>NZ_LJIZ01000030.1 GCF_001420605.1 Bacillus sp. FJAT-25509
AATCCCCCAATAGTAGACTGCCTATCCATTTTATCAGATAGGCTTTTTCACGTGTCTACTATAAGGGGATAATACCACTTTGACGGACAGTCTTATTACTAGTATTTAATCAAAAATCAATTTTATGACTTCACCGCTTCAACCGTAACATCTTCAAAAGGCCAAGCTGGAAGCATTTTTCTTAACACTTTATCTTCTCTGTAACCAAGGTCATATTCAGCTTGCATGATTGTGTGAATTTCTCTTGTTCCTTCGTAGATTACTGGCGCTTTTGAATTTCTTAAGTAACGCTCTACTGGGAACTCATTTGAAAAACCATATGCACCATGAATTTGCACAGCATCATTAGCTGCTTCATTTGCTGCATTACAAGAAATCCATTTTGCTAGTGACGTTTCTCTAGTGTTACGTTTTCCATTATTTTTTAACCAGCCAGCTTTATAGACTAATAGACGTGATATTTCAAGATTTGAAGACATTTTAGCGATCATTTGTTGTACTAGTTGATGTTTACCGATTTCTTTTCCAAATGTTTTTCGCTCATTACAGTATTTTACGCTCGCTTCAAGTGATGCCTGGATTAATCCGCAAGCTCCAGCAGCAACTGTAAATCGTCCATTATCAAGTGCAGACATTGCAATTTTAAAGCCTTCACCTTCAAAACCTAATAAGTTTTCTGCAGGAACTCTTACGTCATCTAAAAATACTTCACCTGTATTCCCTGCTCTAATACCCATTTTTCCTTTGATTGCTTTTGTGGAAACGCCTTCAAATGTACGGTCTACAATAAAACAGGAAATACCATGATGCTTTAGGTCATGATTTGTTTTCGCAAAAATTAAGAAATGGTCAGCTACATCACATAAAGAAATCCAGGTTTTTGATCCGTTTAAAATATAGCTATCCCCATCTTTTACAGCTGTTGTTGCCATCGCCACTACATCTGAGCCTGCATTCGGTTCAGTTAATCCAAATGCTCCAATTTTCTTACCTTCAGCTTGTGGTACTAAATACTTTTTCTTTTGTTCTTCAGTACCCCATTGTAGTAATGTCATACTATTTAAACCGGTATGTACAGAAACAGCTGTGCGGAAAGCAGTATCTCCACGTTCTAATTCCTCACATACAATCGCTAATGTGTTATAATCCATTCCTACTCCACCGTATTGTTCTGGAATACATACACCCATAAGTTGCAAATCTGCAAGTCGTTTTAGAATATTAGCTTCAAAATGTCCTTTTTCATCCCATTCTTTAATAAATGGGATAATTTCTCTATCTACAAATGACCTAACTACCTTCCTTACACTAACTTGTTCTTCTGATAATGAAAAATCCATTCTTATTTCCTCCTCAAATTGTTTTATTTCGTTTCATTTCTTCTATTTCAATTCGGGAATATCCTAGTTTACTTATTATTTCTTCTGTATGCTCACCATGTAAGGGCGGGTGTCTTAATACTTCAATTGGCGTTTTTGATAATTTTAGCGGTGATCCGACTAATTTTAGATCCTTTATAAACGGATGGTCTACATCCAACACCATTTCTCTCGATTTAGCTTGTTCAGACTGTAGAGCTTCACTTACATTATTTATTGGTCCATTTGGGATTCCAATTTGATCTAATAGTTCTTTCCACTCATTTTTACTTTTCATTTTTAATTTATTTTGAACTAATTGCTCTATTTGTTTTCGATGCTGTAAACGGCTAGTATTCGTCTTATATTCTTCATCTAATAAGATTGGTTCATCAATTAGTAAAGCAAACCTCTTAAATTGTTCATCATTACCGACCGCTATGACTAATTCACCGTCACTTGCAGTAAAGACTTGATATGGAACGATATTTGGGTGTTGATTCCCCATTCGTTCAGGTACAATTCCACTACATAAATAATTACTAGCTACATTTACTAAAGCAGCTAGCTGAGAGTCAAATAATGAAATATCGATTTCTTGACCTTCTCCTGTACGATCTCGATTCTGAAGTGAAGCAAGAATCCCAATACATGTAAATAGACCAGTTAAAACATCCGAAATGGCTACTCCTACTTTTGTTGGCTCTGCCTCTTTCTCACCAGTAATACTCATTAATCCAGACATCGCTTGGATGATATAATCATATCCTGGTAAACTTGAATTCGGCCCAACACTACCAAAGCCACTAATGGACGCTAGTATGATGTCTTCTTTTATTTTTTTCAATTCCTCATAGTCAAAACCTAATTTTGTCATTGTTCCAGGTTTGAAATTTTGAACAACTACATCAGCCTCTGAAACTAGCTTTTTTAAAATTTCTTTACCTTGCTCACTTTTTAAGTTTAGAGTCATGCCTTTTTTATTGCGGTTTGCACATAAATAATAAGCGCTTTCACCTTCAACGAAAGGTGGCCCCCATCCCCTGGTTTCATCGCCATTATTAATACTTTCTACTTTTATAATCTCTGCTCCTAAGTCCCCAAGAATCATCGTACAAAAGGGCCCGGCTAGTACTCTTGTTAAATCAATGATTTTTACTCCATGTAATGCACCTGGCAATTTTTCCACCTCTATTAATCTAGTTAATAAGCCAGTAAAACGATCAATCACAATAGTTGAATTGAATGTTTAACTGGCTTACAACTGCGCTTTGTATTAACAGTAGATTTATTAGATGTCTAACCCAATTGAAATATATTTAACTTCTAAAAATTCCTCAATTCCAAAGTGACCGCCTTCTCTTCCAAGACCGCTCTCTTTATAACCGCCAAATGGAACTTGTACAGCAGAAGGTGTACCATCGTTTAGTCCAATAATTCCGTATTCAAGTGCTTCTGTAACGCGGAAAGAACGACTTAAGTTTTCCGTATACACATATGCAGCTAGACCGTAATTTGAATTATTTGCTCTCTCAATTACTTCTTCTTCAGTTTTAAATGTAGTAATTGGAGCAAGTGGACCAAATATTTCTTCCTTCATGCATGCCATTTCATCCGTAATACCCGTTAAAATAGTTGGTGCATAATAATATCCATTTTCCTCTGAAGGTTTATTACCACTATATACGATTTTTCCACCGTTATTAGTAGCATCTTCAACTAGCGTTTTTACCTTTTCTAAAGCTGCATCGTCAATCAGTGGACCAACATCAATTCCTTCTTCTAAACCGTTACCCACTTTTAATTTTTCTAGCTCTTTTGTAAATAACGCTGTAAATTCTTCAGCTACACTTTCCTGTACATAAATACGATTTGTACAAATGCAAGTTTGACCTGCATTGCGGAATTTTGACTGAACTAGGCCAACCGCTGCTTTTGCTAAATTAGCATCATCCATAACAATAAATGGTGCATTTCCACCAAGCTCTAGCGAAACCTTTTTAACATTCTCCGCTGCTCCTTTCATTAGCGTTTTGCCAACTTCAGTAGAACCAGTGAATGTAATCTTTGTTACTCTTGGATCTTTTAGCCATACATCGCCAATTTCAGAAGACTTACCAGTAACGACATTAATTACCCCTTTTGGAATCCCCGCTTCATGAGCAAGCTCCGCAAGTTTTAATGCTGTTAAAGGTGTTTGAGTAGCTGGTTTAATAACCGTTGTACAACCAGCTGCAAGTGCAGGAGCAACTTTTCTTGTAATCATAGCTGCAGGGAAATTCCAAGGAGTAATTGCTGCTACAACTCCTACAGGTTCTTTCCTAATTAGAATACGTTTATTAGGTTGTGATGCAGGAATTGTTTCCCCATATACGCGCTTGCCTTCTTCTGCATACCATGAAATAAAACCATTTGCATAAACAGTCTCACCTAATGCTTCTTTTAATGGTTTACCTTGCTCAATTGTCATTAATTTAGCAATTTCTTCTTTCTTTTCGTCAATGAGACGATACCAATTCATTAATAAATGGTATCTTTCTTCTGATGTCTTTTTTGACCAAGTTTTAAATGCTGTATGAGCAGCATCAACAGCTAATTTCGCTTCATATGTACCACCAGTTGGAATTGCCCCTACAACTGCACCAGTTGCAGGATTTGTAACCTTCGTATAATATTCATGATCGGTCCCAACCCATGCACCATCTATATACATTGGGTAGACTTCATATTTCTCTTTAATTTGGCTCATGAGTTTACCTCCAATTGAAGTTCTGGAACTAATACAGCTTCGATTGACTCTCTTAAAATATCTAGTCCTTCTTCAAGCTGTTCATCTGTAATTGTTAGTGGCATTAACAAACGAATAACATTGCCAAAGATACCTGCGCTTAACAACATTAATCCTCTATTGTTAGCTTCTTTTACAATCTTTCCAACTGTCACCTTATCTGGTGTTTTATCTTTCTTATTTGTTACAATCTCCATCGCACACATTGCGCCAATTCCGCGAATATCACCTATTTGTTCAAACTGATTAGCCCATTTATGCATTTCCTCATTAACTTTGTCGCCAATTACAACAGCTCTCTCATTTAATCCTTCTTCCTCAATGATATCGAGTACTGCTAATGCTGCACGACATCCAAGTGGGCTACCAGAGTATGTTCCGCCTATTTCTCCAGCATCAGAAGCTTCCATAATTTCTTTTCTACCGATCACGCCACTAATAGGTACTCCCGCACCCATTGATTTTGAAATTGTAATTAAATCAGGCTCAATTCCAAAGTGCTCAATTGCAAAATATTTACCTGTTCTAGCAAAACCAGTTTGAATCTCATCTGCTACAAATAATATTCCATATTGCGTACAGATTTCTCTAACTCTTTTTACAAAATCAAGATCAGGAACAATAAAGCCACCCTCGCCTTGGATTGGTTCCATTACGACTGCAGCAATCGTTTCTGGTGCAACTTCTGCAATCAAAAACTGTTCAAATTGTTCAATGATAAATTTACTATATTCTTTTTCATCCATTTGATCTGGACGACGGTAAACATATGGATATGGTGCTTTATACACTTCAGGAGCAAATGGCCCAAATCCATATTTGTAAGGCTTAACTTTACTTGTCATCGTCATTGTCATTAGTGTTCGACCATGGAAGCCTCTAGTAAAAGAAATGATTCCTTGACGCTTTGTATACTTTCTTGCAATTTTCACTGCATTTTCAACAGCTTCCGCGCCACTATTAAATAATGCTACTTGTTTATCAAAACTTCCAGGTGAAAGATCTGCTAATCTTTCTGCAAGCTGAATATAAGATTCATACATCATGACATTAAAGCCCGTGTGAATATAATCACCGGCTTGAGCTTGAAGCGCTCTTACTACTCTAGGATGGGAATGACCAACATTTATCGTTCCAATAGCACCTGCGAAGTCAATAAACGTATTTCCATCAACATCCTCAACCAGTGCACCCTTTGCTTTTTTTACAAATGCTTCACTATTATTACTAATCCCTTTTGGAACCACATTATTTCTTCGAGCAACCAACTCTTGTGATTTTGGTCCTGGAATTGAAGTTTGGATTTTAACGAATTTACGATCTGCCATAATTGCACCATCCTATCTATAACGATTTTTGTCTGTAATGAAAGCATGTCATGAATTTTAAAGTCATGACATGCTAAAAGTATTAAACTTCAATAGTAGATAAAATTTCTTTAAATGCACTTACTACAGTATCAACTTCTTCATAGCTAATTTTTAAAGAAGGCTCGATACGAATTGTTTTTGAGTTAATTAATGTACCAGCAACTAGGATCCCTTTATCAAACATTCCTTTAGAAACTTCATAACCAATTTCATCTTGATGGAACTCAATTCCAATCATTAAACCTTGGCCACGAAGTTCTAAAACTTTGTCTTCATGTCCTTTTGCTGCTTCTTTTAATTGATCTAAGAAGTACGCTCCAACTACTTCTGCTCTTTCAGGTAATTTTTCTTCAAGAAGTACACTGATTGTAGCAATAGCAGCTGCACATGCTAATGGATTTCCACCAAATGTTGTTGTATGCATAAATGGATTTGGGAACCAGCTTTTAAATACTTCTTCTTTTGCAACTACTGCTCCAGCTGGCATAACTCCGCCACCGAATGCTTTAGCAAGACAAATAATGTCTGGAACTACTTCATATAAATCAGCAGCAAACATTTTACCAGTACGGCCCATACCTGTTTGAACTTCATCAAATATTAATAGAGCTTGGTACTCATCACATAGTTCACGAACTTCTTTTAAGTAGTTTGGAGGAGGAAGAATAATTCCACCTTCACCTTGAATTGGCTCAAGTATAACTGCTGCAACATCTTCTCCTACTAAAGAGCAAGTTTCAAATGTTTTTCTCATCATATCAATGTCACCGAATGGAACATGACGGAATCCAGGAATTAACGGTAAAAACGGTTTACGGAACATGCCTTTTGCCGTACCAGATAAAGAACCTAAGCTTTTCCCGTGGAATGCACGAGTAGTTGAAATAAATGTACTGCGCTCACTATACATTTTTGCAAGCTTTAATGCCGCTTCAACACTCTCTGTACCACTGTTTGTAAAGAATGAATATTTTAAATCACCAGGTGTAATTTCTGCTAAAATTTTAGCAAGCATTGCACGTAATGGATCTAATAAATCTTGGCTATGAAGTGCCTGTCTTTTTAACTGATCTGTAACAGCTTTGATAACTTTTGGATGACGATGTCCAACATTATAAATTCCAAATCCGCCTAAACAGTCAATATACTCTTTACCATTTACGTCTTTAAAGCATGAGCCACTATCAGACCATTCAACAGATGCAAATTGACCGCCTTCTGTAACAGTTTTACGGTAAGCAAGGAAACCTGGGTTTACGTGCTCTCTAAAACCATCAACTGTTTCCTTTGTAATCCATGCAGCGTCTTCTTCTGTAACAGTCTCTTTTTCTATTAAACTTAAAACCTTATTAATATACTCGGTTACATTTTTTTCTTCACTTTTTAATTCGTTTTTTAAGTTGATACTCATTTTGTTCACTCCTATAGTCGTTTTATCTATTTTTTTCTTTCCTATCTGTCTCTTCTTAAAACTGTCTAAAATTATTCTGCAAACCATCCAATTGGTTCAACTTGTAAGTTAATGTTAATTTGCTTAATTTCTTGGAATTCTTCAAGACCAAATGTACCTAAGCTGCGTCCTACGCCGCTTTGTTTGTAGCCACCCCAAGGTGCTTCATTGTATGTTGGGTGGTATGAGTTAATCCAAGTAATGCCTGAACGTAGCTTTTTAATTACTCTTAAAGCTTTCGCTCCATCTTTACTAAAGACAGCACCTGCTAAACCATATACAGTTCCATTTGCAAGTTTTAACGCTTCTTCCTCGGATTTGAATTTTTGGATACATACGACTGGACCAAAAATTTCTTCTTGGACGATGCGCATATTTTGTTCAACATCTACAAAAACAGTTGGTTCAACAAAATAACCTTTTTCTAAACCATCTTTTTCGATACGATTTCCTCCGCAAGCAAGTGTTGCGCCTTCTTCTTTACCTATTTGTATATAGCTTAAAACTTTTTCTAAATGCTCTTTACTAACTAGTGGACCCATTTCTGTTTCAGCTACATCCCCAGGGCCGACTTTAATTTTCCTAGCACGCTCTACAAAGCGATCTACGAAGCGATCATAAATTGATTCTTCGACTAATATTCTTGATCCAGATGAACAAACTTGACCTGAACCCGCATAAATTCCAAATAGAGCATAATCGACAGCCGTTTCAAAATCTGCATCTGCAAAAATGATATTCGGAGATTTCCCACCAAGCTCAAGTGATACTTTTTTCATCGTATCTGCCGCTGTTTTCATGATATGTTTGCCCGTTTTTGTTCCACCTGTGAATGAAACCATATCAACGTCAGGGTTGGCAGCGATTTCATTTCCAACCACCGGGCCAGCACCCATAACCATATTTGCTACACCTTGTGGAAGACCAACTTCTTCAAAGATTTCAAATAATTTCTTAGGAGTCACTGGTGTTACTTCTGATGGTTTGAAAACAATTGAATTACCTGCCGCTAACGCTGGAGCAATTTTCCATATACTCATTAATAATGGATAGTTCCAAGGAACAATTAATCCGCATACTCCTATTGGTTCACGAACAACCATCGCCTGCATAGGATCTGCTACATGATAAGTAAACCCATCTGGCTTTGTAATCAATCCTGCATAATAACGGAAGCAAGCTGCGGCATCCGCCACATCAAAGCCCGCTTCACGATGTGGTTTTCCATTATCTAACGTTTCAAGTTTAGTTAATTCTTCTTGGTACTCTTCTATTTTGTCTGCAATTTTAAATAAGTAAGTTGCTCTTTCTTGAGCAGATAAATCAGACCATCTTCCATCATTGAATGCTTTACGAGCAACATCAATTGCTTCTTTCGCATCTTCAACCGTTCCTTCAGGAGCATATGCAATGATTTCTCCATTTGCTGGGTTAATAACAGGGCGTTTCTCATGATTGCTAGAATCTTTCCATTCGCCATTAATAAACATCTTTAAATCAATTGTTTTAAATTGAACATCGACCATTGGATATAAACCCTCCTTAAATTCTTAACAATTTAATAATTTGCAAGAACCGTGCCAACTTTAATACACCTAAAAATAAGGGTTTTGCTTCAATAGCCTGTACATTATTATTCAATTTTGCATAACTCTATTACACTTTGCATAATCTTTAAAACTCGTAAAAAATCTAGGATAATTAAACGTTTTTAAAACTATTTCTGTAAATCGACATATTAAGAAAATTCATTGCATAGGCTAGAACACCATGAAAGGAGGAGATATTATGTTGCTTGCAGGAACATGTATTGCGGTAGGACTCATCATCATCTTCATGGCATTTAGTCTCTCGAGGGACCAAGTTAGTATGACTGAAGTAATTGATAGCAATGTTGAAAATATAGGGGATTTAGAGAAATAAAAAAACGCACCCTGTGCGTTTTTTCTAATTAAATGACATAAAGTCACTATTCATATTCTTTTCGTTCATTATTTTTTGATACTTGCGACTAACCGAGGACTGACTAATCCCTAACACCTGTGCAGCCTTCGTTGTTGTTTTATATTGCTTCATCGCAAGCATAATAAGTTGCTCCTCAACATAATCAACTGCTTCTTGTAGAGGAATTACTTTATTAATGACTGGTTTAGATTTATTAAAGTCATAGCTATTTGGTAAGAATTGATTAACATCCTCAGCATTAATAATTTGATCTTCAGCAGAGACGACTAATCTTTCTATGATGTTTTGGAGTTCTCTGACATTCCCTGGCCAAGAATAAAATTCTAATACGTTAATTGCATCTGGTGTAAGATGAAAACTTTTATTATATTTTTCATTTAATTGCTGTAAGAAATGGAAAGCTAATAATGAGATATCTTCATTTCTTTCTCTTAATGGTGGAATGTTTAAAGGTATAACATTTAGTCGATAATACAAATCCTCCCTAAATGTACGTTCTTCAACCATTTTTTCTAATCTTTTATTTGTAGCTGCAATAATTTGTACATTTACTTTAATTGGCTTTGTACTTCCAACTGGAATAACTTCTTGTTCTTGAAGGACTCTAAGCAATTTAACTTGTAAATGCAGTGGCATTTCACCAATTTCATCTAAAAATAAAACGCCTTCATCTGCTTGCTTAAAATAACCATCCTTATTTTGATCCGCCCCTGTAAACGCTCCTTTAATATAGCCAAAAAGCTCACTTTCCAGAAGATTTTCAGGTATTGCACCGCAATTTAATTTCAAAAATGGTTTTGCAGAACGATTTCCTAATTGATGAATAGCCTGTGCAATTACTTCCTTTCCTACACCAGACTCTCCATGCAGTAATACAGTGGAAGAAAAATCAGCAATTTTTTTCGCTTGATTGATGATTTGCTCCATTTTAGAACTGCAGTAAATCAGTTTTTTAACAAAACTATCCTTACTCTTTATATCTTCAAGCTCCTTTTTATATTGCTCAGAAATCTTCTTCATCTCTTTTAATTCCGTTTTAAGGCGTGAAGTTTCTGTAATATCTCTAGAAGCAATAATAATACGCTCAATTTCCATATTCTCATCAAAGACTGGATTTCCAACTGCAAGTACTTTACGTCCATTAAGTGTTTCTTGAACAATTGATACTTTCTTCTTTTTTTCTAAAACTAATTTTGTAACAGATGGCGTAAAAAGTCCTTGGTTTTCGAATTCTAAAATACTCTTTCCAAGTAGTTCCTTTAAATCCACATTCCAAAATCCAGGAATTATATTTTCACTGTAACGAATTAGCTCACCCTTACGATTTACTACAAGTATTTCATCATAAATACTCGATAATATGGCATTCAAATCTTTATTTAAATCTTTTACATATTCAATTTCGGAGGCCATTTCTTCAACCATTGGGAGATCTTGTACGACAATTACAACTCCTTCAACCTCGTTATCAACGAAAATTGGGCTATAATCGACAAGAACACCCATATCGTCGCTTATTTGAATCTGATTAAGAATTGTTTTACCTGTAGCAAATACATTATCAACTTGTTCACCACTAAAAATAGTTTCAGCTTTTATATTAATGACCTTTTCCGATGTTGATTTTATCATTTTTAACCCAGCATCATTGCAATTTACAATAACTTTATTTTTATCAACTACAAATGTTCCCATCGGTATCGATGTTAAAATGCTTTTTAATAAATCAACACTTTTATTTTCTTGTTTAAAAAGCTCCGCTAATATATCCTCACGAAGTATGTAACCTATTGGCATTTCTTCCTCTTCTTTTACAATCGAGATTGGTTCACCAATAATTTGAAATAGATCCGTTAAAGAAAATTGCTCACTTAGGCGACATACACTATTTATTGATTGAGAAGAACTAGTAATCTTTGAAATTTCTATATTTTTCTTTTTACTACTACCTTGAAAAATATTATTTAATTGTACATAACCAAAAATCTGATTTTGCTTACGTAAGAATAAAAAGGGTTCATTTATTTTGGATAAATCAATTTCATCATTTTCCTTAAATTGATCGATATCTATAGTGATGACTGGTCTTATCTGTTTCTCATTTATTGATAACATTTCTTTCCCCCCTTATGTCTAAACCATTATACATTCCTATTCTAGCAGAATTTTTAAATTTATCACAAAAATCTAAAATTATAATTTACTAATCTATTTAACTTAAACAAAAATAAAGGGCAGTCTCTTAAGTCTTTTCGACCAGAGACACCCCTTTATTTGTTAGAAAAGAGAACGCGTTAATTGAATCAAAGTTGCCTAATCAAACTCTACTCAATCGCTAGCGGTCACAAACAAATCCTCTTTAACATACGCAAGAACCATTCCAGGAACTATCTTGTCTCCAATTGAGACCTCCAATGAAACAACTTCACCACTTATTCCTTGATGAATAACTTTTGTAATTCCATCTGTAGTTTTAATAAAGAATAACGGCTCCCATTCATAAATTCTTGAATCTTTCTGAATAGCAGTCTCTTCAACTGTTCCATGGTAGTCACTGACAATGACTCCATAATACATAAAGCTCACTCCTTTTTTGCACATTAAGAATATTTTAAATTTCTCCGCCTCTATCTCGCTTGAAAGTTCACCAATCAGCGAGTTTTCTTTTAAAAATAATTCCTGATATTATAACTCGCAAATGTGTTTTGATGGTAAAACCATGCTAAAGAAATTTTGAATTTCTAAAATATCCTCCTCAGCAATACCTAACTTAGGAGCCCAATAATGTTCAGAATGAAGATCTTCTAAACATAATAACGCCATTTTACTAGATTGAATTGATGTAACCATTGATTTTCCATAAAAGTGACTTGAAAAGGCAATCGATAAATCATATCTATTATTTTGAGTTAATAAACAATAATGGTGTACAAGCTGTCTTTCAGTTGATTCAGAAATAATATCGATCATTCTAGATCTCTCCTTTTGTTTTAGTATTTTATCCAACCTCTCAAGCGACAAGCTTCAGCAATTTTACTAATGCCTTCGATATATGCTGCTATTTTCATGTTTACATTATATTTTTGCGATGTTTTATAAACTTTTAAAAAGCTATCTGTCATTTTTTCTTTTAATCTCTCGTCTACAGTACTCTCAGACCAATAATAACCTTGCATATTTTGACACCATTCAAAATACGAAACAACTACTCCACCTGAGTTAGCTAAAATATCAGGAACGACTAAAATCTCTTTTTTATCAAGGATTTCTAGAGCTTCCTTAGTAGTCGGTCCATTCGCTGCTTCAACAACAATCTTGCATTTCAATTTATCCGCATTACGGTTGTTAATAACCCCACTTATTGCTGCTGGAATTAAGACATCACATTCTCTTTCTAATAACTCTTGATTAGAAATCGCATTTTTAAATAAGTTAGAAACAACTCCAAATGAATCTCTATTGTCTAATAAATATGGAATGTCTAAACCTTTTGGATCATAAATTCCGCCTAGTACATCTGAAACTCCAACAACCTTTGCTCCAGCTTCATGTAAGTATTGCGCTAAGTAACTACCAACATTTCCAAAGCCTTGAATAATGACTTTCATATTTTTAATCTCGATTTTCTGTATTTCACTAATTAGCTCAAGAGCATAAAATACACCTTTTGATGTTGCCGTCTCCCGACCTACTGAACCTCCTAAAGTTAGAGGTTTACCAGTAATAAAACTTGGCGAATCAAACTCTCTAATATGGTCATATTCATCTAGCATCCAAGCCATTACTTGCGCGTTTGTATACATATCAGGTGCTGGAATATCTTTAGTAGGTCCTACAATTTGGCTTACAGCTCTTACATAACCTCTACTTAATTTTTCTAGCTCATTCATACTTAATTGTCTTGGGTCACAAACAACTCCACCTTTTGCCCCCCCATAAGGTAAATCAGTAATACTACACTTTAAACTCATCCAGCCAGCTAATGCTTTTACTTCTTCTGGCGTTACATCAGGATGAAATCTAATTCCCCCTTTTGTAGGTCCTAATGCATCATTATGTTGTGCTCGATATCCTTGAAACACTTTCGTCTCACCATTATCCATTTGAACTGGAATACTAAATTCTAAAAACCGCATTGGTGTTTTAAGGAAATCAAATACTTGGCTCGGATAGTTCATTATGCCGATCGCTTCATTTAACGTTTCTCTAAACTCCTGAAGGGAATCATCTATTTCTATCTGTTCACTACTCTTTTCATTTTGTTCAGTTAAATTTGTGTTCATTTTACACACCTCATTAGTTATTTTAAAAATTAAATAGCAATTCCTGTGCCAACTTGAAATCATTTCATAATTTTGTGGTGAGATAAAACAGATAAAGGCTTATCAAATAGGCAGTTATAAGACTTTCAATACTTTTTATATTTTTTCGAACGATCCTTAAAAGTCGTTTTTTCTCCAAGAACCAAATTCGGTTTTTTAATGGATATATGATTGAATGCATGAATTATTCAATATTGCATTAATCATTATTCAAAATTGAATTACCTAATATGCTCTATCAAGGAAAGTGGAACAGATGTAGACCCCAAACACGAAAAAAGTCACAAGGTAATTAATTACCTTGTGACTTTTCGTTATTGTGTGTTTATTACACCGCAGCTTCTTCTTCATATTTAGGGGGTGCAATTTGGAATGCCTTTGTAAGGTAAATTAAATATAATAAACCAATGACGAACCAAATTGTTCCCATTATTAATGAGCTTTTTTCAATGTTGAACCATAGGATTGCTACAGATGCGGCCCCAATTAAAGGCAAAATTAGGAAAGAAAAGGTGCCCTTGACTGATCTACGCTTTCCTCGAATGTAAAAATGGTTAATGACTGACAAATTAACAAAAGTAAATGCCATTAATGCTCCGAAGTTAATTAATGAAGTAGCTGTTACTAAGTTGAAAAAAATGGCTGATAATGAAATTACACCAACGAAAATTACGTTAAATGCTGGTGTTTTCCATTTCGGATGAACAAATCCAAACCATTTATCTGGGAAAACTTTGTCGCGCCCCATTACATATAACAAACGTGAGACACTCGCATGTGAAGCCAATGCAGAAGCAAGTGTATTAATAAAGGTAATGCATAAGAAAATTGATTGAAATAATTTACCACCTACATATAATGCAATCTCTGGTGATGCAGCATCTGGATGCTTAAATCTAGATATGTCCGGATAGTATAATTGAATGAAAAATGATGTAACTGTGAAGATTACGCCTCCCCAAAGTGCTGTGTAAAGAATTGCTTTAGGGATTGTTTTTGCAGGATTTATTGCCTCTTCTGATAAAGTAGAAACGGCATCAAATCCTAAGAATGAGAAGCAAAGAATTGTCGCACCGGTTACTAATGTGCCAAAATGCATTCCTGCATTAAAAAGTGGTTTTATACTGAATCCACCATAACCTTCTCCATGATGTAAGCCTTGGATAACAAGAACAATAAAGACAACCATAATCGCAAGCTGAACTAATACAAAAAGGGTATTGAAATTCGCAAGCATATTGATACTTCTTAAGTTTAAGAAAGTAACTAGTCCTACAAATCCAATGACCCAAATCCAAGTTGGAACATTAGGAAACAGTGCGTTTAAGTAAATTTTAGTTAATAAAGCATTTACCATTGGTAGGAACAAGTAATCTAATAATGATGACCAGCCAACTAGAAAACCTAAGTGTCCACTAATCGCTTTCTGGGTGTATGTATAAGCAGACCCAGCTTCAGGAAATTCTCTTACAAGCTTACCGTAGCTAACCGCTGTAAATAACATTCCTATTAAAGCTACTATATATGCACTTGGTACGTGACCATTAGTTACATCAGATACAATTCCAAAAGTGTCGAAAACAACCATAGGGGTCATATAGGCTAACCCCATCATAACTACTTGCCATAACTTTAAGGATCTTTTTAACTGTGTTTTATTTTCCACCTATCATATCCCCTTCGTTTTAGATTAAGCGCTTACACTACATTTACTACTTCTCTATAATTCTTACTTTTCCGACAGAAACCTCCTTTTTTTGAATATTTAAATAAGTCTTTTTCTAGAACTGCAAGTTTTATGCCAAAATATTAATTTTTTGTAAACGTTATAAAGAACACCTACTAATGCTTTGAAATGATTAAGGATTGATTGAAAAAGTGAAATTCCTTTCACTAAAATCAACTTTTATGATTAGCCCGGTTGTTATTCAGTCCTGCATACATTATTCAAGACCTCATAGGAACTACTTCTCTTTTTGTATGAATCTCTAAATTAATCCCGTCTATTAGACTGGCACGGAAGTTGCATTGATAACTGTAAAATATCACTCTCTGCCCAATTTTAGGTCTGAGCATAATTTATAAATTTTGTACCCGATCGATAATAAAACTTTTAGTTAATCAAATCGCATTAACTACGAGTTTAATTATAAGAAAATTCTGTTAATAAATTTCAAATTTGGAGGAGATGATTTATGAGTAAACAAGGTTTTGATTCAGATGGTTTACAATCGTTTAATTACAAACAGGAATTACAGCGATCATTAAAATTTTTTAGTTCATTTGCGGTTGCATTCTCGTTCATTTCAATTACAACTGGTATTTTTAGCTCTTATAGTCTTGCCTTAGGAGCAGCCGGACCTGCTGGAATTTGGACGTGGCCATTTGTCATGGTTGGACATTTACTTGTAGCGTTAATTTTTGCAGATTTATCGAGCAAAATCCCTTTAAGTGGCTATGTATATCAATGGGTTAGCCGTTTAACGAATCGAGGATTTGGTTGGTTTACAGGTTGGGCAGCATTGTGTTACTTAATTATTGTTGTACCTACTGTTGATTATGGTGTCGCACCAATTTTTCTTGATTTACTTGGTATTAAGAGTACTACTACAGTTCTAACAACCGTCGTATTAATTACAATCGTTATACAGGCCTTATTAAATATTTACGGAGTAAGGATTGCTACAATCATTAATAATTCAGCTGTCTATACAGAAGTAATCGGATTTATTGGCATTATTATTATTTTAAGCTTTGTCTTATTTTTCAAAGGAGCAGATTTTTCATTATTAACTTATACTGCCCATAAGGTTGGTTCAAATGGAAGCTATTTTACAGCATTTGTACTAGCAGTCGTAATGGGCTCTTATACATTAGTAGGCTTTGAAGCAGCGGCAAATTTAGCAGAAGAAACAGTTGATGCGAATAAAACCGTACCTAAAGCCATCGTTTACTCAATGTTACTTGCAGGTGTAATTGGATTTGTATTCTTAATCATTGTTACTTCGGGAATTAAAGATATTAACGGAATCATGGCTTCTGCTTCCCCTATTTCTGATATTTTACAATCACGTTTGGGCACTGCAGTTGCTGACTTCTTCCTTGCATTAGTTATTGTGTCAATTTTTGCTTGTGGATTAATTATTATGGCTTCTGCTTCTCGACTTATTTATGCCCTTTCAAGAGACAATGTGTTTTTCGCCTCAAATGTGTTTAAAAAGGTAGATAAAAAACATAATGTACCGTACAATGCGATAATTTTAGTTTCTGTATTAGGTATTATTGCTGTATTCTATTTTGGGAAACTCTCATTATTAATAGGTACTTCTGCGGCACTTCCGGCCATTATTTACTTAATAACGGTAATCGCATACGCTACTAAAATTAAGACCTTACCGGATACAGATGGTTTTAAGTTAGGAAAATGGCGACTACCTGTTACGATTCTTGCGATTATTTGGTTAGTATTTGAAGTTGGTATTTTAACTCTACCAAAAGACTTTTTACCAACGACTAAGGTTATACTTTATTTATTTCTTGCTGGAATTGTTATTTATTGGGCTGTATTCAGATCTAGAATACAAGAAGGTAAAATTGGTATTAATTTAGAGAAGGATTTGGATGTTTAAAGTCTGGAATTATAAAATAATAGATTAATATAAAAATAACGTACATATTCACTTACAAATATGTACGTTATTTCTTATATCTTTAATTAATTAAGTTGCTCCCCATTCGTTTGAATTACATTTTGGTACCAATAAAATGATTTTTTCTTTTTGCGCTCTAAAGTTCCGCTTCCATCATCTTGTTTGTCTACGTAAATAAAGCCGTAACGTTTAGACATTTCACCTGTAGATGCACTTACTAAGTCAATACATCCCCATGGAGTGTAACCAATCAGTTCGACACCATCCTCGATTGCTTCACCGATTGCCTCAATATGACTACGAAGATAATCAATACGATAATCATCGTTAATAGAGCCATCTTCTTCTACTTGATCGTATGCGCCAAGACCATTTTCTACGATGAATAGTGGTTTTTGGTAGTGGTCATATAATTGATTTAATCCAATGCGAAGACCAGTTGGATCGATTTCCCAACCCCAATCACTTTCTTTTAAAAATGGATTTTTAACGCCACCAACTAAATTACCTTGGCTATTTTCTTCGTTCGTTTTATGTTTTTTCTCAGTACGTGACATATAGTAGCTTAGCGAAATGAAATCAACTGTTCCTTCTTTAATGATTTCTAAGTCACCGTCTTGAATATCTAAGTTGATATCATTTTCTTTCCAGTAGCGTTTTGCAAATGCTGGATATGCTCCTCTAACTTGTACATCACCACAATAGTTATTCCACAGGCGAGACTCTTGTAGAGCATACATCACATTTTCAGGGTTTGAATCGTAATTGTAAGTTGGAACATACACAAGCATACAACCAATTTGGCTACCTGGAATGATCTCGTGTCCTGCTTTTACAGCTAACGCACTTGCTACAAATTGGTGATGAAGCCCTTGGAAACTATCTTGCAATTGTGTTTCTTTACTTTCAGGTGAAAAACCAAGACCTAATAGCGGTAAATGTGTAGCACCATTAATTTCGTTAAAAGTTAACCAGTATTTTACTTTATTTTTATAGTACTCGAATAATGTTGTTGCATATCGATTAAAGAATTCGATTACTTTACGATTACGCCACCCACCATATTCTGTAATTAAGTGTAATGGAATTTCGTAGTGAGAAATTGTTACAACAGGCTCAATATCATATTTTTTCAGTTCATCAAACACACGGTCATAGAAAGCTAAACCTGCTTCGTTTGGCTCTACTTCATCGCCTTTTGGAAAGATACGACTCCAAGCAATACTCATACGATATGTTTTAAATCCCATTTCTGCAAAAAGTGCAATATCTTCTTTATAACGGTGATAGAAGTCAATTCCATCATGATTTGGATAGACATATTTTTCTTTATTTATTTTAAAATCAAATCCTGGTTCTTGAATGACTTTTAGTCTTACTTTTCCTCCAGGCATAACATCTGCTAAATTTAACCCTTTACCACCTTCTTGGTAAGCACCTTCTAATTGGTTGGCAGCAGTTGCTCCTCCCCATAAAAATCCTTTAGGAAATGAATAGTTTTTTGACATAATAGTCCCCTCCACAATTTTTATTAAAATTTTTTTATTTAAATGTTCTGACTGTTGGCTTTAAATCCAACAGTCAGAATCAAATTCTAAATTAACCACAAACCGTTAAAAGTGTTTCATTTTCTTTAACGTTTTCTTTATTTACTGTATTAATTTCTAGATAATTAGTACTATTTGTAATAACAATCGGAGTTGTAACTTCGTAGCCTGCTTCTTTAATTTTTACTAAATCAAATTCAACAAGTAGGTCTCCAGCTTTCACGACGTCGCCTTGGCTAATGTGTGCTGTAAAAAATTCACCGTCTAATTTAACTGTGTCCATTCCAACGTGAATTAGAATTTCAATTCCATTTTCAGATGTAATGCCAATTGCGTGCTTCGTTCTAAATAAAGTTGTAACAACTCCATTTACGGGAGAAACGACTTTTCCTTCTTGAGGTTCAATGGCAATACCTTTTCCTAAAGCTTCACTTGAGAATGTAGCATCCTTAACATCAGTTAAAGGTACAACTTTTCCTTTAATAGGACTTACTACTTCTTGAATACGGTTTTGATCAACGTTTTTTACTTCATTTACAACTTTTTCTTCCGTTTTGTCTTCTTTTACTTCTACATCCTCGAAGCCAATAAAATACGCTGCGATTGTACCTGCGATAAACGCAATTGGTAAACCAATCAATGCATAAACGAATGTTTCACCAATAAAGAACGGAATTCCTGGAAGACCAGCATTACTTGGAATAACGTATAGTTTTACGGCCATCAATGCATAGTAAGCTCCACCGATTGCTCCACCAACTAAAGCACCAATGAATGGCTTTTTAAGCCTCATATTTACACCATACATAGCCGGTTCTGTTACACCCATTAAAGCTGTCATACTAACTGAAAGTGCTAATGATTTAAATGATTTATTTTTTGATTTTAAGAATACTGCAAAGGCCGCTCCAGCTTGCCCCATATTAGCCATAAACATTGCAGGAAGGATTGTATCGTATCCTTTTGTGCTTAAGTTTCCAACTACAATTGGAAGAAACGCGTAGTGCATCCCAGTCATAACGATTAAAGAGAATGTACCTCCAAGCAGAAGTCCTGCAAAAATACCAGTATGAGCATATAGGAAAGTAACACCTTTAGATAGACCACTACCAATGATTACACCAAGTGGACCAACAGCAATTAAAGTAATTGGAACCATTACCAATAGAGTAATAGTCGGAACGATAATCAGTTTAACCATACTTGGAGTTACACGATCAGTCCATTTTTCTACATAAGATGCAATCCAAACTGCTAATAAGATCGGGATAACGGATGATGCATATGTTACAGCCGTTACAGGAAGACCAATAAAGTGTACTGGTTTGCCACTACTTAACAACGCTGTAATGGATGGATGCATAATAGCACCAGCGATGGCAACTGCAACAAATTGATTGGACCCAAATTTTTTCGCTGCACTAAAAGCAACTAAGAACGGTATGAAGTAGAATGCACCATCCCCGATCGCATTCATAATAATATATGCTTGGCTTTTGTCTGAAATCCAGTGGAATGTCAAAAGAATAGCAAGGATTGCTTTGATCATACCTGCTCCAGTGATTGCAGGTAATATTGGTGCGAATGTTCCAGATATTACATCAAAAATACTTCCGATCCCTTTTCCTTTTGTCTTTTTATTACCATCTGAATTACCAGAATTAATATTAGCCATTTTATTAATTTCATCAAATACTTTTATAACATCGTTTCCTATGATTACTTGAAACTGAGTGCCACTTCTGTTTACCCCCATGACACCATCAATTGCTTCGATTTTAGCTTTGTTTTTATCTGCAATGCTATCGTCGTTCAAATTAAATCGAAGCCTAGTAATACAATGAATCAAATTGGTTATATTTTTTTCCCCACCGACTAAATCTATAATCTCTCTAGCAGTTCGCTTATAATCCATAAATACCCCTCCTCAAATCATGGAAAATTCCAAAAATAATTAATACATCATTTGAATTGTTATTTTAGTAAAATAAAAAACCTAAACTACAGGTGCATGTAAAAATCATCATACACTCTTGTAATTTAGGTTTTGCCTGCGTGACCAGTAACAATCCTGAATTTTGATATTTAATTTTTAATTAAATACAACGACATGTAAACCGGCCAATCCCTGAGTCCCCTCGTCCGGATCAAAAGTGTCCCAAGAAAACAAAAAACCTAAACTGCACGCCTCAGGAAAACATAAGAGACGACAATTTAGGTTTTGCCTGCACGACCAGTAACAATCCTATAAAATCGGATGTATTTAATTGATAACTTGATAATATCACTGTAAATTAACGATGTCAACGCTTTCACACAAAAAATTAATTTCTATTTACAACGCGAGCAATATGAATTGTTAGATAAAGTTTCTCTTCTGTGCTTAATTCATACTCATATTTTTTTAGAACGAAATCTTTGATTTTTTCTGTACAAACGGAAGCATCTTTATACTTCTCTTTTATTGTATTGAACAGAAAATCTTCCTCATTATTTAAATATGTCTTACTAAAAATCCTTTGAGCAAAAAATTTAAGATGTGTGACAAAGCGATAATAGTTCAAAGATTCTTCATCAAATTCAATTTTAAAATGATATTTTACAATAGTTAATATTTCTTGGATGAACTTTGTAATATTTACAATGTTCGTCATTTCCTCATTCAATTCCGCGTTTACTACATGCAAAGCAATAAAACCTGCTTCATCTTCAGGTAAACGAATTCCTGTTTTTTGCTCAATAATATTTAATGCATGTTTGCCCACCGAGAATTCTTCCTTATACAGTCGTTTTACTTCCCAAAGTAAAGGATTCTTGATTTCCATCCCATTTTTCTGTCTATATAAGGCAAAATGAATATGATCTGTCAGAGACACATAAATACTTTCACTTAATTTTTTTCCCAATGTCTCTTTAGCAAAGCGGATAATTTCATCTGACAGTTCCATATATTGTAAAGGAATTTCTTCAAGCAGCTTCTTAAAATGCTCCGATAAATCCTTGTTTTCCAACTTGAAAACCTTTTCAATCAGTTGCTCATCAACGGGATCACCTGGTTTTTTTTTAAAGGCCAGCCCTCTCCCCATAACAACCATTTCTTTATTTTGCTCATTCAAAACGCTTACTACATTGTTATTAATTACTTTATGGATGATCATCTATTTCACCTCTCTTGCGAAGGATTATTTGCGATACCATTTATTATTTCTATACTATCTTTTCTTTTTTTGCAGGTCAATTTTACTACATCTATCGTTAAAAAAAACCTAAACAACCAATGCCTAATATTAGGACATTGATCATCTAGGTTTTGCCTGCATTGCAGTAACAATCCTTTTACTTATAAGATACAGATAATTATAAAAAATATCATATTTATAAACAAGATATTTTTATTTTTTGATTCTGTAAGAGTATAAGATTACTACATACTTATAATGAACAGGGTACTTTTTACTATATTCTCTGTTAGTTTATTCCAAAACAGGAATGATAGTGCATTTTGAAATCATCACTAATCTAGTGTTACCTTCGAACTAAATATTTTTTCTGATCTTTATCTGAGATTTGAATCACTGCTTTTGCTAATGCTGTAAAGTCATACGCTAAAACTTGTCCACGTGCTTATTTCTCCAAATCACACTCACTAAGTCGAACAATTTTTGTTCTTTTTATGAGTTTATATCCGATCCACAAAATAAGGAATAATGGCAGACCTATATATGAAACGAGTACACCGTTCCAGTCAATCTTATTTCCCATAAATGCTGAATAGTTTTGTCCAAGAATTACGACCCCACATAGTACGAAAGCAAATATTGGTCCGAATGGGAACCATTTTGCTTTATACGGTAGGTCATTTAAATCCTTCCCTTGTGCAACGTAGGCTTTACGGAAACGGTAATGACAAATCGCTATGCCAAGCCAAGCAATAAAACCAGACATACCTGAAGCATTAAGTAACCAAATGTAAACAACTCCGTCACCATATAGAGAAGCTAAAAACGCTAATGTACCGACTGCCGCTGTAATGATTAATGCATTAACAGGTACACCCCTTTTATTTAACTTACCTAATGCCTTTGGAGCTTTCCCTTGGCGAGCCATATCCCACAGCATTCGAGCTGAAGCATACATTCCTGAGTTTCCAGCTGATAAAACTGCCGTTAAGATGACTGCATTCATTACAGATGCTGCAAATGCAATGCCAGCTTTATCAAAAACTAGCGTAAATGGACTAACAGCTACATCGCCACTTGCTAAATTAGGATTTGTATATGGTATTAGCAGACCTATTACAACTATAGATAATACGTAAAATAATAAAATACGCCAAAATATTTGGCGAGCCGCACGAGGTATATTTCGCTCAGGCTCCTCGCTCTCCCCAGCTGCTATCCCTAGTAACTCGGTACCTTGGAAAGAAAATCCAGCTGCCATAAAGATTCCGAGTGTCGCCATGAATCCTCCATGAAAAGGAGCATCACCAACTGTAAAATTTTTAAACCCTACTGCTTCTCCCCCAATAATTCCAAAAATCATTAAAAATCCAGAAATTAAAAAAATGATAACTGTAACAACTTTTATAATAGAAAACCAGTATTCAGATTCCCCAAACCCTTTGACTGACAGGTAATTTAACAAAAAGATAATAGCTAAAAATAATGAGCTCCATAAGAGTGAGGATGTATGTGGTAACCAGAATTTCATAACCATCGTAACTGCAGCTAGTTCAGCTGCTATTGTAATTGCCCAGTTATACCAGTAATTCCAGCCAAGCGCAAAACCAAGTGCAGGATCAACGAATTTTGTTGCATATGTACTAAAAGATCCAGCAACTGGCATATATGTTGCCATCTCAGCAAGGCTTGTCATTAAAAAGTACACCATTATTCCAATTGCTGTATAAGCCGCCAGAACACCACCTGGTCCTGCATTATGGATTGCTCCTCCACTTGCCAAAAATAGACCTGTTCCAATTGTTCCCCCTAGTGAAATCATTGTGATATGACGAGGTTTTAATCCACGCTTTAACTCTTGAGGCATAGAAGGAATATGGTTGTTAGAATCAATGACTGTTATTGTATTTACCGTATTTTTCATTAAAATACTCCTTTTCAGTCGTTTTTTGGATTCGATCATTTTCTGCTTTTAATGTCCATTGGAAGAATTAGGAAAAGCTTGAACATTAGAGAAAATGAGAAGCGAATAGTCGCTTCTCATTTCTTATTTGGAAAAATCAAAGTAATTCCTCTTTAATAATCTTTGCTGCTGGATCAACTCATTATATGAAGTTGTTTTACCAAGCAGCTTTGTGTCGATTAAGTATAATTGCTCCTCAATTGCACCAACAGTATCATCTGTTTGATATGTTATTTTACAATCTAAGCAAAGGATACATGGAGTTTCTTTAATCTCAATTGCTTTCGTACCATCAGGAAGTTCCCAGTAGACCGTATTTGTTGATTCAACTATGTTAGCTGATTCACACCACTGACATTTCATCATTCAGCGTCTCCTTGCGCACTTCCTACTAGCTTTTCACTAACTTGGATTTTTGTAAGCTGTGCTTGGAATTTCTTTTCTTTTAATTCGTCACGTTTATCGCGCTTATCTTTCAAAGAAGCATGCTCTGGGTTTGTTGCATATGTTTTACGTACTTCCATACGTTGTAAACCTTCTGGTACAAGATTGAATTTTGTTTCATTCATTAATCCCGCGATTCCTGCATTAGAACGCTTTTCGTCCATATTAGGATAAATTTCTTTAAAGTATGCTTCTGCTCTACCTGGTACGTAATTTTGTGGTTCTGGATAAGTAGTAATTACACCTTCAAAGTTACGAAGAACAACTTTATCAGCACTTTGAGAAATTAAGTAATTTGGTTGAAGAGAAATTTTTCCTCCGCCACCCGGTGCGTCTACTACAAATGTTGGTACTGCATATCCAGAAGTATGGCCACGTAATCCTTCCATAATTTCTAAACCTTTTGAAACAGGCGCACGGAAGTGTCCAATTCCTTCTGATAAATCACATTGATAAATATAATATGGACGAACACGAATTTTAACTAAATCATGCATTAGCTTTTTCATAATTGGTACACTGTCGTTAATTCCAGCTAAGATTACGGCTTGGTTTCCTAACGGTACACCAGCATTTGCAAGCATTTCACAAGCTCGTTTTGATTCCTCTGTAATTTCAATTGAAGTATTAAAGTGAGTATTTAACCAAACTGGATGATATTTCTTTAAGATATTACAAAGATTTTCAGTAATTCGTTGTGGGAACACTACAGGTGCCCTTGTACCAATACGGATAATTTCCACATGTGGAATTTCACGTAAATTTTTTAAAATATACTCTAAAATATTATCGTTAATTAAAAGACCGTCTCCACCTGAAATAAGTACATCACGCACTTGAGGATTTTTGCTAATGTAGTTAATAGCAGCATCAAGTTGTTTCTTTGGCACTCCCATTCCAATTTGTCCTGAGAAGCGACGTCTAGTACAATAACGACAGTACATTGAGCATTGATTTGTTACTAAAAATAGTACACGATCTGGATAACGATGTGTTAAACCTGGAACAGGAGAATCTTCATCCTCATGAAGAGGGTCCTCTAAATCATACTTAGTTTTATGGATCTCCGCAGAGATTGGTACTGATTGCATACGAACTGGACAACGTGGGTCATCCGGATTCATTAACGATGCATAATATGGGGTAATGTTTAGTGGAATTGTTTTTGTCGCAATTCGTACCCCATCTTCTTCGTCTGGCGTGAGGTTGATAATTTGCTTTAACTCATCCAGTGATTTGATGGTGTTTGTAAGTTGCCAAACCCAATCATTCCATTGTTCTTCTGTTACATCTTTCCACAACTCAACTTCTTTCCAATGTCTTTTAGGTGCATAGACTGCATTTACCATACTTACATCCCCTTTCAAACTGTTTGTTTTAATATAAAGCAAGAGTCGTGCCAAAAATTTACAATTATTTAATAAAAACGCCACAAATATAGAAAATTCAAACTATTCAGCCTGTTATTTTATTTTTTAAAGTTACAATCTTAAGTTTTGATCGATCTATAATGAAGCTATAATTATAAAACCGCCTAAAATTAGGCGGCTTGGCTATTGTATGAAGTGCAAAAACTAGATTTTTTAGAGGATTAAAAAGTAGTTTATACTACGATATTTAACTTTTGAATCTTATATTGAAGAGTTTGCCTTGGTATTTCAAGTAGCGCTGCAGCCTGCTGAATATTAGAATTCGTTTGTAGCAATGCTTGTTTAATAAGTGAAATTTCCATTTCCTGCATTGCAGTACGTAAAGGCTGAACTCCTTTTGTTTCAGTGCTTTTCTTAATTTGTTGTAGTTGAATCGGAAGATGTTTAACTGTAAGGGTATGCCCTTCTGCCATAATCATAGCATGTTCAATCGTATGCTTTAGTTCTCGGACATTTCCAGGCCAATTATATTGGTGGAATAACTCAAATACAGTATGCTCTACATTTCGAATATTCTTTGAGAAACGTTCATTAAATTGTTCAACAAAATGAGACGTGAGTAACTCGATATCATAATTCCTTTCTCTTAACGGTGGTATGAACAAAGAAAACACATTTAAACGATAATATAAATCCGGTCGCATGATACCGTTCTGAACGCAATCTAAAGGTGATTCATTAATTGCAGCGATTACCCTTACATTCACTTTACGGGTCTTTTGATCACCTATCCGGCGAACAACTCCATCCTCTAATACTCTTAGTAGCTTTGCTTGGAGCTCTAATGGCATCGAATTTAACTCATCTAAAAACAAGCTTCCACCATCAGCAAGTTCAAATAAACCTGCTCGATCGATTGCTCCCGTATAACTACCTTTTGTCGTACCAAATAATATACTTTCCAGTAATGATTCCGGTAAAGCAGCACAGTTTTGAGCAATAAAAGGGCCTTCACTTCTATTTGAACTATGGTGAATTGACTGTACAAAAAGTTCTTTTCCAGTTCCAGTTTCACCAACTACCAGTACTGCGGAGCCTGCATTTGCTACCTTCTCAACCTGATTTTTAACAGCTAATAAAGCAGGATCATCCGTTAATATATCTGATATCGTATATGAATAAATTTGTTTAGTTTTGCCTTGTTTAACTTGTGGTTTAATTCTCGCTTGTAAGTCTAAAACCTTCTCGCCAAGTGTTTTAATAGTTGAATAATCCTTTGCAATTTCAACAGCACCAATCAGTTGATCATCCAAAATGATTGGGATTGTCGTGTTAACTGTATCAATGAATTGACCTTTAATATTTTCATAGCGTTGAGGCTGTTGAATAATCGATTTCCTTGTTTCTAGTACTGTGAGTAAGGTACTTGTTTCTTTCGTTAAAGAAGGGAAAGCTTCTAGTACATGCTTTCCCAGAACTTCTTCAACAGAAACACCGTCATGGTCAGCCGCAACTTGATTATAAAATATAGTCATTCCATTTTTGTCGACTGCGTGAATTGCTTCATCGATACTATTTAATATGGCACTAATCATTTGATTAGTTGGAATTGTTGCGTTCATTTCATAACCATCCTTCCACTGCCGAAAACTTGGCAATTTGACGCTCATTTTTCGGCAGTTTGACATTAAAAGACTACTTTTGAAAGATCCTTCACCCATACATTCATATCTTCTAATTTATCAAAGATATAGCAGTTGTTTGTCATTCTTCCAGTATACTTATAACCTAATTGATGAAAGGCTGCGTTCATTCCATATGATAATGCTCGCGCGATCGTATAAGAGCAATAAACTGATTGGCTTCCTAAATCCTGTTCTAACTTCTTCATTAGCTCCTTCATCAATCCATGCTTACGATGCTCTTCAAGGGTTGCACAATTTGTTAACTCAGCATTTCTTTGACTGAAGTCCACTTCAGCAGATGCTGCACTTACAATATTTCCATCTTTCTCATAAACCCAATAAATAGTCCCTTCATCCATCGTTTTTTCAACATAAGCGGATTCATTTAAAGGTGTAGGGTATACCTTAAAAACTTGGCCATATAATTTAGCAAGTTTATTTGAGTCATTTTTTTCAGCTCTTCGTAAAACATAACCGTCAGGAATTACTTTTTCTTTTGACCTGTCACTCTTTAAAACCGCATCTAAAATATCATCTCCAGCAGTCCAATAAAGACTATTTCTTCTATCCTGGCTAGCATATTTCGTAACAAAAAAGCCATCACTACCTTGAAAATAGCCTTTCAGTGCAGATTCAATCATATATCCTGATTGTAAGAAGGCATATAAATGTTCACTTCTTGCTTTAATAATTAGCTTAGTAAATTTATTTTCTTTTGCTAGTTTTTCTATTCTCTCGATTAGTAGTGATACATTTCCTAAGTAAAAATCAACCCGAATTCGTTCATTAAAATAATCTAAAGCACCTTCAAAATAATAATTTTCTTGTTGAACTTTAATTGATTCATAATACTTTTTCGTTTTCATATGCTCCCTCACCTTCATGTTGTTGGCCCTCAACTCCACACCAGTCAATTAATGTACAGGCAATGATTTCTGCTGCTAAAAACATTTGATCTAAATCAATAAATTCATCTGGGTAGTGAGCTACTTTTGTCTCCCCCGGTCCAAAAACAATCATCGGGATATTTAAAATTTGTGTAAATAATCCACCATCAGTACCCCATGGTGCAGCTTCAACTACTGGGTTTTGTTTCATTGTTTCAAGATAGTTTCGTTGCAAAGTTTGCACTAATTCACTATCAGCTTCAATAGTACCTGGAACCCATCTTGCTCCAAACCACTCTACTTCTACGGGATTTTCTACGAACCAATCATCAAGATTTTTAATATGATCAATCCAATTCTCAAATTCAATTTTCGCATCTTCTAATCTTTCATTTGGTGCTACACCGAATCTTCCTTCTAAAGTTACTAGATCAGATACAGAAGATGGCCATGTTCCACCATGAATTGTCCCTATATTAATTGGAATCGGAATCGGTACTCCATCATATAACGGATCAACTATTCGTTCATTTCGTAATTGCTCAAGTTTTTGGATTTGTTGAATGATAAGTACGCTTTTTTCGACAGCGCTTACACCTTCGTAACGAGTCCCCCCATGTGCTACCTTACCTTTTACCTTAAGACGGAACCACATTGATCCTTGTTGCTTAATGAAAAACTTCATATTTGTTGGTTCAGGGATAATAACACCATCAGCTGAATATCCTCGCAATATTGTAGCAAGTGTACCCGCGCCACCACTTTCTTCCTCAATTACACTTTGAAAATAAACATTACCTTTTAGTGTAATTCCACTTCTTTTTATTGCTTCAATTGCTAAAATTAGTGCAACATTTCCGCCTTTCATATCAGTTGACCCACGTCCATAAAGCTTGTTATCTACTACTGTTGCACTGAAAGGAGGATAAGTCCATTGCTGAATATTTCCTTCTGGAACAACATCTATATGTCCATTTAAAATCATGGACTTTCCTTCGCCCGTTCCTTTAAGCGTAGCGACAATATTAGGACTACCAGTAAAACTGTCTCTAGTTGAAATAAAATAAGGATGCTCTTTCATTTCTTTTAAATCTGGTTCCCATACGTCTAAGTCCAATTCAAGTTCTCTCAATTTTTCAAGGACAATTGCTTGTGCCTTACTCTCATTACCAGACACGCTATTTTCCATTACTAGCTGTTTAAGAAGATCAATTGTTTTTTCCTTATGATTGCTTATATAATCTTGAATAACTTTTTTATAATGACTCATCCTCTTCACCCTTTTCTATATAAACATTTTTAAATCCGTACTAATTTCTAATTTCGCACCAGTTTTTTCGATTACGTCCTCTACAGTATATGGACTCATTAGTTCTTTAAGCACTAAACTGTTGTTGACTACTTCAATAACAGCCATTTCCGTTATGATTAAATCTACACAAGATTTAGAAGTTAATGGCAAACTACATTCTTTCACAATTTTTGGATTCCCAGCTTTATCGGTATGATTCATAACGACAATAACTCTTTTAGCTTTTTGAGCTAAATCCATCGCTCCACCTATTCCTGGTACGCGCTTTCCAGGTACAATCCAGTTTGCTAAATCCCCTTTTTCACTAACTTGTAATGCCCCTAAAACCGTTAAATCTAGTAAACCTCTTCGTATAATGCCAAAAGCAGTAGCACTATCAAAATAGCTAGCACCTTTTAAAACAGTAATCGGGAAACCACCTGCATTACATAAATTTTCATCTTCTTTTCCTTTTTCGGGACTTGGTCCAATTCCCATAACGCCATTTTCCGCATGGAACATAACATGTACATCTTCCGGTAAGTAATCTGGAACAATGGATGGAATTCCAATCCCTAAATTTACGATCATTCCGTTTTTTATTTCCTTAGCAGCTCGCATTGCAATTTTTTGACGAAAGTCTATTCCCATGCCCATTTCCAGTTCACTCCTTCTGATGAAATTATGTAATCAACAAACACACCTGGAGTTACGATTTCCTCAGGATTCAACGATCCAAGTGGAACTATTTCTTCCGCTTCTACAATCGTAATATCTCCTGCCATAGCCATATGTGGATTCATATTTCTTGCACTCTTATCAAAAACCAAATTTCCAAATGGATCAGCTTTCTTTGCAAAAATAATACTGACTTCTGCTTTAAGAGCTTCTTCAACTAGATATTGTCTACCTTTTACAGATACCTTCTCTTTACCGTCTTCTGCCATACTATCAAGTCCTACATCTACTAATACTCCTCCAAGCCCCATTCCTCCAGCTCGGATACGCTCTGCTAAAGTACCTTGCGGAGAAAATTCTACTTTAAGCTTACCTTCCGTCATTAATTTTCCTGCAAACGGATTCGATCCTATATGGGATGTCACAATTGACTTGATTCTTTCATTCCTTACCATTCTTCCGATGCCAATGTCCGGAAATCCAGTATCATTGCAAATCAAGTGAAGATCCTTAACTCCACTTTCAAATAATGTTTGAAGTAAGGTTGGTGGCGAACCGACTCCTCCAAATCCTCCAACCATTAGTGTCATGTCGTCATGAAAAAATTGAAGAATTTGTTCCACTGTTGCTATTTTTTTATACGTATTTCCAACTAAATTCATACGATTTCCCCCTCAGCTGCATAGATTAGTTGAGATTGTTCCATTTCCAATTCTTTTAAACTCTCTGTAAGAATTTGAAGCAATTCATCCAGTTCTTCATAAGTAATCGTTAAAGGTGGTGCAATCATGAAAGCCGAATCTTCTTTTCCGTTTTTTCCAGCAACGGAAGGATATAAAAGTAACCCCTTACACATTACTTTTTGAATAAAGGAACTTGATTTTATATCTTGAATAAATTCAATGCCGATTAACAAACCTTTTCCTCTAACATCTCCTATGAATGAAAACTTCTCCTTTAAACCTTGGAGTTTATTCATCAGATAATTACCTTTTTCTTCTGCGGCCTGTACTAAATTATGTTTCTCAACATATTCAATAACGGCCAATGAAACAGCAGCTGATAGTGGGTTAGCACTAAAAGTATGTCCACTCATTACAACCTTTGAACCTTGCATAATTGGTTCAATAACTCGATCGCTAGCAATCGTTGCAGCCATTGGTGTATAACCAGATGTTAATCCTTTTCCAAGCGTAACGATATCAGGTTGAACACCCCAATGCTCCATTGCAAACATTTTTCCAGTACGTCCAAGGCCAGTCATAACCTCATCGGAAATCAGCAAAATATCGTACTTTTCACAAATAGCTTTAATTCTTTGGTAATAACCTTTAGATGGTACAATCGCACCACCTGCAGCACCGATAATTGGTTCAGCAATAAATGCTGCAATATGTTCAGGGCCAATTCGATCAATGGCTGTTTCTAATTCAGATGCACACGCTAAATCACAGGATGGGTGCTCTAAGTTAAAAGGACAACGATAACAATACGGTGGTGAAACTGAAGGGTACTCTTCCAAGATTGGTACAAATCGTTGGCGACGTAAAGGGTGACCCGACATAGATAATGCGCCAATTGTTATACCATGGTAGCTCATCCAGCGTGAGAGGATTTTATTTTTCCCCTTCATTCCCTTTTCTTGGTAATGCTGTATCGCTAGTTTCATAGCAGTTTCTGTTGCTTCAGTACCACTATTAACAAAGAACGTCCAGTTTAAATCACCTTGAGTGATTTCACTCAGCTTCTTTGCTAGCTTCTCAGCAGGTTCACTAGTAAACTGTGAACGATAAACAAAAGATACTTGTTTTGCTTGTTCAGTCATTACATCAATGATTTCTTCAACACCATGACCAATTCCTACAGTAATTGCACCAGATGAACCATCAATATACCGATTACCATCTTTATCAAATAGGTAAACACCCTTTCCATGAGAAATCATAGGGTAATACTGTCCAAGTAATGGTTTAATTAAATAATCTCTTTCCATTTTTTATCCCCACCCTTCCTTATATAAAACGCAAAAAGCCACACTACTAAATATTGGAAATTTAAATAGAGGGTATTTTTTAGTATTCTTGCTTTCTGACATACTTCCTTTTTATTTTTTTACACTTAACCCCTGTATTTAAAAATTTAATTAGTTATTTAACTTCACAACAATCTATTTGTACAAATAGTTGCCCGCCCCAATTGATAGCCATCTACATATCTATATAAAGAAAACTCGCCGACTGACGATCCTTTTAGGTGGAGTCAGAGGCGCAGTTGCACTTATACTTAACTCCAAAAATTGGCAAAAAAGTCGATTAAGATTCCCTGCTGCCAATTTATAATTTTTAACGTAAAAGAATATGTATCACAATCAGTTGGCGGTGAAGATTAAAAATGGATTTATCAGAGAAAGTTAGAGCTGAAATTGATAGTCTAGTAGATAAAATTAAATTAGATCAAAGTGATGATGGATCATGGAGATATTGTTTCGAAAGTGGTCCTATGACAGATGCCTATATGATTATTATTTTAAGAACGATTGAATGTCATGATGAAGAATTAATTAAGAAACTAGTAAATCGTTTATTAATAAAGCAAGACTCAAGTGGGGCTTGGAAGCTTTTTGATGATGACTCAGGTAATTTATCAGTAACTGTTGAGGCTTACACTGCACTATTATTCTCGAATTATATAGAGATTTCTGATGAAAAAATGAAGAAAGCAGAAGCGTTCATTCGTCAAAATGGGGGATTGGAAAGCGTACACATCTCCACAAAATTTATGCTTGCTTTACATGAATTGTATCCATGGCCTAGGTTTTTTCCAGTTCCTCTCCTTTTAATGAATTTGCCAAAGTTTTTTCCTTTGTCCTTCTTTAAATTTAGTTCTTATGTTCGATTCCACTTTGCCCCACTTTTAATATTGGGAAATAAAAAGTTTACGATTAAAAATAAATGGACGCCTACAATACAACATTTGTTTACAAACAATAAGTTCAAAGAGATTAGTAAAAAGCGGAAATTCGCAAATATTAAAATGCCTTTTACTAAATCATTATCCAAAGTGGCTATTAAAAAGGCCGAACAGTATATTCTTCAAAATATTGAAGGAGATGGGACTTTATCTAGTTATGCCAGCGCAACTTTTATTGGAATTTATGCCCTTCTTTCATTAGGCTATCAAGTTACTTCCCCTATAATTCAAAATGCTGTTTTAGGTATAAAATCTTTCCTCTTTGAATTGGAAGATTCCCTTCATATCCAAAATTCCCCTTCGACAATATGGGATACAGCACTTACTAGTTACGCATTGCAGGAAGCAGGTGTGCCAATAAATGATAAAGCAATCGCGTCCGCTTCTAACTTCTTAGTCTCTCTCCAACATACAGTAGTTCAGAAAGATCATAGGATTTGTTTAGGAGGATGGGGATTTTCCGACAGCAATACCCAAAATCCAGATGTAGATGATACGCAAGCAGTCTTAAGAGCGACAACTGCTATCTCTTTAATAGAAGACGATTATCGAAAATCTTGGAACGCTGGAGTGAGATGGTTACTTGATATGCAAAATAAAGACGGCGGATGGGCGTCATTTGAAAAAAACAGTAGCAAATACTTAAAGATCATCTTCCCTATCCAAAATTTCGTTGATACTGCAGTTGATCCATCTACAGCAGATTTGACTGGTCGAACAATCGAATTTCTAGGATCCAAATTAAAGTTAAATATGGTTCATCCAAGAATTGAAGATGGAGTTAATTGGTTAATCAATCATCAACACGAGGATGGTTCCTGGTACGGCCGCTGGGGAATTTCTTATATTTATGGAACGTGGGCCGCTATTACTGGTATGAAAGAAGTTGGTATCCCCTCAAGCCACCCAAGTATTCAAAAAGCTAACGACTGGCTACTTACTATAAAAAAGGATGATGGTGGATGGGGTGAGTCTTGTAAAAGCGACATAGAAAGAAAGTATATCCCTCTTTCTTATTCGACAATTGTTCATACATCATGGGCTGTCGATACACTCATTTCGATCAACGATTATCCTACTAGTGAAATTGATGATGGAATAGCAAACATTTTGAACTGGTTAAAGACCCATGATAAGCGATTGACCTATCCAACAGGTGGAGGATTACCAGGTCATTTTTATATAAATTATCATAGCTATCGTTATATTTGGCCCTTATTGACTTTAAGTCATTATCTAAAAAAATATGAGACAAGTGACTAATTTGCGATATCTAGTTAAACGCCTCGTCCTTATTTTCTTTGACGGCATATAATACATTGTTGAAAAAATATTTGTGTGTATGTCATTTTAGTTAATGGTTTAAACAATAAAGGAGTGGCTTTATGGGAAATCTTGACCCAAGCTTAATGAGAGAATTTTGTGGTAAAGTTTGTGATCCTCGCAAGTTTCCACGTATTTATAGTATTCTTCGTTCATATCGCAAAAATGATTTAAAAAGCCGAGAAGGCGCATGTCATATGATTGACCGACTATCGGATTGCTGCAGTGTATCCATAACTGAGGAACAACGTGAAAACGCGGCTCAATGGCTAATGAATTGTAACGTAAACCCACAAGATCCTGATCACCAAAAAGAAATGTGGAATATGATAAAAAGCAGTAGAAGACGTTCTTGGTTTTAATTAATTGCAGACAGTAATTTTTATATTTTTTTAAATAAATGGCCTATAAGATTCCTCTTTTATATCATTATAAGGAGAATTTTATAGGCCTCTTTGTGTGGTTGGTTTTATACAAAAATTATGTGAATACGATAGTTGTATTTTCCTTTACAAAATGTTTTAAACCAACTGCGTATAAAATAATACATAGCTAGATATAAACACATAAAAACAGTACCCTGCCGCAGAAGCGTTTGGCGTTTTTATTTACTTTCTTAAGAATTTTTAAACTAGCATTGAATGCATTGTCTTAAAAAACCGTTTTCCTTATTCAAGTAAATGGCAGATTAGTTTAATAAGAAAATGTTATAATTTTTTTATTAAAAATTTAAGAAATGTAGGAATAAAAATGATGAATATAAATAAAATTAGGCGACTAATATTTGTGGGTACACTGACAATAACGCTTAGTGGCTGTGTTTCAAAAGAAGATGTTCAAAAACCAATAAATAATTATTTAAAAACAAATTATGGCTTGTCTGACAAATTTACAGTGATAGATACAGATGATAATTGGTTTGAAGGAATAGACCATCAAACACACATTGAAATTAAAGAACCTTATCGTTCGTTTGCGTATTTACAACTAGAACGTGATTCATTAAAAATTTTAGAAGATGAAAGTGATGACATCTTTTTAGAACTATTCAAAGGTGCGTATATAGAGCAACATCCTGAAGTTATAAAGGAAATGAAACATCTAGTTAAACACTATGGTTTTACAAAAGTTCCTAATAAAGTAGTAATAGGTTCAGGTTCAACAACATTTCCATATCCATACGAAAACATTGAACTAAATCTAGTTTATTGGGACGAAATGGTCGATGAGTTTAAAAAGACAAAAACAATAAACACAAATGAATTAATACCAACCTTACAACCAACGGACCCAAGAAACACTAATTCAAGATATATGGGAGTAGTGAATTTTTTGTTTGAATATGATTTAAATAAAAATGGGAATAAAGTTTCTAAAGTGCCTAAAGCAAAAGACGTAGCAAAAGAATTTCAAAAGAGTGGAATATTAACAGAAGGGATATATAACATCGAAATTTTAGTTGTAGATTATGGTGAAGAGTTTTCATCGAAAGATGAATTAGATACATATGCATTGTTTAAAGTAGACAAAAATAAAGACTATACAATAATTGCTACACCAAAATATGATGACTTAGATAAAGCAGATTATTACGGTGATTATTTGAAAAAAACACAAGGTAATTAGTATCCTTATTCAACTAAAGCAGTGCGTTAGTTGAACTACTAGAGTTGCTTTGGCAGCTCTATTTTTATTCAACAAAATGACAGTTTAGTTGCTCAAGGAAAGGTGTTTTTTATAATGCCATCGAAATAAAATCAATGGGTTACTATGAACTTCGAACGTGAAGCCCGTATCCCTTCTTGAACATAAGGAGAGATTTTGCCGACTCATCATATATACGATTTGAACTACTACCATTAATAAAAAAGAGAGTGCCCCGTAAAAGTCACCCTTTTGAGACACCCTATTCTTTATCAAAAATTCCTTAACCAAGCCCACGAACCGATAATCCGCCATCACTAGAAATGACTTCACCAGTGATCGCACGTGACTGGTCAGATGCTAAAAGTACATATGCTGCAACGTGATCTTCAGGCATTTGTGCTAGTTGAAGTGGATTTCTTCTTTTTATATTACTTGCTTTTGTATCATTATCGACGGATTTAGTGAAAGTACGTAAAGGTGGGATGACAGTTAGTGCTGTTAAAGTCCCTCCTGGCGCTACTGCATTTACACGTATATTTGGTGCTAATTCAAAAGCAAGCTGACGCATTAATCCGATTTGAGCATGCTTACTAGCCGTGTACCAAACTCCACCGCCGTCTGGGTAGAAGCTTGCACCAGATACAGTAAAAATAATATTCCCATTTGTTTTTTGTAATTCCTCTAAAGCTGCTTTTGCACCAAAAAATGATCCTTTTACGTTTATATTTAAAAGGTAATCATATGCATCTGATAGCGCATCGGGTGTCACATCAGCAAATTTTGCAAAGCCATCGAAAACGCCTGCATTCGCAATAAATACATCTAGTTTACCAAACTGTTCAACAGTCGCTTTTACAGCTCGCTCATTGTCTTCGTATTTGCTTACGTCACCTTGAATGATAAGGAGATTGTCATGTAATTCTTCTTTCATATGCTCTAGTGTTTCAAGTGATCGACCTACTATACTGACCTTTGCTCCCTCTTGAACGAATCTTCTTGTAACGGCTGCTCCTATTCCAGATGCTCCTCCTGTAATTAACACTACTTTATCTTTTAATAACATCACTTAGCCTCCTTTTTCTTTTATTAAACAAAGATTGCAAGATTTCTAGTATTAATTGTTGTTTGGTCTACAATAAATACTCTCCTGGAAAGCTTCCACTTCCCATCTTCATATGTAAACTCGTCATGACGTTCTCCAGAAATTAGATCATGGTGAATATCTGTGCTACGACTACGATAGATCAGTAAATAACTATTAACTACTGCCTTCTCTTCTTGAACTAGCTCCTTTACGCTAACATTGCTTACAAAACGGCGGGTTCTTGAAGGAGGAATTTCAGCCCACGCATAGTCAGTTTTCAATCGATCTACTCGAAGCTTTAATAATTCAATATCATCATTAAAAGTAAACATTTCAGTAGAATAGTCTGGGCGTTCAGTTCCTTCTTTATTTACGCGTACAGGCATTTGATAGATTAAATTCGAATGCATTAAACTAAACCAATCATCAAATTCAATATCATCAAGTAATTTTGCTTCATCAATTAACCACTGTTCAAATTCTAATTTTGCTAATAACTTTTCAACATTCATTTTTCTTCCTCCTTCCATTGTTACTTTGTCATTAATTCAAGCCAGTATTGATAAAAATTGCGCTGACTCGCTTCTGTAAATTTATCATCATAAGCTACCCCAGGTCCGATAAAATCGACAGGGTCACGATGTAGTCCCATTGTGTAGTTATAAGTTAAATTCTTTTGAAATGGCATTGGGCCTTGAGCTGCTTCCGTTATGTCTGTGAACACTTCAGTATCATCCTGTTCAAAAATACCAGATGGACTAAACGTTAAGATAAAGGAATCTCTTGATCGATTCTTCCATTCCTGAGAAGCATTCTTTTCTACTAGCATCCATGCAATTACTTCCATTTTATTGTGACTAATTGGTCTCCACATTCTAATTGAAGTATTCGAAATTAATTCGCCCTTAATTTTTGTGTGAGATATTAAAAATGACATATTCGGAAAAGCATTTCCAATCATATTTTTTAAGTTTGATAGAACTTCATATTGTTCTTCTGACAAGTTACTTTTATACTCATCTTTCAATTCTTCAGGGAAAGCAAAGTCTGGGTTTGGAGTTCCAAGGTTTAATCCGTGTCCGTTTTCAGTGTGAATTTGAAAACCGCGCTTCGAATATGTTGCGTTTGGGACCATGCCTAATTTTGCAATTGAACCGTGAGTAACCATCGTATGGTATGAATCACCTACGAAATTATCAGAACCGACCTTCCAGTTTGATTTAACAATAAAACGTTGCGGAGCTCCAATTACTTCCATCTCAGCACGCCCTACTACGATATCTAAATACCACTTAAAATCGCCGAGAAACTCTTCAAGAGGCTCTGCATTTTCGTTCCAATTTCCGAATAAAAGTCCTTTATATGATTCTAGCTTCACTTGGTGAAGACCCATTTTTGCCCGGTCAAGTCTCTCACCATAAATATCTTTTTGAAGCGGTACTCCAACAAGTTCACCAGTATTTTTAAAGTTAAATCCGTGATATGGACATGTAAATAAAGTCTTGTTTCCTTTATCAGCACGGCACAGCTTCATGCCACGATGTGTACACATATTGTAAAATGCATTGATTTCTCCCATACTTTCGCGCGAGATAATGATTGAATATCCTGCAAGCTCACGAGTCATAAAATCCCCTGGACTTGGAATTTCAGATTCATGTCCAAGAAAAACCCATGTTTTTAAAAATACTTTTTCATGTTCTAATTCGTAAACGGATTTATCTCCTAGAAGATATGCAGGAATGACTCCTTCATCTGGTTTAACGGTTTCGTTTAAGTAATTTACTAGTTGCTCTTTTGATAATTCATCTAAAGTTTTTTCTGTTTTAATCATGCACAGCACTCTCCTTTCATATTTTGACTCTCTACCCAACTTGTACATATTTATCTTTGTTTTGTAACTTTGCCAAAACGCTTAACGCCGCTAAATAACTTGTTTTAGGATTATTTGGCATTGGATCATTTTCAATCTCAAGTTTAAGTTTTCCGAACTCACCAGATGCTTCAATCAAATGACTATTTTTTATCGCAATTGGATCAGCAATAATTTTCACTTTCGTATTGTTAGCACCAAGTCCAGCTAAGGATAATACTATTGCCACATTAATATTTCTTGGATATAACTTAATTGCTTCAGCCGCAGAGCCTTCAAACAAAATTGTTTCTTTTTCTAATACTTCTTTCGATAATGCTCCAGGTGGTTTTCTAGTTGTAATTGAAACAGTTTCTAGACCATTCACAGCTTTTGCTGACTTTAAAATATCCAATCCACCGATTGCTCCTGAAGGTAAGAAAATATTTACACCATTTCTTGTACAAACTTTTCGAATCTCTTCTTCAAAAGCGGAATCAGCCATGACCCCAATACTGCTTAACAATAAGTCTTTTCCACCTTCAAGAACTTTTATAGCGTACTCCCTTGCAGCTTCAACTGTTGCAGCTTCAATGACTAAATCTATATCAGAAAGAAGCAACGCCTCTACATTTTGATAAGCTTCTGTTTCAAATTCTTTAGCAAATTGAGCGCCGGATTCTTCGGAACGTGTATAAATTGAAACAATCTTCCCACCTGGTAACATTCCATCTTTATTAATTGCTTGAAGAAGAAATTGACCAATATTCCCACAGCCAATTAGACCTAGTTTCATGTTTATTCACCATCCTTAATTTGCAAATCCGTATGAATCTGCAAAGAATTCCAATCCACAATGTCTCGTTTCCCTTGAAACACCACTCTCTTTTAACCCTGGGAAATCCAATGCTAAATCACTAAAGATGGTATGGTTATTATGAAAAACTGCACCTGCTTCTAATCGATCTGCCATTTCAACTGCTAATTCCTCGTTTTCAGTCCAAACAGAGGCCCTTAAGCCAAATTCACTATCATTTGCTAGTTTGATAACTTCGTCAATAGTTGAAAAAGGTAGAATAGGAATTACTGGTCCAAATTGTTCTACACGAACGATCTCACTTTGCTGGTCAACACCTGTTACGATTGTTGGTAAAATGTAGTATCCTTGATCCCACATTTCAGGATTCAGTTGAATTCCAGCTGTTATCACATTTGCACCTGCTTTTTCCGTACGCTCGATCAATCCATTAACATAGTCATACTGAGCTTTATTATTTAATGGGCCCATTGTTACATCAGGTTGAATACCATCACCTACAACAATACGCTCAAATTCTTTCTTTAGTTTTTTTACTAATTCAACATATCTAGATTCATGTACATATACGCGCTTAATAGCCGAACATACTTGGCCAGCCGCTTTTAAAATACTCATTCTTAATCGTTTAATAGCTTCTTCATCTAAGTTTGCATCCTCTAAAATAATCGCCGGGTCATTCCCACCAAGCTCCATATATACTTTTTGAAGATTACCAGAAGACTTTTTCATAATATCTTTACCTGTTTGTGTACTTCCGACAAAAGCAATTGTACGAACTCGTGAATCGGAACAAAGCTTGTCACCAATCATTTTTCCTGAACCTGTTACAATATTAATTACACCAGGTGGAAAATGTTCAGCCACTACTTTTAAACAAGCCATAATAGTAAGTGGACAATTTGTCGCAGGTTTTACGACAACAGTATTCCCTGCTAAAACAGCAGGAATCACTCGCTTAAATGTTAAAATCATAGGCGAATTCCAAGGAGTAATTACTGCAGTAACCCCTCTGGCTCTTCTTCTTACTTGAACTTTTTGATTTCCAGGAAGTAATTCTGGATTCCACCATTTAAGTAGTTCATCTGCTCCACCATTCATTACTTCAACACAGCGTAATAAGTCTTTTTTAGCTTCTACTAGCGTTTTGCCATTTTCACGAACAAATAATGAAACATGTTCTTCAATGATTTTAGAAAGTTCCTGCGCTGCTGCCTTCATTCTTTCTACACGATCCTGAATCTCACTTTGCGACCAAAGTTTATATGCATTCGCTGCTGCATTAATTGCTTCGTTTACAATTTCCTCAGTACATAATGCAACTTTGCCGATTACTTCCGACTTATTTGCAGGATTAATAATATTTGATATTTCATTACTTTCTTTCCATTCACCATTTATGAGATATCTTCCTGATACAACTGGATATGTCGAAATCATATTGAATCTCCTTTATAATTTTTTGGGCTTAAAGCTTTCAGCTGCTCCTGGAGGTCCACCAAAAGGTTTTGCCATCGGTCCAACTGCTTCCATATCTACAACGATCATTGTTGGCTTTCTTCTTTCAGATGCCTTCTTTAGTTCATTAACAAATTCGTCTCCTGAGCCGATACGTGCTGCTTCAAAATGCATTGACTCAGCTAGTTTTACAAAATCAGGACTTAATAAATTCACTGCTACTTGGCGACCGTATGCCGCTTCTTGAATATTACGAAGAACCCCATAGCCTGAATCATCAAATAACACAACAATAATAGGAAGATTTTCTTCAGCTGCGGTCACCATTTCCCCAACATTAACCATAAACCCACCGTCTCCAGCCATTAATACGACCGTTTGATGAGGGCAACCCAATTGAGCTCCTATAGCTGTTGGAAGACCCTGACCGATCCCGCCACCGGATGCGTGAATAGATGTTCTCGGTTCATAAATGTCGAATATTCTACTACCCCAGACATTTGCTTGTACTGTCACATCTCGAACTAAAATCGTATCTCTTGGTAAATTCTCTCTCATTCCATCTACAAATTGTTCAAACGGACCAAGTGTTTTACGAAGTTGTCCTCGCACTTCATTTCTTAATGAACGTACTTCTTCTATATAAGAAGGTAAAACCGAAATAGACTTTTCATCGATTTTATTTATTAGAGCTGATAAAATATCTTTTGCATCTCCGACTAACCCAACTGTTGCTTTATAATTACGATTAATTGCATTAAAATCTGCATCAATCGAAATATGTTCTTCTGGAACAGGGACTTTCCAGTTAGAAGTTTCATTTCCTCTGAAGCGTACACCTACACTAATCAGTAAATCTGCATTTCTCAAAAACTCTTTCGTCGACTCATTGGCTGCAAAATGCCCTATACATTGCTCATGATTTTCTGGTATCGAACCCTTTCCAGATTGACTAGTAATGACAGCAGCTCCAAGAATTTCTGCTAAATTTGTTAACTCCTTTGAGGCATTTGCAGAAATAACACCGCCACCAGCCCAAATAACTGGACGATGTGCTTCTAAAATTTTTGATATTGCGATTTCTGGTATAACGGCAGTAATTTGCGGTTTAAAAACATCTACCTGTACTTTATCGATTGAAACGTCCTCGATAATTGCTGATTGAAAATCGATCGGAATTTCTAAACTAACTGGTCCTGTTGGAGCAGTTAATGCTTCTTCAATTGCTTTTCTTACTACACCAGCTGTTTGTTCTGGTCTTCTAAGTCTTACAGCATTTTTACAAGCACCGCTCATCATTGAAAGCTGGTCTTTGCATTCATGTATGTACCCTTTACCTGTACCAAGATAAGGTGATGCTACTTCTCCAGTCAGATGAAGTAGTGGAACTCCAGCTGCCCATGCTTCTACTAATGAACCAGCAGCGTTTCCAGCTCCTGTTCCTGTACTAGTAATAACAACACCTAATTTTCCCGTCGCACGTGCATAGCCATCTGCCATATTTACTGCTCCACTTTCGCCACGTGAACAGATTAGCTTTATACTTCCATCCCTTAAAATCGCGTCATAGATGGGCATATTGTGAATACTTACGATTCCAAAAGCGACTTCTACGCCTGCTTGAACTAACTCTTTTACGACGGCATCCGCAGTAGTAAATACGATCTCTTCTTGATTTTTCATCTTAGTATCCTACCTTTGTCTAATGATTTATTTAAAGTGCTTTACCGATTGCACCTGCAGTTTCAATTGTAGAACCGGCTACATAACTCGCTTTGTCTGAAGCAAGAAAAACAATAACACTAGCAACTTCTTCCGCTTCACCTACTCGACCTAGTGGAATATTTCTTTTTATCGCAAGATCTCTATAATATTCTTCGGGATCCATATCAGGAGCATTTTTCAATCTTCTTCGTTCCCATTGATCTGTCCGAATTAATCCAAGACTTACTGAATTTACTAAAATATTGTCGGATGCTAATTCTTGAGACAACGTTTTACTTAAATTTAAAAGTCCTGCACGTGTCGCTGCTGTTGCTACCATATGACGCTCAGGCTCTTTTGCTAAAGTTGCATTTATATTAATAATTCGGCCTCCTCCACTTTTTACTAAATAAGGATGAGCTGCACGAACTGCATAAATAATTGCGAAATACTTTAATTGGATTTGTTCCTGCCACTGTTCATCTGTAATATCGAAAAAATGCCCCATAACGCTTTGACCAGCTGCATTCACTAACGTATCAATCCCACCAAACTTTTCTGCTGTTTGTTGAATAAACGAGTTAACTTCCTCTTTTGATGTAACATCACAGGTAGATGCAAATAGATCTTCGCTTTTGCCATATGAGAGTAAATGATTTAATGCATTATCTGCACGCTCTTTGCTTCTTCCGCAAATTGCTACTTTAGCGCCTTCACCTAAAAATAATTCAGCCGTCTTCAGGCCAACACCAGAGGTGCCACCCATAATTACTGCTACTTTTCCTTTTAACCCAAGATCCATCCCGTCACCCCTTATTAAAGCTTTCATGTTTCTTGATACTTAAAGCTTTTTTTATTTAAAATTTTTAAAGTACTTTAACCGTTGTATCTACCCAGCCAGTATCAGGCTCTCCGCCCATAGCTTTACGAGCTTCTGGTTTTGGTGGACCAGCAATTCCCCATTGATCCATTAGATGTGGTACACGTTTCCAAACTCGCGCTCTCCATTCAGCCTCATCTTCAATTGTTTCAAGATAACAGGTGTATTCCATGACAAATCCACCGAGATCTTGAAAATAACAAAAGATATTATTACCAGGACCATGTCGACCTGGACCCCATAACTCACTTAATCCCGCTTTCCTTACATTACTAATGCCTCGCATCAATTCATCCACTGAATCAACCTCGTAAGCAATATGATTAACTGAAGAGTGTGCATCTTGGTTAAATGCAATCGAGTGATGTTTTCGATTACACCTTAAGAAGGACATTTTGTGCTCACTCCAATCTGTCACTTTGAATCCAAGCACATCTGTATAAAACTCCACGATCATATCTAAATCTTTTGTGTTCATTACTACATGGTTTAATTTCACTGGATCAACGTTTTTATTAGTCCAAATCGATGTTTGAACCTCTACCCAAGCAGAAAGTTCAATTACACGGTTTTCTGGATCAACAAATCGAAGTCCATATCCTCCACCAGCTTCATCCAAATAACCTGGCTCTTCAACAATATGTACACCTTTTGAGTGTAAGATTTCTGCTGCACGATCTACTGCATTTTTATCGACCATTCCAAATGCAATATGATGCAAACCGCATTTATCGCCTTTTCGAAGGCTTAGTATATGATGCTCTGGTCCTGCCCCTCTAAAATATGCAATATTGTCATCCGAAACATTTACACGATCTAAACCCCAAACTTTTTCGTAAAAGTTCACTTGTTCCTCAAAGTTTGGTGTGATCAAACTTATATGTCTTAAATGAGTAATTCCTAGCACCAACAATCCCTCCCAATCCATCTATATAAAGCGCTTTCTTTTTAACTCTATTGAAAAAGGCAGCTACAATTTAATCAAAATGTAGCTGACCCTTTTTTAAATTAACCTTTGATGATTGCTTCTCTTTCTTTAGCACGTTGTTTACGAAGTTCTTCAAGCGCGCTACCTTCTGGATAGGTTGGAAGGTTTGGTTTCACTGCGCCAAGCATAACTAACATTCGTGCTTCAGTATCTCCATCATTTCTAATGCCTCGATGAACGCCAGGAGGAGAGCTGATACAATCTCTAGCTTTTAATTTAATTTCATGTACTTTGTCTTTACCAACTTCTTGAATTAAAGCAGTTACTTCTCCCTCAAGAATGAAAAATACTTCTTCTACATCATCGTGGAGATGTAAAGGTCCAATACAACCAGGAGGTAGAACCATTGTACTTAATGTAAAATGTTCTGCTGTAATTACATTTGAATCATTATTCGCTGTCGCACCGCGTCCAATATAACGCATTTGAGCACGCTTATATCTAGGATCAATTTCCTCTTGAAACTTTAAAACATTCCAATCTAGCGTACGGTCTTCTAAGCGAGCCACGTATTTTTTTTCAAATTCTGTAACTGAAAAAGTTTCATTTGTCATTTTTAAAATCCTCCCTGTATTGTTGTTCTTTTTAAACAAAATGTTTTGTATCGAACACTTTTCGTGTTTTATATACAAAACATTGTTTTATCTATAAAATAATTCTAGGATGAATTATTCTTTGTGTCAACATTGTTTTTAGAAAATTTTGATATGTCATAAAAGTTAAATATAAAAAATTACTGTATTTCCAAGGTTTATAACTTGTTTTTTTTGAAAAAAAATATGGATTCCCTTAGTTTGGGAACCCATATTTTTAACTTGAACTATTTTACCTGAGTTGAAACTCTGCCATTGAAGCCCATATAGTTTGATAGCAAAACAGAGACATCTAGAAGTTTAGGCAATGCAACTTTATTCATGAAATCTTCTTGATAAGATAATTCAGTCGCTACGATATTCAGTGCCGCCAATACCTTTCCTGTTCTACCGTAAATAGGTGCAGCAATCGAATGAATACCTTGATGAAATTCTCCGCTAGTCATAGAGTATCCATTTTGACGTATTTTTTCTAATTGATCCATAAACTCTCCAGGCGTCGTTAACGTTTTATCTGTATAAGGTGTTAAATTTGTAACTTGGAACAGTTGCATAAGACTTTCCTTTGGCTCGTATGCAAGAAGTAGCTTTCCATTTGCAGTTGCATGAGCTGGTAGTCTTAACCCAATATTGACATTGACTGCTGATACCCCTCTAACCGGAGCACTCCCTACATAAACTACTTCATGTCCATCTAAAATTGACAAATGACAAGAAGCACCTATTTCATCACGTAATGATTCCATATAAGGTTGTGCAATTTCAGGTATTTTCAAGCTATTTATATAACTAAAACCTAATTCAAGAACCTTTGGGGTTAACGAATATTGTTTCGTATTTTCATCCTGTGTTAAGTATCCAATCGACTGCAGTGTATAAAGTAATCGATAAGGTACTGTCCTGCTTACCCCTAACTTTTTTGCAATCTCAGAAAGTGACAAACTAGGATGTTCCTCATTAAAAAGCTTAATAATTTCTAACCCTCTAACTAAAGAATTGGCGCTATATTTTTCTTTTTCTACATTATCCATCGAGCAAACCTCTCCTAATACATAGATTCAATTCTATTTTTGACTTATCGTTTGTTTCTTTAAAAAGTTTAACACGGATTGATTAAATATTTTAGGATCTTCTTGATAGCATAAATGCCCTGTATTTGGAACGATAACAAATTCTGAATTTGGAATTAACTCGTGAAATATTTGTGATTCACTTATTGGCGTCACTTGATCTAACTCTCCGCACATGACAAGTGTTGGAACAGATATTGAAGACAGAATCTCCATTTGGTTTAAGTTTGATAAAGAGTAGGAAACAGAACGGTAACCAGATAGACGTACTTGTGACATTATACGTTCAGCCTCTTTTATAACCTCAGCCGATGCATTTGGCGCAAGTAATGCTTTAACTCTTTTTCTGGCTAGTTCACTCGGATGTAAATTTTCAATGGAGTTTAATCTGTTTTGAAGTTTTTTCTCGTTTTCTTCTCTACTTAATCCAGCTGCTCCACGTGTTGCATCTGAAATAATTAACGCATCAACCATATACGGAAAACGGTTTGTAAAATCAATTGCAATTGCCGATCCCATTGAATGCCCTAGTAAATAGATTGAATCTAGCCCTAGACTATCCAAAAACTCTTTAAGAACATTAGCAAACTCGGAAAATTCACGGAACTCCTCTTGTAAATCGGAACTCCCACCATAACCTGGAGCATCCCAAACAATTACTCTATACTGTTCCTTCAATTCACTTAATTGATGCTTCCATGACTGAGAATTATTTCCTAAGCCATGTAAAATTACAAGGGCTTGTCCTTCACCTGATTCTTGATAATGAATCGATAATCCTTTTAAATGACTAATTGGCATCCGCATTACCTCCACTTTATTTTCTATATTCAAAACCTAAAACACAATGTTTTATATAAAAAACATGTTTTTTTTAACTTGAATTATAGATTTGTCAGAATTTATTGTCAATAACTCTAATTTTTCAATGAATAGATAAATGATTGATTATGCTATTGAAACATAAAAACTGGAAAATATTTCAGTAAAATCACAATTGACAAACTTTTCTAATTATTTTATCTTTAAAAGAGTTTCATTATCAAAATATGAAACAGTGTTTTATATTTAAAACTTTTACTCTTATATTGAAAGGAGTGGATCGTTCAAGTTGAGCCAAAATTAAAACCTGAAGTATCAACACAGATTATTTGAACTTCAAATCTATTAGGTAAACGTAGTTTCTGCTTTTTCCTTCCAAATTTTAAACGCAATTACTTGATTTAAAAAGGAGAGAGAATTTTAATGCTACATAGACAAAAAAGATGGATTTTTATTGCTTTACCAATATTTTTCTTTTGGTTCTTTGGTCAAATTGATAAAGTTGGCATTTCTGTTATACAAACAGATCCAGGGTTTTTGAAGGCACTCGGAATGACTGGTGTTGACAAAAATGCAAAAATTGGTCTTCTTTCATTTGTTTTTACGATTGCATATGGAATTTCGAATCTATTTTGGGGATTCATTATTGATAAATTTGGTGCGAGAAAAACAGCTATAGCTGGATTATTTGTTTGGTCTCTTACTATGTTTTCATCTGGTCTCTCTACTACATATGAAGCATTTATTATAAGTCGAATTATTCTTGGATTTGGAGAAGGGATGATGATTCCTGTTTCGGGGAAGTTTATTTCTGCTTGGTTCAACAAACGAGAGCTAGGGCGAGCTCAAGCTTCATGGCTTACAGGTAACTATTTAGGACCAGCAATTGGGGCAGTCATATTAGTACTTGTTATTTCATCACTTCATTGGCAATCAGCTTTCTTTCTTCTCGCTGGATTTAACTTTTTAATTAATATTCCTATGTTTATTTTTCTTACAAGGAATACACCTGATGAACACCCATGGGTTAGTAAAGAAGAGTTGGATCTAATTCATCGTCCAGTAGATTCAATAGAACATCAAGTAAGTAGTTCCAATGGGAATAAAAATTTTATTCAAGATTATCGTTTTTGGATTGTATGGTTTGGTATGCTAGTCTGTTCTTTCCTTTTCTTTGGAATAAGCATTTGGCTGCCAACATACTTGATCGAGGCAAAAGGTTTTGATCGTGAAGGTATGACAAGCATTACTTCTTTATCGTGGTTATTTGCACTTGGATTTGTTCTCGCGTGTGGTTTTCTTGCCGATAAAACAAGACGCCCAAGCTTAATGGCATCAATTTTATTTTCACTGACTGCTATATTTTTAACAACGGCAGTTCTTGTTCCAAATCCAGTATTAGCAGGGATTTGCATGGGACTTGCTATGGGATGTCAAGGTGGTGTCTTCCATCTTAGTAATATGTTCTTAGTAAAATATTCAACACAAGAGACGGCAGGCCGTGCAGCAGGCTTAATCGGATTTACAAACTTAATGGGTGGATTTTCTAGCTATATTATGGGCTGGTTACGTGATTCATCAGGAGGCAATTTCACGACTTCAATTATAATGTTAATTATTACGGCTCTCTTAGGTTTGATTGCTTATTTATTTTCTATTAAAGAAGAAGCAACCGAACTACGTGCTGTTCCCCTACCTCCACAAAAAATTAATGCTTAATCAATTTAATTTTTGAAAACGCTTTTATAAAAGAAGAGGCATCCCTAAAGTATCATTTAAAATGGATAGCCCCTTTTTTATAACGTCGAATCGCATTAAGTACAAAAGAGTTGTAAAAAAACAATGAACTGCAATTAAATCTATGAAAACCGCAATTAAAACTAATAATTACCTATACCAGTTAGGGTATTATGACATTAAAATTGTTCAATAGTAGATACCTTGAAATGGAAAACTAGCAAATAGATTTTAACTCTTACTAAATCGAAAAAAACTCTACTTAATCTCTTTTAAAAGGTCAATTTTCTCATCTCAAATGAAAAGTTCTGTTGAGATACTCTACTACTTTGACTTAATACTTTTTCACATTAAAAAAAGGCGTCTCGTGTCAGTTAATCTGACTTTTTGAGACGCCTTTTTTACCTTTGTTTCTAAACTAATAGACGATTACTATAGTAGAATGAATTCGCTACAGTAATCGTCTATTCTATTACTTATTTAAATCAATTTTAGTTCCAGGGCGGACAGTCCAGGAAGGATTTTTTCCTACTTTATCCCCTTCCTTTACTCCTTTAAGAATAGCAACATATTTCCCTTGTTTTTGACCTGTTTTTACATGTTGCTTATAAATAGTGCCTTTTTTAAGTACATACACATATTTTGATTTTCCTGATCCTTTAATGCTCGTCGCAGGTATTGCTAACAAATCCTTTGATTGTACTATTACTTCCAGATTTGTTTCGTAGCCAGGATATAGGTTCTCTTGTGAATCTAGCGTTGCTCTAAAAGTGTAATGTGGTATAGCTTCTTTTTTGGCATTCTTATCTTGATTTGTGGATGGATCGTTCGTTGGGTAATTGCTTACCTCTGAAATACTTCCTTTCCAGCTCTTATCGGCAACAACCTTTGAACTGACTTTAATTGCTTGGCCAGGCTCAACTTTTGCTTTCTCTTCTTCTGTTAGCTTTCCTTCAATTTGAAATGGTTCGTTTGAAGCAATTTGCATAATTGAGATTTGCTGTTTATCTGTTGCTTTATAACCTTGACCGATACTTTTGTTCAAGTTAAGTACTACTCCATCATTATTACTGTTAACAGTTAATGATTCTTGTTGTGCTTTCAACTTTTCCGCTTCAAGTGTATTTTGTTCTACTTTTAGCTGTGCAGCATTAAGCTCTTCTTTTGCAGTATTAAGTTCAGCTTGTAGCGATTGAATCTCTGGTGTATTTGTTGAGTTTGTTGAGTTTGTTGTATTCGTTGCATTTTTATCTGTATTATTTGCATCAGTTGTATTAGATTGTGACGCTGAAATAGCATTTTGAATGTCTTTCTCTAATGATGCAATTTGGTCGTTTTTCTGCGTAACAGTCGTTTCTGCTAGCTTCTTATTTGCTTCTGCTTGTCCTAGTTCAGCTGCTATAGTTGTATCTTCATAAGAAAAAAGTTTTTGCCCTTTAGTGACAATGTCTCCTTCTTTAACAAAAATCTCATTTATAGAACCTTTAGTTGGATTTACGTAAATTGTTTCAGTATGACTTTGTACTACACGACCTGACACAGTTTCAGTTTTCGTAAAACTTTTTACCGTTGGACTGATAAACTGTAATGTTTTAGATTTACTTTTTTTAACTTCGATCACCGCTACGCTAAGAACCACAGAAACGAATAAAAGAACAATGATCCCCATTAAAATAAATTTTTTCTGGCGTGGCGTTATTACTTTTGGTTGTTCTTTTTCTTCGTCAATTCTTTTCGCCGTTTCCATAAAACTCTTGCCCCTTCCTTATCTTGCCAAAAACTTAATACGACTTCTCCTATATCTATTGTCTATTGTTTTAAAAAGCGTTTCAAGGAGATTTTTTAGAAAATCATAAATATTTGCTATGTTTTTTTTAATATGTTTTTTATTTGTCTATTTGAGTTGGGTATTAGGTTAATTTCGGCAGATTTATATTATTTCAGAATATTCTAATTTTAATTCTAAAAAAATAATTTTATCGTTTATGTTTTAATTTTCATCAGAAAGAACGAATAAGTAGAGTCTACTAAAAAAGTCACAGAACCCCTTGATACATCTATGAATTTTCGCACATACTTTCATTAATTTAGTTAAAATTTATACTCTATTAGATTAAAATATAATATTTAAAACATTCATACTATTATTGCGTAGTATTATTGAACTATGTTACAATACAAAAAATATCTTTGTAGGAAAGGATAATTCTTCCAATATTCAAATCTACTAAAATTATTTCTTATACCCATTAGAAAACGCTTACGAAATTTATGAGGAATTATCAGTCTTCCTCCTTCAATTTTGGGAATTCAATATAAATCTCCCGTTGCAAATTGATTAGTTATTGCGCACTCTTTTAAGCAGTGTGTATTTATTTACTAAAAATACAGATTATTCACAAAAAGGGGGAGTCTTTGGATGAATGCTTTTTTCAGGAAAAAGTCGATTGAACAGCTTCAACAGGATGGGGCTAAAAATACCGGACTTAACCGCGTTCTAGGTTTATGGCAACTGACTGCTATTGGTTTAGGCGGTATCATAGGTGTAGGTATTTTTGTATTAACCGGTGTAGCAGCGGCTGAACACGCTGGTCCGGCAGTTCTCTTATCGTTTATTATTGCTGGTTTAGCTAGCGCAGCAGCAGCTTTGTGTTATGCAGAGTTTGCTGGATTAATACCGGTAGCCGGAAGTGCTTATACTTATAGCTATGCTGTTTTAGGAGAAGGTACAGCTTGGTTAATCGGGTGGGATTTGTTACTCGAGTATGCCTTAGTTGTTGCAGTAGTAGCCATTGGATGGTCTGGCTACATGCAAGAGTTTTTAACACAAATGGGAGTTCACATTCCTGTATGGGCACAAGGCGCGCCTGGTACTGGAGCAGGTCACAAAGTTGACTTAATCGCCGTTTTAGTTAGTCTTGGGATTGCGGGCTTACTTACATTAGGAACTGAAATGGGTTCTAAATTTAATTCATTAATGGTTATAATCAAATTAGGTATTATTCTTTTAGTTATTGGCGTTGGAAGTTTTCATCTTAATACAGCTAACTGGCACCCATTCATGCCTTTTGGTTTTCATGGCGTTATGAGTGGAGCGGCTCTAGTATTCTTTGCTGTATTCGGATATGACACATTAACGACAGCAGCTGAAGAAGCAAAAAGACCGCAACGTGATTTACCACTTGCAGTTATCATATCATTAGCTGTCGCTTTATGTTTGTATGTTGCAATGTCACTTATTATTACTGGTATGGCTCCGTATGAAACACTTAATAACGCTGCACCTGTAGCAAAAGCTTTTAGTAATATTGGAATGAAGTGGATTACGTTAATCATTTCTGCCGCTGCAATTACAGGGATTCTATCAGTATTGTTCTCATTTATGCTTGCTGGATCACGTATTTGGTTCTCAATGAGTAGAGATGGTCTATTACCAAAATGGTTTACAAAATTACATCCTAAATATAAAACACCTTATCGTCCTACTTTATTAATTGGTTTAATTACGGCATTTGTAGCAGGTGTTACACCAATTAACGAAGTTGCAGAATTAGTTAATATTGGAACGTTAACAGCATTTATCTTAATTTGTTCTTCTATCATTGTATTACGTGTAAAACGTCCTGAATTAAAAAGAGGATTTAAAACACCATTAGTTCCAATTATTCCATTAATCGGGATTGGATTTTCTGCTTATTTAATTGCTAGTCTTCCAGGTATTACATTTATTCGTTTTATTGTCTGGATGGCTATAGGACTTGTTGTTTATGGATTATATGGTAAGAAAAGAAGTGCACTAAATACAGCAAATAACAATAACAAAACTAAAATAAGCTAAATTAGCATTAAAAAGTCACAAGGAAATTGATTTTCTTTGTGGCTTTTCTGCGTTAGTTATCCTTTATCCTTATTCTAAACAAAAAAGCATGTATCCGATTTTGTATCGAATACATGCCCACAGTTTCCTATGTCTAATAGGCTTTTAGAAGGTCAAAACTTACTTTCTTGCTCCGTCTTTTCCAACTTTATATTTACCTACTTTAGTATTAACAGCCATTACGCCAGATTTGTTGAAGTAATAGTATTTACCACTGATTTTTTTCCAGCCATTGTTAAATCTTGATCCATCGCTGTTTAAGTAGTACTTCTTACCACTTACTGTTAACCATCCAGTTTTTACTACACCATTTTTATCGAAGTAGTAGTATTTACCACTGATTGATTTCCAGCCATTGCTAAATCTTGATCCATCACTATTTAAGTAATACTTCTTACCACTTACTGTTAACCAACCAGTTTTTACTACACCGTTTTTATCGAAATAGTAGTTTTTACCACTAATTGATTTCCAACCATTGCTAACTCTTGATCCATCGTTGTTTAAGTAATACTTTTTACCACTTACTGTTAACCATCCAGTTTTTACTACACCGTTTTTATCAAAGTAGTAGTATTTACCGCTAATTGATTTCCAGCCATTACTAAATCTTGATCCATCGCTGTTTAAGTAATACTTCTTACCACTTATTGTTAACCAACCAGTTTTCATTACGCCAGATTTGTCGAAGTAATAGTTTTTACCACTGATTGTAGCCCATCCAGTTACTTTAACACCTTTGCTATTGTAGTAGTATTTTTTGCCATTTTCTACTACCCAACCAGTTTTAATCGGAGCATCTGCACGATTAATTACTACTTCCTTCACTGTTTCATTACCAGCAAGGTCAGTCGCTCTTAACGTAATTTTATTTTGTCCTTCTTTTAATGGTACAGTTACTTTATAATTTTTGCTTAGTGGTTTTACAACATCCACTGGGCTAATTAATGGAACTTCAAATTCGTGGTTTTCACCAACGAAGAAGTTTAAGTAGCTATAGTTATCTGTTAATTTTACAGTAAATGAAGCTGTCTCTTTATTTTTGTCCACTCTTGTAGGAGCATCTAATACAGTTATTCCCGCTGCGTGAGTATCAACATAGATATGTCGAGCAATTGAGAATTTCTTATTAGCATAGTCTGTTGCTTCAACTTGTACAGTGTAAGGACCATCTTGGTCAAACGTTACAGTTGTTGAATAATTGTAGTGTCCAGTTTTTGCATCATAATCAACTGGAACTTCTTTTCCATTAACCTTAATCGTTTTAATACGAGTATCATCTGTTACGAACCCTTTTACTGGGATATTCTTGTCACTATAAGCTCCCCATGGCTCCGGTGAGTTCGGAATATAAGCTCCAGTTTTATCTTTTTGACCATCTGTGATATAGACTAATGGAAGATCTACGTCTCCTTTTGCTGCAGTGTCTACTGCTAAGTTACCTGCATAGTCTTCAGCAACTACTTCTACATATGATTTATCTGGGTATGCTGATAAATCATATGCGGATGTATTATTATCAACTACAGCCTTCTTTTCACCATTAACGAAAATATAATAATCTTTAACTCCAGTTTCATCGTCTGAAGCATCCCAAGCAACAACTTTCTTATCTGGATCATAAGTTGCTTGAATAGTTGGAGCATGAGTATCAATATAAACTGGAATCTTCTTAGATTGCCATTGTGCATTATCGTAGCCAATTACGGATTTAATCTCGTAATAGTATTTACCGTCTGGCATAACTTCACCATTTACTTTACCATCCCAAATAGTTGACTCGCTATCCTCAAACGGCGTGCCTTTACCACCGTCATAAGCATTTTTGCTAACATTAGATTGAGCACTTAAACGGCGAAGGAATTTACCGCCTTTGTCAAGGATGTTATATTGTACTTCTGATGCATTTCTTAAGAATGATGGAAGAGCATTGATATCATCGCCACTGTTATCGCCGTTTGGTGAAAACGCGTAATACTTCTCTCCATCCTTTCCAGGAGCAGCTTCCCAGAATGTACTATCGCCATCAGTTGTCATGTCATGTGCGATTTTATTATACTTTTTAAAATACGGTTGTAAATCAAAGTAACGAGTTTCACCAAGATCTTTGAATCCGTCAACGATCGGTAAACTGTCCCATTTACCGTAGAAGCCTACGTATGGAGCCGTTAAATTTGGATGACCATTTGTACCGATAAGATTTACAGAACCTTCAACGAAAATGTTGTCATGAAGATTTGCTAGAATTTCTTTACCATCTTTATCGAATCCAGGAATTTTTGCATCAGTTAAATCAATTTTCACAGTGAAATCAACAGATTGACCCGCTGGAACTTTAATCGTTTCAGGAGCATCAATTTTTGCACCATCTAATTCACCTGTTTGAAGTGCATTACGATCAACATCATCAGTTTGATAGAATTCATCTGTTAACGCATTTGTGTCAACTTTATATTCAGCATCTTTATCAGAAATATTTTTAGCTGTGAAAGTCATTGATACTTGCTTAGATTGGAAATCCTTCAATTCGTATTTCGCTTCACCTGTTGCCTTACTATAAAAGTAAACTGGTGTTGTAACAGCATTTTCAATTTGCATCATACCTGCACCTTGACGGCGTGGTGAGAATGGATGACCATCTAAGTCATTAATAACTTTCGCAGTATTCATTAATAATACTTTAGCTAAGTGAGTACGTTGACTTAAGTTTAAAGAACTGAAACGTTTATCATTTTTCAAGTACTCTTGTACTAATGCAGAACCACCAGCAACGTGTGGAGCTGCCATTGAAGTACCGCTCATCACTTCATATTGGTTATTATTAACTGTTGAATAGATATTTCCACCAGGAGCAGTGATTTCAGGCTTTAGCTCAAGGCTAGGTGTAACTCCCCATGAAGTAAAGCTTGTCATGCGACCCATTTCAGGACTTTCATTTTTCGCAGTTTGAGCAACGTGTATTGTTCCTGAACCATTTATCGAATTCGCTAACGCTTGACCATCTGCTTTTGAGTTAACAAGCATCATTGGGACATCCCATCCGCCTTGGTTATCGAACTGAGCCCCATTATTTGCATTCCATACGATAATCCCAGCAGCACCTGCTTGAGCAGCATACTTCGTCTTATCAGCAAAAGTATATGTTCCACGTGCTACTAATACGATTTTACCTTTTACATCTACACCTTTATAATCATCCGGTCCACCTAATTTGTAACTTCCATCAGCGGCGTTTTTACCAAGGTTCACAACTGGAATATTTCCACTAAATTTATCTGATAGATCTTTCCAACTATCAATACCTTTACCTAAGACACTTAAACTATTATTTCCATCAACAGTGATCGCATGTTCATAAAGATAAGCTTCATTTCCAGAAGCAGCTACTGAAATTGTATCTTTATTAAGACCAGGCGCACCTGTTACACCAATATCAGGGTTTTGTGATAGAGGATCCCCCCATCCATCACCAATGTGATTCGAGTTACCTGAAGAAACAGCACACACAATACCATTGTCAACTGCACGAGTAATTGCAAGATCTTCTGCACTATTCGGTTCATAAGAAGATGCTACATCTCCAAGGCTCATGTTTAATACATCAGCACCTAGTTTAATAGAATCATCGATTGCTGCAAGATAAATATCAGACCATGTAGATGGGTAGCTTGGGTCATTACTAAATACTTTCATCGCAAGAACTTGCGCTTCCGGTGCAACCCCTTTAATCCCACCGTTTGCTTCGTCACCATTTGCAGCCGTAATTCCTGCTACGTGCATACCGTGCATAGAAGCACCTGGTCCAAGGTCTGTTACGATATCGTTTTGGTCATAATAGTTGTAACCATAAGGAACCTTGTCAGTATAGAATTTACCTGGTAAAGCTTTATCCTTTACAATTTGAGCTACTGAATCTTTTGTTAAGTCCTCTTTTGAAGGATCAGTTAATTTAAAGTCACGGTGTGTAGGGTCAATTCCTGTATCGATAATGGAGATAACCATGCCTTTACCATCGTAACCAGTATCTTTCCAAGTTTCTTTAGACTGGATAAATTGATGACTCTTCGTCATATCTGGCGTAGATGGTTCAGCTGTAGGACGGTTATATTCATTCGCTAAAAAAACATTTTTTACACCTGAAGTAGCTTCAATTTTTTCTACATCACCAAATGCAACTACACCACTGAAACCGTTAAATGCAGTTGAAAATTGTTTTTTATAATTAATGTTGATTCCTTTTGATTGTAACTTTGATTTTACCGAACTTTGTTGGCTATCTACTTTTGCATAAAGGCTAGCCTTTTGACTTTCAGATAAGTCCTTAAACAACTTCCCTTGTTTTGTTGCGTATTCAACTGGTGACTGTCCGTCCACTTCAACGATCACGCGAACTTTATCTGACGCTTTTAAATTTGCTTTCGCATCAGATACTTGGTTTTTATTTTGTAGTTCTTTTGTTTCCTGTGATTGTTTAATTTGTTCCAACTTGGATGCTAAATCACCTGGTCGGTAAGATTCAGCTGAAGTTGGTGAAACAAATGCTAAATTAGAAAGAGCAAGAGCAGATGCTAATGCATATGTAGTTATTTTACGGTTTTTCTTGTTATTCATTTCTTTAGTTCCTCTCATGAAAATTTCAAGTAAAAAATAAAATGGATTAGTATAAACTTTCTTAAAAAACTTCCCCTGTTTTTTAATACGGCAATTCGAGGAATATCGACACAGTCAATGAAAAAACTTCTCAATCAAAAACATGTCTAATTACCCCCGTTTTTTTCCAGATAATCCCCCCAATATCTCCTTTCATTGTTATTAAATTATTAAACCTATTAATGCCTGTACTTTCTTAATAATTTTTCAATTAAGTTTTTAAGGAATAATAGATAAATTAAATAATTCTTTTTTTGAGTCAAAATTCCTCCATAAAATTCCTAATATTTTTAAAATTTTTAAATTTTCATTGCGTTTTTAATAAAAATTTGTAAAATTTTGTATTATATTAGCGTTTTAAGTATGTTTTTTATAGGCATAAAGTTCTGGGTTTTTTATGTACATAGATAAATATTCATAGACTTTTTTAATAACAGAAAAAATTCTGTAAGACTTCTGTAGTAAATTTAGGTGTTTGAAATCCCAAATAAAATAAGCATTAAGAAGGCCCATGGTTAACGAATAGCTTTAAAAAAGTCAAAAATTAAAAAAGACAGCAACCCACATCAGGTCGCTGTCTTAAACATTTGTTTTATTTAAAAAACCTCGGTAAATATTCTTTATGTGCTTCTAGCATTTCATCAACGATTGCTACAGCTACTTTATCGTTTGCTACAAGCGGATTAATCGTCAATGCAAGAATTGCTTTTTCGCGATTTCCTTCTACAGCAGCCTCGATTGCTGTCTGTTCGAAAGATTTAATCGTTTGAATTAATCCTCGAACTGGAACTGGTAATTCCCCAATCGTCAGTGGAATTGGCCCATCTTTTGTGATGACACAGCTAACTTCTACTGCACCGTCATATGGTAAGCCTGAAATAGCTCCCTTGTTCATCGTATTTAATGGTTGGATATCTCTTGTATCATTATAAATTGATGAAATTAATCGACAAGCCGCATCAGAATAGTAAGCTCCACCACGTTTTTCTAACTCAGGTGGTTTTACATCTAGCGATTCATCTTTATATTTTTCAAAAAGAGATGCTTCAATTTTTTGCACGACTTCTGCACGTGTTTCATTCGATTCAAAATCTTTTAATGCTCTTTCAAGCATTTCAGACGTTTTGTAATAGTAATGGTGATATGAACAAGGAATGACATTGACCGCTTTTAGGAATTCAGGTGCCCATTCTTCAGCATCTATATTTTTTACAAAGCTAGCATTAGCAGGATCCATAATCATTTCAAGTACTTGCTCTTTTACACTAACTCCATCTAAATAAACCTCTGTGCCATATACCATATGATTTAGACCTGCAAAATCGATCCGTACACGTGAATGATCTACATTTAATAGTTTTGCAACACCCATTTCCATTCCGATCGGTATATTACAAAGACCAATGAATCTCTTAATATTTGAATATCTTAATGCTGCTTCTGTTACCATTCCGGCTGGGTTTGTAAAGTTAAGGATCCAAGCATTTGGACATAGCTCTTCGACTTCTTTACAAATATCCAAAATAACAGGAATTGTACGTAGGGCTTTAAACAATCCACCTGCACCGTTTGTTTCTTGACCGATTACCCCATGTTTAAGTGGAATTCTTTCATCAAGTGCGCGTGCAGCTAGTTGTCCAACACGAAGCTGTGTTGTAACAAAATCAGCATCTTTTAAAGCCTCACGACGATCATACGATAGATGAATCTCCATTGGTACTCCAGCTTTTTTGACCATGCGCTTTGCTAGTGCACCAACTATTTCTAATTTTTCGCGTCCAGCTTCGACATCAACAAGCCACAGCTCAGTTACTGGGATTTGTTCATAGCGCTTAATAATTCCTTCAACCAATTCTGGCGTATAACTTGAGCCTCCACCTATTGTCACGATTTTAAATTTCTTTGACATTATTTTTGGCCCCTTTCATACATATCAACGAACTCTTTTGCCAAGTCTTTTACAGTCATCGCATTCATTAAGTGATCTTGAGCATGAATCATTAATAGTGATATCTCCGTTGGAGTGCCACCTATCTCTGATTGAATAAGAGTTGTTTGAATATGGTGTGCCTCATTTAAAGCATCACCTGATTCTTTTAATTTCTTACGAGCTAATTCAAAGTCTTGTTTTTTTGCTGCTTGAATCGCTTCCATTGCAGCACTTCGACCATTTCCACCATGAAGAATCAGTGTGAAAATTTCCGTTTCATTTTTTACCATAAAAACTGACCTCCTCTCTTTATTAATAAAATTTTTTTATCGTCTTAACCCTACGTTTATTAAATTTCAAAGTTATAAACCTTTAAGGTATTCATCGTATTTTTCTTGAGCAAAGATCAGAAAAGTCACTTCTCAAAAGTTATTACTTATTTTCAATTAAATTGATAGCTTGCTCTAAAATAGCTTCACCATCGCACATGCCATAATTCATCATATTAATTACTTCAACTGGAATGTTTTTCTCTTCACAGATTTCTTCCATTTCTTCTAAAAGAAAACGTACTTGTGGACCTAGCAATAATACATCAGCTTCTTCGATTTCTGAACGAACAACTGATTCAGAAACTGCCCATATACGTGCTGAAATCCCTTTTGATTCAGCAACTTTTTCCATTTTAGAAACGATTAGACTTGTTGACATACCTGCAGCGCAGCAAAGTAAGATATTCATTATGATTTCCTCTTTCTTTAGTAAGTTTTTTATGCTTCGTTCTTATTAATAACCACAAATCGACCGATTCGATCATGTACAGCTAATGATTTTTGATTAGCAAACATGCTAATAACAGATAAGAAGAACGGGAGACCTTGAAAAATAAACATCGTCATAAATTTAAAGAAACTTCTAACAATCACTAGTAATATATAAGGTAGCATTCCCTTTTTGTTATTAATACGAGTTACCTTCAATCGAAAAATCATCTTTCCAATTGTTGATCCTCTCAATAATAGAGTTGTTAAAACGTCATAACAAAAATAGATTATAAGCGACTGTAGAAATGCTTCATTAAAAAGAGCCATTACCTTTACAGCTGCCTCTTGATTAGCAGCTGACTTCTGAAGCTCAATCATATTTGCCAAGACCCCCGGAAAGTTTGGAAGTCCCGTGATTCGATACACAATTGACAAGATGATTGAAACAATTATTGCATCAATGGCAAAGGCACCGATTCTTTTTAATCGAAACGAAGTAATAATTTTTTGTCGATTTTCCATAAGTTGTAGTCCCTTCTTCTAATCAATTATCCATCTATTTGCTTCGGAGAATTATTTACTAGCTTTCTCCAGTTCTAAATTTTTCTTATCCCACATTCGAATGAATGGGAACCAAATGATTGAAGCCACAGCAAAAGCTACTAATTGCATGACTACCCCCATAATCTTACCACCCGTCATTAGATAACCACTTATGAAATAAGGGGTTGTCCATGGGATGATCGTACCAGTCGTATGTGGGAAAATTCCCATTGCCGTACCAAAGTACGTTACTGTTAATACTGCTACTGGCGCTAGAATATAAGGAATCATTAAAAATGGGTTTAAAACAATCGGAACACCAAACATAATTGGCTCATTTACGTTAAATATAGATGGCCCAATCGCTAGACGTCCTACCTTCTTAAGAAGTTTTGACTTTGCTAAAAACGTCATATAGATCGCAACTGGTAAAGTAGCTCCAGATCCACCCATCCAGATACCATTCTCATAGAATGTATACGTAATGATATGTGGTAACTCTTTACCTGCTTTAACTGCTGTTAAGTTTGCATCAGCATTTGTAAGCCAAATTGGTTCCATTACAGACGTGATAATCGAAGAACCGTGGATACCAAAGCTCCATAAAAGATGTTCCATTAAACACGCTACAAGCGTACCAATATAAGTTGATCCTAAAATCGTAAATGGTTGTGTTACAACCTTATGAACAAACGTTGCAAAATCTCCCCAACCAGTATGACTAAATCCGTATCGAACTAGTAAGAAGAAAAGGATAATCACAAAACCAGGAATAAGAGCCGTAAATGAACGAGAAACTGTTGGCGGTACTGTATCTGGTAACGTGATGATAATCTTTTTTTGTAAGAAGTAACGATAAATTTCAGCAGTAACAATAGCGACGATTAAACCAACAAACAGGTATTGTGCACCAAATAGATCAGGTGACCAAGCCGATACGCTTTCTTTACCATCTTTGAAAGTGCTCATAATGTTAACAATTAAATAACTTGCTAATGCTAATACGCCAGCTGGAACTCCATCAATATTCTTTTTGTCGACCTTATAACTACTTGCTAAGGAATACGCTACGCCAAATACTGCAACTAATGCGATAATCCCCATTGAACCGTTATAAACAATATCTCCAAAAGCATTCCAATTTTCGCCAAATACTTTTGACATGAAGTTTTGATACCAATCTGCTTCTAACCAAGCTACGATAATGAAAAATGAACCTATGATCATTAGTGGCATAGCAAACATAATACCGTCACGTAAGGCAAGTAAGTGTCTTTGATTACCTATTTTCGAAGCAATCGGTAAGAATTTTCTCTCAAAAAATTTAGTATTCATTTCGTTTTCACCTCTTTTAAGGGTAAAGGATCTTGGCAAATCAAGAATTTCCCCATATACCAAGATCCTTTTAGTTTTTATTTCATTTAGTAATTAAGATTTAAAGTGTGAATTTAATAACAGTTGTGTAACTACCGTAAACTTTAACTTTTCCATCAAGAGTGAAGGCACGAACTTTAAAGTAGTACGTTTTACCTTTAACTAATCCTGTTGAAGTATATGTTCCAGTTGTAGTTGTTTTTGTTGTTTGATCAGAGAAATCGCTTTTTGTAGCACGAACGATTTCATAACCAGAAACACCACTTACTCCAGTCCAATTCAGTTTAATTGAAGTAGTACTTGCTTTTGTTGCTTTTAGCCCTGCTGCTTTAGCAACATCCCATTTTGCGTAAAGTGTTGTATTTTGTTTTACTTTATCAGTAGTAAAGTTCCAAGCAGTTTTAAGTCCTGCATCTTTGTACCATCCAGCAAAAACAAATCCTTTTTTCGTTGGGTTAGCTGGTTTCGCAATGATAGAATCATAGTTTCCTGTAATAGTAGCTACGTTAGATCCACCTTTACTGTTAAATGTAACTGTGTATTTACCAATACCCCACTTAGCGTAAAGAGTAGTAGATGCTGTTACTCTATCAGTTGCAAAGTTCCATGCTTGAGTACATGAAGCATCTTTATACCAACCAAGGAATGTATAACCTGTTTTTGTTGGTGTTGGAGCTGTAATCGCTTGATTGTAAGTTGCAGTTATTGGAGCTACTGCAGATCCACCTTGTGAATTAAATGAAACTGTTTGTTTTGCATCCTTAGATACTGTGCGTACAAAAGTCATCACGTGGCTATCATTTGCAAATTGTGCTTCTCCGTTCAATGTCATTCCAGAGTATACAACCGTTGCAGTGATGTTAGCTGGTTTATCAGTTTTGAACGTTACTTTTCCATCCGCATCAACAGCAACATCGTCTGGCGAAGATGATTCGTAACTAACATCTACATATTTGTTTCCATCTGTATTTAATCCTTTTTCAGCCATTGCATCTTTTAACCAAGTTGGGTATGCAAATGAGTTCTTGTCAAGCTCAGTAGGAGCAATTTTTTCAGCTGATTTCATCGGATCAACAACTTTGATTGTGTAAGTGATTTTTTTCGGAGCTCTAAAGAATCCGTCGATCACATAACCCGTAACTGTACTTGTTCCTGGTCTTAAAGCAGTTGCGTATGAACCATAGTGCACACCATCTTCACTAATACCTGCTGCACTAACATTACCAACTTCACCGTAAGCTGCTAAAGTTCTTAAATCTAGAACTTGAGATACATTTGAATCAGCATTGATTTGCGTTGGTAGTCCATTGCTATATCCAGCTAAATCCCAAGAATTCGTTAACCAAGCTACATTTTTTGTGTATCCTGTTGTTTTAGCATCCAATTTAACAGAGTCACCAACATTAATCGTAAATGTGTGTGTGTCTTCGTTATATTTAGCATTCGGATTCATAGCTGCTACATTCGTTGGATAAGCAATGCTTTCTGTACCATTATTTACTGGTGCAGTAACTTTTGATCCTAAATCTTCTACATATGCAGCATCCTCAGGGTTTTGAGTTAACCAATAAGGCATAGATGTTACAGTTGAAGATTCCATTGATAAGCTGCTTCCAGAATCAATTGTTCTTCGGTCCATTGTTCCGAAAATATTTGTATTGTATTTAGACATCATCACTTCATCACGTGGAATTAATTGATCAACCATTAAATCAGGTGTCACGTGCGTTACGTCATTTCTGTTTGCAGAAAGAGAATCCCAGTTCATGAAGTTATTTGGTATACGTGTCATTTGCCATGTTGAACCTTCAAGGTCAACCGTTGAACTTCCGATACTAAATCCTTTTTCTTTCATTGCACCTAGAGAAGCTGCGTAGAAAGTTGACATAAATGGATTTTTCTCTCTCTTTTCATTAAACCACCATTGGTTCATACCATCTAAGATCCCTTTAGCATTCATTTTCTCTGCATGGTGAGATAATGTGTAATATGCTAGTGCAGCTTCTTCTTCATCAGAATAGTTCATGTATGATTCGTAAGATACACCACTTACACCAATATCGTCACCGTTATGAGCAGAGATACCAAAGTATCTAGAGTGGTACTGTAATGACATATCAAGTAATGAAGTTGAGTTATAAGACTTTGGATATCTTGTTTCATAATCATTGTGCTCTGAAGCTGTTGTAGACGCTTTTACACCATTCATTACTTTGTATTCGTTTGCAAAATCAAGTGGAGAAATTACTGCAACTCCTTGTGCATCAAGTGCAGCCTTTTCTGCTGGCGTATAACCGCCCATATCTCTTGCAGCTACTAGCATTTGTAATGCCAATGTTGCATTTAATGGACCATCTTCGTAGTCATTTCGATCCCAAGCATTAGAAACACCGTCAAGGAATTCTGGATTTAAATTAGCCCATTTAGTTGGAGCTGAAGGAGCATTTAATCCATTTCCAGGAGCTGTTCCATTGAAACGAGATTCAATTGGGTTCTCTCCAGTAACACTTACTTGATAATAGTTGTTTAAAACCATTGCATTTGTATGATTAATTAAATCATTTTTCACTAGAGCTGCTAATTCAGGATCACTATCTTTAAACGTGTTATAAGCTAGGTCTAATGTAAAGTAATGACCTACTAATTCGTCTGTAGATGTTGTCGCTTTGTAATAGACTTTGTTTGAGTCTAAAGCTTTTGTTGCATCATCTAAATTAGGATTTTGCTCATTTACAATATTCGTTAAACGTTGTGGAACTGCGACAGTGTCATATGCTTTGATTCCAGCAGTTCCTCCACTGATTTTACCTGGAACAGAATATTTAACCTCTTTCCCATTTAAATCAGTAGTTTTTCCTGCATCCTTTTGAAGCCAAGCTTGATCCCATGATTTGCTCTCTGCAGTCGTAGAACCATTGTTGCTTCCCTCTACTTTGTATGATCTAGCAAAGAAGCCAGCAGAAGCAGGTTTTCCTGTGTCAGTTAATGTATACTTTCCACCATTATCAACGAATACTGGTTTACCTTCGTTGTCTGCAAGCCATTTCTTACCTTCGTCAATCGTCTTTGCGTTTCCACCAAGTGAGTTAACAATATAAACAACATCGTTAACATTGTCTTTTGAAGGTACTTTTAACTGCATTCCAGATACATAACCAAGCGTTACGATGGCTTCAACAGCACGAATAGCAGAAGCTTTAGCATCTATTGTTCTAGCATCTTTTTCACCAAAGTTCTCTTTCATGTAGTTGTATCTCCAAATTTCACCTGAAGCGTACATTGTAGTCCATAATCCATCATTATCCGTATCAGAAATTGAGCTTATAGCATCTTTATTTGCTGTCATTAGAGCTTTAATCATATTGTCTTTATCAGCAAAACTCATAGAACCAGATTGGAATCCAAATCGATCTGCGTAGTTTCTAGAAATTTCTTCTTGAACTAATGATTTGCCCATTAGAGACATTTGCTTTCTTACAATATGAGTAGCGTTTCCTTTTTCACCTAAAATCCAAAGTCCATTATTACCATCAGGCATAATGTTTGTAATAACTTCTTTGGCATTAAATTGAGTTGGGTTTCCGTTTTTATCTACTCCTGAGCCTGAATTTTCACCAGTTTGAGGAACATATCTTCCACCTTGTAAATATTGAATTTGATCAGCCGGAGCTAAGTTTGGATCATATAATGTAATTGCATCTGATACGATCCCAGTAGTTACTGGATGATCTTTTTCATCACCAAAGTTAACATTACCATTTGACTTAATTAACGTATCCTTTGAAACTAACCATTTTACGCCATTTTCTCCACTAACAAAGCCAACATAGTTTTTAGATGGAAACTTAGTTCCAGATGGAGCAGTTGGAATATGTGTTGTTTGCCAATTAGTTGAAGAAAGAGTAGCAGGAATTCTCGCATCGCCAGCATTGTAATAGTAAACTAGCTTTTCTAGATTAGTAGATGCCTGCGTTTCAATTACAGAGACTGTAGTACTCACAGTAGCCGCATTACCACTTAAATCTACTCCAGTACCTGTGATGATTGCAGAACCGCCAGATACACCTAAAATTTTACCGCTGTAATCACCTTTTGCGTTACCGATTGTATCAACATATGCAACGTATGGATCAGAAGTTGTCCATTTTACTGGCTTTGTTGTATCTAAACCACTTGGTTTTGCATGAGTAATTTGTGTAGTATTCATAAAAATCTTAGTACCAGTTGAAATCGGCGCTACAGATTGTGTTGTAACAGTTGGTGCAGCCTTTGCAACAACTCCACTTAAAGGACTTGCAAACATTGTTGCTGCTAGTACAGAAGCTGGAAGTGCTCTACCTAAAAACCATTTATTTCTTTTCATTTATCTTCCTCCAAAATAATTTTTTTAATTAATTTTCTAATCGAAGAACCCTTTTTTTAAAAGTAACCGTTTTCAAGATTATCTAAAAAGGACAAATGATAACATGAAGCTGATCCGTTTCGATTAGCGATCACCCTAGTAATGCTTGATAGAATGATCGCTAAATCGTTACGAACCATATTGAAACAAGATTTTAGAAATTTCATATTGAAAATCATTGAAATTATTTGATTTCAAAACTTTTTGTTTGGTCTCGGGATGATCCATTAAATGTAAAAATAATCGACTTAACTCCTTGTGTAAAAACAAGTCTCCAGCACGAAGATTAATTAAAAATAGGATTTGTACGACTTTTCCATCAATCGTTGGTGGATTTTTAAAGATAACCACACTGATTGAATCCTGAATCGCAACCATTTTTAATGCATGTGGCGCAGCAATTCCATATTGCAGTATCGTCGATATTTTTTCTTCACGGTCGACAACTAAAGCGGGATAATTAGGTGCTGCAAATCCTAGTTCAACAACGCTTTTTGCCTTTTCTTTAATGAAGGCTTTGTAGTCAAACGACTCTTTGCTTTCTTCTATATAAAACAACTCTGTATGAAATAAAGATAAAAGTGTTGGTACATCTTCTTTAACTTTATTAGCCGGGTATCTAGTAAGGGTACGTCGAATTCTTTGAACATCCGTTTCAGTTAGTATTGGTGCTACTTGAATATACGGAATCGAAATATTGTCAAAGGGAATCGAAGTAGATGAAACTAATAAGTCATAATCTTCTAAATTTAATAATTGAAGCTCGCTATACAAAACAACGTCAATTATTGCCCCTTGGAAAAGTGTCTCAAGTTTCATTTTCATTAAATCGGCCGATCCTGCACCTAATCCGTAAGATAGTAGAATCTTTTTGAAGGAACTTAATTGTTTTTGCTTCTCCCTTTCTACATGAGCTGCTAAATGCATTGTGATGTAACCCATTTCGTCACTAGAAAGTTCGAATCCCCAAATTTCCTTTATCATTTCAGAAAAGTTTAAAGCAATCATAAACACATCTGAATACCTACTATATACATCATCAATCAATGGATTCGTAAGCTTTAAATTGAAATATAATCTTCTTAACAGTGGATACATATGCATGATCATCGTATTTAAAAGCTGCTGATCACCTGAAAACTGAGTTAAGAATGTTTGATCTAATCTTTCTAAACAATTCTTTAGTTTTTGCTTTAAGTCATTTTTTTCATGTTCCTCAATATCATCTACACTCGATTTACCACTTATATGAGCAGCTAAATAGATAATTTCACTCTCTGGTAATACGACATGATATAGTTCAGAAAGAATTTCACAAATTCTCTTCGCTATATTCATAAACGATGGTTTGATTAGAGAAACATCTAACTTTTTTTCTTGATTAGGCAAGATAAAGTTGTGTTGAGTTACTCGAAACGAGAGTACTTGGATGTGCACTAAAATATTCTCAAGTGCAAAATAACTTAATTTCAGTTGATTATTCTGTACTTCTTCACTCAAAACAGCTCGAATTTCCTCAAAAGGAAAAGCTTTCTCAAAAGTTTGATAATTCGACTTCTTTAACAGTCCTGTTTCTTTTTGACTTAAGAAGTAGGAAAACGCTCTTCTAAAATTCGTTTCATCACCAAGTAACCGAACTCCATAGCGTGATTTCGTTTCTACTTTTAAATCAAAAATCCTTACTTGCTTTTCAACTTCAATCATGTCGGTAAAAACTGTTGATCTGCTAATCATTAAACTATCAGCAAACATATCAATCGTTTGAAACTCAGTCGTTTGAAGCAAAAGCATAATAATATTATTCACTCGGACACGAGGTAAATCTGGTGCTAATGCCCCGTCTATTTCGTTCATATACGTTTGAACCAACTCTTGGTTTTCTATATGAAGTAAATAGCCCTCACCACGTTTTTTCTGAATCACAAAACCTGACTTTTCTCCAATCGCGTTTAATTCTTTTAATTCATTTCGCAGTGTACGATTTGAAATGGCGAATTCTGATTCGAGTTCCTGTGAAGTTAGTGATTTTCCTTTTTGATACAAATATTGCAATATTAAATCTCTTCGCATACATTACCTCACCACCCTAGATGCCTAATCTAGTATTTTAAGTTTACTTTCCAACAAATCTATTTAACAGTTTGAATTTTTCCAAAATAGTTCGCAATTTAAAACAAACAGGTTTAGTTCATATGTCACATTACATTCTAATGCAATAATACGACCTATGTCCTACAACAAAATACAGGTACATTTTACTAACACCAACCGATTCCATTTCTTTTGTATACAAAAAGAATCCTTTTCTTAGCATAAAAACACTAGGATCAAGGATTATGGCTTTTTGTTGTTTTAAGCGTTGCTTAACAGCGTATTAGAAATTCTGTAAGATAAGGTTAACTCTTCAATTTCGTTCAAACACGAAAAGCGCTCCCATAAACTAGGAACGCAAAAGCGAGTCAATAAAGTAAAATCAATCTTTTTAGGTCTTATAATAGATATTCAATTAATAATTAAACACCATAATACTTCGCAAACAACTCTTTATTCCATTCATCCCCACCATCTAAATTAGAGCTTTTAAACACAGGTGGTTTTAATCCAGCTTGATGATATTTTTTTGCTAATAATATAGAAATTGTTTGAGCAACAAATGCTCCAGCCATTGTAGAGGTTGCCCCCATACCTGTATTGGCTTCTTCTACATAAAAGTGGGCATCTCCAGGCCCGGTGCAATTATCTATAACTACATCACTGAAATCGCAAAGATATTTTCCGCTACTATGTCTTGATTTTGAGCCTTCTGGTTGATTAGGATTTGTAAATGCAATTACTTTTGCACCGCATTCCTGTGTCATTTTTGCAAGTTCAACAGTCATTCCATTTCTTCCCGAATTGGAAGCAATCACAAGAATATCCTTTGAGCTGATTTTATATAAATCAAAAATTACCTTTGCATAAGCTTCTATTCGTTCGATCACAGTACTTTTTAATGGATGGTCATGTAAAAAAAACTCATTCGGCAAAATCGGAGAGACCCCCGCAAATCCACCCGCTCTTACATAAAATTCTTCTGCAAACATATGTGAATGACCTGAACCAGTAACAAGGAAGCGACCACCATTTTGAATGGCTTCAAAAATACATGTTGCCGCTTCGTCCATTTTTTGATTCTGTGTCGTATATAATTTTTCGAGATTTGCCATCACGTATTTAAAATAATTCTCCATTATTCATACCTTCTTTTATTGATTTAATAAAATTACCAGCCGTACTTCTTTTCACTCCACTTTTTAATAACCAAGTCTTGTTTTACGAAAACTAGGCTATTTTGTTCGATATCTTTATCGATGATTGCACCTGCTCCTAACACACTATAAGCCCCTATTTTACAACCAGGCATAATAATCGTATTCACACCAGTTCTACAATAGTCACCAATATAAGCTGCATTTGAAAAATGTAAAGGTATTTCTTTCCGTCCATTCACAACGTGCTCAGTTTCACCGTCATCAAAGCGTAATGTTCCACAAACCGTTGCAGCACCAATATCTGTATGACTGCCTATTGCGCCATAAAACTCGCCATAGTGGTAAAGATATACCTTATCCATTACCATTCCGCCAAGGAACTCTGCACAATGGTCGAATATACAATGCGATCCAATTGAAACTCCATCATAAATAATACAATAATTACGAATGGCAGTATGATCGCCAATAACGGCATTGCCATTGAAAATTGCACCATTATCAATGATTGTATTATCACCCACAATTAGGTTACCGTGAATGACAACTCGATCACCAATTGAAGAATTCTTACCAAGCTTTACGTGACCACGAATGGTCGCATTTTCAGAAATCGCCGCACCTTCAGCTAGTTCATTTTCTTTTATTGCATTACAAAAATAATTCACCATGTATTCATTCGCTTCTAGCATATGCCAAGGCTTATCTATATCAAAGAAATGGCCATTACACTCAACTGCTTGAAGTTTTGTTTTCTCAAGTGATATTAGAAGTGCAGCTTCGATGTATCGTTCTTTCGGAGCACCCACTCCTACTTTTACATTCGGAAAATAATCAGGCGTTCTTCTCACTTCATCTAGAATTGACTCATCAAAAAGAAATCCTGCGAATTGATGAGTAATACTGTCACCACGGTAATGAGCACCGATTGACTGAACAAATCCATTGTTTATACTCGCACCAATCCAATTTCTTGATGACTCTTCTAATTTTTTCAACAAAACAGTAGATTTGTTGGAATTAGCTAATTGCTCGAGATCCTTTTGTTCGACGATCGTATCCCCGTAAAGAACGAGAAACTCCTTAGTACTTGAAAGTTTCTCAACTCCCTTTACTAAACTTTCTGCACTTCCTAAATTTGATTGATCAATTACAAATTTAATATTATCTATGTCGAATAGGAGATTCTCAATCTCTCTTTGATGTTCCTCATTAACGACAACAACAATCTCTTCTATTCCCATTGCTACAATGGATTCAATATTATAACGTATTAATGGTTTACCAGCGATTTTTATTGCTGTTTTGGAGCGAACTGCGTTGAAAGGATTCATTTTACTCCCTTTGCCTGCCGCAAGAATTACTGCACTTTTTACCATTCTAATACCTCGACTATAAATTTTTTTATTTATATTCAACTAATCGAAACTTATTTTTGCCCGCTAATAAATAAGGCATTAAATCGTATGCAAAAGGATGAACAAATCCAATGACATTATGTTCAACCGATTGCCCTAAATCTTTTAATGAAATTTGTACTTCTCCCTCATATTGTGCACTTCGATTATTTAAAATAGCAACTGAATACTTCCCTCTTGGTGCACAATAGCAATGGGGTACTTCCATTCCCCTTGTATCAGTTGCACGAATGAGATTTGCTGGTTGATCTACTCTTGAAATAAGAATCTGCTCGCTAATTTTCAGCTTTGTCTGCTCTGGAACAAACTGATTAAAAACAACTGGAATTTCTATATATTCTTGTTTGTAACATCTAGCCATTTCTTTGAGCTCTGAAAAATCTGCAAAAGAGTCACCAATTAACACATCATTAAATCCATTTGCAAATAACTCTAGCATGGCAATATGGCTAGGCAAGAAGCGGTGTTTTTCAATTGTACAAACTCCATGACCTAAATGGTGTAAATCTTTAGGCGAAAGCTGAGATGCAACAAATCCTCCAACTGGCACACCGAATAAAGCAAACATATTGTTAATTGAGCGAATGTCTTCTAAAAACAATGCTGTATCTGGTAGAGGAAAGAAATTATGACAAGCTGTTAGTTGTCCAATATTTCCTTCTCTTTCTATTGTTTCTAAAAACTCACGACATTCGCGTAAAGCGTTTCCATCTTGATTACTAGAAGATGACATTGAAGCATTTACTTCTATTTGAATTCCCTCTTTATTTTTTGAAAGAAGTGCAACTTCTTCACTCGTAAATCCGCCATCGATCCGAAGTCTTGTGATACCCATATTTTGCAACGCTGTAAGGTCGGTTAATGTACAACCCAACTCACTGAAAACTTCATCATTCATATCAGCTGACACAGTCATATTAAGTTCTTTGCAATAACTAAATAATTCATTCCAAGTGTCTGAATTTACATTTAGTGCACCTTCAAAACCATGGTTATTTAAAATCAGTGAAACAAATACCTTTTTAAAACCAAATGAATTAGCCTTTTCTAAATAATCTTTGATTTGATCCAATGGATAAAAGTTGGGATACACACTAATTCCTATTTCACGCATATTCGCTCGCCATTCCTTACTATTTTTATTTTGAATTACTTGTATTTCTCACCAATAATGATGGCACCGAAAACTGGATCATAAAGAGGTGCAGAAAGTTCAACTTGTGGTAAAGCCACATTTAACTTCTCTTTTAGCGTATCGAAATACTCAGTTGATTTCGTCAACAAACTTCCTGCCACAGAAAGGCGGAAATTAACTGATCCCATTTGTCGGCTGATTCCAATCACTAAACGAACCAATTTATCTAGTTCTCCTTCGACAATCGTACGAGCAGCTTCGTCACCTTTTACCCATGCTTCTATAATGATTGGCGTACATGAAGCTACCTTATCTACCGGAATTGTATCTTCCATGTATAATAAGTCCATAAAATCTTCTGGAGAATTCAATTTAAAGTGTGCGAGTAACTTTTCGGTAAATGATGTAGGAGCAATCACTTTGTCATACTCATTCATAACAGTCGCGATTGCATGTAAACCAATTTGGAAACCTCCACCCTCATCACTTATTAAACCGCCCCATCCGCCTGAGCGTATTGTATTTCCCTTTGAGTCTACTCCCATAACAATGGAGCCTGTTCCAGCAATCATCAAAGCATCTTTTCGGTCTCCGTTCCCACCAACAAGAGCAATTTCTGCATCATTCACTACTTCTAACTGGCAAGTAAAACCACTTTCTTTTAATGCATTCAAATAAATATCTATATCCTTCGGTCGATCAACTCCCGCAGAGCCTAGTACAAGAATTGCATTTTGTAAACGCTCTCCAAAATGGAGAATAAGTGATTCATATATTTCACTAAATACTGGTCTAAGACCTTCTACACCAATGTTGTTATAATTTGACATTCCAAAATTTTGATCAAATAACGTTTCTCCATCTAGTCGTTCTTTGACCATAACTCTCGTTTTCGTTCCTCCGCCATCCATTCCAATTATCAATCTGTTCATTATGTGTTGATCCGTCCTTTCGTTAAGCTAATAAGTATCTATCTACTTATACATTTAGCTTTTAATTCATTCTTTCTATTGTTTTATTTCATCTTTAATTTCAAAATTTGTTATGAATGTATAGTTGCATTTATTGTAAAGTAAACATTTCTCATTTACTAGGTGGATATTTTCTTCATGTAAAGGAAAAAAACCACTTATTCAATGTTAACAACTTGTCAAAGTTCTAGATTGTATAATAAAAACAAAAAAAGTACCCTATAGCTAGACTTTTAAAGTGTCTACTCTAGAGAGTACTTTTTAATTGTATTTATTTGTAGACTGTAATCGACAACACAATGGCTGACACTTTTACAGTTCTAATATTCCATCAAGATTATTTGACTCAAAGTTATTAAGCATTGCACGTACTTCATCTGTTGATGATGTACTCATTAATTGATTTCTTAATTCACTTGCCCCTCTAAACCCACGAACATATATCTTAAAAAAGCGATGTAAAGCCTTAAACGAACGCAGCTCTAAATATGAAAATTTATCATGGAGATCCATATGCAATCTTAAGAGATCAAGTAGTTCCTTACTGCTATGTTCTGTCGGCACCTTTTCAAAAGCAAATGGATTATGGAAAATACCACGCCCAATCATAACCCCATCAATACCGTATTGATGAGCGAGCTTTAAGCCAACTTGACGGTCAGTGATATCCCCATTGATCGTTAAGAGTGTATCTGGTGCCACTTCGTCGCGAAGTTTCTTTATCTCCGGTATTAGTTCCCAATGTGCATCCACTTTGCTCATTTCATCTCTTGTACGAAGATGGATGGACAGATTGGCAATGTCTTGTTTCAAAATATGAGTTAGCCAGTCACGCCATTCGTCTACCTCAGAGAAACCAATCCTTGTCTTTACACTTACAGGTAATCCTCCTGCTTTTGCTGCTTGTATTAATTCTGCTGCAACTTCTGGACGTCGGATCAGGCCGCTTCCCTTTCCGTGTCCTGCCACATTAGGTACAGGACAGCCCATATTAATATCCACACCACGAAAACCAAGTTCTGCCATACCAATACTCATTTGACGAAAAAATTCAGGCTTATCTCCCCAAATATGAGCTACCATTGGCTGTTCATCCTCTGTAAAAGCCAAACGCCCACGCACACTTTTATTTCCTTCTGGGTGACAATAACTCTCACTGTTTGTAAACTCTGTGAAAAACACATCTGGTCTGGCTGCTTCACTTACAACGTGGCGAAAAACAACATCCGTCACTTCTTCCATTGGTGCCAGTATAAAAAATGGTCGCGGTAAATCACGCCAAAAATTATCTTTCATCTTAATTTTCAAATCCTCTCATTATGGGATTCCAGTCAATTCTCATATCCCAAAATTAAAAAGCAAGATGCCCTTGCTTACACTTATACCTTTATTCACTTATTATTTCCACGCCATCAACCAGCAAACCTATGTTCTTAATTCATAAAGGTTTTGCTAAAAACTAAAGTACCTTGGTAGAACACTTGGTTGAAAAGGATTAGTGTCAGTTCTCTTACTTAAGTACTAATTTCGCGACAGCTTCTACGTGACTAGTATGTGGGAACATATCCACTGGCTGAATTTCTACTGTTTTATAACCACCGTCTTCAAGTACTCGTAAATCTCTTGCTAATGTGGCTGGATTACATGATACATAAACTACTTTGCTCGGTTTCATCTCAATGATTGTATTTAATAAAGCCTCGTCACAACCTTTTCTTGGAGGGTCTACAACTAATACTTCCGCTGTAATACCTTGCTTGTACCAATTAGGTATAACTTCTTCAGCTTTCCCTACTTCAAATTCAACATTTGTCATCTCATTAATTCTTGCATTTCGTTTCGCATCTTCAATCGCTTCTGGTACAATTTCAACACCATAAACCTTTTTAGCCTTTTGAGCTAAAAATAAGGAGATTGATCCGATTCCACAGTATGCATCAATAACTGTTTCACTTCCGTTTAAGCTTGTATACTCGAGTGCTTTATCATATAAAACCTTCGTTTGTGTAGGGTTTACTTGATAAAATGATCGAGCTGAAATTTCGAAAGTAATATCACCAATTTTATCTTTAATTGTTTCACTTCCGTATAATACAATTGTTTGATTTCCAAGAATCACATTTGTTTTTTCATTATTTACGTTTTGAATAATGCTTGTAATTGTTGGATACTTCTCAACAATTCTAGCTATTAATTCGTCTTTTTGGGCAAAGTTCTTTTTATTTGTAACAAGGACTAGCATTGATTCATTTGTATAGTATCCATAGCGTGCCATAATATGACGCAATAGTCCTTTATGGCCAACTTCATCGTATGGCTCAATTTTTAATTCCTCACAAAGATCTTTTACAGCTTGTATCATTTCATCATTTTCTTTTCCTTGAATGTAGCATTCATTCATTGGAATAATTTCGTGGCTTCTCTTTTGATAGAAACCAACAACTAGTCCACCTTCTAGTTCCCCTACTGGAACTTGTGCTTTGTTACGATAACTCCATGGATTTTCCATTCCTAGCACTGGATGGATTACAACGTCATCAAGTTTTCCAATTCGTTTTACAACTTCTACTACTTGTTTATGTTTCGCTTCGAGTTGGCCTTCGTAGCTCATATGTTGAGTTTGACACCCACCACATTGATTGTAAATCGAACAAATTGGTTCAACTCGAACATCACTTTCTTTTTGGAATTCAATAATTTTACCGAACCCAAAGCCTTTGCTTGTTTTTAGCACCTTAATTTGTGCTTTTTCACCAGGAAGTGCATTTGGTACAAAGATCGGATATCCATCCACCTTTGCAACTCCATGTCCCTCATGAGTTAAATCGATAAATTCAACATCAATAAATTGATTCTTTTCTACAGGTAACACTCTTTTCGACAAGTCCCTTACCTACCTTTCAACCTTTTATTAAACCATTTCATTATACAAAATAAATAACCACGTTAACTACCGTGGTTACTTTTTCTAGTATTTACTACTATTTCACTTATTATGGTACATAGATTTCTAGATGATTGTAAAGCATATCGACAGTACATGGTGTTTCTCCACCTAACTCACCATCAATATTTAATAGTAGTTTTTCATCAGACATAATTTTCAAATGGCTTGCTCTAGTATAAAGAACAAATTCATTTTGTACATGCTGACCTTTTAATAACTGAGCACATACTCTGATGATTTCGGCAATATTTGATTTCTTTAAGACTAATAAGTCAAATTGACCATCATTAATGCTTGCCTCAGGAGCGATTTTTTCAAATCCACCAACCGAATTAGTATTCGATAATAAGAACAAAAATGCTTCTTCATCAAATACTTTTCCGTCATACTCAATTTTTAATCGTGTAGGCTTAACTCTTGGTAACATTTCAATACCTTTTAAATAATATGCTAGCTGTCCTAACATTGTTTTTAGTTTACTAGGTACTTCATATGTTAATTCTGTAATTTTACCGGCAGCTAAAATATTTACAAAATATTTATCATCAACTCTTCCAATATCAAGGGGTACAGTTTGCCCATTTGTTATGACTTCAGCCGCTTCCATAATTGAAACATTCACACCAATTGCTCTAGCAAAATCATTTGTTGTCCCAACCGGGATTAATCCTAACTTTGGTCGATATTCTTGTTCTGCCATACCACTAATGACTTCATTAAGTGTTCCGTCTCCACCGCAAGCTACAACTAAATCAAATTTTCTTTCACATGCTTCTCTTGCTGCGATTGTCGCATCTCCTGCACCGGTTGTTGCATGACAAGAGGTTTCATAACCCGCTTGCTCGAACAATTGCAACACATCGGGAAGCTTTTTCTTAAAAATTTCACGACCAGAAGTAGGGTTGTAGATAATTCTAGCACGTTTCATCATTAACCATCCTACTTATTTATTTAAGTTCTCTAACTTATATCCTAACCTAAAAAGTTTTTGTAGTAAACTTTTTCCATTTACTTATCTATTTTTACCTTTATAAAGCATGTTCAAACCCAGATTGAAAAGCATAATTATATTATATTAAATTTATATTACATTGGTTTCTTTGCTATATTTTTCAACCATTTTGAACAACTTAACTATTATAGTACATATTGATGATAAATACATTAAAGTAGAATTAAGGATTGATAATGAGATGGAAAACAAACCGTTTGTGAATGTAGAGTATTTTGCTCTAAAAAAGTTAAAAATTTACCGTGATAGTGTTTTGCGTTTTTTATTAAGAGCAATAATGGCTAGTATGTTTATTGGCTTCGGAGTTATAGTAGCATTTAAATCAGGTCATTTCTTTCATGCTACTTATACACCTTTTGCTTACCCAATGGCTGTTATAACAATTACCGTCGCCATTCTTCTAATTGCATACGGCGGTGCTGACCTATTTATAGGAAACATATTTTATTTTGCCTATACTGCCATAAGAGGAAAAATGAAATGGCCAGAGGTGTTACATTTATGGCTTATATCTTACATTGGAAATATACTAGGTGCTGGTTGTTTTTCTTTATTAATACATATAACAGGATTATATAATGACCCAACAGTAAAGTGGATATCCTTTTGTATGCATCAACAAGCCAACCATATTATTGAATCATTTTGACTCTAAACAATGCAAAAAAACTACGAGCTTATAGCTCGTAGTTTTTTATTGATAGAGTTATCTTTTTTGAATTTCTTCCATTAAGATCTTATTTAATAGTGGTGGATTCGCTTGGCCTTTAGTCGCTTTCATCATTTGACCAACAAGGAAACCAATAGCTCGGTCCTTACCATTTTTAAAGTCTTCAATTGATTGTGGGTTAGCATCAAGAGTTTCAATAACGATTTTACGAAGTGCGCCTTCATCAGATAATTGTACTAAGCCTTTCGCTTTTACAATTTCGTTTGCGTCTCCGCCGTTTTCGATTAACTCAGTGAATACTTTTTTCGCAATCTTAGAAGAGATTGTACCGTCTGTAATTAACTTAAGCATACTAGATAAGTTTTCAGGCGTTAAAGAAACTTCATGTAGTTCTTTTTGTGATTTATTTAAGTATGCTGAAACTTCACCCATTAACCAGTTAGATGCTAATTTTGCATCTGCACCATTGTTAACAGTTTCATCGAAGAAATCAGACATTTCTTTTGTTAAAGTTAATACCATTGCATCGTATGCTGGTAAACCTAATTGCTCTACATAGCGTTTTTGACGAGCATCTGGAAGCTCGGGAATACTGTTGCGAACACGTTCTTTCCACTCATCATCAATGTATAGTTCAACTAAGTCTGGTTCTGGGAAGTAACGGTAATCATCCGATCCTTCTTTTACACGCATTAAGATTGTAGTCTTTGTAGCTTCATCGTAACGACGTGTTTCTTGTTGGATTACTCCACCAGATAATAATACTTTTTCTTGGCGAACTTGCTCGTGCTCTAGTCCTTTTTGAACGAAAGCAAATGAGTTTAAGTTCTTTAATTCTGCTTTTGTACCGAATTTCTCTTGTCCAAATGGACGTAAAGAAATATTAGCATCACAACGAAGTGAGCCTTCTTCCATTTTTACATCTGATACACCACTGAATTGAATAATTGACTTAAGTTTTTCTAAATATGCATAAGCCTCTTCAGGTGTTCTCATATCCGGCTCAGAAACGATTTCAATTAATGGAGTTCCTTGACGGTTAAAGTCTACTAATGAATAACCTTCATCTGTATGATTTAACTTTCCAGCATCCTCTTCTAAGTGAACGCGAGTAATGCCGATCCGTTTCTTTTTACCACCAACTTCAATTTCAATCCATCCATTTTCACCAATCGGCTTATCAAATTGAGAGATTTGGTAAGCTTTTGGATTATCAGGATAGAAATAGTTTTTACGGTCAAACTTTGTTTCAGTTGCAATTTCACAATTTAATGCCATTGCTGCCCTCATACCAAAGTTTACAGCTTCTTCATTTAATACTGGTAACACACCTGGATAACCTAAATCGATTACACCAGTGTTTGTATTTGGTTCTGCACCAAACGCATTAGGGCTTGGTGAGAAGATTTTTGATTTTGTTTTTAATTCTACGTGTACTTCTAAACCGATTATCGTTTCAAAATTCATCTTTCCCGCGCCTCCTTATAGTTGTGGTCTTTGTTTTGTAAAGTCAGTTGCTTGCTCGTATGCATGGGCAACTCTATAAATTGTAGACTCATCAAAATGTTTACCAATAATTTGTAATCCTAATGGAAGACCATTGTGGAAACCACAAGGAACAGAAATCGCAGGTACACCCGCTAAGTTAATTGGAATCGTTAAAATATCATTTGCGTACATTGTCATTGGATCACTTACTTTTTCGCCTACTTTAAATGCAGGAGTTGGTGTAGTTGGTCCAATAATAACATCATAGTTTTCAAATACTTTCTCGAAATCTTCTTTTATTAATGTACGTACTTGTTGAGCTTTTTTATAGTAAGCATCATAGTAACCAGAACTTAATGCATAAGTACCTAACATGATACGGCGTTTTACTTCATCACCAAAGCCTTCAGCTCTAGTTTTCTTATAAAGATCAATTAAGTTTTCTACATCAACTGCACGATGACCGTAGCGAATACCATCGAAACGAGCTAAGTTAGCAGATGCTTCAGATGAAGAAATTAAATAATATGTAGCTAATGCATATTTAGAATGTGGTAATGAAACCTCTTCCCAAGTAGCACCTAAGCTTTCTAATAAATTTAAAGCAGCCATAACAGATGCACGAGCTTCTTCACCAACACCTTCTCCTAAATATTCTTTAGGTACAGCGATACGAAGACCTTTTACATCACCTGTTAACGCCTTAGTAAATGAAGGAACTTCTACATTTGCTGAAGTTGAGTCACTTGCATCTAATCCTGAAATTGCTTGTAATAATAGTGCATTATCTTCTACATTTCTAGTAATTGGGCCAATTTGATCTAGAGAAGAAGCAAATGCTACTAAACCAGAACGAGATACACGACCATATGTAGGTTTTAAACCAACAACTCCACAGAATGAAGCTGGTTGACGGATTGATCCACCTGTATCAGAACCTAAAGAAAATAATACTTCTCCAGCAGCAACTGAAGCTGCAGACCCACCGCTACTTCCGCCTGGTACATATTCAGTATTCCAAGGATTACGAGTACCACCGAACGCAGAATTTTCATTAGATGAACCCATTGCAAATTCATCCATATTTAATTTACCGATCGTAATGCTTTCAGCTTGTGCTAATTTCGTTACAACTGTCGCATCATAAATTGGATTGAAGTTCTCAAGAATTTTACTCGCACAAGTAGTACGAAGACCCTTTGTAACGATATTATCTTTTACACCAATTGGCATACCAGAAAGAATTCCACGAGACTCATCCCAAGGCTTTTCATCAAGTGCTTTCGCTTGTTGACGCGCTTGCTCTTCATTTAAAGTTAAAAATGATTTTACTTCACCATCAACTGCAGAGATTCGCTCATATGATTCATTTACTAATTCTTCTACTTTAATCTCTTTTGATTTTAATTTGCTATGTAATTCTGAAACTGTATATTCAAATAATGACATTCTAATTCCCCCCCTTAATCCAATATTGACGGTACTTTAACTTGTCCATCTTTGTGGTCTGGTGCATTTTTCAGTACCTCTTCAATTGGTAAACCTTGACCTGGCTCATCTTTACGTAATACATTACGCATTTTTAGAACATGCGTAGTTGGTTTCACATTTGTTGTATCAAGTTCACCTAACTGCTCAGCAAAATCTAAAATTGCTCCAAGTTGTTTTGAAAACTTCTCTGCTTCTTCCTCAGTCACCGCTAAACGCGCTAAATGAGCAACGTGCTTAACTTGCTCCATTGTAATTTTTGACATTTATATGCACCTCCATATTATTCGCACAACATACAATATACTGATAATACCAAATTTCCCATGTGTCGGGCAACATTCCACTTAAATCCAAGTAAAATAATTACAGACTGCCCGTCATACGCTCGCTTTCTTCGTTTCTTCACCTAACTGAAGCTCATTATCGGATTGGACAACTCCGCTTCTCATTAGGATCACGAACCTCGAAAGACTTACGCTTTCAAACAGTCTGTACAGGATTTACCTACTTATAAAAATTAATCAAACGTTTGTTTAAATATGGATTAAAGTTTATTCGGTAGGGATTCTTGTTAGCTCAATTCCATATTTTTTAAAATACTCGATTGAATAATCATCCGGATAGCCCACATTATAAACAACTCTGGTAATCCCCGCTCCATTTATCATTTTCGCACAAGCTCGACATGGTGCAGTTGTACAATAGATTGTCCAATTATCACCTTTTGTTTTTTGAATCCCTGATTGTACTAGTTGATAAATTGCATTTTCTTCAGCATGGAAAGCATCACAGGGGTATTGATCTGAGTATTTACCACTATCTAATAACCCTTCTTGACGAGCAGCAAATCGCGGGCATCCCCCATCAATACAATGCTTAGCTCCCTTTGGATATCCATTATACCCAGAAGCAATTATTCTATTATCACTTACAATAACTGCTCCAACCCTTCGACTTCCACAAGTTGAACGAAGAGAAGTTATAAATGCCTGTCCTAAAAAATAAGAGTCCCAATCATCACGAGTTCCTAAAGGAATTGAATCTACTAATTGAATAATTCTCTGTAAAATTTGCATGGTATCCCTTCTCTCTGTTCACTATTGTTTATTTAAAATTATAGCATAATAATATGGGGAAGGGTTTAGTTGGAAGTAAAGTATTGGGCATAACAAAAAGAGCGTAAATTTATTTACACCCTTCAAGGTACTTAATACATAATGATTCTGAATTTGGTAAATTTATTATTTAGTACTTTTTATGAAATGATTCACAAATAATAATTAAAAAAACACTAAATTAAAAAATTTTCTAAATTATTATAATGTATAACAATTTTAAAATGATAATCAAAAACAAACTAGCGACTATGTATAGTAAAACTTTCATTCTCTTACCGAATATTTCTTTTTCCATACTCCCCTCTTTCTAAACTATAGAAAATGTATCCATTATAAGAATTCCTAACTGATTGTGTTAATCCTATTAATATCATATTTGATAACAGTGAACTCCCACCATAACTTAAAAATGGTAGCGTAATACCTGTTACAGGTAGCAAACCTATTGTCATTCCTATGTTTTGAAAGATTTGAAAAGCTAATACCGATACCGTACCTACACAAATCAAAGTTCCAAACAAATTATTGGCATTTTTCAATGCATCTAAAGAAATATTCACTATTCTACTTAGCAATAGAAAAAACAAAGCTATGCATAAAGCACCTCCAACAAATCCAAACTCTTCACCTATATTGGCAAAAATAAAATCAGTATGTTCTTCTGGGATGTAGACAACTCCATTTAAGTATCCTTTTCCAGAAAGTTGGCCAGTACCAATTGCAAGTAAGCCCTGTTTTGTTTGAAATCCAGCATCACTATGCTCAAATGGATCTAACCAGCCTTCAATTCTACTTCTCTGATGAGGCATTAATAAAGATAATATTCTTACTTCAAAGTAATTCGGAAATTTAGTTAAAATAACTAAAAGAGTAGAGATCATAAGTGTAGGAATTGAAATTAAAAATAACACAATTGATGTTTTAATCTTAGAACACAATATGATGGAGAAAATAATGACTAGAAAAATCATAGTCATCCCAGTGTCGGGTTGTTTAAGAACAATTAAAGTAGGTGGCAACGAAATAAGTAGAATTTTACATAACAATATTAAATCCGTTTTCACATTATTTATTTTAAATTTCTTATTATGTTTATCTACCAAGGCACTAATACTGATAAGCAAACTTATCTTCATAAATTCTGAAGGTTGAAACGAACCAATAAACGGTAGCTGAAACCATGCTTTTGCCCCGTTAACTGGTCTCGCAATACTTTCAGGAGCAAACATTAAAACAATTAAAAATACAATACTTGTTCCATAAATAATCCAGTTTATCCTTTTGATTCGATTAAGATCAATTTTCGCAACTAATAGAGATACTGTAAGTCCAATGAAATAAAAAACACTTTGCCTTACTACAAAACTTCCCTGATACTGACCACTTTTACTAGCCGAATAGATTGCAATTATACTAATAAACATTAAACAAAACATTAAAATTAGCATTATAAAGTCATAGGATTTGTAAAGATCTTTTTTAGGATTCATACTCAAAGTCCTCTAACTTTCATTTCTTTTAACCATTATACTAATTGCTTGATTCCATTTACTACGGAACAAGCTGATGTTTCGGAAAACGTTCTATTTTTAGACATACTATAGACAAAAGTAATCTTTATCTTTTGATGATAAATAAGAAATGAAATGTAATACAAAGAAAACCCCACAAAGAATTAATTTCTTCGTGGGGTTTCTTCTATTAAAAGATGTTTATAAAACAAACCTTTACTCTATTTATTAAAGCATTTCTGAAGTTGTTTTACCTTGCATGTGAAGAACTAGGTAGTCTGGTCCGCCTGCTTTTGAGTCAGTACCTGACATGTTGAATCCACCAAATGGTTGGTAACCAACGATTGCACCAGTACATCCACGGTTGAAGTATAAGTTACCAGCGTGGAAGTCTTCACGTGCTTTTTCGATGTTTGCACGGTTGTTAGAGATTACAGCACCTGTTAAACCGTATTCAGTGTTGTTAGCAATTTCTAAAGCGTGATCAAAGTCTTTAGCTTTGCAGAATGCTACAACTGGTCCAAAGATTTCTTCTTTCATTAAACGAGCGTCTTCAGCAACGTCAGCAACGATTGTTGGTTTGATGAACCAACCAGTAGAGTCGTCTCCTTCTCCACCTGTTACTACACGGCCTTCTTCACGTCCGATTTGTACGTAGCTCATTACTTTATTGAAAGCAGCTTGGTCATTAACTGGACCCATGTAAGTTGAACGGTCTTCTGGGTTTCCAACAGTTAATTCGTTTGTTAATTCAATTGCACGAGCAAGAACTTGATCATACACATCTTGGTGAATTACTGCACGAGAACATGCTGAACATTTTTGACCAGAGAATCCGAATGCAGATGAAACGATTGATTTAGCAGCTAATTCTAAATCAGCTTCTTTATCAATTACCATTGTGTCTTTACCGCCCATTTCAGCGATAACACGTTTTAACCAGATTTGACCTGGGTTTACTTTTGCAGCGCGCTCATAAATACGGATACCTACTTCTTTAGAGCCAGTAAAGCTGATGAAACGAGTGCGAGGGTGATCAACTAAGTAATCTCCTACTTCAGCACCACTACCTGGTACGAAGTTTACTACGCCTGCAGGTAATCCAGCTTCTTCTAATACTTCTAAGAATTTGTAAGCAACTACTGGAGTTGTACTTGCTGGTTTTAATAGAACTGTGTTACCAGTTACTACAGCAGCTACAGTTGTTCCAGCCATGATTGCAAATGGGAAGTTCCAAGGAGAGATTACAACACCAACTCCTAATGGAATGTAGTTGAAACGGTTATATTCACCAGGACGGCTTTCAACAGGAATTCCGTCTTTTAATTGTAACATTTGACGAGCATAGAACTCTAAGAAATCAATTGCTTCAGCTGTATCAGCATCTGCCTCATTCCAAGGTTTACCAGCTTCTTTAGTTAATAAAGCTGAGAATTCGTGTTTACGGCGACGAATAATTGCAGCCGCACGGAATAAGATGTCAGCACGAACTTCAGGTTTAACTTTTTTCCATGTATTAAAAGTTGTATCAGCAATTTGCATAGCTTTTTCAGCTAAGTCACGGCTTGCTTTAGATACAGAACCAATAACTTCTTTATGATTCGAAGGATTTACAGATACGATCTGTTCGTCTGTAAAGATACGCTCTCCACCAATGATTAGTGGATATTTTTCACCTAAATAAGATGAAACTTTTGCTAATCCTTGATTGTATTGTTCTTGATTTTCCTCTAAGCCAAAGTTAGTAAATGGCTCATGTTTGTAAGGTATAACCATTGAATAAATCCCCCTTTAGTTTGAAAATAGCAATTACTGTAACCGTTTTTCTATCAGTTTTTTCAGTAAATTGCTAGTAGAATAACTACTGTATAAAAAACTCACATTTACATAATACAATATTCCTATATATTCTTCAAATATGAAACGCTTACAGATTCTTCCCTTAAATAAAAAAAAAGGAAGAGTAGTCCTCTTCCTATTAGTTATAAATATGCACACTTGGTTCCTTAGCATTTACTTCTTTTACGATGAGTGCTTCCTGTCCATTAGATGAGAATATATTCGTCTCAACCTTTAAGTATGAAGGGAAATGGTCCATCATAAGTCCCGCTACATATTGGGTAAAAGCTATGACTTCTGCCTTACCATAAAATTGCATAGGTATATCAATTTTTAGTTGTATTAATTCATTATCCTTATAAAAACCAGTGCCTACAACACCAGTATAATTCGGAAAATAATTTTCTATATCTGATTTAAAATTAACCATTTTCATTGCATCATCTCGGTAATCAGCAGTCGCAGCAGCTGAAGGGAATAAATAATACTTCTCATTTATTTTATCCCAATTACTAATCGAGAAGTCATTTCCAGAAACTGAAGTCATAGCAACATAGTTTCCAGGTACTACAGATGACTGGCTTTGCTGACGGAAAATAGCAAATGTGATTGGTATATCTTTAAATTCGTCCATTTTTCGCACTCGCGTCAAAATTTCTTGAGCGATTGCTTTACCTTGTTTAATCATTTCATCTTGAGGTATTTTAAGCTCTCTTGGGTAGCCATGTTCCTCTTGATAATAATAAACAGAGTTCATTGCTAAACCAATTGCTACTCCCTCAACTTTAACTTCTTTCCCATTCTTTTTTAGATAATCCTGCTCTAAAATAGAATTTAAAAAAATCGGAGCTTGTTTAGCTTTTTGATCTTCGGTAAGATTTTTTGTGTCCGTTTGAATTGGATTCAATCCATCGTTTGTAATCGAATTCGGTTTTAAATTTGCGTTCTTAAGTGCATCTTGTTTTTGTTTAAATTGTGAAGGAGTATACTTCCTTTTTAGCCAAGATTCCACTGTTTTTTTACTTAATAATTGTCCTTCTTGATACAAGTAATCTTTTGTTGAATATTGCTCTTGTACAATTCGCATTAAACCTAATTCAAATTCACTAATATCAAGTCTATTATCGATATTTGCAACGACAGCACCTCTTGTTTTGCTTGGCTTAAATGGAAGTATTGTCTTGTAGTAATCATTTGAAATTGAGTAACGGGGTATGATTGCGTCTTCCCCTTTTTTGTTATTGCTCTCTTGTACAACCTTATCTTCATTCTTTATTGATAATGAACACCCAGATAAGATGAGCGAAAAACAACATAGGAGCATTCCTATACGTTTTTTCATCTAACTCACACCTTCTACTTATTAAGTGAACGAACTAATACCTCATTAATCCGCCCTCTAGTTGATTGAAATAGTTATTGTGGTTGAAGCTCTTTAATCATTCTCTCTTCATCCCAAACTTCGATATTTAATTTACGTGCAGCATCTAATTTCGATCCAGCAGCCTCACCTGCAATGACTAAATCAGTACTCTTACTAACACTTCCAGCTACTTTTGCTCCAAGTGCTTCTAACTGCTTCTTAGCCTCACTTCTAGTCATCTGTTCTAGCTTACCAGTTAATACTACCGTTTTACCAGCAAAAAGAGAATCCATATTAATATTTTCTACTTGAATCCCTTTATATTCAGTATTTACTCCAACAATTTTAAACGTTGAAATAAGTTCTTTTACTTCGTCCTGTGAAAAATATTCATTGATTGACTGGGCCATTTTAGAACCAATTTCATTAATTCCGGTAATTTCCTCAACAGATGCCTCCATCAGTCGATCAATTGTTTGGAAATGCTGTGCTAATGTTTTTGCTGCTTTAGCTCCAACATGACGAACCCCTAAACCAAACAATAATTTTTCTAGTGAATTTTCTTTAGAAGTTTGAATTGCAGAAACTAATTTATCTGCTGACTTTTCTCCAAATCGTTCTAGTGATAATAATTGTTCTTTCGTTAGAAGGTAAAGATCTGTAAATGTCTTAATCAAATTAGCATCGAATAATTGCGATACTACTCTTTCCCCTAAACCGTCGATATTCATTGCATCACGAGACGCAAAATGAATTAATCCTTCACGAATTTGAGATGGACAGAATGGATTTACACAACGTAGTGCCACTTCACCTGCCACTCTTATTAACTCATGATCACATGAAGGGCAGTGAGTTGGCATTGCAAAAGGCTGCTCATCACCAGTACGACGATCTAATAGTACATTTACAACTTCAGGAATAATATCTCCAGCCTTGCGAATAACGACTGAGTCACCAATTCGAATGTCTTTTTCTTTAATTAAATCTTCATTATGAAGTGATGCACGTTTTACTACTGTCCCTGCAACACGAACAGGTTCTAAAATTGCAGTTGGTGTTACCACTCCTGTACGACCAACACTTAATTCGATATCTACTAATTTTGTAACTACCTCTTCAGCTGGGAACTTATATGCAATAGCCCATCTTGGTACTTTAGCTGTTGATCCTAACTTTTTCTGAGTACTGTATTCATCCACTTTTATGACAATTCCATCAATCTCATATGGCAATGATGGGCGTTTTTCTTTCCATTCCTCAACGTATGCAATTACTTCTTCAATTGTATGGCATGATTTGCGGAAAGTATTTGTTTTAAATCCAAGTTTGTGAAGATAGTCTAAGGCTTCGCTATGCTTTTGAATTGAAAATTCTTCAGCTGTAGGGAATCCATAAACAAAGAACGATAAATCTCTCTTTGCAACAATTTTTGGGTCAAGTTGGCGTAATGAACCAGCCGCTGCATTTCTTGGATTTGCAAATAATTCTTCCCCATTCTTTTCACGCGCTTCATTAACCTTTTCGAAGCTAGCTTTTGGCATGAATGCTTCACCACGAGCTTCTATTGTAATTGGCTCAGAAAGTCTTAATGGAATTGCTTTAATCGTCTTTAAATTATGCGTAATATCTTCACCAACTGTACCATCACCACGAGTTGCACCTTTGACAAACAATCCATTTTCATATTGAAGTGAAACGGCTAAGCCGTCAATTTTAAGTTCACAAACATAAGAAGCTTGCGCTGAATCCTGTCTAATTCTTTGGTCGAAATCTCTTAAATCACCTTCATTAAACGCATTTCCAAGGCTTAACATTGGATGACTGTGAACGACTTTTTCGAATAAATCGATTGCCTGTCCACCTATACGTTGAGATGGAGAATCTGGTGTTAAAATGTTTGGATACTGTTCTTCTAAACTAATTAATTCATGTAATAGTGAGTCAAACTCGGCATCTGGCACTGAAGGTTGATCAAGTACATAATACTCATAGTTGTATTGATTTAATTTTGTTCTTAGTTCTTCAACTTTATCAATGATTTTTTGATCCATGAGCTCTCCATCCCTTCTATGCTTTCGTAATTGGAGCAAATTTTGCTAATAAACGCTTAATACCGACAGGACTCGGGAATGCAATATCTAACTCCATTGCTTCACCTTCTCCTTTTACACTTACAACTGTACCAATTCCCCATTTACCATGAGAAGCTTTATCTCCAACTCGCCAACCGTGTGACTCGCCACCTGTTGTTCTCATAGCCACTGCTGGTCTTGAAACAGCACGGCGCTCAGTTACAACCTTCTTATTTGCACGATCTAATAGTTCATCAGGAATTTCATTTATAAAACGAGATTCTTGGTTTACACTAGTGCGACCATAAAGTGTACGTGTTTGAGCATTTGTAATGTATAAATCCTTTTCCGCACGTGTTATCCCTACATATGCTAATCTTCTTTCTTCTTCCATTTCTTCTTCGTCCATTAAAGAACGGCTATGTGGGAATATACCTTCTTCCAAACCGATTAGAAAGACTACTGGGAACTCTAATCCTTTTGCAGAGTGAAGCGTCATAAGTATAACCTCATCTGCTTGTGACTCCTCTTTATCCGCTTGATCAATATCAGAAACTAATGCTAAATCAGTTAAAAATGATACTAAACTTTTATCCTCACTGCTTTCTTCAAAAGCATTTGTAACTGTTAAAAACTCTTCAATATTTTCGATTCTAGATGCAGATTCAATAGTATTTTCATCTTTTAACACTTGGATATAACCTGTTTTATCAAGAACTTCCTCAACAAGCTCAGTAACTGATAAATAATCCAACATTTGCTGCCAGTTTTTCGCCATAGCATGGAAATCTCCGACTGCTTTCGTAATTTTTCCACTTAATCCAACGAAATCAATTTGCTCTAAAGTATCAGATAAAGATAAGTCATTCATTATGCTATAGTTAATAATTTTATCTACAGACGCTGCGCCTACACCGCGTTTTGGCACATTAATTATTCTTGAAAAACTGATCTCGTCATTTGGATTGGCAATAAATCTTAAGTAAGCAAGTAAATCTTTAATCTCTTTACGATCATAGAACTTTACTCCGCCGACCATTTTATAAGGAATATTAGACTTAACTAAAACTTCCTCCATTGCACGTGATTGCGCATTCGTACGATAAAGAATAGCAACATCACCATATTGATGAACTCCTTCTTTTTTCCACTCGGCTAGCTTTCCAGCTACAAAATATCCTTCGTCCTGTTCTGAGGCAGCTCTAAAATAATGTATCGGTGTACCTTGTCCATTTTCTGTCCAAAGCTTTTTCGCTTTACGGTTTGAATTGTTCGTAATAACCGCGTTAGCAGCATCAAGAATCGTTTGAGTCGAACGGTAATTTTGTTCTAACAGAATTACTTGTGCTTTATCATAATCTTTTTCGAATGAAAGAATATTAGAAATATCTGCTCCACGCCAGCGATAAATTGATTGATCTGAATCACCAACTACACAAATATTTTTAAATTGCTCGGCAAGCAATTTTACAATTTTATACTGAGCATGGTTGGTATCTTGATACTCATCCACGTGAATATATTGAAATTTTCGTTGATAATATTGTAGTACTTCTGGAACACGTTCAAATAAATTAATTGTCATCATTATTAAATCGTCAAAGTCTAATGAATGATTTTTACGTAATCGGTCTTGATAAGATGCATAAATTTCACCAACAACTTTTTCAAATGGAGTAAAAGCATCTCGTGAATAATCTGCAGCAGTTTGCAGTTCATTTTTTGCACTACTAATAGAACCTAGAATACTACGAGGATCAAATTTCTTTGAATCTAAGTTTTTCTCTTTCAGAATATTTTTTATGACTGTTAATTGGTCAGTTGTATCTAAGATAGAAAAACTTCTATTAAAGCCAATACGATCAATATCTCTACGAAGAATGCGAACACACATTGAGTGGAATGTTGAAACCCAAATATCTTCTGCATCTTTTCCAACTAGATTAAATATACGCTCTCGCATCTCTCTAGCTGCTTTATTTGTAAAGGTGATCGCAAGTATATTCCAAGGAGCAACACCTTTTTCACCTAATAAATACGCAATTCGATGTGTTAGTACTCGAGTCTTACCTGAACCTGCTCCAGCCATAATTAATAAAGGACCATCAACCGTTTTAACGGCTTCTTTTTGCATTGGATTTAAACCTTGCAATAATTCTTCTGCTGTTTTCATTACTTCGTCGCTCCTTCTTTCACAGCTTTCACGGTAAGTAAAGCTTCTTGTAAGTTCTCATATATAATGTTCCCAACAACAATCGTATCAGCAAATTGCTTCATCTCAATTGCTTGTTGAGTTGATGTAATTCCACCGCCATAGAATAATTTCGTTTTGTTTAATACTTTTGATACTTCTTCTACCACTTGGGGTGAACCATATGTGCCGCTATATTCTAAATAAAAAATCGGTAATTTTAATAATTGCTCAGAAACTTCCGCATAAGCTACAACATCTTCTACTGAAAGATCTGTCACTGCACTTGTCAGCTTTGCAGCCTTGCAATCTTTATTTAATATACAATAACCTTCCATCACCAATTCTTCAGCATGAACTAAATGTGCGAATTCTTTCATTGCTTGTTGATGCATTCCAATAATCCACTTTGGATCATTACTATTTAAAACTGTCGGGATAAAATAAAAATCATAACCTGGGGTTACGGCTTCAAGATTTGATACCTCCAAAATACATGGTACTGCATAACGTCTTATTCTAACTAGTAGAGATATCGTAGCATCTAACGTTACATCGTCCGTTCCACCAACTAATATTGCATCCGTTCCTGACTCACAAATTTTTTCTAATTCATCATCAGAGATTTCTTTGTTTGGATCTAATTTAAATATGTGATTCCATTGTGAATAATCGTACATTTTGTCCTCCGGAATTGTTTTTTAACATTAATTTATCTATTTTATTAAGTACTTTTTATCAAAAATATAAATGTATTGTATCTTATAAAAAAGGAAAAGTAACCCTACGTCGCCATTTTAAGTAATTAATACTAATTGTTTCCTATGATATTGAAACAATTAAAGGGAAAAATGGTAAAGAGTGATTTAATCACTGATACTTATTATAAGGGGAGTTACTGTTGAGACCAAATATTAGCATAATAAATGCACTTATACGTATAACTGCTGGCTTAACAATTTTAGCTTACGGCACAGCAAAGCTTACACGCAGAAGATGTAGTAATTCTGTAATCATTTTGATCATAATCGGTGCCATGAAAGTTGCAGAGGGAGTATTACGTTTTTGCCCAATGACTGCTCTAGGTAAGAAATGTAAGATTATGGCAGATAAACACGACGAGGGAGATACATTCGAAGATTGCATTCAACCTTCATAAAAGTAGTTTATCAAAAATGGAGTAGATTGTATAGATAAAAATAGAACACTAGTTCTTATTTAAACAAGAAATAGGGTCGTCATTGATGATTAATGACGACCCTTTCTTTCTAATTATTTACTTTAATTGCTTTATGACCTATATCGTGGCGATAGAATAAGCCTGTTGATTGAATCGTATCAATTTGCTTATATACATTTTCGCAAGCTTCATTAATGGAGCTCCCTTTATGTGCAATAATTAATACCCTTCCACCATTTGTAACAAATTCATTATTTTCAAGTTTTGTACCTGCGTGGAAAGCCATCGTTTCATTACTGACATTATTTAATCCAGTTATGACAGCACCTTTTTCAGGAACTTCAGGATATCCATTTGCAGCAAGTACTACTCCAACAACAGCATCCTCTGACCATTCTAAATGGATCTCTTCTTCATTTAATATTCCTAACAATACTTCAGCTAACTCGCTCTCTAAACGAGGTAATACAACTTCAGTCTCCGGATCCCCAAATCTTGCATTAAACTCGATTACTTTAGGTCCCTGGCTTGTTAACATTAAACCTGCATATAGTATTCCAGTAAAATGTCTTCCTTCAGAAATCATTGCTTCTGCGACTGGTACTACTATTTCTTTTAAAGATTGTTCAACAACTGACTCTGAGATTTGTGGTACTGGCGAATACGCACCCATACCACCAGTATTAGGTCCTTTGTCTCCATCATAAGCACGTTTATGGTCTTGTGCGATTACCATAGGATAAACCTTATTCCCATTAACAAACGACATTAGCGAGAACTCTTCACCCTCTAAATATTCTTCAATTACTACAGATGCACTTGCATCGCCGTACTTTTCATCAAGTAGCATGTCATGAAGGCTGATGATTGCTTCTTCAATTGTCATCGCTACAACTACACCTTTACCAGCTGCTAATCCATCAGCTTTAATAACGATCGGTGCACCAACTTTTTCAACATATGCTTTTGCTTCTTCAAAATTAGTAAACGTTTCATAAGCTGCAGTCGGGATCGAATATTTTTTCATTAAATCCTTTGTAAAGCTTTTACTTCCTTCAATAATTGCCGCTTCTTTAGTTGGACCAAAAATCTTTAAATTAGCAGCTCGAAAATCATTTACAATTCCGTTCATTAAAGGAACTTCAGGACCAACGATTGTTAAATCAATTTCTTCATTTTTTGCAAATGCAATAAGTGCTTCATGGTCACTTTCATCAATATTGACAAGTGTTGCAACATCAATCATTCCATCGTTTCCTGGAGCAACAAATACGTCTGTTACATTCTCCGATTGATTTACCTTCCAAGCAATTGTATGCTCACGGCCTCCGCGACCAATGACTAATACTTTCATCTTGTCATCTCCTTATTTCTTAATGTTTAAAGTGACGAACCCCTGTAAAGACCATTGCAATTCCATATTCATCAGCTTTTTTAATTGAATCTTCATCTTTGATCGATCCGCCTGGTTGAATAATTGCTGTAATACCAGCTTTAGCCGCTGCTTCTACTGTATCATTCATAGGGAAAAATGCATCTGAAGCTAATGCCGCGCCATTTGATTTTTCACCAGCTTGTTCAATCGCAATTTTTGCAGCTCCAACGCGATTCATTTGACCTGCACCAACACCGATTGTCATATGATCTTTTGCTAAAACAATCGCATTTGATTTAACATGCTTTACAACTTTCCAACCTAATTTTAAATTCTCCCACTCTTCTTCAGTCGGTTGACGTTTTGTAGGGACTGTAATTGTTGCTTCATCTAATCCAAATGTATCCATATCTTGACGTAATAAGCCACCATGAACTGTCGTTAATTTAGGTGCAAACGTAGGCTTAGTTTCTAAGTCCAATGTTAATAAACGTAAGTTCTTTTTACTAGTTAAGATTTCTAAAGCCTCTTCACTGAATGAAGGAGCGATAATAATTTCTAAGAATAATTCATGCATTTTCTTTGCTGTTGCAGCATCAACTTCACGGTTTGTCGCAATAATTCCTCCAAAAATTGAAACTGGGTCAGCAGTATAAGCACGATCATAAGCTTCTTCAATTGAAGTGCCTTCGCCTACTCCACATGGATTCATGTGTTTTACAGCGACAACAGCTGGATTAGAGAATTCGCGTACAATATTTAATGCTTCATTTGCATCGTTAATATTGTTATAAGAAAGCTCTTTACCATGTAATTGTTCTGCATAAGCAATTGATGAAACTGTTGGCATTGGAGCACGATAGAATGTCGCTTTTTGGTGAGGATTTTCACCATATCGTAAAGATTGTTTTAATTCGTAAGTAACAGTATAGCTTTCAGGATTTTCTTCTCCTACTTGCTCTGTTAAATAATTAGAAATTAATGAATCATAAGCTGCAGTATGACGGAAAACTTTAGCAGCTAATCGACGGTTCGTTTCAATAGAAACCGAATTATTTTCAGCTAACTCAGCTAAAATTACTTCATAATCTGTTGGATCAACTACTACAGATACAAACTCATGATTTTTAGCTGCTGAACGAAGCATTGTAGGGCCACCGATATCGATATTTTCAATTGCATCTTCAAATGTAACATCAGGCTTCATAATTGTTTCTTTAAACGGATATAAATTTACACAAACTAAATCAATTGGCTGAATACCTAACTCGTTCATTTGACGCATATGTTCTTCATTTGAACGAACGCCTAGTAAACCTCCGTGAATTGAAGGATGTAATGTTTTTACACGACCATCCATAATTTCTGGAAAGTTAGTTACTTCTGAAATACCAATTACATTTAATCCAGCATCTTTTAATAAATTAAAAGTTCCACCTGTTGAAATAACTTCAAAATCATGTTTAATTAATCCACTTACAAATTCAATAATACCTTGTTTATCTGAAACGCTAACTAAAGCTCGTTTTTTCATGATACATTCCCCTATCTAATCGATTTCATGCTCTATATCTAATCTAGTTAACTAAACAATTTTTTTAGTGTTTGCACATATAAAACATGCTCGACACTATGAACCTTCTGCTCAAGTGATTCCTTAGAATCTCCCTTTTCAATTAGAATTTCTTCTTGCGCAATAATTGGACCAGTATCCATTCCTTCATCGACATAATGAACCGTTACTCCAGTCGATTCGACACCAGCTAGGAGAGCTTGACCAATTGCGTCTTTTCCAGGAAATAATGGTAGAAATGAAGGATGAATATTTACAATTTTCCCAGGAAATGAGTCTAAAATTGTCGGACCAATTAATCTCATATAGCCAGCTAATACAATAAATTCGACATTTAACTCTTTAAGATGGGCAATAATTTCACCTTCATACTGCTCTTTTGATTCATAGTTTTTCGCTGAAAATATAAATGATGGAATATTTGCTTGCTTTGCTCGTTCGATACAAAATGCATTTGGACGATCACAAACAAGTAATTTCACTTCAGCATTCACTTCTCCGCTTAGAGTTGCGTCAAGAATGGCTTGAAAGTTACTGCCATTTCCTGATGCAAATACGGCAATCTTCTTCATTACAGAGAACCTCCGCCAAAGGTAACACCTTCACCTGCTTTTGTTCTTCCGATAATAAATACTTTTTCTCCGTCTTCTTCTAATAGTTTAATAGTGTCATGTAAGTTCTCTTCATTAACCGCAAGAACCATACCAATACCCATATTAAAAATATTAAACATTTCTTCGCGCTTCAATTCACCAGTCTCTTCTAATAAATCAAAGATTGGTTGAATTGGCCATGAACCGTAATCAATTTCTGCTCCGATTCCTTCTGGAAGCATTCTAGGGATATTTTCAATAAACCCACCACCAGTAATATGTGCCATACCTTTTACTTCAAATTTTTTCAGGACATTTAAAATTGGTTTTACATAAATTTTAGTTGGGCGTAGTAGTTCTTCGCCTAAAGTATGACCTAATTTATCAATGTGTTGATCAAGCGTTAAGCCACCTTTTTCTAATAAAACCTTACGAACTAGAGAATATCCATTACTATGGATCCCGTTTGATGAGATTCCTAATAAGATATCTCCTGCTTTAATGTTTTGACCTGTTACAAGCTTCGACTTGTCAGCAATTCCTACCGCAAAACCAGCAACGTCATATTCATCTTCTGGATACATACCAGGCATTTCAGCAGTTTCTCCTCCGACTAAAGCGCAGCCTGCTTGTACGCAACCATCAGATACACCTTTTACAATTTGCTCAATTCGTTCAGGTACAGCCTTTCCAACTGCTAAGTAATCTAGGAAAAATAAAGGCTCCGCTCCTTGAACCACAATATCATTCACACACATCGCGACTGCATCAATGCCAATCGTATCGTGACGGTCCATTTGGAAAGCTAATTTTAATTTTGTTCCTACTCCATCTGTCCCTGATACAAGAACTGGTTCTTTAAGGTTGAATTTGGAAAGATCAAACATTCCTCCAAATCCTCCTAATCCACCAAGAACTTCTTGACGCATTGTTTTTTGAACGTGTTTCTTCATTCTGTTCACTGCTTCATAGCCAGCTTCGATATCTACTCCAGCTTGTTTATATGCATTCGCCATGTGATGATTTCCCCTTTCAGTTCCTTATGAATAGATTCAATTGAAAAGAGGCGGCGACTTTGCTCACCGCCTCTGTTTTTTAATATTAATTATGAGAATGTACTAATTCATTTTCATCATAGATCACTGTTGGATACTTCCCTGTAAAGCAAGCAGTACATTGACCTCTATTTGGTCCTTCGTGATTTCTACCAATAGCATTTAGTAATCCTTCTAGACTAATAAATTCTAATGAATCTGCGCCAATTTCTTCGCAAATTTCTTCTATTGTATTAGTTGCAGCAATTAACTCTTCTCTTGTTGAAGTGTCAATACCGTAATAGCAAGGATTTTTCAATGGTGGTGCGCCAATACGGACATGAACTTCACTTGCACCTGCATCACGTAACATTTGTACGATTCGGCGGCTTGTAGTTCCACGAACGATTGAATCATCTACCATTACTACTCGTTTCCCCTCAACGATCGAACGAACTGGAGAAAGTTTCATTTTAACCCCTTGCTCTCTAAGTTCTTGAGAAGGTTGAATAAATGTTCGAGCTACATAACGATTTTTAATCAATCCAAGTTCATATGGAATGCCAGACTCTTCTGCATAACCAACTGCTGCTGAAATACTTGAATCAGGAACACCGATTACTACGTCTGCTTCAACAGGAGCTTCTTTAGCTAATACACGCCCCATATTTTTACGTGCAGCATGAACATTGATATTATCAATATTGCTATCAGGACGAGAGAAATAAATATATTCCATACTACAAATAGTGTGATTAACTGATGAAGTAAATTGATCAGTTTCGACTCCATTATCTGAAATAATAAGTAATTCTCCCGGATTAATATCTCGAATATATTTCGCTCCGACTACATCGAATGCACATGTCTCTGAAGCTACAACATAAGCGTCACCTAGTTTAGCTAATGCCAATGGTCTAAAACCATTAGGATCTAGCGCTACATACATTGCATCTTTTGTTAGAACTAAGTAAGCGAAAGCTCCTTTGATCATATTTAAAGATGCTTTAATGCTATCTTTGATTGGAGCAGAGCCATTACGTTTAATTAAATGAGCAAGTACTTCAGTATCAGAAGTAGTTTGAAAAATACTACCTTGCATCTCTAAATCTTTACGTAATCTTGAAGCATTTACTAAATTACCGTTATGGGCAAGAGCAATGCTTCCTGTATGCGATTGGAATAATAGAGGCTGAACATTTTCATAACCGCCTCCGCCTGCAGTTGCATAACGAACATGACCAATAGCAGCTTTTCCGTGCAAATCATTTAATTGACCTTTACTGAAAACTTCTGTTATTAAGCCGAGTCCTTTTGCACCTTCAAGCTCATCCCCATTCGTTACAACAATTCCAGCTCCTTCTTGGCCTCTGTGTTGTAAGCTATGAAGACCATAGTAGGAGATTTGGGCAGCATCAGTATGCCCCCAAATTCCAAATATTCCACACTCTTCGTTTAGTCCTTTTATTTCAGCAAGCATGGGATCGCCTCTTTCCAAGCTTGTTTCAGTTCCTCAACTGAAGCATGAAGAACTGTTTCATTATTTTCATTACGAACTGTTACTGATTTTTCTTCTGTAACTGTACCGATTAACTTTGCATCTACTAATGCTTCGAATTGTTCTTTATGTTCAGGTTTTACTGAAAGTAAGAAACGTGATTGAGTTTCGCTAAATAATGAAACAACCTCATTTCCTTCAATCGTAATAGTTGCACCAACTTCTGACGGACCAAATGTGCTTTCTGCAATCGCTACAGCTAAACCACCCTCAGAAATATCGTGAGCTGAAGCAACTACACCCGCTTGAATAGCAGCAAGAACTTGCTCTTGGCGACTAGATTCAACAGCTAAATCAATACTTGGTGCTTTACCAAAGATTTTGCCATTTAATAATTTTTGAAGCTCACTTCCACCGAATTCAGCTTCTGCTCCGCCGATTACATAAATTAAATCGCCAGCTGTTTTAAAGTTTTGAGTCGTGATATGCTCGACATCTTCAATTAGACCTACCATACCAACTACAGGAGTTGGGTAAACTGCTTCACCATTTGTTTCGTTATATAATGATACGTTACCACCAATTACTGGAGTACTTAATACATTACAAGCTTCACTCATACCATCTGTTGCTTTTTCTAACTGCCAGAAAATCTCAGGTTTTTCAGGATTTCCGAAGTTTAAGCAATCTGTAATTGCAAGAGGACGAGCTCCTGAACAAATTACATTACGTGCTGCTTCTGCTACTGCAATTTTCCCACCAACTTCAGGGTCTAAATATAAGTAGCGTGCATTACAGTCAGTTGTCATTGCTAGAGCTTTTTTTGTATCACGAATTCTGATTACTGCAGCATCAGAACCTGGAGCAACTACTGTATTTGTACGAACCATATAATCATACTGACCGTAAACCCACTCTTTACTTGCGATTGTAGGTTGAGAAAGTAATTGTTTTAACGTTTCTTTTGAATCACTAATTTCAGGAATATAGTTTTCCATCGCTTGGAACTCACCATAATATGCAGGTTCAGTTGATGGTTTATGATATACTGGAGCTTCCTCAGCAAGAGCATCTACAGGTAATTCTGCTACAACCTCACCTTTATGAAGTAAGCGAAGCATCTTATCATCTGTAACACGTCCTACAGAAACTGCATGTAGATCATACTTTTCAAATAAGTCTACGATTTCTTGCTCTCTACCTTTTTCTACAACTAGTAACATACGTTCTTGAGATTCTGATAGCATCATTTCGTAAGCTGACATACCAGCTTCACGTTGTGGAACTAAATCAAGATTCATCTCAATTCCCATTCCTGCTTTTGAAGCCATCTCAGCAGATGAAGATGTTAATCCAGCTGCACCCATATCTTGAATACCAACAAGAGCATCATTTTGAACAACTTCTAAACATGCTTCAAGTAATAACTTCTCCATAAATGGATCGCCTACTTGTACCGCTGGGCGTTTTTCATCAGATGCATCAGATAACTCTTCGGAAGCAAATGTTGCACCGTGAATTCCATCACGACCAGTTGAAGCACCAACGTACATTACTGTATTTCCAGCACCATGCGCTTGACCTTTTTTAATATCTTTATGATTGATTAATCCAACACACATTGCGTTTACTAAAGGATTGCCTTCGTAACATGGATCGAAGTTTACTTCCCCACCAACTGTTGGAATACCAATACAGTTTCCGTAACCAGCAATACCTGCAACAACTTCTTCAAATAAATATTTAACTCTTGGAGTTTCTAATTCACCAAATCGTAATGAATTTAGAAGTGCAACAGGACGTGCTCCCATTGAAAATACATCACGAATAATTCCACCTACACCAGTTGCAGCACCTTGGTATGGTTCAATTGCAGAAGGGTGATTATGGCTTTCGATTTTAAATACTACAGCTTGCTCATCGCCAATATCAACAATACCTGCTCCTTCACCTGGTCCTTGTAAAACATGCTCACCGCTTATTGGGAATTTACGTAATAACGGTTTAGAGTTTTTATAACTACAATGTTCAGACCACATTACTGAGAATAATCCAAGCTCTGTATAGTTCGGATTGCGACCAATAATTGATTTGACTAATTGAAACTCTTCATCAGTTAATCCCATAGTGGCATAAATTCTATCATTTTCAATTTGAATTGGATTTGGCTCAAGAAGTAACGACATGGTTTTCCCTCCAGTTTCTTACAATCGAACGAAATAGTTGAAGTCCGTCTGCTGAGCCTAATAATACATCAACTGCACGCTCAGGGTGTGGCATCATTCCTAATACATTTCCTTTTTCATTAACAATACCTGCGATATCATCTAAACTACCATTTGGATTATTTTGATAACGGAAAATTATCTGATTATTACTTTTAAGTGATTCGTATGTTTCTTGATCGCAATAGTAATTTCCTTCACCATGTGCGATTGGTACTGTAATTACTTGACCTTTTTCATAACCAGTTGTAAACATTGATTCATTGTTTTCAACAACTAGCTCAACAGGCTTACACATAAATTTTAATTTCTCATTACGTCTAAGAGTACCTGGTAGTAGACCTGCTTCAGTTAGGATTTGGAATCCATTACACACGCCAAATACTGGTTTACCTTCAGCAGCTGCTTTCTTCACGGCATCCATCACGTTTGCAAAGCCTGCAATTGCGCCAGAGCGTAAGTAATCTCCATATGAGAAGCCACCTGGTAATAAGATACCATCAAATTCATCTAAATTCGTTGAATCATGCCATACGTATTCTACTTCTTCGCCTAACTCATCTTTGATTGCATGATACATATCAACATCACAATTTGAGCCCGGGAACACAATTACTGCAAACTTCACTGTGCGACTACCTCCTCTACCTCATAACGATAATCTTCAATTACGATGTTTGCTAATAACTTTTCACACATTTCTTTTACAGCAGTATCTAAATCTGCAACATTTTTATCAATCAATAATTCCATATATTTACCGATACGAACATCTTGAACTTCGCTAAAATTCATGCTATGAAGTGCGTTTTTAACTGCATTTCCTTGTGGATCTAAAACACTTTCTCTTAATGTAACGAATACTCTTACTTTGAACATGATAATCCCCCTAAGCGTTTTAAAATTTCTTCGTATCCATCTGTTAAGTTACCTAAATCTCTACGGAATACATCTTTATCAAATTTCGCGTTTGTATCTTTATCCCATAATCGGCAAGTATCTGGTGAAATCTCATCAGCTAACAAAATTGTTCCATCATTTAATTTGCCAAACTCTAATTTAAAATCGACTAATCGAACATTACATGCATTAAACTGTTCTACTAGTACATCATTAACACGGAGAGCAATCTCTTTAATTGTTTCAAGATCTTCAGTTGTTGCTAGTTTAAGTGCAGCGATATGATCTTCATTAATAATCGGATCACCTAAATCATCACGTTTGTAATAAAACTCGATGATTGGTTTTTCTAACTTAACACCTTCATCTAATCCCATGCGTTTCGATAAGCTTCCAGCAACGATATTTCTAACAACTACTTCAATTGGTACAATTGTTACTCGTTTTACAAGTTGTTCAAGTTCTGATGTTTTTTCTACGAAATGAGATGCAATACCTGATTCCATTAACTTTGAAAATAGTAAACTAGTAATCGCATTATTCAAGCGACCTTTACCAGCAATTTCTGCTTTCTTTTCACCGTTAAATGCAGTTGCTGAATCTTTGTACTCAACTCTTACAATTTCAGGATTCTCAGTTGAGAAAATTCTTTTTGCTTTTCCCTCATACAACATTACTTGCTCTGCCATGCTAACAATGCCTCCCATATCCTCATTTAAACACCCAATAGAATTTATGCTTTATCTGTTATTTGAATTGTTTGGCTAAGAATTTTTTTCTCTAATCTTAGCCAAACAATATTTATTAATTTAATCCTAAGCGTTCAAAAATTGTATCGACTTGACTTAAGTGGTAGCTGTAGTCGAAGCAATCATTAATTTCTTCTTGAGATAATAAAGAAGTAATTTTATCCTCTGCTTCTACAAGCTCTTTAAATTGTACTTGAGTTTCCCAAGCTTCCATTGCTTTTGGTTGAACAGTGTCATAAGCTTCTTCACGTGACATTCCTTTTTCAATTAAAGCAAGAAGTACACGTTGAGAATAAATTAATCCGTAAGTACGGTCCATATTACGTTTCATATTCTCAGGGAATACAGTAAGGTTTTTAACAATATTTCCAAATCGATTTAACATGTAATTTAAAAGTATTGTTGCATCCGGTAAGATGATTCTTTCCGCAGATGAATGTGAGATATCTCTTTCATGCCAAAGTGATACATTTTCATAAGCTGTGACCATATGACCTCTAATTACACGAGCTAAACCTGTCATGTTTTCAGATCCAATTGGATTACGTTTATGTGGCATTGCAGAAGAGCCTTTTTGACCTTTTGCAAAGAATTCTTCAACTTCTCTTGTTTCACTTTTTTGTAATCCACGTACTTCAGTTGCAAACTTCTCAATTGAAGTTGCAATTAAAGATAATGTTGCCATGTAGTGAGCATGACGATCACGTTGTAATGTTTGAGTTGAAATTGGAGCTGCTTGAATTCCTAACTTTTCACAAACATACGCTTCAACAAATGGAGGAATATTTGCGTATGTTCCAACAGCGCCTGAGATTTTACCTACACGAACTGTTTCAACCGCATTCTTAAATCTCTCTAAGTTACGTTTCATTTCTTCTGTCCATAAAGCAAGTTTTAAACCAAAAGTAGTTGGTTCTGCATGTACACCGTGAGTACGTCCCATCATTACTGTGTACTTATGTTCTTTAGCTTTCGTTTCAAGAATTCCAATGAAATTCTCTAAATCTTTAAATAAGATATCATTTGCCTGGTGTAGTAAGTATGAAAGTGCTGTGTCTACTACATCAGTTGAAGTTAAGCCATAATGTACCCATTTACGTTCGTCGCCTAATGTTTCAGAAACTGCACGAGTAAATGCAACTACGTCATGACGTGTTTCTTTTTCAATTTCATAAATTCGGTTTATATCGAAAGAAGCTTTTTCGCGTAACACTTTTACGTCTTCTTTAGGAATATCTCCTAATTCAGCCCATGCTTCACATGCTAAGATTTCAACTTCTAACCAAGCTTTAAATTTGTTTTCTTCTGTCCAAATTGCTGCCATTTCTGGGCGTGAATAACGTTCAATCATATTTTTACCTCCACCGGGTTTTGTTCCCAAATCCCTAACTCTTTTACTTTTTGCATCGCTAGTTCTGTTGATGCTGCCATTATATTAATATGTCCCATTTTACGGCCTTTTTTGCTTTCTTCTTTACCATAAAGATGGACATTTAATGTACTATCATTTTGCATTACATTCAATACTTCTTCAACATGTTCACCTAATATATTCACCATCACAACAGGTTTTAGTAATTCCGTATTTCCTAATGGTAAATTACAAACCGCTCGAATATGTTGCTTAAACTGTGATGTTTCAACTGCCTCCATCGTATAGTGTCCTGTATTATGTGGACGCGGAGCTAATTCATTAATATAAACCTGCTCATCTTCTGTTACAAATAACTCAATTGCTAAAACACCTACAAGATGAAATGAGCTAGCTACTTTTTTTGCATAGTTCTCTGCTGTTTCTATTACTAATGTTGAGGTATTTGCTGGTACAGATGAAGTATGCAGAATTTGATTTATATGAACATTCTCTGCTATTGGAAACGTATTTACTTCTCCATTACTATTTCTTGCGACAATTATTGACAATTCTTTTTCAAAAGGAACCCAGCCCTCAAGAATACATTGCTGTTTTTTAACAAGTTCTAATGCTACAACAAAGTCTTCTTCAGATCTTAAAACAACTTGCCCTTTTCCATCATAACCACCTGTTGTCGTTTTCAAAACAGCTGGTAAACCTATTTTCGTAACAGCTTCAGAAAATTGCTCTTCATTTTCTACTAGTCGAAACGGGGCAACCTTTATGCCTAAATTTTGAATAGCTGTTTTTTCAGTTAATCTATTTCGTGTTAACTTTAATAACTCACTGCCTTGAGGTAAATAAGAATGTTCATCTAAATACTCAAGTGCGTTTACATCAATATTTTCAAATTCATATGTTATAACATCACTTACTTTCGCAAGCTGTTTAATTGCTTCTATATTAGAATACTCAGCCGTAATCTCTATATCAGATACTTGCCCACAAGGCGAGTTTGGAGTAGGATCTAAAACAGCTATTTTATAGCCCATCTCTTTCGCTGAAAGCGCCATCATTCTTCCAAGTTGGCCGCCTCCGATGATTCCTATTGTTTGTCCTGGTAGAATTACTTTGCTATTCATAGTGATTCACTGCTTTCTAGAACTTGTTTAGTAGTGTTTTCACGACGAGTTTCTAATGCTAAATAAACTTCTTGATCTTGGATACTTAATACTTGAGCTGCAAGTAAGCCTGCATTCGTCGCACCTGCTTTACCAATTGCAACAGTTGCAACAGGTACTCCACCTGGCATTTGTACAATTGATAATAATGAATCTAATCCATTTAAAGCTTTTGATTGTACTGGTACACCAATTACTGGAAGTGTCGTTTTTGCTGCTACCATTCCTGGTAAGTGAGCAGCCCCGCCTGCACCTGCAATAATTACTTTAATACCACGTTCTCTAGCTGATTCTGCATACTCAAACATTAAATCTGGTGTACGATGTGCCGAAACAACTCGTTTCTCATAGTTAATATTCAACTCTTCTAACACATCACAAGTATGTTTCATTGTTTCCCAATCACTTGTACTCCCCATAATGACACCAACTACCGGTTTCATCTGCTTATCCCCCAAGTTTATTCGCTATTTTTTTATGTTTATCATAAATTTTAAACAAAAAACGCCTAAATAGATTTATCCCTCTATGGTGAGGAAAGATAATCTACTTAGGCGTATACTTAAATACGTACACGTGTGATTAACTTCCCCTCATAGTCCAGTAATTTAAGGTTACTAGGTAGAAACTTTTGGGCCATATTCCCAAACTTATATGAGGTTTGCTAAATTTCCTATCTCTATAGTATCAATTTATCATATTTATTTCAATAAAATATGAATGATTTTATAAAAAAATATTTTAATGTTCGTGTTTTACTTAGTTTTTCACATTCTATGTTGTCTATTTAGATTAAATTACACATAGCTAATGTAATTTTTTTAATTCTTATTCGCATTTTATAATAGCGAATAATTAATGAAGAACAAAAAAGCTATCTATCCCTATAATAAATAGGTAAGATAGCTTTTTCAATTCTTGACTTTTATCAATGAACCGTTACTTTAGTTGGATTTGATGTTACTTTAAATCCATCTTTCGTTACTACAGCAGCAGAGATATAATACGTGCCGTTTGATAGAGCTGCTTTTGGAACCCATTTTGTGTGCACTTCTTTTTCATTTTTATATTCAAATGAAAAATTTATTATTGGTATTCTTAATCGTAAAAATTCTAAATAATAACACGAAATATATATAAATACGTACTATTGATTTTTTAATGATTCTCTTACTCCAAAATTAAAAAGGTGAACCCATTTGGTTACACCTTTACGAAATTAAAAATGCTAATTTTTTATAATACCTTCAATTTCTTCTATTAATTCACTCTGTATTTTATCAACTTTTGCAAAGTCCATAGCTCCAATATAGATCGCTTCTAATTCATCTCTAAGAACTTTAGCTTCCGCTAGATAAGATATTGCTTCTTTCATTTTATCCTTATATGATTTTGTTGTTCTATCTATTTCAGCAGCGTATTTCTCATCAGTTCCCGGTGTGATGCATCTTTCGTACATATCAATAATCTCATCATTTTCACGATCAGGAAAATATTCATGGGGTGCTGTACTGTCAAAAATCGCAATGCCTTGTTCCGGAATAATTACCATATCAAGGCTGTTTGGATCAAATCCACAATGATAAATCTCAACATCAAATCCTCGTTCTTCTCCTGCAGCTGCTATTTTCTTTAACATTGTTGATTTACCGGAACCAGCTCTACCTTTAATAAAATATCTCTTTTCGATATCTTCTGTTAAATTTTGAATATAATCAACCGCGCCACTTGGAGTTGCTGCACCTAAAAATCTATGTTTTACTTTTGAGACTTTTTCAGTATTGCTGTGACTACCATAAAAAAGCGCAATCAACTCGTTAGTCAGTTTATTTGCCTCTACAAAGTCCATATTGGAAATATAAACTGTTTCAATTTCATCATGAGCCTTTAATGAAGCAGCAAATGTATCATAAGCGGTTTGAAACTTCTTAGAAATTTCATCATTTAGTGATAGTATTGCTTCCTTGTGTACGGATAATTTCTTAGAATCCCAAGCAACACCTAAATTCACATATTCCTCAATAACTCCTGGAGCTTTTGGTTCAATTACATGTGGAGCTGTTCCATCTACTATACCTATTTGAAATTTCGGGATAATTAAGCCATCAACTGAATTAGTGTCTGAAGAACAATGTAAATATTCAATATCAATTCCCTTATTTACAATCATTTCTCCAATTGTTTTCATTAATGTTGATTTCCCAGTACCTGGACCGCCTTTTAGAATGAATAGTTTATCTAAATCCTCTAAAGCTGAGTCATAGAGATTATAAAACCCTTTTGCAGTATTACCTCCTGCATAGTAATTGAGTATTTTTCCTCTCATCTTTTTCCCTCCATTCAATCTAAGTTATGTAGATATATAATTAAGGGTGTTTGCCCAGCATTAATATTATTATTTACTTTATTAATTTTTAATAAAAGTAAATTAACTTTTTAATTTTTTATCCGACCATGTTTTGATTCTTAAGCTTATCTTTTAGACTTACATATTTTCTCTCCATATTTAAAGTCATGATAAGAACTGACATTCCCAAATTTGAACACAAAAAAAGCATCAACTTAATAGCTGATGCTTTTCGTTTACCAGGCGACGTTCTACTCTCACAGGGGGAAACCCCC
>NZ_LJIZ01000031.1 GCF_001420605.1 Bacillus sp. FJAT-25509
ATGTCTATTTTTAGTATAACATGTGTTTTATAAAATTTTTATTGAAAAATATTGACAACTATTAGCTGGTTTAGTTGTATTACATTTGAAATATTAATGATATTGAAACCAAGGAATCCAGTTATCATTCCGATCTTTAACAATGTAGAGTTCTCCAGTTGCAGCACTGACAGCTGGAAGCATCCTAGGGAATATTAGTCGAACGAACCATGAGTGATTTGCTACTTCTTTACCACAAAAAGTTACTGCAATACCGAAGTAGTGTTTCTCGAATCCAGTCAAGCTTGCAGCAGGTTGAATTTTCTCGATTCTCCATTCTTTATGGTTAAGATCTGTTCCATATATCTTTGGAATAATGTCATTTAAGGCACTTATCAATTCATCTTTGTCCTTTATATTTGGCTTTTGTAAATTCTCAGTTGGAGGGCATTTTGCATTTACTAGACTTTCACCATAAGTAGTGCTTGGGATCATAAATAATAGCATAAATGAAGTTAATAAAATCTTCTTCATGAAGTAATTCACCTCACTATTACTATCCCCTAAGTATGCTTGTTTATTTTTTTCTTGTTCAACTATCGCAGTGCATTAGTTAAATAACCTTTAAGCTGCTTCGGTAGCTTTTTTCTTATTAAAGTAAATGGCAGGTTAGTAACAAGGAATAGGATAAATGATAAGAGAATAAATATTTATGGAATGCCTAAAACAATCTCTGCGGCATTTTTTTTTCATGTTGTGCTAACCTCGCAAAGTTTCACTTATGTAGCAAAATAATAAGAAAATATAATTAGACTTATGGATATTTCATTCAAAAGAAAGGAGCCAACAATGAAGAAGTATTTTATAAAAGTCTTTTTTGGTTGGTTGGCTATAGGGATTATGTATGGAATAGCCTATATTTTCAACGTAGACTGGCTTAAAGGGTCTTATGGAAATCTATTTATAATAATAATAGGATTTGTTACAGGTGCAGTGGTTGGAACCTTAGTTGAATAGCACTGATGAGCTGATTTATTAATAGCCCCTCAGTTTAATATTAGAAGTTATATTGGTAAGACAGTAAGAATATAGCTATTTAATAATTTATTTAGAAAGGAAGTAATCAATTAATGTTAAGTTATTTTTTTCAAACTATTATATATTTAGGTTTAATTATTGGTATGTCAATTTCTATTTGGAATTTTTATAAAAAGAAGAACAGTAAAATAATATATAAAAAGACTAAGAAGAATAGAAAATTGTATCAAATATCCTTAAAGGAAAAATTCGGATTAGTAGTTGCTTTAATGGTTTGTTTGTTTTCTAGCATTTCTTTTGTAAAACTTGTACAAGATTTACCAGACGCAATGTCTCAACACACAAAATTAATTCAAGGGAAATGTATAATTAATAGATATAATGGAAGGGGAGGTGGAAGTTTAGAGGCTAGATTTGGGAAACAGATAATAACGTTCAATAACAACCCTTATTATAAAGCTCATAATGGAAATTTTTATTGTAAAGCTGAATATCTTCCACATTCATACTCAGGAATTTCATTAATACTATACAAATCAAAAGGTGGAAAAGAAGTAGTGACAAAGTAGTGTTTAAAATTAGTTCATGTTTCAAAATTGAAGATGCAATGGAAAGTCCTAAAATATATCAATAAATATATAATAGATAAACGATTGAAGAGTTATTACTTAATGATATTGAAACCAGGAATCTATTATGCTAATTTAATTATTCCTTATAACCATTAATATATTTATTTAAATCACTTATTAAATCTGAATGTAACCTGTACATTGTATTTGAATCGTTTTCATTCATAATTGAACCTCCATCATCACTCAACCATAAAAAATAATGTGAACTTGTTTTGTTTTCAAATGACATTGTTAAATAGTAGTCAGCTTTTGCAACATCTACTATCCCATCAATTTTATTTGCTGTTTTGATTGCATCAATAAAAATTTGAAGTTCAATTGATGCATCTTGATGATATGAAGCATGTGGTTCTTTTATATCTAACATATTCTCTCCGACTCTTGAAATTGTAACACTTTCAACAGATTTTCCTTCAAATAAGAAGTTTCCTACACATTTCGCTTTAACAACCTTCTTCTCTCCGCATTTTGCTTGTGTAACCTGATTATCACTACACCCAATCAATGAAAATGTTAATAGTAATAAAATAGTTAAATATAATTGCTTCAATTTAGTAAATCTCATTTCATTCCACCTCATCAGTGTTTCCTTATAATGCACTATTCTATTTCAATGCTAATATTCCTTCGTTAATAAATTTAGGCTCTGTTAAAAGACTTTCTAATTTGACAGGCTTTCTACACTTTAATTGAATTAAGGCATGCGTTAGTTCAATATGAATTTTAAAACCATTCCATATTCATTCCTTTTAGAAACTGTTCTGCATTAAAAAAATAGTGAAGAATATACCTTTATAAAACTAAAGCAAGTATAGGAGCCTATGGGATAGTTAAATGGAAAAATGAGAAATTCTTAAATATTTTTTATGGCTGCCTGTTCTGCAATTGAAGTTGCCATTGGTAGTTTTTTAAATTGAAATAATGATTAAATAGATGAAAAAGGAGAATTTGACAAGAATCTAGTTAATATGAAAAATATAAACATGAGTCTGTTAGTTCGATAATAACTTAATTTTATTTAATTTCAGTTTCTTCAAACCTTATCGTTGCATTCTTCGTTACCTATAACGAGAGGCCAATACAAAACTGAAGGAGATGTTAGAAAATGAAATTTCGTTTTACGCTTGCAAGTGTACTGTCAGTTATTTCAATGTTATTATTTGGTGCTGTAGCTTCCGCAGCTACTGATTTTACACAGTTCGGATTTACTAATGTAGTTGCAGAAAAGAAAATTAAGGCAGGGGAAGCGGCAAAAATAAGTCATAGTGGAATTAAAATTGCGATCCCAGAAGTGACGTTTCAACATGACGTTACTTTTCAAGTTCTTGAGGGGGATAATAAAAATTTCCAAGCTAATGCGCCAGAAGGAGAAATAGTAATTATGAATTTTGCGTTCAAAGTTACTGATATGGAAACAGGCCAACTTGTTGATAAATTTACTCCAGCGATTACATTTAGTTTTAAAGATAAGGAAGTAAATAATTTGAGTACATACTACAATGTTAAAACAGACGGCACGTTCGTCAAAAATAATAGTACATCTGTAATCGAAGGCAAAACATTAAGCCATCCAGTCGGTGCAGCTCCAGTTGGTTGGGCTATTACTTCACCAAGAGATTCTATAGAGAAATAACTGAAAAATACATTATAAAATGCCCATGACATCAGGAAAGAGAATTATGGGTTTTCTTTATATTGAAACAAGAATAATGGATTTAGAAAATAAATGAAAAGATATAAAGTTTTTCAAACCTTTTATAAGGTAGGACCGTTTACTAATTTGAAACTAAAATATTAAGGAGGAATACAGATGAAAAAAATGATGTTAATTTTAATGACTATAACATCAATCCTGATGTCAGCAGCTTGTAACATTGGAGAATCAGAAAAAAGTACTAAATCCTCTAATTATGAAAAAATAAGAAATCAAGAAATATCAACACTACAATTATTAGAAAACGTTAAAGTTGGTAAATATTTAGCTGATTCCAAAGGAATGGCGCTTTATTATTTTAAAAATGATGTATATGAAAAAAGTAATTGTAGTGGAGAATGTTTGAAAAACTGGCCCCCATTTACTGCAGATAAATTTAAAGTGCCAGTAGGATTTGATAAAAATGACTTTGGAACTATTACAAGGGAAGATTCAGGAGAGAATCAAGTTACTTATAAAGGTTATCCACTCTATTATTTTGTGAATGATAAAGTAAAAGGTGATGTAAATGGACAAGGAATTAAGGAGATTTGGTATATTGTGAATACTGACACCACATTTAAATAAATTAATTATCAAATACAAAGGAACAATCGTCTATGTTGATTGTTCCTTTTATTCTCCTCCAATTATATAATTTTACTATCAAACTAATAAAATACCTCAAGAGAGGAGCATCAACGATTGAAGGATAAAAGTGATTTTGAATTAATGAATTTAGTCAAAAAAAAGCAAAGTCCTGCATTAGAAGAACTATATAATCGCTATATTAAATTAATTTATAGTTTTGTTTATAAGTTTACACAAAGAAACGAAGAAAAGACGAAAGAAATTATTCAACTGGTTTTTTTGCGACTTTGGACAACAAAAAGCACTTATGATGATACAAAAGGTGAATTTATAAACTGGTTACTTACTATTACTCGAAATATTTGTATAGATTATATTCGGAAAGATTGTAATGAGAATTTTAATAGGCAATGGAATGTCTACCATCATTCTAGCAAACAGCTTGAAATAGAAGATTCTACCAACGAAATAGCAGGTACAATAAATAAATTTGAACTCCAAGAAGCAAAGGATAAGTTATCTCAATCTCAAAAAAGATTAATAGATTTGTTTTATTGGAACGGGTATACACTTCATGAAATTGCCGAAATGGAAGATGAGCCTTTAGGAACCGTGAAGAATAGACTACATCAATCACTAAAGAAATTAAGAAAGTATTTTAACATAGGAGGTTAAGTAATGAAAAAAATATGTAATCATTTACTTCCTTATATTACGAATGAACTCAGTAAAGTAGAACAAAGAGAATTTAAAGAACATTTAGAAACCTGTCTGAAATGTAATAATGAATATAATCAGATAAAAGAAAGTTGGGAAGCCCTCCAATCTGACATTGAAGAAACAGAAGTACCAGAATCATTAAAATCTGAGGTGTTTGAATTTGTATTTGCACAACAAAAAGATGAACAAAACTTATTCACAATCAAACTAAAAAACTGGTTAACTTATTTAAAACAGCAGTTTACACCTTTAACAACTGTCTTAATCTTAACGTTATTAACTATAATCGTATTCAATTTTAAAAATACCAAGTTGAGTAATCAAACGGCAATTAATAAGGAACTGAGTAGCCGTCCAGTCGAAATTTTATCTACACTTACACTATCTTCTGTTAATCAAAGTGAAGCAAATGGACATGCCTTTATTGTGCATCAAGGTCAAGAAAAAAAGCTAATTGTGCAAGTAAACAACTTACAAAAAACGGAAGGTAAAAAAGTTTATCAAGTGTGGTTACTGAACAAAGGAGTGCGAAAAAATGCTGGGATATTTAAACCAAATAACAATGGCTCAGGTATTTTGACATTAGAACTTCAGGAAAATGAAGTTTTCGATAAAATTGGGATTACACTTGAACCAGATGAAAATAGCGTAAAGCCAAGAGGTGAAAAAATAGTAGGAACTTAATAATATCCTTCAAACGCATTTTCAAGTTGTAGAAGCTGAGCTAACTGTAATGAATCGCGACGATCCGTTTTTACTCGATCTCCAGTACGTTTAGGAATTAGTGTTGGTGCTACTACAATCCATTCGATATCCATCGATAAAAGTTGACGGTAAATACTATATCCACTTGAACCAGCTTCATAACAAACTATTAATTTCTATGGATCACCTAACTTCTTAAAAAGTTTTCGAATAGCTTCTGGAGTATTTTGGATATTCCCATGAAATCTTGATGGGCTTCTTCCTTATCAGCAATAATATCTTTTGAAACGTTTAAACCAATAAATTTTTGACCAACCTTCATAGTACACGGCTCCTTTTGTTTGTAGCTCTACATTTGGTTTGGGTAGGCTTTTTGATTACTACCATTCTTGCCAAGTGCAACCTACGATAAGCAAAATGGAGCTGTTTCGTTCATTGTGACTAATCTGCCACTATGTTGAATTAGGAATAGAAGATTCTTAGTCAAAAAGAAGATCGTTAAGAGAAACAAGGCTGGGCAAGTTATTGGCACATCCGTATCATGCGTGAACTAAATCTCGATTCGAATGAAGCAATCGAATACGCGAAACTAAACGCAGGAGTAGTTCAACCTTCTAAAACAAGTATTAATCCATACTACTTAGGACTAAGAATGTTTGAAGATATTGAAGAGCGATATAATAATCCAACAAAAGAAATGAGAGAGTTAGGTGTTAAACCTGGCAGCGGTCGAGAAAAAATGTTTGAAGTACGAGAGTTAGAGTCTGATAGTTCATTTATAAGAAACTACTTAACGAAAGACCTTGTTATGCGTGAAGATATGTATTTATTTCAGCGACAAGGTAAGGAGTATAAAGTTACGGATAAGGCATGGGAAAATGTACGGGATCAACTTGTTGTTAGTCGGGTAAATGGAGGTTTCCCTTATATTGTAGTTCAAGAAGGAGACTATTTAAAAAATGGGGAGCTTTATTTGAAGCATTCCTATGAACATATGGAACTTGATGTGAAGTATGTTGAGAAGGTTATGCCTTATATTCATCAGTTGTGGGGTAGAGGGGTTCATTTGGAGACGAATATTGAGAATAAGTCTGTGTTGTTTAGTTATGAAGGGAAGAATATTCATCGGAAGTATATATAATACCACCTCTTAGAGGTGGTATTTTTTTTCATCAAATACAAATCCGAAGTCATGCTGGATCTGTATATAGTGCCTCAATAAACCGTTAAGCACTTTTAGAAAGTTGGCGATCCTTTAGCCAGAAAACTGCAGAATCCGATTGGATGGGAAAAAAAGAAAAGGTTGCGCAAGCAACCTTTTCTTTATGATTGATTAATTAAAGGAAAGAACATTAACTTATATATTCCAGCCTTTTTCAAAAGCGTAAAATTCTAATATTTTTTTGTATTTTTCACCATATCTCTCCACAAGTGCAGATTGAAAATCTTTTTCAATATGTTGCATGATTAGATCATGGTAAAAAGCAGTTTTTAACATTCCAACTACTGATGGATGGTCAGTTTCTAAAGCAGTGAGTTTTGTTGAATTTCCAAAACCACCGATTAAAGCTTTTTTTGAATCGCATAAAATAGAAAAATTTCTTAAACTAGAAATGCTCCAATCTTCACTTCGAATATGGACAAAAATGTTCTTAAGCGCTGTTTGACATTCTCCAATTGTAATGAGTATCACATTGACACCTCTATTTTCAGCATCAAGTAAGTCTTCTTCAACCCAATGTAAATCTTCTGACCAAATGTCTATTACAATGAAATCTTTTGCATTGGCAATTATTCGACGAATAGTTGTACTAAGTTGCTTATCTCCTTGCCAATTATAAAAAGAAGGAGCAATTATAGTTGGAGACTTTAATTGGTTTACTAATACTTTTGTTACTTGTTCAAATTCTGTTTGTAAATGTTTCGTTAATTGTTCTATGGGAACAGCATCGTATCTAGCTGGATCTCCTTCTATGCATCGACAAGCACCCTTGTCCGTTAATGATCTCAAAGCAGAATAAACATTAGTACGTGAAACTGACACTCTTTTAGCTACTTCATAACCTGATATTCCAGGCTCTTCATGTAATGCCAAATAGCAACGTGCTTCAAGGTCAGATAATCCTATTTTTTTTAAAAGTTCAACCATATGTACCTCCTTTTGCAATTTTTAAATTTATTTTTTGTTGTTAAATGTAGATGAGTATATATAAATACTACTAGATTGAATAAAATAATCAAGCTATACAACGATTCATAATTTTTAAGTTTCCAATCTTTGTGTGATTGCTACATGACTGAATAGATGTGTTCGGTATATAGTGGTACCGGAAAATACTTCTATTTTTAAAATTAATATTGATAATATTCTGAAAAATAACTATAATACATTTAACGAGAGTAGTATCGTATAATACTACTTATTTTTGAAGTAGTTTTTAATTTGTATTACAAATGGAAAAAGGAGGAGAGATGTGAGTGTAATAATTTAAGTTAATCCTTAGGTACCCAGAAAAATGGAGGCGTTTACATGAGAGTTGATAGTGAAATTGGAAATACAAAAAAGATACGCTTGAATTATGGTGATGATCAGTGGCAATACGGAGAATTACGTATTCCTGAAGGTCCAGGACCACATCCTGTAGTTGTTGTTATTCATGGAGGATTTTGGAAATCGATATTTGCGGCAGATTTAATGGATGCCGTTTCAGAAGACCTTTCAAAACGTGGACTAGCAACATGGAATATTGAATATAGAAGGGTAGGTAATATTGGAGGTGCTTATCCTGGTACTTTGAATGATGTTGCCAATGCTACAGACTTTTTAGAAACAATAGGCGAACAATATGATTTGGATTTAACAAAAGTGGTTGCAATGGGCCATTCAGCTGGAGGTCAGCTTGCTTTCTGGTTAGCGGGCCGTTATCGTCTACAAGAAGATAGTATATTAAAAACATCCAGTGCCCCACTATTACTTAAAGGAGTAGTCAGTTTAGGTGGCATAATTGACTTAGAACTTATGAATAACCTGATCAATTACAAACAAAGAATAGTAAAAAATATGAAAATTGATAACCCAGTAACTGACTATGTAGGGGGTACACCATTTGAAGTACCTGAAAGATATGCTGAGGTTTCACCAGTTCAATTGCTTCCGTTAAAAGTTCCCCAAGTATTGATTCATGGTGATTTAGATGTAAATGTTCCAGTAAAATTAAGTGTCCTATATAAAGAACTTGCCGAAAAAGCAGGTGACCAAGTTAAGATGATTACGTTACCTAATGTCGAACATTTTGAAATTATTGATCCAAATTCTAAGGTATGGGACAGCATTGTTAATGAGGTTAGGAATTTATTGAAAGATTAAAAAATATGAAAAGCCAATAAAGGAAGGGGAGTAAAAATATATGTCAAATGCAGTAAGGAAATTATGGGGATATAAATACGTTATACTGTTTATCGTTTGGCTACTATATATAATCAATTACTTTGATCGTGTGGCTGTGTTAACTTTCTTACCATTCATACAAAAAGATATGAATTTAACGCCAGTCCAAGTTGGGCAAATCGCTTCTGCGTTCTTTTTCGCGTATGCGGTCGGTCAGGTTACTTCGGGATTTTTAGCGGATAAATTCGGACCCAAAAAGGTCATGAATGTTGCCATAATTGTTTTTACTTTAGTAAGTGTAGTTACTGGATTTGTCAAAAATTTTACCCAGTTTATTGCTTTGCGAATAGGTTTAGGGCTTGGAGAAGCACATCATTTTCCACCTTCAGCTAAAGCAATTAGTAATTGGTTCCCATATTCAGAACGTGGTAAAGCCCTTTCAATTTTTAATACTTCAAATTACGTTGGATTAGCACTTGTACCTATCATCTTAACTAATCTCTCTGCTTCCTTATTTGACGGTCAGTGGAGACCTGTATTCTTCACATTAGCTATTCCTGGTGTAATTGGTATTTTACTACTTTGGTTGTTCTTTAAAGATACACCAGAAGAAATGTATAAAAAAGGTAGAATAAGTAAAAGTGAATTAGACATTATAAATCTGAATAAAGAGGCAACTCTACAAGTAACTACGAAGGAAAAAGTTAACCACAAAATTTACTTGAAAGATCGTACCTTCTATGTGATTTGCCTGATGATGTTTTGTCAGATCGGTATTCTTTGGGGGTTCACAACTTGGCTTAGCACTTTCTTAGTTCAACAACACAACTTTAATATTAAGGAAATGGGATTTGTCTCAGCATTACCTCCAATAATTAGTATCATCAGTATTTTAATGGGAGGTTGGTTGATGGATAAATTTAACAAAATGAAACCAATTGCTCTGATTGCTTATATTGGATGTATTCCCGTGCTTTGGATGCTCGGATCTGTTAGTAAGGGAAATACACCTATGCTATTAACTTTACTATTGGCTTCAGGATTTTTTGTAGCATTTAACTCTGGTTCTCTTACAGCTGCACTTCAAAAAAGATACCCTAGTGAAGTTGTCGGTAGTGTAACGGGAATAGTTAATGGTTGTGGTCAGTTAGGGGCATTTCTAACCCCGTTAGTAGCCGGTTATCTAATAACAGTTCGTACAGGTGGAAGTTTTGATTTCACTAAAGTATTTATATTTTTCTCAGTCCTAGCAGCGATAGCAGCAGTAAGTGCTCTTTTCTTAAAAGAAAAACCAGTCCAAACCAATGAAATAGTTAAAAACGCTGTAAATAATCAGATTGTATGAAATAAATTTTAGGTTAAAGCCTCATACCCCAAAAAAATGGCTAAAGTAGAGGTGCAAAATTCCATTATGCAATTAATTAATGAAGGAATCGAAAAAATGAAAGGATATGGCATTTATCAAGTAACAATTCCACTACCTTTTTGGAATGATAATGTTCATTGTTACTTAGCACGTAGAGAAGGAAAGTGGACAATAATCGATACGGCAATGAATCGCAATGAAACACGCCTGGCCTGGGAAGCTGCGTTTAATAAATACAGTATTGAACCACTTCGAGATGTTGAGCGTATCTTGATAACCCATCATCACCCTGATCATTTTGAATATGCAAGAGAATTACAACAGCAGACTGGAGCGAATGTTTTTCTAAGTGAGAAAGAACAAGCAGTCGCACAGAATAATCTAGATGCGGAATCATTTTCAAGATTTTATTTAACAGCAGGCATGCCGCAGAAACTAGTAAAGCAATTACAACCTGTGAACACATCAGCTAACAGATTTCCGAAAAATGTGTGTACCATAGAAACAAATAGGCTTTATCCAATTGGTGAGCTTCTTTTTGAAGCTATACAAATGCCTGGTCATTCGGATGGGCATATCTGTTTTTATAATAGTGAAGAACAGATTCTTCTTTCAGGAGATCATTTGACTAGAGAAACTATTCCTTATATCTCATATCATGGCTATGGAAATAAAAATCCATTAAGTATGTATCTTGAGACATTAAAAACGATGCAATTAATGGAAATTTCATTAGTTTTACCAGGACATGGTCCCATTTTTATGGATGCACAAGAGAGAATTAACGAATTACTACATCATTATGAAGAACGAATTGGTTTCGTACTCGAGAAGATTACAGGAGATATGAGTGCTTATCAAGTATCCAATACTTTAGTTCCAATAGGTTCAAGTGTACTAGAAAAGTGGATTGCACTAGGAGAGACTAATGCCTATTTAAGTTATTTAGTTGCAAAAGGTGAAATACGTGAGTATAAAGATGGGCTTCAAAATAAGTACGTAAGACTGTAAATTATATAGGGTTACACTATATATCTCTTAAATTAAGAAGAACATTTAATATCTTTAAGAGAAACAAGGCTGGGCAAGTTACTGGCACATTCGCATCATGCGTGAATTAAATCTAGATTCAAATGAAGCAATCGAATACGCAAAACTTAATGCTGGAGTAGTTCAGCCATCGAAAACAAGTATTAATCCGTATTATTTAGGATTGAGAATGTTTGAAGATATTGAAGAGCGATATAATAATCCAACAAAAGAAATGCGTGAGCTAGGTGTTAAACCTGGCAGCGGAAGAGAAAAAATGTTTGAAGTACGAGAATTAGAGTCTGATAGTTCATTTATTCGAAACTACTTAACGAAAGATCTTGTCATGCGAGAAGATATGTATTTATTCCAGCGACAAGGTAAGGAATATAAAGTTACGGATAAAGCTTGGGAGAATGTAAGAGATCAACTTGTCGTTAGTCGAGTAAACGGTGGATTCCCTTATATTGTTGTTCAAGAAGGAGATTATTTAAAAAATGGTGAGCTTTATTTGAAGCATTCCTATGAAAATATGGAACTTGATGTTAAGTATGTTGAGAAGGTTATGCCGTATATCCATCAATTGTGGGGCAGAGGAGTTCATTTAGAAACGAATATTGAGAATAAGTCTGTGTTGTTTAGTTATGATGGAAAGAATATTCATCGGAAGTATATTTAGAACCACCTTTTTTAGGTGGTTTTCTTAATGGATTAGAAAGTATAAAATATTTTTTCGAGAAGTGTACCTTATGCAACTAAATGCAGGATAGTTGCATAAGGTACATTTTATTACTACATCACAGTTAAGCAAGCTTAATCTATTTTAAACAAACTATCTTCTTTAAAAGATATTTAGTGGATATTTGTATATTCATTTTATTTGGGCTATAATACATTAAACCATTTTCTTTACCAAGATCCACGTTAAATTTTACCCTTATTCTATTTATGAATAAGGGTTTTTTATATTATAAGTTATAAAAGAAGTCAGATTCTACTTGATAGAATCCGACTTCTTTGAGTTAACTATGCTTTTTTAACATTAGTTGCTTGTGGTCCGCGTTGCCCTTGTCCTACTTCAAATGTTACTGCTTGACCTTCATCTAATGATTTGAATCCGTCAGTTTGAATTGCTGAGAAGTGAACGAATACATCATCACCATTTTCACGCTCAATAAATCCAAACCCTTTTTCTGCATTAAACCATTTTACTTTACCATGTTCCATTTTTGTTTCCTCCTAGTGCGATTTGCACACATTAATATTCCAATATTAACATTTAAAATAAAGATAATCAAATTCACCTAATTAAATATAAATGACTTAACATATTTTACATGACCAATACTAAACTTTCTATTACTTAAGACGCTTTCTTTTAAATAATTAATTGAATACGTCTTCTTTAGTATTTGCCATGTCCTAAGATCGACATTTTAAAAAGGACTTTACTTTTATAAAAAGAAAGAAGACTTTTTTTTGAATCATTTGTATCTATTTAATATTCAATTTGTTCAACGACGAAAAAGCATCCAATTTAATTGGATGCATATTTAAGTATTCCGCTTAAAAAGAGTGAATCTTCTAATTGTGTGCACTCTTTTAGTTTGATTAATCCATCTAGTTCTAGTTCCTTAGCCAGTTTTTCAATCATTTTTGTATCATTTTCCAATGAATTTTTAATGTTGATTAAAAAGAAATTTCCTCTTGTTGCAAGTCGAAGGTTCTTTAATAGATTCTCTTTACTCATTTTCCCATCCCCCTTCTAAATTAGATTAATTCGACACAAAAGAGGTTTTGTCCTGTAAATTCAATTATTACAAATTTTTTGTAGGATTATTAATTTAATCTCCATAGTATATAACGTCAAAAAATCTCATACATTGTCAATACACATAGTAGGGGGAATAATAATGAACTCAAATAATTTTCGTGAATTAGAGTATGCAATAGACGAAATTACTGAAATTGCAAAAGGATTTGGACTTGATTATTTTCCGATGAGGTATGAAATATGCCCTTCCGATATTATTTACACGTTTGGTGCGTACGGAATGCCTACTAGATATTCTCATTGGAGCTTTGGAAAAAAATTTTATAAGATGAAGTTACAATATGATCTAGGATTAAGTAAGATTTATGAATTAGTGATTAATTCTAATCCATGTTACGCATTTTTACTTGATACCAACAGCCTCGTACAAAATAAATTGATCGTTGCCCATGTACTCGCTCATAGTGATTTCTTTAAAAATAATGTGCGATTTAGTAATACAAAACGAGATATGGTCGAAAGCATGACTGCAACTGCTGAAAGAATTAATCAATATGAACAAAAATATGGAAAAAAGCTAGTAGAAGAATTTTTGAATGCGGTTATAGCTATTCAAGAACATATTGACCCTTCAATTGTAAGAAATAAATTATCGTGGCAATTAGAAGATGATATGATCCCCCCCGTTCCTCGAGTAGGCCTATATGATGATTTATGGAATTTAGATAATAAAAAAGAAAACATTGCTCCTGTAAAACCTCGAAAAAAGAAATTCCCACCACAACCTGAAAAGGATCTTTTACTATTTATTCAACACTTTAGTCGCGAATTAGAAGAGTGGCAACGAGACATTTTAACAATGTTACGAGAGGAAATGGTTTATTTTTGGCCACAGCTCGAAACAAAAATTATGAATGAGGGATGGGCTAGTCTTTGGCATCAACGTATTATGAGAGAGTTAGATTTAACATCAGGTGAATCAATTGAATTTGCAAAACTGAATGCAAATGTACTACAGCCCTCGAAGACAAGTTTAAACCCTTACTATTTTGGACTGAAAATGTTTGAGGATATTGAAGAAAGATATAACAATCCATCTGAAGAAATGAAACAATATGGGGTGAAAGCTGGTTCTGGAACTGAAAAAATTTTTGAGGTACGAGAATTAGAGTCCGATAGTTCATTCATTCGTAACTACTTAACTAAGGAACTCATAATGCGAGAAGATATATATTTATTCCAGCAACAAGGTAAGGAGTATAAAGTCACTGATAAGGCATGGGAAAATGTAAGAGATCAGCTTGTTGTTAATAGGGTAAATGGCGGATTCCCATATATCGTTGTTCAAGAGGGCGATTACTTAAAAAATGGGGAGCTTTATTTGAAGCATTCCTATGAAAATATGGAACTTGATGTGAAGTATGTTGAAAAGGTAATGCCTTATATCCATCAGTTATGGGGTAGAGGGGTCCATTTGGAGACTAATATTGAGAATAAGTCTGTGTTGTTTAGTTATGATGGGAAGAATATTCATCGGAAGTATATTTAGGATCACCTTTTTGAAGGTGGTTTTTCCATTTAAAGGAAAGTAGATTTTTTGGAGGAATAGATTAAGAATAAACCACCTGTTCTCTGAAGTGCACCCCAAATGTTAGACACGACTAACATTTGGAGGTGCATTTTTTATGACTAAATTTACTACTGAACATA
>NZ_LJIZ01000020.1 GCF_001420605.1 Bacillus sp. FJAT-25509
ACGTTTACTTCATGTTTTGTTTAGTTTTCAAAGTTCACTTCGTCGCTCAGAAGCGACTTTAATATAATAACATTTTGCCGAATCATTTGTCAACAACTTATTATATTTTTTTGTTGTTCTCACTTGGTTTGTCGTGACAACATAAACAAATATACCATCTCGTCCAAATGATTGCAAGCATTTCTTTTATAAAAAGTTTACAAAAATAATTTACGTAAATTTCAAACAAATTAATTAGTTAATTGTACAACTAGGTATAAGTACAAGCACAAACTATCCCTCTTCCATAGATTAGTACAAGAAAAGGAGGAATTGTTATGCAATGTAATGAAGCCCATCAATTATGTAATAATTTTAGAGGGCAGGTTGTACGCATTTTCGATAAAGAAGGAAACGAGCATGTTGGCCGTATTACTAGAGTATCTGAAGATCGAGTTTTTATTGAACCAGTCAATCAAAATCGTCAGAACTCTAATTTTAATAGATCATCCAATCGTAATAGAAGTAACATGAACAGAAACCAATCTAATAGAGATTTCTCAGAAAGAAACTTTTCAAATAGAAGTTTCCGCAATGAAAATCGTTTTGATAATATGTTTGGTAATCGCAATGAGGAAAGATTTGATAATCGATTCGATAGAAGATTTGACAGAAGGTTTGATAGAAGAGACGAAAGAAGAGACCATAGAGATTTTGACGGAGATGGATTTAGATGCGGATTCTTCGGCTGTGGGTTCGGTATTTCAATTGCACTCGGTTTTGTTGCAGGAGTCGCATTAGCAGCATTATTCTTTTTTTAATAGTTCAATAAAATCTTATATTCAATTACTGTGGGTATGTCTCTTTAGTCAATTGCTGACTTTTGAGACACCCTTTTATTTTATGGGTTAACTTCCTCTCATTAGTTAAAGAATAAAAGCATCGTATATATGAATAGGAGTTATCATGAAAAGAATCATTCAAGTCATAATTATTATATTCATACTTTGCTTATGTACATATACTTTTACAATTTCCAAAACATTTTTAAACATAAATAAAGTGGAGATTAATAAGCATTTTCCAATCTATCCTCATGGTGACCAGTGATTTATAAGGTATACTTAGATAAATACATTATTAATGACGAAGGTGAGGATCCTATGCAAATAGAATCATTAATAACTGATTTATCAAACTTGAATTTAATTAGCAAAAAAGAAATTAAGTACACTCAACTAACCGGCGGAACATCAAGCAGTATATATCTTCTAAGTACTAGAATAAACGAGAGTAAATATATTATTAAGTTAAATGATCCTCGTATACTAGAATCAGAAGCATATTTTCTTAATTTCTATAACAAAATAGATTTATTACCCAATTTACTATTTGCAGAAAAAACATTTAAATACATAGTTTATCCATTCATTCCAGGTAGCACAAATTATGTTAGAAATAATAAAACGGAATTACTAGTAACACTTGTTGAACAGTTAATAAATAATTACGAACCCTACCCTAATGCTCCAGGTTGGGGATGGGCAGAAGATTTATCGAATTCATGGTCAGATTTTCTATTGAGTAGAATGACAGAGTCTCATAAAACTCTAGATTCGTATTTAGATAAGAAAGATCATACACTTATCTTTTCTATTATAAACAATTCAAATCAAGTCACTTATCATGGTGAACCCTTTTTATTACATGGTGACTGTGGTATACACAATTTTATTTTTAACAAAGGAAAGTTAAGTGGAATTATTGATCCTACACCAGTGTTTGGTGATCCACTTTATGATTTAATATATGCATTTTGTTCTTCTCCAGATAATCTAACCAAAGAAACAATATCTACCGCAGTCAGTCATTTGAAATTTTTACAAAATATTGATTCTCACATAATCTATAGAAACGTAATAGTTGGATTATACTTTAGGTTAGCTACATGTATAAGACATCATCCAAATGATTTAGATGAATATTTAATAGCTTGGAATTATTGGACTAGCTTGGTTAAATATACATAATATTTTTGAATATAATAATCTGATACCTATGTATTAATCCGATCCAGGTAAACGAGAATTTTGTACATCAAACAAAAAAGATAAGCTATTATGCTTATCTTTTTCTACATAAAAATACTCTATATCCTAACACATCTTTATAACGCACTAGTATTTCTTGAAATCTATGAAGCAATTCAATTCCCTCAGGTGGTAACTTTTGAAATGCTAGTGAATCAGTGGGATTTGTTGATGTATTCATTATTGTATTTCCTTTGAGAATTTTATAGTCTCTAAAGCCCCCTTTGATTAATGCTTGTTCCCACTCTCTTACCGTTTTTACTTTTGAAATACCATAAACATCCTTTATTTCACTTTCTTCTTGTAGTGTTAGTGATCTCTCAGATGTCATTTCTATGGCAAGAAAATAACCACCTTTTTTTAACACTCTTACATATTCTTGTAATGATTTATCTACATTTGTGAAGCTTGTTACTGATTCTGAAATGATAATATCAAATGAATTATCCTTAAAAGGAAGGTTTTCTGCACTTGCTTGATGCAGAGTAACTGGGATTTTCTTTTTGTTAAATCGTTTTCTTGCATTGGCCAGCATCCGACTGTTTATATCGATTGTTGTAATTGAGCATTTGTAACTTTCATATAAATAGCTAGCAGTTTTACCTGAACCGCAACCAACTTCTAAAACTTGGCTAGCTGATGTCAGTGGAAGAAATCTTAATGTTTTTTTAGTTAAATCAAACCCACCTGGATGTGCATCTTCTATATTTAACGTAGCGATTAAATCTATATAAGAAAATTTCCTCATATCAAGACCCCAATCATGTAGTTTGGTATAGTCTATTCATTTAAGCATTAATTTGTTTTGTTTTCTTGAAAATGAGTTTTCCTTAAATCAAAAACATCAGCATTTAGGCTGATGTTTTAGTTTTTATAAAAAGTACAATAATGTGCTGAATTAAAACAGCCGAAATATTACTCCCCGTTACTTCTCATTCCTTTTTGAATCTTTCGAAGTGCCTTTTTCGAACCTCGTTCAATATCGTGCTGTAATTTTCTTGTCGCATAATCAACAAATAACGTATCTATGTCATATCCTTCTGGATAAAGTTCAGCAGCTTTTACTTCTAAAGATATTCGTTTTTCATTCACTTCTAAAAATTCACCATTGTAAAAAACAATGAGATTATAGAAATTATCGATTTCTTTATAGACTATGCCAAAGTTATCAAAATCTAATAATTTTACTCGATCACCTTTTTGATAGTTAACCTTTTCATCAGCTTTCAATTTGACAATCTTTGGTTTCCTTATTGCACTTTCTTTTACTCTTTCTAATTGATATTCTTTATTTTCCATATATTCTTTCGCTCTTTGAAGTACATTTTCGCGAATATTCATTTTCTTAGATATCCATAGGGCATTACTTTCCCCTGATTTCCCGATTATTAACTTATACATTGGATCTAGTGTTTCACTATTAAATCGCATTGCTGCATTCATAAAATCAGTATGCATTTCTGAAAAACGTTTAATTTCACCATAATGGGTAGTTGCAACTGTAATACATCCCATAAGATAAAATTCTTCCAATATAGAAATTGCTAGTGCTGACCCTTCATTCGGTTCCGTACCACTTCCTATTTCATCAAATAGTAAAAGTGTATTATTATTAGAAACTCCCATAATATCTGAAAGGTTTTTCATATGTGATGAAAATGTGCTTAGTGCATTTTCTATACTTTGATTATCTCCAATATCAACAAAAATCTTTTCAAAAACTGCAATTTCAGTCCCCACATCTCCGATAATATGGAAACCTGACATTGTTGCTAAAGTTAGTAAGCCTATTGTTTTCAGAACGACTGTCTTTCCACCAGCATTAGGTCCCGTAATGATTAAACTTCGATAACTTTCCCCTATCTCAAAATTAAGTGGAACAACATTACCTGTTAATAGTGGATGTTTACAATCAACTAACTTTATATATCCGAAGTCATTTAATTTCGGCTCTACTCCACCAATATGTTTGCTAAATTTAGCTTTGGCAAAAACCATATCATATTGGCTAATTAACTCCATATTTATATTTATTTCATAAATTTTTTCTAAAATCATTCCTGAGAGAGTAGCTAATATTTGATATTCTTCCATTGCCTCTTCAGCCTTTAGGCCTGCTAACTCACTGTTTAATTTAGTTACTGTATTCGGTTCGATAAAGACTGTTGACCCTTTAGAAGAAACTTCAATAATTGATCCAGGAACTTGCTTTTTAAAGGAAGCTTTAATTGGTATCGTATATCTGTCATCTTTCTTACTTATAAAAAAGTCTTGAATATACATTTTATTTGCACTACTACTTAGAAATTTATTTAAACGATCTTTAATTTTCTCTTCAACTGATTCAATATTATTACGTATACGTTTAAGATCCTTACTAGCCGCAGAATCAACGCTGTTTCCTTTAATTGAGAAGTTAATCTCATCTTCAATACTTATAAATTCACTCATTGAGTTTGCGTAAGAAGAGAGAATTGGGGCAAAAAATACGTTATCTTGCATAAACTTTTTAATTCTTCTACACCCTCTTAAAAAGTCCGAAATACTGATTAAATCACTTGGATCTAATATCATACCCTTTTCAAGATTTTGAATTATATTTTCAATGTTAGAAACACCTAAAAATGGTACATGTCCTTCTGCATCTAATATTGCCCGAGCTTCAGTTGTCTCATTTAATCTATTTTTAACGACTTTTATATTGGTACTAGGTTCTAACTGATTTATCAATTTTTTACCTAATCCACTTATACAATAAGATTTTACTATTTCTTTTAACTCGTTATATTGTAATTTTTCAAATGTTATATTGTTCAATTTTAATTCTCCTCTTTAATATGATTTTATCGATCATAAATGGAGATACCTACCCGTTAGATTCCAATGAAATTATTTCTAGAAATAAAGAGCTTTTTTTGCCCGAAACAATATAAAAAAGCTGCAGAGATACCGCAGCTTTAATCACATTACAAGGCAATCATAATTGAAATATAGTTAAATAAGCTATTACAGAATAGCCATACTAATTTCTTTATGCGCATTATAAAGTATTGTAGGTATCTTCATAGGTTTGAAATAAATACATGACAAAATTAAGGGTACGAATTCTACAAATTCCCCTTTTTTTCATCCTATTTATTTCATTTAATTTTTTCCTATTTAGAACCTACCGCACTCACAAAATGCACCTCATTTATTATTATGTTCATTGAAATCTAACTTATTGAAATCATCATACTATTTGTGAATTGAAAAGTAAAGATGATCTACATTATTTACTGTATGTGGTTAATAAAAATTTTCTACAACTTTTTTTCATTCAGGTAAGCACTCACTTTAAGTTTCATACTCGTAGGCCAAATGTAAAAATTAATAAATGTATCTTCAAAATTTGTAGCAGAATAGAAATTTAGTTTAATAAGGATTAATCATTGTATAAAAACACACCATTTAATTGAATATTAAATATAAAAACTGGAGATTTAAAATGAAAAAGACAATAGCTCATCTTACTTTCAGTTTATTGTTCTTACTTAACTCGATTACTACAGTACACGGAGAAATTGCAAATCATTTATTTAGTACTAAGTCTGTTAGTTTTAAAGGAAGCGATAATAATTGGGAAGTTTTACACTAGATGACTTTAGTTGTAACTGATATCTTATTTCAAACAACTATAAAATATAAAGGAAAATTTGATAAAGATTTAATTAAGTCATACTCACACTATCTGATTAGTTATAATAATGGAACGATCGGAGGAGAGAAGTTTTTATTAAATCAATCTGGTGAATTTCATGGTAAAAAAAGAGAGTGTGGCGGATGTGAGTTTATTGATAAGGAAAAAGAAATATATTATGAAATTTACTGGAAAGATGCTATAAGTACAGTTATTTTAAAAAATGTGCTCTTAGGGAACAGCAGAACATTGATTATGTATTCCGTAATGCACAACGACAATTAGAGATAGCTGGTTATTATGAAGCGATTCCTTGTATTAAGAGGAGATCGCTTATTTCTATATAGAGGAGAATTATTAATCTGGCTATTAGAAGCTTTCAAACAGAAACAAATAAGCTCATCCCTAAACAGTTTACTGATAAACCTTATGGAACATTAATTGGTACATGCAGTAAAGAAGTATTTATTGTAGTAGATAATAAATGCGAGTTTTGCGGCGCAGGCTTTATTGGTACTGTACATAACAACCCTTTCGATTGTCCAGAGGAAATGGCTATTACGTATTGTGGGAGATATAACCATGATTAAGAGAGATTAAAGTTGTTAGTGAAACAGGCGAAACTCATTATCTTGAAGATTTTGATGTAAGTCATTTTTTGGAAAAGGTTATCTTATGTCGTGAAATAGCAAAGTATTTAAATCAAGTATATAGACTGTTAGTGCAGATTGAGATACTAGGTTTGAAAGTAACAGAGGATGAACAAGTCATCTTTGAGGATATCAAAGCCTATGAGCAGTATTTACATGAACACGATATAGTGCTTCGCAATAATCTTGCTTATGTAATAGGCGAACTATATCAAGAATGGGTTAAGTGTGCCCCTTGTATCAATTAAGCTTTTAGAACCATTCCTAAAGAATTGATTAATAATATATAATTAAATCAGATTATAACAAAAGGATGGTTTAAGAATGAGGTTTACCATAAAAGCAATGATAGCCATAGTTATCGTTGCAATGATAGCATTAGGTTTTTATTTTGATATGCAAAATGTAAAAAAGAATGAAAAGATTGAAAGGATTGAAAAAAGAGCTAAAGCTTCTGCTGCTAAAGTTAGCAAGCCAGACCCTAACCCTCTTGTAGAACATAAATATGGAACAATAGTTAGGATGTACATACGGGAAGGTCATTTACATATAGGTGATCATGTTCGTGCTGGATTCACTAATTATAGTGGATATTATGGCGCACATGTTTATGTAGAATTACGCAACAAGGATGATAAATTAATTGATATTCAGCACACGGGTCTTGGTGATTACGCAAATAACACCATTGTATTTAGAGAATTGAAAGAAACAGGTGAATATCATTTAGATATTACAATAGGACAGTCTGGTGGAACGAAAACATTCCCTGATGAAAAATTCAGATATGATGGAATAATCGTCGATTAACAAATTCACGAGCAGGCACCTTTGCTCTTTTATGTTTGAATTTGAGGGGAACCATGAAGAAAACTTTATTATTGATTTTATTTTTAGTTTTTCAATTATTTATATCTAATGAAAAATCCTATGCCTCTCCTGGAAGAACTGTTGCTAACTGTGGACATAGGTGTTATACGAATTGTGAAAAATACGGTTTAAAGTATGGAGAATATCACTATCATAATGGTGGTAATAGTGATAATACATACGAAGAATATCCTGACCTAGAAGAATATTATGAGCAACAATCAGATGAATTTTATCAAGAAATGGAAGATAATGAACAACAAGAGAAAGAATATTATGATGAACTAGATCAACAGTCGGAAGAACAAGAGCAGCAATATGAAGATTCTTATATAGAGGAACCTTCTGAAGTACCTGACGAAGAATATGATGAATCAGATAGTGATTTTGATATTTGTGATTATATAATAAATCCTTATTCTATCGGTGGTATAGGAAATATAATTGAATATAGAGATAAAAAGAAGAAATGAGTAGGGTTATCCCCCTGCTCTTTTTTATTTGTAAATCGAATTAAAACTAGAGGAGAGAATTTATGTACTTCAATCAAAAATTTGCTGAACATTTAGGGATCATAAAAAAAAGTGTTAAATTCGATCACCAAATGACTGCAATGCAAATGTTTAATCACAATATGAAGTATGGATTTGAAGAAGCCATGACACGTTTAAAAAATGAGTGTGAACACTTTGATGAAGAATATCCAAAATTAGCTCCAAGTTTTGAACCAAAAAATTACTTGTAGCACATTTATGGGCTATGCATTTTCCATACGTAAATACAAAAAAACATATCGAACTAAACAATTAATTGAGTCATTCCCTTGGACAATTTGGGGTGATGCCGTAAAAGAAATTTTACAGACATCCCCCCTACCTTATGATTTAGTAAGCGAATTAAAAGAAAAACGAGTTAACGGAATACCAACAAAGATTACTAGATACCGCATTAGATATTATACAGATTGCGGAAAACCTCAAAGCAATAGAAAGCTTTGGAAGATATGATTTAAATTTTAACTTTAGTGAATTAGAAATTGAATTCCGAATTAATAATGTATAGGCAAAGAATGAAGAAGATGCTTACTATTTTGCTAAGGTTAAATTAAAAGAACGAATTGGCATTGATCCTGATGAAATTACGCAAAAGAATAATATATATTACTACATGGAAGTAGAAGTATTAGATTTTGAACCTGAAAATAAAGGAGATTATTTATGTTAACAGTTAATTCATTTTTAGAAGCAGCAGAAAATACTTATGTAACACGTATGACAGAGAAATAGGATAAACCAAGTAATTAACTTCTTTATAAAGTACTAAAGCATGTAATTGTTACAGATAACGAACTGTTATGAACAGTTCGTTTTTTGTGAGTTTTAGTTATTCAACTAGGATGATTACATTAATGAACTAGATACTTAAGATTAATTCAAATATTAAATAACTCGGTATTGAATTGGTTTGTATTTAGAATAGTTCTTCATTTCTTTAAATATTTTTAAATTAAGGAAGGAGTGTAGATTTTAATGCCTGAGGTTGAAAAGAAAAATTGGGTTGATAAAAGTATTATTCTATTAATGGTTTTTGTATTTATTATTTTAGCTATAAACATGCCAAAGATACAGAATTTAGATGAGTCAACTTTAATAGGGACTTACCATAGCAAAAAACTTCCATTTGCATCAATAGTATTTGATGAAGATCACCATCATACGTTTTATTATTATAATCGTTCTGAAGTAGATAAGGGAACTTATTCACAAAAAACAGATACGACGTATGTAATTAATAGTTCTAAGTTTCATAATTTGAAAATCATTTATGATAAAAAAAGAAGAACTTTTAAAATAAAAATTGATAATGAAACTTATGTTTTTAAACAGCTTGATACAATTCCTTATATTATAGATAATTCTAAATGACCAGATTCAGTTGCTTCAAGTACTTGGTATTCAAATTTTGTATAAAGGACTTTAAAGGACTATCAAAAAATTGACAGTCCTTTAATATTTATTAAGTATGAACATATAACGGATCCAAAATAAAAAAAGCACCAGCTGATTAGCTGATACTTTGGTAAACCAGGCGACGTTCTACTCTCACAGGGGGAAACCCCCAACTACCATCGACGCAAAAGAGCTTAACTGCCGTGTTC
>NZ_LJIZ01000009.1 GCF_001420605.1 Bacillus sp. FJAT-25509
ATAATAAGACCATATGAAAAATGGTCAACCAGTAAAAACTGGATGACCTTATAATACGAACGCATGCTTTAGTTGAACAACATGATCGGCTCTTTAGCCGATTTTTTTGTGGAACTAAATGGCAGTTTAGTTGCATAAGGATTTTTTGAATTTATATGAAAAATGTGAAATTCCCAAATTACAAAGCTCGAAATATTAGATACAATACACTTAGAACTTATATAACTTAGAAAATATTTGGAGCTGATTATTTAATATCATGAGTACATTAAAAAACAGATTATTTAAAGACCGAATAAAACAAATTGTAATTATCCAAATTATTTTGCTGTTTCTATTATTTATATATTTGGTTTATTTTTTTACACATGTTTTTACACATGAGTTAAATCATATTTACAGAGAATTAAGTGATTTATTAATAGGAGCTATGTTTTCTTTAAATTATATTGAACATAAAATTTTAAAAAAGAAAGAATCTAAAGATTTAAACCTTTGGTTAGTAAGTGCAATAATATTTTTTATTGTTGGAATTACTGGATTAATAGGTTTTGTGTAAAAATTATTAAGTTGTATTAGTTAATTTGAAATTGAATGTAATTTCTTATTCAGCTAAAGCATGCATTAGTTGAACAACGTGATCGACGATTTGTCGGTCTTTTTTATTGAACAAAATGGCAGTTTAGTTGCATAAGAAATGTTAAAATATTCTTTGGAATATGTTGTAAATCCTATTTGAAAGGATATTAAAAATGGACATTAAGCAAGCATTATATTTCCTGAAAGAACATCAACCATTACCTAGTGATGAGGAATTAGATGAAGAGACTTTAAGAATACTTGATGTAACAAGAAAGTATTTTATCGAAAATCCGTCTCTAGAATGTATACCACTTTTTCTAAATGTATTTGGGGATGGTAGTGGTTTTGGCGTTTATCAATTGATCGAAGATGTAATTGTACAATTTAGTAATGAAGAAGTAGTTCCTCATCTTTTAAAATCATTACAGAGTGATTATAAAGGAGTTCGCTATTGGTCTGCCCAAATTGCAGCATCGTTTCCAGATAATCAACTAATAAAACCACTTTCATTATTGATAAACGAAAAGGATTCTGATATAAGGTCGGTAGCTTATATGGCACTAGGAGAAATTCAAGACAAAATGGTTTTATCAATCCTAAAGAGTGCACTGAGAAATGAAAAAGAACCCGACAATTACGAATTATTGCAGGACATAATTGAAAATCATTAGTTATGCAACTAACTGATGCGTTAGTTGAAGATCACGAGCTGCTAAATAAAAAGCTTTTTTTATTAAAGTTTGGCAGGTAGCTTTGAAATAAAGTTTGCTTATGTAAATATTTTAACAATTATAAAAACAAATAATAAAAGCATGTCTTGAATAGATTGAACAAAACATGCTTTTAATTATTAATCGACTAACTTCTCTAGATCTGGGTTAATCATTTAATTGAACCTTATTTCACAAACGTCCCGTTTGCACAATAATTCAATTAAAAATGGAATTACTAATAAAGCATAAATTCTTTGTTGTTACTACTTAATAAAAAATGCGACAATACCTATGATAATACATAAAACTCCACCCAAAAATTGTCCTAATCCAGATGCTTCTCCCATTAATAATAAATTGAATATGTTTTTACTTCTTTGACTTTTTCCAAATAAGCCTTTGTCTGTTCGCATTCGATAAAGACCCCAAGTAATTAAAATTATTCCAAAAATAAATAATATTATAAGCATTTTCGATCCTCCGTTGTTTGTTTAAGTTAATGTATTGAAATTATTTGTCATCCTCATCAAAAATAAAAGTTGCTTCAATTGATAAATTAAAAACTGAAGCTATTTTATATGCAAGTTGTACAGATGGATTATATTTTTGTTTTTCTAATGAGATGATCGTTCGTGAAGATACACCTACTTTATCAGCTAATTCTTGTTGTGTTATATCATGTTTCATTCTCAATTCTTTCACTCTATTTATCATAACTCCTCCTGATTAAAGGACATGATTATAATATTTTCTAGATACCATATCACATATTATCAAAGATACTAAAAGTATAAATAATGCAGTATTTGTTGAAATTACAAGGAAATTTGATAAGAACATAATAATTAAAAGTTCACATACCAGTAAATTCAAGGAAAAATGAGCAGCTTTTCCATCAATTATCATATCTCGTTCGTCATACTCTTTTGAAAATTCCTTTTCTAATTCAGTGTTTTTTCTAGATTTAATGTAAGAGGCTATTGAATATAACAAAAGTATTCCGCCGAATAATAACAAAATAAATCCGAAATTAAATCCTACCGATTTATTGAAAATTAGTTTTATGCTCCCAAATACAATGAGCAAACTTGACAACAAAAAATGCTCCCTAAACATATTCTTCAAAATATATCTCCCCTAATCCAATACCACTCAAAAAGTGAAGTTTTTTTCACGTGAAGTTTATTTCACATGAAGTCTACTTCATGTTACAGTTGTTTAAAAAAAATGTCAATATGTAAAAACTTAAGCCGATTTAGTAATATTTATAAAGAATATAATGAGCGAACTTTTATATAACTAAACGCATGAGTTAGTTCAACTGCGATTTCAAGTTAAAAGTCATTGATATGTTAATCAATCAGTTACTATTCCTCTAACTTATTTAAAACGACTTCGAATTTCCTCTCAAAAACAACTTACTATGGTATATGAAAAAAATTTTGAATTATACTAAATTGAAAAAATTCCCAATGTACAATATTGTAATTAATGGATTTCTCTATAATTTTAAAATTTAAATTGTTAATATTACTCAAAAAACATTCAATCAAAACTTTATATCTAGAAAATATAAATTCATTAGTAAAACTTTTTCGATAAGCTATCCGTTTAATAAATAGAAAGTTAAAATATTATTTTTTTGAAAGGAATACCAAAAAGTGAACACACCAAACTTAGATGAGCTGATTACAGATTTTGTAATACAAAATAAAGAGCACTATTATCGACTTGCTTTTCACTATGTAAAGAATAAAGAGGATGCACTTGATGTTGTGCAAGAGTCCATTATCAAGGCACTTTCAAAGAAAGCTTCATTAGAAAGTCCTGAACTTTTGAAGACTTGGTTTTATCGAATTGTCGTAAACACTTCAATTGATCTACTTCGAAAACAAAAACGTTTAGTGATTGTAGATGATGAGGTTCTAACAAGTCTAGACGCTGGGAATTTAGATCAGTATACGGATTTTGATTTAAAAAACACGTTGGATTCTTTACCAGTACAATATCGTAGCATCATTATTTTGAGATATTTTTCTGATTTTAAATTAGAAGAAATTGCGAAAATCTTAGATGAGAATTTAAATACTGTGAAAACCCGATTATATAAAGCATTATCAATATTACGAATTGAAATGAATGTAAATTAGAAAGGATGATAGTCATGAAAAATCAAAAAATAGAAGATTTGAAAACTGATTTTAATAATATCCCAATTCCAGACGAATTAGACTTTATCGTTCACAAAGCATTACAACAAGGCGGAGTTCAACCAATGAAAAAGAAAAAAAATCACACAAAATTATATTCAGCACTTTCTGTTGCAGCGATCGCAACAATTTTTGTAACAGGTGTAAATACGAACCAGTCATTTGCATCTACTGTTTCAAAAGTACCTGTACTCAATCATTTAGTCAAAGTAGTGACATTCCATGAGTTTACAGTAAATGAAGACCAATCAAAAGCAAACATTACAGTGCCAAAAGTAACTGGATTAAAAGACAAAAAATTGGAAAATAGTTTAAATGATAAATATTTGGCTCAAGGAAAAGAACTATTTGAAAGTTTCAAAAAAGAAGTACAATATTCGAAAAGTGTTGGTGGCGCTCATTTAGGTATTAAGAGTGGGTATGAAGTAAAAACCGATAATGATCAGATTCTTTCTATTAAACGTTACGAAGTTAGTACATCAAACGGTTTTTCTGCAACTCAATTTGACACAATTGATAAGCAAAATAACATTTTAATTACATTACCAAGTTTATTTAAAAATGATGACTACATCAGCATTATTAGCGAAAACATCAAAAAACAAATGATTGAACGATATAAGGCAGACAAGGAGAATACCTATTATTGGGTGGAAGGAATTCCGACGGATATGAATTCAGACAACTTGTTTCAAAAAATTAAAAAAGAGCAAAACTTCTATATCAATGATGATGGTAAATTGGTTATATATTTCGATAAATACGAGGTGTCACCTGGTGCCTATGGTGAATCAGACTTTATCATCCCAACTAATATTCTTTCTAATGTATTAGTCAGCGATACTTACATTAAATAATGATATTTAAAGTTTAGTTTCAATATAAAATTTTTTTAACAAAAAGAACCGATTCTTTAAGCAGAGTTGGTTCTTTTTCATGTTTAGAAATACGAATCCTTATTCCACTATACTGTCATTTTTATTGGACTAAATGGCAGTTTAGTTTAATAAGGATGAAGAAAAAAATAGGATATTTCACCTTGGAAAATAGAAGTGAATTTTTGTTAAAATAAGTTGGAAGTTAAGTGGGATTTTAATTATAAATGCTTTTTTTAGTGATAAATTTTTGTAAAGGAGTTTGTAGATGTTAAATTACATATGGTTAGATGACAAATCTCCTATATTAAATCAACTTCCAAACGGGTTTAATTCAGCAGCAATACTATTGCATCCATTTATTCAAATGCCCAAAGATTGGGAGCAAAATAAAAGAAATAATGAATATGAGCACATTTATCCTAGTGATGAGGAAATCTTGCTTCTAGGTAAACAAGTTAGTTGGATGAGTATGATGTATGATTGTGGTTTTACAACTTTTAATGAGATAGCAATTGCATTAAAAACATCAATTGGTGCATTTAAAAAACAATATATACGTGATGATCTAGCTGAAAAATTAAACACTCATATAAAAAAAGATTGTTTTTATCCTAACGAGGATTATACTTCGGTATTTTTAATCCAAGATTTAAAAATAGTTTTAGAATCTAGAGGGGCTAAATATTTTTGTTACTTTGACCCATTATTAGACAATAGTGGTGTTTTAGAGATTGAAAAACTTACTTCTTTAGATATCGGCGATCTAGCACTTAAAGAGTTAATTATTACAGATGAAAATATGGATTTCGCATTTATGAATGTATATGATTCTTTTATTACTGTATTTATGACACGAGATGAAAAGATTGATGAGATTGTTGATAGGATAGGCTGGGAAGCTATAATATGTGACGACAAAACATATATTGATTGGTATTGGTCAAAGCTCCGTTAGAGTTGTGTTGGCAACTCTTTTTTTGACTTTAAGCAACTAACTAATGCGTTTGTTGAATTAGAACATGGACTGATATTAAGAATGGTATTTGATTTGTTAAAGAGAAATATAGGAGTTGGGTCTAGTGAATTTGGATTTAAATACCTTTTTAAACAAGTTGGAAGAAAGTAATATTGCGTATAGCTTAAAAAAAATTCGAGATGAAGCCATTATGGTAGCAATTCGAGTGCCAGGTGAACGGTGGGAAGTAGAATTTATGGATGATGGTACAGTCGAGATTGAAAAATTCATTAGTGATAGGGATTATTACGACCATAAAGAATTAGAGACTTTGTTTAGAGATTTTAGTGATTAACTTATTCAACTAAAGCATGCGTTCGTATTATAAGGTCATCCAGTTTTTACTGGTTGACCATTTTTCATATGGTCTTATTAT
>NZ_LJIZ01000024.1 GCF_001420605.1 Bacillus sp. FJAT-25509
ACGTTTACTTCATGTTTTGTTTAGTTTTCAAAGTTCACTTCGTCGCTCAGAAGCGACTTTAATATAATAACATTTTGTCGAATCATTTGTCAACAACTTATTATATTTTTTTGTTGTTCTCACTTGGTTTGTCGTGACAACATAAACAAATATACCATCTCGTCCAAATGAATGCAAGCATTTCTTTACAAAAAATTAACAAAAAGTTTTATCTGTACTTTTATAGTGTATTTATTTAAATAAGTTAATCGTATTTCCCTTTATACAGTTACACTTTTTTAAGAGTGTCATCTGTTCCTAAATTATTCTTCAAAAGCTACAAGTTTGTTCGATCTGGACTATCCCTATAGGGACTAGGAACACTCCTCATCCAAGAATGTAGGCAATTGACTTTTCTGTCTTTTATGGGAAGCAGCTACCCGTATAATATAAGAAATTAAAAATCACCATTATTGTTTACTTAATGATTATTCAACAATTTGGTACGTTGATCGTAATAATATTGTAGTAAAAATGTGGAATTGATCAGACATTTAGTTTGGAAATACTAAATAAGCAGTTAAAATAGCAAACCTAAACAAAATTAGAAGAGTGCCATTTCAAAATGAGAACATTAAAATATTAGGAATAAGCATTAATCTATTCTTTTTCTTCTTTACTAATGGATCCATTACTTATACAGCTATTTATAGAACTCCTAACAGAAACTATTGAAAAGAAATTCATAACTTTCTTTATAAAGCTCAACCTAATTAAAGCTGAATTACTTGAAATACCATTTTAATGCATTCGTGTACAGGATTTTATCAATAGCCTTTTCATCAAATAGCTGTTGAATTAATTCAATATCTGTATATTCAAAAGGTCTTTTAGCTCTTGTAGATGGCAAATCTGAACCAAACATAAGCGCATCAGGATTTGTCTCATATATGGACCTTAAAGTTTTTTCAACATTCAGTTCCACACGCCCAAAACCTGTTGCTTTTACGTGTATGCCCTTATCTACTAATTTTAATAAATGAAGTAATCCTTCTTCTGACAATCCTAAATGGTCAATTGAAATAGCAGGTAACTTCTCAATAATTGATGCAATTTCAGGTAACTCTTTTGCATCAATATAAAGTTCACTATGCCATCCGACTAAATCGTAAACTCTTCTTGCAAAGTAATCGAGCTTTGATCTATCTTCTGAACCACCTCGTTTTATATTAAAACGTAATGCCTTTACCCCTTTTTCATTTAAGCTTATAATCTCTTCGTCTGTTACAGTAAAAGGTAATTGAGTTACGCCGCAAAATGTTGTGCCCATTTGTTTAAGTGCGTTTAATAAATATTCTTGGTCAAATCCTTGGAAAGAACCGGATACTATCGCTCCTCCTAGTACATTTAAATCAGTAGTTTCATTCTGGTAATCTTCTACAACATAGTTGGGTGGCAAATATCCTTGGTTTTCGATAATTGGAAAATTAAAATCAATAATATGAAAATGTGCATCAAAAATTCTCATTTCATTTCCCCTCTCTTTTCTTTAACTTATCAAAGATGGTTCATAAAGAAAAATATGAATTATTTATGCAAACTCATAATTTTTTCTTATAGCTCTATACTGCTAATAGCTAAATAAGCACTATACAGCGAATTTTATAAGCGAAAATTATCGTAAGTAGCTGTCATTTGGAATATAAAAGACGAGAAATGGAACTCCTTAATATTATGTTTTGTAAATTTCATTGCTACGAACATCCACAATCTAGGTAATTGTCGAGATACTTTGTTGTTTCACCTTTAAATCATTTTATCAATTGTTCCAAATGTGAATGAAGAGCATTAACGTTTTGTAAGCTTGAATCGTTTAAAAAATAAAGTTTTAAATGCAATAATAAAAAAGAACCATGTCAATTTAAGGGTGCAAGCTAGATGACCCGTAAATTGACATGGAACCTCATTCTTATATTCCAACAAAAAAAGCATCAACTTAATAGCTGATGCTTTTCGTTTACCAGGCGACGTTCTACTCTCACAGGGGGAAACCCCC
>NZ_LJIZ01000014.1 GCF_001420605.1 Bacillus sp. FJAT-25509
TGGTATTATCCCCTTATAGTAGACACGTGAAAAAGCCTATCTGATAAAATGGATAGGCAGTCTACTATTGGGGGATTTTATTATGGCTTTAAAAGGAACAAAATTTAAACACTATTCAACTGAACTAAAACTTAAGGCAGTAAAGCAATATGAAGATGGTTGTGGCAGTTACGTCTCAATTTCGGAGGAGTTAGGTTTACGTAGTTCAACTCAACTGAAAGAATGGGTAAAAAAGTATAGAAATGGTGAGTTATTTGATGATCAAAGGGGAAAATCAAATAGTTTTCATCCGTTCACTGGGCGTCCAAAAACTAAGTTTGATTCAATTGAAGAAGAAAGAGATTACTTGAAAGCACAGGTAGAATACTTAAAAAAGCGTTATCCAAATATACTGGGGGAGGGATAATTCCAAAAGGAGTTCGATTTGAAATTCTAAATGAAATGAAAGCACGTTATCCATTAACGATGCTTATTCAAATCGCAAAAGTTTCAAGAGCTGGTTTCTACAAATGGAGAAAATCAATTTTATATAAGTTAAGTAAAACCACTGTTGAAGACACGGTAAAATCTCATATTGAGGCGATCCATGCGATACGACCATATTATGGATACCCTAGAGTTACTGATCGTCTAAGAGATGAAGGATTGGTAGTTAATCATAAAAAGGTTTATCGAATTATGAAAGAATTAGATATAAAATCCGTCATTCGTAAAAAAAGAAAATACTATGGGAAGGAAGCATCGAATGTTTATCCTAACCTTTTAAATCGTCAATTTAAACAAGATTTACCGAACGTTGCATTCGCAACTGACATTACTTATATCAAAGTAGGAGACAGGTTTTATTATCTTTCAGTCATTCAAGATCTTTATAATAATGAAATTGTATCTTGGAAGTGTTCCAATCGAAATGATCTTAAATTGGTCATTGAAACAGTTAAAGATTTATGTAAAAAAAGAAACGTGTATGGAAGTATCCTGCATTCAGATCAGGGATTCCAGTACACGTCTATAAAATACAGCCAGTTCTTAGAAAAGAATAATCTATTAGGCAGCCACTCTCGCAAAGGAAACTGTCTAGACAACGCATGCGTTGAATCATTCTTCTCACACTTCAAATGTGAATTGGTGTATCTATCTAATTTTAATTCAGAACAGGAACTTATTCAAGAAATTACAGAGTACATACAGTTTTACAATTATGAGCGTACACAAAAACGACTAAACCGTTGTTCCCCTGTAAAATACAGGTTAACAACGGCTGCTTAGTCGGTCTTATTTAAATGTGTCTACTTGACAGGGGTAAGTCCAAA
>NZ_LJIZ01000001.1 GCF_001420605.1 Bacillus sp. FJAT-25509
TGTTATTATCCCCTTATAGTAGACAGTCAAAAAAAAGGATCGTACTGTCTATTATGGAGGGGATTTTTTTATGGGGAAAATTAGAAAAACTTATTCTAAAGAAACTAAGTTGAAAGCTATTGATTTGTACTTTGAGAAGGATATGGGGATTAGAACAATAGCTAAAGAACTCGAGATAGGATATACGACCATTCAAAGATGGATAACACATTACAAAAGAGAAGGAATCCAAGGATTAGAAGAAAAAAGAGGGAAATCAGACATTTTATTTAGAAGGAAAGTCAAAGGTGATGATGAAAATGATACTGAAAAAATCAACCGATTAGAAGCAGAGAACGCTTATCTAAAAAAGCTCTTAGCTGCGAAAAGGAGGATGATACAGGAAAAGAAAAATCAATAGAATACAGTATAATTCATGAGCTTAAGAATCAATTTACGGTTGTTACTTTATGTAAGATAGCAGGTGTTTCAAAGAGTGGGTACTACAAATGGTTAACACGTCAGAGTAGCCCTACTAAAAAAGATTTAGAAGATCAATCAATAGTGAAAAAAATTATTGAATGCCAACAAGATCCAGATATTAATTGGAGTTATGGCTATCCAAGAATTAAAACTTGGCTGAGTAAAATGTACGGACTAAAAGTGAATCATAAGAAAATCTATCGTTTGATGAGATCAAATAAGATACAAGCTAAGATACGAAAAAAGAAATGGAAACACTTTGGACGCAAAGAAAAGTTTGTCCTTTCAAGAAACTATTTAAATAGAGAATTTTCAGCTAAACGTCCAAATGAAAAATGGGTAACAGATATTACCTACTTACTTTTTAATGGGAAGAAAATCTATTTATCTTCTATATTAGACCTATATAATAATGAGATTGTCGCTTATAAAATAAGTGAAAGAAATGACCTGAAATTAGTAGCTGATACTTTAAAAGAAGCTATAAAGAATAAGGATGTAAGAGGTCTCATATTACATAGTGATCAAGGGTTCCAGTACACTTCAATAAGATATAACCAACTTTTAAATAAATACAATATTAAGGGAAGTATGTCTAGAAAAGGGAATTGCTTAGACAACGCATGTATTGAAAGCTTTTTTAGTCACTTTAAAACCGAATGTTTTTACCGTTATCATTTTGAGACTTCGCAAGAGGTTAAAATGGCAGTAAAAAAATATATTAAGTTTTATAACAATAAACGTTTTCAGAAAAAATTAAATAACCTTAGCCCTATAGAATATAGGGTTAAGGCTGCTTAGATAATGTACCTTTTATTTAAGTGTCTACTTGACAGGGGTAAGACCA
>NZ_LJIZ01000039.1 GCF_001420605.1 Bacillus sp. FJAT-25509
AGCTTAAGTGCCGATATTCTTGGACGTGGGTTCGACTCCCACCGTCTCCACCAATACATACTGTTTGGTGGTTTTTTATTGTTTAAATATCAATAATGAAACCTCTTTAAACATTGATATATCAGTGTTTAAAGGGTTTTTTCTATTTAGGAGTAACTGCAGATAATTATAGTTTTATAAATATGCTATATTTTTAGTACGTTCATCTATATAAAATAATAACCTTTCTTGAATTTAAATTAGAACAATCAAATAGTGAGCTAAGGCGATCTATCAATCGTGAATATATAAGTTGATTCGGATAGAGGCAAGCTAGAGGAATGAATGGAATGTTTAGAAGTTAGACATAAAATGTTTCTACGTAGGAGGGGAGAGGATACTATCTTAAAGTTCTGATCGTCAAAAAATCAAAATGGATAATTGTTGAAGTATTGGTAACTAAACTAATGTATTAGAAACAATTGTTAATAGCAACTTCAAGTGGATATGTTATAATAAGTTTGTAAGTTAATCAGCAACATAAATTGCACGATGTGTAGTTTTTATAAATTATGAAGCCTTTGCTTTATGCTTCGTAAGTCACTCATAGCGAACATATCTGAATAAGTTGTGTGAGCATTTTATATGGGGACGTTACGGATTCGACAGGGGTAGTTCGAGCTTAAGTTGCGAGTCGAGGGGTCGGCCTCGTTAAAACGCAAAAGCCAATAACTGGCAAAAACAACAATTTCTCTTTAGCTGCTTA
>NZ_LJIZ01000040.1 GCF_001420605.1 Bacillus sp. FJAT-25509
AACTAAACCAGCTAATAGTTGTCAATATTTTTCAATAAAAATTTTATAAAACACATGTTATACTAAAAATAGACATGCCAAATAACCTTCCATCTGTTATGATTTGGAAGGTTTTGTATTTCTTGCTTTATTTTTACATTTAAGCTATATCCTGGAAAGTCGTATTGGTTTTTAATAGGGCATAAATCCAGTGTAAAAGCTTATTTACACAGGCTATAACGGATACTTTATAAGGTTTTCCTTCACTACGTTTTTTGTCGTAAAACTCACGTAATCTCTTATTTCTTGGGATGATTTCATTGGTCGTTTTATTTTTACGACTATCTCGAATGGCACATTTAACAGCCATAAACAAGGCATGCCTTAGTCTACTAGATCCACGTTTTGTAATACGGTTTTGGGTCGCTGTAAATCTACCTGACTCAAAGACGCTTGGATCAACTCCCGCGAAAGCCACAAGTTTTTTAGGGTGATTAAACCGATCGATTTCTCCGATTTCTGAAAGAATCGTGGCGGCGATTTTTTCTCCAATACCGGGAATCGTTTGGATAATTTTATATTCTTCAATTTCTTTCACAAGGGCGTCTATTTCAAGCTTTAATTTCGATAGATGCTCTTTGTATTGAAGGACCAACTTAATGTGCATTTCCATCGTTATGAC
>NZ_LJIZ01000041.1 GCF_001420605.1 Bacillus sp. FJAT-25509
GCTATCGTAAAATTCGAGACGAGCTTACGAATCGTGGTTATAAAGTAAATCATAAAAAAGTTCAACGACTTATGAAAGAACTAGGGATAAAATCACTTGTGAAGGTAAAGAAATATCGCTCTTACAAAGGTGAAGTAGGTAAGATTGCACCCAATATTTTAAATAGAAATTTTCAAGCTGAAAAACCAAATGAGAAATGGGTTACAGATATAACTGAATTTAAATTATTTGGAGAAAAGCTATACTTTTCACCTATGTTGGACTTATATAATGGAGAAATAATTGCTTATACAATTGGTTCACGTCCAACTTATTCACTTGTATCAAATATGTTAGAACAATCTCTTGAACGTTTAACAGATTCCGATACACTACTAATTCATTCAGACCAAGGGTGGCACTATCAAATGAAAAAATATCGTAGTGCTCTTATTAAACGTGGAATCACTCAGAGTATGTCACGAAAAGGAAACTGTTACGATAACGCAGTAATTGAAAGTTTCTTTAGTATCATGAAATCTGAACTACTCTATCTTAAAGAATTTAACAGTGTCGAACACTTTAAACAAGAACTAGCTAAATATATAGATTACTACAATAACAAACGAATTAAGGCAAAATTAAAAGGCAT
>NZ_LJIZ01000006.1 GCF_001420605.1 Bacillus sp. FJAT-25509
ACACGGCAGTTAAGCTCTTTTGCGTCGATGGTAGTTGGGGGTTTCCCCCTGTGAGAGTAGAACGTCGCCTGGTAACCGAAAACATCAGCTTTTAGGCTGATGTTTTTTTTGTTATCTTAAAATGCTTAAAGGATCAAACGAAATAGTTCAAGTTAATAATTTTTTTAATAAAAGTATAAAGGAAAAAAAGCTTCTTAAAAGAATTGTATAACATATATATTTATATACTGATAAAGAAAAATCGCCAATTGACGAGCCTTTAGGCAAAGATAGCACTTATACTTAATACCCAAAACTGGAAAATATGTCAATTTTTCTCCTAGGCTACCAATTTATACTTTCTTAATGTACAAAAAAAGATTAAGAGCTGTATCGTTTGGAAAAAATGGTAAAGAGATAATAGTTGAAATTTTTCATGAAAGGAATATAATAATAGTCAAAGATAGTCAAAGTCAGTAAAGGTGGTAAATAGATGAAGAATATATCAGATATTATTGAACAATATCTAATGCACTACTTTGACATATCCGATAAAGATTATGTCGAGATAAAAAGAAGTGAAATAGCAAATAAATTTGATTGTGTACCTTCTCAAATAAATTATGTAATAAATACTAGATTTACACTAGAAAGAGGATATGTAGTAGAAAGTAAACGCGGCGGTGGAGGGTATATTCGAATTATTAAAGTGCAATTTCATGATAAAGCGAGCGTAATTGATCAAATATTAAGTAGCTTTACTAATAATATTGCACAGTCTAGCTCGGAGGACTATATTCGTCTACTACTTGAAAAGAGTGTAATTACAGGGCGAGAAGCAAAAATGATGTTAAGTGTATTAGATCGTTCAGTAATAATGGTTAATTTACCTTATCGAGACGAGTTAAGAGCAAGAATGTTCAAGGCAATGCTAAGAAGTTTAAAGTATAAATAGAATATGGAGGTTGCCCATTATGATTTGTCAAGAATGTCAAGAGCGTCCGGCAACATTACACTATTCTAAAATTATTAATGGTGAGAAAACAGATATTCACTTATGTGAGAAATGCGCAAATGAATCGAACAATAAATATATTTTTTCTGAAATAGGTGGTTATTCTGTAAATGATTTGTTAGCTGGATTGTTTAAAGGTAATACTGGTATTTATGAAATGAAGAAAAATAAATTTCATCAAGATTCCCATATTGAATGTCCTAGATGTAAGATGACTTTTCAAAAGTTTACTAAAATTGGTCGTTTAGGTTGTTCAACTTGTTATGAAACATTTATGGATCAGATGAAACCAATTGTTAAAAGAATTCATAGCGGTAATGTATCTCATACAGGGAAAATACCTCAAAAGATTAATGGTGAGATCTCCTTAAAAAGAAAGCTACAAGACTTGAAATCTCAAATGAAAAATTTTATTGAAAAGGAAGATTTTGAGCAAGCAATTAAAATTCGGGATGAAATTCGTGAAATTGAAAAAGATTTACAAGCCCTTCAAAAGGAGGTGGAGTAAGTTACATGTCTATTAATCGAATTATAAATGAAGCCATCAGTCCTTGGATGAAACAAGAAGGTCCGGACGATGATATCGTTTTAAGTAGTCGTATTAGGCTCGCTAGAAATTTTAGTGCATATTTGTATCCAACTTTACTTAGTCAAGACAAGGCTAAAGAAATTTGTCATTTAGTTAAACATTATTTTGAAGGTAGTACAGCTTTACCAAACGGACCTTTTGAATATATTGAAATTAATAAGTTAGAACCAGTAGAGAAAAGAGTATTAATTGAAAAACACTTAATAAGTCCTAATTTAGTTCAAGAGTCGGTACATGGTGCATGTATATTATCTCAGGACGAACAAATTAGCATTATGATTAATGAAGAAGACCATTTAAGAATTCAAGCTCTATTTCCAGGTTTACAACTTAGAGAGGCACTTACTCAAGCGAATCATATTGATAATTATATAGAGAGTCAGCTTGAATATGCTTTTGATGAAACAATTGGTTATTTAACCAGCTGTCCTACTAATGTTGGTACCGGATTAAGGGCCTCAGTGATGATGCATCTTCCAGCACTGGTCATCACGAAACAATTTGACCGCCTCATTCCTACTATTAATCAACTTGGTTTAGTAGTAAGAGGAATTTATGGCGAAGGTAGCGAAGCATTAGGTAATATCTTTCAGATTTCGAATCAAATAACACTAGGGAAATCGGAAGAAGAAATTATAGAAGATTTAACCACAATTGTACAACAACTGATCAAACACGAGAAATCAGCAAGGGATGCACTTGCAAGAACTTCTTTAATTCTTTTAGAAGATCGAGTTTTTCGTTCTCTAGGTACATTGAAATACGGAAGAATAATAGAAACAAAGGAAAGTGCTAAGTGTTTATCAGATGTACAATTAGGGATTGATTTAGGTTTAATTGATGGTTTATCTAAAAACTTTTTACATGAATTAATGATATTAACTCAACCAGGTATTTTACAACAGCATGTAGGTGATCAGCTTACTCCCGAAGAAAGGGATATTAAAAGAGCGTCACTAATACGCGAAAGATTATCTAACAAAAATAACTAATTATATGGGAGGAACCAATTATGATGTTTGGTCGATTTACAGAACGTGCTCAAAAAGTATTAGCTCTTTCTCAAGAAGAGGCAATCCGAATTGGACACTCAAATATAGGTACAGAACATATTTTACTAGGACTTGTTCGAGAGGGAGAAGGCATTGCTGCTAAGGCATTACTTGCACTTGGATTAAGCCCAGAGAAAGTTCAACAAGAAGTGGAAACATTAATAGGACGTGGTCAAGGAGTTGCTCAAACTGTACACTACACTCCTAGAGCTAAAAAAGTGATTGAATTATCAATGGATGAGGCTCGCAAATTAGGGCATTCATATGTAGGAACAGAGCACATCCTTTTAGGACTAATTCGAGAAGGTGAAGGTGTAGCAGCAAGAGTATTAAATAATCTTGGTGTTAGCTTAAATAAAGCTCGTCAACAAGTTCTCCAATTATTAGGTAGCAATGAAAGCTCGTCTAATCATCAAAATGGCTCTGCTAATCAAGCAAACACACCGACATTAGACAGCTTAGCTCGTGATTTAACAGTATCGGCTAGAGAGGGTCGCTTAGATCCTGTAATCGGACGTGGTAAAGAAATTCAGCGAGTAATTGAAGTGTTAAGCCGACGAACTAAGAATAATCCAGTATTAATTGGTGAGCCTGGTGTAGGTAAAACGGCTATTGCAGAAGGATTAGCTCAACAAATTGTTAATAATGAAGTACCAGAGATTTTAAGAGATAAACGAGTAATGACACTTGATATGGGTACTGTTGTAGCTGGAACTAAGTACCGTGGTGAATTTGAAGATCGTCTGAAAAAGGTAATGGACGAAATTCGTCAAGCTGGTAATATTATTCTTTTCATTGATGAACTTCATACACTAATCGGTGCAGGTGGGGCAGAAGGTGCAATTGATGCATCTAACATCTTAAAGCCGTCATTAGCACGTGGTGAGCTACAATGTATCGGTGCAACAACAATTGATGAATACCGTAAATATATCGAAAAAGATGCTGCGTTAGAGCGTCGATTCCAACCAATTCAAGTTGATCAGCCGAGTGTAGAGGAGTCAATTCAAATTCTTCAAGGCTTACGTGACCGTTATGAGGCACATCATAGAGTATCAATTTCTGACCAGTCAATTATTGAGGCTGTAAAACTATCTGATCGATACATTACAGACCGTTTCTTACCGGATAAAGCAATTGATGTTATTGACGAGGCAGGTTCTAAAGTACGACTACGTAGCTTTACTACACCGCCAAATTTAAAAGAATTAGAATTAAAATTAGAGGAAGTTCGTAAAGAGAAAGATGCAGCTGTTCAAAGTCAAGAATTTGAAAAAGCGGCATCATTAAGAGACTCAGAACAAAGATTACGTGAACAATTAGAAGATACGAAACGCCAATGGAAAGAGAAACAAGGTAAAGAAAATTCTGAAGTAACTGTAGAGGATATAGCGAATGTTGTATCATCATGGACGAATATTCCAGTTACAAAACTTGCTCAAACAGAGGCAGATAAACTGTTAAATATGGAAAGTGTTCTTCATAAACGAGTAATTGGTCAAGAAGAAGCAGTAGTAGCAGTTTCTAAAGCTGTACGACGTGCAAGAGCTGGATTAAAAGATCCAAAACGCCCAATTGGTTCATTTATTTTCTTAGGTCCTACAGGGGTAGGTAAAACAGAGTTAGCTCGAGCATTAGCTGAAACAATTTTCGGCGATGAAGATGCGATGATTCGTATTGATATGTCAGAGTATATGGAAAAACACGCAACATCTCGTTTAGTAGGGGCACCTCCAGGTTATGTAGGATATGATGAAGGTGGTCAATTAACTGAGAAAGTTAGACGTAAACCTTACTCAGTAATTCTATTAGATGAAATTGAGAAAGCTCATCCAGATGTATTTAATATCCTACTTCAAGTATTAGAAGACGGTCGATTAACTGATTCAAAAGGCCGCACAGTTGACTTTAGAAACACACTTGTTATCATGACATCCAACGTTGGAGCAAGTGCTTTAAAAACAAATAAGTATGTTGGATTTAATATTAACGATGGCGAAAAAGATTACAAAGATATGAAAGGAAAAGTATTAGAGGAACTGAAAAAAGCATTCCGTCCTGAATTCCTAAACCGTATCGATGAAACAATCGTTTTCCATTCATTAGAAAAGAAACATATTAAAGAAATTGTTCACTTAATGGTTAATAGCTTAACTAAGCGTTTAAAAGAACAAGAAATTGAACTAGAATTATCAGATGCAGCAATTGATAAAATTTCAGATGAAGGATTCGATGCTGAGTATGGTGCTCGTCCATTAAGAAGAGCAATTCAAAAACAAGTAGAGGATCGTTTATCCGAAGAATTATTAAAAGGTAATGTTGAAAAAGGCCGAAAAGTTATTCTTGATGTAAAGGATAATGAATATTTGATAATACCGGCAGCTGAAACTGTAAATCAATAAACAATTACAAAGTTCATACCTTTTATGAAGGATAATTGAACAAATTAATTGTAAAGTTATCTAATTTGTGAAAAAGGGCGTGAAGCCCTTTTTCTTATATCAAAAAAGCGTTAGGATAGACTTAGAATACATACTCTATTAATATAGAAAATCATAGTAACAAAAGAGGTACTATACATATGGCTAAAAAAAGTAAAACTAAATTCGTTTGTCAATCTTGTGGATATGAGTCAGTTAAGTGGATTGGAAAGTGTCCTGCATGTAACGAGTGGAATACAATGGTTGAGTTCATAGAACAGCCTGCTAGTTCAAGAAGGCTAACATTTAATACAAATGCTTCAGCAGAAGGAACGAAACCAATTTCAATCATGGAAGTGGAAATAGGTACTGAAACTCGTATCGAAACTTCCTTCGATGAGTTTAATCGGGTTTTAGGTGGCGGAATCGTTTTAGGTTCATTAGTATTAATTGGTGGTGACCCGGGGATAGGTAAGTCGACGATGCTCTTACAGGTTTCCTCACAATTGGCTAAAAAAGATCATAAAGTTTTATATGTTTCAGGTGAAGAATCTCAAAAGCAAATAAAATTAAGAGCAGAACGACTAGGTGTCGCTACACAAAACTTATATGTTCTATCCGAGACAGATTTGTCTTATATTGCTCGGTATATGGATGAGATGTCTCCTGATTTTGTTGTAATTGATTCTATTCAAACAATCTATTTACAAGAAGTAACATCTGCTCCTGGTAGTGTTTCTCAAGTTCGAGAGTGTACTTCAGAATTAATGAAAATCGCGAAGACAAAAGGCATCCCAATCTTTATAGTAGGGCATGTAACAAAAGAGGGATCAATTGCTGGCCCACGTTTACTGGAACATATGGTAGATGCAGTGTTATATTTTGAAGGTGAAAGACATCATACATATCGAATATTAAGGGCAGTTAAAAATCGTTTTGGATCTACTAATGAAACAGGTATTTTTGAGATGAAAGAGTTGGGATTAGTGGAAGTGCTGAATCCATCAGAAATATTCTTAGAAGAGCGACCTTTTGGAGTAGCAGGTTCAACTGTTGTTGCATCTATGGAAGGTACTAGACCTGTACTTGTTGAATTACAAGCACTTGTCTCTCCAACGAGCTTTGGGAATGCAAGGCGAATGGCAACAGGTATTGATCACAATAGGGTATCATTAATTATGGCTGTATTAGAAAAGAGAATGGGCCTTTTATTACAAAATCAAGATGCTTATTTAAAGGTTGCCGGAGGACTGAAGTTAGATGAGCCAGCTGTAGACTTAGCTGTTGCAGTAAGTATAGCATCAAGCTTTCAAGATAAACCTACTAATCCAACAGATGTAGTAATTGGCGAGATCGGTTTAACAGGAGAAGTTCGTAGGGTATCTAGAATAGAGCAAAGAGTACAAGAAGCAGCAAAACTTGGATTTAAAAGAGCAATAATTCCATCAAAAAATATTGGAGGATGGAGTTTTCCTGAAGGAATGGAAATAATAGGTATTAATACAGTACATGAAGCATTAAAATACGTGTTAGGAGGGTAGAGATGGAGGATCAAAAACAAAAAGCTAAATCAATGTTGCCAGTTTTAGAAATGATCGCTCCAGGTACACCATTGCGTGATGGCATTGATAATGTACTTAGAGCACAGACTGGTGGATTAATTGTACTTGGCTTTAATGATGAAACAAAAGAAATGGTCGATGGTGGTTTTCATATTAATGACCCTTTCTCTCCAGCTAGCTTATATGAATTAGCAAAAATGGATGGAGCTCTCATTTTAAATGAAACAGGTTCAAAAATCCTGTTGGCAAATGCACAATTGATACCAGATCAATCAATCTTTACAAAAGAAACTGGGATGCGTCACCGAACAGCAGAACGAGTATCAAGACAAACAGGAAACTTAGTAATTGCTATATCACAAAGACGTAATGTAATTACCTTATATAAAGGTAATTTACGCTATACACTGCGAGATATTGGCGTAATTTTAACAAAGGCTAATCAAGCGATTCAGACTCTTGAAAAATACAAAATTGTTTGGAATCAAGGGATTACTTCACTTAGTATTTTAGAATTTGAAGAGCTGGTTACATTATTTGAAGTTGTAAATGTTTTACATAGTGTTGAAATGGTTCTTCGAATTAAAAATGAAATTAATAACTATGTAATTGAGCTTGGTGATGAAGGAAGACTGATTGAATTACAGTTAATTGAGATCATTTCGGACCTTGAGGAGGAGGCATTACTTTTAATAAAGGATTATCATTATAATAAGGAACAAGATCCTAAAAGTATTTTGCAAAAACTTCAAGAACTAGCAAACGAAGAATTGTTAGAGGATCATGCCATCATTAAATTGCTAGGTTATCCGAATAACACTAATCTTGAAGAAATGGTAGAGCCTAGAGGGTATCGTATGTTGATGAAAATTTCTAGACTACCGCCGTTAGTTATTGAAAATTTAACACAAAGATTTAAGCACCTTAAAGGTATATACAAAGCTACTCTTGCTGAGTTAGATGATGTTGATGGAATCGGTGAAATTCGTGCGAAAAAAATCAAAGAAGGATTAAAACGAATTCAGGAGCAACTGTATATCAATAGACATAACTAAGTTATTTCGTCTAAGATAGAGTTAATTATTTATTTAAAGGAGGTGGCGAATTGATAAAGAGGATCGTTCAAGTTATTTATATTTTTGTCGGAAGTACTTTAGGTTTAGTACTTTTTCCACTATTAGATAAACTGTTGAAAACAGAGTTACCTAATATATTGCATAATTCTTATGTGCAAGCTTTAAGTGGAGCAGTGATCTTTTTTATTTTATCGCTTTGGTTAGTTGATCCAACAGTAACGTTTATCAAGTATATTGAGGAGAAATTATTAAAAGCTCCTATTTCAATGATTTTGTTTGGTAGTTTAGGACTTGTTTTTGGACTTATTCTGGCATTTCTTATTTCATTGCCAATTGACTCAATTAGATTACAGTATGTTTCATCAATTATTCAAATAGTAGTTACGATTTTATTAGGATATTTAGGTTTTCAAGTTGGGATTAAAAAGAGAGAAGAATTATTGAGTTTATTTACTTTATCTTCAAAGGCTAAGAAAAAGGCTGCTGAAGAGCAAGATACACCATTCGATATTCCAGTTAAAATTTTAGATACTAGTGTAATCATTGATGGTCGTATTGCTGATATTTGTCAAACTGGATTCATAGAAGGAACAATTGTGATTCCACAATTTGTATTAGCAGAATTACAATATATAGCTGATTCCTCGGATACGTTAAAACGAAATAGAGGACGAAGAGGATTAGATATTCTTAATAGAATCCAAAAAGAGCTAGCTATGAAAGTTGAAATCTACGAAGGGGATTTTGAAGATGTTCCCGAAGTAGATGCAAAATTAGTAAAGCTTACTAAATTAAAAAATGGTATTTTAGTGACAAATGACTTTAATTTAAACAAAGTAAGTGAACTTCAGCAAATTAAAGTTTGGAATATTAACGATCTAGCAAATGCAATTAAACCTGTAGTATTACCAGGGGAAGTATTAACTGCTTTTGTAGTTAAAGAAGGTAAAGAAAAATTACAAGGTGTTGCATATTTAGACGATGGTACAATGATCGTTGTAGAAGACGGTAAAGAATCAATTGGTAAACGAGTGGATACAGTCGTTACGAGCGTACTACAAACTTCTGCAGGTCGCATGATTTTTGCAAAAGTAAAGTAAGTTAGAGAGGTATACGTAAAATGCAATATAAGGTCATCATCCCAGCAGCGGGTTCTGGCTCACGAATGGGTGCAGGCTATAATAAATTATTTCTAAAAATAATTAGCTCGCCAATTATTGAATTAACTTTAAAAGTATTTGGCGAAGATCAGCGTTGCAATGAGATTATCTTACCGATTAAAGAATCTGAAAAACAGTTCTTTGAAACTTTAAATTTGCCAAGCAGTATACAAAATAAAATAACCTATGTAAAAGGTGGAGCAGAGAGGCAAGAAAGTGTCTATAATGGTTTAGCTTCAATTAAGGATACTGAAAGTTTTATTTTGGTACACGATGGGGCGAGACCTTTTGTAACAAATGCAGTGATTGAGCGGATTCTTGAAAAAATGAATGAACATGAGGCAGTCATCTGTGCAGTTCCAATGAAAGATACAATAAAAAAAGTTGTTGATCAAGAAGTCGTTGAAACAATCGATCGTTCTACACTTTGGGGAGTACAGACTCCCCAAGCTTTTACATACAAATGCTTAATAGAAGCGCATCAAAAAGCAATTGAAAATGGTTATTTGGGAACTGATGATGCAAGCTTAGTTGAATGGAACGGAAGTAAAGTTTTTGTAGTAAATGGAGATTATAACAATATTAAAGTAACAACGAAAGAAGATATGTTTTTTGCTGAAACAATCTATGAACAATATAGAGGTTAGAAGGTGTTTACATGTTTAGAATTGGACAAGGGTTTGATGTTCACGCTTTTGCAGAAAATCGCCCATTAATTATTGGTGGAATTGAGATCCCATACGAATTAGGTTTATTAGGTCATTCTGATGCCGATGTTCTTCTTCATACAATATCGGATGCATTGCTTGGGGCTATAGGTGAAGGAGATATAGGTAGACATTTCCCAGATACGGATCCAGCTTTTAAAGATGCTGATTCAGCCAAACTACTTCAGCACGTATTTCATATTGTTAAGGATAAAGGTTATGAGTTAGTTAATGCAGATTGTACGATTATTGCTCAAGCGCCTAAAATGGCACCGTATATCCAATTAATGAGAGAGAGAATTGCAGAACTGCTTGAAACGACATCTGATTGTATTAATGTAAAAGCAACAACAACTGAAAAATTAGGTTTTACAGGAAGAAAAGAAGGAATTGCATCGCAAGCGGTTGTATTGTTACAAAAGAAGGCTTAAACTAATAAAGTATATTAATTATTCAGTGGAGAGTGTCTATAAATGTCAAATAGAGTAAGAGTTCGTTATGCACCTAGTCCGACAGGTCATTTACATATTGGAAATGCACGTACAGCATTATACGTATATTTATTTGCTAAGCATTTTAATGGTGATATGGTATTACGTATTGAAGATACAGATATAGAACGTAATGTTGAAGGTGGCGAAGAAAGCCAAGCGAAATTTTTACACTGGTTAGGTATTGATTGGGATGAAGGTCCGGATAAAGGTGGCGAGTACGGTCCTTATCGTCAGCTAGAAAGACTAGACTTATACAAACAATATGCTAATGAATTAATTGAGAATGGTCATGCATACAAGTGCTATTGTACAGAGGAAGAGCTTGCAGCGGAACGTGAAGCACAATTAGCTGCTGGTCATCCAACTACACGTTATAGCGGAAAATGCCGTCATTTAACAGCTGAAGAAAGAGCTGTAAAAGAAGCAGCAGGTGCAGAGCACACTATTCGTTTTGCAGTACCAGCAAACGATACGTATGAGTGGGAAGATATCGTTCGTGGTAATATTAAATTTGAATCAAAAGATATCGGTGACTGGGTTCTTGTTAAAAAGAACGGAATCGCTACTTATAACTACGCGGTAGTAGTTGATGATGCATTAATGAAAATTAGTCACGTACTGCGTGGAGAAGAGCATATTTCAAATACGCCTAAACAATTAATGGTATATCGTGCATTAAATTGGGATGCTCCAGATTTTGGTCATATGGCAGTAATTGTGAACGAAAACCGTAAAAAGCTTTCAAAACGTGACGAATCTGTATTACAATTTATTGAACAATATCAAAATCTTGGTTACTTACCAGAAGCATTATTTAACTTTATTGCTCTTCTTGGTTGGTCACCAGTTGGTGAAGAAGAAATTTTCAGCAAGGATGAATTTATTAAAATTTTCGATCCAAGCCGTTTAAGTTCTGCTCCAGCTATGTTTGATAAGCAAAAATTAACTTGGATTAACAATCGTTATATTAAAGAGCAACCATTAGAAAAAGTGGTGGAAATTTCATTACCACATCTAATTAAAGCTGGTTTTGTAAATGAGGAACGTACTGCAGATGAAAACCTATGGGTTACAAATCTAGTAGCTTTATATCAAGACCAAATGAGCTTTGGTGCTGAAATTGTAGAATTATCAGGCTTATTCTTTAAAGACGTGTTAACATTCGGTGAAGAAGAGCAAGCTGTTATTTCTGAAGAGCAAGTGAAGGAAGTACTTTCAGCATTAGTTGAAGAACTTAAAGCTTCTGAAGAATTTACAGTTGATTCGATTAAAGCTTCAATGAAATCAGTTCAAAAGTCAACTGGACAAAAAGGCAAAAAATTATTTATGCCAATTCGTGTTGCAACAACTGGTCAATGTCATGGTCCAGAATTACCAGCAGCGATGACTTTATTAGGAAAAGAAAAAGTTATTGCTCGCTTACAACAAATTATTGGTTAACATTTTGATTAATTTGTAATATATATAAGTAATATTTATATAGGTAAAATGTTGATAGGGAAAAGTAAATGGTTACTCGTTACCCAGAGAGAATCACATTGGTGAAAGTGATTTTAACAGTAGTCATGGAAGTGCCCCCTTGAGTCCTTAGCCGAAAAACACGTTTTAGTAGGCTAGGGCGGTGGAAACCGTTACATTACATGAGTTGAGATAATTTATTTTATCTAAACAGAGTGGAACCGCGCATAAAGCGTCTCTGTGTATTTTAAGTACACAGGGACGCTTTTTATATTTTAGAGAGAAAAAATAAAATTCTTAATAAATTCTTTAAGGGGAAATGAAGATGCTAAAGTACATGAAGGAAGATGTTGCGACGATATTTGAACGCGATCCAGCCGCTACTAGCTATTTAGAAGTTATTCTTACGTATGCTGGTTTACATGCATTATGGCTTTATCGATTTGCTCATTATTTCTATCGGAAAAAATGGCACTTTATTGCAAGGAGTATTTCACAGTTTGCTCGTTTTTTAACAGGAATCGAGATTCACCCAGGGGCGACAATTGGTAGACGATTTTTTATCGATCATGGAGCTGGAGTTGTAATTGGAGAAACATGTGAAATAGGCGATGATGTTACGATTTATCAAGGAGTAACATTAGGCGGAACCGGGAAGGAAAAAGGTAAGCGTCATCCAACCTTATTGAGTGGGGTACTGGTAGCTACGGGTGCAAAAGTTTTAGGGTCAATCACAATCGGAGAAAATGCAAAAATCGGTGCAAATTCAGTTGTACTAAAGGATGTTCCAAATAATACTACGGTTGTTGGTATACCTGGTAAGATAGTTGTTCAAGATGGAATTAGAGTAAATAATCAATTTGACCACTGTGATCTACCTGACCCAGTAGCAGATCGATTACTGCAACTAGAAGCGGAATTAGAAGAGCTAAGAGGTTTAATGAGAATATCTGAAAGGAAGTAAAACTATGGCAATTCAAATTTATAATACATTAACAAGGAATAAAGAAGATTTTAAGCCTATAGAAGAAGGTAAGGTCAAAATGTATGTATGTGGACCTACTGTATATAACTATATTCACATTGGTAATGCAAGACCTGCTATTGTTTTTGATACAGTAAGACGTTATTTTGAATATCGTGGATATGAAGTAAACTTTGTTTCAAACTTCACTGATGTTGATGATAAGTTAATTAAAGCAGCTAATGAATTAGGTTCAGATGTCCCAACTATAGCAGATCGTTTTATTAATGCATATTTTGAAGATGTTCAAGCGCTCGGTTGCAAAACAGCAACGAATCATCCTCGTGTAATGGATAATATGGATATTATTATTGAGTTTATCGATGAGCTTGTAAAAAAAGGCTATGCATATGAATCTGAAGGTGACGTATACTTCAAAACAAAAGAATTTAACGGTTACGGTAAACTTTCACACCAATCAATTGAAGACCTTCGAATTGGTGAAAGAATTGAAATTGGTGAAAAGAAAGAAGATCCATTAGACTTCGCTCTATGGAAAGCAGCTAAACCAGGTGAAATATTCTGGGAAAGTCCTTGGGGAAAAGGTAGACCAGGATGGCATATTGAGTGCTCAGCAATGGCAAAGAAATATCTTGGCGAAACAATTGATATTCATGCAGGTGGTCAAGACTTATCATTCCCACACCATGAGAATGAGATCGCTCAGTCAGAAGCCTTAAGCGGGAAAACTTTTTCAAATTATTGGATGCATAATGGATATATCAATATCGACAACGAAAAAATGTCTAAGTCATTAGGTAACTTTGTCTTAGTACATGACATTATTAAGATCGTTGATCCTATGTTATTACGTTTCTTTATGTTATCAGTGCATTATCGTCACCCAATTAACTATAGCGAGGAACTTTTACAAGAAGCTAAAAATGGTTTTGAACGTATTAAAACGGCTTACCAAAATAGTAATCACCGTATAGAAAGTAGTACTAATTTAACAGAAGATGACAATAAGTGGTTAAAAGAAATAGCAGATGAAAAAGCCGTCTTCACAAAAGTAATGGATGATGACTTTAATACGGCTAATGCGATTTCAGTTTTATATCAATTAGCTAAATTGGCAAATCAATATTTACTAGAGACACATACTTCTACGAATGTATTAAATCAATTAGTAGCAACTTTTGATGAATTATCAAGTGTACTAGGCATTACACTAGTTAGTGAAGAAGCACTGTTAGATGATGAAATCGAAGCATTAATTCAAAAACGTACAGATGCACGTAAAAATCGTGATTTTGCATTAGCGGACCAAATTCGTGACCAATTAAAAGAAATGAATATAATCATTGAAGATACTCCGCAAGGTATTCGCTGGAAAAGAGGATAACTTCATGATTGAAAGTAACCAAAAAATTGATGTTAAACAACTAAACAGTTTAGCACTTGCATATATAGGTGATGCTGTATATGAAATTTATGTACGTCATCACCTCCTTGAAAAAGGAACTGTGAGACCTAATCAACTTCACCGAGCAGCAACAAGATTTGTTTCTGCTAAAGGACAAGCTAAAGTAATTAGAGAAATGCTTTCTACTGAGATATTGTCAGATGAAGAAGTTGCAGTTGTTAAAAGAGGCCGTAATGCAAAATCAGGAACCGTGCCAAAAAATACTGATGTACAAACATATCGATACGCAACCGCAATGGAAGCGTTAATTGGATACCATTATTTATTAAAAAATGAAGATAGACTCAATATAATTGTACGTTTTGCGATTCAATTTATTGAGAATGATAAAGGAGCATAATATGTCTGAGGAATTTATTATTGGACGTAATCCAGTTATGGAAGCAATACGTTCAGGTCGTGATATAAATAAAATATGGGTTAGCGAAGGGGCAAATAAAGGTCAAATTCATAAACTTTTAGAATTAGCTAACCAAAACAAAGTGATTGTTCAAACAGCACCAAACAAGAAATTAGATGGAATGGTTAAAGGAAACCATCAAGGTGTAGTAGCGCAAGTAGCTGCATATGAATATGTGGAACTTGATGATTTATTTGAAGTTGCTAGTAGTCGAGATGAACAACCGTTTTTCTTAATTCTTGATGAAATTGAAGACCCTCATAATTTAGGCTCAATTATGCGAACTGCAGATGCAGTTGGTGCTCATGGAATCATTATTCCAAAGAGAAGAGCGGTAGGGTTAACATCAGCGGTTGCTAAAGCTTCTACTGGAGCAATTGAATATATTCCAGTAGCTCGAGTAACGAACTTAGCAAGAACTATAGATGAATTAAAAGAAAGAGGAGTTTGGATTTTTGGTACAGATGCAAAAGGTGCTGATGACTATCGAAACATGGATGGCCAAATTTCCCTTGGTTTAATTATTGGTAGCGAAGGTAAAGGCATGAGCAGGATCTTAAAGGAAAAATGTGATTTCCTAATTAAGTTACCAATGGTCGGTAAAGTTACATCGTTAAATGCGTCTGTTGCGGCTAGTTTATTAATGTATGAAATACATCGTAAGAGACACCCGCTTGGATCATAAAAAGAAAGAGATTCTTATTGTAGATGGTTATAACATGATTGGAGCTTGGCCGAATCTTAGAAAACTTCGAGAAATTGACTTTGATAAATCACGTGATTATCTAATTACTCAGCTTGCTGAGTATAAGGCATACACAGGGATGTCTATAATTGTTGTATTTGATGCTCATTTTGTAAATGGCATCGAAAAGGTCGACAAGAATTCAAAGGTCGAAGTGATCTTTACTCGAAAAAACCAGACGGCTGATGAAAAAATTGAAAAACTTGCAATTGAGCTTCGTCATGTTAACCATCATATTTATGTTGCGACTTCTGACTTTACTGAGCAATGGCAAATATTTGGACAAGGTGCACTTCGTATACCTGCAATGGAACTATATCGATCGGTTACTCAAAATAAAAAAATGATAAGTAGTCGAATTAGTGAAATACCTGATCAAAGACTGACAATTAGTAAGACTTTAAATTCGAAACAAACAGAAATTTTAGAAAAATGGCGAAGAGGGGAACGATGACTTATTGTTTCCTTCTTCTTTGTGCTGTATAATTTAATTAAATTGTTTGGTCGGAGGTGCTAATTTTGAACGTTGAACAGGAATTGAAGCTAATGATAGAGTATGGCCCTTTAGAAGATGAGGTAATTCTCGAATATGTTCGAGAAGGTGATCAAGAGGCACTAACATTTTTAATTCAAAAGTACCGAAATTTCGTTAAAGCAAAATCTAGGTCTTATTTCCTAATAGGAGCTGACCGTGAAGACATCATTCAAGAAGGTATGATTGGATTATACAAAGCAATTCGTGATTACAAAGAAGACAAACTTTCGTCTTTCAAGGCGTTTGCAGAATTATGCATTACAAGACAAATTATTACAGCAATTAAAACAGCAACTAGACAAAAGCACATCCCATTAAATTCTTATGTTTCATTGGACAAGCCTATTTATGATGAGGAATCTGATCGTACATTACTGGATGTTTTAACAGAAACAAAAAACATGGATCCAGAGGAACTTGTTATCAATCAAGAAGAAAATGTGGACATAGAGCTTAAAATGTCTGAATTATTAAGCGATTTAGAAAGAAAAGTATTATCACTCTATTTAGATGGTCGATCATACCAAGAAATATCAGAAGAGTTAAATAGACATGTGAAATCGATTGATAATGCTTTACAAAGAGTGAAAAGAAAGCTTGAAAGATATATGGAAATAAGAGAACTGTCAGTTTAATCAGATCAAAGAAGCTCCCTTGTAGTTCGTGATAATGTATAGAAGTACAAGGGTAAACAAATGAGTTTGACAGTTTATAATTCGCATGGTACATTCTAAATGGATAATTATAGATGAATTAGGTTGGTGTCACCATGAGAAAAAAAGTTGTTCTGTCGTGCGCTAATTGCAATAATAGAAATTACTCCACGATGAAGAATTCCTCTTCTGTAGAACGTTTGGAGATGAAAAAGTTTTGTAAAACATGCAATGAGCATACAACACATAAAGAAACAAAATAAATGAAGTAAGATAAATGATAATTGCGAATGTCCTTATTCATTATATAAACTAAAGATTATGCACTATTTTTTGGACAAGACGGACGTTTCGTAAATCTCTAAACTAGTATATATGGGGGTTGCATCTGTGGGTCGTATCGGTAAGTTTTTTCGCGAAGTAAAAAGTGAAATGAAAAAAGTTTCATGGCCTAAACGTAAAGAATTAGTTAATTCAACAGTTACAGTATTAGCTACAGTTTTATTCTTTGTAGTATTCTTCGCTGTAATTGACACAGGACTTTCTAAACTAATTCGACTTATTCTTGAATAAGTTAAAACTAATTGTGCTATAATGAGTGATAATGTTTAAAAAAAAGCCCGGTGACGGGTTTTTTAATTTGCAAAGAAAGTTGACCGGGGAGGGAAGGACAGTAGTCCTCTAACATGGAAAAAAGATGGTATGTAGTTCATACTTACTCAGGATATGAGAATAAAGTAAAAGCAAATTTAGAAAAACGTGTAGAAACAATGGGAATGCAGGATAAAATTTTCCGTGTAATAGTTCCAGAAGAATCAGAAGTAGAAATGAAGAACGGTAAAGAGAAAGTAACGAAACGTAAAGTGTTTCCTGGTTATGTGCTAGTTGAACTAGTAATGACTGACGATTCTTGGTATGTAGTTCGAAATACACCGGGAGTAACTGGTTTCGTTGGCTCAGCTGGATCTGGTTCAAAACCAACCCCACTTTTAGAAGAAGAAATTACACATATTCTAAAACATATGGGTCTAGATGAACAAACAATTGATATTGATTTAGATGTAAATGAAGTTGTTCGATTAAAAGAAGGTCCATTTGCGAATTATACTGGATCAATTAAAGAAATTGACTTCGAAAAGAAAAAAGTGACTGTGTTAGTAGAATTCTTTAATAAAGAAACGCCGGTAGAACTGGATTTACATCTTGTTGAAAAATTATAATACAAGACCTTGCATTTTTAATTTGAAAATGTTAGACTTTTAAAGGTCAATATGCATCGAAAAGATGATATTAACTTCTGTATAAGAATATGCATGCAAATGCAAAACGATATGAGTGGGAGGGTGTAAAAACCCGTTACCACATCACGGACTTAAGGAGGTGTGTCTCGTGGCTAAAAAAGTAATTAAAATGGTAAAATTGCAAATTCCTGCAGGGAAAGCAAACCCAGCACCACCAGTTGGTCCTGCACTAGGACAAGCAGGTGTTAACATCATGGGATTCTGTAAAGAGTTCAACGCTCGTACAGCTGACCAAGCTGGTCTAATTATTCCTGTCGAAATCACTGTATTCGAAGATCGTTCGTTTACATTTATTACGAAAACTCCTCCTGCTGCTGTACTTCTTAAAGTAGCGGCTGGTATCGAGTCTGGTTCAGGTGAACCAAATCGTAAAAAAGTAGCAACAGTTAAACGCGATAAAGTGCGTGAGATTGCTGAACAAAAAATGCCTGACTTAAATGCTGCTTCTGTTGAAGCTGCTATGCGTATGGTAGAAGGTACTGCACGTAGTATGGGTATCGTTATTGAAGACTAATCCCATCTTCAATAAGGTGTGATTGAGGAGGTTGCGAACATCATTTGATGTGTTTTATCGCAACCTTTATTCGTGGGAGGAAAATCCGTTAAAACCACATTAGGAGGAATAAAACATGGCTAACAAAGGTAAAAAATACCAAGAAGCTATTAAATTAGTAGATCGTACAGCTGTTTACGCAGTAAACGAAGCTGTTGAACTTGTTAAAAAGACTACAACTGTTAACTTTGATGCAACAGTTGAAGTAGCATTCCGTTTAGGAGTAGATCCAAAGAAAGCTGACCAACAAATTCGTGGTGCAGTAGTTCTTCCACACGGTACTGGTAAAGTACAACGTGTATTAGTATTCGCTAAAGGTGAAAAAGCTAAAGAAGCTGAAGCTGCTGGTGCTGATTTCGTAGGCGATGCTGACATGATTAACAAAATCCAACAAGGTTGGTTCGATTTTGATGTAGTAGTAGCAACTCCAGACATGATGGCTGAAGTTGGTAAATTAGGACGTGTATTAGGACCTAAAGGTTTAATGCCAAACCCGAAAACAGGTACAGTTACATTTGACGTAACAAAAGCTGTTAACGAAATCAAAGCTGGTAAAGTTGAATACCGTGTTGATAAAGCTGGTAACATTCACGTGCCAATCGGTAAAGTATCTTTCGAAAACGAAAAGTTGGTAGAAAACTTTACTACAATCTTTGAAACTATGGTAAAAGTTAAACCTGCTGCTGCTAAAGGAACATACATGAAGAACGTAGCAATCACTTCAACTATGGGCCCTGGTATCAAAGTAGATCCAGCTAGTTTCTAAGATAAAAAACAAAGTTGACAATTCGACAAGAACTCTCTATAATGGAGATTGTCTTGCTAATTAAATAGACTACCGTAGACAGTAGGTGCTTACGCTTAATATCCTACCGAGGTGTATAACTGATAAATTCGTGCATATACAACCTCCATGTCTTTTTTTAAAAAGTTCGTGGAGGTTTTGCTATGGTTACACTTTTGCGGTATACACACTAAAATCCACAGGAGGTGTAATAAATGAGCGCAGTATTAGAAGCTAAAAAACAAGTTGTATCTGAAGTAGCTGCTAAATTACGTGATAGTAAATCAACAGTTGTTGTTGACTACCGTGGTTTAAATGTTGCTGAAGTAACTGAATTACGTAAGCAATTACGTGAAGCTGGCGTTGAGTTCAAAGTTTACAAAAACACTTTAACTCGTCGTGCTGCTGAAGAGGCTGGCTTAGCTGGTTTAAATGAATCATTAACTGGTCCAAACGCAATCGCGTTTAGTACGGAGGATGTAATTGCTCCTGCTAAAGTAATCAACGACTTCGCTAAAAAACATGAAGCTTTAGAAATTAAAGCTGGTGTAATCGAAGGAAATGTTGCTACTGTTGAAGAAGTAAAAGCTCTTGCTGAACTTCCATCTCGCGAAGGTTTACTTTCTATGTTGCTTAGCGTGCTACAAGCACCAATACGCAACTTCGCTCTTGCAACTAAAGCAGTTGCAGAACAAAAAGAAGAACAAGGCGCTTAATGCCAAGATCGCTTAAAATATATAATTTAAAGGTATAAACAAGGAGGAAATTAACAATGACTAAAGAACAAATCATTGAAGCAGTTAAAAACATGACTGTATTAGAATTAAATGACTTAGTAAAAGCAATCGAAGAAGAGTTTGGCGTAACTGCTGCTGCTCCTATGGCTATGATGGCTCCAGGTGCTGAAGCTGCTGCTGAGCAAACTGAATTTGATTTAGTATTAGCTAGCCCTGGCGACCAAAAAATCAAAGTAATCAAAGTTGTTCGTGAATTAACTGGTTTAGGATTAAAAGAAGCTAAAGAATTAGTTGACAACACTCCTAAAGCAATTAAAGAAGGAATCAGCAAAGAAGAAGCTGAAGAAATGAAAGCTAAACTTGAAGAAGTTGGCGCTAACGTAGAAGTTAAGTAATTTCTAAAAGTTTTTAGAAAAGCTCGCATTTATGCGAGCTTTTTTTGTACATATGGGATTACTTTTGGGAAGACTGTTGATAAGTATATATGGAAGAAGGATTTTTTATGACAGATCATTATTTTACAAATCAACCGAATAGTAAAACTGATAAAAAGGTATTTTCATTTTCTTTAAGAGGTAATGATTTGAAGTTCCAATCTGATTCAGGTGTTTTTTCTAGGAATGAAGTTGACTTTGGGTCCCGTGTTTTAATTAACGCGTTCACATTTCCAGAAGTTGATGGGGATATTTTAGATGTTGGTTGTGGGTACGGTCCAATAGGATTATCAATCGCGAAAGATGATCCTAGTCGAATGGTGGAAATGGTTGATGTAAATTTAAGGGCAATTGAATTAGCGAAAGAAAATGCAAATGTAAATAAAATAGAAAATGCGAAAATCTATGAAAGTAGCATCTATGAAAATGTAACTGGTGTATATGCGGCTATTTTAACAAATCCGCCAATTCGTGCTGGAAAAAGTGTTGTTCATGAAATTTTAAAAGGTGCTCATGGTAAATTACTCCCTGGTGGAGAGCTTTGGGTAGTTATAAAAAAGAAGCAAGGTGCACCATCTGCTCTTGATTTATTAAAAGAAACTTTCAACGAGGTAGAGGTAGTAAAAAAAGATAAAGGATATTATATCATAAAAAGTAAAAAAGATTGACTGTAATTTTTGCTTGTGATAGTATTATTAAATGCCAATATATATTTATTTTCAAAAATGATTTTTTTGAAAGTGGGTATATTTCTATATTCTTTGGAAATGATAGTAAAATGACTGTCGTTGAGTTTAATAAATGGTTTTCATTTTGAAACCATTTTATTTTTTGTTTAACAAGTAAGGGATATTTTCTGCTTATTTGTTACTATTTTTTTGTTTTAAATACTCTTATTTAAGGGGTGAATATGTTGACAGGTCAACTAGTTCAATATGGACGACACCGCCAACGCAGAAGTTATGCTCGTATCAGTGAAGTTTTAGAGTTACCTAACTTAATTGAAATACAAACAGCATCTTACCAATGGTTCTTAGATGAAGGTTTGAGAGAGATGTTCCAAGACATTTCACCAATTGAGGATTTCACAGGTAATCTATCATTAGAATTCATTGATTACAGTTTAGGTGAGCCGAAGTATGTTGTAGAAGAATCGAAAGAGCGTGACGTAAACTACGCTGCTCCACTTCGAGTGAAAGTTCGCCTATTAAATAAGGAAACTGGCGAAGTTAAGGAGCAAGACGTTTTCATGGGGGATTTCCCACTGATGACGGACACAGGCACATTCATTATTAATGGTGCTGAACGTGTAATCGTTTCACAATTAGTACGTTCTCCAAGTGTGTACTATAGTGGAAAGATTGACAAAAATGGTAAAAAAGGTTATACGGCTACAGTTATTCCGAACCGCGGTGCTTGGTTAGAGTACGAAACGGACGCGAAGGATGTAGTTTATGTACGTATTGACCGTACAAGAAAATTACCGGTAACGGTACTACTACGTTCGCTTGGGTTTGGTACAGACCAAGAGATTCTAGACTTATTAGGCGAAAATGAATACCTACGTAATACTCTTGAAAAAGATAACACAGATAGCACTGAAAAGGCGCTTCTTGAAATCTATGAAAGATTACGTCCAGGTGAACCACCTACAGTAGAAAACGCTAAAAACCTATTAATTACTCGCTTCTTTGATCCGAAGCGTTATGACTTAGCTAGCGTTGGACGCTACAAAATAAATAAAAAATTACACATTAAAAATAGACTATTTAACCAACGTATTGCAGAAACATTAGTGGATCCAGAAACTGGTGAAATTATTGTAGAAAAAGGGACAACTCTTGATCGCCGTACGTTAGACCGTATTATTCCATTCTTAGAAAAGAATATCGGTGAAAAAGTTGCTCACCCTGCTGCTGGCGTATTAGAAGATGAGATTACTCTACAATCTATTAAAATTTACGCACCTGTAGAAGATGGTGAACAAGTTATTCAAGTTATTGGAAATGCGAATGTGAGCAAAAGTGTGAAAAACATTTCACCTGCGGACATCATCGCTTCAATATCTTACTTCTTTAACCTGCTACATAACGTAGGTGACACTGACGATATTGACCATTTAGGAAATCGTCGTTTACGTTCAGTTGGTGAATTACTTCAAAACCAATTCCGTATCGGTTTATCTCGTATGGAACGTGTAGTACGTGAACGTATGTCAATTCAAGATACAAACGCAGTTACTCCACAGGCGTTAATTAATATTCGCCCTGTAATTGCTTCAATTAAAGAATTCTTTGGTAGTTCACAGCTATCTCAATTCATGGACCAAACAAATCCTCTTGCTGAATTAACTCATAAAAGAAGACTATCAGCTCTAGGACCAGGTGGTTTAACACGTGAACGCGCAGGATTTGAAGTGCGTGACGTTCATTACTCTCACTATGGTCGTATGTGTCCGATTGAAACGCCTGAGGGACCAAACATCGGATTAATTAACTCGCTTTCTTCTTATGCAAAAGTAAATCAATTTGGTTTCATTGAAACTCCATATCGTCGTGTAGACCCTGAAACAGGTCGTCTATCAGATAAAATTGACTATTTAACTGCTGATGAAGAGGATCTATACGTAGTTGCCCAAGCGAATGCTCGTTTAGGTGAAGATGGTAGTTTCTTAGATGAAGATGTAGTTGCACGTTTCCGTGGAGACAACACTGTTGTTAAACGTGAGCGTATTGACTACATGGATGTATCTCCTAAACAAGTAGTATCAGCTGCGACAGCATGTATTCCTTTCTTAGAGAACGATGACTCGAACCGTGCCCTAATGGGAGCGAACATGCAACGTCAAGCAGTGCCATTATTAAACCCTGAATCTCCAATCGTAGGTACGGGTATGGAATACGTTTCAGCAAAAGACTCTGGTGCTGCAGTAATTTGTAAACACCCAGGTATCGTTGAACGTGTTGAAGCAAAAGAGGTTTGGGTACGTCGCTACTTAGAAGTAGATGGACAAAAAGTTAAAGGTGACCTTGATAAATATCGTATGTTAAAATTCGTGCGTTCTAACCAAGGTACTTGTTATAACCAACGCCCAATCGTAAGTGTTGGTGACGAAGTAGTAAGAGGCGAAATTCTTGCAGATGGACCTTCAATGGAAAAAGGTGAATTAGCACTAGGACGTAACGTATTAGTAGCATTCATGACATGGGATGGTTACAACTACGAGGATGCGATCATTATGAGTCGTCGTCTTGTTAAAGAAGATGTTTACACTTCAGTTCATATTGAAGAATATGAATCAGAAGCTCGTGATACAAAATTAGGACCTGAAGAAATCACTCGTGATATTCCAAACGTTGGTGAAGATGCACTTAAAAATCTTGATGAGCGTGGAATTATCCGAATTGGTGCAGAAGTTAAAGATGGAGATTTATTAGTTGGTAAAGTAACGCCTAAAGGTGTAACTGAATTAACTGCTGAAGAACGTCTTCTACATGCAATCTTCGGTGAAAAAGCTCGTGAAGTTCGTGATACATCTTTACGTGTTCCACACGGTGGTGGCGGGATTATTCTTGATGTGAAAGTATTCACTCGTGAAAACGGTGATGAATTACCACCAGGAGTAAACCAACTTGTTCGTGTTTATATCGTTCAGAAACGTAAAATCTCTGAAGGGGATAAAATGGCTGGACGACATGGTAATAAAGGGGTTATCTCTCGTATTTTACCAGAAGAAGATATGCCATTCTTACCTGATGGAACGCCAGTTGATATCATGTTAAATCCTTTAGGGGTACCTTCTCGTATGAACATCGGTCAAGTATTAGAGCTACACTTAGGTATGGCTGCAAGATATCTTGGCATTCATGTTGCTTCTCCAGTATTTGACGGAGCACGTGAGGAAGATGTTTGGGGAACAATTGAAGAAGCTGGTATGGCACGTGATGCAAAAACTGTACTTTATGATGGACGTAGTGGTGAGCCTTTCGATAACCGCGTTTCTGTAGGTGTCATGTATATGATCAAACTTGCACACATGGTTGACGATAAGTTACATGCTCGTTCAACAGGACCATACTCACTTGTTACGCAACAACCACTTGGTGGTAAAGCTCAATTTGGTGGACAGCGTTTTGGTGAGATGGAGGTTTGGGCACTTGAAGCATACGGTGCTGCTTATACATTACAAGAGATCTTAACAGTTAAATCTGATGACGTTGTTGGCCGTGTGAAAACATATGAAGCAATCGTTAAAGGTGAAAATGTACCAGAACCAGGTGTTCCAGAATCATTCAAAGTATTGATTAAGGAATTACAATCTCTAGGTATGGATGTTAAAATGATGTCTGCTACAGATCAAGAAATCGAAATGCGTGATACTGAAGATGATGATGATCAAGCTTCAGAACATTTAGCGATGGATATGGAATACGTAAAAGAATAAGTATTATATAGGGTAAAACCTTAGGACAGAAAGGGAGGTAGGCCCCTTGATAGATGTAAATAATTTCGAGTATATGAAGATCGGACTTGCATCGCCTGACAAAATTCGCTCGTGGTCATACGGGGAAATTAAAAAACCTGAAACAATTAACTACCGTACATTAAAACCTGAAAAAGATGGTCTTTTCTGTGAACGCATTTTCGGTCCTACGAAAGATTGGGAATGTCACTGCGGAAAATATAAACGTGTACGTTATAAAGGTGTAGTTTGTGATCGTTGTGGAGTTGAAGTAACTCGTGCAAAAGTACGTCGTGAGCGTATGGGTCACATCGAATTAGCTGCACCAGTATCACATATTTGGTATTTCAAAGGTATTCCAAGCCGAATGGGACTTGTTTTAGACATGTCCCCTCGTGCTCTGGAAGAAGTAATCTACTTTGCTTCATACGTAGTAACAGAAGCTGGAGATACTCCTTTAGAAAAGAAACAATTGCTTTCTGAGAAAGAGTTCCGTGCTTATCGTGAGCGTTACGGTCAAACTTTCCAAGCATCTATGGGTGCTGAAGCAATTAAAAAACTATTAAGCGATATTAATCTTGAAAAAGATGTTGATTCATTAAAAGAAGAGTTAAAAACTGCTCAAGGTCAACGTCGTACAAGAGCAATTAAACGTTTAGAAGTTTTAGAAGCATTCCGTAACTCTGGTAATGAGCCTTCTTGGATGATCTTAGATGTGCTACCAGTAATCCCACCTGAATTACGACCTATGGTTCAATTAGATGGTGGACGTTTTGCAACTTCAGATCTAAACGATTTATATCGTCGTGTAATTAACCGTAACAACCGTTTAAAACGTTTATTAGACCTTGGTGCACCAAGCATCATCGTACAAAACGAAAAACGTATGCTTCAAGAAGCAGTTGATGCGTTAATTGACAATGGTCGTCGTGGCCGTCCAGTTACTGGACCAGGTAACCGTCCATTAAAATCACTTTCTCACATGCTTAAAGGTAAGCAAGGACGTTTCCGTCAAAACTTACTTGGTAAACGTGTTGACTACTCTGGTCGTTCGGTTATCGTTGTAGGACCAAACTTACAAATGTATCAATGTGGATTACCAAAAGAAATGGCAATTGAATTATTTAAGCCATTCGTGATGAAAGAATTAGTAGAGCGTGGATTAGCACATAACATTAAGTCTGCGAAACGTAAAATTGAGCGTTTACACCCTGAGATTTGGGATGTATTAGAATCGGTTATTCGTGAGCATCCGGTGTTACTAAACCGTGCCCCAACTCTGCACAGACTTGGTATCCAAGCGTTCGAACCTACATTAGTAGAAGGTCGTGCAATCCGTCTACATCCACTTGTATGTACTGCATACAATGCCGATTTTGATGGTGACCAAATGGCTGTTCACGTACCGTTATCAAGTGAAGCACAAGCAGAAGCACGTATCCTAATGCTTGCAGCACAAAACATCCTGAACCCGAAAGATGGTAAACCAGTAGTTACACCATCTCAAGATATGGTATTAGGTAACTATTACTTAACTCTTGAGCGTGCAGGCGCTGTCGGTGAAGGTATGGTATTTAAAGATATTAATGAAGCGTTAATTGCATACCAAAATGGTTATGTACATTTACATTCTCGTGTTGCTGTTGCAGCAAATTCTTTAAATAACGAAACATTTACTGAAGAACAAAGAAATTCATTATTAATCACAACAGTTGGTAAGTTAATCTTCAATGAAATCTTACCTACTTCGTTCCCATATATTAATGAACCTACTCAGAGTAACCTTGAGAAGGAAACTCCTCAGATGTATTTTGTAGCTAAAGGTTCAAATATTAAAGAAATCATTGAAAGTAGAGAAGAAATTGCTCCTTTCAAAAAGAAAATACTTGGAAATATCATTGCAGAAGTATTTAAACGTTTCAAAATTACTGAAACGTCAAAAATGCTAGACCGCATGAAGGATCTTGGATTTAGACACTCTACTAAAGCTGGTATTACAGTTGGTGTATCTGATATCATCGTATTACCTGAAAAGCAATTAATTATTGCTGAAGCTCAAGAAAAAGTAGATAAAGTTCTAAAACAATTCCGACGCGGTTTAATCACAGAAGATGAGCGTTACGATCGTGTAATCGCAATTTGGAGTGATGCGAAGGATGTTATTCAAGGAAAACTGATGGCTTCTCTAAATAAACGTAACCCTATCTTTATGATGAGTGACTCTGGTGCCCGTGGTAACGCATCAAACTTTACTCAGCTTGCAGGTATGCGTGGTCTGATGGCCAACCCGGCTGGTCGTATTATCGAGTTACCAATCAAATCTTCATTCCGTGAAGGTCTAACGGTACTTGAATACTTCATCTCTACACACGGTGCACGTAAAGGTCTTGCCGATACAGCACTAAAAACAGCCGATTCAGGTTACTTAACTCGTCGTCTAGTTGACGTTGCACAAGATGTAATCGTTCGCCAAGATGATTGTGGTACTGACCGTGGATTACATGTTAAGGCAATTAAAGAAGGTAACGAAATTATTGAAGGATTATACGATCGTTTAGTTGGTCGTCATTTACGTTCAACTATACGCCACCCAGAAACAGGTGTATTACTTGGTCAAGAGAACGATTTAATTACAGAAGACTTAGCTCGTGAAATTATCGATGCTGGTATTGAAGAAGTTAATATCCGTTCTGCGTTCACATGTAATACTAACCATGGAGTATGTAAAAAATGTTATGGTCGTAACTTAGCTACAGGTGCTGAGGTTGAAGTTGGTGAAGCAGTAGGTATTATCGCTGCACAATCAATTGGTGAACCAGGTACACAGTTAACGATGCGTACATTCCATACAGGTGGGGTAGCAGGAGACGATATTACTCAAGGTTTACCTCGTATTCAAGAGCTATTTGAAGCACGTAATCCTAAAGGTCAAGCGGTTATTTCTGAAATTGATGGTATTATTTCAATTTCTACTGACGCTAAAGATAAGCAAGAAATTATTGTTCAAGGCTCAGTAGAATCTAGAAACTACCCAGTTCCTTATGGCGCTAGACTAAAAGTTCAAGAAGGTGAATCTATTGAACGCGGTCAGGTAATGACAGAAGGTTCAATTGATCCTAAAGAACTTCTAAAAGTAAAAGGTACAAATGCTGTTCAAGAATACTTACTACGCGAAGTACAAAAAGTATACCGTATGCAAGGGGTAGAAATTGGTGATAAGCACGTAGAGGTAATGGTACGTCAAATGCTGAAGAAAGTTCGTGTAATGGATGCAGGTGAGACTACTTTACTACCTGGTACATTATTAGAACTTCACCAGTTTACTGAAGCGAATAAAGAAGCTTTATTTGCAGGTAAACAACCAGCTACTGCACGCCCATTATTACTAGGTATTACAAAAGCATCATTAGAAACAGACTCATTCCTTTCTGCTGCATCATTCCAAGAAACAACGCGTGTATTAACAGACGCTGCGATAAAAGGAAAACGTGATGAGTTGCTAGGATTAAAAGAGAATGTTATTATAGGTAAGTTGGTTCCAGCTGGTACGGGTATGAACAGATACCGTAAAGTAGATCTTGTAAAGGATTTAACTGAATCAGTTGAAATGAACGAAGAAGTATTAGTTGAAAAATAATCTTAAAATATTTTATAACTTGAGTTGACATCATTTGATGAAAAATGATATTATATTCAAGGTTGCTCCTAGACAATAGCACTGCTAATCTAAGCAGGTTAGATCCGGGGCTAATTTAGGAATATACAGGTTAAAACTGTTTTTGTGAGAAGGAGGACTTCTTCCTTCTTGCAAAAACTTTGTTTTCAACTTATTATGAACCACCTGGATGTGTGGTCTTATAAATATTTGAAGGGAGGAAAACTCATGCCTACTATTAACCAGTTAGTGCGTAATGGACGTACTTCTAAAGTATGGAAATCAAAATCACCAGCATTAAATAAAGGTTTCAACTCATTAAAGAAAAAATCAACTGATTTATCAGCTCCACAAAAACGTGGTGTTTGTACTCGTGTTGGTACAATGACTCCGAAGAAACCGAACTCAGCATTACGTAAATATGCTCGTGTACGTTTAACTAACCAAATCGAGGTAACTGCTTATATCCCAGGTATCGGACACAACTTACAAGAGCACAGTGTTGTTCTTATCCGTGGTGGACGTGTAAAAGATTTACCGGGGGTACGTTACCATATCGTTCGTGGTGCTTTAGATACTGCAGGTGTTGACAAACGTATGCAAGGTCGTTCTAAATATGGAACTAAGAGACCAAAAGCAGCTAAGAAGTAATAAATAACAACTAGCCGAAAGGAGGAAATAACATGCCACGTAAAGGTCCTGTTGCAAAAAGAGATGTATTGCCAGATCCACTTTATAATTCAAAATTAGTTTCTCGTTTAATCAACAAAATGATGATTGACGGAAAAAGAGGAAAGTCTCAAGCTATCTTATACGGAGCATTTGAATTAATCCAAGAACGTTCTGGTAAAGAACCAATGGAAGTATTCGAAGCAGCTCTTAAAAATATCATGCCAGTTCTAGAAGTTAGAGCTCGTCGTGTTGGTGGTTCAAACTACCAAGTACCAGTTGAGGTTCGCCCTGAGCGCCGTACAACTTTAGGTCTTCGCTGGTTAGTTAACTATGCTCGTCTTCGTGGAGAAAAAACGATGGAAGAGCGTTTAGCTAATGAAATTCTTGATGCAGCTAACAACTCAGGTTCTGCAGTTAAGAAACGTGAAGATACACACAAAATGGCAGAAGCGAACAAAGCGTTTGCTCACTACCGTTGGTAAGATTAAAAGCAATTTAGTTATTTCTGCACATAATGAATGTTGGTTAAGTCGTTCACCTATATCTAATTTAGCTTGCTAGATTAAATAGGTGAACGTCGGATTACATAATTTAGGATGACATAATAGTTCCTTGCTTGTAGTGCTTGCTTAACTTAATAACATGAAGTATGTATAGGAATAACTTTTTCTTGTACTAAAAAATCCTAACTAATACTGGAAGGGAGAAAGAACCCTGATGACTAGAGAGTTCTCCTTAAATAACACTCGTAATATCGGGATCATGGCTCACATTGATGCTGGTAAAACAACAACAACAGAGCGTATCCTTTATTACACAGGTCGTATTCACAAAATTGGTGAAACTCATGAAGGAGCTTCACAAATGGACTGGATGGAGCAAGAGCAAGAGCGTGGTATCACTATCACATCTGCTGCTACAACAGCTCAGTGGAATAACCACCGTGTAAATATCATTGATACTCCAGGTCACGTAGACTTCACTGTAGAAGTTGAACGTTCACTACGTGTACTTGATGGCGCAGTAGCAGTACTTGATGCTCAATCAGGTGTTGAGCCTCAAACTGAAACAGTTTGGCGCCAAGCAACTACTTACGGAGTTCCACGTGTAGTATTCGTTAACAAAATGGATAAAATCGGCGCGGATTTCTTATACTCTGTAGGTACGTTACATGACCGTTTACAAGCTAACGCACACCCAATCCAATTAGCGATGGGTGCTGAAGATAACTTCTGGGGAATCGTTGACCTAGTTGAAATGAAAGCAATTAAGTACAATAATGACTTAGGAACTGACATTGAAACGATCGAAATTCCAGAAGAATATCAAGAACTAGCTGAAGAGTACCGTGGTCGTTTAATCGAAGCGGTAGCTGAGCTAGATGAAGAATTAATGATGAAATATCTTGAAGGTGAAGAAATCACACTTGCTGAATTAAAAGCTGCTATTCGTACAGCTACATGTTCAGTACAATTCTACCCAGTAGTATGTGGTTCTGCTTTCAAAAACAAAGGTGTTCAATTAATGCTTGATGCAGTAATTGATTACCTACCATCTCCATTAGATGTACCAGCTATCAAAGGAACATTACCTGATACTGATGAAGAGAAAATCGTTCCATCAAGTGATGAAGAGCCTTTCGCTGCATTAGCATTCAAAATCATGACTGATCCTTATGTTGGTAAATTAACGTTCTTCCGAGTATACTCAGGTACGTTAGAATCTGGTTCATACGTTCAAAACTCTACAAAAGGTAAGCGTGAGCGTGTAGGACGTATCCTACAAATGCATGCTAACTCTCGTCAAGAGATTTCGAAAGTATACGCTGGAGATATCGCTGCTGCTGTAGGTCTTAAAGATACTACAACTGGTGATACTTTATGTGATGAAAAGAATTTAGTAATTCTTGAGTCTATGGAGTTCCCTGATCCAGTTATCTCAATTGCGATCGAACCAAAATCTAAAGCTGACCAAGATAAAATGGGTCAAGCATTAGTTAAATTAACTGAAGAAGATCCAACTTTCCGTGCACATACTGACCAAGAAACTGGTCAAGTAATCATCGCTGGTATGGGTGAACTTCACCTTGATATCATCGTTGACCGTATGCGTCGTGAATTCAAAGTAGAAGCTAACGTTGGTGCTCCTCAAGTAGCATACCGTGAAACTTTCCGTTCTTCTGCACAAGTAGAAGGTAAATTCGTTCGTCAATCAGGTGGACGTGGACAATTCGGACACGTTTGGATTGAATTCTCACCAAACGAAGAAGGAAAAGGCTTCGAATTTGAAAATGCAATCGTTGGTGGTGTTGTTCCTCGTGAATACATCCCAGCAGTAGCTGCAGGTCTTGAAGATTCTCTTAAAAATGGTGTATTAGCTGGATTCCCACTAATCGACATTAAAGCGAAATTATTCGATGGATCTTACCATGATGTTGACTCGAATGAGATGGCGTTTAAAGTAGCTGCTTCATTAGCTCTTAAAAATGCTGTTAAGAAATGTAACCCAGTTCTACTTGAACCATTAATGAAAGTAGAAGTTGTTATCCCTGAGGAATACTTAGGAGATATCATGGGTGATATTACATCTCGTCGTGGACGCGTTGAAGGTATGGAAGCACGCGGTAACGCTCAAGTTGTTCGTGCTATGGTACCACTTTCAGAAATGTTTGGTTATGCAACTTCATTACGTTCTAACACTCAAGGTCGTGGAACGTTCTCAATGGTATTTGACCATTACGAAGATGTACCAAAATCAATTTCTGAAGAAATTATCAAAAAATATAAAGGTGAGTAATTGATTATTTAGTTCTCATCATGTATAACTATTTATGTTAGATGTTAGCTATAAGGGGTACAAGTTACCCTTTATAGCATAATAATAAAACTAAAAAATTAATTTTCTTAATTATAAGGAGGATTTTTACAATGGGTAAAGCTAAATTCGAACGTGTAAAACCACACGTTAACATTGGTACAATCGGACACGTTGACCATGGTAAAACTACATTAACTGCTGCTATTACAACTGTATTAGCTAAAGTAGGTGGAGCTGAAGCTCGCGCTTACGATCAAATCGACGGAGCTCCAGAAGAAAGAGAACGTGGAATCACAATCTCTACTGCACACGTTGAGTACGAAACAGAAACTCGTCACTATGCACACGTTGACTGCCCAGGTCACGCTGACTATGTTAAAAACATGATCACTGGTGCTGCTCAAATGGACGGTGGTATCTTAGTAGTATCTGCTGCTGATGGTCCAATGCCTCAAACTCGTGAGCACATTCTTTTATCTCGTCAAGTAGGTGTACCTTACATCGTAGTATTCATGAACAAATGTGACATGGTTGACGATGAAGAGTTACTTGAATTAGTTGAGATGGAAATCCGTGATCTATTATCAGAATACGAATTCCCTGGCGATGACATTCCAGTAATCAAAGGTTCTGCGCTTAAAGCTCTTGAAGGAGATGCTGCGTGGGAAGCTAAAATTCATGAATTAATGGCTGAAGTTGATTCTTATATCCCAACACCAGCTCGTGAAACTGACAAGCCTTTCTTAATGCCAGTTGAGGATGTATTCTCAATCACTGGTCGTGGAACAGTTGCTACTGGTCGTGTTGAGCGTGGTATCGTTAAAGTTGGTGACGTAGTAGAAATCATCGGTCTTGTTGAAGAGCCAAAATCAACTACTGTAACAGGTGTTGAAATGTTCCGTAAACTTCTTGACCAAGCAGAAGCTGGAGATAACATCGGTGCACTTCTTCGTGGGGTTGCTCGTGACGATATCCAACGTGGTCAAGTTTTAGCTAAACCAGGTTCAGTTAAACAACACACTAAGTTCAAAGCTGAAGTTTACGTTTTATCTAAAGAAGAAGGTGGACGTCACACTCCATTCTTCGCTAACTACCGTCCACAATTCTATTTCCGTACAACTGACGTAACTGGAATCATCCAATTACCAGAAGGCGTTGAAATGGTTATGCCTGGCGACAACATCGAAATGACTGTTGAGTTAATCAACGCAATCGCTGTTGAAGAAGGAACTAAGTTCTCTATCCGTGAGGGTGGACGTACTGTAGGCGCTGGCGTAGTTGCTACAATCGTTGAATAATTAAACTTAAAAGCTTAGAAGATCTTTTCTTCTAAGCTTTTTTTTATAAGTAAATTGGAAATATTTAAAATATGCATTATAACCGATTCTTGCTTGATTTTAATAATCGAAGATAATATAATAACTAAGTACTGAAGACGACGAGAACATTATTTATCTAAACTTATAACAAATGCTTGCAATAGCATTATTTTTTATGTATAATAGATGATGTTGGTCTTTGACTGCGTAGAAGTGGAAGGTTGCTGATACACCCGGCCGCTTTGCCATGGCGAGTGTAAGGAAATTTCCACGGAGTATGTCTATTATTTAAATAGGCGAAAAAGGAGGGAAAATTATGGCAAAAGAAAAAATTCGTATTCGTTTAAAAGCTTATGATCACCGTATTTTAGATCAATCTGCAGAGAAAATCGTTGAAACAGCGAAACGTTCTGGTGCTTCTGTATCTGGTCCGATTCCGTTACCAACTGAGAAATCAGTTTACACGATCCTTCGTGCGGTTCATAAATACAAAGATTCTCGTGAGCAATTCGAAATGCGCACTCACAAACGTTTAATCGATATCGTGAATCCAACTCCACAAACAGTTGATTCATTAATGAGACTAGATTTACCATCTGGCGTTGATATTGAAATCAAACTTTAATAAAAATTATATATAAATTCAGGAGGTGTGACTTATGACTAAAGGAATCTTAGGGAAAAAGATCGGTATGACACAAGTATTTGCTGAAAACGGCGAGTTAATTCCAGTAACTGTAATCGAAGCTACTCCAAACGTGGTTTTACAAAAGAAAACTACTGAAACTGATGGCTACGAAGCTATCCAAATCGGTTTCGCTGACAAACGTGAAAAATTAGCTAACAAACCAGAAAAAGGGCACTCTGCTAAAGCAAACACTGCACCTAAGCGCTTCGTTCGTGAACTTCGCAACGCTGACGTATCAGCTTATGAAGTTGGTCAAGAAGTCAAAGTAGATATTTTTGCAAATGGTGACATCGTTGATGTAACTGGAACTTCAAAAGGTAAAGGATTCCAAGGTAGCATTAAGCGCCACGGACAATCTCGTGGACCAATGTCTCACGGTTCTCGTTACCACCGTCGTCCAGGTTCAATGGGTCCTGTTGCTCCGAACCGTGTATTCAAAAACAAAGCTTTACCTGGTCAAATGGGTGGAGAAAAAGTAACTGTACAAAACCTACAAATCGTTAAAGTTGACGTTGAACGTAACTTACTTTTAGTAAAAGGTAATGTACCAGGTTCTAAAAAATCTTACGTAACAATCCGTACTGCGGTTAAATCTAAATAATTAATTTAGAAGAAAGGAGGAAATAAAATGCCTAAAGTTACTATGTTTAATCAAACAGGTGCTCAAGTAGGAGAAATTGAATTAGCTGATGCTGTATTCGGAATCGCTCCAAACGAACACGCTCTATTTGATGCTGTAATGATGCAACGTGCATCTTTACGTCAAGGTACTCACAAAGTTAAAACACGTTCTGAAGTACGTGGTGGTGGTCGTAAACCATGGAGACAAAAAGGAACTGGCCGTGCTCGTCAAGGTTCAATCCGTTCTCCACAATGGCGCGGTGGTGGTATCGTATTCGGTCCAGCTCCAAGATCATACTCTTATAAATTACCTAAAAAGGTACGTCGCTTAGCGATTAAATCTGCTTTATCTACTAAAGTATTAGAACAAAGCATGCTAGTTCTTGAAGATTTAGCGTTAAACGCACCAAAAACAAAAGATATGGTTACTGTTTTAACTGGCTTATCAGTTGCTAAGAAAGTTTTAATCGTAACAGCTGACCTAAATGAAAACGTAGCTTTATCTGCTCGCAATATCCCTGGAATCACAGTTCTTGCAGCAAATGAAGTAAACGTAATCGACGTTTTACATCATGATACATTAATCATGACTAAAGCTGCGGTGGAAAAAGTAGAGGAGGTGCTTGCGTAATGAAGGATCCTCGTGATATTATCAAACGCCCAGTTATCACTGAAGCTTCTATGGAAGCAATCGCTGAAAAAAAATACACTTTTGAAGTAGATGTAAGAGCTAATAAAACTGAAGTTAAAGATGCTGTTGAAGCAATCTTCGGTGTTAAAGTAGAAAAAGTTAACGTAATGAACTACAAAGGTAAGTTTAAACGTATGGGTAAACATGCTGGTTACACAAACCGTCGTAGAAAAGCAATCGTTAAATTAACTGCTGATAGCCAAGAAATTACATTATTCGAAGGCGTTTAATACTAACTACTAGAAAAGGAGGGAAATTACGATGGGAATCAAAAAGTATAAACCAACCACTAACGGTCGCCGTGGTATGACTACTAATGATTTTGCTGAGATCACTACTGACAAACCAGAAAAATCATTATTAGCTCCACTTAGCAAAAAAGCTGGCCGTAATAACCAAGGTAAAATTACTGTTCGTCACCAAGGTGGTGGACACAAACGTCAATACCGTATCATCGATTTCAAACGAGATAAAGATGGTATACCAGGACGCGTTGCTACAATCGAGTACGATCCAAACCGTTCTGCAAACATTGCGTTAATTAACTACGCTGATGGAGAAAAACGTTACATCCTAGCTCCTAAAAACTTAGTAGTAGGAATGGAAATCGTTTCAGGTCCAGAAGCAGATATTAAAGTAGGTAACGCTTTACCACTTGTAAACATTCCAGTAGGTACTACAATCCACAACATCGAGTTAAAACCAGGTCGTGGAGGACAATTAGTACGTTCAGCTGGTACTTCTGCTCAAGTATTAGGTAAAGAAGATCGTTATGTACTAGTTCGTTTAAACTCTGGTGAAGTACGTATGATTTTAGCAACTTGCCGCGCGACAGTAGGTCAAGTTGGTAACGAACATCACGAACTTATTAACATCGGTAAAGCAGGTCGTTCTCGTTGGATGGGTAAACGCCCAACTGTACGTGGATCTGTAATGAACCCAGTTGATCACCCACACGGTGGTGGTGAAGGACGCTCTCCAATCGGACGTAAATCACCAATGTCTCCATGGGGTAAACCAACTCTTGGTTACAAAACTCGTAAGAAAAACAAAGCGTCAGACAAGTTTATCGTTCGTCGTCGTAAAAAATAACGCGATTGTGCTACGGTTCACTAGAACCGTAGGTCAATCACGAAGGGAGGTACCACAATGGGACGCAGCCTGAAAAAAGGTCCATTTATTGATGATCACTTATTAACTAAAGTTGAGAAATTAAACGAGACTGACTCTAAGCAAGTTGTTAAAACTTGGTCACGTCGTTCGACTATTTTCCCACAATTTATCGGACATACTATTGCAGTATACGATGGTCGTAAACACGTACCTGTATATGTATCGGAAGATATGGTAGGTCACAAACTTGGTGAATTTGCTCCAACTCGTACTTATAAAGGTCACGATGCGGATGACAAGAAAACTAGAAGATAATGAGAGGAGGCACTCCAATGCAAGCTAAAGCTGTACTGAGAACAGTTCGTATCGCTCCTCGTAAAGTTCGTCTAGTAGTCGATTTAATCCGAGGTAAACAAGTTGGCGAAGCGATCGCAATCCTTCGACACACACCAAAAACTGCTTCTCCTGTTGTAGAAAAATTATTAAAATCTGCTATTGCTAACGCAGAGCATAACTATGATATGGATGTTAATAACTTATACATCGAAAAAGTATTCGTTGATGAAGGTGCTACTTTAAAACGTTTCCGCCCTCGTGCACAAGGACGTGCTAGCGCAATCAACAAACGCACAAGCCACATTACAATCGTGGTATCAGAGAAGAAGGAGGGATAATCGATGGGACAAAAGGTAAATCCAGTCGGACTTCGTGTTGGTATTATTAAAGATTGGGAATCTAAATGGTACGCTGAAAAAGATTACGCTGATCTTTTACATGAAGACATCAAAATTCGTGAGTACATTAGCACTCGTTTAAAAGATTCTGCTGTATCTAAAGTAGAAATCGAAAGAGCTGCTAACCGTGTAAACATTACAGTTCACACTGCAAAACCAGGTATGGTAATCGGTAAAGGTGGTTCGGAAGTTGAAGCTCTTCGTAAAGCTTTAAACAACCTTACTGGCAAACGTGTTCATATCAACATCATCGAAATTAAAAGAGCAGATCTTGATGCTAAATTAGTAGCTGAAAACATCGCTCGTCAATTAGAAAACCGTGTTTCTTTCCGTCGTGCTCAAAAGCAAGTACTTCAACGTGCTATGCGTGCTGGTGCATTAGGTATTAAAACACAAGTTTCTGGTCGTCTTGGCGGAGCAGATATTGCTCGTTCAGAATCATATAGTGAAGGTACAGTGCCACTTCATACATTACGTGCTGATATCGATTATGCAACTGCAGAAGCAGATACAACATACGGTAAACTAGGCGTAAAAGTATGGATTTACAAAGGTGAAGTTCTTCCTACAAAAAAGAAAGCTTCTGAGGAAGGAGGAAATTAATTATGTTAATGCCTAAACGTGTTAAATATAGAAGAGAGCATCGTGGAAAAATGCGTGGACGTGCCAAAGGTGGTACTGAAATTGCATTCGGTGAATTCGGTTTACAATCTACTGAAGCTTCTTGGATTACTAACCGTCAAATTGAAGCAGCGCGTCGTGCTATGACTCGTTACATGAAACGTGGCGGTAAAGTATGGATTAAAATCTTCCCTTCTAAGCCTTACACAGCTAAACCTCTTGAGGTTCGTATGGGTAGCGGTAAAGGTGCTCCAGAAGGTTGGGTAGCAGTCGTTAAACCAGGAAAAATTATGTTCGAAATCGCTGGTGTATCTGAAGAAGTAGCTCGTGAAGCACTACGCTTAGCAGCTCACAAATTACCAGTTAAATGTAAGTTTGTAAAACGTGAAGACAATGGTGGTGATTCTAATGAAAACTAATGAGATTCGCGATCTTACCACTGCTGAAATTGAATTAAAAGTGAAATCTCTTAAGGAAGAGTTATTCAATCTTCGTTTCCAATTAGCTACAGGACAATTAGAGAACACTGCTCGTATCCGCGAGGTTCGTAAAGCAATTGCTCGTATGAAAACTGTAGTTCGTGAAAGAGAAATTAACTCTAATAATTAATAATGAGGGGAGGTTTGCACAGTGAGCGAACGTAACCAACGTAAAGTTTACACAGGACGTGTAGTTTCTGATAAGATGGATAAGACAATTACTGTTGTAGTTGAAACTTACAAAACACATAAACTATACGGAAAACGCGTTAAATATTCTAAGAAATATAAAGCGCACGATGAGCTAAACACTGCAAAAGTTGGCGATATCGTAAAAATCATGGAGACTCGTCCATTATCAGCTACAAAACGTTTCCGTTTAGTTGAAATCGTAGAAGAAGCTGTTATTATCTAATAGATGATCGGATATCATTCTTAATCCGAAAGGAGGTCAATTTGACATGATCCAACAAGAAACTCGTTTAAAAGTTGCTGACAATTCAGGTGCACGTGAATTACTTACTATTAAAGTATTAGGTGGTTCAGGCCGTAAAACTGCTAACATCGGTGATATCATCGTATGTACAGTAAAACAAGCAACACCAGGTGGCGTTGTTAAAAAAGGTGATGTAGTTAAAGCTGTTATCGTTCGTACGAAACGCGGTGTTCGTCGTCCAGACGGTACTTACATCAAATTTGATGAAAACGCAGCTGTTATCATTAAAGATGATAAGAGCCCACGTGGTACTCGTATTTTCGGACCAGTTGCACGTGAATTACGTGATAGCAACTTCATGAAAATCGTATCATTAGCTCCAGAAGTACTTTAATTAATGTACTTTAATAAATACTTCAGAAAGCCTTATTAAGGAGGTGCACGAAGAAGATGCATGTAAAAAAAGGTGATAAAGTTCAAGTTATCTCTGGTAAAGACAAAGGAAAACAAGGTGTTATCCTTGCTGCTTTTCCAAAGAATAACCGCGTACTAGTTGAAGGTGTTAACATCATTAAAAAACACTCAAAACCTACTCAAGCTAACCCACAAGGTGGCATCATCGAGAAAGAAGCACCAATCCATGTTTCTAATGTTATGGCATTAGATCCAAAAACTGGAGTACCTACACGCGTAGGTTACCAATTAGTGGATGGTAAAAAAGTACGTATTGCAAAAAAATCAGGCGAATTACTTGATAAATAATAGAAATTTATGAAAGGAGGTCAACTGAATGAACCGCCTAGTCGAGAAATATCAAAATGAAATCACTCCTGCTCTAGTGAGCAAGTTTAACTATAAATCAGTTATGCAAGTGCCAAAAATTGAAAAGATCGTCATCAACATGGGTGTTGGTGAGGCTGTTTCAAATTCAAAAGCATTAGATACAGCTGTTGAGGAATTAACTTTAATCGCAGGTCAAAAACCTGTTGTAACTAGAGCTAAAAAATCAATCGCTCAATTCCGTCTTCGTGAAGGAATGCCTATCGGTGCTAAAGTTACATTACGCGGTGAGCGTATGTACGAATTCTTTGAGAAATTAGTTTCTGTAACATTACCTCGTGTACGTGACTTCCGTGGAATCTCTAAAAAGTCATTCGATGGCCGTGGAAACTACACTTTAGGTGTTAAAGAGCAATTAATCTTCCCAGAGATCGATTATGATAAAGTAAACAAAGTACGTGGTATGGACATCGTTATTGTAACTACTGCAAATACTGATGAAGAAGCTCGTGAAATGCTAACATTATTCGGAATGCCTTTTCAAAAATAATGAAAGCCAGCGCTAAAGAAGAGGAGGCGAAAACGTGGCTAAAAAATCAATGATTGCGAAACAAAAACGTGCTCAGAAATTTAAAGTACAAGAGTATACACGTTGCGAACGTTGCGGACGTCCACACTCAGTATTACGTAAATTTAAACTTTGCCGTATTTGTTTCCGTGAACTTGCTTATAAAGGACAAATCCCTGGCGTTAAAAAAGCTAGTTGGTAATTCTATAGATATTAGGAAGGAGGTTATCTGAACATGGTCATGACAGATCCTATTGCAGATATGCTTACTCGCATTCGTAATGCGAACATGGTACGTCACGAGAAATTAGAATTCCCAGGTTCTAACCTAAAGAAAGAAGTTGCTGAAATTCTAAAACGTGAAGGTTTCATCCGTGACGTTGAGTACATTGAAGATGATAAACAAGGTATCATCCGTATTTTCTTAAAATATGGTGTGAACAACGAACGTGTTATCACTGGATTAAAAAGAATTTCTAAGCCTGGCTTACGCGTATACGCTAAAGCTGACGAAGTACCTCGCGTACTTAACGGTTTAGGTGTTGCTATTGTATCAACATCTAAAGGTGTAATGACAGATAAAGAAGCTCGTCAAGCAAAAACTGGTGGCGAAATCTTAGCATACGTTTGGTAATAAAACACAGAGAGAATGGAGGTGTAGTGAATGTCTCGTGTTGGTAAAAAAGAACTTGTAATTCCTGCTGGAGTTACTCTTACTAATAACAACAATACTATTACAGTAAAAGGACCTAAAGGTGAGTTAACTCGTACTTTTAGCCCTGATATGACAATCGAAGTTAACGAGAACGTATTAACAGTTGCACGTCCAACTGATAACAAAGAGCACCGTGCTCTTCATGGTACAACTCGTGCTATCTTAGGTAACATGGTTGAAGGTGTAACTAATGGTTATACTCGTAACCTTGAATTAGTTGGGGTAGGTTACCGTGCGACTAAAACAGGTGACAAACTTGTTCTAGCTGTTGGTTATTCTCACCCAGTTGAGATCACTCCTGAAAATGGTGTTGAAATCGAAGTACCTTCAAATACTAAAATCAGTATTAAAGGTATCGACAAAGAACGTGTAGGCGCTCTTGCTGCTTACATCCGTCAAGTACGTCCACCAGAGCCTTATAAAGGTAAAGGTATTCGTTACGAAGGCGAAATGGTTCGTCGTAAAGAAGGTAAAACTGCGAAGTAATCTATAACTAGATAAGAGAAAGGAGTGACCAAGATGATCTTTAAGGCTGATAAAAATGCAGTACGTAAAAAAAGACATGCTCGTGTTCGTACTAAATTATCTGGTACTCAAGAACGTCCACGTTTAAACGTTTATCGTTCAAACAACCATATCTATGCTCAAATCATTGATGATGTTAATGGCGTAACATTAGCAAGTGCATCAACTTTAGATAAAGAATTAACTTTAAATGGTACTGGTAATATCGATGCAGCAACATTAGTTGGTAGCTTAGTTGCAAAACGTGCTACTGAAAAAGGTGTTACTGAAGTTGTATTCGACCGCGGTGGTTACTTATATCATGGTCGCGTAAAAGCTTTAGCTGAAGCTGCTCGTGAAGCTGGTTTACAATTTTAATAAAAGAAGGAGGGACATACATGCGTCGCATTGATCCTAATAAATTAGAGCTTGAAGAACGCTTAGTTACGATCAACCGTGTTGCTAAAGTTGTAAAAGGTGGACGTCGTTTCCGCTTTGCAGCATTAGTAGTTGTTGGTGACAAAAACGGTCATGTAGGTTTTGGTACTGGTAAAGCTCAAGAAGTACCTGATGCTATTCGTAAAGCTGTTGAAGATGCTAAGAAAAATCTAATTAACGTACCAATCGTTGGAACTACAATTCCTCACGTAATTACTGGTCGTTTTGGAGCTGGTGAAGTATTCTTAAAACCTGCTTCTGAAGGTACTGGAGTTATCGCAGGAGGTCCTGTTCGTGCGGTATTAGAACTTGCTGGGGTACATGATATCTTATCTAAATCTCTTGGTTCTAACACACCAGTAAACATTGTACGTGCTACTATTGAAGGTTTAAGTAACTTAAAACGTGCGGATGAAGTTGCAAAATTACGTGGTAAATCTGTAGAAGAATTACTAGGTTAATAAGGAGGGATAACGATGGCTAAACAGTTAGAAATTACCCTTACTCGCAGTGTAATTGGTCGTAAACAAGACCAAATCGCAACAGTTCGTGCTTTAGGTATTACTAAAACGAACCAAACTGTTGTTAAACAAGATAACGCTGCAATGCGTGGGATGATTAACAAAGTTTCTCACCTTGTATCTGTAAAAGAAATTTAATTGAACATGAATAAGTAAGGAGGTGCCCTAATGAAACTTCATGAATTAAAACCTACAGAAGGTTCTCGTAAAGTATCTAAACGTATCGGTCGTGGTATCGGTTCAGGTACTGGTAAAACTGCAGGTAAAGGTCATAAAGGACAAAACGCTCGTTCAGGTGGCGGTGTTCGTCTTGGATTTGAAGGTGGTCAAACTCCTTTATTCCGTCGTTTACCAAAACGTGGTTTCACTAACATCAACCGTAAAGATTACGCAATCGTTAATGTTGAAACGTTAAATCGCTTCGAAAACGGAACTGAAGTAACTCCTGAGTTACTGATCGAAACTGGTATCGTTCGTAAAGAATTAGCTGGTATTAAGATTTTAGGTAAAGGTAAGTTAGAAGTTAAACTTACTGTTAAAGCTCATAAGTTCTCATCTTCTGCGGTAGAGGCAATCGAAGCAGCTGGTGGAAATGCTGAGGTGATCTAAAATGTTCCGGACAATCTCCAACTTTATGCGCATTGCAGATATTAGAAAAAAAATATTTTTTACGTTATTAATGTTAATTGTATTTCGTATTGGAACGTTTATACCTGTTCCAAACGTCAACGCCGATGTATTAGCATCACAAGATAGCTCAAGCATCTTTGGTGTTCTAAACACATTCGGTGGAGGAGCTCTTAAACAGTTCTCGATTTTTGCAATGGGTATAATGCCGTACATTACTGCTTCAATTATTATTCAGTTACTTCAAATGGACGTTGTTCCGAAGTTAACTGAATGGTCGAAGCAAGGCGAGATTGGTCGACGTAAATTGACTCAACTGACTAGATACATCACAATTATTCTAGGTTTTGTAGAAGCAATTGGATTATCAATCAGTATGAACAATATTACTGGCGGAATGTTAATTGAAAATCCAGGTTGGTCAACCTATCTTTATATAGCAATTGTACTAACAGCTGGAACATCTTTCTTATTGTGGTTAGGTGAGCAGATTACTGCTAAAGGTGTAGGGAACGGTATATCAGTTATCATCTTTGGCGGTATAGTTGCTGCTATACCTAATACAATGAGCCAAGTCTATCAGCAACAATTTAAAGGTGCTGGTGACGCGCTATTCTTAAACATCGTAAAAGTTGGCCTAGTTGTTTTAATTTTACTATTAGTAATCGTAGCTGTAATTTACATTCAACAAGCTAATCGTAAAATTCCAATTCAATATGCTAAACGAAACAATGGTAATAATAGCTATGTCGGAGGACAATCTACTCACTTGCCATTAAAAGTAAATGGCGCTGGGGTTATTCCGGTAATCTTCGCTGTTTCATTTTTAATTACTCCTTCAACAATTGCATCGTTCTTACCAAGTAACAATGTGACTGAATGGATTAAAACGCATTTTACGTATAACAATCCATGGGGAATGGCATTTTATTTAGTCTTGATCATTGCTTTCACATATTTTTATACTTTTGTTCAGGCTAATCCAGAGCAAATGGCTGAAAATCTTCAGAAGCAAGGTGGCTACATCCCGGGTATTCGCCCAGGTAAGAGCACTCAAGAATATATCATTAAAGTCTTATATCGTTTAACTTTCGTAGGAGCAATTTTCTTAGCTGTCATCGCTTTATTACCAATTGTATTTGGTAAATTTGCGAACTTACCACCTTCAGCTCAAATTGGAGGAACAAGTTTACTAATCGTAGTCGGAGTTGCGCTTGAAACAATGAAACAATTAGAAAGTCAGCTTGTTAAGAGAAACTACAAAGGCTTTATTAAAGAACGAGCATAGGGAAATATATAATTCCCTATTGCTCACCTAATATTGAGGAGGATTAACCATGAATTTAATTCTTATGGGGCTTCCTGGTGCAGGCAAAGGCACACAAGCTGAGAAAATTGTCGAAAAATACGGCATTCCTCATATATCTACTGGCGATATGTTCCGTGCAGCGATTAAAGACGGCACTGAACTAGGTCTTCAAGCAAAATCGTTTATGGATCAAGGTCATCTTGTTCCTGATGAGGTAACAATTGGTATTGTACGTGAACGATTAGCTAAAGATGATTGCCAAAACGGTTTTTTATTGGATGGTTTTCCTAGAACAGTTGCGCAGGCTGAAGCACTAGAAGAGACTCTGAAAGTAATGAATCGTAAAATTGACTTCGTGTTAAACATTCATGTAGACCAACAACTTTTAATTGAACGTTTAACAGGTCGTCGTATTTGCAAAGAGTGTGGAGCAACTTATCATTTAATTTTCAATCCACCTGTTGAAGAGGGTGTTTGCCCAAAATGTGGCGGAGAACTTTATCAACGTGCGGATGATAATGAAGAAACAGTTGCAAATCGCCTTGAAGTAAATATCAAACAAACTCAACCTTTACTTGATTTCTACAATAATCTTGGTTATGTAAAAACAATTGAAGGTGAACAAGAGATTAACAAAGTTTTCAATGACATTGATAATCTTTTAAAAGAGTTAGTTTAATAATTGAACGATAAGATCGTCGTTCCTTGTGTATGACGTATTGTTGTTTCGTCAAAACTGATACTGTTATTAAAGCTTAAACATAGCTTTGCTTGGAACGATTGATATAATATAGGTCTTTAATAGGCCAAAATATCTCCAACATATCAGAGCACTTTGGCTTAATGTTCCTAAGCGTATGTTTGCCTACAAGCAAGCTACTGATTTGAAGAAAGGAGAATGCCCTAATGGCGAAAGATGATGTAATTGAAATTGAAGGTACCGTTACGGAAACACTTCCGAATGCGATGTTCAAAGTTGAATTGGAAAATGGTCATGTCGTTCTTGCACACGTTTCTGGTAAAATTCGTATGAACTTCATTCGTATTCTTCCAGGTGACAAGGTTACTGTAGAACTATCTCCATATGATTTAACTCGTGGCCGTATTACGTACCGTTTTAAATAATAAATATGCACTCCGTAATCTACAAGGAGGTTGAAATCATGAAAGTGAGACCATCAGTAAAACCAATCTGTGAAAAATGTAAAGTTATCCGCAGACGTGGTAAAGTAATGGTAATTTGTGAAAATCCAAAACATAAACAAAAACAAGGTTAATATAGAAGGAGGTGCACTAGAATGGCTCGTATTGCTGGTGTAGATATTCCTCGCGACAAACGCGTGGTTGTTTCTTTAACTTATGTATACGGAATCGGTCGTGCAACTTCTGAAAAAATCTTAGCTGAAGCTGGTATTTCAGAAGACACTCGTGTACGTGATTTAACAGAAGAAGAATTAGGTAAAATTCGTGAATTAATCGATAAGTTGAAAGTTGAAGGGGATCTTCGTCGTGAAGTTTCTTTAAACATTAAACGTCTAATCGAAATCGGTTCATATCGTGGTATTCGCCACCGTCGTAGCTTACCTGTTCGTGGTCAAAACACTAAAAACAATGCTCGTACTCGTAAAGGCCCACGCCGTACAGTAGCGAACAAGAAGAAATAATATTTTTTAAGTAAAGGAGGGTATTCAACATGGCACGTAAAACAAATGTACGTAAACGTCGTGTGAAAAAGAATATTGAAGCTGGTACAGCTCATATTCGTTCAACTTTCAATAACACAATCGTAACAATCACTGATGTTCATGGTAACGCAATTTCTTGGTCAAGCGCTGGATCATTAGGTTTCAAAGGATCTCGTAAATCTACTCCATTCGCTGCACAAATGGCTGCTGAAACTGCTGCTAAAGCTTCTATGGAACACGGTTTAAAAACTCTTGACGTAACTGTTAAAGGTCCGGGTGCTGGTCGTGAGGCTGCTATCCGTGCTCTTCAAGCTGCTGGTCTTGAAGTAACTGCTATCAGAGACGTTACTCCAGTTCCACATAACGGATGCCGTCCACCAAAACGTCGTCGTGTATAATTTGTCTGTATAAATTTTCAAAAATTGTCTATAATGGATTATGATATATGTTTGGCAAATATTAACAGACATCTCTTGTTGTGCACAATTAGGAACTGCCTAATAGGGACTTTCGGTTAGCATGGTCTAACCGAGGGTTTCGACGTTTTGAAGGAGGGTTTAAAAAATGATTGAAATCGAAAAGCCGAAAATCGAAACGGTTGAGATCAGTGACGATTCCAAATATGGTAAATTCGTTATTGAACCACTTGAGCGTGGATATGGTACAACGCTAGGTAACTCCTTACGTCGTATCCTTTTATCCTCACTTCCTGGTGCCGCTGTAACTGCTATTCAAATTGATGGCGTGTTACATGAGTTCTCTACAGTTGAAGGTGTTGTAGAAGACGTTACAACAATTATTCTTAATGTTAAAAAACTTGCTCTGAAAATTTATTCAGACGAAGAAAAAACATTAGAAATTGATGTACGCGGTGAGGGGCCAATTACTGCAGCCGATATTACGCATGATAGCGATGTTGAAGTTCTAAATCCAGATCTTCATATTGCAACTCTTGCTAAAGATGCTCATTTACGTATGCGTCTAACTGCTAGACGTGGACGTGGATACATCCCTGCAGATGGTAACAAAAGAGAGGATCAAGCAATAGGTGTTATTCCTATCGACTCGATTTACACTCCAGTGTCTCGTGTCACATACCAAGTTGAAAATACACGTGTGGGACAGGTTTCAAATTTCGATAAGTTAACACTTGATGTTTGGACTGACGGAAGTATTGGACCAAAAGATGCTATCGCACTTGGTTCAAAAATTCTAACTGAACACTTAAACATTTTTGTAGGTTTAACTGACGAAGCTAAAAATGCAGAAATCATGGTCGAAAAAGAAGAAGATCAAAAAGATAAAGTCCTTGAAATGACGATTGAAGAACTTGATCTTTCTGTTCGTTCATATAACTGCTTAAAGCGAGCTGGTATTAATACCGTACAAGAGCTTGCGAATAAGACAGAAGAAGACATGATGAAAGTACGTAACTTAGGTCGTAAGTCTTTAGAAGAAGTAAAACATAAGTTAGAAGAGTTAGGTCTTGGCCTACGTAAAGAAGACTGATTGTAGCTTCTATAAAGGGAGAGGCGTTCTCTTCATGTCTATATGACCCAATTTTGATACTACTTACAAAGGAGGGAACTAGAAATGGGATACAGAAAATTAGGACGTACTAGCTCACAACGTAAAGCTATGTTACGTGACTTAGCTACTGATTTAATTATCAACGAACGTATTCAAACTACTGAAACTCGTGCGAAGGAGTTACGTTCAGTTGTTGAAAAAATGATTACTTTAGGTAAACGTGGAGACTTACATGCTCGTCGTCTAGCTGCTGCTTACATCCGTAATGAAGTTGCTAACGCTGAAAATGGTCAAGACGCTTTACAAAAATTATTTGCTGACATCGCTCCTCGTTACACAGAGCGCCAAGGTGGATACACTCGTATCGCAAAAATTGGTCCTCGTCGTGGAGACGCAGCACCAATGGTTGTTATCGAATTAGTTTAATATTCGAATACAAAAGGGCTCGACGTTTCTAGTAAACATGTCGTTGCCCTTTTTTTCTGTTTACTTTTAGACTATTATATATCTATAAACAATGAGAAATTATAGGTGAACAAATGAGAAAAGATAGTATTAAAGTAGATAACATATCTTTTAAATACCCACAGGCACAATCAAATGCAGTTCATTCGGTATCATTTAATATAAAGGAAAATGAATGGATCGCTATTGTAGGTCGAAACGGATCAGGAAAGTCAACGCTTGCTAAACTTTTAAATGGACTGATATTACCTGAAGAAGGACAAATTGTGATTGATGAGGAAATTAGCTTATCAGAAGAAACAATTTGGGATGTTCGAAAGAAAATAGCGATGGTATTTCAAAATCCAGATAATCAGTTTGTAGGTACGACAGTAATAGATGATATTGCATTTGGTTTAGAAAACCATGGGATAGAGAAAAAAGAAATGGATCGTCGAATTGAAGAAGTTTTAAACATCGTCAATATGAACGAATTTGTACTCCATGAGCCACACTCTCTATCTGGTGGTCAAAAACAAAGAGTAGCAATAGCAGGAGCATTAGCAATTCAACCAAGTATATTAATATTAGATGAAGCTACATCGATGTTAGATCCTTTCGGTAGAAAAGAAGTAATCGAGACAATTCGTGATTTACATAAAGATATTAATATGACTGTTATTTCGATTACTCATGATATAGAAGAAGCAATACATGCAGACCGTATTTTAATTATGCACGATGGTCATTTAGTTCAAAGCGTAACTCCAGAAGAACTTTTAAAAACAGAGTTTTCTTTAGAGTCGCTTGGATTAGCATCTCCTTTTACAAATAACCTTTCTAGTTTATTAATCGAAAAAGGTTTACCTTTGAGACAAGACCATCTAGAGCAAGAAAGCTTGGTGAGCGAATTATGCAAATTACTTTTGAAAAAGTAGGCTATACTTATCAGCCGAAAACACCTTTCGAGCATCGCGCTCTTTATGATATTGATGTTACGATACCTGAAGGGTCATATTATGCTGTAATTGGTCACACAGGCTCAGGTAAATCTACTTTTCTGCAACATTTAAATGGCCTCTTACAACCAACAGAGGGCATCGCTAAAATAGACGATATTACCCTTTTATCAGATAAGAAAAACAAGAATTTAAAATCATTAAGAAAAAAAGTAGGCTTAGTTTTTCAGTTTCCCGAGCAGCAATTATTTGAAGAAACTGTAGAGAAAGATATTTGCTTTGGTCCAATGAATTTTGGTGTATCTGAAGATGAGGCAAAAAAAAGAGCTAAAGATCTAATTGAAAAAGTAGGCTTAAGTGAAGAATATTTATTGAAGTCACCATTTGAATTAAGTGGTGGACAAATGCGAAGGGTTGCTATTGCTGGTGTTTTAGCAATGGAACCAGAAGTTTTAGTATTGGATGAACCAACTGCTGGTCTTGATCCTAGTGGTCAAAAGGCTTTAATGGATATGTTTTATCAATTGCATAAAGAAAAAGGCCTGACGATCATTTTGGTGACGCATAGCATGGAAGATGCAGCGAGATATGCGGATACGATTCATGTACTTCAAAAAGGGACTACGTATTTAAAAGGAAGCCCTTTAGAAGTATTCTCTTATGAAAAGGAATTAGAGGAAATTGGATTACAAATTCCACTTTCTTTAAAATTCCATCAAGAACTAAATCAAAAATTAGGTATTAAAGAAAAAGCTACAAGTCTAACAATCGAACAACTCGCTAATTATATAGCGAATCTTTATAATGGGGAAACAAAATGAATAGTCTAATTATCGGAAAATATATTCCAATCGATTCACTTATTCATCGTCTAGATGCTAGAGCAAAACTACTTACAATGTTCATTTTTATTTGTATCGTTTTCTTTGCAAATAATTTTATAACATACGGTATTTTATTTTTATTTTCAATTGTAGCAGTACTGCTATCAAGAGTACCTTTTAATTATTATTTAAAAGGATTAAGAGCAATCTGGTTGATCGCAGTGTTTACGTTTTTATTGCATGTTTTTACAAATAAAGAGGGACCACTAATTTATCATTTTGGATGGGTCGATATTCATAAAGAAGGAATTATTCAAGGTATTTATATATCAGTAAGATTTTTTCTTTTAGTTTCAATTACTACTTTACTGACATTAACAACAAATCCAATCGAAATTACCGATGGTCTTGAGTCATTATTTAACCCATTTAAAAGGTTTGGTTTACCTGTGCATGAAATGGCTTTAATGATGTCAATTTCACTACGATTCATTCCTACGCTTATGGAAGAGACTGAGAAGATTATGAAGGCACAATCGTCCAGAGGAGTGGATTTCTCTTCAGGACCTATTAAAGATCGGTTAAAGGCATTGGTCTCTTTACTTGTGCCATTATTTATTCATTCATTTAAACGGGCTGAAGACTTAGCAGTTGCGATGGAAGCTAGAGGTTACCAAGGCGGAGATGGAAGATCAAAGTTTCGTGTTATGAAGTGGCATTTACGGGATACAGCATGCTTTGTTGTATTACTGATATTATTTTTACTATTATTGTTTTTACGTAAGTAATGGAGATAAGTTATGAATCGAATTAAATGTATAATTTCATATGACGGCACACAATTTAATGGCTACCAAGTTCAACCTAATCAGAGAACAGTCCAAACGGATATTGAGAAGGTTCTAACAAAAATGCACAAAGGGAATCCAATAAGAATCCACGCATCTGGTAGGACAGATACAGGGGTCCACGCAGTAGGACAAGTAATTCATTTTGATAGTGAATTTGTGCTTCAACCAGAGCAATGGAAAAGGGCATTAAATGCACAATTACCTAAAGATATAAATGTTAAATTTGTAGAGATCGTTGATGATAATTTTCATTCTAGATTTGATGTCGTTCGAAAAGAATACCGTTATTTTATTTGGAATGAAAAAGACGAAAATGTTTTTTCTAGAAACCATCATTATTTTTTTCCTTTTGACCTAAATACTGTTAAAATGCAAGAAGCATTGGATTGCTTACTAGGTACACATGATTTTAGTTCCTTTTGTGCATCAAATACGGATATAAAGGACAAAGTACGAACGATTTATAAAGGAAGTATTAATAAAACAGATCAAGGGATTGTCATCGCTCTTGAAGGAAATGGTTTTCTTTATAATATGGTTAGAATAATTGTTGGAACATTAATTGAAGTGGGGCAAGGAAAGCGTGATGTAAAAAGTGTTAAAAACGCATTATTAGCACGTGATCGAGCCAAGGCTGGTAAGACTTCACCGCCTAATGGCCTGTTTTTATGGAAAGTTGATTATAACAACTAATCCTGGTGTAACATTTGCTTGACATTAGAAGGTATAAAGTTTAATATTAAATACGGTATTGTTTTAAGAACCACGATTAGCCCCGGAACCAGTCGTGTTAAAGATAAACAATAAAAACAATTTTACTTTATGTATATTGTATTAGGAGGAAAATAGAATGCGCACAACTTATATGGCAAAAGCTAGCGAAGTTGAACGTAAGTGGTTCGTTGTAGACGCTGAAGGAAAAACTTTAGGTCGTCTTGCAACTGAAGTAGCTACTTTACTTCGCGGTAAGCACAAACCAACTTTCACACCACACGTTGATACAGGTGATAACGTAATCATCATCAACGCTGAGAAAGTTGAATTAACAGGAAACAAATTAAACAATAAAATTTACTACCGTCATACAATGTATGCTGGTGGTTTAAAAGAGCGTACAGCTTTAGAAATGCGTACTAACTACCCAGTTAAAATGCTTGAGTTAGCTGTTAAAGGTATGCTTCCAAAAGGACGTCTTGGACGTGCTCAAATTAAAAAATTACACGTGTATGCTGGTAACGAGCATCCACACCAAGCACAAAAACCAGAAGTTTACGAACTTCGCGGATAATTATAAAAGGAGGGCATTCACATGGCACAAGTACAATACTATGGCACAGGACGTCGTAAAAGCTCAGTAGCTCGTGTACGTTTAGTTCCTGGCGAAGGACGCGTTATCATTAACGGTCGTGATTTTGAAGATTACATCCCATTCGCTGCATTAAGAGAAGTTGTTAAACAACCACTTGTTGCAACTGAAACATTAGGTAGCTATGATATTTTAGTAAACGTTAACGGTGGTGGATACACTGGTCAAGCTGGTGCAATTCGTCACGGTATCTCAAGAGCATTATTACAAGTTGATCCTGAATACCGCGGAACTTTAAAACGCGCTGGATTATTAACTCGTGATGCACGTATGAAAGAGCGTAAAAAATACGGTCTTAAAGGTGCACGTAGAGCTCCTCAGTTCTCAAAACGTTAATTTTTATTTATACGTTCAAAACTCCTCTCCACTTTGTGGACAGGAGTTTTTTATTTTGCAGGTTTATTTGATCATGTGTAAACCTGATATCCACTATTTTCAATCCTCTCCCGTAACTGTACTTCCTTTTCTCTTATCTTTCCTTTGATGATGAACAGGACTTTGTAATTTTTACCTGTCTGTTGTTATTTCAAAATGAAGCTCCTCATTGTTTAAATGCAGGTCATTTAACCTTTTTGAAACTTTTTATATTTATTTTAAAAGTGTTTGTAGGTTTTTGTATTGTTTTGTAGGTTTGCATATAAAATTAGTTATGTATTTCATTTATATGTTTGAAAGCGTTAACAAGGGGGATTTATATGAAGAAATTTGGATTAGCTACGCAAATCTTTGTTGCTCTTATATTAGGTATTGTTGTAGGAGCTTTAGTATACGGAAATGAAAAGGCAATATCTTATATTCAACCGATTGGTGATATCTTTATTCATTTAATTAAAATGATTGTTATGCCAATTGTAATTTCAGCTCTTGTAGTAGCTGTAGCGGGTGTAGGGGATATAAAGAAGCTAGGAAAACTTGGAGGAAAAACACTTCTTTATTTTGAAATCATTACAACGATTGCGCTTGGAATTGGAATGCTTGCAGCGAATGTATTCCATCCAGGTAAAGGCGTAGATATGAGTCATCTGCAAAAAGGTGATATTTCAGCATATGAACAAACAGCAACTGCAACACAACAAAGTGGTTTTGCAGAGACAATCGTTCACATTTTCCCAAAAAATGTGTTTGAATCAATGGCACAAGGTGATCTTTTACCGATTATTTTCTTCTCTGTACTATTTGGTTTAGGAGTAGCAGCGATCGGAGAAAAAGGAAAGCCTGTTCTTGGATTTTTTGAAGGCGTATTAGAAGCGATGTTTTGGGTTACAAATCAAGTTATGAAAACTGCTCCGTTCGGGGTTTTCGCGTTAATTGCTGTAACAGTTGCAAAGTTTGGTGTAAGTACTTTATTACCACTTGGTAAACTTGTTTTAGCTGTTTATATAACTGTAGCATTTTTTGCTATTGTTATTTTAGGTATTAATGCTAAAATGACAGGGACGAATATTTTTACACTAATGAAGATTTTAAAGGAAGAACTGATTCTTTCATTTACAACAGCAAGTTCGGAAGCAGTACTTCCAAACATTATGAAAAAAATGGAAGAAATGGGTTGTCCAAAAGCAATTGTATCTTTTGTTATACCGACAGGGTACTCTTTTAACTTAACGGGTTCAGCGATTTACCAAGCTCTTGCTGCATTATTTGTTGCTCAGATGTACAATATTCACATGTCATTTATGGAGCAAGTAACATTGTTATTTGTACTAATGCTTACATCAAAAGGTATGGCCGGTGTCCCTGGTGCATCGTTCGTAGTAGTACTGGCTACACTAGGTTCAATGGGATTACCTTTAGAAGGAATCGCATTAATTGCGGGTATTGACCGTATTTTAGATATGGTTCGTTCTGCAGTAAATGTATTAGGAAACTCGTTAGCAGCCATTACAATGGCGAAATGGGAAGGCGAATACGATAAAGAGAAGGCGCAACAATATATTGATTCTATTAAGGAATCAAAAGTTGCGTAAAGATGGGAGAAAAAACAAATGGCGGCTACTGAAATTAAACCAAACATACGCATTGAAAAAGATTTTTTAGGGGAAAAAGAAATTCCAGCAGATGCCTACTATGGTGTCCAAACATTACGCGCAGTTGAGAACTTTCCTATTACTGGTTATAAAATTCACGAAGAGCTTATTAAAGCTTTAGCAATTGTAAAGAAGGCAGCAGCACTTGCTAACGTAGAAACAAAACGCCTTTATGAAGGAAATGGTAAAGCGATTGCAGAGGCAGCTCAAGAAATTATTGAGGGCAAATGGCATGATCAGTTCATTGTTGATCCTATCCAAGGTGGCGCAGGGACATCAATGAATATGAATGCAAATGAGGTTATTGCAAATCGTGCGCTTGAAATTCTAGGTAAAGAAAAAGGTGACTATTTCTGCATTAGTCCAAATACCCATGTAAATATGTCGCAGTCTACAAATGATGCATTCCCAACTGCAATTCATATCGCGACTTTAAATATGTTAGAGAAATTATTAAATACAATGAATTATATGCGTGATGTATTTGATTTAAAGGCAAAAGAATTTGACCATGTAATTAAAATGGGTCGTACTCACTTACAAGATGCAGTACCGATTCGTTTAGGACAAGAATTCGAAGCATATTCTCGAGTACTTGGTCGTGATATAAAACGTATCGAACAATCTCGTCAGCACTTATATGAGGTAAATATGGGAGCTACAGCGGTTGGAACAGGTTTAAATGCGGATCCTCGCTATATTGAACTAGTTGTTAAGCAACTTGCTGAAATAAGCGGATTATCACTTGTTGGAGCTGAGCATCTTGTTGATGCTACTCAAAACACTGATGCTTACACAGAAGTATCGGCTGCTCTAAAAGTATGTATGATGAATATGTCTAAGATTGCGAATGATTTACGTTTAATGGCTTCAGGCCCACGTGCAGGTCTTGGTGAAATTTCATTGCCAGCACGTCAACCAGGTTCATCTATTATGCCAGGTAAAGTAAATCCTGTAATGGCAGAAGTTATTAACCAAGTTGCTTTCCAAGTAATCGGTAATGATCATACAATCTGTTTAGCGTCTGAAGCAGGACAATTAGAATTAAACGTTATGGAGCCAGTTCTAGTATTTAATTTACTTCAATCAATTAACATTATGAATAATGCATTCCGTGCGTTTACAGATAATTGTTTAAGAGGAATTGAAGCGAATGAAGACAGAATGAAAGAATATGTTGAAAAGAGCGTTGGTCTAATCACAGCGGTTAATCCACATATCGGTTATGAAGTTGCTGCGAGAATAGCTAGAGAAGCAATTCTAACAGGAAAACCAATTCGTGAACTTTGCTTAAAATATGATGTATTATCAGAAGAAGAACTTGATTTAATTTTAGATCCATTTGAAATGACTCACCCTGGTATTGCTGGTGCAGTTCTTTTAGAACGTCAATAAATCAGTCAGACTGCTGATAAACGCTCACTTTCTATGTAGCTTTGCCTGTATGCGGTGCTTATACCGCCATGTATGTAATGATATCACCGCTACTGGCCTTGCACATTGAAAGAACAGTGACTTTAAATCAGTTTGACCATTAATTATGACAAAGTAAGGGCGAAAAGCCCTTTTTTGCTTAACTAAAAAAGATAAAAATAAAAAGATAGAAAAGGGATGGGATTATATGCATAAATTCAAGGTAGGTTCGAATGGAGAAGTGGAGACTACCTTGCGAGGTGCAGAATTATTAGGTGTGCCAATGCTTAATAAAGGAGTTGCATTTACTCAAGAGGAACGTAAAGAATTAGGTTTAACAGGATTATTACCGCCGGCTGTACTGACGCTGGAGGAGCAAGCTAAACGAGCTTATGCGCAATTCTCGTCACAACCTACTGATTTGCATAAAAATGTTGCATTATCAGCTTTACATGATCGTAATGAAACATTATTTTATCGTGTACTAACTGACCACTTACCTGAAATGCTTCCAGTTGTTTATACACCAACAGTTGGTTTAGCAATTCAACGTTATAGTAATGAATATAGAAGACCTCGTGGTTTGTATTTATCGATTAATGAAGAAGATGGTATTGAACAAGCATTTGATAATTATGGTGCAAATGCAGATGAAATTGATTTAATCGTTATTACTGACGGTGAAGGAATATTAGGAATTGGTGACTGGGGAGTTGGAGGTATTAATATCGCAATCGGTAAATTAGCGGTATATACAGCTGCGGCAGGTATTGATCCAGCTCGAGTATTGCCAGTCGTTTTAGATGTTGGTACTGATCGTGAAGAACTATTAAATAATCCATTTTATGTTGGAAATCGTCATCCTCGCGTTCGCGATAGTCGATATGATGCGTTTATTGATAAGTTTGTTAGATCTGCTGTAGAAAAATTCCCAAATGCTTTACTTCATTGGGAGGATTTTAGCTCTAAAAATGCACGAAATATATTAGATAAGTATCGCCACCATGTTTGTACTTTCAATGACGATATTCAAGGTACAGGAGCAGTATCACTTGCAGCAGTGCTAGCAGCAGTGAATGCATCTGGTATTCCATTAAGTGAACATCGTGTAGTTGTATTCGGTGCAGGAGCAGCAGGTATTGGAATCGCAGATCAAGTACGTGATGCAATGGTACGCGAAGGTCTTTCATACGAATTAGCAAACCGCAGATTTTGGTGTATAGACAGAAACGGATTGCTTGCAGAGGATATGGAAGGGTTGTTCGACTTCCAACAACCGTATGCGCGTCCAATCGAGGAAAATAATTCAGGTGCAAGTCTAGCAGAAGTTGTAAGTCAAGTTCATCCTACGATCTTAATTGGTACTTCAACTGTTGCCGGTGCTTTCACAGAAGAGATTGTAAAAGATATGGCAGCACATGTTGAAAGACCTGTAATTTTACCGATGTCAAATCCTACACCACTTGCAGAAGCAAAACCTTCTGATTTAATCAAGTGGACTGAAGGAAGAGCATTGGTAGCAACAGGAAGTCCTTTTGCTCCAGTAACATATAACAAAACGGTTTATGTAATTGGTCAATCAAATAACGCTCTTATTTTCCCGGGCTTAGGACTTGGAACAAATGTTTCACGCGCTAGTATTATTACTGATGGAATGTTTGCAGCGGCTGCAGAAGCTGTAGCGGAAATGATCGATGTAAGTAAATTAGGTGCACCATTACTACCTCAAATCGAGAATCTACGTACTATTTCAGAAGTAGTTGCGATTGAAGTAGCAAAAGCAGCAGTTGCTGACGGGGTAGCTCGAGTTGTACATGACGATATTGAGCAAGCTGTACGAAACGCAATGTGGGAGCCTGCATATCGACCTATTAAAGCTACTAAAGAATTGGTCACTATATAAAAACAAAAAATACAGCTTGTATCATCAAGCTGTATTTTCTTATGAAATTTAGTAGTATGGAGGATCATTGTGTTAATAACAACAAGGCGATATACTAGTAGCAAAAATCAGGAAGTGGCGGATTTGAAATCTAAAGGACTGCAAGGTAAAGATTTCTGGATTGTTATTGCACTTATGGTTATAGTTCCGATAGCCGGTGAACTGAACTTTCATCCATTTGATAATATATTTCGCGTTAGTTTTGGAACACCAATTTTTTTCTTTTCTTTATTGTATTTTAGGAATTATCATTCTGTTTTAATCGGGCTGTTAATTGGCATATCTGTCTTTGTATTCCGTGTTGGACTAGATTGGTTAGTATTGACAGATTTTAATTTTGCTTCATCCTTTTCAGTCAGATTCCCTACTTTTTTATATTATTTTTCATTTTCCGTTTTATTTTATTTATTAAAAGTAAATCGGTTTCAGCACCCTTTGCTAATAGGAATTTTCGGTATTACTATTGAGATCACTTCTAGTTTAATCGAATTAATACTGCAACTATATGGAATGGGATCTTCACTTACTGTAGAAGAGTTAAACAAAATTATTATTATTGCGGTGTTTAGAAGTTTTTTTGTATTAGCATTTATCAATATGATGAAGCTTTACGAGCTAAAACTGAAGGAATCACAAACTCGTAAAGAGAATGAAAATATGCTTATGCACTTATCTAATTTGTACGTAGAGTCTGTTTATTTGAAAAAGACATTACAAAATGCTGAAACAATAACAAAAGAATCCTACAATTTATATCGAGACATGAGTAAGTATAAACAGGATTTAGGAGTTCCGATTGAAAAATGGGGGAGCAAATCTTTAAGAATCGCAGGAGAGGTACATGAAATAAAAAAGGATAACCAAAGAATTTTCGCAGGACTTTCTAAACTTATTACAAGTGAAAGTTTGCCTGAATATATGAGTGTAAATGATTTAGTCACAATGATTATACGAATTAATCAAAAATATGCAGGCATGCTAGGAAAGAAAATTGAGTTTGTTTCTCATATAAAAGGAGAACATCCGCACTATCATATTTACCTAATGCTATCATTTATTAATAACTTAGTTGCGAACGCAGTTGAAGCTATAGAGCATAAAGGGAGAATCCTCTTATCAATAGAAAGAGTTGAAGATTGGATTGAATGCAAGGTTATTGATAATGGTCCTGGAGTTCCTTCAAAAAATATGAAGCTTATTTTTAAACCTGGGTTTACGTCTAAATATAGCGATGATGGAACCCCATCTACAGGAATCGGTTTATCCTATATTAAAGAAATGGCAGAAGAATTGGGAGGAGAAGTTATTCTCAATCAAAAAGAGAGTGAATGTATTTTTACGATTCGACTACCAATTGGAGCTCTCGTCTTAGAAAGGGTGAATTTATGAATTTTTATATCACGGATGATGATGAAGTCTTTCGATCGATGTTGTCACAAATCATAGAAGATGAAGAGTTAGGTGAAGTTGTTGGTGAGGCGGAAGATGGCTTTTTTTTAGATGTAAATACACTTGAAATAAATCATGTTGATATTTTATTTATCGATTTATTAATGCCTCTTCAGGACGGTATAGAAACAATTCGCAGAATGGGACCTTCATTCAAAGGGAAAATTATTATGATTTCCCAAGTCGAGTCGAAAGAATTAATTGGTGAAGCTTATTCTCTCGGTATTGAATATTATATTACTAAGCCATTGAACAAAATTGAAGTGATTTCGGTCGTTAGAAAGGTCTTGGAGCGAATTCGACTTGAACGATCGATTCTTGACATTCAAAAATCATTAAGTAATGTTTTTGATGTAAATTCAATAAATCAACATACTCCAGTGTCTGATAAAAAGAAAATTACGGATTGGGGACAGGTTCTGTTATCAGAACTTGGCATAGCTGGAGAAAATGGGAGCAAGGACCTGCTTGATATGCTCAATTACCTATATGAATATGAAACGAATTTTGGCTTAGAGTCAGGGTTTCCTACATTAAAGGATATATACACTCACATCAGTTTAAAAAAGCTAGGAATTGTAAATTCTCAAGAAGACGTTGAGCGGGAAAGGAAATCATCAGAACAACGAGTACGTAGAGCAATTTACCAATCATTAAATCATATGGCATCAATAGGATTGACAGATTTTGCAAACCCTAAATTTGAAAATTATGCTTCAAAGTTTTTTGATTTTGAAACAGTACGTCAAAGAATGAGTGAATTGAAGCAAGTATCCTTGACTCCATCAACACATACTCGCATTAATGCAAAGAAATTTATACAAGTTTTATACTTTGAATCGAAACAACTTTTAGTTGAAAGATATTAAAAATAAATTTTAGTTGGCCCTCAAGCGCTTTTGGTGAGGGTTTTTTCGAATTTGATTGCATTCGGGAATAAACTAAATAGTATACTCATATTTTAAAATGATAAAAATTAAAAAATTCTAATAATTCATTCTCGAATTGTAGCATAGAAGAGTTTTAAAAGAATAAAATAATATACCTTAATAAATTATACCTTTGGCCATCTACGTTAGGGGTGATGTGCGTTGGGCTTAATCGATTGGATAATGGGCAAAATGAATTTTCAATCAAGTACTAGTTCTTTTGAGTTATTAAATGATGAAGGGGATGGCCAATTAACATTAGGCGATACATTATTTAAGAATGATGTGATCAGGGCATGTATTAGACCTAAAGCCAATGCAATAGGAAAGCTAAAAGTAACACATGTTAGAGAAAATAATAGAGAATGCAAGATTAACCCCGATCCGTGGGTTTTTAATGTACTTCAAGAACCAAATCCATTTATGTCTAGGCAATTACTTTTAGAAAAAATGGTAACGCAACTTGACTTAAATAGTAACGCATTTGCATTTATAAAGCGAAATGATTTTGGGTATCCTATCGCTCTATTTCCTATTCCTTGTACGAAAGTTGAAGTACTTGAAAATAATCAGGGTTTGATTTTTTTAAAGTTCACATTCAAAACTAAAAATGTACTAATTTTACCTTATAGCGATATCATTCATTTAAGACAAGATTTTAATAGTAATGATCTATTTGGTACTCCGCCATATGATCCTTTACTTCCGTTATTAGAAGTAATTGATTCGGTAGATGATAGTATCGTCCAAAATGTAAGTAACAATCGCTTTATGAATTGGTTGTTGAATTTTAAGGAATTACTAGATGAAGAAGATATGACTAAGAATACGAATGAATTTGTAAACAATTATATGAAATTTACAGGTGACGGTGTAAAAGCGGGTTTTTCAGAGCCAACGTACACTTTACAACAAGTACCTGCAAGTAATTACGCTCCAGAGGCACAAAGAACAAGTGATGCAATCAGACGAATCCATAGTTTTTTTAATACAAACGAAAATATAGTTCAAAGTACATTTAATGAGGATCAATGGAATTCGTATAATGAAGCTGTTATTAACCCTTTAGTCATCCAGCTAAATAATGAATTTACACGTAAATTCTTCACTCCAGCGGAACGAAAAAATGGTAATCGGATCGTTTTTGAAGCATCTAACTTAGAATTTGCATCGATTGCAACTAAATTAGCATTTTCAATTATGGTAGAACGAGCTTCCTTAACACCTAATGAATGGCGTTCTCTATTTGGAATCGGACCAATCCAAAGAGGAGATGTACCACTTCTAAAAACGGATACAGCGCCAATCGACCAAAAAGAAAGAGATAGAGAATTTGAATTACGAGTTGAAAGAGAAAAGAGACGCGAGGAAGAAATTGAAAGATGCAGACAAGAGTGTTTAGAAGAATGTAAACAATTTAAAGAGTTTTGTATGGAACAACAGAAGAAACTATTAGAAAAACCAGAAACTGACGACAAAACTAATTAATAATCAAAAATAGAGCTTTTAACTAATTATTAGTTAGGCTTTTTTTTTTTCAATTAGGTATTTAGCATAAGTCATATAGACAGGATACTTGTCCGAACACTTTTCCTATTTGTTCATATAGTAAAGTAAAATCTAATATTAAACCAATTTATGGAGTTGTTTATATGTTTGAAAAAGATGCGATTATTACCCTATTAGGTAGTTCTGGGGGAGTGGCAAAGGCAGTACTTTCTATATTTAATAAAGCGGCAAATGATCAAAATGATCCAATTCATCAGCTAATGAAAAATGCCAGGTTTCATTTAATTGATTTGAAACAGAAAGATTTGACTTATTTTGAAAGGATTATTCCTAACCTAATTGAAAATGTTACGTTTCATGAAATGAATATTAATAATATTGATTTAATGAAAAAACATCTCATAGAGAGTAATACAGTTATTGTAGTTGATGTTTCTAGAGCAGATTCTGTTGAAATGTTGCGCTGTTGTAATGAGTTTGGTGTGAAGTATGTCAACACAGCTTTAGAAAGTGAAATAGTAGATGGAGATGAAAGTATCAATTCCGGGTTCCCACTTAAAGAACGTTTACGTATCTTCGAGGAAAATAAACGAAAGTTTAAAAATACTACAGCAATTATTGGTTCAGGGATGAATCCTGGTATTGTGCAATGGATGGCAATCGATTTAATGAACCAATTCCCTTCCGAAAAACCTCTTGCATGTTACATTGTTGAACATGATAATTCTTTTTATGAAAACCCTTCAATAGCTCAAAAAGAAACAATTTACACCACTTGGTCCCCAGATTGCTTCCTAGAAGAGGCGGTCACAAGCTTTCCTATGTTTGTTAAACAAAATATTCCAATCTTCTTGTATGATGATGTTTATTCTGTTGAATTTAAAGTAACGTTAGGGGAAAAAGTCTTTTATGGTTGTCTTATGCCACACGAAGAAGTATTTATTATTGGCAAATTGTTCAACTTAGAAAGTGGTTTTGTGTATCGTGTTAATGAGCATACAACAAATCTAATTAGAAATAATTTAAAAAACACTGACGAAATATTGGGTTTTGATAAAAAGCTTCTAGATCCTTCAACAGCTCCATTGGTAGGAGAGGACGTAGTTGGAGTTTTACTTGTGTACGAAGATAAAGAGCGCTATATCTATAATGTTATGAACAATAAAGATGCATTCGCTAATTACGGTACAAATGCAACCTATCTTCAGGTCGCGTGTGGTGTTTATGCAGGAGTTGCAAGTTTAGTTTTGGATACAGTAGAAAATGGTGCCTACTTTGTAGATGAATTAGTATTAAATACGAATAGTAAATATGGACAATATTTAAAATATCATATGCCTCAGTTTGTATATGGGGAAAATGAAAAAAGTGACGGATTACTTTTACAAAGAATGAAATCATTCAATAATTAAAAATATGAAAGAGGGGAGAACGTATTTTTAGACCTCTCTTTTTTATTATTTAAGAAAGAGTAGACCTTTATAAGTCTTAAAAAACTGCATTTTTAATTCAAAATTAATACAATTTTTAAAATCTGTATTTTTTATGAAAATTATTATTTTTTTATGGAAGAAATTAAGTATGTAGTTTTTGAATGAAGCACACCTTTTCGTCTTAGACTATGGCTACGGGGAGGTTTCATCATGAATCTTATAACAAATTTCCGAGAAAAAAGAAGAGCAAAGCAAATTACATTTGAAAAGAGCTTATTAAGAGAACTAAAAATAATGCAATTAAAAGCACAATTAAAGGATTCATTTTCCTACTGTATAGACGCAGACATTAACCAAAGAAAAGCAAGAGAAGATTACTGTTTTGAGTTAGCGGTAGAAACATACTTATTGGGTGCAAGATATAGCCGATTTGGTTTTTATGGTGAACCAATCGAGAATGTTAAAAGAAGATCAGCTAAAGAATCTGAATGGTTAGCTTATTTATTTTATTCTTCTGTATTTGGCCGTAAGGATGATATCCAAACAGAACCGTTTGACCGATGTAAATCTTTTTTAAATAATTGGTGGTTAGATGGATATGTAAAAGGAGAAAGAAGACACAGACTTCGTTTATCAAAGTAAGTCATATTCTTCCTAGTTGTCCCATATATTTTTTATAGGACAATCAGGGGGAGAAAAAATGAAAAGATGGCATTTAATCGTTATCATCGTAACCTTTGTTTTTTTGATTTTGAGTATACCTTTATTACAAAAAACTTCAAAGACCTGGAATTTTAGAGGACTACCTCTAGATGGAAAAGTGATTGTTTTGGATGCTGGACATGGTGGACCAGATGGAGGTGCTTCAGGTGGAGATGTTATTGAAAAAGTTGTTGCTCTTTCAATAACAAATAAACTAAGGGATTATTTACAAGGTCAAGGCGCAACGGTTATTATGACAAGAGATGGAGATTACGATCTAGCAGAGGATGGTATGAAAGGATATAGTAGAAGAAAAAGCGTTGATTTAAGGAAAAGGGTAGAAATTATTAATGGATCGAACGCAGACTTATACATATCAATTCATTTAAATTCTTTACCAAGAACTTCTTCAAAAGGTGCACAAACATTCTTTTATGGTTCATTAATTGAAAACGAGCGATTTGCAAAATACGTTCAAGCTGAGTTAAGAGAAAGTCTAAATAATACTCATCGATTAGCGAAAATTATTAATCATGTTTATTTGATGAAATATGCCAAAGTACCAGGTGCGCTTGTAGAAGTTGGCTTTTTATCAAATTATGAAGAAAGTCAGCAGTTAAGAGATGAAGAATATCAAGATAAACTTGCTGCGGCTATATATCGAGGGGTTATTAGATACTATACAGATAAAAATGAACCGCCGAATTAATCAGTGTTTCAAACTATTGGCAAACGCTCGCTTTCTTCGTTATTTCGTCAGCTTACGGTGCTCATTACCGTTTAGGGTAATACCGCTTTCGCACAGACTTCGTGCCTCGAAAGACAAACGTTTATAATTAGTTTGAAAATCATATTTACTGGACTTCGTCTACGATAAGGAACCGCCGAATTAATCGGTGGTTTTCATTTTTACTAACTAAGTAATGTTACTTAGGACTAACGATGTTACATGTGTTATACTATTTAGTATATTAAGATAACGAGGTGTAAATATGCTTACCAATGAACAAGTATTATCACTTTTAGGTACAATTAATGAGCCGTTTATAAATAAATCATTAGTAGAATTAAATGCTGTTAAAGAAATATCGATAAAAGAAGAGAAGAAACATGTAAGCGTTAAAATTGCATTGTTGAAAACGGGCACAGCTGAACAAATGCAAATTCAAACACAAATTGTTCAGCTATTAAAGCAAAATGGTGCAGATACAGTTGGAATTCGCTTTACTGAATTTACAGAAGAAGAAAAAAGTCAGTTTAATGAGGACAACCAAGAAAACTCATCACTTTCACTGTTAGATAATAAAAAAGTACAATTCTTAGCAATCGCAAGTGGAAAAGGTGGAGTAGGAAAATCAACTGTTTCTGTAAACTTAGCAGTTTCTCTTGCAAGATTAGGTAAAAAAGTAGGTATAATTGATGCTGATATTTATGGCTTTAGTGTACCGGATATGATGGGAATTACGACTAGACCTGTGATCAGAGGTGAACGCATCATTCCGGTTGATCGTTTTGGAGTTAAGGTCATTTCAATGGGATTCTTTGTAGAAGATAATTCACCAATTATTTGGAGAGGTCCAATGCTTGGTAAAATGCTACAACAGTTCTTCACAGAAGTAGAATGGGGAGATTTAGATTATTTATTACTAGATTTACCACCTGGTACCGGAGATGTAGCTTTAGATGTTCATAGCATGTTACCATCTTGTAAGGAAATAATTGTTACGACACCACATCCTACAGCTTCAATTGTTGCAGCAAGAGCGGGCGTAATGGCATTAAAGACAAATCATGAAATTATTGGTGTTGTAGAAAATATGAGTTATTTTGAAAGTAAAAAAACTGGCGAAAAAGAGTATGTTTTTGGTAAAGGTGGAGGAGAAAGGCTTGCAAAAGAGCTTCAAACAACTCTATTAGGACAATTACCTTTACAGCAGCCTGATTGGGATGAAGAAGATTTTGCTCCTTCAATATACGATAAAGATCACCCAACTGGTAAAATCTATACGTCGATTGCTAAGGAAGTAGTCGAAAAAATCGTATTAAATAAATAATAAACAATACCCTTTTAATTTGTATGCTTGTTTTTTGTTAGTACTGGTTATATCCATGCTAATATTTAGACATGAATTAAATTATAAGGGTATTTATATTGATTAAATAGTTAATAAAGTTTGATATGAATCGTTAATTATGAAGAAAAGCAGAAGCTTTGTGAAAACGGGGGATTAAGAAACGAATGACGAGTCGGAAATTGGTTCGATTATTTTTAACAACATTACTAGTTGGCGGAATTGCAACAATCTTAACGGGGATCCTTTATGGGTATAAAGAGTATTTAGGTTACGTGCAAGATGCCAGATTTATTAAACTACTAGTAGAAGTATCATTTTTATTTATATTGGGATTAGTATTCAGTGCAGTAAGTCAGATGGGATTCTTTGCATATTTGACAATACATAGATTCGGATTAGGCTTATTTAAGTCATTATGGAATACAGTTCAAATTGTATTAATCGTGTTTGCTTTATTTGATTTAGCTTATTTTCGATTTAAAGAGTATGCACATGGAGAGGCTTTTACCGTATATTTAATATTCCCAATAGTGCTCTTAGTAGGTAGTTTGATTGTTTCTTATATAAAAATGAAAGAAACAAACAAAGGGGCGTTTATTCCAGCATTATTTTTTATGATTGTCGTTACAATCGTTGAATGGGTTCCTGCATTAAGACAGAATGACCTTTCGTGGTTAATTCTAATGTTAGTACCGCTATTTGTTTGTAATGCGTATCAGTTATTAACTTTACACAAAATACTAAAAAGCTAAGAGAAATATCTCTTAGCTTTTTTATTTTACAATTTTAATATTTGTTTTCGCATTAGATATCATTTGAGAAACAGTTATGTTTTTATATCCTTCGCCCTTTAAATAGGACCAAATTAATGGCAATGCTTTTGGTGTTTGAAGTGCTGAATCACTTGCATGGAGTAAAATGATGTCTCCCGGATCTGCATTTTTTTCTACGCTTTTTACAATTTTATTTGTTCCAGGATTTCTCCAGTCTTCAGTATTAATACTCCAATGAATCACAGAAAGATTGTTTCTTGCAGCAAGCTTTATAACTTCTTTATTATATTCACCATTTGGTGGTCTAAATAACTTAACATCTTTTACGCCTAGACGATTAAATACTTCAGCTGAATTATTTAAATCTCTTTGCATTTCAACTGGAGTTAACTGGGTGTAGCTTTTATAACGATACCCAAGTGTCCCAATCTCGTGACCTTGCTTAACTATTGTTTCAACAATCTCTGGATGTCGCTCTGCCCATGATGCGGATATGAAAAAAGTTGCGTTCGTAATATTTTGATTTCGTAATACGTCCAAAACTTTAAGTACATTTTCATCGCCCCAGCTTATATCAAAGGTAAGAGCTACATTTTTTTGTGAGGCATCACCTTTGTAAATTGCCATTGGCCCCTTGTTCGTTGAAAAAGTTGAAAATGTTTTAGGTGCTTGTATATAAACTAAGCAAGCTGTGAAAAATGCAATAATAGTAATTAAAGAAAATTGCTTTAATTTTCTTTTTGAAGTGATGTAAAAGTAAAAAAGCATAAAATCGCCTTCTTTCTTGTCCAAGTTCTTATATAAAGGATATGAGATTTAGTAAGCTTGTATGCTATAAAACGAAATGATTAAATGTTTAAAGTATTTGAACAATAAAATTGGGATTTTCTTAAAATCGTATAAATGATGAAAATACCATGGAGTGGTGTTTATGTTTGGAGTGCTTCTAAATAAGGAGCATGTATTAGAGATCGAATCGCTCATAATACGTTCGCTATATGAATTAGATAAAGAATTATCATCGCATAACTTAAATGAAAGAGTTAAAAATGAAATGGTCCAAAAGAAGAAAATCTTATATGAAGTGTATAATAGATTACCGCTATCTAAGGATTCGCTTATATAATGGAGTAGAGAGTGAAAGTAGTATTACTTCTTATTTACGCAAACATATGAGGCTTGTTCACTTAGTCCATGAAAAAGATTTTTAAAAAAATCTAATTTAGTGTTGACGTTATATTTGAATACGTGGTATATTATTTCTTGTCTTCAACGACAATAAAAACTGATTCAACAAATTAAAAAATAATTTTTAAAAAATGTTGACAGGCTATATTACGAAATGGTAATATTAAAAAGTCGCTTACGGGCGATGAAGTGAACTTTGAAAACTAAACAAAACATGAAGTAAACGTCAATTATTAGTTTTTTTGAGCAATACAAGATTTAAACTTAACTTTTATGGAGAGTTTGATCCTGGCTCAGGACGAACGCTGGCGGCGT
>NZ_LJIZ01000011.1 GCF_001420605.1 Bacillus sp. FJAT-25509
TATCTCCATTCAGCTGAAGAAGTGGCGCTCTTTCCACTTCGAAGATTAATGGAATATTACCGAAGAGCTAGCTTGTGGAACTAGACATCATAATCTACTGCTTCGATGTAATTTCCGACAAGCATAAGTCGAAAAATTTACTAAAAGTTTTAGACTTGGTTACTAGCTTTCCCCTAAAATCCTTGACCTTGCTTCTTATATGTAACCTATCTAATATATTATTTTCCACAATAAAATTCAATACAATTCACACTAGGTTGCGAATTATTTCTCAATACTGGTATTCTAAATGTATAAATTCGTGAAATTAGTAAATATTGGAGGTGCATTTCCCTGCGTTCGGTTGGTGTGGTAGTAGAGTATAACCCATTACATAATGGTCATGTTTTTCACTTAACTAGTTCTAAAATAAGTACAAATGCTGATGTTGTTATTGCAGTAATGAGTGGTCAATTTTTACAAAGAGGCGAGCCAGCAGTCGTTCCAAAGCATGTACGAACAAAGTTGGCTTTACAAGCAGGTGCAGATCTTGTTATTGAATTACCTTATAGCTATTCGACTCAACACGCTAGCATCTTTGCCAAAGGAGCTATTTCAATCCTAGATTCTTTAAAATGTGATTATGTTTGTTTTGGAAGTGAAGAGGGTAAAATTGAGACATTTTACGAGTTAATCAAACAAAAGAAGCAGCTTACTTCTTCAATCAATTCAAGTATACGTACTTTTCTTGATGAAGGGCTAAGTTATCCTGCTGCATATAGCACTGCTTTACAAAAAAATCTTGAAACATCAAAGCTAGATGTTTCACTTCCAAATAATATTTTAGGAATACATTATTTAGAAGCTATTGAACATTTTGATAGTAAAATGGAAGGTCGAACGATTCAGCGAATCGCTGCAAATTATCATGATGAAGATACCAATCATCAAAGTATCGCTAGCGCTACAGCAATTAGAAAAATTTTAAAAGGCGACAATCAATCGATTTCAGACTTTGTTCCAAGTTTTACGAAAGATTCAATTGAGGAATACATAAACGAGTATGGTACCCTTCATTCTTGGAATGAATATTTACCTTTTTTGAAATATAAATTAATGACTTCAACTAAAGATGAACTGGAAGAAATTTACGAAGCTGTCGAAGGTTTAGAAAGAAGAGTCTTACATTCTGTGTTAAACTGTCTTAATTTTGAAGAGTTAATGACAACAATAAAAACAAAGAGATATACTTGGACTCGAATTCAAAGATTGCTAACACATATCTTAACAAATACATCAAAAAAGGAAATGTCAGCAATATTAGAGAAAGATCGAGTTCCATATATTCGTTTACTTGGTATGAGTTCAATGGGTAAAACTTATTTAAATAGCAAAAAAAAATTAATTGAATTACCAATTTACACGACTATTAATCAGCAAAATCAAAAAGAACTAAGTACTGATTTGAAAGCAACTCATACTTATGCTTCGATGCTTTCATTAAACAATCAACAAAAGTTAATAAAAACCGAATATTCGCTTTATCCAATTATTTATGATGAAAAGAGTAGTCAATTTAGTAGATCTTAAGTATTTTCCAGAAGCATTAGAAAGAACAAATGGCAGGTATAGGTATTCTCACCCTATTTCCTGCCATTTTTTATCATTTACCTTATTCTAATCAAATTTATTTTTTTGTCTTTAACTTTTCAAGATAATGAATTGCTTGGTCATATGTATCAATTGGTATTATTTTCATTTTCAAGTCATGTTTTTTCGCACTTTTTACAGCCTCATTATAATTTGAATTCTTTTTACCGTTCTCATTTGGTGCAAAGAAAATCTCTGCCCCCGAATCAGATGCTGCAATTATTTTTTGAGATATTCCTCCGATCGGACCAACGACTCCATTTATATCAATTGTTCCAGTACCAGCTATTTCATGACCTTTTGCTAAATTTTCTTCTTTTAATTGATCATAAATTTCTAGTGCAAACATAAGCCCCGCTGAAGGTCCACCTATCTCTTCTGAATTTATTTTAACTTTTGGATTTGTAGTTAGATCTAAATTTTCTGCAATAGAAACACCAATTCCTGCACGATTAGGTTCGTCTTTAAAAGCTTTTGTTTTAATATTAAAGTTTTTAATTTTTCCTTTTCTACTTACTTCTAAATTAAAATTTGTACCAGGTTTTCTACTTTTTATTGTATTGGTAAAATCATTTAATGTACGGATTTCTTTCCCGTCGATTTTAGTGATGACGTCACCTAGCATTAATACGTTATGGGCTGGCATATCCTTTAAAACAGATACGACTACTATTCCATTTTCCGTTACTTTATAAGATTTTTTAGCTTGCTTATATGCGTTTAAAATCGCAGCTTGCTTTGACTCTTCCATGTATCTTAATTGGCGGAATTGATAATCTTCATCACTTTCACCTTTTACTTTTATTTCATCTATTTTGTATAGATGGTAATTGTCATTAATTTTCGTCGCAATATATGAGTAGATATTTGCCTTTCCCATTGCTACGGTCGTTAGCATAAATTCGCCTTTATCTTTTTTTGCTCCTTCAACTTTTACATATGGCCTTAATGGCTCGGCTAAGCCTGGTTTTGTAATATAGTATGGTAATGGAATGAAATATAAAAGAATTAGCGTAATACCAAGTACTAATAGTACATTAAGAATTCTGATCCTTTTTATCACTATTTTTCTCCTTCCATTGCTCAATCTTTTCAAGAATCTCTGGTATTAATTTTTCTGTAGCTTCTTCACCTATTTTGATAACATTTTCAAGGTTAGTAAAGTTTCTAGAATTAACATGGTCTAATTTAGGTCTTATCATAACATTAGATGCAATTTCTCTATTTCTAACGAGTTCATGCTGCATTATTTCAATACTTTGCATAATTACGTCATAGATCGTCGAAACTTCACCACTAACTTGAATCGGAGAGGCATCTACTCCAATAATAAAATCCGCCCCCATCTCTTTTACAACTGATACAGGGATACGATCGATGACTCCACCATCAACTAAAAGTCTTCCATTCCATGTTTCTGGTACAAAAATTCCCGGTATTGAAATACTCGCTCGGACTGCAGTAGCAATATCTCCTTTTTGAAAAACAATTTTTTCTCCTGTTAATAAATCAGTAGCAATTACCGACACTGGCAAATCCAATTCTTCAAGCTTTCTACCAAATGATAGTACTTTAATCAACTCTTTAACTCTGTTCCCGGAAATCAAACCCATTTTTGGAACAACATAGTCAATATAGTATTTAGATTGAAATACTTTTGCAATTTTATATAGACGATCCACATCTGCTCCAGCACCGTATAAAACAGCAACTAAAGCACCTATACTACTTCCTGCAATCAGATCTATAGAAATATTATGCTTTTTTAAAACAGAAATTACACCAACATGTGCAAATCCTCTTGCACCTCCTGAACCTAATGCTAAACCAATTTTCGGTTCCAAGTTGTTTCCCCTCCAATTAAACTCTTTGGTCTAAAATTGAATTCCAACAACGTATATTTAATTGTACAAGTTTTTTTTATACATATATTACTATCTTATTTCCTACTCAATGGTCTTACTACAATTAGACAAAAATCTATATGTTTTTTAAGTTTATCTTTGGAGGTTTATATGTGAAAAAAAATTACTTCATTACTTTACTAATTTTTTTAATACTCATATTTCTGACATCAACGATTATTTTGCATCCAGAGGTAGCATTTAAAGGTTCAATAAGAGGATTAAATATGTGGTGGGGAATCGTATTTCCTTCGCTCCTTCCTTTTTTCATTTTAAGTGAACTTCTAATCTGCTTTGGAATTGTTCAATTTATTGGTGTATTTTTAGAGCCAATTATGCGACCTTTATTTAGAGTTCCGGGTGTTGGGGCATTCGTTTGGGCAATGGGGATGGCATCGGGATTCCCATCAGGTGCAAAACTTTCTGCTAAACTATATAAAGATGGGGAATTAACAAAATTAGAAGCCGAACGACTTAATTCATTTACAAATTCGTCTAATCCATTGTTCATTTTCGTTGCAATATCTGTTGGTTTTTTTCATAACCCAAAAGTCGGTCTCGTACTTGCCCTCAGTCATTATTTATCTAATGCTATTGTAGGCCTCATTATGAGGTTTTATGGAAGAAACCAACCTAACTACTCTCGTAGAGAAAGAATCCATTCTAACCGCTTTAAATACGCATTTAAAGTTATGCATGAAAAACGATTAAGTGAAAGAAGACCGATTGGAAAAATATTAGGGGACGCAATAGCTTCTTCCGTACAGACATTATTAATGATTGGTGGATTTATTATCGTTTTTTCTGTTCTTAATATGCTTTTGATTGAAATTGGATTTATATCTAATGTTGGAAAAATAATTGCATATTGTTTTTCAAATTTAAGTGTTAATCAGAATTTATCTACACCTTTTTTATCTGGGTTATTTGAAATTACTTTAGGATCTAAATTGGTCAGTGAACTAGGCAATAGTACATTATTGCAGCAAGTGGCTTTAACTAGCTTTATTTTAGGATTTGGTGGTTTTTCAATACAAGCTCAAGTAGCAAGTATTATTTCTGAAGTGAAATTAAGTATTAAACCTTATTTAATCGGTCGTTTATTGCAATCTGGAATTGCTCCTATTTTAGCAATTATCTTTTGGAAGCCACTATATCTTAATCAGTTAACTTCTAATGCTACTTATAATACTTTACCTGTCATAAAGATTTTTACAGAGAAACAGTTTAATCTCGAATCTTTGGTTTCAACAGGTTCATTCATCACATTAATTTCTCTCTACATTTATGTAATCATCTTAATTTATAAACTGTATATAAAAAAGTTATCTTCTTAAACCTTCCGAATATAAAAAAGAAACCTCAGTTTTAATTGACTTGAGGTTTCTTTTGCTGTAATTTTCAAATTTTCGTAAAAGGGGTATAGTGATGTTGATTTCCACTACGGAATGCTCGCTTTCCATGGGGCGAGACCTGAGCCTCCTCGGCAAGCCTGCGGGGTCTCAGGCTTCCCGCATATCCCATAGGAGTCGAGCACCCCTCCGTTCCAATCAACTTATACATACAAAAAGGGTTACACTAAAAAACTAATCTAATATCCTTTACTTAGAGTAGTATAAAAGCTTGTTAATCAATTTGTAGGTCAACTATTAAAGAATTTTTATAATATCAATAATCTCTAGTAATTATTTATTCTTGAGAAATTAAAAAATATTTAAGAGCTAAATAAAAAAATTTCTAAAACAAGTTCCAAGTATTATTGTGATTAGTTGATATTCATAGATTAACATTTAAAATCATTATTAGGTCATTAAAAAATGAATTCTAATGACAATATGGTTTACTTAATATAAGTGACTGTTTATATTTTCAACAATAAAAAAACCTCAGTTTAAATTAAACTTGAGGTTTCAAAAATTTTTCTGTTAATGCGCTATTTACACAATCTGGTACTAAATCTTTTACATTTCCACCGTATTTCGCGACTTCTTTTACAATTGAAGAACTTAAGAATGAATATTGATTATTTGTCATAACAAAAAATGTGTCAATTTCATCTACTAATTTTTTGTTCATTGCTGTAATTTGCATTTCATATTCAAAGTCTGATACTGCTCTTAGGCCTCTTAATATTGCAGAAGCGTTAATTTTTTTCGCGTAATCCATTAATAGACCACTAAATGAATCTACGCGTACATTTGGAATTGCACTAGTAGCTTCTGTAATTAATTCTTTTCTTTCCTCTAAAGTAAATAAAGAATTTTTGGCAGAGTTATTTAATACGACAACAATTACCTCATCAAACACTCTTGCTCCACGTTTAATAATATCTAAATGTCCTAAAGTAATTGGATCAAAACTCCCAGGACAAACAGCAATACGTTTCATCTTGTACCCCCTAAAAATTACTCCATACAAATATGATACACTGATACGCCACAAATTCCATATTTTTCTGCTTTTGTTCGTGCAAATTTCCCTATTTTTTCAGGTAATTCGACATCAGTAGCATGTTCTACTAAAATTGTTCCATCTGATGCAAGTAGATTTTTTTCATCAAAAGTTTCAATTAATGATACGATTTGTTGTTTTTTATAAGGAGGATCTAAAATAATTAAATCAAATTGGATCTCTCTTTTAATAATCGCTTTAACAGCCCTCTCAGCGTCATTTCGATATACTTCAGCACAATCAGTTAGATTACATGTTGCTAAGTTTTCTTTAATCGTCTTAATCGCCTTCATTTCACGATCTACAATAATCGCTTTTTCAATCCCTCTACTTAAAGCCTCAATTGATAGTCCACCACTACCACCGAATAAATCTAATACAATACCACCTTCAAAGTATGGTCCAATTATATTAAACATCGCTTCTTTTACTTTATCAGTTGTCGGTCTAGTACTCATTCCAGGTACTGCCTTTAAACTTAATCCTTTATTTTTTCCTGATACTACTCTCATTTAATTCACACCTACTATATATTTCAATTTACGAAAATATCCTATCATAATTTCACTAAAACAAAAACATTTCTTTCCATATTCTGCTACTAATGTATAAAATCATCCACTTTGGAAATAATTAATTTTAACAACATCTCAGTTGATGTTGTTGCCAACCGCGGAGAAGACTTACGTTTCCCCATAAGTTCTTCCTCCGGTTTCTCCTCTCCCTTTGCCTTCTTTTAAGTGATTACACTTTAATAAGAGGGGCCCTGCAAATGCGGGGTTTTTTTTTATGCCTTTATCCTGTAGAATAAATGTTGCATTTATTACCATACTTTTTTTTGGAATACACGTAAAGTATTTACGTTTTAAGGGGGAACACTCATGATCCAACGCATGATTGAAATTGGAGAAGGATACTCAGATTTATATGAACTATTTGAAATTGCTAAATCGCAAAAAGATAGAGTTAAATTTTTACTAAAATTAACATCTGAAAATAAAGGCTCAAACTGCTGTTCTTTTGCTGTTATATTAAGCCCTACTTCTATTGGTGAATTCCAGCCAATATATTATTGTAGAGAAGGCATTACATTAAAAGAAGATTCAGTTACAAAACGTGAAGTGTTGTTTGAAGAATTAGCTACAACTTTAAACAAAGAAATCATCACATTGCAAATAAGACATTCAAGCTCATTTCATGAAAACGATTTATTTCACCAATATATAATCGGAATTTTACGCTTAAATCATTTAATTCCACCAATGAAATAACTATATTTCCTAATCTTACTCATAAAATAAAAAGAAAACAAAGGGATAGTTTTTCCCTATCCCCTTTCCTTTCAACCATACCACAAGAAAAACGATTGAACGGTTTTTAATTCAGATAGGTTACCCCTTCTAAATTAATTAGCCATTCAATCGTTTTTAATCTACTTGATAATCATATTCCTTTGCTTCGTCTGGTTTTGCATTTTCGTACTCAGTCTTAATAAAAGGTTTATATGACAATTCGATTCGTTTTACAAAATGAAATTTTTTCAATCTCTCTATTGTTCGATCTATATCATCCATATTGCAGTATAGGACTACGTATTTCAAACGTTTAGAGACAAAGTGAATATTTCCAAATTTACGTAACATTTTTGCTTGTTTTAATGATTGTAAATAAATAATAATACCTTGTCTTTGCACGAACATAGCTTTCTCCTTTAAAAATCCGTTAGAAATAGAATATCATATCCCAAATTTCTTTTGCAACGAAACTTTCATAAATAGTTTTTAGAAAGGATTGAAAATTATGTTAGACGATGTTTGGGAGCAATTTTTTAACTGTATTTCAAATTATAAACAAATTAATCATTTTTCAAACAAACAAATTTGCGGTGCCAATTTTCTATATATTCAGATAGATTGTCAACAGAACGAAGAGGCGATCAAAAAACTTCTAATTGATTGCTCTAGAACCATTACTGAACAGTTTAAACTAATTTACCGAGTTGAATTTATTCGTAGTGAAAATAATAATTTCGTATTTAAACATCGATTTTACGTTCCGAATAAAAAAATGTTTTGTTGTGGAAATAATTGCGCTAACTGTACTAGGTTCAGAAAATGAATTTTATTAAAAAAAGACTCATTATTAAATAATGAGCCTTTCAATATGTTCTATTACCTCGTTTTACATCCACACTTTCCACCTGTGCCACATCCACCAGTACTACATCCTCCACCTGTATTTACGAAGAATGGATTACCCGCTGGAACTTTCACTGAAGGTGAAACAGCTTGAGCAATTAAATAGCTAGTCTCATCTAAAAGTAATTGGACCTGATCTTCCGCTTGCTTAAAAGCAGCGATAGTATCGTTTAATTGAAGTTCTCTTTTAACTTCACTCATTTTTTTTCGAATTTCTTTATAATCGGGATGATATTTTCCAAATCGTTGAACATCCTCATATAAATCCTTCGTCTTCATAAAACGGCTAATAATTTCTTGAGCAGTTTTATCATTATTTAATGCAATATATGAAGTTCGATACTGATCTGCAACATCTGATTGCACGATCATTGAAGCAAGTTCTTCTGAGACTGTTATAAGTTGCAAGGTTTCCATTGTTGCATACATTTCCTTACACCTCCAAGAATAAACTATACCACATTTAATTCGGTAAATAAAAGAACTTGTCCTATGCTTTTATATGATCAGAAATATTAAATTCATTTATCTTCCATTTACCATCTTTAAATTCAATAAAATTTGCACAAGCATTTTTTAATTTTGTCCTAAAATTAACTTTCTCAGGATCAATTGCATGTAGAATTGCCTTGATCGTATGAGAATGTGCAACAATTACAATTCGTTTACCTTCATAATTTTGAGCAATGTCTTTTAATGCACTAAAAGCTCGATCAATTAATTCTTCATCTGTTTCCATACCTTCTACATTATTATTATAAATGTTTTCATGAACATCGGAAATAGGTTTTCCACTAGCTTCACCAAATTCTCTTTCTAGAAATCGTTCATCCTCTAGGATCTCATCAATTTTAGAAAAATCTGCAATTGCCTGTGCAGTTTGTCTCGCCCTAACTAATGGACTTGTAATAATCCGATCCCACTTTTGATCACTTAAAAACAATGCACTATCATTCGCCTGTTGTTTACCAATCGTATTTAAAGGAATATCTTCTCTACCTTGAATTATATTGTTAAAATTCCAATCAGTTTGTCCATGTCTTACTAAACAAATTTCTGTCATAACTACTACTCCTTTTTAAAAATTACTTTCTTCATTGTAGCAAAAAGCTATGACAGATTAAATTATTATCCTTTTTTTAATCTTCCTTTGATTCAGTATCAGAGGATTCTTCACTACTAGTACTTTGTTGATCTTTTAATACATGGAACATGTCAATCATAAACGATGCCATTTGAACTTGATTTGACAATTTATCAACTCGTTGTGGAATAGTTTTACCAAAAAACTCAAGGGAAGCCAGTCTAAACTCATCAGTAAGCTCAGGATTTCTAGAAAGTTTACGATACCATTTTGGTTGTTGTCTTAAAAATTTTAAATAATCTTCTTCACTCTGTAGAAATTCCAAAACATCTTTTCTCAATTTAGATCTCCTCAATCCTGTCTAAAATTAAATTGTTGTGCCGCTGGCTTTTCTTCTCTTTGATTAGTTGAAGTAGCTGGAGATTTAAATTGTGATATAAGCTGTTGAATATTGGTTAAAGTAGAGTTTACATTTGTTAAATGGCCTTGAATTTGATCTGGATCTAAATTTTTTACAAAAGAAATTACTTTTCCAACGTATCCTTCTTCTGATTGTTCTGTTTTGGCAGTTTTCTTTTGAGACCTTGTATTATTCTCATTTCTGTATTCATCCCACATTTCATGGTCTTCACCTTTGTAATACCAATCTTCAAAATATTGTTGCCATGTTTTTTTACCCGTTTTTACTTCCTCTCGAAGTTTTGGGTGTTCCATAACGAATTGCCTAAATTGTTCGATAGATGGACGACTATTTTCATTTCCCATTCATATCACTCCAATTAAAAGCATTTACTACAAAATTATGTCTTTCGAATAATTTTGTGCTTGTATGGAAATAAAAAAATCAAGCACAAACTTTCGCTTTTGCTTGATTTCGCGATTATTTTATAAAATTTTGGGTGTAATATTTATTAAAGGCTCCTACTCCAAGTGTGGTATATTCTTTTTTATACATATTTACTCGGTGACCTTTACTATTAATCCATCCATATACTGATGCTATACCATCTACATAATTAGCCGAAATATTTTCGCCAGCGATTCTGTATGGAACATTTGCATCATTTAAACGATCAGCTAGACTACCATATAAATTAGAATAGTGATCAAAATATTTATTTTGAACCATATCTTTACTATGTCCTAAAGCTACTTTAGCAGCATCAGCATTCCAATTTAAAGTACTTAAATTCATTCTTTTACGATATACATTCGTTAAATTAAAGATTTGTCTTTCTTCTTCACGATCAACAATTGCTTCTTGTAATGTATTTATTTTTTTTGCATTGATTAAATTTCCACTATAAATTAGCTCGTACGGTTTTTGCTTAACTAGCGTTTCTGGTGATAAATATCGAATACCTAATAAACTTCCGGTAAATCGGTCAAAATAAAGTTGAGCATAACAATTATCTAAAGAAACAAGTGGACGTTCATGTAAATCTGTTGTCGATAATTTAAAAGTATATTGATTACGTAATATCGAAAATGAAACTTTATCGTGTACAGTTACATTATCCATTGTTTCTTCGTAGTGACTACCCATCACAAATGGAGAGATATCAACTTTATTACCAGCAACAAAAATAGTTACGACTTTGCCATTTAGTACACCAAATTGAGTATACTTTGTAGCATCTTTATCATAAACAAGCCAATCATAGTCATATTGAGAAGGAACTTTTCTTGACGGTTTACCAAAGGTTTTTAAAATTTCTTGTTCACTTTTACCAATATACTGAGAAACGGAGTATGTCGCATTTGTAGTGCTTGCATTTTCGATCATTGGCTTATTCACTTTTTCAACTCTTTCATATGGTTTAAACGTTTGTATATTACTGATCCAATCTTTAATAAGTGGACTGAACATAAAAACTGTTATAAAACTTATTGTAAAAAAGAAAAGTTTTATAAGCTTATCCATTTAGATCTTCCCTTCCCAATTGTTAACTCTATGTTTATATATCCATTGTAGCCAAATTATTCAAAAAAATATATAAATTAGTTAAAATACATTTATCAGCTTTTCATTGCTAATTATTGTCATAGATAATATTATATTAATAGGGATTTTTTCTAAGTAATTTAGGGGGTAATAACATGAAATTTGAGAATACAAATTTAGAAAACCATGTATTAAATGTAAATTTATTAACTGAAATCATGGAAGAATTAGGCTTTGTCCTTGCTGGTCAATGGGATTACGAAAGAGTAACTTACGATTATAAATTTGAACAACGTAATGAAATCTACTACTTACGCGTTCAAGGTTTCGCAGTAGAAGGACATGTAGAGTCAAGTAAAGGTAAAATCCAATTACTTACTCCACTTTTAGGTAAATACTATTATCCTCACGGTGTAGAGTACGGAGAAGGCGAAAACTTCCCTGAAAGCATCGTTAATAAAAGTAATGACTTACTTAAAAAAGCTGAAGAACAAATTTCTCTAGTAAGCAAGTTCATTATTCTATAATTATTAAAAAGAGTGAGTAAAAAGAAGTACAACTTCTTTTACTCACTCTTTTATTTTTCACTTAAAATCCTAAAACAGCTTTAATAACTGAAGTAGTGTCTCCACCTTTGTAGAAAACGTATAATAAACAATAAACGAATACACCTGTAATTGCAGTAAAAAACCAAATAATACTAGTAATCGGTCCAATTTTTTTGTGTAGTTTTAATTTGTTTTTATATCCTGAAATAATTGATACTAGACCAAATACTCCGCCAGTTGTAGCTAAGAAGATATGGAAAAACAAAAATATATGATAATACAACTTTAAACTTTTTGGTCCCCCAAAAGAAGTATTTCCAATAAAGATTGTTCTAGTTGCGTATACAATGAAAAATGAGAGAGCAAAGACTCCAGCAAAGAACATAACTTTCTTATGTCCCTCTATATTTCTTTTTGCAATAAGATACCAGCCGATTGCAACTAATATGGCACTAATGACAATAAAGCTTGTACTTATTGTTGGTAAAATTGGTAACGAATTCAAAATTTCCACCCCTACGATTTTTTAAGCAATAACGGATTACTACTGATTGGATCAATTTTATTTCCATTTTGTTCTCTTTTAGCCCATTTGAAAAAATTATAACCAATAACAGATCCATAAACTATTTCCTGGATAATTTTCATGATAACTCCGCCAACCTGTTGATCTTCCCTTGCTGACATAAAGTTAAATACTTCTGGACCTGAAATGTTTAGTGATTTTAATAAATCTGGTGATACGCATAGTTCCATTGCTTTACTCCACAACACTGGATCATTATAAGTCGCGTAAAATGGATGTCCTGCAAAAATAATAAGTGCACATGCTGGTGTTAATAAAATACCATTTCCAAACATATAACCAATCTTTTGGATATCAGAAAGTGTTTGTCTCTCTGGTAAGTTATTAATAACAGGAAACCACATAAATACTGCCATAAAAAATAATATATTTGTAAATAAGAAATGATAGATATTATTCGTTTTTACAGTATCAAATACTAATGGGTAATGGTAAATCGAAAATACTACATTAAAAATAAGTAAAGCAATTAATGGTTTTGTTGCAAAAGTAAAAAACGCATTAACGAATTTTGGTTTTAGTATGTTTCTCCATAACCAATTTGGAATTCCATTAATAAGAAAGATCGGTGCAACTAAGTATAAAACTGCCATTTCAGTCATATGTGCACTAAAAATAATATGACCAATTAAATCGATTGGACTGCCTTGTGCAGTGTAAACTAACAAAATTCCAATTACGAAATACACTTTTTGTTTAGTCTCAGTAACATGGTTTTCATCTTTATATTTATTAATTATGTAAAAATAACCTAAAATGACTAAAACTAGAAACACAAATAAATATGGACTCCAAAGTGCTTTAAACCCGAACATCCCTAAGCTAATCATGAATGCACACCCTTTAATTATTCTATTCACCCTTATTATTTTTACCTAATGTTTAAATTAATATTGAACTATGTAAATATATTGTAGATTTAAGAACTATAAATAATTTCACAAAGACAAAAAAAATTTAAACATTACTTCTATCATATAATATTTAATGAAATTATCCAAACTATTATACTACTAAATTATATAACAGTAATAATGGTTTATTCAAATTAAAATACGATTTGAAAACGTTATTCATTTTTAAATGATTGGTATTTATATATGGGTGTTTATAGTGAATTATAATCTAGGGTGCACACACTTTCTGTCGGGTCTTACGGCACCTGCTTTTCTGATAGGAGGCGAGTCCTTAAAATCCCAATCTACTTCTCTATTATTAATAATTCATCTGGTTTCACGTTTTGACACCAGCAAAGCCAATGCAGCAGCCAAAAACCCTGCAGTCAGTTTGCCAACAATCAGTGGAATGACAAAATTCTTCTCCACACCCGCAACAAACCCTAAGTGACTGCCAAAAACAAATGCGCCACTTACGGCAAATGCTGTATTTATGACTTTCCCACGGTCGTCCATCTCATGCAGTGTCGCAAACATAGGAATGTGGTGGGCGAAGGAGGCAATGAATCCACCTAATGCTTGTTGATTCATACCTAGCTTATTTCCGAGTAATGCAAAAGGCTTCTTTAATACTTTTACCAACACAAAAACAAAAGGAAATGCACCAGCAAGTATGATGGTTATTTTTCCAACTGTTACAAAGCCCTCCGAAAGCGGCATCATACCTGGGATAATAACGATACCTGTTAAAGTTTTAATAATCATCGAGACAAGACCAATGATAATAACGATTTCAATTGCTTTTCCAAACCATTTAAAACCACGAATCATCACCGATTGAGCTGATAGCATTCCAATCCCAATCAAGACAGAAATCAGAATAGAAGGAATCAAATTTTTCAACATCCATATAAAGCCAAATCCTGCAACAAACCCTCCTGCTAAGCATCCAAATGGAATAGTCATTAGCCCAATTAAAATTCCTTTAGCAAAAAAGGGGTGATCATTTTTATGAATGATGCTTAAAGCAACCGGAATGGTAAAAACAATAGTTGGCCCCATCATTGTTCCTAAAAACACCCAAGAGAACAAAGCAGCATCACTAGATTGAGCCATTTCATTTGCTAATGAGTATCCACCCATGTCAAGAGCTAAAAACGTGGATGAAAACATCGATGGATCTGCTCCAAGAAATTGGTAGACCGGGGATACAATCGGTGTTAACCACTTAGCTAATACTGGAGATAGTGAGATCATTCCAACCATTGAAAGAGCAAGTGGTCCCATGGCTTGAAAGGCTTCCTTAAATTTTTGTCCGACTCCATACCGATTTCCTATCAGATAATCGATTGCCCCTATGACCATAAAGCCTGTCATGATATATAAGATGATTTCATTCATATAGATACGCCCCAATTCAAAAGAAAGGTCATCTTTTTAAAAATCCATTAGATGACCTTTTCAATATTTTTTATAAGATAATTAAGTGCTTATCAGAATGGGTTATGATTTCATAACCATTCTCTTTTACTATAATATCATCTTCAATCCGGCAGCCACCCCATCCTGGGATATAAATTCCTGGTTCAACGGTAACAACCATTCCAGTTTGAAGAATTTCTACACTTTTGTCAGAAAGCCGGATTGGTTCGTGAACCTCCATACCTAACCCATGACCTGTTGAATGTCCAAAACGATCTCCGAATCCTTTTTCTGAAATATAGTCTCTCGTTAAATCGTCGATCGTTTTCGCTTTTTCACCTGATTGAATTCCTTCTGTCCCACGTTTTAGGGCTTCTAATACGATGTGATAAATGTTGCGGAACTCATCCGAACAACTCCCAACGGCGATTGTTCTCGTAATGTCAGAGCAATAACCATTGTACAATGCACCAAAATCAAGGGTTACCATGTCACCATGCTCAATCACTTTTTCGGAAGCCACTCCATGCGGTAGGGCAGCCCTCTTTCCAGAAGCAATTATAGTATTAAATGATGCTGCGGTTGCACCAAGCTTTCGCATATAGAATTCCAGTTCATTACGGATTTCTAATTCCGTAACCCCTGGTTTAATGATATTCAAAATATAATCAAACGCCTTATCTGCGATTTTAGCTGCCGTTCTCATTAATTCTAATTCTATTGGCTCTTTGATTTCTCTAACCTTTTCAACGATATTTTCCAATTGAATCCATTGTACATTTCCATACTCTTGTAGTTTTGAGAACGTATTTAAAGTCATGGCATTTGCCTCAACAGCGACCTTTTTAAGACCTTGACAGTCGACTTCTTTTGAAACTTCTTTTTCAATATTTCCGTTATGGACGATAATCTTAGCGTTTTTCACTTCATTTTGAGCCTGTTCCCCGTAGCGGAAGTCAGTGATAAAGGTAGCAGCATTTTTTGAAATTAGCACCATGCCAGCTGATCCTGTAAAACCTGTCGTATATCTACGATTTTCACTTTTTGTAATCAATATTGCGTCGACATTGTTCTCTAAAAGCTGTTTCTGTATTTTTTCGATTCGGTTCAATTTCGTTCATCTCCTACAATCCTTAATTCTTTTGGGAACTTCGTTAATACTTCATACCCATTATCTGTTATGACAACATCGTCTTCAATGCGCACACCACCGAGGCCATTAAGATAAATGCCGGGTTCAATAGTGATGACCATTCCTGGTTTCAGTACCCCTTCATTCACATCATTTATAGATGGTGCCTCGTGAATTTCAATTCCTAGACCATGACCTATGCGATGAGGAAAAAATTCACCATAGCCAGCTGATTGAATGACTCGTCTTCCCGAGAGATCAACATCACCAATTCTTGTTCCAGGTTGAGAAGCCTCCACCCCAGCAAGATTGGCCTGTAAAACTGTATTGTAGATTTTAACGAGTTCGTTATTTGGATGACCATAAATGACGGTTCTTGTGATATCAGAGCAATATCCCTTATATTTCACACCTAAATCAAAAAGGGCAGTATCTCCTTTTTTTAACTTATTGTCACCTGTAGCACCATGTGGGTTACTTGCATTTTGGCCAAACAATACAATAGGAGAAAATGACATTTCTTTAATCCCTTTTTTCTTCAATTCAAATTCAATTTTTCCTAAAACTTCAAGTTCTGTAATTCCTTCTTTTAATGCTTCAATACCCACTTGTATCCCGTAATCAGCAAAAGCGGCAGCTTCACGTAAAATTTCAATTTCATCAGCATCTTTTATTAGTCGCATTTCAGTAAGTATAGAGTCTAGTGATGCAAACTCTACTTCACCAAAAATCTGTTGCAGATTTTCAATGTAAAAGTAAGAGATATCATGCTTCTCAACTGCAAATTGTTTCATTACGTTTCTACTTTCAATCAAGTGACCAACAAGTGACCACGGATGATCGGAATCTGTGTAACTTAGGATTGGATGGTTCCAACCTGCTTCCTTTATCATTTGAACTTCCATCGCAGGTGTAATAAAAATCGGTTCGTCATTTGGGAAGACAAAAATACCTACAAATCGTTCGTGCGGATTGTAATCAAAGTTCGATAAATAAAAAATATTTTGGCGTGATGTGACCAAGCCACCTGGAATACTTTGTTGTTGTAAAAATGTTTGTAATTCTTGCATTCGATTATTCATGTTCATTTCTCCTTTAATAGATGGTTTAAATTAGACATGAAATATTGATGCAAGTTCTGTGCCATTTTTAACATCTTTTATTTAGAAGATTGTTTAGGAAATAGTGTAAATCTTTTTAGACACTGTTTAGTGTTTTGCGTCTAAATAATTAGACACTAGTAGTTTGATAGAACCGTGGAGTATGTCATAAGTAGTCTTTATTAAAAGGTTGCTTATTTACGGATTGAGGAGAAATTCTTCAGTAAGGGGAGGTAACTTGAGTAAACTTTTGATTGCCGGTTCTAAATCAGCCCAGGAGTTTCTTTCGCTCGTCTGGACTAATTTAGTCGTAAAGGCTTTTAGTTTTTAAAGCTCAATCTTTAATTTTTTCATTTTATTGTACAAAGTAGCTCGAGATATTCCTAGTTTTTTTGCTGCTGCTTGCTTGTTCCCTTTCTCTGTTTGAATGGCTTCAATGATTTTATTTTTTTCAAAGTCATTTAGATCATCTTGTAAAGAGTCATCGTATCCAGTCGATAATAATGTAGATTGTAACATCTTTGGCGGTAAGGCTCCGATCGAGATTGTTTCTTCTCCTGATAGTAATACTAACCGTTCAATTACATTTCGCATCTCCCTCACATTTCCAGGCCAATCGTATTGTAGTAAGGCAGAAGTTACTTGAGGATCAACGATTTTAATCGTTCGATTATATAGTATTGAAAACTCATAGATAAATTGATGTAAGAGCTCCATTACGTCTTCTTTTCGTTCTCTCAATGGTGGAATCGTAATAGATAAAATGTTAAGACGATAATAAAGGTCTTCTCGAAATGTATTAGCTTCAACCATTGCTTCTAAATCTTTATTTGTAGCAGCAATGATTCGGCACTCCGCTGTTAACTGCTTTGTACCACCAACACGGTAATACGTTTTATCTTGCAATACTCTAAGTAACTTCACTTGCATATCTAACGGTAAGTCACCAATTTCATCCAGAAAAAGTGTTCCTCCATGCGCCAACTCTAGTTTTCCTTTTTTACCTTTTGCATCTGCACCAGAAAATGCTCCTTTTTCATAGCCAAAAAATTCACTCTCAAACAATGATGGTGTAATCGCACCACAGTTTACAGCTATAAATGGAGAAGATGATCCTTGATAAAAATGGATAGCTTTTGCAAAGACTTCTTTTCCAACTCCAGTTTCACCAAGTAATAAAATATTCGCACTCGTTTCAGACATTTTCCTCGATAACGAAATTGTTTCTTTCATCAATTGACTCGAACCTTTTATTTGTTGGAAAGAATCGTGTGACAATTGCAGTCTTGAAACCTCCTTCTGTAATTGAAGAATTTTGGAGGAAGCATTCATAAGTTCTTGATTCATTATTACTTGACTCGTAATATCTGTTTCAGCAGCAACTGCACCTACAATTCGGTCATTGATAAAGATTGGACTGCTATTAATCATGACAAAGAGATCCTCACGAGGTTTATGGTGTTTATGACGAAAAGATTGACCTGTCTCCATCGTAACTTTATTTAATAACATATCTTTTGGAAAAAACTCTTCCATTTTATTCCCAATAATTTCTTCTTTAGGAATTGAAAAGATCCTTTCAGCACCATGAGTCCAAACCACTGTTTTTCCGACTTCATCTACAATCGAGACCGATCCATCCATCGTATCAATCATCGTTCGAAAATAGGCCTCTAAATATTGATAAGACTCAAACACTTTCGAAACTAAAATAGCAGAATTGATGTAGCCCTTGATTTTTCCTTCTCCATCCGTGATGACTACAACTTCTAATTTTTGCACTTCTTGAATCACGTCTTGAATAACATCATTTTCATTGGAAACACCTGCTTTTTTCCAATAAAGTTCATTGATATTCTTGCTCTTAAAATGAAGATATTCATTGATCGTTAACATCCATACTTCACTATGATGCTGTTTAAATATATACGTTGCTTCATTATCTACATCCATATCAGAGTGCAAAGAAAAATTTGTTTGCAACAAATCTTCTATTCTAGGAAGAAGATGTTTCATGAAAATACCACCACCTAATTGTCTTTTTTTTATATTACTCTATCATTCCGACGAGTTTGTGTCATGATTATACTTTTTGTTTTTTGTAAGCCAATGGTGTCAAGTTCATCGACTTTCTGAATTTATCAATAAAGTAGCTTGTGCTGTTAAATCCAACTTGATAGGCAACATCAGTGACATTCGATTCCGCTTGTAGTAGTATTAAACTTTTTTGTATTCGATAATCGGTTACATAGTTTAAAGGAGTAGTTTTTAACATCCGTTTGAAATATCGACAGCACTCTGATCGGCTTAATTGACCAACTCTTGCAATGTCGTCTAATCGTATTTTCTCAGAATAATGTAAGTGGATCCAATTTAACATTTGCTTCATGCGCTTACTCTTTACTACTACAGACTGTTCATACTCTAATTCAATTCCGTTCATTATTAAATTCTTCCATATTAATGTTAGATGTAAGCTGATGTCGATTTCATAGAATGGTGAATTTTGTTTGATCATCTGATTGATTTTCAAAATATAGCTTAAAATGCTATTGGCCCATACCTCCTTTGGATTTAAGAATAAATAAGGTAGATTGGTCGCCTGATAATAAGGCTTTACAAAAGTTGTATAAAGTTCTTGAGATAAAACGAAACTTGGTGAAACATTTAAACAAATATAGGCACAGTCTGAATGGTTCCGATCTTTTGCCATATGTAGGCAGCCACTATTTATAAAAAGCCCTTCCCCTTCTGATATAAGAATTTTTTCTTCATTTATTTGAAAAATTGTTTCTCCTTTAACAACGTGAACAAACTGAAATTCATCATGCCAATGAAGAGGTATATAACCATTTATATTTTGCTTAATCGTTGTTTCATAGCAAGCAATTGGTAAAACAACAGTATGATGTTTAGTTAATTCTTTTAAACTTTGGTCTACCATAAAATTTTTAATTTGCATTCCTTCATAACCACCTCAATATCCTTATATTTTTCTATTCGATTTGAGTATTATTTTAGCGTTTTTCCTCTTATCATTTAAAATATTATAACACTATTTTTATATTTGAAGGTGGAGACTAAAATCATGAATAGACGAAAGGGAATATTTCTTGTCATCACGGGAGCAGTTTTTTGGGGGATTGGAGGTACAGTAGCAAAAAAACTTTTTCAACAATATCAAATCGATGTCGATTGGCTTGTTACGATCCGATTGCTAATAGCTGGATTTTTACTCTTAGCTATTCAGTATTTCAGAAAAGACCGTTCTCAGATTCTTGGGGTTTGGAAAACTGGAAGGATTGCAATTCAATTGATTATTTTCGGAGTACTGGGGATGCTAGCGGTTCAATACACCTATATGGCTTCGATCGAACATGGAAACGCTGCTGTTGCAACACTATTACAGTATTTAGCACCTGTAATGATAATCTTATACTTAATTTTCCGTAAACAAACCGCTCTAACACGAAGAGATTTGTTAACAGTTTCACTAGCTTTAATTGGAAGTTTTTTCTTATTAACAAACGGCTCAATCTCACAATTATCTGTGCCTGCACCAGCAATCGCTTGGGGGGTATTATCTGGAGTAGCTTTAGCATTTTATACTTTATATGCCGTACCATTACTTAAACAATACGACTCACTTGTAATTGTCGGATGGGCTATGATTATCGGTGGCTTAATATTAAGTTTTATCCATCCGCCTTGGCAAATGGACTATAAAAGCTTAACGCTTGAAGCCATTTTATATCTGGTCTTCATTATCATATTTGGTACGATGATTGCATTTTGGTTCTATATAGAAAGTTTGCAAAGTCTGCCACCTAAAGAATCAAGTCTGCTAGGAAGCATTGAGCCGCTAGCTGCTGTATTAACAACAATCTTCTGGTTAAAAGAACCTTTTGGTTTTTTCCAATGGATTGGTACAGCTTGTATCATAGGAATGATATTATTGTTAGCTTTGACTAAAGAGTCTTCCTCAAAAACTAGCCAGCCTCCTAATAATAAAGAACCACTTAGAGTTAGTTGAATCGAGGCGTTTTTTTGAAATTGTAAAATAGGAGCTGATTGATCAATCAGCTCCTAAATAATTGTTGAATTAAAGCATTGCGCTAATTGCTTAAAGATTAATTATAATCTTCACTATTACCCATTTAATAACGCCTGTGCTTGTTGTGTATCCATATGTATTAACGAAAAACTTGGTTGAAATGGCAATAATACTTGGTATAACAAGAAAAATCAATTTTACCCATAAATAAATAACCTATACAGGGCTATATTTTTCCTCGATCTAACTTTGAAACTTTGTTATCTGTTTCTCGACCTACGATTTCTCGAGTTATTGATATCGGTTTCCTAAATATCTTTTCCTGTATGTTTTACCTTGATCTGGAATATCCATAAAACCTTGTGCACCCCAAATTTGATGCTCTGTTAATTTATCTATACTTCCACTTAGCTCCACTTTTTCTTCCATTTCAATATCATCATCTTTAGGAATATCCACGTCCATCGTTGAATCATCCTTTCCATTTTACTATTATTCAAAACCGATTTAAATATTATATTTTGTCGGCTTTATAGTTTTCTTCCACTAATCATTCTTATACAACATAAATATCAGAAAGTAGCATCGGACTCAAAATTGGTTCCAAATTGTTGTGTACGGAACAGATCCTTTAGTTATCGAAAATCAACATAAACAGGCATAAAAAAAAGGAAGTGAATAAAATTCACTTCCTTTTTTCATCATAACCAGATTAATGTTAAGAATGTTAATAGTGTAATGACAGCAACTGTTAGTCCTGAATATAGGAAGAAAGCTTGTGTGCTGTGACCTTTATTTTTCATGTGCATGAAGTAATAAAGTTGGAACACTAGTTGTACTACAGCAAGTAATAAAATAAATGGTACTGTAAAGTATTTATCCATTTTATCTCTATATAATACTGCTGCGAATGATGCAAGTGTTAAAATGATCATTAATGCGAAAGAAATTAATTGTTGTTTCATTTCTTCTGCATGTTTACGTCTGTGATACTTTATTTCAACTTGATTTCTTTGATGAGAGTTTGTATTTGTACCCATTTTCTTATCCCACCATTCCCATTAAGTATACTACTGTAAAGATGAAAATCCATACTACGTCGATGAAGTGCCAGTATAAACTTGCAACATAGAACTTCGGAGCGTTGTATAAATTTAAACCTCTTCCACCATTTCGAAGCATTAAAGTAGTGATCCATAGTAAACCAACAAATACGTGGGCACCATGAGTACCTACTAATGTATAGAATGAAGAACCAAATGCACTACTCTTAATTGTAAAATGATATTCGTGCATATAGTGTCTAAATTCGTAAATTTCTAATAATAAAAATCCTAGACCTAATAAAACTGTAATTCCTAACCAAAGCATCATCTTTTTGTGTTCAAAGTTTTTCATGTGGTACATTGCATAAACACTTGTAAGAGAAGATGTTAAAAGTAACATTGTAGCAATGAATACTAATTTTGGTTCGAACATTTCAGAAGCACTTGCTCCACCAGCAGTAGAGTTTCTTAATGCTAAGAAAGTACCAAATAATGATGCGAATAATACAGTTTCTCCACCAAGAAACAGCCAGAATGCTAAGAACTTATTTTTACCTTCTTCTGTAGCTTTTTCAGGGTTATGAGGAAACGTTTCAGCTGTAAATTTTTGATTCATTTCCATTATGCCTCAACCCCCTCATCAGCTATGTCTTCTTTATGGATATGGAATCCATGATCATCAATCCAAGAACGTAAGAACATTGAACCGAATGTAATAACTAAACCAAGAATTAATACACCAACTGCAGTGTGGTTCTTTAGTTGGTCATTATACAATGCCCCAAATGCTGCGATAAATAAGCCCACTGACATAACAAATGGTAAAATAGATGAGTTTGGCATATGAATATCACCTAGTGGTTCAGCAGGTGTCATTTTGCCGTCTCCTTCCATTTTTTCTACCCATAAAGCGTCTAATCCACGTACATATGGAATTTGAGCAAAATTATATTCTGGTGCAGGAGAAGGAATTGACCACTCAAGTGTACGACCTACACCCCATGCATCTCCAGCAGCTTTTTTACCTTTAATTGCTGTATAAACGACATTAATTAACATAACGATTGTAGCTAGACCCATGAACATTGCTCCGATTGAGCTGATCATGTTACCAGTATCTAAGCCTTGTCCTGGTAAATATGTAAAGTAACGACGAGGCATACCCATTAAACCTAAGAAATGTTGGATAAAGAATGTTAAATGGAAACCAATAAAGAATAATCCGAATGTAATTTTTCCTAGTGTTTCATTTAAGATTTTACCAAACATTTTTGGCCACCAGTAATGTGCACCGGCAAATAGACCAAATACTACCCCACCAACGATTACGTAGTGGAAGTGAGCTACTACGAAATAACTATCATGGAATTGATAGTCAGCAGGAGCTGCAGCGTTCATAATACCAGTTACCCCACCTAGAACGAATGATGGAATAAAAGCAACTGACCAAAGCATTGGTGTTGTAAAACGAATTTGTCCGCCCCACATTGTTAATAACCAGTTAAAGATTTTAACCCCTGTAGGCACTGCAATTGCCATAGTTGCAACAGCGAAAATTGCATTTGCTACTGCACCAAGACCGTCTGTAAACATGTGGTGAGCCCATACCATGAATCCTAAGAAACCAATTAAAACTGTTGCGAATACCATTGAAGAGTAACCGAATAGACGTTTCTTAGAGAAAGCTGGAATGATATCTGAGAAGATACCAAATGCCGGTAATATAAGAATGTATACCTCTGGATGTCCGAAAATCCAGAATAAATGTTCAAAGATCATTGAGTTTCCACCTAAAGATGCATCAAAGAATGCAGTTCCAAATAGGCGGTCAAACATTAATAACGCTAACCCGATTGTTAATGCCGGGAATGCAAATAAAATAAGTGCTGATGTTACAAATACTGTCCAAGTAAATAGTGGCATACGCATGTATGTTAACCCCGGAGCACGCATGTTAATAATCGTTGCTAGGAAGTTAATACCACCTGCTAATGTACCAATACCTGAAATTTGTAGACCTAATAAGTAGAAGTCTACACCATGTGATTTACTGTGTAGAGCTAGTGTCGCATATGAAGTCCAACCTGCGTCAGGCGCTCCACCTAAGAACCAACTTAGGTTTAAGAAAACTCCACCAACGAAGAATAACCAGAAACCTAAAGAATTTAAAAACGGGAAAGCTACGTCACGAGCACCAATTTGTAATGGTACTACCGCGTTAAAAAATGCAAAGATCATCGGCATCGCCGCTAAGAAAATCATTGTTGTACCATGCATTGTTAATACTTGGTTATAAGCATCACCAACTAAAAATGTGTTGTCTGGCTTAATTAATTGTATACGAATAAATAACGCTTCCATCCCACCAACTAAGAAAAAGAATCCGCCTGCAATTAAATACAGGATGGCAATTTTCTTATGGTCGACTGTCGTTAAGTAGTCCCACAATAGTGGTTTCTTTTTCGCTACAGAACTCACAGTATTACCCCCTTTGCTTCATATCCATTAATTTATTTTGCAATTTTTAAGCTTGTTAAGTATGCAGTTAATGCATCAATCTGATCAGCTGATAAGTCACCATATTTACCTGACATAAGGTTTCCTGGCTTCATAGCTTCCGGATTTGTTAACCATTTCTTGATGTTTGCTTCATTATTTTTAGCAATACCAGCAACCATATCACGATCACCGAAGTTAGCTAAGTTTGGAGCAAGTCGTGCAGCAGGTGGTCTTGTATCATTTGCATCTGCAGCATGACAACCAATACAACTTTGTTTGAAGATTTTTTCACCTTCTTGTGCATCTGCTGTTACAGCTTGACCTTTTTGATTCTTCATATCAGCTAACCACTTATCGTAGTCGGCTTGACTTACAACTTTAACTTTAAATTGCATTAATGAATGTGAAGGACCACAAAACTCTGCACAGAATCCATTATATGTACCTTCTTTATCCGCTGAAAGCCACATTTTGTTTTCGCCTTCAACGTTTGTATCAAGTTTACCTGCTAATGATGGTACCCAGAATGAGTGTTTGATATCTTGACCTTTTAAGTTCAAAATAACTTTTTTACCTACTGGGATATACATGTCTTGAGAAGTAATGAATTTTTGTTTTGGATACTCAAATTCCCACCAGAAAAGATGAGCGTTTACATTAATAACAATTGCATCTTTTTTCTTCTCATCTTTTGCTATTTGCTTCTCATCTGAAAGCTTAAACGTTTGTGATACTGTTGGTACTGCTAAAACAATAAGTAAAATAACAGGAATAATTGTCCAAAGAAGCTCTAAGAAATGATTACCTTCTACTTGCTTTGGAATAATATTCTCTTGACCTTTACGGTGACGATATTTCACGATTACGTAAAGGAAAAGAACCGTTACAACAGCAACAACGAATACCATGATCAACGTACTTAGCTTCATAAGATCGTATTGCATTTTTGCTACTTCACCTTGAGGATTCAGTGTAGATTGATTTGCATGTCCACATGCACTCAAAATAACTGCTATCAAGGAAATTAGCGAGACTAATCGCCAATGTTTCATAAGAATACTTCCCCCTCTTTCAATTTAAAGTGTTTCATTCTTATTTAAAAATAAGATTAAACAAACAATAAAAAAATCCCCCGTAATACCCCTAATTAAAACGAAATTGTAAACACAATCATTGACATAAATAGAAGAGTTAAATAGTTAATGGAGTATATAAACATCAGTTTAGAGAACTTTTGATCATCCTTTTGTTTATAACAATATAATCCTAAAATAACCCATCCAATATTCAATATTGTTGCAAAAATAATAAATGGTAAACCTAGAGCTTGCATGTAAAATGGCAGTGGTAATAAACATAATACCCAGATCATCACTTGACGTTTCGTCATTTCAAATCCGTAAACCACCGGTAGCATTGGAATTCCCGCTCTTTTATATTCTTCAGAACGTCTCATCGCAAGTGCTAAGAAATGAGGTGGTTGCCATATAAACATGATTAAAAACAGCATCCAAGCAATTGGATGCAAATTCGCATCGATTGCTGCCCATCCAATTAATGGGGGTGCTGCACCAGATATACTACCTACTACTGTGTTTAACGTGTAATTACGTTTCGTCCAAAGAGTGTATAGTACGATATATGTAAATGCACCAATAAATGCATATACAACAGCCATTAAGGTTGTGAAAGCCATAAATGTAAAGCCCACAATTAATAAAAGAATACCAATTGAAATTGTAACACTTGGTTTAATATTACCTGTTACAGTTGGTCTGTTTTTAGTTCTCTCCATGTAAGGATCAATATCACGATCAATATAGTTATTGATTACACATGATCCCGCAATAATTAGTGATGAACCAATTACAGTAATAATTGCTTTTGGTAAATAATCTAATATATCTAATCCATTTATTTGGATTGCTAACCAGATACCTGTAAAAGTTGTCAGTATATTAGAGTTTACGATCCCTATTTTCATTAAAGAAAGCAAATCTTTCTTTAGTGAACTAGAAGGATGATTAGTTTCTTCGTTATTAGAAACATTATTAGCTAATTGTTCCAAGTCAATCCTCCTCTTTTTTATCAAAATTTCATTTTTCATACCCATTTTTTAATGGTTCATAATGAGTTTTTAATTTAGACATACTTCTATTAAACTAAATTCAATGAAATTTTTGTGATAAATATGTGAACAAATTGTGTACGTTTCAAAAAAATTTTAACGTAAACAGCCTATCTTTTCAATACTAAATACTATTTAATTATAAAATTAATTATTTCTATATTTTAAAAATGAATACATCCAAAGTTAAGAAAAAACAAATAATATGTCTAAATATGAAGGTTACCTTTGAATTTTGTGTCGTAATCTTATATGATATAGAAGTATTATTAGCAGAATAATTTTTTTAATAATTAAATTTTAAAATTATTATTATTTTATAAAAGTGGGTGGATGTACTTGCTACGTGTTTTAAAAGGGGTATCGTTAATAACCTCATTCATTCTTTTAATTGTTTTATTAGGTGGTGCACTCGTAACAAAGACTAATTCTGGACTCGGTTGTGGAAGATCTTGGCCTCTTTGTAAAGGTCAAATCATTCCTGATCATCTAACGATTCAAACTGTCATTGAATTATCTCATCGTGCAGCATCAGGCCTTGCCGGGATATTCGTTTTATTATTAGCAGTGCTTGCTTGGATTGTCATTCCTCATAAAAGAGAAACAAAGTTTTTAGCAATCATTTCTTGTATTTTTCTAATTGCTCAAGCATTAATCGGAGCAGCTGCAGTTGTTTGGGGTCAAATCCCAGCAGTAAAAGCAATTCATTTTGGTATTTCTCTAATTTGTTTTGCTGCAGTAGTCATGTTAACATTATTAATTTTTGAACGCGATCGCAATTATCAAAAAAATTCTTTTTATGTCGGAAAAAGAATGAAATTTCATACTTACGGTTTATGGATTTATTCATACTTAGTAGTTTATACCGGCGCTCTTGTTCGTCACGAAAATGCTAGCTTAGCATGTCCTAGCTGGCCACTGTGCAGTAAAGCAAACAACGGTATTCCTACACAGCTTCATGAATGGATACAAATGGGACATCGATTTGCCGCATTTATCTTATTCGTTTGGATCATTATTGCATTTGTACATGCTTATAAATACTATCGTAATGAACGTGGCATTTATTTTGGTTGGTTAGTCTCTTTAGTTCTTGTAACACTTCAAGTAATTTGTGGAGCTGTTATTGTTATTTCAAACCTAAATATTTATGTTGCATTAACACATGCGATTTTAATTTCGTGCTTATTTGCAATATTTAGTTTCCAAAGTTTAGTTTGTGCAAGAAGTAAAAGCTCAAATTCTGAGTTACTTCAAAATAAAAATATCTCTTAAAAAAGGTATTTCTTCCACTTAATTGTAGAAGAAATACCTTTTTTTTATATTTAAATTTAATGCGAAGAAGAGTTGCCCTTTTAATGCGGGCTTCTCTATCTTCGCTAAACATCGTATTTTTTATCTTTGTTCTAGTTCTATTAGTAGATCACCTGTAGAAATACTCTCTCCTGATGTAATCAGAATATCTCTTATAACACCAGTAAATGGAGATTGGACAGTTGTTTCCATTTTCATCGCTTCAGTGATTGCTAATGTTTGACCTTTTTCAACTACATCGCCCTTTTTAACAAGTACATTTAAAACAGTACCTGGCATTGTTGCGTTAATATGGTTTGGATTACTAGTGTCCCCTTTTCTTTTTTGAACGACAGTAGATTTGACAGAGTAATCTTTAACCACAATTTCTCGTGGCTGACCATTTAATTCAAAGTATATAACTCTTGTTCCATCAGGCTGGGCTTGACCAATCGAAACAAGTTTAACAATCAGTGTTTTACCACGTTCAATATCAACTTTGATCTCTTCATCTAATCTCATTCCATGGAAGAAAGAAGGTGTATCAAGTACAGATAAGTCTCCATAGCTTTCTACATTTTTTTGATAGTCCATAAATACTTTAGGGTATAAGCAATAAGCTAGTATATCAAAATTAGTAACCTGGCGATTTAACGTCTTGAATAAATACTCCTCAACATCTTTAAAATCGATTGGCTTTAATGTTTCCCCAGCTCTTTCAGTTAATGGCTGTCTTCCTTTTAAGATGACCCGTTGTAAACTCTTTGGAAATCCTCCATGAGGTTGTCCTAATTTACCTTCAAAAAACTCTATTACTGAATCAGGAAAATCGATATTTTCTCCTTTTTCATATACAGAATCTTCGTCTAAATTATTTTGAACCATAAACAATGCCATATCTCCAACTACTTTAGAAGATGGTGTTACTTTAACGACATCTCCAAATAGTTGATTTACCCTGCCATACATATCCTTAACTTCTTCAAAACGGTCTCCTAAACCAACACCTTTAGCTTGTTGTTTTAAGTTAGAATATTGACCACCTGGCATTTCATGCTGGTAAACCTCTGTATGTGGCGAAACCATACCACTTTCAAAACTACTATAATACTTACGAACACCTTCCCAGTAGGTTGATAACTGTTCTAAACCGTTTATATTTAAGTTCGTCTCGTTATTTGAACCTTTTAGAGCATAATATAAGCTATTTGCACTTGGCTGCGAAGTTAATCCAGACATACTTCCAATTGCGATGTCTACAACATCTACGCCCGCTTCTATTGCTTTTACATATGTGTATAAACCATTTCCACTCGTATCATGAGTATGTAAGTGGATTGGTAAATCAACAGTATCCTTCAATTCGCTAATTAACGTATAAGCAGCCTGAGGCTTTAATAAACCTGCCATATCTTTAATCGCTAAAATATGAGCACCAGCCGATTCTAAATCCTTTGCAAGCTCTTTATAATACGCCAGATTATATTTTGTTCTAGTTGGGTCTAATATATCTCCTGTGTAACAAATCGATGCCTCAGCAAGCTTTCCACTCTCTCTTACAGCATCAATTGCAACTTCCATCCCTTTAATCCAATTTAGACTATCAAATATTCTAAATACATCGATTCCTGCCTGAGCCGATGCTTCAATAAACTTTTTAACAAGATTATCAGGATAATTTTTATATCCAACTGCATTTGATCCACGTAAAAGCATTTGGAATAATACATTTGGAACTTGTTCTCTTAAATTTAATAATCTTTCCCATGGATCTTCATTTAAGAAACGGTACGCTACATCAAAAGTCGCTCCGCCCCACATTTCCATAGAGAATAAGTTAGGTAATAATTTTGACGTTTGTTCCGCAACAGTAATTAAGTCTTTTGAACGAATTCTCGTTGCAAGCAGTGATTGGTGAGCATCTCTAAATGTTGTGTCTGTAAATAAAACATTTGGTTGATTTTTTAACCACTTCGAAAATTCATCCGCACCTAATTTATCTAATAATTGCTTAGTTCCACTTTCAGCACTTTTAATATGATTTACATTTGGAATGATAATATCATCATAAACTGGTTTTTCTTTAACCGAAATTCCTGGAAATCCATTCACTGTTACATTACCGATATAATTTAATAATTTTGTTCCACGGTCTCTTCTTTTTGCAAAAACAAATAATTCCGGAGATGAATCTACAAATGAAGTATTATACTCACCAGACAAGAAATCTGGGTGTGTCGTAACATTTTCTAAAAATGGAATATTTGTTTTTATACCACGGATACGGAACTCTTTTAAATTTCGATTTAACTTCGCAATTGCGCCTTCGAATGTTAAGGCATGAGTCGTTACTTTTACTAATAATGAATCATAGTAAGGTGTAATAACAGCACCTTGGAAGCTATTACCAGTGTCTAATCTTACACCAAAACCTCCACCAGAACGATAAGCCATAATTTTTCCAGTATCAGGCATAAAATTATTTAGTGGGTCCTCCGTTGTAACACGTGCTTGAACCGCAAAACCAATTCTTGGAATTTCATCTTGTAATGGAATCCCTACTTTATCACTATGTAAACTATTACCTTGTGCAATTAAGATCTGCGTTTGAACAATATCAATTCCAGTAATCATTTCAGTAATCGTATGTTCAACTTGTACACGAGGGTTTACTTCAATAAAATAGAAGTCATTACCGGAAACTAAAAATTCAACTGTTCCAGCATTTACATATTCTACTTCTTTCATCAATTGAACAGCTGCGTCACAAATTCTATTTCTTAAATCATCACTAATCGAAGTACATGGTGCAACTTCAACTAATTTTTGATGTCTTCTTTGAATTGAACAATCGCGTTCAAATAAATGAATGATATTCCCTTGGTGATCCCCTAATATTTGAACTTCAATATGCTTTGGATTTTCAATAAATTTCTCAACATAAACCTCATCATTACCAAAAGCAGCTTTTGCTTCAGACTTAGCACGCTCGTATGCATCTTTTAATCCCGCATTCGTACGGACAATCCTCATTCCGCGACCGCCACCACCAAGAGCAGCTTTAATAATAATCGGGAATCCATAAGTTTCACCAAATTCCCTTACATCATCCAATGAGTTTACTGGACCATTGCTTCCTGGAATGATTGGCAAATTAGCTTGAAGAGCTTGTTGCTTTGCTTTAATTTTATCTCCGAATATATCTAAGTGCCTTGAATATGGACCGATAAAAATAATGCCCTCTTCTTCACATCTCTGAGCAAATTTAATATTTTCTGATAAGAATCCATATCCTGGATGTACTGCATCTACATCGTTTTTCTTTGCAATTTCAATAATACCTTCAATATCTAGATAAGCATCTATTGGCTTTTTACCTTTTCCAACTATATATGCTTCGTCAGCTTTATAACGGTGATATGACCCTTCATCTTCTTTAGAATAAATACCAACTGTTCGAATTCCTAACTCAGTGCAAGCTCGAAATACTCGAATTGCAATTTCACCTCGGTTAGCAACAAGAACTTTTTTAATCTGTTTCGTGTAAGTCATTTGTAAGCCTCCTGTATTTATGAAAGATAATTATCAATAAATTAAGAATAAACTTTTTCAAAATGCATTTTTGAAGATTTTATAAAGTTTCTTTATTAATCTTATTTCGTATTGAAATATTCATTAAAATACCAACCATAGAAAGCATAACGATTAACGAAGTTCCTCCATAACTAACAAAAGGTAACGGAACACCCGTAAGTGGAATTAGTGAAGTAACTCCTCCAATATTTACAAATGATTGAATGACGATGCTTGCACTAATACCTGTAGCTAATAATGAATCAAAAGAATCCTTTGATTGATGAGCTATTAACAAGCCTCGCCAAACAATTATGAATATACATAAAATAACTACAATTACTCCTATTAAACCCGTTTCTTCACCGATTATTGCTAGAATAAAATCAGTATGAGGCTCAGGTAAGTAACCTAGTTTTTGAATACTTTTTCCTAATCCAACTCCAGTAAAGCCACCATTTGCAAATGCGATTAGTGAATTTACGATTTGAAATCCTATTCCTTGTGCATAATCAAAAGGATTTCGGAATGCTAAAAATCGATTAACTTGTACATCTGTTAACCCGATCCCTAAACTGATACAAATACTAATTAATGGATATAGTAATACAATTCCTCCAACGAATAGGAGAATTAATCTCTTAACTATAAAACCACTACAAAACGAAACTACAGCACAAGTACCAATTATTAATAACGCCGTACCTGTATCCGGTTGTAATCTCAATAGGATGATATAAATAGCTACTATGCTCCATGGAGCAAATAGCATTTTCCAGTTCTTTGTAATTCGCTTTTGTCTCTTGGAGTACCATCCTGCTAAAAGAACGATTGATCCTAATTTGATTAACTCGGCTGGTTGAATTCCAAATACCCAGCTTTTTGCATTATTTCTTACTTCACCAAAGAGTAAAACTGCAATAAGTAATCCAATACTTACAACTACATTTAATAACATGGCAATTCTTTTTCTAAAGAAAGTTGCAGGTAAAAACATTAAAAAAACAAATACAAACATCCCTACTTCAAAAGCAATTAATTGCTTATGAAAGAAATAATCGCTTGGCCAATGTTCACTCTGATATTTAATGGATGGTAATGGCGAGCTTGCGCTATACACCATAATTAATCCAAATAAACACAACACTAATAATGGAACAAAAATCATATAATCAATATTTTTCAAATATTTTTTTAACATTATTTAATCATCCCTGCTTTGATTAATTATACTTTATGTATTCAACTATTTTGCTAAATTCCCTTTTTAAATAAAAATATTGTAACATAGATTAATAGATTTATTACTCATAACAATTAAAAAAATTCACAAAAAAAAGCTCAAACATTTATTGTTTGAACTTTTATTGCTAATAATTATTTATTCTTTTGATCTGTAAACGCTTCATGTAGAGCAGATAGTTGACGCTCAAGTTCAGAAAGAAGTTCTTTACCTTGTTCTGCTTCAATTAAACCTAAACGAGAAGCAAAATCAATCTCCCTTGATAATCCAAACATTTGAGTATCTAAAACCTCTTCATATAGAGGGCATTGTGGCATCGTTAAATGATCTAGTTGCACATTTATTAATTTTAATATTTTTTCAGCATCTTTTTTTAATAATTCAAATGCTTTATCTTTGTAATCTGTTACAGCATCAGACCTCAATTTTCTCCCTCCGCTTCCGTACAAGCTATCTATTTAATATTATAGTTCTTTTTATGAAAAATCAACTTAAATCATAAGTTTTGCAAATATGTATTTTAGAAAATTAGATTTTTGCAACAGTTTATTTATTAGAGTTTTCTTATGTTTGGATATAGATTTAATTAAAAATCTAATTTCTATAAAAAAAGAACGCTGATGTAATCGCTATAAAAAAGGTGAAAACATGAAAAAACTTAATTAAAGAGAAGCGCTTATTTTGTTCAATTGTTTGTCTTTTTACTTAAAATAGTCGTACACTATAAATAGAATTTGTACATAGAAGGAGTTTTAGTATGAGTGATGTTTTTCAATTAACAGGTAACGTTGAGTTTCCGTTAACGATTGATCCAAGTGTTTGGATTTTTGATGAAAGAAAGGTTAAGTTAGAGAGTTTGTTAGCTGGTGAGTTGAAAAAGGTTGACGAGCTTGAGCAATATACTAAAAGTGTTTCAAAGCATTGGGATCGTGAAATTGTTGAAGGTGCTAAGGTTGATAATAGTCCTTTATTCGCTACTCAAAAAAAAGAATGGCTTAAAGAATCCTATGCAATGCCATTTTCTTATTTTATAGACAATAGTAAACCCAAAAATCGCGATTCAGAAGTTACGATTGAAACTGAAGGTGAATTAATTAAATTGCCTTTTGACACTGTATATGAAAGTTATTTAGCATTTTCGTACAATGGCAAGAGAATCCTTGAAGATGGGCCAGTTCATTTATATTTTGTTGATGGTACAAATAAAGAAACACCAATTACTTCAATCAAGAAAATTATTTTATAGTTTAAAACAAAAGCAACATCTTACCGCTTGATTATAGTAGTAAGATGTTGCTTTTGTAAGCATTTAATTATTACAATATATCCGCTGCAAGTTGGGCAATTGATGAACGTTCACCTTTTATTAATTTTACATGTCCACTTATTTTTTGATCTTTAAATTTTTCAACTACATAAGTTAATCCATTGTTGTATTCATCTAAATATGGATGATCAATTTGCTCTGGATCCCCCATTAATACAATTTTACTCTTATCGCCAACGCGAGTTAAAATTGTTTTTACTTCATGCCTAGTCAGATTTTGTGCTTCATCAATAATAATAAATTGCTCTGGGATACTTCTACCTCTTATATAAGTTAAAGCTTCTACTTCAATTGAGCCCATTCCAGCTAAGATAGCATCAAGTTCACCCGGTTTTTTCGTATTAAATAAGTATTCTAGATTATCATAAATCGGTTGCATCCAAGGTCGAAGTTTTTCATCCTTTTCACCAGGTAAATAACCAAGATCCTTTCCAACTGGTACAATTGGTCTAGCAACTAATAACTTTTTATAGCTTTGCAGGTCTTCACTTTGCATTAAACCTGCAGCTAAAGCTAATAAAGTTTTTCCGGTACCTGCTTTACCAATCAATGTGACTAATGGTATATCGTCTCGAAGTAGTAATTCTAAAGCCATGGACTGTTGAGCATTTCTTGGTCTTATGCCCCAAATATGTTCATTTGAGAAAACAAATTTCTTAATTTTTGTACCCGTTTTATCAACAACACCAAGAGCTGAGCTCTTACCACCTAGAGCATCCTTTAAAACGATAAATTGATTAGGATAAAATGGATGGTTTGCTATATCTGAAACAGGAAGTTCAGTTTTCTCGTAAAACTTGTTTAATAAATCTGTATTTATGTAATACTCTAGATAACCGGTATAAATATGATCGACTTCCACTACACGATCACTTAAATAATCTTCAGCTAATAAATTTAATGCATCCGCTTTTACACGAACTAATGTATCTTTACTAACTAATATCACTGTTTTGCCGCTTTCTTTTGCTTCTTCTTCAAGTGATAAGTTTTTTGCAACAGCTAAAATGCGATTATCGTTCGTTTTTTCAACAAAGATTTCTTGCAATTGTTGAAATGAGCGATGATTTAATTCAATTCTAAACGAACCACCATTTTCAAGTGGAATACTTTCATGTAATTTCCCTAGTTCTCGAAAGCTATCAATTAGTTTGGATACATACCTAGCATTACGACCAACTTCATCCATATATCTCTTCTTTGAGTCTACTTCCTCTAATACAACAGCTGGTACAACTACTTCATTATCTTCAAATGAAAAGATTGCTAGTGGGTCTTGCAGTAGTACATTGGTGTCGAGAACATATATTTTACTCAATCCTTAACCTCCTGACTAAAAATAACTCAGATTAGAATAATTAGTTTTAATTCTAAATTGACTGGTCTTACATATGGTTACTAGTCAAAGAATGGACGAACCGTTAATATATTATATGAAATTCTCTCTAGTTTAGAATATTTTTTACTGTTTAAAGCTCAGGAAGATCTAAGCCCATTTAAAACTGCTACATCTAATTTTTTTGCAGCCCTCTCATCATAAGTCTTTGCGTACTCAGGTTCGACTGTTATTTTAGACCCATAAAACAATATATTTTTCACTTCATTAACTTCTACTTCGATACACGCTAATTTTAATGGAATCCCAGGCATTTGCTTCGATAAAATTTTTCCATTTCCTGAAATACTATAAACTGTTTCATTTGAAAATAAGCTTAGTGATACTCCTTCAACCTCTTCAATATTAGATATAATTGCTGATCTTTGATCTACTGCAAAACGAATTGTCTTATCATCTAAAGCAACAAGCCAAGAAATTGCATTCGTAACTGGTGCATTCTTTTCGGAGTTAAAAGTACTTAAAAAAACAATCTTTTCTTTATTACAATCTTCAAATAAGCTTGGTGATAATGTTTTCTCAATACTGTTTGCCATCACTATTTCATCTCCTTCAAATAAAGAGTATACTAATATAATTCAAAGTTTATTGAAAACTTCCTGCTAAAACCACTGTTTTCTAAAAATATATTCTAAAACCTGTTATAATTATGTTAACTTAAGTTCCATATATAAGGAGAGAAATTTCACATGAGAGTTAAATGCATGATTTGTGATAAAAGCGAATCTATTAGCGATGAATCACCTATTGCAAAAAAATTAAGAAATCGTCCTATCCATACATATACATGCTCTGAATGTTACGATCGAATTAAAATAAAAACAGAACAAAGAATCGCAACAGGAAATTTCCGTTTCTTAAAACCTGTTAAGGACAATGACGAGTGGTAAATTATGAAAAAAGAAGCCAATTGGGCTTCTTTTTTTGCGGAAATACGATCAAGTCTTAGATATAATTTGCATTTATAAATCCACCAATTGTTTAAACAAAAAAACCTAGATTATTTTCTAGGTTTTTTAATACTTCTCTGGATTTACTTTTACTTGATCTAAAAAGCAATCAATCATTTCAATTGGAAAGCGCGTCGTACGCTCTTTTTCTGCTTGTGTAAATGTGATTAAATAAAAATCTTCCATTTTTTCTATTTTTACGTTAGATACTTCGTGATCCTCTTTTAAAATCGAATCAAACATCTCATACGTCTCTTTGGCAGCTTCATCCGAAGGTCTTGCTTCATATATCACTTTGATCGTTAACCAATTATATAATGCGTCCTGAACAGATTTCATCTAAATACCAACTCTCTATAAAGTGTTACGTTATGTAGTAGCATTATTCTTTTTTGATTGATGTAAACGAACCTTATATACACCTAACACGAAAACACTTGCAAGTAATGCTTCCACGATTGGTATCCTTAAAGCTAAGAAAGTAAGGAAACTACATCCGATCATAAGTAAAACATAAATGATTAAACTTTTAAGGATGCTCAATTTTTTTGCGAAACCTAAATGATATACCACAATACATAATACAACAATTAAACCATATAATATCCACATTGAAAGATGAATATCATGTGTTATATTTATTAACTGTGTTATGACAAATTCAAATCCCTTTGGAGCTTTTTCCAAATCCATATCCCCCTATTTAAGTAATAAAACTGAATACTTCTATTCTTTTTAGACCGTCTAAAAAATCATTTTTTTCTACTTTGTCTACAAAAATGAAACCGACTATTTTCTAGTCGGTTTCATTATATCATAATTATTTTAAAATTTAATTATTCTTGTTCAGCGAATTTTTTCTTTTTCGCTGCACGCTCGCGCTCACTTTTATCAAGAAGCTTTTTACGTAAACGAATTGATGTTGGTGTAACTTCACAGTACTCATCATCATTTAAGTATTCTAAAGATTCTTCAAGCGTCATAATACGTGGTTTTTTCATTGTTGTTGTTTGGTCTTTATTTGCTGAACGGATGTTAGTAGCATGTTTAACTTTAACAACGTTTACTGATAAATCATTGTCACGGTTGTGTTCACCAACAATCATACCATCATAAACATCTGTTCCTGGCTCAAGGAAAATTACACCGCGGTCTTCTAGACCCATAATTCCGTATGTTGAAGCTTTACCAGTTTCCATTGATACTAATACACCTTGACGACGTCCACCAACTTGACCTTGAATTGCTGGTTGGTAGCTATCGAATGAATGGTTAATGATTCCATAACCACGAGTTAAAGTTAAGAATTCAGTAGTATAACCAATTAATCCACGAGCTGGTACCATAAATGTTAAACGAACTTGGCCGTTACCATTATTCACCATATCTCTCATTTCACCTTTACGTGCACCCATTGATTCCATGATTGAACCAGTATACTCTTCAGGAACGTCAATTTGTACATGCTCAACTGGCTCACATCTTACACCATCAACTTCACGAATGATAACTTCTGGTTTTGAAACTTGAAGCTCATAACCTTCACGACGCATGTTTTCAATAAGGATTGATAAGTGAAGCTCCCCACGTCCACTAACGATCCAAACATCAGGAGAATCTGTATTTTCTACACGTAAACTTACGTCTGTTTGAAGCTCTTGTAATAATCTTTCTTCAATTTTACGAGAAGTTACAAATTTACCTTCACGACCAGCAAAAGGTGAGTTATTAACTAAGAATGTCATTTGAAGAGTTGGCTCATCAATACGTAAGATTGGAAGTGCTTCTTGGTGTTCAGCAGGACATACTGTTTCACCAACGTTGATATCTTCCATACCAGATACTGCTACTAAGTCACCAGCTTTTGCTTCTTGGATTTCAATACGTTTTAATCCAATGAATCCAAACATTTTAGTAATACGGAATTGTTTAACTGTTCCATCAAGTTTCATTAAAGCAACTGATTGACCTACTTGCATTGTTCCACGGAAAATACGTCCGATACCGATACGTCCAACATAGTCATTGTAGTCTAATAATGTTACTTGGAATTGTAAAGGCTCTTCACTATTATCAATTGGAGATGGAATGTGCTCAATAATTGTATCGAATAAAGCATTCATATTTGATTCTTGTTTAGAAGGATCAGATTCTAAGCTAGAAGTTCCGTTGATCGCTGATGCGAATACAACTGGGAATTCTAATTGATCTTCGTTTGCACCTAATTCGATAAATAAATCGATTACTTCGTCAACTACTTCATCAGGACGTGCGAAGTCACGGTCGATTTTATTTACTACTACGATTGGTGTTAAATGTTGTTCTAAAGCTTTTTTCAATACGAAACGAGTTTGTGGCATACAACCTTCATAAGCATCTACTACTAAAAGAACACCATCAACCATTTTCATGATACGTTCTACTTCTCCACCAAAATCGGCGTGTCCAGGAGTATCCATGATGTTAATACGTTTACCTTCATACTGGATTGCTGTATTTTTAGCTAAAATTGTAATTCCACGTTCACGTTCTATATCATTAGAGTCCATTGCACGTTCATTAACGTTTTCGTTTGAACGGAATGTACCTGATTGTTTTAATAACTCATCAACTAACGTTGTTTTACCATGGTCAACGTGAGCAATGATTGCTATATTGCGTAAATCTTCTCTTTTTTTCAAAATATATTCACTCCTAAAATGTCTACACATCTATTTTCATTATTAACTAAAACATTATAGCACATGCACACGGAAATATATCAAGAAAATGTTTAATCAAAAATATAAATTATTAATAAATATTTAGGAAAGATTTAGTTTTTTCAAATTTACATCCGAATAGACAAAGAGTAAAATAAGATTAGGAACAGGAGGATACACCATGTCTAACACTAAATTTAGACTTTTCTGCGTTGCAACTTTATCCGTAATCTTCTTAATACTAGTTGGGATTATGCTAGCAGAACTAAGTATTATTGGCGCTGTCATTTCACTAATTATTTCCATTTCATTAGTTGGTTATGGTTTTTCATTACGTGCTAAATTAAAAAGAGAAGGCAAGTTATAAACCTGCCTTCTTTTTATTATTGTAGAAATTCGATATAATCAGTGAGTAATTCGTTATGAATCGAAGCATTACTTACTACGACTGAGCTTTTTTTAAGAATTGAAAGGCTTTCATTTTTGAGAGTAGTACATATTCCGCCTAGTTCTTCAACAATAATTTTACCCGCGGCAAAATCCCAAGGTGATAATCTTGGGGTAATATATGCATCAACCCGTCCCATTGCCACATAGACCATTTCCATCGCTGCAGATCCATATGACCTACTTCCTCTAACTCTTCGAATAAGGTTACTTAATTTTTCATGGTTTACATAACGATTTTTAGTTAACCAAATAGCATTTACAGCTACAATAGCCTCTTCTAGTACTACATTTTTCAAAGGCGTTAATTCGAGATCATTTAAAAATGCCCCTTCACCTTTTTTAGCAAAATATAGTTCATTATGTATTACATCCATTATAAATCCCATTTTACCGATTCCATTTTCATAAATACCTAAAGAAATCATAAAATTACGTTTTTGATGAACAAAATTCATCGTTCCATCAATCGGATCAAGAATCCATACTACTCCATTTACTTGATCTAATTCATCGCCTTTACCTTCTTCACCTAGTAAGTAATGATTTGGAAATTTCTTTTTTATTTTTTCGTAAAAGAATTTTTCGATTTCTTCATCTTTATTTGTTACTAAGTCATTTTCGTTTGATTTCGTATTGATTGTTATGGAGTCGTATAAAGAACTTTTAATATTTTCAGCTGCCTCTTGAAGCAAATTCCTCGCGAATTGTTCAATTTCTTTCCAGTCTACATTCATAATTAAACACTCCAAACTCTTCGTGCTAAAACTATATTTTTATGGTCCTGTTTATCAGTTTACCAATTTTAACCTAAAAAAACCTAGTGAAATGATTTTTATTTAATGATGAGGAACTTATTTTGGAGGGTGGGCATACGATAGACCATTGGGCATAAGCGGAAGATGAGCGCACAGAAAAACGAACCTATTTAAAGGTTCGGTAAATAAACTCGCTAAGCTTCTAGACGAATTAATTCTAATCTTAATAATTCTAATTTCTTCTTAGATTCAATCATTGCTTCATTATCATTGACTGTCATAGCATCGAATAGTGTAGCTAGTTCGTAATCTAATTCTAATCTAAGTACAGGAATTCTCTTTTCTGCATCAGTTCTTTTTAACGCATTAATCACTTGTCTCATCATTATCCCTCCATAGAATATAAGTTGGCAAAACAAATTGTAAAAGTTAATTAACAAAATTTTCTGATTTTTATCTTGCTACTAATATATGTTGTTTAAGCTTATAATGTAACTATTTTATGAAGAAACATATTACCCATTTGTTTTGGACAAACATGGTATACTAATTAGATAATGCAACTAGGGGGTTCGAAAATGACTCAAACTTTTTTTAAAGAAAGTGATTTTGAAATATTTACAACTGACTCAACATTAGAAACTAGAATGAGTGCTATACAAAATGAAATCCAACCAAAATTTAAAGAAATTGAAGAAGAAATATTACCATTTTTAAATGTACAAACAGATCAAAACTTCTTTGGCCATATTGCTAAGCATGCTCGTCGTACTGTGAATGCTCCAAAAGATACTTGGATTGCTTTTGCAACAAATAATCGTGGATACAAGATGCTTCCTCATTTCCAATTTGGACTTTGGGGTACTCACCTATTTGTTTACTTTGGAATTATTTACGAAAGTCCAAATAAGCAATCGATTGCCATTAACTTTGAAAAGAATAAAGCTAAACTTTACAAAATGATTCCGAAAGATTTTGTTGTATCATACGATCATATGAAGCCTGATGTGATACAAAAGAGTAAAATGAATAAAGATGAATTCAATAAAGGTATCCAAAGATTTCATGATGTAAAAAAAGCAGAATACCTATGTGGAATTACGATTGCAAAAGATGAAGCAATTACACTTACAAAGGAAGATCTAATCCAACGTATTATAGAAACATATAATACTTTAATTCCTTTATACAAAATAAGTATAAACTGAATTAATATAAGTGTTGTTTAATTATACATATGTCAAAAACAAAAGTCTATGCCCATTCTTTACACATTTTTCGACAGGACGAAATATGAAATTGAATTATTTAAACAATACAGACAAATAAAAAGCCCATTGAAGGTAGCTAATAATCCTTTAATGGGCTCTTATTTTTCACTTCAGAATTTTTCTTACTATTTATTAACTCATTAAATACTACATTTTAATTTTATCACCAGGAGCGCCATTTTTAGCTTTTTGCATGACTCTGTATGCGGAATAGCCTGATATCTCTTCTAATTCATTACATAATTTTTTTTCTTCTGCAATACTAGGTACAATTGATTTAAACTGTTTATATGTAGCCATTAACACTTCACGATCTATTCCCTTTTCATACGCTTTTTCTACTGATGTGTAGAACTGTATTACCTCGATTGTCTCATCTGTTGTCCAATCATATGAAATTGGGTATTGGTAATCCATTTACTTCACTCCTACTATTTTCTAATTAATTCCATTTTAACACATTTTTAAAATTCCATTCTTATTTTAAAAATTGATATAATTTCATTCAGATGAATAAAATTTCATAAACTTATCATATTTTTCTATACAGAAAATTCATAGAATGATATAATCTTTTTGTTTTTCAAATGAAGGTAAGACAGTTTATAACTTAATGAGAGTAAACAGTTGAATTGTTTACAAACATATCACTTCCGAAAAACACTATTATTCATTAAATGGGGTGTATGTTAAATGAAACAAATTGAAACGCCGTTATTTTCTTCTTTATTAGAACATGCAAAGAAGAACCCTATTCAATTCCATATTCCGGGACATAAAAAAGGAAATGGAATGGATCCAACATTTAGAGAGTTTATTGGTGATAATGCATTATCGATCGATTTAATCAACATTGCTCCTTTAGATGATCTACATCATCCAAAAGGTAAAATAAAACAAGCACAAGATCTTGCAGCAAAAGCTTTTGGTGCTGACCACACATTCTTTTCAGTTCAAGGCACAAGTGGAGCAATCATGACAATGGTAATGAGTGTTTGTGGACCTGGCGATAAAATTATCGTCCCAAGAAATGTTCATAAATCTGTTTTATCTGCAATCATTTTCTCAGGCGCGACACCAATTTTTGTTCATCCTGAAATTGATAGTGAATTAGGTATTTCACACGGTATTACGACAAATGCAGTGAAAGAGGCCATTTTAACTAATCCTGATGCAAAAGCAGTATTAGTTATTAATCCTACATACTTTGGATTTGTAGCAGATTTAAAAAGCATTGTTGAATTAGCACATTCACATGGCTTAGCCGTATTAGTTGACGAAGCGCATGGTGTACATATTCATTTCCATAACGAATTACCGATCTCTGCGATGCAAGCAGGGGCTGACATGGCTGCTACGAGCGTTCATAAGCTTGGTGGCTCTATGACTCAAAGTTCCATTTTAAATGTAAGAGAAGGCATTGTGAATGTCCACAGAGTACAATCTGTACTAAGTATGCTAACAACTACTTCAACATCCTATTTATTACTTGCTTCACTAGATGTTGCAAGAAAGAGATTAGCAACTGTTGGTGAAGAATTACTAACTAATACTATTAGACTAGCAAATAATGCACGAAATAAAATTAATTCAATCAATGGTTTATATTGCCCTGGTTATGATTTAGTTGGTAAAGAGGCTACATTCAACTTTGATCCTACTAAAATATTAATCAGTGTAAAAAAACTGGGTATAACGGGCCATGACGTTGAAGTTTGGTTAAGAGAGCGATTTAATATCGAAGTTGAAATGTCTGATTTATATAATGTTCTTTGCATTTTAACACCTGGTGATAGTGAAGAAGACATCCAGCAGCTAATTCATGCACTTGAGGTATTAGCAACTGAATTTGACATCTCAGAGCGCAATACGAATTTAAACGTTGAGATCCCAACGATTCCGACTTTAGCAGTCTCTCCTAGGGATGCATTTTACTCTGAAACAGAATCTGTTCCACTTGAGGATTCTGTCGGTAGAATTATTGCTGAATTTGTCATGGTTTATCCACCTGGAATTCCAATCTTTTTACCTGGTGAAGAAATCACACTTGAAAATCTTGTTTATATTAAAAAGAATATTGAAGCAGGATTACCTGTTCAAGGTCCAGAAGACGAAGATTTATTAACATTAAAAGTATTAAAATAATTAAAGTTTTATAAAAAGAAACTAGGAAATAAATCTTAGTTTCAGTGTGTAGACAAAGTATTAAAAACTTGACTTTCAGACTGATTGCAAGCGCTTGACTTTCGAGGCGCGAAACCTGGTGAGGAGCGGAGTTACCTTAGACGGTAATGAGCACCGCAGACAGGCGAAGCAACGAAGAAAGCGAGCGTTTGTCAACAGTCTGAAACTAGGAAATCAATCCTAGTTTTTTTGTATTCTAAATCACATCTAATTTATATAGGCATATGATAGGTAAGGTAATTATATTGATTTCGTACGAAAAAATTGTTTTTATGTTAGGATGTGGACTCGTTGATAGTCGTGAATAATAAAATTGTTCATGCTTCATTAAAAAATAGCGGTGATTCAAATAATAAACTTTATCGAGAAATATTGTCTGATCTAACAAATAGTAAAAAGTCTCATATTTATAAATCTGACCGTGAATTATCTTTTGATTTGACACTTAGAACTTATATACTTCAGGCTTCTAAAGATTTATTAACAAGCGGCATGCAATTTAGGGTTTTTAGAAGAGCATATTGTAATCCTATGTTTTGGATTCGTACACCAATGGGTGGATTTAGACTTAGGCCAGGCATAAGACCTTCCATGGGAATTTATGATATTTTTCGTAACGGACAATTTTACGCAACAGAATGTGCAACTGCAATTATAATGTTATTTTATAAAGCCCTTCTAGATCTATACGGCTATGAAATTTTTGATCAAATATTCGATAATGGAATATACTTATACACTTGGAATTACGAACCTAAATTAGCCATTTTAACATCTGAAGTTGATCGCTCAGCTCCAGGCGATGTTGTTTATATCAAAAATCCTCAAGTTGACCCAATGACTCCAGAATGGCAAGGAGAAAACACAGTAAATATGGGGAGTAATTATTTTTACGGACACGGTATCGGAGTACGTTCATTACCAGAAATCATTTTCCATTTAAATATGCATAGATATCCATTTGCGATGGTTTCTGCCTTTTTAACAAATTTAAATACTAGAATTGACTCAAACGAAATGGCTCAATATTTAAAGGATAATTCAAAATTAATACCAGTTACAACGAGCGAAGCTTCATCCGACGTTATAACTGCAAGAATTGGAGATCAAACTCAAATTGCATAAAGAGAAATGTGGGTGATTCTTAATTGAGTCTCCCTTTTTTTGTGCATTTATTAAAAACATAAAAAACCACAAGGAAAAATGATTCCCTTGTGGAATTTCTCATTTATAGATGCCTATAGATATTCTCTTAGACTTTAAATTTTAATTTATAAATTATAATTAACAAACTTCATTTTCAGTTGGTTCACAATCTTCACAGTTTTTAACGTAAAGAGTTGTTACTTTTTCATCCTCGAAATGACCTACTGTTTTTTCACAACATTTACATACGAACGTTCCCATCTTTGTAACCCCTTTCATAATGTTGTATCAATTAACTAACTTCATTATAATGTGTTATACTTATTTACGCAAGTGGTAAATAAGTATAACTTAAATTTTCTAATACTAGATTATTCAAGGGGTTATATATGGTGACCGCTATTCAATTAGTATAACACATTTATTTTTTACTCATAACTCTCTTCTATACTTGGTGATGGTAACCAGTCAGCTAAATATTCTGCAAGCTCCATTGCCTCTTCCTCTGTTTTTAGTTTACATAAAAATTTCAATTGATTTGGAAATGAAACATCCTGTCGATCTAATACAATGCATTGTCTAGACTGCATGCAGATGACGAGTGGCTTACCAAAGAACATGTTCGTATATACAATACCAATATCGTATCTTGTATCGTTCGTAACGAAGCCAACAAATCGGACTCTTACATTTTCATGATCATCATATAATTTCTCAAACATTGTTTCACCCACTCCTCCGTTTTAGTATTGTAAGTTAATACATATGAAGAAAAATTTAATTTCATACCGAATACTTGTCTAAAAATTTGAAATAATGTTATGATAAAAAAAGATTAAAAGTGATGTTTTTCATAAAAACATCTTAGGGGGAAAATTTAAAAATGGTTCAACAAGCTACCATTCAATTAGTGGAGAAATCAAAATACCAAGAAGCAAATTTAGATTTAATAAATAAATTAATAAATGATTACATACAATCTTCAACTAAGATTGGTCAACAAGTTGACTGGAATTATGAAAGGGTTTCCTTTCCTTACACTATTTCAAATAAAAAGTTAGATGACCAAGATGCACTTTATTTACAAAGTAATGATTCTCGTTATAAACATTTTGTTGTTTCAATTCAAGATGATAAAAATATCGTGATTACACTTTTACCAAACTCAACTTATGGTGATAAAGGCAAAGCAAATGAGCTATGTCGATATTTAGCTCAAAAAATTGAAGCAAAGCTTGAATTATTTAACAATCGAATCATGTATTTTTACAAACGATAATTTAAAATAAATTTACGATCGCCTGACAAAAGAAAAATATCGAAGCATAAAAGCAAGTAATAATAATACTTGCTTTTCTTGTGTTTCCAACGTATTTTGCAATTAGATAAAGCTGGTAAAAGAATACTAGAAACAATATGACTTTAGAATATATTTGATCCCTTTTCGACAAGAATAAAACAAATGAAAATCCTACCCAAAATAGTTGATGAATCATTAATACTATTAGTTGTTTTCGCATCAATACTCCCACCAATCAATCATCAAATACTAGAAAGTTTGTTTTTTAAACGTTATGCTAGACATGCTTTAATCATGCAAAAAAACCTCCTAACAAATAGGAGGTTGCAGACAATCTTTCTCTTCGTTATTTTGCCAGCACTCAGCTTTGAATGTATTAATGGTTAACTTAACTCAAAACGAACTAAATATGGCGTATTAAATGTGTAAGGAGCGTATTTTAAAGTAATCAAATGCAGAAAAACTTCCTATACTTTGAAATTTTTCATTTGTATATAGAGACTATCTCGCACAAGAATTGGATTTTAACTAAATTACTTTTTAATTCATACGCTCATTTCCAAAATAAAAAGACCTTCAATTTAATGAAGGTCTTCTTTATTTAGATCATTTTTTAAAGAAGAATTATTTAAGAATGTGGATTGGATGACCCATCGCTAATTCTGCAGCTTCCATTGAGATTTCACCTAATGTTGGGTGAGCATGAATTGTTTGAGCAATATCCTCAACGCTCATGCAAGCTTCAATTGCAAGACCAAGCTCAGAAATGATATCTGATGCATTTACACCTGCAACTTGAGCACCAACTAGTACTCCATCTTCTTTACGAGAAACTAATTGTACGAATCCATCAGTTGAATTTAGAGATAATGCGCGACCATTTCCACCGAATGGGAATTTTGCTACACTAACAGCTAATCCTTCTTCATCTGCTTGTTTTTTAGTATAACCAACAGTTGCTAATTCTGGATCAGTAAATACTACTGCAGGAATTGCTAAGTATTCGATTTGACTTGACATACCACTGATTGCCTCAGCAGCAACTTTACCTTCATAAGAAGCTTTGTGTGCTAATGGAGGACCAGCAATTACGTCACCAATTGCGTAAATATTATTAATTGTTGTACGAGCTTGTTTATCAGTAGAAATTACACCACGTTCGTTAATTTCAACACCAACATTTTCTAAGCCCATGTCACGAGAGTTCGGGAAACGTCCAACTGTTACTAATACGTAATCAGCTTCGATTTCTTTCATTTCGCCATTTGTTTCGAATTTAACTGTAACGCCATCTGCAGTTTCTTCAACGCCTTTACCGAACGCTTTCGTTACGATATCAACATTACCTTTTTTCTTTAATCCACGTTTAACAATTGAACTCATAGATTTTTCGAAACCATTTAAGATTTCGTCACCAGCTTCAAGAATTGTTACATGTGTACCAAAGTTAGCATAAGCAGTACCTAATTCCATACCAATATAGCCGCCACCAATAACAACTAATTTTTTAGGAATTTCAGGTAAGTTTAATGCTCCTGTTGAATCGATTACACGGTTGCTCCATTTGAAACCTGGGATTTCGATTGGAGTTGAACCTGTTGCGATGATCGCATTGTTAAAAGTATAAGTTTGAGCTGACTCTTCAGTGATTACACGAAGAGTGTTAGCATCATTAAAGTAAGCTTCACCTTTAATAACTTCAACTTTGTTACCTTTTAATAAACCAGCTACACCGCCAGTTAATTTATTAACAACACTGCTTTTCCAAGCTTGAACTTTTGTAAAATCAACTTTTACATTTTCTGCTGTAATACCGATATCTTCAGAATGCTTAGCTGTTTCATAACGGTGACCAGCTGTAATTAATGCTTTTGAAGGAATACAACCTACGTTTAAACATACTCCGCCAAGATTTCCTTTTTCAATAACAGCAACTTTTTGTCCAAGTTGTGCTGCACGAATTGCTGCAACATAACCACCAGGACCGGCACCGATAACGACCGTATCTAGTTCAATTGCAAAATCTCCTACTACCATTTATCTTACGCCTCCATTAATAATAATTCTGGATCATTTAATAATCGTTTAATATGGTTTAAAGCGTTTTGAGCAGTTGCACCATCGATAATACGGTGGTCAAAGCTTAAAGATAACGCTAATACTGGAGCAACTACGATTTCTCCATTTAATACTACTGGTTTTTCAGCAATACGACCAATACCTAAAATAGCTACTTCAGGGTGGTTAATTACTGGAGTAAACCATTGTCCACCAGCTGAACCGATATTTGTGATTGTGCATGTAGCACCTTTCATTTCTGCAGGAGCTAATTTACCATCGCGAGCTTTAGTAGCTAATTCATTAATTTCAGCAGAAATTGAGAAGATCGCTTTACGATCAGCATCTTTAACAACTGGTACTAATAAACCTTTATCAGTATCTGCAGCAATACCAATGTTATAGTAATGTTTGTGTACGATTTCGCTAGTAGCATCATCGATCGATGTATTTAAAGCTGGGAATTTACGTAATGCAGAAGTTAAAGCTTTAACAACATAAGGTAAGAATGTTAATTTGATACCTTGTGCAGCTGCAACATCTTTATATTTTTTACGGCTAGCAACTAGTTTAGCTACATCTACTTCATCCATTAATGTTACGTGAGGAGCAGTATGTTTAGAGTTAACCATTGCTTTAGCGATTGCTTTACGAATTCCACTCATTTTTTCACGAGTTTCAGGATATGCTCCTTCTGGAATTGGCATAGCTTTAGGAGCTTCTTGTGTAGCAGCTGGAGCTTCTGTTACAACTTCAACAGCAACTTCTGTTTGTGCTGCAGCAGCTGGTGCTACTCCACCTAATAAGAATGCATCTACGTCTTGTTTTGTTACACGGCCATTTTTACCTGAGCCTGGTACAATACGTAAATCTACGTTTTTCTCACGAGCATATTTACGTACAGATGGCATTGCAATTACATGAGCTTTTGGTTCAATTGCAGCAACAGGTGATAGTGGTGCAGCATCTGTTTTTGGTTCACTTTGCTCATAAGATTCTTGTACTTTTGCTTGTACTGCTTCAGCAGCTTCTGGTACTGGTGTAGTAGTTGGAGCTTCTTCAGCATGTTGTCCTTTGAAGCTAATGTTTTCATAACCAGGTGCATCTAAACGTACTAATACGTCACCAACAACTGCAACTGTTCCTTCTGAAACTAATACTTCTAATACTTTCCCTTTTACAGGTGATGGAATTTCTACTACTGATTTATCATTTTGAACTTCACAAATGATATCATCTTCATTTACTTCGTCCCCTGCTTTAATAAACCATTTTACAATTTCACCTTCGTGAATACCTTCACCGATATCTGGTAATCTAAATTCAAATAGACTTGCCACTGAGTTTGACACAGATTTCTACCTCCGAACAAAGTTAAATTAATTTTTTAAAATATTTTATCTATAATGTAAGAAAGGTATTGATGAATTCATCAAATACCTTTCACTATTTTTTGTTATAAACTAAATTAGAAGTTTAAAACTTTTTGAATACCTTCAACTACATCTTTATGGTTTGGTAACCATACTGTTTCCGCTTCTGAGAATGGGTAAACAGTATCAGCTGCAGTAATACGTAAAACTGGTGCTTCTAATGAAAGGATACAACGATCATTAATTTCAGCAACAATATTTGCAGCAATACCAGCTTGTTTTTGTGCTTCTTGTACAACAACAGCACGGCCAGTTTTCTCAACAGATGCAACGATTGCAGCAGTATCTAATGGATGAACAGTACGTAAGTCAACAACTTCTACTGATACTCCGTCTTTTTCTAATTCTTCAGCAGCTTTTAATGCAGCGTGAACCATTGCACCATAAGCAAATACTGATACATCTTTACCTTCGCGTTTAACATCCGCTTTACCTAATTCGATAGTGTACTCGCCTTCAGGTACATCTTCACGGAATGAACGGTATAATTTCATGTGCTCTAAATAGATAACAGGGTCATTATCACGAATAGATGAAATTAAAAGACCTTTAGCATCTTTAGGTGTTGATGGAATAACTACTTTTAAACCAGGAGTTTGAGCCATTAATCCTTCTAAACTATCCGCGTGCATTTCTGGTGTATGAACACCACCACCAAATGGTGAACGGAAAGTAATTGGTGAAGTAAAACGACCGCTTGTACGGTAACGCATACGTGCTGCTTGACCAGCGATTGAGTCCATGATTTCGAATAAGAATCCGAAGAATTGGATTTCTGCTACTGGACGGAAACCTTCAATTCCAAGACCGATTGCTAATCCACCGATACCTGATTCAGCAAGCGGTGTATCGAATATACGTTGCTCACCGAATTCTGCTTGTAAACCTTCAGTTGCACGGAATACACCACCGTTTACTCCAACGTCCTCACCAAATACTACTACAGTAGGATCGTTCTTCATTTCAACGCGTAATGCATCTGTGATAGCTTGAATCATTGTCATTTGCGCCATGACTTACTTCGACTCCTTCTCTTTATAAATTGCATATTGCTCTTCTATATTACTTGTTTTAGTTTCGAACATATTAGCCATTAAATCAGTAACTTTTTGTTTTGGCTCTTGGTCAGCAAGTTTGATCGCATCTTTAATTGCTTCTTTTGCTTCTTCGATAATTGCATTTTCTTCTTCTTCAGTCCAAAGACCTTTTTTCTCTAAGAACTTACGGAAACGAACGATTGGATCTTTTGCTTCCCACTCATTTTCAGTATCTTTTGTACGGTAACGAGTTGGGTCATCACCAGCCATTGTATGTGGTCCATAACGGAATGTTAATGTTTCAATTAATGTTGGACCTTCGCCATTTACTGCACGTTTACGAGCTTCTGATGTAGCTGCATAAACTGCTAATGGATCCATTCCATCAACTTGAATACCAGCAATACCTACTGCGATTGCTTTTTGAGCAATTGTTCTAGCCTTTGATTGCTTAGAAACTGGAGTTGAGATTGCGTATCTGTTATTTTGAACAACGAAAATCGCAGGAGCATTGTAAGCACCAGCAAAGTTCATACCCTCATAGAAATCACCTTGAGAAGATCCACCGTCACCTGTATATGTAATGGCAACAGATTTTTGGCCTTTCAACTTCATACCAAGTGCAACACCTGCAGCTTGAATAATTTGAGCACCAATAATAATTTGTGGGAAGATTGTATTTACATCTTCAGGAATTTGACTTCCTACTAAATGTCCACGTGACCATAAAAATGCTTTATATAATGGTAAACCGTGCCAGATCATTTGAGGTACATCACGGTAACCAGGTAAGATAAAGTCTTCTTTTTCAAGAGCAAATTGACTTGCTAATTGAGAAGCTTCTTGTCCTGCAGTAGGAGCATAGAAACCTAAACGTCCTTGTCTGTTTAATGAAATTGAACGTTGGTCAAGAACACGAGTCCATACCATACGTTTCATTAATTCTTTTAATTGCTCATCTGATAATTCAGGCATCGCTGCTTCATTAACGACTTCGCCCTCTTCATTTAAAATTTGAAGAGTTCCAACTGAATCGCCAAATTGAAGCATTTGATCCATTAATTCAGAAACAGTTTGTGTATTCTTCATTTCTGTTGTTTCCTTTCCAGCTACTTTCTTCGTAGTAGTTGCCACTAAAACCCACACCCTTCTTTAATTATGGAGGATTTATTTTCTTTATCCATCATGTGTATTTTCTTAAGAGTAATTACAAGCAACTTGTACTTATAATTAAAATCTGTACTTATACTATTCGTGTATTACACTAGTACAACATTGAACACTAGTACAGTTTATAACACGTTCATAAACTCGTCAAATATTTTGTTGTATTATTTTATTCATGATTTTTCGGAAAATTCGTCACAAAATTTCTACCCTGTACTACCTTTGAAACAGCAATCTGTTATACAATAACAGAAACTCTTTTAAATTATACTCAAATAGCTAAAAACGGATTTTTTTTATCATAAATTCCAAACTGTACTACAACGATTTTTGTTTAGTAATTCTAGTCCTATTGTGTTATTTACCATATTTTTCATATATGTCTTTTTGTAAATTATTTAATTTTTGAGTATAAAGATTTAATTGATCATTATATTTAATGACATCTTTATAAATGTGATTTGTATCCTTTGTCTCACTCTTTACATTTTTTAAATCAACTTTTTTCTGCGATAATAAGTTATAAATTGAAAGATCCGTTTCCATTGCATCTTTATATTTTGAATTCAATTTATCGTATAAGTCGGTTCTTTCTCTCCATGTTTTTATAAAGTTATTAACTTCATTTCGAAACTGTTCATCCTTCGTTTCAATATTTATTGTTTGAAGTTCTTTAATTTTTATGTCAATATCGTGAATTAATTTTGACTCCCCGTTAACCCGTTCTTTCCGTTCATTTAACAAATTGATTGCTTGTTTAGCCGCCTCTTGTCTTTTATTTACTTCGCTGATTTTATATAAATAAATTTTTTCATAATACTCCAATTCTTTTACTTCCAGTTTTTGAATACCTTCTCCAGCTTTTTGAAATTTTTGTTCCATTTCTGCAATTTCAGCTAGTTGATTTATAACTAAATTCTTTTGTTTTGCTTGAGAAGTACAACCCGAACAAAAGATAAAGAGTATACTTATTACTAGCAATAGAGAATTGAATTTTTTATACATAATTTCACCCAATTTTTTTCATTATTATTTCCATGTTGCATCTTTTCAGACTTTTTATACGTCCTAAAAAATAATCTGGTCACATACCCACACACTTTATGTAGTTTTTCATAATTTGTAGTATCCGCTATATGCGGAAACAGTTTAAAGGGAGGTTATTATATGTACGGTTACGGATACGGTGGAAAAGGTGGATACCCTGGTTATGGTTACGGCGGCGGATGCGGTTGCGGTTACGGCGGTTTCGCATTAATCGTTGTTCTATTCATTTTATTAATTATCGTTGGTGCAGCTTTCGTTTTATAATTCACACTAGTAAGCCTCTATTATTAATGTATAACCACAAACTTTAAGGGGCGATATTTTATCGCTCCTTTTTCCATTCTATTGACTTGTGACTGACAATTTAAAAAAGATTTGTTAGACTAAATTAATAATACTAGTGAATAGTACATACTTATATTTAGGAAATATTAAGACAGGAGTGAAATTCATTTGATTACAATGAAAGATATAATTCGAGAAGGCGACCCTAGATTAAGGGAAATCTCGAGTGAAGTAAGCTTACCTCCATCTGCTGAGGATATTAATTTAGCTAATTCATTATTAGAGTATGTTATAAATAGTCAGAATCCAGAAATAACTGCCGAATACGGTTTACGATCAGGTATCGGCTTAGCCGCACCACAAATTGGAATTCTTAAAAGAGCAATAGGAGTTCATGTTACTGACTTACAAGGTAATTTATTTAGTTATGCATTATTAAATCCTAAAATTGTAAGTCATTCTGTTGAGGAAGTTTATTTATCAGGTGGTGAAGGCTGCTTATCTGTTGATCGTGATGTTCCTGGATATGTTCCACGTTATGCAAGAATAACAGTTACTGGCTATGACACGAGAATAGGAGAAGTAAAAATCCGTTTAAAAGGTTTACCAGCAATTTGCTTCCAGCATGAAATTGACCATCTAAATGGAGTAATGTTTTATGATCGTATTAATAAAACAAACCCTTTTTCTCCTCCAGAAGGAGCTTCACCTTTAGAGAGGAATTAAAAAAGAGCGATTGGAAAACCAATCGCTCTTTTTAGACTGCTGACAAACGCTCGCTTTCTTCGTTGCTTCGCCTGTTGAGGGGGGCTCATTACCGTTAAAAGTAACTCCGCTACTCACCAGGCTTCGCGCCTCGAAAGACAAGCGCTTGCAGTCAGTCTAAAATTCATGTTTTTGTAATTTGTCTAACATACTTAAAGAAGTCCGGCCCATTTTAAACCGTTTAAAATTCCATCTTCATCAACATTCGTTGTAATATGATTAGCTAATTTTTTAAGTGGATCTACTGCATTCCCCATGGCGATACCCGTACCTACTTTTTCGATCATTTCTAAATCATTTAATCCGTCACCAAATGCGATTACATTTTGCATATCAAATCCAAGATGGTTTACCATTTGAAGTATTCCATTCGCTTTAGAACCTCCAACTGGTAAGACATCTGACGAATATTCATGCCAGCGAATAAAATTAAAATCATTAAATCCATTTGTTAATGATGGCTCTTGATGCTCCTCGCAGAAAAGTAATACTTGGTAAATTTCACGATTATGATAAAAATCATGCTGAACTTCAGGATGTTGCATTCTAATCGATGTCATTGCTTCTTTTATATGAGGATGTGAATCAATTGACGCTCTCATTGTCTCATTATTTAAATAAATAAGCGGTATACTTAGTTCTTTTGCTTTTTGAGTAAATTGGTGAAGTTGTTCTGGATGTAGAGCATGTTTGTGAATAGCTTCACCTTCAAATTCAGCATATTGCCCATTTAAGCTTACAAAACTATTTATATTTAACTCTTCACGAATTTCTTTAAACATGAATGGCGCACGACCAGTTGCAATCGCTACGTGGATATCTCTATTTTGAAGTTCCGAAATTGCGTTCTTTGTACTTTCCGGAATTACTTTATCATGATTTAAAATCGTTCCATCAATATCAAAAAAAACGATTGGTTTAGTCATATTATTCTCTCCTCACTAAGACGCTGCATTTGCTTTTGAATTATTCATTTTTGACTTCTGTTTACTATTCGTAATAAATACTCCAAGAAGTACGATTAATAGCCCCAAAATCATTTTGAAAGATAAAGGTTCGTTTAAAAAGAAAAATCCCCAAATAGAAGCAAATACAGGTACTATATAAGTAACCATTGTTGCAAATTCTGCACTTCCCTCTTTAACCATATAATAAAATAATAAATATGCCAACCCCGAACATATAACGCCTAGTCCAAACACACCACTAAAAACTTCAAAATTAACAAATGGTTTTATTGTGCCCTTCCCTAAAACGACCATATAAATAAAGCCGATTACACCAGAAATACCTAAGGTTAAAAATGAAACAATCAATACATCAATTTTTTGTAAATACTTTTTAGTTAGATGTGAACCAAGTCCATAACAAAAAGTAACAAATAACATTAATAGTGAATAAATTATATTATCGGAGAAAATTGTTGATGGATTAAGATTCATCATTATCATAACTCCAACGATCCCTACCATAAGTCCAATCCATTGTTTTCTATGAATTTTTTGAGAAAAGAAAAAGTATCCAATAATAAGTGTTGCAATTGGCGTAAAAGCATTTAATACTGCCGCTTGATTACTTTGTAGATGGGTCTCACTAAAAGATAAAAAAAGCCACGGTATTGCATGATTAAATAATGAGATCGCAATAATTAATCCCATTTTCGGTAAATTTTTATAATCAATCTTTACCTTTTTAATTAACATAATAATTAATAATGTCATAGCACCAAAGAAACAGCGATAAAATACAATTGCTTCTGGCCCCATATCGTTTAAAAGGAGCTTAATAAATAAAAAAGATGTACTCCAAATAATACTTAATAAAAACAAGGCTGCATATAACTTCTTCACTTTCTTCTCCCCTTAACTTTAAGATATCCTCTATTTTAACTGCTTTTCTGAATATATTGAATGAAAATGTTTTTTCGAACAATACTACATTTAAATATACTATGTCCGTGTTCTCTACATATAAGTTTAATTTCATGTCTTGGAGGTAAAACTAATGTTACGTAAACTTAGAAAAAAATTAAAAAAACGGCTAAAACAATTTTTGAAAAAGAAGAAATATATCTCAATAATTTCAAATTTTTTTTTAAAATGACCGTATTTTAGGTAATCTTCAATAAAAAGAATGAAAATATATAGAAAATCACTTATAATATTGAGAAGATAGTGATTTGACAAGGAGAGATTTAAATGATTTTTAAAGTATACTATCAGGAATTACCATTAGAGGTACCTGTAAGAGAAAAAACTAAAACAGTTTATGTAGAAGCAGACAGTGAAAGAGAAGTTCGTGCGAAATTATTACCTTTCAATTATAATATTGAGCTTGTTCAAGCTTTAACCGGTGCTCATCTTGAATTCGAAAAACAAAGTGAAAGCTTTAAAATTTTGGAGCTAGCGTAATTTATGAAATTTCTTAAAAATGATCAAGCTGCCGTATTCGCACTAGGTGGCTTAGGGGAAATTGGTAAAAATACATACGCAGTACAATATCAAGATGAAATTATATTAATAGATGCCGGAATCAAGTTCCCTGAAGATGAGCTACTAGGGATAGACTACGTTATACCTGATTATTCCTACTTAGTTCGAAATGAGGAAAAAATTAAAGGTTTATTTATCACTCACGGACATGAAGACCACATTGGTGGTATTCCATATTTATTAAGAGAATTAAACATTCCAATTTATGGTGGTAAACTTGCCTTAGCTTTAATCAAAAATAAACTTGAAGAGCACGGTCTATTACGTAAAGCTAAATTAATAGAAATCAAAGAAGATGACATCATCAAATTCAGAAAAACTAGTGTTACATTTTACCGTACTACACATAGTATTCCTGATTGTTATGGTATCGTCGTTAAAACTCCTCAAGGACAAGTTGTCCATACAGGTGATTTTAAATTTGATTTCACACCTGTTGGAGATTCGGCTAATTTAACTAAAATGGCTGAAATAGGAAAAGAAGGTGTCTTATGCTTACTTTCAGATAGTACGAACAGTGAGGTTTCTCACTTTACGATGTCAGAAAGAAAAGTTGGTGACACGATCAGTGAAATTTTCCGTAAGGTTGATGGTCGTATCATTTTTGCTACTTTCGCTTCTAATATTCACCGTCTTCAACAAGTTGTCGAATCTGCTATTGCAAACGGACGTAAAATTGCTGTTTTTGGTAGAAGTATGGAAGCAAATATCGAGATCGGTCATGACCTAGGATATATCAAATGTCCTAAAGATACATTTATTGATGCATCTCAAATTAATCGTATTCCGGCTAACCAATTAGTCATTTTATGTACAGGTAGTCAAGGTGAGCCTATGGCTGCATTATCACGTATAGCAAATGGTACACATCGTCAAATTCAAATTATTCCTGGAGATACTGTAGTATTTTCTTCTTCACCAATTCCAGGTAATACAATGAGCGTAAATCGTACAATTAACTTACTATATCGTGCTGGCGCTGAAGTAATTCATGGATCATTAAATGATATTCATACTAGTGGTCATGGTGGTCAAGAAGAGCAAAAATTAATGCTTAGACTGATGAAACCTAAATACTTTATGCCGATTCACGGTGAATATAGAATGCAGCGCATGCATGCTAAGCTTGCTATGGACTGTGGAGTACCTGAAGAAAACTGCTTTATCATGGATAATGGTGAAGTTTTAGCTCTTCGTGCCGACGAGGCTATGGTTGCAGGAAAAGTACCTTCTGGTAATGTTTATATTGATGGAAGCGGTATCGGGGATATTGGTAATATCGTTTTAAGAGACCGTAGAATTTTATCTGAAGAAGGTCTTGTAATCGTTGTCGTAAGCATCGATATGAAGGAATTTAAAATCTCAGCAGGCCCAGATATCATTTCACGCGGTTTCGTTTATATGAGAGAAAGTGGCGATTTAATAAACGAAGCACAAGCAATGATTTCTACTCATTTAAACAAAATCATGGAACGTAAAACTTCTCAATGGTCAGAAATAAAAAATGAAATTACTGATACTTTATCACCTTTCTTATACGAAAAAACAAAACGTAAACCAATGATTCTCCCAATTATTATGGAAGTTTAATCATTAGGACATGTTAAAAGGGCGATCTCAAAAGTCAAAATACTTTTGAGACCGCCCTTTTTTTATAAAAATGCAATGTTAAATTTATTGTTGATTTTGAACTAAAATAAGGTTTTCTAATTAGACAACCTTAGGAACACTTATACCACTAATGCACTGCGCTAGTTCAATACTTATCCCAAAAATAAATTTAAAATGATTACGTTTCTTTTTTATACGTTTAAAGCCTTCTTTTGAGTCAATTATTATAACTGTTCTAGCTAGCCAAATTCTTATATATAAAGAATTAATTTTTAAGGGTCCAATAATTCCCTTTTCTTCAAATTCTGTCCCATCTTCTAATTCTGTTTCTGTCCTAACTAACCAAGTATTACCGATTCCAAACTCAATAAATTTCAAACAAAACTCTCCCTTTTTAAAAGATAACTTATACAACTATTACATTGCGTTAGTTACATAAAAAAATCGAATGCTCTATTTAAATCCCCAAATGATATAAATAAAAATTACCTTCTGATAATTTCTCTGCCATTGCTATCATTTTTTCTACTTTGCTAATTAATTCGTCTCGATTGATGAATAACTTTTCATATTCTCCATATCCATCATCTTCCTCATAAACAAAATTACCTCTAAGTTTTAACACTTTGGGTCCATTTCTAAATAAGTCTTTCCATGAAGTAAATATTGCAATTATCTTTTCTGAAGACTGTTGTTCAAATAGAGTCTCTCCATAATAATTAAGTCCTTTTCTATTCATGTTCCCACTAGTTGATGGATTTTTACTAGGTATCCAATTTAAAGAGTCCATTATATATTGGATAATATCATCATGTATTCTAACGCTTTCAATTACATTATTGTTTTTTCTTAATTTCCAAATTTGGTTTACGCTAATTGTATCTGGAATAAGATAAAATTCATGCTCTAACCCCATTAATTCCTCCTAAATAGTCTTTTTGTTAATTTTATAATACCATTTCTTATGAAACTAAACCGCCACTTAGTTGCATAAGTAAATCAGCAAACTGTTTTCACAGAGCCTATAAAAAATAAAAAACCACAGAATTCATTAATTCGTGGTATTCCATAATAATAAATATTTATCTTCTTATTAATCTTGAAAGTCATTTTTATCATTACTTTTTAAAAACACTTTCATAAAGAAAGGTTTATTAAGAACTAAAAATATAAAATACACAGTAAATAAGATAAAAAATACTACAAACAGTATAATTAGCACGATTGCTAAACTACTCTTAGCAAAACTTGTTTCGATTCTTAAATAAGGATATAAGATAAATGGTAGATGACTTATTCCATATCCAAAAAATGCGAAGAAATATTGCAATAATACTAATATAAACGCTAAACCATATCTTTTTCTTTTTATTACAAAATAAATCGCTATACAAAAGCAAATAAAAGATAGAAGGAAGAATTCCCATACATTATGCATTCGATCAAAATGAACTTTATTATGTAATTTCATTGACAAAAATACGATGATACTTGAAATAATAGTTGGTAATGACCACACTAGTACATACTTTCTTAATTTAATTTCCGACTCTGTATCATTTATAAGATTTGCAGAATAAATTAAAAACATTGCACTAATAAATAGAACTGAACATACAGCTAAAAGCATTACAGATAGTGAATATGAATTCGTAATTAATTTAAATGGATAAAATCGTATATCTGTTCCATTCTCGATAATAAAACCACCTTCAGAAATTGTTAAAACAGTCGATAATGTAACAGGTATCAATAGACTTGTCGCGCCATACAAAATTAAAAAGAACTTACTCCTATTTCCGCCGTATTGCTGAAAAGTATAAAACGAGCCCCTAATTGCTAAAAAAATCATCGCTACACTACCTGGAACTAATAGTGGAACACCATAATAATATGCTACCCTCGGGAATATACCAACTACTCCTATAAAGAAGAAAATGAAAAATAATGTAGCCAGCTCCCAAATAGATGAAAGATGTCGATTTATTAAGCCAATTAATTTTGGTTCTTCTTTAGTTGTAATCGTATAAAACGCATAAAATCCTGCACCAAAATCAATTGAAGCAATAATCATGTAGGCATATAAAAACAACCATAAGATAAAGATTGCGATTGTTTGAATCTCCAAACTTTTTTCCTCCTACAGAATAATTCCTTAAACTAAAGATTAGTTTTCTTTCATTATAACTATAAAATACACTTTCTACTAGTTTCAAGATGAAGATTGCTCAAACACAAAAAGAGACTTTTAAAAAAAGTCTCCCAAGTGATGATGCAATCTGAAAATTATTCTACTTTTGCCGCTTCATCTAGTACGCGATTAACACGTTTTTCTAACATTGGCATTCCGCCTTCTCCAGCTTGGAAGTGGCGTAATACACCTGTTTTATCAAATACGTAATATGATGGTACGTATTTATTTTCAAAAGCATCTGTAATTGTATGTTGGTTATCAACTAATATTGTTTGTGTAATTCCATGTTCTTCAGCAACTTCTTTAATTTTATCGATATCTAAATCATCTTCAGATCTTGGCATATGAACACTTACTACATTTAATCGATCTTTATATTCATCTCTGAAAGCATTAATGTTTGGCATTGCTACTTTACATAAATGGCAACTAACAGACCAAAAATGAATTAATGTTGGTTTGTCACCGATTAGGTTTTCTTTTTGAATTTCTCCATTTAATACTGTTGTTGCACCATCTAATTCAGGCATTGGTGAGCGCAGTCTCATTTTATAGTCCTCCTACTTGTTTCATTAGCTCTAAGTGAGCTTGTTCTACTTTTCGTTTTGTCTAGTTCCAGGCGTTAGACCCTCGAGGTCATAAGTCAATGACCGATAAAAGTAAAAACCAACTTTTCTCGGTCCTTGCCTTATGCTTGTCGGGTCTTTAACAAACGCCTTCCACTTTTCGTAATTGTGTTTAAAAAGGCCTAACTATGAGTTAGACCTTTGACATTAATTCTTAATTGTTTAGAATTATAGAGTTGCTTGACCTGGTTTCCAGTTAGCTGGGCAAAGTCCACCAGTTTGTAAAGCTTGAAGTACACGTAAAACTTCATCAACTTCACGACCGATGTTGTTATGGTGTACTACTTGGTACATTAATTCACCCTCTGGGCTGATGATGAATAATCCACGTAATGCAATACCTTCTTCTTCAATTAATACGCCATAGTCACGAGAAATAGCGTGGTTTGTATCTGCACCTAATGCATATTTTAATTGACCTAAGCCATTATCTTTACGATCAGTGTTGATCCATGCTAAGTGAGTGTGAATTGTATCTGTAGAAACACCTACAACTTCTGCATCAAGATCTTCAAACTCGTCGTAACGATCAGAGATTGCTACGATTTCAGTTGGACATACAAAAGTGAAGTCCATTGGATAGAAGTATAATACTGTCCATTTATCGTTTTTCATGTTTTCTTCTAAGCTTACTTTACCAAATTCTTTATTTGCTAAAACTGCTTCCATTTCAAAGCGTGGTGCTTGTTTTCCTACTAAACGTTCTGCCATCGTTATTACCTCCAATATTTATGTAACTATTTATCATACAAGTGATATTATAGTAAACTACTTATTTAAAGTCAATATTAATTTATAATTATTATTAACTGAAAATCATTTTCATTGTTGCTTTTTCATAAAGTCAGATATAAATCGAATCATTAATGGAATTACATTTTCATCTGGGTTTAATTTTTGATTATGGAGTCCGAATTCCGAATTTACGCCAATCCAAAACATCAGGCCTGGAATTTCTTTTGTCATATAACCAAAATCTTCACCTGTCATTGCAACATTGCAAAGCACGGCCTCAATACCGTCATATTGTTTCGCAAAATTAAAAAATTCATTCGTCAACGATTCATCGTTTATTACTCCATAGTAATTACTTCCAAAATCTACTTCTATTTTACACTGAAAACTCTCTTGAAATCCATTCACAAGACTTTCAATTCTATTTTTTAATTTCAGCATTGCTTCTTCACTTAACGCTCGCATCGTACCTTCTATTCGAACATGATCTGCAATAACATTTTGAACTGTACCACCAGTTATTTTTCCAATCGTAATGACAGCACTATCTAATGGATTTACATTTCTTGATACTACTGATTGAACTTGAGTGATAAAATGACTTGATGCAACGATCATATCATTCGTTAAATGAGGGAAAGCTGCGTGACCGCTTAAGCCATGAAAATCAATAAAAAGTTCTGATGTATGCGCAAATAACATACCAGGTTTCGTTGCAATTGTACCAACAGGATATTCAGGTGCTATATGTAAACCATAGATTACATCTGGTTTAAATGGTTTAAATTCTTCACTTTTAAGTAAGGGTTCCGCTCCACCTGGGCCTTCCTCTGCTGGTTGAAAAATAAATACGACATCGTCATCGATTGGCTCATTAACAATATTAGTCAGAACACCAAGCGCAATGCTCATATGTACATCATGGCCACAGGCATGCATATTGCCTTCATGAATCGATGAAAACTCTAATCCTGTGTTTTCTTTCATTGGTAATCCATCAATGTCTGTACGGTAACCAATCGTTCTAGTAGATTTTAACCCTTTTACTCGAACGAAAATACCTGTTCTCCATGTATCAATTACCATTCTTTCTTGATTTAAACTAGATAAATAATCTAGTAAATACGCTTGTGTTTTGAATTCTTGAAAACCAAGTTCAGGGATTAAATGTAAATCCCTTCTAATTTTAATAAATGAATCCATTTTAACTCCTCCAAAAAAAGCGTAGAAAAATAAATTCTACGCTTACTTCTTGTTATTATTGATTTAGTTGACGTAAAGCCTGAATGATTTCAGTTTTTGAAATTGTTTTATCATCGATATCTTTGATTTTTCTAGCAGGAACACCTGCAACCACAGTATAAGGAGCAACGTCTTCAGTAACAATTGCACCTGCAGCTACTACTGCGCCTTCACCTACTCTAATACCTTCTAAAACTACTGCATTTGCACCAATTAGTACATTGTCTTCAAGAATAACTGGGTTTGCTGATGGTGGCTCAATTACGCCAGCTAAAACAGCACCAGCACCTACGTGACAGTTTTTACCTGTTGTAGCACGACCACCAAGTACGGCGTTCATATCGATCATTGTACCTTCTCCAATTACTGCACCGATATTAATTACAGCACCCATCATAATAACTGAATTGTCACCAATTGTAACTTGATCACGAATAAACGCACCTGGCTCGATACGAGCTTTAATACCTTTAGCATCTAAAAGTGGAATTGCTGAATTACGACGATCTGATTCTACTACATAATCTTCTATGTATTCTTTTTGCTCTTCAAGGATTACTTTAACATCATCCCACTCACCAAATAAAACTCCAGAATTTTGAGAAATAAATGATTGAACTGATTCAGAAATAGTAAGCTTGTCTAATTGACCTTTTACATAAACCTTTACAGGTGTTTTTTTCGTGCTATTTGCAATAAATGCAATAATTTCATTTGCGTCCATTAATTTCATAATGAATTGCCCCCTTTATTATTATCAATAAGAATACTCTATCAAATCTAGTAAGTAACTAGCAACATTTTGTCGATTAATCTTTATTTTTTTTTCGAATTGATTCTATAAATCCTTCTACTTGTTTTAATTTCATTGCATCTCGATTATAAAGTAAGTATGTATCGCGATATAAACCTGATTGTTCTTTTGTAATTAAAGGTGTTTTTATAATATTTTCATCACTAACATCATGTAATACAGAGGAAGGTAAGATCGCAAAGCCTAAACCATTCAAAACAAATTGCTTACATGTTTCAATTTGATCGACTACAATTTCATGTTTTGGTAATGAATTAAAATGCTCATACCACCATGACTGGATAAGCTGATAATAATTTGAATTACTTTTAAACTGAATAAATGGTCTTTGAATTGTTTTATATTCCTCTAGACTATGTTTTTTTGTATCAACTAATAATAATTCATCAGAAAATAGTAATTCCTTTTCTCCAAACCAATTTTGGTTTCCTCTGACAATTGCTAGATGAACTTCATTTTCATATAAGCGATTTGTAATTTCACTACTCCAACCTGTAAAAAGTGAAACTTGTACTTCAGGATAGCTTGACACATATTTTTTTAAAACTGGTGGTAACCAGTATTGCGCAACAACAGAAGAAACGGCAATCTTTAAAGTACCCGAAATATCGGATTTTAAAATTTGTAACTGCTCTAACATTGTTTGATATGTTTCTTCCATCTTTTTCGCGTAATTTAATATGATTTCACCAGATGCAGTAATAATCAATCCTTTTTGAGAACGAATAAACAATTCACTACCAATCTGCTTCTCTAAATTTTGTAGCCTTTGACTTAAAGCTGGTTGAGAAACAAATAACCTCTCTGCTGCCTTCCTCATATTCTTCTCTTCAGACAAAGTAATTATTAAACGTATATCATCAATTTGCACATAATCCCCCCTTGCCTTTATTCATAAAAATTGGATTTGACTCGTCAACAATTCTTTTTCCCAAGAAAACCAACATTAAAAAAGTAAGTCAATTTGATGATGACTTACTTTTTAATCGCTAATGCTTATTATATCTTCTCACATTTTTATTCAATTGTTTTAAAATCGCTCTACGAGTTAATATACCTTCAAAAGTATTATTAGCATCAACCACACATACAAATGGATGATCAATTACAGATTCAAGCCCTTTAGCGAGCGTATCAGTCGTTTTTAATAAAGGTATCTCAGTACCCATTACCTCTTCAACTTTCATATTACTCAAACGTTCAAATTCAATTCTTTCTAATCCAAGTATTCCGTCTAATATCATAGACGTACTAATTAAACCTAGCAACTGAAACTTCGGATTTAACACTGGAATTGAAGAGTATCCAGATTTTGTAAGTACTAATAATGCATGCTCCAAACTGTTACCAATTTGTACATGAGCTACTTTTTCACTTGATATAATTACTTCTTCTACTTTATGTTCAAAAAATTGTGAACCATCAATACTAATCACAAACATCGTCCCCCAATAGAAAAGCAAAAGTATTTAAAAATGGTAGAAATTATCTATTCATAAACAAACATCAAATAAATACACATACAACTTTGCTATTCATCTGTATGGAAAAAATCCTATACACTATTTTATTCGATTAAGGACTATGTCCCCATCCCTATATTATCAGATTTGTAACCCCTTTCCAATTTAACTTTTCTTAAAAATTTACTTATTTATCTATAACTATTCAAAAAACAAAAAAACGTTTAGATAAATAATTTATTATCTAAACGTTCATCTATATTTGTCTTCATAGCCCTAAATCCCTTAATTTTTGATATAAATGAATCAATCTTTCATATTGATCCTCGCCTGCATCCATTAATCCATTTTCTATATCCGTTATCTGTGATGAAATGAGTTCAATTGCATAATTTTGTTTCATCACTGTGTCGACCAATAAAGACAGTTCATCTTCTGTGAAATTTTGTTCACTTAGCATCCATCATCCCTCCTAATCCTCATTCTAATCAATGTTTATTTAGTTTAAACTTCTTATTTTGTAAATTTATTTGCATAACTAAATGCTGTATAAGAATCAGGTTTTATCTTAGGAATGATGCCCATTGCAGATACTTTAGATGTCATTTCTTGTATAAACTCTTTCGTTAGCCCCATCGTACCAATGTCTAGATGAATTTCAAAACTAAAATTATTCGAATTAGCATTTTCATGAAGAGGACTAAAAATTTTTTCTAAATGAAAAGGTGATAATAAAAAAGCTATTTCCTGACTATACATAGTTTCTAGAAATATTTTCTCTTTTAAATTTCGGATTTTCTTGTGATGCCAACAAGTATGTAAACATCCCCAAGCGCCATTACCTACTCTATGCAAGTGAAGTGCCGTAATAAACTTAGTTCCATTACTATGAACTTGAGAATCTGTTCCAATGGAAAGTCGATATTGTTTATTAGGATCATTTTTTACAAAATGATATAGCCGATCAACTACATGATCAAAACTCATATTTCTCTCACTTACATTGTAAAATCGATACTGATCTTTATTCACGTATATGACCTCCCTTTTCATAACAATACATAATAATGTATTCATTAAGAATTGGGATTAGCACGACCTTACTATTTTGTAATAAAATATTAAAGAAAATCTGCTATAGTTAGTATTTATAATTACTATAAAAAAGACTGTTTAAATTTGGACTTACCCCTGTCAAGTAGACACATTTAAATAAGACCGACTAAGCAGCCGTTGTTAACCTGTATTTTACAGG
>NZ_LJIZ01000022.1 GCF_001420605.1 Bacillus sp. FJAT-25509
TCCCCATAAAAAAATCCCCTCCATAATAGACAGTACGATCCTTTTTTTTGACTGTCTACTATAAGGGGATAATAACAATAAAATAGATCCTTTTTTCTTAGACTACAGATATTCAAACAATTTAAGTATGTGGGTGATTAAAAAGTGTATAGTTTAGATTCACTGTTTTTTCATTATTTACCTTAAATAAGTTTTAATACACGTTCACCAAGTACATGTTTAAAAATTACGTCTGCTAATTCTTTTTCTACTTCGAATCTAGAATTTTTTAATAAATCAAACTGACTTCCGTTCAAGATAAAGATCATGCCGAATTGTTTTTCTTCATGCCAATATAAATTACTGATTAATCCGTATGCTTCACCAGCATGTCCAATCATTTCTTTGTAGCCAGGTAAAAAGTCGTGGCTAATATGAAAACCAAGAGCCATTTTACTAAAGAAATGATTATTTTCTTCTCTAGACCATTGAATTGATTTCATTAATTTTGACGTTTTTTGTTCAAGAATTTGGTGCCCATTTAGACTCCCGTTTAACATATGTGCTCGTAAAAACTTACTTAATTCAACTGCAGTTGTTCTTAGTCCACCTTGAGGTTCAAATAATCCTCCATGGTTTCCGATGATGTATTGATCCCAATGAGTTTCCGAATATCCACTTTGCCTAACATCCTCAATTGTTACTTTATATTCGTTCGTATCTTTATTTTTTTCATATAAGTTTGCTAATTCATGGCTTTTATTAATATTTGAATAGGAAAAAGCTACATTCTTCATTTCTAGAGGTTCAAATATATTTTGATTGATATACTCGTCAAAGCGTAAATTAGTGACTTTTTCAATAATTGCACCGCATATGATCGCACCTATATTTGAATACATCCAATGATCTCCTGGTTTCCAATCCCCCCATATTTCTTTCGTAAAATACTTTCCATTTTCATCAAATAATTCTGTAAGTTGTAAAGAAAAATTAGAATGTCCATCTCTAATAAATTTTGCATACACACTATTTGATGCATCGTCTGAGTTAAGTGAAGATGTATGAGTTAAAATTTGTCTCAACGTAATATAAGATTTTGGGAATTTAGGATTTCTTATTTTAAATCCTAAATAATGACTAATATCTTGATCTAAATCTAGTATTTTTCTTTCAACTAATTGCATGATTGCTGTAGCAGTAAAAAGTTTTGAAATAGAAGCAATTCGAAACATCGTATTTTCCGTAACTAAGTCTCTTGTTTCTAAATTACGAAAACCATACGCATCAGACCAAATCAGTTTATCTTTTATAACGACTGCTGCTTGACACCCGACAATATTAAATTTGTCCATTATTAATTGAATTTCTCCCGATACCACTTCATTTTTTTGTTGTTTCATATTGTTTAGCATTTTAACCTCTCCAATCTATAAATTTCAAGTGAAATTTATGTAAAATACTGTAAATTTTTTATGTAAAAATTTTTTTTAAAATGAAGCGTTTTCAAAGTTATTTTAATATTGTAATACTCCCTACCTGTTGCTAAAATGAATCATAGAAAATGGAATTAAGGGGATAGAATGGATGATTTTGATCGAGGTTTTTGTTTATGCAGGAATTATAGCTGCTAGCATTTCTGGTACTTTGGTTGGTATTCAAAAGAAATTGGACTTATTTGGTGTTGTTTTTTTAGCAGCTTGTACTGCGCTTGGCGGAGGGTTAATTCGTGATATTATTTTAGGTCAAACGGTACCGAATGCTTTTGCAAAACCTCAATACTTTATCGTAAGTACAGTCGTTTCAATTGTAACATGGTTATTTTATCAACGAACAATGCAGTTCCAATCAACTTTAATCATTACTGATGCAATTGGTCTTGGTGTTTTTACTGCAGTTGGTTCATATTCGGCAATTGATCACGGTTTAAAAGGTTCTTTTTTAATTATTTCGATGGGTTTAATCACTGGAATTGGTGGTGGAATTATGCGAGATGTATTCGCAAGAGAAATTCCATTTGTATTCCGAAAAGAAATTTATGCAATCGCAGCAATTATTGGCTCTGTAACAATTTTGTTTACACATGGCGAATTTACTAAACTGCAATCTTTGTATATTTGTTTTCTAATTACAACAGCAATTAGAATTATTGCTGTACGATATAAAGTAAACTTTCCTATTAGAAATGTTAATGATAAATCGTTTTTACTTTAAGCTTAACAAATATGTTAAGCTATTTTTAATGGTCCTAACCATTAATTGATTAGGACCATTTTTATTACTTAGAAACACTATTTGATTCTATGTATTCTTTATATAAAATTTCTTTTTGTACATATTCTTTTAATTCATCAATTACTTCAGTTACTTTTGCAAAAGCTTCAGGCTTCACAATTGTATCATTTTCAAAATCAACAGGGTCTAAAACTAGTTGTTTTGGTAATGCATTTCCATAAACACCACGAATTACTGTTCTCAAACTATTTAAAGCATTAATACCACCTTTTCCTCCACCAGCTACTGCTAATAAAGAAATTGGCTTTTTCTTGAATGGCTCAGAACCTAATAGTTCAACTAGGTTTTTTAAAGCTCCACTCATCGCATTATTGTACTCCGGCGTACAAATAACGATTCCATCTGCTTTAACTAGTAATTCTCTAACTGCTTTAACTGCTTCTATTTCTTTTTGTTCAGCTTCCCCATTATAAAGAGGAATTTGTTCAAATGCTAAATCTAAATTTGTATAATTATTAGATTCCGCGATTTGTTTTGCTAAGAATCTAGTTCGACCATTTGCTCTAGGTGAACCATTTACTACGACGATATTCATTAAAATTCCCCTCACAATTTAAAATAGTTGCCAACTAATTGACAAATTTTAACTAAAAATACTTTAAAACTACAAAATATAGTATAAATGAAAACTATTTATTTGCCTATTAATTTAAACTGAATTTAATGAAAACTTCGATTGTATTAATCTTAAAAGTCGTGGAAAATATATTTATTTTGAACTTATGAGTAAGAGATTCTCATCTTCTTGATTTTTTTGCTCCTTATGAACACCTTATGAGGAAGTTAATCTCAACCCAAGAAACATCAATGAGTAAGGTTATTCCTTATACATACACTATTCGATTGATATAACACTAAAGTTTAGTATATACTTATTTGACAGAATATTGAAATTACACTTGGAATGGATGTGATACATATTGGGGAATTTGGCAGTAAATAAAAAGGCGACAATTAGTATCATTATTGCAATGGCTACTTTTGGAACAGTAGGTTTCGTCGCTCCTAAAACGGGCTTAAAAGCCATTGATTTAGTTTTTATTAGATGTGTTTTTGCGAGTATATTTTTATTGTCTGTTTGGTATTTTTCAGGGTTAGCTAAAAAAGAAATATTTAATAAAAAAGATATATCTCTTTCATTATTTAGTGGAATTTTATTAGTTTTAAATTGGGTATTTTTATTTAAATCATTTGAAAATTTATCAGTTACAATTTCAGTTTCAATTTATTACTTAGCTCCAGTTATTTTATTCTTATTAGGTAGTTTAATATATAAAGAAAAAATTACGCTAGTTCCATTACTTGGTGTTTTAAGTAGTTTTATCGGATCGATCCTTTTATCCGGGATTAATTCTGATTTTACAATTGATAAATTCCTTTCGTCTGGGGTCATTTGGGCATTTCTTGCTGCAATCTTTTATGGATTATTAATGATTGTGAATAAAGGGATTACACAAACAAGTTCATATTTTACGACTTTACTTCAGACAACATTAGGGTTTCTGCTTTTAATTCCTTTTGTTAAATTTGATTCTTTTCAAAACTTGCATTTAGAAAACTGGTCTTTTATTTTGATTATTGGATTTGTTCATACAGGCGTTATTTATGCATTATTCTTTGGTAATATTCGATTTTTACCTTCTAATATGATTGCTGTATTAACATTTTTAGATCCTGCAGTTGCAATTGTGTTAGATACAGTCATAACAGGTTTTAAACCAACACCAACCCAAGTTATTGGAATTTTTATGACATTTTTAGGTATCGCTTTAATTTTGCTCCTGAATTCACCAAAAAAGGTATCGCAAAATTCAAATGAAAAAATTGCAAATTAACGTTTATTCAGTTAAAAAGAACTTTAACTTCATTGTCAAACTATACTAAAAGGACTATAATAAAGTCATAAAGAATATACTAAAAAGGGATGTGCTGCGAACACACCCCTTCCGAGTAGTAATTGGTAAAGTTGCTTTCCTCGGATCCAGTGAAGAAATAATCACCACAACCTTTTCGAGGGGTAGGGTGGTTATTTTTTTTTGCTAATAGAAATGATTATACCGATTATGCTTAAGATTACAGTTGCAGTTATCCCAACACTTTGAATAATTAAATTTGCAATCTCATAACCAGTCACATTCTCACCTCCCTTCTTTACGAAGAAAGGCACCTACCACAACTCTACTCTAGCTAATTTTACCATAAGTATATTCAAAATACCAGAATGTATGTTCTGTTTTTGTGATATTTGATTACAACCCATTTCGTCAATTTATGAAGAGTAACCATTAACCATACCTCAACAGCATTTTTTGAACATAATAAGGATACTAGAATAATGGATTAATGAAAAACCTTCATTCCTGAAGAACGATCAATAAGAAACAAGTTTACATAATAATTTCAGTTAAAAAAAAGAACACTTGTTTTAAGTGCTCCCTAATTTCTGCTATTAATTATTAAGTGTAAAACTCCATATAAGTTGGCTATTATCATTACAACGAAAAAAAGCACTGCGAAATCGCTAAAATGTAATATAAGCTCAAATTTCGAAATACCATTTTTTTAATTCTACTATTTTTTCACTTACTTTCTTTCGTAATGAATTCTTTTCTTGAGTGGCTGCCGTTTCTAATAACAGTTGTTGATCTTGTTTTCTTTGTTCTCTCCATTCTTCTAACAGTAAGCTAGTCTGCTTTTCTCGTTGCTTTAATACTTCTTTATGTTGTCGATCCATCTTTTTAGAAAGTCTTTCTTCCATTTCATTCATTAGTTTTTCAATTGTTTGCAACTGGTGTTCATTGTTTATCTGTATTAGGTGCTCTGTTAAGTTTAAAGACTTTTCTTCGACTATCATGTCAGTATGAGGTATTAATCTATTGGTTTGCTCTTTTATCATTCTCGCAGACTTCTCTAACGTCATACCATCATGCTTACTTAATTCAATTAGTTTTTCGAAGATCAAGACATCATAATTTGAATATTGTCGATGTCCTCTACTATTCTTCTTGATTGTATAACCAACATTCTCTAAGATGTCCTGATATTTTCTGAAGGTGCTTGGTTTCAACTCCAACTGCTCTCTTATTTGAGTACTAGTTAATATTACATCTCCGTCTATCATACCCCTCACACTCCTTACAATGCTTATATTCTATACTGGCATGCTATCTCCTTTTTGCATTGCAAAAGGTTTACCGAATTTAGCACCAGAGTTTATTGAAAGAGGAAGTTTTGATAAGCAAATAAATGAACTTTTAGAAAAGAGGACCACAACTTAATTGTGATTCTCTATTTAATTTCTACTAGGATAATTTATTAAAAGTAACGTACATTTGTATGTATGTTATCTTTATATAATCTTGATACATTGTTCTAATTTACAGTTCTATTTTTATACTAATGAAATGATCTAATAGTTTCTTTATTTTTAAAAGAAATATAATAAAAAACTCATTTGTATTTTTACAAATGAGTTTTCAAATCAAATTATTATGCAAAATACAATATTTTAGTTTAAAAGATATGTCATCAAGAATATTACAAATACTGTTAAACCCGCTGATATTTTTAAGTTCCTACCTAAGTTTAAATGATTCATCATATCTCCTACTTTCAATTAAAATATTGGTTGAAATATTATCTATTAATAATATATTTTTAGAAAATTCGTTTTTTCCTACAGAATAATCATACTAAGTATACTGTTTTATTACCATGTATAAAGTGTGAACATTATTCTATGAAAATTTTTTAACAATTTTAGCTGTTATATTGACACGTATATAAATGCTCCAAAATAAAAAACTCATTTCAAAACAATCTTCGAAAATGAGTTTTTTATTGTTAATTATTTTGAATCAAACATTGATAAACTGCCATCATATCACGTTTATTGAGTTCTCTTATGCGATTAAATATCGGTATATCTTTAACTTCCTCAGTTAGTAGGTTTTCAGGAACTATTTCACTTACTTTACCAGTGAGCCATGTTTGAACCGCAATGCCCTCAACAAGCTGTTGACGTCCACTCTCATTGATTCCACTAGCTAAACAGCTAACACAAGGTATTGTTAATTTATATACTCCGTCATGTAGATTATCTTCAGAAATTACTTTCTTTCCCTTACAGAACGGACAAGGGTTACTCGCTTTTACTTTATTAATTAGTGTAACGATTTTTTTATAGCCAAATGCTTCATAAACATATGTTAGTTTTTTGAATTTACCATTTGTAAAATATTTGTCAATAATGTCTTCTCTAGTCTCAAATATATCTTTAAAATCAGTTATCGTTACTAAGTTTTTATTACTTACGTCTTCTATATTTGACTCAACACGATCCCAAAACGGTAAGGCATTTTGTAATACTACTTCATATCCAACGAAGCTTGCTTGTTTTATTTCTAGCATTTTTAAAGCAACTTGTTGCTCTCGGTATAGTAAAGAAACTTCTTCTGTTAATGTTGTTTCTCCACCAACAATTGATTTTATTTCCTCTAGGACTGGTAGCTGGCCAACTGTTTTAATTACTTGATCTACAGGTTGATTGATGATTTCACGAATATCAAATTTGCCAAACATTAATTTTTTTTGGTGGTTTAATACTGTACCTTCGCAAATAGGGCATATAATTTGCTCTTTGGAAACCTTCATTTGTTCTTTAATAGGAGATTTTGAAATTGACATATATCGTCCAATAATCGTATTAAAACCTTCCCATAATCTTTGCGTCTTTCCAGCTTTATCGTAAAAAGTTTTTTCATAGTATCCATATAAAAAAGTATGCTTTTCTGCTTCTGACATTTCATTAAAACTTTTACTAATGTCTTGTCCAAGTTCATTTTTTATTTCATCAAATAGGAATTGTAATTTAGGATATTGGTAATATTTTAAAACTTCCATTACATCTGAATGTAATAAACCTTCCCAAAAAGGTACTATTTTATCTTGTATGACTACATCAATATCAAACTTTTCAATTACTCTACGGCCAGAGCAGGATGGACAATGATTTTCTTGGTTATAAAAGTCAAAACTTCTTGTGTCTTTATTAGTCGGATGTGAAGCAACGATCTGATTAATAAGTCCGCCGATTTCAAATAAAAATGTATATTGACTATATAAATGTCTTTCTAAATCAATTGCAATTACAGGAAGAATAGCATCAGATTCATATTCTCCATAAATAAGTCGTGCCATCGATGATAAACTTTTTAATATACCACCTTTATAAATGTTTTCTGCATTTTTGAAATAATTTATATTATTTTCTTGTAAATATTGAACTCCCTTTTGTACTTTTAGTGCTGATGAGATATGCGCATGAGGCTTTTCAGAATCCTGTTTTATGTGATTAAAATAATCATCATGACTTACAACTTCAAGATGTTCAACAGGGGTAATCTTTCTTTTCCCAAAATCAACAATATAATCCGAACTGTCTAACATGTAGGCATTATGTTCAATCATCATAATAGAAATTGATTCATCTTTTAGAATTTCTCGAACACTATCTATAAATTGATTTAATATATTTTGTGATAATCCTTTTGAAGGTTCATCAAAAATGAATAGTGTATGAGGATTTCTTGAATTAGTAAATAGTTCAGAAACTAAATGTACACATTGAAATTCACCGGTTGATAGTGTTTGTGTTTTTCTTTCAAGAGTAAGATAGCCAAGACCAAGTTTAATTAATAAGCTTAATCGTTTATGAGCAATGTCTTCGTTCGGTAGTTCATCAATGATATCCTCGATTGAACGCAGGAAAATATCATCTATTTCTTCACTATATTTTGTTAACTTTCTTTTTATATCTAGGAATGTAGCAACTGTTGATCGACTCGTAATCGATTGGTTTCGATCTTGACCTACCATCACTAATTTATCTTTTGGATATCGTTTTAAAAAGTCTTTTGCCATACATTCATTTACTAAAGTAGATTTACCACATCCAGATTCGCCAGTAAATGTTACTAGTCTATTTTTAGGGATTTGTATTTCTTGAATTTGGATATTACGACAATGAAGATCTTTAAACTCATAGAACTCATTTGGCAAAATCTCGTTTCTTTCCCAAAGAATCGGTTTAGGTCGTGGTGATTCTTCTACAATTTTCCCACCGTATTTACCACTTCCAGGTCCGAAAAATACTTGATCATCTGTTGCATCTAACACATTGTCGGAATGGTCAATTAACCATATTTGATTTTTAAATCCTAATTCTTTTATCTCGTCTAATATTTTATTTAAAGTATCATGGTCAAGACCAACCGAAATTTCATCGATGATAATAACAGTATTTTCACTAGTTGCCATAAATTCGGCTAAATAAAGTCGAGTTATTTCTCCACCGGATAATGTACCTGTTATTCGATTTAAGGATAAATAGCCAATATTCATTTTGATTATATTGTTGAGTAAATGCTGTTTAGCTTCACTAATTTGTAATTCTTCAGCTAATGATAAGATTGTTTCTACACTTAAGTTATTAATATCTGAAATAGTATGTGGACGATCAAATAACTCAATTGTATATTCTTCAATTATTTGATTATATCGGTTTCCTTTACACTTTTTACATTCAATATTTTTTGTAATTCCGCGGCCTTTACAATCCGGGCACCAGCCTAATTCATTATTAAATGAAAAAACTTCTGGAGAAAGATTAAACTTTTCTGCAAGACAATCACGAATGTCCTTAAAAACACCAGTATGTGTTCCAAGTGTTGAACGTGGATTCGTAGAAATGGATGATTTGCCAAGGAATAGTACTAATGGCATTTCTTCCATTTTAATCGCACTAAAATTTGTTTCCATTATGTTTGGAAATAAATATTGATATTCAGCCTTTGGAAGTAAAGACACTAGTCGTTTCTTTGACTCCTCACCAATTGTTTGACAAAAAGTTGTTTTACCAGAACCAGATAATCCTGCAATTCCCAATGATTGGTTCTCAGGTAAAATTGCATCTAATTTATTAATATTATTTGCAATTAATTGACTTATCTTCAAATTCTTATCCTCTCTTATCTCGTAAAATTTGAATAAATTATGTATGCTCTTTCCTTATATGACCTTTAATTTCTGCAATTATACTTACAATCAATATTTTATCAATTTAAGACAATCCAAGCTATAGATCGTGAATGATAATATGATTTATATTTGAGGGATTTCACAAAAATATCAAACAAACCGAAATTTAATTTCTTAATTTTTTAGATTTTTTTGAAATTTTATTTCAAAAACCATAGACAATACTTTCCATTTTTGGTAGTTTTATATTATGTAAGCGCTACTAATTTAATAGAAAGTAAGGTGGAACACTTATGAAGAAAAGAAAACTAGGTAAATATGCGATTGCTGCTACAGTAGGCGCATCTCTATTATTTCAACAAATTCAAAATGTTCATGCTGAAACTACTTCACAGTCCCCAATCCCGCCTAAGCATGAGCTGCGAGCAGCTTGGATTGCTTCAGTAGTAAACATAGATTGGCCATCAGCTACAGGCTTATCTGAAATGCAACAAAAATCGGAGTTTATTAAACTACTAGATGATGTGGAAAAGATGGGAATGAATTCAGTTGTCGTCCAAATTAAGCCGACTGCAGATGCTTTTTATCCATCTAATTATGGTCCATGGTCAAAATACTTAACAGGTACACAAGGTAAGGATCCAGGCTACGATCCACTTGCATTTATGGTTGAAGAAGCACATAAACGTAATATTGAATTTCATGCCTGGTTTAATCCGTATCGTATTACAATGCCACGAACTGCACCAGGAGATGCGACTTTAGAGGATTTAAATACTTTAGCAGAAAACCATCCTGCAAGAAAACATCCTGAGTGGGTAATCCCATATGGAAAGCAATTATATTTTGATCCGGGTAATCCTGATGCACGTCAATTTATTATTGATGGGATTATGGAAGTTGTAAAAAAATATGATATTGATGCAGTCCATTTGGATGATTATTTTTATCCATATCGCATCGCAGGTCAAGAATTTCCAGATAAATCTTCGTACGAAAAATATGGTAAACAAAAGTTTGCTAATATTGATGATTGGCGACGAGACAATGTAAATGAGTTCGTCAAAATTCTTCACAATTCAATAAAAGATGAAAAATCTTATGTGAAGTTTGGGATTAGTCCTTTTGGAGTCTGGAGAAACATCGCAAAAGACCCTACTGGTTCAAATACTACTGCTGGACAAACAAATTATGATGATTTATTTGCAGACACAAGGGAATGGATTAATAAAGATTATCTAGATTATATTACTCCGCAAATCTATTGGAATATAGGATTTGAACCAGCTGCGTATGATATACTTGCGAATTGGTGGACGAAGGAAGTAAAAGGTAAGAATATTGATTTATATATTGGACAAGCTGATTACAAAATTAACGATAACAATGCAGCTTGGGCTTTACCTGATGAATTACCAAAACAAATTGCCTTAAATCGTACAATTCCTGAAATCAAAGGTAGTATGCATTTTTCAATTAAAGACTTAAATCGTAATCCACTTGGTATTAAGGATCGTTTAAGCCAGGACTTATATAAAACAAAAGCATTAATTCCTTCAATGCCATGGTTAGATGACCAGGCTCCAAAGAAACCAAAATTCGAAAACGCTCTTCGTACAAAAGATGGAATCCAACTCACTTTGAATACTCACCCTAATGATCAAGATGTTTCCTATTATGTTGTATACCGTTTTGATGGATTACAAAAAGATAGCATAGATGATCCAAGAAACATCTTAACTACCGTTCGTAAATCAGATAATGGCAAAACAACATATCTCGATTCAACAGCAAATATAGATAAAGACTACACATATGAAATAACTGCTGTCGATCGACTTCATAATGAAAGTAAAGAAAGTAGTCAAATAAAGGTTAAAGCTAGTAAGAAATAGGTATAATAAAGAGCTTCCAATTCAATATAGGAAGCTCTTTATACTTTTAGTGCTATGTTGCAGATTTCATAATCACTGCTTTTATCATAAAATAACTAATTTCAGTTGGTAATTCATCTTTAATAGGTCGAAGTTTTTCACTTCCAACTGTATTAATCACTTCTTTAATTTGTTTTTCAATATCAAAAGGCACTATTTCATCCCAATCAAAATGATCATCTTCCATTGCACTTTGCAGAATATGGTTTTCAACGGTAGTCGTATTTAATCCTCTCTCATTTGCAATTTCAGAAATAGTAAGTCCGTTTTGATAAGATTCATATGATATTTTGTGTGAAGGTACTTTATTAATTGTAGTCGCTTTTGGTCTCGTAGTTTCTACTTCAATTTCGTTCTCTTCTTTATATTTCTTGATCACCTCTATAAATTGCGTACCAAATTTTTGTTGTTTTTGTAATCCGACACCTTTTGCTTGTAGAAACTCTTCATCAGTTGTAGGGAGTAATTTACTTAAATCTCTTAAAGTACTATCTGCAAATACGACAAATGGCGGAACTCCAAGTTCTGTAGCAATTTCTTTACGTAAACTTCGTAGTTGATCAAATAAATTATTATCTACGTTTGTCATTTCAGTAACTTGGATTTCTTCTTTTTTCATTACGTTTATTTTATTTAATAATACTTCTCTTCCCCTATTTGTAACAGTTAACAGTGGGAATTTACCGCTTGTAACGCCAATAAATTGTTCCGATGTTAAATAATCAATTAAATCACCGACACTTTTTAATGTACGATTTTTAAATAAACCGTATGTCGTTAAAGTATGAAAATTTAAGTCTATTAATTTTTTATTCATTGATCCTGTTAGTACGGATGCAACCATCGTTTTACCAAATCTTTCGCCCATTCGGATAATGCAAGATAAAACGATTTGAGCATCAATTGTAATGTCTATTGCAGTCCGCTTGTCAATACAATTACTACACTTACCACAAGCATGGTCACTTTCATCACCGAAGTATTTTAAAATAAATGCTTGTAAACATGTTTCGCAATAACTGTAATCTTTCATAGATTGTAGTTTTGAGATTTCTTGTTTTAGTCGATTAGGTTCGAATGTAGATTGCTCAATTAAAAATCTTTGTATTTGAACATCTTGTGCAGTAAAAAGTAAAATACATTCACTTTCTAATCCATCTCGACCTGCTCTCCCAGCCTCTTGATAATAGCTTTCCATATTTTTAGGCATTTGGTAATGGATTACATATCTAACATTACTCTTGTCAATTCCCATACCAAATGCATTTGTAGCGACCATAACGTTAATATTATCTTGTAAAAATGCATCCTGTTGTTTTGAACGTTCTGCATCGCTTAAGCCTGCATGATATTTACCGACAGAAATGCCAAGCTTTTTTAATTTATTCGTAACATTATCTACTTCTTTTCTAGTTGCGGCGTATATAATACCTGATTCGTTTTTATTTTGATTTATGTAATTACAAATATAATCAAATCGGTTTTGACCTCTAATGACTTTAAAAGATAAATTCTCTCTTTCAAAGCCTGTAATGATTGTCGTTTCCTCAACTATTCCTAGTTGATGACATATATCAGATTTAACTTGTGGAGTTGCTGTTGCAGTAAGTGCCAATATTGTTGGGTTAGTAGGCAATTCTTGTATTAAGTTTTTTATACGTAAGTAACTTGGTCTAAAATCATGTCCCCATGAGGATATACAGTGTGCTTCATCTACTGCTACTAGTAAGATCGGCAATCTTTTTAATTCATTAATAAAGCTTTCTGATTCTAATCGTTCAGGTGCAACATATAGAATTTTGTATTCACCATAGCTTAAATCCATCATTCTTTCATTTACTTCATTATAAGAAAGTGAACTATTAATAAATGTGGAAGGGATACCTACTTGATGCAATGCATCTACCTGGTCTTTCATTAAAGAGATTAAAGGAGAAATGACGAGGGTAACTCCTTGGAGAATTGTCGCTGGAATTTGATAACAGATCGACTTTCCACCACCTGTAGGCATGATACCAGCTGTATGCTTTCCTGATAAAACTCGTTCAATAATTTGTTCTTGTCCAGGTCTAAAATTTTCATATCCAAAATATTTTTTTAAGTTTTCTCTTGCAAGTGTTAACATGCTTGCCTCCTTTTTTATTTTATTTGTACAATTCTATTTTACTATAAAGAAATTGAAGAAAGTAATTTTCTTAAGCCGTTTTCGAAATTTGCATTATCAAGCTTCTGACGTTTTTTTGGTCCCTTCACTCGTCCACCTGCATTTCGAATTTTCTTTGAAACATATCGAGTATGTAAAAGTGAGTCAATATTTTCATTTGTATATTGAAAACCGTTTTGATTTAATACATAAGCTTGCTTTGATAAAACCATTGCAGCAAGACCATAATCTTGAGTAATGACGAGATCTCCGTTTACAACTCGATTTACTAAAGCAAAATCAACTGCATCTGCACCTTGTGAAACAACGATCGTTTCAGCGCCCTCTCTTTGCATTATATGGGCAGTATCACATAATAAAAGAACGTTGATCTTAAATTCTGCTGCAATTTTAATTGTTTCTGAAACTACTGGACAGCCATCTGCATCAATTAAAATTTTCATTTGATTCTTCCTCTTTCAATTGTTCTTTTAAATTAAATAATTCGTTATCTGTTAATTTTCTCCATTTACCTATTTCTAGATTTTCCATATGGATATTCATAATTCGAATTCTCTTTAATTTAATCACTTTAAATCCAAAACTTTTTGCCATTTTCCGAATTTGACGATTTAAGCCCTGCGTTAAAATAATTCGAAATGTATATTCATCTATTTTTTCTACTTTACATTTTTTAGTTAAAACATTTCCAATAAGAACACCATTTGACATGCCATTAATAAAATCAACATCTATTGGCTGATCGACTGTGACAATATACTCCTTTTCATGTCCATGTTCACTATGTAAAATTTTATGTGCAATTGGCCCATCATTTGTAAGAATGATTAATCCTTCAGAATCTTTATCTAATCTACCTATAGGAAAAACTCTCCTTGGATAATTGACAAAATCAATTATATTTCCTTCGACAGTTTGTAATCCTGTACAAGTAATTCCTACTGGTTTATTAAGGATGATATAGTCCTTTTCACTCGTTAAGTAAATAACTTCATCATTTACTTGTACAAGATCATCTACTTCTACTATGCTGTTTTTTTCAGCAGTAAGTCCGTTAATTTTAACTTGTCCCGAAGCAACTAGTCGTTCCGCCGCCCTTCTAGAACAATACCCTGATGCGCTAATATAAACATTAATTCTCAAAACTTATTCCTCTTTTACTAGTCTTTCTTTTATCATAACAAAAAGTGCTGTGACATAACAGTCATCACAACACTTCGGGTTAATTATAGAGTCACTTCTTTTATAAATTTGATAAACTCTGAATTTCCACGTTCTTCAGCAATTTCAATTGGCGTTTTACCAGAATTATTCGTTTTAATTTCAGCACCGTTTTTAAACAAACGTTCAGCTATCGTCATATTTCCTTCAAATGCTGCGATATGTAATGAAGTGTGACCTTCACTGTCGCTAATATTAGGATCTGCTCCATTTGTTAAAAGAAAATCGATCACTTCTAAAGACTTAGCACCTGCAATTGCTGCATGTAGAGCTGTGTTTTGTGGAATGAATGACAGCTTTGAGTGAGAAAGTGCATTGACCTGGGCACCATTTTTTACTAAAGTTTTTACAACCTCATATTGACCGTAATGTGCTGCGATACCAAGTAATGTTAACCCATGCTCATTTTCTTCATGTATCAAATCTGGCTGTTCACTTATTATTTCAATTACAATTTCATTTTCACCTTTTTCCGTCGAATCAAATAATTTTGCAAGTAAATTCTCCATCGTTATCTCTCCTTATTTCTACATTCAATTTGTAAATGCTTTAAAAATAAATGAAGCTTTTTATTTAAATGACTCGCCTCATTTATCTCTACAGGTATTAATTGAATTGTAGTTCCTCGTTGCATTTGTACAAGTTTCCAAAGGTCAGAATAAATTACTGTACCAATTGATGCATATCCCCCTGTAGTTTGAGAGTCTGCTAGTAAGATAATTGGTTGACCAGTTGGTAGTACTTGAATCGTTCCAAAAGTAGTGCCTTCTGATAGAATATTTGAATCAAACGGTTCTAAATTAGCATTTTTTGAACTCAAATACATCCCCATTCTATTAAACGTACCAATTGTAAGTGGTTCAGATAATATTTGTGATTTTATATGGTTTGGTATTTTCTCAAAATGACTACTTTTTATAAAATGAACCAAATTATGCGTTGGATAAACTGGAATATACTCATGTTTTAGTCCATTTTTCACCAGTTTATAAGATGGGCTTGAACCATAAATTATTGTACCTTTTTTAACAATTAATCCAAGAGAAGCAGACTCATACGATGACTGACTTTCGAAATGACATTCACTAGTAATTCCGTCTGGTACTGATATATATGAATAAACACCAGTATTTCCCCCGTTAAAAGTTAAAATCTCTCCCTTTGCTATGTCAATTATTTTATTCATCTCAACTAATTTACCGTTAATTGCAGGTTTCAAATTTCCACCTGTAATGATGATTGAGAATTGATTTAATGCTTTTAGGACAGTACCACCAATCGCAATTTCGATACTAGCGGCGTTTAATTTATTTCCTATTATTAGATTTCCAATTTGATAAGCTAATTTGTCCATAGCACCAGAAACAGGTATACCTAAATGTCTAAATCCATTCCTACCATTATCTTGAATGGAAATAGAAACACCTTTTTGTAATACTTCAAAAAACTCTTTCAAAGTATTACGCTCCTATAGACTTAACAAGTATATTATTTTCACTAAATACGTTACGTAATTCCATCGCTAATTTAATTGAAATGTCTGAATCACTATGTATACAAATGGTATCAGCTTGAATTGGAATATCTTTACCAGAAATTGTAGATACGGTTTTGGTTGTTACAATTTGAAGTGCCTGATTAATGGCATCTTTCGTATTGTGATGAACCGAGTTTAATTGATTACGAGGTACTAATAAACCATCTTCACCATATGCTCGATCTGCAAATACTTCCGAAGAAAAAGGAATATTCATTTCGATCGCTGCTTCTATTAATTTGCTATTTGCAAGTCCATATAAGGTTAGTGAAGAATCGAAGTCTTTCATTGCTTTTGTAATCGCTAAAGCGAGTTTCAAATTTGTAGCTGCCATATTATAAAGTGCACCATGAGGTTTTAAATGACGAAGTTCAACTCGGTTTACTTTGCATATCGAATAAAGTGCTCCAATCTGATAGAGAACTAATTTATATATTTCTTCATCACTGAAATTCATTTCTCTTCTACCAAAACCAAGTAAATCAGGAAAACTTGGATGTGCTCCAATTGATAAATTATACTGTTTTGCTAATTTTACTGTTTCATAAATGACAAACGGATCTCCTGCATGATATCCGCAAGCGATATTGGCTGAAGTAATATGTGGCATAATCTGTTCATCATTTATTTTGTAATTCCCAAAACTTTCACCTAAATCACAATTTAAATCAATTTGAATCAATAAAACGCACTTCCTTTTTAATTGAATAGTTGTCCTCTTTCACTAACTGTTCAATCTGATTAAATTCTTCGATATTAATCTCCAAAAATTTGACTAGATCTCCAGGTTTAAAGTTTTCTGTGCCATTATTTTTCGTTGAAAATATGGAAATTGGAGTACGTCCAATAATATTCCACCCACCAGGAGATTCAAAAGGATAAATCCCTGTTTGATTTCCCGCAATTCCAACTGAACCTTTTAAGACTGTTTTTGGCTTTGTTAGTCTCGGAGTTGATAGTTTAGGGGTTAACCCGCCCAGATATGGAAATCCAGGTATAAAACCAATCATATAAATAGGATATGTTTTTTCTAAATAAAGACGAATTACGTCATCAGTTTTTAGTTTATTATGTTCTGCTACTTTTTGAAGTTCTGTCCCGAAAGTGGAACTAAAACAAATAGGAATTTCATAAATTGCATGCACTCGCTTTATTTTTGAACCATTATAATGATTAAAATGACACTTTATTTCTTGGATTATTTCTGCATATGAAAAGTTAAAAGAATCATAAAAAATCGTAATGGAATGATAAGACGGTACGACTGCTGTTATTTTAGTCATTAATTTAATTTTTAGATAGTCTGAGAAAGCATGTACTAGATTATTTGTTTCCATTGAGATCGAATCACCTAAATAACATACTAAGCCTGAGCAACCTAATGGAAAAATATCCAATTTGGTGCTAGTCATTTAGACTAATCACTTCAATTACAAGTTTTATAGCATTCATCAAATCTGATTGCGACCAACTTGGCAACTTCCGATCTATTACGGCCATTTCATGTGAAGCTGGAATATGAATAAAGCCACTTGGAATTTGCTTGTTTATTTTTTTTAATTCATTAAGCATTTGATACATAACGTTATTACACAAATAAGTACCTGCAGAATCGGATATTTCAGCTGGAAATTTATGATTGTTTAATTCATTAACAACTTTCTGAATTGGCAGTGTTGAAAATAGTCCATCAGGGCCTTCAGCATCAATTTTAGCTCCATCAAATTTATTCCCTTTATTATCCGCAGCTCCATCATTGCAATTTATGGCAATCCGTTCTGGCGTTATTTTATATCTTCCACCAGCTAATCCTAGTGAAATCACTGCGGAAGGATTATAAGTATGGAATAAATTTAGTAATTCATTACCCGCTGTATTAAAATCAACAGGTAAAACTTTGCCGATAATTTGATAAGAACCGACGACCTGATCGTTTAATTCTTTTACTATTTCTTCTGTAGGATTAATTGAAAAGTTCAAAAAAGGTTCAAAACCTGTTAACAATAATGTATTCAAGTGCTCTCAGTCCTTTAGTAAAATTTATATAGTAGAATACTTCTACAAAATCAAGTTGATATCCTTTTAATATAAAAAGTTTAGGTCCTATGTATGACTTGTTCTCTTTCAAAAATGGAACTACTTTCTTAATTTAATATAGACTGTATTTAGGGTTGGTTTTTCTACTAAAATATGTTTTTTGGCAACTCTTTGACTCTTAATAACTTAATATTTTCGTTTTTTCTAATATATTACGGTATGTGAAATTTTGTTATATTTTTTGTTATATTTCTCACTTGGCGTTTTTTGTCACTAATATTAATGGAATTCTCTAATTAAATAACAATAATAAACAAAGAAAACGGGTAACTTATTCGCTATCTAATACCGATAGTCGAAGAATGATAGAATTTAGAGCAAAAAAATCCTCAACCAAAAGAATTGTTGAGGATCTTGAAAACGTGTTACATTAAAATTTTTGAGAATGGGAGTGATTGAATTGTTATAACTTAACATTTCAATCATTCTTTCTTTTTAAACAAATTATTGTTGCGATAACAAATATTGAGCATCTCGAAGTAAATACTCTGTGGCCTTATTTGTTATGTGTTTACCGCTTTGTGCCTTAACTTCATTCATAAAGCTTTTCAAATTATTTTGTGCTAATTTTACTTGAAGGCTATTTGCTATTCCAGCATTATCAATCCATTCAGTATTAGCAAAGCGTCTTACTAATCCTTTTAAAGAATCGTTACTTGCAATTGTTGTAAACTGGATTGTTTTGGTCTCAAGATTCCCCGCTTTATCAACCGCGTTTATGACTAGGAGATGATTACCAAGTGGTAACGTATAAAATGGAATTGATGCTCCAGTTTTGTATGGATAATCCTCAAGTGTTACCATCGTTTTATTGTTATCAACACCTGAAAAGTTGTCTGTTAGTGTAAACTCAGGAGTTATTTCGCCATCATTTTCATAAACACTTCCATTCAATGGGACAGATTCTGCAATTGTTGGTCCTGTCTTATCAATTCTAATAGAAAGTTGCTTTGAAACCTCCTCATTACCTACATTATCGATAGCACGATACTCAATTGTATGTATACCTTCAGTTGTCAAAGTTAATTCGCTTTGGTTTACCCATTCGCCATCGTCTATTCTAGTCTCGATACGATCGACACCAGTACCAGTTGAATTGTCCACAGCATTGAACTTCACATTCACATTCCTTGTATTCCACACCTCATCACCGATAACCCCATCTGTTATTGCCGTAGTCAAAGGAGGCTCAACATCAATGCTTCGTCCATATACTTCAAATTCATAAATATTTGCAGTTCCTGTTTCAGCATAATTTTGAGGCGTCGTAATATAAAGCCTTACATACCTTACATTGGTTTTGTTAAAATACCTGTCTGTGCTATTCGATACGTTTCCTGCAACCGAGTCCAAATCCCTCCAAGTCGTCCCATCGAGACTGCCCTGAAGCTTATAATTTTTTGTATTAAGAGATAAACTCTCTCCACCTTCTCCAGAGTGCTTCACAATCCATCTGCTAATATCATAGTTTTGTCCAAGATCAACCATCAACCATTTCTCCCCAGTCGTATCTGAGGACCACTTTCTACTAATCTCAGTAGAACCATCTACTGCCTTTGAAGGTTCATATCCTACTAAACTTCCATTAGCTGTAGCTGTTTTGTTCAAAGTCAAATTGATCGGAGCTGGATCAAATGCTAAGGTTGTAACTTTAAGAGCACTACTTTCCTCTGATACATTACCTGCTGCATCCTGTGCTTTAACCCTAAACTGGTATGTGGTCTTAGGTTTTAATCCCGTTACTTTAAAGTTAGTTCGTCCTGTTGTCGAGCCAATTAATGTATCACCGTTATATATTTCATAGCCTGTAACGCCTACATTACCTTTAAAATTATCTGATGATCCATCCCATGATAGCATTGCCATCTTGTCTGTTACTAAATTTGTGTTAACATTGACCGGTACAGTAGGTGCTTGTTTATCTGCAAGAAGTGCATCCGGTGTATAATTATTTATAGTCCAAGTTGCGATCGTACTCTTTGTAGCGAAGTCTCTTCCGTTTATTACAATCCGATCGGCATAAATATCAAAAATCAACCCTTGAGCACCTGGCTCTTTAGTATAAGAAGGAAAATACTTTATTGCACCATCTCTTATCATTGAAAAATACTGTTTGTTAAATAAAGTCCCTGGCAATCTTATATCATCATGCACATGTCCTGTTACTAATACGCTTTGAGGATATTCACCTACAATATCCTTAAATTTTTGATCCTGTACCTCATCGCTTTGATAGCCGTCCTCAGACTTTGTCATTGACACTGTATTCCCTAATGGTTGGTGAATGAATAAAAAGATTGGTTTTGGTTTATTTGCACCCTCGGCCAATTTTACTTTCAACCAGTTAAGTTGAAGATCCGAAAGATAAGCACTGTCCTTATCATCCGTCTCAGTTGCTAAATAGATAAAATGATATCCACTAATCCATTTATCAAAGTACACCGCTGGCATGCCTGTATGGGATAGAAATCTATCTTTTGCAGTATCAAATCCAGTCATCCATCTTACATCGTGGTTCCCAAATACATAGTTGCGGTCTAATTGGGGATATTTATTCATAGTTGTCATAAAAGTGTCATATTGTGTATCTGTTCCATAATCAGTAAGATCCCCACCAACACTAACTGATTTCACATTATTACTTACCGCATCTTGCATCGCCTCATTTAGGATAATATCATTGGTATCTCCTTTTGCATTAGCATGTGTATCAGATATTGCCATAAAACTGAATTTATAGCTAGTATCCTTCTCTGGTGTATTTGAAGCAAGTACTGTTACGTTGATTTGTTTTGATAAGGCTACATTATTCGGATTTGTAACCTCTACAGGAGGAATAGCTGTTCCCGTTACTGTAAAAATCTGTTCATTTCTATTGGATGGATCATAACCTGAAGAGTCAATATTCCATTTCACAGGAGCATTAACATTTCCACCATCCGTAACTAGAACTAAATTACTAGGTAAGCCTAAGGCAACATTAGTTGGTGCTGTACCGTTTTCCACACCTGTAATCGATTTAGGTGCTATAATGCTTTCTAGAATTTTGGGCTTTATTTCTACTATGAAAGTAACTTTCTTACCAAGTACTGTTACAGTTAAAGGCTGGCTTTGTGTTGGCGAAGAACTGTTAAAACCACTTAGATCAGATGCTCTAATTTCTTCTACACGTGTAGTACCATCAATATATGTACCAGTGACTACTATGCCTGTGAGATCAAGGCTTTCACCAATTCGGTATGTAGTTTTCGTTGGTAGTTTCGTAAGAGAGATGCTGTTCAACGTTTTCGAAAACTGAAACCAGTTAATGTTGGCTACATATGTTTTTCCAGGATTAACTTTTAATACAAGGTATACTTTATGAACTCCAGTAACCTGAGTAATTTCAGTTGACATTGTTTTATAAACATTCCAGTTGTCTGTTGCAGTAGCAGTAGTTGAAAGTGTACCTACTTTGTTTCCATTTGTACTATTAGGACCATCAATCCATATTTCAATATCCCCACCGGCATTCGAACCCTTAACTGAGACTCTTGCACTGAAATTTGTAGCACCATTGATCCCGCTGCCAAAATCAATATTGGTGTATTCTAAATACTGGTTATCATTAGTTCCTCCAATGCTTTGTCCACCATCTGGACAAGATTCAACTTTAAGATATGAACCTGACTTGGAACTAAAATTTTCTGCTTCAATCTGACTATACCCATCAGTAGCTGCATTCACCGGAATATAGCCAACAAAATTTCCGAGTATGTATGAAACGATCAATATTAAAGAAAGTAATGATTTGTTAAACCTCGTTAAATTAACCATAAAAAAAATCCCTTTCTCAAGCAGAATACTAAGTAAATTTAATGTAATAAATCAGACTACAACAATTAATACACTGTGAAGATTAATTAAATATCAGTTAAATATCGTTCCTCCTTTTTCAAAATGATCCCTAACTTTCCTTACGACTTCTTCACCTAGTGAATTCAACTACCCTTTAAAATCTTAATTTCACTTTTTTCAGTGAGAAGGTGCAGAGTATTACACGGACAATTATATTTTCACTATGTAAATTAAACATTAATTTTATATTAAACAATTATTCTTGAAATCATTGTGTTAAGTAATCCGTAATGATATTTGGAACACACACTTAGATAATATTTAAATTTACAATTTTTCCTTTTAAGTGATTTCCTGCAGGAGGTAATATAAATATGAAGTACAAAACTAACTTAACATCAAGTATCTATTCCTCCCATTTCCATATCCTTAAGCCAGAATGGTTATTCAATTTTCGAATAAACACAAAAAAAGTTCAAAAACATTTACGTAATTGAACTTATATAGATGAATTTTCAGTCGTGTCTGCTAGCTTTTTTTCAGGTTTATTATATATTACGGATCCTTCAAGATTTAAAGAACTGTTAACTAAATTACTTAAAATTAACTATTAATTATACAGTTTAATTGTTAAACATATATAAAGGAAACATACTTTTTATGTTAACCAATAAATACTATTAAGATATTCTTAATGATGATTTTATTAATTTCTACATCATCTACAAATTGAACTACCCTCTAATTTGGAGAAACACAGCATAGTCTGTTACACAATTTCTATCTACTTTCTATAAAATCTTATGAAAAAGATTCAATCCAGGTGTAATCCCATTTTGAATTTGCTTCAAAAAGTTTATTGATTTTTATAATTTGAGCGAACTATAAACATTATTTATATATTTTCTTTTTCAACTAAACTGCTATTTTGCTCCATAAAAAAAATCGACTTTTCAGCCGACTGTCTTGTTAAACTAAAGCAATGGGTTAATTCAACAAGCTATTTTTCTTTTCTTCCAATCTGTCACTTAATTTGTTAAAGTTCTGAACTACCTCAGGCATTGATAATTTTTTTGCTAACAAACTCCCTTTTTCAATTGATTTAGATGCTTCTTCGAATAAATTTGATTTAATTTGAGCATCTGCAAGACAATACCAGTAAAACCACGCATTCATTTTTGAAATTTTATCACGATAAAACTTTTCAATGAAAGGATAGTATTTAGAATATAATTCTTTATCATAAACTAATTTTTCACTATTCCATTTTAATACATCTACTAAATAACTATCAGCAATATACGATCGCCAAACTGCCAAACCTTCTTTTTGATTTCCATTCAAAAGGTCGACTTCATGATAAGGAACTTCTGCGATATTTTTAAATGAGTTATCAATCCACTGAAAAATTTCAAGGTTGCTTCCTGCTGCTGCCCCAATTGTAACACCAAATAAATATTCTTTTACACCATCACCAGTAATATCAGCTAATCCCGAAAAATCTAAATCTACTCCTTGAATTTTTGTCTCCCAAACCTTTTCCCACTCATTATTAATCTTCTTAAATACCATTACTCCATATAGGGAAGGAGAAGGTTGTACTTTTGCTTTAATTTTAAATGTTACGATTAATTCTTTCTGCCCATCCTGGTTAAAGTCATAGGCTTGAATTGATGATGCGTACAAAGGTTTTTTAGGAGTTACAAGTAAAGCGTTCGACGGAGTAAACTCTTTAACAATCTTCATTAGCTCTTTATTTGGTTGTTCGTCAGCAAGAACAAATATCGGTGATAGATTAAGTGCCACGAATAGTAAGGTAAATTGTATTATTTTCTTCATTAAATATGTCCCCTTATACTAGTATAGGTTTATAATTCCCTATTATCGATTTGTATATTTTGGACATTATTTAGAAATCCCTTTTTTACTGTTAAAAAAAGAGCTTAAATTTCTCTTTATTTAAAGAGAAACCTAAGACTCAAATTTAACCTCTTACCTTAAGAAGAACCACCAACAGTTAAGTAATATTTATAACTATTGAATATCACGAAAAGAAATTTAACAAATACATATAAAAATCAAATGAAATCGAACTTTGGTTATGATGTAAGACAATATTCCTATTATTATTAATTGAATAGTCTCGTTGCCAATTCGATAATCCCGCCAATTGTTTAAAATTCGGCCTTGTAACTGAATTAGTGAGGTAGGCAGAACGATATGCTCCTGGCCATCTCATTCTATTTAGGTTAAAAATCATTTGTTCAGCCGTCATTATTCCTAATCCATGTCCAAAATACGTACCATCTCCTAGAACAACGGCATTTTCTCCTCTCCACTCAGGGGTTAGTGGACTAAATTCTGGATTATTAAAATAAACGATATCACCAGGTAAAATTCGATCAGAATACTGGGCACCTATTCCTAAGTCAGGATTAGCATGCCAGCCGTATAAATAGATATTTTGAAAAATTTGATTAAATAAGTTTTCACCAATCAGATTTAAAACCGCATGGTAATAAATAATGACCATTGCCGTTGCACATTCAAACGCGTAGAGTGAACTATTAAAGTAAATATCATTAATCGCGTCAGAAGGTTTTACACCTGGCCTTAATTGGAATGCTCCTGATCTCATTAATTGCCAGTACATTGGATTACATCGCGATCTTTCAAATACGGCAAAGCTCAATCTACTTTGAAACATAGCTCTCGCACTTAAAGTGATATTATTTCGCAACATACTTTCAAACTCATCAAGGGATCGAAATTCATGAACCGTCGGATTTTCATTCATCTGTTGAATTTCCATACTTATAACACGATCAGACGCCCCTGTGTCATTTTGTTGAACTGGCATCCTCGATAAATGATTCATAATATACCTCATTTCTGCATCAAGCATTATTTTCCATATATACCCATCATATTCAAAGATCGCTTTGAAGTGTATATTCGACGCAGAACCTTTCTAAGTGGTTCTTTTTTTGTTTTATACATCTTTAAAAGTGTACTGAAGATGGTAAAGGAAACTTAGCCATTAAGATACTGCATCTCCAATAGTTAGATATTTTTAAATTCACATTGTTAATCAGAAATGAATAGGAACTTTGAAGTACCATAAGCACAAAAAAGTACCATATATACCTATAATATTGGTAAATGTATAATAAATCTGACTTACCTTTATATTGCTTTTTTTAATTAGTTTGCTGTAAAAGTAAGTTTATGAAATTACGTATGTATTATTAAACCAATTAGAAAAAGGCAATAATGTTCGAAGGAAAATTAAATTAGGATAATGATATCTATAAATACTATTTTTGATAAAGGTGAGGAATTGAAAAATGAAAGAAAAACTTACTATTGATGTTTACCATGCAGAAGAAGCTAATGTAAATGCTTATATTTTTTCAGATAATAAAGGTACCTTTATTGTAGACTGCACACGAAACAGCGAGGAGGCACGAAAAGTTGCGGCACTTGCACTGTCAAAAGGTTCAATACCAAAGACAATGCTAATTACACACGGACATCCGGATCATTATCTCGGTATGGGGGCTATGTTACAGGAATTTCCTGATCTTAAAATTGTCGTTGCTTCCCAAGAAGTAAAAGATGATATCATCAATTTTACAGAATGGATGGATTCTGTTAATTGGCTTGAGGGTGAACCGCAAATGAAACCAAAATCCGAACAATCTCCAGATGGATTTGATTATAATATGCGATTGGAAGTATTACAAACAAATGAAATAGTTCTTCCTGGAGGAAGCGTACTCGAAGTCAAAGCAGATTATCCACCAACAGAGAGTGCCCATGTGACAACTCTTTACTCTCGTGACCTAAATGCGCTAATCAGTTCAGATCTTTCTTACAATAAAGTTCATATTTGGCTAGGTGTTGGGGTTGAGCGTGAGCATATCAAAAACTGGCAGGAACAGTTAGTACTACTTAAAGAGAAATACGGACCACTCGAACCGACGATCTATCCTGGACATGGTGACCCGACGGATGTTTCAATTTTTGAAATCGATAAGAAGTACATGGATGATTTATTGAATGCAGTCCAAACATCTGACTCGGAGGAAGAGGCAAAACAGAAAATGATGCAACTGTATCCGGACTGGCAAAACACCGAGTTCCTTTTAACTGAGAGTATTAAGAATCAAATAGAATTATCTCGTAAGTAAAATATCATATATGATATTTTACTCAAGTCCTATTACACTTCCGTACCGTTATTTTTATGGCGGTTCATATTCAGTCCATATTGAAATCACTATCTTTGGTAGAGACTTTATGATTGAATAGGTTAATGCCTATTGGTTTTAATTGATTTCAAACAATTGTGTAAATGTACTAATATTTAATTGTTTATATTTAGTGTCACACATAAAAATGAAGGATAGAAAAGCAGATATGATATCTACTATTTCTATCCTATTTTTCTACTACATATATCCTCTTTTGCGTTCTTTGTATGTTCTAGTAAGCATTTTTTGTTTTAGTTAAATTAAATGAACTACTTTCGGTAAATGAAATTTCTTCATTTAAAATATTAAAATCCTTTGTTATTAAAAGGTAATCACTAAATCCTTTTAATGGCTAAACAATTAACATGAACGAAACAGTCCACATCATTTGCTTTTTCTCGGTCTAACAATTAATTTTTGGGGTATTTAATTGTTTATAAATAGATCCTCTCTTTTTTCTTACCTGATTCATAGATTGCACAAATCATTTTTTGAGTTTTCATTGCTTCTTCACCAGTAATATGTAACTGAGAATGATGTTCCAATGATTCATAAAAATTATTAATCTGTTTTACATGACTAACGCCCCAGTATCCTTTCGCACCATTGCCGTAGTCAAATGTTTCATTTGGATTGTTATCAGAGGCGAATTCTCTTCCATCTTTTAAAGAGACAACTCCACGGTCAGCAACTATTTTCGCAATTCCATTTTCACAATGCAGTTCAATCGTAACTGGTGCATCATATGAATAATAGTTTATCGTATGAAATGCCGTAACTACTCCGTTTCTATACTTGATAACTCCTTCTGCACAGTCCTCAACTTCAATAATTTCATGTGCCCTATTACTAATTGTTGCGTCGATATATTCAATCTCATCATCAACAAACCATCGCATTAAATCCATCGTATGAATAGCTTGGTCAATGACTACCCCTCCACCTTCTTTTTCCCAAGTCCCTTTCCAATCACTATTCAAATAGTACTGGTCAGAACGGTCCCATGTTACTGATAGTTTTCCAGATTTTATTTTTCCTAAAGTACCATTTTGTAACATTTCTTTAATGAGAACTGATCCTGGATTATATCTATTTTGAAAAATGACACCTAATGTTACTCCATTATTTTTTGCTGTTTCTACCATTTCTTGTGCATCAGAATAATGGATAGACATTGGCTTTTCAGTAAGAACATGTATTTTTCGCTTCGCGGCTTCAATTGCAACCGGCGCATGTAAATAATGCGGTAAGCAAATATGGATAACATCTAAACTCTCTTTCTCAAAAAGCTCTAGATAATTTGTATAATAATTACAATTGAATTGTTCAGCTTTCTCTTTTGCTCGCTCTTCTTTATTATCACAAACCGCTACTAATTCTACATTATCTCTAATAAAAGCAGGTTGCGCATGCATTAGAAAAATATTTCCACAACCAATAATCGCAACTCTTAATTTTTCCATTATTTCACCATCTTTTATTGGATTAGTTTCCTATTTAGATCAAGTCCACCACATTTGTGATGGCTCTTCATTTATTAATACAGACTGTAAATTTTTAACGGCACGTGAAAAACCTTCTTCTATCGACATGATTGGGTCTTCATGTTCAATACTAACTACATAGTCATATCCAAACGTACGTAGTGCACTCATCATATCTGACCAATCTTTTAAACTATGTCCACAGCCTACTGATCGGAATGTCCAAGCTCTTGTTTGAACTTCACCATATGGTTGCATATCAGTTAAACCATACATATTTACATTATCTTGATCGATATAAGTATCTTTTGCATGGAAATGATGAATCGCATTTTCTTTTCCAAGTATTTTAATTGCTGCTACAGGATCAATCCCTTGCCACCATAGATGACTTGGATCCAAGTTAGCACCAATTGCCTCACTAGTTTCTTTGCGTAACTTTAATAATGTATATGGAGTATGAATTAAAAAGCCACCATGTAGTTCTAACCCAATTTTCACTTGATGATCTTCCGCAAATTTGCCCATTTCTTTCCAATAAGGAATTAGCTTTTCTTCCCATTGCCAATTTAGTATATCTCTATACTCATTTGGCCAAGCGGTTACAGGCCAACTTGGGTATTTTGCTTCTTCATGGTCACCACTTGTTCCAGAAAAACAATTTACAACTGGTACCCTTAATAACGAAGCCAGTTTAATCGTTTTTGCAAGTACATCATGAGATTCCTTCGCAAACTCTTTATCAGGAGATATTGGATTACCATGACAACTAAAAGCGCTAATCGTTAATCCACGTTTCTCAACTTTTTCAATATACTCTCTTCTGAGTTGCTCACTTTCTAATAAACGATCTAACGGACAATGAGCATTACCAGGGTAACAACCAGTTCCTATTTCAACAGCCTTTAGTCCGGAATCTGCAACTTTATCAAGCATTTCTTCAAATGATTGATCCGCAAATAATACCGTAAATACTCCTAATTTCATCATTTTCTCGCTCCAATCTATTATTTACGTTAGTGCCTCTATGGCCTCTTTATGTCCATATGAAGGATATTTTCTTTTTGATTTATTCGCCCAATTTACTGCATTAATGATGATTTTTTGAACTTCTTTATGATGATAAGTTGGATAAGTTTCATGACCTGGTCTGAAATAAAAGATTTTCCCATTCCCTCTTTTAAATGTACAACCACTTCTAAATACCTCTCCACCTTTAAACCAACTAACTAAAACTAGCTCATCTGGAGTAGGAATATCAAAATGTTCACCATACATTTCCTCTTGATCAATCTCAATATATTCGCCAATACCATCTACTATTGGGTGAGACGGATCAACAACCCAAAGTCTTTCCGTTTCCGCTGCTTCACGCCATTTTAAATCGCAGCTAGTCCCCATTAATTTTTTAAAAATCTTAGAAAAATGTCCAGAATGTAGGACAATTAACCCCATTCCTTGCAATACTTTTTCATAAACTTTTTGAACAATTTGATCTTCCACGTCATTATGAGCAATATGTCCCCACCAAATTAATACATCAGTATTTTCTAGTACTTCATTCGTCAATCCATGTTCGGCCTGCTCTAATGTAGCCGTCGTAGTATCGTAACCTGCTTCATTTAAGAAAGTAGCAATGGTTGTATGTATTCCGCTTGGATAGATGCTTTTTACAGCTGGATTAATTTGTTCATGTCGATTTTCATTCCAAATCGTTACTTTTACCATATAACTCACCCATCTCTATTTTTTTACTTAAATTTTTGCGTCTTAAGCTTCAGCTAAAATCAATCTTAAGTTATTCAATCCAATTTCAACACTTTCTAATTGTGGTTTAGTAAAAGCCTCTTGCTCGACAATTAACCATTCGGCTGAATTTAGTTTTGCTTGTTGTACAATTCCTTTAATATTCATAATTCCATTTCCTACTTCGGTACTTTCATCTTTGGATGGAGCCATATCCTTCACATGAATTAATGGAGTTCTTCCTTTATACTTATTCATGAATTCAACAGCATCTACACCAGCAAATTCTAACCAATAAGTATCCAACTCTGCTTTTAAGAGATTAGTTGGAACTGAGTTTAATAAAATATCTAGTATATATTCGCTTTCTAATCTGACTAATTCATGAGCATGATTATGATAAACTAAAGAAATTCCCGCTTCAGCTAACTTGTTTGCAGATTGTTGTAAATGTTCCGCGAATTCTTTCCATTCTTCTATACTAGTAAAATTTGCCCAAGGACATACAACATATTTGTTTCCTAATTCTTTTTCGAAAGCTATTACGTCATCAATATGATGAATAATTTGATCTGCACTTACATGGGCTCCAGCTATCTTTAATCCTAGTTTGTTTAAAACAACTTTTATTTCCGAAGCATTTTTACCATAGTATCCAGCGAACTCGACACCGTCATAACCCATTTGTGCTACTTTTTCTAAAGTACCGAAAAAGTCGATTGCTGCGTCCTCTTTTACACTCCATAATTGTAAGGCGATTGGTAGTGTCATTTAGTTCATTCCCTATATTTTTTAGTTAAAATATACCGGTTTCTTTGATTTTGAAGATTCATAGATTGCCTCTAAAATTTGAGTTACAACTAATGCTTGCTCAGGTTTAACGGTTGGTTCTGTATCATTAATAATACTGTCAATCCATTGTCTCGCTTCTAACACTTCAGCGGAATCGGTTGCACTTTCATAAAAAGCTACGCCACCAGTTTGAATATCAATTGTTTTATCGTAAAGTCGCCCATATGCTTCCCCATTAATTCGGAGGCCATCTCTCATATCAGCTCCACCTTCAGTACCACAAAGTGTAGTTTGAGCTTCTCCTATTTCAAGAGTATTTAAAGCCCAGCTCGATTCTAGGATAACGGTTGCACCATTTTCCATTGTAATAAAACCAAATGCAGAGTCTTCCACTTTAAATTCATTTGGATCCCATGGTCCAAAAGCATTTGCAGCCTTTTCTTTATGTGATAATTCGTGGTAAACGTTTCCAACTACAAATTTAGGTTTATAATTATCCATTAGCCATAATGTTAAATCCAAAGCATGAGTACCAATATCAATTAATGGTCCGCCACCTTGCTCTTCTTCATTTAAAAATACGCCCCAAGTAGGTACCGCTCTTCTTCTAATCGCATGAGCTTTTGCAAAATAAATTTCACCAAGTTCATTATTTTTACAAACTTCGCTTAAATATTGTGAATCGTTTCGAAAACGATTTTGATATCCGATCGTTAATTTTTTTCCAGTACGTTTAGAAGCTTCTACCATTGCTTTTGCTTCAGCTGAAGTTTTTGCCATAGGCTTCTCACACATAACGTGTTTACCTGCTTCCAAAGAATCAATCGTAATAAATGAATGAGATTTATTTGGTGTACAAACGTGAATTACATCAATTGATTCATCAGCTAATAATTCCTTATAATCTGTATATGTCTTTGCTTCCTCAACACCAAATTGTGCCTTAGCTTTAAAAGCGCGTTCTTCAATAATGTCACAAAAAGCTACCATTTCTACATGATCTAATGCTGCTAAACTTGGCATATGTTTACCATTAGCTATTCCGCCACAACCGATTATTCCTACTTTTAATTTCATTATGATAACCTCCGGAAATGTTATTTACATTCCCAGTTTATAGAAAAATTCCAATTCAGTCTTCCTTACACCTTGCCTAAAACTTCTCAAATATTGTCTTTTTTATATTGGGTGGGGGATAAACCAACCTCGTTTTTAAATAATCGATTAAACGTTTTCACATTGATGAAACCAACATTATAAGCAATTTCTGTAATTGGTAAATCTTCATTAAATAGATACCATTGAGCCTTCGTTATTCTATATTGATTTACAAAATGACAAAATGTTGAACCAGTGTATTTTTTAAAAAACTTTGCAAAATATGAATTCGTAAAGCCGATATAATTCGCAACATCATTTAATGTAATATCATTCATATAATTCTCTTCTATATAATGAAATATTTTTTCTAATTTTAAAAGACTAGCCTTCCTATTCGGATAGTTAAGCTTATTATTTTCTGTATGAGGTAGATCTCGATAGATTAGTAGTAACATATCATATAGTCTAGCTCTAATTGCCAATTCGTATCCTTCTTTTTTATCGATAAATTCACTTTCAAGTTCTTTTAAATAGCTAATCATCTTCTGTTTAACTTCTTTAATCCAATAAACACTAGATTTTTGAATACAATTAAACAATTCGATTAGTTCCATATTATTTTTTTTCAAAAACTGTACATCTTCGAAAATAGTAAAATCAAATTGCACGACCAATCTCATACTATTTGGTGAAGATAAAAAATAATGTATGTCACCACTATTAATGATATAAAATTCTCCTTCTTCTAAATGAAGTAATTCATCATTTACACCAATCTTTAAAGTGCCTTTTTGTACATAAATGATTTCTACGAGTTTATGCCAATGATGACCAACTAACGTCAATCCATCATTTGAAAATAAACAAAATGGAAAATTTCGATCTAATCTCCTTACTTCAAGAGTGGCGCTCATTTCTAATTCCCCCTGTACAACTATACTTACTATGTATTTATTTTACATTAACATTAATTATAGATTTTTTCATAGATTTACTATTTTTAAGCTGGAAAATAAAAAGATGCTTATACCGTCTAAAAAAGTATAAACATCAATATAATGAAAACGTTCATTTTTTCACAAACTTATTTCCAATAAATCATTTGATTCTCAAGGTTTTCCTTATTAACATAATTTCTTTGCATTGGAAAAGGACAGCCTAAGTTATATTTCTTAATTTCATCATTTACTTCCGTGATCATTTTAGCTATTTCTTTACTATTTTCATCAGAATTGATTTTCATCAAAATCGTTTCAAGTTTCTTAAATATTTTCTTTTGTTGTATAACCCAATCTGGTTTATAACCCGACTTCTTAACAACAGTTGTTAATAGATCATCTTTTAAGAGCTCCTTAGGTAATGGTTTACCTAATCCAGGTAAATCTTCAAATCCACCTTCTTTTTCATGACGCTTTACAATTTCACTTAACCAATCTACATATTTTCCATTATTCGTCATCGTTTTAGCCACCTTTTTGGTAAGTCTTATATTTAGTATTCGTTACTTTTTAACTATTTCCTTTCTATAAATTATGCAAACGAATGCTTTAAGTTAGTTTCTAACTTTGTACAAATAATGAACTTTTTTTGAATAAACAAAAAGAGAAACTGATTAATCTAGTTCCTCTTGGATTTAATATGTATTTTTTAAACCAAAATTCATCGTTATATTAGATTTAATGAAAAAATCTATGCTCGATGTCTTTGAATAAACACATTCTCTTTATAATTTTTTAACAAGCCTCTTTCTCTCAAATATTCCTTAAAATACAAGTTCGCTTCTTTTCGCTCATCATAAGGATTCTTAGAAAGTACAAACCCTAACTTATCTTCTTTTTGAAGTTCAACACCTGACATATATAAATGAATTTTATTTTGATGATAAATTTCTTTTAAGGGTTCCATGAAATTAATAGCGAAAGCAGAAAGTAACTTCATTTCAGTTTCGAATGTAAACCTTGTAATATAGGATAAATCCACAAAAATGACGCCAATAAATCCTGTATTTGAAATTTCAGCCCTTATTGTTTTTTCATTATTTAAGTGACCAATCTCACGAAGATATTCTATAAAATAACGAATTCCTTCTTCTTTTTCGAATGGCTTTTTTGATAAAATTAAGCCTATTTTCTTTTCTTCACGTAAATATTCACATGCGATATATGCTGGAATATTTTGTTTCTGAAATAATGCAGATGCAGCTTGTAATAGACCATTTAATACTTCATGTATAATTAAAGGTTGCTTCCTTGTGAAATAATATTGATTTTCTTGCAATTCTTCCATATCAATGAAACTTGCTCCGATAAAACCTGTATTGGATATAATAGGTGTTTTTGAATTCCTTTTAGTGGCTCCATTTCTTTTCATCATGCAAGTTCCTTTCCTTCTAAAATCTATATATAGAACATTAGTTCGCTTTTTATATTTTAATCATACACAATATATTTTAAAATGTAAATCTCAAAAATGAAAAAAGGATACGAAAATTTTTCGCATCCTTGAAATAATTCTTATTAAGATCGGTAGCTTAAGAAACAGTTTCTTCCTCAATGTCTACATAACAATCCATTGTATGTACTTCTTTATCTTCATGATTTCCAAAATAAATAGTGAAATTCATAGTCTAACACCCTTTCACAAAGGATATAATTTTAATTTAAATTCTGTTTAATTATATTATTATTACCAAGAAATAACAATACTTACATCATTTTGAAAGAAGATGTTTAGGTTAGTAGATAATCATTTTAATTATTTACTATACTTTATAACATTTATTAAAGTAACAAGTAAGTTAAAGTGTACGATTTTTAACCGGCACAAATAAATGAACTTTAGCTTTTCCCTCTGGGTCTTCTGCAGGATTATTCATACTAAATTCTAAGTTAAAGCGGTCGTAATCAGGTTCAAACTCACTATTTGGTAACCATTCTTCATACATAAATTTATAACCACTATTTAACATATTAGGAGAATCGTAATATTGATACAAAGCGTACTGCCCACCATCTAATTTTCTAAATTGCATATTTTCATGTTTCTCTTTATTAAAATTATCAGGTATGGTTACACATGCATCATGACGACAATTATGACTTTCTACTAGATTTGGATTATCTAAAGAAATTCCTATGAAAGATTGCTGAGGTGGAAAAAGTCCATTATTTATTGCCCAATTTAATAGCTTATCCCAATGTTCCTCATTTTCTTCAATGTATGAACCAACGCGCCTGAAAAACGCAACCTCATATTCAGGTAGTTCTTTAATTAAAATTTTCATTTTCTCAACTCCTAAGTAGTAATCAAGTCCTTTATTCTCTATCCTTTATTCAAAGTCCTTTTCTTACAAAAATTAAATTCAGAGCATATAAATCGACCGAATATGATATTAGTGAAAAGCAACAAATTCTTCTAGTTCATTAATTCTTTTGTCCAATAACCTTCTACTTATATAGAATAGAGTAATATGTTCTACCTAATAAGGAGGATGAGTTATAACAATGATTGTACCGATAAGTTATATAGAAACGCTGCCAGGAAATGCTGCACATTTATTTTTGTTTAGTGATGGTAATCATTATGCAGTTAAATGTAAAAATAATTTCCATGGAACAAGGGAACTTGTAAACGAATACGTTGTCGCTAGATTGGGTCAACTGTTGAATTTGCCTGTTGTACCATTTGAAATTGTAAATATGTCTGAAAAGCAAATTCAGCAAATACCCAAAAAATTTTCTTCTCAATACCAACCAGGCAAACAGTTTGCTAGCCTTTTTATTGATAACTGTACTGGCCTTGCGAAAAAACCTCCGCGCCCTGCAATACATGAAGTTAATAATCCCCATGTTTTAGCTGGAATTCTCGTTTTCGATTATTGGGTGCATGATGCAGATCGCACTAAAAGCAATATACTTTTAAAACGAGTCCCAGATGAACGGTATGACATTCATATGATTGATCATGGAAAATGTTTTCCAGGAGGTTACAAATGGAATGCAGAAACTCTTCAAAAATCCAAAAAGTTTAAAAAGGATTCAATCGTTCATATTTGGACGGTAGACATGTTAAATGACTTAAACATCATAACGTCTTATATTGAAAAAATCCTAGCATTATCAGAAGCCTCAATTGATGAAGTAATTCAGGATATCCCAGAAGACTGGAATGTTTCATACGAAGACAAAGTAGCACTTTTTAACTATTTGAAAGAGCGCAAAAAAACATTTGCTGATTCAGTTTATACATTTGTAAAAAAATATTTAAACTAAGGTACGTCGGAGTCAGATGTATTTTTCGTAATGGTGTGAATCTATTTTAGAAACGAAAATACCCTTCAGATATTTTTCTGAAGGGATTCTTTATTATTATAGTTTCTTTTATTATATATTCGCCGAAACTTGAGAAATGAAACAATTCTCCAAGGGCAAATATATCCGATTGCGACAGTCATAAAAAGTGCTGCCTCAGTCTCATTGCCGAGCCACTTTAAATAATCGCGAAGTAGGAATCGGATAATAAAAATTATAACAAAGACGATGATGAAACTTCTGTTCTTTGTAGCGTAGATTTGTTGATCGGATCGAAGTTCATAGTTAGTCGTCCAAATAAGTGGAATAGATAAAATAAATCCAAAGAGAAGTGCACAAATCCATTCCCAGCTAGTTGCTTGAGCCTTCGGATTCAAAACAATAGGAATACTAGGGATCAGCAAATATAGCATTGGGAGAAGAAGGCGAACTCCTCTTCCTTTAATAGGGTGATACATAGCTCTCGTTCTTCGCCATAATACCAAAGCAGCAACCACAATAACAATCATGTAAAAAGAAGAAGCGTTCATATATTCCCCCGAAATTATAATATTTTAAGAGTTGAAAAACATTAAACATCTTAATGTATATTCCCCAGATAAAGAGATAAGAAGTGAAAACGAAATTGAGAAATGCTTTTGGAAATTCAAATATTAGGAGAAAGATTTATTTTTGAAAATGATATTGTCATATTTTATGTATGCTAAAATATCGAAAATTTGTTAGTTGAATATTAAAACTCTATATAAAAGGGATGCATGTTTTCATTCAAACAATATTCAATTCTCTGCTTGAAGTTTTTCCAAGTTACCATCGTTAAAGCTTTCTCAATTGGAAAATATCCCACTTCTAAACTTTCTGATGAAGTTGTCAACTTTCCCCCAATTGGTTTAGCTAAAAACAAAGTGTTACAAATCGAAGCACTAACATTTTGAAATACTCCACAAAATTTCAAAACTTCAATATTAATCCCACTTTCCTCTTTTGTTTCCCTAATTGCAGCTTCTTTTAATGATTCGCCCTCTTCAACTTGCCCACCTGGCATTTCCCAACCTCTAAGCGGACCTTTAATTAATAAAATCTCATTTTGCTCATTAATTACAATTGTCGCAGCTGAAATAATATGTTTAGGTGGCAAAAAAATATTTTCTGTATTTTTGTCCTTAGATAACATAAGAATACCCCTTTCTACTTTAAACACTTAAATAATACTTTTTATATATTCTATTAATACTTAGAGAGTCCTTTCTTGCTAAACTAAACACAACTTTTTAAAGTAAAAGATCTCTATGGATGAAAATATCAATTATTCCGTTCAATAGACAGTCAGTTAAAAAAGAAGGATAATTTATCCCTTCTGTCGAATTTTGAAGGATTAGTACGATGAAGGAGATTTTCAAATGGATTATATTAAAAATATGAGGAAATATATTGGTAACGAAACCCTTTTCACTGTAGGTTGTGGGATCATTATTGAGGATAATGAACAAATATTATTGCAACACAGAACAGATGAAGACAATTGGTGCATTCCAGGTGGCATTATGGAAATTGGAGAAACTTTTGAAGAGGCAGCAAAAAGGGAATCCCTTGAAGAAACGGGACTTACTGTAACGAGCTTAGAGTTGTTTGGTATTTACTCAGGTGAAAAATGTTTTGTTCAGTACCCTAATGGAGATAAAGCATTCAGTGTTCAAATAATTTTTAGATCTAAACAATATACAGGAGAATTAAAACAAAAGGATATTGAAAGCAGAGAACATCGTTTTTTTAGTAAGACAGACCTTCCTGCTAACTTAAATCCACGCCAAAAACCATTTATAAATGATTGGGCAGAAGATAAAAGACATCCAATCATTAAATAATTAACTTAACAGCCATTATATGGAATAAGAAATTCAAAAAAAGTGAAAGAATCAGAACAATTAGGATTTGGTTTTTTCACTCTTTTCATATACTGCTAAATGCATAATTCACTTAACATTATCTTTCACTGCAGCTATTTCAGTAAAACTCCTACAAACTCAAAAATTATATTTATTAATCGTTGAAGCATTTGCCAGACTCAATTGTCTTAAAAATTTGTGTGTATACATCCTTAATGTTACCATCGTTTACTTTGTCATTGTATAGTCCATATCCACAGAAATGATTTTCATCTAAAATACCCTCAGCATAGGATTGTTCAACCATATCAGGTGCATCTTTGTAGGATATTTGACCATTAATAATTAATACAAATGATTTTTTTGAATCTATAAAGAAAAATGGAAGACCAGAATGTTGATATATAGCCAGATATTTATGATTGGCAGCTTCAGAAAGATGCTCCTTCTTTATCAATACGGCATCAAATTCCGACGAAAGATTTTTACTTTCTTCAATTTTATCCAAATTAATATGTTTGAATTTCAAATTCTCTTCTCTTACTTTCGGAAAATTACCGATCACACCAACAATTAATTTTTTCCCATTATAAAGAGGTGTATAAATCGTATCAGAATTACAACCAGTAAATATGACTAATATTAGTAGTAAAACTGGAATTATTTTTTTCATAAAATTAGACTCCTGTTATGTAAATAGTTGATTTGTTAGTAACTCCACAAAAGTAATTATACATTCAAGATCCCCTCCTGTAATTTGGGGGAATTTCGTCTTTTTCCACTAAATTAATGTTCAATGTCTCTGCTCCATCTTTTTGTATAATTTTTATTATACTTCTATGCGAATTTTGAGGTTACCTCTATATTCAAAAACAAAAACCTTTATTCACTATTTAGAACAAAGGTTTTCTATTACATTATTATCTAGTTACTAGCTGTCCACTCGTTTTAGGTTCGTCTTCTACGATCCTGCTAACTTCATATAACTTTTCCTTATTCACAAAATCAAAATCATTTAATCCATGGTATAAACCTTCATTTTTCATAGGTTGTTTCTTTTGAAGACCAGTTTGGTTTTCCATTAAACGCTCAATGCCCAATTTAATTAGATTAAAAGCAAATATCGAAACAATAAAAGCTATACTTGGTCCAATGATTACCCATGAATCAATAGATAACTCGATATAATTTGCACCAATCATTGCAGACCATTCATTAGCTTGTGACATCGGTCGATCGACCCCAAGATCTAAGTAAAGTACTTTTACACCACCAATAAAAAGTTTAAAAACGCCTAATTGGGTTAGTAAAAATAAAGTTTGAATAGTTTGTTGTACAAATAATAAAAGAATACGGCTTCGTAAATATGGTATTACATGTTTTCGACGGATCCAGCCATTTCGTGCACCTATGACTTTAGAGCTAGTAATGAAATCATTTTTCAAAAAATCTCTAACCTCTTCACCGATTGAATTCATCAATACAGGTATCGAAATAATGATTAGTAATGATATTTGAATTGCAATCGTTTTTTCTTTAGCTGCTTCTGGAACGTCATTTAATCTCTCAAAAAATGGAAATATAATGATAACAGCTGGCACAAATCGAAATGCATTCAAAATTGGTTCAATCATTTTTAATAATTTTTGATTCATGAATCCAAAAAATGTGCCTAATAAACCGCCAAATATGACTCTCATTAGTCCTACAACGATGGCAATGGATAAAGTGTATTTAGCACCATCAATTACCATCCAAAATACATCTCTTCCAAATCGGTCGACACCAAAAAGATATTTCCAACTTGGAGGATAACCATATGTGTCTACTAATTTACCTTCTGCATTGTATAACAAAGCAGGGGCTGGTTTTATCGAATCCTTTATAAAGTAAGTATAAATAAAACTAAAGGTGATTAAGCCAAGTATGATAAAGCTACCTATTATGATTGGTGAATACTTTTTAGCTTTTATCATACAGCTTGTCCCCCTTTCATTCTAATAACAATTTGTTTAAATATAATTTCTAGCAAAAAGAATGGGATAAATAGTAAAACTAGCGCCATAAAAAAGATTTCAGGTGATCTGCTGTTATTAAATAGAAATGAAAAATAGCCCTTCATATTAAAGAACTTTTCTACTATTAATAGATTTGAAATCATCATCCAAAATATTAGCTTACTATTACTTAATAAAGTAATCGTTACATTACGAAATATATGACGGATAATAATCCAAGAATTAGAAAGTCCCTTTGCTTTTGCGTATTCTACATAGTCTCTAATTCTTTCTTCCTGTATTGCTAGAAATAACATCTGGAAAAGTTGAATCGTAGGAATAATCGAAACAAGGATAATCGGTAATGCGTAAGCTTTCGATTCAAAGCCACTTATTGGATCCACAATTTTAACGCCTGTTTTATTAAAAATCCAAAAAAAGAAAATTTGAAATGCGCAAATCATTACGACGTCTGGTATAGATTGTAGGAAAAATAGGATGCTATTCATTATTTTTCTAAATGATTTTGGACCTAAATTTACTATATAAGCAATAAATAATGCGACGAAAATTGAAAGCAAAAACGCTGAAAAAAGGATCGTAAAAGAATAAACATATGGCTCTAAAAATACAGAAGAAAACGGAACATATTGATATTCTTTTAAGTAAACTTCTAAATTATCGAAGTAAAAAAAACTCCAAAAAAAGATTTGTATCTGATTCCAAAACTCTGCTAGTCGCTCTCCTTTTGGTAAAAATAACGTAAAAGAAGTAGCCGTAATTAAACCAATTCCAAATATAGTTAAACAAAACTGAAGAAGATATTTTGATATAGTTCTACTTGTTTGTATCATGTTTTATACACAATCTTGTTCATCTAATTGTGTATTATTCCCCCTCCTTTTCTTGCTTTATCTTATCTTTACCAAATACTAGAAAACCGCCATCACTTAATTTACCGATTTTCCAAAATGTCCCAAACTGTTTAATATACATATATTTTTGGTTATTCTTTTTCCCAACTCTATAACCTTCTGTAGTGGAGCGAATGTTTTCACCATATTTGCCAAATTTGTCTTGAATGTTTTTTGGTTGCTCTTCAGGCCTAAAAAATAATAAACCGGTTAAGTTTTTATTTTTTGTATCTAATAAAATTTTCTTATTTGCAGTACCATTTTCATCTGTTTTAATAGTAGTTTCGTAGATTACTTTTTTTGTATCATCATCTTTAAACAGAAGATTAAATTTAGCATTTTTAGGAAGTGATGATTCCACTTTAATCCCAACATTTTTTAAATCATAAGTACCTTGTGGTTTAATAGCTAAATTTTGTGGAGGTTTTTTAATTGTACATGCTGATAGTGCAACAGTTGCCAAAGTTAGTAAACAGATCATTTTAAGTTTTTTCATTCGTTCTTAAAAAACTCCTTTCTAGGTAATAAAATTTATTTCCAAAATTATTTCTAAAAGTTAAAATTTTTAACCAAATTCAATTAATTTTATCAAAATAATGACGGCTTGTGCAGTAAAATTGTTATAATTTTCAATTTTATCGAATAATTCCACCATTAAAATGTTTTTATACAGTATAATAGACTCGTACCAACTACTACTAAAGGAGGCAATTTGATGGAAAAAATGTTAGTAAAACGTTTAACTCGTGCTGAGGTTCCAACAGAAATGACATGGAAATTAGAGGACTTATATCCAACTCGTGCAGAGTGGCTAGTTGCTTTAGAACTAATTGAAAATGATTTAATAGAGGCAAAATCGTTGAAAGGTTCTGTCCTAAAATCTGCTGAATTTTTAAAAAAGGCATTATTAACTTATGAATCTATTATGCTTCAATTAATTCGTTGTGGTACATATGTAAGCTTACTTCAGTCTGGAGATGGTTCAGATTCTCAAAATCAATCGGATAGTTTACAATTTTCAAGCTTAAGTACAAAAGCAAATACTACTTTAACGTTTATTCAGTCAGAGCTTTTACATTTAAATAATGAAATGTTAGAGGCCTTTATTAAGGAAGAAAATGAAATTGAGGTTTTTAAATTATTATTAGAAGAAATTATTGCATCTAAAAAACATAGATTACTCCCTGAAACTGAAGAGGCTTTAGCTGCACTTGGTGAAGTTACCTCTGCCCCATATCGAATTTACCAAACTAGTAAGGCCGCTGATCTAGAATTCGATTCCTTTGAAGATGAAAATGGAAAAGAATTAGAAAACTCGTTCGCCATGTTTGAAAACTTATATGAATTCTCTCCGAATCATACAGTTCGTAAACAAGCATATGAATCTTTTACTAAAACTCTTACCCAATACAAAAATACATATGCTTCAATCTATGCTACTCAAGTAAAAAAGGAAGTCGCTTTAAGTAAATTACGAAATTATGATTCAGTTACGCAAATGTTACTTGAAGACCACAAAGTATCTTTAGAAATGTATCATAATCAATTAAATATCATCTTTAAGGAACTAGCTCCACATATGCGTAGACTAGCTAACTTAAAGAAAAAACAACTTGGACTTGAAACGATTCATTTCTATGATTTAAAAGCACCACTAGATCCTGATTTCAACCCAAGTACTACTTATGAAGAAGCAAAAGAAACAATCTTAAAATCACTTGAGATTATGGGACCTGACTATATTTCGATTATGGAAAAAGCGTTTGATGAGCGCTGGATTGATTATTCCGATAATGTTGGAAAATCAACAGGTGCATTTTGTTCTAGTCCATATGGAGTGCATCCATACATTTTAATTAGCTGGCAGGATACGATGAGAAATGCATTTGTACTTACTCATGAGCTTGGACATGCTGGTCATTTCTATTATGCAAACAAATATCAACGTGTTGTAAATACTCGTCCTTCTATGTATTTCGTTGAAGCACCTTCGACATTTAACGAGATGTTATTAGGCCAATATTTATTAAAACAAACGAATGATCCTCAGATGAAGCGTTGGGTCATCCTTCAATTACTAGGTACTTATTATCATAACTTTGTAACTCATTTACTTGAAGGTGAGTTCCAAAGAAGAGTTTATGAACTAGCTGAAAAAGGTACACCACTTACTGCGTCAACATTCTGTGAAGTTAAAGGTAATGTTCTGAAAGAATTTTGGGGCGATTCTGTTGAAATCGATGAAGGTGCAAGTTTAACATGGATGCGCCAGCCTCATTATTATATGGGACTATATCCATATACTTATTCTGCTGGATTGACTGCATCAACTGCTATTTCAAGAAGAATTGAATCAGAAGGCAAACCTGTTATTGATGCTTGGATTGAAGTATTAAAAACAGGTGGATCGAAAAAACCTGTTGAACTTTTAAAAATGGCTGGTGTTGATCTAACAACAAGTGCACCGATTAAAGAAGCTGTTGAGTATGTTGGTTCATTAGTGACAGAATTAGAGTCACTTTTCTAAAAAAATCAAAAAACACCTAAATTATTTTAATATAAATAATTTAGGTGTTTTTATTAGTTTTTCATTTGTTTCTTCTTCCCTTTTGTTCCATTACTATAAAGAATAAAACCAATACATCCGAATAAAATCGGTCCAAGTACGATTGGTAAATATTCTAATACTGTAGTATCTGGAGCTGGAATAAGTGTTAGTCCGATTGTTCCAACTACTGAAACCATTCCAATTAGTGCAACGAATATAGCTAGTGAATTGTTTTTAATTTTAAACGGTCTGTTTATCTTTTTATCAGTCATACGAAGTTTAATATAAGCACTAATTAAAAATACATAAGGGATAAAAAATGCCAATGTTGACATTAAAATTAACATATTTAATGCCTTTGAAACACTTGGTACAAAAGCAGAAAGAATTAAAATGAAAGTAACTGCAACTGCTTGACCTAATACTAAAATCGATGGCATACCATCTTTATTTTCTTTTAATAAATTTTTAGGAAGAACCTCTTTTGCACTTTCAGCAATCATCACACTAGGATTCAAAATTAAAAATGAAAGAGATCCTACAAATGCTAATACAAAGCAGATACCTAAAATTTGAGAGAGTGAGAAATTCAGTCCAAATTGAGTAGTTATTTTATCTGCAAATAAGTATAGTGCTGTCGCAGTTTGGTCAGATGAAATTGTAATCACAAACTGAAATGCAACTGTTGCAAGTATATAGACTAATGCAATTATGATTGATGTGATAAAGATTGCCCTCGGAAATGTTTTTTGTGGGTTTCTTACATTCCCCGCAATCGTTCCTAACATTTCTGCACCTGAAAAACCAAACATTAATGTTGATAAAAACATAATCGTGCCAAAGGATAAATTATTTGGCATGATTGTACTTTGAGTAAAATGAGTAGCGCTTGGTTGACCGCTAAACATACTATAGAATCCGAAACCAAAAATTAAAATTGCAGGAACTAACACCCCAAGTGGCGCCCCAATCGACGCAAGCCTTCCGCTCATTTTAGTACCTTTTAATGTAAGTAATGTAACGACCCAAAAGATAATACTGGATATAATAGCTGTTTTCATAGGATGACTTGCCATTTGTGGCTGGTTAATTCCATATGCGATCGCAATTGTAGTTGTTAATAATAGCGACGGATAATATGTAAAATTAGCAATCCAAAAAAACCACGAACATAAAAATGAAGCTTTTTCTCCAAAAGCCTTTCGAACCCAAACACCCATACCGCCTTGATTTGGATAGGTTGTAGATAACTCAGCTACAATTAATCCAATTGGAATAAAATAGATTAATGCTGCAATAATCCAATAAAATAAAGCTGAAGGACCAATTGTTGAAGCAAAAGCAATATTACGTAATCCTAATATTGCATTTATACTTAAAAATGATAAACCCATTACACCTAATTTTTTAGTCGAATCCATGATGATACTACACCTTTCAATAAAAAAATCTTCTACTTATTAATCACTTGAGTAATTATACAGATATATTAATATAAATTCAAACGTTATTTTATACTAGAATAATATTTTGAATTGATGTAAAATTTCATCTTTAAATCATGAGTTATTGATAAAGTTTTGAACTTCGTTAATCGAATAGAACTTCTTGTCAAAATCTTAGTTGAATCTTTTGTAAAAACATAAAAAACCCACGAGTGATTTCCTCGCGGGCTACTTAATTGATTAATCAACGTAACGAATAATCTCTGCAACTTCTTTACGTGCAAGTTTTTTCGCAGGTTCAGATGGATATCCAAGTGAAATAACCATGTTAATTTCACGGTTATCCTCGATCTCTAAATACGTTCTAAGTTTATCTTGAGCTAATAGGACCGGACCTGTCATTGGACATGTTCCTAAGCCTAATGCATGTGCAGCTAACATTAAGTTTTGAGATGCTAAGCAGCTACTTTTAATTCCTTCTTCTTTCCAAACTTCATTTTCAACAAAGCCAATTGGATCAAATATTTTTGTTCTGAATTTTGATTCATAAGGTGTTGCTAAACAAATTATTAAAACCGGAGCTTCTCTAAATGCTGTTGCATAAGGACCAAAAGATCGAACTAAAAGTTTACCTTCTTTTTCTAATCCTTTTTCTTTTGCTTTTTCAGCAACTTCATGTAGAGAATCCCATGTCATCTCTTCAATTTTTTTAATTTTGTCAGTGTTTTTAATAATGATAAACTCCCAAGTTTGTGAGTTTGTATCACTTGGAGCATAACGTGCGCAGTCAATAATTTCTTCAATTATTTCATTTGAAACAGCTTGATCAGTAAATTTTCGAATACTTCTTCTTCCGTGAATAATTTCTTTAAACGAATTGTAATCCATGCTTCCACCCTTTATTGTATATGCTGATCTTCATTCATCCCTTGATGTTTTACTAATTCATAGTAAAAGCCTTGTTTATCAATTAATTCTTCATGTGAACCTCTCTCTATACACATTCCATTTTTCAAAACAAGTATTTGATTAGCATTTTTAATTGTATTTAGTCGATGAGCAATGACAAAGCTTGTTCGGCCTTGCATTAGTCTTTGTAAAGCTTCTTGAATTTTAATTTCAGTAATTGTATCAATACTACTTGTTGCTTCATCTAAAATTAAAATTGCAGGATTTGCTAGAATAGCTCGAGCAATTGAGAGAAGTTGCTTTTGACCTTGACTAATTTGCTGATCATCTTGTTGTAAAATTGTATCATATCCTTTTGAAGATTTCATAATAAAACTATGTGCATTCGCAAGCTTTGCTGCCTCTTCTACTTCTTCATCCGTTGCATCTAAACGACCATATCGAATATTTTCTCGAATTGTTCCTTTAAATAAAAATGAATCTTGTAAAACAAATGCCATTTGTTGTCTCAAGTTTTTCCTAGAATATTGACCAATACTTACACCATCTATGAGTATATCACCACTATTGATTTGATAAAAGCGTGAAAGTAAATTTACTACAGTCGTTTTACCCGCACCAGTTGGTCCGATTAATGCGATTGTCTCCCCTTTTGTTACTTTGAATGAAACATTTGTTAATGTATTTGAATCTTTCCCATAAGAAAAATTAACATTTTTATATTCAACTTCACCTTGAATTACTTTTTGGTCATTAATAATGTGAGATTCATCAATCGCTTCAATATCTTCATCAATGATTGAGAATACCCTTTCAGCTCCAGCAATCGCAGAAAGTAATGTATTAAACTGATTTGATAAATCGTTTAGAGGACGAGTAAATTGCCTTGAATACTCAGTAAATACAACAATTGTCCCAATTGAGATATGTCCTTTATAGGCAAAGTAACCACCAATACCTGCAATGATCGCAAAGCTTACATTGTTTAATACATTCATGAATTTAGGAATAAATCCGGCAAAGATAAATGCCCAAAATCCCGAGTTTTTCAATTTTTCATTTTTATTTAAAAAGTCTCGAATCATTTTATCTTCTTGAGAAAAAGTCTTGATGATTCTTTGTCCGGACACTGTTTCTTCTATAAATCCATTTAACTCACCTAAGTTCCGTTGCTGGATTTTATAAAGTTGGCCAGTACGATGCGTAATCCATTTTATACCAATTATTAACACAGGAACAATTGATAAAGTCAATAAAGTTAAGATTGGACTATACCAAAGCATAACTGAAACAGTACCAACTAAAGTTATAACACTTGAAAATACTTGGATTACTGAAGTATTTAAAGTCGAACTTACATTTTCCAAGTCATTTGTTACACGACTCATTAACTCACCGTGTTGTCTTTTTTCAAAAAATGACATTGGCAATTTATGAAACATATTAAATAATTCTGTTCTCATTTTTGTTACAGTGTTTTGAGCAATATCGATCATCCAAAAATTTTGCAAAAACAAGGATGCTGAATAACCTAAGTAAATAAACACTAAAGCAAGGATTAACCAACTTAAACCACTTAAATTATATTTTAGAATATAATAGTCGATTGAATATCCAACTAATACAGGCCCAAGTAAACCAAGTACCGAACTTGCTAAAACCATTATCAGTACGACAGCTAGTTTACCTTTCATTAGTGCTAGGTAAGACCATATCCTTTTCAATGTTGAGGAAACGTTATCTGCTCGAGAAGCTTCCTTTTTCTTCTTATCCTTCGATAATTGTAATTGTTTATATTGGAAAGGTTTAGTTAGCTCCTTTAACATTATGAATTTCCTCCTTTCCATATTGTGAATAGTAGATTGCTTTATATAGTTTTGAACTCTTTAATAAAGATTCGTGTGTACCCTCTTCTACAAGTTCACCTTCATCAATAATTAATATTTTATCTGCATTTTTAGCAGTGCTGATTTTTTGAGTGATGATTAATGTAGTACATTCGTAATTTTTTAAAGCTTCTATTAAACTAGCTTCGGTTTTTAAATCTAATGCACTTGTACTATCATCAAGTAATAAGATACTAGGTTTTCTAAGGATTGCTCTTGCAATAGAAAGTCTTTGTTTTTGCCCACCTGAAAGGTTAACACCTTTTTGACCAATTAAACTTTCATATCCATTTGGGAAAGTTAAAATTGAATCGTGAATTTGCGCATGTTTTGCAGCTAAATAAACTTCTTCATCTGATGCACTTTCTCTACCCATTAGTAAATTTTCTTTTATTGTTCCGGTAAATAGTAGAGCTTCTTGTGGGACATATCCAATTTGTCCTCTTAGTTGCTTACTGTTTATTTTACGTATGTCTTGATCATCAATTAAAATTGTTCCAGAATTAACATCGTATAAGCGAGGGATTAATTGGAATAAAGAAGTTTTTCCTGAACCTGTTGAACCCAATATTGCAATAGTTTGTTCTGGGTATGCAACAAATGAAATATTTTTTAGCACTTCTTTTTCAGAATTAGGATAACTGAAAGAAACTTGATGGAATTGAATTTTTCCTTCCAATCGATTGGCTAGTTGGTTTCCTTCATTCTTTTCTACAAAGTCTTCTTCAATCGTTAATATTTCATCGATTCGTTCAGCAGAAGCTCTCATTCTTGAAAACGCACTAATGATAAATGAAAAAACAGTAAATGATGAAGTAATACGAGAAATATAATTTACGATTGCAACAATATCTCCAATATTTGTTTCGTGTGAATGAACTTTACTATTTCCAAACCACAATACAATCAAAATAGAAGCATTCATAAATAGAAGCATAACTGGCATCGTAATTTCCATTGTTCGTAATGCAACAGAAGTTTTTTGTTTTAAATTTTGATTTATATGTTGAAATCGATTATTTTCATGGTCATTACGTACAAAGGCTTTAATTAATTTCATTCCAACTAAATTTTCCCTAAGAACACTATTTACAATATCCACATTATCTTGAACATTCTTAAATAGTCTTCTACCTTTTTTAACCATCCAATTTAGGAACATAAATAAGAAAGGCAAAATTAAAAATAAAATAAATGAAAGCTTCCAATTCAAAATTAATGCCATTACGACACTACCAGTTACAATCAATGGCGCTCTCAAAATAATTCTTAAACTCATAAATACTGCACTTTGTAATTGTGAAACGTCATTTGTCAATCTTGTAATGATTGATGAAGTTGGTAAATAACTAAACGTCGTAAATGAAAAAGTTTGTACTTTCTCAAATAGTGTTTTCCTTAACGTAAATGAATAGCTTTGAGCAATATGAGTAGCATAAAAAGTATTTAATACTCCTCCAATAAATGCAACGATCGATAACACGATCATGACGATTCCCCATTTTGTAACATAAGCCATGTCCTTGTGAACTATTCCATTGTTAATGATATTAGATAAAATATATGGTTGAAATAATTCAACGACTAATTCCAAAAGTAAAAAGACGATTGCTGCGACAATTGTTATTTTATATGGTTTTAGAAATTTAAAACTATTCACTCTAGTCACTCCCCTACTAAAGAGGTAATGATTAAAAACCCCTCCGTATTTTCTTATCTTTTTTTAATAAAACTACAAAAAACTTAATAAAAGTATTTAAAACAGGAAAAGAACTCGTAATTAAACGAGTCCTCCTCATAAAAAGTTATCATTCAGTGATCGATAAAAATTCTTCAACGTCTTTAAGAGATAGTTTTACTGCCTTCTCCCAGAAATCACGTTTAGTTAAATCTACACCTAAATGTTTTTGAGCTAATTCTTCAACTGTCATAGAAGCTGTATCTTTTAGAAGGGCAATATATTTCTGTTCATAGCTCTTGCCTTCTTCCAATGCTTTTGCATAGATTCCTAATGAGAATAAGTATCCAAAAGTGTAAGGGAAGTTGTAGAACGGCACATCTGTAATATAAAAGTGTAGTTTTGATGCCCAGAAATGTGGATGATACTCTTCTAAAGCCCCACAATACGCTTCTTTTTGAGCTTCTTCCATCAGTTCATTTATTTTATGTTTACTTACAACACCATTTTTACGCTCTTCGTAAAAACGCGTTTCAAACAAGAAGCGAGCATGAATATTCATATAAAATGCAACACTTCGTTGGATTTTATCTTCTAATAGAGCTAGACGCTCTTGATCTGAACTTGCATTTTTAACAGCTGCATCAGCTACGATCATTTCTGCAAATGTAGAAGCTGTTTCAGCAACGTTCATTGCATAATATTTATTAAGCGTATGAACGTCTTTCATCGCAAATGAATGGAAAGCATGACCTAATTCATGTGCTAATGTTGAAACATTTGAAGGTGTTCCTGAAAATGTCATAAAAATACGAGATTGACTGCTCTCAGGGAATCCTGTACAGAAACCTCCTGGACGTTTACCTGCGCGATCTTCTGCTTCAATCCAAGAGTCTTCGAACGCCATCTTTGTAAAACTAGTTAATTCATCACCAAATTTACCAAATTGATCTAATATAAATTCTGCACCTTCAGAATATGAAACGGAAGAATCAATATCAGCAACAGGCGCATCTAAATCATACCAACTTAATTTCTCAACGCCTAGTAATTTAGCTTTTCTTTCTAAATATTCAACAAATGGAGCTTTATTGTCGATTATCGCGCCCCACATTGAATCAAGTGTTTCTTGACTCATACGATTGATCGATAATGGTTCTTTTAATACATTATTCCATACACGTTGTCCATATACACTTAAACGGAAACCTGCAAGATGGTTTAATATTTTAGCGAAGTAATCTGACTCATCACTCCATGTTTCTTCCCATTTTTCGAAAATCTCTTTACGAACATCGCGTTCCTTAGAAGAAAATAGATTTGATGCTTGACCAATAGATAAAAGTTTATCATCATGTTCGATCTGCATTTTTCCAACAACAGTGTCGTACATTTGGCCCCATCCGTGATATCCGTCAACTGAAAGGGCAGTAATTAATGCCTCTTGTTCAACTGATAATAATTCACTAGCATGTTGACGACGCTCATTTAATGCGAAAGAAATTTCCTTAAACTCATCAGTTTCTAAAATATTTTTCCAAACAGAATCTTCAATTTTTGTTAATTGACTATGGAATTTTGTTAAACAAGTAGAGAATGTTGCATAAAGCTGTGTTAATGTTCCTTCTAATAAATTAGCTTTTTGATCTCCCATATTTTGAGCTTGTAAACAGCCAACAAATCCACCAGCTTGCGATAATTTCTTTCCTATTACTTCAATATTACCTATGATATCAGCTAATTCCTCGACCTCATCACTACTTTTAGGAGCAGAAAACAAAGAAACCTGTCTCTCTATTCCTTCTACTAAATTAGTAATTTCTTTTATGTATGTTGCAAATGCAGGAGATTCACTGCCTCCTTTAAAGAAAACATCTAAATCCCATGTAAGTGAATATGTATTGGTTGACATACGACCCCACCTTTTGGTTTTATAAGTACATTTGTTATTATACATTATTCAAAATATTTAGTCTAATCATACTACTTTTTACCAATTTTAAATCCTACACAAGTTTGTTGAATTTTGGTTTACTCATACATTTTGTCTATTTATGAAAATATGAAATGTTAAAATGTTTCCATTTGAAGGTAGTTTTTAGTAAATTTTAGTAGGTTTTTGTACTTAAATTCAGGATTTGTAACACATTAAATTATACGCAAATGTTACAAAACCTCACGATTTGTTACATAGTTTTTAATTCTAAATTAATAAAACCGATCTTATTTGTGATAAAAAAGTTTATTTTTCTAGTCAATTTCATACCTTTTTGAAGAGTTTTTACTGTTTAACCTTCTCCCTATTACCATTTAATTTCGGCTCAAAAGTCCTTTAAAATCAAGCATCCAAGCTCAAAAATTAGCGATAAACAATCTTAAATTGGAATTGTGTCGAAATAAGCTGTAACTATTATGCAGAATTTATAGAATATTATAAAAAAAGGTAATATATTTGTAATATAAAATAAAACTACTGAAATCTTACTGTCACATTTCCATGGTAAAGTATTATACATAGAAGACGACAGGAGCGGGAAATATGAAAAAATTAATGACATGTTTTGTTACTACTGTTTTTCTAACAATGGGATTTACGACAAATACATACGCAGCAACTTACAAAGTTAAATCTGGTGATACTTTATCTGCTATCGCTAAAAAACAAAAGGTAACAGTTTCTCAGATTAAATCTTGGAACCATTTAAAATCAGACCTTATTAAAGTAAATCAAGTATTGCAAATTAAACCTGCAACTAAGAAAACAACGACTAAAAAAACAACAGCTAAAGCTGCTACACCTTATAAAGTAATTAAAATGAAAGCTACAGCTTACACTGGTAGCTGTAAAGGATGCAGTGGTAAAACTGCTACTGGAATAGATTTAAAAAAGAATCCAAAAGCAAAAGTTATTTCTGTGGATCCAAAAGTAATTCCACTAGGTTCTAAAGTATATGTCGAAGGTTATGGCTATGCAATTGCTGGTGATACTGGCGGTTCACTAAAAGGAAATAAAATTGATGTATTTATCCCAAGTCAGAAAAATGCCCAAAAATGGGGAGTTAAAACAGTTACAGTAAAAGTTTATAAAAAATAAAAAACGAGCCGTTAATTCGGGCTCGTTTTTCTATTTCTAATTCCAATTGGATTTAAGTCAAATAATCGCCGATCTAATTCAGATAAGAATTCATTTCTCTTTTCCTCATTCGATTGAATCTCTAACATCTTTAATTTTACGATTAATTTTCGAATACTTTTTCTTTGAAACATTTCCAATGTATAGATTTTGTATGGCTCAAACCAAAGTTCCTTTTCTAATAAGTAAATTTTCCCTTGTATTAATTCATCATCTTTCTCATGAAAAGGATAACCAAAAAACTTTTTTGGCAAATAATCAAAGATCCACTCAACAACTATTTGAAAGATTAATTGAAATAATATTCGAAAAATAAAAAATAAAATTTTCAATACAACCTCGTGCATCGTTTTATCCCCTATTCCTTATATTACCAATAATTTTATCATTTCTTTAGTACATTAAAAATAACGATTTAATTACATAATTTTTAAAAGCATATTTTCCGTTTTAGATATAAATAATAAAATTAAATATTTTGTTTTGGAGATGAAACCTAATGGAAGATAAACGCTTTACGATAACTGGGACCGACATTAACGAAGTGAAAAGAAAAAATGCAAAGTCTGGTTTGACTTATAATCAGGTTAAACAATTACTTGCAGAAAAATATATGAAAGAACGGGAAAAATAAAGAATTAGTCATACCTTATTCTTATTTATTGTTATCTCTTGATTTTCACGTAATTTATTTACAGATCATTTCTTATTTGCTGTTTTAGTGATTTTATTTGCGATTTACCTTTTTTATTTGCACTTTAGATTTAATTGCAGTTCCCAACTTTTTATTGCAGTTCCACCTTTTTATTTGAACTTTCACAGATTTCAATTGCAGTTCCATCTTTTTATTTGCAGTTTCACAATTTTTAATTGCACCTCAAATAGATCTCAAAAAGAAACCACCCAACTATCCATAGTGTAGTGACCCCATAAAGTTAGACTGGTTACTTCAATTAGGCAGCCTGTTGGGCATGAACTCGGTATTTTACTGGGC
>NZ_LJIZ01000027.1 GCF_001420605.1 Bacillus sp. FJAT-25509
CCCTATAGAATATAGGGTTAAGGCTGCTTAGATAATGTACCTTTTATTTAAGTGTCTACTTGACAGGGGTAAGACCAACAGGAAAGATCCTTTTTTTTGCTGCTTCTTCAACTAACGCACCCTAAATGAGAAATTAGGTTTTTTCATTAATAGCAAAAGTCTTATAAGTATTTATCACTAATCACTTTCATATGGTGTAACTCGTGCCCGGCAATGCCATATGCAATGATACCTATCGAAACTGGCCTGTTCATTACAGTTCCATTACGATCCCAAGCTGCATCATCAATGGTTGAAATAAGGCTTAACGTGTTGGAGCGTACCATGTCTAAACCAGCTAGTAACTGCTCCCAGGATAAATTGTTGAAGTTTGCCGCAGAAACGTATTGATCCTGATCCATTGCTGGGAGTGGTGCACTTTCATTTCGTGCAATGGCAAGCATTCGATACGACATCACACGTTCCGAGTCGGTCATATGCCCAATCACTTCTTTTAAAGTCCATTTCCCTGGTGCATACGCCTTCCTTGATGACTCCTCTGATACGCTACTTAAGAAGGTAATGGTCTCAGTTCGTTGCTTACTAAGTATTTCTTTTATATCTCCATCTGGCACAAGACTAACATACCTAGCATTCTCTGGATTTTCAATAAATAATGGTCGTGGACGCACAAAAATCCTCCTCATCGGAAAGTTAATTATGTTTCTAGGCTAATATTCGACTGTCAAGAGGATATATCCTTTATTTGATATTTAATTTCATTACCGCAAAATAAATGCAAATTAAACAACTTTATTATCTCTAAACAACTGATTTATACAGTTAACATAATACAGATAATAATGGATTAATTCACTTTTTATTCCACTAATCTGCCATTTACTTCAAAAAAAAAAGCCACATATTTGCAGCTAATTCTTCAAACGATCCCATTCATTAGTTGTACAGGGATTTTAAAATTTTTAGTCTAATTTACCTTTGCATAAATGCAGGTATCAACTAATTTTTTACCGTCAGCTGAAAGATCTTCATTACGTAATATCCCTTCAAGCTCGAAACCTAGTTTTTCAGGGATTGATCGACTTTTAGTGTTATTAGATTCACATAGTATTGCAATCCTTCTAAATTTAAGTAGCTGAAAGCCAAGGTTTATTAACTCACTTACTGCTTCTGTCATATATCCATTGCCACTAAATTGCGTGTTAATCCAGTATCCAATTTCACATTTAGAAATCTTCCAATTAATTGCGTGAAGGCTAGCAGTTCCAATAAAATCATTAGTTTCCTTTCGATAGATAAGATAGCGAAAGCTTTCTCTTTTCAAAAAATCTATATGGGCATTTCTCAGAATAATTTCCGTTTCTTCAACAGTAGGAATAGACTGGTATAAAGTCAACCATTGGTTTAACTCACTAATTGAATCCGTAATAGCTTGGTTTACTACTTTTCCTTCGCCAGCTTGAAGTGGTGCTCGAAGAATTAGTCTGTCTGTTTCTATTTCTAACGGAACATCTAATAAAATAGGATTCATATAATTTCCCCTCTCGATCACTTAATATTATGACTTAATGATTGTTCAACGATCGCATTAGTTAGTTCTATTACTTCAACTCAAAAGATTCTTCATTTCCATCCCATTTAATCGTTACTTTAAAAACATCTGAATCCCTCGTAACTGGGCAACCCGAACAAGAGGTATTCATAGTAATGACAGTTTCATCATTTTCAGTTTCTTTTCGGTTACTGCTCCCAGTAGGGCCATCGACATTGATTTCTAAATTTTTTTTCTTTTGTTTACCATCTTTGAATTCAAATTCAAACTGACCATTTTCAGTAGTGCCATCGACATTTGTTGTATATTCGCCTTTCCAATGTTCGCTTTCACCTTTAAAATGAAGGGAATCATTTGAACAACCAACCAACATTAACAAAGTAACCAAAATCAGAAAGTAAATATTTCTCATAATGCCATCTCCTCTATTACCATAATATGTTAATTCTCGCCCTTAATGATATTTCCTTCTCCAGGAAGAAAGGAAGTATTCTTATGTAACTAAACTGCCAGTTAGGCTTAATAACTTCAACAAAAAAGCGTTAATTCTTCTTTGATTAACGCAACCCGTTTGTCATCTATAATGTTTTTTCCATTTTTATACTAGTTTCTACATATCCTAACTTTTCGTACAAGACTCGTGCTACTTTGTTGTGACCAAAGACGTGAAGCCGAATACTTTTCAATCCTATCTTTTTGGCTACGATTTCAATTTCTTTCATTGCTTGTTTACCATAACCCTTACCTTGGTTTCCTTCCCAAATGTTAATATCATAAATAAACCCTTTTTCATTTATTCCTTGTGCAAGCCAAATCATACCAACTACTTGGTTTTTGTCACGAATTGTAAATAAGTGATGATTTATCGTATTCTCTCCTTCAGGTAATAATTTTTCGTGTTCCTGTCTTGATTTACTAATTGCCTCTTGTTGCTCCCAATTACCAGACTTAATTTGTTCGTCTGCAAAGTTTTTAATTGCATAACTGAGATATTGCTGGAATTCAACTGAATTCATTTTTTCTAATCTAACCGTCATTTTTCTTTCTCTCCTTATAAGCTTTAGCAAAGCCAATTAAAAATAGAGCCACAATCGTGACTCATGAACATAAACTAAAGAATAATTTGTTGAATCTGTGATGTTATTATTTTAATTTGTTGTGTAAAAATTTTTTCATTAACTCATTCGAAATAATTAAAGCTTTACTTTTGCTATTTGCTGGACCTGTAATCATCCATCCGTCTTTACCTGACCAACTTTTCCCATCGTGATTTTCTCGATATTCCCCAATCGTCACTTTCTTAAAATCATTGTTAGCAAAGAGAATACCATAGCTATCGATTTTTGGATGTCCATTTTTATAGTAACCATATTCAATTATCCCCATGCCATTTTGATCAAATGCTATTCCTAATTTACGATCTTTATTTGGATTAGGATAATTAGCACCTTTTACATCGATTAGCCCTACAAACTTTCTTTTTCCTAATAAAGATTGATGAAGTTTGCCCTTTATTTTTATCGTCACAGAATTTACTTGATCATGATCTGAACCTAATTGATATTCAACACCATTTATTGACTCATTTATATTCTTTGGAATGAAATAATAAACACCAAAACCCATAGCTACTAATAAGACAAGAAGTACGCAAGAAACAATGACCTTTTTCAAAAAAATCACCTACATTCGTTAACTTTCATGTGTTCCTACTTTTTAAACAGCTCTATATAGATTTTTGAAAGTAATTAATTTATATATTTCTATAAACATTAATTTATTCCTTTTTATTCCAGTACAGGTTGGCAACAAAAAATAGTCTGCCGAAACAGACCTAATTGCAGTTGAACTATTGGATGAAGAAGATTTTAATACACTTTTGGATTAACTATTTATTATCCATATCTCGTTTTTTCTCCTATTTTAATATCATATTTAAATTTTAACTTTTATTAATGAACAACCTTTTCATTTATCTCAAGAAAAAAACCAATTCGTTTTGAGACTATGTTACTAGCTTAGTAATACAAAAAGTAGCATATAATCAAAACGGCGACTCAGATAATACAAAAAAATAAAGGAGAAGGCTGTTTTTTCTTAAGAATATCATCTTGCATTTATAAACAATTCTTTTATTCGAATTTATAGATTCAATGAAAGAGGTGAGTGCAATAAAATCATTTTTAAAACTACTCTTAATATTAACTTTTGGCCTAGTTTTAGGCGGGTGTAGCCCTCTGGCAAATTACTACAATAATAAAGGCTATAAAGAAGAACAACAAGGGAAGTATGACGCGGCTATTTCTCATTTAAACAAGGCAATAAAAAATAATCCTAATATGTGGGAAGCTTATAATAATCGTGGGCTGTCGTATCATCACAAGAAAATGTACGATCAAGCCATTTCCGATTACAATAAGGCGATTGAATTGAATCCGAAAGAATCTAAGCCATATGCCAACCGCGGGCTTACCTTTTACGACCAACAAATGTATGATCAGGCCATTGCCGATTATAACAAAGCCATTGATTTGAATTCAAAAGATTACATTTTATACTATAACCGGGGGCTTGCCTACTACCATAAGCAGATGTATGATCAGGCTATTTCTGATTACGACAAGGCCATTGATTTAAATCCGAAAGATTATTTATCATATAACAATCGCGGATATACCTATTATGATAAGCAGATGTATGATCAAGCCATTTCTGACCTAAATCAGTCTATAAAATTAAAACCTGATTTTGCAACATCATATAGTAACCGTGGACTTGTCTATCTGGAAAAGCAAATGTACGATGTGGCTATTTCCGATTTTGACAAAGCAATTGAGTTAGATCCGAAACATTATAAGGCCTATAACAACCGCGGGCTTGCCTATTACTATAAGCAGATGTATGATCAGGCCATTGCCGATTTCAAAAAGACCATTGATTTGAATTCAAAATTTTACCTGGCTTATAACAACCTTGGGCTTGTCTATTACGATAAGCAAATGTATAAACAGGCCATTGCCGATTTCAATAAAGCTATTGATTTAAATCAAAAAGATTACCAGGTATATGACAACCGTGGACTTACCTATTTTAATATGCGGATGTTCGACCAGGCCATTACTGATTTCAACAAGGCCATCGATTTGAATCAAAAAGATTACCTCGTATATAACGACCGAGGGCTTGCCTATCAAAACAAGCAGTTGTATGATCAGGCTATTTCTGATTACAACAAAGCCATTGATTTGAATTCAAAGGATTTCCAAGTATATGACAACCGTGGGTATGCCTATCTCAGTAAGCAGATGTACGATCAAGCTATTACCGATTTCAACAAGGCTATTGATTTGAATCCAAAAGATTACCTCGTATATGACGACCGCGGGCTTGCTTATTACTATAAGCAGATGTATGATCAGGCCATTGCCGATTTCAGCAAGTCAATTGAATTGAATCCTCACTTTAAACTTGCTTACAGTGACCGTGGAAATGCTTATTTGAAAAAAGGCATGAACAAAGAAGCGACACAGGATTTTAACAAGGCAAAGTAAACTTTGTTTATTCATTAAAAAAGGAGTAGGAATTTACCTACTCCTTTTTGTTGTAATTTAAATCCAATAAAATTGTACAATTCTCCTGTTTTTCATTTTCCTTTCATTATTATGTGTGAATATAAAAATGTACTTTAATTCAAATAGAAAGGAAAATCATTTATGGAGACAAAACAAAATAAAATAAATAGTCTGCTTAACAAGGTACCAGAAGTTACAATCTATTTCTGGATTATCAAAATTTTATGTACAACTGTTGGTGAAACATTTGCTGACTTCTTAAATTTTAACCTTGGTTTAGGATTAGGACTTACAACAGTCCTTATGGGTGTTGCATTTTTTATCTCTTTATTTTTTCAATTCAAAGCTAAAAAATATGTTCCAAGTATTTATTGGATCACCGTTGTACTAATAAGTGTATTTGGTACATTGGTAACCGATAATTTGACAGACGCAATTGGAGTACCTCTTGAAACAAGTACGATTGTATTCTCCGCGCTGCTAGCTTTAACGTTTCTTTTTTGGTTTCTTAGTGAAAAAACACTTTCTATCCATTCAATTTTCACAAGAAAAAGAGAAATATTCTATTGGTTAGCGATTCTTTTCACCTTTGCGCTAGGTACTGCTGTTGGGGATTTATATTCTGAACAACTTGGACTTGGGTATTTTAAAACTGGTGTAACGGTTATTGTGATCATCCTTTGTGTATTCTTAGCGTGGAAGTTTTTAAAACTTGATGGAATGTTAGGCTTTTGGATTGCGTACATTCTTACACGTCCACTTGGGGCATCACTAGGAGATTATTTATCACAACCGAAAGTGAATGGTGGTTTAGGTTTAGGAACAACAAGTACAAGTATCATTTTTCTGGTCGCAATTTTAGCAATCATTGTTTTCCTTGCTGTTTCAAAAATTGATATTTCATTATATATTGAAAAAACAGATGAAAATAGAAATAAAAATAATATAATGAAACAAACAATTTTAGCACTGTGTATTTTCTTAGCAGTTGGTATTGGCGGTTATCTTAAATTATCATCAAATGCTGCTTCTACTCAAACAACATTATCTGGTCAATTAACAGAATTTGCAACAATAGAAAATAAAATGTTATCAGATGTGAACTCAAAGAACTTTAATTTAGCTAAAAAAGATGCTGACAGTTTGGAACATCAATGGGATACTTCAGAGGCTAAACTTAGAAAAATAGATAGTACTTCTTGGACTAAAATTGATGGTACGATTGACGTTGTATTAGCTTCAGCTCGTACATCAAACCCAGATGCAAATAAGTGTAAATCGGCAATTAATCATTCACTTGATGTAATAAACGCTGCAAATAAATAAAATACATTTAACATTAGTAAAGAAAAAGCATTTCATTATATGAGAAATGCTTTTTCTTTTTGTCTAGATTAAAGGGATATTTCAATAACAATAATAACATAATAAAAAACAATATAAATTTATTGTAAAACAATAAATAATATGTTAAATTCATATTGTCATTAAATAAGTGAGGTACTTAATATGAATGTTAAAAGAGGTTCAACCACTTTCTTAAAGCTAATAATTTTTCTCGTTGGAATTGCAGTGCTTGCTTTATGTATATTTTTGGTACCAAATATTGCGAATTTCTCTTCAAATTTGTATCCAAATATTGCCGCAATGAAATATCTCGTTTTCATCGTGATGTATGGAGCTGCTTTGCCTTTTTATATTGCTCTGTATCAGGCTTTCAATCTTTTACGGTATATTGACAATAACACCGCATTCTCAGAATTATCTGTAAAGGCATTAATGAACATAAAATACTGTGCGATTGCAATCAGTAGTATATATGTATTAGGTATGCCACTCTTTCATTTTATAGCGAAGAAAGTTGATCCTCCTATTGGAATTTTGGGAGCGATCATCATATTTGCTTCATTGGTTATCGCCGTTTTTGCTGCTATCCTCCAACAGCTTCTACAAGAAGCGATTAACATAAAATCAGAAAATGATTTAACGGTCTGAGGTGGATGGTATGGCGATAATTATTAATATTGATGTGATGTTAGCAAAACGAAAAATGAGCGTAACGGAGCTTTCAGAGAAGGTTGGAATTACGATGGCGAATCTGTCCATTCTGAAAAACGGTAAAGCAAAAGCGGTTCGTTTTTCAACATTAGAAGCGATCTGTAAGACTTTGGATTGTCAGCCAGGTGATATTTTGGAGTATAAAATCGACGAAGAGACTCAATAAATAAAGACAACAATTTTATTTAATTTACGGGAATCAATCGAGAATTTAAGGGATAGCTTATTTGCTATCCCTTCTTTACGTTTATTGATGTAATTTACCCTAATATTAGCGACAAAAAATTAACCTTTGGAACATTCATAGCTACTTTATATCTAATACTACTGCCATTTCTTTACCAAATCGATCGCCATGATCAATAAATCCTAAACTTGAATATAAATTATGTGCTCCTAAGTTTTCAGGGTGATATCCTACAACAATTCTTTTGGCATTTGGTAGTTTAATCATTTCATCGATCATTAACTGAGTTGCAATCTTACCAAGTCCTTTTTGTTGAAAATTCTTATCAACCATTATTCTATAGATCCAATAGCCATCTAGCTCTTCTTCAGTAGTATTAAACATTAAAAATCCAACCGCTTTACCTTCAAAATGTATAGCATATGGCTTTAGTGAAGATTCAAATTTCGATTGAGCAATCGAGATTGCATTCGGCTCGATGTGACTCTTTTGATCTTCAGATACCTCTAATAGACAGCATTCATACCAATTTTCTGCATTTAGTTCCACCAGTTCTACGTTTCTATTCTGCATAGTTTCCCCTTTGTTAAATTATTTGAGCTAAATTACTCTATCCTAATTTTAACAAATTTTTCCAATAGTGTATTAGGACGTTTATCCTAATTCAACTATTCTATTGGTACTTAGTAGAAAAAGATTCTTAAATAAAAAATAACCTCTCATCATTGAGTGGCTATTTCTTTAACGATTTCTATAAATTTTTTACTTATAATAGAAAGCTTTTTATTTTTTGGATAGATTACCCATAAATCCTTAACAACATATTCATTATTTTCTTTGTATGGAATAGATCTTAAGGTTCCACTTTGAATGTATGGATGAAATTTAGCGCCTGACTCATGAGAATAGACAAATACATTATGTTCTCTAACTGCCTCTGTAAGAATATTCATACTGTTTGTAGTTACTCTTATTTTATTTTTATTTTCTTTAATTAATTTAGAATAGTAATAATCAGAATAGATTGAATAACACGCTGTATCCATCTCGAATACATCAGCTTTTGTTACGTAGTCAAGATGATAGAGCGGGGAGTTTTTTCCTACAATAGCGTGAACACGATCAGTCCGAATTATTTCATAGTTAATATTTTTTTCACCCTTTAGTATCTCTAAATCTTGAGGGAAAAAGCAAAAATCATATTCAGTGTGTTTAATTGTTTCCATTATAAGTGGTGGATCTTTTTCCTCGATTTCAATCGTTGCATTCGGATGTTCATCTTTAATTCTGTTCATTGCTCGTAGAAGTACTGCTGCAAAAGTAGGAGCAGCTACTATTTTCAAATGAATCTTTTTATTATTTTTATAATCAGACAGCTCTTCATTTAACTTACTGATAATTTCTAAGACTTCACTAGCTCTATTTATTAAAATCTTTCCTTCTTCTGTTGGAAATGTTCCTTTTCTTGAACGGTTAAAAATATTTATTCCCATTTCATGCTCTAATTGGGAGATCGATTGACTTAGCCCTGAACTCGTAATATGTAATTTTTCTGCAGCCTTAATAATCGATTTCTCACTTGCAACTTTTACGATATATTCCATTTGCTCGAAATTCATAATTATCCTCGAATAAGAGTATACACACTTATATTTTCTTTCAATTGAAGTTGTATTCATTCTAGCACGAAAAAGTAGTACAATTCAAAAACCTATCATCTGTGTGCGGCAGAGTAGGGGGAATTTAGACTCCCAAACTGTTTGAACAATCCTGCCATTTACTTCATCTACTTAAACCAACCATGAATTTTCTTAATCGTAATAAAGAGTAATTTAACAACCTATTTATTTCTTCTATTATCTTGGTAATAAAAGGATACTAGTCAACAAGAACAATTGTAGGTATAAACGCCAGTAATCATCCAATTCCCCGAATGATTACTGGCCTTTTACTATTTTAAAACTGTTAATACTCTAGTAGCACTTACAAATCCTTTGGAATCTTTTGTATATACATTTAACTTTGTTCCCGCTCGCTGTTTTGGAATATATACTTTGTAGTTTCCTGATACATTTGCTTTTGCTGTGTATGTTTTTGTCCCAATTTTGACAGTTACAATAGCATACTTCTCGGTTTTCCCTGTTACTGTTGTAGAATAGTATTTTACTGTATTTACAATTGGTATGTTCGGAGCTACTCTTACAACCTTAATACTTCTTGCTGCACTTATTTTTCCAGAACTGTCTTTTGCTGTAATTGATATACTTATTCCGGAATTTTGAATTGGAATGCCTACTTTATAATTCCCATATTTATCCGCTTTTGCACTATATACTTTCCCAGAGATTGTTACACCCACTGTTGCATTTACTTCTGTTTTACCAGTAACTGTGTTCGTTTTATTATTGACTGTATTGGCTAATGGGATATTTGGAGCTATTCTTACAACTTTAGTACTTCTTGCTGCACTTACTTTACCAGAACTGTCTTGTGCTGTAATAGATATACTTATTCCAGTATTCTGAATTGGTATAGTAACTTTATAATTTCCATACTGATCCGCTTTTGCACTGAATATTTTCCCTGAGAGTGCTACTACTACTGTTGCATATGCGTCGGTTTTTCCCGATACAATGTTCGTTTTATTATTGACTGTATTTACAGTTGGGATGTTGGGAGCCACTTTAACGACTTTAATAAATTTAGCAGAACTTACATTTCCGACACTATCCTTTGCTTCGACTGAAATTGTTGTTCCAGCGTTTTGGATTGGGATGGTTACTTTGTAATTTCCATAGCCATCTGCTTTTGCACTGTATTCTTTACCACCTATCATCAACCTTAAAGTTGCATTTGCTTCAGCTTTCCCCGATATTTCTGTCGATTTATTTGTAACAGTGTTTACCTGAGGTGGTTCAGGAGGATTTATATCATCAACTAGAATCCTATTTTCATTTATATTTCCCGAAGAATCTATTGCTTGAAACAAAAGTAGTGAATTGTTATTTAAATAACCTCTAGTTAATACAAAAATTCCTTGAGAGTCAGATTTAACTTCTTCTTTTAAAACTCCGTTAATAAAATACCTTACAAATAAATTCGGTTCTGTTTTCCCCGTAATGTATTTAGCATAAATAGTTTCAGGTTTTATAAATATCTCTGGTGGAGTAAGATCTTTAACAATTGTTAGTTTGATATCTGAATTTCCTGAAGCATCTGTTGAAGTTATTTTCAATGTTGTTCCGGCTTTTTGCATTGGGATTGAAACACTAAAATAACCGGATTTATCAGCAATTCCAGTACCAATTACTTTATCATTAGCGATTACCTCTATATTAGCAACTGGGTCTGTTGAATTTACTGATACTGTACCTCTGACTTGTTCTTCATTGTCACCGACTTCAATAATATTCAATATAGTTGGAGCCTTTGCATCTTTTACAATTAGCCTAACAGGTTGGCTAGTCATTCCATTTTTTACTGCGAATAATGTAAACTCAGTACCCTGTTTTTGAAAGTCAATATCAAACACAAAACTCCCTACACTATTAGCAGTAACCGATTTCACTTTTATTTCATCTTTATATAATTCGATAACTGCATTTGGATCAGCAGTTCCGGTAATTTGAAAGGATAAATTTGTTACCGTATTTACAATAGGAACTGCAGTAATTGGTGGATCCGTTACTTTGATTATAAGGGGTTTACTTATATTACCCGCATTATCTTTCACAGTAAATTCTAATTCGTCATCCACTGCTAGGTCGCTGACATCTATCTGGAAGGTACCACCTGCGTATACTATTCCTGTTTTGTAGAGAAGACCATTTTTCTTAAGTAAAATACTTGTCCCCTTCTCTGCCCTCCCCTTTACTTGGGTAGAATTTGTATAAACAGGTACATCTAAGATAGGAGTATCTGGAGGTGTTACATCTCTAACTACCATTAAAACTTGCGAGTAATTTCCTGCTTTATCAATTGCAGTAACTTGAATATATTCTGAAATTCGAGGAATGGGATTGAAATTATATTCGAAAATTCCTGATTCATCCGTATTTCCTTCCCCAATAAAACTTCCACCTTGATACTCTATTTTTATTTTTATACCAGGTTCAGAAAGCACATGAAGTTCACTTGTTGCATCATTTATGCCTCTTAGAGGTAGAAGATAAGGTTTTTTATTGTCTAAAACTTTTTGAATAATCGGCTCGCTACTGTTTCCTTGATCATCAAATGCATGTATAAATATTTCATCATCTTTACCAAGATTTGAATTGGAAACCGTAAATTGCTCGTCACTGTGTTCGTTTGGCTCGATGATGTAAATAATTTCATAATTTTTTCTAATTACTATTGTCGTGTTAGCTTCCGTTTTAAAGGAAATATCTTTTTGTTGCTCAAAAATAGGTTTTACTTCAATTTGTATCGATTTTTGTGTTGATTCTTCTTTAACAGTAAAATGAGTACTCTCACTTATCTCATTATGCTTAGATGCTGCAACAGAAAATGTAGTACCAACTTCTTGTTTTTCAATAGGAATCGTAAAACTTCCATCTTGATTAGCAATTCCTTCTGCATAAATCTGATTGTCTCTCCATACCTTAACTACCGCTTTCGGTTCAGAATATCCTGTAATTGACTCCGAATGTTCGTTTAGTGGTTTAACATAGGGTATGGATGGCGGTTTTTCTTCATTTTTATCTAGTAAAATAGATGGCTCATTTACTACTTGATAACCGTTGTTCCTATATACAATTAACATTTGTACAGTAGATCCATTCGGCTGATTTCCAATATCAAGCTTGAATTCACCTGTAACTGAATTAAAAGCAGCAAAAAACTGTATTTTCGTTCCTTTTGGTGTTGTCACATTTCCGATCAGTTTTTCTATTTTTTGCGGATCTTTTACGTATCCCTTGATATATTTATTTGTATATTCAGTAATATTAATATTCTCTACGGAAAGTTCTTCAGAAAAAGCCTTCATTGGATGGAAGAGCATAGATGTAGAAGTGAACAATAAAATTAACACTATCATGACAACTGAATATTTCTTCATTTTAATCATTTTTAATACTAACACTCCTTTTGGATGTTATATTCATATATGGTTTTTAATTTTTAAGGAATTTAATCTATTAATAATAATTTTTTTATAGTTTAGTAGAATCCATTTAAGTAGAAAAACCTCCTTAGTAATTTTTTAGAAGAGTTCCATCTTCTTCATTCTGTATACCCCTTAAAATGTATAACCTTCATTAAAACCTTCACTATTAAAAACATTCAAATATACTATTTTTAATGTAACATTTTTAGTGAGAATTTACTTAATTTAAATTAAGTTATTTTAATAATCATTTAACCGAATTCTAATTTTCACCAATAAAAAAAGCTGTTTCTAAACAGCTAATCTTCAACTATCGCACTGCATTAGTTGAAATAAAACGAAATTTTTTTTTACTAAATTCTAAAAACTTTATTTATATCCAATACTTCTGAAATAGTTTTCGCTTGAAGGTCGGATCATAAATACACTTAAAAATAACGCTAAAAATAACATAATAAAACTACCAGCGATTACAGACATTTTAATCGATACAAAGTGAGTAGAAAATCCGATTAGTATAGTTGAAACGATCACTAATATTGCTTCAACAAAACCATAGATACTACCAACTCTTCCCATTATTTTGACATCTACGTTGGATTGGTAAAATGTATCAAATCCCGTATTTGCAAAAGACAACGCAAATGATAATAAGAAAAATCCGTACCCACCCATTGTAAAAGAATTAGAAAATGAATATACGATATATCCTAATGATAAAAAAATTGTCCCAATCCCCATAAGCCAAGAAGGATGTAGTCTTTTTGCAAAAATTGTATTAATAATTGCGCCTATACCAATTCCTGCACCAGCAATACTTACAAGAACACCATATTCTGTATTGCTTAAATGAAGTACGCTCTTTGAAAACACTGCTTCTAAAGAATCAACAGCAGCCGTTAAAACTAATATACTATTAAACAAAAAATAAATTCTCATAACGTAACTTGATTTACGGCTGAATAGTAAAACCTCAGTAAAATCTTTCTTAATTAGTTTGAGTGAGAGCTTCTCATATTTTACATTTCGCATTGTTACCTTATCCAAATTAGGCAAACACGCTGTAACAATTCCTGAAATGATAAACGAGATCGCATTAATATTAATAGCGAACATAGGTGTGCCAATCATAAAAAGTAGACCTGCAATCGCTGGTCCAGTTAGGAATCCTCCAGATTGAACTAAACTACGCAAAGCATTGAACCGGACCCTCTGATTTACTGGAATTAATTTAGTTATATAAGTTGTTGATGTTGGATAAAACATTGAACTTCCCATATTAACGATAAATACAATGACAAAGATCAGTAAGACGGAAGATATACTTGGTAATAAGAATATTAATAATCCCCTCAAAACATCCAAAAGTACCATTAAATTTCTTTTGTTAAATCGGTCAATTAAACTACCAGCCCATAGGTTCGTAAGTATCGTTGCTATTGGTTTCAAGACATAAAGAGTCGATACAGCCAAAACAGATTTCGTCATATCAAAAATAATTAAATTTAGTGCGATTAAATAAATCCAATCTCCAATATTTGAAACGCCTATTCCCATTAGTAAAAGCAAAGGGTTTTTCCAAGTAATATACATCCTATTTTTTTTCATTTTACCCCTCCAAATAAATATATTTAATTTGAACAAATAAAAAAACTCGCCCTCCAAGACCGTAGTCTTGGGGACGAGTTTACCTATCGTGTCGTGGTGCCACCCCAGTTTGTTAATATGTCATCACATTAACCTCATTAAGTACATTTCAAACATACTTAAGCTCTATAACAGGAGCGCCTGTCATACCATCGCCATTATTGGTTCCGATATGAAACTCAGAGTCTTGCTTCAATAGATCAATCATACTCCTTTTCAGCAACTGGAGCTCTCTAAGATGAATAAATTCTATTTACTCTTCTCTTCAAAGTTTTTTATTTTTTTATAATATTATAACTTTTCCGTCTTATTTGTCTACTGTTTTTTTATTTATTCATTATTGCACTATACTGCCATTTCGATCATGTTGTTCAACTATTACATCCCATAGTTACATATGCAGTTATTACAGTTATTACATTTTTTAATTTTTAATCCAAGTTAGCATACGTAGGATCAGAAAAGGTTCAAACCAAGTAATCAATAAAAATATGATAAAAAACGAAGATACTGCAAAAAATTTAGTGTTTCCTCTTTCTCTTTTGGAAATTGCTATAAAGCTACATATCGCCCCAAATAATAACAATAAAAAACCAATTAAAGCAAAAAGTTCGTTGAAGCCTGGAAACACATAAATTATTCCAAACAAAACCAATCCAATGATTAATAATATTAGTGAAATTTCACTGAAATTTTTCATAGTTTCACCTCTTTTAATAATTATTATTTTTAATGTTAGCTACTTAATATTTTAACATTTTTTTCCATTTTTTTGTTTTACTTGTTCAACTATTCTGGCATTTTGTTGAATAAAAACGGTCTATAAAAACAATTCCATTTCACTATTTTTTTTAGTAAAACCCATTTTTTTATATAGTGGCCGCCCATCTTCTGAAGCGTGCAACCAAACTCGCTTAACTCCACATTTTTTACATTCATCAATACATAATTCAAGCAATCTTCTAGCTAATCCCTTGCCACGAAACTCAGTGGCTGTGTACATATTTAAAATATAAGCTTCAATCCCTTGCAAATTCTCTAAATAAGGTGGTCTTTTAAATAAGACCATCCCACTAATACTTACTGGTACCCCATTATGTTCTACCATAAAGGATATAAATTCATTTTTTGAAAGTGCAGTATTCAAATATTCCCTAGTTGAGGTTTCAATTAGATACTCTTCATCAAGAGAGTTTAATTCTCCCAATTCATTTAAAAGCTTCAATCGTAAACTTATTACTTGCTCAATATGTTCATGAGTTACTTTAATAAAATTGAACAATTAAACACTTCCTTTTTTCTGATTTTTTATATGTATACCCTTTTTACCTTTCATACTAGCAAGCTATAAGGCTTCATAACATCTAATATAAAAAACAAAGCAAAAACAATTAAAAATGTCGGAAACATTACTACTCTGTACTTTTTAATATCCATTAGATATCTCCTCGTCAACTAAATGAGAATTATCAATTATTATTCAATTCCTCATAGCCGTTTCGAATTCGTAAAAACTTCTATCACCTGTATACTAACATTAATTTGAAAAGTATTACTTTTATATTTGTTACAATATTTATACATAAAAAAAAGATACCCAATATGGCATCTAAAATTAAAAGCGAATATATATCCCAGTCTTATCATCAGAATGAATCTTACTTTTCAACTCTTCCATTTCTAATCGTTTTGAATATTCCTCCAATCCAATCTCTTTGATTACTTTAAAAGAATGGATCAAATCAAACGTCGGATGAAATAATCCATCACTGATTAGTAAAATTGACTTTAAATTATTTGTATCAATAGATCCCAATTGAATGTAGTTTGCGACAACTTCAGTTCCATTTGCAACTGAATAACCATCAACTGTATTAGCCATACTTCGATTATAAATAAGTTGATGTTTAATAGACTGGTAGTATGATTCATCTGGTAAAATCATCCCTTGCTTCCGTTCCTTTTCTCGTCTCATTTTTGCCCTTGTACTTATATTCTTCACAGTATCTTTTGTCAATATTTGAATTTCTCCATTATGGTATTCTGCTAATATCATACAATCCCCAAGTTGAGCAAATGATACCTTTTGCTTATCAAATTTTATAATAGCAACACATGTTGACCACAGTTCCTCTGGACGATTTATGTCTATGTTATTTACCTTCATTTCTTTCATCAGTCTTCTATTTGCTAGAATAATTCCCTCTGATAGAGTCATATCAGCTCTAAAATAATTTTTAAAATACTTCCTAAATAAATTTGAAGCAATATATGCTCCATTCATGCCATCAGCATTCTTATATGGAGTAATTGGTGTTGCTCCATCAAAAACCCCATATACATTTATTTCATTGTTTACTACCATTGCATCCTCAGACACTTTTTTTGAAAGAGACATTCTAGCACTAGCACTAATCTCCATATTTTTCTCACCACCAAACAAATGAATTTGCAGGTCTTTAAATTAATATGGAACACAAAAAGGATTATGTACTTTTTCTATATAAATCCTAAAAATTTGGCTCGTTTAAAAAAACTGTATAGAACTAAGTACTTCCATAACTGGTAAAGAGTTTCCAAATTTAACAAATTTTCACATAACTGAAACCTCTTGTTAACAAAAACTTATTATACTTAAACATTGTTGCTTGTAAGACAACAAAAATTCAAAAAAGAAGGTGTATCATGAAAAAACGTATTCAATCAAAAAAGCTATTATCATTAGTTGCTGGAAGTGCAATTGCAATCACATCATTACTTAGCATTGATCAGAAAGCATTCGCATGGTCTGACGAGGATGTTCACAATCAAGATCATAGTACACATCATTTTATCGTAAATGGCAGTGTCAAACTTATTGCCGATAATACCAATCCTGCAATAAACAAGCCTACAATATTGCTTAATCAGTTTCGCGATCGTTGGGAACAGGGCTTGTACGATGCAGATCACATTAATCCTTTTTATGATACGGGCACATTTTTGTCTCACTTTTATGATCCAGACACACAAACAAATTATACGGGGGCTTCTTATCCAACAGCTCGTCAATCAGGAGCGAAGTATTTTAATCTAGCATCGGATTACTATAAAAAAGGCGATTTTAACAATGCATTCTACTACTTAGGAGTATCTTTACACTATTTTACAGATGTAACACAGCCTCTTCATGCTTCAAATATTTCCAATCTAGATCATAACGCACCGGGCTATCATTCGAAGTTTGAAAATTATGCCGAAAGTATTCAAAGTCAAATGACAGTGCCAAATTCAGGTTTATATAATTGGATTTCTTCAACTGATCCTGAAGCATGGATTCATCAAGCCGCGGTACAAGCAAACTCCGTTTTACCTCAAGTTTGGAATGATACGATCATTAATTACTTCTGGCAAGCAGCTTACAGTAATTATTATTCTGCCATGTGGAAGAACGAGGTAAAAAATCCGACTCTTGTTCAGTTAAATCAAGCAGAACGAGAGACTGCTGGATTCATAGACTTGTTTTTTCGCGTAAATGGTGTAGACATGCCTGTGACTGTATATAAGGAAAATGCTTTTGGCGGTGCATCAGAAATACTAGGATCAGGTAATTATGATTACGATCAGCTTGTAAAAGGTATTGGCAATGATACGATTTCTTCTATTCATATTGCACCAGGTTATCAAGTCACTTTATATTCAGATTCAAATTATAAAGGAGCATCGATTGTTCTTACAGAAGATGTTAATGATTTAGGCAATTTTAATCATCAAATTTCAAGCTTAAAAATCGTGAAAATCTCAGCAATTTCTAAGTAATCAGAGGCAATGCAGGCTGAAAGTTATTATATGATGAGAAGACTTACATAAAAGACCCAAAAATGGATAATGATGGTATAATTTATGTACATCTAGAAGTTAATCACGGAGGCTTTATGAAAAAAATTTTATTTATTATCTTGTTATTTATCGGTGCTTTTTGTTTAGGTCTATATGATGCACCAACTTATGTATTTGGAATCTTTTATGTTGCAGTTCTTTTCTTATTTTTTTGGACGATGTTTTATCCATTTTATTTTTCAAAAAATCTATCACATATCGAACGTTTTCTAAGTAAGCAATCAAAAAAATCAATCCTTTATTTTCTTTATTCAATTACTAACCATATGCACGATGAAATCGAACAGTCGTATCAATCTGTTATGAAGAAACGAATTAACCCTTCAAAAAAAGCTGTTTATCAAGTTGTATACGGCTTTTCAAATAAAGATTTGCCATTTATTAAGGAACGAATTGATTTCATTAAAGTACCTGAGTGGAATTCATACTACAAAACACTTCTATTTATTGAAGAAAATGAATTAGAAACGGCAAAAGTAACAAAGGATTCAATGCGTTCAAAGAAATTCAAAAACGTACTTGAGTTCGAACTTTTACTTAAGGAAAACAAACGTGATGAAGCGAAAACATTATTATCTCGTTTGATTTCAAATTCAAGAGACTATCATTATTACATATTATCTAAGCGATATGAAGAAACATTTAATACAAAAGAGAAAATATAATCTTGCTAAACGGGGCGGTATTTCCTTCCCTTCTATTTAAACAAAATTCCTTGTCGCAGACGCGGCTTTTTTTATGGAATAAAAAATTATTTAAAAATAGTATAGTCCTATCGGATAAGTCATCATATAATAGTAAAGGTATTATTTTTACAAAAAAAAGTGAGGTGGAACATTTTTATGGGTAGTCCCAGTATAGGTGAGTCGGATAATTTACCGACGACATCAGAGGAAGTCATACAATTGAATATCCGAGGAGGATTACATCATAAAAATGTAATCCAACTTTTATAAGCTTTTGAAGGCTTCCTCTAGAAAAGAGGAGGTTGGAAACATGGTGCACAACATTTGGAAGCAAATTAACTTTAAAAAACAAGTTGAGAAACCAAAAAAAATTCAAGGGTTTGATATTGATTTAAACCAAGAAAACTTATCACGTATCGACCGATTAGTGGATCGTTATGAGTCAGAAATACTGCAACATTTAGATAGTGATTACACCCAACGAACAAAATTTGCTGATAGAATAGCAGATAAAATCGCAGAATTTGGTGGTAGTTGGAAATTTATTATTTGGTTTAGTTGTACACTTGCTGTCTGGATGATATGGAATAGCTTATCTTTCACGAAAGCTTTTCATTTTGACTCTTCACCTTTTATCTTGTTGAACTTATGTCTATCTTTTATTGCAGCATTTCAAGCACCAGTCATTATGATGAGTCAAAATCGTCAAGCAGTAAGGGATAAACATGAATCCGTTATCGATTTTGCAATCAATTATAAAGCAGAACAAGATATTGGTGACATGCAAAGTCGACTAAACAATATAGAAAATCAATTAGCAGAGATTAGAGATTTACTTAAACAAAAGAATTAAAGATATTGATATAAAAGAATAATTATAGTGAGAATTCCCTTATAGAAGACAGTCAAAAGAAAAGATTGTTCTGTCCTATGGAGGGGAATTTTTTTATGGGGATAGTAATATCTTGGAGACACTTCTCGAGTAAAATTTCCAATCATTATAAAGATAATTGGCCGTTCTTCTAGAAAGAATTAGGACAATTTTACAGTTTACCATTAGAAATTAACTAGTAATGCCTAATTTTTTTGGAATAATACCCAAACTGGTATGAGTATTATTTTAACTTATTTGCTGTTTTAGAAATTTTAATTGCAGTTATGTTGATTTTATTTGCATTTTTAATAATTTTAATTGTATTTTTACTAATTTTAATTGCAGATTTCCTAAATTTATTTGCAGTTCACCTTTTATTTGCACGTATGAGCCTCTTATTTGCAGAACCACAATACTTATTTGCAGTACAAACCCTAGCGCTATCCGTACTTTTCACAATTTTTTTTCATCCAATATTGTCAACCTACAAAAAAGCACCCTCAAAAAGAAGGTGCCTTATTCTTTATACTAATTCATTAACCTCAACCTGTGCCAAATCCCCAGCTGCTTTCACACGTACACGAGTTGCATTACCTGGCAAGTAAGCCAATGGCACGTCCTCAATATCAACAATGACAAGATTATTTGGATCAGCACCTGCCTTGATTGCTTCTTGTTTCGCCTCATCCTTTGCTATTTCCAGTGCTTGATCACGAGTTAATTCTACTAATTTATAAATTCGTTCTACTTGACCACTTACCTGTGAAATAGCTGCGCCAATTGCGTTGGCTACACCTGAATGTTGCGGTCGAATGACTTCTGAAGCTCCATTTAAATTTTCAGGAAGAAGGATGCTTCCACCCCCAACTAGAATAACCGGCACATCTTCTGCACTTGTTTTCATCTTGTCGATTGCTTCTTCAACTAACTCAACCATTTTCACATAAACTTTATTTAATAGCTCCTTATCTAGATGAGCTACTTTTGATGCATCTCCTAGCTCGACTTTTCCAAGAGCAACTGCTACGTCTGTTGTAGTTAATGTATCTCCACCGAAAATTAAGCTTTTTTCTGGAAGGCGATACCCGACACTATCAGGTCCAACTGTGAATTCTCCATTATCCTTGATTCGAATAATCGTTCCTCCGCCAAGTCCGATTGAAATTAGGTCAGGCATACGGAAGTTTGTTCGCGCTCCGCCTATTTCGACTGCAAGAGAAGATTCACGTGGGAATGATTGAATTAAAACGCCAACATCTGATGTTGTACCACCTACGTCTACAACAATTGCATCTGAACTTTTAGTCAGATAAGATGCTCCACGTAGTGAGTTCGTCGGACCGCAAGCGATTGTAAAAATAGGATATTTCACGGCATATTCTACAGACATTAACGTACCATCATTTTGTCCGAAAAATACCTTTGCTTCTATCCCTTCGTTTTTTAGTGCATTAATGAATCCATCAGCCGCTGTTTTTGCAACATTTACAACTGTAGCATTGATAATCGTAGCATTCTCTCTTTCTAGTAATCCTACAGAACCGATTTCCGAAGATAATGAAATCGCAACATCTTCTCCAAGAACTTCCTTAATAATTTCACTTGCTCTTTCTTCATGCTCCTTCGAAACAGGTGAAAATACAGAAGTAATCGCTACCGAATCAACTTTCCCTTCGATTTCATGCGCAATTTGGTATAAATGTGCTTCATCTAAAGAAACAATCTCTCTACCATCGAATTCATGACCACCGCGTACTAGATAGACATATTTACCAAGTGCTTCACGAAGATCATCAGGGACACCAACTAGAGGTTTTACAGCTAAAGTAGCTGGAGCTCCAATCCGAATCGCTGCGATTTTATTTAATCTCTTTCTTTCAACGATTGCATTTGTACAATGTGTAGTTCCTAGCATCGCGTATTTTATTTGTTCTCTTGGTACATTCGCATCGCCGATAATTTTCTTTAATGCTGTATAAATACCTGTTGCAACATCTTCTGTTGTAGGTGATTTCGTTTCAGATACTACTTGATTATTTTCATCTAAAAGCACTGCATCAGTATGCGTTCCACCAACGTCAATGCCAATTCTATATGTACTCATTATAACGTCACTCCTTTTTTAACAAGTTCTTCTACTGGAATATAGTCAACATCGTAGCCAAAGTATTTAGGCCCTACTGTTTCAATTCCTTTTTCTGTTCTCCATTTTGGATGACAAGGAATTCCGACTACTACGCATCTTGCGCCATATCGAATACCTTCTGTTGTAATTGGAAGTCCTGTTTCTGCATCAAGTACAGCAATTAAATCCGGTGTGACACAAAGTAAACGCTGATCTGTTTGGGCTAATAAGTGTTCATTTTGGAAACGAACTTCTAATGTTTCCCCTTTATATTCATTAATGCCCTCAAATGTTGCGATCCCTTTAGCAAATCCGCTTTCAGTTTTTCTGTTAATATCTGTTACTTTTCCACGGAATAGTTCAAAGCCTTTCGCACATTTTAATGCTTCTTTAACTGGATCTGCATTGTTTTCTTTTGCAAGTCTGATTGCTTTTCCTAACTCTTCTTCGAGTTGAAGAATATTACGGATTCCACTATCTTTTAAATTTTTTCCTGTCATCGGATAAATGGCAGTCATGACAGAACCACCCATTTCGATCGTTGCTGCACGAGCTATCCGTTCAGTCCAAAGATTGTTAATTGTTGATAGAACAGAATTATTCCCTTTCTCATCAGCAAGAACCATTGGTGTTGCTGAAATGCCGTCTAAGTAAAATGTAACCATTTGTAATTCTGGAAATGCTCTTCCCATGCCGTCTACATCAACAACAGGTAATCCTAGCTTTGCTGCAAGAGCAAGAGGGATCATCGAATTCAGACCACCAGCCTCGATTGGCATCGTTGCATAAATTTTCTTTCCTAAATAAGATTCAAGGTTTTGAAATGCACTAAACATCTCTTCACCACTTGGAACTTTTTCAAGCAATACAGTTGGAGCACCCATCATCGCTGATGGAACAATTAATGCATCATCCGGCACTTCATCTACATCTAATAAAGTGATTTCGCCATATTCTTCAATCGCTTGTAAAGCCATTAACTTACCTATGTATGGGTCTCCCCCGCCTCCTGTACCTAGTAAAGCAGCACCTACAGCAATATCTTCAATTTCCTGTTTCCCTATTTTTCTCATTTTTAGAATACCTCCAATATTCAGAAATCTTACGCGGTAATTTTTTCATCCACTACTCGTTTATTTTTAATTGCTTTTAAAATTAAAACACCGAAGTAATAAACAATTCCACTTAATAAAAGTGAGTTAATTGATGGAATACCAAATTTTATAAAATAACCAGCTGCAAATCCTGCTGCCCATGCGATTAATGTCACTGGATTAATCTTTTCAGGTTCCGCCGGTAAAGTTCCCTTTTCCTTACTTTCATCCAACGCTTTTCGATATGTTTTTAACACAAAGTAATCAATGACCATAATTCCGGCTATTGGTGGAATCATGACGCCAAGGAAAACTAGAAAATCTACAAAACGGTCAAGAATACCAAGAATCGATAATAAAGATCCGATTAATCCAATTACAAGTGTTACAATTCCACGATTTACTTTCATTTTAAAAATTGTATCGATAATATTCGTAAATCCTAAAGAAGAAGAATATAAGTTCAAGTTATTGATTTTTACAGTAGAGAAAACAACAACTGCTGCACCAATCCAACCAGATGTTTGTAGCATAATACTCACAACATCATTTGTTTTTGCAGCATGTGACATCAATACAGCGATCATGCTAACTCCTAATTCACCCACTAAAGTACCTATTGTCGTCATCCAAAAAACATCTTTACCACTTCGAGCAAAGCGACTAAAGTCTGGTGTAATAACAGCACCGATCATAAATCCTCCGGCAACCATTGTTGCACCAACTCCAATTGAAAGTGACTGACCTGGAGGAGGCGTTCCTATTAAACTAATAATCGAATGATCACTAAGAACTTTATAAACTCCAAATCCTACTACGATCAGAAAAGCAGGTACTGCAATTTTCGCTGTTAAGCTTAATAGTTTAAATCCAAAAATAACTAAAACAGTTACGCCTATTCCGGTAATCGCAGCAGCCACGGGAAGGATCAATTTACCATTAGTTGCCTCGACTAAACCATTTGCAAAAACTGAGTTCTGTACGCCAAACCAACCAATACAACAAATGGAAACAACAAAGCCGATAATACTGGAGCCATATCTACCAAATCCGGTCCAACGAGACAATAGACTAGTAGAAAGTCCTTCGCGTGCCCCGGCATAACCTAATAGAAAACTAACAATTTGCAGCAGAACACTTCCGAACATCGTCGCCCAAAACGCCTGCCAAAAAGTCATACCATATCCTAATGAAGCACCCAACATAAACTGAGATAATGTTGCTAAAGCACCAACACGCACAAGCATAATATCCCACATCGGTAATCGAGCCGATTGAGGAACCCTTGATAGTGAGTAATCATCTCCAATACTTGACTTATTTTCCATTAATCTGACTTCCCCATTATTTTTCACCAGTTAATAAACCTTTATTTATTGTGAAATTCCATTCCAAAACTGATTAAATGTTAAATCCAATCTTGTATATATTTCCTCTTCACTATGTCGATGCATTTGCCAAAACAGCCCGTCCATTATACATTGGAACGATATAGCTAATGCATGACAATCGGAATCCTTCATTTCTCCTTTCTCGATCCCAAGTCTAAAAATTTCAGAAAGAATTTTATACTCATCTAGCTCCATTGAACCAAATCGTTTCATAATATCATCTTTTAAAAACTCTGGTGGAGATGTCATCAGACGAACTAGAATTTTAGCTTTTAAACCCTCTTGATATTGAAAATCGATCGCTGATTTTAAAATAGAGTAGAGTTGAACTTTAGTAGATTGATTGCTTTTACACTGTGATTCTACGATTGATAAATGCCCATCCAAAGTTTCCTTATATACAGCTAGAAAAATATCATCCTTTCCCTCAAAAAAAGCATAAACAGAAGGTGCCTTAATCCCAACTTCATTAGCTATTTCTCTAAGTGTCATTCCAGAATATCCTTTTTTTGCAAATAACTTTGTTGCTGCTTCTTTAATACTTTCTTTTGTTGATTTTGTCGTTTTAGTTGTCATCGTTATACAGATCCCCCTAATAAAACCTACCTAACACTTGTTAGGTAAAGAGTTAAAAAAATCAGATTGCTAATTTACCTTACTTTTCACTCAATCATTTATATTTTCTATTATTTATTTCTTAAAATACCTAACTAATGTACATTAGATAACAGCTAAAAAAATAAGGTAGCAACTCCTACCTAACACTTGTTAGGTAAAAGGGTAAAAAAATATGATTGCTCTTTTTTTAGCATGGTGCCTATCTTACAGCGTCTACCTAACACTTGTTAGGTAAAGGGTAAAAAAAATATGATTGCTCTTTTTTTAGCATAGTGCCTTTCTTGTAAAGTCTACCTAACACTTGTTAGGTAAGGGGTAAAAAAATATATTACCTAAACTTAATATTTTGGCACTTTCTTGATTCCCTCCATTCACTAAAAAAATATATTGTAGCTATATTACCACCACAAAACACAGAATACAATGATTTTTCAGAAAATACTTTAAATAATTTATGAAAACTCTCAGGTCATCATTTTCTAAAAAGATGATCGCTTTTTTTAAGGCACTAATTTGTCTATTTAGGAATTAATTGAACTACAATTTTTTGTAAATTTTGTGTAATCATACTTCTTTCACAATGATATTTGATTTATTTTTCCATATTAGTGATATACTTAAATTATTAAATCCCTATTATAGGAGGAATGAAAAATGAACGAACAAGAATTAAAAGAATATCGTACAAATGTCATTTCATCACTAGAGGAAGAAATCGCTTATTATCAAAATTTAATTAAACTTACAAGACACAGCAGACTGAAAGAAAGCCATACATATAATCTTAAATTCATGCAAGAATTATTAGACGCTGAAAAAGCTGATCAAAAATAATTAATAATGGAGAGGTGCCTTCTAAGTGGAAGGTGCCTTTTTTGATGTTGAGAATGGATAATTTTCATTTATGTGCGACAAGTATTTGCAGTTTAAAAGGCACCTCCCTAAAGGAAGGTGCCCTCTCTTACTTTATTTACTTCAATCCAAAAGCTTTAATAATGTCTTGATTAATACTATTACCTGCATCGTCCCAAGCACTTGCTCTTAATGATACAGAAGATGCATTTTTACGGTTTTCAATTCTAGCTTTCCAGCCATCTTTTTCACGATTTAAATCAACAAGTTCCCAAGTCTTGCCTTCATCATATGAAACTTCTAATGTTGCACCTTTCATCTTACCGTTTCCTGGTGCACCAGCTACTTGAATAGCTTTCATTTCTAAATCGACCCAACGGCCTGATTTTGCATCACCATTCATGTCAGTTTCTACATTGTAATCAAGCGAGATTAATGGAAGTTCTGATTGATATTGTTCTTGTTCTTTAGACCAGAATGTCCACTCTGTATGTGTTTTTACAGAATTATCAAAGCGTTGTGGGTCGCGCCAAGCATCACTAACTACTTTATACTGTGTATTTGCAGTTGGGTATTCGTTAAATGAGTAGATCGCTTGTCCTTTTGCTTCTTTTACTAGTTTTGATCCTTGGTATAGTTTTAATGTTTGTGAACCTGGATAATTAGATTCTGAACCTGTGCTTCCTACTCCAGAATCAGCCCATGCAGGAATATTGATGACTAAGTTGTTTCCTGTACGATAAGGTTTCCAGAAGCCATCACCTAAACGAGGACGAGCAACTGGTGAGAACCATTCTTCATCTAATGTTGTTCCTGGTTTGTATGTTGCTTTTGGTTGGCGTACTTCCCAAGCCGCATCTAGCACGCTAGCTTGATGATACCAAGAAGTGCCTTTTTGAGCAGAAACCCATTCAGTTCGAACTGATGGTAAATTTAATTTCATTTGGTAACCTACTCCATTTGGTCGGTAAGATGGAATATCCCAACGGAATTCGCCACCTGCTGTAGCTTGATCTGATTTGTATTCAGCATTAATTTTTACAAGGTCGCTCGCTTTAGGTGAATAAGTTACGTCATTTGGTATTGCATTGTCATGGTTGTCAACAAGATCATAAACGTATTTCGTATTAGGAGTACCTACTACGTCAAGTTTTACTTTTTTGTCTTTTGCTTGCTCAATCAGTTTTTTACCTTCTGTTTGACTGATTGCTACAACCGAAATTGGAGAATCTGAAAGTGAATAATCATCATTTTCAATTCCAACATATTCACTAATTTCTTCTGGTCCATCATTTACAGTAATAACTAGTTTTGCACCTGCTGCATATGCTGCTGCTGAGCGCTCCATACCAGTTACTTCATCACTTCGATCAACGATAACAGCCTTACCTTTAACATTTAATCCCTTATAATCAGCTTGCGCCCCTTTACCTACATAAACAGCGTCTAAGTTGTATTTTCCATCTAGTAATGTACTTCCAGCTTGTGGAAGATCATCTAATTCATTGCCTTTGAAATTGATTGTCATATATGGTTCAATCAATCTCCATCGCGTGTTAAATGTAAATTTTCCATTTTTAACTTTCTTAGTTGGCTCAGCATACATCTTATCAACTGTAACAGGCATCACATAGATGTCACTAACATTGCTGCCATCAATTTCACGATAATATTCCATTTTTCTAAAACTTGCTTCTGCTTTATTTGGTACGTTTGCTGTAATTTCATTCGCTTTACGTGCATCCAATGTAACAGTTTGAGGACCATCTAAATTAATTTCAGGATTTCCTACAAGTGCAACGCCAGCGTGGTCAGTGTCTGTATCAACATCCATCATTGACATTGCAGAATAAGTTCCTGGTTTTAGGCGTAATTCAGTTGTACCATTAACTGCAATAAAATCTGGAACACCATCTGGGCCAAGTAGATTAATATACGCCAAGGCAGGGTTACCGTCGCGTCCAATTGCTTTTAACGTTAGTGGATATCTTTCCTCTTCTTTAATCATTGCCAAGGCAGTATGCACAACTGTTTTACCATCAACATTTGCAGAAATCTGACCTTGATATCGTTGTCCATTAGCACCTACGTTTGGATCAAGTGTAACAGTAACTTTTGCACTACCTTTTGCCGGTACAGTTACTTTGTTCGTTGAAAGTTTAAATAAACCAGCAGGTGCATCTGCATCGCTATTATCAGTAATTTTCGCTGATAAGTCTAACGTCACAGCCTTATCACTGTCGTTAGTGTACGTAATTGTTTTCTCTTTCGAAGCATCATTTTCATGAGGCCAAGCATAGAAACCAAAATCCAGTGAACCTGTCGCACGCAAATCACCGAGAGTAGCTGCTGCAACATCAAGACGTCCAGTCCCACCTTCTAACGGCTTAATATCATCTAATTTTTTAGTTGTACTCATTAATGCATCTTTCAGCTGTGCGCCTGTCCAATCAGGATGGCGTTGGGAAAGAATTGCAGCCGCTCCTGCCACATGTGGCGTAGCCATCGACGTACCACTCATCGAAAGATAAGATCCACTTCCTTGCGTTGAATATTGAGATCGTGCTGCAGTAATATTTACACCTGGTGCTGTTAGATCAGGCTTTAATCCCTCACTACCAAAACGAGGACCTTTTGATGAGAAATAAGCAAGATTATCTGATTTATCAACTGCACCAACTGTAAGTGCCGCATCTGCTGCTCCAGGAGAACCGATTCCTTCACGACCTGTATTACCAGCCGCAATAACGAACAGAGAGCCTGTCTCAGCACTTAAATTATTAACTGCTTGTGCCATCGGATCCGTTCCATCACTTGACTCATCGCTTCCTAAACTCATACTGACAATCTTGGCATTATGTGCAGCCCACTCCATACCATCAATAATCCATGAATCAAGTCCAAAGCCTTCATTGCTTAACACTTTTCCTACAATTAAGCTTGCTCCTGGTGCTACACCTTTATATTTTCCACCTGATGCTGCCCCTGTTCCTAGTACAGTAGATGCAACATGAGTACCATGTGCATGAAAATCGCGTACATCTTGATCTGGAACAAAGCTTTTTGTTTCTTTTATTTGACCAGCTACATCTGGATGCTGTGCATCGATCCCTGTATCAAGAACTGCAACTTTTACGCCACTTCCGTTGTAACCAGCATTCCAAGCAGTCGGTGCCCCAATTTGTGGAACACTTTGCTCAAGCGTTGCCTTAACACGACCATCTAACCAAATTTTTTCAATTCCAGGTATAACTAATGACTTTGTCGATTTTGTAGAATCCGCAGATTTTATATTTTTCTTAACATCTTGCCAAAAATCTTTCGAATCCTTCTTATTTGCAGAAAGCGCTGCCCCATTTATACTTTCAAGTTCATGTGTTTTCTCTGAAGCTTTTAACGTTGGCTTTGCACTTGAGCGAGTTTTAGACTCTGAATATTGTACGATAACAGGTAATGTCTTTTGAGAAGCATCATCGTATCCATCCTCTATTAGTTTCGTAATATTGAATAGATCTCGATCTAATGCACCAGAAGCTAAGTAAGGCATCGCTTGTTTTGGAATAACATATGTATCCTTATTGACTGTCATGATATGTGAACCACCTTCAGCTTTATCCGCTGGCTCAACACTAATCACACTTTGTCCATCTGCAAACTCTGTTACAGTTACTACATCACCTGTAATAAGAGTAATCACATGCTTCCCTGTACTTGCTTTTGCGTTAATTCCTTGAAGATTCGTTTCTACAGCATTACTATTTGATAAATTTGAAACATTATTGCTTGTCCCAGCAGCTAACGCTTGAAAAGTCGGAACAGCAATAAGAGCTGTCGTCATCATCGCAGTAACATACTTATTTAACCTTGGCTTTCCTGTCATCTTACACTCTCCTATTCTGATAAAATAAATAAAGCGACTTCTCATATGAATCTATTAAAATCGATTTTAATCGTTCATATCCAAACCACTTTTTAAAAAGCACTCTACATTATCAAAATATAAAGAATATTCAATAATTGGTCAATTGGGTTATTTAAGCCCTGGTTTATCAGCGTTTCTTTAAAATGCACTAATTTTTCTAATCATTTTCAAATGAAATTAACCCACTTATTTTCACAAAATAAATGATTAGTTATTTACTTTTCAAATTATTGTCTAGTTAAATAAACCTATTAATCTGTCTCAGAAAAGCATCAAAAGAGAGAAAATACACCTATTAAAATAATGCTAAAAAATCGGGTTATTTGCTATATATAAAAGCACTTAACAACTTGTAATATTAAGTGCCCTTCCCCTTTTTTCTATGTGTTTAAATTAGGTGATACAAGTTTAATAACCTGGGTTATCCTTAAATTCTTAGACTTTCTAACAAATTACTTACCTTTAAAACTAAATCCTGTAGTTATCAAACAAGAAAGAAATGCAACAATCGAAACCATTAATCCAAACATCAATCCTAATGAACTCATAAACAGATCTTCACCTGGATATGAAGGTTCAAGATTTAATAACCAATATAGAAACAAAATCGATAATAAAATATAAAAACTACTTCCTAAAATACTCATTTTAATTCGGTTTGCGTTCGTACCTTGCCATGCCTTATTCACGATTATCCACAAAAAGAAACTTCCAAAGATGGCCAAAATCATTACCAACAAATGGAGAAATGGAATTAGTAGATACGTTAATAGATAAATTATCAGACAAGTAGTAAAAAACAACGTTGCATTCACAATAAACAAGAACATTCCTGACATCAAATGATTTTGAAACCAACTAGTATTATTTAATTTAAAAACAAGTTTGTTATTTTCACCAAGCATGAATGAGACTTTATCTCTTTTAAATAGAAATATGGAAACTACAATAAAAACGAACAATAAAAATAAAGTCAATGACACTTCACCTCCAAATTTAAGTCTTATTATAACTAATCATAAAATGAAATATATTCCAGTAGAGTAAGAAACTATGAAATTTATATGAAAAATAAATCTTTCACAAAATAATAACATTCATAAATCTTACTCTCTAATAATTTATCTATAATAAAAAATAATAAGGAGTGATATTTATGAGGGTGAAAATACTAGTTTTATTCGCTACAATACTTTTTATAGTTTCTCTTTCTGCTTGTATTAATAAAAATAAGTTTGATAATCAGTTAAATCAGGTTATAAAACTTGAAAAAGATTATTTAAAAAATAAAATGAAAGTAAATAATACTGAAAAAATTAAACGCTCTAGTATTGTTATTGCAGTCTATAAAAACGGTGACTATATCAACCTAACTTACGATCTAAATAATTCTTCTAATAAAATAGATTGCTTTTATATAAAAACGAAAGAATCAAAATATATTCGATACTTGAATACAGATAAAGAAATTGAAAAAGTAGAGAAGGACTTAAGACATGCTGATTATATAGAAAATACTTATTACAAGTAATTTTAAATATTAAATAAAAAATGGAATGCAAGATAAACCGATACTCCCGGTTTTATCTTCATTCCTATAATTTCTATGTTTTATTCTCTCCTCACACCAATCACTCAATATTACTAACCTCCAATACAATCTCAATCTTCCGCTTCTTCTTTTCAATCATTCTGGCAATAAATTCACTAAAATCATCTTTATGGCTCTTTTGGTTTTTACTTGTATCACCACTAATTGCAGCTATCCGATAAAGGATCTTTAATTGTTCCATATGCTCATTTAGACTCATATTTGATAAGTCCTCATATTGTTCAATGAGCCTTTTTCTAAAAATAATTTCTAAATCATCGTTTGTGGCGGTTTCGTTTGAAGTATTTTTTCGAATATAAATTTTATCTGTAAATAATTTATCGGAGCCTCTTTTAGCTATAAACGGGATATATCGATTTTGCTCGGGGATATAAATGATGAAGAAGGTTTTACCACTAAAATATCCATACATTTCATTCTCGTCGTAATCAATTTGTTGAAGATGATAAATTAGAAAAGAAGGTAAATAGCCATTTAATTTTCTTTGAAAATCGGTTGGATCCTTTAGCTCTTCTTTAAGGATTCCGACTGGGTGATTATCATCATTTACGCCAAAAATAATTGATCCTCCACCAGAATTCGCCATTGCAATTATTAATTTTGCAATTTGATCCTCTCTAACGAATGTTTCCTTAAAATCCAATGCATTATTTTCTCCAAAAGATTGTTCAATCAGATTTTTAAGAGAAGCAATATCAAAATTCTTGTCTGCATAATTAAATGTATTTAAAAATTCCTGCTTATAAATCGGCCTTTTAACCATGATTCCACCTAGTTTCATATTTTTTAAAATCTAAACTAGATCTGTTATTACATTTAATGTTAGAAAAAAAGAAATGGCACCTAAAAAATCGTAGAAATTTTTCTGGTAAAAAGTGCAAAAAAACCAAAGCATATAGCCTTGGCTTTTAATAACAGTTATCTAAAAATCGCTAGGAAATATTCTTCGTTTAAAGTGATATTCAACCGAGCGATTATTAAACAGATTACTATAATTTACTTTAATCTTTTTAACTTCTAATTGCTTAATCTTCTCTTCCAGTGACTTCTTATCTTCATCAGTTAATTTTCCATCCTCTGACAAACTAGAAATTTCATCTAATAATTCCTGAATCATTTCATCACGAAATTCTTTTTCTTCGTTTTGTTGATAAATTGTCATCTTTGTATGAAGGATTGAATTGACCAATTCGTCAGCCCCACCCGAAAGCCTATTTAAAATTAAAAGTTGTTCATTTAATATCTCATTATCTAAATCATAAGGATACCTTAGTTGATGATCTATTTCGCTCCAGCCTTCTTCAAATATCGTTCTTACTTGAATTTCAGCTAAATAATTTACTTTTGTCATTTGTGACTTAATTACATAATGCCATGATCGATATCCTGCATCATGAACTAAAAACTGGAACTTTTCTTCTTCGATATGTTGTTCACTCGTCATATCACCTAAGCGATGGTAAATAGTCGCTTTTTCATGTAAATTCCAATTTTGTCTAATTGTTTTATCTATATCTGCAGCTTGGTATTTATATAAATGCAATGCTCTTATACCAATTAGATCTGTAATTTCAGATTTATAATTCGAAACATTGATTTCATATTCTGAGTCTGATTTTTTGCCTTTTATCGTCTTTCGAATAATCTTTTCAATTAAATGATCAGGATACTTTATTCGCGATTTCACAGTATGAATTTCAGGATTTTTACGGAGTATTTCCGAAATAAAAGTAGCTACCGTTTCAAGATTCGGTATTTCTGATATGTATTCATTATAAATTTCAATATATTTTGACCAGTCTAAACAGTACTTTTCAAAATCCTGTTCATCGATTTTATATTTTTCAAAGAAGTACTTTTGATTCTCTATTAGGCCCATACGTTTTCTCCTTCTTACATTTCCATAACCATATCCTACCATATTTGTGGAAGAAACATACTTTTTCAGTACATTTACTTTGCAAGGCTATATTACTTCTCAGATGGTAGGAATATCTTTTTCTGTAATTTTCTTATTCTTTTTTGCGTATAGTGATTTGATCTGATTTAAGGGAACAATACGCTGATTTTATAGCTTGTCTACTACTCTCTTATTTATTTTCTCGCTAATCCCTACTTTACCAACTGGAATTTCTTTTGCAAAATCACTTGAAGTACGTACACCAGCCAACGATAATAGTCCAGCAGTTAACATTACTTTTCTTACCTTTTCATACCCCATCCTCCATATGGTATAATATGGAAATTGAAACACCATTGTAATATCCCTTGTAACATTAGTCAAACCAGTCTAAATATTAATAAAAGGGGTAACTTTATGAAAACATTCAGCTATTTAAGTTTTTTTCTACTTTATGTGCTAGGATTATTTTTATTGTTAGACTTCATTTTTAAGTTTCAAAACGCAACTTTTGACAATACTTATTACAGTGTTTTATTCCCATTTTTAGGACTATTTCTGATTGGTATTTATGCATCTTTACCAAAATTCGTAACCAAGATTACAAAGTCGAGTTCATCTTATATTTCTAATGAAAAATTGAAATGGTTTGTCTTACTAATTTCCCTGATTATACTTTCGTTAATTATTTTAATAAAGTTTAACATTTATCAAAATGTATTAGTCACTATATTAATTTTTATAGGTTATGTACTCTCATTAATTACAGGATATAAATTAGTAAGGTTCATAAATAAAAGTATAGAATAAAAGAAGAAGAGGCCACTAGTGGGCCTCTTTAATTATTTACACATATATTAAAGATTTTGAGCTGCTAAATCGCGGCTTTTCTTTTGAAAATAAATCAATTTTTAAAACAGCTTAACCTGAAATATAATTCAGGGCCTCTTAATACGAACAAATGACCTGATTGTACGTTCGCAAAAAATTTCATAAATTTTCTAAAAAACTACTTACATTAGAATGAGTGTTCGTGTATAATAAAAACATCCAAACAAAACAGAACATACAATCTTAAAAATTCAAGACAGTAATAGAATAAGAAAACTTAAAAGTAGAACAAAAAAGGAGATGTAAAAAATGGAAATTATCATTTTATGTAGTGTCTTATTATCTTGGTGTATTTTAGAGGGTTTTAACAAATTTGTAGTAAATCGTTGAGAACATGGAAAGTGCTTCTTTATATTACTTTAGAAAGGGTTAATTCTTATTCCTTACAACTTAATTCAAACAAAAAAAGTGCTCTTCTACTTTAAATAGATAAAAGAGCACTTTTAGAGATATTTTATTTAGCTATGTATTCCTGCAATTCCTTAATAAGGATTTCTGCACCGTTTTTACTTACTACAATCTTTCCACTATCAAATGAGAAATTATTTTCATCAATAACTCCTGTTACCATACAAGCATTACTCGAAACAAATTGTTTTAGGATAATCCTTTGCTCCTCAATAAATACTTCAAATGGTTCATATTTATTTAGATTTAACATTTTTCTTAATTCCTTTGGTAAAACAATTCTACCTAAGTCATCTAGTTTTCTTACAATTCCACTTAGACCGGAATTTTCATCATATTTTGTAAGAATAATCATACCTTCTTCAAAATGAATTTCAAATGGAGCATTATTCTCTAAATTCATTGTATTTCTTAATTCTTTCGGTAGAACAATTCTTCCAAGATCGTCTAGTTTTCTAATAATTCCAGTTGATTTCATACTTGCAACTCCCCATTTATTTCTATCTCTTTATATACTCAATATAATTCTCTCTATTTTTAAATTGAGTTTAGTATAATAATACCAAATTATTTTAATTTTCTCTCTACTTATATCGACTCATTTTTACTAATATTAATACAAATTAAAATAATTTTCTTGATTTTTTATATCTCTTGTTTTTTATTTTGGTAAATTATGTAAAATTTCTAAAAAGATTCAAAAAGAGATGAGTTAATCATTTGGTAACGAATTACCTTTAATTAACTCATCTCTCAATTTAAATCTATTATCTTGAATAGCCACCGAGACTTTGTTCAGCCATTTGAACTAAACGTTTTGTAATCTCTCCACCTACTGAACCATTTGCACGAGACGTTGAATCTGGACCTAAATGTACTCCAAATTCTGTTGCAATTTCATACTTCATCTGATCGATTGCAGATTCAGCATTTGGTGAAACATATTGATTTGAAGATCTGTTTGCCATGATATGTAGCCCCTTTAATAAAATTTTCTGATATAAACTATCAGATTGCTGTTAGTATTTCATATTGAATTTAAAATATTCATCATATAAATATTTCTGCAACTTTTTGAATGTTTCATCCGAAAGTTTATAGCAAATAAAGTTTCTCTAGATTTTTGAAATACAATTTCAACTGCAAAGATTGTCAGATTATTTCCCAAAAAATAAATTAATTGATAAATATGATTGCATCAATAGCTAATCACACTTAAACAGAACTCCCATATATTATATTAGTATAATTCATTTTTTCTGAAAGGTAGGTGTGACAAAATGAAAGTAGATGGTATTTTTGAAGGAGGAGGAGTTCGAGGAATCGGACATGTTGGAGCTATTTGCGCTTTAGAAGAAGAAGGTTATGAATGGGCACGTTTGGCAGGCACTTCTGCTGGTGCTATTGTTGCTGCTCTTCTAGCAAGTGGTTATACAGGGAAAGAATTAAAGGAAATTATGGATCATCTAGATTATAAGAAATTTATTACAAAAACATGGTTGCACTTTATTCCTTTAATCGGATTAGGATTAAATATCTTATTTAAAAATGGGTTATATAAAAATGAATTTGAAGAAGAATGGTTAGAAGCTTTATTATCAAAAAAAGGAATTCGCTATTTCGATGATTTAGAAGAAGGAAAATTAAAAATTATTATTTCAGATATTAGTAATGGTAAAATGGTCGTTTTACCTGATGACCTACCTGATTATGGCTTATCAGCAAAAGATATAACCATTTCTCAAGCCGTTAGAATGAGTGGTACAATTCCATTCTTCTTTCAACCAATTAAACTAAAAACTCCTAATTTTAATTACCCAATTTTAATTGTTGATGGCGGAATCTTAAGCAATTTTCCAATTTGGATTTTCGATGATCACCAAGAATGGCCAACTTTTGGTTTTCGTTTAATAGATAATGAAATTATTGGAAAACCTCAGGATGGTCATAATCCAATCTCATTCTATAAATCAATATTTATAACGATGAGACAAGCACACGACCTTCGACATCTAACAAAAGAAGTAAATGAACGAACAATAAAAATCCAAACTGGTGAAATATCAAGCACAGATTTCAATTTAACAAAAAAAGAAAAGGAACTACTTTTCACTAATGGATACCAAGCAGCAAAAAAATTCCTTGGAACTTGGGATTTTGAAAAGTTTAAGCATAACTATCCACCTGAACCGTACTGTCATAAGGTGGACAATCTGTAATAACTAAAAAAACGCAATCTTTTCTAGATATTCATAGAAAAGATTACGTTTTTTTGTTTTTCCTATTTTTAGTCCGTTAGGTTATCTCATTTAATCCTTATTTTCGCATCTCCTTGAATATATTCAGGATAAAACGCCAGCTTAAGCTTTAATGGATTAACGTAATCTTTAGTAGAAATTGTTATTCCTACTACTTGCTTACCACCATCATCATATTCTTGAGATTCTGAGCTAGTTTGAACTACTTTTCCATTAGCATCAAAAATTGATTCAACCAATGAGTAATGAAATTCTTTTTTTGTATTTAAGGTGAACTTCAATTCTGATTCTTCTTTTTTTAAGTCAGTTAAATAATTTCCTTTTGGCTGTTTAAGAATTTGTTGTTTCTCAGTATCAACTAATATATATTCTTCATCCTTATCAACTGCCTGTAGCTTATTAATAACCAAATATAATTCTTTTGGATCTTTAAAGTAATTACTCTGTAAATAGATAATTCGTTCATTATCGCTAAGAATATTGGCAGTAGTTCCATTTGTTATTTTAGACCATACTTCGCCATTTTGATCAAGAAGTTCAAATTCAGTAAAATCTAGTATTTTCTTAGTATTATTTGGATCCATTTTTACTTGTACAGCTACACGGAGAGGATAAACTGTAACTTTTTTAATTGTTATCTTTTGCCCTTCAATCGTTACTGTTTTATTTAGTTCGTATATTTGTTTTGTTTTTTCTAGATTTTTTAAAGAGAATGGAATAGAAAATTGCTCTGAAACCTCCTTACTCTTTATCTTTAAATCTAAGTTAAAGTCTTTTTGCTCGTTTGTTTTCTGAAAAAAATATTCAATCTTACTAGTATAAGTATTTAACTCATCTTCTACTGGAAGATCAAATGATGAAGAATGTTCTGGCAATTCTTCACCATTACTTGGTTTGAGACTCACTTCTTTTAAAGTAAAATTATGTTGTGTCTCTTTTGCATCAATCGTGTAAAAAATCACTATCCCTTGCTCATCAGCAATTACTGAATCAATCGTTACCTTAATTCCGCTTTTCTCTTGTGAAATATTAATTTCTTGAGCATATTTATTTTCTACAGCTGATATTAGTCCCTTATCATTACGAATAAGTTTAACGATTTTCTCCATACCTGGAATATTTGTTAAATAATCAGCAAAGGTTGGCGATACACGAATACTTGTAAGAAATCCCAATAGAAGAATAGCAGCTGCAACAATAGACCAGATCTTAGATTTCCGTCTCGGTTTAGTTACTAACTTAGTTTCTTTAGCTTTTTGAAATCCAATTTGTATAGCCTCATCAATTTCATCAATAGGTAACCCGATGTTTTCGTATTTTTCTTTCAACTTTTTTAGTTCATTTTCTTCTTTTTCAAACACGGCCTTTTTCTCCTTTCTCTTCAAGGATTCCTCTTAATGATTTCAATGCTTTATTCAACCAAGTCTTTACTGTACCTTCCGGACGATTCCACATAATTGCAATATCTTTGATTTTGATATCGTGAAAATATTTTAAATGTAATAGCTGTCGCTGTGCATCATCAAGCCTGGACATTGCTTCTTCTATTTCAATAAAGTTATAGTCTTCATTCGTACCTAGTTGTGAAATATATTCATCATCGAATGTTACTCTATTATTCTTCTTTATATAATCCTGACAGTAATTAATCATTATCCGAATAAGCCATGTTTTTACATAACTTGGTTCTCTTATTGTTTTTATGTTTTGATAGGCTCTAAAGGTTACTTCTTGAATTGCTTCAATTGCCTCATCTTTATTCTTCAAGTAAGCTAGCGCAGTTTTATATAATGGCAACTTATGCTCATGCATAATTGATAAAAATGCTTGCTCATCTCCTTTGATAGCCCTTTCCACTAGACTATGATCCTGCAATCTCAATCCCTCCATCTCGGTGTTCTATACATTAGACTCCTGAGAGCTAAAAAAGTTTTAATAATTTTTAATTTTCCCCATAAAAAATTCCCCCTATAGTAGACAGTACAGCACATTTCTTTTAACTGTCTACTATAAGGGGATTATTAGAACTTTTATGACACCCTCTTTTTTAACTTTATTTTTTATTTAATTATATGGTTTCTTGCCAATAGGATTTTATCAATTTTGTCCTATTAGAATCTGAATATACATAAACATTATGGCGAATTACTCTCGTTTTTCCAGAATATCTTACTTGCATAATATCTTTTGTATAAAGAATAGGTCTAGAGCTTGAAAGAAATGATACAGGTGTTGCAGCAACACCTGCGAAAGCTGCTGGAGCAAAATATACTCCGAGAGATATAGAAGCGACTGAAGCTATTTGAATAGAAAAATCCAGTCCAGATTTATTTTGTATTTTTCCATAGGCCGTTCCAACATAACTATATTGTGTTCCTCCTGTTTCAATAGCAACACTTCGACTAGTTATAGGAGATGTTATTTGTTCAATAGGTGTAATTTGAATGTTGTCATTTGTATCAGTCGACTCTGCAAATGATACACTTGCTGAGCTGAGAGTAATAGCAGTTGCTAAAGTTGAAACTAAAATTTTTTTCATATCTAACACTCCTTATCTTTTAGAGATGTTCTTTTTTTGTTTAGGAAAAAAATGCCAAATAAACAAATTACTCAACTTTCGTACATAGAGAAACCTAATGATCCCTTGAATCTCCTTAATTCTCTGAATTGATTAGAAAATAACTTAACAAATTATCTACCAAAACGATCACCTCTTTACATTATTATTAATGTCTTAAATTATAGTAATCTGAGGAATTAATTCAGTGGGATTTTTATGAATATTTTAGTAAAACTTTACAAATTTTTACCTTAAAAAGAACCTTTGGTGAAGATTGAATATTTTTCAGTATAATTTAAGAAAATACTTACTAATAGAATCATAGTTTGTTGCATTTTTATAAGTTCCAATAGCAGTAAATGCGACTATTTGAAAAAATGAAAAAAAGTTCACAATAATGACAATGAGTTTTGGTAAATTTTACTTTTTAAATGTTAAGATAATTTCGTAAACGTTTACTAAAAAAATTAGGACACAGTTATAAAAAAGTGTAATTCAATTTTAACTTCCGCGGTAACTGGTGTAGGGAGTGTGACCTTTCCTATAAAATTTAATAAATATTTAAAATGACTGGTGCTATTTTATTTAATGTCATAGCAACAACCAATTTGAAACAGGAGGATAATATTATGAAATTAGCAAAAAAATTATTAATCATAACTTCATACATAATGTTTACGGTATTGATTGTTGTTGGTCCAGAGTTTCCTAAGTATAAATTGTATGTTCTTTTGCTACAGGTATTATTTTTTTGTACAGGTCCATTATTATTAATATTTTTAGATTGGAAGAAAAAAAGAAATAAAGAGAAGGCTAATATCAAAGGTAAATCGGAGTGAAATGGAATGGTTATACGGTAGTGGATCCATGGAGTTAAATTAGAATTTATATAGTTGCAGCTTTCTTGTTATTTAAGTTTCCTGATGAAAATAGTACTATTGGGTTCGTCTGTTGCCACCCCACCAACAAGTAAGGACATAGGAATTACATATGCGTTAAAGCCGACCGCCATTTTGTTGTATAAAAAAAGCTACCGAAGCAGCTTAAAGGTGGTTCAACTATTGCATGCGTTAATTGCATTAGCATTTATAAAAGATCTGGAATTTTTATTTTTATTTGTCTAACTTAAGCAATTCCATAGAACGCTCTGAGGAAACTTCAAAAGCAGCATCATAAGGTGTTTTGCCATTGCTCTCAATTGTCTTATCAGCACCTTTTCCAAGTAAATATTCAACCATTTTTACTTCTTCTGTGGACCCTGCTGCATAATAAAGTGCTGTGTAGCCTTCTTTATCTTTTAGATTAATATCCATTTTCTTTTCCTCTATTAGATATTTTAACAAAGGTAAATTATTTTGACGGGCTGCAATTGTTAAGACATGTCCGTAATTTGTACTGACATTAAAATCTACATTAGGTAAAGTGTCTAAGAATCTAAAGATTTCAAGAACTCCTTCATTTGCCTCACTCTTTGGAATGGAACTCATGCTATCTGGTTGAGAATAAGCAAGTTCCAATATAGGCATCATTCCTTTAGGCGTTGCATCTGTCATTTGCTCAACATAATTTATATCTGCTCCTTGTTTAATCAACAATTTCGCCAATTCTAAATCATCTTTATTATAGTAAGCAAATACTTCTGTTAAAGGAGAATTGGCCGTCCCTTTTACTTGAACTGGTTTAGCACCATTTTCCAAAAGTAGTTTTACTATTTTTAGATTTGATTTTTCGCACGCAACATAAAGGGGGCTTTCAGGGAAAATTACCCCTTCTTGTTGTGATGCTGTATCAGTTCTATTCAAGTTTATCCCAGAATCAATGTACCTTTTAATTTGTTTGATATTATTTTTCCGAATAGCTTCATTTAAATTTTCTATTTTCTTTGTATCCCCACCAGCTTTTTGATTGGTATTATAGCCAATCAGCGAGATCACAACAAGCGTTATGACTGTTCCAACTATTATTTTAGTAGGTGTTTTTGCATTTTGTAGTAGTTTTTTGTTTAAAAGGAGTACTTTTTGAATCTTCGTCATTTTCCTCATTTCTTTAAGACTAATAACAAGAAATACCATATGTGCAATTGTAAAAGTAATTGATACCAGTATAAAAAAATCTGGAACATTCTTTATCAATCCAAAAAAAGCATAAGATCCTTCAACATCACCAAAATCAGGAAGAATTATATTTGCGAGAAAATAAAATCCATTTGTTAAAATTAAAGGTTTCATGTTTTGAACAGAATTAATTTTAAAACACTTCGATACATATAAGAAGTTAATAATAGTTAATGCGATCGTATATGGTACGAATAATGTTAAGGCAAATACTCTTAACCAACCCATATTAAATAAGAATGATGACGCTACCAAAACTAAATTCACTAACAAACTGAAGTAAACAATTGTCTTTTTCATTTTTTCTTCTTTCCTTTTGTTTAATCATGGAGAGTAAATGAAATATAAGAAGTATTTCATTAATTATTATTATGCATGAAAACCCTATATTACGGAACAGAAACTATTCTCAATTTTAACAATATCCCTTCGTGATGCAATGTCAAAAGCAAAAATAATATTGAATTAAACTGCCACATAGATAAATAAAAATAGCAGCGAATGGCTGCTATTTTTATTCAACTAGTTTTGAAATATAATTTCATTTCCCTTCCTCAAAATTACTTAACTTTACGTACCAAGGATAAAGAAAAAGTCCAACAACTCCAACTATTGGAAATAGATCTGCGAGAGTCATTAAAATCTTTGTTTCGAAAGATATAAATTGTTTTTGACCACAATTTGTACAAATTGCACCGTTTTTTGAAAATCCTAGTTTCCATATCGATTTCTTTGTCCATTTATAATTACAATTTTGACATGTTGCCATAATAACCTCCTTCTTTATTTTATTTCTTTATGTATTTTCGCATGCGTTAGTTGAATAGGAATCCTTGTATTGATACTAAGAACACAAGCAAAGATACTATGAAACTAATAGTACCTATTTTATTTCGTTTCAGTTGAAATTCAGATATACTTGCCAACAAAAACGTTGCTCCTATGAATAAGAGCATATAAAGCGTTAATGAAAAATTCTTAGTTATTAAGCCATAAATAGCCAAAATTAAGCCTATCAAACTAATATTAATCTCAAATTTTTTAACAATCGAAATACCTCCGCACTATTTACTTAATCATAAATTCTTGTACAACTATCGCACAGCACAGTTCAATAAGTACTATGAATTTTTAAATTAATAATTATAGATAAAAATGAATATTAAAAATACTGGAAATGTAATAACACTTATCCATTTTGGAAATCGTATATTAAATTTACCTAGCATTTTTCTTATATTATCCTCACATAATACAGCTAGGTTTATCATAAAAAAACACGTTAATAGGAATAACTTAAAAGAAATTTTCATATGCGAAAGCAACGAAAAAAATATCAAAAGGAAAAACATCTCAGCTAGGAATTCAGCTAAATCATATTTTCTAACATTATTCTTAAAAAGCCATTTTATATATTTCTTTAATAATGACAGTTCTAATCCCTCCATAAATTTTTATTTATCTATACATCAAAATGTAAAAGCTTGATTAATTCATATGAAAAGAAAAATAAATAATATTGTTAATTACTCAATTATATATATAAATTCATTAACAGTAACTTGGGGGAATTTCTCCTTTTTTTCACAGGAATTAAATTATCCTTATGCATCTAACCTGTCATTTACTTGAATAAGCATAAGCGAGCCTCTATTGAAATTACTCTTACTTTTAGTTCAACAAGGAATTTAACTATTGCTTGTTGAACTACTCTTAGTTAGCAAATTTTGATAATATTCTTAATGAATTATTTTAAATGCTTAATTTAGGAGGGGTTATATTTGCAAATGTTTTTTAGATATAATTGGTCGGTAAGAGAAGAATGGTATAGGTGGTGTGAAGAGTTAAGTGAAGAAGAACTACTGTTGAACCGCTCTGGTGGAATGGGTAGTATTTTACATACACTTTTTCATATAGTTGATGTAGAGTGGAGCTGGATTCGAGTATTACAAGGCAAATCTGATTTTCAGGAGAATTTCAATGCTTATAAAAGCTTAGATAAAGTTCGTGAATTGGACGCTAAATTTCATATTGAAGTGAAAAATTTTGTAGACAACTGGGATAATGAAATGGAAAATCGTTTATTTTACGATACCTTACCAGATGGAAGAAATGTGACGGATACTTGGGGTGAAATCATTAGACATACCATTGCTCATGAAATTCACCATATAGGACAATTATCAATTTGGGCAAGGGAAATCGGGAAACAACCTGTTTCTGCAAATCTAATTGGGCGAGGTCTTGCCACTCATTCGAATAATTAGTTAAGAAAGAAAATAATTTAATCAATTTCTTTTATAAGTATAAATTCTAGCTACCATCGACGGTAGCTTTTTTAGGTTAAGTAATTGGGATTATATAGGACTTATTCAACTAAAACACATTGCAATAGTTAAATAACACTCAGGAGCAGGTGGAATAACTGCAATTATGCAGCTTGTAAGCTACAACATGTGGAATAGAGACCTAATAAAAAAATAAGGGATTTCTCATAAGATATAGGTATTTTATGAGAGTTCCCAATTCAGTTTTCATTTTAATATATCTAACAAGCCAAAAACATACCTCTTATTATATCAAGGTTAATTTTCCGATTTTGTTACATTCTAAGGCGAACCAAACGACTCCATCCTTGTCACATACAATTCCGTGAGGTTCTGCATTATGTGTTTTAATTGTATATTCCACAATTGCCTGGTCTCTTGTCAATCTTCCTATTTTATTTGCACCCCATTCAGTAAACCATAAATCAAATTCTTCTCCAACAGCAATAGCATGGGGGCGTGCATTTGGTGTAGGAATGTCATATTCTATTATCTCTCCAGAATAAGTGATTCTCCCTATCTTATTCCCAATTATTTCTACAAACCAAAGTGCATTATCATTTCCCCTTGTAATGCCTACAGGTCCTGATGCGGGTGTAGGAATTGGAAATTCCATTAATTCTCCAGATTCCGTTATTTTACCAATAGCATTGTTTTGGTTTTCAGTAAACCAAAGTGAGCTATCAGATCCTAGTGTAATAAAAGAAGGATATGAGCCTTTGTTAGGTAGTTCATATTCATGAATCTTCCCTTTTGTAGTCAATTTACCAATCCGATTTCCATTCATCTCAGTAAACCAGATATCCCCATTTTGTCCTTCTGTAATTCCATACGGGCCTGAATTTGGATGCGGCAAAGGAAATTCTGTAAATACACCACTTGTAGAGAGCTTTCCTATTTTGTTGGCTCCATTTTCCGTAAACCAAACATCCCCTTTTGAAGATACTGTTAAACACATCACTCTAGCATTAGGTGTGGGAACAGTATACTCTTGAATATGTCCTTCTTGATCAAAACAACTAATTTTGTTTGCTTTATGTTGAGTAAACCATATTTTCCCATCATGCGAAACAGCTATACCATATGGACCCGAATCAGAAAACGGAAGATTTATTTCTTGCAGATTAAAATTCATTTTAGCCCCTCCATTGAATATTAACTTCAACTTAATAAATTTATATTTTAAAACTTCTACACATTAATAAAATCTATTTTCCAGCTCAAAAGCTTTTCATATGGTATTTATATCCAATTATTTAAATTCAACAAATTATAAATTTTCCCTTTTACTTATTGAACTCTACTACCAATTAACGAAATAAAAAAATCGACTAAACAGTCGATCATGTTGTACAACTAATGCAATGCGTTAGTTCAATAAGATTTTATTAATCTCTGTCCTATATTCATCTTCATCAAATAAGAATTAAGGTATTAAATTACATATCATAAGGTTCAAGCTTCAAAATATGTTCTTCAACATCCTTGCCTCTTGCGTTGGAAAAACCCCTACAAAGACTCTTTTTTCATTATAGAACCTACTAATGTATTAAATAATGTTTTTTTATTATTACTAATATTATTAATTAAAGCTATGCCGTTTAAAAAGAAAAATATTAAAAGAATTGGACTTATATATACTATGGCAAATGCTATTACTGGAGATGGTGATAGCTCCTCGCGGTTTAGTTTCTCAGTTTCTGGTAAAGAAAGCTTCACCAGCTTATGTTGCTTCTATTACTTGATATTCAAAATTAAGGAGCAATAGACTACTAGTTATGAGTCTATTGCTCTTTATTAGTTGGTAACAAATCTGTATTTTCGGGACTCTATTCTAGGGTTATGTTATTTATTAAAACAGGCATAGTCATGGCATATAAATCATATCCTTTTGCCCAATAATCCTGTTTTACTAACTGTGTCCTAAATCCCATTTTTTCAAAGAAAACATTTGCGAATTGTGATGTCCGAACCTCTATATTTGTTATGCTGCTATTCATTTGAATTTCATCTATACAATGTTTAACAAGCTTCGATCCAATTTTTTTTCCTTTATATTTAGGGTCTGTAAAAATCCAAGAAATTCCACCTAAGTTTGTCTCAGGAAAATAATAACCACAAGCTCCGACTATTCTTTCATTTTCAATATAGACAAAGTATGTAGAACCATAATTTTTTAGATATTCTTTAAGGTCTATAATTTCTGATGGATCAAAACTATCAGGAACATTGAGATTAAACACTTCCAAAATTTCTGCTAAATACTTATCTTCATATGGATATATCAATTTTTTGCCTCCTAAAATACAGTTTATTAAAAATATAAAATATTGTTATATCTTATCATAAACAAAACGTTCAAAAGCTAGTGTTTGGAAAATTGTTTTTAAGTTGTATTTTTTTATATGTATATCTTATACAGTGTTAGTTAACATAAAAAAAGTTATCGGTAATAAAATAAAGGATCTAAGTTATTAGCCTTTTTACTGCTAATTCAACTAACGCATTGCGTTAGTTGCATAAGGAATGATACCTAGTTACATCGATAAATCCCTACATTTTTTGAATCTTGCCATACTCCTATATTAGATATTATATTCTCAGTCTCAACTTGTAGCCATTTTTGCATATCTAAATATAGTCCCTTATCGTCAGGTATATCTAAAGATGGGAACATACTAGTGATGTACTTAACGATTGGTTCTGCATGATGAAAGATTAATGCATTAGAGATAATTACTTCATCTATATTATCAAAGGCTGAACTTAAAATCTCTTTTGCGTTTTCTATACAAAACGGATTAGCTGGAGATGTTCTTTCAGAAAAACCAAACTCTGTTAGCATATTATTACAAAGTTCTTGTATTCGTGGTAATGAAAAACATGAATTTGTTGTAGCTATGAATCCACCATCTGGTTTGATAACATTCTTAAATCCTTTTATTGCATTTTTCACATCTGGTACATGATACAGCATGTGCCTTGCAACTACCCAGTCATAAGCATTAGTAGTAAAAGGAAGTTTTCTCGCGTCTCCAACAATCCATTCGATATCTAAATTCTTTTGTTTAGAATTTTTTATTGCCTCATGTATCATCTTGGTAGACTGATCGTATCCAGTAAGATGACCTTTATAACCACTTTCTTTTAAATGAATTAAAAAATCACCAGTAGCACATCCTATATCAAGAATTTTTTCGTTTTTTGTTAAATGTAGTTTTTCTATTACTATCTTATCTAAATTCACACGTTTTTCTTCATATTTTGCATGGGTATCAATACGGATTTGTAAGTGATCGCTTACCTCATATTGTCTTCTAATATCATCCATCTTCCGAGATTCTACGGTTACACAAAAATTTTGAATAGCATGAGTTAATACTTCTGTTTTTGTTAATCCTTCATACTTTAGTGCTTCTTCAAATCTCTCTAAAAAACTTTCATTAATTCTAAAATGTATACTCTTTTCTTTCATGTTTGTACACTCCTAAATTTTAGCTAATGCAAACATAGCATAATTTGAAATTTTCTGTATATGAAGTGTGTACACAAAATTGTATAAAAAACAAAAATATCCTATTGCTTAATCCAATAAAAAAAATCGACTAAATAGCCGATCTTGTTGTTCAACTAATGCATGCGTTCGTATTATAAGGTCATCCAGTTTTTACTGGTTGACCATTTTTCATATGGTCTTATTATTATGGTAGCC
>NZ_LJIZ01000036.1 GCF_001420605.1 Bacillus sp. FJAT-25509
TTATCTGGGGAGACATTTCACTTTAACAAATACCCTTGCACAGGTTTGAACGCAAATAAATTACCTTTAACACACACCTCATTTCAAATTTTTGAATTAGAAAGTGTGTTGCTTTCCCTTCAAGAATTATAATGCCCTGCAGTAACGAAAGTATTCTTAAAAACAAAAGAAAATTTAAAAGCCAGCCGAAAGTTTAGGGGAAAAGCGAGAAAACGGAGAGTGAAAAGAAGACATAATTGAAAGTAATGGAGCTTTAAGTTAATTATTGTTTATTGGATCAATAAGAGTATAAGTAATAGAAGGAAGTAGCTTTAAAGTAAATATCTTTATGATTGGATCGAAAGTATACTCGACTCCATGGAAATGCAAGAAATAAAACCTACATTAAGTGCACATTTATTAATGATTAAATTATCATTTGTGATTTTAATTGATCTACAACTGTTTAAAATTAATTGACAAGATCGTTTTTCAACAAAATAAAACAAGGAGCAACTAATAGTTGCTCCTTGATGAAGGGGAAAGAATTTAGAAAAAATATTAGGTTAATAAGTTAAATTGTCTTTAACAGACACCTCATTTGCTTAAATGTTCAATAAATTGGTACACCTATAAATAAATTATATGTTCTGCTCGAGACACCTCATTTACAAATTGGTATACTAATGACCTTTGTTTTTATAGATCATGTTCAAGCGCACCATCTCCTTAGATTTTTGCATTGCTGTATATGACAACGATGTTAATCTTTGGAGATACCTCATTTCACTTAAACAATTTTCTGACTTAGGTTTGAACGCAAATTAAATTTCCTTTAACACACACCTCATTTCAAATTTTGAACTGGAAAGTGTGTTGCTTTCCCTTCAAGAATTATAATACCCTTAACCTAAAATAGTATTCAAAAAAAGAAGGATTTTTTTTTAGTATTCCATAAATATGATAATAAGGAAGTTAAGATTATTATTTGATACAATAAAATTTATAGGAAAAGTACATTTGAAAGGATTTGTAAAGAATGACTTTATTGCATGTAAAAGATGTCACAGGTGGATACACTAGACAGCCTGTCGTTAAAGATGTCTCATTTACGATTAATAGGAAAGAGCTAGTCGGGTTGATCGGGCTAAATGGTGCTGGTAAGAGTACGACAATAAAACATATTTTAGGCCTATTGAAGCCTTCTAAAGGTGACATATTAATTAATGGTGATTCATTTGATAAAGATCCAACAGCATATCGTGCCAGCATATCATATGTTCCTGAAACACCGATGATTTATGATGAATTAACTTTACAGGAACATCTTGAAATTACAGCCTTAGCATATAATATTCCTGAAAAGGATTTTAAAAAACGTAGTGAAGAGTTATTAAAAACATTTAGATTAAATGATAAAAGAAAATATTTTCCTTCGACATTCTCTAAAGGGATGAAACAAAAAGTAATGATCATTTGTGCCCTTATTGTCCAACCACAGTTATACATAATAGATGAACCTTTTTTAGGGCTTGATCCAATCGCGATAAATGATTTACTTGAGATTTTGAACAATGAAAAAGAAAAAGGAGCAGGCATTTTAATGTCTACTCATATTTTATCGACTGCTCAAATTTATTGTGATTCATTTATTATTTTGCATGAAGGAGTCATTATTGCAAAAGGTACATTAAACGAATTACAAACTCAATATAATATGCCAAATGCTTCATTGGATGAAATTTATATATTTGCAACGAAGGAAAAAGAAATATGAGTACGATAAAAGAATTATGGTTAGCACGGTATAGGAGCTTCATAAAGGAAATGAGTAAATATGGTCGTTATATTTTTAATGATCATATAAAATTTGTGATTGTTTTTGGGTTTGGTGGAGGAGCATATTATTATCAACAAATGCTAAAAACAATTTCTCCAGACTTTCCGGCTATTTTATTAATTTCGATCCTTTTCAGTTTTCTTGTTGTAACAGGACAAGTAACTACTTTTTTTAAAGGACCTGATGTACATTATTTACTACCTTTAGAAAAAAAGATGAAAAATTACTTTGTCCGATCCTTTTTAATTACGTACATCGTTCAAGCTTATTTAATGTTAATGATGTTAGGTGTGATCTATCCAATTTATAAGAAATTTTCACTAGGACAAACAACAAGTTTTATTGTCTTTATGGTAATAATTTTCTTATTAAAAGGATACAATCTTTTTGTTTCATTCTTACATCTTACAAATAGTGGTGTATTAAACCGAGCTTTTGATTATTGTTTAAGGTTGCTAGGTACTTTCTTATTTATTTATGGTTTATTAAGTAAATGGAGCAGTTTTTTCCTTTTAATAATGATCGTAATTTTAGCTGTTTATGCATTATCTATTCAAATAGGTAGTAAAAATAAAAGAGTACAATGGGAAAGAAATGTTAAACTTGATACCTCAAGATTAGCGACTTTTTATCGGTTTGCGAATATGTTTACTGATGTGCCGTCTATTCAACAACAAGTTAAGCGAAGAAAATGGGCCGATCCAATCATTAATAAAATTAAAATGAGAAATGCTGCGAATTATTTACTAGTTCGTACATTTATCAGAAATGGTAACTATTTAAGCATGTTTTTAAGACAACTTTTCGTAGGCGGGTTTGTAGTTTACTTGGTGCCAACGACAATTGGGAAAATATTGATTGGCATTTTATTTCTTTACGTAATTTCACTACAGAATATGTCAATTTTAAAACAGTACAACTATCATTTGTTGTGGAAAATTTATCCTTATACAAATGAAGAAAATAAAAAATCTATTTCGACACTTTTGTATATACTACTGATAATATGTAGTTTAGTTTTTAGTATCATTGGTTTAATAAAGGGCTTAACAATTTTAAACTTTATTATTGCAATCGTTGTGTATACTTTATTTTCAATGTGGTTAATTAAATTTTATGTGCATAAAAGGTTAAGTAAGCCACAAAAATTGTAAAGGGTGGACAAAATGGATTCTTATGAACTTCGTATTCAGTACGAACTATCAAGATGGAAACAAAAAGTAATGTCCGATTCAAATATTTTTCAAACATCTGCAAAAAAAGTTCAGTTAAAGCTTCAATCATTATTGCCAGAACAAATCCAAGATCTGCTTACAAAAACCGTTAAAAATATGATGGTTTTATTTATGGGTGGGTCTACAGTTTTTAATGGCAGTGGTGAAGAGTATGAAGCATTAACACTTAGAGAAAGAGATTTAATCTTAGATAAAAAGTTAAACGAGTACAAAAAGATTTCAGCTGTAGAAGGTGCTGGAACGGGAGCGGGTGGAATATTACTCGGTCTTGCCGATTTTCCGTTATTACTGGGAATAAAAATTAGGTTTTTAGTTGAGGCTGCAAAAATATATGGCTACTCGCCTAAAGATGAGCTTGAACGACAATTCATGCTATATATTTTTCAACTTGCTTTTTCAAGTGATAGCCATCGAAAAAAAGTATTTCAGGTTATTGAAAAGTGGGAAGATAAAGTAGATGAAAATCCCCAAGTCAATTGGGAGCAATTACAACTAGAATATCGAGATCATATCGATTTAGCGAAACTTCTACAATTAGTACCTATTATTGGAGCACCGGTTGGAGCTTATGTAAATTATCAACTTCTTGAACAATTAGGTGAAACTGCTAAAAATGCTTATAGATTAAGGTATATGAAGAAGAAGGAAGAGCTTATTTAAAGAGTTACATACTAAAAGGAGAACTAAAAGTTCTCCTTTTTTTATTTTTATTTTTGTTCAACTAATTTTTGTGATTGTTTTAATGAAGCTAATGTCACAGACCCTAGTGTTTTTGCTGCAATTAGCATAGCTTTTTCATCAAAATCAAATTTTGGATGGTGATGAGGATATGCTTCTGTAACGTGATGAGGTTTTGCTCCTGTGAAGAAGAAAGTTCCTGGTACTTTTTGTAAGTAGTATGCGAAATCTTCTCCGCCCATTTTAGGGTCCATTTCTTTTAAGTGACTAACTTCATCAATTGATTCGGCTACTTTAACTAATAAATCAGTTTCTTTTTCATGATTTACTACTGGAGGATATCCATCATCGTACTTATATTCGTATGTAACATCATTTGCTAGACAAATTCCTTTAACTATTCTAGCTATTTGTTTTTTTACTTTTTCCTGTGTTTCCTTTTTGAACGTACGAACCGTTCCTATTAAGGTTGCTCGATCGGCGATTACATTAAAGGCATTTTTTGCTTCGAAACTTCCAATCGATAAGACTACAGTGTCAATTGGATTTGTTTCTCGACTAACAACTTGTTGAAGTGCCATAACAAGTTGACTAGCAATTACAATACTGTCTTTTGTTCGATGGGGTTCCGCACCATGACCACCTTGACCTTGGATTGTGATTGAAAAACGATCAGCTGCCGCCATAATTGGTCCATTTCGATAACCAATTGTACCTAATTCTTCAATTGCCCATAAATGAGTTCCATAAACTTCATCTACACCGTCTAAACATCCATCAGCAATCATAGAAATTGCTCCACCTGGTGCATATTCTTCTGCATGTTGGTGAAGTAACACAACTTTACCGTCCCATGAATCTTTTTTTTCATGAAGTGCTTTTGCTAAATATAATAGTGTAGCAGTATGACCATCATGACCACATGCATGCATAACGCCAGGTACTTTTGAGGAATAAGGAACATTTTTCTCATCTTGAATTGGTAGTGCGTCAAAATCAGCTCGTAAAGCGATTGTTTTTCCAGGGTTTCGACCATTAATTGTAGCAACAACACCATTTCCACCGACATTTGATTTAAATGGAATATTTAATTGTTGATAAAAGTTTTGAATGAATTTTGCTGTCTCGTATTCTTTAAATGAAAGCTCAGGATTTTCATGCAAGTATCTTCGTGTAGATACCATTTCCGGATAATATGAATCTAATAAAGAAAATAAATCTGACATTATTTCACCCTCCTACTTACTATCTATATAACCTATTCAAGAAATGTAATTGATATCCTTCAAAATTATCTTCAATTAGGAAATGACGAAAAATGTATTTCCAAGGAAATATACATCGAAAAAAAGGAAATAATGACTTATTCATGGGAATAAATGGATATACTATTTGTTATATGGTAAGAGAAATGAAGGTGAAATAATTGAAAAAATGGGGATATTTAGCAATAGGACTGTTAAGTGTCCTACTAATTAGCTTTGTAGGATTTATACTAATCGTTTTCTTAGGTAATTATGTTATAGATGAAGATAAGTTAGTCGTCCATTCATCTTCGGAAATGGTAGATTTAGAGGGGAATTTTGTATCAAAGCTATATAATGAAAATCATCAAATCGTTTCAATTAGTGATATACCTGATTATACTAAACAAGCAGTAGTTTCAATTGAAGATGAGCGTTTCTATAAGCACCACGGTATTGATACTCAATCAATCTTTCGGGCTATAGTAAATGATATAAAAGCATTTAGTAAAGTACAAGGTGCGAGTACACTTACTCAACAACTTGCAAAGAATGTATTTTTGACAAACGATAAAACATTTATGAGAAAAACAAAGGAAGTTATTATAGCAATTAATCTAGAAAGAAAGTATACAAAAGATCAAATACTAGAAATGTATTTAAATCAGGTTTATTTCGGTCACGGGGTATATGGTATTGGCGGAGCTGCAAAATATTATTTTGGGAAAGATGTTAAAAATTTGACTATTGAAGAAAGTGCTTCTTTAGCAGCATTATTAAAGGCTCCATCACATTATGATCCAATCACTCAACCAGTGAGATCTCTAGAACGTAGGAATCTTGTTCTTTATAAAATGCTAGATACGCATTATATAACTGAATCTGAGTATGAGAAAGCCAAAATCAAACCAACAGTATTACATATTACGGAACAAAAATTTGAAAACGGATATGCTACATATATTGATATGGTTATAAAAGAAGCAAAAGAGAAATATGGAATTTCCTATGATCAACTTTTAAATGGTGGATACAAAGTTGTCGTTCCAATCCATAAAAAGACACAATTAACCGCCTATAAATATTTTAAAAATGGAAACTATTTTCCTGGAACTGATCAAAATGCAGAAGGAGCCTTCGTATTAATAAACTCCGAAACAGGCGGTGTAGAGGCAGCAATTGGAGGTAGAAATTACTATTTTCAAGGTTTAAATCGAATTAACGTGAAAAGACAACCTGGTTCAACAATGAAGCCTTTACTCGTATATTCGCCAGCGCTTGAAACTGGAAACTACAATCCGTATTCTTTATTACCTAATGAACAGAGTGCGTTAGGAGACTATAAACCGAAAAATTATAATGGAGTTTATACGAAAACGATTTCGATGTTTAATGCATTAATTCAGTCAGCAAATGTACCAGCAGTTTGGTTATTAAATGATATTGGAATTGATAATGCAAAAAAGTATTTAGAAAAAATGGATTTGAATATTCCCGATAAAGGTTTAAGTATGGCGCTTGGAGGACTTAAGATTGGTTTAACTCCATTGGAGCTAGTAAAAGCATATAGTTCCTTTGATCATGATGGAGATGCATTAGAGCCTTTTGTAATTAATGCAATTTATGATCGGAACAATGAATTAGTTGCCGAAGCGAAAATTAAGGAATATAAAGTGTTTTCATCACAAACCTCTTGGTATATGACAAAAATGCTAAAAGGTGTTGTAAATGAAGGTACAGCTAGCAGAGGAAGCTTCAATGGTGATTTAGCTGGTAAAACGGGATCTACAAATATACCTGGCCAAACAAATGGAAACAAGGATGCTTGGTTTGTAGGCTATACACCAGACGTAGTAGGCGCAATTTGGATGGGATATGATAAAACAGATTCACAACATTTTTTAAGAAATGGTAGTACATATCCAACCATATTATTTAAAAAGATTTTAAAAGAAGCAGGAAGAGAACCATCAACAAAATTTAAAAAGCCAAAAAATATAGACGATTTAGAATCACCGATAAATTTAGAGCCTATTTCTAATGTTCAATCAAAAGTATCATTCTCTCCATTTGGATTATTCACTGTCGTCATTAATTGGAATGCACCAACTGATCACAGACAACAATATCGAATCTATCGAGTGAAGAATGGCAAAGAAAAATTAATAGATACTGTTACTGGTTTAGATGAGTACAAAGATTCCTTTGTAAATGTATTTAATGTACCTTCTTATTATGTAGTACCGTACAATCCTCAAACAAAAGAAGAAGGTGAGAGGTCTAAACTTGTCAAACCCAACATAAGAAATAAGGAATAGACATTTTAAGGCTCTCCTTCTTATCAAATGATTTGAAGGGGAGTTTTTTATTTCCTATTACTACTAAAACTATGTTCTTAAAAACTGTATTTGTTAAAAAAGATTAGTAAAGAGATTAAGAAGATTGAACTATGAGATAACGATTGATTGAATCGTTTAAAGCGAATAATAAAACGCTTTATTTTATAAAAAGTATTAATAAATAAAGATTATTAATTCGATATTTTAGACATATTTTGATATAATTTTTAATGGGAAAAGTCTGGTAGTAAAATAGACCTATTAATTGTGAAAAATTGTAAAATCAGTGAACATTATGTGTCAAAATTCGAGTTTTCTATACAATTAATGGTTCAATCAGTATATTTAATAGTAGAGTTTGGAATAGTGAAAGGGAGACTTTGAAGGATGAAAAAAGATTTTAACGATACATTTCTTAAAGCGATTAGAGGAGAAGAAGTAACGCATACACCAGTTTGGTATATGAGACAAGCAGGGCGTTCTCAGCCAGAATACCGAAAAATTAAAGAAAAATATTCTTTATTTGAAATTACACATCAACCTGAATTATGCGCTTACGTAACAGCGCTACCTGTGGACCAATATAATGTTGATGCTGCTATTTTATATAAAGATATTATGTCTCCACTTCCTGCAATTGGAGTAGACGTAGAAATTCAATCAGGAGTAGGACCTGTAATAAGCAATCCTATTCGTTCATTAGCTGATGTAAAAAAGTTAACTGATATTCATCCGGAAGAGCAACTACCTTATATCTATGAGACGATTAAATTATTAACAACAGAAGTACTTTCTGTTCCATTAATTGGATTTGCAGGTGCACCTTTTACGGTTGCTAGCTATATGATCGAAGGTAGACCGTCTAGAAGCTATAATAAAACAAAATCATTTATGTACGCAGAGCCAGAAGCATGGTTTGCTTTAATGGATCATTTAGCAGACATGACAATCAAATACGTAAAGGCACAAGTTAAAGCAGGGGCAAGTGCAATTCAATTATTTGATTCATGGGTTGGTGCTTTGAATGCGAATGATTATCGCATTTATATTAAACCATGCATGGAAAAGATTTTTGCAGCACTTAAAGAAGATAATATTCCAACTACTATGTTTGGAATTGGAGCAAGCCATTTAATTCATGAATGGAATGAACTACCTGTAGATGTAATTGGTCTAGATTGGAGAACTTCTATTACAGAAGCTCGCTCTTTAGGGATTACGAAAACACTTCAAGGTAATTTAGATCCTGCGTTTTTATTAGCACCATGGGAAGAAATTGAGAAACGTGCGAAGGAAATATTAGATGAGGGTATGGCAAATCCAGGTCATATTTTCAACTTAGGTCATGGGGTATTCCCTGAAGTAAATCCTGATACTCTTAAACGATTAACAAGTTTTGTACATGAGTATTCATCAAGGGTTAAAGCTTAATATAAAAGGACTATGGTGATGACATGAAAGAAAAAATCGGTTTATTAGTTATGGCTTACGGCACGCCATATAAAGAATCAGATATTGAGCGTTATTATACAGATATTCGTAGAGGTAGAAAGCCTTCACAAGAGGCGCTAGAAGAACTGACTGAACGATATCGTGCAATTGGAGGAATCTCTCCTTTAGCAAAAATAACAAGCGAACAAGCAAAAGCATTAGAAGAAGATTTAAATAAGATCCAAGACAATGTAGAATTCAAAATGTACATTGGACTGAAGCATATTGAACCATTCATTGAAGATGCAGTAGATGAAATGAAAAAAGATGGTATAACGAAAGCAGTTAGTATCGTGCTTGCACCACATTATTCAACGTTTAGTGTGAAATCGTATAACGAACGTGCTACAAATCATTCTGAAAAAATTGACGGACCAAAAATTATACATGTAGATGATTGGTATAAAGAAGAGCGATTTATTCAATATTGGGTACGTGAAGTGGAAGCAATTCTTGAACCAATGAATGAAGAGCAACGTGTGAAAACGGCCTTTATTTTTTCAGCGCATAGTTTACCTGAAAAAATTCTTTCTTATGGAGATCCATACCCGGATCAACTTAAGGAAACTGCTGAGTTAGTCGTTCAGCAATCTGATATTCGTCATTATTTTCTAGGATGGCAAAGTGCTGGTAATACACCAGACCCTTGGCTTGGACCTGATGTACAAGATTTAACACGTGAATTGAATGATAATTATGATTTTGAAACTTACGTTTATCTACCATTAGGCTTTGTAAGTGAGCATTTAGAAGTACTTTATGATAATGACATAGAATGTAAACATGTAACAGATGAAATTCAAAAAGCATATGTTCGTCCACCGATGCCTAATACAGATCCATTATTTATTAGTGGACTTAGTACGGTTGTATTAAGAAAATTAAACGAACAATAATATGGTTTTGAAATAGGAGGTAAAGAAGTGAATAAGAAGGTTGTCATTATTGGTGGCGGTATTACTGGATTGACATCTGCCTACTATTTAAAACAAGAAAAAATAAAAAATAATCTTCCGATTGATATTCAATTAATTGAAAGTTCTTCAAGGCTTGGAGGAAAAATACAAACGATTAGAAAAGATGGATTTGTTATTGAGCGTGGTCCTGACTCATTTTTGGCAAGGAAAAAAAGTGCATTTCGTTTAGCTGAAAACTTAGGTATCCAAGACCAAATCGTTTTTAACTCTTCTGGAAAATCTTATGTGTTAGCCCATAATAAATTACATGGTATGCCAGAAGGTTCAAACATGGGGATCCCTACACAAATCAAGCCTTTTATTTTTTCTGGTCTATTTTCACCAGCAGGGAAAATTCGTGCAGGTTTAGATTTTGTTTTACCAAAAACACATGTCCAAGGAGATATGTCATTAGGTAAATTTTTTAGAAGAAGACTTGGTAATGAAGTAGTTGAGAATCTAATTGAGCCCCTTTTATCGGGTATTTATTCAGGCGACATTGATCAAATGAGTTTAATGGCAACATTTCCTCAATTCTTCCAAATTGAACAAAAACATCAAAGTATTGTTTTAGGCATGAAAAAAGAAATGCCTGTAAAGAAATCAAAAGGTCCGAGAAAAGGAATTTTCCAGACTGTAAGTACAGGTCTTCAAACAATCGTTGAACGAATTGAAGAAGAGTTAGATCAAGAAGAAGTTTTAAAAGGTGTACAAGTAGTTAATATAAATAAAGTTGGAAAAAAATATGAGATTGTACTTAGCAATAATGAAAAGATTGAAGCAGATTCAATTATCGTTACGGTACCTCATCGTTTCATTCCACAATTATTTAACAATAAACCTGTATTTGAGCCTTTCAAAAAAGTTCCTTCTACATCAGTTGCGAATGTTGCACTTGCATTTCCAGAGCATGCAATTAAGAAGGATATAAATGGTACAGGCTTTGTTGTTTCACGCAACAATGATTATAATATAACAGCGTGTACATGGACTCATAAAAAATGGGCACATGCTTGTCCAAAAGGTAAGGTTCTCTTACGTTGTTACGTTGGACGCCCTTACAATAAGGAAATAGTCGATAAAACAGATGAAGAACTTGTTGAAATTGTTTTAGAAGATTTAAGAAAAACGATGGATATAACTGAAAAACCAGAGTTTTATATTGTTTCAAGATGGAAAGATGCTATGCCTCAATATACGATTAATCATAAAGAGCGTACGAAAAATATGGAACAATATTTACAAAAGGAAATGCCTGGTGTATCGGTGATCGGTTGCTCATTTTATGGGTCCGGCTTACCAGACTGTATAGATCAAGGTGAAAAAGCAGTATCGGATACAATTGAATACTTGTTCACACGTGAAAAACAAGCTGTTAAGGCCTATTAAATACAATCTAGTAAAGAATAGAGCAACCAAAAAAGTATATTGATACTTTTAGGTTGCTCTTTTTATTAGGCCTCTGTACTAATAAAATGTTTAATAATTTCATCCTAAAAAATGGTGCTCCTAAAAGACTCTTAACTTAAAAACTATCTTTTAAGCAATTTGAGCAAGTGTTACTGTAGCAATCATGTTGTTCTTCAATCGTCGAATTACATTGTTTACATACTTTCTTTGGTAATAGTTTTAAAAATTCGGACATTTTTGCAAGCATGATACCCTCTCCTTTAGTTAACTTATTAGTATTGTATTACTACAACTTATTTTGTGTCAATCTGTATTAGTACAATTTTTAAAAAATAATCTAAATGCCTATTTTTGTTAAACAGTAAGGACAAGCTTATAAATTTAAATTTTCATAGAAATAATAAGTACAAAGGAGTGTGTTTGTTTTATGAAAGTAACCGTTATTGGTTATTGGGGCGGCTATCCAGGTAAAGGTGAGGCAACTTCATGTTATTTATTTAAATCAAAAAATTTTAATTTATTGGTTGATTGTGGTTCAGGTGCATTAGCTACTTTACAAAATTACATAGAGCCTAATTGCCTAAATGCTGTAATCCTGTCGCATTATCATCATGACCATATTGCAGATATAGGAGTACTACAATACTTCAAACTAGTAAACGCTGGGAAGGATAAGTTTGCTTTACCTATTTATGGTCATAATTTTAATCAAGAAAAATTTAATTCATTAACATATAAAGAAGCAACAAAGGGATATGAATATAAACCAAATGAGGCCCTTGATCTAGGCCCATTTACAATCCGTTTTCTTAAGACTGTTCATCCGGTTGATTGTTTCGCGATGCGAATTGAAACGGCAAATCATTCGGTCGTATATACAGCGGATTCAAGCTTTACGGAAGAGTTCATACCGTTTTCTTCCAATGCGGATTTACTTATAAGTGATTGTAATATGTATGAAAACCAAGATGGAGCTAAAGTGGGACATATGAGCAGTAAAGATGCTGCGACAATAGCTAATGAAGCAAATGTAAAAGAATTACTTTTATCACATCTTCCGCATAAAGGTGATACAAAAGATTTAAAAGTTGAGGCCAAAAAGTATTATAATGGACTTGTTCATTTAGCCTATACAGGATTTGAATGGAAATCAAAACTTTAGGAGGATACACATGCTATTTTTAGATAATAGGGGAATAACGGATCCAACATTAAATTTAGCGATGGAAGAATATGCGCTAAAAAATCTAGATCCTGAAAATACATATTTTTTATTTTATATTAATGAACCTTCAATCATTATTGGTAAAAATCAAAATACTGCCGAGGAGATTAATGCTTCATATGTAAACGATCATAACATTCATGTTGTTCGAAGATTATCTGGTGGTGGAGCGGTATATCATGATTTAGGAAATCTTAACTTTAGTTTTATTACAAAAGATGATGGTGACAGCTTTCATAATTTTAGAAAGTTTACTGAGCCAGTGATCGAGGCATTAAAAGATCTCGGTGTAAATGCCGAACTTAGTGGAAGAAATGATATATTAGCAGAAGGTAGAAAAATTTCAGGTAATGCACAATTTTCTACTAAAGGTAGAATGTTTAGCCACGGTACATTGTTGTTTGATAGTGATATAGATGAAGTTGTAAATGCATTAAATGTAAAGCTAGAGAAAATTCAATCTAAAGGAATTAAATCAGTCCGAAGTAGAGTCGCAAACATTAAAGAATTTTTAAAAGACGATTTAACAATCCTAGAATTTAAGGATTTAATTTTACAATCTATTTTTAAAGAACATGGGAAAATAGAACGATATGAATGGACAGATGAGGATATAAAAAATATTAAAGAACTTGCTGAGAGTAGATACCGTAATTGGGATTGGAATTTTGGAAAATCTCCTAAATGCAATATTCAACAAAGTAAAAGATTTGCAGCTGGTTCGATTGATCTTCGTTTAGATGTTAACAAAGGAATCATTGAGAATGTTAAAGTTTATGGTGACTTCTTTGGGGTAGGAGATGTATCTGATATAGAACAGCTTCTGATTGGCAGTAAATTTGATCAACAAGAGATTGAAAATAAGTTAAATGAAGTTGATTTTACCCATTATTTTGGGAAAGTAACGAAAGAAGAATTTATGAGTTTATTATTTTAAAAAAAGAGTAGGAAACTACTCTTTTTTTTGTTTGTTAAATAATTAGAAGTCTAAAAAGTGCTAGTTTTCTCACTTGTCAGAACTGTTTTCTAGCAATATAATATATTTAGAATATTTTAAATTTTAATATTTAAAGGAGGTAGTTTTTCTTGAATTTAGTTGAAACACTGTCACAATCAGCTTTGAGGCATCCAAATCATTCTGCTATTATCTTTGAAGGGCAGACATTTTCATACTCAACACTAGAGACTTATATTACGAAATTTGCGAGTGGGCTCTCAAAATTAGGTATTGAAAAAGGAGATAAAGTAGCTCTAGTTGTTGGTAATTCCCCTCATTTTATTATAGCACTATATGGTGCGCTGAAGGTCGGAGCGGCTGTAATACCGGTTAATCCTCTTTATGCACCAGATGAATTAGTATACATATTAACAAACGGCGACGCAAAAGCAGTAATCACCTTAGACTTATTTCTTCCACTAGTAGAAAAAGCTTCACCGATTCTTCCTAATATCGATCACTTCATTATTTGTGAAACAAAACAAGAAAATCCTTATGAATTTAAAAACAATAAATTGAAATCGTTTACAAATGTAGTTGGACTTGGAGATCAAGATTTCAAAGGACCTAAATTACATGATGATGATTTAGCAGTCATTTTATATACTTCTGGTACAACAGGAAAACCAAAAGGAGCTATGTTAACGCATAAAAACTTATATTCGAATGCGATGGATGCTGGACACTTCTTAAGCTTTTCAAGTACAGAAAAGGTAATTGCAACATTACCTGCTTTCCATGTATTTTGTTTAACTGTAGCTTTAAACGCGCCTTTAATGTATGGAGCTACTGTTATTTTAGTGCCTAAATTTAGCCCGAAAGAAATATTTGATATAATTCGTACATACAAAGCAACTGTATTTGCAGGTGTGCCAACAATGTACAACTTCTTATATCAATTCCCTGAAGGAAAGACAGAAGACTTTGAGTCAATTCGACTTTGTATTTCGGGTGGTTCATCATTGCCGGTTGCACTTCTAGAGAATTTTGAAAAGAAATTTAAAGTTATTATATCTGAAGGTTATGGATTGTCAGAAGCCTCACCAGTTACGACATTTAATCCGTTAGATCGCCCAAGAAAAGCAGGATCAATTGGGACAAATATTAGCAATGTAGAAAATAAAGTAGTAAATGCTCTTGGTCATGAAGTAGCAGTTGGTGAAGTAGGTGAATTAATCGTCCGCGGACCAAATATAATGAAAGGCTATTATAATATGCCAGAAGAAACGGCAATGACGATACGAGATGGCTGGTTATATACTGGTGATCTAGCAAGAATAGACGAAGATGGTTATTTCTATATAGTCGATCGTAAAAAAGAATTAATTCTTGTTGGCGGCTATAATGTATACCCTCGTGAAGTTGAAGAGGTAATTTATAATCATCCAGATGTTGTTGAATGTGCGGTGATTGGATTACCAGACGATAATTTCGGAGAAAGTGTAAAAGCCTATGTTGTTTCCAAAAATCCTTCATTAAGTGTAGAGACCTTATCAGAATATTGCAAGGCGCACTTAGCAAAATATAAAGTACCAAGATCAATAGAATTCATTCCAGAACTACCAAAAAATGCAACTGGTAAAATACTTAGAAGAGCGTTGAAAGATTCAGTTGTACAATAAATTGTGGTAATAGAGGTACAACCTGAATAAGGTTGTACTTTTTTGATTTAAGAGAGGTAAAAACCTGTGTGAAGATTGATTTTTTATTAGCTTCATATGATTCACATGTAATTGGTAATTTAGCTTAACAAGTCGTTTTGTATAGAAATTTGTACTCAATTATTTAAAGGTATAAATTCTTATTTATAAAATAATAATAGTTAATAAGTTTTTAGTTAGTTTTTGTTAATTGCAGTTGCTTGCAGTTGTTGATAGAATGGAGGCAAGAGGTGATGGAAATGCCATTAACTAAAGAAGATAAAAAAGTTTTTCAAGAGTCTGCTTTAGAATTACAAGAAATGGACTTTAAGGATTGGGCATCGAAATCTTTTTCAAATAAAGATTTTCGAATAGCATTTTTTAAAATGATGAACAACATTGTCGAGTTAAATCCCTCATCAAACCAACGTTATAATTCAGCAGTATCAATAGAAAATAAAAAAATGCTTTCTGAGTTATTGCTTCTAGCTTTCGACACTGTTGAGAACCCACAAAGAAAACTTGTAATAAAGCCTAAAGTTGCAAAAAGTTTACCAAAAGAAATGCAAGGATATTCTACTGGACAGTTATCAAAATTTTTATATGTAAGCATAACTACAATAAATAATTGGGTAAAAGAAGGAAAGTTTTTTATTGAACATGAGGATGGACGAGTTATTATTGTTGGGCGCTCTAGTACCAATGCAAAACTACGATTTCATCCAAACACTTTATTTGATGCTCCAACTGGAGTTCGCTTAAAATTAAAAGATATTGCTGAAGCATATTATAAGGATCAAAAAGAAAGAGAAATGCTTGAAAGCGAGTTCTCAGTTGTGACAGAAGAAGAACAAATTAGACTGTATAATGAGCACTTTATAAATAAGTACAAAGGTACTTTTGAAGAAGTATTTGGAAATAAAAAATGGGACGAATTAACACCAGAAGAGGATACAGATAAATCAATGTGGTCTTTCTTCTTAAACAGAGCAAAAAATGAAGAAAATAATTGGGATTGAAAGAACAAAATTTAATTTAATTGAATTATATTATAAAGATATAATTCGAGAAATTCAAAATTTCCCGAGTACTGATATCCCTAAACACTTTGGTCCCAATGTGTATTGTCAGGCTAAAAGGATAAAATTTACGTTCGAATCAGACATTCCTGATTTAAAATGTATTGAATACATAGATAAAAAAACAGATAAAATTGTAGCTTATTTCTATGATTGGGAAAGCAGTGCTGGTGCGATTATGAAATTTCATAACCATTACCATCACGACGAAGCACAAGAGGATGTAAAGGAGTTTGATCCTTTCCACTTACATATCGGACAGGATCGATTCGATAAACTAGCAAAAGCTAGTAAAAAAGATGAAGAATTTATGTGCTTGCAAAAAGTATTAGATTTTATCAAGCTCCATCTGTATGCGAAAATAAGAGAAAAACATTTAAATCCTAGGTGAGAAATGTTTATTCTAAACTACGATATACTAGTCGTGGTTTTATTTTTTATATTTATATTTAGTAGTAATTTAATTTCTAATTCAACTACAGTATTTAAAAATATAATAGGTTGAAGTTCTAAAAAATTGGACAAAGTTGATAATATAGAGAATGGGGGGAGATTTTATGAAAAAAGCAACTAAATCTAAATTAACCAAATTTATCTGTCTAGGCTATCTTATTTATATCATTTTAGTCCTGTTATACTTTTATGTTTTTACGACTTCTGACCTACCTTCAAAATATAAAGGAACATTTGTTGATCCACATACATTCATGAATCATAAAGAAGCTAATCTAAGCTCTAGTTATAGCACATTAAAAAATGTTCTTTATTTTATTAGCTTACCGATCGATTGGATTGTATTATCACTTTTATTATTAAGTGGAACAATTGAAAGATTAGGTGACTCTTTATCTAAGTTGACTAGATTTAAGTTTATACAAGTCCTTTTATATTTTTTCTTTGTCTCGGTCGTTACATATATTGTTACATTTCCACTTGATTTCTATCGATTTAAGTTATCAACGAAATATGGTTTATCTGTCCAAACATTTAATGCTTGGATGAAGGATGAAATGATTGGTTTTTGGATAAATTTTGCCATGATGTTTTTTGTGATGTATGTTGTGTATTTGTTAATCAAAAAGCAACCAAAGAAATGGTGGTTAACTGCATGGCTATTAAGTATTCCTTTTACAATTTTCTTAACGTTTATTCAGCCTGTAGTAATTGATCCCTTATATAATGATTTTTACCCATTAAAAGATAAAAATTTAGAAAAGAAAATTATTACCCTTGCTAAAGAAGCAAATATTCCTGCACATCGGGTATATGAAGTAAATATGTCCACTAAGACAACTACTTATAATGCATATGTTACTGGTATAGGTAAAAACGCTAGGATTGTATTATGGGATACAACTCTTAAAGGGCTAACTGAAGATGAAATTATGTTCATCATGGCTCATGAAATGTCACATTACGTCCACAAAGACATTTATAAATCAATGTTTGGTATGCTAGCAGGTAGTTTAGTTGGTCTGTATATCATTCACTTATTAATGAGGTATGTACTATCGAAGAGTAGAAGCAGTAATTCTACTGAAAAAATGGCCGTCATCTTAACACTATTTTTAATCATTAGTGGAGTAGTAAGCTTTATTTCTGATCCAGTATCAAATGCATTTTCAAGAAGTGCCGAGAAAAGAGCAGATTTATATGCAGTTAAGCTAACACATGATCCAGAGGCAGGCATTATAGCGTTTCAAAAGTTATCCAAAAACAGCTTGTCTCAAGTAAATCCACCATTTTTAGTGAAATTGTTTAGATATGATCATCCGACAATGTTGGAAAGAATGAGGTATTTAGAGGCAGCTGAAAAAAGAAACAACAATAAATAGAGTAAATCCTTTGTTGAATGTTTAGCTTGTAGATTGTTTGGTTCTGTACCAATATCTACAAGCTTTTTTATTGTGTGAAATTTTAATTGAGAAAAATTTAGAAGCACTTCAAATGTCTTAATTATACATAGTATCAAATGTTTACTAATTAATTCGTGTGTTTCCTTTATTATTCTTTTACTAAACTTTATCAAAGACAATGGAACACAAATTGAAGATTTTTACTTTGGAAAAATATGATGGACCTTTCGATCAAGATAAAAAAATTTGGGTATCAGTGGACTCACAAGATACTTTCTAAAAAGTTAAGCTGTCGAAAATTCTTTTGGAAATATTTTCAGAATTTAATATCAAATCCGAATATACTGTTATATAATAACATAAGTAATCAATATCTGTTATATAACTGAATGGAGGAATCATATGACAACTGAACTTTCAAAAATTAAAGTTCTCGGTAATCATGTAGAGGGTTCAACTGACATTCTTACGACCGAAGCATTAAGTTTTTTAGAGCAATTACATCTGAAATTTGATCAACGTAGACAACAGCTGTTATTAAACAGAAAAGAAAGAATGCGTTTGTTACAAAATGGAGGTAAGCTTCAATTTTTAGAGGAAACAAAACACATTCGTGAAAGTGAATGGACAATTGCACCTATTCCAGAGGATTTACAAGATCGAAGAGTAGAGATAACAGGACCAGTTGATCGAAAAATGATTATTAATGCATTGAATTCTGATGCGTTTGTTTTCATGGCTGATTTTGAAGATGCTACTTCTCCAACTTGGGAAAATATCATTTCGGGTCAGGTTAATTTAAGAGATGCTGTGAATCGAACAATTTCACTTCATTCAAAAGGAAAAACATATAAGTTAAAAGAGAAGCCAGCTGTACTATTAGTTCGACCAAGAGGCTGGCATTTAGAAGAAAAACATATCACTGTAAATGGTGAAAATATGTCTGGTAGCTTAGTAGATTTTGGACTTTATTTCTTTCATAATGCGAAACAAGCAATTAAAAACGGCTCAGGACCTTATTTTTATTTACCAAAAATGGAAAGTTATTTGGAAGCAAGATTATGGAATGATGTTTTTTTATTTGCTCAAAATGAATTGAATATACCTGTTGGAACGATTAAAGCAACTGTATTAATCGAAACAATTGCTGCTTCATTTGAAATGGATGAAATACTTTATGAATTGAAGGATCATTCAGCGGGATTTAATTGTGGCAGATGGGATTATATTTTTAGTTTTATAAAAATGATGCGATACGACAAATCAATTATTTTACCTGATCGTTCTGTTGTGACAATGGAAGTACCTTTTATGCGTTCATATTCTCAAAAAGTTATTCAAACTTGCCATCGTAGAAATGCTCCTGCAATTGGAGGAATGGCAGCTCAAATTCCAATTAAAGATGATAAAGAGCGAAATGAAGTTGCATTTGAAAAGGTAAGAAAAGATAAAGAGCGTGAAGCAAAGGATGGACACGATGGTACTTGGGTAGCTCATCCTGGTTTAGTAGCTGTAGCACTTGAACAGTTTAATCAATTTATGCCAACACCCAATCAGATTCATAGAAAACGTGAGGATGTTAATGTAACTGAAGCGGATCTTTTAGAGATTCCAAGTGGTGTCATTACTGAACAAGGTCTCAGAACAAATATAACAGTTGCAATTCAATATATTGAAGCATGGATAAGTGGTCGAGGCGCGGTGCCGCTATACAACTTAATGGAGGATGCTGCGACTGCTGAAATTTCGCGTGCACAAATTTGGCAATGGGTGCGTCATGAAAAAGGTGTTTTAGAGGATGGTACAAACATTACTTTACAATTAGTAGATTCATTAAAACATGAAGAAATGATGAAGCTTCAACTAGAAATAGGGAAAGAACAATTTGAAGCAAAACGATTTAGTGAAGCAATTGAATTATTTGATGAGTTAATTAGCAACGATGAATTTGCTGACTTTCTGACTTTAAAAGGATATAACTTTTTATAAAATTAGGAGGAATTGAATATGACGAAAAATCGTGAAAAGCGAATTGCTGAATTACAAGAAAGCTGGGAGCTTGATTCTAGATGGAATGGCATTACAAGAACATACACTGCTGAAGACGTAATTAAATTAAGAGGATCAATCGATATTGAACAAACAATAGCAAAAAAAGGTGCAGAAAAGTTATGGAAGCTTTTAAATGAAGAAAGCTATGTAAATGCACTAGGAGCGTTAACTGGAAATCAGGCAATTCAACAAGTTAAAGCAGGTTTGAAGGCTATTTATTTAAGTGGTTGGCAAGTAGCTGCTGATGCGAATCTTTCTGGTCAAATGTATCCAGATCAAAGCTTATATCCGGCAAATTCTGTACCAGCAGTTGTAAAACGAATTAACCAGGCTTTCCAACGGGCAGATCAAATTCAATTTGTTGAAGGTGGAGAAGAAATCGATTACTTCGCACCGATTATGGCAGATGCAGAGGCTGGCTTCGGTGGGCAATTAAATGTATTTGAATTAATGAAAAGTATGATTGAAGCAGGAGCGGCAGGTGTACATTTTGAAGATCAATTGTCTTCGGAGAAAAAATGTGGTCATTTAGGTGGGAAAGTATTATTACCAACACAAACGGCGGTTCGTAACTTAATCTCTGCTCGTTTAGCAGCGGATGTAATGGGAGTTCCTACCCTTATTGTTGCACGAACTGATGCAGATGCAGCAGATTTAATTACAAGTGATATTGATCCAGTCGACCAACAATTTATTACAGGTGAAAGAACACCTGAAGGTTTTTATCGTACGAAAGCGGGGTTAGATCAAGCAATTGCTCGTGGTCTTGCTTATGCACCGTATGCTGATTTAGTTTGGTGTGAGACGTCAGAGCCAAACTTAGAAGACGCAAAACGTTTTGCAGATGCTATTCATGCAAAATTCCCAGGTAAATTACTAGCTTATAACTGCTCACCATCATTTAACTGGAAGAAGAAACTTGATGACGAAACAATTGAGACATTCCAACAACAAATTGCAGCAATGGGTTATAAATTCCAATTCGTTACCCTTGCTGGATTCCATGCATTAAACTTTGGTATGTTTGAATTAGCTAGAAACTACAAAGATCGAGGAATGGGAGCATATTCAGAACTTCAACAAGCTGAATTTGCAAGCGAACAATATGGTTATACTGCGACAAGACACCAACGCGAAGTTGGAACAGGATATTTTGATCAAGTAGCTCAAATTATTACTGGAGGAACTTCTTCAACAACAGCTCTTAAAGGTTCTACTGAAGAACAACAATTTTCATCTAATTAACTAGTAAAAAACCACTTTTTTCAAATGTGAAAAAGGTGGTTTTTCTATTGGGTTTTATCCTAAAATTTAGTAAACAATGACACTTTTGTTAAAGTATTTAAAAAATGATATTACAAATAAAGATTTATGATATTATTTCTCTAACATCAATGTTGCTACTATACTTCATGTTAAAATTTTTTATCTGAACTTGTTAAACTTAATTGTTGGCCTTTAATTTAATTATTTAATTATTTAATTAAGGAAGAGGGAGAGTCAATTAAAGCCAATAAGATTTAACATTTCATAATACTAATAACAGAAGGAGTTGTAAGGATGAATCATGTGAAAGGACAAGTTAAAGTATTAAATGAGTACGAGATTAATAAGTCGACAATGGCAATCATTCCAGAATTTACGGTCGACTTAGTTGTGATTTCAAAGGTATATGAAACAGATGATAGTTTTTATGTTTTAATGAAACCGATTGAAATTATTGAAAGAAGCTGTGCTTATTTCGGGAGTAGTTACCGGGGTAGGCGTGAAGGAACTAAACAAATGATTTCCATCACCCATAAACCACCAATAGCGATCAGCTCAATGAATCAAATTTTCTTTTTCCCCACTTCATCTTCTTTAAAAGTAGAATGCTCTTGGATCTCCTACAATCATGTTGCTAATTTCAGAGGCGGTAAATACAATCGATCAGTGGTTGAATTTTTTAACGGCGTTGAACTTCCATTAGAAATATCTCGTGGATCATTTGAAAACCAACTATACCGAACTGCACATCTAAGAGCTATTTATGAAGACCGACTCAACCCTGAAAATACCCAACAAAAATCTTACAAATTAATCCCAGATAACGAAATTACATCATATATAAAAGGAATATCCATACACGAAAAATAAAAATGAAAGATTAAAAATTTAACTACTTTAACATATAGTAAAGTAGTTTTTTTATGGGAATTATTTGGAAATTATATTTATGAAAATTAGTCCTTTTAATTCTTAATTAGTAGGATCTATTAAAGTAGATTGTTGAAATCTTATTCAATATAATGGCAGTTTAGTTGCATAAGAAATGATAAAATAGTAAGTCAATAATTAATAATTTTTAAAAAAAACAGAATTATATTGACAATTATCGAATGGATTGATATGGTTATAAAAAAATATTTCTTATCCAGAGAGGTGGAGGGACTGGCCCTTTGAAGCCTCAGCAACAGGTCTGCTTAAGTAGACACTGTGCTAATTCCAGCGGGTGTTAACCTGATAGATGAGAGCTTTTGTTTTTATTTGTCAGTAGCGCACTCTTTTTTAGAGTGCGTTTTTGTTTTTTCTGGATAGTAACTAAAGGAGAGTAGAGATGGGGAACAAAAATGGGCAAGAATTTCAAAGGAACATGCAAGCACGTCATTTAGTCATGCTATCACTTGGTGGGGTGATTGGAACTGGCTTATTCTTAAGCTCGGGCTACACTATTCAACAAGCTGGCCCGTTTGGAACAATACTATCCTATCTGATTGGTGCGCTAGTGGTTTATCTAGTTATGCTATGTTTAGGAGAGCTTTCCGTACATATGCCTGAAACGGGCTCATTTCACAGTTATGCAGTTAAATACATTGGACCGGGTACAGGGTATACAGTAGCCTGGTTGTATTGGTTAACTTGGACTGTTGCTTTAGGTTCTGAATTTACAGCCGCAGGATTACTTATGAAGCGATGGTTTCCATCGATTAATGTTTGGATATGGAGTGCTATTTTTGCCATTTTGATCTTTGTATTAAATGTCATGACTGTTAAATTTTTCGCCGAATCCGAATTTTGGTTTTCATCGATAAAGGTTATAGCTATTGTGATTTTTATTGTTTTAGGAGCAGCGGCAATGCTAGGGTTTCTTCCGATGAGTCATTCAAAAGCAGCGCCATTATTTTCTAATTTTACAAGTGGAGGTTTATTTCCTCATGGTGCTACGGGAATTATAATGACCATGCTTGCGGTTAATTTTGCTTTTTCAGGAACAGAATTAATAGGCATTGCAGCTGGAGAAACCGCGAACCCGGAAAAAATGATACCGAAGGCCATTCGAACTACTCTGTGGAGATTGATCATCTTTTTTGTAGGAACGATTTTTGTTTTATCTGCGTTATTGCCTATTTCCGATGCTGGTGTATTAGAGAGCCCTTTTGTTGCAGTTCTAGAACGAATTGGGGTGCCATATTCAGCTGACGTAATGAATTTCGTTATCTTAACAGCTATTTTATCTGCGGCAAACTCAGGCCTTTATGCCTCTTCTAGAATGCTTTGGTCGCTTGCTAATAAGAATACGATATCTCCGATTTTTGGAAAAATGACGAAGCAAGGTGTTCCAATCAACGCCGTCATTTTCAGCATGGTGGGTGGAGCTTTGGCTTTGCTCTCAAGTATTGTGGCACCAGATACTGTCTATATCGTACTTGTTTCCATTTCCGGTCTAGCAGTAGTTGTAGTTTGGATGAGTATTAGTGCTTCCCAGTTCCTATTTCGCAGACAATTTTTGAAAGAAGGAAATGCTGAAAAGGACTTGATTTATCGCACACCACTGTATCCATTAGTACCAATTGCTTCTTTTATCCTTTGTCTGGCATCGTGTATTGGAATTGCATTCGATCCAACACAGAGAATTGCCTTATATTGCGGCATACCGTTTATTTTGTTTTGCTATGGAAGTTATTATCTAACAAAAAAATTAAAAAAGAGGGGCGTAGATTATGTCGAACAAAGTCAATCCAATTGATGCTATTTTATCCCAACATTCCATTATGCTTCTTGACGGAGCATTAGCTACAGAATTGGAGGCGCATGGATGTAATTTGGACGATCCCCTTTGGTCGGCACGTGTGTTACTAGAAAATCCGGAACTTATTTATCAGGTTCATTCGGACTATTTTCGTGCTGGTGCGGACTGTGCCATAACAGCAAGCTATCAAGCTACTATTAGTGGTTTTTCCGCGAGTGGAATACAAGAACTGGAAGCTTTGGAATTAATTAAGAAAACGGTGTTACTTGCAAGAAGGGCAAGAGATGATTTTTGGAAGGAAAATAAGCAAACGAATAGGCCTAAACCATTGGTTGTTGCATCGGTTGGGCCGTACGGGGCTTACCTTGCAGATGGTTCAGAGTATGTAGGCAACTATGGTGTGACAGATAAAACATTAGCAGACTTTCACCGTTCGAGAATGTCAGCGTTAATTGAAGCAGGTGCAGATCTATTGGCATTTGAAACGATTCCTTCTTTGCAAGAAGCAAGAGTATTAGATACATTATTACGTGAGTTTCCAGAAACATTTGCGTGGCTTTCCTTTTCGTTAAAAAATGAGAAAGAGATTAGTGAAGGTATAAAACTCGTAGAGTGTGCACGAGTTTTTGAGAAAAGTGAACAAATTGTAGCGATAGGCATCAATTGTGCGCCAGTAACCGTTGTGACTGGTGCAATACAAGAGTTGAGGGCAAACACCAAAAAACCGATTATTGTTTATCCAAATTCTGGTGAAACTTATAATCCAGAAACAAAAACATGGCATGGTCATGAACAATGTAACGTGTTGGATATTCAATCTGAAGAATGGTACCAAGCAGGTGCACGTTTAATAGGTGGATGCTGCAGAACGACACCTTATCACATTGAGGAGATATCGAACAAGTGGCGTTCTTCCGAGTATTGAACCAATTGAAGGTGAAGGGGACTATTTATTCGTAATTAAAGTTAATGAAGAGGTTCATTTAGTTACTCAAAAAATTGTTCATATTTCTGAAAGTTATTCAACTACCATGAAAATAAACTTCTGAAAAATGAGTAAAAAGGCAACACTAAATAGAAGCAGCTCATTCGTTTTTAAAAAAAGTGTAGCTACTCATTATTAGTGATATATGGACTGATCTAATAGACTAGGAGGCTTCTGTTATATTCACTGTGTAGCCTAAGTTTTCTAGTCTTCGTACAGAATGGCGGACAATAGATTCTTGTCTTTGCTTATCAAAGTAATCTTCTCCTAG
>NZ_LJIZ01000004.1 GCF_001420605.1 Bacillus sp. FJAT-25509
CTAGGAGAAGATTACTTTGATAAGCAAAGACAAGAATCTATTGTCCGCCATTCTGTACGAAGACTAGAAAACTTAGGTTACACAGTGAATATAACAGAAGCCTCCTAGTCTATTAGATCAGTCCATATATCACCTAATAATGAGTAGCTACACTTTTTTAAAAAACGAATGAGCTGCTTCTATTTAGTGTTGCCTTTTTACTCATTTTTCAGAAGTTTATTTTCATGGTAGTTGAATAAGGTATTCCATAATATTTAATTTATCTACTATTAACTTCATAAGCTGTTCTAATTCCAGCTTCAATCGCACCTTGCATCCAACCTGGTGTAGTAGACGAGTGTGATCCTGCGAAATGAATTCTCCCTTCTGGAGTACTAATATATTGACCCAATTCTTTTACCTGGTCGGGTTTAAACATGACAAAAGCTCCACCAAAATAAGGAAAATCAGACCAATTATGAGAATATCCTATTAAAAACTCCGAAAACACTTCATTTCCAAATATATACGAAAGATCATTCAAAGCAATTTTTATACGTTCTTGTTGTGTCATATTATCCCAGATACTAGAATCATCTTCCCATGTGTAACTAGCTAACATAATCCCCGTACTGACCGACGACCCTTGACCATGACTAGGAAAATATGAAAACTTGATTGGTAAATCAGTCGTTATTTTCCCGCCATATAATCCATATTTTTCCCAAAATCTCGTTTTAAATTGAAGACCTATTTTAGTTGAATTAGCATAATGTATCTTTCTAATAACTTTTCTCTTTTCATATGAAATAGACTCAAACGGAAGTAAATCTACAAAATTCAATAATGAAAAAGGAATTGTTGAAATAACAAAATCGCTAGACAATTGATGCTCAGTACTAAGTATTTGATTTTCTGTATAGATTGTTACACTTGATTCTTGTTGTATAATTTTTTTTACTCTTTGATTAGAAACAATGTCATCTTTAAGCTGTGGTAAAAATCCATTAATAAGATGATCTGTTCCCCCTGTAATTTCATAAAGTTTTAGATCCTTTGTTAGGAGTACTAAAACTTCTCTTAATATTGCAGTAAATGCAAGTTCAGAAAATCCTTCTAATCCAACAAAAGCTTCTACCAAATTGATTGCTTCAGTTGATAGTGATACGCCAACAGGGTTATATTTTAAAAAGTTTGCCATCGAATAATGATCATACAATTTAATAACGATATCCCAGTTCTTCTCAGGATCTTGGTTAATAAAATCAATAACTGGTCCAACAGCTAATAAGAGTAATTCTGTTGCAGTTTTTCCTTGTTCACTTGAGGTTAGTTTAAAGTTTAATTGGTCTGGATTTGCTTCATAATTTTTTTGGTTTGTTAATACATTATTGATGAAAATCAGATCATTAGGAGTACTATTAATAAATTCATTTACTTGTAAATTGAATTTTTTTATATATTCAATAACTAAATAATGAAAAGAAGGTATACGCATTGCACCGAGGTCTATATATTGATTATTAATAAAAGGTTCCCTTTTGGTGTAAATTCTCCCCCCTATTCTGTTATTAGCTTCAATAATGGTAACCTGATGTCCAGCTTCTTTTAAAAGTGATGCAGCAACTAAACCAGAAATTCCTGCACCTATAATGGTTACATGCTTTGGAGAGTTCTTTTTTTCTAATCCATTTTGAATAATGGAAATCATTTGATCCATTGAAAGCAGTAGTTTTTGAATCAAAGCTATCACCCCTTCTTGCTCTTGAATATGTCTCATTAGAATGATATTCGTTTACAAGTTGAAGTAGAATTTCCAAAAAGTTTTTATAAAATGATTCAAGATATAATTAAATTCTTGTTCAACTATACTGCCATTTACTTGAATAAGAAAAAAGCCACCGAAGCAGCTTGAGGTTGTTCATTTAATGCAAGTTAGTTAAGCTATTCTAATTACTCGCTCAAAAGAAACGCCTAGATAACGATATTTTATAGTAATTCTATTTATTTTTTTATTATGTAATATGCTGAGCTCGTATACTTTATCTTTTGCTGATGCCGTACCTTGATATTGCTTCTTAATCAAATTTTTAGGTGATATATCTGGTTTTAATACGATTGATTGAACTTTAGTATGTTGTTTTTCAAAATCAAATACCTTGGAGCTATCATACTCTTGAAATCCAACTCCAACTCGAATCTTTGTTCTTTTAGGAACTTCTTCATTATTTATCAATATTTTATTTAGATGAATATCACTTAAACCTATATTACCAATTTCGATCGCTATTTCTTTTCCATTATCACTCGGAACGATTCTACCCGTTTCAATTGGCGATTTTTGTTTTATTAAAACAACGTATGCAACCACTAGTATTATTAAAAGTAATACACTAACAATAATTCTCTTCAAAGCAACTATTCCTTTCACAGGTCTTTCTATTAATTAAGAATTAAATACTAATTGAACCATCACTCCACCAAATAAAAAACTCCTCTAATGATGGTGCAATCCGTGTTCGTCTATCGTCTTCATGATTCCATACATAGATATCATCTTTTTGTATGTGATCGTTAATGATTAAAAATCCAAAAAATCACCATTTCCAGCGTCCGCGAAAAATAATAAAATATCGAAATTCATGTAACAATCTTTATAAACTTCTAGTGTTCTTCGCTCAATATTTTCTTCTATTATGTCATTCAAAGGCCAAAATCTAACGCCTCCACAATCGAATCCATTTGTTTCTTTTAAAATATTAGCTAATTCATTTGTAATTTCCAGATTAAACTTTTCGTTAATTTCTTCTAACTGTTCCTGAGTCGCTAGTTCATTAAACAACGAATCTTCTGAGGTTTTATTAATTAAGCTTTTACACATGTTAGTAATCCTTTCTAACATCAAATAAATAGATATATCTGAATTATTATAACATTTAATATGCAACTAACAGGCCATTGACTTGAATAAAAAAGTCAACAATCTACTCAAACAGAGCCTTTAGAAAAAAACACATTGTAGAAATTGTTTATCTATTGTAATTTATGTAATTTCCTTTCTCAGATTTTGAAATAGTCATTACAAATAAGAGGAAGGGCTAAATGCCTAGTAATATGGGCAATTTACTTTGATAAGAGTTGGAGAAAAATCCCTTTTTTTTGGTATTTGCTCAGTAATTTTAGTTAAATACCTGTAATAAACATGCGATGAAAGGAAATGATTTAACATCTCCTTGTTACTTTTTTTGAGGAAAATCTATGTTACGATTAGTGAAAATTAGCAAATAAAGGAACCTGGAGGGGAAAAAGAAATGATTAACAAAGTTAAAGTTACAACCATTTTAGCAGCTGCTGCACTCTCAGTATCTGTAAGTGCTAATGTACAAGCTGCTACTGTCACAGTAAAAAAAGGTGATAATCTATGGGATCTATCACGGGCAAAAAATACAACCGTTGAAAATACTAAAATGTTAAACGGGCTAAATGGAGACTTAATTCATCCTGGTGATAAACTAATCATTACACCAGAAAAACATTATGAAGTTATAAAAGGTGATACATTATGGGATATTGCACAAAATCATGATGTAACAGTATCGCAAATTCAAGAATGGAACAATATACATACGGATCTAATTCAACCTGGATTAAACCTGAAAATTTTTGAAGGCGTAAAAAATATAGCTCATTCAGAAATGAAAAATACAAATCTAGCAACAAATTCTAAAACTACTTCAACAGTGAAGTCAGTACAAGAATCTCCAAAAGCTGCAGCTTCATCAAGAGAAGATGTTCCTAAAACAAAGGAAATTGTACCATCAACAAAAGAAAGCGCAGCAATAACAAAAGAGAGTGTACCAGCAGCAAAAGAAAGTGCACCAGCAACAAAAGAGAGTGTACCAACAACAAAAGAAAGTGCACCAGTAACAAAAGAGAGTGTACCAGCAACAAAGGAAAGTACACCAGTAACAAAGGAAAGTGAACCAGCAACAAAAGAAGATGCATCAACATCAAAAGAGAGTGCATCTAAAACAAATGATTCAGCTGGTTTAAAAGTAATAACAATGGAAGCATCTGCTTATACAGCTTCTTGTAAAGGTTGTACTGGTATTACTGCTACTGGAATCAACTTAAAAGAGAATCCAAATACAAAAGTCATTTCCGTCGATCCAAGTGTAATCCCACTAGGAAGTAAAGTGAATGTAGAAGGTTATGGTGTAGCAATTGCCGGAGATACTGGTGGAGCTATCAAGGGAAATCGAATCGATGTATTTATACCAAATAAACAGGATGCGATTAAGTTTGGTAGAAAACAAGTAAAAGTAACGATATTAAACTAATAAAAAAAACACTGAAACGATAAAAGTAAGAGGTTTCAGTGTTTTTATTTTGCTATTCGAGTTTAGTAGATAACTACCGGTTCATATGTGCTTAGATTATCATAGACTGTTTTCATTAGACTAGGTGGAGTGTTGACGCAACCACCGGATCCTGCAGCTAGATAGGCATTGCTTGACCAGTTACTTCGCCAGCTAGCATCGTGGAAACCTTGACCACTGTTCGTGAATGGTGCCCAATAATCAACCTTAACTTCATAAGAACCAAGACCTACATGTGATCCCCTAAGGATTGAAGGTGTACGTTTATAAAGGATATACCAAACTCCTTTTGAAGTATCTTCACCGGTGACGTGTTTACCAGTAACGACATTCGTTGTGATAACCAATTTGCCATTTTTATAAAGCCAAATACGCTGTTCTGAAATCGACACTTCAGCATATGTATCGCCAATCCCATTGTTCGTGGTCGTATTATATCCATAACCTTCATTGTTCCAGCCATTTCCGATAATATTAGTAGGAGTGATCGATTTTTCTCCTGTTTCAAAAGCCTGCTGAACTAGTGTTGATTCTTTATCAACATCTAATGCCCAGCCATAGCCTTCTCCTTTAACTGAGATGACAGATCCCGAATGTGTCTTAAATGTAAAATTTTTATTTAATGTAGATTGAGTATTATTTACTTCAGCAATCTTGTTTTTAAGATTACTAGAGTCGATCGTAACTTTCATATCCTTTGACACAGAAGCATTTTGAATTAATTCACTCGCGTTTAAAGAATATACTTTATCTTGAACTTTATACTGAACTGTCCGCCCTAGTAGTTCTTGAAGTTTTTTCTTTTCATTTTTCACAATTTGATTGTCTTCTTTAATTGGTTGTATGTATACAGGTTTTAGACGGATTATACTAGTATACTCTTGTCCCTTATAGTCTTTTAATAGACGATCGACATCATATTGTTCACCACTAATGCTTTTAGAGACAATAATTTTACCTTGTTTCAATTGAACAGTTGCATCTTTTGGAGCTTTTAAGCTCTTATTAAGAGTGAGAAGCTTATCTTCAATCTGTTTATTCATAGTTTGAATTTGATCTTCATCTCGTTTACTCGGCACTAAAGAATAATTTTTTTCTTTTGAAGAAGGAAAAAACGTTCTTTGGTTTTTTACTAATTTTTTAATAGCCGGCAGATCATTTTCCGTAAAGTTCATTTTTGTATCTTTTCCATCCAAGATTTTCTGGTCGCCAACATAAACGATGTTTTTAAGTTCGCTAGTTTTTAATTTTTTTAATGCTTGGTCAGCATTCAGTCCACCTAAATTTATGCCGTTTACTTTAATTTGAGCATTAAAATGGTTAGCCCGATAGCTGAACACAATGATGAGTGTAATAATAATAATGATGCCAATCAAAATGAAATGCCAAGGCAAAGACCGTTTAAATGATCTTCTTTGTTGAATATTATTTCCTTTTACATTTAAAGTACTTTCCAAAACAATTCCTCCCATAACCAAGTAGTCCATCTATCAATGTTTACTGAAATTCAGATTAGAATATTACAATTATATTACATTATTTACTTATATGTGACTATTCTACAATTTTCTCTGGTAGAACTTTGTCACAATTTGTTTTGATGTAGAAATTATTTCCTTTTTTTATTTTGAACATGCTAAGAGAATGTCTTGGACTAAAAAGTGTAAATTTATTATATAATGGTTCACCATAATTCTAATAATATTTTTCTATCTACTATTGAAGTATAAGATTATTAGATTTACGAATCTATTAGTGTATTGAGTTTATAAGACTCTTAAATTATTATTCACTATATTATATTTGTATATCAAGTTTAGTAGCCTGGCTATTAGATATACCTTTCAAAGTAGCATTTTTGAATGAGACAGAGTTGAAAATAATAGTTTACTAATGTATCATTATTAATAATCTGAATATTCCGTAAAGAAAAGAGGGATAAGTAAATGAGTAAACAAATTCCTGAAAAATGGTGGAGTCAACTGAGGGTGCCAGCTATTTCTGCACCTATGTTTTTAGTTTCTGGTCCTGAGCTAGTAGAGGCAGCATGTTTAAATGGTGTAATTGGGTCATTTCCAGCACCGAATGCTCGCCCGATTGAGGTGCTTGATCAATGGATGGGTCAATTAAATGATCACCTTGCTTTGGCGCGCGCAAATGAGCCGGAGCGTAAAATTGCACCATGGGCAATGAATATAGTCGTTCATAGTTCTTATAGTAGATTACAAGAAGAGCTTGAGCTGTTGAAAAAACATAAGCCTGAACTTGTCATTACTTCATTAGGTTCTCCGAAAGTAGTGGTTGATATTGTACATAGTTATGGCGGACTAGTATTCTCAGATGTTAGTGATATGAAGTTTGCTAAAAAAGCTGCAGAGGCTGGTGTAGATGGACTTATTTTAGTTGCATCAGGTGCTGGTGGTCATGCTGGAAATTTAAATGGATTTGCGTTCGTTGATAGTGTTCGTACGTTCTGGGACGGCATTATTGTGTTAGCAGGTGGTATTTCAACTGGTAAAAGTATATTGGCTGCACAAGCTGCGGGTGCTGATTTAGCTTATATGGGAACACGGTTCATTGTTGCGAAGGAAAGCTTAGCAAATGATGAATACCGTCAAATGTTAGTTGATGCAACCCAAGATGATATCGTCCTGACTGATGCATTCTCTGGTGTTAAAGCGAATATGTTAATTCCAAGTATAGTGAAGGCTGGTCTTGATCCTGAAACATTGAAAAAGAAAGATAAAGTCGATTTCGATGGAATGAAAAATGAATCGAATGCAAAGGCTTGGAAAGAAATATGGTCTGCTGGTCATGGTGTTGGGGCAATTACAAAAATCAGTCCAATTGCCGATATTATATATGAACTGGAAGAAGAGTATAGTGCGGCAGTTAATAAACTGAATCAAAATGCTGAGAAATTAAAATCAACGGTAAGTAAATAAATAGTATTGTAAGCGTTTTACTTTCATATCGTGAATCTATTGTTTAATTATCATTTTACGATTATAATAAACTTATTGAGATGGAATCATAGTATGGGGAAATGTTATGACTCTATCAATTTAGTAAACAAAAAATGGATTGGTATGTTAGTACGATTTGCTAATAAACTATTCCACCATGAAGACATTAAACCTATTTATCGGGTATGTGTTATTTCATGGTGGATTTTTTTATGTGAAAAAAGGGGAGGAAAACCGTGAAAAATAACATGGTTACAATCACGATTGACGGGAAAGAAGTAATCGCAGAGCAAGGTTCTACAATCTTACAAATCATTAATCATAATGAAATTAGTCATCCGCAAATTTGTTATGTTCCTGAAGTCGATCCAATTCAAACTTGTGATACTTGTATTGTCGAAATTAATGGAGAGCTAAAACGCTCATGTTCGACTGTTGCAATGAGCGGAATGAATATTCAATTGACTTCACCAAAAGCGAAGGAAGCTCAAACTGAAGCAATGGATCGTTTATTAGAAAATCATTTATTATATTGCACAGTTTGTGATAATAACAATGGAAATTGTAAGTTACATAATACAGTTGAGGAAATGGGGATTGAACACCAAAAGTATCCTTATCAGCCAAAGGTTGCTTCTTGTGAAGTAGACTTAACACATCCATTTTACCGATATGATCCAAATCAATGTATTGCATGTGGACAGTGTGTGGAAGTATGTCAAAATCTTCAAGTAAATGAGACGTTATCGATTGATTGGGAAGCTGAGCGTCCACGTGTCATTTGGGATAAAGGTGTTTCGATTAATGATTCTTCATGTGTAAGTTGTGGACAATGTGTAACAATTTGTCCTTGTAATGCATTAATGGAAAAGTCAATGCTTGGTGAAGCTGGTTTTATGACTGGATTAAATGACGAATTACTTGATCCGATGATCGATTTAGTAAAAAAAGTAGAGCCAGGATATAGTGGTATTTTCGCAGTTTCAGAAGTTGAAGCAGCAATGCGAGAAACACGTACGAAAAAGACAAAAACAGTTTGTACATTCTGTGGTGTTGGTTGTACATTCGAGGTTTGGACGAAGGATCGTAAAATCTTAAAAATTCAACCTAGCTCTGATGCTCCAGTCAATGCAATTTCAACTTGTGTAAAAGGTAAATTTGGTTGGGATTTTGTAAATTCCAAAGAGCGAATTACAAAGCCTTTAATTCGAAAAAATGGCGTATTTGTTGAAGCGAGCTGGAATGAAGCTCTTGATTTAGTTGCAAGTAAACTTGGTTCCATTAAACAAGAATATGGTAAAGGCTCTGTAGGTTTTATTTCATCTTCGAAAATTACGAATGAAGAAAACTATTTAATTCAGAAGTTGGCACGACAAGTATTCGAAACAAATAATGTTGATAATTGCTCACGTTATTGTCAATCACCAGCAACAGATGGATTATTCCGCACAGTTGGTATGGGTGGAGATGCAGGTACAATAAAGGATATCGCAAAAGCTGGACTAGTTATCATCGTCGGTGCGAATCCTGCAGAAGGTCATCCTGTACTAGCGACAAGAGTTAAGCGAGCACATAAACTACATGGACAAAAACTAATTGTTGCTGATCTTCGTAAAAACGAAATGGCAGAACGCTCTGACATCTTTATTAGACCAAAACAAGGTACAGACCAAGTATGGTTGATGGCTGTAACCAAATATATCATTGACCAAGGCTGGCATGACTTAAAATTCATCTATGAGAATGTTCATTTCTTTGAAGATTTTAAAGTGGTTCTTGAGAAATATACGCTTGAATATGCCGAAAGTGTAACTGGAATTTCAAAGGAAACGTTAATTCAAATAGCTGAAATGATTCATGAAGCAGATGGCACTTGTATTTTATGGGGCATGGGCGTGACGCAAAACACTGGTGGCTCTGATACATCTGCTGCGATTTCGAACTTACTGCTTGCAACAGGAAACTATAGACGCCCTGGTGCTGGCGCGTATCCGCTACGAGGTCACAATAATGTACAAGGTGCTTGTGATATGGGTACGCTTCCTGGCTGGCTTCCTGGTTACCAACATGTAACGGATGACATGGCCCGCATGAAGTTTGAACAAGCGTGGGGCGTTGAAATCGGAGGAAAACCTGGTCTAGATAATATCCAAATGCTTCATTCAATCGAAAAAGGCGAAATGAAAGCTATGTACTTAGTTGGTGAAGATATGGCGCTTGTCGATTGTAACGCAAACCATGTAGATGAAGTTTTATCAGATTTGCACTTCTTTGTTGTACAAGATCTCTTCTTCTCAAAAACAGCGCAATATGCAGATGTTATTTTACCTGCTGCACCATCACTAGAAAAAGAAGGAACATTTACAAATACTGAGCGCCGCGTACAAAGATTATATCAAGCATTACCAACTCTTGGTGAATCGAAGGCTGACTGGTGGATTGTCCAAGAAATTGCAAACCGATTAGGTGCAAATTGGAACTATCAACATCCAAGTGAAATATTCGCTGAAATGGCAAGCTTAGCGCCACTATTCTCACAAGCTAGTTACGAAGTGATGGAAGGCTGGGATAGTTTCCTTTGGGGAAGTTTAGACGGAGCAAGTACGCCACTGCTTTATAAGGATGGTTTTAATTTCCCTGATAAAAAAGCGAGATTTGCTTTAGCTGAGTGGATGGAACCTGCCCGGTTTCCTGAAGAGTTTGACCTATTAATTAATAATGGTCGTATGCTTGAACATTTCCATGAAGGGAATATGACGAATAAATCATACGGTATCCAATTAAAAGTACCTGAGATTTTTGTAGAGGTTTCACCAGAGCTTGCGAATGAACGTGGCATTAAAGATGGCTCACTAGTTCGATTAGTATCGCCGTATGGAGCGCTGAAATTACCAGCACTAGTTACGGACCGAGTTCAAAAAAATGAGTTGTTCTTACCGATGAATTCAACAAATAAAGAATCTGCCATCAATTTCTTAACAGGTCCAGCTAAAGATCACCGTACAAATACACCGGCTTATAAACAAACGAAAGTACGGATGGAAGTATTACGTGTAGAAGGTGAAAGTCCGTTGCCAAAATCGAACCCACGTAATAAAAAGCGAAATCCTCAAAATGGAGTTGAGGTTCAGCGTAAATGGGAACGAAAAGGATACGTCCACTTAACGACAAAATAAAGGGTGAAAAAGATGGCACAACCAATCACGACGATTCAAAAATACGAACCAACTAAAGAAGAGCAAAACCAACAGAAACTAGAGGATTTGAAGCTTTTATTAGCAGAAAATGAAGATTCCTTAAATAAAATTTTAAAAATCGTTTCTGAATTAAATGATACTGGTGTCCTTGAAGCTGCAAATTCAATGCTACAATCTAAAGAGAAAATTACAAAAATCGCTTTAGGACAAATGAACCGCGAGCCAGTAACGAATATCATCAATAACATTATGGGAGCTGCTGGAGCACTTTCAAGTGTAGACCCAGAGTTAACTACAAAGCTAATCAATTCCGTAACAAAAGGAATCGATGAAGGAAATAAGCATCTTGAAAAGGATGATAAAGTCGGAATTTTTGATTTAGTAAAAGTTTTAAAAGATCCCGATGTAAATCGTGCCGTTGGTTTTGGTATTAATTTTCTAAAAGGTATGGGAAAAGGTCTAAAAGAATAATAGAAAAAACAATTTGTATTTAATAGAAAAGAGATTAATAATAAGAGATGAACCCTTTAATGAAAAAGCGAATTAAAAGGTTTATCTCTTAATGAATATTTTCCTAAATAAACACGATATGAAAAATAGTTCAGGAAGAAGGGAATCTTTAACGATGCTACCAACTGAAGTGAGAAGAAGAATTCTCCGCTTTGAAAATGGTGAAACAAACTATATTGAAGACAGCGTTGTCACAGAATATCCCGTCACGGTAAAAATCAATGGACAAGAATTTGTTACGATGGTCAGTACTCCAGAATATATCGAGGATATGGTCGTAGGATTTTTAGCATCCGAAGGGGTTATCCGAAAATTCGAGGATATTGAAAACATATGGTTTCAAGAAAAAGAAGGCTTTGTCCATGTGAAAACAAAGAATATTAACCCATATTATAAAGATATTCAGAGTAAAAGATATATTACATCATGCTGTGGAATGAGTAGACAAGGGTTTGTTTTTGTAAATGATGCATTAACTGCAAAAAAAATGAAAGAAGTAAATGTTCAACTATCATTTCAGGATTGTTTTCGATTAATGAATGAAATGCAACAGTCCGCATTTTTATTTCATGAAACAGGCGGAGTGCATAATGCTGCTTTATGTGAAATAAATGGGATTGTTTTGAATAGAATGGATATTGGTAGGCATAATGCATTAGATAAAATTTATGGATATTGTCTTAAAAATAATATTCGTATTTCAGATAAAATAATTGTTTTTAGTGGGCGATTATCTTCTGAAATTTTACTAAAAGTAGCTAAAATTGGTTGTGAAGTCATTCTAACTAAATCAGCTCCAACAGAATTAGCTCTTCAATTAGCTGAAGAATTAGGTATTACGACTGTTGGATTTATTCGAAATCAGTCACTTAATGTATATACTCATTCGAAGCGTATTGTGAAATAGAAACTAAAAACAGATCATTTATGAAATAAAAAGAAGTGAGGCAATGGTTATGAAAAATGTTGCATTGGATAAACATCATCGACCTTTACAGGATTTACGTATATCTGTTACCGATCGCTGCAATTTTCGTTGCCGTTATTGTATGCCGGAAGAAATTTTTGGTCAGGATTATTCTTTTTTATCACAAGATAAAATTCTATCCTTTGATGAAATTGAAAGATTAACGCGTATTTTTGTATCTTTAGGGGTTAGAAAAATTAGAATTACAGGTGGAGAACCTTTATTACGTAAAAATCTACCTAAACTGATTGAACGATTAAATAAAATAGATGGTGTTGAAGATATCGCTTTAACAACAAACGGTACTTTACTTAAAAAGTTTGCTAAAGATATATATGAAGCTGGTTTAAGAAGAGTGACCGTAAGCATAGACTCTTTAAATGAAGAACGATTTTCTTTTATGACTGGTAATCGAGGAAATGTACAGTCTGTGCTTGAAGGGATACAAGCTGCTTCTGACATCGGAATGAAGGTTAAAATCAATATGGTTGTTCAAGAAGGCAAGAATGAACAAGATATTATTCCGATGGCACAATATTTTAAAGAGAAAAAACATATTCTTCGTTTTATTGAGTATATGGATGTTGGAAATTATAACGGCTGGAGGCTCGATGAAGTAGTAGGAAAACAAACAATCATCGATCTGATTAATGAAGTCATGCCTTTAGAATTTACAGAAGCTAATTATGTAGGAGAAGTTGCGAATCGATATCGTTACAAAGATAGTGATGATGAAATTGGCATTATTTCATCAGTGACCGATTCATTTTGTTCGACTTGCACAAGGGCACGTATATCCGCAGAAGGAAAATTATATACATGTTTATTTGCATCGAAAGGTTATGATCTAAAAGAATTGGTAAGGTCTAACCAAGATGATGAACAAATTAAAGAAACGATTCTTTCGATATGGAGTAACCGAACTGATCGGTATTCAGATGAACGATTAAGTAATACGAAAAAAATGAATGATAAATCATCACATAAAATTGAAATGTCACATATAGGTGGTTAATCATTACCAATAATAAAAGGTTTGGAGTTTATGCAAGTTCTGTATAATACACTAACCAAAAATTAGAAAGTGATGATTGGTATCTCTGTTCGTTTAGCAGAGAAATTAAGCAGCATTCAGAACTCCTTATATGATGAGGATTTCTTAATGCTGCTTTATTTATTAGAGAGAAAACAAGAAAAGCAGAAAAATTGGTGAGGATACCCGGAGAAAACTTTTTATCTCTTTCGCTAGGTCCTGCTCTTTAATGGAGGATATCTTATGTCAGAACGTTATTCACGTCAGCAGCTTTTTACCCCGATTGGTGAAAATGGACAAGAATTAATTAGAAAGAAACATGTTTTAATTGTTGGAGCAGGTGCGTTAGGAAGTGCGAGCGCGGAGGCACTTGTTAGAGCTGGAATCGGAAAGTTAACTTTAATTGACCGAGATTATGTTGAAATGAGTAACCTGCAAAGGCAACAGCTTTATACCGAAGAAGATGCATTTGAGAAATTGCCGAAAGTAATTGCCGCTAAAGAGCGTCTCCAAAAAATAAATTCAGATGTAAGCATCAATGCGCTAGTAATGGATGCAAGTGCAGATAATATGGAAGTCCATTTGAAGGACACTGATGTTATGATTGATGCAACAGATAATTTTGATATTCGTTTTATCATAAATGATTTATCACAGAAATATGAAATTCCGTGGGTTTATGGCTCTTGTGTTGGGAGCTTTGGTATGTGTTGTACGATTCTACCTAGTAAAACGCCTTGTTTAAACTGTATATTAAAAAGTTTACCAGTACCTGGTGTGACATGTGACACAGCAGGAGTCATTAGTCCTACGGTACAATTAGTGGCGGCATATCAGGTTGCTGAAGTATTAAAACTATTAGTTGAGGACTATTCAGCGGTTAATCCAAAATTCCTTACATTTGATTTATGGAATAATCAACATTTCTCCTTTAAAGTGAACAAACTCAAATCAGATGATTGTCCTTCATGTGGAACAAATAGGACGTATCCTTATTTATCCTTTGAAAATCAAACGAAAACAAGTACACTTTGTGGGCGAAATACGGTTCAAATCAGACCTTCAATGACTAAAAATTACGACTTTAATGAACTAGAAAATCAACTAAAACAACATGGGAAAGTTCAACGAAATCCTTATTTGATCTCTTGTCAGATAGAAGATTATCGATTTGTTGTTTTTCAAGACGGTAGGGTTTTTGTTCATGGCACAAATGATATACAGGAAGCTAAAAAACTATATTATCGTTTATTAGGTTAATAGAGAGAGGATGAATAGAATGGTTGAAAAACGAGTACCACTACCAATCGAAGAAGCAGTTCGTAAAGTGATGGATTTTGCCAAACACGGATCACAAGAAATAGTATCAATCGATTTAGCATATGGACGAGTATTAGCCGATGATCTAAAAGCTGATCAGGATATACCTGCTTTTGACCGCTCTCCATATGATGGTTTTGCGATTCGGGCTGAAGATACTATTCTTACAAGCAATGAAAATCCAACAATCTTTGAAGTAGTTGGAGAAATCGGAGCTGGTTCAGTTTTTCCAAATGAAGTAGCGCCATTGCAGGCCGTTCGTATTATGACAGGAGCACAAATACCTCAAGGTTGTTCAGCCGTTGTCATGCTTGAATTAGCGAAAGAGATTAAAACGGAAGGTAAAACCTTTATTGAAATTAAACGTTCCTATCAAAAAGGCGATAATATTTCATTCCAAGGGGAAGAAACGCATAAAGATGATATTCTTGTCAAAAAGGGAACTGAAATCAACCCAGGAGTGATTGCATTACTTGCTACATTTGGATATAGTCAAGTTCCGGTAGCGAAAAAGCCAGTTATCGGAGTCATTGCGACAGGAAGTGAGCTTTTAGAGGTCGATGAACCGCTCGAACCTGGGAAAATTCGCAATAGTAACTCTTATATGGTTCTCGCTCAAATTCATAAAGCAGGTGCAATCCCTAAATATTTAGGGAAGTTTAGCGATGATTTAGATACTTGTTTTTCAGAAGTTCAAAATGCCTTAGAGCAAGTGGATATTCTAATTACTACCGGTGGTGTATCTGTTGGTGATTATGACTATTTACCAGATATTTACGCAAGATTAGGAGCTACGGTATTATTTAATAAAATTGCAATGCGTCCAGGAAGTGTAACAACAGTAGCGCATTTTGAAAATAAATTATTATTTGGTTTATCTGGTAATCCATCCGCTTGTTTTGTTGGATTTGAGCTATTTGTCAGACCGATTATTCAAACTTGTTTATTTAACGAAAGACCACATTTAAAAAGAGTAAGTGCAATTTTAGGAGAAAACTTTCCAAAACCAAATCCATTTACAAGATTTGTAAGAGGTAAAATTGTTTATCATGAAGGTCAATTAACAGCAATTCCAGCAGGTTTTGATAAGTCCAGCGCCGTATCTTCACTAGCTTATACGGATGCTTTTATTGTTTTACCTGGAGGAACTAGAAAATATGAAAAAGGTATGTCGGTCGATTTATTATTATTAGAAGACCATGAAGGAAGTAAATGGCCTTGGTATGATTTCATACCTGCATATAAGTAAATAAATAGAACTCTATTAATTTAAGAAAAGCGAAGTGGTTTACTTGGAACAAACATTATTTCAGATTGTCGATACACCGATTGTTGTAGAGGAAGTTTCAGATAAAGTAAAAAGTAGAAATGCAGGAGCAATTACTGTATTTATTGGTACAGTTCGAGAGTTAACAAAAGGAAAAAAGACTTTGTCGCTAGAGTATCAAGCATATGAATCAATGGCCGTAAAAAAACTTGCCCAAATTGGTGATGAAATCCACGGGAAATGGCCAGAAGCAATTGTTGCGATTACTCATAGAGTAGGTAGATTAGAGATTAGCGATATTGCCGTTGTGATTGCAGTATCTTCTCCGCACCGTAAAGTGGCTTATGAAGCAAATGAATACGCAATCGAACGAATTAAACAAATTGTTCCGATTTGGAAAAAAGAGTTTTGGGAAGATGGTACGATGTGGATCGGTGACCAATTGGAAAATACACCATACCAAGAAGGAAAACCAAGTGTGGAGGAATCAAGATGATTAAAGTTTTATTATTTGCTCATTTACGTGAGAAAGCCGGAACGGATGAATTAACTGTGTCCGATAAAGATGGAATAAACGTAAAAGAGTTAAAAGACTGGCTTATGAGTAACTATGATTTACCACAACTGAATCAGATTATGACTGCTATAAATGAAGAATTTGTAACAGATGAAGAAATTGTAAATGATGGAGATACTGTCGCATTTATTCCACCAGTAAGTGGGGGCTGATGGAATTCATAAAGCTTGAAAGTAGGTAGAATGATGCATAAACATAATGAAAAAGCGATTGTTCACGCAGCGGTTTTAACAGTTAGTGATACTAGAACTGTTGAAAATGACGAGAGCGGTAAACTAATTAAAGCTTTATTAGACGAGCAAAACCATATCGTCCAAGATTATAAAATCATAAAAGATGAAATAGCATTGATCGATTCGATTGTTAGATCATGGAGCGAAGATGAAATGATTCAAGTTATGATCATAACTGGTGGTACTGGTTTTACGAGAAGAGATGTTACATATGAAGCAATTTCAAAAATGCTCGATAAAGAAATGCAAGGATTTGGTGAACTGTTCCGTTCATTAAGTTATACAGAAATCGGTCCAAAGGCTATGTTTAGTAGAGCAATCGCAGGTAGCTTTCATGATAAAGCAATCTACGTAATTCCAGGTTCAAAGAACGCCGTAAATCTAGCAATGACAAAACTAATTTTACCGACATGCCAACATTTTGTTGAAGAATTAAATAGACAATGAATATAGCTGGCGTCGTTTTAGCAGGTGGTAAGTCATCCCGTTATGGTAAACCAAAAATGTTTGAAACGTATAAAGACAAATTATTGTATGAATATAGTGTAGAAGCCTTAAAGGAAAATTCGATTTCACCGATTATCATTTCAACGAACGAAAAACTAGTTCCGTATTTTAATAAAAATGATCTAGACTTTGTCATTGAAGGAGAAGCCAAAGAATACCAAGGACCTCTGTATGCGATGTACAATGCATTTTCCAACATACCGAATAAAGATTGGTACTTTGTCCTAGCCTGTGACACACCTTTCATTAAAGCTGAATTTGTAAAAAATATGATCGAAAGGGCAGCAAATACGAATGTTGATGCTATCGTCCCAATACAATCCGATAAACTTCAACCGTTATTTGCGCTCTATCATCGAAATTGCATCGAAAAAATGAAAGAGATTTTAGATAAAAACAATCGAAAAGTTCAGTTGTTATTCAGGGAAGTGAATGTAATGACTGTCCAATTTTCAAGTGACGATATCATCTTTAAGAATATAAATAGTCCGAATGACTGGATTTAATTGATCAAATTTAAGACTTACCTGGAGGGACACCCATGAGTGAATTTTCACATTGGAATGAAGAAGGAAGACCTAAAATGGTCGATATATCAGAAAAAGAAATTACTACAAGAGTGGCAATTGCGCAAAGTACAATTTCGATTTCAACGGAATTATATGAAGCAATTCAAAATGGATTAATTAAAAAAGGTGATCCACTAAATGTTGCACAAATTGCTGGAATTATGGGAGCTAAAAAAACTTCTGACATTATTCCAATGTGTCACCCAATCGCACTTTCAGGAACTGACTTTACATTCGAATATGTAGAGGCACCTAATGGATATGATTTAATCATACGTGCGACAGTGAAATGTAGTGGGAAAACTGGAGTTGAAATGGAGGCACTTACAGCTGTATGTATCGCTGGCCTTACATTTTACGATATGTGCAAAGCCGTTGATAAAAGTATGGTCATAAAAGAAACGTTTTTAGTTCAAAAACAAGGTGGTAAAAGCGGCGACTTTTTCCATAAATAAGATTGGAACATAAGCTTAATTGATTAGTAGCTTCTACTATCTAATCAATTAAGTTTTCCAATTTTTTATCAAACACAAAAACTGAAATCGCAAGATCCTCTTCAACTTTCATATCCGAGAAAAGATTGATAAACTTAGCATCAACGATTTCTTCTAACTTAACTGGATGATTTTTTGCATAAACGTCTTGAATCATCTTAGTTCTAGCATTATGTACGATATCACGCCCTTCATTAGTTTGAGCGATAAATAGCTCAGTAGGTGTAAGATTTCCATACAAAGTTGAAACAGCCATATTTTCAACAAAAACAGTATGGATTCTTTCAGGGCCTTTACCAAATAATTCTTTACGCAGTTTTCGTATATAGTCATTAAATTCATGGATGACTTTAGACATTACATATACCCCTTAACTTAATTTTCGTTTTTCTTATCATAAAACAATGATCAGAAAATTTAAAGAAAAAAACTTTTAGTGAACATCTTCTAAAGACTTTACTGAATTAAAATTAAAGAAAGTAAAAGTAAACGAAAATAGTCATCTAAATAAACTGCTCCACCATCAATACAAGAATCTATTAAAGTGATTTTTGTATTAATGGTGTTTTTTCAGTAGGCTCCTTATAATAAAGGTATTTAATAAAAAGGAAATGAGAGCGATGAAAAAGAACTATTCCATTTTGCAAATAGTAGGCTTTCAAAATAGTGGGAAAACAACACTTACTGAAAAGCTCATTAAACAGGTCAATCACCAAGGATTATTAGCTGCTACTATAAAACATCATGGTCATGGCGGTCCGCCTGATTTAGAAATAGATCGTAAAGATAGTAGTCGTCACTTGGATGCTGGAGCTATCGTTTCTAGTGTTGAAGGTGATGGGGTCTTGCAATTAAGAACAAATTTTATCAATTGGGATTTAAAGAAAACAATTGAATTATATCGCTTTTTCTCTACTGATATTATTTTAATTGAAGGTTATAAAAGGGAAAGTTATCCAAAAGTAGTATTAATAAGAAGTGAGGATGATCTAAATTTACTCGATTCATTAACGAATATTATTTGTGTGATCAGCCATTTTGAGATTGAAGAGGGTAGATTGAAAGATTATCAATATTTCCATCTTTGTGATGAAGAAAATTATATAGATTTTTTGATGAATGAAATGTCAAAAGGTAATTTCATAGAAGATTAAAAAACAGATGAAAATATGGTTGATTTTGAAATGAGGAGATTAATTGTTAGAAGAGTTTTTAATTCCCCTTAAGATTTCACTTAAAGTTACGATTGTGGCAGGAGTTATCGTTATTATATTAGGAACTATAGCTGGAAGAATTCTCTCTATGAAATCATTTAAAGGTAAAACACTTCTAGAAACAATCTTAATGTTACCTTTAGTTCTTCCTCCTACAGTTGTTGGATTTTTACTATTAGTCATTTTCGGAAGACAAAGCTTTGTTGGAAAAATGATCGAATGGTTATTTAAACAGCCAATTGTTTTTACTTGGTGGGCCGCTGTAATTGCATCAATTGTTGTAGCATTTCCGCTTATGTATCAATCTGCAAAAACTGGATTTCAAAGTGTAGACAATGAGATTGAAGAGGCAGCTCGAGTTTGTGGAGCAAGTGAATGGAATGTTTTTTTCTTGATCTCAATTCCACTTTCATTAAAAGCCATTATGTCAGGAAGTATATTAAGCGTTGCCAGAGTATTAGGTGAGTTCGGTGCTACACTTATGTTTGCAGGAAATATACCAGGAAAAACACAAACCGTCCCGACCGCAATTTATTTAGCAATTGATGCTGGAAATATGAAAATGGCTTGGTTATGGGTGCTTTCAATGGTCTTAATTTCTTTTATTATGCTGTTAGTTGTACAAGTGAAACAAAAATGATTTTTTAGATTTGTATTATCATTAAATAGTATATAATGCTGTATGTAGGGTATTTTACCTTTTTATTCCAAAATTTTAGTATACATAAAATAAAACCCAGTTTTAAAATTAGAAACTTAAAAAAGTGAGGGTGGAAAGTATGGAAAATAAAGTTGAGTTAATTAATCTTGCAGTAGGATTACCGAGTAAAATGGAATACGGCGAAAACAAAGAAATGATAACGGGAATTTGTAAAGAAGGAATAGAAGAAGTTTATTTATCAAAAGAAGGGTTTAAAGGTGATGGCGTAGCTGACTTAAAACATCACGGTGGACCAGATCGAGCTGTATGTGTGTATCCATATGAACACTACGCACTTTGGGAAAAAGAGTTTAATATAAATTTACCACTTTCAGCATTCGGAGAAAATATTACGGTCACAAATATGTTAGAAAAAGACGTATGCATTGGTGATGTCTACCAAATTGGGGATGCAATTATACAAATTACACAAAGTAGAATACCTTGTGACACAATTACAAGGAGAACGAATGTAGCACTTAAGAGAATCGTAGAAACTGGTTTTACAGGCTACCTATGTCGTGTATTAAAAGAGGGAACAATCAGAAAAGATTCGAAAATAGAATTAATCGAAACTCAAAAAAATGAAGTTTCGGTTCTTTATTGCAACGAGATTTATTTCCAGAATCCAAAAAACGTTGAAGGAATAAAAGCGATATTGGAAGTTCCTGAGTTAGCTGAGGATTGGAGAAATCGATTAAATAAGCGTTTGGAGAGTTTAGTTTAATATTTTATTATAATTGGAAGTCGCTTGAGTTGGAGCGGCTTCTTTTTATGTTAAAATGCTTTTTTAAATTATGCTCTGTTAAAGTAGATTGTTGATTTTCTTATTCAACTAACTGGCAGATTAGTTGAATAAGAATTGCATTGTTTGTATCTAGAATGAATTTAATTCCAGTGGTAAAATTAACATATAATGGAAATTATTTCAGAGGTGAATGTGATGTTAAATGTTTTAAAGACCTTGATTTTGATTAATCGTAGTCAAACTACTACAAATAAACCCTCAATTTAAAGGAGACTGTTCATGACAAAAGGAGATAAACAAAGGGAAATTCAATCAAAATATAGAAGAATTATGCGTGAAAAGAAAGAAGTACCTGAAAAAAAAGGAATTTTCTTTATCATCCTACTGATGGTTTTACTTATTTGTAACTTACTATTCAAAGGTTTTTAAAATTGTTATATCAAGTGTAAAATGTGAATGCTTATTCAACTAAAGCAGTTCATTAGTTGAACAACCCAAAGCTGCTTCTGTGGCTTTTTTCTTATTCAAGTAAATGGCAGATTAATTCAATAAGGAATTTGCAAACATATAGTTAAAAATGGAAAAATATGTTAATGTTAGTAGTATCATCTTAGGAAAATCTTATTAGTGAATATAATAAATTGAGTAACTAAGGGAGAATAAAAATGAAAAAAATTCTTTTGTTTTCAGTAAGTTTTATCCTATTATTTGTTGCTTTAAATGTATTCTTAGGTATGCTTTTAACGGTATTTTATAAGCCTGATATAGCTAATCAATGGAGTGATATTTCAAAATTGCCACATGAGGTTGTTTTTGTGGAAAGTTCTTCTGTATCTCCATTCATTATTACAATGTTATCAGTTATTATCGCATTTGTTATACAAAACCGTTTTGCTAAAGCTAATTAAAATATAATTGAATTAACTAACTAACTAATGCAATAGTTGAAGATCAAGCTGCAAATTTGTGGCTTTTTTTATTGAAGTAAATGGCATTTTAGTTGAACAAGGGAATTAATAATTTATTGTCGAATAATAGTAAGTTAAATATAGATTTTTAGAATATTGAATAT
>NZ_LJIZ01000017.1 GCF_001420605.1 Bacillus sp. FJAT-25509
TTTAAATCTTGTATTGCTCAAAAAACTAATAATTGACGTTTACTTCATGTTTTGTTTAGTTTTCAAAGATCATCTTGTTTTTTAACAACTTAATCAGTTTATCATGTTCGACAAAATCTGTCAACAGTTGTTTTTTCTTTTTTTGTTATCGCCATCAGCGACGTATATAAATATAACATCCCCTCGATAAATGGTCAACAGTTTTTTAAAACTTTTTTTATATTTTTTTATACGATATAAATACCAATTACACTTAACGCTACAATACCCGGAACACCTAATATACTTAAGAATGCACAAGTAACAGCATTAATTGGAATGTGAAAATTATTAGAAGCTAAAGCATAGTTTAATATAAATACAATCATGACACATACAATACCTCTTAGTACATACTTGCTAATTAGTTTTAAAGCTTTAACTGGCAAACCTACTAATAATAGAAATAGGATTACAAATAAGGCAACCGAAATCATAATAATACTATTCACCACAAAAAAACTCCCCTCATATAACTTGTACACCTTTTACTAAGATTGTATGAGAAAAGGAACTAATCAATGACAAAAAATATTAATAAAAAAGAGTTTATTGCCTAAACAATAAACTCTTTTACCTATTTCATCTTTGTTATCAAAACATTTCTTGCCTTTGCTTCTTTTAATAAGAAGAAATATTTAGCTTGATAAAGCTTAACATGGATTAACAAGTCATCAGGTGGATCCACACTTCTTTCCATTAACTCTACCTGACTTAAGTAAATATCTTTGTAATCATGTAGTCTATCAACTAACTTTTCATCAAATTCTTTACGAATCTTTCCTTTTTTTCGAAAAAAACCCATGGTCTCTCTCCATTAATCAGTTTCTAAAGTTCTCTTCTACCTTCCAGAGCTTTTGAAAGTGTAACTTCATCTGCATATTCTAAGTCTCCGCCTACTGGTAGACCATGTGCGATTCGAGTAATTTTTATACCCGTAGATTTTAATAGCCTAGAAATATACATAGCAGTTGCTTCACCCTCAATATTCGGATTGGTAGCTAAAATAATTTCTTGAACTACATCATCTTTTAATCTGCTCAATAATTCCATTATTTTAATGTCTTCCGGTCCAACTCCCTCCATAGGAGAAATTGCACCATGAAGTACATGATATAAACCTTGATATTCTCTCATTTTTTCCATAGCAATTACATCTTTTGTATCTTGAACTACACATATCGTAGATCGGTCTCGATGTTGATCACTACAAATATAACAAGGGTCTTGGTCAGTTATATGGCCACATTCTGAACAGTAAAGTAGTTTTCTTTTTGCATCTATCATTGATTTTGCAAAGTCTAACACGTCATCTTGCTTCATATCTAACATAAAAAATGCCAGTCGAACGGCCGTCTTGGGACCAATCCCTGGCAATTTCATAAAACTATCTATTAATTTGGATATCGGCTCAGGGTAATGCATTTGTCTTAACCTCTAAAATAATCCTGGAATATTCATTCCTTTAGTAAACTGCCCCATTGTTTTAGCTGTTGCATCTTCAATTTGTTTAATTGCATCATTAGTTGCAGTTAAAACTAAATCTTGTAACATCTCAATATCTTCTGGATCTACTACATCTTCTTTAATAGTAACTTCAACAATTTGTTTTAATCCATTAGCTGTAACAGTTACCATTCCACCGCCAGCATTGCCAACAAATGTACGTTCGTTTAATTCATTTTGTGCTTGTTCCATTTGTTTTTGCATTTTTTGCATTTGTTTCATCATATTATTCATATTGCCCATTCCGCCACGCATCATTTTCATTTCCTCCAATATAGTTATTCTTTAATAATGACTAAATCTTCGCCAACAAGATTGATTGCTTCTTGTACGATTGGTGAAACTTCTGTTGAAGTCTCTTTTTGTTTTGTTGTATTTAAAAATGAATCCCTAGTCGATCTCCAATCTTCTTCGGGAATTGCTAACATACTCATTTCTGCACCTAATAAATTAGATAATGTTTGATTAATTGTTGTTAAGTGCTCTTGTTCTCCGTTATTATTGATTAAATCACAAATTGTCTCTGATTTAAAAGCAACAATACACTGCTCAGAAGAAGCTGCTACAACTTCACCATATGATACTAATGTCGCAGTAGAAACTTTATTTTGTTGCCTTAATTGATCTTGAAGTGATGTCCAAACTGCTATAACCTTATTTTTTTCTGGTTTAGAAGCAGCTCTTAGTACACCTTGAATTAAACTATTTGGTATTTTCGAACGAGATGTAGACGATTTCGGTTTTGGACTAGTAGAAGAATCATTCGTTCCACTTACTGTAATACCATTTTCCTTTAAAAATTTTACTTCTTTTTCAAGAGCATTAATTTTATTTATTAATGGTGTCAGCTCGTCCTGTTTTTTTCCGATACCGCTCACAGAAGCTTTTTGACAAAGTTGTACAATTGCCACCTCAAGCAAAACTCTCGGATGATTAGTCCATTTCATTTCTTGCTGACTTTTACTTAATGAAGCAATAATTTGATAAACTAACTCATCGTTGTATGAATCGCAAAGCTCTTTAAACTGATCACTAATTGTTGCTCTCTCAAGTAATTCAATCGTACTTGGTGAGTGCCTATATAATAGAATATCTCGATAATAAACTGTTAAATCTTCTATAAATCGAACTGGATCTTTACCTTGGTTTAATAGTTCTTCAATATTAGTCAAACAAACTGACACATTACCATCTATTATTGCTGAAACAACAGATATTAAACGTTCTTGAGCCACTGTGCCTGTTACCGCTAAAACATCATCTAATGAAATTGATTCATCGCTATATGATATAGCTTGATCCAGAATGCTCAACGCATCCCTCATTCCACCTTCAGCTGCACGAGATAACATCATCAAAGCTTCTGGTTCAATTGTTGTTTGCTGATGATTTAGTACAACTGTCAATCGATCTGAAATCGTTTGAGCACTTATCTTATGAAAATCAAATCGTTGACATCTTGATAGAATCGTCAAAGGTATTTTATGTGGTTCAGTGGTAGCTAATATAAAGATAACGTGACTTGGAGGCTCCTCTAATATTTTTAATAATGCATTAAAAGCCCCTATTGATAACATATGGACCTCATCTATTATGTACACTTTGAATTTGCCTACAGAAGGAGCATATTTTACTTTTTCCCGTATATCACGTATTTCATCTACACCATTGTTTGATGCAGCATCAATCTCAATTACATCTGAAATTGATCCATCAGTAATTCCTTTACAAATGGCACACTCATTACAAGGTTCATTAGTAGGTGCATGTTCACAATTTAAAGCTTTTGCAAAGATTTTTGCTGTACTCGTTTTACCTGTTCCACGCGGACCCGTAAACAAATATGCATGTGATACTTTTTGCTGAAGAAGGGAGTTTTGTAACGTTCGTATAATGTGATCTTGACCAACTACATCTTTAAATTGCTGCGGTCTCCACAAACGATATAATGCTTGATAAGTCAATTGGTTTCCTCCTTCTTACAAAGTCATCATTATTATACCCTATGTAATGATTTCATGGAAAATATTTTAAAGAAAACAAAAAAACTCACCCAAAATTGAGTGAGTTTTTATAAAGTTACTGCCGTGCACCACTCGTCGATGCACTACCCCAGGCGTTACTTAAACAGTTAGCTCGGCCCAGGCACCCCTACGGCACACGAGATGGCTCACTTATTGCTGCTTCCTTCCGGACCTGACAAGGTTCATGAGTTCTCGTTGCGTAGGACCCAGACGTCAACACCACTTATTTAAGGCAGACCCTGAAATAGATACACCTCGGAGTGGAATTCAGTCTCGCTAGAGCGGATTGCGAGTACAGGGCACCGCTACCTCCCCACCTAGCACGGCAAAGTTACAACCTAATTTTAAACCGCTGATTGAAGCGGTAGTTAAAGTATATACGAACCTAAATAAAAAATCAATCCTTGTCCTTATGAAGGTAAATTTTTCTTTCTAGATCGCAACTCTCTAAAGAAGTTCGTTAATAAGTTACCACATTCTTCTTCTAATATACCCGAAGTTACTTCACAGCGATGGTTAAATCGATCTTCTTGCAAGAGATTATATATTGATCCTCCACAACCTGCCTTCGGATCTTTTGCACCGAAAACAACTCTTGGAATTCTTGATTGAATTATTGCACCAGCACACATCGGACAAGGTTCGAGCGTTACATAAAGAGTTGTTTCCTCTAATCGCCAAGAATCAATAACCTTACACGCATCTTCTATTGTACTCATTTCTGCGTGACCTAAAGCTGTTTGTTTTGTTTCACGTAAATTATACCCTCTTGCAATGACTTGATCGTTGTAAACCAACACAGCTCCAATAGGTACTTCCCCTATTTCCTCTGCTTTTAGTGCTTCCTCTATTGCCAACTTCATATAAAACTCATCTTTATTCAAACTTTACACCTCTTTATTTCTTTAACAAACAAATATTCTTTTTACGAGTAGATAAACTAAACATAGATTGGAGTGAAGCCGATTGAATTCTTCAAATCAAAAAGACAAGCAGTTGCCTGCATTATTAATTGTCGATTTAATCAACTCATTTACTTTTAAACACGGAAGTGTTCTTGCGGAAAAATCAATCCATATGGTTCCGAAAATAAATTACATAAGAGACATTTTTAAAAACAAAAAACTTCCTACTATATACGTTAATGATCACTATAAAATCGAAAACCCGACTCAAAAGAAACTTATTAAGCATTGTCTAAATCCTTTAAGTTACGACTTAATAAAACAAATACAACCTAATGAGGAAGATTATTTTATCTTTAAGCCTAACTACTCAGGTTTTTACTTAACAAGTTTAGACGAATTACTTAAAAAATTAAAAATTACCCATTTAGTTATTGTAGGTGTTGCAGGAAATCGTTGTGTACTTTTTACAGCAAATGATGCATTTATGCGGGATTATAACTTAATTATACCTCAAGATGCAATTTCCTCGGTTACAGATTATGATGAGAAGGTTGCAATTTATATGATGAAAGACATTTTAAATGCAACGCTTATTCAAACTCAAGAAATAGAAGAAATGATCAATCATTTGGTGAACTCAAATAATCAGTAATTGGAAAAATTTTAAAATTGTATTCCCTCTGACTACAGTATGTTAAAATAGTTTCTGTATGTTTTTTGAGTATGATACGGAATTTGACTAGTAAGGAGGACAAGAGATGATACGTGTACCTTTTATAACAGTAGAAGGACCTATTGGTGTCGGAAAAACATCTCTATCCAAAGCGATCTCTGAACACTTTCATTATGAGCTATTAAAAGAAATTGTAGATGAAAATCCTTTTTTGGGTAAGTTTTATACGGACATTGAAGAGTGGAGTTTCCAAACAGAAATGTTTTTCCTTTGTAATCGATTTAAACAACTAGAAGATATAGACCGAATGTTTCTTAAAAAATCGATTCCAGTGGTTGCAGATTACCACATCCTTAAAAATTTAATTTTTGCTAGCAGAACATTAAAAGACAAGCAGCATGATAAATATTTAAAAATATATCAAATATTAACTGAGGATATGCCAAAGCCTAATGTGGTTATTTACTTAACGGCAAGCCTTGAGACTCTACAAAAGCGTATTCAACTTCGTGGTAGAGAATTCGAACAATTGATCGAGGATCAGTACCTACTTCAGTTAATTGAAGATTACGAGACACACATGAAAGAATTTCAAGCTAAATACCCTGAAATTCCAGTGTTAAAATTTGACGGTGATCAAATTGACTTCGTTAATAACCCAAGAGATTTAGCGATGATACTTGAATCGTTAGAAAACACCTTACAAAAGGAGCTAAGAAGTATATGAATTTACGTGAAAAATACGGAATACGAAATGATGCAGTTATTACAATTGCCGGGACAGTAGGTGTAGGAAAATCTACTATGACCAACGCTCTTGCAGATGCATTAAACTTTCGTACATCATTTGAAAAAGTAGATACAAACCCATACCTAGATAAATTTTATCAAGATTTTGCTCGTTGGAGCTTCCACTTACAAATATACTTCTTAGCAGAGCGATTCAAAGAACAAAAAAGAATGTTTGAATACGGCGGTGGATTTATCCAAGATCGTTCAATCTACGAGGATACTGGCATCTTTGCGAAGATGCATTACGAAAAAGGAACGATGAGTGAAGTAGACTACGAAACATATACTAGTCTTTTTGATGCTATGGTTATGTCTCCTTACTTCCCTGCTCCTGATTTATTAATTTACTTAGAAGGTACATTCGATGAAGTTGTTGAGCGAATTAAAGAGCGTGGACGTCCTATGGAGCAACAAACTCCGATTGAATATTGGAAAGAAATGAATACACGTTACGAAAACTGGATTAATAACTTTAACGCTTGTCCTGTCCTTCGTTTAAGTATTAGCGAATATGATTTAATTAAAAATGAATCTTCTGTAGAAGAAATCGTTAAGAAGATTGGAAACGTGCTAAATCATTCACAAAAATATATGAAATCTAGATAATAGTTGTCTTCCAAATAAATAAAAGAAAAAGCTGCGAACTTTACATTGTACTGTACGCAGCTTTTTCTTTTTCGATTTATTTGATAAACAAACAAAAAACTCGTTACACGAATGTAACGAGCTGTCTAATATATATGCACTCTTTTATTTATAAAAAAATGGAGGAGTAAGAGGGATTCGAACCCCCGCGGGCTGTTACACCCCTGTCGGTTTTCAAGACCGATCCCTTCAGCCAGACTTGGGTATTACTCCGTTTTGACAAGATTTATAATACCATACAAAAAAAATGAGGTCAAGCATTCTTCTAAAAAAAATATAAATTTTTTCCGAAAACTAAAATGCCCCTTTTAACGACAGTTGTTATTGTCTTCTTATTATTAAAATATATACCTTTTATATAAGTAGAAAAAATATACAGAAAATTCATTTGTATTTATAATGGTACTACCATTTAAAAACATTAGAAATTTTTAAGGAGAAAGAAATGTTTGAATTAATACCGCTAATGCTGGAACGAGTGGGTATTCTCGTTATACTTGCCTTTTTACTTTCTAGAATGAAATCATTTAGACAAATCATTCAAAATGAACACTCCTTTGGTGCAAAAGTGATCCTAATTGTTATATTTGGCGTTTTTGGTGTAATTAGTAATTATACCGGTGTTCATATTTATCATGAGTCAATTATGTCTCAGTCATGGCACTTCAATGTAGCAAGTAATAATGCAATTGCAAATACACGAATTATGGGGGTTGCCATTGGCGGTTTAATCGGCGGTCCAATTGTTGGCTTAGGAGTCGGATTAATAGCAGGCTTACACCGTCTAACTTTAGGTGGATTTACTGCATATGCATGTGCCATTTCGACAATCGTTGCGGGAGTTGTAACAGGACTACTTAGAAAAAGATTCGGGATACAGAAAAACATATCCCTTTGGAGTGTCGTTTCAATTGGTATTATTATGGAATGTGTTCAAATGGGGATTATTCTTTTAATCGCAAAACCATTTTGGGCATCTCTTCAACTTGTCGAAGTAATTGCTCTACCAATGATTCTAATAAATGGATTTGGTACGCTTATCTTTATATTAATCATCCAAAATATTTTACAGGAAGAAGAAAAAACGCGAGCGCTTCAAACAAACAAAGCCTTCTATATTGCAGAGCAAACTTTACCATTTTTTAGACAGGGACTAACCCCTCATTCATGTAACGAAGCGGCAAAAATCATTTTTAAATTAACCAAGGCAGATGCAATTTCGATTACTGATCACAAAAGCGTACTTGCTCATGTAGGTGCAGGTTCAGATCACCATGAACCAATGAATAGCTTAGCAACAAAACTAACTAGAAAGGCTTTAAAAGAGGGAAAAATTATTATTGCTACTTCAAAAGATGAAATTCAGTGCTTCCACATGGATTGCCCTTTAAGTGCGGCTATCGTACTGCCGTTAAAAGCTTTAAATAAAACAGTTGGGTCTTTAAAGCTATATTACACGGATTCCAACAAGTTGGGAAAAGTTGAAAAAGAACTAGCCGACGGATTATCTAAACTTTTTTCTACCCAATTGGAATTAGCAGAAGCTGAACTGCAGCGGAAATTAATGAAAGATGCGGAAATAAAAGCATTACAAGCACAAATGCATCCCCACTTCCTGTTCAACTCTTTAAATACAATTTCAAGTTTAATTAGAACAGATGCTGATCAAGCTAGAAAATTACTAATCCATTTAAGTACTTTTTTTCGAAATAATTTACAAGGGGCAAGGCAGACCTTAGTCACTTTAGAAAAGGAATTAGAACATGTAGAAGCATATTTAACCATTGAACAAACTAGGTTTCCTACTAAATTCCTTGTTGAGTTCCAAATAGAACCTCATTTAAAAACGGTTCAAATCCCCCCTTTTACACTTCAACCACTTATAGAGAACTCGATTCGACATGCTTTTTCGAAGGAAAAAAAATTAAAGGTAACTGTGCAAGCATATGAGTTCAATAATGATATGATTCTCATTACTGAAGATAATGGCAAGGGGATTTCGCCAGAGCTACTAAATACAATTGGGAATGAAACAATACAGTCTAAAGAAGGAACTGGAACAGCCTTATGGAATATAAAAAAACGAATTGAAGAAATTTACGGGGAAAAAGATTATTTTCAAATAAAATCTGACCTCAACTCGGGAACGAAAGTATCGATAAGGATCCCATTAATGCAAGAAGTAATGGAGGGATAACTCATGTTAAAGGCACTAATTGTAGATGATGAACCATTGGCAAGAGACGAACTAGCTTATTTACTAAAAAGAAGCAAGGAAGTCGAAATAGTTGGTGAAGCGGACTCAATTAGAAGTACATTGGAACTCTTACAAATACAAGAAGTCGACGTTGTATTTTTAGATATCCAGCTAGCTGATGAAAGTGGATTAGAATTAGCTCAAAAACTGCAGGACCTTACCCATCAACCAGCAATCGTCTTTGCAACAGCTTTTGACGAGTACGCTTTAAATGCTTTCGATTTACACGCGATTGATTATATTTTAAAACCATTTGATGAAATAAGAATTCAGAAGACTATTGAAAAACTAGCAAAGCTAAGTATGAAACCTATTAAAACTGAAGTAAAAAAGAATCCTCCACTTTTAAAACAAGATAAATTGGCTATTTCGGTTGATGAGAGAATTCTTTTAATAACGTTCGAAGAGATCATCTATATTTTTACACAAGAAGGTAAAACAAGTGTCGTTACTGACAAGATGACATATCAATTGAATGAACCTTTGATCAATTTAGAACGAAAGCTACAAAATACATCATTTACCCGAGTCCATCGGAGCTATATTGTCAATTTGGATAAAATCATTGAAATTCAGCCTTGGTTTAATTCCACATATAATTTAATTATGTATGATGGCGAAAAAGTACCTGTTAGTCGAACGTACACAAAGGAGCTTAAACAACTTTTTAATTTATAAGCTTGTATTTCAATAATCCATTCATGCTTCTCAACCTGTTTTTATTGCAGTTTACGCTGAAAATCCAAAATTTTAGTTTTCATAAAGTAAAATTAGTGTAAATAAAAGAAACTTAGGAGGATTATTAAATAAAATGAATGCGGTTACAATTGTTATTGCTTCTATGTGTATTTTGATGATTGCATATCGTCTATACGGAACATTTATGGCTGTGAAGGTACTTAAGTTAAATGATTCTATACCTACTCCAGCTCATGAGTTAAATGATGGTAAGGACTATATCCCTACTAACAAATGGGTAACATTTGGTCATCATTTTGCTGCAATCGCAGCAGCTGGCCCTCTAGTAGGTCCAATTTTGGCCGCTCAATTCGGTTACCTTCCAGGTCTGTTATGGCTTTTAATTGGAGCTGTAATTGGTGGAGCAGTACATGATGCAGTCGTTTTATATGCTTCAATGAGAAAGAAAGGAAAGTCGCTATCAGAAGTAGCAAAAGAGGAACTTGGACCAGTTGCAGGCTTCTGCACGGGACTAGCTATGCTATTTATTATTACAATTACAATGGCCGGACTTTCAATGGTTGTTCTTCATGCGCTTGAAAATAATCCATGGGGGACATTTGCAGTTGGAATCACTATACCAATTGCAATGGGTGTAGGACTACTATATAAAAAAACTGGCAATTTAAAATTGGCTTCAACGATTGGATTTATTTTGTTAATGGTTGGAGTTTTTATGGGACCGACAATTCAAGAAACTGCTATAGGTGATTTTTTAACTTTTGATACACAGACATTAGCTATTATACTACCGATCTATGCTTTTTTTGCTGCTGCTTTGCCAGTATGGCTTTTACTAGCACCTCGTGATTATCTAAGTAGCTTCATGAAAATCGGTGTATTCATTGCACTCATCATTGGGGTATTTATTATTAACCCATCCATACAGTTTCCGACTGTAACAAAATTTGTTAACGGCGGGGGGCCGATTTTAGCTGGCCCAGTTTGGCCATTTATTTCAATTACGATAGCATGTGGAGCAATCTCAGGATTCCATGCATTTGTGGGCTCTGGTACAACTCCAAAAATGCTTGATCGATGGAGCGATATAAAGGTCGTAGGATTTGGCGCAATGTTAGTTGAATGTTTAGTAGGTATCATGGCATTAATCGCTGCTACTGCACTTCAACCGGCAGACTACTTTGCAATTAACTCTACTCCAGAAGTTTTTAAAACTTTAGGAATGAATGTTGTCCACTTACCGGAACTTAGTAAAGAAATTGGATTAAGTCTAGAAGGACGTACTGGTGGAGCTGTTACATTGGCGGTTGGAATGACGTACATATTTACTTCGATCCCTTGGTTTAGTCACCTAGCATCTTATTTCTTCCAGTTTGTTGTTATGTTCGAAGCCGTATTTATTTTAACAGCAATCGATGCTGGAACTCGAGTAGCACGATATTTAATTCAAGACTTCTTTGGTGAATATTATAAACCATTGAAGAAAACTGATTGGATACCAGGTTCAATTTTTGCAAGTGCGCTAGCATGCTTTATGTGGGGTTACCTCTTATTTTCAGGGGATATTGGATCAATTTGGGCATTATTTGGAGTATCTAATCAATTAATGGCTTCTATTGGGTTAATCATTGGTGCAACAGTACTATTAAAGATAGCTGATAAACGTTGGTATATGCTTACATGTTTGATTCCTCTCGCTTATCTTTTTATTACAGTAAATTATGCAGGATACTGGATGATCAAAAATGTTTATCTTAACCATGATTCAGCCGGATATAGTATGTTAAATGGTGTCTTATCGATTATCATGTTAGTATTAGGTGTCGTGATTTTAATTTCTGCTATTAAAAAATGGATGGAATTGTGGAACACACCTAATTATAAAATGAATGTTAAAACAATCTAAATAAAAAGCAGATGTGTCTTGAGAATAATATCTCGATCCATCTGCTTTTTTACTTATTTAATTACTTCTTTTCCACCCATATATGGACGAAGAACTTCAGGAATAATAACTGAACCATCAGCTTGTTGGTAGTTTTCTAAAATTGCAGAAACCGTACGTCCAATTGCAAGACCAGAACCGTTTAATGTATGAAGAAATTCTGGTTTTCCTTTTGGATCACGTCTGAAGCGTATATTCGCTCTTCTTGCTTGGAACGCCTCAAAGTTACTACAAGAAGAAATTTCTTTGTATGCATCATAGCTTGGTAACCAAACTTCAATGTCATACGTTTTTGCAGAAGAAAATCCGATATCTCCAGCACAAAGTGTAATGACACGGTATGGTAATCCTAATAATTGAAGAACTTTTTCAGCGTGAGCTGTTAATTTTTCTAACTCAATATAAGAATCTTCAGGTTTTACAAAGCGCACTAGTTCAACTTTATTAAATTGATGTTGGCGGATTAATCCTCGTGTATCACGACCAGCAGAACCTGCCTCAGAGCGGAAACACGCGCTATATGCAGTATATGCGATTGGTAATTGAGCACCATCAAGAATTTCGTCACGGTGATAGTTTGTTACAGGTACTTCTGCTGTTGGTACTAAGAAAAAGTCTTCTTTTTCGATACGGAACGCGTCTTCTTCAAATTTTGGAAGTTGTCCTGTACCAATCATGCTAGCTCGATTTACAAGATTAGGAGGTAGCATTTCAGTATATCCATGCTCTTCTGTATGAAGATCTAACATAAAGCTGATTAGGGCACGCTCAAGTTTGGCTCCTAAACCTTTATAAAAAGTAAAACGGCTACCAGTAACTTTAGCACCACGTTCAAAATCCAAAATCTCTAAGTCAACACCTAAATCCCAGTGTGCCTTTGGTTCGAAATCAAATGTACGAACTTCGCCTATTCTACGAATTTCAACATTCTCCTCTTCTGTTAATCCAACTGGTACTGAATCACTAACTAAGTTAGGAATTGTAAATAGAATAGCGTCTAATTGCTCTTCTAGCGTTCTAATCTCTTCATCTAGAGCTTTAATTTTATCTCCAACTTCTCTCATTTCAACAATTAGTGCTTCAGCATCTTTTTTCTCACGCTTTAACACACTAATTTCTTGGCTAACCTCATTGCGTCGGCTCTTTAACCCTTCAACCTGAACAAGTAATTCTCTACGATTTAAATCTAAGTCTTCAAATTTCTCGATATAGCTTATGTCTCCACCACGTAATTGAAGTTTTGCTTTTACATCTTCAAAATTGCTACGTAATAATTTAATGTCTAACATTTCAATTCCTCCTATTCTTTTTTTGTCTAAAGGATAAAAATGAATACAAAAAAGCCCTCATCCCATAAAAGGGACGAGAGCTACCCGCGTTGCCACCCTAATTGAAGAATTAATAAGTAATTCTTCCACCTTAGTATAGTTAACGGACTATATTACCGGAGTTACTTACTAGCTAAAAGCATTCCGTAACTCGCTCAAGAATGGATTCACAAGTCTTCATTATCGGTTTGCACCAACCACCGACTCTCTATAAATTTAGAACTTGCTACTATTTTCTTTCATCGCTTTAGACAATTTAAATTTATATAATAATTTACTATAAGCTTTTACTTTTTTCAATAGTTACATACTTAAATTTGCACTTTTTTCCTTAACCATCTCTACAAAGTAATTCATAAAACGGTAATCATTCGTTAATTCTGGATGGAAAGATGCTGCTAACATGTGATTTTGTCTAACCGCTACAATATTACCATCATGTTCTGCAATAACCTCTGCATCACCTGATACTGAACGAATAAATGGTGCTCTGATAAATACAGCTGGGTAGTCTTCACAAACACCTTTAATTGGGATGTTTACTTCAAAACTATCCACTTGTCTACCATAAGCATTACGTTCAGCTACCATATCCATAACTCCTAGATGCACCGTGTCATCATTTGCAATCTCTTTTGAAAGTAAGATCATGCCTGCACATGTACCGAATGCTGGTAAACCATTTTCGACTTTCTCTTTTAAAGGTTCTAATAACCCAACGTGATCAAGCAACTTACGCATTGCAGTGCTCTCTCCACCAGGTAATACAATACCATCAAGTCCATCTATATGTTCTACACGTTTCACGATAACAGCTTCAGCACCACATGCTTTAATTGCATTTATATGTTCTTGAACTGCACCTTGTAATGCTAATACACCTATTTTCATAAATTCACCAACTTAAATGCTACGATCTTGCATACGATCTGCTGCAGCAAGTTGTCTCATGTCGATACCTTTCATAGCAGGACCTAAGTTTTTAGAAAGGTTAGCGATTAATTCGTAATCTTGATAGTGAGTAGTAGCTTGTACAATCGCACGAGCAAATTTCTCAGGGTTTTCTGATTTAAAGATACCAGATCCTACGAATACACCGTCAGCGCCTAATTCCATCATTAAAGCTGCATCAGCAGGAGTTGCTACTCCACCAGCTGCAAAGTTAACAACAGGTAAACGACCAAGTTCTTTAATTTGAAGTAATAATTCAAATGGAGCGCCAAGGTTTTTAGCTTCAACCATTAATTCATCACGAGATAAACCAACTACTTTACGGATTTCTCCATTGATTTGGCGTAAGTGACGTACTGCTTCTACAATGTTTCCAGTACCAGGCTCACCTTTTGTACGTAGCATAGATGCGCCTTCACCAATACGACGAAGTGCTTCACCTAAGTTACGGCAACCACAAACGAATGGAACAGTGTAATCTGATTTATTAATATGGAAGATATCATCTGCTGGAGATAATACTTCACTCTCATCGATGTAATCTACTCCCATTGCTTCTAAAACACGCGCTTCAACGATATGTCCAATACGAGCTTTAGCCATTACAGGAATACTAACAGCGTTAAGAATTTCCTCAGTAATACTTGTATCAGCCATACGTGCTACTCCACCAGCTGCACGAATATCAGATGGTACCTTTTCTAATGCCATTACTGCTACTGCACCAGCAGCTTCCGCTATTTTAGCTTGCTCAGCATTTACTACGTCCATAATAACGCCGCCTTTTTGCATTTCTGCCATGCCGCGTTTTACACGTTCTGTTCCTGTTAAATTCATTGTTATGCCCCTCCATTATTAAAGCTTACTTGGTAACATTTTAGTATTTCTTATCCCCTAGTTAAAGTTACCTTACTTTTATTTTACTGAAAAAACGACAACTTAACAATTACTGATATACTTATATAGAAATTTATTTAAATAAACCACCAATTCCGCCTACGATGCTATCCCATAAATTCCCGAAAAATGATCCAATTCCTCTAAATGATAGAACTAACCAATTTGCTTTATCAACACTTTTATCAACTACTAAATCAAATGACTGATTATTAGTATTGATAAATCCTAAATCTTCATTCTTTGAAGATTTAACCACAATTTGTCCAACCTTTGTACCTTTTTTAATTGGAGCTTTAATATTGCCATTCTTATCGATTGACTTACCTGATAATTGGACAGTTGCTTTATAATTTTTAGCTTCACCGCGTTTTACAGCTAAAGTAACATCGTCTTTTGCTACTACTTTTACTTCTTTATCTTTACCTTTAACTACTTTTACTGTTTTATTACCTTTTACTGTTTGACCTTTTGATACCAATGTAACCTTTTCGAAGTTACTGAACCCGTAATCCATTAATTTAGCCGTTTCACTGAATCTAGAGTTATAAGAATTTGCCCCCATTACAACTGTAATATAACGTTGACCATCTCTTTTAGCAGTTCCAGTAAAACAGAATCCAGCTGAATCCGTTGAACCTGTTTTTAATCCATCCATACCTGGGTACTGAAATACTAATCCTGGTAACATCCAGTTCCAGTTATCCATTTTTACTGGATACTTTCCACCTTCTTGGAATGTTTTCTTTGGAATTGAAGAAGTTTGAAGTACTTCAGGATATGTTTTAATTAGATTATAAGCTAATTTTGCAACACCGTTTGCTGACATAATATTTTCATCTGTAAGGGCAGTTCCCTCTGGTTGCATACCTTGTAAGTCTTTATTTACTAAACCAGTAGCATTAACAAATTTAACGTCTCCTAGGCCAAGTTTCTTTGCTTTATCGTTCATTAATTGGACGAAGTTTTTCTCTGATCCACCAATTTTTTCTGCTAGTGCAATTGTCGCACCGTTTGCTGAATAAATAGCAGCTGCTTCATATAGTTCTTTTACTGTATATTGACCACCTAATTCAAGTGGTACGTTAGATAATCCAGTGTTTTGAGAGATTTTATGAGCATAATCAGAAACAGTTACTTTATCGTCCCAAGAGATTTTCCCAGTTTTTACTGCTTCATTAACTAGATACTCTGTCATCATTTTAGACATACTTGCAATCGGTAATGGAGCGTTTGAATTTTTTTCATATAATATTTTCCCTGAATTTGCATCAACTAAAATCGCAGCTTTAGCTTTAATGTCTAAAACGTCCTCTGCAGCAGCTGGTCGTAAATTCATTGGGATAATTATCGTTATCGCTAATGCTATTACTATCAATTTTGTTAGTATTTTCTTTCCAATCACTGTCTTACCTCCAACCATTAATTTCACTTGTTCATTTTAACACAATTATTTCCCAAAAAATAGGCAACTACAATTTCTTGTAATTGCCCTAGGTAGATTGCTTAAATTATTAAAGTGAGTAATTTGGTGCCTCTTTTGTAATATGAACGTCGTGCGGATGACTTTCACGTAATCCTGCACCTGACATACGAATAAACTGTGCGTTATCTCTTAATTCATTTAATGTAGCAGTACCACAGTAACCCATACCTGCTCTAATTCCACCGATTAATTGGTGAACTGTATCAGCTAATGGGCCTTTATATGGAACACGTCCTTCAATACCTTCAGGAACTAGTTTCTTATTACCTTCTTGGAAATAACGATCTTTACTTCCTCTTTCCATTGCTCCAACAGAACCCATACCACGATAAACTTTAAATTGTCTACCTTGGAAGATTTCTGTTTCACCAGGACTTTCTTGTACACCAGCAAACATGCTTCCTAACATAACTACATGCCCACCAGCTGCAAGAGCTTTAACGATATCTCCTGAGTACTTAATACCACCATCGGCAATAATAGGAACTCCGTACTCTCTAGCAACAGAAGCACAGTCATAAACTGCAGTTAGTTGAGGAACACCTACACCAGCAACAACTCGAGTAGTACAGATCGAACCTGGTCCAATACCAACTTTTACGATATCTGCTCCAGCTTCAATAAGTTCTTTAGTTGCTTCACCTGTAGCAACGTTACCAGCGATTATTGCTAGTTCTGGGAATCTACTTCTTATTTCTTTTACTTTTTCAATAACGCCTTTAGAGTGACCATGTGCTGTATCAATTACAATTACATCGACGTTAGCTTTCACTAAAAACTCTACTCTTTGAAGTGCATCTTTTGTTACTCCTACAGCTGCACCTACAAGTAATCGTCCTTGTTGATCTTTCGCTGAGTTTGGAAATTCAATTACTTTTTCAATATCCTTAATTGTAATTAGGCCCTTTAAAGTACCGTCTTCATTAACTAGGGGTAGCTTTTCAATTTTATGTTTTTGAAGAATTTTTTCTGCTTCTGCAAGTGTAGTACCAACAGGAGCAGTTACTAGATTTTCTTTTGTCATAACATCTGAAATAACAATTGAATAATCTTGTATAAAACGTAAGTCACGATTTGTTAAAATACCTACTAATTTTCTATTCTCTGTATCGTTTACGATCGGAACACCTGAAATACGATATTTACCCATTAAATATTCAGCGTCTGCAACTTTATGAGATGGTGTTAAGAAAAATGGATCATCAATTACACCACTTTCAGAACGCTTTACTTTGTCTACCTGTTCAGCTTGATCTTCAATTGACATATTTTTGTGGATGATACCTAATCCACCTTGTCTAGCCATTGCAATAGCCATATCTGCTTCTGTAACTGTATCCATTCCTGCGCTGATTAATGGAATATTTAATTGAATTTTCTCAGTTAATCTCACACTTACATCAACTTGGTTTGGAAGTACTTCAGATTTCGCTGGAACTAGTAATACATCATCAAAAGTAAGTCCTTCTTTTACGAATTTTGATTCCCACATAAAAAAGCCCCCCTATACACGTATAAATATTATTAGTAGATTAACAATAGGATAAAACACTGTCAAGGAAGTCAAATTATGTTTAAATATTCAGTTAATAAGGAGTTCCTCTCTTATGTTATATTCGAATAGTAATGTATGGGATGAGCTATGTTATTTTAGCTCTGCACAGTATTCAAAAAACTATCTTCAAACAAAATATGAACGAACTAATTCCAAAGAACAAAAAACAAAGGCTTTCCGTAATGCTTATCCATTTTTATATTATATTGAGCACGGGAAAAGTTATTTTCATGCAGCTCAAAATTCTCAAATTAATGTAAAACCTACATTACTGTTTTATGGGCTTGTACAATTATTAAAGGCTTGCATCCTCACCGTAGATCCTGATTATCCGAGTACCACTTCAATTCTGGCTCATGGTGTTACCTCAAGAAAAATAAAAAAAGTAGGATACTCTTTTGTTGATGACGAAGTTAAAATCCAAAAAAATGGATTATTTACACATGCTTCTAAAGTATTATTTAAACTTAATAATTTAGAAAGTGAAAAGTTTACAATGCTCCAGCTTTTACAATCAATACCAGAATTAGGAAAAATCCTTAAAATTACCAAAAAAGGAAACTTATTTCTTCCAATTACTGTTGATAATGATGTAATCACTATACCTGAACAAATTTTGTCATCCTATCATTTTACTTCAGAACGTTTTATTTCATTTCTTCAATCAAAGCAAGCTTCAATAGATATTGTAATTGTTGAACAGAATCAAAAGCAAATTAAAATTAAATCAAATTTTCCTGATAAAACTTTAAGTAAAGCGCCATTTTATTTTAATATATTAAATCAAAGTTATTTTTTAAAGTCACAAAAGGAAGCGCTTTTATTATTACCCGAAATTCTTTACCACTATCTACTTTTATATAATTTGAGTATGATTTGTCGCTACGAAACTGACTGGTGGTGTGAACTTTTACAGACCTATTCTACTGATGATTATCCTTTAATACACCAATTTTTAACAACAACAGAACAAAAAATTCCTTATTTAATTCATCGTTTTTTAACTACATAATAAACCAAAAAACATCAGCCTAATAGCTGATGTTTTTGGTTACCAGGCGACGTTCTACTCTCACAGGGGGAAACCCCCAACTA
>NZ_LJIZ01000003.1 GCF_001420605.1 Bacillus sp. FJAT-25509
CCCTATAGAATATAGGGTTAAGGCTGCTTAGATAATGTACCTTTTATTTAAGTGTCTACTTGACAGGGGTAAGACCATTATAATAGGTCTTTTTTTATTAGAAAAACATATTTCCAATCAAAATTTTCATCAAATTTTCATAAAACTTTTATATAATAATTTCCGATCAAAAAAATGGAGGAAATTTTAATGAACTACTCAATATTTAAATTAATAAATAATTTTGCTGGAAAATGGCCGGCATTAGATAATGTAATGATTTATTTATCTAAAACTGCCATTTTAATCGTAATAGCACTTTTATGTTATTTATGGATTCAAAAAGGTACCGAGCGTAAGTATACAGCTTTTTATATCGCTTTAACACTTATTTTAGCACTAGGCGGTAACTTTATAATCCATCAATTTTATTATCACGCACGACCATTTGTGAATCACCATGTGACGAAACTGATTTCACATTCATCGGATTCATCTTTTGTAAGTGATCATGGAACATTAGTATTTTCTACAGCTCTTATTTTATTGCTTAGAAAAGATCGTTTAGGTATGGTTTCACTTGTGTGGGCGATTTTAGTTGGTATTTCGCGTATCTTTGTTGGGGTACATTATCCATTTGATATAATTGGTGCATTTATTTTGGCTAGTATAGTAGCGATTATTGTTTTAAAAACATCATCATTAACGGAACCATTAATGAAAATATTATTGAAAATATACGAAAGAATAATAAACAAGTTACCATCTAATATGAAAAAGAAATTAAGTGCCTGATTAAGAACTTAATAGAGGAGACTTCTTTTGAAAATTTTATTTGCTGAAGACGATCAAAAACTTGGAAAAATGACAACCCATTTGTTAAAAACACAAACTCCATTTCAAATCGAATGGACTACTAATGGAAAACAGGCATTGGATTTAGCTACTCACTATGATTTTGATTTACTTATTTTGGACTGGATGTTACCTGAAATAAGTGGTTTAGAAATATGCAAAAAGCTAAGAAGAGGTGGATTTAAAGGACCTATCTTAATGTTAACAGCGAGAGACAGTATTAATCATCGTGTTGAAGGGTTAGAAGCTGGAGCGGATGACTATTTAATTAAACCATTTGATTTTAGTGAACTTGCCGCAAGAATTAAAGTACTCAATCGAAGAAATTTTGCGCCACTTCAAGATGAATTAATCACGATTGAAGACTTAACATATAATCGGACAAACTTTAGTTTAAGTAGAGGTAATGAACAAATAATTTTGACTCAAAGAGAATTACAATTATTTGATTTATTAGTAAAAAATAGAGGGATTGTGCTTACTAGGGAAGTTATTTTTGAAAGAGTTTGGGGAATTGAATCTGAGGTAACAAGTAATGCTGTTGAAGCGTATGTAAAAAATCTAAGAAAAAAAATTGATCTACCATATCAAAAAACCTATATAAAGAGTGTTAGAGGTGTTGGATATACAATCGAAAAATGAAATCTCATTATTTCATCAAATTAGCAAGCGATTAACATTTTTCAATCTTAGAATTTTAATGATTTTCATTATTTTATTTAATATTTCAGTAGGAAGTGTATTGTCGTTTTATATTTATTTAGATCAAAAGAGTGATCTAATTACAGTATTAAAGGAAGAAATAAAAGAAGTAAAAATGAATGCTGCATCTCTAGGTCCAAATGATGATATTACTCAAAGAAAACATAAACGCAAAAATGTTTATTTTAATTATTTTTTAAATAAAAAGAACGGATTTGAAATCTATGATGAAACATCACCAGGGTATACAAAAGATATAGAAAAAGTTTTAAAACAGATTAATCCTAATCATAATAAAGTATTTATTAAACGAATTAGTCCTCATGATAAAGAAGAACTAAATTTAATGATTGCTGCAGAAAAGGTATATGATTCATCCAATCATTACCTCGGTACAATTTATAGTGGTAAAGATTTATCGTCAGTTATTTATTTAATAAAGCAGTTTATCAGTATCTCATTTCTACTCTCAATTATCTTTTGTTTTATGGCGTACTACTTCGGCAAGAAAATTACAAATCAGGCAATGGAACCAATTATTTCATCTTATAAAGAACAACAAGAATTTGTGGAAAATGCTTCACACGAACTTAGAACACCGTTATCTGTATTACAAGCTGGTATAGATGTATTAAGCGTTGAGCAAGATCGCTTATCTGATTTCGGTAAGGAAACCTTAACCGATTTAAAAAAGGAATTAAGTGATACGCGTAATCTTGTCCATCAATTACTGTTTCTTGCAAGACTTGACCAGAAACAAATCGCCAAAGTTAATATTGAAGAATTTAGAATTGATGTCTTTTCGGAACAAATTCAAAAAGCATGGCAATATAAAGCATCAGAAAAAAATCAAATAATACAGCTATTAAATGAACAAAAATTTATTGTTAAAACGAATCAAGAAAGTCTAAAACAATTGATTAATATCTTTGTTGATAATGCGATTAAATACTCACATGAGGACCGTACAATTTCGTTAAATTACTACGTGAGATCAGAAAAAAAAACAAACTATTTCTATTATGAAATAAAAGATAATGGTATTGGAATTGCAAAAGAACTACAAGACAAAATATTTAATCGGTTTTATCGAATAGAAGAGCATAGATCAAGAGATGAAGGTAATACAGGACTCGGGTTATCGATCGCAAAAACGATTATTGAGTCTTTAAATGGAGAAATTATTGTTAATAGCGAATTCGGAAAGGGTAGCAGTTTTAAAATTAAAATTCCGATTTCAAATTTGTTTCAAATTAAGAAAAACATATAGAGAAAATTTTAAGGGAGTTAGAGTATATGGAGATAATAAAAAATTTTATTGATCTCATATTGCACTTAGATCAACATTTATTAACTTTTGTGCACAACTATGGGGCATTAACATATATCATCTTATTTTTCATTATTTTATTGGAAACGGGACTTGTTGTGACACCATTTTTACCTGGAGATTCATTAATTTTTACAGCAGGTGCACTTGCATCCTTACATTTATTAAACTTTTTTGGATTATTAATCCTTTTCATAATCGCAGCTAGTTTAGGTGATTCTTTAAATTATTTTATAGGTAATAAATTCGGAAGTAAATTAAGTAAGAGTAATAAAATAAATACAAAATACATTCATGAAACTGAAAACTTTTACAAACAAAAAGGGCCTAAATTTATTGTACTAGCAAGGTTTATTCCGATTGTTAGGACATTTGCTCCATTTGTAGCAGGAATCGGTGAAATGAACTATACAAAATTTATTTCATATAACATTTTCGGAGCAACACTATGGGTTGGACTGATGGTTTCGATTGGTTTCTTTTTTGGTAATATTCCAATTGTTAAAAATCATTTTGGGATCTTAACGATTGGAATCATTCTTGTTTCAATTATACCAATCATTATCGATGTTCTTAAAAAATTAAGTAAGAAAAGTAAATTGTCACAAAATTAATCAATTTTACTAAAACATAATGCAATTTTCATTAAATTTTCACTTTTATTTTGTACATTAGTTGTATAAAAAAGGGGAAATTCAAAAAATGGATAGTGCTATCTTCAATTTTCCTTTAATACTTGAAAGGAACGAATCAAAATGATTAGTAATTGGATAAAAAATAAATATGAGAGAAAATTAATTTATATAGCATTAGTAATTTCGATTATTCTTTTTATCATTGCAGGGTCGAAAGTCTCGCATCGAACTGAATTATTAACGAATTTGGGACCTCATATACAAAATGGCATACAACATGGTTTTCATAAAATTAATCCTTTAAAAATGTATGCGAAAGATAAGGGATCCCTTGGTAGAATAGGTGTATTTGCGGGATTTATTCTCTTTCCACTTTATTTTTTAATTAGATTTAAAAAATTAAATGACAAAAAGCAATTTAAGAAATACTTAGGTAAATTATTGAAATGGTGCAAGTTAATACATGTCCCAATCTCGTTAATTACTTTTGCTTTAATTACGGTACACTCTGTGATTATGACTTTTTTTGAATGGAAAACAGATGCTGTTTATATTTCAGGCGTAATAACTTATTTGCTCTTAGTCCCACTGGGGATATTTGGTTTTTTAAGATATAAACGTAAAGATAAAAACTGGCATTACTATCTTTCATTTACAGTAGTAATCTCAATGTTAATTCATACATTCGTTTAATTAATTTGTCTATTCAAAAGAGGTTGATTAGTATGGTATTGCAGCCTAAAATACTTGTCGTTACATCGAGTTTTGGAAATGGGCATAAAGAAGTATCAAAAGCGTTAAAAAGTGAGTTTGAACATATTAACCTTAACGATGTAACAATTATTGATATATATGAAGAAGCATATCCAACAATAAATGTATTTGCAAAAAGTATTCATTTGCAATTATTCCAACATGCCCAAACAATTTATAAATGGTTCTTCTATGGAACTGAGAAATTATTCAGTACAGTCATTTTTGACAGGCTTTTAGAATTATGCGGAAAGAATATAAAAAGTATTCTTCAAAAAGAGAAGCCTGATATTATCATTACTACATTTCCAGTTGGATCAGTAGCAAAATGGAAAAAATATTCATCACATCCTTGTAAATTATATACAGTTGTTACCGACTATTATATTCACCGTTCATGGATTCATAATGAAATCGATCGCTATTATATAGCAACGGAAGGATTAATCCATCAAATGGTGAATTTAGGCGTTTCATTATCGAAAATATTTGTAAGTGGTATACCTCTTCGCCAAGAATTTAAAGAAATAGATTTCTTGAATGAAGATACAAGTAAATCGAAATCAAACGATCAAATCTTGATAGTTGCTGGGGCAGTTGGATTATTAAAGGACGTAGAAAAAATGGCCAAGCAGTTACTTACTGAAACAAAGCTTAATGTAGCTGTGGTATGTGGCTATAATCGCATACTTTATAATAAATTAAGTAAATTAAATGAAGAATACGAAGACCGACTACAAGTATTTGGATACGTAAATAATATACGAAATTTGTATAAAAAATCTGATCTCTTAATTACGAAGCCGGGTGGTATTACATTATCAGAATGTATTGCATGTAATTTACCGACAATTCTATATAAACCGACACCAGGCCAAGAAAAAGAGAATTCCCGAATATTTGAAAATGCTGGTGCTTCAGTTACAGTAAAGTCGTTAAATGAATTAACTTTTTATATAAATCGAATTCTTTTCAAATCAAATCATTTAGAACAAATGAAATCATCTTTAACTGCATTAAATAAAGGATTTAGTTCACAATTAATTGTCAATGATATTTTTAGTTCAATTTCTTAGAAGATTTATGACTAAAAACTTTATAAATACTTAAAAACACCACAAGGTAATGAGTTCCTTGTGGTGTTTGGTTTTGAATGAATAAATAACTAATGATCAATCCTAACAAATTGATATTGGTTTTGTAAACAATGTTCAATAAATTTTTCTAATGCTTTTATTGTATGAATAGGCGCATCTTCATCTGCACCTAATGTATCCCCATTATCATGTAATAAAATAATTGATCCTGGTTTCGTTTGATTTAACAAACGAGTATAAATGCCATCACTACCTTCTTTACTACTCCAATCATTTGCCATTACCGACCATAAAATAATTTTAAGCTTTTTTTGAAATAGGAGAGGTAGTGAAACTAACCCCCAAGGCGGTCGATAATAAAGTGGATCACTGTTCGTTATTTTCTTAATAATACTTGCAGTCTTTTCGATTTGATTTTTTATGTATTTTGGACATAGAAACCAATTACATTTATGTTTATAATTGTGTATTCCGATTAAGTGACCATCTTCATGTATTCTTTTAATGATCGTAGGATACTTTTCTGCCGCTGAACCTAATACAAAAAAAGTTGCTTTAATTGAATGACTTTGGAGTAAGTCTAAAAGTAAATTCGTATAAACTGGATGTGGACCATCATCAAAAGTTAAAGCAATCCGTTTCTGACTTATAGAAGAAACTTGATGGATAGAAAAGAATTTAAATAAACGTGTTAGTAAACTCGGGATTGGTCCATATAGAATAAATACAAATAATAGTAACCCCCCGATTATGATGAAAATTCTAAGCATATATTCTCCTTAACTAACTATAAATAAAATGATAATATAATTTTATTATAGTCCAATTTACTAATTGTTGGTAATTAAAAGAAGAAAATATTATGATGAAATAAGAATATACTAGCGAAAAGTGATTACGGGATAATATGAGAAAGATTATATCGATCAAAGGCCCAATGGCTGGCGGAAAAACAACACTTGCGAAAAGATTAGAAAATCAATTATAAAATTTTCGAGTAATCTATGAAAATCCGTATCCAATTCTTCAAATTAGGAATAATTTAAAACTTGATTTACATACATTAGAAGGGTTTATTAAAAATCAGCATTTATTATTGATGTAAATGAAGTCTCTTACAAATATTAACTTATAATAATTTTTTAAGTAATTGAATTTCACTTTAGTAAAAAGGGTTTAAACCTATTACATAGAATTAATACAATATGCGTTTCAAATTTTCCATTTTTAACTAATGATGTTTAAAAATGGTATTGAAATAAATACACAAAATTGAATCAATCTATTTGTGTAAAGAATAAAAATTTTGAGGTGAACAATATGATCGTAGTTACAACTGAAAATATTGAAGGGTATAAACTAGTTGAAGTAAAAGGACCTGTATTTGGAGTAATTGTACGTAGTAGAGGACTAGGTGGCGATATTTTAGCTGGTCTAAAAAGTCTTGTTGGTGGAGAAATCAAACAATACACTGCAATGCTTGAGGATGCGAGAAAAGAAGCGATGGATCGAATGACAAAAAATGCTAGTGAAATGGATGCAAATGCAATTATCATGATGCGCTTTGATTCAGGTGAAATTGGGCAAAACATGAGTGAAATTGTCGCATATGGAACGGCTGTAGTAATCGAGAAAATATGATCGGAAAACCTTGAAATTTCAAGGTTTTTTTTTTTACTTTTTATAGAATTAAATATAAATAAAAAAAGTGTAAACAAATTCACGGACAAGCTTACAAGGAAACCGTACGAAAATCCCCATTAAGAAACGCTTTGCTTCAACTTATTCAAATTCCTACAATCAAAGTGCTTATATATAGCAATAAATCTAAAAGATTAGGAAATAGTGATTTAAAAAAATGAAATTGACGTAATTAATCAAGAGACACTTTTCATAGTTATGTAAATGCACTTGACTTATCGTATAGTATAGAAGTAGTTGAAATATCAGATGAAATGATAGTTGAAGATATTGACGTTCTTCGTAATGAACTAGATTTACTTGCTTTATCGCTATCCATCCTAAATTCTCTACTAAACTTTAGGGTTCACTAAAACCAAATATAGCCATTAATAGTACTGGAATAATAGTGATTGCTATAACGAAAAGCAATATAATTAGCATTCCAATATATTTTAAGAAGCCTTTTTCATAAGACTTTATTCCTAATAGACCAAATACAATACTTGTAATCATAAAAGCAATCCCTGTGAAGAAAAATATTTCTATGACGACTTTTTCTCCGAAAGTTGGGGTTTTAGAAATATAATAACTCACTATGAAAAATATAATTCCCACAATACTCAAAGCGGTTGACCATACCCCTTTTTTTAACGAAGTCAATGTAAATCCCCCTCCTTTGCTATAAGGCTAAGAAAAAACCTTAAAGAACCTGAAGTAAATAACAATTTGTTTATCTCTGCAAAAGCATCTCCCTCATTTAAAGCGAACCTGTATTGTATAAAAAAATTCAATTTTTCGTTCTTATTTTATCCGATAAGCCATTGTCATTAATGATTTTTATTACAGAGATTTTTCCTTTTTCTTTTGAATAGAAGTAGGCTTTACCTTCTACATTTACAGTTTTTTCTTCATCTTTCTGATAGCTGACTTCTGCTATAAAGGTATAACGAGTTGAATCAATCTCACTTTGCTTAATTGAAATCTTTTTAACACTTAACTTATATCCATTATCATAAGCAAAATTCGAATATTGACTAAGAATTATTGAAACGAAGGGATCGAGGTAAGAATCTGTAATGTATGCTCCATATACCTCTGCTACATATTTATCGAACATTGGGTTTTCTTCTTTTTTATTTATAACAGTCCTATATTTAGGATTCCACATTAGATCAATTAGCTTCTTATCTGGACCAGTAAAAAGGTGTTCAAGAACTTTTCTTATTGCTTTCTTTGATGTTTCAGAAGATGAAACTTCGGTGGATTGTTCATTTTTTTGTTTTGTTGTTTTGCTAGAATCAGAACAGGCAGTAAGCATCATTGTAGCTATAAGTATTATAGATAATTTCTTTATCATAATTTAATTAAATCTTAATTCTTTTAATCTTAGCATGATAATGAATATAGATTTGTCGAAAGAAGGAGAGAGGAAGTAAAATCCAGCTAATAGACCAACGATATATCGATTACTCCAATTTATATAATTATCTACTATTGTAGTTATAATTGTAGAAAAGGCACACATAAATATTCTTTGAGTAATACTCATTTTTACTTTGAAAATTTTCTTCATTAATTATCTCCTTTATAAATTTCTATTTTATTACTTCTATTTTAATAGAGATTAGTTCTTTTTAAAGCAAGTATGATAATAAGTAGATGGTGCGCTGGTTTTTTAGCAATTTTGCCGTACATAATATGTCAATTCTTAAAGCAACCATTCCTATTTTTCAATGTTCAATTAATTACATGAAAAATATGAATTTGTTGATTGCTAAATGAAAATAGAAAAAAACAAAATAAAGTTATTACTAATCCTCTTACGCAAATATATGGCTGTGAAAGGGGATTTTTTATTTTAAGCAAAGATAAAAACACTAAAAAAGTTAAGTATTTTAAAAATACATAAAGATTTTTGGTAAAAATCTAAAAATATTGAATTATTTTAGAAAACGTTTTCATCTATAATTAATTGCCAAGGAGGGTGAGAGATATTTGATTTTCAAAAAAATAAAAGAAAGGTGGAAACATAGTTGAAGAGTTTTAAAATTTGTACCTCAATCATTTTGGCATTATTACTAGTATTCAGCCAACTTGGAGCAACAGCTCGTGCATATAAACATACCGCTCCAAACGCTCTTGCATCGCCAGTAAACTTACAGATTCCAAAACTTGCATTTGACGAAGATAGTATCACACTTGTGTGGGAAAAGCCCAAGAACTATAGTGACATCGTAGATTTTAATGTCTATATGAATGGGAAGAAAATTGGTAGTGCTTCAAAGGATAACAGCGGCCCTGCAAAAGCTTATATCGATAATTTCTATAAAAATATTGATAAAGATAATTTCCACGTGGATATTCTTATTCATAATTTCACGGTTGAAAATCTTAAGCCAAACAAATCATATGAATTCTATGTAACGTCCGTTAATGCAGATGGTGTTGAGTCTGCTCATTCTAATATAGTTGTTGGAAAAACAACTAAAGTACCAAAGGTTTTCAATATCGTTGATTTTGGTGCAATACCAAATGATAAAGCAAAGGATACAGAAGCCATTCAAGCCGCGATTGATGCAGCTACACCAGGAGCAAAAGTGTTAATTCCAAAAGGTCAATTTATTTCTGGGGAATTATGGCTTAAATCTGATATGACGTTACAGGTAGATGGGTATCTCCTTGGTTCATCAGATCCTGAAGACTATAGCAAGAATTTCTGGGTATACGACTACTCTACTGATGAGCGCACTTACTCGCTAATCAATGCTCATACATACGATTACGGTAGCCTAAAAAATATTCGGATCGTAGGAAAAGGAACGATTGATGGCAACGGCTGGAAAAAAGATAAAAATAATCCAACCATAGACGAACTTGGCAATGAACTACCACGCCTAGCTGCAGGAAATAACTCAAATGTAACTGGGAATGTAGAAGTAGTTAATGGAAGAATGGGTCCTTTAGAACTTGATTCAGTAAACACACTTGGTTTCTTAGCTGCAAAGCAATCTTATGCTGCTCAAGAGTTAGGTATGGACGAAAAATCCGCTTATAATACCCGTTCAAATTTAATCACGATACGTGGTGTAGACGGTATGTATTATGAAGGAGTCACGCAGCTTAATCCTTCCTTCCACGGGATCGTAAACCTTCACAGCAAAAATATCGTCGTAAATGGAACGATTTCCAAAACATACGATGGAAATAATGCTGATGGATATGAGTTTGGTGATTCCCAGAACATCATGGTCTTCAATAATTTTGTTGATACAGGAGACGATGCCATAAACTTCGCGGCAGGTATGGGACAAGCGGCTGCTGATGAAGATCCTACTGGAAATGCCTGGATTTTTAATAACTATATTCGCGAAGGTCATGGTGGAGTGGTATTAGGTAGTCATACAGGGAGCTGGATCCAGGACTTTGTTGTGGAAGATAACATTATGTATAAAACTGATGTTGGTTTACGCAGCAAAACGAATACCCCGATGGGTGGTGGCGCTAAAAATATCCTTTTTAGAGATAATGCGTTAGAAGGCATTGATGGGGATGGTCCATTTGTATTTACTTCTGCATATACGGATGCAAATACGTCTATTCTTTATGAACCAGCCAAAGAAATCTCGCATTTTAAGGATATCGAAATTCTCAATACAACCGTTCGTAACCAAGGAGGTAGTAATAAACAATCCATTCTTGTGACTGGTAATAACGACGTCGGAGAAGTGTATCACGAAAATATTTCATTTAAGAATGTGAAATTTGATAATGTCTATTCAGTCAATATGGATTATGCAAAAGATTTTAAATTTATTGATGTATCCTTTACAAATGTAAAAGATAATAATGGAAATCCTTGGAGAATTAAAAACTCTACAGGCCTTGTTTTTGAAAATACGACAGCGGCTCCTGAAGATACTGCTGAAAAACCAGTCTGGTCAGAAAATTCTGCTGTCAAGGCACTATCTTCTGCTGATGGAAAGAGTGCGACAATAACTTGGAATGCAGCAAGCGATAATATAGGTGTTACAGGTTACACCATCTACAAAGATGGCGTAAAAGTGGGTACTAACTATACCACAACTAATAAAACAAGTTTTACATTAACCGGGTTAGCTCCGGCAAATGAGTACACGTTTAAAGTAGAAGCTGACGATGCAACAGGAAATCGTACTTCGAATGGTCCTGAAATCAAGGTTACAACAAATGGAGAAGCAGACAAAACAGCCCCTTTACTTCCAGCCAATACAGAAATTAAAGAACCAACAACGACGATCTCTGCTAGTGATACATTTAGCGGTCAGGAAGTAAATGCTGTGTATCCCGGTTTTACATGGGCTTCCGTAGCCTGGGAAGCAGCAAGTGATGAAACTGGAATTGCAGGTTATAATGTGTATGCAAATGGGAAACTTAATGGATTTGCGACAACCAACAAGTTTACACTAAGTGATCTTCAGCCAGGTAAAAAGTATAATGTAGAAGTGGAAGCAGTGGATTTAGCAGGAAATAAGACGCCTTATAACCGTTCACTCGAAATCGAAACAGCTGCTCCGTACGCGATTGGGTCTCCATCAATTACTGGCAAGCTAAAAGCTCAGATTGGTTTGGATGGAACTAGTGTGTACCTCTACTGGAACAAGGCATCCGCCATTAATCAAGATGTCATTGGATACCGTGTTTATGTAAACGGAAAACCGATCAAGCCTGATGGAAGTGAGTTTACACCAATTAATGCAGAAATGACAACAGCTAAAACCTATTATCGAGTGACGGGCCTTAAAAAAGGTCAACAATATACATTTAAAGTGGAAGCAGTGGGACAGGGAATCAAATATTCGAAAAGAGAACGTTTATCCGATGTGATTCCAAACGGTCTTGAAAAGGTTCTAGGATATCGATGGAGTGGCTTTGGGCCAAGCGAAACAGTTCACACACGGCCAGGTAAGGATTTTGAAAATCGCTAGATAGTCTTTGAAAGCATAACAGTATAATGATAAGACACTAACAGTCTAAATCAGTGTAATATTTAATGTTATTGTCTTACAAAATACAGGGAGTGAAGTAAATAAAACTCCCTGTTTCCGTTGATGCATGGGTCCATGTGGACTTACCGAAAGGAGTTATGGATATTACACATTTTCAAAAGCTGGTTCAAAAGAGTTAGCTGCTTTTGTTCTAAAAGAAATTGAGTAATTGTATTTATTGCTATTAAGTATCCATCTTTAAATAAGGTAGGTTTAATACAGCATAAAAAAAACGGTATTAAGTTATCAAAAAAAGTGACTGAAGCTGATAAAAAGGTAGGTTAAAAATGGTTAATTCAACGGCACCTAGTATATATAATATCAAACAATTTGGAGCAATCAGCGATGGGGTAACCAATAATAATAACGCTATTACTCTGGCTATTGAGGCATGTGCAGAAGCAGGGGGCGGAACTGTTTATGTACCAGCCGGACGATTTCTTACTGGAGCTATCATTTTAAGAAGCAATGTTCATTTTTATTTAGAGGCTGGTTCCATTTTAGTATTCAATCCGGATAAAACTGATTACCCAATCGTACATTCCAGCTGGGAGGGAGTATCTAGGGAAGTCTATTCCTCTTGTATTTATGCTGAAAATGCTGAAAATATATCGGTAACCGGTTATGGTACGTTGGATGGCAGCGGGCATTATTGGTGGAATATTTTTCAGAAGAATGAAAATCAATACCCGAGGCCGAAGCTCATTAGTTTCGATCATTGTAAAAATGTCTTGATATCAGGGGTTAAACTCACGAACTCGCCAAGCTGGACCGTTCATCCTTTTTGTAGTGAAGACATCACAATTCACAATATTCGGATTGAAAATCCCAGCGACTCTCCAAATACGGATGGGATTAATCCGGAATCTTGCAGAAACGTTCGCATTTCTGATTGTCATATTGATGTCGGTGATGATTGTATTGCCATTAAGTCAGGTACTGAAGAAACAAAAGAGCGTATTCCTTGTGAAAATATTACCATTACCAATTGTACAATGATTCATGGGCATGGCGGAATCGTGTTTGGAAGTGAAATGAGCGGAGATATTCGAAATGTCACCGTAAGCAATTGTATTCTAGAAGGTACAGACCGGGGAATCCGAATGAAATCAAGACGAGGCCGGGGCGGTGTGATTGAGGATGTACGCATCAATAATATTATCATGAAGGGGGTCATCTGTCCTTTTATTGCCAATTTATATTACAACTGTGGTCCAAATGGCGAAGAAAAATATGTGTGGGATAAAAATCCATACCCGATTACAAAAGAAACACCTGTGTTTAGAAGGATCCATTTTGCAAATATAACTGCCCGTGACGTCAGTGCAGCAGCAGGTTTTTTATATGGTCTTGCGGAAATGCACGTAGAGGAAATCACGTTTGTAGATGTGACTGTATCAATGGCTGAAGATGCCAAACCTGGATTGCCTGCGATGATGGCGGAACTTGAACCAATGAAGCAAAGAGGTTTTTATTGCTGCAATGTTACTGATATTAAATTCCAAGGGGTAACAGTTAGTAATCATAAAGGACCGGCTTTCTATATAGAAAACGGCCATGAGATTGAAATGGAAGGTTGCAAGTCCAAAAGATTCAAATCTACTGACCCACTTTTTATATTTAATAATGTAAGTAATATTTATTAGTCAATTTGAATTTCTGTCAATTGCCTGTCTTATTAACAATTAGGCAGGCAATATTTTTTTATGGTACGCTATTAAAATATCAATTTCAGATTCGTTATAATTCAAAATAAGAGTTAAAAAACAAAGTTGAAGTAAAAGTATATTGTTAGATAAAGAAGGCAGCTGCTCATAGCTGCCTTGTTTATCATCTACATTTAAAAAATATTTAAAAAATTATGAATATCTAAAAAAATCAAACAAACGCCTAAAGATATTGGATTCTTCGTGTAAGCGTTTTCGATTAAAATGAAAAATAAGAAAGGAGGATCCATTCAATGAATCTAAGACAAACACTGGAAGTATCAGTAGTTTCTACTGAAAAAAAGAAATCAATCAAAAAATTTAAATTACAAAAGTGGATACCTTATTTGTTTATTTTGCCATCAACACTAATGATTGCAATCTTTTTGTTCTACCCGATTGGGACGGTGTTCTATTATAGTCTTCAAAATTATGATATATCCGCTCCCTTTTATGACGGTTTTGCCGGGTTAGACAATTTCAAGAAGATTTTTACGGGGGATAAATTATTTCTTCCAAGTTTGATAACATCTTTTAAATGGGTAGTTTCTCAGGTAGGCTTACAGCTAATTTTTGGTTTATTTGCTGCACTACTTCTCAATCAAAAGTTTAAATTTAGAGGGATGGTAAGGGCGGCTGCATTTATTCCGTGGGCAATTTCTGGTGTATTAGCCTCTGTAATGTGGTCTCTTATGTTTAATGAACATATGGGTGTAATTAATGATTTATTTATCAAATTAGGGTTTATAAGTGAAAACAAGGCATGGCTTGCTGATAGCACTACTGCTTTTACATCGGTCGTTATTGCAGAATTATGGAGAGGGATACCATTCTTTGCAATTACTATACTCGCTTCACTTCAAAGTATTCCAGAAGAACTTTATGAGGCGGCAAAGATGGATGGTGCTGGAAGAGTTAAATCTTTCTTATATGTGACACTACCATCTTTGAAAAATACAATTGTCCTGACAACTTTACTACGTGTGATTTGGGAGTTTAATAACGTTGACCTTCTTTTCAACCTCACTGGCGGAGGGCCAGCACACAGTACTACTACTTTAACGATGTACATTGCTGAACAGGCCGTTCACGGATCAAATTTTGGATATGGTTCAGCACTAACTGTAGTTGCTTTTGGTATATTACTACTTTTTGCCATTATCTATTTACGAATAACGAGATATGATAGGGAGGGGAACTAACTTGAATAAACAAAAAAGAATTGACCGGCTTCTGACATTTAATCTGCCACTTCTGGTTATGCTGGCTTTTACACTCTTTCCATTATATTGGACTATTAATACGGCCTTTAAGCACGAGGGAGACATCGTCAAACGGCCGCTTGGATACATACCAGCTTCTCCGACAATCGATAACTTTGTAACAGCATGGACAAATGTAGGGTTTTCAACTTACTTTAAAAATAGTTTAATAGTTGGTGTATGTACTGTTTTTATAGTATTAATACTATCAACTTTATCTGGTTATGCATTAAGCAGATACAAGTTTAAGGGGAAGCGAGCATTCCTACTTATGCTTTTATGCACTCAGTTTATTCCAAGGTCCATGTTGATTATTCCTTTGTTTATTATTTTTAAGCATATGGGGCTAATCAGTAACCCGCTTTCTTTAATTATTACTTATGCCGCAGTTGAGATCCCGTTTACGACAGTATTAATGAATGGTTTTATATCAAATGTTCCACGAGAACTTGAGGAAGCAGCGATGGTTGATGGTTGTAACAAGCTGCAGGCAATTCGCTATGTAATCTTCCCGCTCTTGGTTCCAGGAATAGTAGCAACAAGTGTATTTACCTTCATTTACACTTGGAATGAATTCCTGATTGCTTTAATGCTCACAAATCAGCAAGGTAAATTTACACTCCCAGTCGGTCTAAGCTATATGATGGGTGAATTCAATATAAACTATGGTGCACTGGCGGCCGGTAGTGTAATCGCTTTAATCCCGGCAGTTCTTATGTTTGCCTATGCGCAAAAGCACTTGGTTAATGGGATGGGTGGAAGTGTTAAAGGTTGATGCAAGGTTTAAAATGTTGTTTTTATAACTAATAAACTTCAAATAACAGAGGGGGATTTTTGTGCACAAAAAGTTATGGAAAACGGTTGCAACTACATCAATAGCTGCTTCATTGCTTCTAGCAGGATGTAGTTCCAGCACTAATAATGAAGCGAGCGTAAAGGGAAAGAAAACAGATCCAAATGAAAAAATTAAACTAACGTTCTGGGATGAAAATGCCGGACCGCAGCGTACACCAATCTGGGAAGAATTAATAAAACGATTTGAAGAGAAAAACCCTAACATCGATGTTGAATATGTCGGGCTGCCAAAGGATTCTGCAAAAGCGAAATACGATGCATCCATTGCGGCTGAGGATACTCCTGACGTAGGTAGCGTGCAGACAAGCTGGCTTCCAGAGTTTGCGCTGAGAGACGCATTGCTGCCATTAGATCCGTATTTCAATAAGTGGGAGGATAAAGACAAGATTAATAAAGGGGCAATCGACTTCAACAAAGAAATCGTTGCAGATCACAAGTTATATGGAATTCCTTATACGCAAAACCTTGATATTCTTTGGGTTCGTCCTGATTGGTTCAAGGAAAAAGGGACAAAAGTTCCTGAAACATGGGATGACTTCTTTACTGCCGTTAAAAATCAAACAGACAAAGCTAACAAACGCTATGGTTATACGATCCGAGGTGGAGCTGGAGGATCATTCCAATTACAGCGTTTAATGTTTGCATACTCGGGTGAAGAAGATTACATAAAAAATGGTAAAAGTACAATTAACAGCAAAAAAAATATTGAATTTTTAAAGAAGTATTTCGGATTGTATAAAAAATATACTCCTCAAAGTGATATCACAAATGGATATAAAGAAATGATTGCAGGCTTCGACACAGGTGCAGTTGCAATGGTTCAGCATAACATTGGTTCTTATGGCGAACATAAAGAGGCATTGCAGTCAGATCAATTTCAGGCTATTCCACTTCCAAAAACTGCTGATGGTAAATATGTAGCAGAAGGCGGAAATACGATTGGAATCAGTGTATTCAAAGGGACGAAACACGCAGAAGCATCTTGGAAATTTGCAGCATTCTTGAACTCAAAGGACAGCCAATCTTATTGGAACCAGCAGGTTGGACAGATTCCTACGAATTCTGACGTGTTGAGTGAGCAATGGATAAAAGATTCACCACATATCCAAACAGCTTTCAAAGTTTATGATGATCCAAATACCATTCTTTACAAGCCGCCTTTCTATTTGCCTGAATACCGATCCATTCTTGATACAATAGTTGATCCAGGAACACAGGCAGTATTGAGTGGAAAAATGACGGTAGAAGAATTCCTTGACGAGTGGTCAAAAGCGATTGAAGACGCTCAAAAGAAATACGATGAGCATTTCAAAAAATAAACATTAAACATAAAGCCGTCTAGATACTACTTTCGAGACGGCTTTATCTCTTCTATAGGAGATGAATTGCATTAGCTACCTTGGAGACAAGAGGATATGTGGATTAGTAGGCCAGTACTTTGGATTTACAACTAACATTTAATTGTGTATATACTTTTTATTCGTTAACAATACTTAATTTTATTACTCATTACATAGTGTCGAAATCATTGGGTGTATTATTTAATATATTTTTAATCCACAGCGAGACAATTTTCATAAATATTCGAAAAAACAGGGGGTATATTCATGAATTATTCTGAAACCAAAACCATAAATGTAACTGCAGAAATTGCTTTAAGTATGGCTGAAAAAGCATCAAGAACTGTAATGAAAACATTCAGCCCAAAAGAACTACCTCCAGCAAATGTGTGGCATTATCATCAGGGGGTATTCCTTTATGGGATGCAACGTGTTTGGGAGATAACTCAAAACCAAGAGTATTTTGAATATCTTAAAAGCTATATTGATAATTTACTAGATTCAGAAGGCAATTTTCTATTCGAGAGGGACCAACTAGATTCGATTCAAGTAGGTATTTTGTTATTTCCTTTAATGAAAGCGACGAAGGATCAACGTTATAGGAAAGCAGCCGATAAACTAAGACATTTATACGATACATTGAATAAGACTAAAGAAGGTGGTTTTTGGCATAAAGACAAATATCCATATCAAATGTGGCTCGATGGTTTGTTTATGGCTGGACCTTTTGCCTTAATGTACCAGAATGCGACTAACGAACAAGGACTAGATGACATGGTCTTATACCAAGAAAAGCTAATGCGAGTAAATATGAAAGATGAAAATTCGGGTCTTTTTTATCACGCTTACGATGAAAGCAAAAGAATGCCTTGGGCAAATCCTGAGACTGGTTGCTCACCGGAATTCTGGGGACGATCGGTTGGCTGGTATGGCACAGCACTAATTGATATTCTCGATCTTCTTTCAAAGAATCATAGCGGAAGAGTAGAATTAATAGAGTCACTGCAAAGTCTTATCAAAAGCATTGTCAGTTTTCAGGACGAAAAAACGGGATTATGGTATCAAATCGTAGACAAAGGAAATCAAGAAGATAACTGGCTTGAATCTTCATGCTCTAGCCTATTCGTTTATACAATTGCCAGAGCGGTTGAACAAGGATATGTGGGGAAAGAATACATTGAAACCGCCATCAAAGGATACAAGGGTTTATTAAATGAGATGATTGAAGTCGATGGTGATTCATTGACGATGAAAGGAATCTGTATTGGAACTTCTGCAGGTGTGTATGACTACTACGTTTCCCGTCCAGTTTCCGAAAATGACCTACACGGAGTAGGTGCCTTTATTTTAGCAAGTGTGGCATTAGTGAAAATGATAAAAAAATAAATTAAAGATTTTATTACTAAAAGTCATTCGACTCAAACAGTTCTGCACTGGTAAACTAAAATAAGCTATAAAGAAACCCATAAAATTTTATGGGTTTCAGCCATTTAGTAATGGAAGTTTTTGGATGCGAGGGAAGATTCATTTACCAGTCGAGAAAAATAATGTATTTTTAAAATTAAGACTTATAGTAGAAAAGGAATGGAGTGGAAGTTGGAGATTATAAACGTTTCCTGTTATTGTCTATGAGAAATAAATTCGTCGTATTTATTAAAAAATATTTTTTATATTCCTTACGATCCACGATCATTTCGTTATTTTTGCCAGTTATCATCTTTTTTATAGCATTTACAGGATGGATTTCCTATCACCTAGCTGTGACCCAACTAGAGGAAAACGCTTATAAAAATGTTGATGATACAGTATTCCAGACCAAATCCTATTTAGAAAACAGACTTTATGATGTGTTCGAGCAGTTAGTTGCTTTCTCGAACGATCCGAAGACATTGGACTTGATAGATTCTGAATTTTCTGAGGTCGACCCTAATGATTACGTTCAAATGAACAATTCTTTGAAAGTGATCCATTTAACGTATAACACGATAATTGAATCAATCTTAGTTGATATGCATAATGGTGAATTTTCTTTATATCGGAGTGATTTCCGGAAGAATTTTAATCAGTTTCCCTATAAGAAATACACTGAAGAATATCGTGGCAGCAAACAAGGATTTTACTGGCATAATGAGCATCCCGATGATATTTTTGCCAGTAAATCAGAAGTGGTAAGTGTGTTTAAGTTGATAGGTAACGAGCACACAAAAGCAAATGGTATATTGCTATTTAATTTACGAAAGAGTTTTTTTGAAAACGTTTTAAACAAATCATTGATTGGGGACCATGGCTATCTAACTCTTGTCAGCCGGGATGGTACGTTTAATTCAAAAACAGTTTCAGACGAATACCGTTTGAGTCCAAAGGAATTAAGCTTTCTGCAGTCATTACAGGATGAAAAAGGGCGATATGAATTTAAAAATGCATTTGGAAAGAACATGACGATTATCTACGATACCATTGGTGTGAATAAGTGGAAGGTGGCCGCTGTTTTTCCAACGGATGAGATATTAAAGAAAGTCAATTATATAAAATTTGTAACAGTTATCATTATTTTAATCTTAACAACAATTGCTATTTTAATTGCAAATTTTTTAGCTAAATACATTACTAATCCAGTTTCTACCCTAGTCTATCAAACAAAGCAAATCAATGAAAATAACTTAAATATTAGCTTTTCGCATAAAGGTCCTAGAGAAATTGGAATTATGAAAACAGCATTAGACGATTTATTGGTTAAAATTAAAACGCTCCTTGCACAAATTAGATTAGAACAGGATGAAAAGCGACAACTTGAGTTCTCGATTATGCATGCACAAATTAATCCACACTTTCTATATAATACTCTTTACTCGATAAAAGGCTTATCTGACATGGGAATGAATAAGGAAGCCAGTAGTATGATCACAGCACTGTCCAATTTTTTTCGGATTAGTATTAGTAGAGGGAAGGAAATTATCAGTTTAGAAGAAGAAATTGCTCATATCCAGAATTATCTAATCATCCAGGAAATGAGATATGGAGATGATTTCTCTTATGAAATTATGATCAATCCAAGCCTATTAAACTTTAAAATTGTTAAACTAACCTTGCAGCCTTTGATAGAAAATGCCATTTATCACGGAGTAAAACAAAAAAGAGGTAAAGGAACGATTTTTATTAAGGGATATGAAATAAACGGTATAGTATGCCTTGAAGTAATTGATAATGGCTTGGGGATTGACAGTGACAAATTAAGGATTATTAATGAAGAACTGCATAGCAAAGGGAGCAATTCTTCGACAATTGGAATTGGTCTTAGAAGTGTACATGAAAGAATCAAACTTCATTTTGGAGAAGATTATGGGTTATCAATTGAAAGTGTTGCAGGAGTTGGTACAAAGACTATGGTAAAAATCCCAAAATCACGGGGGGACTAAATAAATGTATAAGGTAGCAATAGTAGATGACGATCGCATTATCCGAAAAGGTTTATCTAGCATTATACCTTGGATGGAACATGGATTTGAATTGGTTGGTGTAGGTGCGGATGGCGAGCAAGGTCTGGAAATTATTAAAGAGCATGATCCGCATATTGTCATTTCAGATATTCAAATGCCCTTTATGGATGGACTGGAAATGACTAAAGCAATCAAAGAATATAATCCCAAAACAAAAGTCATTTTGTTAACTGGCTATGAGGATTTTAAATATGCTCATGAGGCGATTAAATTAAAGGCTTATGATTATCTGCTAAAACCAGTAGAAACTAGTGAATTAATTGAAAAACTTAAACAGGCATCATTCGAATTAGGGCTTGAACTGCAAAAGGAAAATCAAATTAACGAAAGTCAATTTTATATCCAGCAGCAGTTCCTTAAAAGGTTAAGCCTTAACGAATTTATTAATGAAGAAATAGATAAAGAGTTTAATAAACTAGGTATAAAACCGCGAGGGACACTTTTAGCTGCATTGTATGTCAAAATGGACCAAATTGAATTTGGTCCTCAGACAGAGATTGAAGCTGTGAAGAAAAGTATAATGATGCATTGTAGTAAAATACTTGACATATTTAAACTGCAAGGATGTGTTGTAAATGCTGAATCCGAGCATTTCGCTGTCTTTCTATTTGGGTCGGATTTATCAGAAGAGGATTTTACTAGTGCCATTTCTTCCGTAACACGAGAATTCCTTTCTACTGTGCAAAAGGAGTTTCATACGACAATTACTATTACAAGTGGAAGAATTTATGATGAATTGGCAGACATTAACTATTCCTATCGAGAGGCATTAAAAGCGATGGACTTCCGTCACATAGTCGGGATAAATAAAGCTTTTTCTATTGAATTTATTGAATCGGTAAAACATGAAGAAGTGGCGGATTCTTTAAAAATCGAAGAAGAATTATTTCGGTATATTTCATTTGGTCTTCCGGAAAAAGTGATGGAGTTATTAGAAAATGAAAAAAATGAGCTATTGTCAACTAAAAGAGTATCATTGCAGGAAATAGTTTTATTTGGTGTCAGAGTCATTAGTTTAATATTACATGAATCTTCTAAAATAGCAAAAAACTGGGACGTTACGAGGTTTAAAAACATTGAGAAAAGAGTAGTAAAATTGCAAACAATTGATGAGATTTTTTCCGAAATAAGAATAATTTCTGTCGATTTAGCCGAGTTTGTAAAGCGATTAAATGGAAATCAAAAGCATACACTTGTTGATAAGGCAATTGACTTCATTCTTGAAAATTATCACGTAGCCAATTTAAGTCTCCTATCTGTTGCAGAAAAAGTTCATGTGAGTTCAGCCTATCTTAGTAATCTTTTTAAAGTTGAAAAGGGATTTAACTTTGGAGATGTTCTCCTTGAAACGAGGATGAAAAAGGCTATGGAGCTTTTTCAGAAAACCGATTTGAAGACTTATGAGGTTGCTGAAAAGGTAGGTTACTCTAATCCACAATATTTCAGCAGTAGTTTTAAAAAATATACAGGTTATTCTCCAATCGAATTTAAAAAGCTGAAATAGGCATATTATTTTGGTTGTTATAGAAATAAATATAAATAACCCAATAAATTAACAGAGAGGGAATTGAAAAGGGGTGGGAAAATTACCTTGTCAAAGTTTTTTAAGAATTCCACTTTTTTCAGCATACTGATATTTTTTATTCCATTGGCTTTATCTGCAAGTCTTACATCCATTTCGCATGTCATTATCAATGGGACATTGAGCCGTACCAACCATGCTGAAGTTATAATTGCCAATTATGCGATCGCTTTCTCTTTATTTGGTATCCTAGAACGGCCGGTTTTGGTTTTTAGGCAAACGATTTCAGCCTTGGCAATTGGAAAAGCTTCCTTTAATAAAATTGCAATCTTTTTTATCAAGGTGTCGCTTGTCATAACAGCTCTTTGTTTATTAATTGGCCTTACTAGGCTTGGAGATTTAGTGTTTAAGTATGGTTTTAATTCGAAAGCTGAATCTATGGATTCTTTGAAGTTTACTTTTCTTGTTCTTTCAGGCGTCATATTATTTTCCGGGCTCCGGTGCTTATATCAAGGAATGATTATTAATAAGTTGGAAACAAAATGGTTAACCATAGGCGTTGTTATTCGGTTAGTAGGTATGTTTGCTGTGGCACTTTATATGAACTTATCTAACCATGCCAATAATAGTAGTGCAGGAGCAATTATTTTTTTAACTGGAATGGGTATTGAATGCTTCATTAGTGTCTGGAGAGGTAATTCGATTGTTAGAGAAAATAATAATGAAACTGAAACACCTTTAAGACAAAAAGAAATTTCTGCTTTTTATTTTCCTTTAGTTTTTTATTTGTCGTTTCAAACCTTCTTAATCCCCATAATTTACGCGTTTCTTGGCAAAATTCAAGATGTTCATTTGGGGATTTCTTCCTTTGCATTGGCTTTTAGCATTACGAATCTTATACTGAGCTTTTTTATGTACACTCATCAAATTGTCCTGCAATTTTATGAAAAAAACAAACGAACGGTTTTGAAATGTGTAATGGTTTTCAGTATTGTTCCGTCTGTCCTTCTAGTTATTCTATGTTTTACTTCTGCAGGCCCTTGGTTTATGCGAACAGTGTTAGGTGCTAACATGGAATTGGCAGCTGAAAGTCTGAATGTATTAAAATTTTTTATTATCAAGACCTTGGTTTTCCCATGGGTGGATTACTTCGGAGGCATTCTCATGCTTCAAAAAAGTACAAAATCATTGTTAAAACCTCAAATTTTTAACATGATTGCCGTGGTCCTAGTCATCATTCCATTAGTATATTTGAATCCGGCACTAAATGGTAAGTCTGGTGCTATTGCAGCCTCAACAGGTGAACTAGTTGGTTTGCTTGGAGTTTACTCGGTTGTAACCCGTAGGCAAAAGATCAACCAAGTGGCAGAACGGAAAACGATTTAATAAATTAACGAAAATGTTAACGTTAACATTTTTATTTACATACGTTGATACATTTGTTAGACTGAAAATACAGAAAATTGTTAACGTTAACAAAATGAAGATAGGAAGGTGCTCGAAGTGGAAAAATTCATGGGACCAAATTTTTTATTGAAAAATGAAATCGCTAGCTCATTATTTCATGATGTTGCGAAGGAATTGCCAATTATTGATTATCACTGCCATTTAAGCCCAAAAGAAATCTATGAAAATAAGAAATTTAAAAATATTACAGAAGCATGGCTTTATGGTGATCATTATAAATGGCGGGCTATGAGAGCAAATGGTATATCCGAGGAATTTATAACAGGTAACGCAAGCGACTATGAGAAGTTTCTGGCGTGGTCAAAAACGATTCCAATGACAATTGGTAACCCACTTTATAACTGGACGCATTTAGAGCTTCAACGGTATTTTGTTATTCATGATGTCCTAAACGAACAGAGTGCGCCTAAAATTTGGGAGAAAGTAAATGGATTACTGAATGGGGAAGGATATTCGGTTCGTGAATTAATTGTAAAGTCTAATGTACAAGTAATTTGTACAACAGATGATCCGGTTGACAACTTGGAATACCATATATTATTAAAGAATGAGAAAGATTTCCCAGTAAGTGTTGTACCTGGATTCAGACCTGATAAAGGACTGGAAATAAATCGTGAAGGTTTTCTAGATTGGGTCGAAAAACTGAAGGAAGCTTCTAATCTTCAAATTGACACGTTTAAAGAGTATCTTGCAGCGTTAGAAGCCAGAGTAAAGTTCTTCCATGAATCGGGTTGCACTGTTTCCGATCATGCATTAGATTCCATGGTATATGAAGAAACTTCCTATGAAGAAGTTGCCCAGATTTTTGAGCAAAGGTTATCTGGCATCGTGGTTACATCGGAAGCTGAAAGAAAATTTAAGACATATACACTGATCTACCTTTGTAAGCTTTACGCAAACCTAGGCTGGGCGATGCAATTCCATATTAATGCTCATCGGAATAACAATACGAAAAAGTTTAACCAACTTGGACCTGATACAGGTTACGATTCAATCAATGATGATCAAATCGCCAAACCACTAGTAAGGATTCTTGATTCCTTAGATCAAGAAGGAAAGCTTCCTAAAACAATCATTTATTCGTTAAATCCAAATGATAACTTTGTGATCGCTAGCATAATCAATAGTTTTCAAGATGGTATCACTCCTGGGAAAATTCAATTCGGCACAGCATGGTGGTTCAATGATACCAAAGATGGTATGCTTGACCAGATGAAGGCGTTGTCTAATGTAGGTCTCTTTAGCAAGTTCATTGGAATGCTTACAGACTCTAGAAGTTTTTTATCCTACAATCGACATGAATATTTCCGAAGACTGGTATGTAACTTGATTGGAGAATGGGTAGAGAACGGTGAGGTCCCTTATGATTTGGAGTTGCTTGGAAAAATTGTCCAAGGTATCTGTTATTATAATGCGAAAGACTACTTTAATTTTAAAATCGTAGAACCCAGTTCGGAACTTAACTTAAATTATTAAAATGAATTTTTGCTAAAGAGGTGGAAGTAGGTCTGAAGAGGCTTTAATTAAATGGGTTGATGTTAAAAAGGAAGGTTAGAAAAATGGTAACAATAAAAGATATTGCTAAGTTAGCCAATGTATCACATACAACGGTGTCGAGGGCGCTTAACAACAGCCCTTTAATCAAAGAACCAACTAAAAGAAAAATTCTTGAAATTGCCTCTCAGCTAAACTATACACCAAATTTTAATGCGAAAAGTTTGGTGATGCAGAAATCGTATACAATCGGATTATTTTTAACGAGTATCAGTAAAGGTACATCAGCAAGTTTTCTGGCTGATACGATTAAGGGTGTAAATAGCATTATAAACCAGGATTATAACTTATTCATTCGTGGTATTGATGATTATCAAGATTTTTCCAGTATAAATTCTCAAAGGTTTGATGGAATTATCTTAATGAGCCAAAGCGTCCATGACAACACATTTATCTATCATGTATTGCAAAAGGGTATTCCTCTAGTTGTCCTTAATAGAGAAGTTGAAGAAGATCATCTTATTAATATTTTAAGTAATGATTCGGAAGGTTCACGTAAGGCAGTAGAATACTTAATAGATAATGGTCATCGTGATATAGCGATTATCGAAGGAACACCGAGTTTTAAATCAGCACAAAAGCGAAAAGAAGGTTACATGAAAGCATTAATTGATCATAACATTCCCATAAAAAATGAATATTCAGTTCAGGGGAATTATGATATGGAAAGTGGATACCAGGCAATGGTAAGGTTATTGGGTTTGAAGAAGCCTCCAACTGCTGTATTTTGTTCAAATGATGACATGGCTATTGGAGCAATGAACGCAGTATTTGCGCAAGGATTAAAAGTTCCTGATGATCTTTCGGTATTTGGTTTTGATGATATTGGATTCTCACAATATACTACGCCAAGACTTACGACCGTAAAACGTCCTTTAGAACAAATTAGCATTCATGGTGCGAAAAAAATGCTTTCGCTTATACTTGGTGATGAGCAAGAGGCTGAAAAAATTCTCTTAAAAACTGAATTAATCATAAGAGACACAGTAAAAAGATTCGTATAATTTACCCCTAGATTTATAGTGGGGTATATCCAAAAATGTTAACGTGTGCATGAAAGTAAGGAGTGTGGATTATGCAAAAGTTAAATCGAAAGAATTATAAAGAATTTCGTATCTACCCTGAAAAGATACTTCAATTTGGGGAAGGGAATTTTTTAAGAGCATTTGTTGACTGGCAAGTTCAGATCTTAAACGAGAAAACTGATTTTAATGGAAGTGTTGTTATAGTGCAGCCTAGGGGATCTGGAAAGATAGAAAGGCTTAATCGTCAAGACGGATTATTTACACTTTATTTACAGGGAATCAGGGATGGTTACCCAGTCAACGAACATATGGTGATTGATTCAATTAATCGCGGAATAAACCTTTTTAATGACTATCAGGCATTTAAAGAGTTGTCTGAAAAGAAGGAACTTCGTTTTATCATAAGCAATACGACTGAGGCAGGCATTGCTTATGATCCTACGGATAAATTAACCGATCAGCCTCAAAAGAGTTTTCCCGGAAAATTAACTGCCTTCCTATTTCATCGGTTCAAGGCTTTTTCCGGAGACCCAAAACGTGGCTGTATCATTATTCCGTGTGAACTAATTGAATATAACGGGACGATACTGAAGGAACTTGTACTAAAATATGCGCAGAACTGGAACCTTGGAAGCGAGTTTATCAATTGGATCGAGCAAGCCAATACATTTTGCTCAAGCCTTGTTGATCGAATTGTACCTGGATTCCCTTCGGATACCTATAGTGAAAAAACGGAGGTGCTTGGCTATCAGGATGAACTAATGGTGGTAGGTGAACAGTATCATCTTTGGGTTATTGAAGGACCGGAATCCATTAAACACGAGCTTCCCTTTGATGGAACAGGACTAAATACGTTAATTGTAAAGGATTTATCTCCTTTTCGAACACGTAAAGTTAGGATTCTAAATGGAGCACACACTGCAATGACGCCTATAGCTTATTTATCCGGATTAGAAATTGTTGAAGATGCCGTGAGTGACAAAGAAGTAGGTTCCTTTATCAGAGAACTAATTATCGAGGAAATTATCCCTACACTAGAAGGAAATACTGCAGACCATGAAAACTATGCTGAGGAAGTCCTAACTCGTTTTGCAAATCCATTTATTAGGCATTATTTAATGAGTATATCCTTAAATTCAACTTCTAAGTTTATTACAAGAAATTTACCTACTTTGATTGAATACATAGAGAAAACAAATGTACTTCCTCCGAGAATGGTTTTTGCTTTGAGCTGCCTTATCTATTTTTACCGAGGGAAAAGGGGAGAAGAAAATATCAGTTTGCAGGATCAAACTGAGACACTGGAATTCTTTAAAACTACTTGGGAAATGTATGAAAATAAGAAAATAGACTTAAATATGCTGGCTGAAAAAGTACTTAGTGAAAAGAAGATTTGGGAAATGAATCTTAATACGATTTCAAATCTAAAAGACACCGTAACAAAACACCTTAGTCTTATCGAACAATTTGGAGTAAGGAATGCATTAATAGAATTATCACTAACATCGATTCATAAATAAGGAGGACAGGGATAGATGAGAGATTTCCTCAAGATACATGGTAACGATAATATTATACTTGCTTTAAAAGATTTTAAGAAAGACGAACAGCTAAATGTTAATGGAGTTTCGATTCAAATAAAAGAAATGATTTATAGAGGACATAAAGTGGCAATTAAAGAGATCGTGGAAAATGAAGATATCATAAAATACGGATACCCGATTGGCCATGCCTTGACTCGAATTGCAACTGGCGAACTTGTCCATACTCATAATACGAAAACCAATTTATCAGGCACTGAAGAATATCACTATCATCCAGTTCAAACTACAAATCCATATAAAAATGAAAATCGAACATTTAGAGGCTATCGACGTGAAAATGGGTCAATCGGAATTCGAAATGAACTTTGGATCGTACCGACAGTTGGGTGTGTAAATGGAATTGCAGAAAAAATTATTAAACGCTTCGAAAAATACATAAGAGACTATAACCCTTTTGATAATGTCCTAGTTTTGAAGCATAGTTATGGATGTTCCCAGCTGGGTGATGACCATGAAAATACTAAACAGATTCTAGTAAATGCGGTTAACCATCCAAATGCTGGAGGAGTTCTAGTTTTAGGGCTTGGCTGTGAAAACAATGAACTACCGGAATTTAAAAAAGCTCTACGTAATGTAAATGATAATAGAGTTAAATTTCTAAGTTCACAGGCTGTAACAGATGAGATTGAAGAAGGTTTTAAGTTAGTATTGGAACTCTTTGAAGCAGCAAAAAAAGATAAAAGGGAGGATATACCTCTGTCAGAATTAAAAGTAGGTCTAAAATGCGGCGGTTCTGACGGTTTCTCTGGCATCACAGCTAATCCACTTCTAGGCAGATTTTCTGACTTCCTTATTGCTCAAGGGGGCACAACAGTTCTTACCGAAGTTCCGGAAATGTTTGGCGCAGAAAAAATTTTAATGGAACGTGCAGTCAATGAAGAGGTATTTCATAAAGTCGTCGGCTTAATTAATGATTTTAAAGACCATTTCCTACAACATAATCAGCCAGTTTATGAAAACCCATCGCCTGGAAATAAGGCAGGTGGGATCACAACTCTTGAAGATAAATCACTAGGATGTACACAAAAGGCTGGCACGTCAATGGTTGTCGATGTTTTGAAGTATGGTGAGGTCCTTAATACAAAAGGACTAAACCTTCTTAGTGCACCAGGAAATGATTTAATTGCTTCTACAGCCCTTGCTGCCTCAGGATGTCAAATGGTTCTGTTTACAACAGGAAGGGGAACTCCATTTGGAACTTTTGTTCCGACAGTTAAAATATCTACAAATACCCAAATTTTTGAAACAAAACCTCATTGGATTGATTTTAATGCCGGTACATTATTGGAAGATCATTTTTCGGCAGAGCAGGTCCTGAGTGATTTTGTTGATTATATCGTCAAAGTGGCAAGTGGTGAAATGGTGAATAACGAAAAAAATGACTTTCGTGAAATCTCTATTTTTAAAAGTGGAGTGACATTATAATTTTGGGTTACTCATTTTCTAAAAAACTTGAATTCTAGCAAAAAATAATTGTTATAGTAAGTGTATTTTCCAAGGAGGAAATCATGAAAAAACTAGAAATTATTACGAAGCTTACAGATTGTGGTGTAGTTGCAGTTGTTAGGGCAGATTCAAAAGAAGAAGCCATACAAATATCTGAAGCCTGTGTAAAGGGTGGGATTAATGGGATTGAAGTCACTTTTACCATTAATGAAGCAGAAATGATTATTAAAGAACTTACCTCCTGTTTCGCCGAGAACACTGAAGTTGTTATCGGTGCAGGAACCGTACTTGATGCAGCGACAGCAAGAATTGCCATTTTAGCTGGAGCCAAATTTATTGTAAGTCCATGCTTTGATAAAGAGACTGCAAAGCTATGCAATCTATACCAAATACCGTACTTGCCTGGTTGCATGACCATTACGGAAATGAAATTAGCTTTGGAATATGGGGCTGATGTTATTAAATTGTTCCCGGGAAATGCGTTCGGCCCGGATTTTATCAAAGCAGTGAAAGCTCCTCTTCCACAGGTCAATATTATGCCAACAGGGGGCGTAAGTCTCGAGAATGCAGACCAGTGGATTAAAAACGGGTGTGTGGCAATTGGAGTAGGCGGAAATCTCATAACTCCAGCCAAAACAGGAAAATACGAAAAAATCACAGAATATGCAAGTAAATATGTCCAAAAAGTTCAAGAAGCAAGAGAGGATTTACAATGAAGAAGGTTGTAACACTTGGAGAAATTATGCTTAGATTTTCGACTTTTGCAGGGGAACGGCTTTCACAATCTGGACAGCTCAAACTAAATTATGGAGGAGCTGAAGCCAATGTCGCGATTTCCATGGCTCATTTTGGATATAATGCTTTTTTTGTTAGCAAAATTCCTGATAACCAATTAGGGCAAGCAGTTGGAAGTCATTTAAGGTCGCACGGTGTGAAAACGGACTATATGGTAATAGGTGGAGAACGACTTGGCACATATTACCTTGAAACAGGGATCGGGGAACGAAGCGCTCATGTTACCTATGATAGAAAAAATTCCAGCTTTTCTATGATGAACGCGAATGAAATAAAATGGGATGAAATTTTTAAGAATGCTTCTTTATTCCATGTTTCAGGAATTACATTAGCATTGTCACCCGAACTGAGAGAATCGGTATTAGTAGGAGTAAAAAAAGCAAAACAATTAAGCGTCAAAACGAGTTTTGATTTCAATTACCGGGCAAAACTTTGGAGTCAGCAGGAAGCTAGGGAAGCCATATTGCCGTTACTTCCTTATATCGATATTTGTTCGTTCGGTGAATTAGATGCCATCTTTTTATTAGGTCTCGTTGAAGCGGATCAATCACTTTCACAGACTCAAAGACTCATTCATTATTATTCTAAGTTTACTGAGATATATCCGAATATTCAGTTTATAAGTTCTACGTTCAGAAATGTAATTTCAGCATCAACAAATCAATTACAAGGTAATCTGTTTGTACAAGGGGAACTTTATCAGTCCAAAGTACATTATATTGATCCTATCGTCGATCGAGTTGGCGGTGGTGACGCCTTTGCAGCAAGTATTTTAACAGGGATACTGGAAGAATATGATCCGCAGGAGGCCGTTTCTTTTGCAACAGCAGCCTCGGCGCTGAAACACACTATTCATGGTGACTGTAATTTGTTCACAAAAGAGGAAGTATTTCGATTTGCTGAAAGTGCCCCTGGGAAAATTGTTCGTTAATTATCTTAATAAATTGAAGGTGAAGGAGATATGGAAGATGGAAACACGTTATGCGATTCATCCAGAAGATATGAAAAAATATACAACTGAAGAGTTAAGAAGAGAATTTTTAGTAGAAACACTTTTTGAGCCAGGGCAAGTCCACATAATCTATACTCACAATGACCGTATGATTTTCGGAGGTGTTACACCGACTGAATGCGAATTGACTATAAAACTAAACAAAGAATTAGGTGTTGAGTATTTTCTCGAGCGTAGAGAACTTGGAATTATTAACATTGGAGGTGATGGTTCTGTCATCATTGATGGGGCTGAATATGGTATGAAGGCTCGAGACGGATTATACGTTGGAAAGGGAACAAGAGAAGTATTGTTCCGTTCAAACGATCCTAGCAATCCGGCTAAATTCTATATTAATTCTACTCCGGCTCATCATATATATCCAGCAGTTAAAATTGATATCAATAAAATTGTACCTCTTGAAACCGGTGAGCCTGGCACATTGAACGAGCGTAAAATATACCAATACGTACATCCGAATGTGTGCGAAAGCTGCCAGCTTCAAATGGGATTAACGATGTTGTCCCCAGGCAGTGTATGGAATACCATGCCATGCCATACACATGAACGCCGGATGGAAGTATACCTATACTTCGATATGGAACAAGAAACACGAGTATTTCACTTTATGGGTAAACCGGATGAAACAAGACATTTAATTATTAACAACGAGCAAGCGGTCATCTCGCCAAGTTGGTCAATACATACAGGGACAGCAACAAACAACTATACCTTCATTTGGGGTATGTGCGGAGAGAACATCACTTATACGGACATGGATTTTGTAAAAATCGAAGATTTGAGATAATAATTTGAATAAATTTTTGGAGCGGAGGTTATCAAAGTGTCTAATGAACTAAACACTTTTTCACTAGATTTTTTCAGCCTGAAAGGAAAAGTTGCGATTGTGACCGGGGGCAATAAGGGGCTTGGGCAGGCGTACGCTGTTGCATTAGCCAAGGCAGGGGCAGATCTATTTATAGTTGCACGAAGTGGTGACTGGCTGGAAAGTAAGAAATTAATTGAAGAGAGCGGCCAACGTGTGGTATTTTTCCAAGCAGATTTAAGTGACAGGACAAAAGTAAAACAAATAGTTTCAGAATGTATTAAGGAATTTGGCAGAATTGATATTCTGGTGAATAACGCGGGAGTTATCCGCAGAGCACCGCTATTAGAATACAAAGAGGAAGATTGGGATGACGTCATGGAAATTAATCTTAATTCTTTGTATCTCCTCAGTCAAGAAGCAGCGAAGCGAATGGTCAAACAAAAATCGGGAAAAATCATCAATATTGCTTCTATGCTTTCATTCCAGGGAGGTAAATTTGTTCCTCCTTATACAGCCAGCAAGCATGCTGTAGCCGGCCTTACAAAGGCGTTTGCTAATGAATTGGCCGAGCACAATATTCAAATCAATGCCATAGCACCTGGATATATTGCTACTGATAATACCGCACCAATTCGTGCCGACGAAAAACGCAATGGGGAAATTCTTTCTCGTATACCTACCGGACGTTGGGCTAGTCCAGCAGACTTGATGGGTGTTGTAGTGTTCTTGGCTTGTGAAGCATCTAACTATATGAACGGACATGTGTTAACAGTTGATGGAGGATGGCTTGCCAGATAACCCCGCAAGTGAAATTTTAAAAAATCAAAAAGTCGCACCAGATTTTTTGGTACGGCTTTTTGAAAATGAAAGAGGTGTATTTTTGTGAATTTAGGGATCAGAGCCCATGATATCGAAACAAATAATTTAGAAAAACTCGTTAATGATATAGCCGCTAAAGGATTGACCGGAGTTCAGCTTGCACTAAACAAGTCCTTGCCGGCATTCTATTCAGGAATTGGAAGTCTATCCTCTGATATTGCCAAACATATTGGAAATGCCTTTTCTGATAAAGGGCTTCAAATTGCCGTTTTGGGCTGTTATTTTAATATGATTCATCCAGACCAAATAGAGAGAAAAAAGGGGATGGATCGTTTCAAAGAGTATCTAAGATTCTCAAAGGATTTTGGCTGCAGCGTTGTGGCGACAGAAACGGGTAACGTCAATGCAGAGATTGTGTATACAAAAGAAAACTTTAAAGAAAAGCCTTTTATGGAAGTAGTTGAAAGTGTTTCAGAACTAGTAAAAGAAGCGGAAAAATTTGGTGTCATTGTCGGAGTAGAAGCGGGAGTAAATCACCCAATTTATTCTGTCCAAACGATGAAGCGTCTTTTAGATATGATTGACTCTCCCAATCTCCAAGTTATTTTTGATCCGGTTAATCTATTGACCATTGATAACTATAAAAATCAGGAGGAAATTTTTGAAGAGGCATTTAAGATATTGGGAGACAAAATGGTTATTTTCCATGCGAAAGACTTTGTTATTAAGGGTGGCTCACTAAAACAAGTGCCTGTGGGGCATGGTTTGTTAAATTACGATAAGCTATTTAGTTTAATAAAGGATAAAAAACCAAATATAGATATTTTAATAGAAGGAACAAAGGAACCCTTCATAGAAGAAAGCATTGACTATTTGAGACGGAAACAAGAATAAAAATAAGTTCACTTTCACGGTATTTTTTTCTATATTATCCCAATATGAATGTAATATAATAAAAATATGTTAGAAATTGTTGCTCATGGAACGGCTGTAGTAGTCGAGAAAATATGATCGGAAAAACTTTGAAATTTCAAGGTTTTTTTATTTCACTTTTTATAGAATTAAATATAAATAAAAAAAGTGCGGACAATTTTACAAGTAAACCGTACGAAAAATCCCCATAAAGAAAAGCTTTTCGTATCTAGTAAAAAATACTGGCATCTTTTTAGGATGCCGGACATTTTTCTTATTAAAAAAATAATTGTGCATCCAGAGAACACTAGTTCTATAAACTCATAGAATTGGTCTAAAATTAGAAAAAACAAAATTTAGTTAATAATTCAACTATCGAATGATAGATAAATAGGATTTTTTATTTGAAGAGAGGCAATTTGAGGGGGAATATATTTGGTTCACTTAAACAGGGGTTATAAAACTAAAGATCTGAGAGTTTCAGTCTCTTAGTTTGCTTCGTCTTGAATGGTACGATATTCACTTTTTGAGACGCTATACCAGTCTGTCCTGTTTTTGATGATGACGTTTTTGTTGATTTTGTAAACATCGATTTCCTCTTTTTGATAAACCACTTCATAAACTGGGTGTTTGTTTTTTGGAAACGGCATTTTCACTGTATTTTGATGTCTTTTTGTCACTGCCTTGATAAATCGCTTGCTCACCATTTTTTCTTTTCCGTTAATGGTGACAGTTTCTGTTTTCGAACAAGCTGTTATCGCCAGCCCCATCATAAGTACACAAAAAAAGATCATGATTTTCTTCACCTGTTCACCTCGCTTTAAAGTTCCACTAAATATCTGAAAACTTAAGCAAAATATTTCGCTCTTTTTCAACTCTTTCATTCAAATGTATGTGGGTGGTCTACGGTAAATGATAGGAGAGGAAGGAAACTCACAAGCCAAAAGAAGAAAGTAAATCAACATGAATGGATGAAGGAAAACAAATCTTTTTTATGAACTTGTTTAGTGTCCCTGTCAACTGGAGACGTTTAAGTTTTATAATCTTTATGTAACTTACTAGCATCTCAAGTTTTGCCAATTACAAACTAAACATGTAGAAGTGGCAAGTATTTTGAATTAAAGATGTCTAATTCAAAAATGTTTTTGCTATTTAAAATAAACATTTTCTAGTCCGACCTTGATTTCGTAAAAAATATTTTTGCGAATTCGTGGTCTTTTTTATGTTAAACCGTTATCAATCTAGTGATTTTTATTCAGTCTTTTGAGCCAAATTAAATTGACTCACTCTTTAGTACTACAATTATAAAGAAATGACCTAACTTGTTCAGCGCTTATTCCTATTTCAATGCATTCTAATAACAAATCTATCCAGTTTAAATCTGTTGAAATTTTTTCTTGTTCTGATTGCATAGTAAAGCCCCCCTTGAATAATGAATGTATTAATGGTGTATTAAATCATTAATATGAATGTTTCCTCCGTCTATCTACTTTAACTAGTAGTTTCTTTATTTTTGTTAGCATCTTGATCATTCGACTTCACCGTCATTTTACTTTTGTTCTTTTTGTCGAAAATTCTCTTTCTAATATTACGAAATTTTGTAATAATCGTAATATTGATTCCTTCTTTTTATAATACTGTCACGGAAATACTTTGTATATTGGGGGAATATTGATAAAATTAGTTTTTTGCATTCGATCTAAATCGATAAATTTGATTATCGAAGACGTTATATATACAAAAAATAGAGGGTATTTTAGATTTTTCACTAAAAAAGTACTAATTTTTAGCCATATATTATATTTTTTGATTAAAAACATTCTAATAATATCGGGCAATTTAGTAAGAATTCCGAATAATTTTTTGATTTTTTAAAAAAAAATATAATTTCCAAAATATACATATTATTTAAAGGCGATTCAGTGAAATTTATTTATTTAGAAATGATCGCCACAAAAGTATTTGACGGCTATGCTCCTGGTGATAGTTTGAAAAATACGTGATGAACCATGTGGAAATCAGTTAATTTGTACACATAGCAACTAGCCAAATGTAATATTTCTAGCAATACAGAAATTAATAGGAATTGGAGGATTAAAAAGAATGCTGTTACCAAACAGTTTGAATGCAAAAGAGGACCAGTAGCCTTCTGATTCTAACTTGATCAATAATGAAACACATCGTAGAAATGTATTAGTTGGAAAAGGTTGAAGCAATTGTCTTATACAGTCGAAAGGTATAAAACCTTAACTTCAATTAAGAGTGCTACAGTAATAAATGAGAGGGCCGGAAACTTATTTTGTAAGGTCTTATTATTAAAATTACGGATATATTTCTAATAAGTAGGTAAACAATTTTTTTAATGGGAAACTTTCGTTAAGCGGTGTAGTAGTAGATGAGCCAAGTACGATATATGGAAAATATGCTGATGAAAGTAGCCTGGTACTACTATAAAGAGAGCTTAACTCAAAATAAATATTTATGGTTGGCCTAGTTTGGAGAAGAGCTGTTTCCAGACCAATTGAATATTTGAAAATCGAACCCTTAGTCATATTTCAGTTGTAATCTTAACTGGGGGAGTTCTTTACTATCTTCATAATCGCCGTCAAAAAAAGGGCGGTTTGGAAAAGTTTCAGGATATACATGTGATTCCTGCTCCATTTTTGGCTTCAACCGAAGAAATGACAGGAAAATTTTTATCTAAACTTTCAATAAAAGACATTCCGAGGTGGCTAAATCCACAATATAAATCATTGTTGGTATTGTCGGTATTTATCCTGATGCCACGATTATTCAGGAAGAAAAAATGACCATGAACGAACTGACATTTATTAAACAACCGAATGAAGCCAGCGATATTTTAGGTCAATTTTACGATCAAAATGGTAAAATTATTGATTTGCCACACCAAAAAAGGCTAATCGGCACGGAGTTGATGAGTCTAAGAGCCTATGAGCCTTATATGTTATAGCCGTGTCTGGCGGAGAGAAAAAAATTGAGGCCATCTACGGAGCTTTAAAAGGTAAGTATATTAAGGTGTTAATAACAGATGAAGCTACAGCTATTTCATTACTCAATATGGAGGTGAAATAAATTAATGGCGTATATTCTGGCATTTGATGCTGGTACTGGTAGTATTCGCGCTGTTTTGTTTGATCAATTAGGAAATCAAGTTGGGTTTTCACAAATAGAATGGAACCATTTATCAAATGATAAGTATCCAGGATCTATGGATTTTGATTGGGAAACAAACTGGAAGTTAGTCGTTCAGTGTGTAAAGTCTGTTATTGAAGAAACAGGAGTAGACGGTAAAAAAATAAAAGCGATAAGTGCAACGAGTATGAGGGAAGGAATTGTCCTTTATGATGAAACGGGTAAGGAGATTTGGGCTTGTGCAAATGTAGATGCTCGAGCTTCGGATGAAGTCAAAGCATTAAAGGAATTAGATCCTGAATTAGAATACAAGATTTATAGGTTAACAGGTCAAATGTTTGCATTAGGGGCACTGCCAAGGCTTTTGTGGATAAAAAATCATTTACCAGGCATTTATGAAAAAGCCACTGACATGACAATGATTAATGATTGGATTCTTTATAAATTGTCAGGGAAACTTCAAGTGGATCCTTCAAATGGGTGTACTACAGGGATATTTGATATTGAGAAAAGGAATTGGGAAAGTGATGTAGTAAAAATGTGCGGACTAAAAAATAATTTATTTCCTCCGGTAAATGAAGCTGGTACCGTTATCGGTTACGTAACGGATGTAGTAGCAGCGTACACAGGTTTGAATTCAGGAACTCCGGTTATTTGTGGAGGCGGAGATGCTCAAATGGCTTCTGTTGGTGTTGGTGCGGTAAAAGCGGGGCAAGCTGTTGTATCAGGTGGATCATTTTGGCAACAGGAAGTCAATGTGAAACAGCCTTTAGTTGACAAAAGTGGCCGTATACGGGTTAACTGCCATGCAGTGCCTGAATTATGGCAGCTAGAAACCATTGCTTTTTTCCCCGGGCTTGTAATGAGATGGTTTCGTGATGCATTTTGTGATTTGGAAAAAACAGAAGCAAAAATGACCGGTCGAGACCCGTATGAAATTTTAGAAGAAAAGTCAAAAAATGTTCCAATTGGGGCAAATGGGATTATTCCTATATTTTCAGATACGATGAATTATAGCGCTTGGCGTCATGCATCTCCATCATTTATTAATCTCACTCTAGATCCTCTAAAGACTGGTAAAAAAGAAATGTTTAAATCGATTCAAGAAAATGCTGCGCTTATCACACTAGGAAACTTAAAGATTATAGAAGAAGAAACTGATTATTATCCAAGTGAAGTTATTTTTACTGGTGGTGCTTCGAAAGGAAAACTTTGGAGCCAAACCCTAGCAGATGTCCTTGGAGTACCAGTGAAAGTACCTGTAGTTAAAGAAACAGCAGCACTTGGCACCGCATTATTTGCGGGGATTGGCATAGGAATTTATGAGAATATCCATCAAGCAGTTAAACAAGTTGTAAAGTGGGAGAGGACGCATATACCTAACAATGAAAATCATAAACAATACCTAAAAATCTATGAAAAGTGGAGAAGTGTATATTTAAAACAGCTTCAACTTGCTGATCGTGGTTTAACCACGCATATGTGGAAGGCACCTGGTCTGGAATAATGTGAAAGGGTGTGAAGGGATGAAGAAAGTTCACGAAAATGACTTCGATTATCGGTTTGGCGACAACGGGCCGAAATATTTAACAAAAGGTCCAAATATAGATATTGGTGTGGTTGTATTGAAACCAGGTCAAGACTTCCAAAACCATTATCATACAGTTTGCGAAGAAATTTTCTATATCCTAGAAGGGCAGATAGATTTCTATATTAATGGTAATAAAGTTCCTACAATACCAGGTGATATGATTCAATGCCGACCAGGAGATGCACATTACCTCATCAATCAAACTGACAAAATCTTTAAAGCCCTCTTCATTAAATCTCCGCATATTTTGGAAAGAGATGTTGTGAATATAAAGAATCCAGAAATCAAGTTAAGGAGTGAATAGATAGTGAGCTGGGGATTTCAAAATCGATTAAACAAAATCTTACCAAATAAGAGGGCTGTAATGCTTGCGATAGATCATGGCTATTTCTTAGGGCCAATAAGAGGTTTAGAAAAGCCTGAAGAAACTGTCAGAGACTTACTTCCATACACGGATTCACTATATTTAACAAGAGGTACACTTGCAGCATGTATTCCGAAAAATACGGAAAAACCAATGGTTCTTCGTGTTTCGGGCGGTCCTACAACGTTAGGGAAGGATCTAGCGAATGAAACGATTGTTACTTCAATAAAAGAAGCAATTCGCCATAATGTTGTTGGTGTAGGGGTTTCGGTTTTTATTGGATCTGACTATGAAACTCAAACAGTAACAAATCTAGCTCAAGTTGTAACTGATGCTCATGATTACGGAATACCTGTACTTGGAATTACTGCAGTTGGAAAAGAGCTTGAAAAACGGGATGCCAGGTTCTTAGCATTAGCTTCAAGAGTTCTTGCTGAAATGGGAACCGATATTGTTAAGACTTATTACTGCGACGACTTTGAACAGGTAACAAGTAAGTGCCCGGTTCCAATAGTTATTGCAGGTGGCCCCAAATTTGATACAATTCGTGAAGCACTAAAAATTACGTATAATGCTATGGAGCAAGGTGCAGCTGGTGTGGATATGGGAAGAAATATTTGGCAATCTCAACATCCACTTGCAATGATCCAAGCGATACATTCCATCGTTCATAAAGGATTCACAGTAAATGAAGCGGTAGATTTATATGAATCTTCTTCAAAAGTAAAAGCTTAATATGTGTTAAAAAAGCAAACCTTTTACAATACCACCATAATGCTACGAACACAGTATCAACAGAAGTGATTAGTAAACAAGGCTTAAAGTTACGACAAGTCCAAAAACAATAACTGTGTCACAAAAATAATTAATCAATTAAGAAAAGTGTAGGGATGTAAAAATTTCTTACACTTTTTTAATGGTTTAAAAAATGTTACTAACGGACTATTTTTATTAGTTGTATAAGGTGATGATTCTAAACTAGTTGATACTTTGGTGATACGGTCAAACAAATAAACTAACTGACGTTTAGCAAAAATGGTGGAGCTAAAATTCCATCTTTTATATGCCCATTCTAACGAATTAATATTTAATTTTAGATACAGGTATTAGTTGATCAATGTTTTAAATGGTAATTAGCTTAAAATATCGTAGAATATTTTGTTTAATCTCCTTTACCTTTCGCTTGAAGTCAATTTTATAATAACCATATCGATGTCTTTAAACGCTCCTAAAATTTCAGTATTTAAAAAAAATACTATATTTATATCTAAAGTTTTGGTAATATAATAAAAAAGTAGTTTGAAAGAAAAAGTAATTAAAATCATTCTTCTTAATTTTTCATCATTGTATGAAACGAATAAAAAAATGTCCACTAGGTTATTTGTATAAGTTAGAATTACAAAAAGGATTTAGTCGTATTATCATTTAAGCTAGCTAACTTGGTACGAACTAATGTTCATCTACATATTGATGAAGGCGTTTTCAATTGTGAATAAGAAAAATCAAAATATAGCAATGAAGTAAAACTAAGAAAAATAATGATGATGATTGGGGAGAAGAAGATGAAATTCAAGGCAAAAAATATAGCTGAATTAGGGGAACATGTCTTTTTTAAGAATGGAATTAAAGGGATTGTTGAAAAGGTCAATGAAAATACAGTTATTGTAAATATAATCGATAATAAAACGGAATTGGTGTTTGAAGGAAACAGAACAGTTGTATCACACAAAAATTATCAAGTAATTGATGATGTATGAAGGAAAAAGGAAAGTCAGTTATACATGAGTTATAAAATATTTTAAACGAAAATTCTAAATATTGAAAATGTAAGCGTTTTCTGATATACTGAATAGTAGGTTGGATGGCATGTGTGGCCATCATCGTATTTGGCGTAGGTGGGGCCAGTACTCGGGACGGATTAGATAGGTTTTGTGATGTGAAAATGTAACGGGTTGATAAGATGTAATAGAGTAACAATGAAATTGTTGCTTATGGAACGGCTGTAGTAGTCGAGAAAATATAATTAAAAAACCTTGTAATTACAAGGTTTTTTTATTTTAATTTTTATAGAATTAAATAAAAAATAAAAAAAGTGCGGACAATTTCACGCACAAATTTACAAGAAAACCACACGAAGAGTTCTCTTTTTACTTGTCCTTAAATAACAATAAGTTTTAAAAAAAGAAATGTCGATATTTAATTTCTGCTATTTCTATATTAATTCAATTACTTAAACAGGATGAAGTTATTGGCGGTTAGCGTTTTCTTAAAAGAAGTCTAAAAACTCTTGAAATATTAAATCTGATAGACTAGTATATTAATATATAATAAATTAAATATTAATTTGTTAACAATTAGTTAAGATGCCTTAGGGCTTAATAGGGAATCTGGAGCATTACCAGAACTGTCCCCGCAACTGTAAGTGTGGACGAAATAGACAAACCACTGAAACGTTTATATGGACGTTACGGGAAGGGTCTAAAGTAGGAAGATACACAAGTCAGGAGACCTGTCTTAGCTTTTAAAGTTTCGAGTTCTTCGGGGGTTGAGAAGATGAAACGTTTGGACAAAAAGGATTATTTATTAACTTTCTTTGTGCTGGCGTTTTATCCGTTCAACTTATGTTGAACGGATTTTTTCGTTTTAATGATTCTAAATCATTTTTTTATGCCTCTAGAAGAAACAAGTCTTTTTAAAAATTGAATAGATTAGGATTGGTGCACAATGAAAATTGTGCTTAATAGGGAAGTACGGTTTAAATCCGTCACGGTACCCGCCACTGTAAGGGGAGTTCATTGCAGATGTCACTGAAGGAATTTGGGAAGACGCAATAGAATGATGAACCTAAGTCAGGAGACCTGCCTTTACCTAATAGCTTCAATCAACCTACGGGAACATAGGTAGAAGTGCTGAACTTACATCGCTATTTTTTGTGTGTATATATTCTGCACCCCTATGTTCATAGGGGTGCTTTTTTTATGAAAAAACGAAAGGGAGTGTGTGACATGACTACTTGGAATTTACAAGGAACGAAACACCATGTTTTCATTTGTAACGGCAGCAGCTGTATGAGAAAGGGTGGGGAGGAAGCGACACAAGCAATACGGAATGAAATCACCAATTTAAGCTTAGATTCAATCATACATACTACAAGAACGAGATGCAATGGGAGATGTAAGGATGCACCCGTTGCCATCGTCTATCCTTCAGGGACTTGGTATAAAAACGTAACCCCAGAAGTGGGAACTACGATTGTAAAGCGTCATCTGGCGGAAGGTCATTGCCTTCAGGAGCATTCGATCTATCAATATTCCGAAGCTGGATTCATACATCCAGAAGGGTCGGAATGCATCGAAGGAATACAAAAAGCGGTTAAAGAAAAGATTTAACAGCGGATAGTAGCTGGATTCTAGTTTGAAATTGTGAAAGGTGGCGTAATAGTGTGAAAGGCAAATTATTGGTAATTGGTTTTGGCCCTGGTGATGAAAAACATATTACCGGACGGGCAAAGGAAGCCATCCAAGAAAGTGATATCATCATCGGATACAAAACCTACGTTGATTTAATCAAGGGATTAATAGCTGGAAAGCAAATCATCAGCACAGGAATGACAGAAGAAGTGAGCCGTGCCCAAGAGGCTGTGAAACAAGCTGAGCTCGGTTACACGGTAGCTGTCATTTCGAGCGGTGATGCCGGTGTATATGGAATGGCAGGACTTGTTTACGAAGTGCTAATTGAAAAAGGCTGGAAAAAAGACTCAGGGGTAAAAGTAGAGGTGGTTCCTGGCATTTCTGCCATCAACTCCTGTGCTGCTTTATTAGGCGCGCCGGTCATGCATGATGCCTGTACGATTAGCTTAAGTGACCATTTAACACCTTGGAGTTTGATCGAGAAACGAATCGAAGCGGCAGCTCAAGCTGATTTTGTCATTGCCCTATACAATCCAAAAAGCGGGAGAAGAACACGGCAGATCATGGAAGCACAAAAAATTCTATTAAAATATCGCTCGCCAGACACCCCTGTAGGATTGGTAAAGAGCGCCTTCCGTGATAGTCAAAAGATCGTCTTAACCAATTTACAAGAGATGTTAGATCATGAAATTGGCATGTTAACCACCGTTTTAATAGGCAACTCTTCAACATTTTTCTACGATGAATTAATGATCACTCCGCGTGGTTATCAGCGGAAGTATACATTAAATCAGGCAATTCAGCCTTTGAAACCGCATCAGCGACTGCAAAAGGAAGCCGAACCATGGGCACTGGAGCAAATGGAAGATGTAATGCCGATAAACAAGAAACCAGTCACCCCAACCTCAGTGAAAGAGTCGCCAAGAGAGTTGGCTGAGGAAGCCTTGCAAATGAACCTTGGTGAGACCTATGGACGAAACCAAGATTTAATTGTGAAGCAAGACTTTCAATCTATTTTTGAGGTAGCGGTCAGCCCTGGTGTCGTCAATAAAAAATTTACCGCGCATCAGATGGTTATTCTTTCCGAAATTGTCGGAGAAGAAGGAGTCATGGAATACACACAAGACCATTTTATGAAGCTGCAAATTTTAACCTCTAAGCCTGATGAGATTATTAAAAAACTAACTACAGCCAACTTTTTAATTGCTCCTGTTGGCGACGTATTAACCGTAAAAGCATGTGATTTTTGTGACGGAGAAAAGAAGGATTCCATTCCTTATGCCGATGAGCTACAAGTAAGGCTTGGTGGCATAGAACTCCCAAAAGAACTGAAGCTTGGTGTGAATGGCTGCGGCATGGCCTGTTATGGAGCCGTAAAAGAAGATATTGGCATTGTCTACCGTAAAGGAGCGTTTGATTTGTTTTTAGGAGCCAAGACAGCAGGAAGAACCGCTCATACTGGCCAAATCGTAGCTGAAGGAATTGCACCGGACAAAATTGTCGGAATCATAGAGGGGATTGTTCAAGAGTACCAACAAAAGGCCTATCCAAATGAACGTTTCTATAAATTTTTTAAACGGGTCAAAGAGGTTCAAGGTTTTGTGTATCAGGATATCACACCAAACCTTAAAATCGAAGCGGCTGTTTGCGGGGAATAAAGGAGAGAAGACTAGCGGTAATTGGAAGGTAAGGCATTTAAAAAACAAAGGGGAGGAAATATTTTGAGAGCAATTTTATTTGTGGGGCATGGAAGTAAAGATCAAGAGGGAAATCAGCAGGTTCGTGAGTTCATCCGTGAGATGAGTAAGACTTGGGAAAGTTCTTTTCTGGTCGAGACGTGTTTTTTAGAATTTGAACGACCAACAGTGAATCAGGGCATCGATCTATGTGTAGAGAAAGGGGCCGACCATATTGTCGTGATTCCGATCATGCTCTTACAGGCAGGACACTCCAAAATTCATATTCCAGCAGCTATTGATGAGGCAAAGAATAAATATCCGCTTGTTCAATTTACTTATGGTCGGCCAATTGGTGTTCATGAGGAAACATTTGAAATTCTAAAAACTAGATTAATGGAAATTGGCGAGAATGTAGAAACCATCGAAGACGATACGGCTGTCCTTTTGTTAGGACGTGGCGGAAGTGATCCCGATGCGAATAGTGATTTATATAAAATTGCTAGATTACTATGGGAAAAAACAAACTATAAAATCGTCGAACCTGCTTTTATGGGGGTGACCAATCCTTTAGTGAACGAAGGGATTGAGCGCTGTATTAAACTTGGAGCAAAAAAAGTAGTAATCCTGCCTTACTTTCTATTCACTGGCATCCTGATTAAACGCTTAGAAGATATGATGGTACCTATTCAAAATCAATATCCCGCTGTCGAAATTCGGTTGGCTGACTATTTTGGTTATCATCCAAAATTACAGACGATTTTAATAGATCGGGTGGAAGAAGCTCTCCGTGATGAGGTGAAGATGAACTGCGATACTTGCCAATATCGTCTTAATGTGATGGAACATATCGATCATCACCACCACCATGATCATGACCACGATCATCATCACGACCATGACCATCACCATCATGACCATCACCATGATCACGAACATGCGGTGCAAAAGGCTGGAGATAGAGGATGATCTTCGTGTTAGCCGGAACAAGTGATGCAAGAGCCCTTGCTTTAGAAATAAAAAAGGAAGGCTTCGATTTCCTTGCCTCAGTAGTCACAGAAAATGCAGCAGTTGAATTAAGGGAGTCAGGGATACGTGTTCAAGTAGGAAGATTAACGGATACAGACATGGTGAGGTTGATTGACACAAAAGGGATTCTAGCGGTTGTCGATGCCAGTCATCCGTTTGCTGAAGAAGCTTCCAAAAACGCAATCAAGGCGGCCGAAACGGCGGGAATCCCCTATGTTCGGTATGAACGGGAGTCACAAAAATTCCAATATGACAAAATGAAAGTCGTCGAAAGCTACGAGGAAGCTGCCGAGCTTGCATTGGCCAATAAAGGCGTGGTAATGCTGACGACAGGCAGCAAGACGCTTCAAATTTTCACAGAAAAACTATTAGGTAACCCGGACATTCGCTTGATCGCCAGGATGCTGCCTCGTATAGATAATATGGAAAAATGTGAGCAACTAGGACTGCCGCAGAAAAATATTATTGCGATCCAGGGCCCATTTTCAAAAGAGTTCGACAAAGCCCTATATAAGCAATATGGCGTGAACTTAATGGTGACTAAAGAGAGTGGGAAAGTCGGATCGGTCGATGAAAAGGTGGAAGCAGCCAAGGAACTGGGGATTGAGGTTATCCTTATTGGCCGCCCGAAACTGAATTATGGCACGGTATATACTAATTTTATCGATGTCATCGCAGAATTACATAAAAAGATTGGTTCCACACCAACGTTACAACAGAACAATCATTTTAATACAGGAGTGAGATAAATGGATTTTCGTACCGAATTTAAACCCTTAACCGTCCAGCCGGAACAGATTGAAGGTAGAAGTTTTGAAATGATTAATGAAGAAATTGGTGAGCATCCTTTTACCGAGGAACAGTATCCAATTGTCCAGCGTATCATCCATGCATCCGCTGATTTTGAACTCGGGCAAAGCGTCCTCTTCCATCCTGACGCAATTCAGTCCGGTATTCGGGCGATTCGGAGCGGAAAAATGGTAGTTGCAGATGTTCAAATGATTCAAAGTGGGGCAAATAAATCGCGAATTCAAAAATTCGGTGGAGAAATCAAAGTCTATATTTCCGACCCAGATGTCATCCAGGAAGCCAAACGGCTGAATACAACAAGGGCGATTATTTCGATGCGAAAGGCGATCAAAGAAGCAGATGGCGGTATTTTTGCCATTGGGAATGCCCCAACCGCCTTACTCGAACTTATCCGCCTAATTAAAGAAGGAGAAGCAAAACCTGGTCTTGTCATTGGATTGCCTGTTGGGTTTGTTTCTGCGGCTGAGTCAAAGGAAGAACTAGCTAAGCTCGATATCCCATTCATCACCAATATTGGCCGTAAAGGTGGCAGTACCGTGACCGTTGCCGCATTAAATGCCATTTCCATTATGGCTGAACGGGGATAACCCATGCAGGAAGTACCAAAAGGTAAGCTGCGGGAAGGATATACGACTGGGGCCTGCGCAACAGCAACCACCAAAGCAGCGCTGACGGCATTAATTACCGGTGAACAGCAAACAGAATCAACGATATACTTGCCCGTTAAGCGGTTTGCAACCTTTCAGGTAGAAAACTGTGAAGTAACGGAACAAACGGCTACAGCCAGTACGATAAAAGACGCGGGGGATGACCCAGATGCCACCCATGGGGCCTTGATTGTTTCTACTGTGTCATGGCTCGATGAACCAGGCATTGTGCTTGATGGGGGAATTGGTGTTGGCCGCGTTACAAAGGACGGCTTGCCCGTTCCTGTCGGCGAGGCCGCGATTAACCCCGTTCCCCGCAGGATGATCTGCGAGACAGCAGAAGGGGTATTAAAAGAATTCGGGATTACAAGAGGCATTAAAATCGTCATTTCCGTACCAGCCGGTGAAGAAATCGCCAAAAAAACACTCAATGGACGCTTAGGGATCATTGGCGGGATTTCTATTCTCGGAACCCGCGGGATTGTCGTTCCTTTTTCCACAGCCGCTTATAAAGCTAGTATCATCCAGGCAATTAGTGTTGCCCGAGCAAGTGGCTGTGAGCACGTTGTCATTACAACAGGCGGGCGGAGCGAGAAAAATGCCATGAAGCAATTTCCTGAGCTGTCTGAAGAAGCTTTTATCGAAATGGGTGACTTTGTCGGGTTTACTCTTAAACAATGCAAGAAGCAAGAGGTAAAGAGAGTTTCGATGGTCGGCATGATGGGGAAATTCTCAAAAGTGGCAATGGGGATCATGATGGTTCACTCAAAAAGTGCCCCTATAGATTTTGATTTTTTAGCTGAGGTGGCAAGCCGTACCGGTGCTGATGCTACACTGGTCGAGGAAATTCGAACTGCCAATACGGCATCACAGGTTGGTGATTTGATGACAGCACAGGGCCACCTATCCTTTTTCGAAATGCTTAGCGACTATTGCTGCGTCGCTGCGTTAAAAGAAGTCGATGGTGGGATCGACATAGATACGACCCTATATACCATGAAGGGGCAATTGTTAGGAAAGGCGGTGCGAAAGAGTGCCATCAATTAAAATGATCGGCATTGGGGACGAAGGGAAAGTCAGCCTACTCCCAATGTACGAAAAGTGGATTAATGAAAGTGAACTCTTAATAGGAGGAAAAAGACAGCTTGCTTTTTTTTCTGAATTCGCCGGCGAAAAAATGGCGATTGAAGGCGGGCTTTATTCTCTAGTGGAACGGTTGCAGTCGGAGACTAGAAAGGTAGTCATTCTAGCTTCAGGAGACCCGTTATTCTATGGAATTGGAAGCTATTTATCTTCTAAAATCGATTTGGATATTTATCCATATATAAGTTCAATCCAGCTTGCTTTTGCCAGAATGAAAGAAAGATGGCAGGATGCTTATTTTACTAGTGTTCACGGCAGGAGTATAAAAGGGTTGGCACAGCGGGTGGATGGAAAAAAAACAGTCGCAATCTTAACCGACACAGAAAATTCCCCAAATAAAATCGCTCAATATTTACTTTCCTTTGGCATGACTGAATATGAGGCGTTTGTGGGCGAGAACCTAGGCAGTGACAAGGAACGATGCCGCTGGTTTACCCTTTCTGAAATGAAGGATGAAGAGTTTTCACCGCTCAATGTAGTAATTCTTAAGAAAAAAGGGGAAAGCCCACATTGGCCGATAGGCATTGACGATTCGGAATTTTTACAGCGTAAACCAGATAAGGGCTTAATTACAAAAAAGGAAATTCGCACACTAAGCATTAGTGGCCTAAGGTTAAAAGAAGATAGCACGGTTTGGGATATTGGGACATGCACAGGTTCTGTTGCGATTGAGGCTGCGAAAATCGCCAGGGAAGGACAATTGTTTGCCATCGAAAAGAACGAGGGCGACTTAGAAAACTGTAAGCAAAATTTAGTAAAGTTTCGTGTGGATGCAACACTCGTCCATGGGAAAGCACCAGAGGGACTAGAAACCTTCGCGGATCCGGATGCGGTATTTATTGGCGGGACGGCAGGTGGGATGGAGGACATTTTGGATATTTGCTGTAGCCGCTTGAAAGGGTGTGGACGCATTGTCTTAAATGCCGTCACAATTGAAAATCTATCAGAAGCGATGCTTGTGTTTAAAGAGCGAGGATATGAGACGAACATTACTCTTGCTCAAATATCAAGAAGTAAGCCCATTTTAAATTTAACAAGATTTGATGCATTAAATCCGATTTACATAATCGAAGCTTGGCGCAAGGAAGGGGAGTAAACATGTTAGGTACATTATACGGCCTTGGGGTTGGCCCAGGAGATCCAGAGCTTATTACCGTTAAGGCGTTTCGTAAATTAAAGGAATCACCAGTGATTGCCTATCCGAAAAAACAAAAGGGCAGCAAAAGTTATGCCCATCGAATCATTGATGTCTATTTTCAGTCGAACGAAAAAGAAATGCTGGGCCTTGTCTTTCCAATGACAAAGGATCCAGCCACATTAGAAAGAAAATGGACGGAAACCGTGGAAAATGTATGGGCCAAGCTGCAGGAGGGAAAGGATGTTGCTTTTGTAACTGAAGGGGACCCTCTTTTATACAGCACGTTTATTCATATGATGCGTTTGATGCAGCAGAAGTATCCGCAAGTTCCGATTGAAGTTGTTCCGGGGATTTCGTCCATCAATGGGGCGGCTTCTAGGCTGGGAATTCCATTGGCAGATGGGGATGAGCATGTTGCGATTGTTCCAGCACGGGATGACTATGAAACCATGAAAAAAGTCATTCAAGACAATGATTGTGTCATTTTTATAAAAGTAGCGAAAGTGATTGATTTAATGCTAGAAGTATTACGAGATTTAGATTTGCTTGACAAGGCTTCAGTCGTTACAAAGGTAACATCGGATGAAGAAATTATTTGGAGGGCAGATGAGCTCGAAGGAGCTGAGCTTGAATATTTAACATTAATGGTGGTGAGAAAATGAAGCTTTATATCATTGGTGCCGGACCGGGCGATCCTGATTTAATCACGGTAAAAGGCCTTCAGTATCTTCAGGAGGCAGATGTTATTCTATATGCGGATTCTCTTGTAAACGAAGACTTAATTGCAAAAGCAAAACCTTCCGCCGAAATATTGAAAACTGCTGGGATGCACTTAGAAGAAATGGTTGACGTCATGGCTGACCGAATTCTGCAAGGGAAAAAGGTTGTTCGTGTACACACGGGCGATCCGGCTGTCTATGGGGCGATTATGGAACAAATCGTCTTGTTAAAGAAGAGAGGAATCGAAATAGAAATTGTTCCAGGTGTGAGTTCTGTGTTTGCGGCCGCCGCGGCCGCTCAAGCTGAGCTGACGATTCCTGATTTAACCCAAACCGTGATCCTTACAAGAGCCGAGGGTAGGACACCTGTGCCAGAATTTGAAAAGCTGGCGGATTTAGCAAAACATAATTGCACGATTGCGCTTTTCTTAAGTGCGACGTTAACGAAGAAACTTGTCAAGGAATTGACCGGGGCAGGATGGAGCAAGGATACTCCTGTTGCGGTTGTTTATAAAGCGTCGTGGCCAGATCAAAAAATTGTCCGGACCACACTGGAACGCTTAGACGAGGATATGCGGATTAATGGGATTCGTAAACAGGCGATGATTTTAGCAGGATGGGCACTGGATGAAAACATCCACGAACAAGATTATCGTTCCAAGCTGTATGACAAACAGTTTACACACGGATTCCGTAGGGGGGTGGAATCGTAATGATCGAGCTCCAAGAAGCGCAAAGGGCGGTCATCCAGCAGAAGGGGGACTATGCGGTTGTCGCCATTACAAAGCATGGGGTCGAACTGGCCCGCAAGCTGGGACATTCGTTTCAAAATGCCGATGTGTACTATATGGCGAAGTTTGAAAAAGGAGATGAGAGGAACAAGGACATCCAGTTATTTACCGGGAGCGTTCGACTTCTTCTGCCCGCTCTTTTCGAGGCCTACAATGGGCTTATTATCATCATTTCCCTTGGAGCCGTGGTACGAATGATTGCACCTATTTTAAAGGATAAAAAAACAGATCCTGCGGTTGTCGTTATCGATGATAAGGGTGAACATGTGATCAGCGTGCTGTCAGGCCATATCGGCGGTGCAAATGAACTAACGAAAGAAGTGGCGGCCACTCTACAGGCCCGTCCAATTATTACCACAGCTTCAGACGTACAGGAAACGATTGCGGTTGATTTGTTCGGGAAACGATTTGGCTGGATTTGGGACTCGGCTGATAAGCTGACGCCCGTTAGCGCTTCGGTTGTAAACGAAGAAAAAATCGCCGTGGTTCAGGAGTCAGGTGAAAAAGACTGGTGGTCATATGACCGGCCGCTACCAGGAAATATTCAGCCGTATTCATCGATTCAAGAAGCGCTGGCCGCAAAGCCAGATGCTGCCTTAGTAGTAACCCATCGGAATTTATCCGAAGATGAAACGGAGATTTTACATAATGGAGTTTTATATCGACCAAAGGTGATCGCCCTTGGATTGGGTTGCAACCGTGGGACAACTGCAGCGGAAATCGAAGCAGTAATCGACGAAACACTTAAGGAATTAAAGTTTTCAAAAAAAAGTGTCAAAGCGGTTTGCACGATAGATCTAAAAAAGGATGAAGCAGGACTGCTTGAAGTGGCGAAAAAAAACGGCTGGGAGTTTATTTATTACACCCCAGTTGAATTGAATTCGATTAAACTTCAGAACCCTTCTGAAACAGTCTTTAAATTTACCGGTGCATACGGTGTCAGTGAGCCGGCTGCTTTATTGTACAGCGCAGCGGAACATCTAACGTTGATAAAGAAGAAATCAGGTAATGTCACCATATCAGTAGCGGTGATTCCCTATTGAGAGAGGAGGGAAATAGAATGTCTACTCGTAGACTTGTGATTGCAGGGACAGGCAGCGGTGTCGGAAAAACGACGCTGACAATCGGGCTGATGTCTGCTTTAAGGAAAAAGGGCTATACCGTCCAGGGCTTTAAATGCGGTCCAGATTATATCGATCCGACCTATCATACGGCGGTCACGGGGAGAACGTCAAGAAACATTGACAGCTGGATGCTCAACCACGAGATGGTCAAAGAAATTGTTAACCTCGCAAGTAATGGGGCGGATATTTCCGTCATCGAGGGGGTCATGGGATTCTTTGATGGGAAAAATCCTCTAAATAATACGGGATCAACTGCCGAAATCAGTCTCGTCACCGAAAGTCCGGTCATTTTGGTCGTGAATTGTGCCAGTATGGCCCGTAGTGCGGCAGCCATTGTAAAGGGATTTCAAACGTTTTTGAAGGAAGCCAATATAGTCGGGGTGATCGCCAATCGGGTGGGTAGCGAAGGGCATTTTAAAATCGTTCAAACCGCGATTGAGCAAGAATGCGGTATTCCCGTCCTTGGCTATTTGAAAAGAAACGAGGAACTCTCGATACCGGAACGGCATTTAGGGTTGATACCCTCCGTTGAACGGGGAGAATTGGATCCATTTTTTGAGCAACTAGGTAAATTGGTCCTTGAAACAGTTGATGTAGATTCTATATATGACTTGGCACAAGCCCCTCTATTAAAGATAAAAGAATCCCAGTTTAAAAGAGCGGAGCAGGCAACTGTAAAAATTGCAGTCGCACGAGATGCCGCTTTCAATTTTTACTATCAGGAAAATCTCGACATGTTAGCAGCCGCAGGAGCCGAGCTAATCGAGTTCTCTCCATTAAAAGGTGAATGCCTGCCGGAACATGTCCATGGCTTATATATCGGTGGCGGTTTCCCAGAGGAATTTGCGGAGGAGCTGACCAAACAGACAGAGGTAAAAAACTCGATTCGAACGGCCATTGAAAAAGGAATGCCAACCTTGGCAGAATGCGGCGGGTTTATGTACTTAACTGAATCGTTGGAAACAACGGATGAAACGAGTTACAACATGGTAGGGATCATTCCTGGAAAGGTGAAAATGCAGACAAAACTAGCTGCTTTGGGATACCGAGAAATCACTGCAGAAGAAGAAAATTTCTTGTTAGCGGGAAATCTGAGTGCAAGAGGCCATGAATTTCACTACTCCACCTTTCATCCGAGAACGGTTTTTGAACCGGCCTACCAAACGAAAGGGATGCGTGGGTTTAAGCAGGAGGGCTATAGGAAAGGGAATTTAATTGCAGGTTATACCCATTTTCATTTTGGCTCATGCCCTGAGCTTGTCGAAAATTGGGTGAAGAAATGTAAGGAGTTCAAACAAAATGACTAAAGCTCTCCCACTTATGTTTCAAGGTACCAATTCGGATGTTGGCAAAAGTGTTGTCGTGACCGCCTTTTGCCGGATATTCGCCCAGGACGGATATAAAACGGTTCCATTTAAATCACAAAATATGGCGTTAAATTCCTATATCACAGTGGATGGAAAAGAAATCGGCAGAGCACAAGGTGTTCAGGCCGAAGCCGCATGTATTCAGGCAACCACCGATATGAACCCGATTCTACTAAAGCCAAACCGAGATAACCAATCCCAAATTGTCGTCCATGGTAAACCATATAAAAATATGGAAGCAGGAAGGTACCGCCGGGAATTCTTTCAAACGGGATTGGAACTTATTCAACAATCACTGTCCACTCTGTCCCAAAATTATGAACGAATTGTCATTGAAGGGGCTGGTAGTCCGGCCGAGATTAATCTGAATGACCGGGAACTAGTTAATATGCGGGTCGCCAAAATGGCGGATGCCCCTGTGATTTTAATTGGGGATATCGAAAAAGGCGGAGTGTTTGCTAGTTTAGTAGGAACCCTTCAGCTAATGGAACCAGAGGACCGCGATCGAGTAATTGGTGTAATCATCAATAAATTCCGCGGTGATCTCAGCCTGCTAGAATCTGGATTAACGTGGTTTGAGGAGTATACAGGAAAACCCATTCTCGGCGTGATTCCTTACTTGCAGAATCTAAATATTGATGCCGAGGATTCCGTGATATTAAATCAATATACATCTACTCAAAATACTGAAAAAGAATTGGATATCGCGGTGATTCAGTATCCGAAAATCTCAAATTTCACCGATGTCGACCCGTTTTTTGCTGAGCCGGATTGTCATGTTCGTTTTATAACGAGAGCGGATCAATTACTAAATCCAGATTTAGTCATTCTCCCGGGCAGCAAGAATACGATTGAAGATTTACTTTTTTTACGAAAGAGCGGCATCGCTCAAAAAATAGCAGAACTACATAAAAAGAAACACTCCGTACTTTTCGGGATCTGTGGTGGCTATCAATTGCTCGGTGATAAAATTGAGGATCCGTTGGCGATCGAGTCTCTTCATAAAGAAATCGAAGGCCTTCAGTTACTGCCAATTGAAACTACCATTACGAAAGATAAGACGACGATCCTATCAAATGGGGAGTTGCATCTTTTCGGAAAAAAATTTCATGTGACAGGTTACGAGATTCATATGGGTGAAACCGTGGCGACAGGATCGTCCCAAGGGCTTATTTTTACAAATGAAAAATGGGATGGTTGTTATTCTCTAGACGAAACCGTCATAGGCACTTATTTTCATGGGATATTCCATAATGATGAATTTCGTGAGGAATTACTTAATCAGCTCCGCCGTAAAAAGGGATTGGAGCCCATCCACATGCGCCAATCTTTTAACCAATTGCGGGAAGAAGCGTTTGACCGGCTGGCAGAACATGTAAGGGCACACGTTAAACTGAATGTCATTGAACATTTAATGAAGGATTATCAAAAAAGGAGATCACCCAATGAATAGCGTAATAACAGGAATCCAGCCACTTGATAGAGAAATGGGACAAAAAGTTCGTGAGTATATCGATACGTTAACCAAACCTCCGGGCAGTTTGGGGAAATTAGAGGAATTAGCCATTCATCTGTCGGAAATGACATCTGTATCATTCCCAGTCGTATCACCGCCCGGTGTTATAGTTTTTGCCGCTGATCATGGTGTAGTCGAAGAAGGGGTGTCCGCTTTCCCTCAGGAAGTTACCGTGCAAATGGTCAAAAACTTTTTAAACAGCGGTGCGGCCATCAATGTTTTTAGCCGGCAAATCGGAGCCATGTTTGAAGTCGTCGATATCGGTGTGGCAGCAGATATTGATGCTAACGGGTTTGTGAATCGAAAAATTCGCTATGGAACCAACAATTTTTGCCAACAAGATGCAATAACAAGAGCAGAGGCCGAACAAGCCATTACAGTTGGCTATGAACGGGCGGAACAGATGATTAAACAGGGAATCAAATGCCTAATTGTTGGTGAAATGGGGATTGGTAATACGACGTCAAGCAGTGCGATTGCAGCGGTTTTAAGCGGACAGGACATCGATGTACTCGTCGGCCGAGGAACAGGGATTGCACGAGAAAAAATTCGTCATAAAAAAGAGGTCATCAAAAGGGCGATAAAGGAAAGGAACCCTGACCGGAAGGATCCCATCGATATCTTAGCAAAAATTGGCGGTTTGGAAATTGCCGGAATGACAGGTGCAATGCTCTCCGCCGCTCAAAACCGAATTCCGATATTAATAGATGGGTTTATTTGCACGATTGCAGCTCTTTTGGCAAGGGAAATCTGTGAGACAGCAGCGGAGTATATGATTGTCGGCCATCGTTCCGTCGAGCCTGGACATGAAATTGCGCTGCAGTTATTAGGCAAAAAGCCACTTCTTGATTTAGATTTGCGGCTAGGAGAAGGAAGTGGGGCAGCAGTGGCCTTTCCAATCTTACAATCAGCAACCTTAATGTTAAAAGAAATGGCCACTTTTGCATCGGCTGGAATTTCAAATGAGTAATTTAGGAAGGAGCTAGAAGATGATAAATGGAAAAGTGTATCTTGTTGGTGCTGGACCGGGAGACCCTAAACTAATCACGGTTTACGGGATGGAGTGTATCCAACAGGCGGATGTGATTTTATATGACCGTTTAGTAAATGAGGAACTGCTCAAGTATGCAAAGACGGAGGCAGAGTTGATATTTTGTGGAAAACTACCAGGGAAACATCATCTCATTCAAGATCAAATCCATCAGTTGTTAATTGAAAAAGCCAGTCAAGGCAAAACTGTCACCAGATTAAAAGGAGGCGATCCTTGCATTTTCGGCCGTGTCGGTGAAGAAGCGGAAATTCTTGCAGAACATGGTGTTCATTATGAAATAGTACCGGGGATTACAGCTGGTATTGCAGCGCCTGCTTATGCTGGAATTCCGGTTACTCACCGCGATTATGCTTCCACCTTCGCGATCGTCACAGGCCACGGCCGTGCGGAAAAAAGTGCGGATCAATTAAATTGGTCAGCTCTCGCTCAAGGAATCGATACAATTGCCTTTTATATGGGAATTGGGAATTTACCTTATATTGTTTCGAAATTAATAGAGAACGGAAAAAGCCCTGATACGAAAGCAGCCATTATCCAATGGGGGACCACGACCAAGCAGAAAACGGTGACAGGGAGTTTAAAGGATATCGAAGTCCGGGTTCTAGAAGTCGGGATTACTCATCCTGCGATTGTTCTCGTGGGTGATGTGGTCGGTCTTCGCGAGAAATTACGCTGGTTTCAAGAAGCAGATGAAAAACAATTAGTTGGAATTGGGAGGGGCTAAGATGTCGATTTTAGCTGAAATCAAAACCCGAAGAGCAATACGTGATTATGCGGCTCAAGAGGTAGAGGAAGAAAAGATTCACACCTTATTAGAAGCAGCGACATGGGCACCGAATGACCGGATGCGTGAACCATGGAGCTTTTATGTGATTAAAGGCGAAGCAAAAAAACGCTATGAAGCGTTGGCCTATGAATATCTACAGGAACGCTTTCCAACCAAGCCAAATTTAATCGAAAGCTCCTTAAAGGTACTAAAAACAACACCGGTCCATATTGTCGTTACCGCTGACATCGTTGCAGACGATGAAGAGGCATCTGCCGATAATGAATATGCCGTATGCTGTGCGATCCATTCGATGTGGCTTTCCGCCAAAGAATTAGGATTAGGTCTGGTTTGGCGGACAAGGGGAGTCGGACTTGTTCGTGACCATCGAATGTATGAGTTTATTGGCTCACCCGAAAACAAGAAAATCATCGGAAATTTGTTTATCGGTTATCCCGATTCAGAAGTATTAAAAAAGGCGAAAGTTCCGGCTAGGACATCCTTTGAAGAAAAGACAGTCTGGTTGTAATGAGGAGGGAAGCGTATGGAAGAGGTAACTGAAAACAAAGCAAAGCGCGGTCTTACACTAGTTTACACCGGTGATGGAAAAGGGAAGACGACAGCAGCCCTTGGGCTCGCAGTTCGTGCCGCGGGTCGGGGAAAACGAGTGCTTATGATTCAATTTATTAAATCGCCTGATCGAACGTACGGGGAAAAAATTACGTTCGAAAAATTAGGGATTGAAATCGTGCAGACAGGAATCGGCTTTACGTGGACGAAAACACCAGAGGAACATCGGGTAGCCCTAAAAACCGCTTGGTCTTTTACAAAAGAAAAGGTCCAGTTTGGCAGCTATGATGTTGTCATTTTAGATGAACTAAATAATGCGCTCGCAATTGATAAATTTCCGATTGACGATGTCCTTCCGTTAACAGAAGTTATTGAGTTGATTCAGAAGCGCCCTAAGGGGATGCATTTGGTGATTACCGGACGGTCAGCCAAAGAGGAAATCATCGCTTGTGCGGATTTAGTAACCGAAATGAAGCCAGTTAAGCATTATTATAACGAAGGAATTCCTGCCGTGAAGGGAATTGAGTTTTAATGGTCTATATTGAAAAATTTGGTCATGGTGGCGATTTACTGACGGCCCAACAATTGTTTGGTAAAGATTCATCGCAGCTGTTAGATTTTAGTGCGAATATCAATCCACTTGGTCCACCTGCTAGTGTAATTGAGTTGATAAAGGAGCAACTGGAGTCGATCGTCCATTATCCCGATCCCGCCCATCGTGTTCTTAAACAAAAGCTGGCGGAAAAACACTCCGTTTCACCAGAACAGATTTTGATAGGAAATGGAGCAGCAGAGTGTATCGCCCTTACGATTTTAGGATTGCAACCTGAAACAGTGGGGGTTGTATATCCTTGCTTCTCGGAATACGAAGAGCTTGCTAGAGCTTATGGTGCTACCATCAATTCATTGGTCGGCAGGGTAGAAAATGATTTTAAGCCTGATCAATCGGAATTCCTTCAATTAATAGCGAAAACCGATCTTGTATTTGTAGGACATCCCAACAATCCCACTGGTGTAACATATTCGAAGGAAGAACTTGTCGAGATGGCAGAACAGGCAAAGAAGACAAATACATATTTGATAATAGACGAGGCATTTATTGATTTTCTTCCAATCGAAACACGAGTCACGCTGCTTGAGGAATTGCAACGTTGGAAACAAGTAATCCTAGTTCGCTCGATGACAAAGTTCTATGCGATTCCTGGTCTCCGGCTGGGGTATATGGTGGCCGATCCAAGCCTGATATTAAAGTTTCAGGCGAAACAAGTAACTTGGAGTGTCAACCAAATGGCACTATTGGTTGGTGAAGCGGTCCTAAACGAAAAGGTATACGAGGGAGAAACGATTACCCTAATTCAGGAGCAAAGAAGCCTTGTCAAACTAGCCATTGAAGAAAAACTTGGGTGGAAGGTTTTTCCCGGTCAAGCCAATTTTCTGTTAGTTAGGATAACAGCTGGCATCACGGCGGTTGAATTACAGTGGCGCATGGGTCATAAAGGAATCTTAATACGCTCCTGTACCATGTATCCGGGGCTAACGGATCAGGATTTTCGGATTGCGATTCGAACCGAAGAAGAAAATCAATGCTTAATCCAAGCCTTAATTGAAGTAAGTAAAGAGGTGAATCCATCATGACCTTAACCTATGTAACTGGAGGAATTCGCTCCGGGAAGAGTGAATTTGCGGAACGCTTGGCTTTCAGTCATACAGGTAGAGTCCTTTATGTTGCATTCGGAGTCCAAGCCGATCAAGAAATGGTGAAAAGAATTGATAGCCATAAGAAGCGGCGCCCAAGTGAATGGGACTTATTAGAAGAACCGAACGAACTAACTTCTGTTCAAACCGTCTATCAAGGCTACGATGTTATTTTAGTTGATTGTATTTCTTCGTGGCTGTCCAATCATTGTATGTGGTTAACAGATCAGGAACTCAAGGAAGAAAACAAGATAACCAGTTTAATAGAGGAAGTGGATCGTTGGATTAAGGTGATACAAGAAAATCATCAGCATGTGATTGTTGTTTCTAATGAGGTAGGTCTAGGTGGTGTCGCGTTATCGTCGTTGGGGCGTTTTTTTCAGGATGTTCTAGGAAAAATCAATCAATTATTGGCAGCCGAAGCAGATGAAGCATACACCGTTTTTTCCGGTCTGCAACTAAGGCTAAAATAATGAACCTGGCTACCAGTCAAGTAAACTATCTTCCAACCCCTTTTTTTGCAGGCACCGCCACCTCCATTGGGAATACAATTGGCTGCCTTGTTTATGAGGCCACATGTGAAGTAGTAATGAGTCAGGAGGGCTGAGAATTCGATGTTAGTTCATGCCATTAATATTGTTATTGCTTATTTTATTGATCGAATCATTGGTGACCCCCAAAAGCTGCTACATCCGGTGGTCATCATTGGGAAGTCTATTAGTCGTTTGGAAAAAGCGATTCGTTTTTTCATCGTAAAGGAAAGGTATTTGAAACTGGCAGGACTCTTATTTCCTATTTTGATTGCTGGCGGCAGCTATTTAATCGTTGCTTTGCTGCTTTGCGGCCTCAATCAGGTGAATCACGTTCTTGCTGTCATTGCGGAAATCTGGTTAATTTCAACGACCATCGCGACAAAAGGATTGGCTGATGCAGGGTTGGAAGTATTCCAACACTTGAAAAATCAGGATTTAAGGGCTGCACGTAAAAGTCTGGGAATGATTGTCGGAAGAGATACAGAAAACCTCGAGGAAAGTGAAATTTCGCGGGGGGCAGTGGAAACCGTAGCCGAAAACATTGTCGATGCCATTATATCACCGTTATGCTTTGCCCTTATCGGGGGTGCCCCGCTTGCAATGTTGTACCGAGCGGTTAATACGTTAGATTCGATGGTAGGATATAAGAATGAAAAATATCAAAACCTAGGCTGGGCCTCGGCCCGACTAGATGATCTATTAAACTATTTGCCTGCCCGGTTAACGTTTGGAATGATGCTGCTTGCTTGTTCGATTAAACGTCTCAATATACTAGGCGCTTGGAAAATGATGAAACGGGATGCTAAACTTCATCTGAGTCCAAATAGCGGTATTCCAGAAGCGACAATCGCAGGAGCGCTTCAGATACAACTTGGAGGAACGAATTATTATTTCGGTAAAGTCTCTGAACGGGCAAAGATGGGCGAACCATTACGGAAGATCAAAGCAGATGATATTTTACTTACAGTAACAGTTATGAAAACTACCTCCATTATCTGTGTCGTATTATTTATGGTACTTGCGATATTAGTGGAGCTGGGCATGAAGTAAGGGGATAGGAGCCTGAACAATGAAACTAGGAAGAGGAAGCTGCAATGGCACATTTGGGGAATTGGTCCAAGGTATCATGAAAGAGCGTCCGTTTTTAATCACTTTGCCTATCCGGAGTTTACGAAGTGAGGCTAGATTTGTTCCAGACACAAACGTTTCCCGGATAAGGGTTGTAAATTCCAAAATGAAAGCGAAGAAAGCGGGTGAATCATTACTCCAACTTTTTGGGATAAGAGGAGGTGGGTATCTTGAAATCCATTCCAATATCCCAACCGGCAAGGGGATGGCTAGTAGTTCAGCGGATATTGTTGCTTCATTAAGAGCAATTGCTGACAGCTATAGTATTCCGCTCACAAATGAAATGATCTCGATGATTGCCGCAAAAGTTGAACCTACCGATGGGGTAATGTATGAGGAAGTCGTGGTATATGAATATATTCACGGGCAACTGATTGCAAGCTTTGGGACCTTACCCCCATTCATTCTCGTTGGTATCGATCTTGGGGGTATGATCAAAACAATAGAATTTAATGAAGTGCCGAAAGTATACAGCCAGGACGATCAACAGCAATTAATTAAAGCTTTTGATCTAGTTTCAAAAGGGTTTAAGGAAAAAAATATAACTTATATTGGGGAGGCGGCAACCCTCAGTGCAAGGGTGAATCAAAAAATATTGCCAAAGCCTGTTTTTCCTCTATTAGTTCAGTTGGCCGATCGCTACCAGGGCGGAATCGTTGTCGCCCACAGTGGAACGGTCGCGGGTATTTTACTAGATGGAAATCTTCCAAACAGTGAACTGGTGGTTTCACATTTAATTAGGGAAATGTCACTCGCTTACAAGGGTGTACCTTTAAATTTATTTCATTATGAAAGTAAGGAATAGATAATGATTTGAATGATTCACAAAGTTTGATTACAAAAGGGTGGTAACATGTTTAGTCAAGAGGAACGAGAAGTGATTTACGTTTTCATTAATAAAAGGAGAGTTGGCCGCACTTTTCTCCAGGATGTCCTCTAAAATCCTCAATCTGTCAAAGGTTTAGGATTGATTTTTTATGTTGCAACTGTTTAAAAAAGGGAGGGATTTTTTAATGGAAACAGTATCAATGTTTTTCCTTGTTTTTGTATTGGGGCTTCGGCATGGGTTGGATGCTGATCATCTTGCTTTTATTGATGGACAAACCCGTTTTAATTGGAAAATGGGCAGTTCGTTCGCACGTTGGGTGGGGACATTATTTTCATTGGGTCACGGAGGAATGGTAGCATTAACAGCAGGTATTTTAGGAATGGTGATAAAGAATTTTTCATTCCCAGCTTATTTTGATAATATTGCATCATGGGTGTCGATTTTTTCTTTATTCCTTATTGGAACGTTAAATACGTATAATCTATTACGCACTAGAAACAATCACGAAGAGTTTCAACTTAGCGGACTAAAGGGAAAGTTTATCCCAAAAATTGCGAAGGGGACTACAAATCCTTTTCTTATTATTTTAGTAGGGGCTTTGTTTGCCTTGGCTGCTGAGACAGTAAGTCAAACCGCCGTCTGGTCTTTGGCGGCTGGAAGTGTAAGTAAATATACCCCTTTATTTTTAGGGCTAGTTTTTATGTTTGGGATGATGATTACGGATACAATTGATTCGATGATTGTCTATAAAATGGTGAACCAGTCCAGCAAAATCGGTCAAGCTGCGTCAAGACTAATGGGTTGGGTGATTGTCGTCTTGGCATACGGAGTTTCCTTCTATCTGGCATTTACTTTTTTTAACCCTTGGGCAGAACTAGATTTCGAAATTGTGGGAGTCATTCTTTTCATTTTCTTAGTCGCATCATTTATCTTTATAAGCGTTTACTCCAAAAAACAGAATCACGAAATAAATACTACGAATTAATTAGATAAGCTCTGACAATTTTATAGTGTCAGAGCTCTTTTAATCTCTATAGTAATCGTCCATAAAATTGCGTAAAATATGAATCTATTGGGATAAGATTAAGGAGATGTACCGTGAAATTGTTGCTTATGGAACGGCTGTAGTAGTCGAGAAAATATAAAAAAAAACCTTGTCATTTCAAGGTTTTTTTATTTCACTTTTTATAGAATTAAATATAAATAAAAAAAGTGCGGACAAATTTTCGGACACAAACCAGACTGTTCCAATAATGGAACCAGATAGCTTATACAATTTAACTAATGTAGATTCACAATATATCGAAGGAATGAGCAAAGGGATTGTAGCATTCAGAATAAACATCTCAAAAATTGAAGCGAAAGCTAAATTAAGCCAAAATCATCCCGTGGAACGACAAGAGTTAATCATTAGGCAACTAGAAACCAGTTCCCAACTAGATAATATTCAGGTAGCATCACAAATGAAGAAAAATCTACAGAGATAGCGGCAGCATTAAAAGATGTTATTAATCTAGATAGGATGTAGAGTGAAGAAATAAAAAGAACCCTTGAGCCAGGGTTCTTTTTAGATTGACATCACGATAATAGATATAAGAAATAACATCATATGAATAACGGAGTATCTAAACATCCATTTCGCCCAATGTGCTTCGTTTTGTGTAGCAAATCCGCTGATCGATAAAATTATCCATCCAATATTTAAAATTGTCATAAATCCGATGAAAAACAAACCAAGGGATTTCATGAAGAATGGCATTGGAATTAAACAGATAAGATAAAATAGTAGATGGATTTTTGTTTTCTTGACGCCTGATACAACAGGTAACATGGCGAATCCTGCCCGTTTGTAATCATCAAATCTTCGTATAGCGATGGAATAAGTATGAGGCATTTGCCAAATGAATACGATGAGTGCCATCATCATAGGAATAAGTTGAAAGCTACTAGATAACACTGACCAACCGATTAACGGTGTTACACATCCTGATACGGCACCAATAATCGTGTTCCATGAGTATTTTTGTTTACTCCAAAAAGTGTACAAGACCACATAAAAAAACCAACCAACGAATGAAAATAGTAACACTTCGGCATTAGTAAAAAACAATATAAAAAATCCCATTATGCTTGTTGTAACTCCTAATGTTAAAACAAACTTCTTGCTGAACTCTCCAGTAGCACTCGGTCTATTTTTAGTTCGCTCCATTTGTTTATCTAAATCGGCTTCGTACCAATTATTCAACATTAAAGCACCAGCAATGACAAAGGCACTTCCTATTAATGTAACAAAGAAAGAGGCAATATGTGCAGCAAGTGGAATATGATTGATATGCGAAGATAAAAAATATCCTGCCAACACAGGAAGCACATTGATAACAAAGACTTTCCCTTTAATGAGGCTGATTAGGTTTTTAAAGAAATTTTTAGATGATTTTGTTTGAATTTGATTCATATATATTCCTCTCTTTTTTTATCCAAAAGACTATTCATTCTAGCACAAATATTCTCCAAAAGCTCATGGTTTATTTTTGAATTTCTAATACCACCGCCTGAAACATGTTTATACAAGTAGGGGGGTGAACAGTTTAGTTGACTGAATCGAGTTCCACGGATGTGACATTCTACCCCGACTAATGTAAATAATAAGACCTTAAAGCATTCATGTCACAATATTTGCCTATTCAACCACTTTGACAACCATTTTGGGATCTTATTTGGATTATTAATTATCTCGATTGCACATAGGAGAAGTGTAGGGGATTAAAGATGTGGTCTACATAATTATTTAAGATTTTGTCTTATTCAGTCGCTCCAAGGAATAAGCAAAAGATGTAATGATGCATAAAGCAATTTCAAATTATTTTTAATTCCAATACATGAGTGCATAGACCTCTCAAAAAAAAATTGTTATAATCAAATTCATAAGGGAACTGGTAATTAATTCTGTAGTAAGCTAATCAAACTAATATTTTATTTTTTTGGTTTGTTATTAAAATTATGAATATGAACATCCAAATGCTTCTTTCCTGTTTTTTTAGTTAATAGTTTTTTAGCTATCTAACGGACAAACGGACAAAATGACGGACATAATTTTGTGAGTAGCTTGTTTAGTATTGTAATACCAATACTTTTAGGGGGTCTGTCTACATGAAGTACAATATGAGTGGAATTGTAGCATATGGAACGGCTGTAGTAGTCGAGAAAATATAATGGAAAAATTTATTTTCGGTTTTTATGGTCTCCAAATTTTATTTCTCATTATTTGTTTATTGCTAGGTTACTTTATTTACGATAAACGATTTAATCGAAATCATGGAAATCAGATACCAGAAGGATTTCAACGAACTAGCGAAGTGAATATTGATCCTGTAACAGGGGAGAAAACAAGAGTTTACTATAATCCAGATACAGGTGAACGATTTTATAAAAAAGAAAAGTGATATTTAAAAACGCCCTTTTGGGGCGTTTTAGTGTGTAGACATAGTACAAAAAACTTGGGTTTCAGACTGATTGCAAGCGCTTGTCTTTCGAGGCGTGAAGTCTGGTGAGGAGCGGAGTTACCTTAGACGGTAATGAGCACCGCAGACAGGCGAAGCAACGAAGAAAGCGAGCGTTTGTCAACAGTCTGAAACGCCCTTTTGGGGCGTTTTTGTTTTGAAGATCAAGTTATTTGATAGTCGAGTTAATCAATTCAAACATATCATCAAAATCAAATGGAGATTTTGATTTTACGGTCTCAGCAAATTGAGATACAAGTTTTAATGTTTCAATGCTTTCGATTGGATGGTGGCCAGCAGCACTTTCAGCGGATAGCATGACTGCATTCGTCCCATCCATCACAGCTTGAAATACATCAGTTACTTCAGCTCGTGTTGGAATTGAATTTTCTACCATTGATTGAAGCATCTGAGTTGCTGTGATCACATATGTACCATTTGAATTACACTCATGAATCATTGCTCTTTGTAAGAGAGGAATCCATTGATAAGGTAATTCAACACCTAAATCACCACGAGCAATCATAATTGCATCAGTTTCTTTATTAATTTCTTGGAAATTTTTTATTGCTTCGATCGTTTCAATTTTTGCGATTAACTGAGGTGTTTTACCACTTTTTGAATTCATAAAACTTCTAATTTCTTGTAAATGTGATGCACGACGAATAAATGAGCATGCAATATAGTCTAAACCTTCTTGCAAAATGAATTCGATGTCTTTTCGGTCTTTTTCAGTAATAGCAGGTAAACTTGTAACGACTCCTGGTAAATTAACCCCTTTATGCGAAGAAATTTCGCCACCAGTTTTTACAGAAGTGACAATCTTATTTTGTTCTATCTTATCAACTAATAACTCCACTGCACCATCATTAATTAATATACGATCTCCTTGTTTAACATCATTTATTAAACCTTTATAATCTACACTTGCTTGATTACGATCACCTGTAATTTCATCAATTAAGAGTGTAAAAGCTTGATTAGGTTCAAGATTGATTTTTTCCCCTTCAATTTTTCCTAAACGAATTTTTGGACCTTGGAGGTCTCCTAAAATCTTGATATCTTTTCCTGCCTCTTTTCTGATTGATTTTAATAGTTCGATGACATTGTGATGACTTTCATGTGTTCCGTGTGAAAAATTGAGTCTTGCGATCGTCATGCCATGCTCAATCAATTCAGACAATATTTTTTTATCAAAACTAGCTGGTCCAATCGTACAAATTCGATCAATGATCATTTGATATCGCCTCCATATACTGGAATTATTATACCCAAGATTAAGTAGAAGAAATCTAACTGATTTTTAAAGTGATAGATAAAAGACTATGAGTTGTTTTAAAAATTATATGAAAGGATGTCAGAATGATTAACAATTCTGCTACTCAAAAATTTGAAACAAACCGATTAATTCTTAGAAATGAGTCATAGTAACAGTAATTAAAGGTGTGCATAAATCAGTTGAAGAAACGATTGAACAGTTTCAAAAAAGAATATCTTAAATAATCTACATTTCTAAATTTTGACATTTTTCTACGTTATGTAGAAGGAATTCATGTAACTTTTGTAGAACACTACTATTCGATCAAAATTTAAGATGAGGTGAATCTACTGATGATTAAACAAGATGAAATAAAAATTGTAATTGGAGCAGGTGAATATAACAATAATCCAACATGGATTCAAACTCAGGAAGAAGAACTTAATTTATTAGTTAGGTCGACTTGGGAAAATAAATTTGAGAAAAATTCGGTTTCAGCTATTTTAGCTGAACATGTTTGGGAACACCTTACATATGATGAAGGTTTAGAAGCTGCTAAAATTTGTTATGAATATTTAAAACAATCAGGCTATATTCGTTGTGCTGTACCAGATGGATTTTTTCAAGACGAAACATATCAAAGTATTGTTAAAGTGGGAGGACCTGGACCAAAAGATCATCCTGCTGCAAGTCATAAAATAGTATATAACTATAAAACACTAATTAACATGTTTGAAACAGCGGGTTTTGAAGTTAAACTACTAGAATATTGTGATGAAGAAGGAAATTTTCAGTTTAATGAATGGAATGGTAAGGAAGGTGTTATTTTCCGTTCAAAAAAATATGATCCTAGAAACCACGGGGAAAAAATCCTGTTTCCTTCAATCATTGTAGATGCAGTAAAACGATAATTTAACAAAAAATCATATTATTAAATACAAAGAACTGAAGGATTACTTCAGTTCTTTAAAATAGACTATATTAGTAGATCATTATATCTCTGATTTCTTTCGTTATTCGTTCGATTTGACCTTGAAACATCATAGAAGGGATGAAAATCGAATCTTCAGGATGGTTTATTACTAGATAAGCACTATGTGATGGTGTTTCTTTATAGCGGTATTGTAAATTAACACGTGTAATATGATGAGCAGGAATCGTTCGCTTAAATCCCCAATGTTCGTATGTAACTCCGTGATCATTTATTCTAATAACCATACTACGAATATAACCGATATAAGCTAGAAAGATTAAACTTACCATCGTCATGATCATATATGACTTAATAGTATTAGGAAATCCATGCCTTTGTACATAAAAGATGAAAGTGACCATACAAATCGCAAACAATATCGAAACTAAAAAATTAGAAAGCCTTCCACTACTTCTAAATTCCACTTTTGATACACCTCTTTCATATTAATATAGTTTGGTCTAAAAACTTTTAATATTAACAATTAGGATGATCTCTTTTAGTATGAATCAATAATCATTTTTATTAATGAGTCTTATCCACTCTAATAGAAGTAGTAATCAAACAATCTTTCTTTTCTATTAAAATAAAGAATACAAGTGTAAGGAGTATAGGATGAAAATACAACCTCAGAAATTTACGGAAAATGGCCTTCAATATATTATTAGACATGCAGTACTTACAGATGCTAAACAATTATCTAGTTTGAGAGTACAGATTGATGGAGAGACAGAAAATTTAGATAGAGAAGCAGGAGAAGCATTTATTGATCCAAAAGGCTTTGAACAATTAATTATCTCAGATACAGAAACTATTAAAAATTTATTTTTAGTAGCTGAAGTTCAAGATAAAATAATAGGTTTTTCTAGATGTGAAGGTAATCAATTAAAAAGACTTTCCCATAAAGTAGAGTTCGGAGTTTGCGTTTTAAAAGAATTTTGGGGACACAGGATCGGTAAAAATCTTTTAAAACAATCAATTTCTTGGGCAGATACTAATAATCTTCATAAAATAAATCTAAGTGTATTAGAAACGAATGCAAAAGCAATTAATTTATATGAAAAGTTAGGCTTTGAAGTTGAAGGAGTATTAAAAAATGATAAGGTACTATCTGATGGTAAATTTTATAATACGATCTTAATGGGTAAAATTAAGGAATGAATGCTAAAAAGAGTCGATTAATGGGCTCTATTTTGCAACAACCTGATTAATTAAATTAATTTATAAGTATTATAAGAGAGGTAATTTAAAAAATACATTTTTAATATTATAAAATGAATTTTCTGAAAAATCTAGAGTTTGTTGCGTTTACTAGGATTTATGTTTGAAATAAATTAAAAAGATTAAATAAAAGTGCTCTATTAAAATGAGATTTGTGATTTTTCTAAATTAAGCTACATTTAAATTTGAAGGAATGAAAGACTTGAAGTAGAAAATATTAAAAGGGAACTTAATCGTGACCATCTTGTGAAGCTAAATCAGATTGACATCAAGAGGTAAAAAGAAGAAGAGATTAGATCAAAATATAAGAAGAGGTGTTTCTATTGATTTTAGGTATCAACCCTTTTTTAATATAAAATGGAAATGGACAAGAAGCTGTTACATTTTACAAAGATGCTTTCAATACAAAGACCCTTACTCTTCAAAGATTTGGCGACATGCCAGGGGAAGAAAATACAAATCTAACTGATGAAGAAAAAAATCGTATCTTACATGCACATCTCAAAGTAGGTTCAACAGATATAATGATTTCAGATACTTTTACAGGTCTACCTTATCAAATTGGCGACCAAACCACCTTAGCTATTTTAATTAATGATGTTGAAACAACAAAAGAAGTATTTGGTAAATTACAAGATAGAGGAAAAGTAATCATATCGTTACACGAAACATTTTGGAGTCCTTTATACGGACAAGTAACCGATAAATTCGGTGTTACATGGCAAGTTTCAACACAGTCAGCTCAATAGTTGAATGATACTTTCTGTAAAACTACAGCGTTCGATACTGTTCCAAACTGACGCGCTACGATACATAGAGAGAAGCGTTAGAGTTGGAAAAGATAGATCCTTATTTGGAAGATAAAAACGGGGGATATGAATTAGCATTGTAAAGGAACTGAAGAGCATTCAGCTCCTTTTTCACTATCATGCGTTAGTTGAATAGTAAGTTACTTTTTTTCATTTGAAGTGGCTTTGGCTGAACCTGTGAATGGATTAATTTCATAAGAAAGATCTCTACCAGCCTCTTTTTCTTCTTGGTGAATTCTCTTTCCTAAAGATGCATAATACCAAATCCATGCACCCAACGCTAAAATACCACCAATTGTTGTAATCCAAAAAGCCATTTAATTTCCCTCCAAAAAGTTCCAAATGAGAAACACGTATGTGTTTATTCTCTAAAAAGAATATTATTTTTATGCTTAAAAAATCCGAGAATAAAAGATGAACATTACATTTCAGGTGGGATTTTATATGTAACTTTTCCTTCTCCGTCTAAAAATTCCATACGAGGAATATCATTTTCGTCTACTACCATTCTAATTCGAGGTTTTCCTTTGCTATCTGATAGTTGAACTGTTACTTCTCCTTTGGAATTCTTCCCCATAAAGGCTCGAGGCGTATTTCCTTCCCAAATATTTTCTAACTCTTTATCAATTTCCTTTTCCGTAAGTGCAGAGTTTTGTATACTATGCGTTCTTTCTAAAAGATCTGGTAAAGGTGTATTAGGTCTATCATAAATTGAAATTCCATAATTTCTTTGATCATTCACATCAATATAATGCATTTGTACAACTTGATCTTGTTTATATTGATCAAAAGTTAATGATGCGTATGATTCATAGTTTCCTATTTCATCTTTTTTACTTCCAAATATAAGTCCTCCACACTCATCACCTTCTCCGTTATAAAACATTAATCCAGCAATAGGATCTTTTTGCCTGTGACCTGGAAGAATATCTTTTCCATCCATAATTGCAGTTGGGATGTTATCATTATTAAAAATTCTCATTCTTACAGTTCCATCTTTATCGACAATATTTATATTTTCAACATTAATGCTTTTGAAATCAGACATAAAAATTCCTCCTATCTATCCGTATATAGGAGTTTCTATATATACCCATTATTTTCCTTTTTTTCGAACTTCATAATAAAATCCTTATATACCACTAAAATGCCAATTAATAGAATAAGAAAATCAACAATCGCCTTTAACAAAGCCTAATATTTTAAAAAAAGCCGTTTTGTCTTGCGTTTTTCAAGTATAATGAATCATACTCAATAAATGAATATGATTTTTCTAAGAGAGAATTCTATACATATATCGAAAAAAACATAAAAACGAGGTTAAGAAATGACTAAAAGAAGTTATGCGGATTATCATCTAAGTGAGGAAATTAAAAGAGCACTTGCTGTTTTAAAATACGAAACTCCAACTGAAGTTCAGAGTGAAGTGATTCCATTAGCAATGGAAAATCAAGATTTAATCGTAAAATCTCAAACAGGAAGCGGCAAGACTGCCTCTTATAGTATTCCTGTTTGCGAAATGATTGAATGGGAGGAAAAAAAACCACAAGTTTTAATTCTAACTCCAACTAGGGAACTTGCAGCTCAAGTCCGCGAAGATGTTACGAATATTGGCAGATTTAAACGGATAAAAGCGGTGGCCGTCTATGGTAAAGAACCGTTTAGTAAACAAAAGGTAGAATTGGAACAAAAAACACATGTAGTAGTTGGTACGCCTGGAAGGGTCATGGACCATCTTGAAAGAGGAACCCTTGATATAGATCAAATAAAATATTTAATCATCGATGAAGCTGACGAGATGCTTAATCGAGGCTTTATTGATGAAGTAGAAGCAATCATTGATCAGTTACCTTTAAACCGTGTTACGATGGTTTTTTCTGCTACCTTACCTAAAGATGTTGAAAATCTCTGCCATAAATATATGAAAGAACCTACTCATATAGAAATTGAATCAACTGGTGTAACTGCAAATACAATTGAACATTTTTTAATTGAAGTGAAAGAAGAAGAAAAGATTTCACTTCTTAAAGACGTCACTGTTGTAGAAAACCCAGACAGCTGCCTAATTTTCTGCCGGACTAAAGAAAACGTTGATGCAGTTTATAGTGAATTGGAAAAAGCTAATTATTCATGTGAAAGACTACATGGAGGACTGGAACAAGAAGACAGGTTTGCTGTAATGGATGGATTTAAAATAGGGAACTTCCGCTATCTAGTAGCAACCGATGTAGCTGCTAGAGGTATTGATATTGATAATGTAACGTTAGTCATCAACTATGACGTTCCTATGGAAAAAGAGAGCTATGTACACCGTACTGGTAGAACTGGTCGTGCCGGAAATAAAGGAAAAGCAATTACGTTTTCGACAAAGTTTGAAGGAAAGTTCGTTAAGGCAATTGAAAATTACATCGGTTTTGAGATACCTACTATAGAAGCTCCTAGTCATCAAGAGGTAATTAGTCGAAAAGCAATCTTCGAAGAAAAACTTAACAGCAGGCGAGTGGTAAGAAATAATAAAACAGCTCGAATTAACCAAGATATTATGAAACTCCATTTCAGCGGCGGAAAAAAGAAGAAAATTCGTGCTGTTGATTTTGTTGGAACAATTGCAAAAATCCCTGGAGTTACAGTAGAGGATATCGGTATTATTTCTATTCATGATCAAATGTCATATGTTGATATTCTGAATGGAAAAGGGTCATTAGTTTTACAAGCCATGGAGAATGCGACGATTAAAGGAAAAAAATTAAAAGTGAGTAAAGCTATTAAATAAAGAAGTAAAGTTTATGGACTTAATCATTCAAACATAAAAATTATTCAATTCTTGAATTAAATTACAAAAAAAGTCGATTTTCCCAATTTGAATTGTTAACGGAAATCGACTTTTTGTTTTTCATTAATATGCGCTATTTTAAATCAATTTTATTTTACAAACAAGCTTCTAATGCAAGTTTCATCATTTTATCGAATGAAGTTTGTCTAGCCTCAGCACTAATCTCTTCATGAGTAACTAAAGAATCTGAAATAGTAAGTAAACAAGCTGCTTTCTTTCCTAAAACTTTCGCATTATGGAAAAGTGCAAAACTTTCCATTTCTGTACAAATACAATTATGCTCTTTATAAAAATTAACAAAATTTGGAACTGAACTTTCATAATAAAAGACATCGCTAGAATGTATTCTTCCTTTAACGATCGGAGTATTGATTTGTTTTGCTGTATCTTCAATTTTGTTTGTTAGTGTTTCACATGGATACTGAATGTCACTTTCAACACCTGCTTGAGTCTTTGCAAATGTAGATTGACTCCAAGCACTATCTACAAGCACAATATCGTGAATGTTTAGTTTATCTGTATAAGCTCCTGCACTACCAACTCGGATAATATTTTCTACATCATAAAATTTATATAATTCGTATGAGTAAATTCCTATACTTGGCATGCCCATACCAGATCCCATTACTGATACTTGTTTTCCTTTATATGTTCCTGTATAGCCAAACATATTACGTACAGTATTAAATTGCACTGGGTTTTCTAGATATGTTTCTGCAATATATTTTGCACGTAGTGGATCCCCAGGCATTAAAACTGTTTTTGCAATTTCTCCTGATTTTTTGGCTGTATTATGTGGCGTTGTCATATTATTTTCTCTCCATTTCTATTCTTTTAATTTTCTTAACTAAATCCAATACAACTACTATTCTTACTCATTTCACCCATGTTAATTTATCTTTAGGTTAACATTCTTTCCTAAAATGTTTCCGTTTACAAAATAAAGCAAAACAAATGTTCAAAAAATGAAAATTAATACTACGAAGTATAGTTGTATATATAGTTGTCTATTTAGTTTCAACTAAATTATATTTCAATAAAATATAGAAAGCAATAGCAACTTAAACTCACTCAATCATTTATCCTAATAAATCAACGTTATTTTAAAGAATAATGATCTTGTTTACATTTACGATCAAACACAAATTTGCGAATAATTCATAACTCGATATAATATTTATAAGGAGTGTTGTTATGTCCGTTGAAAATAAAAAAAAATTACCTCTATATGTAGGGGTTTATGAAAAATTATTTAAATTAATTAATGAGGGAGTCTATCCGATTGGAAGTAAGCTTCCTTCTGAACCAGAACTTTCTAAGATGATGAATGTTAGCAGAATGACATTAAGACAAGGGTTGAGTTTACTAAAAGAGGACGGTTATCTTGAAACAATCCATGGACAAGGTAATTTTATAAAACAAAATGTAAATTTAAGAAGTGTTGGCTTAGAAAAAATTGATAACTCAGTTTTTCAATGCTGTACAGAAACAATTGATGATGTAGATGCTTATTTAGAAGTTAGTCTTTCGGATGATTATGAATACGTTAAAAAGATTTTTAATAAAGATTCTGCAGTGATGGTCAGGTTTAATAGATGGTACAAATCTAAAAATAAAATTGTCGCCCATGCTTATACTATGTTCCCAAGTGAGACAGCTTCCCAATATCAAATAAACCTAGGCGATCAGCAGAGTTTACTAAAAATACTTGAAGAAGATATTTATAAGTTAATCCATTCATCAACAATCGAAATAAAATATACAGAATCAGTCCTTCCTTCATCAAACTATGAATTACGTTCAACTAATAATTTATTCGTTTTACTTGTTGAAAATCTATATGACTCAATGGGGAATATTGTACTTAAAAATAAGATTTATATCCCAATCGAACTTAGCTCAATTAAAATAAATCGAATAAATAAATAGTTGAAAATGTAGCGTATCTAAAAATGAAATATGCAAACTAGATGAAGTATGACAGTTTTTAGTTGAGAAATTTAATTACATAACATTTTGCACATCCAATCAGTTGTGAATCAAATTAAGAACATTTCAGCAAACTAAATCATATTTAATTGATTTTAAAGGAGAGCAATATGATTAAACTTGTATTAATCAGACATGGGCAAAGTTTATGGAATGTTGAAAATCGGTTCACAGGCTGGACAGATGTTGATTTAACGAAGAGCGGTCTTTCCGAGGCAAGAGAAGCTGGTATCATTTTAAGGAAAAACGGATTTACATTTGATGTTGCCTATACATCAGTACTTAAACGAGCAATCCGAACATTATGGATTATTTTAAATGAAATAGATATGATGTGGATTCCTGTTTATAAGACATGGAGATTGAATGAACGTCATTACGGTTCACTTCAGGGGCTGAATAAATCCGAAACAGCCCAAAAATATGGGGAAGAACAGGTTAATATTTGGAGAAGATCTATGAATGTTAGACCACCAGCTCTAAAACCGGATGATCCAAGATATGAAATAAATGAACCTCGTTATAAAACCTTGTTAAAAGATGAATTCCCGCTTACTGAAAATTTGGAGGATACAGAAAAAAGAGTCTTAAAATATTGGGATGAAGATATTGCTCCAGCTTTGAAAACAGGCAAAAAGGTTATTATATCTGCACATGGAAATACGTTGAGGGGAATCGTTCAATATTTAGATCAAGTCTCAGCTGACGGGATTGCTTCACTTAATATTCCAACAAGTATTCCTTTAGTTTATGAATTAACTGACGAACTAAAGCCAATTCGACATTACTATTTAGGTATGGAAGGTGAACTTCCATCTGATGTAATCCCAAAACATATCCCTAGCGAATTACTTGACCAATTTGATGATGATCATCCAAATATAACAATACAAGATGATTAAAATACAAAAAAGGATGGGTGAGCAATTGTGCTTCCCATCCTTTTCATTATGCTTCAGATAACTTTAGTTTTTTTATTTGTAGTTGTACTAATCGGAAAGATAATGTTAGTGCTGACACACCTAAACCGACGATTAATCCAACCCAATATCCTTTTGCACCAAGATTTGTATTAGATAGTGCGTACCCTACTGGTAATGCTATTACCCAATAAGCTAAAATCATCATAATTAACGTTGCATTTACATCTTTATAACCTCTTAATGCACCTTGGATTGGCGCTGCAATTGCATCAAATAGTTGGAACATGACTGCAAAGATTAAGAATCCGCCTGCCAAAATTTGTACAGATGGATCATTTGTATACCATCCGGCTACATCATAACGGAATAAATAGATGATGATCCCGAAAAATGAAGCAATTGAAACTGCCATTACTAAACCAATTTTGCTATATTCTTTTGCATTTTGAAACTCTTTTGCACCAACTTCATAGCCGACAGCAATTGTTAAAGCCATCGAAATACTTAATGGAACCATATAAAGAAGACTTGCAAAATTCATTGCCACTGTATGTGCAGCAATCGTTTCGGTATCAAACTCACTTAATAATAATGTTACGACCGAGAATACACTTACTTCAAAAAAGATACTAAGACCAATTGGTACTCCTAGTTTTAAAATACTTTTCCAAGTTGCAATTGAAATTGGAGGAAGTTTTTTAAATAGATTGAATGTGCTAAATGGCTTTTTAGTTTTAATAATGTAAAAAGCAATTCCAAAAATAATCCAATACGTTATTGCAGACGCTACTCCAGAACCTACGCCACCTAAGCGTGGGAGACCAGCTTTACCGAATATAAGGAAATAGTTCAAAATTACGTTAACTGGTACTGAAATAACTGTAATAACCATAGTAGTTCTTGTTTTACCTAAACCATCAATAAACTGACGAATGACTGTATATAGAAATAAAGGTAAAATTCCAAATGATAATGCGAATAAGAAATGAAGAGCAACACGATGAACTTTCGGATCAAGATTCATATGATTCAAGATTGGATGAATTGAAAATATACCAATAATAATAATGACAATTGCAATTATCCCAGCCAAATAAATTGCCTGCATAACAAGTGGCGTAATTTTTTCATCCTGTTTTGCACCATTTAAATTGGCAACCATTGTCGTAAGTGCGACTAAAATGCCAGTTAACCCAGTACTAATTGGAGTCCAAATACTAACACCTATCGCAACCCCTGCTAAGTCCCCTGGACTACTATTACCAGACATGATTGTATCAAAAAATGACATCGAAAATAATGTCACTTGAGTGATTAAAATCGGAAGTAGTAGTTTAAAAAAGCGTGATATTTTATCCGTTTTAGTAGTATTCAATTTATCGACCTCCTAAACAAACACTTTTACAATTGTATCATGTTTTGGTTTAATAGCTATAATGAAATTATTCGGATAAATATTTTATAAAGAAAGTTGGTCTTAGATTGGGAAATCAAGTTGTTATTATCACAGGCGCAGGAAGTGGATTAGGAGCGTCATTAGCTAAAAAATATTCTGAAAATGGAGCTCACATTTGTTTGTTAGGAAGAACTGAAAATAAACTTAGAGAAATTGGAAAACAATTACCTAACAATTATTCAATACATACTGTTGATGTTTCAGAATATGAAGATGTAAAAAGAGTCTTCGATACAATTATTCAAACATATGGAAAAGTTGATTTATTATTTAATAATGCAGGTGTTGGAATATTTGAGCTTGCAGAAGAATTAAATGAAGAAGCAGTACATAATATGATTGATATTAACTTAAAGGGAACCATTTTCTGTTCACAAGAAGTTTTAAAACAAATGAAAAAACAAAATAGTGGAACGATCGTCAATATTGTTTCTACCGCAGGTCTAATTGGAAAAGCAACAGAATCAGTTTATTGCGCAAGTAAGTTTGGAGTTAAAGGCTTTACCGAAAGTTTGGTTGTTGAATTAACAGGAACGCCAATTTCGGTGTTTGCAGCATATATGGGCGGAATGAATACAGATTTTTGGTCAGGTATTTTTGATGAAGATAAAACTTCAAAAATGATGAATCCAGAGGATATCGCTGAAATTATTATTGAAAATATAAAACCACGTAAAAATATATCGATACCCGAAATTATTATAAAAAACATAAAATAAGTATTATCCAAGCTAACTTTTACACAAACTATATCCAAATCATGAAGGATTAAGTGAGGTAAAAAAGATGAGCAAATCGAAAAAGAACAAATCAATTGATTCAAATCAAAATAATTTTGACGAATTATTACTTGAAGATCTTAATACTGCAGATGATATTCCTATCGATTGGTTACCTAAAAGTGAACCGATTACGGAAACAATGTCATATAAACAGGCTGAAGATTAATTAGACTATAGATTGGTTTTTGTTTCTATAGGATGAGTAGGCTTAGTGACCTGAAAATTAAGCGTTTTCAATTAGTCTGATTGGCATGTTTTTTTGACTTTGTCTTCAAACTGTAAAGAATAGCCATTTTGGCTATTTTTTTTTATATTGATATGGTATTATTATTGAAGCGTTTTATATTAAAGCCAATTCTTGGCATTAAAATACATAAAAAAATGAAAAACAAGATATAGTTAGGAGAATTTTTGATGGAAAAAGTACTAGTTTTTGGACATAAGAACCCAGATACAGATACAATTTGCTCTGCAATTGCATATGCAGAATTAAAAAAGGCATTAGGTGAAAATGCTGAAGCAATTCGTTTAGGTGAAGTAAGTGCAGAAACGCAATTTGCACTTGATACGTTTAAATCTGAAGCACCACGTTTAGTAGAAAAAGTTGCTTCTGAAACAAATGATGTCATTTTAGTTGACCATAATGAGCGTCAACAAAGTGCTGATGATATCGAACAAGTTCGCGTACTTGAAGTTATTGATCATCACCGTATTGCTAATTTTGAAACTAGTGATCCTTTATACTATCGTTGTGAGCCAGTTGGATGTACAGCTACAATTTTAAACAAATTGTATAAAGAAAATAATATCGAAATTAAGAAGGAAGTTGCTGGTCTAATGCTTTCAGCAATTATTTCTGATACATTATTATTTAAATCTCCAACATGTACTGATCAAGATGTTGCTGCTGCAAAAGAACTTGCAGAAATCTCAGGTGTAAATGCAGAAGAATATGGTCTAGAAATGTTAAAAGCGGGTGCAAATCTAGCTGATAAATCGATTGAGTCTTTAGTTTCACTTGATGCGAAAGAATTCCAAATGGGTAACTATAAAGTAGAAATCGCACAAGTAAACGCAGTTGATACAAATGACGTACTTTCTCGTCAAGCTGAATTAGAAAATGTACTTGAAGGTATTGTTGCTAATAAAGGATTAGACTTATTCTTATTCGTTGTAACAGATATTTTAACGAATGATTCGATCGCTGTTGCAAAAGGAAATTCGACTAATGCAGTTGAAAAAGCATACAATGTAACTTTAGAAAACAACACTGCTTTATTAAAAGGTGTTGTATCTCGTAAAAAACAAATCGTTCCAGTATTAACTGAAACATTTAATACACTTTAATTCGTAATTTAACAACAAAGTCTTTTGAAAGGCTTTGTTGTTTTTTTATAATAGCTAATTAATGGGGGATTTGAAATGGAAAATTTAAAGTATCCGATTGGCAGATTTAATGTACCATCTAGCTTCACTCATCAACAACGGAAAGAATTTATAAAAGTACTAAAAGATGCTCCAATTAAATATAAAGAGGCAATCACGTCACTTACTAACGAACAATTAAACACACCTTATCGTGAAGGTGGTTGGACACCAAAACAAGTTATTCATCATGTTGCTGATAGCCATTTGAATAGCCTTATTAGAGTTAAATTAGCTTTAACTGAAGAAAATCCTACTATCAAAGCCTATGATGAAAATGCATGGATTTCATTAAGTGATTCGAATTTTGATTTTCATAGTTCTTTAAAAATAATCGAAGGTATTCACGAGCGTTACGTAGTTTTACTTGAATCACTAACAGAGGAAGAGTTTAATCGAACTTGTTATCACCCTGAGCTTAAAATTAATATAAGTATAGATTTCATCTTAGCTTTATACGCTTGGCATAGTGAACATCACTTGGCTCATATTTATTTAGTGAAAAACAATTAATAGTAAGGTGTGAAGAAAAATTAAATTATTATTCATTTGTAGCAAAAATCAATGGAGAAGTCCTACAGCGGAAAAAATTTTCCACTTATCTAATGGCTACGAAGCGAGATCAGCAGGAACAGAAGCTGGTGCCAGGATTAAAGTGACAGAGGGACATATTGGTTGGGCAGATATTATTTTTGTAATGGAGAAAAAACATTTAAGAAGAATTCGCGATAAATTCGGTGATTTACTTAATGAAAAAAAGATTGTCAATCTAGATATAGCTGATGACTATCAGTTTATGGACGAAGAATTAATTGAAATTCTCCAAAATAGAGTATCTGAAATAATTTAAGGTTAATAGGTAGTAAGCGTAAAAAATTTAATAATTTATTAAATGAACCCACTCAGCTATAAGAGTGGGTTTAGTTCTTTTTACCTTTATGAAAAGTTAGATTCTAAGTACTTCCTCACGAATATAAAAATTTCCAAAAAAACCCAATTACGATCAGTGTCAAAGTCCATGTTGTACACATAAAAATAAAAATAGAGGAAAATAAGAAAAAGGTGTGAGCATGTACTACAAATTATTAAAGCAATATATTAAAAACTCAAATTTAAGTTTGACTGATATAGCCAAAGAATTAAATAAGTTGGGCTTTTCAAAAGACAAGAGCTATTTAAGCAAATTACAAAATGCGAAATTGACTCCACCTGAAGAAAAATTAACTAGAGCGATTGCAAAAGTGACAGGTGGAAATGCTGAAGAATTAATTTGGTGTGCTTATATTATTAATGCCCCTGAAAGATTGAAAACTCCTTTACGAAACATTTCAGAAGAAGTTTTCAATCTCACAAAGAATGAAATCAATGGCAATCTAAAATTTGATGTCGTCTATAAGGAACAAAATGTTGAGGATCGTTCAAAAAAATTTGCTGAATTTATTAGACAGACACGATTACAAAATAACCTATCAATAAAGTGCCTTGCAACAAAAGCAAATGTATCCCATTCATATATTTCACAAATTGAAAATGGCAAAAGAGGTATTCCATCAACAGAAATTTTACGAAAGTTGGCAGAACCACTCGGCGTTCCTGTTATTCAGTTATATCAATTAGCTGGGTATGTACCAATTGAAGAAAACGATTGGATAGAAGGTATGAACCTCATACGTAAAGCAAATTTAATGCTAAATAATGAAGAAAAAGAGAAATTATTGAGGTTAATTGAAGCTTTTCTAAAATTGTCTTCTTTACACTTTTTCTAATAATGTAGAAAAAAATAAAAATGCAGGATTCAGGTTTTCACCTTTAAACTGCATTTTTCTGTCCAGCTATTATGCCTTTAATTAGAGACATTCTGTACCCCTAAAGGAAGAATTAATCCAAAAGATAATAAAGTAGCGTGTAATATAGTTTGAAACATAGAACCACCTAACTAATCAATATTATTTACAATTCAATTCTTTTTTACGAATCTTGACTAAATTTGTAAATTTTAGGAAAGGATAATAAGAAACTGTAAAAGGAAGTGAAGAGTATGTCACAACAATTTGACAATTTACCTGATTATGAATTATTAGCGAATAATCCAGCATTATCTTTACATGAACTGTCATATCACTATGATATGAGTTTTAATGATATTGCTGAAATTAGAGGAATCTCTGTAGAAGATTTAGTAAATTACTATCAAACAAATACTTCTCACGATTCATTATTTTATTTTGAATAAAATATACATAAAGCTGAGCCAATATATATTGGAATCGGCTTTTTTTCGTAAACAATTCATTTACTAATTGTATTTAAAAATTTGTAGCAATACTAGAATTTTAGACAGATTTAACATGCCGGATTGAGAATTAAGAAAAAAAGAAAGGCCACTTTAAGACTTAACTTCATTTTTTCTTTATTGTCCTTAGTCGCCAATTATTACACACCATAAAATTACCAATTGGATATTCAAAATTACATTTTTTAATAAACTTGAAATTTAATTTTTCACATATTTTATTAGACGGAATGTTATTAGTGGCAGGAAAAGCGTGAATGTACTTATGCTTTGATTCTTTTTGGGCCTTCTTAATAGCTTTTTTCACTGCGATTGTTGCAATCCCTTTTCGTTGAAATTGTGGTAAAATGCTCCAACCAATTTCATAAACAAGTTTACCATCCCATATCCGATCCCAATAACCAACAGTCCCTATTTTTGTTCTGTACGGAAGCAAAATGATTACAAACATTTGTCCTGTACCGATTCTACTCATTTCAAGATAATGCTTGTGCCGACTCATAATTTGATTCAAACTTTCTAATCCTCCAAGATATTTCATCATACTATTCGTATTTGATGTCAGAAGTAAATTAAGATCTGCTTCGTTCCAAGGCTCGATAAGAATGGTTGATTCATCTATTTTTGACAATTAATTCACTCCAAATTTATTTTAAAAAGAATCATAATAAAATAGTATTCTGAAGTGAAGATGATATTTCTAATTAATAAACACAAATTAAATAGGTGAGATTCTTATCGCGAAATTGTTAATAAAGAGAAAAATTCAAACATAAAAGTAGTAACGATTCATTATGATAAAAAAATAAAGTAAATAAGGGCTGTTTGAAGTTAGAAAAACTTCGGACAGTCCTTTTACTGACCAAGATTAAATTTAATAATGAGTAATCAATAAGGTTTATATTTTCATCTGATAAGCTTTGACGATAATCCCATCATTTGCTGGTTCAAAGTCAAACTTTGGTAAACGTTTAAATCCGATTCTTTCATATATACTTATGGCATTTTTCATAAATTCACCAGTATGTAATCCGATTGCATCGAATCCTTTTTCCTTCGTACGATTAATGCATTCTGAAATTAGCGCAGAAGCAATTCCTTGTCCGCGATAGTCTGACTCGACAGCAAGCATTCGAATCTCTGGGTAATCAAGCTCGTCGATTAAATCTCCATAGGCATTTATTTTAGCTGGAAATAAAGCGACGCTTCCGACAATTTTTCCTAAAACCGTCGCAACAATGATTTCCACACCTTCTTGCTCATCAACATTCGATGAGAGGGACTTCTTTAAAGCATTCCAATGTTTTTCTGGTAACAAGTTGCCGTATTCATAATAAGCGTTAATTCTTTGTTCTCGAATTGACTGAAACATCTCTTTTTCAGCATTACAAAGTTCTATTTTTACCATATATATTGCATCTCCTTATGCCTTAATGAATGAGGAACTTTTCTTTTTGTCTACTTAAATCTTCACGATTGTGCTTCGAATTCCAAATCGTAAGTTCAGGACCTTTTGGTAGGACTTTTGGTTCTTTCTTATCGGGCGAAATAGTAATCGATAAATGGTAATGTCGCTTAATCGCATCAAAATCAGTCGTATCGCCAAACCCTGGTGTTTGATATAAATCCCGTGCATAGCCCCATAAGTTTTTATACTCGCGTATTAAATTTCGATTCGTATTAAAGGCTGTAAAGTAAGCAGCATCGAACCGTACAAGTGTTGTAAATAACCTAACATCAGTATCAGTAATTTTATCACCAAATAAAAAACGTTGTTTAGATAAGCGATGCTCTAGCTCATCTAATCTATTAAATAATGTTTCATAAGCATCTTCATAAGCCTTCTGAGATTGTGCAAAACCACATTTGTATACGCCATTGTTTACATCAGTGAAAATGATTTCATTTAAGGCATCAATTTCTTGGCGGATGGATTCTGGGTATAAATCTGGTGCATTCTTTTTGTGATAAGGCTTCCAAACAGATTCGAAATAATTTGTTAGTCTAAAATAATCATTATTAACTACCTTACCAGAACTAATATCGATCATTGCAGGCACTGTCGGACGTCCGGTGTAGTTTTGATCAGATTTATGATAAATTTCACTCATGTATCGAACGCCTAATATTGGATCGAGTCGTCCTGTATCTAAAGAAAATTCCCAATCCACGTGAGGTAATCTTGGACGCATTGGACTGACGGTTCCTAAGCTTATCGAATTTTCTAAACCTAAAACTTTTCGTACAATAACAGAGCGATGGGCCCATGGACATGCAGCTGACCAAATAAGTCGATATCGACCTGCTTCAACAGGGAGTTCTTCTGGCTTATTTCCAAATGGTGTAGAAAAACGATTTAACTGACGTTTAAAGAAACCATCAACTGATATTTCAGTTGGTTTAGTTTGATTCATACTTAAACTTCCTCTCTCACTAATTTGGATAATATTTCTTTTGCTCAGAATTTTTGAAGGGGTACATAGAAGTGATTCTAATATTCTATTATACTCTAAATATTTAGAAAATGTATTTTTTCTGGAAATAGAAATGATGATAATACTATATCTTTAACTGCTGTTATACTACTTTGTTAGAATTTATCTCGAATTTGAGGTATATTTAAATTGATTAATAAATATAGGAATAGAACTTTGTAAATCTATTCAAAATTCACTTCAAAAATGACAGAAATTCGGAGGAATAGCTTAATGGAAATAGGAATCAGTACTTTTGTTGAAACAACACCTGATGCAAAGACAGGTGAAGTAATAAGTCATGCGGAACGATTGCGTGATGTTGTGGAGGAAATTATTCTTGCAGATCAAGTTGGATTAGATGTATTTGGAGTAGGGGAACATCATCGTAATGATTTTGCAGCATCATCGCCGGCAGTCGTACTAGCAGCGGCGGCATCACAAACAAATCGTATACGGCTAACAAGTGCCGTAACTGTACTATCATCAGCAGATCCAGTACGAGTTTTTCAAGATTTTGCTACGCTTGATGGTATTTCGAATGGACGAGCTGAAATCATGGCGGGACGTGGTTCTTTCATCGAATCATTTCCTTTATTCGGCTATAATTTAAACGACTATGATGAACTGTTTGAAGAAAAACTGGATTTACTGTTAACCTTGCAAAAATCCGAATTTGTAACATGGAGTGGAAAACATCGACCAGCCATTAATAATATAGGAATCTATCCACGTCCAGTTCAGGAGCCCCTGCCAATTTGGATTGGAAGTGGCGGAAACAGTGAGTCAGTCGTTCGAGCTGGACTTTTAGGACTTCCACTAGTACTTGCTATTATAGGTGGACGCCCAATTCAGTTCGCACCACTTGTTGAGCTTTATAAAAAAGCTGCTGCTCATGCTGGTCATGATGTAAACAAACTACAAATTGCATCCCATTCACATGGCTTCATTGCAGAGGATACAATGACAGCAGCTGATAAATTTTTCCCATCAACACAGCAAGTCATGAATAAACTTGGAAAAGAACGAGGTTGGGGAAATTATGACCGAGCTGCATTCGATGCGGCAAGAAGCGTTGAAGGTGCACTTTATGTTGGGGATTCTGAAACTGTAGCACAAAAAATTATCCATCTTCGAAAAAATGTAGGTATTACAAGATTTATGCTTCATGTACCAGTTGGTTCAATGCCACATGCAGACGTAATGAAAGCAATTGAACTATTAGGTAAAGAAGTTGCACCAATCGTTCGTGAAGAAATCTCTAAGTGGGAAGCACATCAATAAGTTGAAATAAATGAAAAACTGTTTTCTATAAAAGAAGACAGTTTTTTTATACTTAAAAAAAATCGTGATAATATTCCATCAAATGGAAAAGAATAGAGCGTAGGAAAGGAGGGTATGCGAGTGTTAAGAAGAAATTGGTTATCAGGACTAATTGTTATTTTGGCAACGATTGTATTAATAGCAACACCAGGTAATTTTAAAGCTTTTGCTGAATCTGAGGTATCAGATGCAAATGATCGCGCACAAACAATCGTAGTAGAATTGAATGATGATTACTTTAATCCGAAAAACATCACGATTCCAAATGGGACAAAAACAACTTTATTATTGAAAAATAAAGGGAGTAAATCACATACTTTTACTGTGAAAATGCTCAATATTGATGTAGAACTTCAACCTGGAAAAGAAACATCCATTGCCGTTCAACCAAAACAAGCAAATACATATGATCTTACTTGTAAATACCATTTCAATGTTGGAATGGTAGGAAAAGTAATCGTTAAATAAAAGCAAGGCCACAGGGCCTTGCTTTTATTTATGTATTGATAATTTACCACCATATAGAAATGTCATTTGAATTTCTAACTGGAACATTACTTTTTAACAAAATCTCCTCATACAATTAAAATGAGGAGGGATATGGATGGAGAATATCGATTTTCATATACTTCAATGGTTTTTCGGTAGTACACCGATTCTTGGTTTAACATTAATGATGTTTATTGCTTCATCGCTTGGGAAACGCCCTACTATACCAATTATTACACTTATTGTAACTTCATGCTTGTGGTTTATTTGGAAAACGCTCCCAAACGATATATGGCATCATATGGGTGCAGGTGATAATGTAGGTCTGTACCAACATATAACATTTGCGCTAATCCTTGGTTTTGCCACATCGAGCATTCTTGGATTGTTTCAAAAAACTCGTCAAGCTTAATAAGATTACCATTAGATATATGAACATTTAAAAGGCTATTAATGTTTTTATATAGATTAGAATACTATGTACTAAAAACTATGAGCTTCTCTAAATAGAGGCTCTTTTTTTATTTTATAGACTTGGAAGCGAATTCATAAAAAAGAATCAAAAATAATGAAAAAACCGATTGACTCTCCCCTCGGAGGAGGCTTTACATTATGTTTTGTAGAGTTTTAAAAGGAGTTGAGGTAAAAATGAAAAAACAAAACATAATGTTATCTTTAGTATTAATGAATTTATTCATTATTTTTTTAGGAATTGGATTAGTAATTCCAGTAACACCATCAATTATGAATGAGTTAAATATATCGGGTACTATTGTGGGGTATATGGTAGCTGCATTTGCTATTACACAATTATTTTTTTCACCAATTGCAGGTCGCTGGGTAGACCAGTTCGGACGAAAAAAAATGATTATAATTGGTTTATTAATCTTTAGTATCTCAGAGTTTTTATTCGGAATGGGTAAAACGATTGAGGTTCTTTTTATTTCACGTATGTTAGGCGGAATAAGTGCGGCATTTATTATGCCAGCTGTAACAGCATTTATAGCAGATGTTACAACGGTTGACACAAGAGCAAAGGCACTTGGCTATATGTCGGCTGCAATTTCAACAGGTTTTATTGTTGGACCAGGTGTTGGAGGATTTTTAGCAGAATATGGTCCACGCATACCATTTTTCTTTGCAGCAGGATTGGCAATTTTTGCAGGGATATTATCTATTACAGTCCTACCAGAGCCTGAACGAAATCAAGAAAGTATTGAAGAAAAACGACAAAAGCCAGGATTTAAACGTGTTTTTGCACCGATGTACTTTATTTCGTTTATGGTCATATTAATCTCACAATTTGGTTTGTCAGCTTTTGAATCATTATTTTCATTGTTCACTAATCATAAATTTGGATTTACACCCAAAGACATAGCAATCATGATTACTGGTGGTGGGATTGTTGGTGCGATTGCTCAAATTGCATTATTTGATCGATTAACAAAATGGATGGGAGAAATTCGATTAATTCGATATAGTTTAATCCTTTCTACAATACTAGTGTTTATGATGACAATTGTTAACTCATATTTTATGATTTTACTAGTGACGATTACAGTATTTTTAGGCTTTGATTTAATGCGTCCGGCTGTAACTACTTATTTATCTAAGATTGCTGGAAATGAACAAGGCTTTGTAGGTGGAATGAATTCAATGTTTACTAGTTTTGGGAATGTAATAGGACCTATCATCGGTGGAATCCTATTTGATATAGACTTAAACTATCCATTTTATTTTGCAACAGTCTTATTAGCGAGTGGCGTTGGTTTAACAATTGCTTGGAAAATGCCAGTGTATCGAACAGCATAATTAAATGAAAAGCGTATTCTATATTTACGAATAAAGAATACGCTACTTTTGCTAAAATAAGATTAGGAGGTGATAGAAGTGAAGGAAAAACTATATACAATAGGTGAGGTCTCCAAATTAGTTAATATTTCGATTAAAGCACTCCGATATTATGATAAAATCAATTTATTTAAACCAGCGTATGTCGATCCAGATACGAATTATAGATATTACAAAGACTCACAAATTCATCTTCTCGATTTAATCAAATCACTCAAATATATTGGTACTCCATTAGAAGAGATGAAAGAAGTACAGGGGCTACAGAGAGATGAATTTTTCTCCTTTTTAACAGAACAAGAAAAAATTGTAAGAGAAAAAATAGATTCATTAATGGAAATTGAAAAAATCATCGCAAATGCAAAAAAGGGATTACAAAAACAAAAGGATTATCCACAATTTGGTGAAGTGTTTTTTTCTTATGAAGAAGAAATGCAAATCATTCAGACGAAAGCTAAAGGGATTGACCCGAAAAATATTTTAAATGCTTCATACAGTAAATTGAAGAAATTTGCCGCATCTACAGAAGGTTTTAGGAACAATGGTTATGGGGCCATTGTGCCATATAAGTCTTATACACATGTTAGTGAAGTAACATATCAATATTTATTTACACCAGTTTTAACAAAAAAACAAACTACACTACTATTACCGGGTACCGAGCTTTCAACCATCCCCGAAGGAAATTACATATGCATTACTTATAATAGCGTATCATCTGATGATTATTTTACAAACTTACAAAGACTTATTAACTATATAGACAAACATCAAATAACGATTAAAAGTGATATCTATGAGTCATTAATACATAATAATTATTCACCGAATCAAAGAGAAGAATTTTTGGTTGAAATGAGAGTATTGGTCGAAGATGAAAATGAATTGATAGAATAATAAATGATTCCTAAAAGCTCTTAGATTAATACGAAACCTAATTAAAGTTTTTTAGACAGACTCCTTAAAGAGTCTTTTTTTTTAGTTCTATGATCCAAGAATAAATTTATTTAATATACAAATTAAATTATTGAATAAAAAGGTATAGATTTATAGATAAATTGAATTTATACATATGACGAATCAAATTATTTAATGTAAAACTTTAATTATTTAATTTAAGTATAAGTTTTTATAAATATTTTTAAATTTTTGTTTGAAAAATTAAATAGATAGTGTATGATATGATTAAATAAAAGAAAGGAGAACAGTATGTCGTATCCTTTACTCACAAATTGTCCTGTTTGCAGCAAGTCACTTAAAATTACTAAACTACATTGTAACCATTGTCAGACAACAATTGAAAATGAATTTGAAGTATCTAGATTAGCGGCTCTTGGTCAAGAACAACTTCATTTTATTGAGATTTTTCTTAAATGTCGTGGAAATATCAAAGAGGTCGAAAAAGAACTAGGAATTTCTTATCCGACCGTCAGAGGAAAATTAGATGAAATTATCTCTTCCCTTGGATATTCCACTCAAAAGAAACCAGAAATAGATAAATCAAAAATTGTAACATTATTGGAAAAAGGCGAAATTACTGCTGAAAAAGCCATTCAATTATTAAAAGAGGGGGACTTATAATGAAAGACGAGATTTCAAGAATCTTAACGTTGATGGAAGAAGGAAAGATTGATAAAGATAAGGCAAGTGAATTAATTAATATTTTACAAGATAAAGATACGCCGGAACGCGTATCTTTGAAAAAAGAATCATATGGAAATAAAATCTTAAAGATTCGGGTGAACTCTGAAGTAGGAGATAATGTTAATGTTAATGTACCGATAAATCTTGTAAAAGCAGTTTTAAAAGTAGGGACAAATATTGCTGAAAAAATTCCTGAGGCAGAAAAATATGTAAAAGATATTAATGTTGATCTGCTAATCGAAGCAATCGAAAACGAAATGGTCGGACAAATCGTTGACATCACTTCATCAAACGGTGATAAAGTTTTTGTTGTGATTGAGTAGATTATGATAAAGGTCAAGTTGAAAATAGAAGGAAAGCGATTCTCCATTCCCGTTCCTTATGCAATTTTAGATTTAGCTAGTTTGATCATCACATCAAAATTACTTAATCATATAATAAATAAAGCTATTAAAAAAAATGGCAGTAAATTTAATTTGCCTGAAATTGATAGAAAGGATTTGAAGCCGTTAATAAAGGGACTTTCAAAAAACAGTGGACTAATCCTTGTTGATACGAAATTAAAAGATGGAACTGAGGTAGTAGTAAAGCTTTAAGGTTCAGTCTTTTGATCACTAAAATAAATTTTCTTATTTATTCAATTGATTTTATAATAATATTATTATGTAAACTAAGAGTATTAAAAAGAAACCCCTTTTTTGAAAAAAGGGGTTTCTTTTTAATACTCTTCATCATCCCAAACATTACTTGCATTTTGAGTTCGATTCATCATTTTTGCTAAATAAATTTCCGTCGTTTGAATACTTTCATGACCTAAACTTCGACTAACTTGATAGATGCTCGCACCTTTTTCAATTGAACGACAAGCGTAATGATGTCGAAAGAAGTGAGGACTAATATTGTTCGTTCGATTATGATCTTTTACAAACGTTAACTCAGAATCTTTTATCATTTCAATTACATATTTTGATAAATATTTAAACGAATAATGTTGTTTCAGTTTATTTGGAAAGAATGGACTTGAATCAGTTTTTGCAATTTGATTTGATAGACCACGTCGACTCCTTAGTTTACATAAATCTACAAATACATGATTTAATAATTTAACTTCACGTTTTTTATTTCCTTTTCCAACAATTTCAAGCCAATAAGCGTTTGAATCCTTTGTAACTTTACCCCAATTTGCCTCAGCTAGTTCTCGAATTCGCATACCAGTTGTAGCTAATAGTTTGATTATAGTCGTTTTTAAAATATTACCATTATAAAAATTCAATAATGCTTTAACTTCACTTTCTTCCAAATCACGATTTGGTAAGTCATCCTTTGTTATTTTTGCATTCAATATTCGAGTATATAAAGGCACTTGAACGTAATGACTATCAAATAAAAACTTAAAAAAACTCTTTAAAATCACAAGTTTTCTTGAAAGAGTTGTAACACGATATAGTTGTTTGTTCGGACCGTATTGATAAGTAGACAGCCATTGTTGATATGAATCGATATGTCTTTGTTTTAAATTTTTGAAAAGGGAAGTTTCTATATAAGATGCTACATCCTGACGCAAAAATTCTTCACTCTTTAATAAGTATCGATAAAACTGCAGTAATTCTCGTATGTACTCCATCTTTGTACTTTCTTTTCGCTGTTTTGATTTTTGAATATCTTTTCTTTGATGAACAAAATAGTAAATCATATCTAAATCTGTAAAACCTTCATAAATCATACGATGATTTTTTTCATTTTCAAACTTTGTTTGTAAAAGAGTAGGGAAGTATGTTTCATCTATTAAATATTCAATTATGTTGGATTCATTAAGATTCGTTGCTGGTAAATGTATTGAATTTGTAATAAGTAGATTGGATTTTACTAGCATATTACTCACCTCATAATCTATTATACATAAATCATTGTATTTATAGTATTAATTTGAATAGTTTTTTCAGTTAAATAGTTTACTTCTATATTTTATAAATATTGAAATGCGATAAATGATTAAGGTAGAAAAATACACTATTATTCAACCTTTAACAAATCTTGTATAATTTATTATTTATAAATAAATTGATTTACTTGTATCTGTTTAATTACTTTTTAACAATTTGTTGGAAATAATTATGATATAATTAGTCTATAAAACAATGAAAAAGGAAGAATTCAAATGTTAGAACATGATCAAAAAATGAAAGAGGTTGTTACAACAAATGAGGCTGTAGAACTGTTAGGTGTATCGAAACAAACGATTTACAATTATGTAAAGGCAGGGAAACTTAACCTTGTTTATGAAGATTGGCAAATCGATGGGACAATGAGGTTTTACCTAGAGGATCTTAATCAGTTAAAATCTCAAACTGTAAAACCAGTAGGACTTACTGTTCTTGAAACAGCTAATTTATTAGGAGTATCAAAAGCAACTATCCATCAATATATAAAAGCTGGGAAAATAAACGCAACTAAAGTAAATTTTAAAGGTAGACAAACTATTTTTATTCCAAAAGAAGAAATTGAAAATCTAAAATTCTCACAAAAAAACGCAACAAGAAAAAAGTCTTTTTTTACAAAAGACTTAGAATTTTACTTATTCGGATTGTATGAAATTCCAAACTCGAACGAAAAAGCTCGAATCATAGAGATTACTGAGACTGCTGAGATTGTAGCAAAAACGAATATGGGTGAACTTTTAAATAAAGAAGAACTCACTAGCCGTGGTTTTAGAAAAGCCTATGAAATGAAGAAGGCTAATCATAGTACTAAAAGAGGCATGATCTCGTTTCAATTTCCAATACCTCAGTCAATTAGTGCCCCGATTTTTGGCATTATCGATTCATTTTATAAACAGATTGGACATCAAAATTTGAATCTATATATATTGAACAACTCAATTAAGGTTGAAATAAAACCAATTAAATTACCATATCTTGATGCCCAAATTGAACAAGATTTTGAAATTTTACAAAACTGTTTAATTGATGGTAAGCTTTCTACTAGACCAGGTTTTATTGTATTTACGAGTAATCAAGAACAGCTAACTATTTTTGTGAAAGATTCAATAAAAGAAAAGATTAAACAAATTGCACTAGATCATCACACTGGAATTGAGGATATTACTGAGAAGCTTTTGCTTTTGGGTTTAAAGGAATATGAAAAAAACAACTCATTTAATGTCTAAATTCACCCTCCAATTTCCGACAATGAGATAGGTACTTGTATTGGAAGTCAAATCTCGATGCTTCTACCAAACCAGTTTAGATAATTCTGAAAATATAAAAAAAGGGGAATGTGAAAATGAAGTTTATCGATTTAAGAAGTGACACTGTAACAAATCCTACAGATGAAATGAGACAAGCAATGTTTTTAGCCGAAGTTGGCGATGATGTATATGGAGATGATCCAACTGTACATAAATTAGAAAATCTAGCAGCTTCTTTGATTGGGAAAGAAGCTGCTTTATTTGTACCAAGTGGAACATTTGGTAATCAGCTAGCATTGTTTACACATTGCAATCGTGGTACTGAAGTAATTCTTGGGGAGGATTGTCATATATTCGAACATGAAGTAGGCGCAGCCTCAATCATTGCCGGGGTTCACTTAAGAACATTACAATCAACTCATGGCATGATGGATACTAAACGAATTAAACAATCGATCCGACCTGATGATATCCATTATCCAGAAACTTCATTAATTTGTTTAGAAAATGCCTATTCAAATGGATCTGTAGTTGATATCGATTATATGAAGCAAGTTTATAGCATCGCGAAAGATGCAAAAATCCCTGTTCATTTAGATGGTGCAAGAATTTTTAACGCTGCTACTTATTTAAAAACGGATGTCAAAGAACTATCTCAATATAGTGATTCGGTAATGTTTTGTTTATCAAAAGGACTTTGTGCTCCAGTAGGTTCAATACTTGCTGGTAGCAAAGAATTTATTGAAAAAGCGAAAAAGAAACGTAAATTGTTAGGCGGGGGCTGGAGACAATCTGGATTTTTAGCAGCTGCTGGTATAATCGCATTAGAAAAAATGACGAAACGTTTGCATGAAGATCATGAAAATTCGCTATATTTAGCTAATAAACTAAGTGATATCCCAGGAATTAATGTTGACACATCTCAACTTCATATCAATTTAGTATTCTTCCAAATGACTGATATGAGAAGAAGTCCTGAGGAAATTGAACAAATTTTTAAAGAGAACGGAATGATCATTTTTGCGCCGGATGAAGATGGCATGATGCGTTTTGCTACACATTACTGGATTACGAAAAATGATATTGATAAAGTAATTGATGTGATGAAGACAATATAAATTTTTGCTGTGAAATTACAAAAGAGGAAAATTCCTCTTTTTTGTTTTTGAGGACTTTTAGAGTAGAATGATATAATTTATTAAATAAATGTAATAACTGGATGTGTCAAAATGAATAAATGGAAATTTGATAATGGATCTAAAAAGAAAATTAGGGGTATTAGACGAAGATATAAATCGTTAGAAAAAGAATTAATAACGTTAACAGATAACATGCCAAATCCTTATGAAAGTTCTCTTGGATATTGGCATCTACACTTGCCATTTTCACAGGAATATATAGATTCAAAAAAAACACCGAATTGCATAAGACGTAAGTTGATCCAACTTTTAATTAACAGAGTTGAACATTTAAAGAATATAAAAACGAAGGAAAACTCACGATTTCGTATATATTCAATCATTTCTTTACCCCATTTATTCGACACTCAAATCGTTGTTATACCTGATAGTTATTTATTTGAAGGATTTTTTGACAGAAATACTGATGAACAAAAATGGATTCAACTTGATACTCAAAAAAACATTATTGAATGGGATCTTGAATTACCAGAAGGATTAACGTTTAAAGGATTTAAAGAGTTTATTAATGAAGAAGATTACAGTTATCAAGGTGAGATTTGGTTTATTGGTGAGTTGGAATAAATAATAAAGATATATTTAATAATGTAATCAATGCTGGATTTAGTTTTTTAAGATGAAGTAGAACGGGGCTTATAAATGAAAATCGAAGAAAAAGATGACTTTGTCATAATAAATGGATTTGAAAAAGATGGTTTTATAGATAAGATTCAACTTTGCTCCAAATGTAGAAATAACTTAATTTATTATGAAGATTTTGATGCATATTTCTGTCCAAATTGTAATACCTGGACCGAGGATAAATGTAAGGATTCTAGTTGTTTTTACTGTCCAAATCGTCCAGAAAGGCCACTACCATTTTAAATAGTTTTGTTCAACTAACGCATTTTGATCGGCAGTATAGTCGGTTTTTTTATATATTAGGATAGTAAAATAAGGAGTATTAGTTTTAAAATTTATAAACAAATATAAATGTCAGAGGAGTTTCGACAAATGAAAAATACAGAAGATTTATATTTAGAGATGTCCGATAAAATTATAGAAAAAGAAAGTAAAAATGGAGTTGAGGCTCTAAGTGAAAATGAAAGAAATTTTTATTTAATCGATAGTCTCTTAATGGAATTGAATAATGGTGGTTTTGATCAATATTTCTTAAATTGGACTGGTGAACATTGGCAAGAAACTGTTTCGATCTTAGATAATTTAGGGATCAGTTTCTTATCTAATTTAGTTAAAAAGGCTAGTGAAATCTATCGAAGTGATAAAGCAGAAGATGATATTCTTGATGAACTTAATGAATTGGATAATGTGTTTTATAATCATTTGAACTATGAAGATACATATGAAAAAGTAATGAAATCGTTCATTTAACTTATGTAATTATTTGAGCAAACTATTCTATTTTTAACGTTAAGATGTTTTTACACTAGTAGTACTACTTCTGAACTATTTTTTATTATTTTAGTAAATTACTTGTATACTTAGAAAATATTACCCTACTATAAAAGCATAGTTAATATTAACGGAATTATCAGGAAACTATTGTGCATTAAGATGACCTTGTATATATTTATAGTACAATATGACCGAACGATTGCTCATATTACGTTGAATTTTACTTAATAAGGTATTAAGGAGGATGAATGATGGAAGAAATAATTGAAAAAGCAATACAAGATATTTACCCTGATGATTTCGCTTGGTGTTATGGATGTGGTCGATTAAATAAAGATGGTCATCATCTTCGAACTAGTTGGCAAGGTGATAAAACTGTTACGATTTTTACACCTGAATCAAAGTACATGGGAATTCCAGGTTTTATTTATGGTGGACTAATTGCTTCCTTAATTGATTGTCACGGGACAGGTTCTGCCTCACTTGCTTTACACCGTAAGAATGGGAACGAAATTGGAGATGGGTCAGTGCCACCTAGGTTTGTAACCGCTGCTCTTAATGTGGAATATCTTAAACCAACCCCACAAGATGTGCCATTAAAAGCAGTTGGAACTGTAGAAGAAATCCATCCTAAAAAATGGAAAGTTCATACAGAATTATTCGCTAATGATATTCTTTGTGCCCGAGGAGAGGTAGTTCTAGTTGTAATGCCTAGCACATTTTTAAAATAAAAACTTTAAATAAATATCTACTTCGTTTCAGATCTAAGAGAAAATTTCTTAGCCATTTAGAGTAGGTGATTAAATGTGTAAAGAAATAATGAAGGATATTGAAATAACTGCCGAATTGATTTTACTCAAAGTACAGATTAAGATCGCAAAATGAAGGAAACTCGCCGAAATTGTAGCGAGTTTCCTTCATTTTTATATGCCAATTGCTATGTCAAAACGGGCTTTAAATATCTGAAGCGAACTTCAAAAAAGAAACCTTATGTCTCGACATATTTTATCAACAGACTCTTTTATTTAGGCTCTTTAAGTATTTTGCTAATTACGCTTTTTGTAGGTTTATCAACCAGCGTACTAAAGGAACTGCAACCAGCAACATGATAAAAAGACGGAATGATTGCATCTCGAATATTAAAGTTGTATCGGCTCCTGTACCAAAGGCGATGGCCATCACAGCATTAATGCCACCTGGTGTTGTAGCTAAATATCCAGAAAGTAAGTTAATATGAACAAACTTTGCTAGAACCAAACCGAAAGCTCCACAGCCGATTATAAGTATGAGAACAAAACCGGTAATTGCTGGTAACAATCGTTGAGCTAGTCGTAAGGCTTCTCTATCAAAACGTAATCCAATTTGCAGACCAATTAAAGTAAATGCTGGCTCACGTATCAATTCGGGTGGGGTAAGCCCTTGAAATGGTTTCAATGTACTCAAAACTGCCCCAAGTATCAATGGTACGATCAAAGCCCCTGCAGGAATATGAAAACGATTCCCTAACCATGCTCCCACTATAGCAATACATAATGTGAAGATACACCCCGCGAAAATTGGACCTGTGGCCTCAATTTCTGCTGGCCTAGCATATTCATAGTTACCAGTAGGTAACAAGACTAGTCTGACAAGAAGGGGAGTGATAAATACTACTAAGAAGAGGCGAACAAATTGCATGAAGGCTACAAGTCGGCCGTCAGCGTTAAGATCATCACTCGTAGCGATGACTCCTGCCGAACCACCTGCAATCATCCCCAAGGTGGAAGTTGCTAAATCCGTCTTGGTCACTCGAGCAAAAACAAATCCAGTAAGGACACTTAGCACTAAAGTGGCTCCTGTAACAAGAAGCACGATCGGCCAATCATTTCCTAGAGAGGCAATCGATGATGGGTTAAAGTAAGTACCTAAAAGTACACCTGTAATCGCCTGAGCTACTGTAAATATACCAGATGGAATTATTTTACTATAATGATTAAATGACGTGAACGCCACTATTATTCCAACAAGAAGTGCAGCAAATAAATGGGGGGAAGGAAACCCCTGGTCTTCTAGCAAAGTGCCGATAAGTAATGTACCTGCAATAATGCCAAACCAAATTATCAATATTCCTATCCAACGACGATCTTTCATAACGATCTTTCATTCCTTTCATCCTTTAGTTTTTTTCTCAAGGTAATTAGGCTTGTACACCGGTATTTCTGCTCTTGCAAATTCATTTGAATAATTACCCGAAGTTGTCCAACCGCCGTAAAAATCTTAACAAAGAAGAACTCTATCATAAACAACGTTATCCAATATTAATCATGCTTATTCAGATTAAGAAAATATAAATAAGAATCAAATTATTTACATATAAGTTTAATTTTATTTTCATTTTACTTTAAGGCTCTAAGCTATAATTCTCTTTTATAGGGCAAAGAAAAAAGGGGAAGAGGATTTAATCATTGAATTCCGATTTAATTTGACTAATAAAAATAGGGTGTGATTGTATTAAAAAAATAATAGACGCGATTAATTAATGGGCAGGTAAATCACCTAATACAGTCGATGAATCAACGCCAATTGATCGTCTAAAGCAAAAAGTTGATTACTCTTATGCTCAAAAGGTAGTGATTCTTAATCCCGAAATAAACCTAAATACGGTGATGCCCAGGTTATAAATATTGATCAACTCCAGTAGAAAATATAAAAAAATGAGGGGAATATAATGAAAAATATTCGAGCACAAGTATTAGTTATTTTGACTGATTTATGTAATACAGAAGAAATAGTAGAAAATCCGGAAGTACTTTTATTTGAAGAAGGTTTGTTAGATTCATTTGGAACTGTTAGCTTACTTGTTGAGATAGAAGAGAAATTAGGGATCGATGTAACAATTTCTGATTTCGATCGAGATGAGTGGTCTACACCAAATAAAATTATAACAATTTTAGAAAATATGGCTGCTTAAAATATAGAATTTTAGAAAAAGCTTCCGAACACTCAAATTTTGTGTTCGGAAGCTTTTTTCTTTGGTCTATATTCAATTTCATATGCATATTTTGTTCAGTGTCAATCAGTTAATCACTAAGTTTTGAGATTTATTCTTAACTTTTTCTTTATTGTGCAAGAAAGATTCCATTGCTTGATCCACATAAACCCATCCCTTTAAACTTAAATGAAGCGAATCTCTGAAAAAATATTTATCATATTCATGGTTTGATAAGTCTTCAACTTCGAATCCAGCATCACGAATTTCTTTAGATACTTTTTTATAATACAAAGTACGCTCTTCTTTTTTAAAACCAATGTAATCATAAAAGTACCCATTTACTGGAACAGATATGAAAAGTGGTTTTGCGCCAGCACTTTTTAATAAATCTAATTCCAGTTGTAGGTCCTTATATTCTGGTGATTCTTTATAGGAAAGTGTAGACTTAGAGTTTTTTAATTGATTAATTTTATTAGCAAAATGCAATGTATAAATACTGTTTCTAATATAAAATGGATTATTAGTTGCTGTTTTCTTTCCTTCTTTCTCTGCAATTGCTATCAGTTCTTTATATGATTTATTTTTTGAAGTTGAGTAATAATTACTTTCAAAATTACTGATAAAATTAAATTTTGATGTAAGAACATCTTGTTTATTAATAATTGATAAATAAGGATTGACTAAATTCTGAGTAATTAATTTATTAGATAGTTTTTCTGGTTTCATTCCAAGTGCCTGCCTCATCAAAGTCGCAAGCATTTTATCATTTCTTACTATTGAATAATCAAGTAATCGATTAATTGCTCTTTCTTTTATATCCATAGGGATATTATTATTTTTTGCAAATTCAATTGCTTGTAACTTTGAAAAATTTGGGTCAAAACGTTGTTCATCTAATCCTCTTTTATTAAACCATTGAGGTGAAATTATAAAAATTATTTGTTTCCCTTTTAAACTTGAATAGTTAGCAGATAAACTAAGGAAATGTATTAATGATTGAGTTCCACCTCTTCCAATTAGGAAAGGTGTATATTTTGGATCATATACCTTAAAATAATTTGAAGGATGAAACTCATCAAATCTTGAAAGTTCAGACGAACCATAGATTGGTATAATGGTAGGATCTTTCATAACTTGTCTTTGTACTGTAATACCTTGGAAGATAGCAGGACTAAGTGAGCTAGATTGATGCCTAGCTGTTCGATTTGTAACTAGTGGAGTTAACCATTGATTTGGAATGGTAATTATTAATATAGCAACTATAACAGCCAAAAACATTGGACCGAAAGTAGTTTTTTTCATATCTAATCCCTCATTTGATGTCTAATTATTTGTTTTAGAATAATGTTCCTGAAAAAATTAAAAAACCAAAACAAATAAAGTGAAATGTTATAATGATTGAAAGTATATCAGTGAATTTTGTTCGCGGAATTAATTTCTTTTCTTTGTTTTTCCTTTCAAATAGATCGTAGCAAATAATTAAAAGAGCATGGTAAATACCATAAACAATGAAATGCAACGCTAGTCCATGCCAAAGACCCATTAAAAAAAATAAGGTAAAGTAAGAAATATACGAGATAACATATCGGTTTTTTATTATTTTCTTTTTTTGTAAGTAAAAAACTAGCCTCATATAAACATAATCTCTAAACCAAAACGACAACGTCATATGCCAACGATTCCAAAAATCTTTAATATTTCTACTTAAAAATGGTTTATTAAAGTTCTGTGGTGTTTGAACACCTAATAAATAGCTAACTCCGACTGCAAAAGCACTATAACCTGCAAAATCAAAGAACAAATAAAAGCTGTATGCATACATGTATACCAGTTTTAAGACAAATAGGTCTTCATGTAAATAGACATTTGAAATAATATACAAATTGATAGCATGGGCAATAATATACTTATAAAGAAACCCTCGAAAAATTAAGTTTATACCATTAAATAAAAGAACTTTATATTCCCCAGGTTCAAAGCTATTCTTGAAATCCTTCTCAAACCTTCGAAATCGATCAATCGGACCAGACGTAAAAGTTGGGAAGAATAAAAAGAACTGTAGAAACTCAAATACTGTTAACGATTTGATTAATCCATCCCTTATTTCGATTAGTAATTGGATTGATTTGAAAGTTACATAGGAAATACCCAAAAATCCAATTATTGAATTTGGAATAAAAAGTGGCTGAACCTTAGTTAAAATTAACGGAAATATCGTTAATACTATTAAAAAATAAAAAACTCGAGGATTATTGTATTTCTCACGATATTTTCTATAGTTAATGACCAATACTGTTTGGAAAATAGTAAAACATATAAAAAATAACAACTGTTTTATATCGTCTTTAAAAATAAGTAAAATAAGTGTCCAGCCAACAAGCGTATTGTAAAATGTTATCTTTTTTCCTCTTAACCCATATATAACAATTGGTAAGAATAATAACATCAATAATAAAAAATATAGTAAATTTGCGTATGGTGTCATTTGAATACCTCTATAAATATTAGTTAATAAGATTAAAATTCATTATAAATAAATGTTGATGAGCCAGAGGAATTACAAATGTAAAAATATATTAGCAATATGATGATCATTAAATAATAACTAGTTTTTAAAAACCATTGAAAAATCATTGCATTTTTATAAACTAGATTTGTTTTCTTTTCTTTCATAGTTAATTCTCCCTTTAATTTCTAAGTTTAAAATTGAATGTTTAAATTGTTTATAAGTACTGAAATGTATAGCATTGCTATATAATAGCACAGTAAAAAAGCAAAAAAGATTATATTTTTTTAATCAATTTCACTATAATTTAATGATTGGCTATAAAATTCATTATTGTTTTTTTTTAGGCATTTTTTTATATGTATAAGTGTTTAATAATTAAATTATTCTAATGAAATTTATAGTGAATATTCATAATAGAATCTGCGAAATTTAATTTATGAAATAGAAAAAAGAGAGAGTAACGGGACTCTCTCTTTTTCGTTTGGATAATGAAAGGATTCCATCATCAATCCGAACAAATTTAAAATTCTTTTTTTTACAAAATAAGTAATAAAACCTTCAAGCGCATTGTTTTCGTTCATACTGCTTTTCTTTATAACGCTGATAATACCAGATAGCAGTACTAATCCAAAATCCTCCAATAAAGTAACCAGCAATTACATCGCTTGGAAAATGAACACCTAAATAAATTCTGCTTATGCCAATTAAAAGAACCATTATTAAACTTATCATTATTAATAGAGAACGCCCAAATTTTGTCCGAATATTTCTCCACAATATAAATGCTAAGATTCCATAAACTGTCATAGCGTTAGTTGCATGCCCACTCGGAAAACTATATCCACTTATTTCAATTAAACGGTGTAAATCAGGTCTCGCCCTATGAAAGAAGAGTTTTAATAAAAAACAAAGAATATTTGAGCCAATAAGAGCAGCAATAAATAATATTAATTCAGAACGGTGATCTAAAACTTTATAAAGAAAATATAGAATACTAATAGAAAGTACAATAATAAATACGCTTGAACCTAAAAAAGTTATCAATTTCATAAAAGATGTCATGAAGGGTGATTCAAGTCCTTGTATAAAGTTAATAACCGTGCTATCAAAATGATATATACTATGATTGCTCACTAGTAATGCCATGAGTCCGAAACCAAAAAGAGACAAAAGACTAATTAAAAAAGCAATCCACAAAAAATACTTTAAATTCATTTAAAAATACCTCAAATTTACAAAGTTGTTTTTGGACCTTGCTAACTAACATTTAAATCATATTCTTTAAGAGTTAAGATACTACCTTTTCCATTCCGTTTCACTTATATGTCATAATTTTACTTTTTCATTGATTTTAAATAGCTACATGGTAGGTTTGTTTGGAAATGTCTTATATTGTTGTATGAGACGAAGTATTTCAAGTAGTAATAAGTTTAAAAATAACCATGCTGCTCCATATGTGTATCCTGCTATAATGTCACTTGGAATTTGAATTGAGAAATATATATTTGCTACTCCAATTAATAATAAAAGAAATAAAACTAGAATTGGAGTGATCAATTTGATTCGAGTAAAGAGATCGTTTTTTAAATGGCGTATCAATACAAAAACAAAATAACCATAGACGACAATTGACATAAAAGATTGTTCATTTGGAAACTCAAAATGTAATAAAGAGCCTGCATTAGGTTTTAAATAATGAAATACATCCGTAATTATTTCTTTGAATATCACACCACCAACAATCGATGTTATAAAAAATAAGAATTCCAAAATTAAATTTCTCTTATTAACAAATAGTAAAATTAAAGAAACCATTGAAATAATAAGCAAAATTAAAGGTATTTGAAGAACAAGTAATCTCTTCATTATGAAACTCCAGTTGTCTCCAAAGAGTTCGTTTATGATATATATACTAACTTCATTTAACTCTTTAAACTCATTGTGTAAATATTGTTCACTCAATCCTAAAGTAAAAATAAGCATACTTAAAAACAAAACAGCAAGGCAAATAATAAAAATTTTAATTCTATTTAATGATAAAAAAAAACGAGTTGAAAATGAAGTTATATTATTATTTAAAAAGTATTTTAAAGATGTTTTGTATCTCCTTAACAAGAATAAAATTACAATAAAACTTAAAAGACCAACTATTCCTATTCCAAGGTATTTACTTGCAGAATGATGAAATTTCTGCCACTGAGGACCAAGAACCTTACCAAGAGTGACAAAGGTAATAGACCAAAGAAACGCACCAATATATGCATTTCGTGCAAATATTTTATAAGGTAAGCAGGAAATCCCACTAAAATACCCAGTAAAATGGCGAATTCCAGGTATAAAAAAAGCAAATACCAAGAGTTTATTACCATACTGATCAAACCATTTTGCCGTTTTATTATATCGATCGGGACCAAAGTGTATATATTTTCCGTACTTTAGAATAAGATTATAACCGAATCGATTACCAATTAAATAAGATACAGTAATTCCAATAATAGCCCCTAATGTTGCCAAGAAAATAGTAATTATATAACTCATTTTACCTTGGTATATTAGATACCCCGAATAACTCATAGTGATTTCTCCTGAAATAGGTAAAGCAATAAGTTCAAGGAGATTCACTGAAAATAACAAAAGATAACGATGGTGTTTTATTAATGTAAGGAGTATGGACAAAGTATTTTTCCTTTCTAATTACTTTAGTATTTATTTAAATTCGTTGCTATATAGAAGTTCTTGATTATTAGAAACTATACAAATATTAGAAATGAAAACTATAATAAAAATCAATTCAGTGATAAAAAATCTATTTTGACCTTATATTGTAAGAAAAATAATACCAAATCGAATTAAATTTAACATTTGTTTCGTTTTGATATTGGCTGATACAATTATTTTGTATTATTCCCTGATAGAAGGAATCTAATTTAGAGTAAGACATTTAGTACAAAAAACATTCTGAAATTAAAATATAAATGTTATTTATGTACCAATTCTTTTATTTTCATAGGTTTTATGGATAATACTTTGGATTATTGATTTATATGGGGATAAATATTTATTAAGTTGGAAATGAAGGGGCGAATGATTACAAATCATTTTCAATTGTTTTAATCAAGTGTATATGGTAAATTAAGGTCATCAACTTATTAAAGCTGTTTAATAAGTTTTTTAAGGCGGTGAATTTAGTGAATGAATTTTTAGCAACTCCAAGCAATATGAAGAAAATGGTTCTTCGTGGTATTCGTACAACGCTCTTAAAATTAGGTAGTGCAACTAAAGTTGAATTAAGTCAAAGACTAGAAATTAGTTTTCCGACAATTAGTAAGTTTCTAACAGAAATGGAAAAAGAAGGAGAAGTTCTTTTAGTCGGATTAGATCATTCTAGTGGTGGTAGAAGGGCAAAAAGATACTCTTACAATCCTGAACATATGCTAGGTTTAGTAATATTTTTAGAGGGAACTGAAACGAACTATATCATTTTTAATTGTGTTGGTGAAGTAAAGGAACAAGGCAAAGCACCAAGTGCATTAATAGATAATAGTTTGCATTTTTTAACGATGACCATTGAAAAGATCATAACTAAATATCCAAAAATCAGTTCAATGTCGATTGGAGTACCAGCGGCGGTTGATAATGGAAAAATCTTTTATATCCCAGGATACGAACAGTTTCAAAACATTAATTTAAAAGAATATTATGAAGAACAGTTTTCGATTCCTGTCATAGTAGAGAACGATATGAATGCAGCTGTTTTAGGTTTTCACAATAATAGAGGAATAAAAGATAAACAATCCCTTGTTTATTTATATTCAGGTCAAAATGGTCCGGGTGCGGGAATTATGGTAAACGGTGATGTTGTAAGAGGAAGTACATTTTTCTCAGGTGAGGTTTCATTCGTACCTCAATATGATGAAAGAAATTTTGGGCAGGCATTAGAAAATAGAAGAGGACTTAAAAACCTAATAATAAGTGGGGACTATGAAATTGATGCAATCAGCAGATTAGTCGCCTCATTTATAGCGATCATTAATCCTCATATCATCATTTTTTGTAAAGATGAAGTTGAAAACGAAATATTAGATAAAATTAGAATTGGTAGCTCAAATTATATTCCGTCCGAACATCTTCCTTTGCTTACGACGAGTGATTGGAAACAAGATTATTTATTTGGATTACAAAGTCTTTGTCTTAAACTTATGATTGATTGAATATTTAAAAGGTAGTCATATAAGGTGGTGAGTCTCGTTTAAGACTAATATTTAAAAAAAATAATATTGGGGAGTTAAAATAAATGAAAATTGAACATGTCGCTATATGGGTTAAGGATTTGGAAGGGATGAGAGAGTTTTATGAAACTTTTTTTAATTGTAAGTCTAACAATAAATATCAAAATAGCGAAAAGAAATTTGAATCTTATTTTCTTACCTTTGAATCTGGAGCACGATTAGAAATTATGCGTAAAGAGGGAATTGTTAAGACTAATCCCGGTGATCAAATTGGTTGGGCTCATATTGCAATCTCCTTAGGAAGTGAAGACGCTGTCAAACAGATGAGTACCAAAATTAAAAATAGTGGTTATTCCCTCGTTAATGGTCCTCGTTTGACTGGTGATGGGTACTATGAGAGTGTTATAAAAGACCCTGAAGGAAACTTGATTGAGTTGACTGTATAATTAATACTAATAGGTAAGTGATTCGATACTTATTAAACAGGTTTAATAAGTTTGTCTTACTATACTTTTTAAACACATTTAAAAAGTTTTGAAACTAAAAATAGGAGGTCAAGTATGCACTATTCATTAACTAGCCGTCAAATTCAACTATGGCGGGTCGCCATTTATTTCATTTTTGCACTGACCGGATTTGCATTCGCATCATGGGTATCTCGTACACCTGCAATTAGGGATGCACTAGGATCTACAACAGCAGAGATGGGTGTAATCATATTTGGGCTTTCCGTAGGATCAATAATCGGACTGATAAGTGCTAGTATGCTTATTGCTCAAAGGGGCGGACGTTTTGTGATGGTTTTTGGGCTATCTGTGGTTTCTATTGGACTTCTAATTGTTGGAATCAGTGGTTCATGGCTCACAAATAGCACTGTGGTATTTTTAGGGCTTGTCATTTTTGGTTTTGGGCAAGGAATATGTGATGTAGCGATGAATGTAGAGGGAACCGCAGTTGAGAGAGCAGCAAAAAAGTCACTCTTAACCGGTTTTCATGCAGCGTTCAGTTTGGGTACGCTTCTTGGAGCATTGGTTGGTTCGACAATGACTAAGTTGGGAATCTCTGTACCTATTCACTTGTCACTTACAGCCTTGGTTATCGTTGTGACTGTTTTGTCTTTTTACCGTTTCATACCTGCTGACACAGGTAAAGAAGTTGCTAGTGACGCTGTTAAAGTAAATAGAATGAGGGAATATATGGCTGTATGGAAAGAGCGACGCACAATCATGATTGGTATCATTGTTCTTGGAATGGCTTTCGTTGAAGGATCAGCAAATGACTGGTTACCACTTATTATGGTTGATGGCTATCATGTTGCACCAGCTATGGGTTCCATTGCATATGGGATATTTGTCGGTTCAATGACTATTGGACGTGCAATAGGAGATAAAATATTAGACCGTTTCGGTAGAGTGATTATTTTGCGTTCATCCGCACTTTTGGCTTTTGTAGGACTGATTATTGTTATATTGAGCCAAAGTTTTGAGATAGCAACTATTGGTATTGTATTTTGGGGACTTGGAGCAGCATTTGGTTTTCCAGTCGGACTTTCCGCTGCAGGAGACGATCCAAACAGAGTAGCTGCAAGAGTAAGTGCAGTATCCACGGCCGGTTATCTAGCATTCCTAGTAGGACCACCATTTTTAGGAATTATCGGTGAACATATAGGGTTACTTCGTGCTCTAATTTTCGTACTTATTGCTGTATCAATCTCTGGACTGCTTTCAAAAGCTGCGAAACCTATAGGAAAACAAAATAATTTGGAAATGGAATCGAACAGATCTAATTCCGTAAAACTGTAGTTTGAAAATATTGATCCGGCAGTCTGAACATAATTAATATAACAACGAATAGAGGATAATCATTTATCGATATCCTCTATTTCATTTATTGGATTAAGAAATATTTTTTTCAACTTAATCTCTAAGAACCCAAAATTTCACCCAATCATTTTTTGAAATAGTGACCCATTTCAAGATCCGAAATCAAACTTGCCTGTGCTGGGTGCCATCCTAATAGTTCTTGAGTCTGTACGCTTGACCTTGGGATGTCTTGCGAAGCGATGTTACCTAGAAAACCAAAGTGCTCGAATGCTTTCTCTTGAGAAATGCTAACAATAGGCAGATTAAGTTGCTTACCGATGACACTTGCTATGTCACGAAATGGCACTGCTTCATCTGCAACTCCATCTAGATATGAACCAGGGGGAGTTTTTTCCAAAGCAAGGCGATATAGTTTTGCGGCGTCGAGTCGGTGTATAGCCGTCCAGCAGTTAGTACCTTCATCGATATAAGCAGAAAAACCTTTTTCATGTGCAATTTTTATAAGTCCTGGAACAAAGCCCTTATCACCAGGTCCGTGCACTGATGGAGCAAGCGACACAACTGAACTTCGAACCCCATGGTTCCCCAGTGCAATCACTGCGTTATCAGATGCTGTTCCGTTGTAGTGAGCCGTGGTCACAAATGGCTTACCAGTTCCTTCCAAAGCTCTACCAATCGTCTCTATGACGTTTAAATCGGTTTTTAATGAGTGCGCAAAATCAGAGAAATCATTATTAAACGCTAGATGGATTACACCGTCAGCAGCCTTGGCACCATTATAAATGCTCTCAAGGTCGTTAAGATCTCCTGGATGTACTTCAGCCCCGGCTTCTCTTAGTTTGGCAGCACCACTGTCTGAACGAGTAAGCCCGACGACATTATGACCTATATTAATGAGTTCTTGTACCACCGCAGTACCGATGTATCCTGTTGCTCCTGTCACAAATACTCGCATAATTATATCCTCCTAAAACTGTTTTGTTGTATAGTTGCTTGAACAAATGTAGTATAAACTATAGAGTTGACTCTAAGGCAAGGCGTTTTAGGAGGAATTTTTTTGAAGATAAATGTGTTAGCGAAAAAAATGGGTTTATCAGTCCACACTATTCGGTTTTATGAAAAAGAAGGCTTGTTGGACAGTCGTCATGTTCAAAGAGAGGAAAATAACTATCGTAACTATTCAGACGAAGCGGTTAAACGCCTGAAACTCATCAAAAAATTTCAGGGTATAGGATGTTCATTAATTGAACTAAAAGAAATCTTAGAGGACAAAGATAAAAATACACGATCTAATCAACAGGTAATTGAATGGATTTCTCAAAAAATTATTGAAATCGAACGAATGAGAAATGAATATGATCAAATGCTTGTTACGCTTAATATCATGTTAGAATACAGGAAGACATTAGATAATGATTTAAAAAATGAATAAACTTATTAGTTTACGAACGATTTTCTTTTAGTAGAAATTTGTATATCCATTTTTTATAGGCTATAATACTTTAAACCATTTCTTTACCTGAGTTCCACGTTTAAATTTCCCCCTATTCTTAAATGAATAGGGGGTTTTTATTTTTATTAGATAAAAAAAGTCAGATTCTATTATTAGAATCCGACTTTTTAATTTTTTAATTATGCTTTTTTAACGTTAGTTGCTTGTGGTCCGCGTTGTCCTTGTTCTACATCAAATGTAACTGCTTGACCTTCATCTAATGATTTAAATCCGTCAGTTTGAATTGCTGAGAAGTGAACGAATACATCATCACCATTTTCACGCTCGATGAATCCAAAACCTTTTTCTGCATTAAACCATTTTACTTTACCATGTTCCATTTTTGTTTCCTCCTAGTGCGCTTTACACACGTTGTAATAATTCAATCTTAACATTAAATGTAAAGATAATCAAATTCAACTATATATTGGTGAAATTACATATTTTTTATAATCAATTATTACTTAATTCTTAGTTTTTAATTTAAAAATAAAAACACTAACTAAAAAAACAATTACTTATTGACATGTCTTATTTATTACTGGTAAAATATTTATTTTGACAAAAAAACAATAAATGTTATGCTTATATAGGTTCATAATTTAAATGGGGGTGTAGATAATGTTTGAGGTTGGTGATAACATCTTTTATCCAATGCAAGGAGCAGGTATAATTGAATCTATTCAAGAAAAAGAAGTACAAGGTGAAATACAGCAGTATTTTATTATAAGATTACTAATTAAAAAGATGGAAGTAATGATTCCAATTTCTAAAATGAGTAATTCAAGAATTCGAATGGTCGTTGATTCAAATACACTCGACAATATATTAATAAATTTTCATAATGGAGAATCTGATCGTTCTCTATCATACAAACAAAGATTTAAGCTAAATACTGAGAAAATGAAAACAGGTAATATTGAAGATGGCGCAGAAGTAGTACGTGATTTAATGCGTATAGATAAAGAAAAATCTCTTAATTCAAGTGAAAAACAAATGTTAGGTAACGCAAGTAAAATTTTTATAAGCGAACTTGAATTAGTTAAAGGGATATCAGAAAGTCAAGCCAAAGAACTAATATTCGGGTAATAAATCTTTAACTCAACTTACAAAGGAAATTACAGTATTTCAAATTTTCAAATCGTGTATGAAACGAAACCCCTTATACAAAACATTAGCCCCGTTCAATTTATGCTAGTGTTCCTACTTTTAAATTCCATTTAGAATATAATGTTGCTAATTTAAAAATTAATCCATTATATATTGAATAACTTATTTCGAGTATCTATTTCATATTTAACTTGGTCAACGTAAAAAAAACATCCAATTTATTTGGATGCATATTTAAGAATTCCGCTTAAAAAGAGTGAATCTTCTAACTGTGTGCACTCTTTTAGTTTGATTAATCCATCTAGTTCTAGATCCTTAGCTAGTTTTTCAATCATATTTGTATCATTTTCCAATGAATTTTTAATGTCGATTATAAAGAAATTTCCTCTTGTTGCAAGTCGAAGGTTCTTTAATAGATTTTCCTTACTCATTTTCACATCTCCCTTCTAAATTATATAATTCGACAGAGAAGAGGTCTTATCCTGTAAATTCAATTAAGTTACAAATTTATCTTCAGAGTATAACATTTATAATTCATATACTCTTTCAATAGACAAAAACGCATAGTATTGTGAATAATATTAACTTAATAAAGGGTATAAAATGAATGTTGTGTATTCATTTTTTATAGGCTATAATACTTTAAACCATTTCTTTACCCGATCTCCACGTTTAAATTTCCCCCTATTCTTAAATGAATAGGGGGTTTTTATTTTAACAGATAAAAAAAAGCCAGATTCTACAAATAGAATCCGACTTTTTTAATTATGCTTTTTTAACGTTAGTTGCTTGTGGTCCGCGTTGTCCTTGTTCTACATCAAATGTAACAGCTTGACCTTCGTCTAATGATTTGAATCCTTCAGATTGAATTGCTGAGAAGTGAACGAATACATCATCACCATTTTCACGCTCGATGAATCCAAAACCTTTTTCTGCATTAAACCATTTTACTTTACCATGTTCCATTCTTGTTTCCTCCTTATGTGCTTGAACACATTTAATGTTTATATAATAACAATTTAAAGTTAGATAATCAAATTGTCTTGCAAAAAAAACAGGACTTTTCACTTATTTAATTGGAAATTAAAGGATTTTCTTTAATTTTTTATTAGAAAACGTTGGACATTAATAGCTATTAACGATGATTAATTAAGGTTGAAGATAGGCCCTCGCCCTTCATTTTCTTCATATGATACTCAGTAAAAAATAATAAGTATGAAGAGAGTGATGGATGATGAATATGTCAACATGCTAAAGACTTGCGGAAATGATTGGTGGAGAAGTTGTTCAAGCAACACCTGTATGCGTTATTATGCGTCTTCGCGATATTAATGCAACTATTTTAGGGCGTAGGACTCGTTCTCCTTTAGCACTTCCATTCATGTTATCTTTTGAAGATAATGGTTTAAACCTTGGCGAATCTGTAGTCCGTCAAAAAGAAATTAATCCAGTAATGACAGCTTTACGAAAAAGAGGAATAATCGTGACAGCAGTTCATAACCATTGGTTGTTTGATAAACCACGTTTAATGTATATGCATTGGGAGAATGTTAATTTGGATCCGGTTGAATTTACAAGAGTTAGTTTTGAGGCAGCAAAGGAAGCAGGTCTTTTTTAAACATACTTACTTGAAATTGAGTGACTAAAATTGCATAGTTTAAAAAACAATAAATCAAATAAAAAAGCAAATGGACATCTCACTTCTGATCCGTTTGCTTTTTTTATTTCTTATTAAGTTAAATCAAAGTAACTGAATAATTTAGGAAATGCAGTAGAAAGTATCCTATTGTATTTTTTATTAATAATTTTTAATTGTACAAATGAACAATAAAGTTTTATGATTAGTTTACAATGTAAACAGTTTACAAAGTAAACTAATGGATCGAGGTGATATGGTGTCAGATTTACAACAAGCAATTGATTTAACAAATTCGTTTGTTTCAATTGCGCGCCAGCTGAAAAAAATAAGCTTACAAACCGCAACTAAACTTGGTCTCACATTCCAACAATTAATTATCCTAAATTCAATTCGAAATAACGAAGGACTAACACAAAAAGAACTAACTGAACGCTTAAGAACTGCTAAAAGCAGAGTTAGCCTTAGTATTGATGAGTTAGAGAAAAAACATTATGTAAAAAGAGAGACGTCAGCTAATGATCGTCGCGAAACTCAATTGTTTTTAACACTCGATGGTGAACGATTATGTCAACGCTATCGTGAAGAATCAGAAGCTTATAAGAGTTTAGCAAATTCACTGGAACAATTTTCACAGGATGAGCTTAATATACTTATAGACATGCAAAAAAAAATTTTAACTGATTTATCAAATGAACAAACTAATTGTTCGAAATAAGGAGGACGTTTAATTATGTCAGGATGGGGTGGTGGACCTCCGATGGGTCCCCATGGTTTTGGGCGAATGAAATACGATAAAAACGCACAAAAACCAAATATATCAAAGGCAATACTACTTAGAATTGCAAAATATTTTATACCGTATTGGAAGCAAACAACACTTGTCGTGCTTATTTTATTAGTTACTTCAGTATTAGGCATTTTACCGCCTATTATCATTCAACATATTGTTGATACAGCCTTACCAAATAAAGATTTAAGTCTCCTAATCTATCTCGTACTTGCCTCACTTAGTACTACGATTATTTCAGAGTTATTGGGTGTTTGGCAAAATTATTTAAATGCATATGTTGCCCAAAAAATTATTTACGATATGAGAAACCAAATGTATCTTCATTTACAACAAATGCCATACCAATTTTATTCGAACGTTAAGCAAGGTGAAGTGATCACCCGAATGACGGCTGATATTTCTGGTGTTAAAGCTGTTTTTGATAGTACGATTGTGAGTTTTGCTAATAATCTATTCATTCTTATTTCTACCGCTACTACATTGTTAATAGTGAACTGGAGGCTTGGATTACTAGGATTAATCATTGTACCATTATTTATTCTACCGACTCGTAAAATGGGGAGTGTTCGTTGGAGTATTGCAAAACAGACACAGGAAAAAACAAGTGAGCAAAATCATATTATACAAGAAACATTAAATATTAGTGGTTATTTATTAATGAAGCTTTTTACAAAGGAACAAAAGGAATTTAAAAATTTTGATGAGATTAATGTACAGGCTACTAATCTTAAAATAAAGGAATCTATGGCAGGCCGCTGGTTTATGATGATTTTATCAACCTTTACTAGCATCGGCCCAATGCTCATCTATTTATATGGTGGATATTTATTTATTCACGGTCAGATTACGATTGGAGCTATTATCAGCTTTGTTGCTTTACTTGGTCGTTTATACGGGCCAGTTGGACAATTAACAAATCTATATGTAAATATTACAAGTTCGATCGCTTTATTCGAACGTATTTTTGAATATTTTGATATGAAATTAACGATTAAAGATCGTGATGATGCGACTGAAATGAAAGTTACTCATTTAGATATCGAATTTAAAGATGTATCATTTTCTTATCAGCAAGATAAAACGGCTTTGAAAAATATTTCCTTTATAGCTCCTTCTGGTACAATGACTGCTTTAGTTGGACCGAGTGGTGCTGGTAAAACAACCATTACTAATTTAATTCCTCGTTTGTATGACTTCACATCAGGTTCAATCAAAATTGGCGGTCGTGATATTAGAGAATTCACGCTAGAATCATTACGCTCTCATATTGGACTTGTTACACAAGATAGTTATTTATTTAATGGAACGATTAAAGAAAATTTATTATATGCAAGCCCTGATTCATCAGATGAAGAAATTACGAATGCTTGTAAGGCTGCATATATTCATGATTTCATAATGGATTTACCAAATGGTTATGAGACAGTTGTTGGAAATCGAGGAATCAAACTTTCAGGTGGAGAAAAACAAAGAATTTCAATTGCTCGTGTATTATTAAAAGATCCTGAAATCATTATTCTTGATGAAGCAACTTCTTCATTAGATACTTTATCTGAATTTTATATTCAAAGTGCAATCCAAGGATTATTAAAAAATAAAACATCTATTGTAATTGCACACCGACTTTCAACCATTATGGCCGCGGATCACATTATTGTTTTACAAGATGGTCAAATTGTTGAAGAAGGCAAAAATGAAGAATTGTTAATGCAAAATGGATTATATAAAGAATTATATAATAAGCAATTTGGTAGAAAAGCAATTGCATCTATTGAATAGATAGTTAAAAAGCACAGATTAATTTCTGTGCTTTTTTCATTATGTATGGTAGAAAATTGATTTACTAATTTTTTACGAACTCTTCCTACTTTAATTATACCATAAAAGAAATGGCCAAAATAGACTTTATATTCCTATTTTCAACTGATAAAATCAATAGACATTACAGGTTAGGAGAGATGTTGAATGAATTCTTTAGTTCTCGATTTCCATGAGATTGATAAAAACCAACTTTTACTTGTTGGCGGAAAAGGGTTAAATTTAGGTGAATTATCAAAAATTCCCGATATAAAAGTACCTGAAGGATTTTGTATTACAACTGTGGGCTTTCAAAATGCTATCGAACAAAACGAATCCTATCATGCTTTGTTGGATCAACTAAAAACGCTAAATGTAAAAGATCGTGATCAAATTAGTGAGATTAGCAAAAAGATTCGAGACATTATTTTGGAAGTAGCAATCCCTTCTGAGGTTGTAAATGCAGTTTCTAACTATCTCTCCAAATTCGGCGAGGAACTTGCATACGCGGTGCGTTCTAGTGCGACTGCTGAAGATTTGCCACATGCCTCTTTTGCTGGCCAACAAGACACTTATTTAAATATTATTGGTAAAGAAAATATTTTGCAACATATTAGTAAATGTTGGGCTTCTTTATTTACAGATCGCGCAGTTATTTACCGTATGCAAAATGATTTTGACCACACTCAAGTATATTTATCCGTTGTTATTCAGAAAATGGTTTTCCCACAAGCTTCAGGTATATTATTTACCGCTGATCCTGTTACTTCCAATCGAAAGGTCCTATCAATCGATGCAAGTTTTGGACTTGGAGAAGCGCTAGTTTCTGGTTTAGTATCGGCCGATTGTTATAAGGTACAAAATGATGAAATCATCGATAAGAGAATCGCAACAAAAAAAATGGCGATCTATGGGCGAAAAGAAGGCGGAACAGAGTCACAGCAACTTGATCCAAAAAAACAAATCACTCAAACACTTAACGAACAACAAATTTTACAACTAGCACAAATTGGTAGACAAATAGAAGCTTATTTCGCTTGTCCACAAGATATCGAATGGTGTTTAGTAGAAGATACATTTTATATTGTCCAAAGTCGTCCAATCACAACTTTATTTCCGATTCCTGAAGTAGATGATCAAGAAAAACACGTCTATCTATCTGTTGGTCATCAACAAATGATGACCGATCCAATAAAACCATTGGGATTGTCCTTTTGGATGTTAACCTCTAGGGCACCTATGCGTAAAGCTGGAGGTAGATTATTTGTTGATATCTCACAACATCTTGCTTCACCTGACAGAAGAACAATGTTTATAGAGGCCATAGGAAAATCCGATCCGCTTTTAAAAGATGCTCTTTTAAAGGTTGTAGAAGGAGAAGATTATATAGAATCATCAACTGAGAATAAAGCACCAACCCCCACTAAAAATGTTCAAGAACAATCGTCGTCGAGTTTTAAAGCACTAATCGAAAACGATCCAACAATAGTAACTGAATTGATTAAGAAAAGCCAAAAATCAATCGAAGAGTTAAAACAAAACATACAAATGAAATCAGGATCAGAATTAATGGATTTTATTTTAGAAGATCTTCAGAAATTACGCGAGTTATTATTTGATCCACGAAGCTCGGCAGTGTTTATGTCTGCTATGAATGCTACAGAATGGGTCAATGAAAAAATATACGAGTGGTTAGATGAAAAGAATGTAGGAGATACACTTTCGCAATCTGTACCAAATAATATTACTTCTGAAATGGGTCTAGAACTAATGGATGTCGCTGATGTAATTCGTCCTTATTCAGAAGTAATTGAATATTTAAAGCAAGTAGAAGATGATAACTTTTTGGATGAATTGATTAAATTTGAGGGTGGACAGGAAACGAAAGATGCAATCGATGATTATCTAAGAAAATATGGAATGCGATGTACTGGTGAAATTGATCTAACTAGAACTCGTTGGAGCGAAAAACCATCTACACTCTTACCAATGATTCTTAGTAACATCAAAAACTTTAAGCCGCATGAAAGTAGACGGAAATTTGAGCAAGGGCTAGAAAAAGCATTGCAAAAAGAACAAGAGATTGTAGAACGATTATTGGAATTACCAGATGGTAAACAAAAAGCGGAAGAGATAAAGGAAGTTATTAGTCTAATTAGGAATTTCATTGGATATCGTGAATATCCAAAGTATGGAATGGTTAGTCGCTATTATGTGTATAAGCTAGCTTTATTGAAAGAAGGCGAACAACTCGTTGAAACGAATGTTATTTCTGAAGTGGAAGATCTATTCTATCTCACATTTGAAGAACTTCAAGAAGTCGTTCGCACAAAAAAACTAGATTTCCAAATCATCAACAAACGAAAAGATGCGTACAAATTATATAATAAACTAACTCCTCCTCGAGTTATCACATCTGATGGTGAAATTATTGTAGGTGAATACAAACGGGAAAATCTACCACCTGAAGCGATTGTAGGTTTAGCTGTTTCTTCAGGTGTAATCGAAGGAAGAGCTCGTGTTATTTTAAATATGGAAGATGCAAATCTAGAAGAAGGTGACATATTAGTTACTTCATTTACTGACCCAAGCTGGACACCATTATTTGTTGCAATTAAAGGACTGGTCACTGAAGTTGGTGGACTAATGACACACGGAGCGGTTATTGCTCGAGAATATGGCTTACCAGCAGTTGTCGGAGTAGAGAATGCTACCAAATTGATAAAAGACCGGCAAAGAATACGTGTACACGGTACTGATGGGTATATTGAAATATTATAATTGTTGAATGCATAGGCCGTTTTTCCAAATATGGAAAGCGGCTTATTTTTTATTGAAATAAATAACAGTTTAGGTAATTACTGCAAAATAATGTTGTATAATAGTCTAAATATAAAGTAACGAGAGAGGAGATGAACATCATGCTTTCATTTATTTTAGTTGTATTAACACTTTTTCTAATACCAGGACCCGCTGTGCTTTTAACATTATCCCAAACAATGAAAGGTGGGAAATGGAATGGCATCTTAACAGGGGTTGGTATTGCTGTCGGTGACTTAATTCACACATGTGCATCCGTATTTGGGCTTTCTGCAATTTTAATGACTTCTGCATTTGCTTTTGAAATTGTTAAATATTTAGGAGCAGCTTATTTATTTTATTTAGGAATCATGGCAATCATTAAAAAGTCAAAAAACAGTAAAAAGTCAAATGAACAAAAAGAAGTAAATACTAAACTTTCTTTTCGTCAAGCAGTACTTATAGAAGTATTAAACCCTAAAACAGCACTCTTTTTCTTAGCCCTTTTACCTCAATTTGTTCAACATAATGGACATCCGGTATTCTACCAACTTTTAACGCTTGGGTTGACTTTTGTATTACTTAGTATTTTGTACACAACTTTACTTGTGCTTTTATCAAGTGTAATCGGCAAAAAAATCTTTAGCAAGAAAACCAAAGGACCAAAATGGATGGGGAAAGCGATCGGTTTAGTTTATATTGGGTTAGGTTTAAGAGTCGCTCTTCAAACACAATCATAACAGTTTAATACTATGCAATTTAAAAAAGGAGGCCGACTGGCTTCCTTTTTTGCATAGAAATTTAATCAATTCGTTAAAAATATCATTTTAAAATAACGTACTAAAAAAGAATGGAAAGAAAGAAGAAAAGTCCGATAAGATAACAGAAGAAGAAGCAACAATGGTTAAAGAAATAAACTAAAATAGCTAGAATTTACATTAAACTTAAAAAAAGGAGCTGTACACTCAGCTCCTATTACATATTTACTCAAAATACAAATGGTAATGGTTTTTACACCCTGGATTAAAATCGGATTCACATTTCGGACATTTGTAGTGACAATCTTGATATTCTTGAATTGTTAATTCCTCATGACAGTTACCACAAAGAATTGCTTTTGTTTGCCATTCATCTTTGCCCCAGACTTTTGGTTCATGGTTTGTACTTTCCTCATGGCAAAAATAACATCCAAAGTATGTATCACAGCACTTGAATTTGATGGCAATGATATCTCTTGCTGTATGGTAATGTTTACAGCGTGTATGCAGGTCGATTGAACCGATTACTTTCATATTTTTACCTCTCTTTATACTTCTTACTACATTATGATTTGTTATTTTTGTTTTACGATTTCGAATAAGACAGCTAATCCAATTCCACCACCACTTCCTATTGCAGCCAATACATAATTTGATTCTAAGTTTTTTCTTCTTTGAACTTCATAAAAAAGTCTAGTGACCATGATGCTTCCAGATGCTCCATACGGATGGCCGATCGTTAATGCTCCACCACAATTATTTAACTTGGAAGTAGGAATGGAAAGCTCCTTAGAACAGGCTAGTACTTTTGAAGAAAAAGCCTCATTTATTTCAAAAAGTTCAATATCTGCAACTGTTAGATTGTTTCTAATTAGTAATTCTTGTATAGCAGGGATAGGTGCTGCACCTGGAAAATTAGGATGAACACCAGAAACTTGACTATCCACAAATCGTAAAACTGGTTTAAAACCGTTTTTTATCGCTTCATTTTCTTCCATGATGAGAACAGCGGAGGCTCCATCATGAATTCCACAACTATTTGCAGCTGTGACTGTACCGTTCTTTTTAAATACAGGTTTTGCTCTTTTTAAAAGTTCTTCCATTTTTCTTTTTTTGAAAAATACTTCATCTTGGTCGAAATTTCCAACTGGAATAATCTCTTCATTGAAGTATCCATTATGATAAGATTCCCAGCTTCGTGTATAACTTAATAATGCATATTGATCTTGAGCTTCTTTTGAGATACCGTATTTTTCAGCTACATTTTCCGCTGCAACCCCCATATCTGGATCACCAATTTTGTCAGGAGCAAATCTCGCTCTTGCAGGAAATGGGGAGGTACTAGTACTCTCAACGCCTCCAGCGAGATAGCAATTCCCAGCACCACCCTGGACTAGGTAACAAGCCATTCGAATCGCTTCTAATCCAGCGCTACATTGTCGATCAATTGTGATACCTGGGACTGTGAGAGGAAGATCCGCTTCTAATGCAGAAACTCGAGCGACATTTCCACCTGGTCCTACAACATTTCCTAAAATGATGTCCTTAATTTTGTCTTCTAACCCAATTGCCAAATGCTTGAGCAATGGGGCAGCAAGCTCATTTGGTTGAATGTCTCGTAATATTCCACCTTTTTTTCCGATAGGTGTTCGCTTTGCTTTGACAATGACAGCTCGTTTAATTGTTAGTCACCTGCATTTCGATTTGTTTAATTAATTCTGCGCGTGCGATCTTTCCGCTCGTCGTATACGGCATTTCATTTTGAAAAAACCATTTACGAGGTATTTTAAAAGCTGATAAGTGTGTCTTACAAAATCTTTTTAGCTCAAAAGAATTACTATTACCTTTGATAACTGCAGCAACAATCTGACCCCAATACGGATTTGAAAGACCAACTACTGCAACTTCCTCGACATCCGGATGAAGAGATATAACCTTTTCGATTTCTTCAGGGAATATATTAATCCCTCCGTATAGAATCATATTTTTTTCACGACCGTTTATTGTTAAAAACCCATCTTCATCAATAAAGCCCATATCATGTACAGTAGCCCAACCGTCATTATCTTGAATTGAATGAATAGTTCTTTCATTTTCTTCAAAATATCCATCTATTAAATACTTACTTTTCACATATATTTTTCCAGTTTCATTCGGTTTAGCTAACTCTTGGTCTGGAAGGCGAATTTGTAACTCGACACCATAACAAGGTTTCCCAACAGTTTTTGCCTTATGGTCACCGTCTCGATCAGACAAAACGGTAATAAAGCTTAATTCACTAGCGCCAAAAAATTCGTAAATCGTCATAGCAGGAAACAAATGTCGAAATTCGATTTTGGATTTTTCGGTCCACTTAGCACCGGACGAAAGGATTTTCATCGATTGATCGACTTGAATACCTTCTTTTATTAATGCTTCAATCATTGTCGGAACAACATAAATTGTAGTAATCGGAAAAGAATTGATTCGCGATATTACGTTTAAAGGAGAAAATTTTTCTAAAAGAATAACTGTTCCTCCTAAATATAAAGTACTTATCACACCATATAGAAAATGTGAATGGATTAAAGCTCCAGGTATAAGAGTTTGATCCGATTCATCTAATCCAAAGTCAAAGCGATTGCAATCAAAACTAGCAACCCATGAATCTTGTGAACGAATAAATGCTTTCGGGCTACCGGTTGTACCTGAAGTAAATCCCACATAGAAAGGTAGGTTCTCATTTATTTCGATTGAAGATAAGGAATCAAATTTAGCAATTTCTAGTAAGATATCATCTAAAACCTTAACATTTGGAATGATCGGATTTATCTTATTGTACATTTCTTTTGTTGTAACAATGATAGAAGGATTCGAAAGCTTTACCCTTTTTTCTAAATCCGCTAGATTCCATTTCATATCATACGGAACAGCGATCCAACCCGCTTTAGAAGCTCCTGCAAACATCTGCAAAAACGGGATACCATTTGGTAAAAGGATACCTATTGTTTTAGATTGGTGAGAGTGAAGCCAATTAGCTGTTTGATTAATTAATTGATTCCATTCCTTATAACTGATTTGTTGATTACTCGTATGTATCGCAATTTTGTCAGGCGACAATATAGCGTTTTTTTGATATGATTCTGTAATATTTGCCATTTAAAATCACCCCTATAAAAAAGAGACACAACAAGAGTGTCCCAAAAGATTTACATATTTTTAGCTGATTGATTTGAATAGTTTTTTGTCAATGAGCTTGAAAAAACTGGTTGCTGTCTTAGTTTGAATACTAAAATTGAAGCAAGAATAGCTTTTAAAATATCTCCTGGAATATAAACTAAACTTAATTTAACCGCTGTCATAACTGGAATTCCCATAATAACCGCTTGAATTGGGATACCGATTAAATAGATTAATAGAATTCCAACAGTCAAGTTAATCAATAAGACATGCTTTAATTTTAACGTTTTAAATCGAGATAATAAATACCCAATTACAAAAGCCGTAATTGGCCATGAAATTAAATAACCAACACTTGGTCCCGCAAATACACTAAAACCACCACGACCACCGGATAGAAGCGGCATTCCTACTGCAACTAGTAATAAAAAGATGGTTTGGCTTAGTGCACCTAATCTAGCACCTAAAACACCACCAGTTAAAATAACGCCAAGTGTTTGTAATGTAATAGGAACTGGTGTAAAGGATAACATAATCGGAGGAACTTGTCCAAGGACACCCATAACTGCTGCAAACATTGCTACAAATGTAATTTCTTTGATTTTCATTTTAATTCTCCTACTGTCAATTTTCTGATAACTATTATCATATTAATGAAACTTAAATTATATGTCAACTAAATATTTATTTTAGTTAACATATATTATATTAAGATAAAAAACTAAAAAAATCTAATAAGAGGAAAGATTTAAAGACAATAGTAGGAATAGTAAGATTTTATAAATTGGTGGCCTAGGTTTAATTTTAAAAAATTAAAAGTTAATGATAGAGGGAAATCATGAGGATAATCGTAGTATAGGTACAGGTGGAGCATCATGTTTTTAAACGATGTATTCAATATAGGAACCATGACAGACCGGATATGAGAGAAGGATGCGAAAATAGATTTGAATTAAACGATTTTTAGAGGAAAGTAGATAATTAACGTAATGATGATTATGGGGCGCATTTGTGGCTCACTATTTATTTTAGTAAGGACATGCATAATAGTTTATCAACAAATCACAATATAACTTTTACAAATTTTCTACAATTCATATAAAAATATTCCAAATTTGTAATAAAATGTTAAAATTTGAAGTGTTAAGTTATATAAACAAAATGATAGGTTATTTGGCATTCTAAAAAATAATTATATATATTTATAAACGTTCAAAAAAATACCGTTTGATTTGAAGGAGATACACTTATATGGAAAAGGCATTTTTTTTTAATGGTTGGATTATGTATGGATTCATAATTATATTTTTAATGATATTATTTGTTTTAAAGATAAAATTCAAAAAGGATATTGTATATTTACTTTTTTTCTCTATTATGTATATTTATTTATGTACTGTTTTAAACTATACTCAATTTCCAATCTATGTATCTCAAACTTATAAAGATATCATCGGATTACATTTATCGATTAATCTAGTTCCTCTTATAAATCTTACAATGGAGGATTTTGAGACTTCTTTACTAAATGTTTTGATGACAATACCATTTGGTTTTGGACTTCCTTTTATTACAAAAAGTACATTTAAAAAAATAGTCCTATCTGGATTATTAATAGGAGTCACAATTGAGTCTTTACAAGGAATTATTGGACTACTTAATGGTTTCACTTTTAGAGTTGTTGATATTAATGACGTCCTATTTAATTTTACAGGAACGTTAATTGGATATAGTATATTTAAATTGTTTTCTTATTTATTTAAGTTATCAATTAAAAAAGCTAATGTAAAAGTAAACTCACTATTAAAACATATATATGATGCTTAAGAAATGATTTAATTTGAAGACCGCCAAGAATGTTTTTACTAAGATTCTAAGTCGTTTATTTTAAATGTCGACTCTCTAAAGAAATTTAGATGAAATCAAAAAGACAGTTAGCTAGTAATAGCCAACTGTCTTTTAATTTTTTATTACATTCATTATTTTTTAATTGAGTTATTCGATCGGTCAATATCCTGGAATATTTACTTTCTGACCAATTCGCTCAATTACATCATCCAATTCGTCCGGCTTCAGAAACTCAATCGGAGAAAATCCCTTCTCAAATTGCAATGTATCTGCTTCTAAAATAACGACATATCGACCGTTTACTTTCGCTATATGGAGGTTATCACCAAAATCAGCTAGTAATCCTTTAACAGAAAAGTGATCCGCTTTAAATGATAATTCAATTTCTGGTGTATGTTCCACGATTTGTGCCGCTGCTTCGATTACTTCATTGGGTGTAAAATGCTCTTGAATTTCACGTTTAGGACTTGCTGCCCAAACTTCCATTGCTGCATCGAATTGTTGTCTTTCAACACTTTCCTCTTCAAAAACGTCCTCAATTTTGTCGTAAACCATTTCCATTACTTGAGATTTTACAATTGTAGGCATTGATTCGGAATAGGAAACAAATTTTAAAAAGTCTTCAAAATATCTTGCGTGAGATGCTTGGTGTATTTTCAATTCACTCTCTGAGATCATCCCTAATTCTTCCATATAAGGGTATTGAATCGATTTCATATTTTTCGTTGTAATCGCCATTTCAACTGTTTTAATGAGAGTAGATTCATCTGCAATGGATGCAACTTTCGGTTCAAAATCACATTTTAGTACAAATAAGAATGGATCATCAAAATATTTTCTTAGCTTTGCCTGAATCACTAAAAATGCTCCTCCGCGAACTGCACTTGTATCAATGTAATTTATGACTAAAGTCTCATTTTCTGCTTTAAAATCTTCAATCGATTTAGCATCACGTATTCGCTGGAATAAATTATAATTTGGATTTGAATCTAAAGAGTGGCCTTCTTCGACGATAAAATGACCTAACTTTGTTGGTACAGAATCAGATTTTGGATGTCTTTCAACTTTTCGATTTACAATTCGTTCAAGTTCCCCTTCTAAAAAGCCTTTCAATGCGCTTTCTTCAAACATTGATTCATCTAATGTTTGGAAATGTTTATATCGTTTATCGGATTGTTCACCTTTACCTTCAACAGTAACAACATAAAACGATAAATATGTAATTTCAAAATCCATCCAATCACCTTTTCCTATTTTTCTGTATTTAAGTATATGGATGAGGATTCGTTGAGTCAATCATAAACAAATCAAGTTTTGGACAAAATTTCCATTAAAACTATCATAAGATAGAGAAATTTTACAGTTATAAGACAAATTCATTACACACTATGATAAAATAAAAATATAATTTAATGTGGAACCTATAAAATTTAAAGTACTTGGATGTGTAAATATCACATCTTTTTTTAGGTTAAGTGGGAATAAATTGGCAACAATGAAGTGATTTCAAAGTAGTTGTCAATTAAACTCGTCAATCAACGAGTTTTCTTTACTTCCAATTTTATGGTACCAACTATATGGAGAGGGGATGAGAGACCTGAGAATAGATAGAATAGCTACCATCTCATTAATTATCGTAACATTACTTTGGGGCACAACATTTGTAGTAGTCCAAAATGCGATTGCATACGTTGAACCGTTTGCATTTAACGCATTTCGATTTATCCTCGCAACTTTAGTCCTTTTACCATTTCTAGTAAAAAGAAAACAAAAAACTAAAGTAACGGTAAAGCAAATCGTTATTACTAGTGGTATTGGATTCATGTTGTTTTTAGGATATTTACTTCAAACATTTGGATTGAAGTATACAACTTCATCAAAATCAGGTTTTATTACTGGTCTATGTGTTGTATTAGTACCTGTTCTTTTATATTTAGTCTATAAAGAACGGTCAAACTGGTCTACTGTCATTGCATGTTTAATTGCATTACTAGGACTAAGTTTCTTAACTTTAGGTGATTCATTCTCTATTAATCTTGGAGATGTACTAACACTAATTGGGTCGATTGCGTTTGCATTCCATATTATTTTATCAGGTAAATATACGAAGCAAATGGATCCGCTCACCTTTACAACGATTCAACTAGCAACAGTTGGCATTAGTAGTACGATTTTCTCTCTAATTTTTGAAGATACTTCCGTTTCTTTTTCAAAAGAACTTTGGGTCAATCCGACATTCATCTTTGCAGTGGTTGTCACTGCAATCTTCTGTACGAGTATCGCGTTTTGGGTTCAAATGTTTGCTCAGCAACATATTTCTTCTACGAAAGCAGCACTAATTTTTATTTTCGAACCTGTTTTTGCAGCATTTACAGCAGTACTTTTTGCCAATGAAACATTATCGATCCAAACAATTATCGGTGGGACTTTTATTGTAGGCGGGATGCTGCTATCTGAAGTTCCCTTACCCAAGAAACGAACAAAAGAAGTAAAAAATGAGGCAATATAGTAAGAAATGTAAGAAATTTTAAAAAAATGGGTATAATACACATTGACAGATATAATTTGTTCACGTATTATAACTTTAAATTAATAAACGACTTAGAAAAGGAATAGTAAGTTTATAAGCTTTTTAGAGAGGGAATGGTCGGTGCAAATTCCTAAAGCAAGTATTCTGAACCAGCCTTGGAGTCTCTGTACCGAAATAAAAGTAGGCTACAGCGGTTTTCCCGTTAAAGATGTTAAGAGATTATGTAGAGCTTTTACATAATAAGTAGGGTGGTAACGCCATGAATGGTCCCTTTTGATCATTCATGGCGTTTTTTGTTTATCATTCGCTTATTTCGTATTTTCTATATAGTAATTAGGGTGGTAACGCCGAGAATGGTCCCTTCTAGATTATTCTCGCGCGTTTTTTATTTTCTAAAAAATGATTAGGAGTAGAGAAAATGACTACAAAAAAATTTGTTGAAGCAATTACTGATATGGATGTTGATTTTGCACAATGGTACACAGATATCGTAAAAAAAGCAGAATTAGTCGATTACTCAAGTGTTAAAGGCTGTATGATTATAAGACCTTATGGTTATGCATTATGGGAAAATATCCAAAAAGAATTAGATTTTCAATTTAAACAAACAGATCATGAAAATGTATATATGCCATTATTTATCCCTAAATCTTTATTACAAAAAGAAGCTGATCATGTAGAAGGATTTGCACCTGAAGTGGCTTGGGTAACGCACGGTGGTCACGATGAATTAGCTGAACCATTAGCAGTTCGTCCTACATCAGAAACACTATTTTGTGAGCATTTTTCAAAAACAGTTGAAAGCTATAATGACTTACCAAAATTATATAATCAATGGTGCTCAGTTGTACGTTGGGAAAAAACAACAAGACCATTTTTAAGAACGACTGAATTCTTATGGCAAGAAGGTCATACAGCACATGCAACCGCTGAAGAAGCACAAGCAGAAACAATCCAAATGCTAAATGTTTATGCTAATTTCTTAGAAGACTTCTTAGCAATTCCTGTTATTAAAGGTCAAAAAACAGAAAAAGAAAAATTCGCTGGTGCAAAAGCTACTTATACAATTGAAAGCTTAATGCACGATGGGAAAGCATTACAAAGTGGTACATCTCATAACTTTGGAGATGGATTTGCAAAAGCATTTGATATTCAATACACAGATAAAAACTCTAAAAGACAATATGTACACCAAACTTCTTGGGGTATGACAACAAGAGTAATCGGCGCATTAATTATGGTTCACGGTGATAACAGCGGATTAGTATTACCTCCAAAAGTTGCTCCAACTCAAGTAATGGTCATTCCAATTGCTCAACATAAAGAAGGCGTTATTGAAAAAGCAACTGAATTAAAAAACCGTATTTCAAAAATTGCTCGAGTAAAAATTGATACTTCTGATAAGATGCCAGGCTGGAAATTTAACGAATATGAAATGAAAGGAATTCCAGTTCGTGTTGAAATTGGCCCAAAAGATATCGAAAAGAATCAAGCAGTTTTAGTAAGACGTGACACGCGAGAAAAAACGATCGTTTCATTAGACGCTTTAGAAGAAAATATTACAAAATTACTTGAAGAAATCCAAATAGCTCTATACGAAAAAGCATTAAACAACCGTACAGAAAAAACATTTGAAGCTACATCTATGGATGAGTTAAAACAAATCAGTGAAGAAAAACAAGGCTTTATTAAGGCAATGTGGTGCGGGGATCTTGCATGTGAAGAACAAATTAAAGAAGAAGCTGGGTTAACATCTAGATGTATACCATTTGAACAAGAACAAATTTCTGATACATGTGTATGCTGTGCAAAGAAAACGGATGTAATGGTTTATTGGGGTAAAGCTTACTAATTAAAAATCAATCTATATAAAACGAAGAAGGTGAATGAATGATGGAAGGTTTACATTTTTTAAAAGAGCATCTATGTATGTTAGAAGAAAAATTGCTTAAACCAGAGATTCGCACTTCACAAACTGAATTAAAAAATTTACTAGCTGATGAATTTTTTGAATTCGGGAGTTCAGGAAGAGTTTTATATAAAGATGATCAATTAGAAAATGGCATTGGAATCGTAAAAATGACATTAAGTGATTTTGAAATTCATCCATTATCAGAAGAAATTACCTTAGTGACTTATCGAATATTTAATGAAGTAAAAAAACAACATTCCTTACGTAATTCAATTTGGAAGTTTAAAGATGGTCAATGGAAGATGTATTTCCATCAGGGTACACCAACAGAGTTTTAGGTAAATTTATAAGTAAAATAATCAAAAGAGCACGAATCCTTCGATTTGTGTTCTTTTTGTTAGATAGATCATTTAATTTTCTCTAATTTCTCAATATCAAATTATTTCCAAGTTTGTGGTAAGATAATGTAAGAATGATTAGGTAAGGAGAACAAAATGTATTTAACAATTAAAGAAACAGCGGAATACTTAGATCTTGAAGAATCCTATATAAACCAATTAATTCAAGAACGAAAAATAAGAGCAGTCCATGATGGTGAGCAATATTTAATCTACAAAGAGCAATTTAATAATCATTTAGAACAAATGGAAAAAGCAAAAAAAATGATTGCTGATTACTATAACGAACCAATTCCTGAAGACCCAGACGTAAAAGACGAAGACTAACATAAATTCAGATTGTAAGAGGGTTGCTATTACAAGTTACTTTTTTCGATCTGATTTTTTGCGTTTTTATGTTTTAAATGAAATTCAACAAAAATTTATTAACTGGAAATAATTCACAATTGATTACTTCATACAAATTGTATACATTATTATCATAAGTATTTTTTAAAACTTTCTGACTTATATTTAATGAAAAATTCAAAAGTTACTTTAAGGAGTGTTATACAGTGAAAAAGGGAGTAATGATGATTGTCCCCATCCTTATAACAATATCGATCGGTTTAAGTATGAATAATGCTTATCACGAAATGATCTATTCAGGAGTAGGAGAAGGTTTTACTGATTTTGTTAAATATTTAGTACATGGACTTTTCTAGTAGTTATTCTATATTGATTTTAGTAAATAAATTCCCTGTCTCCATAATGGATACAGGGATATTTTTTTGTATTTAGTTGTTCTAAATTTGTAACATTTATAGACGTCCAAAAAAATAAATCAATGTTATTATACAAATGAAAGGACCTCGTTCAAGTCTTTTCCCTTTTGTTTAGCCCTATTGTACTTGCTCGTAAATATTAGTGCGCTTTTTTCTCATTATTTTATTTTTCCTTAATAAAAAAAAATTTTATTAAAAAAGTGTTGTAAAATTAAATGTATCATGAAGCGAGTTTTAATAATTAAGTATAGAACTTTTTATTTGTTGGACAAAATTCAACCTAAGATTTTAAAAAGTTGTCACAAATTACTTTTTAACATTGTGTACAATAAATACACGATACCCTTATGCACTACATAGCTGAACTCTTTATTCAGAAATAAAAGGAGTGTTTAATATGTCCAATCTGTTTGACGATTTTTTTAGAGGCGGTTTTAAAGAGAGTGATTTTGGCAATATATTTTCAAAAGTTATGATACTTGAAGATGTTCATCAAAATTCAGAAGATGAGGATTTCTTCAAATTAAATAACTACGTAGATAAATCTCTTTTTACTCAAGAAGTCTATGACAAGTTGAATCATAACGAAGTAGAATGTAAACCTATAGACCTTTCTCCAAGATTTGGAAAAGATCTTATTTGGGCAAAATGGCTATTGAGAAAGTTAAGGGAAATAAATCAAAAAGAGTATAAGAATATTTAATACTAATGCCCCTGAATTCATAATTGGATCAGGGGCATTTTCATTTAAGCGATTAAACAACAATAAGCTTACTAGTTTTGACCAAATTACATGTGAGAAAGTAATTAAAGTGTATTTACAAACTTAAAAATTTGTTATTCAACTGTCGCATGCATTATTTCAACAAGAAATAGCTTAGAGTGATGAATTTCGAGGTACTTAAAAAGCAGTGTGAATTCGTATTTGAATTCCACTGCTTATTTTATAGGTAGAAAACAGCTACATCAAGCTTTAGAATTATTTGCTTCTATGTACAGAAAATGATTTACCAACTGCTTCAAGAAGTTATTAAAAGAATGTCTTCAGGAAGTGAAAAAACTGGGTTTAATTCAATCAATGTCTAGACGTGGAAACTGTTGGGATAACGCACCACAAGAATTATTCTTTGGCCATTTTAAAGATGATGCCTCTATTAAGTCATGTCAAAAATTTGATGAGCTCAATAAAGAAATAAAACATTATATGAAGTATTACAATCATTATAGATATCAGTGGAAATTAAAGAAGATCACCCCTGTACAATACAGAAATCATCTCCTTAAAACAGCATAAACTTTTTTTCAATGTCCTTTACAAAGGGTACATTTTAAAATTTAGATATCCTTTATTTATAGTGATGAATTATTTTTGGACTTTACATCAACGTTTATTCAAATTCTCCTGAGCCATCCTAACTAATTCCTTCACCATACTCCCACCAATACGCCCGCCAACTTTACCATTTTCATGAGACGTTAAATTACCATTATATCCTTTCGTTAAAGGAACCCCTACTTCTTCAGCAGCTTCGAACTTAGCATCTTCAGGATTAGATGTATGCATCACTTTAGCTTTTAAAGCATCTAATGCTTTTCTAGATTCAGGAACTAAGATTTTATTTTTTCTACTCATCAAACCCACTCCTTTTAGTTGTAGATTTCCCGTTTATTGATTTTTTTAATTATGGAAATAATTGCTATAAAATAGGGAATGTTACATAATGAAGACATGCGTTGATTAATCGATCTAAAAGGAGAATGATGATGAAATCTTTTAATGTAACTTTTCACAAAGAAGATAATGTAGATAATATGTTAATCCAAAAATTGAATGATGAGGAATACCATAAGTCTACTGAAGGTGGAACTAGACATTTATTCGAAATCGATACGAATATAGGCTTTTTTGTGTTTCTAGATTCAGAGGATACTGAAGGAAATGTATCTCATTTAGTCCTTCAATATAATGAAGAAGATGAAGAACCAGTTGCTTGCTATTCTTTTGCGATGAAAGATTTTTATGAATTCATGGCTTTATATTTAAATGATTTAGAATTCGTTGATGAAACTTCTGAAGAAGAAGAAGTTGAACTGGATGCTTCTAGTTCAATTCATCATTTAGTTCATCTTTTATTCCATGTAATTGAAGAAGGCGAAGATTTAGAAGTATAAACTTCCAAATAAATGTATATCCTTCCAAAAAATACCGTATTTGTATATTTGTAATTGAGTATTTATGCAAAAAAATGGAAGTTTCACGATTTTCAATTGGTTATTAATTTAAGACAATCGTTTTAACAAAAAGCTCTTGATATTTTTATCAAGAGCTTTTTTTATTTTAAAGATTCTACTCAATCTATCATAAATAACTTTCGACTCAAGTAGAATTTATACAAGGATATTTACAGAGGAACTTGTTTAAAAAATAAAAAGTAGAATAGGAGTCGATCATATTGAACCTACCACAGTCTGTATTTATAAAAGAAATTGGACCTCGTATTAATTTTCAATATGGATCACGATTATCTATTGACCAAAAATTACAATGGATTAATTATCTTATTGATAGTGGATTAAATCACATCGAAGTATCCACTCTAATGAATTTTCCGAATAAACAACAGTTTAGTGAAGCTACCGAATTAGTATTGAAGCTAAAAAGAGATCATCATATTACATATGGAGTATTAGTACCAAATAAAAGAAGTTTAATGAGAGCATTTGTAGTAGATGCAGATGAAATAAACTTTTTTATATCAACAAGTGAAACATATAATGTTAATATTAAAAACTGCTCGATCAATCAATCACTGAAAGATATAAAAGAGATGACTAAAGTAACAAAAGATTATGAAAAGCTTACTCGAGCTTATATTACAACGGTATTTGGCTATCACGATGAAAAAGTAAGTCATCAAAAAGCAATCGACTTGGCATTGCGATTATTAGATGATGGAGTGGAAATGATATCGTTTGTTGATACTGCAGGCAAAGCAACACCTCTTCAAGTTAAGTTGTTTTTGGAGGATTTATTAATAAAAATACCGAAAGATCGTTGTTCGATGCAATTTTATAATACTTTTGGGAATGGCATTTCTAACATTTATACTTCTCTTTCATATGGGATTCAGCGGTTTGAATCAGCAAATGGAGGGTTCGGAGGGTGTTTTCCATCTAATGAACAAAATAGAATGATTGAAACGGAAGATTTAATATCATTTTTACATCGACTTGAGATAACGACTGATGTTGACGAAGTAAAACTATTAGACGCTACAAACTATATTTCAAACGAATTAAAAGAAGAGCCTACTAGTAAGTTATTTTCAAGATTACCATCCAAAAAGCATCTAACATGATGCTTTTTTATTTTGTTTTTAATAATTAGGACAAGAATTGAAATTTTTTCGCATATAATTTACTAATTTGAATGAAAGGAGAATTGATTATGTCTAACATTGAAGCAATTATATTAGGCATCATTCAAGGGCTAACTGAATTTCTCCCGATCAGTAGTACAGGTCATTTATATATTGGTAGACATTTATTCGGGTTAGATGAGGCGGGCTTATTATTAGATACTCTAATGCATATTGGTACTTTATTAGCGGTGTTTGTTTTTTACAGTAAAGAATGGAAAGGTTTAATAAAAAAACCTTTTTCAAAATTAACTTTATTACTTTTTGTAGGAACATTACCCGCTGTAATAGTAGGCTTATTATTTAAAGATTTTTTTGATGAAATATCTGTTTCAGGTAAAACGATTGGGTGGGAGTTCATTTTTACTGGTATTATTTTGTTTATTGCTGATAAAAGGAGAAAAGGGAAGAAAACAATGGAGGAGTTAACATGGGTTGATGCCTTATTCATCGGTTCATTTCAAGCACTTGCTATTTTCCCAGCGGTTTCTCGTTCAGGATTAACAATTGCTGCTGCATTATTTAAAGGAATGGAACGTAAAAGCGCTGCTTATTTTTCGTTCTTACTATCTACCCCTGCAATCTTAGGTGGAATCATCTTCCAAGGAAAAGATCTACTTGGCGGAAACGCGGAGCAAATTCCGTTTTTCCCTCTATTTCTTGGAACATTGGCTGCCGCTATATTCGGTTATTTAGCAATCAGTTGGATGATCAATTTATTAAAAAAACAATCACTGAATATTTTTGGCTATTATGTTATTTTTTTAGGGGTTAGTATTGTAGTGCTTCAGTATTTGAAGATATTTTAATACAAGTTATTGATACATAAAAGAGCAGAATCTTCTGCTTTTTTTTATTAAATTTGTGCCTTATTTATTCTGTTTATATTATTGGATACTTTTAATAATTATTAGATTTCAAGTTACCAACTATTCGACTAAAATTAAAGTATCACCTTATAGGAGAAAAGACATATGCAGATTTTTATTACTTTAAAAAGTTTATCTAGACGAAAAGGATTTTTAGAAAAAACACCATTTGAAATTGAAAATAAACCAATAAACCTAGAAAAATTAATTGAGGAACTAATCTCAATTAATGTAAATTCATTTAATCAAAAAGAAATTGGAATTCCTTTTCTTCCTTATCTAACTGAGGACGAAATTAATTTGAAATCAACAGTCGGTAAGATTGGATTTAATACGATCAATAATGATACGAATGCGAATGTCATTGAAGCAATTTCTACTGCATTACTAGCATTCCAAGACAGCCTATTTAAAGTATTCTTAAATGATAAAGAAATAGAAAGCCTTCAAGAAAACATTGACTTACATGAAAATGACGAGTTTACATTTATAAAACTAACGATGCTGTCAGGCCGTATGTGGTAGAAAGGAATTTAACATGAATCAATATAAAGAATATTATCAAAGATTAGAAGAAAAATTACATTTACTTGATGAAGATCATTTAAAAATTGCTAGATTAATGATTAATGGTGCAAAAAATAGTTCTTATTACAATCGTGATTATGTTAGACCAATCGAAAAACTGATTTCCGCAAATCCAAACTTAACTAATAATCAATGCTTTGAACCGATTCGATTCATTATAAAATCCTTATTAGGTGAACAAGAATTAAACAAATTTGATTATATTCTAGCTCATGTTATTGATTATCCATATTCAGAAAGTTACTATAGAAGACCTTTTCGAACGAAGGATCTGACAGTACATACGAAAAGAGTGATCGAAAAATCATTTGAATTAGTACGATGGAATGAGCACGATGTAACCTTAAATACGCTTCTAACCTCATCCTCTGAACTAAAAGAAGACTATGATTACCATTCTATATTAAGTGATTTGATTGCTTATGAACTTGACCATGAAAATGAAGAAATAAAAAATACACTAAAAGAAATTATATACGGTGAAAATAATACAGCTTTGCTAAGTAGATGGATGATTAAAGGGATGTTTAAATCTCATAAACAGGAAAGCTATGAAGATTTGGGTAAGCTGCTTTTAGCTGCGGGTCTGCAAGAAGGCTTAAGACAAAATATAGTTGAAACAATGGATGAAGGTACCATCGATGGAATGAAGTTTTTGCTTCAAATAATCATAGAGAATAATCTAACACGTTTTAGTTCGATTGTAAGAGCACTAGGTGTTTGGACCGGTGTTGAATTGGAGTCGAATAATAAAAGAATCGTGAATCAAATTATTACCTATATCTCTTTAGCATTAAATAACGAAGATTTACGAAATGATTGGACTTCTCAAAATAATGTAGATAAGCTGTATATTTCTTTATGGGCTAAAGGTGTATATGAGGAAGCTGATTTAATCAATGAAATTAGTCTTATTTTAACGAATGGCTTACATTATCAAAAAGTAGTTGTACATTATTTAATTGGCCAATTAGAAAATAAACCACTTATTTATTCTCTACTATCTAATCATTTCGAACAGACAGATATAGAATTGCAAGCCTGGACGATTAAAAATTATCCCTATCATTGTTCAACAAGTTATAACATTTTAAGTGAGAAAGAAAATAAATTTTCATATTATAAAGAACCGCTTTTACAAGATAAAGATGTCCGAAAAAAGCAATTCATTTATTTTAGTAATATGCTAGAACATGGTCCTAAGACAAATAAAGTGATAAATTCCAACGTTTTTAAACAAATGGAAATAACTTTTTCACCTGATACGATTATTCAAATTTTAATCTATTTAACAGCGTATGATTTAGATCATAATTGGATTGCTCAACTAATGGAGTACAAAAAATATATGACCGCTGAAACTAGGTCTCAGTTTTTAGAATATTTTATCGTAAATATTGATGATCCAACTCAGAAGGAATATCTTTTTAATGCGTTGGCAGAAAGAAGTGTATTAATTAGAGAAGAAGCTATAGCTAAAATAAAAAAAATAACTTCTTTAAACGACTCTGATATTCCACGAATTGAGGCATTGCTTATGCTTAAAACACCATTAATTAGACAAGAAGCAATCCATTTACTTTTAAAGCTTAAGCACGAACAGTTAACAGAATCGCTAAAACGATTATTGAGTAGTAAGAAAGCTCAACAACGACTTGGGGCATTGGATATTGTAAACCAAACGAAAGAACATAAAGTACATAAATCCAACTTTGATCAATATATGGAATTACTCCATTTAATCTCTAATCCTACGGAAAATGAGCGGTTGCAGATTGATAAATTAACAAAGCAAGAGTGGAATGAAAAAAATGGATTTGGTTTATATGACCCTAGTAAAATTAGGCCAGTTCGTAAACTTGAAATTGAAAAATCTTACCAACAAAAAGAATGGTATACACTTAACAAGGCTAAAATTCCAGCTTTTTTAAATGGTTTATCTGAACTAGTACATGAAAATAAAGATTATGAATTTGAAATAGAATACTGGAATGGAGAGAAAGAATCTGTTTTATTAGGTAGTCAGATAGAAATGATAAGGCATTATAAATCAGATGACTTAAAGATGGTTGACCAATTACCTTTACCAGATGTTTGGAAAAACTATTTAATTTCTAGTGGGCTTCAGACGAACCAAATAATTGAATTATGGTTTTATTTGAATAGCTACTACTTAGTAAATTACTACGAAAATACAATTAGTCCTTGGGATTATAAGTATCGAAATTATGATTTAACTGATGAAGAAAGTCTTACTTCATTAAATGACTGTCAGAAAGACTTACTCATTTCATTTTTCCCAATCTCAAGCCTAAAAGAAGTAAGCAAAATGATAGTTGACCAGAAGTATAAACAGCAAATTAGAAGTATCATCGAAGCATATTTTGATGATCTTCCAAAAGAAGATAAATTCCATTATCTATTAAATCAATTAAAGTCGTTTTCAATACTCATTGCCGATGGATCAAATTGGCTTAAGATTTATGTTTATTTGTCGGAGACTTTAATTGAATGGTTAGAACAATCAATCTATGACGATGAATCATTTATCGAGTACTTTGAATATAAAAATTATCTTTATCATTACTGTAAAAAGCGCTTGTTTAAACACTCACCAGAGGAATTAATACGTGCTTACACGTTAAATGTAATAGATGAAAATGAGCTTCTTAAAGAAACTCTGAGTGATTCAAAACGAAATAAATTCTTTAGAGAACTCTATATTGAAAACAGTGAATTAGTAAAGGAATACCCTGAAATTACTCAAATAGCACAAAAAATACTACACAGGGTTTTAGAAATTGAATTAAAGCGTGGAGATTTACCTACAAATGTATCTAATTTTGCTAGTGGGATTAATTATTTTGAAGGTACTTCTTACTTTGTTCAAATTCTTGAGAGAATTGGCGATGAAGGGTTTATTCGAGGATATTTTTACGCAAGTGGAGAAGATATTTCAAAGAAAGAATCGTTTAGTTCATTGTTAAAAGCCTGTTATCCGAATGAAAATGATCATGTTAAAATCTTATCTAACTTATTAAATGAAAAAGAGATATCAGAAAAGCGTTTACTTGAAGCTGCAATGTATGCTCCGCAATGGCTTGATCTTGTTTCTGATTATTTAAATTGGAGCGGGTTAAATAGTGCTGCATGGTATTTCCATGCACATATTAACGAGGATTTTGAGGATAAAAAGGCTGCGATCGTCGCACATTACTCTCCAATTGAGCCGAATCAATTTAATGATGGTGCATTTGATATTAATTGGTTTACAGAGGCGTATAAAGAGCTAGGATCAGAACGGTTTGAGATCCTTTACGAATGTGCCAAATATATTTCAGGTGGAGCAAACCACCGTAGATCACAATTATTTGCTGATGCTGTATTAGGCAAGTTGAAAATAGATAAACTGAAGAGCTCTGTAGTCGATAAGCGAAATAAAGAGCATTTATTATGCTATAGTTTAGTTCCTTTAGATCATTCAACTAAGAAAGACTTAGTAACTCGCTATGAATTTATTCAGCAATTTTTAAAGGAAAGCACACAGTATGGAGCCCAAAGAAGAGCAAGTGAAGCGAAAGTAGTCGAAATTGCATTAGGAAATCTAGCTAGAAATGCAGGCTATTCAGATACGATTCGAATGACATGGGATTTGGAATCTAAAAAGGCAGAGGAATTTAACACTTATTTTGAGCTCAAAATGATTGATGATCTAATGATTAGACTTGAATTAAATGAAAAAGGAACAGTTCATTTCCTCATTCATAAAAATGACAAAGTTTTAAAATCCGTTCCAACTAGGTATAAAAAGAATGAGTATATTTTGAAATTGACTGAAGTAAAAAAAGAAATTAAAAATCAATTAAGAAGAGCAAGAATAGAGTTAGAAAAATCGATGGTTTTAGAAACGGTATTTACAGTTAAAGAGATAGACAATTTGACTAAAAATATGATCGTAAATCAACTACTCAGTAAGCTTTTATTTGTTTCTGAAAATAAAGTTGGATTTTTTGAAGATAACAAGCTGATTAGTCCGAATGGTCAAGAATATCAACTAAATGATTCTGACCTCTTAAAAATTGCACATCCTACACACTTATATGAGAGTGGTACGTGGAGTGAATGTCAAAGATTTATTTTTGAAAATAAAATCATTCAACCTTTTAAACAAGTTTTTCGAGAATTATATTTACCAAATATTGATGAATTAGCAAATGGAAAAATTTCTAGAAGATATGAAGGGCATCAGGTACAACCAAGAAAAACCGTGTCGTTATTAAAGAGCCGTTTATGGACAGCAAGTTACGAAGAGGGATTACAGAAGGTTTATTATAATGAGAATATTATTGTTAAGATTTATGCTGCAGCGGATTGGTTTTCGCCATCTGATGTTGAAGCACCTACTTTAGAGACTATTGAATTTATTAATCGTAAAACATATGAAAACATTTCAATTGAGCAAATACCACCTATTATTTACTCTGAGGTCATGAGGGATGTTGATTTGGTTGTAAGTATAGCGCATGTTGGAGGAGTCGATCCTGAGGCAAGTTTATCAACTATTGAGATGCGAAAAGCAATCATTCACGAGTCAATTAGATTAATGAAAATCTCTAATGTTGATTTCTCTCAAAATCATGCAAAAATTTATGGGAAACTCGGTGAATATAACGTACATCTTGGAAGTGGAAACACTTATAAGAATGCGAAGGGAGCATTACATATTATCCCAGTTCATTCACAGCATAGAGGGAAAATCTTTTTACCGTTTATTGATGAAGATCCAAAAACAGCAGAAATTTTATCAAAAATTGTTTTATTAGCTCAAGATCAAAAAATTAAAGATCCGAACATATTAATGCAATTACATTAAATCGTTTTTAACACAAAAAAGCACAGGAAGTAATAAACCTGTGCTTTTTATGCTATTACTTAAAGTTTTTTAACTTTTTCTTCATCACCAGTCGTTGCATTTATAAAGATATCATATGTATCGTGATTATATGTACCTAAAAATTCATAAGTGAGAACTTCTTTATTAAAATCATTTAAGATGACAGCTAATCGTTCTTCTTCTACTTTAACATTTTTATTAAGCTTTGCTTTTGCTTGCTCAAGTGTCAGCTTAGGAGTAGGGACTTTACGTACATGGTTAGATGTAATATAGTTTTTAGCATTAAATCCGATTATTTGACCGTTATCTAATGCAACCTTTAACTGAATTGCTTCTGGATAGATGCGCACGTCATCAATTGCTTTTACCATTTGAAGTACACCAATCGTATCGTATTGTGAACTATCATATAATTCCATGTTCTTATAGTTTTTTGAATTTAAATAACTTAACCCTTTTTTCACTGCATCGTCTAAACTGATTTGCTGTTTAGCTATGGGTCTATTTGTAATAAAGAAGATCGGCAAACCTGCAGTTTCTGTTACTTCCATATACGTATCAGCTGTTGGGTTAGTGTGTGCCATTGTAACTGAGTAAAAAGGTTCAAATCGATCATTATCGCTTTTACTTCTAGTAACTGTTATTTTAGTAACATTTTTGAGCGGTACAGCGTCTTCAGCTATTTTTTTTGCTTCATTTTGATCAATTTTTTTACCAGTTAGCTTCTTTAAGCCTTTAGATTCTTCTTGGCCATTCGAAAACGTAGGACCAAAATCATTGTCTGTAGTTGCTTTTACTTGTTCAATATGTTTAAAACCATCCACGATACTATTGTCTCGTGGTGCTTTTTTTTCTTCGGACATTTGGCCAACATCCATCCAAGTTAAGTTTTTATTCATGATGTTTGTTTGTACATTCCGTAGTCCATCTTGAATTTTTTCAGCAGTTGAATACATATTACGTAAATTACTATATTCCTTTGCAGTTAGTGGTTCTTTATTTAAATCCCGAACCGCTGTTTTATAGCTAAAGTTTCCAACTCCAGTTAAAAAGGCCTGCGTTTTATCAAATGGCACAAATTTTAATGGAAGCTGTGCAATATCCGATTTAGATTGAATCGAAAGACGCCATACATCTGCTAAAGCAGGGGAGAGAGACGTTCTTGAATTCATTGCTAAAGTCGTACCGATTTTATCGTGTAATAAATCCATATCAAATGTTAGTTCATTAAAAGCTCTTTGATAATTATTTTCGGCTTTTAAATTCATTTCTTTCAGATCGCGATTTTGCGTATATCCCCAATAACCAGTACCGATTAGAGCGGCTGTTAAAGCACCTACAACAATCCAACTACCTTTCATCATTACACCTCACTACAATTATTTACAAAAAATATGTTGTCCTATTGTAAGAATAATAGGGCGGCCACGAATCCATTGGTTTGTTGCTGTTTTAGGATTGTAGTAATAAATACATCCTGTGGTTGGATCCCAGCCATTTATTGCATCAATTACTGCTTTTTTAGCCTGAGCATTAGGGGTTAAATTAATTTGACCGTCAGCTACTGCCGTAAAAGCACCTGGTTGATATATGACACCAGCTATTGAATTTGGGAAAGATGCATTTGTTAAACGGTTTAATATAACGGCAGCAACTGCAACTTGCCCAATATATGGCTCACCACGTGATTCTCCATATACTGCATTTGCCATTAATTTAATGTCATTATCTGTATAACCATTTGGTGCGTTTGCAATTGGTTTATTATTTGGTTTTGAATTCGAATTATTAGGTTTATTTGTATCCGGTTTAGCCGGCGTATTGTTTGAAGTATTATTATTTGCTGTACTACCTTTATAATTCTTAGTTGCTTTTGTCAACTTTTCCTTTAATTTTGTTCCTGCGATACCATCAACCTTCATACCAAATTCCTTTTGAAAATTACGAAGAGCCCAGTATGTATTCCAGCCAAAAACTCCATCAGCTTTGTCGTCAAGAAACCCTATAAATATAAGGCGCTCTTGAAGCTCCTTAACATCATCGCCCGTTGAACCACGGCTGAGTACTTGACTACTAAAGGCATCAACTTCTTTTTTAGGTAAGTTGATATTTAAAGTAATTAGTGAAATACATATTATGCATAAGATAATAAATGCAGTTTTAAAATGAAAATTTTTTTGCAAAATAAATCCTCCTTAATCAAATACATATAGGATTACTATTTGTAAAAAATTTCTTTTTATTAGTAAAAAGCGTAAAAACTGATATAAATTGCACAAACAAGTAACGGATAGATAGAGTAGAGGGGTCGAATAGTAAGGATAGAAGCAAAAAGGAGGAGGTATTATGAAAAGAACATACAGAGCAATTTTCATTTTCTCATTCTTATTTTGTATTTTTTGCAAAGTAAACCCAACTGCTGCAAAACCAGTTTATGAGCCTCCATATGCTAAATGGGGGAAAATTGCAGTTGAAAAAACAATCCAAAGATACCCACAATCGGATGTTATAGATTACTTACACATTGGGAGAGAACAAAAAACACCAACAGTCTCAGTAGAAAAATTCAAGTTATGGTTAAGATTAAAAGATGGAAGTAAGGAATTCGGGGTATTTGTAAATGTAGAATTTGATCCAAGAACAGAAAGATACTTAGGAATGACCTTTACTGAGACGGATCGATAATAAATAACTTTAAAAAACATCGCTTAAATTGTGATGTTTTTTATTGAAACACATATTGTGAGGGAAATCACATGAAAAAATTTTAAAAGAAAGTATTAGTTTAAATAAGGGATTTATGATTTTTAAAATAGAGAAAATTGATTATTTCAAAATTAATTTTTAATGTTGGAATGGTAATTGAAATCAAATAAAAAACTAAACACAATCAATGAGTGCAAATAAACAATAAACAGATTGAATTGTTGTATAAAATAAAATTACTAACAATTTAAGATTTTATTTTTTATTGAAGAATTTTTAATTAATTTTTTTACTCAAGTTTTAAATGATTAAATTACTATGTAAATTTGAGTTTTAATAAATTAGTTGGTTTTTACATCAATTGGATTATTTGATCTGATTAACTAAATTAGATGATTTTTTCGCTTCATCTCAAAACACTAAGAATACTTTTCAATTGAGATGGATTATAGTGTTTTTACCTCAACTTCCTATAATATATATTATGTAAACTAGCAGAAAAATCAATAACAAGGATGAAAATTTTTTCTAACCTACTTTTTAAAGAAAACACTTTGTTTACTTCTATAACTTCAATTGATTACCTGAAAATATTAAACCTCAAAAATAAGATTACTTTAAAGATAACTTCGACACGCATATATATCCTCTCTAGGTTTTTACGACACGAATTTAATTACTTCACTAGTTTAGTACTTCAATTGATGATATAATTCTCAAATCATGAAAAAAGCTCCCAAAATTGGGAGCTTTACTAAACAACAAAAATCTTTCACGTCAACTTTACAAACAACACAAGCCAAAGCATTAATTCTCTTCAGCCAAATAAAAATACTCCCGATCTAGCACTTTAAAATAAATCCAATAAGGAATCTGCCGATGCCCTGGAAGCAATGCATCTACCGCCTGCTGCTGTGTTTTGTATCCCTTTGCTAACTTATCTATCTGCTTACCATATGCTTTAACAATCACAGCATTAGTTGGTTCCGGTGGACTTTGATTCTCCCTAAGCGGATATTTTTCCTGAAGTTTCTTTCCAAACTTCAAAATACCATCCCAGACTTTCGGGGGCAGTGTCACCATGTATAATCTTTTAGCAGAAAAAGACGAATCGTCCTTATGCTCACGAAACACTTCTCGAACTATTTTTGCAGCAAAAATATGATCTGGGTGCCCATAATATCCCACAACATCATCGTAAGTGAGAATCGTCGTCGGTTTATATTTTTTTATTTGTTGATAAATGTAGTTTTTCAACTCAATTGGATTGACTTCAGAAAGCTTGGAATCTGGGAAAGTTGCTTGAACAGGTGTTACGCCTAGCGTTTTTGCTGCAAACTCCCCTTCTTTCTCGCGTGCTTTTCCGAGCTCATCTTTCGAGACTACACCACCTGTTTTTCCCGCTTCTCCTTCCGTCAAAACAACCATCGTTACCTTGGCGTTTTCTTCGTGAATCTCACGAAAAACTTCTCCAGAAACGGTAATCTCGTCATCTGGATGCGGAAAGATCAGCATCATTCGTTTTGGTGAATCTTTCGGAAGCAGAGAATTTGTCACAACTGAATTTTTATCTAAAATTAGGTTATGTACGAACCCGAGTCCGACAGTCAGTATTATTAAAATAGTGAACAACACAATCAAAATACGTCCAATGAATTTTTTTAGCATATAACTGTTACCTTTCTTTCGACTTTGAAACATTAATTCAGCGCACTTTTCCATAGAAATAAGCGAATCGTCTAGCTTGATTCGCCTAATTCATAAAAATTTTTAATCATAGTATTCTGAATGATTTTACGTTTTGCTAACTTTTTGACGTTTCTTTGTTTTTTCAAATACCCACTCGTTTTGAATTTTGAAACTACTGAAAGAAAGCAATAAGTCCACAACTATTTTTAATATACTCGCTCCCCCGTGGAAGGCATTTTGTAGGAAAGTAACTCCATACGCTGAAACGATCATTTGAATCCCTGATAAAATATAATAGCGTACGACAGACCTTGCAGAAGAATGTTTAAAAACTGTTTTTGCATTTAATATGTAATTAACGATTGATGAAATGACACGTGAGATAATGCCAGCCCATAACACAGCTGCATTTGTGCCAATCCTATGTTCTAATAAAAAAATAAATAGCACAAATAACCCATAGTCAACGACAAAAGAAATAAGAGATGATGATAAAAACTTAAAGAACACAAAATAAATTTTAATAGAATCCACTAGAGGATTAAAGTGTGAACTGCTGTTTTTATCTAAATAGATTGTTTCAATCATTGTCTCCTTGATGTCAATCCCCTGCTGTTTACAGGCCAGGAGCATATTCAACTCATATTCAAACCGCGCACCAGACAAATTAAGTAAAAATTTCATATATGAAACGGGAATTCCACGTAAGCCCGTTTGTGTATCCGTAATAGACAAACCTGTTAGATATTTAAAAATTGAGCGGGTTAATGTGTTTCCAAATCGACTACGGAATGGTATGTTTTCTTCAGAAAAATTTCGCACCCCTAAGATTAAATTATCTGGCGATGCCATCAAAGCTCTTGCCACTTGATCAATATCCTTCGGTGTATGCTGTCCGTCACAGTCTGCTGTCACAAGACCAGCCGAATTCGAGAAATTTTTTAAAAAATATGAAATCCCTGTCTTGAGCGCCATCCCTTTTCCTAAATTGTGAGGGTGGTCAAGAACGGTACATTGGTCTATTTGACGTAAATTCTGAAAAATTCCATTGTACTGTGGATCGCTACCATCGTTAACGACTATAATATGTGGATTAAATTTAGACTTCAATTCCTTAACCAAATGGATCAATCGTTCATCTGGACTAAGTGCTGGTATTAAAATAACAGGAAAGTGATACTGCATTGATTCGCGTCCTCTCAATCATTTCCATTAGTAATTCTAGTATCTCACACATTTATACTGAATTGAACATTAATTTTATATTGTAAATAAGTTTAACCAATCGCAAAACATATAATTAAAAATTTAATGGGTATAAATAGCAAATTTGTGTCTCACTTTTATCGATTAAACACATTTTTGTCACAAATCAATGACAAAAATATGTTACCATCCCTTGTCATATCAACGTTATTAGATAATTAAGAGTAAATAGAAATATGAGGATGGACATTTATGCGATAAACATCACACACATATCTTTCCAAAATCAATGGCAAAAATATGTTACCACCCCTTGATATATCAACGTTATTAGATAATTAAGATAAATAGAAATGTGTGGATGGACATTTATTCGATAAACATCACACACATATCTTTCCAAAATCAAAAACAGCCTATCTTAAAATAGGCTGTTAATAGATTGTTGAAATATTGATGAATCACTACATAAAAATAAGGTTGGTTTGTGACCTTGGCTTTATAAGAGATAAATGTGGTTCGATTTGTGTTATAAAAGCTTAAAAGTTGATATACTTTGCTGGATTAACTGCGTTTGATTTTGCTTGATTCCATTGTCCATCATGCAATTCAAAGTGAAGATGCTTACCAAAAGAATGCCCCGTATTTCCCATCATTCCAATTTTTTGTCCTTTTGAAACAGTTTGCCCTGCTGAGACTTGATAATTTTGCATATGAGCATAAACTGATGTAAATACTTTTCCATTAATATTATGTGTAATAAAGACAACATTACCATAACTAGATGAATGGTAAGCTCGTATTACAACGCCATTTGCTACTGAGACAATCGGTGTAGTTCCTTTTTTAGCAATATCTACGCCATAATGCGTTTCATGATCAAATGATCGATAGCCAAAACCTGAAGATACATACCCTTCCGCTGGTCGAGTAAATTTACCACCTGAAATACTTGAAGCGACTTTTATAGCTTTTTCCTGTTCTTTTAAACTCAAAATATCCTGTTCCTTATCAGAAACATCATCCTTAAGTTTGCTTAGAATAGCATTCATTTGAGTTTCTTGATTAACAAGTGAACCTTCTAAATTTTGAAGTTCTTTTTTATCATTTTCCAACTTATATTGAGTTGTCATTATGTCTTTCTTTTTAAATTCAACTTTTACAATATCGTTCTGTTGTTCCTTAACTATGTCTTGATCAGTATTCATAAATTTACCAATAGCGTTTATTCGTTGTACTAAATCACCAATACCTTTTGCATCAAAAATAACGTCTAAATATGAATTATTTCCACCCGATTTTTGTATTGTAATTAAACGATTATTTATGATTACTTGACGTTGATCTAAACGTTTTTGAAATTCTTCTATTTCAGCTTGTAAATTTTCTATTTCTTTTTGGCCATTTATTAATTCTGCCTCTTTTTGGCTCTTCTTTATTTTTGTATTCTCAATTGATGTGTTAATTGTATCTAAAGAATTTAATAACAATTTTTTCTGATCTTTTAATTGATCCATCTCATTTTTTGCTTTTTGTGTTTCTTCTTGAACTTTTACTCGTTTATCTTGTATACTCTTAATCTTTGAATTTCCTATATTCTCTGCAAATACACCATTTGGAAGTATAGTAAATGATAAACCTGCAGCTACTAATATTAATTTATGAATAATTCGTTTCATCGTTATCTCCCTAAGTTTGACATATACTTATATATGTTAACTTAGAAATGTAACAATTTTATGCAAATTAGACTACACTCTTTTTACAAGTTTTTTACAAGATCTTTGCAACACTATAAAAAATAAGCAGTAAACTAATACTTATTTAACTTTTGATTTGATTGTGTTTTATGAATATGCTTTTGCTTTCATGTAGGTTTACTTCTTATAATTTATAAAAAATTTCACAATTTATTTGCTGGAAAATGAGGTATTACCTCTTCTCCCAACTCTTGAATGACTTCATCAGCAGGTCTTATACTATCAAATAAAGCAAAAAACAAATGATTGACACCTGCTTCTTTATAAATATTTAGTAATTGAATTAGATAGTTTCTTCCTAGTCTAAACCCTAATCGAATAGGTTTTGGCATTTCATTTGGATCATCGGATAAATCTAAATGCATTGGTTGACTAAATGGTTTAAAAACACCAGGATGATGAATAGCGACCATTTCTCTCCATCTTTTTATCGTTTCTTCTTGATCATGTGGATGACGTGGATAATACATCCATCCATCACCATTCTTAGCAAACCATTCCATATCTTGCTGTGCATACCCGGTAATGAAGGTTGGAATATGTTTAGTTGGTTTTGGAACTAAATTTGCACCAGATATAATACCGTTTGAAGATTTAATTATAGGAAAATCTTCATATAAAACTTTATTTAAAAATTCGAATGCTTCAACAAATGCTTTCCCTCTATTTGGATGAGAAATATTTAATCCATCAAAATCAGCTAGACGATCCCCTGAAGAAACCCCTAATAAAAGACGCTCAGGAAACAATTGATGAATAGTTGCTATTTCTTTGGCTAATTGTAATGGATGTCTTAAAGGTAAAACTGCTGCAGCTGTACCCAAACCAATTTCTTTGGTTTGGCTCGCTAAATATGTTAAGTAAATCATCATGTCATATATTTGCCCTACCGCTGGATCACCAAAATTTGGATCCTCTAAAATTACATCTCTTAACCAAAGTGCTGTGAATCCATAGTTTTCAGCCATTTGCGATAGTTCAACTTGTTTTTTCATTGTCGGTGAATCGAATTGAAAATTCTCAAGAGGAATATGAAGACCTAATGTCATCTCGCCCTCTTTGTAAACACGATTGTATGTTTTATGATTATTAAAATTGTTCATATGATTTAATTCCCTCCCTTAGACAAACTAAAATTACCATTGAATTTTTACTTGTTTTTGCGCTAACTTTAAAATTTGAATTTTTGGTGTGCCCTTTTGAACAATAACATTTGTTAAATAGTGTTTACCTTTATAATTAATGTTCACTGTGACCTCAAGCATGTTTTCCCCTCCCTCTTTTGCATATAATAAATGCTAGTAATTTTATACTAAAATATTTCTAATTCAAGATATTTTACAGTTAACATAGTGACTATCATCAGTTCTCATATATAAATTATTGTCCTCTTCAGATAGAAGAAAAGTTAACGAATAAATAGTGTTGTCCCCAAATTTTATATAGTCCTTTTTTTGGAAATGAAATCATAAACTTCGCATCAGGACCTGTAATATTTTCTTCCATAGGATGAACATGTAATAGGTTTCTGTGTCACCACTAATTGCTACTAGATGACCAATTGTACCTAAATAGGTTGTAGGTTCGTAATGGGTTTCTTCGTTTTTACATCTTTTATCGTAAATGTCATAGTGATATCATTATTTTCAATTAACAATTTCGCAAATTCTGAGTTTAGTATTGCGGTGGAATTTAAGAATTTATGAATGTATACGTACTATCCTTGGCTACCATTTTTAATATTATTTGGTGAATCGCTAACTTAGCTGATAAATTATCCCTTGATTTCCCATCGGAATAGTATGATAATTAATTTGTCATACTAGTTTCATAATTTTTCTTTGTTTTCTTTAAAGCTAATGCAAAGAAAGATTTCATCTAGTCAATATACACAAAGGGGAATATGAAGATGAATCAAAAAGTAGGATATACGGCCTTATCTGTACTACTAACTACCAGCTTATTTACTACAGCCTGCAGCAACAAAACGGAAGAAACGCAAACAGCTGCTTTATCAAAAGCATCGAAACAGATTGTAAATGTAACTCAAACAGCGGAAATTTCCACTTTAGACACTACGTTAGCAACAGATTCTGTATCGATTTCTGCCATGAATAACGTATTCGAGGGCTTGTATCGCGTGGACAAGAATAATCGACCGGAACCAGCCTTAGCAAAGTCCTATACTCTTGCCCCAGATAAAAAGACCTATACTTTTAAACTTCAGGATGCAAAGTGGTCCAATGGCGATCCGATTACGGCCGAAGATTTTGTTTACGCTTGGAAGCGTGCTGTAAATCCAGAAACAGGTGCAGAATACGCATATTTACTAGATGATGTGAAAAATGCGAAAAAAATTAACGAAAATCAGCTGTCTGTTGATGAACTAGGTGTCAAAGCAATTGATGATCATACATTTCAAGTTGAGTTGGAGAATCCTGTTCCATATTTTATTGATTTAGTTTCTTCTTCAACTTTCTTTCCATTGAACCAAAAGTTCGTTGAAGGACAAGGGAAAAAATATGGTTTAGAAGCAAATGCTGTATTATATGATGGTCCATTCATCATCAAAAAATGGACTCATGAAGAGAAGCTTCAACTTGTAAAAAATCCTAATTATTGGGATAAAGATAAAGTGAAACTGCAGGAAGTTAATATTAATGTCGTAAAAGATGCATCCACCGCTCTAAACTTATACACAACAAAGCAAATTGACCGTGTGGACTTAACTGGTGAATTTGTGAATAAATATAAAAATGATGCAACCCTGAAAACTTATTTGAATGGCAGAACAAACTTCTTACGTTTGAATGAAAAAAATAAAATGTTAGCAAATCCTAATGCCAGAAAAGCAATTAGCTTAAGCATCGACAAAAAAGGAATTGCAGATGAAATTCTTAACAACGGCTCTGTACCTGCTGATTACTTAGTCCCTAAGGAGTTAGCTTTCGGTCCAAACGGAAAAGATTTCCAAGAATCAACTTCTACATATGAACATCTTGATCTAAAAAAAGCAAAAGATTATTGGGAAAAAGCAAAAAAGGAACTTGGTGTCACAAATGTAACGTTAGAGATGTTAAATTACGATGATGACAGCTCTAAACTGATTGCAGAATATATAAAAGAGCAACTCGAGAAAAACTTAAGTGGATTAACGATTAATATTAAACAACAACCTAATGCTCAGAAATTGAAGCTAGAATCGGCTATGGATTATGATATCTCTCTTTCCAGTTGGGGAGCGGATTACCCAGATCCAATGACTTACTTGGATATGTTCCTTACAAACGGTGCATTTAATCAAACTGGATACTCCAATCCGAAATATGATGATTTAATTAAACACGCTAAAACAGATTTGCTATATAATTTACCAAAACGTTGGGAAGCGTTGAAAGAAGCCGAGAGGATCTTGTTGAATGATGCTGCAGTTGTGCCTCTATATCAAAAAGGGACTTCTTATCTTCAACGTCCATATTTAAAAGACTTCTATGTATACGGTCCTAATACTTATAAATATGCCTATATTAAAAAATAATCTCATCTGATGCCAGAAAGAAAATCGAAACAGTAAATAATGTCCTCCCCTCGTTTTAAAAAAGAAACTTACTCGCGTAAGCTTCTTTTTTTTATGAGGTCATAAATTAATTGTGATAACTTCGATCCTCTTTTGACATCCCTATATTTTTGGTGCATTTCCCACAAATTTTTTCCATTGAGACACCACCTACTCTATTAATAACGTAAATATCCTTTTATTTCATGCTATTCTATTTTGCGCCTTAATTCTAAGGTTACATTTTATAGTTCGGAATCTCGACAAAAGTTTTTTCTTTTTCGTAGACTTTCTTCTTATATAGTCTCTCCCTAATATTCTTCTAGCACTTTTCACTACAATACTTTTTGTGGAACTTATGTATAACTTCTTCCCGCACTCCATACAAGTTAATTTTATACGAATTAGAAGTCATATGTTAATAGTTACATTCATCTCTGTCAGAGTTTCATTTATAACAGGAAAATTCCGAAAGTAGTTAATGTGAATATGATGTAACGTTGAAAATAATAGTTAAAAATTCATATTCATCGTTTAAAAATCATATTTAGTAATGATTAATGGAAAATGAATTTTGGAGGCCATGATAATGAATGAAAAAGATTCAAAACTGAAACGAACTTTTTCAGAAAAAGACTATAATGATAGAAAAAAGTTAGATAGAGCCCTCTCCAAATGGACTAATGATGAGTCAGCTGAACTTCATTCACAAACAGTAGGCCCTAGTGGACCTGTATTGGAACAAGATAGTGTACTTCATGAGTCCTTACAAGAGTTGATTCATGAGAAAATATTAGAAAGACCGCTTCATGTGAAAGGATTTGGTGCATTTGGTTATTTTCAAACGATACATTCGATGTCCGAATTCACAAAACTGAACTTTTTACAGAACCCTGGTCATAAAGTACCTGTTATGGTTCGCTATTCATTGGCTGTCGGTACGAAAGGAACACCTGATACTTCCAGAAACGTACGTGGTTTCGCTACAAAATTTTATACAGAAGAAGGTGTTTTTGACCTTTTATGTAATCACATCCCTGTCTTTTCTGTTCGTGATGCGATGCGTTTCCCAGAATTTATTAAAGCATTATCACCTTCACCTAAAAATAACTTAATTGACCCTGATCGATTTTGGAGCTTCGTAGCAAGAGCACCTGAATCTATTCATTTTGTTGTACGTCTATACTCAGACGAAGGTACAGTAAAAAGTCTTCGTCACATTCTAGGTCATAGTGTTAGTACATATGTTTGGAGAAATGATCAAGGTATTAGAAAGTATGTTAAGTACCTTTGGTATCCATTAGAGGGTGTACAATACATTGGTAGCGAGGAAGCAAATAGACTTGCAGCTGAAAACCCTGATTATGCTGGTAAAGATCTATTCGATGCTATTGAGGGTGGTAAACCAGTAGAATATGGCTTATATGTTCAGCTCATGGATCCTGCAGACGGAGGACATCTTCCTTATGATCCCTTAGACGATACAAAAGTATGGGATGAGAAAGAATATCCTTTTATACCAGTAGGTAAGATGGTATTAAATACGAATCCTGATAATTATATGGAACAAGTAGAAAAAGTCGCCTTCTCTCCTTCAAATTTACTTGATGGTGCAGAATTATCGAATGATAAAATACTGCAGGGCCGAGCCAATATTTATTACGATTCTCAAAGAAGAAGACTTGGGCCAGGATTTCGTAAAGTTCCTATCAATCAACAGCAAAACTGGACTCCAGCTAACCAAATTACAAGTGGTGATGGAAGTTATGCTGAAGGACAACTCGAAAGAACTTCAATAACAAAACATGATGATTTTGTGCAGGCTAGTGAATTCTATATGAACTTAACTCCTTTAGAAAAAGAACATCTAGTAGAAAATTTAAGTAGCGACTTGATCGTCATATCCCAAGATATAAGAATGAAAGTTATGGAGTATTTAAATAAGGTATCATCTGACTTGGCAAAAAGAATAGAGATCCAACTAAAAAAACAATAAAGATATAATAATCAAAAGCATAAAAAGGTCTAAAGTATAATCTATAAATTGTAAAAAGGGTGAAATCTTTTCTACTTGCTAAAGAACATGTAGAAGATTTTTCACCCATTATCAGTATCCTATTTAATTTGAGACATTCCTTAGGGAATTATTTCAAATACTCTCCAAGGATCAATGTAATCTAATAGTTTCAACTCATTTTCCGGTATCCTGCCAACTATATTTTTGCGACCATCATTTGGCATGTCCTTTAAAATAATATGGAGTTCACCTTTATAACGACCATATTCATTATTAATAATAACGATGTCGCCACGTTTTAACTCATGAGTATGATGAGGTTCTATGTTTGCATCTTTATATGAAATACGTGACATCGTTGATCTTGCCATGTATTCACTCATGTCTCCACGAACAAAATGAGGGAAATTAAAAATAATTTCTTTTTCCACATCGGTCACTTTGTCCGTTAAATCGATCTTGAAAGATAACTTCGCTGGATTGATCTTACTAAGTGATTTTAGTTCTTCTTCGCTTGCATAGGCATTTGCTACGATCACATCATCTACCAAACCAGTTGCGAATAGGTGACGCGCAGCTACATCAATTGGAAGAAAACGATGCTCCTCTAACGTACAAAGTCCCTCATTCACTGGCCAAGGTCCAAATGTTGAATCACTCTGAGTAGAAACAAACACAGCAACCTTTAAACCGAGCTCTTTTACATCCTTACTACATTTTTCAAAATGCTTGAAGCTTAATCCTGAATACATTTGGGGGTAAAAATTATGACAAGTAATAATATTATCTTTATTTGCATTAAAACTTAAAATATTATCGATATATTTCGTACCAAGACTGGCATTAATTTCAATTTTAAGATTATATGGGTTAAACGTCATGAAAGCTTCTTTTGCACCGTCAAAACCTTCATCCAATCGAATACCTGCAGCACCTAGTTCAGCAAAGAAACTTAAGTCTTCGTAAGTGATTCCAAGATTCGAAAAAATACTCGGTGCGACATCTAAAATAACTTCCATGCCTAATGAATTCGCATGACTAATGATTTCTTTGAATTCGCCTTTAATTTCGTCTACATTTTTCCCTTCAACACTTAACAAACAAGTAAACACTCGTTTAAACCCATATTTTGCAGCAAGCGATAAATACGCCAGATCTTTTTCTTTTGTGGAGTGTTCTGGATAAATTGAGACACCTAATCTTGGCATCATATCACCTCTCTTTGACTGGATAGGTTTTCGTTTTTGATTACTTCTTCGAGATAAACGAATTGCTTTCGCATATTCTTTTTGCTTTTTCGAGCAAAAAAAATGGAGGCTAAAATGTAATTCCAATTTTGTAGTGCTGTTGCAGCCTGGTAGCCTTCTTTATAATGGATTTCAACGCCATTTTCATTATCGGTTAAAGTATATGCCATTGTATTGATTCCTTTTAAATGTTCAATCGTAGCTCGATATTCTTTCGATGGAATCAGCTCATCGATGTGAACTTTCACTGGTGTATCATAACCCATGCGGTTTTTGATATTCTTTTGATAGGAAAAATTCTTCGCTAATTGTTCTTTCGAAATCGTCTGGCCTGTACTCTGTTTGAAATCTTGTATAATGGAACGAAGCAATTGCTCGAAAACCTCTTCTGCGCGAACTTGCAACTGTACGTTTAATTCCATTAGTTTGCACACTCAAAAGCAGCTAGTTTCTTATATAAACCAATAAACTCTTCTGCCATAATTTTGATCGTCTCTGCGCTCATCATTTGATCTTCAGCGTGAACCAACAGTAAGTTAATGTCTGTTTTTTCACCACTTGCTTCTTGTTGGATTAATTTTGCGTGATAGTGATGTCCATTTTTAAACAGATCGAGTCCTTCTTCTATTAAGGAAGCAGCTTTTTCAAAATCGCCATTTTTTGCTTCGACCATCGCTTCTAAATACATGGATTTTGCAGAACCAACTGCTGAAATGATTTGAAAACAAATTAATTCGTTATTTTCCATTTTCAATTCCCCCTACTTGTTTTTTAACAAATAGAGAAAAGAAGGCTTTCTTCTTTTCTCTATTATAGTTTGTTATGAAACTTATTTTGCTTCGTGACGGTTTGCTAATTTAATGAATGGGTAATAAATGACAACCGCAATCGCTAAGTTGACAATCGCCACTAAAGCGGCTTTGATGTCTCCGGATGTTGATAAGAATGCACTTAGACCAACTGGTGTAACCCACGGTACAACAACGTTCGTATAACCAATGAAACCTGTTATAGTCGCTACATAAGCTGTAAGGGTTAGGACAACTGGCACGATCAAGAACGGAATGATTAAAATCGGGCTTAACACGACTGGTAATCCAAACATGATTGGTTCGTTAATTTGGAAGAGCGAGGCTGCTCCACCAATTTTCGAAATTTCGCGATAATCGCGACGCTTCGAAGCGATAAAGATCGCGATGACAAGAGATAGTGTCGCACCGGCACCGCCTAGGTGAACAAATGAATCAAAGAAAACAGATGTGAAGACGTTGTGTCCCCCGCTTGCATTGGCTGCAACTTGTGGCAGATAAATCGCGTTTGTAATCGCGCCCATCATGTTACCGCCATGTAAACCGAAGAACCATAGTACTTGAATCATTAAGACGTAGATAATAGCTGAGAATGGATTTTGTGATAAATGCATGAATGGATCAGTGATGAATTTTGTGATTAAGTCAAATAGATTTGTTTCAACTAAGATTTTTGCTTCATTTAAGATTGAGAATAAAACTGGTACAAGCGCACCAACGAGAATCGCTACTAAACCAGGGATGATTGCCGCGAATGCACGTCCAACTGCTGGTGGTACATTATCTGGTAATTTAATTGTTAGATTTTTCTTCATTAAAAAGATAAATATTTGTGTGATGACTAATGTGACGATGATCGCTGTTAATAAAGCTCCGAAGTTAAAGTATTGCCAACCAAAGTTCCCCCATGTTCCTTGTGTCGTTTTGCCATCTGCTAAAGTAACCGTTACTCCTTGGGGAGTTAATGCCAGAAAACCTGCTACAGCAACGACGGCAGCTGATAAAGGGTTCACTTCGTACGATTTTGCTAAACTATAAGCGACTGTAAATACTAATACTAGTGCTAGTACGGCGAATGTTCCCCACCAAATATTTCCCATCAGAGGCTGAAGGTATTTTGTTGTAAATTGCAGATATCCACTTGTTTCTGGTTTTAAGTTAAACCAGTCTGCCATCAATGAAGCTGGTGTAAAGAAAACGTTGTTTAATAAGACTGCTAATGATCCTGCCATGACTAGTGGCATTAATGCAACGAATCCATCGCGGATTGCGACTAAATGACGCTGTCCACCAATTTTAGCGGCAATTGGTACAAAGTGCTCTTCCATCCATTTAATGAAACGATTCATTTATTGAATCCTCCCTCATTTGTTTTTTCTTTTTACACGAAACTATTAGCCTAATCGAGCAAGTGCATCCTCTAAAACTTTTTTTCCATTCATAGTGCCATAAGACACCATATCGATTACTGATACGGGAATTTTGTGTTGAACCATTTCGTTGATTTTTCCTTCAAGGTATTTCACTTGTGGTCCAAGAAGAATAATATCTGCTTTCTCCCAAACGGATTTTGCTTCAGCTTCCGCATTTGCCCAGATATTTACTTCGATTCCTTCCTTAGCTGCATGATCCTTCATTTTGTTGACCAGTAAACTCGTTGACATACCTGCTGAACAAACTAACATGATATTAACCATTCTTTATCTCCTCCTAATGATTTTATAAATTAACACTCGAATTTGGGCTCAAACTGACCGAAAACAGTTTTAGCTTTTCCCCTCCTTTTTGTGAAGCGCTTTCTTATAGGTCAAATATACTATATTAACTAGCAGGTAGGCCTAAAGAAATATGTACACTTTGTGTACAATTTCACAAAAGAATCCAAATCATGTTTTTTGAACTTCTCGATCACTTGCTAAATGTCAAAAAACACCCTGCTCTACTCGAACAAGGTGTTTTTCATTTTACTAAACTGTCAGTCGAAATCTATTTTTAAGTACCGAAAATTTCATACACGTACTGTTATCGTTCCATGTCCACCATCTCCAAAGAGCAGGAAATACGTCATAGAAATAAATTACAGAGACGACGAGGTTTGGCAATGCGAGAATCGCAAACATTTTCGTCACGATTTTGTTTCAATTATGTCCAAAAATTCGTTTTCATTTGGACTCCATTGACGGTGGATGCGTGGAAGATCATTGATAAAATTTAGCACCACCTATTTGACGCTTTATTCAAAAATAAATATGCAATGGGCTAACCTTTGATTATATTATTGGAACTTCCAATAGCCATCAAACATTTCAAAAAATTGACTCTGATTCGTGTCAGTAAGGTTAACTAAAAAAGGAGTCTCACCTTTTTCTTTTAATATGGAAGCAGCGGGACCATCTCCCATTGGTGTACAAAATAATAAATTAGTTCCGTTTAATTTTAATATTTCACACCGAGCATTGATTTCCGTATCAATATACTGCTCGCTTTGTTTAAGTCCAAATAAATTCTTCCAAATTTCTAATGTCTCATCCAAATTATTTACCACAATCCCTACACTTTCCAATTTTGGTACACCTATTATATGTGATCCTATAAGTCCTTGGTCTTCCAGTTGCGAATACCTTTCTTCATCTGATTTTTCCCATTCAATAAAAAATGGTAAAATAACCTTTTTTTCCGGGTATTTAGGGAATAGCAATGACCACCTGATTAATTGACCATCAGCACGAACTCTCTCCCCACTAAGAGGTCCATATACTGTCAGCCCTTCTGATTTAAGTTTTACTGCTAGTTCTTTAATTTGATTAGTTCGAATCGCTACTGTCGCAGGACCTTCCCGACTTTCTTTTGCTAGTTGTTCAACGATTTGCGTAATCAATCGATTTTCATCATGTTTTTCAGCTATTAATAAATTTTCAATTCCTAAAAATTCAATATAACTTAAGCCGAAATAGGATAGGGTATTATATGTTCCCCAAGACTCATGTCGGCCTCCATTAACAACATGAATTCCTCTTTGTTTTAAGGGTAAAATTGCTTCCTCTGGTTTCTTAAAGAACCATACAAGATGATCAAAGAATAAATCCATTATCGTACTCCTTTCACTCGATATTATGTATTTCTTGAAGAGATTATTAAGCCACTTAAACCCGCACCTACAATGATTACAGGATTGTTTATATTTTGTTCTCCATCTGAACGTATCTATGTTGTATACCTGAATCATAAAAGAGTAAATGCTTTTTCTAATTCACTATGCAATACTTCTCCCATAATCTTCATACCTTTATGAATTTGTTCTTTAGACATATTTGAGTAATTTAAACGTAAAGTATTTTTCTTTGTTCCATTTGGAAAAAATGGGGCACCAGGAACAAAAGCAACATTATTTTCCAAACATTTAGAGAATAATTCCCCGGAATCAACAAACTCAGGTAGCTCAATCCAAATAAATAATCCACCTTCTGGCAAACTATAGTTTATATTTTTTGGGAAAAATTCTTTGATACAAGATAACATAGTTGTGCATCTTTCTTTATATACAGCTTTTATTTTATTAATGTGTTCATCGATATTGTAAAGTTCCAAATACTTAGCAGTAATTCTTTGAGCAAAGCTATCAGTATGTAAATCGGCAGTTTGCTTAAAAGCAACGTACTTTTCAATGAAAGATTCGTCTGCACAAATCCAGCCAAGACGCAGACCTGGAGTAAAAATCTTAGAAAAGGTACTTATATAAATAACTCTACCTTCTGTGTCAAAATGTTTCACAGGAGGTAGTGCGTCTCCAGCAAATCTTATAGCTCCATATGGATTATCCTCTACAATTAATACATCGTATTGCGTAGCAAGCTCAATCATTCTCTTTCGTCTTTCGAGCTTTAATGTGCGCCCTGTAGGATTTTGGAAAACTGGAATAGTATAGATAAATTTCGTGTTTGGATTCTCTTGCAGTTTTTTCTCTAGCTGCTCCATAACCATTCCTTCATCATCCATAGCTACCTCAACAAATTTGGGATTGTATGACATAAATGCATTAATTGCCGCAAGATAGGTTGGGCTTTCGCAAATAATAGTGTCTCCATCATTGATGAATAATCTTCCAGTGAGGTCGATTGCTTGTTGGGATCCTGATGTGATAAGAACATTTTCAATATTAGAGTTTATTCCTATTAATTCCATCCTTTGACAAATAGCATGTCTTAAAGGAATGTATCCTTCGGTCGTACTATATTGAAGAGAAGCTGCACCTTGTTCATTCAATACTGTATTGCATGCATCCTTAAGAGCTTCCACAGGAAATAACTCTGGCGCTGGTAGGCCTCCCGCAAAAGAGATGATTTCTGGTCTTTCTGTTACTTTCAATATTTCACGTGTCTCAGAAGATTTCACTAAATGAGTTCTATCAGAAAATCTATTTTTCAAAATAAAACCCTCCCTTTTTTTATAGTAATTGATTCATAGTTTTCAAACATCTTAACACGCACAAAAAAACCATACAACGTTATAATTGTGTGGCAAACAATTTTATAAGTGTATGGTAAATAATATTATTAAAGATTTTTTAGTAAACTTTTTAGGATCATCAATCCCTGCTCGAGCTCTTCAATCGTTTCTGGAGCACAGACAGAAACCCTAACAGCTCGCTCTGGAGCACTTTTTCCAACCACAAAACGTTCCGCTGCATACACTTGTATTCCATGTTGAGCAGCCAACTTTTCAAATTCATCACCCGTGACTTTTCCTGGTAATAGTAACCAACGAAATATACCTCTTTCACTACCTAAACATGTATAATCTGATAAATATTTATTTACGACTTGGTTTCTACGAATAGTTTGTTCACGATGAACCTTAATAATGTTCTCAAATTGATTCGATACTATAGTCCGTGCCGCTAGTTCTGAAAATAATGGGGAAACTGATATATTTAGATTATAAAGTGCCTTTGAAATTGACTCCTTGAATCGACTCGGCACAGCTACATAAGCTAACCGTAAACCTGGTGCAATTGATTTTGATAAACTTGCAATATAGATAGTTTGTTCTGATGCAAATGATGCTACTGCTGGAATTGGTTTTTCGTTGAGTAGATTATATGTCGCATCTTCAATAATGAACTGATTATACTTTTTTGCAATTGCTGAAATCTTTTTACGATTCTCTACAGACAAACAAGATGCTGTTGGATTATGATAATCTGGATTTAAATAGATCCCTTTAATGTTGTCATTTTTACACGCATATTCAAAGGCATTTGGACACATTTCATAATTCTCTGACTTAATTGGTATTATTTGCACACTAAGCATCGCTGCAATCGTTTTTAAACCAGGATAGGTATGTTCGTCAGCACCAATGCGATCCCCAGGCTTACAAATACTAGCCAGTGTAGCAGCAATCGCATTTTGTCCCCCATTTGCAAATAAAATATGATCGACTGTTGTTTCAAACCCGCCTCTTCGGATGAGTTTTATAGCTGCATCCTTTTGCCATAAGCTTTCTCCTGCTCTACCGTACCCAAACCATTTCTCATAATCTGTCTCTTGCAACATATTTCTCAGTTGAAGTAGTAATGGCTCGTATGAAGCTTTATCGGGAAGTGTCGCACCCATTTCAATTAGATGCTTCGGTTTAGTATCTTCAAGTAAATACGAATTTGATAAAGCATCATACGATACAAATGTCCCACTTCCCACTGATGCACTTAACAATCCCTTCAATTCACACATTTTAAACGCTTTTGAAATGGTACTAAGATTTAAATCTAAATAATCGGCTAGTTCTCGCTGTGGGGGAAGTTTTGTCCCAGGTAATAAAACTCCGTTTAAAATATCATTTTCCAATTGCCCTGCGATAGCCTGATAGATGGGCTTTTTATTTTTATCAATCGATGGCTTCCAGCTCATCGGATAGTTTTCGAAAGAATTAATCGACATAATTTGCATCCTTTTTTCACACAATTATATAATTGTGTGGTTTATTAAACAAATATATATTCGATCGACTAAAGTAACAAATTTTTAAGTCATATGAATTGACCATCATAAAAACTCCTCAACAAGGCAAGGAGTTTTTTCTTCATTTATTTCGTTCCAGAAAATCCTTAACACCTTCGAAATGATTCTTCATTTTTCCATCGATTTTTTCAAAGATATAATGACCGTCTTTAGCAAACGAACTATTTGGTGTTGGGTGTGGATCAATCGAAGCAATATAGTGTCCCGAACTGAAATTCGTTGATGATACGTAGTGAATATGTTGCGTAATAAAATGATGCACCCAATCAATTGCATGATAGTAAGCTTTCCCAATTATCATGTGTTCTGGATACAGGAAAAGTTTACTAGTTGGAATCATTAATCCGACTACACCTACTCCTAATCCGACAAGTACCATTTTCTTTCCTATTTCTTTGGAACGTAGATTTTTCGTTTCCTCCTGAATGTGTTTGAAATCACCTTCGATTAATAATTTTTTTTCATATGGATAATACGTTGCAAATCGTTTCATCATCCTGCATCCTCTCTCCCATATGACACTATTATTCATCACGTGTCCGTCTATTAAACGATATGAGACAACTGGTAAAGTATTCTAACAAATAGATGTACAATCATTATTAAAAAACATGATCCTCAACTATCACCACATGATTCCGCTGATTCTACTAATTGAGACGCTCCTCACTCGTTTAAATTCAACTACGAGAAAGGATGTTCCGCTGCTGCTTCAAAACCCGAATTTCCTCTAGCAAACTCATTACTTTATATGTTTTTAAATAAATAAATAAATGAACAAATTCTAATACTAACCTCAAGAGGTGATATTAATGACTAAATGGAATGAACAAGCCGCAGCAAATAATAATTTGCCATCTAGCACAATTCGTACATCTGAGCTTATGTTAGGTAAAAAAGCCGACCATGAATTTTCAGAAGATCTTTCTGATGGCGGAGAAAGAAATAAAAATATTGAGACGCTAAATAAAAATAGTAAGCAGTAATTGTTAGTATCCCTTAATTAACAAAAAAGAGCTAATCGAATACTTGTCGATTAGCTCTTTACATTTTAGAAGTAATATTTAGTTGATAAATTGTCGCTTTAATTAGTTTTTAATATTGTTTGGATTATAAATTGAATAATGGTCTAAAATTAAATTTTTATTCTTTAAAGGAAAAACAAGTTTAAGCTTATTTGATCCAATTGAATAAGTTACTATTTTTTCATTATTTGAGGTAGTAACTTCTGAGCTAGGAGTTCCAAAATAATTTTTTATATTATTAATAGTTAAAGATTTTAATTGAGGATCAAAAGAGCGTAATTCAAATATTAAATGGCTTTTTTGATAGCCAACTACTACGTTTCTCACTGAGTATGTGTTATATGTTCCTTTAGCAGCGGCCACATATACACTACTGTCTTCTTTACCCCATTTTCCCTTTATAGAGTCAATTGTCGAATTCAATACATTAAATTCTGCATTGATTATTTTTCCTTCATTTGCTTTTGTTGAGATATTTTTTAAAAGTAAGTACTGTTTATTACTAGTTACATTGTTATAAGTAACAGCTTTCTTAATTTGTTGATTTAAATTTGTAACATTTACAGGTTGAACTTTATTATTGTTAAGTTTATATTTTTGTTTTAAAGAAAGTATCTTATAAACACTTTTATTTATTGTGTCTTCTGATATTTTGTGATTTTGAACGGCTGTGTATATGCTATTGTAAATGGTTTTAACATTTTCATTTCCATGTCCTATCAAAATAATATTACTTCCGGCATTAATAGAGGTAACTGCTGCATTACTTAAGTTATAGTGTTTAGCTATAGCTCCCATTGACATATCATCAGTTATGACAACTCCATTATAGCCATATTGTTTTCGCAACAGGTCAGTTATCACCGCTTTTGACATAGAAGCTGGATACTTAGAATCTACTTTTTTTACTAATATATGAGCTACCATCATCATATCCGCATGATTTTTAATTGCATTATTAAATGGAACTAACTCAAATTTTTTTAAACTCGATAGGTCTTTATTCACTATAGGAAGTTCTAAATGAGAATCTACTGAAGTATCTCCATGACCTGGAAAATGTTTAATAACAGGAATTGTGTTTCCTTTATGAATTCCATCCATCATTCCCACACCAATATTTGAAACGATACTTGCATTTGTACCAAATGAACGATCTCCAATTACCGTATTTTTAGGATTACTTTGTATATCGAATACTGGCGAAAAATCAGTATTGAATCCAAAGGATGATAGCTCTTTTGAAATCATATTACCTATATTATAAGCGTATTGCATATTATTTTTATTTCCAATTGCTCTGGCAGAAGGTGTATTTAAAACCGCTGATGGCATTCTATTTACTCTACCGCCTTCTTGATCAACAGAGATAAACAAAGGTACCTTGTTATTTTTATTGTATGTTTTTATGTCATTTGTTAAATTTACTAATTGACTTGGACTTTTTATATTTGTTCCAAAGAGTATTACGCCGCCTAATTTATAATTTTTTAAAAGAGTATCTGCATTACTTGATGTTGTTCCATCAAAACCTGCGATAATCATTTGCCCAATTTTTTCTTTAAGCGTTAGTTTATTTAGTTCAACAAGGATTGGGTCAGTTTTTGAAACACTTTCATTTTTCTGAGCCTTTGCTTCTATACAACCAGTTAATAATATGAAACTACTAATTGCAATCATTGATAATTTTTTAATATTGCTTTTCATATTTTCACCTCTAAATTCAATATGATGTATAAGTCATTATTGACCTATATCAAATCATAGCAAATAAATGTTTCTAAATTATAAATTTTATGTAACAAATTAACGATTTAATTAAAATATAATCTTTGCTCTTGAAATGTTGTAAAAAAGTTTCACCACTTCAACACCATTAACTGTAGTTATTTGAAAAAAGTCTATTCTAAGCCTAGAAAATCCCACTAACTCTCTACAAAAAAATCTCTATTTTTTCTATATGCTATAAACAAGTACAATTATTCCGTACTTATGAATCTCTACAAATTATTTACTCTTACAATAGTATAATTTCTTTATTTTTGACTCAATAACAAATTGATAACAAAACTCTAACAGATTAATTTAATGTTTATTTAGTAATGAATTTGAATTACTCTTTATTTTTTTAAAGTTACTAATCTAGTTCCTGCTTTTTCCCTTATTAGAAGACACAATAAATAATCAATTATCTTTACAAATTAGTTGCATATGATATACTCGTTTTTGGTTTAACTAGATTAGTTTTCAAAGGAGTAACTTCATGAGTATTCAAAACGTGTATCTTTCTATAAAACAAGGAGAAATAGCCACAAATCAGAATAGATTTCCTATTACCTTTAATGAAACATTGCTAGGACGTACGTGGGGGGATGATTTCCCAGATATTCCTTTTACAAGTCAATATATTTCAAGAAAACATGCTTTAATTAGCTTCGATAAAGAAGGAAATTACACCATCGTTGATCTCATGAGTAAACATGGAACACAAGTAAATCATATTTTAATAGAAAAAAATAAACCATTTTTCCTTCGTGATGGCGATTGTATAAGTCTTGCAAGTGGTGCCGCTGTACTTATTTTTCATAATCTATCAGAGCAGAATCTCGGAGACACACTTGATATGCCATTGGTTTTAGATAAATACATAAACGATCTCAATGGTCTAACTGTGAATGTAGTTAAGAGAGAAATTTTAATTGATGGTGTAAGAATCCATCTAACTAGTAAAGATACAGAATTATTTTTGTTGTTATATCAAAGAGCCAATAGCGCAGTTAGCTATAGCGAAATTAAAATAAATGTTTGGCCGGAACGAATTACTAAAGATATTGAGCAGCCTGATGTCGGACGGGAAGAAATTAATACCCTATTATATAGATTACGTAAGAAATTAGGTAAATACGGTCATAAGATTGTTTCTGTTCCTCGATATGGATATATGTTTGATCTAGATGATATGTAAATGAAAAAGAGTGTAGAATTTTTTAGAAATTCTACACTCTTTTTTGCAAATAATTATATTTCCTTTTTAGTTATAATCATTAACTAAAAACATTTATTTTTCTATTAATTATATAGCTTATAATAAATTGGCTCTTACTTTTTTCTCTAAAATAGTTAATTCAATATAAATTGCAACAAAAGAACCCAATGAAACCACAAAAAGAATTATTGCGCATACATACACAGGTAGAATAAATAGAATGCACCCTAATATAGTTCCAACAACTAATAATAAATAAAACATTACAATTCACCCTTTTTCACATTAATCAAATTAAATCAAAGTCGTCTATAAAAAATTTATGTACTCATGTAAAGGTATAACTTAATGCTTTCTTACTCAATATCACATTGGTAACAAAACACTAACATTTAAAACCGAATCATTAATTCTTTCTATATTGCAAATTGATCTCTAAAATCTAAAAAACATATTTAAAAGCAAATAAAATAGCAGAGCAATTCACATATGAATTAGCTCTGCTATTTTATTTGATCAGCTTTTTTAAAGACTTGAAAAATGAGAACAATCAAAAACAATATTGGTATGTAAAAATAAAGAAAACTAGAAGTGACATATGTCATGAAAGTCCCTATTTTCTCCACATCCAATTTACTTTTGACACTGATCACCATGAGATGAACAATAATGATTGAGAACCATAACGACTTTTTAGTTTTAAATTTAAACGATTCTTTTAAAATTCGGTACGATCCCCACAATGCCATACAGCAAGGAGGAAGTATTACTAAGAGCCATAAAAATATATATACATATTCAAATCTTTCTATAAAAGGATATCGAATAATTTTTGACATCATAAGGGTTGGCCAAGTTATATGTCTAAGTTGTCCATGACTAAAATAAGCAAATGAAACGAATGTAATAAATAAGTATAAAATGATTGTATACGCTTGAGAAATATGTGCCCATTTTTGAGATTTTTGATTATTTTTAATAAATGGAAAGTAAATAAGCAAAAATTCTGGTCCAGAGTACATCAGAATACAATTCTTTGCTGAAACATAATAGTCACCTATACTATGATTAAAAACTGGTAATAAATTCGTCCAATAAGCATATTTCATTGGAAAGTAAAATGTTAACAATAACATAGAAGGAATGATTACTCCCCAAAAACAGATTCCTGTAATGACTCTAAATCCCCCAACGACCAAATATGTGATAACAAAAAGCATAATAAGTGATAAGAGCCAAATTGGAAAATATGGAAAAACCCAAGTAATAATAACTGCTATATAGGATCTAATGATCGTAGTTATGACTAAAAGCATGTAAAGATAAAAAAATATATTTAGTAAATTTCCTATCCATTTCCCAAATAATTGTTGGTGCAATGACATAATATCTCCATTATTAGATTTCTTTAACAAGTAATACATTAACCAAATAATGATATGTAAGGAGATACCAACTACTAAAATCGAAACCCATGCATCTTGTCCGGCTCCTTTTACGATATTACTTTGAAAATTCAGCAAGCCAACACCTGTTTGAGTACTATGAATAAGAAATAATAAAAAAAAGGGAGATACAGTCAGACTTTCTTTTAATTGTTTACTCATAGACGATCTCCTTCACTTTTTACTCACCAATCCCAGATTGAAATAGTACTACTTTTACATTCACATCATATTCAATAGCTGGATACACGTTTTCATAAAATTCTTTTTCGTTCCATTTTTTTGAATGTGCTCTTACTAAATCACCAATACCTATAGGATCGACTTGATTTTTTTGAAAGGTTATTAACAGTTTTTCAAAATCTTTTTTCATCTGGTTTTCCAATTGCTTGTTTAAAAATAGATTATTTTTTCTTTTCATTAAATCTAGCCAAACTGGATAATCTTTTACCATCCCATTTAGAGTAATATCAAATGTCACTTTTGTTTTTCCTTTTTTAGTTTTAATTAATTTTTTTTCTTCCCCATTTAAAATCGTTAATATTGCAGAATCAATTTTTTGCCCCTTCTTTATATTAAATTCTGTTTGTCCTCTAATTACTCTTCCTCTTAATATTTTATATAGTAAGCTTTCTTTTGGATTTAAGATAAGAGCAAGTTTATCTTTCTTAAATACAGCTAGCCCGCTTACTTCAATATTCTTGTTTTGATTTATCTTAATATATGGTATTGAAGCATCTCTACCTTCTCCATAGTAATCAAATAAAAAACTATGAAAAGTTGGAAGCGGTACAAATTGGTTCTTAAAATTTTGTTCAATTAATTTATAGATATAGTTGCTGTCTTTCTCTTTGTTTTTTATTAACAAATCTCCTGCTGGTTCTTCTGAAACAGCCAATAGTGCATTGCTTCCAATCAATGGATCCCTACAAACCGCCTTAACAAAATACGATACTCCATTTTCAGCTAGTTCTTTTCCAAAAATTAGAAGGTTTAACTTTCCAATTTCTATTGGTTTTGGGGATTGTTCATTTAAAGCTTGTTTAATTAATAAGGATTTCTTACCACTCCCCTGTAGGATAGAGCTCCCTTTGTTTGATACATCGGTAAAATCAGAATAAAGTGCGGTTCCAACAAAATGATTATCAACCTTATCAAAACCGTATACTGATAGAATTTGCACTTCATCAATAATTTTTTGTCGAGGTAAAGAGCAACCTGATAGGAACAAGGATAATAGAAAAAAAGCACAAAAAGAGCATATATTTTTTCGATTTATACTATTCATCTTCATTATTACGATCATCCTTAACTTGATTAGGATTATATCTTTTTAGTGAAAGTGGTCTTAAAAATCTACTTCGAGTCGTTGTAAACTGATAGGATGAACGAATAAAACTATCGCTAAAGCTTTTTATTCTAAAAGGATACAAAGGAACCATATATGGATTTCCCAATGATTTGAGTTTTAATAAATGCCCTAATAGAAGAACAAATCCTATTATTATTCCAAAACCGCCTATAAATGCTGAAAGCAAAATTAGTGGAAACCGCAAAAGTCGAATTGCATTTGACATTTTAAAAATAGGTGTTGTGAAAGAAGCAAGTGCAGACAGTGATACTATGATAAGTAAAATATTGCTTGTTAGTGCTGCTTGGACAGATGCCTGTCCGATTACAATACCGCCTACAATACCTAGTGTTTGTCCAATTTTTGTAGGTAAGCGCGCTCCCGCTTCTCTTAACAATTCAATTGTAGTTTCCAAAAAAATGGCTTCCCATATCGGGGGAAATGGAACATGAGCTCTTGAACTAATAAGGGGTTGCAATAAATCATCAGGTAAAACTTCATAATGAAATGTTAGTATTGCTACATATATTGGTGTAGCAAACAATGAGAAAATTACACTTATAATGCGAATGATTCGAAAAAACGATCCAAGTACCCAATTTAGATAATAATCTTCAGGAGAAATGAAAAAATCTAATATAGTAGTTGGTCCAGTAATAATATAAGGCGATCCATTCGAAAGTATAGCAACTTGCCCATTAACCATTGCATATACAACCCGATCAGTCCGTTCAGTAGATAAAAAAATTGGAAAAGGCGTATTTGAGTTATCTGAAATAATTTGATCAATTTGAGAATTATCAAAAATAACATCGAAGTCGATATCTTCTAAACGTTGACGAACAGTTTGAACATATTCTGGATTCGTAATTCCATCCAAATATGCAATAACTACTTCAGTTTTAGACATTGAACCTATTTTGATTTCCTCAAAAACTAACTCAGGTACTGCTATTTGTTTTCGAAGTAAATGAAGATTAGTACTTAGGTTTTCAACAAATCCAACTTTTGGACCAATAACACTAAATTCATTTTCTGTATCATTATTCTCGCGATAACCAAGATTTGTATTTTCTACACTTATCGTCAAAAAGCGCTTGAAATACTTGAATTCAAGAATAACGTATCCTTTTATTAATCTTTTTTCGATATCTAGTGGGTCATTTGTAAATTGAACATCTTCAAAAGGAATGGACTTCTTCACATCATTAATTGTACTAATTTTCTTAATATGCTCTTGTAATGCCGGAAGTAAAAGGTTATTTATTTTATCCGCATCTACCATACTTTTAAAGTAACTAATGGTTATATCCTGCTCTTCAGAAAATGAAAATTGGTAGAAATCACTCGATTTAGCAGCCTGTTGAAAGATGGACGTTATTGACTTCGTTTCTTTCTCGGACTTTTGTTCATTAGATTTTAAACGCATTTAGACCACCCAATAGATTGAATTATTTTGATTTTACTTAGATTTCTCTATATAAGTGAGGCATTGCCAAATATATTTAAAATATATTCTGCCTAGAATTTCCATCTGTTCTCTTACTTTATTTTTGCGTTCTTACCAATTTATATACAATAAAAGTATTAAATTTATATTTTAATAAAATCTCTTATACATCCTTCCTATGCTTTAAATCCTAAATCCCATAGATTTTTGAATAAATAAAATTATTATTTGAATCCAATTTAGTATTTCAGGTTGAATTACAAAGAATTGTTTTTCTTTTAATGATTACTTTTTTTAATCAAATGTGAATACAATTAGACTTATTCTGTTCTGTTCCCTGCTACTCATCATTCTTCAAGAAATCTATACACTGAGTTTACTAGGTTTTAATATTCAGGTGATATGATGGGATTAACTTCAAATGAGGGGGCAGAATAAATGAATATACGTGCAGTATTTATTGATATGGATGGTACACTCCTTACAGTCTCAAACTACATTTCACGTCGAAATATGGAAGCTCTTAATAAGTTCATTGATCAAGGGGTTATGGTTTTTCTAGCAACTGGTCGACATTATGAAGTAACCGCTCCCTACCATAAAGAAATTGGATTACAAACTCCGATGATCTGTTTGAACGGTGCCGCCATTCATGATGGAGAAACAGGAAGAATGATGCAAATGGAAACAGTCAGAGTGAACGAAGGATTACTTCATCATCTAACTGCTGAAAACTCTTGGAATGTTATTATCCATACAGCTAATGGACTTTACTGTAAGGAAACTAATGAAGAAATTGATTATTGGACAAAGGTTGGGCAAATTTCACCACGATACATTGGTGACTTAAGACAGACTAATTATAATGATGTTCTTAAATATAGTGTTCGAACTGGTACACAAAATACTGAATTATCTGCTTTGTTTAAAAAGGAAGCTGAAGTCATAGATTGGAATGACGGTTTTGAAATGGTTGCTCCTAGTGTTTCAAAATGGTCTGCTATCAAAAAAATACTTCATGCATATCGAATTAATCCAAATGAAGTTGTAGCTATAGGAGACGGACCAAATGATATTGAAATGCTTCGTCAAGTTGGTACAGGTGTCGCTATGGGGAACGCTAGCGAAGAAGTTAAAGCAGCATCTGACTTTGTAACAGGACATCATGAAAATGATGGATTAGCTGAATTTATCGAACGTTATCTTCTTAAATCAAAAGAAACATTTGCGATTTAATGCTTTTTGAAAATGTAATTCTAACAAGTTCAGTGAATTGGCGTAAATCCTAAAAAGGCTCAGAAAAAAATCTGTGCCTTTTTTGCTTTGGTGTAGAATTTTATTAAATTAGTATTTTCTAAATTTCAATTTGCCGTTTTAGCGTTCTCCATAACTCTCCATTACTACTATCTAAAATCTTTTTACTGTTTTTGAACGAAAAGTTCTTCTCTTATCATCAATTTAATAAAAATTTTATTGTATCCAAAATTCATTTAATAATATTTCTTCTGTTTGTGGCATCGTGATCCCGATATGCCAGCACCCCAATCCAGCTAATTTAAATTCTTTTGCTAAATGAAATTTTGCAATTAAACTTCGAGGGTCTTCAAACCATACTTCATGCTGTGTTCCTTTTTTATCTATATAACGAAACGCTGGTGCTGACGCCTCTTGATCATAGTTAACTTGGCTTTCATTTTTCTGATATATATTTATCGCGTTTTGTGTAGAAATAGCGCTCCCTGTTCGGATATCACCCGTTATTGGCCAATCATATGCATATTGAGGACGATTTCAAAAAAAAGATTCGGTTGACATCCCCTGATATTTTTTTTTTTGCAATGAGATAACTAACAAATATCATTTTTTACTAAAATCATACATTATGAAAGGATTGATTCCTTTGTTTGACTTTTTGAATTGAAGGTTTTGATTTCAATAAATTAAATAAATTGCCGACCATCAAGCCTGTAAATAAATAGGTTAAACCTCCAAATAAAGTATAAATTGTCACTCCTATTAGTGCACAAATAAAACCGAAAATAACTTGTTGTTTGTCTTTGGCTGGTGATGTAGGAGGATCAGTGAGCATAAAAAATGCAAAGAAAAGAGAAGCATTTATAAATGGACTACGAAAAGCATCTGATGCATCTCCAATATTAAAAAATTCAGTCAGTAATAAAAGAATAAAATAGGTTCCTAAAAATGAAAATACCATTGGAAATTTATTTACACGACTTACAACTACATACCCAGCGATTAATAAAAATATATTTGTCCAACCTTGAAGATCTCCAAATGCTCCCCACCAACTTTGTTCAGTATGAAAAAGAATGATAGATATTAATAGACCAAAAACTGCTGGATTAAATATTTGTTTCCTTTTAAAAACAATTAAATATTTTGATAAAATTGAAATGATTGTAGTGAAAACAATCACATACCATGATGTGGATGTACTTAAAATCATCGCGACAATAATTCCAGTTATAACTGCTCCGTATGGCTTAATATTTTTCCTTTTTAAAATTAACATACATAATATATCTGTGATTGTTGCCACAAAAACGGCAATCAAACAGTTAATTGTTCCATTACTAGTTTGATAATCAATTGTAGCAATTAAAAGTAAACTTATTAAGGACAGAATCACATATCCTTTTGGTGATTTCATCCATTTTTTAATAGTCAATATTATCAACTCCTTTATGATAAATTTGTAAATCGGATGAAATTAAAATGCTCTCTAATCCAACTTCTTCTAATAGAGCTAGTCCCTTTTTTCTACCCATTAAAAAACATGTAGTTGAAAATGCGTCCGCCATCATTGCATACGGTGCGATGATGCTACAACTTATCAACTCAGTTGGTGATTTTTTATTTTTTGGATTAATAATATGATGAATTCCTGGGTTTAAATCACTTTTACGTTCATAACTTCCAGAAGTACAAATAGCCATATTAGATATTTCTATTGTGTGAATGATTTCTTCTTTATTTTGTGGGTGTTGAATTCCTATTTTCCATTTATCCCCTAAATTATCTAATCCACCTGCATAAAGATCCCCACCTGCATTAACAATGAATCCTTCAAATTGTCTCAATTCATTTACAGCAAGATCAATGGCAAAACCTTTGGCAACTGCACCTAAATCAATCACTAATGGCTTTTTTAATAACAATGTTTTATCTTCTTCATTTAAGAAAATATCAGAGTAAGTAACTATTTCAGATGTATTATTTTGTAGGAACTCTTCTGTTAAATAATGTTGATTGAAACCAGCATTTTCCATTATTTGGCCAACCGTTGGATCAAATATTCCATTTGTCCATTTAGCCACCTCTAACGCGAATTTTAATGGTTCAAATAATAATGGACTAACAGTTACTGGTGTATTAGTTTGTTTACACGCCTTCATTAATTCACTTTCCAAACTAAATCGGCTACATGTCTTTTCAACTTCTCGGAAAAAACCAAATGCACGATTAATTGAAGCTTCCGTTTCATCATACGATTTTGACGTGACTACCTTAATATCAACAACTGTATCCATGAATAATTTCGTTTTTCTTATGATTTTCTTCATTATATGTTCCTTGCCTTTAATAGAGCATCTTGAATAGCATCTTTAAAGGCCTGTGTACTATATGTCGCTCCTGATACGTTCCGAACTTGTGAACTTTGAACATTTACTACTTCATTTGGTAAATTCACTATGTCATCCTCAGAATAATGCATACCATAATTACTTATCTCTACATCTTTAATTTTATCTTCATTTATCTTTAAGGCAATTTGAATCGATCCGCGACGATTAGACCCCATCCCATAAAAAGTTCCATTTTTATAAAAACTTTTTTTTACAATATTATTTTTATTTAAAGTAACATTGACCTGTTCAGTTTTTGGCGATACTGCATTCGAATCTTGAATATCAGTTGTAAAATAGCCAGTAGCATAAACCGCTCCAATGGCAGTTGAACAGATAGTGACCCATTTTTTACTCATTTTGCCCATTTATATTCCTCCAGTTCTTATTATCCCTTGTATTATAATAAGTAAATCTTAAAATTCTTTTAATTGTTTAGCATATATAATCAAAAATTTTAGAGTTTTTTTGAACACATTTCTTTTCAGAGAGTTTCGTTTTTATTAGCTCAATAAGATAAATTTAGATTACTCTTTTCTTATATTCAAAGTTCCTTTTTTATAAATTGGTACCAATTTAAATTTTGTTTCTATTAAAAACTACACCTTAAAGGTGAAAGCTTAATGAAAATTATCTACTTTTTTTATTAAATTGCAGAAAATTTGTATACAAGTTGGGAAGATTTTAATAAATGCTATTTATTTAAATAAGTAGCAAATTGTCTTTATTAAATTTAACTTCTAAATTGAACAAACTAATTTGCTATGCAACTCAATTTATTTAGCAATTTAATCCTCTTTAATTACGAGATTACATAAATACTTTATTGTTAATAATAACTAAAAATAAATTAAGGTTAATGGTAAAAGGAGAAATTGCCCATGCCTGAACATTTTGAAATTATTACAAGAACAATGTTAGCGTTCTTGATATTGTTCATCGGTGCTAAACTATTAGGAAAACAAATCATTGCTGAGATGAATACCTTTGATTTTATTGGAGCTATTTCAATAGGAAGCATTATTGCTAATTTAGCTTTCAATTTAAATATAAAAATCCACCATGCAGTATTAGCTTTTTTAATTTTGGTTATAGTCATTTTACTCGTTAGTTATATTTCCTTAAAAAGTAGAATAGGGAGAAATTTACTTGCAGGGAATCCAACTGTCATAGTTGAAGATGGAAAAATATTAGAGGCCAATATGAGAAAAATGCGCTATTCTCTGGACTATTTAAATCAACAACTAAGGGAAAAAGGAATTTTTAACATAGAAGAAGTTCTCTATGTAGTAGTTGAAACAAATGGTAGAGTATCTTTTTTACAAAAACCTCAATACCGAAACGTAACAAAACAAGATTTAAATATACCGACAATACAGGAAAGTAAATTACCTATTGAGTTAATTATGGATGGGGAAATTATCTCAAAAAATTTAAGAGAAAATAATCTATCAGAATTAAGGGTACAAGAAGAGCTAAAAAAACGTAATCTTCAAACGAAAGAAGTAGTATATGCTGTGCTGGCAGCAAATGGAAATATTTATATCGATACCTACAAAGATCAGATTGCTTCTCCAATTGATCAAGAATGAGCTATTTATTTTTTTGATACGATTATTGAATAGAGTTCAAATAAAAAAGAGCCAATTTAGGCTCATATATTATAAAGTCATCATTTAAATATTCAACCAGCATAACTGGTGCAGTAGTAGGTCGCCTTTGCACTAGTTCCTGATCATACCTACCACCAATTTTAATCGATTAACAATTGTTTTTCTTATTCATTTTGTACTACGTTAAAAAGTAAGAGGTAATATTATTTAGGAGGATTTACTAATTTATTATGAACTTTAACATTGATACCATCAGTATAAACCATTTTCCCACCATAATATCCTACTGATAATACTAGAATAAGTGAAGCCAGTCAAAAGAATAAATATAAAAACTTAAGCTTATTAAATAGTTCTTTTTTCTTAAAATAAGTAGAATAAATCCGAAATGCTGCGACAATTGTCACAATCCAACTTGTAAGTATTGCTAATTGATCGTGTATATGCAAGAAAGTAGTATTCCCTCTAGCCATCTCTTCTGGCCCAGTGGAAACAGAAAGCCAAGCGCTAAGTGCTGCAAAAATCCAAAGCCACATACCATGATCTGCTTGAAAGTTAACTTTCTTGAAAAATGCACTCCAAAAATCTTTTAAAACTGCTAAAGTAATAAATGCAATTGGGAAATGAACAAGAATAGGATGAAGATGAGAAGTTACTTCGTTAATCATGTGAAATCCTCCCATTTAAAAAAGTTGTGTATTCCCTTTACGATTACTTTTAATGAGTTTGATTAAAGTGTAAACAATAATTATGAAAATAATATGAAAAATAAATTAAATTTCCCGAAAAAATATTCCAGTGATTATTGCAATTTTTAGGAGGAGAGAATCACTTATTCCAAAAAATTATTTATTTTTGACCTTGCTCATTAATAGATGGCTGTTCATTTAATCATAAAGAACTCCATTCAATATTTATTTAGGAGGTTTCTTCAAAAAGTTGTCTAATGCATTTATGGAATAAAATGATAAAGATCTTCTAAAATTTAGAAGATCTTCCTTTTGTATTTTCATTTAAATCCATGTTGCTAAAATAGTAATCCAAATCTTTAAAGCTGTTATCCCAATTAATATAGCAAGAATTAGTTGCAACATTTTTACGTTCAGTTTTTTTCCAATTTTTGCTCCAAGAGGAGAAGCAACAAGACTTGCAATCACAACTATAATCGTTGGGATTATATCTACCTGACCTGTTGTGACCTTACCAATCGTTACTCCTATAGATGAAATTAACGTAATCGCAAGTGATGATGCAATCGTTACACGTGTTGGAATTTTTAATATGGTCAACATAATTGGAACTAATAAGAATGCTCCTCCAGCACCAACAACACCAGCACTTCCTCCAACAATGAATGCTAGTGAAGCTGCAATCCATTTATTAAAAGTCAGATCTTTTTCAATATTTATGTCAATTTCCTTTTTTGGTACAAACATCAATACAATAGCAATCAATGCTAGAAAACCATAAACTAAATTAATCCCTTCTTCAGAAAGAAGGTTTGATCCAAATCCTCCTATAAAACTTCCGACTAATACACTAATTCCCATATATAAAATAATTGTTTTATTTAGATATCCACTTTTACGATAACTTAAAACGCTACCAATCGTAGCAAAAAAAACTTGAATAGCAACAATTCCTGATACTTGATGCGCTGTAAAGGGTGAAAAACCTAATATTGGCGGAACATATAATAGCATAGGGAAGTTTATTATGGCTCCTCCAATTCCAACCATCCCCGAAATGAAAGAACCGATAAAACCAATGAGTAATAATAAAAGAACAAAAGTCCACTCCATTTTTTAGCCTCCCTTAATAAAGAAAGAAAGGCGCCTTTTTCTATGCGCCTTTTTAATTATTTTAATTAACACTTCTTAATCCAAAATTTAAAAATATCATTATCTTCTTCATATTTAAGCAACTCATGACCTCCAGATTTTGCCCATGCTGAAAGATCATTTTTCGCTCCTTTATCCGTAGCATGAATTTCTATTACCTCACCAGATTCAATTACATTAATCGCCTTTTTTGTTTTTACGATTGGCATAGGACATGCTAAGCCTTTTGCATCTAATACTTTTGTAATTTTCATTTTCTATATCCTCCTAAAAAATATTATTATCGAACTGCGCAACGATTTGGTCCAATTTCCATTTCACGTTGTTTCTCAACATCTGGAGTAATTTTCCCCATATTCGTTTCACGAATTTCTTGATATGCATTTGGTTGTGGTGGTAAGTTTTCAGTTACAATTTTTCTAAATTCATTTTCATCTGCAATGTTTAAACCGTGATTTTTTGCAAACAAATTACCTAATTTTTCTGAAACACTTCCATCGTCATTTAGCTCATCAATAATCATAAAGTGAGCAGGAAGTACAATTAATTCCTCTGATAATTCTCTATAACGTGTATATAAGCTTTCTCTTAAATCACCAACCCAATCTTCAGCCATACCAGCTAAATCAGGGCGTCCAATTGAATCAATGAATAAAATATCTCCAGATAATAAGAACTTTTCATCTACTACAAATGAAGTTGACCCAATAGTATGACCTGGTGAGTAGATTGCATGGATGTTAATTGATGTATTACCTATCATCACATTGTTACCACCTTCTAATGGTGAGTATTCGAATGTAACTTCTGTTGCATCTTTTGGCGGTAACCAATATGTTGCATTCGTTTTTTCTGCAATAACACGTCCACCTGAGATGTGATCCGCATGTAGATGAGTATCAAATACATGTGTAATTTTTACACCTTTGTTTTCAGCAAAATTTAGATAAACATCAGCCATTCTTGTTGAGTCAATAATAGCTGCCTCTCCATTTGAGACAACCATATAAGAAAGACATCCTTTACCGATTCGAACAAACTGATATATTTCACCACCATCATTTAAGTTCCCAATTTTTACAGGCTCTAAATACTCACTCCACTCTTTCATGCCACCTTTTAAATATGAAACAGTTAAACCTGCATCTGATAGCATATCTGCAACCATAATTGATGAACCTTCTTTTGCGCATACAACTAAAACATTTTTATTAGAAGGAATTTTATTCAAAATTTCTTCAACACCATCTAGTAAATCAAAATATGGTACATTTAAATGGTCAAAATTCTCTCCTTCAATTTTCCAGTCATGAAAATCTGTTTCATTTCGCACATCAAGAATAAATAGTTCTTCCTTATTAAAAACTTTTTTCGTTACTTCTTTTGCTGTCATTGTATTTACAGTCACTTCATTACCCCCTACGGTATATTTTAATTTAAAAAAATATAACAAATCTTCATTGTCTAAATAATAATTAGTTTGTGATTGAATTTGTCTCACCAGTCCACTGACTCATACCTGGTAATACATTCGATACATTTGAAAAACCATTTTCTGTTAACTTTTGTGCTGCTAGATCACTCCTACTTCCAGTTCGACAAATAACATAAATTTCAGTTTCTTTCTTTAATTCATGTAATCTTTCCTCTAGTTCACCTAATGGAATTGAAATAGCATTATGAATATGATTAAAAGCATATTCCGCTGTTTCTCTTACATCTAAAATGATCATGTTTTCATTACTTTTTAATCTCTTATCTAATTCTTCATTCGTTACAACAATTGGATGCTGTTTTTCAATTGTTTCAGTACTTGATAACTTTCTTAAATAATGTTTTAGAACTTCTCCTTCTTCAATTGTACCTAGATATTGATGTCCTGCACTTTCAGCCCATGCTTTTAAATCAGCCTTTGATCCTTTATCCGTTGCCTGAATTTCTAACACTAAACCTTCCTCAAGCTCTTTCATCGCTTTCTTTGTCTTAACGATTGGCATAGGACATGCGAATCCCTTTGCATCTAATAACATATTCACTCTAATATTCATCGTTTAATCTCCTCAATTTAATAAAATTATAATGAAATCTTTTATTTCCAAAGACTCATGCCGCCTTTTACATTTGTAACTTGATTAAATCCTTGTTTCTTAAGCTTTTTACTTGCCTTACTACTTCTCATACCACTTTGACAGATCAATACAACTTCTTTTTCTTTTGAAAGTTGATTTAGTTTTTCATCTAATACATGCAGGGGTATGTTTTTAAATCCACGAATACTTTTCGCACGATACTCAGCAGGTGTTCGTACATCGATAAATTGTTTATTTTTATCATTTAATTCTTTTCTTAACTCAGTTGTAGAAATTTGTCTAACTCCTTTTACCGATAGAAAACTTCTAACGATCAATACAATTAGAAGACTTGGGATGATATATTTTAAATATTCCATCTAACTCCCCCTTTTTAAATAAATAAATTGACATTTCCTTCTTCTGCATCAGCCAAATAAGCTGCTACACCTGCATACTCAATATGATCTAATAGTTCTTTTTGTTGTAGCCCTAACAAATCCATTGTCATCGTACAAGCTACAAGCTTTACATCTTGTTCTTGTGCCATTTCAATTAGCTGAGGAAGAGATAGGGCATTATGTTTTTTCATTACATTTTTTATTAGCTTTGGACCGATTCCAGAAAAATGCATTTTAGAAAGTCCCATTTTATCTGCACCTTTTGGCATCATTTTACTGAACAATTTTTCCATAAATCCTTTTTCTACTGCAATATTTTCATCTTTTCGCAAAGCATTTAATCCCCAAAAGGTATGGAAAATCGTTACCTCATGGTCATAAGCAGCTGCTCCATTTGCAATAATATAAGCTGCCATTGCTTTATCGTAATCTCCACTGAATAATACAATTGTTGTTCTTTTCTTTGCTGACATTTGATTACCTCCAAAAATATTTATATACCCATAAGGGTATTAAATTAAACAAAAAAATATACCATATACCCCTATAGGTATAATATAAGCTAAAAAAATTTAAAGTCAATAATTATTTTTTATCTACTTTTTACTAGCATGTTGACTGCATCTGTAATAACTTCTTTCGTCTTAACCCCATTTTTTTCTGCGACTAACATACATTCAACCAAGTTAGAACTTACTAATACTCCAACCGTACGATCGACTGCTGAGCGAACAGCTGATAATTGAGTTACGACTTCATTACAGTCTTTATTTTCTTCTATCATCCTCAATATTCCTCGTATTTGTCCTTCAATTCGCTTAATTCTATTTTTCATCTTATCGTCATATCTCATATATTTCCTCCTTCCTAACATTTTATATTACTTACAATCACATGTAGTCAATGAATACCCTATAATTTTAAATCCTTTTTTTCTAAGAAATCGAATACTTATATTTTTTTCAAGTTTATTTGAAGCGACAATATGAATTTCATTAATTGAAATATCTACATATGATCTTTTTAAATAGCCGATAGGAATATTCAATGCATTAATAATAGGCATTTTATTAGATTCATTATAATCTCTTACATCTATAATTTGAGTTGATTTTTTACTTAAAATAGAAGATAAATTTGTACATTTAATATGCCAAATTGGAAAATACCTAATATACAGTTTTCTTATGATTAGACCAATTATTAATGTAAAAATAACAATCAATTTGATACCTCATTTTCAAAAAAAATATATTACAAAAATGATTATATACCCCGTAGGGTATTAAATCAATTATTTATTATTAAACATAAAAAAATCTTTTTTAAAGTAAGCATCGCACAATAAAAATGAAACTTCATGACGCTCCTTTTTAATTCTAATGGTGAATTTTTTTACTTATCCTTTTTTATCATTAAGTGCAGAAGTGAAACAATTCAATATTCTCAAACGCTTTTACAAATCAATAAAACATATTCTGCAAAAATTAGGTAAACTTATAAAATGAAGCAAAACTTATTAGGAGAATGTTTATGAAAGCATATGAAATAATGATTGAAGATGTTTTTAAAGTAAACGGAAATGACACGGTTAGATCAATCATTGAAATATTTATTAACAACCGGATTAGCGGCCTTCCTGTAGTCAATGATCGGAACGAAATTATAGGGTATGTAAGTGATGGTGATATACTTAGATATATTGGAAAGCATGAGGATCGTATTATTAATGTTTTCGCCTACATGGCATATGTTCAAGGAGATAATGAGGAATTTGAGGATAGAATACAAACATTGTTAAATATGAACGTTCTTGAAATCGCTAAAAAAAAGGTTATCAAAGTTTCATGGGACGAAGAAATAGAGAATATTGCGGCTATTTCAGGAGAAAAAAGAATAAAAAAATTGCCAGTAGAACGTAATGGACTTTTAGTCGGGATTATTAGCCGTGGAGATGTTATTAGGCATTCATTCAAATCACTTATGTAACATTCATTTAAGAAAAAGAAACAACGAAAAATCTATTTACATAGTTTTTGCATTAAAAGGAAGGTTAGTATTACAAATGTAGGAGTTGATGCTGACTGACATGCATCAGCGGCCTCTCAGTAGGCTCAATCCCTACTTTCTTCATAGAAAATTGTGTTCTTATCTACCAAAATTTCCAAATAAAATAAAAGGGGAAATCCTCCCCTTTTTTTCACCTATTTTTTCAATTATAATGCCTGATCCTTTACTCCTCTAATATCTTGAGTGATTTTTCTACTCTTCTTCCCTATCCACCTATAAGAAACAAAACTACTTATTAGTAATACGAATGCTCCAAACAGGTAAGGAAGATTGATATGTATATCGAATAAAAAACCAGCAAGTATTGGCCCAAAAATTTGGCCAAGGCTCATATAGGCATTGTTTAATCCTGCTACAAATCCTTGTTCATTTCCAGCCTCTCTAGAGAGCAATGTGTTAATCGTTGGACGTAAAATGTTATTAAATGTGAAATACAACATTGTTATGACCATTACATAAAAGAAATTTCCCGAAAATAGCAAGCACACAAGTGAAATGCCTGATAATAAGAGCATGCTGCTAATAATCGGCTTTTCTCCAAACCTTTTTGAAAGACGGTTCGTCAATACTAATTGGTTGAATGTACCAATCAATGAACAAACCATAAACAAGATAGATATTTCTCTAGTCGAAAATCCATAGCTTTGAGTTACGAACAATGGATAGATTGCTTCAAAGTGAGTTAGTCCGAAACTAAGTGCGAATATCAATAACAATAAGATAAAATAACGAGATTTAACCGATTGTGCAAGTTGACGAAAAATATTTTCTTTCTTCGTTTTTGATTTTAAATGCATTAGACGTTCCTCTGCAGTTTTGGATTCCGATAATAATCGTAAGCAGCTAATTACCGCTAAAGAACCAATCGTTGCAGAAGCAAAAAAAGGAGTCCTCGTGCCAAACTCAGCAAGTAATCCTCCTAAACCTGGACCAACAATAAAACCAGATGACATGGAAGCACCTAAAAATGACATTGCTCTTGGCCTCTGTTCTTCTGTCGTGATATCAACGACATAAGCCATGATGGATGGAATCAATGCAGCAGCGCCCATCCCTCCTATTAATCTTGAAACAAGAAAAATTGAAAAATGATCTGCAGTAGCGGCCAATATGTTTGAAATAACGAATAGACATAGTCCAACGACAATCATCGGCTTCCGTCCGTATTTGTCCGAGAAATCGCCTGCAATTGGCGAGAACAAAAACTGTGTTAGGCCAAAGGCAGATACTAAGTATCCTGCTGCTTTTCCGCCTGCTCCAAAATCTATTAGAAGCTCAGGAAGGATTGGAATGACAAGACCAATCCCAAGCATTGCAAGAAACATATAAGTTAGCAAAAACGGTAACGCAGATTTTGTTGACATGTTTTTTTCCCTCTTTTACTTGTATTACTAAAAAACAAATATAATAGTCTTTGTCTTTGTGAAGAACTCCGAATTCAGCTACATTTGGTTTGATCTAATTAATTTGAAACCGAAATATCGGCATTTGCATAATGTAAAACCGCTTCTTCTAAAACATCGATACCAATTAAAATATCATCAATATCAGTAAATTCGTCAGGATGATGGCTTAGACCATCCTCAGATGGAACAAAAATGAGACCAACTGGGGCAAGTCTAGTCATATTCATTGCATCATGTCCTGCACCGCTTTGCATCACTTGAAAAGGAAGATCCTTTTTAACACAAATGGATTGTAGACCATCAATCAGTTCAGGCGAAAGCAAGACAGGCTCTTCAGAACTAATAATGTTCTTTTCTATTTCTAACATTCTATTTTTTTCAACATTTTCAATTGTTTTTAATAAATGATCCAAAACGAACTTTCTTGATTGTACTGAGGAAGATCGAATGTCGATTTTCATTAGTACTTCTCCTGGAACTACATTCATTGCACCAGAATGGATATCCAAAACACCAACTGTAGCAACAGTACCATGTTCTTGTTCATGAATTGCAACTTTCTCAAGCTCTAATGCAATTTCAGAAGCACCAAGAAGAGCATCTTTTCTCATATTCATTGGAGTCGTACCAGAATGAGACGCTTTTCCGTTTATTTTTACAAGTAATCTAATAGGTGCTGCAATTCCAGTAACAACCCCAATTTTTTTATCATTATTGATTAATATTGGACCCTGCTCAACATGAAGTTCAAAAAACGCCTTAAATTCTTCATTTACTCTACTTGCTTCATCAATACTATTAAAGTCAAGGGCACAGTGAGCAAATGCTTTTTCCATTGTAATACCATTACGATCTTCTAAATGACGGTACTTCTCTTTTTCAATAAGCCCAGCCATCGCTTTACTCCCTACAGTTGATACCCCAAAACGAGATGATTCTTCACAAGCAAATGAGATAATTTCAATTGGATGATCAGTCACAATATTTTTTTCATTTAATCGACTAATAACTTCGAGTGCCGCAATGACGCCTACTACTCCGTCATATTTCCCACCTTCGTATACCGAATCTAGATGAGACCCCATAGCAACCGGTGCTAGACCCTCTACTTTACCTTCTCTTCTTGCTATAACATTTCCACATTGATCCATTCGTATATCTAATTTTTCTGCTTTACACATACGAATAAATGCGTGTGTACAAGTTTGTTCCATATTCGAATAAGCCAGTCTTGTAATTCCTTTTTCCCCAGTGTTATATTGACTAATTTTATTAAAAAGTGTTAAATATCTTTCTTTACGATCCATGAGATATCTCCTGTCCTGTTATTTATCTTTTTTCCTTCACTTAACGGGAAGTAACCCTCCACAAATAGAAATTTCATTTTATTAAAGGGATATTGGTTGCAAGATGTCCCTCATGAAAAGTTTAATTTTGAAATGGTAAAATCCGACTCCAATATCGAAAGAGCCGGACCGTGGTTTTTTTTGTAAATGAACCAGTAGTAAAGCTCTCATAATGCCAGCTTTACTTAAACAGGTAGTGTATAAAAAGATTATTTATTTATTTTGTGAAAATGTTCAAATAAATTATCACATTCTTCTCTCTTCTCAACTTTAATCATGTCAAGAACGCTTTTATCTTCACCAGTTAAATATTTGCGAAGATGTAAATCAGAGAAGCCGTGAACATCAGCATCTTCTGAAGTGTTGCAATAGTATACTTTCTTAATGCCAGACCAAATAATTGCAGCTACACACATTGGGCATGGCTCACATGTTGCATAAATTTCACAATCAGATAAGTCCATCGTATCTAACTTCTTGCAAGCTTCTCTGATTGCAACCATTTCTGCGTGTGCAGATGGGTCAGTATCTCTCATCATCGTGTTACTAACAACTGCGATAATTTCATCGCCTCTAACAATTGTTGCGCCAAAAGGTCCTCCAACTTTATTATTCATTCCTTCGATTGTTGCTTCTGCTGCCATTTTCATGTAATCCATTAGTAAATTCCTCCTATTATAAATGGATATAGATGTGTCATTTGTTGCCTATCAACCTATGAATCTATACTACTCAACTATTTCAATTTGTTCTTTTTTCCAACTATCGAATATAAAATAAACGAGACAATTAATCCACTAAAGAAAGCGAATTCGTTCATTTTCACTAAAAAAGGAACATTCTTAAGAAAAGCACCTGACATTGGAAGGATAAAACTAATGGCCAAAACAATCATCGCACTAGTATTGTAACCATTCTTATATTCCCCATTACTGCCATTTGGTATATAAATATGATTTAGATTCATCTTTCTTTTTCGGTGAATATAGAAGTTTGAAAGCATAATACCTGTTATAGGTCCGAAGATCGAACCAATAAAGCTATAAAAGTAAAATAATGTCGTTGGGCTAGATACGAGCTTCCAAGGTAAAATTAGTGTTCCAATAATAGCTGTTAAAATTCCCGCTGATTTTACTGTAAACACTTTTGGGAAAAGCGCTGTCATTTGTAAACCAGATGGTAAAAGGTTAGCAAACACAACAAACGCTATAGCACCAACGTTTAATGCTAATATTAAAACAAGCACAGAGAAAGTATTTTCAATTTTATCAATCGCATGAACAATATTGAAAATTGGTTCACCAAAAGCAATTTCAGTTCCTGCAATTAATGAAACACAAGTGATGGCAAAAAGAATATAGGATAATATAAATCCTAATGGTAGTCCAATAATGAAATCCTTTGGACTTTTCGCTCGATGGGTAAAATCTGAAATATTTACAATCGGACCCGCCCAGTTAGATACTAAGGCACTCACACAGGCAATAAATACTAATGGGCTACTTGTTGGATGCTTTGGAACATAATCAAAAATTGGTCCAAATCCCCCAGCCATATTAATCGCCCAAACAGCTGCACCAATGATAAAGATGTAAACAATAGGTGAAGACCAGCTACCAAATTTGTTAAGAACATTCATCCCACCTAAGAAAAGCAGAACCGTAACTGTCCATAATATTACGTATGAAATCATCGTTGGAACCGTTAATCCAAGTAGATTAAAGTCGCCACCTATCGTCATATAGTTTGGGAAAAATCTTGCAAAAATGACATTCAATGATTCCGCTCCGACAACAGTTGTCGTACCAAAAAATACGATCCCCGCGATCAGACCACGACATAATGCTGGGATTATAGCTCCTTTTTCCCCAAACGTTTCTCGAAGTAACATTGTAAATGGCATGCCATACTTGGATGCAGCATAACCATTAAGACAATATAATGTTGCAACGATAATCGCTGATAATAAAACAGCTGATATAACTTGCTTCGTATTTAGGCCGAGAACAAAAAATCCTGCTACTGTCATATATGACATAATATTATGAACTGCACCCATCCAAACGGTTATATAGTTGGACATTCCCCAATCTCTTTGATTTGGCAATTTAGGTAACAGTTCTTCAGAATATCCATAAGATTTATAGATTTCATGATCACTGGTTGCTAATTTAGCTTCTTCCATCATTAACACCCCTAATTCACAATATGTGTACCTGCTTGCTCATTCATTGCTTCTTTCAAGCTTTCAGGATTCGTAATAATTACTCTTTTTCCATTATTTTGTAAGAAACTTAAACTAGCCTCAATTTTTGGTAACATACTTCCTGGGGGAAAATGATTTTCAAGGACATATTGTTTTGTCTCTTCTACTGTAATTTTTTCAAGTGCTTTTTGATTTGGTTTACCAAAATTGATACATACCCTTGGAACTCCAGTTGTGACAATTAACGTCTCCGCATGAATTTGTTCTGCTAAAAGGCTTGTAGCAAAATCTTTATCAATTACTGCGTCAATACCTTCGTATGTTTTATCATCTTTTTTCACGACCGGTATTCCACCGCCACCTACTGCAATTACCACGTAACCATCTTCAATTAATGAATAAATTACCTCTTTTTCAACGATATCAGTTGGTCTCGGTGATGGAACTACTCTTCTATATCCGCGACCAGAATCTTCAACAAAAAACCAGTTTGGATGATCCTTTTTCATTTCTTCAGATTGTTCTAATGTAAAGAATGAGCCAACAGGTTTCGTAGGATTTTTGAAATTAGGATCATCTGCACTTACTTCAACTTGTGTTATAACAGTAGCTACTTTCTTATTGATCCCTCTTTTTGCGAATTCGTTCGTTAACGCCTGTTGTATTTGGTATCCAATACCACCTTGTGTATCTGCTACGTTGTTAACAAGAGGAACCGTTGGCATACCTGCTACCTCACTAGCAATCTCAGATCTTTGTAAAGCAAATCCAACTTGTGGACCATTACCATGAGTTACGACAATTTCATAGCCTTCTTCTACCATATCTGCGATGTTGACAACCGTTTCTTGAACGGCTTCATATTGGTCTTGGGTTGTGTTGCGGCCATTTTCTCTAACTAGAGCATTGCCTCCGATCGCAACGATCACTAATTTCCCCATTATTTACCCCCTAAATGTTTAAATTCTTTAATACTTAGCAAATTGAGAGATTGCTCTTTATGAAGATGATATAAAGAATTAGTTGGATCATTTTCAATAGCATTTTCAATTGCTTCTACAGCTTCTTCATGTCTCTCTAGCGATCTAAGACTATTCGCTTTATGAAACGAAAAATCATATCGATTTGGTTGAAGTGCAAGAAGTTTATTCATTTCTTGTACAGCTTCTTCATGTCTTCCAAGTTCTCTTAAATAATTTGATTTATGGTAAAGATAGAAAGTTTCGCTAGGATCGAGTTGGACAGCTTTATCATATTCGCCTAAAGCTTCATCCGGTTTATTCATTAATCTTAAGCAATTTGCAGTGTAAAAATAAAAATCAAGATTTTTTGGATCAAGAGCTAGGACATTGTTGTATTGTTCAAGTGCTTCTTCGTATCGTTTTAATTCTTGTAAGAAATACCCTTTGTAGTAGAGTAAATCAAAGTTTTTACTGTCTAATTCAAGCGCACTATTTATTTCTAAAATGGCTTCCTCATATCGATTTGCCTTTGCCAGTACTTTTGCTTTCTTAATCGACTCATTCGTTTCGACGTATTCTTTATTAAAAATTTTTACAACCTTTTGCTGATTCAGGTCAATAGCATGTTGTAAAGATGATTTTCCGTCTCGATCTGCTAAGTTACAATCTGCACCAGCATCAACAAGTAATTCGATTACGTCAGAATATAAACGGCCTCCATTACCTAAAATAACTGCCTCAAGTAATGCCGACCAGCCTAATTTATTGGCATGATTAACAGGAACTCCTGCATCTAAACAAATTTGTACAGTCTTTAAGTAGCCTTTTTCACTGGATGGTAATAAAGCAGTTCCACCAAATCGATTTACGCTATTTAAATCTGCCCCATACTTTAACATCATGCTTACTATTTCATGGAATCCATTTGCTCCAGAACAAATAAAAGGTGTTAATTGGGTGATATCTCTCGTATTAACGTCACTACCAGCTTCCAATAACCGTTTTACAATTTCGATCTGATTTTTTTGGGTAGCCGCCATTAATGCTGTACGACCATCAGAATCCTTATACTCAACACTTACTCCTTTTGATAAAAGCAGTTCGACTGCCTCTAAATCTCCTCGTTGACTTGCGAGAATTAATTCTGAATTTAAGGATTGATTTTCCATAACATTTCTCTCCCTCTGTTGTTTTCTTATATGAAATGGCTGGCAACATTTAAAATCCAAGGATTGAATTTTAGGGCCTGACACTTATTTTTTTGGTCAGACCCTAAGAATTAACTAAGACAATCTGCATGGACTACTCCCCTAAAGACAACAGTTGGAGAGTTGTTTAAAATTCGAATGATTCCAAGTACGTTTTCGTAAAATCACTCGAATAACAGGTTATTATTGGATGTTTTCACTTAAAGTTAATAAAGCCTTTTCAAACGCTTCAACTGGTGGATACGTGATCCCTGCACCAATCATGCCAATACCTGCTTCCTTATGTGCAATAGCCGTGTTGATGACTGGCATAATACCTGTTTGAATTACTTTTCTTACATCTATTCCTGTTGAGATCCCCATGAAATCTAATAAAGGAATCGTTACATTTGGATTTTCATCCGTTGTGATTTCTTTCATTTTTGTAGAAAAGCCAATTGCTTCATCAACTGTTCCACCTACTAGTGCGACAATCGCAGGAGCTGTCGCCATCGCAAAACCACCGATTCCGTATGTTTCTGTAATCGCACTATCTCCAATATCTAAACCTGAATCTTCTGGTTTATATCCTGCAAACATTGGTCCTACAACCTTTTGTGCTGGTCCAGTAAACCAAGTGTTTCCAGGCATACCACTTACACGAATACCGAATTCTACCCCATTACGTGCCATCGTTGTGACAATCGTACTATTTTCAATACCATGAGCAGCATCAAGAGCACATTTACAAAGCGCCATCCAAGTTGGACCTGAGAAATAATCACTGCTAGCAACGAAATCAAATACTTCACGCTTTTGTTCTGTTGTAAAATCTGTTTCCAAAATATATGGCGTCAAAGCTTGAATTAACAAAGCTGTACCTGCATTGTTTCGATTATGACACTCATCTCCCATATGAAGAGCTTGTGCAAGCATTAATCGTAAATCAATTCCATTTTTATTTAATTTCATCGCATCTCTTAAAATAGGTCCAAATACATCGCGCATCCAGATTAAACGATCAACAACACTTTGATCATTTGCACCCATTCTTAAGATTTTTGCCATCTGTTCACTTAAGTTTGTATAAGCGATATTTCCGTATGTTTTATTCTCAACAATGTGCATGAACATGGAAGCGGATGTTACACCGGCCATAGAACCTACACAATTGTGTTCATGGCATGGTGAGAAAGTAATTGCACCTGAAGCTGCAACTTCGTAAGCTTCCTCTAAATCTTTTGCTAATCCTTCATACACAATTGCTCCTGTAACCGCCCCTTTCATCGGGCCGCTCATCTTATCCCAAGTAATTGGTGGACCAGCATGAAGAATCGTATGCTTTGTCATTCCTGGAACACAATTAATTGCTTGGTCGAAGCCAATTAATACTGGTTGTGAATTAATAATACGTTCTACTGCTAATTTATTTGCTGCTTCAATTTTTTCCATTACGCTTGGATCTTCTAATTTATCTAAAGCTGCAATTAGTTGAGGGTTTCCTCCACCTGGTGGTGTCCATTCTAAATGAGTTGCACTAGCATTTTGCTTTAAAATATCATCTTTAAAAAATTCAATTCCAACGTTTATAGCAGAAATTTTACTATTAAAAAGTTCGTTAATTTTATTCATGACTATTCTCCTTTCACTACGAATTCTCTTGCTAACAACCCAGCGTTAGTACTGCTACTAGCGTGTGTAACCCCTGCAGCTAATAACTTGTTCACTTGTTCATCGAAGTTTTGAGGGTCTAAATCTGTTCCAAGTACGTATCCAATAATCTCTAAGTGTCTACCTTCTTTTTCAGCTAAGTCCTTCGCTTCGATTATTGCAGGAAGCATTACACCAACTGGATCCTCGTGAGAACCATAGCCTAAAACAAAGTCCATTACGATAACACCAACTGATGGATCCTTCGCTTCTTGTAAAAATCTAGCGATACGAGTGGACGGATCAATCATTGGATGAGGTTTTCCTTGTGTAAAATCATCATCACCTAAGTCAATAAAAGTATGTTCCTGACTAACATTAATGTCTTTTAAAAGGTAATCAGGATTTTTTTGGATATTGCTATATACATTGTCAAATTTATCAATCGCTGCATACATCGCTTCGTCACATAATGTACCGCCACAAAATAATCCACGAATATATTTTTGTTCTGGCGTTAATTTTGCACGAACCTCTTCAATTAGAGGAATATTTAAAGCACGTTTGTTCAAACTGCTTTCATCAGCTCCAGCTAAAAGTACTGCCTTAAGCGCTGCTTCTTTAGACATTTTCGCAAAATGTCCTCCAGCTTGAACTACTTTTTCTTCATCTCCACCAATGAACCAAACGACAACTGGCTTTTTGCATTGCTTAATTTGGGCTAACACTTTCTCTTCTACACTTGGTGCTGGTGGCTTAGAAACTAGTACGATTACTTTAGTAGACTCATCTTCGTCTAACGCTTTAATCGCATCTAACATCATAATTCCGCCAACTTCTTCGCTTAAATCACGACCACCAGTTCCAATTAACTGGGTAATTCCACCACCGAAATCATGGATTCGAACACTAACCTCTTGACTACCAGTTCCAGATGCACCGACGATTCCGATATTTCCTTTTCTTACAGCATTAGAGAATGCTAATCCCACATTACTAATAATCGCTGTTCCACAATCAGGACCCATCATTAATAAACCTTTTTCATGAGCAAGCTTTTTCAATTCGATTTCTTCTTCAACGCTTACATTATCGCTAAATAGCATGACATGTAGATCATTTTCAAGTGCTTTTCTTGCTTCTCTAGCAGCAAATGCACCATTAACAGAAATCACTGCTAGATTTGCTTCGGGAATACTTGTTGCAGCAGAAGTAATCGTTGAATAAATGATCTCGCTTTTCGATTTTGATGTATTTTTTTTCGTTAATAATTCTTCAATTTCCACGAAAGCGTTTTCACACAATTCGTCAGTTTCAGCTTTTACAACAATGATCAAATCACTGTTTTTTGCTTCTTCAACTTCAGGAGTATTCAGACCTACATTTTTAATTACTCCTTTATTCATTTCAGTACCCATCGCAATGATCGCTTGGTCAATACCTTCTATTTGGTTCGCTTTCGTTGATAAAGACATTAAAGATACTGAATCAAAAAATGTATTTGGCTTTACCACAACTTGTACAGTCATACTCTACCTCCAACTTTCATTTTTGCTTCTAACCCACAGATAAGTCCTAAGGCTATATCTGTTCCGGATGAAGACCCGATATTTAATACTTTAGTTAATGCGAGAATCAAATCTCTTTCTGTTCCGTTTAGTAAGGAATGAATTAAAAGAATAATAGACTCTCTCACTTTACCGATTGATGCTTTTTTAATAGCCATATAACTTATTTCATTTGTTAAGCTTTTCGCTTTTTTAACCACTTCTTCACAAAATGCTTTATGTGAAAAGCAAGGGCTCGTATTAAAAATGGTTAATAATCCAACTAGAAAATCATCACCAGATGGAGTTAAGCCAGGACCGAGGCCAATTAGTGAAACGGCATGCTGTAAGGTACTAGTCGTCTGGTTGTTTACTAAATCATTCATTAGCAAACCCGTTCTTTCTTGAAGCAATTTCGACATTTGCTTTTCAAAAGAAGTCTGAAAAATAGATGCTTCTTTTATTCCGCCGCTTTTACCATGGTGGTCGATGAAATTCTTCATGAATTCGAAATTACCTTTCAAACCTTCGATATTATCTGGTAATAACGGAAGGATGCTCTCCCATTGTTCAACATTCACAATGTGGATCGATAATTTATTAGCGATGTGTAGAATTTGATTTTCTACATAAACAGTGTCGTTTATTTCTAAATCCAGCTTGTCAAAACATTCGACATCAATAACTAGTGTATTTGGCCCGTTATCAATTTCGTTGCATGCGACGGTGTACAATTCACCATCTTCTATGCAATGAAAATTGAATGTCCGTTTAAATAAACTGTGAACAAAACCACTCATATTTGAATTTTTAATTTTTTGGATAAAATCGACATCGCCAGATTTTGCTGTAAATATCATTGAAGTCACCCCATCATTCTGGAAGAAATCTTATTTTTAAACCTGTACACCACTCTTCATTTCTTGTAAAATCCATAAGCGGCTTGCATATGATAAAATTCGCTAAATTGTTACAAAATAAGCTAGAAAAAAACATCTTTTAGTCAATTTGTAGTAATTTGATTATTAAACTTCTTTGCTTTTTAGTAAAAAAAACAAAGATTTTCTACAAAATAATTGACGATTAGCTAACCTTACGTGATTATTTTAGTATGCAAACCTCATATCGTCATCGTTTAGAAAAACCAAAAAACAAGGATGTCATTTAGGCATATTGCACAAATATATGTGAGTAAATTTTGTCGAAGGAGTTGAAAAAAGATGTTGACAATAAAAAATCTATTAGAGATAAAAGCACTTGCTGGAATTAAAATTGTTGGAGGAGAAAAGGGCATTAATAACGTTATTTCTCTCGTTAATATTATGGAAAACCCTGATGCGTTTGACTGGTTGTCGTCGAATGAATTACTTCTATCAACTGGTTATATATTTAAAGATCAGGAAGAACTTCAAAATAAAATTATTAAAGAGTTATCAGAAATAAACTGTTCTGGGCTCATTATTAAAATGAAACGATACTTTGATCAAATTCCCCAAAATATGATTGATCAAGCAAATAAGTATGGTTTACCTCTTTTAGAGCTACCATTCGAATATACATTATCAAATGTAATATCGATTATTAATGAAAAAGCATCAGGTAGATATGATTTGTTGAATCGAAAAACGTTAGACATGCATAATACACTCTTTAGTATTGCGTTAGAAGGTGGAGGAATTAACAGAATTGCTTCTACATTGTCTGAAACTGTAAACAATCCAATTCTGATTGTAGACGAAAATTGGGATTTGATTCACTCCTCAGAACACAAAGATAATCCGATCTATTTAGACTATTGTCTTAATCTCGTAAAAGATCGCCAAGTGTTCCATAAAGAGTTTATCGATTCAATTCCGCATAGTATTAGTCAAATGAAAAAGCTAATAAAGCGGATCTATTATCTAGAGGATTTAGAAATTAAATGTAGAATCCTGCCTATTGGGGTTGCTAATGATATTTTTGGATATATCGTTGTTTGGCAAACTGTACATGAATTAACAGAATTTGACTATATTGCTTTAGAGCAGGCATCTACGATTATAGCACTTGAGATGATCAAGCAAAGAGAAATAGAAGGTGTGAAACAAAAAATTAGAAATGATTTCTTTGATGATTTATTAAATGGAAAAATAACATCAAAAGAATCGATTAAAACTCTTAGCGACTTACATGGACTAAATCCAAACTATATGTATTACTGTATGGTAATTAATATAGAATCTGATGAACTCACAAAAATTGAAGACATGGTTGACAGAAGATATAAACTAGAAAATACAGCAAGAAAATGTGTGGATCTTGTTTATGAGAATTCGAGTCTTACAAATGGAGAAATTACATGCTTTCATCGAAATAACCGAATCATTATTTTGATTGGACAAAGCGAATACAAACCTTCTATTTCCTTAAATGAAGCAAAATTATATGCTAATTCTATTCTGGAAGTCCTTCATAAAAACATTAACAAAACGACTTTTTTAATTGGAATAGGTCGCCAGTTTAAGACGATTAGTTCACTTCACAAAAGTTTTTCCGAAGCTCATGAAGCCATTAGACTAATGCAAAAATTTGATAAAAATGAAGGAATATCCCATTTTGAGGATTATGCTGTTTATCACTTTCTAGATTCAAATATAAAAGATTTGCAGTTAGAAAATTTTTTTATGAAATCACTGGGAAAGGTACTAGAACATGATAATCTTCACGAAACTGGTTATATTCAAACACTAGAAAACTATTTCAATCACAACCAAAATTTAAGTGAAACAGCAAAGGCAATGTTTTTGCATAGAAACACTCTTATTTACAGAATTGAAAAAATCAAGGAAATCTTAAATACAGATTTAAAGAATCCAGATGATTTGCTTCAAATACAGTTAGCTTTAAAAATTTATCAACTTTTACAAAAAAATCTTCCACATATTAACAATGACATATAATTTATTTTAAAACTTTTAGTTGGACGTGAACGTATGAAAAAAACAGTTATTTACAAAAAAAATGATCAATTTTCACTTAAGGCAGACTTTTATGAAACGAATCATGAAAACGCTCCTGTGGTTATTTATATCCATGGAGGCGGCCTTATTTGGGGAACGAGAGAAGACATTGCAAATGAAATGATACAGCTATACACAAGCAACGGGTTTTCGGTGTTTTCGATTGATTATAGGCTTGCACCGGAATCTAAACTACCAGACATACTTGAAGATATTCAAGATGCACTGCTTTGGATTGTAACTGAAGGACCAAATCATTTTTCGATCGATCCAAAAAAAATCGCTGTAATAGGAGGTTCTGCTGGTGGTTTTCTTGCCCTTTGCACTGGAACATTTAAACTTAAGCCGCGTGCAATCGTTTCCTTCTATGGGTATGGAGATATTAGTGCTAGTTGGGCGACAAATCCAAGCTCTCATTATTTGCAATATGATTTAGTTCCGAATGACATTGCTGCAATGCTTCAATCTAATAGGGTCATCTCAGAAGGTTCGATTGAAAAGCGCTTTTTAATCTATTTACATGCAAGACAACAAGGAGTTTGGGTTCAAAAATTAACAGCGGTTGATCTAAATACAAATAGAAATCAACTTCTTAATTTTTGTCCCATTAATCACATCACAAAAGATTACCCACCTACTTTATTTTTACACGGCACGAATGATAAAGATGTTCCGTACGAACAATCTGTATTCATGAGAGGTGCCCTTTTAAAAAATGGAGTGAAAACAAAGCTCATTACTATTCCAAACGGAGAACACGTATTTGAAAAAGATTTCCATCTCCCAATCGTTCAAGATGCATTAAAACAGATGATTGAATTTCTCAAACTGACTTTACTAGAAAAAGCTCAATAAGAGTCCTAAGTTTACTTTCGGGCATTAAAACGTAAAAAGGATGTCTCATTGTCAAAAAATTCGACTATGAGGCACCTCTTTTCTTTACTCATGCGATTGAAATTCCATAAGAACGGGCAATTTTCCCATTCGAAATTGGAGAATTTGCAATAATGACTGTTGTCCCTACGTTAACTTGTTCAAAAAGCCATTGGATTTCACTATTATGCATTCGAACACAGCCTGAACTTACTGATTGTCCAATTGAAGTTTCTTTATTGTTTCCGTGAATACCATATGCAGCACCAACGCTTAATCCTAGCCAGCGGTTACCAAGTGGATTCCTAGGATCGCCTCCAGGGATATTTCCCTTGTACCATGGGCGGTTTTTCACTTTGTTTGAGATTACAAATTTCCCAGTAGGTGTAGGTGTTGATGACTTACCTGTTGCAACAGTAAAGGTTTTTACAAGGTTACCATTACGATAGAAAGTTAGTTTATTCGTCTTTGAATTGATAATAATCAATTGGCCAGTTGATAACGATGGATTATTTTTAATCGTACTTACCTCTGGTGTAATATAATGTGATACGCGCAAAGTAAATGCTTTACTCTGATTGTTACTTTGATCCAAAACGATTACCTTGAGAATTGAATTTGCTTTTTGTTTACTAATTTTAACAGTGAACTTTCCAGTTGAGCTAACTGTATTATTAGCGATTAGATTTTCATTCATATATACTTTAACAGTTGCGAAAGGCTCAGATCTTCCTGTTACATTCTGTGATTGATCAGTTATAGTAGAAAGAGAAGTAATGGATGGTGCAATCGAATCTTTTACAATTACAGTAATTGGTTTACTTTTTATTCCTTCACTAACCCCAATGATGCTTATTTTAGTAAATTCTTTCAATGGTTTTATAGGATCATTAAATTCACCTTTATCATTTGTTATCACGGTATTAATTAATCTAGAATCTTCATATATTTCAACCTGACTATTCGAAAGAAATAACCCCTTTATAGTTGTTGATTGATTTGTTACTTGATCAATAGTTGGTGTCGGTAAATCTAAAATTGTGAAACTGATTTTTTTATCAGGCATTACTAGATTTTGATGATCAAATCTAATTGAATCAAGTTTATATTCCCCTCTTATAAATGAACTTGTAATCTTAATTTTTCCAGAAAAAGAGTTCTTAGATGTTTTTATTAAAGAAATATCTTTTCGATTTGTACCATTTAAAAATGATAATGAAACTTTTTCACCTCTTTTTTTCGTTGTTAAACCAATCTCAATTGTCTGACCATATGTAGACTTTGTCGTGCTTAAGTTCACATGATCTATATAATTAGAGAACTCATTATTGTTAAAATTAAGCTTAAATGTAGTGGCATTCGCTTTCGGTATGAGGATGAGAATTAATAACATTCCCAGAAGCATCCATATAATTTTGTTAGGCATTAGCTCTCTCCTTATTTATATTAAATTACTTAACTAAAAGCATTTTAAGATTCCAAAATTCACTTTTGTTAAGTGTAGAAACGTAAAATTTCAGCAATTTATATTTTCATGTATCACACTGCTGAAAACTTATATATGTATCATAGTTTTTAAATGTATCAATTTTTGTCATCGGTTGTTTCAAAGTTGTAAACATTTCGCTTTTGGCTTAAAAGAAAATTAAAAATAAAAAAGCCCAGAAAAGATTCTTGGCTTTTTTATTGACGTATTCTTTTTTGGGGGCATATGTAAAAAAGAAACATTATTAAGTCTTTTCTTTTTTTTACAAGTTACTTACTATAAATGGGATCGTGATTACTGTTATTAACATTAAAATCCAATTGTGTTTTTTAAGTTTATCTTCAAATTTTTGCATCTCATCTGCTGAAATTGTTTTAATGGGCTTCAATTAATCCGCCTTCTTTCTGTTTAATTAATATTTAAGGATAAAGTGATTATAATCTATTGATGTGAACTTAATGTGAATTTGTGATAATTTTTTTAATATTAATTTACTTCTTTTATCTGTTCCCACATAAAGAATGTGAGGAATGATAAAAAACCTGTTGCCTCTTTAGTGGGCATCAGGTTTTTTGATTCTATATAATGATCAATCTCTGACTAAATCATATTTTCTGGTTTTATCATTCGATCGAATTCTTCTTCCGATAAATAACCGGTTTTTAATGCAGCTTCTTTAAGTGTCAAATTTTCGTTATATGCTAACTTCGCTATTGTTGCTGCTTTTTCATAACCAATATGAGGATTTAATGCAGTTACGAGCATAAGTGATCGATTTAGATTTTGTTCAATCACTTCTATATTTGCTTCTATGCCTTTTGCACAATGATCGTCAAATGAACTGATTACGTCTGAAAGTAATTTAACTGACTGTAGAAAATTATAAATAATGACTGGTTTGAACACATTCAATTCAAAGTTTCCTTGACTAGCAGCAAAGCTTATTGTCACATCATTTCCCATAATTTGAGTTACAACCATTGTTAGCGCTTCAGATTGGGTTGGATTTACTTTTCCTGGCATAATTGAACTTCCAGGTTCGTTTGATGGAATAGTTATTTCACCTATACCACTTCTAGGACCGCTTGCCATCCAGCGGACATCATTCGCAATTTTCATTAAATCTGCCGCCAATGCTTTTAAAGCACCATGAGTATAAACGATTTCATCATGACTAGTTAATGCTTGGAATTTATTTTCAGCAGAAATAAAATGAATTCCAGTTAGCGAACTAATTTCCTCAGCCATCATCTTTCCAAAATCCGGATGAGCATTGATTCCTGTACCAACAGCAGTCCCACCAATAGCTAACTCTGCAATAAATTTCAAACTATCTACGATCATTTTTTCACTTTTTTCAAGCATACGATACCAACCACTTATTTCTTGACCTAGAGTTATTGGTGTTGCATCTTGCAAATGTGTTCGGCCTATTTTAATAATCTGTTTAAATTTATTCATCTTTTCATTAAATGTAATTTGTAAGTTTTTTAATGCAGGAAGCAACTGTTCATTTACTGCAAGTGCACTTGAAATATGCATTGCTGTAGGGAAGGTATCATTCGAACTTTGAGACATATTAACATCATCATTTGGATGAATATTTTCATTGTTTCCTTTTTCTGCTAAAAGCTCGTTCCCACGGTGAGCGATCACTTCATTAACATTCATATTTGTTTGTGTACCACTTCCCGTTTGCCAAACAACAAGTGGAAAATGATTGTCAAGCTTACCTTTTAATATGTCATCTGCGGCACCAATGATTGCATCTGCTTTTTCACTATCCAATTTTCCTAGTTTTTTATTTGTAATTGCTGCACTCTTTTTAATTAGAGCTAAAGCATAAATTAATTGAATAGGCATTTTTTCAGTACCAATTTTAAAATTCTCAAAACTTCGCTGCGTTTGAGCTCCCCATAGTTTATTTACGGGTACTTTTATTTCACCAATTGAATCTTTTTCAATTCGATAATCCAATTTTTTACCTCCTAGTTTATAATCAGTAAATCATATGTAAAAAGATGGATTCCAAGTAATCATTTTGACAATGGTTACAGTAATGTTATGTAAGAATCGAATGATTTTTACTATTATTCGAAAGTATTAAGATGTATAGTGACTTCAATTTTGAAATTTAGCTTTTAAATTTTAGTGAATTTAAAACTATAATTAACTATATAAATTATGTATTTCAAAATATAAGTAAAAGCTAATCGAAAAAATCTCGATTAGCTTACTCATATTTATTGATTTGCTTTTTTTACCATTTCAGCTATTGTAACTGTACGTTTTGCCTGATGTTTTACAGCGGCTTCTACATTCTCAATCATTTTTCCATCTTGACCAACAGTAACACTAGTTCCATATGGATTTCCACCTGCTCCAAATGTTACTGGATCTGTATATCCAGGAGTAGCTACAATTGCACCCCAATGATACATAGTTGTATAAATCGATAGAATTGTTGCTTCTTGGCCTCCATGAGGATTTTGAGCAGAAGTCATTGCACTAACCACTTTATTTACAAGTTTTCCATTAAACCATAGACCACCAGTTGTGTCTAAAAACTGTTTCATTTGTGCTGGCATACCACCAAATCGTGTAGGTACACTAAAAATAATTGCATCTGCCCATTCTAAATCTGCTAAAGTAACTTCCGGAACTTCCTTTGTAGCTTCTAAATGTCCTTTCCAAACCGGATTACCTTCGATCACTGATTGTGGGGCAAGTTCCGGTACTTTAAGCACCTTTACTTCTGCTCCAAGTTCTTTCGCTCCATCTTCAGCCCATTTTGAAAGCTGATAATTTGTTCCACCCATACTATAATAAATCACTGCTAATTTTACATTTGTCATCTTTTCCGTCTCCTTACCAAATAATTTGGATAAAAATCCCATTTAGTACACCACCTATTATTACTCTTTTTTATAATCTAGATTCATTTTTAAATAAAATATAATTAATTTGATTTATTTTTGTAAAATCAATGTTGCTACTGAGTTAAATTAGAATAAAAATGCATCTAAAGCATATTTACCAGGACCGATTAAAGCTATACCAATCGCAACTGATAGCAATGTTAAGTTGTATTCATATCCGTTAGCTGTTACCCATAAACCATTTCGCCCATGAACTTTAATAATTGCCATCACCATTGTTCCAGCAATCATGATTCCTGCAAGTGGCGTTAATAACCCTAAAGCCAACAATAATCCCCCAATTAATTCTGCTAAACCTGCGAAAAGTGCAACAACTACACCCGGTTTCATGCCAATTGATTCAAACCATCCTCCTGTACCTTTTAAACCATGACCACCGAACCAGCCAAATAATTTTTGAGCACCATGACCCACAAAAAGTAAACCGATTACTAAACGAATAATTAATAAACCAATATTTATCATATTAAAATCCTCCTATTTTTATCTCTAATTCGAGATATTATATTAAAAAAAATGATAGCTTAAACACATTATTACTTACTTTTTTAAGTTGCACTATCTTTAGCTCATCAGAATAAAAGAATCAAACAATTTTTGAGCAGACTCATCCTATATTCAATACAATCGCTTCAACTGTTAATGTCACATGTATTACACAAATGACTTTAAGAACAGTAATTCCTTATAATAAACCTCTTTGTCTTTATTATTTATGTGCACCTCCTGAAAATTATTTCGAATTAAAATATCTTGAATCTGAGATAATAATAATACGTATAAACTTGATTGTCAATATGATTAATCTAATTTGAATTATTTAAAATAATTTATTTTATGAAATGAACTCAAGTTTACCTATTTATAGGTTATCCTAATACAATGAACTGATACATATTAAGGAAATCGCTTTGTTCTCCCCTTTTCTATAAATAACTATTTTTGTACAAGTTTAGAGTGATCATTCTAGGTTCTTTCTAAAATTTTTTTGAATAAATCATTAATAGGTGTTGATTACTTGATGTTTTTAGTTTGATCGCTTAATGATACGTTTTTTGCCGGACGAATTACAATTAAAAGTAATGGGGGTAAATCGCGTTGAAAACAAGTGTATTTTACTACATGAAGGATAGTATAGTTCAATGACCTTTCAAATGTGGAGTCCATTCCATTTTTTATTTATGGCAAGTCCATTTCTATTTGTCACTTTGTTTTATTTTCTATTTAGGCGCTGTAACCATCAGACGTTACGTTTGATTGGGATGGGGTTCTCTTTTATTGGGATCGCTCTTTTAGTTGGTCGGAATATAGAAATTTATCACAAAATGAATCAGATCTCACCTGAAGAAATCCCATTACAAATTTGTCATTTCGCTAATTTTATTTTATTTTTTGCTTTTTTATTTGAAAGTGAATTGCTATTTTCAATTGCATTTTGTTTCAACTTTCCCGCTGCTTTAGTAAGCATAATATTTGCTAACGGTCTTTCAAACTATCATACTCTCCTTACATGGCAAGGAATGGCGTATCTTTGGGGGCATATGCTAATCGTAGGAATTGTTTTGTGGGCGTTCTTCAATAATATGGTTGTAATTAATTTGAAAATTTTGCGAAAAACAATGACGCTCATCATTGCATTGTACATTTTATTAATCTTTGTAAATAATTTGTTTATGAAATGGATGGAGCCTTTTACATCTAATTACTTTTATACAATCGCTCCTGAAAAAGGAACACCATTAGAATATTTTTACAATCTAGGTAAAGAAACAACAACTTTCGGACTTCACTATAACCTAGTGTATTTATTGCTCCTACTTCTAGTTGGGCTTTTTGTTGTTTTTTTCTTTTATTTAAACTATCTATTTTTGAATTTATTAAAAAACAGTAAAATGAAGAATCTTAATGAGCAGCATTATATGAAGTAGGCATAGAATTATGGTCTATTTAAAAAGCAAAAATTTTTGTTGTATTTTTTCACTAATATAAAGCCTCTTACTTATAAGAGGCTTTTAGACTGTTGATAAATAGAAACTACAATTTAACTTAAACGTACTTTTTCAATACAATGGCAGAATTATGACCACCGAAGCCGAATGAGTTTGAAATACCAATGTTTAATTCTTTTTTCCTTGGCCCTTTTGATACATAGTCTAAATCACAAACAGGATCTGGCTTGGTTAAGTTGATTGTAGGAGGAATAATCCCTTCTTGAAGACTTTTTACTAAAGCTATTGCCTCTACTCCTCCTGCTGCGCCAAGCATATGTCCTAGCATTGATTTGTTTGCTGTAACTGGAATATTATAAGCATGTTCGCCAAACAGTTTTTTTATTGCCAGCGTTTCAGAATGATCACCGAGTGGGGTACTTGTTGCATGTGCACTAATGACATCCACATCTTGTAATGCTATTTCCGCTCTATTTAAAGCATTTCTCATCGCTAAAAACGCTCCTCGACCTTCTGGGTGAGTTGCAACCATATGATATGCATCTGAACTTGCTCCATAACCAATTACCTCACATAAGATTGGCGCATTTCTATTTACTGCGTGTTCCAATGATTCTAACACTAAAACCCCCGCACCTTCACTCATTACAAATCCATCTCTATTGGCATCAAAAGGTCGACTTGATGAAGCAGGTTCTGTATTAGTTGATAATGCCTTAGCGTTTCCAAAACTAGCTAAAGATAATTGAGTTATAGCAGCTTCTGTACCACCCGCAAAAATAACATCTGCTTCTCCGTTACGAATTGTATTGAATGCTTCTCCAATTGATGAATTTCCTATAGAACATGCAGTTACTGGTGATAAAGATGGACCAAGTGCACCTAATCTTATACTTATTTGAGCTGCTGCCGCGTTTGATATCATCATCGGTACTAAACTTGGACTAACTCTCCCTGGTCCTCTCTCATTTAATAAATTTACATTTTCGATAAATGTATTAATCCCACCAATTCCGGATCCTACATATACTCCTAAACGTTCAAGGTCCATTTTTTCTAATTGTAATTGTGAACTTTCCAAAGCTTGTTCAGCGGCTGCTAAGGCAAATTGACAAAAACGATCTAATTTTCTTGCTTCCTTTCTTCCCCATCTTTCTTCAGCATCAAAGTCACGGACAATACCTGCTACTTTCGTTTTAATATTTGATACATCAATCGTATCAATCGTAGTGATACCTGATTTTCCGTTAATTAAGTTATTCCAAACTGTATCTACATCATTTCCTAGAGGAGAGATAACACCCATACCTGTAATAACAATTCTTCTCATCATAAGATCTCCAATCGTTTTTTCTTTATTTTAACGTGTATTTATCCTATTACAAGTTGTAGTTTATCCTAGTATAATTTATACTACGTTCAGAAAGGAGTTATGAAATGAATCGAGAAACACGACTTGAAGCACTGTCAGAATTTCTAAAAACTCAGCGTTCAAAATTAAATCCGCAAATGGTAGGATTACCAGTTGGAACTCGCAGAAGAACCCCTGGTCTTCGTAGAGAAGAGGTTGCCGGGTTAGCAGGAGTAAGTACCACATGGTATACATGGCTAGAACAAGGAAGAGATATAACAGTATCTAATTCCGTATTAGACGCCATTTCTGATGCATTACAATTAAATAAAGATGAACGAAATTATTTATATGCACTTGCATTACCTGAAGCTGAAAAACGCTCATTTTCAAATGAAGAAGATACAGCCATTAGTCCAGCTTTGACTAAAATATTAAATGAGCTTCGGAACTGTCCGATCATTATTTCAGATCGAAGGTGCCATATTGTTGGTTGGAATCCAGCAGCTGCTCACGTATTTTTAGATTTCGAACAAATTCCAAAAGAGGAACGAAATCTTATACAATTGCTCTTCTCCAGAAAAGAATTTAAAAGTTTAGCAGTGAATTGGGAGCATTTTGTGAAAGGCTTTTTAGCAATTTTCCGCACTTATTACGGACAATATGTAGGGGATCAATGGTACACTTCCTTTATTAATGAAATGGAACAAAATTTCCCAGAATTTCATGAACTCTGGAATGAGAGCGAAGTAAGTTCGGCGCCAGATGTATTAATTGAGTTTCGACACGCAAAAGCAGGAAAAATGCTTTTTAACTTAACATCCTTACAAGTCCAAGGAAACATTGATTTAAGATGTAGTGTTTATACTCCTGTTGAAGATACAAATACAGAATCTAAATTAAGAAAAATGATGGGTAATGAGTAGATTTTTAATGTACAAGAGTTTTGGAGATTTCCAATGTCTTTTTTACTTACACATGAAGCTCTTATGAGTCACTTTATTTCGTATTTTTGCTTTTTTACTTACTCATGAAGCTCTTATGAGTTACTACTTTTAAATTTTTTGCCTTTTTACTTACTTATAAAGGCCTTATGAGTCACTTTATTTCATCATTTGCCTTGTCACTACAAATCAGTTTTAAAAAAATAGTAATAAAGATCATATAAAAACAAAAAAAAAGGGTAACTAATTTTAGTCACCCTTTTGCTTTAATATGCATTCATTTGATCTGGAGTTCCGTATTCTGCTTTACGACGAAGAACAACAATTGCTCTTTCAGTTTTACCATTAAAATCAGCAAGTCCTTTTTGGCCAATACCTTTTTCAACTTTTGGATAGAAATCTTTTTTGGATTCCTTTTTAGCATCATTTAAGTTTATATACCTAGTCATACAGAAACACCTCCAAAAAGTTCGTTTATTGTTTTCATTAATCTTTTATTTCTTCCTAATAGGAAGTCTTTTTCATCTTCAGTTAGATCGATTGCTTCATACTCTTCACTTGAAAAAGTGACAGTTAGTACCATACTATTTTCAATAGGATAGCATATTAAGTATGTATTGTAAAATTCACTTTTTTTAATAAAAATAATTTCGCTATTTAGATAACTATCGATCACAAAGATTCGATCATCAACAATATCTTCATTGACATCAAAATAATAAAAATCGATTCTGGATTTTTTACCAGCAACATGTTTTAAACCGTCAGACCCTTCTACTTTCCATACACCTACATCAGCAATTTCATAACCTTCGGGTACACTATGCGCCCTTTTCAAATTATCTGATAAGAAGATCGCAACTTTATTTCGGTCTGATTTTAAAAGTTCTAATGTTAGAAGTGTACTAAATTTAGCAACAACTTCACTTTCTTTTTTTTGTACGATTAAATCATCAATTTTATTTTGAAGATCAGGAAATATGCCTTTTTCTCTAATCTTTCTCTTTATTTTAATACAAGCTCCAGCCACTTCTTGAACTATATCCTTATCATCACGTATATCATATTTTAATGAATTAAGACCGGTTAAATCCGAAAGCAAATGGTAGTTTAGCGGTTCTATAGAGTTTTTATGTACTATGCCTTTAGTATCGTTTGGCATAATGTAAAAAACCCGTCCTCTTTTTAAACGCCCCCAAAAAAGTCCCATCTCAAACATTGTATTATCTCTTGTTGCTAAATATTTCTCATTTCGAATTTCCATAATATCGTCTGGAGTAAATATGAATACTGCAAAGTCATTTGTATCTAGTTGCTTTTCTAAATCATCCATTGTGTACTCTAGTTCTTCAAAAGCATTCATCCACATTGTGACTTCCGTATCTCTTTTTAGTCCTTCAAATACGGCTTCAACATACTGAATAGCTTCAGCTGAAGAACCAATAAACACTCTTGGTTTCCTCACCATAAATACTAGATCCTCCACTTTTCAATCACTAATTATTACATAATAAATAGGTTGGCCAATGAAATGACCAACTTATTTTTGTTTAATTTTACCAAATTAATAGATAAAACGTCTATATTATTCAAAATATTTCACAAAATTTGTTGCCTTTTTTCCCTTAGTAATGATAATTAAACAAATCTAAGTTCAAAAAAAATCCCGATATACTCAAAAGAGCAATCAGGATTTTTGTTTTGCTAAAGATTATTATTTAACTAAAGAAAACTGAGTTAATTTAAATGAATCTACATTTATTAACTTGTTTGTTGCAGCTTGAGATTTTGTACCAGTAGCAACGATTTTAATTGTGTGAGCTTTATTTGCTAGATTTTGTAGATTAAAAACATTTACTTTATATTTACGGCTAGAAGAGTAAAGGTCAATTTGCTTTATTTTTTTACCATCAATATAAATATCAGCTTTACCCATATTCTTATCTTTTAAAGCGAATACAGTAATACCTGTACCACTAAAATTGTATTGAAGCGATCCAGTAGATCCTTTTGTTTGATTAATAGAGCCGCCAGAAGCGCTCTTATAATTTAACTTACTCCAAGTTCCAGAGTATTTTACATTAGAATCATTGTTTTCTACTGATTTCGTTGTTTGCACTGAAATATTTATACTATATTGGCCAGAGCCTGTTATAGCAGAAGGAACGATATAGTACATTCCATTTTTTGTTGGTTTAAAGACAATTTTTTCAGTAGACGTGCTACTAGCAGACTTTTTCAATTCTTTCGTACCATAAATAGTTGATGTTCCAATGTTGTATAATGAAAGATCAAAGTTTGCATTAGTAGGGCCTGTTAACGTAATTTCATATGTTTTGCCCGCGACTAAGTTTTTAGCCCAAACATCTTTAAAGTCGTTTGCGGCAGTATTAAGACTTCCTTTTGCAGTACCTGTTATATATTGTCTTCCATTAATATCATCATCGTAAACGTACGAAATTGGTGATGAAAAAGGTGTTTCTTTATTATTTGTATTAATAGTTACGACATAGTCGTATTTTCTGCCTGGTTTTGCAGTCTTATCCATATAAGGTGCTGTCTTGGTGTTATTTATTTTTGTATAGTTTTTTTCCGTAGACTCTTTGCGGTAAATATTATATGAGTCAGCCCAGCTCTTAGCTGTCCATGAAATAACAGGATATTTCATTTTAGTGTCAAAAGATGTTTTCAATGTAATAGGATTTTCTTTTACAACAAATTTATCCAAATTGATCCCAGTAGCTGATTTTCTTGCCGCTGGATCACTTTTTCCAGTCCACACTATTCTTATAGAGTGATTGCCAAAAGTATTAAATTCATACTTCAATAAACTTTGCTTCGATTTGAAGGTGCTATCATAAAGCGATTTTGATGCAAACTTATTGCCGTCTATATATACATCGGCAATTCCTTGCGAAGGATCTTTAAAACCTTGCCATTCAATGCTAGACCCGACAAAAGAAAACCTAACTTCTCCTTTAGAATTAAGTACCCCTGCCATTTCTTCTGAGAATTGTGGATTCATTTTTGGCATCCAATCTCCATCTAAAGTCACAAAGCTAGAATCATCTTCATACGATCCATCGAAATTACCAGTGTAAAGTTTATAGTTTCCTGTACCTTTGTAATCGTGGACATTTAGAAAATAAATGCCAGTTCTAGGAGCTATAAAGTTTATCTTTTCATTCGATGAATTGACGTTCTCTGAGTATGCAACCATTCCATTTTTATTATTTACGCTAGTTGTGGATTCATTGTAAACATACAAATCAAAATCGGTTCCTGCTTCACCATTTAATGAGAATGTGATTCCTTGTCCTTCTTTTAATGACAATGCATAAACATCGTCTTTATCACCAGCGTTATTAGGTGTTTTTTCTTCTAATCTGCCATCTTTAACAAATTTATCTAATTGAACACCTGGTGTATCATTGTCATCAAATTTATCAAGATCCGATGCTCTAATAATATTTCCAGTACCTACAAGTCCTTTTAGGTTTTCTAGCTTCTTTCCTTTTGCACTAGTATATAGTTTAAGCATCTCTGGTGACATGTTCGGATTTAAACCTAATAAAATAGCAGCAGCACCCGTAGTATGTGGAGTTGCCATAGATGTTCCACTATAATAATCATATGCTTGTGAATAATCAGAAACATATTCTGAATTTATGACTGCCTTTGAATTATTAGATTGAAGAAAATCAGCGAAATAGTATGGAAAATCATACCTATTTACATTTAAATTAGTATTTTCATAGATTCCACCAGATAATCCTTTTACATTCAAACTTGGACCCATATCTGGGTATACATTTAAACCTAAAGTATCCTTAACAAATGGTGATTTTTCTTGTCCTGATAAGGCGTTAACACCTGATAATAATAATTTACCACCATTTGAAAGATAATTTTTTAACATGTCTGTATCAGATTTAGTTAAAGTTGTACCTTCATCAGATATTATTCCAAGCCCGTTACCAGTATACCAAACTACAGCTTCGTAGGAGGATAACTCGGTACTGCTCTTGTAATCTGAAAGAGAGGATTCAGAACTTATTGTTACCTTATCCACGTTAGGCAACAGTTCATTATATATTGGTGAATAGTCTTTAAATATCTTTGAAAGTTCTGGTTCGTTGAATAATTGAGCAAGATCATGTTCATCATCTTGAACAAGTAAAATTTTCTTTTTATCCGTTATATCTAAATAACTTAAAGCTTTGTCAAAAGCAGCTTGTCTTTCTGAGTCTGTAGTTTCTTCGGACCCTATTTTTTCGTAGCCTATTCCATCAAATATTGCCTTGTAATTATCTCCAGAAATTTGTGCCGATGCTCCAGCTCCACCTTTAATATTCAATTTTGCTATAATTTCATCGATTGGGTATTTAGGAACTGAGCTTAAAATGTCAACTCCAGGAGCAGCAACATCAACAGATTCCGCACCATAATTTGAGAAAGGTGCTAAGTTACCTTTGTTATCAACAGCAGCTACAGATAAGATATTAGAACTTTCATAGCTTGCAGGATAAGCTCCCTCTTCATCATTATCCATTCCATCATTACCTGCAGCAGCTACAAATAAGCTATTGGAATTTTCAATTGCTTCTTCAAGTAATGGATCGTATTCTCCGCCACCCCAGCTGTTATTTGTGATTTTAACTCCCATATTCTTAGCATATTCGATCGCATCAATAGCATCTGCCGTTGTTCCACCATCAGGACCAATGAACTTTAATGGTACTATTTTTACGTTTGGAGCTACACCAACGATCCCTTTATTATCTTTTGTTAATTCTGCAGCAATTGTACCTGAAACATGTGTACCATGCTCATCACCATCAAGTGCATCATAAACAGAATTATCGTCGTGATAAAAATCCCAGCCATTTACATCATCAACATAACCGTTATGGTCATCATCAATACCATTACCAGGAATTTCCTTTGTGTTTGTCCAAATTTTTCCTTTTAAATCTGGGTGGTTAATATCCACGCCCGTATCAATTACACCTACTAATACTTCCGGTAACTTAGAACCATATTGTTTCCAGCTTTCAGGTGCGTTTACATCAATATCCTTTATTCCTTTGCTGCCATTAATCGTCTGTTCGTGATTATCCAGTCCCCATAATTTACCTTCTTCATAATAGTTAACCGTATCTTTAAAGTCAGAAGCATAATATTTGTAGTTCGGTTGTACAGATTCAACGTTTGGATCCTTTTTTAGTTTAGTTATGTAATCACTATTGCTTTCACCAGTTGGAATATGTACTACTTCAGCGTTTAAATTCTTTAATTTCTTTGAAGACTTTAAAGAATATTTTTTCTGAAGTGAAGTGATTTCACTTGAAGTCACTTTCTTTTTATATTTAACAATTAATTCACCTGGTTGTTCATTATGTTTATTTACTGACGATTTTTTTAATTTATCTCTTAATTTTGTTTCAATTTTAGATTCTGCCTTCTTAGGGAGTACCTTACCACTTACTTTTGGTACTTCCTTCATTTGGCTTTTTCTAAGGTTTTTACCAGAGGTTACCTGATTAGTAACTGTACTATTAGCTCCTGTTACTGAAGCAGCTTGAACTGTTCCAGAATAAATACTTGAAAATAAAAGAATTGTTGATACAGGTAAAGCTAAATAATTTTTTTTCTTCATAGTTGAGCCCCTTTATTTAATAGATTCAAAGAAAATAAACTATACACAAATCTGTAACTATTAAATATTAATCCATTCGTTTAAATGATGGATTTAATTTTAAATGTAGTTACATTAGTTCCAAATCAATACGATCAACCCCCTCCTTTCCCTTGGAATTATTTTCTAGTAATCACTTAATAATACCTTTTTGTTTAATCAAAAATAGAACTTTTGAATTTGATAATTGATGGTTTTGGGAATTTTCAAGGTCTAATTACCTGTTAATTAATTAACGTAGCAAGCGTTTTTACTCACTATTAATAGAATAAGAGATATAATTGTAACAAACTCTTATTAATTGTAAGTTATTTAAAATAAAATTAACATATAATTAATTATTTTTATATATAAATAGGAAAATTTTCCTTAACATTTTTTACCTTAGAACTTTTTTATAATTTGTTTTCATCATTCTCATTCCCCTTTTCGATCGATTGAAAACTTATATAAAAATTTCAAACTCACCTCCTATTCCTTTCACCACGATTTTTAGAATGCTTTGTCATTCTAAATTTTATATTTATTTCACTACTACAATAAGATTAGTAATATTTAACTAACCAATCTTCTAAGTAAATAAATATAATTAAAATTTTACATACACCAGAATTTAGAGTAAATTGGGGGAATAATGCAGGGTACAAAGAACATAAAAAATGGGCATTTCGATTAAAAATATTGTCATTTAAACAATATTTAAATAGAATTACTAGATAATTTGAGGGAATATATCTATTTTTTATTGAAAACACTTAGTTTTTTGCTTTGATTATTACTTATATTTGGGGAAATTACTAAATTAAATGATATTTTGTGAAGCAGCTAAAATAATGTGTCGAAATGTTTTTTTAAATTCTTTGTTCTAAAATAAAAAAATAGGTAACAAGATAGTAACGGGTTCTCTTCTGGGGGACAAAAGATAAAAAAAGTAAATAAAATAGAATAATTTAACACAATAAAAAGCATTGGTATTCGCACCAATGCTTTGTTTTTTTATTTACCTATCTACAAAAAAATAGTATAAATTTTCGGCTACTATTTTTTAAATTTAAAATTAGCAATTTCTTTTCCGCCTGATGTTACGATTAAAGAACCATCTAAAGCATTTTCTTTTAGTTTTTCTAGTTTGTTTGATGACGGAACTCTCACAGGAATTTCAGTAGTTTCCTCGGTTACACCTAAGTCAAATGTAAGAATGTATTTTCCAATCTTATTAGATTTAATTCCCCCATCAAACTGAACACCATAACCTAAGCCCGTTTCATCATACGACGAAGGATTAAATATATTAAATCCTATTATATCTTTGGAAATAGTAGCTAATTTTTTGCTAGGAACAAACTTTACCTTTAAAGTCGTATCTGCTGTACCTCCGATTTGTCGATTTCCATTATTTTTAATTTTAAATTCGTAGAGTAAAGCTGTTGGAATAACCTCTTGTCCCTTTTTATCACCCTCTGTTAAAATGGTTGAGCCAACATATTTTTTATCATTAACAATGTCAATTTTTTTACTTACAAGGTCTAAAGATGGTTTAGATGAGCAAGCAGTTAAGAGAACAAGTAGCAATGTTGTACTTAAAAGTTTAATAAACAATTTCATATTCCATCCCCCCATTTAATACCATTCACGCTTATTTTATCATATAAAAATTTCCATTTTTTAGAAAAAATCATCTTAAATATAAAATATCCTCATTTGTAAATATTTTATTCGCTATACCTAAACGATGGGTTGGTGTTGGCTTTTGCTTATATTCTGTATTATAAGTCAAACAAAAGTTGTAATAAGTTCAAGTTCTAAGGAAGGATTGCACAATAAATTGGTTCTATAAAACGCATTATTTTAAGGATAAATAATGCGTTTTTTAGCACCAATTTTAACTATAAAAATCGTTTTAATTACACAATGTACAATAACTATTGTACATTGTCATTTTAGTGCTATTTGATGAACCATTTATACTGAATTAATTAAACAAAAAGCGTAATATCAATAAAAATAGACCATTCCGATACTGTGAAATGGTCTGCGATTTTAAATGCGATTTCTATATTTTGTCTCCGTAAAGAGAACCAGTTAGCAAAATAGCTACTATCTTTTTTTAGTTATGAAACCGAACATGTACTTCTAAAAAAATTTACTTCTTAATACAAATTAAAAAGAGTCTCCTAAAAATGGAGACTCTCGCTTTTTAATATTGATCACTAAAAATTTTTTGGTCCAAGATGGAATGAAAAAACGATTCAATTTCTTTAATGTCTTCAGCTGCAATTCCCAGCTTTTGGTCCCAGTGTTCTGGATGGTCAATATCTTCTCTGCAAAGTAATACCATTCTTCCACTTTGAATAGAGACAACCATTGCTTTCCCTAGAAACTTTTCCGAAAAGATAACAGCAAAGTCGTAGCGATGGCTACCTGCAGCGATACAGTAATAATGAATGTTTTGGTTTTCTTTCTCTTCCGATATAATGTAGAAATTCATCCCTACCACTCCTTTTTTTTTCACTATAGTTTTTACTTTGAGCATCTTACAATTAAATCGATCTACTGCATCGATTTTTTAAAAGAAAAGAGAATAAAAACTCTCTTTCTTAATTAATTAGATAAAATTTGCCAATTTTCCTTTATTTTTATTGAAAAAATTTATGACAAAGTAAAAATTATGTCATAAATGCTTCTAAATTATTTTCAAACCAGAGTAAAATTGATCTTTATTATAGAATTATTTTTCAAAAAAAAGATAAACAGTAAACTGTCTATCTTAAATTAAACAAAATATTAATTTAACAAATTAATTTTGCACAACCTTCTCTGCAAATTCTTCTTCTAAAATTGCCAAACAAACATGATCATACCACTGATCTCTAATCTTTAAGTTTTTTCGATAGTATCCTTCCTTCACAAATCCAACTTTCTCAAGGACGCGTAAAGACCCTAAATTTTCAGGATTAACTTCTGAAGTCACTCGATGGAATTTCAAATCATCAAATGCAATTTTTAAAGCAATTTTCAAAGCTTTCGTCATATATCCATGGCCATTAAATTTTTCTCCAATTTGGTAACCAACCATACAACTTTGTTTAGGTCCTCGTGTAACAAAAATGAACTGTACTTCTCCTATTAAAGTTAAATTATCGTCTTCTTTAACAAAGATCGCAAAATCATATCTACTATCTTCTGCACTTTTTTCCATATACTCTTTTATACTATTCATTTGTCCTTCAACAGTGTAAAAGTCCTCTTTCCTTAACGTAGGAGACCATTTTTCAAAATGTTCTTTATTTTCTACATGTAATTGTAACTTAGCCTCTGCATCCTCAAATATATATGGGCGTACGATAATTTCTTTCAAAAAAACCCCTCCAATAAACTATTCTATATCTACTGTTAGTAATCCATCTACTCTTGTTATAAAGGGAATATTTAATTATGAAAATTTTTAATAATTAAATTTTACCATAAAATTTTATAAAAATGTTATTTCTTAAACATTAATGGACAAATTAAAAAGGGGTGATACCATGGAAACTAAACCACTTTTAGAAGTTGAAAAATTGGCTTTAAAGAAATTAAAAATATTTGAACAAAGCCATCTCCGCTACGTATTAAGAAGTATGCTTGCAAGTATGTTTATAGGATTCGGTGTAATGGTAGCTTTCAAGACAGGAAACGGCTTTTTCTTAGTTAATTCTCCTGTTGCTTACCCAATCGCAGCATTAACATTTGGTTCAGCAATTGTGTTAATTTGGTATGGTGGTGGAGATCTCTTCACCGGGAATACATTTTATTACACATATGCTGCATTGAGAGATAAAATGAAGTGGCCTAAAGTTTTTGAGTTATTGATATATAGTTATATAGGGAATGTTTTGGGGGCTTGTCTTTTTGCTTTTATCATTTATACTACTGGACTTTTTGACGCTCCTGACTCAAGTGCATTTCTATTATCAGTTGTCGAACATAAAATAGATAATTCAATTTTTCATTTATTCGCAAGGGGCATCTTATGTAATTGGCTCGTGTGTCTTGCCTTTTTCATCCCAATGTCTTTTGGTGAAACTGAAAATCTAACAAAAATTACTGCGATGATGTTGTTTGTGTTTTGTTTTTTTATGTCCGGTTATGAGCATAGTATTGCCAATATGTGCTCCTTTGCAATAGCACTTGTAATTGATCATCCTTCCACTATTTCTTTTTCAGGTATTATACGAAATCTAATTCCTGTTACGATTGGAAATCTAATTGGTGGAGAATTTATGATGGCAGTTATGTATTATTTTGCTAACAAACCATTTTTTGATGAAGTAAATTCAAAATAAGGTTTTTAATGAGCTGAATTTTGAACTTTGTCTAAATATTTATTAACTAACCAATTTTTATAGCTTCATTAAATCAAAAAGTACGCTGGTCAATCAGCGTACTTTTCATATTTTATTCTTAATATGCTCTTTCATAAGGTTTTGGAGTCAAAGGTTTCCCTTCAAGAAGGATAGAAGCTTCATTCGCCCAATAAGGATTGCTTAACATCCCACGACCAACAGCGATTAAATCCGCTTCTTCATTTCCAAGTATAGATTCTGCAAGATTTGCATCATCTAATTTACCTACTGCAATTACAGGGATTTCTACTTCTTTTTTAATCTGTTCAGCCAATTTGACTTGATATCCAGGATGAGATCCAGGTCTACCTCCTGAACCGATTGGCCCTTCACCACCAGATGAAACGTGGAATAGATCGACACCTGCATCACGGAATGCCTTAGCCATTTCGACAGAATAATCTAGTCCATAGCCTCCATCCACGTATTCTAACGCAGAAATTCGCATAATAAGTGGCATGTCAGCTGGCATTACACTTTTAGCTGCTTTAATGACTTCTTTTCCAAATAAAAATTTATCTTGACCATATTCATCTGTTCTTTGATTCGTATATGCAGATGCAAATTGATGGATAAGATATCCATGTGCTCCGTGAAGCTCAATCGTATCAACCCCTGCAAGAACCGCGCGCTCTACACCTTTTTTGAACTTTTCAACCATTTCTTTCACTTCTAGAGTTGTTAACTCATGTGGAGTTTTTGATTTCTCGTTAAAAGGTTTTGGTGAAGAGGACACTGGAATTGGAGCATCTTCTGCTTTACGTCCTGCATGAGCAATTTGAATCGCAACTTTTGCACCATATTTATGACATTCATCGATAATGCGCTTAAATGCTGGTATATGATCATCACTCCAAATTCCTAGGCAATAATCTGAAATGCGCCCTCGATCTTCAACATTTGTCATTTCGATAATGATTAAACCCGTACCTCCGATTGCACGACTAGTATAGTGAACGAAATGCCAATCTGTTGGAATCCCATCTTTTAAATGGACTGAATATTGACACATAGGTGGCATTACAACACGATTTTTTAATTCTAATCCTTTGTATTTGAATGGTTTGAATAAATTAGACATAGTCAACGTCCTCTCACATACTTTTTATTTAAGCTACAATCCCATATTATCCCAATCAATTCAAAAGTTCTATTTAATTGCTCAACTCATTCATTTATCTTACCCAAGAAATATAAAATAAAAGGTAGAAAACGAAGTACCTTCTATTATTTAGTATTGGTTGAATTATTATAAAAGAAATTGACAAAAAAGAGGATTAAGTCCTAAATACTATAGGATTCAATCCTCAACTTTTATTTTTAAAAATCTTTAACTTTTTGATTACTATTAATATAGTTTATATACTTCAATTGATCTTAAAAGAAAGTGGCTTTGATTTGTTTCCAGCGAGATCTTTTGCTATTATGGTAACGATTTGTCCTTTCTTTTGTGGAGGAATGTATAAATCAAACCCTGCATCTCTAACACTTGACCAATTGTGTGCAATTAATTTTGTACCTTTTCTCACTTCAATTTCCACATGGTGTTGAGTTTTTCCTGAAAGCATATACCATTTTTTTGTTTTTACAATTTTTTTACTCATTGTAAAAGTTGGAGGTGTTTTATCGATCACGGTCAGATATGTTTGACCCGAATAATTTCCGCCTTTATCTTTAAATTTCACATACAGTTCTGTCCCTGCTTTTTGCTTCGGAATGTGAATTATAAAACTACCGTCCGATGAGACAGTGCCTGAGCCAATTAGTTTACTAGGATGCATCGAGTAAACAAGAACTGCAACCCCTGGTTCTCCTTTTCCAGTTACTTTCCCTTCATAATCAGTTGCATAAGGTTTTAATGGATTCGCAGGAGGTGTTTTATCTTTCACAGTTAATTTAATTGGTGGCGAAACATTCCCACTATGATCCTTCGCCTGAATAGAGACTATTGTCCCCGCTTTTTGTATCGGATAATTGATAAAATATGTTCCATCTTCTTTAACGGTCGTTGTGGCGATGATTTTACTATTTGCCGTAAATGTAATGGTTGAATAAGGTTCTCCTTTTCCAAGCATCCCATTTGTTCGGTCTGACATTTCTTCTACCTCTTTGATTGTTGGAATTGTAACGTCTTTAATAGGGATAAATAGTTCGTTTTCACCTGTATTACCATTTAGCACTTGTAATTCATCTATTCGCATCCTGAGATAGGTGCTGTACACATGCCCCTGTATTGGGACAGAGAAATGCCCGTTTTCGTCACTTTCACCAACTCCAGCAAGTTTCTCTTGGGCTTCGAGTGGATTAAACGTATAAAAATGAATATGAACGTTTGGTAGAGTCTGCCCACTTACTATTTTTCCATTATTGTATATCTGATCAACCGTTGCATAAGGTTGAAAGGTTGCTTTTAAATTATAGTCTTGATTACGACCATACTCTCCGTTTGGCGATTGAACGGTCAACTTATAAGGATAGATATTTTCATTAATCAAATAGGTATAAACAGTCTCGTCCCCTTCTTCTCTCACAAACGTTGGTTGTAAATAATAAGTCATTCGAAGATCAAGTTGTTCATTAAAATTAGAACGAAATCGTAGTTGAAGAATCCCTTTTCGATCAACTTTAGGAATCGAATAAAAATCAAGATCATGTAAATAGTCCATTTTCCCGTCATAGACTTGATCAAAATTAATAAATGAAGGATTTTTTCCATTCGTCCACTCGTCTGACTCTGGGACATCAGTTCGTCGAATCGTATACATCCCGTTTTTCATTGCATCGTTTTTTCTTTTGACTTTCACATAATACGTACCCGGCAATAAATAACCATCGTACGGATAGTTTTCATCCGTCGATACACTAGAATAAAAATTTGAATTGACGATTTCGACATCCGCACTCTGAGTGTCTAAAACGACTCGAGTACGTTCAGGTACACTCACTTTGTACCAGTCAACGTCAAATGAATTGGTAAAGGATGCGTGATACTCAACATCGGGTAATAATTCAGTTGCTTGCTGTCTTATATTATTTGGTTCACCCTCGGCGTTTTGAGAAAATTCATCATTTGTCGGAAACGAGACTTCTAGCTTGTAGTCAACTTCTTTTGAATGATTGGTATTCGGTGGTGTAACGGTTATAAAATATGTACCTGGTTCAACGAGTTCATCGATTGAATTACCATAAGTCGTTTGGTCATCTAAATACCACTTGCTTCCATCTTCATTTTCCAACCAGATTCCATAATCGAGTGTCTGTGAAACACCGGATATTGCAGCGAATAATTCACCTGATTTTTCTACTGTTATTTTATACACATCACGATCGTAAGCGTCTTCGATATAGCCTGAAATGGTTTCTCCGCTTTGAAGAGGATAAGCAAGGCCTTTTACATCATTTGGTTCGTAGACTTGATTCCAAGTCGGTTGATCAGTAGGTAGAATGATTTTATACTGATACGAAATCGGATAATCGATATTGATAGGACCACGGATTTCTAACGCATACGTTTTTCCCTTTGAGACCTTAAAAACGGACGGATTTCGAACCGCATCAACAAGTTTGCCATTTTCATCGTAAAAGTACGCACTAGTCTTCGCTATCGGTGAAATAGAATAAACTGCTATTTCACCAGAGGCATCCGGTGTAATCTCATACCGATGAATCTCATTGAATGAATTAAGTTGTCCATCTATTTCATTTGTGTCACTTCCCGTGTAAACGTAAACTTTTTTGTCCACCGCTTCAGCTACAGCATTGTTTGGTAATTGTGCTGCAAATAATATAATCAGGACGAATAAGTAAAATCGAGTTTTCATGTTTGCTCAGCTCCCCATTTCATAGTATAGCAATAAATTTGACTGAATTATATAACTTCTAGAATCCAATGGTAAAAAGTAATTATTTATTTAAAACGTGAAATTATCTTTATTTCTTTAGAAGTAAACTCGTTAAATATGGAGTTTTCCAAGATGATTTACTCATTCTTCTCATTAGGCTCACTTGAATTAAAGTTCATAGTTTGAATATTAAAAAGGACTGTCATTTTTTTTTGACAGTCCTTTTAATATTATTAGATTGATTGATAAGTTCTTCTTAAATAGTTCCATAATAATTAAGAACTGCATATAAAAAGAATTACTTTTTCATTACATTTTTACTGTTCAAATAAATCACATTTAATTGAACAAAAAAATCATAATTAGAAACTATAATAACTATTAATCTTTAATTTCTTCGTTTCAAAAATTCCAAATCGTTTTATAAGCATGTTTCCATGAAAAGAACGTTACAATAATTAACAATACTAAATAAATCAATACACCAAATGGAATAAACGTTATTCCCCAGTGAATTAAGGCCAAAATCCCCCCTAAAACTAAGGCAATCAATATTTTAATACCAGAATTTTGTTGAGCATCCTCAAACGACTCTGAAAATGGGAGCGATCCTTTAAGATAATTTGAGCAAATAACGGTATATAAAATTGAGCTTACAAAAACAACTAATATATCAGGAATTATTTTAATACCAAAGATTCCGATAAAAATTATACTTAAAATAAAATAGACAGGAAAATATAGATTTGCAATAAATATTTTTAAAGTTGCACTATATAATGGTGCGAGGTTTGATACTGGCGCTGTTTTATAGATCCAAGCTCCTTTATATTTCCCGGAATATTTTAGCATGGCGATTGCATTCGGAATGATTAAGCAAGACATATAAATCGTTAAATAACTCTTGCTTAATACTAAATGATGATAAGAATAAATTTGTAGTTGATTAAATAAGAAAACGAATGGGAGAACGATTGATAATCCTAATGATGGATAAACCTTTAGTCTAAATTCTCTTTCATTTCGCATCATATTATCTGCGAATTTAAAAAATACCTTTTCTTCATTATTATTGCAAATAACTCTAGACAGCCAATTCTTCCACTTACTGTCTTTTTTTCGATTAATACCACTATTATTTGATAATTTTTGAAGATTTTTCTCAAAGGATGGGATCAATAAACTATAGAACATGATCGCAATAATAGGGATTATTACTGCTAAAATAGAAAATCCAATAAGATATGTACTCGTGTTACGATTTAAAATTAACTCAAATGGCGCCCCAAACCAAATAGGGGGAATAAGAAAATGATACCAAGTTGGCGAAAATGACATATCTAGATTTACTAAACTAAATGCTCTACCAACAAGTTGATAACCTACAGCAATTGAAATTGATAGTCCGATTTGGACGTAATTGATAATATCTTTTAACTTTTCACCATCAAAAAATCTTAAAATGAAATAATAGATAATCGACGTTAAGACAACTATAAATAAATTAACGAGAAGAAGCTCTACAATTGCCAAAATTAAGAATAATAATCCGTGTCTAAATGTCCCAACTATTACTGGCAAAGCTGTAATTGATGTTGTTATTAATATAAGATAGATTGATATATGTACCATTTTTGCAGCAGTAATCGTCTTTTTTCCAATTGGTTTTGTATGTAGAATCCCCTTATCTTTCACATCAAGTAAGACATTTGAAAAATCCGAGATCATTGATGTCATGATGAGGAACATAATAATGCCAAAAAAAGCGCTCATTTCATATACATAACTTTTTCCAAAAAGCACTAAAGGAATGAGCATCAAACTAAGTAAAGCATACACTCCTAATGATTTTATGATTCCATTTTCTTCGTCTTTCTTTGTTTTCTTGTTATTTTGATTAAAAATGGTCGGTGTCCTACGACTATCCATTGTTAATTTTACGGCTAAAATTTTACGCATGATTGGATACTCAACACCAAACAATTCAAATAGCGGTCGAAAAAAGTCTAAGATTTTTAACATAGGGAAATCCTTCATCGTTATCCCCCCTTAACAATGGATACGAATTCCTCAGCTAAAGCTTGATGTTCATTAAATCCTGTAAGCTGATTAAAAATCTGTTCCAATGATCCTTCTTCATTTTGCTCCTTTAATTCTTTAAAACTACCATCTGCTACGATTTTTCCATCATTGATCAATATAATTCGATTACTTATTTTCTCTACTACATCCATAATATGTGATGAATAAAAAATCGTTTTTCCATTAGCAGCTAGAATGTCTAGAATTTCTTTAAATACCATTACACTATTTGCGTCAAGCCCACTAAGTGGCTCATCCAAAAACAATAGGTCAGGATTATGTATCAAACTTGAAATGATAAGGACTTTTTGCCTCATTCCCTTTGAAAAAGAAGCAATTCGCGATAAGTAAACTTCATCCAAACCAAATACCTTCATTAACTTCATTGCCTTCTCATCAGCTTCGTCAAAATCCATCCCGTATAACTCGCCAACAAATGTTAAATACTCCCTTGCTGTAAGATTATCGTAAAGTTCAGCAATTTCAGGAACATAACCAATTCTCTTCTTGTATTCAACATGCTGATCCGAAATTTCCTCCCCAAAAATCTCAACCTTTCCAGAGTAATTCCCTTCTAGACCTAATAAAATTTTAATCGTCGTACTTTTTCCTGCTCCGTTTGGTCCAATATAGCCAATAATTTGTCCTCGATGAACAGTTAAATCAATTCCTTTTAATACCGATTTTGCACCATAGTCCTTCTTTAGATCCTTTAAGCATAATACGACTTCTTGTTTTGTATCGATGATGGTCACCTACTTTTTATTTAATACTTCCATATTAATAGACTACTAATCTTATTGAAAAGAGTAGGATTTACCATATTTTAGGAGATTCTTTACGATAATAGAAGAATTATATGTCTGTTTTAAGGAAATTGAAAATGATTCAATAGTTTTAGAAAATTCATATGAGTCAATATAAAAAAGCATCGATCTGCAAAATCGATGCTCTTTAATATTGTATTAAATAATTGAAAATGCTGTTTAATTTTAGCGCTTAGTTAAAATAATGAGTATTGTAATTAAACAGTCTGAATTGGTGGTTTTTCAATTAATGGAGATTTGTTTCCAGAATATAATACAGTCAAATTGTGAAGTGCTCGAGTACATCCAACATAAAGTAACTTAGCGTCTTGTTTCGTTTCTTCATAATGCACGTCATCTACATCGACAAGTAGTACCGCATCAAATTCAAGTCCTTTAGAAAGATACACCGGTACTACCGAAATTCCACCTTCGTATTTTCTCTGTTTTGAATGGATAAAAGATATTTCTTCTCCAGCTACGGATAATTCACTATGTAAAATTGCACACTCATCTTCAGTACGGCCAATAATTGCAATTGTATCCATTTTATCCTTTTTTAATTGTTGGATAGAATTAATTATGACTTGAATCCGATTTGTATGATCTACTTCTTGTATTTTAACTTTTTCTCCACTTCGAAATACTGGATTTGCTAAGCTAACAGGAATATTTGCTTTTTTTATAATCTCATTCGCAAAATGAATGATTTCCATTGTTGAACGATAGCTTCTATTTAACTCGTAATAGGTTACTTCTTTTTCATTGAATACATCTAAAAATTCATCCCAAGTATTGATCCCTTGGTACTCGTGAATGGCTTGGGATAAATCGCCTAGAATGGTGAACGAATTTCCAATCGTCATCTGCTTTAATAATGCAATTTGAAACGGTGAAAAATCTTGCGCTTCGTCTACTATTACATGATGAAACTTTTGATTTGACTCAATTCCAAACAGTCGATTGTGAATATATACTAGTGGAGCCAAATCCTCCTGATCCATCTCTTTCTTTTTACAATTTAAAGATGTAGATTTAATAATATCTGCCGGTATTTCGTCTACAATCGAAGCATCCTTTGTTGTAGTGAATAGAGATTTATAGAAAGTAAGTGCAGTATGCTTTGGCCATTGTTTCATATAAGAATTTAAATATTGAGTTGCTTTTTTCTTTTTTTCTTTTCTTATGTTAGTTTCTTCAATAACCTTTAGCTCATTATCTATCCATTTCTTAAGCCTTGCAACAATCCGTTCTCTCCGTTTAGCAAGTGGATAATGTTTATACTCAAAACTAAACCAATGTTTAAGCGTTTCTTTATCAATCATTCTCTTTTTCCATGGTTTGAAATCATTTTCAGGAACCGCTGAGGCTTCATATCTATCCATACATCGATCAATATATGACATAAAATGAGTTGAGCCTTTCCATTTACCTGGACTATTTTGATTAATTTCAAGGCGGTTCGCACCAGTTGCGAACCATTTGTTTAGGTTTTCTGATGAATCCTTTTGTTTTACTTCATGGTCGAGAGTATTTAATGCCCAATCAGAAAATGTTGTTTGTTGAATGCCACCTACCCCTAGCTCAGGAAGAACGTTTGAAATATAGTCTAGAAACATATTATTAGGTGCAAAAATAATCATTTTATCTGCCCTTAATGTTTCGCGGTATTGGTAAATTAGAAATGCAAGTCGATGAAGAGCAACAGTTGTTTTTCCACTTCCTGCTACTCCTTGAATGACTAATGGTGTATTTTTAGATGAACGAATAATATCATTTTGTTCAGATTGAATAGTAGATACAATATCCTTTAAGCGATTATCTTTGTTTTCACTTAATCGATATAGAAGAAAATCATCAGTAGTTGATACATCTTGATCGCCTTTTACATATGTATCTACAACGCGTTGGAGATTTTTTTTGCGGATTACTATATTTCGTTTTAAATAGATGATCCCTTCGATAATTCCTTCAGGAGATTCATAATAAGCAAGTTCGTCTCCTCCTGTAAATGAATAAAACATACTTGCAATTGGAGCACGCCAATCAATTATCAATGGATTTTCTGTCGCTTGTTCTGAAATCCCTACTTTTCCTATGTAAACTGGTACCGACTGTTTATGCTCCTCTTGAAAATCCATTCGACCAAAATAAGGTTCATTTTTAGCTAAGCGAAGATTTCTTCGATTTGTTTCTCGAATTCCTTCAAGTACTTGTTCGGTTACATCACTTCCAGTGTAAACGGGAATCCCTTCAAGTTTCGTTAACTGCTTTTCCATTTCGGTTAAAATAGTGTTTAAATATTGAAGTTCTTCATTATATTGTTGTGTAGACATTTTTCTACCCCCTTTATGTAAATAAATAGCCGAATTTTCAGACGGAAAGCTATTGTATCAAGAAGTATATTAAAAAGTAAAGAGATTTAAAAAATAAAATATTTGTTTATCATTTGGTTTTACTTCAAAAAATTTACAAAAGCTCATATACGTAAGCAGTGTAAAATAAAAAAGATGAACCTGTAGTAAACAGAAATCATCTTTTTTCTGAGACTTAACGTTTTCTTAGGTTCTTCTCTAAAGGGCATATTCTACAATCGAGACTTTTTTTATTTTTAATAGCCAAAATATCATGTTTTATTTATCTTATTCCTCATCAAATGAATTTTTCATATTTCAATCTTTAATTCCTTTACATTGATAACCCTTTATCAACCAAAATAATTTTAACCTTAACCTTAATTTTTGATTGTTGAAATGCACCAACCCAATTATCTTCTACTTTTTTCCATTCTGAGTATTTAAATGATCTAGCAAAAAGACCGAGGCCAATTGGGTCCAACTTGTCATTTTGGAAGGATTTAACAAGTTGATTTAGTTCTTTTTGTAATTCATTTTCTATTTCCTTTTTTAACTTTCCTTGCGAATTGTCATTTAATTTTATTGGAGATTCTGTTATTGCTACCGGTAATTTGAGATTTATAGTAAATTGGTATTTACCACCATCATATTTTTTTTTTACATTCCTTTTTATATCAGTAATATAAAAACTGATTCTGCTATTTGGGATTGTATTTTCATTTTTGTTGTGTTGTTTCGCATTTAACCACATTGCTAATTGTCCTTCATTATGCCGCTTCATCTGGTCTTTCTGTCGTTAATATTTGCGGAAATGGTGAAAATTGATTTCTCTCCATTAATTGAGCCAGTTGATTTGCATTTAACACTGAATCTACTTTTATTTCTGAAATTCTATTTTCTACAGATAATAGGAGATTCTCATCAACTACACGATCTAAATAAGCAATTGACACAATGCTTCTATTCTCATTTCCAATTTCAGTTTGTTTTGTTCGAAAATCTTTATTTTGAATAAATCTACGGAGCAAGGCAATGTTAGCTTGATATGTTTCAACAAAAGAAATTCTTGAACCTTTCAGCGAATTATCGATATTTGGTGGCATGAATGTTCTATGAGGTGGATTCTCTGTAGAATAAATAAAAGCAGATGAGATGCCGTCTAAAAATAAAATACTCTTACCATCTAATATAGATTTTTCGATTTTAGGAATTCGAATCGTACTTTCCGTATTATTATTTACGAATATCTCGAAATCTTTTTTTTGCGAAATATTATTAATAAATGAATCAATTTTTTGGTCATTTACTAGTCCAGATAAATAAATTAAAAGTGCAGGCTTTTCATCAATCATTAGAATTTTTTTTACAAGGTCAGATGTAGGGAAAATTGATTCTATGATTTCGAAGTTTTCATTAAGATTTCCTTTGGGATTTATTGTGAAATTATGGATATTATTTTTCTTATTTTTTTCGTTTCTTCCATTTAAATGATCCACTTAATATTTCATCCCTTTACTAAAAACTAGAACTATTTTAGATAAATCAACCTGTCAATTACGACTCTAAAATTATCCTAATTAGTATGCGCATCTTTGCTGCATTTCATGATTGAGAGTTTAAATAATGTGTATAAAGAAATTTTTATTAAATTGTTTGTGAAATAAATACTAATTTAACGATAAGAATTCGATCGTTTTGTACGATAAATTAGAATTAGATCATAAACCTCAAACAAATAAAAAGGCATGAATCAGATTAATTTTCGGATTCATGCCTAAGATACTGCAATATATTATATTTTTTTATTAAAGTTAGTTGCCTCAAATTATTTTTTGTGAAGTTTCCCTTTTTGTTGGAGAAACTAGAATTTCTTTATTTTTCACATCATATAATCCACTCGGAGTTAATCGAATAAATGGTAAATGGGTTGCAGAAAAGAATAATAGCGTAAAAGCAGGATCATCGTATTTATATCCTTTTTCTTTTAACAATTCAATCATTTTTTTCTCAATTTGGATTAAGCTGTCCATTTCTAATTCAGACATGCTACCTTTTAAAGCTAAAGCTATTTCATGAACAACTTTGTCCTCTTCTACAAGTACCATACCACCACCAATTTCTTTCATTCTTTCAAAAGCTTTCAACATATCTGATTTTCTTTTGCCTAAGATTAAAATGTCTCCAGTACCAGAATAAGAACTTGCAAATCCACCCATATGCCTAGCAAATCCTTTCACTAGCGTGTTTAATCTCCAAGAACCATCTCTTCCAACCATTAAAAGAAAACATTCATCATGTTCGTATGATAACTCATCACTTTCTAACTCAATCATACTTTCATATGGTTTTGTAATAACATTATTTATCAAGTTTATACCGTATGAATTTGAAAGACACAGATCCTCTTTTTGTAAATTCCATTTTAAATCTAGTTTAGAGAATTGATATTTCTCCCAATCGATCGGCAAATATCGATTGTTAGGGTTCCCGTCTTTCTTGATCCATTGACCTTTTGCTAAAACACTTCGAGGTGTTGGGTTTTCTTTACTATCTAGTAGATTAATATTTGCAATTCTTCCTGTGGCGATTGATCCATGTAAATGTTCCATATTATAATAGCAAGCTACATTATAACTTGCCATATTATATGCATCAATTAATGGTATTTCGTGACGTATTGCTATTTTGATTAATTCATCAGTCATCCCCTTTTCATAGAAATAAGGATGTGAACCGTCAGTCGTAAAGAAAAAACGATCAAATTTTTGAATACCAAGCTCTTTAATTTCCTTTAAAAGCACTTCTAAATCAGGTCGTATCGAGGAATGTCTTAATGAAACCATATAGCCCTGCATTAACCGCGAAAGTACTTCTTTTCCTGTCATTGCTTCATGATCGCAATCTGCACCTAATAACATTAATTTAGCTAAAGTGCGTTCTGAAGCTCCAGGAAAATGTCCTTCGACTTTCTTATTTAATTTTTTAGTCTCCTGGATCCAGGTTAGCATCTGATCGTCACCATTTAGGAGCTTTGGCCACGCAGTTAGCTCTCCACCTTGTAAAACTAATTCATTTTCGAGCCAAGTCATCACATCTTGCGAATTAAATAGCTCATCATTTTTCAGTAATTCAGTTTGTGCGTCGAAACGGCACCACCAATACATGCTTGTTGGTATATTTTTAAAATCATTCAATAATTCAAAAGCAGCTTGACTAGGCAATTCTAGGAAAAATTTCAGATTATCGTTTATTAATGTTGTTGTACCGAATTGTCCAGCATTTTTTGCTAATGTTAGAGGATTATAGAGTTGATATGGATGAGCATGAGGTTCAATATATCCTGGCACTAAATATTGCCCTTCACAATCTACCACTTCAATTTCATCTAAATTTTCTGGAAGATTTTCTCCAACATAAACAATCCGATCTTGATAAACCCATATATTCGCATGTAACCATTGGTTCAAATATGAATTTAAATACGTTGCATTTTTTAAGACGATCTGCGGATTAATTACTCCATCAAGAACATTTACTTGGTTTCTAATTTGCTCATTACTCCATCTATAATTTTTCATCATTTCACCCCAATTTTGTTAAAAAACTAATTGTACAAGAATCATATAAACAATCGTACCACCTGCGATCGAAAGAAGCATCATTCTCTTCCATAAATGGAGAATCGCAACAACAAATACTGAAATAAACTCTGGAATACCGTGTGTACCTGAAAATACATTTACATTCTTAAAACAATAGATGACCAATAGTCCAATTACCGCAGACGGTAGAACTTTACCTAGATACTGTACATACTTCGGTGTAGCTTTCCCCGGTGGAAAAATGATAAATGGCAGAAATCTTGTAAGCATTGTACCTAAAACAACCATTGATACTGTGATAATTTGCTGTGTTATATTCATCGTCATACGGATACCTCGACTTTCTTAGATGGTTTAGATGGTTTTCTAAGCACACTAAGTGTAATAAGAATTGAAAGCATCGCAGGAATAATGAAGTTATTTCCACCAAAAATAATAAGACAAATGGTTGAAAGACCAACTCCTGTTATTGCACTAATGTGTTTTGTCTCTTTTTTCCATTGCTCAATGAAAATAACAACAAAAAGGGCAGTCATTACAAATTCAAGACCTTTAGTATTGAATTTTACAAGTGATCCAAAAATTCCTCCAATTGCTGCGCCAATTACCCAATATAAATGATTAAGGAATGTAACAAAAAACTTAAACCAATTCTTATCCACGTTATCTGGTATATCAGCGGTATAATTTATCGAAAAAGTCTCATCGCAAAGTCCGAAAATTAAATAGATTTTTTTCTTACCAGTGCCTTTATATTTATCTAACATTGAGATTCCATAAAACAAATGTCGCGCGTTTACCATTAAAGTTAGTAATAGTGCGTTAAGTGGATTAAAGCTCATCAGTAATAAGTTTGCTGCAATAAATTCCATGGATCCTGCAAAAATTGTTAGCCCCATCAATATCGGATAAATCGCACTGAATCCTAATGAATTCATAAAAATCCCATATGCGATACCTAAAAATAAAAATCCTGCAAAAATGGGAATAGTGTGTGGAAAAGCAGAGCGAAATGCCATCCAAAGTTTGTTTCCTTTTTTCATACTTTCACATCCTGTATCGTTAAATTTATTATAATTTAACATACAGAATCCATACAAAAAATGAAATAATTGTATGGATTACAATTTTCTAAAAATTAAATCAAGTACAAATTAAAGAGTATTTACCAACTATCTGCTCAGTTATGAATAGATTTGTATTTTTAGATTTCCATACAAAAATGATATAATTGTATGGAATTAAAGATTAGAGGTGAACTATGCTAGTATGCCAGTAAATTCATTTGATAATTACCCAATGTCTTGGAAACCCGACAAAATGACTTTAAAACGTCCTTTTTATAATTCCATTGCGCTACAACTTGAACAAGATATTATTAATGGCTTTCTAGCTCCCGGTACAAAGTTACCACCGCAACGAGAATTAGCGGATTTTCTTGACTTAAATTTTACGACAATTACTAGGGCCTATAAAATATGTGAAATAAAAGGTTTAATCTATGCGATTACAGGAAGTGGAACTTTTGTTGCTCCAAATGCTGCCCATTCAATAACCATTTCAACAGATAAAACAGCAAATAGTATTGATCTTGGCTTTGTGGCTTCTTTTGAACAAACGAATAGTATTGTAACTGAAGCAATTCAGAAAGTAGTCAGTAAAAGTTATTTAGATCAATTATTAAATTACAATGATCCTACCGGAATCCCACATCACAAGGCAGCTGCACTAAACTGGATGGAACCTTTCGGCATTAAAGCTGCTCAAGATAATTTAGCGATTGTATCTGGTACTCAAAACGCTTTGGTCATTGCTTTAGCTAGTTTATTTGAGCCAGGTAATCGTATTGCAACAGACTTTTACACCTTTTCGAATTTTATAGAGTTAGCAAAAACGCTTCACATTCAATTAATCCCTATTCATTCCGACCAATTTGGCATGTTGCCAGATGAACTTGAAAAGCAATGTAGCCAATTAAATATACATGGCATATTCCTAATGCCTTCTTGTAGTAACCCAACCACTATAATGATATCTGACTTTCGAAAACTTGAATTAGCTTCTGTAATAAGGAAGCATCGTTTAATTTTAATCGAAGATGATATACATGCATTTATCACTGCGGGAGTAATATCTGATTACAAACAACCAATGTATAACCTACTTCCTGAACAAAGCATATATATTTGTGGTACATCAAAGTCCATCTGTTCTGGATTAAGAGTTGCTTACATGGTTTTTGGGGATACATTACGTGAAAAAATTCTAAAAGCTATTTTTAATCTTAACGTAAAAACATCATCTCTTGATGTTGAAGTAATTACTGAACTGATCTTATCAGGAAAAGCGCATGAAATCGTTCAACAAAAGAAACAGTTAGCTGAAACTGTAAACAAAATTTATACATCCTATTTCCCTGTAAATAAGTTTGGTCATCCGCTTAGTTTTTACCGTTGGCTTCCTATTCATGGAAATAGTAATGGGGTAAACTTAGAAGCGGATTTAAAAAAACTAGGTGTACGTGTATTTCATTCTGATCGTTTTCTAAGTGGACAATCTTCTTCTGAAAAGTATTTACGTATTGCACTTTCATCTACCCATTCATTAGATGATTTAGATTCTGGATTGAATGTTCTAGCTCAATATCTCGATAAACAGATGAAATAATTGCGATAAAACAAATGCGTTTGAAAAAAAGGAGCTGAATGACAATCAGCTCCTTTCAGACTATTAATTTATACTTTTATATTTATTTAAAGCGAGAAGAACTAACCTTTAAGTTATAATCAGTAATCTCAAATCCAAGTTGTTGATAGAGGTTCAATGCTCCTTGATTATGACCAAAAACGTGTAGACATACGTCATCTACTCCTAATTCATTAATTTCTTTTATACACTTACTCATCGATTCTTTACCGAATCCCTGACCTCTATATTCTGGATAAATAAGAATTTCATATAAATAAGCATAATTTGCCTCTTGTTTTAAATTAATAGAATACCAAATATAGCCAATCGTTTCTTCGTTTAAAACGATGTTTTTCAAATAGTTATTTTCAGTATTTTCACCTTCTGGCAATAAAGATTGAAAAGCTGCCTTAGATTGTCCTAAAGCTGTTTCTTCTTTCCAACTTCCATTTTTCACTTTATCATTCGCAAAATTCACGGTTGCTATTTCTAGGAACCTCTGAAAATCTTGATTATTCATAAGTGTTAAATTTAAAGTCAAATTAGATCATCCTTTTCATTTGAATAATTTTTAAGCTTAAAGTCCCCATTAAGTATTCAATTTCATATCAGAAATATCCTTTTTTGATCGTCAGACTATGAAAATAGGACGATACTTTTGTTGCACAATTAGAAAACGCATTTAGATGAAATGAAATAAGCTGGAATAAATTTTTCTCACTAAGTTCCATTCTTTTATCAAGGTTCTGTTAAAGTAAAATCTTGAAATTTAATATTTGAAAAAGGACTGTCTAAATTTTGACAGTCCTTTTACGATCTTATTGAAATAATGCTAGCGTTAGCTCGATAAGAAAAGCTATGTTTGAACACTGAGAAATACCTATTCTAGTATAAATTAATTAAGAAAAGATGGTAATAAAATCACCTCATTAAACAAAAACGAATACAAATTAATTGTAAAAAACAGGGGGAACTCGATCACTAGTTTTATTATTTAATAGATTGTTACTGGTATATGATCTCTTGCTACACATTCACCATTTTTTACAATATAGCACTCTACATAATGATCACAATGAAATTCATGCAAGTTTGTTGTTGTTGTGAATTCAGCCAACTTCGCTTTAAATTATGAACGCTTTATTTTTTTATTATTTCTGTTTTTTCTTGTTTACTTTAGATAATCTTCCTAATGTAAAGGCACCGACCGCTAAGCCAATCATGGTGTTGTTTTTTTTATTAAAGACCTGTTTTGCTACAAGGTTTAAGTTTTGTGGTCTTTCCGCAAGCCGACGCATAAAGTAACCGTACCAATCTTTTCCAAATGGCACATAAGTGCAGAAATTGCAGCCTTCACTTGCTAGTTTCAACTGAAGGTCTTTTCTGAAGCCGTACAGCATTTGGATTTCAAATTTATCGTTCGGAATATTATTTCTTTTTACAAAATCTTTAACATGTTGGATGATTTTGTGGTCATGTGTTGCAATAGAAGTGAATTTTCCATTTAACAAGTGCCATTCTATCAACTTTATAAAGTTTTTATCAATATCTTTCTTGTCCTGGTACGCATATTCCTCAGGCTCTTTATATGCACCTTTTACAATACGAAGGCGAAAATCTTTATACTTTTCGAGATTTTCTTGTGATTGATAGAAGTATGCCTGGATAACGGTCCCTACATTATCATACTCCAAAGAAAGCTCATCTAAAAGATCAAACGAAGGCTTTAAGTGTCCATAATCTTCCATATCAATATTAACAAAAATCCCATATTGATGTGCCTGGTGAACAATTTCCTTTAAATTACTCAAACAAAAAGAGTACTCAATGTCCAAGCCCAATTGAGTCGGTTTTAACGAGATATGTGCATCTACTTTATTCTTATGAATAGCTTCGATGACTTTCAGAATTTGTTCTCTAGCCTGAATTGCTTCTTCCTTTTTAAAGACAAATTCCCCTAAGTTATCGACCGTACATGAGATCCCATGTTTATTTAGCTCTTTAATGCTTTTAATTACTTCTTCAATATTTGTACCAGCTACAACACTTTGCGCCCCCATTTTTAAACCATACTTTTTAGCGGCACTGTTAAGAATTTGGTTTTGTGATAGAGCCATAAAAAAATCTTTCAATATCATATTGATTCCTCCTATATTTTCCTGCTACCTAAATCTTTATTAGCAGGGTTAAATGATGTTATTTTGTGATCCGTTATAATTTTTTCCCCGCCAATTATTAGGGGATATTCTTTCCTAAGCTGTGAGTTTACAAGATTTAATGCTTGATTAAACGCGTTTATATTCTCCTCTTTTGAAAAGTCTGTAAAAGGTTCGTGTTTATAAGATAGCATGTTTTTCCCCCCTCAAATCCTTTGTTGCTTTATTTAAATGCAATTTTTGTGCCAACTTAAAAAACTACTTTATACTTGATTTTTTCGAAAATTGTGTAAACCAAATGTTTACAAAAGTGTAAACAGAGTGTAAAATATAAACACTTTTGTAAACCATTAAACAATGATAAGGTGATTGGTTATGTTAAAAGAAAAAGTTTCACTTCTGTCCATCTCCCTACCTTTAGACGCGGAGATTCATACAGAAAAAATAAAACAATTCTCTGTCGACACCTTGCTCTCAGAGGTTGAAGAAATAGTTCTAGACCAAGATATTGTTCTTGTTGATGAAGCTGGAAGGCAAGTGCGCAGGGTCCCCTTTACTACATTAATAAATGCTATTTTTCAAGAGTGGCAAAAGCTTTCAGGTGTTTATCAGACGCTTCTGCGTGCGGTAGATAATGCCATTACAATAGTAGACAGCGATGGAAAAGTTGTTGCATGGAATCCTAAGGCAGAAGATTTGTACAAAACTTCTGCTGAAGAAATGATTGGCTCTAAAATTACGAATCGCTTTAAAGAGGATTCTGTAGTTTTAATGTCCACAATGAAGGAAGGAAAAGGGGTTATTCGGCATTATAACCAGCCGCAGGAAGATGTCCATGTATTAATTAACACCTTACCAATATTCATCAGGGATAAGGTGGTAGGGGGGATTTCCGTTGAAAGTGATATTACAGAAATTGTAAAACTAAATAATGAACTTACATCTACTACTGCGTATATTCAAGATTTGGAAAATCAGATTGGGTACAAGGATATTATCGATCCTTTCCACAAAATAAAGGGAAGAAGCCAAGCGATAAAAACTTCCATCTCTTTGTCCAAGAAAGTCGCCCATACAGATGCAACCGTCGTGATTACTGGTGAGAGCGGTGTTGGTAAGGAATTGTTTGCACAGGCTATTCACAAAGCAAGTCCCCGTTCAAATGGACCATTTGTTGATCTTAACTGCGGGGCCATTCCCTCGGCGCTTTTTGAAAGTGAATTATTTGGTTATGAAAAAGGTGCATTTACAGGGGCAATAAAAGAAGGGAAGCTAGGAAAAATAGGGACAGCAAAGGGTGGAACATTATTTCTCGATGAAATTGGAGAAATGCCATTAGAGCTTCAAGTAAAATTGCTGCGTGTCTTGCAGGAGAAACAATACTATCGAGTTGGCGGAAACCAACCTATTCCAATAGATGTACGAATTCTTTCAGCAACTAACCGGGATTTGGAGAAAATGGTGGAAGAAGGTTTATTTCGTGAAGATTTATATTATCGGTTAAATGTGGTTACGATCCCTATCCCGCCCCTCAGAGACAGAAAGGAAGACCTTCCCGAACTTGTCCAATTATTTTTAAAAGAGTTTTCCATCAAATACCGGAAGCCGGTTCCAGTCATTTCTCCGGAAGTGATGGTAACATTCATGCATTTTCCTTGGAACGGCAATATCAGGCAGCTAAGAAATATAATTGAGCGAGTAATGATATTTACAGATGATAATATAATCAAATCTGAACAATTGCCAAATGAATTTTTTAAAAGACACATAAATTCTCAATCGCCTATTCTCGGAGAAGCAGAATTACACGAAGGGGATGAAAAGTCACTAATAATACATGCCCTAAAAGTAACATATGGAAATAAATCAGCTGCTGCAAAAATGCTTGGTATTTCCAGGGTGACACTTTATAACAAAATGAAGAAATATGGGCAGTTATAATGAGATGTAATTTTTAACAAAAAAGTGACGTAGCACTTCCACCTCTACCCTATTAAATTGAAGATCCTTTAAATCACTATGCTATCTTTTTGTACAAATTATTGTTGTGATAACAAATATTGAGCGTCTCTAAGTAAATATTCTGCAGACTCAGTTATGATGTGTTTACCACTTTGAGCCCTAACTTCATTCAAGAAGCCTTTCAAATTGTTATTTCCTAACTTTTCCTGTATCATCTTAATTCTTTTTGCCAAAATAGAAAAAAACGAGCTACAGTAATAGCTCGTTTTTGCACGCGTTAATACACAAACTTTTATATATTTTGTGAACTCTTCAACTACACAGACTGACTTTGACTTGTCGCTATTTCCATTTCCACATTGTTTTTTGATTTCCATAATATAAAAAGTGAACAAATTACAAACAATATACAAAGTAAATAAACATTTCGAAACCCTGCTAATTGTGCAAACAGACCTCCGCCTAAATTTCCTACTAAACTTCCGATCGTCGAGCAATTCGCATAAATCGATGCAGAAAAGCCGGGTGAATTAGGTAGTAGGTCGTTAAAATAGCTTATACCATTACCCATAACAATCGCAATGTATGTTGCTTGTAGAAGCTGTGCAACGATTAACTCCCAAGTATGAGTTGATATGCTTAAGATTAAATAATAGAGTAACCCAATAAAGCAACCGTAGATCATCAAAGCATGATTCGATATTTTTTTAGAAAGTACACCCAACACTAACATGATTGGAATTTCCAAGCCTGCACATATACTTACGACTAATCCAACATCAGTATTAGTACCATGTAGCTCATTGACGATAAAAAGAGGTGTGTTGATCCAATTAATCGAACTAACTGCAAATAATAAGATAAAAGCAATAACTGGTAGTCTAAGCTGTTTACGTTTAGCTGATGTGACTTTAGTCTTACTTTTCTTTTTTAGATTGTTCTGAACTGGCTTTCTCTTTTCTAAAAAGAAGAATACTAGAATTGTAATCATTACATAAATGCTAGATGTTCCCCAAAAAAGTCCATGATAACCTTTTGCTCTTAGAATTATTGTTCCTATTAATGGTCCAATTAAAAATCCTAAAGAAACGAGCGAGCGTAAAGTTGATAAGGCTAAAGTCTTATCCTTAGATAAACTTGCATTTGCTGATTCCTGTGCGGATGCAAAAATTTGTGGCATGGCCGCTGCGCCTAATCCATTAAATAAAGCAACGAAAACTAATAATAAAAAGTAGTTATGAAATATTAAATAAGATGCATAACCTATTGCTGATGAAATCATCGCAATCATTATAATCCATTTTCTGTCAATTCCTCGATCAGAACGTTCAGCAATAAATGTATTTACTAAAACACCACTTAATGAAATCACTGCCATGAAGATACCAAATGCTCCAGAACTCATCCCGATATATTTTGTACTATACAGTGATAAATAAGGAGTTGTAATTGAAAGTCCAATCCCTACAAATAATAAACATATGACAAACAAACTATACCCTTTAATAGCAAATAGATCTTTTATCCGTCTAACCAATATTCACTCCCCCTTACCATTCTATATTTTAATCGATTAGTTAAAATAGACAAATAAAAACACCCTTGGATAAATTAAGATGCACCATTAATTTAACCAAGGAAAACGTTGCTTATTTGGATGTATTAAGATTCCTTAACTATTATAGTACATTCGACTTATTAAAAATATATTTTTCGAATGCATATGCAACACCATTTTCATCATTGCTTAATGTGACAAGATCACATGCGAGCTTTACTTCTTCTTCAGCATTCCCCATGGCTATTGATAAGCCGGCTATATTAAACATCGGTAGATCATTTTTTTCATCTCCAATAGCTACTGTATTCTCTAATGGTATCTGAAAATAGGATGCCATCGCTTTTAAACCATACCCTTTATTTCCATTCATATGTGTAATCTCGAGATTAAAAGGAGAAGAACTAGTAACAAAAGTCTCATCTATGAATCTTAATTTTTTTTCAATTCGCTCCATTTGTTTTGGATCAAGGGTTAAAATAAGAAACTTTTGAATCGTATAATCCTCATTATCAATTATTTCTTGAACTTTGTTAAAAAACGAATGTCCATATACATTTGGTGGTGTGGTAAACATTTTGTAGTGTCTATTTGTGAAGTAATCTTTAGGAACTCGCCCGGATGAAACAACTTGTTCAAATCGTTTATCCCAATTACTTGGGGCAAATATTCCCTTATTTGTAGAAACATTGTACGGTAATTCTTCTCTCTCAACTTCTAAGGCAATTTTTTGTATTTGAGATTTCCCAATTGAATTTAGTTCAATTAATTCTCCGTTCACATATAATGCCGTCCCGTTATGCCCCCCAACTGGACAATTTAAGCCATACTTTGAAAGCTCATCGCTTACTGAACTTGGTGAACGACCTGATAAAATCATAACGATATGTCCTGCTGCCTCAGCTCTTTTAATCGCGCTTAACGTTTCCTCACTTATTATTTTATTTGAGTTGAGTGTAGTACCATCCAAATCTAAAGCAATTAGTTTCATATGAATCTCTCCCTTTATGGGTTCTATATTTTGATATTGTTATAGTTTTGATGATATGTTTGATATAATTAAGTATGCATTAAAATAAGCAGAGTTCGTTAACTCATTCCTCCTAAATGATTGCCTAATCCTCTCACTTTTACATATCCTATGGAAAATTTTTATGTTTTTTTAATATAAAATCAGCAAGGAGGACTATATGTCTGAAATTAACGTTTCTTATCTAAGCGAACTAATCCAAATTATTGATCGCAATACTAGTCGTGAAGGTGTTAATGAGACCTCAATTAACTCGTTATTTTTCATACGAGAGTCAAATATTACTGATCCAAAATACAGGATCTATAAGCCATCTCTCTGTATTGTTGTTTCTGGTGTAAAGGAATTGTTACTAGGAAATGAAAGTTTTAAGTATGGCCCTGGAAATTTTTTAGTTGCATCCGTTGATTTACCTGTTACAGGCCAAGTTATTGAAGCTACACCAACCACTCCATATCTAGCTTTAAAAATTGAATTTAATCCAAATCAAATTTTAGAAATTTTAACTGATACTGAAATCCCCACTAATTCAAAGGAAAATGCAAAACGAGCGATATTTGTCAATGAATTAGAGGGTTCGATCCTAGATGCAGTGATTAGATTGGCCCGTTTAATAGATTCGCCTGAAGATATTCCAATACTTGCACCTATTTTTACAAAAGAAATTCTATATAGAGTATTGCGTGGACACAATGGGAGTATATTGCAACAAATCGCCATCGAAGGTAGCACTACTAATCGAATAAGGGAAGTTATTGAACAAATTAAAGCGAATTTTTACAAGTCTTTACGAATTGAAGAACTTGCAGAAATAGCAAATATGAGTGTTTCTTCCCTACATAGACACTTTAAAGATGTAACTGCAATGAGTCCTCTACAATTTCAGAAACATTTAAGATTGCAGGAAGCACGGCTTTTATTACTATCCGAGTCTTCGGATGCAGCAGAAGTAGCATTCCGAGTAGGGTACGAGAGTCCATCCCAGTTTAGTAGAGAATACTCTCGATTATTTGGTTTGCCTCCAAAAGAAGATCTTAAACGCCTGAGAGCGAAATAATTGATTCATATTTTTACAATTTTAAAAAGATCTTCTGTAATTCTAAAAAATGTAAAAGCCTGCGTTTTTATTAACGTAGGCTTTTTTAATACACTAATCATTATTCATAAAATTGTATTGGTCTTGCCGTTCGTTGTTCTCCGTTTATATCATTTCCTACATATCTTTTTCCAGTATCTTCTATAAACCGATTCGATCCCCTTTTTCAAGTCTTTGAATCTGCTTAGAACCGACTTCGGCTAATTCTTGAAATTGTAGGATTGTTTGACGCATTTTTGGCAAAGCTTCTTGTTTAAATGTACTAATTGATTCAAATGCGGATATGACGTTAGTGAAAGAGGTTTTTAGTGTTTCAACAGAAACCGCTGACTCCATCGCTTGCTTTTGGATTGCAACTCCTTGTTCCTTTAATAATCGAGAAGTACCTTCAATAATAGTATTTGTTGTTTGATTTAAAGCAGTGATTTTTTGCAAAACAATTTTTTGATTATATAGAGCACTTGCTACAGTTACTGCTGTATTCAGTGCTGAAATCGTTACCGTTTTTGCACGTTCCACACCTCGAATTAATTCACGATTATTCCGAATCACAACCTCATAAGACATATCTCCTTGGTGATTGACGACTAACATTTGCTGTAGGTCCATGACTCGTTGTCTTAACGGATAAAGAACTTCCTCTGAGATGAATTTAATTTTTTCTTGATCTTCCCCTTCAACTTTTGCTTTTTCAATTTGATTTTCAATTGACTCATCCATTAATGTTCCAAGTTGGATTTCCTTTTCTAGCGTTTTTGAAAGCATACGAAGTGATAGTTGTTCATGCTCTAATGTCGTGTTATCATTTTCAAGAATTTTTTTCCCCTTATCAAGTGAATTTACGATATCTGCGATTGCTACATCTGCTTTTTCAAATCTCTGAAAATATGAACGAATCGGATTAAATAACTTACCAAAAAAACCAGACTTGGTAAAATTAATTACACTTGGATCTAAATCCTTTAATTGAACTTGGAGGTCTGCTAATCCTTTTGCAACTTGCCCTCCCTCGTCTCCACTTTTAGCAAGTTGACCAAGTGAAACCTTTAGAAGAGAATTTTTATTCGAAGAAGATTTCATCGTCTGTAATCCAAATGATTCAATTGATTGAAGAATTTCCTTTCGTTTTTCGTACGTTTCCTTTGAAACAGTGTCTAACTCCATAATCATCGCTACATTTGCATCCGCTGTTGCCTTTAATTTGATTAATTCCTCAGGTACAGGCTTTACTTGCTCTTCTATTACTGCCTTAATTTCCTCTTCATTTACAACTTGCATAGAAAATGACATTCTTAAATCCTCCTACTAATTAAAGTTGAACATTAAATAGATTACGAATTTTATAGATTACGTCATCTGAATCTGCATTAATATTTGCAGCTTCGTTTATATTCGAAATACTTTCAAGCGCTTTAATATTAGCGTTATAACCAATCGTATAAATTGGAATTTTATATGCTTTTATGATTCCTTTTACATTCTTCAATGAATTCCCATGATTGGTCTCGCCATCGGTAAGGACAAAAATGAGCGGTCTTACATTTGGATTTTTTTTCATTTCTTCTTTTAGCATATTTATTGCAACAAGGATTCCATCATTTGTTGCTGTATCTCCGCTTGCATCGAGGCTAGATACCGCACCAACAAATTTTGACTGTTGATTTGCATCATATTTCGCTATTGGAAGATTGATCGTCACATCCGCAGAGTATGAGATTAAGCCAATACTATTATCTCTTCCTAAATATTTTTGACCTTTAAGTAATGATTCTTTTAGCTCATTTAAAGGTTTACCATCCATACTACCTGAAACATCTGCAACAAAAACCGCAGCAATTGGATTTGAAGTATTTTTCTTTCCTTTCCAAAGTTTCTGTGCAGCAGTTAAAGTATCCCCATCAATCGTTTTAAGCTCTGATTTGTAATTGTTCAACCCATTAAACCCATCCTGTTTCGCAAGTGATTGAAGGTTATTTTGACCAGTAAATTCAGCAAATTTTTTCAAAATATCCATTTTCTCTTTTGATAAATTCCCTAAAGCATAAAGTGGACTGTCGTGGCGCACCCCAAATGGAATAAATTCATAACTATTTTTTAAATCAGGTGAATTAACAAAGGTTTGATATTCAAGGACAAAGGCATCTAGTACGCCAGATTCCGCTGCATCACTCATTTGTAGAGTCGTAGATGCTGTGAACGGTACATTTGCTTGAAAGCTTTCAAATCCTTTTACAGCAGTAGCACTAAGTACATCATTTGAATCAAATGAATTTAAAGTCGTTACTAAAAAATTTAATCCAGTTGAACTCGTAAATGGGTCAGTATATCCCATTGATAGTTCATTTTTTGTCATTGCTTCAATAACGGTTTTCGGATCGACTTTACTATACTTTTTCATTAACTCATTATATTTTGACCGTGAAATGACAATTCCAGGAACATTTCCAACTAATCGCGACGATACCGTTTCTGTTTTAACACCACTTGCTGTAATCATTTGACCCCAAAGTTCATTTGAAGGTGTAAAGGCATCAGGAACATATTTACCAGATTTAATAAAATCCGTTGCAGTACCAGATGCAATGTTTCTAATTTTGACAGATACTTGCTGACCATTTAGATTGAATTTTGCATCATTAAACTTATTTGCAACTTCGTTTAACCAACCATTTTTCCCGTCACTTGATTTTTCAGTAGATGAAAAAATTTCAACAAAACGATCAGTCGTATTGTCTACAGATACAGGAAATTTAGAAATATCAGGGAGTTCACTTGCGACATCAGCGGTACTTAAGTCAATTTGACCTTTAATTGGTTTTGCTTTTGATATATTTATTTTTGAAATCATTTTAGCTAATTGCTGATTTTTATTTTTATCAGTAATTTTCACAACTTTATGCCCTGAAGTCATATTGATTCCAATATAGACAAGAAGAAAAACTACAACAATTACTGCAATAGATGCAAAAAGAAACTTCCTCATTTTTATCATCCTTTCATTCATTGCCTATAATATTTTGTCTGTTGAATTAACGTATCGATTTCTTTCATACATTCCATTTTTTCAATATCATCGATTCCTATTTCATCTAGTCTTGAAATTTCTAAAATTAATTTATCAATATTGACAAGAATCTCTTCATTCATTTCAATTGCTCTTTTTATGAATTTGAAATATTCATTATAAAGATTTGTTTTCTCTTGAATTAATGACTTAGAGTATCGTGATCCGTCTTTCCCCTTTATTTTTTTATAATCAAATTCATCAAAAGTACTGATTTTGTTTATGATGTTTCTTATTCTTAAATAAAATAATGTTTCAACCTCGTCCACAACAGATGCAAACTTGTTGTATGTAATTTCTGTTGGAGAAAATCGATCTGTTAATAAGTTATAAAATACGCCTTTTTTCTTTTTCATTCTCTCGATTTGCTCAATTGAAGTAATAATATCTTCTTTTAGTACTTTACTATTTTTATATCGACTTAAAGCAAAAACGAAATCTTCATTTGTTTTTAGCTGCTTAATTGACTTTTCTTTAACTGGCTTGAAATAAAGTTGAAACAGATTAAATAGAAGTACTAACAAACTCGCTATTATGAACGATACCCCAAATGCAGTTTGAAATGCACTCGCATTAATTAATTGAATTCCGATTAAACCTGGAGAGAATAAAATCACATTTAAAATCGCAATAAAAGCGACTAGCCCCACTAATTTTAATCCTTTTGTCATTCTTCACTCCTCCGCTATACTCTATTTATGCTCTATTACTCATTTATATTTATCATTCTGATTTTTTAGTTTATAAAATTGCAGAAATAATGACTTGACTTCTTTTTACTTATGATACTTTTCAACAAACAAAAAAAGACCGCTAAACGGTCTTTTTGATCGATTAATAAAGTTAAACACCTTTTCTCTTCATTTCTCCCCAACCTTTTTTTTGCCCTAAGAATATGCAGATTATTGCTACTACACGCCAATAGGTCAAAATTGGACGATACCAAATTGCTTCTGTCAACGAATAGAAAAATAAACGGTTTAACTCACTAATTTTTTTATATTTTTCTAAGCGCCATTCTTCTAATAAAACTGCACTAACGGAGAAGAATGAGCCATAGATGATCATGAGGATTAAAAACGCAAAGGAGTACAAAATATTTATATTGTGCATAGTGATGTTTATGATTAATGAAACATAACCTAAAAACTCAATAATTGGGCCTAAAAATTCAACGAAGAAAAAATATGGCATTGCAATAAATCCGATTGAACGGTAATTTTTATTAAAAATCATTTTACGATGAGCCCACAAACTTTCAAATAATCCACGGTGCCATCTTACTCTTTGGTTTTTTAAATATTTGAATGAATCTGGTGCTTCAGTATAACAAACTGGATCGGCTACATACTCGATTTTTGCTCCCCAATTTTCTTCAATGTTTTTACGGTGAAGACGAACTACGAGTTCCATATCTTCACCAATCGTATTCGTTAAATAGCCTCCTACTTGAATGACTCTTGACTTTTTAAATACACCAAATGCTCCAGATATTATCAATAATAAATTCTTATTACTAAGTCCAATTCGTCCAATTAAAAAAGCTCTCATATATTCGATAACCTGCATTACTACAAGTGGATTTTTCGATAGAAGCATTTCATTTACTTTTCCAAGCGAGGTTTTACTTCCATTTGCAATTAACACGTTCCCACCAGTAGCAAGTATTTCGTCATCTGAATTTTCAATAATCGGTTTCATAATTTTAATGAATGAGTCAGAATCAAGGATTGTATCGCCATCAATAGAAGCAAAATAAGGATACTTACTAAAATTAATTCCAGCATTTAATGCATCAGCTTTTCCACCATTTTCTTTATCAATTAGAAATACGAAGGGATAAATTTCTGATTGATATACATTTTTAATCGGTTTCGTTTCAATCCCTTTATGTTTATGAAATACTTTGTTTTTTACCACTTTCATCTCGAATCGCTCGATCGTTTTTTGAAGAGTAGAATCTTTTGATCCATCATTAATAACGATTACTTCAAATTCTGGATAATCTAACCTACCACTTCCTGTCACTAAGGATAAAATCGTATTAATTACCCCTACTTCTTCATTATAGGCAGGGACTAGTATCGAAATTGGTGCAGTAAAGGCAGAATCTTTTAATCTTTTATATTGTTCAATTTGATGTAGACCTTTTTCTCTCTTTAATCGCATAAATGCTAATAAAAATAGGATTAAATAAGTTGAACAAAGGAGCAACACGTAAATGATAATCACTTTATTAAGAATTAAAAAGAATATATTAATCATATTCCGGAGTCCTCTCCAACCATTCTTCTGCTATATTTCTTGCATATGCATCGGTATGCTCTTCGATAATTTTATTAAGAATTTCCATACCATTCTTATATTTTTTAATCGATTTAGCAGCTTCAGACCTTATCATATAAGTCTTATCTGAAATTAACTCATTTAAATAAGACAAAAATAAATCATTGCGAATACTTCCCATTAATCGCACAATCATTAACTTTTCCTCATTGCTTAGTTGATTCTCTTTCCCATTTGATTCCAAAAGTTGAACAATTAAATTTGGTGAAGAAATATATCCTAAAGATGCGATTGTTTTCGAGGACCGTATTCTTAATTCCATATTTTCTGAAGTAATTAATTTCTCAAGAAATAAATGGATTTTATCAGATCGCAAATTTTTAATTCGGATCAAATCCAAAATAGGGTTTTTAAAATGCTCCGGTAAATTATCAAAATCTATTAGTAATTCATGAATATTCTCTTCATTAACATGTCGATACAATATTTCCGTTAGTAAAAATGAAGGTATTTTTTTCTGTTCTACTAACAACTGCATTAATTTCTCATATTTAAAACTCGCCAAAATAAGAAAAATATTAAATTTTTCTTCGAGTGAGCATTGTTTTTTTGATAAATGTTGAATTAAATCGTCTTGCATCATTTTTATTTTAAATTGATTGATAAATAATAAAGAATTAATGCGTTCGCTCCAATTACCATGTTTAAGTTTATCTTTATATCTAGGGATAAAATACAAATTTACAATTGGCCTAATTGGATCAAATCCTTCTTCAAATTTGATAATATTTATAAAACTGCTGAATATATTTTCTAACGCTTCAAACTCAAATTCCTTTCTTGGAAGAAACGAAGCAGATAATTTTCCTTTTATTAAATAATTTTCAATAGATAAGATATTTTTATTTAACCATTCTTCTTTTTGCTTATTTTTTTGTTGTCTAATGATTTTCCTAAAAACTAAATAAATATAGATAAAAAGTATTAATAGAAAAAATATTCCTGTTATATAAGAGATAATAAATATGTTCATTTTGCAGTAATTCCTAACATTCGATTTAAACGAAGACGAAGTTCTTTCAAGCTAAACGGTTTTTCCAAGTAATCATTCGCTCCGCTTTGTAATGCGATTGCTACGTCATTATCAGAGCTTTTACTACCAATCATTAAGCATAAATATTTTCTACGATCGTAGCTAGTACGCATTTTTCGTATGATTTCAAAGCCACCCATTTTAGGTAAAATACGGTCGATTATTAAAAGATATCTTTCATTCTGCTTGTGCCAAGGATCATTTAAAAATTCTTCTCCATCTACAAACACTTTTATTTCAACGTCATATAATTTTCCACCTAAATCTGACAATTGATGTTTTAACATTTCACGTATAAGGCGATCTTCATTGATTACCGCTACTTTTAGCCTACGAATCATATTTTCATTCTTACTTGCAGAAGAATCAAATTGATTCATTGAATCCATTTCATTAGAAGTGAGTAGTGTTAAACATTCGTCAGCGCTAATACTTGGATCAGGAAATTCAAGTAAATTAAAATGAAATGACGCATAGTGAATGCGATTATCAAAAGAGATAGGTACCTCCGAAAATGATATGGATAAACGATTCATTAATTTAATGCCATCTTCTTTAACAGTTTTTGGCAGCAATAGTGCAAATCCATTATTCTTATAATGAGCTAGCAAATCGGACGATCTTAAACTTCTTTTTAAAAATTGAATAAAACTTTTTTCGGTTAAATTATTCAAAGAATAATCTTGTTTTTGGTCAATTTTTACGTATACCATCGAAAATGATTCGTAGCTACGTTTTAAATCCTCTAATTGTTTTGTTACCTTATTTTTTAAATATCTAAAATTGTAAACACCACTAATTGGATCAATTAAAACTTGTTCCTGTATTTGATTTCTACGCTGAAGGAATTTGTTAATATATTTTTGAAGTTCAATACTAGCAACTGATTCACTAAGTACTACATCAGGCATTAGTGCACTCATAGTCATTTGATCAACTGTAATACATATACATATTGTTGAAATATATCTTCTTTCACAAAAGTCTCTTAATTGATTGAATCTCTCTATATTAAATGTGTTTAGTATTTCTTCGATAAAAATAATTAGTACATCAGGATTAAATAAATCTATTTCTTCAAACAAACCTAAAATATTCTGATTGGGCTTAACTAATTTATATTGATAGTTATTTACATCACAAAAGTTTTGATAATTAAATTTCTCTTCACTACCTATAAACATTACTGTTGGATATTCAGTTTGAATATCAATCACGTCTATCACCCGCTCGCTTTAATCTAGTTGGTTTTAATCGGTGAACATTAAAATACTTTTCTATGACTTAACTTGATAAACTTCAAACTAAACGTTAAAAATTAAAATAAACTCCAAAATCAAGTTTACTTTATCTAATATTAACTTTGAATTAACATACAATCAACGTTATCTTTATTGGTAATTTAAGTCATCATTTCCAATATCAAATAACTGCCAAATATAAAACAAAAACCGCAATTCGGCTATTTTCGAATTGCGGTTTTATATTTTTAAATTTAACTCTAAACAAACCTTTCTTAACTTCAACAAAATGATCCTAAATGTCGTCATCTTTAGTTAAATCATTACATCTTTTCAATTAATTTATCTACGATTGTGGTTATTCTCTTATTTTGTTCCTCAATCATTGTTTGCTGTTTTTTTAAAGTTTCTCTATTCTCGTCAATTTTCTTCCTATTTTCATCTATTTTTTCTAGTGCATGATTCAAAAGCTCAGTTCTTATATCTAAAATTTCAAATAAACGGTCCAAACTAGTTTTGATATCATGTAGTAATTGTACTTCAACTGGCTGTGATAATGCTGTATTTCCATTCATTCCTCTACTTTTTTGGAATTTATAAATCGAAGCAGACACATTTACTTCTTTGTTTTCTTCAATTACATTGCTTTCTAACCATTGAAGTTTAATCATTATTACACCATCTTTTAAATAGCGATCTAATACCTTAAATTTCCCACTAGCAGTCTCGTGTTCAGTACCATTAGCATATTTCCTTGAAGGTTTGATTCCATCATTACTATTCATCATTTTTTCCTCTCATTATTAAAAAGATAACGATTTTCATTAAAACCATTTTTCTTAACGTTAATTTAACCGTATTTTACTTTTTTAACTAGCATTTGCTATAAATACATAGTTTATTTTTAATAATAATTTCGTTCTTAATTTGAACTATTCAATCATTCTAACTGAATTGAACTTAATTCACTCCTAACGAATATAGGAAATTACCTTACAGCATACTAAATGAATAAGTTTTAAATGTTTTGGAGGATCTAAATGATGAAGGAAAATAAAAAACTGATAATTTTACTGATGCTTTGTCTAATGATTGGTGTGGCATTTATAATATTCCATCAGAAAAAGACTAGTAAAGTAAAAGTAATTAGGAAAGTTAACACTTACACATATAAAACAAATAACATTACAATTCCAGCTCAAATCGGTAAAAACTATTTTCAACTTTTTGATAAAACAAAAACACCACACGATCTCTTACTAAAAGGTGTAAATCTTGGAATTGCCAATCCAGGACATTTTCCAGGCGAAACAGCTATCACAAAAGCCGAATATTTAAGATGGTTCAAATCGATTGGAAAGATGCATTCAAATGTTATTCGAGTATATACCCTTCATCCTCCTGCTTTTTATGATGCACTTTTTGAGTACAATCAAGAAGCTAAACAGCCACTCTATTTAATTCACGGTGTTTGGGTTAACGAGGAAAAAATGAATTCATTAGGGGATATTTACAATGAGAGCCTAACTAAAGAGTTTAAAAATGATATAAGGCAAACTGTTGATGTAATTCATGGGAAAGCTAAAATCCCTCATAAACTAGGTCACGCTTCCGGTCAATATCATTCAAATATTTCAGAATACGTTATTGGATGGATTTTAGGTATTGAGTGGGACCCAAATATGATGAAATCAACAAATGATAAACATAAAGATAATGTTGACTTTAATGGCCAGTACTTTCAAACAAATAATGCGACTCCATTTGAAGTTTGGCTTGCAGGTATATTAGATGATACCGTGAAATATGAAACAGAAAAATATGCATGGCAACGTCCAATTAGTTTTGCGAATTGGGTAACTACCGATCCAATTCATCATCCAAATGAACCAATGGAAAATGAAGATATGGTTTCATTAGATCCGAATCATGTCATTCCAAAGTCAACATTATATCCTGGATATTTTGCTTCATATCATGTATACCCATATTACCCGGAATTTTTAAATTATGAACTAGCTTATACGAATTATATTGATTCCCGAGGTAAGAAGAATAGTTATGCTGGATATTTAAATAATCTAAGGAAAGTACATACTATGCCAGTTTTAATTTCAGAATTTGGGGTACCATCTTCTAGAGGTATGACTCATCGAAATCGTTATGGATGGAACCAAGGGTTTCATAATGAAACAGAGCAAGGACAAATTACTGCTAATCTTTTCGAAGATATTCAATTTGAGGGAATGGCAGGTGGAATTGTATTTTCGTGGCAAGATGAATGGTTTAAACGAACATGGAATAATATGGAATTAGATGATCCTGAACGCCGACCATTTTGGTCAAATGTACAAACAAGCGAACAGCAATTTGGTTTACTATCTTTTGATCCTAACAGTTCAAAACATGTCATTTCTGTAGATGGTGACTCTAGTGATTGGAAAAAAAATAAAATCAAATCAGCTAATATGAAAAATGCTAATTTTATTAATACTTTTGATCAAAACGACAACGAACGGAAATTAAAGAATTGGTCAATGTCTAGCGACGAGCGATCAATTAATTTCCTCTTAAATTTTGAAAAAACTAAACAACCTTTTGATTGGTCTAAAACAGGAGTTATGCTTTTACTTGATACTATTCAAGGACAAGGTCAACATCAACTTCCAAATAACAAGTCGGTTAAAACTGAAAATGGAATTGATTTTGTAATTGACTTAAATGGACCTAATGATTCTCGTGTTCTTGTGGATAGCTATTATGATCCATTTTATTATGAATACGCCAATCTTTTACATTACGAGCCAATTGAACCGAATGTAAATGTGAAAGATAATGGCCTCTATCATAAAGTCATGCTTGGATTAAATCGACCACTTGTTATTCCAAATTTAAACGGGAAATCTGTAAATTTGCCTTTGGAGTTTTATGAAACAGGTAAATTAATGTTCGGAGATGGAAACCCACTTCATAAAGATTTTAACTCTTTAACTGATGTATCCCTCAACAAGAAAGATCATGTATTAGAAATCCGTATCCCTTGGCAATTATTAAATGTAAGAGATCCAAGTACACGTGAAATAATGGGGGATATATGGAAAGGTGGATTAGAAAGCAAGAAAAACACAAAAAAAATTCAAGTAGCTATTGTTACTTATCGTCCAACTGAATCAAATAAGGAACTATCCTATTCAACTGTTAGACAAAAAAATGGAAAACTTTTAATGGATGATTTTTATTCTTATACTTGGAAAAAATGGGATAAGCCTAGATATCATGAACGTCTAAAAAAATCATACTTCATCTTGAAAGATACTTTTCTAAAAGCAGATCCAATTAAATAACCAAATCAAATTAATGCCCCCGATTTTTTTTCGGGGGCATTAGCATTCTTATTTTTTGTAAATATTTGCTTGAAGAATGTTCTTACATTTTTTAATCTTTTGTTTGATTTGCAAGTTTTCAAAGAAATATACTTCTGTACCTGACCAAATAAAAACCCAACATACAATGCTTAATATTCCTCCAATATAGGCATGACTTTTTTGAAGCTTTAAGTAGAACAATCCAATGATAATACCAAGCACAAATAAAATAATGGACTTTTTAATATTTCTAGCATAAATCCGTTCATCAGTTTTCATAAGATTAGTAAAAGAGTTCACAGTCGCTGTTTTTAATGAATTTTCATCAAATTCAGTTTGACCATCAAATAATAGCTCTATATTTTTTCTTTTAGCATTATGTAATTTAGATAATATAAACTCTTCTAATTCAGAGCTTAAGTGTAAATAGTCATGGCTATAATAACTTGCAAATGGATTATCCGACTCTTTTAAAAAAATATTAATACTTAATTTATCTTCCATTTTAAAACTCCTTTAACACTATTCACTTGAAAAAACGCATTGATCCATTCTCAATGCGTTTTAAATTTAAATTTAATGTGGATTAGTTGGATTAGGAACAATTGGATTAACAGTATTATCTCCACTTTCGTTTCCTGTACCCGGCGTTTGTTCACCTGGCTTCGTACCTTCTCCTGTACCTGTCCCGGTTCCAGTTCCATTCCCTTGCTCATTTCCAGTTCCCTGTCCATTTCCTGTTCCAGTTCCAGTTCCTTGTCCACCTTCATTTGCTGGTGGTATCGTTGGTTGTTCAGTTGAAGATAAATCAACGGTAACTGTAACAGGTCCACTCTTACCTTCAGCATTCGCAGCAATAATTGTTATTTTCACAATATCTCCAGGGACAATTCCATTAATACTTGTTGCTGTACCCTGAATTTTTTGAGTTTGTCCCGCTGCTCCATTTACAGTATAACTTACTTCAAAAGACGTTTTTTGAAGCAGATTTGCTGGATACGTCCAATTTAATGAGATATTACTTGTAACTGGGTCATAGTTTGCCTTAACATTTTTTGCAGACTCAATCACAATATCTTTAGGAATATCATCTACTTTTTCTCCACGAATGTATAATTCATTTCGAATTTCTTCAACTGATGAAGGCTTTCTAAATATTGCGTTTCGATCTCCATTAGCAGCTAACATATCCCTTGCAATGAATTTTGCGATATTCGTTGAACCTTTACCAAGAAAATTATTCTTTTTATTTTTTTCATACCCTGTCCAAACAGCCATTGTAACATCAGAAGAATATCCTATAAACCAACTATCACGAGTTGCGTTATCCGGAAATCCGTATTTTTGTTTTACTTCATCAGAGTAGTTTGTCGTACCTGTTTTACCTGCCATATCAAGACCTGGTACATTAGCTCTTTTACCAGTACCAAGTGGTGTTTTTACTACATCTCGAAGCATATCTGTTATCATATATGCAGTATAATCACTCATTACTTGTTTAGGCTCAGTTGAAAATACTTTTTCAGTATTATCAGGGTAAATAATTTTCTTAACAGAGTGAGGCTTATTATAGATTCCACCATTACCAAAAGCAGCATATGCTCCTGCCATCTCCATCGCTGATACACCTGTGAATCCACCTATCGAATAAGATTCATAATATGTATTTTTCGAAAAATTAAACCCTAAACCATTCCCAAATTCTCTAGAACGATCGGCTCCTACTGCCTGGAAAGTCTTTAATGCAGGAATATTTCGTGAATCAACTAATGCTAATCGAATTGAAATATCACCTTTATATTTTCGATCCCAGTTTCTAATAGGCGTACCATTCGAATAACTATAAGGCTCGTCAAGAATTTGATGATAAGTTGACCATTTTAAATATTGAATAGCTGGGCCGTAATCAAGTACAGGTTTAATTGAAGATCCCGGCTGTCTTTTTATATCAGTAGCGAAGTTTAAACCACCAGTACTTGTATTTCTACCAGCACCGACTGCTCGAATTTCACCGGTTTTCGTATCTAATAATACAAACCCAGTTTGAAATTCATCACTAGGATAGAAGCTTTTTCCTCTACTTAATATTTCATCTGCTGTATCTTGGGCTTTAGGATCTAATGTTGTTTCAATTGTTAGTCCATCTGTATAAACATTTGCATCACTGTTTTTTTCTACTTCATTTACGACTACATCAATAAATGAATTGTATTTTGTACCACCAGATTCATGAACTTTTACTAATGATTTCATTGAAATTGCTTTTGCATTTGTATATTGTGCCTCTGTAATATAACCATATTTTTTCATTTGACTTAAAACAGTATTTCTACGGTTTTGTGACTCAATAGGGTGCCTTGCAGGATTATAGTTATTTGGACTTTTCACCATACCTGCTAATGTAGCTGCTTCTGGTAGTGTAATTTTAGATAAATCTTTACTAAAATAAGTTTCACAAGCTTTGGCTACACCATAAACCCCTCGCCCTTTTAGACCATTCGAAAAGTATACTTTATTTAAATACATTTCTAATATTTGATGTTTTGAGTATCTTTGTTCTAATTTAAAAGCCAAGTACATTTCTTGAACTTTCCGCTTTATGGTTTTTTGAGAAGATAAAAATGAGTTTTTTACTACTTGCTGGGTGATTGTACTTCCACCTTGCGAGCCAAAACCTCCAGTTATATTCGCTAAAACAGCACCGAATACCCGTCGGATGTCAACTCCTTTATGCTTATAAAACCGCACATCTTCAGTAGCAATAAATGCGTCTTCTACAACCTTAGGAATTTCATTATAGGACACCTTTGTTCGTTGTTCTCTACCTAATTCGGCTACAACTTTACCATCTTTATCAACAATAGTAGAAGATAACGGTACTTTGAGTTTTGATTCATCTAGAGCAGGTGCTCCACTAACTAAATATGAAAATATTCCTACACCAATCAGTATGAAAACAATTACGATTGATAATAATGTTACAGTAATTTTTTTCCACAAGCCTTCAGACTTATCGGAAATTTTTGAAGGCTTTTCCAGCCGTTTACGTTCCTCTCGCGAACGGTATTCATCTGCCATCTTAGTTCGCCTGCCTTTTTAGTAAAATAGAGCTTTTTAGGGCAAAAATTATACTTTTTATTTAAATCATTTTATAAATAGTAGTATTTTCTACACGCTCAACTTTCATGTACTGAAGAATATCTTTCTAAATAAAAAAACAGATAAACCGCTTTTTAAGGTTCATCTGTTTCGTAAAATCTAATTAATTATTCAACTTCCATTAGACGAAAACGTCTTTTCAATAAAATCAATTACTTTCTTAGTATATGGTTCCGGTTCTTCAATAAATGTTGTAATATGTCCATGTTCTGTCAGCCATAATGTTTTTTCATTTTCATTAGGGATTTGATCATAGATCATTTCACTACTACTAAATGGTACTTTCAAATCATTCTTTCCATGAATTAATAAATAATTTGTTGAATTTCCTTTTTGAACTGAAATGACCGGAGACACTTCTTTTGGGTCAATCTTTAATAAATGTTTCATCGAACGTAAAATGATTGAAGTAAAAGGTTTTTTAGGTAATTTAGACCAGACACTTAAATTATCTTCCAAATAAGTCTGTAAATCATGGAATGGACTGTCTGCTATAACTCCTTTAATTTGCGGATGAAGGCTACCAACGAGTAAACATGTCGCCCCTCCCATACTCCATCCAAGCAAAACAATTTCTTGTTGATTTCGTTCGTTAATCACATATTCTACTGCCGATGATAAATCATGCTGTTCATAATAGCCAATTCCAGTTGTTCGTCCACCTGATTTTCCACTATTACGGAAGTCAAACATCAATACATTATACCCACGATCATGAATTGATTGCACAATTCGGAGACCGTTAATCTTTTTTTGACTTCGTTCATCTGTGTACCCGTGTGCAGTTATGACAGTTTTACCTGTAGGATTTTTTGCTGGTATCCACCATCCTCTTATCACAACTTGATCTAGATTACTCTTAAATTCAACCTCTTCAAATTGCAAATTGTAATCGGCAGGTGTTTGTTCAGTTTTTCGTCTAAATGGATGCGTTAAGATTAAACCGACTAGTATCGGTATGAGGAAGAACAAAACCGGAGACAAAATTACCATCCAAATTAAAAGCTTATTTATTTTTTTCCGTTCCATCTTGCACACTCCTTTTGTCTGTTAGCCAAATAGAAGTTCTTCTATTTAAATTATGAAATATGTTAGACTTTGTTAGTCTTAATGAACTCTTATTTATGTATTTATTGTATCTTGTTAAGTTCCTGCTTATCAATAGATACGATAAGGGGTGCCAAAATTTCAGTTTAACCGAATTTTTAGGCACCCCAATTAAAGAACTCTATATTTTTAAAATTTACTTATGCGCTAATTTTGTGATTTCTTCCATTATACAATCTTGTAGTTCTTGTTTACATGTTAATATAACTAATGCTGTGATAGCGACTAAATAAATTTAAAGTAACATATAAGGTTTAGAGTAAATTCTCGATATTATGTATTTTTTGTGATTAAATTCACAATAATAGGTTTTGAGAAACTTCGTTTTAAGTTATTAAAACGAGCCTTCCTATTTCTTTTTATCAGTTCGGACAATCAAACCATTACTAGTCATAATTTTGATATTAATATGGAAAATCCAATTAGTTTACTGCTAGAAAGTGTAATAGCAACGATCGCGCTAATTAGCTTAATCGTTGCCATCATCAACATTACTTCTAATAAGAAGTAATCGTCCTTCCCCAAGGACATAGTTGTCAACCGTATCACTACGGATGTAGTACTTAAGTTTGGTGTTACCAGCACCAAACTCTTTTTTATTATACCCATATTACATCATAATTTATAATCAATTCTAAGAACTTATTAAGCAATCGCATAGCAAATTGCTAATCCTAATCCAGTTCCATTTTCTTTTGATGTCTCATTTCCCCTATGAACTATAGGATAAATATAGAAGGACATAGTTTTATCTTTTATAATTTACTCCTTCTTATATATTTAATGATTAATTCATTTGATACCTACTCACTAATATTTTTTGAACAGTACATGATCTACACCTGCCGATTTCACAAAATTAACAACTCCTTTTCTAATTTCCAAATTGTTCATTTTCCTTCGCTACTTCATACGCTTCTTTTGTATCGATATCGAAAAAGTCCCACTTATTCTCAAATTCCACTAATAAACCTTCTAAGTTAGCATGATTCCGAATAATAGCTCTTGCCCCTTCATCTCCATTTAACATGAATAGATCAGTTAGCGTATTAGGTGACAGTATGATTGGAGGTCTAGGAACACCTCGGAAGCTTGCTGCTAAAAAAGGAATTGTTGAATTCTCACTTACACGCTTTAAATAATTTTGATGCAATATATTAATAGTTTGAATCGATAAAAAAGGTTGATCAGCAAGGAGGATCATTATCCCTAAAGGCTTTGTTTTTAGAGCTTGAGTTAAACCACATTTCAAAGAGTATGATTGTCCCTTGTTAGCACTGGTACATGGTACATGCGTCCAAAAATTTTTATTGGGTTTTTTAAAAAGATCTTTGCTAATCCAATTTAGTGAATCATTTTCTTTTGTAACGACAAAAACATGGTCAATATTAGAATTGATAAATTTACGCAAACCAAAACTCCCAATTGTAGAATTACCTAATGGAAGAGAAATTTTATTCTGACCCATTCTTTTACTACTACCTGCAGCAAGTAAAATTGCAATGATCCTACTATTGTTCATGCTTAGTCTTCTTTATTCTTTGTCTCTGAATTAATTCACTAACAATACTGATTGCAATCTCTTCTGGGCCCTCAGCACCAATTTTTAGTCCAGCTGGACTATTTATTTCTGATTCTACTTGTTTACCATCTAAAAGTCGTTGTATTCTTTTTTTTCCACCAAGAACTCCTAAATACTTAAGATTAATATTTAAAATATGATTTAATATTTCTTTGTCTTTTTGGAATTGATGGGTAATGATTATGGCAGAATCTGATGTAGACAATTGAAGTCTCGGTATAATTTCGCTCGGAAAGCCCACAAGTATTTGATCTGCGTCTGGAAAGTATTCTTTAGAACATTGATCAGCTCGCCAATCGGTTATAGTGACAAAGAATCCAGCTAATGTTGCAAGTTTTACTAAAGGAATCGCATCCTTACCAGCTCCAAACACAAATAAGCGGGGCTTAGGATGAAAAGTATGTAAATACACATTTGTTTCAAGCGGTTCGATCGTTTGGAGTCCACTTTTTTGATTAGTATCATGTAATTCATTTAGTACACTTTTAAGCTGAACTGTATTTTGCTCATTACAATTGCCAAAAAAGGTTTTTTCATCCACTAGGAACAAAGTTTCAACGTTATTATTATCATCCGATAAAATTTTCATCATCGACACACTCGTACCATTTAATAGGAATGTTTTTAATTCAGTAAGTAAATTAAACATCCTTTCATCAATTGGCTCTATAAGCACAGTTATAATACCGTTACATCCTGCTCCGTTTCCCCAAGATAAATCATCCTCTGCACTCATATCATAAGTAACAGTTTGAGGTGTTTTTCTTACTCTTGTTTCTTGAACTCGATATGACAAATCTGCTTCAAGGCAACCGGCACTTAGTAAGCCAACCTCTTTCCCATTTCCTTTAAATAACATGGAAGTTCCTTCTTTCCGGTATGCTGAGCCTTCTACATGAATAATTGTAGCTAATACATCACCCTCTTTAGATGATGTAATCTCATTTAGTATCTCATGGATACTTTCCATTAGATCCCTCCTAAATAAAATCACGATACAGGCATTTTTAGTAAATATTAATATATAGTTCTATGATGAAAGGGTTATGTCTAGATTCAAATTTAATTAACATAAGAAATAACTACAAAAAAAGATTAACCATAATCTATGGTTAACCGATTATTTAAGTTAAAGTGAAAACTAAAACTTAATACAATATTTTTTATTGTTTTATACCTAGCGCATTCATTCCAATAGTAGCTAGTACAGTTTGTCCATCAATAGTTGGATGTATATCTCCCTTTCTTACATAAGTTGCTTGTTTCTCATCAAATGCAGAAAAAGCATCAGCTATTTTTACATTCTTGTATTTACCTGCAATGCTCGAAATTTTTGGATTAATAATGAGCGATAATAACTGATTTGATAAGTTATGCATCGGTTGATTACTTACTTGAAATGGATTATAAAAATTGTACAAAACAATCTGAGCATCACTAAGTCCACGAATTTCCTTAATTATTTCATTTAAATTATCTGCTAACTTTGGCATCATCGTAGCAATTTTTCCAGTAAGTTGTTCTATATTATTACTTTTTTTCAATGTATGTAATAAATCATTATTTCCTATATCTAAAGTAATATAGTCTGCATGTTTAACTGATTGTCTGAAATTGGTATCATATTTTATTGCTTGCAAAAGATTGTCTGTTGTCCAACCTGGTACGCCTAAATCACGTACTTCAAGGTTTGCGTTTTCACCAATAAGAAAAGGGAACGCATAATTTGATGGTATATTATTAGTAGTTCCTAAATTGAAACCAAATGTTATGGAGTCTCCAAGACCTACAAGTTCAATCTTTTCAAAAGTATAAACATTATTATCATTATACTCTTTTGCAAGTGCAGTAGTTGAAAATAAAGAACTTGCTAAAGCAAGAGTAAGAAACGTTATACCAATTTTTCTTCTTCTCAACATATACGCCCCCTTAAATAAGTGTAATAAGTAGACTCTTATTACCTTTTTTATAGATAGTATGTTTTATTAAATTATTTGTCTAAAAGTACAAAATCATGTAACCATTTCCTTAGATTTGATAATAATGGAAGGATTTGAGAAATAAAAAAAGCTAACTGTATTAGTTAGCCTTTTTTTTGATTTAGCTTGACCCATTATAAATTAATTTAAAACTTCTTTTCTCGAACTAAATTTAAATCTCAGCAACCTTTGAAGGGTTATTTAATTTATATTTAACCTCTTTGTTTAATTTCTTATCAACTACTTTACCATCAAATTGATATGATTTACCTACCTCTAACTCGGCTGCCTTTAGAGTTTTACTTAATGAACACCAAGCATTTCCAATTAATAGATCTTGATCTCCTTTGACAGCCACATTTTCCCATATAACAATCTCTTCTTCGCTATCATTAAAATGATTATATTTAGTGCTAAATTCTTTAACCGTGCCATTAAAATGTGACTTATCAGTTGGTAATGTGATTAATACTTCCTCTTTCTTTTCTTCTTTTTTCTTTGTAGTAGCTTTGGAAGTACTTTCTTTTGACTTTGTTTCTGTTTTCTTCTCCTCACTGTTTTTCGTATCATTTTCACCAACAGTGTAGACTTTCTTAAAGCTTGGGGACTGCATTTCTTTTAAATAAGCAGGATGAATACATGATAAATTGCCATCTTCAAATTCAATGATAATTGTATGATACTCATCCGTAACCCCATAAGTTTCATAGCCAACAAGCTTTACATTTACTTGAAAATCTTGACCTTTGAATAAAAAATCATGTTTTGGATTTTTATTAAATAAGCCCCATGAACGTCCTTTTTCTAAATAATCCTCATCTGACAAAAATTTTGTAAATTCTCCTTTTGGAGGTATGTATTTTATTAACTCAGTCTTCTCATTTTGAACTATATTTTCTGTCATTTTATTTACTCCTTTGGTGAACCTTTTTTATTTCCATTATTTAGTAGTAGTTTTATTAGTTATATGTAGAAATTATAGTTTAGTTTGGAACTTCTTGTCCATCTTATCGTCTAAAGAATTAAATTTTGGATATATATTACGGTACGTGAAATTATTAAAATTGAATTGCTGTTTATTAAGAATATTGATTTTTAAAATATAAAATGTTTTGACTATAAATTACGGTGAGTGAAATTTCTTTTTTAAACTACATTACTCTCAAGTAACTAAAATACAAAAAACGCCGATTTTTTAACCGGCGTTTTTAAAAACTAAAATTCCACCTTATCGAAATGATAACAATTTGTTAAATAGGACGATTTTGAGTTTACGACTAACTTTTGGCAATAATCTTCTAAAACTTTTGGTCCTGTAACAAATTTACTCATCGCAAATGTACCTTTTCGATATTGGTCTGTTCGATCCCTTGAACTATCAAATCGATAATAAATTAGTTTTCCATTATATTGATATTCGGTAATCACTGGATCACCTTTTGAAGTAAATTCAACAAATCGAATAAAGTCAGGCTTCTTTTTTTTCACATTATTAATAAATTTTTGTATCCGTTCATTATGATTAGTCGTTCTTCCTATTATTAATATATCTCCATTTTTTAGCGCTTCTTCTTTACTATAGGATGCCGGGATTTTGTTAGTTGCTTTTTCTCCATAATTCTCGATTTCTTTTTTTAACATTTCTTTCGTATATACACTAGCCTCTGCTACCATGAAATGATCAAAGGAAAAACCAAGAAATATTAAAAGCATAAACGATATGATTGATTTATACATTTTGCCCTCCAATATTACAATTAATAATATTGGTTAGTTTTTCCATTCTATTATAACTTATGCAATTGGCAAAAAAGTCCACCTTTCGTATAAAGGTGGTATTTTTTTTTATGAAGAGTATGAGCTATAAGAACTTGAATGTCTACGATGGTGACGTCTGGATGATGAAGAGTGTCTGTAATGATGCCTTGAAGATGAGTGATCATGACGTCTTTTATGTTTTCGATGACGGCGATGAGAACTTCCAAACAATGATTTAAAAAATCCTAACTGGAGAGTTTCTTCTTCAAGTGAAAATCGACCGACGTCAACAATTCGAACTTCACCATCATTCGATAACATTAAATTATGATTATGCAAGTCGAATGCATTTAAACCAGCGTTTTGAGCATCAAAGATCGCTTGATTAATTTCTATTTCATATTGTATACGTAAATTTTTACTGTGGCCATCTAATTGATAAAAAGTTTCACCAAATACTCGATCACTTACCATAAAATCATTCGTAAATGCATGAACTTTTGGATAGTATATACTTCGCTCTAGAAGGTGAAGTTTCATTCCGTCATCTCGACTTTTTCCATCTTCCTTAAATACTTTTATTACATAATTGTCTCTAGTGTAAACATCTCCATCTTTTCCACTTGCTAAGTATTCAAAGTGATCTGCATATTCACCGAATAAAGTAAAATCATGAATTTCTTGTAGAAGTGATTGTTTCATTCATAAGCCCCTTTCAGCTTGTATATATTCTAAAAGTTAAGTCATCAAGATTAGAATTTTCTATACAAATATATTCTTTAAAAACATTCTTTTTACCTACCAACCATTTGATTTATAAAAAAAGTTTTCTTTAATGTAGTAATTTGTATTAGCTATGATTTTTGGGGATAATACCCTATTAACAGAGAAGATGGCTATACGTAAATACAAAAAAAGTGTTTTAGCAAAAGGAGTTAGTAAATATGCATGAAATAATTATGAGCTTAATCGCAGGTTTAATTGTTGGAGTTGTATTTACACTCATTAAATTACCAATTCCAGCACCACCTGTATTTTCATCAATTTGTGGAATTATAGGTGTATGGGGTGGGATGAAGTTAGTTCAGCTATTTATATAAATAAACCTTTCTTTATTTAATGATATTTTTAAACTGATTGGAAACAATAAGATTGCAAATTAGAAATTATTCTACGTTTTTGTAGTTTGGAGGAAAATAAATGTCATATATTTTCGCAATCATTGGCATTATCTTGATATTTGCTATTTGTTGGTTAATGTCTAATGATAAAAAGAACATTAATTATAAAGCTGTTGCAATTATGTTAGTAGTTCAATTGATTTTAGCTTGGTTTATGCTAAAAACCTCAATTGGAAGAACAGTTTTACAAAAGATCGTCTCATTCTTTAATAAAGTTTTATCTTTTGGTAACGAAGGTATTTCATTTGTATTCGGCGATTTATCGACAAAGGGTTATTTCTGGATTAACGTTTTAATGATGATCATATTCGTATCTTCATTATTATCAATTTTGACTTACACAAGAATACTACCTTTAGCAATTAAATATATCGGTGGTGCCGTTGCAAAAGTTACGGGATTACCAAAGATTGAGTCATTCGTTGCTGTAAATAGTATGGTATTCGGTGATACAACAGCAATTCTTTCTGTTAAAACGGAATTACATAAACTTACACCTAACCGATTATTTGTTGTTGTTACATCTTCGTTAGTAGCGGTATCATGTTCGATCTTAGGTGCATATATGCAAATGATTCCTCCTGAATATGTACTAGTTGCACTCCCTATCAACGTGTTCTCTGGTTTAATTCTTTCTTCAATGGCATGTCCTGTTACATCAGAACAAGATGAAGATATTAACGTCAAAGAAATGATTAAAGAAAAGTCATTATTTGAAGCCATCGGTAACGGTGCACTTGATGGTGGTAAAGTTGCCTTAATTGTAGGGGCAATGTTAATTACTTACATTGGATTACTTGCAATGATTAATTTCGTATTCAATTCGATTATCGGAATGACATTTACTGAAATTTTAGGATATGTTTTTGCACCTGTTGCTTTCATTATGGGTATCCCAACAGATGAATTAGTACGTTCAGGATCAATTATGGGTACAAAAGTTGCTGCAAATGAGTTTGTTGCGATGCTTGATTTCCAAAAAATCATTCCTAATTTATCAACAAAAACGGTTGCAATCGTGTCATCATTCTTAGTATCATTTGCTAACTTTTCATCAATTGGAATTATCTATGGTGCAATTGCTGCGATTGATAAAAAGCAATCAGAGCTTTTTGCTAAATTTGGTTTAAAAGTATTATTAGTTGCTACACTAGGTTCAGTTTTAACAGGAACGATTGTAGGATTATTTGTTAGATAATACTTTAGTTCATTAAAAATTTTAAAAAACACAACAGCCGAATCTATTTATTAAGTTTTCGGCTGTTTTATTTTATTTCATCTTTTTAACTTCACGAATTGTAATTGGATACACAAAACAATTACCTTACCAATCGAATTATTAAAAAATACTTTATTAAAGATACATTTCTTGGTAGAGCCCATTCTATTGATCCGCTTCCCCCTTCTGATAAATATCCGTTGTTTTCTATAATGGCAGAGTAATTCCTGCAGAATAACGGTTATTGTTGCAGATTTGATTAACGTTCAAATATTGTTTTCAATCATCCAAGCTTAATAAAAGTAGATTTTTTATCCATTTAAAAAAGCGCAATGTTTTTTGTCACTCAATTTAAGGAAATACATTTACATTATCTTCATATCATAATTCCCCCTAAAGAATAGTGTTTTTACCTTTCTTTTTCTTAATAAGTAAACAAAGTTTTTTTAAAAAAAATTATATTACGGTACGTGAAATTTCTAAAAATACGAAGACATTTTAATATTTGTATTGTTAGTATTCATTTTGAAATAAATTGTTCAAAGAATAACATATTAAACAACCTAAAATCTCGTTAATATAATCTTATGTTTATTTAGTAAAAATCTATATTTGTACTGATTGATTATTGTCTTTCATACTTAGATATTGAAAGTACTTAACCATACCAGTTTTAAGGAGCTTTTTAATTATGCAATTTGTTACAATTCTCACCCTTTTCTTATGTACCTTTTTCCCACTCTTACATATGATAAATGCACTTCCAATCTTTTCTAATCGAAAGAAACGAAAACAAAGCCTATTACGAACAAATAAAAGTATCAGCATACTTATACCATGCTATAACGAGGAAAGTATTATCGAAACAGCTATAAAAGGTATAAATAGATTAGATTACTCAACAAAAGAAGTTATTTATATTAATGATGGATCACAAGATGGAACCATGAAAGTTTTACATAAACTCCTTGGTCTTACACCGGAAAATCGAAAAATAGCAAATCAGTTAAATAGTAATAAAATCAAAAACTTTTATAAATCGACTATTTACCCTAATGTATTCGTAATAGACAAAGAGAATGGTGGAAAACATGATGCCTTAAACGCTGGAATCGAATACTCAAAAAATGAATTAGTCGTAACTTTAGATGCAGATAGTATTCTTGCAAACGACGCATTGCATATTCTAAATGAAGTTTTTCAAGATCCTGATGTATTAGCAGCAGGCGGAATGGTACACCCCCTTCAAGGTGTCCAGTTTAATCAAAAAAATATCGAGCGTACTTTATCCGTAAAGCATGTCATTCGATTTCAAATTTTTGAATTCATAAAAGGATTCTATATTAATAGAGTATCTCTTGCGAAATTCGATGCACTCTCCGTTATTTCTGGGGCATTCGGGGTTTTTAATAAAGAAATTTTATTTAAAGTTGGTGGATACAGAAAGACTTTAGGAGAAGATATCGACATTACATTAAAATTCCAGCAATACATTTTAAAAAATCCTGGTAAAAAAATGGTTTTTGTCCCAAATGCTGTATGTTATACAGAGTGTCCGGAAACCTGGAAGGATTTATTTAAGCAAAGAATTCGTTGGCAAAAGGCCTTTATTGATTGTGTCATTTATTATTTTCCGATGCTTATAAAGACATTTTTATTTCGCACTGTTTCCTTCTTTATGCTAGTTGATTCTTTTATTTTAGGTACTGTTGCTATTTATTTTACAATCATTAATTTTGGCTATATATTGTTTACAAATATAGGACATGCTCAAAATCTACTATTATTCTATTTGCTTGGTGTCGTATCTTTAAATTTAGTCTATAGTATATTTGCTATGTATTTGGCTAATTATTATGGCGTTAAATTTAAAGGCAAAGAAAAGATAAGATTATCGGTCACTATTATTTTAGACTTATTTGTCTATCGTTTTGTAACATTATTTTTTGTACTAATTGGAACTGTTTCCTATTTTATAAACCGTAATGATTGGAACAAAGTGTCACGATCTGGAAGAATTTATGAGTTAGATAAGGATAAAGGAATGATGAACGTTGGATAAAAAACTTGTTATTGTATATGCTGTTCTAATTTCATCATTTTTGATAGCATATCCGTTTATGAAAAGTAGTGCATCTTATTTGTCAGTGCCTAAACCACAAAATGATTTGATGCAAACTACAAATTGTAAAACTTTGCAAAGTAAAGTACAAACACCACAAGAAATTAAAAAAAACCAAAATAAAGCAAACATTATTTTTACAATGGATGATGGATGGGAAACGCAATTTACGAAAGGTTTTCAAATCTTAAAAGATAATGATATAAAAGGAAGCATTGCTGTCATACCTTCAAAAATAGGTACTGAAGGGTATATGTCATTACGTCAATTAAATACTTTATATCGTTCTGGTTGGGATTTGATGAATCATACAAAAACACATCGACATTTAGCAAGCTTAAATAAACAAGAGCAAAAAAGTGAATTAAACGATGCACGCCAATGGCTAGATCAACGCTGTTTTACAAGAGCAAGTAATATCGCTGTTTATCCATATGGGTCTTATAATCAAGATACATTGAAAATCTTACAGGAAGAACATTATCGAAGTGCTCGTACCATAAAGGACGGAATACAAACAAACAATATTAAAAAATATGAAGTTCGTACGGTAAATTTACTTCCTAGTACTGACATTTCATGGGTCAAAGATCAAATCGACTTAGCAATTAAGACGAAACAATCAATTGTATTTACAAACCATCGATTTGAAAAAAAAGCCGATAAAGCTCAAATGAATTTTGATCCAGAAAAATATAAAACGATTGTTAATTATGTCGTAAGTAAAAAAGATGAATTAAACATTTTGACCTATTCTGAATGGCTAGATTTAAAAGAAATCAATTAACTTTGTCTCTTTTTACTGGAACAAACAAAAAAAGCTGCATTGGCAGCTTTTTTTCTTATAAATAATAATAAAATAGGAGAGTGGGAATCAGTTAACTTACTTTCCTCCCTCTCTCAAATTAATAAACCTGAATGATTTTAACTTACTTGAATATCTGATTCATCCATTTTCATTTTATTTAATTTTGATTTATTTATGATATACTCGATGATTATACAAACTATAAGAACACCTAATAAAATTGCAGATGCGATTTGTGTTCCATTCGCTAATCCTAATCCGCCTTTTTCTTGAGGTTTAATTAGGAAATCTCCGAATGTTGCTCCGAACGGTCGTGTCAGTACGAACGCTGCCCAAAATAAAAATACTCTATTTAAATTTGTAAATCTGTATGCTAAAAGAATTAATAAAATTAATCCGCCTGTAAGCATAGCCCCTTGTGCAATAGTTAGGCCTAATCCTTGTTCTAGGTAATTGCCACCACTTGCTAATGTACCTACACCTTCTGATTTATGCGATAAAAAATCGCCTGCTGCAGTCCCTAATGTATTAGATACGAGAATGGCAATCCAATATAATACCTCTACCCTTTTCGTCGCAATATATTTCACGTTTAACGTTGGCTCTGTAAAATACCAAAAAATAAAAATGATAGCAAGTATACTTATTAGTATAAGTGAGCCCTTCATATAACCTAATCCTAATGAACGATCCATATAATCAGAAAACGCTGTTCCCGCAAGACTAGTGGATAGTATAACAGTCCAATAGACTGATGGTACATATCTCTTCACAAACAATTGAATTGTTAAAAAGACTGCGAAAACACCTACGAAGAACAAAAAAGGAGTTAAATAATTATCTTCCGTTCCAGGAACAGTTACTAAATCACTCCCCGTTTCTCCTAACGTTGTCGCTGCAATCTTCATGATCCAAAACAATAGTGTCAATTGAGGAATTTTACTAACAGACGACTTTACAATTTTTTTTGCAGATGACATTTAAATATCATTTCCCTTCATATGTAATTTTAAAGACAGTTTATAATCCCATACAATTATGAAAGGTAAATGAAAATATAGTATATTTTTTTAAAATTTTCCCAAGATTTTTTTACTGTTTTTTAATAAAAAAATTCAAAGTCTATCCAGCAATACCTCAAACAATCCCAATAACTTTTAAGGCAAATCCACGCTTTTCTTCATTATAGTCTCTTTCTAGAACTACAACTATGCAAATCGCAAACAGTCCTAAAAAATTGGGTAAAGCGTCCTTTTAAGTTCTTATTCTACTAAAATAGAAGTAATTATAATAGTTTAGCCATATAAAACTCATCGAAGCTTTTACCATCTATTAGTAAGGAACCTCTTTTTGTTCCTTCAATTTCATAACCCATTTTTTTATATAAACCTACTCCCGCTTCATTCTGCTTTACAACAGTTAATTCTAATCTGAATATACTATGATTAATTGCCCATTCCTCTAATGCTTGAAATAATTTTGTCCCTATTCCCTTACCTGTATATTCCTCTAAAATTCCAACGACAAGATAGACGGAATGTTTCTTTCTTTTTGCGGTACTACCAATTGCAAACGCATAACCAACTAATATTCCAAAAGTCTCTTCCGCTACAAATATCGTAGAATTTGGTGATTTTTCAATAACTTCTAACTGTTTTCGTTGTTTTTCAGTTGTTAAATTCCTTTCTCCTGCTCCATAAAGCATAAAATCCGCCTGGTTTTCAACTTCTATAATTAGTTTCGCAAAACTTTCTGCATCCTCTACTTTGATTTCTCTAATTTTCACTGTTTACCCACCTTATGTATTGATTTTTTTCACAATTAAATTGCGATTGTACGATTAAGAAAGTGAAGATTCTAATGATCTATGATAGACGAATATCTTCGTTTGTTATAGGATTCTCGTAAAGTTTTGTTCGTACGAATAGCTCTTTAATATTCGATATGTTGGCATTGAATCCCTTTATTTCAAGAAACTGAAACCTTACCAATTCGTGTTGATCGTGACCCATTTAAAAATGGCTTTGTTAAATAGTATTATAGTTTTTCAGGCAAAAAAAATGGGAACGTCTGATTTGGACGTTCCCCGTTCTTATTTCCGTAAAGCACCCGATCATGAAATAAGGTAATTTATTTATTATAACCTTACCAGTGTACTTGAAGTTTATTACCATTTGGGTCATAAAAGTGGAAAAAGGCGTGACCATTATCTTCTTTTATATCCTCGACCTTAACTTGATGATCAATTAAGTGTTGATGAAATTTAGTTAATTCTGGACTTGTAAAGCCAATGCTAAATTCTTGTTTATTATCAATTGTAAAATGTGCAAATGTTTTATCTTCGGTAGGAACTAAGATAAGTAAGAAAGGTCCTTCATTTACTTTTAAAATCGCAAGTTTCTCAGTATTATTTAATAACTGGAGCCCTAATACATCTCTATACCATTGAGCAGAAAGTTCTAAATCATTTACAGGAATTCTTATATAATGTACTTGTTCAATAAATGATTTACTCATAGCCTTGTCTCCTTTATTTAATCTGACATATCAAATAATTCCCTTTCTATCTACCTTTTTCCTCCCGTTAATTGAATTAACCTGCTATTGATTTGGTAAATTATGTCTGCTAACATCATTAAAACTAACTCGCTCTCAGTAAATTTTACAACTGTGCAAGCAAAACAAATAACACATTATTCTTTAATTATGCTTTAAAATTAAATCCTTTTATTTAGGAATTTGGCTAATGCCTCAACTATCAAGTTATGATCATCCTCCTGAGCTAAACCCGAAACTGTAATAACACCAATTACGCCCGATCCTATAATTTTAATAGGAAATGCCCCACCATGTGCAGCAAACTCATATGGACTGGCTGCGTAAAATTCATTATATGATCTATTTTTCATTTCGTTGTAAAGTCTCATATAATAAGAACTGCAATGATGACGGAGAACAATATTAGATTTTCGCTTGATCCATAAATCTTGGTCTGGCGATGTATGATCCATTGCAAAATGGAATATACTTTGACCATTTTTCAAGATATTTATAGCAACTGGTTTATCAAACCTTTTAGCTGCTTCAATAATTAACAAACCAATTTCTAAAGCATCCTTATTTGAAAAACTTTTAAATAGTAGATTTTCTTCTTGTTTCCTTACCTCTTCAAGTTTTTGTTGAATTGTTTTCTCTTCCATACAACCTCCAATTATAGATCGATCACTTTCTTTTCTTCGCTACTTTTAAGTGCTGCTTCAATGATTTTAATAACTGATAAGCCTTCTACACCTGTAACGGGAGGATTTGAACCATTTAAAATACTTTCAGCAATTTTCTTGTAATAAGTTGTATATGAGCCTGGTATTGTTTCAATCGTGTCTTCCACTTCTTTTTCACCGTTAATAGAATAGAGCTTTCCATAGAATTGTGCTTCATCAGTTCCCCATGTTTGTTCAGTTGGTTTTTTACCTTCTTTTAGTGCAGCTTCTTGTCCATCTATTCCATACTTAATAAAGCTACCTTTGTTTCCATGTACTTGAAAACGTGGTCCATTACTTGGGATGATGGAACCAGAATGTAAGATTACACGTAGCTTGTCATATCCTAAAATAATATGGAAATAATCATCTATTTCTGCATTTTCTCTTTGTGCAAATACATCCGCAAAAATGGATTGAGGCTGTCCAAAAAGGGTTAAAGCTTGATCAATTAAATGTGAACCTAAATCATATAACATGCCAGAACCAGGACCTTGCTTTTCTCTCCATCTATTTCTTACTTCCGGTCTATAACGGTCAAAATGAACTTGATAAGTATTGATTTCTCCTAGCACACCTTCATTTATTAACTTTTTAACTGTTAAAAAGTCGTTATCCCATCTTCTGTTATGATAAACGCTTAGTACTCGATTCTTTTCTTCAGCAATCTTAATTAGCTCTTCTGCTTCCCATGTTTCCACTACCATCGGTTTTTCTAAAATGACATGTTTACCCGCTTCTAAACTTTGTTTTGCCATTTTATAATGCATACCACTTGGCGTAGTAATGACAACTAAGTCAATCAATTCATCATTTAGAACCTCATCTAAACTGCTTACTACCTCTACATCTCCTAAATCTTTTTGGACATCTTCCTTTTTTGAACTAACAACTTTTATCAATTCAAATTCTTCTAATTCACTAATAAATGGTGCATGGAACGTAGCTCCGGAAAAACCATATCCAACTAAACCAACCTTAATTTTTTTCATCCGAAATCCTCTCTCTTTCCTCTTCTTCTAAACTAATTAAATGAATATTGTATTCGGTTATTTTTCTTTTAAATTCTTCATCTGGATCTTTGTCTGTAATAATGATGTCTATCCCCTTAATATCACATACCTTGTGCAGAAAGACTTTTTCAAACTTTGTATGATCTGCCAATAAAACTACTTGTTTTGCACAACTAATCATTTTTTTCTTTAAAAACGCTTCCTCTTCATCAGGTGAAGTTAGTCCGTCAGTGTTAATTCCACATGCACCAAGAAATAGCTGATCAACTTTGTAGTCATTAAGTGTCTCAATTGTTCTAGGGCCAACTAAATTTCTATTTTTCCGATTAAATTTTCCTGGTAGCATAAAGGTTTGAATTTCTTCATACTCACCTAATAAATCAACTATATCAATTGAATTTGTAATCACATTAACTTGTTTACCTGACATAAATTTAGACATGAGTGCACAAGTTGATGATGTATCCATCAATAAGTCACTAGTTTCACGAATAAGTAATGCGGCTCTTTGCGCAATTTTCTCCTTGTCCTCTGTTGTATTTCGTTCTTTATATTCGATTAAATTTCGATTAGAGGTTGGAAGTGTTGCTCCACCCTTTATTCTCAGAATTTCCCCGCGTTCTTCTAGTTTGACGAGATCTCTTCTTGCTGTATCCCTTGAAACGCTAAGCATTTCACATATTTCTTCTAAAGTAATCTCACCATTTGAAGCCAAATACTTTATTATCAAAGCTAATCTTTGTTCTTGATACATAGTTTAAAGCCCCTTTGTGTATGTCCTTAAGTTTGAATTCTAAAGATATTATATATAATTATTTTAAGTATTTCCATAAAAAACTTAAAAAACTTAATTTAATTACGTTATATAAGTTTTCGAGGATTATATATACATAAAAAAGACGGTAATGAAACTTACCGTCTTTAAAAACTAATTATAAAAATTTAATTTGGTGGAATAGATGATTTTTGCCATTCCATTCGATGATAAATTCTTCAATCCCTAAAACTGCAGTTTCTGGTTTTGACACTTGATGATCAATCCATTTCTTAAGTTTAGGTAATACATCATTATGAAATTGAGATTTCGCCTTCTCTGGATAAATAGTTTGTGAGATTGGATAGAAATAAATTCTAATATCCTTATCTCTATTACAAGTAACCGATGCAACAACAGTACCGCTGATTTGTGGCGGTCTTGCACAACGATTATCAAATTCGAATTTTCTTGTCAGGCCAAATATAACACTGGCCTCATCTTTACTAGGAAGATTTAACTTTATTTGTTTTCTATTTGCAGCATACGTTTCAATTTTATTGAGATTTCTAAAAAAAACGATCTTCAATTTCGCACCTCCTAATAATGGTCGCAACAATATAATTTCTACTTCATTTAATTTATGCCCCTACTAATAATCATATTGACCTACTTTGAAATAATCACAATAAAAAAAATCGACAAAAATGTCGATTATGATAAAAGCTATTAAACTATTTGAGTTATGATTGCATTTAGTCATAAAAGAATTAATTAATATAGTATACTAGTCCACCGATACAAATAAAAAAAATACCAATAACTCCTGACCATAATGAGAATAGATCCTTATTTAAGTGTCCTAACTTAAAAAAATCATCTTTCACAACTCTTTGTTGTTCTGGAGTTTGAAATGCACCTATGAGTATTCCAGAAATGAATATAAAAATTGCACCAATAATAAAACAAATTTTCACCAAATTTATTCCACTCTCCTTTAAGAGTTATATTCTAAGGAGAATTAGTAAATCCCTTTATTATTTGATCCACTTATATAATCGAGTTAACGATTAAACTCCAAAGAAAATTTCCAACTAACAACGATATTCCAATATATAGAACAAAAATGAGAAGTACTACTAAGAACCTTTTAAACTTATTCAACATAGTATTCCCCCCATTATGTAATAAGATTAGGTGTCAATATAAGACAATTAATATAATTGTATACTGAGAATGTGGAGAAAGAACTTAAGTGGTTAATTTTTCCTTTTCAATTACTATAGACGTCATATCTTTCTAAATTAGCTAAGTGTCCTAATGTATTTTCTTTGTCAGATTGTTTTCTGATTTTGGGTGAAATTTACAATCAAATTGTTTAGAATTTGTTTTAGTATTAATTCGTATGTTTTGAAATCGTGAAATAACCTCTCTAAACAGAGAGGTTATTTGTCGGCTTTTAGATTGTAAACTGGTTTCATAAAGAAATCGATGTCAATTTGTTCAGTAATATTTTCTAATATTAATTTTGGTTTTTTATATACCATTGGTGATTCATCGACTGTATGTTTGTTGACTGAAGTTGTAAATACGCCTTTCATTGCTTTTTGATAAACATCTAAATCGACTTTATAAGCTGCGTCAGTTCGACTCATAATTCGTCCTGCTCCATGTGGTGCTGAATAATTGTAGTCTCCTGAACTTTTACCTTTTCCTACAACACATCCATATGCCATATTAAATGGGATGATTATCTCTTCACCTTCACTAGCTGAAATTGCGCCTTTTCTTAGAATATTGTTTTGAAGGTCGATATAATTATGTACCGATTCAATTTTTTTAATTGATTCAAAATCGAGTTTAAAATATTTTTCAATGATGATTTTAGCAATCATTTCTCTATTTAGCGAAGCGAAATGCTGAGCAATTGATAGATCTCTTAAATATGCATCTTTGTCTTCCTGTTTAGATAAATATTCGTATCCTTTATAATTTTCTCCGAATAATTGTTTCATATTTTCTTTAGCGACATTCATATGATGTTTTGCTATTTCAAATCCAAAATTTCTTGAACCCGTGTGGATTACAAGCCAAAAGTGGTTATTCTCATCTTTATCAATTTCAATAAAATGATTTCCCGAACCTAGCGTTGCAATACTGTTCATTACATACATGTAGTTAAGATTAAGTCTTTCAATCGCTTCAGCAATCTCTACCGGTTCGATTACAGGTTCCTCGTGAATATTTGAACCAATCGGGATATTTTTTCGGATGAACTTATCAAGTTTTTCACTCTTAACTGTTTTCATTCGCCCTAGATGGTATGCGCTGACTCCACATCCAATATCTACACCGACGATCGAAGGAATAATAAAGTCATTCAATGTCATCGTAAAACCTACCATGACGCCTCCACTAGATATATGGCAGTCTGGCATGACAACAATATTTGAATTTGCAAAGCATTCTGTATCCAAAATTGTTTTTAACTGTGTAATAACATTTGTATCAACATAATCAAGTAGTATTTTCCCATTATTGTGTTTTCCGTTAAATTCGATCATTTATGTCCTCACTAGTATTTTTCTAAAACAAATCTACTTTTTCATTCAGTCACGTCCAATAACCATTAAGTAGAAATAACTTATAAATATTATACCATCTCTTATTCTATGATTCTGCAATTTCTACCATATTCAAATACAACATGTATTAGAAGATAACAAAAAAAGAAATTTCGAAATTGAAATTCCTTTTAATTAGAAAATTCTATTTTTCTATCTACGCGAATGGACCATTTCATTAACGCCATATTCTATTCACTTCAATTAATGCCTCACCTTCAAAAATTAATTTATAAATATCTGGCATCGCAAGCTCGTTCCAAAAATTAAAATCGTATTTTTCATCAAAAAAATTCATAATTAGTACCATCATATTGCCATGTGTACCAATAGCAATGTTTTTACCAGAATAATTTTTTAATAGATTATTTATTGCTTTTATTCCTCTTTTTTGAGCTGTATAATTTGATTCTCCACCATTCCATGATCGATTAAAGTCCATCCATACTTCTCTTATTGCATCATCAAAATTCACAACAGGCTCTTGTGATAGAAGTCGCTCTTTAAAATTTTCTTCAATCATTATTTCTAAATTTAATAATTTGGCGAACTCTTCAACTGTTTGAATTGCACGTTTAAAAGGACTTGAAATAACGTAATCGATTTTTTCGTTTAATAGTAATTCAGTAACAATCTTTGTATCAGAAAATCCTCTTTTAGATAATGGTCGGCCCAATTCATCAGCCGTATAAGTTGAATGCGCATGTCTTACTAAGTATAATTTTGTTATCATTAGAGTGCTCCCTTTTTATCTATTATTCTATTAATAATTTTAATTGAACAGAAATATTCATATCTTCTCCTAGCAATAAAATATAACAATTATCTTTTATAGTTATCCGACTTCGAATATTTTTTAAAGTATAGTTTTGAATAATTCAACTCAAACTAAATGAAAAATGATTATACAAGGTTTGGTGTAAATGGATGAAAAAAATTTGCATGACTACTTTATTAATTATTTTCATTTTTTTTAGCTCTTCACAGTTAGCGCTATCAGAAAAGTTGAATGAAGTTTCTGCAATACTTACAGTTCAAGTAGGTCCCACAGCAGACTCCTCAGGAGAATCTGGTCAACCTATTAAAGGTGCTAGGGTTATTGTAATCAATTCATTCGGTAAAGTTTTAGGTACTGAATTAACAGATTCAAAAGGAATTGCAAAGATAAATGTAATAGTAAACAAGAATCCTCTTTTTCCGAAAAAACAAATGGGTGAGGTTACGATTATTACTGTAGCAAACGGATATAATGAACAGATTGACTTTAGTGTACCAATCAATGAATTCAATGACCATACTGCTAAAGATTCGGTGTCACTGTTGATTGTGGATCCAAAAAGAAGAAATGAACCACGATTTATCAATGGTTCTTATCATCGGTTAACCGTATATGAAATGTTAGATGGTTATGCAAAGCAAGTCGGATTAACGAAACAAAATATTACGATGGATGCAGGGGCAGAGCCGCCTTGGGGACCAAATTTGAAAAAACAGCAAGATTGAACAATTCAAAGTGATTTACAGTTCGTTATAAAACCACAAAATAGACTGTTGCAAATTAACAGTCTATTTCAGGTATAACTCAACATTCTCGAATGTTATAAAACTTCATTCAAGAACTAAATCTGTATAACAGAATCTAGTTTCTCCTGTATAAACATCTGCAGTTAGCTTCTTTTCTCCAATACTAAACTGAATTGGCTGATTAAAAATAGGACCATCAAATACAAATGAATGGTATTCTCCATTCTCACCGCAAGGATCAACCTCTTTTGGAAGTTCGTTGATTAAATGATAATCTATTTCTTTACCAGAAAATTCTTCTGTTAATCTAGTTAAATCAACACAAGTAATAATCGTTTTATAGCCTAAGGAAATAAAGCGTTCAATCACATTTGTCGTACCTTCACCCCATAAAGGAAAAATTGCATTAATTCCTAATGGTTTAAGCATTTCCTCTCGATACTTTCGTACGTCTTCAAGAAATAAATCTCCAAATGCAATATATTCAATCCCTTGTTCCTTTAACTCTAAATTAACCTTTGTCATAATTTCTTGATATTTTTGATTAGAACAATTTTCTGGAATCCAAATTTTCTTTAATGGTAGACCGATTGAGTTTGCTTGTGCCTCCAATAATTCAACCCTAACCCCATGAATGCTTGTACGATAAAATCCTTCAGTTACTGATGCGATTAGTACCTCTACTTCATATTCATCTGAATGCAAAAGATCATGCAATGCCAAAGTTGAATCTTTACCACTAAAAGATACTGCTATTTTTTTCTTATTAATTGCTATTACCACCTTTTTTATATACTTTTCTAATAAAAATTTTAAGTCTCCTATTTGACATAGGTTCCATCATCTTCCATAAAAAATTATAGCATTTTTCAATTAATTAATATCATTTAAATAACATAAGGGCGGTAAAATGATTAATCTTCATAAATAGATAATAAATTTTTATAAAATAGCTAATAAATAACGAAGTGTGACTAACAGAAAAATAAAATTGACATACAACCATAAGGTGTTATAATTTAAATAACACCTTATGGTTGTATAAATACTATTTAGGAGGCAACAAGAATGGACAAGCAAGGTCAAGAAATGTTTTTAAATTTTATTTTACAAAGAGTTCAAGAAGGTAAAGAAGATGAAGCAAGGGAAATTCTTTTAGAAAACTTCAGAAAACAAGATGAAGGTACATTTTCATTAGAAGAAGTTCAACAATTTGTTCCTAAGATGATTTCTTTATTAAAGCCTGAGAAACTTGAAGAAGTTAAAGCAGTTGTAATGCAATTTTCTGGAAATTTTGGTAAATAACATGAAAAAAAACTCTGTCTATCAGAGTTTTTTACTTTATATTACATTTTTTAAAACTCCCTACCGAAATTCAACGCTCTATACGCTTCTAATAAATCGATTAGGGTTTTCACCTTCGATCAATCTTTCTACTTTTCTAAATGTCTTTCAAAAATAAAAAATGAATATAATCTATACATTATTGCGATCAGCGCTAAAATTAGCAAATAGATCATCGAATGGTCATCAATAAAAAATGTCGCCATACAAATCGCAAATGCTAAAAATGTTAAAAAGTTCCCAGAAAAACCATTAATTGGTTGATTGTTTAGAAAAAGTGTTTTAACACCCTTTAAATCTTTTGCGTAGCAATCTTCATGATAAGGAACGACTTGAAAAAACATCGTAGCAGTAACGAGATCTCCTCTAATCCTAATTTCTTTTAAACACCGATCGCAATAGACAGTTTTAGCCAATTAACTCACCCCATACTTTTCAATATTTTTTTTAATCGATTCCTTGTAAACTATGAGTATTTCATCAATTAAAAATAGGAACCATCAACGACCTATTTTATTTCATTATATATACAAACTGTTGAATTTCCCTTTTTGTTTTATTAGCTAATTGCCGTTGGAGCATTCATACCCCAATTTCGGGTAAAATGTAAGAACAAAATCTTCACCAGAGTCCTCACCTGATTTATGGAGAATAGAAGCACTTGTGTATTCTCTTATATTTGTTTCATTTTTCAATAATCGATTTCCATCCGATGCGTCACCATATAAAACTACTCCAACAACTTTTTCATCTTTCACTATTATTTTTTTGTAAAGGCCAGCAAATTGGTCATTTACTATGATCGCCTGCATATTTTCTTCTTCATGAATTAATCCACCAGAGAATAAATCACAACCAGATACTTTTAACTGAGTTGATAAAATGCTTCCTTTATATCCGTTTGTTAAATTACCAGTCATATGATTAGCAAGCACAATCCCTTGTTCATACAACGGTGCTACTAATCCATAAGTAGTTCCGTTATGCTCAGCACATTCACCTACTGCATAAATGGATGGTTCAGATGTTTGCATAAAATCGTTTACAACTATTGCACGGTTTGCATCGATTCCTGCTTCTTTTGCTAAAGAAATATTAGGTCTAATTCCTACTGCCATAACGACTAAATCACAATCTAATGAAGTTCCATCCGAAAAACTAATCCCTTCTACACGATACGTTCCATTTATTGAAATCGTTTGTTTCTCCATTAAGAAGTTCATGCCTTGTTCTTCTAAATCTTTTTTTAGCATTTTCGAAGCAGTTTCATCTAATTGTTGTTCCATTAATGTAGGTAGTAAATGAACAACATGAACTTCCATTCCTCGATTAATTAAGCCTCTTGCTGCCTCTAAGCGTAATAGGCCTCCCCCAATTACTACTGCTTTTTTATATTTTTTTGCATAATCAATCATAAATTCAGTATCTTGAATTGTACGGAAACCGAATACACCTTGTAGATCATTTCCTGGAATAGGGAGTATAAAGGCACTAGATCCAGTTGCTAAAATAAGTTCATCATATAAAAGCGTTTTCCCTTTTTCTGTTTCAACTTTTTTTTCTGTAGTATGTATTTTTGACACTTTTTCATTTGTGAGTAATGTAATTTGATTCTCTTTATACCAATTCCAATCATTAATATTGATTTCATCGAAGTTCGTTTTTCCTTGTAATACATTAGATAACATGATTCGGTTATAGTTTGGATAAGGTTCATCACCTATTATCGTAATTTCAAATAAATCTTTATTTCTTTTTAAAATCTCTTCTATACATCGAACTCCTGCCATACCATTACCAATCATCAATAATTTTCTTTTCATCACTATTATCCCCAAAGTATAAATTGTGAAATTATTCACAAGTTTTACTAAAAAAAATCAACTTCATCATTTATTAATTGTTTTTCCTATAAAAATACAAGTTTAGTATAACGGATAAAGTAATGTTTTAACTAAAATTTTTATGGCAAAATTTTGAACAAAAGGTCAATCCTTTTTACTAAAAAACCTCCAAAGCTAAAATTAGCCTCAGAGGTCCCGAACTTATTTATTCTTTTTTAATTTCTCTTCTGCTTTTTTAATATCCTCAACTTCTCTATACTTTACAATCTTTTTTATTAGATCAAATGGAAGTGGATCGTTTAAAGGAAATTGTACAGATCCTTTAGCACCTTTATAAACCGATAGTTCTAGTTTAAATGCTGCAATTCCACTTGCTCCAGGGTAAAATCCAATATGATTTTTAAATGCTGCAAAATGTACTAAATTTTTATTAAGCGCAAATGTAGGCATTTGGTAACTAATTCTCTCAACAGCATTTGGCACAACTTCTTTTACAGTTTTTCTTAAGGCTTGTAACTTTTCCTGAACATCTGGCTGAAATTGTGAAATATATTCATCAATCGTTTCAAAGGTTTTTTTAGTATTTTCCATAAATTCTCCTTTAGCAAATTATCCTGCTTTTTCTGTTTTGTCTCCAGAAAGTGAATTAATTCTTCTAAGTGAAGGGAATAAATACATCCAAAGTCCTGCAACTAATATCGTTCCAAGTCCACCCACAAATACAGCTGGTACCGCACCAATTAATCCAGCCATCGTTCCAGATTCAAATTCCCCGAGCTGATTTGAAGTTCCAATAAATAGTGAATTTACAGCATTTACTCTGCCTCTCATATCATCCGGTGTCTGTAGCTGAACTAGCGAAGAACGTATTACTACGCTGACTACATCCGAGGCTCCGATGATAAATAATGCAATTAATGAGATGACTAAGTTTGTTGAGATTGCAAATAGCATAGTTGCCAGCCCAAAAATACCTAACGCTCCAAATAATATTGGACCATATGATCTTTTAAGTGGAAAATAAGCTAAAATTAAAGACATGATTAATGCTCCAACAGCTGGTGCAGTACGCATTAGCCCTAAGCCCCAAGCACCTGTATGTAAAATATCTTGCGCATAAATTGGTAAAAGTGCTGTAGCTCCTCCGAGTAAAACGGCAAATAAATCAAGTGATATCGTTCCTAAAATGATTGGGTGCTTATAGACAAATTCTAACCCCATAAGCATTGTACGTAAAGTTACTGGTTCTGATTTTCGAATAAATTGACTGTCTAATTTTATAAAAAATGTTAGGATTGATGAAAGTAATAAAGCAATTGCTGACGTTGCATATACGTATGCTGGTCCTACCGAAAATAATACCCCACCAAGAGATGGCCCTAGTATTTGTGCTGTTTGACCTGCAGATGTACTCCAAGAAATGGCTTGCTGTAAAATAGACTTTGGCACAACTTGAGGTAATAATGCAGAAGAAGCAGGCCCTTCAAATGAACGGCACGCACCGAGTATAAAAGCAGCAATTAATATTTCCTCTCTACTTAGCCAATTAGCAAAATTACCATATAAAAGAAGCCCTGCTATTATAGCTTCTATCATTTGGCAGATGAAAACAATCTTCCGACGATCAACTCTGTCAGCAACTTGACCAACTACTAAAGTAAGTAAGACCATTGGAATAAATTGCGCCAAACCAACTAGCCCCAGACTAAACGCGTCATGTGTCAAATCATACATTTGCCATCCAATTGCTACCGATAGCATCTGAAATGAAGTCGAAGTAAACATACGAGAGACCCAAAAATTCGTAAATGAGGTCCCTTTAAAGATAGATTTTTTTGATGCAGACAAATTAAAACTCTCCCCTTTTTAACTCTAACAAATAGCAAATTGAATATTTATACTATTAATGAAATTTAAATACATATCATTATACTATTTTTACTCTGAATTTGTGGATTAATTCAACTTACATTAAATGAATTTTAATAATTGGAGAGATCTATTATATTTACACTCCAACTAACCAACTAATTATAAGTAAGTTATATTCATCTTTTTGCTGTTTTAGTTACTCATGAACTACTTATGTACAATATTCTTGATATCTATATGAATCTTTTTCCCGTTCGAAATGCTTATTTATTTAGATATTCTCCTTTTGGATTTTTAGGTGAAGGCATTATTTTGATTTCATATGATGGATTATCACATATACGAGAAATAAGAGATGATATTCGTTCGCTCCCAATCATCTTTTCAGCAATTTGTGAGCGAAAAGCAAAGTTTTGTTCAGGGATTGAATACTTAAAACAAACGAGTAGTAAATATATCTTCCCTTCTAGTGTTAACTCTATGATTGTTGTGCCAATCTGTTTCGGTTCAGTAGTTGTTGGATATATTTGTTCAACGGAATTTAAAGATGATTTTATTAATATGGATGATAAACTACTCTCTTCATTTACATACTATGGTAAGTTAATTGGTAAATTTTTAGAAAATACAACTGGGGCTTATCATTCAATCATTTTAAGTAAAAGAGAATTAGAGGTAATGAAACGCATTGCTTGGGGAGAAAGCACAAAAGAGATGGCAGATTCCATGAATATTAGTGAACTTACAGTAAAACAATATGTGAAATCTGCTATTAAAAAACTTGGTGCTAACAATCGCTCTCATGCTGTTGGTGAATTAATTCGAAAAGGAATTATTTCTTAAATTTTGAAAGCGCTTTAAAAATAAAAAAAGCACTAATCCTTTTATGCAAGAGATTAGTGTCAGTCTGTTGAAGTATAAAAGGTCTATAAGGAAAACAAAATTTAGGGGAAATGAATTGATGTTAAAATTCATTTTTTTATATTTAGTAACGATTTTAAATGTTAAAGTGTTTCAACAATTTTAATATACCAACAAACTATAGTAATTGTTTTTTCAAATTTTAGATATATCGTTTTAAATGATTAGTTTATTAGTTAATGTTCAATCCCAATTTACCTAAAAATTGATTATTAAACTGTTACACTAAGTAAAGGATACTTAATTAGTATTTTTTCCGTAAACTTTTATTGATGGATTAGTTGATTGGAATGGAGGGATGCTCGACTCCTATGGGATTAGCGGGAAGGCTGAGACCCCGCAGGCGCGCCGAGGAGGCTCAGGTCTCGCCCCATGAAAAGCGAGAGTCCTGTAATGGAAATCAACAACACTCTACTTCTTTTACGAAAATTTGATAATTATAATTTACAAGATGGTTTTACAAAAGCGTGACACTAATCCTTTTATGTAAAAGAATAGTGTCATTTTTTTCTTAATCAAGCGAAATCCAATTATTTTTCATTGCAAAAATCACAGCGTTTAGTCTGTCAGATACTTGTAATTTTTGGATTATATTTGAAACATGGTTTTTAACAGTTTTACTCGAAATAAATAATTCAGATCCTATTTGGATATTAGAATATCCTTGAGCTAGAAGTTGTAAAATTTCTATTTCTCTTTTTGTTAAAAGACTATTCATAGCCTCAGAATCTAGTTCTTTCTTTTTCTTTCCATTCTCAAGAAGTCGTGTATTTTCTTCAATAATTAAATTTGTTAATCGAGAATCTAAGAAAAATTGGCCATTTTGAACTTGTTTTACAATATAAAGTAAATATTCTTCATCAATGTCAGTTAAGCAAATTCCATTTACCCCAATTTCTAGTAAACTCTTTATTTCTTTATAATCTATATTATTTTTTATGATTACTATATTAATGTTCTTATCAATTAACTTTAAAAGCTGAGATTTTACTCCCATCTCTTCATTTTTCACATGACAAATAAAAAATGTTTCATTTAAATCACTTGTATTAATTTCATGGAAATCTATTTTTCTAGCATCTAGATTATGATGTATTAAAATTGTACATATACCAGATACGAAAAGAGTATTTTCAACAAAAATAAATGTTTTATTTTCGTGGTGATTAAACTCATTGTTAGTAAACATTTTTATTCCCAACTTTCAACAGTAATTAGACTCAATTACTGATATTTCATTACTTAATCCTAATTAATCCTATAAAATTAAATGGAATTAAGTAGTATTTTACATCGTTTACGGAAGAAATTATATTTCATATATGTTAAGCTATAGTTAAGTAATACTTAACAATGTAAAACACTTAAATATATTAAACTATTGATAGGATAAGTTAGTTTTTATATTAGGAGGATAAAATGAACTTTGAACAACTAGAATATGTTGTAAGTATCGCAAAAGAGAAGTCGATTTCAAGGGCAGCGAAAAAATTGCATATTTCTCCTTCTGGGGTTAGTCAAGCCATAACTCAACTTGAAAGAGAATTAGAAATAAATATATTTAATCGTTCTAGAGGCGGAATTACGTTAACTTTTGAGGGAGAGTTAGTATTATCTAGGTCAATTGATATTTTAAATAATTTAAAAGAATTAAAAGATCAACTTTCGACTTTTAAGGAAACTAGAGTAAAACATATGAAAATTGCATGTGCACCTACGTTCACTTTTACAATTCACGATGTTTTAAAAAAATACTCTGGGAAAAACAATGGCGCTACAATTGAATTAATTGAACAAGGTTCACCTCAGATCATTAACAATTTAACAAAAGAGGACTATGATTTAGCGTTAGTTGTTTCTTCAAAAGCGGAATTAGAAAAGGAAAATAATATTAATTTCGAATTTTTAAGTAAAGGAAATGTTTGTATTATAGTAGGTAAAAATTCTCCTTTATATGATTTAGATTTTGTTACAGCTGAAGAACTACTTTATCAAAAAGTTGTAATGTATAATTTTTCAAATAAACATTTTCTGCAATTAGTTAAAAAATTTAAAAATGAGATTGTTCTTAAATCAAATCGGACGATGACACTAATTGAAATTATTAAAGAAGGAAGCGTATTTACATTTGTGCATAATACAACTTTAAAATATTTTCCTGATGTATTAAATGGCGAATTAAAAGTAATTCCCATTAAAGAAACAGATTATGTTTATGAGGACTTTTGGGTGATCTCTCCAAATACTAAAGAAAATACAAGTGACAAAAATGAATTTATTAAGTGTGTAAGAGATCTTTTAAATGGTATTTCTTAATAAAAAACGCTAAATGATACAAAACAAACTTGTATAATTAGCGTTTTTTATTTTTATTTAAGCATTAGGAAAAATCTTTTTTAAAGATTCCTTCATATCAGGATTCGATTTAATTGTTGGACGTATTGATCTAGCCATTTTTTCAGCTTCTTCAATTGTTTCTGCTTTGTTTAGTGCAATTAATGCTCCTATTGCCACTGTACCTGCACGAGTATTCCCCCCACCACAATGGAAATACACTTTTTGATCATTTTGATAAGCTTCTACGACATGATCAATCGCTTTTTTAAGTGTTTCTGCTTGTTCTTCTTTATCATCAACAATCGGACTATGTACACGGTTAATTTGAGGGTCAACCTCATAATTTTTTACCCTTAAATCAAAAACAATATCTGCATTTTCGTTTTCCATCATGTCTTTAACGTCATCTGCCCCACCGAAAAAGACACGATCTTTTATTAATTCTTGATAATTCTTGTTACTCATCTTTTTGCCTCCAAAACGTTTCTTTACTATTTTTATTGAATGATTTCACTTAATCTTTCTTTTACATTCCCCTCAAATAATCCACCATGATAACAGATTACTTTTTCAATATCGAATGATAATAAAGCCTCAAGTGATTTGATTGATTGTTCAATATCATAAGTGTACCCCGGGTTTGAAGGGTTTAATTGACCATTTTCAATCATTAGTGCATCTCCTGCAACTAATGTTTTCGACTCTTTATGATAAAAGCTTATATGTCCTGGTGTATGTCCAGCACTGTCAATTACAGTAATACCACCACAAATTGCCAAATCATTTCCTGGTGTAACAATATGGTCAACTTTACCTTTTGGGGGATTTTCTAATCTGTTTTTAAATGCTTTTCGGAATTCATCTGTTGTATCTGCTGGCAATGCCGCTACAGCATTCGCAATTTTTTCTGGCGTAATTTTAATAAGTAACTTTTCACCTTGAATATAAGGTTTTTCTATTTCACTCGCATAGACTTCAATTTTATTAGTAGACTCTTCTACGATTACAGAAAGACTGCCAATATGATCAATATCTTAATGAGTAATCAGTATTTTATTAAGTTTTTCAAATGGTACTCCTACAGTTTCAAAGCAATTTTGAAATTCGTTTAATTGTCCTGGATAGCCTGTATCAATTAAAACCACATCTTCGTCATCCCAAATTAGCGTTGGATGAATTGTATTTGTCATTCCATTTGAATTCATCGTAATGTTTAACATTTGAATCTTACTACTACCAAGCATAAAATCACTCCCGAACTATATTGTGAATCATTTCCAAGTACTATCGTAACGATTAAAGCCCACAGAGTCAACACGAAAATATTTTATTATAACATAAAAATTTTTATTTGTCAATATATCAATTAATTTAATAAAATGTAATTTTTAACATTTTCTCACAAAAAAACTAGATATACTAATCTTGAAGTATATCTAGTCACTTTAGTTTTATTAAGGACATGTTAAATCTACCAAAATTTTCACAGTAGAGGTAGTTTAGTGAGGATTATTTCCATACCTAATATACTCCTCAATTCCCTAATCTTTAAAGCGGTATATTTCCATGTTTCTTGTTAGGTCTTGTTTCACTTTTTGTTCTTAACATTTCTAAGGATTGTTTTAAGACTTTACGTGTTTCTCGTGGATCAATAACATCATCGACCATACCATGAGAAGCTGCAACATATGGGTTTGCAAACATTTCTCTGTATTCTGAAATTTTTTCAGCACGAGTTGCAATTGGGTCGATACTTTGATTGATTTCTTTTGCAAAGATAATATTTGCTGCTCCTTCTGGTCCCATTACGGCGATTTCTGCATTTGGCCAAGCGTATACTACATCTGCACCAATTGCTTTTGAATTCATTGCTACGTATGCACCGCCATATGCTTTTCTTAAGATTACAGTAATTTTTGGAACTGTAGCTTCTGAATATGCATATAAAATTTTAGCTCCGTGACGGATAATTCCACCATGCTCCTGGTTTACTCCTGGGAAGAAACCTGTTACATCTTCAAATGTAATTAAAGGTATATTAAATGAATCACAGAAACGGATAAATCTTGATAGTTTATCAGATGAATTAATGTCAAGACCGCCTGCCATTACTTTTGGCTGATTTGCTATGATTCCTACGCTTTGTCCATCAATTCGACCAAAACCGATCACAATATTTTTTGCAAAGTTTGGTTGAACTTCCATGAAATCTCCAGAATCAAGTATTTGCTCAATGACTTTTCTTACATCGTAAACTTTCGTAGATTCAATTGGAACTAAGTCAATTAACTCTTCTCTCCAATCATCATTTTCAAAGAAAGGAACGCCTTCTGGTTTTTCATTATTATTTTGAGGTAAAAAGCTAATAAGTCTACGCACCTGCTCTAAAATTTCAGGTTCTGATTCTTCAGTGAAATGTGCTACACCGCTAATCGAAGAATGAACTTTTGCTCCTCCTAGATTTTCTGAAGTAATTTTTTCACCAGTTATTGTCTCAATTACTTTTGGACCAGTAATAAACATTTGGCTCGTCTTCTCAACCATAAAAACAAAATCAGTAATTGCTGGTGAATAGACTGCTCCTCCTGCACATGGGCCCATTATGACAGAAATTTGTGGTATAACGCCTGAATAAATCGAATTGCGATAAAATACATGACCGTAACCGTCTAAAGAAACTACTCCTTCTTGTATTCTTGCACCGCCCGAATCATTTAACCCTATAATCGGAGCGCCAACTTTTGCTGCTAAGTCCATAACTTTCGCAATTTTTAAAGCGTGCATTTCACCTAATGCTCCACCAAAAACTGTAAAGTCTTGCGCAAATACATAAATTAGACGTCCATGTACTTTACCGTAACCAGTGACAACGCCTTCACCCGGACTATCCATTTTATCCATTCCAAAATTCGTAGCGCGATGTTTAATAAAGGGATTTAATTCGACAAAAGTATCTTCATCTAATAAAAGATTTATACGTTCTCTAGCAGTTAATTTTCCTCTATTATGCTGTGAATCTATTCGTTCGTCTCCACCGCCCAATTCAATTACTCTCTTTCGATCCATTAATTCATTAATTTTCTCATAAGCTGTTGTCATGACTTTATTCAACTTCCTTTCTGGTTAAACTAGATGATGGTTGGCATAGCTCGAACAATACTTTATTCGTTGAATTTGGATGAAGGAAAGCAACTAGGCTATCGTGCGCACCCTTTTTTGGAACTTCATTAATTAGTTTAATTCCGTGTTCTTTCACAACTTCAAGCTGTTTCTCACAGTTTTCTGTTTCTAAAGCAATATGATGAATTCCTTCGCCTTTTTTCTCAATAAACTTTGCAATTGGGCTTTCTGGACTAGTTGCTTCTAAAAGCTCAATTTTCACTTCACCGATTTCGATAAATGCTACTCGTACTTTTTCACTTTCAACAGTTTCAATTCCTTTAAGTTTTAAACCAAGCACATTCGTATACAATTGAATAGAAGTCTCTAAATCTCTTACTGCAATTCCAATATGATTAATTTTTTTAGGACTAGTCTCTTGCATTACAATGTCTCCTTCCTATTGCCTTCAAAAATGGATAATAAATAGTTTGCAGCTGAAGTTGCTGTTAATTCTCCATTTACAATTGAACTTTCAATCGTTTTTAAATTTAGTTTCACACTTTCATGATTCATAAAACTTAGTTTCAACTGTTCAAAAACCATATTGTACATCCAATCAATCATTTGTTTTTGACGTCGCAAAGAAAAATAGCCTGACTCAGTTGTTAGATCTTTAAAAGCATTAATTTCATTCCATATTTCTTCAATACCTTCACCAAGTAACGCAGAAGCGGTATATGCTTTACTTGTCCAGCCAGGAGTTGAAGGCTGTAATAAGTGGAGTATTCGATTAAATTCAGCCTTAGCCGCATTAGCTTTTAATTTGTTTTGTCCATCAGCTTTATTGATGATAATTGAATCTGCAAGTTCCATGATGCCTTTTTTAATTCCTTGTAGCTCATCTCCTGCTCCAGTTAGCATGACTAAAAGAAAAAAATCTACCATTGAACGAACCTGTACTTCACTTTGTCCAACACCGACAGTTTCGATTAAAATCACATCATAGCCTGCTGCCTCGCATACTAGCATTGATTCCCTTGTTTTACGTGCAATCCCACCAAGAGAACCGCCTGATGCAGAAGGTCTAATAAATGCATTCGGATTCTTTGAAAGTGAATCCATTCTTGTTTTGTCTCCTAAAATACTACCTTTTGTAATTGTGCTACTTGGATCGATTGTTAAAACGGCTACTTTATGCCCTTGTTCACACAAATAAGTTCCAAAGCTTTCTATTAAACTACTTTTACCGGCTCCTGGAACCCCAGTTATTCCAATCCGGATCGAACGACCTGAATGAGGAAGTAACCTCGTCAACACATTTTGTGCAGAATACATATGTGCTGACGAATTACTTTCTATAAGGGTAATTGTTTGGGCTAAAATAGTTCGATTGCCTTCAAGTACTCCATTTACATAGTCGTCTTCAGAAAGCTTTTTCTTTCTCTTGTTTTCTTGATCCATTTAAATCGAATCCTCAAGTCGGCGATTAATTTCTTCAATAACCTTTTGTGCCGCAACTGGGATAACAGTACCTGGTCCGAAGATTGCTGCTGCTCCGTTTTTCAATAAAAACTCATAATCCCCTGCTGGTATTACCCCTCCAGCTACAAGAACAATGTCCTGTCGACCTAGTTTTTTTAACTCTTCCATCAATTGTGGAAGTAGCGTTTTGTGACCACCTGCTAAAGAGCTCATTCCGATAACATGAACATCATTTTCAACTGCTTGAAGTGCCGTTTCCGCTGGTGTTTGGAATAAAGGACCGATATCTACATCAAATCCTAAATCCGCAAATGCTGTTGCGATTACTTTCGCTCCACGATCATGACCATCTTGTCCGAGTTTAGCTATCATAATTCGAGGACGACGACCTTCTTTCTCTTCAAAATCATCAGCCATTTTACGTACAATCTCTATTTCATCTTTTTCACCGTATTCCGCACTATAAACACCCATAATTGAACGAATAACAGCTTTATGTCTACCTACTACTTTTTCATAGGCATCCGAAATTTCACCTAATGTTGCACGAGCTCTAGCAGCCTCAATTGCAAGCGCTAACAAATTACCTTCCCCAGACTCCGCAGCCTCAGTAATCGCGGTTAATGCTGCCTGCACTTTAGCTTCTTCTCTAGATGCTCGAAGCTCTTGTAATCGCATAATTTGCGCTTCACGAACTGCAGTATTGTCGACTTCTAAAACATCTAATGGATCTTCTTTTTCAAGGCGATATTTATTAACGCCAATAATTGTTTCTTTACCTGAATCGATGTGAGCTTGACGTCTTGCCGCAGCTTCTTCGATTCTCATCTTTGGTAAACCAGTTTCAATCGCTTTTGCCATACCACCTAATGATTCAACCTCTTGAATATGTGCCCATGCTTTTTGTACTAATTCATTTGTTAACGATTCAATGTAATATGAACCTCCCCAAGGGTCCACTACATTACAAATTCCAGTTTCTTCTTGTAAATAAAGCTGCGTATTACGGGCAATACGAGCAGAGAAATCCGTTGGTAATGCAATTGCTTCATCTAAAGCATTCGTATGAAGTGATTGAGTATGCCCTAACACAGCGGCCATCGCTTCAATACAAGTACGAGTCACATTATTAAATGGATCTTGTTCTGTTAAACTCCAACCAGATGTTTGTGAATGCGTTCTAAGCGCCATCGATTTTTCTTTCTTTGGATCAAATGATTTTATCAATTTAGCCCAAAGCATGCGTCCTGCTCTCATTTTTGCGATTTCCATGAAATAGTTCATTCCGATTCCCCAGAAAAATGATAAACGAGGAGCAAACGAATCAATATCGATTCCCGCTTTTAAACCAGTTCGAACATATTCCAATCCATTTGCTAGAGTATAGCCTAGCTCGATATCAGCAGTTGCCCCTGCTTCTTGCATATGGTAACCAGATATACTGATGCTGTTGAATTTAGGCATATTTTGTGAAGTATAAGAAAAAATATCAGCAATAATACGCATTGATGCTTCTGGCGGGTAAATATAAGTATTTCTCACCATATATTCTTTTAAAATATCGTTTTGAATTGTTCCTGTAAGTTGTGATTGATGTACGCCTTGTTCTTCAGCAGCAACAATATAAAATGCTAAAACCGGAAGTACAGCTCCATTCATTGTCATTGAAACTGACATTTTATCTAACGGAATACCATCAAATAAAATTTTCATATCAAGGATTGAATCAATTGCAACCCCTGCTTTTCCAACATCCCCTTCAACACGAGGATGATCCGAATCATACCCACGGTGAGTAGCTAAATCAAAAGCAATCGATAAACCTTTTTGACCAGCAGCTAAATTTCTTCGATAAAATGCATTACTCTCTTCCGCTGTTGAAAAGCCTGCGTATTGGCGAATTGTCCAAGGTTTGTTAATATACATCGCAGGGTAAGGTCCACGTAAAAACGGAGCAATTCCAGAAACATATCCTAAGTGTTCCATCTGATTAAGATCAGTCGAATCATATAATGGTTTTACATCTATTTGTTCTAAAGTTTTCCAATCATCTTGTTTAACTTGCATCTGTTTAGGAGGTGCTATATTTGGTGCTGAAAATGTTGTATTAAATGGCATCTTTGTAAAGTCTGTTAGTTTGTTCATTTCAAAATCCCTCCATCCTTTTGAAGATTTTCTAACTTCTCGAAATTATTTACATTGATATGAATGAAATCATCAATTCCAACTTGATTGTATAAATTCATATCATCAAATGACGGCTTTCCTGCTAAAAGTACTTTGGCATTCGGATTAATTGTTTTAATCTGATTTGTTATAGAAGGTACAACTTCTGAATATTGATCATCAGTTGAACAAATGACAACAATAGTCGATTCTGATTTTTTAAATGATTCGATTACTTCATCAATGGATGTAAAGCCTTTATTTTGTAGCACCTTAAATCCTCCAACTTCAAAGAAATCAGTAACAAAGTCAGTTCGAGGCTTGTATGCTGCAACTTGTCCAAAATTTGCTACAAATATAGTTGGGAATTCACCAGTACTATTTTTATAACTTTGAGAATTTTGGCGTAATGATTCATAAGGTTGTGCACCACGATGTATGTCTAATTGATTAACTCTAGGAAGTTCTGAATCTATTAAATTCATTTCATTTAAAATATTCGAAATTGTTGCACCATTATTTACTGCATCAATTATATCTTCAATTGAACAACCAGTTTGTAATACTAAATTTTCGGATCCGCCATCAATGTTTTCTTTATTCACTTCAATTTCTGAACGATTCAATTCTTTTTTCTCTATTCTTGTTTCATTCAGATTCGGATAAATATTAGTCCCAATAAATTTAGCTTTTCTATTTTTTATGTTGTTCGATTTTTCTTCTGCAACCTGTTTAACTAATGCTTGAGGAAAACCTTCTTGTATTGCCTTAACCATTCCACCTTTTTCTTCAATCTTTTGGAATAGTTCCCATGCCTTTTCAGCCAAAGAGTAAGTAAGTGATTCAATATACCAAGAACCACCAGCTGGATCAGAGACTTTTGATAAATTTGATTCTTTTTCAAGAATTAAATGTGTATTTCTCGCAATACGTCTAGAAAACTCATCAGATGATTTTATCGATTCATCGAATGGCGAAACATGAAGTGAGTCAGATCCTCCAATTACTCCTGCAAAAGCTTCAACAGTTCCTCTAAGTATATTTACATAAGGATCATAAATCGTTTTTGTCCATGCAGATGTACGTGAATGAATGTTCATTTTTTGTGCAGCTTCATTGCCACCTAATTCTTTTATAATTCTTGCCCAAATCATTCTAGCTGCTCTTAATTTTGCGATTTCCATAAAGAAGTTCGATCCGACAGAAAACGAGAATAGTATTTTAGCCGCTGCATCATCAAGCGGGATTTGTCGATTATCCATTTCACGTAGATACTCTAATCCAGTTGAAATAGCAAATGCTAATTCTTGAACTGCATTTCCTCCTGCATCGTGATAAGGATGTGACTGTACTAAAATATTTCTTAAATTTGCAGTATGATTAACTGACCATTTTGTGATCTCTGCCATCATTTTGTAAGCATTTTCAAGAGAATACGGAAGTGTCCCTTCTTTCACTAAATTACTGATCGGATCCATTCCAATAAAGCCATTTATTTTATTAAAATCGTAATTTTGTTGTTGTAAATATGCGATAAATGAACCAAAAAATGCTTGCCCACCGTTAACTGTTTCAATATATAAAGGAACTTCCTCTAAATTTATATTTTGAAAGGCTATTCTAAAATCTTTAATAGATGTTAGGATTAACCCTTTATTTGAATTATTATTTTGACTAGTTGTTTCTAAAGATTCGTTTAGTTGAATCTTTAACATCGTTTGACCTTTGTCTAAATCATGTTTTGCAACACGGTTGAACTCTATTGGAGAAGAACAATCTAGTTCCTGACTAATTTCCCATGGCTGTTCTAGATAACCTTGTTCACTTGTTCCTCTAACGAAAGGAAATTCTCCTGGTTGTGCGTTTAGATAAGGATAGTTAGCGATATCTTCTTCCCCATACATCGGCTTCAAAATTATTTCTTCATATGTTTTTGTTACAAGCTTTTCCTCAATAGTGGCTCCTTTTAAGGATTTTTCAACAACATCTCTCCACTCTTGTACAGTAGGCTTTGGAAATTCAGCAAATAAATTCTCTTCCAAGTTAAGGTTCGAAGTTTTAGTATTTTCTGACATGTATAAAGCCACTCCTTTCTTTATCTCTTAATTTAATAAGATGTAAATATAAATTGGATCGTCGAATTTACCTATGTAATAAACTCGATTTTTCTTTTCATTAAGAATATAAATGCAAAGAATAATTAAAATTTCGACAAAGACTTTCAAAAATCCTCCAAAATTATGAAAATTACGTATTTTTTAAATGCTCCCATTTGTAAATATATTTCGACATTAGTTTTTTTAAAAGCCGCTGTTAAATTATTTGAACTAAAAAAGGTTGTCTAATTAGACAACCTTTATGTAACTAACGCATGTCCATTAATTAAACAAGAAAACAAGTCTTTTTGTATAAACAAAAGAACTGAGGGTTAAGATCCGCTCAGTTCTTCTTTCTAATATAAGTTTGAATTCTTCAATTCCGTACCATCTCATTGTAAACTTCTGTAATTCTGTGTCCACTAGCTTACCTTTTCTCCATTTTTCGTATTTTAAATAAGATAAGGTATATTGGTCGACCCAGTTGATTTCTATTGATTTACTTTCTAATGATATGCCTTCTTCGTTAGAAAGAGGAAAGGTTGCTGTAGTAATTTCACCTGTACGCCAATTGCTTGGTAATTCCAAATCAACTATTAGGCGCCCTCCTGGCATTAGATGATTATAAAAACATTTCAGTGCATCTTTAGCATCCGTTAAATTGTCTATCAAGCAAAAGGAGCCAGTAGGTATAACGACAGCTTCATATTTTGATTCCAAAGAAAAACTACGTAAGTTACCTTCATAAAGCTTCGGATTTAAGCCTCTTTCTTCGCATCGTTTTTGACAAGAATCTAACATTTCAGTTGAATAATCTATGCCATCAACAATAAATCCATTTTCAAGTAAGAGAATTAAGAATCGGCCAGAACCGACAGCTGCTTCAAGTATTTTCCCTTTAGTCCCTTTTAGTCTTTCAAAATAATATTCAATATCACCATCAATTGAATACCCCTCTGGTTTGGTAAAATCATATACTTCCGTACTTAATGCACCATAATAACTAAACATTTCATTTCCTCCAATATTATATGCGGAAGAATTTTAATTGAAATATGAAAACTTCTGCACCTCAAGTTTGTTAGATGTAGGTAAAGAGCTGACTATCATATTAAATCACTCACTTTCTATAATATTGTTACAATTATACATTTTTTGTAGAATCAATCCAGTTATTTCAATCATATTTCCACTCCCGCTTTAATGCTGGTACCATTAAAATAGTCGCATCTGGTACTTTTGATTTTACTAGATTGTGATTGAATAAAGGTAAATGAGCTGAATAAAATGGTTAAAACACTTAAGTTCTGCACGCCTTCCAACTAAACTGTAGTAAAAAATAAATAAAATGTGGTGATTAAATGAATCAGAGAATAAACAAATACAACCAGCCAATTGGTGAGGAGTTGTCCAATTGGGAGATAAGAGAATTCCCTTCTGATATGTATTATGTTGGAAAACATACTATTGTCACTAGATTATCTCGTACTCATACTAAAGATCTCTATAATGCATTTAAAATTTCTAATCCTAGTAATTGGACTTATTTAACCGACGAACCACCTCTCAACTATGAAAATTTTGAACAAACATTACTAGAAAAAATAGAAAGTAGGACTCAGATCTATTATGCTGTGATAAATAAAGAGACTAATAAACCACTTGGAATATTTAGTTTAATGAGGATCGATCAGACAAATGGGGTAATTGAAGTTGGAAGTATAAATTTTTCAGATGCTTTAAGAAGAACAATAATCTCGACCGAAGCACACTATTTATTAGCTAAGTATGTTTTCGAAGAACTCCAATACCGACGTTATGAATGGAAATGTGATTCTCTTAATGCTCCCTCCATTAAAACAGCAAAACGTTTAGGGTTTAAGTATGAAGGCCTCTTTAGAAATAACATTATCTATAAAAACCGCTCACGAAGCACCACCTGGTTTTCAATGCTAATAGAAGAATGGCCTCTACATAAACAGGCATTAACTCAATGGTTGGCAGAGGAGAACTTTGATGACGAAGGAATTCAAGTTAAAAGATTAGAATCATTTAAGCAATAAGAACAAAAAATATGGTTCATCATCAGCTTATAGAAAATCAACTTTACACTTTAACAGAGACTTCTAAAAAAAGCATAAAAATAAAACAGCTAGTCTATCAATTAAATAGGTTAGCTGTTTTAATAAAATCGAACTCTATATTTCTAGGATTATTTGATTTGATTTTGCCCTAGAGACACAAGTTAAAATCATATTATTACTTTTTCTTTGATCCTCGTCCAATAAAAAGTCGTGATGCTCAATTTGGCCATCGATTACGTTTACCTCACATGTCCCACATCTTCCAACTCTACAGGAATATGGTACTTTTATGCCTTCGTCGAGTAAAACATCTAATAAAGTTTTATCAACGGGAACTTGTTTTGTAGTTCCATTCGCCAGTCTAACCTCAAATGGTCTTGAATTAGCCAATATTTGTGGTGTGAAAATCTCAATATGGACACTTGATTTTGGATAGCCAAATGCAAATGCCGATTCATTAAATTGAGAAATAAACCGATTAGGACCACAAAAATAGACATGAGTTCCGATTGAATGGTCTAAAAGAGTTTCAACTTTTATTCGACTAGAATTATGCTCTTTCGTAAAGTAAAAAGTAGTCACTTCCTTATAATATTCATTTAAAAAGTCATAATATGCACTACTTGATTTAGTTGCCGAAGTATAATGAAGTTCAAAAGATTTATTTTTACTTTTTAATTCTTTCATCATCGATAAAAATGGCGTTATGCCAATACCCGCTGCATAAAACACATGATGTTTTGCTCTTGCACTTAATGGAAAATGATTTTTTGGATAGCTAATCCGTAGTCGATCACCTACTTTAATTCGTTCATGCCAATATTTTGAACCGCCCTTTGATTCCGAATTTAAATGAATGGCAATTTTATAAGTGTTATCAATAAGTGAATGATGAACTAATGAATAAGGTCTGCAAATAATCTCATTTTCTGCAGCAACATATGTATTAATATGAGAACCTCCACTAAAAGTTGGAAGATTAAATTCATCAATTGGAATAAAACTAAATTCTTTAACCTGTTGTGTTATTTGCTTTATTTCATTAACACGAACTAGTATCGTATTCTCAATCAATCCATTCACTCCCATCTACAATTTAGCGATGTTTCCTAAATATGCGTCATAATGGACCGAATAATGGTCAGAAACTGAAAGTAATAAATGACAGTTTTGACACTGAATTTCTTTACCAATTTCTAAATTTTTTAATTCAGTTAAACTATGACAACGACAACAAAAAACGTTCGAATTCAGTTCACCATACCCAACATATTGTACTTCATCTTCAAAAAATCCAACATCCTCTATAATTGACCGTAAATTTTTAAGTTCTTCTTTACTAAGTGCTATATATAAATAGCTACCCATTTTCTGGCTTTGCAACCAAGTTTTAATATTATTTTGCAATTGTTCTGGACTTGAATCAAATCCGATGAATACAAAATCAAAAGAATAGTTTTTCTCAAGTAACTTTTCTAAAATTGGCTGAATTAGCGGCCTACCTCTATGATTCGAACAGATTAAATATTTTCTTTTTCCATCTATAAAACTAGCTTCTTCTACTATTAATTTATTCATCACATTCTACCCAACTTCATCAAGTTTATTTTTTAAATATGTTATTACTTCTTTTTTATATGAAGAGATTCCTTTATAATCTGAAATGAAATCCGGCAATTCACTTAGAATTTTATAAAATTGCTCTAACCATTCCTTATTTAAGGTTAATTGCTCTAGTGGTAATAAGTGAGTATGAATCGTAAATAGGAGCCCATTACTAGCAGCCAACCTAAATAACTTTTGAACTTCAACGCGTAAGTGAACGAATTTCCCGACATTATCTGTAGTAACTTTTTTTCTATCTTTACCCCATTGATCAAATGTTTCTAATGAAGTATCTAGTCTTTTTCCTGCCATTAATGACCAATTTTTACGAGCCCAAGGTGTTCCTTGTTCAATATTTTTTAAGAAACGAAGAATTCGATCATCCAATGATTTTTCATTAAACATAGGGATTGGCTGATGAATCTCTTTAAATCTCATTCCTAGTTTAAAAGTAAGTGACCAATTTGAAGGAAAACAAAGATGTCCAGCATCTAAAAATAAATCGCCATCTCGTTGACTCATATAAATTAAATCCTCTTGTACATGTCTACCTATGAAATTCAATGGCTTTCCTAAAACAGATGTTAGATCCCTAAAGCTAAATTGTTCCTCCTCCATTAGAAGCTTATTAAATATAGTCCAATATTCATGACCCTTATGAACTTCAAAATAATTTGGATAATACTTTATTAAATGATCTAAAACTAATTCTACAATTTCCCATTGACCTTCTAAACTAGTAGGAAGTGCTTGATAACAATGGCTAGGTGTCTTGTGTAACAAGCTTCTTTTTAATTTTATTTCATTCTCATATTTAGGTGTAATCTCGATGCTTGCAGGTGGATCTAATAGAATAGAATTATTTGAGTAACGATAAATCTCATCTTTAAACGGATACGGAAAACATTCTAATTCATTAACTTGATTCATCTGAACACCCTTTATAGTAGATTAAAAGTAAACCGTACAAATTAGTTAAACTAGATAAAGATAAACTCATTACTAATTTCTGTGTTTTTGTTACATTAGATTTTAATTAATTATAAGAATATTCTGTTTTTTATGTCAATAGTTAGTCCGATTTATTGTGCATTTTAATTGAATGTTTACAAAAGAATTATATATGAGTAGGTTATTTTCATTTTTTGCTTTTTAACTTACTTATGAACCATTTATATAGTACTAAAACTGAGTTTTTTGCCTTTTTACTTACTCATGAACACCTTATGAGGTACTAAATCTCAGCTTCTTTCTATTTTACTTCCTCATGAACCCTTTATGAGGTATTATATTTCAGCCTTTTGACTTTTTACTTACTCATGAACTCTTTATGAGGTACTAATTTACAGCTTTTTGACTTTTTACTTCCTCATGAACCATTTATGAGGTACTATATCTCAGCTTTTTGACTTTTTACTTCCTCATGAACAACTTTTAAGGTACTAAATCTCATCTTCTAGCTTTTTTTACTTACTCATGATCCCTTTTTTTCTGTTTTCTCTACTAATAAACCTGAAAATATTGTGACCTTTCAATACATAAAAAAATTGCTTATATTCTTTTATAAGCAATTTTGGCATTTTGTTTATTCAATTTCGCCTGTCCATGCAAGCATACCGCCAGACATATTCACAACATTGAATCCATGACTTTCTAAAAACTGTACTGCTCGGCTACTTCTGCCGCCAGCATGACAAACAACGATGTATTCATTATTTTTATCTAGATCAGCCATGCGAAATTCGATTAAACCAAGTGGAATATGCGTCGCACCCGGGATTATTCCGTTTGCTACTTCATCAGCCTCGCGAACATCAATAATATTAAGTTTATCTCCGTTTTTTAGTAGATCTTCAAGTTTTTCTGCTGTAATTTCTCTCATTTATTATTCTCCTTTATTAAGACCAAGTACTCATTCCGCCTTTTACATTTGTAATATTGGTATAGCCCATTTTTTTAAGAACTTTACATGCTTTTTTACTTCTCATTCCACTTTGGCAAATAATAATTGTTTCTTGATCTTTTGATAAATGATTTATATTTTGTTTTAACAAATGTAATGGAATATTTTTGAATTCTTTAATATGTCTTCCTTTATATTCTGCAGAAGTTCTAACATCAATGAATTGTTTTTCCTTACTTTTCAATTCATTTTTTAATTCATTTGTTGAAATTTGCTTAACTCCTTTAATTGGAAGAAAAGTTTGTACTAGAAAATAAGCAATTAATACGATGATTAGAATATTTAACATTTCCAATTAGTCTCACTTTCAAGAAGTTGATGTTAAGTAATATTTGGCCAATGATAGGGTTTTACAAATGTTTATTATCTACTTTTTACTAATAAGTTAACTGCTTCTTTTACAAGCTCTTCTGCACTTTCTCCATTTTCATCAGCTAGTCTTACACATTCAATTAGATTCGTACTTACGATGACTCCAATTGTACGATCCATTGCCGCTCTTACTGCTGATAATTGAGTTATAACTTCTTTACATCCTTTATCCTCATCCATCATTTTTAAAATGCCTCTAAGCTGCCCTTCAATTCTTTTTACTCTATTTTTTATTTGATCATCATAAGACATAGAAATCTTTCCTTTCTAAGTAAAATTTTTACATTAGTTAAAATGAACTATATACCCAGATAGGTATGAAGTCAAATAAATTGTTGTCCTTTTTAGATTTATAGAAGAAGTAGAGCTAATGGCATATACGAGTTAAAAAAACACGAAACTACCTATTTAATAGACAATTTCTTTTTAAACAGCATAAAAGCCTGGTATCTAACTATTCCAGGCTTTACTACTTTACATATTTATTACTAAGAAAGGTATGGTGATGATCGCTATGATCATTAATAACCAATTGTTCTTCTTAATTTGAGTAATTTCTTCCTCTAATAAAAGTTCTTCACTTTTTTTCATTATATATTCCTACTTTCAGTTTTGATTAATTTATTCTTATATTTAAGATTTATTGCCTTAAATACAGCTTAAAATACCTGTAAGTATCAATTTTATTGCTTTTTTACTTTATATAATGAAAATGAAAATTTAATGAAAAATCTTTTACTAATTTTTTATACTATTTAATCCATTTTACTTTTCCTTTTAGTGTATTATTCTTACTCGATCAAACGGAAAAAAAACTCCTTCAACTTTGCCGACTATTTCAGACTGCTTTATATACCCTAAACCATTTCTACTATCTTTACTATTCAAACGATTATCTCCCATTACTAAATATGACCCGTTAGGTACTTTCACTTGATTAAATTGGAGAAATTCTCTATAGACATTTTTCAAATGGTCATTTAAATAGTTTTCAGATATATGTTTTCCATTAATATAAAGGCGTCCATTCGTTAAATTAACATAGTCACTTGGCAAACCAATTATTCTTTTGACATAATACTTAGGGTCATTTTCTTTTTTTATAATGACAACTTCGCCTCTATTTATTGATGAAATATGAAATGAGGCTTTGTTAACAAACAAATAATCATGATTATGTAGGGTCGGTTGCATCGAAGCACCTTCAACAATAAAGGGAGAAAAAATAAAAATCTTAACAATTAATGCGATCGTAAATGAATAGACTATTAGTTTAAAAGTTTGCCTTGTAGATTCCTTTTTTCGTATTTTCAACTTTTTATCCCCTTTAAGTGTTTTGTGTCCACATTTTAACATAATAGGATTAAATGTTTTCCTTATAAATATTTAATTAAAAAATAGCAATGAATGTTTTCTGTTTCACTTTGCTATTTCTTTAATGATTAAACCAGAGCAATTAAACTTGTTTTTGAGCAGTTTCTACAGCTTGCTCTCTAAGTCGGAATTTCTGTATTTTTCCCGAGGCAGTCATCGGGTACGCTTCTACAAATTCTATATATCGTGGAATTTTATGTTTTGAGATTTTTCCTTTACAGTACAATCGAATATCCTCTGGTGTAATTTTTATACCTTCTTTAAGAATAATCCAAGCCATTACTTCTTCCCCATACACATCATCTGGTACTCCAACAACTTGTATATCTAACACATCTGGGTGAGTATATAAAAATTCTTCTATTTCACGAGGATAAATATTTTCCCCACCACGGATAATCATGTCTTTTAGCCTACCAGTAACTTTGCAATAGCCATTTTCATCCATGATCGCTAAATCCCCAGTATGTAACCACTCATCTTCGTCAATTGCAACACGAGTAGCTTCTTCATTTTTGTAGTAGCCCTTCATGACATGATAACCTCTAGTACAAAGTTCTCCTTGTACTCCACGAGGTACTTCAATAGATGTGCCTGGTTCTACAATTTTCACTTCAACATTTGGTAATGCCTTACCAACCGTTTCAACTCGTACCTCAATTGGGTCATTCGTTCTAGTTTGTGTAATAACTGGAGAAGACTCCGTTTGACCATATGCAATTGTAATCTCTGTAATTCCCATTTTTTCGATTACGGCCTTCATAACTTCAATTGGACAATTTGATCCTGCCATAATTCCAGTTCGTAAAGTTGATAAATCATATTTAGAAAATTCAGGTTCATTTAATTCAGCGATAAACATTGTCGGAACTCCATGTAATCCCGTACATTTTTCATCTTGTACTGTTTGAAGTACTCTTTTTGGACTAAAGTCTTGTACAGGTACGATCGTTGCTCCAACAGTAACACAAGCCATGGTTCCTAAAACACATCCAAAGCAATGGAAAAATGGCACAGGAATGCATAAACGATCAGCCTTTGTTAATTCCATACAATTCGCGATATTAAACCCATTATTGACGATATTTGAGTGTGTAAGCATTACACCTTTTGGGAAACCAGTCGTTCCAGATGTATATTGCATATTTATAACATCATACGGACTCATTGATGCAATTCGCTTATCCAACTCTAAGTCTGATGTATTTTTTGCCATGGAAATAAGCTCATTCCATGAGAATGTTCCAGGGTATTTTTTCTCACCAAGAACAATTACGTTCCGTAAAAATGGCAGTCGACTACTATGAAGTTCTCCAGGAACAGCATCCTTTAATTCTGGAATAATTTCATAAAGCATTTCAATATATGAAGAATCTTTATACTGATCCATTAAAATAATCGTTGTTGAATCAGATTGCTTTAACAAATATTCTAGCTCAGCTGTACGATAATTTGTATTTACTGTAACAAGAACTCCACCCATTTTGCCCGTTGCAAATTGTGACGTAAGCCATTCAGGTGTATTTGAAGACCATATAGCAATATGATCACCTTTTTGAATTCTTAGACTCATCAAACCTTTTGCTACTTCTCTGCAGTGTTTTTCAAATTGTTCGTAATTCATCCTTAAACCTCGATCCGCATAGACAACAGCCTCATGAGTAGGATGTAATTTCGCTTTTTCTTCTAATAGTTTCCCTATCGTAATATCTAGTAAATTTGTCATCTTATCCTCCTTAATTGGTTCCCTTCCAAAAGGACGCGTTATTAAAAATTAAACCAAACATAATTAAGAATATTCTATGTTTTTAGACTTTTACCTTTAAAAAAACTTCTGTAAAATAAGAAAAGCCACAAGGAAATTCTTATTCCTTGTGGCTACTCTTTTAGATAATTCATTTGAGAGTCAAAATTAAACTATTTTTTCTATATTATACGTTACATAGCAACGTTATTATCATTCTTCACCACTTCTGGTTTAAAAGCACCTTCCCATTTAGCAATTACAACTGCTGCTAAAGAGTTACCTACTACGTTTACTGCAGTTCTAGCCATATCTAGAATACGGTCAATACCAGCAATAAATGCTAAACCTTCAACTGGAATACCTGCAGTACCTAATGTTGCTAATAATACAACAAACGAAACGCCTGGTACACCTGCGATACCTTTTGAAGTGACCATTAGAACTAACATTAGTGAAATTTGAGCAGTGATTGATAAATGAATACCATACATTTGAGCGATGAAAATTGCTGCTAATGCTTGATATAAAGTTGATCCATCAAGATTGAATGAGTAACCAGTCGGAATAACGAATGAAGAAATTGATCTTGGTACTCCGAATTTTTCTACTTTTTCCATAATTCTTGGTAAAACTGTTTCAGAACTCGCAGTAGAATATGCCAAGATTAATTCATCTTTAATTAATTTAATAAACTTAAAGATATTAACTCCTACCATTTTAGCTACTAAACCTAATACTACAACGATAAAGAATGCCATTGTTAAATACACAGTTATGACTAATTTTCCTAATGGAATTAAAGATTCTAATCCAAATTTTGAAACTGTAACACCGATTAATGCAAAAACACCAAATGGAGCAAATTTCATAATTTGATTTGTAATGTAAAACATTGTATCAGCTGTTCCTTGGAAAAATGCTAATACAGGCTTTCCTCTTTCTCCCACAGCTGTAATACCAAGACCGAATAGCACTGAGAAAAAGATAATTGCTAACATATTTCCTTCAACAAACGCTGAAAAAATATTCGGCGGTACGATATTTACAAATGTATCTGCAAAACCATGACTTTTCACTTCTTTAGCTGTTTCAACATAAGTATTTATATCAGTTTTGTGAAGAATACTCATATCTACACCAGCGCCTGGTTTAACGATATTCGCTACTAGTAATCCGATTAAAATCGCAACTGTTGTAATAATCTCAAAGTAAAGAATCGTTTTTCCGCCTAAACGGCCAAGTTTTTTCGTGTCACCAACACTAGCAACACCTACAATGATACTTGAAACAACGATTGGTATTACAATCATTTTAATCAGACGTAAAAAGATATCTCCAATTGGTTGTAAATAATCTGCAACCTTTGGATTACCATAAAAAATTGCGCCTACAATGATCCCGATAACAAGACCAATTAATATTTGCCAAGCTAAGCCAATTTTTTTCATAATAAAAGTCCCCCTTGTAGTTGAATTTTGCCAAGTTTTTTAATTTACTAAAAATAACAAAACCATTTAAATTTTTATTAAATGGTTTTAAGCACTACTTGGCTTATTAAGATATCGATGGAACTCTCATAAATTACCCATCATTTCCATAATTTAGTTTTTGATTATATTCAGAATTTACAATCAAAAAAAGTTATAAAAAACAGTATAACAGAAATCATTACGATTTCAATTTTACTATATTTTCCAAATGTCGATAAAGGTACATTACAATTCTACTAAAAAACTGAGATTTTGACAAATTCTCCTTGCTGTTTTTTAATTATTTTTTAATTTTTAACCAAATAATTACATATTACTATTTAAAAGAAGAAAAATGTTGCATTATCTATTTCATTTAAAACCTCTTTGTTTACAGGGAATAATAAGAAAAAAGTTAAATATTATCAAGACACTTATTTACGAATCTGTTCGTTTTGTTTATGATATAAGATGAATAATTTGGAAATTTAACTTATTTTTTAATAATTAATGAAAATGCTTTCAAAATATTTTTTTGAAAGTGACTTTACATAATTTGTATAATCAGCCTTGATTATTACTAAAATAAGTTAGAATTTATGTTTAAGAAGTGAGGTAAATTAATTGAAAACTAAAGTAAACCCAAAAGCAGTTATTGTCATTTTTGGAGCAACGGGAGACCTAGCAAAAAGAAAGCTTTTTATTTCAATATATAGATTATTTTTAAGTAAAAAAATTGATGAAGGTTTTGCGGTTGTAGGTGTTGGTAGAAGACCTTGGTCAAACGACGAGTTTCGTGAAACAGTTAAAAAATCAATACAATCTATTGCTTCATCTGACTCTGAAATTGAAAGCTTTTTATCTCATTTTTACTACCATCAATTTGAAGTATTAGAATCGTCTTCATATATAGAATTAGGAAATTTACTAACAAACTTGGATAACCATTATTTAATTCCTGGTAACCGAGTTTTCTTCCTAGCTATGGCACCAGAATTTTTCGGAACAATTGCTAAGCAGTTAAAACAGAATGGTTTGGCTGATACAGAAGGTTGGAGCCGAATTGTAATTGAAAAACCATTTGGACATGATCTACCGAGTGCAATTGAATTAAATGATGAAATTCGTGAAGCATTTTCAGAAAGTCAAATCTACCGTATCGACCATTACTTAGGTAAAGAAATGGTTCAAAATATTGAAGTGATCCGTTTTGCGAATGCAATGTTTGAACCACTTTGGAATAATCGATTTATTTCGAATATCCAAATTACATCTAGTGAAATTCTTGGTGTTGAAGACCGTGGTAAGTACTATGAGAATTCTGGAGCTTTAAAGGATATGGTTCAGAATCATATCCTTCAAGTGGCGGCACTACTTGCTATGGAGCCTCCGATTAAATTAACAACTGAAGAAATTCGTAGTGAAAAAGTTAAAGTATTTAAAGCTCTTCGTAAAATTGATGAAAACGAAGTAAAAGATTATTTTGTTCGCGGACAATATGATGCTGGTGTAATTAACGGTGAAGAAGTTCCAGCATATAGAAATGAAAACAATGTTGACCCTGAGTCTCAAACTGAAACATTTGTTGCTGGGAAACTTTTTATCGATAATTTCAGATGGGCTGGTGTACCATTCTATATTCGAACTGGAAAAAGAATGGCTACGAAGTCTACTAAGATTATTGTTCAGTTTTCAGATATACCAATGAACCTTTATTACAATACAAAAGAGACAATGTCTCCAAATTTATTAATTATCCATATTCAACCCGATGAAGGTATTACATTACAATTAAATGCAAAAAGATCTGGCTCAGAAGATGGCTACACAAAGCCAATTCAACTAACATTTAATAATAATTGCGTTGATTGTATTAATACACCAGAAGCATACGAGCGATTAATTTATGATTGTATGTTAGGTGATGGAACAAACTTTACGCATTGGGATGAAGTTAAATATTCTTGGAGCTTTGTAGATGTCATTTCAAAAGCTTGGGATCAAAAATTAGCACCACTCACAAATTATGATTCTGGCTCGATGGGACCAAGTGAGGCTGATACTTTATTGACAGTTGATGGTCATAAATGGTGGCCTGTTTCTGAACGATTAAATGAACATTAAGAACGTTTATATAAAAAAGTTACCCCCACATAATCGAGGGGGTAACTTTTTTATTTTTCGAAAATAAAATTATGTCCACTGAGTATGGAACTTACCTTCTTTATCAATTCGTTCATAAGTATGTGCACCAAAATAATCTCTTTGTGCTTGAATTAAATTAGCAGGAAGTGTTTCAGTACGATAGCTATCAAAATAAGCTAATGCTGCTGAGAAACATGGAATTGGAACACCAGCTTCAATTGCTACAACGCTAATTTTTCTTAATGCACCTTGATAGCTTTCTACGATTTCTTTGAAATATGGATCAAGTAATAAGTTAGAAAGATTAGCATCTAGATCATAAGCTTCTTTAATTTTTTGTAAGAAAGCCGCGCGAATAATACATCCGCCTCTGAAGATCATTGCAATATCTCCGTATTGTAAATCCCATTTATACTCATCAGATGCAGCTCTTAATTGAGCAAATCCTTGCGCATATGAACAAATTTTGCTCATATAAAGGGCTTTACGCACATCTTCAATAAGTTGCTCTTTATCACCATTATATGTACTTGTTGACGGACCAGATAATAATTTACTTGCTTTTACTCTTTCATCCTTCATTGCAGAAATGAAACGTGCAAATACAGACTCAGTAATAATAGAAGTTGGAACACCTAAATCTAGTGTGCTTTGACTAGTCCATTTTCCAGTACCTTTTTGTCCTGCTTTATCTAAAATAACATCTACAAGTGGTTTACCTGTTTCTTCGTCTGTTTTAGTGAAGATATCAGCTGTTATTTCAATTAAATAGCTATCAAGCTCGCCCTTATTCCAATCACTAAATACATGGTGCAATTCGTCAGCACTTAAGCCAAGTACATTTTTTAATAAAAAGTATGCTTCTGAGATTAATTGCATATCACCATATTCAATTCCATTATGAACCATTTTTACGTAATGACCAGCACCATCTGGGCCTATATATGTTGTACAAGGCTCATTATTTACTTTTGCAGCAATCGCTTCAAAAATAGGTTTTACTAGTTCAAAAGCTTCTTTCTGTCCACCAGGCATAATGGAAGGTCCTTTTAAAGCTCCCTCTTCTCCACCTGAAACACCTGTTCCAATAAAATGAATTCCGCTATCAGATAACATTTTGTTTCGTCTTTGAGTGTCTTTATAGTATGTATTTCCACCATCAATTAAAATATCACCTTTATCAAGATGAGGTAATAATTGTTCAATTGTTGAATCAGTTGGTGCTCCTGCTTTTACCATAATCAATATTTTTCTAGGTATTTCAAGAGAATTTACAAATTCTTCAATTGAAAATGTTCCAACTACATTTTTCCCTTCTGCTTCTTTTAAAAATTCTTCTGTTTTTTCAACTGATCGGTTATATACAGAAATTGAGAAACCTCTACTTTCAATATTTAAAGCTAGGTTTTTTCCCATTACTGCTAATCCAATGACGCCTATTTGTTGTTTAGCCAATTCAATTAGTCCTTTCTAATTAAAATTTGCAAGGGTTTTCAAATTAAAAATTGTAAAATATTTACTATCTTTAATATATCCTCTGATTAGTTTTGCTATCCTGTTAAATATTCTAAAGACTAACCGAGCAAAATCCTTGCATACCATAAACTTAAGGTCAATAATGATATTAACATAACGAGCGCGATGAATAAATGTAAACATGATCTATATATTAAAATTTTATAATTTGAAAAGAAGTGAAACGATGGTAATAAATTACAACAATAATAAATGGACACAGCTTTTATTAACTTTAATTATTGCAATTATTGGTGGATTTTTATTTCAATTAATTAAACTACCAATACCTTGGCTCCTTGGACCAATGTTTTTTGTCCTTATATTTTCTAAAATTAAAGGGATAAAATTGTATTGGCCAAATAAAATCCGAGATACAGCCATGATCATAATCGGCTACACAATTGGGCTATCATTTACATCTTCTACGTTTATTCAAATCGGACATCAATTAACTTCTATGATATTGATGACCTTTCTACTCATCCTTTTTACAATTACAATTTCAATCATAATTTCTAAAGTATTTAAAATACATTATCCAACTGTTTTGTTAGGTAGTATTCCTGGGGGACTAAGTCAAATGATTGCTCTGGCTGAAGAGATTAAAGATATTGACTTTACAATTGTCACTTTCTTACAAATTTCCAGGCTTATGATGATTATTTTTATGGTCCCATTATTAATTTTCAGTCCATTTTTTAATGTACATAAAAGTTCGATTTCAGAAGCTATTCACCATTCTTCGGCAAGCTGGCATGGCTTATTTCCAAACATCATTATTTTTGCTATTTTCTGTACACTACTTGGTGTTTTAGGGAAGAAAATAAATTTTCCAACAGCATTACTTTTAGGTCCAATGATCGCTACCATCATCCTTAATTTATCAGGACTACATGGACCTGCCTTACCTTCTGTTATATTAGACTGTTCCCAGTTAATGATGGGAAGTTATATTGGCATATTATTAAAACCAGAAAACTTAAATAACAAATTAAAAATTGTTTTAGTTTCAGCCTTAAGTGGCGTTGTTTTATTAACGTTTTCGCTTTTATCTAGTATATTTTTAACACATATTCACACCATTGATCATATTAGTGCCTTACTAAGTTTAGCCCCTGGTGGAATGGATCAAATGGCCTTAATTGCTAAAGAAGTAGACGCAGATATAACTGTCATTATGTGTTACCAACTATTTAGAACGCTATTTATATTTATTGTTGTACCATATTTATTAAGATATATTTTTAGAGCAAGAATACAAGAAAGTAAGGTTAAGCGAGTAAGTAATGAATAAGAAAAAGAAAACCTTTCCTTGCTTTTCTATTCTTCATAGATTATTTTTCTAGTCATTCCACCATCAATTATGATATTTTGACCATTAATAAAGTTATTTTCTGGATCAGCTAAATAAATACAAGCTTTAGCTATATCTTCAGGCTTGCCTACTCGATTTGACCAATGTTGAAGATGATCAGTTTCTTTTAATTCTTCTTTCTGGTCAACATGTATCCATCCAGGGCTAATGCAGTTTACTGTTATACCATTTGGCTGAAGCGATGCTGCTAATGAATGGGTAATTGATACAATTCCACCCTTTGAGGCTGCATACGCTTCTGAATTCGGCTCCGACATGATCGCTCTAGTTGATGCCATATTTATTATTCTTCCATTATTATTCATGACTTTAGCAGCTTCTCTTGATGAAATAAAAACGCTTCTCAAATTAGTATTTATTACTTGATCCCATTCATCTGTTGATAAACTTAAAAATGGCTTAAAAGCGGAAATTCCAGCATTATTTATTAAAATATCAAGTCTACCAATTTTGTCAAAGACGGTGCGAATAAGATTTATGATGTCTTCCTCTTTACTAACATCAGTCTTATAGAATATTGCTCTTCCACCATTTTCCTCAATTTGCTTTACAACTCTATTACCTTTTTGTTCATTGATATCAGCTATAAAAACAATTGCTCCTAATTTTCCAAATGCAATTGCAATACCCTCTCCAATTCCATTCGCACCACCTGTAATAATAATTGATTTCCCTTTAAACTTTTCTTCCATATTTTTATACCTCTTCTTACAATTAGTCTATTTTTATTATTTCCAGCCTTAACAAAAAAAGCCGTCAAATGACAGCTTTTAATTCGAATTAAGTTATCTCAATCTTGAGGTTGATTTTTGCTTAATCCAATCTTTTTTAATAAATAGATTAACATATCTTTTTCAACTGAATTTAGTTGAGAAAATAAGTTATCAATCATTTCGCTATGAGCTGGAAAGATACAACTAATTACTCTTCTCCCCTCTTCAGTCAAAGCTGCATAGATAACCCGTCGATCTTTTGGACAATGAATGCGTTTAATATATCGCCTTGCCTCTAATTTATCTAAAACATATGTCATATTTCCACTTGAGATTAATATCCTTTTTCCAATTTGTTGGATTGGCTGATCTCCTTTATGATAAAGCAATTCTAAGACTGCAAATTCAGTTAAATTCAAACCAAAACATTTAATATTATTAATAGAAGCATCATTCAAAAATCGATTTGCTTTACAAATTTCAGAAAATAATTGGAGCGAATTAGTTGAAATTTCATTTTGATTCATTTCATTTCAACTCCTTTCAACTATCTTGAATTAAAGATAATTTTAAAGTATTTTTTGAAAGTAGTCAATGTCCTAAAATATGATTAAATACATAATGAAGATTTGTGAGTGTTTTCAGTTTACATAATATTATTATGAAATACAGGTTTTATTCCTTATGAATCTCTTATGAGTAACTACATTTCAGATTCTCGCTGTTTTACTTCCTCATGAACCTTTTATGAGTAACTACATTTCAGATTCTCGCTGTTTTACTTCCTCATGAACCTCTTATGAGTAATCACATTTCAGATTCTCACTGTTTTACTTCCTCATGAACCTCTTATGAGTAACTACATTTCAGATTCTCGCTGTTTTACTTCCTCATGAACCTTTTATGAGTAACTACAATTCAGATTCTCGCTGTTTTACTTCCTCATGAACCTCTTATGAGTAACTATATTTCACGTTTTTGTTTATTTACTTACTCATACCTTTCCAATTACTCCAATAAGAAGAAAAAAAGTAATTCGATCGCTCCATACAAAAGCAATACAAATAAAAAGGACATTTTGATTAAAAAATGTCCTTTCTACCTCTATCTTTTACCGATCAATCTCTCAGATTTTACTTTGATTAGCAAGGGCCATTTCTTTAACTTGTTCTTCTGATAAGTCATAGAACTTAAGGAAGATAAATAATGCAATTATACATCCTACTGCTCCACCTAGATTAAATGTCGCCCATAAGGATTTTAGAGTAGTAGCAGTTTGAGTTATGGCATGTCCATTTGTTGCGGCTTTATAGCCTGCAATACCTATGATCCACATACCAAGTCCTCCGGAAATTGCTCCAATAATTTTAGAACTGAATGTTTGTGTAGCAAATATAACTGCTTCAAAACGTGTACCATTTTTATAGCAATCATATTCAACTGAATCAGCAAAGAACATTGGATAAATAACAAGCTGTGGTGCGATTAACATTGCTTTAAGAACTGAAACTCCTAAAAATAATCCGAAATTTTCATATGCAACAAAGTATGTGACAATTGATAGTAATGCATTTGCCCCTAAAGCAAAAGACATAAGTTTAATTTTTCCATATTTGTTTACTAACTTTGGAACAAAAGGAGCAACAAGAACTACTGGTAGAATACCAATTCCAAGAATCAGTGAAACTTTAGTTGCATCTTTATAGATATCAGTCGCTACAAATGGTGCTAAAGTGTTTGTAAAGTTAACTCCATTTGCAATGATATTTACAATTACGATTGTTTTTAAATATTTATTATTTAAAAGTGAATGTAAGATTTCTTTAATTGCTGGTTCTTTTTTATTTGATTTTACTCGTTCTTTTACAAATCTCGTCATTGACATAACTAGAAATGCAATGATTGAAAAGATTAACACAGAAATCATGTAATTATTATTAGTAGCCTTTAAAACGCTTGGGAATGCAGCTACTGCTACAAGTATACCGACAATCCCTGTAATTTGATTGTTTGCTAGTAGAACTGTTCGTTCTTCAGGATTAGGAGTGATAACCGTCGAAAATGCGAAAGCAGGAGCATCTGCTGCAGCATAAAGTGTACCCCATATTAAATAAGTGACTGCTGCATAGCCAATACGTACACCTTCAGAAGCTGCAAGTAAATGATCACTAAATCCGAAACAAAGAAAAGTCATAATAGGCACAGTAATTGAAGCTATATTTACCCAAGGTTTAAATTTACCACTCTTTAAATTTAATCGTTCGATAATTGTAGCGAGCGTTGGATCAACAAATGCATCCCAAATTCTTGCTAGTAAAAGTATACTTCCTACAGTTGTTGCACTAATTCCTAAAACACTTGTATAATAAACTGCTAAAAATGAAGATACAATGAAGAAAATTATATTTTGACCAAAGAAATATGAGCTGTACATGAAACGCTCTGATTTTTTTGTAACAAAAGTATTTTTTGGTTTCGCATTTTTTTCTATAACGATTCGTTCATTTAAAACTGAATTTTTCCCCATAATTCCGCTCCCCATATCCTAATGATTACAATGTTTGCTTTAATAGTTCCGTTGCTGTTTCTTCGTCAAAAATATTATTTAAAAACTTAGACATCATTACTTGTTTTTCTTTTTCATCTAACCCCATGTCAATATCGCTATTTTGAAGAAATTGAAACATCATCATTAAGAATTGCTTAGCCTCTTCCTGAGCAGCCGTTCCGTTAATTGTTGCTGCTTCAAATGGGGCATGATTTAAAGTAATTAAGTTTAACTCTTCCATATATGCTTTTAAACGAATTAAGAAATCCTCATAATTTCGTTCAATTGTCCAACTTGATTCTGCAAGTGCATTGATTCTAGGTGAAATCATATATTCTAATATTTCGGGAGTGGTAACTCTTTCAGTCCAAATTGCTCCTTCAATCCCTAACACGTTTGAAGCATTTAAGGCAGGATTTGGATGATAATCATAAGTTTTTTGTAAAGTTACAATTGAATATGGATAATCGAAATAACAATTAAATAAGTCAGAGAAAATGACTTCTTGTCCATTTTCAAAGTATGGTTTGCAATAGCTTTCCTCAGTAAATTCAACCCAGTATTGTGTCGCCATTTTGTTTTCAACATCTTTAGCTCTTAATGTTTCATTCCAACAAATGACTTGTTTACCATGTTGAGTTAAATGATCGGTTATTCGTTTACTAAATGCATATTGTAGATCATCAAAATTATCGATGTTATTTTTTTTCATAAGTGCTAAACAATGAGGACAGGTTTTCCAATTTGTTTTTGGAACTTCATCTCCACCTATGTGGAATTTAGATGAAGGGAAAAGCTGAACGATTTCATCTAATAGAGCAAATATCCAAGTATATGTTGATTCTTTTCCCGGACAAAGAACTGTCTTATACACACCAGCACTACTTGCTAATTCTACATTTTCTTCAATACAGCTAAGACTTGGGTTGGCAATTAACATGGCAGTAACATGTCCTGGCATATCTATTTCTGGTATAACTTCAACACCTCTTGCTTCGGCATATTTGATTACATCTTTTATCTCATCTTGCGTATAATATTCTTGATTTTCAGTTAATTTAGGATATACTTTTGATTCAATTCTCCAGCCTTGGTCATCGGATAAATGCCAATGAAGCACATTTAATTTATTTAACGACATTTCTTCGATTATCTTTTTCAGTACATCTACGTCGAAGAAATTTCTACTAACATCTACAAGTAATCCTCGATGCTTATATTTCGGATAATCTGAAAAAATAACGCCGTCTAGTTTTCGATTAGAAGTTTTGACTGCCTCGACAATCAATACATATAGAGTCGTAAGAGCATTTTTTATACCAGCTTCATCATTTGAGAATAATTTAATTTGCTCTTGAGAAATATCAATCTTATAACCATTTTTATCAACTGTAGGATCTTTTATTAACTCAATATCGGTCTCTGTATTTAAATTTGTTTGCGAAACAAAAATGTCACATTTAGATTTTAATCTGTCCGAAAATACCTCAATTCCAGCATCAATGAATTCACTATTTCTAATAGAAAGAGCTTCTTTTATAGCGAAACAATTTTTTTCTTTCTTTTCGATTTTACCGTTGATTTTTGGTATTAAATTCATATAGATCCCTACTCTCATCATTTTTTAAAACTTTTGGGAAGTTCACCATATTTTAATAATCCATTTTTAAAATATTTAGATTATTAAACTTAATGAAAACCCTTACATATTGTTGTGACTAAAATATATAATAATTGAAAAGAGTATTTTGATATTTTTTTGTTCATTTTGATAAAAAACGCTTAAAATTGTGAGGATCTATCTTTGAAAAATTATAAACACATCAATATACAAGAAATAAAAATCAAGATTAACAGTTTCCAGATTGTTTCTGGATTAGACATTATAGGAATTGATCTTGATTTCAATATCGTTTTTTCTTTTTCTTCACCTCTTATTAAAAATGACCATCAGAATTTTCTCATGGAAACGCTTGAAACAATTAAAGTGAAATTAGATTCTATATTAGAATCTAAACATAATTATTTTAAACTCTATTGGCAAGAAACTCTCTTATATCATGTTTTTTTAATCAAAAACAAAGATGAAAATTTGCTAATTATGTTTGGTTCAAATATGGGATTAAATCGTTTAGACGCAACATCCGAATCAGATCTTAATAATAAATCGGATCATTTTTTGAAATTATTTCAATGGATGATTGAGCCGTATTCAAATAATGCCTTCACTGAACCAGAACACTATCAACTTGAAAGTAAAGAAAATCAATCTTCTTTCGTTCCTGAAGTATCTTTAATTGAACTTTATTATGAGAATGAATCTTTACATGCTACTTACGAGGAATTTGAAGAATTTAAAGCGATTTTAATAGAAGGAAAATTTGGGGAATTAGAAAAAAAATTTGATTTTACTAAGATGCTTCAATCATTCGATCAAATTGAGTTGGCAAAAGGAGATTCTTTAAGATCAATGAAAAATCACTTTATAGCTGCCTGTGGAATAATCTCTCAATACGCAATTGATTCTGGTACAGATAATGAATATGCAAGAACATTAGCAGATAAATATATAAATTTAGTAGAAAGTTTAACTTCGAAGCTTGATATTTTTAAACTAATGAAAGAAATGATTGTAAAGTTTTCTGAATGCATCATCCATTTTTCAAATCCGAGTTACTCTAATTTTATAAAAAAAATTATTCATTATATAAATACAAACTTTTATGAAAGTATTACATTACAAGATGTAGCTCAAAAATTTAATATAAGCCCTTCTCATCTTTCCAAAAAATTAAAAAAAGAAACAGGTATGTCTTTTAATGATAATTTAAATAAAATAAGAATAAACGAAAGTAAAAAATTACTACTTCAAAGTGATAAGTCTATTTTAGAAATAGCGGTCGCAGTTGGGTTTAACTATCAAAATCATTTTGGTAAAGTTTTTAAGCAAATTGTAGGTGTTACTCCGAATGCATTTCGAAATAATCGTACTAAGTAAAACAATTCTATGTAATTAATAAAGGAGCCAATAAATATGGCTTTTTTTATTTTCATAAAAAATCTGTTGTAAATAGAAATCTCTTTTTTAGATCATATTGAAAAGGTAAATTGTGGGTATCCTAACTGTAAGAATCGGAAATGCCATAGACCATTTATGTTGGACCCTTAGTAAGTGAGACATTTATATTTAGGACGTGAGATTATGTCAGAGACAGATATGTCAAAATACGAAAAGAAAATTGAAGTTCGAAATATACGGATGGAAGATATTAGTGAAATTATGAAGTTATCAAACCGTTGTTTTCCTGGCATGGAAGGATGGAAACGCGAACAGTTAGAAAGTCATATTCGCATTTTTCCTGAAGGTCAGTTTTGCGTTGAGTATGAGGATAAAATTATTGGTTCTTGTTCAAGTTTAATGGTTGATTTTGACGAATATGATGATCAGCACACTTGGAACGTCATAACTGATAATGGTTATATTACAAATCATGATCCGAATGGGTTTAATTTATATGGAATTGAAGTAATGGTTGATCCTGAATACCGTCGTATGAAAATTGGCCATCGTCTTTACGAAGCACGAAAGGAATTGGCTCGACAGCTAAATCTTCAAAGCATTATCATTGGTGGTCGAATCCCAAATTATCATAAACATAGAGATGAAATGTCACCACGTGAGTATGTATCAGCAGTAGAGAAACATAGTATTTATGATCCTGTTTTGTCATTCCAGTTGATGGAAGGTTTTACAATTAAACGAATTAATACACGTTACCTTCCGGATGATAAAGCGTCAGATTCCTTTGCCACTTTGATGGAATGGAGTAATATTGACTATCTGCCAAAATCTAAACGTGTTTATCGAGCTTCATTCCCAGTTCGAATATGCGCAATACAATACATGATGAAAAAAATCGATTCATTCTCTGATTTTACAAAGCAAATCGAGTATTATGTTGACGTCGCCGCTGACTTCGGTTCGGACTTTGCTGTTTTCCCAGAGTTGTTTACAACACAATTGATGTCCTTTCTAGAAGAAAAACGCCCCGATCAGGCTGTTCGTAGGCTTGCAACATATACTGAGCAATACATCGAACTTTTTACAGAACTTGCTGTACGTTACAATGTCAATATTATCGGGGGATCTCATTTCGTTGAGGAAGATGGCAATATATACAATGTTGCGTATTTATTTAGACGCGATGGTACGATTGAAAAGCAATTAAAAATTCACGCAACTCCTAATGAGCGAAAATGGTGGGGAATTTCAGAAGGTAACGAAATCCATGTGTTTGATACAGATTGTGGAAAAATCGCTATTCAAATATGCTATGATATCGAGTTTCCAGAACTTGCTCGTATTGCCGTTGATCAAGGAGCAAATATTATTTTCGTTCCATTTTGTACGGATGATCGTCAAGGGTATCTTCGTGTTCGTTATTGTGCTCAAGCAAGAGCGATTGAGAACCAAGTATATACTTGTATCGCAGGAACAGTTGGAAACTTAACACATGTAGAGAACATGGACATTCAATATGCACAATCTGGTATTTTCTCCCCTTCTGATTTTGGGTTTGCAAGAGATGGTATTGTTGGTGAATGTGATGCAAATGTTGATACTGTCGTAGTCGGAGATGTTGACCTTGAAAAATTAAGACGTTCTCGAAATACGGGATCAGTTCGTCAATTACGTGATCGACGTCGTGATTTATATCGAATTGAATTTAAGAATTTAAAGTTAGAATAATAAACTTAGTTGATAAGTAGACACTAAAAACTTAAATAAAAAAGAAAATTAAGCTCAGTCTAAAATAGGATGCTGAGCTTAATTTATTTTTTATTTATATTCAATTTATATGTGCTAGAAATAGGCTACCAATTGTAAAGATTGATGAAATGTAAAACGAAAATGAAACTTTAAATATTTCCGTTTTATTATCTATTCCTGCTATGATACCTGTTTTCCCCTGAACTGTAGATTTATCTAATCTCCCAATCAATCCATCCCCACTAGTATTAAAAAAAACGATAATAGCTGTAATGAACAACGAACTAACAAAAAGCCAATCCGTCCAAGAAGAACCCATTGCATAGGAAAATCCAAAAGGTGTCAGAATCAAGATTATAAACGTAATACTTCCCGAGAGTAAATTTTTCACTATTTCACCTCTTTGACTCCCTGTTTTTAGTCTCGCCTTTTACTATATTCTACCAATTTTGTTAGATTCATTTATTTTTAACAACTACTACTCTGTAATTTTTTGACATTTTTAGACAATATACTATTCTAAAATAATATCAAACTGAGTAATTTTCCCTAAAATTTATTAAAAAGTACAAATTTGTGTACGGTAACGTTTTTTTATGATATGTTTACTTTATAATTTGATTATTCAGAAATAATTACAAATTTAAATAATATGTCGACTTTTGTATGTTTCTTATTATTTCTAATGAAATCTTTTTAATATGAGGAGTGAAAGTTTTGGAATTTAACGATGTTTTACACGGGCACAGATCAATTCGAGAATACGAGGATAAGGAAGTAAGTCAAGAACTGCTAGATCAAATATTAGATGCAGGTATTCGTGCTTCATCAAGTGGCAATATGCAATCTTATTCGATTATTGTCACAAAAGACAAAGAGATTAGAAAAAAATTATATTCTGCTCATATGGAGCAATCAATGGTTATTGATGCCCCTATTCTTTTAACTTTTTGTGTGGATTTTAATCGAATGAGAAAATGGCTTACGCTTAATGATGCACCTGTACATTTTGATAATTTTATGAGCTTTATGATTGGTGCCATTGATGCTACATTGGCATCACAAAACTGTGCATTAGCAGCTGAGAATGCTGGCCTTGGTCTATGTTATATGGGCTCTACACTTGCAAATTGTAATCAAATTGGAGAGATTCTTAACTTACCACCAAATGTCGTTCCAATTGTAGGTTATTCATTAGGCTATCCTAAAGAAAACCCTGCATTACGTGACCGACTTCCAAGAAATGGTCTAGTTCATTATGAACAATATAATGATTATTCAGATGAAGATATTCTTGAAATCTATAAAGAAAGAAATGAAAAAGGTTGGCAACGTTATATGGACGTTCCAAAGCTTAAAGAAATGACTGAAAAACTAGGATTAAAGAATTTAGCTCAAATTTATACAATCGCAAAGTATACACAAGAATCTCACCATGAATATTCTCAAACAGTTCTAGAATATTTAGAGAAACAAAATTTTATGAATAATAAATGATTATTAACAATAAAAAAGTCGATTTCCTTTGAGGAATCGACTTTTTATATTGTTCACTATTAAAACGGAATCATTATAATAACCATTAGTAAGATTAAGTTAATAATTGATCCTTTATTGGTTGTAATCTTTTGAATTTTTTATTGTAAGATTGTCTCTCTAACAATTCCTCAACTAATTTTATGGCATCTTCTTTTCGGTTTGCTTTTACATAACATTCAATTATTACTTTATATTGTTCATCATAAGGAATTTTCTCTTGTTTAACTAGCTCAAAAGCTTGATCGAAGCTGTTGGTAGCATTTTTATAATCATTTAAATAAGAATAAGTTCCACCATTACCCACAAGTAATTCTGCACGTTGTAAATCAGTTAGTGATTGTAAATTCAGACCTTCTGTTCTTACTTGAAGAGCTTTTTCATATTCTTTTCTTTCATCATAATTAAAAGCCTCGTTATGGAAGTGCTCAAATTTTGTTAATTTTTTTCTAGACTTTTTTATTTTTAGTATAATCACAATTATAAATAAATCGATGAATATTGAAATAGAATCAAAAACTAGATTTTGTGGTGTATACGTTCCCCAAGCCTTATATACTAAATGAATGAGATCCCATATTAGCTTGAAATACAAAATATATAGAAGAAATTTTCTCAAACAGGTCCCAACTTTCTATAATTATCTATATTTATTATAACAATCTAGAATTTAAATGGGGAATTTTAACAAAAATTCTTCAACTTACATGCCAAAATATTCTTTAAGATTAATAGTCTTGAAACTCGAATACTTATATAATTCAATTAATAAACATTATCATTTATAAAGATAAACATATAAACTGATACCTTCTTGCTTAATGTTATAATTCTTAAATTCAGTTTCATTTATTAACATCTCAAAATTTTCTTTTGTATACGCACCTTTTTTCAAGAAAGTTTTAAATGCAAATTTTACAAAATACTTATCAAAACCCTTCATTTCAGTTTTTCTTATTTCACCTTCAATATCTTCAGCAGTTGCATTATAATTCATATCGATAATAAGCGACGTTCCACCCGGTTTTAATACCCTATACATTTCTGATAGTGCTTTGACTGGATCCATAAAGTTCTTAAATGCTGCACTGCAAACAATAAAATCAAATGTGTTATCATCACAAGGTAGATTTGATGCATTACCTTCTTTAAAATCTACTAAAACATTTGCTTCCTTCGCATTATTTTTTTCGATGCTAACAAAATCTGGACTTAACTCTACTCCTGTAACATCAAAGCCCATTTTCGCTAGTTCAATAGACAAATATCCTGGTCCAGGTGCTACTTCTAAAATTCTTGCTCCCTCTTTAACTAAAGATTTAATTTCGTTTGCGTATTCTTTCATTTGTGTTAAACGACTTTTTCGTGAGTTTTTGTCATACCATTTTGCTGTATATCCGTAAATTCCAATATCTTTTTTCTTACGCTTATTTTTCATCATCATATCCACCCGATCTCTTTTTTTATGTTATCACTCATTGTTCAAGTCTTATATTTAAATTTATTTGATTTAACTAGTAGGTAATTTGTTTGAACTTTAAACTAATTTATATTTTTAGTACAATAAGAGAACAAAACGTCTAACAACGTTAGTTATCTAACATCGTTAGATTAACATCTAACACTGTTAGAGTCAATGGCAATTATTAAATTTTTGGAGAGATTTTATGGCTATAACGAAAGAAGCAATTGTAAAAGCATCCCTTGATATTTTAAATCGTGACGGAATCAGTAATTTATCGATGCGCACATTGGCAAAGGAACTTGAGATCAAAGCCGCATCCTTATATTGGCATATTAAAGATAAACAAGCTTTGTATGATTTAATTGCTGAGCACTTAAATAATGAAATTGTCCTACCTGAAGAATTGGATGATGCCAAGGAAGCTTTAACAGCTCTAGCATTTGAAGTTCGAAGAGTTCTATTAAAGACACGAGATGCAGTAGATGTTTTTGCGCAGTCTATGCCAACTACACCAAGCAGATTAAAAGCAGTCAAATTCACTTTAGAAAATTTGACTAAATACGGGGTATCTGATCAAAACTGTCTTGTTGCGGGTAACCTATTTAACAATTATGTATTATCTTTTGTAGCAGACGAACATCGTGCAAAACAGTTCACATACACTCATGAAGAAATAACTGCATTTACTTCATTTTTTGGTGAACAGTATCATTATAGTTTTGACTTTGAAGAACAATTTCTATATGGATTAAAGGTAATATTCGCTGGATTACATACTGAATAAATTCAAAAAATCACATCATACTTTCGATGTGACTTTTTGAAATAGTATTTAGAATTGACATCAAATTTTAATACGATAACTTTCTTTGAAAACGTTGATAAACTAATATGCACTCCTTTGAAATGAAAAAGAGCTGATTCATAATCAGCTCTTACTCCTCTTCGCTCTTTTCCTTTATAACCGGTTGCCCGTTCTTATCCAATAATGGAGTGAGCCCTCCAGCATAGCCATGCCAACTAAATAAATATTGTATTCCTGTCTCTTTATCTTCTATTATTTTTACGCCAGAGGTCATTTTCGCTTCTTTATAAGTTACATTAAATCTAGTATCCAAATCTTTTTCGGACATATGTATTCCTCCTTAATCAAAGCGTACTGTATCAAAACCGTCCATTATATCTTCTAATTCAGTTAGAAAATTTAATTGGACTGGACCAGGAATTTGTTCCAACCACTTTTTAACTTCAGGTAACTCTTCTGCATCTTCAATATTTGTTGGTTTTGGATCAAGCGTTTCCCACCATTTCTTCAATTCATCAATAAATTCATAGAAATAGCGTTCAAATCTTTCTGCCCATTCTGCTCCTTCATCATCAGTCGTTTTTTGCATCATGCTCCAAGCTTCCATTGCTGTTTCAAAGTATTCATCAATCTTTTTCATGCTATTTTCCTTTCTTGGTAAAAAAACTACTTTCTCTATTATATTAACTTTTTCAAGCTTTAACTTCATTTGGAAATAGAATTAATTGGGTGTATTTTTTTTCCATACAACAACCACACTTGTGATTTAAAATCTTGGTCGATCATTGTTATGTGTCTGTCTAGTAATTTCTTCATGCAATTTTTGACTTTCCGTTTTATCTGGTGCTTTAGTTCCGAATTTTTTTTGCATAAAGAAACCAAATGCAATTGCGACAACTATAAATCCCCAAAATAAATAACCAAAAAGTGTCAATTCAACCCCTCCAATAATTTAAAGATATTTTCTTCTACTTTCTTGGTAATTTACTCATGAACCATTTTTTAATTAGATCTTTTATCTTCTTGATTTTTAAATAAAAAAATCGACGAGAAGTCGATCTTTTTATATAGCTAATCAAATAATTTTGTTTCTGATTATTTTACAAACCTATTAAATAATTCAATTAATCCAGGAAGTAACATCAATACTATTGAGCAATAAACTAAAAGTCCAGTGACTTTATTCGTTAATTTCTCCTTACCTTTCCCATTGTACCATCCACTGAATTGGAATTTGTTTCGATATAAGACAAATATTAAAATAAGGATTCCAAACGAACTCCACCATCCCGAATTAGATAGATTCACACCTATTTTTGTGTATACTACTGATAAAACTGTTGATAATAAAGCACCTAATACCCCAAAGATTACTATAATTCTAATCAATTCTAATATTAATCCCATTGAAGCTGATATTGTCTTCATTTAAAGCCTCCATAAATGATTTAATTGCTTTTTAGAATAGTTCCCATCTAATAAATATTCGATATTTGGTAATTTTCACCTTTTTTATTCTATTTAAGAGACCAATATCTTAACGTTTTCGGTAAAAATTAAATGTAACATACGAAGTATACCCGAATAATAACTCCATTTTAGCATTAGCTTTAAATTTTCAAAACTTGCAATATGAATTTTCAGTGGAAATTTACTAAAGGACGTTTTACCATCCTTTTTATTTGTACGCACTTTTCAAATCACAAGGTTAATGCTTCTTTTAAGGAATAAAGTGTAAATAGATAGAAAATACTATTGAAAGGTTTTTAATGTTCTGGGGTGATTCTTTGTTTAGTCAGGTCGTAAAATCTATACCTAATTTACTTACAATCGGAAATTTATTATGCGGTGTTCTCTCGATTACGTTTAATATGAGTGGTTTAATAATGATTTCTTCAATTTTTATTTTCATTGCTGCTTTTTTTGATCTTCTTGACGGAAGAGTTGCAAGGAAATTAAAAGTGAATAGTGAATTCGGGGTAGAATTAGATTCTTTAGCGGATATAGTAAGTTTCGGAGTTGCCCCTGCTCTTTTGTTTCATTCCATTTCGGCACCATCCATCTTAACATCACTTGCATTTATCCTTTTTCCTACAATGGGGGCATTAAGATTAGCAAAATTTAGTGCTAAACCAACGATAGGTTATTTTAAGGGCTTGCCGATCCCTGCCGCTGGATTACCACTAGCTGGTATGGGAATGTTTTTTTATAGTAATGCATGGATTACTTTAATCCTTGCATTCTTAATGGTTAGTCCAATCAGGTTTAAAAAGCTTTAATAACTTCAATATAAAATGCTATTACCTTTTGTAAAGGAAATAGCATTTTTAATTTTTAATGAAATATTTTTGTCGCATAAATTATTTATTATTAAATGAAATGATTGAATTTTTTAAAGTGTAGAGTTTTGCTGTGAAAATATAAAGTTCATTATAATTATTTTCCACATATTCATCAATAACGCTTATTCCTTTTATAAAGTTCTCGATCAATAAATATGTATATTTTCCATCCCATGCGAACCGATTAATTCTGAATAGTTCATCTGCCAATACTTGGAATCTAAATTCTTCAATTAATAGTTTTATTTGATATATTTTGTCTTTATTATTTGTAGATGTGTATTTACTATTTTCATAACTATTATGTACTAATTTGACAAAATCATTTATATCTTCAGCCAACATATTCGCTTTTTGCATTTCAAATTTCATTTCTCCATCCCCTAAAGTGTTAAAAATATACATCACTAGAGTGTATGTTTTTATTTTAAATCATATCACAAACAATCCAATTAATCCTGTATCCTACACCTTAATGGAAAAAGCATTTCAAATAAAATAAGGTCCACTATTGTAACTCTTTAGTCCACCCGCCAAACGCTCGTTTCGTTACTTCACCTGCCTTCGCAGTGCTTATTACCCTTTATAGAAACTTCGCGCCTCTAAAAAATCAAGTTTTTGAGTGGAAGAGTTACTTACTTTTAAGTCCACTCTTTACCATATATTCTTCGTATGCTTTATCTATTTTCTTTTTACAAATCTCACTTCACATTGTTTTAAGATCATTAACTTTTTCTTCACTAGCATGTTCTGGCTCCATCTCACCGCCAAAACCTATATGCGAATCAACATGCGCAACTAGACCCAATTCATCTGTTTAGGCAATCTCATTTGGAACATATGTTAAGCCTTATGTTGACAATATTTTCGATACAATGAAAACCTGGTTTTTTAACTTGTTTACTAAATCCTGGAATTATTGAACTTTCTTCATTTTTACTACTATGTAAACAATAGATTTCTACTAATAATTGGTTATAAGAAATAATAATCTACTCCTTTCATCGTTCCTAATCTATTAATTAATCAATCTGTTTTCCATGTTCATCATAATACCGATTTTCTATACTAAATGCATTTGATGCTTTGTACAAAGTAATGATTTTAGCGCTCGGTCTACCAACTTTTATCTCAACTTTTTCAGTGCTTCCAGTAGCATTCACAAGGCAAACACTCAATTTAGAGACAGTATTATAATGATTTGAAATGACTAGTATTTTCAATGGTAAAAGCTTGTCATCTTTATATTTGATAGGCAAAGCAAAGTCTTGTAAGTTTGAATTTACTGTATTTTCATTATTACTGTCACCTTCATAGTTCGATTCATATTCAGCATTTAGAAATCTATAGTTTCCTATTTTGTCTTTTTTAAAGTGAATGTATGACGGAGTATCGTTTTGCAAATAGGCAACATATCGATCATTTCCAAAATCAAAAGTTTTAATAATATCAGTAGTATTTACCCCATTGGATACTGAATGGATTGTTGATATGATATTTTTTTTATTGTTTCCATTCATTTAAATAGTAGGCTTAAGAATATTGCAATTGATGGAGACAAAACTCAACAAAAGCAATAGTTTGTATTTTATTTTCTGATTGAAAACAGTCGACCTCCATTGACTTTTTTTTGCTTCTATTGTTCTTAATTATCCAATATACATAATTTTCCGTCAATTGGGTTATTTTTTCTTCTAACTATATTTATTCCACTCTTCTGTTCATATAAAAAACTAACCAACAAATTTTGTTACAAATACCTCATCTCGAAATATGGTAATTCGTTCAAATTAATGGAAATTTTACTATCAGCAGCTTTCATTTGAATATATAATATAAAGTGCGGAAGTGTTCAATTTGAACTTTCGCTCCATCAAATCGTAATACCTTACTGTTCTGCCTTTTTGAAAAGGGAGGAAGTAAAATGCAAAAATTGATTTATATGATTGGAATTCCTGGTAGTGGAAAAAGTGAAATGGCTAAACAAATCGCCAAAAAAGAAAAAGCTATTATTTTATCCACCGATGAGTTACGTCAAACACTATTCTTTAATATGAATAAGCAAAAAAGAACGAATCTTTTGTATATGGAATTATACAAAAGAGCCAATCGTTTACTTGCTGAAGGGAAAAGTGTTCTCATTGATGCAACAAATATTGAACGTGAAAGACGAATGAAAGCATTAAATAAATTTGTTAACGTTCACAAAGAGTGTTATTACATGGATGTGCCGTATGAGGTTTGTGTAGATCGTAATAACAAGAGAAAACGAGTAGTAGAAGATCGAATACTTGTTAAGATGAGGAAGAACCTAGATTTTCCTTTAAAGAATGAAGGATGGGATGTCATCCACACAATTCATGAGCCATTTTCTTATGAAATGACGAAAGAAGAATTAACAAATCTATTAGTAAGTGAAGTTTCGTACGAAGAGTTATTCGAAAAGCTCAAAACTGTACCGTTTTTTAAAGAAATGAAGGGTTTTGACCAAGAGAATCCATTTCATTCAATGACGTTATGTCAACACACATACGGACTCATTGAGTACATTAATGAAATGTACGAAGAGAAAGATAAACTCCTTCTGCAAATGGCGGCCCTGTTTCATGATGTTGGGAAGGTATTTTGTAAGACGTATAAAGTTACCAAAGGGTATTATTCTTACTTTGGTCATGAAAAAGTTTCTTCACAAATTGCATTTCATTTTTTAACAGAGCTAGGTTTTGAAGATGAGATGATTCAAGCTGTTGTTGGGATCATCGAAATGCACATGTTAATTAACTACGGTGGGAACGTCGGAGCGACTGAAATTTATCATTTACTTGGGGATGAATTACTCGCAAAACTTTATTTCTTTCGTGAAGCAGATACGTTTGCGAAGTGAGGTATTAGAATATGAAAATTAAGTATCCAAAGACATTTCACTTACCTTGGTCAGAATCTAAAACTTTTGATGATAAAACACTTCATAATGTTGACAATTTTATTGGAAAAGAAGTTGTTGTAACGGAAAAAATAGATGGTGAAAATTGCTCGATTTATCGAGATTCGATTCATGCAAGGTCAACTGATAGCCAAGACCATCCGTCCAGGCATTGGGTTAAAATGCTACAAGCTACGATTGGTTATCAAATCCCTGAAAATTGGCGAGTTTGTGGGGAAAATGTATTTGCAATGCATTCGATCCTTTATGAGGAACTAGAAAGTTATTTTTATGTCTTTTCGATATGGGACGAACAAAATAAGTGTCTATCCTGGGAAGATACCATTATATGGTCCGAATTATTAGGACTAAAAACAGCACCGGTTTTATACAAGGATGTATTTAATGAAGAAGCTATAAAAGCTTGCTATACAAAGAAGTCTAATTTAGGCGGAGAACAAGAAGGATACGTTATACGATTAACTGATGGATTTCAATACAATGATTTTAAACATTCGGTTGCAAAGTTTGTTCGAGAAAATCATGTTCAGACAGATAAACACTGGATGACCAAACAGATTCAAGCAAATCGACTTAAAAAAGAATAGAAGCGAATACTTTTCACTTTTAAAACAATAAATTAAGAGAAAGGAATGAGAACAATGTAATTTGCTAATTGTATTAAAAAAAATGATGTAAGCCATAAGAATTAATGTTAAAGAGTTGATTTTTATATGTAAGGGTAGTTTAACGGTAGAACAACCAATTTAAATTGGCAGGAATGGGTTCGACTCCCAACCATTACACCAACATTTGTATTTGCAATTACCCCCTCTCTTTTTTTTTGATTCTAAAATAGACATAATCATTAAAAAGAGACGCTAATCCATCAAAGAATCGCATCTCAAAAAATATTCTTCTTTTGTAATCATTCAAGATCCTTATTTAATCTTAAACCTACTTAATATAAGTTAATCCGATTCGATTATTAAAAATTTGATTCCGATTTTTGAAAACAAATGATCCATCAACATAATCAATTACTAGTTGGTCTTCATATACATCTTCAAAATTTTTATTTACCATAAATTCAAATTGGTCTCCAATTATCATTTTTTCATTAGGACCACATTCTCTTTTATCAATAACTTTTATCTCATAAATATTATTAACGACATCACAGCTCCCACGGTCAAATTCTAATTGAAGTATTTTATTTTGATCTACTGCACCAAGTATTTCTTTAGCTGCATCAGTTATTTTAAAATCCATCTTAAAAGTCTCCTAATTTAGATTATGCGTTTAAAAATTTCACACATACTGCTTCTGGTACTTGTACGTCTGATTGAATCACTGTTAATTTTCCAGTCGTTTTATTTCTTGTATATAAAACTAAATTCCCTGACATTTCATTTGAACCAACTAAATAGTTCTCAGATGGATCTAAAACGAAATCTCTTGGCCAATTACCTTCACTTGAAGTGATTTCCACTAATTCAAGCTTACCAGTATCTTGATTTACACTAAATACTGCGATACTGTTATGACCACGATTTCCTGCGTAGACGAATTGACCGTCTTTTGAAATATGGATGGCGCTACCTTGATTGTTTTCAGTAAAATCACTAGGAATTGTAGAAATGTACTGTAAATCTGTAAAGCTTCCGTCCTCATTTAATTGAAGAGCAATTACTTCTGAACTAAGTTCAGTCATTATATAAGCGAACTTTCCATTTGGATGGAATGTGATATGGCGTGGCCCACTTCCAGGTTTAACAGAAAGACTGCTTACTTCAATTAAAGAATTATTTTCGATTTTATATGTAATTAATTGATCGATTCCTAAATCAATTGCAACTACATATTTTTCATTTAGTGTATAGCCAGAATAATGGGCATGAGGTTTTTCTTGGCGCTCTTTATTTGGACCAGTACCTTCATGTTGCATAATTGATTTAACCTCACTAGCAAAACCATTTTCTTGATTAATTTTATATAATTCGATTGTACCTTTATGATAATTTGCTGTAACAATATTTTGCTTTCCTGTATCAATGCTAATATGACAAGGTGAAGCGCCTTCATTAAGCTGTTCATTTAATTTTTTAAGCTCACCACTGTTTTCATCAATCACATAAACAGCAATTCCACCTAAGTTTCCTTCTTTTGCAACAGCATATAGATTCTTATTGTCTTCACTAATTGTTAAATAAGTAGGATTTCCTAGTTCAGCAACCGCTTTAACATCAGTTATTCTTTGTTTTTCTGTATCAAGCGTAAATTGATAAATACCTTTACTTTCACTTTTTGTATATGTACCTACATAACCAACAAATTTCTGATTCGAATTCATTCCTATTTCCTCCTCTATTCCTTGTTTTTATGTAAATACCCCCATTTCATAGCTACAAACCTAGGTTTCAATGAAGATGGGGGCTTTATACTTATTTAATTTAAAGTTTCTTACAAATTATAATGAAGTTTTTGCCCAGTCAGCAGCAAATTTTTCAATACCTTGATCTGTTAATGGGTGTTTAGATAATTGCTCAATAACACTGTAAGGAATTGTTGCGATATGAGCTCCAGCTAATGCTACACGAGTAACATGGTCTGGGTGACGAACTGACGCAGCAATAATTTGAGCATCCATATTATGAACTTTGAATAATTCAGCAATTTTAGCAACTAATAATACGCCATCTTCAGAAATATCGTCTAAACGACCTAAGAATGGAGATACATAAGTAGCACCGGCTCTAGCTGCTAATAATGCTTGGTTAACGGTAAAGATTAATGTTACGTTTGTTTTAACACCTTTTTTCGTTAAGTAGCGGCAAGCTTCTAAACCAGCAAGTGTCATTGGTAATTTAATTGTAATATTTTTATCTCCACCGTTTATTTTAATTAGCTCGTCCGCTTCAGCGATCATTTCTTCAGCAGAAACAGCGTTTGGCGTTACTTCTGCAGAAACTGATTCTACTTCAGGAACTAATTTTAAAATTTCTTCAATACGGTCTTCGAATTTAACGCCTTCTTTAGCTACTAAAGATGGATTTGTTGTTACTCCAGATAATACGCCCATTTTATAAGCTTTTTGGATGTCTTCTACATTAGCTGTGTCAATAAAAAATTTCATTTTTAAATTCCTCCATTTTTTAGGGATATTTCCTATTTTATACTTTATTTATTTCTTTTCAACTGCATGTCCACCAAATTCATTACGAAGAGCCGCAACAACTTTACCAGTGAACGTGTCGTTATCTAATGAACGGTAACGCATTAATAATGACATTGCAATAACTGGTGTAGCAGCTTGAAGGTCTAGAGCTGTTTCAATTGTCCATTTTCCTTCACCAGATGAATGCATTACGCCTCTAATTTCATCAAGCTTAGCATCTTTTGAGAATGCATTTTCAGTTAATTCCATTAACCAAGAACGAATTACAGAACCATTATTCCATACTTTCGCAACTTTTTCATAATCATAATCAAAGTCACTTTTTTCTAATACTTCAAATCCTTCACCAATTGCAGCCATCATACCATATTCGATTCCATTATGAACCATTTTTAGGAAATGTCCACTACCAATTTTTCCAGCGTATAGGAAACCATTTTCAACTGAAGTATCTTTAAAGATTGGTTCAACGATTTCCCAAGCTTCTTGGTCTCCACCAACCATATAACAAGCACCATTACGAGCGCCTTCCATACCGCCTGAAGTACCAGCATCCATGAAGCGGATACCATGTTCTTTTAATTCATCATAACGTCTAATAGACTCTTTATAATGTGAGTTTCCTGCTTCAATGATAATATCCCCTTCTGATAAGAATGGTTTTACTTCACTAATAACAGAATCTACTACACCATGTGGTACCATAATCCAAAGAACTCTTGGAGTATCAAGATTTTTAACTAATTCTTCTAAGCTTGAAGTACCAATAGCACCTAAGCCTTTCATTTCTTCAACTGCAGCAGTATTTAAATCAAATGCTACTACTTCGTGATTATGATCCATTAAATTTTGACCTAAGTTTAGTCCCATTTTTCCTAATCCAATTAAACCAACTTTCATTACGTTATCCTCCCATATTATCTACATATTAATGTTTTTCTCTAAGAAAAAATTTTTATGATAAAAAAATAAATTAAATATTATTTAATCAAGAATTTAATAAAGTTTTACTTACGTTTACTACATTTTCAGTACTAAAACCAAATAATTCCATTACTTCATTACCTGTTCCAGATGCTCCAAAAGTCTCAATTGAGATTTTTTTACCTTTGAAACCAACAAAGCGTTCCCATCCAAGTGAAATCCCCATTTCAATTGAAACACGGTTTAATATATGTGATGGTAAAACAGACTCTTTATATTCATCTGATTGCTTATCAAATAATTCCCAACTTGGCATTGCTACTACACGAACAGATAAGTTTTCTTTTTCTAACTCATTTTTACTGTTCACTGCAAGCGATACTTCTGAACCAGTAGCGATTAAAATTAAGTCTGGTTGATCGTTCGTTTCAGTTAAAACATATCCACCTTTTGAAAGATTATCTATTCTAGATGCTGTTTCTTCAAATACTGGTAAATTTTGACGACTTAATACTAAAGCGATTGGTCCATTTGTATTTTGTAACGCATATGCCCAAGCGTTAGCTGTTTCATTTGCGTCTGATGGACGAATAACTGTTAAACCAGGGATCGCACGTAAAGCAGCTAAATGTTCAACTGGCTCATGTGTAGGACCGTCTTCACCTACTGCAATTGAGTCATGTGTGAATACATATGTTACTGGTAATTTTTGTAATGCTGCTAATCGAATTGATGGACGTAAATAATCATTAAATACGAAGAATGTACTTACGAAAGGCTTAACTCCACCATGTAATGCCATACCATTTGCAGCAGCACCCATAGCATGCTCACGTACACCAAAATAAATATTACGTCCAGCAAATGATTCTACAGCAAATTTACTTTCATCTTTAATATCTGTCATTGTTGAATGAGATAAATCTGCGCTTCCACCGAAAATTTCAGGAACTGTTTTAATGTAGTGATTAATCGCTTCTCCACTTGCAACACGTGTAGAAATTGTTTTATTTTCGTCAAAAGTTAATAATTCTTCAGTTTCGATTAAAACTTCACCTTTAATTGCTTTTTCAAGCTGAGCTGCTAATTCTGGGAAAGCTTCACGGTAAGCATTAAATAATTGGTTCCACTCAGCTTCTTTTTCACTGCCTTTTTCTTGTATATCTTTGAAATGTAACTTAACTTCTTCTGGCACAAAGAAATCTTCTTCGTAGTTCCAAGCATATGCTTTTTTCGTTTCTTTTGCTTCTTCAAGACCTAGTGGATTACCATGGGCTTTATTAGTACCAGCCACTTTTGGACTTCCGTATCCAATAATTGTTCTAACTTCAATAATTGTCGGTTGGTCTGTATTTTGTTTAGCTAATTCGATCGCTTTAGAAATTTCTACATGATCGTTTCCATCTTCAACTCTTAAATATTGCCAGTTAAATGATTCAGCTCTCTTTTTCATATCTTCTGAATAAGAAAGATTTAATGTTCCATCTAATGAAATATCGTTTGAATCGTATAATACAACTAACTTTCCAAGTTTCATATGGCCAGCAAGTGACATAGCTTCGTATGCAACACCTTCCATTAAATCGCCATCACCTACTAATGCATAAGTAAAGTGATCAATAATAGAAAGGTTATCTTTGTTAAATTTACCTGCTAAATGAGCTTCAGCCATTGCCATACCAACAGCAGTAGCAATACCTTGACCTAATGGGCCAGTCGTAGCTTCAACACCATCAGTGTGGCCAAATTCAGGATGTCCAGGTGTTTTACTATTTAGTTTACGGAAATCTTTAAGGTCTTCGATTGAAACATCGTAGCCTGCAAGGTGTAGTAAACTATATAACATACTTGAACCATGACCAGCTGATAAAACAAAACGGTCACGGTCAAACCATTTTGAACTTTTTGGATTATGCTTTAAATGATCTGCCCATAATGCATATGCCATTGGCGCTGCACCCATCGGTAAACCAGGATGACCAGAATTAGCCTTATTTATAGCATCAATAGAAAGTGTACGGATTGTATTAATTGATAATGTAGAAATCGAACTCATAATTTAAATACTCCTTTTTAGATCTGTTTTGTTGTTTTCATTTTCTTGTACAAATTCTGTATCTAACCACCATTTGAAACCATCTTCTGCTAATAATTGATCAGCAGCTTCTGGACCAAATGAACCGGATTTATAAGTGTGAAGTGGTACTAAATTTTCTTCAAATGCTTCTAAAATTGGTTGAACCCATTGCCATGACAATTCTACTTCATTCCAATGAGCAAAAAATTTCGAATCGCCTCGTAAAGCATCGTATACTAATAACTCATACGCTTCTGGACGATCTTCTTTATTTGCGAAATACTCAGCTTGTACAGGTTCAATATTGCCATCTACGTTTTTGCTATTTAAATAGAAAGAAACTCTTTCATTAGGATTAATTTCAATAACCAATAAATTTGGTCCATTATTTGTACTGTTCTTTGTTGAAAGGTTTTGAATCGGGCTTTTAAATTCAAATACGATTCGAGTCGATTTTTCTTTCATTCTTTTACCTGTACGGATATAGAATGGAATTCCCTTCCAAAAATCATTTTCGATTAAAACTCTAGCTGCTACATAAGTATCATTTTGTGATGAAAACTCAATTCCTGGTTCTTGTCTATATGCAACTACTTTCTTACCATTTTGTTCACCAGAACCATATTGACCTCGAATAACATGAGAAACTACTTCTTCTTTTGATAATGGTCGAAGAGATTCAAGAACCTTTTTCTTCTCAGCTCTAACATCACTTGCAGAATTTTGGTTAGTTAAATGCATAGCTGACATCATTAGCATTTGTAACATATGATTTTGGAACATATCTCGGATAGCTCCAGATTTATCGTAATAACCCGCTCGTTCTTCAACGCCGACTGTTTCACTTGCCGTAATTTGAACATTTGCGATATATTGATTGTTCCATAATGCTTGTAAAACTGGATTAGCAAACTCTAAAGCTTCTAAGTTTTGAACCATTGGTTTACCTAAGTAATGATCAATTCGGAAGATCTCATCTTCTTTAAAAGACTTACTTAATTTTTCATTTAAATCTCTAGCAGTCTTTAAGTCACGTCCAAAAGGTTTTTCAATGATTAGACGCTTCCAACCTTTTGTCGTACCTAGTCCACTTTCTTTAATATTTGATGCAATAACTTCAAAAAATTCTGGTGCTACTGATAAATAAAATAATCTGTTTTCAGGAATCTGTAATTCTTGTTCTCTTTCTTTAACTAAATCTAATAAATCAACGAATCCTTCTTTATTCGTGATATCTAGCTGTTGATAACGAATTGAATCTAGAAATTCTTGGACCATTTTTTGATCTTCTAAAGAACTTCTTGAAAAAGTAATTAGTGATTGCATTACTTGATTCTGAAATTCGTCATTTGAAAAATCTTTTCTACCAATCCCAATGATTGAAAAAGACTCAGGCATCTTTTGGTCAATATATAAATTATATAAAGCAGGAAAGATTTTTCGTTTTGCTAAATCGCCTGTGGCTCCGAACAAAACAAATGACATAGAATCCATTAACTTAACCTCCTCTTAGTCGAGCTTTTAAATAGTTGTTAATAAAAAATATATTTTCAAACGATCTTTAATTTTTATTTAGAGCTATAGTTAGTTCAAATAATTCATTCCAATTATTCATTCGGAAAATATTTTTTACCCAAACCTATAATACATGAAAAAAATTTTTCTTTCCAATAAAATGCTTATGTTTCTATTTATTGGATTTTTTTAATTTATTGGCGACACTTCAGGCGAAGACAGAAAAGTAGTTGCACTTATAATTAATTCCAAAAGTTGGAAACTACGTCGTTTTTTCTTCCCTGCTGCCAATTTATCCTTTCATAATGTAAAAAAACCTTAATTAACTTTTTACGTTAATTAAGGCTTTTGTAGGAAGTATGTTTAAATATTATGTAAAAATTAATCTTAGACTTGTCAGAACTAAACCAATAATAAATCCACAAACAGCTCCATTGACACGAATCCAAGTAATATCCTTACCAATTTTATTCTCCAATAGATCAGTTATTTCTTCAGTAGATAATTTTTCAATATTGTATCTTACTAAATCACTAATTTTATGATGATATTTTTCAACTGTATTCGTTAATAGTTTCTTAAAACTTTGCTCAACAGTATCAATCCAATTAGAATTTTTAATGAAGCTGATTATTTTTTGGATCGCATTAAAAATAAACTCTTCATCATTAATTTTTGTTCTAAACATTTTAATGGCTTGATCTACAATATATTCATAGCCTTTATTTTTCCATTCATCTAATTGACGAATAATATTTTCATTCGATTTATTTTTTTCTGCTTCCAATCGAATAAACGATAAAATGAAATTCCTCCTGTCACTATTCGGGTGTTTTAATTCCGATAGTAAATCGATTAATCCACTATGTATAAATTCTGTTATTTTCTCTTCTCCAATCATTGGGAGAAAAGCTTTAATCATAAAAAACTTTCGCTCGATAAACTGAATTACCTCTTTGCCGATTAATTCCTTAATATGTGGTAAGCTAACAGTTTCTTCGATTTTATTAATTAAAAATTCATAGGTCTTTGCATCCCATTCTTTTTCAATAACCGTATCGACAGCCTTACTTAATAAGTTCTGAGATGAAATGGACTCAATTGTCGGCTTGAAAGTTTTTAATAAATAGTTTTTGATTGTATCATCCTCAATAGATGCACCAAATTGCTTGATTGAATAAACCATTTTATTTCTTGATTCTTCATTTTCAAGCATTTTTTCAAAAGAATTTATACCTTGATTAATCCAATCACGTTCTTCTACCTTTTCAATTAAACTTTCCTTACTTAACCATTGATTATTAAGTGTAGTTAAAATCCCCTCAGTAATCTTCTTTCTATTTTTAGGCAATAAAGCTGTATGTGGGATCGGTATGCCAAGAGGATGACGAAACATTGCAGTGACAGCAAACCAATCCGCAAGACCCCCTACTAAAGCTGCCTCAAATCCACCAGAAAGGATTTGAAATAATTTAGATTGAAACGGTATTGTTGCAGCGAAACCACAAGTTGCCACTATTAGTGAAATATTGGCTAGCCGTTTTGAATTCTTTTCTTTCATTTACTAAAAGCCTCCTGTATCTATTTGAAAATAGTATATCATTCCTTTAATCTATTTCTGAAATCAAATTTAGTAAAATCTGTTTTTTTATTGGTTTACAACTCTAGCGTTTTAATACATATTTTTACAGTGGTTTTAAACTTACGAACAAAAAAAAGACTGTTTTCACAGCCTCGTATCAATTCGATCACAATGATTATTTAAAAATTCAATTGAAAATGGTGACAAGTAATATTCAACCTATTTTTAAGATAAAACCTATGAGCATCTTAACGTTGTACCCCTGAATCTAAATGGAATTGTTCACAATTATTTTGTTTTGCTTCTTTTATTAACCAATTCCACAAAAGTTGTGCATAGCCTTTTTTTCGATGATTTTCACTTGTTATTAAATCATCAACATAAAAATATTTTCCCCATGCTAATGATTCTGTTATACGATAACCTGCAACGGCTGTTACTTCTTCATTTTCGATCACAGCCACAAGATGATAATTATTTGTGTTGATTTATCTTTTAATCGTGTTAACAAATTCATCTTCACTTAAATGAGGGCGTAATTGACTTACTGTTTGAAACGTTTTCAAAATATCTGAATTACTTTCCATTGTTTTTACTTCTACCATCTTTTATCTCTCTATTCACAAAAAACGTTCTACTATAAAAATACCATAATTTTCTATCGTTTTTTATGAATTGATGTTTTTTAATTTTTTGTTTATGGTTCGAAACCTTTTTGACTAATGAAAAGCTGGTCATCTGAAAAATATTTTTTAAACCGTTGATAAACTAATTGATAAGCTTCTGGGCCATACCATTCTTCTAAACCTAGTTCGGTATATTTTTTTTCAATACCAAGACGCCCTGTTCGTTTCCCTCCGCTTCCATCACCCATGAAAAAATCATCGATACAGATTCTATCGACAATTTCCGATAGCTTTTTTGGGAAATCCTCGCTACTAGGCAAAATAGGAGCAATTGTAGCTTGGGCTGGTATACCCGCTTCTACAAGGTCTTTTAACGTTTTAAGTCGAGCATTAATAGGAGGTGCAATTGGTGAGAAAGCATTTCTTATTTCATCCAAGTCGGTTTCAATCGTCATGCTTACACGTACTTTCTCTTTAAATTTCTTTAAAAGATCGATATCTCTTTTTACTAGCGGACTCCGAGTTTGAACAAATAAAAAATCAGGCTGATCATGAACCATGACTTCTAATAAACTTCTAGTCAATCTTTCTTTAAATTCAATCGGTTGATATGGATCTGTGCTAGATGACATAAAAATGGTCACTTTATCTTTACTTTTTGCCCTTTTCAATTCTTTCTCTAGTATTGTAGGTGCACTTTGTTTAATATCAACCCAACTACCCCATTCTTTTTTCCGAAAAAGTGAAACAGGCATTTGTCTTACATAGCAATATGAACAGGCAAATGTGCAACCAGTATATGGATTTAAAGAGTGAGTATATCCAGATAGATAACCTGTACCTTTATTTAGAATGGTTTTTGGATTTTTATAAACTATTTCACTTTTCATCCAAACACCTCCTAATTAATATCTTCATCTTTAGTTTCTAGTTTCAATTTTTAAAAGAATTTTCTTCATATCTAATCCACCACGATAGCCAGTTAATGATCCATTCTTTCCAATTACTCGGTGACAAGGAATTATGATCAATATTGGATTTGCACCTATTGCTCTCGCAACTGCTCGAACAGATTTTGGCTTATTTAAGTGAATCGCAATGTCGGAATAAGTTTTAGTTTCTCCATAATCAATCGAGCATAGTGCATTCCAAACTGAATTTTGAAAATCAGTACCACGAAAATCAAGACTACTATTAAAATTAGTCCGCTCGCCCTCTAAAAATTCAATAATCTCTTTTTTATAATCTTCTAATATTGTTGCATCTTCTTCCATTTCAAGTCCAGGAAAGTATTTATCCTTAAATAAAAGTAATTCTTGAATGGTTCCACACTGTGAGCCTACGAAACATAGCCCTTTTATTGTTGCAGAAATATGAATCTTCCAGTCTTTATGTTCAATTAAAGTCCAATATAATTTTTCAGTTGAATGCAATTTAAATCACCCTTTGCCACTAATTTCTTCTTAGTCATATTTAAATACTATTATAGACTTAAATAAGAAAAATGGACTGTTATGAGAATGAAAGAGCAAGAATTTAAAATTATTTAAGGATGCACTATTAATATGTCCCCGAGAACTGCAAATAGATGAGTCTATTTATGCAAATAAAATCTGAAAATCGAATTTTAAAAATATCAAATCTTCAATTAAAATTAGAGAATAGCAATTAAAACTAGCAAAACCGCAATTAAATTCCTGAGAATCGCAATCAGCTAATAACTTGTAAGGAAGAGAGAAGGTCAATCAATCATCCCTTAATACCTACCTCATACAATCTATTAAACATCAGAGGGGCCAATTTATATCATTTGACCGTACAAATGAAACAGCCCCTCACTCATCGACAACGTTCAAAGATTAATTTTATTTCTGCTTCTCAATCATTTCCATTACTAATTTTTCAGCTGCATTTTTATATAAATTACTCATATTAACGAAAGAAGTAATTAAGAGCAATTGTTCAATATATTCTTTACTTTCATCATCTAACTGATTAATTTCTTTGTTTACTGTTTCACCAGATTGTTGAAGATCAGTTTTAAACTTTTCGAGGTTTAGTTCATTTAAATGTAAAAAACTTGAATAAATATCATCAATATTTATTTCATTGTTTTCAAGGATTCTTTGATTTAGTCCATTTAAAGTTTCTTTTATATCATTAATCGAAAGTGCACCTTTTAAATGATAAATTAAACTGATTAAAATGATATGATTCTTTGTGTATTTCTTATTTTTGATTGGGAAAAGCAATTTAGCTTTAGCATAATTATTAATCATTGTTTTTGTCATGACTTTTTCATTCGAATTCGATTTTGCAAATTTATTATCAAATAGTTGGATTACCTGATCCATATATAGATCAAGATTAGGAATATCATCTAATACTATTTTTTTATCTAAATCGATTTGTTCAATTAATTCATTAATCTTTTTCATTTTTCGTCCTCTTTATATAAAATTTACAGACTAATTTTATCATAAAAAAATTGTTCTTAAAACACTTGACTATATAACATCGTTGGTGATAACTTTATATGTAGTTATCAAAACTACATAACATAGTTGGAGGAGATTATAATGGGGAACTTAATGCGTGAGCCTATTAATTCCATGACACATTTAGTTGGAGCGGTATTATCACTATTTGGGTTAATAGCAATGGTTTTTAAATCTACTTTTTCTGGTGGAAGTATCTTACAAACATCTGCAGTTATTGCATTCGGTGTAAGTATGATTCTTCTCTATTCAGCTTCAACTACCTATCATATGGCAAAAGCTAGCGATAAAATAATCGCTTTTTTAAGGCGGATGGATCATTCAATGATATTTGTCTTAATCGCTGGTACATATACTCCTTTTTGTATCATTAGTCTAAAAGGTACATTAGGATGGATTATCTTTTCTATTGTTTCTTTTATTGCATTTTGTGGTGTTTTGTTCAAATTGATTTGGTTTAGTTGTCCAAGATGGTTATCTACAGCCCTTTATATAGCTTTAGGATGGGTCATTATACTTGCTTCGGCACCTTTATCTGATGCGATTAGTATGAAAGGAATGTTCGCACTAATCTTAGGTGGAATTTTCTACACAGTTGGTGGCGTGATTTATGGAATTAAGCCTAAATTTTTATCTTTTAAAAATTGGGGTTTCCATGAAATTTTTCATATTTTTATCATGCTTGGAACACTTTGTCATTTCTTCTGCGTCTATTACTTTGTAATTTAAAATATAAAAAAAACTTGTAGACAAGTAGAGAAATACCACTTTGTCTACAAGCTAAAAACCATCCTCAAGTGGATGGTTTTTTATTATTTTAAGATACCTGTTCCGACAATATTTACTTCAACTTTTGGTTTAATTGTAATTTTAGCGTAGTCTTTGTTCCAATCCAGTTTTTTCCACACATCTGGATGAAATGAAATTAACTGTCTGCCAATTCCTAAAGCATCACAATTTGATTCTTGAACTGTTTTAATGATTTTTTCAGCTTTTATGGTTAACTCCTTTGAAATTTTTTTATTTAACATATCAATTTCTTTTTGGGAAGCTAAATCATCATGTGCGTACTCAAGTGTATCAACGTCCAGTTTAAGATTTAAATTTACGGTTATTTTATTGTCTTTTGAAACTTTAATTTTCATTTTTGGCTTGTTTTTTTTCACTTGAATCGTTATATATCGTTCCCTAATATCTTTTTCTTTCGGAATAACTTCTAAATTAAATCTTGCGTACTTCTTCATTTGATCTTTAAATAAAAGTAACATAGTAGGTTCATCACCTATTAGATTAAACCCTGTATATTTTTGATCGTTAAATAATGCTACCCCAGAAATATCAATCAATTTATCATCATCTTTTTCAATTAGCGGTAAAAAAATATCTTCACCTGGGTCGAACATAATTGTACAAATCGTTTGGACATTTTCAATAGGAATCATCGTATGGCTTTCTGCGTTAGTTATTAGATCTAAAATTTCTTCACTTACAAGGGTTTCCTCTACTTTGCTTAATTTTAACACATCTACCGCTCGGCCCTTAGTAATAATAACTTTTGCCCCTAATGAACTTCTTGGGTCTCTATATATAACATCGAATATAGGATAAATATCCTGTTTAGACAATTCATCTCCAAGTAATAAAACCCTTGTTTTATTAGTAGCATAATCTCCCGCTACTTTTCGAGTAAATTTTATTCTTGAAGCACTTGTTGTTTTTCCGGTAGCAGTAATAATGACATTTGTTGTTTTAACTTGTGTAGGATCACTTCCACCTTGGCTATTTGTTTTAATAACTGCAGTTACTAGCATATTATTATCCTCAACTAAATCAAATCCAGCACTATAAACTAGCTTAGACTCCTTCAGTAATCTTTGATCCCAACAACTAGTTAAAGGCAAAATACAAATTAAAGAGATCAATACCATTTTATATTTCATATGAATTACCGAGTTCTTTCTTTTTTCTAATAAGCGAAACAATTAATAAAAATAAAGGTAATACAAAGATAAAAACATAACTTGTAAAATTAAGAATTGTCCCAAATTTCATTATAAATTCTTCACTATTTGGTAAAAAAGTACAGATAATCGCGATGACAATTCCTATAAAAATAGTTGATTTACTATGGCTTTTTAACTTTAAGAGTTTGCTGATTCCGAAACTAGTTAAATATAAGTAGGTCACAAATGAAGTTAAGATTGGTACAACCCAAATAGATAGAAAGACAAGGTCTAATCTTTCAATCACTTCATATGATAATGATTTTAGTAAATATAAGATTGGCTCAGGTATGATTTCAATTTCTACTTTGCTAAAACTCATATAACTTGTAATTAAAAAAAATGTATATAAAAGGCTAACAAAACTAATTGCGATCGTTCCAGCTTTTAATATTTTATTTGGCTTTCCTTTTACATACGGAAATAATACTAAAATAAATTCAAATCCCATCATGGAGATTAGTGCATCATGTGCTCCAAGAAGGATGTTTTTAACACCCGCCTGTCCAATTGGAAATAAATAGCGGTAATTTACATTATTGTAAGAACAAAATTCAAAGAAAATCAAAAATAAAATTAAAATACAAACGAAAGTAAAAAATCGTGCGATTACTTTCATATTTTCTTTTGCTAAATAAATCCCTGTACCAACTATAAATAGGATTAATACAAAAGGTGGAGTAAATGTAAGAATCCATTTTTTAAGTACAGAAATGGTGATAATCACACAAAAAATCGCAACAATAAAGAAAAATAAAATATAAAGATACGAAATTACAGTCCCAATATATTTACCAACTATTTTCGTTGTATATTCATAGATCGTATCTTTTGGAAATCTCGTACCAAGTAACCACATTATTAGTAAAAGTAAAAACACTCCTACCCCAGCAACTAATGTTGAAAACCAACCGTCGTGCCCTGCATGTTTATGGACTACATAAGGTAGTGAAAGTAATCCCACACCAATTTGAGCTTGAATGATGACGAATGTGAATTGCGTTATTGAAAGCATCTTTTCATTTTTCATCATTTTTCCATCCTCTAGAATTATTTTCTCGTTTAAAATTCTTTGGTAAAGGTGCAAACGGTCGTTTTTTCATTTTCCATGATGGCGCACGAACAACTGTATCTTTTAGGTCTGATTTTCTAAATGGAGCAAATGGCGCAAAATATGGAGACCCAAACGATTCAAGTTTACATAGATGGATTAGGATAAAACTGAGTCCAAAAACAATTCCTATTAATCCAATTAACGATGCTGCAAACATTAGTGGAAATCCAAGCAATCGGACAGAGGTTCCCATTTCATTGTCCGGTACAACAAATGATGCAATTGCAGTAAGTGAAATAACGACAATCATCGTATTTGAAACTAAATTTGCCTGTACAACAGCAGTTCCAATAACTAAACCTCCTACAACACCTATTGTTTGTGCAATTGGATTAGGTAACCGTATTGCTGATTCTCTAAGCAATTCTAACGTTATTTGCATTCCTAGAGCTTCAATTAACGGTGGGTATGGAACGTTTTCTAATGAACTTTTTACATTAAATACTAAATCTATTGGAATAATTTCAAAGTGAAAAGAAACTAATGCAATATATAAAGCAGGCAATGATATAGAAATTAAAAAACTAACCAATCTTAAAATACGTGCAAATGAAGCGACCATCCATCGGCTATTATAGTCATCTGGTGATTGATAAAAAGTGAAAAAAGTAATTGGTAAAACAAGTGCTGAAGGGCTACCATCTGTTAGGATGGCAATCTTTCCTTCCATTAAATTACCAGCTATTCGGTCAGATCTCTCAGTTGTTAATACTTGCGGAAAAGGTGAATATGGGTCATCTTCAATAAATTCCTCAAGATTACCCGGTGAATATACATAATCAACATTTATATATGAAAGTCTTCTATGGACTTCCTTAACTAACTCCTCATTTGCAATTGTATCAATATATAAGACTGCTAATCGTGTGTCAGATTCTACACCTAATGATAAAGTTTTAACAACAAGATTAGGACTACTGATTCTTCGTCTTATTTGATTAATATTTGTCAGTATACATTCTACTAATCCGTCGTGGGAGCCCCTGATTGTTTGTTCACTACTAGGCTGTTGAATTGATCTATTTTGAAATGAAGTCGTTTCTAAAATAAATACATTTTTTTCAAATTCTGTGAAAATGAGCGTGTAGCCTTTTACAATACTGAGAATACATTCATCAAATGAATCCGAACTTTTAACATCATTAATTGATACTGTATTTGGAATCGTATCTTTTGGATTATTAATAATTTGTTGAATGATTTGGACTTCAAGAGCTTCTCTACCTACAATTGTACTAATATAGACAACTACAATCTTTTTATTTTGAAACATTAAATGTCTAACCGTTAAATCACTCGTATTTATTAATGATTTCTTTACATACTCTACATTACGATCCAAATCACCACTAATTTCAATTTTTGAATTCTGATTACTTTGGGTATGTTTATTTGAACGCATTATGCATTTCACCTAATTTCCAAACTCATACAATAAATTAGATTTATTTTGTGTTAAATTAGGGTTATTATTCATTGCGAAATTCCAGTATTTGTATAAATGTTAACATTCGAATAAAAAAAGGCGAACCTAGAAGTCAAAATGTTGACTAATAGGTCGCCTTTTTATTGTTCTTGATTATTCATTTACTCTCTTTTTCCAAATTCCAAGCATGATCGCTGTAATGAATGCGCCAATTAATATTGCTAGTAAATACAATATCGGTTTATTTACTAACGGAATAACAAATATTCCACCATGCGGTGCTGGTAATGTAATACCAAATGCCATTGCAAGTCCACCTGCGATTGAAGAACCTACAACAGAACTTACAATTACCCTTACTGGGTCTGCAGCAGCAAATGGTATCGCTCCTTCTGTTATAAAAGAAATCCCCATAACATAGTTTGTAATACCTGATTTACGTTCCATTTCAGTAAACTTTGACTTGAATAGTGTAGTAGCTAATGCAATACCTAATGGAGGGACCATTCCACCTGCCATTACCGCTGCATGTGGTGCAAAATTATTTGCTGCAATTGCTGCTATACCAAATGTGAATGCAGCTTTATTTATAGGTCCACCCATATCTACTGCCATCATTCCACCAAGAATGATTCCTAATAATATAGCGTTTCCACCACTTAAACTACTTAACCAATGTGTTAAAGCTGAATTTAAATAAGTTACAGGAGGATTTACGACTACTTCCATTAAAATACCAGTAATTAATAATCCAAATACAGGATATAAGAGAACCGGCTTAATACCTTCTAATGATTTAGGTAACTTAGAAAACACTTTCTTTAATCCAAGTACAACATAACCAGCTAAGAAACCGGCAATTAAACCACCTAAGAATCCCGCGCCAGCACTTGAAGCTAAAAATCCACCAACTACCCCGGGTACAAATCCAGGTCGATCTGCAATCGAACTTGCAATAAAACCGGCTAATATCGGAACTAAATAACTAAAAGCACCAGTTCCACCAATTTTCATTAGTAATTCAGCTACTGGACCTTTTGTATGAATTCCTCCAAAAGCAAATGCTAACGCAATTAGAATTCCTCCACCTACTACAAAAGGTAACATATTACTAACACCGTTCATTAAGTGCTTGTATATACCAGATCCTTGATTAGTTGAAGAACTTCCGCCACCATTATGATTAGCATGAAAAATTGGTGCCTCTTGTTTAACGGCTCTTTCAAGTAATTCTTTTGACTTACGAATTCCATCTGCTACTGGTACTTGGATGACATGTTTTCCATCAAAACGATTTACTTCTACTTGTTTATCCGCTGCTACGATAATAGCTGATGCTCTACTAATCTCGTCTTTTGTTAATTCATTTTTTATCCCTGTTGATCCATTTGTTTCAACTTTTAAATCAATATTTAATTCCCTTGCTTTTGCTTTTAAAGCATCTGCCGCCATATAAGTATGAGCGATACCTGTTGGACATGCAGTTACTGCAAGGACTAGTGGACGTGAAGTATCTGCTATCACTGTTTCTTCATTTTCATCATTTAACGATTTTTCTTTTTGATCGATTAATTGAATAATTTCATTTGCATCTTTTGCACTTAATAAAGAGGCACGGAATTCTTCATCCATTAATAATGAAGATAATCTAGATAATGTTTCTAAATGCGTATTATTTGCTCCCTCACTAGCTGCAATCATAAAAAATAAATGAGCCGGTTGACCATCAAGTGATTCATAATCAATCCCATCTTTTGATCGACCAAATGCAATTGCAGGAGTCTTAACAGCTGCAGTCTTAGCATGTGGAATTGAAATACCTTCTCCAATTCCTGTTGTACTTTGACCTTCACGTGTTAAAATCGCTTCTTTAAATTGTTGTTTATCGTTTAATTTCCCTGCATGATCTAAAACTTGTATTAATTCATCAATTACTGACATTTTTGATGATGAATTCAAATCAATGAGAACTGTATCTATTTTTAATAATTCTGTGATTCTCATAATTCGCCCCCCTAATCCTTTACAATCTTTACTTGATTAAGTAATTCTTCAATTTTCTCTCTTTTTGTTAAATCCTCTGAAAAAGCGGTAGCACTACCTGATGCTACACCTACTTTAAAGGCAGTTTCGATATTATTTGTTTTTACATAAGTACCAATAAAACCAGCCACAAGCGAATCACCTGCACCGACTGAATTAATTACTTCTCCCTTTGGAACATTTGAAACATAAACAGAATTCTCAGTTATTAGAATCGCCCCATCTCCTGCAAACGATATTCCTACATTTTGAGCACCCATTTCAACTAACTTTTTACCGTACGGGATTGCTTGTTCAATTGATGTAATTTTGACATCAAATAAGTCACCTAATTCATGATGATTTGGTTTGATAAAAAATGGGCGATGTTTAACTACATCTAAAAGTACTTTTCCACTTGCATCTACAATGATATGAATCCCATTTTCTTGTCCCCATAATGTCAATTGTTCATATAAATCAGAAGGTAATGTATTAGGGATATTACCAGCTAATACAACATAATCACCTTTTTTAATTTGTTTTAGTTTATAAAAAAATTGATCTAGTTTTTCCTCGGAAATAGCAGGGCCTTGTCCGTTTATTTCAGTTTCTAATTGAGATTTTAATTTTATGTTAATTCGTGAATCGCCTTCCACTTGAACAAAGTCAGATGACACTCTTTCATTACCCAAGACATTTTTAATAAAATCTCCAGTAAACCCTCCGACAAAACCAAGTGCTATGCTTTCAACATCTAATCTTTTTAAAACCCTAGAAACATTAATTCCTTTACCGCCAGGAAATTTATTTTCCCTTTTCATTCGATTAATTTTTCCTAACCCTATATCATCTACTTCAACGATGTAATCGATTGAAGGATTAAGTGTTACTGTATAAATCATGATTTCACTACCTTTATCAAAGATGTTTTTTCCTCAAATTGTTTAGCTAGTACATCATCTATTTCGTCCGTTAAAATAATCGCATCTTCAATTTCACCAATCTTTGCAAAACTTGTTTCGCCAAATTTACTATAATCAGCAATTATAAATACTTTCTCTGACATAGAGATTGCTGTTTTCTTTACAAACGCCTCTTCAGGATCTGGCGTAGTATAGCCAAATTGAGGATGGATTCCATTCGCTCCAATAAAACATTTATCAAACCGATAATTCTTTAAACTTTCAGAAGCCATACTCCCAATCAACGCTTTTGTATGCCCTTTCATTTTTCCACCTATAAGATATGCGGACACTTCATTTTCGAAAAGTGCTTCAACATGCATTAATCCATTCGTAACGACTGTTACATCTAATCCCTTTAATAAAGGAATCATTTCGAAAGTAGTACTACCAGCATCTAAATATATACAATCGCCTTCATTAATTTGAGTTACTGCAAGCCCAGCGATTAATTTTTTACTTTGAACGTTTTTGGATGTTTTTTCAGTCATACTTAATTCAGTGGCTTTGCTATTGATTGAAGCTGCTCCACCATGAACTCTTTTTAAGAGATTAAGAGACTCAAGCTCAACTAAATCACGACGGATTGTTGACTCAGAAGTATTTGTAGCTTCTACGATATCCCTTAATTTCACAATACCCATTCTTTTGATCATATCGATAATGAATTGTTGTCTTTCCGGAGTTAACATAAAATTCATCCCCTTCATAAAACCAAGTATAAGACACAAAAAATAAAAAATCAATCATTTTCTTCCAAAAACATTCAAAAACAATCTTAGGCATTCAAAACCGTTCAAACCCATTCAAATTTGTAAAAATTCACACCGTACATTAAACTAAAAATAAGAATTTATATTTGTTTTTTTATAGTATTTCTTATGATTACCCATAATATTTATCTAAATAAGTTGAACTCATTTAGATTCATAGAGTTGGTAAAAAGAGTTTTGGTTTACAATTATTAAATTAGAAATGGGGAATATCTTTTGAAAGAGAATATCCAAATTCGTGAAGAACTCATGGAAGTTATTGATTCATTAACAGATGAACAGTTAAATAAGAAGGTAAATAAAGAAAAATGGTCTATTATGCAAGTACTTGAACATTTATACTTAATGGAATCTAAATTAGTAAAGCTAATGACTCGTACATTTAATGAAGCACCAAGTGAAGTTACCCAAGATAAACCAATACATCTAGCAACTGATCGTACTAAAAAAGTAACCTCTCCACCTCATTTTGAACCAACTGATCAATTCATTACTAAAGTGGAAATGACTGAAAAATTGAATCAATCTAGAAAATCTTTAATTCATTTTGTTGAACTAACAAAAGGGCAAAATTTAGAAGAAAAAGGCATGCCACATCCATTATTCGGACAAATCAATTTAAAACAGTGGATCCCTTTTATTGGTATACATGAAAAACGTCATATTGAACAAATTAGAGAATTAAAAAACGAATTATGAAATATTTAACTCAATATAGAAATTTTGAAATTTTGGAATATGTATTCGATTTCCTTTTATTTTGTACAAATTGTTTTTTGATTATATTGTTTTCTGTTAAAATCTTTTTGGTTTTACTAAAAACCTCTCAACAATATAAAAAAGAGCTTACAAATTGTAAGCTCTTTTTTATATTGAAGAAATTGCCTCTAGTTCTTTTTTGTAAAGGCTTAGTATTTGATCTTTATGTACTTCTAACTGATTTGACACTTGAGAAATTGAATAGCCGATAAATAATGGAGATACAACAAACCTTGGAATAACTTTACAAATAATTTTCCCCTTCCATTTATAAAAGAATAAATTATAGCTTTGAAGTCCTTTATAAAAATGGTTAAGTAAATAATGTGTAACCGTTTGTAAGTAAACGGCCATTTCTGGAGTAAATTTCTGATCATCAATTAGAATATTGAATTCTCTAAATCCCATAATTGGATGAGTAGATATGTTTAATTCATAACCATGACCCGACGAAATCGTAATCCCCTCGAAATATACATCTGTTACCTTTTTGTTGTAATCAATATTTTTTAAGCCAACTATTTGCATATGTGGATGGCTGAGTGTTCCCCCTGATAATGGGCCATGATTTTTATATAAAATAACAGATTTGAATTCCCCTGTCGATTCCATTTCATCCCATTTATCAATTGCAAAGGCTAATAATTCACTCAGATGCGTTAAAGAATATTTTGAAGGGTCTCCTTCACAATCATCGCTTTCAATAATAACAGTTTGAAAAGTATCTTCTAATGTTGGAAATTTATTTTTCAAATAAATGATTGAGCCAGATGTATCAATAATATCAGTTAAGTTTTCTCGATCACAGAATGGGCATTTAACTTCTTTATTTTTAATACTATCAGGTTTTTTAACGCCAATATCCATTTTAAATTGTAAAACCTCATTTTGAATATCCATCACGGTTTCCCCTTTGAATAAAGTATATTAACAATGTCTTTAAATTAATAACGCCTCTAATTCTTTCCCTCTTTTTAAATAATAATCTAAATGGGGTTTTAAATTATTTTCATTTGTTTTGATTAAATTTGAAGTTTTTCGATAGAATCCCCAATTTATGCAACCAGATAGCCAAAGTAATAAAGAAAGTCGTTCAATATGCTCTGTTCCAATCTGAAAATGGTCACAATATTTATTCATAAATTTTTCCACTAACTGCTTTGACATGGCGATTGATGTATTCTCGCTTGTTTTTGAATACCATTTAATTAACCAAGCTAACCCCTCAATTCGATCAACATAAGTAATCGATTCAAAATCAACGATTCCTTTTATAGATAGATCCTCATTATCCCAAATAATATTTAGCGGATTCAAATCTGACTGAATGATAAATTCAAACTGTTCTGTTTGTGCATTGTTTATATGCAGTTTAGACAATTCTAAGTAATCACTTAGTAATGATTTATTTTCTTTCAAAATATCTTTTGAATTTAATTCATTAATAAGCCTATTCACAAAACCTTCGTAAGCAATTAAATGTGATTTTTTAGGAAAAGAATTACATTCAAACCCAGCAGCAGTCTCATGAAAGCTAGCAGCCATCATTCCAACTTTTTCGGTTATCAAATGATTAAATTTAGTAATATGTACTCCATCTATCCATTTAAATAATATAAAACGATACGATTGATTTTCAATTAAAACGCTCAAAAAACGTTCATTCTTTCTAGATTTAACAACCTGCATAAATGGAATTCTATTTTCGAATAAAAACTCTGTGAATTTTATTTGCTCTTCAATTATTTCATCTGAAAGCTCACCAAAAAATTCATTATTTGAGCGATGGGTACTAATAAATCTAGCTGAATAAGGACAGTTGTTAACTAAAATTTTAAAGTGCTGATCGTTATGCCAATTTTGTGTGTTCAAGTCTTTTATAATTTCAATTGATTTAACTGATAATGGATATTGTTTTAGTAAATTTTTTAATAATTTTTCCATATTTAAAATCCTTTCAATTCAAAAATGTTTATTTTGAACTTAAAAGAATTCAATAAAATATATACAAATCCTTCAAAAAATTAACTATTTTAAAATTTATTGTTTTACTATTAACAATGGTATCTTAAATAAACAATCCCTAAGTTTCAAAATACTAAATCGAAATTTAATTTAATGTTTTTAAATAGTATCTTTTTCAACTTATTTTCAAATACTAACTACGATATTCAATTGAATATCTAAAATATCCTATAAATATCTAAGAGGTGAATCAAACATGAACTCCAAAAATCATTTAGATCCACATTCTCAGAAATTTGTTCATAATTGGACAAGGGCTAAGCGTTCAGCGTCTCAAGTGAACGGTAATACGATGATGTCTCAGCCAAACCTTATCTTGAAAACTAACACAAAGGCCCACAGTCTGTAACTGAAAGGATATATTAAAATATAAGAAAGAAGACATTGTGTCTTCTTTCTTATTTAATTTTGCTGATTTAATTTATTAATGACAATAATTATATTTTATAATTTGAGCATCGTTATTATTTTTAAATAGCATTTTAAATGAACGCAAATTATTTATTATATTTAATATATTAAAAAAAGCCATGACTATAGCCACGGCTTCATGCTTTTTTAAATTTTATTTATTTGTTCCATGCTGTTTAGTAGGTAATTTTTCGTTTGGTGTTCCATTACCTTGATGTTCTTTATTTTTTTGGTCTTTTCTTTGTTTTTCGTGTAATTTTTCGACAAATTCATGTGTATCTTCCATTTTTTAATCCTCCTTAGTAAAGAATCTAAATGTTACTTTAACCAACTAGAGAGGAAAAAATTCATAATAGCAGATATAGAATTTACATAAGAATTTTTATCAAAAATAGAACAGACTTTACAATCAATATTGTTTGAGCAATTCCAAATAAGAATCCTGTTATGAAACGGAATAAATTATTACTTTCTCTCCATTTCCATTTCTGTGTATACCCATCAATTAATAACGGAATCATTAAAATCGGAATATACCACCAAAATATAAATGATGAGATCAAAAATACAAATGGAAGAAACAAATAACCAGTAAGTATGGCTGTACATCTTGCACAAAGTGGGAAAGTATAAGAGCCTATATGAAATGACCTTTCTACCTTACGATGACATGGAATCCAATTTAAAATCAAATATAATCCCCCTGTTAGCTTGGACAATCTGGGCTACAATCACAATCTGGTGTGCAATCAGGCATGTGATGATGACAATCAGGGAGATCACAATCTGGTATAAAACCAAAATCACCGCAATCACACCAATCGAATCCCCTATTCTGTCTTCTCCGCTCATAGTAAATAATCATTATAATTCCAAAAACGATACTTGCACTAATCAATATTAGTCCTTTTACTAAAAAACCCTTTATAATTAAAACAATTCCTAGAATAAGAAGTATAAAAAAACCACTGATTAAGAAAAAGACCAATTTTACCACTCTTTCTTAAAAATAATGAAAGACTAACCTAAAGTTAGTCTTGTGCTTTTCAAAAACATAAACTTAAAAATCTGTCTGTTTTGAACGTTGAGTCGCCGCACCAATTAAAATAAAGATGGCTGATAGAATATGCATAATCATACCTAATATAGGAATCCATGCAAGACAAGAAGTAACAATCCCAAAAATATTTCCACTAGCAGAGACACCAGCTTTTTTCGCTAAAACGAGCGTAATGATATGGAGGATTAAAGCTATAAATAATGGCGTATAACCAAAGCCAATAACGATCGAACCACCTAAAACAGGTATACCGAGTAATGCTTCAAAACCACCCGAAATCCATTTCATATTTTTAACGTTAGATCCCATAAAATCTCCTTTTCAACATTAAAATGTTAATTTTTTCTAATAAATACTATTGTATTCGATATATTCTTTTACGGATAGTTTTTATTAAAAATTACAATTAAATTCAGTCTAAAGGATGAGAATTTCGGATAGTGTAAAATTTAAATAGGAAGAGACAAGAACTCTCACTTACATTTTATCAATTATATTGTTGTAAAAACGCTCTAACCGAATTTGCAATTGATTGCGCATCTTTAAGTTGCTCATTTTTAAAGCTAAGTGATGTTTTCTTTTCATCTAGTCCTAATGATTCTTGTAGTAAACCACTTAAACCACGATGGGAACCAGCTTTATCGACTGCTACCACCATAAACAAACCATCTTTATTCGGTTCAATCATACATTCAATTTCATCAAATCGCCATTCTCTTTTAGAGCTTGGGACAAACTCCCACTCTTGATAGAATCGACCATTTTGAGCTTCTACCTCAACTTGGCGTAAACGGAAACCAAGAATTTTAAATGCTTCTACAAAGTTTGCTAATTCTTCATGTGCATGAACCTTTAAAAAATCAGTATCTGTTGGGTCTATACTTAAATCGATATCTAAATCAGTCTCAATCCAAACCTGGCCATGTCTTATTGTAATCGGTGTGTAAAATGGCAATTGGAACGAAAAAGGAATTACTTTTTGTTCATTTGCTTCAATTTTCATTTTGCCGGATACACGTTCTTCATGTAATTGGATTTTAACGTTTACTTCATCGTCTCCACTTTTCTTTTTAGCATAAGACTTCAATTTAAGCCCAATATGATTAATTTCTTGTACAACTGAACCACCCTTAATTTCAACTACACCTTCAACAATTTTTCCTGGATATAAATCTTTAGTATGAATAATTGTATCTACCGAAGCTGCTCCAATTCCTAGTCTAGCTAGTACTTTTTTAAACATCAGATCCCCTCCAAAAAATTACTACTTTTCCATTATATAGTAGATTATCAGTCTTGAATAATCTAAATTTAGTAATTATTCCCTTCTATACATTATGAATAAAAGAAATAATTATGTAACTAGTGAAAGTTGAATTAGTAGACAAGTTATTAATAGGATAAGCATATTTTATAATATGAAATTAATTTTGGAGGTGTCTTATGCACTTTATTTTTATTAAGAAAAAATGGTTATTAATTTGCTTTCTCCTTGTTGTTATTGGATTAAGTGGTTGGTATTACTTAACACCAAATTCAGTTCAAACTGCAGTAGAGCAGCAACACGTAAAAATAATAGACATCGATATGATTACAGCAGAATTTAGTACAAAGTTAGATGATGGAACGGAAATTGAAGCCTATAGATGGGATCCAGGTACGATCGTTATTGAAAAAAACCAAAAAGTAAATTTAAAAATTCATGGAATAAACGGGAAAGAACATAGTTTTCATATCGAAGGAACGAATATCTCGGGTGTAGTGACCAAAGGTAAAACTACTGAAGTACCTTTATTCTTTAAAAAAGAAGGTACATACCGATTAATTTGTGATACTCATTCACATGATGGAGCACCAATGATTGGTTATATTGTTGTAGATTAATTATTTAATAACTGCAGTAGATAAACAAAACTGACCTAGATGAAAAACCAATTAATTGTATGGCATGAAAAAGATAGTAAAAATAGTCTAGTTTACTAAATTTACTATCTTTTTTCTTATTCATCTTTATCTAATTGATACTTTACGTTCATTTTTACCCTTTTTTAAAGTAATTTGTTTACTCCAAGTACCTTCCATTGGGAGTTCTAAGCTCACTTCATATATACCTGTATTTATTTTCTTCATACTCGCTTCAACATGATGATTCATACTTTTCATTTCCATTTTAAAATTAACCGAATCCACATCGACTTCTTTTCCATCTGAATTTACTAAATTAACTTGATACACATGAGTCTGGTCTTTATTTGTTAATTTTTTTTCGTTAATTGATAATTGAATTTGATCTAAAAAAGGGCTCGATTTAAATTCAGCCTTCTTTCCACAGCCAGAACAAACTAGTAAAATACATAACATGGTTATGAATATGTATCGTAATTTCTTCAATAACATCACTCCTATTCAGATAAATCCTCACCCTAACTTTACTAAAAAAGGTTACATTAAATTTGTGATATAAATGATAAAACATAAATAAAAATAAATTTATTCTTATCTCATTCATACATGCTAGCTTATTAAACATATAATTGAACGTTATAACTCAACATCAATGGTTCCAACATAGGGAGGAGTTTAACTTAATGTTTTTAGAATGGGCTAGCATTGTATTAACTGTTCTACTTTCATCATATGTCATCCTAATCGCAAATAGAAAAAAAGAAAAACTTTCTTGTACAGTCGGAAAAATGATCAGTATGACAAATTCAATGATGACAAGTGTCACTGTGGGTACTATCTTTGGTATTTTATTTCGGAATACAGATTTAGCGATTCCTACAATTATTTCAATGACTGTAGGCATATTAATAGGATATTTAACAGGTAAACCTTTATCATTAATGGCTATATTAGAAGGAATAACTGCGGGAATTATGGGTGGAATGATGGGAGCAATGCTTGGCATTATGCTACAGGAAACTTATTTAAACATATTAATCTATTATATTGACCTTGTTTTTGTATTAGTTACAATCCTATTAATTAAGGTGATTGATCAAGAAGTTAACAAATTCAATAAAAATGAAAAATCTTTACAATCAATTTGATCAGTAAAATGGCCTACCTATTTTAAATTAGGTAGGCTATCATATTTTAGTAAAAACATTAAATACGATCTAAATGAGTTGTATCGCAAAGTACTTTGAATTCCAACTCTTTATCTTCTTCAAAATTAATAATTGTTAAACTTGTTCCATGGACATATGGTAAATCCCATAATTTTTCATTTGGAGATTGCTTTAAATGAGCTACAATTGTTGCCAATACAACTGCATGTGTAACAATTAATATATTTCCTTCTTCATTTGAATTTAAAATATTTTGGATTACATTACCTACTCTTTCTCTTAAGTCTAGTAAACTCTCACCTTGATGTGGACTATGATCGTATAAATGTGGTGTTTTCCAAAGCGATTCGAATTCATTTTCAAAGCCCTCATCAATTTCTTGTTTCGTTTTCCCTTCCCAATCACCAAAATTAATCTCTTTTAAATCATCTTCTTCAATAATTGGAATGGCGGGATTGTTTTTTAAAATATTTGCAGTTGTTACTGCACGTTTACTCGAACTAGTATATATTTTACTAAAACTCACTTTTGCTAATTTTTCACTTAATAATTTAGCATCGCTAATCCCACTAGCAGTAAGTTCGGAATCTTTTGAGCCTTGTAATCGATTTTCGATATTCCACACCGTTTCACCATGTCTTGTTAAATAAATTGTTAACAACTTTAGTCCTCCAGCTTTTGTAAATTATTCATTAACTTGTTTTTCTTCTCTTCGTTCATATAATATACCTGCGATTAAGGCTAATAAAACATTTGTTATTAACAATGGGCTAAACCCAGCACCACAGACAAATGATAGAAATAACGCAATAATAGCGAAAAGGATTGGTAAATTCATTTTGTATTCTCCTTAAATATGAAGTTAATGATTTTTAAATACAAATATTAATAATTTATATTAAAAATCATTAAACAAGGGTTTTATTAGTAAATTGTTTTACTTCCTTATAAAACAATTCCTTCTCTTCTAAAAATGGATAATGGTTACTTTCATTTAAAATGACTAATTTTGAATTTTCAATTCCTTCAGCCATTTCTTCTGAATATTCGATTGGGCATTGTACATCATGTTTGCCACAAATGATTAAAGTTGGACAGCTTATTAATGCTAACTTTTTTGTTACATCGTAAATTTGATATTCCCTATTAAAATAATTTAGTCGAATTGCTGACATTTTTTTAGAGATAGGTAAATTAAAATATTCATGATAACGTTCAGGCTTATGTAAAGATAACTTTGTCCGCTCAATTGATAGAGCTTCTCTTTCTTCATTAGACAATGCAGTACCTTTTAGTTTTTCAATTAATTCTTGCATGTTATTAAATTGTGGATGAGCTCTGTTATAAATACAGTCTTTTGAAAATGTTGAATAGTCTCTCGCTGCAGCCCCAACAATAATATTATGATTTAAAGAATTTGAAAAATAGATCCCATAAATAATTCCAAGCATTCCACCGGTAGAATGACCAGCAAAATTCCAGGATGAATAACCAAATGTTTTCCTAATTTCTTCTAAATCAAAAATTGTTTCTAACATACTCAATTCATATGGAAAATGTGCTTTTTCAGAATTACCCGTTTCTCTTAAGTTTATTAAATATACTTTAAATAATTTAGTAAATGAATTTGCAAAATAATCTCCATTATCATTAAACTCAGAGTAATTATGTGTGACACATAAAGGATCTCCTTCACCTTTACAAAATACTTCAAACGTACCTCGTTTTGTATTAATTAGTTTTCGTTCCCATTTCTCCATAGCGTTTAAACCCCTACTTTTTGACATACCCTACTATTTCTTGAATATAGGTACTAATTCCTACCATCTTAAAAATTGTTCACATATTATTCATACTTTAATAATACATAAAATTCAGTTATCTCTTAACGATATAATACCAAACTTCTTCTTCTCCAAAGTAGTTACCAGTCGGATTAAATTCGGATTGCTTGTATAAATTCATAGCTAATTTATTATCTTTATGAACTGTTAATCGAATCTTATTGCATTGCTGAAATTTATTTGTAATCCATTTTATCATTTCAGCAAATGCTAATTTACCATAACCTTGACCTTGAAACCGTTTATCAATTAAAAACCCATTGATCCAATAACTATTTGTCGTATGTTCTTCAAAAGCATGCATTATAAATCCGACCATTGTCTGATCATCATAAATTGCAAATGGGATATATTCCACATTTTCGCCATCTGGTTTTATATATACTTTTGCAATGGATACTGCAACAGAAGGAACAAAATGCAATTGTTCTTTATCTACTTCAAGTTTAATAGCTTCTTCCCAATTTTCTCTCGTAACGATTTTTAAATGAATAGTCATCGATAGCCTCCCTTTGCCCCTAAATTTTAATCTCTTATATCATATCACTTTCTTTACTAATTTCAGAAATTTCCGATATTTCGGTAAATGAAATTTTTAATCGAATGCGAATATTTTTTAGTCTTTAGGTAATAACAACCTTGAAAAGCAATTTTTCATATTTACTAACTAATTTTTATTTAGCTAGTACATTTAATAAATATGAAAGGAAAATATTATGAAAAAAATTGTTATTTTTCTCTCTATCTTATTTGCATTTGCTTTTGGTTCCTTAGCTGGCATTGGTTTTAGTAAAGCTGAATTTGCAAGAAGCACACAAGAACATAATGTTATGTCTACTAATTGGTTTCAATCCTCTGCGGAAAACAAGGCTTTGCAAATTCAAATTTATAATCAGGCAAAAGAAGAACTTGCCGAAACAATGGTAAAAAAGAAAGCAAGTGATAAATTAAATAATAAAGCAAAACCAGCCGCAGTTGTTTTAGACATTGATGAAACTATTCTAGATAATTCCCCAGATACAGCTTGGTCAATTAAAAATAATACTTCCTACCCACAAGGCTGGGATGAATGGATCCATATGGCAAAAGCTGATTTAATCCCTGGTGCAAAAGATTTCTTGTTAGCAGCGAAAAAAATGAATGTTGATGTTTTTTATCTTACAAATCGTCCCGAAAAAACACGAGATGATACAATTAAAAATTTGAATTTACATGGATTACCGAATGTTGACTCAAAACATTTATATTTAAAAACAGATACATCTCAAAAAGGACAAAGACAAGCAGAGATCGCAAAAACTCATGAAATTGTTATGTTAATAGGTGATAATTCAAACGATTTATCAGATATTTTTTATAAAGCTGATCTGAAAACTCGAAAAGATAATGTCGATAAAATTGCAAAAGATCTAGGTATAAAGTATATCCAATTACCTAATCCAATGTATGGAGATTGGGAAGATGCAATCTATCATTACAAAATGTCAAAAACTGCTGATGAAAAAGCAGTCGATCGATATAAGGCTTTACATCCAATGAAATAGATACTAAGGTTAGATGAGTTAATTTTGACTTATCTGACCTTTTTATTTTATAAGTTGATTTGAAAAAATTGGCCATCTAATTAGCATCCCTTGAACATATTCTATAAATTATTAGTAATATTTAAGTTAAATTTCTTCATTATAAAGGTTTAAATCCTTCCACCCTTCAAATGCATTTCTAAATATTCTCGAAATATTTTCATCTTTACTAATTAATAAATTATAGGATGAGTCCCAAAATACTATTTCAAATAAAGCCTTTGGATGTTGCGTTTTCGGATTTGGTACCCAAAAACTTGGGTTACCATCTGCAAATGGAATGATTTCTAAATTACTTAGTTCAATCTTTTCATTTTTAGGGAAAGCTGAAAATACACCCCAAGATAAACTAAAATATTTATGTTCAGTAATCTTTGAAATGTTTTTATGTGGTATCCAATATATTTCTAAAATGTCATTGTCACTATTTTTTATTCGATAGTTCTCAATAGTTTCACTAAATTCTTCAAAATAAAAATCTGTATCAGATATTAGCCAGTTATATTCATTGTGAAGTCCACTGAGTGCTTGAAAAACTTCGAATGGAGAATAAAACACTTCTGTTATTGTATTCATTTATTTCCCCCGTATAGTATGTTTAATTAGCTTTATCCTGTTAGTATTTATGCAAGTTTAAGTCATTAAAACTGAATATCCGATTTTAGTTAACTTTACTAAATCTACAACATTTGATTTGCGATATTAATGATATATTGTTTATTCTTTTCAGTGTTTTCAATAGTTGAAACATAATTAAGTTCATAATAAATACCTTTTTTATTGAAAACAAGCGTATTTTCTTCTGTATTAAAATCTTCTTTATTGTTATCAAGTTTATATGATACACCTACAGTAGAATTTCCTGTATAAGTTCCACGTACCCCACCCTTCAATTCAACTATTTCATTCGATTCATTTTCTTCTATTTCAAGTTCAGGTTTATAATTATGAACTGTAACAAGTACTATAAATAGGGTCGACTTATCAATATGAGAAAGACTATATTGTACATCTAATTTCTTTCCTTTATGATCGATATCATTTATAGATAATGTTTTAATAGGATCGACTTCAAATGGTAAATTATTAGGAATCTTCAATTTAAAAGGAAGTGCATCTAAACCTTCTTCGATCGAAGAGGATTCATAAGTAATTGGTAATATTTTTCTTTGTTCTTTTGTAAGTTCTGGTTGTTCAAACTTTTTTAATTTTGAAGTATCTAGCGATGGATTTTTTTCATTTTCACAACCAAATGGTATTAATAATGACGTTAGACCAATTAATAATATTTTTTTCATTTTCATGCTCCATTAGATAAGTTTAATAGGATAATATTTTCATATTATTAAATTATATCATTTCTAGTTTTATTTAACTTAAACATCTCCTCCTTATTATCCATCCGATGGGTTTTCAACACATGAAAATCGTCAAAACTCCCGAATTACCACTATTTAAATGCTCTAAAATTTATTTTCGAAATTTTCTTTAAACATTGGTCTGATAGGCATTGATTTATGCAGGAAAATGACTTCACAATGAGGAATTTATTCTAAAAACAAATTTTTTGTCTTCGGGTATTGTAGCCTTGACTTAAAAAATATAATTTTCAGGTGTTTCTTTTCTACAAAAATGATTTTACGAAATTTATTCAAATCAATGATCTCACCAATTTTTCCTAGGGTTTGTATTAATGAATATACAAGGAGATGTGACAAAATGTTAGAAGTAGGAAATTTAAAGGAAACTGAACAAACCATTTTTAATCACACTGGTCCGTTTATCCAAACTATTGATCGCGATATTGAGATTCTAACTCGACAAGAGGAACCATTAGTTGTCTTACTGGATAATGTTTTAAGTGATGATGAATGTGACGAGCTAATAACCCATGCGAAATTGCGCATGAAACGATCAAAAATTGGGTTATCTCGTGAAGAAAATGAGATGCGAACAAGTAGTGGTATGTTTTTTGAGGAAAGTGAAACGGAGCTTATCAAACGTATTGAAAAACGAATCGAAACGATCATGAATATTCCAATCGAACATGCAGAACCATTACAAGTTCTTCATTACGAGCCAGGACAGCAGTATAAACCGCATTTTGATTACTTTTCCAATCACCGGACAAATAATAATAGGATTAGTACACTCATTCTCTATTTAAATGATGTAGAAGAAGGCGGCGAAACGATTTTCCCTACACTTAATTACTCTTTTGCCGCCAAAAAAGGTACTGGTTTATACTTTGAATATTTTTATCAGGATGAAGCAATCAATGAATTAACGATTCATGCAGGTAGCCCTGTAATTAGCGGAGAAAAATGGGTTGCGACGCAGTGGATGAGACGACAACGTATTCGGTAGTATTCAACGAAATAAAAATATATTTAATATAATATTTTGCATAATTAGGACTAAATATTTCAGATAATTCCAATAATATTTGGTCCTTTTTTATTTAAGATGGTTTCATTATTGCTTTTTAAGTTACTCATGAACCCTTTATGTATGTCTAAATCTCTCTTTTTTCCTTTATTTCTTACTCATGAACCCTCTATGAGTTACCAAATCTCTATTTTTTCCTTTTTAACTTACTCATGAACACCATATGAGTTACTACAATTCTATTTTTTCCTTTTTAACTTACTCATGAACCCTCTATGAGTTACCAAATCTCTATTTTTTCCTTTTTAACTTACTCATGAACCCTCTATGAGTTACTACAAATCTATTTTTTCCTTTTTAACTTACTCATGAACCCTCTATGAGTTACCAAATCTCTCTTTTTTCTTTTTACCTTACTTATGAATCCTCTATGAGTTACTATAATCAATTTTTTTCCTTTATTACATACTCATGAACTCTCTATAAGTTACTAAATCTCTATTTTTCCCTTTATTCCTTACTCATGAACCCTCTATGAGTTACTACAATTCTATTTTTTTTCTTTATTCCTTACTAATGAACACCCCATGAGTTACTAAATCTCTATTTTTTTCTTTATTCCTTACTCATGAACACCCTATAAGTTACTAAAACTCATTCCCCCCCTAATTCCCTTCCTCATAAACCCTCAACGAAATCCATCATCAAAAAAAGACGCAAGGTAACAACCTTGCGCTTCACAATTTAATAGTTTATTCAACTTCCTTCAAAAAGCTTTCCACCACTCGTATATACTCTTCTGGCTCTTCTATGTACGGCATATGTGCGCTTTGCTCAAATACGTGGAATTTTCCATTAGGTGTTAGCTCGCTGAAATATTCTGTTGATTTAGGTGTTGCTTCATCATATCGACCGCAAGTATACATTGTAGGGACTTGGATGTCTTTTAATTTTGAAGTGCAGTCAAAATCCTTTAAGTTTCCTGTTACATGAAACTCGGAAGGTCCCCACATAATATTGTAAACTTCTGGATTTCTATAATGTTTTCCTTTTTTTAGGAATTCTGGATATGGGTCTAATCTGCAAACAAAATGGTTGTTAAATACAGCGTTTGCATTTTTGTATTCCTCTGAATCTGTTGTTCCATTTTCCTCGCATTTTATTAATGTTTCTTGGACATCAAGCGGGAGTAGTTTTCGATTTCGATCTTGATCCTCAGCCCATAATGGAGCGCTTAAACAAGGACTTGAAAAGATTATACTCTTCACTCCAACTGGTCTCGATAAATAATAAGCTGCAGCAAGTGTTGTTCCCCATGAGTGACCTAGTATGTGAAACTTATCAAGCGAAAGCGCCTCTCGGATTTGTGCTAATTCTTCAACAAATCGATCAATATTCCATAAAGTGGTATCTGTTGGACGGTCTGATTTTCCACAGCCTAACTGATCATAAAAAATAACTGGACGATCTTCTGCTAATACGCGAAGACCTTGCATGGAATAATGCGATGATCCAGGTCCTCCATGTAAAACAACAACAGGGATTTTAGATGAATTCTTATTATGAACTTGATACCACACCTTACCGCCTGTTACTTCAATAAATCCCTCAATCACATTCATTTATTTCTCTCCTTTTCATTCAAAAACACTATATTTTCAAGAAAATTACCAACAATCATACATTGGTTTTTTTGATGAAATACGCTAGTACAAAAGGAATAATTGGTAGAAAAACAACCAATTTAATCCAGCTCTCTGCACCACCAAAATATAGTGTTGGTATTATTAATGCAACTCCGCTCACTATTAATGTTTTCCATGATTTTTTCCATAGACCCCAAACTAATAGAATGAATCCAGAACAAATTAACAACCAAAAAATTAACCCTACCCAATAGAATCCAGCATCTTCCATTAATTCACACCTTAGTCAGAATTATGTATTACAGTAAATCTCTTCAGTTAACAATCCTTCAATAAACGATAGGTCTTCTTTATTTCTTTTGTATGCTTGGATAATTTCTATATTTATCTGAATTTTACCACATTTTTATTTTAAATAGAAAAACATTATGAATTTACAAGATAATCCTCACCTCTACAGTTTCATTCTATGATTGTAAGTTAAGTCAGGTATTTTTCTTAAACAGCTTTATTCAAAGAAGTTGTGAATAGTCATGAATTATTATGAGATGAAATATTATAGGAAAGAAAGACATTTAAAAGCCAATGGGGGCGATTAAATTGGCATATGTAGAACTTGATTCTCATACAAAGCTCTATTATGAAGATCACGGAGAAGGTCAAACAGTTATTTTTGTTCATGGAGTTATGATGAGTAGTAGGTTTTTTCATAAACAAGTTCCGTATTTTAGTAAAAATTATCGTGTTATTACTTTAGACTTACGAGCACATGGGAAGTCCTCAAAAGTTCAATCTGGGCATACTGTAGCACAGTACGCTCGTGATTTAAAATGCTTTATAGAAAAATTAGATTTAAAGGATGTAATTTTACTAGGCTGGTCAATGGGAGCTTTTGTATTGTGGGATTATGTAAATCAATTTGGCAGTAAAAATATTAAGGCGCTAACAGTTGTTGATCAATCTGCATCCGATTATATATGGCCAGATTGGGAGTTTGGAGCATTTGATTTTACGATTTTAAAAAATGTAATGCAGTCTATCCAAGAAGATCAAAACAAATTTAATAGCGATTTTATATATGGTATGTATATGGATCAACCAGATCCAAAAGAACATAAATGGATTTTAAAAGAAATGAATAAGTTACCTGCAGCGATTGCAAGTACAATAGTATTTAATCAAACTGCTGTAGATTATCGGGATACTCTTTGTAATGTCGATATTCCAACATTAATTTGTTTTGGTAGCCATGGATTTTTTCCATTAGCTGCTGGTGAGTTTATTCAAAAAAATATAAAAGGTTCAAAATTTGTTCCATTTTATAATAGTAGTCATCTTTTGTTTTTGGAAGAAACAGATAAGTTCAATCAGGAGTTAGACGAATTTTTTAAAGAAGTACAAAAATCCGGAAAAGGAAAAACAAAATCTAGAAAAAAAGAAAAAAGAAAAGCGGAAAACTAAATGGTGAACAAGGATTGCAGGATTTAGGTGTTAAAGGATTGAAAAACTTTGTTTTCAACTCTTGCACTACCTGCTTTTCTTGTTTTCATGCTTCCTGCCATTAACCTCACTTAAACCAACCTTTTTCTTTTGATTGTTTTATAGCTTCGATTCTATTTTTAACTTCTAATTTGTCCAAAATCATAGATATATAATTTCTCACTGTTCCTGTTTTTAGACTCAATTCATCCGCAATTTCTTGTGTGTTCTTACCATCGGCTACTAGCTCTAAAACTTCTTTTTCTCGGTCAGTTAATGGATTTTCCTCGGCGTATACATCATCCATTAGTTCCGGAGCATAGATTCTCTTCCCGGCAATAATACTTCTTATTGAGCTTGCTAACTCATCACTTGGGCTATCCTTTAATAAATATCCTTTTACACCTGCTTTTAATGCTCTTTGAAAATATCCAGATCTAGCGAAAGTTGTTAAAATAATCACTTTACAATCGAAAGCCTTTAGTTCTTCTGCAGCCTCAAGTCCAGTTTTACCAGGCATTTCAATATCCATTATACAAATGTCAGGTTGTAATTGCTTGACTAGTTTAACTGCTTCTTCTCCGTTTGATGCTTGACCAACAACTTCCATATCATCTTCTAGATTAAGCAAAGAACCAAGCGCACCTAATAGCATTCGTTGGTCTTCAGCAATTACGATCCTAATCATACTAGTTCCTCCACTTCAATTTGTTTTACATCGATTGGAACTTTCATAATTAAAGTCATTCCATGTTCACAGTTTACCTCTAACGTTCCATTCACAAATTCGAGTCGTTCCTTCATGCCAATTAACCCATAACCGGTTGTGAATTTTTCCAAATTACAACCAACTCCATTATCGATAACCGAAAAAATTATTTCATTTTTCATTTGTTTAATTGATATTCTACATAAAGTGGCATTACTATGTTTTACAACATTTGTTACGGCTTCCTTTAAACACATACTCACAATATTTTCTGTCAGTAAGGATACATTTGTAAGTTGAAAGTTATCGTTACAATCGACTGTAATTTCAGCCGCATGCAAAATTTGCTTGATTCTTATTAGTTCATCTTTAATTCGAATCCCTCTCATTTGAGAAACTATTTTTCGAACCTCATTTAAAGCTGTTCTGGCCGTTTGTTGTACATCTTTTAATTCATTTTGAGCAAGATCTGGATCCTTTGTGATTAACTTTCTAGCTAAATCACTTTTTAAGCCAATCAGTGAAAGTTTTTGACCGAGCGTATCATGTAAATCACGAGCAATTCGTTGACGCTCTTCTAGTTTTACAAGATCCGAAATACGTTTATTAGCATCTACTAGCTTTTCTTCTAATTGCCCTCTTTCATTTCGACTGTAAAGACTAAATGGTAACAAAATAACGCTAATCCAAGTAATGATAATAAATGGAAGCTGCCTAATGATTAATTCTTCTTGAAGGATAATCGTGATGTTGATTGAAATTGTAGTAATAACTAAATGAAGGATATATAAAGTTAAAAATGTAACTCGATTTTTTCTCTTTCCAATCATATAGGCTATAAAAAAAGCAAAATATACATAACTAAAAAGTATATTCATTGAAGTAGAAATGATGATTAATATGGATGACCATAGAAAAATTGACCATCCTTTTGATATGTACGCCAATCGATAGATTATAAAAAATGATATTGTTAGTAAAATTCCTATTATGATTCTTAAAGTGGAGTGTGCAGAAAGAAAAATAAAATAAAATGGCGAAATTCCTAAAACTGTCCAAATATATGGAGAGATTCCTGTACTTTTTAGGAAACCTAAATATCTTTTAAACATAAATTTACCTCATTATTCAAACATTTTGTGACCTTCTTTAACAATCTTATCATATTTTAGCAAAGTTATTCTTTATAAAATACATCGAAAGTTCAGACAGTGTCTGAACTTTCGCGATTTACTTTATAGATTGATTTTATATCTTTAAATCCTACAAATTGCTTTGTTTCTTCATCCCATAATTTGAATTTTAAAGATGTTAAACTTGTTTTTAGTGTAATCGTTGGTACATTTTGTAATGGAAGCGTATTATTATGAACAGACTCTAAATTATAATTCGGTACCCTTGGACTTAAATGATGAACATGGTGGTATCCAATATTACCTGTTATCCATTGCAATAATTTTGGAAGTTTATAAAAAGAGCTTCCTTCAACCGCTGCTTTTACATATTCCCAATTCGTATCTTCTTCAAAATAAGTGTCTTCAAATTGATGCTGTACATAGAACAGCCAAATTCCTAATACTGCCGAAATGAAAAAGATCGGACCTTCTACTAATAAATATTTTTCCCAACCTATTGTGTAGCAAAATAAAGCTGAAACCCCAACAATTAAAAGATTAGTTAAATAAGTGTTTAATCTTTCTTTTAATTTTGCATTTTTCGTATTGAATCGATTTGAAATTAACACGATATAAATTGGTCCTAAACCAAACATGATTAATGGATTACGGTATAGACGATATTGTACTTTTGTCCAGAACGGTGCTGCAACGTACTCTTCAACAGTTAAAACCCACATATCTCCAATTCCGCGCTTATCTAAGTTACCACTTGTCGCATGGTGGATTGAATGACTGTGCTTCCACTGGCTGAATGGGAATAAAGTAACAACGCCTGTAATTGTCCCAAGAACTTTATTTGCTGTTTTATTCTTAAAAAATGATTGATGACAACAATCATGGAAGATGATAAATATCCTTATTAAGAATAGTGCTGCAACAATATCAATAAAGATCGTTAATACTACTGAAATAGAACTACTTTTATAGGCTAAATACCACAAAAAGATAAATGGGATAAACGTATTGATCATTTGCCAAATACTAGCTTTTAAATTTGATTTTTCATAAGGAATAATTTGCTTTCGTAAACTCTTTTGATTTTCTTTTGACATTTAGAAGTTCCTTCCTAATGTTGTAACATTTCATTGTTATATTATCCTAATTATATAAGTTAATTTTCACTGTGGTAGTAGCAAGCGTCATATGAAAAAGATGACAAATGTCATATTAAATAAAACGTTTACTTTAATCATTGAATCTATAAAAACACATTTATTAGAATGTTTAATTTTTTGGTAAATATGATAGTTTTTTCATAAAAAAAAAGTAATACTCAAATAGTATTACTTCTTATCAGTTAGAACTCCATAATTTTAATGATTTTTATCGTGTTGCTACCTTTTTATTCTTTTTTATTTTACCAAAAGGTTTAAAATACGTAATGAATGTCATGAATGCTAAGCAACTTAAGTTAAATATTCCAGTTATAATAATTGAAAGCCAAGTTGATTCAAATTTATTTTCATTAAGTGCACTTACCCCTAATCCTTCAGCGGTTTTTACTAAATACGCGAACCAATCATTAATCAAAATGATTCCAATCAAAATAATTAAAACTGTTAGTACGAGTTTAATAACAACCCAATAATACTTTACTAATCCCCACTGAGTCCAAATTGAAAGTAAAATTCCTGTAATTAAAGTTGCAAGTGCGGGATATTTTAGTAAATTTTCATCAATGATATGCATACTCGATAATGTATAAATAAGCTGCTCTGAGTTTTGCGCATTTTTCAAATATAATCCTAATATTATTAAACTTAATGTACCTCCGAACCAAGCACATACTGCTAAAACATGTACACTAACTAATATATTTTTTTTCGTTAAATTTATTTTCTTTTTAGCCACAATTCTATTCCCTCCGTTTTTATGAATTTCATACTTTTCATCATAGTGGCTAGATATAAATCTACTATTATCAATTTCTTAAATAATTCTTAAATTATCTCTGCGATTAATTGCTTGTTGATTTACGACCAGGTTCTTTTCTTTACTTCTTTGTTCAATCAAACTTACCTGTTCCTTATAAAGATGATACAATTTATACATTAATTAACAGAAACAACAAGATAAGGAAAGGATTTGTATGAATATGAGGATAACTGACAAATTTCTTTTTTTTTGGGGTAACGATGATATTTACTCAAACTTTTATTACTTCCCTTTCAAACATCAAGGAATAGAATTCAAATGGTCAGAACAAGCAATTATGTATCGAAAAGCAAATTTATTTGGTGCTAATAATATAGCTGATCGAATACTAAAAGCCCAGACACCTAAGCAATGTAAAGATTTAGGGAGAAGCAACGAAATACCGTTCGATGAAAAAGTTTGGATAGCAAATCGTGAAATAATTTATGGGGACGTTTTATTTGATAAATTTTCTAACACCTTACTAAAATCTGAATTACTAGCGACGAGTGATAAAATTTTAGTTGAAGCTAGTCCTTTTGATAAGATTTGGGGTATTGGTATAGGCGAAAATGATAAACGTGCAGAAAATCCTAAACAGTGGAAAGGGCTAAATCTACTTGGGAAAGTTTTAATGGAAGTACAAAGCAAATTAAAATAATGTAACAAAATTCAATTATAAACCGTGATAAACCATCTAATTTGATGGTTTATTATTTTTTGTCTAATGGCTTTAAAATGCAATAACTCAATTAAATAAAAAAGAGCCATCCATTAAGTCAGCACAACTAACTTACTAGATCACCCTTAAATTAATTAATGATTGAGTTTAATCTTTAAACCGATATCCCACTCCCCATATTGTCTCAATATAATTTGGGTTGGATGGGTCAACTTCTATTTTTTCACGGATTTTACGGATATGAACTGTTACAGTAGAAATATCTCCGACAGTTTCAAATCCCCAAATACGATCAAATAATAATTCTTTACTAAATACTTTATTTGGATTTGAAGCAAGAAAGGAAAGTAAGTTAAACTCCTTCGCTGTGAATAATTTTTCTTCACCATTAACAAGTACTTTTCTAGAGTCCTTTTGAATCGTAAGTCCCCTTACTTGAAGTTCTTCTTCATTTATTTGATTTTTACTTGCTAAACGTTGATACCTTGAAAGATGAGCTTTGACTCTAGCGATTAATTCACTTGGGCTAAATGGTTTCATGATAAAATCATCTGCCCCTAGACCAAATCCTCTAATTTTATCAATATCTTCTGTTTTAGCTGAAACAATTAAGATTGGAATGTCTTTACTCTCTCGAATTTTTTTACATATTTCAAAACCATTTAATTCTGGCAACATTAAGTCGAGCATGATTAAGTCATATTCCTTTGATAAAGCTTTTTGAAGTCCGCTTTTTCCATTAGATTCTATTTCAACTTCAAAATCATTTATTTCTAAATAATCTCTTTGTAATAATGCGATACTTTGATCATCTTCAATAATTAAAACCTTTTTCATTTCGTCACCTTTGTTATAGATATCTTATTTAATGAAAGAAAAATGTTTGTATATTCACCAATTTGACTTTCTGCCCACACTTCTCCATCGTGCTCTTCTATGATTCTTTTTGCAATTGCCAGTCCTAAACCTGACCCACCTGTTGATACATTTCTTGATGGATCAGCCCGGTAAAAACGATCAAAAATAAACGGAAGCGCCTCTTTGGAAATTCCCTTACCGTTATCATGAAATTTTATCGTTATGTTTTCTTTGTCATCTATTAATTTTATGCTAATTCGTTTTTCAGCTTTATCCATGTATTTCAAACTATTTTGGATGATATTTGTCATTACACGTTTGAATTGTTCCCGGTCTAACAGAACAATACTATTTTCGCGATTCACATTCTCACTATAAGTAATACTTACATTTATCGGTTCTAAATCAAATTTTAACTCCTCGATACGATCGACTAAATAATCATGAATATTTACTTCTTCAAAATGAAAAGGTACACGTTTTAAATCTAACTTCGAATAAAGGAATAGTTCATTAATCAATTGATCCATATCCAAGGTTTTCAGATAAATTGTTTCAATATACCGATCCATTTTTTCAGGTGTATTCGCTACGCCATCTTTAATTCCTTCAATATAGCCCTTTATTGATGTAATTGGTGTCTTCAAATCATGTGAAATATTCGCAATTAATTCCTTACGATTTTCTTCGTATTTTTTCTGTATTTCAGCTGACTCTTTTAAATTTCTCCTCATTAATTCAAAGCTAATCGCTAATTGACCAAGTTCATCTTTGTTTATTGGTTTAACTTCAAAATGTAAATTTCCTTCACTGATATGTTTAGCAGCATTTGATAGATTTTTTACCGGTCTTAGTATGCTTCTTGAAACAAAATATGATAGCACCCCATTTGTAATTGCAAAAATAGGTACAATGATTCCGAAACGGAAAAAATAAAATGAATGTGGTGGATGACCATTAAATTTAGGTTCAAAAACTTTATAGTAAAACACACCGAGCATAATCTCAATGAGGATAAAAGAAATGATTGGAATAACAATCATAGCAATATTAGATAAGATTAATCGTTTTCGAATCGACAAAATATATTCCAACTTTCAGGCGAATGATGAACAATTACTTTATTACATTTTAGTTATTTGTTTGTGGGAAAGTATAATTCAGAAATATTAATTACCTATTATTAAATTCTTAAATAATCCTTAAATTTTATACTAACATCTTCGAAGAAAACAATATTTAAGTAAAATATAAAAAAAGTGTGACACATCCAAGCGTCACACTCTTCATTATACTGATGTTTTACTTTTCTACAGGCTACCAATAAAATTCATTTTATCTACTTCCATCGTATCGAAAGCACCATCGATTAGTTTTCGAACATCTTGTAGGGTATTTTGTAATTTAACAGATGCCCCTGGACCTGTGAATTCTTCTGCTACGAAAAATGGTTGAGTTAAATATGCTTCTAATAATTCACCACGTTTATATGTCAATTTTTCAGTTTCAGGTAATGAATCAATACCATGTACTGCTACTAGTGACCTTAACTCTCGATATCTACGTAGTAATTTCTGAGCTGCTTTTTGTACTTGGTTGTGGGTTTGGTCTGGTTGATTATCTTCTAAAACTGTAGATGTTGAATGAATAGGATTAATTGCAGGATATTTATGTCTGAAAGCTAAGTCTGCATCAAATTGCCATAATGTTTCTAATGGTCCGTAAGGGAAATCTTCGTCAACCGCTTCTCCTTTTAAATCAACTAAAAAAGTTGTTACATCTTCAATACCGATATCTGCTAATTTTTGTTGGAGACGGTTAATATCACCGGTAATGACGTTTGAACGATCCGCTGCAAAAGCAAACTCTACGTTTTTTCCTGCTTTTGCGATTGCTTCATATACTTCATCAATCGAATGACATACTAAATTTACATCAGCTAAAATATCATCGATTTCTGGATGCTCACCTTCTGGTTTTAATAAAATCGTAAAATATGAATCATTCTTTAATTTATAGAACATTTCTGCTAATACTACTAGTTGACCCATGCCTGGTCTTGCAACCAAGCCAACTGTACCACCTTTTACTAATGGAGCAAATAAATCAAGCGTTTTTATTCCTGTTTCAATCATCTCAATCTTCTCCCCTCTAATGATCAGTTCATCCAATGTACATTCTGCTAATGCAGCTAATGCGACTAGTGTTCTTACTTCTGAGCGACCAATTGGAATTTTTCCAGTACATAAGTTTGAAACAGTTGCTGGTCGAAGTCCAACAGTTTTCGCAGAAGTAGTCAAATTCGGTACTCTACGACGTAATAATGCGACATTCAAGCGTAAATTTTCCATCTTTCTCCTCCTTTAAGTTTAATTTATTCGAATTTACAGAATTAAGCAAGTATTTTTTACTTTTAAAAGTAATTTTTTTACCCTATAAAGTAAAAATAGGCATTTTTCACTAAAAATGTTTTCGTTCCAGAAAAATCACCAGACATTTTTAACGATTATGATAAGTAGAATTCCCTAACGATAAACATAAAAAAAAGAGAAGTGGCTCAGTCTTCTCTTTTTTTTTATGTTCATACTCAAAACCTACATAATAATAATCTTATTTCCATACTGCAAACACCCCTAGTCTGTATGGATATTTAACTAACAGCCCAAACAAAAAACATACATTTTCATACTTTAATAAGGATTAAACTAAAAAGGAGTTGATAAAATGAACTTTTTCCCTCAATATCGGACATTTCCAGGATTTCCAGGACAACCAGGCGGATTCCCAGGGCAACCAGGTGGATTTCCAGGATTTCCGGGACAACCGGGTGGCGGAGGTCAAGGTCAATCTCAAGGTCAACCGACTGCACCACCACCTTCATTCACACCACAAATGTCGCAAGCTACTGCATTTGCAGTAGATCCAGGTGCAATCGCTGGTTGTCGATTTAGAAATACTTATGTATGGTTGAATAATGGCGAACAATTTTGGTACTTTCCTACCTTCGTCGGCAGAACCTCAGTTGCAGGTTGGAGATGGATTGGCTGGAGATGGATATTTTTTGGAATCGATACCCATCGAATTAGATCGTTTACGTGCTTCTAAAAACTATAGTAAAAAAGCCTTGTGATTAGATATCACAAGGCTTTTTTAACGTAAGACATTTCCAAATTACTAGAATATACGTTTACTTGATTTCTACCATTCATTTTAGCCAAGTACAGAGCTTTGTCTGCAAAATTTAAGCCATCTACTAGGTTAGATGATTCAATTGGCACGAAATTTAAACTTGTTATTTTCAGTTCTATTTAATAAATAAGCCCATCATTAAAGTATTACAGTATTTTCCATCTATATAAGTATCTTCTTTCATTACCCCTTCAATTTCAAATCCTAAATTTTTATACAATTGAATGGCTTTAAGATTATCTCCATTCGTAACTAATTGAATTTTTCTAGTTAGATCATTTTGTTTAACCCAATCAATTAATGATTGCATCAATAACTTTCCTAAACTTAATCCCCAATATTCTTTTTTAATTACAATGCCAAGCGTACCAACATGCTTTGTACGTTCCTTTTGACTGGAATTGATCGAACCGATACTTATTATTTGATCATTAATCATACCTAATAATATAACTGAATTTTTTTCATTGAAGGTATCTTCTAAAAAAGTCTGGTATTCTGCTTCATTTCTTTTGAACTCGTTTCCTCCAAATGATAAAAAGTTCGTTTCTCCACCTACGATGTTATAAAAATCTATAATTGATTTAGCATCAGTTCCTATTGCTTGACGAACTTTTACTATTTCTCCATTTTTTAATTTTAATTCAAACATTCTATTACTCCTTTACAAATTAAAAATAGCTGCATAAGCAGCCATTTCAGACTGTTGCCAAACGCTCGCTTTCTTCGTTGCTTCGCCTGTCTGCGGTGCTCATTACCGTCTAAGGTAACTCCGCTCCTCACCAGACTTCGCGCCTCGAAAGACAAGCGCTTGCAATCAGTCTGAAACCCAAGTTTTTTGTACTTTGTCTACACACTGAAATAGCTGCATAAGCAGCTATTTTTACATTTAAATATTATTAAACTAATATGCTAGATACATTTTATCATATAACATTTAAAAATCCATTTTATTCTCAACAATCTTTCTTTTCACACTAGTAAGAACAACTAAAAGCGCTCCACCTAGAACAATAGTCCCACCTACCACTTGAAGTAAGCTCATATTTTCATGAAATAGAATGGTTGAAAATGTGATTGTCACTACTGGCTCAACCATACTTAATACTGCCCCTTTTGTCGGTCCTATTCGTTTTACGCCAGCAAAAAATGCACCCATTGATATAACACTTGATATAATTGAAATACCTAAAATTGAAATCCAACCAATCAATTTAAAATGAATGTGAATCGTGCTTGTCGATACGCCAACTAGTAAAAATGAAATGCTTGCAAATAAAGAAATATATGCACTTGTTACTAATGGAGGTACATGCATCGAAACTCTCCCACCAACAATTATGTATATTGAGTAAACGATTGCTGCTGCTAAAGCTAATATGATTCCGAATGGATTTATATTTGCTGCAGGAGCCCCCAACACGAGTACTATTCCGATCAACGATAATAATATTGATATCGTTATATTTTTTGTTAATTGCTCTTTGTTTACTAAAAATGATAGAATTGCTACAAAAATGGGATATAAATATAGAATTAATGCTGCTAATGAAGCAGGAATGTATTTTACTGAGCTGAAATAAAAACTTGATTGAAGCATATACAATACTCCACCTAGTAAAACAAACAATACTAATTGTTTTTTCGTAATTTTAACTAATTTTTTACTAACCACTAAGTAACTAAAAAACATAATTGTCGCAAATGTAAACCTTAAAAATAATAATGTATTAACACTTACATTTTGATCATAAGCATAAAGCGCAAAAATAGGCATTAATCCAAAGGCCATTGCAGATATTAAAATTAATATGTAACCGAAATACAAACTATTTTCCCCCTTTCTATTTTACTTGTCAGAATATTATAATTTATTATTAGATAACAGTTTAACATAAAACTCTACCTCAATCTCTAACCATTTTCAATGTGTACATATTAATTATGAAGTTTAATTGCTTCATTAATAATTTTAAAGGAGTGATGAAAGTGGAATTATTGGGAATTCATCATGTTTCACTACTAACTACAAAAGCTGAAAAAAATTACGAGTTTTACACGAAGGTTTTAGGAATGAGACTTGTTAAGAAAACTGTTAATCAAGATAACACTTCCAGTTATCACTTATTTTATGGTGATGCAAAAGCAAATCCTGGTACAGAAATTACATTTTTCGATATCCCTAATCTTGGAAATACATACCCGGGTCACTCGATCATATCTTCGACTTCCTTAAGAGTGGCCTCAACTGAGTCACTACATTATTGGAAGAATCGCTTTAAAGAACTTAATATTTCACATGATGACATACTTAAAAGAGCAAATCGAGATACTCTCGCTTTTCAAGATTATGAAGGTACAAGATTAATTTTAGTAGCTGATAATGGAGAAATAGGTGTTTCACCGGGTACGCCTTGGAATAAATCAGATATCCCAACCGAACATGGAATTCTTGGCTTAGGTCCAGTGACTCTAACTGTAAAAGATTCGATTCCTACTAGTAAAACTTTAACGGATGTTTTAGGTTTTAGACTTGTTGGCACTTACCCTTCTACAGCAGGAGATTTTGCAAGTATAGAAGTTTATGAAACCGGATTAGGTGGTGCTGGAGCAGAAGTTCACTTAGAAGTAAGACCAGACTTACCGAGAGCTAGACCTGGACGAGGAAGTGTACACCATGTTGCTTTTAGAGTACCAAACGAAGAAGAATATAATAAATGGGCCGACAAAATAAATTCACTTGGGATTACGAATTCAGGAAAAGTAGAACGGTACTATTTTAAAGCGCTCTATTTTAGAGAACCAAATCATATTTTATTCGAATTATCAACTGATACCCCTGGATTTGATGTTGATGAAAATATTGATAAACTAGGTGAACGTTTAGCACTACCTCCATTTTTAGAGCCTAAACGTGCTGAAATCGAAGCAAGTTTACGTCCATTAGACTTTAATGAAAATTAATTTGATACATTGGCTTAATTATTTTATATAAGTACTTAAATTAGGTGGGTTTCCCCGCAATGATATTATCCCCTTATAGTAGACAGTTAAAAGAAAGGTGTTTGTACTGTCTACTATAGGGGGAATTTTTTATGGGGAAAATTAGAAAGACATATGATAATCTGGATAATGCATGCATTGTAAGCTTCTTCAGTCATTTTTAAACCGAGTGTTTTTACCGCTATCAGTTTAATGATCAGAACCAAGTTGAACATGCGGTAAAGCGATATATATATGGTATTACAAAAATAAAAGATTTCAAGAGAAATTAAAAACCTTACCCCTATTGAATACAGGGCTAGGGCTGCTTAAAATACCTTTTTTTTAGTGTCTACTTGACAAGGATAAGTCTATTACTGGAAAGGTCCTTTTTACTTGGAGTTTTCATGAATCATATTCAAAAAGCACTGCAACAACACTTAATTCTATCATGTATTAAACAAAAAAGACTTTCCTTATTTGAAATATCGTATTTCAAATAAGGACTAACACTTAACTCTACTAATATAGTAAAATTTCATTGGATTATATATCCAATAAATATTACAAGGCGGAGGTATTACATGAAAAATTATTTAAACAAACTACTGTTACTGCAAAAGTAAACACTCAATCTAGTTTCCCTGCACCTCCCATTATTCAAGGTAGAGCAGTAAATGATAAGTATCCCCAAATGCCAGCACCAACAGTTGAGGCATTTTCTAATGATGATGGCACTGATACAGGTTACATAGACGTTTCTTGGGAGCCGGTTGAGGATGTAATTAAATATCAAGTAATTTTATTTAACGGTTCTATCCATAGCTACTGGGATTTCCCAGCAGAAGAAACCTCTTGGACAACTAAAGACAAGGGTATGTTCCCTACAATTGAACAAATAGAAAATGGTCAAGTTAATTTTAGAAGAGATGGGAAAGCAACTGATTTTTCCATTGATCCAACAACACTTTATAAAAAAGCAAATGAGGTTAATAGTAGTAGTCTAAATTATTCTGAGAGTCTTGATTATTATGTTCGTGTAACAGCTGTTTTTGATGATGGTTCCAGTCCGATTTCATATTCAGCTATTACCCAGATTCCATTAGAGTCATTACCGCAGTTTTCAAAAGATGAGATAGAGCTTATTGAATCAGAGTTAATAGAAAGCAATATCTCTGAAGATATTATTTTTAATAATATTTATCAAGAATTGTTAACTTTACCTGAATTTCAAAATTACTTAAATGCCCCTTCAACAGACGGGGCAAAGTCAAAAGCTGCAAAAATAGCAGCACAACAAATGTTAAAGACTTTAAAAAGAATAGGGCAAGTTTCTTGGGATAGGAGTATCTCTACTGCTATCAACAAACTACCTATTACATCAAACGCAAAAACTTTAATTAAGAAATATTTAAAATATCAAGCAGTAATGTCAACATTGAATATAGTAATAGATTTTAGTGGTACAATCGAAGATGGATTAACTTCTGCGTTCAAGAAGATGGGTTTATCAGCAGCATTAAGTGGAATAGCTGCTAGAGCTGTTATATTTGTTCTTATATAAATTTTAAGGTTGGATGTATAATGAGTACTTTAATTCCTTGGTATCTTCGTGATAAATTTATATGGGCTGTTTGTATAATATTACCGCCCCTTGCTTATATAATTTTACTACTTAATAAAAAAAAGTTAAATCATAAAAAGTATGTAGAAAACTTAACAATAGCGACAATAATTGTTGGTATTTGGGTTTTAAAATTTTTACCTGGTAAACTTTATCCATCGTTTATCTTTACAGTATTAATCGGATATTATTTACGAAAATATTTTTATAAGTAAAAGAAATAGAGAATCTATGTACGTAAATAAATAATAAGCTACTAGTTTAGTAGCTTATTATTTTTAACTTAATACATCTTACTCCAATTCTTCTCTTCGACCACCTTTTTTATTTTCTACATCTCTATAAATACTCTCACCAATTCCTGTGATTTTAAAATTCTTAGGATTTCGAATACTATGTGTACCATCTTTTCTCCACAATAAGTGATCCTCTTTTTATAACGGTAAATAAGAGTGGAAGGTGAAATACTGGAAAAGAAGAGTGGACTGCAAATAAAATTAGCAAATCTGCATTTAAATATCGAGAATCGCAAATAAAACTTCCAAAACTGCAATTAAATTCAAGTGTATCGTAAATAAAATTGATAATTACCTATACCAGTAAGGGTATTTAAAGCTAAAAATTGTACAATTGTAGAAAATGAAATTGAAAATATACATACAAAATCGTATAAAAATATTCTAATAATCATAAATAAAGACCAATTATATTAACTACAGATGAAGATACTATTGAGATACCTCCACTATTTAGATCAAAATAGCCCCTCAGGTATAAATCTTTGATGTTCCCTAATCGGTCGTATAACAAATAAAAAAAGAGGCGCCTTTCATGTCAGTTGCCTGAGTTTTGAAACAGCCTCTTCCTTTATTCTTAAATAAAAATATCTAATACTAATGTAAGTCCAAACGCTACAAACGACAGAAGCGTTTCCATTACTGTCCATGTTTTGAATGTTTCCTTAACTGTTAATCCTAGGTATTCTTTTACTAACCAGAAACCTGCATCATTTACATGTGAAAACATTAGTGAACCTGCGCCAGTCGCAATAACAAGTAATTCTAGGTTTACACCTGTCATATGTGCCACTACTGGAGAAACAATTCCAGCTGCTGTTGTTAAAGCAACTGTAGCTGAACCAGTAGCTATTCTTATTAAACCTGCTACTAAGAATGCAAGCACAATCGGTGATAGTGACATTTGCTCAGCCATTGTTGCAATGGCAGTACCTACACCGCTTTCAATTAGGATTTGCTTAAATGCTCCACCTGCACCAATGATTAATATAATTGAAGCTAAAGGTGTTAAACATTCATCAGTTAATTTTTTAATTAAAGTTTTGTCCATTCCTTGGCGATACCCTAATAAATAATAAGCTGCAAAACAAGAGATTAATAGAGCAATTACAGGGCTACCGATTAAAATTAAGAATTTAGCAATTGCACTTGGTAGAGATAAGTATGGTGTAATTACCGTTAACACCATTAGTAAAACTGGAAGTAAAATGATGAAAAATGATACACCCGTACTTGGTAAAGCATTTGACTTCGTTTCAACTCGAATTAACTCTGGTTCACCAATTGGTGTTACACGTTTGTGAATCCATTTTGAAAAGATCGGACCTGCAATGATTGCAGTTGGAAAAGCAATGATTAATGAATAAAGTAGGACTCGTCCTAAGTTTGCATTATAAATACCAATCGCTGTCATTGCCCCAGGATGTGGTGGCACTAAACCATGTACAATCGATAAACCGGCAAGTACTGGGATACCAATTAATAGAATATTTGAATTGGTAGATTTACGAATTGATATAACAAGAGGTAACAAGATTACTAGACCGACCTCGAAAAAAACTGGAATTCCAATAATAAAACCTGAAAGCAACATTGCCCATGGTAGGTTTTTTACGCCGAATTTTTTAATAAAGAAATCGGCTACTTGCATCCCTGCACCAGAATCTGTCATCATTTTTCCTAAAATCGTACCTAAAGCTAAAATCCCAACAAGATGACCGAGAACGGCGCCGACTCCTGTTTCATAAGCAGTTACAATTTTATCCATTGATACGCCAGAAAAAACGGCTAGGAAAAGGCCAGCTACAGATAAACTGATAAATGCATGCCATTTCCACCACGATACTCCTAAAATAACGATAACGATTGCTACTAATGTAATTCCTATCAAATATAAATCCATTATTGCACACTCTCCCTTAGTAATCGCTTACATTTTATACAATGAAGATACATTACTGCGTTGAATCATTGTAGGTTACAACGTAATTTTGTTTGGCCGTATTATAGTAACCTTCACTGATTTCTAGAATATTTCCATCTTCATCACTAGAACGACGTATTCTTTTTAATGTGGTTGTGCCTTTTTCTAAATTTAAAATCTCACAAACATGATCCGGAGCAACAGCTACTGCAAATTCATCTCGGAAAGATTCTAATCGAATATTATTTTCTTCTAAGAAACGATATAGGGAACTGATCTGTATGTCTTCTATCTCTTCTTCTGTTACTTCAATTGAAATATAGTGTGTAAAGTGAATATACGGTTCATTTTCCAGTAAATAAATTCGCTCAATTTGGACATATTTATCACCAAATACAGAATAAGGGATAGAATCCGCTGTTACTTCTGGCTTTTTTATGCTCAGCACTTTTTTAGTAATATGACGTCCTTCTTCAACTAATATTTCTGTAAAACGCTTCCCTTTTGAAAGTTTTGCGCTCGTAACATTCGCAATAACCTTTGTTCCTTTACCACTTTTCTTTTCTAAGTATCCTTCTTGAACAAGTTCTTTTATGGCATTTCTAATCGTAATTTTACTCACACTAAACTCTTCTTCTAATTGAGGTTCGGAGGGAATATTTGTGTGAATTGGATAAACTCCATGTAAAATTCGATCCTTTATCATCTCTTTAATTTGTAAATACAACGGTCCTTTTTTACGATTCACACTCATTCCCTTACCTCTCCTTTTTTAGCGCTTAATATCATCAATTGTTCCAGCCATAGCTGATAAAATTTCTGCCTCTGTTGACATCGGAGTATCTCCAACGATCGTACATGCTAACATTCCCGCTGTTTGAGCAAAGAGAACAGTTTTTTCTGGTGAAAAATCAGTTATCACCCCATGTAGGATACCGCTAGTATAAGCATCTCCAGCGCCAATTCGATCGTATACGGAAAAAGAAGTATTTTCCGAAAAGTGAAACTCTCCATTTGTGAATAGATATCCACGTAATGAATGTGAATTGTCACTATTAATTGCTCGGTGCGTTCCAGCAACAGTTTGTATGTTATATTGCTTTGCAACTTTAGGAATCAAGTCTTTCAGTTGTGCTTCCCTAGAAGTCCCTTCTGTCTCCATTCCTAAAACATACATCGCATCTTTCTCGTTCATCATGACGATATCAGCTAATGCTAGCATATCTTCATAATGAGGTTTTGCTTTACTATATCCTCCCTCCCATAAAGAAGGTCGGTAATTACAATCAAAACAAACTAATCCACCATTTTGTTTTACTTTTTTCGCAAGAATTTTCATTGTTTCTCTAACATCATCTGTCATCGCTAGTGTAATACCGCAAAAATGGATAACATCTGCTTGTTTTGCAATTTGATCAAGATCATAATCGCTATAAGATGCCGTATTAAAGCTACTTTCTAAACGATTAGTATATGTCACACGACTAGAGCGCTGTCCAAAACCATTTTCTAAAAAATACAGTCCAAGATATTTTCCGCCTCTAGTTATATAATTTCGATTAATTCCTAGTCGTTGCAAGAAAGCAATCGCAGCATCTCCTAATGGATTGTTCGGCAATTTTGATACTAGAAAGCCATCATGACCAAGCTTAGTCATCGCGGACGCAACGTTTACACCAGTTCCTGAGAAAGAATATTGTAATGCGTTTGCTTGTGCCAGTAGTTCATACCCTGGCACTTGCAATCGCATCATTACTTCTCCGAAAGCAACAATTTGTTTACGCATATTTTTCAACCAAACTTTTTGTGATTGCTAATAATTTTCTTACATCTTCAGGATTAGTTTTTCCAGTTTCTTCATTAATAATTGAAGAATATACGTGTGGGATAATTTTAGGTACTTTTTCTTCCAATGCAATTTCTAAAATCTCTTCAAAATTCTCTAAATCAATACCACCAGTAGGTTCTAAAGCAAAACCTTCTTCACCACATGCTTTTGCTACAGCACGAAACTCTTCAACGTGTTTTAGCCCTTTCATTGGGAAGTATTTTAATGCATTTCCACCCATATCACGAACTAACGCAATTGCAGATTTGATTGGTACAATCGCTGTTTCACTAGCTGCACTTACAGGTCCAGTAGAGATATTTACATAGCCAACTTTTCCAGTTGGAGATACTAGAGAATTGATCCAGCTATCTTTTTCACCTAAGTTAGCGCGTGTTGCACCTACTGCAGGAAATACTTGATTGATATGACTTCCAGGATAATGTTTGGCGATTTCTGCTACAACTGCTGCTTGTCTATTATCACCAGCACCAAGACCAATCGATACCGCTTCATCAATTGCTGCACCGTATTCTTTCATAGCTGATACAGCAGCCTCTACAGTTGGGTAGTCTTTTGAAAGAACACCTACTAATACATGACCTTCTGCAGCTTCAAAAACTTCAACTGCATTTTCAATACTATTTGCTAAAACATTTAATGCTACTCGGTTGTTATAAAAACGTTTTTCAATATTTGTCATTGTTCAGTTCCTCCTAATATTGCTCGCACTTGAGCTTCAATTACGTAAATATCATCTGATTGTAGTGGTCGTGGATCAATATCGAAAAAGCCTTGACGAACACCGTAATCACGGGTGTAAATTGCAATATCACCATTCTTTAATTGATCATTTACATCCTTCGCTGTCGTTTTCGTTACAACAGGATCAATTTGGATTCGGGCTCTAAAAATAGCTCGTCCCGCTTCATCTTGTACGATTGTTACTTTTATACCATTGATTGAATCTAGTGATTTTAAAACTTCTAAACTAGCTTTTTCATTTTCACTATTGTCTTTCTTGACAAAATATTCATCCAAAGCTTGCAACAGGCCAAAAGTGGTTTCTTTACCAACTTTCATACTTCTACCGATACAATGTAATTGTACTTTTAACCAATCGATATATTTTTGCTTGCCGGCAACAATACCTGAAGTAGGTCCTTCAATCGCTTTCGAACCACTATATATTGCTAAATCTGAGACTTTGACATATTTTTGTAAATCTTCTTCAGCGGCAGCATCGATAATTAAAGGTACATTATTAGCTTGAGCTACTTCCCAAGCTTCTTCAACTGAAATCATATTTTTTTGAACAGCATGATGAGATTTTACATATAAAATTGCTGCTGTTTTTTCACTAATCGCATCTGCAATATGTTCTACTTTCCCTTCATTTGCATAACCGACTTCGACTAATTTACCTCCACCAAGGAAAATCATCGTTTCTACTGGAGCACCATACTGTACGTTGTGTCCCTTTAACATAATGATTTCATTTTTTTGGATTGATTCTTGGTGTAATCTTTCGCTTTTACGTCTGTTTCCTTCAGTCACAATTGCAGCTACTGAAAGGGCAATTCCACTTGAAGCTGAGTTAACAACTACAGCCGCCTCTGATTGAAGAAGACCCGCAATATGATTTCCAGCCTTATCAACTAAGTCCGAAATTTCAACATAATTTTGACCACCAATTTTCATTGCTTCCATGACAGTGTCCGTTGGAGCGGAAACACCTAATATACTCATTCTACCGCTTGCGTTAATTACTCTTTTCAAACCATATTTAGCATTCAATGTGTTCTCCATTAATAACCACTCCTTTTACTACGATTTTTTGTTCAGCTTTACGCTCGTCCCCTTCAGAGTCTAGTAAGGTTGTCGCTTCATCTTCAACAGTAAATAAAGTGAGGTTTGCAAAATCTCCTACCTGAATTCTTCCAAGTTCTGGTTTATTAAGCCACTTAGCCGCATTAACTGTAACAGCATCAATAATTACTTCTAGTGAATAACCTAAGTATAAAAATTTTGATAAAACATGAGACATACTATATACTGGGCCATTCAATCGATTTTTCCGATAAATATCAGTGCTAATCGTATCGAATTTAATTCCATGTTCTTTAGCTTGCAAAGCTGTTTTGAACGAAAAACTTGCATTTCCGTGCCCAACATCTAAATGAACACCTCGATTAATTGCCTCTAGAAATTTTGGAAGAGGTCTTCCCATCTCATCAAATAAATTATTTGCTTTACCATTTAAGTAGTGCGTAATTATATCTTTATTTTCAAGTAAGTCTAGAACGTCATTAATATCTGGCGGTCCTGAACCAATATGAACCATAAGTGGTAAGTCGGTTTCGTTTGAGAACTTACGAGCTATTTTTAAAGGTTCTACCCCATTTTCACCTACTACACTTTTGCTAATCCTTGCCTTCAGTCCGATAATAAAATCTTTATGTTCTGCAATTGTATTTTTGAGTTGCTCCTCGTCTAACCAAGACAAATCAGATAACTCGTCAATTCGTTTTAAACCAATTCGCGAAATATTTAAAAATGCGAAAACATTTGTTTTTGATTTTTTACAGCTACTTACCAATTTGGACATGTTATCGGCGCCAGTGCTACCCGCATCAACAATTGTAGTAACACCTGTTTTATAACCAATCTCGTCGACATCATCACCATATGGCTCAAATTCTGCATATGCATGGACATGCAGATCAATCCAGCCACTAGAAACAAATACATTGTGCTTGTAATCTACCTTTTGCTCACCATTACCGGTTCCAGCAGCTACAATGTCTTTAATCTTTTTATTTTCTACTATGATATCAACAGAACTTCCGTCTATCATTTTTACATTCTGTAGTACGAAATGATCCTTCATTTCCCCTCATCCTTTTCAGTAATCATCTAAATTGATTAATGTATTCGTTTACATCTTCTTGTTTATTATTCCAATGTAGAATAACATCTAATTTCTCATTAGTCAATATAACGTTATAATGTTTAAATATTTTTTTATTATATTCCCATAAACCTTTTACGAATTAAAGGCGTCAGATGATTCTAATCTTGACTTACACCCTACTTTATATTTGCCTTTTAAATTTTTTTATTATACAAAAAAAGCTTGTAAACATGGAGGAAACTCCAATTGTCTACAAGCTAAATGGAAAGTGAACTTACCGCATAAGTGGCATAAGCATTAAATATTATCTTTTAGTTTACAATTAATTCTTTCTTAAATACTTTTTGTGCTTTTGTGTTTTCGAAACCAATCTTTTTATAAAAAATAAGTGTTTCTACTCTAGTTTCATTTGTCCGTACCCTTATTTCTTTAAATCCCAATAATTGTGACCATTCTTCGCATCTTTCCACTAGAAACTTACCAATTTTTTGCCCCCTATATGTACTGTCAACAATCAAACCACCAATTTCAACATATGGCGGAGACTCAATCAAATATCGTCCGTGAGCATGAATCCAACCAATAAGTTTACCTTCAATTTCTGCTACAAATACAACATGATCTTTCTGATCTACTATTTTATTTAATCGTTCAATAACTTGATTTTTTTCGACATTGTAACCCAATTGACCCGATAATCTAGCAATTTCTGAACTATCAGTTGTTGAGGCAATTCTGTATCTAATATCCATCCTACACCTCACATTTAAACTTGTATTTACAAATTGTTACTTGTACTTCATTTACTAGGAATGTGTTGATTGAATAATCATACTATTAATTACCAACTATAAAAAAGAGTAGAATGATACAAATTTACCTACTCTTTACTTTTTTAAGTAAAAATTATAATTCTACCCTTTTAACGTCTAATATTTAGCAATTACATTTCCATTTTCATCATACGCTGTTCCAGACATATCCCAATCTTGATATACTGTCGTTTCCTTCTCAAAGAATGACTTATCCGAATATCCAATAAACATATTATTTTTTACTGGTATATCCACTTTAATCTGTTCATTTGGGGATTTAATATTTTTGTATATAACAGTTACTTTCGTTATTTTTTTATCTGTTTTTAATGCTCCCCAGATTACATTTCCTACATTTTCAACATTAATTGTCCGAATTAAGAATGGAATTCCTGCCTCCGAATCAAAAGTAACTCCATCTTCGTATTTTGTTGAATAGTTGAACTTACCATTCTTTTTCTAAAAAAGTACTAAATACATACTGTTTATCCTTTTTACCTTCTGTAAAAATCAAAGTTTGTTTCTTGTTTTCTACATATCCGATTTTAACTGTGTCGTTATTTTTATGTTTTGAGTGGACCGCCTCAGTCAAAGTATTATACGAACAACCTGTAAGTAGTATAACTATACTTATAAACAACAGTAGATATCTCACTTTATCCTTCTCCCTTATACACCGTAGAATATAAGTACTATTTTACTAATTATTTCTCCTGCAAAACTAGGTTTAGCAATTCTCCCAAATCATCAATTGACTGTTCAATTGTATATGGCTCACTCCAAAATGGATCTTTTTTCCATACAGCATTCATTCCAACATTTTGAGCACCAATTACATCATTTTCTGGATGATCTCCTACATATAAACTTTCTTCTGGATTAACGCCTAATTTCTCTAATGCCCTTAAAAATATTTCGGCATGAGGCTTTTTAATCCCTTCTTGCTCTGATATTAATATGGTATCTATGTAGTTATGAATTCCTAATGCTTTTAGATTTAGAGATTGTAATTTAGTAAATCCGTTGGTAATCATACCTAATCGTATTCCTCTGTTTTTAAGTTCTTTTAGTACATACTCCATATTTTGAAAAGGGATACAGCTATACTGGAATGAATTTATGTAATCTTCTAGTAGCTGTTCCCAAGTTAAACTAGAAATAGAGAATTCTTGAAGTAATTGTTGATATACCTTATCTTTCCAAACATATCCCTTATTATCTAATTCAATGAAACGTTCGATATAATGCTTCTCAGGTATATGTTTTAATTCGCGAAAATACTTTTTATACTGAGTTTTAATAAATAGCTTCAAGGATCTATCCCGATCTAATAAAGTTCCATCTAAATCAAAAATGACAGCTTTAATCATATCACATTCTCCTTTTTCCAGTTTTACTGTAAAAAAGTTTATACTCTCTAATAAATTCGACAAAATATACATAACTCCTATTTAAGAATAGGCCATAAGAATATCAACACAAAAAACCTATCCAATTGGATAGGTTCAAAAATTTAATTGATGCCTAAAGACTTCTTAATGGAATCAATTGTTTTTCCATTATACTCTTTAACAGCAGTAGGAGTATCTAATAAATAATCATTCTCTTTTAAATAATTAGCTTCTAGTAACTTGAAATCCAATGAGTCTACTTTACCATCAAAATTAATATCAGCATTACGGTTATTCGTTCCCCAATTTTGTTCGAGAAGTATGACATCATAAATATCAATTACATTATCTTTATTCAGATCTCCAGCATTTTCTCTTACAGTAGGATAAGTAATATTTTCACCTATAAAAACATCCCGATTATTTCGGCCAATTTCCATTGGTGTGTATGTGGTAAAATGACCTGGAATATCTATGATGACTGTATATAATTGTTCTGTAATAGGAAGTTTATTGAATACGATATTTCCATTTTTTTGAATTTCACCATTATAAATTTGACCTTTGGAGTCTTTCGCTTTTGCTTGTGCACCTATTGTTGTGTAGTCGATTCCAAAATTAAAACTGCCATTTGCATTTAACAATCCAGCAGCGTTGATTTTTGCTGTTGCAGTTGAGTAGGCTGGATAGCTAGGTAAATAACCGACCTGAGTATATGGGTTTACAGTTTTACCATTAAGATCTTTATAACTGGATGAATTGATATAGAAAAATGTAGTATTAGGATTAACAAATTCATTTGCGTTCGTTTCTACTTGTATATCAAATAAAGGTAGATCCCCTGTTAAACCATCTCCTGGTACTTTTATATTAATTGTATTTGATTTGCTAGAAGTTCCCGTTGAAGTAACTGTAAATTGAGTATCATCAGATAAAGCCTTATTTTTATTAAATTCTACTGAATTAAAAAATCTTGATGTGTAATCAAATTTAAGTGTTAGATCTTTTGCATTTTGCAAACCATGAGCATAGAACGTATAAGTTAATTGATCACCCATTGTAAATGATTCTTTATTTGGTTTGGCATAAATATATTGCGCCCCTGGTTTCATATAGTACACGACTTTTGCCATTGTTGAATTACCAGCTCTGTCCGACGCTACAAATTGGAGCATATTCACTGGATTTGAAGAATCAACAGATATTTCTTTCGTAAACTTGCCATTCGCATCAGCAGCAATACCAATGGCTGGAGAGTTAGGACCATACCAGGCATTATTATTTGCTTGTGTTACATTCATCCCGCTATTTTCCATTACCTTTGCTTCATCATCTATAATGCTACCAGATAAAGTAACTGTTTTTTGCCCAGGTGCTAATTCAACAAATGGCAGATCACCTTTAGGTATTGCGTTTGTGTCATCTAGTATGAATGTTGGACGGTTATTATCAATATATACTTGGTCTGTCTTTGTATACTGTTTGCCGCCTAAATTTGTACCAATAACTTTCATTTTGTATAATCCTGGTGTTGCTAGGATCGATGTGTAGCCAACCGGTTTCTTCGCATTACCCGTAAATGGAAAATATCTACCTGTAAATGCTTTTTGAATGTAGAGATCCTTATCAACTCCTGCACTTGAAACATCAATCGTACCGATTAATCCTAAATCTTTATTTGTTTTTGAATCTACTAAAATAAAATCTAATGTTCTCATTGGCGAATTTAATTTAAAATCTAAATCAGACGCCTTAACACTATATGGTGCAGTTTCACGAGTTGTAGAGATACTTGGAGAATGAACCTTGAAATATTCAAAGCCTTCTTCTACTAAACGGAAGCCAAATGGAATTTGATAATGATCATCTGGATCTTTATCATTCACAACATGAATATAACCTTCATATGTTCCTTTACTAGCAGTTGTTGGTATTGTAAGTGTTGCAGGAATCATCTCCTGGCTATTCTTTTTCATTTTCAAGTCATTAGGTACTGTTATTTTAACACCGTTTGCTTTTGCATCTAAAGATCCACGAGTGCCGATATTATACTCAACAGAAATATTATATTTTTGCATTTTATCAGTATGATTAGTGATTAATATATTTGTATTTTTCGAAATAGCATTTTTGTCTACTGAAATAAAACCATAGCTTAGTCCACCAGTTTGCTCATCAATATTTACTTTTTCATTATTTTTAATAAACGGCGTAGTATCCTGAACTCCTAGTTCGATGCGTGAATAAATCGCTTCATAAGGATCTACTCTTCCTGCTCCAACTTCAAACACACTGTATTTGCTTCTTAAAGGATCAGCTGTATTCATTAATACAGTTTTTATATCCGCAGGAGTATAATTAGGATGCGCTTGTAAAAGTAAAGCAGTAATCCCAGTGACATGTGGTGTCGCCATTGAAGTTCCAGACATTCGCATATATGCAGATGAATAATCTGTTGCGTCATTTTTATTATTGATATATGCAGGAACAGTTGATAAAACATCTACACCCGGAGCTGTAACCTCAGGTTTAATATCATATAGCGTTCCTGATGGACCTCTAGAACTAAAGCTAGCTAGATCATCACCAGGAATGTCAGACACACCAGTTTTCCCTAGTGTTACTGAAGGAATTCCCTTGCTAAATAGATCATTTACCGCTAAACCATCTTTATTCGTCATTGAAAATACCGGTATATTATTATTGCTTTCTCCCAAATAATACGGAATTTGTCCTTCCGTTGCATTATTGTTATAAATAATTACTCCAATAGCTCCATTTTGTTTTGCATAGTTCATTTTATCAACAAGTGCAAATGTACCACGTGCAACAAATGCAATTTTACCTTGAACATTTTTTCCTGAATAATCTGCTGCTCCACCTTCTCCAACATTTACAATCTCAAAAGTTTTTCCTGACAAATTAGTAAAATCATCTGTCCACTTTTTAGTCATCAATTGTAAAGTACTATCCGTACCTTGACCGTTTACTAAAAATTTACTTCCGAAAGTAGTAACTTTAGTAGGAACAGAACTCGCACCAACTGTTAATGCAAGTGCCGCTGCACCTGGAGAGCCTAATGTGTACATACTATCTCCAGAATTTCCTGCTGCAACGACAGCGGTAACTCCATTTAAAACAGCATTATCAATTGCTAAGCTAGTTGCTTCTAGTGGATCGTTTATCGAGGATCCTAGCGATAGATTAATTACATTCATTCCATCGGCAACCGAACGGTCAATACCTGCAATTACTGCAGAATTCGAACCCGAACCATAAGGCCCCAATACGCGGTATACATATAAATCTGAATCAGGCGCTACTCCAGTTACTTTATAATCAGAGTTATTTTTCCCTCGACCAGCAATCGTACCAGAAACATGCGTACCGTGATCAGTATAATATGAGCTCCCATTTAGAAATTCTGTTTTTTTAGAAGCTTTCCATTGATCATATGTAGTTTCCATCGGGTCATTATCATTATCTACGAAATCATAACCACCTTTATATGCATCTTTCAAATCAGGATGGTTATAGTCAATTCCAGTATCAATTACACCTATTTTAATATTTTTACCTGTAAAACCTTCCTCATGTAATTTATCAATCTTTAAAAATGGTAAACTATCAACCTTAGTTTGATCCTTCTCTTGGACTGGTTCAACAGGTGGCTTAATTTGAATTGTTGAATCACTATACACTGCTTTAACTGTATCCAAATCTAATAAATCTTTAATTTGATTTGCTGGAAGTGACAATGAAACCCCGTTAAACGCATTCTGATATGTATATTTAATTTGAACTTCTTCATTACTAGATTTCTCTTTCTTAGCTATTTTTTCTTGTAATTCTTGTTTAAAGTGTGCATGAGACTTTGTTACATTTTCTTTCGCCTTTTCTAATGAAATAGACTCACCTTCTGCAGCTTTCTCTAACTGTGCTACTTTAGCTGGAACTTCTTTAAACTCAACAATTACCGATACTTCTTTATCACTCGATAAGTCGATATCATCAGATAATTGCAAACCAGTTTTTGAACCTGCAACTTCTAATTGACTCAAAGCCTCCCTTTGTTCCGGTGTAAGTGATTGAAGAATGCTTTCTACGTTATTTGAGTTCGCATAAGCCGGCTTTTTAATCATCATAGTCGATCCCAAAATTGTACTGCTAGCTAAAACAAGTACAGATGTGGTTTGAAAAAATTTACTACTTAACCCCTTCATTCTAATTACCTCCAACTTTTTCTAAAAATAAAGATTGTACAACAAGCAATAACATTTGATTTTTCAGAAAAATCACTTAACTTAAATTATAGCTAGAGTTTTTCTTTAAAAGTATTGGGGGAATTTTCATTAAACGAGAACTTTATAAATCAAATTAAATGTCGGTTTAAGTAAAAGTGAGTAAAAAGATAAGGTATTTTATTTACTTGAATGTAGATTTTTGTAATTTGATGTAAAATTTTATAAAATAATTTGGGGGAATTTCACTTTATTTACCTTTTATAATTGTTCTAACTAAGTTTAAAATTAAAAATTTTTAATTATTTGTAGAATTTAAGCTGGATCATGGCATGGGCGAATTGAGTGGCATCTCAACAATTGCTTTAATAATGAAATAACCAAAATTCAATTCAGCTGTTAATAATATAAAAGAAAAAAAGAGTTTCCCAAATAAAACATTTGAGACAACTCTTTTTTTATTTTTAAACCTTTATCACCAATATTTTTCCATCAAAGCCTTTGACCATTCTGCTTGTTTGATCTCCCCTTTGGGAAGAAATTCTTTCATAATTGGTTTAATATCGATGACTGGTGTACCATCGATCGCATCTAACCCTTTAACTGTAAGACTACGGCCACTGTGATTTACAAGTTCTACAGTTGTTAACCCTAATTTATTTGGCCGGTTTTTACCTCTTTGAGCAAAAATTCCAACCTTTGGATAATCAATATTATTTCTAGGATGTCTAGCACTATATTGGATCATATCATCAGTCACTTTATCAAAATAAAAAATAATCTCTAGATGTGAAAAATCACTTATGCCACTTAATGCTTCTTCATTGAACTCCTCTACTAACTCGATTTCAGAGATAATTGAACCCCAGTGATCGTCTTTCATTTCTTTTCTTGAATTTTTAACAAAAGCAATCGGATTAATTGTAAATGGCATCATTTAATCTCCTAACTTTGTATTTTATCTATATTATACAGAATTTTTTATTTTAAAATAAAAGAAAAAGTATGCAATATATCCACATACTTTTTCTCGAATCGTTTTTAATTTCTACCTTTCATTTTTAAAGGTGCATTTAGCATCATCGGAAATGTTAATATTTGAAGTACGATTCCGATCAATCCAATTAAAGTAAACAAATTGAGCGGTTTACTATTTAAAATAAAAGAAAATAAGTCTGAACTTATACCATTTATAGATAAAAAAGTCATTAAAATACTAACTAAAACTAGTGTCATTAGAAAATAAAGTATCCCCAATCTTCTAACTAATATAGCAATAAAAGAAGAAAGTCCTAGGATCATAAATCCAACCATTAGGTCGACCCAATAATACGTAAAGAAATGATATTCTGATGAGACTAATTGAGCAGGGTGGTAAAAGTGAAAACTATTTATTCCTTTGTCTAATAATATATTCATAATGTAATAAAGAATATTTAAGTAAGTTATACTTGTAATTACCATTAATAATGACATCACAATATACGATTTTAAAAACTGTCTTCTTGTACTACCTAATCCAATTGCAACTTGAAAAGGAATCACCAATCCTGCAACCGCAAATGTACTAATCCCACCATAAGTCGGCCCAAACAGAGCTGCACCACTTTGTAAAGGAATTTTAAATATTATACTAACCAGTACATACACAACAGATAATAACAAAGTAATTAAAGAAAATATTTTGAAATACCATTTTAATTCATCAAAAACTAGTTGATAAGTGCCTCTTATAGAGTTCATCTTTTCACCTCTTTATTTTTTGTTTTATTTATTAAATAGTCTTGTAGAGTTGCTTTTTCAATTGTAAGATGATGTTCTTCTGCGATTTTTTTCCAATCATTTGAATATAATTCATCGAGCATTACTTTTTGTGTCGAACTGATTTTGGAGGATTCAAGTATAGAAATATTTTTAGTTACTTCTTCGATTGAATCTATATTTCCAGAAAGAATAACTCCTTTCTCTCGCATTACTTCCATTTGTTCATGAAATAGTACTTTTCCATCATTTACTACAACAATCGTTTCACATAATGGTTGAATTTCTTCGATATGATGTGTTGAAAGTAAAATGAGTCTTGGATTTTCTTCGTAACTTTCCATTAAGGCATCGTAAAACTGTTTTCTTTTAACTGCATCTAACCCATTAGTAGGCTCATCGAGAACTGTTATTTTTGCGTTGCTAGCTAATCCTAATATGATTTGCACTGCCGTTTTCATACCTTTTGAAAACTTAGTGATTTTTTTATTCTTTGGCAATTCAAAAACTTGAACTAAATGTTCTGCAAATTGTTGATCCCAGTTAGGATGAAAGTACCTTCCGTATTTTAACAAGTCATTTATTCTCCAATTATGACCAAAAGGATGGTTTTCTTGGATATAACAAATATTCTCTAGTACATTTAAATTATTATAAGGTTCTTCTCCTAAGACTTTTATTGAACCTTCGTTTGGTTTATAATGGCCAGCAACTAAACTCATCAAAGTTGTTTTACCTGTACCATTTCTTCCCCATAATGCAATAATACTCGGTTCTGTTTCAATTAAATTGAAATCAGTTAAAACTGGTGTATGCTTATAGCCATATGTCAAATTTTTAATTTCGATCAATTTATACCCCTCCTAATTAAAGTCGTTTTTTCTCTTTATTAATTCAATTACCATTTCTTCATCTAAATGAATTCTCTTTGCTTCTTTAAGTAATGGTGCAACATAATCCACATAAAACTGCTGTTTTCGCTCTAAAAGCAACTTATCTTTCGCACCCGTTGAAACAAACATACCTACACCTCTTTGTTTAAAAATTATTTCCTTATCAACTAAAGCTTGAAGACCTTTCCTTGCAGTTGCTGGATTAATATTAAAAAAGCGAGATAATTCATTTGTCGAAGGCACTTGTTCCCCCTCTTTAATTCTTCCATCTATAATTTCGTCCATAATCATAACCGCAATTTGTTGAAAAATTGGCTGTGATTCATCTAATGTCGGTTTCATTAGCACCTTCCTCTCTTAGTTAGTTATTTAGTTAGTTACTCATGTAACTAACCATACTACTCTTTAAATCATATGTAAAGTGTTTTATTTAAGTACGCCTATTTTTAAGGAAATAAAAAAAAGCTTAATGCGATTATGCAATAAGCTCCTGTTTTTATAGTATGTGTTTATTATTTATCAATAATTTTACCAGCAATACAATATTTACCTTCTAAATAGATTGGAGTTTGACCTGATTGTAGTATGGTCACAGATTTTATATTTTGACTAGTATAACTACTCGTATTGCCTGGCAACACGGTAATTATATGACAATTATTGCTATTTACTTCGATTGATATCGGTCCAGTACTACTCTCGCTATTGTAGACTGAAATCGTTGCATAAGCAGTTACATTTTCACCTAAACTCCATATTTCAACTGGTTTTTCAAGATTATCTTGAATCAAAATATTTCCACATAGATCAATGGGAATACAAGGATTACATTTTGTTGTAGTTTGTATTGGCGTTGGTGGGGTAGGTGGTGTTGGCGGAGGTACTGGTGGTAAAAGAGTTGGAGAAGAAACTGGTAATTTAATACTTGGTAAGTTTGGTATATCCGGTCTTTTTTGTTTCAATTTTTATCCCTCACTTATAATAATTAATTTCCTATGTATTAAAAATACTGAAAAGCTATTATTTTTAGTATTATATAAATCTTAAAAAGAAAAGTGACCACTATTAATCTTACTCATATAACTTGTAGTCACTTGTTGAATTAAAATAATATTAATTAACCTACTCTAACAATCGAAATTGTCGCAGCGGTCGTACCTGCTGCTAACGATACTGTAGCCGCTAATGTAGCAGACACCATCACTTGAATCGTGTCACCTGCATTTATATTAATAATCACTTGATTGCTGACTAAACTTAATCCTATTGCAGCAGTAATATTTGTGCCTGCAACTCCAGCCCCAGTACGAAATAACTGAAAAGTCGTTAATAAAGATAGTGTAGGATACACTTGATAAGTTATTAAATATCTACCACTTGTATTAATTGTAAAAATGGTGGCTGTTGGGTTGTTCACTGTTATATCTGCTGATAAATTTTGTGCGTTCGGAAACGGTATTGGTGAAGGACCTAAAAGTGTAATCGCAATTGTTGCGCCAGAAGTATTTGCTGCCGAGCCTGAAGTATTAAAACTTGCGCCGGTTGAGCCAGTTGCCCCAGTAGCGCCTGTCGGACCGGTCGCTCCAGTTGGGCCTCTATCCCCGATACCGGTTACTCCTGTTGTTCCTGTCGGTCCTGTTGCTCCTGTTGCTCCCGTTGAGCCAGCTGTTCCCGTTACTCCTGTTACTCCCGTCGTGCCAGTTGAACCCCTATCACCTGTTCTACCCGTTGCTCCGGTTACTCCGGTTGCTCCGGTTGCTCCGGTTACTCCAGTCGTTCCAGTTGGACCTGTTGATCCCGTTATTCCGGTTGTTCCAGTTGGACCTGTTGATCCGGTTGATCCCGTTATTCCTGTTGACCCTGTTACTCCAGTCGTTCCCGTTATTCCTGTTGCTCCGGTAGCTCCTGTTATTCCGGTTGGGCCGGTTATTCCTGTCGTTCCCGTTGTTCCTGTTGGACCTGTTGACCCTGTTGTTCCAGTTGTTCCAGTTGTTCCAGTTAGACCTGTTGATCCGATTGACCCTGTTACTCCGGTCGTTCCCGTTATTCCGGTTGACCCTGTTACTCCAGTCGTTCCCGTTATTCCGGTTGACCCTGTTATTCCGATTGCTCCCGTTATTCCGGTTACTCCGGTTACTCCGGTTACTCCGGTCGTTCCCGTTGGACCTGTTGATCCCGTTGCTCCGGTTACTCCGGTCGTTCCAGTTGGACCTGTTGATCCCGTTATTCCTGTTATTCCGGTTACTCCGGTCGTTCCCGTTGGACCTGTTGATCCCGTTGCTCCGGTCGTTCCTGTTATTCCGGTTTGGCCAGTTACTCCTGTTAATCCCGTTTGGCCAGTTACACCGGTCGTTCCCGTAATTCCCGTCGCTCCAGTAGGACCTGTTGCTCCAGTTATCCCAGTTACACCTGTTGGTCCAATTTTTTTAACTCCATTACAAGAAAAACTATTACAACAACTACATTTATTCGGATTGGAATCTATCCCTTTTACGTAAGGAATTGTTTTCCCATTCTCATCTTTATTATTCAAAAAGGAACACATAATCCTTCCTCATTTCATTACATAGGGTTGTTCAAAAAAAGATTAAGAACTACACTATTTAGATAAAATGATCTATTACATTGAATATCGGACAGTTATACAAAACTCACCTTCAACTACCCCAGTTAAACCAGTAGTATCAATTTGAATTCCATCGAATAACTTTTCTGAGAAAGCAACACTACTTTGAGGTGGGACAGTTAGAGTATCAATTACATTTCCTCCCCTTAAAAAATTAACTACGATATTATCAGTTCCAGTATCATTTTTAACATAGCCTGTTGCAGAAATAATCGGAGCGATATTATTTGTAAAGATTGTGATAATACCTGGTGTATTCACTTGCCAGCTTGTACAAACTTTATCTTGAAATATATTTTTGGTTGAACAACAACTTAAACCATTATTCATTTGCTTTTCCCCTCATTTTCTTCAATTAAACAGAATATCGTGTCGTAATACAGAACTCACCTTGAAATAATATACCTGCTCCAATAGGTATAACAGCTTGTATTACATCAAATCTTCTAATTGTAAATGCTAAACTCGAACCTAATGTTACGACCTCAGAATTGATTGTGCCTCCTGCAGAGTTAAAAAATTCAATTTGTATCGGTGCTGTAGAAGAACCTACTTCATACTTAACAAAACCAGTTCCTATAATACTTTGGTTAAAATTATTTTGAAAAAGTGGAATTGTTATAGTAGTTGTATCTCCAACTGCTTGCCATGGTGTACAAACTTGGTCCTGAACAAAAATTTTTTCGGGACAACAAGTTAATGCTGATGTTGAACAATTACATGATGCCATTTATGGTTACTTCCTTTCTATAAAAGAAAATGAATCATTATCTACATATAGTAATCAAAGTGTCATGTATATGCTTGTACATTTGTCATAAATAAAATAATCTATCACGCATAACTGAGTGATAGATTCGCTTTTAAAATATTAATTTTTAATACTTCATAAATATTACATGTTGAAAAATTAGTGAATGATTTATGTAAAATTACAAAATAAACGATAAAAAAGGAAATTCTTATTTCATAACTTGGAAATACTTTGTATATAACTTAATTACTAAATGTTTCATCAAACGCTGAATTCTAGTATAATAGATAAGATGTGAAAATTTGATTATGATCTTTGATTTAGAAAGGACTTTATAATAGATGGCAAATAAAGAATTAATGAATCAAGTTGCTAAACGCCGTATCTTTGGGATTATCTCTCACCCGGATGCTGGTAAAACAACTTTAACTGAAAAATTACTACTTCATGGTGGAGCTATTCGTGAAGCTGGTACTGTAAAAGCTCAAAAAAATTCTAAATATGCAAAATCTGACTGGATGGAAATCGAGAAGCAACGTGGAATTTCTGTTACTTCTTCTGTTATGCAGTTTGAATATGATGAAAAAATGGTATCAATTATGGATACTCCTGGTCATAATGATTTTGGTGAAGATACATATCGTGTACTAACTTCTGTTGACTCTGCAGTCATGGTAATTGATGCTGCAAAAGGTATTGAAGCACAAACTAAGAAACTTTTCCAAGTTTGTCGTTTACGTGGTATCCCTATTTTTACCTTTATGAATAAATTAGATCGCCAAGCTAAAGATCCATTAGAACTAATGGAAGAATTAGAAGAAGTTCTTGGTATGCCTTCTGTTGCAGTTACTTGGCCAATCGGTAGTGGAATGCAATTTGAAGGGGTTTATGATCGATTAGAAAATGAAGTTCATCTTTTCCGTAAAGATGAAGTGATTAAACTTGGTCAAGATGGTGTACACGGTCCTGAATTAGAAGGACATTTAGAAGCTTCAAATTTAGAAAATTTACGTGATGAAGTTGATCTTTTAGAAGGAGCAGGAAATGAATTCAATTTAGACTTAGTTCAAGCCGGTGAACTTACTCCTGTTTTCTTCGGAACAGCATTAGTTGATTTTGGTGTAACACCATTTTTAAATCATTTCTTAGATATGTCGCCTGCACCAGGGCCTCGTAAAACAATTAATGGTGAAGTTAATCCTACTGATGAAGTATTTAGTGGTTTTATATTTAAGATTCAAGCTAATATGAATCCTGCTCACCGTGACCGTATTGCATTCTTGCGAATTTGTTCTGGCGTATTTGAACGAGGAATGAACGTAATGCTTTCTCGTACAGGTAAACAAATTAAATTAAGTCAATCGACTCAATTGATGGCTAATGACCGTGAAACGATTGACCGAGCATATGCTGGTGACGTAATTGGTATTTACGATTCAGGTACTTATCAAATCGGAGATACGATTACATCTAGCAAACAAAAATTATTCTTTGAACCATTACCAACTTTCCCACCTGAGTTATTCTTGCGAGTAAGCCCAGTTAACTCATTGAAATCTAAGCATTTCCATAAAGGTGTTGAGCAATTAGCTCAAGAAGGTGCAATTCAAGTTTATAAAAATGAATTTAATGAGGTCATTTTAGGTGCTGTAGGTCAACTTCAATTTGAAGTATTTGAATACCGCTTAAAAAATGAATATGGATCTGATATCCGTAAAGATCATGTTGATTACAATATTGCTAGATGGGTTAAAACAGATGATGTAAAAGGACTTAAGAAATATCAAGATATGCGTAACATGCTAGTATATGACCGTTTCGAACGACCGTTGTTCTTATTTGCAAATGAATTTACTTTCAACCGTTTTAAAGAACGTCATGAGGAATTAGAATTAGTTGAAGCCCTTGATGTGAATAATGAAATACAAGTTGATTAATAAAAAAGTGGATGTTTTTAGCATCCACTTTTTTTGCGCAATTAATGGTAATTTATTTTTGGAGCAAGTTTCACTGTTTTCATGCAAAGCTCATATGATTGGTTTTATCGCTTCACCTTAAAAATTCTATTAAAAATAATATTCAAGTAAGTAAAGTTTTTTCTCCCTTGGATTTAGGATAAAAATTGCATATTGATCTAGTTTTTCTTTATCGCGTTTTACGTAGTAATAGCAATTATCGTTAAAAACAACAGGATTTTCCAATAGGTTTTGTCTACTTTTCATTGAATGTACTGGATATTTCAAAATTGAATTATTATATTCAGTTACTTTTTGAGTGAGATTTTTAATATTATTGTTTGATATTTTTATCCAATACTCTTTCTTTTTTAGTTTTTTTATTGTTTTTTTATTGTATGTAAATTGGGTATATACTGGTCCATCAACACTCATAGGAGCTGTTTCATCTAAAATTATTTTTGAATGCGTAGGTTGTTCAATATCAACATGCCAATTAAATCGAACAATCCCCCGATCGCTAAAAAAATGTTGAAAGATTTCATACCAGCCTGCAAAGCCAATTATGATCGAAAATATGATTAAAAAAGGGAAGTAAAATTTTCTACTAATTTGATTTCTCATTAATACACAACCATACAACCTAAACCATCTTTAAAACATGATTCACGAATGGCTTCATAAGTAGAATCAAGTGGGCTTGACGAATCAGGATAAATTTTATCTTTTAAAGAGTAAAGTAGTTTTTCTTGTTCTTTTAGAGATAATTTCGTAATGTCTATTAAATTGTCATTCATATAAAAGCTCCTTCGAACAGATTCTATTTATCTATTATACATTTTTTTCCAAAAGGGAAACAATGAATACGAAAAAAGCAAAAAAAGCCGAACCTACTATTATATGGATAGCAGGTCGGCATTTTTCAATTAATTCTATTATTCTATTAAATTACATGTTTTTCTGTATCAACATTTGCTCCCTTGTTTCTTGAAAATAAATTAGCTACTGCTTCTGGCAACGCAATCATTGCTGGTAAAAAGATTGGCAGTAATATAAAGCAAAGTACTACTAGACCAGTAATTACCGCAATTGCTAATTCAAACAATAAAAGGATTCCAGATGGCATGAGTGTAGCAAATGTACCTCCAAGTATGATTACCGCTGAAATAATTACTCCACCAGTATGCTTAGATGCTAATACGATCGCCTCTTTCGGTGACAAATGAGTATATTCCTTAAATCTCATCATTAGGAAAATACTATAATCTACTCCTAAAGCCACTATAATTATGAAAGAGAAGAATGGTACAAAAGATGAAATTCCTTCATATCCAAGCAAATCTATGAAAATATAGTTAATCATAAACATTGCACAGTAGTATGCTCCTAAAAGTGATGCAGTGATAAATACTGGTGTCCAGAATGATCTTATCACTAGGAATAATACAAGTAATACCCCAATTATAACGATTGTTGTTGTTTTATTTAAGTCACTACTCAAAATATTGTTCATATCATTTGTTGTAGCACTTGGACCCGAAACACCTGACTTTGCATTTGAAAGTTCTGTGCCTTTAAGTCCATTTTTAACAGCTGAATTTATTTTATTGATTGTATTTAAAGATTCTTTTGAATATGGATCATTCGCCAAAACAATTGTTAGTTTTGTAATCTTTTTATCTTTTGACATAAACATGTCTATTGATTTTTTAAAGTTCTCATCAGCCAACGCTTCTTTTGGAATAAAGAAAGTTTTATTAGAATTAAACTGAGTTAAGAAATCATTTGTCTTTCCTAATCCGTCAGAAATTTTCTCTAAACCACCGTTTACATCAGAAAGCTTTTCCCCGAAAGTACTAAATCCATTAATGCCAGCTACTAGCTGTTGCTGACCTGTTTTCATTTGACCAAGTCCATCTGATACTTTATTCATATTTGTTACAATTTTACCAATTCCTGATGATGCTTGGTTTAATCCACTTTCAAGTTTTTTCAATCCATCTGCCATTTGATTTAAACCATTACTCATACTAGATAGATTACTGTTTGCGGTAGCAAAACCTGCAGTTACAGCATTATAATTAGCATTTAAAGTCTTGATTCCCTCTGGAGTAATTTGATTTAAAGAAGCAACTGTTTGATCAATTGTTTGCTTTAATGATTGGTAATTCACATCATCTTTTGAATTCGAATAACTACTACCTAGTGCTGTCACCATTGATTGCATTTGAGAAATTGCGCCTTTTAGACCAAGCAGCGCTTGTGCTGATTCTTGGTAATGAGTTCCTAATTCTTTATAACCTGATTGCATTTTCTCGTAATTTTTTGCTAATAATGATACACCACTACTCATTTTTCTTAGATTCGTTTCGATGGTTGCTATACCACTTGAGATCGTTTGAGAATTACTAGAACCACTACCAATTCCTGCTTGAATTTGTTTTAAACCACCACTTAACGCTGTTACACCATTTTGTAGATTTGTTGTTCCATCTACCATTTGGCTAACTTTTGAAAAATCCGCTGATCCTAGTTTATCTTGGGCTAAACTTAATCCGTCATGTATTTCGTTAACACCATCCTGTGTTTTTGAAATACCATCAGTTACGTTACCCATTTGGCTATCAACATAAAAACTTTCAATTTGTTTACTTTCAGGTTGTGTTACCGAAGATACTTGCTTAACACCCTTTATCTTCTTAAGTCTTTCAGTAACATTATCAATTACTGCAAGTGATTGATTATTATCAAGCGCTTTGTCATTTTCAATAACGACTGTTGCAGGCATTGCCTGACCTTTACCAAAATGATCTGAAACGATATTAAAACCTTTTGATGAAGGATACTTATTTCCAAGTTCACCAATTGTATCAAAGTTCAGCTTCTCTTGATGGAAATACACCATTGGAGATAAAATCAATAAGATGACAACAATTGTGATGATTGGTTTTTTGATCGCAAAAGCCGACGAACGACCAAAAAACTTGTTTTCTTTGTGTCCACCAACATTTTTAGATGGCCAGAAAAGTTTTTTCCCTAAAACTTTCATAATAAACGGTGTTAACGTTAATATTTCAAGTAATAATATACATACCCCAATAACAACAACTACACCTGATTTATAAATTGGAGATTCAGCAAATACAAGTGCAAGGAACGCAATAAACACAGTTAAAATACTATAGGCAATTGTTTTACCAGCTGTTTTATATGTGTTTACAATTGATTCATCAACTGAATGTCCAAGTGAAAGTTCCTCTTTGAAACGATTAAAAAGGAGTATATTATAATCTGTACCAATCCCAAAAAGAATAAGAATTAATAGCATTTGAGTAAGACTAGTAATTGGAAATCCAGCTTTATCGATTAATTGAGCAGCTATTCCCATTGAACAAAGATAAGAAAATGCAACCGCAAGCAATGATACAAATGGTGTAACGATCGACCTAAACGCAATAATAAGCACTACTAAAATAAAAATAACTGTCAGCGCAGCACTTTTTTCGACTCCCGCTTGCGAAGCCTTTAAATAATCGTTATTGATAAAATCTTCACCACTTAAATAATATTTAACTGGTACTTTACTTAGCTTATTATCAATTTGTTTTTTAATATCATCTATTTCTCTTCCGTTCTTATCTAACTTATAACTCACCATTAGTGTGGTGCCGTCTTTTGATACTAATGAACTTTTTGCATTTGGAATACTAAAAGGATCAATAATTTCCGAAATTCTAAGTTCTTTACTGCTATCACGTATTCCTTTAACAGCATCACCAATTTTGTCCATTTCATCATTTGAAATTTTGTTTTTATCATAAAAAACAATCAGATTATTCGTTCCTTTTGCAGTATCCATTTTTTTGAGGATATGATCTGCCATTACAGAAGGTGAATCACTATTCGCTCCTTCCTGCCCCTTATTCCGAAGTATTGCATTTATGTCAGGCTGAAGAACTGTTAACAATACTGTTGCAACTAGCCAAATTGAAAATATAATCCAACGGCCCTTAATGATTTTGTTCACTTAATCCCCTCCTCGTTAATTTATTTTTCTTTTTTTCCCTTTTCTTCAAGAAAATACAATACATCAAAGAATTCATAATTATCCATTCCATCTGTCTCCATCTTCTTCTTTACAGCTGTAACTAATAATCTCATTCCTTGTTCTACAATCTCCTGTTCATGTGAATCTAAAAAAGTTAACGCACTATTTAATGATTTATTTGCAATTTCAGTAATGCTACCATTTATTTCATCCGAAATATTTTCTGGTAATGAAATTTCCACGAATCGTTTATCTTTAGGGCTAGGTGTTTTCAACAAAAGCCCCTTTGTAGTAAGACGCTCAACGATATCTGATACGGTACTTTGCGTCATTTTTAGATTTTTAGAAAGTTGTTTTATGCTCATTGTTTTATGTGCATACACTTCTCCAATCACTCTTGCTTGTGGAATTGTTACGCCATGTTCTTCTGAATGCTTTTGAAGACTTTTCATTAAAAATCGTTGTAAAAAATCGATTGATTCACTTATAAATTCGGCTCGTTCTACCATTTAATCCCTCCGACACACAATACTTCCTGTACGATACATCTTATACGATGTATCGTACAAGATTTATAATATTTGTCTGAACTGCATTTGTCAATTTAAATAAACATAAAAGTTAATTCCTTAAAAATTAGTTACTCCTATTGTTAAAATTCAACTATTTAGGAAAAATATCCAATAAAAAAAGCAGTTGATACTTCAACCACTTTTTTGTAAATTATGCTTTTTTTGAGTTATATTGGTACATTGTTTTTTGCTTCGGTTCTTTTATCGATAAATACACAGCTACAACAATTAGAATACTTCCTATGAAAAAAGAAGGATTAATTTCTTCATTTAATAAAAAATACCCAAATATCGTACCAATTAATGGCTGTAAAAAGAAAAATAATGACCCTGTGGAAGTATCGATATATTCAAATCCTTTGTTCCAAAGATAAAACGCTCCTGCTGTTGAAATCGTGCCTAAAAATATGACTCCCATCCAAATCCAACTATTTGATGGTAAGTCAGTTATGTGATTACTTTGTTCTATTATAGTAAATGGTAATGTAAAAATTACACCAAATACTGTTGCCCAAGTCGTTACGGTTAATGATGAGTATTTATTAGTCTGAACTTTACTTAGAACTGTATACAATGCCCAAGTTATTGCAGCACCTACTAAAATGAGATTTCCAAAATACGCTCCTAAATTTGATCCACCTTTTGGAAATCCAATTACAACAATTACTCCAATAGTAGCTAAAATTAACGATATAATTTTACGGTTATTAATCTTTTCTTTTAAAATTAAAAATGCAAATAATGAAATTAACGCCGGAGAAGCTGAAGTAATTAAAGAACCCATTGCTGCTCCTGAAAGCTTCGTACCAATAAATTGAAAACCAATTGAGCCAGTATAGCCTACTAAAGCTATTAGCGCGATTGGAAATAAATCTTTCTTACTAATTTTCCAGCTTTTTTGGAAGAAACAAATGATCCCTAAAGTTAGTAATGCTAAAAGAAATCTCATTTCAAGTAATAACCATGGAGAAATACTATCTAATACTACTTTACTAACAACATAGGTCATCCCCCAAATGCTAGCGGCCAACGATAAACACAATGCTCCTTTAAAGAAATTCATTTAAAACTCATCCCCTACTTTTTATTCCAATCATTTTTCGAAAGTTCAAACATAATTTCAGTTACATATTGGTTTTTAAAATAAGAATTTTCTATTATTTTTATCTGTTGAAATCCTAACTTCCTTAATAATTTAATTGAGGATGAATTTTCCTCATCAGCAATTGCGTTTATTTTTTCTTTGTTTAATTCATTGAATAAATACTCAAAAATTCCTTGTAATGCTTCAAAAGCAAATCCTTTATTTTGATACAATGGTTCCAATGTAAAGCCGACTTCAACTTGATTTGCAGGATCTAATAAGGTATGTACACCTATATCCCCTATTAGTTGACCATCCATTTTATGTTCAATCGCTACTTGAACCCATGAATCAGGAATATTCATTTCAGCTGTTTTTTGTTTTTCTATAAAATTAATCGCTTGTTCGTATGTATAATTCTCCCAACCTTGATAAATCGCTACATCTGGATTTGAACGATATTTATAAAAGTTGCTAACATCTTCATCTTTAAACCTTCGAAGTTTTAATCGACTAGTCTCTATTTCAAAAAATTCTAGTTTACTCATATTCCACCTCTAAAATTTCACTTTATATCGTAATTGTACATTCTATTATACTTAGAAATTTCAAAATATACATAACTTTTTGCACTTTGCTGTTTTAATCCGAACTTTCTTAAATCCATAGTAGAATTCTTTTTAGAATTTCGTACAAGAATTAAACGCACCACATAATTTAAACTCTAAAAATATAGTTGACACTTTTAACTGTAAATAATAAAATTACAGTATACTCATTTAAATCGAGTATGGTAGTCAACCTAATTTATTTTCTTAGATACTATATTAGTACTCGATTTTTATCCCAACTGTAATATTTTTTATTACATTTTAAATATAAGGAGTGTAAATGAATGGTGAATCTATATGTAACATCAAGTTGTACATCTTGTCGCAAAGCAAAAGCTTGGCTAGAGGAACATGATATAGACTATAATGTGAAAAATATTATGAATGAATCACTTACACTTGAAGAGATTAAATCTATACTTCGCATGACAGAAACTGGTACTGAAGAGATTATATCGAAAAAATCAAAAACGTTTCAGGAATTAAATATAAATATTGATTCGCTCCCATTAAATGAATTATATAAATTAATTATAAATAATCCCAAAATGTTGCGCCTACCAATAATCCTAGACGAAAAAAGATTACAGGTTGGTTATAACGAAGAAGAAATTCGTAGTTTTCTTCCTCGTAAGCTACGAACATTCTCATACATTAAATCACAAAAAGTAGCTAATTAATAATAAAAAATTTCAATTTTCAACACATTTTATTACAGTACTAAATTAAATCTCGGAATATATAAAGAAATTAACGATTTTTAGGAGGCAGACCATGAATAGTGATTTCACTCTTGCCATTCATAGTTTAACTTATCTTGCGCTGCAGCCGGATCGGATGTCTACAAGTGATGCAATATCAGAGAGTGCCTGTGTCCATCCAGTTCGTATTCGTAAAGTGCTTAGTTTGTTAAAAAAGCATGGATTTATAAAATCGAAGGAAGGAACTGGTGGTGGATTTATTTTTGCTATAGATTTAAATGAAGTTAATCTATGGGATATTTATAGGATCACCTCTGAGGGGGCATTGCAGCCTAAGTGCCCAGAATCAAATGAAAAGTGTGTTGTTGGGGCAAATATGCAAAATGTTCTTTTTAATATTTTCTGTGGTGCCGAAAAACATCTTGGAGGATATTTAAAGCAATATACGATTAAGGACATTGTCGATCATATCAGATGATAAGTAAACAGCTACTAAAGTGAAGGCTATGCCTTCTTTTATCTGAAATGTAATAAAAAAAGTTACAGTTCATACTAAGTACTGTTACGATCACAAATTTTTAAATTGCAACTCTAAATAAGAAGGTGGAAAAAAAATGAACACAAATAATAATTCTATTTTAAAAACAGGTGACTGGGTTAAAGGTATATCAATGGGTGGTGAATTAGTTATAGGTTATGTTGAATCATTTAAAATTCATGATGAAATAGTAACTGTAAATGTAATAACTTCAGATAACAAAACGACTGTTGGGAAAACCATTCACATGCTAAATAAAAACGTTATGAAAATGCCTGATTCAAAAGTGACAAACAAAGAACAGATTCGCTTTCTAATTGACGTAGCCCTCTCAACGGGGGATGAGGATTGGTTTAATGAGCTATCTTCACAGTTAAACTCCATGAAGCAACTTGTTAATGGCGTAAAATAAAGTTTTATTAAACTAAAGTAAGGTTTAAATTAATAAGCATTTCTAAAGGTTGTCTATTTAGACAGCCTTTTTTTAGTTCAAAAATCAACATTTTAATTTAACAAAACCTTTAATTAACTTAAAAAACTTCCGATTAGACAGCCTTTCGTATATTAGAGACAAGCACCTTTTTTATACAAGTTTAAAACATAAAAAAACTGATCAAATCATCGACCAGTTTCAAATCATATTAATATTGAGTTAATTTATTCAATGGTGTTTGAATAATTAATGGTTTTTTTGCAGGATCTAACCATTTTAAAATGGATACTACATTTGTTTTAGATGTAGCCGTGCAGCCTGCAGTATATCCTGAAGTTCCAGCTATGTGAAAAAATATTGCACTACCTTTACCTGGGGTTCTCGCAGTATTATAGTTAATAACAAATCCATAATCATATTGAGAAATATTCATTTTTTCAGCAGTTTTCCATCTACCGTTATTTTCTGATGCCAATTGCCAAGTATTATATAATTTACTATTTGAATCATCTACAAAAACATCATTTGAAGTAATTTTACGATATGACATTTTAGTACCTGGATTTGAATATCTACCGAAAGCTGTTGTAATTGTATATTTCCCTTCAGGTGTTTCATAATCACCTTCATGTTTACTACTAATCATGCCGTTTTTACCGATCACGCCTGAATATGTATGAAGTTTTTTCCAACTAGTACCGCTTTTTTCAAATGTTTCAATTAAAACATTTCTTGTACTTTCATTTTCTGCTGACACAATGATTAATTGCTTTGAAGTACCTAAAGTTTTCATTTTATTTACGGTCGTTGCAGACACTGTAGTTGGGGCTTTTTTAATATATTTAGCAGAAACCCATCCAGTTTTTGTTCCACTTTTTATTTTATACCAAGATCCACTTGTGCTTGTAATCGTAACTTTCGCACCCTTTTTAAGTGTCCCAACTACTTTATAACTAGTACTAGGACCACTTCTTACATTTAAAACGGATGCAGTTACTGTACCACTTATCGTTGCAGCTTCCACAGTCTTAATTGAACTCGGAGTAGTATTTCCATAGAATAAACCTCCAGTTAAAATTGATAGTGCTAAAGTCGTTTTGCAAATACTTTTAATCATTAAATCAGCTCCATTGTAAAGTAAAACTATATTCGAGCCTTAATTATACATAACTAACCTTACATAATAAGGACATTTTTATTACAATTCAATTAGTTTTATAACATTTTTCTTAAAATTATAGAAATTATTAAAATTTTTTCGATACTATTTAAATTATAATCAATAATGACAAAAAAAGAAGCCAATTTTGAATTTGGCTTCTTTTTTATCTATTAATGTCCTACCATCATTGAAGATTTTGACTCGTCAAGATCTGCTTTTGAGGCATCTGTATTTTGCATTTTTGGTTTACGTAAGATAATTGCTAACAACGCTCCTACTAATGCGATTCCTGCTGCTAGTAAGAAAGTATCACCAAATGCTGAAATCATAGCATTTAATGGATTCGTTGTTTTTGTCATATAATCCTTTGTACTTGAAGTTAAAAATCCAGCCATACCTGCTACTGCAAATGATACCATTACTTGCTGTGCAGCTGCAGTTAAAGGAGTTACACGACTTACTAAATGTCTTGGTGCAGATTGTAATACATGTGTATTAATCGGCATCATTGATAATCCCATTCCAGCACCCATCATAGCAAGTGTTAACATAATAAATGTATTTGATGAGTCTACTGAGATTTTAGAGAAAATGAATAGTGCAGATGTGATAATTGTTAAACCAACTAACGCCATCGGTCTAGCACCAACTTTATCATACATTTTACCACCAATTGGCATCATTAATGCCGATGCTAATGCTTGTGGTAACATAATTAAGCCCGTTTCAAATGCACCATATTGTTTAACTGTTTGTAAAAATAATGGAACAATTAGGAAAGAACCAAATAAAGCAATTTGCATAATCCATGTAATTAAAATACTTCTAACAAAATCAGATGATTTAAATACTCGTAACTCAAGTAAAGGTTGCTTTTGGCGAAGTTCAACAAAGATGAAAAGTAATAATGCTACTCCACCAACAATTAAACCTGTTAATGTTCCTTTTGAAGTCCAGCTTGTTGAACTTTGACTAACACCGTATGCTAACATTGAAAAAGCAATTGGAGCAATAATAATTCCTAAGCCATCTAAAGCAGGAACTGATTTTGTTTCGAAATTAGGTAAGTATTTAACGCCAATTATCATTGCAATAATACCGATTGGTAAATTAATTAGGAAGATCCAATGCCAAGTAGAATACTCTACAAACCATCCTGAAATAACTGGACCTAATGCAGGTGCAAGTAACATTGGAATTCCAAGCATCCCCATAATTGACCCGATTTTTTCTGGTGGAGCTAATCTAAAGATAATCGCCATACCGATTGGTGCAACCATTCCTCCACCAACCCCTTGAATTACACGGAATAAAATTAATTGTTCAGGTGTTTGTGCAACCGAACAAAGCACTGAGCCGATTGTGAAAAACAAAATCGTAAATAAGAAAATTCTTTTTGCACCAAATCGATCAGACATCCAACCTGCAAGTGGTATTACAGCTGATAATGCTAATGTATATCCTGTAATCGTCCACTGCATTTTTGTTAAATCAGATTTAAAATATTCGGTAATGCCCGGTAATGCTACGTTTACTACCGTACTATCTAAAATAACCATGATCATACCTACGATTACTGCCATCATTGGACCAATAATCGTTTTTACGCTAAACGGCGTTTCAGCCGAATTTTGCTGATTATTCATATATTATCCCCATTCTTCTATATATTTTTTAAAAGCTGTATTGAAATTCGTTCAAATATTCTATTCTATTTATTAGTGCAAAAATCCATTTTATGATAAAAGTGAAATTTGAACAGAAAGTCTATCATACAAAAAAACAAATAAAATGTAAATAGTAATTGTCCTTATTCCAAAAACAGTACTCACAATAAGTACAGTATATGTGAATTATATGTCCATTTCAAGTTTAATTTTTATTATTTTTATTGAATTTTTTGTAAACCCATTTTGTTTTCTACAACCAGAAAGTTTTTAAATTACTTTAAATTAAACAAATAAAAAATAGCCCTTATGATTCTATTCACAGGGCTATTTTTTAATCACATTATTTTAATTATTTATTTTTAACATACTTCATCATTAGATGTGCAATTGTATGTTGCTCTTGTTCATCTGCAACTTCCCAAAGGTCTTTTAAAATTTGTTCTTCTGCATTTTTTGGTTCAACTTCATTTGCTAAGTAATTTCCTAAGCGATATGCCATTTCAGAAATAGCACCTTCACCAACACCTTTTTCACCTGTTGCATCTAAACGATCACCTAAAAAATCTTTCCATTGATCCCAGTTATCTAAAATTGACATCGTTTTCACCTCATAAAATTAGTTGTTGAAGATTACATAAATACTATTTGCATTTTTTGAAGTAATTATGTATGAATTATTATCCGGGTAATATTATCAGAAAATTAAAATAAAAGAGCTGATTTCATTTTGTGAAATTAGCTCTTTTATTTATTTTATTTTTTATTATCGTTCATAAAAAATATCGCTAAAGTACCAGGTCCTGCATGAGCACCTATAGCAGACCCAATTGAATTAATGACAAATTCCTTACATCCAAATGTCTCTGCCAAAGCATTTTTAATTTCGATTGCTTTATCTAGATCGTCACCGTGAGAAATACCAATTAATTGAGTTGATAAATTTGTCCCACGAGATTCCATAATTTCAAGAATTCTTTTTATCAATTTTTTAGAACCTCTTATTTTTTCAAGTGGAATTAACTTTCCGTCTTCAACGTGTAATATAGGTTTAATATTTAATAAATTGCCTACAAAACCAGCCACTTTACTCAAGCGACCTCCACGCACCAAATATTGAAGGTCATCTACTGTAAAAATATGTTCAATATGTTGAATGCTATGTATTATCTTATTAACAACCTCTTCTTTTGTAACTCCATTCATCGCAAGTTTTGCAGCATTAACAGCTATTAGCCCTTGTCCGATTGATGCACTTTTTGTATCAAATATCTCTAAATCAAAATCAGGAAATTCCTCGTCAAACTCATTTTTTACCATTACTGCTGATTGATATGTACCTGAAAGTTCAGAAGAAAAAGCAATATAAATACATGGTATATTTTCCTTTGCATATTTAACGAAAGTATTATAAATATACTCATACGAAGGAAGAGACGTTTTAAATACTTTTCCATTACGCATTTCATTAAATAACGTCTTTGAATCCAATGTTAAACCATCAAAATATTCTTTTTCATCTTCTGAATAAACTCGTAATGGAATGACATCAATATTATATTGTTCAATAATATCTTTTGGTAAATCTGCCGCACTATCAGTAATTATTTTTAAATTCATCTAATCATACCTCTATTTCAAAAAATTGGTTTATTCTATTTAAATTGATAAACTCTATTTTCTCACAAAATGCTTTACAAAAAAAACAAAATGTTTTAATTTAATTTTAATAATAATATTTGCCATTAACAAATTTATACCTTCTTTTTTTCGTATTCTTCACAAAAAATTAGTAATTTACCATTCGAACTTTTTATTTGGATAATAGCCATATCGATATTCTAACTGTTCTTTTTCATATTCACTTCTTTTATTGCGCAGTGCATAAATAATTAAAATTGCTCCGAATACTTGCACCCAGCTACCAACAAGTAATAAATCTTCACCTAAAATAATTTTATCACGTAGTAATGCCGCATTTGCAATGCCGTCTATTAACGCGCCTAAACCGATTAATTGATTGCCATATGCCTCAATTTTATCTAGTTGCGTCCCCTCGCTATATGCTGCAGTTGTTTCAATTTGAGCACCAATTGATTGAATGACACCTCCGAGAGCGTTTAATCTAAAACCTTCTCTTTCCATTCCTTCAATTTCTAAATGTGTTGCAAATGTATTTGTACCATTTCCAATTGCTTGAATCCAAGCACCAATCATCATCATTAATTCAAATTCTATTTCTTTTTCATTTTCATTTTCTTCTTTTGCTCTCTTATATAATTTTTCTCTTCCAATAGCTTGAATGGAGTTCCCAAATGCTTCGATTGCATTACCTTTAGCGAATAAACTTCTACCAAAGTTTTCACTTACGATTTTTGTACTTGAAATACCAACAGCCGCCGTTGATGTACCAAATAATAAAAAATAAGCACCGATTAGGGGTAAATCATCAACTATATCCCTCAATTTGGCACCTCCATTCAAACAGTATTTAAATTAGTTTATTCAACTTTTGATTTAATTGACAATTAATATTGTTTTGATTAATATAATAACAATTAATATTTCGAAATTTAAAAGCTATGAAGAGAAAAGTAGTAAAGCTAAAATTATTTACAGAGAGCTCCTGAATGCTGAAAAAGGAGTAATAATCAACTTTATGAAAAAAGACTTGGAGCTTCGTATGGAACTAAAGTTCACTTTAGAGATGGTACGACGGGTTCTCCCGTTATAGAGATAGGGTATATGCATTCGTGCCGTACCTAAATAAGGTTGGTATGGTAACATATCAATAAACTGGGGTGGTACCACGAAGTTAACAAACTCTCGTCCTCAAGATGATTAAATCTTGGGGGTGGGAGTTTTTTTATTTGCAATTAAAAGGTTAAAAAACAAATAATTTCGAGGTGATAACATGCATTGGGCATATAAAATCGCAAATCAATTAATTGAAAAATATCCAAATAAAGAAACTTATGTATGTGCATCTGGTATAAGCCCATCTGGGTCTGTTCATATTGGAAATTTTCGTGAGATCATTACAACTTATTTTGTTGTAAAAGCTTTAAATAATTTAGGTAAAAAAACAAGATTTATCTTTTCTTGGGATGATTTTGATCGTTTTAGGAAGGTCCCGAATAATATCGATCCAACTTTTCATCATTTTATTGGTAAAGCCTATTCAAATATCCCTGACCCATTTGGCTGTCACTCAACATTCGCTGAACACTTTGAAAAGGAATTTGAACATTCCTTATCTGAACTAGGAATTGAAGTTGAGTTTATTTATCAAAGTCAAGAATACAAATCAGGTAGATACAATGTTGACATTATACACGCTCTTGAAAAAAGAAAAGAAATTTATGATATTTTAATTAAGTTCAAAACAAGTGTTCCAAATGAACGAGAACGTAATGATTTTTACCCGATTACTCTATATTGTGAAAGCTGCAAAAAAGATGATACTACAATTACCCGCTACAATGAGGAACTAAAAATTTTAGATTATCAATGTAAATGTGGATTTTCAAATCAATTATCTGTAGAAGTTGCAAACAATATTAAACTAAACTGGAAGATTGATTGGGCTATGAGATGGATGAAAGAAGACGTTGTATTTGAACCTGGTGGAAGAGATCATTCATCTGAAACAGGAAGTTACAATGTTTCAAAAGAAATTGCTAAGGCCATATTTGACTATGACGCACCTCATTATACACCTTATGAGTTTATAGGAATAAAAGGTCAAAATCAAAAAATGTCTAGCTCCTCTGGAAATTTAATAACCCCAGCTGAGTTATTAGAAATCTATTTACCAGAAGTTATTCTCTTTATGTTTGCTAAATATAAACCAACTGCAGCATTTAATATTGGTCTAGATGAAGATGTGATTAAAAACTATTCAGAATTTGAACGGTATCAATCAAATTATATTGACAAATCTTTACAAGATCTAGATATTTGTCAATCGGTCGAATTTGCACATTTTGGCATAATTAATAAAAAACATCCAAAGTTTAATCATGTTGCTAGCATACTACCACTCGTTAATTACAATGTAGATCTATTACAAGACATATTTGTTCATAATGGAGAAAACTACTCAGCAAAAGAAATAGAGAAAATTAGTCAGATGGCTGAATACTGGATTAAAAATTACTATCCACAAAAAAATATCATTGTAAACGACAAACAAGCTATTGAGTTTTATCATTCTTTAACTGAAGAACAGCAATATTGGTTGAAAAATTTATGTGACTATCTATTAAATAACAAGCACCAAGATCAAACTGAATTAATGACAGAATTATATTCGATTTGTTATCATGACGACAAAAAAGTGATGAAAGCAAACCAAAAAACTTTTTTCACAATGATCTATCAGCTCGTTTTAAATAGAACAAGTGGACCACCTATTCCATTGTTGTTTCAAGCAGTGAATAAAATTCAACTAATCAACTTATTAAACTTCAACGAAGGTTAATCTATAAGGTAGTAAAAATAAAAATGGACTCAGGTATATACAATCTGAGTCCCATTTTAATAAATTATTATTGAATGCGATTTTTAAATGCTTCTTCTGTCACAATATAATCTTCTTCTCGATCTTCATGTTTACGGTCTTCAGGGGCGACTAGTGATCCTTTTGGATGAGTTGGTTCATGACCTTTTTTCTTATGATTAAAGCTTTTACCTCTTGCCATTATAAAAACCTCCTTAGTTAAATCATCATTAATAATATGAGTATTTCAACTTTAACTTATAGATGGTAGATTATTACAAGGAAGAATTTTATTAAGTTGTTTTTTGATGATATGATAATAAAAAGGACTTAATAAGTTGAGGTAAATGATGAAAAAAGAAATTGCAATCAGTATTTCAAATCAGATTAAAAATTGGATGGTTTCAAATAATTCTTTATTTAATATTGAGGAAATACCAACAACTTTAAATACGTTACAAAATTTTCAACAATGGACAAACGGTAAACCTATTGTTTTTGCCTTTCACTTAAGTAAAGTAGAAGAAGAAAGCTATTATTTACTATTAATCGACTGGCATCGCAATGAAAATTTTTATTTAGTCATATATGTTGAAAATAAATCTACAACCGCTGCAGAAATAAGAGAAATTCGTGAGCAAGATGGTCAATTATTTTTAGTTTGGAAATACAATCCATTAAAACGGGATGGTAAAAACGCTGAACGAAAAGCTTATTTTAAACAAGTATTTGGTTCACTTCAAGTAGAAATACCAATTCCGAGTACTTCTGTTGAAGTTGAACGATTTTTTAATGATCTCTACAAATTATGTAGAAACCGTCAAACAGCTGACCGAATTATCGATCTATATGATTTTTAAATTAAAATTTTGATTTTTGAACTAAAAAATGAGGTTGTCTAATTAGACAACCTTTAAGAAACTTATTCAACTCGGATTTCAGTACTATATAAAGAAAAAGCCCCTGATTTCCAAAATTGATAGATAGAGTCCCTAACTTCCTGTTCCTCTACAACTTGAGAATCCTTTTAAAATTTTCCGTCCAGATACATATAATCTAAATATTGTTCAGTTGTCCCTTCTTTCATATGTAAGATTATATCGTCCACTAGTCATTTAAAACTCTTGTTTCACTAACTCTAATTTTTTCTTTCTTTCATTAATGATGCGAAAAGTATAGATCAAGCTAAATACAATTAATAAGATTACTACTACTGCTATAAAAAAATATAAATTCTTCATCTCTATTCCCTTTGTATTGGCTGATGATTTTGAAGTATTTTTATTAATTATACATATGTGGTTAATCTTTGTAACTTGGTGGAATTTGCACTTTTTATTTTGGAACCCAGACAATCTCAACGTCAAAAAAATGGAAATTAAGTATAACTAACGTTCATTCTCAACCGAAAGATAACCAAAACAACCCTAGTCCAATTTGAACTAGGTTTGTTTTGAAAATATTATATCGTTATAACAAAATTATTTTTTTCTCTTATATGTACTCTAAACATTAACGGAGTTTTGAAACCTAGCACCTTTTTTTAATAAAAGAGGAGTTATCATAAAACCGATAATCATACCTGCCAGGTGACCAGTCAAACTTGTCGACGGGATAATTAACGAAGATAGTAATCCAATTCCTAAAAATGTTATGACAAACTTACGATCATCTGAAAAGAGCATCTTTTTTCTAAATAATGTAATAAACAAATACATTCCTAAAAAAGCATAGCCAACACCTGATGCACCTGTCTCAACTGTATTAGGTGTATAGTTAAAATTAATAATAAGGCCTGTAAGAATAACCGATAATAAATAAAATAGTAAAAATTTAACTGAACCTAACGCTCTTTCTAATGGTCTTCCTAAAATAATCATAAAGGTCATATTCATAAAAAAATGAGCGTAGCTTCCGTGCATAAATGCATAAGTAAAAAGTCTCCATATTTCACCTTGTTTTACTAGTTCGTGCTCATACCCACCTAAATTGATGATATTTTCGATTGTATATCCACCTAAAAATGTCGTAATGATCGCTAATATAGTACATAAACCAACCATAATAGTTGTGATTGGATATTTCCTAATAAACGTTTTGAAGTCTTCTGTCACCAAAAACATCAATCTTCATCCCTTCTTGGAGCTATTATCAAGTTGTTATTTATATTTTCTATTACTTAATTCGACATTTTTCTGTAAATTCCTATTCTCAAATTAAAAAAACATACAAAATTTAGAGAATAGAAATTACAGGATAAAGGTTTGATCTTTTCGGCCCTATTCATTTGTTAATATTAAAGGAAGGTATTTTTGAATGATTTTTAATGGGGTAGAAGTATTAATATATTTTGCACTTGTAAAAACTGCTACTAATTGATTTTTTGGCGAAATAATGATAAATTGCCCTCCATAACCAATGGCAAAATAAATCGTTGAATCAAGTTCCATTAACTCTTTATTTTCAAGCACCCACCAATGGTATGCATATGAACCAACATGCGGATATGTATGGTACTTCGCTTTTGTTGATTTTTCAATCCACTCACTTGAAATAATCTGTCTATTATTCCATTTTCCTTTTTGCATCATTAAAATCCCAAGCTTTAGTAGATCATCTGTCGTTAAACTTAAACCAAATCCACCAATATTTATTCCTTTTGAATCTTCATGCCAAATAAACTCTTTTATTCCTAACGGATCAAATAACATACTTTTTGCGAAAGAAGATAGTTTTTCATTTGTTACCAACTGAATAATTGCACTTAATACTTGTGATGCTCCAGAATCATAAATCATTTTTTCACCTGGATTATTAACCATTTCTTTTTCAAGTACATATTGTATCCAGTCTTTACTATTAATCATTGGAAATGGACGCCCACCCCATTCGCCCCACTCTTGCCAATCATATCCAGGTGTCATTGTTAGCAAATGTTCGATCGTAATTTCTCGTTTTTTCTCTTCGATATTTGGAAAGTATTTAGAAATTGGTACATCTACACTTTCTATAAATCCTTTATCTATTGCAATTCCTATTAACATCGATAAAACACTTTTCGTAACGGAATTAATTTTGAATAATTTTGTTTCGCTTTTTAAATTTTTATAAAAATGATATTTAATTTCTCCATTTTGATAAATAAGGCAAGTAGAAATGCGTTCTTTTGTTAATTCATTTTCGAATTTTACATAATTCATAGAATTTGTTTTCAAATCATTTCTCCTTTAAAATTGATTTATTAATTTCCTTCTATTTTAATCATTAATTCTAAATATGTATATTTTTCATAACTTCAATTCAATTTTATAAACTTAGTACCCTTTAAAACAAAATCGAGCTGCGATCGCAACTCTGAAATGATTTATTTAATATCTTTTATATTTTCTTTTTAATTGATCTTTAATCAAAACATGTTTCTTTTTTAGGATTTTGATAATATTCAAACATTAATTCTAATTGAGCAGCAGTATTTCGATTGAGGGAAAGGTCTGGTAAGTACTCTTGATCAAAGAAACCAATATCACTTGTTTCTGTTCCAGTAGAGGCATTACCCCCAACAATTTCACATTGTATAAATAATTTGTAGTAGTGATATGAATGTGGTGGATGGTCATGCTTTGTCATGTCTAAAACTGCTAGTAGTTTCTTCACTTTAACCTCATAGCCTGATTCTTCATAAATTTCTTTAACTACATTTTCCGAAGCTGATAATCCAACGTCACAAAAACCACCTGGTAAAGACCATTTATTTTCTAGCTTTTCTTTTACTAATAATATTTTGCCATTTTTAAATACGACACCTCTAACATCAAGCTTTGGTGTTGGATACCCCCGTTCATTACGAAACAATCCCTCGATTTCTTCAATTTGTAATTCTGAATAATGATTTAAAATATCAGCACTTATATGTCTTAGTTCTTCATACCTTTCTTTATCAAAAACATCTTTCGTAAAGGTCAATCCTGCTTGAGAAATTGCTTGGATTCTCTGTGCCCATTCTAGCCATTTTATACTAATAGGAATCCACTTCCTTTTCTACTAATAGGTAGTCTTATTAACAATCTATACTTTGTCCTAACTTTAGTTTACGCATAATTGCTTCTCTTTGACTTACTAAATGCCTATATAAAAAAAGAAAGCTCTAAAACCTTAGAGCTTTCAGACTGCCCGCCAAACGTTCGCTTTCTTCGTTGCTTCTACTGTTAAGCGGTGCTCAATACCGCAAAGTGTAACTCCGCTCCTCACCAGGCTTCGCGCCTCGAAAGACAAGCGCTTGCAATCAGTCTGAAAATCAAATTTTTGTACTTTGTCTATATTTAAATGATTGAATCTTCCATCGTTAAAACAACGGGACAATGGTCACTACCCATAATGTGGGAGTGAATTTCTGAATTTATTAGCTCATTTTGAAGTCTATTTGAAATAATAAAATAATCAATACGCCATCCAATATTTCGTTCACGGACTTTTGCCATATAAGACCACCAACTATATGAACCTTCTTTAGTTGGATTTAAAAATCGAAAGCTGTCAGTAAAGCCACTTTCTAATATTGCTGTCATTTTACCACGTTCTTCTTCCGTAAAGCCAGAATTCGTACGATTTGATTTTGGATTTGCCAAATCGATTTCATTATGTGCGACATTTAAGTCCCCGCATAAAATGACAGGTTTTTGTTCATCGAGCTTATTTAAGTAGTTTTTAAAATCATCTTCCCATTTTAATCTTATTGGTAATCTGGCTAAATCTCGCTGAGAATTAGGCGTATAAACATTTACCATATAAAATTTCTCGAATTCTAAGGTTAATACCCTTCCTTCTTGATCTTCTTCTTTACCGTTAAATCCAAAACTTACATTTAAAGGTTTATGTTTCGTAAAAATTGCAGTACCTGAATAACCCTTTCGTACTGCAGAATGCCAAAATTGATAATAACCCGCTAATTCCAACGTTATTTGATCTTCTTGGCACTTCGTTTCTTGTATACAAAATAGATCCGCTTTTTGTTCATTAAAATAATCTAAAAATCCCTTTTGCACACATGCTCTTATTCCGTTTACATTCCAAGATATTAATTTCATACTTTTTTCTCCAATTTAGGTTTAAGTTTCGGTTTTACTAATGACGGCAACTAAAAAAGCAATAACAAATCACAACTTGTCTATCATATTTTTATATTCATCCGATACTGATTTAAAATTATCCATTATATCAAGCAATGCATCTTTAACGGATGTTTTGCTTAGGTAGTAATTTATCGAAGTTGAATTCAATATCTAAATCCTCATTGTCAATCTTGATAAATTCAACAAACGATAATACATCTTCAATACTAAATACTTCCTAATTAGACGATTTATTAATATGATTAATTGTTTCAATTAGTTTACTAATCTCTGTTTTAATCTTCACAACGTCATATGAAAGTAAATCTGTTTCAAGCTTACTGCGTTCGTCTTCTAGTTGTTCAATCTTCCTTGAGATAGCCTTCTTGACCTGTTCTGACGATTCAATAAGTTGTTGGATAAGTGTATCCACATTCGCCTCTATCTCATTTATTCGAGTTCGCAAATCCTGTTTATTTTTATCTAATCGATTTAACCTGTCCCCTAGTAGACTAATAGAATAACCAATCCATTTGATTAAATCGGTTTTCCTACTATTAAGTATTTTATGCAGTTCTCCTTCACAATACAATACCTTTTATGTAGATCATTCCAATATTGAAACGCGAATTTTTTTTTTAGAAACCCTACCACTTTTTTATTTGTTATACACTCTAATTATAGTAAATAATACCATAATAATTTTTTGGAGGCATACACATGAAAAAGTTATTTGTTACTTTGCTCTCGTTATCACTTGTGATAACAATTTTCATTCCATTTTTACACAATACAAATAAGCAGGTTTCTGCTGAAGAAAATAACACTTCAATTAAAACGGAAACTCTCCCAGCACAAGAGTTATTTACTGATGAAGAGGCTTTGAAGTCAGTTAATGAAGGATTGGTAAATAAGGTTACTTTTGAAATTGGCAGCTAAGTCATAGTTTCAAAAGAAGAGCCTGGAGTTGAAATTGGGGTTACAGAGATTGGTGACTTACAAATTAATGTTTCAAACGAAGAAGTTTTAAATGATTTAATCGAAAATGGTGCTATCGAACCAGTAGAAGGTGAAAATGTCCTTGTTTATACAGTTGTTATTAAAGAAGACCAAATTGACGCCTATCTCGATCAGGAAGTGGCTCCTATTGTAATTAAACCTATGTGGGGAAATGGGCTTTACGTTAAAAGCAAAGGAACTTCTTACGGTAATGGAGAAATCATACGAATGAGTACTTACAAAGGTAAGAGTAAAGCTACAATGACTATCTCTGAGTCTCGGGATATTGAAGTTTCTGGAACTGCGGGTTTACCTATCAAAACTATTGCTACTGAATTAGGAATTACATATAAAAAAAGCTATACTATTTCTGACTCTTACGAAATAAACGTACCATCAGGTAAAACTTATCGTATCACTGCTAAAGACTATTTGAAAATATATTCATTCGAAGTCTGGAATGATCCTTGGATTGGGTCTGACACAAAAGAATCCAGTGGTAAATATAAGCGACCAGTTGGGATTTCTTTTACCTATTCTAGTATTTAAAAAATAATAAAACTAATTCTGTTCCCAATTAAGGATGGATATAGGGTTAGTTTTATATTATTAAAAATTGTATATTATTTCGTAGAGTGCAGTAATAAAAAAGACAGAAAAGGAATTCAATCCTAATCTGTCTTTATTTTTGTTTTTTTATTGCTTTTCTTCGGTTTCACTAATGATGAACGATAATCAAACTGGTGTATTTGCCCATGATAAATTGAAGTTTTCTCATATAACTCTTCAAATGATGAGATCTCATATTCATTCGTTAAATGAAGAAATATTTTCGCACACGCTTCAGCATCCGCTAATGCATGGTGATGATGATCTAATAAAACACCGAATTGAGTTGATAAAGTATCTAATGAATATCGGGATTGTTTTGGTAATACCTTCTTAGCAAGCTGCAGTGAACATAGTAAATTATTTAAAGCTGAAGGTATACCATATCTTGATAAATTATCTTTTAATGCATATCCATCAAATGGTAGATTATGTGCTACTAATGTTTTCCCTTCAATTTTATCTTTAATCGTTTCATAAAATTCTGGGAAAAGAGGTGCATCTTGTACATCTCTTGGTCTAATTCCGTGAACAGAAATATTCATCGAATAAAATTCTTCTTCGGGATTAATTAAAGAGTAAACTTGGTCAACAATTACTCCCTCTTCAACAAATACAAAACCGGCAGCACAAATGCTATGTCGATTATAATTTGCCGTTTCAAAATCAAACGCTACAAATGATTTCATATTATATAACTTCCTCTATTTAAATGATAAATCTATTATAAGCTTTTTTATAAAAAGATGCATTTTTATAATAACGTAAAAAGTTCACATTTTCGCCATAATTTATTGTACAATAATAAGATTAATAGTCTATTAGTTAGTAAGAATCAAAGGATGTTGAAAATGAATTTTGTAAAATTGATAGTTCAAATAAGCTTTCTTTACTTATTATTTTTTATTGGAAATATAATTCAGCAACAATTTCATCTGATTATTCCGGGAAGTATTATTGGTATGTTGTTATTATTTTGCTTACTATTTATACCAGTCTTTAACGAAAAATGGATTGGAAGTGGTAGTAATTTTTTAAGTAAACACTTAACGCTTTTGTTTATTCCAGCTACTGTAGGAATAATGAATTATTCTTCCATATTAAATTTTCACGGTTTAATTTCTATTATAATTGTATTAATTAGTACAGCAGTTGTATTTACTATTACTGCAAGCATTAGTTCGTATCTTACTTCGAGAGCCCATAAAAAACAAACAAATGATTTATTAATTGGGAGGGATACGAATGAAGGACATTAAAAGTTTGCTATTTATCCTCTTAACCATTTTATGTTATATTCTTGCAAAAAAAATGTACGCTAAATTCACTTACTCGTTAATGATTCCAATCGTTACCTCTACTACAGTTATTATCATAATTCTTGTAAATCTTCATATTACTTATGAATCGTATATGCTTGGAGGAAAATGGATTAATTTACTTTTAGGTCCTGCTGTTGTTTCTTTTGCCTATCCACTTTACGAGCATCGTTCAACATTAAAGAAACATTGTCTTTCAATAATAGTTAGTGTATTTGCAGGAACAGTTGTCGGTTTACTTTCAGGTGTATACTTATCACTATGGCTCGGATTAAAAAAAATCATCCTGCTTTCTTTGGCAGCAAAATCAGTTACTACCCCTTTAGCAATGGGGATTACTTCAATTATTGGTGGGATTCCTTCTTTAACTGTAGTCTATGTAATGGTTGCTGGTATTTCAGGATCGATGTTTGGCCCTTTTATTCTATCAAAGCTTAAAATAGATCACCCTGTTGCAATTGGAGCTTCATATGGAATCGCATCGCACGGAGTAGGTACAGCCAAAGCATCAGAATATGGAAAAATTGAACAAGCAATAAGTTCAATTGCAATGACGCTTAGTGCGATATTCGCCTCTATTCTTATTCCATTTTTCATAAAATTAATACTAAAATAAGACTTCCCACAAGGTATTATTTTCCTTGTGGGATATTTTTTGATTTTTACAGAAAAGTATTTTTCAAAACAAAAAAGTGTCTCAAAAGTACGATAACTTATGAGACACCTAATTCAATAGTTTTTTAATTTACCAAGGTCTTCCCCAACCCCATGGACGGCCCCAGCCCCACGGACGATGAAACCCCCATGGTCTTCCCCAGCCCCACGGACGGCCCCAACCCCATGGTCTTCCCCATCCCCATGGGCCAAATGCTGCTGCACCAAATAAAAACGGAAAAAAGAATGGGAAAAACCTTTCATCCTCTTGTTGCGGTACTCCGGAATATGGATAATATGGTTGCTCAATTTGCTGACGATAATCATACATTCTATATCACCTCCATACTATCTAATGTACGGAGATTAGCTCATTTAGGAGCAAGGTCATGTATATAGGCAAAAGTACAAAATTCTCAAGTGATGAGTACTGTCACTCTTTCCTTCTTATCCTAGATCATTTTGTACATTTCATATTGAGCAATTTTTTCTTTCTTAAAATCTAGTTTTTGCAAGAAACCTTCAAGGCTATTGTTATTTGGTATGGATGTTGAGAAAGATTTTAAATTTAGTTCATTAGCCGCAGATTTTAATAAGGTAGTTGCTATTTTTCGATTACGGTAAACTTTATCAGTGATCAGGATGCTTATTCTACCATTTTCATTCACTGCTAAACCACCTACATTTTCATCGTTAACTCTTGCTAGATAATAACTAAAATTAGTTAGTTTTTCTAAATAATCAATGTCATTTTGCCAGTTTATATGAAAATCCCAATTTGTAATTGTTTCTTTGAAAGTATTAAATTCAACTTTATTTACTTCTGTACTAGATTCTAATTGTATTTGTTGTAAACTTGTTAAATCTGATTTAGAAAAATAAGAAAGGTCATAAATCTTTTCATATCCTAGTTTCTTATAAAAATTAATTGCTCGATCATTTCCAACAATTACTTCAAGGAATAGTTGTTTACATCCGTTTTTCTCTGCTTCTTCTTTATGCAGTTCAAATAATTTTTGGCTAACACCTAATCCCCTATAATCTGGACTAATAGCCAAAGTTCCACATCGCATTGTTTTAATTGTTTCATACATTTTAATACCGCCTAAAATCACACCTACCGCTTCATTTTCATAAATTGCCACGAAAGAATGCTCAGGTTTGTTACCTTCTGGACAAAAAAACAAATTGACAAACTGCTCCTTAGAATAATTAAATTTAACGATATAATCTGAAAAACCGATTGAAAATGCTTGATAAGCTAATTCAACGTCTACTTCGCTACATCTGAAATAATTTATTTTTTCAACTTCTATACTTTTTTTCAATTTTGATTCCATAAATTCACGTCCTTTTTTATTTAGAAATGATGAGTTCATTTTCATTTTGTTGATTTTGATCATAGTTAAAAGTAATTTTTTTGTTAAATAGTAAGTAGCTTGTTACACATAAAATCATAATGATTAGACTTCCATGAAACAACCAAACAAGATGTGGCATTGATAAGAATGATAATAATGGTGATGCAGCTACAAAACCAATCGTAAAACCAACCCTATTTAACAAATTTGCGACTCCGAAGATTCTACCTCTTATGGAATTATCGGTTTTTTGAATCATTGTTGAAAAATAAGTACCTGCAGCATTATCAAAAAAGCCTGTAAAAAATGCAAAGAAGAATACTACCCATAAAATGTGATTCGATAAAAATAAAATGAAGCCGATTGATGTTAAAACTGAAGTTCCGTAATACATAAATAGATAATGTTGTTTTAACCAAGAGACCTTCGGAATTAACCAAGTTGAAAGGATTCCGCCAATACCCCAAGTTCCCCAAATGAGCCCTTGATAAAATGTTGCATGTTCCGAGCTAATTTTTTCTGCTAATATTGGTACTCCGACATTATGAGAGCTTGCTGAGAATGTTTGAAATAGAAATATAATGAATACGAATACTAATAGAGGTTTGATAAGCACATACGTTTTTACTTCTTTTAAATCATAAAATAATTGTTTCCATTGATTGTTAACACCTTTTTTAACCGTATTTTCCCATTTATAAAAGATTAGGACATATGCAGATAAGAAATAGGAAAGAGCATCTATTCCAATGATTACTCGAAAATCTACAATGGTTGATAAAAATGCTGAACCTAAAAATCCAATAACCATACTAATTGCAGCAAGTCGCGAAATAAAAGCATTTATTTTTAAAATATTTTCTTCTCCAAATATTTGGGGTAAATCCGCACTAAAACTAACTGAAAAAAAGCTTCCTAATGCGCCAATGATAAATGCTACAATCGCAAACATTAAAGGTGAAGGGAAAATACATAAAAGTAGTATACTCAATCCTCTAGTAATATCGCTGAATATCATTAGCTTTCTTCGATTATATCGATCTGCAATTACACCAGAAAATAAACTTGTTAAAATCCCTCCACAAACGCGAAGGGCTAAAACCGCTGCCAGCCATGATGTACTTTTCGTCATCGAGTAGATGACCGCATTCATAACAACCAATTCCATCATACTACCTATATCCGAGAACGCCTTTGTATATAAAAAATAGACTTTCTTTCCCATTAAAATCCCTTCATTCTACCAAAATTAAAAACTACACCCCTATTAATACATAGACAAACAAATAATTCTAATTTGGACTGAATTCATCGTAATTCCTCCTTTCCAATTAAAACTGACTATTAAGTTTATTTTATTCTATGATTAGTGTATGTTGTTTGCATTATTTTTAACATAAAAAATTTTCTGAATTTAAATTTTAGGTAGAAAAGTATTTACACTCTCTACCCAAAATTTTAATTTTCAATGACTATATAAGACATAATCATTTCTTCGGCGGCTTTAAATTGTGCTTTGTAAATTTCATCTTCTTCTACAACTGAATAATGTAAGCAAATTCCATCGATATTAGCCCAAAACAAACTAGAAATAATATCAGGATCGATTGTTTTCTTAAATTCACCAGATTCGATTCCTTGTTTAATAATTTCACTTAAAAATAAACGATATTGATTTTTATACCTTTCGATCATTATGGCTTGTAGATTTTCATGCCTTGCTGAATTAATCCAAAACTCCATATGCACTCTAATCATATTTCGCCATAATTCTGTTAAAGAAATTTCACTATACATTTGAAATAACTCTTTTAACTTATCTTTTGATGAACTAAAGTTTTGAAAACGTTGATTAATTTTTTCAAATGTTTGAACTGTTCTTTCTTGCATTAAAGTTAAATAAAGTTCTTCCTTACTTTTAAAATAATTATAAATTAGGCCTTTACTCGTTTTGGAATATGCAACAATATCATCCATTGTTGTCGTATGATATCCTTTTTCTCCAAAACATTTTAAAGCACTTTCAAGAAGACTCTCCCTTTTGCGTTCTTTGTAATCATCTGAGACTTTTGGCATTGAACACATTCCTTTACTCATTAAATATATTTAAACTGACTGTTTAGTTTAGTTTATCAACTAAATTATGGAATTTCAATAAAACATTCAAAATAATCACACGATTTTTTTAAAATTTATAGGCTCTATTAAAGTAGAGTGTTGATTTTCTTATTCAACAAAATGGCAGTTTAATTGAATAAGGATGAACCGAAATTCTTTGAACAAAAAGGTTAAATTCCCCCAAATTATCTAAGTCGAATGAAGTGTATAATTAACTAAGGAATTATAAAAATGGAGGAATTGTAGTGCGTTGGGTAATAAATATTTTATTTGTTTTATTACTGTGTGGTTATTTTATATTAGATAAGAAAGGTGTCCGACAAAATAAAAAGTTAACCAGAGTCATTTGGATATTAATAGCACATATTTCAATCGCCCTATTGGTGATTAATAATCTAGATTACTAAAACAAATTATATTGAACTTTCAGGTACACCAAATGCAAATCCTTCATCTACTTCCGAAGGCTCCAAATATTTAACCCAACCTTCATATAGGTATGAAATAAAGTTTGACAAAAATCCCTTTCAAATCCTCATATTAGTCAAAATAAGAGAATCCATTTCGAAAAATGATTGATCAAAATGGATTCTTCTCTAACAAATTTCAATTTCGTTTTTATAAAAAAGTTTGATCATTTTTTTCCAATGTTGTTCAACAATCAGTTTTGGTTGAAGACTCGATTTCAATATAATTTTATTATTATTCGAGCGATACGGCAACGATTTCTGTTTTATGGGGCCATTTTAAACCAGCCGATAATACTTCAAAAGCTTCTTAATGAATCAATGCCATACCAGGAAAAACGATGTTATCACCGGAGAAATGTTATCGGCACATTCGGCTACAATAGTCATTTACTTTACGAATCGTTGCCACTCCCCAAATTGAGGCCACACTCACTTCAACAGTCCGTCAACCCCTACCGCTAAACCGTTTGATCGCTTCCTCGGTCACCGGCTCGAAGAGGTTAACTAGGTTGCCATCGGGATCACGGAACAGCATAGCACGGTTCCCCCACGGCATCGTGGTCGGTTCTTTTACCCACTCGTCGACAAACGGCTTCAAGCGCTCGTATTTTGCATCGACATCGTGGACGCGGAACTCGATGATGACAGTGTGATTATCGGCTGCCACTGCGGAACCAGTGCCGAACAGTGGCACCGTCTGGGTGTGGCCGATCGCCAGGGTACACGAAGGCACAACGAGTTCGGCAAAAACAGGTGCGAGGCGTTCCGTGGAAACCTCCAAGACTTTCTCATAGAACTCGACGAGGCGATCCACGTCGTCAGTAATGATGCGTACAGAAGCAAAATTCATAAGATATCATCCTTCCTAAAATAAATCTGATTTAATCAGTAACTGAACCATTTGGTCCAACGGTCATCCTCCACGCCTGATTGCTGCTCGATTGATCCATAGTGTCCTCCAACCGATGCAAGACAACCTTCGCATTAATCTCTCACTCCTTTACGTTTACTTACTCTGATTATAAGAAAACGCTACTGACAACAGTATGTCAGTAGCGTTTTAACATTTTTTCGGCTTCCTCACGAATCCGATTTCGGAATGATTCAGGCTCCAATACAATCACACCCGCTCCCCAGCCAAGCACCCATTGAAGCAATTCTTCCAGTTGACGAACACGTAACACCACGTACAATCCATCTTGATGTTCTTCCATATCCTCTATGTAATGATAGTTCGATTCCTTCACCCTATCTGAGATGTCAGGGTTAAATTGAAGGCGAACTTGTAAGTGTCGATCATCCGGAGGGGTATAATCCCTTAAATTAAAATATGCCGGCAGTTCAAATCGTTCTTCCAGATCAATAAGTTTCGTCATTCGGGACAAGCGAAAATGGCGAATGTCTTGACGCAGATCACAGCGGGCCACGAGCATCCACGATCCTTGAATGAGCACCAATCCATAGGGAGCAACGGTGCGAACACTATGGCGATTCCCTTCAAAATCTGCCAGTCTTTTTGCATAATGAAAGCCGATTTTTCGCTCGTTTAATATCGCTCGACGGATCTTTTCTAGATATTTCTTTTCTTTTGACGGCTTGACCTGTTTATCAGAAATGAGCAAACGCATAGACTTGCGTGTACGAGATGCTTCGTTGCGAACGCTCTCCGATAGAATGGCCTCGATTTTACCGCGAGCGGCTTGAGCCCTGACACGATAATCATCATCAAATTGTTGTTCGATAAAGTCTGTTCCAATCAACAAGCTCACGGCTTCTTGTACATTGAAACTGATCGGCGGCAGGAAATAGCCTTCCATCAAGGAATATCCTGTCCCAGGGGCTCCTATGATCGGCACGCCCGCTTCACTCAGCGCCTGTATGTCGCGATAGATGGTCCGTACGCTAGTTTCAAATAGGGTCGCCAAATCTTCGGCCCGTACTATTTCTTTACGTTCTAGCTCCAGCACGATGGCTAACAAACGGTCTGTTTTGTTCATTGGTTGCCCCCTTGAAAGTTTATTACAAAAGTAATAGTATCACATCTTAATGGAGAAGATGATTTAACGAATCTGGATAAAAGAGGTATTTAAATGTCTGTCTCAAATTTATCTTAACCAAGGTACTCATCCTTTTTTTGTTGTTAATTACAACAACGATTGTATCATTATTTATAAAACTCGAATACCAACAATAGTAGGATTTACTAATGCAACTATCCTCCAAATACATAAATAAGAAAGTAGGGAAATCTCTCACGAGACTTCCCCCTTATCAAACCGTACGTGCCCTATTAAGGCATACGGCTTACCCATATGTTATATTGATTACCAAGAAGTTGCGTTTCAGGCATTATACATCCACTCTTGGCTCATTACTATTCCATACATTTTCTTAATGTTCATCCAATCGGTTTTACCGCAGTAACTCGATTGTTAACATAACATCTTGTCCATGACATGGACCCATAGGTCGTTCCCCTTCCATTCATTCGGTGTTATGGTCACCGAACTACTCCTGTACTATGAGAACGTCTGACTTCTCCACCCGTTCTTCATCACTTCGGATTACCCTTATAGATTAGAACCCTGCCTGTTTGGTAAGGTGGAGACCTCACGGGGTCATCGCATTTTCCTTCAAGACATACCCTGCACCATCACGTTATAAGTCACATTTCCTCGTTCTGACTTCTAAAGAAAATGCCATTTTAGTGGGCTTCCTCACTTTTCGAAAAGTCGCCAACTTACTCCGCCGCCGTGCTTCACACTTCTTGCATTAGGGTCTATCTTTTCGTCTACGGGTCTCTCAATTTACCGCATCTCCTTCAGACAATACCTCGCGATAATGCCCTAGATTAGACTTCTCGAGCTAGGTCAGTCTCCTCGAGTATGGATTTTCACCATCTGGAATTCATAATTTTATCCTTCATCCAGTCGTTACACCGAAGTGTCGTCTCTGTCTAAATAAAATAATTGAAGGGCGCTGACTAGGTCAGCACCCTATGCGACTGCCCGTCGCACAAAAAGCAGCCAATGGCTGCTTTTAATCTTCAACTATTGCATGCGTTCAATAACGATCGGCTGCTTCGGCGGTCGTTTTTTTTATTCAACAAAATGGAAGTATAGTTCAATAAGAAAAGGAATATATGAGTGGAAAATTGAATTAATATAGTAGTGTTTGAGAGGTAAATTAGGAGGAACATTTTGTGAGAAGATTATTCTTGTCCATTTGTTTATTAGTTATTGTAGTAGTTTTAACATCCTGTCAAAAAAAAGAAGACGGAATGACTTTTGAGTCTATTTATACAGATAAAGAAATAACTAAAATCGTATACGGAAAAAATGGGAACTTTAAAGAATTAACTGACCTTGAGAATATTAATATGTGGGTGAATAATGTCAGGAAGATTAAGTTTATTCGTGACGAAAATCAAGAAGACCGCGCTGTCCTTTTACTATTTGACGACGGATACTCAGTAAAGGCTTATCATAAAGATAAAGAAATTGGAGACTTTAAACTACTAAAATTAAAGGGCGAATACTACAAGAGTAATACTCAATTTAATGAACAAGTAAAAACTTTATGCAAATAGAATTTTGAACTTCCTTATGTAACTAAACGCTAGCGTTAGTTCTATAACAGAATTAGAAGAATAAAGAGTAATTAGAGTATTTACAAGTTGGATTTTTGGAGGTTGCTATGAAAATTAAAAAGAATCCAGTTGAAAACCTCAATGATGCAGTTAACAATTCAATGTCTGGTGACTTAAATGGAATATCAAAAATAGGATGCTTTCCTATGATTATATTAGTGGTTATTCTATTCTTTATATACCTTTTGATAAGATTAACAGGTAATTAATAACCATTTATTCTTTATTTAACTAACGCAGCGTTAGTTAAATAAGAAACTCTAAAGGCTGCCTAAACAGACAGCCTATTCATAAAAAAAGTGACTAAAAAGTCGTTAAACTCTAGTCACTTTATAAAGCATAATTAGTTTTGTTCAAGTTTTGCTTGAACAGAAGCTAACTTACCTTCCATTGTGCTTTTCTTGTCTCGACGATCATCAATTCGAATAGTCGTTGCAACTCTTGAAATGCCATTTTCAAATGGTACCTCATGCATTTCTTGTACAACTTTTAATAATAACGGTAATTCGCCTTCAATAATTGTATTCATAGGTGTAAGCTGGAATTTTACTTCGCCATTATACTTTTCTAAAACTTTATGTATATTTGCTACATACGCACTCACACTAGGTGTATCTGTGCCAATTGGTACGATTGAAACGTCAATAATTGCCATTTTTTGTATTCTCCTTTTATATCAATTTGTTACATGTATATCCTAACATGTTTATGATAATAAAGAAAACTCGACGATTGGCGAACTTTAAGGCGAAGACAGAGGCGTAGTTGCACTTATACTTAATTCCTAAAATTTGCAGGCAACGTCGAGTCCCCTTCATAGCTGCAAATTGATAATTTCTTAATGTGAAATGAAAAATTTAACGATCATTTATCTGCTGGCAAACATTAAACAAAAAATAGCTTTATACATCAAAAAATTAATATCCCTTTTCAATCTTCACTATATTTCTTAGTTTTTCGTTATTTTCTAATGTTGAAAGTGTATTGACAAAACACTTAACACCATCATTTGGTAAAGTAACTGCCGAAATATGTGGTGTTATTTTTACATTAGGCATTTGCCATAATTCAGAATCGGCTGGAAGTGGTTCAACAGCAAAAACATCTAAAATAGCTTTTCTAATATACCCATTTTTCAAAGCTTCCTTTAAAGAGTCCTCACATACAGTTGATCCTCTCCCAACATTTATAAAACCTACATTATTTAAATGTTTAAATGTATTCATATCTATTATATTTATCGTTTCATTCGTAGATGGAAGAACACTAATAATCCAATCTGCATGATCTAAAATTGTAGATGCTTCTTCGAACGGAACTACTTTTTCAAAATTTGGTTTTTGACTACCACTCATAGAAACTCCATATACTTTCATTCCTAAGCTTGATAAAACCTTTCCGATATAGCCTCCAATTTCACCTGTACCATAAATGACTACTTTTTGGTCTTCTAAAGATTTTGGGATATGAAACTCCCACTTATTTTCATTCTGTAAATTTGAAAATTGTTCATGTAATTGTGAATCCTGGAGAATGTAACTTAAACAATATTGACTCATTTTCGAACCAAAAACATCGATTGTTCGCGTTAAAAGTACGTCATTCTTCCATTTAATTTTCATAAAACTATCTACGCCCGCTGCTAATGAATGAACCCACTTTATGTTTCCAAATTCAAAATTTGGTGTTGGACGAAAACCAACATATGTATCAGCCCACTCATAATCCTCTTTTGTTACTTCATCTTCAGGTAAAAAACGAAACTCTTTTGATAGATTATATGATTCAATAATATCCTTAAGCTTATGTTGAATTCGGCTAGTTACTAATACTCTTTGAATTTCCATGTCCTACACTCCTTTTTTTGTCTTAAATAAATTTTAGCATAATATTTCGAAAAGAATGAAAAGAAAACACTTCGCTTATAAAATAGGAGTCACGACCCTTTCGTTCCATTCGATCGGGGGTATCTCTACAGTGCATAGCTTTTTTAGATGACCTATTGAATCTTTTCAATTGGTCATTAGCTGATTTAAATCAACTTTTTAAGGGATATTGAAAGAATAAGAGCATATTTGCTAGTTTTCCATTTAAAATGTCTACTATTGTATAGTTTTCTATGGCATAATCCCCTAACTGGTATGGGGAATTTTTTATCTTATTTGCGATCCTTAAGGATTTAATTGCCGTTTTGCTGATGTTAATTGCTGTTTAGTCATTTTTATTTTCAATTCTCAAAATTTATTTGCAGTTCGCTCTGGATTATTTGCAGCTCAGTCTTAATTTCACTAGATTCATTTTTGTTTAATTTTCAAATCTTATTTGTCACAAAAAAAAGAGGTTCCCTAAAAAAATTTGGGCACCCTCATCTGTTTAATATCTTCCTTATAATACTTTACTTAAGAAGCTTTTCGTGCGCTCGTGTTTTGGGAAATCAAATATTTGCACTGGACTGTTTTCTTCTACTATGAAGCCTTGATCCATAAAAATTACGCGATCACCAACTTCACGAGCAAAGCCCATTTCATGTGTAACAATGACCATTGTCATTCCTTCTTTAGCTAGTTGCTTCATAACTTCTAAAACTTCTCCAACCATTTCAGGATCTAGAGCGGAAGTAGGTTCGTCGAATAACATAATTTTTGGTTCCATTGCAAGTGCTCTTGCGATCGCAACACGTTGTTTTTGTCCACCAGATAGCGAGTCAGGATATACATTAGCTTTATCTGAAAGCCCGACTTTTTTTAATAGTTCAAGTGCTTTCGTTTTAGCAAAGTCATTCGGTCGATTTCTTACTTTTTTAGGTGCTAGAGTAATATTTTCTAAAACTGTTAAATGTGGAAATAGATTAAAATGTTGGAATACCATACCTACTTCAGTACGAATTTTATTTATATTTGTTTTTTTATCTGTAAGATCGACGTTTTCGATATAAACTTTTCCAGCTGTAATTGTTTCTAACATATTTAAACATCTAAGTAAGGTTGATTTACCTGAACCAGAAGGACCGATCACAACGCATACTTCACGTGGTTGAATTGTAATGTTGATATCTTTTAATACTTCTAGTGAACCAAATGATTTTTTTAGTTTTTCTACTTTAATCATCCCGTAGTCAACCTTCTTTCAATGCGATTTAAAACAAAGCTTAATGTTAAAGTTAGGACTAGATAGATTACCGCTGCAGAAATATACGGCTCCCACACTTTATAATATTGCCCTTGCATTGCTCTACTCCAATACATAAGTTCAGGTGCAGCAATAATAGCTGCAATTGAAGATTCCTTTATTAAGACAATAAATTCATTTCCAAGTGGAGGGATCATACGTTTAATAGCTTGAGGTAAAATAACATGTTTCATAGCTTGTACATGCGTCATTCCTAAGGAGCGAGAAGCCTCCATTTGCCCCTTATCAATTGATTGAATTCCAGCACGAAAGATTTCAGCAATATATGCTGCTGCATTTAATGATAGTGCAATGATTGCTGCTGCTATTGCATTTGTTTCTCCTATAAAATACGGAACTACCCCAAAGTGAATTAATAAAATTTGTACAAATAACGGTGTTCCTCTAAAGAAATTGATGTACCAAACAAAAGGTAGAGCTAACCATTTATTTGATTGCATTTTACCTAATCCAATAAATAATCCGATTATTGTCCCTAAGAAAATTCCTGCTAAAGATAAGCCAATTGTTAATCCAGTTCCTTTAAGGAAAAACGGTATGTATTCTTTTATAATTCCAAAATCAAATCCCATTTCTTTTCCCCCATTTAGATAAAATTGCGTAACACAAGTGCCCTGTTACGCAATTTTTAATTTCCTATTTATTTTCTTCTGCTTTTAATGTTTCAAGATCTGGCTCTGATCCAAAATGCTCTTTATAAATTTTTTCATAAGTACCATTGTTTACTACTTCTTTAATTGCTTTATCAAGTTTACCTTTTAATTTACTTCCATCTTGAAGTAATAGACCGTAATATTCAGGTTCAAAGCTATCTTTATCATCAATAACAACTAGCTTTTTATCTGGATTATTTTTTGCATACGCTTCAAGAACACCATTGTCCGCAACTACTGCATCCGCTCCTCCACTAAGAAGCTCTAAAATTGCTAAATTGTTATTTTCGAATTTTTTAAGATTTTTATTGTTTTTACCAAACATTTTTTCAACAGCTTCTTGACCTGTTGTACCATTTTGCACGGCTACAACTTTACCCTTCAAATCTGCGGCCGATTTAATACTACTACCTTCTGGAACTAGAATTTTATTAATCGATAGAAAATAAGGTGTGGTAAAATCATATGTTTTCTCACGATCTGCATTGATTGAAATTGAAGACATACCAATATCAGCAGTTTTACCACCAATTTCAGCAAATAATGGGTCCCATCCAGTATTCACAATTTTGATTTTTACCCCAGCTTCTTTCGCAACTGCATTAGTAAAATCAACATCGAATCCTACTATTTTACCGTTATCAAGATATTCAAATGGTGCATAGGCAGCATCAGTAACAACTCTTAACGGTTTATCTGCTGATCCGCTTGTTTTCGCATCCTTACCACACCCCGATAAAATTAGAGCTGTCGTTACAGCAAATGCAAACGATAGTTTTTTAACCTTTTTCATTTCAATACCCCCAATTATTTTTGATTTATGTAAGTAAATTTTTAATTAGAATAAATTTATTGAAAATTTGGTATATTTAGATTTTTAATTATTATATCTATTCTTGTTTAAATATGCAATACTATGTCAATTATTGCCAAATCCCTCCATTAAGCAGGTTGATTGAAAGGATTTATAAAAGTAAATTTTTATATTACTAATGTATCTATAGATAAATATATTTCATTCAAAAAATTCTAGTCAAAATCTTTTTAGTAAAAATAAAAAACCGGAAACTTTCGCTTAGTTTCCGGCACACTTTCATCTTTATTTAATTAAAATTGATAACTCAGAATATCCCTTGTTTGTTTTATGAACTTCAATTACTGCAGGCATTGCATCCTTTACATCTTGCACATGTGAAATAACGCCAATTAAACGGCCAGATTTTTGAAGCTGAATAAGGGTATCAATTGCTTTTGATAACAACTCATCATCTAACGATCCAAATCCCTCATCTATAAACAACGTATCAATTGATACACCACCTTTATGTGCTTGAATAATATCTGCCATACCTAGCGCTAAGCAAAGTGATGCATTAAACTGCTCTCCACCAGATAATGTTTTTACATCCCTAGCAAGACCTGTATAGGAGTCATAAACTTCCAATCCTAAACCACTTTGTTTCCTTCCTTTTTCAACTGCATCTTTCCGTTGCAATTGAAATTGACCATTTGATAAATGATCAAGTCGAATATTTGCCGATTCAATAATTTGTTCAAAATAATCCAATAAGACATATCGCTCAAACGAAATCATTTTATCATTATCGCCTTTTGTAACTTTATATAAATCCGTTAATCCTGCTAATTTTTGTTCAGCTTTTACAAATTCCTCTTGATAATTTTGCAGGTCAATTTTCAATTGACTTAATCGTTTATTTAATTCTTGGATCCGAATCATCTCGTTAACAATAGCGTCTAACTGCTGAGTAATTTCTTGTACCTTCATTTTAAGTTCACTTACATCAATTTTTTTCATCGATTGAACTTGTTTTCCAAGCAACTCTTTTTCAGTACTTAATCTTTGAAGATTCTCTTCGAACAATGATAAATCATTTCGATATTGGTCAGCCATTCGTATATGATCAATTGCACTAATAAACTCAGATTCTCCATTAAACTCGTACTCGGATAATTTATCATGATAAAGAATCGTTGTTTTTCGAATCTCTTCATTTAATTTTATAACTTCATTCTCAAGATGAGTGCGAGTAGTTTCTTTAATCGTCTTCTGTTCAGTTAGACTTCTAAATTCTTCTTCAATTTTTGAAATTTTAGCTTTTAATATTGAAATACTTTTTTCAATTTCATTTTTTTCCATTTGCCATTTTTCAAGAGTTCTTAAAGGTTCTGGTAATTTTGATTCAATTTGTACGATCTGAATTTTTAATTCATTTAGTTCATTCGTAAACTTATTCATTGCCTCAGTCTTCTCAGTAACTTTTAAACTTATGTCCCTAATTAATTCTTCTTTTGTTTTTATTAAATGATTAATTTTTTCGAAAGCAGCTTTCTTCTCGGTCAGATTAGTTAAGTTTGATTTATTCTCATTAAACTCATCAGCTAGAGCTTTAAGCCCTTCATTTGTAAAATCAAATTGTCCATGCTCATCAAAAAATGATTCTTCATCAATTTTTAATGAGTTTTCTTTACTTTTAATTTCACCCTGAATTGTTGCTAGTTCAGTCTGAAATTGATTTACTTGCATTTTTAATTTTTCTGCTACTTCTTCATTGACAGTCCCATTAAATTTAGCAAGCGATGGGTGATGGGTACTTCCACAAACTGGACATTGCTCTTGATCTTTTAAATCTTTCGCTAAAAAAGCAGCTTTTTGCTGATGCATTTCAATTTCAATTCTATCCAATTCATTTTTTAATTTTAGATGATCTAAATTTTTTAGTTGATATTCATTTAGTTTTTGCTCTAATTCTTTTTTTGCAAAAAAGATTCGTTTAGCAAACCCACCTTTTAATGAGATTTCCTTGTTTAATAAGGACAATTTCGCCCATTGATCATGAATACCTTCTAAGTCATGTAGTTGCTGCTTTAATTGAATTAATTCTTCGTTCTCTTTCTTTAAACCATCTTGTAATGTCTTTTCTTCATTTTCGTATAATAGAATCTGTTTCGATTTATTATGAAACGCTACCTTATGATTTTGAAAATGTTCTACATCTTCTTTTAAAGCTAATAAATTACTCAATTGGCTTTCTAGGCTACCTAATTTTTTTTGCTCCTCAGGTAAAGTAGCAACTTCCGCAGAAATTTTTTCAATTTTAATAAGTGTTTCTTTTAAACTCTCTATTTCGAATAATAATTTATCGTTTGTAACTTGTAGTGAATTTTTTAGTTTCTCAAGTTCAGTTTTTATAGGCAATACTTTTTCAGCATTTGTGGCTAATTTTATTTTTATTTTTTTATCTTCTATTTCTAACTCTTGACCTTTTAACATCGTTAATAATTCAATTACTTCATTTAATCGATCAATATTTTTATTATGAGCTTCTGCTGAAAATAACTTTTGCTGGCTAGTTTCTAATTGTGATTTTTGTATTTTCTCATTTTCTTCAAGTCTTTTTAAATCTTCTATTATACTTGATATATGTTCAGTCAATATCTCATTAACAAGATGAAGATTAATTTGAGAATCGTCGGAAATTTGAATTCCTTTTTCGCTTAACAATTTTTCAATTACTTCTAATTTAATAACGATTTTCTGCTTTAAATTAGTAAATTTACTTTCCATGGTTCTTCTAGCTAAATTCAGAGTTTCAGTTACTTTTTCAAATAGTTCAGTTCTGAAAATTTTTCGCAAAATTTCTTCCTTTTCCTTTGTATCCGAAACTAATAATTTTCTAAATTCACCTTGAGGAAGTAATACGATTTGTTTAAATTGATCTGCATTGATCCCTAATAATTCTTCTACTTTTTTATTGACGATTGAAGTTTTATTAAATTCCTGACAATAAGGTACTTTTTCCTCATTCTCAATTTTATAAAACTCTATTTTATCGCCTGTAATACTTTTATTTTGTTTCTTTTGATGTCCTTTTTGTCTAAAAATATTATAATGGTTTCCTTTTAATTCAAATGTCAATTCAACACTGGTATATAGATCATCATCTGCAAAATGACTTCGAAGTAATGTTTGGTCATTCCTATTTTCACCGCTCGCTTCTCCAAAAAGAGCAAAACAAATTCCATCAAATATTGTTGTTTTACCTGCACCAGTTGGACCAGTTATTGCAAATAATCCTTTTTCATTTAGTCGACTAAAGTCAACATGTACCTTATCCTTATAAGGTCCAAATGCATGAAGTACTACTTTTAACGGCTTCAAATCTATTCCTCCCTTACAAAGATTTCGTGAATAATCTCTTTCATATATTGTTCATCTTCAATTTTCAAATCTTCATTCTTCATTTCTTTATAAAAAGATTGGAACAACTCAAGTTGATTTTTTGATTGTTTTTCCACTAAACTCAGTTGATTTGTTTGTTCTGTTTGTAATGTCGTTCGCTTTCGACTAACATGCATTGCATTTGGATAAACTGTTCTGATTTGTTCCATCGGATGTACTACCATATGCTCATCAGTTAATTTAACAAATACATAATCATCATTCACAGAATGCTGTCTGATTTCCTCAATAGTTCCTTCGATCGATCTTAAATCTCGATTTGGATGAAAATCTTTTTTAACTATTGATAGCTCACCGTCAGCTTTTAATTCAACAATTAAGCAACCTTTTTTATGGTTTTCTTCAGAAAGTGAGTATTTTAATGGTGATCCAGAATATCGAATTGATTGATTTCCTACAAAATGTGCCCGATGTAAATGTCCTAGGGCTGTATAGTTAAAATGTTTAAAATTATGATGTGATACGTATTCAGCTCCACCAATAGAGAGGGTTCGTTCTCCCTCTGTCTCTTCATCTGAAGGCTCACCATTATTTGTAACGAATGCATGTCCAACAAATACATTTCGGACTGTTGGGTCTAATTCTTCATCTCTTATTTTATTGATGATTGCTTTCATAGCGTCATCATGTGAATGAATATCATCGTTTTGTAAGATATAACGTACAATACTTGGTTCGGCATACGGAATTAAATAAAAATGAACTTCACCCTCATCATCATTTAAAATTACTTTCTTAAATGGAGTTTGAAATTTCCCTACTAAATATAAGCCTTCTTTTTCCATAAAACGGCTACCAAATTCAATGCGTTCAGCGCTATCATGATTTCCAGCAATCGCAAGAATAGGCGTATTGCATTCAATTACAATTTTATGGAATACTTCATTTAATAGTTCAATCGCCTCAGTTGGAGAGATACTTTTATCATATAAATCGCCTGCTATAACAACTGCATCTGGCTTTTCTTGTTTAATTATTGAAATGAATTCATCTAATAATAAATATCGTTGGTCTTCTGTCATATGTACACCATGTACAATTTTACCAAGGTGCCAATCTGCTGTATGAATAAACTTCATTAAATACACCTCATCATTTTATTTACTATCATTGTTACTAATTTTTAGTACAACTTTTCTATCTTATATTTTACATCAACATACGAACATTTGTATCCTTTTTAATCACATTAATTCTAAAAATGCATTATTAAGTTAAAATAATTGAAATACTAATAAATATGATTCAAAATAAACTTATCAAAGCTTTAGGAGGCAATTATGGAAAGAATAGAAGAAGTAAAAAAATATGAGGAAATAATTAAAAGTGAAAAGCCAATCGTGGTGAAATTTTATGCAACTTGGTGTCCTGATTGTACACGTTTAGATGCTTTTATCGGAGACGTTATTGAAGAGCACCCATCATTTACTTGGTACACAATGGATCACGATGAATTCCCAGAAATCGCTAGTGAACAACAAGTAATGGGAATTCCGAGTTTACTTGTATTTAAAGATGGCGAAAAAATTGGCCACTTACATAGCGCAAATGCAAAAACGCCAGAATCAGTTGAAGAATTTTTATCAACTTTTGAATAATATAAACTTAGTTAAATCTTGATGTGAATGGGAATATCCCTAAACTCTAAATAAAATAAATTAAACCACAAGGTAATCCTTGTGGTTTTTCGTATGGTTTAACTTTTTTGTACATACCTTTTTTCCTGGCCTACATGACTTTAACAATTATAGGCAATTTGGACTTGATTTAAATCATATACATCTCATGAGGTAATTTATTGTGCTTAATTTAATTGAAGATGTTGTTCGCTTTCCTTAAAGCACTAACAGGTGGAAGAACGGTTTCACGATTATTTAGAACATATCCTTTTAAAGTGTTACATGCAAGTAGTGTTTTAAATGGAATCGATTATGGTTTTTCTGATCAAGAAGGTATGTTTTTTAGAACAACGATTGATACAAGTACTAAAATCATTTCCCCTTATGAAGTAGTTGTCAATATAACATATGGCTTTCGCTCTAGAGAATTCGATAAACGTACTGATGCTACAATAAAATATACATTATTTTTATATCAAGTGTATTGGCCTTAATTTCTCTCGTAACAAATAGTACTCAAAAAGAACACCTATATCATCTCGATTATAGGTGTTCTTTTTTCTTATTAAATTAAAGCTGTTTTCTTTCATGTAAATTAATAAATACATTTTTACAAATACTGTACCATGCATATCCTACTAACCATCCTGCAATAATATCTGAGAAATGATGTACATGCAGGTAAATTCTGCTCATTGATATTAAAAATATCATGAAAAGAACGATAAATTGAATCAATTTTTTGTGTTTCATCATTGCAGGTTGAATGACTATTAAAATAAAGCCTAATGTTAGAAAGAAGGATGATGCCATAACTGCATGTCCACTCGGGAAACTAAATCCACTTTCCACATAGTACATTGAACTTGGTCGTGGTCTTTCATATAGATCTTTTAAAAATGAAACAACCACTCTAGCTGTCAATAAAGTAATAATTAATGATATACCAGTCCAAATACGCTTACGTATAATTGCATAAACTAAAACAATGACTGCAAATGTTAAATACATTTTTGAAGATCCAAAATCTCTTAAAAAATAACAAAATGAATCTAGTGCATCTGTTCGAATGAATTCAAAGAATTTAAACGCTGAATTGTCCAAACGCCGAATTATGTTCGAATCATAAATAAGTCCTAAAATAACAAATAGAAAAATAGAAGTAAAAATTAGTATCCAATTATTTTTTTTCATATAATCCTCCAATATAAATTCCAGATCATGCAGTTAAATGCTTGTACTTTCGATACACAAAAGAAAAACGACGAGAGCTCCCGTCGCCACTTTCATGACTATTCTTCTTCCTCATCAATTTCATCAATCATACATTTTTCCAGTAAGTACTCAAAAGTAATATCCGCTAGTTCTTCAATTTCCTCTTCCTCAGGAACATATCCTCGCTGAATGAGCTGTTGATAGAAAAATTCTGCTATTTCTTCCGTATCAATAACTACCTCAATTTCTTTCACTAGCATCACCCCTTACTAGTTAATATGTGAAAAATGAGAAAATATGAAAAAAACCTTACTAAGCACAAAAAAATATTAATATGTAACCTTTAGCATAATACAACATTGACAAGCATATATTCAATTAAAACATGTTAAAGGAGCGAGATTCCAATGATAAAAATGGACAAGCTAGCTAATTTAAAAGAAATTATGGTTAATGATGAAAAGTTTGAAGAAGCCGTTGAAAAACTGACGACAATTGCATTTTTTATTTTAATAGGGATAGGCATACCTTTTATGATTCATATAATTCTACAATTATTGTAGAATATCCTCTCTCTCAATTTGTTTTCTTCTCTGAGAATTTATTTAAATTTTTAAGCACTAGATCCATCACAATTTTATATTCTTCGTCTTGGAAGATTGAATATAAAACAGCGTAATCATTATATATATCTAATAAACCGTCAATTATTTCTTGTTTTGTTGTTTTATTTCTGTTTTTATTAAAATCATTCATTGAGCGAAGTTTTTCTAAATCTAATTTTGTAATGCCATTTTTATCATTTCTTAGTTTTTTTAGAATTGCATTTGCAGTTTGCGCTGATGCAATAAGAGTTAAATCTGTTTCATCGGCTTCTAACCATTCTCCATCAGTAATACGCGCTAGTTCGTAAATTGTATCTTCCCACGCGTCATTTTTATATCGCCAAACCTCAGTTCGGTACCCAACAATTCTAAAAATTTCTTTTTCATAACCATTTACTTGAACAAGATCCCCGAAAGAAAATGAATAATTTACTTCTATCCATTCTTTTTCAAGTTTTTTCCCATCATATTCGTTGAGAAGCTGAAGAGTATTCTCAACATAAAGTCCGTCATGATTATTGACTTCATAAACAAAAACGCCATCCATCAGTTTAATATTTGTTATCTTACCGACAGTACCATATAACGTAATCACGACAATATCATCTACGTTATATTTGGGTTGTTTTTTCTTCGTCATACTTCTTACCTCCTTCTCCATACGTCGTGACTAATTCGTTTTTACTGTATACTATGCAACCAATAGATAATTGTCTGTCATTTTCATAGTAAATAAAAAAAGGGAATAGCCTATTTTGTAGGTAAGAAATTAATAGCTAGTTTCAAAAATGGTAGAATCAATAAATAAAGGGGAGATTATTAAAGGAGGTTTCAAAAAAAAGATGCAACTTAGTTAACCTAAGTCACATCTTATTGATCTTCTAAATATAAGTTCCATGCTTCATCAAAAACGCTCATCGATTGATGGAAAGTTCCATCAAACTCTAAATACGAGCTAATTTCGTCATAGCTTGAAGAATGTTTTGGAAATGAGTGATCATTAAAAAGATGATCTGCCAATATTCCAATTTCATTAGGAATTTTATAGTTTCTATGCTTCATCATATAATGGTAAAATGACTTTCTCATGATTCTCCCTCAGTTTTATTATTTATTTTGTCTCTTTTTCTAAAAATATTGTTACTTTTTAAATATACTTTAAACAATAACAGAGTTATTTTATATTTTAAAAATACTCGTTCTATGACGAGAAGTCAAAATAATTTCTTTTTAATAATCTCGGCTGCTTCATTAATTCATCAAATGTAACTGAAACTGGAAGTAATTTTGTTGAAATAAGAAACAACTGATCTTCTATTGATTTGACCATATCTTCCTTCTGATAGGTAAATTTGCACTGATCACAATGAAATGATGGTACACCAGTAATTGTGATTGCTCTGGAACCATCCGGTAATTCCCAATGTACAACTGATTTTGTTTCCTGTACAATCTCCTCACCGCACCAATCACATTTTAAAGTATTATTCATCTTTCTTTACACTTCCATCCATTTTTTGAATTTGTGATTGAAACTTTTTCTCCTTTAATTCATCTCGTTTTTCGCGTTTATTTTTTAATGAACTATGTGCTGGATCCGTTTGATATTGTTCTCTCTTTTTCATTCTTTCTAAATCTGAAGGAATAAGACTTTGCACTTGATCATTCATGATACTAGCAATACCAACCTTAGCTGCCTTATTTAAATAATCAGGGTAAACTAATGAAAAATAATCTTCTGCAGTATCCTCTTTATAGTTTTCAGGCTCTGGATAAGATGTGATGACACCCTCAAAATTTCTTAGTACTGTTTTTTTACTACTTTGAGAGACGATATAGTTTGGTTGAAGTGAGATTTTACCTCCTCCGCCTGGTGCATCTACTACGAATGTAGGTACTGCATAACCAGATGTATGCCCACGTAATCCCTCAATAATCTCCAACCCTTTTGCAACTGGTGCTCTAAAATGACCAATTCCTTCTGATAAATCACATTGATAAATATAATATGGTCTGACTCTTATTTTTACTAAGTCATGCATTAACTTTTTCATAATTGGTACGCTGTCATTAATCCCTGTTAAAATAACTGACTGATTCCCAACTGGAACGCCAGCATTTGCAAGCATTTCACATGCTTTTTTTGCTTCTTCTGTTACTTCAATACTCGTATTAAAATGTGTATTTAACCATACTGGATGATATTTTTTTAATATTTCACATAAGTTGTCGGTAATTCTTTGAGGGAAAACTACAGGCGCTCTAGTTCCAATTCTAATAATTTCCACATGATCGATTGCTCTTAAATTTTTTAAAATATATTCCAATATATTGTCATTAATTAATAATCCGTCTCCACCTGAAATCAGTACGTCTCTTACTTCTTCATTTTCACGTATATATGCTATTGCTTCATCTAATTGTTTTTTCGGTACTCCCATACCAATTTGCCCTGAAAATCGACGTCTTGTACAGTAGCGACAATACATAGAGCATTGATTTGTCACTAAAAAAAGCACACGATCTGGATATCGATGAGTTAATCCAGGAACTGGACTATCATCATCTTCGCCTAGTGGATCTTCCGAATCATATTTTGTTTTATTTAATTCTTTACTAATTGGTACAGACTGCATTCTAATGGGACAACGTGGGTCAGTCGGATTCATTAAAGAAGCATAGTAAGGAGTAATATTTAATGGAATGGTTTTAGTAGATATTCTTACCCCTTCTTCTTCATCCTCCGTTAAATCGATCACTTGTTTCAAATCATCCAATGTTCTGACTGTATTTGTTAATTGCCATAACCAATCGTTCCATTGTTCATCCGTAACATCTTTCCATAAAGGAATATCTTTCCAATGTCTTTGAGGTTTATAAAGCTGATTTTTCATTTATGGTCCTCCTTGTTTAATAGGACAATTTAAATTTACTAAATTAAGTAAAAATTTCTAGTTATATACCTACTTCTTTATATGCACTAAATAAAAAGTTGGTGAAAAAAGTAAAACTCAAAAAAACAGTATAAATACTGTGTAAAAAATGAAATAAACCGACTAACTAAATGTTAGTCGGTTTCTGTGGCTGACGCTCAATAGTTTTTAGCAAGTTACAAAAGACGCACCGATGATAATTAATAAAATAAATAACACAACGATTAACGCAAATCCTCCGCCGCATCCAAAGCCACCGCCGCAGCCGCCGTAGTAAGGTGAATATCCCTTCATAATAGATTGCCTCCTTCACTTAACTTTTAGAAATCACAATAAAGTATATGTAGGGGTCACAATCCTTGTTACATAGGCATTTGTCTATATTTAAGGCGAGATTAAATAGATTTTTGGATAACAACTTTATCTCATAGTGCTAAACATAAGGGCGTATGAATGATTAAACAATTTTCGAAAATCAACTTTAAGTAATAAAAAAAGTCTTGAGAAAACTCTCTCAAGACTCTTTAACTTAATAAATTAGTGATAATATAAATGTCCAAATACAAACAAATGCTAGCAATCCAAAACTATATTTTAAAGTCATTTTTGTTAATGTCGATTCATTACCAGTTTCACCTACTGCAGCAGTTGCGATTGCAATTGACTGAGGTGAAACTAGTTTTGCAATTACCCCACCTGCAGTATTTGCTGATACTAATAATGAAGGATTTGTACCTAAAATATTACCAGCCGAAACTTGAATTGGAGCAAATAAAGTATTGTTATTCACGACAGAACCAGTCATAAATACCCCAATCCATCCTAAAATTGGAGATAAAAACGGAAATGCGTCTCCAGTGTGTGCAACTGCTTGACTTAAAGCACTTGTTAATCCTCCATAAGTCATCAATTTTGCGATACTAATAATTGCACAAATCATAATAATCGGTATCCAAAATTCTGAGATTGTTTTTAAAAGTAGAGATAAACCTCTACTAACATTAATTGATTTAGAAGTGAAAATTGTAACTAATCCTGCTAATAATATTGCAGTACCTGTTGCTCCGATTAGATCAATGCTGACATTTATTGTTGAACCTGGAACAACGAATTTTAAAACAGTAGAAGATAGAGCTCCTCCAACAGCGAATAAACCTTTAAATGATTTTAAGCTCCAAATTAATACGAAAATTGTTAGTAAATAGAATGGTGACCATGCTTTAATAACATCAGCCATTGAATAAGATTCAATTTTAAATTCTTTCCCATTTAGTAAGAAAATATTTTTAGGTTGCCATTTTTTAAGAAATAATGCTAAAACGCCCATTGTTAATAATGAAGGAATAATATCTGCTAACTCTGGACCTAAAAAGATTGTCATGATTGCTTGAGAAACTGTATAAGTAATAGACGTTACTAAAATTGCCGGTAAAATTTCTTTAATTCCTTTAAATCCATCGATTAACCAGATTAACAGAAATGGAATCGTAAAATTAATAATCGGTAAAGTTAGTGCTGTCATGGTTGAAACTTTCATTGAAGTTACGCCATGTAAACCAAATGTATCAATAATTCCAACTGGTATTCCAATTGCTCCAAACGCTCCAGATGCTCCATTTGCAATTAAACAAAGCATAGCTGCTTGCAGTGGTTTAAAACCGACTGAAACTAATAATACCGCACAAATAGCAATCGGTACTCCAAAACCTGCTGCCCCTTCAAGAAATGCGTTAAAACAAAATCCAATCAATAAGAACTGGATCCGCTGATCACTCGAAATACCAACTATACTACTACGTAAAATATCAAACTTCCCAGATTCTACTGTTATTTTGTATAACCACACAGCCATTACAATGATATAACCAATTGGCCATAACCCTTGAATAGTTCCTTGGGTTACACTTCCGATTGATTCACCGATTGGTAATTTAAAGATTGTAAGTACGATTATAAACGTAATTCCTAGGTTTAATAAAGCAGCATAAATACCTTTCATTTTTAACACTGTTAAGCATAAAAGAAATAAAAGAATCGGTACAGCCGCAACAAGTGCTGAAATTGCGAGATTATCAAATGGATTAAAATTATCTACTAACATTTGGTTTACTCCCTTTGTTTAGATTCTTAGATTTTACCTATAAAATCTAGCATCCAACCTAATTATTTTGTTAAATAACTTCACAAACTTTATTTATTAATATTGCCTTATTAAATCATTAATATTTATTTCAACCGTTATATATTTTGTGAAAGTATTCACATATGGTGATAAAAAAATAATTATTTTCACCTAATTTATTCGTTTTTATTTGTGAAGAAATTAACAAAGTAAATTTTATACTATGTAGTATTTCTTAACAATGAACAATTATTTCTATTTATGGAAAAAAACGGTATATATCAATTTTCCTTTTTTGTTATGTATTTTCAAAATATTAGAGGGGAAATATAAACTAAATTACATAAATAGACCAACAATCATATAGAAGGAGTAATTTAGTCATGTCGAAGTTCTTGCGAATATGCCTTCTTTCTTTTCTTGTTTTCTTTCTAACCAGTTGTCAAATTAGACCATCGAATCACGACCAAAGCCAATCAAATTCACTAAGTGAACAAAAAATCAGCTTTAAAAATAAACTTTTAAAAAACTCATTATTTTTCCTAGTTATTGGTGTTGATTCTCGTGGCGAAAAAAACTCACGTTCAGATAGTATTGCAGTAGTTCAATATAATGTTGAGGATCGAACTCTAAAAGTTGCCTCAATACTGAGGGATTCATATGTTAAAATTAAAGGTTATAAGTATGATTATGGAAAAATTAATCAGGCTTATTATTTAGGTGGAGAAAAACTACTAAAAGAAACAATTTATAATAATCTCGGTATTCCGATTGACCATACGGTTATAATTGATTTTAAAGGTTTTGTTGGGATTGTAGATACACTTGTTCCAGAGGGTATAACAGTTAATGTTAGTCAAGCAATCATTAATGATATGAACTTAAAAATGAAACCTGGAAATAATAAACTACACGGTCAACAGCTTTTAAAATACGTACGATTTAGACATGATCAAGATAATGATTTTGGAAGAGTTCAACGCCAGCAAGAAGTATTGTTAAAAGTCGTAAGGGCCGTTAAAGAAAAGTTAAATACTTTTGGAGGAATTGCTAGGGTACCTCTATTACTAGACGAAACAACAAAATATGTTTCAACTGACTTAAAATTAGATGAAATACTTTCGCTTGCTTCTTTTGCATTTTCTCAACCAATTGAAAAAATTGATCGCCTAAGTATTCCTGTAGATGCTGGTTTTACAAACGAAACGGTCGAACATTCAGGAGCAGTACTAAAATTAAACTTTTCTAAGAACAGACAAACAATAAAACAATTTTTTAAAGCTCCTACACCAGTCATAAATAGTAAAAATAGTAATAAAAAGTTGAAAAATAAATGATATTTTGAATTTCACAAAAAAGAGAAGGTTATTATCCTTCTCTTTTTGTTTATTTTTATTTGTACTTTTTTATCCTGTAGTGACTTAGTAAATTATTGATTAAATGAAATCACTTTATACGTATCCGATGAGTATTCCAAAATTGTAATACTAGCGTTTTTTATTTCTAATTCAATATTAAATTCTTCTGAAAACTTTTTTACAATATTTCGAATCGTATTTCCATGAGTGACAATTAATACATTCTCATCGTTTTTGTTATTTTCGATAATTAGTTCATTTAATCCTTTTTCAATTCGATCCCATAGCTCGGAGTAATTCTCGGCATGATGGTATGGATCAGACTCTTTGATAAAATTTGTAATATCTTCTAGGGAACGATTTCTTAATAGTTCTCTAAAGGAAGAATAACCGTGATCATTTGCAACTTTACCTAAGGCTACTGCTGAGAATTCTCCTTCAAAACTACCAAAAAAGGACTCTCGGAAGGCTTTTGTTTTTCTTATTACGGGAATTTCGTAATTGTTCTGCTGTAAAATTAGTTCTGCCGTTTCAACAGTTCTACCAGAATCGCTAGTATATACACGGTCAAATTGGATATCTGATAATCTATTTCCACATTCAATCGCTACTAGCTTTCCTTCTTCTGTTAATGGACTATCGGCCCATCCTTGCATCCTTTTATAACGATTTAAATAAGTTTCACCATGTCTAATTAAATATAAATGAATTCTATTTTCCATCTAATCACCCACAATGTGAATTTTAAAATCTAGTTAAAGATTGATCCTTATTTGCCAAAACCTTACCTAAATAAATCCCACTAGCCGCTGCTTGAGATAATGAGTGGGTAACTCCAGAGCAATCTCCAATTACAAATAATCCATCTAAACTCGTTTGAAAGTTTGAATTTATTTCAATAATTGGTGAGTAAAACTTTCCATCCATTCCGTAAAGGAGTGTATCCTCATCAATTGTCTCTCCAATAAATTCTTCCAACTGATTCAAAAATCCTTGTAAAATATTCAAATATAAATTAGGAACTTCATTTTTAAGGTCACCGCAATCAGCATCTAATGTTGGTTTTATACTGTTTTTTTCCATTTTCGCAATTGTTGTAGGCTTGCCGCTAAGTAAATCACCTAATCGTTGAACGACGATGCGATCTGACCCATTATTTATTTTTCCAATAATTTCATTAGCGTAAAGATTTGCTTCATTTAGTGATGGAAAATATTTAGGAGTGAATAAAGTAAAATTTAAATTAGTTGTCCCTGATTCTTTTTCCTTAAAATTTTGTCCATCTGGCATCACTAATCCTTCTTGAAACTTTCGAACGATTCTACCTTTTGGATTCATACAATATGTAGTTGAAATCAATTCGTCATATTCAAAAGCAAGTTTCGTTTCAAATGTATCTTGTAAAATTGAACGAAGCTGTTGTTCTTTCATCTCGACTCTAATCCCTAAATCTAAACGAGTTCTACCTTGTTTAACTCCAAGTGAAGCACACTGATCATTTAACCATTCTGTTCCGGATCTACCTGTTGCAAATACGATGTTTTTAGATTCGAATTTTCCTAAGTTAGTATCCAAATAGAATAGATTATTCTCCTTTATAATATCTAGAATATCAACTTCAAAGCGAATATCAATCTTACTAGATAATTCCTTATATAGTCGTTCGAATATTTCTGTTGAAAGACGTGTACCGAGATGTCTAACTTCAGTAGTTAACATATGTAACTTGCAACCCTCGGCTTTTTTAGCCAAATTTTCATTTACAGTCGAATACTTTTCTACAGCCCCTCCACCATAAAGGCATAATAGATCGTCAACCTCTTTCATTAATTGCTCAAGATGAACTCTTCCTACTTTTTGAGCTAATTCTCCCCCAAAATCACATGAATAGTTGAATTTCCCTTCTGATTTACCAAGTCCTGCAAAGCCATAATATTTACCACAAACGTCGCAATTGCATATTCCGCCTTTATCTATAGCACAGGCCCTTTCTTCTAAAGACTTTCCTTTTTCCAGTATTAATACTTTCTGATTTGATTGTAATAATGTATATGCTAAAAAAATGCTACTTACACCTGAACCGATAATTGTAATATCATACATCTTTTTTCACCTTCTTGATTTTTTCACTTATTTTAATTGTACAATAGTTACTATCTTTAAGTGAAATTCTCTAGTTTTATTTGATAGAAATTATTTATATAAAAAAAAACACGCCTTAATTAGCGTGTTCAAGAATTTTTATTCTTATCCTTATCTCTAAACTCTAAAATGGCGATCACAAACATACCAAAGCTAATCATCAGTGATAAAACTTCGAAAGTAATAATAGAAACCGCCTCCTTACTTTTAAGCCTTCCCGGAACCAAGTTTGTCCTATACATTCAACCATATTTTTTTATATTAAATTTATAACCTCTCTTAAAAAAGGGATTAACATGCAGGATTAATCATTGTTGCATTTAATCCAATTTCTTCCACAAACTTTTTAAGGTCTATTTTTTGTTAATAATTGGAATAATAGTTTCGACAGGAGGAATACAAATGGAACATTTCGAAGCATTTTTGAATAGTAAGAATTGGATTGATAATGATTTAGATGCAAGATATATAAATATAAACCACCCTTATGCGATCTTAATTTCTGGAGAAGAAGGACAAATTACTTTAAGAGGAAACACCGGTTTTGATAACGGTCAAAACGGAGAAGAAATCTTCTCTTTTACATCATTAAAAGAGCTTCAGACGTGGTTTGAAGAAAATATTGGTGAATGAATTCGTTTTATTTAATAAATATCCTACTCATGCCAAAATCTAAAATTATTGGCTGAGTTTTTTTATTTTATTGCAATGTAAAACGCTGAGAAAATAATTTACCCTAAAATTTAATTTTTGAAACTAAAAAATCAGATATACATAAAGGATATTGAAGCATTTGCAACGAATAATTTTCTTTGGAGGTGTTTGATATGAGCAGTATAAATAAAGAATTAAATTCTACTAAAGATGATTTGTATTTAGAGGTAATCAACGAAATGAAAGGAATCCAAATCCATTTGTTAGAAGAGATTACTAGGTTAAACAGCGAAGTTAATTTTCTAATATCAGTTGTTCTACCAAATATAGATCGAGATCATTTAAATAATGATCAATTGGCCATGTTCGGAGAAATCGTATTAAATAAAAGAAGTTAAACACAATATTAGGTTTGTGAAATTCTATCAAATGAAAAAATGATAAATCCTTGAAGCAATCAATTCAAATTATGTTTTCTAATTACTTCTCTTTTACCTCTTATAACTCTTACCACTTATGATTGATTGTTGGATTGTAGAACACGAATCCAAAGAATTTGTATTACCTTTAGATAAAGCGAAAAGCAAAATACTTTTTATTTGAATGATGTAAGTCTATTTCTGTATTTAATTAATCAATATTCCAAAGTATTTACCGTTTACTCTTCAATCTTTTTAGAAAAAACTTTACCATTGTTTAATTGACACCAATCCAAATCTGTTGTGTCTCTGTATTTTTCATTAAACTCATCTATCGTAAGGAAAACTTCAATATTACCTTTTTCAAGTTCTAAAAGAAGCGTATAAGGAGTTAAGCCGTAAACATTAGAAACAGCAATTAATTCACCAATATGTATTTTTTCAGAAAAATCAATTTTGTCTTCCATTTCAATCTCTCCTTACCCTATAGAATTTAAAGTCCAAAGTACTTTTATATTCTGCCCTTAATACAAATTTATCTTCAAAAATACTTCAATAAGATTTTGATTAAATTAACTATAAGTACGAGACCGACTTCATTACAAATTGAAAAAAGTGAATTTAAAAGAGTAAAAATGACTCAAGTGTGTTTCTTGAGTCATTTTATTTTTGGCTTTGCTTACAGAAATAATTGTATTAATAGTATTATTTTTTATTTGTTTATGTTTTATTAATTTTATGATGCAATTATTAATACCTCGCTTCTATTTAAGAAAATAAATTATTTCTATACCTAAAAAACCTCAATTTGTGATTTATATCACAAATTCATATCAATATTTTTGTTAATCTTCTTTTAGAAAGACAAAACAACAAAAATCTTACGGGGGTACTAAAATGAATCAACCATTTAATGAGCTATCTAAGATTAGTGAGATTGTTACTGAATTCCCAAAGGCAAGTGATCTATTTAAAACATATCGAATTGATTTTTGCTGCGGTGGAAATAGACCTCTAATTGAAGCGATTGAAGAAAAAAATTTATCAAAAGATGAAATTTTAACAAAACTAAATACACTTTATCAAGAAACAAAATTATCAAACGAAGTAGTAATTGATTTTAAAGAAGCATCTAGTAGTGATTTAATCGATCATATTATAAGTAAGCATCATCGTTTTTTAAATGAGGAATTACCTCAATTAAGCCCATATGTAACGAAAGTAATGCGAGTTCACGGAGAAACTCAACCTCATTTAGTAAGATTACACAAACTGTTTTTTGATTTAAAAACAGAATTAGAGCAACATACTTGGAAAGAAGAATCAGTGGATTTTAAATTAATTTTAGAATATGAAAAAAACCCAACGGAAGAAAATTACAAGAAATTAAGTAAAGTCGTTAACGAGTTAGAAAATGAGCACAGTTCTGCAGGGGATATTTTAAAAGAATTACGTGAAATCACGAATGACTATACTCCACCAATGGAAGCATGTGGTACTTACCGCCTGGTTTATCAAAGACTTGAAGCTCTTGAGGCTGATACATTCCAACATATCCATTTAGAAAATAATATATTGTTTAAACGAGCAATTGTTAGGACTTAAATAAATCTAGTTTATATAGGAGCATGACAACTCATGCTCCTTTTTTAGTTAACTTCCGCTTGCAATTCTTCTATATTTATTACAAAAAAACCCTCTGAATCAATCGTAACTAATTCCTTTTTTCTTAATTGGTTTATCGTACGGTTTACTGACTCTCTGGATGAACCAATCATATTAGCAAGTTCGCGATTCGTAAAATGAGTTGTTACTTTAGATTGATTTTTATCTAAAGATACCCCATTCGATTTACATAGACGTAGTAGTAACATGATAACTTGGTCATATGTATTATGTAGGGTTTGTTCAACTAATCTCGCTTGTAAGTCAATAATTTTTTCTCCTAAAAACTTAAATAACTTAATACATAATTCAGGATATTTAATCAGAATTTCCTCAAAGTCAGCGATTGGAGTGACAATTAACTCCGCTGTTTTGAGAACTTCAACATGAGCAGGGAAAGTTCCTTTTCGAAATAAGCCAACATGTGGAAACATCTCGCCAGTTCGGGGTATCGAAACAATTTGTTCTCTACCCGACGGATCAGTTATATGTATTTTTACTTTTCCAGAGTGTATAAAAAACACTCGATCAAGTTTGTCACCTTGCATACAGACAAATGATTTTACTTTATATATTCTCATATGTGAAATATCTACTATAGATTGAAGCTCCTCATCCGATAGATCTTTAAAAAGTGGCACTTTTTTAAAATGATTAAAAATCACATCTGACATTCAAAATACTCCTCTATAAAAAATTCCTAATACTCATTTAACATCTATTTTGCATATCAACTACAAGTATTTACCTATACCACTTATATAATTAATAAAAAAAGACTCCTTTGATAAGAGTCTTCATTTAGTTCAGTTATTTAGAAAAACTGGAATAAATTTAAATTCATTTACATTAAATAAACCTTTTGTCGTAATTTTTATACTTGGAATTACAGGCAGTGCTAGAAATGATAATGTTAAAAAAGCGTTAAATGTATTGTTTGGTCTAATTTGAAGTAATGATTTTTCAATTTGGAGTAAACCTGCTTCTACTTCTTCTGCAGATTTATTACTCATTAAACCGCCAATTGGTAATGATAATTTGGCAATTACTTTTCCAGAGGATACGACTACAATTCCACCGTTCATTTCTTCAATTGTTTTAATTGCAAGATACATATCAGCATCATTCATACCGGCAACGATTAATTGGTGTGAATCATGAGCTATTGTTGTAGCGATTGCTCCCTCAATTAAATTTAAACCTTTAACAATTCCAAGACCAATCTCTTTTTCAGAATGGTAGCGATCTATTACTGCTATTTTACATAAGTTTTCAGCGACATTTGGAACAAAATAAGTATATTCATTTGATAATTTTTTAATTAAATGATTTGTTACGATACTATTTGGATTAATTTCAATTATATTAGCAAGCTTTTTGGAGTCGGTTTTTAATTCGAGATCTTCAATCTTTAGATCTCCTAAGCTTACTTTTGAATCAATTACATTTGACTCTTCACTATTAATTCGTTTACTAATTTGTTTGTTTTTAACGATAAACTCATTTTTACACCATACGTCCGTAACTTCTACTGATTCTAAGTCGTTTAAAAATACTAAGCTTGCTTCATATCCAGGAGCAATTGCTCCTTTTTGTTTTAAACCATAACATGTTGCTGGATTTAATGTTGCCATTGAATAAGCAGTCACTGGGTGAATTCCAAATTTGATTGCTGTACGAATACAAAAATCAATCGAACCCTCTTTCATGATATCGTCTAAATGTTTATCATCAGTGCAATACATAATTCGCTGGGCATTTCGATCATTTACTGCAGGTAATAAATCCTTTAGATTTCTTGCAGCGGACCCTTCTCTAAATGCAACATATAACCCTGCTCTTAGTCTTTCCATTACTTCCTGTACATTTGTACATTCATGATCAGTTGAAATACCTGCATAGGAATATGTGTTTATTTCATTTTTAGATAGTCCAGCTAAATGACCATCGATTGGCTTTTGATAAGCGTGAGCTAATTTTAATTTATCGATCATTTGTTTTTCCATCGACATAACAGCAGGATAATCCATTACTTCAGCTAAGCCAAGTACTCTTGGATGTGTCATAAAAGGCTCTAAATGTTCTGCATAAAGTATGGCTCCCCCGCGCTCTAATGAGGTTGCTGGTACACATGACGGTAACATAATTCTAACGTCTAACGGAATATTTTCTGATGCGTCTAACATCATTTTTATTCCATCAACCCCAGCAACATTTGCGATTTCATGAGGATCGGTAATAACTGTAGTTACACCATGTGGTAGCACAGTTCTCGCATATTCACTAGGTAAAACCATCGATGATTCGATATGAACATGGGAATCAATAAAGCCTGGTGATATATATTTACCTTCTGCATCTATTACTACATTAGCTTCATAATCACCTATTCCAACTATTATTCCATTTGTAATTGCAATCGAATCTTCTATTATTTCTTTCGTAAAAACATTTATTACTTTCCCATTTATGATTAAAAAATCAGCCTTTTCAGCTTTTGTTGACGTTTTCATCTCATGTAGATTCATGTTTGTTTCCTCCTAAATATTTAGGAGAGAATATGCTATGTCATATCTCTCGTAGTCAAACTATATCGGCAGCTTGGTAGAAACTTTTGGACCGGTTATTTCCAAAATTATACGAGCGTATTAAGAATCACTTTATTTTTTAGTGAGACAGACGAAAAAACAAGTTTTAGGACGATGTCTTCATACTGAATCATTTAAAGTGAATAAACTTAATTAGCTAATATTTAATTGTAAAAAACTATATTGATAGTATTCTATAAAATTTTGAGTCTAAAAAGCAATAACTATTTTAAGAGTTTTAAATATAAAATAATTCATAATTTTCTCGTTAATGAATACTATTTTAAATGGGATCGTAGGATGGTAATCATAGGAGGTATGTAGTTTGAAGAAAGTGGTAGAAAAAAAACGAATAAACCCGAATATTTTTAATCATTTTTCATCCTATTCAAAAAAAGAGGACAATTTGTTCCCCGTTAATTATAATCGATTTGATTCGTTCCAAAGGCTAATAAAAAATAATTCACCAATAAGTTATAAACAAGACAATATAATAAAGCAAAATTTAGCTTTTATAAGACTCGTTAATGTTTTACCAAAAAAAATAAGCTTAGACATATATGTTAATCGTACTAAATTTATTTCGAATTTAACTTATAAAGAATCAACTCACTATTTAACTTTACCTTCAGGGGTACAATTTGTTGAAATTTTTAAAACGAATGATCAATCAAAACCAATTCATTCTGAACAACTAAATTTACTTGCTGAGCAAAAATATACGATTGCTATTGGTCATAACTTTGACCAAATCTCACTGTTTTCATATATGGATAATAATTCCTTGCCACAAGGAGAAGCTAAAATTCGCTTTATTAATTTATCCCCTAATTCACCTAATCTAGATTTTGCAGTAAAAGCTGGTGAAGGCGATGTTGTTTTCCCAAATGTCCCATACCGAAATGCCTCAGAATATTTGCTTATATCACCTATGACAGTTAATTTGGAAATACGACTAACAGGTACGAAAATGATCTTATTTCCTCTCTATAAATCAAAGTTTAAAGAAAATATAGTATATGATTTAATTTCAGTTGGGTGTGTTGAAGAGGATCCAAGATTTGAAGTCATTAAATTATTTTAGAATTATTTTGACCGATAAGGAATTAACGGCAGGAGATTGGTAGCTCTGGTTGAAAAAAAACAGGATTGTCAAAATTAGACAATCCTGTTTTGTTATTTACTCACTAATCTAACAACACTCATACTATTCACGTACTTTGTAAGCTTACATTCACACGAAAAATCTTTAGTTATTACCTAATAAAAAAGAACGACCTTTAATAGTCGTTCTAAAGTTATTTATTTAATAAATCATTTTATTTTTTTGGTCTGCTCATTTTTATAATAAGAAAAACAATAAGCACTAGTGACACCGCAATAATAATACCATTAAACCAAATTTTCGTTTGAAACCAACGAGGTTTTTGAGCGTCTACGATAGGCGAGACAATCATTTGTTCTTTTAATTTCCCTAACACCAAATTTTCTTTTTGAATATACTGTTTGAAGTTCTCAATATCATACTTTGGTGCTTCTACATGATCGTTCCCATAAAGCAACTTGTATGGCCCAGTACCCGTGTCCTCAAATATAATCTTATCCAAAAAATATTCGACCTTTATTCCCTTTATATCCAATGGTGGATTGTCTTCGTTATTAATTTTTATTGTAAAATATGGCTGCGTAATTGGAGTTACTGCTGTGATCGTAGTATCGTTAATTTGAACGTTTTTAAAATTAATATGATATATCTCATTTTTACCATCAACTTGAATTTCATTATCCTTTGGGTCAAATACAGAATAAGCTCGAGTAAAATTATTATCAATGTCCAGCATTATTGTCTTGATTTTAAGCCTATTTTTATTCTGGATTGCAATATCCGTCAACTTAGAACCCTCTTTAATTTTAAAAGTGGGATTACTAGTTTTCTTATAATCATTCCATTTAAAATCGTAAGTTTTATGAACTAAATGTAGCTGTTTAAAAATCAGATTTTCAACATTATCTAGCACTTTTACTCGATAAAAACTATATTTATGGACAGTGCCAAGATTAATCATTTTATTTTCTAATCGATCAGTCCGGTATAGGTCATTTTTCTTTATATACTCCCACAGATTACCATCATAACTACCATAGACTTCTACATGCTTTAAAAAATCTAAATTCGGCAAATCGATCAGTAGTGTATCTCCTTGAATATCCTCATTTTCTTTTATTGGTGTGATACGAAAATCCAAGATCGTATTTTGATCTTTCTTTGCAGTATTCACTAAGGTTGAAGAATAGACTATGTTTTGCTCCTGCGATTCTTTATAGCCATTTTCTATATAAAATGGAACAAACTGCCCCTTACTGTTTACGATTCGAAGGTCATTTAAATTCTCATCTGCTCCTGCATATACTTCTTCATCCAAAAAAAATGATTGGTATTTATTATGATCTGGTATATCAATTGACTTGGAAAAATGCCAATCCTTACTATTATCCTTTGCTTCGATAACTGTAAAGATCGGTAACATAAAAACCAAGGAAGAAATACTAGCAATTAAACTAATTTTTTGAATCAACTTGACCATGTTGCTCCCCCAGTCTTGATGAAACTCTTTGATAAATAAATGACACGCCAATAAGCACAAACCCGAAACTGAAATATGCGATTATCTTACTTCCCGAAGATAGAAAAGATAAATCAAAAAAGATTAACTTTCCTGTTGATACAAGAGTTAGTCCAAGACCTAATCTTCTAATATACATATATCGCTTACGGAAGCCATATAAAATATAAGAAATTGCTAACAATAAATATAATAAACTGATTGCTAATCCTACCTTATTTAATTGAAGCTGTATATTTATGAATACTGTAAGGATTCCTATTAAGTAGATTCCTAAAATTAAAGGATACAATTCACTACTTTTAAATTGTCTACGAATATATGCAATTAAGAAGTCCCGACTGCTGAAAAACACGAAAATATTAACACCAATCAATATACCTAAGGCAAGATATTCGACAAATGTATTTTTTGAAAAATCTTCCTTCAATGCCGGGAATTGAATCGTTACATAAATACAAATTAAATACCCGATCATGTATAGGAATAAGCAATAATACTTCACAATACCGTCATAAAGGACTTTCATTTTAGTAAGAATATATGCAAATACAATCGTAATAAATGCTTGTAGTAACCCTTGATAAAAGGAATAATGTGTAAATTGATCAGATACATTATTGCTATATACATTGTCAATCTCATACATTAAATAAAACCATATATTAACTAGAGTAAAATATTTAAACCAAGTAATTACTTTTAACTCGATCGGTCGAGAGAAAAGTGGTACATCACTTCGATTTTGTTGTATCGCATAAAATAAAGTAAGAATCGACATACCAATAATAATCGCACCATATTTAAAATCAAAATAATCATTGTTAATATCTAGTAACATATTCATTCCGATATCAATAACAAAAAATGATCCAATACATAGAAGGAATATGCCCCAACCAGCTCTAGTTAGTTGCTTGAATTTATAAATGCTTCCATAAAGGCTTAACAGAATCCCCTCAATAAGCCATCCTATAGATAACCACTGGATTCCAAACTGGAACGGAATTATTAAGATCGCAAATGTTAGTGATGTCGCATAAAATAACAACATCGTTTGTTTTTCTTTCTTCATGACTTTCTCGATGAATTTTCCCAAACCAATATACACAAGGCTAAAAATAAGTGCTAATAAGCCTCTTAAGTCCTTTAATCCCGCTTCGTCAAATAAGAAGTATAATAAACCGCAACTAATCACTGTGTTTAAAGACAATAATACAACGTCAAGTCTAGTAAGCTTTGATTTGTATTTAAATGGATACAATAAAGTGATACCAAGGTACATTAAGAATGTAATGATCGAGTACAATATGCTAATTGATTCATTATCAGCTAACCATATTAATGCAGCTAAAGATGGTGTGTTAAATAAAAAGCTAATGTAATTTACAATCGTCCAACGTTTTCTAAATGAAACTAACAATATGCAAAGATTTAATAGGAAAAGATAACCCATCGCTGTGTAAACAGCATTTCCGTGGAGGCCGAAAGCCCACATATATGAAAATAATGGAAGATAACCTCCTACTAGTCCGAGTGAACAAATAGTCCTTGAATGATATCTTAATGATAACAGTACTGCGGTTAAAGAAACTAAAATAGATAAAGTCAATCCTACATAAATGTCTATTATATGTAATAAAAAATAACTATAAAAAATCGATCCATACAAGACCGAAATTCCCCCTCCTAAAAGTCCAAGAGCAAACGTCTGTTTTTGCTTTCGGAAAAACACTTCACCACCTGCCAGCATTACTGCTCCAAGCAAGAAAAATATACTCCCTTTCATATAGCCATTAAACCAAGTGGAATATGAATATTTAAATGCAGCCCCAACACCTAATATAATTAGGAGAATTCCAAGTTTATTGATCCAATTCAAACCGATTTTCATTTCGATTTGATTTTGTTTTATTCGTTTCTGAATAATTTCTTCATTTACTTCTTCTGAAGAAAATTGGTCTAAACCATTTTTGACATTTCCGATTAACGTTTTCTCTTCTTCTGCTATTTGTTCACGATGCAAAATAATTTTCCGATCTAATTCTGAGGAAATTTGCTTAAGCTTCGCTCTAAACTCATCTTTTTCTACTTCTAACTCAATGGAAGCCCTTTCAAATAGACGCCTAATTTTTTGTTTTGCATCAAATTCAAAGGCATCTAAGCGGTTATGATGTTCTTTTGTTCTTCCTTCAAAATAAGTTTCTAATTTCTTCCGAGATACTTTAATAATATTGAGTTTCTCATCAAGGATTTGTTCCATCAATGAATTTCGTAATTTAACATTCTCTTCTGATATTTGATCATACTTTTCCTGTAATTGAGACAATTGAAGCTTATACTCTTCGTAATAATTACGTAAAGTTTGATTTTCATGAATCAAATCACTTGATTCATACTGCTCAATTAAGGTCTGATATTCCTTTATCAACTCGTTCTGACTATCTTTCAAGAATATTAGCCTATCTTTAAAATCATCCATCATTTCCTCCTCCTTGTTTTCGAAGATTATATAAATTATAAAAAGAATACAAAATATTACTTTTTATATAACACTTCCGGTATATACTATTTCACTTTTAGTAGTGTGATAACACTTAAATACTGTAAAACAAAAATAATTGAGATAACAACTTTAGATGATTGTTTCATTGTTCAAATACAATGGCCTTTATTGACTGTTTGCTAATTCGGAAAGGCGATTCATTACATCTTCTTGATCAAACGAACTATACCATCGATAGTCTGAATCATCTAAAATACGATAATGTTGACTAATTACATTTTGTTGAACACGATAGACGCCTTTTTTCTCAACTTCATGCCAAAACAGTTTCCCTCCAAGTGTTTTAAATTTTGGAGTATACATTTCATCGTGTGCCAGTGTTTCAATAACTTCAAACGGTTCATCACCAAAAAAATTCTTTAAAATCATACTATCCTTGAACAAAGCACAGACAGCAACTGTATTTGTCCATCCTAATGATGTTCGTTCTTTTTCAATTTGAACGAGAGTTTTTTTGGAAATTCCAAGAACAGTTGCCATTTTTTCTTGCGAATACCCTTTTTCTAGACGAATCAATCTTACATTTTTTGAGATGAGTTCGATTAGTTTATCTTTATTCATATTAATCACTTCCAATGAAAAGTTTTAAAGCGATGATGTGTTTTAGTTCAAAAATTTACTCCCACTCACCTTTAGTGTAATATTACACTTTGTGGAACTTTTTGTAAATAAATGAGTTGATTTATTTTTTTAAAATTTTTCAGAATACAATCTTAAACATCATGAGTAGTGGTTTAAGAAAAGGATCTTCTTTTTTTTCTAAGATCCTTTAAAGATAATGATCTAGCGTTTCTTTATTATTTAATGTTCGAATTACACTTTCCTTTTTCAACATAACCCTAATCAGATTCTACAATAGGTTAAGTTAATTATACATTTCAAATCGACTTCTGTAATTTGGGGGAATTTTACCTTTTTCCATAGGATTTCAAATTATCCTCGTAAACAACCTAGCAATATACAACTCCATTATACAAAATAAAAAAACTCGGACTTATTATCCGAGTTTTTTTATGCCTCTTTTGGCAACGTTATGTAAAATGCTGTCCATTCGTCATCAGAAAAACAATTAATTTTCCCATCATGTTTTTCAATGATTTGTTTACATACAAATAAGCCAATTCCAGTACCATGATTTTTTGTCGTAACAAATGGTTCAAAAATTGTCCGTATGCTTTCTTCACTAATTTTAGGTCCATTATTTCTTATTTGAATTTCAATCTTATCCTCTAAATCTGAAACTTGATAATGAATCGTTTTTTGCCCATCGTTTTCAGCCAATGCATCGATTGAATTCATTAATATATTAAGTAAAACTTGACGAAGTTCATTTCTGAAACCTGGTATGTATATTTTTTGAGATATTCCTTCTTGTAAAATGACATTCGAATTTACAATACTCGGATATAAGAATTCTGTGATTTCTTTAAATAAATCATTAATTAAAAAGGATTCCACGATCTGATCATGATCTTTTTTCGAGACATGAAGAAATTGATCAATTCTAAAATTTAATTGATGCAATTCATGATCTATGATGTCTAAATATTTTAATTGTGGATGATCTCCTTTAAGTAATTTTACAAATCCTATAATTGAAGTAAGTGGATTTCTAAATTCATGAACGAAACTAGCAGACATTTGTCCTAGGATTGTAAGTCTCTCTTTGTGAGTCTCGTCAATGAACTGTTTTTTCTCTTCTATATCTTGTGTAATGAGATATGAATAATGTTTTACTGTAAAATAAATAAACTGGTCAAAAACGTAGTTAATTTTATTAATGAGTGGCTGAAGTAGACTAATACTTTCTTCAAATTCAGACAAATGTTTAAATAGTTCACTTCTAGCTATATTTGAGTTATACACAAAATCTCCGATGTTAGCACTTGCTCTAGCTCGTTCAAGGGCGATTTTATGCGCCAAATCTTTGACTTGATCCTCACTTATTTTACCCTTAATAAATAATAACGTAATGTCAATCAATTTAGTTCCATTAATGATAATCTCGGATTTAAATGGATCATTATCGCTAATTACCGCTTTAGCGACCCAATTCTTTACTAATGTAGGCATACTTTCCTGTATGAAAGCGCTATACCTACTCTCTATTGACATATCAATAAGGAACACCTCCAATAAAAATCTATTAATTAAATAGTAACAAATTTTTAAATATTCGTTAAGTAAAAAAATAAAAATTTGTCGAATTTATTACGACAAAGTAATATTTTTTACAATATTCTGATTAAAATGTAAATTAAATTGATGAATATTTCATTCATTTCTTTCAGCAACTGAACCTTTACAATTGTCACTTAGTCCTAGTTATTATAAAACTAAAAGTACGCAAAAATGTCAATAATATGGTGTGTAGAATAGAATAAAGTTAGATACAATTAAATTAATAAACTGAAAGTAGGTATTTCAATGGCTGGAAATAAAGTTGAAGATTATTTAATCAAAGGTATCTATGGTGAAAAGCAAATAAAAATTGAAGAACGAAAAATTTTTTTAGGCACAATTCGTGAAAGAATTGAAATTGCGTTAACGACAAGTCAAGTGATGGCAAATTCAATCTATCCAATCGTTGAAAAATCAATCAGTATGAAAAATGTTACTTTGTTATTAAATGGTACTCTAGCCTATAATACAATTTCGAAATATATTTTACTGGCAAAGAAAAAAAATATTCCCTTTTCATTAGTCAATAATTTACCCGTCCCAACTCCGATCGGACTTGTCGTGACGCATAATGACGCAGTTGATAAGAATGAAATTTTTGTTAAAGATGAACTTTATAAATCAACTAATTTTTAATTAATTCGGTATGTGAAATTTCAAAAAATATGGATAAAAGCGCAGCTCAATTGTTTTACAATTTAAGTTGCGCTTTCTTCTTCTAGTTCAGGTTTTTTGATTGGTTCCCGTGTTAATTCAATCGATTTTATATAATGTCCGTCTAACTTAAGAACTTTAAATGTGCAGTTATGATATTTAATTGAATCTCCTTCTTGCACATCAAAATTTTCAGTTAAAATCCATCCACCAATTGTATCAACATCAGTATCATCAATATCTAAGCTAAAAACATCATTAATTTCACTAATTAAAACTTTTCCTGCAATGACGAATTTATTTTCGTTTACTTTACTTATATCCTCTTTCTCATCAACATCAAACTCATCACGAATTTCCCCAACAATTTCTTCTAAAATATCTTCAACTGTTACTAAGCCAGATGTACCTCCGTATTCATCAACTAATATTGACATATGTATATGTTCTCTTTGCATTTTGACAAGCAAATCATGAACTGATATTGATTCAATAACTTGAATGATTGGTCTAATATATTGTTCAAGTGTTTTTACCTCTGCATCCCCTTTATGAAGAACAAAATCAGTAAAAACATCTTTAAAATTTATTAACCCAACAACATGGTCCTTATCTCCATCTACAACAGGAAAACGAGTATATTTTTCTGTGCTCATAAAGTGAATATTCTCATGAAAAGGTTCACGCAAATCAATTGCAACCATTTCCGTTCTAGGAACCATTATTTCTTTTGCTACTCGCATATTGAAATCAAATATATTGTTCACATACTTAAATTCAGATTGATTAATTTCACCACTTTTATAGCTCTCAGAAAGGAGGATTCTTAACTCCTCTTCTGAATGTGCAACTTCATGTTCTGAAGCAGGAGGAAGTCCAAATATTTTTAAGACCATCCTTGCTGAATTATTAAACAACCAAATGAACGGATAGGTAATTTTGTAAAAAAGAATCAATACTGGTGAAAACTTTAAGGTAATTTGTTCAGCCTTTTGAATAGCGATTGTTTTAGGTGCTAATTCACCAACTACGACATGAATAAATGTAATTATTCCAAAAGAAAGTAAAAAAGAGATTGTGCCACTTACTGCAGTAGGTAAATTCAAATCGTCAAGCAACGGATGCAATAATTCATCTACAGCTGGTTCACCTAACCAACCTAAACCTAAACTCGTAACTGTAATACCAAGTTGACAAGCTGAAAGATATTCATCGAGATGTGTTATTACTCGTTTTACAGCTCTTGCTTTTTTATTTCCCTCGCCAATTAATTGATCAATTCTAGAACTTCTAATTTTTACGATTGCAAATTCTGAAGCAACAAAAAAGGCAGTAAATGCAATTAATACAACAACTAATAATAACTTAGTACCAATTCCAAACAATTGAGTCATCCCTCCAATTGGAAGTGAAGGCCATCTTCATAATTAATATTTTTAAATTAGGCTTATCTTAGTATATTCAGTTAAATAATTTGTTATCAAATTTTTTTTATTTAGGCATTCTTAAAACAAGATAAAAAGGATGTTAGAAAAGGTTTCCTCATTTCCTCTTTGAACACTCCTCAATATTCCTTCTCTCTTAATTACCATTCTTTACCTTATTTCTATTTTCCTTCTCCGGTAGTGTCTTGCATTATATGCTATATATCAACTTTATATTCTAAAATTTGTAGAATATTCCACTAATAGCAACGTAATAAACCGAATTTCGATAAAAATCAATTCAAAAGTAATTAAGTTTACATATTCAGCTATTTTGATTGTTTAGAACCTATTTATTCGATGGATTTTAAGAACTTTTGCCGAGTCAACACTAGTTTTGTCAACCTCAAAGGAATGTGCAGTTTAATAAAGAATTTTTAATTATATAAATTATTTGGAGGAGGAATAGCGTATGTATACAACTTCTCAAGTGGCAGAACAACTGCAATTAACAAATAAAAAAGTATTATTATTTTTAAAAAAAGGTAATTTAAAAGTAGAGAAAACTCATAATGGATATTTGTTTACAGAAGAACAAATCGAACAGATTAAAGAAATTTATGAAGCTTCTGCACAAACGATCGAAACAAAACAAAATGACACTGATCACAACATTGACATTATAAAAGAATTAACTCAAAAATTAATAAAACTTGAAGAAAAAGTTGAAACGAAAGCAAATGAAGTCGTTTCAGTTCAAATTTTGGAACATCGATGTGAAATTGAAGATTTAAAGAAAGTAGTTGTTAAACTTGAAAATCAAGTAGAACAATTAAATGAACAAGTGACATTATTAAAAGCGGATTTAGAGGATCAGAAAAAGATCATTACATTTAAACCAAAAAAACGATTTGCCATTTTATCAATATTTGGAGTTTAAAAAATCTAAATTCAAGTTTAAAGGTTATGAACCCTGAGTAAAGTCAAGCAGTGAAATAAGCGTTTAGAGTTAAAAACGTAGAAGAATTTTCTTCTACGTTTTTTTACATACTAAAATGAATGTTGGTCAAAAATAAAATTGTATGAAGGGGGGAATTTCCATGCAAAAAAATGCGCGTCAATATACTCAGGATGCAACTACTGAACTTAAACACGCAATTGAATGTCTTCAATCTGCATTAGAAACCGTTGAAAAACCACAAAACCACGAAAGAATCGAGCAAGCGCTTCAAGCTTGTCAAACAGCTTATAATCAAACGAACCAGGCAGCAGGTATTCTTGAACAAGAATAGTATGCAAATTAAAAAACTCAGGTTTATCCCTGAGTTTTTCTCATTTATTTATCATAATACATTAAAATTTCTTTAAATTCATTTGAATATTTCAATAGTTTAATAGCATGCTTTATATCCAATAAAAATGGTACAGCAATTATATCATCACTTATTTCAAAATATTCATCAATCGGTAAAATTTTAAAACCTGCACTTCTAGCAAACATATATAGTCTTTTATTTATTGTACCAATATACCAATCAGCGTTAGTTTGATTGGCATGATCATAGCATGCTAGTAAAATTTGTTTAAAAAATCCTTTACCTCTATTTTCTCTTGTAATTAATAATTTACCAATTTCATAGATTTCTTCATTTTGAATATATTTAATGTATTTGTTTTCGGAAAAATCATAGTAATATTTATTTTTATCCTCATTTTCAATATTATATTTACTAAACTCGAGGGTACCAATTAACTTTTTATCCGAATTACAAATTCCATAACGAGTAACTTCATTACTTCTTACTAAGAAAGGTATTTCGTTTTCTTCACAAAAATCTCCCCAAAGCTCGTTAAATAAATTATTCTCTTCTTTTGTATGAATAACACGAAACACTCTCACTCACCCCTAAAATTCCTATATAAATATTCTTATCTTACGTCTATTAAACAACGTTTATACCAAATTTTAATATTGTCTCTTTAATTCTATTTAGTTATTTTGTTAAAAAAATATTTAATTGGCCTGTTTATATATGGCTCTATTGTATGGTAAAATTTAGCTTTTGGCAACGCTTACATAACTAATTATGTATAATTTGTGAAATCAAAATTATCTCATAATTAGTTTTGTAGTATAGATTAATAATAAAATGTAAATTTTTAACAAAAATATTATTTCGTATTTTATAATATAAACAATGTATGAAAATGTCAAAGAACATCTTCGAATTAAAGAAATATGCCCTATGCCGTCGAATGGTAAAGGGCACATAAAGATTGGTTGGTTGACTTTCTAAATACAGTATAAATTTGGGTTATTTAAGTTCTTCAAGTGTTCTGTTTATTATATCTACTAGCTCTCTTTCACCAATTAGTTCATAAAAATCCTCACCCTTTTTCCTAGGATAAAACTGAATATAAGTACCACAGCCCGCTTCAAGAACTTTACGATGAACATTACTACCTGGATATAAACAAATTACTTCATTGATCGGTTTTCGCACATATGTCATTTTTCCATTAACACGTTCAACATACTTTAGTCCCCAGTATTTATACATTTGTTCCATTGCCTTTGTATTCCCTACTGGTTGATAAATATTAAACATTGGACTATATTTAATTTCAAAAATGATCGAAGCAACGTATTCTTTATTTTTTTTTCGATAAAAATCTAATCTTATATCCGGTTTTTTAGATTCTTCACCACTAAAAAAATTTGTTCCTTTTAACAGTGATACTTGCGGACTTCCTTCAATAATTTCGTTATAAACTAAATTAATGATCCAACTTTTATTTTCCAGCGACACAAATGCCCCATCCATTAACTCATCGTCTTTTATATGCATTAAAATCTGTTCAGCTAATGGTTCAGAATCATTTTTAAATTTTAGCTTTAAGAAAATATCGCATAATGAGAAAAAGACAAAGTATTCATATAGTAAAAAAGTTGGCTTATAGACAGGTAAAAGCATTTGTTTTTTTCCGTATTCCTTTACCTTTTTATCAAACAAGCTTAAAGAATGAATAAAATTTAAAAATACTTTCGATGGACTAGTTGGATATTTTGAAGTATCAGTATCCGTCGCTATTCGAAAGATTCCGATTGTATATTCTCTAAAATAGACTTCATAAAGTTTTTCCAAAGAATTCGTAATGCGCTCTTTTTCTGAAACACTTTTAGATAATTTTTCTAATTCTAGCTCTTTTAACATTTTTGACTGTCTATATTTAGCTTTTTCTCGATCAGTAATTGAGCCATTCCCAACTACATTCTGCATCATTTTTTCTATATCCTTCACTTGAAAATCGATTTGATCCATTTTATTTTTGTCTTTAACTAATTCATATTTTACAAAAGTTAATAAAGTTTCAATTGTAAGTATAAATTTACGAACTTTATTTTTAGCATATTTTATTTCATCTATATAATTTTCTTCTTGAACGACCGGTTGCATTGTTAAATTTGTTGCATTTGAAATGGCTGGATGCAATAAGGTCCATCTAATTGTATTAAAATCTAATTTTTTCACCTGCCTTTTTAATTCATATTCCTTTTTTTGTTTCCGCTTTAATTTACTAATAAATTGCTGAATTGCAACTAGCAGTCTCTCTTCATTTGACTCGATAAATCGAATAATTGGCCAAAAATACATTGTTCCATTTTGAGTAAATGAAGCGGAAGATTTTTTAAAGTATTGTGAGTCATTCATTATTCCATTTATTTGTTGATGTAATGTTGAATGCATCCACTCTAATTGATCATAATCTAAATTTTTTGGTACTATTTTTATCATTCCATAAAAGTGTTGGTCTTGATAAATAATACAAAATTCATAATATCCGCATCTCCAAGGATATGCATTCTCGGTTTTACCATGTTCATATATTAATATTTTTCTTTTTTCAGATGTAAAAATAAACTGCTGATCATCCAGGTTTTCTTGTTGAAAATGATAAAGATTATTCCAAACGAACGTAATTTTACCGTCAAACTCACCATCGACTTGAAATAAAAATCTTTTTAATTCTTGTATTTCATAAGCAAATAAGTAAGCCTCTTTTGGGTTCATTGTCAGTGCATCAAGAGATATTTTTTCCTCTTTCCCCCTAGTTCCAACAAGAATTGCAATCGTAAATGGTAGATAAAGAGGCTCAAAAATTTCTGGACTATTATTAGTTGACATATCCATCAATCTCCAGTTGCTTTCTTTTCTTTTTCAATTCTTTAATCGAATACTCAAAATCAGAAATTGATCTACCTAAATTAGATTTCATGACCATATTTAGTAGCCCTTCCTGCTCGTTCCCTTCCCCAGTACCAATTAGTTCTTCTAAATTAGCAAATAATCCCCTAACTTTAGTTAATACGCGTTGCTTAACAAAAAGATCAATCGCTTCTTTGCGTTCGAATTGAATATGTGAAGGAAGAGTAGGTATGTTAGCTAAATAATTTGATAAATCTTTAATCATACGCGGAGAGATTATTCGCTCACTTAGTGAATGTTCAACTATTTTATTAAACTCATCAAAAAACTTTAATTCATCACTTGTAAGTTCAGATGCACTTAAAGTTTTCTTCGTCCAATTACTGAAGTTTTCTGCATTAATATAAATTTGTGGCACAGTTTCATAAATATTTTCGTTATTCATCTTTTCTGCATAATTTACGAATGACGTTGATCTAAGTGAGATGATATTTACACGATCTAATAATCTTAAAGAAAACTCACTTGATGTTTCATCAAAGTTAACTGTTCCAACAAAAATAATATTATTACCGATTCTTACTTTAGGCTTATAATATTGATTAATGACTACGTTATGATCATGGAATAAGGTTATGACCCTCTTATCCTGAGGCATTTCTAAAATTGATAAAAATTTACTAAACCAATGTTCAATTTGAGAAAGATTCATTTCATCAAATATCACCATATACATCCTGTGTGGAAATTGTTCAGCCTCTATCAGTAATTTTGTTAATCCAGTCTCAGAATCTATATAAATCCCAGTAGTCGGATTTAAATAACCTAATAAATCATAATGTTCTCGATAAGACGGGGAAATTGGAACAAATAATAACTCCTTTCCAAATTCAAGTCCTAAGGTTTCACCATATATACGTGCTAATTGTGATTTCCCAGTACCACTTACACCACCTAAAATTGTTAGAGCCTGAAATTTACAACATATATGAAAATTAATAATATCTTTTTTTTCGTATAACAAGCCTTGCTGCAAACAATTTTGGTAAAATCGTTCAATAAAAGCATTTTCAGTATCATTACTCCATTCAATTGGAAATGCTTGTTTCTCGGTAAATTCTTGCGTATAAATAAGTTCTTTACATTCTTTTTTAAAGTTTTTACTCAACTCTTCCCATTGTTTTTCGGGAATAAAATAAATTAAATGATTTAAATGAATAAATGACTTTTTAAGTTCATCTTCATCATAATCTTGAAATGTAACTTCATTTTGTTTTTCTAAGTAACTAATATCATTCATCATCGATTTTAAAAACAAATTGCCATATAGTCTATTTTCATAAAAGACAAATTCTGGTTGATCAAAATCATTAAAGTATTTTGGCAAATGAATTGGCAAAGAACCTTTTATTAGTCGGTTTTCGACCTCTTCACGCTTTCCCTCTCCCCTAAGTTCAATGACAGGCAGTAGATGATAGGAGGTGTCCCGTTTCCCATCAAAAAACTCTACTAGATCTGCTGTAACTACTTCATTTGCATATTCAAGACGAAACATGACTAATTTAGAATCAAAAATCTTTTTTAATCCTTCAATTATCTCATCTTTTTTCTTACTTTTAATTAGTGGTTTTATTTTACTTTCATTATTTTTATTTGCAGTTGTCCCTACAAACAAAACATCTTGAGTTGAAAAACTCGTTTTTAACTTTGATGGAATTGGAGATAAGCACTCTATATAAAAACGAATATGATCTTCGTCTTCATAATAAAGTAAGCTCTGCTTCTCTTGGTCCACTACTCTTTCTGTAACAATTTTTCCAAGGAATAAAAAGTTGTGAATTTTTTTTGCTAATTTCTGGGTCAATGCGCGTTTTAATTTCAAAGTCATTTCCCCCACTTTCCGACATTTCTCCTACATTTTACGTTCATAGTATAGAAATTATGAATAATACGGCCTTTTTACAAATAAAAACACCCAGTTAAACCTGAGTGTTTCAGTGTGTGGACAAAATCTAAAATTTTACGATTAAAATGTATCCCATTCAGATTACAGGATTTGTACTATAGCATTAATTGATAATATGCGATATCTAGCCATTTATTAAATTTCTGGCCTACTTTATAAAAATGACCTACCTTTTTATATCCTAATTTCTCATGTAATCTTTCACTCACTTCATTCCCACTAGTAATACAAGAAATAATAGTAAAGTGGCCTAATTTTTTAGCAGTTTCAATCATTTCAACCATTAATGCCTTCGCTAGCCCTTTACGACGATGATTAGGATGAATATATACAGATAGTTCAACTGTATGTTTATATGCATCTTTTTCCTTAAATTGAGTAAGTGAACAATACCCAGTTACTTGTCCATTATCTTTAGAAACAATTACCGGGTAAAGATCTGTATGGTTGGAAAACCATTTTTGCATTTCTTCTTCCGTTTTTATTTTCATATCAAATGTTGCTGTAGTATTTAGAATTGCATCATTATAAATTGTTACAATTTCTTGTACATCTTCTTTTGTTGCAAAAAGTATTTCCATTCTACTTCCTCTTCTCGCGTTTTATCTTTCCATTCATTGTACATTACAAAAATTGAATTTCAACATGCCTATTCATAAAAAATCCTTACATCAAAACATGCACAGTGTTTAGGCTCCTTACATATACTGCGTTAGTCGGAATGATAGGAGGTATGAAAATGAGTGAAAAAGAAAATAACAACACTCAAGATGAAAAGCAAAGTCATTCATCTATTGATCTTCAACATTATTTAAAAAAGGTGGATGATCTAATCGATCAGTCGCCAATTCGAGGTCTTTTTGATGAAATTGATAAATTCTTTCATAAACATGGAGTTTTTTCCTCAATCGGTGTAGAAATCATTGAAAACGGTGAGGAATTAATCATTCAGGCAAGTATGCCAGGTGTAAGTAAAGAACAAATTTATATGGACCTTGAAGGAACAATCTTAACAATTGGCTTAAAATCTGATACAACTACTGAAGTACAAAATGATCAATCAAATTACTCCTATAAAAAATATTCTTATAGCCAATCCCAAAGAGTTGTAAAATTACCTTACCCAATTAATGCAACAACTGCAACAGCAACATACGAAAACGGTATGCTTGTCATAAAAGGTACAAAATTACCTGAATACCAAAAACAAATCTTTTTAGACTAAAACACGATTTTGCATATTACCGACTACTTAAACGAATCCAATTAACTAAATTCAAATTAAACAAAAAAACTGAGTATCTTTTAGAAACTCAGTTTTTTATTAAATAGATAGATAATTTTTTTACTGAAACGCAGTTTTATTTCCCTGTTAATGTTTCCATATCAGATAAAATCTCATCAAATGGCACATTACTTACACCACTATAATCTTTAACGATTTTTCCGTTTTGATCAATTAAATAAAATTTAGTACCATGGATAACTTGTGAATTGTTTTCAGGTTTTTTAACAATCGTTTTAAAATTTTCAGATGCAAATTTTTCAATGTGTTTTTGAGAATATCCCGTTAAGAAATTCCAATTACTAAAATCAGCATTAAATTTATTTGCGAATGTAGTTAATAATTGTGGCGTATCAACTTCAGGATCAATACTAAATGAGATGAAGTCTACATTTAACTTCTTCTCTGCAGCCTTTTGTTGAAGTTTTGCCATATTTGCTGTCATTGGCGGACAAACTGTTTCACAACTTGTAAATATAAAATCTGTTAGCCAGACTTTTCCTTTTAAGTCTTTTGTCCCAAAAGTCTTACCGTCCTGGTTAGTGTATGTAAATTTTTCTAAATCCCAATTTAAAGGATTTTCAATTTTATTTCCACAGCCACTTAATAAAGCCAGGCATAAAATCATTATAAATGTCACAAATACCGTATTTCTCTTCATACTTATCCCCCTACGCTAGCATTGTACTTGTCCATTGTATCAAAAACAGATCGTTTCTTTCTAATAATTTAAACTAATTGACATATATATTTAAAATTTTTCAAATGATATTTTTACAAAGTAAAGTTAAACTAAACATATTGATAAAGAATCTTGAAAGGATGACTGATAATGGCAAATAAAAAATATGAAAATTTAGACACGAGTTATCGTAAAACTTTTAAAGATATTATCAAATGCGGAATAGAAAGAAGTAAGGCAAAAAAGGATTATAGTAGTGTAATTCAACAATGTAGTCATAAAAAAATCTCCTATTTAAAGGAAAATCGTAATGAGACAACAATTACTTGGATTGGACACTCTACTTTTTTAATACAAATAAATGGAGTCAATATTTTAACTGATCCTGTTTATGCTAATCAAATGGCTTTAAAAAAACGATTATCAAAACCAGGCATACTTATATCAGAATTACCTCCAATTGACATAATTTGTATTTCTCATGGTCACTATGATCATCTAGATTTTAATACATTGCGACACTTCCCTAAAAAAACACGATTTATTTTACCGATCGGCTTAAAACAAAAATTTGTTAGTAAAGGCTATAAAAATGTCCATGAAATGAATTGGTGGGAGTCAAAAGACCTTTTAGGGATCAATATTTCATTCGTACCTTCTCAACATTGGACGAAGAGAACATTATTTGACAGAAATAAATCACATTGGGGTGGATTTGTTTTCAAAACGTCCAAAGAATGTATCTATCACGTTGGTGATAGTGCTTATTTTTCAGGCTTCAAAGAAATCGGTAAAAGATTTCAAATTGATACAGCAATTATTCCAATCGGAGCATATGAACCTGAATGGTTTATGAAACACAACCATATGTCACCAGAAGAAGCTGTTCAAGCGTTTTTAGATCTAAACGCGAAGTTATTTATCCCAATGCATTACGGAACATTTAAACTTGCAGACGATACTCCTTTTGAGGCTCTAGAGCGATTATGTTCTGAATGGAAAAGGAAAAAAATAAAACCTGAAAAGCTTCAAATTTCTTTACTAGGTGAAACATTTCATCACTCTACCGTTAGAAATAAAAAAGAAGAAGCCATTTATTAAGCTTCTTCTTTTTCCAATGTTGAATATAAAATCTACTCAGCATAAAAAACGAACCCTATAGCACCTTTACCTGTATGTGTGCTAATTACTGGAGTTGTATAATCTGTTTTATCTAATTCAAGGTTCGTTAGTTGTTGAATTGAATTTCTAAGTGTCTCTGCAAGCTCAGTAGCATCTGCATGAGCAATCCCTACACCTTTTATGGCTTTTCCAAGTGTGTCTTGTTCAAAATATTTAGTTAAAGTTTTTACTACTTGTTGATGGCTACGCACTTTACCAACTGGAGAATAAACTCCCCCTTCAAGTGATGCGATCGGTTTAATATTTAGTAATGACCCAATGAAGGCTTTACCTTTTCCAATTCTTCCACCTTTAACTAAATTTTCAAGTGTATCTACCATTATATATAAATACGTACTATTTTTAATTTCTGTAAGACGGTTAACAATGTCTTCAACAGTGGATCCTTCATCAGCCATTTGTGCTGCCTCGATAACTTGAAAAGCCATTGCTCTTGTAATAAAAGCTGAATCGATTACTGTTACATCACCTTCAACCATCCCAGCAGCTGCACATGCAGTTGAATAAGTACCACTTAAACCACTAGATAAGTGAATTGAAATGACTTTACTGCCATCGGCTGTCAATTTTTCAAATGTTTCTACAAATTTTCCTACAGCTGGTTGAGATGTCTTTGGCAATTCAACTGATTGTTGCATTTCTTCAATAAATTGCTTTGGAGATATATTAACTCCATCTAAATATGTTCCACCATTTATTTGAATTGTTAAAGGAATGACTGTTATATTTAAATTTTCAATTTCTTCTTTTAATAAGTCGGCCGTTGAGTCAGTTACAATCTTAATGTTTGCCAATCAATTCACATCTTTCTTCTCTAAAATTCTACAAATTTTGCAAAGTAAATTCATTATATCATTTTTACTATGAGTTAACAGTAAATATTAAAGTTCCATTAAAATTTCAATATTTCTTTGAAAATCATATTGACAAGTAGGAGAGTTTTAGTTTAAAGGAAGGATAAGATGAAATTATTGAATACATATTGAGTAGTTGTAGAATTTTCCAAAATAAAAAACTCGGTACTTTTACCGAGTCTTTTACCGATTTATTTGCCGTTCTTTTCGTCTTTTTCTTCTAAAAGATCATTTGTTAAACCTTGTGTAGAACGCTTAAATTCTCTAAGTGTATCTCCAAATGCTCTTCCGATTTCAGGTAATTTTTTTGGTCCAAATATAATTAATGCTAAAATTAAAATTAAAATTAAACCTGGAAAGCCTATGTTAGCCATTATTTTCCCCCAACTTCCATCCACTATTAATAAGTAAGTACCAAACTTTCCTTATATAGTAATATTGTCAAAAATTTGTTCATTCGTCAAATAATTTCAAGGAATTTTAATAAAATTTAATAACTTATTCGTTAATAGTTTACATAATAACATTATTGTTTCCTAATTTTGTTTTTTATTTAAATTAATTTATCTATAAACTGTAAATACTCTTCTTTATTACTAGGTACCACTAAAGAACCACTTTGAATCTTATCCTTATATTCATTGACCTTTACTAAAATTGAATCCTCAACATTCTTATCCGCCAGTATTAATTTTATACCATCTTCATTTAAACCATAAATTAATGTTTTACCACCATGAAATTCATTTGATTTTGTTTGTTTAGCTAAATCATATACTGCCTGATCAATTTTTTTCACAAGTGAGATGAGCGTTACGTTTTCAGGTAAACCGTGTCTATACTCATTGCGGTCAGCTCCTATTACCCATACTTCTCTTTGATTTGATCTTCTAACCTTTTTTGCAGTTGTAAATACGCCTTTACTTGTTAAACCCGTTACTGGAAAAATAATATCTACATCTTTCATAAAAAAGTCGTTTGCTATTCTTGAACCTATTTTAGGGTCATTAAACGTATTTGAATACGCAGTTAGAACTTCAATTTCTTTATTTACTGATTTTACTCCAGAAATAAACCCATACTTATATCTGTTAATAATTTCATTGTCGTCCCCACCGATAAATCCAACTTTTTTGGTTTTTGTTTTCATTGCTGCTATTACACCTGCTAAAAAACTTCCGTCTTGTTCAGTAAAATTAATACTAATTACATTTGGTTGGTCAACCCTTGAATCAATCACACCAAATTTCGTACTCTTATTGTTTTCTGCAACCTTATTTAATACAGAAGATAAATTATTACCTATTCCAATTATTAAATCATAATTTGAATCAGCCATTTTAGTAATTTTCTTTTCAAAACTTTTTGTACTACTTGTTGTAATGTATTTATAATTCTGATCTTTTTTTAAATTTTCCTCTTTTGCAAATTTAGTAATACCTTTCATTGCACTTGAGTTTAAATAACTGTTATTTTTTCCATTTGAATTTGAGACGATTCCTATTTTGAACGTATTACTAGAATCTTGATTATTGCTGCTGCAAGCCGAAATAACGACTGCAATTATCGAAACTAAGATTAATGCAGTCTTTTTTATATACAAATCATTCACCTCATTCGAATACAATTATTTCTAGTATGAATTTTCGATTATTGTTTTATTCGTTGAAAAGAAGATGGATTAGGAAAATGAGGGTTTTGGGGATTTAAAATTTAAAAAGCAGGTAGTACTTTGTACTTCCTGCTTTCACGTTGCTGATAAACATTCTTATTATTTAATTCTCGAATTTTCGTAAAAGGAGTAGAGTGATGTTGATTTCCACTACAGCATGCTCGCTTTCAATGGGGCGAGACCTGAGCCTCCTCGTCACATTCGTTCCTGCGGGGTCTCAGCCTTCCCGCATTTTCCAAAGGAGTCTTGACCGTTTAAAATTTCTACAATCAGAAAAGCAGGGAATAAATAATAATTCCTGTTATTCTTAATCCTATCTCATTCAAATGTTCCTTTTACTAAAACCTCTTTATCTTGCATCATAATTTTTCCTTTTGAAATAACTGCTTCAATTTCTAGTGTGGATTTATTTAGGAAGACTAAATCTGCATCGAATCCATTTTTGATTTGGCCTTTTTGTAATTTTAATATATTGGCTGGGTTTTTAGTGATTACGCTAATTGCATCTTCAATCTTGATGCCTTCAATTAAAATTGCGTCTTTTACTTCGTTAAATAAACTGCTTACTCTTCCAACCTTCATGCCTCGGAGTATTCCGTTTTCATCAAAATCGGGTAGACTACCTTGTCCATCAGATGTAAACGTGATTTGATCAATGCTAACACCTGAATTGAGCATTCTTTTCAACCCTACACTACATTTCACTTCACCATTATTCAAAAAGTGTGGGATTGAGCTAGTTGTAAAGTCAACAAACCCTCCTTTTTTAGCAAAGTTAATTCCTGCTTCAAATAAATAGCTATTGCGGTTAATATGTGTTGGGTAAAATTGTGTAATTGGTAATTCGGTTTCTTCGACAATCTCCTCGATCATTGACAGCATTTTTTTACTATCTCCTATATGTACATTCACAACGCCGGACTTTCCTGAAAGTAAGCCCCCATTTCGAGCTTGTGCAGCTATTCTTGCAAATTCTTCCTTTGTCGGTTGAGATGATCGATGGTCCGAAATGGCTATTTCACCTACACCGATAATCTTATCAATTAGAATGATGTCTTCTTCAATTTTAGAAAATAACGTTTTGACAGGTGTTTGGTATGAGCCCGTATAGACAAATGAAGTTATTCCCTCTTCTTCCAATGCTCTACATTTTGCTAGTAGGCTAGTCATAGTTCTTGTTGTTCCATCTGTTCCTATGACTCCTACTACGGTGGTAATTCCTCCTTTAATACAATCAGACAACAATAATTCTGGAGTTCTTGTTTTAAAGCCACCTTCCCCTCCACCACCAATAAGATGAACATGTGCATCAATGAAGCCAGGCACAATATAGTAGGCAGATGCATCAAATATTTGTATAGGTACCGAAGTTGAAGTTGAGGTAATGTCTATTTCTTCATGAATATGCTCAATTTTTTCATTCGATATTAAAATATCGTTTTTACCTATCGACTTTGGTGTAAATATTTCACCATTTTTTATGAGTAACATATATACCTCCGATTAGATAATTTTGTTTAATTTCAGCTTACCATATCTTTCTCTGTTATGAATCGTTCCTTTTTAGTAACTGTTAAAATGATCTATCAAAATATACATACAGCTATAAAATATTGAAAACATTAAATCTCTAGATTTGTTCATAATACTCTCATAGTTAAAAATGATTCAATTAAAATAGGAGGCATTTTTATGAGTAGAGCAATGAAAGAAGAATTAGCAAATGCTATTACTCATGGGATTGGTGCAATACTGAGTATCCCAGCACTATATTATTTAATTAATAAGGCTATTAATAAAGGGACACCTTGGCATTTAATTTCCTTTACAGTCTTTGGTTTGTCTATGTTGCTACTTTATATTTGCTCAACATTACTTCATAGCGTCAGAGACCCAAAATTAATTAGACTATTTACAATTTTAGATCACTCTGCAATTTATTTATTAATCGCTGGAACTTATACTCCATTTTTACTCGTAACATTAAGAGGAAAGATTGGCTGGTCATTATTTACCATTATTTGGGGTTTGGCAGTTTCGGGAGTAGTCTTTAAATTTATCTATGTTAATCGATTTGAATTATTTTCAACCATTGTTTATTTAATTATGGGTTGGTTAATGATGTTCGCAATTAAACCTATTTATGTAGGCCTATCTGGAATAGGATTTTTCTACTTATTATTAGGCGGGCTATTTTATTCGATTGGTACAATTTTTTTTCTAGTCAAACGCTGGCCATATAGTCATGCAATATGGCATTTATTTGTATTATTAGGTAGTGCATCTATGTATTTTTGTATATTTAAATTTGTAGTTTAAAAAAAGCGCTTCATTTCAAATGAGCGCTTTTAGTTTTATTATTCAATAATCTCTTTAATATAGTTAGTTAATTCTTTGGCATCTGTCATTCCAATTTGTTCAGGATAAATTGGTGGAAATACTTTAAGTGTAACATTTGCTGGTTTAATTCGATTACCATTAGCTTCTAAAATATTATAGGTCCCTTCAATTCTTACAGGGATAACTGGAACCCCTGACTTCGTTGCTAAATGAAGGCTTCCTGATTTAAATTCCCCCATTTGACTACCCTTACTTCTAGTTCCTTCTGGAAAAACTACTAATGAATGGCCGTTTTTCAGTTTATCAACGCCTTCTTTTATAGCTTTAAGTGACTGTCTTCGATCACTTCTGTCCATAAATACACTATGCATTTGATCCATCCAGTCAGGTACAATCGGCAGTTTTTTTAGTTCGATTTTTGCAATGAATCCAATAGGTTTTTCTAAATATCCTAATAATAGTGGAATATCAAAATTACTTTGATGATTACTTACAAATAGGACACCTTGATCTCTAGGAATATTTTCGATTCCTTCAACCTTAACTTTACTACCAGTACAACCAATCATCATTTTCCCGAAATAATCTGGAAATTGGTGCATTAAACGGTCTTGCTCATGTACAGGTAATTCTTTTGGTATTTTTTTTACTGATGATAATTTTAGCTTTGCTTCAATTACACCAATGACAATGCGTGTTGCAGCAAATATTGTGCGAAACATATTAATCCTCCGATAATTGAGTATGTTAATTATTATACAAAATGCCCAACCACTTGAAAAGTATTATCCATCCTGATTATGTTATAAAACGAGAATCACAAAAAAAAGAATCGGCTTGTATTAGCCGATTCCTTAATATAGTGAATCTTTAGTTCGAAACTTTTGCACCACTGAATTCTGCAGCAAGAACTTTAGCTTTTTCAATTGCATTAGCTTTAATTTCTTGTGCTTTATCTGGCATTGCAGCCATACCTTCTACGAATAATGTAGTTACATCAGTAACACCTACAAAGTTTAAAATACTTGTTAAGTATGGGCTAGAGAAGTTAATTCCAGTTGCAGGACCTTCTGAATAAACGCCACCACTTGCTTGAATGTGTAAAGCTTTTTTATTCTCAAGTAAACCAACTGGACCATTTTCAGTATATTTAAATGTTTTGCCAGCAATTGAGATATTATCAATAAAGTTTTTTACTACTGATGGGAAACTAAAGTTCCAGAATGGTGTAACAAATACATACTCATCAGCTTGAGTGAAAATTTCTAAGTTACGATTCATAGCAGCTAAAGTAGCTTGTTGATCAGCACTTAATTCTTCAAAAGCAGTACCGTTTCCTAATTTGCCCCACGCATCAAATACATTTCCATCTAACATAGGAACATTTTCTTTAAATAAATCAAAATGAACAACTTCATTTTCAGGATTTGCTTTTTTGTATTCATTAATAAATGCTTCCCCTACAGATAGACCAAATGAATTTTCAATTGCATTTGGATTTGCAGTAATATAAAGTAATTTTTTCATCTTAAACATCTTCCTCTCAGTTTCGTTTATCTTTAATTCGAGATTTATTATTAAAAATTAAGGGATAAATAAATCCCTTAACCTCATAATAATATCTCTAATTCAAGATGTCAACACTTTTTTTCATAAACAAAATATCTAAATTTAATTTTTGATTTTTCATCGACTTGTACATCAGATACAGATTTAACATTCCATTCTTCCTTTGAAAAATTTGGAAAGAAAGTGTCACCTTCAAAGTTATGTTCAATTTCAGTAATATAAAGTGTGTCTAAATATGGGAAAGTTAAATTAAAAATTTCCGCTCCACCAATAATAAATAAATCTTTATTTTTATTTTCTTCAACATAACTTATAACATCATTAATGACTGTAACACCTTCTGCATGAAACTCCTTTTGTCTTGTCACAACGATATTTTCTCGGTTTGGAAGTGGTCTACCAATTGAATCAAAGGTTTTTCTTCCCATAATAATTGTATATCCAGTAGTTACTTTCTTAAAATAAGCAAGCTCCTGTGGAAGATGCCAAGGCATTTTATTATTTAAACCGATCACATTGTTTTCTGACATCGCAACTAATGCAGCAATCATACACTTACTACCCCTTTGATCGCAGGATGGCATTCATAATCTTCTAATGTAAAATCTTCATATTTAAATTCAAAAATGTTTTTAATTTCATTATTTAACTTCATTTTTGGTAATTTATGAGGCTCTCTTGAAAGTTGTAAATTAATTTGATCAAGATGATTTGTATAAATATGCGCATCTCCAAGCGTATGCACAAAATCACCTAATTCTAAATCACATACTTGAGCAATCATCATTGTTAATAGTGCATAAGATGCGATATTAAATGGAACTCCTAGGAAAATGTCAGCTGACAAAATCTTCAACCAAGTTCGTTACGCTTGGCCCGTTCTTTAAAAGAACTGCTGCATGTCACCATGCAGATGAGACTATATCACGACCTCATATAAGGTCCCTTGCATTTCGGGTGCCAATCACTTGCACCCTACTCCATATTTGGATAGTCGTTAGGCATTTATTATTCTTTGTAGTTGTAGTTATCAAATTTATTATTTTTGGACTTAATTCTATAAATTATTGTAGCTGGAACTACATTTAATTGCCTGGAAGCTTCAGTTATACTTTCATACTCAACGCCATCAATAATGACTATTCTAGAGTTAAGAGGTTTTTTTCCTTTCTTTTGTTCAGAAAGCTTTCTTTTTACTTCATCGGAATGCTTTCGGCCAAAAAACGGATTTTTTTCACCAGTTCTTAAAGTAGCAATCTCTGAAAGCCTTTTTCTTTGTTCAATTGACCTTTTAATTCCTATGTTTCGAGATTGACCTTTGTTAAGTTGTGATATTCTCTCTTTAACTTCTTTTGTATGAGTACGGCCATACATACCATTTTCTATTCCTTTTCTGCCATATTTCTCTTTTCTTTCCTTCTCGGTCATTTTAGCATAACGTTTCTTATTTGTAGTTGTTAATTTTTTATTATATTTTCCCGATTAGGATGACTGGAAATTAAATCACCGCCAGATACTTGATCACTTGTATTATATAGATTTACCTTTTCATTATCTAAGAAATTTTGTTCAATGGTAGCCGCTTCATCTTTTTCACACTCTTTATATATCTTAAATATAAAAGCTTCTTCTCCATATTTGTTCCAAGATCTTTGAAGATGTAAACAATGATGAATATTTCGCAATAATTCATATTTATGTCTCCAAAAACGTTTCTCAATTTCTATAGATTGTCCAATATAATATTTTCCGGTGATTTTATTAATAATTTTATAAACTCCAGATTTATATTTCATAAAACCACCTACAAAGAATAAATTTAGCACGGGATTGTCTTTATTTAAGAGTTTCCCCGTTTAGCAAGGTTTTCGATACAGATTACTCTGTAAAGGCGCTCAGAATTAACGCTGATAAAGCTGACAAGAAAGTTTTCCATCATTCACATAAAATTGGAAAAAACAATGACATGGTGCTAATGCCATCTTATCAAGTTCTCCAACATTCCACGCAGAAACAATCATTCTTCGAGAATCTGGATTTGTTTTTATTTGATTAATTACATCAGTAATTTGATCAATTGTTGAGCCGTCAGCGGCTTTCCATGATCTCCATTGTTCACCATATACAGGGCCCAAATTCCCATTTTCATCTGCCCACTCATTCCAAATACGAACACCATTTTCTTTTAAATATTGAATATTAGTGTCGCCTTTTAAAAACCATAATAATTCATGAATAATTGATTTTAAATGAACTTTCTTTGTTGTCACTAAAGGAAAGCCATCTTGAAGATTAAATCGCATTTGATAACCGAATGTACTAATTGTTCCTGTTCCAGTACGGTCTGTTTTTGTCATGCCATTGTCTAATACGTGTTTACATAAATCTAAGTATTGCTTCATATTAGCCTCCTAATTATGTATTGTTAATTCTTAATGATCTTCTGCATTAATTTCAATATAACCAAAATGAAATTCTGATGATTTGCGAATTAATTGATTAAATCCATATTTTTTAAATCTTTCACTTCTAAAATGATCTTTCAACACTACCCTTTTTTTGGCAACTCGCTTTGCTTCATTGATTACTTCATATGTTAGGTCATCATATGAAGCTAAATTTTTTAATGCTGCAATACCCGAAGAGGCTTCAATATTTTTTTCAAACATCGGATCAAAATAAACGATATCAAAAGATTGATCTGGAAGTGTCTTCAAATAAGTTTTATAATCTATATTTTTCACTTCAATTTTGTTGATGATATTCGACCAATCTATAACGTTCTGTTTATTTGTTTTTAGGCCATTCTTAGTAAGGTAAGCGATAATTTGGTTTTTCTCTAAGCCTAAAACTTTACCTTGGTCACCTACAACATAGCTTGCAACAATACTATCTGAAGCCATTCCAAGTGTACAATCTAGTATTGAATCACCTTTTGTTAGTAAACAAGCGTCACAAAAAGGATCATGTTCACCCTTCATCAATCGCCTAATTCTAAAAACTGAGGAATTCGGGTGAAAAAAATACGGAATTGATTCGTCATCCTCATACCATTCTAATCTATTTTTACCTAATATAAGTATAGGTTTTTTAAATTGACCATAGATTTCTTCAATGCTAAATTCCTTTCGGAGAATTAGCTGTCCATTTAAGTCTGAAGCAATTTTCTCAGCTTCCTTTTCTAAATAAACATCTGGTCTTAAACAAGTTGTAATAATCATATGTCTCCTTAATTAAGAAAAAAAGAGGAAAAATCCTCTTTTTACATTTGTGCAAATATCGATTGAATTCTTGCTTTAATGTCTTCAGGAGTTGAACCTTCGATTTGTTCACGAGGAATAAAGCCAACTACCTCTTTACCTTTAAATACTGCCATTGATGGTGAAGATGGTGGGAAGTCAGCTAAATATTCTCTTAACGTTGCAGTAGCTTCCTTATCTTGTCCAGCGAACACTGTCATAACATTAGCAGGTTTCTTTTCTGAATCAATAACAGCTTGGACTGCAGAAGGTCTAGCAAGTCCAGCAGCACAACCACAAACTGAATTGATTACAAAAAAAGCAGTATCATTTAATTCATTCATAAATGACTCGACTTCTTCCCCAGTAGTTAATTCTGTAAAACCATTTGAAGTTAATTCCTCTCTCATTGGTTTTACGATCCCTTTCATGTACTCATCATATGCATTCATTAGTTTGTTTCTCCTTTGTCATTTTCTATTTTATTACGCTCAGTCATTTGTTTCCAAACTGAACCTAGTGCTTCCTCACCATTCTCAATTCGATGTAAAGCAAGCTGAACTTGTAATTTCACTTCGAATTCTGGGTCTTCTAATGCGGCTTTTAACGCAGGTATTGCACTTTCATCACCTAGCTCAAAAAGAAACATTGCTGCACGCCATCTAACTAATTTACTAGGATCTTTTAATGCTTCAATCATAGCTGGCATTGCTTCTTCAAATCCTAAGTCTGATAGACAATCTCCAGCAATTCGTCTTACACCCACTGCCTTATCCTTTAAAGCCTCATATAAATAAGGTAACACTAATTCTGATTTTAACATACCTAAATAAGCTGTAGCTAATCTTCTTATTGAAACATGTTCATCTTTTAATGCAATCTCTAATAATGGTAAATTTTCAAGTGTAGGATCGATTTTTACAAATCTCGCATACCTTTTTTTCCAATCTTTTTCTTCAAAAATATCTGCAGTAAATGGTTCAAATTTAGGAACTTCTTTTTTCTCAACATTAGTAGAATCATTCGTCATCACTTCGTTCACGATATTCTTTATATCGTTTTCAGTGTGAGTAGCCGTTAATTCATCAATAATTTCTTTCTCAATTGTTGATAATTCACCATAACGAATTCCATAATCAATCCATTGTCTTTCAAATACAACATTTGAGGCAGATGTTGTTAGTTTCATAATTGCTTCTTTATAGAATGGAGGTAAGGCTGCTCTTTGTTCTTCACCATTTACAATTAATTTCAACTGCATTGGTATATTATGATACATTTGAACAAATACTTGTACCTCTCCAAAATGATTATCAATTATCGTTTCATTAGTAGCTTCATCATTTACTTCTTCACCGAATACATTTCTGACTTGAAGCAAAATGGTTTGCCAATTTGCATTTGACTTACGATCAATGGCGATAAAATCAGCCACATGATAGACACTTTTGATTCCTTCAATTCCTAATATTTCTTGAATTATTAATGGTGCCTTGTCAATATTATCAATAGAATAATGATTTCTACTTCCTGATGGCAATTCCTCATCTAATAACACTTTCATTGTATTAGGACTCGGTGTTGGTTCGATTGACTTAATTTTCATCTTAATCTCCTCTTCTTGTTATTTAGTCCATTCTATCAAAAAGAGGAAAAACTCACTATTGTAACGCCTTAACAAATTCTTCAAATTCATTTGTACTTGATTCGACAGCGTTGTGAGTTAACTCTTCAGATCGACGAGTAAAAAGGTGAAATTTCTCAACTATTATTTCCGTCACATAAATAGGTTTTTCAGATTCCTTTACATAACTTGAAGTTTTTATAACTCCCTCAATAGAAACTTCCATCCCTTTTTTTGCTTTTTTAGTAGCATATTCAGCAATGGGACCCCATAATTTTACTGATACATAATTCGTTCTCGTTTTTTTCAGATAATCTGAATAAACATTCGTAGCAATATTAATAAAAGTTGTTTTCCTACCATTCGGTGTAGTTTGTAAAATGGGCTCTTTCGTTAATCTTCCTACTAGTACAACATTGTTTATCATTATTACCATCTCCTTTATTTTTTTCTACAATACAAAATTATTGTAAGTTCGTAAAAAAAGGAAAATAGTATTTTCAATAAACATTTATTTTTAAAAATTCATTATGAGATAAAAAAACTTGAGTAGTAAAATGACATCATAATCCAAAACTCAAAATTAATAATCTACTTTAAACTTTCAACTAAATCACTTAAAACTGACCAACGCTCCATTTTCTGTTCTAACTCAGCTTCTTTTTCTTCAATATCTTTAGAAAGTTTATAAGCTTCATCAAAATTAGAGCCTACACCTTGTAATTTTTCATTTAGTTGCTCAATCTCATTCTCCAGCTTTTCGATGTCTGATTCAATGTTGTCCCATTCTTTTTGTTCTTGATAAGTTAATCGCTTTTTCTTTTGCTCTTTTTGATAAACTGGTTTTTCAATTGTCTCTTTTATAACTTCGACTTCACGTTTTTCGTTAGATTGTCGATCTAAATAATCCGTATAGCTTTCTAATGTAGATGAAATTTTCCCTTCACCTTCGAAAATTAATAATTTATTTGTAACTTTATCTAAGAAATAACGATCATGTGATACGGTAACTACTACTCCACTAAAATTCTCAATATAGTCTTCTAAAACCGTTAAAGTATCAATATCTAGATCATTTGTAGGCTCATCGAGTAATAATAAATTTGGAGCAGTCATTAAAAGTCTTAATAAATATAGTCTTCTTTTTTCCCCACCTGAAAGTTTTCCTAATTGTACACCGTGCGATGAAGTAGGAAATAAGAACGTTTCAAGCATTTGTGAAGCTGAAATTGTTTTTCCATCTGGAGTATGAATGACTTCTGCTTCTTCCTTAATATAATCAATCATTCTCATAGTTGGATTCACATTTTCTTGTATTTGAGTATAGTATGCTACCTTAACCGTTTGTCCAATTTCAATTTCACCAGAATCAACTTGTTCTTCTCCAACTAGCATTTTCAATAAAGTTGTCTTCCCCGCACCATTTTCACCAATTATTCCAATTCGATCAGTTTGAAGTAAAAGTAAGTTAAAATTATCTAATATCTTTTTCTCGTTAAAAGACTTATTAACATTTATAAACTCAACAACTTTTTTACCTAAACGAGTTTGTTGGAAGTTCATCTCTAATTCCACTTTTTCTTGATTGTTTAGTTTACCCGAAAGGTCATCAAATCGTTGAATACGAGCTTTTTGCTTAGTCGTTCTAGCTTTTGCTCCTCTACGCATCCAAGCTAATTCTCTTCTAAATAAATTGTTTCTTTTTTCATTAGTAGCTGCCTCTTGCTCTTCTCGAGCAGCTCTTTGTTCAATATAATACTGATAATTACCTTCATATCGATAAATATTACTATTTGATAGCTCTAATAATGCTGTTGTAACTTCATCTAAAAAATAACGATCATGGGTTACAAATAATACTGCGTTTTGCAGTCTTTTTATGTATTCTTGTAAAAATACGATACATTCATAGTCCAAATGGTTCGTAGGCTCATCTAAAATTAATAAATCACTTGGATGTATTAATGCTTTTGCTAAGGCTACTCTTTTCTTCTGACCACCTGAAAGTAATGAAACGTCTAAATTTAAATTTGATAAACCTAATTTCGATAAAATTGTCTTAGCATTTGCTTCTAAATCCCAACCATTTAATGAATCCATTTCAGCTTGTAATTTTAGTAATTCATTTTGTAATCCTTGATTAGATGGATCTTCTCCAAGTGCTTGTAAAGTTTTTTCATATGATTTTACTAAAACCATTACTTTATCTTCACTCTCAAATACTGCTTCAAGAATTGTTTGGTTTTTATCAAAGTCTTCATGTTGAGGCAAATAACTTATTACATAATCCTTTGGAGTAGTAATTTTTCCATCATCAGCTGACTCGACACCAGCAATAATTTTTAATAAACTCGATTTACCAGTTCCATTTATACCTAATAATCCAATTTTCTGTCCTTCGCTTACGGTAAATGAAATTTTATCGAATAAAGTTTTTTCCCCATAAGTTTTAATTAAATTCTCTACACTTAAAATCTTCATATTTTAAAATTCCACTCTTTCATAAATTCATCGATGAATTTTTCTACAAATTGATGTCTTTCCTCTGCCAATTCTAATGCTGAATTTGTGTTCATTAAGTCTTTTAGTTTTAATATTTTTTCATAGAAGTGATGTAACGAAGAACTTTTGTCACTTCTATATTCTTCGATCGTCATGTTTTCTCTTATTTTAAACTCTGGGTTAAACATACTACGACCTTTTTTACCTCCGTATGCAAACGTTCTAGCAACACCGATCGCTCCAATTGCATCTAAGCGATCAGCATCTTGTACAATTTTACCTTCTAAAGAGGTTGGAATAACCCCATTTCCTCCTTTATAGGAGATATTTTCAATTATGTACATGATTGCGTTTACTTCTTCAATACTATTTAATAATTCATTTAGAACTGATTCTAATTGAGTTTTCTGAGCTTCAAGATCATCATGTAATTTATCATCTATTACATCGTGTACTAAAGCAGCACATTCTACGATGAATTGATTTGCATTTTCTTTTTGAGCAATATGTACAGCTAAATTTCTAACCCGGTCAATATGATGCCAGTCATGTCCAGAGCTATCACCTTGATGAAGATTTCGAACATAATTTTCTATTTGTAAAATGATTTCCTGTTGATTCATACTCGTACCTCCATAAATCGACTAGTGATATTATATCATTTTTCTATCAACGTAAAACATTTATAGGTTAAGTGAGAATTAAATTTACGAAAAAACCTTCACTTTTGGTGAAGGTTTTTACAAATTATGATTTTATATATAGAGAGAATTCTAATGATATTGAGTAGTATATTTATTCTTAAATCCATAAGGATTCGATTTATGCCATTTCCAAGCATCACTAATGATTAAATCGATGTCTTCATACTTTACCGTCCAGCCTAAAACTTTTTTAGCTTTCTCTGAAGAAGCAACTAGAATACTTGGGTCACCTACTCGTCTAGAACTGATTTTATATGGTATTGGATGCTTAGTTATTCGACGAACCGCTTCAACAATTTGTAATACTGAATACCCCTTATTATTTCCAAGGTTAAAAATATCACTTTTCCCACCATTAAAAAGGTATTTAAGTGCTAGTAAATGAGCATCCACCAAGTCTTCAACATGAATATAGTCTCTAATACACGTCCCGTCTGGGGTATTATAATCATCTCCAAAAATAGAAATCTCTTTCCTTTGATTTAAAGCAACTTGTAAAATCAATGGAATTAAATGAGTCTCTGGAGAATGGTCTTCTCCAATTTCGGCTGAAGGCTTTGCTCCTGCAACATTAAAGTATCTTAGTGAAACATAATTTATACCATATGCTAAACTACTCCATTTCATCATCTTTTCCATCATTAATTTTGTTTCACCATAAGTGTTCGTTGGATCTGGAATGCAGTCTTCTGAGATAGGTACTATTTTAGGTTCACCATATACAGCAGCGGAAGATGAAAACACGATATTTTTAACATCAAATTCATTCATCACTTCTAATAGAATATGTGTGCCAAATACATTATTGCTAAAATACTCCAACGGTTTTTCCATTGATTCACCAACTAGACTATTTGCTGCAAAATGTAACACACCATCAATCTTTTCATTTTGAAATACTGATCTTAAAAATTCCTTATCTCGAATATCCCCATTATAAAAAATGGCTTCTGAATGAATCGCTCCTTTATTTCCTGTCTGCAAATTATCAACAGTTATTACATTTACGCCATTTTCAATCAGCATGTATACTGCATGTGATCCTATATATCCAGCTCCGCCAAGTACTAAAATATTCATTTTAATCACATTCTTTCGTTTTTAAGTTGTTTTTTGGTCATATTTTTATTCTTAAAAACAAGCAATTTTTGACCAAAGTAATTTAAAACCGTATATAACCCAGAACTAAATAAAACAGCTAAGTCATTTTTATAATTTAGAGAGATAAAATCCTGTAAATTTAAAATGTAATCAATTATTTTAGCTCCGAGATTAAATGCTATAAAATAACAGGTTAAAATGACTATAATAAACAATGGAATACTTTTTTTTACAGAGCCTTGACTTTTAAATGTAAAATTTCGATTTAAAATATAACTTACACAAGCTCCTATGGAATTTCCAATAAATGTTGAAATCCAATAAGACAAACCAAATAAATGAAGAAATAAATAAATGAATGATAATCCTACAACTGTATTTGCAATTCCTACCGCAATAAAACGGATAAATGTCTTATTCATCTTTGCCCCTTATTTACTAATTCAGAATCGCTCATTGTATATAAATTTGTTTCAATAGCGTATCTAGGTCGATTTTTTACTTCTTGATAAATCTTTCCAATATACTCACCGATCATTCCGATTCCCAATAATTGAACTCCACCTACAAACCAAATTGAGACCATTAATGATGGCCATCCACTAACCGTATTTCCTAATATATGTTGAACTATTGCATAGCCACCTGCTATCAAACTAAATATGATGGATAAAAATCCAAGCAGTGATACAAATCTAATCGGGGCTATACTAAATGATGTGATCCCGTCGAACGCAAAAGAGAGCATCTTTTTTAATGGGTATTTTGATTCTCCTGCAAACCTTTCTTTTCGATCGTAATAGACATTAGTCGATGGAAACCCTACAAGAGGAACTAGTCCCCTTAGGAATAAATTAGTTTCTTTATATTTGAATAATTCATCTAATGCCCTTTTACTCATTAATCGGAAATCTGCATGATTAGGAACTAGATTAATCCCTATTTTCCCCATGAATCGATAGAATCCAAGCGCTGTTGAACGCTTAAAAAAGGTATCTGTTTCTCTACTGTCTCTTACGCCATAAACAATATCAAAACCCTCTTTATACTTTTCTACAAAATTACGTATTACATTAATATCATCTTGTAAATCCGCATCGATTGAAACTACACAATCGGATTGCTTATAAGCAATTTCAAGCCCAGCAATTAGTGCGTTTTGATGCCCTACATTTTTAGCAAGCTTTAATCCTTTAACAAATAAATTATCGATACTTTCTTTTTCTATTAGTTCCCATGTTCGATCCTTACTTCCATCATCTACAAATAGAATTTTGCTATCATCTGAAATAAGAGAATCATAAATTAATTCTTCAATTAAGTAAGTGAGTTGATAGGCTGTTTCTTCAAAAACTTCCTGCTCATTGTAACAAGGTACAACAATTGTTAATAAAGGTATCATATATAATCACGTCCTTATAAAGTGGTTATTTTACTTCGTATAGATAGATGCGCCATGCTGAATGAACATCATCAAAAGTCTTCATCAATCTAAGTCCATTACTATTAGCATTTTCTATTGGGACAGCCGCAAAAATATATTCCCCACCCAACTTTTTAAATTCGTTAATATTTAGTTGTAAATGATGGATTTTTACGTTCGAGTTCTTTTTAAATTCATAATTTTTACCTAGTTCAGCTACAAATAAATAGCATCTTCCACCCCAATGATCGAAGTAATTTTCAAGTAAGGGGCTTTTTTCAAGTTCAGGTGCAATTATTTTTCTAAATTCGTGTTTATATTTTAACGAATAAAAATTATTATATGTATCGAGTGTGTAAAAACCATTGTACTGAGCAATCGCAGGGTGAATGCCTATACTTGCAACTCGATAACTATTTTTAGGTTTACCAATATATTTGGAGATTTCACTAAATTGATTTACAGCATAAAATTGTTTAAAAGATGGTTTCCCCGAAACTCGATAGACAATCTCGTCATTCGCACAAAACATTACGATTACTTGGACTACTAAACAAATTTTCACAAACTTTTGCCAACCTTTTCCCTTTAACCAAAGAAGATAGGCTCCAACAGCAAACATTAAATAGATTATTAAAGGTCTTAAAAAATGAAATCTAGCAAAATTAAACGTATTTAAAAGCTGAAATTGTTCTTTTACTGGCTTCCATCCTTTATAAAACCAAAAGGCGTACCAAACGGATAATAAAAAATTAAGAATAAATAAGGATAGAAACCTTTTTTCTATAATTCCTCTTTTTTTATTTCTTAAAGTCCAGAATACAATAAAAGATAAAGGAACAATGACTAGAGTGTGAAGTGTTAGTACATGTGTATGTCCTAAAAAATAATTCTTAAACACTAATCGAATCGTATGCCAAAAACCCAATGTAGAGCTTACAAACTCGTTTCTACTTGTTGGTTCAGATGGAATGACTAATGAGAATACAAGGCGATATTCTATTGCTAAATACATTAAAGTCATTAATAAAATACTTAAAAAGAACACTAGATTGATTTTCTTTTTTACAAATACATCTCTTAACCATAGCAATCCCATAAATACTAAAAAGAAAAAGAATCCTAATACAAAACTAGAATAGAAAGGTAATAAAATAAGGGTAATCCAGTCTTTCCAAGAATATTTCCCAATTCTTATATTTAGAAACGCCCAAAGTGCTAGTGGCATTCCCAATGTACTTAGCATTCCGGACGGCCAAAATGGCGTTAGTGCAAATGCAAGTGAGACCCATACTCTAATAAGGTAATTTTCCTTTGATGTTATAAAATGCTTTCTTAACAGGATATACATCCCAAAAAACGCGAAAAATCTAGTAATTGTCTGTCCGATGGAATAAGCTAGCATCGGCGAAAAGAGATTATTTAGCCACTGAATACCACTAAATTCCGTTCCATAAGCATTTCTAGGCAATCCATTAATGATCTGTGGGATTGTAGAATTTAATTTACCAAATAATTGCCCTGAATTTTTAAGTGTTTTATACCATGCAATGTTTGAATCTAAATTATCATGTACTCTAATGTGAGCATTTTCTCCTAATATGAAAAGTGGAGAAACATAAATGATCATTAAGATTGTTGCAATCACTAAATGTTTATTTTCCTGGCTTAGTTTCTTAAATAGTTTCATATTTATTACACCACTTTGTTTATATATTGTTTTTTGATTACTGATTAATATTTCCCTCGCTTTATCTTTTTAGTTATATCATTACTAGCTCTTTCTCATATCTATTAATATTAAAATTCTTTTCTGAAAATCAGATGAAAATTTGACTAAAATTTCATTTAAATTTGCCTTATTATTTTCATAAGTAAAAAATATTCATTTTATTATGTGCATAAAAATTTGATTAGATTAATTTCTTTAATAATATATAAAGTTTTTAGAATTCATTAAATCATGTACTAGAGGTGTAATCATGCTGATTTTTGTGGATGACGAACAAAAAAAGTTTCATCTAACAAACGGAAGAATTAGTTATGTATTTTATGTCATGAAAAATGGTCAACTTGGGTCTTTGTATTTTGGAAAAGCAATTGACATTCATTCAAATTTTACTCATATCCAAAATGACAATTCTTCTACAACATATACTTCTTATTATTATGCTGATCGATCAATTAGTCTTGAAACGATTAGACAGGAATATCCCGTATATGGCACTTCTGACTATCGTGAACCGGCATTAAGTATTCGTCAGTTAAACGGTAGCCATATTACTAACTTTATCTATAAAGATTTTACAATTACAAAAGGGAAACCAATTTTACAAGGTTTACCTGCCACTTATACAGAAAATGAAGAAGATGCTGAAACAATTCAGATTGTTCTTGAAGACTCAATTCTTAAAGCTGTGCTTGTCATTTCCTATACAATATTTAAAGATTTATCAGTTATTACTCGAAGTGCATATATTTGTAACCAAGGAATTGAACCATTTTATTTAGAGAGATTCATGAGTGCAACGATTGATTTTCCTGACCATGATTTCATGATGATTCAGCTAAGTGGTGCATGGTCTAGAGAGAGACATATAAAGGAACGTCAGTTAGTGATGGGTACACAAGGAATCTCGAGTTTGCGAGGCTCAAGTTCACATCAACATAACCCATTTCTTGCCTTTAGAAGAAAGGAGACTACAGAAAATCATGGTGAAGTATTTGGTTTTAATTTAGTTTATAGCTCAAATTTTATTGCTCAAGCTGAAGTTGATCATTATGATATGACTCGAATCACGATGGGAATACATCCGTTTCGATTTACCTGGAAATTATCTGAAAACGAACACTTTCAATCCCCTGAAGTAGTGATGGTGTTTTCTGATCAAGGAATGAACGGAATGAGTCAAACTTATCATGATTTATATCGAAACAACTTAATTCGTGGAAAATGGAAAAATAATGAACGACCTATATTAATAAACAATTGGGAAGCCACTTATTTCAATTTTAATGAAGAATCCTTACTTCAAATCGCAAGAGAAGCAAAACAACTTGGGATTGAATTATTTGTATTAGATGACGGTTGGTTTGGTAAAAGAAATAATGCAACTAGCTCTCTAGGCGATTGGTATTCAAATACAGAAAAATTCCCTAAAGGAATAAATAGTTTTGCAAATCAAATTAAAGAGTTAGGTTTAAAATTTGGTCTTTGGTTTGAGCCTGAAATGGTTAGTCAAAATAGTAATTTATTTAAAAATCATCCTGATTGGATTATTTGTACACCTAATCGACAAGTTTCTTTAGGAAGGCATCAACTAGTCTTAGATTTCACGAGAAAGGAAGTTGTCGATCATATTTATAAAAAAATGGCAGATGTTATAAAAAATACAAATTTGGACTATATAAAATGGGATATGAATCGAAATATTACTGAGGCTTATTCTAAGAAGTTAGCTAATGATCAACAAGATGAATTTTTTCATCGGTATATTTTAGGTGTGTATGAATTATATGAACGACTAGTAAGTGATTTTCCAAATGTGTTATTTGAATCATGTGCTGGCGGTGGTGGTCGATTTGATCCTGGTTTATTGTTTTATGCACCCCAAGCATGGGCTAGTGATAATACAGATCCAATTGAACGATTAAAAATTCAATACGGTACCTCACTACCATACCCAATTTCTAGCATCGGATCACATGTATCAGCATCACCTAATCATCAAACATTACGTTATACCCCATTATCAATTAGAGCCAATGTCGCATTCTTTGGAACATTTGGTTATGAATTAAATCCTTCGATACTTACAAAACAAGAAAAAACAGAAATTAAATCGCAAATACAATTTTACAAACAGCACCGATCATTAATGATGAACGGAGATTTTTATCGGTTACTTGATCCTTTTAAGGATAACGAAGTAGCTTGGATGGTAGTAAGTAAAAACAAAAATGAAGCCATTATAGGCTGGTACAAGATATTAGCAAGTCCAAATCCACCGAAGTACCAGACTTTAAAACTGACAGGTTTAAATCCAAATACGAAATATTTACTAAACAATACAAATCGCACTTTTTATGGAAACGAATTAATGGAAAATGGAGTCCCCTTACCACCCGAATTTAATGGTGCCAATAAAAAAATTGCAAAACGAGCAGGTGATTTCCAATCTTGCATCTTTCATCTTGTTTGTTGTGATTAATTGAACGAAACTAGTACTTAATGTCTTATAAAAATGATATATTGACCAATCAAACGCTTGTCTTTTCGTGCAATAAATCTTGCAGATGTGCGATAAACACAAGCGTTTTGATATGGTCGAAAACCATTCAATATTAAAAAAGGTTCTTAAGCTTTCAATAATTCCTCAATTGTCGCTCTCATCTCTTGAGGATTTGTTTGAGGAGCAAATCGTTCAATGACTTCACCATTTTTATTAATAATAAATTTAGTAAAATTCCATTTTATTGATTTTAACCCCATAATACCAGGAGCTTTTGAGCTTAAATATTTAAATAGTGGATCTGCTTTGTCACCATTTACATCAATTTTTGCAAAAACAGGGAAGGTTACACCAAAATTCAATTCACAAAAACTTTGAATTTCTTCATTTGAACCTGGCTCCTGATTCATAAATTGATTACATGGAAAACCAAGAATTTCTAATCCGTCTTCTTTATATTCTTCATATAATGCTTGTAAATCTTTATATTGAGGAGTATATCCACATGCACTTGCAGTATTTACAACAATCACAACTTTATCTTTATAATTTGAAAGAGATACTTCTTCGCCCTTGCTATCTTTTACTTCAAAATCATAAATACTCATTTCACATTCCTCCTTCTTCCTTATAATGTTAATAGTAATTATTTTCCATCAAAAAGTCTATTCTAATTACTATATTTTGAAAAAAACCTTCAAACCTATTAGTATTTAAATTATAGTTTAATTAAACTAATTTCTTCACCTTTTAACTAAAGAATGGAGGTAAGTGTATGCAAGATTTAGGGTTTAATACATATTTAATTGATTTATATGATTTATCGTTTCAGGAACGAACGGGTAGCTATATTATATTAGATGAAGATATTACAATCATTGAAACAAGTGCAAGCCCTTCCCATGAGTATTTATTAAAAGGTTTAAAAGAGTTACAAATTTCATTTGAAAAAATTAAAAATGTTATCGTAACACATATTCATTTAGATCATTCAGGTGGCGCTGGCTTGCTAATGGAAAAATGTCCAAATGCAACTCTTTTTGTACATCCAAAGGGAGCTAGGCATTTAGAAGATCCGACAAAATTAATTGCGAGTGCAAAACAAGTTTATGGTGATGATTTTGATCGTTTATTTAACCCAATCCTTCCAATTGACTCTACTAAAATTTATCAGGTAGCCGATAGTGAAGAGCTTGTTATTGGTAAAAATCGTAAACTAACATTTTTACATACTCCAGGTCACGCTAATCATCATATTTCAATTTTCGATTCTTCTAGTAAATTTATGTATACAGGAGATACTTTAGGTATTTATTATCCACAGCTTCAAAAGGAAATCGGTACGTTTATTTTACCATCGACATCACCTAATCAATTTTCATACGAAGCAACTCTAAGTTCATCAAAAAAAATTCAAGAGTATAATCCGGATGCTATTTGCTTCGGTCATTATGGATTAACTAGAGATACAAATTTCGTATATGCGTCTTTAAAACTATATTTAGATCGTTTTATAAAACTAACTGCTACCACGATTGAAGAAAATAAGGAAAAAGCTTTTTATGAGAAAAGTAGGATTCTGTCAGAAGTATTATACAACGAAGTAAAACAAGATCTTCAAATTAAGAATATAGATGAAAGTAATCCGGTTTTCCAGATTATTAAATTAGATTTGGAAGTTTCAGCTATGGGATTAGTACTGGCTATGGATCAAAATTAACCAAATAAAAAACTTCAGCCATTTGGCTGAAGTTTTTTATTATTTTTTACCCTTTTTTACCGGTTTATTTTTGCTCGAAACAGGTTTTTTGTTTTGATTCGAAACTGGTTTTGTTCTTTTTTCATTTGATTGATTTTCATTCAATTGTTTTTCGTTCATTTCGATTTTTTGTATTTCGCCATGTGAAACGGTTAAATGTTCAAAAAACATTTTTTGCGTTCCTCTTAAGCTAAATAAATTCTTTTTCTCTCGAGGTGTTACCAAGTTTATAACAGTACCTTGTTTACCCATTCTTCCTACACGGCCACTTCGATGAGTATATTGTTCAACTTTTTCTGGTACATCAAGTGTTATAACGTACGGTAACTCTTGCAAATCAATTCCTCTTGCTGCTACATCAGTAGAAAATAGTAAAGTAGTTTTACCAATTTGAAGATCTTTTAAAACTCGGCTTCTTTCCATTTTCCCTAGTTTTGAATGCAGTACCGCTGTTTTAATTCCTCTAAAGTTTAATTTAGAAGCGTATCCTTCAAGTTTAAATGGATCATTACTAAATACGATTGCTTTCATATTTTGAACAGAACCAATTCTTCTAAGTAATTCTAGCTTCTCTCTTTCTTCACAAGGAATAAACCCATGGACTATATTTCCTTCCAAGCTTTGTTCAATCGAAATTTCTTTTAGATTTGAACTTGTTTCTTTTGCAAACTGCATTGCTGCCGGTGTGATTGTTGCCGATAAGAATAATAGTTGGCGATCTTTCATTGTTGCTTTGACAATTTGCGGTAAATCTTTTTGATCATCCGTTTTTAATAATTCGTCTACTTCATCAAAAACAATTGTCTTAACACAATGCATTTTTAATTTTTTTTGTTTAATTAATTGTGAGATACGCCCCGGTGAACCAACGATAATTTTAGGCTTCTGTTTTAATTTTTCAATCTGACGTTTTATATCAGCTCCACCAACAATTGAAGCAACCTTTATATTTGTATTTTGTGTATAGTCTTGGACAACCTGAAAAATTTGCATGACAAGTTCACGAGTTGGAGCCATGATAATAATTTGAGGATTTTCTTCCTTTTCATCAACCTTATTAATCAATGGTAAAACATATGCAAGAGTCTTACCAGTACCTGTCGGAGATTGCGCTATAACATCGTTCCCTTCTAAAATTGCGGGGATTGCTTCCTCTTGAACTGGTGTCCATTTCGTAATATTATTTGCTTTTATTTTTAAGATTGTTTGTTCTGCTAATTGAAAATGTTCCATTTAAATCTCCTTTAATATTTGCTCATCGTACCATTGTAACATTATTTCTGTATTATGTACCAATTCTTCTATTAGATCGAAGTCATCTTCGGTCATTTTATTTTGAAATTTTATGTTTACTGACGATTCAATGATATTTTTATCTAAAATAGACTGTTTAATGTTATAAAATGGAGTGAATTGTTCAGTTGTCTTATTTTGAAATAAAAGTAGACTTCTTTGAATGATTTCGATTTCTAATTGTTTAGGAAAGGAAAATTCAAGTTCAATATAACAACCTACTTCAGTATTTCCATTAATTAATTCATTATATAAATCACTAGCCGTTGTATTCATTGAAAATGTGCAACTAGTTGTCTTAGTCGACTTGTTTAGCTTCCTAAATTTAATTGAGAATAATCGATCCATCTTGGAAAGATTAACAAAGTCATTTCGATCGATGATTTCATATTCTCCGTCTAGATCTTTATCATATATAAGCCCTTCTATTACAACCTTCATATTATCAAAAGCGGTCGGATCAAACATTATTTATACTCCTTTAAACTATAGATTCCTTTAGTTCGCTTATTTTCTATTATGTATCATATTAAACGAACCACACAAAAAATAATCCGATAAAATCGTCTTGATTCAAATTTTATCGGATCAATTTTTATTTAACTATTTCAAATTGGCTATTATAAAGATTTGCGTAGAAACCTTCTTTTTCCATTAATTCATCATGCGTACCTTGTTCAATTATATCGCCATCCTTCATACAAAGAATCAAATCTGCATTTCGAATAGTCGAAAGGCGATGCGCAATCACAAAACTTGTTCTTCCTACCATTAAATTGTCCATTGCTTTTTGAATGAGTGCTTCAGTTCTCGTATCAACACTACTCGTTGCTTCATCTAAAATTAATATTTCAGGATCTGCCAAAATTGCTCGAGCAATCGTGATCAGCTGCTTTTGACCTTGGGATATATTATTCACTTCTTCGTTAAGTATCATATTGTATCCATCAGGCAGGGCTCTAATAAAGTGATCAGATTGAGCAGAAATAGAGGCATTTTTAATTTCCTCATCTGTTGCATTTAGTCTTCCAAAACGAATATTATCCGCAATGGTACCATTAAATAGCCAAGTATCTTGCAGAACCATTCCAAATAATGATCTAAGTTCATCCCTTTTATAATTCTTTATGTTATGTCCACCGATTGTGATTTCCCCACTATTTACATCATAAAACCGCATTATTAAATTTACAATTGTTGATTTACCAGCTCCTGTAGGCCCAACAATTGCAATTTTTTGGCCAGGTTTAACGACTAAATTAAAATCATGAATTATCATTTTTTCAGGTGTATAACCAAAAGCAACATGATTAAAGCGAACATCACTAGTAACTTCATTATGCTTAATTGATAGGGCATTTGTTACTTCAGGTACTTCTTCTTTTTCTTCTAAAAATTCAAATACTCTTTCTGCTGCAGCTGCAGTTTGTTGAAGTATATTTGAAATATTAGCAATTTGTGAAATTGGCTGCGTAAATGAACGAACATACTGAATAAAAGCTTGAATTCCTCCGACTGTCATTGATCCATTTGCAGTAAAATATCCACCTAATATACAAATAGCAACGTAGCCAATGTTTCCAATAAAAGCTGTAATTGGAATCATAAGTCCTGATAGAAAATTTGCTCTCCATGCCGATTTATATAACTCATCATTATACTCACTAAAGGCTCTTGTAGATTCTTCTTCACCACTAAATGCTTTTACTAAAACATGATTTCCTAACATTTCTTCTACATGTCCATTTACTTTTCCTAAATATCTTTGCTGGTTAATAAAATGTTTTTGAGATTTTTTAACGATCATCATGACAAATACCATTGAAAGAGGCAATATGCATAGTGCAACTAAAGTGAGTTGCCAGCTGATCGAAATCATCATAATTGTTATACCAATAATTGAAGTAATCGATGTAATTATTTGCGTTAAACTTTGGTTTAATGTTTGATTAATCGTATCAACATCATTTGTTATTCTAGAAAGAACTTCACCGTGACTAGTTTGATCAAAATAACTTAAAGGTAATTTATGAATTTTATCATTTATATCACTTCGAAGCTTATAAGTTACCTTCATCGTAACACCACTCATTACATAGCCTTGAAAATATGCAAAAAGTGAGCTTAATAAATATAAACCGATCAACCATAAACCAATTACACTTATTTTCCCAAAGTTAATTTTTCCACTACCACTAATTTGTTTCATGACACCAGAAAAAATTTCATCTGTCGCTTTCCCAAGAATTTTTGGCCCTAGTATTGTAAACACAGTTGAAATAATTGCTAGTATAAAAACAAAAATGATCGTCTTTTTGTGCGCTCCTAAATACCCCATCAATTTTGTCATCGAACCTTTAAAATCTTTCGCTTTTTGACCTGGCGCCATTGGAATATTTCTTCCAAACATTTGACCAGGACCACGACGAACACCCTGATTTTGAAAAGTATTTTTATTAGAATTGCTCATGCTAATTCCTCCTTGGATAACTGCGATGAAGCAATTTCTAAGTATTCTGGGCAATTTTTCAGAAGTTCTTTATGAGTACCTTGGCCTACAATCCTACCGTTATCTAAAACAACAATATGCTCTGCATTCATGATCGTATTTACGCGTTGGGCAATGATGATCATCGTCGCCGATTCTATCTCTTCATTTAACGCTTTTCTTAGAGCAAAATCCGTTTTAAAATCAAGCGCAGAGAAACTATCGTCAAAAATAAGAATTTCAGGTTTCCTTGCTAAAGCCCGAGCGATCGAAATTCTTTGTTTTTGGCCACCTGAAACATTATCTCCACCTTGAGAAATTTCAGCATTAATTTCCCCTTCTTTTTGAGAGATAAATTCACTAGCCTGAGCGATTTGGGCTACTCTTTCCATTTCTTCATCAGAAATATTTTTATTTCCGTATTTTAAATTAGAAGCAATTGTCCCTGTTAATAAAAGACCTTTTTGAGGTACATACCCTATTTTAGTACGTAAATCCTTTTGCTTTACTTCCCTTAGATCTACACCATCAACTAAGACTTCTCCTTTGGAAACATCATAAAAACGTAATATTAAATTTGCAATTGTTGTTTTCCCCGAACCAGTTGGACCAATAATAGCAGTTGTTTGTCCTGGCTTTGCAACAAATGAAATATCATTTAGTACATCATTTTCAGCACCTTCATAACGGAAACAAACATTTTTAAATTCAACAAATCCTTTTTTATTCGCTTCGAAGTTTTTATGAGACTTTGGATCGATAATTGTTACTTCAGTCGACAACACTTCTGAAATACGTGCACCAGAAACAGCAGCTCTAGGAACAAGGATAAACATGATTGAAATCATTAAAAATGCTGTGATGATTTGCATTGCATATTGCATAAATGCGATCATATCGCCAACTTGCATATTAGATTTAGCAATTTGATGGGCACCAACCCAGATAATTAAAAGTGATGACCCATTCATAATCAACATCATTGAAGGCATCATCAGTGTCATGATTCGATTAACAAATAAATTCGTTTTCGTTAATTCGCTGTTTACCTCTTGGAATCGCATTTTTTCATGTGAAGCATTTCCAAAAGCTCTAATCACCATCAATCCCATTAAATTTTCTCTTGAAACTAAATTTAATTTATCTATTAACTTTTGAATTAATTTAAACTTTGGAATAGCAACTGTCATGATTATCATAATTAAAGAAAGTAGAACGATCACAGCTAATGCAATAATCCAACTCATCGAAGCAGATTTATTGATTGCCATTATGATTCCGCCAATCCCCATTATTGGTGCATAACAGAGCATTCGTATCCCCATCATTAAAAGAGTTTGAATTTGCATAACATCATTTGTACATCTTGTAATCAGAGATGCCGTTGAAAATTTATCAAATTCATTGTTAGAAAAGCTTTCAATTTTTTTGAAAACATCTTTACGTAAATTCCTAGCAACGCCAGAAGCAATTCTTGAGGACAAGAAGCTGACTAAGACTGTAGCTATTCCTCCAAGTAAAGCAATCGCAATCATAATCAATCCAATTTTAACGATATATAGACTTCCTAATTTGTGTAAATTAACGCCTAAATCTGTATAAAATGCTTTCGTCATCATAATACCACTTTGAGTTAGTAAGGTTTTATCCGATGAAATAGCTTTATTATGCGCATTTATTATCACATTTTTGGAAAGTTTATCAAACATTGGTTGTAACTCATATAGTTTAGTTACATTAATCTTATTTGAACGCGGCGTACTGCTAGTTTGTGCATGACTGACTTTTCCAGCAGATTCTTCTTGGATTATATTAAATAACGTCCATGTAGATACACCAAATGATTGATCAATTTGTTTTTCTGCATTCTTATTTAATTTTTTCTTTACGTATATGTTCTGATTTGCTTTTTTGTAAATACTTATGTATGTTTTCCCTTTTGAATTTTTATCAGTTGTAGATTTTAAATCATAATTATTCATTACAATTTCTTTTTCTTTATCCGTCATAAAGGTGGTCATTAGTTTCATACCTTTTTGACTAATTGCATCTGGAGCAACGTGCAATATACCATTTTGCTGTATACCATTGTTTACTATTTCAGACATATAGTTAGGTAAGTTCAAATCACACATGGCCTGACCAAATAAAAATAATATAGCTAAAATAATACTTGTACTAAATGATTTTAAATACTTAGCTAACTTGATCAAATGAGCATCTCTCCTATTTTGTTGTATTTTGGCTCCTAAACACTAACTCATACTGAAAAAACTCGCATCAAATGCGAGTAAATTTTTCAGTTTGAATTATTAAGTTAATTAAAACAATCCTTTTGGACGTCCTAGTTCATCTACGTCCATATTTAATGCAGCTGGTTTTTTCGGTAAACCTGGCATTGTCATTACGTTACCTGTTAGTGCAACAATAAAACCTGCACCAATTGATGCTTTAAGTTCTCTTATTTCTACTTTAAAACCAGAAGGTCTTCCAACTAAACTTGGTTGGTCTGATAAAGAATACTGAGATTTTGCCATACAAATTGGTAGGTTGCCCCAACCATTCTCATTAAATTCCAAAATTTGTTTTTTCGCTTTAGGAGAAATATTCACTCCGTCTGCACCATATACTTCTTTTGCAATTTTTTCTATTTTATTTTCAATTGAATCAGATAATTCATATAAATAATTAAAATTTTCTTTAGGATTTTTTAATATATTAACAAGTGATTCAGCTAGCTCTACGCCACCTTTACCGCCATGTTCCCATACTTCTGTTAAGACAATCTTAATGCCATTGTCTTGTCCCCATTGTTTTAATACGCTAATTTCTTCTTCTGTGTCAGAAATAAATTTATTAATTGCTACAACAACAGGTACATTGAATTTTTGAACTGTCTCTACGTGCTTTTCAAGGTTTTGGATTCCATCTTTAACCGCTAAAGCGTTTTCATTAGTCAATTCGTTTTTATTTACTCCACCATGCATTTTTAATGCTCTAATTGTTGCAACAATCACAACTGCGTCAGGTGTAACACCTAAAGCTCTAGTTTTAATATTTAAGAATTTTTCTGCTCCTAAATCTGCACCAAAACCAGCTTCCGTAACAACATATTCCCCTAATTTCATAGCCATTTTAGTTGCAATAACACTGTTACAACCATGAGCAATATTAGCAAATGGACCACCATGAATAATTGCTGGAGTGTGTTCAATCGTTTGAACAAGATTTGGTTTAATTGCGTCTTTAAGTAATAATGCAAGAGCTCCTTCTACTTTTAAATCTCCAACAGTTACTGGAGTTTTATGTATAGTATAGGCAACAACAATTCGTTTAAGCCTTTCTTTTAAGTCTTGAATTGATGTCGCTAAACAAAGAACTGCCATAATTTCAGAAGCAACAGTTATATCAAACCCATCTTCTCTTGGAACTCCACCAGATGGACCACCTAAACCTACAACGACATTTCTTAAAGCGCGATCATTTAAATCGACTACTCTCTTCCAAGTAATTCTACGCACATCAATTTCAAGTTCATTTCCTTGATGGATATGATTATCAATAAAAGCTGCTAAAGCATTATTGGTCGTAGTAATGGCATGGATATCACCGTTAAAATGCAAATTAATATCATCCATTGGTAAAACTTGAGAATAACCTCCTCCAGTTGCACCGCCTTTTACTCCCATTGTTGGCCCTAAAGAAGGTTCACGTAATGCAACGATTGCATTTTTGCCAATTTTGTGGAAAGCTTGTGCAAGTCCAACAGTGACCGTAGATTTACCTTCACCTGCAGGAGTTGGATTTATTGAAGTAACTAAGATTAATTTACCATCTTCATTTTCTTTTAATCGGTCTAAAATTGATAATGACAATTTAGCTTTATAATGACCATAGTTTTCAACTTCTTCATCAAAAAGATTTAAATTATCTGCAATTTCGGTTATTTTTTTCATTTCTGATTCAAAAGCAATTTCTAAATCTGACTTAACTTGACTCATTCAATCATCTCCAATTGCACTTCATTATAATCAAAATTATAGCACAATTTTACAAAAAATTCATTTTTAAAAATTCGAAATTCTTTCATCAAATCATTCAAAATTACTAATACTTTCTACTTATCAATGGAATCCAAAGTTACATACTATAGATAAGGCATTAAAAGAAAGGAGTGTAATTTTATGTATCGTCATACAAAGCATAATGAACATAAACGTAATCACAATTTACCAAAGGATCAAAATGAAGAATATAGTGCAGAGTTTTATCCCACAAGGAATGTGTTTTATTCGGAAACAACTTCAGATAAATCTCATGCCTCTGGAATTGTAATTGGATACGTAGCTCTATTTTTTTCACTATTTTCGTTATTTTTAATGCCTGTTATATTTGGGATTGTTGGAATTGCACTTGGAATATACTCTGTAACTAAAGGTCATTCCACTTTAGGATATACAGCAATTGGGTTTGGATTATTTTCGGTAATTGTAACTATTTTCTATAATTTATTAATTGTCTTAAGTGCAATACTTTAAGAGTAGATTAAAAAATAAGCAAAAAAAACCTTTAAGGTCCTTTCAGAATAGATGTACTTCATCTACACACTGAAAGGACCTTAAAGGTCCATGATATTCTTTCGCAAACGATCACTTACTCCATTTTACAAATCGAAAGACAATTAATTTTCATTAAACTTGAACTACAGACCATTCGTCATCTTTCTTTGAATAAGTTAAATTTGCAATATGATTTGTGAGGTCGCGATACTCTTCAACATTTTCTAAAATTTCATCTACACCAGAATAAAAATCAACTCGGAAAATAGGGATTTCGATTACCTTTCTATTTTCAACTCTTTCACTTAAATCGATTATTAATCCATCCTCCATTAAAGGATATAATGTCAACATTAATTTAATATTGATTGGATTAATTTGTTTTGAACGATTAAATATATTTAAACTTCTTCTCTGAAGTTGTGTAATTTTATAAGATATAACATTACAAAGCATAAAAATAAAATCATTAGTTCGTTTATAATAAACTTTTTGATACATTCCATCACTTATATTCATGTATGCAAAAGAATTGTTTAATCTTGGTATAAAAGGTTTTTGTAATGGTTCTTTTTTGTGAGCAAGATACAGTAATTCTGCGATTTCTTTAGGCTCTAGCTCATCTAAATCTGCTAATTCTTCAAAATCGATCCAACAAAGGTCGTCATGTTCACTATGTTCTAATATAAATTGATTAATATCTTCTCTTTCAACATAATAAAAAGAGGAATTTAAATTAAATTCGGACCATTGAATATCGTGTTTTAGCAAAAGAATGTTTTGAAGAGGAAAAGGAAGTCCTTGAACAAACTCTTTATAATTTATGCCTGAGGTTATAAAGCAATGATTATGGTTATCACCATAAATATAGATAATATCCTTTATTGAATCAATTCCCGCCAACGATATTGCCACCTTTAATTTTTTTCTTTATCATATCATACTTTATACTAAATTTATCATCAAAAATGATTAATTTAATTCTTTTTATCTAATATTTTTATACATTTTTTACCATAATTCCGTATGCTCTACCTCAAAAATAATGTTATACAGGAGGCCTACATAAAGCAGTAGTTTTTGTTTGAATTGGTTCTTTCGTAACAGAGCGAATACTCCATTCACCGTCATCATTTGAAAAATTAAATTTAACAAGAGTGTAAGGTGGTTGTTGATCTTGTTTATATGCAATTAATTGAATTGTTGCCCCGAATACGTATGTACCATTATATTTCTTTTTTAGATTTGTGATTGTTGCACAATTATATTGTTCTCCTGGACCGAACATTTTATATAAACGGTTATTTATACTAGGAAAAAGAATTGATAACACTGCATCTTCTAATACTTCATTTTGTACCGCAAATGCATTTACCGGTTTTGATGTCCCAATTAAGCATATTAATAGTATGATAATAAATCCTCTTTTCATATCTAATCCTCCATCTTAAGGTTTTAACAAATTACTTAGTATCTATTCTTTACAATTTACTGATGGTTATGAAAGAGAGTTTTAAATGAACATGAAATAGCAATTATAAGAAAAAGGAAAAAAGAAGACCATGAAAAGTTTTTTCTTTTCTCGGTCTTCTTTTTAGCTGTTAACTACACTATTGATGATCCCAATAGTATTTGCTTAAGATATCTGAGAGCAAGTCAATTGTTCTATAAAGTTCAGGTAATGTATTATCGACTCCTCCTACTTCGATTAATATTGAATGTGGCGATAAATCTTGGTTATAAACGCCATTTCCTTGTTTATAGTTTTTACTAAATATCCCTCTAGTTAAACCTTTGTTAAATTTCATAATTTCACTATTTAAATCTTTCGCTAACGCTAAGTTCTTTCTATAATTTTTGTTTTCTACTCCGACAATAAAGTATAGCTTTGCGTATTTTTGACCATCAATCTCAGTTGTTGTCACATTTTTTCTTTGATCATCACGATGTATGTCAATAAGATAATTTAAATCATTATCTTGAGCAAGCGCATTTTGTACAACCAATCTAGACATTTTATATGAACTTCCCCAATTCCAATTTCTTTTCGTTAATTCAGATCCAATATTTGTTTTATCGTCAATCGCGCCTATTCCATTTGCTTCTAAATTATTTTTTAATCGTTCACCTAATAAGCTTACATTTACTTTTGGAGAAGAAGCTTGATTTGGCGACTTTGCACCTGGGATTAAAGGTAAAAATGATTCCCAGCTATGTGTGTGGTAAATAAAAAAGACATCTTTTCCATTTGTAGTTTTTGATGGTGGATTTGCTGGATTTTTAATTGGTTCATTCACTGGATCTTTAACAGTTGGATTTTGGTTAATTTCGTCAAGTGTTAAGCTTGATTCGATTGGAAGATTCGTAAAATCAATTCCTTCTCCAGCGACTAATATATTATTTTCGAATTTTGTCATACTTGATATTTCATGTACTAATAAACTTTTTGGATCGTACAGTCTAATATTGGTAATAAATGAAAAAAGAATATTACCGAGAGGTTGTCCATTTTTATTGGAATCATCACCTGACTTAAAATGACCGTTTTCATATTCAAACGCTTTAATAAATCCTTCATAACTCATTTTTTCGAACCATTGATGTACATAATATGATTTGGTATTTTTCATTGATGTCACAAATAAACTAGCTAACAAAAATAATAAGACAATGCCTACAAAGACACTTGCCGTTACACGTTTAAGATTAATAGATTTTATATATATTGATTGTCTCATTAAATCACCTCTAATAAAACGTATGTACAAGCCCTATAGAATAGAATGAAAAAATTATTAAATCCTTATTAATTAATCCCTATCTATATAAAAAAGCGTGATTGGATTGTTAAATTGTCGGCACTTCAACATTTTAAACCACTCTCATTTATGAATTTTAAATAGAATTTAGATTAGTAAAAAAAGAGATGCCTCAAAAAGACACCTCATAAAAAAGTTCGTAATTTAATTAGTGTAAAAGCACTTTTTTAAATAGATTACATATTATTATTGTTGCAACGACTGAAGTTAGTTAATGGATTCACAACGCAACTATTTCTTGCAGCTTCTAATTGAGTTTCACAAAATGAGTTTGTTGCTGGTGATACCATACTGTTATTCATGTTTCTGTTTCTATTTTTTCTACATCCACATCTTCTATTATTATTCATATTTCTGTTTTCGTTTCTGTTTTCATTTCTGTTTTCATTTCTGTTTTCATTTCTGTTTTCATTTCTGTTTTCATTTCTGTTTTCATTTCTGTTTCTGTTATGGCTATTATTCATATTTTCACTCATTACTCTATCATTGTCATGATTTCTATGACAATCACAGTCATTACATGGTCTACGAACTTCAACAAACTCTCTCATATCTCTTACTGGAGATACTTCTTCTCTTCTACGATTGCAACCACAAAATCCCCACATTTAAGAACACCTCTATAATTATTTATTGTACATTTATAACATACGTAGAAATTTAGATATTGAATGTGTACATGTCTAGATATGAACAAGTTTTTTATATTATTTTTCGATTTAAATTGATAATTCGGTAAATGAAATTTTAAAAAAGCTCACTTTTATAAGAATTTGTTAGTTGTTTATCCTGAAAGTAAAAAAAAAAATGAGCCAATTAGGCTCATTTTACTTGTTGCGGTATACATACGCATCTTTTGGTGGTTGAATTTCCTTAATATTAGTGACATCTAAATAAGGAATGTTTACTTTAAATGGTTGATAGTACATTTGTTGTATATTACCAGTAGCTTCAATCCATTGATCATTTTTAAACGTTTGTCCATCAGGTAAATCAATTAGCACTCCATATACACCGGAATCGGCAACACAGTGAATAATGCCAAATCTAAATAAGAAAACCTGATTTTTCTTTAATCCTTTTTCATGATAAATAAAGCCTTTATAGGTCAATTGCTTACCTAAATATTTTCCAGGCTCATCGTATAAAACTTCCATTCCTTTAAGAAAGTCATAATCATTTAGGACAATACTTTTTTTATTTATATATTCTTTTGATTCTTGTTTAATTAATTTTTGATATCCTTCTTGCCCATAGTAAATACTTAAATCAGGCTTTAAATATTGCCTTTCCATGAAAGGATCATTATTCCCCGGTTCTGAAACGGGGAAATGAAACCCTTTTGCTTGTACAATCGTAGAGTCCAAAGTTGCAACTGGTAAAAATATACCGGTAAACAATGGAAAGATGAATACTAAGCCATTTAAAAACTTTTTAAAACCTTTAGCTTCTTTATGAACATGTCCATGTACACAAGTATGATCACAATTATGATCATGATGGTGGTCATGATCGTGGCTATGCTCTTCATCTTCATCATGACTCGTTCTTAAAGTATGAATTACTTGAATTAAAGTTAGAAATGCAAATAATATCGCAGCTGTCAAAGATAAATAAGAGTATTTCATATTAATATATTTTGAGATCGTACCTTTAATATGCAATTGCATTAAAAAGAAGGTAAATCCTAATAGTACATATGCTCTTGCCATATTGATTCTCCCTTAAATGAGTAATGTTGTGAAAAACGTTAATACAATAACTAACCCAATAATAATGAATACATATCGACTTTTGAAATGTTGGAATAACATTAATGTATTTTTTATGTCGATCATTGGACCAATAACCATAAACGCAACGATTGAGTTTAAAGAAAACGTACTTTGAAATGAAGATGCTACGAATGCATCAGCCTCAGAACAAAGAGATAAAATAAAGGCTAATGCCATCATTACTAGAATACTAGCAACTTGTCCATTACCTATATGCATTAACGTTGAAGTTGGAATAAATGTTTGTACGAATGCTGCAATAAATGCACCTAAAATTAAAAATTTACCCATTGAGAAAAATTCCTCTATAGCATGTACACAAACACTCCATAATTTTTTCCTAGCAGGAATTGAATGATCAACTGGAATTGTAACTAGATCGTGTTTTAATGGATTCTCAATTTTTAAATATGATAATACGATACCAATTATATAAGCAATGATCATAGCAGCTCCAGCACGATAAATAACCATTTCAATATTATTACCAAATGCAATAAATGTTGCAAACAGTACAATTGGGTTAATGATCGGCCCTGTTAACATGAACGCGACCGCTACATAGTGTGGCACACCTTTTTTGATTAGCCTACTTACAATTGGGACAATTCCGCACTCACAACCTGGGAAAATAAATCCCAATAAAATAGCTACTAATACTGCTAGATATCTATTTTTTGGTATTAACTTAGATAACATTTCCTCAGTAATAAATATTTGAATGATCCCCGATATAAAAACACCAATTAAAATAAATGGCAGTGCTTCAACTACTATCGAAATAAAGATCGTATTCATTTGTAAAAACGAATGATAAAAATTCGTACTCATAATCTCTCTCCCATGTACTTTTTAAAAATGAAAACTCACAAAACCTCCGAATGACCGGCGGCTTTGTGAGTTAAAAGTACCTTTTTTTCCAAAATATTAATGCAATTGTTGTTGATAATATTGCAGATATACCTATTACGATTGGAAACGCATGTGGAATATTTGCTAATGGGATATGATCAACGTTCATCCCATAAAAACTTGAAACCATTGTTGGAATTGATAAAATAATTGTAATAGAAGTTAAAAATTTCATTACAATATTTAAATTATTTGAGATAACCGAAGCAAATGTATTCATCATTCCACTTAAGATATTACTATATACTTCTGCCATCTCTATTGCCTGTTTATTTTCAATAATAACATCTTCTAATAAATCTTCATCATCTTCATACATTTTTAAAATATTCCCTTTAAGAATTTTTTGCATGACAATTTTATTCGATTTTAGTGAAGTCGTAAAATAAACAAGACTTTTTTCAAGGTTCAGCATTGTAAATAACTCTTGGTTTCTCGTAGATTGATGTAATTCGGCTTCAATTTCATTTGTTTTGCGATTAATTTGTTTAAGATAACGTAAATAATATGATGATGTCGTATGCAATAGTTGAAGTGCAAATCTAGTCTTTTTAAATGTAAAAAATCCTTTTACTTTTTGGTAAATAAATCTTTCAAAGATCGGATTTTCACTTAAGCAAATTGTCACAAACGTGTGAGATGAAATAATCATCCCGATTGGTATTGTATCAAAAATTGTGTGCCCATTATCATCATGAGCTACAATTGGAATATCAACAATAATTAGAGTGTGTTCCCCTTCAACCTCTATCCTTGAACGTTCTTCATCATCAAGTGGGTCTTTGATAAAATCTAAATCTAAGTCTAATTTTTGAACTAGATATTGAATTTCTTGTTCTGTTGGATTGATCGCATTGATCCAGCAACCTTTTTCAATGACATCAACTTGATTTAGTTTCCCTTGTGCATCTGAAAGATAAAAATTTAGCATCTTAATTCACCTCTAATTCTGAAACAAAAACTACACAATAATAGCATACGAAACATTTATATATGTTTCAACCTTTATTAAAAAGAAAGTCCATTTTCTAATAATCAAGCGCTATCGGCTGGCTATTTTAGTGAGCATTTATACTATTCACAAATAAAGAAAAAGGCCACTTATAGTGACCTATTTTTTAGTATCCGCTTTTATAGAAATAATGCATATCACTTAATTCATCAATGTATTGATAAACTTCTAACTGACTTTGTAATTGTTCTTTTGTATGTAATGAATAATCTTCCGTATTCAATTGATTTTGAACATTTGAAAGAGTATTTGATAAATCAGATTTTAATGCATCATACGACATAGAATACATAAAATTCATCCTTCCAATTGAAATTTATCATATTATATGTAATATAATGTAAAACAAATCATATTTATTTTATTTTCTACCTTTTGCCACTAATTTTTTTATTAAAAAATATACAACAAATAGGGCAATCGCTATAATGATTAGCATCGGAGTATAAGGAGCTAAAACCTCTTTAGCAGTTTCCCAGTTCTTTCCTAATTTCTCACCTATTTTGATAAATAGTATAGACCAAGGAATGATTGCAAGAACTGTATAAAGTGTAAATTTACTTACTGGCATCTTTGCTAATCCAGCTGGGATCGAAATGGCATGTCTAACAACAGGAATAAAGCGAGCCGTAAACACTACTCCTACGCCATATTTTGAAAACCATTTTTCTGCTAAATCAAGGTGATGCTTATTAATTAGAATATATTTACCATATTTTTCAATAATTGGACGCCCACCAAAATAGCCTAACCAATATAAAAATAATTGAGCAATAGTTCCTCCTATTACCCCTGCTACTAAAGCACCTGCAAAATTTATATGCCCTCCGGCTACAAGATAACCAGCATATGCTAAAACAATCTCGCTAGGAATAACCTCGATCATTAATCCTAATGCGACCCCTAAATATCCTAATGACGCAAAAAATTCTAATATTTGATGTATGATATTTGTCAATAGGATCCCCCCTCTCAAAAACAACTTGTACTACAATGATAATACATAGGAAGATAAAATATGTCAAAATAAAGTAATACTCCGGTGAAAGTAACTTATTTCATATAAAAAAAGGCTGTCCAAGTCAGTGACCTGACAATAGAACAGCCTTTTATCATTTCTTAATTATTTAATTACAACGTTTTTGTAAGTGTAATCTGGTCCGAACGCATGCTCAATTAATCCAGTTACTTTTGGCTTCATAACGTATGCAATCGCACGTTGGTAAATTGGAAGAATTGCTGCATTGTCTTGAACTAAGATTTTCTCTGCTTGTAAGAATGCATCAGAACGCTTAGTTGGATCTAATAAGAAATCTGAACCTGCTTGAGAGATTAACTTGTCATAATCTGCGTTAGCAAATCCCATTTGGTTGAATGGGCTCTTACTAGTCCACATATCGAAGTATGTCATTGGGTCTTTATAGTCTGGACCCCATCCGCCGAATGAGATGTCATAATCTTTCTTAGAGTTTAAATCTAATTGTTGTGCAAATGGAACTGATTTAATGTTAATTTTTAAACCTGGTAAGTTTTTAGTGAATTCACCTTGTAGGTACTCACTGATTTTTTTGTTAGTTTCAGTATCTGAACCTAATAATTCGATTGAAACATCTTTCTTACCGATTTCTTTTAAGCCTTGTTCCCATAATGTTTTAGCATCAGCTTTATCGTATTTTACAAGTTGTCCAGAAGCATCACGGAAGTCTTTACCGTTAGCATCTAAGAAGTTACTTGGAGCTAAACCGTATAAAGGTACTGAACCGTTATTTAAGATTACGCTAGTGATTGCTTCACGATCAAATGCTTCATTTAAAGCTTTACGGATGTTAACGTTTTTAAGAGCTGGATTTTTCGATTCGTTTACACGTAAGAAGAATACAGTTGGCTCTTTAGTTGTTCCATAGTCAGGGCTAGATTTATATTTGTCAACAAACTCTGCAGTTAAACCAGCACGGTCAACTTCACCAGACTCATATAAGTTTACAGCAGTTTGTGGATCTTTTACGATTTTAAAGTTGATTTCTTTTAAAGTTACGTCTTTAGCATCATAGTAATCAGGGTTTTTAACTAACTTGTAGCTTTGATCATGTTTCCACTCTGATAATTCAAATGGACCATTGAAGATTAAGTTAGCTGCTTCTAAACCATAGTTTTTACCTTGAGATTCAACGTATTTTTGATTTAATGGTAAGAATGTTGGGAAAGTTACTAATGAATCAAAATATGGAATAGCTTTTGCTAATTTAACTTCTAAAGTTTTATCATCAACAGCTTTAACTCCTAATTGATCAACTGGTTTTTTACCAGTAGTAACATCTTCACCGTTTTGTAATACATTCAACATGAATGCATACTCAGATGCATTTTTAGGATCTGCAGCACGTTTCCAACCGTAAACGAAATCTCCTGCAGTTACAGGCTCACCATTAGACCATTTAGCATCACGTAAGTGGAATGTATAAGTTAAACCGTCAGCTGATTTATCAAAAGATTCTGCGATACCAGGTTGTACAGCATCATCTTTACCTAACACGTTTAGACCTTCCATAATGTTACCTAAAACGTTGAAAGATTCAGCGTCTGTACTAGTACTTGAATCTAAACTTGGTAGCTCAGCTCCGCCTAGTAAGTTCAATACTTGTGGTTTTGCTTTTGCTGTTTCTTTTTTACCTTCATTTGATTTGTCTGAGTTACATGCAGTTAAAAGCATGCTCACAGCAACAGATAAAGATAGAAAATACGATACCTTCTTTTTCATTAGATTGCCTCCCCAAAATTAAACAATTAGACTTAAAAACTATTAAAATATTCAAACAATTTTTATTGTCCGAATAGTTAATAACCTTTAACTTACTTTTTATTTTACATACTTTTTAGAAAATATCAACAAAAAATCGACATTTTTTTCAAAAAAATTAATAAATTTAAACAAATCTTTACTTTTTTGTAATTAAAAGTTACATTTTCAAGTGCTTTTTTGCATATTTAAATCAAAACTATTAATAATTGCCCCAATTTCAATAAATGTTTAAAGTGGGACAAATATGTATATTTTTTTCAAGTTTCAAGAAAAAATCTTATAATTTTCTCTCTGCAAGCACAAAATAAAACAAGAGCCAGCGAAAAAAAGTAACCATCTGGACACCTTTTAACATTTACTTTTAAGATTTTTCTTATGCACAAAAATAGAAAATAACCCCTTTAGTTTATTACCTAAAACTTCCTAAAAAAGAGAAGGGTGATCCCTTCTCTTTTTGTTTGCTACTATTTATTTTTTTTGTTAGAAGCCCATTTGTAAGAGAAATCTCCGCCAAATTTATGCGCAATAATACCTTTAACTGAATCTTTTTGTAAATATGCACGGCCGCGTTGGTAAATTGGTGAAATACCAGCTTCATCCATAATTACTTTTTCAGCTTCTACCATATCATCCCAGCGTTTTTGTGGGTCTGCTTCTTTCTTTGCAGCATTTACAAGCCCATCATATTGTGGATTGTTGTATGCCATTTCATTGAATGGACTGTTAGATAAGAACATATCAATAAATGTCATTGGATCTGGATAGTCTGGACCCCAACCTGAGAATGAGAAGTCGTAATCTAATTTTTTCTCGTTATCAAGTTTAATTTCAAACGGTTGTGGAGCTACAGTAATTTTTAAACCAGGTAAGTTCTTCTCAAGCTCACCAGCGATATACTCAGCAGCTTTTTTGCGAGTTGTATCATCATAAGAAAGCATTTTCAGTTCAAATTTATCTTTACCAAGTTCTTTTTTAGCTTCTGTCCATAATTTTTTAGCTTCTTCGACATTATACTTGTTAAAGTCACCATTATGATCACGGAAATCTTTTGAATCTGGTCCTTTTACCCACTCAGAAGGAACTAACCAGTATGCAGGTTTAGAACCATCATTTAAGATTGTAGATGTTATAGCAGATTTATCGTATGCTAAGTCAAATGCTTTACGAGCTTTAGCATTTTTAAAGATTGGTAGTTTTTCATTGAAACGGAAGAATACTAAACGAGCATCTAATTGAGTTTTGTATTCTGGGTTGTTTTTATATTTATCAACGTACTCAGAATCTAACATTACTTTATCAATATCACCGTTTTCATATAAGTTAACTGCAGCAGAAGTATCTTTAACTACATTGTATTTAATTTCATCTAACTTAACTGTATCCTTGTCCCAATATTTAGGATTCTTCTTCAATGTAAAGCTTTGCTCATGCTTCCAGTCACTTAAAGTAAACGGACCATTATATAATTGAGTATTTGCTTCTAAACCATATTGATCACCTTTAGACTCAACCCACTTTTGGTTTTCTGGTAAATATGTTCCAAAAGTTGTTAATTGTAAGAAATAAGGTGTTGGTTGCTCTAATGTAACTTGTAAAGTTTTATCGTCAACTGCTTTAACACCTAATTGATCTAATGGCATTTTACCATTGAAAATTGCCTCAGCATTTTTCACATAGTAAAGAATGAATGAATATTCAGATGCAGTTTTTGGATCTACAGCACGTTGCCATCCGTAAACGAAATCTTTAGCAGTTACAGGATCACCATTTGACCATTGTGTATCTCGTAAATGGAAAGTATAAGTAAGTCCATCTTTACTAACTTCAATCGAATCTTTTTTAGCAACACCATCTACTACTTCGTCACCTTCACCTAAACGTAGTAAACCTTCATTTACGTTGTTTAAAACTTCGAATGACATTGAATCAGTAGTTTTTGCTGAATCCATAGAAGGAATCTCAGTAGTTGTAGTTAATCTTAACGTTTGCTTCGTATCTTTCTGAGAATTGGTTGCTGTTTTTTCTGTGTCTTTGCCACAAGCCGCTAGTACTGTACTTAGTACTAATAAACTTGAAACAGTTGTTGCTAATCTACGCTTCATTAGAGCACCTCCATATATTAGTGATTTTTCCATTTTATAATTTACTTATTTTTCTGAAAAATCACTTATTACTTTTTCAATATACTACAAACTTTTCAGAAAAAAAAGTATTTTTTTAATATTTAATTTATTTTTTATTAAAATTTCTTCAAATCTTAGTTCAATTTTCACACTTTTTATAAATTTTAGTGTAGTTCAATATGATTGTATTACTATTCACATATTTTTTTGTTGCAAAAAAAACGCATTTTTTTTAAATTGTATGTCGATTCTACAAACATTTTATGAACTTAATTATTAGTTTCCATTCTTACTAAATTATGGGTTATAATATATCTTATTGAATTTGAATATATCTATTTTTATATCAATTTTAGGAAGTGAATGTATGATAAGAAAAAGTATCCCAAACCTATTTACTCTAGGGAATTTATATTGTGGGTTTCTATCGATCGGCTTTGCAGCTAAAGGAGAGTTTAGAAATGCCGCAATTCTTATTTTAATAGGAATGATGCTCGATAGTATGGACGGTCGAGTTGCTAGGGTTTTAGGAGTCCAATCACAATTAGGAAAAGAACTAGACTCTTTAGCTGATATAGTTACTTTTGGAGTTGCACCTTCCTATTTGGTATTTTGTACACAATTTTCAACTGAAGGTATCTTTGGTCTAGGAATTGCTGGTTTATTCCCGCTGTTTGGCGCATATAGATTAGCACGATTTAATGTAACACCGATTTCAACATCATTAAAATATTTTACTGGTGTCCCAATTACAGCAGCTGGTGGTTTTGTTGCTTTTTTAACATTATTTGGAAGTCGAATACCGCAAATAGTCATTATTACAGTTTTTGTTGCATTAGCATTCTTAATGGTTAGTAGAATTAAAATTCCAAGCTTTAAAGATATTCCGATCCCTAAATATGCTACAATTATTACGATTTTTTTAGGATACGCATTATATCTAGTATGGCATGCTAAAAAAGTGCAGTGGCCATTCTTCATTTATATAGCAATTCCGCTTTACATTTTCTTTATTTTCTTTCAATTTTTCAAAAGTAAAAAGAAGCAATCAAGTAATGAAAATAAGAAACCACGTAAATTCCGTTTAAAAAGAAAGTCTTAATAAAAAGTATGTTTTGATGCATTGTTTTTCATCAAAGCATACTTTTTATTATATATTAATCCTTTTAAACCGCATTTTTCTTGCACATTAATAATTACTGTTCTATAATGACTAAGGATTAAATCGTATTTATTACGATTTTGAATAATTTAATAAAATTTATGTACCTAATTGTTTGATAAGAATTATCTTACATTTTTTTTAAAACTTAAAAAGGAATGATTACGAATTACATTAAAATATTTTAACCTTTTTCGTTTATTAATAAGCTTATTATAAAATACTAAAATGATAAATTTTTTTAGGGAGAGAAAAAAATGAAATTTAAAAAATTAGCAATTACGACTTTGCTAGTAACAAGTGCAGTTCTGTCAGCTTGCAATAAAGACACGCAACAGCAAAGTACGAAAAATAAAAACAAAAATAAACTGACGATTTATACAACCATCTATCCTTTACAAGATTTTGCTGAAAAAATTGGTGGTAAATACGTAGATGTTCATTCTATATACCCTACTGGTGTTGATACTCATGATTTTGAACCAACTTCTAAGCAAATTGTGAAAATCGCAAACTCAGATTTATTTGTATACAATGGTGCAGGTATGGAACCTTTTGCAGATAAAATAAAAGATACACTTAAAAATAATAATGTTGCGATCTTAGAGGCTACCAAAAATATTGAATTAATAAAGTCAAACGAAGAAGAAATTCAGGCGGATGAAGATCATCATGACGTTGATCCACATGTTTGGTTAGATCCATCTCGAGCAAAAATTGAAGCACAAAATATTAAAGATGAATTAGTTAAATTAATGCCAAAAAACAAACAGTACTTCGAAGCAAATTATAATAAAATTGAAAATCAATTTGATGAACTTGATAGTGAATTAAGAAATTTAGTTTTACATTCTGCACGTAAGGATATTGTCGTTTCACATGCAGCTTATGGATATTTGGAGCAACATTACGGAATTGAACAAATCCCAATCACTGGACTTTCCCCTTCTCAAGAGCCTTCACAGAAGGATTTAAAGAAAGTTGTTGATTTTGTTAAAGAACATAATGTTAAATATATTTTATTCGAAACATTTGCTACACCAAAAGTAGCATCCGTTGTAAAAAATGAAACTCATGCTGAAATCTTAAGACTTAACCACTTAGCAACTATTTCAGAAGACGATGTAAAGAATCATAAAGATTATTTCGACTTAATGCAAGAAAATATTGATACGTTAGATAAGGCATTAAATAACCGTTAAAAAGAGGACCCAATTTGTTGGGTCCTTTTTTGCTACTATTTATCCTACCTTCATATTTTCAGAAATCGGTTCTGATTTTCTCTTAATCTCTTTAAACATCACTTCAAATAAATATGCTCCGATCAAAGCTAATATTGAAATGATGCTAAATGTCCATTTATATCCAATCAGCCCAGCAAGTGGAATTGTTAATGGTGCAATCGTTCTTCCAAGTGACCATCTTAATCCAGCTGCTGCAAAATACTGTCCACGTTGATTTTCAGGTGCAATTTTTGCAATAAATGAGTTCTGATTTCCTACAACTAATATCTCACCTAAAGTAAAGAGTGCCATTGCAATAAAAATTACATAGGCTGATAGTGTAAATCCAAATAACAGCATAGATAAAGCATAACTAACAGATGATGCAAAAAATAAAAGTCTTTCATTAAACTTATTTGCAAGTTTCGTTATTAAAACTGTCAATAACGCTACGATTAAACCGTTTTCTGCTATGACCCAGCTAAATAACGTTTCACTATTTGTCTTTAAAGTAAAATTGCTAAAATTAAATAATGTTTGAACGGGAATACTTTCTTTAATATAAACCGCTAGTAATAAATCTAATTGAGTAAAAGTTTGAGAGATTAATATACCAGCTGCAACAAATAAGAAAAATACCTTATCAGTAAAAATAATACGATAATTCTTTACTTGTTTTACTAAAACTTTTGAAATAGAATCTTCTTTTTCTTGTCTTACAGAGTCTGGTAATGATTCCTTTATTAATAGAAGAATCATAAATGCGACGATTAAAAAGATAAATGAAGATGTAGCAAATAATAAAAATCTTGCTTTAAAAAATAAAATCCCACCAATGATTGGTCCGATAACAACATTAATATTGATCATCGTATAAAAAACAGCGAATACTAAGTTTCTTTCATCTTTATCTTCTACAGTATCTGCTACCATAGCCGAACTTGCTGGATTATATAGCATTCCTGTGACACTAATAATTGCAAAACCAAAAAAAGTTAACCATGGAGAATTTAAAATTGGTGAATTTGCAATTGTTAGCAAAATCATTCCTCCAGCTTGAATAAAAGCTGAAATAACCATCATTCTTTTTCGGCCATACGTATCAGCCAAATATCCTCCGATTAAATTTGCAAATACCCCAACAGCTTGAGAGCACATAAGTAAGACTCCCGCTGTTACTTTTCCCAATTCTTCTGCAAAATAAATTGCTAAAAATGGTAAATACATCCAAAAGAATAATCCAAAGAAAAACTCGGCAACAAGCCTGATTTTCATATTAAAATTCCATTTAAGTATATTCATGATGTCCGTCCCCCTAACCTTCTCACTTTAACATAATTAAAAAAATGCGTAAATTGAATTTTAATTTCTACTTCCTTCTTCTAAGAAATCTATACCAATAAATGCATTTAATTAAACTGTTTAGAAACTTTTACTAAGGGAGCATGTCTATTTTCTTAAAATGTATCATACAATTTAGTACTACATTTAGGAGGACTTCCTATGAAATTGAACTTTAGTAAAGAAGCTCGAAATATAGCCTTTACATATGTCGGAACTGTTATTGGAGCAGGTTTTGCTACGGGTAAGGAAATTGTAGAGTTCTTTTCAATTAACGGGGTATATGGTGCAATGGGGATCCTGTTTGCCACTGTATTATTTTGTTGGTTCGGAACTAAAATTATGACAATTGCTCATACATATAAATTAAATTCTGCTCAGCAATTTAATGTACTATTATTTGGAGAACTCGGAGGAAATATTATTAATGGGCTATTATTCTTTGTTTTAATTGGCGTTACAAGTGTCATGTTGTCAGGTGCTGGAGCCGTATTTAAGAATTACCTACATTTTGATTCTTTTATCGGTTCATTATTTTTTATCATTTTGACTTTTATCGTTTTAAGAAAAGGGACAAGTGGTTTATTCAGTCTAAATAATACAGTAGTCCCAATTATGTGTGCTTTTATCGTCGCAGTTTTCATTAACTCACATTTACCATTTACAATGCATGAAATCACACTAGATCATATTTTACCTTCTATTAGTTCGCTTAACCTTACAGTGTTTTCAAAACCTATTACTTATGTTTGTTTAAATATGGCTTTAGCCCAGGCTGTTTTAGTACCTATTGGTTTTGAGTGTAAAGAAAAATCTTCAATTGTACAAGGCGGGGTATTAGGCGGTCTAATATTAGGGACTATTTTATTACTAATTCACCTGAATGTATCAGGTGTAACCAATTTTCAACAATATGAAATTCCAATGGTAGAAGTAATCAAAAAAATCCATCCAATTTTCTATTACTTTTTCCTAATGGTTATTTTAGCTGAAATTTTCACTACATTAGTTGGAAATATCTATGGGATGTCTAGGCAAATAAATTCATATATCCGATTAAATACAAATATAGTCGTTATTTTATTATTAATATGCTGCCTATTTATTAGCATTATTGGCTATGGACCATTATTAACATTCCTTTATCCACTTATCGGTTGGATTAGTTTCCTTGTAATCCTTACCTTACTAAAACCTAAAAAATCATCTTAATCGCAATCATCGCAAACTTCATAATATAAACCAAATTCAATGTGTAACTTTGGCATCCATTGAATCTTAAACATCCTACTTTGCCAACGTTCTAATACAAATTGAATTGAATTTTCATCAGGATCGTTTATTAATATCATTTGATGAATTTGTAGGCTTTTTACTGAGAAGCGATTTTCATTTTCGATATACCAATCAATCGTTAACTCATCGTATTCATTTATAATAAACTTAACATACGTGCTCGGTTTATCTTTCAAACTCATCTCGCTAAAGATTCCTTCGTCAGTCACAATAATTGGATAATCACCTTTATCATTTTTTTCTAATTTTATTTGAAAGGTATTTTCTAAAAAACAAATCATTTTGTCACCTTCTAATTTATGATATGTTGATAGTTTATCAAATTAAGACAGGAAAAGACAGGAATATGCCGGTTCAAAAGAACTTGTTAGGATGGTAATGTTGGAATTTTGTTCTCAAATTGAAAAGGGATTACTCTTATTTATAGAGTAATCCTTTTTTTTATTTTCGATTATATAAAGCTTTATATTTAGACCATGTATTTCTTCGTTCTTTCATTAAAGTAATGAATTCCGGTTTACATTCGTCTAAATTAGTTAACGCTATCAGTTCGTTATTTTTCCATTTTGTTACAATACCTTCTGTAGTATAGATTAAGTATTGGTACTCTAAGTAACTTCCTAACGTTGATAAGCTTATTTGTTCAAAAATATTTTCTGCAAAGCTGTTAGAAAATGATACACATACCGGCCTAGTGCCCACTCGATCCAAGTCAAGAACATGTACAATTTTCCTATTACAATCTATACATAATGAATAAACGGAAGGAACAATTCCACCAGTTAAAAAAACTTGTTCATTGCTATAGAATTCCTTCACTCTAATCCTCCTATTATCATTGTATATAAGTATATGCAATAAAAAATAGAATTGACTAGTTAAATTACATTATGCGTCACTTTATTTAATGGAATTTTGGATAAACATGATCTTCCCTGCTTCATTAAATTTTAAAGAAGCTTCAAATTCTTTGCCATCTTTTGAAAATCCTTTTATAACTTCTGTTGTCTCACCGTTTAATAACTGCTTCATTAAAGCTTTTGTAATTGTTTTACCTAATATTTTTTTTGAAATTGTAACTTCACATTTTGTTTTTTGGAATTGATCACACCCATAAAATGAGCCTTTATCGACCATTTTACCATCGCATTTAATACATTTTCCAACACTAGTTGATTTTTTCTTCGGACCAAACTTCGAATTTTGCATTTCCTCAATTTTAAAATCTGAAAAATTCCATATCTTCTCATTTTCATATGCATCAAGAATTATTTTTTCAGTTAATTTTTTGGTTTGTTCCATAAACTCAAGACTACTTGCTTTTCCTTCTCCAATTTCACTTAATCTCTGCTCCCATTTTGCAGTCATTTCAGGTGAAGTTAAAATATTTTCCCCTAGAGCATAAATGATCAGCTTCCCTTTATCCGTCGCGAAAACTTGATTTTTCTTAACATCAATATATTTTCTATTTTTTAAAGTACCTATAATACCAGCCCTAGTTGCCTCAGTACCTAGTCCTTCAGTTTTATTTAGTATTTTCGTTAATTCCGGATTATCAATATGTTTTCCGGCAGACTTCATTAATGTAATTAATTGTCCTTCTGTATATCTTTTAGGTGCTTGAGTTTTCTTTTCTTTTACCTCTACTTTTTTAACAATTCCTTCTTGCCCAGTTTCAACAACGGGTAAATTTTGTTCTTCAGTATTTTTTTCTTTTGATTTTTCGAATATGACTTTACGCCAACCTTCTTGAACCATTATTTTTCCTTTTGAAATAAAGGTCGCTCGCCCGTCTACTAACGTATGAATTGTAGTATAGTCAAAAATTGAATTAGGATAATGTGCACTTATTAAACGATTTACAATTAGTTCATATATTTTCAATTCCTCATCATTCATTTTATGAATATTTGGCACTTGCTCAGTAGGTATAATTGCATAGTGATCAGTGACCTTTTTCTCATTAACGTAGCGACTATTATTTAAGATCGATTGATTTGGCAGAGGGAAGAATTGTGAAAATTGCTCAATTTTTTCAAGTTTCTTCAATATATCTGGGAGCATCATTGCTTCTTCTTTCGTAATAAAACTTGAGTCTGAACGTGGGTATGAAATATTCCCTTTGACATAAAGTTTTTGTGCAATCTCTAGTGTTTTTTGTGGTGAAAATTTATATTTACTGTTTGCATCAGCTTGAAGTGCCGATAAATTATAAAGAAAAGGTGGTTGAAACTCTTTTCTTTCTTGCTCAATATCAGTAATTTTTACGTTTTTATTTTCACAAAAGCCAGCAATTTTTTCTGCTAATTCCTTTGACAAAATTTTAGATTCGGAATTGTTATGCCATTTTCCAAAAAACTTTTGCTTTTCAAACTGAAATGTAGCAAAAACTTCCCAATAAGGTTCGGAATTAAACCTTTCAATCTCAAGTTCTCTTTTCACAATGAGAGCTAGTGTTGGTGTTTGAACTCTTCCTAACGAAAAGACATCCTGGATTCCTTTTTTCTGCAGATGTAAGGAATATACTCTTGATGCATTCATCCCAACTAACCAATCAGCACATGCTCGGCTATACGCCTCAAAGAATAAACTTTTTGTTTCACTTTCATCCAATAATTGACTAAATCCTTTTTTAACGGCATTTTCTGTTAAAGACGAAATCCAAAGCCTTCTCATTGGCTTTTTATTTCCAGCTAAATTTAAAATAAGGCGAACAATATGTTCTCCTTCACGTTCACAGTCACCTGCAAGAATTATTTCAGTAACTTCTTCTAAGTGGACTAAGTTCTTAATAATTGAAAATTGATCCCATTTTCCTTTTGATACTTTATGCCCAAAGCGATTAGGTATAATAGGTAAAGTATTTAATGACCACTTTTTCCATTTTTCATCATATTCTTCAGGTGATAATAACTCACATAAATGCCCAATAGCCCAAGTTAAATAAGCACCTTTTGGAAAAAACTCGTTAGGTTGAATGACTAAGAACCCTTTTTTCTTTTGGAACTTAAAAGGGGCTGCAAGCTTTAAACCTTGATCAGGCTTTTCGGCAATAATTAATTTCATTTTCTTCCTCACATTTTAAACTAATTTTTGTATCACTGTATTTGTTTGATATAGTTATTATATAACTTATGTAATGGTAGGGAAAGCCGTAAGAAACGAAAAAAAGGCAGTGCCAAAAGAATACATTCTCTTGAACTGCCTTTTCTTCTCTTAATAGTTGGACGCTTTTAACTACACGCTGGATTACGTGGTATTTGAATAAATTCTACTTCTTCTAATATTTTAATTCTTTTTGTTACAATGACAACAAAGTTAGCTGTCCATATATATTTAGGAAAGTTATTTTCGTCAACCATCATTGCTTGAAATGTATCATTCATCATTTCTTCAAATTTTTCCTCTGTAATAAAATCATTTTCAATTTTAAATTCAATCCATTCACAATGAATCATTTTCATCTCTCCATCTCTTTATAAAGTGAAATCAAGATCGATTCTTAATAGTAATCTAAATCACTTACTATGGTTGTAGTATATCATGTACTTTTTCATTTGTGAATAATTTCACAAACGGATATTAACTTTTTATTTTATTTGTGAAATATTTAAGTCAATTGAGTGTATATTTTGATATTAAGCGCTTACTTGACTTATATTCTTAATAGTTGTATATTAATTTCAACATTTATTAAAAATATTAATAAATGGAAATTCTTTCGCGCTTCATGTGCAATGTTTTAGGAGGAAAAGAAAAATGCAAGGAAAAGTAAAATGGTTCAACAATGAAAAAGGTTTCGGATTCATCGAAGTTGAAGGTGGAGACGATGTATTCGTACATTTCTCAGCAATCCAAACTGACGGATTCAAATCTTTAGAAGAAGGTGCTGAAGTTTCTTTTGACATTGTTGAAGGTAACCGTGGACCTCAAGCTGCTAACGTAGTAAAGCTATAATATAAACTTGACTACATAAAGGACTGATTATCAGTCCTTTTTTATTTTTATTAAGAGATTATCATAAAAATTATTCAGTATACTTAAACAAAAAAATCCTCTTGCTTTTCATGATTCCCATTTTATTTGGGAATACTACGAAGTGAAATAAGGAGGGTGTTTATGTCAAATTTTAATAATTTTGAAGATGTAGAAATGAAAGTGAAAGCTGCTCAAAAGCTTGTAGGCTATGCAACAATGAGCATGGACGCACAGCAGTTAACAGATGCAACAACAGCAGTTAGTCAAGCAAGAGAACAGCTCGAAAAAATGAAGGGCCTTGCTACTGATTTAGATGATGAATTTTTAAAGAAACAAGAAGAAGATTTAATGCAAGTTGAGCAACAAATAAGAGAAGCTCAGATATAATGAAAAAGAAGGTACTTTTAATGGTACCTTCTTTTTTGTGTTTAAATTAAGTTAGTGGCTAATTAACAGTCAGAAGTTAATTGCTTACCGATCATTTTTATTTTTTCTCCAACCGTGCATTTATTAATACAAAAGGATTGAGCAAATTTTTGGCTATGGTCTTTTCTAAAATGTTTATAAACAAAACAACCATCGCAATAAGTCTTTATTAAAGTATCTATTTCGTCCAAGATTTCTTTACGTTCCATACTTCATTTCACCTCTTCATGTAACTTCAATCGTACTTATTATCTTATTCCCTTTAAGTGCTTGCGTTGCTAGATTATGAGCTTCTTTATTATCATTACGTTTAATAAGTTCTAATTGTAAGGTTAATTTTAAGTTTTTACAATTTCTTTCAATTCGATTTATGAATCGTTCATGTTGTTCCTCATAACATGGCCAATCTCCATTTAATTGATTAATGACAACTTGTGAATCTCCTTTAATAAGAATCGTTTGCCCTTTTATATTCATTTCCTCTAATAGTAGGATTGCATTTTCAATAGCAGCAAACTCTGCTTCATTATTTGTCAATAACCCATCTAATTTTTCATTAAACCTTTTTCGATAGTTTTTACCATTTTGACTAAAGTATAAGCATACACCTATACCTGAAATAGATGTTGATTGATCAAATCCACCGTCAAAAAAAATTGAAATATTATGTGGTTCTTCTTCAAGTTCTTTTAAGTACTTTATTACTTGTTTTTTGGTCCACTCTGTGTCGAATTGATCTAAAAAGATGATTTCTTTTGTTCTACCTGTACTTTCAAAATCCTCCGCTAAAAGTAGAGCTTCTTTTATTTCTAACCATTCAGTTTCAAGTGTAATTTGATATTTCTTTTTAGTTTGATACTTCCAACTGATCTTTAGCTTCATCCGTCACACCTCTTCTATTGTTTATTTTAGACTAGACTATGGTTAAATATAAAAATACTTCTTTCATATTTTAAGTTTTCATTTTTTTGAATATATACTAAAATGATACATATATAAGTGTTGGAGGTTTACTATGATTGAAGTTTATATTGACGGAGCTTCCAAAGGAAATCCCGGGCCCTCAGGTGCAGGTATTTTCATAAAAGGAATAAAAGAACCTGTTTTTTTAAGTATTCCATTAGATTCGATGTCTAATCATGAAGCAGAGTTTCATGCCTTGTTACTTGCACTAGATTATTGTGTCAAACATAATTTAACAACTGTTTCATTCCGTACAGATTCAAAAGTCGTTGAAGAAAGTATTGATAAGAATTATTCGAAAAACGATTTGTTTATTCCTTTATTAGAGAAATCACTTAAGTTGATTAATCAACTTGATCTTTTCTTTATTAAATGGATTCCATCAAGCGCAAATAAGGTTGCTGATGAACTTGCTCGAAAAGCCATAAAATAAAAAAGGAATGGACGATATGAAAAATAAATTAATCGCTTTTTCTTCTTTAGTCTTTGTGTCCTTCATTTGGGGTTCTTCGCTTTTCATTGTTAAAGAAACACTTAAGATTGTCCAACCATTTACATTTAATGCATTACGATTTATTGTAGCCGCAATTGTCTTATTTACAGTTCAAACTTTATTAAATCGAAAAAATAATAAAAGATATCGCGGAAAAGCTGGATTTATTTCCCCTGGAATCGTTATAGGATTATTCTTATTTCTAGGTTTTGTTTTTCAAACATTTGGATTACATTACACTTCCATATCCAAATCTGGTTTTATAATAGGTATTAGTGTAGCGATTGTTCCTTTTCTTTTATTTTTTAAATATAAGAAAAAGCCTACTTTACGGGAAAATTTATGTGCAATTATTGCATTCATCGGATTATTTTTATTGACTCTTTCAACAAATTCCAAGTTTAATTCCGGTGATATTATTTCCTTTTTCAGTGCGATTGCGTTTGCTCTTCATATTATTTATTCAACGATCTACTCACCTAGTTATAATTCACTACAACTAGCAACTGTACAAATAACTTTTGTAGGTTTAGCCTCTTGGACATTTGCTTTAATTTTTGAAGATTGGCAAGTCATTTTCAATCATGCATTATGGACAAATAAATTTTTCATTTTTTCAATTCTATTTACAGCAATTTTTTGTACCGCTGCAGCTTTTTTTATCCAAATGTTTGCCCAACGTACAATAAGTGCCACAGAAGTAGGAATTATTCTCGCTACAGAGCCAGTTTTTGCAGCGATTACTGGTTATTATTATGGTGGAGAAAGATTACAAGAAATTGGTTTATTCGGTTGCAGTTTAATTTTAATTTCTACGATCGTAACTCAAATTAGAAAGAACAAAAGTAAAAAGCAATTATATAAAGAAGAAAAAACCATTCACAAGATGTGAATGGTTTTTTTTTCCCGCAAATGCCGTTGTTCCTTTTATGTCTAAGTAAACCGAACTCCAAGGTGGATGTCCTCACAAGTAACGTTCATCCTCCTATATGTAGGCACGATGTTGTTACTTAAATATCGGTCTTCCGGTATACAAATCATTGGTTTAAGACATAAACTGACAACGCACACAGCAGGTTTTGTTTAATTTGTATTCTCATTCTATACCAACTAAAACTATTTTGCAACTAATTATTTCTTCTTATTCACAACATTTTCTTCATAAGAAATCCAGTCACTAAAACTACCCGGATAGAGTTTTACATTCGTATATCCAGCTTCAACTAATCCCAAATAATTAACACAACCAGTGACACCTGAACCACAATAAACAACAGTTTCATTGTCATTTTTAAATGGTTTAAAGAGAGTTTTTAATTCTTCTTTTGTTTTAAATTCTCCCGATTCATTTAATACATCTTTCCAAAATGAATTTTTTGCTCCAGGTATATGGCCAGCAATTCGGTCAATTGGTTCAAATTCACCAATATATCGAATAGATTCTCTAGAATCAATTAAATTGTAATCATCATTTTTACTATTCTTCTTAACTTCATTCATCGAGCTAATCATATACTCTTGTACGTTAATCTCGAATTTTTTAGGTATTACTTCTTCGATTTTTGTAGTGACTTCAAAATCGTTTTCCAACCATTTTTTATAACCACCATTTAAAACAAAAGTAAACTGATGCCCTACTAAATTACATAAAAACCAACATCTTGCGGCATTATCATTCGTACCATCATCATAACAAATAACAATCGTATCATGATCGATCCCTAGTTCCCCTAAAAGATTTCCAAAATCATTTAAATTAGGAAACGGATGTCTGCCTCCATGCTTTTGTACTGGGCTAGATAAGTCATTATTTAAATCAACATAACGAGAAAGCGGAATATGATTTTTCTGATACTCACTTAAACCATATTCAGGATTTGACAATTGAAATCGACAATCTAAAAATACAACATTTTTATTTAAGTGCAATTTATTTGCAATGTTTACATCAATAATATTTTTCAATTTTAATTGTCCACCTTCATATTAAATTAATTTTTTGAATAAGCTTAATACTTTTTCATCTACAACGACTTCATTTAAATTTTCAGTTGCTTTAATTGTTTGTTGAACATCATTTTCGATTTGATTGCTGCAGTTTTGCAATACAGAGTTTAATGAATCCACATATTGAATGTGATAATGCTCCGCAAATAAGCTATTCATATTTGCTAAATACTCTTTTAATGGTGTTCTCAATTCATTAATGCATTCATCGATCATAGTTTCTTTCATATTTTCAACAAAAAAGCTTTTTGGATTTTTAAAGTAATTCTTTAAACTTTCAAATCGATCTACATTAATAAATTGATCAGGATTTTTTATCGAAACAGGTAAAATCTCATTAATTTCGCTTTTTTGAACAATAAATTCAGATTGAATCAAATGAATTTCATCAATTACTCGATCTTGTGACATTGAAATTTCATTTGTTAAAAACTTCTCTAATCTAAATCCAGTTACTCTTAATTCCTTTAAAATCTCTTCCAATACTTCATATATAAATTCACGAATTTTAGTTACAAATAATTGTTTAATATTTTTTGTTGTATTATTAAAAATACTTGGATTAAAGAAGTAAGGGAATAAATCTCGCATCCTTAATTCGATACGCTTTTCGATAAAGAAAATCAATTGCTCGTTTTCTTTCATAAAGGCTCTTGGTAAATTAGTAGGTTCTGCATTTTTAATCGCTTCTTTAACATTTTTCTGAATTTGCTCAAGTTCGTTGAAGAATTGATCTTTTTCACGCTTTATTCTTTCGAAACGATTAATCGTATCACGTAAGATTTTTTCAATTGTTAATAGGTCATTAATAAATGTTTTAAAGACTTCATTTGCAATTTCAAATTGGAAGAAATTTTGGATTTTCGTATTTAATTTCTTATAATTATTCTGGATTTCTAAATTTAACTCTGATTCACCATATCCCTTCATCTGAAGCATACTTGAAATAGGAAAAACAGCTGGGAAACGAACCCCTAGTTTCGTTAATTGGTTTACAAAGAAATTTTGTACGATTTCGATTTCGTTTTGATCCTTTGCTAAATCCGAAGCATTTAATACAAAGTAAACTTTATCACTATCAAAACTTTCTCTCATTCGTCCGATTTGCATTAAGAAAGACTCATCTTGACGTGTAAAAGCATGCTGATAATGTGCAACATATAAAATTAAATCAGCTTTTTTCAAATAGTCGAATGCTAGTTCAGTATGTCTTGAATGGATACTATTTCCTCCTGGCGTATCCACTAATACAATTCCACTTAACGTGATCTCACAATCAAAATAAACTGTACTTTCTTTTACAAAACATGCTCGATTTTCTTCACTGATTACACTTACATACTCACTTAAGTCATATCGCTTAGTAGTACCTAGTAAACTTCTCATTTCTTCATAATTTTGACAGACGCTTTCTGCATAAACGAAAGCATCAGTAGGGATTTTATCCTTTTGTTTCTTGATTAAATTTTGAAGAGTATTAAACCACTCTTTTTCACTTGCTTCCACTCCCCATTTTTTGAAGAAATCAAGAAACTCTTCTTTTAAAGATTCCTCTGATTTATAACTCACATCAGCTTTTTTATTGCCAGATTCAACTGTTGATCGTTTAATCTTACAAATTGCCGCTGTTGTTGGGTGTGGAGAAACAGGTAGTACACGATCGCCAAGTAGAGTATTTATATACGATGTTTTTCCAGAACTAAACGCTCCGAATAATGCAATTGTGTATTCGTTTGATTTTATTTGCACTCTTTTTTCTTTTAAAATACCGATTTTACTCTGAATAAATTTATTTGAAGTTAATTCGTCTAATATAAAATCAGCGACTTCATATTTAGCTTGAATTTCTTCGTTTGAATATTTTTTTGAATTAGTTTGTTCGATGTCAGTAATAAGTTCTTCTTTTACTTCCGGTACTTGAACAGTTAAAATTTTATGATTAATTAACTCGCTTACTGATATTAAAGTAGGCTTAATTTCCGGCAGGTCTTGATTAAATTCTTGATGATTATTTAAAATCGTCTTAATTTCTGTAACCATATGAGAAATTTTTTGATTATTAAACTCTAATTCATCAAATCCTTCTATTTTTGATTGTAAATCAATCTTTTGATTTTTTAACTTTAGTATAGTTGATTCATTTTGTACTTTAAGTTCTTTTGAAAGTGTGTAAATAAATTCGGAAATACTTTTACGATATACCGCCTTAATCCCTTCACTAACTTCCTTCGTATACTGTAATAAATAATTTCCACCTGTATCAATCAAGTGAGACGGCTTTGGACAAATTACCTCTTCACTCAAATTAGGCTCTAAGATTTTATCAAAGTCACTGCTATCAATTTTATTATTTTCAATTTGTTTTACAGTTCGAATTGCTGCTTCTTTTACAAAATACTCTATTTGTTTATTTGTTAATTCTTTTACTTTGTGAATAAATTGACTTTTAGATTCATGTAAAGCATTTTCAAGTTTTTTTCTTGATTGAAATAATCCTTTATTTTGCAATGCTTTTTCTGATTCTAAATATTTTGACGCTAATTCTCTCATTTCAAATGGTGTAATGTTTGAATTAGTAAGAACTTGTTGTGTAGACTGCAAACAATTTTCCTCAAATGATGAAACTGACTTTTCAATCACTTCAATTTCATTATTTAAATCATTATAAACTGATCTAATTTCATCTGCATTTTGATCGAGATCAATGTAATCGTTCTCAAGTTGTTGTATTTGTTCGTTCATAATTGTTAAAAAGCTTGCATTGTCATTTTCAATTTGAACTACGTCTTGATGACTGTATAAATTATTTAAATAATTTATAAACTGGTTATATTCATTATTATTGACAGATTTATCTCTTGTAGAAATATAAAAAACTTGTAAGTTGCCTAATCCTTGTTTTTTCAAGTTTCCAATTACACCATGTTGAAACTGTTCGAACGTCAATTCGGTTTCATCGTGTTTATCAATACATGTGATGACTAAACAAACTTTATTATTTTTTTCAACTAAATTATGAATAAAATCGATATTTGTTTTCGAATGAACATGTTGATAATCCATTAAATAAAAAATACTATCCGCTAGATGAATGACAGAATTTGTTGCCTCTAAATGATCCATATCTGTTGAATCTATTCCTGGAGTATCAATTAAAACAGATCCAGTTGGAATTTTAAATATCTCTTGTGCCCACTCGAGCTCAATTATTGAGCCACTATCAGAAGCTAACTTTTTTAGTTCGTCTACTTGAATGTCCTCTTGAATCTGATACATTTCACCATCTTTAAGAGTAATTAACATTTTACTTTCGCCATTTTTTAATTTTACAACGTTTGCACTTGTAGGAATTGGGCTTGTAGGTAGTTTTTCAACTTGTAAAAGATCATTTAGTAAGGATGACTTACCAGCAGAAAAATGCCCACAAAATACGTAATAACTTTCCTTATTTTGTATTTTGTATGCTAATTTTTTTAATTGAAATAATTCCTTCGAATTTCCTTGTTCAGAAAGTAAATTGATACCTGAAGAAACCTTATTCAGTAATTCCCCTCTGTTAATCTTAGTGTTTTGCAACGTGATTTCCCCATTTCATTTCATACTCAAATATTTTCCCTAGCATTATTTTATCCCCATATATATTAATTTGGAAGAAGAATGTATAGGCATATGCATATAAAATAAAAAAAACTAGGTAACATCACCTAGTTTTGAACTTGTTTAAGTACATATTTAGTTAATAAAAAGTATAAAAGAATTGTAGCTGACACAAATCCAAGAACCATTTGACGCACAACCTTTCGAAGTTGATAATGATTTTCATTCTACATTAATCATAATCAGTTATTTTCCATTTGTCAATAACTATTCGATTGATTGTAAAAGCGCTTTATTTTCTTCTCGGATTCTTACTTTTAATAAAATTAAATTACAAACAGAAAAGATTACAGTTGTAATATACGCATGAAACATAATTGGTATTACTAATAATTCAATTGTAACGATTATGTAATTTGGATGCTTGATATATTTATAAAGCCCACGTTTTACTAATTTTTCATTAGGTAAAATGATGATTTTTGTATTCCATCTTTCCCCCAACGTTGAAATAACCCATACCCTTGCTAATTGTAAAATGACAAAAACGATTAGGAGAAATGTTAAAAATCCAATTTCTATATATTGAATGAAATAATTCTCAATTAAAATTGATATAAAAAACATGCTATGTAAGATGATAAAAAATTTATAATGCTCTTGGCCAAATTCAAGTGCACCCCGCATTTTTAATTTTTTTTCATTTTTCTTTGCTATACCTAGCTCAATCACTCTTTGTATGATGATGAATAAAAAAATAATCTTTAACATTAGCATTCTACCCACTTTAACAAAGATAACTCTGAACTAAATCCTGGTCCTAAAGCACAAAGAAGTCCGTACTCATTCGTTTTTCCTAACTTCATAAACTCAGATAACACAAATAAAACAGTACAAGATGACATATTTCCATATGATTTTAAAATATTTAAGGATATTCCGATATTCGCTTCGGAAAGATCTAAAGATTCAATATAAGCATCCAATACTTTTTTCCCTCCAGGATGAGCAATGAAGTGAGTTATATCCCTTATCGTTAGTTCATTTTCCGTTAGAAAGGTTGTAACAACTGGTTGTAACCAACTTTTAACAATCGATGGAATATCCCTAGAAAAAATGACAAATAAACCATCATTCCGAACATCCCATCCCATTACGTCTAATGAATTTGGCATTAGAGTTGAGTTAGTTTGTTCAATTGACGGCAAAGATTTATGTATCGTTCGATTTTTCAAATCACTTTCATCGCCAATAACTAGTACCGCTGCTGCTCCATCAGCAAATAGTGAAGTTCCTATTATATTACTCTTGGACAGATCTTCTTTTTGAAATGTTAAACTACATAATTCAACTGCAACTAGTAAAATATTTGACTTTGGATGGGCTTTACAATAATCAAATGCTCTTGAAATACCACTAGCACCACCTGCACATCCTAGCCCCCATATTGGTATTCTTTTAATTGAAGAATTAAATGGCAGGATATTAGCTATATGAGCATCAATTGTGGGTGTAGAAATACCAGTTGAAGATACAAAAATAATTCCATCAATTTCTTCATATTGAACTTCTGAAGATAAAAATTCATTACTCGTCACACAATTTTTAATCGCTTCTATCGACAATTCAATCGAGATTTCAGTGTATGCCTGATTTTTTTGCTCAAAGCTATGCTCTTCGCTATACCAAGGAAGCTCCTTAGCAATATATCGACTTTGAATCTCACCATTTTGAAATACAGATAATAAACGATCAATTGAAGGATATCTTTTCAAAAAAAGATCTCGAATAAAAGGTACTACATTTTCCTGATCGATTTTATATTTAGGTACAGCTTTTCCAACAGATAAAATTAAAGGCATAATTTTCCACTCCTTGTAGTCATTACCTTTTGTTTAAAATTGGAAAATTATTCTTTTATAAATGCAAAAAAAGACAATTCGCTATTCATTCATGGACCATGAACAAATAATAAGAATTGTCTAAGCGTTTCAAAGGAGTTTTCTTTCTGTTGTGCAGTTTTAGTATATCTCATTTTACACAAATCTACATTCGCAATTATTTCCATTAAAACGATTCTGAAATAGCCCTCATAACGCTTCTAATACACGATTATGATTTATTTACTTCTTCCAACTCATATAATTTTGTGTATTTTGATTCTAAATAATCTACAAAATATTTAACATTCAATTCTTCACCAGTAACATCCTTCAAAATTTGTTGCGGTTCTTTCATTGCACCATATTGGTGAATATTCACTTTTAACCAATCAAGAATTGTTTGAAAATCATTCGTTTCAACTAATTCATTAAAATTTGGTAATTCTCTTTCCATTGTTGCTTTAATTTGAGCAGCATACATTGCACCTAATGCATAAGTTGGAAAGTATCCAAAATGCCCCATCGACCAATGTACGTCCTGTAAAACACCTTCTCGATCAGTTTTAGGAATTATTCCTAAATACTCCTCCATTTTTTGATTCCAAATTGAAGGAAGATCAGTAACCTGAATTTTGCCATCTAATAAATCCTTTTCAATTTCATAACGAATCATTACGTGTAAAGGATAAGTTAATTCATCAGCTTCAATACGAATAAAAGATGGCTTACTATGATTTATGACTTTATAAAATTCATCTAAAGTAACATTATCTAGCACTCCATTAAGTTGCTCTTTTAACTTTGGATAATTTGATTTCCAGAATTCATAGCTTTGTCCAATTATCTTTTCATATAAAAGGGACTGAGATTCATGAATACCTAAAGATGCTCCTTGAGCGATCGGTAAACCTTCCAAATCTTTGGAAATGTTTTGCTCATATAGAGCATGACCACATTCATGAATTGTACTAAACATGGCTTTTTCAAAATTATTTTCATGATATTTCGTTGTTACTCGAACATCACCTAAATTAAGAGAAGTAGCAAAAGGATGTGGAGTAGGGTCTAATCTTCCGGCATCAAAATTATAACCAAGAGAAGCTAATAGTTGCTCACATATTTCTTTTTGTTTTTGCATTGAAACGAATGCTTTCATCTCTTCTTTTTCAAAGTTTTTCCCACTTGTCGCTACAGCTTTAACAATCGGTACTAATTTATTTCTTACTTCTGAAAATACTTCGTCCAGTTTATTTACAGTCATTCCAGGTTCATATTGATCTAAATATGTATCATATTTACAGTCCTTATATCCTAAATATTCAACGAATTTACGTTTATACTCAATTATTTCAGTTAAATAAGGTTCAAATTTAGCAAAATTATTTTCTTCCTTCGCTTCTGCCCAAACACTCTCAGAAATTGCTTGGCATTTTACAAAGGCTTCAAACTCATCAACTGGTATTTTCGTATTTTGATCGTATTGCTTTCTTAAATATTTTACAGTTTTTTCAACTTCTAACGAACATTTACCTGCACTAATGGCTTCTTCCATTGTAATTAAATAGTGAGCCATATCTTTTGAAGTACTCATTTTAAAAACATCGGCTGATAATTGACTAATTACATTTGAACGCTGACTAACAGCATTTTTAGGTGCACCTGTCCGAAGATCCCAATATAAAACACCAATTGCTTCTTCAATGTTTAACATTTTTCTTACATACTCTAAAAACGAAGCCTCATAATCTTTTAAGCTCATCAAAACACCCACCTTTTAATATCAAATTTTTGAGTCAGCTAAATAGTAGCATAAAAAATAGACGGATTAAGAAGAATTATCTCACTTTTTAAATAATATTTCTCGACAAAACGGATATTGTCAAATCACTTCGTACATACTACTCAAGTCTTTGAATCTTTTTTTAGATCAACACAAAATTTGCATTCTGAATATTCCTTGACAGGAATATTCCACGTGAGGTATATTCGATTTATGAATTCGACTTTAATTGCTCTTGCAGAGCCGAACCGGTTACAGATTGTCGAACTCTTACGTGACGGTCCTTTATCAGTCGGGGAAATTGCTGAAAGCTTAGGACTTAAACAACCACAGGTTTCAAAGCATCTTCGCGTTCTAAGCGAAGCTGGGCTTGTCGAAGTTCAACCAATCGCCAATAAAAGAATTTATAAACTAAGACCCCAGCCGCTAAAAGAAATGGATTCGTGGATTAAGTCATTCCGACACGTCTGGGAACAGAGATTCGATCAATTGGACGATTATTTAAAAAAATTACAAGGCAAATAATCATGACTTATTCAACGCACACAATTTGATTTGTATTAACTATTTTTGAAAGGAGAAGTACAGGGAAAACATTACTTACTATGACATCACTTTTTGCATCTGTAGAAATTCGCAATAAAGTTGTTGAAGAATACGGCGCAATAGAAGGCGGAAAACAGACTTTAAGCAGCCTAGCAGATTTTTTAATCAATATAAAATAAATGGAGGAATTAATAATGAGTAAAAATACGTTTAATGTAGATGAGCAAGGATTAGTCTTAACAAGGGTTGTAGATGCGCCACGTGAATTAGTATTCAAGGTTTGGTCAGAAGCAGACCATCTTAAAAATTGGTGGGGTCCAACAGGCTTTGAAATGGATGTAGCAACGTTAGAATTTAGACAAGGAGGTAAATTCCACTATAAAATGGAATCTCCAGAAGGATTCGTAATGTGGGGATTATTTGTTTTTGGTGAAATTATTGAACCTGAGAAAATTGTATTTGTTAATTCATTCTCTAATCAAGAAGGTAATATGGTCCGTGCTCCATTCTTTGAAGTTTGGCCATTGGAAATTCAAAATACTTTAACTTTAGAAGAAAATGATGGGAAAACAACTATTACATTAAAAGGTTTTCCAATCAATGCTACTGATGAAGAAGTTGCAGCATTTATTGCAAATAAAGATTCTATGCAACAAGGCTTTACTGGTACTTTTGATCAACTAGATTCATATTTAGCTAAAACTTCATTATAAGATAAATGCAAAAATACCCTTTAAAGCTTGTAAATAGCTTTAAAGGGTATTTTTTTAGTGCTTTTTAATAATAAACAACTTTCGTTTTAGCGATTAAATCATGCAATGTTTTCCGATCTTTTCGGAAGATAAAAAATATATCAACGAGATACAAAATTCCAATTACCACTATAAATATTGGCAAATTTAGCTGGCAACCAAAAGCAAGTATCGAGCGTAATGTCATTGTTTTGAAATCAACTAAGTCTTCTGTATCCTTCACAACCATAATACTTAATAATCTTTTTCCTATTGTTTGTCCGTTCCAAAAATAAGTAGGTACTATGACATAAAATAGGAAAATAAATAATAGCGACCAAATTGAATATAGAAACAGTTGCTTACTACTAAACATAAAAAAATCTAAAATGTCTTTACTTTCTAACCCAAGTATTATTAACCCTAATTTAGAAAATAAAAGATTTAATGAGCCATCGATCCAAGCTGCAAACAATCTTCTAAAACGACTTGCCTGTTCGAAATCCATCTAGAACCTCATTCCACATTTTATAAAAAAATGGATATTAATCGATATACTCTATTATACTTAGGAAGTTTTGTTTTTGATTAGTGATTTTTAACTATTTGATTTAATTTTTTTATACAAGCTGCATAAGTTGTTTTTTCACTACATGATAATTTTTAATGTTCGGTTGATAAACAAACTAAAAAAGAGATGAAAATTTTGACTATTGATCTATGACAAGTCTCCCTCTTCTTATTAAGGTATTTCATTTAAAAAGGACTAATTACTATTAAGTAGAATTATTAAAATTAAATAGAAATTTACAAAGGAGATATTTAATGAAGAAAATTTTGACAGGAAAAATGAGTATTACTCAAGCATTATTTGCATGTGCCTTTTCTTCAATTGCAATTACTGTGTTAGAAAGTTATATACATTATAGTAATCGCTATATTGCTGGTATAGTTGCTGGCTTAATCACTTTTTTCAGTTTTCTCTTAGCATTTATCATTTTCAAAAATGAGAAATAATAAGTTTGAATTTTACGTAGCATGAGGTTTTATTAGGAATATTTCGATAAATCAAGATGGACAGTACGGTCATACATTAGGATTTTTTATAGGATATATTTTTGGGTTTACTTTTTTATTTAGACAAAATAAAAAATATGAAAGTAACTAATTAGTAGATCGACTAAATTGCGCATTTAACGGAGAAAAACCTTGTTTATCCAAGGTTTATTTTTTGTTTAAGAAAGCAATAAATTATGCGAAAGGAGCAAAAAAATAAGACCACAAAAATATTTTGTGATCTACGTAATAATTTATCATATTGGTTTAATATTAATTTTCGATTGTTTACCTGCAACCGTTTTCAACAATTTCTGTAGTTCTCTTAAATCAGTGTCCAACTGATGACGAATCTTTACTACTTCATGATGATTGTCATTGTTTTGATTTTGAGCTTCTTGCAACTTGATTCGTTTTTCTTCAATATTTCGTTCTAAAGATCTGGCTGTTCTAAAAAACATTCAAATTACCTCCTTTTCAAAAAAGTATGAACACGCTTTCATTTTTATCTATAATACTATAAAAAAATATCTTAAGACTCTCTAAATGTGACTATTTTTTGAACTTAATTAGGGTTCCTTTAAATCTTCAATATTTCCCCTTATTAAATTCAACTCTCCTTAATAAGTAACCGTGAACACGCTTTCATTTTTATCTACTATACTATAAAAAAGCAATTTATTAAATATCTAAATATGTCTATTCTTTGAACTTATTAAAAAAACATAAAAAATTAATAAGTTTGAATTAATCATTTATTTATGTTTGCTTTAATGTTTTGTATAGGGAGATTTATTAAGAACCTCCCCATACGAATAAGATTATGCTAAATTATACAATTTAGAGTACTTATCTTCTAAGTATTCAATAAAGTATTTAACATTTAATTCTTCCCCTGTAACATCTACTAAAATTTCTTTCGGTTCTTTTAGTTTTCCATATTGGTGAATATTAAGTGTTAGCCAATTTACAATTTGATGAATCTCACCGCTTTTTAAAATCGATTCATAATCGATTAAATCCTGTTTCATTTTATTCTTAAACTGCGCTGCATACATTGCACCTAAAGCATACGAAGGAAAATAACCAAAATCTCCACCTGCCCAGTGAACATCTTGTAGAACGCCTTCTCGATCGTTTGATGGAACGACTCCTAAGTATTCTTCCATTTTTTCATTCCATACTTTTGGTAAATCCTTTACTTGTAAATCACCATCAAACAGTTCTTTTTCAATTTCATATCGAACCATTATATGCAATGGGTATGTACACTCGTCCGCTTCAATTCGAATTAATGAAGGCTCACTATGGTTTATTGCTTTATAAAATTCTTCAACCGATAAATTTTTAAAATAATCGCCAGTTTTCGCGATTAAATTTTCATACTGTGTTTCCCAAAACTCTTTACTTCTTCCAATCATATTTTCAAAGAATAGTGATTGAGACTCGTGAATTCCCATCGATGCACCTTCACATAATGGTGTCCCAATTAAATTCGATGATAAATTTTGCTCATAAAGTGCATGGCCACATTCGTGAATGGTTCCAAAAAGCGCACTCATAAAGTTATCTTCTATATATTTCGTTGTTACACGAACATCACCAGGATTTAACGTAATCTGAAATGGGTGAACTGTTTCATCTAAACGACCAGAATCGAAATTATAACCTAATTTTTCAAGAATATCTTCACTTACTTCTTTTTGAATTTCAATTGAGATTGGTTGTGACAATTCTTCGCGAATTAGTCTAGTTTGTGATTTTGAAATTTTTGCAACTAGTGGTACAAGACTTTCTCTTACTTTCCCAAATACTTCATCAAGCTTCCCAGTTGTCATACCAGGCTCATAAAAGCTTAATAAGGTATCATATTTCTTTTCTTTATAGCCCCAATATTCAATGAATTGTTTTTTCATCGCTACAATTTTTTCTAAATATGGTTGAAACTTACTAAAGTCACCTTCATTTTTAGCATCTTCCCAAGCATTTTCACTTAATGAACAAAGCTTTACATATTCTGCATATTCATTTTTAGGGATTTTACAATTTAAGTCATAATTTTTTCTACATTCCTTAACAGATTTTTCAATGACTTCATTTAAGTTGCCAGTACCTATTTCTTTTTCTAATAAATTTAAATAGTTTTCCATTGTACTTGATGTCGTCATTTCAAATACTTCAGCAGAAAGTTGACTGATGACATTTGATCTTTGTTCAGCACCATTTTTAGGAGCTCCAGTTCTTAGGTCCCAATACATAACATTAATTGCTTCATTATAATTCTCGATTTTCTTTAAATAATCAATGAATTCTTCTTGTATCTTATTATTTGCCATATTTATCACTCATTTCTAAATATTGTTAATTTCATTCTATCATAACTTTTATATTGAATTAATATTAAGCTTCAAAAGCACTTTCGTTAACAGAATTCAATGATTAAGTTTCTTTAAAAGACATATTTAATAAAAGTATTGTACAATACAACAAGGTGATGTTATGAAAATATTATTATTAGGAGCAACTGGAAGAGTTGGTTCTTTTTTAGTGGATTTATTATTAGAAGCTAAATGTGAAGTAATTGCTTTAGTAAGGGATGAACAAAAAATAACGCTTAATCATGAAGCTCTTACAGTCTTAAAAGGAAATACGCTAAATGAAAATGATTTATATTTAGCTTTAGAAAACGTAGATGGAGTAATTTCTGCATTAAATACTGGCGGTGAAAATATTTTATCTAGAACTATGGGACTACTAATCCCTCTTCTTGAAATGAAAAAAATAGGTAGGATCGTTACAATTGGAACTGCAGGTATTTTACAATCTAGAGTTGATCCAACAATTCTTCGTTATTTAAGCTCTGAATCAAAACGAAAATCAACAACCGCAGCAACTGATCATGAAAAAGCATTTAACTTATTAAACCATAGTCAGTTAAATTGGACGATTGTTTGCCCTACTTACTTACCAGATGGTCCAATAACGAAATATATTCGTGCTGAAAAGAATTATTTACCGATTGATGGCCAACGTATTACGACTGGAGATACAGCTTTTTTCGCATTTAAGGAATTTTTCGAATGCAATTTTAGTAACTCTAGAGTTGGAATTTGTAATTAAAAAAAGCTAGCGAATGCTAGCTTTTTAAGATTTTTAAGATGGATTAACAGGCAAACTATTTAAGATTTTTTCTTTCGTTTCCTTGTTTAGATCATTCTCGATAAATAAAACGATTCTTCCTTTATCTTCATGACTACGAATTAGTCGTCCAATTCCTTGGCGTAATCTTAATAACATATACGGCTCATCGATCTCGAAGTAAGGGTTCTGTGCATTTTGACGTTTTGATTGGAATACTGGATCATTTGGCGGGAATGGTAGCGCGTGAATGATCACTTGACTTAGTGACATTCCTTGAATATCTAATCCTTCCCATAAATGAACTGCACATAAAGATGCGCTAATATCTTCTTGGAATTTTTGTACAATTGAACTAATTTCTTCTTCACCTTCAAAGTATAAATTGAAGTCTAATTTTTCTTTTTCAACTTGCAGTTTAAACTTTTTCATTTCTTGAGTTGAATTGAAGAGAATTAATGTACTTCCGTTCTTATCCTTTAACTTCTCAATAATCTTTTCATTTTTTTCCTCAATTTTGGTTGGGTCAACTTGATTTAACTCTATTTTCATTTGTTCATCATAGTCAAACGGAGAATTAACCGAAAATGATAAGTAATCTTTTATCCCTAAACTACCTGCGATATAATCAAAAGAACTATTTTGAGAAAGAGTTGCAGATGAAAATACAATCGGCATTTTCTGATTAAATACTTTTTCTTGTAGAAGCTCATTTACAGCCTTTGGCATGATGACAAGTGTTAATTCATTTTGATTATATTCAATCCATTGAATCGCTGTAATTTCATTAATAAATAAATTTAAGCAACGCTCAACATCATCTAAATGCTCATCAACAATGTTTAACTGATATTCATCAATCGTATACATTTCACTTTCAAAGACTAATTCATCACCAATACTACTAATTTGAGATTTTAATCTCCTTGCTAACTTAATTAATCTTTCATTCATATTCAGTTTAAAACGTCTAGATCCTTCAACTTCTTCAGTATTGTTATCTAATTCAAAAAAGAATTGATCATACGTTTCTAATGTATCTTCTAGTAACTGTTGGAAACTTTCACGCGTGCCTGATTGCATTAAAAATGATAAAAATGTATTTAATGTTTCTTGTTGAAGTCGATATGTTAACGATTTTTGACTTGCAAATTCAAGTAAATGTCCTTCATCAAATACTACACAACTTGGATTAGGTAGTAATGGCAATTGACCTTCACGTTTTCTAGATTCTACCGTCCAAATATGCTCCATATAAAATTCTTGTGAGCAGACAATTAAGTCAGTTGCTTTACGATAATGTTCTCTTGATAGAGTTTGTCCACATCTATGTCTTTGTTCACAAGTAGAACAATCCTGGAAATAATCATATGAAATTGTATCCCACTCTTCATCTGTTAGATCCTTATATTCAGTACGGTCCCCATATGGAGTAAATTTTTGCAGTGTTCCATAATCATTTACAAAGCTTGGTAAATTTTCATAAACCCCTAAAACGGCATCCGATACGTCAATTTCTGAACGCTGTAAATCTAATTTTTTTAAACATAAATAATTTGTAGTTGATTTAGCTAATCTAACATCAATTGATAAATTTAAAGCATTCGATAATTTTTCAATGTCCCCATTTTTCTTTACTAGCTGCTCGATTAAAGATTCATCAGCACATGCGATAATAGCTGGCTTACCAGTATATCTTGCATAGCATAAACAATATAGCAAATAGACAAACGTTTTACCTGTACCAACACCTGCTTCAGCAAAAATAACTTTCTTTTCTTTAAAAGCTCTTTCAACTTGATAAGCCATAAAGATTTGCTCATCTCTTAATTCATAGCCTGCATCTGGTAATAAATCGTAAAAAACGTCCCCAATCCACTCCCCTAGCTTTTCAATGAATTGGTCTTGCTTTCCTACCTCAAAAGGTAATTTAGTTGAATGACTCATTGCTACCCCCAAAATGTAAATTAAAAAGAAAAAGTCCTCTTGTGAGAACTTTAATTTTGAAAATTTATTCGATCCATTATATTATTTAAAAATTGTCTCTACCCGCTATCATACAAAAAATGTGAGGGAAAGGCAAGGGAAATAAGGCATGATCACTTAAAGACTAAGGAATCTGTGAATTAGGAACGAATTAAAAGTGTACATTGCTTTAAATTCATAATACTCCTTTATCTCCCCTTAGTTATTTTTACCAACCTTTTGCTTGTTTTATCATTTCTTCAACAATCATTTGAGATTTTAATGCTTCTTCACCATTAATCGATGGATTTTCATCAGAGTAAATGCAATTGATAAAATGATTAATACAATCCTCAAAACCTCTTTGTTTTAATGTTGTGTCCCATGATGATGAAAACGAATTACTAATTGTGTTATTTTTTTCGATTTCAAAGTTGTTCATATTTTTTACCCTTATAATCGAACCTTCATTAATTAATTCTAAGCGCTCAAGATTTGTTCCTGACTTTCGGTGCATTACTGTATTAATTGTAGTTCCTTCTATCGATTCATATTGGTGTGTAGCATACTCTAGTTGATTAGTATGAGTAAGTTGAACCCTTCCATTAATCAAGTTAACTTCTCCGTCTGAAAACCATCTAATTGTATCAACCAAATGTAAATAATCATCCAGCATCGTAAACTCGAATGAATTAGACCCGATTTTATTCTCTCGATGCTTTTCAAATCTAATTAACGCTATATTCTTTGCCTCTTCTTTTGCCTGCACATACATTGGACAGAATCGGCGGTTGAATCCAACCATAAGTTTTCTATTTAGTTTAATACTTAATTCAGTTAATTTTTCTGACTCTGGCAATGTAGCTGCTAGAGGTTTATCAACATATACATCTTTACCTTTATTTAATAAATACGATACTACCTCAAAATGTGAACTAGTTGAACTATGTACAAATACTGCGTCACTTTGTTCTGCAAGTAAATCCAAACTTTCAAAATCATGAATTCGATATTGTGAACATATTTTCTTACGCTTTTCTTTATTTGGTGAAAATGCACCGATAAAATCCCAGTTTTCTTCTTTTGTAAGAATTGGTAAATATGCTTTTTGTGCAATATTGCCTAATCCTACCATCCCGATACGTAGTTTTTTCATTTTGATCAGTCCTTTAAATTGGGTTATTTTTCTAGATTTATTGTAACAAATTATCATTCTTCTTAATAAAAAAATGATTATATTTCTAGATAATCTAATGGCAATAACATTCAAATTATCGGGAAATCTATAAAATAGTGATAAAAATGGTAGTTTGGAGGTGTTTATTTGTACTTATATTCTTTAATTCAGACTAATTTTGATACGAATGATGATATAAGTGTTGTAAGGGACCTTTATTTGCTTCAGCATGAAAAGAGTTTCACTAGTCATGAATTCCATGATCTAGTCACTCAATATAAAAGTACTGCGGAAACGAATTGGCATGTTGCACACTTACTTGAAAAAAATCATGGATTTAGAATTGTCCCTTCAATAAATTTATGATGTTGATAAAACTAATACAATTTTTGTTCAAATCTTGTTCGTAAAAACTTTACCGAAATAAGATATTATAAATAAAAGGTGCCCCAATCGTCTAATGGACAATTGGGAACACCCTTTTAAATTTTTACTCTTCGATTTTTCTTGGAGGTCTTTTTCCAAAGTATTGATAGTAGTCAGTTTTAATGAAGCCATTAAATAATTTGCGTTTTTTTGTTGCAGGTTTACCGTAAAATTGTTCAAATCCCTCATGACTAGTTAGTACATACGCTGACCATGTATCTAATTTTGTAAAAACATTCCCCATATCTGAATATAACTTTTCAACGTAAGGACGATCGTTTAATCGCTCACCATATGGTGGGTTTGTAACAACATATCCATACTCAGATTTAGTAGTAAAGTCTTTTACTTGCATTTGTTTAAAAGCGATTGAATCTGATAATCCAACTTCATCAGCATTCGCTTTTGAAACATTAATCATTCGATGATCAATATCTGATCCGATTATTTCAAGTTTTTGATCATAGTTTGCTAAGTCTTCTGCTTCTTGTCTTGCTTCATTCCATCTTTTTTTGCCGATCCAGTGCCAATCTTCAGACGCAAAGCTTCTAAACGATCCTGGAGCAATATTATGTCCAATTAATGCAGCTTCAATTGGAATCGTACCAGATCCACAAAATGGATCAACAAAAGGTAAATCAGCATTCCAATTCGTTAGTAATACTAATGATGCAGCAAGTGTTTCTTTTAATGGTGCTTCACCTTGATCTACGCGATATCCTCTTTTATGTAAGCCTTCACGACCAGTAGTATCAATCGTTAATGTTACGATATCTTTTAAAATAGAGACTTCCACTCGGAATAATGGACCATCTTCAATTAACATACCTTGAATATTTTGGATTGTTTTTAATTTATCAACAATTGCTTTTTTGACGATTGCTTGGCAATCTGATACTGAAAATAATTTTGATTTATGAGATTTTCCTGATACAGGAAATTGACCGTTTCTTGGTATAAACATATGCCAAGGTAAGGCTTTTGTTTTTTCAAATAATTCATCAAATGAGGTTGCCTTAAATTCACCAACACGAAGTTTCACTCGGTCAGCTGTTCTTAGCCACAAATTCGCTTTCACAATTCCAGCTTCATCCGCTTTAAATAATACTCGACCATTTTCAACTACTACATCTTCAAAACCTAGGCTTTTTATTTCTCTAGCGACTAGGGCTTCGATACCCATTGCAGCAGTAGCAATTAATGTATATTTCGCCAATTTTACCACCTATCTCATTCAAATTAAGAATGAACTTTTCTTTTCATATTTTCATTTTAATTCCTATTTTCATTATGAACAATTTACGTCGAAATTACAAAAAACTCTCCATATAATGAAGAGTTTTTATACAGTTTCATCATTTCATATGTTCTGTAAGCCATGTTCTGTACCATTCGTACTGCAAGCGGCTCTCGCCTCGTACTACAAGGTGGTAATCATCTATCTACAGAATAATCTGTCCCTTTCTCAGTTCAATTCCTTTGAAAGGATTCCCCTACCATAATTTGGGTTTCTCACTCGTGGGGTTTACCGCGTTCCACTCCTCTCATTTCTTCGAGGACTACGTCACTGTGGCACTTTAAAGGTAGTAGAACCATATCCGTAAAGGACTTAGGTCCGTTCCCTGCCGTTAGCTGATACACAGCTACCCTATCTTATGACTTCGATAGGCACGAACACTACAGCCATCGCAGGACTGTGCGAGCATGGACTTTCCTCAACAACGTCTAGCGTTGCAGCGATTACCCGAACATATTGAAACGAACATTTATTAGTATAGTAAATTATACTTAAGTTTGCAATGCTTTCTTAAAATATAAATTTAGTTAAAATTATTCGAATAATTTACTTCCAAAAACATGCTTCTCTAAATTTGATAATCTTTTTAGAACATCAGTATTCGTATTATTAAAAGGTGATGGTGGAGGTGTAGCTGTGTTCTTTTGATCCTCCAACAATTTTTTATATTTTGCATTTTCTTGTTGTAGGGCTACGATTTGATTTTGAAACGATTCATAATCTTTAATGATCGTGTCTAAGTATTGATCCACTTCCTCTTGATTATATCCTCGCATCGAAACTTTAAACTCTTTATTTAGGATATCTTTTATACTTAGTTTTATTTTTGTTGCTTCCATGTGTGTCACCCCAAAACATTTAGAAATATTTACCTTCTATTTTTTCAAAGTCTTCATAAATTGTCAATTATCTATTCTATATTTCCCTATATTTATTATCATCATTCTCAAATGACTCTTCTGCAATCACTTGTAAATCGTCAAATGTGATGATTTCTACAGGATAATTAAATAGTTCATTTTTCTTGTGTGCTAAATCATATAAATACCTAGGACTTCCTTCTTTTTCATTATCGTAAAATAAAATACATCCATCACTTTTACTAACTAAAAATTCATTTTTTGCTTTTAACTGTATTGGAGATTCGTATGGTTTTCTTGAAATTGAGTCGACGTGATCTGCCCCAATTAAGATTTCATTATAATATTCTTTATTTGCTTCATTCCAATTTTTCTCTTGATCTTCGTAGGGTGTAAAAATACCCAGCTTTAACTCAGGATACTCAAGCTGAAGTTCGAATACTACTTCTGCGGCCCATAATTCGGTACCCATTTGCCCTGAAATAATAATCCATTCTAATTCATCTATAAATAAAATTATTTTATTTTTTATTGCTTTTTTTATGTATTTAACTGCATCATGTTTATTCGAAAAAATTCCTAATTCAAATGATTTATAACCAGATATAAGTAGTATCTTCATATTACCTCACAATAATAAATTAGGAAGAACTAAAAGTTCTTCCACAAATTAAATTTTATTTTATTAAATACTCTGCTGTATTTCAAATATTTAGTAACAAATAAAAATTGTAAGTATAATTTTATCTCGCAAAAATCATTAATTTAAATAATATTCAAATGTAGAAATTTATATTGAGGGAATCTAATATTTAACTTTACTTTAGTAGTCATTAGCTTAGTGGAAATCAACTATTAAGACAATTTAAGATCAATATTTCAATATTTGATTGCTGCTCATAGAGGATATTTTGTTCCCTTTTAGATTAGTTATTATGTTAGGAATATTATTGTTAAAATTTTTTCGTAGAAATTTTACTTAAGATAAAATTACATATAAGGCTTGTTTAAAACTAGTAAAAATAATTAATGTTAATGTAATTGTGAAAAAAAATAAAAAAAGTATTTTGTTCAAGTTTATCCTCTCCAATATCCTAAATATACTTTAATGTCAACTTTTTTATTTTATTAGGTTTGAACATATTTCACAACAATAAAATTAATAATGATTAAAAGTTTAAATATTCTGATTTTTGCGAGTATATACAATGATTGCCGAAAACATTTTATTCCTTTAAAATGAGTTATGAAATCGTTTTAAATATAGATAAAATTTAGATTAATGCAATACAAGGAGTAAAAAATGATTAACAAAAATTCCCCAATACCAATTTATCATCAATTATTAGAATACATAAAATGTAAAATCGCATCAGGTGAATACCCCGCTGATGAATTAATTCCATCAGAAAGAGAGTTTTCAGAGAAATTCCAAATATCTCGCATGACCGTTCGACAAGCATTAAATAATTTAGTTCAAGAAGGAATTGTCTATAGGCAAAAAGGTAAAGGTACATTTGTTAGTCGTCAACAAGTTGAAAAAAAAATTAGCAGATTAAATAGTTACACAGAAGAAATGATTGAAAGAGGTTTAAAACCAAGTAGTAGATTAATTCAATTTGATATCTTAAATTCTGATAAAGCATTATCTACTATACTTAAGATAAAAGAAAACGATCCCATTTATTTTATTAAACGAGTCCGATTAGCAGACTCAATTCCTATGTCGATTGAAAGTATTCATGTGTCATGTGATATAGCTCCAAACCTAAATCAAAGTGTTTTAGAAAAATCATTCTTTGATTATGTAAATGCCAATATTCCGGACCCTATTCAATATGCTGATCAATCGATTCAAGCTAGAATGCCTTCTGAAGAAGAAGCTCAATTATTAGAAATTCCGCCGAATTGTCCCGTATTAGCAATTTATCGTACAACCTATTTAAGAAGTGGCAAAGTTTTAGAATACGAATTGACTGTATACAGAGCGGACCGCTACAAGCTTGTACATTCTTTATCTAGAAATGATTAATAGTATAGAGATAAAAGTGTTATACAACGAAAAAAAGCCAGGGATTCCTGGCTTTTTTATTTGAAGAAAACACCAATTTGTTTAAATAGTCCGCCTACTTGATTCATGGTATTCATCATTTGACCCGCAGTAGACATCATTTTAGGGACATCGTACGAACCGGAACCATTTTTAAATTGATTTAATATTGATGAAAACTGAAAAGATTGACCATTATTATTTTGTTGGTTTAATTTTTTTGGTTGAGTTGGATAAGGTGTACTTGGCGCAAACATTGGTGGAGTTGTAAATGGACCTTGTTGTAACATTTGTGCATGTTGAGGTTGCATGGAATACTGGTGATTTTGTGGGCTAGTTAAATAGTTCGTTTGATTACCAAATTGTGAAGGATTCATTGGCATATGTGGATATTGATTTTGCATCATCCCGAAATAATTAGGATCGTATTGATACCCTTGGTTATACGAAACAGCAGGATGTTGCATTGAAAACTGTTGTGGTGCTGCATACTGGACTTGACTTAATTGACCATAACTACCAGTTTGTATTGATGGTCCCCCATAAGGAGATGGCTCAATCATCTGTGATTGTTGGATTGGTTGTGGTGGTTGTGTTAGTTGAGTTGACGGTGTATGTTGTGTCTGTTGCGATTGAACTGGTGGTTGTTGAGTATTAATAGTAGGATTTTGGGAAAAAGGTTGAATTGTATTTCCATAGTAACGCTGATTTTCATTCGTTAATTGGTTCATTTCTGGATAATTAAAATTCTCATCAATCATTTGATTTTGTTTTCTAAACCACTCAAAGCTGTTATCTGAATGATTTGGAGGAAACATTTGAGATCCCATATTCTCACATCCATTATAAGTTTTCTCATTTATAAATATGTTACAAATGCCTATTCTGTTACTTCTATTATCTTATGCGCTATTTGTCATAATATGTCGGAAGTTTAAATTTTTAAAAAAATTTAAATCTTAAATATTTATGATACATTTTATATAGTTATACAAGTTGTTAATTAAATTTTAATGTTGGAGGGGTAATAATGACTTTACAAGAATTAAAGAGCAAGTTTATTTCATCAAAAAGTTTCGAACCAACTGACTTTAATCAATTAATGGACTTTTTACAACAAAATTACCTAAATGGTGAGGTTACTATTCAACATTACAGAGAATTAGTTAAAGAACTTGAACGTTTTGGCGCTTGTAAGCCAATTTAGTAAACGGGAATATTAATATTATAAGAAATAAAGCGATACACATTTACTAAATTGTAAAAGTGTATCGCTTTATTTAATTCCTTTTATTTACTTATACCTTCATTCAAATCAAACATCTTCTACTTATATATGATTATTAAATGTTAAATGCTAATTGTCTTCCTAAAAATGGTGTTGAAATCCAACTACCACCCTCTTTTGCTTGACTTACTTTCTTTTCAAAATGATGAAGATGCACTGTTGTTGACTGGATCTTATTTAAAAGTGAATTCTTTTCTTCATCACACTTTTGATCAATTCTTAAAGCTAAGGAGTGCTCAATAAATTCAACCTCATTTAAAAATTCATCAATAGCACGAAAAAAATCTTCTCTTTGAATTAACTCCATACAGTTCAACTCCTCTTCCTAATTTTCTAAATTTTCTTTACAAAATAAATTCAACAACAGTTCATCTACCTCCTTCTTCACTGACAAAACTAGAACTATTTCGCTAAACAAAGTGAATAAAGGTATTTTCATCTATAATTTCGACAAAAAAACTTGTAACGTGGAACAGAATTGGGAAAGGTATATTACATGGAGGTGTTTCAAATGGCAAAAAACAAAAATGAAAAAAAGAAAAAGCAAGAAAAAAGTAAAAGTCAACAAACTGGTAATCCAAAATTAGATGGTCCTAATTTCCCTGCTACATAAATGTTGGGACACAATCGATTTGATTGACATTATTTCTATAAAATTTAAATGAAAAAAGCTAGCATTTATGTGCTAGCTTTTTTCAGAGTGTTGAAATATAAATCGGTCATTAATGAAAATGTACAATAAGTGAACAATGTATTAATGAATATAATATTCATTTTTGGAAGATCTCGAGGCTCAAGAATCTCGCCCCATGAAAAACGAGCAACCTGTAGTGGAAATCAATATCACACTACTCCTTTTACGAAAATTTGGTACTTAGTTGATAAGATCGTTTTTCAACAGCGTGAAAAACAGCTAGCATTATTATTGAAAAATCGATTTCAATTTTAACAACGAACTAAGCAGCTCTTGCTTAATTAAAAAAGTTTCCTTAAAACTATCCCCACTCGTAACTACTTCAATTTCATACCATTCATTTAAAATTTTACTATTTGTGTACCAATCATCCTCAACAGTTCGTGTGTGAGGGATGATTGGATAGACATCTCTTAATTTCGGATTATTTGAGCTTGTAATTCCAACTAACCCTTCGTAATCACTTCTACTGCCTGTGTGAATAGTTTGCGTAGCAAAATCGATAAACTCATTGTGTAAATCTTCATGAAACAAAATAGAATATAGTTGTTTCCCAATTTGAATCCTTTTCGATAAATCTTCAAATTGGAAAACAACAAGTCCATATAGTTCCCCATTACTTGATGGAAATATAACATAACTAAGTTTTAATTGTTCCTGGAGTTTAAATGCTAAAGAATTAAAAACTTCACTTTTAAAAAATTTATTTTGAATGACAGGTCTTTCAATCATATTTTGTTCGTTAATGATCAATGAATAGACCAGTCTTTTCTTATCTCGATCCGTCCAATATTTCTCCCATTCAATTTCCATAAAACTAGATACTGAAAAATATTTCAATAGGTAAAATAATGGCTTATTTTTTACTTTTGAATATTCAAAAAGAAGTAACTGTGGAAATGCATCTAAAAAAATAATCCAATTTGCACGTTCATACGTCATAAAAAGCTGTTTTCTTTGTTTTACACTTAGTCCATTAATGAATATTTCATTTTCCAAATCAGTCATGTTATAGCCTGCATTACGTGATACCATACTTGCAAGAAAAGACCACTCTATTTCACTGTTTCTTAAAAAATATTCTTGGTATGCAATCGTTCTGGAAATATTATCAGCATTATATTTAACTGTTTCTTTCTTTATTAAATCAATAAGTTTTGCTTCTTCATGTGATAAATTGTGATCTTCTCTTCTTTTTTTTATGAAACCTTTCCAGCTTTCATGGTTTGCATTCATTGACTCACCCCAAGCAATCTGGTATTTTTTTACACGAACATCTGTTTTAGTGCTATAATACGAGTTGTATGTAAATTAAGGTGGAGTTGGTTTTATGACAATAAGTTATCCAAATCGAAGAAATAATGTAGTTCAAAAAAGTCAAAAAAATAACGAAATACAAGTAAAATCAAATAATACTTATAGTAATCGCGGAATGTCACTTGAAGATGATTTAAATGCTACTAATACGTATTATTTATCAAATAACATCGCAAACATACATAAAAAACCAACACCTGTACAAATCGTAAAAGTAGACTATCCAAAAAGAAGCGCTGCAGTTATTAGAGAGGCCTATTTTAAACAGCCTTCAACAACCGACTATAATGGCATCTATAAAGGGAAGTATATTGATTTTGAAGCCAAGGAAACGAATAATAAGACTAGTTTTCCTTTACAAAATTTCCATTTACACCAAATAGAGCATATGGAAAATGTACTGAATCACGGTGGAATTTCGTTTGTCATATTAAAATTTTCATTATATAATGAAATTTATTTTATGAAAGCAACTGATATTCTTACCTTTTGGAAAAGGCAAACAGATGGTGGAAGAAAATCAATATCTAGAGAAGAATGCAAAGAGTATGGAACGTTACTTAAACCAAGTTATCCAATCATTGTTCCTTACTTAAAATGTATCGATGAACTTTTTGTAATTTAATATTTTAATAAATTCATTAAGTTCATTTGAAAGGCAGGAGAAACAAAAAAATGGCAAAAGAGTATAGTTCTCGACAAGAACGAAAACAATTGGAAATGGAAAAGCCTTCAAATGTAAAACCAAAAAAACGTGAAGGTTTATGGAAAAAGATTACATTAACAATATTAACTTTAGCGGTACTTTGTATTCTTGGGGGAGTTGGGACTTTCTATTATTTAGTAAGTGATGCTCCTAAACTTGATGAATCAAAGCTAAAAGTACCTTTATCGTCTACGATTCTAGATAAAAATGGGAATGTTATTGCGGAACTAGGAACAGAACAAAGAACGAAAGTTTCATATAACGAGATTCCTAAAGTAGTAGAAGATGCTTTTATTGCTACTGAGGACGTACGTTTTTATAAGCATAAAGGTGTTGATATCCGCCGTGTGCTTGGCGCAGTTTTAGCTAATATTACTGGTGGATTTGGATCACAAGGTGGTAGTACGATTACTCAACAAGTTGTCAAAAACTCATTCTTGTCTCCACAAAAAACAATTAAACGTAAAGTACAAGAATGGTATTTATCATTCCAGCTTGAACAAAAATATTCTAAACAACAAATTTTAGAAATGTATTTAAATAAAGTTTACTTCTCAAATGGTTTAAAAGGCCGCGGAGTTTATGGTGTAGCAAAAGCAAGTGAAACATATTTTAGTAAAGATTTATCGAAAATTACATTACCTGAAGCAGCTACACTTGCTGGTATGGTACAAAGTCCAAATAACTACAATCCAGCAAAACATCCAGCTCAATCAGAAGCTAGAAGAAATGTTGTATTAAGTCAAATGAAAAAATATGGTTATATCACTAAGGAACAATATGCTAGTGCAAAAGCAATTCCTGAGAAATCATTAGTTAAAGTTCATGAAAGTGGCCAAACAAAGTACCAAGCATTCATTGATGTAGTTATGGATGAGGTTAAAAAATACGGTGATGCAGATATAAATACAGATGGATTAACAATTGAAACAACTTTAGATCCTAAAGCACAAGATAAAGCAGATGAAATTATTAATCGAGGATCTGAATTTTATCCAAGCGATGATTTCCAAACTGGTTTTGTACTAACTGACACTAAAACAGGTGAAATTAAAGCTGTAGGTGCTGGAAGAAACACAACTAGTGGCGGTCTAAACTTTGCAACAGATATTAAAAGACAACCTGGTTCAACTATTAAACCAATCCTTGACTACGGTCCTGCGATTCAATATTTAAAATGGTCTACTAATCATCAACTTGTTGATGAACCATATCAATATTCTGATGGAACACCTATTCGAAACGCTGATAAATCTTATAAAGGTAAATTATCGATTCGTAAGGCGTTAATCGGTTCAAGAAATATTCCTGCATTAAAAACAATGCAGCAAGTTGGATTAGATAAATCACGTGAATTTGGTAACGGACTTGGATTTAACTTCCAAAAGAACAGTTTTTACGAGTCTCATGCAATCGGTGGATTTACAGGTGTATCTGCAATGGAAATGGCAGGTGCATATGCAGCCTTCGGTAATGGCGGTGTTTATATAAAACCACATGCTGTTACGAAAATAATCTATCAAGATAAAACTGAAAAAGTATTATCTCCTGAACCAAAACAAGCAATGAGCGATTACACTGCATATATGATTACAGATATGCTACGTGATGTTGTTAAGGCTCCAGGTGGTACGGGTGGTAGAGCTAATGTACCTGGTCTTGATATGGCAGGTAAAACTGGTACTACAAACTACCCACAAGAAGTAAAAGACAAGTATGGCTTCCCTTCAAACGCAACTCGAGATAGTTGGTTTGTTGGTTATACTCCAGATGTTACTGTTTCGGTATGGACTGGATATGAGAAAAATAAAGAAGGTCATTATTTAAGTAAAACATCAACAAATCTAGCTAAATATATTGCTAGAGATATGTTGGCAGCAACAGCTGATCGTTCATCTGCGTTCCATAAACCAAGTTCAGTTGTAAATGTTCAAAACGAATTATATATTAAAGGTGAAAAAATGGATGATCTTCCTACACCAGATACATTAGATTCAGCTAAAAATGTTACAGCGAAATATGATGAAAAAACGAGCAGTGTTTCGTTAAATTGGCAGTATCCTGCTGAGTTACTTGCTTCTACTACTTTTGAAGTAAACTATGATATAAACGGTGTTAAAGGCCAAACTCAAAAAGTAAATGGTACATCAGCAAAAATTAATGGTATTGTAGCTGGAAACAAAGTAAAAATTACGATCGTAGCAACTAATGGCGATACAAAGAGTGCTGCGGTTACTGTTACAGTCGATTTAACTACTACAGAAGAGCCAACTACCCCACCAGCTGATAATAACGGTAATGGCAACGATAACGGCAATGGTAACGGTAATGGTAATGGCAACGATAACGGCAATGGTAACGGTAATGGTAATGGTAATGGTAATGGTAACGGTAACGGTAACGGTAACGGTAACGGTAACGGTAACGGTAACGGTAACGGTAACGGTAACGGTAACGGTAANATGGTAATGGTAATGGTAATGGTAATGGTAATGGTACTGGTGACGGTACTGGTACTGGTGACGGTACTGGTACTGGAACTGGTGATGGAACCGGTACTGGAACTGGTGATGGCAAAGGTGACGGCACTGGTGATGGTAATACAAATCCAACTACACCACCTACTACACCAGATCCAAATAAACCATCAAAACCAACAAATACGAATCCAACTTCGTATAACTCAGATTCATACTCTAATAATCGATTTAATAAGTTGGAACGTAATATTATTGCATAAATTAAAAACCTCCTCATTTTTTGAGGAGGTTTTGCTATGTAACTATTCTAAAATAAATCCCCTTGCCTTTCTTTTTATTAAGTCCGAGAATTTCCAATTTACTCTAAACTAAAATAAACCTCCTCATTTTTTGAGGAGGTTTTGCTATGTAACTATTCTAAAATAAATCCCCTTGCCTTTCTTTTTATTAAGTCCGAGAATTTTCAATTTACTCTAAACTAAAATAAACCTCCTCATCTTGAGGAGGTTTTGCTATGTAACTATTCTAAAATAAATCCCCTTGCCTTTCTTTTTATTAAGTCCGAGAATTTCCAATTTACTCTAAACTAAAATAAACCTCCTCATCTTGAGGAGGTTTTGCTATGTAATTAATCTAATTAAATCTTCTTGCCTTTCCATATATTAAGCTTGAGAATTGGCAATTTACTCTAAATCTAAAATATTGCTCCTCATCTTGAGGAGGTTATTTTTTGCTTATAATAAAGCTTTTCTAACTCCGTATATAAGCCAGAAAGTTGAATAAATGAGTGATAGTGATCAGGTTGATTTAATACAAAACTAATTCGCTCGTCTAAATTGATTGGCTTAATCTTTAATTTATCTAACTCAAGTAATAAATTATTTAAATTAAGCAGCATTTGGCCGTTTATCCATGTAAGAATTGATATAAAATTAGCTAACCCTCTTATCATTGGCTCACACGCAAGTTTTCGATTCCGTTGTTTAAAGTAGTTAGAAATGTGTTCAGATTCATCTTTCCACTCAATAAACATTTGTTTAATAATCGCTTCACTTTCATTCGGTATATTTGAGCTCTTATTAACTAGAATCTGATTGCTTTCATAAAAAAACGGTTTATTTTTAATTTTAATTTCTTCATTTATTTGTTCATTAGAATTGTTTTTATAAAATGGCGTAACGATAAAATCCTTATAAATACTATTTGTCATTTACTTTCTTCACTTTCATTCGTTTTTTTCCTTCTCTACACATTTCAAGTAAAGGACATACCTCACAACTCGGTCTTTGAGCTTTACAATGGTATCTACCAAAAAATATTAGACGATGATGAGTTACTCCCCAGTCTTCGATTGGAACTTTTTTCATTAATGTCTCTTCTACTTCTAAAACAGAATCTTTCCAACGACATATAGCTAATCTTTTTGAAACCCTCTCTACATGAGTATCTACTGCGATTGCTGGAATATTAAATGCGACAGACATTACAACATTAGCTGTCTTTCTACCAACTCCAGGCAATTTTACCAGCTCTTCTCTAGTACGTGGAACTTCTCCATTAAAATCATTAATAATCATTTCACTTAATTTCTGGATATTTTTTGCTTTGTTCCTAAAAAGTCCAATAGAGCGAATATCATTTTGTAATTCCTCTAAAGAAACATTTAAATAATCCTTAGGTTCTTTATATTTTTCAAATAGGTTTTTTGTCACTTTATTTACTAAAACATCAGTACATTGCGCAGATAAAGCTACCGCTACTACTAATTCAAACGGATTCTTATGGTTTAACTCACAATGTGCATCCGGGAACATATCACCCATTATTTTTAGTACTTCGTTTATTTGTTGCTTATTTAACATTTCAAAACACTCCTTACTAAACAAAAGCGAGGAGCATGTCCTCGCTTTATTTTTCAAGCCAATTATAAAAAGGAATTGATCCTGTATACTTTGTTTCGTTTTGTGGTTCTCTTGTTTCTTTTTTTCTAAAATGCTTACTATAATTCATTGCTTGATCTACTTGCTTAATTCCGTTTTTCTTCCACTCAAAAAGAATACGATCTATATAACGAAAATTTAATTTCCCACTTATAACTGCTTCTTTCAGTGCAGTTTTGATTAGTTTTTCATTATGATCATCTTGGTCCATCCACATTGTTAAAGTTTCAATCTCAAAAGGGGACAATAATCTACCAAATTCTTTTTCAAATACTAAGTAAATTGATTCCTCTTCTTGTTCAATAATTGAAGGAATAGTATGTGTTTCTTTTGATTGTTGACCATTTTGGGTAATATTAACTAATTTTAACCATAATGGAGAAAGTGAATATGCCTCACATCGTAAGTTATGTTGGTCAATTTCTTCCGTAATTTCTAATAAACCTTTTTTAAGAAGTTCTCGAATAACTTCCATACATTTTTGTTCATTTATTGACATAATTTTTGCTAATTGAGTAGGTGTTGGAAACGTATGACCTTGTTGTTGAAAAGAGTAAAGCTGTAGAATCATGACTAGTTCTTCTTCATTTATGTTTAAAGAAGAATAATGACTGAGAAGTATATTTGGAATGCTAATATTCCCAAATTGAATCCAGTTTAGAATGCTATTATTATTCACTTCGAACACCTCTAGCATAGTATAGCATGATTACATAAAATATACAGTAAAAGAAACTCGTGAAATAAAAATAAATAGAGGCCTGGAAATCACACCTCTATTATAGTATATCTATTTAATATTTAAAAAACCAACTAATAAATTATTTAATTAAGGATATAGTCTGTTAAATATATTGTGAATGGTTTTGCTTTATTGTGCTATTAAATCACACAAAAATGTCTACTGAAAAAAGCTAAGCATATGCTTAGCTTCATTGTTAAAAATAGAGATTCCCATGGATAGGAATTAACTTAAGATACTTGCTTTCATAAATTGTTCAATGCGTTCTAAAGCTTTATCTAACTGTACTTGAGATGTTGCATATGATAAGCGAATATTATCAGGTGAACCAAAGCCTGAACCAGGTATTACCGCAACATTAGCTTTTTCAAGTAATTCAGTAGAGAATTCATCTACATTTTGATATCCAGCCATTTTAGCTGCCTCAGTCACATTTGGGAATAGATAAAATGCACCATTCGGTTTAACACAGCTAAATCCTGGAATTGAAATTAAGCGCTCATAAGTTTTATTTAAACGATCTTCAAACGCTACTCTCATTTCTTCAATAGGACCATCGCCTAACTCATATGCTTTAATCGTAGCGATTTGGGCCATTGTAGTAGGATTCGAAGTAGAGTGGCTAGCAAGATTTGTCATCGCATTGATTATTTCCTTATTACCAACAGCATAACCAATTCTCCATCCTGTCATTGAATGAGATTTTGATACTCCATTGATAATAATCGTTTGCTCTTTAAGCTCTGGGCTTAATGAAGCAATTGAAACATGCTTTGCACCATCATATACTAATTTCTCATATATTTCGTCAGATACGATTAATATATCATGTTTTAAACAAATCTCTCCGATTGCTTTTAATTCTTGCTCATCATAAATCATACCAGTTGGATTACTTGGTGAGTTTATAATGATCGCTTTTGTATTCTCTGTAATTGCTGCTTCGATTTGTTCAGGTGTTACTTTAAATTGTTGATGTTCATATCCTTCAATAAATACTGGCACACCTTCAGCTAATATAACTTGCTCAGGATAGCTTACCCAGTAAGGTGTCGGAATAATAACTTCGTGACCAGGGTCTAAAATTGCTTGGAAAAGTGTGTAAAGTGCATGTTTTGCACCATTTGTTACAACAACCTCTCCCGGAGAATAAGTTAATCCTTGATCTTTTAATAACTTATCACAAATAGTTTTTCTTAAGGCTGGTAAACCGTTTGAAGGAGTATATTTTGTTTGGCCGTTAAGCATTGCTGAATAAGCTGCTTCAATAATTTCAATTGGTGTATTAAAATCAGGTTCACCTGCTCCTAATCCTATTACATCAATTCCTTGATCTTTCATCTCTTTTGCTTTTGCTGTAATAGCTAGTGTTGTAGATGGTGTTAGTGCACTTACTCTTTTTGCTAGTTTCATCTTGTTAATTTCCCCCTAAATACTATAACGTTTTAAAAGCTCTCCATTTTCGAAAGCAGCGTAGTAAAAATTATATCGGCCGTTTTGGTCTATATATACTACTTCCCAAAGTGGTATTTTGTTCTCTATTCCTAACTTTACTTTATGTATTTTTTTTGGGTTTCTCTCACTGACTACTTTGTCAATGATTTGTTTTTGGGTCAATCCTTCACTTTTCTTTCGTGTAATAACTTCTCCATCCTGTACCCACGCAATCATTTCATTATTTGCATCATCTTTACCACTTACAACGATTGCTTGTTCTTTTCCATGGAAATAATCTGAAGTTTCCACAGATTTTAAATACCCTTGATTTAATACAAGCTCTTCGGCATGTTTTTTATCATCATTTAGCTTTGAAATTGATGATTGATATGTGGCGATTAAAAATAATGAAAGAAAAATGATGCTTAATCCAAGGATGACTAACCATTTTTTCATATATACCTCATTTATGTTCGATAAATTGTAAATACCGCATATTCTTGATCTTCTTTATCAAGTGCAAGTCCAAACATTAAATCTTTTTCTTTTAAAGTACGATTTAAACTATCAACAATTTTGTATAAATCTCTAGTATATTCAATTTTTGTTGTTGATAATACTTCAATATTTGAATTCATGTTGCTCCTCCTAAAAATGTATTATAAATACATTACAATTTATGTCATTATACCACACGTCTAGCCTGAAATCCCCTACTATTCTCATGCTAAATTTTGAAAAACTACTAAAAATCTTTTAATAATTCATCAATTGTATTTATTTTTATTTTATTTTTTGGGATTAACTTTAAAAATTCTCCACCATAGCTAGTATTTATTATGCGATTATCTAAAACAAATAATGAACCTTGATCTTTTTCATTTCGAATTAGACGACCATAACCTTGTCTAAACTTAAATACGGCTAATGGTAAAGCCAAACTTGAGAAAGAATTTTCTCCAGCTTTTTTTAATAAATTTGATTTAGCAATAAACATAGGCTTTTCAGGGTTTGTAAACGGTAAGCGTACAATGATTAAACAATCTAATTCTTCATTAGGTAGGTCAATTCCTTCCCAAAAAGTGTTCGTACCTAATAAAATTGTTTGTTTAGATTGTAAAAACTGTTTTATTAACTTTTGTTTTCCTCCAGGAGAAACACCTTGAGCTAATACAGATGAATTCAGTGAATCAAAATTTTGTATTAATTGATCATAAGTCTGTTTTAATAAATCAAAAGCTGTAAATAAAACTAATGTTCTACCTTTTATTTCGGTAACAATTTTACGAATTGTATTCGAAGTTTGTAATGCGTACTCTTCTTGTGTGATTTCTTTTATTCCCATTAAATCTGATGGAATATACACTTTCATCCCTTGGGCAAAATCATTTGGGACGGGGTAGATTTTTTCAACGACATTAATATTTTCACTAATTCCTAATGATGACTTTATAAATGAGAAGGATGAATCAATCGACATCGTTGCAGACGTTAGTACGATTGAATTTCTGCCACTAATTAAATAATTTTGTATTAAATCTGCATTTTCAACTTTCTCACAATAAAGCATCGTTGTATGAAATGAGCCTTTTGCTTCAGTTTCCATCCAGCAAATATAATGTTCATTTTTATCGAATAATATTTCATAAAGACCATTTTTCATGTTTTTTAATTGTTCAATAATCATTTTAAATTCTGAAACGATTGAACGATGAAACGCTGATCCCTTTTTCTCTTCAATTAAATTCAAATATTGCTCGCAACCCGTGAATAAAGTATTATTCACATGAATTAATCTATTTGCACATTCTTGAATAACCTTCCAATTTTGGCTAGCAGTATTTTTATCACTTAGTGTAATTGATTGTCTAATGTTTTCTTTATCAAACTCATTTTGTTTACTTAAAATAAAATCACGTAATAATCTAAATAACTCTTCAGATTCATACTTTATTTCTTTTACTAAGTGATCAACTTTTTTCCACCATTTTTCACGATTAGGTATTCCCTCATCAAATTTATATAATCGGTGAACAAGTTCATTACTATCAGTAGTACTTAATCTACTTAAATATTGATAATATTTTAAGCATGAAAAAGTGATTCCAAAAGTTTTTGATGCAGTCTCTTCAAGAGCATGTGCCTCATCAATTACAATCGTTTTGACAGAATTAATAAAGTGATCTTTATTTTTTAAAGTCGATAATAAATAAGCATGGTTTGTAATAATTATATCGGCTAACATTAATTGATTTTTAGCCCTTTGATAAAAACATTTATGAAACCAAGGATTTGTTCTTTTATTTTCACTTTCTTCGTTACAACAAACACGGTCCCATAAATGTAAGCCACCTGAAGGAAGTGATAATTCATCTAATTCTCCATTTTCAGTTTCAGTTAACCAAACTGTTATCATAGCTTTAGATAAAATACTATCGTAATTATCATCAAATTGTTCTCCAACAATATATTCGAATTTTTGGAGACATAGATAATTTCTTTTACTTTGTATAGAAGCTATTTTTAACTGAAAAGGTACAATTTTTTCAATCGTCTTTATATGTTTTTTAAGTAATTGTTTTTGTAATGAGATCGTACTTGTACTAATGACAACTTGTTTGCCGAATTGTTTTGAGAAAAATGCTGATGGAATTAAATACCCAAAAGTTTTGCCTACACCTGTTCCAGCCTCAGCTAAGAGAATATTATTCTGACTAAATGCATCGAACACATCATGCATATATGCAAATTGTTCTTCTCTTTTTATAAAGTTTGGAATTTCCACAGCCATCTGATCTACAAGTTCACGCTTAAGATGCTCGTCGAATTCAACGAAATCTTCTTCTTCTTGTGGTAAACTAAAGCTTCTTTTTTTAATGGCGATTCGTCTAAATTCTTCATAATCAACAGTTTCATTTGAAAATGATTCAGATTGCTTTTGAAGTATTTCCGAAATATAGTATGTAATGTCGCTTTTAAAACTTGTGCTAAGTTTTTCTAATATTTTTAATGATGCATATGGTAAGCTTTCAAGTTTTTTTAATAAAATTGTTAATAATTCGGCAGTTACTTCAGCATCACTATCAGCTTGATGAGGATTTTCATGTTCAATATTAAATACTTTTGCTAAATCAGATAATTTATAACTAGTTAAAGTTGGATATAAAATTCTTGTTAACTCCACTGTATCAATAGCTAACGGTGAAATTTTTGGTAAACCAATCCGCTCAAATTCTTTTTGCAAAAATGTTAAGTCAAAATGAACATTGTGTGCAACGAAATAGGCGTCATTAAACATCGGATATAATTCTTCAACTATTTGTTCAAATTGAGGAGCGTATTGAACCATTTCATCTGATATCCCTGTTAGTTCGGAAATAAATGTTGGAATATTCATGTTTGGATTTATAAAACTTGAAAATTGTTCAATAACTTCTCCATTTTCCAATAAAAAGGCTGCAATTTGAATAATTCGATCTTGACCTCTATTATTATTTCCGGTTGTTTCTAAGTCAACGACCACAAATTTATTCATATTTTGCCACCTCCAAATTCTCTATATAGATATTATTTTGCATAAACAGATTAAACAATACAACCAACAAAAAAATCCCCTAAAGAAGGGGATTTCAAATTGCCCTCAAACACTCGTTTTCTTCGTTGTTTCTCTTGTCTGTTAAAAAATTGATCTCAACAAGTAATTTCATGTTTCGAAATTCAAAAGTTGACAGACAAAGCCTAATGCTCAGGTTCTATTACTTTACTGTACCTGCAATTTCTTTGCCAATCATTTCGACAATTTCATTTGCATCGTTTAATATAGCAATCTTTGGTTCATGTTGAGCCAGTTTCTCTTCCTCTACTTGACCATAAGCAATAATAATTACTTTGTCACCTTCTTGAACCAATCTAGCTGCTGCACCATTAAGACAAATTACACCACTTCCACGTTTTCCTGGAATAACATATGTCTCAAGTCGTGCACCGTTATTATTATTTACAATTTGAACTTTTTCGTTTTCAAGTACGTCAACTGCATCCATTAAATCTTGGTCAATTGTAATACTTCCTACATAATTTAAATTAGCTTCTGTAACTGTAGCTCTATGAAGCTTTGCTCTCATCATTGTGCGAATCATGTTATTTCCCCCTAGTTGTTCAATCCTTAAATAGAAATAATAATATTATCGATTAGGCGAGCATTAGTAAACTTAACTGCTAATGCAATAATTACTTTTCCATTTATTTTATTTAAAGGCTCTAAATCTGGATAAGAATAAATACTTACGTAATCTACTGTTCCAGATGTTTCGCTTTGTATTGTAGATATAATATTTTGCTTAAGTTGATCTGGATTTAGATTCCCATTTTTTATATCTTCAACTGCTGCTTGTAAACTTTTATAAAGAACAGGTGCTTCTTGTCTTTCTTTGTCTGATAAATAGACATTTCTAGAACTTTTAGCTAATCCATCTTCTTCTCTAATAGTTGGAACTGGATTAATTTTTACAGGAATGTTGAAGTCTTCAACTAAACCTTCAATTACAGCTACTTGTTGAGCATCCTTTAAACCAAAATAAACCTGATCTGGTTGAACAATATTAAATAATTTTGTTACGACTAATGCAACGCCATCAAAATGTCCAGGTCTTTTTTCACCACAAAGGACATCAACTCGTTTTGTTACTTTCATTGTTGATTTTAATTCATTTGGATACATTTCTTCAACTGTTGGATAAAAGAGGCAATCTACCCCAGCATTTAGTGCAACTTTTTCATCTCTGTCAAAGTCCCTAGGATATCGATCAAAATCTTCATTAGGGCCAAATTGAGTCGGATTTACAAAAATACTTAATACGACGATATCATTATTTTTTCTAGCTTCTTCTAATAATGATGCATGACCTTCATGTAAAAAACCCATCGTTGGAACAAATCCAATCGATTTTTCATTTTTTCTGTGAATTTTTAATTCATTTCTTAAATCTTTTATAGTGTGAAACACTTTCATTGCGAACTTCCCCCGTATAATGCCTTTAACTGTTCTTCTTTCATTGTAAACGAATGTTTAGTATCTGGAAATTGTCTAGCTTTAACTTCTTGCACATATGAAGCAATTGCATTTTCAATTGTTGTAGATACATTTGCATACTGTTTAACAAACTTAGCTACTCGACCAACACCATATGTTATTAAATCATGGTAAACAAGTACTTGACCATCTGTATCAACACCTGCACCTATTCCTATTGTCGGAATTGAAAGATCCTTCGTAATGTCCTTTGCAATTTGCTTTGGTACACATTCAAGTACGATTGCAAAAGCGCCAGCTTCTTCACATTTTTTTGCATCGTTAAACAATTTCATCGCACTTTCAGAATCACGTGCTTGAACTTTATACCCACCTAATACACCTACTGATTGAGGAGTCAATCCTAAATGAGCTACAACTGGTACTCCAGCGATTGTTAATGCTTTAATCACATCTAAAACATTTTCATCTGCGCCTTCAACCTTAACAGCGTGCGCATCACCCTCTTGCATAATGCGACATGCACTACGTAAAGCCTCTTCTTTTGAAAAATGGTAAGACATGAATGGCATATCTGTTACGATAAACGTATTTTTTGCCCCGCGCTTTACGGCTTTTGAGTGATGAATCATGTCATCTACTGTAACCTTAATTGTAGAATCATAACCTAGGACAACATTCCCAAGTGAGTCACCGACTAAAATCATATCTACTTCACTTGCTTCTGCTAATAGTGCTGAAGGGTAATCGTAAGCAGTAATCATGACGATTGGGTCATTGTTTTGTTTCATGTTTAAAAAATCTTTTGTTGTTTTCATCTTTTTTCCTCCTTATAAATGAGAGGAAATGGGGGCTACAATAAAAAAACTTTGCTCCGGTAGAGAACAAAGGAAAATTGTAAACCGTCTCATTCCTCTGTCCCAGTCCATATAGGATCAAGGCAGACACATTTTTAGAATTGATTTTTTAAAACCTGGTGTAGTTCTTCTTAGGATACTAAAATTTGATTGACCCTATTCAGATACCACCCTTGAAGCATCAGCTAAAAGTCGCGACCCTTCCAATACAGTTTATAGTAAGAATAGCAATTAAGTAAAGAAAAAACTTGGTATTATTTACAAATATACATGACAAATATACAGCAAATAAAATAACTCTCTTTCAAATATAAAAAGAGAGTTGTTTTATTTCGTTTTTACTTATTTATCGAAATATCCGCTGAATAGATTGTATGAACATTACCTAAGTGATCTTCAATTAATAATTGACCTTCATCAGTAATTCCAATGGCATTTCCGACAATTTCTTCAGTTAAAGTCGTGGCTTTTATTTGTTTCCCTAACGAAATTGCGTAGCTTTCCCATAAAATTTTAATAGGTTTAAATCCTTTTTCTAAAAATATTTCATAGTACTTTTCAAATTCAGCTAATATAGCTTGAATTAAATTGGCTCTCATAAAGGATTGTCCTTTTTCAATACGTAAGGATGTAGCGATATCTGACAGTTCTAATGGGTAATCTTCTTCAACTTGATTTACATTGAGTCCAATACCTATGACAACACTTTTAATACAATCGGCGTCTCCTTGCATTTCAGTTAAGATTCCACAAACTTTTTTATTATTGATTAAAATATCATTTGGCCATTTTATATTTGGTTGTAAACCGGTCACTTTTTCGATTGCTGAAGCAATGACTACAGCTGTTAATAATGTTAGTTGAGGTGCTACTCTTGGTGAAATAGCTGGTCTAAGGATCACACTCATAGCTATTGCTTTTCCATCTGAAGTTAACCAGTTTCTTTGTAATCTGCCTCGACCTAATAATTGACGCTCAGCCAAAACGATTGTACCTTCAGGTGCATCATTTAGCACTAATTCATTCGCAATCGTTTGGGTTGAATTCGTTTCTTCTTGGTATACGACATTTCTTCCAAATTTTTTCGTTTCTAAACCAAGTTGAATATCCGTTGGAGTTAACCGATCTGATTTGCCCGTTATTTTATATCCAACCTTCCTAACTGCTTCAACTTCAATCCCCTCTTCTTGCAATTCTTTCATGTATTTCCAAATTGCAGTACGTGAAATTCCTAATTCATCACTCAAAAATTGACCTGATAAATATTCATTACTATTTTCCGTAAATAATTGTATGATTCTTTCTTTTACTTTTGAAGCCAATTTATAAACCACTCCTTAACAGCAAGTTGGTTATTCTCAAGCTGGTTCTCTACTATTTGAAACTCAATTTCACTTAATACTTCTTTTAACCATGGACCACCTTTTAATTGTGACCATTCTAATAAATCATTACCTGTAATACATATATCTGATTTTGAATAAATCGGTAATTGATGATATAAAGCCTTTAATATATCCTCATTAAATTCACTTGCATCGACCTTTTCAATGACACATTGTAAACGCTCATATTTTATTGCATCCGGTAATCCAACTTGATATAACTTTGTATTGCTCCATTTAATTTTCGTTTCACTTAACAAATTATAAACCTTCAATATTTGTTTCATGCGATTATTCGACATTTTCCAATTTCTTAAAACCTGTTCTGGGTTGTCAAAATTACATGTATATAAAATTAGCGCCCAAATCTCTTCAATTGTTTTTAATGATTGAAGAGGGAGTTCTAATAGTTCATTAAACTGATTAGTATATTTTTTTAAGCTTGGAAGATGATTTACTAAATTTGTTTGTATTAATAGTTCAATGCCTTTTTTAGGAGAATTTCCTAATAACATTTTTTCTATTTCAACCGAAATGCGTTCAATTGCTATATTTTCAATTAAATGTTTATTTGATTTAATTGCGTTAAACGTTTCATCATGTAAACGAAAATCTAATTGGCTTACAAACCGTATACCTCTTAGCATTCTAAGAGCATCTTCTTGAAATCTTTCCTTAGCTTCACCGACACATCTAATTAACCCATCATAAAGATCAATTGTACCATTAAAGGGATCTATTATTTCATTTTCTATCGTCATAGCAATGGCATTCATTGTAAAATCTCTTCGTTTTAAATCTTCTTCGATTGATTTTACAAATGTAACCTCCGATGGTCTACGATAATCATGATATGTTGACTCTGTTCGGAATGTTGTGATCTCATATGGCTCACTATTTTGTATAACTAAAACCGTTCCATGCTGTAGCCCGGTAGGAACGGTTTTTGGAAATATTGACATAACTTCCTCAGGTAAAGCTGAAGTTGCAATATCAATATCGCCAATTGTTCTATTTAATAATTTATCTCTAACACAACCACCGACAAAATAGGCCTCATAACCATTTTTTATTAATTTATCTAAAATCGGCTTTGCTTTATCAAAAATTTCCATATTATTTCATTCCTAATAACTCATTATAAATGGATAAATATTGTGAAACGATTTTATTTGATTGAAATCTTTCTTTAACTATTTCAATCGCTCGACCTGAAATTCGTTTATATAATTCTTCATCTTGTAATAGGTTAAGCGTATAGTAAGCGATTTGTTCAATATCTCCTAGTTCACAAATATATCCGTTTTCCCCATGCTCGATTACTTCTGGAATCCCACCAACTCTTGTACCGATACATGGAACCCCACAAGCCATCGCCTCAAGTAATACTAAACCAAAGCTTTCTTTTGACGAAAGAAGTAATTTTATATCGCTCATTGAAAGTAACTCTTCAACATTCTCTTGCTTTCCTAAAAATAAAACATCATTCTCAATGCCAAGCTCTCTAACTAATTTACATAAACTTGAGATTTCCGGACCATCACCAACTAATAGGAGCTTGGATGGAATTTCTTTTCTTACTAAGTTAAATACATCTACTACATCTTTTGTTCGCTTAACTTGACGGAAATTAGAAATATGTATAATGACTTTTTCGTGCTCTTTAATCCCGTACCCTGCTTTTAATGCCCGACAATTTCTTTTGTAATACACTCTTTCATCAATAAAATTATACACAGTTTGTATTTCTTTATCAGGGTTAACTAATTCCTCTGTTTGACGTATTAAATCATTTGAGACCGCCGTTACAACATCTGATTTTTCAATCCCGAACTTAATTAACTCTGTTAAAGATGAATCATAGCCAAGAACAGTTATATCTGTTCCATGTAATGTCGTTACAATTTTAATATCATGATGAATCATTTGTTTTGCTAGAACAGCACATATTGCATGCGGAATCGCATAATGTACATGTAAAATATCTAATTTTTCACGGTTTGCAATTTCAGCCATCTTACTCGCCAATGCTAAATCATATGGTGGGTATTGGAAAACTGAATATTGATTTACTTCAACTGCATGATAATAAATATTAGGATATACTTTATTTAAACGAAACGGCATACTTGATGAAATAAAATGAATTTCATGTCCTAGTTCTGCTAATAACTTACCTAGCTCAGTCGCAATCACACCAGAACCGCCTACTGAAGGATAACATGTAATCCCAATTTTTAATTTCATTTTATCTCTCCTAAACTTCTTCATTTCTACTTAAACTAACCAATCTGCATTTAATAGGAGCGGCCTTTTTGTCATAAACCCTTCCCCATAAGGGACTCCAGCTTCTTTACCAAAAATTTTCTCTCTTGCAATTACGCTATTTACATAATCGTTTGTTAAAGGCGTAACTACACCATCTGGCCCCGGAGTAAATTGACTTTCATATGCTTCTAATGCTGCCCTTTTAACTTCAATCGTTTCTGTAACATCAACAATAAAATTTGGTCGATGAAACCCATTAATCATATATTGAAAAACATGTTTAACCTTGTGGGCATCATGATTTGTATTTACATTAAATTTTCTAATCCCTGATGAAAATACTGCTTCTTCTACTATTTTTGTACAATTACCATGATCAGGATGACGATCCACTTCATATGGTGAGAAAATAATACTAGGCTTTGTCATTCGAATTAAAGCAGCTACTTGTTTAATTGCTTCCTCAGATAAGTATAGCCCCCTATCTGGTAATGATAAATTAAAACGCTTTGAAACCCCTAAAATCTTATCTGCTTCTTCAGCTTCTTTTCTTCTAATAAAAGTATCCCCATTTGATGAGAGCTCCGCTTCAGTTAAATCACAAATAGCAACCTTATAGCCTAACTTAGTAAATTTAGCAATCGTGCCTGCCATACCAATCTCAACATCATCTGGATGCGCTCCAAATGCAAGTACATCAAAATATTCCACTTATCTCACTCTCTTTCAAACTAACTAAAAAATTTCACTACTGCCTTAGCGGTTTGAATATTCGTTGCCACCGGGACATGAAAAACATCGCATAGCCTTAATAAAGCATTTACATCTGGTTCATGCGGTTGAGCAGTTAAAGGATCCCTAAAAAAGAAAATCGCGTCCATTTTCCCTTTAGCTATTAATGCACCTATTTCTTGATCTCCTCCGAGTGGACCAGATTGAAAGCGATAAACGTTTAAAGCTGTATTTTCCATTACACGTAGTCCTGTAGTACCTGTTGAAAATAGTTCATGTTGCTGAAAAAAAGATTCATTTTCTTGAACAAAAGTTACTAATGCGTCTTTTCTCTTATCGTGAGCAATTAGAGCTATTTTCACTACCTACACCACCTTTTAGTCCATTATATTTTCTAATCCGTAGACTAGCTCCGAAAGTTTCATTACTTCCTCAACGGCTACTTTAACTCCAGACATAAAAGAAGCTCGATTCATTGAATCATGTCGAATTGTTAATAGTTGACCATCTCCACCGAATAAAACTTGTTGATGCGCAACTAAACCAGGTAATCTCACGCTATGAACTCTCATTCCATTTAGATCGGCACCTCTAGCACCAGCTTCAGTTTCAACTTCATTTGGATGTCCTTGTAATTTTGATTCACGTACTTCCTCTATCATTTGAACTGTTTTAAGAGCTGTACCTGAAGGCGCATCTAATTTTTGGTCATGGTGTAGCTCAATAATTTCGATATCTTTAAAATATTTCGCTGCCATTGCAGAGAACTTCATCATTAATATAGCACCAATTGCAAAATTTGGCGCAATAATACAACCTAGTTCATTATTTGAAGCTAACTCTTTTAAATCATCAAGCTCCTCTTTTGTAAAACCAGTTGTACCAATAACAGGTCGAATACCATTTTTTAAAGCTAAAAATGCATGTTTTTTTCCAATTTCAGGTGTTGTTAAATCAACAAGTACATCAAAGCTTTCATTTTCGATACATTGCTCTAATGTTTCATATATTTTTGCTTCACCTTTAAACACAGGGTTAACCTTTTGGATTTGTTCTCCACCTAATTTATAATCTACTGCAGCTACAAGTTGAAAATGCTCAGTTCGATCAATTAATTGTAAAGCTTCAATTCCCATTTTACCTCTTGGTCCAGCTAATACTACTCTAATTACTTTTTCCATTTTAAACTTCCTTCCTTGTCCAACGATCTTTATCTCGAGTATTAAACTTGTTCATCACCATATCATGTGCTTCTTGTAAGTCTATATTTAGGCTATTTGCTAAACAAATCATAACAAATAATACATCGCCTAGCTCTTCTTCAATTAGCTTTTCTTTTTCAGTGCTTTTTTTAGGCTTTTCACCATAGGTATGATTGATTTCTCTAGCTAACTCACCCATTTCTTCAGTTAACCTAGCCATCATAGCTAAAGGACTAAAATAGCCCTCTTTAAATTGACCTATATATGTATCGACTTCTTTTTGCATTTCTTTCATCGTTTTTTCGTGCATACTAATATCAACTCCTCAATTAAATCTTATCGAATTGACTACTTTTTGACAAATTATATATTATTTTACTTGAAAAAAATACAAGATAAGATAAAAATAAGAGTTTAGGGTAATTTTTATAGTATGGAGGAAGTATATGATTTTTAATTTGAAGTTACGCAATATCTTATTTATTATTTTAGGTTCTGCAATTTTTTCTTTTGGAATTATGAATATAAATATTCCAAACAATCTAGCTGAAGGTGGTTTTACGGGAATTAACTTAATTCTTTTAGCTGAATTAAATATTCCAGTTTGGATCTCAAACTTAGTCTTAAACGTCCCGTTATTTTTTATTGGCTGGAGATTACTTGGTACAGTAACAATGCTTTATACTATCATTGGAACTGTTGCAGTCTCATTTTTCTTAAAATTATTTGAGAAATTTACGTTCAATATAGATGTCCATGGCGATTTAATGTTAGCTTCATTATTTGCGGGTGTATTTATTGGTGTAGGATTAGGAATTATTTTTAGATTTGGTGGAACTACTGGTGGTGTCGATATCATCGCCCGTTTAGCCTATAAATACAAAGGTATTAATATGGGGAAAACGATGTTTATTTTTGACTTTGTTGTCATTACGCTTTCACTTTTAACTTATTTAAAAGCATATGAAGCAATGTATACGCTAGTCGCAGTTTTTGTCGGAGCAAGAATAATTGATTTTATGCAAGAAGGTGCATATGCTGCACGTGGAGCAAATATTATTTCTGAGAAAAATGATTTAATTGCAGCTCGAATTATGAAAGAAATGGAACGTGGTGCAACTTATTTAAAAGCAACTGGAACATTTACTGGAGAAAGTAAAGACGTTCTATTTTGTGTCGTACCAAAAAATGAATTAGTTCATTTAAAAAACATCATTCAGGATATCGATCCACACGCATTTGTAGCCGTTACAGAAGTGCATGATGTACTTGGAGAAGGCTTTACTTTAGATGAAAATAAAGTCCCTCTTCACCCTTAATTTTTAACAGAAACAAAAAGAGGTTCTTGGCATTGATTGCCAGAACCTCTTTTAATTTTATATTGATATTAATCATCACTACGTGTCATACCAGTATAAATTAAAACTAATCTTAATAATTCTGCGACGGCTACCGCTGCCGCAGCAACATATGTCAATGCAGCTGCATTTAAAACACGTTTTGCATAAACATGCTCATTCGAATTGATGATACCCAAAGTTGTAATTTGTTTTAAAGCTCTACTTGAGGCATTAAATTCAACAGGAAGTGTAACAACTTGGAACAGTACTCCTAGTGCTAATAAAACTATTCCTATTAATAATGCACCTGATAGTCGAGATAACATACCAATTATTATGAATATATAAGAAAAATTGGAACTGAAATTTGCAACAGGTACTAATGAATGACGGAATCTTAAAAAGCTATAGTCATTTGCATCTTGAATTGCATGTCCTACTTCATGAGCAGCAACTGCAGTACCCGCGACTGAATATCCATGATAATTTTCAGTTGATAATCTTACAACTTTTGCACGTGGATCATAATGGTCAGATAAATATCCTCGAGTTTCCTCTACTGCCACATTGAATAATCCATTTTCATTTAAAATTTTTCTCGCTACTTCTGCACCCGTTAAATTTGATGTAGAACCAACTTGAGAATACTTTCTAAAAGTTGATTTAACCCTCATTTGTGCATATAAAGGTACAATCAACAAAATTAAAAAGTAAATTAAATAACTCATTGTAATTCCTCCAAGGAGTGTGATTTTACGATATTGTAATAACTTTTAGAGAAATTTGTCAATCATTATGTTCTCTTCTTTTTTTATTCTTATTTCGATCACCTATATATTTTCTCCAACCGACATAACTTAATGTACCGATTATAATGATCCCTGTTGTAAAAATTGTCCAAATGGAAACAGGTGGAATAATTGAGTTTCCTTGATCAAAAATGAATAATAATTCACTTTTTGTCTCATCCAACTTTTGTTGAAAAGCTGGAATTGATTCTTGGTTAATTCGATAATCATCTAAAAACGAAACAAGTGAATTTATTTTTTTCACTTCATCATAGGGAAGATCCATGATAAGACTTGGATAAATAATTTCAAATTGATGTAAGAATTGATTTAATTGCGTTTCATATGCTTCAGAATTACCACGTTTATATGCTGAATCCATATTCTGTAGTGGAGTCATAACCGACTTTTTCATTTCCTTCCACATCGGCTGCATTGTCGTTTCTCCAGCATCAATCAATAATCTTAAACCAAGAACATCAGCAACTTTTTCTTGTGGATCTATTGCATCATTCTTTAAAGATACGAGCGCATTTTGAAAAGTAACGGAAATCGTTTCTAGATCTTTTGGTGTGAAATTTTTATTCTTTTTCACAGACGCCATATACTTTGACTCAAACTGTTCAATCAAATTAGCACCATGTACATAATCACCATCTTGTACTAAAGAGAGTGATTGTTCGATTAGTGAAGTTTCTTGATCTATTTTAGCGTACCCTTTTACGGTATTAAATGAAAAGAAAATAAAAAAAACGCTTATCCCCGCAATTAATTTTTTCATCAAACCCCTCCCTCATAACTACTAATAATTATGAGAGAAAGGACAAGATTAGAACTTGTTCAATCACGAGCTCTATTTTTAAAAATTAACTGGTAATAAGCAATTAAAATTACAAATATAGTTAACCAAAATGTAAGTAAAGCTATCCAAATTCGATAATCAGAGAGCATATAGTATTCTGGCATTGTTCCAAAAACATAGTCTAAAATAAGATCTTGTAAGATCCAAATACTTGCAACAGTCAAATGCCATTTTTTAACCTTAAATGACGGTGCAAACAAAAGAGCCTGGATTGCCATAGCTCCATGCGAAAAAATTAATAAGTATGCAATCTTATTAAGTCCACCTGCTAAATAAAGAACCATTCCATTCATTAAAACTGCCCATATTCCATATTTCAACAAGCTTACATATGCAAGTGCTTCTATTAATCCATTCCGTTTATTTAAAATGAAAAGTAGCAATACAATACAGAAAAATAAGGATGCAGTAGGACTATCAGGTACAAATATTTTTAACCAACCAGGAGTAAAATCAAGTTGAGATTTATACCAATAGTATCCATAGATTGTTCCTAGTAGATTTATTATAAATAAAGCAATTAAATTAGGTTTAAGCCGTAGCATACTGTAGAGTATGTTCACTATTTCACTTCATCTCACTTTCACTTAGGAGATTTAATAAATTTATAACACAAAGTTCACAATTTATATGTATCATCACATTTTTTACATGTTATTATTTCAGTATACAATAAAACATAAAAAAAGAGTCGAAAATTCGACTCTCTTTTAATTACTCTGTTTTACCTGCTTTTGAAACGAATTCAGCTAGAACTTTAAGTTCTGCGTCAGTACCTTTAAATACACCAGATGGCATCGCTTTACGACCGTTTCTTGCGATATGAGCGATTTCTTCAGGTTTTAAACCATTATTTTGAAGACTTGGAGCTGCTGCGCCACCTTCAAGATTATCGCCATGGCAAGATACACAAGTATTTTTTTGCAATAGTTTATATGCTGGATCTTCTTTATTTAATTCAACAAAAGTACGGATTTTACCTTGTTCTTTTTGTTTTTTCCAGTCATGGTGAGCCGCAGCTTCCCATGTTAAATAAATTACACCAGATAAAGCTAATAACATAAATCCTGTAGCTAATGGACGTTTAATTGGTTTTCTATGTGGACTACGATCTAAGAATGGCGCTAATAATAAGCCACCAAAAGCTAATCCAGGAATTACGAAAGCACCAATTACGTTATAGTCACCAGAAGCATAGCTATATTTTAAGAATTGATATAAGAATAAGAAATACCAGTCCGGTAATGGCGTATAGCCAGTATCAGTTGGGTCTGCAACCCTCTCAAGTGGAGATGGATGTGCAATTGTTAATGTTAAGTATCCAATTAAGAAAACTGCTCCTACCATCCATTCTTTTAATAAGAAGTTTGGCCAGAATGCTTCAGTTTTACCAGGATATTCTGAATAATCCTTTGGTACATTAGGTTTACGTCCTGCCATTGCTGGTACACGTGAGTCACCTACAAATTTCATTCCTTTACCGCGATGCATGTTCTCCCTCCTTTATTCCGACACACTTTAGTCAATTTTTACTAAAGCCCCATGCACTAAATCTTATAGTGGACCTGAAATACCTTGCTTACGAATAATTAAGAAATGGGCACCCATAAGAGCAAGTAAAGCACCAGGTAAGAAGAATACATGGATTGCGAAGAAACGAGTTAATGTTTGTGCACCGATGATTTCCGGATTACCTGCAATTAACGTTTTCACTTGCTTACCAATAAATGGTGTTTGTTCAGCAATTTGCAGACCTACTTTAGTCGCAAATAACGCTTTCATATCCCAAGGTAATAAATATCCTGTAAAGCCTAATCCAAGCATTACGAAGAAGATTAAAACCCCTACAACCCAGTTAAGCTCACGAGGCTTTTTATATGCGCCTTGGAAGAATACACGTAAAGTATGTAAAAACATCATAACAATTACTAAACTTGCACCCCAGTGATGCATACCACGAACGATTTGTCCGTATGCAACGTTGTTTTGTAAGTAATAAACTGATTCCCATGCATTTTTGATATCTGGAACATAGTACATTGTTAAGAACATTCCAGATAAAATTTGAATTACTGTAACGAAAAATGTTAATCCACCGAAGCAATATACGAATGCTGAAAAATGGTGTGCTGGATTAACGTGTTCTGGTACTTCATGATCAGCGATATCTCTCCAAAGAGGCGTAATTTCTAATCGCTCATCTACCCAGTCGTAAATTTTGTTAAGCACGATTATTTACCTCCTGTATTTGGTTCTAGTTTACCAAGATAGAAAGAATCACCTTTCACTTTTACCGCATAGTTGTCTAGTGGACCAAGCGGTGGTGTACCTTTAATGTTTTTACCATCCTTATGGTAACGACCGCCATGACATGGACAGAAGAATTGATTTGGAAAATCTTTATTGTCGTTCCAACCAACTGTACAGCCTAAATGCTTACAAGTAGGTGATAACGCAACGATGTCTCCATTTGAATTCTTGTACACCCATGCAATGTGTGACGCATCAGATTTAACCCAACCATCAACCTGCTTAACTTTAAAGTCAAAGCGTTTTGGATCAGTCGTTAAATCTTTGATTAGTCCAACTTGCACCATTGCTCCAGCTTCTTCTTTTTGTAAAACTGGGTCAATGGCAAAACGAGCCAATGGCATTAGCATTCCTGCCGCCATAAAGCCGCCTACACCTGTTAAAGTGTAGTTTAAAAACTGGCGTCTTGAAACCTTTTCACTCATGAAAATTCCCCCCTCTATCACAAGTACTCCTGTACGGACAACAGCTATAATAATAAAACTAGGACACTTTCATAATATAATAACAAATTTAGAAGGTCAATAATATCCTAATAATAATCATAGTAATAATGTTGTTTTTATTTTTATCCCCATATTTTAGAAAATAATGCATTTATGTGAGATAATTGTTTATCAATTATTACTCGTTGTGATGATTCATCTAAGCTATTGATATTTAAATTAGGTAACCAAATTAATGATTCATCCAATTCAGATTCTGACTGTCTCCAATCAAAATCACATGTTAAATAAAACACATGCTTAATCCCACTAGTTTTAAACTCTTCATACCAAGCCTTTAATCGGTTTATTTTATCAGATTCTTCAGGTAAATAAGTAAATTCAGGAGCAATTACAACTCTGCCTTTATATGTACGTTCAAGTTCCGAAGTAAGTATTATTAAGTCCTCTCTTTGCTCGGCAAGACCAATATTTTCTTTCTTCAAAGAAACAGGACAAAGCGGAATAATGATCGTATCGATGTACTCCAGATTCTCAATAACTTGATTTAATTCATTTGTTGTCCATTTCATCAAAATTACCTCTTTCTATTAAAATAATTTATTTATAATTGTGAAATTTTTGTGAACAAATTTCTATTTTCCATTTAACCATACATTACTATTTTAAGAAAGAAAAAAAGTCCACTAATAAAGGATTTTACAGTGAGGTGAATGGCATCTTTGTAGTTAATTCAGAACCTCCATTAACAGTTCACTGATATATTTTAAAAAAATGTAAATTTAGTTGAACTACTATCCGTTTCGAGTCAAATATTTCTATGAGATCAATAAAGTGACTTTTTTACTAATATTATTTTTTATAAGTGTATTTTTTTATGAGTAATTAGCTAATCTTAATCTTACATACTGTTTTTTTTTTAACTTATATAAGTTGATAAATCGTTCGACCTCAATGAGATTTACCAGAAAGCTTTGGACCAAAAATGAAACGTATACTACGATTAGGACCATGAATCTTGCCACAATTAAAAGCTAAGGCCCTAAAAATGGAAATTAACCCCACATATCTTATTTAACAATAAAAATTAACTCTATTCAATTAGCAAATAACTTTTCAACAGTAAAAAAGCCCCCACAAATGAGGACTTTTTTCAGGTTTTCATTAAGTTAATGAATTGAGTTGCTTAGTTAATTCTTGGAAAAGCTTTTTGTCTTGATTATCTAAAGCTTCATCAATCATTTTCATCAATCTGTCTTTTTGGAAATTCATAATTGAATCTGACAATAGCTTTTCAGCAATTACGCGGTCTTTTTCGTTACTATTTAAGTTTTTTGGTAGATGTGGGTTCTCTTCTAAAACTGAAACAAACATCGGATATTGAAAAGAAGATTTAAAGTTGAGCTGGATATAAATATCCTCATCCCTATTTAGTCGAATATCGTGAAATGATTTCTCTGCATCCGTCGTCATAACATTTTGTTTATAAAAATGAAATGGGACTTCTTTAACACAGTTGGTCGACATCACTAATCCACGTGGACAATATTTAGACTGTTCTACAAAATGAACCTTTTTCATTAAATAATCATGGCTCATTAGGTAATTTAAAATCCAAACACATTCTCTTTGCTTTAACTGAAAATTACTTAGAAACCATTTAACAAAATCTTTCTTCTCATTCACAGATACAGGGGTTGCCATTTTAAATCCCTCCTCTGTCCATAAAATTTGTCCCCTTTTCTGAATAAAGAAAACTACAGAATTTCATTTATTCTTTCAAGACGCTCTCTTACTTCTTCCTGTAGATACTCATCGTCTACAAGTTTACTGTAAACCTCTTTTGCTTCTTGTACTAAGCCTTCTTCAAACAATAGGTCTCCGTATTCCTTTAAGAAGGAAATTTCCTGGTTAAAGTCATTATATGCTAGACGATATTGTTTTAATGCCAATTCATAATTTTCATTTCCATAATATGCTTTGCCTAAGTCCCAATTAAAATGAGGATCTGAAGCCCCATGCTCGATTGCTAGTTCAATTATACTAATAATATCATCGAAATCTTCTTCTTCGAAAAGAATTCCGACTAATAACTGAACTGCCTCAATTAGCGAAGGATCATAAATTAATGCTTCCTGTAAATGTTTCTTACTTGCTTCTAAATTTTTCATTTTACGAGCTAATTTAGCTGCTGATAAAAGGCATTCTACATTCGTTTCATCAACTAGTAAAGCTTTTTGTAATATATCATAACCTTCTTGAAATTGGCCTTCAAGGTCATGCGCCTTACTTAACCATAAATGTGCTACCAAATATTCAGGATCAAAGAAGATTGCTTCTTCGAATACTGGAATAGAGGCTGCATAGCGTTCAGCTTGAAATAGCGTTATGCCATATCCTAATAGCGTATGGAAGTCTTTTGATTTCTGAATTCCTTTTTCATAATAGGAAATTGCATCTTCCCATTCACCTTCAGCACTTAAACATTCAGCAAGTCTTAAATCTTTATTTACTCCACTTACTTCAATTTCTTGATAGTTGAGTTTTTCGTAAAATGGTATTGCTTTTTTATAATCATATTTACTAAAATAATACTCCCCTAATGCAAAATCTACTACAGGTTCATTAGGTAAAATTCTTTTGGCTTCAAATAATTTTTGTTCAGCTACTTCATCAAGACCCTGAACTTGATATAAATCAGCCATTAATAATAGTGCTTGAACTCGACTCTCACTATCTTCTTTTATTGCAAGTAAAATTTCTAAAGCGTCGTCTTCTAAATCTAGATCCAACAATATTTCTGCATACATTATTTTAAGATCATCGTCGTCATCGTATAAGTAAACTAAATCTTCAATGAGATTTTTCGCATCTTCTACAAATCCTAATGATTGAAAAAGAAGTGCTGCTTCGTATTTTTCTTCATCGTTTGCAGTTTTTAAATTCTTTCTTAATAAATCCAATCCCTTTTCGGTATGACCGTTCTCTATTAACTGAACAGCTTCGTATAAACTCATTCTTACACCTCATATGACTACTTAATTAATTCATTTAATTGCTCTTTAAAGTTCGGAAAAGATACAGCTATGCATTCCGTATTTTCAATAATTGTATCACCTTTAGCAAGTAATGCAGCAATTGAAAGCATCATTCCCATTCGATGATCACCATGTGAATTTACATTCGCACCTATTAAAGAACTATTTCCTTGTATAATCATACCATCTTTTGTTGCTTCAATGCTTACACCAAGATTTGTAAGTTCTGTTACAACAGTCTGGATACGATCCGTTTCCTTTACTCTTAACTCTTCAGCATCTTTAATAATGGTCTCTCCATCTGCTAAAGCTGCTGCTAAGGCTAAGATCGGTAACTCATCGATACAAGTAGGAATTTCAGCCCCACCGATTACAGTTGATTTTAAATTCGATGATTTCACTCGAATATTCGCAATTGGTTCTCCGTTTACAACTTTTTCATCCTCTAATGTTATATTAGCGCCCATTCTTTCTAAAACAGTTAATATCCCTTTTCTTGTAGGGTTCACCCCTACATTTTTTAACAAGATTTCGCTATTTGGAACAATCGACCCTGCTACTAAGAAAAATGCTGCTGATGAAATGTCCCCAGGAACAATAACATCTGTTGCAGTTAATTCTTGGTTTCCATTAATTGAGACTTTGTTCCCATCAACTTCTAACTCACAACCAAATGCCTTTAGCATTCTTTCAGTATGGTCACGAGACTTTTCCGGTTCAGTCACAGTCGTTGTACCTTTTGCAAATAAACCAGCTAATAAAATTGAAGATTTAACTTGTGCACTTGAAACAGGAGAAGCATAAGAAATACTATTCAGTGAACCTCCTCTAATAGAAATAGGTGTATATGTAGCGTCTTCACGTCCATCTATAGAAGTTCCCATCATTTTTAAAGGTTTTGTAACACGTTTCATTGGTCTTTTACCAATTGATTCATCACCAATAATAACTGAATGGAATGGTAAACCACTTAATATTCCCATCATTAATCTTGCTGTTGTTCCCGAATTTCCTACATCAAGTACTTCGTGTGCCTCTTTAAGTCCTTCAATTCCTTTACCATAAACGACTACTTCATCTTCTGATACTTCGATTTGTACACCTAATTTTCTAAAACAAGCAATCGTACTTAAACAATCTTCACCTAATAGAAAGTTAGTAATTTTTGTAGTCCCTTTCGCTAGTGATCCAAACATAATTGCTCTATGAGATATTGATTTATCTCCTGGAATTGTCACATCACCAACTAAACGGATTTTTTCTAACTGGGTATTTCTCATCATAGTCACCTTGTCTAACCTTTCTATATGTATTTACATTCCATTTTTTATTAAATCAAACCTTTTTTTTCTCTGAAATTCTATTCGACGAATTGTCCTATGTTTTTCATTTTCAATGTTCAATTAGTCTAATTTAGAAAAAGAAAATGATATTTTGATTTAACATTTGATCAAAACACCATTTTCAGATAAGTATTATGAAATTATTTGTTTAAAAAAACTATCTAAACTTTCTTTTATAAAGTTTTCGTCTAATTCACAAATCACTGGATTCCCAAAACTTTTTAATAATATATATTTTATTTTCAAATCTATATTTTTCTTATCTTGTTTCATTAGATTTACAATAGGTTCTAATTCTAATTTTGAATAAACAGGATAATTCAATCGATTATACCAATTTACAATTTCTTTAAATTTTAAGTCAACCTCAAAGAACTGTTCACTCAAATAGATTGAAAATAAGGTTCCAAATGCAATAGCCTCACCATGAGTTGTTTTCGCATAACCTAAATAAGCTTCAATCGCATGCCCAAGAGTATGGCCTAAGTTTAAAAATGCTCTTTCACCAGTTTCTCTTTCGTCCTTGGAGACAATTTCATTTTTTACACTTATCCCCATTGTCACACATTTTTCAATTAACGCATCATCTAAATTTTCAAGTGAAAGAATATTATCCATTAACCAATTCAAATTGTCGGTAGAAGAAATCATAGCTTCCTTACTAATTTCAGCAAAACCTGATCTCCATTCCTCAATTGGCAAAGAAGATAAAAAGTTTAATTCATACAAAACTAGTTCCGGCTGATAAAATGCGCCAACTATATTCTTAGCTTTTGGAAGATTTATAGCGACTTTACCACCTATAGCACTATCGTGGGCTAGTAAAGTAGTCGGTAATTGGATAAAACGAATACCACGCATATAAGAAGCTGCAACAAATCCTGCTAGATCACCAACTACTCCTCCACCTAAAGCAATTATTAAACTATTACGATCTAATTGGACATCAAAACAATAGGTTAAACAATTTTCGTACATAGCAAAACTCTTACTTTTTTCACCATGTGGAATGATAAAGTGTTCAACTTTATTTGCTTTACTACAATTTAGTAATACTTGCTCTAGATAAAGTGGAGCAACTTGATCATCTGTAATGATTAATATCTTTGAAACTTTAGGTACTAAGCTATCCAACTTTGATTGTAGTTGACTCAATACTCCAAACCCTATACAAACATCATATTGTTTAGAGCTTGTTTTGACAGTTATCGCATTCATTAAAACTTCCTCGCATACTCACGGAAATCTTCAATATTACGCTTTAAACGCTCAAGTTGATCTGATTCAAATTGTTCAATAACTGCTTTTGCAACTTCCCAAGCAACAATATGCTCTGCTACTACACTTGCTGCTGGAACAGCACAGCTATCTGAACGTTCGATACTTGCTTCATAAACTTTTTTTGTTTCAATATCAACGCTTTGTAACGGCTTGTATAGCGTCGGGATTGGCTTCATTACTGCTCGAACGACAATAGGCATACCTGTTGTCATACCGCCCTCAAAACCGCCTGCACGGTTCGTTAATCGGTAGTAGCCTTGTTCTTCTGAATATGCAATCTCATCATGAACTTCACTACCAGGTAAGGATCCAGCTTGAAACCCGATTCCAAATTCTACACCTTTAAAGGCATTAATGCTTACAATTGCCCCTGCAATTTTTGAATCAAGTTTTCTGTCATAATGAACGTAGCTACCAACACCAGCTGGCATACCTTCAACAACAACTTCTACAATCCCACCAACTGAATCGCCATTTTGCTTTGCATCATCAATTAATGTTTTCATATTTTCTGTAGCTTCTGCGTCTATACATCTTACTTCTGAGTTTTCAGCTTTATTATGTAAGTCTTCTACATTTTTATAGTCTAAATTCTTCGCTTTAACTCCACCAATTTCAATAACATGGCTTGCAATTGTGATACCTAGCTCACTCAACAATTTTTTTGCCACCGCACCAGCTGCAACACGTACAGTTGTTTCACGAGCAGAAGATCGCTCTAAAACATTTCGTACATCTCTAAAACCATATTTTATAGCTCCATTTAAATCGGCATGCCCTGGTCTTGGTTTTGTAATGCTTCTTTTTCCTTCGTATTCTAGATCTTCTAAAGGTTCAGCACCCATAATATTAGTCCAATGTTTAAAGTCGTTATTTTCAACAACCAGTGCGATTGGAGAGCCTAAAGTATAACCATGTCGAACACCACTAGTAATTTGAGCAGTGTCCTTTTCTATCTGCATTCTTCTCCCTCTTCCATATCCACCTTGACGTCTACGAAGTTCAACATTTATTTCTTCTGCTAAAATTGGTAAGCCTGCTGGAACGCCTTCAATAATTGTAGTTAATTGTGGACCATGTGATTCACCTGCTGTTAAATAACGCATTTCAACACCTTCTCTTTATGTAAGTTTAAAATTAATTAGTTACTACTATAGCACAACCTATTCTGAATTTAATATAAAAAGAGAGCCATATTCCGGCACTTTTTTGATTTTTTAACAAAAAAATGAATTATTCAGTAGAAAAACCTAATGCTCAGCATTTGATTGTGCAATCTTTTTTATTAATATTTTAAATCAAGAAAAAATCGGATGAAATCTCTTTACAGCTTAAAGACTGTACCGAGAAAGCTCATCTAATGTTGTAATTAGTTTTTATCATATTCAATTATTTTTCGTCATTCTCATTGCTAAAGCATTTGAGTCTCTGATTATTCCTGTACCATTTATAAGGTCGTTTTTTCAAAGCATTCACCGTCAGCTTTTTTTAGATAATTTTACTTATGATTGAAGCTTTGCACGGAAGTCTTTTAACTCAAACATAAATTCTTCAAATTGTGGAATATTCATTTGTTGAGCCGAATCTGATAAAGCAACTGCTGGATCAGGGTGTACTTCTGCCATTACTGCATCTGCTCCAATTGCTAGGGCTGCTTTTGCTGTCGGTAATAATAAGTCTTTGCGACCTGTAGAATGTGTTACATCTACAACAACTGGTAAATGTGTTTCTTTCTTTAGAATCGGTACAGCTGAGATATCTAATGTATTTCGAGTAGCTTTCTCATACGTACGAATACCTCTTTCACATAAAATAATTTGGTCATTTCCTTGCGAAATAATGTATTCTGCTGCATTAATAAATTCTTCAATTGTTGCTGACAGTCCGCGTTTTAATAACACTGGTTTATTTACTTGACCAACTGTTCTCAGTAAATCAAAGTTTTGCATATTACGTGCTCCAATTTGAATGACATCAACGTATTCTAACGATCTTTCAACATCATTTGGATTTAGTATTTCACTTATTACTGCTAAATCAAATTCATTTGCCACTTTTCTTAAAATTTGTAGTCCTTCGTATCCAAGACCTTGGAAATCGTATGGAGAAGTTCTTGGTTTAAATGCCCCGCCTCGCATCATTGTTAAACCTTGTTGTTTCATAGCTTGTGCTACTGCACGTACTTGTTCGTAGCTCTCAACTGCACATGGACCCATAATAAATGATTGAGAACCATCACCAAGGACAATATCATTTTTCACTGTAACAATTGTATTGTCAGGCTTTTTCTTTCTTGAAACTAAAAGAGCTTTTCTGTGATCATCCTCTTGTAGTTCTAAGCTTGCTTGGAAGATCGTCTTGAAAATATGTTGTAAAGTTGACGTTTCAAAAGGGCCCTCATTTACATTTGCAATCATATCTAACACTTCACGCTCACGAACTGGATCGAAACGCTTGATACCATGTTTAATCTTTTGTTGACCAATTTCTTGAACAACTTTTCCACGCTCGTTTAATAATTCAACGATTTTTAAATTAATCTCATCAACCTTATCACGTAAATTTATTAATTCATTATTTGTACTCATTTCCTTTTCCCCCTTAAATTTAAAAATTCTAATGTCCAACACCTCTACTTTTCATCAAGTAGTAGGCATGTAAAAAATAAAAACAAAAAGCCCCTACTGAATAAACAGTAGGGACGAATTAATTAATCGCGGTACCACCCTAGTTGTGAACAAAAACTCTGTTCACCACCTTCATTTTGTTAACGATCAAAACGACCGTTTCTATTTTCAATAAATGAAAAAGAAATTGCTCCAAGAATGTAATTCAGCATACCATATGTACTGACTCGCAGCTTACGTCAGCTCTCTTAAACAGGGAAGTTATGCCTACTGTGCCCTTATCATCGCAATATATTTAATTGTCAAAAGATTCATTAAAAAAGTTATTAATGATGATTATAAGCAGATTTAAAGAGGCTGTCAATGTATTATTTTTTTACAATTTATAACTTATTCACTATTTTGCTTACTCATAACGATTCTACTAAAGTTAATACGAAAATTGATCCACAGATCTAGATTTTAATCATTTCCAAAATAAAAAAGCCAGCAATTATGCTGACTTCTTTGTCTAAAACTTTTTATTTATTAGTATACCCACTCTTTAATAAGCTTAGAGTATTCAACTAATTCATTTTGATTGAAGAAAATACCGATTTCACGTTCTGCACTAGCAGGTGAATCTGAACCATGGATAATGTTTTTGCCTACAGTTGCAGCATACTCTCCACGGATTGTTCCTGGTGCTGAATCTTTAGGGTTTGTTGCTCCCATCATTTGACGAGCGGTAGCGATTACATTTTCGCCTTCCCAAACCATAGCGAATACTGGGCTTGAAGTGATGAAGTCTACTAATTCACCAAAGAAAGGACGTTCTTTGTGCTCAGCATAGTGAGTTTCAGCTTGTTCTTTACTCACTTGCATTAATTTAGCTCCAACTAATTGGAAACCCTTTTTTTCGAAACGTGAAACGATTTCACCAATTAAGTTACGTTGTACACCATCAGGTTTTACCATTAAATAAGTTCTTTCCATTATGCTCTACCTCACTTGATTTCAATTATGTATAAACAACACAGTTAGAATAGTAACATCAATTTATAAAATTATCAATAGTTTAAAATCTTGTTATATTATAAAAATTGAAATCGCTTCCAGATTATTCATTAACTTTAATCAATATAACTGATTAACGGGAGTTCTATACGTATCTAAAAAGCCAAAAGAGGCAGTTGTAAATGCACTAGCATTTTCCCCGCCTCTAGTTTTTTCGATTTCCAATATTTTTAGCAATTAATATTAACATTTCCTTTGCTTCACTATTAGGAAGGCTATTGATACTGTTTAAAGATTTTTGTAAATATGCTTCACTGACTTTTCTTGCTGCTTTAATATATGTACTTTTACGAATTTGATTGATAAGAGGTTTTACAGATTCCGGATCGATTCCTTCATAAACGGATTCAATTTTCTCTTTAAGAGCTAAATCATTCATCGCAAACAAGACAGGTAATGTAATATTCCCTTGGATTAAATCGCTACCTGATGGTTTTCCTAATTCTTTCTCAGAAGCCGTAAAATCAAGAATATCGTCCATAATTTGAAAGGACATACCTAAATAGTATCCGTAATCTTTTAAACACTTTTGAAAAGCCGGAGAGGCTCCTGATGCAATTGCACCAATTTCACAACTTGCTGAAATTAAAAGTGCAGTTTTTCGTTTAATTCTTCTTAAATAACATTTTAAATTTTGGTCAAAATTATATTTATCTTTTATTTGTTCAATCTCACCTAAACAAATCTCTAAAATAGTCTCAGATAATTTTTGATGGGCCAATGGGATTTCGATTTCTGACATACATTCCAATGCTTTTGCAAATAAAAAATCCCCTGCATACATAGCAACACGATCATTGTAAGTGGAATTGATTGTCGGTTTACCTCTTCGTAAACTAGCTTCATCAATTACATCATCATGAACTAATGATGCCATATGTATGATTTCCAAAGTAGCTGCTACATTTTTAATCGATTGAAGGTTATATTGTCCAAATTTAGCACTAAGCAATACAAAAACTGGTCTAATTCTTTTACCACCAGATTCAAGCAACTGTACAGATGCGTTTTTCAAAATTGGCTGTGAAGAATTAACTACTTTATGAAGCGTGCTTTCAATCTCATTAATGTCCTTTTTTAAATAAGAATATTTCCATTTAACCTTCATTCCGTTCACCTTACTATTCATCCCATTTTCTCGCTTTTTTGTAACTAGCTTTTTGGTTTAACACCTAAATGCATTGCTGCTACACCAAAAGTATAAGGTTTAATTTTTATTTTTTCTAATCCTGCTTTTTTGAAAAGATTTGCAAGTTCATTCATTCCTGGGAACGTGCTTGCACTTTCTTGTAGCCAAGAATATTCTTTAAAGCTTTTAGCAAATATTTTCCCAAAAATCGGCATGATGTATTTAAAATACGCTTTATACACATGTCTAATACCAAATGCAGTCGGTTGTGATGTTTCTAAACACACAACAATACCCCCAGGTTTCACGACTCTTGTCATTTCCTTCAACACTTGATAATAATCTGGAACATTTCTTAAACCAAATCCAATTGTAACGACATCAAAATAGTTGTCCTCAAATGGTAACTCCATAGCATTGCCATGAATTAATTTTACTTGGTCCAAATGCATATTTTTAACTTTTTCTTCACCAATTGATAGCATATTTTTGCTAAAGTCTAATCCTACTACTTCTCCGTCTTTTCCAACTGTATTTGCAAGTGCAATTGTCCATTCACCAGTACCACAGCATACATCAAGCGCTTTCATACCTTTTTGAACATTCATAATTTTCATAGTTTGTTTGCGCCAAGCAATATGTCGTCTAAAACTAATAATACCATTCATTGTATCATATTTATTGTAAATCTTTTCAAACACGTCATGTACGCGTTCTTCTTTTGATTGAGTCATATAAACCCCCACTAAACTAATTACGATTACTTCTATGTAGATTAATTTTGTAATTGTATTATTTTTGATAATTCTTCTTTTGTTTTAGCTAAATCAACAATCCCCATTATTCTTTGAAATTGAGAAATAAAATCAGAGTAATTTTCAACTGAAGATTGTTCGAATTCTTTTTTCAGTCTTGACATTAAACATTCTTGCTCAATATGCTTTATAGATTCTTCTGCTGAAATAAATTTTGCAAAATGTACAAGTATAGTTGATTCGATTACAGTTATACAGTTGAAAAGATCTTCTAAAGAACTAAATTGTTCGTGAACTAGATTGATCTTCTCTTCATTCATTTCTTTAACAGCATATGACAGTTCTCGAATTAAACCAATTTCCCCAGTTTTAGACAGAGCATCGTAGTATAGTCCACTATATAAGTCTCCTTCTAAAACGGTTAATTGTTTCTTCTCACGATCCATTGGAGTACCTTCATATGTGGATACCTTTTCATGAGTATCTAAAGCAATTTGATGAATCATCAAGGCTTTACAGTAATGTACAATTTTATCACTCGTAAAATTGTGATCATTTAATAAATTTATTAATAAAGTAACCTTTACATCATCAATTGTCGGTGCTTGCAGATGTTGATTTAAATATGGGTGTTTAATCGTATGTAAGATTTGAGTGATTACTTCATTTTTTAACTCGTGAATACTATTCATTATTTCCATCCATTCCATTTATAACTGATTTTTTCATTATACCATAAGTATTTTAGATGGTATAAGTTGATTGCTCAATCAACTTGAATTATTTTATAATGAATATTTTAAAAAAAGCAGGACTTCCGGCTTTTTAGACTGCCTGTCAAACGCCCTGCTTTTTGATTATTAGATTCTATTTAGTTGAATGAATCATTGCAAGTATTTCATTTCTTCCTTGCACATCTTCTTTAAGTGAGCCACGAACTGCAGTCGTAACAGTTTTTGAGCCTGGTTTTCTTACTCCACGCATAGACATACACATATGTTCAGCTTCTACAACTACCATTGCACCGTGTGGTTGTAGCACTTCCATAATAGCATCTACTACTGAGGCAGTAATACGCTCTTGTAACTGAGGTCTTTTAGCTACTGTTTCTACAGTACGTGCTAATTTACTTAAACCAGTTACTCTACCATTTCTAGGAATGTACGCTACATGAGCAACTCCGTAAAAAGGTAATAGATGATGTTCGCACATTGAATGGAATGGAATATCTTTTACAAGAACTAATTCTTCATGATCTTCACCAAATACTTTATGTAAATGAGCTTTTTCATCTTGGCGCATACCAGAGAATACTTCAGCATACATTTTCGCAACTCGCTTTGGCGTTTCGTAAATTCCTTCTCTATTTGGATCATCACCGATAGCTTCGAGAATTAGACGAACCGCTTGTTCAATTTTTTCTAAATTAACTTCATTCATTAATTGATCCCCCATGCTAAAAAAAATTCTAATATTCACTATCAGATTCGTTTTATTTTAACATAATTCTTTTTTTATAGGCAAAAAAAGAAGGATACTTTCTTTAAGATCACCTAAAAACAACGCTTTCTATGTCCAAAATTAATGATTGATCCCAAAATCATGGGACTTTTTGGACTTTTTTTAGCAAAAAAAGAAGGATGCTTTTATTAGCATCCTTCTTTTTCGCTTAAATTATGTAATTATTTTACTGCATCCTTAAGCGCTTTACCAGGTTTGAAAGCTGGAACTTTACTAGCTGCGATTTCGATTTCCTCGCCAGTTTGTGGATTACGTCCTTTACGAGCTGCACGCTCACGAACTTCAAAGTTACCAAATCCGATTAATTGTACTTTATCCCCGTTTTGTAACGCACCAAGAATTGATTCGAATACAGCGTCTACTGCTAAAGTAGCTTGTTTTTTAGTTAATTCACCAGCTTCAGCAACTGCATTGATTAAATCTGTTTTGTTCATGTCTTTCACCTCCTCCCAAAATTTTAGAAATGTTTCTTAATTTCATTTGTGACCAAAATTTTAAATTTTATACAACAAATTCCAATTAATTTCTTTGTCATGCCTTATATTATACGATTCTACGGCTTTTTTCAATATGTTTTATAAGAAAATGTTGGAATTACTCGAAAACAGGTGGTGATTTTTCTGAAAAATTCATGTTTCGTCTTCAATTTTGTTACAAGGTCTCGTGAAAGTACGATGATTACTGTATTAATTGGCATTTTTTTAATTTTTTTGATGATTTTTAATAAATTAACTTTTGTTGAAATTTGTCGAATATTATTTATTTTATCTTACTAATTTTCTATGTTTTTTCTTCAAATTTCATTTCCTTAAATAAAAATAACGATTAGATTTTTTAAAGATTAACCTTTATTTATAGCAAACACAAAAAAAATCAGATGGTTTTTACCACCTGATCAATTAATAATTAAAGGATAATTGCAATTAAACCGCCACTTCCTTCGTTAATAATTCTTTCTAAAGTTTCCTTCAATTTATATCTTGCATTTTCAGGCATTAGAGAAAGTTTCGCTTGGATGCCTTCACGCACGATTGAACTTAATGAACGTCCAAATATATCTGAGTTCCAAATTGATAATGGATTATCTTCAAAATCTTGCATTAAGTATTTAACAAGTTCTTCACTTTGTTTTTCAGTTCCGATGATTGGTTCAAACGTTGACTCGACATCAACTTTAATCATATGAATAGAAGGTGCTACTGCTTTTAATTTCACCCCAAACCTTGAACCATGGCGTATAATTTCTGGCTCATCCAAGCTCATATCTAAAAGTGAGGGTGCAGCAATTCCATAGCCGGTCTGTTTAACCATTCTTAAAGCATCTGCTACTTGATCATATTCTTGTTTTGCATGAGCGAAATCTTGCATTAATTCTAATAAATGATCTTTTCCGCGAATTTCTACTCCTACAACCTCTTTTAAGACTTGATCATATAACTCATCTGGTGCAGATAAATCAATCTCTGCAACCCCTTGACCCATATCTATTCCAGCTAGTTGTGCATGTTCAATAAATTCATAATCACTAAATTGGCCAACTACATAGTCTACATCTCTTAATCGCTTAATATCTTTAACTGTTTCTTGTATTGCTTCTTGGTAGCTTTGGCGTAGCCAGTGATTTTCTTTTAAAACTAATACCCAGCTAGGTAAGTTTACGTTCACCTCAAGGACTGGGAATTCATATAAAGCTTCGCGAAGTACGTTCATTACATCTCCTTCGCGCATTGCTTCAACACTTAATGCAATGACAGGAATATCGTACTTTTCAGATAGTTCTTGTCTAAGTGCCTCTGTATTAGGATGATATGGCTGAGAAGAGTTGATCACCATAATGAAAGGCTTTCCAACTTCTTTTAATTCAGCAACTACTCTTTCCTCTGCTTCGATATAATCATATCTAGCTATTTCTCCAATTGTGCCATCAGTTGTTACAACAACTCCAATTGTTGAATGCTCTTGAATAACTTTTCTTGTACCGATTTCCGCCGCTTCATTAAATGGAATCGGTTCTTCATACCAAGGAGTGCTAATCATTCTAGGACCATTTTCATCCTCATACCCTTTAGCTCCTGGCACACTATAACCAACGCAATCTACTAATCGAATATTTACATCTAACCCATCCGCTACATGAATTTTAACTCCTTGATTCGGAACGAATTTTGGTTCAGTAGTCATTATTGTTTTACCTGCAGCGCTTTGAGGTAATTCATCATGTGCTCTAGCACGATCCGCTTCATTTTGAATATTAGGGATTACAACTGCTTCCATAAAGCGTTTAATAAATGTTGATTTACCAGTACGCACGGCACCTACAACACCTAAGTAGATATCTCCTCCTGTGCGCTCGGCAATGTCTTTAAAAATATCTATCTTTTCCATGTGTTCCCCTCCCGATTTATCAATACATGGGAATAATTGACTTGAAGTAGTATACCTATGACAATATCATTCTATGATGTTGTCCTAGTGAGTTATGACAAGATTTTTTATTTTTTCTTTTTACTCACTTCGGATCAAATAAAAAAATCCTTCGATAAAATGTATTCTTTTATCAAAGGATTATGATTTATATTATTTATTTTTGTTCTAAAAACACCGGTTGTCCATCTTTAATCGTATATGGAAGTGAGTATGCAGGCACGATTGGAGAGTCTTTTACTAAAATAGAACGAATATCTTCACCGAATATATAATTTTTCGCTTCTTTAATTTTTGCATATAAATCAGTTGAATAGTCAACATAGAACTCCCCATCATTCCCCATTATGATTGGTAAGTTCTTATTGCTATAAGGACTGACTACGAACGGTTCTTCTTTGAAACCCATCTTTTTATAGTTTAATAGAAAAACACCATTAGCCAATGTTTTCTTGATTGGTGGGTATGTATGTTTATCTTTATAAACTTCTACTCTTAAGGATACATCTCTTAGTTTTTCTGCAATTCTAAGATCGACTAATTTAACCGTCGGATTCTTTTCTGCATCTATTAATACGTACTGAAAGATCCCACCATTTTCATAAGAATTACCAGGTGCATCACTTAAATAGCCAGGTGTTAGTTTTGTAAAATCAATTGGATATTTAATATAAATTGGTGTACTCATATCCTTGTTTTTTATAGGTAACATTCCTGAATTGTTTTCCTTAAATTTATTAACTGCAGTTTGAACAGATTGCAATTGATCATCATATGGTACTTGATTTTGTGCAAGTTTATCTTGTGGATATAAACAGCCACTTAATAAACTAATTACAAAGCACATTAGAATGGAAAGAAATAGCTTTTTCATGTTAGTCCCCTTTATTCTCATTAACTAGGCCAGCTTAACACGATATATGTAATTAAAATCCCTGAAATAATTAAAGACATATATGCAATGAAGGCTGTAATCATTTTTAAAAATTTTATTTTTATTTTGTTTCTACTCAAGAAAATTAAAAATAATGATAAAAGCATTAAGCCGATTCCTACAAAAGAAATAATTTCATTAATATGTGCCGCGTTCATTATGTTCCCCCTATGTATTTTCTACCATTATTATAGTATCAAAATAATCACATGATTTGAATTAAAATCTTTTTTAATCCTATTAAGACATTATCGACTTATTTAATGCTTAAGTATACTTGGAAGTTATTAATTTATTTCTTTGCTTCATAAAAAATCCATTAGAACAAATTCACTAGTTACACCTTAACAAACACCATCAAAATACCTCCTTGTTAAAACGAACCAAGGAGGCACTCAGGACCATTCACATATTTAAAAGTGCAAAATAAAAAGAAAGAAAAAGTAAAAATATACTCCTTCTTTCTTCGAAGCAAACTGGGGCAATTGCTTCGTAATCTTCTTCGACTAACACCCACCAGAATACATCCGGTATAAGTCATTCTATATTATGCGAAAATGTATGATTATGCACTAAATACATCGCTGAAGAATAAGCCCAATTATTTTTGTTTAAACATATTTGTTAATGATTGAAAATCTAATGGCATATTATTTGTAACAATTGCTTGAACGATTTTGTCTTCTTTTTCCTTAGAAACTTGACGACCTGTCATCAATGCAATTTGACGAACTAGTTTTCTAACAGTTGCTTCATCTTTAAAGTTTGCATCTTTTACTGAATCAGCGACTTTAAAAATATCTGATTTGCTTACATTTGCTTTCTTTTCAATTTTATCGAAGAAACCATTTGGATTATTATTAGTCACCATTCAAACCTCCTTCTTTTCTATACAAATATGCTATGCAAAAAAAGAGAAATGGTGAAACGCCTATTTTAGTCCATAAAAGAAAAAGCACTAAAACAAAGTTTTAATGCTTTCAGACTGCCCGTTAAACGCTCGCTTTCCTCGTTACTTCGCCAGTTGAGCGGTGCTCAATACCGTCTAGGGTAATTCCGCTCCTCACCAGGCTTCGCGCCTCGAAAGACAAGCGCTTGCAATCAGTCTGAAAATCAGGTATTTTGTACTTTGTTTACAAAGAAAAAGCATTAAAACAAAGTTTTAATGCTTTTAATCTGACTATATAAATTAATTACTCGGTAAGATCGCTTATATAGTTTGAAGTACTTTCGCCTTCATGTTTTTTTACACGAGACATCAGTGCATCAACTGCTAATTTAGGATTTTTATTTTCAAATAAAACTGCGTGTAATTCATTAACAATTGGCATTTCTACATTTACTTGTTTTGCTAATTGATATGCAGCCTTAGTCGTGCGAACTCCTTCAACGACCATACCCATATTATCTAGTACTTCGTCTAAAGATTTGCCTTTCCCTAATAAATTACCAGCTCTCCAGTTACGGCTATGGACACTCGTACAAGTTACGATTAAGTCGCCCATTCCAGTTAAACCAGCAAAAGTTTGAGTATTCGCTCCCATAGCCTTACCTAAACGAATTATTTCTGCAAGTCCTCGTGTCATTAATGCAGCTTTCGCATTGTCGCCATACCCAAGTCCGTCAGTAATACCAGCAGCAAGTGCGATAATATTCTTTAATGCTCCACCAATTTCTACACCGATTACATCTTCGTTTGTGTATACACGGAAATAACCATTTGAGAATAATTCTTGAACAATTTCCGCATCTTCCATATTTTTTGATGCCGATGTTACAGTCGTTGGATGTCTTAAAGCAACTTCTTCAGCATGACTTGGTCCTGATAATACTACTACCGATTTTAAGAATTTCGAATCAATTTCTTCAGAGATCATTTCAGAAACACGCTTAGATGTGTCTGGCTCAATCCCTTTACTTGCATGGATGATCGTAACTTCGTTCATTAATTCATTATTTAATTGCTGACAAACTTCTCTTATTGCTTTAGTCGGTACAACAAGCAAAATATAGTTAGCCCCATTGATTGCTTCCTTTAAATTAACCGATCCCTTTAAATTTTGAGGTAAATTAATTTCCGGTAAGTATCTTTTATTCGTATGTTGTTCATTTATTTCATTTATTTGTTCGGATTTATTTCCCCATAAAGTAACCGTATGCCCATTATCTGATAAAACCATGGCTAAAGCAGTTCCCCAACTACCTGCACCTAAAACAGCGATTTTTTCCAAATCAACACTCCCCTTCATAAAGAATCCATATTTCGAATTTAAGCTCGTGCACGACCGATAATCTTAATTGGAGATCCCTCGAAATCAAAAGCATCTCTAATACGATTTTCTAAGAAACGCTCGTAACTAAAATGAAGTAATTCAGGATCATTTACAAAAACAACAAATGTTGGTGGTTTAATTGCTACTTGAGTTGCATAATACACTCTTAATCTTTGTCCATTATGTGTAGGTGTTGGATTCATCGCAATTGCATCCATAATAACATCATTTAGTACATTTGTTGGAACACGTAAACTATGGCTTTCACATGCTTTATTTATCATCGGTAATAAAGTTTGAGTTCGTTTCTTCGTTTTAGCTGATAGGAATACAATTGGAGCGTAGTCTAAGAATTGGAAATGTGCTCGAATGTTTTCAATGAAATCATTCATCGTTTTTTCATCTTTTTCTACTGCATCCCATTTATTTACAACAATAACAATTGATCTACCTGCTTGATGAGCATAACCAGCGATTTTCTTATCTTGTTCGATAATACCTTCTTCACCATCTAATACAACTAAGACGACATCTGATCTCTCAATTGCACGTAAAGCACGTAATACGCTGTATTTTTCCGTACTTTCATAAACTTTACCTTTTTTTCTCATACCAGCTGTATCGATAATGACATAGTCTTGGCCATCTTTTGAATAAGGCGTATCGACTGCATCACGTGTAGTTCCTGCAACATTACTTACAATTACACGTTCTTGACCTAATAATGCATTTACTAAAGATGACTTCCCTACATTTGGTCGTCCAATTAAACTAAATTTAATTGTCTCTTCATCGTAATTATCATCTTCTTGCTCAGGGAAATGTTTTACAACTTCATCAAGTAAATCACCTATTCCTAAACCATGTGAACCTGAGATTGGAAATACTTCTCCAAAACCTAATGCATAAAAGTCGTAAATATCGCTTCTCATTTCAGGATTATCGACTTTATTAACGGCTAATACTACCGGTTTTTTTGTTTTATAAAGGATTTTAGCAACTTCCTCATCTGCCGCTGTAACACCTTCACGTCCATTTGTTAGAAAAATAATAACATCCGCTTCATCAATTGCGATTTCAGCTTGTTGACGAATTTGCTCTAAAAATGGCTCATCACCGATGTCAATTCCACCTGTATCGATTAAACTAAATTCTTGATTTAACCACTCTCCTGAACTGTAAATACGATCACGAGTAACTCCTGGAATATCTTCTACAATTGAAATTCTTTCTCCCACTACCCTATTAAAAATAGTTGATTTCCCTACATTTGGTCGTCCAACTATTGCAACTGTCGGTTTAGACATTTAATTCATCCTTCCTAGCATAACTATGTACCATTTAAATCATCTAAATGAGTTTTAGTTTAGTATTAAAAATTGATTTATTTAAATAACTTATCTATTTTAACAAAAAACACGAGAAAAAACCAATACACTTCAACTTTTTAGTAATTTTCTATTTTTGAGACTTACTTTTGATACGTAAATTACTATGAATTGAATTGCTGACAATAATAAAATAGACATTAATAATGTATCAAACCAACTTAAATCTCCAATTATATATTTAAAATCAATCGACTTAAACGTAATATAATTAAAAATTTCTCCCTGAACTAGACCGATTGTTATATAACGAATTTTGTCATAATAGGATTTACTTAAAAAGAAAGTAAGTAGTAATACTAAAAATGAACTAATTATTCTCTCATCAATAAAAAAGCTTGCAGGATCATAAATCGATAGCAGTGTAACTACACTATATGTCATTCCTATAATCAAGCCTTTAAAGAAATGAACTATTTGCTCAATTAAATTTAATAAACTAATAAAGTAGCTTATGATAAAAATTATAATGATATATGAAAGATTTATTTCAATTGAAAATAGATCAATTGTATAAGCTGAACAACTAATTAATATAAGCACTCCAGATAAATACAAGAAATTCTTCTTAGTTCGATCCCTATAAAACAAAAGAAATAAAACAATAATCCAAGAAGTAAATATAAATAAACTACCCTGCACACAAAAACCTCCTAATAGTACTAGTATGAACAATTCATATTCAAAAATAATCAAATCGAAAAGAAAGTGTATAAGAAGTTGCATTTAAAACGAATCTATAAATGAGATTTTTTTGGAGGTGAATCGAGTGGGAAAAGATCGTCAAGAAAAGAAACTTAAACAATCTAGAAGAGTTGAATCTGATCGAGATCAAAGCATACATTATAAAGGTGCTACACGTTTAGACACACCTGAAGAGGCAAGAGCAGAAAATCAGCATAACTAAAGTGTTCTAAATAAAAATCCTTCAGCAAATGGCTGAAGGATTTTTTATTATTTTTTAAATTTATTTAACTTATCACCAAGTAGTTCGCTTAATTGGAAACCACTTTCACTTGGTTGTACGTATTTAGCAATATCCTCTTGAAGTTCAGCTTCACCAGCTTCTTTAATGCTTAATGATAAGCGTTTTTCAGTAGGATTAATTTCTAAAACTTTTACTTTTACTTCTTGACCAACAGTTAAGACTTCGTTTGGATTTTTAATATGCTTATCAGCAATTTGGGAAACATGAACTAATCCTTCAATTCCATTTTGTACTTCTACAAATGCACCAAAGTTTGTAAGACGTTTTACAGTACCCTCGATAACCGCCTCGGCTTTAATGCTTGGATTTAATTGATCCCATGGTCCTGGCTGAATTGCTTTCATTGATAAAGCAATACGGTTTGTATCTGTGTCAATTGAAAGAACTTGAACTTTTACAGTATCTCCTACAGATACAATCTCTTCAGGTTTTGTAACTCGTTTATGAGACATTTGAGATACATGGACTAGCCCATCTATTCCACCAATATTTACAAAAGCACCGAAATTTGTTAATCTTTCTACTTTACCTTCAACGATTTGCCCAACTTTAATAGAAGAGTATGCTTGACGGCGATTTTCAATTTCATTTAATTGCTCAACAGCTTTATGAGATAAGATTACTCGATTTTTTTCGCGATCTAGTTCTTCAATTACTACTTCAAGCGATTGACCAACAAAGCTTCCTAGATCTTCAACGAATTTTTTTGAAACAAGTGAAGCTGGAATAAATCCACGAACGCCTACGTCTGCAATTAGTCCACCATTTACTTGCTCTGTAACGATTACTTCAAAAACTTCTTTACTAGCTAATTTTCCTTCTAATTGTTCCCAAGCCTTAACTGAATCTACGGCACGTTTAGAAAATACAACTGTATCTTCTTCAACTTTAATAACCTTTAATTCAATTTCTTGTCCAACAGTTAGCGCGTCACTTACGTTTTCGATATGTACGTTTGAAATTTCTTTTATTGGAAGAATACCATCTGTTTTTCCACCGAAACCTACGATTGCTTGCTTATCTTCAATTTGTTCTACTACACAAGAGATAATTTCCCCAACTTCTGGCATTACTTTTTCAACCATGTCATATTCCTCCTTATGTTTTAAAAATGGATAGGCCAATTATGTATTATCCTCTTTTACCTTCTAATAAATAAGCAGAAAAGTCAAGAAATCTGATGACTAATTCTTCTAAATATTTTTTATTTTCCCTTCGACTATCGTTAATATGTCATTTACGACATCATCAATGTTTTTTGAAGTAGTATCTAATGAGATTGCATCATCAGCTTTTTTCAATGGTGAAACTTCTCTTTCTGAGTCAATTCTGTCTCTTGTCGCTATTTCTATTTTCAATTGCTCTAAATCACTTTCAAAACCATTTTTGACATTTTCGATATGTCTTCTTTGAGCACGTTCATCTACAGAAGCAATCATAAAGATCTTAACTTCTGCACCGACTAATACATGAGTCCCAATATCTCTTCCATCCATTACAACCCCACCATTTACGGCATATTGGCGTTGTAAATCGACCATTTTTTCACGAACTAAACTATGTTTTGCAACAAATGATACGTTTCTAGTTACTTCTGGTGTTCTTATTGGCTCTGAAACATCTACATCATCGATGAAAACCTTTTGAGTCCCTTCTTCCGGGATTAACTTGATCGTAATATTTGAAAGTAAATTACTTAAATCCATCTCGTTATTGACATCAATATTGTTTTGGATTGCTTTAAAGGTTAGAGCACGGTACATGGCACCTGTATCTATGTATACATATCCTAATTTTTTTGCAACAATCTTTGCAACTGTACTTTTACCGGCAGCTGCTGGTCCATCTATCGCTATACTAATTTTTTTACTCATAAGTCCTCCTACATAAAAAAAGTGCTACTTCAATAGCAACCTTTAATCTTATCATGTCCTAAAAAATTAAAACAAATAAAAATAAAGCAGGCTAGCCTGCTTTATTTTATATTACCATATGATTCCGACGAATTCACCTATTTACCAATATGATTATATACTTCTCTCGTGACGTCCTTAGCTTTTTGCGTAACACCTTCATACAATTCTATTTTGGTTAAATAGACAGAAAGACTAGGGAATGATAAGACGTATTGACTGATGACTAAACAAAATAACTGAATAATAATTAATTTAAATAATATTCGCTCGATTCTTTTCATTTAAGATCATACCTTTTTTATTACCAGTATGATTAGATTCAAATAATTTTATACACAATTTTGAATTTAATTTTTAATTCATCAATCTCTTAACAAATTAAAAAAACGTGCTAAGCACGTTTTTGTGAAATGTATAGACAAGTAAAAATTATTTAGAGAATCCTTCAAGAATGTCATTCACTTCGGATGCTAACATAACAGTTAATTTAATTCTTGCCTTTTTACTATCATAATCTTTACCTAAAATAACACCTTTATTAACTAAATCATAGGCACTTCCGTAATAATCATAAGTCGGATATACTTCGCCTTCTTCAGAACTAGTTGTGATGATTACTTTAACACCATCTTTAACAGCTTTTTCAATTTCTTCAGTCATATGTGGAGAAACTTGTCCTCTTCCAACGCCTTCAAGGACAATTCCTTTAGCTCCATTTTCAACAGCTGCTTTAATTAAATATCCTTTTGCCTCAATATAACATTTAATGATATCAACTTGAGGTAATTCACATGTAATTTTGTATTTATCCTTTAATACCGGTTTTTGATAGATATGTACTTTATCGTTATCGATAATACCTAAGTATCCGAATCCAAATACGTTAAACCCTTGAATATTAGATGCATGTTCTTTTTTAACATATTTTGCAGTAAAAATACGTTCATTAAAGACAACAACTGTACCGACGTTTCGAGCAGATTCGTCAGATGCAGTATAAATAGCATGTCTTAAATTGATAAAAGCATCGGTACCTAATTCACCTGGTGATCTTTGAGAGCCAGTAATAACAACTGGACGATCATCGTCAATTGTTAAATCTAAAAAATAAGCCGTTTCTTCTAACGTATCAGTTCCATGGGTAACAACAACCCCATCGATTGTTTCATCTTGATAGTATTCTTCAATCTTATTCTTTAACAACATCCAATGTTCGAAGCCTATGTGCATACTTGGAACTTGGAAAAAAGAATCAACAATAACATTTATGTCTTTTGGTAAATTGAGCATATCTGCAATTTCTTGTCCTGACAATGCTCCAGAATCTAACTTACCTGATTCTGCATTTGGTTTGCTAGCAATCGTTCCACCCGTTGTTATTAATACTACTTTTTTCATTTTAGCACCTCATTTCACATGAAATTATAACATTTTAAAATTCTTTAAGTAAACAGAAAACGGCTTGAAAATCGTTAATAAAAAAAACGTAGCATCGCTACGTTTTTAGTTTAATTAAAATTTTTATTTACTAGCTAAGTGGGAAACTATTAAGTCACCGTGAAAACGACCATTTTCTATAAAAATTTCGTTTGCATTGTTTCCTGCAGCAATTACCCCTGCAATATAAATACCTTCAATATTTGTTTCCATCGTTTCTGGATTAAATAAAGGTCTTCCTGTTGTATCATCAACTTTTACGCCCATACTTTTAATTAATGTATGATCTGGGTGGTATCCTGTCATGGCATAGACAAAGTCATTCTCAATCTCAATTATTTGCCCTTCTTTTTCGTATACTACTGATGATTCTTTGATTTCAATTAGATTTGCGTTAAATTCCATTTTAATTGTTTCAGAACGGGCAAGTGCCTCGAATTCTGGTAGAACCCATGGTTTAATACTTGGTGAATAAGAGCTACCTCTATAAAGTACAGTTACATCTGCTCCACATTTTTCTAATTCTAGTGCTGCGTCAACACTTGAGTTTTTACCACCAATAATGACAACCTTCTGATTAAAATGTTTATGACCTTCAAAAAAGTAGTGTGAAACTTTACTAAGCTGCTCACCAGGCGTCGATAAATAGTTTGGTTGGTCATAATATCCAGTTGCTACAATTACCGCTTTTGCTTCATAACGTTTTTCTTCACCGTTTATTGTAACGGATTCGATGATAAAATCATTTTTCTTACTAACTGTTTTTACCTCTTCATATGCATTAATTTTAATGTTATTTCGTTTAACAACATCACGGTAATATGCTAGAGCTTGGTGTTTTTTTGGTTTTCTACCTTCAATAATAAATGGAATATTTCCCACTTCTAATTTTTCACTTGTACTAAAAAATGTTTGATGCGTTGGAAAACGACTGAGGGTATGGACAATATTTCCTTTTTCAATTATTAATGCAGATATCCCCTTATTTTTTAATGCTAAGTAAGCTGCAATACCACAGGGTCCTCCGCCAATGATCAGAACTTCAACTTTTTCCATTTGAAACATCTCCAATAAACTAGAGTCTTAGATTTATTTACTATTTCTATTTTACGTAAAATATTCAATTTGTCTAATAATAGCTAATCAAAAAAAACAAGGTGGATATTTTCCACCTTGTTTTTAACTTCAAATATAATCTTATACCCAACCTCTAAATCGGCTAGCTTCAGCCATTTTACGCGCACCAACCATGTAAGCAGCTAATCGCATATTTACTTTTCTATTTACACTTGTTTCATAAATATTATTAAATGAACGTACCATAACTTTTTCTAATCGATCTTCTACTTCTTCTTCAGTCCAGTAGTAACCTTGGTTATTCTGTACCCATTCAAAGTAAGAAACAGTTACGCCACCAGCACTAGCTAATACGTCTGGAACTAATAAAATTCCGCGCTCTGTTAAAATCTTAGTAGCTTCAAGAGTTGTTGGTCCGTTTGCAGCTTCAACTACAATATTTGCTTTAATATTATGAGCATTATCTTTTGTAATTTGATTTTCAATCGCTGCTGGAACTAAGATATCACAATCTAATTCTAATAATTCTTTATTTGAAATTGTATTATTAAATAGTTTAGTAATTGTACCAAAGCTATCTCTACGATCTAATAAATAATCAATGTCTAAGCCGTTTGGATCATGAAGTGCACCATAAGCATCAGAAATACCAATAACTTTTGCGCCAGCATCATGCATGAATTTCGCTAAGAAGCTACCTGCATTACCAAATCCTTGGATAACAACTCGTGCACCTTCTAATTCAATACCTCTACGTTTTGCTGCTTCACGAATTACAATCGTTACACCTTTAGCAGTAGCTGTTTCACGGCCGTGAGATCCACCTAGTACTAATGGTTTACCAGTAATAAAACCAGGTGAGTTAAATTCATCTATTCTAGAATATTCATCCATCATCCAAGCCATAATTTGTGAGTTTGTAAATACGTCTGGAGCTGGAATATCTTTAGTTGGTCCTACGATTTGGCTAATTGCACGAACATAACCGCGGCTAAGTCTTTCTAACTCACGGAATGACATATCACGTGGATCACAAACGATTCCACCTTTACCTCCACCATATGGTAAATCTACAATTCCACATTTTAAGCTCATCCAGATTGAAAGGGCTTTTACTTCATTTTCTGTTACATTTGGATGGAAACGGATACCACCTTTAGTTGGTCCTACTGCATCATTATGTTGAGCTCTGTAACCAGTGAAAATTTTCACTTGTCCATCATCCATGCGAACCGGAATTTTTACAGTCATCATACGAACTGGTTCTTTTAAAAGTTCATACATTTCATTTGAATATCCTAATTTTTCTAACGCTTCTTTAATAACTACTTGTGTAGGCGCTAGTACATCTAATTGTTCTTCAGTGTTGCTATTTTTCTCTGTAGATTTCTCGGCAACCATTGTAAACCCCCTAGAAATTTGAACTATGAAAAGATTCATTCATTCTGAAATTAGTATACAACTTTCCATCCCATTTTGAAAGTTATAAACACATAGAAAACAAAATATAATATTCGTTTAATGTAAGCGTTTTCTAAGGTCATTATACTCCTATTTCCAAAATTTGAAAAGAAAAGAATGTGAAGAAATACAATATATTAATAAAAATTTACAAAAGTAAAACCTCTCGTAATAAATTACTGAGAGGCTTTATTTTTAACGAAATAAAAATGCAGTTGTTCAATAGCATTTTCCGAGATAAGTTCTTTACCATATTCAATAATACGGTAAATTGTTCTTGTGGAAGGATTACCATATTCAGCTAATATCGCATAAAATGTTTCACGATCTAGTCTTCCTATTTCATTCTCTTCGAACTTTAAGTAAAACGTATTTTCAAAAGAGAATAATCTCCCACCTAAAGCTTCACATGAAAATAATTTTTCAGAAAGTAGGATTAGATCATCTAAAGTAGAAAACTCGTACAATATATGTTCACTTTCATCTAGGATTACTTCCATCGAGATAAAATCGTCTTGAAATTCATCTTCCTCTTCTTCAATATCATCGGATTTTGTTACAATAACAACCATCCCTTGAGCTTGAAGAGAGAAAACTTCAACGGATACTTTTCCATCTACTTCGAAACCTAGTTCTACGCTAGCTTCATGCATCATATCTTGAAAAAGCTGTTGAACTTTTGGTGCATTGTACCATAAGTCTTCTTTTGTCAGACCACGTTCAGATAAATCATCAGATGTAAGAAAAACTTTTATTTTATTGTAGTTCAACCGTTCCAACCTCATGAACTAGCCTCCTTGCTGCATTTACCATAGTACAGTTTATGTTTTTATATAATTTTGGTGATTCTAAAGTCAAAATTCATTTATAATTAAAATTCTGCTTTAACCATTCATCCCAGTTCGATTGTTGATTACCTATATAAAATTCCTGTATGGAATCCATAATTGGGCTCTCACAAGTTGAAACTGCATGTCCACCAATTCCAATAATGATATCAGGTTTAATTTTTTTGATTATGATGGCTAGATCAATTGTTTTCTTTAAATTTTCCCTTAAAGTACAAGTCATGATAAATCCAGCTGGGTTCACTTCATTAATTACTTGTTCAACATCATTTGAATCGATTGATGCGCCTAAATAAATAACTTGAAAACCGATTCTTCTTAAGTAGATCGTAAATATTAATAAACCTAGTTCGTGCTTTTCTTCAGGTCCACAAACCGCGATTAACTTTGGCAAATGTTTATTGTTAGGTAAATTTTGATAAATCATCCCTAATCTCGTTCTCAGAAAAGATGTTGCAAAATGTTCATGGGCACTTGTAATTTCACCATTACGACATTTATCACCTATTAATATGAAAACCTTAGAAATAATTTTAAATAATACTTTATCTACAGAAAAAAGACTAAATGCGTCATTCACATAATTGTGGGCTTCACTTTCTTCAAAAGATAATAATGAAGAAACAATTCGATTTACTAGAGCATCTGATTGTAAATTTTCAGTAAGAGAACTGTCATTAGACGATTTATGCCCTTTTGCTTCGTATAAATTAATTGCTTGTCCAATTGTAAATCCTTCATTAACTTTTTGAACGAGCCATTTTAAAATATAAACATGTTCTTCTGTATATAGTCGATGGCCAGCATCATTTCGTACAGGACTTATGATATTATATCTTCTTTCCCAAGCTCTTAATGTGCCTGGTAATATCCCAACAATGTTAGAAATTGCTTTAATATTGTACTTTCCTATTTGGGCCAATTTTCTTTCCTCCTGCATGTAAACAAGAAACACTTATTTCATAACTTCAAAATTTAAAACAGTTATTGTGTTTTGTTTTCGAATTCCTTTATTGTTATGTAGCTCCAAATATACCGTTTTCTGATTTCGATTTACATTTATTTGACTTCTTTCAAACAGATAAACTTGAATACTTTCAAAATTACTACTTTTACTATCCTTGACTTCAGTATAGCTTGTTAAAATACTAAGATCGTCTTCATATCGCTCTTCAAGTGCAAAGTTTAAATCATCTCTTTTTGTTTTCACATCATCTAAACCAACAATCGAAAACTTTGTCCCATTTTCAGTCTCAAATGAAGCACTTTTATTTTCTAAAATTGTAACTTTACAATCTAGTAATAATGCATTTAGATCTCTATAGTTGCCACTATAATCAAAATCATTCCACAAAAAATATACTGGAGCCAAAGATGATAAATAGTGGATGTTTTCATCATTATATTTCTTTGATTTCTTTTTTGAGTAACCGCTTAAAAGGATTAATGTATTATGATTGCAAATTTTTTCAATCTCACTCAATTTAAAAGGAATATCACCTATATTTGGAACCCATATAAGCTGAATTGACTGTAATGAATCATCTAAATGCTTTATTTTAATTTTTTTATTAATAATTTCTAGTTTACTTTTTCGATTTAGCAATAGAATAATTGCTACTATTAATACGAATCCGATCGATAATAATAATTTTATTTTAATTTCCCCCTTGTAACTTAACCCATCAACAAAGTAAATATCGGCTTATTTCCTGATTTTACTTCTTTTTAAAAAAATCAACTTTATCTATTTCTTTTTGTTATAGTTCAAAGTGCTTTTATTTATTATACAAAAACTAGTAGAAATTGAAAAATTTTAAACAACAAAAAACTTATATCCATTATTACAAAATGGGCATAAGTTTTTAATTTGAGTAAAAAATGGTTTAATTGTCTATTGTCGTCTATGCAAAAAACTATAATTAATCAATTTTTTGTTCCAAGAAAACTGCGAAACTAAAATAATATTATTTGTGTTTAACTGTAGAATTTTCTTATTCATTTGTAACAGATACTATTCTTAGACCAATCTCTTCAAATTTACGTAAAATTTTATCGATATTTTTATTATCATCTATTTTTAAGACAATTCTTCTTAATAACTGATCTTTTGAATCAAAAGTTACTAGCGAAATAATATTAATCTTGAAATTGTGAAGATAATCAAGTAATCTTGCTAATTGCCCTTCCTTCTCCATACTTGTCATTGAAATTCTTATTCCCCGACAATCCTTTCCAAGTACTTCTTGAAAAATCTCAATTACGTCATATCTTATAACTAGTCCAACAAAATTTCTCTCATCATCAACTACTGCAATTGATGGGTATTTTTTTAACGAGTTCATTGTATCTTCAAATGGCTCTTCTGATTTAACACAGATTGTTTGATGTGTTGCGATTTCACCTATTTTTAGATTCTTTGTATATTCTTCTTTTCGTAATTCACTAAAAAAGCATCTTCTAAAAATCTCTGCTTGTGAAATCATTCCAACATATTTATTTCCCGTTAATACAGGTACGCTATCTATTTGCTTTTCCAATAAGAGATTAATTGCAAACTCTACAGTTTTATTAGATTGGATCGTAATTACTTGATGGTTTTGAAGCATTCTATGCTTTGCTAACATACTATAACACTTCCCTTCCCTCTATTTATAACATAGATTGGAAGCATCAAATCAAAGCGAATTTGTCTAGATTTTGAATTTCAATTTCATTGCCTTTTATGTATCTCTTAACATTATTTATCCACATCGACATTTAATGGGATTTTTAAGATCTGGCCAGGCGTCACTTCAATCCCATTTAAATGATTTGCATCTTGAATAATTTCTTCGCCATCACGATTACCGTAATATTTCATTGAAATAGTAAATAATGTTTCTCCTTTTTTGACTTCGTGATTAATTTCTTCCACTCCAACAGTTTCACTTGAATCTGTTGGAGGTTTTACTACATTTTTTATTTCTTTTTTGATTGGAGCTTTTTTCTGTGTTTCATTCTTTTTTTGTTTTTTAACATGATCGGTAGTAGCTAATTCAACTTTTTCAAATTTATTTGAAGGTATGATTAAACTTCCTTTTTCAGTAAAAATTTTATCGTATTTACTATGTACAAACTTAACCACTCCAAATGGTAGCATGATAAAAAGTATGACTAAAGCAGTGATTAAAGGATATTTTATTTTCCACCAGGGTCTTTGTAGATCCTCTTTTATTTTCATTGTTTCACTTCTTGGTGGTAAATTTAACAGATCAACTGCTTTATTCTGATCATTTATTTTCTTATTTTTTGATTTCTTATTTTTTTTCTTTCGACTTAAGTCAGCAATACTATTATTCTGAAGCTCATTTTTCATTCTTTGTCTTCACTTTCCAAACTTAATTTCATATACATTCCTAAAACATAATCTAAGATAAAATGTGCGATAAATACAATTACTATATTATTTGTTTTCAAATACAAGTAACCTAAGAAAAAACTTTCAATTAATACAATCGTAAGTAAAATCGGTTTTTTCACATAGCGAAAATGAACTAAAGCGAAAACAACTGATGCAATAATTAGTCCAAATTTAGCTTGAATAAATCCTCTAAAAAGTAATTCTTCTGATAATGCGATCAAAATACAAAGTAATGTCATTTCAGGAACTGAAAGTGACGTAAAGAATCTTTTATTAAAACCGCCATCATCCAACAAACGCTCTGGAATCGTATAATTTAATAAAATATTAAATAAGACGAGTGAAAATCCAGCACCGAATCCATATAAATATGTTTTATAACTTTTAAATAAATGTAAATCATCTATAAATTTTTCTGTACCAACGAAAAAAGCAATACATAAAATTGCGATTACTAAAATGATTAACTGCGTACCGTATACGCTTTTCTTCAAATAGTTAGCAGAAATTTCTTGTCGGTTTAATTCGCTTTCCATATAGATTCCTCACAGCCCCAATTTATTTCTTAATTCTTGTTCCCATGAAATTACGTTTGTATTTATATATTTCTCATGATCATTTGAACAATACTCTTCAAACGATATACCACAAATGTTACAGCAATTTATTGGTTTCTGTACTAATATTTCATCAAAAAGTAAAAGATATTTTTCGCGATAACAAGTTGTTGAAGATAGAAAATCAATCATCGCTTTGAGTTTTAAATATTTTACTTTTTTTCTCTCGGAAATTAATTCTTTAATCGATTCTAATAAGCCATAATTTATTTTTTCTAAATACAAGTGTTCATTTTCAATTATATTAAATTTGACCATTTCAGAATGAAGCGTCGTCCATTGTATTTCACTAAATTGAAAAACTGATTTCCAATTAGACACAAGGGTTTCAGTCAATTTTATCGGATTTTCTTCTAATCTTTTTAAATAAGCTAGAAAAGACTCAACTTGATTTACAGAAAGGATTTCGTCATCAATTAACCTTAATGGTAACTCATGATCTTCTTCACACATGATTAGTATTGCTATACTGGGCTCACCATCTCGGCCGGCACGTCCAATTTCTTGAAGATAATTCTCAATGTTTGACGGATACTGATAATGAATCACGAACCTTACATTCGGTTTATTAATTCCCATACCAAAAGCACTTGTACAAACGATGATATCTATTTGATTTTGAATAAATTGTTGTTGAATTAAAATTCTTTGCTCATGCTCCATTCCACCATGATAATAAGCAACTTTGCAATTTAACTTTTCTCTTATGGTATGTGAAATTTTCTCACAAGTAGCTCTTGTACCACAATAGACAATGCCTGGACCTGTTAATTTTGAAAGATGGTCAGTTAATGACTTGAGCTTTTCTACTTCTGAATCTACTTTTTCAACTTGAATTGATATATTCTCTCTATTAACTGAATTGATATATTTTTGAACATGTTTTAACTGTAAAGTTTCAATTATTTCTTCCCGCACATTTTTGCTAGCTGTAGCGGTTAAAGCTAAAACCGTCGGATTATTTAATTTCTGCTTAATTTCTCCTAAAGTTTTATATTCTGGCCTAAAATCATGCCCCCACTGTGATATACAATGTGCTTCATCAACAACAAATAACGAGACCTTAGAAGCAAAAAGTTTTTGAATTAAAAATTGATTTTGTAACATTTCAGGCGAAACAAATATAAACTTATAGCTGCTAATATTTTTAAACAAATATTTTTTTTGCTCAAAACTTCTAAAGCTATTTAGTGCAATGACTCGTTTATCTCCAAATGCTTTAATTTGTTCTACCTGGTCCTCCATAAGTGAAAGTAATGGTGAAACGATTACTACAACGCCAGGCAATAGTAGCCCTGTTAATTGATATAATAATGACTTCCCCCCACCAGTAGGAAGCATCGCTAAAACATCTTTCGAGTTTAACAAGTCATTAATAATTTCTTTTTGGTTATTTCGAAAACTTGAATAACCGAACTTTTCGTATAGAACTTTATTTAGGTCCATGTAAATCACCCATTCTTGCAAGAGTAATACGAATTTGAAAATATGTTACCTCATTTAATAAAGCTTCTTTAATAATTTTTAATTTCCTTGTATTTAGCTCAATAATTTTATTTTTTATTAATGTAAATTGTTTTGTCGTAATAAATTGATTAATTGGAAATAATTTATCACCTAATACACACTCAACAATATGATCCTCTATTGTACTAATCTTTAAATTACGAATCGCAGCTATTTCTTGAATTGTTCTACCCTCAGCAAATAATTTCTTCGTTTCAATCGAAGTATTCGTAATATTAGTACTTTTATCTCCATTAACAAATTTACTTAAAAAAGGATAATTATTTTTAGGCTCAACTAAAATGGTGATCATATGATGCAAAGTATTAATCGATTTGAGATAAATTTTCTCAACACTCACTTTGTGTTCAGATGCAATCTGTTCTAAAGTCATGCCATAAGCATTTGCTCCAGACAATCGTTTCACAAATAGTAATGCGTCTTCATCACTTAGATTTTCTAAAATTGTATGTAATTCATTATAAAATTGATTAACTAATTCGTTTTTATTCCCTGTAAAATTAAGAATTTCATTTTTTACCCATTCTTGTATATCTTGGTCTTGAATTACTGCCCTAAAATATTTTAAATTCATATTCAGATTTGAAACTGTTTGAAAGAACAATGAAAATCTTTTCCAAAATATCTTTTGAATACTAGAAAACCTTAGACCATTTATATATTTAAACTCCATAAACTGTAATTTTTGATTTTCTAGATAAGCTTGACCATTTTTATTTAACAAATAGATATTTTTATTTTCCGTTTGACTTATATACCCTTTAACCTCTAACCCATTTATAATTTCTTGCATATTCTGATGAGTGAGGAAATGAAAAAGCCCAAAAAATGATGTGACATGATAAAAATGAGAATCTTGAATAATTTGAGCACTTTGTTTACCTTTTAATAAATACATTATACCTTGGATCGTTCGTTCAGCATTATATCGATGAAGTAAAAAAAGGAAGATTTCTTCCAATATTGATAGATTAGACATCATAAACCTCTCAAATAAAATTATTCCATTAATATATTTGAATATTTTTTCGAATAATAATTAGTAGTACAAAAATATTTGTGCATTTTTTCTAAATAGTTTTTATTTCTTCTAGCTTATCATATGTATCAATAACCAAACCATTTTAAGCATATAAAAATCATTATTTATTTTATTTGAGATTTCATCATTTCTCGTTTTTTTCAAAACCTTGTACAATTATATTGAAAAGTTTTGGAAACCGTTTTAAAATGTTTACAGGTACATTACAAAAATAGTATCTGTAACATAAACAGGGAATAATTTGGGAGGTCAATACAATGGCAAAATATACAATCGTTGATAAAGACACTTGTATCGCATGTGGCGCTTGTGGCGCAGCTGCACCTGATATCTATGACTATGATGATGAAGGGATCGCATACGTTACTCTAGATGATAACCAAGGAATCGTTGAAATTCCAGACGTTTTAGTTGATGACATGATGGATGCATTCGAAGGATGCCCAACAGACTCAATCAAAGTTGCTGACGAATCATTTGATGGCGACGCTTTAAAATTCGAATAGTAAAAACTGCGACGAAGTTATTTCGTCGCTTTTTTTATTTTTTTTAATAAAAAAACACGAGCTAGCCGAATTGCTAATTCTACTGTTCCGTCCTTCCTGTAATTTCTAAATCACTCATTGCCGGACCTATACAATTAATAATCAAAACCCCGTTCTTAATTATTTCCTTATTTTACATATTTAGAATAATCTAATAATTCGTTATAATAAACAAAACATCAAGAGAGGATGAACAGCATGGAACAGATGACAATTACTGAGAAAAAAACATTTTTAAACAAGTTCTTAGAGAAAAATCAGGTAAAAAAAGACATCGAATTGATTCTACAATATCTCCTTGCTGTTGATGAAGTACTAACAAACATCTCGTTTGTAGATGATGCAAAGAGTACACCAAATGGCATTGTAATTAATTTTCGAAATGATAACTACTCTAACTACTCGTACCTTCAGGTTTCGTATTACGAATTTAATAAGAAGGTCGAAATGTCACTAGAATCGATTTACCATAAACTTCGATTACACGGAAAGAAAACAGCGTTTTATCTTGAGTTGTTATTTGATGCGATGCCGATCGAGTACGCTTTGATTTTAGATTCAAATCCGTTTTCGACGACTTCTATTGAACCAAACGAAGAAGTGCAAGCAGAAATTGATGCGTTTCTTTCATCGCTTATCGCTCAAACTTCACACGCACTTCTTCTTCGTCAAATTGACAAAGCACTAGATGAGAAGAATGAACAACAATTTCTTTTGTTATCTTCTCAGCTGATAAACTAACAAATAAACCATCTATCATTCGATAGATGGTTCTCTTTTTTACGGTGCAGTTTTTTCACCTTTCAAAAAAACAAAAAAGTGTCTACCAAAATTTAGTAGACACTTTCATTTATTTATACGTTATGGACATTCATTCTTTGAGTTAACCAAACCTTTAATTTAGGGTAGATTACTAAGAATAGGATCATGATTAATAGACCTTTAATTGCATTAAATGGCATAATTGATGCAACAATTACTTCATTTGGCAGGTTAAAATTCATGAAATGTGCATATGCAGGTAATAACACAAAATAATTTAAAAGACTTAATATTCCAGTCATCACTACTGTACCAACGATTAATCCAAGAGTTAAACCTTTTACTGAACGATATTTTCTAAAGAAATACGACGCAGGTAAAATATATAATACTCCTGCACTGAAATTAGCAAATTCTCCAATTGGTACGCCAGTCATGCTACCATTAATAACATAATGAAGGATGTTTTTTATTAACTCTATTCCTACTCCTGCTACAGGACCAAAAACAATTGCTCCTATTAACGCAGGAACGTCACTAAAATCAACTGTAAGCCATACTGGAAATGCAGGTAGTGGAAAGTACAGCATCATCAGTACATAAGAAATACTGCTAAGCATAGCTACTACTACCATTTTATTTACTTTGTTGCGTTGTTGCATAATACCTCTCTCCTTTTTCCCGATCATATCAAGAAAAATGAAAGGTTCGCTTAAGTAGCGTTATTATTTGCACATATTATCATAAGTCCGAATTAATAAATGAAAAATAGTATAAAATTATGCAAATAAAATAAAATCCCCTATTTTTTGAAATAGGGGAGAATTTTCAGCACGCCAAATAAGCGTTCAAAAAGTTAAATTTTTTGAACTTGCGAACCTCCATCTTCTCCCATCCAGACTATACTGTCGGCTCTAGAATCGCACTAGATCCTGCCCAAAAAATCAGGCTCGCGGGCTTATAAGCAATGCTTAATTACCGCCGGTGGGGAATTTCGCCCCGCCCCGAAGATAGATCGTTTATTAAATTATATTAAATTACAGTTTAATGTTACTAAATTAAATACAGTTTGTAAATAAAAATCTCCCACTAATCATTTAGAGCATTATTTAGGTTTTCTTGACAAAAACTTACTAACGAATCATCCTTTTGATCGTTCGCATATAACAACAGCACCACTGTTGTAAAAACGGCTTTAAATTGTGCTAATTTCTTTGACGCTTCCGATACATTACCATAAATCTCAAAAAATGCATCTCTCATATCGTTCGGAATTAGACTATAAATTATAGACAAATCTAATTCACGATTGCCGATATGAGCATCACCCCAATCAATAATTCCTTCAAGTTGGTTTTGTTCATTCACAATCATATTCTTAAAATGTAAATCACCATGAACAAGAACTAATGGTGTCTCACTTTTAATTTCAACTAAGCTTTCAATATAATGATTAATTTTCTGTTCATCTTCAATGAGTTTCTTCTGTATTGCCTGTTGTATATATTTTTTAGCCTGAGGTTTACGGAAGTTTATATCTAATCTTTTTAACTCATCAAATGGTAATTTAATCCCCTTTAATTCATCGAATTTTATTGAATGCAAATTTTTCAAGAAATTAGCGATTGGTTCAATCATTAAAATTCTCTCAGTTCTATTTAAATAAATTGGAGGCTTTCCCGCAATAAAATTATATCCTAAAAATGGCCAAGGAAATAATTCAGATGGCTTTCCATCAAGTATTGGTACCGTTGTCTTTAATTCAAAATGACTGTAAATAATTGGGAGTAAATTTCTTTCAACGTTTAAAATGGCTACAGCTATTTCTCTTCGCGGAAATCTTAGTAAAATGTCATCATTTAAACAAAAGACAGTATTGTCAAATCCTTCACCAATTTTTTTAATTACGTTTATATTTATTTCGGGGAATTGTATATTCATTATTTCTTTTACTAATCCCTCTTCCATTACAATCGCTGGATCCCATATATTAGACATTTCTTTCTCCTTAAAATCAAAAAATAGAACTTCACATATAAATGTACTTTACCAAATTTAGAAGTAAATTACATTTAATATGGAAGTTCTTAAAACAGTCGGTCTTTTCGACACAAATTATTAAACTAATAGTCCAAATATACGGCTAAGGATTTGAAACAATTTTTAATTCATGAAAATTTTTATCTAATATTATATCCTTTAATTTCTCTCGATTCCCTCCGATAAATAAAAGACCAATCGTTAAAACAAAAACAACAATCAACAAACATCTCCTAAGAAAATCAAGCATTATTTTCCTCCTACCTAAAGAATTGTGGAAAGTGTTTAATCAGCCAAAAAACTCGTAGACTGACAACTGGTAATTCATTAAAAAAAATAGACGAGACGCATAAATCATTGCAAATCCTTGACTCTTTTTTATGTATATTACTTAAGAAGTATTGAGCAAATGGATCGTGTAAACGCCAAGAAGTAGTTTTACTAAAACATACGCTCAATCATTCTATGATAGAAAAAAATTATTTATACAAAAAAAATAGCGATTGATTAGAAAAATTTAACTATTCAACCGCTACTTTTCTTATTTATTTTTTATCAGTTCGAAATACGATTGATCCTCGTTCGTATTCAACATCCTTAATATTTAAACGTGTGTTGATTACCCTTGCAAGTGCAAAGAAATAATCAGATAATCGATTCAAATATAAAAATACTGGAAGATGAATGTTTTCTTGCTTCATTAATGTTACAACCGTTCTTTCTGCACGTCTCGTTACCGCTCTTGCTTGATGAATGATTGCAGCAGGTTTTGACCCACCAGGTAGAATAAAACGCTGTAATGGGGGAGTTGCTTCCATATATTCATCGATTAATGTTTCAAGCTCTTCAACCATTTTCTCTGTCGTTTTAAAAGGGATGCTATCCTTTACTACTGCCAAATCTCCACCACAGTCAAATAGTTCATGTTGGATCTTTTGAAGTGCATTGTAAATATCTCTCGTATCCTCTTGATCTAAATATGTCATTGCGTACCCAACGATTGTATTTACTTCGTCAATTGTTCCGTAAGATTCTACCCTTAAATCATCTTTATCTACTCGTTTACCTACTAAGCTAGTTTGACCTTTATCCCCGGTTTTTGTATAAATTTTCATGAAAAACCTCTCCTTTTTTCAATTTTAATTTACAATACATTACTTTTATAAATAATGACTTTCTTATTTGTTTCGGGATTATCTAAAATTTGAAAAGATGTGTCATATAAACCTTTTAATAAATTTTCATTTAATACTGAGTCTGTTTTTCCTTCGATATAAATTTTTCCGTCCTTTAATCCTACTAATCGATCACAGTAAAGACTTGCTAAATTTAGGTCATGAAAAACAGTTACAATTGTTTTATTCTCTTGTTTTTGTAATTCCTTTAAAACGTCTAAAATTTTAATTGTGTGCATTAAATCTAAATGGTTACTTGGTTCGTCTAAAAAAATATATGGTGTTTCTTGAGCGAAGCATTGAGCAAGAAAGACTCTTTGACGCTCACCACCACTAATTTCATTGATGAAACTTTTTTCCATCTTCTTAGTACCAGTCATCATCATTGCATTATTGACCGCAGTTTCATCGATTGTGGACCAGCTAGGAAAAAAGGAAGACGAATGAGCAAGTCGTCCAAGTTTAACTGTTTCTTTTACCTCATAAGAATATGTATAGGAATTTTGTTGTGATAAAACAGCAATCTTTTTTGCTATTTGTTTATTTGACATACTAGAAACTAATTCTCCATCCAACATTACATTTCCTTTAGACGGCTTAAAAAGTCCACAAAGAATATTTAAAAACGTTGACTTGCCACTTCCATTTGGACCAATAATTCCTAGCCATTCTCCTTGATTAATAGAATAAGACAGTTCATCCAAATCAGTATGAATTCCATCATAAGAATATGAGATATCTTGACATTTGATCATACTTTTCCCCTATTTCTTTTCAAAGATAGTAATATAAAAGCAAATATTGGAGCACCAATTAGTGAAGTAATTACCCCTATTGGTAACTCTCTTGGGGCTAAAACAACTCTCGATAATATGTCAGACCCGATTAAAAAAATTGCTCCATTGATCATCGATAAAGGAAGTAATTTTTTATGTAATGGCCCTACAAGTATTCTAGTATAATGCGGAACAACTAATCCTACAAATCCAATTGTTCCAGAAACGGCTACTGCTGCACCAGATAAAATACTTCCTGTTAACAAAATTAAATAAGTAGATTTTTTTACATCAATTCCGATATGTTTTGCATTTGTGCTCCCAAATGTCATCGCATCTAACTGCCTATTTTGACTAAATAATATTAAGAAAGAAATGATTAAAAACGGTAATAAACTTAGAGAGTACTGAATGCCTCTCCCACCAATATTACCCATTAACCATCCAATTACTGCACGTAATTCATTATTTGAAAAAGTTATAAATAATGACAACAATGCAGAACAAAATGAACTTATGATAATTCCACCTAAAATAATTGTCTCTACATTAAGTGATCGATCCAGTTTTCTAACAAAGAGTAATAATAAAATAAGTGTACCAAATCCAAATAAGATACTAACTACTGGTAATGTAAAATAAGTAACAAAAGGTAAGCTTATTTGAAAAAACAATACAAACACTGCACCTACAGAGGCGCCTGAAGAAACACCTAATGTAAAAGGATCAGCTAAAGGATTTTTAAGTATTCCTTGAAACGCAACACCTGCCAATGAAAGGCACGCACCGACTAATCCAGCTAACATAACCCTTGGCACTCGTATATTCATGACAATTGTTTGAATATCAGCTGGAACATAATCAGTTTTAAATATAGCATCTGAAAAGCTAGAAATAATAGAAGAAAAGGGAATCGATGTAGACCCAATCGAAACCCCTAAAATAAATAGAAAAATTAATAAGATAATTGGAATTAAAAAGATTAAATATGTATTATTTATAAAGCTCTGGGTAAACCGCCTTTGCAATTGCTTCGACTCCCTCTGCAAGTCTTGGACCAGGTCTAGATGTCGTATCTGAATTAACATCATATACACGGTGATTTTTAATTGCGTTTACTGTTTGCCAGTTTTTCCTAGCCATTACAGTTTTTTCTAAATTTGGAACATAATATCCATAAGTTGTTAAAATCACATCAGGATTCGCTTTAATTGCTGATTCCTCACTATACTTTACCCAACCTTTTTCACTTTCAGCTACGTTTTTAGCATGAACAATCGAAAGCATTTCATCTAAGAAAGTACCTTTACCTGCTGTATAGATTTCTGGCGGACCAGAAATTTCAAGCCATACCTTTGGATTTGTAGTTGCTTTAGCTGTTTTTTTGCTAATTTCATCTAATTTTGTTTTCATACCAGTTACAACTTTTTTCGATTGCTCGGTTTTTCCAGTTATTTCTCCAACTTGTTGAATTGTATCATACACATCATTAATAGTTGCAGCATTTTTTACGACAAAAACATTAATCCCAGCTTGTTTTATCTGTTCTAAACCGTCAGCAGAAATTCCTAAACTTGATTCATGAGCTAAAACTAAATCAGGTTTCAATGAAATAATTTTTTCAACATTATATGTCATATCGGCATTATTTCCGCCAACTTTATCAATTGATTTTACTTCTTTTGGATAATTGTCAAAATCTGTTACCCCTACTACATCCTTGCCATCACCAATAGAAAATAAGATTTCAGTATTACTTGGAATAAGTGATACGATTCTTTTAGGTGCCTCTTTAAAGCTAATTTCTTTGTTCGTTGCATCTTTAACAGTCATTGGAAAAGTTGCTTGTTCTGTTTTACTTACATTCGATTTTTTTTGTGTCGTATCATTATTACAACCAAATAATCCTAAACACAATAACATAATGATAAAACTTGATAAAAACTTTTTCATTTAAATCCTCCTAAATAATTGAAATACATAAAAAAAACCCCATTCATTTTGAACGGGGCTGAAACAACATAAAAATACAAGAAGTCTTGCAACTGCTGCTTCAAATCCTTACTCCCCGAAGAATTGAACAAGGATGAATTTAGCAGGTCTACTGACTTTGTTTCAACCTACTCCGACCTTCCCATTCTTTCGAACAGTGGCTATTCGTTTCGTCCACATTACAGTTGCGGGGACAGTTCTGGATTATACCAGATTCCCTTTTAAGCAATACTTGCACTAAACTCATCAATATTTCATTAATTCAATCGTAAGATAAATTGGGTAAGAATTCAATTATTTTATTTATATGTTTATGATTTTACTAACATTTTATCTGTTTTTTGTGTGTTTTGTAGAAATTTCTTCTCTAAACATATGGGAAATATGTTTTATATGAAACAAGATTACTCTACATCTTTTTCGTTCATTCGTAAATTATGCGGTATTTTAACTTTAAATGTCGTTCCCTGTCCTACTTCACTATAAACCTGGATGGATCCACCATGTGCTGTAACAATATTTTTAACGATTGATAAACCTAAACCTGTTCCACTTCTACCTCTTGTACGAGCTTTATCTGCCTTATAAAAACGTTCAAATACAAATGGTAAGTCTTCTTTTGAAATCCCTGCACCTGAATCAATAAAATTAAATGTAGTTGATCTTTCATTTTGATTTACTGAAACAATTATTCTTCCATTTTCATTCGTATGTCTTATTGCATTATCAATTAAATTTGTAAAAACCTGTTCCATTCGATCCTCATCTATGTAGATATTCAAATGCGAAACATTGTCGATTTCACCAAATAGCTTAATATTTTTATCCTTTGCTAGACCTTTAAACTTACGTAAAATTCGATCCACAAATTGTACTAGAGGAACGAACTCTCTATTTAATTCGGTAAAACCGTTCTCCATTCTTGCTAAATCTAACAGATCATTTACTAAACGCCCCATTCTAAGAGACTCATCATAAATGATTTGTGACAATTCCTGCATTTCTTCTTTGGATTCTGCTACCCCATCAACAATCGCTTCGCTATAACCTTGTAATAAAGAAATAGGCGTACGTAGTTCATGAGAAACATGCGCTATAAAATCTTTTCGCATCTTTTCTAAACGTCTTTGTTCTGTAACATCTCGAATCACCGCTACAACGCCTCTTATATTTGTTTGATTATAAAGGGGCGACATTAAAACTTGCCAATTGCCTTGATCAAAATGTAATTCGATAAATTGCTTTTTCTCACTTTCGACTACTAATACAAATAAATCTAATAACTCATTTGTTAAAACAAGAGAAGAGGGATCTTCTAACTGATCATCATTAAGCATTTTCAAAAAGCGTTCAGCTGGTGGATTTGATGTCACGATTTGACCTTCTTTATCAATCGAAATTACCCCATCTACCATACTTGTAATAATATTAGAAACCTTCTCTTTCTCTTGTTTTAATGCATTCATATTAAAATTTAATTGTTTACTCATCTTGTTAAATGAATACGCAAGCTCTCCAATTTCATCACTTGAATGGATCGGTACTTTCACATTAAAATTTCCTGAAGTCATACTACTTACAACTTCTTTCATTTTTCTAAGAGGAGCTGTAATTTTAGAAGAAAGAAAGAATGAGAAAAATGTTGTTAATACGATTCCGATTGATGCCGCAAGCAAGACAAAATTAGTCGTTTGATGAATCATCACTTTTACAGGTTGTAATGTTTGGTATATAAATACAGCTCCATTGTTTGAGTTTGTATGTAATGGAACACCCACTACTAATTTTTCTCTCTCACTATTTTCACCATAAACAAGTCTTTTACTGACCTCTTTATTATCAGTTAACGTTTTATTTAAGATTTCATCATTTTTTATTTCTTTAAAAGGTAGATCCTGTATTCCATAAGTATTATTTGAATACCATGGCTCCCTACCGTCAATAGAAATAATTACTCTTGAATATCGACTAACAATATTATTTGATAAATACTCAATATTTGAGAGTGGTTGACCATTATCTATTAATTGTGCAATTTTCGTTGCATCATCTTTCATATTTTGTACTTGAAGGTCAATGTAAAATTTTTCAAAAAATCCTATTAAGACAAAGGTCAAAAATGATAATACAAGAGAGACTAGTAAGATAATTGTCAGCCAAAGCTTTCCAACTAAACTTCTTACGATCATTACTCCTGACCTACTTCAAATTTATAACCTACACCCCAAACGGTTACAATCATTTTCGCAGCATCCTCAGAGCTTTTACTTAGTTTTTCACGCAGTCGTTTTACATGTGTGTCTACGGTACGTAAATCTCCGAAAAAATCATATTGCCAAACTGATTTTAATAATGTTTCACGATCAAATACTTTGTCAGGTGCCTTAGCTAAAAACAACAGTAATTCGTATTCTTTTGGTGTTAAACTGATCTCTTCCCCTTCAACAATTACCTTATGAGCATCATTATCAATCGTTAGATGCGGAAACACAACGATATCCTTCGCTGAAGAATTATCTGAAGTAAATACTGGTACAGGTGAAGAACGTCTTAATAGAGCTTTAACACGTAGTACTACTTCACGCGGACTAAATGGCTTAACGATATAATCATCCGTACCTACTTCAAAACCTTGAACTCGGTTTGTTTCTTCACCTTTTGCCGTTAACATGATCACAGGCGTTGTTTTTGTTTTTCGTAATTCCCTACAAACTTCAATTCCATCAATTTTAGGCATCATCAAATCTAGTACGATTAATGAATATTCATTCTTCAATGCTAAATTTAAAGCATCCTCACCATTTTCAGCTTCGTCAATACTATATCCATCACGTTCCAAATACATTTTTAATAATCGTCTAATACGATCTTCATCATCTGCTATTAATATTTTTATATTTTGATCCATAATTTCGACCCCCTCTTCATAATTTTACATAATAAAAATTGGATATTCTAGTATAATTTGTGAACATTTTTACATAATTCTTAGAATTTATTATTTCCATAAAATAGTGAAAAAAAACTAGGCAGCAAGAGTGCGATTTCTAGGAAACCAAATTTAAGTAAATGTGGACCGAAATAAAAATTAGAAAAAAAAAGCCTTGTAAAGGAAGGTTTATTCCTTTACAAGGCTGATTATTAATTACGCATATGAGTGTAAACCAGCAATGATTAAGTTTACTGCAATTAAGTTAAACATAATAATTGCAAATCCCAGTACGGCTAACCAAGCAGATTTTTCACCTTGCCAATTTCGTTTGAAACGAAGATGTAAAAACACTGCATAGAATAACCATGTTATTAATGCCCAATCTTCCTTTGGATCCCAGCTCCAGAACTTTGTCCAAGCAATTTGAGCCCAAATCATAGCAAAGATTAATCCACCAAGTGTAAATACTGGAAAACCAATTGCTACAGCACGGTATCCGATTTCGTCTAATAATTCACTATCGACTTTTTGTACAAATGGTTGTAAAAATGCACCAATTCGTTTTCTGATAATTAAACGAATGATTGCATATAATGCTGCGCCAGCAAAAACTGACCAAATTACAGTGTTCAATTTTTTAGCATTAACCATCGCTGGCACTTCTGCAAGGGCTTCAAATTTATCTTTTGTTGTCAATTCACCTTTATGTGGACCAACAATTGATGGAAGATTATAGACCATTTCTTCTTGTAATTTATCTTTATTAATCCAATTATATTTTGCTTCGTATCCAGATGCATTAAATGCTGTAGAAATAATAACGAAACCAACAACAGTTACTAAGAAATATAAAACTGCTTCTAGCCAAAATGTTTTCTTTGTTGATACTTTTTGATCGATATTTTTAATTAAATAAATTAGTCCTGTAATAAAGCTAATCGCTAAAATAGCTTCCCCTAAAGCTGCTGTTGTTACATGGATATGTAACCAATAGCTTTTTAAAGATGGAACTAATGGTTTGATTTCATGTGGAAATACTGATGCATAAGCAATGATGATTATTGATAAAGGTAATGCGAATAATCCGATTATATTTAAGCGATACATAAAATAAATCATGATAAACGCAAAAATTAACATCATTCCAAAGAATGTAATAAATTCAAATAAATTACTTACAGGTGCATGTCCAGCAGCAATCCATCTTAAAATAAAATAAGTAATTTGCGATAAGAATCCAATTAATGTAATCGAAATACCAATAGTACCCCATCTATTAGGACCATTATCATTTGTTTTCATCGAGCCGCCAAAAAAGAAAGTAGCTACTATATAACAAATAAACGCGATAAATAAAAAATTACTACTTAGCTCGTACATATTTTCCCCCTAGTTAAACACTATTCTTTAGCTTGTTGATCTATCGGCAATTCAATTTTTGTGTCTACAAACACTTTCTTTAATTCCATCTTTAAACCATAATAGTTTTTATTTGTAAATGCCGCAACCCAAACTTCCCCATCTTGATTCTGTATCCAAACGCGTCGGTGATACCAATACATACCTTGAATTACACCGATCATAAAGATTGCTCCTCCAAGTGCTAGTAACCAAAGAGTTAAATCTTTACGTACTGTTAAACCTGTTGAATCTTTTGTTTCAATCCCTGCAAATGACATTTTATATTTGTTTTCACCATTTGGTTCAATATTTTGTTTAATTGCAACAAATGCTACTTCGCCTTTTGGTGTTTTTGGTGTAGTCATTTTAAATACAAACGCTGGATTGTTTGGTTTTCTTGTTTTTGTATCAGGCTGACCATCAGAGTTAAAATAGAAATCTGGAAAATAATTTTTAAGTTCTACTTTATATCCATTTTTTAAGTCATATACTTCTTTAGGATTTTGTAAATCTACTGTGATTGGCCCTAATTTTTCACCTGTTTGTTTATTTTGTAATGTAAATAAGAATGCACTAAATTCACCAATTCGATAATCTACTTGATATAGAGCGAAGTTTTGGAACTTTAAAGGTTCATTAACTTTAATACTATAATCTTTTACTTTTTTAAGTTTTGGATCTTCTCCTGGAATTAAATTTCCTTCGCGTTTATACAACGTCACATCGGCTTGATAGTTTTTAGGTATTTTATCATTTCCAAAGCGCTCAATCGCTTTTTTATAAACTTTACCCTCTTTATCTTTATCATATGTTTCCATATGGAAATCATTTAATTTAATATAATAGTTTTGGTTTGTACCAACGACAGGTTTTAATTCGCCTTCTTGAACCCAAAGAGCTTTATCCATATACATTCCAGGTACATATCTCATCATTACCCCAATAAGGAAGATAATTAACCCTATATGGTTTACATATGGACCCCAACGAGAGAAACGACCTTTTTCTGCTAAGATATTGCCGTTTTCTTCACGAATCTTATAACCTCTTTTACGCAAATTAACTTTAGCTTTTTCTATTTCGTCTGGAATATGATCAACTCTACTAATTCCGAACATTTTTTGTCTTTTTAAAAAGTTTGGATGTCTAGTAACAGTTTGTTTGTTTAGAGCTTTATAGAGTGGTAAAATTCGATCTAAACTACAAATTACTAGTGAGATCCCAATCGATGCAACAAGTAACATGAACCACCAAGAGTTAAACGTATTATCCAAACCAATTGCATCGTATATTTTACCAAAGATTCCATATTCATCTTGATAATACGTTGCAGGATTCGCAGTAGGTGGTAATAAATCTCTTTGCGGAAAAATAGTACCTAATGCTGCTGCTACTAGCGTAATTAGAATGATTACAACTGCTACCTTTACAGATGAAAAAAACGTCCATATTTTATCTATATAAGTTTGATTATTAACGATTGATCTTCTAGCAGTCCCTTCATATCGCATATCAAGTATTTCTGTTGCTTTTTCATCTTGAGGTTTACCGCATGACTCACATATTTCAGTACCTACATGATTAAGATGACCACATTCACATTTAAAAGTCTCCATTTTATTTCCCCTTACTAATGTACACTCATCATTTTGGTAATATTTCTTTAATATAACTTTCAAAAGAATCTGGTGTCATTTGACCAGTTACGATTCTCTTTATTGTTCCATCCGGACTTACAAAAAACGTAGTTGGTAAAGGGTTAACACCATACGTATTTAAAACCTCTTGATCTTTATCTATTCCGACTGGAAATTTAAGTTTATAATCGCTTACAAATCTTTGTACTGAAAATTTCGATTCATCTGCATTCATTGCAAGTAACTCAATTCCTTTTCCTTTATATTTCGAATAGATTTCATTCATAAATGGCATTTCTCGCTTACATGGTTCACACCAAGTACCCCAAAAGTTAACAATCACGCCTTTTCCTTTTTCACCTGAAAGAGTATACTTTTTACCAGTATTTAGCTCCGTCATAGCAAAGTTTGGCGCTTTACTTCCTTTAGTAATAACTTCATCTTTCTTAAAGAAATTTATGTAAAAAGTATAACCAATTGCACAAACCAAAACTAATAGGATAATTGTTCGAATTAACGTTCTATTTTTCTTCATATATGCAGTTCCTCCCATATGATAGAATATCATTATTTCCTATTCTTGAATAGAAATTTGATACGTTTCAAAAAAGACTAAATTTTCAATCTTTTATCCCGAAATATTAAATGTTTAAAGCAAAGAAAAAACTCGGTATTTACCGAGTCGTAGTGAAAAAATAAGATATCAGACTGAATTAAAACATATTTTCTAAAAATGTTAACCGGATTATAAATAAGTACTGAATTTAGGTTAAGTAACTAAGTAAAAAAGCAGTGATCATCAGTCTGATTTATCATTAGCGTGGCTTTGCTGTAGCCATTGCTCTTAGTTTTTTCACTTCATGAGGTGATAGTTCTCTTGCATCACCAGGAGTTAATCCACTCAAATCTAAAAACGCATATCGTTCACGTTTTAACTTCACAACTGGAGTACCAATCGCCTCAAGCATCCTCTTGACTTGACGGTTTCTACCTTCATGAATGATCAGTCTTACAATTGCAGTATTTTTGCTTTTATCAAGTGAAATCATTTTAACTTGAGCTGGAGCCGTTTTTCCATCCTCAAGCACAATTCCTCTTTCTAATTTACGTAACTGCTCTTTAGTTGGAATCCCTTTTACTTTTGCGATATATTCTTTATCTATTTCATATTTTGGATGTTGAAGTATATTTGAAAATTCGCCATCATTAGTTAATAGAATGATACCCGATGTATCAAAATCCAATCTACCAATTGGATAAATGCGTTGTTTAATCATTGGGAAAAAGTCTGTTACAACCTTTCTACCTTTATCATCTGAAACACTTGAAATTACACCTGATGGTTTATATAAAAGGAAGTATACTGGTTCTTCTTTATCAATCGGAATCTCTTCCACTTCAACACGATCGTTACCACTTACTTTAACACCTAACTCAGTAACAACCTGACCATTTACTTTCACTTTTCCTTCTTTAATTAACTCTTCTGCTTTACGACGAGAAGCAATTCCCGCTCTAGCAATAACTTTCTGTAATCTTTCCATTCGATCATTTCACCTCTTCAACCATCATACAGATTTATACAATTGAAAACAAGTAGCAGCTACAAGGTTTTTTATGAATAAAGTGAGTTAAACACCCAATCTAAACCTTAATTCCATTTTTAAGTCGTGCACGATCGTCATTCTTCCTCTTAATCCATTGTCCCTTTATCCTTCTCTCAATATCATATTTTTAAAAATCTATCATATAATTTACTAGATTTGCAGAAATGAGGTAATAGATATGAATTTAACTTTAAAACACTCCTCAGCATTTGACCGTTCTAAAATTATTACGCCAGGTAGTGTACTTATTACTAAAAAGAATGAAACAATCTATATGCTTGTTTATGAGGAAAATGAAGACGATTTCCCATATGTACTTGTCTCATTAACCGATGCAAGACTAGTCCAAAATTATGATATTATGCCAACCCTTGGAGATATTGAAGATTGGATTGGTGAAGTGACCATGGTAACTCAGAAAAACAAAATATCTATTACAATTCAAGCTAATTACTAGTTTGCTGTTTAATCTATTAGGAACCCGTCAATAATATAATAAGTAAAATGAAAAAGGAGCTTACTATATGAATTATTCTTTTAATCCAGCAGTAAAATATAATTCAGTTGGTTCGTTTAAATTAGGCGATGTATTTTTCACTTCCGATAAACCTTCAAAAGCATACAAATTAATCTATGACTCTACAGAAACTAATTACCCATATATTTTATTATGCTTAGATGATGCCATTTCAATTCAAAGCTTTGATGATATTCCAACAATTGAAGATATTGAAGAAAATATTGGAGAAATTAAATTCACCGTTCCAAAAGAGAAATTACTTCTTGTGATCAATTAAGCTATTTTTTATTTTTGTTGCTTTAAAACGCCATCAAAATTAGGATGACGTTTTTTTCATTCTGTTGAAAACGATTTTGCCAATTAAGGTGGCTGCATGAGCCTTATTTCCAAAACGGGATGTCCACTTTCCTTATGGCCGAGATTTATTTGTTCATTTCTCAATCCATTTTACGTTTAGTCCTCGAGATTCTTTTGGGTTTCGCTCAAATTTATGAATGATTCGTGGTCTTATTTGCAGTTTACTTAATTTTAATTGTAGTTTTGCCTTATTTATTTGCACCTCCCCATTTTCTTTTTTCCAACAGTCTAATATAAAAAAACGTCATCTATTAAGATGACGTTTTTTTATATTAAGCAAATACGCTTTCTAACGTTTCGTCAGTTTGCTCGCTCCAATATTTTAACCATTTTTTTGCGCCTTCAAGGTCATGAAGTTTTGCTTGGCCGCATTGAAGCTCATTTGCAGCAGGTACTTCTTCAACTTGCTGTCCAAGTTCAGCTGTTTTACGTAATAATGTGATTACTTCTGAAATTGAAGGTGTACCAGCGATTATTAAATAAAATCCAGTTTGGCAACCCATTGGTGATAAATCAATAATTTTAAAAGGGTCACCAGCAGGTACTGCTTCACGTACGTTCAAAGCTAGTAAATGTTCTAAAGTGTGAATTGTATCTGGTTTCATTGCTTGCTTATTTGGTTGGCAAAAACGAATATCATATTTTGTAACAACTCCGTCTGTACCAACTGCATGAGTCCCACAATGTCTAACGTAAGGAGCAACAACTTTTGTGTGATCTAATTCAAAACTTTCAACTGATGGCATATTTAATTTCCTCCTAAATTACTTCTCTCTATTTTTTTGTAGCTTCAACGATCCATACAAAATCATTATATTGTTCGAATTTCACATCAAAACCATTTTTTTCAAAATGTGAACGAACAACTGGGATTAATGGATAATATTCTCTAATTAAATCATCTCTTAGATTGATATAATTTGCATTTTCAGCTTTTGTAATTTCATTTTTATATTCGTTTTCTGTTAAAAACATTGTATCTGCAAATACGATTTTCCCATTTGTGTTCAATAATGAGCTATATATTTTAATAGCTTCATATTTTTCTTGATCAGTTAAATGATGAAAAACGTATGAACTTACAATTGTATCGATCCCGGCCTGTGGTTTTGGAAAATCAATTAAATCTCCGTCGTGAATCGTAATATTCTCGCCCAATTTCTTTGAGGCAATAATTCTCATCTCAGGAGATGGCTCGATTGGAAATACAGTTTTTCCTTTATCAAGAAGTAACTTTGTTAAATTCCCTGTACCAATTCCAAATTCGAGAACGCTATTTCCACTTCTATTAACAATTTCATTCAGTATTTCATCATAACGTCGAAATGCTTCTTTATATTCTGGGTCATGGCCTTGAACAAAAGAATCGTAACTATCTGCCCAACCAGTAAAAACGTCTAAAAACTCTCTACCCATTTATCTCACCTTTGATGTTTGAAATATTAATGCTTGTTCTAGGTCTTCGATTAAATCTTCTAAATCTTCTAGACCAACCGATAATCGAATTAATTCATCAGAAATTCCGGATGCAATTCGTTTTTCTCTTGGGATTGAAGCATGCGTCATTTTTGAAGGAATCCCTACAAGACTTTCAACCGCTCCTAAACTTTCAGCTAATGTAAACCACTTTAATTTACCTACGAATTCTTCTGGATCTAAACCTTCTTTTAATTCAAAAGATAACATGCCACCAAATCCACTGCTTTGTTGTTTTGCTAATTCATGGTTTGGATGTGTCGATAATCCAGGATAGAAAACTTTATTTACATTTGGATGATTCGATAAGAACGTCACAATTTCATGCGTATTTCTTTCATGTTCTTCCATTCTAATTCCAAGTGTTTTAATACCACGTTGTAATAACCAGCTATCGTTTGGCCCTAAAACTCCACCAATCGAGTTTTGATAAAATGCTAAATCTTCAGCTAATTCTTCTTTATTCGTTACAACAACTCCAGCTACTACGTCACTATGTCCTCCAAGGTATTTAGTTCCACTATGAACGACGATATCAGCACCTAGTGTAAGTGGTTGTTGCCAGTATGGAGTAGCAAAAGTATTATCAACAATCGTTAATAAGTCATATTCATTTGCAAGTTTTGCAATTGCTTTAATATCAGTAATTTTTAATAATGGATTACTAGGTGACTCAATAAAAATTGCTTTTGTATTTGGTGAAATAACATTTTCAACTAAAGTAATATTACTTGTATCAACAAATGTAGCTGTTATGCCTAAATTTGATAACACTCTTGTAAGTAATCGGTAAGTACCACCATAAACATCATCACCGACTACGATATGGTCACCAGTCTTGAATAAACTAAACACAGTATGAATAGCTGCCATTCCTGATGCAAATGCAAATCCTGCAACACCGTGTTCAATATCTTTCATCAACTCTTCAAGAGCATGTCGTGTCGGATTGCCTGTTCTGGAATATTCAAATCCTCTATGTTTACCAACAGCATCTTGTTTATACGTACTAGTTTGATAAATCGGAACACTAACCGCACCAGTTGTTTCATCTCTACTAATTCCCCCGTGTATTAACGCCGTCTTTTTCTTCATATTTTATCCCTCACTATATATGTTTTTACTTAAGTATCTTTCACTACTATCTGGGAAAATCGTTACGATTGTACTCCCTGGTTTTGCTTTATTTGCTTCTAATAAACTTGCATATAACACAGCTCCTGAGGAACTTCCTACTAAAAGTCCTTCTTTCGTTGCTAGTTCTTTGACTAAACGAAATGCGTCTGTATCAAGTACTGTATGAATAGCATCAAATAATTTTGTATCTACAAAGGCAGGAATAAATTCCATTCCAATTCCTTCTGTATCATGTGAACCTGGCTTTCCACCATTTAAGATTGATCCTTCTGGTTCAACAATCACTGTTTTTACATTTTGTAATTTATCTTTTAAATACTGGGCTGTACCAGTAAATGTTCCTCCACTACCAGCTCCAGCAACAAATACATCTATTTTTCCATCTAGTTGGTCAACTAATTCAGGACCTAATGTTTTGTAATAGGTTCTTGGATTTGCTTCATTACTAAATTGTGATGGTACAAATGAATTCGGTATTTCTTTTGAGAGCTCATTCGCTTTTTTAATTGCACCTGTCATTCCATCTTCTGTAGGTGTGTTCACAATTTTTGCTCCAAGTGCTTTCATCAATGTTTGTTTTTCAATACTGAATTTTTCAGGAACAACAAATAGAACATTTACACCATATTTTATAGCTGCTAGTGCTAAACCAATTCCTGTATTTCCGGCGGTTGGTTCAATGACTGTACCACCTTTTTCTAATTTACCTTCGTTAAGTGCACTTTCTAATAATTCCATTCCAAGTCGATCTTTTACACTTCCACCTGGGTTACAGAATTCTAATTTTGCAAATAGTCTTGTTCCTTTTGGTAAAGGGAATGTTGTAATTTCAAGCAATGGTGTTGATCCGATCAGCTCGTGTACTGATTTTACAACTTTCATAATTTCAAGCTCCTTTATGTCACAAAAAGGTTAGTTTCTTCCAATCCATTATATGCAACATGGGTAAAATTGAATGTTGTCTTAATACCAACTATTCTTATTGGTATTATAAGATATTAATTTTAAATGCGCAATAAAAAAGTACTTTTATCCTAAAATAAAAGTACTTTTTCACTGTTTCAAATCGTATGCGTTGGGTTAAGAAAAGAACATCGTTACAAAAATGATTGAGAAAATAATACTGATTGCATCTGCAATTAAACCTACTTTTAATGCATCACCCATTTTACGAATTCCTACCGCTCCAAAATACACCGTTAAAACATATAGCGTTGTATCTGTACTGCCTTGCATAGTCGAAGCTAACCTTCCGATAAATGAATCCGGTCCATATGTTTTAATTAAATCCGAAGTAATCCCTAAAGCGGCCGAACCAGAAATAGGTCGAATAATTGCTAGCGGAAAAACTTCTGCCGGAATACCTAATGAACTTAATAATGGACGCATAAGTTCTACACAAAACTCTAGAGCACCTGACGCTCTAAAGATCGAGATCGATACTAGCATCCCTACTAAAAATGGAATTAATTGCACTGCAATTGTTACACCCTCTTTTCCACCTTCAACAAAAGATTCATACGTAGGCACCTTTTTCCAAGTTCCATGTATTAAAATGACAGCGATAATAAATGGAATAATATAAAGTGAAATAGTATTCATATATCCCATTTATTTTCTCCCCTTTCGATTTCGCCTACTTGCAAAAAAACTATTTACCGCGAGTCCCCCAATAAATGAAACGATCTGTGCAAGGATTGTAACACCTACTATTTCGGTCGGATTTGCAGAATGATAAGACATTCTAACTCCGATCACTGTTGTAGGAATTAAAGTGATTGCACTTGTATTTAAAGTTAAAAATGTAATCATGTCATCACTTGCTTCAATACTATTTCTATTTAACACTTTTAGTTGTTCCATCGCCTTTATACCTAATGGTGTTGCGGCATTTCCTAAACCGAATAAATTGGCGACCATATTTGACATAATATAACCTAGTGCCGGATGGTCTTTAGGGATTCTCGGAAATAGGAAAGATAGGAATGGTTGAAATAATTTCGAAAGAATTTTTAATAATCCAGATTCTTCTGCTATTCGCATTAAACCTAACCAAAAAACAAGCACACTAACTAGTCCAATAATAATGGTAATTGCTTGCTTTCCTCCGTCAAATACTGCTTTATTTACTTCATCCATGGTGCCATTAATCATTGCAAAAACAAAACCAATTATTGTAAGAGCAACCCAAATGATATTAACCATCAGAGTGCTCTCCCATTAAGTTTAATAGAACTTGTTTCCCATTTTGGATTATTTCTTTTGTAAATATTTTGACCTTACTATCGCTATAAAATATATTTCTAAATCCAATTTGTTCACCTTCTAGTTCGATAATCGCTTTACCAACAATTGCATCATTAGCAATTTTTTTCTTGGTCGGCTTTTGCATTTCAATCGTGATTCTTACTTGATCACGCTCTTTTTTATCTAAAGGATAAGAGAAGTCATTTTTCATATAAACATGTCCTTTATATTTTTTATCTGTGACTTCTTTAATTCCTCCTTTACTTAAAACTTTCGTTAAAGGATAGTTACTGAAACCATATTCGAATAGTGACATATGATCTTGCCAATCTTGCCCATCATTTAGTGTTACGACAATTAAATCCATTCCGTTTTTTGAAGCAGTTGATACGAGTGTTCTTTTTGCTTTTTTAGTAAATCCAGTTTTACCTCCAGTACTATACTTGTACATGAAAGTAAGCAATTTGTTTTTATTCTTCCAAACATAATCCCAAGATTCTGCCGTATTTGGGGCACGGTGTACTTTTGTACCTGCAATTTTTGCATATTTAGGATTTTCCATAGCGTATCTCGTTAATAACGCCATATCATAAGCAGATGAGTAATGCTCTTTTCCTTGCTGATCAAGTCCTGATGGATTGCTAAAATATGTATTACTCATTCCGATTTCTTTTGCTTTTTCGTTCATCATATAAACAAATCCTTCGATGCTACCACCTACAGCCTCGGCAATTGCATTAGCCGCATCATTCCCAGACCTAAGCATTAAACCATAAACTAAATCTTCAAGTTTAATTTTTTGTCCTGGTTTTAAATAAATGGATGATCCTTCTGTTTGCACTGCCCTTGAACTAATTGTTATCGTGTTTTGCATTTTACCGGACTCTACAGCGAGTATTGCAGTCATTATTTTTGTTATGCTGGCGATTCTTTCAGAGTCATGCATTGCTTTACCATACAAGATTCGTCCAGTTTTTTGATCCATCAAAACTGCATTTCTAGCACTAACTCCTCCAAATGCTTTAACATTATTCGTCGGAATAATAATTCCGATTAAAAATAAGCCAATGATTCCGATTACTAGCCATTTTTTCATCTTTCGCATCAACTCCACAGTTAGTCCTAATTAGTACAAGTTTACGAATTACATTATAAAAAAATGACTTTTTTTTTAAGAAAAAAGTGCTGAACTTGTTCAGATATACAACCTGAGCAATTCCAGCACCTACTATTTTACGCTTATTAATAAAATGGTTGCCATTTTAATTGACTAGCATAATCATATCGATAATTTACATCTGGCCAATTAACAATGTTCCAAAAATTTGTAATGTATGCGTCTTTATCAAATTTATACTGCAAATAATAAGCATGCTCCCAAACGTCCAAAACTAGCAATGGAATTGTATCCCATTGAGTAAAGAATTGATGTTTTTCAGTTTGAAGAATCTCCAACCGATTCGCTCTTGGAACCCAAACTAAAATCGCCCAACCGACACCTTCCACTTTTTTAGCAGCCTGTGTAAAATGCTCTTTAAAGGCTTCATAACTTCCGAAGTCATCTTCAATTTGTTTTAAAAAAGCCCCATGAGGTTGCCCTCCACCTGATTTACTTAAATTATTCCAAAATATCGTATGCAAATAATGACCAGACCCATGAAATGCAAGCTCTCTTTCCCAATGCTTTAATAAATCGTATGCCTTATTCTTTCTTGCCTTTTCTAATTCAATCTCAGCTTTATTTAAACCATCTACATAACTTTTATGGTGCTTATCATGATGTAGCATCATAATTTCTTTTGATATATATGGCTCGAGTGCATTATATGGGTATGGTAAAGGCGGGAGCTCGTGCTTACCAATCCCCACTCTCTCTTCGACTTCTATTACCCGATACGCATAGCTATCATCATATTCCTCTTCATTTAAAATTGAAATTAATCGTTCTTGGATATCATCCACATCCATACTAATTTCATCTAAAAAGGAATTTTGATCTACATAATGACCTTTTGTCCCCATTCTGTTTAACAATAGTTTAACTTTATATTCTAATAGTTCTTTTTCTTGAATATGGTCAAATCTTTCAGACAGCAACTGTAATACATTCGCACACCAGATTTCTACCTCCTGAAAGTAAGTGACGAGTTCAGATTGATTTAACATCATACACCTCCATCAGAGAAAATAAATTTCTCTTCTACTTTCCATTGTATGATATTAAATTTATAGCTATTACCGGTATTCATGCGATTCACGCGATTAATGGAATTAACGTATTTAAGATGTTAATTCCGCATCCTCTTATATAAAATGATTAGTTAAGTTTTTCTAAAACGGTCTGATTTTCTGAGTAAAACTCCATTTTTAATGAGATCACTTTTTCCAATTCATAAACAATCATCATTAAACTAGCTCTAGTCTCAAACTCATCTCTTGATTCAGGTAATGGCATCTTTCTAAAATCATTCATCATATGACTAAATTCCCCTAATAATTCAATCCCTGTAGATTTTTCTTTTAAATAAACACCTGTGTCCTCAAAAAATTCTGCGATAATTTTTGAATGCGGATAATTTAACGCAACCTTTTTTAATAATGGGATGATTTGATTCGATATGATTTCGAATTGACGTTCTCTCATTTCAAAATAATTAATATAATATAAGTTTGATTTTACAAAACTATTTTCAACTTGCCTGTAAGCTAATGATTTCGCCGTTTGTAAAAGGTTTTTTGTTTCATAAATTAATTCATTTTGTGAATCTTCATCCTTACCCTTCATTTTTAAAGCAATTCCTAGAAGTAACATTTTAAAATTTTGCTCGATTTTCTTTTGAGATTCAATCATCTTCTTCTCAATACTTGGCATATATGTATTCATTATTAAAGCAATTAAGATCCCAACTGCTAAAATTTCAACTTGATTAATTAAGAAAGATATTGATTTATTGTTACTCACATAAATTTGCAAAACGATCACTGAGCTTGGTATGATTCCTTCTTGTAACTTCAATGTGACTAATAAGGGTATAGTTAAAAGAAAATAAATGACAACTGTTAATGGGGTATAGCTTAAAAATTCAAACATCATCCATCCAATTAACATTGCAATAACTGATGCAACAAATCTTTGAATTGCAACAATAAATGATCTGCGTTTTGTATTTTGAATACTTAATAGCGTGACGACAGCAGCAGTACTGTAATTTTGTAAATGTAGAGCTTCTGCGATTAATAGAGATATACCACTTCCGATTGCTGTTTTGATTGTCCTTTGTCCAATTGAATACATTTGTTTCATTTTAAGTCCTCTTCTCTTACAAAGAAATTTCTATAGTATTGTAACGTATCTTAGATAAAAATTACTAGATATATCCATTTTTTTGAGTTTTATACAAAATGAAAAGACTAGAAAATTTCTAGTCTTTTTCTCTTAACGATATTATTTACATTTAACTATTTTCTAATTACTGTTTGTATTGTTGCATCAGTTTTGTTGAATAATCTGTTTCATAATACTCAAGTTCTTCTCGCATTTGTTGAAAAACTTTTTCTAAAGACGAAAATAGGTCTTGAAGAGTACCAGGTACAGCTTTATAAAATGTAATTGCTTGATTACCTGTGTATGCTGCACGACTATTTTCATACCATGCATCGTTTTTAGGAGAGAAGAATTCAGCGATACATCTGTGATAAATTTTATGTAAAGTATCTTCAGCTGTTGCTTTATGGAACTGTCCACTTAAAATTTTCTCACAAACTTCTTTAGCATCCTCACAATATACTGTAATTCTACGTAATGAAGAGAGTATTTTTTCTAAGTAGTTAGTATCCACTGATTGATTTTCATGTTGAAATGACGGTAAAGAATTCCTATTTAAAAACAAATTACACTCTAGACCAACAATCCCTAATTGATTACCTACAATTTTTAATTGATGCTCTACCATCTTATTCGACATTTTTTTCCCTCCGTTAAATTAGATCGATATTTCTATTTTATTTGAATTTTGCTTAATACTTCTCGCATATCCAACCAATTTATCAAAATCAACACCTTGTAGCTCTTTTACAAATTGATCTATTTCATTAATATATATTCGCTTTCTTCCACGATAATCAGGATTTTTAATAATTAGCGCAAGTGCCACTAAATCACGAAAATCGACTGATTGATCACCATTTTCATATAATCTAGTTGTTTTTAAATCACTTAGTTCGGAAAGTTGTTCTTCAAAAAAGCGAACATATAAGACAGAAGTTACAATTTTTTGACCATTATATTCATATTCAACTTCGGAACGATTAAAAAAGTCTTCTGAAGTATTTGATTGAGCCTTTACTAATTCATACCCATGACAATTATAAATTAACAATTCTTTCACCCTCCAAGATTTCCATAGTATTAGTTTAACATAGGATACATAAAGATTTGCAGAATTTTTTAACTAATCTTGTTTTTCAAATTTGCTAAAAAATAAATCTGCTTCTTCTTCAACCTCTTCCATTTTTAAATCTTGTGGGAGTGGAGGTAATTCTTTAATGTTTTTTAGGCCAAAATAATCTAAAAACTCAGAAGTAGTACCGTATAAAATTGCACGTCCAGTACCTTCAGCCCGTCCAACTTCTTTAATTAAATATTTCGAGACAAGCGTTTGAATTGGTTTTTCAGTCTTAACTCCACGAATATCTTCAATTTCTGTCCTCGTAATTGGTTGTTGATATGCAACAATCGCTAAAGTTTCTAATGCTGCTTGTGACAGCGAAGAGTTCGATGGGCTTTCAACTAATTTTTTGAAAAACTCACCATGTTCCCTCTTTGAAGTAAGTTTATATCTGTTAGCTAGAATTCTAATTTGTAAGCCTCTGTTAGGATTTTCATATTCTTTTTTAAGATTCTCCATTAATTCTAGAACTTCGGTTTGACCTAATTCTAAAGTCTCAGATAGCTCGACAATCGAAATTCCTTCATCGCCAGCTACAAATAAAAGTCCTTCTAGAACTCCTACTAAATTTTTTTCCTGTTCCATTACAAGTACACCTCAGCTTGCTTATCTTCAAAAACCTCACGTGATGTAAGAAAAATTTCTGAAAAGTTTTGTTCCTGTTCTACTACAATGTCTTTTGTTTTCATTAACTCCAATATTGCTAAAAAAGTAACTACAATACTTTCTTTATCATTATGTGGAAATAAACTGATGAAATTAGTTCTCTTTTTAATACTTTTTAAGTAGGTAATAATTTCATCCATCCTTTTTTCGATCGATATTTCTTCACGAACAATTTTAGTTTGAAGTGGTTCTTGTAGCTTTTTACGTTTAAATAGCTTTTGAAGTGCACCAAACATATCGTAAATTGTTACATCAGTTGGCATGACAATATCTTCTGGTCTCGGTCCATATTCGGACAAATCAACTGGATTTCGAGTAAAAATCATCGCCCGTTCTGATTCTTTTTCCTGAAATACGATCGCCGCTTCCTTAAATTGCTTATATATAATTAATCGATTCATTAATTCTTCTCTAGGGTCTTCTTCAAGTATTGCATCCCAATCAGCTTGTTCTTCATGATTAGGTAAAATACTTTTACTTTTCATCGCAAGTAATTCAGCTGCCATCACTAAATATTCACTTGCAATATCCAATTCTAATTCTTTCATTGTATGAATATATGAAACATATTGATCTGTTATTTCAGATACAGGTATATCATAAATATCAATTTCAAATCGTTGAATTAAATGAAGTAATAAATCTAATGGCCCTTCAAATGCATCAATTTTAACTTCATATTGCTTCACAAACTACTCACCAACTTACTTTAAAATAAAAATATACTCTATAACAGTATAAAGTATTATTTCATAAAACTATATAACAGAAAAGGATTTTTCAACGATGAAGTTACTTTGTTCCTAAATTTTTAGTTTTACGCCTATACCATTTTCTAAAATTTTTCATAAGATATCAGTGCAAGAAGAATTATATTTTTGGTAAGGAGGTTATTTCATGAGTAAAGGTGTTTCTCCAGAGTTCGGCGGTTTCGGCCACGGCAGAGGCTTTGCTTTAATCGTAGTATTATTTATTTTATTAATCATCGTTGGATGTGCTTTCGTCTGTTAATTTAACCCCGTGAATAAACAAAACGTGAAAGTCTAGACATTGCTCTAGGCTTTCTTCTTTTTAAATTTTTCCATTTCTGATAAAATTTTAGTAATAAAGAGGTGAAAAACTTGGTCCATTACAATAAAAACGAGCGGTACATAAAATATTTATGTCATTTCCATTTTGATCAAGATTTTTTTGAATGTCATGAAATTCTTGAGGAACAATGGAAACTTGAATTAAATCATCATTATAAAAAGGTCTGGTTAGGTTTAATCAGATTATCGGTAGTGTTATATCATTATAGAAGAAGAAACTTTACTGGTGCTAAAAAATTATTTCGACACGTAATTACCTTTTCAAATGATTCTAATTTATTGGAAATGGCTGGAATTGATCAATTGCGCTTTCAACAAATCATATCAAATTTACAGTTAAATCTTCAAAATGAAACGGAATATCACCATTTTGACCTCCCATTAAATGACCAAGAATTGATTGAAAGATATCAAAATCAAAAAGAATATTACTCGTCTTTTACGGAAGATTTAATTAATAAACATTCTACAAGAGATCGAACAGATGTCATTTCAGAAAGATTAAAGCAATTAGAATTACGAAGAAAAGTTTAGAGGAAAGGTGCTCAAAAAATTGGGCACCTTTTTTCTGTGTTTCGAAATAGAAGTTGAATCGTACTTACCCATGACTGGTTTATGAGTAAGCAAAGTGCAAATTGTTGTTTCATTCATACTCATAACCGGCCTATGAGTATGTAAAATCGCATGAAGTTTAAAAAACCTTACTCTTGAATGGTTCATGGAACCATTTTTTCTACAGTGTAAAAAAAGTGCTCAAAAAATTGAGCACTTTTTCTATAATACTTTCAAACTAACATGACAATGTTCAATGAATGAAGCTACTTCTTGCGTTGTTACGATTGTATAGTCTGTATACTGAGATCGAATCGCATCGTAAAGTGAAGTTGCAATACCTTGATTTCGGAATGAAGGGTTTACACTTAAATGTTTAATCATAATAACCTTATCTGGTAGAAGTTGTATTCCAATAATCCCAACAATATCGTCTAATTTCCAAAGGAACAAATGATTATCATCTTTAGTTTCATAATCTTTAATCGTATTTACTAAGCTCTTCACATTCTTTTCATTCGGCATAAACGAAAGCAGGCCCATTGCAATTTTCTCATATGTTTTCTTATACCTAATTAACATGTTAACCCCTCTTAAAAATTATTAAAACTCTAATTATCTTCTAAACCAATACATAATATATGATTGATTATCCCTCTATAGTACGATAAATATAAAAATACGTTCCAAATATATCAATATTTCAAATATATAATTCTCACATTTTTCTGTCAAGTCAGAAAACCGGAGAGATGGAAAAACGGGATATATGGTATAGGTGAGAATTTAAACTGATTTAGAGTACTAGTCATGTATTTTTCCTGCCCATCCAACCTTATAGGCTTTTGTCACCAATTAGATAAATTTGAATACAGTAAATTTTAGTTAGAGTTATATAAAAGGGTGATCATTATGAGGTTGGATTTAGATTATTCATCACCAAATATTCAATATACTTATGATATAAATAAAAATCATGCATTTGTAAAGGACAGTCAAAACTTTATCAATCAATTAAGTGTTAATGATTTGAATACTTTGGATAATTTGTCTTTATTGGATATATCTTTAAGTGCAAATAATGTTGTAGAGCCACATTATCATCAAAATTCATCAGAATTAGTCTATTGTATTTCTGGTGCAGCAGTTGTATCAATCTTAAATCCTTATACAAAGCAACTATTAAATTTCCCAATTACTCCTGGTCAAGTTGCAAACGTACCACAAGGCTGGTGGCATTATGAAATTGCAACTGTTGACAATACTCACTTATTAGCAATATTTAATGCACCTTCCCCAGACGTAATTTTATTCTCTGATTTAATGAAATTTACACCTTCAAATATTGTCTCACATACTTACTGTCTTGATGAAAACCAATGGAAAACAGCAACTGCAAATTTACAACCTTCTATATTTATAGGACCACCAAGAAATTGTAATCGACAAGTTCAAAACGAGCATGAATTTTCAAATCAGCACAATCAAAATTATTATCCAAACTCCTATTACAACCAGAATTATTATCAACAGCGTTTTTAATTGCAAGATCAAGTGAGACCAGTTAGTGCAATTAAAAAATCCAATACTGCAATTAAATTTGGCAAATCTACAATTAAAAAGTTATATCTGCAATTAAAACTTAAAAAACTGCAAATAAGACTATGAAACATGTGGAAATAGATTATGAGAACCAAGAAAATAGAAGAAATAACATGAAATCGCATGTGAAACAATAAAAACTAAACATATTTCAAAAAAAACCAAAATAAATCTTCAACTTAACCTTCTCTAAATAGTCCGAGATGTTATTAAATAATTTCACCGTTAAAACAACAAAGAACATGTTAAAAAACCACAAGGAAAAATTTTTCCCTTGTGGCTTTTTTCATTTGAAATCTATTTAGAGTGACCTCTTAAATGGTTTGACTATTCTTCGTCCCAAACCTTAACTTCTTGCATAACATCGCCATTACGCATTCTTAAAACTGTATCCATACCTTCGATTACTTGACCGAATACTGTATGTACTCCATCTAAATGTGGTTGTGGCTCGTGAACGATAAAGAATTGGCTACCACCAGTATCTTTTCCAGCATGTGCCATTGATAAAGATCCAGCTTTATGTTTTAATGGGTTACCTACAGTTTCACATTTGATTTTGTATCCTGGGCCACCTGTTCCATTACCGTTTGGATCTCCACCTTGAGATACAAATCCAGGAATTACACGGTGGAAAGTTAATCCATTGTAGAAACCTTCACGGATTAATTTTTCAAAGTTTTCAACTGTACCTGGTGCATGCTCTGGGAATAATTCGATTAAGATTTGTTCGCCATTTTCAAACGTAATACTTGCTTTTTTCATAATAAAAAATCCTCCTTATGTATGTACAACTTTATAAGACTTAATTGTCCTATATTTTTTCATTACTGAATAAATTAGTAACGCTGATATTATCATACAAAAAACAAAAAGTAATGACAAGTTTTCGAAAATGACTATAATAGTGTTGTAAGATGTAAAATTTGGATTATTGTAAAGGGAGTGTCTCTTTGTTAAAACGAAAGTTATTAGCGTTCACCATATCAATGGGATTAGTAGCTATGCCTTTATCGGTATTTGCTGATGCTGTTCCGGGTGAAACGATTGTTACTCTTGGGCAAAATTTATCTGAAACGCAAAAGAAATCATTATTAGCTGAAATGGGTGCGCCATCTGATGCTAGAATTGTGACTGTTTCAAATCAAGAGGAGCATAAATATTTAGATGGTACTGTGCCTAGTGCTCAAATCGGTACTCGAGCTCTTTCATCTGCTATGATTACAATTGGTGAAAAAAATACAGGCATCGTCGTTCAATCAAATAATATTTCATGGGTTACTAACTCAATGTATACAAATGCTTTAATCACTGCTGGATTAAAGGATGCAAATATTGTAATTACTGCACCATTTCAAGTCTCTGGTACAGCTGCTTTAACTGGGATTATGAAGGCTTATGAGCTAAGTTCTGGTCAAGTTATACCTGATGATGTTAAAAAAGTAGCAAATGAAGAAATGGTTAAAACTGCCGAACTTGGTGATTCAGTAGGTAATGAAAAAGCTGTACAACTTGTCACTAAAGTGAAAGAAGAGCTAGCTAAAAATCCAAACATGTCAACCGATGAATTAAAATCATTAATTGATCGATTAGCAAAGGATCTTGGAATTACATTAACTGCTGATCAAAAAGCTAGTTTGATGAATTTATTTGAAAAAATGAAAGATTTAAATATTAACTGGGATCAAGTAGGAAACCAATTAACAAAAGCTAAAAATAAAATCTCAGATTATCTAAATTCTAAAGAAGGCCATTCTTTTATTCAAAAACTTAAAGATTTCTTCTCTGCATTATTTGATGCGATTGTTTCATTATTTAAATAATTATGAAAGAAACCCGGTTACTTAAAAAAGTAACTGGGTTTTTTTGATGTTAAAATTCAAGCTACAAATAAAAGATGAAATATTGCAAATAAATCGTTGGCTGCAAATAATTATCAAAACAAATAAAAAGTGCTGTTGAGATACCTCACTAGCACTAGTACATTTTTTAAAATTAAAATGAGGGCGCTTATTTGTCAGTTGATCTGACTCCTGAGACAGCCCCCTTCCTTTATTCTTAAGTCAACAAATCAAATGGTAGCATCACCGATTGTTTTTCCACCTTTTTTATGTTGACTTTCACTAGCTTTTGTACGGACAACTAAGTGCCAAAATGCTCTGCCATCGAATGGAATAAATGGCCAAAAATAAGGTGTATTTAAAGTATTCAGGCTTGCTAAAAACAGAATGAATAATGTCGAACCAATCATAAAGCCTTTAACACCTAATATTGCTGTTAAAATTAAGATTCCAAACTTGGCTAATTTATTTGCAAGTGCTAGCTCATAACTAGGCGTAGCATATGATCCAATCATTGACACAGCCGTATATAAGACTACTTCTGGTTGGAAAAGACCCACATCAATTGCGACTTGTCCAATTAATACTGCTGCAATAATACCCATCGAGGTGGAAACTGCATTTGGTGTATGTATACTTGCCATTCTGAGGAATTCAATCCCCAAATCAGCAATAATTAATTGTAAATAAATTGGAATATTACTTGTTTCTTTTGGTCCTATATAACTTAATGATTTTGGTAATACCTCTGGATAATTACATAATAGTAACCAAAATGGTAATAAAAAGACTGACATAAAAATCCCCATATAACGACACCATCGAAGGAATGTTCCGACAGAAGGAGTTTGTCTGAACTCTTCTGCATGTTGCATATGGTGGTAATATGTTGCCGGCGTAATGATTACGCTCGGAGATGTATCCACGATAATACATACATGTCCTTCAAGTATGTGGTTTGCAACGACGTCAGGTCTTTCTGAATATCTAACTAAAGGAAACGGATTATACCCTTGCTTTAATATAAATTCCTCTAATTTCTTATCTGACATTGTAAGACCATCAACGTGAATACCTGTAATTCGATCTCGAATTTCTGTAACAAGTTCCGCGTGTGCTAAACCTTCTATATACGATAAACAAACATCAGTCTTTGAACTTTCACCTACTTGAAGAATTTCATTTCTTAAATTTTCATCGCGAATACGTCTTCTTATTAGCCCAGTATTATTAATAATGTTTTCAGTAAAACCATCTCGCGAACCACGTACTACTCGTTCGGTATCTGGTTCAGTTGGTCCACGCCCAGGATAGCTCCTAACATCGACTGCAAGTCCTTTATCTTCTCCGTCAACTAGTACTACAATCAAACCAGATAATACTTTCTTTATAACATCTTCAAATGTTAAAACAATCTCTACAGATTGATGGACAATCGTATCCTCAATATTTTTAAACATCGATTTATTTTTCTCGACTTTTTCTAGCCCGATTAAGTCGTCTAAAAATCTTTGAATAAAGCTTGTATCCGTTAATCCGTTTACATAATATAGATTAACTTCAACTTTATTTACAAAAATCACACGTTTTCCGATATCAAAACTTACTCCATAACCTATTCGATCACTTATTGTATAAGCATTTGTAACTAGTTTATTTGTTAGTTTAGTTGGCTCTTTTTTCGTGGTCACTGGAGTTCACTCCTCTCGAGGATATATTCAATTGCTTTTCGTGTAATAGGTGAGCCGATTTCAATATCATCTCTCCCACCCATTTTTCCAATATCACCGATCCCTAAAATGAAGGGGATATTTAGTTGATCTAAATTATAAACGGTGTCTCCATTTATTCTTCCGATTTCAATATCAGGAACTCCATACTTATCGACACCGTATTCAGTTAAATTCCCTTCATTATCAATGCTTACATCCACTTTTGTCCATTCTTGATGATGTGTATTTGATGCTACTGCTAATGCAGCAATAACTTCAATATGTTTATCACTCGCTACATATTTTAAAGCCTTTTCTCCAGGACCTTCTCCCATAAAGCCACTGTCATCAAACAATACAAATACTGGTTCTTTTTGTGCTTGCATAATGATTTCAACCATTCTCTTTCCAGAGAATTTAGTGGGATTACCTTTCGATTGTGATATTGTGCATCCGCCAAATTGTTTTGCCAAATACTCAATACTCCGATGTGCATATACATCTCCGTCGGTTACGATAATGATCCTTTTCTTTTTCATAAGTTAACCTTTTGGCTTAAAAATTAGAGCAATTATAAATGAGAATAAAATTGCTGCCGAAATGCCAGATGAAGTTAGTGAAAAGATCCCCATTCCAATACCTATAAAGCCGTGGTCATTTGCTTCTGCCATCGCTCCGTGTAATAAAGAATGACCAAAACTAGTAATTGGAACGGTTGCACCCGCACCAGCAAATTTTATAAGCTTATCGTAAATGCCAAACCCATCTAAAATTGAACCAATTACAACAAAAATACACATTACATGCCCTGGTGTTAACTTTGTGAAATCAAAAAGTAACTGGCCTACTACACAAATTAAACCTCCTACTATAAAAGCATTAACAAAATCCATCTGAACACCTCCTAACAGCTTTCGAAAACGACAGCATGTGAAATAGTTGGAATTGATTCTTTCTGTTGAATCATTGTTGGGCTTAAAAGAGCGCCGGTTGCTGCTACCAAAATCCGTTTATAAGTACCTTTATTTAACTCTTGAAATAAATGACCATATGTTACGACCGCTGAACAAGCACAGCCACTTCCACCAGCAAAAACTTCCTGATTTTCTCGATCATAGATTAGCAATCCACAATCATTGTATTTCCCTGCCATATCATATCCTTCTTCTCTAACAAGTTGTTCGCAAATTGGTGCACCAACAGCTGAAAGATCTCCAGTTACGATAAAATCATAATCATTAGGTGTTGTATTTGTATCTTTAAAGTGTTGCACGATTGTATAAGCTGCTGCTGGTGCCATCGCAGAACCCATGTCGAATGGATCTGTCAAACCTAAATCCTGAACTGTACCTATTGTGGCGCATTTTACTTTTATTTTGCTTTTTTTATTGGAAAGGAGAACACTTCCCGCACCAGTTACTGTAAAAGTTGCCGAATCAGGTTTTTGTCCACCATATTCTGTAGGATATCTATATTGTCTTTCAGCAGTAGCATTATGGCTACTTGTTGCTGCCAATGCCATTTTTGCATAACCACTATCGATTAACTGTGCACCGAGTGCAGCCGTTTCCATTGAAGTTGAGCATGCTCCAAACATACATAAAAAAGGTAGTTGCAATTCTCTTGCCATAAAGTTCGCAGTAACATTTTGATTTAATAAATCACCTGCTAAAAATACATCGATATCTTCGACGTTTTTGTTTGCTTTTTTTAATGCAACTGAAACTGCATTTCTCATTAATGCTCTTTCTGCTAATTCCCAATTATCTTCACCACAGTGAAGATCTTCATAAGCATAATCAAATTTGCCAGCTAACAGTCCCAAGTTTTCTCTTGGTCCTACAGCGGTTCCAGATGCTTGGACATAAACACCATTTTGAAACTCCCAAGTTTGTTTACCGACTAAAGCCATATGTACTCACCTCCTATAAGAATACTTTAAATGCGTATCGTATCATTCCGACGACGTATGCCGAAACAACTCCATAAACAATTACACAACCAGCTAGTTTAAACATATTTGTTGCAACCCCTAGAACTAGACCTTCACTTCTATGTTCCATAGCAGCACTCGTCATAGAGTTGGCAAAGCCTGTTACAGGAACAGCGGATCCTGCACCTGCAAATTGGCCAATTTTGTCATATATACCTAACCCTGTAAGTAAGCTAGAAATTAAAACAAGTGTAGCTACTGTTGGATCACCGACATTTTTATCAGTAAAGTTAAAATAGTTTATATAGATTTTTGTAATACACTCACCTAAAAAACAGATAAATCCCCCAACTAAAAATGCTTTAATACAATTTTTTAATACCGGCTTTTTTGGTTGGTATGGTTTGATATTCTCTTTATAATTAGCTTTTAATTTCCCACTCATTTCATCCATCCTTTACTCTATAAAATAAATCCAATGAAATAACGAACCAAAGACTTTACCTAGTGCGATCGCCATTAATAAGTACACAATTTTCTTTTGAATGCCAATTCGTTTCGCTAAAATTGGAAAAACGTTTAAAACCTCAGTTAATGCGGCAGCTAACATTCCAATAAAAATACCTGCTAACAGCCCAATAAAAACTGAAAATATATTCGGCAAATTAAATACGGTATTTCGTAAACTAATCCAGCAACCAAAAATTGCTCCTAAAATGACTGAAAACTCATATGCACGAATTTTTTTAATCGTTTTTGTTAACTGTGTTAGTCTCGGAATAATTCCAATAACCGATAAAAATGCTACAAAGCCCGTACCAACAGCTATACCTCCCGAAAACCCTACAAACACTATAAACAAATCTCTAATCATCGGTATTTACACTTTTGTTTGGCTTTTTATTTTCGTTTACTAACACATATTCATCCATTGAGCGTTGATACTGAAACATTTCTACTTCAAGAGGGCTCGGCTCTTCGTTTAATCTAGTCTTAAACCATTGATTAAAAAATAAAATCATCCCAATTCCTAGTCCAAAAGAATATGGTACTTGAAGTAATAAAGGTTTATGATTATGTTCTCCTGTAATCATATAGTAAATTCGTTGTTGAACCTGCTGCATGCTTACATCTTCATGGAAATAAATGATTGCTAATGAAGAACCCGTAAATAACAGGATCCAAACGAAACAAAACAGAAAGAAACGATCCTTTGAAACTTCATTTTTAAGTTCTATTATGCACATCGTCACTCCAACGAGCTCAAACGAAATATCAGGTTCAATTTCTTGAATTAATGGCAAAAGATCGAGAATATCAATAACTGTATGTGTACCATCCTCCTTTTTTGATTCATGTACAATGATTTTTTTAATTTGGGCTAAATCAACATTAATCCCTTGTAATCGTGCAATCTCTTCTAGATGTACACGTTTACCTACTTGTACAACGATCCGATTAAGTAACTTAATATATAACACCTTATTCATACTTTCCCCTCAGTTTCAAAGCTTTATGAATTCAATTACAACTAGTATGTGAAAACTTCCCAAAAATATAAGTCCAGGAAGATTGAACTAAGTAGTTTGGTAAGTAAAAACAGGAAATGTTAGGCGTCATCCCGATCAAAAAAAGCATTAGGTAGTCGAATTTGGAGATGTTTCATCTATATTTGAAACAGGAGTTTATAGTAAAAAGACAAAATAAAAAAGCTGAAAAATCGTTTTGTATTCAATACGATTCTTCAGCTTTTTTAGCTATGATTTTATTTAATTTTGTCTTTCATTTGTTGGAGAATTTTTTTCTCTAGTCTTGATACTTGCACTTGAGAAATTCCTAATCGTTCAGCAACTTCTGATTGAGTTTGATCTTTATAGTATCTTAAATAGACAATTAATCGCTCTCGATCATCTAATTGTTTTATCGCTTCTTTTAATGCAAATTTTTCAAACCAATTTGTTTCATGGTTATCAGCAATTTGATCTAACAATGTAATTGGATCCCCATCATTTTCATACACCGTTTCATGAATTGATGAAGGAGCTCTACTAGCTTCTTGCGCAAGTACAACATCCTCTGGTGTAATTTCCATATGAGTAGCAATCTCGTTAATTGTAGGCATTCTTCCAAGCGTTTTACTTAATTCTTCTTTTGCTTTTCGAATCTTATTATTCGTTTCCTTTAATGAACGACTCACTTTAACTGTTCCATCGTCTCGAATAAATCGTTGGATTTCTCCGATAATCATTGGAACAGCGTATGTAGAAAATCGTACATCATAAGATAGATCAAATTTATCTACCGATTTCAATAAACCGATACAACCAATCTGAAATAAATCATCTGGTTCATATCCACGGTTAATAAAGCGCTGAACAACTGACCATACCAGTCTCATGTTGTGCCCGACGATGCTGTCTCTAGCCAATTGATCTCCAGCCTGACTACGCTTAATTAACTCTTTTAATTCATGATCCTTTAACTGCGCACGGGGTTGATCTTGCTTGACTTCTACGTCCATAGGCGGATTCTCCTTAATTACTTAAAACATTGCTATTTGATAAGTACTTTTTAACCGTAATCGTTGTACCAACATTAATAGTGGACACAACTTCACATTGATCCATGAAATTCTCCATAATCGTAAATCCCATGCCGGATCTTTCTAAATCTGGTTTTGAAGTATATAAAGGTTGCATTGCTTCATCTAAATCAGAAATACCAATTCCTTCATCTCGAATTGTTAAAGTTACTGTCTGATCTTCAAGTAAAACTGAAATGAATACGATCCCTTCAGGATTATTTTCATACCCATGAATAATCGCATTTGTAACAGCCTCAGATACTACAGTTTTAATTTCAGTTAATTCATCTAAAGTAGGATCTAGCTGAGTAATAAATGCAGCTACAGTTACACGAGCAAATGATTCATTTTGACTTAATGCAGAAAATTGAAGGTTCATCTCATTTCGCATTATGCCACCCCCAATACATTAAGTCCATTTGACTCATCATCAGCTAAATGAACGATCTTAAATAAACCAGACATATCAAATAACCGCTTAATTGATGGAGAAATTGAGCATACAACCATTTCTCCACCTTTATTTCGAATAACTTTATATCTACCTAAAATGACACCTAAACCAGAACTATCCATAAATGTTAAATGCTCAAGATTTAATAAAATATGTTTGATAGTCCGTGACTCTAATACCTCATTTACTTGTAAACGTAAATCCTCAGCAGTGTGATGATCTAATTCCCCTGCTAGTCTTACACAAAGGATTGCATTTTTCACTTCAAGTTCAATATTAAGACTCACTACAATAACCTCCTTATTTGACGGTTATTGAAAGTTTCGTTAAAACTAAACCGAATTCCTTCATGCATGACAAAACTAGTGGGAAAACGCCAAATCTTTTAGGAATACTCGAAATTAGTCGGAAAAAATCAGTTGAATCCACCAACAGTACGCTTAAATAAATCATACCAATTCGCTTTACTTACCGATTTATTCGCCACTAAGTCTGTTTTAGATAAAACTTTACTACCTTGTTTTAAGACTAAAACTCCGACAACTTCCCCTTTTTTAATTGGTGCTTGAATATTTTTGTTAAGCTTAATATCTTTCGTAATTTTATTCAGTGCCTCACCCTTCTTCAATACAACTGAAACTGGGCTTTTTGTAATAACATTTACACCTTTAGACTTACCTTTGCTAATACTAAGTCTTTCGATATTCTCACCTTGTTTAATTAATTGCTTTACTTGATATTGATTAAATGCATAATCAAGCATATTTGTCATTTGTGCATTTCTTTCTTTAGAAGTAGGCGCACCCATAATTACGCTAACTACTCGCATGTTGTTCTTCTTAGCAGTTGCTGTTAAACAATATTTTGCTTCTGCAGTAAATCCAGTTTTCAATCCATCTGCACCTGGATAAAAACGAACTAGTTTATTCGTATTAACTAACCAAAATTGTTTTTCAGTATCTTTTCTCAAGTAATCCTCATAAGTACCAGTAAATTTTGTGATTAATGGATATTTTAAAAGCTCTCTTCCCATGATTGCCATATCATACGCTGATGAATAATGACCAGGTGCAGGTAACCCAGTTGGATTTTCAAAATGTGTATTTTTTAATCCTAACTGTTTTACTTTTTTATTCATTAAAGCGACAAATGCCTCTTCTGTACCTGCAATTTTCTCTGCCATTGCAACTGATGCATCATTTCCCGATGCGATTGCAATCCCTTTTAACATTTCTTTTACAGTCATCTCTTCGCCAGGTTCTAAAAAGATTTGTGATCCGCCCATTGACGCAGCATGTTCACTTGTCATTACTTTATCATCCAGCCTGAGTTTTCCTTTATTGATTTCTTCCATAATAATAAGCATTGTCATGATCTTAGTCATACTTGCTGGTGGAAGCTCTTTTCTAGCATCTTTTTCATATAAGATTTTGCCAGTATCTTGTTCAATAATTACAGAAGATAATGCATTTTTTGCCAAACTTACATCATTATTTTGTGTCTCTCTTGCATCTACTTTAGGTAGTGATAAAGAAAAGATCATAACACTACTTAAAAGAGTTAGTAATACCCTTTTCATCTATAACCCTCCATTCTTTTCATACATATTTTTTCCAAATATAAGTAGTTTAATCAAGTACAGAAGAAAATATTAGAAAGAATGGAACTATTTACATACATGAGAACATATGATATAAGTAAAGTGTATTAATTATACTCATACACTTAATACACTCCATACACTTAAGAAAACATTTGAGGTGGTGATCTCTTGATTATTATTTTAGACCCAAGAAGCCATTTACCGCTTTGGGAGCAAATTGTTCTACAAACAAAAGAGCAGATGCTAAGAAAGATTTTGGTAAATGGAGATAAACTTCCTTCCGTACGTGAATTAGCAACCACATTGGTAATTAATCCAAATACTGTTAGTAGAGCCTATCAAGAACTAGAGCGCACTGGCGTCATCGAAACGATAAGGGGTAAAGGAACATTCGTAATTGGTTTAACGAAAGAGACTGTTTCAACAGACACCCTTTTAAAATATAAAAATAAACTGTCCAATTTATTAATTGATTGTTTAACAGATGGCGTTGAAGTGGAAGAAATAATGAATTGGGTAAAAGAGTTTTATTCTAATAAAGGAGCTGAATAGTTTGCTGAAAATCCATCATTTAAATAAAAAACTCGATGAACAGGAAGTATTAAAAAATCTAAACTTTCAAATCGAAAAAGGTAAAATCACAGGCTTAATCGGTAGAAATGGAGCTGGTAAAACGACTCTTTTAAGGACGATCGTTGGCATTTTATCTCCAGACGAAGGCTCAATACTAATTGATGATGAAGAGATTAACGAATCACCAATTACTAGAAGACAAATTGCATATATGAGTGATTCTACAAATTTCATTAATCAATATAGTGTGAAAGAACTTATTACGATCTATGAAAATTCATATCCAAACTTCAATAAACACAAATTTTTAGAAGCATTAAATAAATATAAGTTACCTAATACATCTCTACGTAAATACTCTAAAGGGATGAAAACACTGATCTATTTATTATTAACCTTTTCGACTAATGCAAAATATGTCATTTTAGACGAACCGACTAACGGTTTAGACCCAGTCGTTAAACGGACTGTTTTGCAATTAATAATTGAATATGCAAGCACAGAATCAGTTGGAGTTATTATTTCATCACATCATCTTGCTGAGCTTGAGAAAATAATTGATCAATATTTATTTATTAAGGACGGAAGAATTAATTCAATCTCTACAATGGAAGAAAGTACGAATCAATTTTATAAATTACAAGTAGCATTTGAAAATGGCTTACCTAAAATATTGGAAGAAGACCCATCTATTTCTGTATTCTCAAAAACCGGCAAAGTAGCAATTATCATTATTAATGGAAATAAAGACGAATATATAAAACGAATGGAAAATGAAAATCCGCTTCTTTTAGAAGAACTTCCATTGACTTTAGAGGATTTATTTTTCATAAACGATGGAGGGGACTTATATGTTTAGTAAAGCATTGTGGCTAATAAATTCTAAACAATCTAGGCTTGCACTTATTTTATTATATCTTGTCTACCTGATTATTCTTCCATTTAGCTATTACAATAATACGAATGAATTAAATCGAGCATTACTAACAAATCCGAGTAATCCGTACCTTTATATAACTGACTTTAGTATGCTAGCAGTTATTTCACCGATTATTGTATTAATCCTAAGTATCTTATTGATCGGAATTGGCCGTAATACAGGAGGAATTGATTTTCAATTTTCACTTCCATACTCACCGAGACAACTTTATTTATCAAAATGGATGTTTGGAATTGCTCATATTTTTATGGCGACTGTTGGATTAATTATTTTAACTCTATTAATCCATTACAATACTAATCTTCACAAATATATTGATGCTTCATCATTTGTAACTATTTTTACTGTCATTTTCCTATTTACGATTGCTTTTTTTACTATTGGTCTATCGATTGGAACAATTACTGGTCATTATTTTTCACAAACACTTTTCACTATTTTTACGATTTTCTCACCTAGTATTATCTATTTTAGTATCTATTCAAATTTAAATGGCCTCTTTAACTATAAATTAACTGGTAATAGCTTTGAAAAACTGATTACTAGTTGGTCTATTCCATATCTAGCTGGCCAACTATCAATTTCAAAGGATTTTAATGAACAAATCGTTGATTATCCAACTATAGACTATGGAAATTTAACGATCATTATCCTTTATATCGTTGCATTTTTAATAATCGGGTTATTATGTTATAACAGACATGCGAATGTCAATAATGGCAAATTATTCGTATATAAAAAATTCGGGTTTTTCGTAAACGGATTATTTGTATATCTTACAGCAACATTAATCGCTTTACTAACATCTACAATTGCAAATGGAAATAACACGATTATTTACGTGATTGGATTAATAATAGGTACCGTTGTTGGCTATTTCTTCTATAAACGATTAAATAAATTTTTTGATTAATGTTTTTCAAAAAAATTCATAAAACACCAAAATAAAAAGCGCTGTTTCTCAGTAGAGAAATCAGCGCTTTTTTTTATGTGATAAAATTCAATGCGAAACGTACAAAGAATAATGCTGAAATTGCCACCATATATGGTGTGATTTCAGTTTTCTTACCTGCTGCCATTTTAACTAATGGATAAGCAATAAAACCGAATGCAATTCCGTCAATAATACTATATGTTAAAGGGATGAATGCTAAAATTAAGAAGGCAGGTATTGCCTCAGTAGGATCATCCAATTGAATATCTGTAATGTGTTTAACCATTAATGAACCGATTATGATTAAGATTGGTGCAATCGCAGATGTTGGAATATATGCTATTAATGGCATAAAGAGTAAACAACCTAAAAATAAAAATCCAGTTACAACAGAAGTAAGACCTGTTCTACCACCAGAACTGATACCTGCACTACCTTCAACAGCAATAACTGTTGGACTAGTTCCAAGTAAACCGGATAAAATAATACCAAACGCAGTTCCTTGAACAACCTTTTGTTGCTTATGCTCTTGGTTTATCATGCTTAATTGACCATGAATAATACCGATTGATTCAAATAATACAACCATCGTTAACGAAAATACTGCAATCCAAAATGGAAAACTCAATATATGAGCAAAGGTCAGTTGTCCGACAACCTCACTAGCAGATTTCATTGTTATTCTCGATGTATCATGTGCTTTTTCAATTCCACCATGTAAAATGAATGAAATGATTGTACCTAAAATAACCGTAATTAAAAAGTTTGCAGGTACATTTTTAATAAAAAGATAAATCGCAATACCTAGTGTAATAACTGTTGCTAAAACATCCATGTTTGTAAAATTCGCGATGGATACAAACGTACTTTCATTTTTTACAACAATCCCACCAGCTTGAAGACCGATAAATGTTAAGAAAAATCCAATTCCAACTGTAATTGCACTTTTTAGTGATAATGGAATAGCAGTTGTTAATTTCTTAATTAATTTTGTGAATGATAAAATTGATAATAAGATTCCACTTACGAATACAACAGCAAGTGCTTCTTTCCAATTCATTCCCATTTCTCCAACCATAGTATAAGTAAACAATGCGTTGATGCCCATTCCTGGAACTAATACTAAAGGTGAATTACTCCATAATCCCATCATAACGCTTCCAAAAAAAGCTGACAGAATTGTGGCAATCATTGCACCTTGGAACGGTATACCTGCATCATGCAAAATTGTACTATTAACGGACAAAATATAGACAAGTGTTAAAAAAGAAACTGCACCTGCAATCAACTCCGTTTTAATGGTCGTACCGCTACCTTCAAGATTAAACTGTTTGTTCAATAAATTTTTCAAAGAAATTCCTCTCTTTTAGTGTCTCCCTCTCCCACCCATGCAACAAGGCACGATTACAATTATACTAAATTTAATCAAATAATTAAACAAGAAAATAATTTTCTTTAGTGTTTCATTTATAAAAACTTTTTGACAAATCAGGATTGCAACGAAAACAGTGCCTAGTATCCCAATTAGTTGAGCAACTCCTATATATTTTTTTAGTTTCATTTCGTAAGATAAAACTAGAGAATTATATTAGGAGTGTTTATTTTGAAAGAACTATTTAAGAAAGTGTCTGCAGCAATTGGTTTTACATTGCTAGTTACAAGTCCCATTATCTTTCCAATGTTGTTTTTTTTATTTGGAATGTCTACTGACGCCGATGGTACTGGGGCTGGTAGGGAATTTTCAGGATCCTTTTATTTTACAATGTATTTGTTAGTATATTTTATTGCCATCATACTGATTACATCTATTATTACTAAATTGATAATCAATAAAGGTACAGTATTTAAGCTTATTAGCTGTATCGGCTTATTGTTTTTACCCTTTATTTTACAGAGATTTTCATTCACTGACATGTATGGCTTTCTATTAATCCCAATAGGGGTTATCTTATTAATCACTATAGCGATCTATGAAAAACTCGATACGTGGAAAAAGCCGTTTATATGGTTTTTAATCTTCTTTCCATATATCATTTTCGTACTTATGTTATTTGGAAGTTTAAGTATTTAAAAGAGATATAAATTTTACAATAAACAAAATCAAACAACCCCTTCCATAAAATGGTGGGGTTTATTTTTTTACTCTTCATTCCTTGATATCCTACTAAGGAATTGAAATTATGTAGCTGTTACGTTCAACTTCCCAAAGATAGTAAAAAGAGATCGTCCCAAGAGTAGACCTCCAATAGCAAATATTATAGATAACCATATTCCACTTTCACTCAATGCTAAATACGATGGAATTAAAATATTTAAAGAAACTTTCAGTGAAATTAATAGAATGATTGATCCAATCACCCAGAGCTTCCTTTTTCCAGAACCGATTTCCCCTCGTTTTTCACGAGTGATTGCCCACCCTTGAATGATCCCTGTTAAGATACCCATAATGATTCCCGAGAGTAACAACAACCATTCAATTGCTCCAATTTTATTCATCTGATAAGCCCAAATCCCCCCTAAAATCAGCATTAAGACCCCAATGAAAAAAAGCGTATTTAACTTTTTCAACTCTCTTCCCACCTTTGCGAGATATATTACATTAAATAAATTATACTGACATGTAAAATTTATTTAATACGTCCTCAGGCTGAATTATAGAGAGAAATAAGTTTTTATAACGAAAATTACTTTTGTGTATTTAAAAATCCGAATGAAAAACTACCATTTAATAAAACAAAAAAACTGCAATTAAGCAGTTTTATGAACTTCAACAATCCTATATCGAACCTCTAAAGTTTGAATCAAATAAATTTTCTCTATTAAATTTTTAAGCTAGAATTTCTCCCCAGTCATAATCGACATAAAATCCTTATAAAACCCTTCATAATCTAACCCTATTGCGATATGTTGTTGCTCTCTTCCATCAAATTTCTCAGGAGTATTTGTTACTCGAAAATCTGCAATACTTTGACCTCTAGCTACACCTGTTGAATCAATGACAACAGCAGATTGATAGAATTTAAATAGATCGCTTCGAATGACTGCCATGAGAGTTACTGCATCATGAACTGGACTCCCCTTTATGCCCGGTACCTGCTTTTGATAAAAGTTAAAATAATAATAATCTAATAGTGGTTTTACAAGATCAGTTTTCCCTTTAGAATGAATATAATTGGCCATTGCAGGAGTAACTATGGCATTTTGTGTTACATTTAATGGAAAAATATATGCACCTTTTACATATTTCATAACGATATTAGCTGCGATCGGATCTCCATGAAAATTCGCTTCTGCAATTGGTGTAACATTTCCAGGATATAGAAATGCGCCACCCATGATATAGTAAGAATTCACAGTTTTCATCAGATCTTCGTATAAGATAAATAAGGTGGCTAGCGAGGTTAACCTCCCAGTATTCACAATAATTAGTTCGTCCTTATACTGCTCAATCAACTTGATAACTTCATAAAAGTTTTCTAAGTTCTCTAACTTTAAACCTGGATCGATTGGGCCTAAACCAAACGGACCATGTATATCAAGGTAATAGGTTGGGATTTCTCCCGTCATTGGTTTCTCAGCACCACCATAGACTTTAATATATTCTTTTCCTGACCTTTTAAGTAAAAAACGAACATTCCTAGTCGTTTCTTTTTTAGAAACATTGCCGTAATCCGCCACAATCCCAATTATATTAATATCTTCTGTTAATCTTGCATAAACCAAAGCAATCGCATCATCAATTCCTACATCTCCGAAGAATAACACTTTCTTTCCCATCAGCTTAGCTCCCTTTATATCAAAACTTTGGAACATTTTTTTTTATTATTTATTCCTTTGATATAATGGTATGTAGTTATCTATTTGAAAAGTATAAAAAACATCCTATATTTTCACTATAGGATGTTTTTTATATCCCCATATATTTCATTCATCGGGATTTATATAATTTCATTTTTTAACAATTCAATTTTTCATGATATTCATAACACTTTTTTATTTAATTGAATTTATCTACTTCTAATAAAACTTTGATATCTTGTGCCTTGAAATGTAAGTTCTCCATCATCACCTTCAACAATCATTCCGTATTCAGTATCCTTTACCTGGAATTCTAACCGATCTCCACTTTCTACTTCGAACGTTACAAAATAATTACTATATGACGAATGTTCCCTGCCACCATGTACTGCTGTTCTTTTAGTTATAGCTTTCGCTTTTACATTTAATTTTGGTGAGTTGTTATTTTTATTCCATTGTGTAACTCCTTTTATTATTGAAAATAAAACAATGGATATAACAATTACAAAACTAATACCAATGAAAATTGGACCAAACGTAAACATAAAATCTTCACCTTCAAACATTTTACCCCTCCTAGCAAGTTGAATAGAATAAATTTAGGTATATAAATTTTATAAGTAGTTTAATATAGGAAAAATAATAAAAAATAATGTTATAAAAATAATAATCCCTTTTGCAACATACCAGTGTAATAAATGGAGACCATCTATACAAACAGGGAATTACTTCCTCATTCTCTTTTTTGTACCGTTCTCTTGTATACACAAAAGACATCAATAAGATTCCTACTCCAAAATTATCCTTATTCTACTAATCTACCATGTAGTACAATAAAAAGACTACTTGAATAGTAGATTCCTGTTAAACTAAAGCAATGCATTAGTTAAAAAGAATGAATTTAAATCTAATGCATATTCCGTATCCTTAACTCTCCATTTTCCTTTTTTACTATCCCTAACCAGCGTCGAACTAAAATTATCCATCGTTTTATTTGCATCCCAGCCACCTACAACTGTAGGAGCGGTTTTAATGGTAGAAAAGACAACAATGGCATTTTTATTTTCCATATACGCTTCAATTGTATCTGCATCGATCGCTTGAAACTCTGAATAGTGTAGTTCCGTAATTGTGCATCCTTCATTATTTTCATCTTTCTTGAATTCTTTCTTGACTGTATCAAACGCAGTGATAATATCGTCTAGTGAACTTTTTAGATTGTCCTATTCTTACTTTTATATTATCAGCATCTGTATAATTATCTTCCGCTTGTTCAACTCTCCATTTTCCCTTTTCATTATTTCTAATTAAAGTCCAAGCATTTCTAGTCTGAGTCGAATTTGGCTTCCAACTTCCATCACCACCAGAAGAATCTACTTCAAAGTTAGAAAGCAAAACAATTACATTTTTATCGCCTACAACCGTTTCATAACCGCCACCATTATTCATATAATCTTTGGTGATCGCAAGAGAATCTTTTTCTGAATACCATAGATCCGTCAGTGTACATCCTTTATAACCTTTGAATTTTTCTTTTACTGCACTTACTGCTGCATTTATTTCGTCCTTAGTGAACTTATTTGAATGTCCTACTTTTACCTTTACAGTTTCAGCATCAGTTTGGTGCTTATATAATAGAATTGAAGACACAACAACTATTAAGATAAAAAGAGAAATTAATCGTTTCTTATTTTTCATACTATGTATTCCTATTTTTATTTTCGTTTAACCAAATTTCCAGTTACTCCCATAAAAATAAGTATACAGTATAGAACTACGAGTGTAATTTGGGGTAATTTCGTCATTTTGACACGAAAATTGAACTTATTTATATTCACCTGCTATATAGTTGAATATAGAAAAGCTACCGAAGCAACTTAAAAGTTGTTCAACTCAACGTCAGATTATAAAGAATTTAGTCTAGCATTTTTTTTCAACAAAACAATATGCGATGCACCTCTTGTCAAATGGTTCAATAAATGTTAGGATTGTGTTGCTGTAAAAATAAATCGTAATGAGGTGAGGATAACAATGAAAACAAAAAAATATATGTCTTATCCTCATATTGCTATTTAGTTTGTTATTTTTATATAAATACCATTAATTAAGCTCTGAGGGTAGGATTCACTCTCAGGGCTTTTATATTTTTAGGCAGAAGGACCGTTCAAGCTTTCTTGCCGATCTATTCTATGACAGCCACTTACTGAGTGGCTGTTATTTTTTTGGGCCAAAAGGTTGGTCAAGGCAACAAAATTGGTTTTATTTTGAAATTGATAAGGATTTAATCGATTATCATACAAATTGATCTGAACTCTATTAGGGGGATATTTATTGAATTACTTAGGATGGAATGCATTTTCCACGGAAAATTTCAAAAAGTGCAGGTTTATGTTTGAACAGGCTACTTGGAGATTCGAGACCGAACCGAATAGTTATTACCTTGTTCCAAAGGATAAGGGACCACCTAATCTAGCTATCGTTTCAACTTAGGAAATTAAATTCCTTTATTCACAGCTTTCCAAATATGAAAGGATGATGCTTTATTAAAAGACTAGCTCAATATTTTCGTTCATTACAATCCGGACAGTCATCATATAGTATGATTTACGAAGACCCAACCTATTGGAATAATGAAGTTGCCTACTACATTGAAAGGACGCATAAACTCACACAAGATAAACCTTGTATCACCATACAAATACCTTTTGACCGTCTCGGCTTAGATGAAAATATGAATCAAATTGTTCTCTCGGATTTTGCATTAAGAGAATGGGTTGATCATATTGAGGCATTAAATGAAGTGATTTATAACCGGTCACGTTCTGATAAAGAAAACGGTGCTTTTTATTGTTTTCGTCCAACCAATGTGTTGATGCAACGTAATGCATCTTTTGTCGAAGTTACCTCAGGAAAATGGTATTTATGTATAATGATTACAGTTCAACTTCCATTCAAGGATAATAATAAAGCAATGCGCATGCTCTGCAAAATGCTTCCAAAAGAAGTGGAGAAATTTATTGCTATGTTTGATCTCATCAAATTAAATACTGCTTTTGAATTGGCAAAAAAACAAAATATGATTCGCGAATGGCTAAAATCTAGTGGTTATTGTGCGTTTATTGGGAATGGCAGCATTTTGCCAAGAAATAAAGACAATAGCGCCCCACTAGAGGATGCCTTGCCTTTTACATCCCCAGAAGATGTTGAAGTAGAAATTTGTGGTATGCGGGGAATGGGTATAAAACATGGCGTGACGGTCATTACCGGCGGTGGTTATTCGGGTAAAAGCACTTTGCTAGATGCACTAAATTCTGGGATTTACAATCACATCAAAGGCGACGGACGAGAATTTGTGATAACAGATCAAAGTGCAATGGAAATCTCTGCAGAGGAAGGCCGCTCCATAAAAAATATCAATATTACGCCTTTCATAAAATGGATACCCCATAATTCGGCTGAACTGTTTTCGACTGACTACGCCTCGGGTTCCACATCTCAAGCTGCAAATATTATGGAGGCAATTAACTACGGGTGTAAGCTTCTTCTTATTGATGAAGACAGAAGTGCGACCAATTTTATGATTCAAGACAACAAAATGCGTTCATTAATCAAGCGCGAACCCATTACACCATTTACAGAACGTGTAAAGGAGCTACATGAGGCTGTTGGCGTATCTTCTATTCTTGTTATTGGAGGGAGCAGTGAATTTTTAGCTGTAGCCGATCAAATCATCCTAATGGACAATTTTGTGCCAAAAATCGTAACAGAGGAAGCAAAAAATTTATGTGAACTCGAAATACCCCGAGAGCGAATCCCCCATACAAAATGGGAGATAGAAAGAAATATAACTACCGATCACTTTTCGAGCTATCCACAGGGCAGTGGTACAGAGAAGTTGATCGTTTCAACGATGGGATATATGATGATCGGTGATGAACAAATTGATATTAGAGGGCTTTACAATATCACATCACACGCACAGCTTGCAGCGATTGCCTTTTTAATTCGAAAAATAGCTATAAGGAATCAGGATCGCACCATCTTTCTTCATGAAAAGATCAAAAAAGAACTTGAAGAAATGGAGAAAGAAGGAGTGGATATTGTATTTTCTTCCTTTTTTCCTGGTTTCGAAAGATGGCTTGAATTACCTAGAATTAATGAAGTATTATCTGTCATAAACCGGATGAAACATTTGAATTTTATTCAACCTGAGCCATCTGAACATCTCTAATTACGACATAAATATTAATTATCTTGATAATCAAATAGTAAAGTTAAAAAATTGCATTGAAAAGTCTCAGAAACCAACAAGTGAACAATATAAAAAAGCTATTCTCATCTTGTGAGAATAGCTTTTAAAAATACTTAAGCTTCCATAATTAAATCATAAACTAATGTAGGTTCTTCTACTTTTTCAGCAGAAATTTTAATGTTTTCTAGTAAGTCTTTTTCAACTTCACTAATATCTTCTGTGCTTGAATAAACAGTAACTAATGAATCGCCTTTTTTAACTGCTTCGCCTACTTTTTTGTTTAGCATTAATCCAACAGCTAAGTCAATAACTGATTCTTTTGTTGCACGTCCAGCACCTAATTTCATAGCAGCTGTTCCAACAGCATCAGCTACGATTTGTGAAACATAACCGTCTTGCTTCGCTACTACTTCTTTTACATATTTAGCTTGAGGTAATTTTGATGGATCATCTACTACTGAACCGTCTCCACCTTGAGCTACTAAGAATGCTTTAAATACTTCTAAAGCTTTTCCGTTTTTCATGTTTTCTAGAAGTTTAGCTCTTGCTTCTTCAATTGTTGCAGCTTTTTTAGCTAATACAACCATTTGACTACCTAATACTAAACATAATTCTTCTAAATCTTTTGGACCTTCACCTTTAAGTGTGTCAATTGCTTCTTTCACTTCTAATGCATTACCAATCGCAAAACCTAATGGTTGGCTCATATCAGAAATTACTGCAACTGTATGTCTTCCAACGTTGTTTCCAATCTTAACCATCGCTTTAGCTAAATCGCGTGCATCATCAATATCTTTCATAAATGCGCCTGCACCTGTTTTAACATCTAAAACAATTGCGTCTGCACCAGCAGCAATTTTTTTACTCATAATTGAACTTGAAATTAATGGGATTGAGTTAACAGTTGCTGTTACATCACGTAGTGCATATAACTTTTTGTCAGCAGGTGTTAAATCTCCAGTTTGTCCGATAACAGCTAATTTAATATCATTTACTTGTTTTGTAAATTCTTCTTCTGTTAATTCAACATGGAAACCTTCTACAGCTTCTAATTTATCAATTGTACCACCAGTGTGACCTAAACCACGTCCGCTCATTTTTGCTACTGGAATATCTAAAGAAGCTACTAATGGACCTAATACAAGTGTAGTTGTATCACCTACTCCACCAGTTGAATGCTTATCTACTTTGATTCCTTCAATATTTGAAAGATCAATTGTATCACCAGAGTGTACCATAGCCATTGTTAAATCACTGTATTCTTTCTCAGTCATTCCCTTTAAGAAAACTGCCATTGCAAAAGCACTCATTTGATAATCAGGTACACTTCCATCTGTGAAACCTTTGATTACAAAATTAACTTCTTCAGTTGTTAATGTTTTTCCGTCACGTTTTTTTTCAATTAAATCTACCATTCTCATTTTGAAACGCCTCTTTCTGATTTGTGTATATTACTTCTAATGAAAAGTGACTTCCACATAATGTAGAAGTCCTTTATATTTTCGTTAACTTTTGAATTAACCGATTTTACGAATAATCTCTTTTACTAAAGATAAAAATGAAGCTCTTACTCTTTGTGTTGTTTCAATTACTTCTTCATGGTTTAGAGGTTGATCTAAAATTCCCGCTGCCATGTTTGAAATACAAGAAATACCAAGTACTCTTAATTCAGCATGACGTGCCACAATTACTTCAGATACAGTTGACATCCCTACTGCATCAGCACCTAATGTTCTAAACATGCGAATTTCAGCTGGTGTTTCATAAGATGGTCCTGTCAGTGCAGCGTAAACTCCTTCTTGAAGTTTTACATCTACTTCACTAGCAGCACTTTTTGCAAGTTCTCTTAATTCACGGTCATACGGATAAGACATATCGACAAAACGAACACCTAGCTCTGGGTTATTTGGTCCAATTAGTGGACTAGTACCAGTAAAATTAATATGGTCTGTAATTAACATTAAATCACCAGGTTCGTATGAAGTATTAACTCCACCTGCAGCATTCGTTACGATTAATTTTTCAACACCTAGTTCTTTCATGATGCGAACAGGGAATGTAACTTTTTCCATGCTATAACCTTCGTAGTAGTGTACTCTTCCTTGCATTGCTACTACTTCAATACCATGTATCGTACCAAAGACTAGTTGTCCTTCATGTCCTTCAACTGTTGATGTTGGATATTCAGGAATTGTATGATACGGAATTTTTTCTTGGTTTTCAATTTCATCAACAAGAATTCCTAAGCCAGATCCTAAAATCAATCCAATTTTAGGCTGTCTGTCAACTTTACTTTTAATAAATTCAGCGGCTTTATCAATATTTTCTTTATTCATATGTAACTCCACCTTATTTCAATTTTTCAAAAAAACTTGATCCATGTGATGGCATTGTAACTTTAAAGTTTTCTGCAATAGTTGCTCCAATATCGGCAAACGTTTTTGGAATTTCTAATTCTTTACCTTCTGAAAACTGTTTACTATAAACTAATAACGGAACATATTCTCTTGTATGGTCTGTACCAGTATAAGTCGGATCGTTTCCATGATCGGCAGTAATCATCAATAAATCATCTTCTTTTAATAAATCAAATACTTCTGGTAATCGTGCATCATATTCTTCTAATGCTTTACCGTAACCTAGCGGATCTCTTCTATGACCGTATACAGCATCAAAATCAACTAAATTTAGGAAGCTAATACCTGTGAAGTCCATTTTTAGTGTTTCAACTAATTTATCCATACCATCCATATTAGAAACAGTACGTAATGCTTTCGTAATTCCTTCACCATCGAAGATATCAGCAATTTTACCGATTGAAATCACATCTAAATTCGCATCTTTTAACTCATTCATAACAGTACGTCCAAATGGTTTTAATGCATAGTCATGACGATTTGGTGTACGTTTAAAGTTTCCAGGTTCACCAACAAATGGTCTCGCAATCACACGCCCAATCATGTATGGATCATCTAATGTTAATTTACGTGCAATTTCACAATAACGATATAAATCTTTTAAAGGAACAACTTCTTCATGAGCTGCAATTTGTAAAACAGAATCAGCAGACGTATAAACGATTAAATCGCCTGTTTTCATATGCTGTTCACCAAGTTCAACTAAGATCTCAGTTCCTGAAGCAGGTTTATTCCCAATTATTTTACGATCAAAATGGGTTTCTAATTCGCTTATTAATTCTTTAGGGAATCCATCAGCAAAAACTTTAAATGGTTTATCAATGTGAAGTCCCATGATTTCCCAATGTCCAGTCATTGTATCTTTTCCGACTGATGACTCTTCCATTTTTGTATAATAAGCAAGTGGCTTATCGACCTTTGGAACCCCTTTCAATTCTCTTATATTACTTAAACCTAGTTTTGCCATGTTCGGCATATGTAATCCATTCATTTCTTCAGCAATATGGCCTAGTGTATCTGAACCAACATCATTAAATTTTTCTGCATCTGGAGCTTCTCCAATTCCTACAGAATCCATAACAACGAGGAACACTCTATTAAATTTTCTATTCATTTGTTTTCCTCCTAACTCATCGAAACAAACTTAAATGCTAGCGTCAGATGTCTGACAACTAAAGTATACTTATTGTCCTAATTCTTTTCAAGAAATATATTTTCCAATTTGTGTCTATTGATACTATATTTCCCCAGAATCATAATAAATTGACATAAATAATTCATAAATACATTCTTTTTTATTAAGTTGCTAATAATGATGATATGTAAAATTACACTCTTCCATACATAATGCAAAAAGAAAAAGCCCAAGCTTTTTTAGCTGGGCCTTTTAAAGTATTATGCGGTTTGATTTTCTGTATTTGCAACTTGATGTTTTTGTGCTTTTCTTCTAGAAACAATTGTACCAGCTCCAATTACGATTGCAGTCATGACAATTTTGAAAGCTAAAGCAATTGCAGAATTATCAAAAGCATCGTGAATCATTTTTTCATGAGTAATCATTCCAGCTGCCGTCCAAGCTAAGATACCTGAACCAATTGTTGTAATTATTGGGTATTTGTTCATAATTTTCATTAATAATGAGCTTCCGCCAACAATAATTGGAATTGAAATTAAAATCCCAATTACGATTGCAACTAAGCTACCATGTGATACACCAGCTAAAGCTAAAACATTATCAAGACTCATTAACGCATCAGCAATGATGATTGTTCTAACTGCTCCCCATAATGTTGCACCACTTTTAACTTCGCCGTGTCCAGAGTCATCGACTAATAATTTAAAAGCAATCCATAATAACATTAAACCACCGATTGCATAAATAAAAGGAATTTTTAATAAATACACGATTACTGCTGCAAATACGATACGTAGTCCAATTGCACCTAATGTACCAAATAAAACTGCTTTTTTCTTTTGGTCTGCTGGTAAGTTTTTCGCTGCTAATGCGATTAGAATAGCATTGTCACCACTTAATAACAGGTCGATAAAAATTACATTCAATAGTACGCCAATACTTAATCCGTCAAATAAATCCATGACTATTCCCCCTTATGAAACTACTATTTTTAATTAAACAACCTGTACCCGTGACTACAAAATAAAAAGACCTTTGCCAATAGTTGTAGTTCTACGGCAAAGGTCTTGCTGAGCACACATATGTATGCCAACAAAGCCGATGAGAATTTCTTCTCATGTAATGACGACTTTGTTTCAGGATCTCTCCTGACGCTACTCCCCTTTGGAGTATTCGATTGTTTATTAATAATATAATAGTATTCTAGCTAGTCCATTATGTCAATAGATTTTTAACCGGTTTTTAATTATAAGTTTTATCTTTTATTTTCAATGTAAATAATTAACTTATTGCTTTGTCAATATTTTTGGTCCATTACTTGTTATCGCTAAAGTATGTTCATATTGTGCTGAATTTTTTCCATCTCTTGTTCTTGCTGTCCAGCCATTTGAATCCATTGTTGATTGCCATGATCCTAAATTAATCATCGGTTCAATCGTAATGACCATCCCTTCACGCAGTCTTAAACCTTTACCTGCCATACCAAAATGTGGAACATATGGCTCTTCATGAAGCGTTGGTCCGATGCCATGTCCTGTAAAATCACGCACAACTGAATAACCTAATGATTCAGCATAAGTTTGAATTGCAAAGCCAATATCACCAATACGGTTACCTACTACAGCTTGTTCTATACCTTTATATAAGCATTCTTGGGTAACTTTTAATAAGTCCTTGTTTTCTTTAGTAATATTCCCTACACCGTATGTCCAAGCGGAATCAGCAAGCGCGCCATTTAAATTTACGACCATATCAATCGTTACAATATCTCCATCTTTTAAAGCTTTTTTACGAGGAAATCCGTGGCAAATCTCATCATTAATTGAAGCACAAGTTGCATAGTTATATCCTCGATAACCTTTTTGCTCCGGTTTCGCACCATTTTCAGCTAAAAACTTTTCTACAAATTGATCAATTTCCCAAGTCGTAATCCCTGGCTTAATCATTTTTGCAATTTCCTTATGCGTAGCAGCCAATAAAGTACCTGCTTCATCCATTAAGTTAATTTCACGTTCAGTCTTAATCGTAATCATTTAGTTCATCCTCTCAAGTCACCTAGTTTCGGTTCTTACATGATTAATTTAATATATTATTCTTTTCACATTATAACAATCTTTTCCCAAGAAAAAAGAGCTTTATTTAAGCTCTTTAGTGTGTAGACAAAGTTTTAAAAATCTGTTTTTCAGACTGAACAGTCTAAATCTGAGATTAAGCTCTTGGATGAAACTCTTTATAAACATCCTTAAGTCTATTTTTCGTTACATGTGTATAAATTTGTGTTGTAGATATATCTGCATGTCCTAACATTTCTTGAACCGATCTTAAATCAGCGCCATTTTCTAATAAATGTGTTGCAAATGAATGACGTAAAGTATGCGGTGTTAATTCATGCTGAATATTTGCTTTTTCAGCTTGCTTTTTTAAGTTTTTCCAAAATCCTTGTCTAGACATTCTATTTCCATGATGATTTAAGAAAAATGCATCATTATTTTTTTTACCTTTTAAATCATTTCTTGCTAATTTTAAATAATTTTCAATTGATTCAATAGCAAGTTTACCTAAAGGAATAATTCTTTCTTTACTACCTTTACCTAAACATCGCACAAATCCCATTGTTAAATTAATGTCAGATAGATTTAATGATAATAACTCTGACACCCGCATGCCAGTAGCATATAGCAATTCTAACATGGCCTTATCTCTTAAACCAAATGTAGAGTGATCAGGTACTTCTAATAAAGCCTCTACTTCCTGTAGTGATAAAACCTTTGGAAGTACTTTTGGCGCTTTTGGAATTTCTATTAATAGTGAAGGATCGTCTTTCATCCCATCAACCTCACGAATTAAAAATTGATGAAATGAGCGAATTGTTGCTAATTGACGAGCCATTGTTCGTGCCGTTAAATCTCTTTCTTTTAAATATTTTAAATAACTAATAATATGTAACCTAGTTATATTTGCGAGACCATTTATATTTTCAACAACGTCCAAATATTTTCCGTAGCTTTCTAAATCCTTGCCATATGATAGAATTGTATTTTTAGATAAACCTTTTTCTACTTGGATAAAATGGATAAAATCCTCAGTTGCAAAATCAAATTCTTTTTTAAAAGGTGTTTTATCAGTCGTTGTCACATTTCATTACTCCCCGTTTTGATAAAACCGTACCAATTGGTTAAAAGCACCATCCTTTTTATGAATGTCCACCTTTAACATTGAGCCTTCTGGTCGGTCATATCGATGCATATTTTCATATTCAGAATGAATCCATTGAATAGCAAAATAAAATAAAATTGTACATGTAATGAATAAAATTGTAACTTTTATTACATTAAAAACAATACTTGCTCTTTTTTTCATATGACCACCACCTTTTGCTAGAAGTAAAGACATCATTACTACATACTATGCAAAAATAGGACAAATCATACTTCAAAAAAGCAACATTAATCATTACCAGTGTAATTTTTAGAACATGAAAAAGAGCAGACTCTTTTTATTGAACTGCTCCGTCTTTTAAGAATCAAAAATAAAATGATTTTAATTAAATTAAAATCATTTTACTACTCTTCGTTTTGATCATGGCAACGATGACATACACCATGAAATGATAATCGATGATCTTTAATTTTAAAATTCCAACGTTCTTCAACTGTCTTTTCAACTTCACTTAATAGATTTTCATGAATTTCATCTACTGCTCCGCAAACCGTGCAAATTAAATGATGGTGAAAATGTTGTGCACCTTCATGTCTTAAGTCGTATCTTGAAACGCCATCACCAAAATTTATTTTATCAACAATTGTTAACTCAGTTAGTAATTCTAACGTACGATAAACAGTAGCAAGTCCAATTTCTGGCGATTTTTCTTTCACTAGGAGGTAAACATCTTCTGCACTTAGGTGATCTTCTTCGTTTTCTAATAAAACACGAACAGTAGATTCCCGTTGTGGTGTTAATTTGTATCCTGCTAAATGTAGTTGTTTCTTTATTCGTTCAACTCGTTCTTCCATTCTTTTCACTCCCTCGCCACTTGATAATAATTATAACAAAGAAAGAGAAAGTGTCAAAAATTATTTGTTAATTTTTTGAAACAATTATTTCTGAGATGGCTTTTAAAAAATATGTTGAACCATATGCCTCAATAATACTTGCCATACTTAAGCAAACAGCAACAATTCCAAAAACAATAGAATACGAGACTAACTGTTTCATAATTGGTTCATTATCATTTTTAATAAATTGCTTTCGAATCATTCGAATAGATAGCTGAACTGCTAAAACAGTTAAAAGTATATATAATGGTAAAACGATCACATTTTGTGGAAAAACAGAAGAAAATGCTAATAAAATACCATGCCAACCTAATTGATTGACTAAAAATCCAACTGTAAATCCAACTACCAATCCTTTCATAAATAATAAAATAAGAATGATTGGTAATCCGATGATTGAGATCCCTAAAACCCAAATCAATGCTAAAAACTTTAAATGAGAAGAATAGCTAGAAAGGAACACTTCATTTCCGCTTATATAATCCCCATTATTAACTTGTCCAAAAAAATGTGTAATAAAGGATAGAATATCCTGCTTTTGACTCACATTCATACTATTTACGATGACTGCTCCAAATACTACACCAAAAAGTAAAATCACACTAACAAAAATATAGAGTGACAAATAATCTTTAACATGTTTTTTCATCGTTGATTTGACTGAGCTTCTTGTCATGATATCATCTCCTGCACTATATTCTCTCTTCATTTTATGAATGGACAAGTAATTTATTCTATTAATTTATAAAAGTTGAAAAATTAATCATAAAGAAAAAGTAGGTCTAGTTGCTATTTTATGGAAAGGGATGATGATTTTCGTTGTCATCAAAAATTTTTAAAAAATATAAAAAAGCTGTTAAAGTCAGTCAACGACTAAAACAGCTTTGTTTTAATTTAATAATTCAATTTGTTTTTTTATGATTTGACCGATTGATTTAGCATTTTCTTCATTATTTCCATAAATAGAAGAATGTGTGTAGCCTTCTAATGTTTGACGGTTACCTTGATTTGTTGTTTCACAATATTCATTATGATATTTTTCAACTTTATGTAGTAATTCCTTTTTTTTCTTCAGGTTAAGTTGTAAGCCACTTTGATTAGAAGCTGTTAATACTAGTAAAGGAATATTCATTTTTATTTTCAATGCGTCCTTAATTCGTAAGTTACTATAATTTAGGTTTTTCCACTCACTGACAACAGTCTTCCAATGCTTATAACTTTTAATTGCGCTAATCATTTCGAACTGGTTCTCCGGTGAAGTTTTCATCATTTTATTAATTAATTTATTTGGAATTACCTTAGTAAGATTAAATCGGTTCGCGTTCTTCATTATTAACGCAAATTGATATAGTAACTTATCATATAATTTCTGCTCTTGTTCTTCTAGGGTCGGATGTGTTGGATCGAGTAAAACCATAGATTGGATAGAATTTGGAAAAAGCCGAGACAATTGGAATACAATATATGCCCCCAGAGAATGTCCGACAGCAATTAAAGGACTTTTAATATTTAATGCTAATAAAATATCATAACATTCAAAAGCTTGTTGCTCTGTTGATCGTTCTGTCGTCCATATTCCACTTTTTCCATAACCTAAGCGATCGTACGTTATAACTTTGGCATATTTACTCAACTCTTCTTGTAAATACTTCCATTGATGAAGAGTATGCATCATTCCACATTCTAAAAGAACTGTAACTTTGCCATCCCCTTTTACTCGAACGTGATATGTGCCAAGCTCACCATTAACAAACAATATTCTCACCTTCATCGTATTTGATTAGTTGTCTTATTGTATTCATTTTTCCTATTTTCTATTTTATCTTTCATTCTTTAATTTTTGCTTAATAAAAGTGAAATGCTGTTTTTCAATATAGGCATTCAATAAGTCATAAAAAAAAGACGTTAAAAAAATAACGTCTTTTTTCTCAAGATTTTTATATCGTTTCATTTTTTGCTTCGTATGCTTCTTTTACTTCTGCATAAAATTGTGCCTGAGAAGTATAAAAGTATGGTGCTACATAAAATAAAGCAAGCCCAAAAGTGATGATCACTAATAGACCCCAACCGATGAATGAAAGCCCTAGTAAAAAGAATTTCCATTTATACCCATCCATCATTCTTCTACTTAATGTAATTGCATCTAGTGCATTCATTTCTGGAAAATCTTTTAAAATATATCCAACTTGTGAATACGCGATTGATTTGATAATCCCAGGAATGATTAATAAAACAGTCCATAATACTGTAAATAAAGTTACTAAAAATCCAACTATTATTCCTCTTATAAATTGATGCCCACTTTTAAAATAGAAAAATATATCCGATATGTTTTTTTCCTCAGCACGAATCAACTTTAAAAAGTATACAAGTAATCCATAACCTAGTAGCGTATTTAAGATTGCAGTAATAATTTCGATTACGGTTTGGATTCCACCAGGTATTAAATCTTGTTGATCAAAATCTAAAGTTATACTCCCTGTATAATGATAGTTGACTGGCCCATTAAGTAACATATAAATAAGTCCTTGTAATACACCAAAAACCACAAGTGTTAAAATCGCTTTACCCCAATTACCAGATAGACGACTTTTAGCTGTTTTTTTAATTGACGAAATTCTCATCTACTCATCCTCTCAAAAAATGTCACTTTATTTTACCATGTTTATTACCACTTTTTGAGAGATATTTTTAATTTTAATTTAATTTTTTTGTAATAATTGTAAATATTGGACTGCAAAGCATGTTTTCGCATCATGGATTGAACCTTTTTTTAGCTCTTCTAGACACTCGTCTAATGTTAGCTCAAAAATTTCGACAAATTCATCTTCGTCTAAAACTGCACTATTTTCTAATTTCTTTAAACCTTTTGCTACATATATATGTATATACTCGTCTGCAAACCCCGGTGATGTATAAAAAGATTGAATATGCTCCCACTCGGCTGCTTCATATCCAGTCTCTTCTTCTAGTTCTCGTTTAGCCGTTACAAGTGGCTCTTCGCCTTTTTCTAATTTTCCCGCTGGAATTTCTAAAAGACTTCTTTCTAGCGCTTTTCGATACTGCTCTACAAATACTATTTTTCCTTCACTTGTAATTGGAATTACAGCTACCGCACCTGGATGCTTTACGATTTCACGTGTACTTGTATTTCCATTCGGTAATTCTACTTTTTGATGATAAAGAGAGATTACTCGTCCTGTGAATATTTTTTCTTCTGCTAGTGTTTTTTCTTCAAATTTTTTCATTTTTTTCATCACCTTGTTCTAATTTATATGGTTGTCACATACATTTTATCATTTATTTCATTAAAATACTTTCTGAAATGAGGTAGTCTGATGAAAATGTGTATGACGGAAAATTCTGTTGTCCTTGTAGGCTCTAAAACAGAAATTTTAAAAAGCCTCGAAGTTATTGCTATGCAATATAAAACGGTTCAAGAATGGATTCAAAACTCCAATGGCAAGCTTCTCTATGTTGTAAAATAATTCTCTTTTCCCTACAATTAAACTTGGAGGGATTTATATGAAAAAACGTAAACTTGGTTCTACTTTATTAGAAATATCCGAAATTGGTTTAGGTTGTATGTCTCTTGGGACAGAAGAAAATGAGGCAATTTCAACAATTCATGCAGCAATCGATGTTGGTATTAATTACTTTGATACTGCTGATTTATATGATTTCGGTAAAAATGAAGACATCGTTGGTAAAGCTTTAAAAGGTCGCAGAGATCAAGTGGTTATTGCAACGAAGGTCGGAAACCGTTGGAATAATTCACATGATAATAAATGGTATTGGGATCCATCGAGAGCATATATTAAAGAAGCTGTAAAAGACAGTTTACGTAGACTAAATACAGATTATATCGATTATTATCAACTTCATGGTGGAACAATTGAGGATCAATATGAAGAAACTATATTTACTTTTGATGAACTAGTAAAAGAAGGCTTAATTCGCCATTATGGAATCTCTTCAATTCGTCCGAATGTTATTAATCGATTTATAAATCATTCATCTATACAAGGTGTTATGATGCAATATAATGTACTTGAGCGTAGACCTGAAGAATTCTTTCCGCTATTCGAAAAAAATAATATTTCTGTCATTGCACGTGGTTCTGTAGCAAAAGGATTATTAACAAGTAAATGGGAAAAGAAACTATCTAACAAGGGCTATATGTCATATTCAGAACAAGAATGTACTGAAACAATCCGAAAACTTCTCCAACTTCTCGATGAAGAACAATCCTTACATAGCTTAGCTTTACAATATGCTCTTTCTCATAAAGCAGTTTCATCTTTAGCTGTTGGAGCTAGAAATAAAGAACAATTACTAGATAATATTAACGCTTACTTTGCAAAACCATTAAATTCACAACAAATCGCCCAAATAAAAGAAATTTCACTTCTTACGAATTATGAGGAACATCGTTAAGCCACTCCTTCCTTCCATGGAAGGAGTGTTATTTCTTCCATTTACTTGCTTTTCTATCGATTTCATCTAAAAATTCTTCTTTACGTCCTCTTTTATTTTCTAATTTATTTTTAGCAAGTTCTTTTTTTAATTTTATATATTCCATTGCTTGATCAGTATGAGCGATCATATATTCCCTAAATGCAATATTTCGTTCAATAGCAGCATTTCCTTTTTCATATACTTGAATATGGAAACTACTATTATCATCACATTTTATAAAAAGTCTTCTGTCTTGCTTAGATAGATCCCCCAATTGTTCGTAACCTAAAGTTTTTAGAACATCACTATACTCATCAAACTTTTTTAAGTATTTTACAACGATCATTAAGTCAATGATTGGCATCGCAAACATATTCGGAATTGAAGTACTCCCTATATGATAAATCGCTGCTTTCTCTGGTAATAATAGATCAATTGCCTTTTTTTCAGACTGAAAATCTTCTTCCCAGGAAGTACGATAAGGTACAATTTCAATATTCTTTTTCATTTTAGAACACCTACACTTTTTTCATTAACTTCCTTTTATAGCATTCGTTAAAGGACAATTAATTATTGAAAAAATTAATTGCAGTAGAAAAAGCATAAAAATAGACCTTTTACAATCGTGACCTTCCACCTATTCCATAAACCCTATGTTTAAACTGTTTTCATTAAAATTCCCTAATCCCTTTTACCCTTACTTTCACTTAAAAAATGTTCAAAAATCGTAATTTAATACTAAATTAAATTTTGGTTAAAATACTCACAATTTCTTCTTTAAATGGTTTCTTTGAATTATAATTATTTTAGTTACTAAGATATTTAGTTACGTTAACTTTTTAGTACTTCCTATATTCTAAGGAGAGAATGAAATGTCAGAAAAACCAATCATTCGAAGTGAATTTATTCCATCTCTTATAATGGAATTTAGAAAATTCAGCACTTCAATCGTTCTTTTTAATGAAGGGCTTGCCTCAAACCTTCATTTAAATGCGACTGATTTACGATGTCGAGAATTACTTTGCCACACTGGTCCGATTACAGCTGGAAAGTTATCTCAATTAACACATCTAACTACTGGTGCTATAACAGGTGTTATTGACCGACTTGAAAAAGTCAACTTTGTTGAACGTATTCAAGATCCTAATGACCGTAGACGAGTAATTATTCAACCTGTGTATGAACGTGATGATGAATTAGCAGAACTTTTTAAACCATTATCTGACTCTCTTTCTAATATTTTTAATCAGTATGATGACAAAGAGTTAACATTATTATTTAAATTTTGGAATGATATTAATGAATTGATTCCAAAAGAGACTAAAGAATTAAATAAGGGGGAAACTTAATGGTTTCAAAAGAGAGTAAGGTTGGCTTTGTCGTAGCAGGTCTATTATTAGGAATGCTGATGGCGGCTATGGATAACACAATTGTTTCAGCTTCAATGCCGACAATTGTTGGAGAACTAGGTGGTTTAGACCAATTTATTTGGGTAACCTCTGCCTATTTGGTTGCTACTATGGCAAGTATGCCGATTTTTGGTAAGTTATCAGATATGTATGGACGTAAACGATTTTATTTATTAGGACTTATCATTTTCTTAATTGGTTCCGCATTATGTGGAACAGCAAATAGCATTATTCAATTAAGTATTTATCGTGCGATTCAAGGAATTGGTGGAGGTTCACTAATGCCAATCGCCTTTACAATTATTTTTGATATTTTCCCACCAGAAAAACGAGGAAAAATGACTGGTTTATTTGGTGCAGTTTTTGGTCTTTCTAGTGTATTTGGACCACTTTTAGGTGCTTATATTACTGATCAAATTGATTGGCGCTGGATTTTCTACATCAACCTACCTTTAGGTATTATTTCTTTATATTTAATTTCACAGTTTTATAAAGAAAACCTTCAGCTTAGAAAACTTAAAATCGACTGGTTTGGTGCGATTACACTTGTTGGTTCAGTTGTCAGTTTAATGTTTGCTCTTGAATTAGGTGGAAATGAGTACGATTGGAATTCTGCTCCAATTATTTCCTTATTTGCAATCTTTGCAGTATTATTTATCGCATTTATTCTAATTGAAAGAAAAGTTGAAGAGCCAATTATTTCATTTAGCTTATTTAAAAAGCAACTGTTTGCAGCAACACAGGGTGTTGCATTTTTCTACGGTTCTGCTTTCATTATTACGACTGTATTAATTCCACTTTTTGTTCAATCAGTTTATGGTGGTACAGCTACAAATTCTGGTATCATTCTTATTCCGATGATGCTTGGTTCGGTTGTAGGTAGCCAAGTAGCAGGTCAATCAGTACGTAAATTTAGTTACAGAAGCATCATGTTAGTTTCAGTTGTTTTATTCTTCATTGGAATGTATTTATTAAGCACTTTAGATACTGATACAGCTAGATCAACAGTAACATTCTACATGATTATCGCTGGTCTTGGGATGGGCTGTTCATTCTCATTATTAAGTATGGCAACTCAACACAAAATCGAACCTCAAAAACGAGGCATCGCTACATCAACAAATACTTTCTTTAGAACATTAGGTATGACAATTGGTGTAACAATTTTTGGTACAATTCAAAACCACGTATTTAAAAATAAATTAAGTGATTTACTTGGAAATATTAGCGCATTTGGCGGAAAAGTTGATTCACGAGCATTATTATCCGCTGATGCAAGAGCTAAAATTCCACCAGAAGTACTTCATAAAATCTCAGAAGCAATGGCACATTCAGTTGCAACTACTTTCAAATGGACATTAATTCCGATTACTTTAGGTTTTATCGCGATTATCTTAATGGGTAAAGAAAAATTAACATTTGAAGTAAAAGAAAATAGAGCGAAAAAAGCTCAATAAAAATAAAGCCAAATCCATTCTAATATGGATTTGGCTTATTTTTTTCTTCTATTAAATACTTTGAATAATACATTTGGAATACTTTGTAAATCTCTATTATTTCTTCAATTTCATCACTTAACATTCTTTCTATTTCATTCATTTGTTCTCTTTTTAATTCAAATGATTGCAAGCTATCTTCATATTTATTTAGCATTTCATAAAAAAACGTACAGTCAATTTTACATATAGAACCATCCGAGTAGTGGCCTGATTCTCTTAATAATGTATTCCAAGAAAGTTCACCATTTTTAGAACTTAAAAAAAGACACGCTAAATGTAGGTTATTAAATTTTATATAAAAGTCCGGGCTTAATGTTTCTAGGTCAGAGTAAGCATATTCAGAAACAATCCCACTTGCATCATTTGAGCTTTTAGTAATAGCTAATTCTAAAATCCAGTAAGGTGGATTTTCTAAAGACTCAATAATTGAATCACACCACAAATAGTAGTGTTTGTAAAAAATTAATCCTGAATCGATCATTTCTACAATTATTTTAGCATTGTTTTTGGTTAGGTCTATACTCATCCTCCAACTATCACCCCCTATCTTATTGCTCATAGTCATCTTAAACCGTTATTCAAATAATGTATACGTTCGTTCAATAACCTATCTAAGAATTCACTTATACCCTTACAATCTTTGAAATAATTTATTTATTAGTTTAAGGATTTCATGTGATTTAAGTCACAAACAATGATTATATCCCGCCATATAATAAGTTTATTCAAATTGTTAGGGGGATGAATGATGTTTTGTAACCAATGTGAACAAACTCCGGTTGGTGGTTGTAAGATTGTAGGTGTATGTGGAAAAGATGAAACAATTGCAAGTTTACAAGATACGATGGTTTATGGGTTAAAAGGAATTGCAGCTTATCGTACACATGCTGCTCAATTAGGGTATACCGATCCATTTGTTGACCAAGTAACACATGAAGCTCTGTATATGACTTTAACAAATTCTAATTTTAACTTACAAGAACACATTGATATGGCTATGAAAGTAGGTAAAGCCGCAATTCGTGTAATGGAGCTATTAGATGAAGCCCATACAAAACATTTTGGAATTCCTGAACCTGTTCAAGTTTCTTCTAATAAAATCGAAGGAAAATGCATTGTTGTGACTGGCCACAATTTATTTGCATTAGAAGAATTGTTAAAACAAACAGACGGGAAAGGTTTAAATATTTACACACACTCTGAAATGCTACCTGCTCACGGTTATCCAGCATTAAAAAAATATACACATTTAAAAGGTAACATCGGAAAAGCTTGGTTTGATCAACGTCGTTTATTTGAAAAATTCCCTGGAGCGATTTTAGCAACCACAAACTGTGTGATTCCAATAAAGGGAAGTTATGCAGATCGCTTCTTCTCATATGAAGTGGCGGGATTAGAAGGAGTAACAAAGATTATAGAGGAAGATTTTTCGCCATTAATTCAACGTGCATTAGAACTACGAGAAGCAAATATAGAATCAGAAGAAGTAATGACTACTGGTTACCATCACGAAACAGTTTTGTCTATTGCTCCTGAAATTGTAGAAGCTGTAAAAAACGGGAAGATTCAACGCTTCTTTGTTGTAGCAGGTTGTGACGCCCCAGGAAAAGGTGGAGAATATTATCGTGAGCTTGTCACTTCTTTACCAAATGATACAGTAGTTTTAACAACCTCTTGCGGTAAATTTCGCTTTAATGATGTAGATTACGGTACTGTAACTGGTACAAACATTCCTAGATTTATAGATTTAGGGCAATGCAATAATTCAGTTTCAACAATAAAAATTGCGGCTGCATTAGCGGATGCATTTAATTGTAGTGTCAATGATTTGCCTGTAAGTATTATACTTTCTTGGTTTGAGCAAAAAGCCGTGGCTATATTATTAGGGTTATTTAGCCTTGGAATCCAAGATATTCGAATCGGACCTAAAGCACCAGACTTTATTAATGAAGGCGTATTAAATGTATTAGTTGATACATTTGGCTTAAAATTAATTACGAATGCACAAGACGATTTGAAAACAATTTTACAAGGATAATAGCCTGAATGAACAATGAACTTCTCTTAAAAGAGAAGTTCTTTTATTTATTTTTCAGTTCCAACATCAATGAATGCTTAGAGTTTGTTCAATCATTTCGAACGTATTTTTCTGTGTTGCTATATACCATATTTCAAAATAAAAATAAATAAACAACTATAGATAAATAGTTGTTTCAGTGTGTAGACAAAGTACTAAATACTTGATTTTCAGACTGATTGCAAGCGCTTGTCTTTCGAGGCACGAAGCATGGTGAGGAGCGGAGTTAACTTTAGGCGGTAATGAGCACCGCAGACAGGCGAAGTAACGAAGAAAGCGAGCGTTTGGCGGGCAGTCTGAAACAACTATAGATAAATAGTTGTTTCTTATCCACCAATATAAGACATTTCAATTTTACGATTTTTATGACTTTCTTCTGTGCGGATCTCAGAGTATCTGTCATCTCTTTTTTCCCATAATGATTGAATTATTGCTGAAATGTATTGATCTGTAACGCCAGTGCGCAACATTTTTCTTAAGTCATACCCTTCTGAAGCGAATAGACAAGTGTATAGCTTTCCATCTGTAGATAGGCGGGCTCTCGTACATGAACCGCAGAAAGTTTCTGTAACTGATGAGATAAATCCGACCTCAGTATTCGTTCCTTTATATCGATATCGTTTTGCTACCTCGCCAATGAAATTCTGCTCTACTGGCTCCAACTGATATTGTTCTTGGATCAGATCGTAAACTTGCTTCTTCGAGATAACATCTTTAAAATTCCATCCATTTGTACACCCTACATCCATATACTCTATAAATCGTAATGTAATATTTTTCTCTTTAAAAAAATGAACCATTGGTAATACTTCAGTATCATTTAACCCTTTCTTTACTACCATATTTACTTTGACTTCTAACCCTGCTTCTCTAGCTGCAATAATTCCGTTTAAGACTGTGGAAACGCTCGGATTCATATTATTTATCTTCATGAAAACTTTATCATCCAAGGAATCTAAGCTCACATTTACGCGGCAAATTCCGGCTTCTTTAAGTGCTTTGGCGTTTTTTGCCAAAAATACACCATTTGTTGTTAACGTCACATATTTAATTCCTTCAATTTTTGAAAGACGATTAATCAGTATTGGTAGATCTTTTCTTAAAAGAGGTTCCCCTCCTGTTAAACGAATCTTTTCTACACCTATTTTTGCAAATAATTTAGCTAATCGAACAATTTCCTCAAAGGATAGGATTTCATCTTTACTCATAAAGGGATAGTCAACCCCAAATATCTCTTTAGGCATACAATAACTGCATCTAAAGTTACAACGGTCTGTTACAGATATTCTTAAATCTCGAAGTGGTCGATTGCGGGTATCGAGGATATTGGTCATTTTTTCCTCCCCCTTCTTCTTATGTATGATTTTTAGCTAATATTAGCATACAAAATTATTTCACCTTATGATGTATGTCACAATCTCGTTGTTTAAGCTATTCAGTATTTATGTTCCAGAATGCCTCTTTGAAAGAGTTACTTTCCATTTGCAAAATGCAAGTTTAACCAGCTACTACGTCAATCTTTCATATTCTATATCCTTAGAGTTCTATGCTATTTAATAGAATGGTATTATAATAATAAATGTAATACATAAAATACTTGTTTTCTTGATAAATACATAAAATCAATGATGTTCAACTATAACGAAGCGGAGATACTTTGATGGAAAAAAATAATAATAGAAAAAGTGACCTTTCAATCGTTTCTAAAGATTTGGCTTCCTTATTACAGTCGATCGGATCAACTCGTTCAGTAAAAAAAGGCACCTTCTTATTTCAAGAAGGAGAAGATGCTACAGAATTGTATTTAATTAAATCAGGAATGATCCAAATAAGTAAGCTGACTTTAAATGGTGATGAATTAAATCTTCGTATTTGTAAAAAAGATGACTTAATCGGAGAATTGACTCTCTTTTCAGAGAATGCAAATTATATGCTTAGCGCATACGCATTAGAAGAATCAGAAGTGCAGGTCATTCCGAAAGATATTTTGGAGAAAAAACTAATTAACCATGCTCCATTGACATTTGAATTTATGAAATGGATTTCTACTCATCTTAGAAAAAATCAATCAAAGATTCGAGACTTAGTATTGAGTGGTAAAAAAGGCGCACTTTACTCTACACTCATCCGTATATCGAACTCATACGGAGAAATAATAGAAAACGGAATTCTTCTTAATATTCATCTTACCAATCAAGAATTAGCTAAGTTTTGTGCTGCTACTAGAGAAAGTGTTAATCGGATGTTAAGTGATTTAAGGAAAAAAGATGTTATTAGTTATTCTCCCGATGGAAAAATTATCATCAAAGACTTACAATTTCTTAAAAATGAAATCGGCTGTGATAATTGCCCAAAAGATATATGTAACATAGATTAGTTCTTTAGAAGACTATTTAAGTATAAAGCTGATTAAATTTGTCTTTACATAATATTATTAAATAATTGATATTAAGTAACCTTAACTTTACCTCTAACTAGTTAAGGTTATTTATTTTTTAATTACTTGTATTTCTCTTTAAAATAGATTGGTCCTCCAAATTCCCCCTCCTTTCCCACCATCTAACTGATTTCACAACATCTGATCGCTATTATTTGAGCTATATGTGTGAAAAGAGTCACAGTTTGGTTCAAATCGTTTTTATATAATGATGAAAATATACGGTCTTGTAATTTAGGGAGAGAAAAAAATTGTATAAACCTGATTATTTACTTTATTTGAAAAGCCTCTGTTTGTTTCAAGATATCAATCATAACCTCTTAAAAAAAATAGTTGATGCATCCAATCTATACTTTAGAGAAACAAATGAAAATATACCTATTCATAATGAACAGAATATGATTATCATTTTAACCGGAAAGGTAAATGTTCATATGAAAGAATCGAGTGGCCTTCAATATAAAATTGGCAACTTAAACTCAAGTGATGTTTGTTTGCCTAGTATCTTTCTGTATACTCATGTTAACAATTCCATTATTCTTGAAGTGACTCAGTCTTCGGTATATATTGAAGTCCCATATTTATTTATAAAAAGCTTGTCTGTTAAAGAGCCTATTTTAAAACGTAATATTTTGCGCTCTTTACATAAAAACCTTCAAAGTACTTACGAAGAAATTTTCAATATAATGAGTTAACGAATAATTTAAAATATGTTATCCATTCTTGCCCCATTTGTGTGATATACTTCACAACGCTTCTTTCCATTGATTGGTAAAATTTAGTTAGTAAATTTTATTATTGATCCATTGAAAGGGGCATCATTATATGAAAAGTTCTAAAATCCAATTACCTCTTCAAACATCAAGTCTCATCGTAGGGTTCATGGTTTGGGTACTCATTTCTTCACTCATGCCAAATATTCGCCAAGATATTGAATTAACAAATGGTCAAGTCTCTTTAGTCACTGCCATCCCTGTAATTTTAGGAAGCATCTTACGTATTCCAATCGGGTATTACACAAATCGATTTGGAGCTAGACCCATTTTCACCATCTGTTTTCTTGCACTTTTATTTCCTGTATTTTTCATTAGTCATGCTGATTCACTTTTAGATTTAGTTATTGGAGGATTGTTTGTTGGTATAGGTGGTGCAATCTTTTCAATCGGAGTCACTTCACTACCAAAGTATTATTCTTCAAATAAACATGGTTTTGTGAATGGAATCTATGGTTCTGGTAATATCGGTACAGCCATTACTGCATTTTCGGCACCTGTTTTAGCTAAATCATTTGGTTGGGAAACAACAGTCAGATTTTATTTAGTTTTACTAATTGCGTTTGCCCTATTAAATTTTCTATTCGGTGATAAAAATGAGAAGAAAGTAAATGTTCCAATTGTAAAGCAGGTAAAAGAGGTTTATCGTAATTCAACTTTATGGTCACTTAATTTATTCTATTTCATAACTTTCGGATCGTTTGTTGCCTTTACAATCTATTTACCAAATTTCTTAGTTAATCATTTTAATTTAAGTCCTGTTGACGCTGGTATACGTACCGCTGGATTCATTGCTCTAGCAACAGTTTTCCGACCAATCGGTGGATTCCTTTCAGATAAATTCAATCCTTTCAATATTTTATTGTTTGTCTTTGGTGGACTAACATTCTCAGGAGTTCTATTATCTTTTTCTCCTACTATTAAACTATACACAGTAGGGGTTTTATTAGTAGCAGTTTGTGCAGGAATCGGAAACGGTACAATCTTTAAATTAGTACCACTTTACTTTTCAAAACAGGCTGGTATTGTAAATGGGTTAGTTGCTGCTATGGGAGGTTTAGGAGGCTTCTTCCCTCCATTAATATTAACAGCTGTATTTAGCTTGACAGGACATTATGCGATTGGATTTATGGCATTATCTGAGTTTGCACTTCTCAGTTTTGTTATTGTAGTATGGATGACTTTCCGTGAAAAATTGAAAACGGAATATAAAATATTAGAAAATACAGCCCAAGCAATGATGGTTACAAATGAGCATGGGGTAATTCAAAAAGTAAATCCTTTCTTCACGAAAGTAACAGGCTACAAGAAAGAAGAAGTCATTGGTAAAAAGCCAAATATCCTTCAATCTGGACATCACAACAAAGCATTCTATATACAACTTTGGAAACAACTCAAAGATCAAGGTAATTGGCAAGGTGAAATTTGGAACAAACGAAAAAATGGTGAAGTTTATTTAGAATGGCTGACGATCACTCAAGTGTGTGACGATCATGGTAAAGTGATTTATTATATTGGACAATTTAGTGATCTATCTACTAGTAAAAGTAAAATAAACTAAAAATGTAGTTTATTCTATAACTTGTGAAAAACATAATACTTTACATATGGTGCTCCTATAAAGGGGCACCACTTTCTTTTTATGTATTGAACTATGTATATAATACTTTTTCTACCACTTACATGTAATAATTGTCACAGGAGCTTTCTTCGTTATCTTTTATAATAAGGAATGAATTGATCGTTAGTGATAAAGCCACGGGAGGAGATATGCATCATGTTAACTGTTGAATTACACTCTATTAGCCCTGATCTATCTATAGAACATACTCTTCATATGAAAGGATTTAGAATTCAAGAAGGAACGTATTTTTACACAAAAGATAACATTAAATTAGAAGGTATCATAGATTCTAATAAAAGATGTCTAAAAATCCATTTCCCTCCACAATTAAATCTAAAACAATATACAATAGTACACCATATTATTAAGAATCTTATTCTAGTTCTTAATGCTGAATATAATGATTCTCAAAGTTTATTAGGCTACTTAGCTACTGGTGAAGGAGCATACATCATTTCAAATTGGGACTATTGGGTTGCCTTTCTTCAAAAAGCGAGACTACATAGTTTAGAAGGAAAAAAAGTACGAGTATTCGATGAAACAAATAAAGAAATTGCCTCTGGTATGTTTATAAGCTACAAAACGGATGAACTATCATCAAATATTACAGAATGTATATTGATTACACATTTTGGTGAGAGATCCTTTAAAGGAAGCAGTTTATTAATTGAAGCAACAAACGAATGGTAACTGAAAATACTTAACTTATTTGAAACGCAATTTCAATCATTGTTCTGTTTTTTGTAAAGTTATATAAATAACGTGCTAATTGGTATTAGAAATAAAATGAGAAAAAGGCATTGCTCTTGAGTGGTGCCTTTCGTAATCTCCTATTGCTTCGACCAAATAATTCTCTTGGAGTGCTTCTTCACATAACTCCTTCAACTTCATTGAAAAGTATCTTACTTTTTGGTCATCTATGTTATCAGAATTGTATTTTTCCGATAAACCATTACAAATGTTTATTAACTCCATTATCTCTTGTATGGATAAATCTTTGTCACCATATTGATCTATAAGTAAATCAACCTTCTCTCTAAGCTGCTAAAACAACTCTTATGTACTACCAAAGCATTGCGTTAGTTGCATAAGCTATCAATTTTTCAATTCATTAATTACCTTTAACGCCGTGGTGTTTGTAGGATCCTTCACCAGAATTAAATTTGCTACTTCAATGGCTTCTTCGTTTTTTAATAACTTTTCTGGGAGTGCATTAAAATAAAGGAGATACTCTTTGTAACTAATATCATATGGCGATAGTTCAATCGCTTTTTTCGCATGATGAAATGATATTTGATATGCTCCCCCCAAGTAGTTTAAAGCCATACTCAGAATAAATGAAATCACATAATGATTTTCGGATGTTTCTTCCTCTAGGAGTTGAAAGTTTGCAAAACCATACGGTGCAATACTTTCTTCTTCATATGCTATTAAAAAAAGCGCTTCTAATAAAGATTCTCCATCCATATTTGAAGATAATTCTCTCGCTCTGTTAAAATCACCACTAAGTATTGCATCCTTAAAATACATTTTATTTACGCTCCTTGAGTAAAAACATATTTGAAACTTGCACAACTAAAGCATGCGTTTGTTCAATAAGAATTGTATTCAAAAATAGCCCAAGGAAGCAAAAAAACTGGTTCTGTTCCTAGGTTTTCGTCATTTGCAATGTTACAACATCTCTCTGCTTCAGCAAGTGATTTAATAAAACCATTTTCATTCAATGAAAAATCAAACTGATTTTTAAACTCTTTCTCTAATCCGTTACACAAATAAGAATGGAATGTATTAAATTCATAGCCTAAGACCTCTCATAGCCTTTTATCAAATTAGTTTCATCAACAATAAATTCTTTCCTGATTAGGACATTCTCTATTCCGGTTCTTTCATCTATGGACTTGTTTATTGTGTCTTCCTCATCAAAAAAACTTTCTAAATAATTATTAGGTAGTCCAATACCTATTATTCTTAAGTCTTTTACGTCATTTAAAAATGTGCTAAAAAACTCTTTTGCTAAATTTAATGATGGGAAGATTTGAGGATATTGGAATTCTCCGAAATCAAACTTATCTTGAATCCATTTTTCCATCTCTTTGTATTTATCTACTGAACTATTAAGTTCTTTAATGTATTTTAGTTTATTTTCCTTCGAACCACCCCAAAATATATTGATCTCAGGATGCATATCATTAAATAAACAATGGTTTCTATACTTAATCACCAAGTGCGATGATGAATAAATTTTGTTCGATTGCTTCTAAACAAAGCTCTTTTAACTCACTTGCAAATTTCCTTATTTCTTTTTCCAATCTGTCATATTCTGCTTGGTAATTACTTAACAAATAATCAGAAATACTGAGTAATTCTTTTATTTCTTTTTCTGAAAATAACTTATCACTGTATTGATCTAAATCAAGTAATAAACGTAAGCTTGCATTATTCCTTTCCTTACCACGAAGATGAAAGTGAATATTTTCAGAAAACTTCACATTTCTATCTATATCTAACCAATCTCTTCTTCTTTTGCCTTTAGCTAAGGTAAAATCAATACCTACCATTTTGTACACCATCCCAAAAATTAAAAACTATTTAAAATAACATAGAAATTCATATTAATAAGTATTTCATTTCCTTATTCAACTAACCTGCCATTTAGCTGCATAAAAACGATCCTTCGTTATTGAAGAATAGCATGCGTTAGTTGCATAAGAAAAAATTATCGTAACTCTATTTTGATCCATTCTTCTTCTGGAATATATCTACGCTTAATATCAATTGCTTTTATGTCACTTCCTTTAATTCTAAATGTAATTGTTTCTTCTACATAAGGTGGATTATGTGCACCACTAAAAGTCTGTACTTGAACAGTTACATAAAATATATTATTTGTTTTATCTTTTTCTATTTTAATTATTTTTTCATATCCTCTATACCAAAGCCTATCAACCACTTGACTTATCGGCTCTGTTAATCGTTCAATTAACACGTCTTTAAGGAGCTCTTTTGATACAGGAATTCTATTTAATTTTTTTCTTATTACATCGACAATTTCCCAATCATTATCAACCTTTTTGATCTTATAAAGAACATTGGTACCATCATTTTTCCAAATGTGAATATAGCCTTCGTTCGCTTTAATATATATTCGTGGTTCATCAATCCACTCTTTTTCTTTATTAGTAGCCACCGTATACACTTTAGCAAGAGAAGTAAAATCATTAGGTTTATCTTGAGAATATGAACTTAAAGTATAATGTTCAAAACCAGTTAAATTAATATCAAAATAATTATCTGAAACTGAATTTGTTCGTTTAGTTGCTTCGACAGAATGTGTAGAAAAGATCAAAACAAAATTAATAAGTATTATAATTAATTGCCTATTCATATTTACACCTCGTGATTAACTTTTCCACAATAGAGGGCAATTATTTAACATTCCTTATTGAACTATTCTCAAATACCTCAAAAAAATAGTTGCATTTAAGCAACTAGTGATCTTTAACTAACGCATTGCGTTAGTTGAACAAGAATTGTTTGAAATCAAAAAAATTAAGATTGGTATAAATTAAAAACTTCGTTCCAATTCCAATGCTCATAATACCAGGTCCCCAAATTAATATTCTTAATCCAGATTCTCTGATTTTTGCCATTTTTTCCTGCAATCAAAACGCTAGCTTGCTTTCGGTTCGTTCTTATCCATACTAATTTTTCACCATCATTTATACTTAAAGGATAAAAATCTCCTTCATTTGCTAATGGAAAGGTGCTTTTCTTTTGTTTCTTAGTTTGGAGATTAATATGATAAATGCTAGGCAACGGTCTCTGTCCAACTTCGATTAGATCATTTTCAACTGATCGTGATACATAAATTTGATTATTAGTTTTCCACGTCAAATCTCGATCTACATAACCTTTTGGAGTGAAGCCAAACTTAGTATCATTAGACATTTTTATAATTTCTAGCTTCTTATTTAATGTCGAAACACGATTAGATCCTTTAATATAAGCTAAATAATTAACACTTTTTGCCCAGGCAAACCATTCCTCATAATGTAACATCTCATTAATTTTATGAAAAATAGCTCCATCATTTGAAAGAACACAAATTGTATTACTATCAGCAGATAAAGATGCAGTAGGAACTAACTGAAAAGCAATCCAGCTACGATCATAGGACCATTTAAACTGACTTGTTCCATAATAATGTTCATTTTCTGCAACTCGTATTGTATAAAAATGTTGGCGCTCATATTGATTGTTATGTTTAAGAATAAATTTAGATAAAACTATGTCCGAATAAACACTTTCACCTGCTTTATTAGAAGTTAAAAATCCCCTCCCGTCAGGTAACCATGAAAACTCGATAACTCCAGAAGAAATCTTATGCTGTTCTTTCATAAATTTAACATCAATCATCTTTAATTCATTATTGGATTGAAAACCAAAGGAATTTTGATTCGGTGCCCATTGAAAATTATTATTTACATTTGAAGAAATCTTAAAATGTTGCTTTCTCTTTATGTTATAAATCCAGAGGTCTCCTTTAAATAATGGGCTATATTCTTCTTTGACTCCGCTAATATAAGCTATCCAGTTGCCATCATAGGACCATTTTGGAAACCTCACGTATTTACCGTTTGTAATTCTCACTTCACTTTCTTTAATTTTAATCCACAAATCGTCATTTTTTATAAATGCTGCTTTTAATACTTTATTTGTTTCGGCGGCAGCTAAAGGAAACTGTTGTATCCATAATATAAGTATTGAAAGAAATATAATGATCTTTCTCTTCATGTAAACTTTATCCCACCTCTTTAATACAATTGCTATTATTCTTCCCCGTATTCACATTCTTACAATAAAATCCACCTTTTAGGCAGTCATTAATTGAATCATAATGCTTTGAACAATAAAAAAAGATCGACGTAAATGTCGATCTTTTAATCTAACTAACGCATTAGTTAGTTGTATAAAAAAATTGTATTAATTAGATTTTTTTAGATCTACTAACTTACTAATTAACATTTCACGTATATTTTCTTTTTCATTCGAATGAGAAAAGTATTTTTCTAACAGTTCTTGCCCCTTATCAAGATTACCAATTTTTGCTTCTATAAATGCTAGAACAAAGAATGGACTAGGGTAAATGAAATACTGATCACCACTTTCCATATTTTTTATTGCGATCTTCCGCACATCTTCAATTGAAGGAACTGACTTAAAGTGTTTTTCAATTTGTTTAATATCTGTTTTAATAGCATTTACGATAGATTGTTTGACATCGTCTTTAACCCACTGTGAAATTTCCGAAATATCCCCACGAATTGAAATTAACTCTCTTGCACCTTTTTCTGTTCGAAAGTATCGGAGTTTGTTCCCAGATAAAAGAGGGATGAAATCAAGACAATACCCGTATGAAAAACAACCCATTCCCCCCTTAGAAGGGACGTAATGAAAAACTTTCCTAATACCATTTTCGTTTTCACCAACCCAGTAATAATCACCTCGCCATTTTAATCCCAAAGGTAAAAGATACGGGCTAACTATAATATTCAACAACTCTTTTAACTTATCACCTTGTATTAATACTTCCATATTTTCTTCACCAGCTTATCTTCTTGAAATTTAATAATTGTTTATTATTAATAATGATAAATTATTTCTTTACTATCCTACAACACTCTGTTTTATTAACTAAAGTTCCAAATACTTAAATAGGAGTCGATCGTTATCAACTCCTTAATTGTTCAACTAATGCATGTGTTAGTTGAATAGCAAAATCAGTCATTGGCTGCTTTTTTATTTATGTATTTGGCAGGTTAGTGGAATAATCGAATGATATAATAAAAGTAGAATCTATTTAAAGAAATTAAATTTGTTATTCCGATGAAAAGTTAAAAAATGATTGATTATTGGGAGTTAGAAGATGAAATATAAAAAAAGTAATAGAGACGGCTTTTTTAAAGATTCCCTAATTGAGTTTATATTTGAAGTGATTTTTGAAGTGATTTGGAACATCTTAATGTTTATACCAAGAATCATAATTCGATTAATAGGGAACATTTGGTGAAGCGATTAGTCAAAATGGAGCTAACGAGGGTAGGAAAGGAAAGCAAAACAAGTTATTTAAATCTTATGTAACTAAACCAGCTAATAGTTGTCAATATTTTTCAATAAAAATTTTATAAAACACATGTTATACTAAAAATAGACATG
>NZ_LJIZ01000023.1 GCF_001420605.1 Bacillus sp. FJAT-25509
CAGACGCGCTAGACTTAGGATCTAGTACTTCGGTGTGGGGGTTCGAGTCCCTTCACCCGCACCATTTATCTTGTTAAACAGTATATGCGGAAGTAGTTCAGTGGTAGAATACAACCTTGCCAAGGTTGGGGTCGCGGGTTCGAGCCCCGTCTTCCGCTCCATATATGCTGCCGGGGTGGTGGAATGGCAGACACACAGGACTTAAAATCCTGCGGGGGTTGACCCCGTGCCGGTTCGAGTCCGGCCCTCGGTACCATTTTTATAATATGCGCCCGTAGCTCAATTGGATAGAGCGTTTGACTACGGATCAAAAGGTTATGGGTTCGAGTCCTTTCGGGCGCGCCATATTGTTTCACCTGTAATTCTGAACGGGAAGTGGCTCAGCTTGGTAGAGCACCTGGTTTGGGACCAGGGGGTCGCAGGTTCAAATCCTGTCTTCCCGACCATTTAAAACATGGGGCCTTAGCTCAGCTGGGAGAGCGCCTGCCTTGCACGCAGGAGGTCAGCGGTTCGATCCCGCTAGGCTCCACTTGAAGAACTTAAATTAATTTATTATGGCGGTGTAGCTCAGCTGGCTAGAGCGTACGGTTCATACCCGTGAGGTCGTGGGTTCGACTCCCTCCGCCGCTACTTATTTAAGGACCTTTAGCTCAGCTGGTTAGAGCAGACGGCTCATAACCGTCCGGTCGTAGGTTCGAGTCCTACAAGGTCCACCACTTATAATGGAGTAATACCCAAGTCTGGCTGAAGGGATCGGTCTTGAAAACCGACAGGGGTGTAACAGCCCGCGGGGGTTCGAATCCCTCTTACTCCTCCATTTTTATTAAACTTTATATAAATGGAACTAACTTAGTTAGTATCCACATTATCGCGGGGTGGAGCACGAACGAATATGCTTCGAAGAAATTACTTCAGCATACCAATCGAGCTGCTACTTGCATAATCATCCTGAGATTGGGATGGTCTTAACAAAATAACTTTATTGGAACTATATTAAATAGTATCCACATTATCGCGGGGTGGAGCAGTCTGGTAGCTCGTCGGGCTCATAACCCGAAGGTCGCAGGTTCAAATCCTGTCCCCGCAACCAAATGGTCCCGTGGTGTAGCGGTTAACATGCCTGCCTGTCACGCAGGAGATCGCCGGTTCGATCCCGGTCGGGACCGCCATTTAAGTTGGCTCGGTAGCTCAGTCGGTAGAGCAGAGGACTGAAAATCCTCGTGTCGGCGGTTCGATTCCGTCCCGAGCCACCATCTTAAATAAAAAAAATGATTATAATAATAAGCCGACTTAGCTCAATTGGTAGAGCAACTGACTTGTAATCAGTAGGTTGGGGGTTCAAGTCCTCTAGTCGGCACTCTTTATGGCGGTCGTGGCGAAGTGGTTAACGCATCGGATTGTGGTTCCGACACTCGTGGGTTCGATTCCCATCGGTCGCCCCATATTTTGCGGGTGTAGTTTAATGGTAAAATAGAAGCCTTCCAAGCTTCGGTCGTGGGTTCGATTCCCATCACCCGCTTTTTTATAAAATTTAATGGGCCTATAGCTCAGCTGGTTAGAGCGCACGCCTGATAAGCGTGAGGTCGATGGTTCGAGTCCATTTAGGCCCACCATTAATTTTTATAATTAGTTTTTCCGCAGTAGCTCAGTGGTAGAGCACTCGGCTGTTAACCGAGTGGTCGTAGGTTCGAACCCTACCTGCGGAGCCATATGATAGAGAAGTACCCAAGTGGCTCAAGGGGCGCCCCTGCTAAGGGTGTAGATCGGGTAACCGGTGCGAGGGTTCGAATCCCTTCTTCTCTGCCATATTTTTTTTTGGCCCGTTGGTCAAGCGGTTAAGACACCGCCCTTTCACGGCGGTAACACGGGTTCGAGTCCCGTACGGGTCATAACTAAAGCTCAGTTATTTGTGATAACACAGGTAACTGAGTTTTTTATTTGTCTTTTTTAGGACTTTAGTGAACGACATTTAATTGAATACGCCTTTCTTCATATATTAGAGTGTTCTTCTTTCATTTTAGGATGTACAGGGAGGGAGCTCTTATAGTTGTAATATGTTTGCTGTCAATTTTACAAATAAAGTAATAGAAACAGCACATCGTAGTCCTAGCTCTCCACGGGTTTGCTATTCCTCTTTTCCATTATTCTTCATTTGGGTCACATATCCTTATTTTTCAATACTAATATCCTTTTCACTCATTTTAAATCTAAACATCATCAGTTGATCTATTAACTATTATCCTTCTTCTATAGAAATAGAAAGCAAGAAATTGAAAGCAAGCGCAATATCTTAGTGTTAAAATGTGAATAGCTAAAGATGAGGTGATTAAATGAACGGATTAAATAATGAGGTCATGTGGAATGCAGTTGAATCATGCGATGAAAACTACGATGGAGTGTTTATATATGCAGTTAAGTCCACTGGTATTTGTTGTAAACCTTCGTGTAAGTCAAGAACTCCATTAAAAGAAAATGTATCATATTATCCGTCATTTTCCTTGGCAATTAACGAAGGATACCGTCCATGTAAAAGGTGTCGCCCTGATTTACTTCACACAAATGAGGAGGATATTATTTTATCAGCTAAACATTTTATTGAAAAAGAATATCGAAATAGCTTAACATTGGATCGGTTAGCAAAGGAAGTGGGAGTAAGTAAATTTCACTTGCAAAGATTATTTAAAAAATCCACAGGTTTATCACCGTTAGAATACGCAACTAAGTTAAGAATGATAGAAGCTTTAGGATTGTTACAAGATACTGAGAAAACTATAACTGAAATAGCGCATAAACTTGGCTTTAAAAGCTCGGCACATTTTTCAAGCATGTTTCGTCATCATTTTCATAACACTCCAACCATATTCAGAAAGGGGTTAAATAAATGAAATTAAAAGATGGAATAGCTTTATTAAGCTTAGCTGCATTATGGGGAGCTTCATTTTTATTTATTCGAATAGCTTCACCAGTTTTTGGACCAATTTTAACAATACAAGGAAGAGTAACAATTGCTGCGTTCACCCTGGTGCTATATTTGGTCATTACTAAAAAGTCATTACACTTTAAAAAGAGATGGAGACAATATTTAATAATAGGGGCATTAAATGCAGCAATTCCATTTACATTAATTGCTACATCAGCATTGCATCTGACAGCCTCAATGTCATCCATTCTAAACTCTTTGACGCCATTATTTACAGCGCTTGTTGTCTTTTTATGGACGAAAGAAAAGTTGAGTATGCGAAAGTGGATTGGAATAATAGTGGGAGTAATAGGAGTGATTTTGTTAGTAGGGTGGAGTTCAATTCCGTTTACTTATGATGTTAAAATAGCAATTGGACTTGCAGTTTTGTCGACTATTTCATATGGACTTGCAGGTGTTTATGCAAAGAAAGCATTTGCTTCAGTGCCACCACTATCAATTGCAGCAGGTCAACAAATTGGTGCTGCAATTTTACTTTTACCTTTTACATTTTTAAATTTTACTGCATTTACAGATAAAATTTCGGGAGTTGCTATATTAGCAGTTCTAGGATTAGCATTATTTTGTACTGCTATAGCCTATTTATTGTACTTTTATCTTATCGAAAGTGTTGGGCCAACCAAAACATTAAGTGTTACTTTTTTAATTCCTGTGTTTGGAATGATCTGGGGAGTTCTTATTTTGAAAGAACATATTACATTAGGAATGTTGTTTGGTTTTCTTGTCATTTTATGTGGTGTATTTCTAATTTCAGATATTCGTTCACGTGTAGTATCATCAAGTAAACGAATGCAAGTTTAATAAGCAATTGAAGAATATGACAAAAAAGGATTTTCGTAAAAAACGAAGATCCTTTTTACTATATTACGATTGTTATTTAAGTGAGCTTAAAGTCAGTTCAGGAAAATAATGAAATTGACACGAGCTTTAGTAAGTTTGAAGTGAACCTATATAAATGGATCTCAATAATTTTTGTTGAATTGCCTCTAACGTAAGTCAGTTAATTTAATTACACTATTTTAATCAACATTTATATTTGCTTGGTCTTCCGTATTACGTATAAATTGAATTCGGTTTAGAGATTATTTTTAATTTTGCATCTGAATTTCCATAAAATATGTTGTTGATTTTTAAATATTTTCCCCAAAAAAATTCTTCTACTTAATTCGACAGTCTTCTACAAATCTTTTTAAATATAAAGTTTATATGAGATAAAAGTGTGAAATATGTATGAAATTTTATGAAAAATCAAATTTTTACAAATTGTAACAAGGGAATTTCAAAATACGATGTATAAATATACGTAAATATTCGTTCGACAAATTCGACATTTTTACGACAAGTGCAATAATGACAACGGTTTCATGAATGGTTATTCATTTTCGGAAAAAAGTTTTTGAATTTTTTTTGCATAAAAACAAGGTGAATATATATATTTGTAGAATATTAAGAGATAGAAGAATTTAAGAGATTGTAATGAGGTGAGGATGTTGCTTTTGACACGGCCAACTGAGTTTGATGTGCATTTATTCCATGAGGGAAGTTTATTCCATAGCCATGAATGCTTTGGGGCACATGTAGTAAAAAAAGGGAATAAAGTTGGAACTAATTTTACAGTGTGGGCTCCACATGCGAAAGGTGTCTCAGTTGTTGGGGACTTTAATAATTGGAATGGTTCTGAACATGAAATGGAAAAGTTGAACGATCAAGGGATTTGGACGATATATATCCCCGAAATTGGTCATGGGACGATATACAAGTATGAAATATCAACCAAACAGGGTGATGTTTTATTAAAAAGTGATCCTTTTGCTTTCTATAGTGAACTACGACCAAGCACAGCTTCGATCGTTTATGATCTTTCGGGATATAAATGGAAAGATGCAAAATATCGTAAGCAGAAATTTAAAAAGTCTGTATATGAAGAGCCAGTTTTGATTTATGAAGTACATTTAGGGTCTTGGAAAAAGAAGAAAAACGGTGATTTCTACACTTATGCAGAACTAGCGGCAGAACTAATTCCATATGTAAAAGATCATGGTTTTACACATATTGAAATACTACCATTAGTTGAACATCCATATGATCGTTCTTGGGGGTATCAAGGAGTAGGATATTTTTCATCTACTAGTCGATATGGAAATCCTCATGAGTTAATGAGCTTTATTGACGAATGCCACCAGCAAGGATTGGGAGTCATTATGGATTGGGTGCCTGGTCATTTTTGTAAGGATTCTCACGGATTATACATGTTTGATGGTGAACCGACATATGAATATGAAGGTTATGAAGCTAGAGAAAATGAAGTATGGGGAACAGCGAATTTTGACTTATCAAAACCAGAAGTAAAATCATTTCTTATTTCAAACGCCTTATATTGGATGGAATATTTTCATATTGATGGTTTCAGAGTAGACGCTGTTGCAAATATATTATATTGGAAAAATAGAAATGAAGAGAATCCTTTTGCAACTCACTTTTTAAGAAAATTAAATGAAGCGGTATTTGAACATGATCCACAAGTATTAATGATTGCAGAAGATTCTACTGATTGGCCATTAGTTACTGCACCTACATACGAAGGTGGATTAGGTTTTAATTTTAAGTGGAATATGGGTTGGATGAATGATGTTTTGACTTATATGGAGAAACACCCAACGGAAAGAAAGCATCATCATAATAAGATGACTTTCTCGTTTTTATATGCCTTCTCAGAAAATTTTGTTTTACCTTTTTCACATGATGAAGTAGTACATGGTAAGAAATCTTTGCTAAATAAAATGCCAGGTACATACGAGGAAAAGTTTGCTCAATTAAGGGTACTATTTGGTTATTATTTAGCTCATCCAGGTAAGAAGCTTTTGTTTATGGGAAGTGAATTTGGGCAATTTGATGAGTGGAAGGATTTAGAGCAAGTTGATTGGATGATTAAAGATTATGAATATCATTCCAAGATGAACAAATATTTCAAAGAGTTATTATCGATTTATAAAAAAAATAAATCACTTTATGAAGTTGATAATCATTGGGATGGATTTTCATGGATTGATGCAAATAATGCAGATCAAAGTGTATTTTCATTTATCCGAAAAGGAAAAAACAAAGAAGATTATGTCGTCGTAATCTGTAATTTTAGAGAAGTTTCCTATGACACATATCGAATTGGAGTACCAGCAAAGCAGCGATTTAAAGAATTGCTTTCAAGTGACTATGTACAATTTGGTGGCGATAGTAAAATAAATCGTTCTGCCATTGAATCAGAAGAAATACCATTTCATGGTTTACCATACAGTATTGAAATAGCATTACCTGCCTTTAGTTTTACAATCATACGTCCAGTTAAAATGCGAAAGGGGATTAGCAGCAATGGTTCAGAAAAAATGCGTAGCAATGTTACTAGCAGGGGGAAAAGGGAGTAGATTAAGTTCTTTAACAAAGGAACTAGCAAAACCAGCCGTGGCTTTCGGAGGTAAATATCGAATAATAGATTTTACTTTAAGTAATTGCACAAATTCAGGTATTGATACTGTTGGGGTGCTAACCCAATATCAACCACTAGTACTAAACTCATATATTGGTATAGGAAGTGCATGGGATTTAGATCGCTTAAATGGTGGGGTAACTGTTTTACCTCCATATTCAGAAGCATCTGGCGTTAAATGGTATACAGGTACTGCAAGTGCGATTTATCAAAATTTAAATTATATAAAGCAATATCAGCCTGAATATGTGTTGATTCTTTCAGGTGACCATATTTATAAGATGGATTATAGTAAAATGTTAGACTATCATGTTGAAAAAGAAGCAGATGTATCTATTTCAGTTATCGAAGTTCCGATTGATGAAGCTAGCCGTTTCGGGATTATGAATACAAATGATGAAATGGATATTATAGAATTTGAAGAAAAGCCTCAATATCCAAAGAGTAATTTAGCATCAATGGGAATTTATATTTTTAAATGGAATGTTTTAAAAGAGTTTTTAGAGATGGATGATCGCAATCCAGAATCAAGTAATGACTTTGGTAAAGACGTTATTCCACTATTATTAGAAGAAAAGAAAAAAGTAGTTGCATACCCTTTCAAAGGTTATTGGAAAGATGTTGGTACAGTAAAAAGCTTATGGGAAGCTAATATGGATTTGTTAAATGAGGATAGTGAACTAAATATATATGATCGTGATTGGCGCATATATTCAGTTAATCCGAACCAACCACCACAATATATTGCACCTACGGCAATCGTTGAAGACTCTCTAATTAATGAGGGGTGTGTAGTTGAAGGATTTATATCACATTCTGTATTATTCCAAGGAGTAACAATCGGAGAAGGCAGTATGATAAAAGATTCTGTCGTTATGCCAGGTTGTGTTATTGGAAAAGATGTTCGAATTGAAAGTGCAGTAGTAGCTCCTGGAATGGTTATTCCTGATGGAAGTCTTCTAGGTCCTGAGAAAGATTATGAAGAGGTAATTCTAGTTACAAGCGGAGAATAAGAGGTGGCTCATTCCTCAAATAGAAAAATAGATTGAGAGGGTTATTTGATGAAACATACTATGCTAGGAATAATTGAGGCGTCAACACATTTTGAATCTTTAAAGCCGTTAACACAGCATCGACCATTAGCAACACTTCCTTATGCAGGTCGATATCGTTTAATCGATTTTATGTTAAGTAATATGGTGAACTCAGGTATTACGAGTGTCGCTGTATTTCCTGATCAACCTTATCGATCAATTATTGATCACTTAGGCTCTGGTAAGCATTGGGACTTAAATCGTAAAAAGGATGGACTATTTATTTTTACGCCTGAGCCAACTGATGGAGCTTTTGGTACATTCGATTTCATCGAAAAGCATATTCAATTTTTACAACGTTCTACTCAAAAGTATGTAGTAGTAGCAAATACTTATACGATTTGTTCAGTGGATTTTAGACCAGTTTTAAAGAGACATATCGAAACAAATGCTCAAATTACTGAGTTAAAGCAGTTCGGTAAATCTTTAAATATCTATATCCTTGAAAAAGAGTTATTGTTAAAGCTTTTTGAAAACTTCCATGAAAAAGGCTATGAAACAATTATGGACGTTGTACGCGATCAAAATAATGAGGTTGATCTAAGTGCGTATGAAATACCTCAACAAGTTTCAATCATTCAAACAATTGAGGATTATTTCGAGCAAAGTATGAAATTATTAAATCCTGAGACATGGAATCAATTATTCTTAAAATCTTATCCTGTCTTTACTAAGGTTAAAGATGAGCCACCAACAAAATATTCAAAAGAAGCTATTGTAAAAAATTCAATTGTAGCTAATGGATGTGAAATTGAGGGAACGGTTGAAAATAGTATTATTTCAAGAGCTGTGAAAATTGGAAAAAATACAATTATTCGCAATTGTGTTGTTATGCAAAAATCAATCATTGGAGATAATTGTATATTAGATGGCGTTATTTTAGATAAAGATGTTCGAATTGAAGATGGTGTTGAAATAAAAGGAAGCTTAAGTGAGCCAGTAGTGCTTCAAAAAGGTTCAGTCCAAGGAGCGTTGATTCAGTGGTAAATGTTTTATATATTGTTTCAGAATGTGTACCATTTGTTAAATCGGGAGGGCTTGCAGATGTTGCAGGCGCTCTCCCGAAGTATTTAAATAAACTAAATATGAATGTAAGAGTAATGCTTCCATTCTACTCGTTAATTCCCGCTAAATATAGAGAAGAGGCTAAGCTAGTAAAAGAGCTTTCTATAAATCTAGGCTGGAGAAAACAGTATTGTGGTTTATTTGAATTGAAAGTAGAAGGAACAACCTATTATTTTATTGATAACGAATACTATTTCAATCGTGATAAGTTGTACGGTCATTTTGATGATGGTGAGCGTTTTGCATTCTTTTCTTTAGCTGCAATTGAATGTATTAAAGAATTAGACTTTAAACCAGATGTAATTCACTGTCACGACTGGCATACAGCAATGATCCCATTTTTCATGAAAGAGTATGGCGCATTAAAAGAGATTAATCCAAAAATGAAATCTGTTTTTACAATCCATAACCTTCAATTCCAAGGCGTATTTTCAAAAGAAGTAATGGACGATATGTTAGGTATTGATGAACAATATTTCCGCGATGACTATTTGAAATTTTACGATTGTATCAACTTTATGAAAGCTGGAATCATTTCAAGCGATTTCGTAACAACTGTTAGTCCAACTTATAAAGAAGAAATTAAGCATGAATTTTTTGGAGAGCAATTAGATGGACTATTACGTGAGCAAGATCACAAACTTTTTGGGATTGTAAACGGAATCGATGAAACAATTTATAATCCATCTACTGATCGAAAAATTTACTCTAATTTCGATGAATTTACCATCGAAAATAAGACAGAAAATAAATTGAAATTGCAGGAGTCACTTGCATTAAAAGTGGATGAAAATATTCCTATTATTGCAATGGTTTCCCGATTAACAAGTCAAAAAGGCATTGACCTCATTCAACACGTATTCCCTCAAATGATGGATCATAATGTCCAAGTAGTCATTTTAGGTTCTGGTGATGAAGAATTCGAGAACTTTTTTAAAGCAATGGAGCATAACTACTACGATAAAGTAAGAGCTTATATTGGATTTGATGAAGGCTTTGCTCATCAGATTTATGCAGGTGCAGATTTATTCCTTATGCCTTCTCTATTTGAACCATGTGGACTAGGTCAGCTTATTGCGATGAAGTACGGGTGTGTTCCTATTGTAAGAGAGACTGGGGGGCTAAATGATACTGTCCAGTCATATAATGAAGAGACGAAGAGTGGAACTGGTTTTACTTTTAGTAACTATAATGCTCACGATATGCTTCACACAATTGAACGTGGATTGAGTATTTATGAGAATAAAAAACATTGGAAATCAGTCAGAAGGAATGCAATTAGAAGAGATTCAAGTTGGTTAAAATCTGCTAAAGAATATGCAAAATTATATATGCAGTCTTCAAAGTAAAAATCTTTTAGGGCGAGGTGATTCCATGTTTTCTAGTGTGGAGGAGTTTGAGTTGTGTTTTAAAGAGAAACTAGAAAGTATGCATGGAAAGAGTACTGCAGATAGCACTACTCAAGAGCAATTTCAAACACTCGGAACGATGATTCGCGAACATATAAGCGGTAATTGGTTAGGAACGAGTGAACAATACCGCTTAGAGCGAAAAAAACAAGTTTATTATTTATCAATTGAATTCTTATTAGGAAAGCTTTTGAAAAGTAATTTAATTCATCTAGGGCTTAGAGAGTTATGTGAATCTGGCCTCGAGAGATTAGGAATTTCTTTAAGTGATCTTGAGGAGTTTGAAAGTGATGCTGGACTTGGAAATGGTGGACTTGGACGATTAGCATCATGTTTTCTGGATTCGTTAGCATCACAAGACTTGCCAGGTCATGGATGTGGCATCCGCTACAAACATGGTCTATTTGACCAAAAAATTGTTGATGGATATCAAGTGGAGCTACCTGAGCAATGGCTGAAATACGGAAATGTTTGGGAAGTTAGAAGAGATGATGAAGCAATTGAAGTTTTATTCGGCGGGGAAGTAGAAGCATTTAATAATAAAAATCGGTTGGAATTCCGCCTTCATGATGCAGAAGCAATCACAGCGGTACCGTATGATTTACCGATTATTGGCTACCATACAAACACGGTAAATACATTGAGACTATGGAGTGCTGAAGCGTCTACTCATTCCTCAAATAAATCACTGATGAAATATAAGCGAGAGGCAGAAGCAGTTTCAGAATTCTTATATCCAGATGATACACATGATGAAGGAAAGATTTTACGTCTAAAACAGCAATATTTTTTAGTTTCTGCAAGTATTCAAAGAATAGTAGATTCATATAAGGAGCAGTATGGTAATATTCGTAAGCTTCATGAAGAAATTGCTATTCATGTAAATGATACACATCCAGTTTTAGCGATTCCAGAGTTAATGAGAATTTTAATTGATGTTGAAAAGTTATCCTGGGATGAAGCATGGGAAATTACAACTCAAACGATTTCATATACGAATCATACAACTTTATCAGAAGCACTTGAAAAATGGCGAGTTGATTTATTTAAGCCTTTATTGCCAAGAATTTATATGATTGTAGAAGAAATAAACGAAAGATATTGTAAAGAGCTTTGGAACAAATACCCTGGTGATTGGGATCGAATTGAACAAATGGCTATTATTGCTCATGGAGTCGTTAAAATGGCTCATTTAGCAATTGTAGGCAGTAAGAGCGTTAATGGGGTTGCTGAAATCCACACCGAAATTTTAAAACAAAGAGAAATGAAGCTTTTTTATGAGTATGAACCATTCAAGTTTAATAATAAAACAAATGGTATTACACATAGAAGATGGTTACTCCAATGTAATCCTGAGCTTAGTAGCTTAATAAATGATTCGATCGGAGACGGTTGGATACACGAACCAACTCAACTTGAGAATCTATTAGAATATCAAAATGACGATGCATTCTTATCGCAATTTATGGATGTAAAGAAAAAGAGAAAAGAAGTTCTCGAACATTATGTTCACTATACAAATGGAATTGCATTAGATACAGATTCAATCTTTGATATTCAAGTAAAAAGGATGCATGCATATAAAAGACAATTATTAAATGTTTTACATATCATGTATTTATATAATCGTTTGAAGGAAGATTCACATTTTAAAATGCATCCTAGAACCTTTATTTTTGGAGCAAAAGCATCTCCTGGCTACTACTTTGCTAAGAAAATCATTAAATTAATTCATTCAGTGGCTGATATTGTTAATAATGATCGCTATATAAGTCAATTTATTAAAGTGATTTTTATTGAAAATTATCGAGTTTCATTAGGTGAAATTATTTTTCCAGCAGCGGATGTTAGTGAACAAATTTCGACAGCAAGTAAAGAAGCTTCAGGTACTGGTAATATGAAATTTATGATGAACGGTGCTTTAACGCTTGGTACACTTGACGGTGCAAATATTGAAATTTTAAGAGAAGTTGGCGAGGAGAATATTTTTACATTCGGACTTACAGCTGACGAGGTATTAAATTATTACCAATATGGTGGATATAAAAGCAGTGATTATTACCATCATGATCTGCGAATAAAAAAGGCGTTAGATCAAATGCTTCACGGATTATTTCCGTTACCAAGAGAAGAATTTGAACCAATTTTTGATTCGCTCATGTCTTATAATGATGAGTATTTCTTACTTAGAGATTTCTCTTCATATGTGAAAGCGCATGAATGTATTAATAACACGTATCAAAATAAAAGGGATTGGGCTATAAAGAGTCTTAACAATGTTGCGAAATCAGGATTTTTTACGAGTGATCGCACGATTCGTCAATACGCATCAGAAATATGGAATATTCATCAAAGAACTTTACACCATTCTTAACCTCCTCTTAGTTTATTAGGAGGTTTTTCATATCTTGATGAAAAGCGAGAAAGGAGAGATACGTTGAAATTCCTTTCAGTTGACTATGATAAGGCCTTAGAATTATTACTTTGCATTGAACAGGCATATGCTCAGTTTGAGAATGATGGTAAATTTATGATTCCAGCAAGCTATTCATTAGTAGATACAATTAAAGCATGTGCAATTAGCGAGCTAGAATGGTTTGGCTATATTATTGAAAATGATGAATCCGTGAACATTGTGTTTCGAGGAACGAAATCAGATTTGGATTGGTTAGCTGATTTAAAAATTGATCAAGACTTATTTCCTTATGTGATGAACGGTGGGTGTGTCCATTCGGGGTTTCTATCAATTTATCAATCTTGTCGAGAAATGCTTTTAGAAATTGTGAAGGAAAAGGCTCTTTCAAAAAAAATATTCATAACGGGTCATAGCTTAGGTGGTTCATTGGCCACGTTATTAGGATATGAAATAGCAATGACTGGAATTTGTAACCCGAATGTCTATTCATTTGGCTCTCCTAAAGTAGGGAATATAAAGTTTAAAGAAAACTATGATGAAAATGTTAGGCATAGTTTAAGATTTGTAAATTTATATGACATGGTCCCTTTAAGCCCGCCCTTTAAAGTAGAAGTGAAGCCATTAAACATTTTTTTAGAATACGTTCAAGTGAAACATCCAATCACTTTTTCACTAAATAAAGGGTCTATTAAGAATAGTCACCTTCTATCGACTTATATTGAAGGCGTTAAAAAGATGCAGTCGGATTATGATTATACTCCAACCTTTACTTACAAAATACGTGAAGCAGAACCAGAAGAAGAGGAAGTAATCTAATGGTTAATAGAACAGAAAAAAACTAGTCAAGATTTCGTTGACTAGTTTTTGTATGTATACAAAAAATGCTTTTAAAGTAGTCTAAATTATTCTTTACCATCCAATAAATTACCAAGTCCACCTAATATACTACCTTCTTCTTTAGATGAATTTGGTAAGTATTGACCAATTCGAGAAGCTAATCTTGCTAAAGTTAATGATTGAACCCAAATTGTTCCAGGACCTTGTAATGTAGCGAAGAATAGACCTTCTCCTCCAAAAAGTGCAGTTTTTACATTTCCAACATATTCTATTTCATAATTAACATCACCAGTGAAGCCAACAATACATCCGGTATCGATTTTAACTTTTTCACCTGGCTGAAGTGTTTTTTGGTAAATTGAACCACCAGCATGCAAGAAAGCAAGACCATCACCTTCGAGTTTTTGCATGATAAAGCCCTCACCACCGAATAGACCGGTACTCAATTTCTTTCTAAACTCGATTCCAACTGAAGTTCCTTTTGCTGCTGCCAAGAAAGAATCTTTTTGACAAATGATTTTATTTCCATACTCATGTAAATCTAACGGTATAATTGTTCCAGGGTAAGGAGCGGAGAAACTAACAGTTTTTAAAGAGCTTGAACGGTTTGTAAAACTAGTCATAAACAAGCTTTCACCTGTAACAAGGCGCTTACCTGCTCCGACCAATTTTCCAAATAATCCACCTGATTGCGTTGAACCGTCACCAAATATTGTTTCAAGTTCGATACCATCATCCATCATCATCATTGCTCCGGCTTCAGCAACCACGGTCTCTTTTGGATCAAGCTCTACTTGTACAAACTGCATATCATGGCCATGGATTTTATATGTAACTTCATGAGAATTTTTCATTTTTATTCCTCCTTTTAGTTTAACTATACAAATATTGTAATACTAAAATCTAGTTATTTAATAATAAAAAATTTGATAAATTATTACAGAATCCTCGATTATTTTGACTAATTAATGAGAAAATATACCATTTTTAAAGAAAGCTAGGTAGGTCAAAATGTATAAAAGATAAATATTAAGAATTATATAAAAAATTCTCTCAATTTAGCCCGAGTGTCATTGACGCTCTTTTTCAGATATGATATATTTAAGTTACTATTAACTGCATATTTATTTGAAGGTAAGAAATTAACGATACATTTGCACTACAAAATTTTTAGTAACGCTCATTTTTCTTTGTCTTGAAAAGAAGTTTTGACCACTTTCAATGTTGTAGCAATCCTTTAGCCGATTGGACAATGACGTTCTTTTTCTTTACCCCTCTTTTATGCACGCATTAATAGTGTATATATGTATTTTTAGGAGGTATTATCGATGGAATTCGGTAAAGTTAAATGGTTTAACAGCGAAAAAGGATTTGGATTCATCCAAACTGAAAGTGGAAACGACGTATTCGTACACTTCTCTGCAATTCAAGGCGAAGGTTTCAAAACTTTAGAAGAAGGTCAAGAAGTTCAATTCGAAATCATCGAAGGAAACCGTGGACCACAAGCAGCTAACGTAAACAAAAAATAATTTTTGTTATGTTCAAGGCATCCTTTTTTAGGATGCCTTTTTATATTAATCTAGAAATCTATCTATTTAGTACGTAGATATTGTAGTTTAAATAGGTTGCAAATAATGACCAAATAGAATAGGGAATGAGTAATACAAATGAAGTTTTTGAATGTTTGTAAGCGATGGTCGTTAAAAGAATTGCTGTAACAAAGACGAGTCCACAGTCGATTGTAGCCATCAATAAATCTTTTTGTTTGAATTGAAAATAGCTAAACAACTGGTTAAATACATAATTAATAATAAATACAAAATAAAACCATTTTGCTTTTTTAAAGGATTTTCCTAAAGAAACGATTATACATACGCTTAAAGAAATAAAAGAATATAAGAATGCCCAAATGATTCCGATTGTTTTATCTGAAGGAGTATAGCTAGGTTTAATTAGATGACTATACCACTCGTAGTCGATTGGAAATAAAATAGATGAAATAAAAAATAAACAGTATAAGGAGAAAAATAATACAATTAACTTAATATCCATAAAACCTCCTCAATTAAGTTGTCTTGATTAAGTATATGTATTTAATTTAAAAATATAAAAAAAACGACCACATTGTAGTAATCGTTTTTTAATAAAATTTCAACTCATTTAGTACTTTTCAATGTCTTTCACATCAATTTCAGATAATTCTCCGTTTAAAGCTTGTTCTTCGTAATCATCAAGATCTTGTTCATATTGTTCATGTTTTTTTGTAGGGTAGACAGTTTGATTTTTTCCGTAAATATCAGTACCGATAAAGTTTTCAAATTCTTCTACATAACCTACATTTTCATAGCTCTCAGTAAATGTGCTTCCATACTCCTCAATATTATTAAATTCAAAATCAGACGGTGTTTGAGAATTTCCGTATCTTTCAACATCTTGTAAAGCATCTTCGGCGTCATACATCATTGAGCGATCTTTAGGATCTCTACTAAATGGAGGGTTTAGTACTTCTTCCTCAACGGGACGATCGTATCTTATACTTGAACTTGAAATATGCTGATCATGAGTATGTTCGATCATCGCTTTTGCTGTAGGAAGAGCTTGTAACCGTTCAAACGGTATTTCTTCACCACTTACTTCACATATACCATATGTTCCATTTTCAATTTTTTCTAACGCTGCATTAACATCAATTAGTTCGTTTCTTAAATGCTCATGAAGTGAAATGTCCTTTTCACGTTCAAATAATTCAGTTCCTAAATCTCCTGGATGGTTGTCTGCAAGTGAAAGCTCATCAACAGAATCTCTAAGTGAGTATGGTGTAAAGGCTGGATCATTAAGTCTTTCTTCTATATGTTGTTTTTGTTTCAGTAATTCGTTTTTAAATGTTTGGATTTGTGATTGTGAAAGCATCATGCTCCCCCTTTTCAATAAATGAATATGACTATCCATATTTTGTTCAAAAAGGAGGAAAACATGAATTAAGTTTTTTGAGGAATTGTTCTGTCTTAATTAGGAAAAAATATTTCCAATTATTAAGCCTATAACAAGAAGGAATCCCATTATAGTATTTGTTTTTGCTGTTGCTGCCATGGCTGGCATCATTTCCATTGGTTGAGTTTTACCTATAAATCCTTTTGTTGCTTTTATTGCAACAGGAATACTTATTAATGAAATAAGTGCAAAAGGTGTAATTAAATTCATGATAACAAATACAATAACTAAAGCATATGCAACGGCAAATAGTGAACCAATAAAGATAATTGCATTCTTTTTACCTAATAAGATAACAAGTGTTTTTCGTCCATTTTCCTTGTCATTATCTAGGTCACGAATATTGTTTGCTGTTAAAATTGCTCCAATTGTAATTGAAGTAGGAATAGAAAGTAAGATCACATTTGATGGTAAATTTCCAGCTTGAATATAGTAAGTAATACCAATAATTACAACTCCCATAAAAAAGCCCGCAACTAACTCACCAAATGGAGTGTATGCGATTGGAAGTGGTCCTCCAGTATAAAAATAAGCTGCTGCCATACAAATAAGTCCAATAACTGCTATCCACCAGCTACTTTGAATACAAATATAAATGCCTAGTAGAAGAGCGATACCAAAAAAAGTAAAAGCAAGATTTAAGACAGTTGAAGGTTTAATACCATCCCTTACGATTGCTCCTCCGATACCGACAGAACCTTCATGATCTAGCCCTCTTTTATAATCATAATATTCATTAATCATATTTGCAGCGGCTTGGATCAGTAAACTTGCAATAAGCATTGAAAGAAATAAAAGTAAATGAAATGAGTGATCTATGTGCGCTAACATTGTTCCAATCGCAACAGGAATGAACGCTGCGGTTAATGTATGTGGTCTTAATAAATTCCACCATGTTCTAAAACCTGTTGAGGAAGTTGGAGATTGAACAGTTGGTTGCATGTTAACATCCTCCTTTTTAATATTATTTGAAAATGTAGGTCATTTTACTTTAAAAAAGTATGGACGAACTTCATAAAATTGACAGTCTACATTCATCGTTGTATCTTTAGTTATATCATGTATTTAACGTATATTTAAGCTAGGGGGAACTATTATGCTTAGAACAGGTCAACTGGAATCGATTGCCTTCTTTGAGCATTCTCTTCAAAAGGCAAAAGCTTGTTCAAAACGCTTCATTTGTAAAGTGGAAAAAATAATGAATATCCATCCCCTAAGTGTTTACCATTTTTATCATGAATTGGGTTTTACTGAACGCTTTTATTGGTCAAACCAAGAAAACTCGTTAATTCTCACAGGAATTGGTACTTTAGTTCCTTTTCATCATAGTACAGAAGAACAGTATTCTGCAATAGAAAAAGAATGGAAACGCTTTGGAGAGCAAGTGTATATCGAGCAAGAAAATTGCTTTGGTACAGGACCGATAGCTCTTGGGGGTTTCTCTTTTTTTGATAACTATAAAAATGATCAAGATTGGAAGAATTTTGGTACCTCTCATTTCTATGTACCTAAATTAATGGTGACGGTTACAAACGAAGGGACATTCATCACCTCTAATTATGAAATAAATGAACAAACTTCAGTAGAGGATTTATTGCTTCAATATAAAGAATATGATGACTTTTTAGAAAGGTTTGGAATGAAGCAACCAAGCTTTACACAATCAGAATGTATTAACAAAGATGAATTTGAACCAAATGAATGGATTCAGAGTGTAAAAGAAGCAATTCATCAAATGAAAAACGAAAAATTAGAAAAAGTTGTTTTAAATCGAACTTTAAATGCAACATTTTCTTCAGAAGTAAATTCAACAAAAGTAATTTATGAACTAGAAGCAACAAGAAATGTTAACTATGTTATTTCTTATCAATTAAAAGATACAGTATTTATAAGCGCTACACCTGAGAGATTAATTTCTAAGAAAAATAATACAGTTTCTTCGATGTGTCTTGCTGGATCTGCCGCAAAAGGAATAACTAAGGAAGAAAACACAGAAGCAGCCGATTGGTTATTAAATAGTAAAAAAAATAATGGTGAACATGCTTTTGTTGTAAACTATATACGAGAAACGCTCCAACAATATTGTAATGAATTATCAATTCCCTCAACACCAAGAATAATGGCGACAAAAAGTTTATTGCATTTATTCACGCCAGTTGAAGGGAAATTATATAATCATGTTTCTTTATTTGAATTAATTCAAGCATTACATCCAACACCTGCACTTGGAGGATTTCCTAAGGAAGAGGCATGTAAATTAATTCGTGAACTTGAACCTGTGGACCGGGGATGGTATGGTGCACCGATAGGTTGGATTGATTTAAACGGAAATGGTGATTTTGCTGTAGGTATACGTAGTGCCTTAATTAAAGAAGATAAAGCAAAATTATATGCCGGTTGTGGTGTTGTACAAGATTCAAAACCAGAGGAAGAATTTTTTGAAACTGGTGTAAAGTTTCTGCCAATGCTAAATGCATTAGGAGGGTTACGAAATGAAAGATAATGAAGCACTAACAAAATATATTGGTGCTCTTGTAGATGAAATAAGTGCACTAAATATTCAAAACGTTGTAATAAGTCCAGGATCACGCTCTACACCAATATCGATGTTAGTAAATGAGCATCCAAAATTAAAGTCTTATATCGCAGTAGATGAAAGAGGGGCAGCATTTTTTGCTTTAGGTATCGCTAAAAGCACGAAACAGCCTACAGTATTAATCTGTACTTCTGGAACAGCTGCTTCTAACTATATGCCAGCTATCTCTGAAGCAAAAGAATCTAGAATTCCATTAATCGTATTGACAGCTGATCGACCACATGAGCTTCGAGATATAGGCGCACCACAAGCTATGAATCAAATTGGTTTATACGGTTCATTTGTAAAAAAATTCATTGAGCTAGCCTTACCAGAAGCTTCTGAGGCAATGTACCAATATGCACGTTCAAGCGTTAATCGACTTTACCGTTCTTGTGTGACCGCTCCAATGGGGCCAGTACATATGAATGTGCCACTTCGAGAACCACTTGTTCCAAACTTTGCGATTGATGATTTATTTTCAGCAGGAAAGCGTAAAAATTCTGCCCACACTATACTTACTGAAACTCTTGCGACAATTTCAAACGAAACAAGTAGTGAGTTCACCAAGCTTTTTCAATCAAAAAGAAAAGGCTTATTAGTTTGTGGTCCTTATGTTGAAGAAGGAGCTTTAAAAAAGATTAAAGCTTTAGGGAATATATTAGACTATCCAGTTTTATGTGATCCTCTTTCAAATGGAAGAACGATTAGTGGTAATGAAGACTCGAATGTAATTGATACATATGATACATTTCTTCGTTTTGAAGACGTTGTGGATACACTTGATTCTGAAGTGATCGTACGTTTCGGGGCAATGCCTGTTTCTAAAACGTTTAGCCAATATGTACAAAGGCAAAAAGATTGCGAGCTAATTGTAATTGATGAAGGAGACTTATGGAGGGATCCGACGTTAAAAGCAACTCAAATGATTTCTTGTGATGATATTCAGTTTTGTAATGCAATATTGGAGTCATATCAGAAAACAAGTAGTCTAGAAATAGATTGGTTGAATAAATGGAAAACAATTAATGAAAAAACAAAAAATGGACTACAACAAGCAGAACAGTTTGATGAACTTTTTGAGGGGAAAATCGTTCAAGCTTTAGCAAAAAATTTACTTGAAGAAAGTACATTGTTTGTTTCAAACAGTATGCCTATTCGTGATGTGGATACGTTTTTACTTAGCCAATCTAAAAAGTTAAAAATTGCTTGTAATCGAGGGGTAAATGGAATAGACGGGACAATTGCTACCGCATTAGGAATGGCAGCAGCTGGAGAATGTGTAACATTATTAATTGGAGATTTATCTTTCTATCATGATTTAAATAGTCTAGTCCTTTCTAAACTACATCATTTACCTTTAAGAGTGATACTTGTTAATAATGATGGAGGTGGAATCTTCTCATTTTTACCTCAATCAAAAGAAGAAAAACATTTCGAGGCACTATTCGGAACTCCTTTAGGATTAGAATTCGAGCATGCAACAGCCCTTTTCGGTGGTGTTCATACGAAAATTCAAAATTGGTTTGAACTTGAAGATGAATTAGCGAAAAAGAATAATGGATTACATGTAATTGAAATTCAGACAAATCGTAAAGAAAATTATGAGCTTCATCAAAAAGTTTGGAGCATTGTAAAAGCAGAATACGAGAAATGAAATTAGGTGTTCTTGTTCATGGAAATTATAATAAATGAGGTCACATATTCATATATTGAATCTGGCCAAGGGCAAACAATTCTATTATTGCATGGTTTCACAGGTTCAAAGGATACATGGGGAAGTTTAATAAGTAAACTAGAAAAAAATTATCATGTAATAGCAATAGATTTATTAGGACATGGAAAGACAGATTGTCCAATTAATGATGAGCGGTATAGAATGGAGTTTGCTGCTAAAGATTTACATGATTTTTTAGTACAAAAGCAAATTGATTCTGTGCATCTATTAGGCTATTCGATGGGAGGTAGACTAGCCCTCTATTTCGCTTTAGCCTATCCAACAAAAATTAGATCGCTTATTTTAGAAAGCTGCACGGCTGGTCTTATAACTGAAAATGAAAGATTAGCTCGAATTGAACAAGACAATCATTTATCTTCAATGATCCTAATTGAAGGTATTGAAGAATTTGTTAATTATTGGGGAAACATTCCGTTATTTTCAACTCAAAAAAATTTGACATTAGAGTCACAGCAAAAGATTAAACAAGGAAGATTAAATCAGTCACCAATTGGCTTAAGTAATAGTCTAAAAGGGATGGGCACGGGCATTCAACCATCTTTATGGAGTGACTTGGAGCAATTTAAAAAACCTACTTTATTAGTTTGCGGAGAATATGATGAAAAGTTTTGCTTAATAATGGGGAAAATGAACGAGAGGCTAAAAAATAGCGAAATTATTAAAATTCCACATGCAGGCCATGCAATTCATGTGGAACATTCGGAAAAATTTGCTACAATAGTAATTGGGTTTTTATTGAAAAGTGAAAAGGAGGAAAATTCATGACTATTGAATGGGTACAAGAAAGAAAGTATGAAGAAATTTTATATTCTACATATAATGGAATCGCTAAAATTTCAATCAATCGTCCGCACGTACATAACGCATTTACACCATTAACAGTTTCAGAAATGATTGATGCTTTTGCATATGCAAGAGACGACGAAAAAATTGGTGTTATTATTTTAACAGGTGAAGGTGGAAAAGCATTCTGTTCTGGGGGAGACCAAAGTGTTCGCGGACACGGTGGTTACGTTGGACAAGACCGCATTCCTCGCCTAAATGTATTAGATTTACAACGTTTAATTCGTGTTATTCCAAAGCCTGTAATTGCAATGGTTGCTGGTTATGCAATTGGTGGAGGTAACGTATTAAACGTAGTATGTGACTTAACAATCGCTGCTGAAAACGCTAAGTTTGGACAAACTGGTCCAAAGGTAGGTAGCTTTGATGCTGGTTATGGTTCAGGCTATTTAGCTCGTATAGTAGGGCACAAAAAAGCTCGTGAAATTTGGTACTTATGCCGTCAATATAATGCACAAGAAGCATTAGATATGGGCTTAGTAAATAAAGTAGTACCTTTAGAAGAATTAGAAGCTGAAACAGTTAAATGGGCTGAAGAAATGCTAGAAAAGAGTCCAACTGCACTTCGCTTCTTAAAAGCAGCAATGAATGCAGATACAGATGGATTAGCTGGACTTCAACAGCTAGCTGGAGATGCAACACTTCTTTACTACACAACTGAAGAAGCAAAAGAAGGTCGCGATGCATTTAAAGAAAAACGTACACCTGATTTCGATAAGTTCCCACGTTTTCCTTGATTTGAAAGATGATAAAAGCTTGATGAGAAATCATCAAGCTTTTTTTGCACATTAAGAAAGTATAAATTGGCAGCGGAGAAGAAATCTCGTAATTGATTAAATATTATGTGCAACTACGCTTCTGTCTACGCCTAAAGGCTCACCAATCGGAGAGTTTTCTTTAAATAATATTTTGTACATTTTTAAAATAGTCAGGAAGTGTTTTATGATGAACCAAATTCCGAATTTTTTGCTTGAGAGAGTCAGATTAACTCCTAGTCGAATAGCAATTGCAACAGATGGGGACGAAATTACGTTTAAGGAGTTACATGATCGAGTTATCAATCTTGCATACAATTTTCACTATTGTGGCATTAAAGACGGATCTCATGTTTCGGTTTTAATGAATAATTCCGTTGAATTTATAGAAGTTGTTTATGCACTTCATTATATTGGAGCAACATCAATTTTACTGAATATAAGATTAAGTGATGACGAAATAGTATATCAATTAGAAAATAGTGATTCTGAATTTTTAATCGTGGCGAATTCAAATACGATAAAAATACCTGAAAATATAAAACTGTTAAATAGTAATGAAATGGAGAACTGTGGATCTAAGGAATTTCCGATAAAGTCAAATTTTGACGGAGATAAAATCGCAACTATGATGTTCACATCTGGTACAACGGGTTTCCCAAAAGCAGTGTTACAAACTTATTTTAATCATTGGAGCAGTGCAATTGCTTCAGTATTAAATTTAGGATTAGATCATAAAGATGTATGGTTAGTTTGTTTGCCGATGTTCCATGTGGGCGGCTTATCTACTGTATATAAAAGTGCGATTTATGGCATGAAAATTGTGTTAACGAATAAAGCTGATGCACATACCATTAAGGACTGTGTTAAAGAGCATAATGTAACAATTCTATCAGTTGTAACAAAAGTATTAAATGACCTCTTAACGATTGTTGAGGGTACAAATGATTTAAATAGCGTAAGGGCAGCTTTACTTGGTGGAGGACCTGCTCCGTTACCTCTTTTACAAAAGGCAAGAGCATTAAATGTGCCAGTATATCAAACTTACGGAATGACTGAAACTTGTTCACAAATTGCAACCCTTTCTCCTGAATATATGCTTTCTAAAATTGGTTCGGCAGGTAAAGCTTTATTTGGATGTACGCTAGAAATAAGGGACGATCATCGAACTTGTTTACCAAAAGAAGTAGGAGAAATTGTAGTCAAGGGACCAAACGTGAGTAAAGGTTATTATAAACTTGCTAAGTTATCAGATTCGTCTGAGTATCTATATACAGGAGATTTGGGTTATGTAGATGAGGATGGTTTTTTATTTGTAGTTGACCGTCGAAGTGACTTAATTATTTCAGGCGGAGAGAATATATATCCAGCAGAGATTGAATCAGTATTATTATCGCATCCAGATATCGTTGAAGCGGGTGTAACAGGCAAAGAAGACCCTAGTTGGGGAAAAGTACCTGTTGGATTTGTTGTAAGTAAATCCTCTAATCCTCCGTCACAAGAAGAACTTATCGAGTATTGTCGAGATAAAATCGCAGGGTATAAAATACCAAAGGAAATATTTTATGTAGACAACCTACCAAGAAATGCAACAAACAAGCTAGTTAGAAGAGATCTACTTAAGCTTCTATAAGGGGAATAAACATGTTGATTTGGCAAATTGAATTATTTTTAATTGAACAGCCTCTAAAAATACCTTTTAAAACAAGCTATGGTACATATGAAAAACGTGAAAGTATTATTGTTAAAATTTTAGATGCTAATGGAATATGCGGTTATGGAGAAGTCGTTGCTTTTTCAGAACCTTGGTATACCGAGGAAACGATTCAAACAGCTCTTCATACTTTAAATGATTTCTTTATACCAACCCTATTAAATAAACAGTTTAATCATCCAAGTGAAATAGCGATCTTATTAAATCAATTTAAAGGCAATCAAATGGCTAAATCTGGGCTTGAAGGTGCATATTGGGATTTGTATAGTAAACTAAATTCAATCACTTTAGCACAAGCTTTAGGGGGCAATAAGGCGGATATACCAGTTGGGGTTGTAATTAGTATAGACGAGCCAATAAAAATGTTGAAACAAATTGGTGCATATATAGAAGAAGGCTATGATCGATTTAAAGTTAAAGTTTCAAAAGAAAATGATTATGAAATTGTATCAACTATACGAAATAGCTATCCAACAATCCCTCTAATGATTGATGCCAATTCAGATTATTCGATTGAAGACATTCCGAAACTAAAAAAATTAGATGAATTTAATCTGTTAATGATTGAACAGCCCTTCGGCGAACGCCAATTCATCGAGCACGCCATTCTTCAAAAGGAAATCTCTACGCCAGTCTGTTTAGATGAAAGTATATGTTCCTTAGAGGATGTTAAAATTGCGTATGAATTAAAAGCTTGCGAAATCATTACTGTAAAGCCTGGGAGAGTCGGGGGATTAACTAAATCAATTGAAATTCATGATTATTGTGTAGAAAAGAATATTCCAATTTGGGTTGGAGGCATGATTGAAACAGGGATTTCTAGAATTCAAAACGTTGCACTAGCATCTCTACCCGGATTTACAATACCAGGAGATATTTCGGCTTCATCTAGACATTGGGAGCAAGATCTCATTTTTCCAGAGGTATCTTTAATAAATGGAAAAGTTAATGTACCAGTTAAACCAGGTTTAGGGGTAGAAGTGGATGAAGAGAGAATCCGAAGCATTTCTAAAAAGATTTATAAATATTCTTCTCAAAAATAGAAATTTGGTAGCTCAGGTCTCCGCTAGGAATTCAACACACAGTCAATCTATATAGAAATAACCTAATAAAAAAATACGATCAAATTAAACTTGTTTTTCGTTTCAAGTTTCTTTGACCGTATCTTTTTTTGTTTCCTTATTTATTTTATCAGGTACAGGATCATATCCACCTGGATGTAGTGGGTGACACTTAAGTATTCTTTTAGTCGTTAAATAGGTTCCTTTAAGCGCACCATGGGTTTGTAATGCCTCTAGTCCATAACTTGAGCAAGTTGGATAGAATCTACATGATGGTGGCGTTGCAGGTGAAATCCATTTTTGATAAAATCTAATGATTCCAATTAAAATTTTATTCATATACAAACCTTTCGTCTGCTAGAATTATTTCTCTTCATGGTTATTTTTCATTTTTACGTCTTCTAGCTTATCGACTTTGTGTTGTACACCATATCCTTTATTTACAGTAAGAACGAAAGCACCGAATACAACAACGATAATAATACCACTAACAATAAATACTCCAGTCATACTATGTCCTCCTAAATAGTTATACTACTATGATATAGTATACTGGCCAATATGCAAGGCAATCAAATATTTTCATAAAGTTTCAGGAATATTATTTCAATAATGATGAAACATTTTAATAGAAATAGTACAATGGAAAAACAAGTATGAATGTAGGAAGGTTAAAATGTACATATTTAAAGATTTTTACCATAATACAGTTGAATTATCGTTTGAGAAACATCCATTTTCACCCGCTCCAAAACATGTTTGGGTTATTTGTAAATACAATGACCAATGGTTACTTACAGACCACCAAAGAAGAGGTTACGAATTCCCAGGCGGAAAAGTCGAGGAAGGCGAATCACCTGAAGAAGCAGCTAAACGTGAAGTTTTAGAAGAAACAGGTGGAAATGTTTCTAAAATTAAATATTTAGGGCAATACCGTGTTACAGGTAAGGATAAAATTATCATAAAAAATATTTATTTTGCCGAAATAGGAGAACTTTTAACTCAAAAGCACTACTTTGAAACAAACGGCCCTGTATTGTTAGACGAATTTCCACCAAACATAAAAAAAGATCGCCGATTTAGTTTTATCATGCGTGACGAAGTATTTTCACAAAGTTTAAGTTACTTGAATACTAAAAAAAGCTCACTTTTATAAGGTGAGCTTTTTTACTGTTTCATTATAAATTAGACACCGTAATATAAGATTCATGAGTAATCAATTATTAAGATTGAGCTATTTTACTTACTCATGGAGCCTTTATGAGTAACTAACTTTGAAGTTTGAGCTAATATACTTACCCATGAACTGATTAATAAACTGTTATTTTAAGTAAAGGATATTAAATTAGCTTTTTAACGTAACCTTTTTTTGATGAATAAGTTGATTGGAATGGAGGGTGGCTCGACTCCTATGGGATATGCGGGAAGGCTGAGACCCCGCAGGCTCACCGAGGAGGCTCAGGTCTCGCCCTATCAATCACCCCGTAGTGGAAATCATCATCACTCTACTCTTTTACGAAAATTTGGTAATTAATTGAAAAGATTATTTTTGAACGGCGTGAAAAAAGCTCACTAAGTTAAGTGAGCTTTTTTACGTTCCTATACTTTCTCTCATATTACCTCAAATTATTTCTTTATTGTTTTTCTCTCAATAAATTCAACAATAATATACATCAAACCAGCACATACACTTATGATAAATACACTCATTAGAACAAGAGTGAAATTAAATACTTGGAAACCATAAACGATTAAATAGCCAAGTCCGCTTTTTGAAACTAAGAACTCTCCGACAATCACTCCTACCCAAGCTAATCCGACATTTACTTTTAATGTGGAAATGACGGTAGGTATACTAGCAGGAAAGATCACATTTTTAAAGATTTGAGTTTTAGTAGCTCCAAAACTTTTAATGACTTTTACATAATTTTCATCTACCTGTAAGAAGGCTTGATAGATAACCAGCGCTGTTATGACAAAACTTATTATGATTCCCATCGCAATAATGGACGAATATGAAGGACCAAAAATTACAATGATGATTGGACCAAGAGCGACTTTTGGCATGGCATTAAAGACTACTAAGAATGGATCAAGGACTTTCGAGGCAAATGGATACCACCAAAGAATGATGGCCAGAATGACCCCGATAATTGTTCCTAAAATAAATCCTACGAGAGTTTCAGTGATTGTAGTCATAGCATCATGATAAATAGAGCCATCTACCAATTTTGCGCTGAGTAAATCGTAAATTTTAGTAGGTGAACTAAACAATAAAGGATCAATTATTCTTCGATGACTTAAAAGCTCCCAAGCTATAAAAAAGACAATAATAATTAATAGTTGGAAGAAAAATATGAGTAGCTTTTTACGGCGATTTTTTTTGACGATACTGGCGTGATAGGATTTTAGTTCGTCATTTACTTTAGCCACGTTTCTCCAACTCCTTCCAAATCGCAGAAACATAAGAAGAAAAGAGTGATTGGTGTCGTGTTTCAAAAGGGGAGCGAATACGTAATTCTTCTGGTAAATTGAAAATTTTTGATATTTTAGTAGGAGCATTTGTTAGCGTAATAACCCGATCACACATGGCTACTGCTTCTTCAATATCGTGTGTTACTAAGATAGCAGTAGTATTTAACTTCTTAAATAAGTTGAAAACTAACTCTTCAAGCTTTACTTTATTTTGATAATCTAGAGCGGAAAATGGTTCATCTAATAATACAATTGATGGACTTGTAGAAAGAGTTCTTACTAATGCAACACGTTGTCTCATCCCACCGGATAGTTCTCTTGGGTATGCATTTTCATAATCCTTTAATCCAACTTCATTTAACAATTCTAGCGTTCGATTTTTATTTTCTTCGGTATCCTTATCTAGAATCTGAAGACCTAGAAAGATATTTTCTTTAATTGTTTTCCAAGGGAATAAATAGTCATGCTGAAGCATATAACCAATTTCTCCCGATTTTATATCATAAGGCTTACCTTTAAACTTTACTGAACCGTCATATGGGGTAAGCAATGAAGAAATGATCGATAAAAGTGTGCTTTTTCCGCAGCCACTTGGACCTAATACAGATACAAATTCACCTTTTTCAACTTCAAACGTTAAGCCATCCAATATTTTAATTGCCTTTTCCTTCGATAAAAATACATGAGAAATATCATTAACTGTTAGATAACTCATTTTGTTAACCTACTACTTCTCCGTAGATTTTTCGGCAAATTTTGTATCTACTAAAACTGAGTGTGGAACTTCTTTTGGTAATACACCAGAGTTCTTCATAATCTTTTGAAGATTATTCCACTCATCTTTTTCTAATATTGGATTTGTTGAATAAGAATTTTGAGACTTATAGCGATCTATAACTTTTATTGAAATGTCTAAAGGAGTATCTTTAAAGAATGGTGCTACACTTTTTGCAATCTCTTCTGCAGAGTGAGTATCAACCCATTGTTCAGCTTCATATATTGCATCTGTAAATTGTTGAGCTGTTTTCGCATTTTTCTTCAAATAACTTTCTTTTGCTATAAAAGCAGTGTAAGGTACTTTTCCAGATTCCAAGCCGAATGAAGCAACGATTTTACCTCTTCCTTCTTTTTCCATAATACTTGCGGTAGGTTCAAATAATTGAACATATTCTCCAGTACCTGAAGCATATGCATTCGCGATATTTGCGAAGTCAATATTCTGAATAAGGTTCAAATCTTTATGTGGATCGATCCCATGTTTACTTAGGACATATTCGCCAACCATTTGTGGCATTCCACCTTTTCTTTGACCTAAAAATGTTTTGCCTCTTAGTTGATCCCAATTAAATGGTACCGTTTGATTTCTAGCTACTAGAAATGTGCCATCAGTTTGAGTCAATTGGGCAAAGCTTTTCACTGGGTCATTTGCACCTTGAGCGTATACATATATTGTTGTTTCAGGCCCAACTAATCCTATATCTGCACCGTTTGACAATACAGCAGTCATAGTTTTATCTCCACCAGCAGTAGTTGTGATCTCAACATCCAATCCATGCTTTTTGAAGATTCCTTCACTAATAGCCACATATTGAGGTGCATAGAATAATGAGTGTGTCACTTCTGCAACTCTCACCTTTGTAGTACCATCTTTAGGTTTATCTTTCGAACATGCACCTAAAATAGAAGCAACTAATAAAAACAAAATAACGAGCCATTTGATTTTCATTTAATCCCTCCTAATCGAAAATATACAATTAGCCTATGCAATAGGAGAAAATGGGTGAATGCGGAGTACTGACTCTACTAAAATAGCGCGGTTACTTATGTGTAAGTCTTTAGGTGGTTGAACAAAGAAAAACCTCTCTTACTTCCTTTTTTAGGAAATTAGAGAGGTTTTTTATTTACTCTTTGAAAAAAAATTTCGAGTATCTTCCCGTATTTCGTTAGGTAAAACACTTTCTAATTCTTTGTTTAACCATGAAAGTGTTTTATTACGTAAATAATCATGCATTTTTTCTTCGGCAGAGAGCATGACTAAATTAATCGTGCAGGTGGCACTTGGAGTACAACCTTTTTCTCTATAAAGATATCCGTTATCTTTAATATTTTTACATTGAAAGATTGGTTTAGGACCTTCAATTGCTTCAATTACATCCCAAAAAGAAATTTCTTCTGGTGACTTGGCAAGTTTGAAGCCACCCTTAACTCCGGGAACGGAACTTACAATACCAGCTTTAGACAGCTTACTAAAAATCTTTGAAAGATATGTATCTGAAACACCTTGAAAGAAGGATAGTTCCTTTATTCCAATTGGAGAATCTTCAGGAGTGTCAATTAAATAAACAAGGCAATGAAGTGCATACTCAACTCCAACGCTATATTGCATGAAAACACCTTCTTCATAAATGAGATTATTTTTAATTAATCTTAGAAATGTTTTATTTCTTTGTCAAACATTTACTTTTAAGAACAATTCAAACGTAAAAGGTGTTTGACATAATGAAATAAACGTTTTAATATAGATAATATAAATCGTAGATTAACTTTGTCGCTAATTTAAGTGTTTCCAAAAACTACATTTAGTTCAATTATTTTTAGAATTAACTTTTTTAGGGGGAATTAAAATGGAAAAACAAATTAATTATTCAAAATTAGCACCAGAAGCACTTAATATAATGATGGAAATGGAAAAGTATATTAAAACAACGGGTATAGATCATAAACTTCGTGAACTGATTAAAATTCGTGCTTCACAAATAAATGGTTGTGCATTTTGCCTTGACATGCATTCCTCTGAAGCGAGGGAAATAGGAGAAACTGAACAACGTTTATACTGTGTTAGTGCATGGAGAGATTGTGATTTTTACACAGATGCTGAAAAAGCAGCTTTGGAGTTAACTGAGCATATTACACTAATTTCGAATAAAGGTATATCTGCTGATCTATATAATCGTGTAAGTAAACACTTTAGCGAAAAAGAATACGTAAATCTTGTATTCACAATCAATCAAATTAACAGTTGGAATCGTATCTCTATTTCAATGGGGAATAGACCAGTTGAAAAATAATATCCTAATAAAACTTAAAAAATAAAAATGAGCCGAAGATTGGCTCATTTTTTATATGTAACTTTTCAATTCTTATTAAAATTTTTTACTTTTATAACAATGCTTTTTATTAATTTATTTTCATTAGAAAAAATTTTTATAGTGTAAAGATCATGATGATTTTTAATATAATTTTTTTGATCTATTGTTATATTTGAAGTAGCAATAGAACTAGAGAGATTAAAAACGGCTCTTCCATTATTGATTTTGTATCTTTGATTATGATTGATTTCTTCAATATTGACTCCAAATATTGTTTGGACTTTTTTAGGTAGTAGGATTTCTATTTGAGCATTTTCTATATCGTTTTTATAACGTTCTGGTACTGATAAGACCAAATAATATTCAACTCCATAAAGTAATTGATTATCCACAGAATCTTTGATCTCATAATATCTTTTGGATAATGATTCAATTTTTGGCTCAATTTCTTTAGAAGATAGTGAAACATGCTTATCTAAATTTTTAGACGAGGTACCAGTATTAAATAAAAACAAGGAAGTTAATAAAATTGCAGTAAATGAAAAAATCAGAGTTAATATCTTTATGGATCTCATTTTAATCCTCCATTTAATTCGATAAATAAATAGTGATTATTATCCATGTTCAGTTTATTTAATGTTACTTTAATCTTATTCTTTAAATGTTAATAATTTCCTTTTAATGAGTGAGGTTGTTTTTTAATACTGAAAATAAAAAGAGGCTACCAATAAGTCATAAATCCCGACTTATTGGACAGCCTTTACATTTTACTTTATTAGATTATTTTAAAGGTCCACCAAGTTCAGCTAATTGAGCATCAAAGCCTTCAAACTTTTTGAAGTTTTCTTTGAATTTAGTTACTAATTCAAGAGCTTTTTGATCATAAGCTGATTTATCTTCCCAAGTTGTTGAAGGGACTAATACGCTATCAGGTACACCAGGTACATGAGTTGGAATTGCTAAACCGAAAAACTCATCTTGAGTAGTTTCAATGTTGTTTAAATCACCTTCAAGTGCAGCGTGAACCATTGCTCTTGTGTAAGATAGATTCATACGTTTACCAACACCGTATTCTCCACCAGTCCAACCAGTGTTTACTAAGAATACATTTACATTATGCTTTTCAATTTTTTCACCAAGCATTTTTGCATATTCTACAGCTGGAAGCGGTAAGAATGGTGATCCGAAACATGTTGAGAATGTTACTTGTGGAGAAGTAACACCACGCTCAGTACCTGCTAATTTACTAGTAAATCCACTTAAGAAGTGGTACATAGCTTGCTCTTTTGTTAATTTACTGATTGGAGGTAATACTCCAAATGCATCAGCAGTTAAAAAGATAATTGCATGTGGATGTCCAGCAACGCTTGGCTCAATGATATTTTGAATTGCTTGCATTGGGTATGCAGCACGAGTATTTTCTGTTAAAGTTGTATCATCATAGTCAGCTAAACGGCTATCAGGTTTAACAACTACATTTTCTAAAACTGTACCAAATTTAATTGCAGAGAAAATTTGTGGCTCTTTTTCAAATGTTAAATTGATACATTTAGCGTAGCAACCGCCTTCAATATTGAATACACCATTATCTGACCAGCCGTGCTCGTCATCACCGATTAGTTTACGGTCTGCATCTGCAGATAATGTAGTTTTACCAGTTCCTGAAAGTCCAAAGAATAATGCTACATCGCCTTCGCTACCAACGTTAGCAGAACAGTGCATTGGTAAAACATTATTTTGTGGTAATAGGAAATTCATGATTGAGAAAATAGATTTTTTCATTTCTCCAGCATATTCCGTACCACCAATTAAGATTATTTTCTTTTCAAATGATACAATAACAAATGCCTCTGAATTTGTTCCATCAACTACAGGGTCTGCTTTAAATGTCGGAGCAGAAACAATTGTAAACTCTGCTTCATGTGTTGTAAGTTCTTGCTCAGTTGGGCGAATAAATAATTGATGAGCAAATAAGTTGTGCCATGCAAATTCGTTAATTACTTGGATAGGTAAACGATACTCAGTATCTGCACCAGCAAATCCTTTAAATAAGAATAATTCGTTACGATCTTTTAAGTAGTTAAGTACTTTGCTATATAATTTTTCGAATACGTCAGCAGAGATTGGTTGATTTACTGAACCCCAATCGATTAAATTTTCAACAGATGCCTCTTGAACAATAAATTTATCTTTAGGTGAACGTCCAGTATATTTGCCTGTTGAAACGCTAACTGCTCCCGTTGACGTTAAAATTCCTTCTTGTCTTGTTAGGACTTTTTCAACTAACTCAGAAACGCTTAGTTGGTTATACATTTGATTACTAGTAAGTAATTCGTTTAATTCAAAGTTTACATCAACTGTCTTCATATACTAATACCATCCTTTAAATATAATTTGTCTGCCATGTAGGTATCTCGATAAATAGTATAACACATTTATTTTAATAGTGTATACTATTAGTTGGCAAAATGTGTTATGAATTTGATTAAAAAATAAATTTGAGCAAAATTTACTTATTAAATGAAGTAAGTTATTTAAATGTAAGTATAATAATTAGTAATTTCCCATTAAATAGAAATGAATGTAGGGATAAAGTTATTGTAGAATTATGTCTAAGTTATGATGAAAATTGTTGACAAGAAAGTGAAATTTTAATATGATACTTTTCATACGGATACTCTCTTATCCCGAGTAGGTGGAGGGATACAGGCCCTACGAAGCCCAGCAACCTCACTTTTAGTGAAAGGTGCTGAACCTGATGCAAGACTATTTTTTATGTCTTGGACGATAAGAGCGAAAGGCAAATACCAAGAACCCTTTCCTCAGGTAATATTTGATAAGAGGAAGGCTTTTTTTTTGCTCAAAACTTAAATACAGTGGCAATTTCGTAATTTACACTGAGTTATCTTTATCTTAAATGGGAAACATAGGAATAGGAACAAACTTTTTATTCTTATGTTGAGAAAAAAGAGATCCGTCAATTCAATTTAGGAGGGGACTCAATGTCACAACGTCGTTTATTTACTTCAGAATCAGTTACAGAAGGACATCCAGATAAAATCTGTGACCAAATCTCAGATTCAATTCTTGATGCAATTTTAGCAAATGATCCGAATGCTCGTGTAGCAGCGGAAACTTCAGTTACAACAGGTTTAGTACTTGTTGCAGGTGAAATTACAACTTCTACTTATGTAGATATCCCAAAAATCGTTCGCGAAACAATCCGTGAAATCGGTTATGACCGTGCAAAATACGGATTTGATGCAGATACATGTGCAGTTTTAACTTCTATTGATGAGCAATCAGCAGATATCGCTTTAGGTGTAGACCAAGCATTAGAAGCTCGTGAAGGTAGCATGACAGATGAAGAAATTGAAGCAATCGGTGCAGGAGACCAAGGTTTAATGTTCGGTTTTGCTGTTAATGAAACACCTGAATTAATGCCACTTCCAATTTCATTATCTCACAAAATTGCACGCCGTTTAACTGAAGTTAGAAAAAATGAAACAGTTTCTTACTTACGTCCAGACGGTAAAACTCAAGTAACAGTTGAGTATGATGAAAACAACAAACCAGTTCGTATTGATGCAATCGTTGTATCAACACAACATGGTCCAGAAGCTACTCAAGCTCAAATTGAAAATGATATTAAAGAACTTGTAATCAAACCAGTTGTACCAGCTGAGTTAATTGATGAAAACACAAAATTCTTTATCAACCCAACAGGTCGTTTCGTAATCGGTGGACCTCAAGGTGATGCAGGTTTAACAGGTCGTAAAATTATTGTTGATACTTACGGTGGATATGCTCGTCACGGTGGTGGCGCATTCTCTGGTAAAGATGCAACTAAAGTTGACCGTTCTGCTGCTTACGCTGCACGTTACGTTGCGAAAAACATCGTAGCTGCTGGCTTAGCTGATAAAGCTGAAGTTCAATTAGCATATGCAATTGGTGTAGCTAAACCAGTTTCAATCGCTATTGATACTTTTGGTACAGGTAAAGTTTCAGAAGAAAAATTAGTTGAAGTAATTCGCAACAACTTCGACCTACGTCCAGCTGGAATTATTAAAATGCTTGACCTACGTCGTCCAATTTACAAACAAACTGCTGCTTATGGTCACTTTGGCCGTACAGATATCGATCTTCCTTGGGAGCGTACTGACAAAGCAGAAGTTTTAAAAACTGAAGCAGGTCTATAATAAAATGATTAAGGCTGAATATGGCATATGCTATATTCAGTCTTTTTTGTTTAATTAGAATTACGAATTACATTACATATAGGTATACTTAAAAATCATTTTTCATAGGTTTAAATGACTGAATTAAAGTTTGTAATGGAGGAACCTATGAAAGCGATTATATGTACAAAATATGGTCCACCAGAAGTTCTTCAAATAACAGAAGTTGAAAAACCAAAATTAAAAAATGAAGAAGTATTAATTAAAATACATGCATCAACTGTAACAGTAGGTGATGTAAAACTTCGAAGCTCCGATTTTCCATATATGTACTGGCTGCCTTCCCGCCTAATGTTTGGCCTTACCAAGCCGAAAAATAAAATAACAGGTTGTGAGCTTGCGGGAGAAATAGTAACAGTTGGCAAAAACGTAAGAAATTTTAAAACAGGTGATCAAGTTTTTGGGTATAGTGGATTTACTTTTGGGGCTAATGCTGAATATATCTCTTTACATGAAGAAGGTGTTCTAGCTAAAAAACCAATAAATATGACATTTGAGCAAGCTGCAGCAGTACCTGTTGGGGCGATTACAGCATTACATTTTCTAAGGAAAAGTATTATTCAAAATGGACAAAAAGTACTTATTTATGGTGCTTCAGGAAGTGTTGGAACCTATGCAATTCAGCTAGCTAAATATTTTGGTACAGAAGTTACTGCTTTATGTAGTACATCAAATTTAGAATTGGTGAGATCTTTAGGAGCAAATGAAGTTATAGATTATACAAATGAAGATTTTGCTAAGAGTAAGAAAACTTACGACATTATCTTTGATACGGTAGGGAAGAGCTCCTTTTCAAATTGTAAAAGATTGCTTAACAAAGATGGCGTCTATTTATTAAGTGCAGTATGGAAGCTTTCGGTTTATTTTCAAGCGATTTGGAGTAATTTATTTGATAACAAAAAGGCAATACTTGGTTTAGCAAATATGAACAATGAAGATTTAAACTATATAAAAGCACTGATTGAAGCGGATAAGTTAAAAGCTGTTATTGATCGACAATACCCACTTGATCAAATTGTGGAAGCCCATCGTTATGTTGAAAAAGGGCATAAGAAGGGGAATGTCGTTATTAACATTCGAGGGATATGAGACTGTTGACAAACTCTAGCTTTCTTCGTTAAAATCGCCTGCTTGTACCATGTTCACTACAATTTTAGGTAACACTTACGCTTCGAAAGACAAGTACAACTTTTTAACTTTATCTACACAAAGAAATCCCTCAAAATGACCTTTTGAGGGATTTCTTTTATAAGTTTTCATTTTGCTGTCTAATTTCTTCTCCAGCTAATATTATATTAGTCGTTTCAATTTTACGGTGCTCATCCACAGAATGCCCTGGATCGAGATTATTAAGGTCTGCTTGTATTTTCATTTGCTCTTCATTTATGAGTGGTTTATCTTTTTTGCTCAATTATATTACCTCCAATATAAATAGTAGAAAGTCGATGAAACTCATCGTTGTTTTAGTCTTAACGAATTGACTAACTTCATTCAAATTTATAGAAGTAATGATTTACACGCTTAATTCATTTATTAATTTTTGAAAGGTTAGATAAGCAGGCTTAATAGTATAATCATCCTTCATAATTCCAAATTGATGAAATAGGTCGTCTTTGGAACTATCAGCATCCCTTAAACCAAAAAATTCATAATGAGAAATATTTAGTTCCTGACGCAATGAATAGACTGTTCGAATAATTTTCTCGAGTACGATTGATTGTTGTTCATATGACCTTTCAATTTGGATAAACGGATTTTTCCCGGTTGGCCATCCATTCTCTGTAATGTGAATTGGAAGAGTGGAAGGGAAACCATTACTATTCAATGTTTCTCTAAATTTTCGTAGAATGTTTTCTACTGAAACAGCAACTTCCTCAATTTTTAATGGTTCCTCAAATACATCCACATAAAAATTATGACCTACATAATCAATTGAATGAATTAATTCGTCCCCACCAATTTTTATTAGATTTTCCCAAAAATGTGGAATTGTCTCTTCTCCCTCAGGTACAGAGCCAAATCCAATTTTAATAGGTAAATTTCTTTTTTCAATTTCTTTTTTTGCAGTTAGAACACCTTGTACAAGCGCTTCTAATACATATGGTTTAGATCCATCCATAAACGATAAATTAGGCTCATTCGTGATTTGAATTGAATCAAGGAAGATGCCAAATTCTTTAATTACTTTACGAACAAAATTCAACCAATAATCCAGTGACAGGCTTGGATCCATAAGGCAGCCAATTGTTAAATCACCTAATAAACCTGCGTTTTTATATCGATTTAGAGCATTAAATACTTTTTCTTCTGTTCCTGGTCCCATATAGACAGCATACATTCTTGGTAAAAGCTGATTAGAATTACCCTTTAGCTCTTTAAGAGCAGAGGATATTTTTTCATAATTATCTTCGGGACCTGTAGCTAATCCTATAGGTGTACCAGCTACGCTAAGTGGATAGATACCAAAAGTTAATCCAGTTGAATTCATCTGTATCACTCCTTCAGTTTACTAGTAAATAAATATTTACTTGTTAAATTGGTTTTATTTATATAAATATGATATTATCGAATAAATAATAAACTTTTATTTACTATATGTCAATTTTGAAATTTTTTCTAGAAAGGTTTTTAATAAAATGAATTCAAATCCAAATCAAATTGCAGAGAAGTTTATCCAACTACTTCCTCTAGTTTTTAATAAGTTTAACAAGCCGAGCTCTAAAAATTCTTTAAAGAATAAGCAGTCCGAGTTAACGCATTTACAAAGTCATATACTAGAAGAATTGTTTCAAACAGTAGATGGAATCTCAATTACAGAGCTAGCTCAAAATATAAGTATTTCAAAACAGCAAATGACTCCATTAATTATGAAATTAGAAGAAAAAGAATATGTATCTAAAATTCAGGATCTGAATGATAAACGAAGTGTAAAAATTATACTTACTGAAAAAGGAAAAAACGTTGTCACAAAACGATGGGAAGATTTTTATCATATTTTTTGCGAGCGGATTGGTCAACTTCACGAGGAGGACTTGCTTGATTTAGATTATTCAATGCACAAGATCATAAAAATACTTGGCAAATTAGAGTAGAGAGTATATAAAAGTGGAGGAATCTGGATGATGACTTCTCGCGTTTGCTAAATTATGGAAATACTTGAACAAAACTTACTAATCATATATTATATTTTAATATAACAACATACAAAACTTGTATAACCTCGTTGATATGGTATGAGGGTCTCTACCAGGAACCGTAAAATCCTGATTACGAAAAAGAATGTAATTTTATTTACATCCTTCTTCGTAATCAGGATTTTTTTTATTTTCAAATAATTTAAAAAGGATTAGGGAGGAAATAATAATGAAAACAGTCTATATAAATGCAACAATTTTTACAATGGATCAGGAGAATCAAATTTTTGATAATGGGATGATGATTGTACAAAATCAATTCATTACTTATGTCGGGAATCATTCTGAAGAATTAATGAAGGATGCGGATCAAGTAGTTAATCTTCAAGGGAAATGGGTAATGCCAGGACTTGTAAATACACATTCTCATATTCTTATGACGCTTTTACGTGGGATTGGAGATGATATGCTACTAAAGCCTTGGTTAGAAACTAAAATATGGCCAATCGAAAGACAATATACAACGGAAATTGCTTCGGTAAGTGCACAGCTTGGTATTTTAGAAATGGTTAAGTCGGGAACTACTACATTCTCAGATATGTTTAACCCTAATGGAATCGATCCAAATATTGTTATGGAGACAATTGGTGAAACTGGAATTAGAGGAGCATTTTCATATTCAATATTTAGCTTTGGAACAGAAGAAGAGCAAAGATTGAATCTTAAAGGTGCTGAGCAATTTTCAAAAGACTACAAAAGGTTTGCTGAAGGCCGTCTAACAACGATGGTTGCACCTCATAGTCCATACGCTTGTACACCAGAAGCTCTAATCGAAAGTGCACGTATTGCAAAAGAAAATGATCTAATGATGCACATTCATGTATCTGAAACAGATTTTGAAATTCAAGATATTGAAACTCGTTATTCGAACCGACCTGTAGAACATCTTCGCAAATTAGGTGTATTTAATCAGCCGACAGTAATGGCTCACGGTGTAGTTCTAAATGATGAAGAAAGAGCGATCCTAAAGGAATATGATGTACGAGTTGCCCATAATCCAATTAGTAATTTGAAGTTAGGTTCTGGGGTTGCTGATGTGGTTAGTTTATTAGACGCCGGAATAAAAGTAGGTATAGCAACGGATAGTACAGCATCTAATAACAATCTTGACATGTTTGAAGAAGTGAGGATAGCTGCTCTTCTACAAAAAGGAATGTATAAGGATGCTACGAAATTCTCAGCACAAACTGCATTAACAATGGCTACTCGAGGTGGTGCAGAAGCTATAGGAATGGGGCATACTGGCTCACTTGAAGCCAATAAGAGGGCAGACTTTATTACAATTTATCCATTTGATAAAGAGCATTTACAACCATTAAGTAATGCATATTCACACTTACTTTACGCTGCACGTGGTAGCGATGTATGTGATGTTTTCATTGATGGGAAAGCAATCGTAAAAGACCGTATTTGTTTAACAATTGATGAAGAAAAAGTAATCGCAGAAGTAAATCGATTACAGGGTAGATTTGCTTAAAAGTAAGTTTACAAAGAAGAGCAGGAAAAGGATTTTCCTGCTCTTTTTAATTTAAAAATATCGTTCATTGATGATTTTTAAGTGATGTAACTCATGTCCTGCAATAATATAAGCAATAGCACGAGGTGTCGTTGGGTGATTTAGAACATTACCTTCATTTTCTAAGGTTTCATTAGATAAATTTTCAAGCATAGATAAAGTCGCTTGACGAACAGTTTGAAATTCATAAATAATTTGCTCTAGCTTAAGCCGGTTAAAATTTGCATTATCATTATAGGCATTCTCATCAAACGCTGGCAATGGGTTATGGTCTCCTCTTGCAATTGCCAATAGACGATAGCACATTATCCTCTCAGTATCGACTAAATGTCCAAGAACTTCCTTAATACTCCATTTCCCTTCCGCATATCGATATTCGGATTTTTCTTTAGAGATTCCTTTAAAAAAACTGATTGATTCATCTAACTGCTTCCTCAAAATAGTTTGTAAGTCCCCTTCAGGAACTAATCCAATATAACCTTTAAAGTGTGGGTTATATTCGTTTAAATTTGGTCTAGACATCATTATTAATCACCTCAAAGTTTTAAGATTAAAGATCAACAAAGCATAGTACAATAAGGAAATTATATATTATGGTAAAATTATGTAAATAGAAGTTTGAAAAATAAAAATATTAATAATTAGCTATGAAACGAGGGAGTAAAAATGGAGATTAAAGGAATCAATCATTTGTTGTTTTCAGTATCTAATCTTGATCTAGCAATCAACTTCTATAGAAACGTATTTGATGCAACTCTCTTAGTAAAAGGCAGAACAACAGCCTATTTTGACTTGAATGGAATATGGCTTGCATTAAATGAAGAGAAAGCTATTCCTAGAAATGAAATTCATCACTCATATACCCATATGGCTTTTACGATCGATGAAGACCACTTTGAAAAAATGTATGATAAATTAGTTCAACTTAATGTGAATATATTAAATGGTCGTGAAAGAGATAAACGAGATAAAAATTCAATTTATTTTACTGATCCAGATGGACATAAATTCGAATTTCATACTGGTACCCTGCGAGATCGAATTGAATATTATAAGCAAACTAAACCACATATGGATTTTTATATTTAGTTGTTGGATAGAAAGTTTAGATAAACTTTCTACAAAAAATATCTTGAATTAAGGATATTTTTTGATACAATATAGTTAAGAGCTCGGTAAAATGAAATAGAAAGTACCGTATTAAACAGATGGATTAATAAGATATCTAGATGGGTTATTCTAAAATAAATATCTCGAATTAAAGATAAAAATTAAAGGAGCGATAAACTATGTTCGAAAAAATCAATAATAAACAATTAGGTCACGCTGATCACGGTTGGTTAAAAACAATTCATCATTTTTCATTTGCAAATTATTATGATCCAAGTAATATGAACTTTGGTGTATTAAGAGTATTAAATGATGATTTAATTAAAGCACATAGAGGATTTGGTACTCATCCACATAGTGATATGGAAATCATAACATATGTCATTAATGGAAATTTAACACACGCTGATAGTATGGGGAATAAACATGAAATAGGACGTGGTGATATACAGTACATGAGTGCAGGTACTGGTGTGTATCACAGTGAACATAATATGGGCAGGGATTTATTAAGATTAATTCAATTATGGATTATTCCTGACAAAGCAGGCCATACTCCAAATTACGGTGACTTAATATCAGATTGGGAAGAGAGAGAAGGAAAATGGTATCATATGGTATCTCCTATTGAAGGGAATGCCCCAATTAAAATTCACCAAGATGCTAATATTTACTCGCTTACATTAAATGAAAATGAAGAAATTACTTTTGAAATGAAACAGGATCGACAAGCGTATTTAGTCTTATTAGAAGGAAATGCCATTGTGAATGGAGAACTATTGGAAGCTAGTGATGCTGCAAAAATAATTGAAGAAGATATTAAAATAAAATCAAAAGATTTTTCACATTATTTAGTAGTAGAAATGAAAAAATAATAGATGAAAGAATTTATCTATTGGAGGGGGAATAGGGAATGAAAACAAGTATTAAATGGGATGGTAAGTTAGCCTTTTCAGGAATTGCACCATCAGGCCATGAGATAAAAATGGATACTGCCGAGTCTTTAGGTGGAGACAATAGTGCACCTACACCAGTTGAACTTTTAATTAATGCAGTAGCAGGATGTACAGCGATTGATATCGTATTAATCCTTGAAAAAATGAGATTAAAACTAACTTCATTCGAAATTGAAGTAAATGGTGAACGAGCTGAGGAGCACCCTAAGCGATTTACTGATATTCACTTGCATTATATATTAGGTGGAGAGCTAGATACAGAAAAAGTTCGAAAAGCGATCAAATTATCAAAAGATAAATATTGTTCAGTAGCTCATTCTTTAAACGCTAACATTACAGCAAGTTTTACTTTAAATGGAACGAAGGATAATGAAGTACTGTAATTAAATGGAGCTGTCCCTAAAGTAAAAGAACTTTTGGGGCAGCTTTTTTAATTGTAATTAAAAAACCAGCAGTTTGCTGGTTTTAGTTTGTTTGTATATAAAGTATATTAAATTTGATTTTCAGACTTACTCTTCATTATCTAATTGTTTTTTTACATAAGTAGGAAGCATAAAGCACCCAACATGAAGGTCTGTATTATAATATTTTGTTTCGATCCCTAACTTATTCCATTCATCTGCTTTAATGTCTTTAATTGGATCGTATTTTTTTGAAGCAAATCCGAATAACCAATGTCCAGATGGATATGTTGGCATATGGAATTGATAGACTTTTGAAATCGGAAATGTTTCTTTAATTTTGGAATGAGCCCGTTTCATTTCGTGGGCGTAACTAGCATAATATGGACTTTCATGCTGGTTAATTAATATACCTTCTTCGCTTAATACTCGTTTGCAATTGTTATAGAAAGCAACAGTAAAAAGCCCTTCACCAGGTCCAATTGGATCCGTTGAATCTACCAAAATCAGATCGTAATAACCTTCATCAGCTTCTTGTACGAATTTTAGACCATCTTCGAAATATAAGGTTAATCGACTATCTTGATCTAATTTTGAAGCCGTTAAAGGCAAGTATTGTTGGCATAGTCTAACAACCCGCTCATCAATTTCTACCATATCAACAACTTCCACACCTGGGTAACGTAGTACTTCACGAGCAGTACCACCGTCGCCTCCACCGATAATAAGTACTTTTTTTATGTTTGGATTAACGGCCATTGATACATGCGTAATCATATCATGGTAGATAAATTCATCTTTTTCAGTCACCATCATATATCCATCTAGGGTGAAGAATGTTCCAAATGTTTCACTTCTAAAGAAATCGATTTGTTGAAATTCGCTTTTTTCAGAATGAATATGTTCTTGAACTTTTATGGAGAACTTCGTATCTTCTTGGTGATTCTCTGTATACCATAAATCCATTAAATTTTCCTCCAAACTTCGATCGACGACCTTTATTATATAAGGGTCATCATCATCGTTGATTGTGATCGTTCCTTCTGATTTTAAATAAAGATAATGCTGAATCAATTCGGTTGAAATTAATTCACCAGGTATACAAAGAGGGATACCAGGAGGGTAAATCATGATTGATTCACCACTAATTAATCCACTAGCATCATGAATTGAAATAATACGTTTTGGATGATAGTACGCTTCTCTAGGAGTCATGACCATTTTAGGATTTTTTAATGCAACACTTATATCTGTCTCAAGTTTTGGAAGTTTTCCGTAATATCGATCACTAATATCTCTTAATGCATCAATCAATGTTTGAATGGTGTCTTCATTATCACCTAGTGAGATAATTGCTAAAATGACATTAGGTTCAGCAAGTTCGATTTGAATTTTATATTCTTCCGCAAGCATGTCATATACTTTAAAACCAGACATTCCTAAATCAGAAACTTTAACAACTAGTTTTAACTCATCGTAATCGAAAACTCCAACGCCATTTCGATATGAATCTCGCGTAATACATTTTAATCCTTTTATGGAGTTAATCTCTTCTTTAGCTTTTCTTGTTAAATTGAGTAATTTTTCAAAACGCTCTTGACCTTCTAAAACTAATTTCTTTCTTGCAACGTCGATTGAACACATAAGTAAATAGGAAGCAGATGTTGTTTGAAATAAATTAATTGTAGATCGAACCCTATTTTTAGTAATGATCCCATCATTATGTAGTAGAACTGATGCTTGTGTTAAAGCACCACCAGTTTTATGCAAACTAAGGGTAACAAGGTCAGCGCCAAGAAGGGCAGCGTTACTTGGTAAATCAGGGTGAAAAGAAAAGTGAGCACCATGTGCTTGGTCTACTAAAACAGGAATCCCCCTGGAATGACCAATGTCGATAATTTGTTTTAAATCTGAAGTTGCTCCAAAATAGGTTGGATTTATAATAAGGATGGCTTTAACATCCGAATTTAAATCCAGTGCATGAAGGACAGATTTTACTGAAACGCCATTTACAATTCCATACTCATAATCGATTTCGGGTTCAATAAATACTGGCTTAGCACCCGCTAAGATTAATGCATTTATCGCTGATTTATGTACATTCCTTGGCAGGAGAATTTTATCTCCATGCTCAAGTGCACTCATAATCATATATTGAACTCCAGAAGTCGAACCATTTACTAACATATAAGCGTTATCTGAATGAAAGGCATCTGCTAATAAAGTTTCGGCTTCTTGGATTACACCTGTTGGATGCGATAAGTTATCAACACGCTTTGAAGAATTGACATCCATTTTAAGAGCCATATCACTCCAAAGCTCTCTTAATTCCTCGAGTGAATTACCTCTTTTATGCCCGGGAACATCGAAGCTTGTAATATCTTCCTTAGCATATCGGACTAATTCAGTTAAAAGCGGTGTTTTACTGTGATCCATCATCCATCAATATCCTCCACATCAGGACCATTCCACAAATTTTTACCGTAAAAGATTTCATCCATCTCATACTTCACTTTTTCTTCTATTGCTGAAATTTCATCCGCATCTAATTTTTCTTTTGTGTAGCCAAAAAGATAATTATCTAAGTTAAATTGTTTCAACTTACATTTCGTATGAAAAATATTTTCTTGGAACACATTCACATCAATCATTTGATACATATCCTTTATTTTTTGAGGAATGTAATTTTGGATTGAGTTTATATCATGATCAATAAATAATTTATAACCACTAACATCACGAGTAAATCCTCGAACACGATAATCAATTGTCATAATATCGGCATCAAATTGGTGAATCAAATAGTTTAAGGCTTTTAAGGGAGAAATTTCTCCACAAGTAGATACATCAATATCTGCTCTGAACGTACTAATTCCATCATCCGGATGATATTCTGGGTAGGTATGAACAGTAATATGACTTTTATCTAAAGCTGCTACTACTAGCTCCGGTAATGGACCAGGCGATTCGGAAAAAGTTTCAGATGATGGGTTATCGACAGGACCTTCAGAAACGAGAATCGTAACACTTGCACCTTGAGGATCATAATCTTGCTTTGCAACATTTAAAATGTGAGCTCCAATTATATGCGTAACTTCAGTCAAAATTTTTGTTAAACGGTCAGCGTTATATTGTTCATCGATGTACTGAATATATGCTTCACGTTCTGCTTTCGTTTTTGTAAAGCAAATATCATACATATTAAAACTTAGTGATTTCGTTAAGTTATTAAAACCATAAAGTTGAAAATTATTTGACGATGAAATATTCATCTATTGTCCTCCTAATTTTACAAAGTGAAAAAGTACGTACCAAAAGTAAAAGCGACTGTACAATAGTCGCTAGTGTAACTACTCAATATATATTGTTTGTTTTTAAATTATTCATTATTCACATAAGTTGAGGTTTGAGGAGTTGCTGACCGATAAGTTTTTTGTTGTTTTATTTAAAATATTCAGAAAATGAAATCCAGAAAAATCTCAAGCTTTCTTAGATATGAGGATTGGTGATTGTGGTTTAAAGATTAGTTCGAATTCCAGTACTAATTTATTAAAGATACTATTCCAATCTTGCGTTAATGCATAATCTCTTGCTTTTTTTGACATATGCTTCAACATCTCGTTTCCATGTAAGCAATCCTCAATTGCTTGGCAAAAAGAAGATGTATTTTGGGGCTCACAAAGGACACCAGTTGAATAATCTCTAATTATATTTTTAACTCCACCTGCATTTGCACCAATCACTGGTGTTCCACATGCCATTGCTTCAAGTACTACATTTCCAAATGTTTCAGTATCAGAAGGAAACACCATTAAATCAGACACACCGTATATCTCAACTAAGTCCTTTTTTTGAAGATAGCCTGTATATATGATTTGATCAGTACCCGTTTTCTTGATCATTTCTTCTTTTTTTGGACCATCTCCAACGATTAACCAAGTTAAATTTTTGTTAAAACGTTGTTTAGTATAGTTTATTATTTTCGATAAAGTTTCTAAATCTTTTTCAGGTGCAATTCTTCCGACAAAACAAACCGTATATTTAGAAGTAATATTATATTTTTGTTTTATTTCACTATGATTTAAAGTTGGACGAAAGATTGAACAGTCAACACCATGGGTCCAAATAGAGAGATTGTTAAAACCTTTTGTCACTAAATGATTGAATGTATCCTTTGAAGGAACAAATATTTTTTGAGTAGGTTTATGAAACCAATCTAAATACTTCCATAAAATATTTTCTAAAAATGTTAAGTTATAGTACTGAAGATAATGATCAAAATTTGTGTGGTATGAAGCAACCAAAGGAATTTTCATTTTTTTAGCGATATGGAGACCACTTAATCCAATAGTAAATGGCGTTGCGATATGAATAATATCCGGATTAAATTCTTTGAGTGTCTTTTTCATTTTAGAAAGGTTTGGAAATGAAATTTTACATTCAGGATAAATTTTAAATGGAACAGATTTTAATCTTGTCACATCTTCCGTTGAAGATAAACCGTAGTCCTCAGGAGCAAACATATGGTATGAATGGCCATGGTCTTTTAAGTAATTTGTGAATCTATTTAAAGTTTTGGCAACACCATTCACTTGAGGAATAAAGGTGTCTGTAAAAATAGCTACTCTCATAACTTCTCCCCCTTACAAATGATAGATAAAAAATTGTGAAATAAATGTAGTAAATATGCCAAGTAAAATTCCGAAAAATACATCTGTTGGATAATGTAAGCCAAGATAAATTCGAGAGAAAGAAACACACAAAACTAAAGGAAGTAAAATAAATGCTGAAAATGGTAAATAAATCATAATAGGAAGTGCAACAGAAATAATTGCTGTTGTATGACCAGAAGGGAAGGAATGATCTTTTAAAGGGTCCTTTAGAACAAAAGTACCTTCTAGTTTAAGATAAGGTCTTTTACGTGGATAAAAACGTTTAAGAAAATGAACAGGAATATGGCTAAGAGCAAGGGTACAACAACATAAGATTGACGCTTCATGTAATTCACCTTTGGAATAAATTAATAAAATTAATGCTGATGCAATTGTAAAAGTAGCTCCTCCAAGATGTGTAATATTACGAAAGAAAAAATTCAAGTAACGCTTCTGGAACAATGAATTAACGCGATAAAACAGTTGACATTCATATGTGTGAATCTTTTGAAGAATAGCGCTCATTTTTCATCCTCCATTATGCTGGTTGTTGTAACTTCATTATAAAAAGGGTTTATGGATTTAAATAGAAGCTTTTGTAAATGAATAATTTAGATATGTAAATTTTTATATAACGGATCGGAGCGGGGGATGATTAGTGTATGCATTAACCGTGTAGTGCAAATAAATCCTTGAAGGTGCAAATAAAAAAGCTGAAACTACAAATAAAACTAGCAAATCTACAATTAAAAAAATCAAAACTGCAAATTAAACCGGTAAACTGCAATTAGGACCACAAATAAACTGGACCAAAACAACAGTAATTACATGAAATTATTAAAAAAAAGACCGAAATTAATAAAATTATCAGTAAAACAAAAAGAGAAGGCTTAAATCCAGTCCTTCTCTTTTGCACTAATATGTAAATAAATCCTCAAATTACTTTGATAGATTTTCTTCTTCTACTTTTTTATAGAATTGGCCTTTTTCAACATACTCTCTACGAATTCGATCCATATCAACGATGTCTTCCTCTGTTAATTCTCGAACTACTTTAGCAGGTCTACCAAACGCTAATGTGTTAGGAGGTATTACTTTTCCGCCTGGAACTAAGCTACCTGCACCAATCATTGCACCTTCACCGATTACGGCACCGTCTAAAACGATTGAACCCATCCCAACTAATGCATTCTTTTTAACTGTACAGCTATGTAAAATAACACTATGTCCAATTGTTACGCCATCTTCTAAAATTAGAGGGCATTTTGGACTTTGGTGTAGTACAGATAAATCTTGAACATTTACATCATTTCCAATGATTGTATCATTAACGTCGCCGCGGATTACTGCACCAAAAAATACACTACTATTTGCTCCAATTGTGACAGAACCGGTAACAGTTGCAGTTGAAGCGATAAAAGCTGATGGTTCGATTTTGGGTTGCTTCCCTTTGTATGGTAATATCATACTATACCGTTGCCAAGCATATTAAAAATACGATGATTGTTTAGTTGAATTTGTCTAAACAACAAGGCAACGTAGTTCACCTCCATAATATTTACTTCAATATGAGTATAACTTATTTAAACAATATGTAATAAATGAAAAATAGGGAGGAGTGAAAAAATGTCACTACCTAAAAATCCAATACAATTAATGCCGAAAGTTTATAAAGGTGTTTTTCCTTTAGTGCATCAGGAATTAAACTATTGGCGAAATTTTGCAACGACAATTCCAGATCCAGAACTTAGAAAACAAGCATTAATGAGTATTGATACAAAAACATTCCATTGTGAAGGTGGTGCAATTTTAGCATTACTTTCTGAAAAGAATTTAAAACCAGTAATAGAGTTTATCGTTGCATATCAAACAATTAGTGATTACTTAGATAATTTATGCGATCGTAGTACTTCGCTTGATCCAGTTGATTTTGAAGCATTACATGAGTCAATGATTGATGCAGTAAAATGTCAAAAATCAGATCAAATGTATTATCGCTTCCGAGAAGAACAAGATGATGGTGGATATCTACGTGCACTAGTTTCAAAGTGTCATAGTAGTTTAAATCAATCGAAGCATTATGAGGGAATTAAAGAGTACTTAGTCCAACTTGCTGATTATTATTGTAAGTTACAAATACATAAGCATGTAAAAAAAGAAGAGCGAGTTCCTAGATTAACAAATTGGTTTGAAAAATATCAACCAGAACTTTCTGACTTAGAATGGTATGAATTCTCTGCGTGCGCAGGTTCAACTCTTGGGATTTTTTGTTTAGTTTCTTATTCATTTAACGAAGTGATTTCTGAAAAATTATTTGCACAAGTTTATAAGAGTTATTTCCCTTATGTACAAGGACTTCATATACTACTAGATTATGTAATTGATCAAAAGGAAGACGAAGAAGGCGGAGATTTAAATTTCTGCAGTTATTACCCTTCTAAAGATGTCATGTTAAATAGGATTGAGTATTTTTCAACTAAGAGTAATCAAGCCTTAAAAGATTTAAAAGACTATCGTTTTCATCGAATGATCTGTCAAGGATTGTTAGGTATTTACTTGGCCGATAAAAAAATGGCAGGGCCAGACGAGATGAAAAGGATTAGAAGAGGGATTGTTAAGAACGGTGGCTTGACATCATTCTTTTTCTACGGAAATGCAAAGTTATATTTTAAATTAAAAGAGTTAAAGGCGAGTAATAAAAGGGTGAAGGAATCAGTTTAAAAAAGAATAAGCAGGTAAACACAAAAAAGGATAGTAAATAAAACTATCCTTTTTTGTGTTTACACATTTGCATTTAAAACTTTACTTTTCTCTGTGAAAAATAACTTCATAAGTGGTGGAGTCACAATTGTTGTGATTAGTACCACTATAACAAGGATCGCAAACATTTCCTTACTTAAAAGATTATTTGCTAAACCAGTTGATGCCATAATTAGGGCAACTTCCCCGCGTGATACCATTGCTGAACCAATTCCGAGTGAATTTTTAGTTGGAAATCCCGCAAGTTTTGCTCCTAATGCTCCACCAATTAGTTTCGTTAAAATAGCGATAATACTTATTATAATAATAGTCGGAATCGAATGACTTAACCCCGTAAATTGAACTGATACACCTATTAAAGTGAAAAACACAGGTACAAATACAGAGTAAGCAATTGTTTCGACCTTTTCAAAAACCTCTTGTTTAAACTTAGTAACGGATATCGAAATACCTGCGAAATAAGCTCCGATTATTGCAGCAATTCCTGTTTGGTCTGCAAAGGCTGAGAATAAGAAGCATACTATTAAAGCAGCAGAGATAAGTGTTTCTGAAACGTTTAGTTTTATAAACTTTTTTAAGAACCAAGGTACAATCTTCCAACCGATTAATATGGAAAATGTAAAAAATATAAACTTTTTAAATAAAAGAATTGGTAAACTAACGGCACTGCCACTGAAACTCATAACAAATGCTAATGCTATGATGACAACAATATCATCAATTACGGCAGCACCTAAAATTGTTGCACCATCTTTTGTTTTAAGTTTACCGATCTCTTTTAATGTAGCCACAGAAATACTTACGCTAGTCGCAGAAAGAATCAGCCCTAAAAAAATAGCTTCAAATTGGCTTAAATTTATAGAGATACCATAAAGATAACCTGCGAATAATGGGAATAGTATTCCAAGTACACCTACATAAGAAGAAGCTTTCCCAGTTCGTTTAAATTCATTTACATCAGTTTCTAAACCTGCAATAAACATAAGTAAAATGACACCAATTTCGCTCATTTCATGTAATGTTTCTGTTTCAGTAATAATTCCAAGTACAGCTGGACCTAGTATGATCCCTATTAATAGCTTTCCTAAAACTGCAGGTTGACCAAGCTTAGTACTTAAATCCCCAAAAACTTTAGAGGCAATCAATATAATCGCAAGTTGCACGTAAAGCATAAATACATCTCCTGTCTGAACGCATAAAAAAAGAACCTGCCACAATAAGGTAAGTAAAATAGTACATACTTATCCCTATCGTGACAGGCTCCTCCGAACAATGCATTAAATTTAATCTAAGTATAAACTAAAATTGAATTAGAAAACAAGCTTAAGTAATAGATTGCTAACAATTAAAATAGAAACTTAGTTTAATAGAATTAATAAAATAAGTGAAATAAAATAAGCAAAATGAAGGAGTATAAACGAAATGGCACTTTTAATTTTTCGAAAAAATAACATATGTTTTAGGACGAAAGAGTGTACATAAATTAAAATCATACTCCCGAAAAAACCATAGAAATACCCATAAATTACCCAAAGGGTCATCTGATTTACTTGTGAAGATTCAGTACGAAATCCTCTGTATAATGAAACAAGATAAAAAACTGACCAGTAATTGATGAACGCAATTAATCCAATCAATAATAATATCCAATTCGAATTCCGTAAAACGAATTGAAAAACATTACGAAATATTTTATTCATATTGTTTAGATTTGTAGTCAACTCTTCACGCCCCTAGAGTTGGTATAGATCAATCAACTACGAATTGGTTTGTATGAACAAATCAATTAAGTGGTTATATCTTTACATAATATTCAATTAATTTCATGAATACGCCGTAATTAGATTTTATTAATAATTTTTTGTAAATATTTATAGAACGATAAAGTTACTAGATAAATAAATTTTATGTTATATCTAAAAAGGATATGTTCTTAATAAAAAACTTGATAGTTTGTTTATAACACTTCTTTAGAAAACGAGTAATTTAAACAAAAAAAAGGCCCAATAAGTAAAATAACTTAAGGGGCGCTCGGGTTAATTTAATTTTTAGTTGGTTCAATTTGAGTAAATATATCTCGATGAACTCTTTTCATTTCTTCAAAAAATTGCTCACGTTTTATATTATTATTATCTAAAATTTCTTTAAATGAATTTGTTTTACCTTTTTGAGCGATGATATTTTCCAAAGGTTTATTTGAAAGTTTTGCTACAACTGCAATAAATATTAACTTCTTCATTTCCATTTTGTGTTGCTTAACAGCTTTATTTATATTAGCTTCAGGTTGATTTAAGTAATTTGAAATATACTTAACAACTTCTTTTTTGTGGTTTTCTAACATTTTATTTGCTTTGTGGTGGTGATGATGTCTATGATGCTCACCATCTTCTGTTGTTGCATCGTGATCATGATGTGGATGGACATAATAATTTGCTGCCGCGATGTTTTCGGCATTTACTGTAATTGTACTAAGAGTAAAAAGACTAACTACTGCACCTGCAAAAATAGCTTTTTTCATTTTGATTACCTCTTTTCTTATTTTGATTTTTTTATCTTTACCAATTTCCAAAGAAAAATTTACCATTAATGAATTTTTAAGGTATTTAAAATTCTATATTGTACTTTTATAAAACTTTAGGGACAAAAAAAACTGTCTTAAATTAGACAGTTTTTTCTTAAGCCCTTTTTTCAATTGCTAATATAAAAGGCGGATTATTTGCTTGGTTAATAAATCGATAAGTTAATACATGTGCCAAGTCTTGAGGGATGTTTTGAGCAAAGTTCATTAATGCATCTTTTTCAATTTCTCCGCCTTCATGACCATGATAAATCACAACTACGATTATCCCTTCAGGAGCCATCATTTCGAGTATTTGTTCTATTGCAGAAATGGTTGATTCGGGTACTGTTACAACTGACTTATCACTACCAGGTAAATAACCAAGATTAAAAATTGCACCTTTTAATTTCTCATGAAATGAAGCTGGAATTACTTGTTTTACTTCTGCATGACTTCTTTGCAAAAGTGTAACTTGAGTGCTTAAATTTTCATTATTTATTTTTTCAGACGTCTTTTGAATAGCTAATTCTTGGATATCGAATCCGTAAACATGACCAGTTTCACCAACCAATTTTGCTAAAAATACTGTATCATGACCATTACCTATTGTGGCATCAATCGTAATATCGCCTTCTTTAACAGTTGATTGGAGGAGCTTTCTAGCGTACGGTAAAATACGATCTAGAATCATGTTAGTTGTACTCGATTATTTGCGAATTTACCTTGCCAGCTATTTCTACGTTCAAACTCACGATCAATTGCATTCAATACTTCCCATTTTTTTAAGCTCCACATTGGTCCGATTAATAAGTCAGGTGGACCGTCTCCAGTAATACGATGTACGATTACATCACTTGGAATGATTTCAAGCTGATCAACGACTAAGTTAATATAAGCGTCAAAATCCATGAATTCAACTAGTCCTTTTTCATATTGCTTCATCATTGCCGTACCTTTTAATAGGTGAAGTAAGTGAATTTTAATTCCTTGGATATCAAGTTTAGCAACTTCCAACGCAGTTTCCATCATCATTTCTGGTGTTTCAAGAGGTAACCCGTTAATAATATGTGAACAAATACGGATGTTGTGCTTTCTTAATTTTTCTACGCCTTCTACGTAAGTTTTATAATCATGTGCACGGTTAATAATATTTGCAGTTTTTTCGTGAACAGTTTGTAATCCTAATTCAACCCATAAATAAGTTCGTTTATTTAAATCTGCAAGATATTCAACGACATCATCTGGTAAACAATCCGGTCTTGTTGCGATTGATAAACCTACTACGCCTTCTTGCTCTAATATTGGTTCGAACTTTTGTTTTAATACTTCTACTGGTGCGTGAGTATTTGTGTATGCTTGGAAATAGCCTAAGTACTTTCCGTTTTGCCATTTCTCATGCATTTTATCTTTTATTTTATGAAATTGAGTTACAACATCCTCAGCTCGATTACCTGCAAAGTCGCCCGAACCAGATGCGCTACAAAAAGTACAACCCCCAAACGCAACTGAACCATCTCTATTTGGACAATCAAATCCAGCGTCAATTGAAACTTTAAAAACTTTTTCGCCAAATTGTTGTCTTAAATGATAATTCCACGAATGGTATCTTTTATGATCTATTGTATATGGAAAAGGATTGTTTTTTGTCATTCCTCATCCCTCCCTTAATTTAAGTCAATATTATCGATTTTATCATGCTCTAAAAAGAAAACCAAATGGAAAAACCTTTCTTATTTGTAAAGAAATAATTGTACTCCGATTGAAAGGTTCGGAAATACTATTTTTGAGGTAACCTACATAACGGATACTTCATTAAAGTCTCAAAGGAGGTATTTTCTTGGGAATAACAGATCGCAATTTCGGACAAGAACAAGTACAAAAAGCAAAAGAAGCGTATGATTACGCAGTAGGACAATTAGAAATTGGAATGAGACAAGAACATTATAATGATATTGAATATTCACAAGCACAAGCAGGTATTGAAGAAGCACTTATTGAGCTTGAAAAAGTTGCAAACCTTGCAAATGCAGAAAATAAAGATGAGTTCTATCGTTTACGTAGACAATTAACACAACTACAACATCAAATGATTATTACTCCGCACTAAAGGAGATTAAAGAATATGCAAGAATACGTACAAGAATATGCGATCCTCGGGAGGAAACCAAAAGTGGTAAAAAAGAAATCTAAAAGTAATAACCCTGAACAAACAACGAAAAATAAAACGAATACAGAGTTCTCTGGAGAACTTTCTGCAGTAGACCAAGTGAAAATAAATAACGCTAAAAAAGGTCAACCACAGAGATCAAAGCAGGGATAATGAAATAGAAAAGCAATCTTAAAAGAAGGCATCAGCGCCTTCTTTTTTCTTTGTTTTTTGGTAATTTTAGGGTTTATATGATGCTTTCCTAATACTTTCTAGGTTTATTGTCCTTCCTATCTCTCCGCACTCAATGCTTGCCTCTTGAAAGTAGGTCGATTCTCCTCTACAATTAATGAGTTAAAGAGATAAAAATAGATAAAAAGGGACAGCTTTGAGGGGAGTAAGGAATGCCAAAAAAACTATGGTTTTTGTTAATCGGTATGATTTTAAATGTTACAGGTAATTCTTTTTTATGGCCATTCAATACAGTATACATCCATATATATTTAGGAAAGTCCTTGTCTGTTGCAGGGCTTATTTTAATGTTTAATTCATTGGCTGGTGTATTTGGTAATATGCTGGGGGGCTGGCTATTTGATAAATTTGGAGGATATAGGTCAATCCTAACTGGTATTAGTATTACGTTTTTGTCGATTTTAGGTTTGGTTATTAATCATTCTTGGACATATTACAGTTGTTTCTTCATAATATTAGGGTTTGGAGTTGGTATTGTATTTCCATCAATGTATGCAATGGTTGGAGCGGCATGGCCAGAAGGTGGACGTAAAGCTTTTAATGCAATTTATGTAGCTCAAAATCTTGGTGTTGCGATTGGTACGGCTTTAGGTGGATATGTTGCGGCTGCTAATATTAATTATATTTTCTCTGCTAATTTGCTATTATATATTGTTTTCTTCTTAGTCGCTTTATTTGGATTTAGAGATATCGGAGTACCTAAGGAAATAATAGAAACTTCTCCTGTAGAAAAAGCAGAAAAACAAAAATTTTCATTTACTCCTTCAATGAAGGCTTTGATGATTGTTTGTTGTGCGTACGTTTTATGTTGGTTAGTTTATGTACAATGGCAAACTACGATTGCTACAGAAATGCAGAATCTACACATTGGCTTAAAAAAATATAGTCTGTTATGGACTGTAAATGGTGCACTTATTGTAATAGCTCAACCAGTAATATCATCTGCTATTCGTAAATATGCGTTAAGTATGAGAAAGCAAATGTTATTTGGAATTGGATTCTTTATCGTTTCGACTATTTTTGTAAGTACTGCAGAACAGTTCTCAATGTTTATGACTGGCATGATCATTTTAACAATTGGAGAAATGTTCGTATGGCCTGCAGTACCAACAATTGCAAACATGCTTGCTCCAAAAGATCGGATAGGAATGTATCAAGGGATTGTAAATAGTGCAGCAACGGTTGGAAGAATGTTAGGACCTGTTATAGGTGGAGCACTCGTTGATACATTTAATATGAGAGTACTATTTATCATTTTAGTTGCCTTTTTATTAATAAGCATGGTTTTCTCTGTGCTCTATGAAAAATTAGCAAAAAAAGTAGTAAAAGCTGAAAATCAAACTTTTGCTTCTTAAAAATAGGCGATGTATAATTGACCTTTTTCTTTGGTTATAATAAAATGGTATAAATTAAATCTAAATGATCGGCAATGATTGGGAATAGTAGTGAATATGAAGAGGTTTAGAGAGTTGACGGCTGGTGAAAGTCAATCCATTCTATTCATGAACTCACCCATAAGCCACATTTGTGAACGGTTTTTACCAAGTAATAAATGTCGTGTTCCACGTTACGGAAACAAGTGAATGTATTTTTACATTAATTTGGGTGGTACCGCGGGAAATCCTCTCGTCCCTTTTGGGATGGGGGGATTTTTTTATTTTTAAAGCGCAAGCCACAGCCGAGCCATTTATATGAAATAAGGAGGCTATAAAATGAGTTTTAATCATCGTACTATTGAACAGAAATGGCAGAAGTATTGGTTAGAAAATAAAACGTTTAAAACAACTGACGATACAAGCAAGCCGAAATTTTATGCACTTGATATGTTCCCTTATCCATCTGGAGCGGGATTACATGTAGGTCATCCAGAAGGGTACACAGCTACTGATATCCTTTCAAGAATGAAAAGAATGCAAGGCTATAATGTACTTCATCCAATGGGTTGGGATGCATTTGGTCTACCAGCAGAACAATATGCATTAGATACAGGTAATGATCCAGCTGAGTTTACTGAAAAGAATATTAATACTTTCCGTAATCAAATTCAGGCTCTAGGATTCTCTTATGATTGGGATCGTGAAGTAAATACAACTGATCCTAATTATTACAAATGGACTCAATGGATTTTCCTAAGAATGGTTGAAAAAGGATTAGCTTATGTAGATGAAGTTCCAGTTAACTGGTGCCCAGCTCTTGGTACAGTTTTAGCTAATGAAGAAGTAATCGATGGGAAAAGTGAGCGCGGAGGACATCCGGTTGAACGTCGTCCAATGAAGCAATGGATCTTAAAAATCACAGCTTATGCTGATCGTTTATTAGAAGATCTAGAAGAATTAGATTGGCCTGAAAGCTTAAAAGAAATGCAACGTAACTGGATTGGCCGTTCGGAAGGTGCTGAAGTTTACTTTAATGTTGATGGATTCGATGAGAAAGTAACTGTATTTACAACTCGTCCTGATACATTATTCGGTGCAACTTATGTTGTATTAGCTCCAGAACATGATTTAGTAAGTAAAATTACTACAGTAGAGCAAAAAGAAGCTGTTGAAGCATATATCGATTCAGTTAAATCGAAAAGTGATCTAGAGCGAACTGATTTAGCGAAAGATAAATCTGGTGTATTCACAGGTGCATATGCAATAAATCCTGTAAATAACGAAAAGCTTCCAATTTGGATTGCTGATTATGTACTTGCAAGCTATGGAACTGGTGCAGTTATGGCGGTACCTGCACATGATGAGCGCGATCACGAATTTGCAGTTAAATTTAAATTACCAATCATTGAAGTTGTTGAAGGTGGAGACGTTCAAAAAGAAGCTTACGCTGGAGATGGCAAACATGTTAACTCTGATTTCTTAAACGGTTTAAATAAAGAAGAAGCACTTGGAAAAATGATTGAATGGTTAGATTCTTCAAAAGCTGGTGAGAAAAAAGTTACTTATCGTCTACGCGATTGGTTATTCTCACGTCAAAGATATTGGGGAGAACCAATTCCAGTAATTTTCTGGGAAGATGGTACGATGACAGTTGTTCCTGATGAGGAATTACCATTAATTCTTCCAAAAGCAGAAGATATTCGCCCAAGTGGAACTGGAGAGTCACCATTAGCGAATATTGCTGATTGGGTTAATGTAGTTGATCCAGTAACAGGTAAAAAAGGAAGACGTGAAACAAATACAATGCCACAATGGGGCGGAAGCTGTTGGTATTACTTACGTTATATTGATCCAAATAATAGCGAAGCAATCGCAGATTCTGAATTACTAAAGCATTGGTTACCAGTTGATGTATACATTGGAGGAGCAGAGCATGCAGTTCTTCACTTACTATACGCTCGTTTTTGGCATAAATTCCTTTATGATTTAGGTGTAGTTCCTACAAAAGAGCCATTCCAAAAGCTATTCAACCAAGGAATGATCTTAGGGGAAAATAATGAAAAAATGTCTAAGTCTAAAGGAAACGTTGTAAATCCTGACGATATCGTTGCTAGCCATGGTGCTGATACATTACGTTTATATGAAATGTTCATGGGTCCATTAGACGCATCAATCGCTTGGTCAGAAAATGGATTAGATGGTTCTCGTCGCTTCTTAGACCGAGTATGGCGTTTATTTATCACTGATAACGAAGAACTTTCAGATAAAATTGTTGAAGGTCTTACTTCTAGTAGTCTTGAAAAAACATATCACCAAACAGTAAAGAAAGTAACAGAGGACTTTGAAGGTTTACGCTTTAACACTGCAATTTCACAAATGATGGTGTTTATCAATGAAGCATATAAAGCTGACCAATTACCAAAAGAAATGGTTGAAGGTTTCGCAAAACTATTAGCACCAGTAGCTCCACATATCGGTGAAGAACTTTGGAGTAAATTAGGTCATAGCGATTCAATTTCATATGCTACATGGCCAGCATACGATGAAGCTAAGCTTGTAGAAGACGAAATTGAAATCGTAGTACAAATTAATGGTAAAGTAAAAGCAAAATTACTTGTTGCAAAAGATGCTTCTCGTGAGCAAATGGAGCAAATTGCATTATCAGACGATGCAGTTAAGGAACAAGTTGAAGGCAAAACTGTTCGAAAAATTATTGCTGTACCAGGTAAATTAGTCAATATCGTTGCTAACTAAATAGTTAATTCGAAAAAACCTCTTATGAGGTTTTTTCTTTTTTTTATTTCATTTCTGTAAATTGAACCATTGAAACGTACTTTTTGCATAGAAAATAATTAGTTGTTAAGATGTTGCTATATAGGGAGGATGAATTAAGATGAATACGATTTCTGCAAATGAAGTTAAAGAGCGTTTAGAAGCAGGAGAAACGCTATTTTTAGTAGATGTACGAGAGGATTATGAGGTTGAGTATGGGAAAATTCCAGAAGCAGTTCATATTCCAATGGGGCAAATTCCTAGCAAATTAGATGTTTTTAATAAAGAATTTGAATACATTTTTATTTGTAAGGCAGGCGTTCGTAGTGAGAATGTTTGTGAATATTTAAATGAGCAAGGCTATAAGGCGATCAACATGGAAGGTGGAATGATGGCCTGGGAAGGCGAGATTGAATAAAAAAAATTGTCTGTGTCTATACTTTGTCTAAACTACTGAAATCCAACGTTTTTGTTGGATTTTTTATTTATTTGATTTAAATTAGGCTAATGTTTTTTGGCATAAGGAATATTAACCATGGAGTTGTGACATATATTAAAGTAGAACCTCATATATTTTTTCATTGAGGTCTTTGCTTGTTAGAAAGGAGGGGGTTGATTTGCCTAAAACATTAAAAATTGATATTACCGATAAAATAATTGGTAAATTTAAAGATGGGCATATGGAATTGTATTCTTCCAAGTATTTAATTGGAAAGTTTTACTTTAAAGACTTAAAACAATCTTTCGAATTGGCAGATGGATATGTTGAAGAGGATGGACGATTCTATTTATTAGTGAACTTGCAACACGAACAATCGAATGCTCGCCTTTGACCTTAAATTAGGGACGGTGGATTTGTGCCAAAGAAAAATATAATAATTGAAAAGCATAAGTTAAAACTAGAAAATCAGTTTGATTGTTTTTCGAATACAACTATGGCAATAACCTTGGGGAATCACAGTTTAGCTTTTTTAAAGTTTCTTATGGATCAATCCTTATGCTTTTCTATATGTAAAGATTATAGGACCTAGCGAAAAAAAGTATTCGTTCGGTCCTTTGTTTATTCGTTAAAAATTCGTTTGAGAGTATTCCGCAGCTGATGCTCCTGCTAATCTACCAGTTACCAAAGCAGCGGTTATGTTATAGCCACCAGTGTAACCGTGAATATCTAATATCTCACCACAAAAATAAAGACCATTCATGATTTTAGATGACATTTCTTTTGGATGAATTTCCTTTGTTGAAACGCCACCACCTGTTACGAATGCTTTTTCAATTGAAAGAGTTCCGTTTACTACAAATGAAAAGCTCTTAAATAATTGGACAAGCTCTCTTAATTTCATAGTAGCAATTTCATTACAAGGAGTTGACTCTTCAATTCCACATCTTGAAAGCAGAAATAGTAAATATCTTTCAGGTACATAACCTTTTAGTACGTTCTTAATCGCTTTTTTAGGTTCTTCTTTTAGAATACTGTTTACTTCTTGAAATAGTGATTCTTCATTTTTCTCTGGGAAACAATCAATCGCCATCGATACATTTTTTGTTTTAAACTTTTGTTGTACTTTATATACAAATTGGCTACAACGCAGTGCAGCAGGGCCAGAAATTCCAAAATGAGTAAAGAGCATGTCCATTTTATGGGCAATCACTTTTTTGCCTTTTGGATTTAATACACTTAATTCTATATCTCTTAAAGCCAGGCCTTGTAATGATTTATTTTGAATAAATTCTTCACTTGAAGTAATCGGTACTTCTGTGGGAAAGAGTTCAGTAATTGTATGACCAGCTTTTTTTGCCCAAGCGTATCCGTCACCTGTCGAACCTGTGTGTGGAACAGATTTACCACCTACCGCAAGGACAACACTTTTTGAGTGAATGACTGTTCGATCATTCAATATGATTCCTACTACCTTACCATCTTCATAGATTACGTCTTTAACAGTTCGATTGGTTTGAATATCTACATGATGCTTTTTTAGTTTTTGCATTAATGCATTTAACACTGATTTTGAGTCATTTGACACAGGAAACATTCTCCCGTGATCCTCTTCCTTTAATGCGACTCCCATGTTTTCAAAAAACTGTATGATATCCTCGTTATTATATATAGAGAATGCGCTATATAAAAACCGGCCATTTCCAGGTATATGTTTAATTACTTCCTCAATAGGTAAGCGATTTGTTACGTTACAACGACCACCACCTGATATAAGGAGTTTTTGTCCTAATTTAGTTCCTTTTTCAAGTAAAAGTACTTTAGCTTTGTTTTCAGCAGCGCTAATTGCAGCCATCAGACCAGAAGTTCCGCCACCAATTACAATCACATCATAAACCATTATTTCACTACTTTCGTTACAAATTTCTTTTAGTAAGTTTACCATTATTTCAAGTAAGCTCCAACTTCTTATCATTTTTTAATTTTTTCTTTTTAGATGATATGGTAAGATAGATTAGTTAGTTTGATCGAGAATTGGTAGGAGGCAGTTTATGTCAGATTCAAAGTTGCTACGAGGTACCTTCATATTAACTGCTGGTACATTTTTAATAAAATTTCTAGGAATGATTTATACATTCCCTTTTTATGCGCTAGTTGGTTCAAAAGGGTCTGCATTATATAATTATGGTTATGTTCCATATACATTGTTTATCAGTATAGCTACTGCAGGTGTTCCGTTAGCTGTAGCAAAATTCGTTTCCAAATACAATGCTATTGAAGAATATGAAACAAGTAGAAGGCTTTTTCATGCAAGTCAGCTACTCCTAATATGTACAGGTATATTTTCGTTTTTAACGTTATATATCATTGCACCTTATATTGCACCTCTTATGATTCCAAAGGATTCAAAAGGTAATAGTGTAGAAGATGTTGTTACAGTTATGCGAATAGTAAGTACTGCGTTAATATTAGTACCTTCTCAAAGTTTATATAGAGGTTTTTTCCAGGGGCATCAATCAACAGGCCCAACTACTGTTTCACAGTTAATTGAACAAATTGTACGTATTGTATTTACACTAGTTGGAAGTTATATCATTCTAAAATTTATGGGTGGAACAATTACACAAGCAGTAGGGTTATCAACGTTTGCAGCTACAATTGGTGCTGTAGGTGGTATTTTAAATTTACTATGGTATTGGAGAAAGCGAAAAGTTCATTTAGATGAACTTCTTCCAAAATCAAAAGGATTGATCTATCCTACTAAAATGGAAATGTTTAAAGAGTTATTTTCTTATTCAATTCCATATGTGTTTGTTGGACTTGCAATCCCGTTATATCAGTTAGTGGATCAGTTTACTTACAATAGAGCAATGGAATCAATTGGATTAAAAGATATTGCAGAGAATACTTATGTAATGTTTTCATACACAAGTCACAAACTAGTAATGATTCCAGTTTCATTAGCAACGGCATTTGGTTTAACACTTGTTCCTGCTATAACTGAAGCTTTCGTAAATAAAAATCATAAAAAGCTACAAAGTCAAATTACCCAAACTTACCAAGTTGTATTCTTCCTAACTCTTCCTGCTGTAGTAGGTATATCAGTTTTGGCTGAGCCAATTTATAGTGCTTTTTATCAAAAAAGTACACTTGGTGGAAGTATACTAGGCTTTTATGCTCCAGTAGCTTTATTGTATTCACTTTTCACAGTAAATGTAGCCATTTTACAAGGTTTAGATAAACAAAAATATGCGATTATTGGTTTAATAGGCGGAGTAATATTAAAAATTGTTTTAAATGTACCATTAATTTATGCATTTAAAACATATGGCGCGGTATTGGCGACCGCATTAGGCTATTCATTTTCAATCGTATACAATTTCTATTATATTCGTAAAAATGCGCAGTTCTCTTTCAATAAAGTGTTTAGAAGGATTATCTTTATGATTATCTTATCTGGCTTAATGGCCGGAGCGGTTTATGCTGTAGAATACTTATTAGGATTCTGGTGGACTTATAAAGATGGTCGAATGATTTCAATGTTCCTTGTCATCATTGGAGCAATTGTAGGAGCCGTTGTTTATTTAGGTGTTGCATACAAATTAAACCTATTTGAAATTATTTTAGGAGCTCGTTTAAATAATCGTTTTAAGTTTGGAAAAAGAGGATAAAAATATATGGTGAACCTTCTTTTGTAATGGTTCACCTTTTTTTACACATTAAGAAAGTAAGTATAAATTGATAGCGGAGAAAACGAAGTAGTAGCCAATTTCAGGAATTAGTGTAATTGCAACTACGCCTCTGACTTCGCTAAAAAAGCTCGCTAATTGGCGAGTTTTCTTGAATTTTTATTTAGAAAGAAAAGGTGCTAATTAATGAGAATTGATAAAATTTTAGCCAATATGGGATATGGCAGTAGGAAAGAAGTAAAGTCTCTACTAAAACAAGGTGTTGTAAAGGTTGGAGATAATATTGTAAAAAGCCCAAAAGAGCATGTTGATATTGAACAGCAAGTTGTAACGGTAAATGGTGAAGTAGTAGAGTATAAAGAGTTTGTTTATTTAATGATGAACAAACCACCAGGTGTTATATCTGCCACAGAAGATTCTGAGCATGAAACTGTAATCGGATTATTAGAATATGAAGATATCATTTTCGAGCCATTTCCAGTTGGACGTTTAGATAAAGATACTGAAGGATTATTATTAATAACGAATGATGGTCATTTGGCACATCAATTACTTTCTCCTAAAAAACACGTACCAAAGAAATATTATGCAACGATTGACGGAGTAGTAACTGAAGCTGACATTAAAGCATTTGAAAAAGGCGTAACTCTTGAAGATGGTTATTTAACAAAACCTGGTTATTTAACAATTCTTGAATCCGGAGAAGAATCTGAGATCGAACTAGTTATTATGGAAGGTAAATTCCATCAAGTTAAAAGAATGTTTGAAGCAGTAGGAAAGAAAGTTACTTACTTAAAAAGATTAGAGATGGGTCCTTTAAAGTTAGATGAAGATTTAGAGTTAGGTGAATATCGAGAACTAACTGATGAAGAAATTGACCTATTAAAGTCGGTTAACGAAGAGAAATAAAGTGTTACTTATAAATGAGTTTAGATGAATCAAAATGTAAACATAAATTTTATCGGAGCATTTTGACAGGTGAGACTCACGGAAGTCGAGCAACCGTAAATCAGATATTAGATAGAGAGCCAAAAGAAAAACAAAAACCCTTGATTAGACGTCAGACAAGACAATCAGAGGTTTTTGTTTTTCTTTTTTTTACGAAGAAGCTTTTACTTTTTTCCCTGTTACGGCCCATTTTCCCCTACTTGGACTATAAACTAGATTATTAAACTCTAAAATGTTTAAATCTCGTTGGATTGTTCTAGGTGTAATACCAAACTCCTCCACTAGGTCTTTTGTAGAAACGGTGCCATTTTCACTAATATACATGTAAATGGCTTTAATTCGAGTCAGCATTCGAGAAGTTCCAGAATTCAAAAAACCACTCCTTTACCTACCGCATTGTTTCATAACAGGTTAGTTAAGTATATTACTAGTTAAGCTTATATTTTCATTTTACTCTTTTTCAGTAGTTTCATAACGAAATTTATGAAAATAATACAAAAATTTAATGAAAATTTGCGCAAACGTAATCATTTTGCAAGTTTAAGGTAATATATTCTACAAAGAGTGTCATATTCCTTCTTTTTTCGTTCCATTTATTAATAAATTATGTTTAAATTTTAAAAGATGATAAACTATTTATATTAAAGGAGGTATTACTATGACACAAATTAATTGGATGGAAGAAGTTTTAAAACGTAAAGAAGATTATTTAAAGCAAACGATTGAACTTCTTAATATTGAAAGCGTTTATGATGAAGCGACTATTTCAAAAGAAGCACCTATGGGTAAAGGGATTAATGAAGCACTTACATACATGTTAAATTTAGGTGAAAAAGACGGTTTTATTCCAAAAAATGTTGATGGATATGCTGGTCACTTAGAAATGGGAAGCGGCGAAGAACTAGTAGGAATTCTTTGTCACTTAGATGTAGTACCTGCTGGTGATGGCTGGTCTCATGATCCATTTGATGCAATTATTAAAGATGGAAATATTTATGCACGTGGCGCAATTGATGATAAGGGTCCTACAATGGCTGCTTATTATGCAATGAAGATTGTGAAAGAATTAGGTTTGCCTATTAATAAACGTGTCCGTATGATTCTTGGAACAGATGAAGAAAGCCAATGGCGTTGTGTTGATCACTACTTTGAAAAAGAAGAAATGCCAACAATGGGCTTTGCACCTGATGCAGATTTCCCTATTATTTACGCTGAAAAGGGAATATTGGATATTAATTTCAAACAAGTGCAGTTAAATGAAGATAACGAGAGTGAATATAAATTAGTATCATTCTCTTCAGGTAGAAGAGTAAATATGGTTCCTGATTATGCAAAAGCTATCGTTTCAGGACCAAATTTTGATCAAGAAGCATTTACAAAGCATATTAGTGAATTAGGTTGTAAAGCTCAAGTTTCTGAAGAAAATGGACACAAAGTTTTAGAAGTAGAAGGCGTTTCTGTACATGGTATGGAGCCTGATAAAGGTAAGAATGCTGGTATTGCATTAGCAAGCTTCTTAAATCAATTTGAATTTAATATTAATGCTGATCGATTCTTAACATTTATCGTTGAAAACTTCAAAGGTGACTCTCGTGGTAAAAACTTGGGCGTTGCATTTAATGATGATATTACTGGAGATTTAACAATTAATTTAGGAATTATGCAATACGAAGAAAATAATGGTGGTTCATTTGGCTTAACTTTACGTTATCCAGTGACAACTGATATTGACTTTGTTATTTCAGCACTTACTGAGCGTGGAAGTAAATATAGCTTTGAATATAATGAAATTAAAAACTCGAAGCCTCACCATGTTCCACAAGATCACCCATTAATTCAAACTTTACAAAAAGTATATGAAGAGCAAACGGGTGAGGAAGCAACATTGTTAACAATTGGTGGCGGTACATACGCACGTTCATTAAGTGCAGGTGTAGCTTTTGGACCATTATTCTTAGGAAAACCGGAAGTAGCTCACCAAAAAGACGAATATGCTGAAATTGATGATTTATTAAAAGCAATTGCAATTTATGCACAGTCTATTGCGGAATTAGTTAAGTAAAAATAAGATTTAGACTGATTAAACGACTCGATTTTTTGAGAAAATAAGGTGAAGCGAGCGTTTTTCGGTTAGTCAGTAAGGGGAGAAAAGTTCCTCCCCTTTTTTATGTATTTTTTTGGGAGTTGAGAATAATTTTGAACACGTTACAAGCACGTAAAAATAGCATCTTACTAATTTTTAAGGGCTATTATTTTTGTTTATTTTTTGCAATAGGATCGCTAGGACCTTTACTTTCTTCTTACTTTAAAAATGTGTTGGATTTATCAACTCCACAAATTGGAATATTAATGTCTCTAACACCGATCGTTGCTATTTTTTCACAGCCTTTATGGGGAATGGTTAGTGACATGACGCTTAATCCTAAAAAAATGTTGCTTATAGCACAAATCTCCACAATCGTAATTGCACTTTTCTATTCTACAATCACTTCGTATGGCATGCTTTTATTTGTTGTCATCATGTTATCAATGACACAAAGTGCTTTAATTCCTCTTTCAGATAGTATTGCACTGAATTATGTCCAAAAAATTGGTGGGAATTACGGAGCTATTCGATTATATGGCTCAATTGGTTTTGCTTTTGCTGTATTAGTTTCGGGAAGATTAGCTGAAATTTTTGGTTTAGTTATTATATTTTTCGTATTTGCTTTTTGCATTTTAGTTGGCTTAGGTATTTCAATTTTTATTCCTAACGCTACCACAATTAGCAAAAGGGAGCCAATCTTAAAAGGTGTTCCGATTTTGCTATCTAATAAAAGATTTTTATTATTTTTAATTTGTGCCTTTTTAGTTTTTGGACCAATTAGTGCAAATAATACTTACTTCGGTTTATATATTCAATCCTTAGGTGGAACATTAACAGGTGTTGGTATTGCATTCCTAATTTCAGCAGGTAGTGAAGCACCATTTTTGCAAGTAGCAAAGAGATTAATTAATCGATTTGGGATATATAATATATTAATTGCAACCGCTTTAGTATCTGCTTTAAGATGGTATTTTTATTTTACAAATCCTCCAATATCGGTTCTTTTTTTATCCTGTCTTACACAAGGACTATCGGTTGGATTATTTATTCCAGCAGCTCTCCAGTTTGTAAGAGATCAAGCACCAGATTCTTTAAAAGCAACTGCTGTTACAATATATTCTGGTTTAGGTTTAGGGATGGGAGAATGGTTCTGTACTTTCATAAGTGGATTTATATCAGAGGCATTTTCAATTAAAGCAATTTATATTTTATTTGGTTCTCTGAGTATAGTTGCAGTTGGAATCATGCAATACTTAAAGAAGGATTCTAACATAAAAGATAAAAAGGAGATTGCGTAGTTTGAGTGAACATTATTTTCTTGCTGTTCCTTTGCCAATACAAATAAAAGAAATTTTAGATGATTATTCAAAAAAATGGGATACAAAACTACCATTAAAGAAATGGACTTTTAAAGATGATTTTCATATTACTTTATCATTTTTAGGTCCAGTTACATATTCAAAAAGTGAAGAGCTTATGGATCATTTACAAAAAGAGCTAAACGATTTTAAAAGTTTTGATTTGTCGATTGATCAGTTAGGTATTTTTGGGAGTACTGTACAGCCACGGGTATGGTGGTTTGGTATAGAGAATAGTGTTGAATTAATGGAGTTACAAAATAGAATTTGTAAGATATGTGAAGAAATCGGTTTTTCAATTGATAAACGTCCACGTCCATATAATCCGCATATTACAATCGCAAAGAAATATAATGATAGGTTCGATAAAGAATTTGAAATCCCACTTAATTGGGAAGAAGAACCTTTAAAATTCAAAGTGAATGAAGTAATTTTATATAAGATTCAACCTTCAAAAAAACCAAGTTACCATATTGCTGAATCAATTAACTTAAAGTAAATAAATAGATTGAAAATCTTGAACAATTTGATGAAATAAAGAAATATTTGAAGAAACTAATGAATACTTTCTGAAGAAGCATTAAAGTGGAATGAATGGCATTCAAATTATGTAGGTAACATCATTAAGGATTTGTTCTTTAGAATCCATTTGATCTCTTTGTGAATATACTAATCATATCGATTTAATAAATAACGAAAAATGCGTAGTTTTAATGTAAAGTTTTAAATTTATAGTCTGGATGGTGAATAGCGTTGTTTCATATTAAAAGGGCTTTTGAAGCTTATATAGATGGATTTCAAGAAATAACAATGATTATTCCCAAGTCGAACAAACATACCGTGCAGTCATATTTTGAACTAATTGAAGAGGATGGTCGGAAAACTAGGCTTCCTGTCGTATCTCGAATAGAGTTTGATAGATTTTTTAAATATACTGTTTTGACAACTGAAGTCCTTTTGTTAGAAAAAAAGTATGAGATTGAAGATGAATTTGGTATTCGCACAGATTTACAAGTAGGTGGAGTTATTCGTTCAAAGGACTTTGATGAAAAATATGCCTATGATGGAGAGGATTTAGGTGCGATTTACTCTAGTAAATCTACACAATTTAAATTATGGGCACCTACTGCTTCTAAGGTTAAGTTAAGAATGTATCAGGAATACGGTGAAAAAGAAAAGTTTACCGAAATGTTTATGGAACGTGATGGAAAAGGGACATGGAAAGCTGTAATCGATCGAGATTGTGACGGTTTAGTTTATAATTTTTTAGTATGTGTGAATCTGATTTGGCGAGAAGCTGTCGATCCTTATGCAAAAGCAGTTACTGTAAATGGTAAACATAGTGTAGTGATTGATTTATCAAAGAGTAGCAAAGTTAGTAAAGTAAATAGTACACCACCAAGTAAGTATACTGATTGTATTATTTATGAAGCCAGTATTCGAGATTTTACTTCTCATCCACTAAGTGGGATTCAAAAAAAGGGGTCTTTTCAAGGGTTTCATGAAAAAGATACGATGTACAATGGTTTTTCAACAGGTTTGGATTATATATGCAAGCTAGGAGTTACACATATTGAATTATTACCATTTTTTGATTTTGAAGGAATAGATGAAAATAATCCTTTCCAAAGCTATAATTGGGGCTACAATCCATTGAATTTCGATGCACCAGAAGGTAGTTATAGTTTAAAACCGGATGAACCACTCGAAAGAATAAATGAATTAAAAAAACTTATTTCAGTTTATCATGAACATGGTTTACGGATTATTATGGATGTTGTTTACAATCATGTTTATGAATTACAAACTAGCCATTTCGAAAAAATTGTGCCAGGATATTACTTTAGACAAGATGAACGTGGATTACCATCGAATGGAACAGGAGTAGGGAATGACTTTGCATCTGAAAGATTGATGGCTAGACGTTTTATTCTGCAATCAATAAAGTATTGGACTAAAGAATATGACATTGATGGGTTTAGGTTTGATTTAATGGGAATATTGGATACGGATACAATGAATCAAATTGTAACTGAACTGACAATCTTAAAACCAGAAATAATCATTTTTGGAGAAGGTTGGGATTTAAATACATCATTAAGTCCATCTTCTCGAAAAGCTACAATTAACCAAAGTCATCAACTATCAATGGTTGGGTTTTTTAATGATAAATTTCGAGATGGAATAAAAGGAAGCACTTTTTCATTTCAAGAAATTGGGTTTATTCAAGGTAATAATATTCATAATGAATATTTGTCCGATTTACTTTTAGGAAGCGTTGGCATTAATAAACAAGTAAATTTATTTAAAGAGCCATACCAATCAATAAATTATGTAGAATCACATGATAATCACACTATGTGGGACAGATTAAAGCTTTCCAATCAAAAAGAATGTGAGGAAATACTTAAGAAAAGGCATATCCTTGGAACGAGCATTGTATTATTTTCGTTTGGTGTACCGTTTCTTCATAGTGGTCAGGAGTTTTTTCGAACAAAAAAAGGTATAGAAAACAGTTATAATTCAGGCGACACAATTAATAGTATTGATTGGGCAAGAGCAGAACGTGAAGCGTCATCGATTAATACTGTTAAAGAATTTATCGCAATTCGAAAGCGCTTTAAATGTTTCCGTTTTTCTTTAAAAGAAGAAATAGAAAAGTATGTAAAGCCAGTCAATTTTCATCGAGATCTAATTGGTTACCGGATTAGCGGATTAGAAGAAATCGACCAAGTTAAAGAGATAATGGTGTTATTTCATAATGGTCTGACTGATAAATACATTGATTTAGGAACTGAAGAAGCCAATTGGGAATATATATGGGATGGTCATAATCATTATGTTAATAAAGGGATGAAAGTGGGATGTAAAAAATTACCAATGCCATCACTTTCGACCGTTGTATTAGTAAAATACTAGCAACTACTTGCAGATTCTAATTAAACAATGTAAACTTGTAAAAGATGGCTTATTACAGCTGATTGTAATAGGCTATCTTTCTTTTTGTAATAAAATAATTTTAAATACAAACATATATAACACAAGGAACGGAAGAACAATGGATAATCATATACAAGAAATACTCGGAAAAGAATGGACAATCTCGCCAGCCGGTGGTTTTACTGGTGAAGCGTATATAGCAGAAAATAATGATAAGAGATTATTTCTAAAACGAAATTCTTCTCCTTTTTTAGCAGTGTTATCAGCAGCTGGTTTTGTTCCAAAATTAGTTTGGACTAGAAGACTAGAAAATGGTGATGTACTTACTGCTCAAGAGTGGGTAATCGCACGCAGTTTAGAACCTCATGAGCTCTCTGCGAAAGGGGTTGCGCAATTTTTATATCGTATCCATTCATCCAAAGAATTGTTATATATGTTAACGAAGCTGGGGATTAATCCATTAGAACCTCAGGAATTACTGCAAACAATTGTAGGAAATCTTACTGAAGAGTTTACACAAAGCCAGATCATTGTAAAAGGCATCGAATATTTAGAGGAAAATATGCCATCTTTTGATTCAGAGGATTTAGTCGTTTGTCATAGTGATTTAAATCATCATAATTGGTTACTTACTGAGTCAAATAATTTATATTTAATCGATTGGGATGAGGCAATCATTGCTGATAAAGCATTTGATTTGGGCATGTTTTTATTCACATATGTAGAACAGAACGATTGGGACAAATGGCTTCGAAATTATGGAATAAAATTAACTGAAGACCTATTAAATCGAATGACTTGGTATGTAGTCGCTCAAACAATCATTTGGATTAAATGGTACACTCTTCGTGAAAATGAAAAGCAGACTCAAAAAATGAAGAGCCTGCTAGAGAAGATATTAGATTAAATAAAAATTTCCTCGGAAATTGTCATATAGATTAAGAATAAGTATTGAAATCAGTCACCCATTGAGAGAGTTGATTTTGGTGGTTTGTAATGTGCTGATCTAAATCAGCAGAATACTTTCCAGACTGACTATAATAATAAACGTCATTTAACATGCTTTTTACATCATCTGTTATTTGGTCGTTCGTTAATAAGGATTGAACAAGTCTTTCTAATTGCTCACATTCTGATATAGTTCCACAACAGTCAGATTGGTGATTCATTAAAATATCACGTAAAATGGTTAATTGATGTTCATGATTTAAAGGCATAAATTCACATCCTTGTTTTATTAAGTACACTTGAAATAGTTTGTGTTATAAGAAATGATTTTATACTATACCTGAATAACCGAGTGCCATAGTGCTTGGTTTTTTCTTTGAGTAAATATAAATTGCAAAATCGAGAGGGAGTAAAATCTTATGAGATTAAGACATAAGCCAGGTGCGGCAGATCAAGTTAAAGAAAATGCTCATTATGTAATTCCAAATCCGTCTGAACAAAAAGGGAAATGGAGAGAAGTTTTCCAAAATGATCAACCAATTCATATCGAGGTTGGTACGGGTAGAGGTCGTTTTATGGTCGGTATGGCTAAAGCCAATCCTCATATTAACTATATTGGCATTGAGAAATATACAAGTGTAATTTCTGATGCATTAGATAAATTAATTGAAGCTGAAGTTCCGAACTTAAAGCTGTTAAATGTAGATGCTCAAAAATTAACGGATTTCTTTGAGGACGGAGAAATAGATCGAGTATATTTAAACTTTTCTGATCCATGGCCAAAGGTACGTCATGAAAAACGTCGATTAACATATAAAACATTTTTAAATATGTATCAGCAAATCTTGAAAAATGATGGGGAAATTCATTTTAAAACAGATAATCAAGATTTATTCGAGTTTTCAATCATGAGTATGGCGAACTACGGAATGACAATGCATTTCTTAAGCCTAGATCTTCATAATAGTGATTTTGAAGGAAATATTATGACTGAATACGAAGAAAAATTTTCTTCAAAAGGTAACCGTATTTACCGTGTTGAAGCTGCTTACAGAAACTAATCAAAAGACTATCGTGATATATTGATCATGATAGTCTTTTTTATTTTGCTACAGTACAAGAAATTTTAATAAGAATCTTTATGTTCAAGCAAACTAAACCGATTTTTGATTTCATATTCACTAGTGATTCCTTTCTTTCACCTATTCATGGTCTTAAAATATTCAGTAAATTCGTAAAAGTGGTATAATATTTAGGTCTAGTAAAAAAGAAAGGGGATAAGTATGGAACAGTTGAAAATTGGAACTTGTACAATTCAGTGGCTTACTGGAGGAAATACCCATTTAGATGGTGGAGCAATGTTTGGAGTTGTTCCAAAGGCACTTTGGTCAAAAAAATATATAGTTAATGAGAAAAACCAAATTCCTTTACGTACTGATCCAGTATTTATTCAAACAAATGGTTTAAACATTATTATTGATAGTGGAATTGGTGTTAACAAATTAAATGAGAAACAAAAAAGAAATTTTGGCGTTACAGAGGATTCAATGTTAGAAGAATCATTAGCAAAGCACGGATTAAAACTAGACGATATTGATTATGTCATTATGACACATTTGCATTTTGATCATGCAAGTGGATTAACAAAACTTGAAAATGGTGAATTCAAACCTGTATTTTCGAATGCGAAAATTATTACTTCTCAAATTGAATGGGATGAGATGAGAAATCCGAATATTCGCTCAATTAATACATATTGGAAAGAAAATTGGGAAGCAATCGGGCACCAAGTAATCGCATTTGAAAAAGACTATTCTTTAACAGATGAAATAACGATTATTCACACAGGTGGACATAGCGATGGGCACAGTATTATAAAAATTGAAACTGAAGATGAGCTATTATTACATATGGGGGATTTAATGCCTACACATGCACATCAATCACCTTTATGGGTTATGGCATATGATGATTACCCAATGACATCTATTTACGCAAAAGAAAAATGGGTTAATTTTGGTTTGCAAAAAAAATCTTGGTTTACGTTCTATCATGACGATGTATTTAGAGCAATAAAATGGAGCGCCGAAGGACAAGTATTACAGTCGATCGAACGCTCCAAATAATTTGGCTATTGTAGTTAAACAATTTGAGCAGAAATTAGCTCACCATTTACGGCATTAATGATGAATGAATAGTTTGTAGTATCATTATCTGATTCTACTACTGTAAAACCACCTTCATAAACATCACCTTCATAATCAGGTAAATCTGCCCACTTTGGTTCTGAATGAATCCAAGTTCCAGTTACATTACCATATGAAAGAAATACTGGCTTAATTGTTTTTAATGCTTTTTCTGCTGGAATATATTGTGAAGATAATTTTTTTTGTAAATATAGTCCACCAGCAACACCTAAACCTAGGCCAATTAGGACGCGTTTAAGTTTCATTTGTACCACCTCTATTTAAGTATTATGTGCTTGAAAAAATATTCTACTACTTATCTTAGTCAAACCGGAGCAACATTTCAACGGTTAGCATTGGTATTATGTGTTATTTTTAGATAAAATAAAAAAAGAAGATATGATTTGTACAGAGAGGAACTTTAATTATGAATCAAGATACTCTACAGCTTTTTAAATTTTTAACAGAATTACAAGGTGCATCAGGATTTGAGCATGAAGTTCGTCACTTCATGAGAAAAGAACTTGAGAAATATACAAATGAGATTGTGCAAGATCGTTTAGGAAGTATTTTTGGAGTTAAACGTGGAACTGAAGATGGACCTACTGTAATGGTGGCAGGTCATATGGATGAAGTTGGTTTCATGGTTACTCAAATTACAGAAAACGGAATGCTAAGATTTCAACCACTAGGAGGCTGGTGGAACCAAGTATTACTTGCTCAAAGAGTTCAAGTAATGACAGATCAAGGACCAGTAATTGGCGTGATTGGTTCAATTCCACCACATTTATTAAGTGATGAGTTAAGAGCTAGACCAATGGATATTAAAAATATGTTAATTGATATTGGTGCAGATAACAAAGAAGATGCAATAAATATTGGCATTCGTCCAGGTCAACAAATTGTACCAGTTTGTCCGTTCACTCCTATGGCTAATGAGAAAAAAATCATGGCAAAAGCTTGGGATAACCGTTACGGTTGTGGACTTGCGATTGAATTATTAAAAGAAGTTCAAAATGAAACTTTACCAAATATTTTATATTCAGGTGCTACTGTTCAAGAAGAAGTTGGACTAAGAGGGGCACAAACAGCTGCAAATATGATTAAACCTGATATCTTTTATGCACTAGATGCTAGCCCAGCTAATGATATGTCAGGTTCTAAATCCGAGTTCGGTCAATTAGGTAAAGGTGTTTTATTACGGATTTTAGACCGCACGATGGTTACTCATAAAGGAATCCGTGAATTTATTTTAGATACTGCAGAAACGAATAAAATTCCTTACCAATATTTTGTTTCACAAGGTGGAACAGATGCTGGACGAGTACATGTTTCAAACGATGGCGTACCATCTGCTGTAATTGGTATTTGCTCTCGTTATATTCACACTGCAGCATCAATTATTCATGTTGATGATTATTTAGCTGCAAAAGAATTACTAGTTAAGCTAGTTAAAGCGACTGATAAAACAACTGTTGAAACATTACGAAATTATTAAGAAAGTAAGAAAGAAGCCTTAAAAAGAGGCTTCTTTTTTTTATTGAAAATCCTTACCTTGCCTTCCCAATCCCTACACTTCACATCTTTTCTTATCGATCCCCTATAACTTTAACTCTTTTTTAAATTAATGTTATTAATAAATTCTTAACATGCAGTTAATGTGGGTTTTACGATGTTGTTTTATGATGAAACCGTAACAATCAGTAATGAACATTAAACAAACCACATTGATGTGAGGAGATCTAAAATGAAAACTGAATTTAAAAAGAAAAGTTACAAGGCAGTGCAAGTTGTCGTTTTGGGTATGACAGTTCTAGGACTAACAGCATGCGGAAAAGCCGTGGAAACGAAAAGTGAATCTGTATTAAATCCAAATTCATTAACTCTTAAAGAAATTGAAACAAAAGCAAAAAAAGAAGGTGAAATAAATAGTGTAGGCATGCCTGATTCATGGGCTAACTGGGTTGAAACTTGGAATGAAGTTAATAAAAATTATAATTTGAAACATACTGACACAGATTTGTCTAGTGCGGAAGAGATTGCAAAAATGGAATCTGAAAAAGAGAATGCTACTACTGATATTGGGGATGTTGGAATGGCCTTTGGTCCAATCGCTGAACAAAAGAATTTAACTATTCCATACAAAACATCTTACTGGAACGAGATTCCTGATTGGGCGAAGGATGACAATGGTGACTGGGTAGTCGGATACCAAGGAACTATTTCTTTTCTGACAAATAAAGAACTAGTAAAAACACCTCCTAAATCTTGGGACGATATTTTAAAGGGGAATTATAAAGTAACCGTTGGAGATGTTCAGCGTGGTACACAAAACCAAATGGCTGTACTTGCTGCTGCTATTGCATACGGTGGAGATGAAACAAATATCCAACCAGGCATCGACTTTTTTAAAAAGCTTGCTAAGCAAGGGCGATTAAGCTTAACAGATGCCAAACCAGCAAACATCGAAAAAGGAGAAGTTGAAGTAGCACTTGTTTGGGACTTTAATGCGCTTGGTTATGCTGAAGCAATTAAGCGTAGTCAATTTGACGTATCTATACCTAGTGATGGGTCAGTTGTTAGTGGATACTCAACTATTATCAATAAATATGCTAAACATCCTTATGCTGCTATGGCTACAAGGGAATATATTTTAAGCGATGAAGGACAAATAAACTTAGCAAAAGGATTTGCTCGACCAATCCGTAATGTTGAGCTTCCAAAGGATGTAGCTGAAAAAATGGTTCCAAAAGAGCAATACAAAAATGCAAAGCCAATTAGAGATTTTAAGGCTTGGGAAGAAACTGCAAAAACTTTACCTCAAATCTGGCAAGAAGAGGTGTTAGTAAATGTCAAATAAAGTTATAGCTATAGTTGTTGATGGAATGAGATATGACAAAGCATGCGAAGCGCTTGGATATTTACAGCATTTAGTGGAAATAAATCAAGCTGCACTATACAAGATGAAGTCGGAGCTTCCGAGTCTTTCTCGCCCATTATATGAAGTGTTATTAACTGGAACACCATCATCTGTAAATGGAATTACATCTAATCAAGCAGTTCGTTTATCGAATGAAAAAAGTATCTTTCATCTTACAAAGGAAAATGGATTGAGAAACGGAGCGGTATCTTATTACTGGGTAAGCGAACTATATAATCGAGCACCATTTAATTTTATTGAAGATCGAGAACAAGATGATCTATCTAAAGCGATTCAACACGGGAAATTCTATTGGGATGATGACTATCCAGACAGTCACGTGTTTATGGATGCAGAAGCTTTACGTAGAAAATATGATCCTCACTTTTTATACATTCACCCTTTAGGTGTAGACGTTAAAGGAGAACTATTTGGTTCCGAATCGAAAGAATATCGTGAACAAATTTTAAAAATTGGCAGCTTGTTAGCGCAACTTCTGCCAATTTGGATGTCAGAAGGTTATCACATTTTAATTACTTCTGATCATGGAATGAGCGAAACTGGTAATCACGGAGGAATAACAGCGGGCGAACGAGATATACCACTTTTTATTATTAGTCCAAAAGTTGAGCCAGGTGTTTATAACGAAGTAATCCCTCAGCTAGCTTTTGCTCCACTTGTTTGTGAGCTCTTAAATATTGAGCTGTCCGATAAGATGATTTCTTATCGATTACCCGGTTATAAGGAAAAAAATGAAGTTTATTGAAATGAAGATTTTAAGGAATGGAGAATTAGTGAAATTCACCAATTCTCTAATGTTTAAAGAATTTAAGGGAGCGAGAATTTTTGCAAAAGATAAAAAAACATAAGATTTACTTATTAGCTCTTTTATTGCCATTTGTATTGTTTGTAATAGGTTTTGAATTAGGGCCATTGATGGCCATGATTAAGAATGGTTTTTATGCTGATGACGGAAAGCATCTTACTATTGATCAATATATAACTATATTTAAAAGTAAGTTCTACTTACAAGCTATTAAAAATAGTATAGTTATTTCTATTATTTCGGCAGTTATTTCGATTCTAATAGCTGTAGTCATGGCTTATTCTTTTACAAAGTTTTCACGAAAAATACAAAATCGTCTATTAATGATTGCTAATATGACTTCAAATTTTGAAGGAATCCCTCTTTCTTTCTCGTATATTATTTTACTTGGAAACAACGGATTGTTTACTTTGCTTTTTGCAAAACTTGGCTGGAATTTATTTTCTGATTTTAATTTATATTCATGGACCGGACTGATACTCGTCTATATATATTTCCAAATTCCTCTGGCAATATTGCTGATTTATCCTTCGTTTCAAGGAATTAAACAACAATGGAAAGAAGCGTCTGCATTATTAGGAGGATCAACAATATCCTTTTGGATTAGAATTGGAATTCCAGTACTCTTACCAAGTATAGTAGGTACTTTTAGTATTTTATTTGCTAACGCTATGGGGGCTTATGCAACGGCCTACGCATTAGTTGGTAGTAATTATAATTTGTTGTCATTGCAAATTGCCTCACTTGTCGCAAGTGATGTTACATTAAAACCACAATTAGGTAGTGCACTAGGAGTCCTTCTAGCAACAACTATGATTGGAGCGATGTGGATTAATGAAAGAATGATGCGTCGCATTAGGAGGGATTTACGATGAAATTATCATCAACGTTTTTTAAAGTAATAGTTGGATTACTTGTAATCTATTTATTGATTCCACTAGTAGGTACATTTTTATTTTCAATTGCTAATAAATGGGATCATTCAATCTTACCTGAAAGTTATACATTAAATTGGTATATTGAATTATTTCAAGATGGACGATTTTTTGATGCTTTTCAACGAACATTATTTTTAATTATCATAACTGTCATTTTAAGCATTTCAATCATGCTTCCAACAATTTTTATCATAACTGTATATTTTAAAAAATTTGAAGGAATCCTCCAAGCAATTGCGATGCTTCCATATGGAATTCCACCTATTGTAGGAGCAGTTGGGTTAATAAAGCTATATTCTAATGGCCCATTACAAATTGCAGGTACTCCATGGATATTAGTTGGAGCTTACTTTATAACGATTCTGCCATTTATGTATCAAGGTATTCGTAATAGTCTTAGAACGTTAAATGCCATTCAACTTGTAGATGCAGCAGAATTACTTGGTGCAACTAAATTTCAAGCATTTCGAACTGTTGTACTTCCAAATATATTATCTGGAATATTAGTTTCAAGTTTATTATCTGTAGCTCTTTTATTTAGTGAATTTGCTTTTGCTAATTTACTAGTAGGAGGAAGATTTGAGACCTTGCAAATATATCTTGTTGATAAATTAAATAGCAGTGGACATTTAACAAGTGCCATAGTTATTACTTATTATTTGGTGATTTTACTTTTAACTGGAACGGTCTTAAAAATCTCGTTTAGAGCAAAAAAAAATCCAGTTGTGTTAAATAAAAAGTCGTCTATTTTAAAAAAACAAAGTCATTTTAAAAATACAGCAATAGAAGGTGAAGTTAAATGAGCTATGTAAATATTGATCAAGTGACTAAAAAATATCAAAATCAAGTCGTCTTAAATAATATTTCCTTAACATTAAATAAAGGAGAGTTCGTAACGCTTTTAGGTCAAAGCGGATGCGGAAAAAGTACTTTATTACGTTCTATTGCTGGACTTGAAGACGTCGAGGTAGGAAATATATTAATTGATGGAAAAAACATAACTAATTTACCTCCACGCCAACGTGAAGTAGGTATGGTATTTCAGTCTTACGCACTTTTTCCAAATATGACAGTATTTGAAAATATTGCATATGGTCTAAAAATGAAAAAAGCTAAAAACATTCAAGTAAATGTAAAAAAAATGATTGAATTAGTTGATTTAATAGGTAAGGAAGAATCATACCCTCACCAATTATCAGGAGGACAGCAACAAAGAGTTGCTTTAGCACGAGCACTTGTCATGGAACCAAAAGTACTACTGTTGGATGAACCGTTAAGTGCATTAGATGCAAAAATTCGAAAAAGCTTACAAAAAGAATTAAAAAGAATACAGCAAGAACTAGATATAACGACTATTTTTGTTACACATGATCAAGAAGAAGCAATGACAATGTCGGATCGAATTTTTGTGATGAATAATGGAAATGTAGTACAAGAAGGTACGCCTTCTGAGATCTATACAACACCAGTAAATAAGTTCGTAGCAAAATTCATCGGAAATTATAATGTTTATGAGATGGACGTTTTTCATAAACTTGTCCGTAGTAATGAATTAATTGGAAATGATGTAGCAATTCGACCGGAAGTATTAAAATTAGTAGCTGTGGGAAATGACAGCATGGATTTACAACGAAACTGGGGAATAAAGGGGATTATTTCAGATGTTACGATGACTGGTAATGTTTTAAGGTACGAAGTTGAAACCGAAGAATCTGCATTTCTTGTAGACAACCTTAACCACCGAGGTGAAATGTTCCAGCAAGGGGAGCAAGTTAACATTATTGTACCTAAGAAAGAATGCGTTATCTTATAAATTATTAAAGTTTCTGGAGGATTAAAATGTCTGTTTTACCTGAGGAAAGAAAAAACGAGATTTTAAAAGAACTTAATAAAAAAGGAAAAGTTAAAGTTATCGATTTAGTTGAACAATTTAATGTATCAGAAGAAACGATTCGTCGAGATTTAATGATTTTAGAAGAAAAAGGCCTTTTAAAAAAGGTGTATGGTGGAGCAATAAAAACAGTTTTCCAAAATGAGGAGCCTCCTTTTAAGCAGCGAACGACTGTTAATCAGGAAGCAAAAGTAAAAATTGGTAAAAAGGCTATGGACCTAATTTCCAACGGAGATGTTATTGCAATTGATGTAGGCACAACAATGCTTGAATTTGCTCAGTGTATTGAAAATAAAAAAGACATTACTATATTGACTAATTCATTACCGGTATCTTCGCTGTTAACAGAATCACTAAATCAAAATAAGTTTACCGGACAAATATTATTACTTGGTGGAATAGTTGATCCAAAGCAACAGTCAATAAGTGGAAGTATTACAGAACAATTACTAAGTCAATTTAATATTGATAAGGCATTTATATCAGCGGGTGGTGTTTCAGCTCAAAATGGAGTAAGCAATTATCATTTCCATGAAACTTTAGTTTCTCGAAAAATGGTTGAAGTGTCTAAGCAAGTGATTTTATTATCAGATTACTCGAAAATTGGTGTAGATACATTTTGTAAAGTTTGTTCTCTTGATAAGGTTGATGCAATAGTATCTGACCATTCATTTCCAGAAGAATGGAAAGAGCATTCAATATTAGAAGAAATCAAATGGATTCAAGCAAATTAAAATCGATGGACTACATTCTATTTATTCTTTTTTTAGTAGACAATAACGTAATTAATGAATCGTTATTGTCCTTCTAAAGCTTGTCATTTTGGTGATGACCTATTACTTAACACTATAAAACTAGATGAAAAGCATAATAAATTAAAGGGGATATAATCAATGAGTTTCATTGCAATAGATTTAGATGGAACATTATTAAATAATGAGAATGAAATTAGTGAAGAAAATATTAATGCAATTAAATTTGCAGGGGAAAATGGAATTGAAATCGTTATTTCAACCGGTCGAGCGCATTTTGATGTCAAAAAAATTTGTGAAAGATTCAGGATATCGCCATATGTGATCGGAACAAATGGGGCAACAATTCATTCAAAAAACGGAGAATGTATCTCATCAATTACAATCTCAAAAACGAATATTGAACAAATATTAAGTTGGCTTGATGACCGAGGTTATTATTTTGAAGTTTTTACAGATAAAAGCATTTATGCTCTTAAAGAAAGAAGAAAAATTTTCCAAAATGAGATTAATACCCTTAAAAGAGATGAGTTAGATGAAGAAATGAAAGAATTAGTTAATGTTGCTGAAAGACAATTCGATCAGTTCGGGTATGTATTAGTTGATAACTGTCAGGAAATCATACAACATAATGAAGAAGTTAATAATATTTTAGTATGTACGTTTGATATGAAAAAATTAGAAGAAGCTAGTAATCAATTTAATAAGTGTGTTGAGCTGATGGTTGTTTCATCTGCGGAGCATAATATTGAGATTACGAATCGCTCTGCATCAAAAGGATTAGCATTAGAAAAGTTACTATTTTTATTGAATGGCTCTTTAGAGCAGTCTATGGCTATTGGCGACAGTAATAATGATATTTCGATGCTTGAAAAAGTAGGATATAGTGTTGCAATGGGGAATGCAAAAGAAGAAATCAAAGCAATTTGTACAACGGCAACTCTAAATAATGATGAAAATGGCGTTGCCCATGCTATTTATCGATATATAGATACTTTTGTATCTAAAAGATAAAAGTTTTGGAAGGTGTGTAATGTTTCTATGTTATCTCTGTAGAAAAATTTTTGACTCAAATGAGGTAATAGTTGAATGATTCAATGGATCGTAAAGATGCTTTCATTTTGAAAGTGTCTTTTTTATTGTATATTAAAATTATATTTATAACTTAATAATACATAAGACCAGTGAATGGAGTTAAGACAATGAAAATAATAATTGGTTCTTTAAATCCTACAAAAGTAGGAGCCGTTAAAAAAGTTTTTAATCAGTATCAAGTTGAGGGAATAAATGTTCCATCAAATGTTTCGAATCAACCTTTGACTGATCAAGAAACTATGCATGGTGCTATAAATAGAGCGCATAATGCTAGAATCGCAGGTGAGTCTGAAATCGGTATTGGACTAGAAGGTGGGGTCATTATAGAAAACGATCGGCTTTTTCTTTGTAACTGGGGAGCACTTGTATATGAAAATGAAGTAATACTAGCAAGCGGAGCAAAAATTTTATTACCTAGCGAATTTATTAATGAGCTACGAAATGGAACCGAGCTTGCAGTATTAATGGAACGATATACGAATGAAAAAGATATACGTAGTAAAGAAGGGGCAGTAGGGGTATTTACGAATGGCCGAATTACTAGGACAGAGATCTTTGAACATATTTGTGAATTACTATTAGGACAATATGAATTCAAGAAACGAAAAGAAGATAACAATTGAGAGTCGTCCTTTTTGCATATCGATAAAAATAAGATAAAATAAAAGAAAATGAATTAAGCGAGGGAAAAAGAATGGAAAAAATTACATCGGTTGAACAATTTGAACAAGCGAAACAAGGAGAAAAAGTTGTTTTCCAATTTTCAGCAAATTGGTGCCCGGATTGCAGATTTTTAGATATGTTCTTTCAAGAAATAATTGATGAAAATAAAGATTTTACGTTTTATTATGTAGATCGTGACCAATTTATTGAGGTATGCCAAAATCTAGATATTTTTGGAATACCAAGTTTTGTAGCGTTTAATAATGGTGAAGAAATTGGCCGTTATGTAAATAAAGATCGTAAAACAAAAGAACAAGTAGAAGAGTTTCTTGAAGGATTAAGAGGCTAATAAGGTAGGTAAAACAATTGGCAAAGAAAACAACACTAGACTTAAAAAAAATGATCGAAAACCGCCTTGGAAATGAAGATTGGCGTTTTATCTATGATCGAGAAAAAGAAGACCTTCGAATTGAAGGGATTGAAAGTAATAAAGGGATGAGTGTCTCTTTAAATAGTGCAGTAGCAAAGTATGAAGCAGAAGGTGAAGAGGCATTTAATGAATTAATTTATTATATAAAAGAAGCACTTTCTGCTATGCACTCTGAAACTGTATTTCTTGAAGAACAAATTCGACCAGTTATTCGAGCTACATCGTTTCCGACAGAAAAGGAAGAAGGAAATTTATTTGTAACTGATGAGCATACTGCAGAAACTAGAATTTACTATGCTATTGATTCAGAAAAAACGTATCAACTTATTGATGAAAAATTATTAGTAAAGTCAGGTTATACAAAAGAGCAGCTCCATTCTATTGCTTTATTTAATTTAAGAAAAATGCCCGTTCAAGTAAAAGAAGATATTGTTGCAGATAATACTTTTTATTTTGTACGTACAAATGATGGATACGATGCGAGTAGAGTACTGAATAGTACTTTTATAAAAGAAATTCAATCAAAAGTAAAAGGTGAATTATTAGTAGGAATTCCACATGGAGATGTACTAATCCTTGCTGACATTCGAAATAACATAGGTTATGATATAATGGCGCAAATGAATATGAGTTTCTTTGCAAGTGGGAAAATACCAATTACATCATTGTCATTTGCTTACGAAAATGAAAAGCTAATGCCAGTATTTATTTTAGGGAAACAGAAGAAGCAATAGAGAGGAAGAAATCAGTGAATATTTTTTATAACAAAGAAGGAATCGGCGATACTCTATTAATTACACTAAAACAAATTCCATCAGAAGATCGTCAAGTTGAGCGAAAAGGGAATATTGCACGCGTATATAGTTCAGTTACAAATGAAACAGTTGCTATTAATGTGTTTGAGGCATCTACTTATGTAGATGTTCAAGAAAATGGTATCGTTACGATTACTGAACACATTGTGATTACGGTTAATGAACTACTAGCAAAGGAAGGGTTTGAAGATACATTAGTATTAGACCTTTCACCTAAATTCGTTATTGGATATGTGATTGAAAAAGAAAAACATCCAAATGCTGATAAATTAAATATTTGCAAAGTAGATGTTGGAACAGATACATTACAAATCGTTTGTGGTGCTCCAAATGTTGAACAAGGACAAAAGGTTGTTGTTGCAAAAGTTGGTGCAGTAATGCCATCAGGATTAGTTATTAAGGATGCTAATTTACGTGGAGTGGATTCATTCGGTATGATTTGCTCTGCACGTGAACTTGATCTACCTGACGCTCCACAAGAAAAAGGAATCTTAGTTCTAGAAGCTGATGCTGAAGTTGGAAAAGCTTTTTTTAACTAAATAATATATATTTTCGTATAAATACTAGGCCATGAATTGGTCTAGTATTTTTTCTGTTTTTCAATAAAAGAATTATTATTTTAATAATAATTTGATTAAATTATATATTTGATATGGAAATATGATTGAACTAGCGCAATTTGTAATAATAATGTGTTTTTTGTCATTATGTCACATGGTAAAATAAAAGGTATGAAAAGAAATAGAGAGAGTGAGAAAAATGAAAAATTGGTTAAAAAGCCTTTTTAAGGCGAATAGCCTTAATGAGATAGAAGAAGAGTTTGAAGAAGGGTTTAAAGAAAAGCCTGTTGAGGAGAAAGTTTATCAATCACACTCTATCGAAAAAAAGAGAAGCGCTTCACATGAGCGTCCAAAATTTAGATTTCCAATTGAATTAGATGAAGAAATACCGTCACCAAAGCCGATAAAGGAAACAAAAATTGAACCAGTTATTAAACAAGAAAAAAATGATGATATTTGGCAAAAGTCACCAAACAATTTAAATAAAGAATATAAACCTACATATAATCAGAGTAATAATTTTATAAGAAATACTTTTCAAAGCAATACTTCTCAAAGCACTCAATACGATAAAAGTAATTTATCTAGTCGACTTGAAAAAAATCAGGTCTCAAAAAGTGAGGAAGAACCAGTAAAAGTAGAAAAAGAAGAAAAAGAAGAAAAGGTCGATATTGTATTTCGTCCAAAAAGAAAAACACCATTTCGACCAAGTGAATATATTTCACCAATTTATGGTTATCAAAAACCTCCGATAAAAGAAGAAAATACTACTGCTGTTAACATTTCTTCAACTAAAGAAGAAATGAGAGATGAAGCTTCTCAAATTAATAATGTACTTGAAACTTCGTTTGAAAAAGTTGAAATCGACACTTTCGAAAATAGAAGTTTCGGCAATCAAAATCAAGAAATAATTGAAGTGTTAGAGCTAGTAGAAAAAGAAGAAATTCAAACTGAAGCTATTCAAGTTGAAAATGAAGAGCTACATGTTGAAGTTCATCAAAGTGAAATAGAACATGAAGTTGAAGATGAACAACTTGAAACCCATGAAATTGAAGTTGAAGAGACGAATGAAGATTTAGAACCTGAAGTTCATCAGGTAGAAGCGGAAGATGAAAATACGAATGAAGTTGTACAGCTTGTGGTACATCCAATTGAAACAGAAGCTGAAGTGAAAAAGGAAGAAGTACAATTCGGAACCCTTAAAATCGAAGCAGAAACTGCAGTGAAAGAGGAAGAAGTACAATTCGAAACCCTTAAAATTGAATCAGAGGCTGCAGTACAGCATGAAGTAAATATTCATGGGTCTGATCTTGCCTCCATTAAAGAAGACAAAGAAAACGATGATTTTACTCTAAATATGGAAGACATCATTGAACAAAATGACTCGAATAATCATGATGAGACTTTGGTCCAATATGATGAAAACGAAGACAAAGGTATTGATTCTGTTCAAAATAATGAAGTGTATGAAGTAGAGCCTGAATTAACAGATGAGGTTATAAAAGAGATTAAAGAAGAGACGGTACAGCATGAAAGTTCCAATGTAGAATCTAAAGTAGAGGAATCCGTTGGAATTAATCAACATTCTGATACAAACATTAATGAACAGATAAAGCCTGAAATTGAAGCTAATCAAGAGGAATCTGAACCTAAACCAATCGAGAAACGTCAGAAAAAACGCCATTTTCCTTTTAATGTAATGATGCTTAGAAGTGACGTAGAGTCGTCAAGAAAAGCGAATATAATGAGACAACTTCGTGAATTACAAAGTGAATCTGCTGCAACAGTAGAAAAGGTAAATGAAGAAGTTGAGACAAAGCAAAATGAACTGATGATTGAGAATGCTAATTTATCTGTACAAAGTGAAACTTTATCTATAGAGAAAGTTCAACCAAGTGAAATAATTAGTGAAGCAATCACTCAGGAATTTACACCTGAAGGAATTCAAAATCAGCCAGTTCTTGAAACTGAAGAAAGTAAAACAGAAACGAACTTAACGAAAGAGAATGTTCAGACTGATGAACCTCAAAGTTTAGAAGAAATGCCACCAGTACTTTATGAATTACCAGAATTAGATTTATTAGTTGATCCTCCAATGGAACAATTTAATGATGGAGATTGGGTTGAGGATCAAAAGCAACTTCTACAAGAAACATTACATAATTTTAATGTAGGAGCTAAAGTAATTGCTGCAACCCAAGGTCCAACAGTAACTCGTTTCGAAGTACAGCCTGATCCTGGGGTTAAAGTAAATAAAATAACGAACTTACAAGATGATATTAAACTGAGCCTAGCAGCTAGGGATATTCGAATTGAGGCACCGATTCCTGGTCGAAGTGCCATTGGTATAGAAGTGCCAAATAAAGAAAGTAAGCCTGTATACTTAAGAGAATTAGTTAGTCAGGATAAATTTTTGCAAAGCGAGTCACCTTTAACAGTTGCTCTAGGACTTGATATAGGTGGAGATCCTGTCTATGCAGATATTTCAAAAATGCCACATGGTTTAATTGCTGGAGCAACAGGATCAGGAAAGAGCGTATGTATTAATTCAATTCTAGTTAGCATTTTATATAAAGCGAAACCTCATGAAGTGAAATTAATTTTAATCGATCCTAAGATGGTTGAACTTGCACCGTACAATCATATTCCACATCTTATTTCGCCAGTCATTACTGACGCTAGAGCCGCGACTGCTGCTTTAAAGTGGGCATGTGATGAAATGGATCGACGTTATGATTTATTTGCTCATGCTGGAGCAAGAGATATTAAGCGATTCAATGATTTAGCGAAGAAAAAAGGTGCTTATAATGATGAGTTACCTTACTTAGTCATTATTATTGATGAATTAGCGGATTTAATGATGGTATCTCCTGGAGATGTAGAAACTTATATTTGTCGTATTGCCCAAAAAGCGAGAGCATGCGGAATCCATTTATTAGTTGCAACTCAAAGACCTTCAGTTGATGTCATTACAGGTATTATTAAATCAAATATACCGACGCGTATTGCGTTTACAGTATCTTCACAAGTAGATTCTAGAACAATTATTGATATTGGCGGAGCTGAAAAGTTACTTGGACGAGGAGATATGTTATTCTTAGATAATGGAAAATCTCAAGCAATTCGATTACAAGGAGTTTATGTTTCGGATGATGAAATCGAACATGTTGTAGAGATTGTTAAAGACCAACAAAAACCGAATTACTTATTTAATCAAGAGGAACTTGTAGCAAAAGCGGATGCACAAGATGTTGATGATGAACTTTTTGAAGAAGCAGTGGAGTTTGTCATTGATCAAAAAGGTGCTTCTGTTTCAATGTTACAAAGACGTTTTCGAATTGGGTACAACCGTGCAGCTAGATTAATTGACCTAATGTTTGATCACGGGATTGTATCGAATCAAAATGGAAGTAAACCTCGTGATGTACTGATCACATCATTAGAGGAGATTCGTTCTGAGTGATATATTAGAAATTCGATAAAAATTAAGTAACGAATGTTAAAGTTTTTTTAACCCATACTAGAAAAAAAGAACGATACTTTTCAGCAGGTGAAGATTCATGGAAAAAGAATTAGATTTAAAATTACAAGGTAAAATAAGCCGATTAACGAATCAAACATTTAAATTTGATGAGAGAATCGGAGAAGGCTGGTTTTCAGCTGTATATTTTTTAAAAACTAGAGAAATCATTCGAAAAAAGAAGCCAGATACTGAAGTAACAATGCAATTTTTCCAAAGAGAAAGTGCAGTATTATGTGGCACGGATGAAGCAATTGCGATTTTACAAACTTTTGCAGATCATCCAGAAAATCTTATTGTTCATTCATTAAAGGATGGAGATATGATTGAACCATTTGAAACTGTATTAACAATTAAAGGTAAATATGCTGATTTTGGCTATTTAGAGGGAATTATTGACGGTATTTTGGCTAGACGTACTTCTGTTGCGACAAATGTTTACAATGTAAAACATTCTGCAAAATCCGCAGGCATTAAAAAGCCTGTTATTTTCATGGGAGACCGTGATGATCATTTCACGACACAAGCAGGTGACGGTTACGCAGCATTTATTGGTGGTGCAACTGCACAAGCAACTCATGCAATGAATGAGTGGTGGGGCAATGAAGGTATGGGTACAATGCCTCATGCATTGATTCAAATGTATAATGGTGATGTTGTGGAAGCTGCGCGTGCATACACAGAAGTTTATCCACAAGATGATTTAATTGTCTTAGTAGATTATAATAATGATGTCATAAATGACGCTTTGAAGGTTGCACGAGAATATGGTAGTAAATTAAAGGCTGTACGTGTAGATACATCGAAAACAATGATTGATCAGTATTTTATAGGCAATCCAGAATTGTTAGGAAGTTTTGATCCTAGGGGTGTAAATCCTCCATTAATTTTTGCTTTACGAAATGCACTAGATCAAGAAGGGTATCAGCATGTACAAATTGTAGTAAGCGGTGGATTTACTGTAGAAAGAATATTAGCTTTTGAGAAACAAGGTGTACCAGTAGATTTATATGGTGTAGGCGGAAGTTTATTAAAAGTTAATGTAGGCTTTACGGGTGATAATGTTGAACTAGATGGTGTACAACAAGCGAAAGCTGGAAGAAAGCTTCGTGAAAATCCGCGATTAGAAAGAGTAGAAATGAGCCCTAAACTATAAAGGGGTAAAAAATCAATTTAAGATTGATAGTATTTTAATATAAGCAGATAACTAAAAGTATTTATATTTCCACCTATTTCCGTATAGTGCGACTTAAAATAAATAGTCCTATGGGAGTTAAAGTGATATAATACTAATTGCGTAAAAATTTAAGTTAGTTATCATTAGAAAATTAACTAGACTCGGCAAAGTAACAATGCATCAAATTTATAAAATATTGATGCCATTTCTTTTATTCACACATATACTGTCTAAGAGATAGGCCGTTGTATTAGTGATCGATTTTGGAGGTTCTTTTAATATGACAGTTTACCATTTTGTAGGGATTAAAGGTACTGGAATGAGTGCTTTGGCACAAATATTACATGATTCTGGTTTGACCGTTCAGGGATCAGATTATGAAAAGCACTTTTTCACTGAAAATGAATTACGAAAAAAAAATATTACGATTTTACCATTTGATAAAGCAAATATTCAAGAAGGCCAATTCGTTATAGCAGGTAATGCATTTCCTGATACTCATGAAGAAATTGCAGCTGCTATTGAAAAAGGAATCCCGATGGCACGCTATCATAAATTCCTAGGGGAATATATGAATAAATTTACTAGCGTTGCAATTACTGGAGCACATGGTAAAACCTCTACGACAGGTTTATTAGCCCATGTAGTTTCTGGTGCGCGTCCAACTTCTTTTCTAATTGGAGATGGTACTGGTAAAGGTGAAAAAGACAGCGAGTATTTCGTATTTGAAGCTTGTGAATACCGTCGTCATTTTCTTTCATACTTCCCAGACTATTGCATCATGACTAATATTGATTTTGATCATCCGGATTATTATAAGAGTGTAGATGATGTATTCGATGCTTTCCAACAAATGGCTGATCAAGTAAAGAAAGGTATTATTGCATGTGGAGATGACGAACATCTTCAACGTATTTATGCAAAAGTACCTGTAATGTATTATGGATTTAACGAGGACAATGATTTCCAAGCTCGTAATATCGAAAAACATACAAATGGTACAACATTTGATGTATTCGTCCGTAATACGTATTACGCTACTTTTGATATTACTGGATATGGTGATCATAGTATTTTAAATGCTTTAGCAGTAATTGCGCTTTGCCATTATGAAGAAATTGATGTTAATATCATTAAAGCTAGATTATTAACATACGGTGGCGTAAAACGTCGTTTCAGTGAAAAACGCTTTGGAGATCAAATGTTAATTGATGATTATGCTCATCATCCAACTGAAATCCAAGCGACGATTCAAGCAGCACGTCAAAAATATCCTGATCGTGAAATCGTAGCAGTGTTCCAACCGCATACATTTACACGCACAAGTAAATTTTTAGATGAATTTGCTGGTACATTAGAAAAAGCAGATAAAGTTTACTTATGTGATATTTTTGGTTCTGCAAGGGAAGATAAAGGTACTTTAACAATTGAAGACCTTTCTTGTAAAATTGCAGGTGCTGAACTATTGACTGATGACAATATCAGCAATTTACAAAACCATAAAAATAGCGTCTTAATTTTTATGGGTGCTGGAGATATTCAAAAATACCAAGCAGCATACGAAAAACTATAAAAACTATAAAACCCGTTTATGAATGATCATAGACGGGTTTTTTGTTTTTTTAGAATAAGCTTGATTTACTAAAATTGCTTATTTAAGAAGGTATATTGTAATAACAAAAAGAATATGTCATACGAATGAAGAAGGTAAGGAGTGAAATGGTTGAATAATCACTATGATGTAATAATTGTTGGAGCAGGCTCTATGGGAATGGCAGCAGGATACTACTTATCAAAAGGCAATCAAAATACATTATTAATAGATTCTTTTGATCCGCCTCATAGCTTAGGTAGCCACCATGGCGATACGAGGATCATTCGTCATGCATATGGAGAAAGTAGAGAATACGTGCCGCTAGCATTGCGAGCACAAAAATTATGGGAAGAACTAGAACAATTGTCTGGAAAACGATTATTCTCGAGAACCGGCGTTTTATGTGCTGGTGCACCTGGCTCGACTTTTACTAATGAAGTAATAAATAGTGCAAAAGAATTTTCGTTGCCGCTTGAAATATTGGATAGTAATGAGATCAATGCAAGATGGCCAGGCTTACGTTTACCGGAAGGATTTATTGGTTGTTTAGAAACGTCTTCCGGAATTCTTTTTAGTGAAGAATGTGTTCGAGCGTATAGAGAACTATTTATCCAGGAAGGAAATAGTCTTAAAACTAACTCGCCTGTTATTGATATTGAAGTAGGTACTAATAAGACACAAGTGTGTACAGAGAATGCTGTTTACACAGCGGATAAACTTGTAGTATGTGCAGGCGCTTGGTCTGGTAAAATTCTTGAAAAGACGGGTATTAATATACCCCTAAAACCTACTCGTAAAACAGTTGCTTGGTTTGAATGTGATCATCAGCTATATGATTCTAGTTCGCTGCCAGCATTTACAATCGATCTAATTGATCGACATTACTATGGCTTTCCAAATCTTCATAATAGCGGATTGAAAATTGGTCGACATGATGGTGGACAAATAGTAGATCCGGATCAATTTAACCGAGAATTTGGAGAGTTCTTTGAAGATGAAACGGATCTGAGAAATTTCTTAAGCGAGTATATGCCACTTGCAAATGGTAGATTACTAAAAGGTAAAACATGCTTATATACAATGACTCCGGACGAGCACTTCATTATTGATCAGCATCCAGAATACAAAAATGTAATCATTGCCACTGGTTTCTCCGGCCATGGCTTTAAGTTTGCAAGCGTAGTAGGTGAGATTATTGCTGACCTAGTAACAAATCAGAAATCTGCTTTTGATTTGAGTATGTTTTCATTAACTCGTTTTTTTAGTAAGTAAGTATAAACTTGAGGAAGTGCAAATAAAAATATTCGAACTGTAAATAAATTTGAGAAAGTGCAAATAAAAATGTTCAAACTGCAAATAAATCAGAGTAAGTGCAAATAAAAAAGCCCAAACTGCAAATAAATCAGGGAAATCTACAATTAAAAAAGTCAAATCTGCAAATGAAAATTAGGAAACTGCAAATAAGCCAACGAATTATGTAGATACGGTGTGAATGAATCAAAAATTAAAAGGAATAACAGTAAAACAGATTAAGATACAGTCAAATCGAATAAAGATTGATTAAAACTATCAAAAACTTCTAAATTAATCTTCAAAAAATGATTCGCAAATTATTTGTGTTCGTCTTTCTCAATGTTGATGATGTTAGATTTCTGAGAGATAGCCAATAAGCTATCTCTTATTCTTTTAAATCCTTTTCCTCCTATTTCCATCATGGTTACCATCCCTTTGGACTTAACATTTCAGCAATATTGTGCTAGTAATCCGAAACTTTATCTAGAGATAATTTAAAGCATAATAATTATAATTTATTAAAAATACTGAAAATTTTGGAAGCGCTTTAGTAAGAAGTTATTTTATTATTTACTATTTTTTACAATTTATTTTATCTGGAAAGTCAAAAAGGGGGTATTCTTTTGAAGGAAAAAAAATTTATGATGGATGATGCACCGCTTAATAAATTCCATATTCGGATTACAGCACTAACTTTTGGATCGAATTTTTCGGATGGCTATGCTTTAGGAATTATAGGCATGGCACTTTCGCTACTAGGCCCACAGATGAAATTAAATTCTGTATGGGAAGGATTAATCGGTAGTTCCGCATTAATCGGACTTTTTTTCGGTAGTTTGTTTCTTGGCGGATTATCAGATCGTATTGGTAGGCAAAAAATCTATTTAGCAAACTTTGTTATTATTACAATCGCATCTGCCCTACAGTTTTTTGTTCACGATCCATATACGCTTTTTGCATTAAGGATTATAATCGGTGTTGCACTAGGAGGAGATTATGCAGTAGGATCGACTTTGCTAGCAGAGTTTGCACCTAGAAAGTATAGAGGTATGTTATTATCTTCATTAAATGTTTTATGGACAGTAGGATATGTAGCTTCAAATCTAGTTGGCTATTATTTAGAAAAAACAGGGCCAGACGCATGGCGTTGGATGCTAGTGAGTGCTGCACTTCCAGGTCTAATTGTCTTGCTTTTACGTTTCGGAACTCCGGAGTCTCCACGTTGGTTATTAAAGATGGGCCGTGTTGAAGAAGCACGTGCTATTGTAAGAAAGTATATTGGTGAAAATGCTGTAATGGATGAGTCAGTCGATGCTAATTCTAAACAAGCATACAAGGTTACAGATTTATTCAATAAGCAGCTTTGGAAACGGACAACATTCGGATCACTTTTTTATATGTGTCAGGTAGTTCCATATTTCGCAATCTATACATTCCTACCAACTATTTTAAGTAAATTGGGATTTGAAGAAACATTTGGTGTAGACATGGTTCTAAACTTGTTCCTTCTAGTAGGTGCGTTAGCTGGTGTTTGGTGTACTGAAAAATTAACTCGTAGAGGGTTTACAATTAATACATTTATTATTTTAACGATTTCATTATTCGCATTAACAGTCTTACCACCGGGTCTACATACAATTGCAATTATTGTATTTGCAATCTTTACATTTGTCATGTCGGCGGCGTCTAATTTAACATTAGTGTATCCTGCTGAACTATTTCCGACCGAGGTTCGTGGAACTGGGGTTGGCTTGACAACAGCAGTTAGTCGAATTGGATCAGCTATTGGAACATTCCTTTTACCTATAAGCGTTAGCTCAATGGGGATGACCCCTTCTATGATTGGAATGTCGATCATTCTATTTATTGGTACGATTGTTTCAATCGCTTGGGCACCAGAAACTAAATCACTTTCTTTAAATGAAGCTAGTAATCCACTACTTGAAGGGGATATAGTAGAGACAAACAAGCAATCAGTTTCGAGTCATTAATTTGATTTACCCAACTCATTAACGCTCGCTTTCTTTTTAGCTTCATCTGCTTAAGGGGGCTCAATACCGTCTAAGGTAACTTCGCTCCTCGTCAAGCTTCGCGCTTCGAAAGACGAGCGTTTTCAATCATTCATTCATAAATAAGAGGTGTTTTGATGTTCAAGAACGATATTATTCATCCAAAAAATATTAAAGAGGTTATTCTCGGGGATCATGAGTTGTCGATTAATGAGGTAATTGCTGTTGCAAGATATGGTGCAAAAGTATCATTTACAGAAAACTACTTTCTTAGAATAAATCATTCTCGTAATCTAATTGAAAAGTTTCTTGATGAAGAAAGAGCGGTTTACGGGGTAACTACTGGCTTTGGTAGTAACGTAACAGAAGTTATTTCAAAAGAAGATGCTCAGGCTCTTCAACGAAATATAGTCCGATCTCATGCTGTTTCTGTAGGCGAGCCACTTGAAAGAGAAGTAGTAAGAGCCATCCAATTAATGATATTAAATAATATAGGTCAAGGCTTTTCTGGAGTTAGATTAGAAGTGTTAGAGCTTATTGCAGCGCTTCTTAATAATGATATTTTACCATTTGTTCCAGGTGATGGATCAGTAGCATATTTATCTCCTGAAGCTCATATGGCGCTAGTATTAATGGGCGAAGGAAAAGCGTGGTATAAAGGCGATCTTCTAAATGGGCATGAAGCTTTGGAGCGTGCAGGCCTAAAACCAATGACATTTGAGTGTAAAGAAGGTTTAGCACTATTAAATGGAACTACATCAGTTTCAGCATTCGCAATACTTTCGATATACAATGCAATTCAAGCAGTAAAAACTGCAGATGTCACTGGTGCTATGTCATTAGAAGCACTTAAAGGGACAATAAAGGCTTTAGATCCGCGTCTTCACTCGGTAAAAAAACATGAAGAACAAGCAAATACTGCTCGAATCATTTCAGTGATATTAAATGGAAGTGAGCTTGCAGAACAGTATAAGGATTATCGATTACAAGATGCACTTAGTTTAAGATGTATACCACAAGTTCATGGTGCAGTTAAAAAAGTGTTTAAAAATGCATTGGAAAATATTAAAAATGAAATGCAATCTTCAAGTGATAATCCGATCATTTGGCCAGAGGAAGAAGATGGTATTGCATTAATGGGTGGCAATTTTGATGCTACATATGTGGGAATCGATGCGGATACTATTTGTATTGCTATGGCAAACTTAGCAAAAATTACAGAACGTCGTATAGATCGATTAGTAAATTATCATGTAAGTGAACTTCCAAATTTCTTAGTTGTCAATCCCGGTTTAAACAATGGATATATGATTCCGCAATATACTGTTGCAGGATTGCTTAATGAAATAAGAGTTTTATCGCATCCAGCAACAATTGATAATACGCCTACATGTGCGAATCAAGAGGATGTAGTTAGCTTTGCTTACTTTGCAGCTAGGAAAGCATTTCAGATTTCTAAAAAACTTGAACATATTTTAGCAATCGAGTTGATGGTCGCTACTCAAGCTCTAGATTTCCATGATTCGTTAAAAGCATCACCAGTAACGGCAAGTATTCACCAGTTAGTTAGAAATCAAGTTCCAACAGTTGAAGAGGATCGCTATTTTTATCATGATATTGAAAAAATTCGTAATCAAATTCATGATGGAGAAATTGTTAAACTTGTTGAAGATAAAATAGGCGCTATGGAATTATGAAATTTGTAAGGAAGCAGTTATACTCTAAGAGTACGACAGCTTCTTTTTTTATGGCTCAATCATTTTCGATGCTTACTACCAAATATTCACCTAAGAAAAATCATAGGCTAAAAAGGAGATATAAAGATGAATCAACATGCTACTCAATCAGCTTTTTCAAATTTGTTACTCTCTGGTACGCTCGTCCATATAGGAACTTTTGATGAAGTTCAAAAAAGATGTGGCATTAATACTTATCCAAATGTTGTAATGGTGATTTCAATCGATCGCTATCCTGATTTAGCAGTAGAAAACCCAATTAAGTGGAAAAAAGAAATTGGCCATGAACTAATGAATCAAATTGATCAGACGATCGGAGTTCCTTATTTATGGAACTGGGTAGAGGAAGGTGTGCTTGCACTTCTAATTGAGCTAGAAGATAAAGATAGTGAGATCGAATTCAATAATAAGATATATAAAATGGCAGAAGAAATTCAAAATTCATTGGATAGGGCCAAGATTTCCGTTTCAATTGGAATAGGTAAAAAATATAGTAATCCATATATGTTACACCACTCTTTTGAAGAGGCTAGAAAGTCAATGTCAGGTCGTTTTTTTCAAGGGAACAAACTGATATTTCATAGTGGTATTAAACCAGTGGAAGAAAATACACTAAGAGCACGATCAACTGAGGATCGTATTGAATTATTAGCACTTGTACGTATTGGTGATGAAGAAGGTGTAGTCAATCAATTAAAAAGCTTCCTTGAAAAAGTAGCAAATGCATGCCGATTAAATGAAGACGTATTTAAGACTGAAGTAGTCGATTTAATTATGTTAATCTCTAGGGTTGTAGTAGAGTCAGGCGTGAATGCAACACTCATCATGTCAAAAAACGCTCAAATGATTCAGGAACTATATCATATTATTCGCTATGATAAATTTGTTAAAAAGGTTTGTGAATATGCTTACTGGCTAACGGTTCAAATAGCCAATTCATTTAATAATCAGATGAGTCCTGTTATTCGTAAAGCAACTAAGTATATTCGAGAAAATCATCAAACTAGCATAACACTGGAAGAAATAGCTCAATTTTGTAACGTAAGTAAATATCATTTCAGTCACCTATTCAAAAAAGAAATTGGCACAAGTGTGATTGATTTTTTAAATAGAATAAGGATTGAAAAATCAATGTTTTATTTAGAAATGACTGATTTAACCATGCAAGAAATTGCTACACGAATTGGTTTTCAAGATTCGAATTACTTTAGTCGTATATTTAAAAAATACATAAAAAGTAGCCCTTCTGAATATAGGGCTACTAAATATCCACATTTAAATTTAGTGTTAGAAAATTAAAATTAGGATGCAGAGTTTAAGGTTATAGAGGAGGTTGTAAAAGACTCTTCTTACCCTTAATCCTGCCTTTCTAATCTTGTTGCATAAGGGTAAAGTGGATCTAATAATTGGAATTCATAAGTAATTCCATCGACTTTTCCTACGACCTTTTCACTGTCATAAAGCTCCAACATAAAACCGGCCATTTCTTTTGCAGTATGATATTTTGGTAGAACGCCTTGAAATTTAATGTTTTCTTCTAAATCATATGATACTTTTGCAAATTCTGTTTCAGTTGCAGCAGGTGCTAATACTTTTGCTTGCATTTTTGCCCCTTTTTCTTTTAATTCATGAGCTAGCCCTTCTGTAAAGGCACTCACATAGAATTTAGTCGCACAATATGTGACGGCATTTCCGATAATTGTATATCCTCCACCAGATGAAACATTGATAACTTGTGTACCTTCGACAGTTGAATAATCGCGTACGTATAGTGAAGTTAAAATCGTTAAAGCTTCAATATTCAAATTAAGCATAGTTTCGATCTTTGCTAAATTTTGTTCACCAACTGAAGCGAAATTACCAAACCCTGCATTATTAATCCAAGTTTCAATATCATATTCTTTAAGTCCTTCATATAAATCAAAAGCATTTTTAACAACAGATAAATCAGCCGTTTTTATGACTACTTCAAGATCTGAATTCAATTTAGCGATTTCTGATTTTAATTTTTCAAGTTCTTCCGTTCTACGAGCAACGATGATTAAATTTTTTCCACGTGCGGCAAACGCAAGAGCTGATTCATACCCTATTCCTGAACTAGCACCTGTAATGACAGTATATTTTTTCATCTAAATTCCTCCCAATGATTTGGTTTATACTAAAATTAAATTAATTGTGTATCAGTTACGGATTCATTATACTGGTTAGAGTAAACTCTAAGTCAAACTGTTTTTATTTATGACTCAAACTGGAGGTATTTATGTATTCAATTGGTGAAGTCGCTCAAATGTTAGGAATAAGCACACATACATTACGTTATTATGAAAAAGAACAGATCATTCTTCCAGATCGAAATGCAAATGGTGAAAGATTGTATTCTGAATCACACATTCAGTGGTTAAGATTTGTTCTAAAGCTAAAAGAAACGCAAATGCCAGTTAATAAGATTAAAGAGTATGCACATTTATATACAGAAGGTGAGCATACATCTTTGGCAAGATTAGGATTATTAGTTGAGCATAAACAGTCTATTGAACATCAGCTTAAAACATTAGAAGAGACGAATAAAATGTTAGAGCAAAAAATCAATTTTTATAAAGAGGTAATTCATAATAAAAACATAGTCCATAAATAAAACCTTATTGGAGAAAGCCCCAATAAGGTTTTATTTTTATTCAACTCTTTCTTTTTTTCGAAGACCCGCAAATCCTAATAATCCAAGAAGCCCAAGCCATCCATAATTGAAATGATTATTATTGGTATTGTCAGTAGTATTTAAAGTATTAGAAACAGGAGTAGGCGTTACATTTACATTTCGTCGATAATAATTTCCATCATTATTTACTGGGTTATTTACTCCGTTATAATTGTTATTTAACATGTCATTTGATGTATTTTTTATATTATTTTTTGTATTATAATACCCTTCTTTAACCGTATTTTTAGTATCATAATACCCTTCTTTAACTGTATTTTTTGTATTATTTACAACATGGTTTGGATCATTAAAATTATTGTTAAAACTTCTTTTGATCTGTTTACCGTTATGATCATAGCTTGGTTCTAATTGTGTAGCATCAGGCCCAGGTGACGCAGCATGAACATTAGTTGAAATTATAAATGATAATGAAACAGTGCATAATGTAAGACAAATTTTATTCATCTTTAACCCTCCTTCTTTATGCATTAATATTTTGTGCATCTTCTAAAGGGATTATATGTGGCAAAAAAGTCCATTAAATAAAGGCTCTTTTTTTAGAATTTGATGAATTGTACCAGAAATAACAAAGTGCAGTAATGATTAACAAATCAACAAAATCCCCTCCATAATACATTAAGACTGCACCAAATTGAACATCATTAAAACCGTAACTGTCTAATGGATTAGAAAAAAGCAATTTCGATAAAATATCATGACCTGCTATTGCAAGGATCATAATCGATGAGCGAAACAAAAAACTGAATTTATGAGAAATTGGTTCAATAGCAATGATTGAGATGGTAAATAGATATCCCGAGAGAAACAAATGGATATGTACAAAATTTAAGAATAAGGTACTCTTATGCATTAAATTAAATACAGTGGAGGTATATAGTAACCAAAGTCCTCCGATATTTAAAAGTAATGTACTAATAGGATGAGTTAATAACTGAACTGGAGCACTTCTTAAAAGACGTGACACACTCCTTGCATGTTGCGTTTTTAATGATGTTAATAATAATGTAATCGGTCTAGATAAAGCGATAAAAAATGGAGCGAGCATACCAAGTAACAAATGCATAATCATATGGAAAACAAATAGATGGTGACTTAGTTTGGCAATTGGTCCAATGACGGAAATTAATATACAAACAAAACCAGTTACCCAAAATATAGAGCGAAACTTTGGCCATGGCTTTTTTTTATGTTTCATCGCAGCAACTAAATATCCAACAATAAAAAGTAAGATTAATAAAATAATGAGTGGATCAAACGAATTGAAGTTATCTCTCAAATTGACCACCTTTATTTCGAGTTTTAAGAATTAGAATGCAACCTATTAATGTCATAATAGAAGCAGTGATATTCCAAGTTAAATCATAGGGCATAATATCGACGTTATATCTAATTTGATGTAGCTTCATCCACTTATGCTGTACGGTTCCATCATAAAGTTGAAACAAACCTGCTCCGAGTAAAACTCCACCTACCCATCTTTTAATATAGAGTGATTTTTTTCTCCTTAAATTCGCAAGCATAAATAATGAGCCTATTGTCGAAAACCAACTAAAGGCATGAAATAGACCATCAGAGATAAGCCCTATACTTGTTGTAGACTTATCGTAAAAATGATGCCAATGAAGTAGTTGATGAAAAACTGCTTCGTCAAAAAATGCAACCAATCCAAGTCCAAACAAAATTCCTGACCATAAATTCAAATGAAAATAACTAGCTGAATTCTCTTGGGTAGTCATAAATACTCTTCCTTTCGAAAATGGTATATCTTTCATTTTGCCCCGATTTTTACCTATAAATCGTAATTAGTAAAAATTACAATTCAATCAAAAGAGATACTTGGGAATTATAAAGACTGGTGATTGTTTTTAGTTACACAAAACGCGGAGGTAATATGGATAAAAAACAAACGCGGAGTTTATGGGCGCTATCTACAGTACCTCTAGTAATGACTTTAGGTAATTCAATGCTGATCCCCGTACTTCCAAAATTAGAACAACAATTAAATATATCTGGCCTTAAAGTTTCAATGATTATAACTGTGTATTCAGTTTTTGCAATCATTCTTATCCCTATAGCAGGTTATCTATCTGACTTATTTGGAAGAAAAAAAGTAATCATTCCTAGTTTAATTATTGCGGGAGTTGGGGGGGCCTTAGCTGGCTTTGTTTGTTGGAAATTAGAAAATCCATACGCGTGGTTAATTGTCGGGAGAATCATTCAAGGTATCGGTTCTGCTGGGGCAATGCCTGTTGTTATTCCGTGTGTGGGAGATATGTTTAAGGATGAAAATGAAGTTAGTAAAGGATTAGGCTTAGTTGAGACATCGAATACTTTTGGAAAAGTACTTAGCCCAATACTCGGTTCTGCATTAGCAGCGGTTGTTTGGTATTTACCATTTTTATCAATACCGTTCCTTTGCTTACTATCAATTATTTTAATTTTAATTTTTGTAAAACCTCCAAAACAACCTATGAGAGCAAAAAGAAAAGATAAAAGAAAGAAAAAGTTTAAACTGTTTATTAGATCAATTCGAAAAATATTTCGAAATAATGGAAAATGGCTTTATACGATCTTTATTTTAGGTGCCATTATCATGTTTATTTTATTTGGTATGCTTTTTTATTTATCAAAAATATTAGAAAAGCGTTATCACATAATTGGAATATGGAAAGGTTGTGTGCTGGCAATCCCACTTGCTGCATTATCCTACACTTCTTATAAAACAGGTAAAAAAATTGGAAATCAAAAAGGCGCCATGAAAAATTGCATTGTCATCGGATTTATTCTCATAAGCCTTTCTTTTGTATTACCGATTATCAACAAAGATATCTATATGATTATCACGAGTTTATTGATCAGCGGGATTGGAATCGGAATGTCATTACCAAGCTTAGATGCATTAATCACAGAGGGGATTGAGAAGGAACAAAGAGGGACTATCACTTCTCTTTATAGTTCTTTACGCTTTGTGGGGGTAGCCGCAGGACCTCCTGCTTTTGCCTATTTAATGAGTAAACCAGATAATTATATGTTGTATTGTTCCATCATTTTAGGAGTTCTTGGACTTTTTTTGTCCATCAAATATATTAAGCCAAACCAAGATGCAGAAACGGCTAAATCTAATTAAAACAAGTCTAGGAATGGCGGGGATTTAAACATAATCGAACCTCCAAAAGTTTTTTCAGTTCCAAAATTTCCTAATATGCCGAATGAACATTGAAGGAGTTTAAAATTAAATTTAGTAAACTCCTTACAAAAGTAGGGAGTTTTAATTTTTTACCTATAAATTTAGCCAATTAAGGAGCGTCATTTTTTAAACATATCGTCCATAATCAGGTTTGGCGATTGTGTTGAAGTTTTTAACTAAGTAGTCTAATTGTTCATTTAAATTGTCTTCTAGCAATGGAAAGCCGTGACCTGTGATTGCTTTTTTAGGATGTAAAGCCTGCAGTTTTTTTACAGAATTCAATGCTGCCTCCCAATCTGTCGTCAAATATCTAGGAGGACCACTTATTTCTCTTTTTTGAGTTAGAACTCTGTAAATAGAGTCTTGTTTAACATTAACAAAGGCGTCTCCAGCAATCAATAATTGATCATCATCTCTAAAAAGTGAAATATGTCCAGGTGAATGACCCGGTGTGTGAATCCATTTCCAATGTGGCATTTCTGGTACAGAACCATCTGCAGGAAGAACATGGATATATTTTCCTAAATTAATTCCTTCGTTTGGTAACAATGGCGATAACTTTGCAATTAATCCACCTTCAACTGTACCATCTGGTTCTGGATAATTCTTTTCTCCTGTTAAATATGGTAACTCTTTTTCATGCGCATAAACAGGAATATTGAATTCTTTTACTAAATCAAAGATTCCCCCGATATGATCAAAATGTCCATGAGTAAGTATGATCGCTTTTAATTTGTGTTTTTCACCGAATCTTTTTTCAGCTATATCCAAAATATTATCAAATGATTTTGGCATACCGGCATCAATTAATACCCACTCACTTGATAAATTAGGATTTCCGTATAAGCAAAAATTCACAATTTGATTTGTTTCATAAAATAAATCATTCGCTAATTCCATCCCATTGCCACTCGATATTGATGTAATAGGCATATAATGAAATTCCTTATTTATTTTTTGTAAATCATTTGAGTTATTCATACGACTCTCCATTTAAGACTCATGTTGATTAACTTTTTTAGTCTTCTTTTATAAGATTTTTTTATTCTGATGGAGAAAAAAGCAAATTGAATTAAACCCATTCATTTAACAAAAGCTAATCATAAAAATAAAAAAGGTAGTGGGTATATGCATACAGTTTGGAAAGGGACAATCAGTATGGGATTAGTCACAATCCCAGTAAAGTTGTTTTCAGCAGTTGAAGATAAGGATATAAAGTTTCGTCAATATCATAAGGATTGTAAAACGCCCATCAACTATAAAAAGGTTGCAAGTTGTGATGATGAAGTTACTCCCGAAGAAATCATTAAAGTATTTGAAACACCGAATGGTAGAGTTGTGGAAATAACTGAAGAGGAAATGAATAAATTAAAAGAAGAATTTGAACTGAAAACAGTATCAATTATTGATTTTGTCAAACTTTCAGAAATTGATCCAGTTTACTTTGATCGAACATATTATATTGGCCCCGATTCTGGTGGGACAAAGGCATATGCTCTACTTTCGGAAATATTGAAGAAAAGTAAGAAAATCGGCCTTGCAAAAATTACGATTCGTAGCAAACAGCATTTAGCTGCTATTCGGCCATATAAAAACGCGATTATTCTTGAAACATTACATTTTCCAGATGAGATTAGAGCAATTGAAAATCTTCCAGGTGGTGTGCCTGAAAAGGCTGGATTGGCGGAACGAGAATTACAGGCTGGTATGATGCTAGTTGAACAATTAACGACAACGTTTAATCCAGAAAACTATACTGATACATATCGTACAGCTTTAGAACAATTAATTTCGGAAAAAGTTAATAAAAATGATTATATCGCTACAGGACAGGAGAAACCGGCAGAACAAAAAAATGTTGTTGATTTAATGTCTGCATTACAAGCGAGTATCGATCGAACAAAAGGACAAGCAACCCCTCCGAAAAAGCCTAAAACTAAAGCGCCTAAAAAAGCAACGAGTTAAATAGGAGGTAGTAATGGAGCTAGATCCAATTTTTCCTTTTGAGCCTATTTCTTCAGATACTGTACCAATTGGTTCTGAGTGGATTTCGCAAATTAAATGGGATGGTGTTAGAATCCTTACCTATTTTGATGGAAAAGAAGTTAAATTATTTAACCGCAAATTAAATGATCGTACAACTATTTTTCCAGAGCTAACAAATATAAAATCCTATACGAATGCTCAATCAATCATTTTAGACGGGGAGGTCATTGCTCTCGATCAAAATGGTAATCCATCGTTTCATGAGGTAATGCGAAGGGATGGAATTAGGCGCATGGATCGGGTTGATTCAGCTATAGAAGCTGTACCTATTTTCTATATGATTTTTGATATTCTTTTTTACAATGGAGAATGGGTTACTCAATTACCTCTACAAGAGAGACAAAATTTATTAATAGAAGCTGTCCAACCTAGCACCCAAATTCAATTAGTTCCAAATAATACTGAAGGAGTTGCTTTATTTGAGGTTGCGAAACAGCATAATTTAGAAGGTATCGTATGTAAAAATTTAAATAGTAAATACTCGATCAATGGAAAGCACAATGCGTGGCAAAAAGTAAAAAATTATAAAGACATTATTGCTGTAATCGGTGGGGTAACGTATCGCTCTGGAATTGTTAATTCTATTTTAGTAGGACTTTATGACGAAGAGAATCAACTCGTGTTTATAGGGCATGTTGGAACAGGGAAATTAACGAAATCAGAATGGAAAGACCTTACTACAGTCATTAATACGATTAAAATAGAAAAAAATCCATTTAGTAGCCAACCGAAAAGAATAAAAGAAGTTCAATGGATTCAACCATTGTTAACTGTGAAAGTTCAATTCATCGAATGGACTGAAGGTCATTCATTAAGACAACCAAGTATCCAAGCTTTTATCGAAAAAGATCCTAAAGAATGTACTCTTACTGATTAGGGGAAGTAACATATGAACAATTACTTTTTTCAAAAACGTAATAAAATTTATACAGGTTTTTTCTTTATTTTAGGTTTCAATTTAAAAGACGAAAACTTTTTAGTGGGTCTAAAAAAAGAAAATGATATTTTGCAAATGGGGTCATTCTCAAATGGACTTAGCGAGGAAGAGAAGGTTATTTTGATTAAAGCGATCGAAGCAAATAAAAAAAGCAAAAAAGGTAATATAAAATTTGTTGAGCCTGGGATCTGTATTGAACTTGAGTTTCAAAGTATAGAAAATAACCAATTAACAAATGCAAAATTTATATCTTTTCAATTACAGCATGCCTGGAATGAATGTACTTGGGATGGTTTACTATTGGGGAATCTTAATTTAGAGGAAGAATTAACTCTTACTAGTCCAGAAAAAGTAATTTGGAAAGATCCCTATATAAATAAAGAGAGTTTTGTTTCGTATTTAGCTCAAATGTCCACTTATATGCTTCCATTTCTAAAAAATCGTTTATTAACAACGATTCGTTTTCCGAATGGAATAGACGGTGAATATTTTTTTCAAAAGAACCGACCAGATTATGCTCCGAGTTTTATTAAAACCAAAGAACATGAGGGAAATAATTTTATTATTTGTAATGATGTATCAACATTACTATGGTTAGGAAATCAATTAGCTATTGAATACCATATCCCTTTTCAAACTGTTGAGGCTGAAAACCCGATTGAAATCGTATTTGATTTAGATCCACCTAATACAGATGCATTTCTGTTAGCAATAAAGGCCGCATCGGAAATGAAATTAATCTTTGATTCTTTTCAAATAAAAAGTTATCCAAAGGTGTCTGGAAGTAAAGGAATTCAAATTCATATCCCAATTAAAGAAAATTCGCTTACCTATGATGAAACAAGAGTATTCACATCTTTTATTGCACATTATTTAATTGAAAAATATCCAGATGATTTTACGATTGAAAGATTTAAAAAAAATCGCGGGAATCGTCTTTATATTGATTATATACAGCATGCAAAAGGAAAAACCATTATTTGTCCATACTCTACAAGGGGAAAGGAAAAACCAACTGTTGCTACGCCACTATTTTGGGATGAGGTAAATGATGAATTAAAAATCGAAACTTTTACAATCCCGTTTGTTCTAAATCGGTTAGAAAATAGTTCTTGTCCGATGTACGACTATTTTGATCAAGAAAACGGTTCTTTGGTCGATTTAATTTCTAAAATTAAAGAAAATGAATCAAATTAAAAACTCCCTAATTATAATTAAAAGGGAGTTTTTTAAGTTCTATATTTCAATGATTATTGGTAAAATCATCGGTTTTCTCTTCGTTTTCGTAAATAAAAATTGTCCAAGTGACTTTTTAATATTTTGCTTCATAACTCCCCATTGGAGCTTGTTTTCATCAAGTAATTCATTTATAGATGACGTGACGATTTGATTTACTTCCTTCAATAAACTTTCAGAGTCACGTGCATAGACAAATCCTCTTGAAATGGTATCAGGACCTGAGATAATCTTTCTTTCCATTTTATTAATTGTGATGACGATTACAAGCATTCCATCTTCAGCAAGCTGTTTTCGGTCTCTAAGGACAATGTTACCGACATCTCCTATGCCCATTCCATCAACATAAATATTTCCTGCTGGAATTCTTCGGCTTTGAATTGCTTCTGATTGTAGAATATCGACAACATCACCATTTTTAATAATAAAAATATTATTTCGTTTGACACCAACAGATTCAGCAAGAGAACGATGATGGTGAAGCATTCTGTACTCACCATGAATCGGAATAAAATATTTTGGCTTCATTAATGTAAGCATGAGCTTAAGTTCCTCTTGATAAGCATGACCAGAAACATGCATTCCGGTCGAACTTCCTGAACCATATATAACATTTGCTCCGAGATTGTAAAAATTATCGATAATTTTAGAAACGTCACGCTCATTACCAGGAATTGGTGAAGCAGCTAAAATCACAGTATCACCAGGATAAATGTCAACGCCTCTAAAGCTAGAACTAGCTAGACGGGCAAGTGCTGCAAGCGGTTCACCTTGACTACCTGTGCATAAAATTGTAATAGCTTCTGGTGCGAAACTATTAATTTCATCTTTATCAATTAACATACCTTCAGGGATTGATAAATATCCTTGCTCCATCGCAACTTGAACAACATTCACCATGCTTCTACCTAGTAGAGCGATCTTCCGATTTGTAATAATAGATGCATCAACTATTTGTTGCACGCGATGTACATTAGAAGCAAATGTTGAAATAATGACTCTCTGTTTTGCTTTCATAAAAGCATCTACTATATGCTCTCCAACAATCCGTTCCGATGGTGTTGAACCTGGCCGTTCAGCATTTGTACTCTCAGATAGAAGTAATAAAACACCTTTACTACCTATTTCGGCCATTTTATGAATATCTGGGTATTGATTGTTAACAGGAGTTAAATCAAATTTAAAATCTCCAGTATGTACTACAGTTCCTTCAGGCGTTTCAAATACGATGCCTAAGCAATCAGGAATACTATGATTTGTTTTAAAAAATGAAATCGAAAAATGTTCAAATTTAATAACTGAATCAGAATCGATTAAAATTAGTTCAGTTTCACCTAATAGACCATGCTCTGTTAATTTAAGCTCTATTAATCCAAGCGTTAATCTCGATGCATAGACTGGAATATTCAATTGCTTCAAAAGATATGGGATTCCACCAATATGGTCTTCATGACCGTGCGTAACAAATAAGCCTTTAATCTTTTCTTGATTTTCCTTTAGATAAGTAATATCTGGAATGATTAAATCAACTCCTAATAAACTTTCATCTGGAAACTTAGAACCACAGTCTATTAGAATAATTTCTTTTAAAAATTGAATAGCATACATATTTTTTCCAATTTCATTAATTCCACCCAAGGCAAAGACTGATAGCATACTTTTTGTTGGACTCAAAATCCTATACCTCCTAGTACATTGAAAAGTATAAACATTTTCCCTTTAGAAATTTCCATATTTTTCTTAGTATGTACTTAAGCGTTAAAATCATTCAATCGACGGTTTTTATAAAAAAAGAGCCGGTGTAAACCGTGCTCATTTTTGGATCACTCTTCGAAATAATTTTTAAATGGTTTTTTAGGTGTATGTGTTTCGTTACGATAATAAGGATTATCTTCAGTAGAATCTTTAGGATCCAAGTTTGTTTTAATTACTAATGTAGGTCCTGTTGTCCCATGCTCTGCAATAATCCGATCATTTAATTCATTAAAATCAGGTAGTTTTTTATTCCCTGGTTGTAATGGCTCTGACATATAAACACCTCCTGACAATAGGATGGTTTCTTCAAGAAAAATTATGTATTTAGGTTCGAATAAGTCTTAATTAGAACAAAAAGTGGAGTGTACTTGCTTTTGCTAAAGTACATACTGTGAAAGCATAATAATCAAAGTGATATTTCAACTAAAAAGGTGGAATTATGAATGTCAGTAATAGAGAAATTAGCAAGTTCTTTAAACCGTAGAGATGAAGAGGCCAACATCGAATTAGCGATTCAAGTTGCGGATCAAAATGATGAAAGCGCCGTAAAAGAACTGATTGAAAATCTTACCAACAAAAATAAAAACATCCAGAATGATTGCATAAAAGTTTTATATGAAATTGGTGAACGCAGACCATCTTTAATATCCGATTATACTAATGAATTTTTTTCGCTTTTAGAAAGTAAAAATAATAGACTTCAATGGGGAGCTATGACTGCTTTAAACAGTATTACAAGTGACGTTCCTGAAAGGATATTTTCAAATATCCAAAAAATCATTGTTGCAGGTGACAATGGTTCAGTTATTACAAAAGATCAAGTTGTAAATATCCTTTTAAAATTATGTTCCATTAAGACATATGCCAAAGAGTCATTTAATTCTCTTATTAATCAATTAGTTAAAAGTCCAACAAACCAACTCCCGATGTATGCAGAAAGATCGATGTCTATTATTAATGAAGAAAATAAAAGTTTATTTATTGAAACATTCACTTCTAGGTTGGATGAAATTGAAAAAGAGTCTAAAAGAAAACGAGTTGAAAAGGTTATTAAAAAGATAGTTAAAAAAATATTTAATACTTGTGTTGAAGTTTAATCGAACAAAATGTGTACTTTGTTGTTAGGGGATCTGTAAGACCAATCCTCTAAAACTATTTTTAGAATTAAGATAACATAGGAAAAGCAAACGGATCAGTTTAAGACTGGTCCGTTTTTTTTCTAGATTATTAAGGATGCTGTAATGAGCTAGAAAATCATTTGCTATAAAAATTGACAGGATTACTGATTTAATTTTTGTTTCCTTATCTTTTTTGTTGTTGGAAATGTTCGAATTATAAAAAAATGTATTTGATAAAATTTGTAAAAACGAAAATCCTGTCAAATCACAATATAATAAAACTATCAAAAGAGAGAGAGGAAGATGGGGGAAAATGAAAAAGAGAATCAAAAAAAATGTTACGACCCTAGCAGTAACAACGGGTCTTGTAACTAGCGTATTTAATCCAATTTCTATTCAACACAATGTTCATGCACAATCAACGTCAAAAGTTGAACAAGTTTTATCGGCACTTACACCAGCTCAACGTGAGGCGATTAAACAATTAAAAGTTAGTGATAAAGAAGGACTTCAAGTATCTCCTGATATGGATTTAACAAGTGAAGCGACAACTTCTGTTATTGTTGAATTTAAGGACAAACCAGCAAATACAGCAGTCATGGTTGCAGAAGCTGATGGAACAATGCTTTCAAAAGCGGATGCTCAAGCGAAAGTAGACGCTTCACATGACACATTCCAATCAGATTTAAAAATGATTTTTAGTAAAGAGTTAAAAGAGAAGAAAAATCCTTATAATATTAAGCGTTCTTACAAAAAAGCTTTTAATGGGGTTTCAATGACACTCCCAGCTAATAAAGTAAAATCATTGCTTAAATCAAGTGCCGTACAGGCTGTATGGAGTGATTTACAAGTTCAGCTAGATGATCCATCTACTAAGGAGTTATCAACTTCTGAACAACAATCTTCTACTCATACGATGGTAACATTCCCTGGTGTTGAAAAACTTCATGCAGAAGGCTTTACAGGAAAAGGTGTAAAAGTTGGAATTATTGATACTGGTATCGACTATAATCATCCAGATTTAAAAGGTGCTTTTAAAGGCGGATACGATTTCGTTGATAATGACAATGACCCCATGGAAACAACATATGCGGATTGGAAGAAATCTGGACAACCTGAATCTAATGGTGAAGCTTATTATACTGAGCATGGAACGCATGTAGCTGGGATTATTGCTGGACAAGGTAAGAATAATGCAGATTACTCAGTAACAGGAGTTGCGCCAGACGCTGATATATACGCTTATCGTGTTCTTGGTCCATATGGATCTGGTCAAACTTCAGCAATTTTAGCCGGAATTGACAAAGCAGTTTCAGACGGAATGGATATCATTAGTATGTCACTTGGAGCGAACTACAATGACCCGTTATATCCTACAGCAATTGCGGTTAATAATGCTGTACTTTCAGGAGCGACAGCGGTTGTTGCAGCAGGAAATTCTGGAAGTAAAATGTATTCATTAGGTACTCCAGGAAATGCACCTTTGGCAATCACAGTTGGAGCAAGTGATACTGCTGCTACAATTCCAAATTATTCAGCAACAGCAAAAGCATCAACTGGTGATTTACCGGCTGACCTGAAATTAGCTGCCCAAGGACTTTCTGATAATGTAGCGGATTTTCAAGGGAAAACGTATAAAATGGTAAATGTGGGACAAGGGCAAGAAACTTCTTATAATAAAAGAGATTCAAATGGCCAATATACAATACCAATCGATGTAACTGGAAAAATTGTTCTTGCTCAACGCGGTAGCTTAGGTATAGAAGAAATTGTTAAACGAGCTAAATCACATGGAGCAAAGGCTGTTGTTTTAGTGAATGCATCTGGAGATACATTACAAGATGTATATTTAGGAAACGTATATGGCTATATTCCAACATTTTTAGTAGGTAGCTTACAAGGTACTTATATTCAAATTAAAATACCTCTAACTGAAGCGGCGAAAGGAAATACAGTCGACTTTACATTCGGTAATATGAGCCAAACTGTCACACAAGGTAATAAATTAGCGGACTTTAGTTCAAGAGGTCCATCTCGTGTATTATATGATATTAAACCAGAAGTAACAGCACCAGGAGTGTCTGTATTCTCAACTGTACCTTCTTTTATGCATAAAGATGATAATGGTAATCCATTAACTGATTATCAATATGCGTATGAACGTTTGTCTGGCACATCGATGGCAACACCGAATGTATCAGGTGTAGCAGCATTATTAAAACAAGCTCACCCAGACATGACGCCAGCTGATATTAAGGCAACGCTAATGAATACAGCAGATCCATTAAATGATAAATATAGTGTATATGAAGTAGGTGCAGGTTTAGTAAATCCGTACAAAGCTGTTCATGCTGGGACGGAAATTCAAGTGAAAGACAAAACGAAAACATTAAGCAGTGATGCTAAAGATGCGGGTAGTGCTACTCTTGCAAGTAAAGGAATTAAAACAATTAAAAATATTACTGGAGCTTTAAGCTTTGGTGAACAAGCTGTTGATGGTAAGGTTCTATCAGATTCTCGTTCAATGACTTTATTCAATAAAAGTTCTGAAGATAAAACATATGATGTAAAAGTTCAATTCCAAACATTGGGCGCACGATTTACAAATGACTCTAGAGCAGACCAAGATGCAGCTGCTAATGGGGTTACGTTAGATGTGAAATCTTCTATAAAAGTAAAACGATATAGTAGTGTGAATATGGATGCTACAATCAACGTTCCTAAAAGTGCTAAACTTGGTACTTATGAAGGGTATGTTGTTTACACAAATCAAAAGAACCCTGATGAATCGTATAAAGTACCGTTTGCCATTCATACAGTTGATGAAGGAATTGATTATGTAAAAGGAGATCCAGCCGCTTTCACTATACCTTATGAAGCAGGTAGTAATGCGACAAAGTGGTCAATTGGAGTGGACTTTAAACTAAAATCTCACATGCGTACGTTTGATTTCTTCCTTGTTGATCCAAAAACAAACGAAGAAATTGGTTACCTAGGCACAGCGGATGGAATGGGTGCAGATGAGGGGATGGAATATTATTTCCGCGGTGTATTAAACGGTGGACAATATTATCCATTAACAGGAAACCCGGACAGTCCAGTTACATTTGATTATAAGGAAGTTGACCCAGGATTATGGAAAATTAGAATGGTTGGTACAAATGATAAAGGTGCTACCTTCACTAGTGATGCTCCTGTTTATTATGGAGAGAAAGAGGCAAAGGTTACAATGAATTATGAACCAGGTCAAATCGTTGAAACTGCTAATGCAACTGACAAAACAGTTACAGTAACAGGTGCTGCATTTGATAAAGACATTGCAGAAATGCAAGCAGCAGGCATTCCTGCTTCACAAGGCGAAAATAAGATGTATTATTACAATCCAAATAATTCTGCCGAAATTAATATCCCAGTAGACACTAATGGTAACTTTAATTCAACAATACCATTATCAACAGCTGGCCCAAATACCTTAGCAATTACACAGTATGACTTCTATGACAGAAATAAATCAACTGTTGAAAATTATGGTAGTACTAGAGACGTTTACTTTGTTAAAAAAGGAACTGCTTATACTACAGCAATTTCAGATAAACAACGTATCAACATGGGAGATTCAACAACAGTAACATTCTCAACGAAAAATGTAGCATCTAAGGTGAAAAAAGCTGAATACACTTTCATTTATCCTTCTAAGTTCTTAGATATGGTGAGTGTACAAGCTAAAGGAGATTATAAAGGAAAACTAGATGTTCAATATACATCTACACCTTTTAATAGTACTTACAATAAAATGACAATTACAGCAACAGCACTTGGGGACCTTGCAACATCAGGTATTACAGGAGATGCTTCATTAGTAGACGTAACATTTAAAGCAAAAGATGTCTACTACAAAGGACCAATGACATTTGAAGATCCAGCTGGTACATCTAGATTCTTTAGCGCAGTTTATACAAATGTGGATGACAGTAAGGTAACAACTCAAGGCATTCAACCTTATTTCTATGTTACTCCTACTTATTCTCTTATGAGAAGTATGGTTCAGGCAGAAGGAATGGCTACAGGAATTGACAATGCAGGGAATATTAATATGAAAAATCTTGACTATAATAAAGCTGGTTCAAAAATTAGTGTGAAAGATTCTGATGGTAAAGAATACGGAGTAGCTGATCCTTTAGGATATAGTGCAACTGCTCCAGCAGGTTTTACATCTAGATTACCAATAACAGATAAGAAATTTACATTATCAATTGACGTACCAGGACACTTCACATTCAAGAAAGACTTTACAGTTGGTATAAAAGAAGACGGTAAAGTTACTGCAGGATCTAAACCAGTTGACTATTCTTATATTCCTGGTGGAGATGTTAATAAAGATAATGTAATTGACGTGAAAGATGCTCTATACATTCAAACGTATTGGGGAACAAATAAACGTGATGCAGATATCAACTATGATGGCGTAGTTGATGAGAAAGATATGCAGTACGTAATTAATAACTATTTAATGCAAAATCCATGGAACGACAATGCAGGTAAACCAGTTAAGAAATATAAAGGAAAAGATTTAGATGGTGTTTTAACTGATCTAGGATTATAAATCGGTGATCGGAAAGAAAGATAAAAGTTTATATAAATAGAGGTATAATTACCCAGAAATCACTGGTGAAAATGGTTCTAAGAATGGATTACTGAATGGAACGGCAGTGGTACGTTTCAGTCGAATATAGAATTTATGTCAAGTGAAACAAGGCAATGGTGTAAACGGATGCGTTGGAACGAAAAAATATACTGGTAGAGGGAAAAGAGTCATAACGACTCTTTTTTTTGTCTAAATTAGAAGAATATAAAGAAATATTTATGGAAACATAAACCTTTTATGGTAAAAATTGGTTTTTGGTTATATTATTAAAAATATAATAGAAAATGTTCTGACTGGGAATAGTGTTGTTCTCAATAAAGAACAAATAATAAATATAGGAGATGAGAAAATGAATTTTAAGAAGACAAGCTTAAAACTCGGTTCTATTGCACTATGCGCTTCACTGTTAGCAGTTCCGTTTACTTCGAATGCTTCAGCCGCAACAAAAAAACCAGTTGTAGATACAACCAAGCAAGGTACTGCAATAGCTGCATATTATTATGTTAATGGAAAGAAAATTGAAATCCCTAAAGAGGATCTTGTAAAATTAACAACTGCGGGAAGTACTTACAAATTACCGAATGATCCGCTTAAACCTAAAACGAAACCAATTACTACCAATGGAGTGCAATGTATAGCTGGATATGAGTATGATGGAAGATTAATATCTGGTAATTTTGAAAATAAAAAATCAGGAACTAGATATGCAAATACAACAAGCTCTAATATGAAAAAAGTTTCTCAAATTGGTTCAGAACAAACCATCAATGCAGGATTCAGTGCTTCTGGAGAATTTAAGTGGGGGCCAGTAAAAACTACTGTCGGTTTTGATATAAGTGCTGGACAAAAATGGTCAACAACTGAATCATCTGAAGTTACAATTAAATCAGGCAAAATGGGATGGAATGACTACGGTTCATATAAAGAATCATGGACAGGTACATATTATTACTTAACAAACTCTTGTGGTCAAACATCAAAAGTAACAGTTTCACCTTATGGTCCTAAATATAAACTGGCAGTAGCTAGGGAATCAGCTATTCCGCCGGGTGTAACAAGCGCAAGCGTATCAAAGTAAAATGAAAAGAGCGATTTGTTTATCTCAAGCTATAATTCTACTTATTACCCTAGCAGGCTGTACACCATTTAATTCAAAAGATAATAATCTACAAAAAACAAGCAATTCACAAGAAGTTAGCAAAATTAAACAGAATCGTGAATTAGAATTAGTTGCTGTAAAAGAAGCTACTGAGAAAGATTCTTCACCTTCTAAAGCAGCTATCCACCAGTATGAGTTTCATTTTAAAGATAACTCAAAATCGAGTCCTTCAAAGGATTCAATCGTAAATGAAGCCACATTAGGAAATAGAAGTATAGTCATATTGAATACTCAAGAACTGGATAGTAACTTTGCTGTATTTGATTATGAAAATGAAAAGAATTTATGGAGAATCCGAAGTTTGATTACTTTAGATGTGAAGAATGGACAGTATTTTAAAGATAAAGGTGGTTTAAAATTACCTTTTGAAAAATTTGTAGTTGCCACATCTACTGATTCTAATCCAGAGATTTGGTCATTTGCAGATCATAAAAATATCGTAGCAGTTGCTAAATATAAAGAGTTTCCTTTCGAATCATCTGGTATAAATACCTTAAAAAGTGATAGTGGTAAGAGAAAATATTATTCTTACAAGAAAAACAAAAAAGAATTTATATTCTACCACGATTCTGAATATATCGTAGTTATATCAGGTAATTTAGCATTTAAAGATATGATAAAGCTTGCAGATTCTTTACCGACTGTTAGCTCAGCGAACTTTCCAAGAAACAATTAGATAATAAAGTAAAAAGAGCAAGAGGAGCCGGGTCATATTTTAGGAGTCGGTGTGAAAAAATTAAACTGAAATTTACGATTGAAGATCCTAATGGAAATGTGGTTGACACTTGGACAGAAAAAAATAATGAGAATGCTTATAAAGTATGGGCTCCAACAGCTGACATGCCTGCTGGAAAATACAAAGTGACATTGGTAAAACCGTAGTATATTAAACTAAAAAAACCTCAATCCGCTATGAGTCTTAGTTTGATTGTGGTTTTTATTTTCGGAAATAGGGTTAAGCCTATAGTACGAGTGGGTTTATATTAATCAAAAAAGCTATCAATTCCTTAAATCAGGAAGGATAGCTTTTTTAATTATTGTACTACTGTTATTTTTTTAGGTGTAGAAGTAATTTTAAATCCATCCTTCGTAACTACATCAGCAGAGATATAGTACGTGCCATTCGGAAGGTCAGGCTTTGGTACCCATGTTGTATGGATTTCTTTTTCATTTTTAAATGCAATCGTATCGACGACATTACCATTTGCATCTTTTACATTGAATGTCCAATCACTTCTATTTTGAGCAAAATAGTCGATATCTGCTTGTCTATCTTTATTTATTTTAGTTGTAGGATATACACTAGCATTTGAAAGAACCATCCAATCACTCATATATTTTGGACTCTGATCTCCCCAGACTGTGTATGAGTGATTAAATGCATTGTCAGCTCCAATAACGACAATACTTTTCGGTTCTGTATTTACTACTAATGTTTGTGCTGAGCCTGGCATATAGTTATTACCGTCAACCCAAACAGATGAAGCAACATAACCACTGCCGTTTTCGTTATCTGTACCTTTCCATGAAATTTCATATTTACCATTAGTTGGTGTTACTTTTATATCTGTAACCTTTGGTAGAGTAGAATCTACTTTTACTGGCATTTTTACTTCTTGTGGTCTAGCACCTGGATAGTCTAGAGTTGTTCTGATTACATATTGATAAGTTCCATCAGGTACAAGATTGCCTAACTGATCAGTCATATTCCAATAGTAACTGTCAGCATAAGAATAATCACCGTATGACATAATATTTTTTCTAAATTTCCAAGGTGTTCCTGTAAATTCACTAAAGTCTCCTAAGTAATTAACGATTTTTCCTGATTGGTCTTTAATATACATTTCAGTTTTTTGTAAATTTCGTAATGCTGTAAATCCAGCATATATACCTTGTAAATGATAGTTCGGAGAGATGGCAATTTTATTTAAATTGAAAGTTCCAGTTTTACCATCATACCCCTTTGGTGCACTTCCAGAATATTCATCCCATAGTGCCGTATAGCCTAAAAATGCATCTTTATCCCATGCTGGAGCATCTATATTACGTGGTTCATCCCATTTTCCGTAAAAGCCCATATATGGAACTGATATAGTAACTGCTTTACTCTTGTCAACAGGAACTAGACGTACAAATCCTTCTACGAAACTATTATTCTTTATTGAATCAGGTAAAGAAACATTCACAGTTAACATTTTTGATTGGCCAGGTTTAATTTTTAGTAATGCTCCAGTTTTATCTGTTACTTTATTATCATTTACTGTGATCGATGCACCTTGAATTCGTTCACTAGTTAAAGTTAGATAATCTTTTGAATCCATCGTTCCATCGTTATCTAAGTCAAATTGCTTCGTTTCAGTTTTATCCTTAAGCAAGTCAACATAAACATTGTATTCAATATCAGCACTATTATTTTTACCTTTAGGTGCATCAAAAGCATCTACGTTTAATTTAAAACTTGTATTTTTGCCGATTTCTTTTAATGCTACAGCGCCAGCTTGTTCTAAAGGTGTGTTTCTACTTGTAACAATAATCGGAGTGTTGATTGCATTTTGAATTTGCATTAAACCAGCGCCTTGTAAGCGAGGAGAATAAGGAACCTCTCCATTAGTTTTTGGATCCATTACAATACTTGATGTGTTCATTAATGCAATTTTTGCTTTTAAAGCGGTATCTTCAGAATGTTGTAGCCCTTTTTCATAAAGTGACTGTAACACTAAAGCTGAACCACCCGCAACATGAGGGGTTGCCATAGATGTTCCACTCATCACTTCATAATCATTTCCAGGTACAGTTGAATAAATATTTCCACCAGGAGCAGAAATTTCAGGTTTAAAATCTAATGTTGATGGCGTACCATACGATGAAAAACTAGACATTTTGTTTTTGTTAACATTATCGACCCAAGTATCGCCCGCTAATTTCATTTTTACAATTTGTCCACTTGTTAGTTTATTTATTAACTCTTGCCCTACTGCTTTACCAGTTGTAGCAGCCGGGATGGAGTACTCGCTCCAACCCAAGTAAGGATAATCAGGTAAATCATCAGGTGGAATTGCAATTACTGCTTTAGCTTTAGCTCGTGCAGCATTAAATTGTAAGAAGGAGTAGTAAGTATATTGATTTTTGAATTTTGCTACTACAATTTTTCCTTCTACATTTTTATTAGTAAAATCAGCATTAGATGCTCCTTCGCCGACATATACTAGTTCATATTCCTGACCAAGTGTCAAGTTTTTAGAAAGCTTAAAATTAACACTTGGGGCAAACATTGTTTGATCTTGGAAAGGAAGTTTAAAACCACTTGCATCACCTAACGTGTTTAAATGCATTTTAGTATTTTCATAGGATGCAACCGATAAAGCATATGGGCTGACTCCTGGTGCACCGACTGTCCCAATATCAGGATCTTCTGCATAAGGTTGTTGGGCAGAAGGAAAAGGTAATGGATAATCAGTACTGTATGCCGAATTACCCGCCGCTACTACTACGAGGCTACCATGTTCTGTTGCAACTCGAATTGCTTTTTGAATAGGGTCGTCATCTTCACTAACATATCCTGCATCTACACCTAAACTCATATTGATTACATCTGCGCCCATTGTTACAGCATGTTCAATACCAGCAATAATATCGTCCTCGTAAGCAGCTGCATCATTATCCGAGAATACTTTCTCAGCCAATAATTGTGTACCTGGAGCTATACCTTGAACCCCACCAGTTGAGTCATCACCATTTGCACCGACGATTCCTGAAACATGTGTACCATGTGGACTACCATCACCTCGTGGGATAACATCGGTGTCATGATCAGCCCAGTCATAACCAGTTGGTACTTTATCTGTGTACCAAATATCCCATACTGCTGTAGCATCTAATTTACTTTGTATTCCACTTTTAGTTAATTTTTCTTTTTGTTTTCCCTTTTCCGTGATCGACATATCTTTATGTGTGTAATCAATACCTGAATCAATAATTGCTACAAGTAATCCCTCACCTTGGTAACCATATTGACTCCAAACCTTTTGAGCTTGTACTAATTCTTTGCTTGCTGCCATCGTTTCGTGGAATGTTCTTGCAATATGTACGCTAGTTACACCAGGAGTTTTCTTAATCTCGTTCAAGTTTTGATACTCTGTCTCAACACTCAATCCATTAAATCCTTCATAAAAGCGTTGTTTTAGCTTTGGAGAATGCGATTTAGCCCTATTATTCTTTTTGATTCCGTCCATTACTTTGTCTTGCTTTTCTTTGAATAATGATCTTTTGTTAGCAGATGTAAGATTAGTAGTTGAAGGCTGTGCAACTTCAACGATAAAACGAACTTTATCAGTTGGTTTATAATTCTTTTCTGCTTTTTGACCATCTTTATATAGGTTTTCTTTCCCTTTTTGATCTAGTTTATGCGGTTCTTGAAAGTTAAGTGGTTTAGAAAGTGGTGTTGATTGTTTTGCAGATGCGAGTGCAGTATAAGATGAAAAAATTAAAGATGATAAAGCTGCGGTAGTCATTACTTTAAATGCATTCATTTTACTGATTTTCATTAAAACTCTCCTTTTCAATATGAAAATTTATCAATAATTGTATTTCTTAAACACGCTTTTAAGAGGATAGTAGGTTTTTAAAGATGAGTGTTTGGAAATGTTAAACTAACTCTTATATTGAGTGACTAAATAAATACAATAATTAATATATATCCCACTAAATTTTAAGTAAATTGGGGAAATTCCACACTTTTAATGTGTGAATTTTCTGATTACAATGACAAGAATAGACAATTTCCGAACTTGGTTAATTATTCCAAGACAATTATTTTTAGGGAATCTGTTAGAATTTGGTGAAAAATCATTATTTGCCGGACTATTGATTTGGGGAAATTTTGTCAAAATCAATTATTTTTTAATGATTCGATTAAAAAAAGTTAAAGTTTTTTAATAAGTGTAGGCTGAGGTTTGGGAAATCGCACGATTATTTTTAAATCACATTTTTAAAGGGAGGTTATTAGAAGAAACTGTTACATTAAAATAGGCACATAATCGGACCCTCATTCATAATACTACGATAAAGGTTACTTTTAGCAGGATGGTGGTTGAAATGGGAGACGAGTCTAAAGCATTAGTGGGATCTGTGATTGTATCGATTGGAACAATTACAGCTGCAATTGGCTCCACGCCATCTAACTATATAAAAAGTAGTGTTCGTGATGACTTATCTATAATCGGAAATGTTTTGCAGGCTACAGGAAATGGAATTGATGCTGATGTTGAGGGTACTGTACTCAGAGCACCTGGAAAATTAATAGGAGCAAGCGGAAATATTACTGTTCTTTCAGGACTGGTTTTCGACATTCAAAAAGAAGCATCCTATAAATTATTCATTGCAGGAAACTTGTTACAAGCTTTAGGGCAAGGCGTTAATATTGGAGATGTAGTTGACCTTACTCCTTTCCCAGGCCAGGCCGAAAATATTGTAGGGAGTCTGACATCATTTGTTGGAAACTCTTTACAGGCAATTGGATGGTCAGAAGCACTATATGATCTTAAAGAGGATGAAACGAAGCTTAATTATTATGAGGAATATCTAAAAAAAGTAACGGCTACCGAATCTGAAACATTGGTTGCGATAGGAAGTTGGATTCAAGCAATTGGCACTGTTATTTCAGTAATTGGGGTAGTAAAAGAAGTAAGTGGCGCAAATTAACCGAAAAAAGGTAAATGCTACGAAACTTTGCGGAATTTGAGTTTAATAAGTTATACGTACATTAGTATAAAATATAGACAGAAGCGGGGATCAATTGTTCACGCTTTATTTGTATTGATCGGTTTTAGCTTAACTATGTTAAAATGCATTAACAGTAGAAAGTAAACGAAAATTATAGAAGAGTTTTTTAGTAAAGTTACATAAATTAAATAAAAAAACTTTTTACCCCCGTATCTTTTTGTACTTCTATTCCGTTTATAGGTTAGAGAGTGTTAATAAAGGAGTGAACATAAATGTCTAGTAAGTTTAGTCTTCACAGCATAGAAAAGGAAAAACAGGATGAAGCAACAGATGAATTCTATTGGAAGAATTACTATCCAAAATTGCAACGCTATTGTCGATTTCTAGCCCAAAATGAATGGGATGGTGACGATATTGCGCAAGAAGCTTATTTTAAAGCAATAAAATACTATAGTAAGGAAAAAATGAATTCGGCTATATTAAATAAAATAGCTTACAATCATTGGATTGATACTTTACGAAAAAGAAAAGAAGAAACGATAACTCCTGATTTTGAACTTTCTAAATATGCAGCTAGTCATCCGATTGATCATAAAATGAATAGTGTGGAGCTCTTACTTAAACATTTTACTCCAAAACAAGCGGTTATCTTTTTTCTAAAAGAAGCATTTCAATATAAATCCAAGGAAATAGCAGACATCTTAGGAACAACAGAAATAGCCATAAAATCTAGTCTGCATCGAGCGAAAAAGCGTCTAGATAAAACGAACAAAGAGGAACAATCCCTTTCTGTTGACTATTTTTGGAATGAGGAAGAACGCATGAAGCTTGAAGAAATTTTTCATTCAGCTTTAGAAGTCCAAGATCCTACCGTCTTAATTCAAGCGATCCCTTCCTTTGATCGAATTATTGAAAGTCCTAAAATGCTATTCGGTAATTTCCAATCAGCTCGAACTCAAACTCCTTCAAGCACTCTCTGCATGGCTGCATAGCCAATTAACGCTTTAAAGGAGGATTTTTTAAATGACGACAGTTCCTTATGTTATTGAACAATCTAATCGTGGTGAACGTTCATATGATATTTATTCCCGTTTGTTAAAGGATCGAATTATTATTATCGGTGATGAAATAAACGATCATGTAGCAAATAGTGTAGTTGCACAATTATTATTTTTAGCTGCAGATGCACCTGATAAAGAAATTTCACTTTATATAAATAGCCCTGGTGGGTCAACTTCAGCAGGATTTGCGATTTATGATACGATGCAATATATAAAGCCCGATGTTAGAACCATTTGTACGGGAATGGCAGCATCATTTGGTGCAATGCTTTTGCTGGCAGGAACAAAGGGGAAACGTTTTGCGCTTCCAAACAGCGAAATCATGATTCATCAACCATTAGGTGGGGCAAAAGGCCAGGCAACAGAAATTGAAATATCAGCACGCCGCATTTTAAAATTACGAGAACATATTAATCAAATAATTGCCGACCGAACAGGGCAGTCAGTTGAGAAGGTGGCAAAGGATACAGATCGTGATTATTTTATGAGTGCAGAAGAAGCGAAAGAATATGGAATAATTGATGAGATTCTATATCCAAATAATTAACTTTATAATTAACTAAAGTAAAAAGGTTAGCGATGCTAGCCTTTTTTTCGTGCACGGAGACAAGAATTGTTTTTACTTGTTTAAAAATGTAAAAATAATACCGAGATTATTATAACGGGAGATTGTAATTGTAATGAATAAGCTAATTTTCTATGAATAGCATTAATTAGTACGTTAAAAGTTGTTCTAATTAAATACAATAAATTAGAAGAGAAGGGATACAAATGACTTTCGAACAAAAGAGTATAGCAGGCTTTATGCACCGAGGTATTACAGAAAAGAATACTTACTTCTTTTTAAATGATTTTGCTTCCATCTTAGTAAGTGGGGAAGATACAAACGGAGCATTTTGCGTCTTGCACTGCAACGGTAAAAAAGATGGTGGACCTCCTCTTCATGTACATGAAGAGGAGGATGAAACGTTTTATGTATTAGAAGGAGAAATTACTTTTTTTATTGGTAATCATACAATTTTGGCAAAGGCTGGAGATTATGTATTTGCTCCTCGAAGAATTCCCCATACATTTAATGTACGCTCTGAAGAAACTAAGTTCATTGTTACTGCTTATCCATCAGGTTTTGATCAATTTGTAAAAGAACTATCTGTACCATTTTATAAAGGATTCAAAAAGCCTGAAGGTCCTCCATCAGCTGAAAAACTTCATAAGTTAATCGAGGTGTCAAAAAAATATAAAATTTCTTATCCAAGTTTATAAATTTAATAGAAGACTATGTTCTCCTTGGAATCTTATGTATTCTTTAATTAAATGGTTTTCTTAGGAAAAGAGGATACGATATGAATTATTTTAATAAGCTAAATCCAATTGAAGCAGCACAACACTTTTTAAATAAGCATTGTCCAAACTGTCAGGGAGCATTATTAGCGGGTAGCGTAGTACGCGGGGAGGCAACAGAAACATCTGATCTTGATATCGTTATTTTTGATAAAAGCCTTAGCTCTTCATATAGAGAGTCATTAAATGAGTTTGGTTGGGAGATAGAAGTTTTTGTACATAATTTATCATCCTATAAACAATTTTTTAAAAGCGATTATGAGAGAGCTAGACCTTCACTTCCAAGGATGGTTTCTGAGGGGATTATCTTAAAGGATACTGGAATAATGGAGGATATTAAAAAAGAAGCAAAAGATTTATTAGATAGGGGACCAAAAAAATGGTCAGAAGAAACAATAAAAATAAAGAGATATTTTATCACAGATGCACTGAATGATTTTAAAGGTTCCACTAGTAGAGCGGAGGAATTATTTATAGCAAATACTTTAGCTGAACTAGTAAGCGAATTCGTTTTAAGAACAAATTGTAAATGGATTGGTTCATCAAAATGGGTCGTGCGTTCATTAAGAACTTATAACGAAGAATTTGCTAACTGTTTTGTAGATGCTTTTGATTTGTTTTATAGGACTGGTGAAAAGAATCAAATTTTCAAATTAGTGAATGAAGTTTTGCAACCATTTGGAGGACAATTATTTGAAGGGTTTTCTTTAGGCAAAATGTAGATTTGTAATTCAATCGTATGCATGTTAAGTAATAGGGGTCATATTTATGACTCTTTTTATTTTGGAAAGATTTAAAAGCTAATACTTACATTAAACTATTAAACTTACCTAATAAAATAATAAAATTCATAGTTTTTCGATGTTTCTCTTGCAATATATTAGGTAATTTTTCCTGTTTTTTCGCCAAGGTTATCGAATTCTTGCTAAAAAAATATTTGTTTTGTTTTATTTTCCCCAATTTTCAGTTTTATCATTTCGGTCAAAAAATAAAAAATCCGACAAAAAAATATCTTTTTTTCCATGGATTAACATATTTTTGCATATGTCTGACATTTCTATGTATAAATATGATGAAAAATTTTGCGGAAAAACTAAGTAGATTCCCCCAATATACGTTCATATATGACAGATGTACAATTTAAATGTATTTAATTAACAGCCGCGAAAATCAGGTGAATAGGAAAACTTAAGTTTGTCATTATATTTAACTATTACTCTATAGATCCAAGGTGGATTTAAGTAAATACAGAATAAATGTGTAGGAGTGTTGTTATGAAAAACGGAAAATTTAAAGCGTTTAAAGTTATGTCTACAACTGCCTTAGTATCATTACTTTTTACATCATTAGCTTTTGCAGACAACGATAACGTTACACCTCAAACTGATTCAACTGAAGGAATGGTTGAACAAGGAACATTTACTAAGAATAATTTAGATTTATCTCAAGAAAACTCATTGTATAAAGAAAGCAACAATCAAGAAGCTACAAAACAAGATGTTACAAAAACGTATAAACCAGATGAAGAAGTTCATTTAATCGTTGAAGTGGAACAACCTACGGATAGCGAGCAAGCTACACCTGAACATAAAAAAGCAATGTTTAAAGAAAAGCAAGACAATGTAATTGGTGAAATCTCAAAAGGAAAAAATTCTAAATCAAATGCAGCTTTTAAAGTGAAGCACCGTTACTTTGAAGGTTTTAATGGATTCAGTATTGAAACAGAATATAAAAATTTAAAAGATATCCAGTCGATCCCTGGCGTTAAGCATGTTCAAGTTGCTAGAACATTCCACGAAACGATGGCAGCAAGTAAAGAATTAGTACAAGCTCAAAAGGTATGGGAGCAATATGGCTATAAAGGGGAAGGTTTAGTAGTAGGAGTTGTCGATTCTGGTATTGATTGGACTCATAAAGATATGACTCTATCAGATACAGCTAAGGCGAAAGAAAAATGGACAAAGGATAAATTTGACCAATTCGCAACAACAACAGATGTAAACGAACAATGGTATTCAGATAAAGTACCATCTGGATATGACTGGGCAGACAACGATACAAATGTTATTCCTGGACCAAAAGGTAGTTCGCATGGTACGCACGTATCTGGAACGATTGGAGCAAATGGTGATGATTCTAAGGGCGGAGTAGCTGGTATTGCACCTGGAGTTCAACTATTAGCAGAAAAGGTATTTTCTGATAATGGTGGCGGGGCTTATGAAGATGATATTATCGCGGGAATCGAGCATGCGGTTACGATGGGCGCAGATGTAATTAACATGAGCTTAGGTAGCGATGCAGGTTATGTAGACGAAAATTATGATCCAATCCAAAAAGCAATCAGAAATGCGACTGAAAAAGGTACATTAGTTGTAGTAGCAGCTGGAAATTCAGCATTCAGTTCGGAAGCCTTGCTAACACCTGCAACAATAAGACCATTTGCGGAAAATCCTGATATTGGAACGGTTGGCTCACCTGGTGTTAGTCCATATGCAATATCAGTTGCTTCCTATGAAAATTCTAAAATTCATATGAACGCAATTTCAGATGGAAGCTTAGCAGTACCATTCAAAGACCATTCTCAATATGGACAAGCTTTCAATGTATCTAATAATCTATTACCAAATACAAACTATGATTTGGTATATGTAAATGAAGGAAAAACGGCGGCTGATTATCCAAAAGGAAAAACGAATTACATTGCAGTAGTTAAACTATTAAATTCATATAGTACTGTTTCATCTATTCAATTTACTGCAAAAGCTGCAGGAGCGAAGGCTATTATTATGATCCCACCTTCAAACTGGCCTGATTATGTAACACTACCTGTAACACCATCTGCAACACCAACTGCTTCAACAAGTAAATCAATCGGTCAAGCATTATTAGATAAAATGAGTAAAATGCCTACTGGTCAATATTTAAGTATGAAAAATATCGGCGATTATTGGGTAGATAATCCAGATAAAGACACAATGTCTTATTTCTCATCAATGGGTACAACTCCAACATTAGACTTTAAACCAGAAATGTCGGCTCCGGGTGGAAATATTTATTCAACTATTCCTGGAAATAAGTATCAAGTAATGAGTGGTACATCAATGGCGACACCACATGTTGCAGGTGGTTCAGCATTAGTATTACAGTCACTTTATGAAAAAGGATTAAAACACTCAGAAGATACTGTTTTAAAAGCGAAAGTTGCATTAATGAATACATCTAAAGTCATTATGGATCCAAGAACAAATAGTGAAGTTCCATATTCACCACGTATTCAAGGGTCTGGTTTAATGCAAATTCAAAATGCTATTAATACACCAGTTGTTGTAACAAATCGAAACGCTCCTTTAGAACAGGCTGGCTCGGTAGCATTAAAGGAAATCGGACAAAATACAAGCTTTAAATTAAACGTAGATGCTTTTGACGCACCTAAAGGTAAAAATAATAGTGCTGATATTGAATACAATGTATATGTTGATTTATTAAAAGATAAGACAGAAACAAAGCAATTTGATTTTGATCATGATGGCCAATTAGATTCTAAAGATTATTTAACATTATCAAGTGATCAAATTAAGGGAGCAAAAGTCACTGTAAATGATAATATCGTAACAGATAAAATTGGGTCTACATTGAAAATCAAACCAGGTCAATCAAAAATGTTAACAGTTAATATATCTTTACCAGCTTCATTAACGAAAAACAGTTTTGTTGAAGGATATGTTCGTCTTGTACCAGTAGCAAAAGACCAAGATAAAGCTGTACCGTTAACTATGCCTTATATGGGCTTCTATGGAAAATGGGATGAGCCACGTAACATCGATGCTCCAGCTTGGGAAAAAGATTCTTTTGCAGGTCATACAGCACTATGGAATGATAGTACAGAGGGAGGAGCACCATTAGGATATAATGGAGCGGGCTTTGACTTAAACCATATTGCATTCTCTCCAAACTTTATTGATAAAGGTATCTTTGGAGGAATGTCGGTTTTACGTAACTTAGAAAAAGCCGAAATCTCTATTGAAGATTCTGCTGGAAAACAAATTAGATATCTAGGTGACTATAGTGAATATACAGGTACTGGTAAACCTTGGAAATTTAATAAAAACATGATGTTTAATCAAGATTATGGATACAGTTTATATCAATGGGATATGAAAGACACATCAGGAAATTTTGTTCCTGATGGTACCTACTATTATGTAATTAAAACAACGTTAGCATATCCAAACGCTAGACCACAAACAGTTAAAATGCCAATGATCGTGGATTCAGTTGCACCAAAGATTTCTGATATTAAAGTAACACCAAACAACGGTAAATATGATATTACATTTAATGCGACTGATAATGCAACTGACTTTAACTATGCTGATGTTTATGTAAATGGAACATTTTATGAACTAAGACCAGGCGTAACGAAACTAACGGTTAATACAGAACCAAAAGGTATGGTAATCAGATATAATGATTATGCAGGAAACAATGCTTGGACAACATGGGGAGACCAAAGCTATAATAAACAAAGTATGGCGATGGTAACTTGGGGTATTTCTCCATCTACTGGTGTAAGCGCATCTAAGCCTGCAAGAATTTCACTATATGGTTATAGCAGAGTAGACTGGACGATTAATATTAAAGATGCTAAAGGAAATCTTGTAGATTCGTCTACATTCGAAAATGAGCATACTTTTAGTACACAATGGGCGCCAGAAAAAGATCTTCCAAGTGGCACATATACGGTTACAGTAGATGTTGTTACGAAAGATGGTTTTAAAGTAACAACAACGCCTAAAACTATTACGGTTACTCAATAATATAAATTTTAAAAGTATAATATAATAAACAAAAGGCTTTAGTGAAAACTGAAGCCTTTTTGTTATGTCTTTTTAATTGTTAATTGTAATTTAGGTCGTCATTATTACTTTTTAGCTTCCCTTGGACTAAGAGAACTAGTAATAAACAAACTGGAATAATCATTTGTAGTGGAATGTGTAGCAAATACGGTACTAAATGGATCCCCTCAATATGGTGTTCAAGAAAACTAGAAGCCAACCAGAGTGAAGTAAGAACTGTAATAATACCAATAGGGTAGACTAGCTGATTGCTTTTCTTAACATTAAATAAATCTGCAGCCCCAGATACCGCACAAAAAAAGTAAATTGTGATTTTTACAAAGGCGTTACATACTGCAATTACAACAATGAAAGTATCCAATCTTTGGATGAAATCGGCAATATTAATATAACTAACAGATGTTAGAAGTGGATAGGTTGTTCTTTCAATAACGGATGGGCCTAATATTGCAGTATTTAAAACAGCAAATAAGGTTAATATAAGTCCCGAAAATAATAAAGCTGGTATTCCTACTTTTATTGCTAAATCTTGTTTAGTTAAATGTGGCATAATCATTGTAAATGTAAGGACTTCTCCAAAAGGAATGGTTAAAGAAATTGGGAAAGCCTTAAATACTGGTTTCCATCCGTGTTCTAAAACGGGTCTTAAATTATCCATTTTTATTAATTTTGAAATGATTTCAAATCCTATAAATATAAAAACAAGAAAAATGATCATGATAAAAATAAATTCACATGAACGAGCGAAAGTTTCGAGACCTTTAGACATTGCATACATGATTAATAACATCATGATTAAACCGATTGAAATTAGAGAAGAAGCATTATATAGAGTGATTGTTAATAAATCCTCAAAATCACGTAAAGCACGTGCAGCGATATAAAGAAAATATAAGATATATACTAATGCAAATATTTTTCCGATATATTTTCCTAAAATAATTTGAATATATTTTGTTAAGGGGAGATCAGGAAATAATGAATATAACTTAATATACACTGCAAAAATTAAACAAGCTGCAGTGAGTCCTATTAATAAACTAATCCATCCATCTTGTTTAGCGCTAGCAAATATTTCAACTGGTGGAGAAGCACCGACCCCAAACATAAAAATCATAGAGAAGAATTGAAAACCACTTATATTTAATTTACGATTCATTTGAATTCCTTCTTTTGACTTCTAATTTTTCTTCTAGATTATTATTTTTTCCATAAAATTCTATTTTATTTAAGAGTTAATGAAGTTATTTTTTGTGACTAAAAAACCAATTAGAAGTTTATCAAAATTTAGTATAATAATAGCAATCATAAAAAAGAAGAATGAGGTGATTATTACGTGAAAATTAAGGTTGATGATTTGACTGGAACTGAAGTTGTTAAGCTAATTAGTGAGCATTTACAAGGTATGACACAGCATTCTCCACTTGAAAGCATACATGCATTAAATCTTGAAGGATTAAAGAAACCAGAAATTACGTTTTGGAGTGTATGGGAACAAAGTGAATTAGTTGGATGTGGGGCCCTAAAAGAACTTGACTCTTTAAATGGAGAAGTTAAATCTATGAGAACTTCTTCGGCTCATTTAAGAAAAGGTGTGGCAAGGTGCATGCTCCAACACATTATCAAAGAGGCGAAAAATAGAGGATACAAGAGAATTAGTTTAGAAACCGGTTCAATGGAAGCATTTGATCCAGCAAAAAAACTATATGAACTTTTTGGTTTTAAGTATTGTAAGCCTTTTGCTGATTATAAAGATGACCCTAATAGTGTTTTTATGACACTAGAGTTGTAAAATTTTTGAAAGTAAAGTTGCTGTTGTAGCAACTTTTTTTAGTTTAATACCTTTTATTTACACGCCTGACTAATGAATCACTTTCGGTAAATTAAAAGCTAGAAAAAATTTTATAATAAAATTAGTACCTAGTATTAATATCTGGTGATATAATATTGGAAAGAGATTAATAAATATGACTGAGGTGACCATAATGCACAATTCGAAAGCACGTATCACTGCAATAGGTTCATATGTACCAGAAAAAGTATTAACCAATAAGGATTTAGAAAAAATCGTTGAAACAAATGATGAATGGATTGTAAAGCGAACTGGCATAAAAGAGAGAAGAATTGCAAATGAAAATGAAAATACAAGCGACTTAAGCTTTAAGGCAATAAAGGACTTGATGGAAAAATACAATAAGTCTGTTGAAGATGTTGATATGATTATTGTTTGTACTTTAACGCCAGATTTCAAAACGCCAAGTGTTGCTTCAATTATTCAAGCAAAGCTTGGAATAAAAAATGCTGGAGCAATCGATTTAAATGCTGCTTGCGCAGGTTTTACTTACGGTTTGTATATGGCAAATGGATTAATTACATCAGGATTAAACCGTAAAATTTTGGTAGTTGGAGCAGAAACTTTATCAAAAATAACCGATTACGAAGATCGCACTACTTGTATTCTATTTGGTGATGGCGCTGGCGCAGCCTTAGTAGAGTATGATGAAGAACAACCTAGCTTCATTTCCTCCTACTTAGGATCAGAAGGCGAAAAAGGGAAACATTTATATTGCTCAAATTTATCAAATCAAATGTTTGGAGAAGAGATAATTAATAACAATAATATCGTTCAAAATGGACGCGAGGTATATAAATGGGCAGTTACGACAGTACCAAAAGGAATGCAAGCTGTACTAAATAATGGATCAACTTTATTAAATGAAGTTGATTGGTTTGTTCCTCATAGTGCAAATTTAAGAATGATTGAATCAATCTGCGAAAGAAGTGAATATCCAATCGATAAAACGTTAAATAGCTTAGTAGATTGCGGAAATACATCATCAGCCACGATCCCATTATCTTTAGTTAAGGGCGTGAAGGAAGGGAAACTTAAATATGGAGATAAGGTTTTATTGTATGGCTTTGGTGGTGGATTAACTCACGCAGGATTACTTATTAATTGGACTTTGTAATAGGACTAGGTTACTCGAGTGGGGCATGAGTAAGTAAAAATGCAAAAAGAAAAAAAAGGTTACTCATGAGAGGGTCATGAGTAAGTTAGATAGCAAGAAGAAGAAAAAAAGTTACTCATGAGAGTGTCATGAGTAAGTAAGAAAGCAAAAAGAAGAAAAAAGGTTACTCATGAGAGGTTCATGAGTAAGTAAAAAAGTAAAAAGAAGAAAAAAGGTTACTCATAAAAAGTTCATGAGTTAGTAAAACAGTAAGATGAAAAAAACTTACTCAATACAGGCTTTAGCCATACTCAACTTTACTTGTGAAAACTCATTCTTCAACAGTCTGAAGAAGTCTAATAGGTTATTAAATTAGACTTCTTTTTTGAGTTTTTTGGTTAGTCCAGTTACTCGATTATAAATTTTGGAAGGAAGAGTAGTGTATGAATGTATCTGTCCTAGGCTGCGGTAGATGGGGAACTTTTTTAGCTTGGTACGCTAATCGAGTTAGCCATAATGTAGTTTTATGGGGAAGAGAAAACTCTAGAAATTTTATTGGCTTAAATCAGACAAGAAAAAATGACTATTTAAGCCTACCAGATGGAATTGAGTTAACGAGCTCTTTAGAAGGTGCATTATCTTTTGCAGAAGTCATTATTATTTCAATTAGTGCACAAGAGCTAAGAACATTTGCAAATCGCTTAAGTCAATATAATGAAATACAAGGTAAAACTTTTATCCTCTGTATGAAAGGCATAGAATCTTCAACAGGAAAAAGACTCACACAAGTCTTTCGTGAAGAAGTTGGGAAAAATAGCAATGTAGCGGTTTGGGTAGGGCCTGGTCATGTACAAGACTTTGTAAGAAATATACCAAATTGCATGGTTATCGGTTCGGAGAATATTGAAGTAACAAAACAGATTGCTAAAGCATTTAACAGTGAGTTAATACGTTTTTATTATGGGCAAGACTTAATTGGTAATGAAATTGGAGCTGCAACAAAAAATGTCATGGGAATAGCTGCAGGAATGCTTGATGGATTTAACTATAGTAGTTTAAAAGGATCATTGATGGCTAGAGGAACGAGAGAAATTTCTCGTTTAATAAGGGCAATGGGTGGAAATGATTTAACAATTTACGGTTTAAGTCACTTAGGAGACTATGAGGCAACACTCTTTTCTATGCATAGTCATAATCGAAAGTTTGGGCAGGCATTTGTTGAAGGAAAACCATTTGATAAATTAGCGGAAGGGGTTTCTACAATTAAGGCTTTAAAGGAACTTTCTGATCAGTATGATGTTGAACTACCGATTTGTAACGCATTGTTTGAAATAATTTATGAACATAAAAATGCGAAAGAAACTTTAGAGGAATTATTTTTAAGACCACTAAAATTTGAATTCTGAAAAAATGAAATTTTATTTCGGTTGATTTAGAAAAAGATAATAAATTCATTGTTTTCTTAGCTTATTATACAGATTAAACCTTTTGTTTTCCTTAAAATACGAACATTATTGTTTGTATTATAAAAAAAGTTCATATTTTATATTGAAAATATATTTCGAGTTTGATATATTAGCAGTGTAATCATTCATAAACATTACTCGTATATGCTCAGTAATATGGTCTGAGCGTTTCTACCTGGTTCCCATTGAAAGAACTAGACTACGGGTTAAAGTATACTTGGTTTCATTTTTTTGTAACCAATAATGAGGGTTTAGCATTAAATTTTATTTATTGCTAATCTATACTTTAACTTTCGTAGGTCTAGAAGGTAGAGATTGTTCTACTTTTTCTAGACCATTTTTTTTGACTAAAACATCGAGTGTGATCATCATCAAGGGGGAAAAGACATTGTTAAAAAAATACTGTTTATTAGGAATCATTTCTGCACTATTAATCTCTGTATCTGTAGGTTATAACTTTAAATCGAATACTGCAGAAGCAAAAACTAAACATCTTAGACCAATTATTATTGAGGGACCAATGCCAATTGAGGCTGAAAAGTTTGCAAGTAAATTAGAACATGTAAAAATTGAAAAATCAGGTAGCTTCGTATTTTACAAAGGTACTTTAAATCATTACCCAGTTATCGTAGCAAAAACAGGTAAAGGTATGGAAAATACTGCTGCAGCTACAGCGATTGCAATTGAAAAATATAAACCAATCGCAATTATTAACCAAGGAACTTCTGGTGGTCATGACCCAAATTTAAATGTTTTTGATATCGTATTAGGTAAAAATACAACGAATATTGGTTCTTTAAAAACAGAAACGAAGGACGAAAACCAAGGAATTGATGCTACTCAATGGAAACCAATGGACTTAATGGCTTCTGAAGGTAGTGCAGGTGAAGATCCAAATGCTGAAAAACCACGTTTTTACGAAGGTAATAAAGATTTATTAGCAGCTGCAAATGCAGTGAAAAACAAATACACTAAAGGTAAGGTTGTAGAAGGTACAATCGGATCTGCAGACGTTTGGAACAATGAAGTTGATCGCATTAAATGGTTCCATACTAAATATGGAACTTCAGTAGAAGAAATGGAAGGCGCTGCTGCAGCTCAAATCTCTCAAGCATATAATGTAGCTTTCTTAGGAATTCGCGTATTATCAAACAACAAAACAAATGGCGGTAAATATGATCCAACTACAGCTGATGCTTGTCAGGAGTATGTAATGGAAGTAGTTAAGAAATATATTTCTACAAATCCAAGTAAATAATAAATTGAAAAAGAGATATTTTAAAGTATCTCTTTTTCTGTTTTTCTTTCTATTTACTTCATCCACCATAATTCAACTGGATTTAATTCATACTGATTGTTTTCGCGATACATAAATTGACACATAATGAGCTCTCGTCTTAGAGTGGCGTAATCTTCATGAAATTCCTTCAAATATTCATTGATTTCCTTTTCTTGATAAACTCTACCAAATTCTAAGCCTTTAATCATATGTACTAAAACGACAAGCTTTTTCTTTCGCTGAGCAGGATAAATTTTAAGTTTGCCTTCCTTAGTAAAGAAATTATTGATAATACTTGAACGTTCACTTTCAGTAACTGACATTTCCATATTGGAATCTCCTCCTGTTCCTACTGTGAAAATTGCTTTCGCACTCATTTCTAAAATTTTAGTATTTAGAGAGAAATAGATTGTATTTTTATCTCGGCGCTCTTTAACCAGACCAACTTCTCTAAGCTTTGACATATGATGGGTAATTGTTGGAGGTTTTAGACCTAATTTACTGGCAATTTCTTGCCCACTTAAATGACCTTGCTGAAGTAAAGCAATAATGCGTACTCGAGTAAGATCACCTAAAGCTTTATGGAAATCGACAATTTTATTTAATTGCACTTAATATACACCTACTTTTATACTTATCTAATTAGATGATAATCTAATTAGTGTTTCATTTCAATAAGTAGCTTTAACTGAACGCAAAATTTAGTTATTTTTTACTAAATATTTATATTTAATGACTTAGATAGGATAACGATAAGCTTGTATCGAATGTTGCAACTAGATGGTTTAAGGAATACTTTACATCTGGAAATCTTAAGGTATTAGATGAGCTTATAACAGACGATTTTGTCTATCATTCTGGAAATGGAGTTAATACGCATACAGTTTTTTAAACAATTCAAATTGGTTTGCTTTAGATATTCCAGTTTTTCTCATTTATATAGGATAAAAGTATGGGGATTGCATATTGGCATAATCAAAAATAACTGCTATGCTAATTGAGTGAAAAATTTAAAAAGGGGGAATTTTCATGCAAATAATGGGTTTATTCGGTACTAGTTTAAAACGAAGGGGATTCAATAGATAAAGAAAGGTTGAAACAACATGGGGATACTTAAGTTTCACAAAAATATCAAAATTCGAATACTCGAATCATTCTTAAGTTCGTCAATTGGAAGTATGATTTTTCCTTTTATGGCGATTTATTTATCTAAACATTTTGGGGTAAAACAAGCAGGATTACTTTTGCTTGTAAATGTATTTATAGGAATTATTATGAACTTTTTTGGAGGCTATTTTTCGGATCAGTTTGGCCGGAAAAAGACGATTGTGTTTGCCGAAACAATTCGGTTACTCGCGTTTATTACAATGATGTTTTGTAATTCACCTTGGTTTTCATCACCTCTTATTACATTCTTTATGATGACTTTAAATAGTATTTGTTGGGGACTAGCAGGGCCAGCTAATCAGGCCATGTTAATAGATGTGAGTAAGCCAGAAGAACGGAAGCTTATGTACTCAATCATGTACTGGTCGAACAATTTATCAATTGCGATTGGTGGTATGCTTGGAGGATTTTTATTTAAATCATATTTATTTGAATTATTATTAGCACTATCAGTTGCTTCACTTGTTACATGGGTCTTAATTACGTTCTTTGTCGAAGAAAGCTTAGTTACTGAAAAGGAAGAAACGAAGACGATTGCTCATCATGCTCAAAAGATGATTTCAAATTACCGTGACGTTTTTCAAGATAGACTATTTATTCTTTATGTACTGGCGGGTTTGTTAGTACTTTCAATGGAATTTCAGTTAACAAATTATATAAGTATTCGATTAGCGAATGATTTCCACACACAACATTTATTGAACTGGACATTTGGCGGAATCGAGATGAATGGTTTTCTGCGAACAGAAAACACGATACTTGTAGTCGTAATGGCCCTTTTTGCTTCTAAAATTGTAGGGAAATTGGATGATCGAAAAACGTTAATTTGGAGTTGTATTGCATTTGTTGGTGGATATGCAGTGATTTCATATAGTAACTCTATTTGGCTATTATTTATAGCAATGTTCATCGCAACAGTTGCGGAAGTATTAAGAGTACCTGTTCAACAAAACTATATGGCTAACTTACCAGCTGACGAAACAAGGAGTTCCTATATGGCGGTTGCAGGTTTAACATTTAATTTAGCGATGTTTATCTGCTCAATAACTGTTTCACTAAGTGCATATTTATCTAATTTCGCGACATCTTTCTTTTTAACGAGTTTAGGTGTAATCGGTATTCTTATCTTTGTTCGAATTACTCCTGCATTGGAGAGAAGAATTAAGGGAGAAATATTGCAGGAGCAGGGACAGTCAGCTGGAATAAATTCTTAATTTACAGGGAGTTGCTTTTTGCAGCTCTCTTTTTTTGTGGATAAGGTGAGTAGGCGAATCCTTTAGATTGAGGTTATATTTTCCATATTAGGACACCTTAATGGTAAAGGTGGTGTTTCGATGAACCGACGTTTAATCGCTGTGTTAATTAGTACTTTTACATTTTTTTCTTCTTCATCTGTAAGTGCGCGGCAAGCTGAACGAGTGGTTATGAATGGAATCCCAAGCGATGTGTGGCAGGAAAATATCTATCTAATCGCTGACCGAATTGATTGGAAAGAATATCGGAATTTTGACGTTCAAATTGGTAATGAAGGATTGCTATATCACTTCCCAACATGGAAAAGTGGGAAGTATGGGACCAAAATGTTTAGTGAAGATTTAAATAAAGATAAACAAAATGAAGTCATTATCGTATTGGATAATTTCAATGATCCGATTCATTTATTGCAAATTAGTAAGAATGATGACCAAAGCGAAGAATATAAGGAAGTTCCAATTGAATCGGTGTCTGAAGCAGTTAAACGCCTTGTGGAAATGGAGAAAAAAGGGGATATTGTAACTATATCAACTAAACAAAAAACGTATAAAGTTAATTTAAAATCGTTAGGATTTAAAGATACCTCTTCTGACGATAGTGTATATACCCACGTGCCAGTGGACTATATTGTTGATAAGAAAAAACTAGTTGCAGATGCTGTCGTAATGATATCAACAGACGGCGGAGGAGCGATCGGAAATTTGAAGCTTTTATATGATTGGAATGGAAAGAAATATGAGGTTCAGTCAATTTCATTTGAGAAATATAATCGCAAAAGGTAGAGCACCTGTGGAGTTGCTTTTTTTGTTGTAGGAATTGAAAATCTCAAATAAGTGAGTCACAGTTAAAGCAGGGGAATCACAATAAAAAAAGAGTAATCGCAAATAAAAAGAGAGAATCCCAATTAAAAAAGAGTAGCTGCTTTAATTAGGAAATTACTACTTTTTACGTCACTACAATGAAAATTCATGAAAAATTAAAGGACTTATCGTCACTTTGAAGGTATATATTTCTTAAAAGAGTGGTGTGAGGTGGAAGGGTTGATTATAAGGAAAGCTACAATGTCAGATGCAAAAGGCATCGCTAAAGTTCATGTTGATAGTTGGAAAACTACTTACCGAAATATAATTCCTAACGAGTTTTTAGAGAAGTTATCTTATGTACAAAGAGAGAAATTGTGGGAGCTTAATCTTTCAAAAGTAGAGGATTATGTGGTTGTTGCGGAAAATGATAATGGGGAAATTATCGGTTTTGCAGATTGTGGAAAAAGAGAGAGGAATCAAGTCGATCACTCTGGTGACTTAACATCTATTTATCTACTTGAGGAATATCAAGGTAAAGGAATCGGAAAACAGCTAATGAAACAGCTGTTTCTACAGTTTCAAAAATGGGGTTATAATCGGGTATTCGTCGAGGTTTTAGAAGACAATAAAACACGCTATTTCTATGAATATTATGGTGCTGATTTATTGAAATCAGATAAGATTACATTTTCAGGATCTGAATTGAATTTACTAATTTATGAATGGGGAGATGTAAATGAAGTATTAGCTAAATTGTAATAAAATCGTATTTTATTATTTATCAAAGCATGATAAAACTACCAATTATTCTATAAGAATAGTTGGTAGTTTTTTATATTATTTTGGCCCTAATTGACTTATAAGAGTTGGTGTATCAAATAACCCACGATGAGTTAAAATTTTTCCATTTTCAACTTTGAATTCCCTAAATAAAGATACTTTTACCGAATTTTCGGTTGGGGCGTTACCTCTAAAAAATCCAGTGTTTGTTCCTGTGAATTCAAGTCTTGTGATAACAGTTTCTCCTTGGGAGACAATTTCTTCAATCGTGTAATGGCTATCTGGGAAACCTGTGAAAATTACGTTAGCGAATTGTTTTAATCCTTCTGTTGAACCATAAGAGTAATCTTTGTAATCAGGTGATAAAAAATGGTTAGTGCTGTCTAGTTTATTCTGATTCCAGAAAACTTCAATAAATTCTTTTACTAATTCTTTATTATTTTGTTCGATTGATTTCATAACATGATTCTCCTTATTTGTTTGGCTTAATACATATGTTAAATTATAATAGTGACAAAAACTGTCATAGTTATAAAATAAGGTGAAAATATGTCTGCGAAGTCAAAACGATTAATTGAATTAATGATGCTCGTCAATCGGAAGCGTAAGTTTACAGTTAAGGAATTAGCTTATGAATTTAACGTTTCTACTAGAACAATCTTAAGAGATTTAATGGAGTTAAGTGAATTAGGTGTGCCTTTATATTCTGAGGTTGGTCCTCATGGTGGATATCAAGTACTAAACGAAAGAGTTTTACCTCCGATTACTTTCACAGAAGAAGAAGCAGTTTCAATATTTTTTGCTAGTCATGCATTACGGCACTTTTCCACTCTTCCATTTGAAGCGCAATCTAAATCCGCTTTGAAGAAATTTTATGCTTATTTACCTACTGATGTAAAAGATCAGATTGATGAAATGAAAAATCGGTTTGATTTTTTCGTACCAACAAAACAAGCAAAATCCCCATTTCTCTCAACACTATTAGAAACCGCTATTCGCCAAAATGTAATTAGTATTGACTACGAGTCGTATAAAGGAAAGTCGAATCGAGAAATTCAACCACTCGGAATATATGCATCTAGTGGACTATGGTATTGTCCTGCATATTGTTTTAATAGTCTTGATTATCGGTTATTTAGATGCGATAAAATTGTTTCGATCAGTCATGAAGTGGATAATGAGCCGCTCGATTTGCCGCTAATTCCGCTTGGAAAGAAATTAAAAAGTATGAAAGAAGAGAAATTAATTAAGTTTTACGTGGAGCTTAGTAGAGAAGGGGTCCAAAGATGTGAAACGGTAATTGATCCAAGGTTTAAGGTACAAACGCGGGAGAACGGAACTGGGTGGATTGAAGATTGGATTAGACCGAATGAAATGCCTTTTTTAGCCCAAATATTCATTGCAATTGGAAAAGATGCATCTGTGAAGGAACCAACCGAGTTAATCCAAAGTATAAGGAAGAAGCTTTCTGAAGTGATGGAGTGGTATAAAATAGAATAAAGTCTTAAATAAATTTCCAAAGAAAAAACTGTAATAAAGCTATAGCCTTATTACAGTTTTTTACTCATGTTATACCATTTTACTCCACCATGTGTTGAGCTAGAACTACCGTTATTGATGAAGCCATGGTTTTCGTAAAAATGAATTAAGTTTTCTTTACACGTAAGAGTTATTGAATCACGCTTATGTTCTTTTGAAACTTTTTCGATATGAGAAAGCAATTTTGATGCAATCCCTTTATTTTGGTTTTGTGGAGAAACTGCTATGCCTAAGATACTTTGATGACCACCAGTAGATGGATTTTTTTTAATTTCGCTAAATAAATCATCAGTAATGAAAGTCTCATTTATAACAGGGCCGTTTACTAAACCAACTAATTTACCATTCTCCTCAGCTACAAAAAAACTATCGGGAATTAATTTAATGCGTTTTTCGAATGCCTGTTTTGTAGCTGCCTCTTCTTTTGAAAAACAAAGATGCTCAATTTCTACAAGTTCAGTTAAATCTTCTAATCTTACATTTCGTATGTTTAGCATGGTTTTCTTCCCTCCATTTTTCTTAATTATATTATATTATTTTCATAGTTCACAAACTATTTAAACTAGCATTTTGTATAGTAGTTGAACAAAATGAAATAAAAAGATGTTGACAGAATTATGAAATAACCCCTATAATACAAAACATATTAAAAAAAGAAACAAGTTACTAATTTTAGATTAATATAGTTTTAAGCAATGAAGGGAATTTAAGTAGTACTTATCTCAATGTAATAGAGAGCTGATGGTTGGTGGAAATCAGTACAAAGATAAGCATGAATTTCGGTCCTGGAGCTATTTTTTTCGAAGTAAAGTTTAATCTTTACTGAGGGAAAAACGGTCAAATTTGATCGTTATCAAATTTTAAGAGGCAGAATATTTCTGCAACTAGGGTGGTACCGCGAATAATTCGTCCCTACTGATACAATCAGTAGGGACTTTTTTATTATTTTAACTTAATATAGAAAATGCAATGAAGGGAATACAGTAATGTTTGTTTCACTGTTTAAGAGAGCTGGTGGATGGTGTGAATCAGTACAAAAACAAGCATGAATTACAATTCTGGAGCATCTTTTTCGAAGTAAAGGTCGACATTTACTTTGAAAAAGACGGTCATCGATCGTTAAATAAAACAAGTGGCAGATATAATTCTGCAATTAGGGTGGTACCACGGTGAAAATCGTCCCTGTCGTTAGAGGCAGGGGCGATTTTTTTTTATAAAATTATAAGCTAGAAAGAGGAGATAGAAAATGGAATTACAAAAAAATTTACTACCAAGACATATCCGTTTCATGGCACTCGGTGGAGCAATTGGCACGGGTATTTTTAAAGGAACATCAGAAACTGTATCGATTGCAGGACCAGCAGTTATTTTTTCATATTTGTTTGCTGGATTATTACTTCTTGTTGTGATGAGTGCGATTGCGGAAATGGCAATTGCGTTCCCAGGTTTGAATATGAAAGGATTTATTCGTAAAGCGTTTGGTACAAGAGTTTCTTTCGTAATTGGTTGGTTGTACTGTTTTATGTGGTTAGTTGTTTGTGTGATTGAAGTAATTGCAGCAGGTAGCTTTCTACAATATTGGTTTCCTTCAATGTCTTTATGGTCTTTAAGTTTTATTAGTGCAATTTTTATTGTGGCAGTTAATTTTATGAATGTTAAACGATATGGTGAAATAGAATTCTGGTTTGCAGGAATTAAAATTACAATGATTGTTTTATTTATTGCGTTAGGCGCTGGAATTTTATTTGGAATTATTCCAAGTGATCATAGTGGATATGTACAAAATTATGTTCAGCATAAGGGATTTTTCCCACAAGGCTGGTCAGGAGTATTGTCTGCTTTATTAATAGTCATTTTTTCTTACGGTGGTTCAGAATTAATTGGATTGACTTTAACAGAAACAAAAGATGCAGAGAAAGTAATACCAAAAGTTATAAAAGGGGTTATTTGGAGAATTGTTTTATTCTACACGCTTCCAATTCTGATTATTTGCGGATTAATTCCATGGAATGAAATTGGTAATCAAGAAAGTCCATTTGTTCAAGTTTTATCAACAGTAGGTTTCCAAGGTTCAGCTCATATTATGAACTTTGTTCTAATTACAGCCGTTTTATCTGCTGCAAATTCAGGGATTTATGGTTGTACACGAATGATGTATTCATTAGCAACTGAAGGTGAAGCTCCAAAAGCTTTTGCAAAAATTTCTAAAAATGGTGTACCAGTTTATACGGTTATTGTAAGTGCAATTATTTTAATTGGGGGCACTTTTGTAGCTTATTTTTCTCCAGATCGCGTATTCGGATATTTAATGGCGATTCCTGGATTTACAGTATCATTAGTATGGATCAGCATTTGTTTAGCACAATTAAAGCTTCGTAAAACTTATACTAAAATGCCACACTTTAAAGTATGGGGATTTCCATATATAACATCATTTACAGTCATTGCTTTAGGTGTAAGTTGCGTAGCATTTGCATTCAGTGAACAGAACAGGTTAAGTATTTTTGTATGCTTAGGAATGTTAATTGTATTAATTTTATGTTCATTTATAAATGGTAAAAAACGAGCTCAATAAACACATAAAAAAGGGCACCTTATTGGGTGCCCAAATTAATTACAGTATATTAATTATTGTTAGCTAATGTTAAAAGCTGTTCATTTACATTTTCATTAACTACTCCGCCATGGTAACAAATGACTGTTTCGATATCATATTTTGTGAATTTCTTAATGGACGTAAGAGCAGTATCCATATCAGGTGTATTATTTGGATTTGGCCCCATGATTACACCATTCTCCGAAGTTAGAGCATCTCCTGCAATAAGAGTTTTACTTTGATGATGATATAAACTAATGTGACCAGGAGTATGTCCAGGAGTAAAGATGACAGTAATTCCTCCAGTATATGGTAATACTTCTTCATCAATTACTGTAGTATTGACCTTAGCATTAAGTGGTATATTGAACATCGCTTTTATTTTTTGACTTTGTTCTTCAGGAAGAGATTCGATCATTTTTGCGATTCGTTCAGGATTCATTTTAATAAAGGTTTTGTCACCTTCAATATAAGGTTTGTCTTCATTATGGGCTAGTACTTCAATTTTTTGATCAGCAGTTTTTAAGATTTCAGTAAGGCTTCCGATATGATCGATGTCTTGATGTGTAAGGATGATTTTAGACAGTTGATTAAATTCTAGACCGGCTCTCTCAATCGCTTCACGAATTTCTCCAGTTTGTCCTGGCATTCCCGTATCTACTAAGATTACTTCATGATCATCCCATAGTAAAGTTGGATGAATAATTCTTTCTTGTCCCATAAAGTTCATTACTAATTCAATTGTTTCAATACCTTTATCTATTTTCATTTAGAAAGTAAAAGCACTAAGCTTTTACCACACCTCCCTTTGTTTTATGTGAGCACTAAACTAGACATCTAAAGAAAGTTGCCTAGTTTAGTGTTCACATTTTTTGTTGCTAAAAACTTATTCTACTTCCTGCGTTTTTGAAACAGAAGAAATAAAATCATCAATCATAACATCAAAGCTATCATCTACATTTACTGGATGTTGGAAATATCCAAGGAAATTCATCGAGACAAATCCATGTAAAATGCTTCTCAGTGCTCGGCCTTGATGTATCAATAAAGTAGGGTCCGTAATATAAAACTTTAGAATTTGATGAATAATTCCAGTCGTTTCCCTAGCAAGTCGTTTAACATCATCATTTTCTGTACTCGGGATATTCATAAAAAGTCCATAACCAGTTCTATTATCAAATGCAAAATCACGGTATACATAAGCAATTTCTCTAATCGCTTGTTCACCACTTTTACCGACCAATCTTTGCATTAAAGTCGAATTTAATTTATTTAAAAGAGAAATCGTCATTTTCAATTTTAAATCATCCATATTCGCAAAATGGTTATATAAAGATGGATATTTAATATCTAGCTTCTCTGCAATTTTTGGAAAAGTAACTTGATTAAGTCCGATTTCATTAGCCAATGAAAAAGCCACTTCAATTATTTTTTCTTTTGTTAAATTTCTTTTTTGAACCATTTTTTTGCTCCCGTCTCATGTTTAGGTTTTTTACGATAGATTGTTTTTTTAAGATTAATTAGGTTGATTTCCACTGCCAATCAACTTATGCCCTTAAAGATACAATACCTAAATACAAAGTATTTTTAAAGAGAGACTATATTTACAGAAAATAGTTTAACACTTCTAATGATAATTAGTAAACTATATAATATAATTTACAAACTATAAAATATAGTTTAGTCTTATGTGTATATGAAAACTCATTGTTATTTTTTTATTTGTCTCATTCTCGAGACTTTTTAATATTGATTTTATTTTTATCAAAAAGGAGGGGGATATGATGTTATTGTGGAAAAGAAATTTGATTGTCTGCTGGTTTGGCATGTTTGTAACGAGTATCGGGATGAGCCAACTTGGTCCGGTATTACCCCTATATATTGATAAACTTGGTGTTCATAATTCTGCATTAATTAGTCAATTTTCTGGGATTGCTTTTGGGGTAACTTTTATTATTTCAGCAATTTTTTCTCCTATTTGGGGTTTGGCAGCGGATAAGTTTGGACGAAAACCAATGCTTTTAAGAGCAAGTCTTGGTATGTCAATTATTATTTTTTGTATGGGTTTCGCACATAATGTCTATGTTTTAATTGGTTTAAGACTTTTACAAGGCGTCATTACCGGTTATGGTACAGCTTGTACAACTTTAATCGCAACGCAAACAGATAAAGAGCATGCGGGTTCGGCATTAGGTACACTTTCAACTGCAAGTATAGCAGGTTCATTACTTGGTCCTATGATTGGAGGCTATATCGGTGAGACTGTGGGCTTACAAAATGTGTTTTTTGTAACAGGCGGACTCATGATGGTGGCGTTTATTACAACAGCATTATTTGTAAAAGAATCATTTACTCACCAAAATAAAAAAGTGCTTAAGTTTAAGGAAATTTGGTGTCTTATTCCGGATAAAAGCTTAATGATCACAATGTTCATTACTTTTTTTGTTTTAACAATAGCTCTTTATTCGATTGAACCAGTTATTACTGTCTACATTTCTCAGCTATCTGCTCATTCTACACATGTTGCATTGTTAGCGGGTATGGCATTTTCAGCATCAGGATTGGCAAGCATTATTGCTGCTCCGAGATTAGGTAAGATTTCAGATCGAATTGGTCCTCATAAAGTTATATTCGTTGCACTGATCGTTTCAGGTTTAATGGTTATTCCACAAGCATTTGTAAAAAACGCTTGGGAATTGATGGGACTACGATTTATTTTAGGTTTGGCAACGGCAGGATTAACTCCAGCTGTTAATACATTAGTTAAACGAATTACACCGGATGCCATTACCGGTCGAGTATTTGGATTTAACATGTCAGCTGGATATTTAGGTGTGTTTGTCGGTTCCGTTTTAGGTGGGCAAATTGGAGCATATTTAGGTGTGAAATATGTATTTTTTGTTACAAGTGCATTATTGCTACTTAATGCAATTTTGGTTTATGTTAAAGTTAATAAGAAATTGAATGTAAAAGAAGATTTTAAATTATCGATGTAAAAAGTTTTAAATTTTGGGAGCTACTTAATGTGGCTCCCTTTAAAAATAGTAAATGAGAACACCCTACATAACTTAGCATGAAAAGTCGGATTGATTAATTTCGTTCCTGTTATTCTATTGAAGAAGGAGGTTATAAAATGGATTTGTTAAAGAATATGAATGATGCTTTAGTATATATTGAAGAAAATTTGACGAGTGAGATTGACTATAAAGAGCTTTCTAGACGGGCTTATTGTTCTGAGTATCACTTTAAAAGAATGTTTTCGTTTCTTGCTGGAATTTCTCTTTCAGAGTATATACGTCGTCGCCGCCTTACCGCCTCTGCGTTTGAACTTAAAGATCATAACAAGAAAATAATTGATATTGCTTTAAAATACGGATACAATTCTCCGGATTCCTTTTCGAGGGCCTTTCAAAACTTACATGGAATTACTCCGTCAGAAGCTAGAAATAACGGCAATTCGCTCAAAGCATATCCACGAATGACCTTCCAATTATCAATTAAAGGGGGAAATGAAATGAACTATCGTATTGAAGAAAAAGAAGCATTTCGAATCGTAGGGATAAAAAAGAGAGTTCCGATTATTTTTAATGGAGTTAATCCCGAAATTGCATCCATGTGGAAAACTTTAACGATGGAAAAAATAACGAAACTAAAAGAACTCTCCAATGTTGAACCGATTGGTATAATTAATGCATCAACAAATTTTTCAGAAGGTAGAATGGAAGAAAAAGGAGAGCTTGATCATTATATTGGTGTTGCCACTACAAATGACTGTCCAAAAGAGTTAATTCAACTTGAAGTTCCTGCATCTACATGGGCAGTATTCGAAGCAATTGGAAAATTTCCAGATGCATTACAAGAAGTGTGGGGACGAATTTATTCTGAATGGTTTCCATCCTCTGATTACCATCAAGTAGAAGGTCCCGAAATTTTATGGAATGAACAGAAAGACATCACATCACCAAATTTTAAGAGCGAAATATGGATACCAATCTCTAAAAAATAAAAAAAGAAAGAGACATACGCTCTTTCAAGTTTCTGATTGATTGTTATTTAAGTGATCTAGTTTATCTGAAATACTTTTGAGAATTTGATTTTTTTCTTGTTGAATTTTTAGGAATTTTAAAAGGAACCAAATCATAAAAACAAAAGGTGCTATGTAAAACAAAATCGGTATGATTGAAAATAGAGGAAAAAACACGTTATCCATATAAATCCCACTCCTTTTGGAAGATTATACCATAATATTTAGATTAAAACCTTCTAATTTTTGAAGGTTTTTTTGTTTCGATCTTATTCAGTAAGGTTCTTGGCTAAGAATGGTTTTAAAAGGAAAATAACGTTATTTAGAGAATGTACTATTAAATAAGTAAATTTAGTTGCTATAAGTCGAATATAATAATGGGAGAAAAAAATGAAAATAGTGAAACAATGGGTACAAGAAGATAGTGATTTTATTAGAAAAAAAGTAATTGAATATAATGCTAAAAACCTTCCAGATGAGAAGAGTGCACCATCTGAAGAAATAAGCTTTGTCGTTAGAAATGATCAAGAGGAAATAGTAGGTGGAATTACAGGAAGGATGTATTGGCACCATTTATCTATAGACTTCTTATGGGTGTCTGAGGAGTATAGACATGAAGGCTTTGGTAGTCAGCTAATCAATCAAATGGAAGAATTTGCAATCGAAAATGGATGTCGCCTTATTAAAGTAGATACTTTTAGTTTTCAAGCTCCAAAATTTTATAAGAAGCATGGTTTTAAAGTATTTGGCGTAATTGAGAATCATCCAAAAGGGTATAATCAATATTATTTTGAAAAAAGATTATAAGAGACAATCTAAATTTTTGATGGCATGAAGTTGCTTTTGCAGCTTATTTTTTTTAGCTTTTAAACTAAAATGGTATGATTAATTAAAAGTTTGATGAGACAGGAGGAATAGTAAATGAGCGAGCTTAATTTATTGTTTCGAAAAAGAATCGGATTACGAGATAATGAAGTGATTAACTTTAATAATTTAAATGACATTCTTGAAAAAACAGCAAAAAATATACCTTTTGAAAATCTTTGTATTATAGAAAATAATACGAATGAGATCACCCGAGAAAATTTAATTAGTAAATTATTAGTAAAAAGTGAAGGTGGTCTCTGCTATGAATTGAATTCATTACTTTATTTATTTCTTCTTGAAAATGGGTTTAACGTGAGATTAGCTAGAGGGGTTGTTTATGATAATATTGCTCAAAAATATCCTACTTTTGGAAGAACACATGTCACGATCCTATTAACACAAAATGAAGATACATACTTAATTGATACAGGATTTGGAGCGAATCTTCCTTTAAAAGCAGTTCCTTTTACTGGTGAGAAGATAACTTCTAGTAATGGTGAGTTTCGAATTAAAAAAGAAGATACAAAATTCGGGGATTATGTTTTGATGTTAAAACTAAAACATAAAGATCCTAATTGGAGAATTGGATATGCATTTGATTCACGCGATGTGATTTCTGGTGTGTCCGAATTTAATGAGATTCAAACAATTATTGCTGAGCACGAGGAATCACCATTTAATAAAAATCCTTTAATAACTCAATTGACAAATGAGGGAAATAATACTTTAACGAATACTTCTTTTACACAATGGATTAACGGAGTGGTAACGAAAGAGGATATTGATGAAATGAGATATAAAGAATTAGCAAAGCAACATTTTGGGCTTTAAAATTAATAGATTTTCGATTTTTAGTAAACGGCTTCTTTGAACAAATTGTTGAGTAATTAATGGTAAAAATTGTTAATAACATTCTTCTAACCATTCTATTGCCTATGAAAATTTATTGTTCTATCATTTGCTTAATAAGTATTCAACCAAGTAATTATAGGAGTGAAAAGCAATGAGTAGTGCAAACAGAGGTGTCAATATTGGCCCACCTCGTTTTAAAATAGCAGTTCATGCAATAGTTTGGTTGGCAAATAGTGGTGGTATGTTATCAAGTGCAATGATCGCAGAGCAAGTTGATTCTCATGCGACATTCATGCGAAGAGTAATGCAATCTTTATCCTCAGCAGGTATTGTAGAATCCAAAGGTGGCCGTGAAGGCGGTTATATTTTAAAAAAGGCGGTTGATTTAATTACCTTAGGTGAAATCTATACTGCTGTTAATAAGGTTCCCATAGAACAAGAAATGTCAGTTGACTGTGGTGAAGCCGGAGAACAGTTAGATTTAGAAATAGAAAGAATATTATTTGAAGCCGAACGCCAGGCTTTAGATTATTTAAAGCTATTTACAATTGAAGATGTTATGAATCGAATTGACTTTTTTAAGGATTAAAATGTAGATTAATAGCTTAATAAGGAATTAAAAGCACTAAATAATATAGCAGGTAACACTGCTTTTTTATTTTGTCTAAATTATTTTTTTAATTGATTACTAATAAAAAAGATGAATAATGAACTAATTAAAAAACCTCTAACTATTTTTACTGATTGTAGTAACCATTCTAATCAAAATTTTACATTGAATAGTTACTTTTGGAGTAATATGTGCTTTTTTCAATTGCATATATATTAGTAAAGGGGTGATAAAAAATGGATATTTTATCAATTATCTTGCAAATTTTATTAGCTCTTATGTTTTTAATTGCTGGGTTAGGGAAAGTTTTTGGTTCAAAAACGAGTGTTGAAAGTTTTAATCACTTGAAATTAGCACAATGGTTCAGAGTAATTACCGGATTAGTAGAATTGGTTGGGGCAGTTTCATTGATTATTGGATTTTGGGAAGAAAGTTGGGTTCCAGCGGGTGGTTTATTATTAGGAGTTGTAGCTATCGGTGGAATAATAGCACATATCCGTGTTAAGGACTCGTTTAAACAAACTTTTACAATATTATTATTAGGTATTATTGCGTTTGTACTTTTATGGATTAATTATTCTGATCTCTCAAGTTTCCCGGGATTTAATTAATTTACGATCAATTCATGCAGGGATTATTAAGGCGACGACAGAATAATAATTACAGTACTTAAATCAATCTTATATGTAAAAAGGAGCGATTTTAATAATGTATGATATCGTAATTATCGGCGCCGGACCAGCGGGAGCAAGTGCTGCTTTATTTGCAGCAAAAGCTGGTAAAAAAACTTTAGTATTAGACAACGACAAGAGTATAACGAAAAAAGCATGGATTGAAAATCATTATGGGGTTTCAGAAATTACAGGTCCAGATTTAATAGAAACAGGAAAAAATCAAGTTAGAAAATTTGGAGCTGAAATTATTCAAGGTACTGTAGGTAATATTGTGAGTTCAGAAAATGGCTTCAATATTGAAACTGAAACAGCAACTTATGAAGCAAATCAAGTGATTTTAGCTACAGGCTTAAGTGTGGAATTAGCTGAAAAAGTAGGACTAAACACTAAAGCTGGAACAGAACCTCGCATAAAGACCGTACTTGATGTAGATTCGACTGGTAAAACAAATATTGAAGGAGTATGGGCAGCGGGAACTGTTGCAGGAACAAGTGTTCATACGATTATTACAGCAGGCGATGGAGCAAAAGTTGCGATTAATTTGATTAGTCAATTAGATGGTAAACGATATGTTGATCATGATGTTTTGAAATCATAATCTATGATTAAATAAATACTCTAGCATTACTTCTATTGAAGTAATGCTTTTTTTATAAACTAAAATTTTAGTAGTCTAATCGCTAATCTACTTAATAAAGATGTATCTGTAATAATTCATTTTTTCATCAATATATTAGGAAGTGAAATGAATTATGTTAGGAGGGGTCCGATTGTCGGATGCATTTATAGCACGTTCTTTAGATGAAATTCTTTTTTGGTCTAGGATTATGAAAGAGCATTCTCTATTTCTTAAATTAGGATTTAATTGTGATGATACTGAATTAATTCAAGAAGCAGATCACTTTTATCAGCTCTTTGAAGGAATTGGAAATAAGGCCCAATCATTTTCGCTTCAAACGGATCCTCAGCAAATTAAACAGTTTAATAATGAGGTTCATCAAGCAGCTTCTATGATTTGGGCTTATAAGCGTAAAATTCTTAATTTACTCCTAACTTGTAAAATAACGGGCAATAACTTTCCTTTATTAGTTGACCATACAAGTAGGGAAGCTGCTTATTTTGCAAATCGCTTGACTGAACTAAATAATGGTCAACTTCAACCGCTACCTGCTGCAATTATCCAAGAAAATGTTTTCTTTTTAAGAATTATGGCAGACCATGCAAAATTTATTGGACATCTATTAGATCCGTCGGAAAGAAAATTAGTAGATCAAGCTAGGGAATTTAGTCATGATTTTGATCAGCTTTTATACCAAGCCGTAGATTTAGAATCAATGAGACCACAATCGGAAACAGTTCCTATACTTGACCAATTCCTTGATGAAAACCGTGTATCGGTAAAATCACTTAGAGATTTTAAGAAAACAGCACGCGACCTAATAGAAGCTTGTAGAATTAAAAGTATCATTCACCCACTGCTAGCAGACCATGTATTTAGAGAAGCAGATCGATTTTTGCATATAATTGACGCGTTCGAAGCACAGTTAACAGGGAATGGAAACAGAAATATTGTACTGGACGACCATTAAGAACAACGCGAGCTAACAAAATAGACACGAAAAAAGAATCTGATTAAAGATTCTTTTTTTATTGCGGGTTGAAAGATCACATCGGTGAAAAAAGCAAAAATATTAAAATCCTTACTCATAAAAGGCTCATGGGTAAGTATAAAAGTAAGCACAAGAATATAGGTTACTCATGAGTGGTTCATGAGTAAGTAAAACAGCAAAAAGAATTAAAAAGGTTACTCATAAGTGGTTCATGAGTAAGTAAAACAGCAAAAAGAATTAAAAAGGTTACTCATGAGTGGTCCATGAGTAAGTAAAACAGCAAAAAGAATTAAAAAGGTTACTCATGAGTGGTTCATGAGTAAGTAAAACAGCAAAAAGAAGAAAAAAGGTTACTCATGAGTAGTTCATGAGTAAGTAAAACAGCAAAAAGAAGAAAAAAGGTTACTCATGAGTGGTTCATGGGTAAGCAAAAATACAAAAAGACGAAACTACCTTACTCATAACACGTTTTGGATCTTTTTATGTAGAAATTACTTTCTCTCTCTATAACTCTTTAACAAATCCTCAACTAAAATGCCATTAATTTTCAATCCTGATAAATTGCAATTATTAATTTCGACATGACTTAAATCACAGTCTGTGAACTGACTAGTTGTTAAATTGCATTTCTCAAATTTAATAGAATTAGAGTGATCGTTTTGATTTAGATCCTCCGGAATGACAATATTGCGGAAGCATGTACCAGTTAAATGAACATGATCAATTACTAAGTCTCTTAAATTACCATTTGTTATTTTAGTATTAGATAAATTAACATCTGAAATTCGGGCTCCAAATAAATTCACATCATTCAATTCGAGATTTCTCATGTTTGCATTTTTAAATTTCGAGTTCGCCAAGCTTACATTATTAAAGTCTAAGTTCTCAGCTCTTACTTCATTAAATGTTGAAAAAGACATATCCGTTTTTTGTAACTCAAATAATGCAGTCTTCCAATTTGACATTTGGTCTCCTCCTAAAGCTTTGATAATTGAATATATTTAACTTTCTTCCTGAGAATCCCTTCACTCTTAATCATTTTTATTTTCGACAACTAACCATGTAAATGAAAAAAATAATAAAATAAAGCATTAATAATCAGTTTGATCATTAATGCTTTATTAAGGAAAAATATAAAATAATTGCTAAGGAAATTAATATAGAACGCTTATAAATTCAAAGGCTGTAAAGATAAAAGATCCAAAAATAATAGTTGCTCCTGTTGAAGTGAAATATTCATCAGGATCGATGATTACAGATGTTGTATGCCATCCATCAATATCAGGTGTTGCTTCACCAGTTGTACGTGGGGCAAATTTAATATAAAGCATGAGTAATAGAGCAAATAGACCGACAAACGGTGCAGTAGATGAAAATCGCATATCAAAATAAAGTGCAATTAAAAAAGATATAAAATATAAAACTATAATTGATATACTTAATTTTAAGAATTGTTTAAGCCAGTAATTGCGGCGATTAATTGGTTGGTCACGCAATACTTCTTTCATTTTCTGCGCATCCTTGTATCGAAAATATAATCCAATTGGCCATGCAATTAAGAAGCAGATTAAGGTAAATGCTAAGCATAGTATAAGTTTTACTCCGAAAGCTGTTATGAATAATGACATATTTTCCTCCAAAATTTTAATGATTATTACTATTTTATCAAACTTTCAAAATAAAAATATTAGAAAAATGTAAACGGTTTAATTTATCAATTTAATAATGTATATTATAAAATAATTGAATATAAGCACTACTCTAGCAATCTCATAAAATTAATATTATTTTTAAATTAATATTAGAGAATAGATTTACCTAAAAACTAAATGAGGTGGGAAAATGAAAAGTATTACTGTATACCATTACGATGCTTTTAGTAAAGTGCCCAATAAAGGAAATCCAGCTGGTGTCGTTTTAGATTGTGATTCTTTGACTGATTATGAAATGCAGGATATTGCGAAACAAGTGGGATTTAATGAAACTTCATTTCTATTAAATTCGAAGGTTGCTGATTATAAAATTCGTTATTTTACACCGGGGCATGAAATGGATTTATGTGGTCACGGGACAATGGCAGTAATATATGCTTTGGTTACTAGAGGGGTAATTGAGTTTAAAAGTGAGTTAACAATTGAAACAAAGGCTGGTATTTTGCCAATCAAGATTCATAATTCGAATAATGAGATCTATATAACGATGAAACAAAAACAACCAGAATTTGTAGAGTTTAAAGGTTCAATTGATGATGTAGCGTCCTCAATTGGTCTTACTGTAGAAGAAATCGATATAAGTCTACCAACTCTTTATGGGAGTACAGGTGCTTGGAATTTACTTTTACCAATAAAAAAATTATCTTCATTTGAAAAGATGAAACCTAATAATCTACTTTTTCCTAGTATTTTGAATGAAATTCCAAAAGCGTCGGTTCATCCGTTTTGCTTAGAAACATATGATTCAAATGCTGATTTTCATGCACGTCATTTTTCTTCTGCGTTTTCGGGAACGATTGAAGATCCGGTTACAGGTACTGCCTCTGGGATAATGGGAGCTTATTATGCTAAATATATTAATAAAGATGTTAATGATGCAATTGAATTAGTTGTTGAGCAAGGTACTGAAATTCAAAAAGACGGACGTGTAAAAGTAAATGTAAAAAAAGTAATTTCGACTTATGACATAGAAATTACTGGGAACGCTGTTTATGTTAAGGAGATGGAATTTCAAATTTAATATTTAAAAGGAGTACAGTATGATTTTGAGCGATAGACTATATGGACAATACAATATTGATCAAGTTCTTGTTGAATTAATCGATACAAAACCAATTCAACGGTTAAAAAAAATTCATCAAGCTGGTGCTACCTTTTTAGTGGATCACCACTTTAATGGAACTCGATATGACCATTCTATTGGTGTTATGTTGTTAATAAAAAAGTTAGGGGGCTCTCTTGAGGAACAAATAGCGGGTTTATTACATGATGTTTCTCACACAGCATTTTCTCATGTTATTGATTATGTTTTTGATAATAGCGAAGAAAATTATCATGAAACAATCTTTGAAAAAGTAATTATAGATTCGGAGATCCCTTCAATACTTGAAAAATATCATATTGATATTAAAGAAATTTTTGATATAGATAAATGGGAAATACTTGAAAAAGAGCTTCCGAAGCTATGTGCAGACCGAATAGATTATACATTAAGAGATATGCATACATATTTTGGAACACCTAAAAAAGAAATTGAAGCGTTTTTAAATTCATTAGTTATTGTAGATGGAGAAATCTGTGTAAACTCTATTGAAATGGCGGAGTGGTTTACAGTTATTTATTATAAACTTGCTATTGATTATTTTTTAGGTCCAATCAGCATCTATTCTTACGATTCACTTGCAAAGATTATTAATCTTGCATTACAAAAAGAAATTATTAAGTTAAACGATTTATTACTGGATGATATGCAGTTAATGAAATTAATTCAAGAAAGCAATGATAAAGAAATACTAGAATTAATAAACAGTTTATATGCAAAAGTTGAGCTCGAAGAAAATGATCAGGATTATGATATTCATAGAAAAGCTAAAAGAAGGATTATCGATGTTTCTGTATCATTAGACGGTAAAACTGTCCAACAATCATCACTTTTATCAGATAATATTACTAAAATGAATAAGGCCGCAATTGAAAAGTCCGAAAAAGGAACATTTGTAAAAATTAAAAGATAGAGTAAAAAGTTTGAAAAATAACTAGTTTTTATGTTAGGGGGGAAGTCTTTTGAAATCAGAGCTAGAACTTATGGAAATGCATATTAACGTATTATTTAAACACAATGAAGTTGGAAAAATAACACAAATAAATGAACCACCATATACAAAAGCACCAAGGTTTTATATAGGAAGCACCAAAATTGGATATGTAAAAAGGTTTTTAGATTGTCTTAAAAAAGAGGAACTAATTGAATTAGAGAAAGCCTTAGATACAAACTCTAGTATACCGTTAGTAAATATCATGCAGATTTTGAGTAAAAATCATCAGATAGACAGTTTATGGATGGGTCCGGCATATGTATTTCAAACAGTTGGCAAAACATCATCGAAAGCAATCAGAATTACCCAGGCAAATAAACAATATTTATTACCAAACTTTCCTTATACATATGAGGAGCTAGAATGGAAAAATCCATGTTATGCAATTATTGAAAATGACATAGCTGTGTCGATCTGCTGTAGTGCCAGACAATCAGTCGAAGCTGCTGAAGCGAGCGTATATACACTCGAGGATTTTCGTGGAAAAGAGTATGGTTTAATCGTTTCAAATGCATGGGCCGCGGACATTCAAGGCCAAGGACGAACTGCTTTGTATAGTACTTCTTGGGATAATTATGCATCACAAGCCGTCGCGCGAAAACTACAATTAGTACAATATGGAACGGATTTACATTTTAGTTAAAGGATATGTATAAGTTGTATTGACCTATTTTAAGAAATAATTTTCTTAAAGGAGGATTTAAATGCAATACTTTATCGGGATAGTACCACCAGATGATTTAAAGAAAAAATAGTAAAATTCCAACACCAATGGGAGAATAATAGACTAGTTGAATGCGTCGAACCACATATTACTGTGAAAGCTCAAGGGGGGCTTACCCCTGATATGGAATGGTTAGAAAAGGTAAAAAAGATATGTGAAAGCTTTTTATCTTTTGAAGTTAATATTAGGAATCCAAAATTTTTTGGTGAAGATATTTTATATTTAAGCGTTGAGTCAGATGATATAATTAAATTGCATGAAATATTAGTTGAAACCATTTCACCTTCAAAGGAATAAATTAGAGCTTATTTCGAACTTGATGAATATATCCCACATTTAACTCTTGGTCAAACGCATTTTGGCTTAACAAATTTAGAGTTAAACGATATGGCAATAAAAGCTAAACAAGAACTAACTCCTACTGAAACAATTAATGTAGAATTCATTAGAATTTTTAAATCGACAGAAACGGGTAATTACTTAAAATTAATAGATATTCCACTAAAGGAAATGTAATTAAAATGACTAAAGAAGTGGCTATCAATTATTTAAGAACAATAAGTAGCATTACTTCTTAAATTGAAGTAGTGCTTTTTAATTTAAATATATGTGTATTATTACTTGAAACCTTATATAATTATGAATGACATTTAATCAATTTGAGTGTAATAAATCTGCTTGAAAGAAGGGCATTTGATGGATCAATATTCAGTTAAACAGGCAAGTTTCCTAATATTAGTAACTTTGACTGGAATTATTAGTTCCGTCATATTACATATCTCTCTCGTATTTGGAATTTTACCAGGATTAATTTTTTTAATCGTATTAAGTTTAAAAAGAGGATATGAAGTTAGAAATATTATGAAGTTAAGCTACCAAGGAATGGGAAAAGTTAAAATTGTACTCTTTATCTTATTTTTAATTAGCTTTTTACTTCCATCTTGGTATCTATCAGGAACGATCACATCGATGGTTTCGATTACTTTACAGGCGATCAATCCACATCACTTTTTTGTCTTTTGTTTTTTAACGACGATGATTTTTTCAATGATTTTGGGCTCGTCGATTGGAACATTAAGTGCTTTAGGAGTTCCTCTTATTAGTAGTGCTATATTACTGCATATACCAGTGGAAATATCGGCTGGAGCTGTTATTTCTGGCGCATTTGTCGGTGATCGCACGTCACCTTTTTCAAGCGCACATCAACTTTTAGCTAACATTCTTGAAACAACTGTCAAAAAACAAGGTAAAGCGATGCTCTTAACATCAATTACTGCTGTAATCATAACAATCTTATTTTTTAGCGTAATGGATTTACAATTTGCGCAAGGAATTACTCAGACACATCATGAAATCGTGAGTAATAATGACATTACGTTCATTCAATTTATTCCACCGATCTTATTAGTTGTACTTGTTTTATTTAGAATCAATATTATTTATTCGTATGTCATTAGTATTTTGTCTGGTAGTTTAATAGCTTTATTTAATGGAATTTCTTTTAGTAAAATTGTGAATTCTTTTTGGCACGGAATTAATGGACTTGGTGGAGGGCTAAGTCATATGTATAGCTTGTTATTGTTTATTGCTGTAGCAGGAATTTATAATGCGTTATTGGAGGAGCTTAATATCATTCAACCTATGCTAGATAAATGGCTTCAAACCTCAACTTCAATGCTATCCGATTCTTTGAAAACAATTGGTGCTACAGCAGTTATATGCGTAATAGCAGGTAACCAAACGATGCCTATTATTTTAACAGGACGCTCTTTTTTAGCACATTGGTCAAATAAATATAACAAAGAGGAATTGGCTCGGTTAATGGCGGATACAACTTTATTATTTCCAGCGATGATACCATGGAATGTACTTGCGATCATGAGTAGTACAGTCATTAATATGAAATTACATGAGTATTTACCTTATGCAATATTCTTATGGCTTCTTCCATGCTTAACGATTTTCATCAATGTGTTTAAAAAAGTTAAGACATACGAAACTAAGTATGAGGTCAGTTCTTAATCAGTTTAAGGGTGAAAACATAGAAAAAGAGATAAATAGCTAATAAGCTATTTATCTCTTTTTTTCATACAACACTAGTACTAGTAGATTGTATTTCCTTCAATTGTCTAACAGTAATACTATACTTTGTACGGATAGCTTCTAATTCCATAATTGCCACATCAATGTATTCAGGATCGGCATAAATAAAATTAATTTCTTTTAACTCTAAAAGTTTTTGTAAGCTTCTTAACTCATTATGTAAAATTTGTGATGGCGTTTCATCAATTAATTGGTTTTTAGTAAAACGTTGAAAGAAAGATTTAAAATTGACAGTTTTTCTTCTAGTTATTTTTTGTTCTTGAGCCGTTATTAATTTTGACATTCAGTAATCCTCCCTAAATATAGAAAATATCTACTATTTGAAGACATTGAGCTTGTCCAACTTAATAAACTTGAAAGAAACTTAAGAATTGGTTGTTCTAAATCTTATTACAGCGTTAGTAAGAATATTCATGTAAATTTTTTAAAATCAATTTTTTTTACTAAAATTGATTCTCCAGAAAAAGATGGTTTAAAAGTAGAACGATTTAGAAAAGCTTTAAGTGTATTTACAATTTAACGTTTTGCATCATTCTGTTACACTAAAGGAACATAAAGGTTTTCCTTTGTGCAAAATGAATTTGAAATAAGTGAGGTCAAGATTTATGGAAAAGATTGAAGTAGGCGAAATTCTTACACTTAGCTATGATGAAGGAGACGAGCAAGATTACGAAGTACTAGGCTCAATTACGATTGAAGGTCATGAATACATAGCTGTAGGTTTACTAGAAGAAGTAGAAAAAGAAAGTGAAGAGGATATTGATGTTTTCTTCTTAAGAGTCGCAGAAGACGGCGAGTTTTACGATATTGAAACAGAAGAAGAGTTTGAAAAAGTTTCAGCTGCTTTTGATGAAGTTTTAAGATAAAAAGATCATATAAAAGTAGGATTAAAGGATAGGAATACCAGCAAGGGTATAGGAAGTATTTCTTAATTTTAATGAAAAGAGAACACTTGTAGATGATACAAAGTGTTCTTTTTTGTATGTTTATGTAGAAATATGTAGGTTTTATTAAAAATTTGGGGTACAAACTATTAAATTTTCGGTATACTACAAATAGCAATTATATTAGGAGGAAGCTTATGCAATTTTCATTTAGAAATTACGCTTTCCCTTTGATTTTACTTTGTTGTATCATCATTGGTTCAGTCATCGGTTATAACTTTGAAAGCGTTGGAGTTGCCCTTAAACCAATAGGGGATTTATTTTTAAATTTATTATTCGCAGTAGTTGTACCGCTAGTATTTTTCTCTGTAGCCTCAAGCTTTGCAAATGGTGGAGGAGAAAAATTCGGTAAGATTATGCGAAATATGTCAGGGGTATTTTTATTTACAGGTATTATTGCAGCCATCATAATGCTTGTTGTTATGAAAGTTTATCCACCTGCACATGGTGTTCATATCCCAATCGTTAAACCGGATGCAACTGATAAAGTTTCAGTAGCGGAGCAAATTGTAAACACATTTACAGTTAATGACTTCTCTGGCTTGTTTACAAGAAGCAATATGTTGGCAATCATCGTTTTTGCTGTATTAGTTGGATTAGCAACGAATAAAGCTGGTGATAAAGCAGACATCGTAAAGAAATTATTATCTAGTGGAAATGTAGTAATCATGAATATGGTTAACTATATTATGTATCTTGCACCTCTAGGACTTGGAGCTTATTTTGCATATCTTGTACCAACATATGGCGAACAATTACTAGGTTCATATAAGAGAGTTTTTATTTTATATTATGTAACTGCTATTCTATTCTATTTTATTTTTTATAGTATTGTTGCTTATATGGCCGGTGGTAGATATGGATTTAAAATTTATTGGAAAAATGTATGGCCATCAACATTTACGTCTCTAGGAACTTGTAGTAGTGCTGCAACGATTCCAACAAATTTTGAATATGCTGAAAAAATGGGTGTATCTAAAAATGTAAGAGAAGGTGTCATTCCTATAGCTAGCGCACTACACAAAGATGGCTCTGTTATGGGTGGCGTAGTAAAAATTGCTTTTGCCTTTGGTGTATTTGGAATGAATTTCTCAGGCATGAATATCTATCTTGTAACAATCGGTATTGCATTACTAGTTGGTATGGTAATGGGAGCAATTCCGAATGGTGGAATGATCGGGGAGATGTTAATTCTTTCTCTGTTTGGTTTACCGGTAGAATCTTTACCAATTCTTGCGGCAATTAGTGCGCTAATTGATCCACCTGCAACAATGTTAAATGCAACAGGTGATTTGTCTGTGAGTATGTTAGTTGAGAGACTGACTAACGGTAAAAAAGCCGCATAAATTATGAAGACTGGGAATCTCCCAGTCTTTTATTTTTTTTAATAGTATTATTCCTTCTCATTTTTTAAGTTTCAGTCATAATACTGCCATTCAATATGGTATAGCGGTTTTCGTTAAGTAAAACATTGGTAAAATATTGTCAGCATCATATCAAACAATACAAAAAAGAACACATAGCTAAATATGTGTTCTCTTTTTAAAAAATTATTTTAAGTTTTCAGGGTTTAATCCTTTTAATTCTTCGATTACGAAAAGACCATCTTTACGGATTAAAACGTCATCGAAATAGATTTCTCCTCCACCGTATTCAGGACGTTGGATACAAACCATATCCCAGTGGATATTTGAGTTGTTACCGTTGTAAGCTTCATCATAAGCTTGACCTGGTGTAAAGTGGAAACTTCCATCGATTTTTTCATCGAATAAGATGTCTCCCATTGGGTGTAAGATGTATGGATTTACACCAATTGCGAATTCACCGATAAAGCGTGCACCTTCATCTGTATCAAAGATTTTGTTGATACGTTCAGTATCGTTAGCAGTTGCTTCAACAATTTTACCATCTTTGAATTTAAGTTGAACATTTTCAAATGTAAAACCATTGTTAGGAGATGGTGTGTTATAAGAAAGTGTACCATTTACTGAATCACGAACTGGTGCTGTAAATACTTCACCATCAGGAATATTCATTTCACCAGCACATTTAATAGCTGGGATATCTTTAATTGAGAATGTTAGGTCAGTTCCAGGACCTTTAATTTGTACTTTATCAGTACGGTTCATTAAATCAACTAGAGCATCCATTGCATTGTCCATTTTACCGTAATCTAAATTACATACGTTGAAATAGAAATCTTCAAATGCTTCTGTACTCATTTTTGCTGATTGAGCCATTGAATCAGTTGGATAACGTAATACTACCCATTTCGTTTTTGGAACACGAATTGCTCTATGTACTTTTTGACCTACAGTTTTACCATGGATTTTAGTTTTTTCGTTAGGTACATCAGAAAGTTCATTAATATTAACACCTGAACGTAAACCGATGTATGCGTCCATATCTTTCATAACATTTGCTTCGTATTCTGCTACTTTATTAAAGTGTTCTTCAGTAGCACCCATTAATAATGCGCGATCTACTTTATGATCTTTGATTGATACGAAAGGAAAACCACCAGCAGCATATGCTTCTTTAACTAAAGCTGTAACTAATTCTGTTTCTAGCTTAAAGTTTTCAATTAAGATTTTTTCTCCTGGTTGTAATTTTACAGAGTAATTGATTAAGTTTTTAGCTAATTTTGAAATACGTGGATCTTTCATTGAAAATTCCCTCCAATAATTATAACTATATACCTATTGTAAACTATTTAGTCGGTTTTGTTTACTAAAGTAATCTTTTTTTACTAAAGAATTTGAAAACTTGTTTTACGACTAGTTTAGTGTTTGGTAAAATTTGTAGTATAATACGAAATAAGTGATTAAATTTGTGGAAAGCTATGAAGGAAAGGGGTTTTTTCGAATGGATTTAATTTCTATTAGTGCATTAATCGCAGCTGTTGCATTTGTGATCTTAGTTGTATTTATTAGTCGTACTTTATTCCGACTAGAAAGGGTATTTAGAGGTGTAGAGTCTACTATTGCTGAAACACAAAAGGATTTACATAATGTTTGTGTTGAAGCCGTTCAATTAGTACATACTTCGAATCATTTAGCAAATGAGGCTAAAATTTTTGTGAATAATTCGAATGAACTTACGAAAGATATGCGTGAACGAGCAAAATCCCTTGATGTATTAGCTAAATCAGTCGAAGAAGTCGGGGTTACAATCTCAGAAATGAATGAAAAAGTACGAGATACTGCTAATAATGTATCGAATACTGTAAAAGTTAGTACTGAAAAAATGTCCCAATTCGTAAATTGGGGAAATACAGCAATGGATTTATGGGAAAAGTACAAAACGAAGCGTGAGGGAAAAAAGAGAAATGGTAAATCGAATATCAACGATTCAACAGTTTGATGAACTAATTAACAACGAAGAGAAATTTGTGTTTTTAAAGCATAGTACAACATGCCCAATTAGTCATGCAGCTTATACTGAATTTTTAGCATTTGCATCTGCATATGAAAATGTACCATTGTATTTTTTACAAGTTCAAGATGACAGAGAATTATCTAACTATATTGCTGAAAAAGTGGCAATAAAACACGAATCTCCTCAATTATTTATTTTTGAAAATGGAGAAGCAGTTTATAATACTTCTCATTTTTCAATTAAGAAAGATTCAATTGAAAATGCTTTACTAAAAAAATAAAAAAACTGCACCTAAGGTGCAGTTTTTTTATTCTACGTCAAATCCAGCGGCTTTCCATGCAGCAGTACCACCATCGATATATGAAACATCAGTGAATCCCATTTTTTTAAGTAAATATGCTCCTAAAGATGCTTGGCCACCTGCACCACATGTTACAAGAACTGGGCGATTTCGATCTGCTAATTTAGGCTCGCGTAAATGTTCTGGTAATTCTAAATCAGCACGAATTGGTAGCATTCCAAGTGAGATATTCAGACTGCTTGGTATTAATCCACATGCACCTGCATCAGCTGCGTCTTGTACATCAATTACTAATGTTTCAGGATTAGCATTAATTTTTTCACGAGCATCTGCTGAACTTATTCCTTCTACATTTTCGCGTGCTTCTGCAACCATTTGTTTAAATGTAATTGCCATTTTTACTCCTCCAATATAATAAAGTTAGAAATTCCTTAAATTGGAAATCTCATCTATACAATACACCGAAAGTCTTATGTAATTCAAATTGATGGAACTGATCTTAGTGTTTATAGGAAAAAAGTAATAAAAATTAAAGGTTAAAACAAGGGAAATCAAGTTATGTGCAGAAATTAATTATAGTTAAATTATTTTTACATATTAAAATTGAGCGGTGAAAGAAGGAGTAAATATGCAAGAGACATATAAATTTAAAACATCTAATCAGCATTTGCATGCATCTTTTAGTAACGAATATAAACCTATTCAAAAGATTCGTTCTGGTGATTTAATTGAATTTGATACGATTGATATCGGGTGGGGTTATTCGCATCAAAATGGAGAAAGAGTTAGATTCCAGTCAAGGGAAAAGGAAGAAGAATGGGGCCATCCTATGATTGGTCCAATTTATGTAGAAGGTGCTAAACCGGGGATGACACTTGAAATTAAAATAAACGAATTAAAAGCTGGCTGGTACGGCTGGAATTGTGCAGGTGGTAATAAGAATTGGCAAAATGACGCATTAGGTATTTCTGAAGAACCAGAAGTAACTTTAAACTGGCTAATCAATGAAAAAAATAATACAGCGATGACTAAAATTAGAGATAGGGATGTTACAGTACCAGTAATCCCATTTTTAGGAGTCCTAGCTACAGCGCCTTATGAATCAGGTGTTCATTCAACTATACCGCCAAGATATTGTGGTGGAAATATTGACTGTAAAGAGTTGGTAGAAGGTAGTACTTTGTATTTACCTATAGCCGTTGAAGGAGCACTTTTTTCTGCAGGTGATGGACACGCTGCACAAGGAGATGGGGAAGTATCTGGTCAAGCGATTGAAGCTCCTTTTGATAAAGTGAATCTTACTCTTACAGTAAGAGAGGATATGCAGATTAATATGCCACGAGCTAACACACCAGTAGGGTGGCTTACTTTTGGTTTTGATGAAGACTTAAATCTAGCAACTAAAACTGCATTAAATGGCATGGTCGAGTTAATTCAAGAGCTATACGATCTTGAAAAAACAGAAGCAGTTGCTTTAGCTAGTGTTTGTGTTGATTTGAGAATAACTCAAATTGTTAACCATGTTAAAGGTGTCCATGCTGTTTTGCCCCATAATATGAATATCACTTCAATTTATAAAAATAAATAGATTTGAAAATTGGAGGTTAATTAAATGCCGTTTTGTTCTATAAATAATGTTGATATAAACTATGAAATAATGGGTGAAGGAAAACCAATTGTTATGATTCATGGGTTTACCCCAGATTCTAGGTTAATGCAAGTTTGCATGGAACCTATTTTTGCGATGCGAAACGGTTATAAAAGAATTTACTTTGATCTTCCAGGTATGGGTAAAACAAAGGGCGATACTAACATTAATACGACAGATGATATGCTGAACATAGTCTTAAAGTTTATTGATACGATCATACCAGGTCAATCATTTTTATTAGCCGGAGAATCTTATGGGGGATATTTAGCACGAGGAATTATTGCTAATAGACCTGAAAAAGTAAAAGGTGTTGCTTTTATTTGTCCGCTGATTATTCCCGATTTTGAAAAAAGGTCGCTACCAAGCCATACGATAATAGTAGAAGATAAAACTTTTTTGAATCAATTAAATGAACTTGAAGAAGCTGATTTTCGTTCAAACAATGTTGTTTTAGATAAGAAAACTTGGGTCCGTTATAAAGATGAAATTGTTAGCGGATGTTCAATCGCCGATCAGGATTTTTTATCTAAAATAAGGAATAATTACGGATTTTCATTTGAAATAGATAAAATTAAGTTTAATGAACCAAGTTTATTTTTATTAGGATTACAAGACTCGGTCGTAGGATTTAAAGACGCATTTGCTATTCTTGAAAAATTTCCAAGAGCAACATTTGCAATTTTAGATAAAGCTGGCCATAATCTTCAAATAGAACAAGAGGATCTATTTAACTCGCTGATCACTGAATGGTTAGACAGAGTGGTGGAAGTAGAAGAAGGACTTACTATTAATTAAGATAAGAAAGAAGAGTTATTTTAATAACTCTTCTTTTTTATTTGGTCCAGCAACTTTTCCCATAGAGAATACAAAATATTCACTAAAAAAACATTTTTTTAAAATAATGCTCAAGTTTTGATTAGCTTTCAATAAAGTGTCATAATAACAAATGAGATATTGGTATTTGCAAGGAGGATTTAAATTGACTAAAAATGATTTAGAGCAACTTAGAATTGAAATAGACGAGATTAATCATCAAATATTTGAGTTATTAAATAAAAGAGGCGAAATCGCTAAAAAAATTGGGATAGCAAAAATTGATCAAGGCGTTAAACGTTATGACCCAGTTAGGGAACGTAAGATGCTAGATCATATTGCCGAAATTAATGAAGGTCCCTTTAGTACGGCTACCCTCCAACATATTTTTAAAGAAATTTTTAAAAGTAGCTTAGAACTTCAAGAAGAAGACGATAAAAAAGTTCTACTTGTTTCAAGAAAAAGAAAATCAGAAAACACGATCGTAAATGTAAATGGTGTTAATATTGGTGATGGAAGCCCAATTATTATTGCAGGCCCATGTGCAGTAGAGAGCTATGAACAAGTTGATTCTGTAGCGAAAGTGTTAAAGGAACAAGGAATTAAAATTATGCGTGGCGGTGCATTTAAACCACGTACTTCGCCTTATGACTTCCAAGGACTAGGTGAAGAGGGCTTAAAGATTTTAAAAGAGGTTGGCCAAAATCATGGGCTGGCAATTATTAGTGAAATAGTAAGCCCAGAACATATTGAAATGGCATTAGATTATGTTGATATCATTCAAATCGGCGCAAGAAATATGCAGAATTTTGAACTACTAAAAGCAGCAGGTTCTGTAAATAAACCAATCTTATTAAAAAGAGGTTTATCAGCGACAATCGAAGAATTCATTTATGCAGCTGAATACATTATGTCAGAAGGCAATCAAGAAATCATTTTATGTGAACGTGGCATAAGAACTTATGAAAAAGCTACGAGAAATACTTTAGATATAACAGCTGTTCCAATTTTAAAACAAGAAACACATTTACCAGTATTAGTTGATGTTACACATTCGACTGGTAGAAGAGACTTGCTAATTCCTGCAGCAAAAGCGGGCCTAGCAATTGGAGCTGATGGTATCATGGCAGAGGTTCATCCTGATCCTGCTACTGCTTTAAGTGACTCATCTCAGCAAATGAATTTTGATCAATTTGATCAATTTATGTCTGAAGTTAATTCTTTCATAAATCGATAATCAACATAAAAGCGCTGGCTGAACAAAATCAGTCGGCGCTTTTTGAATAATTTGTGAACGTTTGTTTTAAATTAGCAATATATAGTGATAAACTACAAATAATTTACAATTTTTTCTAATAGGTCTATTGAACGAATATTGGTTTCACTATAAGATAGAATGAAGCACTTTTTTGTGGAATATTGCGTTTTATGACTATTTTACCTAAATAAAAAACAAACTACATAATAGATAGAATAAAATAGAGGAGTGATGAAAATGACGGTTACGATTTATGATGTAGCACGCGAGGCAAACGTTTCTATGGCTACAGTTTCACGAGTAGTTAATGGTAATCCAAATGTTAAACCTACTACACGAAAAAAAGTAAACGAAGCAATCAGCCGTTTAGGATATAGACCAAATGCAGTAGCAAGAGGACTAGCAAGTAAAAAAACAACTACAGTTGGTGTAATTATTCCAGACATTTCAAATACTTTTTATGCAGAACTAGCACGTGGTATTGAAGATATTGCAACAATGTATAAATACAATATTATCTTAAGTAACTCGGATGAGAATGTTGAGAAAGAAATTACTTTAATAAATAATATGTTAGCAAAACAAGTTGACGGAATTTTATTTATTGGTGGAACAATTACCGATATTCATCAAGAAGAGTACGAAAAGGCTGGAGTTCCAATCGTATTAGCGACTACATATGATCAAGCTAATAAGATCCCTTCAGTAAATATCGATTATACTCAGGCGGCATTTGATGCAGTAGATTATTTAATTAAAAAAGGTCACCAAAAAGTAGCATTCGTAAACGGTCCTACTGAAACGAATATTATCGGATTAAGTAAGTTAGAAGGATATAAGCGTGCTTTACAAGAAAATGGAATCGAATTTGATGAAGATTTAGTAACTTATGGTGATAATACGTATGAATCAGGCAGTGAAGCCTTTGAAGCTTTCCATGAGCGTAATATTATCCCAAGTGCAATTTTCGTAGCATCTGATGAAATGGCGATTGGTGTAATCCACAGTGCCCAAGATCATGGAATATTAGTACCGAATAACCTTGAAGTTTTTGGATTTGATAATACAAGGCTGGCATTAATGGTGCGTCCAAAATTATCATCTGTTGCTCAACCAATGTATGATATTGGTGCAGTTGCAATGAGATTATTAACGAAGTATATGAATAAAGAGACAGTGGAAGATCATACAGTCATTCTTCCGCATCATCTTCAAATTAGACAATCAACAAAGTAAATGATGAAAGTAGCTTAGAATTTTAGTGATTCTAGGCTTTTTTGTTTTAGGAGGAACTTATGGGGGAAGGAAAGATGGAGTAACGTTGACCTGCAAATAAATCTAAGTGGCCCGCAAATAAAGTTTAAATAAGTGCAAATAAAAGTAGAACTGCAAATAAAATCCAAGAACCGCAATTAAAAATAGCAAAACTGCAATTAAAATCGAAGAACTGCAATTAAATATAGTAAAACAGCAATTAAAACTTTGTAAATCGCAAATAAAGCAATAGTATACATATACCGGCAATCGTATTTCACAACTTTATTAACAGATATTAGATCCTTTTTAGTAATAAGCTAGCAAATTTGTTCTGATTCTATCTTTAAAAGAACCATATTTGAATTGAATTCTACTCATTCATGCTCAAAAATCTATCCGAAATAAAAAAACGCCGTCGAGATACCCTCTCAAGCGGCGCGTAGTATTTAAATAAAAGGCTTCTTTTGCTGAACGTGCAATGGTTCAAGTGCACGGTATAAGACTTGTTCATTGTATTCCTCTATTTCCTTTTTCCTTGGAATAGGCTTTACGATTGATGGATTGTCTGTCCAGGTTATAGGTAACTCAACATTAGCAATTTTCTGCCATTTCTCTAGCCAGTTATCCGGTATTAGGTTTGAAGTTGGTTGTTGATTTGTCATAGCTATCCATACTTGTGACCAAGCTCTTGGTACTACTCTCCAGTAATCGTATCCCCCGCCAGCAACAGCAATCCATTTGCCATCGCAATATTTATGAGCGATTTCATGTGCGATTTTGGGGATTTCCTCGAATGTTTTCATTGTCGTACAAAGATGAGTTAATGGATCGTAACAATGCGAATCAGAGCCATTTTGGGTGAGAATTACATCTGGTTTGAAGTAGTCAGCTATTTCGTTTATTGCTTTTTTATAGCTTAATAGAAATGATTCGTCTTCGGTGAATGCATCAATTGGAATGTTAAAAGAGTATCCGAAACCTTTTCCTTGTCCTCTTTCGGTTACCGCACCTGTACCGGGAAATAGATATCTACCAGTTTCATGTATTGAAAGTGTGCAAACAGTCGGGTCATCATAAAATGCCCACTGAACTCCGTCTCCATGGTGTGCGTCCGTATCTACATATAACACCTTTAAACCGTATTTCTGTTGAATATATTTTATGGCGATTGCACAGTCATTATAAACACAAAAACCAGAGGCTTTTCGTTTAAAACCATGATGTAGTCCACCACCTAAATTAAAAGCATGATTGGATTTTCCCTCTAGAACGGCATCTACTGCTGTTAATGTGCCACCAACAATTAAAGAACTGGCCTCGTGCATATTTTTAAAAATGGGTGTATCTTCAGTTCCAAGCCCGAATTGTTCAGCAATATTTGCACTAACTGGTTCGAGACTTGCTTTTTTAACTTGGTTGATAAATTGTAAATCATGAAAAAGGAGCAGCTCGTCATCTGTTGCTAATCTTGGTGGAATAGTATCATCATTATTTAATAGATTACTAGATTTTAATAGTTCATAAACTAATTGAGAGCGAATCGGATTAAATGGATGTTTTTCGTTGAATTGATAGGCATGGTATTCTTCACTATAAACTAAGTATGCATCCTTTTTCATCATGATTCACTCGCTTCATTTGGCCAAAGAATTTTATATCCTTCAGTTTTTAATGTTTGAATGATCGTAAGTGGATTCATCGTTTGAATTCTAAATACGAGAACCTTATGATCCACTTCTTTTGCAGGGTAAACAAGGACACTTACAATATTTATGTTTTCTTTAGAAAAAACGTTAACAACGTCACTTAAAATGCCTGGATGATCATGGACTAAGATTTCTATTTGGGAGCTAGGTTGATATGCTCCTGTTAAAGTTACTAGAGTGTGTAATACATCAATTTCGGTTACAAGTCCGATTAATTTTCCGCTAGATACGACTGGTAAACAGCCTATTTTATATTGATAGAAATAAGTTGCTACTTCTTCAACAAAGTCAATTGGACTGCAAGTTATGACATTAGTCGTCATAATTTTTTCAACAGGAACCTCAAGTACAGATGAAAATGCTTGTGGAAATAATGTTGAAGGTAGGGCATCGCGTACATCTCGATCAGAAATGATTCCAACCACTTGGTCATCTTCATTAATGATTGGAATATGACGAACATCACCTGTTCGAAAAATTGTTACTGCATCGCCAATTGTATTTTCTTTTTTTAAAGTAATGTTTGAACTGCGCATAATATCTTGAATAAGCATTATTTGAATCCTACCTTTCGAGAATAAAGTTCAATTAGTACATATATCTTTGTAAAAAGCGTAGTGCGTCAAATGCTTGAATTTCTTCAGTTGTAACTCGTTTTCCCATTCTTACCATTAAACAGTTTGCTGGATGCGAACAGATTTCAGGATCATCAGTTGCAAATTGGATGAGTCCACCGGCATTCATCATTTTTTCCATCATTTTTCGGTATTCCCATACATTTAAACCAGTACCTTTTAAATCCCAATGCCAATAATACTCTGTTGTGATAATGATATAGTCTTCCATTGCATCATCTAGCATTGATAGAATTAACATGTTTTTAGCAACTGAAAAACCTCGAAATTCAGGTATTACTTCAATTGCTCCAAGCTCGATTAAATTTTCTAAAGTTGTTTTTGACCATCTTTCAAGTGGGTCTGGATATAAATAAGTTACATAACCTACGATTGTTTGTTCAAGTCTAGCAATAATAATTCTAGCTTCAGGTAGACTAGCAATTTCAACAATTGCTTTATGTTGTTGTACTGGTTGTCTAAAAGATGTTAAATTTTCATGAAATTGATATGTTTCAAGTAAGGCAGATTCGACTGGTCCCTCTATAATTAATTCACCATGTACAGTTTGGATTGTTTTTGAAAAATATTTTTTTGGGTGATCCAATATTACTCACTCCCTTTAGAAAACACCTTTTTAATAATCATACTAAAAAATGCAGGAAAGACATACAGGAAAAAAAACAGTAGGTGTCTAATACATATAAATGGTTAATTTATTAAAAATACTGAAAATTAAATCTTATCATTGTATAATGATAGTAGAGAATATTAAGGAGGGATTTAGATGAAGGTGGAAGCGCTTCCTGTAAAAAACGGACAATTTAATTTAAAAAACTACGAGGAAACTTATAAAAATTTTAAGTGGGAAGATGTAGAGAAAGAGTTTTCTTGGTATACAACACAAAAGTATAATGTAGCATTTGAAGCTATCGATCGTCATGCAAATTCTGATCGAAAAGATAAAGTTGCGTTGTATTACAAAGATGATAAGCGAAATGAAAAATATACGTATGAAGAAATGAAAATTAATTCAAATAAGGCTGCAAATGTTTTAAAACAATTCGGTGACGTTGAAAAAGGTGATCGAGTATTTATTTTCATGCCTCGTCAACCAGAATTGTATTTTGCGCTTTTAGGAGCTTTAAAATTAGGTGCTATTGTTGGACCTTTATTCGAGGCATTTATGGAAGGTGCTGTTAAGGATCGTTTAGAGGATAGTGAGGCAAAGGTATTAGTAACAACGCCAGAATTATTATCACGTGTCCCAGTTAATGATCTACCTGCGTTAAAAACAATCTTCCTTTTAGGCGATGACGTTGAGGAAGGCGGTAAATTTGTTGATTTTAAAGCTCGTTATAAAGAGGCGAAATCAGATTTTGAGATTACATGGTTAAATCGCCACGATGGTTTAATTTTACATTATACTTCAGGGTCAACTGGAAAACCAAAAGGTGTTCTTCACGTTCAACAAGCGATGATCCAACACTATCAAACTGGTAAATGGGTGACAGATCTTCAACAAGATGATGTTTACTGGTGCACAGCGGATCCAGGTTGGGTAACTGGAACTTCTTACGGTATTTTTGGACCTTGGTTAAATGGTGCTTCTAACGTAATATTAGGAGGTCGTTTCAGTCCAGATGCTTGGTACGAAACAATTCAAGAATTCGGAGTAACGGTTTGGTATAGTGCTCCAACAGCATTCCGTATGCTTATGGGTTCAGGGGAAGACGTTATTAAGAAGTATGATTTAAGTTCACTTCGACATATTTTAAGTGTTGGTGAGCCTTTAAATCCAGAGGTAGTTCGTTGGGGAGCAAAAGTATTTAATTTACGAATCCATGATAATTGGTGGATGACCGAAACTGGAGCTTCATTAATTTGTAACTATCCATGTATGCCAATTCGCCCTGGTTCAATGGGTAAACCATTCCCAGGAATCGAGGCAGCTATTGTTGATAATAACGGAAATGAAGTTGCTCCATATACGATGGGAAATCTAGCGATTAAAAAGGGTTGGCCATCGATGATGAACACAATTTGGAATAATGAAGCAAAATTCCAATCATATTTCTTAAATGATGAGTGGTATGTTTCAGGTGATTCAGCATATATGGATGAGGATGGATATTTCTGGTTCCAAGGTCGAGTAGATGATGTAATTATGACTTCAGGCGAGAGAGTAGGTCCATTTGAAGTAGAGAGTAAACTTGTCGAGCATCCTGCGATTGCAGAAGCTGGTGTAATTGGAATACCAGATCCTGTAAGAGGTGAGATTATTAAAGCGTTTGTTGCGCTAAGAGATGGGTATGTTGCTTCAGATGAATTGAAGGAAGAAATCCGTAACTTTGTAAAACTAGGACTAGCAGCTCATGCAGCACCTAGACAAATCGAATTCCGTGATAAATTACCAAAAACTCGAAGCGGAAAAATTATGCGAAGAGTATTAAAAGCATGGGAGTTAGACCTTCCAACTGGTGATTTATCAACGATGGAAGATTAATAAAAAAGAAAACCATTGGAAAAATATCCAATGGTTTTTTGCTGTTTTAAAATTTACGATCGGAGCCACCACCGTCGGAGCTTCCCCCGCCGCCCGAAGAGTTTAATAATGCAGGTAATAAATTCAAAATGAAATAAGTAAGTACACCATTAAAGAACATCATATCAATGATGATGAATACTTTTAAAGTGTCCCATAAATGACTTGTTTTAGAATGACCAGTTTGTTCAGATCCATTTAAAATAACATTATATAGTGATTTATATGTGTTTGTTAATGCAAGGGATTCTTCACCTTTTTTCAAATAGGGTATAGCACTCTGGTCTAGAATTTTACCAGATCTAATATCTGTTACAACTCCTTCTAAACCATATCCTACTTCGATTCTTATTTGTCTGTCTTTTTTAGCATATAACAAAAGAACACCATTATTTTTCTCTTTATTACCTAAACCATATTTTCGAAATGCTGTATTAGCATATTCTTTAATATCATTTCCTTCGAGACTTGGGATTGTTAATACCGCAAGTTGAGCAGAGGTAGTGTCTTCCAATTTTTTCCCTAATTGAATTAGAGTTTGCGTATCTTCTCTGTTAAGAACATTTGCATAATCTTGTACATAAATGTCTCCTACTTGAGAAGGTACTTTAATTTCAGCATTTGCTCCTGTAGCAAATGAAAAAAGAAATCCTATTAGGAATATTGATGAGAGAAATTTTCTCATTTATTACCTGCGCCACTAAAGTCAACCTCAGGTGTGGCTTTATCTTTTTCAGATACCTCAAAGTAATCCTTCTTCTCGAATCCAAAAGGTCCAGCTACTAGTACACCAGGGAATTTTTTGATTTTTTGGTTGTAAACAGTTACTGCATCATTGTAATCTTTACGAGCAATAGCTAGTCGATTTTCAGTTCCTTCTAGGCTATCCATTAATGCTTGGAAATTTTGATTTGATTTTAAATCAGGATAGTTTTCTACTACTACTAATAGACGACTTAATGCTCCAGACAATTCTGCATCAGCTTTACTTTTATCAGCAGTCGTTTGAGCACCAGCTAATTTTGCGCGTGCATCTGTTACTGAAGCAATCACATCTTTCTCTTGTGTAGCATATCCTTTTACTGTATTTACTAAGTTTGGTATCAAATCTGAACGACGTTTTAGTTGGTAATCAACTTGTGACATTTTATTTGTTACATTTTCTTCCTGAGTCACAAAGCTATTATAGCTTCCGACACCCATAAAGATTAGAACGACTACAATAATTAAAGCAATCCATATTCCTTTATTCTTCAAGAAAAAACACTTTATTTCCAAAATATGTATTTTTAAAGATGTTAGTATTAATATTTAACTATATTATTTGATAGAAAGCATTTTTATTCAAATATTGAATGACAATTTAAATAAAATTAATAAAAATTTAATTATCTATTTGACTTAAACGTTTTATTTGTGATATAAATGTTTCATAACATTTTAATAGTGAGCGTTGAAAGGCTTAGTAGTGTGAATGGTATTGGATCAGAGAGCTAATGGTTGGTGAGAATTAGCACAGACATTGACATGAATTACACCCTGGAGCATTCTTTTTCGAAATTTGTTTAATGCAAATTAGGATTAGAACGGTTAACAACCGTTAATTGTATGAGAGGTAGCTGTTTTATTAGCTACAACTAGGGTGGTACCGCGATTATAATTATTCGTCCCTACTGTTTATCAGTAGGGACTTTTTATTTTGTTTAAACGACGTATAGAACATAAAAGGGGTGGGCTAAAAATGGAAAACATCTTACAAGATTTAGAATTTCGTGGATTAATTAATCAAATGACAGATGAAGAAGGTCTACAAAAATTATTAAGCGAAGAATCTGTTTCATTATATTGTGGTTTTGACCCAACTGGTGATAGCTTACACATTGGTCACTTATTACCAGTGTTAATGTTAAAGAGATTTCAAGTTGCAGGACATAAACCAATTGGTTTAGTAGGTGGAGCAACTGGAATGATCGGTGATCCAAGTGGTAAGAAGGCAGAACGTACGTTAAATACTACAGAAACAGTAAAAATGTTCAGTGAACGAATTCGTACACAATTATTACCATTTTTAAACTTCGAAGGTGAAAATGCTGCTAAAGTAGTTAATAACTTTGATTGGACAGGCGAATTAGATGTTATTACATTCTTACGTGACATCGGTAAAAACTTCGGATTAAACTACATGCTTGCTAAAGATTCAGTTGCATCTCGATTAGAAGCAGGTATTTCATTTACTGAATTTAGTTATATGATTTTACAATCATATGATTTCTTAAAATTATACCAAGACCATAACTGTAAATTACAAATTGGTGGTAGTGACCAATGGGGTAATATTACAGCTGGTATGGAATTAATCCGTAAGACAGAAGAAGATTCAAAAGCTTTTGGACTTACAGTACCTTTAGTAACAAAAGCTGATGGTTCTAAATTTGGTAAAACAGAAGGCGGAGCAGTTTGGTTAGATCCAGAAAAAACAACTCCATACGAATTCTACCAATTCTGGATTAATACAGATGACCGTGATGTAGTAAAATACTTGAAATACTTTACTTTCCTATCAAAAGAGGAAATTTTAGAGCTTGAGAAACAATTTAATGAAGCACCAGAACAACGTGTTGCTCAAAAAGCATTAGCTGCTGAAGTAACAAAACTAGTTCACGGTGAAGAAGCGCTTGATCAAGCAATTAAAATTACAGAAGCACTATTTAGTGGATCTGTAAAAGAATTAACTGCTGCTGAGATTAAACAAGGTTTTAAAGACGTACCTTCATTTAATTTAAGTGAAGCAGAAAAAGGATTAGTAGACTTACTAGTTGAAGCGAAAATTTCTCCATCAAAACGTCAAGCACGTGAAGATGTACAAAATGGTGCGGTATATGTAAATGGAGATCGTATACAGGACGTTGCAACAGTGTTAACTAAACAAGATGCAATTGAAGAGCAATTTATTATTATCCGTCGTGGTAAGAAGAAATACCACTTGGTTACATTATAATATCGAACAAACAGTGAACGAAAAAGCAGTAGTTTGATTGGTAGTAGTTCAGAGAGCGAGTGGTTGGTGAAAACTCGTCCACACAATCAAATGAATTACATTTCGGGAGTTTTCTTTTCGTAGTTAGTTGATCTAATGAAGGGAAGAACGTAAGTCTACGTTACAGATTCGAGTGATAAGGAATTTTTCTTTTATAAGTATTTATTTCTTATAACTAGGGTGGTAACGCGATCGAGGTCGTCCCTATATTTTATAGGGGCGCCTCGATTTTTTATTGGTTTTTTTTGAAAGGGTGAAAATCATGGAGATATTTGCAACGAAAGATTACCGAATATTGGCAAAACTTAATGAAGGTGTTCAAAACCTACATGCTGATTTATTTCCAGAGTTTTTTAAAGTTCATAATCCGGCTGAAATAACTGAGTTTTTCAAGAGTGTAGTTGATAAACCAGAGCATCATTTTTTCGTCGTAAAAGATGTCGAAGAATTAGTCGGTTATGCTTGGATTGAAATAAAAAATATTCCTGAAGGACCTATTAAAAAGGCTTTTCGGTTAGGGTATGTTCATCAGATCAGTATTAATGAAGAAAAAAGAAATAAGGGATACGGTTCATTCTTAATTCATAAAATTGCTTCATTTGCACGTGAGAATAATCTTTCTAGAATTGAGTTAGATTATTGGATCGATAATAAAAATGCAAGTAGCTTTTATGAGAAACTTGGGTTTGTAAAGTTTCGTGAACACGTATATATGGATGTATAAATAAGGGAGAGTATATAAATGAAAAATATAGAATTAGGTACGTTAATCGTACTATTCGCAGTTATTATGTCTAGTTGTCTAGTTATATTAAAATCAGATCCACAAATTCCACTTCTTCTATGTGTTGTTTGTTTAGCTGTATTTGGACTATTTAAGGGATTTAAATGGGAACAGATTGAAAATGGTATGAAAAAAGGTATTCAAAATGGATTGTCACCAACATTAATCTTAATGATGATTGGTTTATTAATTGGTTCTTGGATGCTAAGTGGTACAGTACCTACATTATTATTTTACGGAATTTCTGTTCTTTCAGCGAAGTGGTTTGCGATCAGTGCAATTTTTATTACAATCATTGTTGCTAGTTTTACAGGTAGTACGTTTACAACAATCGCTACAGTTGGTGTTGCGTTAATGGGAATCGCTCATATTATGGGGATTCCACCAGCAATTGCTGCAGGTGCGATTATTAGTGGAGCGTGTTTTGGTGATAAGATGTCACCGATCTCAGATACAACGAATTTCGTTCCAAGCATTTTAGGAATAAAGGTTAATGAGCATATTCGACACATGGCATATACAACAATTCCAGCATTAATTGTTACCGTTATTTTATTCTTAATCATTGGTATGGGTCATGGTAATACAGATATGGCGCAAGTTACAGAAATGAAAAAAGCAATTTCATCTAGCTTTGAAGTGAATCCATTGTTATTAATCCCATGTTTAATCGTTTTTATTATGGCATTTAGAGGTTTTTCAACTTTACCAACAATGTCTGCAGGTATTGTTAGTTCATTAGTTTTAGCGTTTTTCATTCAAAAGGGTATTACGCTTGCAAAAGTGTTTAAAACCTTACAAGATGGATTCCAAACGGATACAGGAAATGAAATGCTTAATTCGATTGTTAACCGTGGAGGATTACAATCGATGATGTGGTCTGTGTCATTAATATTTATTGCACTTGCTTTAGGCGGATTATTACAAGAGCTACGTGTATTCGAGACATTAATACAGTCATTATCTAATTTGAAACGTAAAGGGAATATTATTATTGCAAGTACATTATCTGCTATGAGTGTAAATCTTTTAACAGGTGAACAATATTTATCAATTCTACTTCCTGGGCAATTATTAAAGGATGTATTTATCAAAAAAAATATTCCACTTAAAAACTTATCACGTGCATTAGAAGATGGAGGAACACTTTTTAATCCAATCGTTCCTTGGAGTGTAAGTGGAGCATTTTTTGCTTCAACATTAGGAGTACCTGTTATTGATTACTTACCGTTTTCATTTGTATTATTTATTACGCCATTATTCAGTATGATAGCTGCTTTATTGGGTAAAGGATTAGAAGTTGAAAATAAAGGTGAAAGTTCAAGAAATGCCGCATAAACAGATTGTTTCTACGTAAACTAGTTTTTGAACGAACTGGTTAATGGAGGGAAAAAAATGAGTCATGCAGCAGGTGGTTCTAAGAAAAATCGTCCTAGTGATGCAAATCATGTAGATGCAAAAACGAAAGCACATCAAAAGAGACTTTCGAAGGATCAACATAATCCTATGGGCGAGAAGTATCCTAGATAAATGAATAAATAATTTTGAATCAATCAATCCCTTATACGAAAGAAAGGCAAAGGCATTTCTTTTCGGATAGGGGATTTTTTATTTACAGGCTATTTCAAATAATGTTAAATATTTGTGGAATATTCCAAAATTTAGTGAAATCCACTTAATTATTAGATAGAATAAAGGTTAAAGTAATTTTATTTAAGGGGATAAAGGTAATGAGCTTATTTAAAATAATTACATATATAATAATTATTGGGATACTAAGCTATGTATTCTGTATCGTTTTTATCGGTGTAAATAGCTTTTTGCAATATCAGCATAAAGTACCTAAAAACGCCGATTATGTTATTGTGTTAGGTGCTGGTTTGAAAAAAGATAAGCCTACAAGAGCTTTACGTTATCGAATTGAAACAGCAGCTAAATATGCTAAGGAAAATAAAAGTGCAAAAATTATTGTTTCAGGTGGAAAAGGTAAAGATGAATTGATATCAGAAGCTGAATGTATGAGGCTTGAATTAATCAAATTAGGAATTGAAGAAGAACGAATCATAAAAGAAGATTTATCTACAAATACATACGAGAATATGAAATTCTCGAAAAAACTCATTCACAATGATCAAGCCCAAGGAGTCGTTGTTTCAAATGATTATCATTTATTTAGATCTTTAAAATTGGCTAAAAAACAAGGGTTAAATGTAGTCGGTCTTCCTGCAAAAACACCAAAAGTAATCATACCAACAGCATACTTTAGAGAATGCTTATCTATTTTAAAAGCTATTTACTATAAACAAATCTAAAGATTGCAGGCAACTATACCTTTTTTATAAAAACTATCTTTTAATTTGTACCAATGTCCGTTTCAATTCTCCTAGTTGAAACATTTTATATTATATGGATTTGCTTGTCCAAATAATATAAAAGGAGTGACGTTGATGTCGTCAAAATGTTCGAAATTTTTATCAACTGGGGTATTAAGAAGACATTCTGATACTCAGTTTTTAACAGTTGAAGCAGTTAATCTTGACCCGGATGACGCTCGTTCTGTGAGTGTATTCATGTTTAACTGGTCCAGCGGTTCACCAGTGATTCTTCCTATGGTTGACCCAACTACAATAACAATTCCACCAAATTCTTATAGAACATTTAGATCTTTCCAACTTCCACCAAATTTATTTGCATATGAAGTAAGAATTCTTCATCCGAAAGATCAAGATGTTATAGTAAATGTATTTGGACTCAGTGACATTGCATTTGATCCTCAAGAAGGTAATAATGCACTGCAACATGACTTAGCGGTAGTGAAATTAAAATAATATAAAAGATTATTTTAATACACCTCTCATTTCCACATAAGTAGCCCTTCGAGTAAAGTCGAGGGCTTTTTTATTTAAGCTTATATAAAAAAATGAAGAGGAATAAATAAAGCTCCCTATCAAATCTGGTAGGGAGTTTATGATGTATGCATTATTAAGTTAATCTAGGTATCATATAATATTTATGATTCTTTTTTGGTTGTAAATTTTTACCTAAAATCAGAAAGTTAAATATGGATGATCTATTTAATCACCGAATATGTAAAAGCAATTCCAACAGGTCTTTTATATTTACCAGAGGATTCTTTTTTGTCGGTTCCGATCCATGGATCATTCCATACTTCAAAATTATATATCTTTAAGTAATCCTTTGCAGTGATACGATAAGTTTTACCAGCTGGAATACTTACTTCGTAGGTGTCAGAAATAGTATAGTTGCTTTTATAAGAAATTCCTAATTCCCCAGCTATTGCTTTAATAGGTAAACCTGCTGTACCAGAAACTTCTATCTGTCTTGACTCAGTTATAGACATTGATGCGGTACATTTACCTTTATAAGAACTCATACGAATCACTTCACCATTCCCATAAGTAGTATTACCTTTTTTTACATATAACCCGTTTCCCCATCTAGCTTTAATAGGAGTTGCAACTTCCTTGTCGAGATAACTGTCAATTTGGTCCTCTTTAATAACTACAGTGTATCCAAGAATATTTTCATCTTCTAATGGATTAATGACACCTGACTTCTGGAGGTCGATTAAAACATCTTTGTTTGAGACATCTATTTGTAAATCTCCAATTTCATTAACCCCTATTTCAACTCCAGGTTCATCTTTTGAAACTACAACATCCTGACCTATTTCAAAGGTATTTTTCTTTGCTAATTCCTCATTAACTTCTTTTAGAGTATCTATATCTGTCAAAAGTTCAGTAGAAGGAGCATTCGAAACTTGTTTCTCTACTGTAAAATTTTTAATTTCTTCAGCCATAACATTCTCGGCCTTTTTGGATAAAAATAGATAGGAACATGTAAAAGCTAAAACTAGAGAAAGAATAACGACAAAAGCTTTTTTCATATCAAACCTCCGAATTTATAGTATGTAAATCTATTCACAATGTAAGTGTATAATAAATATTGAGATTTGAGTGTGTCTAAAAAAAGGCATTTTGTTTTAAAAATGGAACATTTCGAAGATCGATAGGGGATGTAGTTTTAAGTTAATTTTCTTCAACGCTTTGTAAAGACAAAAGCCTATTATACTAAAATAAAAATTGAATTTATAAAACTACATTAAAAACAATTTAGCCGATGTTTCTAATGGTTTAGTGAGTACTAGTACAAACTTGAAATAAATAACCCCCCCTATTACTATAATAGGGGGGGTTAGAGGTGTGCCCTGCATGCGCATACCTATTATAGGGTGACAGTCCCTAGCCACGAAGTCATCCTTTATAAGATGACTTTTTTTACTGTTTAATGGGCTAAGTTTTCTAAAAAATTTACAAAATCTAGAAAAATTTCGTCATGTTCACATGCTTTTATTACTAGTGTCAATGAAACGTTTAATTTTTTGTCAAATATTGATGTTAGTTTCGATTTAAAATTTGTGTCCACTATATCAGGTAAATCTAGATCGGAATATTCTTTTCTTATCATGTATAATGCAGCACTTTTTCTATTATCTAATAAAATAATATTGTATGTGGCACATATATCATAAATAATTCCTCTTACTTCTCTATTGGTGTTAGTTAATTCGGTAAAATTCATAAAAATATCCAATCTGCAGCTTTAATTGCGTATGAAACTGCGTTTGCTATCATTTCTCGAGTACCTTTGTTTGTAATTCCCCATTTCCTTAATTGCTCAGGTAAGTGTGTTCTAGCATAAGCAGCCGCAGAGTCGCCCATAGATGCTATAGAATTTACCCAGTTTCCAGATTTACTCGTTACACGTTTAAAACTTTTAGCAGCTGCCTTATCAAGTAAACCCATTTTGTCTAAGATGTCTACAGTTTTATCTCCAGATTTTATTAACATACTAGCAACTTTTAAAGCTGCTTTTGATTTTACACCATTTGTAGTTATTTCAGAAGTTTCTTGCTTTAAATTTTCAATTATGTACAAGGATTGTAAATCTACTGTAAGCAGATTTAATTCTTCTTCAGATAATTCTTTTAGAAAAGGTGGTGCTTCTATAGGGAATATTGCAGATGCAGCATAAGAAATTGGAGTTGCTCCATCTTCATAGACTCCTGCTACACGAACGTAATACTCGGTACTTTCAGAATAATTCAAACCTCCGTTAACTTCAAATGCTTTTGATAAAGTGTTGATGGATCTGAAGCGAAATCTGTTCCATTGCCATTGCGTAAGAAGTTTACCTGTCCTAATTCAATTTGTTCATCAGTTGGGAACATACCTTTTCCTTTTGTAGTACATGTGGTCTGGTTTGCAGGAACATCCCAGTAACTATGTATTGATCCATTAAATAAGATTATCTGATATTTTGTGACACCTTCAACAGGCTTCCAAGAAACATTTAAATACCCTGTTCCAGTTCCATCTTCATTAGAAAATGCTTCTACAGTAGGCATAGGTATTTGAGGATATTTATCATTTACTGCTCTACCTTGTAAGAAAGGTGGTGCTGGTAAACTTGTTTGAGTGTTTACTTAATTAATAGTGTTCTCTTTAATTGGTTTGATGATCTCTTCAGCATGAGACTTCATTGGAATAATAGAACCTAAGATAGCTGCTGTTATTGCAGTAACAGTAGCTTGTTTAAATAATTTTTTCATGTAATACCTCCATATAGTAATATTTTTGGACTTATGAAAACATTACTCTATTAATAGAGGTTGTGTGATTCCTTATTTTAAATATAAAATTTCAAAATTGAATTAATATAATTTGGGTTGATTTTTATACTATTTACGTGATTAGGAAAATTAACATATGAGACCTCCAAACTTTTATATATGAAATGATAAAGAACCACTCTAGAGTGAAGTGCACCCCAAATGTTAGACACGACTAACATTTGGAGGTGCATTTTTTATGACTAAATTTACTACTGAACATAAATTAGCGGTAGTTATGCGTTATTTAGAAGGTAAGGAAAGTTTTCGTTCTATTGGTAAGTTATTTGGAACGTCCCATGCTGAAGTGAGAAACTGGGTAGCTCAATATAAGGAAAATGGGATTAATGGATTGCTTAAAAAGTCATATACAAGTTATTCGGTACAGTTTAAACTTAACGTATTAAAGTATATGAATGACCACGGGACGTCACCTAATGAATCAGCTGCAATTTTCAGTATTCCTTCCCCTAGAACGATTCGAAAATGGAGGACTCAATTTGAAACACAAGGACAAGAC
>NZ_LJIZ01000012.1 GCF_001420605.1 Bacillus sp. FJAT-25509
AATCTTGTATTGCTCAAAAAACTAATAATTGACGTTTACTTCATGTTTTGTTTAGTTTTCAAAGTTCACTTCATCGCGTCATTTGCGACTTTTTCATATTAACATCTCTTTATCAGTGAGTCAACATTTTTTTTATTTTTTATTACTTTGTTTCGTTTTTTGTCGAACCATCTTGGCGACGTATATAAATATAACACCCCATTTAGATTATGACAAGCCCCTTTTTTCATTTTTTTAAAAAAAAGATAAAAAAATTATATATAGTACGGAGGAAGTGTAATACGCTATGTCGAATTAGCCATAAACTATATAGAAAAGGGGTTTAGAAAATGGATCTACAACCAGATATCCTCATAAAATTACTAATATCAGCAATGTTAGGTTCCGTTATCGGGTTAGAAAGAGAGTTAAAACGAAAACCTCTTGGATTAAAGACATGCCTTGTTATTTCAATAATGAGTTGCCTATTAACAATTGTTTCTATTAGTTCAGCATTTTCATTTCATGGAAGTGATTATTTAAATATAACAATGGACCCATTACGTTTACCGGCACAAATAGTATCAGGAATCGGTTTCGTTGGGGCTGGTGTAATTCTCAGAAGAGGTAACGATACAATTGCTGGGTTAACAACAGCTGCTATGATTTGGGGTGCATCGGGTATCGGAATAATTGTTGGGGCTGGCTTTTATGTCGAAGCTTTTGCAGGCGTAGGCTTATTAATAATAAGTGTAGAATTAATTCCCTACTTAATAAACAAGCTTGGTCCTAAAAGATTAAAAGAAAGAGATATAAGTTTGAAGCTTACAGTAATAGGAAGCGAAAATATAAATATTGTCATTGATCAAATAACCGCTCAGGATATTACAGTTAAAAACATTAAAATAAAAGGATTAAATAATGATGAACATTATGTCCAAATGAAATTATTAGTATTTAATAAACGAAGAACGACAGAAATTTATTATGATATTGAACAAATAGAAAACATCCGTGGAATTGAAATAGAAAGTATATAGTAGTGATAAGTTATTGCTTATTGGTAAAAATAAGTGTTACGAAATTGCGATGGGGGTATAAGCTTGAAAGTATTTCGTAACCAACCTATCTATTTTAAATCCTATACACTATTAAAAATTACTGTACTATTATTATCGTTGATTGCTATATTCGGAACAATCATCCATTTCGCAGAACCATTTACTTTTCCGACTGTTTGGGACGGTATGTGGTGGTCAATCGTAACTACATTTACAGTAGGTTACGGTGATTATGTACCTCTCTCTCCAGTTGGACGTTTTTTTGCAGTTATTTTAATTTTACTTGGTACTGGAATTGGTTCTTTTTATATGATTTCATTCACGGCACAAACATTTAGAAACCAAGACGCGGATTTTAGGGGTACACTTACGTTTACAAAAAAGAACCATATTATAATAGTAGGTTGGAATGAACGAGTTAAAAATGTTATTAAACAACTACGTGCATCTTCAAACCAAGTCTATATCGTATTAATTGATGAAAGTTTAGAGTTATTACCTCCTGATTTAGAGAAGGTGCATTTTGTAAAAGGCTCTGCCGCTAATGACTCAGTTTTAGAAAAAGCAAATATAAAATTTGCCAATACAATCTTAATTACAGCTGATCAAAATAAAAATGAGCAAGATGCTGATATGCAAACAATTTTAACAATCATCGCAACAAAAGGTCTTAACGAATCGATTAACTGTATCGCAGAAATCTTAACGAAAAATCAAGTAATTAACGCTAATCGAGCTGGAGCCAACGAAATAATCGAAGCGCATTTGTTGACTTCTTTTGTTATGTCAGGTTCGATTATGCATAGAGGATATTCAGATGTTGTGCTTAAGTTAACAAACCAATTAGAAACCTTTACAGTAAAAATAATGGAAGTTGAACAAAAAATGGTTGGAAAATTTTATTTCGATATTGTAGTTGAAGAATTAAACAACGATAAAATGATTATTGGAATAATTCGTGATAAACAAACAATCATCAGACCCGATAAAAGTATTAAGATTGCAAAAGATGATTTCCTTATCTTACTTACTTAATAATTGTTACGATTAAAAAAGAGCCAATCTAAATGATATGGCTCTTTTTTGATCGACAAAGTTCTAAAACTTGACTCTTTTTTTATAAAAGTTCATCTTCAATTCTCTTTAGAATTTCAAACCCTTTTATTTGATATTTTCTAGGAACTTTTCCATCTTTTTCAATTGGTTCTTGGAACTGGTTTAATGATCCAGTTAAATTCCCCTCTAAACCAACATTATCATCTAGCCCCTCATTATAAATATGCGTTAATAAAAAGGGAGTATCGAATTGTATAACTGCTCCATCCATATCTAACGAACCTGAAGTAACATTAAAAGGTAATCTTAAATATTGATACCCGTCATCATCCTGCATTAATAAATCAAAACTGCCATGATCATATTCCCAGTTTGCTCCAATTACAAATCCATGATTTTTTAATTTCCCCTCAATGTCATTAAGCGGATATATTGCATTTTCTAATTTTGATTTTAAAGGATACATGCTTTCCTCCTCCTTTTTCAATAGTATTTTCTTATTAAGTAAAAACATGAATATTAATTTTAATTTCAATAAAAAAACCGTTGTTAAAGTCAATTTAACAACGGTCCTTTTATCTAATATTATTTTAAACGTTCTTCTAATTGCATTTTTAGTTCTTCAAATCCTGGTTTTCCTAATAATGCAAACATGTTTTTCTTGTAAGCTTCTACACCTGGTTGATCAAAAGGATTTACTCCAAGTAAATATCCGCTCATCGCACAAGCTAGTTCAAAGAAGTATACCGTGTAACCGAAAGTATACTCATCTAATTTTGGTAATGAAACAATTAGATTCGGTACTCCACCGTCAGCATGAGCTAAGATCGTACCTTCAAAAGCTTTTTTATTAACGAAATCTACAGTTTTACCAGCAAGATAATTTAATCCGTCAGAGTCGTTATCCTCAAGTTCAATTGTTAATTCATGGCGAGGATTTTCAACAGATAAAACTGTTTCAAATAAATCACGTCGACCTTCTTGTACATATTGTCCAAGAGAATGTAAATCCGTTGAGAAGTTTGCTGAAGATGGATAGATCCCTTTTTGGTCTTTCCCTTCACTTTCTCCAAATAATTGCTTCCACCATTCTCCAAAATATTGTAATGATGGTTCGTAGTTAACAAGCATCTCTATTGTTTTACCTTTGTTGTATAAAACATTTCGAACAACTGCGTATTGATATGCTTGATTATCTTCTAATTCTGAAGAGTTGTATTCTTTATATGCATCTTGTGCACCCTTCATCATTTGTTCAATATCAATACCCGCTGCAGCAATCGGTAATAAACCTACTGCAGTTAATACTGAATAGCGTCCACCTACATCGTCAGGAATAACAAATGTTTCATATCCCTTTTCATCGGCAACGGTTTTTAATGCTCCACGTGCTTTATCAGTTGTAGCATAAATACGATGTTTAACTTCTTCAGCACCATATTTTTCTTCTAATAGCTTTCTAAAAATACGGAATGCAATCGCTGGTTCAGTAGTTGTCCCAGATTTTGAGATAACATTAATTGAAAAATCCTTATCCTTTAAAACTTGAATTAAATCGTGCATATATGTAGAACTAATATTATTTCCTACGAAGAAAACTTGAGGTGCTTTTCTTTCTTCTTTAGAAGCAATATTAAAAAATGAGTGTTGTAACATTTCAATTGCAGCACGTGCACCTAAATAAGATCCACCGATACCAATTACTAAAAGAACGTCTGAATCTGATTTAATTTTCTCTGCTGCTTTTTGAATTCGAGAAAATTCTTCTTTGTCATAGTCATTAGGTAACTCTACCCATCCTAGATAATCGCTACCTGCACCTGTTTTTTCATGAATTGTATGGTGAAATAATTTCACTGCATCCCTTAAATAAGATATTTCATGATCTTGAAAAAACATTTTTGCTTTTGAATAGTCAAATTTAATATGAGAAGTCATACATCAAACCTCCTTAAATAGTTGTAATACCTTTACAATGTACCTAATTAAATAATTGAAAGCAAGTAAATGGAATTATATTTTTGTGAAATTTTTAACAAAAATTAAAAAGACAATTCTCCTTATAATTATTTTTAGTACATAAACAAAAACAAATGAGGAAAGATATGATAGAAGGTCATAAAAAAGGAGGTTAACCTATATGAGTACATTACAACGTATTGCACTTATTTTTACAATTATTGGAGCTATTAACTGGGGTTTAATTGGGTTTTTTCAATTTGATTTAGTTGCAGCAATTTTTGGTGGTGCAGATTCTGCTTTTGCTCGAATTATTTATGGTATCGTTGGTATTTCAGGATTAATTAACCTTGGCTTATTATTCAAACCTTCAGAAGAGCTGGGAACACATCCTGAAACAAATGAAGTAAGATAACTAGCAGACGAAATTAGTCTCTTTTGTATCTGTACTTTTCCAACATTAAAAAGGAAGGGGAAATTCCCTTCCTTTTTAATTCGTCATATTTTCTTTCTTCATCTCAACGCGAAGCCATTCATTTAATTTTTTATGCAGGGTGCTAAATCCATCTGGTTTAAGCTCTCTTAATAGTCTAGCTGCATGTTTTAAGTTCTCGTCACCATTAAATCCTTGATCGATACTTGCTCCTTTTAAAGACAAACTTATTTTTCCTGTCATCTCATCAATAGACAGTACACGTACATTTACTAATTGCCCAACAGAAATATAGTCTCGAATATCTCGAACATATCCATTAATAATTTCGGAAATATGTACTAGTCCTTGTGTTTGGTGATCAAGTGAAATAAAGGCACCATACGTTTGAATCCCTGTTACTTTACCAGTGTAAACTTTTCCAATATTGTAGTTTTGTGCCATTCAAAACACTCCTAATTTTCGTTCAATTCCACTAACTAAATTTTAGCACACACAGACCAACTTTTAAAGTTTGCTTACTACTCATAAATGGCACTTCTTTTCTAAAATCCCTTTACTTATTATAGTCACTTTAAAGGTTGGGCTATTTCAATTATTTTAAATAAATACCTGTCTCTATTAGAATTGACGAAAAACTTATAATTTAAAAGTATTTTAGCCAATTGCATATCATATGGTGACATACAGAGTATTACTGAAATAAAGAATGTATTCCTTCCGTTTGGACATAATAATCCAAAAACTTAAAGGAGAGTTTGGATGATGAATCATTCTGGAACAATGCAGTCGACATATAAGGTTTCTGGACTTGATGTTTATTATGAACTTTACGGATACCATAATAGCAATAAGCAAGATTCAAAAGTATTTGTATTAATTCACGGTTTTTTATCATCTTGCTTCAGTTTCCGAAGACTAATCCCTTTTATCTCAAAAGATCATGTAGTTGTCGTAATTGACCTACCCCCGTTTGGTAAAAGTGGAAAACAGTTAAATTTTAAATATTCGTATGATAACTTTGCGAATGTTGTTATCTCTCTTGTAAATCATTTAAATTTGCAAAAAATTTATTTAGTCGGACATTCTATGGGTGGGCAAATTGCTTTATATGTAACGAAAAAAGAACCGGAACTTGTTAAAAAAGTCATTTTATTATGTAGTTCAGGTTATTTAGGAAGGGCAAATCCACATTTAATTATTTCATCTTATTTTCCTTTTTTCTATCTATATATAAAAAGGCACTTAGCTAAACAAGGTATTATGAAATCCCTAATTTCTGTTGTTCATGATCAGAAGTTAATCGATGATGAGATGATAAACGGATACAAGGAACCTTTTTTGCAAGATGAAATTTTTAGAGCATTAACAAAGATGATTCGTGATCGAGAAGGTGATTTAAGTCCTTCAGATCTACAGAATATATCTGTACCTACTCTTTTAATTTGGGGAGAAAAAGATAAAGTAGTTCCACTAGAAGTAGGCGAAAGATTGCATCGTGATTTAAGGTACTCAACTTTATATACTTATCCAGAAGCAGGGCACTTAATTCCTGAAGAAATCCCTGAACATATTTATGAACGGATATCAAATTTTGTATAAGAAAAAGAGTCTCGAATCGGGACTCTTTTTCACATTTTTTATATTTCAAATATCGGTAAAGTAATTATAACCTTCAAGCCTTTACCATCAATATTCATAAATTTTAACTTACCATTGTGTTGGTCAATAATATGCTTTACGATGGCAAGTCCTAGTCCGGTCCCACCTTCGTTTCTAGATCTTGCTTTATCGACTCGATAAAATCTTTCTCCTAAATGCGGAATCTCTTCAGACGGGATCCCCTTTCCTTCGTCTAATATTTCCAATGTGACTTGTTTATCTTGAAATAGTGAAATATAAATTGTTTTACCTGAAGGCGTGTAACGGATTGAGTTATCAAGTAAATTGTGGATTACCTGTTGAAATCGATCTGGGTCAACATTTGCGATAATCGTCTCATCTAAATTTTTTTGAATTTTAATATTACGTTCAATTAGTATCTGGGAATATGTCTCGATTGTATCTTCAATTAACTGGGCAATTACATTAGGTTCTTGATTAAGTGGAAATTGCTGACCATCTAATGTGGCCAAGTCAAGTAAATCTCTAACTAATCTTTGCATCCGACTAGCCTCTTTTTGAATGATACCAACATATTTTAGTTGTTGTTCTTGTTTTATAACACCATCTAAAATTGCTTCACTATATCCTTTAACATAACTCAATGGAGTTCTTAATTCATGAGAAACATTTGCTAAAAACTCTTTTCTATTTTCATCTTCTTTTTGTAAAGAATCAGACATTGAGTTAAACGCAGTAGCTAGTTTTCCGATTTCATCACCACTAATGTAATGTATACGTTCAGTGTAATCACCATTTGCCATTTTATAAGATATTTGCTCCATTCTTGATAATGGCTTAATCATTTGTTTTATTATACTTCTGCCAATTAAAAGAATAATGAAAGCAAATAACAATGTACTGATCATAAAAATCCATTTTGATTGTTGGATTAATTCAGTAACACTCCTTAAAGGTAAGTGTAAATAAATAATCCCTTCAAGTTTTTCTTTTTTTACAACCGGAACAACGACACCGATTATTTGATGCTTAAATCTTTTTTCAAATCCTGTCTTCGTAATCACTTTTCCTTTTAATAAAGTTTCACGATCATCTTCAGTAATGAAAGATTCGTGGCTTACATTATAGGGGATACATGCACTTAAATCTCTTGGATTACTAATAAATAAAACATTAGCATTTGAAACAGCATCAAATTTTGAAACAAATTCTGAAAAGTCATTTACATTATTCGTATTATGATAATGATTTACTAAACCTTTACCTTCTTGGATTAACGTGGAACGAACGTATGAAACATATAATTGCTTATATGCAAACTGAAACATTAAAAAGAAAAAGATCGTTGTACAGATTACGATTAAACAAATCGTTAACCAAAGCTTTTGTAAAAACGATAACGAATAGAGCAATTTCCTCATCCGTTTATCCCAAATTTATACCCTACACCCCAAACGGTAGATATATAATCTGCATCCTGTCCTAATTTAATTCTTAAAGTTTTTATATGTGTATCGACTGTTCTAGCTGTACCGAAATAATCAAAACCCCAAACTTTTTCTAAAATTTGCTCACGGCTAAAAACGTGGTCTTGGTTCTTACAAAAGAAAAGAAGCAAATCATATTCTTTTAAAGTAAGCGATAAAGGTTTGTCCGATACAAAAGCATTCCTAGACTTTTCATTTATTTTAATTTGGCCAATCTGTAAAACTGAGGCATCCGTATTTTTCGTTCTTCTTAAAACCGCATCTACTCTTGCAATTAATTCACCTGGACTGAAGGGCTTTACGATATAATCGTCCGCTCCCATTTTCAATCCATTTACCTTATCCCACTCTTCACCTTTTGCTGTTAAGAAAATTACAGGTACATTTGATGTTTCTCTAATCTTTTTACAAAGGGTCCATCCATCCATAATGGGCATCATTATATCTAAAATTAATAAATCATAGTTTGATTGACTTATTTTTGATAATGCGATTTCACCATTGTTTGCTTCGTCCCAACTATATCCACTATTTTCTAAATACATTCCAACCAATTGGCAAATTTCTTGTTCATCATCAACAATCAATATCTTTCTTTCAATCATGACGAATGCCCTCTCTTAACAATAATTGAAAAGGTCCTCTTCCTACTGCAACTTCTTTTTCAATTTTCATCGTTGTCGTATTTATTTGGTACAACTTGTTTAAATCATAACTAGCTGCATAAGCAGTATGTTTAAAGCCAATAGCCGTATAAGGATTCGATCCAACTTCTATAAACTTAGTTTGATTAACTACATTCGGATTTAACTTATAAATTTGATTTGTACCATGGGCAATCGTAAACAATCCATCTTCATTTTGAAAAAACGAAATAGGCATTAAAGGCGTATGAAGGGACTTATTTTGCTTTCCAGTAGTAGTTGAATATACTTTTACGTACTCATTTTCCTCTTCACCATTTCCATGTCCCCCTACAAATAGTTCAGATGAATCTTTGTTTAAAATTAAGCCTACCGATGTGTTCGGCACTTCAATTGTTTGTTCAATTTTAAAACTACTTAAGTTAATACCAATCACTTTTCTTTCGTTAAACAAGCTAACATATAATTTATGATGAATCGTATCTTCAACCATAGAAATAGGATTTCTACCTATTTTAATTTTTTTAAGAACCTTACCATTATGATTAAAAAATGTAATGTTATTCTTTTTTCCATTCGTTACAGCAATCATCCGATTACTTTTTAAAGAAATTATATTAGTGATACCAGTACCAGCATTCCAACTATCAACATGGTCCCCTGTGGAAAGATGATAAATATCTATTTTTGGATTTGTTGGATCATATACCGCAATATCTTCTCCATTTTGTAATAATTCTGCTCCACTTACATCTCTATTTAAATTCCAATCTGTTACTTTATGTAAGTCATCTAAATTTAGGAACGTTAAACTTCCCACTTTTTTATTTACTGAAATAAGGACATTTTCCGAATCCTTAATATGTGACATATTATTTGATACACAGCCAGCACAAAATAAGAAAAGTAAAATCGTGCTGAAGATCGAAATCTTTCTCAAAATATTCCCCCCCATAAAAGCAATATCAGTCTGCCAATCTTGACTTCTAGCTTTTATATAAAAGAGGCTATCCTTCTATTCATCAAAGATAGGATAGCCTTCGTTATTATTTAATTTACGCTAACCTCTTTTTCAGTATGGTCATGTAAATCCTCTTTTTCAACATGAACCTTTACTGTATTTGTTCCTTTTTCTTTAAATGTATACTTAACTTCATATTCGCCAGGTGCAACTTCTTTTGCATCAGTATAGTCATGCTTTCCTTGCTCATCTTTCCATGTTTCAATTCGCACGTTCGCTTTTTCAAGTGGTTTACCATCATTTGTCATAAGATGAATCGTAAAGAGATTTTCTTTATTTGCAACAATCTTTTCAGTGCCCATTAAATGAATCATTACATCGCCATGATGATTATCTCCACTGTGTGTTTCATGTTCACTCTTTCCAGTATTACTATTACTAGTTGAGGTAGTAGCTTGAACTTTAAAATCCTTTTTCGGCATTGAATGTTGATCCCTAGCAGTAACATGGGCAATAACATAATAATCTCCCGGATCAGTAAATTTATATGTAGCCGAATAAATACCATCTGCACCATTTTTTGCATCAAGCATGGCAATACTATCCTCACCATTTTTACCAATTTCAAATTGAACTTCATCTGCGTCAGAAACCGCTTTATTATTTTGACTAACTTCAGCACCAATTGTAATTTCTTTATTTAAACTAATATCGGATGTCGGCAGAAGTATATTTACATCAACAGGTTTTTCAACTACAGGTTCCTTCTTCTTCTCATTAGAACATCCTGCAGTAATCATAATGCTTACAATTAATAGACTTAAAAACTTTTTCATATGTATTACCTCCTAAGATTCTGCTAAAGTAAACAGATCTTATATTTTAGATCGATAAGATTATGTTTTAAATGCGCTTTGTTAAACAGATCTGGATTAGTCTAATGTAGCTAATAAATTCACAAAAACAATCTATCACAAAAATGTGATGAAAATGTGATGTAACTCCAAAAAAAAGAGACCTTCCTTAGTAAGTCCCCATTATGAATTATTTTATTCACGTATTGATTTTTTTTCTTTTGATTCCATTAATTCTGTTATACGCTTTTCTTCTTTCAGCGATGCCTTTTTAATTAAGTAAAAAGTAATAAATGCGCCAATCATAAAAATAATTAATGAAATAACGGCAGGTATATACTCTGTTTTATCTTCAGGAAAATATAAAAACTCCATCATTGTCCCATCACTCCCACTGCCAATTATACAAAGTATTCTAAAATAATCAAAGTAAAATGAGGTATAGGTTAAAAGATTTTCCACTGATAATTAAGTATTGTGTTGTTGATTTCCACTTCGGGATGCTCGCTTTCCATGGAAAGCGAGCACCCTGTAGTGGAAATCAATAGGCACAACTTACTTATCAATGATACATCCAACAATTTAATTAACAAATTCCTCTTTCTACAAAATAAAAAACCAACTGATTTAAAATCAATTGGTTTTTAGTATGAAGATATTCTTTTCTTTAATAATGAAAAATCAATTAAGTCTCCTAAAGTTGCTGGAGCAGGTTTTTTCATATATTGCTTATCTTTTTCTACTAATTTATAAATATGATATGTCGTTAATGCATCATCTAGTGCTTTGTGGTGATTTCCAGTTCCATCTTTTCCATACTCTTTCATTGCGTTCCAAAGGCCAGTTTGATTTTGGTTACCGAAGAAGGTTTTATACTCAAGACATAAATCCCTTACTTCTCCATTAATTGGGAATGAAATATTTGCAGCCTCACAATTATGTTTTAGTACTCTCATATCCATATTGCCCCAAGTAATTACCGTAGTTCGATAGTTATTTGTCGCTTCATTTAATATTTCTCCAAGTTCTTTTAACTGTATACCATGATCAACATTCTCTTGAGAAATATTTAGAAACCTTTTGCATCTTGAGGATAACGTTGGAAACTGTAGCGGTTTAACAAATGAAGAATATGTTTGATTAATCTCATCATTAATGACACTTACAAAACCAACTTCAATGATTTCCGGAAAAAATTTAATTCCTTTTGATTTTCCATCTGGCATTGTAAATTCAAAATCAATAAACAGTAACTGCTCTTTCATTTCCTCACCTCCAGAAAAATAAATTTTCTGATTTTTACTTATTGTCTTATATGATTAACGAATATTCAAGTAAGACAAATTTCCTATTTTCAACTTTATTCCTTATTTTATTAATACAACCAATTTGTGTAAAAAATAACATAAGATACCCATCAAGATGAAAAATCGTGTTAAAATAATATCGTTCGTTTAATTTTTTCTTTAAACGAATTAATAAATAGAAAGTATATAGAGGGCTATTATGAAAAAAATTATTGGATTTATTATTATTATAATAAGCTTTCTTGTCTTTTATTTCACATCTCAGCAAGCTATGATGGCGTATGAGACCTCAAAACATATTCCCAAAAAGAAGGTAGAAGAACTACCTGTTGTTTCTTTATCACAGAACAGTGTTTTTTATGACAGAAATAATAATCCTTTTTACATTCCTGCTTCTGGTGATAATAGAATTAATTTAAAAAGCGGTGATATTCCGCAACTAGTAAAGGATATCTTTATTTCTACCGAAGATCGATATTTTTATTCACATAAGGGTATTGATTTATTTGGAGTTGCTAGGGCATTTATGGTGAATGTTTCGAATAGTGGAATAGAACAGGGAGCTAGTACAATTACACAGCAACTTGCAAGAAATTTATATTTAACTCAAGCGCGTACAGTCGAACGCAAAATAAAAGAGATTCAAATCTCTTTACAACTTGAAAAGCAATATTCTAAAGATCAAATTTTAGAAATGTACATTAATACAATATATTTTGCAAACCGAAACTATGGAATTGAAGCTGCAAGTAAAGCATATTTTAGCAAATCGGCAAAGGATTTGAGTATCGCTCAAACCGCTTTCGTATGTACAATTCCAAATAACCCAACTTTATATGATCCTTTGAAAAACTTTAATAACGCTAAAAAGCGTCAAGAAAGAATTTTAGGTATTCTTAGAGATCAGGGTAAAATCACTGAGCAACAGTATACTGCTGCTATGAAAGAAAAAATCACGCTAAAGAAAGATAGTAAAACACAGGAATATCCTGATTACTATTCTTACGTTGATTCTGAACTGAAGAGCATTTTAGCTGGTAAAAAAGGAAAATTTAATACTAGCAAACTATCAGCAGCACAACAAACTGAATTAAAAAAATTAAAAACTGTTCAAGAAAGAGCATTATATTTACAAAATCAAGGCTTAAAAGTCTATACAAGCTTAAATCCATCGGTACAACAAGTGACTGTCAGCGCAGTTAATCGAGGAACACTTTCAACAAATACGCAGGGCGCTGCAGTTGTAGTAAAAAATGATACACATGAAATTATTGCAATTTCTGGGGGAAGAAACTATGAACCTCACAATCTAAATCGAGCGTTCCAATCGTATAGACAGCCAGGTTCAACAATTAAACCATTACTAGTTTATGCGCCATATATTGAAACCTTTGGTGCTACTCCTGATACAAAAGTAAACGCAGATAACTACTGTAAGGGCACATATTGCCCTAAAAATGATAGTAAGAAAGAATACGGTGATGTAACTTTACGTACTGCTATGCAGAACTCATTCAATACGGCCGCAGTTCGATTATATGAGCAACTTACACCACGTATAGGTTATTCATACTTAGATAAGTATGGTTTTAGAACGATTACAAATGAAGACCGTATAGAGCTTGGTCGTGCACTTGGTGGCTTCAATGTCGGTATGTCACCATTAGAAATGACAGATGCATATTCTACATTCGGAAACAATGGGGTATTCTATGAAAATACCGCGATTAAAAAAATCACGTTAAGAGATGGTACTGTTTTATACGATAATGAACCAAAAGCAGTTCGAGTATACAATCCATCAACGAACGAAACAATGAGAAGCATGTTAAACTCTGTAGTAAAAGATGGTACTGCTAAACATATTTATATGCCGTTAAACTATATAGGTGGTAAAACAGGTACAACTAACGATAATACGAATCTATGGTTCATGGGATTAACTTCAAATTATACAATTGGTACATGGATTGGTAATGATAAACAAAGAATTCCAATTCCAAAAAACTATTCTTATCCACCTACACAACGAATTTGGCAAAACATCGTTGTGAATGGCCATTTATATTAATCTATAAACAAAAAAGTAGCACTTTTGATTATCAAAAGTGCTACTTTTTTTAAAATGGCATTGAAGTTTTTAATTTAGCTAAAACCGTAAATGCACCATATACTACTCCGCTACCTACTAATCCCCAAATGATTAATTGGATCATTATAAATCCAATGACCCCTACAATTGTATAGTTAGATTTTTGCTTAATTAAAAATAAAATATAAAATGCAATTACTGATACTAGTAAAACAATAGCAATATACACTAAAGATTTATTTAAAAAGATAGCGATTAATCCACCTATTAAGAAGACAAAAGAATATTTCTTAGTTGCTAATAAGTCTACTCCTTCATTATCCTTTGAAAATAGAAGTAGAGCAAATTGCCAGATCATATCAGAAATTAATTTGAATCCACTCAAAACTAAATAGAAAAGAAATGCTATACCTAGAAATGTAAGGATTCTAATTTCCTTCTCTGGAAGTAGATCTGTAAGTGGTTGTAGAATACCAGATACTGATAAAAAGTTTATAGTCATTTGAAAGAAGTTTAATGTAATGGCGACCGTAAACATAATAATTGATAAAAGTGCATTAAAGCCTGTGTAATATATATTTTTCATCGAATGTCTCCTTTCTTCTCTATCTCAAGAAATTTCAAATTCATTCAAAAATCCTTAAATAGAGGATGTCTCACTTATCTTCGAATTTTTATATACACAACTTAATTATTTTACCATAAGTTTAAGATAAAATTGATGAGTTTCTACTTTTTCTTTTTAGAAATAATCATTTTAAATTACATTTAATATTTAAGAAACTCGACTCATCCTTTAACCAAGTGTCATTCGTTTGATATCCACGTCCATAAAAAAACTGCTAAATTATAATTGTAATTTAGCAGTTTTTTATGTTAATTTCTTTTATCTTTAATCGCAACTGTACATCTTGAGATACAAACTAACTGCTCATCCTCGGAATAAATTTTTATATCCCAAACCATTGTCGTTTTACCTGTATGTACTGCAGTTCCGATCGCTGTTACGACACCGTCACGAACAGAACGTATATGATTTGCGTTTATTTCAAGGCCAAAAGCGAGTTGATTCTCTTGATCAATCATCGAAAACGTCCCTACACTCGCAACTGTTTCAGCTAAAGCAACTGAAGCACCACCGTGTAAATAACCAAACGGTTGATGTACTTTTTCCGTTACCTCCATTTTCATCACTACTTTGCCTTCTTCAACAGACTCTATCGTCATGCCTAAAGCATGCATTAAGGTCATTTTCTCTTCCATTACTCCTCCGCCTCTCGATTAAAGCTTACGTGCTTTAAACAAAATCTATTTTCGTCATACTTGTTTGAACAAAAGATTATGTTTAACAAATTCTATTTTATTATAAAATTTTACATATTTTAAATTCGAGGTAATGAAAAGATTATCCTTTTATTCGAAATAAATTTACTAGTAACGTTGTAAACCCCTTGCAATTGCAAGGGGCATGTTTTTATAGTACGCCATCAAACCGTTTTTCTGCGTAATTTTTTAAACTATCCATTTGTTTTACTAAATTTCGTTTTGTGAACCAACTGAGTATGAAGCCCGTCATTTTAGCTACTACTGAAGACATTTCCAAGCTACATTCATAATCTAACCGGGTCTGATTTGATTCAACAGAAAAAAATCGATAGACCGCATCTGCTGTATAATTAGTATGCTTTAATCGAATACCCAATTCTTTTGGTGGGCTATAGGAAATGATTTCGCCATCATATTCTTGAATTTCCCCATCTTCTTCTAACTTTTGCTTAAACTTATGACCAACTGGATTTTCTCTATTATAATTTTCATCATACTGATTCTCTATAAAACCTTCCATCCACTTTTTTAAATGCTCATCTGAATCAACAACTTCAAAAACAGCTTCGATTGGTGCATTAATGATTAAGCTATAATTTATATTTTCCATGATCTATTCTCCAATTTGATTCTTTGATTGTTGCCTAAATACTTGTAACGAGTTTTGTTCATTCAATTCTTTTAGATCTGATTCAGTAAATCTTCCTGATCCCTGTTTTATTATATAAACAGCTAGTTTCTTCTTTCCCCAATGCTCAAATACATCTCCAACAGTTTGATAATATAAGTCCAAATGATTGCCTTTTACTGCTGCGCCTTTATCTGCTACTACTCCATATCCATACCCAGGAATAAATAATACCGTTCCGATCGGAAATACGTTCAAGTCAGCTGCAATGGTCGAAAATAAATCTCTCTTTACTTCCACACCTGAATAAGTAATTCCATATGAATGGTCTTTAGGACTTTTTCCTGTCGATTCCCTTCCAGCTGTATATCCAGTTGCTGTAACTGTTATCTTTTTATAATTATCCCAATTCGTATTATGTTCGATGTTTTTTGCCATTGTAATCATTATGCTCTCATTTGTGATCGTTTTATTTTCTTCAGCAAATACTTTATTTATTACGATTGAATCACTAAACCAACCTTTTATTGTAGCGACTTGAATATTTGCAAGAATTTTTAAAGAAGAAAACAAAGCAATAATGAATAAAATAGATAAAATAACTCGTCTAAATAATTTTTTATTTATACCCAATGAATCATTTCACTCCTTTTCATCTTTTCATCTTTCCCTAAAACAAAAAAATTATAAAAAAAACTTTCTCATACATGAGAAAGTTAGAACATTTGATATCCATTTTTTCTTAATGAAAGGATTACTACACCTGACATAATTGCTCCTACTAGACCAGCTGTTAAAATAACAATATCACCGGTTCCTACTGCCATTAGGTTTGTTTTTAGTGTCTCAAAAGCTACAGTAGTATTAGTAAAATATTTTACCGTACTAATCTTGTCCACAATCATAACAATCAATAGCGGATAGATTACTACCATAAACCAAGTTGTTCGAAAAAGCATATTTGCTAGGAAACCGATTCCAAAAGCTAATACGAAAAATAACAATATTGAAATTAGTAAAACTGGAATACTCATCACCATATAAAAAACACCCCACATTTTTTCTATATACAGTGTAAAACCTTCTTGTCCTATCGTCAATTTTAAAAAAATTCAAACTATTTAAAAATTACTTAATAAAATGATATGTAGTATATTGGAATTGATCTCCTGGGTTTAAACCTTTAACCACATCCATTGGTTTATTCGGAGGATTTTCGATTAAGTATTTAATTAGTAATGAAGATGTTGGATCTTTTACTAGCTCTTCTTCAGAAATAAAACGTGCATCTGATAACTCTTCTTCTTGAATCGAAATCGTTGTATCATTTGCCTGTAATAAGAAAATTAACATATTATCACTAATTTCTTCACGAATAACACCAGTTCTAACACCTATTAAGCCTATTAAGGATGCGTTTATGCCCGTTTCCTCTTTAATCTCTCTCAATACAGCTTGGTCAACAGTTTCATCTTGTTTTACAAAACCTGCTGGTAAAGACCATAAACCTTTTAAGCCACTATATTTTTTCTTTACAACTAACCATCTTCCATTAGAGTCTTTCACTAAACCTGCTACTCCTAGCCATACATTACTTCTTTTACTCATCTATTATGACCACCTTTACGATAAAGAAAACTCGTCTATTGGCGAGCCTTTAGGAGAAGACAGAGACGTAGTTGCCTTTATATTTTATACTTAAACTTGGAAACTACGTCAACTCCCTGCTGCCAATTCAATTTTGAATAATGTACAAAGAAAAAGCTCGACTTAAGTCGAGCTAATATGCTTATAGAAAGTTTAATTTACCTTTTTTAAGAACTAACATTGGTCCACCAAGTACGAATAAATAACGGTTATCAATTACTTTTTTCATAAATGAAGCTTTCCAACCAGTTAATTTTTTACCGTAAACTACGCCAATTGCATCATCATGTCCTAATGAACATACTGTACCTTTAATGTCTGGTGTGAATTCTTCTAATTCACCTTTTCCACGAACTAGTACTGCTAAGTTGTGTGCAACATTAAATCCTTGTTGAATTGCAATTTGTGCTGTTGGTGGGTATGGACGGTTACTTGCTTCGTCAATTAATAAAGCAGAGTCACCAACGATAAATACATCGTCATTTCCAGGAACACGCATATCTTTTGTAACTTTTACACGTCCACGCATAGCTTCAAAACCAGCTTGCTCTACTAATGCATTTCCACGTACACCTGCAGCCCAAACAACTGTTGCAGAGTTGATTTTCTCTTCTACATCACCTTTAGCAACGATGATTCCTTCTTCAGTACATTCTTTAATAGCTGTACCAATTTTGAATTCTACGCCTTTTTTCTCTAATTGAGAAACCGCATAGTCAACTAATTCAGGATCGAAACCTGGTAATACCATTGGTGCAGCCTCTACGCAAATAATACGAACTAAATCACGATCGATATCATACTCTTTGCATAATTCTGGAACACGGTTTGCAAGTTCACCAACAAATTCAATACCAGTAAATCCAGCACCACCAACGATAATTGTTAATAACTCATCGCGTTTTTCAACTGGAGTGTTGTAGTATTTAGAGAAGCTGTAATCAATATGCTCACGAATTTGACGAGCAGCATTGATGTTAGCAATTGAAAATGCATGTTCTTTTAATCCTTTAATTCCGAAAGTTTCTGACTCAAAACCAAGTCCAACTACTAAATAATCATAGTCTAATTCGCCGTTAGAAAGAAATACTTTCTTCTCTTCAGGTTTGATTTGAGTAACAGTATCTTGAATAAAGTTAATTTTATCTTGATTAATCACGTCTTTAATATCAAGACGTGTACGGTCATGGTGTAATGTACCTGCTGCATTTTCATGTAACCATGTTGCTTGGTAGTGGTAGCTGTTTTTATTTACTAGTGTAATGTCCGCTTCATTTGCAGATAATGTTTTTTGAAGTCGAGTTGCAGTAATAATTCCACCATACCCAGCTCCAAGGATTACAATCTTAGGCTTATTCATGATATACATACCATCCTTTTAAATTATATTAAGTACCTACAATTTGCTGTAATATCTCTAAATCTATAACTAAGCTCAATAGTGAGCAATCTAAATCATTATAAATTAGTACATAAGTGAGCAAACGATTATATAGGGATATTTGTCTAAATATTTCGTAATAATTGTCACAAAATGTTAACAATTAGCCTATAACAATATTAAAGTTTTTTGTGTAAGATTTCAAGCATAAATCTAATCGGTAGAATTCTCAAAATATTAAACTAAATTAAGTTTTTTTAGATTCACACCTTTGTTTTATTAAAGATTTCTACAATAGTTTAATTACCATTTTTTTATTTTATCGGCATAAAATATGATATTATTCTATTATAGATGACATGCATTTATACATAAGGGGGGCATTCCGTTTATGAAAGACGAAAAAGTATATGATATAACGATTATTGGTGGCGGACCGGTTGGTTTATTCACTGCTTTTTATGGTGGAATGCGACAAGCTAGTGTAAAAATCATTGAAAGTTTACCACAGCTTGGCGGTCAATTATCTGCACTTTACCCTGAAAAATATATTTATGATGTTGCTGGCTTTCCAAAAGTACGCGCTCAAGAGTTAATTAATAACTTAAAAGAGCAAATGAAAAAATTTAATCCTACCGTTTGTTTAGAGCAATCAGTTCAAACAATTACTAAAGGTGAAGATGGAGTATTCCATTTAGTTTGTAATGATGGTTTTGAGCATTATACAAAAGCTATAATCATCACTGCAGGAAATGGTGCATTCCAACCACGTAAACTTGAAATCGCAGGTTCTGAAAAATTCGAAAAAGCAAACCTACATTACTTCGTAGATGACATGAATAAATTTGCTGGTAAACGAGTTATTGTTTTCGGTGGCGGAGATTCTGCTGTAGACTGGTCATTAATGCTTGAACCCATCGCTGAAAAAGTAACACTAGTTCACCGTCGTGATAAATTTAGAGCTCATGAGCATAGCGTTGAAAACTTAATGCACTCTAAAGTAGAAGTAACAACTCCTTGGATCCCTGTTGCAATCGTTGGTAAAGAACGTATTGAAAAAGTTGTTCTTCAAAATGCAAAATCTGAAGATCGTATTGAAATCGAAGTTGATGATGTAATCGTTAACTATGGTTTTGTTTCTTCTCTAGGACCAATTAAAAACTGGGGTCTAAACATTGAAAAGAATAACATTGTTGTTAACTCACGCATGGAAACAAATATTCCAGGTATTTATGCTGCTGGAGATATTTGTATATATGATGGAAAAGTTAAACTAATTGCTTCCGGGTTTGGTGAGGCACCAACAGCAATCAACCATGCTAAAACATATATTGATCCAACTGCGAAAGTACAACCTGGACATAGTTCTTCAATGTTCTAAAATATAGATTTTAATCATAAGAACTGTCTTTTTATAGGCAGTCTTTTTAAAAAATACTTTGTGATACATTGAACATTCTACAACGCAATTCGTGAACCATTTCACAACAAACTGCTTAAAAAATCATTTCAAATTTATATCTACACTATATAATAGTACACAAATTCAAAAAAGATTCAATAATTTACCCCAAATTTGTAAAAATATTAACAAATGAGAATTTGGCCTAGTTTGTTTGATTGAAAAAATAGGATACAAAAGTATCCTATTTTTGATTAAAAATTTCTTCAATTAGAAATTCTTATTATTAGCACTCTTCAGGTGTACCAGCATTTGAAGCTGTTCTAAAGCTTGAACCACATCCACATGATGCGATTGCATTTGGATTATCGATTGTAAATCCTCCACCTAGTAACGACTCTTTAAAATCAATAACAACACCTTTTAAAATAGGAGCACTTTCATTATCAATTAAAAACTTAATGCCATAATATTCTAATTCTGTGTCATCATCATTTTTTTGTGGATCGAAACCAAGTCCATATGAAAGTCCAGAACAACCTCCACCTTTTACACCTAAGCGAACAAAAGTATTTTGGTCTTCTTCGTTTTCAATCATTTCTTTAATTTTTAATCCTGCTTGTTCAGTAACTGTAATCATTTATATCACTCCTCTTTGAGTATAGTATATGCCTTCTGTTATTGTAACTGCTGGGCCTTTCATCCATACATCCCCATCAGTAGACCAAGTAATTTGTAAATCTCCACCTTGTAGGTGAACAGTTATTGGTTCATCTCGTTTATATTTACCTTCTTGTATCATAGCGACTGCTGCAGCACATGCCCCTGTTCCACAAGCTTGAGTTACACCTGAACCTCGCTCCCATACAACGAAATTTATCTCATTATGCGGCAAACATTCGATAAATTCAACATTTACGCTTTCCGGAAATAAATCATGTTTTTCAACAATTGGACCTAAAGTTGTTAATGGTGCTTTTTTAATATCACTTACTTCAAAAACAGCATGTGGATTGCCCATCGAAACAGCTGTAAATTCATAGCTTTTTTCTTCAAATAAAAATCTGTCCCTAGCATATTCCTGGTCATCACCAATCATTGGGATTTGTGATCTTTGGAATATTGGTTTACCCATATTTATTGTTACTTGATTAACAATATTATTTTCAACATGTACTGTTGCTTTAACTATTGTACTTATCGTTTCAATCTTAAATGAAGTATTATTTGCAATTCCATGTTCAAATGCATATTTAGCTACACATCTTAGACCATTACCACAATTTTTAGCTTCTGATCCATCATTATTAAATACTCGCATTTTTACATCTGCAACTTCTGATGGACAGATTAATATCATTCCGTCACTACCAATTCCTGTATTAACATTTGAAACTTCAACTGCAATTTTAGACAGCTCTTCTTCTCTTAAATTTTCTTCAAACATATCGACATAAATATAGTTATTTCCTAGCCCATGCATTTTTGTATAACGAAAAGAATTCATTTTCATGACTCCTTACTTTTTTTATTACTACAAGTATAAAATTTAAATGAATTGAGCACAATAAGAACATCCCCCGTTTCTCGATATAGAAACATTTTAAGAGCTTCACTTAGGTGAATGCTCATTTTTTTTGCATTAATTTTGCTAAATAATTAAAAATAGTGTACGTAATAAAAATAATATTGGTTAATGTAATCAATCTAAAGAATAGTAATTTTTTCCTATTAGTGAAATATTTAATTTAGTGAATGAATGAGGGATGTAAAAGGGATTATGTGGAAAACTAAAATATTGTTGAAATAGCTCGAAAAATAGAAAAAGCACTGTTAATTATTAACAGTGCTTCTTATATCAACATATTTTCTTCTAAGAAAATATAAATATTATCTACTAGCTCGGTTGCCGTTTCTCCAGTTACTACTTCCCCTTCAACTAGTGCAAAAAGTGATAGACTACATTTTCCACAATATCCAAGGCAGCCATATTCTAGTATGTCTAGATTTGGATCACGTTCAAGCTGTTCTAAAGCTTTTTGTGCACCGTCTGCTAGGTTTTTTATACAAAATTCGACTAATGGTCTCACTATTTTTCACTCCTTGCTCCTCATAAAGTTACTCTTTTTTTTTTAAAACGTCAATCCTTTTGAGAATAAATGGAATGAGCTTTATTTTACGGAGTTAGGCGTTGTTATTTTAACATAAAATATATATAATATAATTGTCGAAAAATAGAAAAATTTTTTCATTCAACGCTAATAAAACAAAAGGGGAACATCAACTATGAAAAACCTCGTATTACTAGGTGCCGGATATGGAAATATTCGTGCTTTGTCACGTCTATTAACATCTGATTTACCTGAGGATGTTCATATCACATTGATTGATCGAAATTCTTTTCATTGCTTTAAAACTGAGTATTATGCATTAGTTGCAGGTACGGTTCCAGAGCAACATATTAGAATACCAATACCAACTCATGAGAAATTAAAGGTGGTATATGGAGATATTACTACAATTGATACGGCAAACAAGAAAGTAGAATTAAGCAATGGAAAATCAGTTTCTTATGATGATTTGATTATCGGTTTAGGTTGTGAGGATAAATACCATAATGTACCTGGTGCACCAGAACATACTTATAGTATTCAAACAATTGAAAAAACAAGAAACGCTTATGAAAATGTAAACAGTCTACCTCCTAATTCAGTAATCGGTGTTGTAGGTGCTGGTTTAAGTGGTGTAGAAGTAGCTAGTGAATTAAGAGAAAGTAGAAGCGATTTACAAATTTTACTTTTTGATCGTGGAAGCCGAATTTTATCAATGTTTCCAGAAAAACTTAGTTATTATGTACAAAACTGGTTTATTGAGCACGATGTAAAAATTGTTAGCAATTCAAACATTACAAAAGTTGAGAAAAATACTTTATTTAACCATGATGATGAAATTCATTGTGACGCTGTTATTTGGACAGCGGGAATTCAACCAGTTGAAGTTGTCCGCAATTTAGACGTAGAAAAAGACAATACAGGAAGAATCGTTGTAACAAAATATCATCACATGCCAAACGACGAGCATGTTTATGTAGTGGGAGATTGTGCATCATTACCATATGCACCTTCTGCACAGCTTGCTGAAGCTCAAGCAGAACAAATCGTTATGATTTTACAAAAGAAATGGAAAGGTGAAGACCTTCCAGAAGAAATGCCTAAAATAAAATTAAAAGGTATTATGGGCTCATTAGGTAAAAAACATGGTTTTGGACTATTCAATGAACGCCCACTAATCGGACGTGTTCCAAGATTAATTAAGTCTGGAATCTTATGGATGTATAAATACCATAACGGTTGATGATTAAATTATCTTTTTAGCTATACTTATATGCAAAAAAGCCCCTTAACTTAATTGTTAAAGGGCCTTTTTTTATTCTGTTTTGTCAGATTTAATAACTTCTTTTACACTTTCAACCATTCCTAAAAGCTTTGTAGCGTCTGTCGGAATAACAAGTTTTGATGCATGACCATAAGCTACTTTTTCTAAAGCTTCCATTGAACGCAATTGAACCATTTCTTTAGTTGGCTCTGCATTTCTCCAAACATCTAACACAACTTGTTCCCCTCTAGCTTTCGCTTCGGCAAGTTTAATGATTGCTTCCGCTTCCCCTTCAGCGCGTAAAACTTGAGAATCTTTATCTCCTCGAGCTTTTTCAACTTGGCTTAAACGTTCCCCTTCTGCTTCAAGAATTTTTGATTGCTTTTCTCCTTCCGCTTTCAGGATTTTTGATTCTTTTTCACCTTGTGCATTTAATACTTTTTCACGACGTGTACGTTCTGCTTGCATTTGTCGCTCCATCGCATTTTGTATATCAACAGGTGGAATAATATTTCGGATCTCTACACGATTAACCTTCATTCCCCATTTATCAGTTGCTTGGTCAAGAATTGCACGGAGTTTATTATTAACTGTATCACGACTTGTTAAAGTTTCATCTAAATCTAATTCCCCTATTAAGTTACGTAATGTAGTAGCAGTCAAATTGGAAATCGCAGACAGGGGATTAGCAATTTCGTATTCATGACGCACAACATCAGTTACTTGATAAAAGACAACTGAGTCTACTTGGATACTAACATTATCTTTTGTAATCATCGATTGTGGTGGAAAATCTACCACAGTCTCACGCAATGTTTTTTTACTAGCTACACGTTCAACAAATGGCATTACAACGTGGATTCCACTCTCTAATTTACGATGGAATTTCCCTAATCGTTCTACAAGATATACTTCAGATTGTCTAACAATACGAATACTTGATAACAAAAGTAACACAACGAATAAAACAATAATACCAATAATAATTGGACCAACCATAGAACTTACATCAGACATAACACTTCTCCTCAATTAGTTATTTTTCACGTATAAAGTTGCACCTTCTATTTTTGTTACAATTACCTTTTCATTTAATAATAAAGGTTCTGTTGAACGGATTGTCCATTCATCTCCATAAACTTTAGCTGTTCCTACTGTATCATCCTCTAATTCAACAGAAGCTACAACGAGCTCTTTACCAATTAATGCATATACTCCATTTTCAATCGTTTTTTGCTGGTGGATTCTTTTTGCAAATTTCTTTGTACTAAGCCATAAAATTAGTGCACTAATAACAAAAACGATAAAAGTAAAGGTGTTGGATCCTGTTAAATAATTTACAACTGATGCTAGAATGCTCGCAATACCAATCCATAAGAATACAAAGGTTAATGAAAACATTTCGATGATAATTAATAAAACTCCAATTACAAATAAACTAATTGCAACCATTCCACCCCTCCTCCCAATTCTATATATATGCCAAAAATTGCAATTTATTTGTTTTACACTTCTATTCTATCATGTAAATCTTCAGCATTTTACATAAAATAGTGAATTTTATTAAAACATTTTAATTTTTTTGGAAAAGAATCAATTACAATAAGCACCCAACAAAAAGCAATTTATAATCAATAAAAACCCCCTTACATTTTTGTAAGGGGGTTTCAGAGTGTTGAAATATAAAATGGTCAATAGGAAAAACGGCCATTAAATGAACATTTATTTAATGATGAATTATTTTTTTTGGATGATCTATTAATGGTTTTAAATGTTAGTATATTTGAGCTATTTGATTCCAATAACACTAGTAATGATTTATTTCAAAAGTTAAAAATATTAAGAGCTAATTTTTGGAAAAACAAATTCAATTTTTTATTTAAATAATGTTCGAAATTAATTGACCTACAAGCTGACTAATATACAACAGTTAAGTTACTCTAAGTAAAGGCTATTTGATTAGGATTTATTGCAGACTTTTTTGATGAATAAGTTGATTAGAACGAAAGGGGTGCTCGACTCCTATGGGATATGCGGGAAGGCTGAGACCCCGCAGGCTTGCCGAGGAGGCTAAAGAATCTCGCCACATGGAAAGCGAGCATCTTGTAGTGGAAATCAACATCACTCTACTCCTTTTACGAAAATTTGGAATTTAATTGACGGTTTTTTTTTCAACAGCGTAAAAACCCCTTAAATTCATGTAAGGGGTTTTAATTCATTATAGTTCAATAGCGTTATAAACATCTTTTAATTTTGGATTACCTTCACCAACAACATTTCCATTTACTAGTACTACCGGATAGAAAAACTCATCATTTCTAACTCGTTCAGCGAAATCTTCTTTTTCATTATTTTCTACATTAAATATATCAATGTATTGAAAATCAAAGGCTAAGTCAGGATATTTTCTTTGAAGTGCAGCTTGAAGCCATTCAAAAGTTTCAATTGATGATGGCATTCCTACACAACTTGCACATATTACTTCAGCTCCAAAAACTTCCACTAAAATTTTATTACTCATTTTCTCCTCCTAGCATACAATAAGAGTGTGTCCAAAAATAATTTCAAACACACAAAGTACTCTGTAATAGATTTTTTCCTCTTAACTGATTATAATAAAATTAGTGAAAGGAGTCGATATGAATGGACATGAAAGAACAAGTACAAGAAGTTTTAGATAAATTAAGACCGTTTTTACTACGCGATGGTGGAGACGTTGATTTAGTTGATATTGAGGATGGAATTGTTAAACTTCGCCTTTTAGGTGCATGTGGTAGCTGCCCAAGTTCAACTATTACATTAAAAGCTGGTATTGAGCGAGCTTTATTAGAAGAAGTACCTGGTGTAATTGAGGTAGAGCAAGTATTCTAATATATTTTCAATACTAAAAGAGAGGGTATAAAACCCTCTCTTTTATTTTAGCCATTTAATTTCTCTAATCCCTAACTTAGCAGTTGGTAATCCGATTAAATCATAAAACCCACCTAAAAAAGCTTCAAACTCACTAGTGTTTTCAAGATAATTAACTAACTTACGTTCATACCTTTTCCGATCCGCATCGCTCCTTGCCAAATAATATCCTTCGATTGTTTCAAAGTAATGTACTGGAAAAAGAAGTCTTGCAAATAACAAACGCCACGCAAAAGTAGATAATGGACTTTTCTTTTCATAACCATAAAAGAATGAAAGGATTTTCTTTTGATAATTTTCATGATTCTCTAAATATTCATCCCTAACCCATTCAGCAAGGTCTCTGCTTGGATGATCATAAATCCATTCAATCGGTACTTTTGCAAAATGAATTTCTTTCTGTCTTCGTTCAGTCATTTTTTGATGACAAATTGTTGCTGCATCAACAACTTGGGGAGTATCATCTAATTCAGTGTCTACAACATATTGAATCGCATTTTCAGTCATTCCGAGATAATAGGGAAAAGATTCAATAAATATTTGTTCGAAAAAATTTTCAGGATGGCTATTCACTTTACTTTGCCAAAATCTTTCTAATTGCTCTAAACGTTTTTCCCATAAATTCTTCCATTTCCCAATCCTATTTAATCTTTTCAATTCATCTGAATATTTTTTCCCTCTTAAATGAAAAATTGCTAGTTCTTCACCGTTATTATTACTGCGTTCATTTTGTCTGTTACTCTTAAATAAAGAATAATTATTTCCATCAATCTTACTCACATAGTACCCTTGAACATTTTGAACAAAGGTTGCGACCGATTGATCTCCAGTTGAGCTCATAAAATCACTTAAACTCTTCATTTCTTGCAAATCATCTTCTTTTAAATTTCCAATAGGAGCAAGAAAATACACCCTATTCCGCTGCCAAAACATGTAATATGACTGGACTTGAAGTAATTCAGCTGGTTGAATTTGATAATGAGTAAACATGTCTTGAATGATGTTTTGGTTGCGAATAAACATCATCACTCACATCCTTCTTATAACTACTTATTAATATATATGTCACAAATCCAAAAACCTGTACCCTACTTTTTCACTTTCCATATATAAACCCGAATGGCCATACACAAAAAGGGAGAGAATGACGTAGTATATACGAAAAGTGGAGGCGGGTTGGTCAGCCCCGACACCTCGAGGGGCTACCCGCCGGAACTAGACATCACGAAAAGTGGAGGCGGGTTGGTCAGCCCTGACAAGCATAAGACAAAGGCCAAGAAAGATTGACCTCGTGGGCTACTCGCTGGAACAAGGCATCACGAAATGTGGAGGCGGGTTGGTCAGCCTCTACAAGCATTTTACGCAGGGGGCTAATCTCCTGAACTGGACTTTTCAAAATATGAAGGCAAGTAGATTAGCAAATAAGACATAAGTAATAAATTTTTTACTATGTTTTAGCTTTTTTTATAAAGGGGAATTATGTTCGATATCGAATCATATATAATTAATCCTCTTATTTCTTAAAAATAATTTATAGTAAAAGTTTTACTTATTTTATGAAATCTCCATTTTAGTTATTTTTATAGTAATTAAATCAATCGATAAGGAAAAGGTGATGAAATGGAATATTTAAATCACGATTTAGAAAAGACTGCATTATCGTTATTAGAAAAAAGAGGTGTTACGCTCGATGACATTGCGGATTTAGTTTTCTTTTTACAGAATAAATATCATGAAAATTTATCTTTGGATGAGTGTAAACACAATGTACAGAGGGTCTTGACAAAACGTGAGATACAAAACGCCATCATTACTGGTATTGAATTAGATATTTTGGCAGAGCAAGATAAACTACAGGAGCCTTTGTTGGCTATTATCAAAAAAGATGAAGGCCTTTATGGAATTGATGAAATAATTGCCTTATCAATTGTAAATGTATATGGTTCAATTGGATTCACGAATTACGGTTACATCGATAAATTAAAACCTGGAATTTTAGAACGATTAAACGATAAATCAACAGGCTTAGTAAATACATTTTTAGATGATATTGTTGGAGCGATTGCAGCTGCTGCATCTAGCCGACTTGCGCATCGTGCCGCACATAAAAAGGCTGATCAAATTAAAGCTGAAGATGAATAAAAAAGAGTGGTCTCATAAGTGAATCTACATTTGAGACCTCTTTTTCATTTGAAATAACACAAATACCCCACAAGTAAATTAATTACTTGTGGGGTTTTTTCTAGTCTAGATAGTTTCCTTAAATATATTTAATCCACTCTTCTAATGAGTCAACTGAATAAGTTGGCTGTGTTTCGTAATTTGACAACATATCTTTAGTCGTAACACCAGTATGAACAATTAATGTGTCAACACCAGTATTAATCCCAGCCATGATGTCTGTATCATAATAATCACCAATCATTAATGTGTCCTCTTTTGCAACACCAAGAACTTTTAATGCTTGCTCCATAATAATTGATTCAGGTTTTCCAATGAAAATTGGTTTTACTGTAGTAGATACGGCTATAACAGATGTTAGTGAACCATTACCAGGTAATAAACCTCTTTCAGTCGGTATCGCTATATCGCCATTAGTAGAAATAAATGTCGCACCATTTCTTACAGCTATACAAGCCTTTGCTAATTTCTCATAATTAATACTTCGATCTAAACCACTAATTACAAAATCAGGGTTTTCATCTTTAATTGTTAAGCCAACTTCTTCTAAGGCATACTGTAAGCCCTCTTCACCTATCATATAAACAGTAGCATCTGCCTTTTGTTCTTTTATGTAATTTGCTGTGGCATTACTTGTTGTAAAGACCTGTTCTTTTGTAGTTGGTATATTAAAGGAATTAAGTTTATCAGCAACTTGTTCTGGTCTACGTGTAGAATTATTTGTTACAAATAGATATGGAATATTTTTTTCCTTTAGAGCCTTAATAAAAAGACTAGCTTCCTCAATTTGCTCCTCACCACGATACATAGTTCCATCTAGATCGATTAAGTATCCTTTATATTGTTTCATATTGCCACTCCTTACTAGTCAAGCTGTCTCACTCGGTAAGACATGAAAACAGCATTAGTATCAATTTTTTCATAGAAAAATTAAGATTATTTTTCCTCATCACTACTAAAAGCATTAATTACTCCTAGTTCTTTATCAAGAAAAGCTTGAACCGAAACCGGAAATTCCTTATATGCTTCTATATTTTCGCTTAATGTCGTCACTATTTTTTCTGTAATTGAAGATGTGTAATCCTGTAATAAATGTTTTCGAATTGGAATTAATTTTTTTATTGATTCCCCAATTGATGCAGTTATAACTTTTTCATCCATTAGAATATCAACAATATCATCATAACTTCCTGGGTCCCTCATTATAAAGCCATCAATCATTGTATTTCCAATATCTAACATACTGTCTATCAAAAGATGTGTCATTCTTTCCAAAGCTAGTTCTTCTAGCTTATTTTTTGGATGGCTGTTTGACGCATAAAATTCAAGCATTGAATTTAATATTTCAATTCGATCTAATATGTTTTGACGATTTACAAAGTACATATGTACACTTCCTTCTCAATTCTATCTTCTACATTTTATGGACTTATATTTATTTTATAGCTAAATTCGAAAAAAATCGACAAATGAAAGCGTTTCTTAACGATTTTTGTTATATTATATAGGTGAATATTTTTCTGGGGGTTGGACTTTTGGAGCGTGAATTAGCACTTGAGATTGTAAGAGTTACTGAAGCAGCTGCCCTTGCCTCTGCGCATTGGATGGGACGCGGTAAGAAAAATGAAGCTGATGACGCTGCTACTTCTGCAATGCGTTCGATGTTTGATTCAGTGAATATGGCGGGTACTGTAGTAATTGGTGAAGGTGAACTCGATGAGGCACCAATGCTTTATATAGGTGAGAAATTGGGAACTGGTAATGGACCAGAGGTAGACATTGCAGTCGATCCTCTTGAGGGAACAAATATCCTTGCAAAAGGCCATGCAAATGCAATGGCAGTAATCGCAATTTCTGATAAAGGTAACTTACTACATGCACCTGACATGTATATGGAAAAAATAGCTGTAGGTCCTCGTGCTGCAGGTAAAATATCATTAGATGATCCGATTGAAAAAACAATAGATATTATTGCTGAAGCAAACAATAAACGTGTACAAGATTTAACGGTAATTATTCAAGAACGTCCTCGTCATGAGGAAATCATTGAACGAATTCGTGAAAAAGGTGCTCGAGTTAAATTATTCGGTGATGGAGATGTTGGTGCTGTTATAGCTACAGCATTACCTCAAACAGGAATCGATCTCTTTGTAGGTACTGGAGGCGCACCAGAAGGGGTTATAGCCGCTGCAGCGATAAAAGCCCTTGGCGGTGACATGCAAGCTCGATTAGTACCAATGAATAAAGAAGAAGAACTACGTTGTATGGATATGGGTCTTAATAACCCAAGACAATTATTAACATTAAATGATTTAGTAAAAGGTGACGATGCAATTTTTGCAGCTACAGGTGTTACTTCAGGTGAATTACTTGAAGGTGTTACTTTCTTAGGTGGAGACTTAGTCGAAACTCATTCAATTGTAATGAGAAGTAAAACAAAAACTGTGCGACATATTAAAGCTCATCACCATTTAGGATACAAGCCAAATCTTATTTTAGTATAATGGAGGAATAAAAAAATGTCAGAACGTTTTTTCTTATATGATGACACTATTCAAGCAAAGACTCGCTTTGTAAGCTTTATGGGAGAAGAGCAAAGACATGATCTTGCTTTAGTATACTCTGATCGTCATTATGGCAAAGTTATGATTATGGATATGCAAAGTAATCGATTTGCAATTATTGGTTCGGATGATTTAAAAGAAGAAGGTTACTTAGAATTTGCTTTCGGAATATCTGAAGAAAAGGCTGCTGAATTATTAGATTTCCTTAGTGAAATTATTTTCTAATTTTTCGTTCCTGTGGATAAATAATTTATTTTTACTAAATAATCTGAAAAATAGTGGATAACTAAAGAGTTGTCCACTTTTTTGTGTGATTAAGTCTTTAGTTATTCACATTCTTGTTGAAAGATTCAAACTTATCCACAAGGTTTTTATTGTTTCAAAAAATCAAAAAACATTTTATCCACAAAATTTGTTTATGATAAAGATCAGACAACTTTCCTTAAAAATTCTGGTGATCCCCTTTACAAACAAAAAAATGATAGGTTCCCCTATCATTTCGGTATATAAACAAAGTTATATAAACTTGATTTCAGACTGATTGCAAGCGTTTGGCGGGCAGTCTGAAAAAATGGGGTTACCCATCATTTAATTTTTTACTTTCTTAACTACAAAATATTTACATCCAAAATTACAGTACTCATAAATATATTCACGTAATGTACTTATTTTTGAATCATATGGAACATTTTTTTGAGAATCATCAAAAAATCCTCTAAGTCTTAGTTGCTCATAGCCCCAATCCCCAACAATGTAATCATACTTTGAAAGGATCTCTGCATATCTCGCTTTAAAGGCTTCTTCATTGAATCCTTCACGGTAATCTTCAACTACTTCATAGCAAATATTCTGTATGCAAACCAATTTGTATTCTCCTTCCTTTTACTCCCATAAATATGTAACCAATATTTTGGCATACTAATTTTACAATGATTATTAAAAGGTGGTATTTAATATGCGTAAATATTTAGTTTGTTTATTAACCTTATTTTTATTAACAGGATGTTCATTCGGTCCAAGTCATTCGAGACAGTTCGATTATGAGGACGTAACATATAAAAATGAACATCGATCAAATCCAACACCTAAACAATTGAATACAAAGCCGATGGATTTAGGCGATGTAAATGCTAAAATGTCAAATAACTCTTACAAAGATTATGGCTTTTCTAGACTACAAAAGCAAGATGTTTTAGGTAAAGATGGTGAATATACATTAACAATTGATAAACAAGAAGTATCAAAATTCATTTCTTATTTAGTTGTAAAGCTTCCTGATATAGACGATGCTGCTACACTAGTTACAGACCAAGAGGTATTGATTGCTTATCGATCTGATGGTGATAAAAAACTAGCTAGAAAGCAAGTTGAAAAAACAGCACAATCAGCGCTTCCTAGTTACTATCATATCTTTACTTCAAATTCGATAAAAAATATTAATAATATTGAGGACCTAAATAAATATGGTCAACTTAATGATGGTCAATTAGAGCAACAAATACAAGATTTAGCTCAAGGTTTTGATGTAGATAAACAAAGCATGCATTTTGATCAGATTTCAAAATAAAAAATAAAAGCACTAGCATGGGCTAGTGCTTTTTGCTTTTTTATTATGCTTGCTTAGCAGCTTCAACTTGTTCGTCAGCATGGTATGATGAACGAACTAGAGGACCAGCCTCACAGTGTGAGAATCCTTTTCCTAATGCAACTTCTTTTAGCGCTGCAAACTCGTCAGGAGTATAGTATTTTTTTACAGATAAATGAGTTTTCGTTGGTTGTAAATATTGACCTAATGTAATGATATTTACACCTGCTGCACGTAAATCATCCATAGCTTCGTAAATTTGCTCATTTGTTTCACCTAAACCAAGCATGATGCTTGATTTTGTAGGGATGCTAGGGTTAATTTCTTTTGCTCTACGTAAAAATTCTAGTGATCTTTCATACGTAGCTCTTGCACGAACACGTGGTGTTAATTCTCTTACTGTTTCAATATTATGGTTCATAATATCTGGTTTTGCATCCATTAGCATTTTAAGGTTTTCAAATTTCCCACCCATATCAGACGGTAAAACTTCAATTGTAGTAAATGGATTTGCTTTTCTAACTTCTCTAACAGTTTCTGCAAATACAGCTGCTCCACCGTCTCTTAAGTCATCACGAGCAACCGCTGTAATTACTACGTGCTTTAAGTTCATTTGTGTTACTGATTCTGCAACACGAACTGGTTCTTGTAGATCAAGCTCAGTTGGTAAACCAGTTTTAACTGCACAAAAACGACATGCACGAGTACAAACCGCACCTAAAATCATAAATGTAGCTGTTTTTCTTACAGCCCAACATTCATGGATATTTGGACAACGAGCTTCTTCACAAACAGTGTGAAGATTTTTTGAGCGCATCATTTTCTTTAATTCTGTGTAAGATTCATTTGTGTTTAATTTTATTTTTAGCCACTCAGGCTTTCTTAAATATTCTTCCTTTTTTGATGCCATTTGAAATTCCTCCAACGTTTATTCGTTTACGACATATTTCATTTTTTTCTTCCAATAGTTTATATATTACTACATTTTTCACGGATATGAAAAACTTTCGTTTGATTATCCCTATAATTTCCATTTATGAAAGTTGCTTCTTTAACCAAACTATATATGTAAATCAATTTAAAGGATGATGGTTTTGAAAAAAATAATTGTACTCTTTAGTATGGTGGTTATGTTCATTGTGCCATCATTTACAAATGCAGAAGAAATTGATCAAGCTCAGCTTAATAAAGAACGAATGGCCTTATATAAAAAAGGTGAAACACTAACCTTTATTCCTTGGTATTACTTTGCTGCGATCGATACTTATGAACGCAATGTCCGCAGTGTAAGAAACGATATACCAAAGCGCGAAAATGGTGTCCTCTCAATTTATATCAAGCCAGAGGATTGGAGCGGGCTTTCAAATCCGGTTAAGAAAGACACATACGCCCCTACAATCCATTTATTTAGCGGAATTGGTTTAGATGGAAATAGTGATGGAAAAGCTTCACTAGAAGATGATGAGGATATTCTATACACTTTCATTCATCGATTACATTTCTATGGGCCATCTAGGCAATATATCCGAATGATGCTATGGGATTACTACCAAAGAGCAATAACTGTTGATATTATCGATGAATATGCCCGTTTATATCAGTATTACGGAAAGTTAAATATAGAAGGTAATGCGTTCCCATTACCAATTCACAGTACACATAGTTATCGAAGTACATGGGGTGCCCCTCGAAGCTTTGGCGGACGAAGAGTTCATGAAGGTACTGATATATTTGCAAATTATGGTACTCCTGTAAGGTCCACATGCTATGGAATTATTGAAACAAAGGGCTGGAATCGCATTGGAGGATGGAGAATCGGAATTCGAGACTTAAATAATAATTATCATTACTACGCTCATCTAGGGGGCTTTAACAAAGACATTCAAAGAGGGCAAGTAGTAGAGCCAGGAACACTCATCGGTTATGTTGGAAGTACTGGTTACGGACCTCCAGGGACATCTGGAAAATTCCCTCCGCATTTACACTATGGTATATACAAAGACAATGGTTACGCAGAGTGGTCTTTTGATCCTTATCCAAGATTAAGTCTTTGGGAGCGTCAAGATAGAAACAAATAAAAAAACTCGTCGATTTCCGAGTTTTTAGGCGAAGCCAAAGGAGTAGTTGAGTAATGTAAAATAAAAAAGCAGACTAATTTATACTGGTGTACTAAGTTAGTCTGCTCTATTTTTAAATTTATTTTTTTCCGTTTGTTGTTGATGGAGTTTGTGGTATGGTTTGTTGAGTATTTGGAGTAAATGGAATATAACTAGGAACTTCTCCATCGATGATTTCAGTAGCAATTGGGACTTGTACTTTCACCTTTGTTGATTTCGTACTAAACGGGATAATTACATTCATATTTACTTCTACATTCATAATAATTTCGACTACAGAATTATCAAACCCAAATGGCTTAACTTCCTGTGTAACATTTGCCACTGCATCACCGACTACAGAAAAACGAACTGGTATAGTAGGTCCAAGTTTTCCTAGTAATACTGTATTTGTAACGACTCCAATCGGTACTTTTAAATAAAGTCCATCATGATCTGCCTTCATTTTGTTCATTTCTGATTTTGATAAAGATAAAAATGATATATCTCCATTTTCAACTCTACGTATATTTTCTTCAACGTGCTGAGTAGTGGAACCAATTATTTTATTAATTAAGTATGTATTTGTACTAATTACTGCTTTCCCATTTTCATCGACATCCCGAATGATAATATCCTGACCCTGTAATTCCTTAGAGGCTGATTCATATGCTTCGTTTATGACTAGGGATGCAATTCGTCTTGTTTGTTTCTCAGAATATTTCAAAATGGTCGGGGTGAAAATTTTATCAATTTGCCAAAAAGCATAAAAGGAAAAAAATAGTAAAACAATACTAATAACTACATATTTATTTGGAAATATATTACGAATTGATTCTGTTATTTGAGTTGAACCAGTTTTATATCCGCCAAAAGATTTTCTTTTTGAAACAAAAAATTTATTTTTTGGAACACGTCTGTACTTAAATCTTTTCATCGTATCCATGCCCCCTTACTAATGGGTATGCATGTCATTGCTTGTTCATTCTTAATGGATTTGTACAAAAACAATAAAAAAGATGCCTCAGTAATTTCTGTCATTTATTAATAAATGCTTTGTTTTATTGTTTGATCACACTCGATAATCTCTAATTTTAACTCATTATAAAGATTCACTTCATAAGGAGTACTTACCTTTCTTCCGTTTTCTTCAAATATCCGTACAACTGGACGATCTGTAGAAACATCATTTTGCCTGAAAACAATTCCGCGTCTACCATCACTTAATTTTACGTATAATCCCGTTGGATAAATGGTTAGTAGATCATTAAAAATTCTGACTAATCTAGCATCAAATAATTTATCACTTCCACTATTTAATAATGTTAATCCTTCATGCGGAAGCATTGCTTGTCGATAAACTCGATTTGAAGTTACAGCATCAAAAAAGTCGGCAATCCCAATAATCTTTGAAAAAAGATGCATTTCCTCACCAAATATTCCTTTTGGATACCCGCTCCCATTGATCCTCTCATGATGCTGTAATGCACAGTCTGCAATTACCGGATGAATAGTAGGTACTTGTCGTAGTATATCGTATCCAGCAATGGTATGTTGTTTAATGTACGAATATTCTTCTTCCGTTAAACGGTCGCGTTTATTTAAAAACTTTTTTGGTATGACCATCTTCCCAATATCATGTAAAAGTGCACCTAATCCAAGTAAATTAAGCTGGATTTTACTTAAATCTAAAATCGTTCCAATTCCTAAAGAATACATAGCTACATTCAGTGAATGTCTAAAGATACACTCGTCATATAGTATTAAGTCAGCTAATAAAAATAAAACATCATTCTGTTGCCATAATTCATTATGCAGTGACTTTATAATTTCTTTAAGCCTAGATTCGTTTTTTTCTAAAGATAGACATCTTAAATATAAATCTTCGCTAATTAATTTAACAAAAGCATCTTCTATTTTTTTCGTGATTTCAATGCGAAGTTTATTTGATACTTTCTCTTCCGTTAAGCGTTCTGATAATTGAGCATGTACTAAAACAAATGGAGTAGCTAATTTATGTATTTGCTTAATCATCTCTTCTGTTAAAGGAATATTTGCATTTACGATCATTTTTCCATGTTCAGTATAAACCGGCATTCCTAAGATCGTACCTGGAACAAGTGTTGATGCTTCAACAACTCTCATTGTTTTCTCCTTCAACAATTTTTTAATTAAATATATGGTTCTTCATTACAGTTAATACATTGTAATAATCGATTTTTTAGGGCATTCGTTTACAAATGAAGCCACTAAAAAAATTTAGTGGCTTATTTTATATCATCTTTAATAATGCGTCTTTTCCAATCATTCCTTTTTGAATACCTAATTTTTCTGCTTCAACAGTGATAGACTCTAAAGGCGCATTTAATAATTCTTCTATTGTTTTTACACCAACTGCTCGGCCTGCAATAATTTGACGGTCGCGCAATTTTTCATTTAATAAAGCTACATCTAATGCTCCGCACATAATATATCCCTTATCATTCATAACGACTAATAATGTAGTTTTTGGAAGTAAAACCGTAACAGCATTAAATGTATGATTATCTATTTTAATTGGGCTTAAATTGATCAAGTTCAACGCTCCTTTCTCATTCTAAAATATGAGAAAAAAACAAAAGTGAAACCTGTCTAAACTTGATAAATTTTAGACACTTTTTAAAGCCCCAAATAACACGTCACGAATAAATTCAGGCATAAAAAATCTTTTATGACTAGCATCACGAATTGTAGGAATTAAATGGCCAAACGTAAATAAATCCAAAGTTCCGATCGTATACATTCGGCTTAAATCTAACATTTCTCCATTAATAAATAATTCTTCTTGATAAAAATGTCTTTTCTTATCCCTTTTAACAAAAGTGATTCCATCGTAAACCATTTTTCCAATTACTTTACCTCTAAATCCAAAACCTTTCATCTTCAAATGAGTCAACTCTTTATCTTCACAGCGATTTAAAACATCTAGTAATTCCTTACCAGACAAATTAACAACACAAGGATTAATAGGATGTGGGCATATTCGATGAATGTCACCCTTTGTAACAAGTCCATGCGATAAGCCATCAAGTAAAATACCCGAATTTAATATACTGATATCTGATTTTGTCCATTGGCGAAGTGCATTCGCTAATAATTTCAGCAATGGACTATCTTTAAACCAATTCACATGCATGTCACTCGGTAGATGTGTCACTGGTTCACTTAAAATTTCTTCACTTAATCTCATTAAATTAGCCAGCATGAGTTTCGTCACTTCATCTTGATAATCTTTAGGGACTGTATGAACTTCAGTAACTGAAGCTTCAGTATTCATTATACTTTTCGTCTCTTTATTTACAGTAATTAAAACCTCGCCTAAATAGTTACCGTGTTTACCTGTTCCACAAAGTAAAGTTTCACCAGCATACTCCCCATTTGGAAATAGATGGTGAGTATGTGCGCCTAAGATAATATCGACTCCTGAAAATTGTTCAGCAATTCTCTGATCGTCTCTCATACCTAAATGAGAAAGTATTATGACAATGTCAGATTGCGCTTTGACAATTGGAAGGACGCTATTTAACATGTCAAACGGATCTTTTATACTCCATCCTAAAGTTTCATAAAACACAGGATAAGCGACTGTTAATCCAATTACTCCTAGCTTTACTCCATTTTTTTCATATATTTCAAAAGGCTTGCTGATACTCTCGGTACCTTCATCTGTAATGGCTAAATTACCAACTAATACATCAAACTTTGCATCTTCGTAAAGATTTAACAACTCACCTTTAGATAAGGTAATTCCTTCATTATTACCTATTGTAATTGCATCAAACTTTGCATCATTTAAAAGTTTCACATTACCCTTTCCTAAAGTGGCCTCAGAGATTGGATGAAATCGATCAACGAAATCACCAATATCAAAAGTAAGTGTGGCCTCCCCTTTTCCTTTGGCTAATTCTCTTTTAGACTTCAACAAACCGACAATTGTTGGCCACGTTTCGAAGTGGCTGTGAATGTCATTTGTATGGAACAACCGAATATTTATAGATTGATTTGTTTCCATTGTTCCACCATCCTTTTTTTAAATATTTTCTATAATTAATTTTATGCCATAAAATAACACGACTAACCTTAAAATTAATGCGATTGTTTCAGTTTTTAATTTTTGATTAATATACGCTCCAATTTTCCCACCAAACCATGCGCCAGGAATAAGTAAAAGAATGTAATAGAAATTTACTTCTCCTAATGTGATGTATGAAATTGAGCTTCCAAGTGTCGTAAACATAACGACAAACATTGAAGTCGCTACAGCTAACTGAGGTGGAAAACCGAATAAAAACGCCATCATTGGTACTAACAATATTCCTCCACCAATTCCAAATAAACCTGAGATGATCCCGATACAAATAGACAATGAAATCGCCAATGGAAGACTATAGCTATATGTATATGCCTCGCCTTCATCATTTGTAAATGTTCGTATAATACCCTTATGTAATTCCTTTGATTTTCTATTTAATTTTGCAGAAACAAATAGAAAGACTGATATACAGATTAAAAATATCCCAAAAAATAAAGTAAACCGCTCAGTATTTAAAAGCGAATTGATGTAAGTACCTAGTAAGCTACCAGGAACACTACCTATTAAAAATAAAATGCCACTCTTATAATCGATTCGTTTTTGCTTATGATACGAAAGGGTGGATGAAAGCGAAGAAAACACAATTGTAATCAGTGAAGTTCCAACTGCAACATGAATTGGCACAGTCGAAAAAGCGGATAAAAAGTGATCAATATTAAGTAGCATTGGAACAATAATAATTCCTCCGCCTAAACCAATCAATGATCCGACTGTTCCTGCAGCGAGTCCTATACTAATGAGTATAAGAATTTGTAGAATGATATCCAACCTAAATTTCTCTCCTTTATAAATACACTAAACATCTATCTTCTCTATATTTTAAATAATAGTTTAACACAAAAAAACTCGGATTTCCCCGAGTATGAATAATACCATTTATAAACACTGGCTATTGTTTTAATATACTTAAATTTGCAATCCAAGGTCCTACGTCAGTTTTATATCTTTTTGCCATCACTCTTGTAATTTGAGCTATATGGGTTAGATCATGTACGACAAAAGTAGATAGTAATTCTCTTAATTTAACTGTTCCAAGATCTGGATGAACCCCTTCTAATTCTAGGTGTAAATTAGGGTCAACCAATGATTGTAATTTTGTAATATTTTCTGCTCTTAAATTTTTGAATTCTAGTAATCTTTCTTCTACTGATTTTTCATGTTTTTCATTTAAATGCGAAAAACGATCGAATGGCGGGAAATGGTTGTTTCCTTCTTTGTTAAGTATGCTGTTCAATCTTGGAATCCAATTTGTTTTTTCACACTCAATTAGATGGTCGATTACTTCAGAAGCATTCCATGTTCCTTCACCTTCATTGCTACTTAGCCAAGATTCAGATAAACCTGACAAAAGGGACTCTAATGATTTGGGTGTTCTTTCTAAGACTTCAATCGCTTCTTTAAGGTTAAAATTCATAAAAAAACTCCTCCCACACTAAAATATAAATTCCTTTAACAACATCTCGTGACCTTTCAAGTTAAATTTTACCATAAAAAAGGTAACTAAATTAAAATCATGCTTATTGTTCCTAATAGAAAAAAGCATGGCAAGATTGCCATGCTTTTAAGTAGGAGAGTCCCTAAAGAATGATAAAGTTAACGTCTATTCCATCTTCTCCAACTCTGCTTTGACTTTTTCTAATGTCAAACCTTTATATTTTAATTTCGGACTTGGAGCATTCGTCATTGACGGATTTTTTAACTTGTAATTTTTTTCAATAAGTGCAAAGTCTGTCAGATCAACCTTGCCATCAAAATTAATATCTGCAGCACGCTTATTCGTACCCCAATATGTTTGCATATAAATTGCGTCCATAACGTCAACGACTTGGTCACCGTTCACATCACCGGCTTCTAATTGCACTTCACCATAAATATTGTTCCATTCGCCACGATACTGATCGCCTGCTTGTTTAAATAATGTAAATGGTCTGCTATATTTAAAATGCCCTGGAACATGAATAGTGAACATCATTTCTTTATTTGTGACAGGCAATTTAATTGTTGCTTTAGGCCACAGGTATGTCCCATAAGCTGGTGAAGTTATAGGATAAGAAGTTATAGTGCCATTGTATAATTTGTTGTTTGCATCTGTAACATATGCACTCGCACCTATATTTGTATAGTCCCTCATGTTTAAATTTATTCCATCATACGTGTAATGTAACCCTTCAGCAATTGGAGAAAATGTTAATTGTGAGAATGATGGTTTCACATAAGATTCCACCGATAAACTAGGAATAGAGATTTCCGCTTTATCTGTATTCACATAAGTAGAAGCAAGATTTTGCAATTGTAAAATCCCTTCATAATAATCTTCATTCTTTACTTTTACCTTAACGTCTACCATTGGAGTTGTTCCAGTTATACCATCTGTGTTATTTATTGCTAGATGGATCGAATGTTTATTCAGTTCTCCATTACTAGTTAATTCTTTATGTTCTAACTGTACGTTAGCTTTTTTCAGTAATTCTGGACGTATTGTTACATTTTCTATTTCAAAATTTTTATTTAAATAATCAAAAGTAAATGTTTGATCATTTACTTTTTTTACATTATTTGCTGTTAGTGTATAAGTAACTGTATCTCCCATCGTTGGGTTAACCTGATCTGGCTTAGCATCTACATATTGCGTGCCTTTTTTTACAAAATAGGTTACGTGTGCGTTCGGATAATCAACTGCACTTGATACACCTACACCAAAGAAACGAACTGGAAGAATTGGCACCGTATCATCAATTGGCATATTCGCATTAAACGTACCATCTGGATTTAAAGGAACAAAACCATTTGCAGTATTTGCTGTTTTGTCTGGTTTTAGTAAATCTCTATTATAATAAAACGCTACTTTATTTGCAGATTGATCTCTAGTAAAACCATATTCATTCATCGTTTTAATATTTTCTTCGTCAATTGATCCCGAAACTAATACTGATTTTTGTCCATCTTCATATTCGTAAACACCATGAGGAAGAGAAGTGATATTAAATTTTGGCGCCGTATTATCTACAAATAAGTAAGTGTCAGAACTAAATGTATTCCCTTGATCGTCCGTTGCAATTGCCCTAAATTTATAGTCTCCATGCTTAACAAATTCTGAAAAATGATCAAACTGAGTTGACATATATTCAGCATCAGAAGAAAACGGCTTACTTTGATCACCTGTAAATGGTGTACTAAAGCCTAAGTTTGCAGAATTATAATTTGTACTTGGATTTAAAGCATTTCCACTAATATATCCTGAATGTCCCAAGATTTTGTTAGTTTTTGGATCCAAATATAAGAAATCAATTCGTTTAACATGTCCTTTTAATTTAAAGTTTACAAAAAAACCGCTTACTGAAAATATACTTTGATCGAAAGTGGCGTTTGCAGCAACTGCATGCGATCCTAAAATGTCAAATGCTTCAAATTTGTTTTCTTCATACGTTACACCAAACGGTATTTGGTACACTTCAGATGGGTTATTCCTGTTAGTATAGATTACATACCCTTCATAGATACCTGTTTCTGCTGTTTTTGGAATCGATAAAAACACGGATTGTTTTTTACTACTATTACCATTTACTTTTATAGAATTTTCGGTTAGAACCTTCACTCCGTTTTTCTCTGCGTCTTTTGATCCTCTTAAATCTGTTTGATATTGTACTTTCACATCAAATGTTTTAGCTTTTTCCCCGTTGTTACTAATCTTGACAGAACGTGAATCTGAAATGTCTTCACCTGTTAAAACTGCTCGCCCGAAGCTAAGGCCACCAGTTTCATCATTAATTACCTTCGTTTCTCCATTTTCAATCATATTTGTTTTATCTTTTACTGTAATTTCTATAGTTGAATGAACCGCTACATATGGATCGACACGTCCTGCGCCTTGCTCAAAAACACTATATGGTTTACTTAATGAATCTGCAGTATTCATTAAAACACTCTTAACATCGGACGGTTGCAAATTAGGATTTTCTTCTAGTAAAAGAGCAGAAATACCAGTAACAACAGGAGCTGCCATTGATGTGCCCGATAAACGTGCATAAGCATACTCATAGTCGTCCCCTTTATCACCATTTACTACATCGGAAGGAACAGTTGACATCATGGACACACCTGGTGCAACTACTTCTGGTTTTATGTCATAATTTGTCCTACTTGGTCCTCGAGAACTAAAAGTAGCCAAATTATCACCTTGTGATTTTAATTCCTTCATCTCTCCAAAAGTAAAGTTATTTTGCCCATTATCTACCTTTGACTTTAACGCTAGACCGTCTGCATTACTTAATGAAAACGTTGGGATGTAATTTTGGCCTTCTGCTAAATAGGCAGGAATATGACCTTCTGCCGCATTATCATTAAACAAAAGCACAGCAGCTGCACCATTATTTTTTGCTTCTGTAATTTTATTAGCTAGCGGAATACCCTTCCCACGGCTTATTAAAGCAATTTTACCTTTTACATCGATTCCTGCAAAATCAGCTGCTGCACCCATGCCAGCATATACAACAGGAAGTGATTTTCCTTTAAGGTAATTTATATCATCTTTATAGCTAAACGCAATTGCACGTAAATCTGCAGTGACTGTGTCTAGTATCCCTTTATAGCTTGCTATGGAAACAGGTACATCACTTGCACCTACAGTAATTGCTAATGCTGAAGCACCCGGTGTACCTAACGAATACATTCCATCCCCAGAATTACCAGCAGATAGAACTACCGTTACTCCATTTAAAACAGCATTATTTACCGCTATACTTAAAGGATCCATTGGATTATTTGTAGCGGAGCCCAATGACATATTAATAACGTCCATCCCATCCTCAGTAGCTTTATCTATTGCAGCAATAATTCCATTAGTCGGACCCGATCCATATGGACCTAATACTCGATATGCATATAAATCAGCACCCGGGGCAATACCTGTTGTAGCATATTTACTGTTATTTGCACCTCGACCGCCTATCGTACCAGAAACGTGCGTACCGTGTTCCGTATAATATGTACCATTGGCGTTTTTTTCTGCCTTTCCTGATTTCTTCCAATCCTCATATGTAGTTTCCATTGGATCATTATCATTATCTACAAAATCGTATCCACCTTTATAGGCCGATTTTAAATCCGGATGGTTATAATCCATACCAGTATCTAAAATTCCTACTTTAATTCCTTTACCTGTATGGCCTTCAGCATGTAACTTGTCCACTTGTAAATACGAGCGCTCATCAGCCATTCCTAACCCCATTTGTTCTGGAGCAATATCTTTAGCCTGAACTGGTGGTTCTGCCTTTATTTCTACATCGCTATAAACAGCTTTAACAGCTTCCGATTTTAATAAATTTTCAACTTGATTTGCAGGAAGTTTCATTGAAATACCATTAAATGTTGTTTTAAACGTGCGATTTACTTTGTATGCAGATGCTTTCTTAGTTCCTTTTGCCGATAATACTTTTAATAAATCATTGTTAAAAGAAGCATGTGAATCATCTACTAATTTGTCCGCTTCCTTTTCATCTAAAATTTTCCCTTCCGTTGCTGCTTTTAATACTGCGGCTTTAGTTGTAGGTTGTTTAAATTCAACTATAACGGAGATCTCTTCTGAACTATTTTTGTCAATATTTTGTGCTAAGTGTAAACCCGTTTCATTGATTGATTGCAAGTTTACTAGGGCTTTCTTTTGTTCGGAAGTTAAACTATTAAGTAATTTCTCTGTTTGATTCAAACTACTAGACGTATTTTCTTGTTGTAAATTACTGAATATAACTTGTTGAGTTGACGTAGTTGCATGGACTTTAGAAGAGGTACTCAAATACGAAGCTATTAAACTGCTAGAAGCTAAACCTACTCCTAGTGCAACGGTTGAAACCTTTTTTAATTTCCTTTTCATGCTTTCAATTCACTCCTCAATAATAAAATATAGATGAGGAAAATTGAATGGCTCAATTTTGAAAATAGGGGTTACTAATAACTTCTTTTGAAGCTTAGTAGTTTCTAATTGAAATTTTTTCCATTCAATTTTCATACAATTCGAATTATATAGATTATTAATGTATTACTCAATCGTGTTAAGTCGTGTTATTTTAAGGTCAAAATGCTAATAATATGCTATAATTTCAATCACTTTTAACAGAACTCGACATGATTCTTTCAATAATTAACACGACTAAAAGAACCAATGAATAAAACTAATGCATCCAATGGTTCTATACCTATTCTTAAATTTCATATAAAATTCAACCTCAAAAAACCCTGTTACCAATTGGCAACAGGGTTTATCTTTATTCAATGGATTAACCAATAGAACCTTCCATCTCGAATTTAATCAGACGGTTCATTTCAACTGCGTATTCCATTGGTAATTCTTTTGTAAATGGCTCAATGAAGCCCATTACGATCATTTCTGTAGCTTCTTGCTCAGAAATACCACGGCTCATTAAGTAGAATAATTGCTCTTCAGATACTTTCGAAACTTTCGCTTCGTGCTCAAGAGAAATATTGTCGTTTAAGATTTCGTTGTATGGAATTGTATCAGAAGTTGACGCATTATCCATAATTAACGTATCACACTCGATATTTGAACGTGATCCAGCTGCTTTACGACCGAAGTGTACGATACCACGATACGTTACTTTACCACCATGTTTAGAAATAGATTTCGAAACAATTGTAGATGAAGTATTTGGAGCTAAGTGAATCATTTTAGCACCAGCATCTTGGTGTTGTCCTTTACCAGCGATTGCAATAGAAAGTGTAAGGCCACGAGCACCTTCACCTTTAAGGATAACTGCTGGGTATTTCATTGTTAATTTTGAACCAATGTTTCCATCGATCCATTCCATTGTTGCATTCGCTTCACAAACAGCACGTTTCGTAACTAGGTTGAATACGTTATTCGCCCAGTTCTGAATTGTTGTATAGCGGCAGTATGCATCCTTCTTAATGATGATTTCTACTACTGCAGAGTGAAGTGAGTTTGTTGTATATACAGGAGCTGTACAACCTTCAACGTAATGAACATGTGCACCTTCATCAGCAATGATTAATGTACGTTCAAATTGACCCATATTTTCAGAGTTAATACGGAAATACGCTTGAAGTGGCGTATCAACTTTAACACCTTTTGGTACGTAGATGAATGATCCACCAGACCAAACAGCTGAGTTTAATGCAGCAAATTTGTTATCAGTAGGCGGAATTACTTTTCCAAAGTGCTCTTTGAAAATTTCTTCATGCTCACGTAATGCTGTGTCTGTATCAGTAAATAAGATACCAAGATCAGTTAAATCTTGTTTCATGCTGTGGTAAACTACCTCAGACTCATACTGTGCAGATACACCAGCTAAATACTTTTGTTCTGCTTCAGGAATACCCAATTTATCAAAAGTATTTTTGATTTCTTCAGGTACTTCATCCCAAGACTTTTCTGTTTTCTCTGATGGTTTTACATAGTAAGTAATTTCATCAAAGCGTAAATCAGACATGTCTCCACCCCATTGAGGCATTGGCATATCATAGAAATATTGTAAAGATTTTAAACGGAAATCTAACATCCATTGTGGTTCATTTTTCATACGTGAAATTTCTTCAACGATTTCCTTTGTTAAACCACGCTCTGAACGGAAGATTGATACGTCACGGTCATGAAAACCATATTTATAATCACTAATATCCGGCAAATTAGTAGACATTATTCATACTCCCTTCTAATAGAAGAGTAGGATTAAGCTCAGAGGATTATTCCTCTGATTTTAAGCCCTTCTCCATCGCTTTCCATGCAAGTGTTGCACATTTAATTCGTGCTGGAAACTTCGAAACACCTTGTAGTGCTTCAATATCATCTAAATCAATTGATTCATCGTATTCTTTTCCAAGCATCATATCTGAAAATATTTGAGCAAGCTGTAGAGCTTCCTCTATTTTTTTACCTTTAATTGCGTGAGTCATCATTGAAGCTGACGCCATTGAAATTGAACATCCTTCACCGTCAAAACGCGCATCTGATACTATTCCATCATCAACCTTTAAACGAAGTTCAATGCGATCACCACAAGTAGGGTTATTCATGTTTATTGTTACATCGTTTTCTGATATTGCCCCTACCCCTTTGTTACGAGGGTTTTTATAATGGTCCATTATCACGCGACGATATAAAGCATCTAGATCAATGTTTCGATTAATAGACATCGCTGAAATACTCCTTCGTTTTAACTAATCCTCTTACAAAAGCATCTACATCTTCTTTTGTATTATACAGATAAAAACTTGCACGAGCAGTAGCAGATACCTTTAACCATCTCATTAATGGCTGAGCACAGTGATGGCCAGCTCGAACAGCAATTCCCTCTACATCTAATACAGTTGCAACATCATGTGGATGCACATCTTCCACATTAAACGTTACTAGCCCTGCACGATGCTTCGGACCATAGATTGTTACTCCTTTTACAGTAGATAACTGTTCAAGTGCATAATTCGCAATCTCATGTTCATGCTTTTCGATATTATCCATACCGATTTCAGTTAAGAAATCGATAGCAGCGCCTAAACCAACTGCACCAGCAATGATAGGAGTTCCACCTTCAAATTTCCATGGTAGTTCTTTCCAAGTAGAATCTTGTAAGTCAACAAAATCAATCATTTCCCCACCAAATTCAATAGGTTCCATGTTTTCAAGAAGATGTTTTTTACCATAAAGTACACCAATACCCGTAGGAGCACACATTTTATGACCTGAAAATGCGTAAAAATCGCAATCTAAGTCTTGAACGTCGACCTTCATATGTGGAGTACTTTGTGCACCATCAACAAGCATGATTGCTCCATTTTGATGAGCAATTGCTGCAATCTCTTTAACAGGGTTAATTGAACCAAGTACGTTTGAAACGTACATAATCGCAACTATTTTTGTATTTGAGTTAATTATAGCTTTTGCTTGCTCAACGCTGATTGAACCATCTTCTTCTAATGGTATATATTTTAATGTTGCGCCAGTAGCTTTTGCAACTTGTTGCCAAGGAATAATATTACTGTGATGTTCCATATAAGAAATCACAATTTCATCTCCAGCTTTTAAGTTCGTTCTTCCGTAGCTAGCAGCAACTGTATTAATTGCAGTAGTTGTGCCTCTAGTAAAAATAATTTCTTCAATTGATGATGCATTAATAAATTTACGAACTTTATCACGAGCTCCCTCGTATGCATCAGTAGCTTTTGTTCCTAGAGTGTGTACACCTCTATGAACGTTAGAATTATATTCTTTATAGTAGTTAGCAACAGCTTCTATTACTTGAACAGGTTTTTGTGAAGTTGCAGCACTATCCAGATATACTAAAGGATGTCCATTTACTTCTTGATTTAATATCGGAAAGGCTTCACGGATTGCTTTAACATCCATTACTTAACCTTCCTCTCAATTACATCAACAAGCATTTTTTTAACTTCTTCAATTGGTAATTCCGAAACTACAGGTGCTAAGAATCCGTGAATAACTAAGCGCTCTGCTTCTTTCTTCGGAATACCGCGACTCATTAAGTAGTACAGCTGAGTTGGATCTACTTTACCAACTGAAGCAGCGTGACCTGCCATAACATCATTTTCATCAATTAATAGAATTGGGTTCGCATCTCCACGAGCTTTTTCACTAAGCATTAATACACGTGAAGTTTGTTGTGCATTAGACTTAGAAGCGCCGTGTTCAATTTTCCCAATACCATTAAAGATTGAAGTAGCAGAATCTATTGATACACCATGTTTTAAGATCCAACCTTCAGATCCTTTACCAAAGTGAATAATGCTTGTTGTAAAGTTTTGAGTTTGCTCACCACGGCCTACAGTAACCATTTTCATGTCGCCGAAAGAACCGTCTCCAATTAGGTTTGTAACATTTTCGAAAACTGAGTTTCCATCGTTCATTAGACCAAGTGCCCACTCAATTTTGCTATCGCGACCAGCATGACCACGACGAACAACATAAGCAGTTACACCTTTTGCTAACGTATCAACAGCACCATAACGAACTTTTGCATTATCTAATGTAATTACTTCTGTAATAACGTTTACAACAGCCGCATCTAAATCAGCAGATGTAGAAACATAGTTTTCAACATAAGTAACTTCACTGTTTGCATCTGCAACAACAAGTACGTGGTTATATGCAGGTACGTTTTCGCCATCTACAACAAAAATAGATTGGATTGGTTTTTCTAATACTACATTTTTAGGAATGTATAAGAAAGCTCCACCATTTACTAATGCTGCATGTAATGCGATTAATTTATTTTCATCGACTTTTACAGCCTCTGTCATAAAATATTTTTTCACAAGATCTTCGTGATCTTTAATCGCCGTGTGTAAATCTACGAATACTACACCTTTTTCTTTTGCTTCAGAAGAAAGAGAGTGATATACAGCAGATCCATTATATTGTACATAAACTGATTGATCAGTGTCTTCATTTATTAAAGATGTTACTGACTCTGGTAATTGATCTTTTGTAGGAACATTTCCTGTTGTAACATTAAATTCTTTTCCAAAGAAATCCCATTTAGAGATATTTGTTTTATCTGGCTTTGGAAGAGAAAGTGATTCAGCTTTTGCTAGTGCATTTAAACGGAACTCTGTGAAATATGCAGGTTCATTTAGCAGTGCAGAAAGCTGCTTAACTGTTTCTTGACTAAATGGAATTGTAGTACCAGTTGTCATGAGAATCCCTCCTATCCGATTAAGCTTCTTGCCCAACAGTCTCGTCTTCGATACCTAATTCTTGTTTAATCCAGTCATATCCTTCAGCTTCTAAACGTGCAGCTAATTCAGGACCACCTGATTTTACAATACGACCTTGCATCATTACGTGAACGAAGTCAGGAGTAATGTAGTTTAATAAGCGTTGGTAGTGAGTGATGATTAAGCAACCAAACTCTTCTCCACGCATTTCGTTAACACCTTTAGAAACTACTTTTAATGCATCGATATCTAAACCTGAGTCAATTTCGTCAAGAATAGCAATTTTAGGTTGGATCATCATCATTTGAAGAATCTCATTACGTTTTTTCTCTCCACCTGAGAATCCTTCATTTAAGTAACGTTGAGCCATTTCTGGATCCATTTCTAAGAATTCCATGTTTTTATCTAATGTACGGATAAATTTCATTAATGAAATTTCATCGCCTTCTTCGCGACGTGCATTCATTGCAGAACGTAAGAAATCTGCGTTTGTTACACCACTAATTTCACTTGGGTATTGCATAGCTAGGAAAAGACCAGCTTGAGCTCGCTCATCAACTTCCATTTCTAAAACATCGTTGCCATCAAGCTCGATGCTACCACCGATTACTTCATATTTAGGATGACCCATAATAGCAGAAGATAAAGTTGATTTACCTGTACCATTTGGTCCCATGATTGCGTGAATTTCTCCACCTTTTACTTCAAGGTTTACACCTTTTAAAATTTGCTTTCCTTCAATTGCTACTTGAAGGTCTTTTATTTTTAATGTAGAAGCTCCCATTTTACACCCTCCATAATATTACATAAAAATTCTATAAAATAGAAAATGGCTATTTTAAGTTCATTCTCATTTTATTCTCATTCTAATCTTAAAGCAATTAAAAAGTATTTTCAAGCCGTGCCCTATTTTACCAAAAAAGTTTTATTACGTGTAACTTTTTTTCACAAAAAAAGAATAAATAGAGATACTATATATATAGGAAATAAAATATCTAATATCACAACTAAAAAAGAGGGGAATTTAATGTCTAAAACAACTAAGCTTTCACCAGATCAACAAAAATTTGCGATTACTCAACTACAAACATATTTCTTACAAGAAAGAGACGAAGAATTAAGTGAATTAAGTTCGATGTTGCTATTAGACTTTATTTCACAAAAACTTGGACCTATGTTTTACAATAAGGGAGTTGAAGACTCACAAAGATTTATGTCCGAACGGGTTGAAGATCTATATGCTTTATTATTAAAAGAACAGATTGAAGATTAAGTTGTTTTAGTAAACTTCTTTTCTTTTAGTTTTTAACGACCTTTAGCACACACTTTATTTTACGTACATACTCAATTTTAGATTATTCAATATTTATATAGTTGTTCAAATTATTCTTGCATTGTTAAAACAAATAAATGTTTTAATGCAGACTCTTCCATTATTTACGAAAAAACTAGATTTCATTAATCAAATTATCAAAAAAAAGAACCTTTTTACTATAATGAAGGTTCTTTTTAACTTTCTAATAAGGAATTTGACCAATTAAATAAAGTTGTATCTTGTTCATCAAAAAAAGATTATGATAAAAGATTAATTTAATATCCTTTACTTAGAGTAAAATAACGGTTTATTAATCAGTTTGTAATTCAAGTCAGATCGAACATTTTTAACTTCAAAAAAAACAATTAATATAGTTTGTTGATATATTAAATTTATTGAAATACATTTACTTCTAAAATCATTAATAGTTCCTCAAAACATCAATAACCTTTACATATTTCAACACTCTAAAGAAAAAAGGCTTTGTTCAATTAAATAAATTTACTCCCTTAACTATATTTCAAAAACATTAATTCATCCCTCGTATATATTCTCAAATGCGATTTTAAAACATGAGAAAAACGAATTTTTTATTGATAAACTTGCACAGGTATAAAGACTTCGGGCATACCAGCAGCATATGCAGCTACTTCATATTCTTTAAAGATTAATTTAATGCCCGCATGGTCAAATGCCCATAATCTATTTTTGTCACTTAAATCAATTTCGTTAGGAGATTTTATTAATACATATCCTTTATATTTCTTTTGTAATTGCTGATAAGCATATTCTTGTACGGATTTTGTATTTTCGTTTATTAACTTAGATAGTGGAACTACTTCACCTGTTTTCACGTCAAAATTAAATGTAGTTCCCACTGTCATCCCATGTGCTCCACCTGTATATGAATACTCATTATAAATAACACTTAATTTATCAAGATTATTGTATAGTATTTTATAAGTAAAAACATATTCATAAGGTCTCCACGGCCCTTGGCTAGCATCCCATTTTGCCTTAGCTTCTTTCTCGTCTTCTAATAGCTTCAAACGATTACTATTCGCTAAATCAGCACCTTGTTTTAAAATACCATTGATCTTTTGTTGTGCGGTTGAATTAGAAGCTCCACTTATTTGTGGATACTTAATCGGTGCATCATTTAGTTTTTGTTCAGTAATTTTAATATGACGCGGTAATGGGTTTTCATTGATTCGAGCTTTAGTTTCCGCATTAACAAATTTAATAGAGCCCAAATTAATACTGCTAGTCATTATAATTAATAAGAAATAATATAGAAACTTTTTCACTAGACTCCTCCTATTTTCTTTATCAAAAAATAGTATGAGTATCTTTTAAATTATTTATGAAATATTTTATGAGAGTCTAAATACTTACAATCAATTAACAGACTGTTCTCAAGTCATTTTGTTAACTAGTTTAAATAAGTTCATTGCTATTTCATAAGTGTTTGGTTTCACCTTTTGACTATTAGAAAACACAATTACATATGTTTTTGAAACAGGATCGAAGACATTCATACAATTAATTCCTGGAACTACCCCACGATTGTATAAATACTTGCCTTTATTATAAAATCCGTAAGCATAATGGTTTTGATACGGCTTAATAAATTGAGTAAAACTTTTACTCAAAATAAGTTTATTTGAAATAAGTGCCTCGTCCATTTTTTGCAATCCTGAAACCGTTGCATAAATATCTCCACAGCCTAATAAATAATTAAAATTTGGGATTCGTAATTGCTGCGGATCATTTTTAGATTGAATTAATAAATAACCGAGAGCATGATTCCTTGTTTTATAAAAATCATTACCTTGTCCAATTTCAGTCATATTCGCTTTATCGAAAATATGTGTCTTTATATATTCTCCATAAGGAATTCCAGTTACTTTTTCAATAACATAAGCAAGTAAAATATAATTTGTGTCATTGTAATCCCATTTGTTCAACGGTTTATAATGTACATTTGATTTAACTATTTTCTTTATCAGATTCGATGATGAAATTGGATTAAATAGCTCTTTTTGTTTCTTAATCCCTGAAGTATGTGAAATTAAATGAAATAATGTTAATTTTGACCCATTTGGAAAGTCCGGTATGTATTTTGAAATCGGATCATTAAAAGATATTTTGCCTTCTTCTTTTAATTGCATTAACGACGTTGAAACAAAAAATTTAGAAATTGAGCCAACTGGGTAATAGGTATTTGGTTTGTTCGGTAACTGATTTGAGATATCTCGATAACCGTATCCTTTATTAAGGATATTTTCTTCATTCTTCCTTACAAGAACAACTCCGTTAAAATGAATTTGCTGTAAGTAGCGATCAATCTCTCCATTATTCTTATTTTGATCATTAGTAAAATCAACTTTATTCATCGAAGAGTGATTCGAAACTGTCACTTTCGAAGAGTTTTTATTCAAGATAAAACTACAAAAAGGAGACATAATTAAAACAGCTAAGAAACTAGGAATAAAGAACAAATAAATTTTTTTCATCATATACCGCTCTCCCATTTTGCAGGGTTAAGAGGATTTCCCTATATTCCCTCTTCCCCATTATTTTTACCTTACCCCTATTTTATTGTGCAATTTCTTAGTTCCAATCACATACTATCTTAAAGCTACTGTATCTAAAACTTTTAAATCGGAACGAAGAACAAAAATTCACTTCAATTACTTATCCTAATTGTATTAACAATCTTGTCCATTAATCTTTAAAATTTAATTAGAAAAAATTTACTTAAACCTTAATAATTTATTATCTGTTTGTAATTTTAAAAGGTGTTTGGTTAATTTTTCATCTATTTTTCGGTGTTATAATACGTCTAGCTAAAAATTAAGAAAGGGGAAACAAATGGGTAAAATCCATATTTTCCGTTCAAAGACTTTAAGGTTTTTATTTTATACTGCGTTTTATTTATCAATTTTACTTGCACTACTTTACCTATATGGATTTAAAGATTCATTTACTGGGACCTTTATATATAACGATTTTTAGGACGTGAGCTGATGAAATCAATTATTGAACAAATAGATTATTGGGCAATTAACACCCCAAACACGATCGCATTTCAAAATAGTGATTACTCTTTAACATATAAAACTTTAAAGCAACAATCAGATGCGATTGCTAGCTGGATGATTAAAAATAATTTTACGAATAAGCCTATTATTGTGTATGGGCATATGCAGACAGAAATGATTTCCATTTTCTTAGGAAGTGTAAAAGCAGGTTGTGCATATATTCCCGTTGATGAGTCTATTCCTTTTGAAAGACTCAAAAAAATGATTACTAATTCTGGAGCAACTTTACTAATTACACCAAAAGAAATTACTTTAAAGTTTGAATCCATTAAAATCATAAATTTTGGAGAACTACAGGAAATTATTGATTCTACTGATCTAGTCAATTCTTTAACTGATTTTAATGTTAAAGACGATGATACATTTTATATTATCTATACTTCCGGCAGTACTGGAGATCCAAAAGGTGTGCAAATTACTGAAAAAAACTTACGTAGTTTTACCGATTGGATATTGAAGGATTTTAATATACACAATGGACAACGATTTTTGAATCAAGCTCCATTCTCTTTTGATTTATCAGTAATGGATTTATATCCATCTTTATTGTCGGGTGGCACACTCATTGCTGTTGAAAAATCTTTGGTTGAGCGACCAAAAGTATTATTCGATTATTTAATGGAAAGTGATATTAAGGTTTGGACTTCTACACCTTCATTTATAGAGATGTGTATGATGAACCCAAATTTCAGCGAATCCCTACTACCAAACTTAAAGACTTTTCTTTTCTGTGGTGAAGTACTATCGAATAATAGTGCTAAACAGCTTTTATCTAGATTTCCTAATGCCGAGATTTATAATACTTACGGTCCAACAGAAGGAACAGTTGCTGTAACATTCGTCCAGATTACTGAGAAGGTCATAAACCAATATTCCCCATTACCGATTGGAACTCCGAAAGATGATACAATCATTTACATTATGGATGAATTAGGGAACCCACTTCCAGAAGGAGAAACAGGGGAAATTATTATAGCTGGTCCAAGTGTTAGTAAAGGGTATCTTAATAATCAATTAAAAACTGATGCAGCCTATTATCAAATAAATGGTATGCGCGCCTATAAAACAGGTGATTCTGGTTACTTTGATCACGGACTTTTGTTCTATAAAGGTAGGATCGATTTTCAAGTAAAGCTACATGGGTATCGGATTGAAATTGAGGACATTGAAAATAACATTAGAAGATTACCATTAGTCCATTCTGCAGTTATATTACCAGAGATGAAGGATGGTAAGTGTATCGATTTACATTGCTTAACAGTCGTTAAAGAACACGATTTCGAAAAGGAATATCATTTAACACGTTTTTTAAAACAAGAATTAAATAAATATATGCCGACTTATATGATTCCAAGAAAATTTAGTTACTTACAAAGCTTACCAATGACAACGAATGGTAAAGTTGATCGTAAAAAATTATTGGAGCAAACTTACCAATGATTCCTTACGGTAGTTTTACGTTTTTCGGTATTTTGTTTGTTCTATTAATCCCAGCAGTCATATTAGGCTTTTTAGGAAAAAGATTAACTAACTACACAACATTTCTTTCTTTTGTGTTTTTATTATTAGTCTTTTCCTCTTCTAAAATACAAACCTTCTATCTAGTTGCTTATATAATTTGGGTAGTTATTTTAATAAAAGGTTATAGTGTTTATCGGAAGAATGCGAACCATTCAACTGTTTATTACTTAAGTGTTTTTCTATCAATTTTACCTTTAATAATTGTAAAGGTTTCACCGATATTTGAAAGTGCTACACTTGTAGGCTTTTTAGGAATTTCGTATTTAACATTTAAAGCAACACAAGTCATTATTGAAATTCGCGACCACAGTATAAAAGAAATAAGCATTGTTGATTTCTTGAAGTTTTTATTATTTTTTCCAACGATCTCCTCTGGACCAATTGATCGTTTCAGGAGATTTCAACAGGATTATCAAAAAAAGCTAACGGCTAGTGAATACCAGGAGTATTTTCAAATTGGCGTTCATAAAATTTTTATTGGTTTTCTCTATAAATATATAATTGGTTATTTAATTAACGTTCATATACTTGAAACACAGCTTGTTGTAGGGCATACTTTCGTCTCAAATCTAACGTATATGTATGCATATAGTCTGTACTTATTCTTTGATTTTGCAGGTTATAGTGCATTTGCAATCGGCGTTAGTTATTTAGTAGGTATTAAAACACCTGAAAACTTTAATATGCCATTCATTAGTCGAAATATAAAGGACTTTTGGAATCGCTGGCATATGAGCTTATCATTTTGGTTTCGTGACTATGTATATATGAGAATGGTATTCTTACTGACTAAGAAAAAAGTGATAAAAAATAGAAGAAATATATCATATATCAGTTACACTACTTTATTTTTACTAATGGGTGCATGGCACGGGATCCAACTAAATTACCTACTTTATGGTGTATACCAAGCCATATTGATGTGTAGTTTTGATTGGTTTGAACAATTCAATAAGAAAAAAAAGATTTGGAAAAATAATAAACTAACACATGTATTAGCGGTTATTATTACATTCCATTTTATTTGTTTCGGATTTTTAATATTTTCAGGACATCTAGTTAACTAAAGGAGAATGAGTATAATGGAAAATTTAAGAGCAGAAGTTTTAAAACTTTTAGCAGATTTATGTAATACAGATGAAGTGGTTGAAAATCCAGATATTCTGATTTTTGAAGAAGGATTATTAGATTCATTTGGTACAGTTAGCTTATTAGTTGAAATCGAAGAACAACTTGGTATCAACGTAACGATTTCTGACTTCGATCGTGAGGAGTGGGCAACACCAAATAAAATCATTTCGATTTTAGAGGCTAGAAAATGAAAAAAGTTCAATTTTTTGGGATGATAACAGCTATTTTAATTTTTTTACTAGCTTTGTATCTTCCAAATTCTTTTTACGAACTATTTATTACAAAAGAACGATTAAATAATACAGCAGCATCTTTAAATCCTGAAACATTTCAAGGGACTTTACTTCAAAGCAAAATGTTAAAAGACCCAAAATTTCTACCTATTTTTGGGTCTTCAGAACTTGCTAGAAGAGACCCCTTCCATCCTTCTAGATTTTTTATGGGAGAAAAAGATGAATTTACTCCCTATCTAATTGGTCGAGGGGGATCACAAAGTCTCGTTCATTTTCTTGATTTAGCATCTTTAGGTGATGGCATTAAAAATAGAAAAATTGTGTTTGTTTTATCTCCACAGTGGTTTATTCCACATGGGATTGATGATACTCATTTTTCACCTAATTATTCTGCGCTTCAAACTTATTCATTCGTTTTTAATAATACAATTGATATTTCAGTAAAGAGACAAATTGCAAAGAGACTTTTAACGCTGTCAATTATCAAAAAAGACTCTTTATTAGTAACTCAACTAGAATCATTTATTTCAAATAACAAAAAAATTAAATTCGAGGCTATGGCTGAAAAGCCGTTAGCTTACACATATTTTAAAATACTTGAAAAGAAAGATCTTTTTGATACCGTTATAATGGATCCAGATAAAAACTTCCGATTAAAAAAATCAAAATATGAAGATTTATCCTGGGATCGAGTAGCTCAAGTTGCCGATAAAATGGGCCAACGTGAATCAACTTCAAACCATTTCGGTATAATTAATAAATATTATAAAAAGCACATTCAAAACCGTCTTCTAGCATTAAAAAATTATAAACACGATAGTAACTATGGTGTATCGCCAGAATATGATGACCTTCAAATGGTATTAGCATTATTAAAAAAAGAGCACACAAAAGCGTTGTTTATCTCCGTTCCAGTAAATGGACCATGGTATGATTACGCTGGTTTCCCTAAAGAAGGTCGAGAAGTTTATTACAAAAAAGTAAAAAAACAAATTGAAGATTCTGGATTCCAAGTGGCTGATTTTTCTTCACATGAATACGATGAGTTTTTCCTAAAAGATACAATTCACTTAGGCTGGAAGGGCTGGGTATATGTAGATCAATCTTTAAATAAGTTTTATTCAGTAAATCATACACCCCCTTCTGCAAGTTTAAATCATAGATATCAATGACAAAAGCAGACTAATGTCTGCTTTTTTTTCATTGTGTTGAAATATAAAATAGTCAAACGGATATTAAGTGAATCTTATTACTATTTTTTTGTTATCTAATATTTATTTTAATGTTAATATGTTTAGCTGTTTTAAAATATCAACAAACTATAGTATTAATTATTCTTGAGAAATTAAAAATATTTTGAGCTAATTTTTAGAAAAACAATTTCAAATAATAGTTTAGTAAAATGTTCGATATTAATTGACCTATAAACTGATTAATAAATAACTGTTAGTTTATGCTAAGTAAAGGCTATTTGATTAGGTTTTTATTGTAGACTTCTTTGAGATAAACAAGTTGATTGGAACGAAAGGGGTGCTCGACTCCTATGGGATATGCGGGAAGGCTGAGACCCCGCAGGCGGCGCGCCGAGGAGGCTAAAGAATCTCGCCCCATGGAAAGCGAGCATCCCTTAGTGGAAATCAATATCACTCTACTCCTTTTACGAAAATATGATAATTAATTGACAAGATTTTTTCTCAACAACGTGAAGCAGACTTGTGTCTACTTTTTTCATTGCTGACAGACATTAAAAATAAATAAATTCTTTAAACTACCAAATACTAAATTAAACAAAAACTTGAAACTTCATTTATAATAAAAACGATAACATTCAATTATTAAACTGTTGAAAGAAGGTTTCTAATTTGGCACATATCTTAGTAGCGGGAAAAATCCCAGAAAAAGCCGAGCAATTATTAAAAGATCATCATGTCATTGTTTATGAAAATGAGCAATTAATTACAGAAGATGAATTGTGTGAACTAGTTGGTGGGATAGATGCAATTTTAAGTTTACTATCCACTCCAATCACCAAAAGAGTAATTGATGCTGCTAAAAATGTAAAAATTATTGCTAATTACGGAGCAGGATTTAATAATATCGATGTAGATTATGCAACTAGTAAAGGCATTCATATTACAAACACTCCACTTGTTTCTACAGACGCAACTGCTGAGTTAACTTTTGGAATCCTCCTAGCTGTATCCAGAAGAATAGTCGAAGGGGACGAACTTTGCCGCACAATAGGTTTTGAAGGGTGGGCTCCATTATTCTTTAGAGGAACCGAAGTATCAGGAAAAACTTTAGGTATTTTTGGTTTCGGTAATATCGGACAAGCTGTAGCTAAACGAGCTAGGGCTTTTAATATGAATATTATTTATCACCAACCAAGAAGATTAAGTAATGAACTTGAACAAGAATTAAATGCCACTTACGTATCAATGGATGAACTTTTAAAGACTTCTGACTATATTACCCTTCATTCTCCTTACAAGCCCGATCTACACCATTTATTTGGAAAAGAAGAGTTTTATAAGATGAAAGATACTGCATTTTTTATCAATGCAGCTAGAGGTCCTTTAGCGAACGAACAGGAATTAGTAGACGCATTAAAGGATGGCGTAATTGCGGGTGCGGCTCTAGATGTATTTGAATTCGAACCAAAAATAACAGAAGAGCTAAAATCACTTACAAATGTTGTATTAACACCTCATATCGGTAATGCAACATATGAAACTCGTGATGCTATGTCAGAAATAGCAGCTAAAAATATTATTGAGGTTATGGCTGAACGACCACCAATCTCACCTGTAAATCAAATTCTTGTGAAGAGCTAAATATAGAAAAGGGATGGACATAAGTTAGTTTAACTGACTTATGTCCATTCCCTTTTTTATTTATTTTATTAGCGATTTTCAGAATTTATTTGCAGTTAATAGTTTTTCAAAGCTTTATTCCCTATAGAAAAAAGAGGGTTCCCATAAAAATTCACTTGGGATACCCTCTCTGTTTATTATTGACTTACAGGTACTACAGCACCTTTATATTTTTTAATGATGAAATCTTGAATTTCTTTTGAGTGTAATACTTTTACAAGCTCTTTAATTTCTTTTTTATCTTTATCACCTTTACGAACTGCGATAATGTTTACATATGGAGAGTCTTTACCTTCTAAAGCAATAGCATCCTTCATTGGGTTTAATCCAGCATCAATTGCGTAGTTTGTGTTAATTAAAACTGCATCGCCTTCATTGTTTTGATATACTTTTGGAAGCATACCAGCGTCTACGTCAGCTTGGAATTTTAAGTGTTTTGGATTCTCAACAATGTCTTTAATTTGAGCAGTAGTTGGATCAATTCCAGCTTTAAGTTTAATTAATCCTTCGTGTTGTAATAAGCTTAACATACGACCATGGTCAGCTACTGAGCTACTCATGATAATTTTAGCTCCATTTGGAAGTTCATCTAAGCTCTTATATTTTTTAGAGTAAACTCCAATTGGCTCGATGTGGATTCCACCAGCGTTTTCAAATTTATAACCATTTTCTTTCATTTGAGACTCTAAATATGGAATGTGTTGGAAATAGTTTGCATCTAATTCTTTTGAAGCTAGTGCTTTATTTGGTAATACATAATCTTGGAATTTAACAATTTTTAAGTTAATTCCTTCTTTTTTAAGGATTGGTTTAGCTTGTTCTAAAATAACTGCGTGAGGTACATTTGATGCACCTACCACTAATTCTTTATTTTTATCTTCTCCACCTTTATTACATGCTGCTAAAGATAATGCTAAAACACCTGCTCCTAATAAACTTGCGATTTTTTTAAATTTCACTGTCAGTTCCTCCCTTATATGATTAAGCTCTTTTATCTATTTTCGTTGTTACTAAATCTCCAATAAACTGAAGAATAAATACAATTAATAAAATAATGACTGTCGCAACAAGAGTTACTTGGTTATTAGAACGTTGGTATCCTTCCATAAATGCTAGGTTACCAAGTCCACCTCCACCGACTACACCAGCCATTGCTGTATAACCAACAATTGCGATTGTAGTAACTGTTAAACCTGAAATAATTGCTGGTAAAGCTTCTGGTATTAATACTTTTACGATGATTGTAAAGGTACTAGCTCCCATTGCTCTTGCAGCTTCGATTACACCTTTATCAATTTCACGTAATCCGATTTCGACCATCCTTGCATAGAATGGTGCAGCACCAATAATTAATGCAGGTAATGCTGCTTTTGCTCCAAGCATTGAGCCAAGTATAAAGATCGTAAATGGAATTAATAAAATGATTAAAATGATAAACGGTATTGAACGAAAAATATTTACAAACGCTGCTAGGATTGTATTAAAAAATTTATTTTCAAGTAACTGGTCTTTACTAGTTAAAAATAAGAATAAACCTATTATTAGTCCAAAAATGAACGTTGCAAGCGCAGCTATTACTGTCATGAATAATGTTTCTTGAGAAGCTACAAGCATTGCATCCCAATCAACATTCGGAAAAAGTTGTGTCATCTTATGCTACCTCCACTTCAACTTGTTTTGCTTCTAAATAAGCGATTGCTTCTTTGATGTTTTTTATGTCACCAACAAGTTGAATCTTCATTGTCCCATAAGAGCCTTCAGCAGTTTGAACAATTTTTCCTTGTAAAATGTTAATCTCAATATCAAAGTGCTTAACTACCTCAGAAATATGCGGCTGATCTGCTTGACCATTTTTAAAGGTTAGCTTGTAAGTATTATCCTTCCCATCACCTTGAGAAATTACTTCACCTTCATCATTGCCTTTGATTTGCGTCACAAATTTCTTTGTAATTGCTTGTTTAGGACGAGTAAATACATCAACAACATGGCCTTCTTCTACTACATTTCCGTTTTCCATTACTGCTACTCGTTGACAAATCTTTTGAATAACATGCATTTCATGGGTAATCAGAATGATTGTAATACCAAGCTGTTTATTAATATTTGTCAGTAAAGCCAATATTGAATCTGTTGTTTCAGGATCTAATGCAGAAGTCGCTTCATCACATAAAAGAACATCTGGGTTATTAGCAAGTGCTCTTGCAATTCCGACACGTTGCTTTTGACCTCCACTTAGTTCAGAAGGATAAGCATTTTCTCTACCTTCAAGTCCTACAAGTTTAATTAATTCTTTCGCACGATTAATGCTTTCCTTTTTTGAAACTTTAGCAATTTCAAGTGGGAAAAGTATATTTTCTAATACAGTTCTTGACCACAATAAATTAAAATGCTGAAAAATCATTCCTATTTTTTGTCTTGCTTTTCTTAACTGACTAGATGAGCATTTAGAGATCGATTGGCCATTAATAATCACTTCACCTGATGTAGGGGACTCAAGTCCATTTAGCATACGTAATAACGTACTTTTCCCTGCGCCGCTATATCCGATCATGCCAAAAATTTCACCTGTTTCAATATTTAAAGAAACATTTTGTACTGCGGTAACTGTGCCCTTTTTACCTTTGTATGTTTTACTTACATTATTTATTTGAATCATACACTTGATCTCCTTTCAAAACATTCTAACAACTTATCTTTCAATTTTTTGTAAGTAAGTACTTTTTTAGTCGCATAAAACAAAAAAACCTTTCAACTCACATGAGTAGAAAGGTTTAACATACAAAAAGTATTCCTTTCTCTCATCTCTCAAAGCATATGCTTTGCAGGAATTAGCACCATTTCAATGACAATCATTGACGGTTGCTGGGTTTCACAGGGCACAGTCCCTCCACCTCTCTCGATAAGAGTTAACTTACGATCTATTAAGTTGTTTAACGTAATTTCTTTAACGTAAGTCCAATTCTACAAACTTAGACAGTAGTTGTCAACAATTTTCTAAAAGTTTTTTTTCGTTTTCTACACTTGTATATTGAAAAATCGTTTCCATTAGTAGTAATAATCGATAGTTCCCTTCAAAAGAAGCATCATTCAGTTTTAATAAAAGTCCTAACCTTTGCGAACCTGAATTTAGATATTCCCATCCATCTTTTGAAAAATTAACTCTAAGTTGCGGAATCGAACGATCAATTACCTCGATAAACGGAGCCTTTTTACTTAACTTTATAAATACTTTTTCATTTAGGCAGTTTAATTCTACAATCCTTTCTTCGATTGGCAAAATGATTTGTAAATATTCCTTTTTTATAAATAAGTTTCTTGCTTGTCCTATCCACTCCTTGATATCCATAATAAACACCTCTCCCGATTTCTTTAATCTTATTTTCTCATAGATAAGAGGTGTATTCTTTATATTTCGCTCGACATTTACCTTGATAAAAATCTATATTTTAATTTTATTTCTACAACATTCAACTCATTTCCCGAGAAATATGTCAAAGGTTAGGGACATTTATAAGGGATTTAGAAAATGAAATAGCTCTCGTATGATCACTTAAAAAGACAAATAAAAAGAGTGCATTTCGAATGCACTCTCTTTAATGTAATGTCAAAATCCTAAAAACTTGATGATCAACTCATCGTTTAATATATAAATTATATTTTTTTAACAATTCATGTAAATAAGGTACAGATTGAAAAGCGTAAATTTTTTGTTTCATTTCCCCATTTTCAAAAATAAGTAAACAAGGTACACTTTCAACCTTCCAGTTTTGAGCTTCTTCCACTATTTCATTAATATTTACCTTACTGATAGGTAAATTTGGCAGAATCTCATTTACAACTTCTAGCATTTTAGAAGCTACTTGGCATGTACCACACATTGCGGTATAAATATAAATAACTGTAGTCTCTTTTGATTGAATTCTTTGCATTATTTCATTCTTTGTCCATTGCTGCATATTCTTTATTCCTCTTTAATTTGTACGTAAATAATCTGTAAATACTAAAATATCTGCCCCTAATAATACACTAGCTAAATGTTGACTCGGAGCTGTTGCCACTTCTCGATAACTTCTATCAATGTACAGATGCTCTGCCTGTGGAAATTCTCTTTTTAACAATCTTCTAAGCTTTTCACCAGCCTCATCTGCATCTACTAACACATAAATTTCTCTTAAATCTAACATTTCAGCAAGCTCATCTAGCTTTGAAGTACCAACTGTACCATTCGTACAGATAATATCTACAGGCTCCTTTATGATTGTCTGTATTTTCCTCTTATCAGTAGTACCTTCGACAATGATAACTTTTCTTTGATCTTCAATATTCACTGGGCATCACCTAATGTATAGGACTCAAAAACTTTTGACTAAAAATCTTTTGTATATAGTATATTCGATTTCCCCTTAGTTGTTTCCTTTTTTTCCCCTAAATGAAAATGTCCCTTTAAATTATGTTTTATGTAAATAAGTTAAGCTTTATTACATTAATTATACACGTAAATTGAACTACTCACCACTTAACCACCTTACGGGTTGTTTGAAGTGGAAGATTCTTGGGAACTGAGCATACTTGCTAGTGTTATTTCTTTGCCAGCAGAGGTTTCTCATATTTACCAAGCTATCTCCTTAGATTCCTACGGTTTTATGATTATTTAGGCCAAAGCCAATGTTCGTAAGCCTTCAGCTAGTATATTTTTACTGGCATTTAAATCTCGATCGTGATGTTGATGGCAAATAGGACAAGTCCATTCCCTGAATGCAAGAGATTTCTTGCAATCTTGGTGCCCACAATCAGAACATATTTGGCTGGATGGAAACCATCTACTTACTTTCATGATTGTTTTACCATACCATGTAGCTTTGTATTCTAATTTAGATACAAATGCAGACCATGATACATCAGAAATCGATTTGGCTAATTTGCGATTACGTAACATTCCTTTCGTATTCAAGTTTTCGATACAGATTAGATCGTGGTTTTTGATTATTTCTGTACTCAACTTGTTAAGGAAATCATCACGTTGATTCATTACTCTTTCGTGTAATCTAGCGACTTTTCTTTTTTGTTTCTGATAGTTTTTTGCATAAAGAAGATTAACCCCATTCTTTTTAGCATGTAACGCACGTCTTGAAAGTTTTCGCTGTTCACGTTTTAGTTTCTTTTCCATTTTGGCAGTAAATTTATTGTTGTCAATTTTTCTTCCGTCAGACAAAATGGCAAAATCAGTAATGCCTAAGTCGATACCAATCGATGATTCAGCTTTCACCAGTGGTAGTACGTCTACTTCTACAAGAATGGATACAAAGTATTTACCACTTGGAGTTCGTCTAACGGTTGCATTCAAAACACGACCATGTACTTCGCGACTTTTAGCAAAGCGAACAAGACCAAGTTTAGGAAGTTTCATTTTGTTTCCGACAACAGCAATATTTCCGCTTGTTTCTTTTGTTGTATAGGATTGAACTCGATTCTTTTCAGATTTAAAGCGTGGTGTGTTATTCTGCTTTTTGAGGAATCGTGAATACGAATCTGCAAGGTTTTTCAGTGAGGATTGAAGAGCAATACTGTCAACTTCTTTGAGCCATACTAATTCTTTTTTCAACTTTGTTAATTCAGCAGAACAAGAATTGTATGTTAATCCTTTGCCAGTTTCTTTGTATGTGTTGTTCCATTGTCCTAAAAAGTGATTGAATACAAAACGACTACATCCAATAGTTTTAGCGATTAGAGTTTCCTGTTTTTTGGTTGGATAGATACGAAATTTATATGCTTTATTGACTAGCATTGTTTTCACCTCACTTCATCCCTTGATTTTTAATCTATTTCTTAACTATATTGATCGGAGAACCACCAGTAGTTAGTAAGCAAAAAATTCTTGACCGAAACATTTCTTACCATAGCTTTTTTCAAATTTGTGGAAAGGCACATTTGATCATGATTATTGCTTTCTAATTTCACTTATGAAAGCAAAGCCTTTAGACTCACGCACACATAAGCGACATTCATCTCCCACCTATTACTGGTGTTATCTCACCCTTCCCGTAATTGAGGAAGGAGTCTTCTGTTTGATAATAATAAAAAAGCGCCCAAATTGGACGCTTAATTTTAGATAATTAATCTTGATTGATCATTTCTTCGTATTGACCAGCAGTCATTAACTCTTCAAGTTGAGAAGCATTTGTTGCTTCAACAACTACCATCCATGCTTTTTCGTATGGAGATTCGTTTACGAATTCAGGATTTTCATCTAGATCAGAGTTTACTTCAATTACTTTACCACTGATTGGAGCATATAGTTCAGATACTGTTTTTACAGACTCAACGCTACCGAATGGCTCATTTATAGTAAGTTCATCGCCTACTTCTGGTAGCTCAACAAATACGATATCTCCAAGCTCTGATTGAGCGAAATGAGTAATACCGATATAGTATTTATTACCTTCAACTTTTACCCACTCATGTTCTTCTGAATAACGTAGTTCATTTGGAATTGACATTGTGAAATCCTCCTCAGATTAATTACCTTAAATTATATAGTTATTTTATAACCAAGCCTTTTCAAATACCTCTTCATTAAAACCAACTGTCGCTTTATCTCCATTAAAAAGCAGAGGTCTTTTAATTAATTTACCATCCGAACTTAGTAGTTCTAATAGCTCGTCCTCAGTTTTCGTTGGAATAACATCCTTCAATCCAAGCTCACGATATTTAACACCACTTGTATTAAATAATTTATTTATAGAAATTCCACTTGCTTTATAAAGATCAGCAAGTAATTCCTTTGAAGGTGGATTTAATGTAATATCAATTGCTTCAACCGGAATATTATGTTCTTTAAGCCAAGAAGCGGCTTTTCGACAAGTTCCACATTTTGGATATGTATAAAAAATGATACTCATTTTAGCAACTCCTCCCAAATTCTATTTTATCACAGGGAATATGCGAGTTAAAATAGTTCCGTTCGAAAATTCTGTAATAAGTTAGTTCCAAAAATATTATAGCAATATTCATCATACTAAACCAGTAGAACATTCGTGTTTTTCGACCGATTTAAACAAAAACCTTAAATATTTTTAATATATCAAAGTAATTTACTATATCATTCGATGAACCTCTTAAATTTTACTCAACTTATACTAGTATGGCACAAGTCATGGCAAAATTATCCTTATCTATTTAAGAATCTAGAACGATTTATTCTTTAATGCAAACGATTGGAGTAAGGGTGCTACAGCGTCTTTAAAAAAACGAATCCCAAATTGTTAAATAAAAAAAACTGCCCATCAACAGATTGGCAGTTTTTTTTAAAATTAAACCGTATAACGCTCTTCTTCTAATACATTAGCAGCAATTTCACGTTTCTTCGCAATTACATTAATTGGCGTATGACGTGTAAACTTACGAAGTGCTGAAGTCATCATTCTTAGTGTATCACCAGACTCAACAGCAACAAGTGTTTCCTTAGCATGAGCTTCGATTTCATTAAATGCTTCTTGACAGAATACTTGAGTATAAAGTAATTTTTGGTTTGATTTTTCTAATCCTACTTTGTTAATTGCCTTTTCAGTACGCAGAACTGTCGATTCCATTGCGTAAATATTGCTTACGATATCTGCAATATTTACTAGAATCTCTTGTTCATTGCTTAATGCTTTACCAAATTTTTGAACTGCTAAACCAGCAATCATGATCGCAATTTTCTTCGCATTACGAACTAAATATTTCTCTTGCTCTAAAGGAGCATCTCCCACTTCTTCAGGCATTAACATCATTAACTCTTCTTGTATTTGTTGTGCTTGTTGAAGTAATGGAAGCTCTCCGCTCATTGCTTTTCGAAGGTAAGTACTTGGTACAATTAAACGATTAATTTCGTTTGTTCCTTCAAAAATTCGGTTAATACGAGAATCACGGTAAATACGCTCAATTTCATATTCAGCCATGAAGCCATATCCACCGTGGATTTGCACTCCTTCATCAGCAACATAGTCTAACACTTCAGAACAGAAGAATTTATTTAAAGAACATTCAATCGCATATTCTGCTACAGCTGCAGCTACTGCTTTTGGATCTTTTGCTTGCTCTTCAGTTAATTGACTAAAGCGATCTTCGAAAAGTCCTACAGTACGATATGCTGAACTTTCACTTGCATAAACTTTTGTAGCCATACTAGCTAATTTTTCTTGAATTAAACTAAATTTAGCAATTGGTGTTTTGAATTGTTGGCGTTGGTTAGCATACGTTGCAGATAATTCTAAAGCACGTTTTGATCCACCAACTGTACCTACAGCTAATTTATAACGACCAATATTTAAAATATTAAATGCAATAACATGACCTTTTCCAATTTCACCTAAAAGGTTTTCTACAGGAACTTTCACATCTTCTAAAATCAGTGTACGAGTTGAAGATGATTTAATACCCATTTTCTTTTCTTCTGGACCAGTCGATACACCTTCATAATCTCTCTCAACGATAAATGCTGAGAAGTGCTCTCCATCAATTTTTGCATAAACAACAAATACATCTGCAAACGCAGAGTTTGTAATCCATTGTTTTTCACCGTTTAAAACGTAGTGAGTTCCTTCAGCATTTAATTTAGCAACCGTTTTTGCTCCTAATGCATCTGATCCTGAACCTGGCTCAGTTAATGCATAAGCTGCAAATTTCTCACCTGATGCTAAACCTGGTAAGTAACGTTGCTTTTGATCATGATTTCCAAACAATACGATTGGAAGTGTACCAATCCCTACGTGGGCTCCTTGAGAAAGTGAGAATCCACCACCACGAGAAATTTTTTCTGTAATTAATGCTGAGCTAATTTTATCTAGTGCGATTCCACCATACTCTTCTGGCACATCTGCTGCTAATAATCCTAGCTCACCAGCTTGTTTTAATAATCTTACAGTGCGATCAAATTCGTGTTGCTCTAAATATTCTAATTCAGGTAAAACTTCATTCACTACAAAATCTTCAGTTGTTTTTGCAATTAATTTATGCTCATCTGTAAAATCCTCTGGTGTAAAAACTTTATCAAAAGTCACTTCTGTTGTTAAAAAGCTTCCGCCTTTTAGTAAGTTACCGATTGTTTTTTCCATCAATAATTCCTCCTATTTTCTATTTACTAGTTTGAAGATATGATTCTAACAATCTATTTTTCGTACATCTATTAAACTAATTCAAATACTCCGGCAGCACCCATTCCGCCACCAACGCACATCGTTACAATCCCGAACTGCTCTCCACGTCGCTTCATCTCATGTAATAAAGATAAAGTTAGTTTAGTACCAGTACAGCCAAGTGGATGCCCTAATGCAATCGCCCCACCGTTTACATTTACACGTTCTTCATCAAGACCTAAGTGACGAATAATTTGAATTGATTGGGAAGCAAATGCTTCATTTAATTCAAATATTCCAATGTCAGATAAGCTTAATCCCGCTAATTTAAGAGCTTTTGGAATTGCTTCAACTGGTCCAATTCCCATAACCTCAGGAGCTACTCCAGCGACTGCAAAAGAACGGAATTTTAATAATGGACTTAGTCCTTCAGCTTCCGCTTTTTCGCGATCCATTACTAAGACTGCTGCAGCCCCATCACTTGTTTGTGAAGAGTTTCCAGCCGTTACTGAACCTCTTACATTAAATGCTGGTCTTAATTTAGCTAATACTTCAGAAGATGTACCTTCACGAACACCCTCATCTTGAGAGAAAGTAAAATTCTTTTCTTCTAATTTATTGTTTGCGTTAACTGAACGTAGCGTTACATCTACTGGAACGATTTCGTCTACAAAACGCCCTTCTTTAATAGCTGCTGCTGCGCGTCTATGACTACGTACCGCAAAAGCATCTTGATCTTCTCTTGAAATACCATAACGATTGGCAACTTGTTCAGCAGTATGCCCCATACCCATATAATACTCAGGTGCATTTTCTACTAATCTACTATTTAAACGAGCAACATGCCCTCCCATTGGTAGTAAACTCATTGATTCTGCTCCGCCCGCAATAATCGCTTCAGAATGACCTAACATAATTCGTTCACTTGCATAAGCAATACTTTGTAAACCTGAAGAACAATAGCGGTTCACTGTAATTCCTGGAACTGAATGCGGTAATCCAGCTAGTGCCCCAATATTGCGCGCCATGTTGAATCCTTGCTCAGCTTCCGGGGATGAGCAACCAAAAATAATATCATCGATTGGACCATCGTAATTTCCTGCACGCTTTAATGTTTCTTTTACAACTAATGCCCCTAAATCATCTGGACGAACTGTTGCTAGTGATCCTTTTTTCGCTTTACCTACAGGTGTTCTCGCACCCGCTACAATAACAGCTTCTCTCATGTTCTTCCCTCCATCTTTAGATTAATTACGTAACGGTTTTCCTTTTACAAGCATGTGTTGCATACGTGCTTGAGATTTCATTTCAGAAATTAAACTTAAAAATGCTTCACGTTCAATATTTAATAAATACTCTTCGTCTACTAACGTTCCGAATGGTACTTTTCCACCTGCAATTACATAAGCTAATTTCTTAGCAATTGTTAAATCATGTTCACTAATATAGCCAGAATAGTACATTGAGTTTGCACCAGCTAATAAAGTTGCATAACCAGACTCACCAACTACTGGTACTTTTTCACGAATTGGAGCGCTATAACCTGCTTCATATAACTCAAGTACTCGTTGTTTTGCTTCATAAATTAAATGATCTGCATTAAATACTTTGCGATCTTCATGATTTAAGAAACCATTTTCAAATGCTTCTTGTGCAGAAGTCGATACTTTTGCCATTGCGACTGTTTCAAATACTCGATTTGCAAGACCTTGTAGATCAAACTCTACACCTTCTGGGAACTGTTTTAATTGTTTAATGTAAAGCTCTTTACTACCGCCCCCACCTGGGATTAAGCCTACTCCAACTTCTACTAAGCCCATATAAGTTTCAGAAGAGGCAACTACACTAGCAGCTGGTAAACAAATTTCAGCACCGCCACCTAGTGTCATACCATAAGGAGCTACAACTACCGGTTTATCTGAGTACTTAATTTTCATCATTGCTTGTTGGAATCCTTTAACTACCATTTCAATTTCAAAATAGTTATCATCTTGTGCTTCCATTAAAATCATTGCTAAATTGGCACCAACACAGAAGTTTTTAGCTTGGTTACCAATAACTAAACCTTTAAAATTTTTTGAAACTTCATCAACTGCGAAATTAATCATTTGCGTAATATCCATACCAATTGCATTGCTCTTTGTATGGAATTCTAAACATGCAACTCCATCTCCAAGGTCAATTAAACTCGCACCTGAATTTTGTTTAATCATTCGACCTTGTTCTTTTAAAATACTTAATTTTACTTCTTTATCATTTCTTACTAACTCTTCAAATTGACCATTATGATAAAAGCTTGTAACTCCATTGTCTTGCTTATAAAATGTTTCATTACCACGATCGATCATATTCTTAACCCAATTCGGTACAGTTAAGCCTTCACTTTCCATTCGTACGACCGATTTAGATACACCAATTGCATCCCAAATTTCAAATGGTCCTAAATCCCAGCCAAATCCCCACTTCATTGCTTGGTCAATTCCGACGATGTTATCAGAAATTTCACCAGACAATTCAGCCGAATAAACTAATACCGGACTAATAATGCTCCATAAGAAGTTACCTGCACGATCATCAGCGTATACAAGCGCTTTCAACTTATTCGCTAAGCCTTTAACTTGTTTGATGCTTTCAGTTGAAGCTGTTTTCAAGCTTTTTCTTTCTCCATATTCAAATGTGCTTGGATCTAATTCTAAGATTTCTTTACCTTGCTTTAAGAAGAATCCTTGCCCAGACTTACTTCCAAGCCAATTACGATTAGCCATTTCCTTCATAAATTCTGGAACTTTAAATACTTCTTTCTCTTCACCTTCTACTAGCTCATAAACATTGTTTGCAACATGGATAAATGTATCTAATCCAACTACGTCCAATGTACGGAATGTAGCACTAGAAGGGCGCCCAATCATTGGACCAGTAATTGAATCAACTTCTCCAACACTGTATCCGCCTTTTAGCATTTCTTGTACAGTTACAAGTAATCCATATGTTCCGATACGGTTTCCAATAAAGTTTGGAGTATCTTTTGCTAATACAACGCCTTTACCTAAAACGTCTTCTCCAAAACTTTTCATAAATGTAAGTACTTCTTCAGATGTATGTTTAGTAGGAATAACTTCTAATAATTTTAAATAACGTGGTGGGTTAAAAAAGTGAGTGCCTAAGAAATGTTTCTTGAAGTCATCTGAACAGTCTTCAGACATTGCTTCAATTGAAATACCTGATGTATTTGAGCTCACGATTGAGCCTGGTTTGCGGTATGCATCAACACTAGCTAATACTTGTTTTTTGATTGCTAAATTTTCAACAACTACTTCAATAATCCAGTCAACTTCGCTTAAACGACTCATATCATCTTCAAAGTTACCTGCTTGAATTAACGTTAAGTTTTTCTTAGATGCAAGAGGAGCTGGCTTTTGTTTCAATAATTTCTGAATAGCCGTTTGACTAAATCGATTACGAAATTCTTTGGAGTCAGTAGAAAGACCTTTTGCAGCATCTTCCTCAGATAGTTCTCTTGGGACAATATCAAGTAATAATGTTGGAATACCTATGTTTGCCAAGTGTGCAGCGATACCAGATCCCATCACACCAGAGCCGAGTACAGCGGCTTTTTTAATTTTTTGGATCATATGCATTTCTCCTCCTCATATCTTGAATGAATACTCATTCACTTTCTGGATAAAACAATCCATTATCAATGAGCCCTCTTCTTCCACTATATGATAAATTCTTATTTTTCGCAATAAACAAAAAGTTCAAATTAATAAATTTTATTTATGATCTAAATTCCTACCTCTGCTTTTTTTATCACACTCCATTTTTTACTAATAAGTTTATTTAAATAGGTTAGTCTAAGAAATGGAGGTGATAAGATATGAAACGTGAAAGAAATCCATCAAAGGGTGGAGTTAGTGCAGCAAGTGTTCAGGGTAATGCAAGTCATGGAGATCAAAGAGAAGAAAAAGGTAGACAAAGTAACAATCAGCAGTACGGTAAAAAAAATATGGGTCAGTAAGCTTTTTTCGCTCAAACTTAATAATAAAGCTAGGATCTTGCTGATTTAAACAATTATATGAATAATGTTGTTTTACTAATAACTTACTTATCACAAAAAAATCCTGTATAAAGAGAAAAAGGCTGACTAAAAAGGATCCTCACTCAATCCTTTTTAGTTAGCCTTTAATTTTAGAATTATTTACTGAACATACCTTTTAATACGAACGCCACGTTAGCAGGACGTTCTGCAAGACGACGCATAAAGTATCCGTACCAGTCAGTACCATAAGGAACATAAACTCGCATATTATAGCCTTCTTTAACAAGCTCTAATTGACGCTCTGTACGAATTCCGTATAACATTTGGAACTCAAATTGATCGTTTGGAATATTATGTTCTTTTACTAATTGTTTTGTGTACTCAATCATTGCTTCATCATGTGATGCGATTGCAGTAAAGTTACCGTTTAATAAGTGCATTTTAATGATTTTTTTGAAGTTTTCATCCACATCTTTTTTCTCTGGGAATGCTACTTCAGCAGGCTCTTTATAAGCACCTTTTACTAAACGTAAATTTGGTTTTAAGCTGTTTAAATCTGTAATATCGTTTTCAGTTCTGTATAAATAAGCTTGGATAACTGTTCCGATATTATCGTACTCAGATCTTAATTGCTTAAAGATACGGATTGTTTTTTCACAACGAGTGAAATCTTCCATATCAATTGTAACGAATACACCATTCTTTTTAGCTGCCTCTAAAATACGACGCATGTTTGATAAAACTAACTCGTCAGAAATATCAAGACCCATAGAAGTCATTTTTAGAGAACATTGTGAATTTAAATTTTCTTTTCCAATCGCTTCAATTGCTTCGATACAGTGATCAGCCATTTCATTTGCTTCTTCAACCGTGTCAACGAATTCCCCAAGATAATCAATTGTTACTTTTAAATTCTTTTTATTTAAGTCCTGAATAACTTTTGTAGCTAAATCGATTGTTTCGCCTGCAACAAAACGTCCTGCACCAAATCTTAGGCCATATTTTTTAGCCATTTTAGTTAAAAACTTATTTTTAGACATAAATAAAAAAGCATTCTTCATAACTTGTTCCATTACTCTACCCCCGAAATTAAACTTTACTTTTCTCTCTATATAGTACTAATGTATCATCTATTGAAATTTGTTAAAACAATTATTTAATAATTTGTCGAATTTTGTTTATTGAAAAATGTATGCCCTTACTTAATATTATATTATCATAATTTATATATGTCGTCATCTTTGAAAATTATGGATAAAGATTATTGCTTATTTTTGTTAGCCATAGCTTCTCTATGCTGGTCATTTAACGTTTTAATCTCTTTTATTAAATTAACAACTTCTTCTTTAGCTTGAGGATATGTATCATTCCAATGTTTTACTAATGCCGGCATTGATTTTGATATGTATGTATACATAACCCACTTTTCCACTTTTGCTTGTTTTTCCTCTGACCAATCTCCTAATAACAATTCCGTATATTTTTTTAGTAACGCATCAAATTTTGCTTCAAACTCATTTTCCAATTGAAATCACCTCTCCATTTTATTATTAAGTTTTCAAAATCTAATTTGAATCTTTCCTTTTTTTACCTAAACCTGTTTACTATGAAATTATATTATATCTTCAACCAGTAGTAAGATGATTATTAAAAAATGTAAAGTAAAATTAATAAATAGTATCTAACTTATTCAATTTCATAATTTGTTCATAATTTCACAAACTCGTAATCGTATTTTGTTTGTATACTATGAATGTGTTAATCAAAGAACGCATAGGGAGTGAAACCATTTGGAACGAGATAGTATCCAATATTGTATTGACTTAGCTCTTAAAAAAAAGAAAATACTAGACCAAAGCTTAGTTAAATATTTAACACGCGCTGCTTTAGCTTCTATTTATATAAGCTTTATTCTCATTGTTTGTTTAAAATTAGCAGAATTATTTAGATTACAAAGTTCACCATTTACATCTATAGCTTATCCATTCGTTTTCGCTACAGCATTAGTTATGATTATCTATGGTGGTGGAGAGTTATTTACTAGTAATACGATGTACTTTACGTTTTCAACTTTAGCTAAAAAAACTTCAAAACTAGATTTAGTAAAAAACTGGATCGCATGTTATTCAGGCAATATTCTTGGAGCATTTATTTTTGCAATTATTTACTTTTTAACAGGTTTAGCAAAAGATTTTCCTGCCGATCATTTTCTAACTGGTGTAGTCGACCATAAAATTCACGCTTCATTTTTCCACTTATTTTTTAAAGGTGTTTTATGTAACTGGCTTGTCTGTCTTGCTTGTTTTTTACCAACTAGATTTAAAGATGATTTAGCAAAAATGTTACTGATTTTTTTATTAGTATTTGCGTTCTTCTTCTCTGGTTATGAACACAGTATCGCAAATATCGCAGTCTTTACATTATCCTATATTATGCCGCATGATGTAGCCTTTACGTTTGGTGATGTATTGCATAATTTAATTCCAGTTACAATTGGAAACATTATTGGTGGTTCAGTTGGTGTCGGAATGGCATATTACTTCTTAAATAATGAACGAAAATTAGAAGTAAAAGAATTAAAACGCGTTTCGTAAACCTAATTTACCTGTCCTCTTTTTTTGGAGGACAGGTTTTTTCGTGCAAATCTAATTTTATTATGGTAATAATGATTTTATAATGAAAATTTTTCCTTTTTTGGTGGTGTAAAATTTGAAATACAATAATTTTGTTCGGTTGATCATGTTCATTTCATTACTATGTTTCCTTATATTATCATATGGCTTCGTGAAAGGTGCTTATACTGTTTTAAATCCTCAAAAAAGCAAACTAATTGTGAATAATAATACACAGAAAAATAATCAAAATGACAGTGTTCACAAAAACAATAAACTGAAGATTGTTGCATTAGGAGACTCACTTACGCGTGGTGTTGGTGATGATGAGGGAACAGGTTATGTAGGAAGAATAAAAACCATTCTTCAAAAAGAGTATAAACAACCAACAACAATCACGAATTTAGCTGTTAGTGGCGCAAAAACATCAGATTTACTTAACGATATAAAGAAAAAAAATATCCAAGAAACGATTGGCTCTGCGGACATAATCGTTCTTTCCATTGGAAGTAATGATTTATTTCCTGGCGCTAATCAATTAAACGAACAATTTTTAAAGACATATCGTCCAGATGAAAAAACGTTCAAAAATAATCTACAATCAATTTTTAAACTAATACGTCAAAAAAATCCTACAGCATCTATTTATGCATTTGGTTATTATAATCCATTTCATAATGTTCAAGGTTTAGATGCATCGTCAAGCTTTGTATCGAGATGGGATAATCTACTCGAATTAGCGGTACTTCAAACTAATAATGCATACGTCATTCCTACATTCGATTTATTTTTTAATGAAGAAAAGAAATATTTGTACACTGACCATTTTCATCCAAACAAAGACGGTTATATTGAAATGGCAAATCGCTTAACTAGTAAAATAGGAAGTCAGCTTCGAGGTGAGTCGAATGAATAAAGTTCTTAAATTAGATGGTGTTACAAAAAGCATTAAAGGAAAAGTACTAGTCGATAAAATTTCATTTGAAGTGTATGAAGGTGAAGTGTTTGGCTTTCTAGGTCCAAATGGAGCTGGAAAAACAACAACGATTCGAATGCTAGTCGGATTAATCAAACCAACAAAAGGAACGATTGAAATCGCTGGTTATCCAGTTAAAACGCATTTCAAAGAAGCGATGCGACAAATTGGATGTATTGTAGAGAATCCAGAATTATACGGATATTTAACCGGATGGGAAAATCTAAATCAATTTGCGAGAATGTTAGGAATTAAAGATGATAAAAAAATAAGCGAAGTTGTAAATTTAGTAAAGTTAACTGAGCGGATTCATGAAAAGGTAAAAACATATTCACTCGGAATGAAACAAAGATTGGGGATTGCTCAAGCATTACTTGGAGGCCCAAAACTTCTTATTTTGGATGAACCAACTAATGGATTAGATCCTGCCGGTATTCGTGAATTACGTGAATTTATTCATATGCTTGTAAAAGAGCAAAATATAAGTGTATTTATTTCAAGTCATTTATTAAGTGAAATCGAAATGATTTGTGATCGAGTAGGAATTATAAATAAAGGCAAAATGGTTAGAGTTTCAACAGTTAAAGAATTAGTAAAGGAAGCGGCTGAAAGAGTTGAATGGAGAGTTTCTCCATTACAAAAAGCGCTAGATTTATTAAAAAAGGATTCTACGATTCAAGATATCGTAGTAAAGGATGAACTTATCCTATGCCGAATGTCGCCTCTCAAAATTAATGAGGTCATTCAACATTTCGTAGCAGAAAATATACAAGTGAATGGCGTTAAAACAATGTCTGAAACATTGGAAGATTTATTCATGGAAATGACTGGAGGCGAAGTTCGTGGCTGAACTAATTAGACTCGTCTTTAACGAAATTGAAAAAATGGTAAGGAAACGAAGAATACTTGTTATCTTTTTCATTTTAGCAGTGCTAATCCCTATTTTTGTTTATGCTCAACTACAGCAAACTGAAGAAACAGTTAAAAGACTTGGTACTGATAATTGGAAAGTAGCACTTCAACAAAAAATAGTCGACCAACAAAATAGATTAAACTCATCAGGAATACCTGAAGAATGGAAAAGTTGGTTAAAGGTTCAAATTGATCAAGAGCAATATTATTTGGATAACGATATAAATCCTACTACGCCTGGTGCTCCTACATTTATACGAAAATTAATTGAACAAAGTATTGGGTGGCTACTTCTACCATTATTGGTCATGGTCATCACAATCGATATTATTTCTGGTGAGCGAAGCGACGGTACGATAAAAATACTACTAACCCGCCCCATCAAAAGATGGAAGGTTTTACTTAGTAAATACATATCAATTTGTTTATTAATCTCTTTTCTTCTCGTTCTATACGGTGTATTAGCATATGTCGTTTCAGGATTTGTTTTCAGCTTTAAAGGCTGGTCAGTACCTGTGTTAACAGGATTTGTCATCAAAAATAACCAGCTATTAACTGATTCCGTTCAACTGATTCCCCAATGGCAATACATCATAATGGCATTTGGACTTGCTTGGTTTGTCTGTATTATTATTGGAACTCTTTCATTTATGGTATCGGTATTAGTTCGAACTACACCCGCTGCAATGGGCATTATGCTAGCCGCTTTAATAACAGGAAGCGTCCTAAGTGGACTAGCTACATCATGGTCAGGGGCAAAATACTTCTTTAGTGTAAACCTTGGCCTAACTGACTACTTGGCCGGTCAACTCCCTTCCATTGAGGGACTGAACATGCACTTCTCTTTAATGAATTTATCCATATGGGGAGTATTAGCTTTACTAATCTCATTCATTGTATTTATTAAGCAAGATATGAATTAAATAAAACGGGGATCGAAAAAGTTTAAATTCTTTTCCGATCCCCTTTTCCTGTTTTATATACCTTAATCCTTTCCTGCTCTACCTGACCTTAATGGCTCAACATGAATGTGTGTATATTGAATTCCATGTTGTTCGCTTAATATCATTTCGATTTGGTCTGTGATGCCGTGACTTTTACTCACATCTATTCCACCGTCTACTTCTATGACTACATCTGCGATTGTTGTATTTCCGTACATTCTTGCTCTTAGATCTACAACTTTATGTACACCTGGTACTTTATCAACTGTTTCTGTAAAAAGATTCATTTCTTCTGGATCGAATCCATCCGTTAATAGGAGGGTTGCGTCATAAAAGATCTCCCATGCCGTTTTGCAAATAATGACACCTACTAAAATGGCTGCGATTGGATCGATAATAGGAAAACCAATCGAAGCACCTAAAACACCAATCGTCGTTCCGAAGCTAACTAATGCATCGGAAAAATTATCTTTCGCTGATGCCTCAAGCCCTTTACTCTTCGTTCTCTTAGCAACTTTATTATTATAAAAGTAAATGCCAAACATAAAAATTCCAGAAGCAAATGCCACTACAGCTGCTAGTCTATTCGGAGTTTCATATTCTCCTACGAAAAGTGATCGTATATTTTCAATAATAACCTGTAAACCAACTGACATCATAATAAAAGACGCAATTAAAGTAGCTATTTGCTCTGCTCTTGAATGTCCATAAGGATGGTCTAAATCTCTCGGTTTTCGTGCGATTCTTATTCCGATAAATACAGCCAAAGTCGCACCAATATCAGTTACATTATTAAGTCCATCAGCTAAAAGAGCACTAGAATCTGTATAAAAACTAACAAGTACTTTTACAGTCGCAAGAACTAAGTAGGAAATAACACTTAAAAAAGCAGCAAAGTCTAATTGCTTTTGAAGATTTTTCTCCATGAACTCACCCCGCTCTACTAAAAAATCATATGGGCTTATCATACCCATAATGCAATTTTTCCATTTTAAGTAAAAAAAAACAGATCCGAATAATCGAATCTGTTTTTATCATCCCTCTATTATTAAAGTGGCTTTGGATTATAGCTTGATCCCGTTAAATCTGTTAAGTCACAAACCGTTTGCCATAATTCAGGATAAAATTCAAATCGTACAGCACGTTCTAATGCTTCTGCTGGTACTCCTTTTAAGCTCTTTGTATTCATACCAATCATGCGTCGAACAAGTTGAATATGCTGTCTGCGGAATGATTGGAATCTTTCATCGAAGCAAGTTAATTCTTGCATTAATTGGAATAACTCAAAGTTTTTAGCTGCATCTTGATGTAATTGAACAGGTGTAAGTAAATTTTCATCTAATAAATCTTTAAAAGGCTGCCAAAGTGTTGGACCTAATTTTAAGATTTCATTAAATCCAGGAGAATCTTGACCGCTACCTCTTCCTAAAGCTAAACGAATAATATGATAGTCACTTGGACTTACTAGTTTTACCATATCAAATACTGCTGGTAAATGTACTAGGTGATTATTAATGCGTTGTAAGTGATGTGTTGCTTTCGTAACCTCTTTTGCACGCATGTGTTTATCTGCAAAATGAATAGATTGGATGATTAATTTAAAATGTAACTCAGCAATTTGGTGAACCGTTTGAAACGTTAATTCATCCGGACAAAATAATTCTTCGTCAGGTTTTTGTAAACTTAATAATTCTTCTGTTCGAATATACTTTTCGTAATCTGTCAGTTTTTTTTGCTCTTGTGTCATTTCTAAATCCCCCTAAACTAATTTACGTAAAACTGCTCGTACTGGACTACCATCTGCGTCTGTTAATGGTAGCGGTAATGCAATAAGCTCATACTCACCAGGAGTTACATTTCTTAAATCAATCGATTCAAGAATATGAATACCCGCATGATGAAGAGCATGATGTGCTTCTAGTTCCTTACTATCAAGTGGGTCTACTGAAGGTACATCTACTCCAACTAATTTAACGCCTTTTTCATGTAAAAACTCTGCTGCATCCTTTTCAATATGTGGAATTCTCTCTGGGAAAACGCTATCATTTTTCCATGAATTTGTTTTAATTAATAAACGTTCTACACCATCGAAATGAAAAGATTCTAAATCCGACTTTTTAATGCTATCTACTTCAATCAACTCGATTACTTTTGCAATCCCTACATATAAATTAGGATCTAAATCTATGACTCTCTTACCATTTTCATCAAAATGAAATGGTGCATCAATATGCGTTCCTGTGTGAGTACTGAAAGTTAACCTCCCAACATTAACAGAGCCACTTTCTTCTTTTGTCCAACTCAATTGGAATGAAAAATTTGTATCACCTGGCCATACAGGCATACCATCTTCAAGTCTTCTTGATATATCAATTAAAGTCATTGGCATACAACTCCTAAGCGATGATTTCTCGTTCATTCTTAAACTGTTCATATTGTTTCTCAACCATGATTTTCTTTAAGATTTGTACACTATTCCATACATCCACATAAGAAGTATAAAATGCGATTGGTGCTAATCTGATTACGTTTGGTGCTCTAAAGTCTGGAACAATCCCATTTAACTTTAATGCTTTACAAATCCTTGCAGCATCATCGTGTTCAAGACAAACATGTCCACCACGATCTGAATCATCAAGTGGATTACCAATTGTAAAACCAAAGTCACTTAATTCTTCATTGATTAAGCTCATTAGGTAAGCTGTACTGTGTAAAGACTTTTCTCGAATTTTTTCAATTGTAGCTTCTTTATACATTTCAAGTGAGCCAACAAGCGGTGCCATGCTTAAAATATGCGGGGTACCAATTTGATAAGCACCAACTGTATCAGACGGAACAAATTCATGCTTCATATCGAACTGCTTTTCTTTATTTGAACCGAACCAACCAGCTAGTCCAGGCATAGTCCCAAAATGTTTTTCGTGAACAAATAGGCTTCCCACTCCACCTGGTCCACTATTTAAATATTTATAATTACACCAATAAGCAAAATCGACGTCCCATTCATGGAACTGATGAGGGATTGCACCAACAGAATGGCATCCATCAAAGCCGATTACTATTCCTCGCTCATGTGCAGCTTTTGTTAATCTTTCTATATCTAATAATTGACCGCTTCGGTATAAAACAGTCGGAAGAATAATTAAGGCAATTTCATCAGTCATTGCTTCAATAATATCTTCTTCTCTAATTGTTCGACAATCACGGCTTTTAACTTGAATTAAATGAGTTTCTGGATCAAAGCCCTTTAATCTTAATTGACTTTGAATTGCATAAATATCAGACGGGAAGTTTAATTCATCTGCTAATATTTTCGTTTTCTGACCTGTTGGATGATAGAAAGAGGCAATTAATTGATGAAGATTTGTAGTTGTTGAACCAGTTACAATCACTTCATTCTCGTTTGCCCCAACTAATGGTGCACTTAATGCTCCCAATTTTTCTGCAAAATAATACCATGGATGATCGCCCTGCATCCATCCATCAATTGCAAGTGTCTTCCATGAATCTAATAAATCTAGTAAACTTTGTTCTGCTCTTTTTGAAAGAAGCCCTAGAGAATTTCCATCTAAATAGATTGTATTGGGTTGTAAGTAGAACTCACTACGATAATTTGATAATGAATCTTTTTGATCTAGAAATTCTGCAAATTCTTTTGTTGGTTGAAACATCCCCTTGTTTTACCCCCTTGCAAGAAATAACCTACTATATTAAAGGTATTGCGATTAATAATATATGTCAATATTTTCTGAATATAATATTAAATAAAAAAAGTGCCAACAAATCCAAAATATCCCTATCTTAGATTTTGACACAATTTATTCTTCGATTTAATTGCTTTTCCTTACAAATGTAGGTCCCGTTTCTTAAACGAAACATATGTGACAATAGTTAATATTACAATTAATCCGATTGAAATAGTTGTATAAATCCCATCAAATCCTCGACCATACATAATATCTTTCGCCTCAAAGTACTTAAAAGGTGTAAGATATTTTAACCCTTCAATCCGATTATTCAAATCAATTGCAATTGATAAAATAAATGTGATTAATAGAATACCAGTTGCATAAGAGGCAGCCTTTTTGGAATTTTTACAAACTGCAGCTACAGCCGAACCAATTACTAAAAATAATAGCTGTAAAATAAACATCCCGACCATTACCACTGCTATATCACCATTTACATTCTCACCTTTACTATACTTTCCTACTATTAGTACACTTGATATCCATGTAATACCGTTAAAAATAAGAATGTTTACTAGAGCACTCATTAATTTAGAAGTTATGATCTTAATTCTAGAAATAGGTTTTACAAATAAAAACTCAGCTGTTTTATCTCGCTCTTCTTTAGCAATTATATTAGCGCCTAGCATTGCCGCGTGAATCGTTGCCATTAAATATAAATATAAAACTAAGATGCCAAAATATCCGCTTGCCTTTGATAAATCTAGCGCTCCTGAGCCCATGATCGCTTGAAGGGATTTCGGCATTTGATTGAAGAGTTCAGTAATTTGACCATTCGAAGCTGTTGCTTTATATTTCGCCATTCCACTACCTACTAAAAAAACAATTCCGATACACCAAAAAATAATCGATTTACGATATGTCTTCATTTCTCTAAAAAATATGTTCATTTCCACCCTCCCTTTCCTTTAACTTATACTGCATGAACATCCCTCTTCTTATAAATCACATAGCTTGCAATCATTGAAACAATAATAATTCCGATCGACAAAGTTAAAAATGGTGATTCAAATTTCGAATGTGCAATTATATATTTCGGTTCAAAATATTTAAAAGGTGATAGAAAACGTTTGGCATTGCTTTCATCTGTAGCCACTACCATTCCAACTACAAAAAATCCGAAAACAATCGCAAGTGAAATTGATAGCACTGCTTTGATTTTTGGAAATACAACTGAAATTAAAATGCCAATTCCAAAAAAGAGTATCTGCGTAATAAACAACGAAACAGATAGTAATATAATTGACTTACTACTATAATCCGCTGTTTTTACGTACTCAGCCATTATAATAGTTGCTACTAGAAAGAATACATTTGTAATCGCTAATGAAACAATACCTGCAAAAATCTTTGAAGTCATAACTTTTGTTCTAGTAACTGGTTTTGTTAGAAGAAAATCGGCTGTTTTTTCACGTACTTCTTTTGAAATAATTGAAGTACCTAAAGTCATCGCTTGAATCGCTCCACAAAGAGAAATATAGATAAATACATACGAGTAAAATCCTAATATGTTACCAAAGCTTTCAATCTCAAGTCCCAGTGCTTTTCTTACTCCTGCCGGATAACCCTCTAGCACTTTTGAAAACTCTGCATAGTCCTTTGCAATAGCTGGGAATAAAGATAAGAAAAAAACGACGATTGCTATTAAAGAAGCCGTCCAAATGAAGGTGGATTTCCGATAAGCTTTTAATTCGTGTAAAAAAATATTCATTGCTTATTAGGCCTCCTTTTCATAATAATGTAAGAAAATTTCCTCCAGGTCAGGCTCTTCAATCCATAAATTTTCAATTTCGATTTCCGCTATTTTTTTCAAAACTTTATTTATATTGCCTTTAAAAATAAAGCTAATCGTTTTACCTTTGATTTCAATATTATTTACCCCTGGCATATTGAAGAAATTTGGATCTACTTCGTTTTGAATATCTATTTTAAATCGTTTGTAATTGTTTTCTTGTAACGTGCTTATTTTTTCTACTGTAACAATCTTACCTTCTTTAATAATTGCAACTCGATCACATAAACGTTGAACTTCACTTAAAATGTGTGATGAAAATAAAATCGTTGCTCCTTTTTTATTTTCCTCCTCTAATAAGTCAAAAAATCTTTGCTGCATTAAAGGATCAAGACCACTTGTCGGTTCATCCAATATAATTAACTTCGGTTCATGAAGTAATCCTTGGACAATCCCTACCTTCTTTTTATTACCTAAAGATAAATCATCAATCTTCTTCGTTAAATCGAGGTCCATAACTTCAGCTAATTCTTTTATTCTTTTCGTGCAATCTTTTTTATAAAAACTAGCTGAGTATTTTAACAAATCCATTACTTTCATATTGTCATAATAAAAAACTTCAGATGGCAAATAACCGATTTCTTTTTTTATTTCTGGAGCAAACTGTACACAGTCCTTTCCAAATATTTTAGCACTACCAGTCGTAGGATAAATTAGCGAAAGTAATGTTCGAATTGTAGTTGATTTACCTGCACCATTTGGACCAATGAATCCGAATATTTCTCCCTCTTCTATATTGAAACTTATATCTGTAATTCCTCTAGAATTGCCATAGGTCTTCGTTAAATTATTAATTTCAATCGCGTACATAAATGAACCTCCCGCTTTGTTTTGAAATATTTATTTGTGATTATTACAAAACTAGTATATACCTCAATCATAAAAAAGAGAATATGTTTTGAAATAATTTTAATAAAATATTTCAAAACATGATATACTATTATATAGATAATGACGGAGGTATCAATATTGGACGGATATAAAAAACGAACTCTGCAGAAAATGGAGAGCATTGAAAAAAGTACAACTAAATTATTGTCATTACCTTTAAATGATATAAAAATAGCAGATATTGCAAAGTTAGCGAATGTATCACAAGTATCAATTTACAATTATTATGGTAGTAAAGAAGCCCTACTAAAAGCTACAATTATTCGATTAATGGATCATCAATACGAAGAAACAAAACAAATGATTTCAAGTGATATTCCTTTTAATGAAAAAATTAAGGAATTATTTATTCGTAAGAAAAACGCTCTGGATATAATTAATCTTGAAATGTTTACAGCATTAATGAAAAAAGACTCAGAACTTCAAGAATTAGTTTTAGATTTTACAATGAACAAATCATTCAAAATGCTGATCTCGCTAATCGATGAAGGACGTTCATTAGGTTTAGTTCGAAATGAGGTTCAAAACCAAACATTATTAATCTATATCCAAGTCTTGAGCCAAGCTTTTTTAAATATGGACCAAACAACCTCACAATATATCCAACAAAAAGAAGTAGTAGATGAAATTATGAATATCTTCTTATATGGATTACTGAAACAAGAGGACTAAAATAGAATAATCGGCAGAATAGTTATAAAAAAAGGCATCTTTACTTAGGGAAAGATGCCTTCACGCTGTTGAAAAACAACCTTGTCAATTAACTTACCAATTTTCGTAAAGGAGTAGAGCGATGTTGATTTCCACTACAGGATGCGGGGTCTCAGCCTTCCCGCTTATCCCATAGGAGTCGAGCACCCCTTTCGTTCCAATCAACTTATTCATCAAAAAGAATTCTGCAATAAATCCTAATCAAATAGCCTTTACTTAGAATATCCTAACAGTTGTTTATTGATTAGTTTGTAGGTCAATTGATATCGAATTAATTAATAAACTAATCAATAAAAATTAGCTCATAATATTTTTTACTTCTGAAAAAACCATTACTGGTGTTATTTGAATCATAAAATTGATCATACATAATAAAATTTAAAACCATTAATAGCTAGATCATCCAAAAAATGAAAATTTCATCATTAATAAATGTTCATTTAATGTCCGTTTTCTCTATTGATCGTTTTATATTTGAACACCTAAAAGGCATCTTTACTTTTTGGAATATTCTTCTAGTCAAACTTATCCCTAGTTTTGTATTATCTTACCCTTTTTGTTCATAGAATGAATTACTTATATTTATTTTAAACTCTTGGAGGAGTATATGCGCAAAACGATTCTATGGCTTAAAGAAAATTGCGATGAAATTAAACGTGGCTTAATTGGTGGATTTACCATTTTCAGTCTAGCTGTTATTTTTTTCACAACTGATTCCTCAGTAGAATACAACCAAAACGCATGTCTTAAATGGGAGTATAACAAATCTGCACAATTCAACGTTTGCTCAATTTACAAAACATCTAGTACTAATACCATTCCATACGGATCAATGCTGAAGGAGAGATAGAATAGAGTAAAAGGATAAGGCGCTTTACCTTATCCTTTTTTCTATTGTCCAGCAACGTCCCTCTTCTTAAAGATTTCGCCAGCAGTGACAAGAAATATTAAAATATAAATGATCAATACTGCTATAGAAAATTCAATTCTCATGCCGTTTTCTATATTGATCCCCTTTGTATAAACTGTTAAATCAGTGTGCATAAATGGTAAGAACTTAGACCAACTTTTCTCTCTTAATAATGTTCCTATCCCATCGGAAGTTGCTAATAGGATTATACTTATTAATAAAGAAATACTACTTGTCCTTAAAACTGTTGATAAGAAATAAGCAACAGCAACAAAGAACAAGTATGGTAGTAGATTAATTAAATAATCGTTTAGTAAACTTGGTAAAATACCTTGCTCTACTACATGATTGTTTACATATTGTAATACTGGTTGTGCACTAAAATTTAAACCGTTTAACGCGCTACCTATAATGAATGAGTAAATAATGATTGCAAAAGAAAAGATGAAATATAATATTACCAAACTGATAAATTTTGCATAATAAATCATTCGTCTTGTTGATGGTTTAACGAGCAAGAAATTTATTGTTTTCCACTGATGTTCTTTTGACATCATATTACTTGCAAAATAAATCAGAAGGATTCCAATAATGTTCGTTACGACTGCACCTTTTTTCATAAAGTCCAACACAGTGTGTTGTTGAATTGGTGAAAAATTATGTGCAAGACGATACTTATTGATCTCATATGTCTCTTTTTGCTCTTTTGCAAATGCGGGCAAGTCGGAAGAGTTTTGCCCTGCTAATACTTCTTCTATCTTTTTATTTTCTATTTTTAATTCTGTTCTCCAGTTTTCAGCTTTTGCTGCTCCGCTTTCCTTTTCTACATAATCCCATCTTCCAAGGACAATAATTGGGATAAATAGTAAAATTAGCGTGATGATAAATGATTTTTGAACGAATATTTTACGTAATTCGTTCTCTATTAATCGTATAAAATTACTCAATGACATTTCCTCCTGTCAATTGAATGAACAGATCTTCTAACCTTTCTTTTTTGCGCGTTACATAATAAATCTCTATTCCTGCCAGTACCAACTCTTTCATTAATGAAGGAATATCTTCCTCATCAATTTCAAAAATAATTGATTGATCATTAATAATGTCAAATTTGTACTTGTTATCTCGATTTGTAAAACTATTTTCAAAAACTTTCGTGCTTTTTACCACTATTTCTATAAAAAACTTCTCACCACTTTTATCATTCAGCTCAATTGATTCAACAAATTGACCATTTTGAATAATGATTGAGCGATCACAAATCAATTCTATTTCAGATAATAGATGACTAGATAGTAGGATTGCTGTTTGTTCGACCTCAGCAATCCGTTTTAAATAATCACGGATTTCTCTTACTCCAGCCGGGTCCAATCCATTAGTTGGCTCATCTAAAATTAAAATTGAAGGATTATGTAATAACGCTTGGGCAATTCCTAATCTTTGCTTCATCCCTAATGAATACGTTGAAAACTTTTTATGTATAGCATGCGAAAGTCCAAGTAAATCAATAACCTCAAGAACTCTCTCCTTCGAGACACCTTCTAACATTCGAGCAAAATACATTAAATTTTTATACCCACTATAAAAAGGATAAAATGCAGGAGTTTCAATCATTGCTCCGATATGTTTGATTGATTCTTTAAAGTTTTCCTTAATCGAATTGCCTTGGATATAAATCTCACCACTCGTGATACTCATAAGTCCAACAATCATTCGCATTGTCGTCGTTTTTCCTGAACCATTTGGCCCAAGTAAACCTAAAACTTCCCCTTTATATAACTCGAAACTAATATCTTTAATAATCTTTTGATTGCTAATCGTCTTATTTACACTTTTTAGCTCAAGAACAATATCTCGATTCATCTTGAGGCCTCCTATTTCTGCAATAATAACTTACTAACTATAAAGTTTTCCCCTTCCTTTTCTCAATAATTAATGCTATTCTCATGGAAGGAATTGAAAGGAGAACATCATGAAAAGAATACCATATTACTTAGTATTTGGCTCATTTATCCCATATTTATTAATCTTTGCTTTACCTTTTTTACCTGTTTCTGGGAGCTTAAAAGCCGGTCTGATCGCTCTATTAGTTATTCTTGGAGAAGGAATGTTTTGGATTGGTGGAGTATTTGTAGGGAAAGATGTTATGACGAACTATCGTAAAAAACTGAGCCCAGCAAAATGGTTTAAAAATAGAAGAAAACAAGAAAATTGATGAATAAAGGGATGCTCTCATAAGTAGCCCTTTTTTTTATGCAAAATGTTGGTTGTGGATAGAATGCGGACAGAATGTGAAATTTGTTGATAAAGTTGTTAACAATGTTTATAAAGTAATGATTTTTAATTCATAAAGACATTAGAGTCAAATTAAGATCGACTTTGTCTGTTGATAACTAGTGAATTCAGACTAAAAAGTACAAACTTATATCGAACATTGTTGATAACTTATGAACTTTGTTAATCTATTGTGTGAAGCAATAGATCTAGGAATCTCTCTAATTCTGCAAAAATTTAATTAAATTTCACAATAAAAAAACCCACAAATTTGTGGGTAGTACCAAAAACAATTATTTACCTTCTAGTTGCTTCCATTTATTTTGCATTACAGGTGGTTCATAGTTATGCATTAGTTTTAGTAGGTCGTCTGCATTTTCTGCAATAACAAATAATGAAAGTGTATTTTCGTTCATAAATCCTTCTTTTACAGCATGTTTAAGCAAATCTAACACAGGGCTAAAGAAGTTATCAACATTTAATAAACCAATTGGCTTATTGTGGATTCCAATTTGTGCCCAACAAATAATCTCAAATAATTCATCGAAAGTACCAATTCCGCCCGGCAGTGCAATAAACCCATCGGACATCTCGTTCATTAAAGCTTTTCGCTCATGCATTGATTCTGTCTCAATGAATTGCGTTAGCCCTTTATGGGCAACCTCTCCACGAAATAATCCACCAGGCATAATGCCAATGACATTTCCACCTTGTTTTAACAATTCATTTGCAATTTCTGCCATAATTCCTAGTCTTGATCCACCATAAATTAAATCTATATTATTACTAGCAAATAAGGCACCTAGTTTTTTTGCTTGAAGACTAAATGACTCTCTATTCCCAAGATTTGAACCAGCATAAACACAAATTTTCTTCATAAAATGTCACTTCCTTCGATGTATTTTACTTTATTTTAACATATCTTTCGATTAGGATTGTAAAGATAAAGTTAACTAATTTTTTTAGGAGTTGAAAAAATGAATTTAGGTACTATTGGAACAAGCTGGATTACAGAAAGTTTTATCGAAGCTTCAAAGGATAGTAAATTGCTTAATTTAACAGCGATTTATTCTAGAAATGAAGAAACTGCAAGGGCATTTGCTACAAAGCACAACGCTCCTAAGTATTTTACGAATATTGAAGAGTTAGCGACAAGCCCTGATATCGACGTAGTATACATAGCATCCCCGAACTCATTACACTATGAACAAACCATTTTATTATTAAAAAATAATAAACATGTCATTTGTGAAAAACCAATTTTCTCAACAATTAATGAGTTAGATCATGCCTTTAAAGTTGCAGAAGAAAATGGAGTTTATTTATTTGAAGCTATTCGTAACTTCCACTCACCTAACTTTACAGCTTTAAAAAAAGGTCTAGAAAAAGTCGGCCAAATTAGAAGTGCTAATCTGCATTATCTACAATATTCTTCTAAATATGATGCATTCCTTAGAGGTGAGAATCCAAATGTTTTCTCTCCAGAATTTTCTGGTGGGGCATTAGTAGATTTAGGTGTTTATCCAATTTACGTAGTAATTGGTTTATTTGGAAAACCAGCCTCAGTAAATTATACTCCTGTTAAATTGCGTACCGGTATTGATGGTAGTGGTACATTAGTGTTAAATTATGAAAACTTCACCTGTAGCATCCAATGCTCTAAAGTCTCTCAATCATATATTGAAAGTGAAATTACTGGTGAAATCGGAACTTTAGTTATTGATAAGCCATCTCCAATTTCAAAAATTACTTTGATTAACCATAAATCAAAGCACCGTGAGTCTTTGGAAGTTAGCCAAGTCCCGAATGATATGCTATATGAAATCCAAAATATTACTAGCATAATAAAAGAATCAAATCAAACAGAATATGAAAACTTAAAAGAGCTTAGCAAGCTAGTTTTAACAGTAACTGAAACTGCAAGAAAGCAAGGCGGAATTGTATTTGGAGTTGAAAATAAAGAAAACTAGCCGATTGGCGAGCCTTAGGTGAAGACAGAGGCGTAGTTGCACTTTTACTTAATTCCTAAAATTGGCAACTAACGTCGAGTTTTCTTCTGCGCTTCCAATTTATACTTTCTAGAGAAATTAATAAAAATACCAGTTATCCGATTAGGTGGATACTGGTATTTTTATTTATAGCTTAATTAAGCGTTAGGATTCTCTTCTTATAATCCTAAAAGTAAACTTTGGATATCAATAAAATAGGCGAAATAACCCATTTGAGGAATAGATGTTTTTGGAACTACTATTTTATGTAAGAGCTGATTAAAAAGATTAATCAGCTTTATTGTTTTTTAATATACAACAACCCATCCTACTCCTGGCACAAAGTACCATCTTCTACCACCAAGGATATAATACCCTCCAGACCAATAACCTCCTGGTCCAGGAAACCCATGTCCCGGCCCATATCCTGGTCCGTGCCCATGCCCTGGTCCATATCCTGGCACATGGCCGTGTCCATATCCTGGTCCATATCCTGGCACATGGCCGTGTCCTTGACCTGGCCCATATCCTGGCATTTGACCATGTCCTGGCACTTGACCATGTCCTGGCACTTGACCGTGTCCTGGCATTTGACCGTGTCCTGGCATTTGACCGTGTCCTGGCATTTGACCGTGCCCTTGACCTGGTCCGTATCCCGGTCCCTGTCCTTGGCCTTGGCCTTGGCCTGGTTGAGAATAACCCGGTCCAGGATCTCGGCTATAAAGTTCATCAAATATCATGCACTCACCACCTAAATAGAATCATATCCCTATAGTATATTAATTCTGATGATGGCACGAGCAAGTACTAAGACATTTAACTAACTTATTTATTTAATTGATGTTTTTGCCTATAAGTTTCTATAAATCCTATATTAGATACTTTAATTTAATATTCAATACATTCTTCAAGTTCTTTATATAAAGCGGTACATTTCATTTCTAATTCTTCAAGTTCTCGATGATAATTCTGTAAAATGTTTAGATCATTTTCATGTAACATTTGTTTATTGATTTCACTGATTGCTTCTTCCAAAGAATAGATTTCATTTTCAATGTCTTCGATCGTTCGCATTTTTGTTTTTATTTTTATCGGTTTAGAATACGAATTTGTTTTGATTACTTTTTCTTTTTCTCGATTATTTCGATTGATTGTCATTTTTTCTTTCGCAATTTGGTATTCATCAATAAATTCGAAAAGCTCTCCATTGTCTAGCCAATAAATTTTTGAAAATAGCTTGTTAATGAAATAACGGTCATGCGAGACAGAAAGAATCGTTCCTTTAAATTTTTCAAGAGCGTCTTCTAGTACTTCTCTAGATTCAATATCTAAATGGTTAGTAGGCTCATCTACGATCAATAAATTAATATCTTGATACATAAGTTGAGCTAATCTTAATCTCATTCTCTCTCCACCACTAAGTTGACTTACTTTACGATAGACCATATAGCCGTAAAATAAAAAGCCAGCCAATATATTACGTGCTTCACCTTCTGTAACATGTACTTCCTCTCTAAATTCCTGAAGTACTGTGTGATCCGAATGAACAGGTTCGTAATGTTGTGACAAATAACCGATCTTTATGTTACTGCCCAGTTTAATTTTTCCTTCCTCGATTGATGACTGTCCTAAAATCATCTTCAACAAAGTTGATTTACCCGTCCCGTTATCTCCTACAATTACTGCTCTTTCGCCATAATATAATGAAAAGTTAAGCTGATTAAATAAAACTTTGTCTGCAAAGGATTTTGAAAGATTCTCGGCAACAATTACATCTTTTCCACTGCGACCAGAGTCCTCTAATTGAAATGCCATTTTCTTTTTTTGTAATATCGGGCGTTTTAATCTCTCAATTCGTTCTAGCGCTTTTTCCATACTTCTAGCTCTTCTATGCAAACCTGCATTCGGTGGGTTTGCTTGATTAGCCCATTCTCTTAAACGTTTAATCGTTTCTTTCATTTTTTGTATTTTCTTTTGCTGCTCCTCATAAGCCTGGAATTCTTTTAGTAATCTTTCTTCTTTTTGAATAACATATTGTGAATAATTCGTATGGTAGACGTTAATTTCTCCATCTTCTAATTCTAAAATATGATTGACAACTTCATCTAAAAAATAACGATCATGCGAGATGACAATAATCGTTCCTTCGTACTCCTTTAAGTATGAACCTAACCACTCAATAGCAGATAAATCTAGGTGATTTGTTGGTTCATCAAGTAATAGTAAATCAGATTGTTGTAAAAGCACGATTCCTAATCCAATTTTTGTTTTTTCTCCACCACTTAAAGAAGCAAATTGTTTAGTAAGTAAATCGGTAATCCCTAAACCATTAGCAATTTTCGCAAGTGAAGCCTCCATCTCGTAACCACCGTTATTACTAAACTTCTCTTGTAATGTTCCATAACTTACTAGCAATTGTTCTAAAGTACGTTCATCTACCGTATTAGACATTTTTATTTCTAATTGCTTCATTTCATTTTCTATTTTTCGTAATTCTTCAAAAACCGTTAATAATACATCCCTGCTAGTCATCTCATCTGGAAAAACAGGAATTTGAGCTAAGTAACCTGTTTTTAATCCTTTTTTAAAATGAATTGAACCAGTGTCAGGTGCTTCTATGCCCGTTAAAAGTTTAAAAATACTAGTTTTACCGCTTCCATTTGCTCCAACTAAACCTACACGGCTACCTTGATGTATTTGAAATGATAATTCTGTAAAAAGTGAATTTCCACCAAACATTTTTGAAATTTTTTCTATACTACATGCAATCATGATAAATTCTCCTTCTATTTTCCGTACCAATCCATAGAAAAAAGCCATAGACTAATGAACCCATCCATGGCTTAAATAATGATTTTAAATAGAAGTGTGTAATCACACGATTATTTTATCAATTAAAGTCGTAGGAAAGAGTACGTTTTCGTTTTATTTGAGTTGTTAAATTGTTAAAAATGGACAGACGTATCCCGTTAACAGCTAAAAACGCAAATTTTGCACGACAATAATATAAGAATTCTATCATTTGTGCGCAAACCATTTGAAAACGTAACATCTTTTCTACACCTCCCTTTCGAACTTAAATTTATTTAAATTATAAAATATTTTAACTTTTAGCACAATACTTATTCTATTTGGTTATACTTAAAACTGTGAGTTATTGTTCGCAATTCATATATAAATATTCATTAGACCTAAAGAAAGAGGAGAAAAAAATGAAAAAAATTTTACCTCATATTTACGTTGAAAACTGTAAAGAAGAACTGGAGTACTACAAACAAATCTTTGGTGGGGAAATTAAAAACACACAAACCGGCGATGGTATGGAAATGTTTAAAGGGCACGAAGGAAAATATATACATGCAGAATTACATATCAATGAAAACTGTGTAATTTATTTTGCAGATGCATTTAGACAATTAACAAAAGGTGACAATGTTTGGACAACACTAGACATGAGTTCTGAAGGTGAAATTAAGTCGATTTATGAAAAGTTATCAAAAGACGGAGAAATTCATATGGAGCTTCAAGACACATTTTGGAATGCTAGATTTGCTGTAGTAAAAGATAAGAACGGATTTACTTGGGAGTTAAATTATTCTAAGTAAATGTAACCCAAAAAATAAAAGCGAAGAACTTAAATTCTTCGCTTTTCTTATTTCTTAAATCTGAGTTAAAATAATTGGTTCACCTTTTGTTACAACAATTGTATGTTCACATTGGGCAACTAAACTCTTATCTGGCGTCACAAAAGTCCAGCCATCTCCTGACTCGATAATGTGGTCTGCATTTGCAGAGATAAACGGCTCAACTGCTAATACAAGACCGTCCTTTAATAAGGCTTTATCCATTGGATCGAAATAACTTAAAATATGTTGTGGGCTTTCGTGAAGGCTTTTTCCAATTCCGTGGCCTGTTAGATTTTCAATGACATTTAAACCATTTTTACTTGCTTCATTATATACTGCTCTTCCAATTTGGTTTTGTTTTGAACCTGCTTTTGTTTTTTTCATTGCAGCCCAAAATGCATCTTCTGCAACTTTACAAAGCTTCTCTTTTAATAAATCACCTTTCCCAACTACGAAAGAGATTCCAGTGTCTGCGTAGTATCCATCTAATGCTGCTGACACGTCGACATTAACTAAATCACCATCTTGAAGTACTCTGTCTCCTGGAATTCCATGGGCTACTTCTTCATTAACACTAATACAAGTTGTGCCAGGAAAATCATACTCTTTTTGTGGGGCTGAAGTTGCACCATGCTCCTCTAAAACTTGTCTACCGATTTCATCTAATTCTTTAGTTGTCATTCCAACAACAGCTCTTGCTTTCATTTCCTCTCTCGCTAACGCAACGATACGACCGATCTTTCTTAAAGCTTCTAATTCTTGTTCATTATTGATAATCATTTTATTGCTCCTGATTCTATTTAATAATTTGACTTTCTTATATTATGCCATAATATTACTATGTTATAGTCTTTTAAGCACTTATACAAGACAAAAAAGGGCAGGATTAAATGCGGGGGTTTAGGAGACGAGTACGATTTTAAGAGACTAAAGCACTTAGTAATCCCCATAATCTCTATAAAAATTAACTAACATACTTACCCTTGAAATGTATAAGGAACAGATGATTCTAATAATTTTTCGATTCCCGACTTATGATAGGGCATTAATTGATTTGCCGTTTGGAGATCCATCCATTTAATTTGTAGGATTTCCTCTTCTTGTGAAATGACTAGATTTCCACCTATTATTTTTGCACTAAATGTAATTAAAATTGCATGATGCCCTCTTTCAGGAAAAAAAGCTTCGTTAATTGCGACTATATTTCCTACTTCCACTTCTAATCCAGTTTCCTCATACGCCTCTCGTACTGCTGCTTGTTTTAGCGTTTCATTTTCTTCGACAGCACCGCCAGGTAAGGTCCAAACTTCATTTTCATTTTGTACCATTAAAACACTTTTATTTAAATCATCATAAATAAGCGTATAAACTACATTAACCTTTTTCATTTTGCCACCTCTACTAGATCCTTAATATGATTCGTATCATTTAGAAAACGGATCAATCTACCTCTTTCATTAATCTCTAATAAGTGAATACCTGTATCTCCAGTAAAAAATCCAAAGTCTGTATGAATCGGCATTTTTAAAAATGAATGGATTAAATTATGTATAACACCACCGTGAGCTACAATTGCAATTCGATTAAAATTAGTTGAACTTGCTAAAATTCTCGAAAAAATCATTTCCATTCTCATTCGAAATTCGATTGCAGACTCCCCATTTTCTACTCTTTCATGAGGATGCTCAGGCATAGGGATCTTTTTTGCTTCTTCAAATGATACTCCTGCTAGAACACCATTATTATGTTCCATTAAATCGTCTTCAAATTTTATTTCGCATCCTGTATTTTCTGAAAGTATTGTTGCAGTTTCTATCGCTCTTTTTAGAGTGCTCGACCAGATTAATTCTGGTGCAAATTCATTTTTTACTCTTTCAGCCATTTTTTGAACTTGTTTAATCCCTAAATCAGTTAAAGAAAAATCTGCTCTACCTTCATGTACATTTAATAGATCTGCCTCAGATTGACCATGACGAATTAATAAAATTTCCATAATATCCATCCTCTCTTAATAAACACTTTTTTGAGACACGGAATGCCATTATAACATTAATATTCAAACTTTTCAGTAAACAAATGAAAATGTGTTCTAAAATATTAAAATTTATCTAAAAAGGAGGCGAAACTATGGTAGGTAAGTTTGTATGCTTTATTTTATTAATTCCTGTATACGCTATTTTGTTATGGTCCTTTTTTGATACAAGGGAAAGTATATTATGGGGTAGACGGTGGATGTATAAAGAAGAACCCGAACTTTCTGATGGATATATTCTTTACACAAAAGTATTGATTGGTATTTTCACGGTGATTGTTACAATAATGGCTCTTGTTTTCTTTTTTTTAATTAAAAAATAAGCGTTCTTTTTATAAAAAAAAAACGCTTCATGTTTTGAATTAAATAAAAGACTGAACAATCTTACCTTTTCCACCACTTACTTCTACTTCTGCAAATGCTCCGTTAATTAAAGTAATTTGAGGTGGTACATGCCCGCAATCAATATCATAAATAATCGGGATTGCTAATTCTTCATTTAACTCATTATATACATCTTCTATTGTATAGTTATCGACAGTTTGATTTGACGCACTACGTCCAAATAATATCCCTGAGCAATTTTCAAACCATCCGGCTAATTTCATCTGCACTAAGGATCTTCTTAAATCTGTTGTATTCATTTCACAATTCTCAAAATACCAGATAATTGGTTCTTCTCCAATATATTTACCTCTAAATAAACGCACATCACCATAAGGTGTTCCGACAAGATGTCTAATCACATCAATACACCCACCAAGCAATCTTCCTTGAATTTTCTCATCTTTTTTCGAAGTAGTTTTCCAATTTGTTTTTTCGGATAAATGAAATACATATGGAGTTGGATTTTCATGCTGCCATTTTACTTGGAACAATTCTGATGAAGTTTGAGTGATGGAGCCACCGGATTTAGTTGCTAATACCTTCTGCCACATAGCCGTTGTCTCGTCGGAGTATTCTCCTCTTAAATCGATTAAATTCGTACCGTGTGCACTAGCAATGCCTGTTATTAAAGTAAATGCTAATAAAATAATACTCGTATCAGAATATCCTAAAATCCATTTATCTTTATAGCTTTCAAATGTTAATTGATCAAGAATCTCGATTGCAAGCTCTCCACCCCACGGCGGAAAAATTAAATCTATTTTCTCATCATCCATCATTACATTTAATTCATTTGCACGTTTGTTAGCATTCGCTGATTTTGCTTTGTCCTGTGTCCAAACAACATCTCCACATTCCACTTTAAATCCGTCTTCTTCCATGCGGTGAATCGACTGCTTCAACAATTCGTGGAACTGCTCTTTTAAGCCAGATGATGGTGCGGTCACTCCGATCGTTGCACCACTTTTAAAAACTGGATACTTAATCATTTTATCACCCATTTTCTTTTAATTGATTCTAATTGAATGCGAAAGGATATACAACCAAAATTTCTAAATCCTGGATTTTTCATAATTCCTACCCGTTTTTCATTCTATTTTCATAAAACTTGTTTACATTTTATTTAAATCCAGTAAGGAGGATTATGAAATGGAAATGATTGAACAAAAGCAAACAAATAAGACAACAAGTGCACCAATACAAAATATATTTAAAAAAGTCCCAGAAGTAACAATCTTTTTCTGGCTTACTAAATTAGTAACGACTGGTATGGGCGAAGTTTTTTCCGATTATATCGTAAAAACTTTAACGCCAGTAATAGGTGTTGCAGTAGCTTTAATCGTCCTAATTCTGTCTTTGTACTTACAATTTAAAGTCCGTAAATATGTACCTAGTATTTATTGGTTAGTTGTTGTAATGATTAGTGTATTTGGTACAGTAGCTGCAGACGTGGTACACGTTGGTCTTGGCGTTCCATACGTAATATCAACCGTGTTTTTTGCCGTCTCGTTGGCAATTATTTTTATGATTTGGTATAAGATGGAGAAAACTCTTTCGATCCACAGTATATACACACGACGCCGTGAGATTTTATATTGGTCGGTTGTTATGGGAACTTTCGCTTTAGGAACTGCTGCTGGCGATATGACGGCATCAACAATGCATTTAGGTTATTTTACATCAGGTCTACTGTTCGCAGTGTTATTAGCAATACCAGTAATTGGTAGAAAATTCTTCAAGCTAAATGAAATTTTCTCATTTTGGTTTGCTTACATTATGACTAGACCTGTTGGAGCGTCATTTTCTGACTGGAGTTCTGTATCTCAAAAGCACGGTGGACTTGGATTCGGTGGTGGGCCAGTAAGCCTAGTATTATCGATTATCATCATTATCCTAGTTGGATATCTTTCTTTTTCAAAGAAAGATGTACAAAATGAGGATGATTTCGCCCAATCTACAATCGCTTAATAACATATTAAAGAAAAGAGCTGATGTTGAAATTTTGTCATCAGCTCTTTTCGAATTTTATTTTTATATTAAATTGTGTATCGCAATCAACACTAATATTATTCCACTAATAATGGAACTAAACTGTCCAAGTGACCATCCACCAATTTTTACATTGGCAACTTTTTTTCCTAAAAGAACTCCTAACCAAATGGCCAAAAAGCTAAAAATACTAGCAGCTATAGATATTGCAAATGGTGAAAGTCCGATTAAACCAACACCTAAGCCATTCGTAAGTGCATTCATTGAAACAGCAGTCCCGAGTATGATTGCTTCAAAACTACTTATGTCTCCTGAATGGTCAACATCGGCTTTTTCCGGTGAACTTAAATAATTTGTAACGATATTTGAAACTGGTTCGTCATCTTCATTTACTATAGTCTTTTTATCTTTTCTCGGAAAAGTAAGTAGAACAATTCTAAGTCCAATCACCAGTAAAAAAAATGCACCGATTACATTAGACAGTGTTCCTGGGAACACTTTTGATAAATATTTTCCTGCAACAATACCTGCTTCACTAAAAATAAACGCTATGATTGAAATAATTAAATTCGCTAATAAACCAACCTTTATACCTCGAATTCCATATGTTATTCCTACTCCAAAATTATCAATACTAGATGAAAAGGCAAGAAATAAAACAGTGATCCAAATTGAATAATGCATAGTTTATGCTCCTTACTTCATCTTTTTCCGACAAAAGTTATTTGCCTAGCTTTTTATAACCTATGTAGAATTTATGATTAGTCAACTTGTTCAAAGTTTAAAAATTTACTAATAAAAAGATTATGAGTGTTAAGACTTTTTAATGAACCTTATACAAAAGCTATTAAACAAAAAGAGGTAAATGAGCTTTTACTCATTTACCTCTTTTTTTCTATATACCGATTTAGATGTTAATATACTTAGTTCATATAATAAAATTAATGGAATCGAGACTGAAATATGTGAAATAAAGTCTGGTGGTGAAATACAACACGCCACGATTACTAAGATAAAATATGCATATTTTCTCACTTTCTGTAAGTAACTAGGCTTTACAATGCCGATCTTTGTTAAAAACATAATTACGACTGGCATATCAAAAAATGCAGCAAATGGAACGACTAGATTAAATAGAAAAGAGAAATACTTATCAACTGTGTAGTTTTGTTCAAGCATACCTTGTCCCATTATAGTTAGGAATCTAAGGATATTAGGAAAAACAAAATAATAACCAATAACTAATCCAAAAACAAACAGAAAAAATAACGCGGGTATATAAAATCCTATCCCTTTTTGTTCAGAAGGATGTAAACCCGGTTTAACAAATAACCAAGTTTGCCAAGTTGCAACCGGGATCGTAAAAACGGCCGCAAAAACTGCAGATATCGAAAAATATACCCATAATATGTCCCCAGGACTTAGTACGACTAGTTTATATGTTAAATCCCTTGTTAAGAATTTATAAATTGGTTCAACATAAACGAGTCCAATTATAAATAGAACAATAAAAGTAACTGCTGTAATGATTATTCTTTTACGCAGTTCCTCAAGATGATCGACTACTTCCATTTCTTTATTCATATGAATTCTCCGCTTTGTCATTTACTAGAATAATTGTAATAAATACTTTTTGATCCCACTATTGATTATTTCAAACAAATACAATTAGTTCAAATTAAAATTTTTTAATAATAATCATGTTATAAAAATAGATGAACGAATGACTGTAAATAAGTTAGCTAGAAAAATTAGCTATACAAAAAATCACTAATAAAAAAATAAGTGTAATGTATTTATTTTCACTTATTTTTTTATTAGTGATATTAACCCAAAGTCACAAGTTAACTATCCTTACCTAAAGGAACGACTAGTGGTGTATTAGCTATTGGATCTTCTATTATTATGCACTTTAAACCGAAGACTTCTTCGACTAGTTTTGCAGTGATAATCTCCCGAGGATCTCCTTGTGCAATAACTTGGCCATCTTTCATAGCGATAATATTATCTGCATATCTCGCAGCATGATTCAAATCATGTAAAACAGCAACTAATGTATTCCCTTGTTGATTAAGATCTTTAAATAACTCTAACAACTCAATTTGATGAGCAATATCAAGGTAAGTTGTTGGTTCATCAAGAAGGAGCATTGGTGTTTGTTGGGCAAGTACCATCGCGACCCAAACTCTTTGTCTTTGTCCACCAGAAAGCTCATCAACGTATCGATGTGACAAATCACTCGTATTTGTAAGCTCCATCGCAGACATCACTGCTGCTTCATCTTCATCAGTCCATTGTCTTATAAGACTCTGATATGGGTATCGGCCATGTGCGACCAAATTCGCTACCGTTATACCGTCTGGAGCAGTTGAAGATTGTGGTAACAAACCTAGTTTACGAGCTACTTCCTTTGACTTATAAGATGTAATCGCTTTTCCATCTAGTAAAATTTGCCCTTCAGATGGCTTTAACAAATTTGAAAGTGTTCGGAGTAAGGTTGATTTCCCACATCCATTTGGACCAACAATTACTGTAAATGATCCGTCTGGAATTTGTACTGAAAGGTTTCTGGATATTACCCGATTATCGTATTTGATTGTAATGTTTTCTGTCCAAAGCCTAGACTCTGTTTGAATCGTCTTTTGGCTTTGAATTTCTGACGCTGTTAACTTCATAATTCATTTTCAACTTCTTTCAATCAGAATATCGTAATACATGAAACCCCTTTTGCGAGAATGTTCCTACTAAACCTTGTACATTTTTATTTCGTTTAAGCTGCTGATCGTGCTTGACGAAATAATAGCCAAACTAAGTATATTCCACCTAATGATAAAGTTACTACACCTACCGGAAAAATTGTTCCTGGAATTACTCTTTGCGCAAGAACATCCGCTCCTAGTAAAAGAAACGCTCCCATCATCGCTGCTGGTAAAATACTCTCTTCTGATTTGGTGATACGTTTAGCTATTTGTGGTGCAACAAGCGCTACAAAACTAACTGGCCCTACTACCGCTGTTGGAGCAGCCGTCAATGCAACTGCAATAAGAATCAGTAAGATTTGGGATCGTTCAATTGGAACACCATGAGATTTTGCAGCATCCATGCCGAACTCCATTTCGCGCAATGGTCTGTTCATAATCCCAGCACATATAATGAGAATAATGACAGCAATTGCTGGAGGGACTACTTGTTTCCAATCTATTCCATTCAATGATCCAACTCCCCAAGCCGCTGCAGTTAACCCAACCTCTGCATCACTTTTAATAAGCAGCATCGAATTGATGCTTCCTAAAATCGCCGAAACTGCTATGCCGACGATAATTAGGCGAAAGTTCTGCGTTCCTTTTCGAAAAGCAAGCAAATAAATAAGGAGAGCCGTTGTGAATCCGCCAATCAAAGCCCCACCGGCTATACTAATATAGGAAGTCGACTTAGCGACAAGTAGCACTATAAGTGCTCCAGTATAAGAGCCTGAGGTAAAACCAATGATATCAGGAGACCCTAATGGGTTCCGAGTAATTGATTGAAAAATCATGCCACTTATTGCTAAACCTGCTCCAAAAACAATCGCAGCCACCACCCGTGGTAAACGCCATTCGACTACGACAGTTCTCGTCATCCCTGTCGCTTGGCCAATTAAAGCAGAAAAAACTTCGTGAACACTCAATTTCAGTGTACCTACCATTAATGCAAACATTGCAATTGCAATCGTGGCTATAAGAAGGATTGCCGTAACAATCATGCTCCTCACATCAATTCGCGCCTTTACAGGCCATTTCAGTTGTAGATAGTGCCTACCATAATTAATGGGGCGCATAATATTCACTCCTTCTTACATTCAAACCTATGCCACAAATCATTTTCATTTTATAATCCACTCGCTTTACGTCTACGAACAAGAATCAGTAGAATCGGTGCTCCAACTAGTCCTGTTATGATTCCTACTGGAACTTCTGAAGGTAACAATACAACTCTACCAATAATATCTGAAAGGATGAGTATGATCGGTGCTACCACTATTGAGTATAGAAAAATCCAGAATTGGTCTGGACCGACAAACCATCGTACACAATGCGGGACCATTAAACCTATAAAACCAATTGGTCCAGCTATCGCAGTAGCCCCGCCAGCTAATAGCGTGATTGCAATCAAACCTATTGCTCGAGTTACACCAACATTTACTCCTAAAGAGGAGGCACGATCATCTCCGAAGGCAATCGCGTTTAATGCAGGAGTAATGACAAAAGCTAATAATGCACCAACGATTAAAATGGGTAGAACAAGCCAAAGGTCATCAAGACTTCTCCTAGCTAATGTCCCAACACTCCAGTTTAACATTCGTGCAAATGCCTTACTATTTATTAATGTTAATGATGTAGTAATCCCACTCAAAGTGGCACCAAGTGCTACTCCAGCAAGTGTAATTTGTACAGGTGTAGGAGCCTTTTTACCAGCTCCTCCACTTATAACATACACAGCAATTGTCGCTATTAATGCACCAGCAAGTGCAAACCACATATAGGCAGACATCGATGTAACAGAAAATACACCAACCCCTATCGCAACTGCGAAGGCTGCCCCAGCATTTACACCAAGAATTCCAGGGTCTGCTAGAGGATTCCTAGTCAGTACCTGGATTAATGCTCCAGCTAGTCCAAATGCGGGACCAACAATTAGTGCAATAACTGTTCGTGGTATCCTTGTATTTTGAATGATCGTGTGGTCATAGCTATTGTTTGGTGAAAACAACGCATCCCATACTACCCCAAAAGGAATTGATTTAGCACCGATCATTAAACTCATGAACACTACGCCTACTAAAAGTAATAGTGCTACGATGAAGCCCAAAAATCGTTGCAACCTCATTGAAGTAATTGTCTTTGCATTATTCCCAACTACTTGAGTCGTTTTGTTTTTTGGTTGCTTCATCGTTGTCACTGTATTACTCCCCGCCTTCTAATGCTTTTTTAAACTGTGGTGGTAAATTATCAATTGCCCATAATAATGCAGGAACCGTTCCTGTTGAGAATGCGTTTGATGAATTTGTATCAAGAATAATTGATCTTCCGTCAGCTACAGAAGGAATCTTCTGATAAAGTTTATTATTTGCTATCTCTTTTGGATCAACAAAAATAGGTAAAACAATCGTAAGATCAGCATTTAATAGATCTAACTTTTCGTCAGCAACTTTAATAAAGTAGTTACCCTTAGCTAATTTTTCAATCTCTTCCTTGTTTTTGAATCCAAGTCGCGTTACAAAATCAACACGAGAATCACCTTTTACGTATGCACCAAACCCTGAAGAATCATAAGCACCAACTGCAACCGTTTTACCTGCAAATTCAGGATTTGCCTTAGCCGCTTTATCAAATGCCACATCTACATCCTTAAGTAATTGTTCACCTTTATCAACTTTACCAAGTGCTTGTGCAATCATTCGCACCTGATCTGTAGTATTCGTTAAATAATTATCTCCACCCTTAGGAACTCCAACCGTTGGTGCGATCTCTGAAAGGCGTTTATATCGTTCTTCATCACCTGAAGATTTTACATCAAGAATTAAATCTGGTTTAAGAGAAGCAATTTTCTCATAATCAAGTTCCATTGTTCCAAGAATAGTTGGTGATTTTTTATATGCACCTTTTAACCAAGGTCCTACACCGTCACCACCAAAAGCAAGCCAGTCACTCGCACCAATTGGTTCAACTCCAAGACTTAGTGCCGTCTCTGCATCTCCCCAACCTAGAGCAACAACACGTTTTGGATGCCCTTTGATCTCCACTTTTCCGAATTTAGTATCAACTGTGACAGCGGATTCATTTGAAGACTTTTTATCTGACTTTTTACTTGAATCTGATGAACAGCCAACTAGACCAATCAATAAAAATAAAGACATAAAAATCCCAAGTAATTTGGGCATTTTGATATTGCTAATCATTTCGTTCTCTCCTTAATTAACATTGAAGTTGATAATCATTTTCAATCATTAATTATACTAAAGAGACTTTTATTGTCAATATATTTTCGTCATTGTTACAGAACTTTCAGAATTATCCACTTGTCAACTTTAATCATTTAGTTAAGTGCCACCATTCTAATCTTCCATTTATTTACAACGCCTATGTATTTTGCTTTAACTTTTCATTCCATCTCATTATATTATAATAACATTTTTCAACATAAAAGAATCAAATTTTACTAAAAAGGCTCCCCGATTATCTAAAGAAGAAACACTATTTAATTCAGTGTTAAGTAAATAATTAAGAAGCGTTCAGTAAAAACCCAATACAAAAAAAGTCAGTAGCTTGTCGGCCACTGACTTTTCAAAACGATCGAATACCCCTTAATATCTTTACTTTCCTTGTTTAAGCTTAATGTAGTTTTCTTGCAGCTGTTCTAAACGCAATTTACCTTGTTCACGTTGAATTTTATTTTCTTCTTCAATCGCTTTTGTTTCTTGCATACCCTTCATGATGATATTCCAAGTTTCTTCCATCGTTTCAATCTTAATGCTAGGAGAACCTGATAATCTAGCAATATCAACACTTTGCTGTGAAATTGTATTGGCATTACGTAATAATAATTCGTTTGTTCTCTTATCTAATTCATTCATTGATTGCGCTACTAAGTTTTGTCTCTTAGCTGCTATTGCATTAATTAATGCAGTTTTAAAAATTGGAATTGTTGTTACAAATGCTGAGTTAATTTTACCAATTAGTTTAGTATTACCACGTTGTAATAAGCGAATTTGCGGAGCTGATTGATAAGCAACTTGTTTTGCCATTTCTAAATCGTAAGTTCGTTGTTCAAGTAACTCGATTGCATTCTTTAAGGAATCTAACTCCATCATAGCAAGTTGATTACCTGATCCAGCTCTTTCAGTTAAAGCAGGCAGCTGTGTTTTTAACTCTTCTGCTTTCATTTCTGCAGCTACAATATATTTTTCTAACTCCATATAATATGTTACATTTTGCTCGTATAGTTGTTCTAATGTATTTGTAGATGTTTTCATTTCGTGTTCATACTTTGTAATTTCTACATAGACTTTATCAATTTCAGTACCCATTGATTGATATTTATCAAATAATTTATCAATTAACTTTTGACCGCGATTAAAAATTTTTGAAAAAAGCCCTTTTTCTTCTGCAAAATCTTTCGCATCAAAGCGGTCCATAATTTTCCCTAATTGTTTCAATAGAACGCTAGATTCTTCCATACTAGAAGCTTTAATTGTATTTAATATTTTACCTGAGAAGGTTGAAATTTCAGTTGCTGGCTCTTTCCCATACTCCAATAAAGCTATTTGATTTTTATGGTCTATTGAACTTGCTAAACGGTGTACTTCAGGTTCATTTCTTAATTGTAATTTCATATCATTTGCATTCGCTTGTAAAATTTCATCTTGCTTTTCTAAACTAGTAAGTGTATTTATAGACATTTTAAGTTCCCCTTTATTTAACTATTTTTCTAAATAGATTTTTAATTAGTGACTGTCCTGATGCTCGCAACACTTGAAATTCAGTATCAAAAGTAACTTCATCTAGCCAATGAGAATCGAATAATTTGTCATCTACGAATAATTCGATATCATTCTGACCCGTCGGATTAAGTAAAACTAGATCCACTCCAAACTCATTTAATAAAAGAAGTAGTGCTGCGTCGTTTCTATTTAGTTCACCATCTCTTTCTGTATTATAAATAATTAATTTTGGAACTTGCTGTGTATAATCAAACTGTTGTAGTAATCTTAATATTTCATTTGGTATATTCATTGATTGGCTAAATAAAAATAGTTGTGTCTGATCCATTGTTTCATTTGGTAGCGACTTAATATTAGCTCGGTCAACATATCTGGATATAGCAGAAGCTAGACCAAACTGTAATCCGCTTGGAAGTTCCTTATATCTCCACCAGTTACTAGCCATCATCTTATCAGGATCAAGTAGCCCGTCACGCCCTAAAGCATTTTGATAATGATATTGTTGGTTTCCTTTAACTAATTGGGTAAATGGAAATTTATCTATTTTAAGTGTTAAATTGCTTTCAGTTAGTTGGCCAATCTTTTCCCAGTATTCACGGTGATTTTTTGTCACGCCTAAAATCTTCATAAAGAAAACTGGTATTTCAACACTATTGTCCTTTACTTGAAAATTAGGACGTAACATTGCTCTTTCTTTATGTAAAATGAATAGTTCATCAAAGGTTGTTTTTAACGTAATTGATCGAGGAGCATAATTTCTAAATTGCCATGGTTTATATAATAATGAATCCTCAGTATGTAATAATTTCTCAATTTCCTTTGTTGCTCTATGGGCAACTGTACTCTTTCTAACTGGCTTTTCTATTGGAAAAGGTACTAAAGATGTCGTTGATGGTAATATTTTAATTCCGTCGCTCTTGGTACCCAATAAATGAGATAATGAATCTTTGCCCTCAGGATGAAATATAGCAACATCAAAACCTAAAAGGATTAGTAAGTAAAGGAAATAACATTCACTTAACGTTGTGTCACCATACCATAAGATCAGTGGAGAACTATTAGGAAAACTCTCAATCCATTTATTTACATGGTTATGTAACCATTTCACGAGATCAACTATTATCCTTCTAAAATTAGGATCAAGGAATCCATTTTTATGTGAATCTTTAAAGATAGATAATACAGATTTAATTTGCTCTCGAATATGTCTATGTATGTTCTGATTTTCGTGTTTCGGAATTAATCGCTCACCTTCAAGGAATGCAATTAGTCTGTTCACTGACAATCCATTTTCAGCAGTGTTTATTGTTACTATTCTTTGAACTGCTTGCAACATATCATTCGAAATTGTCTTGTTTAAATCATCGCTTAATAGAATGACATTTAAAGACTCGTCATGTACTAGTTCATATAAGTTTTCAAAATACTCGTCTTCATCAATGTTTGTTCCTAAAATTCGCCATGCAATTTGATTAAACTGTATGGTTTCACCTTCTACTTGATAAGATTGTCTTAATTTCAAAGGTTGTTTCAAGATACTCAACCACTCATGTTGATTAATATCCATTGCTTTTGGGTTGATCACAGACATATAGATACTCCTTTCCGATGTCATTATTTCATTTTTGGTTGTCCGAATACTGCTAACATACCTTCACGAGTTACTACCCAAGAGGAACCAAATTTACGTATCGTACCTTCTGGAAAATCATTTATTCGTTTCCGTAATGTTGAGTCATTGATCCCCCATTCATGACACGCTTGACGCGAACTAAGTAAACTTGGATCATTTAAATTTATCGTATTACTTTGTTTATTCAAAATCCCACCCCGAACTTCCAAATAATGCAACATTACATTAGGAAAACATTTTAAACTTAATTACCATCTAGGACATCTTTAGAAACTTATTCCTCACTATCTTTCTAAAGATGTACTAAATGATAATAAAGGGGAAATATAAACACTTTCCCCCTTTAACTATTAACCTACTTTTTTGTTAGGTAAAATTAAGCGTCTAATCCGTAATCTCTAACTAATGAAATTAAACCGCCTTGGTATCCACTACCAATCGCATTAAATTTCCATTCGCCATTGTGGCGATATAATTCACCTACAACTACTGAAGTTTCAATTGAGAAATCTTCACCTAAATCATAACGGATTAACTCTTCCCCATTCGTTTCATTTAAAATTCGAACATAAGAGTTGCTTACTTGTCCGAAGTTTTGGTTACGTACATCAGCTTCATGAATCGTAATCGCAAATGCAATCTTTTCAACTGAAGCAGGAACGTTTGCTAGATTAACTGATACTTGCTCATCGTCACCATCACCAGCGCCAGTTCTATTATCTCCATTGTGTTCAACTGACCCATTTCCACCTACAGTATTGTTATAAAATACAAAGTCTTTTTCAGATGCACATTTACTTGCACCATTTAATAAAAATACTGATGAATCTAAGTCAAAGTCATTTCCACCAGAGTACTTATTAGTGTCCCAACCTAATCCAACAACAATGTTCGTTAAACCAGGATTTGTTTTTGTTAAATCAACCTTTTGTCCTTTTAATAAATTTACTGTCATTTTAAATACACTCCTTTTTTATTTGATTATTATTTATTGAAAACGTTGAACAATTTTATCGATTGCTATATCCTTTGTTCCCTCTCCTACTGCAGAGAACTTCCACTCTCCATTATGGCGATAAATCTCACCAGGGAACAACGCAGTTAAACCTGAATAATTATCAGTAATGTTGTAGTGTACTAACTCAGAGTTTGCTGACTTGTCTACTACACGAATAAATGCGTTTTTAATCATACCGAAATCTTGCTTACGTTGAACACAAGCATAGATATTCACAACAAATACAAGTTTATGTACATAAGATGGCACCTTATTTAAGTTAACAAATACTTGCTCATCATCACCGTTTCCATCACCAGTTAGATTATCTCCTGAGTGTACTACGCTACCACATAAGCTTTTTTTGTTTCCAAAATAGATTACATCACTTGCACTTCTTAACCTGTCATTTTCATCTAACATTAAAACAGAAGCGTCACAGTCAATATTTTCTTGTTTACCAAATCCGAAAAAACCGCCACTTTTTTTCACTGGATCCCAACCTAAACCTACAATTAAAGAGGAAAGTCCCGCTCTTCCTTTTGTAAGGTCGACTTTTTGACCTTTTTGTAAAGAAATTGCCATATGCTATTAACACTCCTTATCATGTATTAATCACGCTTGCGTGATTCATAGTTTAATATTATCATATAAGTTTTCGAAATTCTATTAACAACTTAGTTTTTTGTGGAATATGTTCCATTTTCTTGTGATAAAACCGTTTGGTGAGTTTGTCTTGAGTAGCCTTGTAGATTATTTATTTGTGCAAGTTCGGATGATAGTTGGGGGATAACAATTAAGGAGTCTATTTGTGCTAATAAACAGGGCCTGCAAATAAATTCTGAAAATCGCAATTAAAATTGGCAAAACTGCAATTAAAATTTGAGAATCGCAATTAAATTCCACAGAATAGCAATTAAAATTAAATATTACCCGTACCAGTTAAGGTATTTTAACCTAAACATTATAAATTAGTAGAAATCTTCGAATAGAAAACTAGTAAATTTGTGTTAATTCTTACTAAATCGAATAAAAACCTGCTAATTATCAAAAAAATGGCCAACTTTTTCAATTCCTATTGAAAATCGTAGCCGGGATACCCTCCACCTACTGAGACGTCCAAGAAATTAAAAGGAGGCCGCCCCTTATGTCAGTTAACCCGACTTATGAGACAGCCCCAATCCTTTATCTAATGAATGTTACCTTGAAAATGTAATATCCCTTTTAAGGGGTGGTTTATCGATTTGATCAACCCTTCTTTACTTTAATTGTAGTCGCATTACTTACATTTCCACTCTTATCCGTAGAAGTAATTTTTAAAGTCGTTCCAGTCTTTAAATAAGATTTAAGTTTAATCGTAAATTTACCACTACTATTAGCAGTTGCTTCCCCAATTTTAGTAGAACCATTCTTAACTACTATCTTAGAACCTGCTTCAGCTGTTCCTGTAATAACTTTTGTTTTATTTGTTACAGCTTTAACAGTTGGTGCTTTTGGAGGTGTTTTATCGATTACTTTTACTTGAACTGTTGCACTAGTATTTCCAGCTTTATCAATCGATACAACCGTTAATACTGTTCCTGCCTTTTGCTTTGTTTTTAATAGGATACTGAATTTCCCTTGTTTATCTACAGTACCTTGCCCAACAATTGTTTTTCCTACTGAAACCTTAATTGTGGACCCAACTTCACCTTTACCAGTTACTCTCGTATCTGAATCTTTTACTGTATTGACAACTGGTTTCGTTGGAGGTGTTTTATCGATTACGGTTACTTGAGCTGTCGTACTAGTATTTCCTGCTTTATCAATCGATACAACCGTTAATACTGTTCCTGCCTTTTGCTTTGAATTTAATTGAATGCTGAATTTTCCTTGTTTGTCCACAACACCTTGGCCAACAATTGTTTTTCCTACTGAAACCTTAATCGTTGATCCTGCTTCAGCTGTTCCAGTTACTCTCGTATCTGAATCTTTTACTGCATTGACAACTGGTTTCATTGGAGGAGTTTTATCAATTACTGTTACTTGAGCTGTTGCACTAGTATTTCCTGCCGAATCAGTAGAAACAATTGTTAATACTGTTCCAGCTGATTGTTTTGCAATTACAGCGTCAAAACTTCCATTACTATATGTCTTTACTGAACCAAGAGTTTTATTTCCTACAGAAACGATAATCGTCGAACCTGCTTCTGCTGTTCCAGTTACATGTGTATCAGAATCCTTTACAACATTAACAACTGGTTTGATAGGAGCTGTTTTATCTACTACAATTACGTCCGTCACTGAACTCTTATTACCTGCTTTGTCCGTTGAAACAACAGATAATTTTGTTCCTGCACTTTGTTTTGAAGATAATAAAACGCTGAAATTACCATCTTGATTTGTTACTGCTTGACCTAGTATGTCAATCCCTTTTGAAACTGTGATTGTTGATCCTGGCTCTGCTTTTCCTGTTACATAAGTACTATTATCTTGTACCGCATTTACAACAGGCGCATTCGGTGCAGTTTTATCTACTACAATTACTTCAGTTATTGAACTATTATTACCGGCCTTGTCTGTTGAAAAAACTGATAATATTGTTCCTGCACTTTGTTTTGAAGATAATAGAACAGTGAAGTCACCATCTTCATTTGTTACTGCTTGACCTAGAATGACAATCCCTTTTGAAACTGTGATTGTTGTTCCTGGCTCTGCTTTTCCTGTTACATAAGTACTATTATCGTGTACTTCATTTACAACAGGGGCAATCGGTGTAGTTTTATCTACTACAATTGCTTCAGTTATTGAACTATTGTTACCTGCTTTGTCTGTTGAAACAACAGATAATTTTGTTCCTGCGCTTTGTTTTGAAGATAATAAAACGCTGAAGTTACCATCTTGATTTGTTACTGCTTGACCTAGAATGACAATCCCTTTTGAAACTGTGATTGTTGATCCTGGCTCTGCTTTTCCTGTTACATACGTACTATTATCGTGTACCTCATTTACAACTGGTGCATCTGGCGCCGTTTTATCACTTACGATTACTTCTACTCCGTCGCTTTCATTGTTTGCTGAGTCAAGTGCTGTTACTACAATTTTCGTACCAGCTACTTGTTTTGTAATCTTCATTTCAAAGTTACCAGTATTGTCCGCTATTGCATTAGCAATTTCATTACCTTTTACTTTTGCAATTACTTTTGCTCCCGCTTCAGTTGTACCAGTAATTTTCTCATCTTGATCAGAAATAGCATTTACAACAGGTGCGTTTGGCGCAGTCTGATCACTTACAATTACTTCTACTCCGTCGCTTTCATTGTTTGCTGAGTCAAGTGCTGTTACTACAATTTTCGTACCAGCTACTTGTTTTGTAATCTTCATTNTTGCATTAGCAATTTCATTACCTTTTACTTTTGCAATTACTTTTGCTCCCGCTTCAGTTGTACCAGTAATTTTCTCATCTTGATCAGAAATAGCATTCACTACTGGAGCTTTTGGCGCAGTCTGATCACTTACAATTACTTCTACTCCGTCGCTTTCATTGTTTGCTGAGTCAAGTGCTGTTACTACAATTTTCGTACCAGCTACTTGTTTTGTAATCTTCATTTCAAAGTTACCAGTATTGTCCGCTATTGCATTAGCAATTTCATTACCTTTTACTTTTGCAATTACTTTTGTTCCCGCTTCAGTTGTACCGATAATTTTCTCATCTTGATCAGAAATAGCATTCACTACTGGAGCTTTTGGCGCAGCAGCATGAGTTCCAACTAATTCTTTCGTATCTCTTACTCGAATACGATTTCCTTCTGAGAATTTACCTGCTAGACCAGTTGCTTCTAACGTATCCCCAATATTTAGGTTTGGTACAGGTCCGCTTTGGTTTACAACGTATCCATCTGTGAATACTAATGTTGATCCTGAACCATCATCAATCACATAGGAATTATCGTCATACTTAGAAACGACTTTACCAGTTACTTTAACTAATTGACCTTGATTCTCTTCATTATTTGAATCCTTTGTATTGACAACTTTTGCTTCGACTGGAGTTCCTTTGCCTAACTTTACAACGCTTTCTGTAAAACTCCCAAACTCTAATTCGAAGTTATTTTCAAATATTTTTATATGACCATATATGCGTACCTTATCGCCGACTTGTAAACTTCCTGCTGGCACATCATTAAAGGCCATAATTCCACCAGTATCATCTTGAATGTAAGCAGCGTCAAAGAATGAAATTGCTGTTACAGTTCCTTCAACAACTGCGTTCGTTCCTTCTGTAAGCTTACGAGCATCACCAATTGACTTTACTTTCGTATCAAGATGAGCTAACCAGTTTACAACGTTTACTGCAAACGGGTCATTTCCTTTTGGATTATATGTTTGATCCATTTGTTTATCATTAAAGATATTCATACCTGAAACGAATACTCGACCATTACCAACTTGTTCAGAAGCAATAATCGGAATACTAGATCCACCAGTAACTTGATCTAATGCAGGACCATTTTTTCCATTAGAAGTCTGAACATTATATTTTACAGTATCTGATTTGATGGTAGATGTATCTTGGAATGTAGACTCATTACCTTGAGCTAGAACTGTAACAGTATCACTGTCCGTTAATGGTACTTTATTGCCCGAACCATCATTTTTAGCTAGACTTGATCCACTATAATACTCAATCGTTGGAACAAAATCTGTTAATGTCGTTTTTTGATTTGGTGTTGGGTGTAATCTAACAGCATAATTAGCTGTCAATGGTGTACCCCAGAAGTTACCTTCAGTTGTTTCATCAAAGACACCGTCATTGTTTACTAGAATACTTGATCCTACACCAGATAAAATGCTATTTATGTTTTGATTTGTAGCACCAAAGTTACTCTTTTCTGTCGTCAATAATGAACCGCCATTTTTCACGAAATTATTAATATCAGAAATTTCACTAGCAGAATATGCTGTAGCTGGATGTGTAATTACTAATACACTAACATTCTTTAATACTTGTTCTGTAAGTGGTGAAGAATTTTCTGCTACAGTATAGCCTTGTTGCTTCATTAACGTTGTAAATAATTTAAAGTTATCTTTATATGTGCCAGAGTCTTGTTTCGAGTTCTCATTATTGTGAGAGCCATCAATCATAACAACTTTGTTTAATGGTGCTTTAATTGTAAATGATTGCTCGTATTTGTTATTACCAAGATCATGTCCATCAGCTGCTGATAAAACAACAATGATTTTATGTGTCCCTGGAACTGGATCAGTCCATGTTACACTAGCACTTGCTGATGAATTTGATGGAAGCGAATCGATTGAAGCATCTGCAATAAAATGATTAGCATCTATACTATCATAATAGAAATGAGCAGTTACTTGTTTAACATCTAAAGATCCTTGGTTACTTATTCCCGCTGTTAAATTAGCTGCAAGTCCACCAATAATCGCCCCATCTTTTGTCGTAACATCACTAACTTTTACTGCTAAGTCTTTTTGTTGTGACCAAATTGGTGAAGAGTAAATTTGATCGCCATCCTTTTGTGTAACTTTAACAACGAACCATTGTTGTCCTCCAACTACAGTAAAGCTTGGCTTCCAATTAAATGAAGTTGAATCGTTTGTTGGAACATATTTGTCTACCACTGTTCCATGATTTGTAATTAATTCTACTTTAGCGATTGCATCGTTAGAAGCAGTTTTAATATAGCTATAATCAGGATCACTAGCCTGTTCTAAAACTGGATCTTTACCTGAAATATTAAAATCTAACGTATCAGTATCCACTGTTGATCCCATATAAAAGCCACTTGCAGATACATCTAACGAAAAGTTTGGATCCTCTGACATATAAACACGTCTGTTTTTCATTGCATCAAGTAGAGCATCTTGACTTAAATCTTTTGCTACGATTACAGTACGTTTTTTCGTTTGACCCCATGTTGCATCATGGTTATCTTCACCATAAGTTGGTGCAACATGCCAGCCGATATCAAGCGCACCATAGTAGCTATCTTCTGCATTCGCATAAGAGTATTTTCCTGATCCATTCCCTACTTCAAGCATTGTAAATAGCTTGTCTAAATTTTTGTTATAAGGGATGAAGTTATCAAATGCATTTGCAGACATTTTTGGATGGTTAAATTGAGCAACGATATTGTCATATGTTAATACCCATCCATAATACTTTTGTAAATTTTGATAAGCGCCACCATCTACAACACGATCAATGAAATTTTCAGTTCCGAATACATTTGAGTGACCCCATGTAGTTGATGTCATTTCAAACGCAGGGAATACAACGAATTTACCATCTTTTGTATACTGTTTTGCTAAATCCTTTGTTAACTGCCAATCAGTACCACCTGTTCTCTCTTTAAAACCTTTATGATCAACAGTATCTTTATTAACAAGATTTGCATCGATATCGTGAGAGTGATCCGAGAATGCAAAGAAATCATAATGATACTTTTCAGCAGCTTTTAATGCTTCTTCAGGAGTACCTGCTGCATCATGTGAAATATTCGTATGGTTATGTGTCGTTCCACGGTAATGATTTCCACCAGTAAATCTTTCTGTAACTGTGAATTTCCATGTAAAGGTAGAAGGATTATTTAATTTATCCTTTGCAGACACAGTTATTGTATGCTCACCTTCAGTTAATTCATTAGCAGTTGTAAGATTTAATTTAATTTCTGTATCAGTAATTGTTGCATTTGAAGTTTTATCTTGACCATCGATTGAAATAGTTGCTGACGAAAGATTGACTCCACTTGGATCATCCATTTTTACAACGATTTCAGGATGTCTTGAATCAGTTTTATCACCATTTGTAGGTAACTCATTAAAAAACTTAGGACCATCTTGATCATCTACTACATTCACTTCAAATGGTTTTGAAGAACTACCTACAGCTTGTTTGCCTTCTTCATTTTCCGCTTCAATATAATAGTAGAACTTTCCTTTTGGAACATCCTTTTCTAAAATTTTACCATTGTAATTAATATGGTCTGCAGAGTCCATAATTACTGAATGATATGAAGTCTCGTTTTCTCCTTTATAATAAAGCGTAACTGAATCTGCGTTCTTTGCAATCGCATTAAACGAAGCATCCATTCCTATATAAGCTTTTGTAATCGGAGTATGATTTAACACTAATTGACCTTTTACATCACTTGCGTTTCTAGGTATAAGTAGATATCCACTAGTAAAAGGTGCAGCTTTTTTATATTGATTGACGATACCTGTAAAAGTGTAAGTTTGACCTTGTTCAATAGTCCCTAAAGATCCTTGAATACGTACGATTGCTAAATTATCGCCTGATTCATCACTTACTGTAATATCATAATTTGGACCATCTGATGGAATATTTGTTACTTTTCCAGTGAAAGATACTAATTTGCCTTCAGTTTCTTCATTTAACCCACCGATTGTAATATTTGTAGTTGCCGGTAAATGATCATTTCCAACAAAATGAATAGCTGTTGGAATAAATTGAGTCATCCCCGCCGTAAATACTACTCGTCCTTCAATGCTATATTTGTTTCCTGCTTGAATCGTAGTAGAAGGATTCAAATGATTAATAACATTGATTGCGCCTGTTGAATCTTGAATAAAGAAATTTGTATTCACATCCCCATTAGGCAGATTATCTGTAGTCGCTACTCCCTCAATTGTCGTTGAGTAACCATTGTTGATTGGAAATCCTTTTTCATCATTTTTTCTTAAATCACCAATTGAAGTAACTGTTGTTGACTTACCAGCCACATCTACTCTCGCGTAATAGCTTTCCTTTGGAGTAGGTTGTGCAGAATCCGTTTCCGTTAAGAAGATAGATGTCTGATCACTAGAGTCTTCAAAACTTAATGTAAAAGAACCATCGGCCGCTGCTGTTACTTGTTGCTGACTTGTTAATTTACCACCATTCTCAATGTAAGCCTTTACAACAGATGAAGCAGGTACTGAATCAGCTTGTCCTGTTACAGTTGCTGTACCACCAGATTTTGTATAAGTTATTTTAGAACCATCTGGAGAAGACATAAATTTTGAGTTATGAACAGCCATCTCATCAGAATAGTTCGCACTTGATGGTTTATTCAGAACGAAATCTTTTGAAGGATCTTTTGTAAACCAACCGTTTCCAATTCCGTATGCTGAACGTGGGTCTGTCCCAATATTTGTTTTACGTTGAATCGTTCCTCCACCAATTGTAGAGTCTGAAATTGGGCTTCCCCAATATAAAGGATTTTTATAAACTGCTGTACCATTCGTAAATGCTAATAAATCAATTGCATCTTGATCATCAACACCTGTTACAGCTGTCGTTTTCTTTGCAAGTACTAAAGCGCCACCAGTTGAACCACTTGGATTTAACGTAGTTGTAATATCTGGAGTCACAGGAAGTGCTTGTCCTGTCGTACCTGTACTACCTGCTACTAAGAAGTAACTATGTGCTTTAATAACACCAGATAGTGGTTGCCCTGCTCCAAAGTTCATTGTTGATGCTGAAGTATAAGCAATTGACCAGCCAGTTAAATTAATATTTTTATCTGTATTATTATAAAGTTCAAAAAACTTAGTTTTGTAGAATGCTCCCCCATTACCACCATTTACATAGATTTGGCTAAATACTACGTCACCTGGTGAAATACCTTTTGGGGTTTCAGTTTGACCAGTATAGTTTACAGCAGTTCGATCACTAGGACTCTTTTCTGCTTCCTGAGCAACTAGGTTAACGACTGCTTTCGACCCAGGATTTGAAAATGTTACGTTAAATGAACCATCTGCTGTAGCTGTTGTAGTTGCTACTATTGTATTGTCATCAAAATAAACATTTACGATAGCATTACCAGCAACTGCACCTGCAGTACCTGATACATTTGTATACGAATTAAAAGTAATTTTTGTAGCTATTGGAGCGGCTGTTTTCTGAACGATCGAACCTGAGAAATTGACTGAAACTTTATCACTTTCAGCTTTTCCATTTTCTTGTGCAGTAACATAGACAACCGATTGTGAGTTTGTAATTGTAGCAGTAAATGAACCATCTGCTGCAGCTGTAGTAGTACCTGCTAGTTTATTATTATCACTATAAACTTTTACAACGGCATTACTTGTAACTGCCCCAGCATTTCCTGTCACTGTTGAGTTTGTTGAATAATTGATTTTTGCTGCGTCAGGTGTAGCGGTTTTTTCTAACGGTGTTGATCCTGTTGCGTCACCATTAATAACGATATCAGCAATACGACTTGTACCAGTTGTAGTACTGAAATTACTACCGTCATTTTTTGCAGCTAATGGTGAATTGACAATCCATCTTAAATAAACTAAATTCTTGTCACTTACCTCAGTTGGCAACGCTACATTATTTAATTGTCCCCCACTTGACCATGTACCACTTCCCGTTGAAACAGAAGCACCAGGTACATCAACCCATGAGTTTTCATCCAAACTATATTGAAGTTTGAAATCTTTTGGCCCCGTTGTAGAACTATATTGCTTAGATGAAAGAGTTATATTTTCGTAGTTTTTTGTTGATAATGAAACTTCCCAATATGAACTATTGTTTGACCAAGTGTTTGCGTTAATAACTGCATTCCCAGATGGACCGGCATTATAACCAGTAACTTTGGAACCAGTGGTCGTTATATTACTATTCATATTTTCAGGTATTCCAGCCGATGGTGTAGTTACTTGACCATTGCTAAAATCCCATTTCGCTAAAGTAGTTGTAGTGGCTGCTTTAGCCATTTGTGGACTAACTGTTGATAATAGCAACAGGATCGTCGTCAAAAGACCCAAATACCTTTTGTATCTATGCATTATTTTGTGCATGAAAATTTCCCCACTTTTTTATTATTTCTAAATAACCAAAACCTTCTCTCAAAAAACAAGACTATTTTACTATTGGGAAATAATTACAGTTTCGCTCCCCCCCTCACTAAAATGTAGTGATCGCCCATTAACTATATTATGATTTACCGAGCAATTTCTACAAATTTAGCCAATAATTACAAACTCTTTACAATTATATAACAATTCTGTAATGTTGACTATGTACCATAACAATATAATTCTTATTTTATTTCCCGGAGGAAACAAATGAAAAATAGTATTTTTTTCTTAAAAACTAATAGACTAGGTCGTTCTTTTCCCCTATTTTTTTGCTTACTTATTTTTTTTAGTACCTCTTTTCGAACAGCTGAAGCTCATTCATTAAGTGCTAGTTACACTACATTAAATCTCTTAAAATCAAAAACTACAATGAACTTTGCATTAGATGAAGTCTCTGTCATGGAATTAACAGGCGGGGATGTTAATAAGAATGGAATGTTAGATCCAGATGAATTTGAGGCAATAAAGAAGAAAATAGAATCTACGCTCCAGAGCAATCTTATTCTGAAAATAAATGGAGAAAAACAAAACTGGACAAAGGTAAATAAATTGGAGCTTAATCGAAAAGGTGATGCTACCCAGCTCATCCTTGAGGTTGATTACCCTGCAATCCAACCTTCACAATCTATTAGTCTTGCTGATCATTTGTATGAAAATGATACAAATACTAGTACGACCTATGTTGATTTGTTGAAAGTGAACTACGGAAAAGAAAGTAGTACTGCCGCTCTTTCAGATCAAAGCCGTGCTTGGTCTATGATTCTTAGTGACAGTGCTTATGAGGGATTAAGCAATGATCCAAATAAGATTCAACCTGCACAACAACAGCAACAGGCCGTAATAAAAAAAGAATCCAATTCGGATTCTACTACAAATACTTCATCTAAAGGATGGGTTACATTTTTAAAGCTTGGTATGAACCATATACTTACCGGTTATGATCATTTGCTATTTTTACTTTCACTACTGATTGCAAGACAAAGCTTTAAGCAGTTTGCTAAAGTAATTACTGCATTTACAGTCGCACATAGTTTAACTTTGACACTCACTGTTTTAGGGATCATTTCAATTCCTTCTTATATTGTCGAACCTGCAATAGCACTTAGTATTTGTTACGTAGCAATTGAAAATATATTCCGTAAAAACATTGGTCATCGTTGGGTATTAACTTTTATTTTTGGATTAATTCATGGAATGGGTTTTGCAGATTTATTAACAGCTATGAATCTTTCAAAAAGTGAATTAGCAGCTGTTTTAGTTAGCTTTAACCTTGGTATTGAAGTGGTTCAACTTTCGATTGTACTTTTATTATTACCACTACTAACTCAATTACATCGCTCAAAGTATTCGAGGAATGCAATTATTTCCACATCTACGATTGCTTTTATATTAGGTGGAATTTGGTTATTTGAACGCGTCATATCTTAAACAGAAAGAGTGAATCCTTTGCGAAGCATTGCTACTGAGAAACAATCGCCAGTCAATTCAAATCGACATTTTCTAATCATTATTTGCTTACTATTTGTATTCTTATTATATATTTCATCTACGACAGGACTAAGTTCAGTTTTTTCAACTACAAAACTACAAGTCTTTAAGATGATCTTTATTAGCATTATTATCGAAGCTCTGCCTTTTATTTTAATCGGTGTATTCGTTTCAGCGATCCTTCAGGTTTTCGTTACAGATCAAATGGTTCAACGATTTATACCGAAAAATCCTTTATTAGGTATTATCGCAGCAAGCGTGTTAGGCATCATCTTTCCAATATGTGAGTGTGGAATGGTACCTGCTATTCGTAAACTGATTAAGAAAGGAATGCCATTGTATGTTGCGGTCACTTTTATATTAGTAGGACCCATTTTAAATCCAATTGTATTTCTATCAACATTAACAGCTTTTCGTAATCAACCAACCGTTGCATATTATCGTATGGGACTGGCTTTTGTAGTAGCACTAATCGTGGGACTGATCGTTTTTCAATTTGTTAAGTCAAATCAGTTACGAGAACAGGTCGATCAAACGAAGCACGATCACCACCATCATGACAATAAACACAATACTGCGCCTAATAATAAATTCATTGCAATCGTAGGCCATGCAGTAAATGAATTTTTTGATATGGGGAAATACTTAGTTTTCGGTTCGATCATTGTTGCTCTACTTCAAATTATCATTTCTCAAAGCAGTTTAATTGAATTAGGAAAAAGTGGTCCATCGGCAAACTTTCTTATGATGGGATTAGGCTTTATTTTATCTCTTTGTTCAACATCAGACGCCTTTGTAGCTCAATCACTTCAAACAATTTTTACAAAGAGCTCTTTAGTTGGATTCATGGTTTTTGGGCCAATGATCAATATTAAAGGGATCCTGATGATGCTAGCTGTTTTCCGTTCTCGATTTGTTTTATTACTTAGCACGCTAGTTTTCATTTTTGTTTTTATTGGAACGCTTGTTTTACAGTCTATTAATTTATAAAAGGCAGTGATCTACTTTGAAAAATAAAATCAATTCCACATCGATTCATCATTTTATAAAAGCTGCTATTCTCTTAGGACTTGCTATCTATATTTTTCAATTAACACTTACAGACGAGATCCTGCAATTTATCGTACCGGAGCTTGTCATTTATGTAAAAATTGCAACTGTTATTCTTTTGAGTGTCGCAATCGTTCAAATCTATATAGCCGTTCTTTCATTAAAAAGACATGTCATTATTTGTGATTGTGGTCATGAACATAGTCACGACCAAGTTTTTAGTCATGAGCATCATCATCTTTTAAAAAAGTCAGTCGTAAAAGACGTTTTTATTTACAGCCTATTTTTATTCCCATTATTACTCGGATATATTTTGCCAAACCATGCGAGTTCTAGTTCGCTTGCTAATAACAAAGAAATGAATTTTAAAGGACTAGGACTAGCAGTGCAGGCTTCTTCGACTGGTCAGGCTGTTGAAGTGAAAGGTCATGAGGACCCTGCTTTAAAAAAAATGTTCAAAACAAATGTGTATGATCAAGACTACGCTAAACTTGGGATGCTACTGTACAAACAGAGTACAATCGAGATGAAGGACAAGTGGTTTATTGAAAAACTACAATCAATGAATACATTTGTCGACAATTTCCAAAATAAACAAATCAAAATTAAAGGTTTTATCTATAGAGACCCTAAGTTAGCAGGTAATCAATTTATTATTGCAAGAATGGGTATGACTCATTGTATCGCCGATATTTCACCGTTTGGAATTATTGCAGAATCAACCAATTCACAGCAATTTACGAATGATTCTTGGGTAACAATCACTGGAACAATCGGAAAGACAAGCTTTAATGGTCAAACAGTCATTAAAATAAACGTTCAACAATCAGAGCCAGCTAAATCTCCAAGTGTTCAATACGTGTATCCAGATTGGAACTTTGGATCAAAGCTGTAGCTTTAAAATTAATTTAGAGGTGTTTATATGGTATTAAAGTATGGAAGTCTTTTCTTAGTACTCCTTCTTACGTATTATAGCTTTAATCATTTTTATCGAAATAAAGAGAGATTTCCTAGTACTTTAAAATCAATTATCTCTTTATTGGTCGGTGTATCTTCAGCTACAATTAGTTTCTTAATCATGTTAACTACAAATTATAATGTATTATTATCAATCATTCTCAATCTATTACTAGTCATAATATTTTTGGTTTTATCGAAGAAACTATTTAATACTGGCAGTACTGAAATGTTACCGTCCTTGCTCGGTGCATTTATAGGGACTGTCATCGGATATATGACATTCAGTTCAAGCATAAGCGTCGCTATTGTGGATATTCTGTTTATCGTTTTCATTTATCTATTATTATTTTTCGTTGATCGAAAGCTAGTTTCAAATTCAAATCCCAAAAATAAGAAGAAGAGAGATCATGCCAAATCATCAAACAGTACAGTAGTGTTAACTTCAATCCTACTTATACTTGTCATCATATTTACTGTTAATTTGAATAAAGTAAAAGTTGGTATGATTGGGCAACCACAAAAGCAAGCTGCAAAACAAGATGATCAAAATGACCTTCAATACGCAACAATTCACGTAACGCCATCAGGTTTTAGTCCGAAAAATACAATCTTTAAACCTGCGACAATGACTAAAATTATTGTTGATGTTGATCAAGATGCCGGGGGCAATGCAAAATTATCCTCTACTGACTTAGGTATTAACATTCCATTAAAAACCGGTAAAAATATTCTCTTATTAAATAATCCATTAAAAGGAGAATATAACATCTCATTGGAGCCTTCTAACTCTGTTGGTAAGTTGGTTGTTAAATAAATATTTCAGACTGTTGACAAACGCTCGCTTTCTGCGGTGCTCATTACCGTCTAAGGTAACTCCGCTCCTCACCAGGCTTCGCGCCTCGAAAGACAAGCGCTTGCAATCAGTCTGAAAATCAATTTTTTGAACTATGTTTACACACTGAAATCCACAAGTAATTGGTTTTACTTGTGGATTCTTTTTTGTATAAAGAGTATAGTACCGTTGAATAATCTTATTATCTAATACCTAATCCTAATAAAATTTTAAAGTTTATCACATTTCTATCACAATTTTACTTTAGAATTTAGAAGTTGTTTTATTTTCTAATTCACTCTAATAGATATGAGGTGACATAAAAAAATGAAAATCCGAGTTATAGGGTTTTCTTTCTTACTATTATTGATTGCTGCTACTTTATTTCCATCCTTAGCATCAGCACATGCTTATATCATCAAATCTACGCCTTCAGAGAATCAAGTTTTTGTGAATTCTCCTCAACGTATTCAAATAAAGTTTGATGAATCAGTGCAGTCTGCATTTCATTCTTTACAAGTTTTAGATGAATCAGGTAATCGAGTTGATTTGCAAAATGGAAAAATAAATAAGCAAAATCATTCAATTTTAGAGGGGAACTTAAAACCTAATTTACCAGATGGAAATTATCATATTGCATGGAAAGTGATTTCCAGTGACGGACATTCAGTAAACGGTGTAATTCCATTCAGAGTTGGAAAGGTTGATGGTTCATCAGCGATTTCCAATAAAGCAAACCAATCCTTACCCAACACAGACGTAATGGGAACCTACTGGATTGAATATATGAGTTTACTTTTATTTGTTGGACTTTTATTTTTTTGTTTATTCGTTTACAAAAGCGATCAGAAAAATAGAATGATTGCCTTTAAAAATTCTAAAGCTTTATTGTTAATCTTCTATTTTGGAATTTTATTTAGTGTTCTGTTCAGCCTTTTTGTTGAAACAAAAAACTATGCAAATGGTTCATGGCAAAGTATTTTCCACAAAGATTTGTTATTGGAAACAATAAAGAGTACGAAATTCGGAAATGTATGGGTAATCCAACTTCTTCTACTTATTGTTTTAGCTAATTCGTTATATATGGCCTGGAAAAGTGAGCAAAAATCTTCATTTTATTGGTGGTTAAGTGCTTTATTGGTTAGCTTTTTCTTACTAATCTCAAAAGCTTTTATCGGTCACGCATCAATGCAAAATGATTTTTTACCAATTTTGCTTGATTCCATTCATTTACTCGCAGTTTCGATTTGGCTAGGAGGATTAATAGGAATCAGTTATTTACTTCCTAAAATTCAAAAGAAACATGAGAAAAATGAGAATTATTGGAAAACCACTCAACGATATTCTATTTGGGCGACTTTATCTGTAACTTTACTTATAGGAACAGGAATTTATGCAAGCTTAAAGTATGTACCTAACTTTTATGCTTTATTACATACAACCTATGGCAAAGTTTTATGTGGAAAAGTTATCTTATTTGTGATCATGCTAATTTTAGGGTTTATTCATTTTATCAAAGGAAAAAGTAGCAAAAATAAACTAGGAAAGTCAGTTTGGCTTGAAATAAGTATAGGAATCATCGTTCTTATCCTAACATCCTTATTAACAAACCTACCTACAGCATTGGAATCCCCTGGTCCTTTTAATGACACAAAGCAAAATAAAGGATATTCAATTTCATTGCATGCTACTCCGAACATAGTCGGTAAAAACACATTTAAAATAAATATACGTGACAAAAACAATAAACCTGTGTCTTCTATCCAACAAGTCACGCTTACCTTTAAAAACACTGACATGAATATGGGAACTAACACAACTCAAGTTAAAGAAACTTCGTCAGGTGTTTATGAAGCGCAAGGATATTTTACAGATATGGCAGGTCATTGGAATGTAAAAGTCCATATTCTAACTAACTCTCTTGATTCGGTAGATGCGGATTTTAAATATATAGTAGGAAGTAAATAGTTAATTACATTCAAAGGAGACTAACAAAAAATGAAAAAATTCTTTTCAAAAACGACTAAAATTATCGCTTCAGCATTCGCGATGACAATGTTCTTTACTGGAATTGCAAGTGCGCATGTTGTAGTAAATCCTAAAATTTCAACCCCTGGCGCTTGGGAAACATACACAATGAAAGTACCATCTGAAAAAGAAATAGCTACAACAAAAGTTACACTTAAAATCCCTTCAAAATTTGAATTTGTTTCATATCAACCTATCCCAGGATGGAAGTTTAGCGAAACAAAAGATGCAAACGGTACTGTTACATCCGTAACTTGGAGTGCACAAAACGAAGGTATTTTAGCAGGACAATTTCAACAATTCGTATTTATGGCCAAAAACCCAGACGCTGAAGTAAATGGAGCTTGGGATGCATACCAATATTATAAAGATGGCAGTATTGTTGAGTGGACTGGTGACGAAAAATCAGAAGCACCACACTCGATTACAAATATTGTAAAAGACACAACTGCAAAAGGTGAAACTGTTAAAGCTACGGAAGTTAAGAAAGATACTGAAAAATCAAATTCAAGTAATACCTCTTTGGTTATGTCGATTGTGGCAGCTGTTCTTTCGGTGATTGCTTTATTGATTGCGATTCTTAAGAAGAAATAAGATTATGTGAGGGAGTCCCCGAGACCCCTCATTTTTTTATGGGAATGATGTAGCGAAGTTGAGGCTCAGCTGCAATTAAATTTGTTAGAATAGCAAACAAATGAAGATATGCTGCAAATAAAATCTGATAATCGCAAATAAATTTGGCAGAACTGCAATTAAACCCAGATGAATCACAAATAAACTTTATTATTACCCATACTAGTAGAGGTATTATGGCCTTGAATACATTACAATAGAAGTTCATTTCAAATGGAAAACTAGCAAATATGCTCTATAGAATAAAAACTTGATAAAAATTGGCTAATTATCTTTAAAAAAGAACAATTTTATCAACCTAAAATAAATCCTCCCCCTTTAGCTACATTTCAATTTTATTTATTTAAACTGAGTAATGAAGAAGCCCAATTATTCCAAACATGACAAATAAATAAAACCTGTTCCCGATAAAATACAAGGAACAGGTTCAATATAATATCAATCAACTAAAATATCTTCCGCTGTTGTCGATCATCCTTCAAAATTTCTACAGCTTCTCTAAATCTCTGTGAATGAATAATTTCACGTTCTCTTAAAAATCTTAAACTATCATTTAAATCCGGGTCATCAGAAAGATCAATGATCCATTGATATGTTGCCCTAGCCTTTTCTTCAGCTGCAATATCTTCATATAAATCCGCAATAGGATCTCCTTTAGCTTGAATATAAGCGGTAGTGAACGGTACACCATCTGAATTATGGTAGAACAATGCACTATCATGAGATGCATAATGTGTATCTAAGCCTGCAGATTTCATTTGGTCTGGAGTTGCATCTTTTGTTAACTTATAAATCATCGTAGCAATCATTTCTAAATGAGCAAATTCCTCTGTACCGATATCCGTTAAAAGTCCAATAACTTTATCTGGAATAGAATATCGTTGATTTAAGTATCTTAAAGCAGCCGCTAGCTCACCATCCGCTCCTCCATATTGTTCGACTAAAAATTTGGCAAGCATCGGGTTACAAGTACTTACTTTAACTGGATATTGTAATTTTTTTTGATAAACCCACATGAATACTCCCTCCTTCTAAACTTGCCATGGCCATGGGCCTTTATGCCAGTTCCAGTTTTGATCTGAATAACTGCCACCAAATTGATATAATGGTCCATATTTTGATTCGAAATTAGCTTCGATTTGCTTTTTATATTGAACATATTGATTAAATTGGTTGATTGCATTTTGATCATTGGGATGAGTATCTAAATATAAAGTTAGTTCTACAAGTACGAAGTCAACAGCTTGCAGTTCCTCTAAATCCTGATAATACTCTGGAGGAAGTTGCTCAGTCATTCTTAATCCCTCCTAGCTTTATATGGATTTTCGTAATAGTCATAAAACACTTTCCATAAAGTACCCTTTTTTAATGCCTCTTTGTAAGAAAATTGCTCTAGTCCTGGTGGCTGAAACCCTAAATATAAGTGTGGAGGTGTAGAGTAATATTTTGTACCAATTGGTGGACACGGGTCATTTGGGCCATGAAAAACATTCCATGATTTCACAGGGGTAAATTGAAGTCCTTGATTATTTTCGTTCAAACTGATCACTCCCTCAAATAAAAAAGACATCCACTATTTCCACTATATTCGAGTAAAATATAAAAAATGAATTTTATCGTTCTTGCAAAGCTCGGGTATTTACTTCAAATGCAGAACGTATTCCAGATTCGACTGCACCTTCAATCCATGCAGGTGCTGATGATGTATGTTCTCCGGCAAAGTGTACTCTACCCTCAGGTGTAGCGATATATGGCGTCAGCTCTCTATTTTGTTCAGGCTTAAACATTGAAAACGCTCCTCCAGAGTATGGATAAAGAGCCCAGCTATGTGTGTAACCTGTAATAAATTCTGTATATACTTGTTTACCATGTATAGTCGCCAAATCTTTTAATGCATTCATAATGCGATCATTTTCTGACATACTATCCCAAATCAATGCATCGTCTTCCCAAGTGTAACTAGCTAAAATGATTCCTGACCCGTTATTCCCATTATGATTGCTTGGGTAGTAAGCAAATCGAATAGGTAAATCTGTAATTAATTTCCCACCTAATGTCCCATCCTTTTCCCAAAATCTACTTTTAAATTGGAGTCCAATTTTTGTAGAAGGAACATAGTGTAATTCTCGAATTGCTTTCCATTTATTATAAGAAAATGAGTTTCTTGGAATCACTTCAATGAAATTTAATAATGAAAAGGGGATAGTAATAATGGCATAGTCAGCAGTAGTTTGATAAGGCAGATGGCTTGTATAATGATCTGAGTGAATTGTTACTTGATTATTTTCTTGCACTATTTTTTTCATTTTTTGACCAAAGTATATATTCTCCTTTAATTGTGTTAAAAACTTTCTAGGTAGTAGATCATTCCCCCCGGTAATCTCGTATAGCTTAATTTCCTTTGAAAGTAATACAATGAACTCTCTTAAAATAGCAGTAAAGGCAAGCTCAGGAAATCCTTCCATCCCTTGAAGTACCTTCACTTTTTCTGCAGCACCAGGTGACAATGGTGTTCCGATTGGATTATATCTTAAAAATGAATCCATCGAATGATTATCATAATTTTCAATAATAGTTTTCCAGTTCTCATCAGGATTTTGATTAATAAAGTCAATTAAAGTTTTTAACGATCTTTCAATTAACTGATCAACATTTACTCCTTTTTCATCGGCCGATACACGATAGCCTAAAATATCTGGATTTTGTTCGTATAACTTTTGCGTTGTTTTTACGCCATTTACATAGATAATATCCTCTGATTTCCCATTTATAAAGTCATTCACTTTTAATTTAAATTTATTAATATATTCAAGTACAAGCTTGTGATTAGAAGCAATACGCATTGCACCCAATTCCAAATATTGATCATTAATAAAAGGTGCTCTTTTCGTATAAATCCGACCACCTACTCGACCATTTGCTTCTAAAATCGTCACTTCATGTCCTGCTTCCTTTAATAAAGAAGCTGCTACTAAACCAGAAATTCCCGCTCCTACTATAACAATCTTTTTCGGATTAGTTGTCCGCTCTAGTCCATTTTGTATTAAAGTAACCATTTCATCCTTCGATAAACGCCTACCAGATGTACTATTCATGTTCCCTCTCCTAAAAAATTATTTTAGTTCATAAGATTTTTATTCAGTGAAATATTTCATTAGAATAACAAATCGTTTTATGCATTAATTTTTTTGGGAATTTTTAACAGTTTTAATATGAGATTTTAATAAAAAAACACTCACTTCAAAAGTGAGTGCTTTCTAACGATTATTCTTTCACAAATTCCTTCGTACTTCTTACAGTATCAATATGACGAACCATTCCTTCAATTTCATCACGTTTTGGTTCTAAGAATGGAGGTAATGATAACTTTTCACCAAGTGTATCGTAAGGTTCGTCTCCCATAAATCCTGGTCCATCTGTTGCAAATTCGAATAGAATTTGTGGGGCAACTCTTGCGTATAAAGATTCAAAGAAATGACGATCTACATAACCAGAGTTTGGTAATCTAAATGAGTCAAGACGTTTAATCCACTCTTTTAATACAGCTGTATCTTCTACACGGAATGCGACATGGTGAACGGTACCAAAGCCTTGGAAGCTTTGAGGTAATATTTCATTATGCTCCGCAATAATTTGTGCGCCGTTTCCACCTTCACCGACTTCGAATAAGTGGAATGAATCTTCTTTATCAATTTCTTTAAATAAAAGTACTTTTTCAACTACTTCTTTAAAGAATTCGAAATTAGCTACTCGGATAAAAATTGGTCCTAGTCCTGTAATTGCGTATTCTAATGGGATTGGTCCTTTTTGCCATGGTGTGCCTGAAGCAATGCCTTTATTATGCTCATCTGAAATTAATTGATATTGTTGGTCATCGAAATCAATAAAAGATAATGTTTTCTTACCAAATTGTGTTTTGATTCCTGAGTGTTTCACTTCTAATCGGTCAAAACGCTTCACCCAATAATCTAATGCTGCATCAGTTGGTACTCGGAAAGATGTTTTTGAAATTTCATTTGTTCCATGCACTCCTTTTGGAATTCCAGGGAAATCGAAAAATGTCATGTCCGTTCCTGCACTTCCCTTATCGTCTGCGAAGAATAAATGATACGTTTGAATATCGTCCTGATTGACCGTTTTCTTTACTAAACGCATTCCTAAAACATAAGTAAAAAATTCATAGTTTTTTTCTGCACTGCTAGTTATTGCTGTTACATGATGGATCCCTTTTAAGCCGTTCATACGAATTCCTCCATTTAAAGTAGTTATTTATATATAAGCTCTTTTATTTTGTGAATCTATTGCTGAAGAATACTAAAAAAATTAGTAAAAAGTTAGTGAAAATTTATTTTGAATTCAAGATATCTCGAATTCGAGATAAATATATCATGTAATTCATCTTCCGTCAAATAGTCAAAAAAAAATGACTCAGACAAATTTGTCAAAGTCATTTTCTAAATGGTCGATCTAGCTCAAAAAGCTTGCGATATCGGTCTTCAGTTTTGATAAGTTCATCGTGTGAGCCTTTCATTGCAATTTTACCTTTATCTAAGAAAAGAATATGATCAGCCATTTCTGCACCGATTAAATGGTGTGTGATCCATAATACTGTTTTTCCTTCTAATACCTTAAAAATTGTTTGAAGTAGTTTTCGTTCTGTTATTGAATCTAATCCGACAGTTGGTTCATCTAAAATAACAATCGCTGTATTTTGAAGAAGTATTCTTGCTAAGGCTATTCTTTGTCGTTCTCCACCAGAGAATCTTACACCGGTTTCTTGCATAGGTGTATTGTATCCTTCTGGAAGTGAGGCTATATAATCATGCAGTTCAACCATCTTCGTTACTTCTATTACTTCTTCGTCACTTGCTTTTGGATTTCCTAAACGAATATTATTTATAACTGTAGTATCAAATAAATATGGCTTTTGATTAAGTACAGACACTACTTTCGAAATTTGGTCTCCTAAAGCTATACTTTCAATCTCATTTATTTTAACGTTTCCTCCAATAGGAGTTTCTACTCCTTCAATTAGCTTAAGAATGGTCGATTTTCCTGAACCACTCGGACCTAATAAAGCAGTTTTTTTGTTTTCCTCAATTGTAAAAGAAACATTCTTTAGAATAGTTTCGCTTTCAGAGTAATGAAAAGTTACATTTTCAAACTCGATTTTTCGATAATCTTCAATATTTCCTCCAATAATAGGTGATTCCTGATCACGACTCACTTCTTCAATCCCTTCTAAGCGATTGATTGAATCAGAGTATAAAGGGACACTTCCAAGAGAATTTGATAGTGGAATAAAAGCCTCAGTTAAAGGAAATAAAACTAAAACAAATGCAGCGATAAAAGTCTTAGGAATATCTCCAGCTAAACTTTCATTACCTGCCCAATAAAGCATCATTAAAACTAAAATTGCTACAATAAATTGTGCAATTAAATCGCGTCTTCTTCTAAATCCTTTTTCCTTACTTTGGATGTTTCTTAACGATTCATCCATTTCTCTATATTGTTTTATAAAGCTATTTTGTTTACCACTAAACAGCCAATCACTTATACCCATAACTGCATCAGTTAAATTTTCATATAAATGACTCTTTTCATTTTTTATTTGGTAAGTTCGCGCTTTTTCAACTAATAATGAAAAATACGGTAGAACACCTATTAAAACAAAGGAAATTACTGCTGTTAAGATTGCAAATGGAATAGAGAAGAAACCAAGAGCAACAACCGATATAAAATAAATAAACAATGCGGCAATTCCAGGAAAAATAGTTTTTAAATAAATATCCTGTAAATATTCAATATCATTTGCTAATAACCCTAAAATATCCCCTGTTTTAAACTTTGAATTGATATTAAGTGCATACGGTTCAAGATTACTAAATAATCTTGTTCTCATTCTAGATAAGATTTTTAAAATTGTATTGTGTCCGACTAATCTTTCAACATATTTAGAGGCTGACCTTAAAATACCAAAAGTGCGTACAGCTACGATTGGAACATAAATCATTAAAATATTTTCAGGTCTAGTTGCTGCTTTAGAGATTAAATAGCCGGAAGTGTACATAAGAGAAGCCGCTGCAAAGATAGTCAGTGAACTTAAGAAAATCACAACTATAAATAAACGACGATTTTCTTTTATATATGGTAAAATCCATCCATTTTTATTTAACATATATTTACCTTCTAACTATGAATTAATCGATAATAATGACCTTTTTTCATTAATAGTTCTTCATGGGTACCAACTTCAATGATGCTACCTTCATTCATCACAATTATTTGATCCATTTCCTTCATCCAATGTAAGCGATGTGTAGCCAAAAACACTAATTTATTAGAAAATAACTGAAGCATTGTTTGTTTTAATTCAAACTCAGTTTCAATATCTAGATGACTAGTAGGTTCATCTAATAAAAGAATTGGTCGGTTTTCAAGATATGCTCTAGCAAGGGCAACGCGTTGGCTTTGCCCGCCACTTAAAGCTCTTCCACCTTCACCAATTTTTTCGTCTAATCCTTTTGGCAATTCTTCTATTAAAGAAGTTAACCCAGCTTGAACTGCTGCACTTTCAATTTCTTCTGTAGTAGCATTCGGTTTATAAAAGCTTATATTATCGTTTAATGATTTTGAGAAAATATAAGGACTTTGTGGAATATAGATTAACTGTTTATGCCAATCTTGTATTTGAAGATGTGATACCTCTTCACCAGAAATTTGAATAGTTCCATTTGCTGGCTCTAAAAATCCACCTATTAAATCAATAAGCGTTGATTTACCAGAACCACTTTCTCCAACAATCCCAATTTTTTGAAACCCTGTTATATTCAAATTTATATTTGATAAAATCGTTTGGCCATCTTTTTCGGGTTTTACTGAAACATCTTTAAAATTAATTTTACTTGCACGATTCCAATCTGAAAGAGGAGAAATTTCTTGATCTTTAAACTCCTGCTCATCTAAAATATCTTGCATTGTTTTTCCAGCTTCTTGACCATTTAATGTAGCATGATAATCAGCTCCAACTTCACGAACTGGTAAGAAATATTCAGGAGCTAAAATTAAAATTGTTAGTGCTGGCCCTAATAAAATTACTCCGTCAATCAATCGAAGTCCTAAAAAGACTGCAACTGTAGCGATTGACAGCATTGTGAATAAATCTAGTGCAAATGATGATAAAAAAGCTACTTTTAATGTGCCCATCGTTGCTTCTCTGTATCTTTCACTTACACTTTTTATCTTTTTAATATGTTTTCTACTTAAACCAAGAAATTTCAATGTTTCTAAACCACGTAATGAATCAGTAAAATGGTTCGATAAAATACGGTAAACCTTCCATTGTTTGTTTGATTTCTTTTTAGCTGCCAAACCGAGTAGAATCATAAAAATAATAATGATTGGAAATGTTACGATTAGTATAATTGCAGAAACTTTATCAACAAAGAAAATATAGATTACGATTATTGGTGAGACAATTGCTAAGTTAATCATTTTCAATGGAACGATTTCTAGGTAATTTCTTAGTTGTGTAGTTCCTTCCATAATAAGCGTTACGATATTACCGGTTCCTGATTTTCTTGCAAATCTAGGTCCAAGTTTAAAGATTTTCTCCAATACTTTCATTTTCATTTCGGTTGAAGCAATGTCCGCAAAATGCTCTGAACATTTTTGTTTGATCGTCGACATAATATATCGACAGACAAAAGCACTGATGAAGAAAATAGTAGCGTATAAAATATCGCTACTATTTTTTCCATTGAACAATCTGACAATAGCTTGTGAAAGCATATATGCCTGAATAATGATTGTCGTTACTTGTATAATTGTTAAAAAAGATAGGATTATTAATAAACGATTAATCCCTTTATATTTAATAAGATCTTTTCCCATTAATAAGTCAAATCCTTCTCATCCACTCTTTTTCTAAAAACATAATAACTCCAAATTTGGTAACCTAATACGAATGGTAATAATGTACATGCAACTATTGTCATTACTTTTAACGAATAAGGACCAGATGAAGCATTATAAACAGTTAAGTCATACGTATTTTTGATTGAACTAATCATGACTCTTGGGAACAGAGAAGTAAACAATGTCCCGACTGTTAGTACAATACCAAGGCCCGACATAGCAAACGACCAACCATCTCGCTTTTTAAGGATGAATATTGTAGCAAGAATATAAGATACTACGATTAATAAAATAAGTGGAATTGTTATATGTGCTTTTACTTTAAACATATCCGTTTCAAAATATGCCATACCAGTAAAGGCGACTAAGAATAAGAACACTGGTATGATTACCATACGTGCTAGAGAACGTGCACGGTTTCTTAATTCTCCAACCGTTTTTAATGTTAAAAACATTAATCCGTGTAAGAGACATAGTAATGTCACAGTTACACCGCCGACTACAGTAAATAAATTAACGTAATCAGTAAACCCTGCAGAAATATTCATATTTTGATCAATCGGCATCCCCTTAAGGATACTTGAGAATAATACACCGAATAGAAATGGTGGTAATAAACTACCGAAGAAAATGACCCAATCCCAAGATTTTGACCATTTTGAACTTTCGACTTTCCCTCTAAATTCAAACGCAACTCCACGTCCGATTAATGCCATTAAAACAAATACAAACGGAATATAATATCCACTAAACATTGTTGCATACCAATTTGGGAATGCTGCAAAAATTGCTCCACCTGCAGTTAATAGCCACACTTCATTTGCATCCCAAAACGGGCCAATTGTATTTATTAATATTCTTCGTTCAGTATCATTTTTGGCTAGTAGCTTTGTAGATATACCTACACCAAAATCGAAGCCTTCTAAAAAGAAGAACCCGATAAATAAAACTGCTACGAGTAAAAACCATAATTCATTTAACGCAATCATACGATTGTCGCCTCCCTTTCAAACGGATCGACCGTAGGAACTTTTTCAGTTTCAGCATGGTGTGTTCCTTTTTTAATTTCTTTCACAAACAAGTAAACTAAAACAACTGCTAAAATTGCATACATTGTTGTAAAAGTTGTGATTGAAAAAATGAGTGATCCTTTTGAAACATTAGGTGATACAGATGCAGCAGTAGTCATTAAACCGAATACAGTCCATGGTTGACGACCTATTTCCGTCATAACCCATCCAGCTGTATTTGCAATAAACGGTAAAGAAATTAGTAAAATTGATGCCTTTAAGAATAGATTTTTTGATTCTAATTTTTTACGATAGCTAAAATATAAACCTAGCATCGCCATTAAAATCATGACCATTCCTGCTCCAGCCATAATTCTAAAGCTCCAGAAAACTGTATTAACTGGTGGAATATAATTTCCAGGACCATATAATTTTTCATATTGTTTTTGTAAAGTATTCATACCAGGTACTTTACCTTCGAACTTCTCATAAGCTAAATAACTTAATAAATATGGTACTTCAACCTCATATTTATTTTCTTTCTTTTTCGAATCAATCAGACCAAAGACCATCCAGCTTGCTGGGTCACCGCTATCTTTCCATAGCCCTTCACTTGCAGCCATTTTCATCGGCTGTGTTTTCATTAAATGTTTCGCTTGAGAATGTCCACTAAATGCAACACCAATTCCTGCAATTAGAGCGAACACCATTGCAAGATTAAACGCCTTTTTAAAAAGTTCTGTTTCTTGTTTTTTTAAGATTTTATACGCACTTACACCCGCAACAAATAACGCTCCAGTTGCTAATGCTCCAGCAATCGTGTGAGGAAACTCAACTTTAAGTTGTGGATTTGTAATGATTGCTAAGAAGTCGGTCATTTCTGCACGACCATTTTTAATTGCAAAGCCTACTGGCTCCTGCATGAAAGAATTGGCTGCTAAAATCCAAAACGCAGACATTAAAGTTCCGAAAGCAACTAGCCAAATACACATTAAATGAATTTTTTTATTAAGTCGTTCCCAACCAAATATCCAAATTCCTAAAAATGTAGACTCCATAAAAAATGCTAAAAGTGCTTCAATTGCAAGTGGCGCACCAAATACATCCCCTACAAAACGGGAATATTCAGACCAGTTCATACCAAATTGAAACTCTTGAATAATACCTGTAACAACACCAACTGCAAAATTAATTAAAAATAAGTGCCCAAAGAATTTTGTTAACTTTTTATATTCCTCTTTATTTCGAAAAACATACAATGTTTCCATTATTGCTACCATAAATACTAAACCGATTGAAAGTGGAACAAATAAAAAATGGAAAATTGTTGTGGAACCAAATTGTATTCTTGCAAGCTCTAATACACTCACAGTACATCCCCCTTAGGATAAAAATCATTTCAAAAAAATTTTCATTATGCCCGAGCAAAACTTTGAACATTTTTTCACAAATAATTCATTAAGTAAATTTTAGAGAACCACTCAATGGTACTCTTGTTACTTATAGTTTACTTTTTCAAAGGGGTTTTGATTTAATCTTATTTGTCTAAATCGTGTCTATAAATTGTCTATTTTGTGACATGATTCACATTTACTGTTTAAGTTACTTTTTTTGATAAAATAGTCGCCACATTTTTATTCCTTATTACTTAGCTGATTAAATGAAAAAACATTATTGAAGCAATCCTATATTGGCTTTGCTTTGTTCCGGTTAAACTAAATAGTTATTCAAATTAAAAGGTATTTACAATCTGATTATTTTATTTAACGGTATTTAAGATTTCCAACAACGTGAAAAAGAGCCTTCTTTCAAGGAAGGCTCTTTTTTGTATTAGATCAGAATACTAATGTTTTGAAAATGGAGTGTATCATGTCTGCAAACTTAATTACCAATTTTAATTATGAAGGTTAGCTTATTAAAGTAAAGAATCAAGTTATTTTTTCGTAATGCTTCCAAATTTATCTATTCATTTTATCGAAAAGTTAGTAAAAACAATTACCAAGCCACATCGTTTTATTTAAGAAATTACTCAATTCAATAATGAAACGATTGTTTGTATAGATAATTGTTAGACTTAAATTGTTCTTCTCGACAGGAGCACAACACAATAATCTTAATTGGGGGATTTACAAATGAAAAAAACAATTACATTGACAGTTTTAATTGGATCTCTAATTTTTAATACACATACACATGCTGATACAAAACAATCTATTCAACAAAATCATTTATATAATAATACTTTATATCAATATTTTATCTTACCTAAACTATCAATAGAGAATATATTTTCTAATAAATTACCTTCAAATAATTCCATACAACTTAGTGAATTTTATAAATCTAATATAGTAAGTAACCTTGGCCAAACTATTAAAAGTTTTAAAGAGGCGAGTAACAACAATAATCACCAACAAAATACAACAATAGAAATACCAAATATACCATTTAAACTTTCACAACTAATTACACCTAATATTCCACTAATACCTGTTCAACCAATAACGCCTAACGTTCCATCAAATCCTGTTCAGCCAATAAAACCAAACGTTCCATCAAATCCTGCTAAGCCAGTAATACCAAATGTTCCATCAAAGCCTGCTAAGCCAGTAATACCAAATGTTCCATCAAAGCCTGCTAAGCCTGTAATACCAAATGTTCCATCAAAGCCTGCTCAACCAGTAATACCAAATGTTCCATCAAAGCCTACTCAACCAGTAATACCAAATACTCCATCAAAACCAATAGATCCGGCACCTGAAAATCCATCTAAAATCGAAGTGCCTGCTTCTTTATCTGCATATGAATCAAAAGTTATAGAATTAACTAATATAGAGAGAACAAAAGCTGGTATAAAACCTTTTAAAGCTAATAATGAATTATCTAAAGTTTCTCGTATTAAGTCAAAAGACATGACTGATAAAAATTATTTTGATCATAACAGTCCAACTTACGGTTCACCATTTGATATGATGAAAAAGTTTGGAATTTCTTATAATCATGCAGCTGAAAATATTGCAAAAGGACAAAAAACTCCAGAAGAGGTAGTAAAAGCATGGATGAATAGTGCAGGACACCGTGCAAATATTTTGAACGCTAAATTAGATCAAATTGGTGTAGGTTATGACTCACGTTCTAATGTATGGACACAAATGTTTATTTCTCAATAAATTTAATTATATAAACAAAAGCACCATCGTTCTTGATGTTGCTTTTGTTCGTATATTCAAGTTAAAGAATACTAGCTATAGAAAGTTTTTTTATATATAAATTGATTACCTCATTGTTTTACTTTTAATTGAATAGGTTATCTATTCCAAACAACTACTTGATAAAATATTAAAAACTCTTGGTCTTATAATGACTAAGAGTTTTTTTCATTAAGAATTAATCTGGTAATATTTCGTGTAAATGTAGTCTTTTAGTAAAGTATTGATCAATAAACTTTCTAATTCCAGTTAATTCAGCTTCGGTTGGAAACGTAGATATTTTTAAAACTGGTAAATGTTCCTTCAAAAATTGACCTTTTAATGTTGATATCACTAAATCTAAATGATTGTGTCTCTTAATTACATCTATATCTGATAAATCATAAATTTTTATATCAAGGTGTTTTCCAAAGTGATAATCAAGAAGTTCGTAAATATAATCCAATTCAATATAGGTTCGACAAATCAATACAGTATTGATCTTCATACTATTTTTTTTGCGAATTAAAAAGGCATCTACTAATAAAAACAATTCTAAAATTTCTAGTTTTCCATATGACATAGTTTCATTCTCAAGATGCTTTTTTACTAAATTACCAATTCCAATAAATAATGGATGTTCCTCGACGTAAGGTAAAAATGGAAGCGCAGTATTCATGCGAGTATCCGTATAAAACTGAGAATCATACTTTGTACGTTTAATTGTTGAAAAATATTTATAAAGAAAGTCATCATCCTGAGCTAAATCAAAGTGCAAATAATCAGATAATCCATTTAAAAAATGTACACGAGGATCTTCTTTATTCTCTTTCATTTTAATACGTATTTTATAAAGCTCTTCAGTCATATTATTTGGCATAACTTCACTTAAAAGGCAGAGACAAAAGTATAAAATTTCTTGTGTTTGTTGTTCTCTAGATGGACACTTTTCCATAAAGGGAAACATTTTCTTTGCAATATCAAAATACGCAGTATTTTTATATTTATCATATATATCTTTAGAAAAAGAAATATAACACTCCATAGAAATTCTTATATTAATAATTTCTAAAATAAAAGATAAACGTTGAATAGCTCCAAGATGAAGAGTAATCGAAAGATCAGTTGTATAATTTACAATTGCATCTCGAAAATTTTGGAGATCTATATTTTTTAGATCGTTTAGATAATCTAGCCCCTTATATTCCAAGTATTGCATCATAAATCGACGTACCTTTTTCTCGTCACCACTTAATCTAAAAGGACTAGTATCAAGAGTAATACCAGCTTCTTCTACAACTTCTTTTATCTGATCCAACTGTCTATATACAGTTGATCTACTTATATGAAAAGCTGTCGAAATTTCATTAATCGTCACACCGTTATTAAGAATAATATACTCTAAGATTTGAAAATATGGATTCTCATTTTTCATATAAGCCCATATCCCCTCAAGGGTACCGTTCGGAGATTTAATTAAACGCGCTCCCTCTGTTTCACTTTTTTCAATGAACCACCCTTTAGGTAAAGCTGAATTTAAAAAAGTAATATCTCTCCAAATCGTACTTCGAGAATACCCTGTCTTCTCGGATAAATCTGCTAAACTACACCAATCATTTTTTTCAAAAAGAAAATAAATTAAACTTGCATGTCGTTCATCAAATCTGTTCATAATATCACCTAACGTTCTTTTATAAATAAGTATTTTATTTAGCTTTTCCATTTCAATAAACTGTTATAACAAGTGGAGAATACTACTTAATCATCACAAAATTTAAGGAATTATTGCATCAATCTTTCAGATACTCCCTTATTTTTTCCTCTGCACTTGATAGACTTATATATTTGGAACTTTTTAATTTTCTCATTTACCAGCGAATATTTTTTTAGTAAATTCCCCTTCATTTGTTCCTATAAAGTAATTTTTAATTCATTAGATAATGAATTAATGTCCCCGTTTGTATAAACGGAATAAATACGAACAAAATACTTTCTAGTATCGTCAAAACCAAGTGATTGAATTTCGTTTCCGCCATAAATCTTACTGGACTTTGAATACAATAAAAATGGATCAATAGCAAATTCCGTGCCACGTCCATCTGCTCGAAAGCCAATATCTTCTTTTTTAAAGTGCTGTTTTTTAGGATAGATCCCCTTACCTCTTGTACTCCAACTATTCTGATTTCCATCTACAGATAGATATTGATAGTAAATTCCATTAAATATAGCAATTAGGTACATAATTGCCTTGGAATCTGGATGCCAACTAATTGTAAAGTAACCTGAAATGCCGTCATTATTTCTATTGGTTGAAACTATTGGCTTATCATAATCATTCGACTCGATATATTCGTGTGCACTCCTAATATTTCCTGGATTAGCAAAAATTGATCTGGAAGCAAAAGGTAAATAAACTTTCTGTTTTTTAAACAAAGAACTATTTAAGTTTGAATTTAGATGTCCGGTATGTGACATACATTTACACCTCCACAAAACATTTTATTTATTTTAGTGTAATTCATACAATACCTTACCTCAGTATCTTAAATGAGATTTGAGATTTCAAATTAGAAATAATTCCCTTAAATAACAATAATAATAATTTATGCCTAAATCTTTTAAACCAGTTTCTTCTATTATGATACACTTTTCATTTGATCTACTAATTTATAATCTTCAATTAATAATTCCAATTCATTGTGTAAGTAACTTTTATAGTAAAAGAATTAAATTTACTAATTATTGTCAAAACGATTAACAGTTAATATTAGGGGAATGAATAAACTTTCTAAACTAGATGAGTGTAAAGATGAGGCAAATTCAAAAGAAGAATATGAAATAGAGTATGATCTAACAGATTTAATGGCAATTGGATAAGTTGGTAGAATTATAAAAATGAGTGAGGTATTTTACGTTTTTGTAAAACCCACTCATTTTATTTTGTTAAGGAAATAGTTCATAAACCATATCGTTTAAGATAAAAATACTGCACCATAAACAAGTGCCCCTCCGATTACATATGCGGGGTGAATTTTCCAACGTTCTAAAAATAATAAGGAAAGTACGCTAATAATAATTGTTTGCGTTACACCTACCCCATTATATGAATCGTTAAAAAAGTCAAAGGCCATAATGCCAAGTAAAACGGCGATTAAAGGCCTAACAAGTGAAGTCATCTTTTTGACTTTTGGTGAATTTTTATGCTTCATTAATATACTTAATAAAGCAATCATCAAGATTAGTGAGGGTGCGATTGATGCGAATAATCCTACAAAGGAACCAAATACTCCACCCTCAACATAGCCGATATATCCAGCCAACTTTGTAGCAATTGGACCTGGAAGCGCATTGCCTAGTGCAAGCACGTTACTAAATTCAACTGAACTTAACCATCCGTACTTATCAACAACTTCATTCTCAATAAGAGGGATCGAAGCCGGTCCTCCTCCGTATCCGAATATGCCTGGTAAGAAAAATGCTAAAAATATTTTCCAATAAATCATGATGCCTTCACCTTCTTCTTCTTTTCATTTTTACTTTTTGAGAAAAAGGCATATCCAACTAAGCATCCAATTAAAATAGCAGGATGTACATTTAAAAAGTATAAAAGGATAAAACTAGCAACTACGACCAAACTAGTGATTTTCCAGCCAAGAGATTCTTTCGATTTCTCAATAAACTCCCATGTTAAAGTTGCTAACATTACTCCAACTACCGGAACAACTGCATTCGACATACCTTGTACCCAGGCAACACCTTTAAAGTGATTAAGTGTTGATAATAGTAGCATAAGTAGGAAAACAGTCGGTAGTGTTGTTGCGATAATGGCATTTAACATACCTACTATGCCACCTGTTCTCCAACCTATATATCCTGCAAGCTTTGTTGCGATTGGTCCTGGTAGAGCATTTGCGATTGCTAGTACATCTGAAAAGTCATCCTTATTTAACCATTTATACTTGTCAACAACCTCTGTGTGGATTAGTGGAATAGAAGAAGGGCCTCCTCCGTAACCTAGCATTCCTACTCTAAAAAAAGCTAAAAAAAGTTTCCATTGATTGTTCATTAAATCAGTCCTTTACCAAACTGCAATTGCGCCATCTGTTCTAGATTCTGTTCCTCCCATTAGCACCCCGGTACTAGGATTGCGCCAAATAATTTGGCCCCTACCGAAACTGCTACAATCTGTTGCCACTTGAATTTGATGGCCTTTTCTTGCTAGTGCCTGGGCAAGGTGGTTTGGAAAATGAGGTTCTACGACCACTTTTTTTCCTTCCATCCACTGCCATCTAGGTGCATCTAATGCACTCTGAGGGTTCAGACCAAAATCCACAGTATTCATGACAACTTGTGCATGACCTTGTGGTTGCATATATCCTCCCATTACGCCAAATGGCCCTACTGCATCGCCATCTTTTGTTAAAAACCCTGGGATTATTGTGTGATATGTTCTTTTACCAGGCTTAAGTGCATTAGAATGCTCCGGATTTAAAGTAAAATCATGACCTCTATTTTGAAGGGCAATTCCTGTATCAGGAATTACGATCCCTGATCCAAATCCCATATAGTTACTTTGAATAAACGAAACCATATTCCCTTCGCTATCAGCAGTCGCTAAATAAACTGTGCCACCTTTTGGAGGCGTATAGTTTTCTGGCTCTATCGCTGTTTCACAAATTAATTCTCGACGAGCCACTGCATATTCTTCGGATAATAGCTCATCTACATTGATATCCATATGCTCAGAATCTGTAATAAACGCTTTTCCATCAGTAAAAGCTAGTTTCATAGCCTCTATTTGCTTATGGTATGTATCGACATCATCTTTTGTAGGAAAATTAAAACCTTTGGCAATGTTTAATGCCATTAACGCTACCAAACCTTGCCCATTCGGTGGAATTTCCCAAACATCGTATCCACGATAATTGGTCGAGATTGGATTAACCCATTCTACTTTATATTCACTTAAGTCCTCTGAACTAAGGTATCCATTATGTTCTTTCATAAAGGAAACGATTTTTTCTGCCAAGTTACCACGATAAAAACTCTCAGCATTCGTTGCACCGATTTCACGTAATGTTTCTGCATGCGCTTTAGATGACCACAATTCGCCAATCTCTGGTGCACGATCATTTGGAGCGAATGTTTTGAACCACTCAGCAAATTCTGGTCTAGTAAATTGTTTTTTAAACTTTTCATATGCTATATTCCAAAACTTCCCTAAAATCGGCGAGAGTGGAAAGCCTTCTTCTGCAAGTGTAATAGCTGGTTGTAAAACCTCTTCTAATGGTAATTTACCAAAACGTTTTGATAATGCAGCCCATGCAGCAGGTACTCCAGGTACTGTAACTGGAATAACCCCATGGGTTGGCATCTTCTCAAGTCCTTGTTCTTTTAGCTTTTCAATCGAAATTGATTTTGGGGCAGGACCACTACCGTTTAAACCATGTAATTCCCCATTTACCCAAACTAGTGCAAAGGCATCTCCACCAATTCCATTAGAAGTTGGTTCAACTACTGTTAAAGCAGCTGCTGTGGCAATTGCAGCATCGATTGCGTTGCCACCTTTTTTTAATATATCTAACCCCGCTTGCGCCGCTAAAGGTTGTGAGGTAGCTACCATTCCATTTTTTCCAAATGTCGTATGGCGTTGTGCTGAATATGGATTATTTAAATGATCAAACTGCATCTGTATCTTCTCCTTTAAGCATCTACATGGTGACATGCAACAAAATGATTTTCTTCAACTTCCTTCCACTCTGGTTTTACTTGTCCACATAGTTCTGTTGCTTGAGGACAACGAGTACGGAATGTACAACCTGAAGGTGGGTTAGCTGGATTTGGAATTTCACCTGTCAATCGAATTTTTTCAGGTCTTTTTCCTACCTTTGGACGTGGAATCGCAGATAGTAACGCCTTTGTATAAGGGTGTAGTGGGTTATTATATAGCTTGTCTGCAGGAGCTAACTCAACTGTATTTCCCAAATACATTACTAAAACTCGATCACAGAAATATCGTACGACTCCTAAATCATGAGAGATAAATAAATAAGTTAAGTTATATTTTGCTTGTAATGATTTTAAAAGTTTTAATACTTGTGCTTGTACAGACACATCAAGTGCGGACACTGCCTCATCACAAATAATTAACGATGGATTAAGAGCAATTGCTCTTGCAATACCAATACGTTGACGCTGTCCACCACTAAATTCATGAGGATATCGATCATAATGGTCTTCATTTAAACCTACCTCACGAAGCAAGCCGATTACTTTCTCTTTTCGCTCTTGTTTTGATAGATTCGTATGGATGACAAAAACTTCTTCTAATGCATCTCCAATTCGTTGTCTTGGATTTAATGAAGCATATGGATCTTGGAAAATCATTTGCATTTGTTTCTTAAAATCATTTCGACTCTTATTCGATAAATGTTGAATTTCCGTATCTTTAAAAAATACTTTACCGTCAGTAATATCTTCAAGACCTAAAATCGTTTTTCCTAATGTAGATTTTCCGCAACCTGATTCACCTACAACGCCTAAGCTTTCTCCTTCTAATAATGTTAGACTCACTTCTTCAACTGCCTTGACATGACCTTGAACTTTTTTTAGTAAGCCTCCACGAATCGGATAATATTTTTTTACATTTCGTAGCTCTAATAAAGTAGATTTACTTTTTGTTAGAGTCATATCGCATCCTCCTCACTCAGCCAACATTTAACTGTGTGTCCATCCTTTATTGTAAATTCCTTTGGGACTTCAACTTTGCAGCGTGCTAATGCATGTTCACAACGCGGATGAAAACGACATCCAGTTATTTGTTCGTTTAAGCTCGGCGTCGAGCCTGGGATTGCTTCTAACTCAAAATCAGGATCATCTACATTTGGTACAGAGCTTAATAATCCCCTAGTATACGGGTGACTTGGATGATTAAAAATCTCTTCAACTGGACCTTCTTCTATTTTTTCTCCTGCATACATGACCATCACTTTATCAGCAATTTCAGCTACGACTCCCATGTCATGTGTAACCATGATGACACCCATTCCGAGCTCGTCTTGTAACTCATGGATTAAATCTAATATTTGAGATTGAATTGTAACATCAAGTGCAGTCGTCGGCTCATCTGCTATTAAGAGTCCAGGGGTACAGGCTAATGAAATAGCGATCATAACCCTTTGTCTCATTCCACCGCTTAGTTCATGAGGATATTGAGTCATTCTTTTTTCAGAATATGGTATTCCTACTTGCTTTAAGAGTTCAATTCCTTTTTGATTTGCTTCTTGTTTAGAAAGCTTTTGGTGAATCATAAGTGGCTCGCGTAGCTGATAACCTATTGTGATTACAGGGTTTAACGCCGTCATCGGCTCTTGAAAAATCATCGATATTTTATTGCCTCTAATTTTTCTTAATTCATCAGTTGTTAACTTAGTTAAATCAGTTCCTTCCAATTGAATTGAACCGCTTTTTATTGATCCATTACTTGGCAATAATCCCATGATAGACAATGAGGTAATACTTTTTCCGCAACCTGATTCGCCAACTATACATAAAGTTTCACTTTTATTAACTGAAAAGGATATGTTTCGAACAGCTGGGATTTCTCCGTCAGCTGTTCGAAACGTTGTTACTAAATTATTTACAGATAGAAGCTCTGTTGACATACTATTACCTACTCTCTATGTACGTTGTATAATGACCATTGGCCAGTAGGATCAATTTCAATTCCTTTCACCGATTGATCAACTGCAGATGTTACTACACCTTGATTCATAACGATTACAGGAGCATCTTTTACTAATAATTCATTTGCTTCTTTTAGTTTTTCTTTTCGAGCATTTTGGTCAATCGTTTGACGAGATTCATTAACTAACTGATCAAATTGCTTATTACTATATGAAATTCGGTTTGATGATCCAACGTTGTCAGAGTGGAAGTTTGGATACAATAATTCACTACCATCAGCAGTACTATTTGCCCATCCTAAGAACGTTACATCGTATTGACCTTTCGTTGCTGCATCTAAGAAAGTTCCCCATTCCATCGTTTCAAGCTTTACTTTCAAGCCAATTTCAGTCATTTGAGATTGAGCAATTTCAGCCATTTTCATGTACATATCACGATTTGGTACTAGCATCTTTACTTCTTTTCCTTCAAATCCATTATCTTTAATCAGTTTCTTAGCTTTTTCTAAATCATAAGAATAACCAACTTTTTCTTCAGATTGATCATATCCGAAGACTTTTGGTCCAATAACACTATTACCTTCAACACCTAGTCCGTTTAACTGATTAATATATGCTTTACGATCTAATCCATAAGCAACTGCTTGTCGGAATGCTAAGTTGTTCATTGGAGCTTTTTTCATATTAAACCCTAAATAATAAACAGGTGTTCCTTCCGCTTTTGTTACTTTTACATTTTTAATTGATTCTAGACGCTTAATTTGTTCAGCTGGAATTGCATCAATAAATTGTACTTTTCCTGTTTGTAACATTGAAATAGCTGTAGAAACTTCAGGAACTACTTTAAAAGTAACTTTTTTCAATTTAGGTGCACCATTCCAATAATCTTTGTTTGCCTCAAGAACGATTTGGTCACCAGGTGTCCAGCTAACAAACTTAAATGGCCCAGTTCCCACAGGGGTTTTCATTAAATCACTATTTTTATCTGCTGTAGGGCTTACGATTGAAGCAGCAGTATGAGCAAGTGCAGCTAAAAGTGGTCCATATGGATATTTCGTTTTAATTTCTACTTTGTAATCATCAATTACATTAACTGATTGAATTGGTTCTAATAATGAAGCACGTGGAGCAGCAGTTTTTGGATCACGGAATTTATCAAATGTGTATTTTACTGCTTCTGCGTTAAAATCTGTTCCGTCTTGGAATTTGATTCCTTTTTTCAATGTAATCTCCCAAGTTTTATTATCTGGATTCGTATAAGATTCTGCTAATAAAGGTTCGATTTCCATTGTTTTAGGATTTCTTTTAAATAAAGTTTCATAAACTTGCATGATGACATTAGCTGATACAGAATCATTTGTTAAGATTGGTGATAAACCTACTACATCTGATGTTGAAGCATATGTAAGTTCTTGTGAAACATTAGCGCTATTTGATCCAGTTGTTTTACTAGAGCATCCAGCAAGAAGAAGAATTGCACTAATTACGATAACCATCCATTTTTTCATTTACCCATCTCCTCAATCATTAATATTCATATTTGGATCTAAAGCATCTCTTAATCCATCACCTACGACATTAAAAGAGAAAACGATCAGCATAATAGCGATCCCTGGTACGATTGTCATATGTGGGGAAGAAAACATATAATCTTGCCCTTGAGAAATCATTGATCCCCATTCGGCTGTTGGAGGTTGTGCACCAAGACCTAAATAACTTAGTGATGCCGTTGATAAAATAGCAGTAGCCATTCTCATTGTGGCAAAAACGATGATTGGTGCCATACAGTTTGGCAAAATATGCTTCACCATAATTCGTAAATTACTTGCACCTAAAGTCCTCATTGCTTGTATGTATTCTTGCTTCTTAATAGATAAAACCGAACCACGAACAATTCTTGCGCATGAAGGAATGGACCAAATGCTAATCGCAACTGCTACATTCACTAAACTTGTCCCAAGAATTGCGATAATTAGCATGGCGAGTAGAATTCCAGGGAAAGCAAATAATAAATCTACTATTCTCATAAGCAAGCCATCTAGTTTTGAAAAATAACCAGCTAGCATGCCTATTGAGATACCACCAATTAATCCAAGAATCACTGCACTGAATCCAACAACTAGTGATACTCTAGATCCGAATACAATTCGGCTCCACATATCCCGTCCATAATTATCTGTACCTAACCAATGTCCGCTAGAAAATATTGGCAGTTCTGTTGATGCTAAATTTTGTTTAATCGGATCATGAATCGTAATAAGTGGCGCAAATAGTGCCATTAAAATTTGTAAAATAATAATGATTAATCCAAAAACGGCTAATCTATTTTTGATTAAACGTTTAAACGTTTGAACAATAAATTTTTCTTTCTTTTTTGAAATAGCTTGCTTTGCACCTATGTTATTAATGACAACTTCTGTAGACAAAATTCTTCCTCCCTTCTGGCCGATTAATCGTAGCTAATTCTTGGGTCGATAAATACGTATAATATATCAACAAGTAAATTCACGATTACAAACATGGATGCTACAAGTAATACTGCCCCTTGAACCATCGGAAAATCTCTAGCTGCAATTGCATCGATCATTAGTCTGCCGACACCGTTAATCGCAAATACTTGTTCTGTTATGATTGTTCCTCCAAGAAGAAATCCGAAGTTTAAACCAATAACAGTTATGACTGGAATCATCGAGTTTTTTAAAGCATGAATCCAAACAATCGATTTTTCTTTTACACCTTTCGCTCTTGCAGTTCTTATGTAATCAGCTCGAATTACCTCTAACATAGATGAACGGCTCATTCTTGCAATCATTGCAGCCGAGGCTGTTCCTAGTGCAATAGCAGGTAAAATGATTTGCTTAAATCCTTCTACTGTCCAAATTGGTGAATCGAGTCCTCCAACGGGCAGAATTTGTAGATTAACTCCAAAAATAAGAATTAGGATGGCACCTAGCCAAAAATTAGGTACTGAAATACCTGCAAGGGCTATTATTGTACTTGATACATCCATCCACGAGTTTTGCTTAAGTGCAGAAACAATCCCTGTTATTACCCCGATTACTACTGCAACGATCATACTCGCGATTGCTAAACTTAAAGTATTAGGAAAACGGATTGAAATTGCCTCTGCAACCGACTGTTTCGTTTGAAAGGAATATCCTAAATCCCCATGTAATACGCTTGATAAATAATGCCAATATTGGACAAAAAACGAGTCGTTCAGTCCCAAACTTTCCCGGATGGCATTTAGATCAGCTTTTGTTGCTGTAGGTCCGCCAATGATTGCAGCTGGATCACCAGGTGCTAAATGCATAGAAGCAAAGACTAAAAATGAGATACCTAGCAATAATAAAAACAATTGAAACAACCTTCTTAATATGAGTGACGCCATCTTTCCACCTACTCCACTTGTAAGTATATTAACTAAAATCACATACGTTTGTTAACCTTAATTGTTGTATAACCTAACAATGTAAATTTTAATTATTTTCGATTATACTCCCGGTAGACAGAATATTCTATAATTTTATGAATTTTTACAAAAAATAGTAAAAAAAGACGAGAGATTACCAATCTCTCGCCAGGACAACTATAATTTTAAGCCATTTCTACTTTTAAATCTTCGTAATAAAATATGACTTTCTACCCTTGTTATTCCTTCTAAAGCATATAATTCATTGTTTATAAATTGTTCTAATCTGACAAAATCATCGACTAATACATGCATATGTAAAGTGCTTGGACCTGTCATTTGATAACAACTCGCTACAACAGGATTATCTGCAAGTGCTTCGGCTACGACTACTAAATAAGCTGGTTCACAATCTACTTCAAAGAACGCAGATACGCCTTTGCCTACTTTTTCTGAATTAATGACTACTGAGAACCTCTCAATAACCCCATTTTTTATTAATTGATTCACACGTTCACGGATTGAAACCCTTGATAAATTAAGTTCTTTTCCAATATCGGCGTATGACATCCGACCATTTTTAGTGAGCATCTCTAGAATTTTTTTATCGATGTCAGTTAGTTTCATTTATTCACCACTTTTCTACCAAATGAAAACGCTTCCTTATTTTTTTATATTTTAAAGTACAATAGCAAGTGTTAAGTGCTCATGATGTACAAAGATCAGATTAACCACGTTAAAATTTTAACGATAAGACCCTTACAATGTAAAGGGATTCTATACTATTTCCTTCATTATTCCCATATTCCATTACTAATTTTACAATAAAAGATTGACCTAAAGATACTGGATTTTTATTTCACTTATAGTAAAAAAGGATTGAAATCTTTTTTTATTAGACTTCAATCCTTTTTATTATTTTATCGTTTTAAGCTTCGATTTCACTTAATTCGTTTTTCTTTGATAATTTAACACGAACTGCAAAGGTTACATTTGTTAAGATAATGAATAACACTGCAAATCCACATAAATAGTAGACTTGATCCCATACAAACCCTTTGCTAACAGAACTAGAGATTAATTCTCTGAATCCTTTTATAGCATACGTCATAGGTAAATATGGATGAATCGTTTGGAAAAATGTTGGTGTTAATGAAATTGGGAAAGTACCTGAAGTTCCACCAATTTGTAATAACATCATAACAAACACTAAATATTGCCCTATATTTCCTAATGTAACAGTTAAGAATTGTATTAATGAAAAGAAGGTCAAGCTAGTAATCATTGTAAACACTACGAACAACCACACGTTTTTCACATCAAGACCCATACCATAAATTAAAACCATATCTGCTACGATCGATTGCATGATTCCCACGAAGATTAGAACGCTATATTTACTAAAGAACCAAGCTAATCCAGTAGTCGGAGCAATAGAATTCTTTCTCATCGGATAAACTGAAGTGAACATTAACCCACCTGCAAATAGCCCAATTGATAAGATATAAGGTGTTAAACCTACACCATATTCTTTTACATTATTCAATTTATGAGAAACTAGCTCTGTCGGTTCTGCAAAGAATTTATCGGTTTCATCACTTGTTTTAACTTTGTTTACTTCATCTCCACCATCTTTCAGAGATTTATGAAGTTCTGTTGTTCCTTTTGTTAAATCAGTAGCTCCTTTTAATAAGTCTCCAGACCCACTATATAGCTTATTTGTACCATCAGATAGTTGTTTAGAACCATCATTTAATTGATTGATCCCTTGGACTAATTGATCCCCGCCTGTATTTAATTTACCTAGGCCTATTGAAAGTAACGAACTTCCTTCACTTAATTCCTTTGTACCATTATATAAAGCATTACTTCCTTGAGCTAGTTGATTTGCTCCATTAGATGCTTCTTGCAATTTACTATTAAATAAACCTAAATTTGCATTTAATTCTTTTTGTCCAGCAAGTAGATTATTTGAACCTTCATATAATTGACCTTGTGCAGCAGCAATTTGATCAACACCATTTTTAATTTGATTACTTCCTTTTGATAGTTGATCTAAGCTATTAGAGATTGCTTGTAATTTCTGTAAATCCCCTTTACTTAAAGTACCATCTTGCAATCCATTCAAAATTGATTTAAGTGCATCATTTGTAGCACCCAAATTCTCATTAAATCCCGCTTCATTTTTTTGAAGTTGGGTAGCGCCAGCATAAGATTGTTTTAATCCAGCATTTAATTGGTTACTACCAGCTTCTAGCTTTGAAGAGCCGGCTTCGATTTTATTGCCGCCTCCGACTAGTTGTGATAGTCCATTATTTAAATCACTTGAACCAGCTTTTAATGTACCAGTTCCATCCAGAAGAGCGTTTAAACCAGTATTTAATTTATTAGCACCATCATTTGATTGTTTAATACCATCTGATAATTGTGTCGCTCCACTTTTCAGTTTTGTACTTCCATTTTCAAATGTGATCATGCTGTCATTTAATTTTTTTAAATTTTTATTTAAAACATCAGTTCCATCTGTTATTTTTGCTGCACCATCATTGATTTTACCTGCACCATCAGATGCTTTTACCATGCCATCTCCAATATCCTTGAAATTATCAAATACTGTTTTAGCATATTGTTCTGTAATTTCTTTTGAGATATTAGCATTTACTTCTTTCATTGCGGTTGTACCAATTTGTGCACCTACGTAGTTTTTACCCGCATTCGTGTAATAATTTAATTTCATTTTTTTCGGTTTTTCGTCTAATAACGTTGCTGCATTTTTAGAGAAATTAGAAGGTAATTCGATGACTAAATAATATTTTTCATCGTTTAATCCTTTCATTGCCTCTTTTTTATTTGTAACTTTCCATTTGAATGACTTATTATCTTTCAATCCTTCTACAAAATCTTTCCCTACATTAAGCTTTTTATCATTAAACTCAGTACCCTTGTCATTGTTAACAATTGCAACAGATAGTTTTTCCGTTTTATTATAAGGATTCCAATAAGCTGATAAGAAAATTAATGAGTAAAGCATTGGCACAAGACCAATCGCAATGATTGTTGCAATTGTCATTGGCTTCTTAAAAATATTTTTCCATTCCTGTTTAAACACAAAATCACTCCCCTTTTAGACCAATTGACCATTTTTGTGTTTCGGTCAATTTATTGCATATAAATAGTCTAATACTCCTTTTATAAAAAAATAAAAGGAAATACTAAACCATTCTCTCGATTATTTTCAAGTTGATTCAAGACCTTTGTTTCCTATTAGCCCAAATAAAACTAATTGCACCATTTTATTTATGGCGTCGTCTGTAATATGCTTTGGGTCTTTATCCAAAACACTTTTTTGTAGATTAAGAATCGATATAATCGTCGTAATCATACTTAAACTTAAAATCGGAATTTCTAAATGAAAATTTGTTTCTTTCGCGTGCATTCTAGCTTCTATTTCTTCTTCAATTGGTGTTTTACGATAGATTTGTTGAAAGAAAATTTCTGATAGCTCAGGGTGTCTTAACGTTTCACTAATCAAAATTTCAATTTGATTTCGATTCTGTTCGACCCATTTAATCCTTTTCTCTACATAGATCCTAAGTAATTCTTCAATCGAATATTTACTAAAATCCTCTTCCATCCAAACGTCTTGAATATCTGGTTTGACACAAGTAATCAATACATCCAGCTTGCTTTTAAAATACTTATAAATCGTAGCTTCGGAAATTTTACTTTCCTTTGCAATTTGATTAATTGTCGTACCATCATAACCATTTTTCGCAAATAGTTGGATAGACTTTTCTAGGATGTGATGTTTTGTTCTTTCTCCCTTATTCACTTTTTACCTCCATAAAAAACGTTGTTAAAAAGGCATTAACTCTTAGTATTTAGCGTGCTGCAAAAAAGTAAGTGTTTATTCACTTTTATAGTATATTAACCAAAATGAATTTCGTCAACAAAAAGTAAGTGAACACTTACTTTTTTAATCTTTTTTTAATGTTACCTTTTTTTTGGATAATCATTAAAAAAATCGTTGCCTTCAACGACAGAATAATTTATTATTACACTTTGTAGTCAAAATTATTGGATAATTTTGCTAATATTCTTACAAAGGAGAGGGATTCATGACAGATTTGGTTTCAGTACTCAACGACTATCTATGGGCTAAATTACTTGTTATTTTATTAGTTGCAATCGGCCTATTTTTAACAGTTTATTTAGGATTTATTCAGTTTAAATTCTTCCCTGAAATGATTCGATTATTAGTTGATGGTCGAAACAGAGACAAAGACAAAAAGACTGTTTCTTCATTACAAGCATTTATGATCGGAATGGCTGCTCGTATTGGTACGGGGAATATTGCTGGTGTTGCAACAGCAGTTGCATTAGGTGGACCAGGTGCAGTATTTTGGATGTGGTTAATGGCATTAATTGGTTCAGCTTCAGCATTTGTAGAAAGTACATTAGCTCAGCTTTATAAAGTGAAAGATGGCTCTTCATGGCGTGGTGGACCTGCTTATTATATGGAAAAAGCTTTAGGTAATCGAAAGCTTGGTGTTATTTTTAGTATTTTAATTACTTTATCTTTTGGTCTTATTTTTAATGCAGTACAAGCAAATACGATTGCTGCCTCTATTAATAATGAATTTGGCGTAAATACAAAAACAACTGCGATTGTACTGGCTATTATTACAGCACTTATTATTTTTGGTGGCGTACATTCAGTTGCTAAATTCTCAACTGTTTTAGTACCTATTAAAGCTGGTGTTTACATTATTTTAGCTTTATGGGTAATGATTTCAAATTTCGATATTTTACCAGATGTATTTGGTGCAATTTTCTCTGAAGGAATTTTTACGTTTAAACAAATGTTTGGCGGCGTTATGGGTGCTGCAGTACTTCACGGTATTCGTCGTGGATTATTCTCAAACGAAGCTGGAATGGGTTCTGCTCCAAACGCAGCTGCAACAGCTGACGTTACTCACCCTATAAAACAAGGTTTTATTCAAGCTTTAGGTGTAATTGTAGATACATTTATCATCTGTTCGTCTACAGCAATGATCGTATTAGTTTCAGGCGTGTATAAAACATCTGAACTATCAGGTATTCCTTTAACACAGGAATCATTACGTGTAAGTCTTGGTGATTTTGCTGCAACATTCGTTGCAATTTCAGTATTCTTATTTGCATTAAGTACAATAATGGGTAACTATTACTACGGTGAATCGAATATTAGCTTCATGAAGCATTCGAAAAAATCGATTTACGTATACCGTTTTGCTGTAATTGGAATGGTGTTATTCGGAGCATTATATAGCGCTGAATTAATTTGGTCTTTAGCTGATATTTTCATGGGATTAATGGTACTAGTTAATCTTTACGCAATTACGCGTTTAGCTAAAGTTGTAAAAGCTTTATTAAAAGATTATGTTTCTCAAAAGAAACAAGGTTTGGATCCAGTTTTCTCTGCTGATAAAATCGATAACTTACCAGGTCGTGATCAGTTAGAGGCATGGGTTGATGAGAAAGACGTTAAGAAAAACGTTGGATAATATATTCTGAGTATCTACCCTTCATCTTTTAAGATGAGGGGTTATTTTTTTATAACTCTTCCCTAAAAAAAAGCCACCAACGAATTATTGGTGAAGTTAGTTCATCTGCACTTAATTTTATATACTGTCCTAATCTGATTTTTCAAGAAGGTTTTTAGATTTTTTGTTACCTTCTCCTACTAATATTTTTATACCTAAATAAATCCCAAGTGAGTTTAATAGTATATCATCAATATCGAAACTTCCTACAACATATTTTTTTTGTAAAAATTCTATAAGTATGACTAATAATATAGAAACTAAAATACAAATAGAAACTTTCATCGTTCTATAAAAGTAATAATAAACTATACATCCTAGAGGAATAAAAATTACAATATTCCCCACAATATTTGAAAAGATATAAATAAAGTCAGCTTTACTGTCTAAATATCCTAAAATCGTTTTAAACGGTATATAATTGTTTCTATAATGATTTCCCAGTGAGTTTCTTGAAAAAAGAACAGAAACCAAAAATACTATATAAGTAAGTGTAAATGCTCCGAAACCAAATTTACTAATATAGAATTTCCTATTTTTTTTATAGTACAAACCCATATTTATTATTATATTAACAATTAATACTAAACATAAAAATAAACTATATCCAAAAAAAGCATTTGCATATGGAATAAGCCTTGAAAGAAAGTCTCCAAGAAATGCTCTCATAACAAAAAGTACAAATAATGTAGATATTAGTAATGTAAATAGATTATTTAGTTTTATTTTCATAAAAGCCAAGTTCCCTTACCAAAATTGGCCTTTAACACCTACATACGATTTATCCTCGCCTTTAATAACTTCAAATGAAAGTCTATACTGACCATTGCCTACCCCTTCTTGATATGTTACTGAAGTATTTCCACGAAATGTTTGTGAAGCACTATTTACAGGGAGGTATAACCCTACTATACTTTTCTTTAATGGTGTTATTTTAATTGATTTTCCCCCTGCACTATATTGTTCGTGTTTTACATGTAACCACCCTTTAGAAATATTAAATGCATTTTTGGATTCTAAATACCCAGTTAGTTTCCCATCAAACTTCTGAGTCGCAGATGCTGATTCTACAGATTTTGCGAAAATGGGAAGGGACAAACAAATTACAAAAATAATTTTCTTCTTCATACTGACGCTCCTTTTTTAAATTTTTTTGTTTATTAATCTAGCATTAGTTTCAATTAAAAAATCCAAAACTAATAAAATATTAATATATTTTTAATGTATCATTTTAAACTTGACCATCACCCAAAATAATCTGAAAACTTTGTGTACTTTCCATATTTTTCATAGTTCTGTCACAATAAAGTAGTATTCTTCATATTTCCAACTAACACTTTCATAAAATATTTCACAAAAATAAAAAAAACCGTCCAAAATATCAGACGGTCCTCCCTCTTCATTATAAAGTTCCCTATCCTAATAAGCAGTCCAACCAGCATCACCAGTAATAACTGTACCATTAACAAAGCTTGATTCATCTGAAGCAAGGAATAAAGCTATTTCTGCTATTTCTTCTGGTTTACCTACTCGTGGATTTACTCCTAATCCTGCTTGAATACGTCCCATACCAAATTCGTTAATATTTGTCATGGAGGAACCGATATTTGTTTCAACTCCACCGGGAGCAATTGCGTTGCATCGGATTCCATTCGTTGCGTACATGAAGCCAGTATTCTTCGTGAATCCAACAACTGCATGCTTAGACGCTGTATAAGCCGCTCCAGCTCTCGCCCCTTGAAGTCCACCTGCAGAAGCTACATTAATAATAACTCCTTGCTCTTTTTCTAAAAAGATCGGTAAGACTTTTCTTGTTGAGCGCATTACACTTGTAGTGTTTACAGCGAAAACTCTTTCCCACTTATCATCTTCAATATCACCAGCAGGTTCAAAGTTATCCATAATTCCTGCATTATTAACTAGAATATCTAACGTACCAAAAGTATCTACGGCAGTATCAATTAGGTTTTGAATATCATTTTCTTGTGCTACATTTGCCATAATAGCTATAGCGTCCCCACCGTTTGATTTTATTTCTTCTACGGTAACATTTGCAGCATCTGCATTAATATCAGATACAACCACTTTTGCACCTTCTTTAGCATAAAGGGTAGCAATTGCTTTCCCCATACCAGAACCAGCACCAGTTACTACAGCTACTTTATTTTGAAGTCTCATGATTTTCCCTCCAATTAATTATGATGTATTATGCTTTAACTGTTACCTTTTTTAATTTTACTGTTGCCTCTTCAGAAGCTGCTTGTTTAACTTTCTTGATAAAGAAAGAAAGTAATAATCCAAGGACACCTATTCCAACAATCACCAGATAAGCATCGTTTATTCCATTAATTGAAGCTTCTTTTATAATTTGAGCTTGTGTTAATCCCTTAGAAGCCGCTGTAGGAATTAAATCCTGTATATGCGTTTTAGTACGATCTGTCATAATTGTAACTAGAAGTGATGTACCAACCGCTCCGGCAACTTGACGAACTGTATTTGTAATTGCTGTACCGTGTGCATTTAATTGCTTTGGAAGTTGATTCAAACCAGCTGTCTGAATTGGCATCATCATTAATGCCATACCGATTCGTCGTCCAGTGGACATTAGTACTAGATATGTGTAACTTGTCGAGTCCGTTAAGTTTGTAAAGCCAAGTGTTGTTGCAATTGTAATAATCATTCCGAAAATAGCTAGCCATTTCGCACCGACACGATCGAACAGCTTTCCAGTAACTGGCATTAAAAAGCCCATTACTAATGCACCTGGAAGTAATAGAAGTCCTGACTCAACCGGTGTATAGCCACGAATATTTTGTAAGTAAAGAGGAAGTAGCATCATATCTGCATACATTACCATCGTTACTGCGATATTAATAACTGTCGTTAATGAGAACATACTAAACTTGAATGCACGCAAATCAAGTAAAGGATTTTGCGAAACCATTTGTCTCCATGCAAAAAGGACAAGTGCCAATACACCGACAACAATCGTACTAATAACTTCTGAATTCGACCAACCTAAACTTCCAGCTCGGCTGAAACCGTAAAGCATTGCACCGAAACCAATTGTAGACAGTGTAACGCTAAGAAGATCAAATTTAGTTTTGATACGATCTGAAACATTTCGCAGATAAATGAAACCAAGTACGATTACAAGAATAGCAAATGGAATCATTCCGTAAAACATCGTTTCCCATTTGTAATTCTCCATTATATAACCTGCAAGTGTAGGACCGATTGCTGGGGCAAATATTATCGCCAGCCCAACCATCCCCATTGCTCCTCCACGTTTTTCTGGCGGAAATAGCGTCAAAATAACGTTAGTAAGTAGTGGCATAATAATTCCTGCACCTGCAGCCTGAATCAAGCGTCCTGTTAACAGAACAGGAAAATCGGTCGCAATTGCCGATACAATTGTTCCTGCTAAAAAGATAATCATTGAAGCTTGAAATAGTTCACGTGTGGTGAAACGTAGCATTAAATAGGCTGTAATCGGAATTAATACACCATTTACTAGCATGTAGCCTGTTGTTAACCACTGTGCTGTTCCTGCCTTGATATGAAAATCAACCATTAGCTCAGGTATGGCAACACTCATAAGCGTTTGATTTAATGTTGCAAGAAAGGCACCTAAAATTAAAATGAACATAATAGGTCCTTTTTTTATCGAATTTGTGTCTATTCCCGTTGTTTTACTCAATCCCCCATCATTCCTTTCTCTCTTTATCATGGACATAATTTACAAAGTGTTTAATAATAAACATGATATAAATTAAATTATAATTAGTTAGTTCATTCTTACAACCGACAATATTTGAAGAAATGTATTGTAGTTATCACTCTTTTTAGTTTTGTAGTTAAAACTAAACATATTAAACACATTTAAAGAAATTGTAAATTTCATGGAAAAGGTGATTTGATTTGAAAGATAAAACAAAAATGGATCCTAGAATCATTCGTACACGTCAATTAATTAAAGACGCTTTTATCGATCTACTTCAGGAGATGGATTTAAACAAAATAACAGTTAATCGAATATCGGAGCGTGCAACAGTTAATCGAGTTACATTTTATCTACATTATCGTGATATACAAGATATGATGGAGAAAATGGCTTTGGAAATGGGTGAGAAGCTTGGACAAATTATGAGGGATTCACCAAACTATAATTCTATAGAAGAAACTGATTCGGTGAAGCTTTTAAACTTGCTTGAACATATTGCTGATAATGCAAAGTTTTATAAAGTAGTTCTTGCTTCTACTAAAACTCCAATCTTTACAGAGCAATTATTAAAAATCATTACTGAAACAATAACAAAACGAAGAGAAGTTGATTCTTTGCACATTAAGACAGATATTCAAAAGGATATTATTATCTGGTATGGATCATCAGCTCTGATTGGTACAATTGTCTCGTGGTTAAGAAATGACATGCCGTATACCCCTCAATATCTGGCTAAGCAATTATCTTTACTTTTTAGAATTGGAAACAAAGTATAAATTCTGTGCCAAGGTAAAGAAATTGGAATGAAAAAGTAGGAAATAAAGATAGTCCTCTAAAATCGAGCCTAATCTTTCCTTGGCTATGCTCTTAACCTCTTGTCCCACTAATAAGCTGTTTTTCAGGAGTGGAGATAACTATTACATTCTGAAATAACAATAAAAATACGAAATGTTCGTCCGTGGAAATATTAGTAAAGTATTAGAAGATTGAAAGAATAACTTCAATTAATTACTTCCTATCTTGTGGTAATCCTATCCAAATTTCATTTTTACTTAATATATCTTTAAGTATTACTTCACATACTATACGAGTTTTCTAAATATACTAATTTTGTTGTTAAATGTAGAATTTTAGTATTAGGTACTATTTCTAAAATTTTGGATGGGAGGAGGACTTAGTTATGTATGAAGGAAAAATTATCAAATTTTATAGAGAAAAATACAAACTAACACAAGAACAATTAGGAAAAAACATTTGCTCCGTTACCCATATCAGTAAAATAGAATGTGCTCAAACGAAGTACGCACCAGAAATTATAAATTTATTATCAAATAGGCTTGGAATTGATATGGACTTAGAAGTAGCTAATTTTATGAATATAAAACAACGATTACTTCACTGGCATGATGTTATCGTTATGCAGTTATTCGAAGAGATGGATCAGATCTACTATGAATTTGAAATGGAAGAATTAATCCAAATCTCTGAATATAATGATATGTATCAGTTGTTAAGAGCGAAATATTTTCTTGCGCACAGTAAATGCAGTGAAGCTTATAAAATCATTAAAAAGCTACAAAAAAAAGAAGATAAATTAGCTCCATATGAAAGAAATTTATTAAAGCATATTTTAGGAATTTATTCTTTAGCAAAGCAAGAATACAGTAAAGTGATCGAAATTTTAAAGTCGATTGATAATACAGTTTATAAAAATCCTGAATATTTTTACCATCTAGCATCGGCTTACCATACTTTAAATTCTCCTGTGTTAGCCTATTATCATGCTGAAAAATCTCATCAATTTTTTAAGCAAATTAATAACTATCTTAGGGTAATTGATGCAGAGATGTTAATGATTATCCAGGTTCAAAGTGACACTTTAGAGGAAGAAATTATTAATCGTTTCAAAAATTTGATTAGAAGCTGTGAGTTGTGTAATGCTCCTGATCGAAAAGCAAAAGCTTTGCATAATTTGGCCTATGTGTTTTATAGAGGTAAAAATTATAGGGAAGCAAGTAAATATTATAAACGGTCCATGATGCTAAAAGACCCAGAGTGTTCAACGTATTTACTATCGTTGGAAGGCTATCTTCGTAGTTCCTTTGATGGTGGTTTTTCTAACGTAGAAGAACTTGTGCATGACGCTGAAGCAGGACTTTTCATAGCGAAAAAAAATAATTACATTTTATATATCCATTTATATAAACTTTTACTTTATTTATTAAAGTCAAAAGAAAAAGAGTATCATCATTATTTAAACAGTAAAGCTTTACCTATGTTTGAAAAAAATGGTTTTACTTTTTTAGTAGAACGTTCTAAAAAGGAATTATTCAATTATTATAAAAAGATGAATTTAAATGAACAAGCAATGGAGATTGCACAATTAATCGTAAATGCTTAGGACTTATATATTTTAATAGTATGATTATTTGCAGATAAATACGCTGGTTCTCATTTCGAGTACCAGTTTTTGATTTTTTCAAGAATAAAAAAAGAGACAAGAATACGAAGTTCTGTATTCTTGTCTTTTATTATTTTTAAGGGAAGTTTTTAATTTGAAAAAAGCCGATCTAATCGTTGCACTTTCATAAAGGGTGTTAATCAATCTTCGTAATGTCATAAACACCCTTTTTGACTTTTTTGCTTGAGAGTAATTTGTACTGCTTGTTATTTCTTTACAACTTTAACCTTTGTTGCAGAACTTTCATTTCCAGTTGAATCCTTTGCATAGACAGATAATTCTGTACCTACTTTTTGTTGTTTAATTTGGATACTAAATATTCCTTTAGAATCAGCTTTTCCAGTTGCAATTACAACATCATTGATTTTTACAGTAATCGTTGCATTTGCTAAAGTTGAGCCCGAAATCTTTGGATCATTTTCATCGATTTGGTTAACATTCGGTTTATTTAGTGACCATTTTGCGTAAATTGTTGTGTCGCTCGATACTTTATCTGTTGCAAAATTCCATGGTGTTTGACCTGCAGCGTCCTTGTACCATCCAGCAAAAGTGTAACCTGTTCTTGTTGGTACAGTTGGTTCAGCAATCATTGTGTTATAGTTTGCTTTTATCGCATCTACTGCACTTCCACCTTGGCTATCAAATTTAACTGTATACGAGTTAATGCTCCACTTAGCAAATAACTCTGTATCTGCTGTTACTTTATCTGAAGCAAAATTCCATACTGTTTGACCTTTAGCATCTTTATACCATCCAACAAAAGTGTATCCCGTTCTTGTTGGTGCTGTTGGTGCTGTCATAGTCGTGTTATAATCCACTTTCTTAGTTTCTACTAAGCCTCCATCTTGCTTGTTAAATTCTACTGTGAACTTATGAATCGACCATTTTCCGTATATTGTTTTTGCAGAATAGATCGAGTTTGTGAAATCCCAAGGAATTGTACATGCTTCATCTGCAAACCAAGCCAGCTCATATCCATATACAGTTGGTTCTGTAATACGACGTACGACGATTTGGTCTTTTACTTCAAATGGCGCTTTTTCACCTTTTAGAACAAAGTGAATGTTATTTCCGTTTACGATTTTTTGTGTCACTGTAACATCTGCATATTCTTTTGCGCTAATACTGATGATAAAATCGCCTGTTTTTTTGAATACGCTCTGATCAATTGTCAGTGTGCCATGTGTTGCATCGATTTTGTATTTTGTTGCGTCAATCGCTGAACCAGCCACTTTAATGCTCGTAATTGCATTTGCCCAATCTTTGTCGCTAAATTCAAGTGTGATTTCATTGCCTAACGCGTTATCAGTTGTATCTGCTGATACGATTGATGTTGCTAAGGCATATTTTGCATACAGTTTAATTGGTTTTGTGACAATGCTTGTGAAATCAAACGGCGTTGTTAACGCTTCGTCACTGTACCATCCCATAAATTTGTAACCAACTTTAGTTGGGTCAGTTGGCATTGTAACACGTGAGTCAACGATTTGCGGTTCGATTGCATCGCCTCCGTTTGTTTCAAATGAAACTGTGTAACCAATGACTTGGTCTGTAACAGTCGCATCCAAGTACCCTTCTGACGAAATGGTCACATTTACTTTTTGTCCAGCTGTAAATAATGATTTATCAAGTGTAATTGATCCTTTATGTGTTACTGAATCATACGTTAATTTATAATCAGTACCCGAATTTAGTACTTTTGAACCAATGCTTACTTTCTTGATATTATTTCGCCAAGTTCCGTCGTCTGTAAAGGCGATTGTAATATCACTTCCAACAACATTTCCAACAACATCTTTTGTTACTTGAGGCGGTGTTTTCATCCAAGCGATGTAATACGTTTCATTGTTTTTCAATACCTTACCAGTTCCTGTTGAAATTGGTACATCTTGTCCGCTTGTTCCGGCTGCATCATAATATAAGTTTGGCATCATGGAAAGATTGCCCTTTGTTACTTTTGTTGCTGCTGTCACCATGTCAACACCAAATGCTTTTCCATTGACTAGTTTGTCACTGAAGAAGACATCACCTGGTGAATTTAATGTACCTCCATTTAAATCAATGTGTCGGCGATAACCTAGCTTTACATTTGGAATTTGAACGGTTTCCCCAGCTGTTGACGTTAGTGTCAATTGATAACCAGTTGAACTTGGTGCTTGACTAAATGCAAACTTTTCACTAGGGTGAGCTGTTGCATATGTTTCTGTCGCCGTTGTGAACTTTAATGAACCACTACCGTCACCATTATCAACTAAATCATACGTAGTTGGATCTAACGTATACGTACTGTCAGTTGTTTCAAATGTGCCATCTGCTTTCATTTTTCTATACGTTGCGTCAATTTTTGCAATATCGTTCTTTGTCTTTAACCATGGTGTATTCGTTGTATAGTCTGGGATTTTAATCGTAACTGGACCTTCACCAAGTACGGTACCACCTAAATTATCACCATCTGGTTTCGATAAATCAACAGGTGAATAGTTTTGCGTGTAATTCACTTGCCATTTTGCAGCAACCTTTATATCTGAAGCATAATTATTATATTCAACCCAAGGAGTCGTTAATGCACCCGTCACTGGATCGACATTATACCAACCAACAAAATTATAGCCAGATTTGACAGAAAGTGGCGTACTTCGATTTGGGGAGATACTATTGAAAATATACTGTCCTCCATTATATCGAGAATTGCTTGGTTTAAATCCGAATGAAATTGGATTTATCGCGCTTCCACCTTTTGAGTCAAACGTAATGCCATATCCAATTGGTTGAGCAGCATTCGTGCCATCTCCGCCAATCGTTACCATCGGGTAAATGGTTCCATCTAAACCGGTTGAGTTGATCTCGAATTTATACAATTGAGGTAAATAGTTCGCTCCACCTGGATTAATCGCTGAATTATACGATTTTGCGTCATTCGGATTAATCGCTGCATCCGTTTTAAATAAATCGGCTTTAAATGTAATTTTTCCTGGTTGTGAAATATCGTAATACAGATTACCATTTCCATCTTTTAGATTCGTAATATCTAAGCCTGTTGTAAAACCTGCTGTTTTGACAACGATTTTATTGATACCCTTTCGCCAATTAGAGTCATCAGCAAATGTATAGTTAAATGTGACATCGTTTCCGATATGCGCTTTTGCTGGATCAGTGACCATTGGAATGGTAGGAGTTGGGATTGGTACTGATGCAATTGTAAAGCTATTCGTAACTGGTTGATAGCCAGTAGCCGTGATACGTACCGTGTACGTACCAGTCGTATTAAATAATGAACCATGTAATGATAGTGTAGCTGGTACATTTACGATCCCTTGTATCGGGTCATTCTTGACGTAGCCGGATGTAATCGATACGGCTGGAACGGTTGTATTTGGTACAACTGCATTCGTTACGTCAGTGAAATTACTGCCTAATCCTAATTCAACCTTAGTAATCGCTTTTCGCCATACAACATCATCTAACATGACATTGCTCGTTGGGATCAACGAAACAGTTGAACCATTTTTCAAATCTTGGAAAGTTGGTAATTGAGTTACGGATGTTTTTTGCGTTGGACCTGCAAAATTTAGCATTGCCATAACTTCTTTTAGACCATTACCAGCAGATAAGTTATAGGTTTTAACTTTCGAATCATCAGAAGAAGCAGTATACGTTCCTCTATTTGATGAAATCGATAGATTTTCTGTCAAAGTAAGTTGTGGTTCTGGGACTACCTTACCTGCATCAATCGCACTTTGATTTTTCTGACCAAAGTTTTTAAAGATATAGTAAAAATCATTGTAATCTATATTACTGAAAGAGTAACTGCCAAATGAATTCAGTCCTGAGAAAGCCCAGCTAATGTCATTATTTCGATGCGTAGTAGAATTTGTAAAGAATTCCGCTTTTTCTTTAGAAGATGCTGATACACCTTTTAGAAAATCGAAATCAGCATATGCTTGGATTTCTGAAACTAAATCCTTCATATCAATCACATTATCGCCATTTACATCTCCACCAAGTAAAAGTGGTGTGTTCATCGATGCAAAATCAAAGTATGAGCCTGATTGAAATCCGAATTTGTTGGATCCAATGACTGGCGTTGTTTGATATCCTTTAAAATGACCTGGCATATACGTTTCAATTGAATACGGCTTGTCGCTTGCTTTCATTGTAATGGAATACGTACCTGACGTTTGATTTCCGATTTGAACGGAGTTTGCGTCGCTTGTGTTATCCGTTACATACGTATTACCATCGGCATCTTTTGCCGTAACGGTCGCACCTGAATCCTTCGTAATATTCGTAAAACTTCCGCTTAAATTGTTTGCTTTGAAGCTTTCCGCAAACAGACCACCCGTCACTTGTGACTTCGGTTGTTTGACAAGTGGCATATTCGTTAAGAAAGCCGGAACGACTGTCTCTTTTCCAGCCAATGTGAAGCTCGAATTTTCGACAGCGAAACTTTCGTCAATTGGGCCAACAAATGCACTTTTATCTGTGTAAGTCAAATTTGCTTCTAAAATCTTCATGTCTTGCGTGTCTTTCGTCAGTGCGCCTGCTTCAGAAACGCCAGAAATAGTCACGTCGACTGAACGTCTGCCTGTTTGTTTATCTAAATAAGGCTGACCAACTGTTAGTGTAGGTGTAATGCCTTTACTTCCTAAATAGTTACTATATTCGTCAGAAAGCTTAATGTTTGAAAATTCAAGTATAGGATCTGCCTCAATTGTAAAGGTACCGCCAGTCATTCCAATTCCATTTTTCGTCGCTAATGATACTTTAAATGGTTTTTGGGGTTCAACGACCACATTCCCTTTGCTTTCTAGTGCTGGGTCTACGCCTCCAGAAGTTGTGACTGTTACATATGGCGAACCTTTTTTGATGAAGTAATACTTTTTCTTCGTTGAATACCAGTCGCCTGCTCCAGAATAGTCGGAAGGATAGATCACATACTTCATTCCACTTGCTTTAATGTCGTTAGGCTCTAAGCCAAAACTGAAACGACCGTTTCCATCCGTTTTAAAAATGTGTGTGACAAATGGACCATCTTGATAACCAAACACTGTGTTCTGCCCTTGATCGACAGGTGAAGGCTTAAGCGTATCATAATCTTTTAACGTCGTTTCGCCATTATTTTTCATGACATCAATATTCGAGTCATAAACGGTTCCATAAAACTTCTTAACCTCTTGTCCTGGATTGTAACCTGTAGGGTCGATTTCATAAATACCCGGCTGCGAATCACTATCCATCGTTAAGGTAGGTGCTTTGTAGTCGACATAAAGCGTGTCTTCTTTTGTGAACTTTTTCCCATCTTTGTCAGTTGCGATCATCTCAACCGAATAGGCACCTTCTTTTAGCACCGCAGGCGTTTTTCCGATTCCAGCTTGATCAAGTGAGCCATTATATGGTTTTGTAAATGGTAAATAGAGTCCATTAACAAGCATTGTTACAGGACCATAAACGACTCCAGGGCCAGCCCCACTGATATTGCTCACATTTTGTACGACTCCGATATAGTTTCCATCTTTATCTTTCAATAGAACATAGGCACTATCCATTGAGCCGTTTACAGAAAAGGTGTATCCTGAACCAGGTTGTCCCGCATTTGGGTTATAGTTTCCAGTATAACGCTCAGATAGTGTCATCGCTTTGATGTCTACTTTAAAATCAATTCCTTTTTCAGCAATCGTGATGGTAAATGGCATGCGGTATGATTCGTTCGCATCATTTGCATTCACAACATTTACATATCCTTCATACGTACCGTCTAATGCGTTTGCTGGTACGGTAATTGTCGCTTTCGCTTTCACTGAGCTTTTTCCGTCCACACTGACAGACGTTACATTTGACTCACCAGTTGAAAAGTCGATTTTCACATTATTTCCAGTACCTTGTCCAACTGGATTTGAACTCGCAAATTTTGTTGTGATAAACTTTGAACTGAGTTTGAACGTTTTACTTGTTGAACCTTGGTTTGTAATCGTGAAGTCTTTTGATTTGACAACATCATCAGAGCCCGTTTTCGCTCCTTCTCCGCGCCCATTAAAACCAAACGAGAAGCTACCTGTTGTGTTATCGATTGGCGTATACTGATCTTGCCCATCTATATTTGTAGTACTTGTTGCTTTATCTAATACTTGTATTTTGATATCTGAGTGCACCGCTCGAACTGGATCAACACGTCCTGCACCAACTTGGTACACACTGTATGTTTTTGAATCGGTACTCACGTCTTTTGCTGTATTCATTAATGCCGTTTTCACATCGGCTGGTGTGTAATCTGGATGTGCAGCTAATACAAGTGCTGAAATCCCTGTTACGTGAGGCGCAGCCATTGATGTACCTGACAATGATTGGTAGGCATATTTATAATCTTTATCACTATTTGGTTCCCACACATCGTATGGTTGAGTTGAGAAAATGTCAACACCTGGTGCGATGACATCTGGTTTGATGCTCCAATCTTTTACTGGTCCTGTTGAACTGAACGACGCTAATTGATCAGCCGGTTTGTTGAGTGGGGCATCAAGCGTCATTGGGAACGTAATCTTTGCGTTCCCGGGATCGGCTTTTATTGCGTTCACAAGTGATTCACCTTGTGCTTGTGTAATAGAAATTGCATATACATTGTCAGCGCTAATCCCTAAAAAGTTTGGATTATACCCTTGGGTTTCTTCATCCGCTTGGTTATCCCAAATGATCATCCCTTTTGCTCCGGAATCTTTCACATTGGCCATTTTTTGAGTTAAGGTATCGCCTCCGCGTTTCACAAGGGCAATTTTCCCGCTCATGTCTCTTCCTGCATAATCATCTTTGCTTCCAAGACCAACATCGACGATTGGAATTGACAATCCTTTGAACGCATCATCAGCGTCTGCAAAATGTTTCCCGAATAAACGCGCTTGATAAGGCGTATTACCGAATTTTACGGTTTGCACAGGAATTTGTTCTGGAACAGTACTTGCACCAACCGTAATGGCAAGTGGTGAAGTCCCTGGTGACCCAAGTGTCGCGACGCCAGGTCCTGCATTTCCTGCAGAGACTGAACAAACGACACCTTGTAATGTTGCGTTGTTAATCGCGATACTAGTCGGGTAAAATGGGTCATTAACATTTGCACCGAGTGATAGATTCACTACATCCATTTTATCTTTTACTGCTTGGTCGATTCCGCTTAGTACAGCGTAAGAAGAACCATGTCCACCCGGTCCAAGTACGCGGTACCCGTGAAGTTCAACATCTGGTGCAACACCGTCCGCTGAATAAACGTTATTATTATCTGTTGTACTCGCTGCAATCGTACCTGATACGTGTGTACCGTGCTCCGTAATATAATCTTTGTAATTAGGAGACGGTAACCCTTCTTCTGGATTCGGATGTTCTCTTGCTGCTTCCCAATCAGGATAGATCGTTTCCATCGGGTCATGATCATCTACTTGAACCACATTTCCATCTGCATCTACTTTTGAGTTAATAAAGTCGTGCCCTTCATATAAATGTCCGTCCGCATCGTGTGTTACTTCATATAAATCAGGATGGTTGTAATCAATCCCTGTATCTAGTACCCCGACTTTTACTCGTTGACCTTGTTTTGGACCTGACAAGAATTTCCCTGTGTTCCCTTCTGCGTGTAGTTTATCAACACCCAATAATGAAAGGCCTGCAGTTGGTTTTCCGGTTGCTGTCGCTTCAGTCACTGTCTGTGTTTCGCCAGATGAAGCCGTTCCTTCTTCTACTTCGTATTGAACCACTGACCAAACAGATGCAACATCCGCCTGGCTGGCAATCGCTTCAACCATACTTGGTGGTACCGATAGTGCAACCCCGTTAAATGCATCCGTGTATTCTCTTGTGATGCGGATATCCGCCTGAACTTCTTTTCCACCAGTAATTTGCTTAGCCGGTTGCGTCTTGACAAACGCTTTAAATTTCGAATGTGCATCAGCAACTTTTTGTTTTGCATCTGCGTAATCAGCAGCAAACGTCTGTGCACTTGCGCTTCCTTTTTCAAGTGATTGCTTTATGATTTGAATTTTTGCTGGATCCACTTTAAATTGAACGATGACGTCAATATTTTTTCCGCTTTTTAAATCTTTCTGATCGACGTGGATTTTTTGTGTGTTATCCGCACCAGTCAGCTTATTGATGCTCGCTTTTTGTTCTGGTGTTAATCCAGCTAAGATGCGGTTAACTTCATCCGCTGTAAATTTCCCATCAGTTGGATTTTTCTGATCAACATTCGACTCTGCATGTGCAAGAATGGCACTTTGTGGTAAGACCATATTCAGCAACATCGCGCTACTTAACGCAACAGCCGATATTGTTCGTTTCTTTTGTCTCTTTTTCATGTTACTCCCCCCACTATTAGTCGTCCTGATAATTATTTAATATTTAAAAATATTAAATAATTATATCTGTGACTTAATAATACGTTAAAAAGTAATGAAGCTACATTGGGGGAATTTGCAGAAAATTGTAGTTAAACGACGAACAAATACAATAGTATTTAATTGAAAATTATCATATTTTATCATTTTCCCTTCGAAACTAGTCTTTTTACCCCGTTTTTTCAACCTAAAAGACCTAAAAATTCAGTTATATTGACTTTTTGGTAAATTAATATCAAAATAGTCAAATTTGGGGGAATTCTCACTTTTTTATTAAAATCTTGATTATGTATTTCTATATTCCATTATTTTCATTAATAAAATTTACTTTTTATTATTAATTTTTCGACATTTTTTCAATCTACATGCTAGTTGATTTAATCTAATTCAATAAAAACGGAAGGAGTTTAAAAAAATATAAACCTCTTAAAACCCAGGTATATCCGTGTTACTGTTGTATCTATGTTCGAAATACTGAATGCTCTACTCCGATAGGTTTCGAATGTTCCTTTGCTCTTCATCCCCTTCTAAGTAGCGTTTTATGGCAATTAATTTCTTCTCTATTGTAAATTTAGTTATAAAAATGCACCTCTAAATATTAGACGGTGTCTAACATTTAGAGGTGCATTTTTATAGGTTTTACTATTTATGTGTGCTTTTTTTGTAATCCAGATTACCAGAAGATAGGGGCATTTTACATTCGATCAACATTCAAGATGTGAACCTTGAAATGTGGTTTGATGTTCATTTCAGGATAGTCCTTTTCCCAATTTAAATTTTTCCAAATTTTAGGGTGAAACGCCTTTATCCTTTCACCGATCCCAAGCAAATCACAATTCGCTTTTTGCATGATTTGAATTGTCTCTAACGCTTTTTTGTCTAATTGTTTACCTAGTTCTTTTTCGGTTTTATTCACATATTTTGCATTAAGTTGGTGATATGATTTTCCTAATTTGATGACAACGATGTCGATGTTAACATTGAGATTCACTTTTGGTGGTCTTTTTGATTGCGGTATCACACGAATCGTTGAAGTACCTTTTTTTAATGAAAAGCTGTAACTTCGATAATCGTTCTTTTCTTCGCTAACTTTCTCTAATTTACCACTATATCGTTGTCTTCCTTTTTCTTTCCCGGTAATTAACATCATCATACGCAATTGTTCTTTATTAAGTTCTACATCTGTATTCTTCCCGTGGCTAATTAATAGCCCACCTTCTAATTCTGTACCTTTCTCATTTTGTTTCACAATTGGAATCGCAAGATTTGATAATTCGTATTCTTTTGATTCTAATAATTGCATCATCGTCACACTATTAATGATATTATTTTTATCTAACGCCGAGTTAAACCTAACAAAATTACCAGCGAATTTTCCATTCTGTTTTGGAGTTGTCTTTAAAAAAGTTCCTAAGTCCCCTTTGAATATTACAACCGGTGAGTTAATAGACGTATACGGTGCATGTAATAAAAAATTAAGTTGTAAAATTGGTTCGTGTTTCACAAAAGATTCACTCATCAAATAAATCCCTGTGTTGATCCCTAAAAAAGGCGCTTGATCGATATACTGCCCTTGACTAACGGCTTCAATAACATTAGGTCCTTTTAAAACAACCGTCTCAGAAAGTGGTTCACCTGAACCCGGACCAGTACTTTTTATGTTGGTGATGACATAATCTAATTCGACTTCACGATTCTTTTCATTCCAATTGAGTCCTGCTATATCGACAAATTGTAAATTTCTTAAAGGTAAGCGATCCCAACAGCCTGTTAAAAGTGGCAACAATAAAAGTAAAATGGCAACTTTTCTCATACTTTTGCCACCTTTTCACGTAGAATCGAACCAAGTAAAAGAAATGTTGGTATCACGACAATCATGATGAAAGAAAGTACATTGTGAACATCTGAATAACGAAACATTCGTTGTCGATCAGCGCAAAAACAAGCAATGACAAAGCCAAAAACGCCAATCACCCAAACCAATAAAGAATGACGATTGATTTCTTTTTTTCGTATACTTGCGACATACCGTGCGGATAAAAACAAATACATATAGACGGTTGCTGTTATGACAGATATCCAAGTTGTGATAAAGACGATATCTAAACTCTGCACGACAGGCCATCTAAATTTACGAAGGATGAACACCATCGGTTCTGTGATGGTATCCAATTGGCTTTCGCTAAAATTATAGATGACGATGACGCTTATCAACACATAAAATAATGTCGTAATTCCGTTTGCTATTGACATCGCAAATAAAATCTCAATCTTTTTTTTGCACTGGACAAATGGAAAAACGTATAGAAGTAATTCGAATCCAGTATACGCCCAAAATGTTGGAATCGAGTCCTTTAAGACTGACACGATTCCATGTGTGCCAATCGGTAAGAAATGAAGCCAATTCCCTTTACCCATGCCACTTATGATGATAATCACCGCACAAATAACAACCAATGTAAGGACGGATTGTGAGACAGTCGAAATACTTCTTAAAGAAGATGATGCAGTATAGGCTGACATCAGAAACAAAAAACCGACAATTACAATCCAAGGTGTTTCATACAAAACCCACCGATGAAGGATATCTGCATAAGAAATTACAACAATGATACAATTCTGCGCGCAAAATAAGGCAAACAAAAAATTTAACATGACACCAATTGGTCTTCCAACAATCTGATAGAGATACTGCTGAAATGTTAATGTAGGATAACGCTTACCAAGTCCATAAATAACAAATATCACTACTTGTGAGAACATACCTCCAACCAAAACAGACATCCACGCATCATGTCCTGTATGGCGAGATTCTGCGTATGGGATCGACAAAACGTGTGCACCAATTTGTGTTGTAATCACAAGACATATCAGTTGGTTAATTGAAATCTTTTTTAGATGGATCATCGTCAACTACCCCTTTGGATCATTTAGTCTCGTCAGATCTTTTGCGACACTTTCTATTGGCCGTTTTTTTAGACGTTTGATTGGTGCTCTAAATAAGGTATCTTTTATCGCATCTTTGGTAAACCACGCATAAAAATAAGGAATACCAATCGTGTTAATCCGAGCTAAATGTGTTAATAACAAAAAGAAGCTAATCTCTAACCCGATTAATCCAAAAATAGACGCCATCACTAAGAAAGGGTAAGTCATGATTCGTGCGACATTACTCATTTCGTATGAAGGAATAATAAAGGAAGATACACCCGTGAGAGCAGTAACAACTACCATCATATTTGAAATCAGATTCGTTTGAACAACGACTGTACCAATAACAATTCCACCAACTACTCCAATTGTTTGACCAATTGGACCTGGTAGTCGAATGGCTGATTCGCGTAAGATTTCAAGCGTAACAAGCATGATTATCGCTTCTAAAATCGGAGGTAAAGCAACCAATTGCATTGAATTCTTAAGTGTTAAGGCAATTTCAAATGGAATAATTCGTGGATCAAATGTTACGAGCGCTACATACAATCCTGGTAATGAAACGGCAAAGATGAAACAAATAATCCGAAGGAAACGAAACATACTACCGACGATCCAACCAACTTGATAATCATCTGGTGTTTGAAAAAAGGACCAAAATGAAACCGGTAGTATAACACTTTGAGGCGACCCATCTGTTAAAATAGCCATTTTCCCATCCATTAGATAAGAACGGATACGGTCTGACCGTTCAGAAATGAGAAATTTCGGAAATAGTGAAAATTTATCATCTGTTATTAATTCCTCTATAAAACCAGGTGACTCGACATAATCGATATCGATACTTTCGATTTTTTTCTCCAATTCCATTAAGACGACTTCGTTTGCCAAAGAATGCAGGTATAAAATGGCTACTTTTGTACTTGAACGACGCCCAAGTGAGTAACTCTTCACGATAAAATCTGGTGTTTCAACTAATTTGCGCAACATGTTTATATTTGTATCGATATTTTCGTTTAGTGCCTTATAAGAACCGCGTAACACACGTTCATTCATCGGAATGGAAATCGAACGATCATTTGTTTTTTCAGTGTCTAATAGATAACAAATGGTTTCTCCATTTCTTTGAACCACTGTTTTTCCTGCGACTAGTGCTTTTGATACTTCTGATAACCATTCAGTTTCTTGATATTTTAGAATAGTGACCGCTTCACGAACACTCGTGTGTTGGTTATGAAGCAACGGGCGGATAATGTGTTCTTGCACGATACTTGTATCAACCATCGTATCAAAGTAGTAAAGACGGTACCATTGTTCACCAACTCGAACATCACTTGTTTTAAAATCGGAGGTATCGCATAACATCTCTCTGAGTTTTTTTTCGTTTAAATCTAGAAAAGATTCCGTTTTCATGAAGAACCTCCAATTCAAAAGTTATGTTTATTTTTCCATTTCTTTTGTTTTCCTTACTAAGTAATGAATGTTAATTTTGGATTAAAATACCAAATGTTTGTATTGATGTTCTATTTATAACAAATCTTAACTGGGGAAGTTGATGAAACAACAATAAAGATACAAAAAGGAACGAAATAGCAAAAACACTGTTGCTTTTCGTTCCTTTTTATCAATTTTAACCAGAATCCTCCCACTTCAACACGTAGTGTGAGTGGGGGATTCTTTCATTAACTTGGCAAAGTTATTGAATGCAGTTACTCCTAAATAGAAAAACCTCTTAAAACATTGATAAATCAAAGTTTTAAGAGGTTTTCGCATTAATATTTTTAAGCATAAAAAAACCACCAAACAGTATGTATTGGTGGAGACGGTGGGAGTCGAACCCACGTCCAAGAATATCGGCACTTAAGCT
>NZ_LJIZ01000007.1 GCF_001420605.1 Bacillus sp. FJAT-25509
CAATCATCGGTATTACAACTGTATTAATCGTAATGATGTTTGGACAAACTCGTCTATTCTATGCAATCAGTAAAGACGGTTTATTACCAGGTAAATTATCAAAAGTTAACAAGAAAACTGCAGTTCCTGTAACAAGTACTTGGGTAACTGGCGGGCTAGTTGCTTTATTCGCTGGCTTAATTCCATTAAACAAATTAGCTGAATTAACAAATATCGGTACTCTATTCGCTTTCTCTGCTGTTTCTCTTGGTGTACTAGTATTAAGAAAAACTCGCCCAGACTTAAAGCGTGGATTCAAAACTCCTTGGGTACCAGTAGTACCAGTATTAGCTGTTGTATTCTGTGTATATTTAATGCTACAACTTTCAACATTTACTTGGAAAGGTTTCGTAGTTTGGTTAGTAATCGGTTTAGTAATTTATATAACATACGGATATAAAAATTCTAAACTAAACGGTAAAAATAAGATTGATAAAGATTCAAATCAAACTGCATAAGTAATTAAATGAGGCTGTCTCAAAAGGTCGTTAAATGTCGACATTTTGAGACAGTTTTTTTATTTTTTGGGGGATTTTTATAAAATTGTAAGCTTTAAAGGAGAGATTTTTTCTTTAGCCCTCTTGTTCTTACAATCTTGTCCTAGTCTTTTAACTAGATTTTTCACAGTTAGCTTAAAATTCATTTTTTTATATTTATTAACAATTTTATGTTTCCAATAACACTAGTAAGTTTTTTTTCAGAAGTTAAAAATATTATGAGCTAATTTTTTCGAAAAACAAATTCAATTCATTAGTTTATTAATTAATGTTCGATATTAATTGACTTACAAACTGATTAATAAACAACAGTTAGGATACTCTTAGTAAAGGCTATTTGATTAGGATTTATTGCAGACTTTTTTTGATGAATAAGTTGATTGGAACGGAAGGTTGCTCGACTCCTATGGGATAAGCGGGAAGGCTGAGACCCCGCCGGCTTGCCGAGGAGGCTAAAGAATCTCGCCCCATGGAAAGCGAGCATCCTGTAGTGGAAATCAACATCACTCTACTCCTTTTACGAAAATTTAGTTATTATTTGACAAGGTTGTTTTTCAACAGTGTGAAAAAAATCCCACTATAATAATCTATAGTGGGATTTTTTTGTTAGTTACATATTTCCCTCAACAAACTAGAATAATGATAAATATCCACAGCTACAAACTTTACAAAAACAGATTTACTTTATGATATGATACGACTTAAGAAATTTTATTTTCGAATGAACAGGAGCTGTTAAAATGTTCCCATTAAAAAATTATTATGAATCATTTATAAAAAAAGATCTAATTGGAGTGAAAAGAGAGATTGCATTAAAACGACTAAGTAATTTACTTGCTTGTCAAAAGATTAGTAAAGATACGAAGGAAGTTGTACATATTCGTTATTTTACTTGTACCGAAACACTTCAGCCTACTGACACTTATTTAGGTACAATTGCTGTGAAGTTTCAAAATGGTTATGTAGTTGAAACAGCAATTTCACTTCCTAAGGAAAAATAATTCATTTATTAAAACTTACTTCTAGGTAAAAGCCTAATTACATTATAGACTAGTTTCATAGTTGGCAAAAAAACATACGATACATTATCCACCTCTCCTAATTGAAATTTTTCAATTAGCCGCATGACCCTAAGGGAGTTTTCCCTTAAATATCGTATGAAGGAGGTCACATGTATGAGTACTGGACATCACGGACACCATCTTAACGGTTTTGCTTTAATCGTTGTTCTATTTATCCTATTAATCATTGTTGGAGCAGCTTGCTGGTCTGGATATGACGGATATGGATATGGACATGGACATCACTGGTAATCATTAAAAACTATAAAACTCCTGTTAAGTTTTAACAGGAGTTTTTTTATTTTTAAAAAAGCTTGTACTTAATTATGAATACTCAAGTATACCTCTGTTAATAATATGTTAGGTTTCAATTATTAATGTAGAGGAGGTTATGTATGAATAAACAACGAGCTCAAGAAATTGCTTCTTCACCTGAAATGGCTAATGTGACATATAATGGAGTGCCAATTTACATTCAACATGTTGATGAAACAAATGAAACTGCTAGAATCTATCCGCTAGGTCAACCAGATCGAGAGGAAGAAGTTTCAATCAATAGTTTGTCAGAACATTAATTCTAGAATAACAAAAACAAACCTCTTAGCCTGAGGTTTGTTTTTGTTATTACGTATTACCAACATAAGCTCTCAATTAAACTGCATTTAAGACATTCTTGTATCGTATCTTTCTTCAAAAAATCGTGGTCACAATTTTTTTGAATCGTTTTCAGTTCTATTTTTAAGTGTTGCATATATTCTTCCAATAGTTTTATCTCGTTTATGATTTCTTCTACCCTATTCATATAAGGCTCACACCCTTATTGATAGATTTCCCCGCCTTGTTTTCTAAATTCAAGTGCTTTTTCTTTCATTCCTTCTTCAATGATTGAACCATTCTGAAGTTCTTCTTGTTTTACTATATCTCGAATATCTTGTGAAATTCTCATACTACAGAATTTTGGACCACACATTGAACAAAAATGCGCTGTTTTAGCTCCTTCGGCAGGTAATGTTTCATCATGATATTCAATTGCTCTTTCAGGATCAAGAGAAAGATTAAATTGATCACGCCATCTAAATTCAAATCTAGCTTTTGAAAGTGCATCATCTCTTTTTTGTGCACCAGGGTGTCCTTTTGCTAAGTCAGCTGCATGCGCCGCTATTTTGTATGTAATAACTCCTACTCTTACGTCTTCTTTATTTGGAAGACCTAAATGCTCTTTCGGAGTTACATAACAAAGCATTGCAGTACCAAACCAACCAATCATTGCTGCACCGATTGCTGATGTAATATGATCGTATCCAGGTGCAATATCAGTCGTTAGCGGTCCTAAAGTATAAAATGGCGCTTCCTGACAAATTTCTAATTGTTTATCCATATTCTCTTTAATTAAGTGCATTGGTACATGTCCCGGTCCTTCAATCATAACTTGAACATCGTGCTTCCATGCAATTTTCGTTAACTCACCAAGTGTTTCTAACTCAGAAAATTGTGCTTCGTCATTTGCATCGGCGATTGAGCCTGGTCTCAGTCCATCTCCTAAAGAGAATGTTACGTCATAACGCTTCATAATTTCACAAATTTCTTCAAAATGAGTATACAAAAAATTCTCTTTATGATGAGCTAAACACCATTGAGCCAAAATAGACCCTCCACGAGATACTATTCCTGTCACTCGTTTTGCCGTTAATGGAATATAGCGTAATAATACACCCGCGTGAATTGTAAAATAGTCTACACCTTGTTCCGCTTGCTCGATTAGTGTATCTCTAAACACTTCCCAGCTTAAATCTTCAGCGATTCCATTAACCTTTTCAAGCGCTTGATAAATCGGAACTGTCCCTACTGGTACTGGAGAGTTTCGGATAATCCATTCACGTGTTGTATGAATATTCTTACCAGTAGAAAGATCCATCATCGTATCCGCACCCCAGCGAGTAGCCCATGTCATTTTTTCTACTTCTTCTTCGATTGAAGACGTAACCGCTGAATTACCTATATTGGCATTAATTTTCACATGAAAATTACGACCGATGATCATTGGCTCACTTTCAGGGTGATTAATATTCGATGGAATGACAGCTCTTCCCTTAGCAACTTCATCACGAACAAATTCAGCCGAAACATTTTCTCGAATCGCAATAAATTCCATTTCAGGTGTAATAATTCCTTTTCGAGCATAATGCATTTGAGTAATATTTCCATTCTCCTTTGCTCGTAACGGTTTTCTTTTTAACCCTTTAAATACTTCAACATTATGTTGATCTGACTCTTTTCTATATCCATTATCTTCAGGCTTTATTTCGCGCCCTTCATACTCTTCAACATCATTTCGTTCAATTACCCAGTTTTGTCTAATCGCCTTAAGTCCATTTCGAATATCAACTGAGCTAGCTGAATCTGTGTAAGGTCCGCTAGTGTCGTATACTCTAACTGGAGCATTTTCTTCTTCTCCAAAAGTGCCAGTTGTTGGGCTTAATTGAATCTCACGCATTGGCACCTTAATGTCAGGTCTAGATCCTTCAACATATACCTTCTTACTCCCTGAAAAACTAGACATGATGGAAAAATTCATTTCATTTACAGAATTGTTCATTTGATTTCATTCCCCTTTTTAATTAGTTTAAAAAGGACGAAATCCAATCCATTTAAAGCATGAAAAAAAGCCGGAATCTTATGTTTAAGACCCGGCTAAGTGTTAGCAAAACTACATTAATAATTATGTAATCATTAATGAAAATTTCTAACTTCCCCACGCTGGTATGAACCAGATCAGGTCCTGAGGGTTAAGAAACTTAATCACGTTTCTCTCTCAGCCCAATTAATTGGACACCCCTAGTCAATCTATTAAATTGTTCAAACTAAATATAAACCCATAAATTTAAAATGTAAATGTTTTTATTCCCCTAAATTTTTACAGAAACTCCAAACAAAAAAAAATTTGGTTTTTTTATACTACTAAAAACACTTGATTCCACTATACTTCAAGCCCAATTTTTGGTAATAAAATGGGACTAGTAAAAATAAATTTAGTATTGAATATTATTTTTTATATGCTATGCTAAGATTAATTTTCATACATATTCATCACTAGGGGATCCCTTGATAAGGGCTGAGAATAAGGTAGTTACTTTTAAACCCTCAAAACCTGAACAGGCTAGTACCTGCGTAGGAAAGTGGCGCATTTTATACTTTTTTCGCGTGCAATGTAACCACTTTCTTTTTTTTAGGAAAGTGGTTTTTTTGTTTGAAAAAATTTTGCAAATGAAAGAGGCTGGGCCATGGAACTTATTGCAATTACAGATGATCAGCACTCAGTCGAAGTACTTGCTACAAAAATAATTCAAATAATCGATGCAGTCGACTATGTGCATATTCGTGAAAAGTCGAAAACGGCAATCGAGCTACTATCACTCTTAAATCTACTAAAAATAAACAAAGTAGATATGAAAAAAATTGTTTTAAATGATCGTTTAGATATAGCTATTTTCTCTAACCTATCAAATATTCACTTACCGGGACATGGTCTTCCACTTGTTGATGTAAAAGAATATTTTCCTAATTTACGAGTAGGAAAATCAGTTCACACACTTACTGAAGCAATACAGGCAGAAAATGATAAAGCTGACTATATTCTGTACGGTCATTGTTTTGAAACAGAGTGTAAAAATGGATTAACACCTAATGGGATTGAACTAATTCCAGAAATGAAAAAAACGTTAACTATACCAATCTATGCAGTCGGCGGAATATTACCTGAACATATCCAGGTTCTAAAAGAGAACGAAATTGATGGTATAGCTGTCATGTCTGGCATATTTTCTGCCCGAAATCCTCTAGAAGCTGCGCTGCAATATTTTGAAAGGTGTAAATTCGCTTATGAACAAGAAATTTGATGTTGTAGTAATTGGTGGTGGAATAATAGGTTGTTCCATTGCTTATTATCTAGCGAAAGAAAACATTAATGTCGCAGTTCTTGAAGAACAGCAAGTTGGACAGAAAACAACTAAGGCAGCTGCAGGAATGCTTGGTGCCCATTCAGAGTGGGATCAGTCCGAGTCATTTTTTACTTTTGCTAGAAACAGTCAATTAACTTATTTTCAACTTCAAGAAGAATTAAAAGAGTTATGTGGAATCGATATTGAACTAAAAAAAGGTGGCATTTTCAAACTAGCTTATACCGATTTAGAAAAAAAACAATTAACTCCACTACTCACTCAAACTTCGGCACTTTGGTATAACCATGAGGAGTTAAAAAAACAGATACCTGGTGTCCATCCAAACATAATTGGAGCAGCTTATATTGAAGACGACGTGAATGTATTACCTGTTTCTGTCTGTAACGCGTTTTGCAAGAGTGCTCAAATTTTAGGTGCATCTATATTTGAATATACTCATGTATTTCAGATTCAAAAAAATGATTCACATTATTTAATTAAAACTACAAATGGCAATTTTGAAGCAAAAACTCTTGTAGTTGCAAGTGGTGTTTGGAGTAATTCATTGTTTGGGCAGCTTGGATTACATCATGAAATTATTCCCGTTAAAGGTGAATGCATCGCGGTCAGAAGTGAAAAGGTTGCATTAAAACATACTCTTTTCCATGAACAAAATTATATTGTTCCAAGGAATGACGGTCGCCTTGTCATCGGAGCTACGATGATCGATAACGAATGGAATGAGAACCCTAGCTTAAGGGGGATTGAGTCATTAATACAAAGCGCTAAAAAAATGCTTCCCGAAATTGAAGACATGAAAATTGATTCATTTTGGGCAGGATTACGACCGCGAACTCTCGACTATAATCCCTTTATTGGAATTCATCCCGAAGAAGATCAAATCTTATTTGCGACCGGCCATTTTCGAAATGGTATTTTGCTTGCACCAGCAACTGGAAAATTAATTCGAGATTTAATCCTTAAACGAAAAGTCGATCGTAACTGGATCGAAGCATTTAAAATCAATCGTTAATTTTTATGTTTTGGAGGTGTAAACACTTGGAAATAAGATTAAACGGAAAGAACATCAACATTTCCAGCAAAACCTGTACAATTCAGGATTTGCTTAATGAATATCAATTAGAAAACCGAATTGTTATTGTCGAGGTTAATAAAGAAATTATTTATAAAGAACAGTATTCATTAACTCATCTCTCTAACGGAGATTCTGTAGAATTAATACATTTTGTAGGTGGTGGCTAATCATGTTAAAAGTAGGAAATCATACATTTCATTCAAGATTATTATTAGGAACAGGAAAATACCCTTCATTTGAAGTCCAGAAAGAAGCTGTTGAAGTATCGAAAGCCGAGATCCTAACTTTTGCTGTTAGAAGAATGAATATTTTTGAGGAATCTCAACCAAATTTTCTAGAACAACTAGATTTAACAAAGTATAAATTATTGCCTAATACTGCTGGTGCAAAAACTGCCGAAGAGGCTGTTAGAATTGCAAGATTGGCAAAAGCATCTGGCTTATGCGATATGATCAAGGTAGAAGTAATTGGGTGTGATAAATCATTATTACCTGATCCAATCGAAACATTGAAAGCATCAGAAATGCTATTAAACGAAGGATTTGTTGTATTACCTTATACTTCCGATGATGTTGTGCTAGCAAGAAGACTAGAAGAACTTGGTGTACATGCGATTATGCCAGGTGCATCTCCTATCGGTTCCGGAAAAGGAATTATTAATCCACTTAATCTTAAATTTATCATTGAGCAATCGAATGTACCTGTTATAGTAGATGCCGGTATCGGGTCGCCAAAAGATGCAGCTTTTGCAATGGAGCTAGGTGCTGATGGAGTCCTTTTAAATACTGCGGTTTCTAATGCAAAAGATCCTGTAAAAATGGCAGTTGCGATGAAGCTTGCTATTGAAGCTGGAAGACTTGGTTATGAGGCAGGAAGAATTGAAGAAAAAAATTATGGTGAAGCTAGTAGCCCAATCACAGGGTTGGTGAATTCTTGACAAACCGCTATGCAAAGCAAGAATTATTTTTAGGAAAAGATCGTCAATCAAACTTACAAAAAGCCAGTGCCATTATTATTGGTGTTGGTGCATTAGGCTCATCAATAGCAGAAATGCTTGTAAGAGCAGGCATTGGAAATATAACAATTGTTGACCGTGATTACGTTGAATGGAGTAATTTACAAAGGCAGTCTCTTTACACAGAAGAGGATGCTAGAAATAAACTACCTAAAGTAATTGCAGCTAAATATCGACTTCAACAAATTAATAGTGAAGTTTCGATTACTAGTTTAATAAAAGATATTACTAGTCTTAATATTGAAGAGTTGATTAAAGGCCAAACAATCATTCTCGATGCAACAGATAATTTTGAAACTAGAATGGTTGTGAATGATGCAGCAATTAAGCATGGGATCCCCTTTATTTTTGGTGCGTGTGTTGGAAGCTATGGCCTCTCGTTTCCAATTATTCCAGGGAAAACTCCTTGTCTTAACTGTTTATTAAATCATATACCAACTTTAAATATGACTTGCGATACAGTAGGAGTAATCAGTCCAATTGTGCAAATGATTGCTGCCTACCAAGTAACCTATGCCCTGCAATATCTTACTAACCATGAACTTTCACCAATCTTACAATCGATTGATGTTTGGAAGTATGAAAAGTCAGATATAAACATCGAAAAATTAAAAAATAATAATTGTGCAACATGTGGCTCTATAAGAAGTTACCCATTTTTAAAAGATGATGACCATATGAAATCATATGTTTTATGTGGAAGAGATGCAGTCCAATTAAGAGTATCATCTCCTAAAATTCCAACACTAACTAACCTTTCTGAAAGATTACAAGGGTTAGTAAATGATTTGATCGTAAATCCTTATTTATTATCATGTACTTATGAAGATCATCGCATTGTTTTATTTAAAGACGGTCGAGCAATTATTCACGGTACAAAAGAAGCATCTGTTGCTAAAGAACTCTATCGCAAAGTTTTAGGTTGAAATAGAAAAATACCCTTTCGAAGACTAATAATATAATAGTCTTTGAAAGGGTCAATTATAAACCTTCCAACATTAATACAGCAACTATCATGGAAGGAAATTATGGCACCTCAACTATAAATGGCACAATAAACACATCTCCATTTTGTTTAAACTGTCCCCATATTTTATATAATCCTTTTTCAGGAAAACTAGTCATAAACTCTGCGTCAGGTCCACTTGATTTTTCATTCATTGGATGGACATGTAAGTAAGTATTTGTATCCCCACTAATCGCAACAACGTGACCAATAGCACCCAAATAAGGCTGTAAATCAGTAATACCTTTTTTGGTTTTAGCATCTTTAATCGTAAATGTCATTTTAACTTCATTATTTGTCATCAATTTATCAAATTTTAAAGTAACCTCTTTTCCATCAATTACTTTTGTTAATATTTTATCTGGTATTAGCGAAACCGGTTTGGCTTGCTCACCTGCCACTTGTACTAATTTTGTTTTTACGTTTTTATCAGAGCCCTCAGGTATAAAATCTGCAAATAATTTATATTCACCACCATTTGGAAAATCCGGTGTGACTGTAAATAATCCTTTCCCTTTATATACTGGATGCACATGATCAAAAAATGATAAATCCTTACTTACAACAATTAAATGCATTAATTTTTCGTGCTCGAGCTCAAATTTGTTTACTGTTTTCCCCATCAAATCATTGACTTGAATGTTTAAGTTTACTTTTTTACCACTTTCAGGATTACCGTTAAACGTAAATTGTACTTTGGTTGAATCTTTTTCTTCTTTTGTTTTTTCATGATTCATACTTTCATGAGTAGAAGCTGTATGAGTCATATTTCCACAGCCACTTAAACCGATCACAGTAATGAAACTTAGTAATAATAAAAAGTATTTCATCCAATTTCTCCCCTGTATAGTTATTTTTCGTCAAATAAAAAGCGAACCAATAAGTTCGCTTTTTTATTTAGATAATGTCATACCCTTGATCTTCAATAGCCTCTTTCACTTTATCAATTGTTTCTGCGTTTGAAGTATTGAATGTTACTTCTTTATTTTCTAAACTTACGATAATATTATTTGTACCAGACACTCCTTCTACCGCTTTCATAACTGCAGCTTTGCAGTGCCCACATGTCATACCTTCTACTTTTAAAATTGTTTCCATTACTAAATCCTCCTAAATTTTTATACGTTTTAATCGTAATGCATTTATGACTACCGATACGGAGCTAAATGCCATTGCTGCACCTGCAATCCAAGGCTGCAATAACCCTAAAGCTGCAATCGGTATACCTAAACTGTTATAAAATAACGCCCAAAATAAATTTTGGCGGATATTATTCATTGTTTTCTTACTTAAGCTAATCGCTTTCGGAATATGTGATAAGTCGCCACCTACTAGCGTAACATCCGCTGTTTCTATCGCTACATCAGCACCAGTACCGATTGCCATTCCAATATCAGCTTTTGCAAGAGCTGGAGCATCATTAATCCCATCTCCAACCATCGCAACAATTTTCCCTTGTTTTTGTAATTCTGCCACTATATCTGCTTTTTTCTCTGGAAGAACTTCAGCAAATACATTTTCAATCCCAACTTGATCTGCAATCGCCTGTGCAGTGTGTTTATTATCACCAGTAACCATAAAAACTTCTATTTTTAAATCCTTTAATGCTTTTATCGCATTTCTTGAAGATTCTTTAATTGTATCGGCTACAGCAATAATCCCTTCAAGCTTATCGTCAATTGCTACTAACATCCCTGTCTTTCCTGCAGATTCAAATACAATTAATTGTTCATCAACTGAAGAAAAATCGATATTCTTTTCATTCATTAACTTTCGAGTACCGATATATACCTTTTTATTTTCAATCATGGCTTCTACCCCATGTCCAGGTATGGCAATAAACTCTGTAATATCAGTTAGTTTCAGTTCCTGCTTAAGAGCGTATTGAACAATTGCTTGTGCTAGAGGATGCTCTGACATTTTCTCTACACTTGCAACGAGCTTCAATAAATCCTCTCGATGATTTAAATTAATGATATCTGTTACTTCAGGCTTTCCTTTTGTAACAGTTCCTGTTTTATCAAGAATGATTGTATTAATTTTTTGGGTAGTTTCTAAAAATTCTCCGCCTTTGTATAAAATTCCGTTTTCGGCACCTTTTCCACTTCCAACCATAATCGAAGTTGGTGTAGCAAGCCCTAAAGCACAAGGACATGCGATGACTAAAACAGCTATTGCTACTTCAATTGACTTAGGCAAATTTTGAGGATCGATTACAAAAAACCAAATGATAAATGTTAAAATGGCTATGCCAATTACAATTGGAACAAATATATTCGAAATTCGATCTGCTAATCTTTGAATTGGAGCTTTTGAACCTTGTGCCTCTTCAACTATTTTCACAATATTTGCTAATGCAGTATCCTTACCAACCTTCTCAGCTAGAATCGTTAAAATACCATTGCCATTAACAGTTGCTCCAACAACTTTATCATCAGCCTTTTTATCAACTGGTAAAGACTCACCAGTAATCATTGATTCATCAACTGTAGAAACTCCCGAAACAATAACACCATCCACTGGAATTTTCTCACCTGGTTTAACAAGTAGTAGATCTCCAACTTTTACAGCTTCCAATGGTACATAAATTTCATTTCCATTTTCTAAAATGATTGCTTCCTTAGCTTGTAATTCCATTAGTTTAGAAATTGCTTCAGTTGTTTTTCCTTTAGCAATATGTTCAAAATATTTTCCAAGTAAAACTAATGTTATTAATACTGCACTTGTCTCAAAATAAAGATGCGGCATATACATACTATTATTTATTGTCTTAATTGACTCGACTAAGCTATAAAAGTAAGCAGCCGATGTTCCAAGGACAACAAGAACATCCATATTCGCACTATAATTTCGAATTGCTTTAAATGCTCCAACGTAAAAATGCCAACCTATAATAAACTGAACCGGAGTTGCAAACAAAAGTTGAAACCATGGATTCATTAATAAATGTGGCATCCATATATTTGTACTAAATGGCAGATGAGATACCATCGTATACAATAGTGGAATTGAAAGTAAGATTGAAACGATTAATTGAATCCGTTTGTTTCTTGTTGTGTCTTTTTCTTTAACTGCATTTTCTTCTTTTATAGCTGCTGCATAACCAATATGACTAATTTTATCTATTATCGATTGAAGTGATCGTACTTCAGGTAAATAAGAAATCGTTGCTATATTCATAGCCAGATTGACATTGATTTGAACGATTCCATCCATTTTCCCTATTACTTTTTCGATTCGAGCTGAACAAGCAGCACATGTCATTCCCTCAATATTTAAGGTAACTTTTTCAACTGCAACCTCATAACCAATCGTATGGATTTTTTCTATTAAATCAGAAGTTTGATATTGCCCTTTATCATATATAATAGTAGCTTTTTCTAATGCAAGATTCACATTCGCTTGTAAGCCATCCATTCGATTTAAGCTTTTTTCGATTCGGGTTGCACATGCGGCGCAGGTCATACCCTCTATACCAAGGGTTAACTGCTTTGCATCATTCATTCTAATCAACCCCCTTTACTTTACGTAACGCTTAATAACCTCCATTAATTCGTTTACCGATTCTGCGCCATTGTTTTCTTTAACTGCCTTAACCATACAATGATTCGCATGTCTTTCAATTAATGAGAAACTTACCTTTTTCATAGCAGCTTCAACTGCCATAATTTGCGTCAAAATATCTATACAATATCGGTCCTCTTCGACCATTTTTTGAATACCTCTTACTTGCCCCTCTATTCTACGAAGACGTTTCATTAAATCGTTAATTTCGTCTTCACTTCTTGGAACCATTTGATCATCATGGCAATTTTCCATTTTATCACCTCACCATTATTATATACTCATAGGGGGTATAGGTGTCAATTTTTTTCACTTTAAAAAAGTATAAATTGGCAACGAGGAATCGTACTCGACGTGGTAGCCAATTTTAGGAATAAAGTATAAGTGCAACTACGCCTCTAACTTCACCTAAAAGGCTTGTCAGTCGACGAGTTTTCTTTATTCTATTTATTTTAAGTTGTCCATATGATGATAAAAAGCGAATAGTTAGGGGGTATCATATATGTTCACCAGTTGGGTATGTATTTGCATAATGCTCTTTATAACAATTATTTCAATCCACCTTAAACCAACAAAAAATGACCAGATGCATCAAATGATGTATATGATGATGATCAGTATGACTACTGGTTTAACAATAGGTGTGCTCATTACACTTTCATATCACCAACAATTTTTCCATTCCTTACTCATTTCGATGGGCGTATCTGCACCTATTGGATTACTTATCGGTTTTCGATTACATTTCCTTGCGCTAATTGAGGGGATCTTTACTGGAATGATGGCCGGTATGATGGGGAGCATGATCGTCGTTATGATTTCAATAACAGAAGCACATGCTTTATTATTAATTTGTTTATTATTATTAACTTGTTCAGCCCTATTTTGTTCTACTATGTTTTTAAGTCAGCGATTCCCAAAACTACTATCATCATTCTTTCCAGTAATTATTATTTCTAGCCTATTGCTCATCTTAACTGTGTTTTATTCTTTTACTCATTTTGGAACTACTACGGTTTCCCAGAGCTATAAAATTAATGTGTTAAAATAATAACAACGATTAAACATCTAAATTAAAAGCCCGTATCATAATTACTACGTAATTGTCGATACAGGCTTTTTTAAGTTGCTTTAACATAGCAAAGGAAAAATTGGTACTTGAAGAAGAGAATCAGATTTATTTTACCTATGGAGGGTATACAAAAGAACAGAATAAATGTGGTTTAAAACCAATACACATAAAAAAAGGGACTTCAAAAAAAGAAGTCCCCTAAAAAAAAAGAAAGAAAAATTATCAGTAAAAAGATATCATTTAAACCTTAAAATTAGCTTAACTTTATCACCAAATTGTTTACTTCAAGTTGAAAATTCCCTTACCAGTTTCCATATTTATAGGTAATGATGAATGTTCATGAACAATGACCCAAGTTTCATTCACTTTTTTTAAACCAAATGTGAACCGATTAGTCATTTGACGAAGTTTCTCACCAGATTCTTCTTGGTGAGCAGCAAAAGTAACCGCACAATGTGCAAATGCCAGATTTGAATTTTCTTCAACTACTAGATCATTAAATTCAACTTTAAGTAAAACACCGTCCTCACTCAAACCATTAAACCACTCTACTACATTTTCATTCCATGAAGAAATACCTTTGCTCTCCCAGTTCCCCCAGCAATCATATAGATGAATTTCAGGAGCATACAAGGATAGAAATCTTTCAACATCCTTTTCGTAAACTGCTGTTTTGTAATTTTCAAGTACGTCTTGAACTTTGAAAAAACCATCTGACATTAAGTGCATCCCCTTTACTAATTTCAGAAATGTAAGTATGAACTATAGATACATTCTCTATTCAAACAGTTTTCCCTTCTTCCAGTAAAATGACAAATAGTAAAGTAGAAACCACTCATCGTCATCGGCCACCAGTGTTATTAAACTAAGAGGTTGCGTTAGTTTGATTAGTACTGTTCTAATTTAATTAATTAAAAAATGACACAATAATCGCACCAGTACCTACTTAGTGCTGTAGCCTCATAGTAATTTTAGATATCGTAAACCACATAGAAATAAACATCAATATTGCAAAAAAGTCAGAAAGAATAACACTGCGACCTACAAATAAATGTTCATAATGAAATAATGGGGTATTATAAATGGCAATAATTATTGATAGTGCGGCAAAAATAAGACTAAGTTTGTTCTTAATCATTTTATAGAAAAAATAAAAAAGGGTAGCATATGCCCAAAACTGTGAAATAAACCAAGCGTGTGATAGCCTGATCCCTGATTTAGTATGGAAAAAAAATAAAACTAAAACTAATAAAATAATAAAGGCAATAACTGGAGCAAATTTGACTATATTAATAAGTCTAATAAAACGATTATTTAATGTAACCTTTTTTGAATTTACTTTGAATAAATCATCTTTTATAACTAAGTAATTAAAATAAATAAACACTAAACTGCAAGTAAATATTAAAAACTGCATGAATTAAACACTCCCGTTTTTTACATCAACTATTAATAGTATCATAAAATTGGTAAATTTTGTTAAATTTACGATAAAAATATCCTTTATTTTTTGGCATATTAATAGAAAAAAAGATAGTAGGAAAAAACCTCCTTACTATCTTTACTACTGATATATGTGTGCTTTTAATCTAACGAGGTATCTTTATAATCATTTATTTATCGAAACTTTATAGCCAACAATTTCAGCAAAATACTTTAAATGAATTTGTTCTTTATTAATTTCATCTTTAAAATATCGTTCATGGATCAATACTTTTGCGATATACTCTTTTCGAATGTGATCTTTCGCATCTTCAAGAGCAGTAACTGCTTCAACTAAATCTGCCATTTTATTTGCGATTTTCTTTGCATTATATGATTGAGTATTAGCATCTAAAGTAAATGTATAATGAACAATTTCATTTAATTCCTCCAGCTTTTTCTTTACGATTTCACTTTCATCTACTAATGTTTGAGGTGTTTCCACTAATTTTTCTTCAATATATGATTTAAAGACTTGATAACCATTCATTTTTTTAAACAGTCTCAAAATCTCTAAACCTAAAATATTAGCTGTTCCTTCCCAAACTGTAAGTACTTGAGCATCTCTTAAAAGTCGAGGTGTAACAAAATCTTCTATATAACCATTTCCACCATGCATTTCAATCGCTTCGTGGGAGAAATGAATTGCTTCTTCTGCAGTACGCATTTTTAATATAGCAATCAAAATCCTTACTAATGTTTGTTCTTCGGTTGTTCCATTTTCATTACCAACCACTCGATCATATAAGGCCACTAAATTAAATACTGCACTTGTTTGTACTTCCTGAATGGTTGCAAGTTTTGCTAATGTCTCTTGTATCATTGGAAAATTCGTTAATATTTGTCCAAATGCCGGTCTATTTTCAGCATATTTTTTCGCTTCCACATAGGCTCTTCTCATAATTCCAACAGAAGCTACAGCATTACATATTCTAGATAAATTCAATGCTTCCATCATGTAGTTAATTCCTCTGGAAGGATCTCCGATTAGAAATGCTTTCGCTCCATTAAATTCAACTTCTCCTGACGGAACCGCTCTTACACCTAGCTTATCTTTTAAGCGACGAATCGTGAATCCATTATTTGTACCATCATCATTCTTCCAAGGCACTAAAAATAAACTTAATCCCTTACTCCCAGAAGGAGCTCCCTCAATTCTTGCTAAAATCGTTGTAATCCCACATTGACCTGCATTACTAGCAAAATATTTTTCTCCATAAATGCGATAATAATCTCCTTCTTTAACTGCTTTAACTACATTAGCTCCAACATCTGAACCACCTTGTCTTTCAGTTAAAAAAGTTGCTCCTTCATATAATTCTATTTCTCCAGTCGATAGTAAATGAGGGAGATATTTTTCTTTTATTGCTTCATCTGCATATCTTTCAACTAAAAACGTAGCAGCCATTGATAATGTTACCGGACAATAAAAACCAGCTTCAGTCTGTGATAATAAATAACCTTGGGCATAGGAATAAATGTAATTCCCCTTAATACTAAGCTCTGGTATTGGCTTATGAATATAGCTAACAATCCCTCTATTATAAGTATCTTCTACAGTTTGTTTATAACCTTCATTTACCCAAACATGTGAAATATCATTTCCATATGCATCATATTTGATTAAACGTGGTTGACCTTCTCGGTCTGTGTGTATTGCACGCTGATCAAACTCTTTCGCGCAAAGCTCACCAAATTCTTCTAATTCTCCATTAGCCCATGCAAAAAAATCTTCTTTAAAATATTTTCTTAAAATTATTTGTAAATTAAGATCTTCTTTATAAAAATTCATGTACTTCTCCCTCCAAATATTTTTACTGAATCTCTAATAAATTCCGCTCAAGTCTACCCTTCATTTGAATAATTTCTTTTTTTAATTGGATTAGATCGTTTATTTTTTTATCTAGCTCTATTATCTTCTGATTTCCATATTCAATTGTTTTTTGTAATTGTTTTTCACCTGTTCGATCAATCGTAAATAAATCAATCATTTCTTTTATTTCTTGTAAATTAAAGCCTAAATTTTTGCCCCTTTGAATTAAATAAAGACGTGTACAATCCTTTTGAGAGTACCTTCTTCTACCACTTTCAGTATAGGTAGGCATTAATAATCCGATTTCCTCATAATATCTAAGGGTTCTATGAGTCGTATTAAATTCATTCGTCATCTCTCGAATCGAATAAAACTTCAAAATGCCCTCCTCCTTCTAGCTATAGATTTATTATAAATCTTACGTAACCGTAAGTTTCAAGATGGATTCCTTCGACAAAAAATCCGAGGATAAGTGACTTTTTAAAGTATTTATTCTTAATGCCTCCTACTTTTCCTGCCTTTTTTTGGTATAACGTTTTAAAGTTCTGCAAAACATAACTTTATCTGTAGCTTAAGGCTTAACAAATAGAATTAGTTCCATAATAGTGAACTAGAAGGAGATTACAATGAGGAAAACAATTGCAGATTTACTGATCGATTCATTGATTCAAGCGGGGGTTACTAGAATTTATGGTATTGTTGGCGATTCTTTAAATGCTGTTTTAGATTCAATTAAGAGCTCTAAAAGAATTGAATGGATCGGCGTTCGCCATGAGGAAGTTGCAGCTTTTGCTGCAGGTTCCGATTCACTTATGAGTGGAAGTATCGCAGTTTGTGCGGGAAGCAGTGGACCGGGAAACCTTCATCTTATCAATGGATTATACGATTGTCATCGAAGTCGTATTCCTGTACTTGCAATTGCGGCTCAAATTCCAAGCATCGAAATTGGAAGTGAATATTTTCAACAAACTCGACCTGAGCAATTATTTAAAGATTGCAGTCACTTCTGTGAAACAGTATATAGAGCAGAGCAAATGCCTCGTCTAGCAACGATTGCTATGCAGCACGCAATTGCTAGAAAGGGTGTATCTGTACTTGTATTACCTGGAGACATAGCTGCGCTAGAAGATCGACAAACTGTACCAGAACAAGTTATTCATGTTACGAATCCACTGATTAGTCCATCTAAACCTGAATTGGAAAAACTCGCTGGGTTCCTAAATGATGGTAAGAAGGTTACTTTACTTTGCGGAGCAGGCTGTGAAGGTGCACATTCTCATTTAATGCTTCTTTGTGAAAAGTTAAAATCTCCAATGGTTATTGCGCTTAGAGGTAAAGAATTCTTAGAATACGATAATCCATATAATGCAGGTTTAACTGGTTTAATCGGCTATTCATCCGGGTATCATGCCATAATGGACTGTGATGTACTATTGATGCTCGGCACAGATTTTCCATACCGACAATTTTATCCAGATGATGCAGTTATTTTACAAGTAGATGTTCGAGCTGAGCATTTAGGACGACGCGCTGCACTTACTTATGGACTATGTGGAGATGTAAAAGAGACAATAAGTCAGTTATTACCGCTCTTAACAGATGTGAAAGATTCAAGCCATCTTGAAAAATATGTTTCAGCATACAAAGATGTACGTGAAGATTTAGATAAATTTGCTGTCGGAAAACCTGGACGCACACCAATCCACCCTCAGTATTTAACTAAAGTTGTAAGTGATCTTGCAAATGAAGATACGATCTTTACATGCGATGTCGGAACGCCAACATTATGGTCTGCAAGATATTTACAAATGAATGGAAAAAGAAGATTACTTGGATCATTTAATCACGGAACGATGGCTAATGCCATGCCTCAAGCAATTGGTGCTCAAGTTTCTCAACCTGGACGTCAAGTAGTCGCATTATGCGGAGATGGTGGATTATCAATGTTATTGGGTGATTTATTAACGATCCATCAGCATAAATTACCTATAAAAATGGTTGTATTTAACAATAGCGCACTAAGTTTTGTGGAATTAGAAATGAAAGCTGCTGGTTACCTAGAAACTGGAACAACTTTAGAAAACCCTAACTTTGCGTCATTAGCTCAATCGATGGGGATCGAAGGAATTCGTGTAGAAGATCCCGCTGATTTAGAATCTGCAGTGCAACGTGCGTTTGAGCACAATGGACCGGCATTAATAGATGTTTTAGTTAACCGACAAGAATTAGCAATGCCTCCTAAAGTGAGTATTGAACAAGCACACGGATTTACACTATGGACATTGAAAGCAGTATTAAATGGTCATGCTAATGATGTAATTGATCTTGCTAAAACTAATCTTTTAGATCGATTCCATCTATAACAAAAGAACCCGTTCGAATTGAACGGGTTCTTTTGTTTATTTAGAAAATTAGTAGTCAATTTTCCATACCCACAACGGGTTTATGAGTCACTTAAATATCTTGATGATTCAAAATAACTTACTCATAAGCAATATCAAAAAGCCCGTTTATTAAAACGGGCTCTTCCTTAAATTTGTTCAGTAAGTTTTCCATTTTCAATATAAACAACACGGTCACATAAATCTAGCATCCTTTTATCATGAGTGACCATTATCGCAGCTTTTTGTCTTTGTTTCACTTCTTTAGACAGCATTTCAACAACAGATCTTCCTCTTTCAGAATCAAGACTAGCTGTAGGTTCATCCGCAAAGATTACTTCTGGATCATTCATTAGTGCTCTTGCAATGGCTACTCGTTGTCTCTCTCCACCTGATAATTTTTCTGGATAGTTTCTCATCCTCTTTGATAATCCTAATTGTTCGAGGAGTTCATTCGCTTTCTTCTCTGCAATTTTGTTTTTTATTCCAGCTAATTCGGCAATTAATAGAAGCTGATCTTTAACTGTTAAATACGGGATTAAATTAGACATTTGAAAAATAAATCCGATTTTAGATAATCTAAATTCATTTAGTTTATTTGCTGGGAGATTACTAATATCAGTATCATCAATTAAAATTCTCCCACTAGTCGGAGATAGTAATGCTCCAGCTATTGAAAGGAAGGTACTTTTACCAGAGCCTGATGGACCTACAACTGCTACTAGTTCACCAGCCTTTACTTGAATGGAAACTTGATCTAATACAGTTGTTGCTAAAGAATCTCCGTCATTATATATTTTGCTAATATTATCTAGCACTAATTTATTACTCATTAAAAGGCCCTCCCGATCGCTTCAATCGCATCAATTTTTACTACTTTTAATAAAGAAATTAATGAGCCAACAATTGCTACAATTAAGAATAATAATGAACTTCCAATGATTAACTGAGCATCAAATACAAAAGGTAAGCTTGCTGGTAATACTTTAGATAATCCAAATGTGATCGAAATACTTACAATTAGACTTAAAAGTGTAAGTGTTAAAACTTGAAAAATAATATTCTTAGCCAAATAACTAGTTTTTGAACCAATTGCTTTTAGCACGCCAAATTGATTTATTTTTTGAATCGTAATGATATAGAAAAAGACTGCTAACACAAATGCTCCGATAAAGAATAGAAATACAATCATCATTAGTAAAGAGCCCTGTTCTTCTTTATAACCAGGTATGCCTTTTAATGCTTGGCTTTTATTAATTACTTCTACTCCTGAGACTTTTTCATTTACCTTTTTTGCAGTACTTGCGTTCGTTTTTAACGCAATTGCATTAAATGAATTCTTGTTATTCACCATAGACCACTCTTTGTAATTCATATGAATCACCGGTGCGTGACTATATGATTGGTTCTCCGTAAATCCAACAATTTTAAAATCTTTTCCCGAGATTTGATCAGAAATCTCGTCACCAAGCTTGATTCCTTTTTCTTTTAAAGAAATATCTCCTACAACTTCATTCTTTGTTGAATTATTAATCATGTCACCTTCTATTACCTTTGGTGCCGCTAAACCATTCACATCAATTCCAAATAAGGTAGCATCAATTTTTTTAGATGTTCCATCCTTTAGAAACGTAGTCATTTGAACTCCTAAAGTAGTAGAATTTTTCTCATCAACAAACTTCTGAACTTCATTTATTTGACTTTCTGTTAACATTGAATGATTAATTTGTTTACCTGATTCTTTTTGTAAAACAAAATAGTTTGAGGCCATACTATCAATAGAAGAAGCATTATCAAAAGATAATCCTTTCGCTAATCCTGAAACGAATAATACTAGGAATGATATAAGGATCATGATTAGACTAATTAATAAAAAACGTAACTTTGCGTGTTTAAACTCCCTTAATGCAAGAAACACCTGTCATTCATCTCCTTTAACATACTAAATTTTAAAGAGTGCAAAAAGTAGAATCACTCTTTGTAATTTAAAGTATAGGAATGTTAGATGAACAACAGGTGAACAGTCGATTACAAATATAAATCAGAACTCTTTAATATTAGGTATAGTTAGATGAAATTTGGTTCCTTCGCCAACTTTACTACTTACTTCTATGTGGCCATTATGTAATTCAATAATTTGTTTAACAATCGCTAAACCTAAGCCACTACTGGATTCCTTTCGATTCCTTGCTTTATCAGCAATAAAAAATCGATTAAATATTTGTTGTAAATCATTTTCGGAAATGCCAATTCCAGTATCTTGAAATTCAATTTGAACATACTCTTCATTACTACTCAGTTTTATTGAGATGGATCCACCTTCATGATTAAATTTTATGCTATTCGTCATTAGATTTGTCCAAACTTGATGCAGTAGATTCTTATCAGCATACACAAAAGTTTGAAGTAATTCCAAATCAATGGCCAAGTCTTTGTTTCTCCAACTCCATTCAGTTGTAAAAACCACTTGTTTAATTTGTTCGGCAACATCAAATGTTGTTTTTTGCAATATACTTTCTTCCTTATCTAATGAGGCTAACGTTAATAATTGTTTACTTAACAAGGACATTCTTTTACTTTCTTCCTCTATGATCGATAAATAATGATTCTTTTGCTCTTCGGTTAATTTTTCAGTTTGAAGTGACTGCGAAAAACCTTGTATCGATGCAAGTGGTGATTGGATTTCATGAGATACATTTGAAACAAACTCCTGACGCATCGCCTCAATTTGTCCTAATTTTTGTGACATATGCGAAAAGTGATTAGCAAGTTTTCCTATTTCGTCTTGGCGTTTAATTTGCAATTGAACATTATATTTTCCTTCTGCAATCTTTTTAGTTGCTTCAGTTAATTTAATAATCGGTTTAACAATATATCTTGTACTAACTAAAACGAATATAATACTTAATACGATTGTCAGTAAAAGGAGTATGGAAAAGAGTATACGCAATTCACCAAATTGAAGCTGTACATTTGGTCGCATAAAAAGAGCCAAATGATTAGTACTCGATTTTATAGGAACACCAACTGTATTACTCAATGTATTATCAAAAAAACCAGTCACAAATAATGATGTTGGAAATTCGGCAATACCATGATATACATTTCCATTTAAAACCGAATCAATTACTTTACGATCAAATTTCTTTTCTCTAAAAGACCCTCCATAAAAGGATTGTTTTCCTTGAGGATCTACTAATAAAATTTGATAACCTAATTTACTAATACTTTTTAAGTAATTGCTTAATTCGATATCATTATTTTTTTCATAAAAAGTACCAACATCTAAAGCCATTTTAGTTAATTTTTTATCATTATAAGGCTTTAGATTATAGTGGTAATACACATTTGAAAAAAAGAAAGCCAATAAACTGCTAAAAATCATAACACCGAGGATTGTAAGAACAATTCTTATGTATAAAGTTTTCACTTTCTGGTGACCTCCAATTTATAACCAACACCTCGAACAGTTTTTATACTAAAGTCATCCGTTAAATTAGAAAATCTTTCACGTAAACGTTTAATATGAACATTTATTGTTCGATCATCACCCTCAAAATCAGCACCCCAAATTAATTGGATCAACTCATCACGAGTAAATATTCGATCCGGATAACTTGCCAATTGAGATAATAATTCAAATTCCTTCATTGGAAGCATAAGTAATTTTCCATTACAGTAAACTTCATAGCTTTTTCGATCGATAACCGTTTCGTTCAGTTTTATTTTTTGAGCACTAATCATATTGTATCTTCTTAGCAATGCCTTAATCCGGAAAAGTATTTCTTTTGGTTCAAAGGGCTTGGTCAAATAATCATCTGTGCCTACTGCAAACCCTTTTTCTTTATCAGAAAGCTCGCTTTTTGCAGTTAACAATATTACCGGAAAATCATAATACTCTCTTATTTCCTCACAAAGCTGGTAACCATCTTTACCTGGCATCATTATATCTACAATCGCTAAATTAATTTGTTGATTTTCAAGCAATCTAGAAGCTTCATCTCCATTAGCCGCTTCAAATGTCGTATAGCCTTCAGTTTGTAAATACATTTTCAGTAACTCTCTTATATGAGAATCATCATCCACAATTAAAATTCGAATCATAATTTATCCCCATTCTTTATAATTAGTACAATTATTTAAAAAATCATATCATATTTTAATTTTAATATCCTTTTTCTATTTTACATTGGCAAAATGCGGATTTTTTATAACGTGAATAAAAAAAGTTTTGTAATATAGTTTGTCCCCCATACATTTCTTTAATTTTAAACATAAAATTAATATATAGTTATAATGGCTGTTTTCGTAAATCTTGTTGCCGTTTTAGAGATGTCTAGTTGAATTTACTTTAGGAGGCATCTCAAATTTTCACTTTTTCTGATACTCCTACAGAAACCCCACACCTTGTTTCTGATCAGCTTCTTTATTTACTCTGTGCTTTAAAAATGATCGGTTTATAAACAACAACCATTTCGAAAAGAGTCAAACATAATAGAATTGTGTTAGAAATAGTAAGATTTGCCCCTATTTTCAATATTATTATTTCAACATAATAAAAACCCCCAAAAAAGTTCCTTTATGGAACTTTTTTACTTTTACACTACTTCTTTAATTTGAAAACATAAATAATAAAAGAACTGTCCAACAACAGTCCTTTAGTTATGTATTTTAATAACACCTATTAAGAAGTTAGACATTTCGACTGCCTTCTCAAACTCTTTTTCTTCCACATAATAATCATACAACTCCTTACCATATCGTTTCATGAATATAGTATGATTGCGTGACTTAAAATATGGAAAAGCAGTTTTTTCTATGTACTGTATATATTCTTTCGTTTTATTTTCTATCGAATAGATTAGTAATGTAAAAAGGATTTGATAATGTTGATTCTTTAAATTTTTTGCGATTGTTAGACCTTTTTGGGCACTATTTAATAAGGCAGATTTGCGCATTAATTTACCTTCAAATGAGCTTTTAAGATAATTATTCAGTCGTTGAAGATAAATTACTGTTGGCTTTTTTTCCAATTGTAATGCTGCTTTATAATACTTTTGCGCTTTTTCATAATCTTTTCTTTTAAAATATTCCAAAGCAAAATTATTTAACAACATCCCTGTTTTATCTGGTGCATTGAGCGTTTCACTATCATGAATCAGATTTTTGTATGATTGTTTCAATTTTTTAAAGTCTAAGTGCCCATCGTTGCTTGATTGTAAAAGCATAATTGATTCAGCATTTATGGCACGTAAATAATTACTTGTATCTTTAAAATATTTAAGCGATTTTTCTGCATATACATAAGCCATTACCTTAGAATCGACCCATCCATATGCTACTGCTAAATGATAGTAGTATTCTGGATTACCGTACTCGTTTATATCAATCTTCTTTAAAGTTTGTATTGCTTTATGATGATTCTCTGTACTTGAATTATTGTAATTATTTAAATAATAAATTCCAATTACATGCAAAAGAAGATTTCTTTCAAAAGGAGGTAGGTCTTTATAGTTTCTTTGTATATTTAGAACAATTGTATAAGTGTTTTTATAGTCATTCATTAAGAGATAATATCTTGCTAGTAGCAATTGATACCAAGCATCATATTTTGGAGAATTAATAAAAGGGCTTTCTTCTAAATCTTTTTTATATGAATCAATTTCCTTCATTCTTAATTTAATAATTGCTGTCTGCCAGTTTAGTAGTTTATTTTCAAGATTTTCAAAGTTAGCAATTTCTTTTCGAATATCAATTTGTAATCGTTCAGAAAACAAGGTAATAATCTCAGATGAGTAGGATGTATTCCCTCTTTCTATTTTTCCTACGTGCTTGGAAGAACAGATTCCTTTTCCTAGTTCTTCTTGAGTTAGTCCAGCTTTAGTACGATAAAATTTTATAACTTCCCCTTCGATCATTGATTGCTCCTCCTATCCTAAAACTTATACTAAATATACAATAGTTCAACTTAGTTTCCATCATGCTATTCACACAATTTATGAGGATAATTTAATGTAAAATTAATAATTATTACTTAGTATTCATTTTAAAAAACATAGGAAAAATTTAACAGGAAATAAGAAAACCATGAACAGGCAAACTAGTTCATGGTTTAATTTTATTATTCGTAAACACCTACAGAAGTATATGCATCCATAACAGCCTTCGTTTGAGCAGAAGGTACTCCATTTTTATCAGGGAAGAAATCACGTGATGCCTGAATTACTGCTGCTCTCATTTCTTTAAAGTTAGAATCAGCTGTTAGATATTTTAAAGCTTGATAGTAAATTTTTTGTCCATTATTTACACCAACTCCAGTGATCGTATAGCCATTATTTGTACCACCTTGAGTAATTAAATATGCAGCTTTGTTGTTGATACCACTATTAATATGCACTCCACCATTATCTTCAGTACCTAAATATCGATCTTGATAAGTATCTGGATAGTAACCTGAAGGCATATATTTCGTGCTTACACGTACTGAACCTGGGTCGCTTAATGAACGTAGACCACCGTCACCTGGTTTAGTTGGAGTGTAAACATCTTCACCCATTTCCCACTCGTTTACTTTTGTTGTATAGATTTGAACGAATGTTCCAAAGATGTCTGCTAATGACTCATTAAGTGCTCCAGACTCTCCTTGATATGTTAAATCAAGTCCAGACTTTTCAATCACACCATGTGTCATTTCATGTCCGATTACATCTAATCCACCAGAAAGTGCACCTAAAACAACACCATCGCCATCTCCGTATAACATTTGTTTTCCATTCCATGCTGCATTATTCCATTTTGCTCCCACGTGAACTGTACTAATTAAAGCCATACCTTTATCATCTAAACTGTTACGTTTGAATACATTTTGATAATATTTGTTTACTTTATCAGCATTAACATGAGCTGATACCGCAGCAGGATCATAGAAGAAGTTAGTTGGGCTATTTGTTGTTACTTCAAAGCCAGTAAATCCTAAAAGTGCTGATAAAATGATAAATGAATTTTCAGGCATGCGATGAGCATCAAATGTTGCTAGTGGTACGATAGTAGGTTTTGTTGTAGAACCAGTAACTGATCCACCATATAAATAGCTAGAACCAGTTGATGCGTCTTTTCCAACTGGGAAAGTTTGCATTTTACCAAATACGTCCAAGCCCTTTCCAGTAGTAACTGTAAGCTTTGACACATCAATATTATCAATTGCATTAAAGCTATTAATGATTTCACCACTTGTAGCGTCTACAAAATAATGGAAATATCCTGGTGCTGGAACAGAAGTTGAAGCCTTAACTAAATACGCTAAGTGATACTTCCCTTCATATGGATAGATCGTTAATTGTGTATCAATTCCATCATAATTTTTAACAACTCCGATTTGTGAATCAATACTTTCTTTCGCAGTTGCTACAGCATCGTCCTCAGAAATTGTAGCTTCAGTCGGAATAATTGCGCGAGATAATGTTTGATTTACATCACCAAATGATGCATATACATTGTTATTTGTGTCTAATGCTACAGTTTGTCCTGAACCATAAATTGGAATTCCTTTATATTGTTCAATTGTTCTTACATGGTAAGTATCAGTCACACTGTTAGCTTCTTCACTAACAATCTTAAATTGTTCCCATGGAGAAGCTGATCTTGCAAGACTTTTTACCTTTGAATTCAGGTACGCTTTTACTACCTCTTCCTTACTTAAAGCTTGATTTACTGTAGCTGCACTAGCTTTTACATTTACAAATGAAGGTAAAGTTGTTAATCCCCCACTAAAAGCCACAGTTAATGCCATTACTGCTGGTATTGCTTTTTTTCTCATTCTTTTCTCTTTTTTCATTTTCAAAACTTTCACCCCTTATTTAATTTTGTTGTGACTGCAATTTTCATTATTGAGAATATTCGAAATTAAATCAATACGTCAAACCCGGGTTCTTTTTATAGTGGTTTTACAGCTTTTCATCCTAAAAATGACTAATTCTGACAAAAAACTACCACAAATCGACTCAAAAATAACCCGGTTTCAATTTTCTGACAACTGAGCAATAATGAATTTCAACAGGGCTTTTGCAAAGGAGTGAAAATTTGAAACAAGCAAGGAAAAAAGTCTCCATCATCGTAAGTTTATGTTCTATTCAATTTTACTTGGCAATGCAAACAGTTGGTCAAACGGAGGCAACCTTTTCTAGTCAAGCATCTTCAGAACAAGTCGTTTCAGCAGCCATTGTGTTTCCTAAAACAATCCAACAACTAGAACTAGCCGCAAAAAATCATTCAACAAGAGCTAATCAATTATATGATTCGATCATGAAGATATCTATTACTGGTACAGACACTGAATTATCAAATTTACTTACTACTGTTCTCAATGAGGAACATGAAATAAATAATGAGATTAAGAGTTTACAAAGTATTCAAGAGCAGTTGAACTCTTATCACAATCAAATTCATGAACTTCCAGAAACTGAACAAAGTAAATATGAATACGAGAGAAAAGGCTATCAGGTTGTTAACCAACTAATCCACCAATTAAATGAGTCAATTAATCTACAAAAGATAGCGTCAATTAAATCTACAATTCAAACCCAGCTCAATGAAAGTAATGAAAAGATTAATAACGATATTAATGAACCTAAAAATAGTACAGGTGCAAGTCAGAGCCAAAGTTCTGATAGTTCAGATACAGATTCAATACTGAGTCAGGATTCTAAAGATTCTAATTCCGAATCGATCCAGAGCCAGGATTCTAATCATTCCAATACAGATTCATCTCCGAGCCGGGATTCTAATCATTCCGATACAGATTCATCTCTGAGCCGGGATTCTAATCATTCCGATACAGATTCATCTCTGAGCCGGGATTCTAATCATTCCGATACCGATTCAATTCCGAACCAGGATTCTGATCATACCAATACGGATACAAAGTCAGATTAAATTTCTAATAATTCAGTAAATAAATTTCAAACGAATAGGTGATCTCTCATGTTGAAGAAAATTTTATCAATTGTAGGTACTATTTTTAAAAGTATTTCTATTATCATCTTGTGTTTCTTAGCTTTTATTGTGATTTCATCAAGGTTTACAGGTGGAGATTCTACCATTTTAGGCTATCAATTAAAAGCTGTTTTATCTGGATCAATGGAACCTACATTTCATACTGGTTCAATAATTGCTGTTAAGCTAGGTGCAAATCCATCATCATATCAAAAAGGCGACATTGTTACCTTTCAAATGGACAATAAGCTGATCACCCACAGAATAGCTGCCGTCCATCATAAAAATGGTGAAACTTCATATAAAACAAAGGGTGATAACAATAACGCCCAAGACTTATGGACTGTGTATCCTCAGAATATTGTAGGAAAATATTCTAATTTCACGGTTCCATATGTTGGCTATGCATTAAATTTTGTAAGCTCAAAAGCTGGATCAGCACTATTGTTAATTGTTCCAGGTATCCTTTTAACTCTTTCAGCGCTACGCAATTTATTCCAATTAAGAAAAGAGTTTGAACAAAAAACTGCAGGATGAAGTTGGTTAGATCTCTTAAGTACAAAATAAAAGCTTAAGAGTTTAATAAATAAACCTTAAGGGGGAAATGAAATGAGTTTTACTAAGAGAATTGGTCAAGTTGTAATGAGTGGAGCAGTCGGTTTGTCATTAATTAGTGGAGGTACTTTTGCATATTTCAGCGATACAGTTAAAACTGATAATACATTTGCAGCAGGTACATTAGACTTAGGGATGAACCCTAATGCTGTTGTTAACATAAGCAATTTAAAACCTGGTGATGAAGTATATCGTGAATTTACGTTAGAAAACAATGGAACTCTAGATATTAACAAAGTTTTATTAAACACTAAATATCAAGTTGAGGACGCAAAAAATAATAACACAGAAGACCTTGCTAAGCATATTAAAGTAACGATTATGTACAACACAAGCAGTGCTACAAATGAAATCGTTGAAACTACATTATATGACTTACAAAATCAAACTCCTGATTTAACGGCAATTAACCAATTTGTAGGTAGTACAAAAGATCCAGACGGCATTGCAGCAGGACAAAAAGAAAAGATTTTTGTATTATTCGAGTTTGTTGATAATGGAAAAGACCAAAACCAATTCCAAGGGGACAAGCTAAAAGTTGATTGGACATTTAATGCTCAAACTGGTGATGGTAAATACTACGACGACACTGATCCTAACAGCAACTAATAAAAAACAAAAAGCCACCTATTTAAATTAGGTGGTTTTTCTATCTTTCTATTAAACCAAGTAAGTCATTCATAACATTTAAATTTTCTTTAACAATTAATCTTTCTTCTCCGCTCTCAATTTATAAATTCTTAATATGTAAAAAAAAGAAGCTGTAAAAACAACTTCCTAAAATTGATAACTTTTTCTAGTTTTTTAATTCCTCTACACTCTTAACAATGTCATTTGCCGTTAACTTATAAAATTCCTTTAAATAGTCTTCCTTGCCAACTTGCCCAAATTGTTCTTTAATCCCGATTCGTCTCATTTTAGTTGGACAATGCTCACTTAATACTTCTGCTACCGCACTACCTAAACCGCCTATAACATTATGATTTTCAGCCGTGACAATTGCCCTTGTTTTGTTAGCATATTTTACGATTAAGTCTTTATCTATTGGCTTTATTGAAAACATATCGATTACACTTGTTTCAATTCCTTTTCCCTGAAGTATGTCAGCAGCCTTCAACGATTCAGCGACCATAATGCCACTTGCAATGATTGTTACATCATCACCATTTCGAAGGACCTTACCTTTACCGGATTCAAATGTTTCGTTTTCATCATAAAGTTTGACAGCTTTTTTACGAATTGTTCGGATATAATGAATCCCGTATTCCTTCTCAACTTTGCGGAGTAAGTACCCAAGTTGATTGGCGTCACTTGCTTCATATACATTTGCATTTGGAATTAAACGAGCAAGTCCTAAGTCTTCAAATGCCATATGTGTCCCACCATTATGCTCTGCAGTAACCCCCGAATCAGAACCTAATATTTTTATATTCAATCTTGCATATGCACCTGAAACGAACAATTGATCAAACGCTCGACGAGTAGCAAATTGCGCAAATGTATGAACATAAGGAATTTTTCCAGTGAGTGATAGACCAGAAGCTACTCCCATCATATTCGCTTCCATAATCCCACAATTTATTAATTGTTTTGGTATTTCACCAATAATTTTACTTGTAGTAATTGCACTCATTAAATCAGCTTCTAGGGCAATTACATTTGGATTTTTCTGCGCCATTTCAAGTAGTGTATTGGCATACATTTGTCTCATTTCTATACGATCTAATTCATAACTCTTAAATGGTGTTTGAATCATGAATTCACGACCCTTCCTAGTTTATTTCCTAGTTCAGTAATTGCTCCTAAAATAGCTTCTTCATCCGCTTGGTTGGGCCGTATATGATGGTTATCAGCTTTCTCTTCTAAATATTTAACACCTTGACCTTTAACCGTATCTAAAATAATTGCAATTGGTTTGTCGCTCTGAAATTTCCCCTTCATAATCGAGGCATAAATTTGTTCAATTGATTTTCCATCGACTTTTAATGTGTAAAAACCAAAAGCCTTAAATTTTTCTACAAAATCAAATGGATCAATAATATCCTTAGTTAACCCATCAAGCTGTTTTTTATTGTCATCAACAAAAACAAATAAGTTGTTTAATTTATGGTGCGCAGCAAATTGAAGTGCCTCCCAACACTGCCCTTCATTAAGCTCTCCATCACCTACTATGCAATAAGTATAATTATCCATTTCAGAAAGTTTATGAGACAAAGCCACTCCAACTGCTGCTGATATACCCTGTCCTAAAGATCCTGTTGTCATATCAATACCAGGCGTTAAATTTCGATCGGGATGGGAAGGGAGTGTAGTCCCATTTTGATTTAAAGTGTATAAAACCTCTTCAGGAAAATATCCCTTTAAAGCCAATGTTGCGTATAGTCCAGGTCCACCATGACCCTTTGATAGTATAAAGTAATCTCTTTCCTGCCATGAAGGGTTTTTGGGATCGACCTTCATCACTTCACCATATAAAACTGCTAAAGTCTCAATAATTGATAAGCTTCCACCATAATGTCCAAAACCAAGATTATATAGTTCTTTTAAAGTTAGATAGCGAATTTCGTCACGAAATGCTTCTATTTTTTGAAGATTGAATTTCAATCGAAATCCTCCTTTAATCAATAAAATACAACATACATCATTTTCATAATTTAGCTCATTTTAGATCTTAGTAGATTCGTATTGTGACATATTAATTAAGCCTCGATGTTTGCAGATTTACTGTTGTTACGATCTTTTTTGAATAATCCAAACAACACAGCTATTGCAACTAAACCTACTACTGTTACCGTTACACCGGTTGCTCCAAATGACTTAGCAATATGCCCTAAAATGATACCTGATGTAGCAAAGTCTGCATCAGAGAATGTCGTACTTGCAAATCCTAAGTCACCTAGAACTGGTAATAAAAAGACAGGCAAGAACGTAATTAACAAACCATTTGCGAATGATCCAATCGTTGCTCCTCGTATCCCCCCAGTAGAATTACCGAATACTCCAGCTGTAGCTCCAGTAAAGAAGTGGGGAACAACCCCTGGTAAAATGATAATAGATCCTGTTAGACCAAGGAAAACCATTCCTACAATTCCTCCGAGAAAGCTACAAAAGAAACCAATTAAAACTGCATTTGGTGCATATGGGAAAACAATAGGACAATCAAGTGCAGGTTTTGAATTAGGAACTAATTTATTTGATATCCCTTTAAATGCTGGTACAATTTCAGCCAAAACAAGTCGCACACCAGATAAAATAATAAAGACACCCGCAGCAAAAGTAACTGATTGAATTAATGAATAAACAAGATAATGAGTTCCCCCACTTAGTTCCTTCTCTATATAAGTAGGACCAGCAAAAAGTGCTATAACAAGGTATATAATTGTCATTGTTAACGCAATCGTAACGGAACTATCACGTAAAAATCCTAATCCTTTTGGAAATTTTATCTCTTCTGTCGATCGTGATCCTTTGCCGACTACCTTTCCAACTAAACCGGAAAGAACATAACCTAAACTTGAAAAATGTCCAAATCCTACATTATCGTTACCTGTAATTTTTCTCATAAACGGTTGGCTTAAAGCTGGGAAAACAGCCATAATTAAACCAAGTGCTAGTGAACCAACGATTACAAGTGGGACACCTTTTAATCCTGAAACTACTAAAATAACAGCTAGCATACAAGCCATATATAATGTATGGTGACCTGTTAAAAATATATATTTTAGTCTAGTAAATCGAGCAATAATAATGTTTGCAACCATACCAAAGAACATAATATAGGCAGTGAATGAACCATATTTTGATAGTGCCATTGCTACGATTGCTTCATTATTTGGAACTACACCTGAAACATGAAACGCTTCTTGAAACATCTTACCAAAAGGGTCTAGTGAGCCCACGACAATTCCAGCCCCGGCAGAAATTACGATAAATCCTAAAAAAGTTTTAGTTGTCCCTTTAATAATCTCGCTTGTAGGCTTTTTCTGAATAATAAGTCCAACAAGTGAAATTAGTGCTACTAAAACTGCCGGTTGACTTAATACATCCATAATTAATTTCAGAAACCTTGCTTCCACGAACAAAACCTCCTATAAATAATATTTGATGTAAATTAATCCTTAAATTTAAAATAAGCCTTTTGATTGAAGAACTTGTGTTAACTTCGTACGAAGACCATCCATATCGATAATGCTATCAATCACAACAACCTCACCTAAATGCCCCATACCTTCTGCTATGTCCTTTGCCGCGATAAAAACATCTGCTGAGTCAGGCGTAGCAGAACTAAGATCTGAATGTTCTACTTCAATCCCACTTACTCCTAACTCATTTAATATTTGAACAATATTCATCTCTAACATAAAGCTACTTCCTAATCCTGAGCCACATACTGCTAAAATTTTCATAACGAACCCCTCCATTTTTTTCAACTAATCTATTAAACTTGAAGATCAATTAACTGCTGAATAGTGTTCAAATAATTCCACTAATACATTTGAAGATTCTGCTTCCTTCAGAAGTTCAATATTCTCTTTTTCACTAAGTAACTTTGTCAGCTGCGAAAGAGCTTTCAGATGTGTTTTATTGTCTATTGCTGCAATACAAAACAATAGTCGAACAGGATACTTTTCATCATTTAAAAAGAATACTGGCTTGTTCAGTTTTAAAAAACTCATTCCTACTTTGTTTACTCCCATTTCTGGTCGAGCATGTGGAATGGCAACCTCAGGACCTATTACTACATACGGCCCCATCGTTTTTATATTTTCTAGCATCGCATCTACATATGACCTATTAATTGCTCCATTCTTTAACAATGGATCGGCCACAACTTTTATGGCATCTTCCCAATTTGAAAGATGATTAATCATTTGAATTGTTTCCTCTTTTAATAGATCTTGTAACACAGGTTGTCTCCTCCTAGATATATCTACTTTTTTATGAAAAGTAATTTGACTTAAAGCAGCTTTCAACCCCACTTCGTCGTAAACATTCGCATACTTTTCAATCGTTTGAATTAGTTCATTCATTGAAAGATCATAATATTGAATCCCAAATAAATACTGGTAAACTTCATTGACAATGCTATTTTTTTCACTAGGTGTCATAATTGGTTTAACTCTAAAACATGGTATCTTTGTATCTAAATCAACTGTGGAAAACATTAGATCATATTCATTGAAATTTCCTTCTTTAAATTCCTGTAATGATAATATTTTCTCTACGATAATTTCAGAAAAAAGTGCCTCAAGTTGGTGCTTGACCATTAATGAGGAACTAATTCCACTTGGACAAACAACGATTGCACGTTTCTTTTGCGGAAGAACCTTTTTGGGTTTCTCTAAAAGTGCACCAAAGTGAATCGTAATATAGCCAATTTCCTCCTCGGGTATCGTGATACTTAAAAGAGTACCGATTGGAGAAAGCAATTCTTTTACAATTGTAAAAAGTTCTTTATGCTCATTCATAATTTGAGAAAGTAGAGGATTAAAAATAGGAATTCTATATTTCATGCGAAAATAAGCTGGTTTTAAATGTTGATACAATGTACTAACTACTTCATTCTTTTTCTCAAAAGCAATACAAGCCTTTGATTCAAAGTCGAACACTAATTGTTCACTTAGCTTAAAAAGTAAGCCACGATCATCATCTTGAACTTGGTTTCTCCCTAAAGATAAACCTAATAATTGAATTGTAAGATAACAAATTTCTGGATCATTTCCATCAATTTGAAGAAGTTGACTAATCTTCTCTGCTACTAACCACATTGAATCTTGCTTTAGAATTTGGATTTCATCAGGATGAAATAAAACAAACTTTTTTTCTGTCTGACGATAAAAATAATAAATAAGAAAGTAAACAAATTGCTTTAAACGTTCCTCTACAAATTGAAGATTGAAATCTTTTTCAATTTGTATTAGCACATTATGCATATCAACGAATTCATAAAGTCTATCTCGATCCTTTAAAATATAATTTATAATTTTTTCACCATATGGTATTTGTAAAAGCCGAGATAGGAATTGCATAAGTAAAACTCTCTTATCAAATTCTGTGCCTTCTAAGTGATAACCATTTTGTCTTGAGTATTCAATTTTTACTAACTGAGTACCGATTATTTCATTTAACTTTTTCACATCGGAGATTGTTGTATTTTTACTAACTCCCAATAGTTGAGTTAAATGAGCTGTTGAAAGTGATTCCTTACGGATAATTAAATACAAGTAGATTACTATTTGACGCTCATCTTCTGTAAAAATAAAATCTTTCTTTAATTCTTTGTTTTTTTGTTCTTTAAAAAACTGAGTAACATCTTCTGGCATTTTAATGTAATGAATACCTTTGTACTCAATGGGAGGCAATCCTTTTACTTTTAACCAGTAATTAATTTTGTCCAAATCATATGAAACCTGCCTTCTTGTTAACTGCGTAGAATTCATTACCTGATTCATTGTCGTATGATTTAAATTAAGTAAGTGGTCCAATAGTATTGCGGGGCGTTTCTCAATGATCATTGGCTTTACCTCCTGTTTTTATCATATTATAAACCGCTTACATTCTGTTTAGAGATTGGGAACAATAGATGTAAGATAAAGGTTACAAAGTTGTGCTGAAGTAAATTTATACCCATAAATCTATTTGTTATACGATAGAAAAAACCCATTATCGAAACAAAAGTAATTTGATTACTTTGCCTTCAATAATGGGAAAAGATTATTAAAATAAAAGTTAGCAGTAAATCTATTTACTTTCTACTTACAAACTAAATCTTTCTTTAATTAATTTAGCTACTTCTTCTGCACTCATATTTGTGTTAGTTATCTTTAGATAATTTTCTTTCTGAATTTCCCCTTCTATTGAATTTAATCTGTATTTATCCATTGTCTTTATTAAATTGTCTTCAGACCATTCAATATCTCTTTTTGTTGGTTTATGCTCTAATCTGTGAGGAGTTTTATTTCGTACAAGTCTCTCATCTAGTTCTGCTTCTAGTTCAACAAAATAGGTTGTTGCCCCTTTTGACTCAAATATAGTACAAACTTTCTCGACATAATCCCAATCAGACTTTTGATCCAGAGCCCACACATATGTAAAAATAATTCCATATAAGTTACTTTTTGATACCTCTTCGAATATTTCATTTCGAAATAAATTAACTAATCTACTCCCTTCCTTTGTTCCATAATCAAAGAACTTACTAACTAAGTCGATTGTCATGTGATTATGAAACAATTTCAAATCTGTTATTTTTTCTAATTCATGTCCTACAGTCATTTTCCCCACAGCCTGAGGACCGAATACTAATACAAACTTCATGGATTTCTCTCCCAAATATATTAATTTTTTTATAATCGCCAACGAATATAACTGAATTTTTTGATTAGTATATCACACTTGAAAATAATTAACTTGATAATAAACTTCAGCATACTTAAAAAAACAGAACAATCTGAATGAATTGCATAAGAAATAGTAAAAAAGCAGAAACAAAGAAAAGGAAAATATTCTACGTATATTATCTGTTTACTAAAAATTTACGAAGTTATCAAAAATTTTTTATTACATTTGGGAACTAATGTGTTAAAATCAGCATATAATTTAAAAAACTTTCCCTAGGGAAAAACTATTTGATGTGTACAATAAAACAGGTGGTGGGAAACATGTCACAAGAATCACAAGAAAAAGTCATATATAAAGAAGCCGGATGGAGACAGGAACATACACAACCTAGTTTGCAAGAGGTTCATCGTTCATTATCTGTTCCAAAGAAAGCTAGTAATTTTCGTAAGTTTCTAGCATTTGCTGGCCCAGGATATTTAGTTGCAGTTGGATATATGGACCCTGGAAACTGGGCAACTTCAATAGCAGGTGGATCTGCATTTAATTACAATTTATTATCTGTTATTTTAATTTCTAATCTTATGGCCATCATTCTACAATCATTAGCTGCTAAATTAGGTATCGTTACCGGTAGAGATTTAGCTCAGGCATGTCGAGACCACTTCAGTAAACCTGTATCATTTATGCTTTGGGTGCTTTGTGAAGCCGCAATTGCTGCATGTGACTTAGCTGAATTAATAGGGTCCGCCATCGCTTTAAATCTATTATTTGGTATTCCGTTGTTTTATGGAATTTGTTTGACAACTTTAGATATATTCATTGTTTTACTTTTACAAAATAAAGGATTTAGGTATATCGAGGCTTTTGTTATTTCATTAATCATATTAATTACTGGTAGTTTTGTTTTTGAATTGATTATGTCTCAACCTGATGTAAAAGCTGTATTTGGTGGATTTATTCCAAGTTCTCAAGTTATTACAGATCCAAAAATGCTTTATATTTCTTTAGGAATTTTAGGGGCAACTGTTATGCCTCATAATTTATATCTTCACTCTTCAATCGTTCAAACTAGAAAGTTTGATGTATCTGATGCTGGTAAAAAAGAAGCAATTAAATTTGCTACAATCGATTCGACAGTTGCATTAATGATTGCATTGTTTGTGAACGCAGCGATCTTAATATTAGCTGCTTCAACTTTCTACAAATCGGGTCATACAAATGTTGCATCAATTGAAGATGCATTCCAGCTTCTTACTCCATTACTAGGAACGACTTTAGCAAGTACATTTTTCGGATTGGCATTATTGGCTTCAGGTCAAAATTCTACTTTAACAGGTACTCTAGCTGGGCAAATTGTAATGGAAGGCTTTTTAAATATTAAACTAAAACCTTGGATAAGAAGATTAATAACTCGTTTAATTGCCGTTACACCAGCTCTTATCGTCACTTATTTTTACGGGGCAAAAGGAACTGCGGATTTATTAATACTAAGTCAGGTAATCTTATCTTTACAGTTATCTTTCGCGGTTATACCACTAGTCATGTTCACTAGTGACGCTAAGAAAATGGGTAAATTTGCTAATAAAACTTGGCTTAAATCAGTGGCTTGGTCGATTGCTTCAGTTATTGCAGTATTAAATGTGTATTTACTTTGGGCAACATTCTTTAAATAATAAATTGAAACAAAAAAGATTGAACAATTGTTCAATCTTTTTTTACTTTCACTTTTAAAGAAGCTTTGCTTATAGAGAATCTATCTGGGTATTTGATGCACTTTAATCTTTAAACGTAAAAAACAGAAAAAACCCAAATGATTTTTCTGTTTTTTATGATTTATGACCATCTAGATTTTGATGATAATATATACTAGCTTGTCTAATAAAATCTAATTCAAATTCTGGAATTGTATATGTTTTTGGCTTTTGATCTTCGGGTAACGATTTAAATCTTTCCCAAGATTTTTTCATGCCCTCTTTAATTTCTGGATCATTTTGACTATAACGACTATTCATTTCCATCAAAAACTTAACAAGTTCTTGCGCTTCAACACTTTCAATTGTATATCCTTCATGAACTAGCTCTGTTAATTTGCTTCTAAAATATTGATAATCATTTAAATGACGAACATGGTTTCCTTCAGTCCATCCTCGCTTCGCTAATTTTTGTAAAGTAGCTTTAGTATATGACTGCTTGGCGATGTTCCTCATCACTTTTCGGTCTTCAGTTGATAAATATTTATTTACCCAATCAGGCTTCAAATTAAAATGTGCTATTTGAATCAACTCTGTAACACTTTCATAATCAATTGAATCAGATTTTATCGATGTTTCTACCTGCTCAATCACATTAACAATCTGATCAATTTGATCTTTTTTAGCTTTCAACATTGCTTTTTGTTCTTTTAACTTCTTTGATAAATCTAAACTACTTTCCGTTAAAATCGATTGAATATCTTTTAAAGTAAAACCTAAAAATTTGAAGGTAAGTATTGATTGAAGATGAACTAAATCATAATCTGTGTATAACTTAAAACCCGATTCGTCGGTATTTGTTGGTATTAATAAACCAATTTTGTCGTAGTATCGTAGTGTTCTAACAGAAATAGAAGTTTTTCTGGCAAATTCGGTTATATAATAATACTTACTATCCACGATCTCTCCTCCTTTCTTTTCACAGTTTATACGGTTACGTAGCGTCATAGTCAATCGTATTAATTAAAGAAGGGCGTGTGGAATTCTCCAGGCTGCAAAAAAGGATGAACTGCAATTAAATTTCGAAAACCGCAATTAAAATTAGCAAATCTGCAATTAAATTCCTAATAACCGCAATTAAGACTAAAAATTACCCATACCAGTTAAGGTATTATGACATGAAAATCGTACAATATTGGCTATTCCAAAGTGGAAAACCTGCAAGTATACCCTAATTCTTAGTATATTGGATAAAATCTACTTATTATTTATAAAAAAGGGGCGATCATATCAACTACAAATAAAAAGTGTAGCCATGATCCCCCCACATAGTTCATACAATTAAAAAGGCCGCTCCTTAGTCTGTTAACCCGGCATATGGAACAACCTACAATTTCAGATCTATCGCATAAAACCTAAACTTATTTTAAAAATTTATCAATAATTGAGATTTGATCATTAGTATTTAAAGCAGGTGCATGACCAACTTTAGGTATTGTTTCCATTTGGAACTTTTGCGTTTCCTTCATTTTTGATGCTACATCAAGTGGCAAGACGTCCGAAACTTCTCCCCGAATGAGTAAAATCTTGGACTGAATAGCCTCCCAGTAATTCCATAAAGTTAAATCCTCAGTATGCTGAAATTGTAATGCAATTTTAGGATCATAATCTGGGCCTATTCCACCCTCATCTCTTCTACGGCAAGAATTTTGCGTAAAGTCATTCCATTCTTCTTCACTTGAAACACCAAAAGAATGATAAATTAATTTATAGTAATTTTTCAATTCAGTAAATGTTTTAAATTGCGGTGGTGAACCAACATAGCTAATAATTCTCTTAATTCCTTCAATATCTTGTGGTTGGTTTTCTGAAGCACCTGCCCCAATATCATTTAATACTAAATGGGAAATACGATTTAGATGTTCCGGCGTACCAGAAAGTCGCATTCCAATTGCTCCACCCATCGAAGTTCCTACCCAACGAACTTGTTCAATTTCTAAACGATCTAATAAACCAATGGCTATATTTACATAGTTTTCAAAACAGTAATCTTGCTCAGGAGAAGTACTCCACTGACTTAATCCTCGTCCAATCGTATCTGGGCAAATTACATGATAGTCCTTAGCTAAATGACGAGCTAAAATATCAAAATCCCTGCCATTTCTAGTTAAACCATGCCAACAAACAACTGTTGGATTTTTTCTTTCTCCCCATTCTGTAAAATGAAGTTCCATTCCATTAATCGATTCAAACCGAGATTCAGGATAAAAAATATCAATCACTCCATTCATTTTAGTGTCCACTTTATGTAATATTCGATTTTTATAAAAATATCCCTATAAAAACTACCGATAAAAAATGAAACGATTCGGGTCTATTTATATAATAATAATGACAAATACAACACAATCATGAATATTAAAAAAGAAAATAGAATTGATACAAGAATAATTGAATTATGAGTAGGTAAAAATTTTCCATTTTGAATTTCTTTCCGCTTTTTACTGTACAGAATAGTAGCTAATACACCCGTAATAAAACCAACAATACATGCATATATGCCAAGAAAAATTGCTAATGTATTAATGAATTGGTTATCACTAATTTTAATTGTAAAGTGTAGTGAAGTTGTTAAAAATCCTACACCAGTAATTGAGATCGCAGTACGCAGCCATGCTAAATATGTCCTTTCGTTTGCTAGATGCTGTTGTGCATATTTAACACTTTCATCTGAGAAATCCTTTACTTTATTTAAAGAAACCATATTAAATTACCCCTATCAAAGATTTATAGAGTGATAAACTTGTAGAAAACATATCTAAGTTTTAGTTTAATCTTTAAAATTTAAGATTTAGTAAAATTGAGGTTACGTTTAGATAAAATTGAAATGGGGTAATGTAAATCTATATTATTTACTAAGGAGTTAACAGAAGACTTCTATATAAATAGAAGAAATAACGTCATAAGACTGGGCTATCAAAAATAAAACGGTCAAAAAGATGGTAATTTCCGTCCATCTTTCTGACCGTTCAAGCTAACTATTTTTCTGTTTGCTGAAATTCATTTTGAACCTTTTCCAAAAGGTTTTTATCGGTAATTAAACGATAGCCCGTTAGAGCCAATGCTTTTGCTCCCGTAACTAGAGCATGATCACCAAGTGGCGACCTCGCAGCTTCACGGAATTCATTCGTATGAGCAATTAAATCATCAGGTCCAATTTTAATATATGCGTGAGAAGTCGGAACAACGTGGCTTACGTTTCCGGCATCAGTAGATCCAAGCCCGCCGCTTTTGCTATTCACTACTTCACCCAATAGGCTTAGTTCTTCACCTACAATCTCATCAAGAGATTGATTGATAATAAAATCATGGACTTCATTTTGAAATCTTTCAATTTTCACAGTACTGCCAGTTGCAATTGCTGCTCCTTCGGCAATATTACGAATCTTAGTGGATACTTCCTCCGTTCTTTTCCAAGTACTAGCACGGATGAAAAATCTTGCTGAAGCATACTCTGGAATAATATTTGGTGCATCGCCTCCATGAGTGATAATTCCGTGTATGCGAACATCACTAGTAAGCTGCTGACGAAGGGCGTTAATTCCATTGAATAACTGGATTACTGCATCTAAAGCATTAATTCCATGTTCTGGAGACCCAGCAGCATGTGCTGCTCTTCCATAAAAATGGAAGTCTAAAGGATCTACTGCCAAAGATGGAGTCGACAAACCAGTTTTACCACTTGGGTGGAGCATAAGAGCTGCATCAACGCCTTCTAGTAATCCATTTTTTACAAAACTCCCTTTTGCACTTCCGTTTGGTCCACCCTCTTCTGCTGGTGTTCCAAATATGACAACCTCTCCTCCGATCTCAGAAATGACTTCAGCAAGAGCGATTCCTGCTGCTACACTCGTTGTTCCAATAATATTATGTCCGCATGCATGACCAAGACCAGGTAGTGCATCATATTCTGCTAAAAAAGCGATAGTTGGGCCTTGCTTAGATGACGTTTTTCTTGCTACAAAGCCTGTTTCATGCCCTGCAATATTACGTGTGACATCGAAACCAGCTTCTACTAAAATTTTAGAATGTGTTTCTGATGCAAAAAATTCTTGATTGCCAATTTCAGGCTTCTCATGAATCTTGTGGCTAATTTCAAGATAAACTTCCTTCGATTCCTCAATACTTTTCACAATTTGCTCTCTTTGTGTTTCAATTTTGACTGTCATTTAAACTTTTCTCCCTTCCATTCTTTTAAATAAGCATGAACTAGTTTTATAGATTTTTAATTTTATCAACCGAAATAACTACTGGAACCGTAGCACCTTTGTCACGTTTAATAATGTAATCATGAACTTCTTTTGATTGATAAGCCTTTACAATCTTTGCAAAGTCCTTGTCATTTTTATTCTTCGTACGAGATGCAATAACATTGATATACGGCATAGCTGCTTTATCATTAGGATCTTCTTTATAAAGTGGGTCCTTTGCAGGGTCTAAGCCCGCTTGAACGGCGAATCCATTATTGATGATCGCTGCTGCCACATCATCCAATGATCTAGCTGTTTGCCCTGCAGCAATCGGTTTGATTTTTAAATGCTTAGGATTTTCTTTAATTTGTTCAATACTTCCTTTAGGGTCAAAATTATCTACTAAACTAATTAACTTTGAAGATTGTAATAGTTTAAGTGCACGGCCAGCGTTCGTAACATCATTTGGTATCGTAATCGTTGCTCCATCTGGAATATCACTTAGCTCTTTAAATTTATGTGAGTAAATCCCCATTGGCGCAATCACTGTCGAGCCAATCGCTGAAATATCTAAATTATGATCGCCTTTAAATTGGTTCATATAAGTAATCGTTTGAAAAGAATTTAAATCAAGGCTACCGTCATTAAGTGCTGTGTTAGGCTGAACATAATCTGAAAATGATATAATTTTCAATTTAATCCCTTCATTTTTCACTTGTTTTTGTACAATATTCCAAAGTTCATAATCATCACCGTTAATACCAATCTTAACTGTTCTCTCTTTTCCATTACCTGATGATACATTAGAACCACATGCTGATAATACCGAAACCGTTAATAATAATGCTGCAAAAATAGTAAAAAACTTTTTCATCCTCTTTTCCTCCTTACGTATCTTGACCACGTATTTCCTAAACTTTGTATGAGTTGAACAATAACTACTAGTAAAACAACTGTAATGACAATAACCAATGTTTCAAAGCGCTGATAACCATATGTAATAGCTAAGTCACCTAATCCCCCAGCACCAACAGCACCAGCTGCCGCAGTCGATCCAATCAATCCAATCGTTGCTGTTGTAAATGATAGAATCAACGATGGAATCGCTTCAGGTAAAATAAACTTCACGATGATTTGAAACTTTGTTGCTCCCATTGAATAGGCTGTTTCCAGCACTCCCTTATCCACTTCTAGCATGGAATTCTCAATCAATCTTGCCAAATAAGGTCCTACAAAGATTGAAAGCGGAACAATTGCTGCAACTACGCCAATGGACGTTCCCGTCAATAATCTAGTAAACGGTATAATGGCAACTAGTAAAATAATAAATGGTACAGATCGAACAATATTTATAATGGTATTTAACAACGTAAATAAAGGTTTGTTTTCCATTATATGACCTGGCCTTGTTACAACTAGGATAATACCTAAAGGTAATCCTATAATTGTGCCAAAAATAAATGACCCTAGTACAGTTAGAAATGTATCTTGAGTTGCCTGCAAAAACTGCGGCCAAAAGAATTCCCAATTAAGCTCCATTTAACTCAACCTCCCTTACATCTATCCCCTTTTCCGAAATAAATTTAATAGCTTTTGCGCTTTCCTCTTTTGTTCCTTCTAGTGCCACAAGCAAATTCCCATAAGGTCTTTCTTGTAGCTCTGTAATCGATCCATAAAGAATGTTTAAATGAATATCGAATTTTTTAAGAACCTCCGATAATAGTGGATTGGCTGCCTTTTCACCTAGGAAGACTAATTGATAATATTTCCCCTTTGATAATTTTTTCGATAACTTAGACGGCACCTCATTTTGTAATACAGTGTTAACAAAATTCTTTGTAATACTTTTTTGTGGATTCGTAAAAACGTCGTAAACATTACCTTCCTCGACAATTTCACCATCATCAATGACAGCCACTTTATCACATAAATCACGAATTACACTCATTTCATGGGTAATAAGAAAAATTGTAAGATTATAGGATTTATTTACCTTCCTTAAAAGCTCTAATACATTCTTTGTTGTTTCAGGGTCTAATGCAGATGTAGCTTCATCACATAGCAACAGATCTGGGTCTGTTACAAGTGCCCTTGCAATTCCAACTCTTTGCTTTTGTCCCCCCGATAAGTGCCCCGGAAATACATCTTGCTTCCCTGTCAGTCCAACAAATTCAATTAATTCCATTACCTTTTCCTGAACATCCCGTTTCTTCTTTCCTTCAAGGTATAGCGGCATTGCGATATTATCAAATACCGTTTTGGCTGAAAGTAGATTGAAGTGTTGGAATACGACACCAATTTTTCTACGTGTCTTACGTAACTCTTCATCATTTAATGTCATTAAGTTCAATCCATCTATCAGAACTGATCCTTCTGTTGGCTCTTCAAGTCTATTTAAACAACGAATCAATGTACTTTTTCCCGCTCCGGAAAAGCCAATGATTCCATAGATCTCACCTTTCTCAATTTTCATATTAATATTATTTAAAGCTTTAATTGGTGGCCTTCCAGGATAAACCTTGGAGACATTTTTAATCTCAATCAAATTTCTTCCTCCAATGCAAGTTATTCCAAACATTATAACTAAGTAAACACATTTGAAAACTAGGTTTTATAATTATATTTTCTCCTTTTTCTCCTATGGCAACTCATCAAAAAACCCCCCTTCTTATCCAATAAGACAGATAAGAAGAGGGGTTATAATATATAAGCCACTTTACTTCTTATCTTTCAAATCGCTTAAACGATTTGCAGGAATTAGCACGGTATTTGTTTCGGAACAACAAACCCGTTGCCGAGGTATCGTAGGGCCAGTCCCTCCACCTCTCTGGATAAGTAATAGAATTTATTAAGTTTTTAAATTATTGAGTTCATGTTATCTCTCTTTTTATAATACGTCAAGAATTATTTTTAAATTTTTTAGAAAAAATTGTGTTTGAAAATAGCATTTTTTTTACGAGTATTGTTTGAATCAGGTCTTAGGTCCTTTATATTCAAATCAAAAAACTATTTCATATTCCGTTTGAAATAGGTCTATATACTTATTTTTTTGAGTTTTTATTAGTATTTCATTTAAAAGAAGGCAAAAAAACAGACAAGTCTTCTTTGATAAGAGAACCTGTCTGCTTTTTGAATCATTCCTACCATAATGCAGGCTTTACTACCATAAACCATAGCATAACCATCAAAAGAACGATGTAAATCCAGATTGATCGACGAAGCTTCTGAATTAGCATTCTCTGGTCATGGGTTGGTTCACTGAATTTCCGAATGGTCGGTGAAAAGGCTCTAGCTAGGAAAAATAATGAACTCACCAAAAGAAGAATCGTCATCACAATCCAAGATGTCTTCCACGACCAATGACCCACTAGTACCAACAAAACCCCTGATCCAACCAATACATGCCCAGCATGCTTTGCCAATCTGACAGCAAACCGGAATACATCCAAATAAATCTGTTGTATCGCAGACTTTGAGGTATGCAGCTTTTTGAGTATCGGAATCAATACAAAAAAAGGGCCAATCGATAGGATTACACTAGCAATATGTATATAAAGAAGAAATCTATACAGCATGAAAATTATTCTTGGATGAGACGGAACTCATGAACCCATACCCTCATTTTTGGCAACCAAGGCATCCCAGGGTGGATTGAAAGGATCGATTGTTTATACTCTTCTACTGTCGCATAGCCTTCTTGCTTAGCATCCTCATCTGTCAATTCACCAAGGGATTGAGAATAAACTTTTTCAACAACATACTGATTATTTTGAAGGGTCATCACTTCCCCAACATCTGCATATCTTCCGTTTCGGCGAGTAGCAGTTTTTTGTCCTGCCAATACTTTTTCAACATCCTCTTGAAGCGTAACAAGGCGTTCAATTGTACATGTTTTTGGCGGTAAAGCGTTCGTTTCATTCTGATTTGTCATCTAATTCATTCTCCATTTCAATTTAAATTTATCGTAAAGACTTAAAAAAAAACGACTAGTTCCATTTTAATTAAATTAGTACAAAATTAGCAAATTTTTATGAAAGATATTTGAAACAGCAATAAGTTACACAAGCATAGCATAAAATAACACCCTTTAAAACCAACGTTGCCTCGATCTACTTTATTGGGTTCAGTCTAATCAAATATGTGCTTTTATCTTCCCTAAATATTCTCTTCTAAAATAAACTTAGATAGATTGATTGCTTTCGCATAATTCTTAGTTTCTATGTAGTTGTTATATAATTTTTCGACATATGTTTTAAAAACAACCATATTACTTACTGACTGTAAATAGATTAAGGCTGTCTTCTCCATAAAAATATAATACTGATCGAGTTTATCCTCTATAAGATAGATTAAAAGTCGGAATAATATTTTGAATAAACTGGAGTCCAATTTTTCTGCAATAGCTTTTCCTTCATTAGCTTTTTTAAGCAAATCATTTTTCTGTAGTAAATTCCCCAAAAAACTACTTTCCAAATAGTTATACAAGTATTTAACGTATTTATAAGAAGACCGATCTACCATATCAAGTGTCACCTTAAATAATATTTGCGCGTTTTCAAAATCTTTTCTCTTTAAGTATAAATCTGCTAAGTTATTTTGCAGTAAGATTTTTCGATCAAGTGCATTCACTCTTTCAGAGGCTTCAATAAGGTTATGATATGATTCCAAAACTTCCTGAAAATCAAAGCTCTTTTCGTTTCCTTTTATTAGAAGTAAGATTGCCTCCGCATCAATTGCTCTTAAGTAGTTATACGTTTTCTTGAAGTACTTCAATGCTTTTTCTGCGTAAACATATGTCATGATTGATTTAGGATTAACCTGGTAGTAGCCTAGTGACAGGTAGATATAGTATTCTAGATTCCCAAACTCACTCTTATTGATATTTTTTAATACTTGAATAGACTTTTCGTAGTTATCCGTTTTTCCATATAAAATGCCCCATACAAGCCATTTCAAGTTCTTTTCAAAAGGGGGAAGATCTGGATGTTTTTTTTGAATATCCTTTAAAATGGTTTTTGTCTTTTCAAATTCATTCTGCAGGAGATAATATCTTGCTTGAAGTAATTGGAAGAGCGGAGCATATTTAGAAAAATTAATGATATAATTTTTTTCAATATCTTTTTTGGCTTTCTCCACCTCGATCATGTTTTGCTTAATGATTGATGTATGCCAACTATTTAACTTCTTTTCTATGTTGTTAAAGTAGTTAAGTTCATTTTGTATATCAATTTTTAAGCGCTCGGAAAATAACTCAATTATTTCTTTAGAATATTGAGTTTCACCTCTTTCAATTCTACTAACATGAGTGGATGTACAAATGTCTTTTCCAAGCTCCTCCTGAGTTAGGCCTGCCCTTTTGCGATAAAATTTTATGATTTCCCCTTCTTGCATGAATTTCTCCCTCTTTAAAACTTAATGATAATATAATTATGTAGTTCCTAGAAAAATGTAGTAGCTATACTAAAAGAGCTTTATTCCTTATAGAATTTATCAAATCTTCAAATTATTTTACCATAATCTTACTTTTAATTCTTAAAGAACATTATTTAATTTTTTACTTGTCCTTTTTCCATCATCTTTCCAGTTACATCAATGAAAAAAGCATTGGTGATTATGATTTTCCTCACTAACCTATTAATTTCTCCTAATCTGTAATTCGAAAAGTTAGAAGCAAGGAATGTGATACATGCCAATAAAAAAACAGAAAAACTCTCAAAAATAGTTTTTCTGTTTTTTACAGTTAACCTTTATTCAACTAATCCATGATTTAATAATCGTAAACCAAATTTTCAAAGCAGTAAAACCAATTAAAACTGCCAGAATTCCTCGTAAAACCTGCGTTTTTGTTTTTTTGCCTATTTTTGCACCTAATGGTGAGGCGATTAAGCTTGCAATTACAACAATAATAGTAGGCAACACTTCAACTTGACCAGTAGAGATTTTCCCGATCGTTACGCCAATTGAAGAAATAAATGTGATTGCAAGTGAAGAAGCGATTGTCACACGAGTTGGTATTTTTAAGATTGTTAACATGATTGGTACTAACAGAAATGCTCCTCCTGCACCAACAATCCCTGCACTAGTGCCCACAACAAATGCTAGGCCAGCCGCAAGCCATACATTAATTGAAATTTGACCATCTGCTGACATCTCGACGTTTTTTCGAGGAATAAACATTAATACGACCGCAATCATTGCTAAAATTCCGTAAACAAGATTAATCCCATGCTCTGAAAGTAGATTTGAACCGAATCCACCAAGAAAACTTCCTATTAGGACACTTATTCCCATACTTAATATTACTTTTTTGTTTAAAAAACCGCTTTTACGATAGCTTAATACTCCACCTAAAGTTGCAAATACTACTTGGACAGCACTTATACCTGAAACTTGATGAGGAGTAAAAGCAGCAAATCCTAATAATGGAGGAATAAATAAGAGCATTGGATAATTTATAATTGCTCCACCAATTCCTACCATTCCTGAAATAAAGGACCCAAAAAAACCAACTAAGAAAAGTACTAAAATTAAGGTCCACTCCATTTTAAGTCCCCCTATAATAGAAAAGGAGATGTAACTCTTAACTCTCCTTTTCCACTTAATCTATTTACTTATCCTTTTTTAATCCAAAATTTTAAAACATTGTCTTCTTCTGTATAATTTAATAATTCGTGTCCACCTGATTTAGCCCAAGCTGCAAGGTCATTTTTAGCACCTTTATCAGTAACATGAATTTCTAGTACTTCGCCTGCTTCAATCTCTGCAATTGCTTTTCTTGTTTTTACAATTGGAATTGGACATGCTAAGCCCTTTGCATCTAATAATTTTGTAGATTCCATATTATTTTCCTCCAAGTTTCATTATCGTACTGCACAGCGATTTGGACCGATTTCCATTTCTCTCTGTTTTTCTTCATTTAAGCTAATTTTACCCATATTTACTTCACGGATTTCTTGATATGAGTTTGGTTGTGGTGGTAAGTTCTCAGTTACTAACTTTCTAAATTCACTTTCACTCTCAATGTTCAACCCATGATTCTGATCAAACAAATATCCGAGTTTTTTATAAACACTACCATCTTCGTTCAGTTCACTAATCACCATAAAGTGTGATGGAAGCACGGTTAATTCAAGCGATAAATTTCTGTATTTTTTATATAGGGTTTCACGTAAGTCCCTTACCCAATCCTCTGCCATACCAGCAAGATCTGGTCTCCCAATTGAATCGATAAATAAAATATCACCTGAAAGTAAGAACTTTTCATCAATAACAAATGAAGTCGATCCGATTGTATGACCTGGTGAATAAAAAGCCTCAATACTGATTGCTGTTTCACCAATCATTACCTTATTCCCATCTTCTAATGGACTATATTCAAAAGTAACCTCTGTAGCATCCTTTGGAGGCAACCAGTAAGTTGCTCCTGTAATCTCAGCAATTTTTCTTCCACCAGAAATATGGTCTGCATGAAGGTGAGTATCAAATACATTTGTGATTTTTGCGTTCTTTGTATTTGCAAAATCAATGTAGATATCCGTCATTCGAGTGGAATCAATTATAGCAGCCTCATTACTTGAGATAACCATATAGGATAAACATCCCTTACCAATTCTGACAAATTGATACAGTTCTCCACCGTTTTTCAAATCTGCAATTTTTACTGGTTCTAGATGTTCACTCCACTCTTTCATACCGCCTTGAAGGTAAGCTACGTCTAGTCCCTCGTCTGAAAGCATCTCTGCAATCATGATGGAAGAGCCTTCTTTAGCACACACAACTAAAACATCTGTACTTGTAGGAATCTTATCTAATATATCTTCAACTCCATCAAGTAAATCAAAATAAGGTATATTTAAATGTTCAAAATTTGAACCTTCTATTTTCCAATCATTATAATCGTCAGTATTTCGGACATCTAAAATGAATAGTTCTTCTTTATCAAATATTTTTTTTGTAATCTCTTTTGCAGACATTGATTTGACTGCCATCCTCAATACCCCCTATAGTATAATTTTTTTCAAAAAAATTAGATTAACCTTTTATGCTCACTGTTTCCCCAGACCACTCAGTCATTCCAGGTACTACATTAAACACGTTTGTAAAACCACTCGAAACTAATAATTGAGCAGCAAAATCACTACGGTTACCTGTTCTGCAAATGATATAAATTTCGTTATCTTTATCTAGCTCTGACAATCGGTTCTCTAATTCACCTAAAGGAATCGATATCGCATTTGGTATATGATTAAATACATATTCTGCTTCTTCTCTTACATCTAAAACGATTATATTTTCATTTTGTAGCTTCTCGTTTAAATCATCGTTCGTAACTACATTTTCAAACTTTTTTTCAATTGTATTTTCATCTGAAGATTTTCTTAAATAATGAAGCAATACTTCTCCATTTTCGATTGTTCCTAAGTATTGATTTCCCGTGCTATCCGCCCAAGCTTTAATGTCTGCTTTAGATCCTTTATCCGTCGCTTGAACCTCAATTACTTGCCCATTTTCTAATTCCTTCATTGCTTTTCTAGTTTTCACAATCGGCATTGGACAAGCTAATCCTTTTGCATCCAATTTCACGTTTGATTTAATCAGTTCCATCTGACAACCTCCATACTTAAAATACCACTTGGGGTATCTATTTAATCAAAAAAATTATTCTACGTTGCCGAACCAAGAAAGCATTCCGCCTGCCATGTTTTTAACGTTAAACCCTTGAGATTGAAGAAATTCCGTTGCACGACCACTTCTAGCTCCTGAACGACAAACCATAATATATTCTTTTGATTTATCTAATTCGTGTAGTCGAAATTCGATTAATCCAAGTGGAATATGAATAGCTTCTTGGATTTTCCCTGCTGCAACTTCATCTACCTCACGAACATCGATAATAGTTACATCTGTTCCAGTTTTCAATTCATTTTCAAGCTGAATCGCAGTAATTTCTTTCATGTTATTCAAATCCTTTCAAATTTAAATGAATAAATTAACCTGACCTTCTTCTGCTTCACCAATATAAGCTGCAACACCTGCATATTGAATATTTTCTAATAACTCTTCGGTTTGTAGACCTAACAGATCCATTGTCATTGTACATGCTACTAAATTTATATCTTGCTCTTGAGCCATTTCAATTAATTGCGGTAAAGGTAGTGCATTATGCTTTTTAATAATATCCTTAATCATTTTTGGTCCAAAACCAGCAAAATTCATTTTAGAAAGACCCATTTTATCAGCGCCTCTAGGCATCATCTTTCCAAACATCTTTTCAATAAAACCTTTTTTTGTTGCTACATGCTCACCTTTACGCAAAGCATTTAATCCCCAAAATGTATGAAAAATAGTTACTTCATGATCAAAAGCTGCTGCACCGTTTGCAATAATGTAGGCAGCCATTGCTTTGTCATAATCTCCACTAAATAAAATAATATTAGTTTTCTTAGTTGTCATATTCTTTCTCCTTATCGTTCTTTATACCCACTAGGGTATGCAACAAAACAAAAAAATATATTTATATATACTATTACCCCTATGGGTATAGGATATTAAAAATAAAAAATGGTGTCAATTTATATTTTATCTACTTTTTACAAGTAAATTTACTGCTTCTTTCACTAGATCTTCGGCATCCTGCCCGTTTTCATTCGCATTTCGGACACAATCAACTAAGTTTGAACTTACTACTACTCCAATCGTACGATCCAAAGCTGATTTAACTGCTGATAACTGTGTAATAACATCTTTACAGTCTTTGTCTTCTTCCATCATTTTTAAAATTCCACGAATCTGTCCCTCAATTCGCTTTATTCTATTTTTTACTGGATCATCATATTTCATTAAATCACCCCTAACTAAAGAAAACTAAATAAAGCCTAAGCATTTATTTTAGAATATATGTGCAATATTCTTACTTAGAATATATACCCCTTAGGGTATAATGTCAATCAATTAATTTTATATAAATTAATCTTCTTTTAGTGAGTGAAAAGTAGATATGAACAAAAAAGATCACAATAATGTGATCTTTTTTTCGGGTTACTTTGAAATTTTAAGATTTTACAGTCATTTCAATCTCAAAATAAGTACCGACTTCCATAACTGCTTCGTCTTTATGGATAAAGTCATTTTTCTCTTTTAAATAAATATAATCTTTAGACCATTCGCCAATATTTTGAATTATATCTTTTAAAGCATTAGTGAATACGACTACTTCCTCATTCGTCGTCGTTGGATGAACACTCATACGAATCCAACCAGGCTTAACACTAATATTTCCATTATCAATTTCATCTGTAATTGCTTTAGACATTTCCTTTGTTATATTTAGTAGCATATGTCCATAAGTACCTGCACATGAACAGCCACCTCGCACTTGAATTCCGTAACGATCATTTAATAATCTAACGACTAAATTATGATGAATATCTTTTAAATAAAAGGAATAAAAACCTAAACTTGGATTGCTTGAATCTTCAAGTAACATTACATTTTCACTTGTTCTAAGCTCCTCTAAAACGATATGTGCCAATTCTTCTTCACGACTTAAAATATTCGCTGTACCCATTGCATTTTTTACCTTAATTGCAAGAGCTGTTCTAATTGTTTGCAGAAACCCTGGAGTACCTCCATCTTCTCTTTCACGAATATTGTTAATGTATTTTTTCTCACCCCATGGATTTGTCCATTCAACAGTTCCTCCGCCTGGATGATCTGGAATTTTATTTTGATACAGTGAAGAGTCAAATATTAAAACACCACTGCTACCAGGTCCTCCTAAAAACTTGTGTGGAGAAAACAGAATTGCATCCAGCTTTTCCATTGGATCATTAGGATGCATGTCAATGTCAACATATGGTGCAGAAGCAGAGAAATCCACAAAACAAACGCCATTATATTCATGCATCAGTCTAGCTAGTTTATGATAAGGTGTAATTAATCCAGATACATTAGAACAAGCACTGAATGATCCGATTACTCTTCGTTTATTTTTATAAAACTCAAGTCGTTCTCTTAAAGAATCTAAATCAACTACGTTGTTCGCACAATTAGGTACAACTTCCACATCACAAATCGTTTCTAACCACGAAGTATGATTGCTATGATGCTCCATGCTTGTTATAAAAACAACTGGTCTTTCTTCCTCAGGTATACTTAAGCGGAAATGGAAATTTTCATGTATTTTCAGCCCTAAAATACGTTGAAACTTATTCATAACGCCAGTCATTCCTGATCCATCTGTTATGATTGTGTCGGAAGCGCTTGCATTCACATGTTCCTTTATGATCTGTAATGCTTCATGATAACAATTCGTCATCGTGCTTCCAGTTATATTTGATTCCGTATGCGTATTTGCAACATATGGCCCAAAAGTTGAAACTAATTTTTCTTCAACAGGTCCATATAACCTACCGCTCGCAGCCCAATCTAAATAAATAATTTTCTTTTCACCAAATGGCGATAAGAATGTTTTTTCATTTCCAATAATCTCTTTTCTAAATTGTGAAAAATACTTTTCTAAATTCAATTTTATCGCTCCTAATAAGAAAATGTTTTGTGCTTTTTAATCGGAAGGCTCTGTTTAGTTATTATGATAAAACCGAGTATTCCAATACCCAATAGGGTATTATATAAAATGCACTGAAGCCAGTCCGCTCATGACGGAATGGCTTTATTAAAGTAATTAATTAATTTTTAAACAGAACCAATTAAAAAGAAAATATCTTGCGTCAAAATCTAAATAGAAAACTTATTTACATATACAAATATATGTCAAATTATTCTGCATTAAAAGAATTTTTTCACTTTTAAAATATTAGTAAAATTTTACACTATCTATTTTATTTAAAAAGAGACCCTTTTTGATAGTACTCTTTCATCATTTTTTCTGGGACCATACTACCACCTGTCCCCCAAATAACATGGGTACTATTCTTCATTTTTTTCAACAAATTATTTTTTAGTAAATAATTATGGCCCTCATTAAATAATTTAATTGGACCGATCATACCAGCTAGCGCTGACGGTTCTAAATAAAGATCCTCAGTATCAGCTAACTCTTTTAACATTGTATATAGTTTTTCATCACTAATTGTATAGCTACCACTTAAAAAAGGCTCAATGATTTTTCCCACAAAGCCAGATGGTCTCCCTACAGCTAGGCCATCTGCATCTGTTTTATTATCAATACCGAAATCTTGTACAGAAACTTGATCATGAAGTCCAGTCATTAATCCAATCAACATACATGGAGAATGAGTTGGCTCGGCAAAGAAGCAATGAACATTATCTTTGAATAATAGTTTCAAACCAAATACAACACCACCAGGACCTCCTCCAACTCCGCAAGGTAAATAAACAAATAGTGGATGATTTTCATCAATTGTAATGTCTAATTCTTCAAATTGCTTTTTTAAACGTGAAGCTGCTACTGCATATCCTAAAAATAAATCATTTGAATTTTCATCGTCTACAAAATAACAATTAGGATCTGCTTCTGCTTGTATTCGACCTTCTTCTACTGCTTTACTATAATCCGCCTCGTACTCAATGACATTTACGTTTTTACTTCTAAGTAAATCTTTTTTCCATTGCTTTGCATCCGCTGACATATGTACCGTTACTTTAAAACCTAACTTTGCACTTATTATTCCAATACTCATACCTAAATTACCTGTAGACCCTACTGCAATTGAGAAGTTTGAGAAAAACTCTCTAAAAATATCACTATCTATTTTTGAGTAATCATCATCAATCGTTAATAATTGATGCTCTAAAGCTAGGCTTTCGGCATGCTTTAATATTTCATAAATGCCACCTCTTGCTTTTATTGACCCTGATATTGGTAAATGGCTATCACATTTTAAAAATAATTCTCCTAATATAGTTTGTTGAAAGTTTTTCTCTAACGATTGTTTCATAGAAGGAATTTTTACTAAAGGAGACTCAATAATGCCATTTGTATCTTTTGTTTCTGGAAAAACTTTTGAAATATATGGAGCAAACCTTTTTAATCGTTCATCTGCATCGTTTACATCCTCTTGAGTAAGTGGTGACTTTTTAATTGCTTTTTGAAACATCTCAAAATTTGGATTCAACCAAAGATATTCCTCTAATTCAATCAGTTTTTTTAAGATTGGATCATTTTCTATATATTCCTGAATATCAATTCTTTCCATCTATTTTCCTCCTAGACTTTAACAGTTTATATGTAGTTTAGCAGATATTATTACAAGAACAATAACGTTGTTTTCAAAAAGAGTTTCTAGAATAACTTTGATTGTTAATCTTTTGTAAATTCCCATCAAAAGAGATTGGTTTAGATTTTGATTCAAACTATACTATTTTTATGTATCAGTTGTTGGAGGGAAATATGAATCCTTATGATAAAAATAGTAAGTTATATCTTTTGTTAGAAATACTTATTGTTTCTACTAAACTAGGTTTAACTTCTTTTGGTGGACCGATTGCTCATTTAGGTTATTTTCGTGAAGAATATGTAAGAAGAAAAAAGTGGATTGACGATCCAAACTATGCTGACTTAGTCGCTTTGTCACAATTTTTACCTGGACCAGCAAGTAGCCAAGTTGGTATTGGTATTGGTTTAATACGTGCAGGGGTCTTAGGTGGCATTGTCTCGTTTATTGGATTTACATTACCTTCAGTCATCGCACTTATATTATTTGCACTATTATTACAAGACTTCGATATAAAAAATTCAGGTTGGATTCATGGACTAAAACTGGTTGCGGTACCGATTGTTGCACAGGCTATTTTAGGTATGGTAAAGAACTTGACGCCTGATTTAAAAAGGAAAGCTCTTGCTTTGTTTGCATTGATTGTTACATTAATATGGCAAACAGCATTCTCTCAAATTGTTGTCATTTTAATTTCTTCAATTGTAGGTTATTTTCTATATCAAGATAATGATAACAGTGATAAAACTACACTCACTACGAATATCTCAAAAAAGTTTTCTGTGTTTTGTTTAGTTATATTTTTTATTTTATTGGCAATATTGCCTTTAATTAATTCCTTAACACCATCAAAATGGATCGCTATATTTGATAGTTTCTATAGAGCAGGATCAATGGTATTTGGTGGAGGCCATGTTGTTCTCCCTCTCCTTGAACGTGAGTTCGTTCCTACTGGATGGCTAAGCAAAGAAACATTTTTGGCTGGATATGGTGTCACGCAGGCTGTACCTGGACCATTATTTACGTTTGCAGCCTATTTAGGAACTGTTATGTTGGGCTGGCGAGGAGGTTTAATTGCAACGATTGCCATCTTTTTACCTGCTTTCCTACTTATTTTAGGTACTCTCCCATTTTGGTCTAGTATGCGTCGTAGTTCGAAATTAAGGAGAGCTTTATTAGGCGTAAACGCAGCAGTAGTTGGGATTTTAATTTCAGCTTTTTGTAATCCAATATGGGTCAGCTCTGTATTTTCGATTTTTGACTTTGTAATCGTAGCAATCTTATTTAGTTTGTTAGTAATTATGAAATTACCACCATTGGTTATTGTACTTGTAGGAGCAATTAGCGGAGAAATTTTATCTAGAATTTAAATTAACTTTGGTTGAATAAAGCCGTTCAAGCATTAGAAGAACAGCGTCTTGCCATTTTTAATAGAAGGGCAAATCCAATAAAAAAGCAGAAAAACTTATACAATGTTTTTCTGCTTTTTTATTTTCAATTATTTTAATAATACAGCTATATTTCTCGCAGTTCTTTCAATATTTTCAAATGCGTTCTTCATAACATCTTCAATCGGTAAGATTGCAGGAATTGTAGGAAAAATGGCATCGATTCCGTGTTTATACATTTCCTCTATTCCATCACCTATACTTCCACAAATGGCAATTACTTTTGCATTAGATGGGGCACAAGCAGCCGCCCCAACAGGTGCCTTACCAAAAATTGTTTGTCCATCCATTCTGCCTTCTCCTACAATTATGATGTCAGCATCCTTACAGATTTCTTTAACATTTAATTGTTCAAGAACCAGTTCGATCCCTTTTTTGATTGAAGCATTTGCGAATAGCATTAGGCCTGCACCCATGCCCCCACCAGCTCCACTACCGGGGAACTCTGAGACAGATTTATTTAGATAATCCTCGGCAATCTGATAGAAATTTCCCATTGCTTCATCCATTGTAGCTAATTGTTCCTCAGAAAGTCCTTTCTGTGGTCCAAATATATAGGTTGCTCCATTTCTACCAATCAATGGATTAACAACATCTGCCGCAATCGTGATTTTCACATTATCTAGTAGTGGTGGCTTGTTTTCATCAGACATTGAAGCTACTTTTAGCAATGCCTCACCATTACATTCAATTTCCCCACCATTTTGATCGAAGAATTGGTAGCCTAACGCTTGAGCCATCCCAATCCCACCATCATTTGTTGAGCTACCTCCAACACCAACAATAAGCTCAGAAGCTCCACGCTCAATAGCATAAAGAATTAATTCGCCAACACCAAAAGAAGTAGTTTGTAATGGATCACGTTTTTCAAGTGGTACAAGATGCAAACCACAAGCTTCAGCCATTTCGATAAATGCCGTTTTATTATCCTTAGAAAATGCAATTTTAGCTTGAACAGTTTCATTAAGTGGGCCTGTTACATTAATGGTCTCTACTTCTCCACCATTTGAAGCGATTAAAGCTTGAACAGTGCCCTCCCCTCCGTCAGCCAATGGTAATAAATGATACTCTGCATTCGGGAATACGGTATGAAAGCCTTTATGAATGGCATTAGCTACATTCGTTGCATCCAAGCTTTCTTTAAAGGAATCCGGTAATATAACTACTTTCATTTGTCCTCCTCCTTAAAGTGAAGCGATAATTTGATCTGTTAAGTTAAATAATTCTCCGTTAATTTCAATCGCAACTTCTGTATCAGTTTGTTTAGTCACCGTTACAGATTCGTGCGTAATTGAAATCTCAAGATTTATACCTTGCCAATGGAACGGGAAAGAAAGTTTGTCCCAATTTTTAGGTAAGTTTGGATTAATCTTTAACTTATTAGCTTCCACCGTAATGTTTGCAAAACCAAAGATTGTTGCTAACCAATTAGCACCTAGAGATGCTGCATGAATTCCTTCATCGGATGACTTCGGATTAGGTCCTAAATCGATTAAGCAAGCTTCTTGAAAAAGTCGATAAGCATTTTCTTTTTCGCCATATCTTGCAGCAACAATTGCATGAATCGCTTTACTAAGTGATGAATCATGAATTGTATGCTCCTCATAATAATGCAAATTCTTTTTGATTACATCTTCTTCAAATAAATTTGGGAATAGATATAGTAACATAACTACATCGGCCTGTTTTAAAATCTGCATCTCATTTATTTCTTGTCGTGAATAATCAAAGAGTATTGCCTGACTACCTTGTGTCTGTTTATAAATCGATAAATCAATCTCAGGTTTTGTTAAAAATGTATCATCCTGTGGAATAATCTTGTCTTCGTTTGGTTGTGGTAAGTAAAGTCGATTTAAAAAGTCATTTCCGCTCTTTACTAGGTCTTCTTCGATTTTATTATATTTTTCCATATAGCATAATGCTTGTTGAACATTATAATAAGCCATATAGTTCGTATAAGCATTGTTGTTAATATGTTCTGTATATTCATCTGGTCCAATTACATCATTAATTGAAAGTAGTTCATTTTCAGCAGTCGTACGACTAATCCAAAAACGTGCAGTTTCCTTTAACAATTCTAAACCTTCATTTGCCATAAATACTTCATCATGTGTATTTTCATAGTATTGACATACTGCAAATGCAATATCAGCTACAATATGATGCTCAGCTATAGACGAAGCAACCTTTTGACGAGTACCAGTTAATATATTAATAGCTGCATATTCAGGAGTTTCCTCCATTCCAGAGTATGCACTTTCCCATGGGAAAAGAGCTCCAGCATAACCATTTTTAGTAGCCTTATCTTTTGCTTCTTTTATATGAAGATATCGATATGTTAATAATTTTCTTGCTACTTCTGGTTCAGTGAATAAGTGAAAAGGTGCAATAAAAATTTCCGTATCCCAAAATACATGTCCTTTGTATCCTTCACCTGTTAAACCTTTTGCTCCAACACTAAATCTTTCATCATGTGATGGTGTCATTATTTCAATATGGTAAAGTGAAAAGTCTATTGCGATTTGATCAATCTCTTCCTTTGAAGAAATGCTAACACGCTTTTGTTCCCAAAAATGATTCCACTTAATAGCTGAACTTTCTAGTAGACGATCGTATCCAACTGAACTATTGTCTTGAACAGCCTGAATACTAGCTTGTGCAGGTTCTTGTTCTAACTTATCAATTGAAGTATAGACTGCACTTATTTTTTCTAATTCGAACGGCTGATCAACGGTTAAATCTTGTTTAATGATTGCCATAAGTTGACGATTCTTTGCCACAAAAGAAACATCACTAGTTCTAGGTACATTACACGAAGTTGCTAAAGCGATTGTATGATTACTTTCAGTCGTTCTATATACAGCATGCATTATTTTTTTATCGATTACACGAATATTTTCTTCTAAAAGGTGTTGCTTTCCAAAATTGGACGTTTGTGCATCAATACCAGTTGTTATTTTAATTGATGCATCGCAATCCAAACTAATCACAGTAATTTTTGATGCAAGTAAATGTAAATTATCTTTTGAAACAAACCGTTGAAATTTTAAACAAAAACGGTTACTATCTTTGTTTTTCCATACGACTTCTCTTGTTAGTTCACCTTTTTGCATATTTAAAATACGCTTATAAGATAGGATTTCACCTGTAAGGACAGAAAAAATCTCACCATTTATTTCAATTTTCATACCAATTAGATCTGGTAAATTTACGATTTCTGTAACATCATTTGATGTGAATTTATTATAAACCCCTGCTACGTACATTCCTCGAGTTTGTTCTGAATAATATTCCTCATGACTTGCTCGTAAACCTAAATAGCCATTTCCTAAAGCCATAATCGTTGCGTACTTATTAATAGATTGTAAATCAAATTTATTTTCGTTAATTACATTTACTTCTTTCATAAAGATATACTCTCACCTTTTTCAGCTGATTGATAGATCGCTTCAACAAGTTGTTGGATAGCATAACCTTGTTTTCCATCTGCTAACATGACATTCTTACCTAAACAACGATCAACAAAAGCAGCCATGCTTTTCGAATGGCGATCAGGATCAGCCTCTTCTCTCTTTAAAAGAGTTACAAGCTCTCCTTTTTCATCTGTGTAGATTTCCGCAGGGAACAACAAAGCACCAGCTTGATCTCCACAAAGCTCTACATTCATTTCTGATTTTTCTTTTATATTCAATGCAAAGGATGTTTCTAATTGAATTAAGCATCCATTTTCTAATTCAATATAAGAAAATAAAGAATCTTCTACTTCAAATTTTGAAGGATCCCATTTACCAAATGCTCCTTCATCTTTCTTATGACCAATTTTCTGAAACATTTTTGCTGTTACTTTTTTAACTTTTGGATAGTCCAAAACGTATAGTGCAGTATCAAGCATATGGATTCCTAAATCGATTAGTGGTCCTCCACCTTGGATCTCTTTATTAGTGAAATTACCCCAACCTGGAATTCCATTTCGTCTTAAAGCCTTTACTTTAACAAAATAAATATCACCTAATAAACCTTGCTCTATTTTTTCTTTTACGATCGATACATCATCAGCAAAACGATGATGAAAATCATAGGCAAGTATACGTCCCTTCGCTAGCGCTGTTTCATACATCTTTCTAGCATCTTCAGCTAAGATAGCAGGTGGCTTTTCACAAAAAACATCACAATTATTTTCTAATGCTTGCATAACACTTTCAAAATGATATTTATTTGGAGTGCAAACACTAACAATTTCAGGACTTTCTTTTGCATACATTTCAGTAGCATCAGTGTAATAGTTAGGAATATTATTACGCTCTGCAAAGCTCCTTAGTGATTCCTCATTTAAACCAACTACTGCAACAACTTCTAAATCTTCTCTAGTTTTATAGTAAGCAACGTGAACTGTTTCAGCTATTTGTCCCCCGCCAATAATAGCTACTCTCTTCTTAATCACAATGCTACTCCTTTCAACTTAAAGCTTCTTTTATATGATGAAATGCTTTAATGTACTCATCCTCTAAGTTATTTCCACGTACTCGACATTCAAATGTTAAATAACCATCATAGCCATCTTTATTTAATTGCTCAAAGTGCTTTTTAAAATCTAATGATCCACTCCCTGGTTGGAAGCGATGATTATCTGCAATGTGAATATGTTCAACTAAGTCACGATTATTGTGAAGTGCTTCTGATATACTATCCTCTTCAATATTCATGTGATAAAAGTCCGCAATTATTTTCACATTTTTAAACTGATTATCTTCAATATATTTACGTGCATCAACTAAAGTATTAATCATATGATCTTGATATCTGTTTAATGGTTCTAAGTAAATTGTCGTTCCCGTTTCACCTGCTACTTTATCTAGAAATACTAGTGATTCAGTAACAGCTTTTCGGTCCCCTTCTAAGCTTCTTGGTGAAGTCATAGGTGGTAAACGGAATGTAAACATCCCCCATGCCGCTGGAACGACAATCCCTTTTCCTCCCACTTCTTTTAATGCTTTTAAAATCTCTTCAATATCAGCTAACCCTTTTAATCGACGCTCTTCAATAAAGTCGCCAATCCAACCATAATAACCACCACAAGCTGTAGTTACAGGTAAACCAGTCTCAGTGATTGCCTCTTTAACCTCATCTAAATGATCAACTAAATATTTACCATCAATTTCAAAACCTTCAAAACCAATTTCTTTTAAATAGCTAAATTTTTCCTTTATGTTATCTGGGAAAAAGGCTTGATTTTGTGTTCCAATTTTCATCTTTATTCACTCCTAAATAGAGGGGAGTGCTATACACTCCCAAAACTCTTCTTTTACTTATTAAATTGAACACCCATCTTAATACTTAGTTTTGGTTTTTGATCAACAAATTCCATATATGATTCAGCAACTTCGTTAAATGAAACAACTGGTTCAATTAAATCTTCACAATTTAAATACCCGTTCATTAATAATTCCCAACAAGTATTTTCGATTCGTTTACGTGACCAACGTGGATAATCTGGGTTCGGTTCACTACTGCCTCGTGAAAATACAATTTTTGCATTGTTAAAGTGAGCTTCACGACCAAGATTAAATCCTTCAGGGAAAGGTTTAGCAAATGCAATATAAGAAATTGTTCCACCGTATGCAATTCCTCTTAACGCTGCTTGAAGTGCACTTGAAACACCACTAGTTTCTATAATTGAATCTGCACCCAATTTATTTGTTATTTTTTTAATTTCGTATCCTAAATCGCAAGCTGTTGGATCAAAGCAATAGTCAGCTCCATTTTTTAAAGCGATATCACATCTATGACTAATCGGATCTACACCAATTACAATACCAGCGCCAGCTTTCTTTGCTAATTGAATTGCAATTTGTCCAATCGCACCTAAACCGACAACTACTACATAATCACCTGCTCTAACATTTGCGTCTCTAACACCGCTCATCGCAAATTGTGCTGGGTCATAATAAACGGCATTCTTCCATGTAGAACCTTCTGGCATTTTTCGTAATTTATAGTTATCTACAGCATTAACAATTACAGTTTCCATAATTGGACCATAAGTACAAACTTGATCACCTAATTTATACTCAGTCACTTCATCACCAATTTCACAAATGCTACCTACAACCATATTTCCTAATTGAAATTCTCCAAATACGATTCCGCGTGCAGAGCCTTCTTCACGTGGCATAAACATTTTCCACTCTTCATTGAACTCCTCATCAATAAATGGGCTAAGTCCTCTAAAATCAACCACTTCCGTACCATGCTTTGGTGATGCGAACTCTACTTTAATTTTTACTTCATTAGGTTGTACTGGGCGATCTTCGTACTCGACTAATGCTGCAACTCTCGGTTCAACTGCTACTAATTTTTTCATATTATTTCATCCTTTCAGTAAAAAATTGTTTCGAATTAACCTTTAACTCCACCTTCAGTTAAGTTTCCTTTTATAAAGTGCTCGGATAATGCATACATAATAACTACCGGTAAAGCAGTAACTAAAGATGCTGCCATCATACGACCCCACACATAATCTGGTGTACTAAATAAAGTATTTAAACCGATTGGTAACGTAAAGTTTTCTGAACTTGATAAGAAAATTGATGCAAATAAATAATCATTCCATGCAATCATAAATGCATATACGAAAACAGATACGATCCCTGATATTGACAAAGGAATAATAATATAGAAGATTATTTTTAAGCGACTAAGACCATCAATCATAGCGGCTTCTTCTAAATCTTCAGGTATTGTATCGAAATAACTCCTTAACATAAAAATCGCTGTTGGAAGAGTTTGCACAATCATCGTAATAATCAATGCAATTTTTGTATCATATAAGCCAAAGCCAGATATTATTTTGAATAAAGGAACTACTAGTAAAATCCCTGAAAACATATATACAGTGTAAAAACTAGCATTAATCGTGACTCTTCCTTTAAATTTCAGTTTCGATAATGCGTACGCTCCTAATATTCCAAGTACTACTGATAATGAAGCTGCTATTATTGAAACGATTAAACTATTTTTGAAGTAGTTTAAATATGGGAAAATTGTTGGGTTAAAAATGTCAATATAATGCTGGAAAGTCCATTCATGTGGCAATATTGTCGGATTTGTTGCAATTGCTTCTTTTGAACTTTTTAATGACGTCATTAGCATAATAAAGAATGGAAATAACATGATCCCTAGTATTAGAATCAGCACAACGTAGAAACCAGTTTTCTTAATAATTTTATTTCTTTTGCTACTTACTGCTGCCATTTAAGTTCACCCTCTTTCTTGATACGATAATAACAATGAATAAGATAATGAATAAGATTACTGAAATTGACGATGCTTTTCCTAAATTATTGAAAGCAAACGCTGTTTCATATAAATAAATACCTAAAATATTTACTTTGTTTGTTAATAAGTAAACATCTGTAAACATGTAGAACATCCAAATAAATCGTAAAGTTACAACCGTTAGTAATACCGGCATAATCGCTGGTAAAGTTACAACTTTAAACTTTTGCCAAAGTGAAGCCCCATCAATATCAGCAGCTTCGTATAATGTTTTATCAATCGTTTGCAAGATTGCTAAAAACGAAATAAACGCATAAGGGAAATACTTCCAAATTGCAAAAACGACTACAACTATAAAACTACTAACTGGATTGTCAAACCATAATGGTGCACTTTTAAAAAGATGGAAAACATCTGTACCTAAGTAATTAATAATCCCATATGAGTTATTAAACATATATTTCCAAGCAAAAACTAATGAAATAGATGGCGTTACATAAGATAAGATAATTAAAGACCTGGCAGTTTTACGAAACTTAAATGGTCGATTAAAGAATAACGCAACACCTAGACCAACTACAGTACTACCAACTACAGTTAAAACTGTATATAGAATGGTAATTCCTAAAGATTTATAAAACTCAATATCTTTTATAACATCCGTGTAATGAGACAAACCAACAAACTTAGCTGGTAATCTAGGGTTAATTGGCTGATCAAAGAAACTTATTTTAATATTAGATAACATCGGATAAGCAACAAGTAATAATAGTAGGAAAATACTTGGTAAAAGCAGTACCATTGCTAGCTTTATATCAGATTTTTTTCGGACAATCGGTTTCATACTACCTCCTAAAATACAATCTACTCTCTCATTTAATAGATTGGTGATAAAGAAAAGTTGTTTAAAAAGCAACTTAGCTTGCTTTTCAAGCGTTCGTTCTTCTTAAACAACTTTCAGTAATTAAGAAATTTAAATTGAATTAAAAGTTTATTTAATTACACCTTTTAATTTTTCTCCCGCTTCTTTAATAGCAGAATCTACGCTTTTTCCACCAACAGTCACTTCATTAATTAATTTAGCAACTGCTCCTGAGCTTGTAACATCACCCATTTTTAAGAAGTTCTTGTTATCAACAAGACCAAATACTTGAATGTTATCAAACGCGCTTGCGATTTCAGTTGAAAGTTCACCAAATGAATTTACAACTTTATTTTCTTTATATTCTTTGCTTTCTGTTACATCTTTATTTACTGGTTGAGATCCACCTGGAGACATTAATACTAACTTCGTATTATTTTCAGGTTTTGCCATAAACTCTACTAATTTTTCTGCTGCAGCTTTTTGGTCATCATCTAAACCAGAAGAAATCGTGTAAGCAGAAACTGTTCCATAAACTGCTTTTGTTTTTTCAGTTGGAATTACAAATCCAATATTGTTTGTTTTTCCTTCTTCATATACTGAAGGAAGAATGTAAGTAGAATAAACAGCCATTGGAGCAGATCCATTCATGAAAGCATCTTTTACTTCTGTAACATCATTAGAACCTGGCATTGTGTATTTTGATAATTCTTTGTAGTAATTTATAGCTTCTTTCATTTCCGGTGTATCTAATGTTAAATTACCTTTGCTATCGAACATATTTGCATTGTTTGATAAAGCGAATTGTGAGAAGGCTTGCTCAGAAAAACCACCTTCAACAGTTGGAAGTGCAATACCGTATTTTTTACTTCCACTATTCGTAAATGACTTTGCAATCTTTAAAACATCATCCCAGTTTTTAGGTTCTGTGAATCCCTTGTCCGCAAGCATTTGCTTGTTATACCAAATTCCTTGTACCCAACCACTAATAGGAACACCTGTATAATTTTTGCCGTCCTCAGTTTTTAAAAGCTTTAACGCACCTTCATAATACTTATCTTCCCCAACTTTAGAGATGACAGATTTAACTGCATCTTTATCAATTAATTCGTCCTTGTCCATAACTTTTGCATAGTCTTGTCCAACTTCAATTACTGCTGGAAGTTTACCAGAGCTTGCTAATGTTACAACCTTTGTATTGTAAGCATCTTCCTCAACTGGAACTTGCTTTACTTTAATATTTGGATTTGCTTTTTCAAATTTTGAAATTAAGTCTGTAATAACTGCTAATCTTTCTTGTTCAACAGAAGAATGCATAAATTCGATCGTTACTTTACCATTCTCTTTCTTACCACCACAAGCTGTTAATCCAACAGCTAACATTAAAACCAAGAACATACTTAGAAATTTCTTCATTGTTCTTCCTCCTAATTTACTGGTTTTAACCAAATGTATTGATATGGATCTAAAGAAATAGATTCATTAAATTCTTCAACTTCTTCAGTTAAAATATTTAAATACTTTCCATTGAAACTGCATAAAGCTTTTTCATTTGATAGATTATGAAGAATGACAATGCTATCTTTTTCACCTACTCGTTTAATAGCGAATACATTTTCATTTAGATCAAGTACTTCCATTTTTGCATTTGGATTAAATAGTTTTTCTTCTTTACGTACTTGAATAATATTTGTAAGTTCTGTAAAAATCTTATTTCTTAATGATCCAACTTCATTTAATTCTTTTTCAATTTCAACAAATGAATATTTTTGACGATTAATCGAACGATTCATACCTGTTCTTTCTACAGCTGCATAATCATTTCTTGAACCAAGCATACTTTGAATATAAATTGCCGGTACTCCTTGGAATGTTAATAAAATTGAATGTGCCAATAAGAATTTCTTTACTCTTAGATCATCACTTGATGATTGTTTATTTAAAGCATCTAAGTACGTTACATTAATTTCATATGGACTTTCAGTACCATCTGAATTTTTCTTATAATTTACTAGTGCACCTTCTACTTTTAAATCTTCTACTAATGAAAGTATTTCTTCTTCAGGGATAATTCCACGAATCGGATTTAAACCAATTCCATCATGAGATGCCAAGAAGTTGAAGAAGGTTGTTTCTTCTCCAGATCCTTCAAGATTTTTTGCCCAATTTGTTAATGCACTTCCATTCCCTTTATGAAGTGAGTATAAAACTAATGGAGGCAGTGGAAATTGGTAAACCATATGTGCCTCATCATGTCCGTTACCGAAATAAGAAATATTATCTAAATGAGGTACATTTGTTTCAGTAATCATGACTGTACCTTTTGCAGCTTCATCTAATAAATCACGGAATAATTTAACGATTTCATGTGTTTTTTCAAGATGGATACAAGAAGTTCCAACTTCTTTCCACATATATCCTACAGCATCAAGTCTTACATATTCTGCTCCTTGTTCCAGGTAAAACAGTAAAACATCAACCATATCTAATAAAACTTGTGGATTACTAAAGTTCAAATCAATTTGATCATCACTAAAAGTTGTCCAAATGTATTTTTCCTCACCATTCGCTAATTTAAACTTTGATAGCAATGGAAGTGCTCTAGGTCTAGTTACTGAGCTTAAATCAATTGATGGATCCATTTCGACGAAGTAATCTTTATATTTTGAATCACCATTTAAATAGCCTTGGAACCATTCACTCTTACTAGAAATGTGATTACATACATAATCAAACATGATTCTCGCTGATTTTGATAAATTCTCAATATGTGACCATTCTCCTAAATCTGGATTTACTTTTTTATAGTCAACTACTGAAAAACCATCATCGGATGTATAAGGATAAAAAGGTAAAATATGAACAAGTTCAAATTTATTTGCCAAATGTTCATCAAACATTTTTTTAAACGTTTCTAATGTTGCTTTTCCCTCTTCTTGGAACTGATCACCATAAGTAATTAAAACAACATCTGACTCATCCCAATTTTGTTTTCTTTTTTTCGTAATTTTCAATTTAGCTTCTTTAATTCGTTTCTCTATTAAGCTATTAATCTGATCTATGTCTTCATTTTCATAAATAAAAGCTAATCTTTCTTTTATTTTACTCATATGATTCCTCCTTGTGGTATCGCTCCCACAGAGATGTAAAAAAAATTGGTACATGACTGGTACCGCTCCCAAATTCAATATATTATAGAAAGCGCTTACTGTCAATTTAAAATATTTATAAAAATTCACTTTTTTATTAACAATCAATTTACTTTAATAGAATAATTTAAAGCGTTTTATATTTAAATTAGTATTGCTACTTTTTTCTATTCTCCCTATAATTGCCCTAGTAATGTTTACAACATAAAACAAGTTTAATTTTACTATTCGCTGTTCACAGTCTTGACAAATTTTAAAATAAATCGTTACTATCAATGTATATTATGAACGATATTTTTTTGGAAGCCGCTCCTAGCTATTCGTTACAAAAAAATATTTTGATATAATTTTATTCGAACATTACAGGTTCTTTACTTTTTAAAAATAATTTATAACGATAAAATGTAAACGTTTTTACTAAAATCACTTTAAACAAGAATGGAGTATACAAATGGGCCCTACTATTTATGATATTGCTCGTGTAGCTAACGTTTCAAAGTCCACTGTATCTCGAGTACTAAATAATAAAGATAATATTTCAGAAGAAAGTCGTAATCGAGTAATGAAGGCAATTGAAGAATTAAATTATCAACCAAATAAATTAGCTCGAGCACTTACATCATCAGGTTTTGATGCAATATTGGTAATGTCTCGTTCTACGAAAACAACTGCCGGAAACACGTTTTTCTCTGAAATTATTCACTCTATATCAACGAGATCAGAAGTAGAAAATTTCGATGTCATTATTCAGACATCTAAAAATAGCAAAGATGAGTTAAATAAATGTATCGAGAAAATTCGTGGGAAAATGATTAAGGGAATTCTAATGCTGAGTTCACCTGCAAATGAAGACTTTTTCAAAGAATTAGATAAATATGAAATTCCAGTAGTAGTTATTGGAAGAGTAGAAGGACATTATCAACATATTTATTCAGTAGATACTGATAATTTTAATGATAGCTATCAATTAGTCCAACACTTAATCGATCAAGGACACACAGACATTGCATGTCTTCATTCTTCTCTCGATTACCATGTATCGATTGACAGATTGGAAGGATATAAAAAATGTCTAATCGATAACGGAATTCCTCTTCGACCTGATCGAATTATTGATAGTGGTTATACAATGGAAAGTGCATATGAAGTTTCAGAATCACTTTTGAAATCTAAAGATCTACCTACAGCAATTTTTGCAATAGACGATCTAAAAGTTATTGGACTTTATAATACCACTGCCAAGTTAGGAATATCTATTCCGAAAGATATATCAATTATTGGATATAATAATGGGATTTTTTCACCTTTATTCTCACCACCTTTAACAGGGATTGAAATTCCGATTATGAAGCTTGGTGAAATAGCTACAGACTTACTGTTTAAACGAATAAAAAATGAACCTGAAAAATCAGAGCATATTATTGTTCCAACAAAGTTAGTCGAACGAAAATCAGTTGCCAAAATAAATTGATTGAAGTAATGGGGGTACCATTTTGAATAAACAAATTGAAGCGATAATTTTTGACTTAGATGGTGTAATTACTGATACTGCTGAATTTCATTATTTAGCATGGAAAAAACTAGGTGAAGACTTAGGAATTCCTTTTGACCGAGAGTTTAATGAAACGCTAAAAGGAGTAAGCCGAACTGATTCCTTAGAAAGAATTCTGAAATTAGGAAACAGACAAAAAGAGTTCTCCGGAGCTGAAAAAAATGAGTTAGCAACGAAAAAGAATGCTCATTATGTTGAACTAATCCGTAATATTTCTGAAAAAGATCTATTACCAGGAATCGAATCTTTCTTAATTCAAATCAAAAAAGCAGGCATTAAAATTGCAATGGCTTCAGCTTCAAAGAATGCATTAATGGTTGCTAATGCTTTAGGAATTACCTCGTATTTTGATCATATAGTTGACGCTGCAACGGTCGCTAATTCAAAACCAGATCCAGAAGTATTTCTAAAAGCTGCTAAAGCAGTTTCGGCTAACCCTGTAAACTGTATCGGTGTAGAGGATGCAGCTGCAGGAGTCGATGCAATTAATGCTGCAAATATGTTCTCTGTTGCAATTGGAGATTCAACTATTTTAAGTCATGCAAATTTTGTTTTATCATCAACAGAAGAGTTAGAGCTTAATAGAATTATTGATAAGTATTTAGTATCACAAATTATACAAGAATAACTTTTTACCTAGATAACCAAAAAAAACGAAAATCTCATTTTAAAGATTTTCGTTTTTTTTATTATGAAAATATCTCTTCTTGTTTCCCAACCAACTCAATCTCAAACCCTAAATCTTCTAGCATTGCATGGTCACTATTCGTCTCCTGACCCTCCGTAGTCAAATAATCACCTATAAAAATACTATTTGCAGCATAAAGTCCAAGAGGTTGTAAACTACGAAGATTTACTTCACGTCCTCCAGAAATACGAATTTCTTTTGTTGGATTAATGAATCGGAAAAGTGCTAACACTTTTAAACAATAACGTGGATTTAATTCGTTCACGCCTTCTAGTTTCGTTCCATCAATAGCATGTAAAAAGTTTATTGGAATGGAATCTGCATCCAATTGTCGTAATGACCTCGCGATTGAAATTACATCTTGTTTCGTTTCTTTCATCCCTATAATAGCTCCGGAGCACGGAGATATACCTGACTTTTTAACTTTTTCAACTGTATCAATTCGATCCTGATATGTATGGGTTGTCGTTATGTAATTATGATGCTCAGCTGAAGTATTTAAATTATGATTATATCGATCAACACCTGCTTCTTTAAGTTCGTTCGCTTGTTGATCCTTAATAAGCCCTAAACAAGCACATACTTTTAAACCATATAATTCTTTAATTTCTTTAACTGCATCAGTAACAACATTTACATCTCGGTTCGTTGGTCCTCGTCCACTTGCAACAATGCAATATGTACCTGCTTTTAATTCAAAGGCGCGCTTTGCCCCATCAAGAATTTCTTCTTTGGAAAGAAAAGGATATTTCTCAATAGGTGCACTAGAAATTGAAGACTGGGAACAATAGCCGCAATCCTCAGGACAATAACCACTTTTAGCATTAATAATCATATTAAGTTTAACTTTTTTTCCATAATAATGTTTCCTAATGATGAATGCACCTTGTAAAAGTGAAAGTAAGTCATCATCTTCACATGATAATATACTTAATGCTTCTTCGTCTGAAATTTCCTTACCTGAAATAACTTCATATGCTAAATTTGTCCAATTCACTTTGAATCTCTCCCTTTCATTTATCATTTCGTCAATAATTGTTGAATTTCAAAAATATGATCTTCCGTAAAAAAGACCGATTGTTTCGGAATAACACCTAGAATGTCATGGCCAGTTAGTTTTTCTAGCATCACTAAATTATCTTTTTCCATTTCATTCATAGGAGATGGTACGTTATTAATAAATAAGCCTAAAATATTAATTTTGTGTGATTTTAAATATTCAGTTGTTAATACAGTATGATTAATTGTTCCTAACTTTAATGATGTAACAAGGATTACTGGTAAGTTTAATAGTTTTATTAAATCAATCGTTCCAAAATTTTCTTTTAACGGAACCGCAACTCCACCCGCTCCTTCAACAAAAACAACATCGTGTTTGTTTTCTAATTGCTTATATTTTTCTAAAATAACTTGCTCATCAATAAAAACATTTTCTAGTTTACTTGCTAAATGTGGTGAAACAGGTGTTTCAAATGTGTATGTATTGTAGTATTGATAATCTTCTATTAGTTCTAGATTCTCTTTATAAAAGGCTACATCTTCGCCTATGACTCTATTGTTAATATCGACTACTCCACTTTGAATTGGTTTATAAGGAATTGCGTCGATTCCTTTGTTCTGCAAGCAATCCACCATTTGGGCAGTAACATAGGTTTTTCCAATATTTGTATCGATTCCAGTAACAAAATATCCTTTTCCCATTTTAAGCAGCCACCTTTTTTTCATTTTCTCTAGCTTTTGCAAAATGAGAATGTAGGCGTACCGCCAATACTCCTCCAAAAACAGCTAGTAACAAATCTTGTCCAATACTATATACGAGTCCCATCATTAGAACTTCTTTTAATGAAACGGTACTATCTAACCAAGTGTTTAATGAAATGTATACATATGTAATGCCTAAAATATAAACAATAATTAACCCTATTACATTAGCAAAAATGAAATTCTTAAGTTTTGGTTCCTTCGTTTTTTCAACGATTGATCCAATTACAAACGCGGCAACGATGAAACCTATTAAATATCCAAATGTTGGTTTTAAAACATATTCAGGTCCGCCACCTGAAGCAAATACTGGTATTCCGATTAATCCAATTCCAACATACAGTAGTTGACTCATCATCCCTTTTTTACTTCCTAAAAGACAGCCCGCTAAAAATACGAATAGTATTTGAAGCGTAAAAGGAATCACTGGTAAAGGAATCTTTATAAAAGCCCCAATCGATGTTAGCGAGGCAAATAATGATATTACTGTTAATGATAGTGTCCTATTTTGCATTGTATCCCCCCTATTAGTTTATGAGTTTGACAAATTAGCAAAATTTGACAAACCAACAAAATTAAATTAACATGCAATTGAAATATATGTCAACCAAACTATAAATTTAGGTTAACATATAAAACAGGGGGGAACATATATGAATCATGAACTCTATCAAGATTTATCTAAAAAAAATAAACAGTATCTTTGGCACCCATTTACCCAAATGAAGGACTATATAAACGAAGACCCGCTAATTATTTCACATGGTAAGGATCGAAAACTATATGATGTGTTAGGCAATGAATATTACGATGGTGTATCCTCTATTTGGTTAAATGTTCATGGTCATAATATTCAAGAATTAAATGAAGCCATTCATGAACAATTAGAGAAGGTTGCTCATTCAACACTTCTTGGAATGGCCAATATACCTGCGATACTTTTAGCAGAGAGACTAGTTGAAATTTCTCCTATCGGCTTAGAGAAAGTTTTTTATTCAGACTCGGGAGCTACTTCTGTAGAAATCGCGATTAAAATGGCCTATCAATATTGGCGAAACATAGGGAGATCCGGTAAAAATACATTTGTTACGATGAAGGAAGCTTATCACGGAGATACAATCGGAGCAGTGTCCGTAGGGGCAATTGACTTGTATCATCAAGCATATAACGAGTTAATGTTTCCAAGTTTAAAAGTTTCCTATCCACATCTATATCGTTCAAAATATGTAGGATCTGAAGAGGAAATAATAAATTCCTATTTAATCGAGGTTGAAAATTTATTCATCGAAAAGGCTAATTCAATTGCGGCATTAATTATTGAACCAATTGTTCAAGGAGCAAGTGGTATTATTGTCATGCCAAAAGGATATTTAAAAGCAATACAGGAACTATGCATAAAGTATGATGTATTGTTAATAGCTGATGAAGTTGCAACAGGATTTGGTCGAACCGGTAAAATGTTTGCCTGTGAGCTAGAGGGAGTTACGCCAGATATTTTAACTTGCGGAAAAGGGTTAACTGGTGGCTATTTACCAGTAGCAGCAACTTTAACGACAAACAGAATTTATGAAGCATTTTTAGGTACATACGAAGAACAAAAAACTTTCTTTCATGGTCATAGTTATACAGGTAATCCCCTCGGATGCGCTGTTGCATTAGCGAATCTAGATCTATTTAATAAAACGAAATTATTACAACATGTCGAAAAAATTTCATCTTATGTCCAAGAGAAACTGATGCAATTTAATGAGTTAAAACATGTTGGAGATATACGTCAAAGTGGCTTGATGATTGGAATTGAACTAGTAAAATCAAAGGATACTAAAGAAGCTTTCCATTGGAACGAGCGAATTGGAGTAAAAGTTACGAAAAGAGCAAAAGAGCTTGGATTAATCACCCGTCCACTTGGAAATGTTATTGTATTTATGCCTCCATTAGCGTCAAAGGAATCGGAGCTTGACGAAATGTTAGCTATTGTTTATCGTGCTATTTCTGATATTACAGAAAGATAGACTCCATAAGTATATAACCTATTGATAAATTTTTAAATCCTTTAAAGGTTGAGTTAGAATGGCTTGATCATGATTAATCTTCCATAAAAAAACAGAAAAACTTTTCATATTAGTTTTTCTGTTTTTTATACTAATAGTCTATTTAGTTTTTTAGTAACTTCTTAAATTCTCTTCAACACTCTCATTAACAATAAAGCTGTAAATATTGCAATCACGCCATTAATATAAAATGAAGTAGTAGCTCCAAATTGTTGCCATAACCATCCTGTTAACAAAGAAGCTGGAAAAAATCCAATTCCGGAAACCATCGCATAGAAACCGAGTGCCGTTCCCAACGCACGAGGGCTTGCTAATTCTACGACAAGTGCTTTTTCAACCCCTTTTGTTAATGCTGAATAAAGTCCGTATAGAATAAATAGAATGATTAAACCAGTGGCTGATTGAACTTCTGCAAATCCGATATAAACGATTCCATATAAAGCATATCCAGCCGTTAGTATTCCTCTACGTCCATATTTATCGGAAAAAGCACCTGAAATATAAGAAAAAGAAGAAGCTGTTAAATGAAATAGTAAATACATCAATAATACACTTTGATTCGAGAATCCAAGATTTGCCGCTCTTAATAACAAAAAAGAATTGGATGAATTTACAATTGTAAATAATAGTACAATTAATAATAGTTTCTTTAGATTGGAATCTAAAAGCTCCCATTTAAAATCTAATTTTCTTGATGGCTTATAAGGTTGCTCAATTGGTTTATTTATTCTTTCCTTTACACTAAATAATATAATCCAACCGATTGTTATCGGAACCAATGAATATAAAAACACATCCTTAATGTTTTTATTTCCTACCGCTTGCAAAATAACAATGGCTGCTCCTATTCCTATAGCAGCTCCCAACATATCCATCATTTGATGAATACCGAAAACTCTAGCTTGTTTATTTTTCCCACCAGATTCTGATATTAAAGCGTCTCTTGGAGCCGTACGAATTCCCTTTCCTGTTCGATCAACTAGCTTCCAAATGAAAACTCCGATCCATGAACTTGAAAAAATTAGAACAAGCCTTCCTATAACTGATAGCCCATATCCTACAATCGCCAAGTTTTTTCTGTTCTTCAGTCGATCTGAACGCTTACCAGAATATAACTTTAATACACTAGCCAGACTTTCGGATAAGCCGTCAATAAGACCGATAATGAAAGGACCTGAGGCTGAAAGAATAATAGGGATTAACGTTGTTACCATGTAAGTACCCATGTCTGTAAAAAAGCTGACCAGACTTAATATCCATACATTCTTACCTCTCATAATCCATTACCTCTTTACATCGTAATAAAGGAAGATTACAGTCACTCGACTTGCTTTTTTAACATTTTTTCCTCACGTATATTCTCTTTCAAGAGCGAGACAAATCGAAACAACTCCAGTGAGAATATGATTCCACTTAACCAAACTGAGCTGAATACAAATCCAGCAGCAATGTCACTAGGCAATAAGTGGTGCAAATAGACGCTACTTATAGAAAATAGTAAAACAACAAAAATAAAGCAGAAGAACATTACGATATTAAGTAAATAAGCTTTGTTATGTCGAATTAACATAATAATGAAATAACCTAATACTGTCAAAATCAACATAGACTTTTCATTTGGAAAGTTTTTACTTACATTGCTACCGAGCATAAAGTTGAATATCCAAGGAACCCCTTCGGATAGGATAAGAATCCCAGCTAAACTAGCGATAAAAAAGAGCAATTCTAGCCATTTATTTTTGTTGTTTATTAAAATGACAAGGATCGTAGCAAGCGAGACTGCCAACATAACCTTCCATGTCGATAATGAATAAATAAAGTTCATACTCCCATGCCAATTTTGATTAAATAAATTAAAAACAATGGTCTTGAATACGGAATTGAATTTATTAAATTCATTACTAATTTTGTCCTGAATTAATCCGATCATTAAGATAAAGAACGAAACGAAAAAAATTAAACATGTTAGGATAATCAACTTTAATTTCATGAAACTTTTAAATCTCTTGAAACTTGACTCGAAAATTAATAGTAATGACTCTTTAATTATTTCCTTATTTGCTTTAACAACAAATAATGTAAGTACGATAATACCTAATAAAATGCTACCTAATACTAACCACTTTTTAATTTCTACTTGATAAATATCCCATTTAGGTCCCATAATCTGCCCTAACCATATAAAGGTTCCAATCCAAAGAAATACACCTATATAGGAAAAAAAAGCAAAGGATCGATACGGCAATTTAATGATTCCAGATATGATGCTTGCGAAATGTCTAATCCCTGGAATAAAGAAAGATACTAGTAATAATACCTTTCCATATTTTTCATACCATTTTGACATCTTTTCGATCTTTTCAGGTCCCATATGGATATAGTGTCCAAATTTGCGAAAAAACGGTGTACCAAGTTTATATCCTAGCCAATAGGAGATGGTTATCCCAACAATTCCTCCAAGCCAGGCAGAAATAATGGACAAAACAATATTCATTTTTCCATGAAAACATAAAACTCCTACATAACTCATCAATGCTTCATTCGGAATAGGTACTATAATCAATTCCAACATTAATGATAGAAATAAGATTATATAGCCATATTCATTTAATAAATGGATGATTTCGTTCATATTAAGACCTCAATCTTCAATACTCTATAACGTACTGATTATTTTCACTTAATCTCATTTAATGGAAATAATACCTCTACTTCCGTTCCTACATTTTCAACACTGTTAATATTAACTTTTCCATTATGCAAGCTAATTATATTCTTAGCTATTGAAAGACCGAGTCCAGTGCCACCACTAATTTCACGGCTACGTGCTTTATCAACTCGATAAAATCGTTCGAAAATATTTTCTAATTCTTCCTCTCTAATACCAATACCGTAGTCTTTTATTTTAAGAATAGCTGCTTCACTACTACAACTAATGCTTACTTCAATTTTGTTAGAACTGTACTTTATTGCATTATCTAGGAAGATAATAATAACTTGTTTAATTTTAAGTTCGTTACCTTTTATAAATATTTTCTGTTTTTGTGCATGTAAAGTAATTTCTCGTTTATATACATTTTGCAGTTGTACTAAAGTCGAATTACACAAAGCAACTAGATCGACTGGATTCATTTCGATATTCTTTAAATTCTCCGATTCGGCCAAAGTTAATAACGTTTTTGTTAAATCTTGCATACGGTTTGCTTCAGAATATATCGTTTCTATTGCTTCCGTCGCCATTTCCTCATTTTTCAAACCGCGTCTTCTTAATAAATTAGCAAAGCTACTAATGACAGTAATCGGAGTTTTTAACTCATGTGAAGCATCTGAAACAAACTGTTTCTGTTTTTCGATGTTTTCTTGTAACCTACTGATCATTCGATTAAACGTGCTTGCCATTTTGTGCAATTCATCTTTCGTTTCATTTTTTATTAAAATCTTTTTTGGAACCCCACTTTTTTCAATATCTTCCATCGTAGTAATCATAGAAATAATTGGGTTCATTATGATGCGTGTTAACCATCTTCCAGCCATCATTGATAAAATTGCAGAGACGCCAGTAACGATTGCCATTATTGTTAATAACATATCTTTTCGACCTTCAAGTCCTACTAACAACTCTCCAATTTCTAAAGTTCCAATTACTTTTTGGTCTTGTAAAATCGGTACACGTACGACTATATTTTGATGCTCACTAAAAGGAATTAGTCTCGTTTCTTCTTTTCTAGTGAACTTAGGTTTAATACGGTTCAGTAGTTTATCATTACTAATTTCTGTCACAATTTTAGAATTTGGATCAATGATTCGAATATAAGAATGATTAGACATAAATGGATATAATGCCTCTTCATTCAGTTTCAATGTTACAGGAATATCTTGTTTTTTTAAGATTTCATGTGCCTTTTGACTTACAACATGCTCTTCCATATTTACAGTCGTTTTCATAAACAAATAAAAAACTAACCCGTTTATTAAAATTAGAATGATTAAGATCCATGAAGTAATTAGCAAATTTATTTTAGTCGTTATTTTCATCTTAACCCTTCCTCATTGTGTACCCCACACCTCGTATAGTTCGGATTAAAGGAACGTCAAAATCCTCTTCAATTTTCTTTCTTAAATGTCTAATGTACACATCAACAACATTTGTTTCCCCTTCGTACTCATAACCCCAGACAGTAGTTATGATGCCTTCTCTAGTCATAATTTTATTTTGATTTGTTAATAGATAAACTAATAAATCATACTCTTTTGGTGTTAATGAAATGACTTGATCATTCCTCTTTACTTCTCTGGCCTCTAAATTAACAACTAAATCTTCAATCGTTAAAGTGGGATCTTCGTCTTCGCTTTTCTTAAATTCATGAACAAGATTACTTGATCGTAAACACGAACGTATTCTTGCTAGCACTTCTTCGATTTCAAAAGGTTTCGTAATATAATCATTTGCACCATAATCAAGTCCAATAATCTTATCATGTGTAGCATCTCTAGCTGTTAATAAAATTACAGGTACAAATTGATTTGTTTTCCTTATTCTTCTTAATACTTCTATTCCACTCAATTCAGGTAACATAACATCTAATAAAATTAGATCGATATTTTTACTTAGAGCCGATTCTAAACCAGCTTTTCCGTTATGTTCTACTAACACTTCATAACCTTCGTATTCTATTTCTAATTTTAAAACTCGAGCAATATTCACTTCATCCTCGATAATTAAGATCCTTTTCATTTAACTCACCTATTTCTATTAATAGTCTTAGTGTCTCGAAAAACTCTTTTCTATTTTTAAGACCGATTCTAGTCTTGGAAGTTCCTTGTATACATGCCATTATAGAACTTTTAATTCGTAGTTTTTTCATTTTAATCTAATTTTAATTGATTATTCATTAAAGTTTCAGTTAGGAATTTTAAAATGACATGGAGTTGATTTATGAAATAATTTTCTATTTTCAATAAAAATCTTAGGAGGTATAGGATGAAGAAAGTTATAGAAGGGACCATGCAAAGAGCAATTTTAATGCTCGTTTGTGTCGTTATGATTGTTGCTTGGGGTGCTATTTCAGCTTACCAAATGCAACGTGATTATTTACCGGGTATTAATAATACGACTCTTACAGTTAGCATGCGTCTACCTATGTACCAGGCTGATCAAGTAAAACAAAATATAACCAATAGTCTCGAAAGTGCTGTTAGAACAACAGAAGGATTACAAGATATTGAAACAAGCTCTTATGATGGTGGAGTTTTTATGAGTCTGTATTTCCCAATGAATACAGATATGAAGCAAGCCGAAGTTGATGTGAATAGAGCTTTAGAAAATGCGGACATTCCTCCGACAATTACATCTAAACCTCTAGTAACAAGACTTACAACTAGTTCATTTCCTATTTTAACCTACAGTTTAACTAGTGATAAATTAGATGACAATACATTAAAATCAATTACACAAATGGATATTGTACAGCACCTTAAAACGGTTCCTGGTGTATCTGATGTATCAGTATTCGGTGGAGCAAAGGACGGATATGTACTAACTGTTAGAACGAAAGACCTAGCAAAAAATAAACTTACTTTAGACGACTTAAATAAAGCCTTAGCAGTGGCAATTCCAGCCTTCCCTGAAGGGACTATCTTACAAAACCAATTATCTATTCCAGTTAAATTTGATGGATGGAATTTAAATGAGAAACAACTCGGTGATGTAAAAATCAAAAATTCAGATGGTAATCAAATTCCACTGTCGGCATTTGCAACTGTTACTCATGCCCTAAATGATGTAAAAACGATTGCAAGAACAGATGGAAAAACAAGTGTTCAATTAAATGTGATTAAAACGCAAAGTGCAAACATTACAGACGTAGCAAAAAATGTAAAAGAAAGAATTAAAGGTTTACAACAAGTAAAAGATGGTACTGTAAAATTAACGCCTCAATTAGACCGTGAAAAAGAATTAAATGATTCACTAAATGGTTTAATTCGCGAAGGTTTACTTGGCTGTCTTTTCTCAATGGTTTGTGTATTCTTCTTCTTCCGAAATGTTAGATCAACATTAACCATTGCAATTTCATTACCAATTTCTTTATTAGCTACAACAGCTATTCTAAAATCAATGGGCATTACACTTAATATCTTAACCGTTTCAGGTTTAATTGTTGCAATGGGACGTATTGTTGATGATTCCATCGTTATCCTTGATAATATGTACCGTAAAAGAGAACAAAACCCTGATAAATCATTACTATTTTCATTAAGTTCGGCAGTTTATGAAATGACACCTGCTATTTTAGCATCTACACTTACGACAATTGCTGTTTATATTCCAATTGCCTTTGTAGGTGGAACAATCAGTGCTTCATATAGCGGTTTTGCATGGTCAGTTGTTATCTCTTTAATTATATCGTTCTTTGTAGCAATTCTTGTTATTCCAGCACTTGCACTAATGGGTTGGAAAAATAATACAAAGAAAACAAAAGCTGTTTCGTTAGAACCAATCATGCAGCCGATCTTAAAAAATACGATTAAAAAGAAAAAATTAACTATTTCTATATCCGTACTATTATTTATTTTTGCTGCAGCATATGGATCATTTTTACCAGTATCATTCTTGCCAACTGCTAAAACTGGCCAAGTCGCAATTAAACTTGATTTACCTCAAGGAAGCACATTAATGCAAGTTGATACAGAAGTTCAAAAAGTGGAAAATCAATTAAAAGAAAACCCTAAAGTAAAGTCGTATACTGCTAATTTTGGTTCGACTAATACGCCTCAAGGTGACGATGTATTCGACCAAGGTGGTGGTTTCCTACAAAAACCTAATGTAGCGAATCTATCAGTTGTTTTAAAAGACTCAAAAGATGCAGATTCAATCATTAAACAACTTGGAAATCAACTTCCAAAATTATCTAATAACGTAGCTTATACTGTTTCAAGTACAAGTATTGCCGGTGATGATTCTTTATTGAAAGTCATATTTACTGGCTCTGATCAAGCTACACTAGACAAGATTGCAGACCAAATGAGATCAAAACTTGTGAAGATTGATGGATTAAGTATTGATGGAAAAGTAGATTTAACATCTGGTCTTCCAAAATATAAAATTACATTTAATCAACAAGCAATTGATCAAAATGGAATTCAATTAGCAGATGTAATGAAAGTGATTAACCGTTATATGTCACAGTCAAAAGATGCTACATTTGTAGTTGACCATGTAAGTCTGCCAGTTGATATGTATCTTGATCAAATTAGTAGTGGAAAAACACAAGTACAATTAAATGCATCACCAGAAGATGTCATCAATTCGCTTAAAAATGAAACTTTCCTAACAAGCAGTAATAAAGCTGTCAAACTTGAACAAATTGCATCTATTACGAAAGATACTGCTCCTTCAACGATTAATGAACGTAATGGAGAGCCTTATTCAATCGTAACAGGTCAAATTACTTCAAATGACATTAGTAAAGTTGCCAAACAAGTTGATAACGTCATTAGTAAACAAGATCTTCCTAAAGGAGTAAGTTACTCTATGGGAGGTATTACTCAACAAGTTAAAGATATGATTTTTGATATGTCGATTGCCGTAGCCTTCTCTATACTTTTAGTTATGGTCATTACTTCATCATTATTCAAAGGCTGGAGAGCTCCAGTTTCTGTATTATTAAGCATTCCTCTAGCATTAAGTGGTGTTGTCATCTCTTTAGTAATAGTAGGAGGAGAATGGAATTTAGCAGCATTAATTGGAGTCTTAATGTTAACAGGAATTGTAGTGACAAATGGGATCGTACTAGTTGATAAAATTGAACGTAATCGCAAAAACGGTATGAATATTGAAGACGCCGTTATCTCTGGTAGTCTTTCAAGGATTAGACCTATCTTAATTACAGCAACAACAACGATTTTAACACTATTACCACTAGCATTTTCACATCAAGGTGATACTGTCATTTCACAAACATTAGGAATTGTAGTAATCGGTGGGATGATCACCTCTACTTTAAATAGCTTTTTAGTAATACCAATCATTTATCAATGGTTGCATAAAAAACAGTCAAATAAGAAAGTAATTTCAACTGAGGAAGTTAATTCACTTTAATTAAACTAAAAAGGTAACTCTAATTTTTGGAGAGTTACCTTTTTTATTTTTAGAATTATATTTTTTGGACTAACATCTTGTACATATTTTCATCTAAATAAATAAAGTAAATATAGTCAAAGACACTGACAAGCTGTCCTATTTGTACATATTGATAGTTTGAAGACCTAAATAATTCAATTTTAATGGGTGATTTTTTAATGAAAGATATACGTAAGCCAATTAAACCAATGTGTCCGCCCAGTCCTCCGTGTCCTCCAATTCCGCCTAAGCCACCGATCCCGCCGAGTCCGCCTAAGCCGCCGAGTCCACCGAGCCCGCCGAAACCACCGAGCCCGCCGAAACCACCGAAACCACCGAGCCCACCGAGTCCGCCGTGTCCTCCATGTCGACCGTGCCCGCCGTGTCCGCCGTGCCCTCCATGTCCACCATGCAAATGTTGTTGCGAACATAAGAGATGCGATTGTCATGAGCACAAGAAATGCGACTGCTGCGAACACATGAGATGCGATTGTCATGAGCACAAGAAATGTGATTGCTGCGAACACATGAGATGCAATTGTCATGAACATAAGAAATGTAATTGCTGTGAACACAAGAAATGCGATTGTCATGAGCACAAGAAATGTAATTGCTGTGAACACAAAAAATGCGATTGTCATGAGCACAAGAAATGTGATTGCCACGAGCACAAGAAATGTAATTGCTGTGAACACAAGAAATGCGATTGTCATGAACACAAAAAATGTGATTGTCATGAGCACAAGAAATGTGATTGCTGTGAACACAAGAAATGCGATTGTCACGAACACAAGAAATGTGATTGTCATGAGCACAAGAAATGTGATTGCTGTATTAAGGTGAATATAAATATTAATTGTTGTTGCAAAACAGATAAGAAAACTCGAAAACATTCCGACAGGCATAAATGTGATTGCTGTGAAGACCATGAATGCGACTGCTGCGAAGACCATGAATGTGACTGCTGCGAAGACCATGAATGTGACTGCTGTGAAGACCATGAATGCGACTGCTGCGAAGACCATGAATGCGACTGCTGCGAAGACCATGAATGTGATTGCTGCGAAGACCATGAGTGTGACAGCTGTGAACACAAGAATTGCGATTGCTGTACAGATGTAATCGCTAAAATATTACGTGCTATCCAAAATGGTCAATCACCATCTCATTGTGATAGACAAATTATTATTAATATCAACATTAACGATAAATAAGCAATTACCCAAAATGAATCCGCCCCAAACATTGGCAAAAAAAAATAGAGTGAAGAAACCTAGTGTTTCTCACTCTTTTTATTTATTGAAATCGTTTTTCCTTGTTGAATTGCCTTTTATTTCATCTAATGAATTAAAATAGAGCTCAATTTCATTCATTTTTAGTTGAATATCTTTAATTGCATCTTCCAATATTTTTGTTAAATCATTTTGTACTTGTTTAATAACTTCATCATTTTCTAGACCATCATAACGGATAATACGTTTAACTTTTAGTTCTTCAAGTGCCATCTTCATTTCGATCTTTGTAACAATTTCTTGCGTTAAACGATTGATGTTTTTTTCAAAGTATTTTTCTTTAGCTTGTCTTATTTCAGTAGTAGTATTTGATTGTTCGAAATTCAATCCATACACACCCCATCATTAAATTATCACATATCAATATATGCAAAATTTTAGGAAATGGAACAAGCCAAAATAAAAACTCATGATTATTTTTGCAGTAAGTAATCCAGCGAAATAAAATAGTGTCATATCGCTTTTTACTGTGGTAATTATTAAAATATTCTTATTTTACTAAATTAATGATTTACATTGTTTCCTATTTTAACTACTATCAAATTAGTAAATAAAAGAAAGGTAGATTTGATGATATTCCATATTGATCCATCGTTATTAGTAACTTTAATTGTATTTGGATTTTTAGCTGCATTTATTGATTCTGTAGTTGGAGGCGGTGGGCTAATTACTTTACCAGTATTATTATTTACTGGTCTATCTCCAGCAGCTGCAGTCGCAACGAACAAATTAGCTGGGTCAATCGGCTCTTTAACGAGCACAATCATGTTCTATCGATCTGGAAAGCTTGATTTGAAATCCGTCTATAAGTTATTCCCACTCACCTTTATTGGTTCGATTTTGGGAGCTTGGACGGTTCATTTAATAGACCCTACTGTACTTAAGCCACTTATGCTCGTGATGCTTGCTGCTGTTGCAGTTTATACTATTTTTAAGAAAAACTGGGGAGATACTACTTCTAATATAAAGATGTCAGCTACTCGGATCATTCTGTTTATGCTTTTAATTTTTGGTATTGGTTTTTACGATGGATTCATTGGTCCTGGAACAGGATCATTCTTAATATTCGCTTTTTTAATGATGGGATTTGATTTTTTAAAGGCGGCAGGTAATGCAAAGTTTTTAAATTTTGGAAGTAATATAGCTGCATTATTAATGTTTATGTATTTAGGACAAATTCATTATGCATATGGTTTAGCTATGGGACTTGCACAAATAGCTGGTGCCATTTGTGGATCAAAATTTGCGATTAAGAAAGGTAGTGGCTACGTTCGAGTCCTTTTTATCACAGTAACCTTCTTATTATTAGCAAAAAATACATTTGATTATCTTCATTAAGATAATTAAAAAACGAATCTAGATTATAAACTAAAATGGTAAGCAATTCTTCGGTGAATTTGCTTACCATTTCTTTTAAATAGATTATACAGCTTCTATGATCATTGAAACTCCTTGTCCACCACCTACACATAAAGTCGCTAGCCCAATTTGTTTCTTTTGACGTATTAATTCATGTAATAAAGTAACTACAATTCTAGTACCAGAACAGCCGATTGGATGCCCTAATGCAATAGCTCCTCCATTTACATTAATAATCTCCTCTGATATACCTAATTCTTTATTTACTGCTAGCACTTGTGCAGCGAATGCTTCATTAATCTCAGCCAATTCAATATCCTGTATTGTTAGTTTTGCTCGTTGTAGTGCTTTTTGTGTTGCTGGAACAGGACCAATTCCCATAATCGAAGGAGCAACAGCAGCGCTTGCTACCGAACGAATTTTGGCAAGCGGTTTTAAACCATATTCTCTCACTGCTTGTTCAGATGCAATAATAACAGCAGCTGCACCATCATTTAATGATGAAGCATTTCCAGCTGTCACTGTTCCATTCTCTTTAAAAGCTGCTTTAAGAGTTTGTAGTTTCTCTAGACTAGTATTTTTTATGTTCTCATCTTCTTTAAATAAAATGGGACCTTGTTTCGTTTTAATCGTAACTGGAACAATTTCTTTTTCAAATTTGCCCTGTTCCCTAGCTCTAATCGCTTTTTGCTGACTTTCTAAAGCAAAAATGTCCTGCACCTCTCGTGATATACGATAGTCTTCAACTAAATTTTCAGCTGTAACTCCCATATGATAACCTTCTATTGCACAGTGAAGTCCGTCATGAAAAATTGCATCTACTGTCTTTAGGTCTCCCATCTTTTGTCCCCATCTTGCATTCATGACTAAATGTGGGACATTACTCATACTTTCCGTCCCTCCAGCAATTACAACATTCGAATCTCCAGCTAGTATTTGATGATAGGCTAATGTGATTGCTCGTAGTCCAGATGCACATTGTTTATCAATTGTAATAGCTGGTATCGAAACAGGTAAGCCAGCATTAATTGCGGCTTGTCTTGCTGGATTTCCTTTAAGCCCTGACTTTAGAACATTCCCTAATATTACTTCATCAATACAATCAGCAGATAGACCAGATCTTTGCCATACCTCCTTAATAACTGTTGATGCAAGCTGTATCGCACCTACATTTTTTAATGAGCCTCCGAAACACCCAATTGGAGTTCGTAGTGCCTCAACTAAATAAACATTCTGCATTCATGATCCCTCACTTCATTGTCTTAAGTTACTTACACTTTTTCCTCGATCATCTTTCGGGTATAAATAGTTACCCACTTCCTTGGTAGTATTCCAACGGATTTAGCCATCAGTTTATTTTTAAAGCCTGGAATGATCACCGTTTTATTTTTCATTAAGCCTTCGAAACCACATTTGGCAACTGCTTTAGGATCCATTAAATTTTTAATAAAAATTTTTGTTCCTGTTGAAGCAAGCCCCTCAGTAAGTGGTGTCTTTGTTGACGGAGGACATAATACACTAACTTGCACCCCAGTACCTTTCAGTTCTTCAGCTATCGCTTCTGTAAAAGATAAAACATATGATTTACTTGCCCCATACATCGACATTCGTGGAGTTGGTTGAAATGCTGCTGTTGAAGCAACGTTTAAAATTTTACCGCGTCTTTGTTTAACCATTTCATCTGCTATTAGTCTAGTTAAATATGTTAAAGAAATCATATTCAGCTGCAGACATTCTATTTCTTTCTTAATATCTAATTCTGTCATTAGCCCTAATCCGCCCGCCCCGGCATTATTAATCAAAATATCGATGCTGATTGCTTCAGTTTTCAAGTAACTATACAAGTTCTCAACAGTTTCATGGTTACTTAGATCACCGACAAAAGTATTTACTTCGACTCCAAATTCCTTATTTAAATACTCAGCTTGTTTTTCCAACAACATCCCATCTCTGGCAACTAAGACTAAATTATAGTGTTGTCCTGCGAAAACTTTTGCAAATTCCAATCCAATGCCTTTTGTAGCACCAGTGATCAATACTGTTTCTGTTGGCATCTATTTATAGACCTCCTTTTATTTTAAAAATTCTAAATTTTATAAATATTAATACATAAACTAATTATACTCATAAGTAATAATTAAATAAAATTAAAGAATTTAACTTACAAGTTAGTTCTATTAATATATGAACAGTAAAAGATTTACTTTAATGCAGATAAGAGAATCATAAATAAGAAAAGAGAATCCTTTCCGTCACACGACGGTCAGATTCTCTTTTCTTATACTATTTATTAATATTTAGTTACATCTACAGGCTCGATTCCTTCAGCTGCACAATATTCATAGTATCTATTTAGGAATGTTTCCCAATTATCTCTAGCAAGAATTTCACCATTCTCACCTATGTAGTCTAATGTGCCTTCTACAATATTAAATGTAATAACATCTTCGTCACCTACAGCTGTAGGCGTATGTTTCGATCCAGCAGGTTCATATACAACATCTCCTGGTTTAGAGATCCAAGACTCCTCAAGATATCTCCACGTCCCTTGAACAGTATATACAATAACTGTTCCAGGATGGAAATGTGCAGGAAGTTGCATTTTTGCTGGTACATATAATAAAGTAAGTGTTTGTCCTGTTACAGGGTTTGCTTTAAGTAATTTAAATTTTGAATCACCAAAATAAGGAATCCAAGGCAATTCGTCTACATTAATATTTCCAGCATGGTGCACTACTACTTCTTTTATTCCCTTTATATTACTCACTTATATCCCCTCTTCCAACTTATGTTTTTTAAATTCGTCTATAGTAGTCCCTTACATCGGTAAGAGCACTTTAAACTACTTCGAATTCGTTATTATCAGTATATTTGTAATTTTCTGTAAAGTAAAATTAGTATTTTTAACTTGTATTTAAGTTTCACTAATTTACATCACTAATTTATTGTGATGAAATTTACTTAGCACCAAGGCCTCCATCAAGAACTAGTATTTGTCCTGTACAATAATTAGATGCTGCTGAAGCAAAGTAAAGAGTAGCACCTACTAAATCATGATCACTACCTAATCTTCTAAGTGGAACTTGAGTAGCAATAAATGGACCTGCTTTATGTACAAGCGTTCCTGGTATTTCTGGATTATTCATTCCTGTAGTGAAAACTCCTGGAGCTATTGAGTTTACATTAACACCATGGCGCCCCCACTTAACTGCTAAGTCTTTCGTTAAAGTCATAACGGCACCCTTACTTGTTGTATAACCAACAGAATCTACAGCTTCAGGGTCAACACCTTTAAACCCTATACTAGAAGAAATATTAATGATTTTGCCATATTCGTTATTAATCATATGTTTACCAACTGCCTGACACATTAAAAACGTTCCTGTCACATTCGTATCAAGCATAGATTGCCATTGTTCTAAAGGCATTTCTGCAGCTGGCGTTTCATAAACAGTTCCACTACTATTTACTAAAATTTCGATGCTACCAAATTGGGAAATAGCTTGTTCTAATCCCTTTTCAATTGATTTCGGACTAGTCACATCCAATGATATGGCTAACGCACGTCTGCCTAATGCCTCTATTTCTTTTACAACTTCTTCGCAGACTTCTAAACGTCTAGAACAAACTACTACATTTGCCCCTGCTTCTGCTAAAGCTATTGCCATTACACGTCCCAACCCACTTCCGCCTCCTGTAACAATCGCCGTCTTTCCTGTTAAATCAAATAATTGTGTTAATGACATTTTACTTTCCCTCCTAAAATTAAGAATATTCTAATTTTTGAAAATCTTATTGATATTGATTATACATATAAATTATAATGAAAAAAAATTAAAGATTTTAATGTGTAAGTTAGTAACACTAATATTCAAAAAAAGGGGACAACCATGAATATTGAACAATTAATTTATATTGTTGAAGTCGCAAAATACAGTTCCTTGTCAGTAGCTGCTCAAAATCTACATGTGACTCAATCAACAATTAGCCAGTCTATAACAAACTTAGAAAAGGAGCTAGAAATTAAAGTATTTAAACGTTCGCGGGGACATGGGGCTGTACCAACTGATGAAGGCAGAGTCATTTTAAAGCTGGCCTATGAAGTTCAAAAAAAACTTGAAGAAATAAAAGAAGCAGCTAACTTATTTAACTCTACCGAGGTGGGTGAGCTTAGTATTTCTTCTTTACCGGGTTTAATGACATTTCTCGTTAAAGCAATCTCTACATTTAGCCATGATTATCCTCATGTAAATCTGGAGGTTACTGAAAAAAGCGGTACATCGGTAATAGATGATGTTAAACAGCATAAGACTGATTTTGGCCTAATTACATATTCAAGTGATTTAGGAGTAAATATGGAAGGGATCGCTTTTGAAGCACTGCTTGATGGAAAGCAAAAAGTATACGTTTCTAAGCATTCTCCTTTAGCTATTCTTGGTACTGTAACCCCTGAAGACATTCTTGATCAAACGCTCGTCATATATAAAGGCGAATTAATGCAATATTTTGTTCAAGATTTTTTTGTCAAATATAAGCCTATGAAAATTCTATTTACAACAAATAATATGGCTGGACTTCTCCAAGCCGTAGATGAGAATTTGGCAATTACATTTGCCCCTGATTTTGTCATGCAAAATTATCCATCGGTCATTAATGGTGATATTATTCCACTCGATTTAGTGAACCATAATACTGTTAACATTTCTTTAGGGTTAGTTCGATCAGAAGATAAACATTTATCTACATATGCTAATAAATATATTAATTTTCTAAAATCGGAAATTATTAATAGCTAAAAAGGAGAAGCAATTGCGTTCAAAATGGACGCGAAAGCTTCTCCTTTTTATTCGAATCTATTAGTTATCTCGAACTAATATTTTGCTCAGTTTTGACTTCTGGTTCGATATCGATATGGTCATCAGCGTAAGTTTCAGTTATTTTATCCTGGCAACTCCAGCAGTTACTACGATTTCTCTCCATAATGGATAATTCTTCATGACATTCAACGCAACAATCGATTCCATCAAAGGCTTTCTTATTTTTACACATACTCTTTCCTCCTCGATTAAATCAAACTTTTTATAAAATGACTTGTTCTTCTAATGCGATCGTAATATTTGTTTGCTTTACAGGACGTACAGTGATCCAAAATAATAATCCAAAAACAAACATAACTAATGAGGTCACCAAAAATCCGTAACCATATCCAGCTGACTCACTGCCTGCATTTCCAATAAAATTACCGAATATAACAGGAGCAATAATACTCGTTGAACTAGATATAGCAACATATGTCCCTTGAGCCTTTCCAATGTTTTTTGGTGAAAAAAACTCCATTAACATTGCTGGCGCAAGTGAAAGTATGACAATCGCAAAACCAGGTGCAAGGATGAAGAATATGATGGAAATCAAACTTGAATTTGCGACGCTTCCAATGTATAAACAAATAGCTGATAACATCATTGAAATTCCTGCAAGATTTATTCTTGCTCTTCGAATATCTTGTGTTTTGCGGTAAATGCGGTCTGATATTAAAGCAAATGCAATTTGGCAAATAGCCGCAAAGAGAAAAGGTAAAGATACTGCCATTTTTAATGTTTTACCATCAAAATGTTGAACCTTCGAAAAGTAGGCAGGAAACCAAACAGCTTGAACAGATAATAGCCAATATGCACAACCTGCGCAAATAGCAGTGAAAATAAAATTTCTAGAAAAAATATAAGGAAAAAACTGCTTCCATGAAACCTTATTTGGGATTATTGTGTTTTTAACCTCTTGTTCATATGTAGAGAATCCGATATCTTTTGGGCTTTCTTTTCCAAAAATCATCCATAAAAGTAGAACAATACATCCGACTGTACCCATTGCTACAAATGCGGCTCTCCAACTATATTGATTAATTAGTGAGATTAATAGTGGAGAGGCGATTGCAGGTCCGATGGTAGCTCCAAAGAGCACCGCTCCAAAACCAATACCATGTCTATGTTTAGGAAACCATTTTCCAATGATTGAAGTTGAAATAGAAATAGCTGGTCCTTCCCCTGCTCCTAATAGCATTCTTGAAAACATTAATAGAGATAAACTAGATACAAAAGGTGTTGTAAATTGAACGATTAACCATATTAACATAATCCAAGTAAACATCTTTTTCGTATTTTTAGAATCAGCCATGCCACCAAGAATAAAAGAAGAGATCGTAAAGAACCAAAAAAACGAGCTTCCAACTAATCCCCATTGCGATGGACTTAAATGTAATTCTTTCATTATCGGAACTGAAACTAAACCTATGATGATTTTATCAACCTGATTGACCATGCCAGAAGCAACTAGAATTAATAAAATAATCCAAGAATATTTTGGTGTGTTCAAAAAAATCTCCCTTTCTTTCCTTCTAATTATTGAACATCTCTAAAAAGCAACCTGTTTTTAACCAAAATTAGCAATTCTCCCTTTCTAGTAAAGCGCTTACAAAATTTACTAACCAAATTACAAAGATACCCTTTCCCCCTTTATTTACATCGATTCATTTCATAGCTTTAATTACATCCAAATATTCTTTTTATTTATTATATTCATAATTTTCAGTTAAATAAAATTAAACATTTTAACTTACATATAAATACTACTAATATATGCAATATGTTCCATTTTGCATATAGGATTTTACCACCACAATATATTAGCACAACTGAATTACAAATTAAAATCTTTAATTTTATATAAATACTATTTATATGTAGAATTAGGATAGTAATGTGTAAATACTATATCATTCAATTTTTTATAGTACGATCGAATCGAAACGGAGGCTGAACAATGGATTTAAAATTAGCAGGAAAAAAAGCACTTATTGTTGGAGGTAGTCGAGGTATTGGTAAAGCTGTTGCCCGCCAACTAGCTCTTGAAGGTGTAGATTGTACGATTTGTTCAAGAAATGAATCCACGCTAAAGATGACTGCAGAGGAACTAGCAAAAGAAACTAATCGAAATATTTATCCAATCGTAGCTGACACTACCGATCCAGACTCCATCTTAAATCTAGTAGAAAAATCAGCAGCAGTAATGGGAAGTATAGATATCCTAATTAATAGTGGAGCCCGTGTTGGTGGACATGAGCCTGAGGACTTTAATAGTATTAAAGAAGAACTTATTATAAAGGATTTTGAAGAAAAATATATGGGTTATTTTCGAAGTATTAGAGCCGTTGCACCATATATGATTGAAAACAACTGGGGACGAATTATCAATATTAGTGGACTAGCTGCTAGGATTGGCGGTAATTACTTTAGCTCTGGTCCTCGTAACGCATCTGTCGTTCATTTAACAAAATCCGCATCAATGGAATTAGGAAAGCATGGAATTAACGTCAATGCAATTTATCCTGGAATTGTTGATACCGAAACTTTTAGAGACAAAGTAACGAATGAGGAAGCAATTCAACAAGTTAAATCACTAAATTCTCTAGGTCGCCTGATTACTCCAGAGGAGATTGCTTACGTCGTTACGTTCCTAGCATCACCTTTATCAGCATCAATTACTGGAGAAGTAATACCGGTAACTGGTGGTATCGGAAATACCGTTTATTTCTAATATACTTATTTGAGTTAATAGTTCAAAGTAATAGAGCCTCACTATTTTTGAGGCTCTTTAAGTGTGTAGACAAATTCCAAAAAACTTGATTATCAGACTGATTGTAAGCGTTTGTCAAAGGCAGAGCGTATAAATTTATCAATCTTAGAAACTGTCGATTCAATATTTTTCGAAAAAATTGCCATATGTGCAAAATAGCCGTGGATCATTCCAGGTTCACATGCATATTCAACTTGTACTCCAAACTTTTTCAACCGATTGGCATAGGCTACCCCTTCATCCCGTAGTACATCATTTTCCGCTGTAATAATTAATGCTTGCGGAAGACCACTTAAATCTTTTGCTATTAACGGAGAAGCGTACTCATCCGACTTGTCCTCTTCATTTCTTAAATAATGAGTTCGGAACCAAATTAGCTGTTCTCGATCTAAACCAAATCCTTTTGCAAACATTTGATGTGATTCTGTATTAAACTCAAGATTTGTTGGGGGATAGATTAAAACTTGTCCAGAAATGCTAGGACCCTTTCTGTCTCTTGCAATCATTGTAACGACTGTAGCAAGATTTCCCCCTACACTATCTCCACCAACGATCAATCTAGAGACATCCCCATTAAAGGAAATACCATTTTCATAAACCCACTCCAAAGCAGAAAATGCATCTTCCACTGCTGTTGGAAACTTATATTCTGGTGCAAGGCGATAATTTACTGATACAACAATGCTCTTTGTTCTATTAGCAATTAAGCGACAGCTTGCGTCCGTTGATTCAATATCCCCGAGAACCCATCCACCACCATGGTAGTATATGAATATTGGAAAGGGCCCCTGACCTTCTGGCATGTAAACTCGGCAATTAATTTCTTCATGACTACTTACTGGAATCATAAAGTCCTCTACTTTTGATAATCCTTCTAAATTTACAAGGGGTCGTGGTGACTTTGATAGCATTTCTCTTACAATTTTGGGTTCCAGTTCATGAATTGGTGGCATCTGTTTTAGTGCACTTAAAAACTTCTCTGCCTGCCGATCTAATTTTGCCAAACAATATCAGCCTCTCTCGTTTTAATTTTCATTACCTAAACTTTTATCTAGACAATTAGTCAATCTAAATGATAAATGGTGATCTTATTCACGTTTTTCCTTGAATAAAATCACCAATTACTTATAAGCTTATTTTCCACTAGTTCTTTAGCTATTTATAGGTGCACCACCAATATAAAACTCAAAACCTGGAGCAATTTTACGACCATTTGGCATCATTAGCCATAATCTTAATAAATGACGTTTTTTATCCTCTTCCTCGAAATCTTCAAAATGAGTACGTGAATGGAAAACAGTATAATTATTAACGAATTGCATGTCACCTGGTTCCATCATCATATCGATATGGAAGTTTTTATCATGAGTAAGAGAATCAATAAAATCAAATGCTTCAATTTCCTCTTCTGTCAAAAAGATACCTGTTTTCGTTTGTGCTGATTGAACATACTGGCGAATATATCTGCAGCTTAATTTACCACCGAAATAGCTAAAGATTGGTGATTGAACGACAGGTGATTGACCTGGCGTTTCCTCTCCACGAAGGTCATGGGCAAATGAACGATAGAGAATTTCAAGATATTCTGGGTGTTTTTCCAGAATTTCATTATAGATCGACATTGCACTTGCGATACTACTTAAACCACCAGATTTAGCTTTACGAAGACATAGTAATCCAACCACATCAGCAAGATCCGTATGATAATCAAGATGTACATTCGTTTGGTAACCACGTACTTTTGTATTATCATTAAAGTCCTTGCCTACATTTTTAATATGACCTAGGAGTTCACCATTTTTACTTTGAATGATTGGCAGTCCCAAATGGAGTCCAAGCCCCCAGTAAATGATACTTGCTTCTTCATCGGAATATCGCTCCATTGGCAATCCACGTATTAAAAGAAAACCTCTTCCATTCTCTAATTCGTCAACAAAGTACTTTATTTCGTCAGCTAGATCAGGAATTGGAAAATCTTCCTTTTTAAAATCAGGTGCTTTTAAACCCCTTTGTTGAACACATAATGCGGCCTTCTCAAGCACAGCAATAGTCGTGTCAGTTAAAAAATAAATCCATGATTCATCTTTAGCTAGATCAATACCTTTCCACGCAGATCGCCCTTGAATTTTTTCATTTAAAATGGTTGACATTAAAACTCCTCCTTCGAAAATGAAGATTACTAATTTAATAGTCAAATAGTTAAAACGTTTATTTGTAACTCATACTACTCATTTGCTCCCCCGACTCATTTATTGCGTTTCTTTGATTTGCGGGATGTACACCAAGCCAAAATACGATTCCTATAATTAACATTCCTAATGAAGAAAAGCCAAATGCGTAATTATAACCAATTGCTTGGGTTAGCGAATGTTGGATAAAGTATCCGAAGACTAGTGGAGCAATAATACTAGATATACTTGCAAATGCAATGAATGCTCCCTGGGCTTTTCCAATGTTCTCGGGAGAAAAGAACTCCATCAATATAGCTGGAGCAAGTGAAAGAATTACATACGCAAAACCAGGTGCTAGTGTAAAGAAAACAATAGACATAGTAACTGAATTCACGGTTATCGCTAGATATAGACAAATAGCAGATAACATCATCATGAGACCCGCAAGATTAATACGGGCTTTACGAATATTGCCTGTTTTGCGGTAAAGACGATCAGATAGCATAGAAAATCCAATTTGGCAAAAAGCTGCAAAAAGAAAAGGCAATGATACCGCTAGTTTTAAAGTCTGAGGGTCAAACTGTTGAATTTTTGTAAAGTAAGACGGGAACCACACTGCCTGAATGGATAATAACCAATATGCACAACCACCGCACATAACAGTTAATAGAAAGCTTTTAGAAAATAGGTGTGGAAAAAACTGTCGCATTGAAACCTTAGGAATGCTAGAAGACTGGCTCTTTGATTGATGAATAGCTGATAGTCCAATTTCTGTTGGGTTCTCTTTACCGAAAATTAACCACAAAACTAACACACTCAGTCCAAGAACACCCATCACTAAAAATGCCGATTTCCATCCATGTTTATCAATTAATGATATTAATAATGGAGAAGCAATTGCCGAACCCCCGGTCGTTCCTAAAAGAACCGCACCAAAACCTATACCATGCCTATGTTTTGGGAACCATTTTCCCATGATTGCCGTAGAAAGAGCTGGGGCTGGTCCTTCGCCCAATCCTAAAAACATTCTTGTTATCAAAAGCAAAGTTAAGCTAGAAGCAAAAGGAGTTGCAAACTGAACAATTAGCCAAACTAATGACAGCCATGACAACATTTTTTTCGTATTTTTCGAATCAGCCATTCCTCCGAGTATCATTGAGGAAAATGTAAAAAACCAAAAAAATGAACTTCCTACAACTCCCCATTTTGTTGGACTTAAATGTAATTCTTTCATTAAGGGAACAGAAACCAAACCAATGATAATTTTATCGACTTGGTTGATCATACCGGTAAGAACTAGAAATAATAAGATAACCCAGGCGTACTTTGGAGTTCTTGGCATATAAGTATATCCCTCACTTTTCACTATTTAAGGAACACCTTTTCTAAAAAAAGAAATGGTGTTCACACTCATTCTTACAGAAGTAAAATTACTTTAAAGTTTCAACTATTCCACCCGCAGTTTTATTACGAGCAGGTACACCGCCACGACCCGGTTTTCCAGTATTTTCGTCAAAAAACATTGCGAAATCCGGAGAAATTTCACGGCCATTAGGCATCGTGAGCCATAATCTTAATAAATGACGTTTTTGATCTAGTTCTTCGTAATCCTCGTATTGAGTTCGTGAATGAAGAACCGTATAATTATTTACAAATTGCATATCGCCTGGCTCCAGCATCATATTGAAATGTAAATTTTCATCATGAAGTAGAGAGTCCAGTAAATCTAATGCTTCGATTTCAACTTTTGATAACTCGATACCCGTTTTCGCTTGCGCTGATTCGATAAATAAACGAACATATCGGCAACTTAGTTTTCCATCATAGTAACTAAAAATTGGTGATGTAAATATTGGCGATTCTCCTGGCCCTTCTTCTCCACGGCGATCAAAGTTAAACGGACGACAAAGTATTCCTAAATATTCAGGGTTCTTCTCTAGAATCTCATTGTAAACTGCCATCGAGCTTATAATGCTACTTTCTCCCCCTGTTTTCCCTTTTCGTAGACTTAATAAACCTACTACATCAGAACCATCAGCGTGAAAAGGAAGATGCAGTTTCGTTTGGTAACCGCGAACGTTTGAATTTTCTAAACTAAGACCTTGATCTCTAACGTGCCCTAAAAGTTCACCATTAGCATTTTGTGATACTGGAGTACCCATATGAAGGCCAAGACCCCAATAAATGATGCTTGCTTCTTCATCTGTATATCTTTCAATCGGTAAACCTCGAATTAATAGAAATCCTCTTCCATTCTCAAGTTCTTCAACAAAGTAATCAATTTCATTTAAAAGATTTGGAACTTGGAAGTCTTCTTTGTTAAAATCGGGTGCTTTTAACCCCTTTTGTTTAACATGGGCTAGTGCATTTTCAAGCTCAACAATTGCTTCCTCAGATAAGTAATAAATCCAAGATTCATCCTTTGCTAGGTCTGTTCCTTTCCAAGCTACTGACCCTTTAACCTTTTCCTTTAAAATTGTTGACATAATGAATCCTCCCTTTATGAATGATTTATTTGTTTACTTTACTTCAGTCAATTCTCTTAACTCTCTTCGCAAAATCTTCCCTGTTGAATTCTTTGGTAGTTCTTTACAAAATTCTACATATTTAGGAACCTTGTATTTAACTAGCTTATCTTTACAAAATTGAATCATATCGTTCTCTGTGAACAGTTCATCTCTAACTACGACGTATGCTTTTACACTTTCTCCGTATTCTTTATTAGGTACGCCAATTACTGCTGCCTCTAAAACTGCGGGATGTTGATATAGTACTTCTTCCACTTCACGAGGATAAATATTGTATCCTCCAACAATAATCATGTCCTTCTTTCGGTCAACAATGTAGATGTATCCATCTTCGTCCATTGTTGCAAGATCACCAGTGTAAAACCACCCGTCTTTAAAAGTGGCCAATGTAGCTTCTAGCATCCCTAAATATCCCTTCATTACATTTGGCCCTTGTACAACTAATTCTCCAACCTCGCCTCTTGGCAATTCTTCTCCAAATTTATCTACTACTTTGCTTTGAACAGCAGGAATATTTCTACCGATTGAACCTGGTTTCCTAATTCCTTTTAACGGATTAATTGCAACAAGTGGCGCAGTTTCTGAAAGTCCATAACCCTCTAATATAGGTACGTTGAACTTACTTTCAAATTTTTGCAGAAGCTCTACTGGAATCGAAGCACCACCTGAAATACAAATACGAATGGATTTAAAATGCTCTGACGAAGCTTCAGGTAATTGATTGATAAAATTGTACATCGTAGGTACTCCTGCAAATATTGTGGCATTTCTTTTTTGGATGTTATTGACTACATCGACAGGACTGAATTTAGGCTGAATTAAAACTGTTGAGCCACAAGCAATCGATGCATTCAAACAAACTGTCATACAGAAAACATGAAACATTGGCAGAACAGCAACTACTCGGTCGTTTTCATCCATTTCAAGCAATTTTGATATAGAATCTGCATTCGATGCCAAATTTCGATGTGTTAATATTGCACCCTTTGGTTTGCCTGTAGTACCCGAAGTGTACAGAATAACTGCTAGATCTTCTTGATCAACGAATGGACTTTCACTTACACTTGCACTCGGTTTCATAAGGTGTTCCCATGTCCATTCCTGTTTCTCTGCTTCTGTATAAATGACTAAATTAAGATTAACCAACTGTTTCTTTAGTTCTGATAACGTTGGCCCAACGGATTCATGAGCAATAACCGCTTTTACTTGACTATTTTCCAATATGTAGCTGATTTCATCTTGGGTAAACAAAGGATTAATTGGAACAACAAATGCACCTAGTCGCAAAATTCCATAGTATGCAATGAGAAATTCTGGGCTATTTCCTAATAAAAGGGCAACTCCATCTCCTTTGCCGATTCCTTGTCCAGACATTCCAGCAGCAAATTGATTTACAAGCTGGTTTAATTCCCCATATGTTACACACTGATCACCAAACATATAAGCGATACTATCCGGGAAATTAATTGCGCTTCTATTTAAGATTTCGTATAAGTTATTACTCATTAATTGAATATTCCCCCTTTCAACCACTTGGAAGCGTTTTATAAATTAATTATTTTGAATATTAAAAATATTACTACACTAAGTATACTCATAAATAAAAATGAAATAAAATTAAAGATTTTAATTTGTATGTAAGTCTAACTAATATTAAGAACGTTGTTCATTATAATAAGGTCCCAATAAGACACACTTTATTGGATAGCTTTAAAATAAAAAAACAAAGCCTAAACTTGAAAAGGCTCTGTTTATTTTTAGTTAATCTATTTCTTCTTTTTCTATGTATCGCATTTCCTTATTATAACTATAATAATAATTTATTTTCCTTATGATAAATAATTCGATACGATAATAACATAGAACGCCACGAGGAGATGGACAAGATGGAACAAAAAGCAATAATTAATACAGAACCAGAGCAACAAAAAAAGCCAACTAAACAGTTAAATATATCGATGATCTACGGAGTAGCTTTTACATTCATCATAGCTGTTTTAGGTTTTCTGATGGCAAAGTTACCAGGGTTCGATCATGTTGGACCACTTGCATGTGCCATTTTACTTGCTTTAGTGTATAGACAATTTTTTGGTTATCCTGAAAAGTTGCGCGTAGGAATTCAATTTTCTTCAAAAAGACTTTTAAGATTTGCCATCATACTGTACGGATTAAAACTAAATATTATTGTCATTTTTAATGACGGTTTGCCTTTATTACTAAAAGGGGCTGGAACAATTATATTTTCGATTGTTGTTCTTTTACTTATAGCAAAATGGCTTAAAGCAGACTTTAATCTGTCCTTATTATTAAGTATTGGAACAGGCATTTGTGGCGCCGCTGCAATCGCTGCAGTATCTCCAATCATTAAATCTAAAGATGAAGACACAGCTATGGCCGTTGGTATCATAGCATTAGTTGGCACAATTTTTTCCATCATTTATACGCTAATCTATCCTTTATTACCGATTAGCCCAACTGAATATGGCGCTTGGGCTGGAATAAGTCTTCACGAGATTGCTCATGTTGCTTTAGCAGCTGCTCCTGCAGGTCAAGATGCTCTCGCTCATGCTTTGCTTGCCAAACTTTCTCGTGTTTTTCTATTAATTCCAGTTTGTTTTATCCTTTTATTCTGGATGAAAAAGAAAGGAAAATTAGATGGAGAAGCAAAATTGGAGTTTCCATGGTTTTTAATTGGATTTGTCATTATGAGTTTTGTAGGGAGCTACGTCCTTGGAAAAGAAGTTCCAGTATCTAAAAATTTCATGTCAGACATTGCTGCTTTTACATCATTTATCTTAACAATGTCTATGACTGGCTTAGGATTAAATATTAACCTAAAAGAATTACGTACAAAATCATTACGCCCTCTAATCGCCATAATCATTACATCAATTCTTCTATCTATCTTTACATTTATCTTGGTTTAAATAGATCCTTAATTGACAGCAAACTCACCGTTTAAATGATATTAAATAAAAAAATCAGAGAAACTTTACGTCAGTTTCTCTGATTTTTTTTAATTACTATATAATGTCTATAATACGTTTGATTTCTTATGTTTAGCTTTCTTCATTGCGTTTAATAAAAATCCACCCTTAAACCTTCTTGCTTCATATGAAATAATAAAGGCACTTGGTTCATACTGCTCAATAAGATCCATTAGTTCGGGTTCTCTATTACGTTTTGTCAATATATCTAAATGATATCGCTCGCTGTCCCTTCCTTCGCCTTGGAACACTGTCACTCCGAATCCTTCCTCGCGAAGTCGATTAATTAGCAGTTTATTTTTGTTCGTTAAATTAACTACTAGTGTCGTGTAGCCAATTGCTAAGCGGTTTTCTACGTAACTGCCAATTAGAATACCGATTCCAAATCCGACAGCATAAACAACCATTGATACAGTACTTTGGTCTCCGGAAAAAACAAGTGATAATCCAAATACATAAATAATTGCTTCTAAAAACCCAAAAAGCGCAGCAGACACACTCAATCCTTTTACTAGGAAAATAGTTCTCAATGTTAAGACAGGAACATAAATCAATTGCAATAATAAAATTAGTAAAATATCTTTCAATGTAGACACCTCAAAGTTTAAATTTTTGGACAGCAAATTTAGGTATATAATTTGTTTCATCCTAAGCCTTGCTTTTAAACTTTTTTTAAGGAATCAAAGTGAAAGCCTAGTAGAAAATTATTTGAATAATAAAGTTGAATTGATGCGTAAATAATGTGATTTTTTTGTATTATTTACCAGTTGTAGTACTTAATTCAACCTGTTCAGTTAAATTCCTGCTTATCTTTATGGAGATTAAATGATTACTGTAAAAAATAAAACGAACCTCTTATTCTAAGTCATTTACTCATGAAGCTGTTATCAGTATGTTCTTTTCATTTTCTTGCTATTTTACTTACTCATAAGCCTTCTTAGGAGTAAGTATAAGTTTTCCATCATCTCAATTTTGAATATGTTTTACACGCAAAAAAGAAGATCTACTCAAAAAGTAAATCTTCTTTTATTTATTGCCCATTATTCCATTCCAAAAGAAATCTATGATTTGTTCAGCCATTTCATCTATTGTAGAAAAAATTGAATTTTGATCTGTATCCTTAAAATTTCCAACTGATAAAATTGTAAGAAACAATTGGGTATAGAATTTTGAATTCCCTTCAGGTATTTCTCCATTCTCTATTGCCGTTGTCATTGCTTTTTCGATCACGTTATACATCATTTCTTCTGCCTTATTCATCTGTTGTAATTGCTCATCTGATAAAGAGACTTTCGCTTCTTTCGTAAAAGCTTTTAAATCAATTTCAAAAGTAGCTCTTAAATGGACTTTTACCATTTCGTTGAGATTTTCTTTTAAGGATTTATCTGTAGATAAAATCTCAGCAATTCGATCACTTATTCGAAGCATCATTTGAACCATTGCATCCGTAAAGAGATCTGCTTTTGTTGGATAATAATAATAAACCGTTGCTTTGGTCACACCACACTTCTTAGCCACGTCATCCATTGAAACTAATTGATAACCGTTTTGAAGAAACAATTGGATTGCATTTTCAACAATTGTTGTTTTTGTAGGCTTTTTTTTTGAATCCTGCGGTGGTCTTCCAAGAGGCCGTTTCATTTGTTCCATAAGCTTCTCTCCTAAACTTTTAATTCTCCTTCATTATATCATAATAAAAGTTCTTGAATAATTAACTAACCAGTATATATAATTAAGATAATAAATTTTACGTGAGGTGAATTCCATATGAAACATCACCCCTTTCATTCTTGGGGCAAATTTGTAAGTAGTAAACGTACGAGATGGATAACATTGTTGGTGTGGGTTTTATTAACGGTTGTATTATCGTTTACTTTTCCATCTGTAAACGAAGTAGAAAACAATGCTGCAGATAACTTACCTAAGCAATCCATGTCACAAAAAGCGGATCAGTTAATAAAAAAAGAATTTCCAAATGATTCCGGAAACCCTTTATTAATTGTTTGGAACCGTAAAGACGGACTAAATGAAGGTGATTACAAAGTCATTCAAACTGTTTATAAAGAACTTCGAAATAATCCATTAAAAAATCAATTAACATCACCGTCTTATGATTTAATGCCGATCCAGGCAATTAAACGTAGTACTTCTGAGGATGGTACAACAATTATTACGGCTGTCCTTTTTGATAAAAAAGCAGATGATAAAGTACTACAAAAAAATATCAACAAACTAGAAAAACAAATTAAAAATAATACTGGTGATGACCCAGTAAAACGAAAATTAACAGAATCTGGTCTAAAAGTCCGCTTTTCTGGACCGGTTGGTATTCAAACAGACGCTGTAAGTTTATTCTCACAAGCCGATGTTAAACTTTTATTATCAACTGTATCACTTGTATTAGTTTTCTTAATCCTTCTCTATCGTTCACCAATTATGGCAATTGTCCCGTTAATAGTCGTTGGTTTCGCGTATGGAATCGTAAACCCATTATTAGGTTTTTTAGGTGATAAAGGTATTATTACGGTGGATTCTCAAGCTGTTTCGATTATGACAGTTTTATTATTTGGTGCAGGAACTGATTATTGTTTATTTTTAATATCTAGATATCGTGAATATTTACTTGTTGAAGAAAACAAATATAAAGCACTTCAGCTCGCAATCAAAGAATCTAGTGGGGCCATTTCGATGAGTGCTTTAACGGTCGTTATTGGATTAGGTACACTCTTATTATCTCAATATGGTGCTTTCCATCGTTTCGCAGTACCATTTAGTTTGGCAGTCCTTATTATGGGTATTGCTGCGATCACAATTCTACCTGCCCTACTTTCTATATTTGGTAGAGTTTCATTTTTTCCTTTTATCCCAAGAACAGAGGAAATGGAAGCATTAAGAGCTAAGAAAAAAGGAAAATCAATTAAGAAAACAAAAATCAAAGTAACATTTAATCAAAAAATAGGAAAACTAGTTACTCATAAACCTTGGACAATTATTCTAGTCTCTATCATACTCTTAGGAGGGCTAGCTCTATTTGTACCTCGAGTACAATACACATACGATTTACTTCAATCATTTCCTAAAGATATGCCTTCAAGAGAAGGTTTTGATTTAATATCTGACCATTATTCATCAGGTTTATTAGCACCTGTTAAAGTAATAGTCGATACAGAAAATAAAAATATTCCTGTAAAAAAAGAATTAGAATCACTTTCATTCGTAAAAGATGTTTCTGACCCTATTACAGGTAAAGATAATAAAAAGTTACAATTATATGAAGTTTCTTTAGTCGATAATCCATATTCGATTAAAGGATTAGAGCGAATACCTCAACTAGAAAAGAAAATTAAGAAACTATTGAACGAAAATGATATACAAAAAGTAAATAAGCATTACTGGATTGGTGGAGAAACAGTTACGAATTTAGATACAAAAAATATAACTGAGCGTGATGAATCCATTATCATTCCGGTAATGATTGGATTAATTGCATTATTACTGTTATCTTATTTACGTTCCTTAACAGCGATGATTTACTTAATTCTAACCGTCATATTATCTTATCTTTCAGCATTAGGTGCTGGTTGGTTAATTCTTCACTACGGATTTGGGGCTAGCGCGATACAAGGTTCGATTCCTTTATATTCCTTTGTATTTTTAGTAGCATTAGGTGAAGATTACAATATATTCATGGTTTCCGAAATATGGAAAAATAAAAAGAAACAAACTCATCGCGAAGCAATTTCAAATGGAGTCGCAAAAACTGGGGCTGTTATTTCATCTGCTGGATTAATCTTAGCCGGTACATTCCTAGTGTTAGCAACACTACCAATTCAAGTATTAGTACAATTTGGTATAGTTACTTGTGTTGGCGTATTAATTGATACATTCATCGTTCGTCCACTTTTAGTTCCAGCAATTACTACAGTTTTAGGTAGATTTGCATATTGGCCAGGTGAACTTTCGAAAAAGGATTATGGATCAAAGCAAGAAATGCAAATAGAAAAATAAACATAATAAAAAACACCACAATGCATGATATACGGACATGATGCGTTGTGGTGTTTTTCATTGATACACTCTTTGTAAATTACTTATTCGTTTGATTAAGCTGTTTCATCATCAGATTAATCAATAGATATAGGCCGTATATCCCTAAGTAAGAACCAGAAATTAAAAAATAAATATTAAGAAATACAGCATGAATACTTGTCATAAAAACAACATCATGTTTTATAATTTCATAAATTGATATTGCTGAAATACCCCCAAAAACAACATAAGAAATGATGGCGATCAAATTAAAGATTGTGTTAAATATTCGATTAAATCTAGCTAATCCATTCATAATAATAGGAAAAAAAATAATTGAACAAAATATTAAAGTTTTCAAGTTGTTTACTTACTCCATTTTATTATTGAATTATGTTAATTTTATTCTTTACCAATTTATATTAACTATCCAAATTGACCGCTCTTTTCATTCCACTTTAAAAAACACCAAAAAGCTTGGTGACTAATCAAGCTTTTTTGGTAACCGTATGAAAAAGGGGTGGGGAATTATACATAAGGTCTTATGACAGCATTAATCAATACCGGGGTTATTTGTATTGAATGTTATCATGCATTAAATGATAATGATTATCAATATCATTGTCAACATTTTTAAGTATATTATATCTACTATAAATAATTCTCCATAATAACGTAGTCTTTACCATCTTTGATAAAACTAGTATTGGTTTCTTCCAAACCAAATTTTTTATAAAAATTCACTTTATTCTTCCTAGCATTACACCAAATTTTCCTCACGTTATAATTCTGAACTTCGTTTATAACGTAATCTAACAGTGTACTCCCATACCCTTTACCTTGTTCTTGTTGAAGAGTTGCAAATTTACGGAACTGACATTCTCCGTTGATTATAAAAATAGAAATGACTGAAATTAGAGTAAATCCTTTAAAAAGGCCATAATGTTCCCCTAAATCATCATCTTTCAATTTTATATAATCAAAAGGCTGATCTGGCCACATAACTTTATGCCTTAATTCCCAAACATCTTCCTTATTTACCTGTCTAATCGCAATTTCCATCGTTCTCTCCTTTGTGTCTTTATCTTAAATCTTTAAATGAGAGATTTTTTACATGTGAACAATAACAAAAAAACTTTTTATACAAGTGTTTTAATCATGATAAAGTCTATTTGTTCTTCATCACCCATATAAAATGAGTGCGACCCAGTGTGAACAAAACCCATTTTTTTATAAAATGCGATAGCATTTTCGTTTTTTTCCCATACGCCTAGCCAGATTTTCTTTTTATTAAGTTCATCTGCAATTTCTATGGCCTTATTAAACAGAACTTTACCAAGCCCGTGTTTTTGAAATTCCTTCTTTATATAAATCCTCTCAATTTCAAGTGATTCATCACCCATTACTTCAGATTGGGCATCATCTATATTGACCTTTAAATATCCAGCGACCGCTTGATTAAAATAAATGAAAAAGAATTGCGAAGATTCATTTAACAATTCTTCTTCTATTTGATTTAAATTAAACGCTCTTTCTAAATAAGCATTCATATTTTCTAATGTATTTTGATCCTTAAATGTCTCATTAAACGTTTCATAACCGATTTGTTGAAGTTTGTGCGAATCTTTAGAGCTACATTTTGTTATATTAATCGTCATATTCATACGTCTCTCCTCTATCTAATTAATAATTTCTCTTATTTCCCTTTTTTACAAATTCCCAGTCTTTTTCTACATTTTTTCTTACCTTTTGAAGAAGATTAAAAATGGTTTCAACTTCTCTTTCGGACAGCCCCTCTAGTGCAACGATATTAGAATAATCGTTTTCTCTTTTAATAAAAGGATAAACACTTTCCCCTTTTTCTGTAGCAAAGAGTTTTTTTATTTTTTTGTTCCCTTTATCCTCTTTCTTTTCAATAAATCCATTCATTTCAAGTTTTTTTATAGCACGCGCTGCTGTAGTTCGATCTACTTTTATCATCTCAGCCAATTTTTCTTGAATGATTCCTGGATTTTCAACTATTCGCACTAGATATAAATACTGCCCTTTTGTAAGGTCATGCTCTTTAAATTCAATATTACTGATCGAATCTAGTGCCCTTGCGATCATTCCAATTTCACGAAGAATTTCCTTCATAATGAACTCCTTAGTATTAATTTTGTTGTAAATGCAATAAAAATGGTATATATTGAATTTAACTTATTTATGTTGCATTTGCAATAAAACAACAAAAAAATTTAATGAAAAGGGACTGATAAAAATGATGAATACAAAAAAAGTAACGAATGAAGACGAGCTAAAAATAGCATTTGCAATAAGGAAAGATATATTTGTGAAAGAACAAGGAGTACCTCTAGAAGATGAATTTGATCAATATGATAATTTAAATGGAGATTGCGAACACATATTAGTTCATTACAATGAACAACCAGTCGGAACAGGAAGAATTAGGTTTGTTGAGGGCGTAGGTAAATTAGAAAGAATCTGTATCCTTGAGTCTTTCCGAAAATTTGGTCTAGGCAAAAACATTATTAAAGCTTTAGAAGAAATCGCGGAAGAGCAAGGAACTTCGAAAGTAAAATTGCATGGCCAAACACATGCAGAAGGTTTTTATAAAAAACTTGGTTATCAAACTTCCTCTGATGTCTTTATAGAAGACGGGATCCCTCATATTCTAATGCTAAAAGAAATAACTAAATGATAAAGCGATTAATTATAGTGAAATATGCTTTTTACGTAATAGGAATTTTAATATTAACTTTAGGTATTTCAATCAATATACAATCTAACCTGGGAACTTCACCTTTTGATGCGCTTTTAGTAGGGCTATCCAAAAATGTGGGGCTGACTGTCGGAAGTTGGGAAATCATCATTGCTTTACTACTAATATGTATAAATTCTTTTATAAAAAGACAAAGACCAGAATTTTTAGGATTAGTAACTGCCTTTATTACGGGTATCGGTATTGATATGTGGCTTTATTTACTACACAATTTAGTAACACCTGAAATTTGGTATAGCAAAACAGCTTGTTATAGTATCGGATTAGTTATTTCAGGACTCGGCACTGCAACCTATTTACACACAAACTTTGCACCGATTCCAGTAGACCGATTAACATTAATCCTCCAAGAATTAACTAAAACAAATATCTTTTTTTCGAAAACACTCATTTATCTCATTTTCTTAATAGCAGCATTCATTTCAAATGGGCCAATCGGCATTGGAACAATCCTAACCGTTTGCTTTGGTGGGTTAATACTTAATTTCTTTATGCCACTTACAAAAAAGTTATTAGACCGCATATTATCTCAACATAGTACATCTTCTAACTTTGAAAAAGAGAAAAATCTTTCTATATAGATGTACTAGCTCATAAATCTACTGTCTTCGGAAACACTATCCTTGGAGGTGAAGCACATGAGTAAAAAATCATCTGGAAGAGGACAAAAAGCCCCAAGTGTTAATCCACAAGGATACGGAAAAGACGTTGAATTTTCAACCGAGCCTCAAAGTGAACTACAAAATTTAGCAAAAAAGTCGAACAAAAAATAAACTTTGCTATTAAAAACAACCAGAATTACCCATAACGGGGCTATTCTGGTTGTTTTTTTACTTAATCTATAATGGGGATTTTGTACCAATTACGACTGTGGCGTCCAATTCAATATTGTGTTTTAATTCAGCTATTAGTCCATATTCAGTAAAGATTTCAGCTGTTTGAGGAGCCTGATTTTTGCTCGTTTCTATTAATAAATGCCCGCCTGAAGCTAACCAAATAGACGCATTTTCTGCCACTTTTCGATGAATATCATTTCCATCCATACCACCATCAAGTGCCACTTTCGGCTCATAAAGACGTGCCTCCTGTGGCAGCGACTTTATTGCCTCAGTTGGAACATATGGTGCGTTCGCCACTATAATATCAACATTCCCAAGTAAATGAGGTGGCAGTGGATTATAAAGGTCCCCTTCATAAACAAGACCACCTAGTTTAGAAACATTGAACTTGGCACACTGAACTGCAGTAGGATCAATATCGACCGCATACAACGTAACGAACCCCACTGCCTTCGAAATCGCTACACCCACTGCACCAGAACCACAACAAAGATCGACCACTTTGACACCAGGTACAGATAAATCAATAGCATTTTTAGCAAGAAACTCTGTCCGACGTCGGGGAACAAAGACACCTGGGACCACTGCAATCCTATTGCCATAAAAATCCGCCCAACCTAGGATATATTCTAATGGTGAGCCAGTTACTCGAAGATTTACCATTGTTAAAAGTTCTTCCAAAGTATCCGCTTCAGAAATGAGAAGCTGAGCCTCTTCTTCTGCAAAAACGCAACCGGCGTTTCGAAGTTGCTCGATTATATAGTCACTACTAGAAATTTCATTTTGCTTTATAATAATTACCACCCAATCTTTATAAAGTTTATTATTGGGAGTTCGTTATATAATCTAAAATACCTTCTTCAACTTGGATACTAGTAGTTGGAGATGGTCCTTGCTACGCGGTCTGTAAATATTTATTAAAAAAAAACAGAATAACTCTCTATAGAGATCAATTCGTTTTTTAAACACTTATTAGTTTAAGACATACTTGCCAGATGTTCCCCAAGACGATCCATTGTCTGTTCAGCACCTGAACGGCATATGTTTTTACCTTATCAAATACAGTAACATCTTATTCAAATCGTGAACTATATGTAAGTTTAGTCTTACCATCAAGCTCTTCAAAGATTGCTGTCGCTAGAAAATGAGAAAACACATCATGTTTGAAGACGATTCTCTCCAGTTGAACGACTTCGACTATGATATTAGTGTTTGGAAAATCAACGCCATCAGGACTGTTCATGATAAACTCCCATATACCTCCAGGTTTCATCTCAAACTTTTTAAAAGTCTACGTAAATCCATTAGGTCTCCACCACTTTGATAAGTGCTCCTCATTCGTCCAAGCTTCAAACACAAGCTCACGTGGAGCATCTAGTACCGAGGCCAATTTAAGAAATTAAATTCAACTTAAAATTCGTATATATTTTTCTTCTAATTCATCACTCAAAAAATCTCGATAATGCCAGATTGCTAATAAACATTTTTGGAATCTCCCATGACTCTCCGAATTTTTGACCTTTAACGCTACGTTTAATATTTCATCAAGACCTTCGTTTATTTTATCTTCTTCACATTTTAACAATCCTAGTGCATAACAGTAATCTAAATAAAGATGCTGTTTAAATAGATCAGTTGAGTTGCCCATTTCAACGATTTGATCTTCATACTTTTCAATAAAGTTTTCAGCATCTTCTAGTCTACCTAACTTAACATAGCTTTCTATAATTCTTGGAATTCCTACATAAAAGTCATCTCGATTTAAAAGCCAATTAATATATGAATCAACAACATGTAGATTGCCAAAATCTATGTGCGCGACAAATCGGTTTCCAACAGCAATATCCGCATAATACGTATTAATTTTTTCATATTTTTCAATTAGGTTTAAAATATCATCCAAATTGCCACCTAATCTTGTTAGTGCAAATGCCTGATACATTAATGCTCGTCCTATATGCTCTTTAATTTTAGCCATTCTTTCTAATCGTTTAGCATAATGTAAAACCTCATCCCAATTTTTTAACATATAGTAAGTAGCTGTAATCCATAAGATTGTTAATTCCTGAAACTTAGGCGGCATATAGGAAATGTACTCAATAATTCGAACTAAAACTAAACTTCCCTCACTCGTTAGACGAGTCATATAAAATTTTCGGAAATAACTAATTGCTACTTCTTCAGTTCCTGAATTGGGCATGTGCTCAATGATTATTTCGTACAAAGGTAGTGCTTCTTTTTCCTTTCCTTCTAAAAACAACTGCTCTGCAATATGGAATAAATTTTGAAAGTATTTAGAACGGATTGCTTTTGATTTTTCCTCAATCATTACTGATAAAATAAAGTTTAATTCCGTCTTAAAACCATTCTTGGCACATTCATAGATAAAGGCATCACTTCTCCTTTTATCTAATAAATTTCTCTCATTAAAACATAGTTTCGCATATCCTTTGTAAAAGAATCCTTTAGGTAGTTGAAAAGCCTCAGTTATTGCATCCAAGTAATGCAATGATAGTGGTTTTTTATTATTAAAGATTCTACTCATATCGCTATAATGGATATCTGCTTTTCTTGCTAACTCTTTAAGATTCCATTTATTTACCTTCATCAGCTTGTTAAACTCGTAAAGTAGAAAATCATTCATGTTGCACCCCCACCTAATTTTTAAAATTTCTCTCTATATGAAAAGCAAAAATGCCATAAACCACTTTATCTATGGCTTACAGCATCTAATTATTGTTAACTGGAATGAAATATATTGAAGTACTAAGATGCTGTCTAACTACACGAGGTTATGATTTTGTAGTTTATCTTTAAAATGATTGTCTCTTTGTTCAGTTCAAATTATGAATTGAACCCAGTTATTATTATCATGCAATTTTAAATACCGAAAATAAACTTAAAAATATTATTATAGAATACAAATTATGTGCATCTTTATTTTTGATTTGGCTATAAAACAATCACTTTTAATCTATATACCATTATTCAAAAATTTCAGAAAACAAAACCGATTCCTACCTTATTATTGTATACACTATATTTTAGTTACTTATATTTATCTTGTAAAACGCGTTTTTGTTTATTACCTATTAAGGAATACTTAATTACACACTTCTTAATAAAATATATCGAAATAACAAATTCTCTTTTAGGCCAATGGTCAATATTTCCAGTACTAAAATACTATTTAATAATTTAATATATTTAAAAACATACAGTATAATTATTCATACTTCGACACCGCTTAAAGGAGGTACAAAATGAATATCGAGCATTTAAAATATATAGTAGAAATATCGAAAGAGGAATCTATTACAAAAGCAGCTAAAAACTTACATATATCTGCCTCAGCTGTTAGCCAAGCTTTGAAGGAATTAGAAAAGAAATTAGATTTAAAACTATTCTTCCGCTTAAAGATGAAAACAGTACCTACCGAAGCTGGAAAAGAAGTCATTAAACAGGCACAAAAAGTCTTAGATGAATTTGAAGTTTTAGAGGATAAGATTTCAATTCAAAAGAATGCTCTTCAAACTCAAATAAAAATTGCAACTGTTCCCGGATTAATATATATGATTAATGACTCAATCATAAACTTCAAAAAAGATTTTCCAATGATTGATGTGCAAGTTTATGAATATGATCCTGCACAGATTCTAGACCTAATTCCAACTGTTCAACCTGATATTGCTTTTTTATTTTCAAATGAAAAAAGACTAAATGAAAACAAAGATTTACGATACGAACTGATGACTACAACAAAATACTGCGTACTCGTCGGTGACAAATCTCCCTTAAATAAGCTTCAAGAAGTTACGCCAGAAGACTTGATTCAGGAAAATTTTGTTCTATATAACAGTAATTCTTTAATAGAACACAGTCGCAATATTTTTGACAATATGAAAATCTTATTCGTTACAAATAATACCGATAGTATTAGAGATGCCGTAAAAAAAAATTTAGGGATTACACTGGTCCGTGATCTAACGTTTAAAAACCATCCTGATACTTTATTAGGAAAAATTAAGACCATTCCTTTAAAAACTCCAACTTTTATAAGTGATGAATTCTGGTCTGTTTCTCTTGCAAGCAAGCCCCTTACTCAAGTTTCAAAAAACTTTATCAAATATATGCAAGCTAATATAGAGTGAAAACTAACTAGACCAAATCTTTGAGGGATTTGGTTTTTTACTATCTAAATAGTCCTCTTTCTGTCGATATTTACATTATATTGAAGGTTGATTTGATTTGAAGTTTGAAAAAAACTATAAATTTTAAATTTTCCTAAACTGAAGGGTTCCTCCCGAAAAAGCTAACCTAAACATAATTTGCCTTACCGCCATGGAATAAGGCACCATTCCTTTTCCAATCAAATATACTTATTTGAAAGGAGTGAGTGATCAAAATGCCTTGGAGTCAAAAAATAAGATATTTAGTAGGTCAACCAGTAGGAGTTTCTTTAACAAATGGGCAAGGTACATCAGGAGTATTGTGTGGTGTATCTGGTTCAAAGGTTCTAATTATTGAATATATGTATCAATCACAATTTGCTCTAAAACAGTACGATTTCAATATGATTCAAGATATTAATGGATTTCCACCTTGTCAAAGCCAGCATCCGGTTTATTAAATAGTTCTCTATCCTTAATTTCAACTTCCATGTACCATATTATGAATAGTAATCAAAACTATTAAAACCTGCATAAGTGTGTAGGTTTTTCATATTTAAATTGGAATGGACATTTAATTGTTTCTTACAAAAGAATCTACTTTTACGTATTATCTATTTCTTTTATGTAAAAATATAGTAAGAATAAAATTAAAGGTGAAGGTAATGATTGGAACAATTGACGTCATAGTTCGAACTCTTTCAGCATTTGTTTTACTTATTTGTATTACTCACATACTAGGAAAACAAACCATTTCAAAGATGACTTATCACGATTATATTACTTCTATTACAATAGGTTCTATTGCAGGTAATTTAGCGTTTAATACTTCAATAAGATTCAGTAACTATCTAACTGCATTAATCATTCTTTGCACGTTTTTATTCCTTGCTACTTTGGTTTCATTAAAGAATAAAAAAGCTAGAGCAATATTTAATGGAGAGCCTACTGTTGTTATACAAGATGGTAAAATTCTTGAAAAAAACATAGAAAAATTAAGAATTTCAATGGATTCATTCAATCAAGCACTGAGAAGGAGAGATATCTTTGATATAGATGAGGTAGAATTCGCTATTTTTGAACCTGATGGACATTTATCTATATTAAAGAAACCATTATATCGTTTTGTAACTAGAAAAGATTTGGGAATATCTAGTCCTTCGCAGTCAAATTTCCCTATTGAACTCATTATGGATGGTCAAATGGTTGATAAAAACATCACTCAAAACCACTTAACAAAAGATTGGATCGTTACTGAAATTGAGCGACGAGGTTTGAAATTGGCTGATGTTTCATATTGTGTTCGTGGAACAAATGGTCAATTGTATTTTGATTTGTACAAAGATCAGATTAAATCGCCTGTTGATATAGAGGAATGAATAAAAGAATCGGTAACCTCACTTGAGATTACCGATTTTCTGTAATTTTATAGATTAATTTAGACCAAGTGCTTCTAACACATCATCTAATGTTTTACCTTTATATTTCTTAACTGGTTTTGGCGAATTATCATTCCAAGGATTTTGCATCATGTAGTTATTAATGACATATTGCATATCTTTTGCATCCACAACGCCATCATAGTTAATGTCAGCAGCACGCTTATTTGTATCCCAGTATGTTTGAATGTACAGCGCATCATTTACGTCAATGACATTATCTTTATTGACATCTCCACCAGGGATATAGTCATATTGAACTGGTTTTGATCCTGCTGTTACTTTTCCGTCTTCTTTTATCCCTACTGTAAAATCTTTTGAGAGCGTAAAGTGACCTGGTACATCAATTTTCAAATTAAAATTATCTTCTGTTATCGGCAACCTTGTTCTAATTGACCACGGATTTGTTGAAGAATAACCAAATTGATCCGTTACACCATATTCTTTACCTTTTGAATCTTTCACACTAATTTTTGTACCTGTTTTACTATAGTCAAGTTGTTTCATTTCTGGCTCTAAACCACCAAACTTCATTAATCCTTCTGCTTCAATGCCTGATCTCATAAGTGAATAAGTAGGTGTGATATAGAAATACGGTTGAATTCCTTGAGTCGTTACTGTACTGTTATCCACATTTGTATAAACAGCGCTAAAGAATCTTGAACCGGTTGTACTTTTGAAGCTCATTGGTCCTTTGTAGTAGACGTCTTTTGCTTTGAATGTTGCGTCTACTAGGGATACATCGCCAGCAATTCCTTTATTCGCAAGGTCTCCAGTTGCAGTTGCAGTAATCGTCATTTTAGTGTTCCCACCCTCAGAAGGGGTAGTCGTATATTGAACATCTAGCTTGCCTTTAAAAGCCATATTTGGTTGTACATTTACTACATCAAGGAACGTGCTTGGATATACGAAACTGAATTCAGCTTTCTTCAAGTTTGTTTTCACATTTTTTGTTGAGAATGTTAAAGTTGTTGATTCCCCCATGTTTATGCGTTTCTTATCAGAAATTGCAGTTGTATAAGAAGTACCTTTTCTAACAAAATAAGCATCAATGAAACTGCCATAATTTCTTACACTTGATTTACTATAATCTGAGAAATCGTATTCTGTAATTGGATTTACAATTGGACCAGAAGTAGCTAAAGGTATTTGTGCATTGAAATTTCCTTTTGAGTCTAATGGAATACTGATTTCTGATGAATTAGAAGGATTATAATACGTAAAAGTATTATCTCCTTGTGAAGCAGAAATGCCCCCTGCCTTCATCTCATCGATATCTTTATCAAATACATTTCCTGATACAGTAACCTTAGTGTCAGTTGGGATAGTAGTTTCATAAATGCCCCCTGCTGTCATATTGTCCATCGTTACCTTTGGTTCTCTCTCTCCATAGTAAACCGGTGCATCTGATGTGAACTTTTCTCCTTTATCGTTTGTACCAACCATACGAATTTTATATAATCCAGGATCTGTCTGTTTTGAATCATACGTAATTGGATTATCCGGATTGCCAGTTAATGGATAATATCTACCTTCATTTAAAACTCCTCGGAAATAATATTCCGTATTCTCGTCTGCTCCCATTCCATCAGCTGAGCCCAAGAATCCGATTTCTTTATCTGTTTCTGGGTCCACAAGGAAGAAATCAAAGTAACGCATATGTGAATTCAGTTTAAAGTTTACTCCAATTGACCATCTCGTGTAGTTACTTCCTGCTTCATATGCAATTGTATAAGCTGATGGATTACCAGTTACATAGGCTATCCCTTCTTTTACCGTGTGAATCGCAAACGGGATTTTATATGTTTCATTTGAATCCTTCTGGTTTGTATAGACTACATATCCTTCATAAGTTCCGAGTTTTGCAGATTTCGGAACATTGATCGTAGCGTTCATATTCGCACTGCTGTATTTTTTTACTTTGATAGAAGATTTTACATCTAGTGTAACACCATTTTCAGCAGCATCTTGATTTGCTCTAGAGTCGTCTGTAAAGCGAGCATCTAATGTCTGGAACTGAACCTTTACGTCATATGTTTTATCTACAGAAGATTTATTAAATAAAGTGATTGAACATTGATCTGTCAAGTCTTTACCATCAACAGCTTGTTCACCAAAACTTAACGCTCCAGTAATGTTTTTTATTTGTTTAATGCCCTTACTTGCTAGAGTGGTTCCACCGGTATTCGTTGCATTATCTTTAACCGTTGAAGTAGTGTCTTTAACTTGGATCTCCGTCTGTGCATGAACAGCTTTATAAGGGTTTACACGCCCAGCGCCAACTTCATAAACACTGTATTTATCAGATAAGGGATCCGCTGTATTCATAAGTGTTGCTTTAATATCTGAAGTATCCATATCAGGATGAGCTTGCTTGATTAAAGCGGCTACCCCTACAACGTTTGGCGTTGCCATCGATGTCCCAGATAAGCGATCGTATGCATAATTATAGTTTCCGATTTGATCCGCTCCGTGCATATAGGAAGGAACAGTAGAAAATACTGATACTCCTGGTGCAATTACTTCAGGTTTAATATCGTATAATACACGTGATGGACCGCGTGAACTAAACGGCGCTAATTTATCACCTGTTGTCACTAATTGTTTCATATTACTAAAAGTAAAGTCTATCGATGCACCTGGTACTGCTCCTGTTCCAAATGTAGGCAATTTAGTTGCTAAAGCTTTTCCTTGTGCGTTACTTAGTAAAAATGTTGGTATATAGTTAAAACCTTCTCCAAGATATACATCACCATTTGGAACGGGCGTGTCGTATAAAACAACAGCTTTTGCACCATGTGCCTTAGCAGTCGCTATGATTTGTGCCATTGGGTAGCTTCCTCGTTGTGCCAGTACAACTTTTCCTTTTACATCAATTGGAACAGTAGCTTTATCATCCTTCCAATAACTAACTTCACCGCCATAATCGACATTTACCATTTGCAGAGTTTGGCCATCAAAGTCTGCAACGTTATCCGTTAAGCCTTGTGCAGCTAGTTTTAAATCAGCAGGTAGATCTCCTGTTGCCGCATGGAATGCTCCTGTATAGGATGGAATTGTAATAGATGTATCACTTGCTCCTACTGTAATAGCTAATGGTGAATTACCAGGAGCCCCAAGAGAATACATTGAATCCCCAGAATTTCCTGCTGCGACAATCGCAGTTACACCTGCAAGAACAGCATTGTTAACCGCAATTGTTGTAGGATATAATGGATCATTGTAATTTGCGCCAAGAGACATATTAATAACGTCCATACCATCTGCAACTGCTTTATCGAGTCCTGCAAGAATAGCTGATGTATAGCCGGATCCATATGGCCCTAAAACACGATAAGAATAAATATCAGCATCTGGTGCAACACCTGTTACTGCAAGATCCCCATCGTTTTTCCCTTGTCCAGCAATAATACCAGCTACATGCGTTCCGTGCTCAGTATAGTAAGCTTCTCCGTTTGTGGCTAACTCAGCTTGTCCAGACTTCTTCCAATCTGCGTAAGTTGTTTCCATCGGATCATTATCATTATCAACGAAATCATAACCACCTTTAAAAGCACCTTTTAAATCTGGATGGTTATAATCAATACCAGTATCAAGAATACCAACTTTTACGCCTTTACCTGTAAAGCCTTCTTCATGAAGCTTTTCTACTCCAGGAAATGTAACCATCGTATGAGTTGTAGCTTGTTTTCCTGATGTAGCTTTTTCACTGATTGACGGTGGCTCTACTTGTACTTGTAAATCACTATAGACTGCTTTTACTGAATTTGATTTAAGAAGCGATTTAATTTTGTTTGCAGGGAGCGTCATAGAAACCCCATTAAATGCTTTTTTATATGAACGTTTAATTGAATATGGATTTTTCTTAGCTTTTAATTCACTACTAAAAATTGTTTTTAAATCTTTTTGGAAAGTTTCGTGCGAAGCGTCCACTTTTGCTTGTGCATCTTTTGCAGTTAGTGAATCACCATCTGCTTCTGCTTCTAAAACAGCAGTTTGCTGAGGCTTGTCCTTAAATTCGACAATGACAGACGTAACCTTGTCGCTTGTTTGATCGACTTCAGGTGAAACCAGAAGCCCTGCTTTGTCACTTAGCTTCAATTGTTTAATTGCCTCACGCTGCTGAGGTGTTAGACTTGCTAATACTTGATCAATCTTTGAAGTTGCTTGTGCATGAACCTGATGTGAAAATGAAACCGGTGTTAATGTAGTGCCTATAAGTCCTGTTGTTAATGCTAGTGTTGTAACATTTTTAAACATTTTCTTTTTCATCTACTAACCTTCTTCCTTTTCTTAAGATAGATTCATTATATTGAGAGTTGGCACGATTGGCATTTTGCAAAATTCATTCAATTCAAACTTTTTTTCGTGATTTTCTGCTGTTTAATGAAAAATCATGTCAAAAAACCAGAAATATCCTCTACGACATTTCTGGTTTTTTGCTTGTTATTCTAAAGTAAATGAAGAGTTAATCGCAAATAAAACTAGCAAAACTGCAATTAAATCTCCAAGAATCGCAAATAAAATTAATAGTTACCTCTACCGGTTAAGGTATTATGATCTAAAACTTGTACAAAGGTAGATACTTTCAAAGGGAGAACTTGCAAAATATGCTCTATATTGAATAAATACTTGATAAAAAGTAACTAAAAATGAAAAGAACTATTAAAATACCTCCCACTAGCGCTAGTGCATTCTATTTTATAATTACAATCAAAAATAGGGCTTCTCGTGTCAGTTAATCTGACCCATGAGATAGCCCTTTTCTTTATTTATAATCATTCAATTACTTAATCTGACCAATGAATATGTTTTTCTATTTTACAAACAATATACGATAGGAGGTGGAATATTATTGAAAACGGAACAAACAATTACAATTTCTAAAGACATTAATCGTAATTTAGAAAAATTAAAAGAAGAGTTTTCAAATGTTTTTGATTTTAAAACAAGAAAGATTACTTTCAATAATAGACCACTATGTATTGCTTTTATCGATACAATCTCAAATAAAGAGATTATTAATGAAAAAATTATAAAGGTACTTTTAAATATAAAACATGGAAATATTATGACTGATCTTCCGGTTTCAACTATTTCTACAACTGATTGTTTTAACGAAATTAATGTTTCTCTTATTAATGGAAATACAATTATATTAGAGGATGGATCCAAGGAAGCCTATATAATAGATACTATTTTATTTGAAGTGAGATCAACTAGTGAACCTGTAAATGAAAAAGTCGTTTCGGGTGCTCACGACGGTTTTATTGAGAGCCTAAGTAAAAATGTAAATTATATAAGAAATAGAATTAGAAGTTCTCATTTTAAAACGGAAATTGTACAAATTGGTGATCCTGCTACAAATGTTGGCATTTTATATTTAGATAATATAGTAAATAAAGATATTCTACAAAATGTTAAAAATCGTATTCATTCAATTCAACTTGAAAATAATTTAACATCAGGTAAACTGGAAGAATTTATCGAGGATAGTTCCTTCTCCCCTTTCCCACAATTATTAAAAACAGAACGTCCTGATCGAGTTATTTCAAATTTGTTTGACGGTAAAATTGCAGTAATCGTTGAAGGGAGTCCTACCGTTTCAATTATGCCAGCTACTTTTTTTATGTTTTTTCAAACTCCTGATGACTATAATGGGCGGGTTTTAGTTGGGTCTTTTTTAAGAATCATACGGCTATTTAGTTTTTTTCTTTGTATAACTTTACCTGCAGTATACATATCAGTTATTTCATTTGGTTATGAAATTCTCCCATATGAATTAGTTACTACTATTCAAAACAGCATCGAATTTGTACCATTTTCACCATTTGTCGAAGCGATCATTATGCAATTGATATTGGAATTATTAAGAGAGGCATCCATCCGACTACCAAGCCCAATTGCTCAAACGATCGGCATTGTAGGAGGGCTCGTTATCGGAACAGCTATTGTAGAGGCTAATTTAGTTTCAAATCCTATGACAGTAGTACTCGCCATCACAGCAGTTGCATCATTTGTTGTTCCTGTTCATGAAATGAGTTTTACACTTCGATTATTAAGCTTTCCAATGATTATTTTGGCATCAATCTATGGATTTGTTGGTATTATATTCGGTTTAACGCTTATTTTTATTCATATTGTTAAACTAGAATCTTTTGGTTCTCCATACTTTTCACCTCTTGCACCAATTCGAATAAAGGATTTAAAGGATACCTTGATAAGAGTGCCAAATTGGAAAATGAAGACTCGACCGACAAATGCGCAACCCACTGATACGATTCAGTCCCAAGGAACGAAAGGGTGGAAAAAATGATAATTAAGCAAAATGAGACCATTTCATCCTTTCAATTATTTTTTTATATGGTAATCGTCCAATTAAATGTTACAACATTAAGGCTACCAATGTATTTATATAAAGAAAGTGCTCATGATGGATGGATTTCTTTATTACTTTCTTGTTTCTATTCTGTTTGTACTATATTCCTATATTCATTTTTAATTAAGCGGTTTCCTAATTTAACAATTTTTGAAGTTTGTACGCTTTTTTTTGGAAAATGGATCGGTGGAATATTAAAAATTTGTTATATTTTATATTTTGTCTTTATTGCTTATTCAATTAATCAATCCTATCTATTTGTTTTTAGTAAGTGGGTTTTTCCAAACTCACCATTTTGGAGTATTTTACTCCTTTTATTGATAATTGGTATCTATTTAGGAAAAGAAAATATTCGAACGATGACTCGATTTTTCCAATTATCTTTTTGGACATTTTTAATCATTTTCGTTTTTAGTATTGAAGCGTTTCAACAGGTGGAATGGAAATTTTTACTACCAGTTGCTCAAGTTAACTTTACCCATATAATGAAAGGAAGTTATACGTCTTATTATTTTCTACATGGTTTTGAGTGTCTTTTAGTTGTCTACCCATTTGTAAAAGGCCCTCATAGAAAAATAATAAAAAGCTCTATTTTTTCTATATTATTTATTACAATGATTAATCTATTTACTGTCGTTTTATGTTTCGTATTCTTTAGTAAAAAAGAAATGGCGTTAATTCCAGAACCAACAATTTATTTATTTAAAACCTTAACTTTTTTCAAAGTACTAGAACGACTTGATTTACTATTTCTTTCATTGTGGTTTGTCGTAATTGCCTCTTCCTATGTTGCTTATTTAAATTTGGCTAATGTTGGCATTTCAAATTTGATAAATAGAAATAGAGTTACTACATTTTCTACTCTTGCAATTTGCTTGATTATCTTTCTAGTTAGTAATTTAGTACCTTCTTCAAATGGGTTTTTAGATATCTTAATAAAAATCTTATCTATTTCGAGTTTTATTTTTATACTATTGATTCCGGCGTTGATCTTATGTATTTCCCTACTCTTTAAGATTAAAAGTAAGGAAGTTAAAGTATCATGAAAAAATATCATTACATTGTTTATTTATTAATCTTCTTTTTAACAGGCTGCTGGGATCAACACTCCTTGAAGGACTCTGCATTAGTACTAAGTATTGCATATGACCAACTTCCTAATGACAATATTAAGGGAACTGCAAGCGTCAGTGCTAATATTGTAAAAGGTGACCAAACCGAGGCCACTAATTATATTGTTAATGATCAAGGCGCAAGTATAAGAGATGTACGTAACAATATTGATTACCAAATTCCTGGTAGTTTTTCACCCAACAAATTGCTAGTGATGCTATTAGGTGAAAACCTCGCAAAAAACAATTTGTATCCTTATTTTGATACCTTTTTCCGATTTATTAGAAACCCACTAACTTCACGAGTAGCAATCGTAAAAGGACAGGCCTCTAGTATTATTGAAATGAAAACTTATAAAGATATTTCTATCAGTGAGTCACTTTCAGAAATGCTTGAGGCAGCTGAAAATATTTCTGTAATTCCAAAAGAGACACAAGAAACTATTTACAAAAAAATGGACGATCCAGGTAGGGATTTAGTCGTCCCTTATTTAGAAAAAATAGATGATGAAACAATAAAAATTAAAGGTGTGGCACTTTTAGAAAACAATCGTTTTACCGGAAAAGTCCTAAATAATAAACAGTCAAAATTATTGTTATTACTGCAAGACAAAAAAAGTAATACGATGAGTTTGACGGAACCATTAGGGAGCAATAATGAGATTGTTTCTTTTAAAGTAAAAAGTATAAAAAGAAACCTACAAATTAAAAATGAAAAGCAACCTAAAGTAAAGATCGATTTAAAAATAAAGATCGATTTAATCGAGTATACTGGCGAAGATCTAGCTAGTAATATCAAGAAAAGGGAAATAGAAAACAAAATTGCTAAAAATATCGAAAACGAGCTAAAAGAAGTAATTAGCATTCTTCAAGAAACAAATTGTGATGCATTAGGAATAGGTAGATCTTTAATGGCCTATCATCCTGATACTTGGAAGAAGTTAAATTGGGAAAAGGACTATTCAAAAGTTCCCTTTAAGGTCAATACAAAAGTGACTATGTATACAAGTGGAATTATTTTATGACAGTTAAAACTAGTAAAGTTTAGCAATCATTTATTACATTATAAAACCAGAAAAGCCCTTTATGATATTATCCCCTTATAGTAGACACACAAAAAAGACCATCCGATAATAAGGATAGGTAGTCTACTATTGGGGGATTTTATTTTGTCTAAAATTAATCGTACATCTAAAAAATATTCTGAGGATTTTAAACTTAGAGCCGTAAAACTATATCTTGAAGGAGATAAAAGTTATAAAACAGTTGCCCTTGAAGTTGGAATGCCTAGTCCTTCTCCACTTAAAGATTGGGTAAATCGATACAGAGAAGGTAGATCTTTTGAAGATAAACGGGGTAAACATACAAACCATCGTTTTAATGGGTTTCAAAGAACAAAATTTGTAAGTATTGAGGAAGAAAGAGATTATCTGAAAGCACAGGTAGCCTTTCTAAAAAAGCGATATCAAAATCTAAATCAAGGAGGGAAAACTCCGAAAGAAAGTAGATTCGAAATTATTGAAGAGATGAAAGATAAATATCCTATCACTATGCTTGTTAAAATCGCTGAAGTATCAAGGTCTGGTTTCTATAAATGGAGAAAATCAGCCGAGAATCAACAATCCAATAAAATTAAAGAAGAAGCTGTAAAATCACACATTCACGCGATTCATTCAATACGTCCGTATTATGGCTATCCACGAATAACTGACCGTTTGAGAGAAGAAGGTTTAGTTGTAAACCATAAAAAAGTATATAGATTAATGAAGGAACTAGATATCAAATCAGTCATTCGAAAGAAAAGAAAATATTTCGGGAGAGATGAATCGAATGTTTATCCTAATCTCTTAAATCGCCAGTTTAAAACACAAATGCCAAATATTGCTTTTGGGACAGATATTACTTTTATCAAAGTAGGAAACAAGTTTTATTACCTTTCAGTTATTCAGGATCTTTATAATAATGAAGTTGTATCTTGGAAGTGTTCAGATCGAAATGATATTAAATTAGTCATCGAAACAGTTAGTGATTTATGTAAAAAAAGAAACGTGCATGGAAGTATCCTGCATTCAGATCAGGGATTCCAGTACACGTCTACAAAATACAGCCAGTTCTTAGAAAAGAATAATATGTTAGGCAGCCACTCTCGCAAAGGAAACTGTCTAGACAACGCTTGCGTTGAATCATTCTTCTCACACTTCAAATGTGAAATGGTGTATCTATCTAATTTTAATTCAGAACAGGAACTTATTCAAGCGATTGAAGAGTATATCCACTTCTATAATAATGAACGGTCACAAAAACGACTCAACCGTTGTTCCCCTGTAAAATACAGGTTAACAACGGCTGCTTAGTCGGTCTTATTTAAATGTGTCTACTTGACAGGGGTAAGTCCATTTATCGGGCTTTTTTTGTTTTGCTTATTTCTATTCGTAATTTGTGTCAGTTTCCAAATGTGATTAGCTTTATTTTAACTTTCCTATTGATAGGTTAACACGATAATTTCCATACTTTAATAGTCTTTCTAGAAATGTATCCAATTCTTCATTCGAAGCAAAATGAGTTTTTAATAAATAACATCCTTCACCACTTGTACGATGTACTTCAGAAACTGCTTCTTCTTCTTGAAAGAACATCTTAAACTCTTGATGATTAGCTGTTTTTACGAACACAGTAACAAATGCAGTCACTATTTGTCCTAATTTGATTCGGTTTATTGCGATTGTATATTGCTCAATTATTCCTAAATCCTCTAGTCTTCGAATTCGATTTCCTACAGCCTGCCCTGTCATATGTATTTTTTGACCGAGTTCTTTCCATTGAATTCTTGAGTTTCCTCCTAATAATTTCAGTATCTCAAAATCTGTTTGATCAATGATATAAATCAATCCTTTCATCATGAAAGTAGAAAGCCAGATAGTGTTTCGCCAACTTATTCTGCTTATCGATACAATTCACTATACTTAATTTATCCTCTTATATCACTTTACTTATAACATAGTGGATTCAACAAAGAAATACTCTTAATGTAAAGGTGGTTAAAAATATGTTATTACAAGAAATTTTAGCGTACAATGAACAATTTGTACAAAACAAGGAATACCTTCCTTATGAAGCAACAAAGATACCTCAAAAACGTATGGTTGTTGTCTCTTGCATGGATGCTCGTTTAATCGAGCTGCTTCCAAAAGCTTTAGATTTACACAATGGTGATGCAAAAATCATCAAAAATGCAGGTGGTACGATTACAGATGCCTTCGGTAGTATCATGCGAAGTGTTGTAACAGCTGTATATGAATTGAATGCAGAAGAAATTTATATTATTGGACATCATGCATGTGGAATGAGCCAAAGTAATCCAAAAGGAACACTTCAAAAAATATTGGATCGTGGAGTATCTTCACCAGAAATTTTCTCAGCCATCGAATATGCTGGAATTGACCTTGAAAAGTGGTTATTTGGATTTGATCATGTCAACGATTCAATTCAAGCTAATATTGATTTAGTAAGAAATCATCCATTTATACCAAAAGATATTCCTGTCCATGGTTTAGCTATTGATCCCCACACAGGTAAATTAGATTTATTAGTTGATGGATATAAAACATTAAATGAAGTGAAAAATTAATTATTATTACTTAAATGGAAGGAAGTTAATAGATATGAATAGAAAAGAAGCTACGCAAAAAATTATAGAAGCAAAAATTGCAAAAGGTTTAACATGGGAAGAAATTTCAAAAGTAAGTGAGAACTCTGAGTCTTGGGTTGTAACAGCATTATTAGGACAAGCTACAATGACCCGTCCAGAAGCAGAAAAAATGGCTGAATTATTAGGGTTAAATGAAGAAGTAGTTCAAGCCTTAACGATTATTCCACATAGAGGTGATGCAATGCAAATGCCTCCTACTGACCCAATCTTATATCGTTTATATGAAATGTTATTAGTGTACGGACCAACTATTAAAGAATTAATTCAAGAAAAAGTTGGTGAAGGTATTATGAGTGCAATTGATTTCGAACTAGGTGTGGAGAAAAAAGAAGATCCAAATGGTGACCGTGTAATCCTAACACTTAATGGTAAATTCTTACCTTATCGTAAATGGTAAATAATAAAAAAATATTTCTATTAAATTAAAATAAATTTACACTATATAAACCTTAGAAATCCATCTTTTTAATCTACCACTATAGAAAAGATGGATTTTTTCTATAAGGTTCTTTTTTAAGCAGGGGAGATTAATATGAATAATAAATATGTTAATACTAGTTTTAGTATCTTACAGTGGTTTGTGTTTCTATTAGCAAATGCAATTGCATTGCCAATCATTATTGGAGGCATATTCCATTTATCAATTGATGAAATTTCAACTTTAATGCAGCGAACTTTTTTAGTTGTGGGAGTAAGTTCTTTTTTACAAGCATGGTTAGGGCATCGCTATCCCATTGCGGATGGCCCAGCCGGTTCATGGGTAAGTATATTTGTCATATTGGGACAAGTAGCTATGCATCAGGGACAAAGTGCAAAAGATGTACTCCGACTTTTAGAAGGTGGATTAATTATTGCAGGTCTATTACTTTTCGTCCTTGGGATAACAGGACTTGTGCATCGAATTCTACGTTTATTTACCCCTTTGGTTACAGGAACTTTTCTTTTAATCTTAGCTCTTCAGCTTAGTGGAGTGTTACTAAAAGGAATGATGGGGTTACAAGGAACAGTAACTCATCCTAATTATACATTAGCTACTATTGCACTCTTTGTTTTTGCCCTTATTACTTTCTTATCAATTAAGGGGAAAGGATGGATGAAAAGTTACGCTGTGTTACTTGGAATTTCAGTTGGTTGGCTTTTGTATGCTGTATTTGGAAAACCGTCCCATCTTCCTTCTGATTCACCTTTAGTTAAGTTCCCTGATGTATTTGCTTGGGGCATGCCTAAGTTAGATACTGGGATAACCATAACTGTAACTTTATTTACATTCCTATTAGTTGCAAACACAATTGCTGCAATTTCGGCTGTAAAACAAGTGTCTCCGCTATCTAAAGAAAATGAAAGACAAACTTTGAACCGTGGTATATGGGTCGGAGGTATATCTCATGTTTTCACGTCGTTGTTCTCTACAATTGGCGTTGTACCATTACCTGCATCAGCAGGATTTATTCAACTAACAGGACAAAAAAAAGTGAAGCCGTTCCTTATAGCAAATCTCATATTAGCTGGAATTTCTTTTATTCCCTCTTTTGTAGGCTTTATATCCTTGCTACCAGGTCCTATTGCAAATGCCGCGCTTTTAGCAACCTTTGTCCAAATGATCGGAATTTCATTTCAATCGATTTTACGTGAAGAATTAAACCAACGTCGATTAACGATATTAGGAATTTCATTATTAATTAGTTTGGGAATAATGTTTCTTCCAGAAAGTGCATTTAGCGGAATACCATCTACCTTCAAATATGTTTTAAGTAATGGATTACTCGTAGGTACCATGATTGTTATTCTACTGGAACAATTTTGGAAAGAATGATTCTTGATAACAAAAAACAGAAAAACCCTATAAGGGGCTTTTCTGTTTTTCACTTGATTAGTTGTATAAAAATCCTATAGGCCAAGAAAAATAAGGATAAAAAAAAGCATTCTTCCCGATTTTTCGTTGGTATGCTTACTTTATTGTAAAATTATATTTATTAGTGCTTTAACATATATCCCCAAAGTAATAATGGTGTAATAAGAAAAGTGTAAAGTACTATTTGTAAAATAATTATTGGTTTTATTTCTTTAAAATCACTTATCCAAAACTTAGAAACTATTGCATATAATACTAATTCTATTACCGGTCCAAATACAATTAACCATTTCATTTTAAAAATTTGCTCCTTTTAGAAATTCTAAGATGCATATATTACAATCTCACTCTAAAATTATAACACAAAAAAGAAGAAATTATTTTACAAAAACAAAAAAATCTGAAGTATTAAATAAATTCAAAACTTCCCACAATATTCAAGGTGATCCACCAGATGATATTCCATGATTAGCTGAAGATTTCATTTTTTGAAGACACCTTCTATATACAACAAAAAAACAAAAAAACCTATAAGGGGCTTTTCTGTTTTTCACTTGCTATTCTATTCGTACTTCATTTTATTCTATTGTCCAGTGTTCCTGTTTAAAGAAGCTCTTCATTGAATAGAACACAATATATAGCCTGTATCTATAATTACAGACTTTTTTATGCATGTTGGCTTTTAAACAGATCTAAAGTAATCGAGAATTATTTTAGTATCATGTTATATTTTAAACCATGAATTATACAACCATCGAATAGCCTCTTCAATCTCAGCCTCTGATAAAATAGCAAATCCAAGTAAGACTGTATTTTTCGGATTATTCCCTTCGCTATAATACATTGAAACTGGATAGACTTTAATACTGTTTTCAGCCGCTCTTTTTATTAACTCTTCTTCTAACATTCCATTGTGAACCTTTAATAAAATATGTAAGCCAGAATCTTCTCCTATCACTTCCACTTTATTAGAAAAATACCTTTCTATCGCCGAAATAAGTACATCTCTCTTTTTTCTGTAAACAACTCGCATTTTATTAATATGTTTTTCCCAATGTCCTTCGTTTAAAAATCTTCTAATGATTTCTTGATCAATTCTCGAAACACTTTGTGTGTAGAATAAATATTGTGAATGATACAATTTAATCAGCTGTTTTGGCAACACCATATAACTCATTCGTAATGATGGAAGTAAAGCTTTTGAAAATGTCCCCATGTAAATTACGTTTCCCTCTGCGTCAAGCCCCTGCAATGCAGGAATTGGTTTTCCAGAATAACGAAATTCACTATCATAATCATCTTCAATAATATAACGTCCATACTCCTCTTGAGCCCATTGTAATAGTTGTCCTCTTCTTTTAATTGGCATAATCATTCCACAAGGAAATTGGTGAGACGGTGTAACGAAAATAACTTTCGCATTGCTAGCTTCTAAGGCTGCAATAGAGATCCCATCCTCATCAAGTGGGATCATTTGAACATTTTCTTCTCCCTTCTCAAAAACAACCAACTTTCGATGATACCCTGGATTTTCAACTGCAAAATTCCTTCCCTTTAGTAACTGAAACAAGATTCTTATTAAAAATTGGGTTCCGGCTCCTATTACAATTTGACTCGATGAACATCTAACACCTCTTGATTCATATAAATATTTCGCAATCTCTTCACGCAAGTTGGATTCACCTTGAGGATGACCAAGAAATAGAAGTTCCTTATTTTCTTGTTGCCATACTTCATTTGAAATTTTACGATAGACAGCGAATGGAAATGTCTTTGGATCTACACCCGTCTGTGTAAAATCAAATTTATAGATCTGTTCTCCGTATAATACTTCATTAACGAATTCTCTTTTTTTCTCTGTGAGCATCATTTGCTCAATTTCACATACAAAATACCCCTTGCGTGAAACTGATTCAATATACCCTTCTGCCAGAAGTTGTTCATATGCTGATTCGACTGTGTTTTTACTCACTTCTAAATACATTGCTAACTTTCTTTTTGCTGGAAGCTTCGTCATAGGAGGGATTTTTCCACTTCTTATTTCTTCTTTTATATACCCATATAACTGTACATACATCGGCATTTTTGACTCAATATTCAAATTTGGTGTTAACTCTAACATGAATTCTGACCCCCTCACTAAATGAATTACTGATACTTTATACAGTACCAGAGTTTATATATAATACTTTTTATCATGTAAATCGAATAAAATCAATGTTTGAAAGGAGCATCATGATTATGCAAAACAGCAGAAGTCTTGGACTATTTATGATTCTTACAGGAGCTACTTTATGGGGATTATCAGGTCCATTAATTCAATGGTTTTTTCAACGTACGACAATATCATCAATCGACTATTTAGTCATTCGCCTCTTACTTGCTGGGGTCTTTATTTTATGTTTCTTACTTACAAAAAAACAAAATATATTTCGTATTTTGCAACAACCACATCATCTATTACACCTTATCATTTTCTCAATCCTTGGGATGCTTGGCGCACAATATGCTTTTATTGAAACTGTGTATATTAGCAACGCCGTGACAGCTACACTATTTCAATTTTTAGGACCAGTTCTAATTACTATTTACGTTGCAATCCAAAATAAAAAACTGCCCTCTACTACGCAAGCAGTATCAATTGTCTCTGCACTGATCGGCACATACTTTATTATTACAAATGGATCAGCCCATAATATTGTCATGTCTAAGGAAACTATTTTATTCGGACTGTTAACAGCTATTGGTTTTACCTTCTATACACTTCACCCTACTTCCCTTATACAAACATGGGGGACGACTCTTATTATTGGCTGGGGTATGCTAATTGGAGGTATTGCATTATTTATTTACAATCACTCTTTTGAATGGAAACAACTTTCACAAACCTTTACGCTGTCAATATTCTCTATGCTAATTTTAATTATAATAATTGGTACAGTTTCTTTTCTTCTCTACATCGGTAGCCTAAAATATTTATCAGCAACAGAGACTAGTATTTTATCTAGTATTGAACCACTTGTAGCAACTATTGTTTCTATTACTTGGCTAAAAGAATCTTTCGGAGTATACCAATTACTAGGTGGTATATGTATCGTCATCGCAGTTATTTTCTTAACAATGCCAGAAAAAGTAGCAAAATCCACATTCAAAACTGAACAAATATAATGTCAAATGTAAAAAGAGATCTATTTTTACGATTACTACTTTCCATTATGATGAATAAGAACTCTGACTTCACTATTGATTAAACACTAAATCTTTATAATAAAAAACAGAAAAACCCTATAAGGGGCTTTTCTGTTTTTCACTTGCCATTCAAATCGTACTTCATTTTATACTATTGTACAGCGATTATTTCGCTGCCTTCTCATGCTCCTGCTTGAAAAAGCTCTTCATCGAATTGAACACATCTGACTTTTGTTTAAGGATGTAGTCTGTGTTCTTTGCATAAGCAATACATTATTCTACAAATACCAAAGCAATTCATTTTTCATTTTCTTACCATTCTTATTCATCTTTTTTACAACTTCCCATCTCTTATTTTGCTTATTCACTTCATAAAGTATATTTGTTCCATCTGATTTCTTAAAAAGGATATATGCTTTTTTCCCTTTTATAAAGGTAACAGGAGAAATCACATTTTTATAAGGTGGATGGACCTCTGGATTCAAAATGTTATTAATAATCTCCTCAGTAATATTGGTAAGGGATTTGTATTCCTTTTCTTTTTCTGCTTTATATTGTAGCTGCGAATAATTATATTCTGAATATAGCTCTAAATTTAAATTAAACGATTGCTTTATATCTGAAATCGTCTCACTATAAAACTGTTTAAATTTCCTTTCCTCTTGATCGCCCTCATGAACAAAACTAATCTTCTTAATTCCTATTGGGCTTATATGAAAGATCATTGTCTCCTTTCCATAAGGAGGATTGTGTGCATGTTCAAAAGTATTCACTTGGACTTTTGCTGTAAAGCTAAAACTACCTTCTCTATCCCTATTAATATTTAATATTTTCGCATCATACAAACCATACGCTTTTTGATATCCATAATAATCTTCTACACCTTTTGAAATATAAGGATCGAGTGTAGTCAGCAATGTATCATGAAGTAATTTATTATTTATTTCATTTTGATTTGCTTTAATTACAGAAGGTTGAATAAGAAAAATGAACATGCTAATTGAGATTAATATAAAAAATTTTGTCTTCATATAAACCCTGCCTAATGTATTTTAGGATTATATTTACCCATGCAAAAAAAACCATACTTAGATCCATACAATATCTTCTCCCAGAAACCACAATAAAAAAATCGACTTAATAGTCGATTTTGATGTACATGCGTTAGTTGCATTAGAAACTCTATAATTCCAAAATATCAATGATGCTGTATTAACAAATTGATAAGATCAAAACACTTATCAAGGGAATTAAAACCAGCATCATTTTATAACTTGCCTCTTTACTTCAATAAGAAGAAAAGAATCACCACATAACCTCATTTATTCGCCTACTAAGCCATCACCATCTCGATCATCCATATATTTATAGAGCCATGAATCTCGCGTAATTGGCATTTTAAATCCAGCAGCTTTGGCTTCAGCGATCGTAACACTTCCGTTATGATTTGTATCCACTTTACTAACGTCTTCATTACTATTTTTCGTTTTGTTTGCAGGCACATTGTTTGTTTTCGATGGAGTACTGCTCGTACCTGTCGTTTTCCCTAAATTTTTGTTCACTTCATCTGGGTTTACATTGTCAAATTCATCTGTAATGGATCTGCCCTGAATTTTATATGTGAATTTATAGTGGTTAGGAATTTGCGTCCTAGTATTAGGATAGTGAATCACTGCTACGAAATCAGTGCAACCTCTTGCATCTCGAATCACTTTTTCCATATAAGCTTGATCACCGTGCCTATTGAGATTGCTGTTCTGAGGTGTAATGTTATATGCGTTTGATACTCCCCCAAGCGAGTCAGCAATCACATGCCCTTTATCCAAGGTTGGACTCTCTGTACCAGGAACATTTGCTTCATCAGAGTAATATCTACCTGATGACAAAACATGATCCGTATTCGAATTTTGAAGAGTTATCTTTTTCGCCTCAACACGAATTAGCTGACCGTATTCATTTGTATACGCCCAATATTCCCGTTCTCCATATCCGACATCTACTTTGACATTCGGTTGTCTATCTCCTGACATATCCCCGCCGTTTACTACAATTAGGGTATATTTGCTATAATCAAATCCGTCTGTTGTACCTGTTGCCTTTGAAGTGCCAGAAGCAGGAACACTTTTGTTCGGTTCACTATCACTCTTTGTTTTTTCTGTGTCATCTGCATGTGTACTCTTAATGTTTTCAACAGTCTTAGAAGCCGTGCTCGTTGGGGATTCCACTTTTTTTGACGAAGTCTGTTCAGTGATTTGTCCGCAACCCACAAATATAGATAATAAAATCACAGTAAATAAAATCAAAAATACTCTTTTAATCACACTTCTGCACACCTTTCTCATTTTTCTACTCTAGAAAATCCTATTTAACGATAACACATTTTGATCTTTTGTTGGAAAATATTTATCGTTGGTTTTTACAACAAAAAACCAGAAAAACCCTCTACCGGGCTTTCTGGTTTATCTTTATAAAAGAGAAATTTCATAATACACCCTTTTTCCTTATCAGCATGCTCAGCTTTATAAGAAGTTATTAAATGGAGCGTTGCAATTCCTTTTTTAAAAGTATTTACAATATTGATCTTGGCGTTGCTTTCCACTCAGTTTCGCATATATACGTGTTGTTTCACTCTTTTCGTGACCTAATAAGCTTTGGATTACTTCAATTGGAGCTCCATTATCCATTAAATGGGTTGCATACCAGTGTCTTAGTTGGTGGGGTGAAATCTTCTTATTAAACTCTGCCTGTAAAGAAACCTCATTAATTATATGGCGCGTTTGAGCAATACTTAACCGACGAGGTGCTCTTTCGGTTACAAATAATGCAGGATCTGAATCGTCTCGTTCGTTCAAGTATCTAAATAACCAAATTTCAGCTCGAGTATTGAAGTATACTTCTCTTTCTATATCACCTTTTCCTCGTACTATTACAGAGTGATTCGTCCAATTAATATTATTTTTATTATTAAGACAATTTCGCCTATACGGCATCCTGATGAATACATAAACTCAATTATTGCATGTTCTCTTAGCGTATTACAGGCTTCTCGAAGGAGTTCAATTTCCTTAACAGTTAAGAATTTAGGAATTCTAGTTCCAGCTTTTGGTTCTTTTAACTTTGAAGAAGGGTTACTATGAATCTCACCCTCTTCATGAGCCCAACGGAATAAAGATTTTATAAAACGAACTCTATGTGCTAGACTTGCAGGTTTTAACTTTTCTCCAACAATTACAAGATACTCTTTTAAAGCATCAGTAGAGATTTGAGCAATATCAATATCACCGAAGTGTTTTATTAATAATGTTGCTTGGATTTTATATGCCTTTAGAGTAGTTGTTGAGTATCCTTCAATTAACTTATCATTATAGTAACTTATCCATGCTTTAGATAATAACATTAATGAATTCCCTCCAATAATTGTTGTTATACCAGGCATTATTGACGAAATTCATGTTTAAAATAGGTGGGTTATATTATTGCACTAAATGGCAGGATAGTCATAATGAACGAAACGGCTCCATTTTGTTGAATAAGAATCCTCTCTATCCCATTTATTAATCTTTGTGTATTTATGACAAAAAAACAGAAAAACCCTCAATGGGGTCTCTCTGTTTCTCACTTTCTACGAATTTTATATAGATTTACTAAACTCGACTTTTAATTATGTCGGGTCGCTTCTTTAGTCCTTCCATTTTTTACCTTTTCCATTTCCATGTCCTTTTTCTTTTCCTTTTCCTTTTCCTTTATTTTTATGCTCCTTCTTTTCATGCTTGTCTTCTTGCCAACCATCATCTTGCACTTTCTCTTCTTCTCTGTACATTTCCTCTTGTTTCTTTTTCTTTTCTAATTGTTTTTTATAATTCTTTCCAAGTAGTGGTAGATCGAACTTATTGGGCGGAATTTCCTTTCCAGATTTCAATATAATTTCTTTAAATATTACAGTCGCGGTTTGACTACTTGATGATGTCAAATAATGATTTTTATCTGTTTTATCATAGCCTAACCAAACAGCCCCAACGATGTTTGGAGTATACCCTACAAACCAATGGTCTTTTGCTCCGTTCACAGTAGAAAAAGGCAGCTGAGTAGTTCCTGTTTTACCTGCAATATCTCTGCCTTCTATTTGTGCTTTAACTCCAGTTCCCTCTTTGACAACACCCTTGAGCATAAATGTAATTTTTTGAGCGATGGATGCCTCGGTCACCCGAGTTTGTTTTTTATTCCATTTCCCAATCGTCTCTCCATCTGCATTCTCAATTTTTTGAATCGCATGTGCTTCTACCATAATTCCGTTATTTGGAAAGGCGGAAAATGCTTGAGCCATTTTTAAAGGAGATGTTCCTTCATTCATACCTCCAAGAGCTAGACCAAGAGTCTGATCTTTTTTACCTAATGGAATACCAAAACGCTTTACTGCATTTATCCCATTTTCTAATCCTATTTTTTGCAATAACCAAACAGCAGGTACATTATAAGAGTGGATAAGGGCGTCGTACATCGTAACTTCTCCATGAAATTGATTGTCAGAGTTTTGAGGTTGATAGCCATTAATATTAATAGGATGATCTTCTAAGGTATCAAAAATATCATATCCTTGTTCCAACGCTGGAGTATAAGTTGCCAATGGTTTCATTGTGGACCCAGGCTGACGTTTTAATTGAGTAGCACGATTAAATTGCCTAAAAGTATGCTCACCACGTCCGCCAACAAGGGCAGTAATACCTCCTGTTGAAGGGTTAATCAGAATGGCTCCGCTTTGAATGGTTTGATCAGACTGACTTTTAGGAAACAAATTGTTATTTTTATACACATCTTCAACAGCACTTTGAATGGCAGGATTCAATTCGGTATAAATATGGAGTCCTCCTGAAAGAACCTCGTTTGGTGTCAGATGATATTTATTGATCGCCTCATCAATAATATAATCTACATAATATGGATATTTACCTTGGTAATCTTTATTTTTCTTATCTGCTAATACAATTGTTTGCGCCTTAGCCTTCTGAGCTTCACTTTGACTAATATAGCCTTCATTTTCCATTAATGACAGCACAGTATTTCTACGATTAATTGCTTTATCGAAATTCTTAAAAGGCGACAGGTTAGAAGGAGCCTTAATGATGCCCGCTAACATCGCTGATTCGCTTAATGTTAACTGATCCGCATCTTTCCCAAAATACACTTGGGCTGCACGCTGAATACCCCAAGCACCTTCTCCGAAATAGATCTGGTTCAAATAACGCTCTAAAATTTCATCTTTCGAGTATACTCTTTCAATCTTTTTTGTCAAAATCAATTCTTTTAACTTTCTTGTATAGGTACGCTCTTGTGTTAGAAAAGCATTTTTGGCTAACTGTTGCGTAATTGTACTTCCACCTGCAACAATTTCTCCACTTACTAAGTTTTTTAGTAGCGCCTTTGCAATCCCGAAATAGTTAATACCACTATGCTTGTAAAAGCGTTGATCTTCAGTTGCAATAACGGCATGTATCATATTTGTTGGAATTTGCTTTATGCTGACTCCCTCGATGTTTGAAACTGAGATCTTACTTGCGGCTTCTCCTTTTTGATCAAAGATGATTGTCGGCTGCGGTGCAGGATCTTCCAATTTACTCACATCACTTGTCCAAATCAAGATATTCATAATAAATAATAAGCATACAGCTAACGCTGCGACTATCGATAATATTTTGAAAAGGAAGCCTTTGGAAGATAAACGGTTCCATAGTTTCTTTGATAATTTTCTTTGCTGTCTTCTCTCTATTCTCCCCACACTGTTTTCCCCTTTAAATTTAATGTAACTGTTTGTCATTTATCTGTAAAAATGTTTATCATTTGCTGGATGGTACATCCAATATTCTTCTATATCCTATCCATCTTTTTTGCTTCGTTAATTTATAGAGGGATAACATAAATATAGAAGAGCTATCAACGCTATTTACCCTTATAGAATAAAGGCTTCTATTAAATCTAATTTACTTTCTTTGATTCGGTCTTCTCATGAACAATACGTACATACCGTACTAAAGAGGAATTGATTAAACTATACCCTTTTTCATTTTTCACAAAAAAATAATCATACTTCAACAGTTTACTCATTACTTCAAGCCGAATCTCCTCGATGGTAACTTCTAATCCTTGGGTTACATTTTCCCATTTTATAGAGGATTCACAAGTGTAACAAACATAAAGTGTTTTCAAGTATATCTTCCTTTCTTTCGCTCCTGTCTTCACAAAAAAAATACCCTTTTTCATCGGGGTATTTCACAGTATACTGCTATCTTCGTTTACATAACTTTTATTTTACACTAGCTATGTTTTTATTGTTTGATTTATCACAATTATACAAGGTGTTGTAATATATATCACTAACTAATAAAAGGAAAAAGCTAACAACTAAATCATCGTGTTTCTTCTCTGATTGATGAAATGATGGAATTTCAAGATTAAATTACAGATAAAGGTGGGCTTATGAAATTACCAGAAGCTTTTGGGAATACTCATCTGTTCAGTCCAACCCTGTTTACAATCACACATCACTTTTAATATGTACCCCGATTATTTCAACAAAAGGAAAACCCTATTCATTTTTTTAACAATATTGGTCAACTATACTGCAAATATGTTGAATAAGATCCTCTATGCCATTCATTAAACTTTGAGTATTCATGACAAAAAACCAGAAAAACCCTCTACCGGGCTTTTCTGGTTTCACTTTCTATTCTATTCGTACTTCATTTAAATCGATTGTACAGCTATTATTTCGCTGCCTTCTCATACTCCTGTTTAAAGAAGCTCTTCATTGAATGGAAAACATCTGATTTTTGTTTAAGGATGTAGTAGCGGAATTTTTCATCATTAATGTTTTTATATGCGGACATTAGTGTAGAGTGTCGATTGTATTGGTTTACTTCTCCGTATCCGAACATATTGCTCACTTTCATTAATTCTTGAACTAATTTTACGCAGCGAGCATTATCAGATGTTAAATTATCTCCATCAGAGAAATGGAATGGATAGATATTATATCTTTCTGGAGAATATTTGTATTCAATTACTTCTAAAGCTTTTCGATAAGCAGATGAACAGATCGTTCCTCCGCTTTCTCCTTTTGTGAAGAACTCTTCTTCTGTAACTACTTTTGCTTCTGTATGGTGTGCAATAAACTCGATATCAACTGATTCATATTTTGTTCTTAAAAATCTAGTCATCCAAAAGAAGAAGCTTCTTGCCATATACTTTTCCCATAAGCCCATACTTCCGCTAGTATCCATCATTGCGAGTACGACGGCTTTAGATTCCGGTTTTCTAATTTCATTCCATGTACGGAACTTTAAGTCTTCTGGAGATATAGGATAGAATGATGGCGTACCACTCATTGCGTTACGCTTAAACGCAGACATCATTGTACGTTTTTTATCAATGTTACCCATTAACCCAGTTTTTCTAATGTCATTAAATTCAATATTTTCTACTGTATTTAAGTCTTGTTCTTTTCTTTTTAGATCTGGTAATTCTAACTGACTAAAAAGAGCTTCCTCTAATTCCATTAGTGAAACCTCTGCCTCATAATAATCTTCGCCTGATTCCTTACCTGCTCCTTGCCCTTTGCCAGCACCTTTTTGCGGCTGGCCGCCTTGTGAACCATCTCTTGCCACTACATCGCCAACTTTACTGTCTCCAGTACCCTGACCAACGTGTTTATTTTTATCGTAGTTGTATCTAATCTTATACTCATCTAGTGACCGGATTGGGATTTTTACTACATCGCGCCCATTTGACATGATGATGCTTTCTTCTGTGATCAAATCTGCTAAATTCTTTTTAATCGCCTCTTGTACCTTCTCTTGGTGGCGCTGTTGGTCGTCGTGTCCTTTACGATGGAGGGTCCAGTCTTCCTGTGAAATGGTAAAATTATGCTTTTGTTCATGTTCATTATTTTCATTACTCATTTTCTTTCCCTCCCTTACTTGTTATGATTTATTTTAAAAATAAAAAAATCGTCACACAGTAATACACAATTGCATAAACTAATTCGGTAGGTGATTTTCTACCCTTTTTTATGGATTACTCTATCATATGCAGAAGGACACAATAATTGACAATGTTTCTTCTAAATTTTACACCCATTTTTTCAGAAAATAGGACGAGTCCTTAAAAATAAATATATTTATATAAAAATTCCAATAAACTTTTGCCTTTAACTATATGTAACAATACTTAAAAAAGAACAAAAAAAGTGGAAAACTAGTAAAAAGTTTTCCACTTTTTTTATTTAAGGTAAATTATGCCCCATTCCAGCTACGTAAATTCGTAACCATTGTTCCGCTGACATACTTAACTTTGTAGATTCAACTGCTGTTTTGACACGTTCAATTTTACCAGACCCTATGATTGGCATCATTTTAGCGGGGTGAGCTAATAACCATGCGTACATTACTTCGTCGATTGAATTTGCACCAATTTCACTAGAAATCTCTTCAAGCATCGCTCGAACTCGTACCGCTGTTTCAGACTGACTAGTAAAAATTTGTCCGCCTGCTAATGGGGACCAGATCATTGGAGCAATATCTTTTTCAAGTAATAAATCAATTGTTCCCTTTTCAAAATGCTCTAATTGCATTGGCGAAACTTCAATTTGATTTGTTACTAAAGGCATGTTTAGATATTCTTGTAATGCATTAAATTGAGATGGTAAAAAGTTGGATACCCCAAAGTGGCGTACTTTTCCTTCAGATTGAAGTTGATTAAACGCCTCTGCGATTTCCTTTGGATTCATAAATGGATTTGGTCTATGTATTAACAGTAAATCGATATAATCTGTTTGTAGATTTTCCAATGAATTGTTCACACTCGTTAAGATATGCTCTTTACTAGTATCATAATGATTCATTTTAAGTTCAGGAAACTTTGATGACTTTAACTTTATCCCACATTTTGTAACGATTTGGATTTTTTCACGAAGCTCCGGTTTTATTGCTAAAGCCTTTCCAAAAATCTCTTCACAAGTATAACCACCATAAATATCGGCATGATCAAATGTTGTAATTCCTAAATCAATGCATTCTTCTATAAAAGCGACTAATTGTTCTGATGTCATTTTCCATTCAGCTAAACGCCATAATCCGTGAATAATTTGTGAAAACTCAAGATTCTCAGCTATTTGAATTCTTTTCATATACATTACCTTACCCTTCTATTTAATCATTATCATCATTATAGGATAAACGTTATTAATTGCAAAAGAAAACGGCTATCTAATAGATAGCCGCTTAAACAATTTATCGGTTTAGTAATGAACCTACGTAGCGTAATAATTCATTTGCTGATGTTGAATTATAACCATATTCATCAACTAATCTACTGACAACGTCATTGATTTTCTTCAATTGACGCTCGTCAGGAGTTTTTGTGGACGTCGTAATTTTCACAACATCCTTCAGATCCGAAAAAAGTTTCTTTTGGATAGCTTCTTTTAATCTTTCATGTGAATTGTAATCAAAACGTTTGCCTTTTCTTGCATAGGCAGAGATTCTGATTAATATTTCTTCACGGAATGCTTTCTTCGCATTCTCAGAGATGCCAATTTGTTCTTCAATCGAACGCATCAACTTTTCATCTGGATTCATCTCTTCACCTGTTAAAGGATCACGAAGCTTATTCTTATTGCAATATGCTTCTACATTATCAAGATAATTATCCATAAGTGTTTTTGCAGACTCTTCATATGAATAAACAAAGGCTTTTTGAACTTCTTGTTTTGCAATATCATCATATTCTTTTCTTGCGATTGAGATAAAATTCATATAACGCTCACGATCTTCATTCGAAATAGATGGATGTTGATCTAAACCATCTTTTAATGAGCGTAATACATCTAAAGCATTAATTGAAGGGATCTCTTTTCGAATAATTGTAGATGAAATACGGTTAATGACATATCGTGGATCGATACCATGCATACCTTCATCTAAATATTCTTTCTTCAGCTCTTCTAAATCAACAGTGTTATAGCCTTCTACCATTTCACCATCATATAGACGCATCTTCTTAACTAAATCAATATCTCCTCGTTTTGGTTCTTTTAAACGAGTAAGTATTGTAAACATTGCGGCAACTCTTAAAGTATGAGGAGCAATATGAACATTTGAAACATCACTTTCAGAGATCATTTTTTGATAGATTCTCTCTTCTTCACTCACTCTTAAGTTATAAGGAATTGGCATTACGATTATTCGAGAATGTAATGCTTCATTTTTCTTATTATTAATAAAGGATCTGTACTCTGTTTCATTCGTGTGAGCAATGATTAATTCATCCGCAGAAATCAATGCAAAACGCCCTGCTTTAAAGTTTCCTTCTTGCGTCAGGGATAATAAGTGCCATAAAAACTTTTCATCACATTTTAACATCTCTTGGAATTCCATCATTCCACGGTTCGCTTTATTCAACTCACCATCAAACCGGTAGGCACGTGGATCTGACTCTGATCCGAATTGAGCAATTGTTGAAAAATCAATACTTCCTGTTAAATCTGCAATATCTTGAGATTTTGGATCAGACGGGCTAAAAGTACCAATACCAACTCGACGATCCTCTGATAAAAATACTCTTTCTACCATAACATCTTCTATTCTTCCACCAAACTCTTGTTCAAGTCTCATTAAGTTTAAAGGTGAAAGATTTCCTTCAATTCGAACTCCATATTCTGTGAAAAAATCATCTCTTAAATGGTTAGGAATTAAATGCAATGGATCTTCATGCATTGGGCAACCTTTAATTGCGTAGATTGCACCTTGATCAGACCTTGAATAATTTTCTAAGCCTCTCTTTAACATCGTTACCAGTGTAGATTTACCACCACTTACAGGACCCATTAACAATAAAATACGTTTTTTTACATCTAATCTCTTGGCAGCAGGATGGAAATATTCTTCCACGAGTCTCTCTAACGCTTCTTCTAATCCATATAGGTTGTTATTAAAGAAACTATAGGTTTTTTTACCATTCACTTCTTCAATACCTGCGTCTTTAATCATATTATAAATTCTAGAATGTGCAGTTTGTGCAACCAATGGCTCCTCTTTTAACATTTCAAGATACTCAGCAAAAGTGCCTTCCCATTTCAATCTTTGTTCCATGTCCCGGTGCTGCTCAAGTTTCTTTAAAATATCCATGGACAAGTACCTCCTTCTTCTCATCTGTAAGAGAGATTATTAAAGGATATGCAAGGATGTCCGTACTCATGCTATATCTTTGAGTAGGAAAATATATTTTATCGAAATCCAATTCTCATAATTTTACTTTCATATTTCTATGTTTTTTTTGTATAATAAGGTTTAGGGTGTTGGGAATTTTTCAATTGGGAGGATACATACTGATGAGACTAGTATTAATTTTATTAGTAACAGCATCATTCTTAGCAGCAATTTTCACAGGCGGCTATAATGACAAACCTGGACTGAAAAACAGATAATATTTTTTAAAGGATGCTTCTAAACGCGGATCTTATTTTAATTTAGACCGTTTTATGGAAGCATCTTTTTTTGTACTCTTTGATAAACTCTTAAATTAATACAAAAAAAATCACCATTTATATGGTGACTTTTATTATTTAGAATAATCCTTTACCTTCAACAACTCGCGGAAATCTTGCTGACGTAAAGCTTCATAAATTAAAATTGCAGCTGTATTTGATAAATTTAGTGACCTAATATGATCTGTCATTGGTATACGTAAGCAAGTTTCCATATTTTTTTCAATTAACTCTTTCGGAAGCCCTGTTGTTTCTCTACCAAATACAAAGAAAATCTCTTCATCTAAATTTGTATAGTCAAAGTTTGAATATGTTTTTTCCCCAAATTTAGTTATAAAATAAAATTTCCCGTCTTTATACTTATCAAATAAATCGTCCAAAGAATCATGATAATGGATATCTACATGCTCCCAATAATCAAGACCAGCTCTTTTTAACATTTTATCATCAGTTGAAAAACCTAACGGACGGATTAAATGTAAACTTGTATCTGTTCCTGCACAAGTACGTGCAATATTTCCTGTATTTGCTGGAATTTGTGGTTGATATAATACAACGTGTATTCCCATCTTTTTCACCTCTATATTGTTTCAATGCTTTATATTATACCAAATTCGTAATTAATAAGGTATTATTCCATTGGAGGATTAGAAAAGTCATCAACGAAGTGAAAAAACTTATACTTTATATTCTCCGTAAAAGCAGAAGAATCATAGTAAGACCAATATCTTTTACGGCTATTTACAGTATGTGCATTCACTAACGGTTCACCATTTTCATCCTTAGCAACAACGATTGTACAATGATTCCATACTCCATCACCTTCGAAATCATATACGATAATATCCCCCAATGTAAGATCTTTTGGAGAAGGCACCTCTTCTGCTTTAATTCCAGTTTTAGGTGAAGGTAAAAATCTTCTTAATGCGTGAGCAACTCTCCAGCTATAACTACTATTAGAATGATTTCTATACCACCACCCTGTCCCTGGTTTTGGCATTCCAACCATTCGAATACCTCCAGCCCTTAAACATTGAGAGATAAAATTAGTACAATCATTTGCATACAATGGATATTCTTTATTATGGCCATCCCACCAGGTTTCAGCATATTTAACAGCATTAAAGCGATTATATCTGTTATTTCGATCTAATGATTCACTATCACCTATATCGTCTTCTTCGAGTTCATAATTTTCAACTTGATTATCAATCGGGAACGCTATGTCATATAAGATTTCATCATTTTCAATCGCGATCTGTCTTTGATGTTGATCCTCTTCAAAATATAAATCGGTTTGCTTTAAAAAATATCGCGTATGGAAGGTATAATTTATATACGTTATATCCTGTTCATTCCAAATATTATTTACATCAAGATTTCCATATACTTTTACTAATGAAGTATTACGTTTATTATATAATTCAACTTTACGCCTGATGGCCTGATATTCTTTTTCTTGAATAGGATGACTTCGATGTCCTTCACCAAAATAAAGTTGTAATCGTTCTTTTAAATAACGCTCTAAAAGTTCACGATTAAACAAGATAATCCCCCTTTTCAACATATATTCTTATTCTATACGATGTTGAAAAATAAGAGATTATACCACTCATTATTGATTACTTTGAAAGAACAGCATTAATTTCATTAAGTACAATCTCATCTTGCTCTTTTTGTAAACAACTTTCAATAAATGGTGTACTGGTCTTTCCTTCAATCTCAAAAATAGCCCAGATAGCTGTACCTCTTATTACTGGTCTAGCATCTTTTTTTGCTAATTGCTTTAAATCCTCTAATGCAGATTCATCTTTAAAATGTGCTAAAGCAATAATAGCATTTCGCTGAATAGGATTCTTTCCTCTCCATGACCCAGACATTTGACCAAACTGACTTTTAAACTCTCTATTACTTACCTGTAATACTGAGCGTAATAAAGGTTTTACAGTTTCCGGATCAGGTTCCATCTCAGTATGATGCGTAAAATTAACCCCTTTATTTTTAGGACATATTGTCTGACATGTATCGCAACCATATATTCGATTTCCTAACTCTTTTCGAAACTCAACAGGAATCATTTCTTTTGATTGGGTTAAAAATGCAATACAATTTTTAGCATTTAATTGACCTGGAGAAACAATAGCGCTTGTCGGGCAAACATCAAGGCATTTTGTACACTCTCCACACTGTTCCTCAATAGGCGAATCTGGTTCAAAAGGTAATGAGGTAATCATTTCCCCTAAATACACATAGGAACCGAATTCTGGCGTAATGATTGAACAATTTTTAGCACTCCAACCTATACCTGCTCGCTCAGCTACAGCTCGATCTACTAGCTCTCCAGTATCGACCATCGACTGAACCTTTGCATTTGGATAATGTAATAAAATAAATGACTCAAGCTGAAGTAATTTCTTTTTTACAACGATATGGTAATCTTCCCCCCATGAAGCCCTACAAAAGATACCTCTTGTAGATCCTTTTTTACTTTTAGGAGGATTTTTCATTTTAGATGGATAAGCTAGAGCAATTGCAATTATTGAATTAGATTCTGTCATAATTTTTCTTGCATCTACTCTTCGTTCAATATCCTTTGTCTCAAAACCCGATTGGTAATTTAATTCCTGCTGCTTATATAAACGATTTTTTAATGTTAAAAACGGATCAACAGTTGTAAATCCAATCTTATCTATTCCAATTTCTTTACTATATAAAATCAATTTTTTTTGAAATTCTTTTATATTCACAAGAATCACCTAACTGCCTGTTAATTTACAAATTATATTTTCTATTCTAGTCAGAAAATTATTTCTTTATCTAATTATGACACAAAAGCCTTTAATAATAGACTTTTTAATATAAAAAAACGCAATGTATCGTTCTTCGAATGAATCAATACACTGCGTTGTTATCAAGTTATAAGTGCTTATCTACTAATACAAATGTAATATGTATTTAGTAGGTTTTTAATGAACTTGTAATTAAATTTATCATAAATATGTCATAAATTCAAGAATAAAATCATTTTTTGTCGAAAGTGTTCTAGCATGGTTAAGCTTAGAATATGGAAAGGTCGAGAATAGAAAATGTCTAAATTAGTAAGCTCAATAATCATCAGAACTTTATTAATTAGCTAATAGCAGAGTGTATTGAAAGATTTGTAGAAATTTGAATAAAGGTATAATTTATTTTCTCATAGAATTCTTCTTTATAGGTTAAATATAGGAGGAGAATAACTATGACAGATCCTTTGGTAAATGAAGAAAAAAATCCTTTGGTCGAAAGTTTCGAAGGTGTCTGTAGTTTGATTGAAGAAACAAACGACAGAATTGATTTTACACAAGATACCCTTAAGGAACTTGATCGATACAATAACGAGAAATTAAAAGATGCAAAACAATTTACTATTAAAGTAGCTGCTGCAAGCTTACTAATAGCAACAACAGGATTAGTCGTTACTTTAGCAAATAAAAGAAAACCAAAACAGTTTGATTGGCTTGCTGCAAAGCAAAAACGTAAATATGTAAAAATGTAATGAAGAGCATTTCTAAATGAAGAATAGCCCCTTAAAGAAAGGCAGTGACTATAATGGTCGTTGCCTTTCTTTATGATAATCGTATGAAGATAATTTTTTAATGCTCGATGAAGATAAAGAATATATAAACCCTATTCTATTCCTTACCTTTTACTATATAAACAAAAAAAGGATTCTGCATCTCTGCAAAATCCTCTTCCCTGATTTCAATATAGCGGTGACAGGACTTGAACCTGCACATCCGTGAAGATACCTGATTTTGAGTCAGGCGTGTCTGCCATTCCACCACACCGCCAAAAAGTTATAAAATAATTATAATATAGGAAGGACTAATTGTCCAATCAAATCTGAAATTAAAAACCTCTTACTTTTGTAAGAGGTTTAATGATACCGAGGGCCGGACTCGAACCGGCACGGGGTCAACCCCCGCAGGATTTTAAGTCCTGTGTGTCTGCCATTCCACCACCCCGGCAGAAGTAAATTAAAAGGCGGTAACCGGATTTGAACCGATGATAAAGGTTTTGCAGACCTCTGCCTTACCACTTGGCTATACCGCCATATTTGGAGCGGAAGACGGGGTTCGAACCCGCGACCCCAACCTTGGCAAGGTTGTATTCTACCACTGAACTACTTCCGCATAATGGCTGGGCTACCTGGATTCGAACCAGGGCATGACGGAATCAAAATCCGTTGCCTTACCGCTTGGCTATAGCCCATTAATTAAGAACTTTATATACTATATTCAGTTTATTATAAATAATATTACTCACTTGAGTAATCCTTACAATAATTTAAATGGGGCGACCGATGGGAATCGAACCCACGAGTGTCGGAACCACAATCCGATGCGTTAACCACTTCGCCACGACCGCCATTATTGAATTATTTGGCAGGGGCAGTAGGAATCGAACCCACACCAAAGGTTTTGGAGACCTCTATTCTACCGTTAAACTATGCCCCTATAAAAATGGTGGAGGGGGACGGATTCGAACCGCCGAACCCACAGGGAGCGGATTTACAGTCCGCCGCGTTTAGCCACTTCGCTACCCCTCCGATTAAAGAGTGCCGACTAGAGGACTTGAACCCCCAACCTACTGATTACAAGTCAGTTGCTCTACCAATTGAGCTAAGTCGGCTTAATAATAATTGCTTGCTATATATTTTATTTAAGATGGTGGCTCGGGACGGAATCGAACCGCCGACACGAGGATTTTCAGTCCTCTGCTCTACCGACTGAGCTACCGAGCCAACTTAAATGGCGGTCCCGACCGGGATCGAACCGGCGATCTCCTGCGTGACAGGCAGGCATGTTAACCGCTACACCACGGGACCATTTGGTTGCGGGGACAGGATTTGAACCTGCGACCTTCGGGTTATGAGCCCGACGAGCTACCAGACTGCTCCACCCCGCGATAATGTGGACTCTATTATTTATAGATCCATAAACTGTATTTCGTTAAGACCATCCCAATCTCAGGATGTTATTGCAAGTAGCAGCTCGATTGGTATGCTGAAGTAATTTCTTCGAAGCATATTCGTTCGTGCTCCACCCCGCGATAATAAGATATATATATTAATTTTATTAATTAAATGGTGGAGGATGACGGGCTCGAACCGCCGACCCCCTGCTTGTAAGGCAGGTGCTCTCCCAGCTGAGCTAATCCTCCAGGATAAAATGGTGACCCGTACGGGACTCGAACCCGTGTTACCGCCGTGAAAGGGCGGTGTCTTAACCGCTTGACCAACGGGCCAGTATAATAGTGCTGAAAACATGTGGCGGAGAGCAAGGGATTTGAACCCTTGAGACAGGGTTACCCGCCTACACGATTTCCAATCGTGCTCCTTCGGCCACTCGGACAGCTCTCCAAAATGGCTCCGCAGGTAGGGTTCGAACCTACGACCACTCGGTTAACAGCCGAGTGCTCTACCACTGAGCTACTGCGGAATAATCATAAACCAAGCGACGTTCTACTCTCACAGGGGGAAACCCCCAACTACCATCGACGCTGAAGAGCTTAACTGCCGTGTTCGGTATGGGAACGGGTGTGACCTCTTCGCTATCATCACTTGATTCAATTCCTTAAGGACAATAACTATTATATCAAATCTTACTCAAAAGTCAATGACTTTTTAAAAGTTTTTTATAATAACTTTTGCACCCTCAAAACTAGATAATGTCATTATCAAACTTGTTAGTTAAGTCCTCGACCGATTAGTATCAGTCAGCTCCACGT
>NZ_LJIZ01000033.1 GCF_001420605.1 Bacillus sp. FJAT-25509
ATCGCCAACATTTGCTCCAATTTCAGCGAAAATTTGTTCAGCCATTCTTGTGGCAATTCCTGGAATAGAATCGAGTCATGACATTATTAAAGAAATATATAAAGTGGCTTTTTAAAAATAATGGTAGAAAATATGATTTAGCTGAATTTCTAGCTGAGATTTTTTTCCTATTGATCTTGAGTTCATTATTTTCACAAAAAGGTTCTTTTAGATTAATCTTTTTAATGCTGTTTTTGATGCTAAATTTTATTGTTTTATTTGAGGATATTATCAGAAAAATATTAGGTAAATTTAATATGAAATTTCCAAAATGGATAAGTGTTATTACATTTCCAACATTTTTGTTTTTCTTTGTTATCTATAAATATTAATTAATAAAAACTTCATAGGTAATATGCAACTAACGCAATGAATTAGTTTAACAACATGATCGACGATTCGTCGGTCATTTTTTATTGGACTAAATGGCAGTTTAGTTAAATAAGAAAAGGGGATATATTTCAAATTTTAGTTCAAATAATAATATGTAATAATAGTTAAATGGAATTATTAGATACATTAGATAAAGATGACTGCAAAAGATGGAGGATATAAAAATATATGAGAAATAAAAGTATAGAACTTGGAGATATCTATGCATGTAAATTACCTGATGGAAGATATGGCACAGTTAAAGTTATCAATAGAATAGAAAAATCATATTTAATTTATATTTCAAAATATATTGACATTAAATTACCAACCTTAGAAAACAAAGAAATAAATGAGATTTTGAGATCAAATAGATTTCTTTATGAAAATGAAGAAGAATTACTTTGGAAAGATGGAAAGTTGCACAAAGATATGATATATATAGGAAATTCTCATGTTTCGGATTATGAAAAAGGATTAGTAAGTTCATCATACGGTGGAAAATGGCATCCAAGTATAGCTAACCCTGTCTATTATGAATGGCGATGGCTTCATGATCGTGAAAATTATGAGAGGGAAATTCTTGAAGAGCAAATTAAAGAAAGAGAAGAATTTCTAAAAAAACCTCAAAAACCTAAAAAAATGATGAATGATGATACATTTTGGTCAATCATTTCACTTTTTGAACTTGAAAATGCTAAACATGATGAAGAAATTCTAAGTCCAGCTATTGAAAAACTTTCAAAAACAAGCGTAAAGGATATTAAACAATTTGAAGAAAATCTTGCGTATAAGCTTTATTTATTAGATACAAAAGAACACGCCAAAAACATCGGTGAAAATTCATTTAGTGAAGATGAATCTAATTTCTCTCCAGATTTATTCTTATATAGTAGATGCTTTGTTGTTGCTAAAGGTCAAGAGTTTTATGAGTTGGTTTTAAATAACCCCAAAAAAATGACAAAGAATAACTCTTTTGAGCCATTACTATCATTAGCGTCAGAAGCATATTCAAAACGAATGGGTAAAGAGTTTGAATACATTTCAGGTTGTGATTATGAAACATTCTCGAACGTTGAAGCTTGGAAATAATAATGTTAAAATGCTTTTCCTAACGCATGCATTAATTACATAAGAGTTCCAATAGGTTGTCTAATTAGACAACCTTTTTTAGTTCAAAAATCAACATTTCAATTTAACAAACCCCCTCTAAAAAAGAAAAGGACCTAAACTAGGTCCCTAACACAAAATTAAACGCGATACTCATCCGCTCGCCAATTTTTAATATTTTGTTTAATCTCTTTCGAACTCAGACCTTCATTTACCGCTTTTTCACTTAACGCTACAAATTCCTCATCACTTGAAAATCGTAATGCAATGATTTGCCCCATTGTTAATTGAGGATTTAACGGTTTACCAGTTAGCGTAAAGTGACGAAAATTTTCTTCCATTCGAATGACACGGTCTTGCACTTTGTTCGAATAAAGTCTTGTTAGAAAAAACGAAACAATTAATAAAAGCGAAGTAACTAAAATAAATAATGCTAACCAAATATGATCGCTATTTTTTATCGCGCTGCATAAGTTAACGATTGAACCAATGAGCGTGATTAACGCTAATGGTGCTCCAAAAAAGTGGAAAACTGGATGATATCTAACGTGATGATCTAAGCTTTGCTGTTTCATATGTACATCTCTCCTCTGAATGTGTTTTATGTACCCTATTCTAACATTATTATTCTAACTGCTGTTTTATCATTAAAGAATTTTTATTTACAATAAAAAAATCTAGTAAGCTAAAAAAGCTTACTAGATTTGAATAAAATTAAATCCTTTTTTCTGACACCGCTTCGCATATTACACTATACATATTTTCAACACCTTCATTAGAAGATTCAAAAGTATAAGCATTTTCTTTTAAAATCCCTAGGCTACTTGCTTCTTTTGCTACATCTATATTTGCACCCATGAAAATAAATTCCCAATTATACTTTTGTTGTTGGTGATGGATAAGCTGTTTCACTTTACTATACGTAAATTCAACGCTCGCATTCTCTAACCCATCAGTCGTAATAACAAAGATGACTTTACCAGGTCTTTCCCTCTCGCTACATAAAGACAATCTGTTACCTACATTTAAGATGGTTTTACCTACTGCATCTAGAAGTGCGGTAGACCCTCTTACAAAATACTCTTTCTCCGTTAGTTTAACTTCATGTGCATTTATCCCGCTCCATAAGACTTCATATTGATCGTCAAAAAGCACTGTTGTTACATTTGTTTCTCCATCAAAACTACTTTGTTTTTTAATAAATGAATTAAATCCACCGATCGTATCACTTTCAAGTCCAGCCATTGAACCACTTCTATCGATTAAAAATATAATTTCTGTTTTATTACTGTTCATTCTAAATCAGCCCCTTAATTCTTGATGTTATAATAGTAACTGAATTAATTAGTAGGTAGGTCGCCTTAAAAGAGACATTTTCGAAGGGGTATTTTAAAATGCTTAACCAAGAATTATTGTTTGAATTACAAATATATGTAAAACGCCATTTAGAAGAAGTAAAAATAGAAGAAATAAGTTTTAGTAAAAATGAAGTGTATGCTGCTGAGCCTTTAGAAAATATAGAGATTGAAGCATTTATTAAAAATAAACTGAAACCAACATTTAGAGAGCTCTTATTTAGCTTTATTGATAAAAAAAATGTCAGTGATCCATCAATCTATAAAAAGGCGGGCATTGATCGAAAACATTTTTCAAAAATCCGCTCCATTCCTAATTACCTTCCAAAGAAAAATACAATAATCGCTTTATCACTAGCACTTGAATTAGATAAAATTGAAGTTAGCGAACTCTTAAGTTCTGCAGGCTATACATTATCAGACAGCGATTTAAATGATTTAGTCATAAAATTTTTCTTAGAGAAGAACATTTATGATATCGATTTAGTTAACGAAGCATTGAACCATTTTAATTTAAATCCACTAATAAGATAAAGCAGCAAAAAAACATCTTAAATCACCTTTTTCTGAAGTGATAAATAGATGTTTTTTCATTTAACCTTATTCTTTTTTTAGCAACTCACTTGATCTCTTCCATTATGCTTTGATTTGTATAATGCTTGATCAGCTTGCTTCACTAACTTTAAGTAATCTTGTTCAGTTTCAGCAATCATTGATGCGACACCAATACTTAATGTAACTAATTTTTTCTCAGATTGCTCATGTTCAATCTTTAATTTTTTTATATTTTTACATAAACGATTAGCTATTTTCATTGCATCATTCAAATCTGATTTCGGTAATAAGATTGAGAATTCCTCTCCACCATACCGTGCAACAATGCCCGATTCGCTTGTCGTCTCTAATTGTAAACTAGTTGCTACTTTTCTTAAGCATTCATCACCTTTTGGGTGACCATATAGATCGTTATATTTTTTAAAATAATCCACGTCAATCATTAATAATGTCATTGGTAATGATGTGTCATAGGATTTAGAACATCCATTTAAAAGTTGTTTTTCAAAATATCTACGATTATATAGTCCGGTTAGACTATCAAAATTTGCGATGTTTTCCATTTTCTTTAATTTTATTTCTGTATTACGTGTTTGATAGGCTATAAAGTAACTTAATAATAATGCTGGAACATACATTAAAATCCAAAACCCCATCGTTTGAAGTAACCTTCCAACTACAATGTCACCAATCGGTCTTAGCATCCATTTATCGATTAAATAAAAACCAATACATTTAAATAAAATGATAATAGGGGTCAAAATAAGAATTCTTTTCTTTTCATCCCATTTTTGATAATTCATATAAAATCCAAAAAGTAAAACAAATAATAGCAAAAGTGTATCAATTAAGTAAACATAGTTAAATCCATTAATAAAATAAAAAGCAATAATATCGAAAAAGAACATTGTTACTAAAGTAATATTCCCAAAAAAGATTGCTGCAATTTCCATTCCAAGTGCTTTAATTTGAATATTTGTTCCATGGTCTGTGAAAATTGGGAAATTTAATAATAAAATCGTTAATCCACTCAATAGAATCCCGATAAAAAATTCTTTTAATTTCGATCTTCCTGCAAACCTTTGTCTTGCTTCTCCCCATAAGATGAAAGAGGTTAAATAGAAAAAACTAATGATGATTGTAAGTGTTATGAAAATATTTTTAAAAAGCATAATCCCCTCCAGGAATTACCTTAAAATTAAAATACATCAGTACTTAAATACTCTTATTCTTACCCTTCTTGCAATATTATATTAACATACTTCCCAAGGAGTTTGTATACAATTTTAACACAATAAAACTTTTCATTTTTGAAGAAAGAAGGTCATAAAAAAAGGCGTCATTAAGCCCATAATTCCTGACCTTAAGACGTCCTTTTTTAGTTCCATTCGCGCTTTAATAGTTCTTTGTTGTTCATTCGAAAAATAATCCTATTCAACAATTCCCGTATGAAGTATATCTAAATCAACCTTTACTTTAATTTTTACACTCGAATACTGTTTCCTCCATTTTTTCCCATCAAAGTCCCTTTGATGTGCTTCTAATTTTGAGCCGAAACCAATCGGATCTACATTATTTTTTTGAAGGAGTGACATAAGCTCCTTTGCATTTTTTTCAATATCTCTTTTAATTGCTTTACTTATTTGTTTAATGTGTTTAGGTAATACTATTGGTTTTTCACCGGTATATTCTTGAATTCTGGCATTCATCTTCAAATGAACTGTAAACTCTGGTATTCCTTTTTTGATTTTAATATCATATTTACTTTTAGATTTTATATTATCAATTGCTACATATTCTCCATCAATTTTGAACTGATGTAATCCTTGTTTATAATTTTCTTTCATTCCTTTAAAAATGAAAGCATACTTCCATGGAATAATTGTTATGAGTTTATCTCTTTTGAAAGTTGCAATACCATTCAATTTAATTTTGTCATCTACTATTTTTAACACCGGTAAATACGGATCCTGCCCTACTTCAAAATATTGATAGACAAACGTTGAAAAATCGGTATAGGGAAAAGGTCCAGCCTCCGAATTATGTACAAGGAGATCGTGAAGATATAAAGCTATGTTTTCATTTTTATACTGTTTTAATGAAAGTAAATCACTTGATTCACCATCAACGATCGCTAATTGTATGATATTCCCAACGGCCGGGTCCCGATTAAACGTATCAACAATTGGAAAAAAACCTTTTTTGGCTAAGTCCAGACCGAATGTAACAACTCGCATCTGACCTGACATTAACCGATACCTCATTTGGCTATCTAATCTTTCCCTTACTTTTTTTATTGTTTCTCCACTTGCAGAAGACACTTTAAATTCGATCTGTCCAGTTGGCCGAAACACAGGAAAAACAACAGTCCCTTTCAATTGTTTCGGTTTTTGAAGGTCAAACCCAGCTGCTTCAATAATATTTAGTTCATTTACATTCGCAGACGGTACAAGTGCACAGCCATTTAAAGATAATCCAATACAAATAATAGATAATAGAAGATATTTTTTCATTTTGCTTTCCCAGACTTCATGATCATAAAAAGGATTGAAAAAAGTGGTATGTAAACATAAAAAATGTATAGAGAAATTTTACTTGTATAATCTGCAAATGCATTAATTTCATATCGAGTTTCAAGTAATTGACAAACAATGAAACTAATTACACTAATCAATATTAATGTATACTTTTGCTTCCATTTAAAAATTAATTTTAAACCTCTGCTTGAGCTCCATAATAATAGAGCTAAAATTGAAATAACCTTAATTAAAAAACTGGAAATTAGTATATATTCAAATCTTTCTAAAAATGGAAAATGAATTAATTTAGCTATATATAGTCTCGCCCAGATTACATGTGCAATTTGTTTTTCACTTAAAAGTAAAAATGTTGTAAAAGCCGATAAAGTAAAGACTAAAGTTGAAAAAGCGATTCCCCATTGTGCAAACTTTTGAGAAGAATTTCCATTTCGAATAAATGGAAAAACCATTAGTAATACTTCAAACCCCGAAATTGTATAAATTGTATTTTTTGCAGACAATAGCAAATCTTTAAACGAATGATCAAGAATAGGTAAAACATTATCCATATGTATATATTTATGTGGCAAATGAAATAGCAAAGCATAAAGCGCTGCTGTAAAGATTCCAGATAGAAATGCAATTCCGACTACTACACGAAAACCGCCTGATACGATGTAATAGCATAATAATAAAATGATACTCGATAATAGCCACGTTGATATAGACGGAAACATCCAAACTTGAATGATTTCAATATATAATCTTAAAACAGAAATAGATAAAATTACATAATAGGTTAGAATGACTAAACTTAAGATTGGTCCGATAATATTACCAAAAAATTGCTTATGGGCATCAATAATATCCCCTTTTGCATTCACTAACAATTTATACATAAACCAAACAATTATATTAACAACAAACCCAGCAATTATGACACTAATCCACGCATCATAACCAGCATCTTTTGCGATGATTCGTTGAAACCCTAAAACACCAACACCTATTTGAGAGCTTGTAATAATAAAAAATAGGAGATACGGTGAAACTTGTTGTCTTCTATATGATGCCATTAATAAATCTCCCCTTTTTTATTCATCAAAATCACTCGGTGGACCAGGTCTTTTTATATCATTTGTTGATCGAAAAAGTGAAGCTGGTCTTAAATTCGCAGGTCTTTTTTTCTGTTTTGAAAATGGTAATCTAATCCACAAATCATTAAATGACGTTTTCCTAAATGGATACGTTCCAATATAGGGTCTTCCTAAAGAGGTTAATCGGAGCAAGTGCGTCATTAAATAGATAAAGCCCATAAAAATCCCTAAAAGCCCAATTAGCTGAGCCATTATGATGACTGGAAACTTTATAAATCGAATCGTATTGTTAAATTTATAGATTGCAGATGTGTAGGATGCAAGTGTACCAAGTCCTACTAAGATTAAGAGAATATTACTCGTAAGCTTAGCTTCTACAACAGCTTGCCCAATTACAATACCACCAACAATACCAAGGGTTTGTCCAATTTTTGATGGTAATCGAAGTCCAGCTTCCTTTACTAACTCGATCGTAATTTCTAAAAATAACACCTCAAAAATTGGAGGAAATGGTACAGATGCTCTAGATATGACTAATGATTCAAGTAAGCGAGGTGGAATTAGCTCATAATGATAGGTCAAAACTGCAACATAAAAAGCCGTTATGAAAATCGAAAGTGCAAAACCGAACATTCTTAGACCACGGAAAAATGTAGCGAGTACCCAATTGACATAGTAGTCTTCCATCGCAATAAAAGTCTCATCTATTAAAGCCGGTGTAAGAAGGATATTTGGAGAACCGTCAACAACAATGGCGATTTTCCCTTCAGTTAAACCTCCGACTGTCCGATCAAGTCTTTCTGTTGGAATCGATTGTGGAAAAATAGAATGCGTGTTATCACCAATCATAGACGAAATAAATGAACTATCCGGAATATGATCATATTGGATATCTTTTATCCTCTGTGTAACTGTATTAACATTTTCATCATCAGCAATTCCACTTATATAGATAACAGCAACACTCGTTTTTGATAGCTTCCCAACTACCAATTCCTCAATATAAAGATCAGATATTGGTAATTTATTTCGAATTAAATTGATGTTTACATCCATATCTTCTACAAATCCAACTTGTGGACCTAGAGTAGTAGCTTCCATTATAGGAGGACCAATTGTTCTGGATACATTATTCGAAATATTAACAAGTAAAGAATCAGTTAAATTATCACCATACTGAATTGCCGTATAGCCCTTTAGCAGTTTACTTTTAATTTTAGAACTATCTGAAGTAATGGTAAGTTGTTGAACTGGAAGTTGAGACATCAATTCTTCAAGCGTATAATTCTTTGTCAAATATGGAAGTATTTGTTCATGCATGATCTCAGACCTAATTAACGTTCGGTAAAAATACACACTATAATAACTGTCATTCTGTAGATCACTAGAAGTTTTAAATTTAATAAAATCCTTTGATTTCGATAATTCTTCAATCCAATTTTCATTTGAGGAATCTTTTTTCATACCATCTTTATAAGTTCTCATACCGTTCCCCTATTTTGATTTTATTTTATGATTTGATAAGGGAATGGAAACTATTCTAATAAATGGAAGAAAATACATCGTTTAATTCATTGAACATATAAAGTTGGTATTTTAAACCGATATATAGATTAAAAATTACCTTTGTTTCATTACAAAAAATTGAAATATTTTTTTATAAAGCTTATCAATTGGATTTTTAATGTATACTATTAAGGATTAAACTAAGAAGATCTTTTATTGAAATAGTTAATACATTTATAGTAGGAGAATAAAATGGCAAAAGAGAAAACCTTAGAACAAATTGCATATGAAAAATTAAAAAAATTGATCCTATCAGGTGAGTATCAAACTGGTATGCATTTGAAAGAAACTGCACTTGTTTCTGAATTACAAATGAGCAGAACACCGATTAGAAGAGCACTTGGAAGACTTGTATCCGAAGGGTTGTTATCACATAATAACTTTCATGGAACGACTGTTACATATACTCATTTCACTTTACAAGAAATAATAAATATGATTGAAATTCAATGGTGCTTTGCTGTATTTTGTGTAGAAAAATCCCAAAGGAAGCATACTCCATTTAATGTTAAACTACTTAGAGAAATTACTGCCTCTATGGAAAAAGCATATCATCAAGATGATGCCCACAAATATCACAGTGCGTTAACTGAGTTTTATAAAACATTTTTACTAAATTCTCAAAACAATTTAATCATCGAAATGCTTGATAATTTATGGAAAAGATTTACTGAAGAAGCAACGTCATCTAATGTATTTAATGTAAGAAAAAATAGAATCCCAAACACATTAGACTTATATAACTCTCTTATTGATTGTGTGGAAAAATCTGAATTTGATAAAGCGACTGAAATTTTAACTCAACTTAAAGAGGAAGCATTTATGGATTTAATGTTCTAATGTGTAAAAACATCTAAAGCTTTTAAGGCTTTAGATGTTTTTTAATGATTATCGATAATGTATTTATAATGACTTTTGTTGTATACAATCTTTATACAAAATTAATAATACCTCGAATTATTTACTTCAAAAATTCCTCTCATTTCATTAAACAAATTGATAAATCCTATTAAATAATCTCTTCTTTTACCATATTATTGAAATAAATATTTTTCTATACTATTTTGTCAATTTTATTGTATACTTTGTGTATAATATTCGTTCTATTTCAAACACTTTTTCTTTTCTTCAATCTAGAAAAAAGGTTTAGTGAAAGCTGCGGTACATTACATTAGAATTGTGAGTATAGTGGCTCGTTAACGAAACATGAGTGGTTTTAGATCAAATCGCACTCTTGTTTCGCTGTGCACAAAAATAACACCGAAAGTAGGATGGTGAGTTTATTGCCTAATATAACACTTGAACAAAAAGCTTATGAAGAAATAAAAAAATCTATAATACAAGGTAAATATTCTCCTGGTACTTATATAACTGAAGCATCACTTGTAAATGATTTGAACATGAGTAGAACCCCTATCCGAAGGGCGCTTGTCAAATTGGAATCAACTGGTTTGGTTAAACATTTTAAAAACCAGGGCTCAATGGTACAAAACATTCAAATTACATTGATTGATATCGTAAATTTTTTAGAATGTCGTTTATTTTTAGGAATTGGAAGCATTGAAAAAGCTAAAAGGAAAATGCTTGATTTTCCAATTTATGAAATGAATGAATGCATTCAGTTATTGAAAAATGCGGTTGCTGATGAAGAGCATGATTTATACTACGAAGAAGCAAATCGCTATCATAATCTTATTTTACAAACAAGCCAAAATGATTTAATGATGGAAACAATCGGAGCTTTACAAAATAAATTTGAGATTATTGCAAGTAAATATTATTCCTATAGAAGAAGTTCAGTTGAAAATCATATTAAGAAGTACGAAGAATTAACTAAATTTTTTGAAGAAAAAGAGTATGACCAAGCATTGAACCTGTATAATGAAATGATGAAAGAAAAAATACAATCATTATTTTAGAAACATGAAAAAAAGCCTTATTCTTCACTTCGAATAAGGCTTTTTCAATGAAATTAGTACTTAAAAAAACACTAACAATTTAAGCTGTTACATCTCGTTTTGAAAATACAACCAATGATAATCCAAGGAAAATAACAAAATAGACTAATAATACAATTACTGAAAATGTCATTGTCATTCCTTCAATTGGTGGATTACCATTGACGTACTGCATTAAGTTTGTATTGGCAAATAAGATAAACTTTGTCCAATCAAAGAATCCAGCCAAAATAACTGTTACCGTATTTCCGACTGTTAATAGTAAAATTGAAATACCGATCGCAATTGTGTTGTTTCTAAATACTGTTGAAACCATAAACGCCATCGTAGCAAGCATAAATGTTTCGATGAAACTCATTACGTAAAGCTTTGCAGAATAGATCAGTCTACTTTGCTCTTCAACATGGCCATCGACATATGCTAAATATGAAGTATTCCCACTTCCTGTACCAAAAAGTGCTAAACCAAGTAGATTCGAAACTAAAAATAATATAAATAACATAGCAAAACCAAATAGAATACTAGTTAAATACTTTGACATAATTATTTTTTTTCTAGAAAACGGACGGATTAGTAATAGCTTAATCGTACCCCAATTAAACTCACTCGCCACAATATTTGCAGAAACAATAATCGTAAATAGTCCTACTAAAATAATTAAACTTGATGAAACATCCATAAAAGTCCAAACATTTGTCTTTTCATTTGGTGAAATATTATGATCTATTCTGTACTCATTAATTGCAATTGATCGTTCTAAATACTTTCTTTCAGGGTCATTTTTATCATTTATACCTTTTAATTGTTTTTTATCTTCTGCAGTTTGTACTTGTAATGTTTGCTTCCAATTCGGGTCTGCATTTTGCTCTTTTTTATGTTCATTATATTTTACAAATGAACCCATAGCTCCTACTAGTAAAATAATGAGAGCAACCATCACTATTGTACCTGGTCTTTTAATAATCTTTATCCATTCATTTTGAATCAATTTTAACATATTCTAAGTCCCTTTCTTTTTGAAATTCTAAAGCATCAACAAATTAAAGAGTTGTTAAACATTCGTAATTTCTAAGAAACGATCTTCCAATGTTTTTGCATTTGCTTTAAATCCATATACGCGAATGCGATTTTCGACTAACAACTCAATTACATTCGGTACATCTTCTCTCGTTAATTCAATATGTATTTCTCCATCAACTAACTGAGCATTATGTTTAGCTAACACTTTTAGTGCAGTTTCATTATTATTCACTTCAATTGAATACGTTTGGACATCTTCAGTTGTAAGCTCTGTTACAGTTTGTACATCTATTAGCTTACCTTGTTGAATAATGCCGATTCGATCACACATCATTTCCATTTCTGCTAATAAGTGACTCGATACAATAATGGCCATTCCTTTTTTCTTCGTAAGAAGCTGCAGGTGATCCCTCATTTCACGGATACCCGCTGGATCAAGTCCATTCGTAGGTTCATCAAGAATTAAAACCTTCGGGTCATGCAATAAACATTGAGCTAGACCAAGACGCTGTCTCATACCAAGAGAATATGTTTTAACTTTTTGACGAATAGCTCCAGTTAAACCAACAAGCTCAACAACTTCATCAATTTTCTCTTTTGTTACATTCTTATCCATTCGAGCATATTGCAGTAAATTATCATAACCACTTAGAAATTTATACAATTCTGGATTCTCTACAATTGCCCCTACATTCTTAATTGCTTCTTCAAAGTTGGACTTAATACTATGACCATTAATGACAACGTCACCTTCAGAAATATTCATCAAACCAACCATCATCCTGATCGTCGTCGTCTTACCAGCTCCATTTGGACCTAAGAAGCCAAAAACTTCGCCTTCAAAAATATCAAAGCTTAAATCAGAAACAATCTTCTTCCCCTTTATTTCCTTTGATAAGTTCTTAATTTGTACAATTGCCTTTTTCATTTCGTCCTCCTTATTTCCAATATTTTCTAAATCTAATTCTATTTTAACAATTTAAGATATTGAAAAAAACGGTCTAAAGACTGAATTTATTAAAAAACGTAATGTATTATTACTAAATTATGATAAATATTACAATTTTTTGTGTTTTTCACTGTTTTTTGAAATCTAAACCTTTAGCGTGTTAAAAGAATTAAGTGGTGTGTTTATATATAGTCAATTGGGTGGTAAATCGAGAAGTAGACTTATATTATTTTAAAATTATGTGGCATCCATATGTATTCATGCATGATATGAATGATCGATTGTAATACAAGTGGTAATTCCCGATTAGTTCCTTAGTTCCTCTTAAAACAAAAAAAAGCAGTTTCTACCTGCTCTAAAACTAATCTACTATTCTCATTAATTAATCTTTTATTTATTGACATTAAGATTCACTTTCCTTTCATAATTTATTCTCCTTTCAAAAAAAATTTAAAGTATAATTTAGTAAATTAGTATCCGATTAAAAAATAATAAAAGGTGGTAAGTATTCTGAAGCAGCCAGTATTAATAGTTGTAGCACCAATTTTAATAGTTTTATTGTTTTTAATCATAAACATATTTGATGTACTCAATGATCCTTATCTTTTCAGACAAATTGGTTTTGTATTTTTACAACGCTATGGATATATGGTATATATCAAAATAGAAAGTCATTTTTAAAGATAGGTGCGATGATATTCTGTTACTTTTTATTAATGTTTTGGGGAAATATTCTCTGATCAATTAACACGATAGTATCAACAAATTCGTTCGGATTTCTGAGCGAAAAACAACCTATAAATATTCTAATATAGTTCAAATAGTATCTTTTACATAAATAGTGGTAATTCAGTGAAAAAAAAATGCTGTAGGTTTTCACCTTATCGCAACTTTTTTACATTAATTTTATAGTCACTGTTATTCTCAAAGTATGAAGCAAAATGTTAGGAAGAAATAGGCCTATAGAATCCAAAGAATGTTAAAAAAAAATAGCCTTATCCCTTTAATTTGGGCTAAGGCTATTTTCTAGGAAATTAAGTTTGTTTAACTTTTTGCAATAGGAGCTAAAATTTTATACTTTTTATGATTGATTACAGTGTGATCATGTTCATAATAATTTCGATGGTTACGATCATTTCTCATATCTACAATCACAGAGTTTGAAAGAACTTTTGTTACAACTCCTTTTACAAAATTCGGTCTGATTTCTCTTACTTTATCCTCTTTTGGCATAAATTCAATTTCGTCACCAGGTCTTACATAATATTTATTCATTGTTATGATTGTTTTATTATTTTTGCACATCTGTTTATCACCTTTTTATTTACTTTTATTTAATATTACTAAAATATCTGAATATTCAAAAGTGAACTGGATACTAGATTTAATCGTGACTGTGTACCCAAAAATCCGTGTATAAATAGTGCTAGATAACTAATGTTATATTCTTTTATTGGGAACATGATGGAGAAGTGTAAGGTCTAATTAAAAGCATTAAAGGACTATTATCTTTAATATAGAATTTATATTATTAGTTAATTTAGTTGTAAAATATTGGAATTAAAAAAATGGTCAGAGGGGATAAAATGATAAAATTTTTAGTTATTAGCTTAATCTTTGTTCCTATTGTTATCATAGTTACAAATTCGGAATTGCAAAATATTAGTGTTTGGATACTTTTCTTGCTATTTGCACAAAGTGCTGTCTATTCCATTTGGGACTATGTTGTAAAAAGAAAAAATAATAAGAAACTATTCAACTAATGCAGTCCTTTAGTTGAACAACACGAGCTGCTTTTATGTGGCTTTTTTTATTTTAAGTAATTTGCAGATTAGTTGCATAAGAAACAATAAATAATAATGTGGTAAATGGGAAAATAAGGTAAAATAAATTATGTGTGTTACTACAGTTAAAGCTTCTTGGTGAAAACATTCTATTAATTAACTAAAAGAGAGAATACATAATTTTATATCTCTAATTCATATGGTGATATTCAACTTTATGAAAGATTAAGGAGCTAATTATGGAATTTATTACAGGAAAAGTAGTCATTATATCTGTATTTATATTTATAGTGACAATGATTGAAACTTTGGCTTATTCTACCAGAATTTCGGGTGCAAGAGTGAAACTAATTGCAACCGCATTATCATTATTTAGTACACTAGTAATCGTTTCAAGGTTTTCTACTATGATACAGCAACCAATGACTGCAAAACTCATTGCTAAAGCACCTGATGTTAACAAATTAACTTTTATAGAGGAACAATATAGGATCTTAATTGGGGTAACTACACTTGGAGTGTTATTTGGAATACTTCTATTTCCTACTTTTGTAAATATCTTTTCTAGGGCAATCATTCTGTTATCAAATGAACGTGGTTCAGTTATCGGACTGTTTATTAGTCAGTGTAATCGTAATGGATTTAATAATATTGTTAAGTGTTTTAGAGTGCCAAGTTTATCATATCTAAAAGGAATTACATTAAAAACGATTCCAAAACGGCTTTTTGTTGTAAATGTTATTATTACATCTGTATACACAATATCGGTTCTTTCATCAATCTATGCATCATTGATAGTACCGAAAGAATTTGCTCAAGCGGCATTAATGTCATCTGGAATTGTTAATGGTATATCTACAATTTTACTAACATTATTTATTGACCCTAAAGCTTCTGTTTTAGCAGATCGAGTAATGAAAAAACAAAGTGATTATATTTACTTAAAAAGCTATTCGATCACAATGATTAGTTCTAAATTTTTTGGTACAATCTTGTCTCAACTTATATTTATTCCTGCTGCATATTATGTTGCTTGGTTTGCAAAGTGGATCTAAAACTCTTATTCAATTAAAGCATTAATTAGTTGAACTACCCAAAGCTGCTTCGGTAGCTTTTTTCTTATTCAAGTAAATGGCGATTAGTTGCTTAAGAAAAATGGTATTATTATAATATTAGGTTCAAGGGATTTAGGAGCAGAACAATTAGATCTCTAAAATGATTAATCCTAATTAAAAGATACGGTTAATTAATCTTTTTGGAGTAAGAGTTAAAATAAATTTTCTTCTTGAACTACCCTACCAAATACTAAAATTAAAAGGCAGCCATTGGCTGCCTTTCTTGATTGGTCTGCTAAGTATGCGTTAGTTATGTAAGGAAATTTAGTTTTATAATTCTATTACCGAAGTCAGCATCAACAAAATTATCGCTAATATTTTTATATAGAAAGAAAGATTTGAGCAAAAAAACATTACCTAATATCTTAAAAGTAAAGCCAAGCTTATTATTATAATAATTACTTTTACATTCTTTAACTAAATTATTAATTATAAAAACATACTTGCACTCTTAAGTAACTAATTTTATTTATTAATAATATGGTCGTCAACTTACTCCCTGATTTAGTTGAATAGAAATCTATATTAAAGTAGAACAATTAAACTTCGAAATCATCAATTATTTCTACTACTTTAATTTTCCCATTAATTAATAGCTCAGGAAGTTCATTAGTAACATTACCCTTCCAATATTCTCTAGCTTGTTCAATTTTCCGAGCAAATGGTACACCATCTTCCTTTGGTAAAAGATTTCCATCCCCTTCAAAGGAACTCCCATTAACGCTTAGTTTAACGATTTGTAAAACTTTTCTATTGAACGAATCAAATATTCCCTTCCATTTCAAAGCATCTTCGTAATTTTTGGCAGCGTATAAGCAAGACAGTCTAGACGGATATTCTGGATATTCTTGTAGTCTAACCATTTCTAAAATTACTTCTCTAATTGCCCTAGTTGTTTGACCTACATACTTCTTAGCAACTTCAGCGTTTTCTGCATCCAGTTTCAAACCTGTTTCAGTAAAATGTCTGTAAAAAATCTGTATGAAATCTTCACCTTTAGTATTTAATTGCTCCATTTCAAAAAAGAAGCTATATAAGGTATTTTTCTGTTCACTGTTGAATTCAATTATCTGCCCAAGGATCATTTTTTTTCTAGTAACAATGTGATAAACATATATTTCATTATCTTTCATAGTTCGTCTCCTACTTGAATACATCATTAATTATCCTTATTTTACCAGAAATAATAAATCCTTTGTTCAACTAATCAACCATAAATTGAAATAGAGAATGATCGAATAATGATTATCCTCTTATTTTTTGTTTAGCTAATGTACTGCTTTAGTTGAATAATTTAATACCACTCGTTTACTAATAGACCGTAAATAATATGGTCTACATAATGGTCATACAACCACTCTGCTTGCCTGATTTTACCTTCTTCAACGAATCCAAATCTTTCAGGAAGTGCTCTACTTTTGTTATTTTCAACAGCGACACTAACTTCAATTTTATTCAGTCCAAGATTTTTAAATCCATAATCAATTAAAGATTTAAATGCTTTTGACATAATTCCTTTACCTTGGAAGTGCTCCCCTAACCAATAGCCAATTGTTCCAATTTTATTTAACTTATTAATGTCGTTAAAACCAATTGTACCTGCAATTTTCCCTTTATAAATAATAGCGAATGACCTAGGTATTCCACCATTTTCAGCAAATGATTTCAACCTTGCATTAATATTTTGAGCAGTATCTTCTACACTTTCAATGAAATCTAACCAACCAAGCCATTCTTTTAAGTAAGCCTTTGAACTGATCGTTAAATTATAAAATTCTTCAGCATCATTAATATTCAACATTCTTAACGACACATCTTCGTCGACCTTATGTATTAACATTTCTTTCCCCTCGCTAATAAAAAACGTTTTTAAATATTTTACCAAAAATATCCTATTACTTCATACTTCTTATTGAACTATACTGACATTTTAGTAGATAACAAAAAGGATGGAAATCTATGAACAAAGAAAGTTTATATTCTTTGTTCATAGTAAAAATGATTCATTCTTTCTTTCTACCTACGACAGGTTATCGCCAAATAAAGCGTATATCGCAGAGGTTCGGATTACATCAAGTCTTAATGAAACCATAGATTCAAAAACGATTGCTTTTTCGGACGACAAACATTACAAGCAAACCAAAAGGAGTCAAGGATGTATCATATACAATAAATAATGAATCAGCTAGCATTCAGTATGCTCGATTAGGCGACCCGAACGTTAAACAAATTCATTTCGAAGCAATTGATGACTCATACATGGCTGTTAAAAGATCAGATCAGAATGGAGTTGTAACAGAGGATCAATCAGAAGAAATGCCGTTTGATTAATCGGAAATCAAGGGGAAAACCATTCGGATTTATACAACTGATGGAAATAATAATAAAAGCGCATTTGAGACGATCGACATCCCATAATAATCATCTTTAATAGTGCAATAAATGTGCACATCAGATAAAACAAAACCCACCATCTATTGGTGGGTTCGATTATATTATTTAACCAACGTTCTCAGTTAGCTTTATCTTTTTTTGTAGGCATTCAAAATTAAATAATAAAATGATATTAATTTACTGTACGGCTCAATTCTTCACGAAGTCCGTTGCTAGCTAATTTATCCATATTTAGAAGCAGCGTTTTAACTTGTACAAAATCATCAGCACTTTCTAGTTCAAAGATTGCTACTAGATTGTTGTTATTGTCTTTAGAAACCTTCATTTTGTATTTACGTTTACGGAATAGTCGTTCTACCTTTGTTCCACGAGCTACAGAAATTCTGTAAGTGTCATTGTTATAGACTGTCCCCGCATCAAATCCATTATATGAAAAATTTGTAAAATCCTCATTAGGTATAGATACATCGATGTCTAATTCTTTGTTAAGAATAAAATCTTTCAGTAGGTCTAGTTTCGTCATTATCAATTCCTCCTTAGCCAATGGTGGCTTCTCTTGTAGTCGGAAAGTCAACCTCTGAAATATTAAAGGTCAGAGCTCATAATAGATAGCTCTTCTTCCTATTCAAATGATCATTTACCTCAAAATGAACTTGAATAAGTTTAATTTTATCATAATAATCCAAAAACATATAATAGTAGCTATTTTGTTAATTTGGCAACTCCATTTACTTCAACTAATTTGACCAGGCTATTACATTGATAATCAAGAATCAGGAAGAAATATTCAATAGATAGCATCAACCAAATGATTATTATATGTTCCTTTTCTACTAAACATAATTACTGTAGTTCTCAAGTTTTAAAAAAATTATATTTCATACTTTGTAGACTTTGTTTTAGAAGAAATCGAATGAGTTGAGATGATTCCATCTTTATTTACCTTAATCCCATGTAATATCCCACCATATGCAGCTGCCCCATCAATACAGATCTTCGTTTTACAAGGTGAATACCAAATATCGAATTTCCCTTCAGTTTTGTGAAGGATTGATGTTGGGGTATGACCGAAAATAAATGTTTTATTTGTTTCATTTTTACCGTAGTGGAACGCATCGCGAATCCAGTAAAATTCCTTGTCAGTCGTTTCTTTCCAATCTTCAAGATTAAGGTCGACTCCAGCATGAACGAATACATAATTTTCCCATTCAAAATACAATGGTCTAGATTTAATAAATTGTAGTTCAGATTCAAATTGCTCTTTCATTAATTGCGCTACTTCATTGGGACCTCTTTTATTTGTAATTTCAAATTTAAAAAATGAATTAATGGTTTCTAAACCACCCTGTCCGTAATAATACGCTTGTTTAAACTCAGGTTGCTCAAGCCAGTCCAATAACATTTGCTCATGATTTCCTAGTATAACAACCGCTCCGAATTCTTTTTCTAATTGTTGCGCTCTTATCAAAACCTCGTATGGATTCTCACCACGATCTACTAAATCTCCTAGTAACACTAGCCTTTCATGATCTGGATTCCATTGTTTAAGTAATTTTTCTAATTCATTTATACTGCCGTGTATATCTCCAATTGCAAATACCGTATCCGTATCCTTATCCATACATCCAACCCCTTCTGTAAACCTATTATTCCCACTAAATTGTTTAAATAATATAAATAGTTTAACAAATATGAATTACTAAAGTAAGTTATCCGTCTTATTGCCTTTTTACGTAATAAAGTTTTATTTAATTGTCCAATTATATCTAGGATAGTTTTTTTACCGCAGGGAATAATGAAAAGGTAAAATTTTGGTAAAGGGGATTTTTGAAATGAGTAATGAAAATAAAGATTTAAATAACAATGACTTTTTTATTGCAGATTTAACTAGTGATGCGAAGAGTAAGATTGAGAATTTGGAAGAAGAATTGGATATTACTTTGGTTGCTTATGATTGTAAGAAGTGAGTTTTCTAAGAGCGCTTTCCAGGGGTGCTCTTTTTTATTTTCTAAAAAAATAACACTCTTTTTAGTGAATGTTAAAGTAAGTATGTTTTAAATTTACAAGTAACTTTCTTGATGATGAATCACAATAAAATTGCTCCAAATTTGTAATGCCTCTTCGACTTTCTTCTGGACTAAAAATAATAAAGTTCCAAGGAAGTAAAAAAATAGGATTTATTTAGACGCTACCCGTATGATGAATAGACAAGCAACAAAAAACCATTTGTAGAATTAAGTAGATTAATGGAGAAAGGTTACAAAAGGAATTTCTAATTTCAAAAAAGAATTATTTCTTAAGGTGGTGGTATTCATGGGAGAACTAACGAATATGTTAAAAGATTTTCCAATAATTAATTTCGAATCGAAAAAACAATATCTACTGAAAGAAATATCAAAACGTTATCCGAATAATATAAAATTGCTTGAATTAGTAAATCAATTTAGAAAAAGCAATACTATCGTTTTTCCAAATGATTACCCTTTATCAAATGAATTCGTAAATACGTTATATATAGCTTTAAACTCTGATGAGGGTACGATTGAATTGTTGCTAAAAGAAAAGTTAGATGAACAAAATAAAGAATTAAAGGAAGATTATGACTACAAAATAAATTCTATCTTAAACCATTACGAAAGATTCATTAGCCTTTTGGAAGCTTATGATAATGAACTGGCGATTACATCGAACCATTTAGGTAGAAAAATTAACACACAAACTATTATCGACCTAGCAAGAAAACTAAAAATAGAATTAAAATCGATAGAATAGATAATAGGAACCTAACTTGGTTCCTTTTTGTTTATAATGTACCTCGCTGTAAATAAGTATTTAGTTTTGAAATAATTTCAGGATCGTTATCTTTAATACTCATTATTTCTCCGATAACTCTTTCCTGTTTTTTTCCGTCTTCTATTGATTCAATTAGATTTAATGTGTATTGTGGAATAGCTTTTCCATCGAAAAACCTAAATTGAATAGCATTCTTTAACATTGTTGATTTAGCTCTTACTTGACTAATTTGTTGAATATTGGTTGCAATTGAAGTCATAATTTCTTCGTCCCCTTCCAAAATATATTCATTTAATTCATTAATTATTTTTTCTAAAATTTTATCATCAGGTTGGAAGTAATAATCTAGGAATAATGTTATCATATTTGCTTTATCAGTGCCTAAAAAACCATACGATTCTATAACCTTTTGAAGACATGAAACTAAGATTTCGTAATCATCCTCTGAGTTGTCTCTATACATTAAAGGAGCTAAAGCCCAAATAATGGGATGATGATTAATACTTGAGTCTCGCCAGTAGAAATTTTTAAGATGAACTTCATTAAATGTAAAGACGTTTTTTTCTAATCCATCAACTGAATTGTATTCATACCTATTTCTAACTCCCGTGCGAGGGTATGAATTGAAACAAATAGCAAATGAATACACTGAACAATCAGGGTGATTACTTCTAATTAAACAATTGTACTCATATACTCTCCTCTGAAATTTTTTTTGAGAATAAGACTGGTTCTCGAAGTGAAGTAAAGTCTTCTTTTCCTCATCTTTTAAATGGACTTCAAAAAGAACATCAACAAATCTCGGTTCATTTTCCTTTATATTGAGTTTAGGTATGTCCGTTCCCTCGGATAGCAATCTAACGTGTCTGCTCCAATCAATTTTAAAATTAAAATCTGGATAAAAACATTGTAAATATTCTTCCAAAAACAGATGGAGGAGGTTTTTAAACATCCTATCGTGTCCTAAATTTTCAAATTCTTTACCCATATTTCCTCCTGGAAACGCATTTAGAATCAATTGTTTTTATAAATTGAAAAACAATGCTGTCTCTTGTATAGGTTCTTTTATTATATTGGATCTACTTGCACCAACCTTATCCTCCTTAAGTGTCTCATGTGAATCATAACTTTTTGAAGATCCGCTAATTTCGTTTTTGGGTCCTGGTTTTAAAAAGAAAATCAACAAAAAAACAATCGCAATAAAAGTTAAAATAAGAAATAATATTACTCTAAAAAAGCTCCCCATTATCCTCACCTTTTTCTTCAAATTACTAATCAAATAACTCTAGAACATTTAAATTCCAACATAAACTAAGTTAATCCAAAGTGAAGATACTAAAATTAAACTCAAACTTAGTCCAATGTTGATCTTCTCTTTCCATCTCTTATCTGATGGAATAATTGAAATCAGAAAACTCAGCAGGCTTAATAAAATACTTATACAATTTAAACTTAAAAATAGATTGAAGTTGTTAAATCCGTTATAGGTGACATTTAAAATGAAAACTGAATAACTAATGATAAGATAGTAGAAACTTTTCAAATTTAACCCATCCCTGAGAAAATGTTTTGTTTTTTGATTATATTAACATATTAAATTCTGGAAAAATGTTCTATATTTGAAAAATGTATGAAGATGAACTAATTATTAACGTTTGTTCCTTAAATTGTAACAATTAGTCATAATCTCTTTTATAAGAAAGATGGACTCAGAAGATGATTTTTAAACTACTGAAAATTCATATGTGTTTGCAACAAGTAATATAAAAGAAAAAGAACGATATAGAATTATCGTTCCGTTAAAAGGTAATGTAAAAATTAAAGGTAAAAATGATAGACTTCCAAACAAGGAAATTTTAAAAGAATTTAAAAATGCATTAAAGAAAAACGAATTAAGATTAATGCTTCCCCTTAATTATTGATATCAATTAATCACCACATATGAAGGTTCCCTAAGATCACTTCATTTGATGAAAAAATTCATCCAATGCTTCCCTCATCAATTTGCTTGGATAAGAACGTAACTTGTATAAAGGCGTGTCATTAAGATCAAGATTTAAGTGAAGCAAACTAATTATTTCATCTTCCTCTACCCTGTGGTAAACATAAGATTCAGCAAGATAAATCATATCATTCATTTGCGAAATAATACTTCGATCGCTTGTCGCAGTGTATTGAATTTCACCTAGTTGTTTCATATATTGATCAACTTTCTCCACATCAAATTCATTTGCCAGAAAATTTGTCACAATACTTCTCTTCATTAACTCTTCAAAATTTGTAAAATCCTTTTTTAATAGACCATACATAACAAAACAATATCTTGTTACATTATTCATTACCAATACACATTTTTTACGGCCAATTTTAAAGATATTAGCATGCCAGCAAAAAAGTTGATTCTCGTTTGATAAATCTGGTTTCTCTACTTTTATTTTTATTTCATCTGAAAGTTTTTTTGTTAATTGAATGTACATGTTCTCAATTCCTCATTTTTATTTTTCTATAAACAATTATATCTTAATTCATTTTTTGAATCACTTACCAGACTACTCTCTGATGAAAATGTTTTGCATAATAAAAAAAAGTGACTTTTTACTAGTCACTTTTTCATATCTTCTACATTTTAACCAATGGTACTGAAACAGAATCAAGAAACGCTTTTAATCCTTCACTATTCGATACTGCGTTTTTTGGGAGTACAAATGCCCGATTTGATGCATAAAAGAAATAAAATGCATAATCTGCTTCTTTCACTTCAAGTATGTGCTCCCACTTGATAAAAGTCTCTTCGATCGGCGTTTTTTCAAGAAGTCCTTTTTGATCTAAAACGATTTCAGTCTCCCCAAATATCTTTTTATTTCTAGGATCTTTTGTAAACGAAGCTACACTTCTTTTGATTCGTTGCTTTTGATCGTACGGAGTGAAAAAAAAGTGCACTACAGCTAATACGATTATTAGCCAAAGATAATTCATAATCTTGACGTCTAACACATATGCGTACAAACAGAGCAAACCGAAAAAGTAGAGAGAAGCACCAGATCGTTGCTGTAAATAGCCTTTCCCTTTTGAGTTCGAGCTGTGCATATCAAGGTTAAAACGGTATACATCATTTTCTTCGTAATTAAAAGTAAAATTCATGCTGTCCCTGCTTCCCTATTTTCATAAAAAAAGTGACCAAATTGATCACTCTTTAAAGCGTTCATCCACTTAATGTTTTATTTTCTAATTAATCCAACAATTCTAATTATACTGAATGAATTACTAGAAAACAATGGACAGACATCACCCAACTTACTACCTTTTTCTGGAAGAATGGTCTTTCAATCGCATATGATAATAGTTTGATAATTTACCAAAATAATCCCAAATACTTAAAGAATTATATTGATTCATTTAAGTAAAATTTACTTGAAATCGGTAAAAATAGTCTTATTTAGCTTAATTATTTTTAGATTCGATGATTAGAATTTCATTAAACAAGCCTATAGTCTTTCTAATTGTCGAAAAATAAATGTGTATTGAAGCCCATGGTTATGCCTGATTTTTTATAGTAGCATTAGAGACCTCAGTGTTCTTAATAATAAACAACAGGGGTGATTTGGTGCTTAATAAAAAAATCTTATCATTGGTTACTTTAGGATTATTAGTTTCACCATTGTCTTTAGGAACTGTTAAGGCAGAAGGAAACGGATACGATTTATCAAAGAAGATGATTGAACATCAGGTTAAAAAACCTCTTCAAAAAGGAATCCTAGATTTTCACACGTTTAATCAGCTTGGAAAAGAAGTAAAATCTGCTCGATCCTTTTCAGTAAAAAGCTTTAATAAAACGGGGACCATGAATAAAGGTAATGTCACTAGTGCAGATGATGATTTTATTTATGAGACGGAATATAATGATGATTTTCCTTATGCAGATAATACTTCATATGACAAAATCTTGATTGGGCAATTACTTCCTTTATATGATTTAGATTTACATAAAGTAGTTGTACCGACTGATGGACTTTTATTTGTAGCTGGGGCAACTAACTCTATTAATATTGATCTTTTATTTGCAGCTGTAGAAAAGGATTATGCTGAGAGTAATAAATTAGTATACTTAGGTTCGGAGTATGACGATGACGGCACTGAGTATCAAGCATATCAAGCTAAAGCTGGCACTTATTATGTAGGAGTTATGGATTATGATAATGCAGACGATATTGACAATAATACCGAAAATGACTTATATGCTATCATAACTGGTTTCGAGGACAACGTTGCGCCAAATAAACCGACCGTAAATAAAGTTGATAATAATGATATAGTTGTTACAGGTAAAGCAGAAGCAAATTCTACTATTACTGTTAAAGCTGGTAGTAATCAATTAGGTACTGCTAAAACATCATCAAAAGGAACCTATTCTGTAACAATAAAAAAACAAGCAGCAGGAGTTACTTTAAGTGTCATTGCAAAAGATGCTGCAGGTAATACTAGTGCAGCAGCAACTACAAAAGTTGTTGATGTTATCGCACCAGCTAAGCCAATCGTAAATAAAGTTGATAATAATGACAAAGTTGTGACTGGAAAGGCAGAGGCTAATTCTACTGTTACTGTTAAAAGAGGATCTACAGTACTGGGTACCGCTAAAGCTAATTTGTCTGGAAACTATTCACTACCTATTGCCGTTCAAAGTGCAGGAACAAAGCTGACTGTAACAGCTAAAGATGCTGCTGGAAATGTAAGTGTAGCAACAACTGTAACAGTTGTAGATGTTATTGCACCAGGTAAGCCAAAAGTTAATAAAGTAGATGACAACGACTTGAAAGTAACTGGAAAAGCAGAAGCCAACTCAACTGTAACCGTGAAAGTTGGAAGTAAAGTCCTAGGTACTGCCAAAGCTAATTCAAACGGAAACTTTACAGTTAAGATCAAAGCACAGAAAAAAGGTATTACTATTGCTGTAACTGCAAAGGATGCTGCTGGTAATACTAGTCAAGCGACTACTTTAAAAGTTGTAAGACATTAATCTAAACATTGAGCCAAGGATTAATTCCTTGGTTTTTGTTATTTAAAGTACACTAATCAATCGGATTTTTTAATAAATACTTATCAATACTTTCCCTATAAGTTTCATAGAATTCATAAAAATAATTAAGTTGGCCATCTTTAAAAATATAGATTACTCTTCTATCTTTCGTTTGATATTCTCTAATTTTATGAGTGTTTATAATTTTAGTTCTAGCCTTTTCCCCACCTTCGTAAGCTAAGCTATTTGATGAATGAATATTTATATTAATTCTATTTGAAAGATGCACTTCAATATATGGTGAAATGAAACCATCATCTATTAGATAAACATCTTTCACTTCAAATCCAGAAGGAATTAGAATTGTTTGGTTTGTATTTAATTTTTTACTTATTTCATTTTTCTCTATTTTAATCTTTGTATCTGGGGTTGGTAGGAAAAACATTATGTATAAATACATTATTAAGCCGATCCCTACAATTGAAATAAAAGAGTAGAAAATTACCTTTAGCATCATTCTCAAACCTCTCATCATATTTAAAATAGCTCCACTTGTGAAAATAGTAACATACTTAAATGCATTTTAATTAAAGTAATTTTGAAATTAATATGAAGGTTTTTTAATAAAAAAAGAGCATCCCCCCAGAGATACTCTTTTTAGTAAAACTTATTTTTGCAAATTCATATTATACAACTTACTCATTTCCAAAATTTGCTCCTGAACTTTATCAATCACTGATGGCGGACTTATTACCTGAGCATCCTTTCCCCAAGTTAAAATCCAAGTAATCAATCCATCACTAATTGCAGCTTTTGTCGTTAAGATGAAATGCTCCTCATCCACTTGCTGAATATCAGCTTTTAATCCAAAACGATCAAGTACGACATTTAATAATCCTCTTTTGAACTTAATTTTTACGTAATCAGGTTCACCAGCAAACATATTAAAAACCGTACTCAAGTATTCATCTACATTAAAACGATCATCTGGGAATTTTTCTTCCGTTCTCTTAACTTCTCGCATTCGGTCTACACGGAAATGTCTAAGTTGATCGTCAGGTAGGCTTTTTGTAATCAGATAATAGTAGTCATTTGACCAAATTACTGCGAGTGGCTTTACTGAATACTTTTTTCCATCATGGCTTAATTCAAATTCTTTCTTAAAATTATATCGGCCATATTGAAATGTCAGTAATTTTTTCTCAGCAATGGCTTGATGAATTTGATCGATTGAGAAGTGAATTCGGTTACTTTCACTCTTAATAGCAGTATCTGGGATAATGCCATTGTGAAGCTTTTTGGCTTCGTTTTCACTTGTAAGTTTTTTTAATTTATCAATAATTTTTTTGGTTTCTTGTTTATTTAAAAATCTTGAAGCTGTAACAGCATCTACTAATAAACGGAGTTCATGTAATTCAAATAGTCTTTCTTGGTGACTATATGTAGTTGCCTTACCATCTGAAGCGTTTTCAATTACATCAAAACCAACATCCACTAATACCGATATATCTTTTAAAAATGTATTTTTACTATACGAAAAGTCTTCTTCTCCTGCTGCTAATCTCTTTTTTATTTCATCAAACGTAAACTCACGATCAATATCTGTTTTACTTTCTAATAGCTTCATTAGTTTATAGAAACGTTCTCGGTTTTCCATGGATTCCTCCGTTTATTTAGTAAAATTCATAAGATGTATTTTATATGTAACTTAATCTGATTTTAATTTTAACATATTTAATTGGTAAAAATTATGGTTAAAAAATACTAGTCTTTTTTTACTAGAAAAATACCCTATAGAGTAGCTTCTATTAGCTATCTACTCTATAGGGTACTTTTTAAGGTGGAGATGCTTTTATTCGTTTGATATTATTCCATCATCGTAATCTTTATAAATTGTAACAAATTCCCTTTGGGCTATTATTAAGTCTCTAGGAGTTTTTAAATCAATTAGTGTAATTTCACGTTTATGGTTAATTGGTAAGTCTTCTTCTGAATTCCATGAAGCGAAATATTCTATTACGCCACTCTCATTAACAGCCTCTTTAATGTATTCATATAAAATCTTCAAACATTTATCACCTTCTGGAGAAATCCGTTTTTCTCCTTTCATTGGAACTTGTTGAGACATCATACATACTTGATGCTTATATTGGAAGTGTTTAGAGAAACTAAAAATCCTTTTTTCCTCTTGATTATAATTCCTTTCCATATATAAATGTGTAAAATCTAGTTCATTTGCATAAACATTAGGTGAAATAGGATTTTTACCAAAGGAACCTTCTTTCAGTCGCATTGGTGAAGAAATATAATGATATTGTGTCATGAATAGATCCTCCTTTTCTAATTAACCGGTACGCCATAGAAAGCGTGCACATCTGGAGTACGCTTTGCCGGATGATCGTGATAATAAAATTAACTGAAGCAGCAACACTCTTTGACTGATTATTAAAAGATATTAATCTCTGTATCACACCGGAGTAAGTAAGTGAGTTAAAACAAAGCCAAGTTGAATACCTTGGCTTTTTAATCGTTTATTAGCTTATTTGTACAGGAATAATTTAGAAGGTTTTTTATAAGTATTCATCTATTTCCTTTTGTAAGGATTCACTAAAACTATATAGATAGATAAGTTTATTTACTCTAAAAACATACTCAATAAACTCCCCTTGGGATTGATATTCTTTAATAATTGTATTATTTATTTTTTTGTTTTAATAGGTATAGAATCTATAATCTCTATAAGATGTATTTAATTTAATTTTAATATTTAATTGGTAAAAATGATGGTTAAATAACACTAGTCTATTTTCACTAGAAAAGTATCCTATTGATTAGCTTTTTAGGTGCTTACTCAATAGGGTACTTTTTAAGGTGGAGATGCATTTTATTCGTTTGATATTATTCCATCATCGTAGTCCTTATAAATTGTAACAAACTCCCTTTGGGCTATTATTAAGTCTCTTGGAGATTTTAAATCTGTTAGTGTCATTTCCCGTTTATGGCTAATTGGTAAGTCTTCTTCTGAATTCAATGAAGCGAAATATTCTATTACGCCACTCTCATTAACAGCCTCTTTAATGTATTCATATAAAATCTTCAAACATTTATCACCTTCTGGAGAAATCCGTTTTTCTCCTTTCATTGGAACTTGTTGAGACATCATCCATACTTGATGCTTAAATTGGAAGTGTTTAGAGAAACTAAAAATCCTTTTTTCCTCTAGATCATAATTCCTTTCAATATATAGATGTGTAAAATCTAGTTCATTTGCATAAACATTAGGAGAAATAGGATTGTCACCAAATGTACCTTCTTTCAGTCGCATTGGTGAAGAAATATAATGATATTGTGTCATGAATAGATCCTCCTTTTCTAATTAACCGGATGATTCTAATATTAAACTTAACTAAATCAGCAACTCTCTTAATCTGATTTTTAGAGATAGACCACGTAGCTTTTTTAGATTTTATCCTCGATACAGCCTCTGATTTTGAAAGCCCCTTACCAATCTATACGCCTCCCGATTTCACGGTAGCTGCAAGTGACTATATGTGAAAATCTTAACATACTAATCAATAGAAAATTATGGTATTTATGATAAAACATTGAACTTTTAGTAAATTTTACGAGTTATTTCTATTTAAAAAATTATATTGTCTCACTTTTTTTGCCTTTAGATTAACGACACTTCCTATTGTCTACATCAAATAATACTCGTTCTTTTTCTTTTATGATTCTAGTGCGAAAGTCCTCGTCCAAAAAGACTAAAAACGAAATAAGCGTGATATCAAAATGTAAACAAGCATACACATTAAATATTGATTCCCAAAATTCTCCATTTCACATATACCAATAAAATTGTACAGGAGGTCAGGAATGATTGAATTTAAACATGTAAATAAGTTTTATGGCGATTTTCAAGTCTTGAAAGATATTAATCTCACAATCAATAAAGGTGAAGTTGTTGTTGTGATTGGGCCGTCTGGTTCTGGTAAGAGTACTTTGTTACGTTGTATCAATCATCTGGAATCAATTAATAACGGGACACTTACGGTCAGTGGGATTTCTGTTGGGGATAAAAAAACAGATCTCAATAAGTTAAGACGGAATATTGGAATGGTTTTTCAGCATTTTTATTTGTATCCGCACAAAACTGTGCTTGAAAATATCACTCTCGCTCCTATGAAAGCATTGGGCCAATCTAGAGAAGTTGCTGATGAAACAGCCAAACATTTTCTTGAAAAGGTAGGCATTTTAGAGAAGTCGAAATCTTATCCTTCCCAGCTTTCTGGTGGTCAGCAACAACGTGTAGCAATAGCCCGCGGACTTACGATGAAACCGGATATTATGCTTTTTGATGAACCTACTTCGGCACTTGATCCTGAAATGATTGGTGAAGTGCTAGATGTTATGAAGACTCTTGCTAGGGAAGGCATGACGATGGTTGTCGTGACTCATGAGATGGGCTTTGCCAGAGAGGTTGCCGACCGAATCGTCTTTATGGACGAGGGTCGCATATTAGAAGAAGCAACTCCGGCTGAGTTTTATGAGAACCCGCGTGAAGAACGGGCTCGCTTATTTCTCAGTCGTATATTAAATCATTAATAGGAGGTAATGGAATGTTTTTAAAAAAATTCATAAAAATGGCTTTGGTTTCAACTACGGCCGCCTTAGTTCTTGCAGGTTGTGGTGGTAAGGATGATTCTAAAAGTAAGGATGCTCTTGCACGTATTAAGGATGATAAGAAAATCGTATTTGGCGTAAAATATGACACTCGTTTATTCGGATTGAAAAACCCATCAACAGGTAAAGTAGAAGGATTTGATATTGACCTTTCCAAAGCACTGGCAAAAGAAATGTTTGGCAATGATGTTAAACCAGAATACATAGAGGTTACTTCAAAAACTAGGGTTGGCCTCTTAAATAATGGTAAAGTTGATGCGGTAGTCGCTACAATGACCATTAATGAAGAACGTAAAAAAGAAGTAGATTTTACTGATGTTTACTTTAATGCGGGACAATCTTTGCTTGTGAAAAAAGGCAGTAAAGTTCATGGACTTGCTGACTTGAAAAAAGGGACAAAAGTGCTTGCTGTTAAAGGGTCCACTTCCGCTGTAAATATTCGTCAGAAAGCTCCTAATACAACAGTACTAGAATTCGAAAATTATGCTGAAGCATTTACAGCCTTAAAAGCTGGTAAAGGTGATGCCCTAACGACTGATGACTCAATCCTTTATGGTATGAAAGAAGAAGATCCTTCATTTGAATTAGTAGGTGGAACTTTTACCCAAGAACCTTATGGAATCGCTGTTAAAAAAGGCAATAAAGATCTTGTTGACGCATTAAATAAAGCATTAAAAAGCCTGAAAGAATCAGGTAAATACGATGAAATTAAGAATAAATGGATTAAAAAATAATTATTGATATTATCGTTGGGATCTGCAGAGTCCGTAATTTTACGGACCTGCTTTTCCTGATAATTAGGAGGAAATCCTTTGATTGATTTCTCGATACTAACGGATCATATGGAGTATTTTTTAGAAGGATTAAGAGTAACCATTTTAACTAGTTTAATTGCTTTGTTGTGTAGCTTTATTTTAGGAACAATAATTGCTGTTATGCGAATTGCTCCAATTAAACCGCTTAACTGGTTAGGTTCGGTATATGTTGAATTTATACGTAATATCCCTGTACTAGTTGTTATTTTTTTCACTTACTTAGCTGGAAGCTATAGTGGGATGGTTGCAGGAACGATTGGATTAACCATCTATACAGCAGCCTTCATTGCCGAAGCAATTCGTGCCGGTATACTTTCTGTTCCAAAAGGACAAATGGAAGCGGCTCGCTCAACAGGATTGAGTTACGGACAGGCAATGAGATTAATTATACTTCCCCAGGCGATTAAAATCGTCATCCCTCCTCTTGGCAACCAATTTCTAAATTTAGTAAAAAATTCATCTTTATTAGCAGTCGTAGCTGGTGGAGATTTAATGTATCAGGGCGATCTAATATCTGCAATGACTTACGTAACGTTTGATACTTATATTTTTGTAGCCTTATTCTACTTAGTCTTAACGATTCCTTTAAGTATTGGTGTGGGATATTTAGAAAAACGCTTGGCAAGAAGTAATTAAGGAGGTGGATGAATGGATTTTCTGCAGCCGTTCGCTGATGTATATACACTAGATCATATCAAGTTTTTACTAGAAGGATTTTGGGTCACCCTTAAGGTCGCTGCCATTTCAATTGTCCTAAGTTTCATTATTGGTGGACTTATTGGTACGCTTAGATATACAAAGATTCCTGTTGTTACTCAATTACTAACCGCGATTGTTGAGATTATACGGAACCTGCCTTTACTACTGATTATTTTCTTTACGTATTTTGCCCTACCAGAAATCGGGATTGAAATGAAAATAACGACAGCTACCATCGCAGCATTAACGGTTTTTGAATCAGCTATGATTTCAGAGATTATTCGAAGTGGATTAAACTCGATCGAAAAAGGACAGATTGAAGCGGCTCGTGCGTCCGGCCTCAATTACACTCAGACATTACGTTATATTGTCTTGCCTCAAGCATTGAGACGAATGGTTCCGCCGATTGTTAGTCAATTTATTTCTTTACTAAAAGATACATGTTTAGCTGTTGTTATTGCATTGCCGGACTTATTGCATAATGGACAGATTATTTATGCGCAGAAGGAATCTTATGTGATCCCTGTTATGGTGATGGTTTCGTTGATGTATTTTATTGTTAATTATGTTTTGTCTTTGGTTGCGCGTAGATTGGAAATAAAGCAGTCTTGAGAAATCTGGTTCATTTATTGGGCCGGATTTTTTTGATGTAAAATAATTAAATTTCGTCGATAGAAAGAAATAAAAAAATCCCCCTTTTAAATGGATCTTATATTGGAGGATTTTGCATATCTTTAATGAATTCATCAATTACATTCTTCCAATTAATACGATTATAAATGCTCCTAATCCTAAAGATATAAGTAATAGTATACTTGAAAAAATTATAATATATTTTTGTTTTCTCATTAAACCAATAACTAAAGAAAATAATGAAAAAAGAAACATAAAAATAATAATAATTGAAATGGGCATAATATATCTCCTTGACTTAATACTTAGTTAGAATAGTTTGTAATACTTTCTCTTTATATATAATGAAAGTCAATTTAACATTTCTCTCTTTATCAAGATACGTTAACGTTTCTCCTATTTCTTCAAACGAGTGAATGTAGTTATTACCGTACTTATTTATAATAGTAGATATATCATCTCCTTTTCCAATCCCTTTATTAGTTTTTAGTTTAGGATCTTCAGAAAAAATACTATTAATTTTGTTGTTTTTAATTCCTATATAAAAATTCTTAAATTGATAGTTTCTATCATTTTCAACAGAAAGTATTACTACTATATCTGTGTGTTTAACTGTACTACCATATTTGCTTTTTAGATCTACCAATAGTTCAGGTGTAACTTGTTTATCAATCATAATTTCATTCATTCCTTCATTTTTTAGTGAAGTACTTTCTAGTAGTCTATTTTTTACTAAAATAGAAGTACGCTCAACAATGAAAAAACCTATTAATAGCAATACAATAATTCCAAATAGTAACGTAATATACTTCCAGGGGATTAGTTTAAATAATAGATTCCCTAGAATTAGTAATAAAATTAAAACTAAGACTTTTATTATCATTTTTTTATTCCCCCAAACTTTTACGAAATGTAGATATTCCATGACCTTTAACTACAAAAAATAGCGAAGGCTTCCTAAATTAACAGTGAAGGCTTCGCTTATTTGATTTGCACGAACTTTTTTAGTGTCCTTTTTAAAAGTCTCTTCCACATCATCTAGTTCATAGTTATTCATCTTGTGATAGATGATTTAATGAATCAATTTTTAGTTTTTCTAAATTAATTGGATTTTCACTATCAGCATTGATCAACCATTGATAGACAGGAATCATATTCATATCTTTTTCCCAACATTTTTCAAATAGCTTAGAAACTTCTTTTGATACATAAAAATTCACCTTATGATTGACACTTGGTTTAAATTCAATAAAAGCTTCTGCAAGTTCTAATAGTGCATCTTGTTTTTCTTCTGTTAAATTATCAAAAGTATATACTCTCACAAAGATTAAATTTCTATCATCATCCCAGTCTTTTAAAAAAACAGGATGTAAATCTTTAAAATCATTAGGTGTTCCTGCCCTACGAACATCTTCCAGTACCAAATAACCTATTTTTTCATAATAACCCTTTTTTATTTCTTTTATTGTAAAAATCATATGGTTTTTATAATTCAAATCCAATTGTAATAAAAATTGATAATTTACCAAAAAAAACACTCCTTTTTAAATTAACAATAAAAATGCTCCCCATGCAGCAATACTTGAAGTAGCAAATATAACAAGACCTACAACTGCCACAAAGATTCCTATAGCAATTATTATATCAGCAGTCTTTTTCAGATTTAACTTTTTAGCTTCAATTTTATCCTTTGCTTTCTCCATTTCTTTTAAATCTTCTTGTGCTTTTTTATAATCTTTTAGGGCTTTAGCCTTCTTTTGAATACTTTTAGGTACACCTGCTTCTTTTAATGTTTGCCCATGTGATTTTGTACCATCTACGTTTTCAATACCTTCAACCTTTCCTTTATATACATGGACATGTGGTTTTTGCTGTTTAGCACCGGCTGTCGGTTTGTCTACTCTTGCTTTCCACCCTTGACCTAGATCATGAGTTTGACTATAACCTCTAGCTTGTTTAAATTCACTTGGATTTTCTGGAGTAAAATATGTTGCTGAATCTATTCCTAATTTTGAAAGTTCTGATTCTAATTTAGCAACTTCTTCATCTGATATTTTTTTTTGTTTTACTATATCTTTAATATTATCTATAATCGCTGATTGTTCATCTGTCATTAAAGTTTCTGCTCTACTTTGCGATGGATACACTGCACCTAAGAAAAATACAACAATGAATCCAATTAAAAATTGTTTTAGTCTTTTTTTTGAACTTAATTTTTTTAAACTACTTTTCTGTTTCATATACTTCTTAAACATTTTCATCAGCCTTTCCATTACATTAATTTTAGAATCTAAATACTTCCGAAATATAAAATTTAAATACATACTTTCATCTAGTACCCCTAAATAAACTACCAGATGTTGTGTCTATGACTAGTGAAAATAATGTAACTCTGGAACTATAAATTTTTCAAGATCATCCTCCTTATTAATCGTAAAATTTTTAGTAAAATTTACTAACTTGTGAAAATATTAACATACTAGATTCTATTAAACTCATCATCAATGTGACAAATATTTGAAGATTTTGGAAATAAAAAAAATGCAGTCCTCAAAATTTGAAGACTGCAGTTTTACTTTAACATAGTATTGATCACTGTAGACAAACTCGATAAAAATCAGGTTTGCCTTCAGTCTCAGGTTGTTAGTTCCTTCTTGAGAACTAACATTTTTTACTACTTAAACTTATCTTTCACACGCTATTAAATCTTTATCTCGATCCATTTTTTTATTAGCGTCATATAGAGCTTTTGATGCATACGGTTTATATTTAGTCTTACCGCCTTTATTTTTAACGGATGAACTACGGGCAACTCCACCCTTGTATGTCTTGTTCAATTCAGTACAGTTTTTAAATGTTTTCACAGCTGCACTAGCATCATCAGTTGAAATAATTGAATAACTTTGAATAAGTCCAATTGTAAGAATACCAATAACAAGTTTTTTCATTTTTAATAACTCCTATCTATTTATTTTGTAACAAATGCTACCTTATTTATAAAATTTCCAGTAAATAAATATGTTTAATAGTTTGCTAAGAAACAAAGATGTATTTCATATTTATCTTAATCTATTTATCATTTTAACATAGAAAATATTGTTATTTCAGTAAAAATGTACTAGATTTATTTAGTGAGTATTTACTAACTTTAATAAACCTACTCAAAAATTGAATAAGTCTTTCGTTTTTTCGCAGAAAAAATGTGTACAGACTTGGCTGTACACATTTCTTAATTAGTATATTATTTCGTTCTTAACACAGAACATTTTTGGTTTAATCTAGGCATTATTGCAAATTAAAGAATACTTGACCTCCAATAAACTCTTCATATCGTAATTGCGCCTTTTCCCCAGTTTTTACTAAATTAGCAATATATCCTTCTTTTTCATTTCCTACATACATTTCATAACTAAAATCTGGATCTGTTGTGCCATAAACATCTCCGCTATAAATATCTCCACTTTCACTTACTACTTTAAAGTTCATAATTCCATCAATATTAAATGCTAAATCTTCAGTAGCTGATTTTACAAATTTAACTTTTACTTTTGTTAAAATCCATTCATACCCTTCTGGCGTAGGATCATTAAATTCGTTCATGCTTTTTAATTTAGCGTAGGCAGCATCTCCACGTACTACTTCTTCTACCGTTAAGTCAAACTTAATTGGAAATGAATCTCCATTGTCATTATATAATTCATCATCAACAGTAGCAGTTTTCTTAAATGGAACTGGATTCGTTCTTGAACCAAGTTTTGATTGTTTTGGTTTTACTTCTTTTTTAGTTGTTTTTACTTCTTCCTTTTTTGGAGAGTCTTCTTTTACAATCACATCTTTTGTGCCTTGCCCACATGCTGATAATAACGAAATTGTTAATAGAGTTGTTCCTAATAAACTTACTACCTTTGAATATTTTCTGTTCATTTTTTAGCCTCACTTTTAAATTTTTTTGTTAACCTAAAGAAATTTTCGAGTTATTTTTCCTTAAGCGAATCTGGGTAAACGATTTTATCAAATTCTTTTTGAGTAGCTTGATCTTTTACTAAAATGGTTACTTTATAGTCATTTGGATCTACACCGTTATAAAGTTGATACATCATTCCGGACATCCCAAATGTAAATGCAGCGAGACCATCCATGCTATTTTCATAGGCTGCTTGGTCAACAATCAAAGTAAACTCTGTGAAATCGTTGTTGTAAGTAATATCCTTTAGCGAAGCAAAATCTTTACTTTGTTTTGTTTCATTGACTGTTTTAATGATTTGATCTTTAATACTCTTCATCATTTTCTTGTGTTGAGATTTTGACATTTTGTAAGTTAGAGACCCATCGGTGTTTTTTGTTACTTTGATTCCTTCTTTTTCTGCACCGGCGATAACTTTGTTTATGTCGTCTCCCTCAAACATTGAAGCTGGTAATGTGAGTTTTACGTTGAATAGACCCTTATCGACAGCTACTGATTCTTCTTTTGGTTTTGAATTTATTGTTGTTTGTTTTGCTTGGTTGTTTGATGAACAGCCGACTTGTAGAGTAATTAGAAGTGCTAATAATAGGTAAGTGAATTTTTTCATATAAAAATCCTCCTTCAGTTTTTTTAAAATTAAGGTTTGATTAAATCTGGATTAATCTTAACTGATGGGATGGTCAGAAAATTGAGTGGGTAAATGAAAGTATTGGTTCTATTTGGGAAATTGGGGTTTTTAGTAAAAAACATAAAAAACCTGCTCAAAAAATTGAACAGGTTTGTATGTAAAATGTTTTTACTTAATTTAATAACTTCCAAATTTAGAAAGGACACTATTACTTTCAATCTAAATTTACAGCTAAATATAGTCATAATAAAAAATTTAATATTTTACAATTTAAAATATTAATCTACCAATCTGAATTAATAGCAATAGTATAAAAATTGGTATATAATCATATTAATTATTACGTACGTAAAATGAGGTGTAGTTAATGGACTTTGGTTTCAGTTACGTATTTCCAGCTGTTCGTGGAAAGCAAGCTTTAAAGGAGTATTATGTTGTAATGTGCCCTTTAAAACTCATACCAAAAATTTTCCTCTTTGATGAAGAAGAAATCCCAGCAGAACATAGATCACAAAGAATTTTAAATAAAAATCGCATACCTGAAATATCAAACTATATTATCGAAAATAGTAAAGATTATGTTTTCTCTTCTTTGACTGCTTCTGTAGATGGAGAGATGCAATTTAATCCAATCAATGCTGATGGTGGCTTTAAAGATATCGGTCAATTACACGTTTCCTTAGATGCTAGATTTTTAATTAATGATGGTCAACATCGTAGAGCTGCGATTGAAGAAGCACTAAAAATAGATCCAGAACTAGGAAATGAAACAATTTCTATTGTAATTTTTCAAGATACAGGATTAAAAAAATCACAACAGATTTTTTCGGATTTAAATCGTCATGCGGTTAATACCACTACCTCGATTGGAATTTTATATGATCACCGTGATAAATTATCAATTATTACTAAAGAAATTGTTGCAAATAACACTTTATTATCACGTTACACAGATAAAGAACGTGTTACATTATCTAAGAATTCTCCAAAAATACTAGCTCTAAACCATATTTTTAATACGAACCTTAGATTAGTTAATAGATCAAAAGGTGAAAATTTATTAGATGAAGAAGAGCAATTTTTAGTTGATTTTTGGAATGAATTAACTCAAACAATTCAAGAATGGAACTTAGTTTTTGAAAAGAAAATGAGTGCTAGAGATTTAAGAATGAATTATATCAATGGTCATGGTGTATGCCTTGAAGCAATTGGTTTAGTTGGGTATTTCTTAATAAAAAACTACTCTAATGATTGGAAAGACTATATTCATCAACTTAATTCCATCGATTGGAGTAGAACTAACGAAAAAGATTGGTTACATCGAGCAATTAGTCCAAATGGTAGGATTCAAAAAACGCGCGATACGATTCTATTAACAGCTAATAAAATTAAACAATTGCTTAATTTGCCATTAACTGAAGTAGAACAAAAAATAGAAGAAAAATACGGGTTAGGTGATTTTAATGACGTTAAACTTATTTGAGAGTTTAAAAAATAATACATTCATTACTGATGCAAAAGAACATATTAAAAAAGTATATCTTGCTGATTCTAGACCTTGGGTTGTTGGTTATAGTGGTGGAAAAGATTCAACTGTTGTAGCTCAGTTAGTATTTGAATCTCTTTCAGAACTACCTAAAGAGAAACTTCATAAGAAAGTGTATATCATCTCTTCTGATACTTTGGTAGAAACACCTTTAATTATTCAATCTATTAATACTACATTAAATAGAATTCAAAAAGAGGCTCTGACACGAGATCTTCCAATTGAAACACATAAGGTTAAACCTATTTTTGAAAACACATTTTGGTCTCTTTTAATAGGAAAAGGTTATCCATCCCCAAACCAAAAGTTCCGTTGGTGTACTGATCGATTAAAAATTGAACCTGCTGATCGCTTTATTATGGATAAGGTCGATTCATTTGGTGAAGTTATTATGGTTCTTGGTGTTAGAGAAAACGAAAGTGCTACAAGAGATAATGTCTTAAAGTCACATACTATTGAAGGTAAAGACTTAATGAGACACTCTACACTTTCGAATGCATATGTGTTCGCACCAATTAAAAGCTTTAGTCTTGATGATGTTTGGGATTATTTATTAAATCACACATCACCATGGGGAGACGACAATTTTGAACTTCACAAACTTTATCAAGATTCAAGTAGTGGAGAATGCCCACTCGTAATCGATAAAAATATTAAAGAAAGTGCTGGTTCATGTGGTAATAGCCGATTCGGCTGCTGGGTATGTACTGTAGTAACCGAAGATAAAGCACTTAATGGATTTATTAATAGTGGTAGTGATTGGATGAAACCATTATTAGTATTTAGAAATTTCATTGCAGATATTCGTGATGATCGCTCAAGACGTATGAAATACAGAATGAATGGTCAAATGTATTTAAAAGAAGTAAAAATTGAAACAATCGATGGTTTGGAGTACGTTATCATACCTAAAAAATCTAGAAAAGGTAAAGAAACGATTCTATTAAGTGAATATACACAGCTAGAGAAAAAGGAATTAAAACGATATATAAAAGAACATAATATTGATTTAAGTGCACCATTTGATCCAATGATATTAATTAAACTAGAAAATGGTAAATTCGGACGACTTGGGGTTGGACCATATACAATGGAAGCCAGAAAAGAAATCTTAACACTATTATTAGAAACACAGCGTGATCTAAAACATCCTTATGAAGAAAATTTTGAGCTAATAAGAGAAGAAGAACTTCGAATGATCAGAAGATATTGGCTTGAGAATGGTGATTGGGAAGATTCACTTCCAACAATCTATAGAGGTGTTATGGGAAAAGATCTTGATTGGGAACAAGATGACCGCCCTCTTTTTGATCAAGAACAAGTTTTTGATTTAGAAACACTTTGCAGAGAATATAATGTTGATTTAAAAATGTTAAAAAAACTAATTTCTCTTGAAAAAGATTTTGCTGGTTATAAAGTTCGTCGAGGTTTAATGCAAGATCTTGAAAAAGTTCTAAAACAAGATTATTTACACATTTAATTAGAAAGGTTCTAAAAACATGAAATTCAAAAAACTTATATTAGAAAATATCGGAGCTTATCGTGGAACCAATTCTTTTGATTTAGAAACTTCCCAAGGTCAAAATGTAGTATTAATTGGTGGAGAAAATGGTGCAGGTAAAACAACATTTTTAAATTCAATTAAATTAGGACTATTTGGAGCGTTCGGTTTTGGCTTTAAAAATAGTTCAGAATATGATAAACGAGTTTATGCAAGTATCAATTCATCAATAAGAACGATCAATAATAGCTCTGCCAGTATTCAAATTATTTTTACCGAAATAGAAAACTATCAGAAAAACGAATATAAGATAATCCGTGGTTGGAAACTTTTTAATGAAAAACCAAAAGAATATTTTATGGTTTATAAAAACGACCAATTTTTAAATGAAGCAGAAACGGATAATTACTTTTCAAAACTTAAAGAGCTATTCCCTCCTAAATTATTCGATTTATGTTTATTTGATGGAGAGGAAATATCGAAAATTATTAATAATAATGAGTTATCTCAATATTTAAAGGAACTTTCAACAATTGTTTTTAATTTAGATTTATTTAATAATCTTCAATCAGATCTCACAAATTATTTACAAAAAGAGATCGATGAAAAAAAATTCAATCAAACTGAAGAAGAATTATTTGAAGAGCAAAAAAAGAAAGCATCAATCGTTGAAAAAACACAAAATATTGACCTTAAAATAAACCAATTTAATGAAAAGAAAACACAATTAAATGAATTGTTTTCTTCAAATAAAAAAAGCTTTGAAATCCATGGCGGTCTTAAAGATGAGCAAAGAAACGAACTACTACGAGAAGAGTCTGAAATCGAATCTGAACGTAAAAAGTTAAATGAAAAAGTAAAAGGATTTATTTCTGTTTTCTTACCTTTTTATATGAACAAAAAACTACTAAACGAATCTCTAAGTCAAATTGATGCAGAAGATCAATTAATTTTATTTAAACAAGCGAGTAAATTTTTATCAGTTTCTGATATTCAAGATATTATTGAACAATTAGATAATAAATCAATCCAACCAAGTCAATTACAATCACTAATTCTTGATAAGTTCCGACCTAATCAACAGGTTAATACGATTCATAACTTATCCCCTTCTCAGAGAGGACAAGTTGAACAGATTTCGAATCTTATAAATAATGAAAACCACTTAAATTATTTAGAGGTTATTAGTAAAAATCGTGAACTTTTATCTGATGCACAAGAGATCCGTAAAAAAATAGCAACAAATGATAAAGCAAATGATTTTAACAAAATGCTCGAAGAAATGGAACGAATTACAAAAGAAATCAGCAAAATTGAATTTGATCTTCAAACTTTAGAAGAAATGCAATTAAATCTTAAAAACGAGCTAGCTGAATCCGAAAAGGTAATATTTGCTAAAGAAACATTTTTAAAGCAGGAAACCCGTACTGAAAACACTTTTGAAATGGCTCAAAATATAATAAAGCTAAGCTTACGCTTTCAAGAAGTGCAACATCAGAAAAAGTTACAACAAGTACAAATGGAAGCAACTGATATGTTAAATAGGTTAATGCGTAAAAATCAATATATTTCTTCTATAAGAATAAACTCAGTTACATTTGACGTTAAATTATATAATGCTTCAAATGAAGAAATAGAAAAAATCACACTTTCTGCTGGTGAAAAAGAAATATTATTACTTTCTATTATCTGGGCAATGTTTAAATGTTCTGGTAGACGCGTACCATTTATATTTGATACTCTACTTGGTCGTTTAGATAATACACATAAACAAAGAGTATTAACTGACTTTATTCCTAAATGTGGGGAACAAGTATTAATCTTATCTACAAATTCAGAAGTAAACTCTACCCAGTTTAAACTTTTGGACGAGCATATATCAAAACAATATTTATTGCAATTTAATACTGAAGAACAAAACATAAAAGTAACTTCAGGATACTTTCAATTTAATTAAGGAGGATTGAAAATGATCCATCGATTAAAACTATCTAATAATACATCAGAGATTCTAAAAGAACTTCAATCCTCTACTCAGCTAACACCAAATATATTAGCACGTTTAGCAGTCGGAGCTTCACTTACAAATAATTCAATACCTGAAATTCCGAACTACAGATCGAATAATGGGTTAGAAATTAACAGACAGACTTTTACTGGAGAATATGATCAAATTTATAAGACATTAATTTCTCAACATGCTGGAAAATTACTAACAGATGAAGAGTACTTTCCTACCCTTTTTAATGCACATCTTGAGCGTGGTATTTCAATTATTCAAAATGAATATAAGTACGCTGGAAATGCAGAAAAATTTTATGAAAACATGTTAAAATTTAATGTGGAGTGATAAGAATGCTATATTTAGATAACAGTGCAACTACCCCAATTCATCCAGAGGTAAAAGATGCAATGTTACCTTACTTACTCGAGGAATTCGGTAATCCCTCGAGTAAGTATTATACATTAGCTGAAAATGCCAAAAATGCTGTAGAGTCTTCCCGACAACACATAGCAAAATTACTTGGATGTGATTCTGATGAAATTATTTTTACAAGTGGTTCGACAGAAAGCAATAATATGATCCTTAAAGGAATTGCCGATTATTATGGTAATTCCGAGAAAAATCATATTGTTACTTCTAAAACCGAGCACCCTTCTATATTAGAAGTATGTGAATATTTACAATCAAAAGGATTTAAAATAACTTATCTAGATGTTGATCAATTTGGAAGGATAAATTTAAATCAACTTGCAGAGATTTTAAAGAATGAAACTCCCCTACTTGTTTCACTAATTTGGGGTAATAATGAACTAGGTTCATTAAATCCGATGATTGATATTCAAAACCTTTGTAGAGAATATAATGTTTTTTTACATACTGATGCCACTCAAGTGGTTGGAAAAATTGAATTCTCTTTAGAAGAATTATCGGGTATAAATTTTTTATCATGTTCAGCTCACAAATTTCACGGTCCCAAAGGTGTTGGAGTAACTGTACTTAGAAAAGATGATTTAGGACTTCCAATTCCCATAACACCCTTACTACATGGTGGGGGGCAGGAAAAAAATTATCGAAGTGGTACCCTAGCAGTTCATAATATTGTAGGAATGGGAAAAGCTGCCGAAATAACTTTGAAAAATTTTAATGCAAATTTAGATAGACTTATTACTTTAGAACTTGAGTTAAGAGATATTTTAAATAATAAATTTGGAACTTCAATTATTTATAATAATGATATTGAACAAAAAATACCTGGTATACTAAATGTCCAATTTAAGGGTCTTAATAATGAAATTTTAGTAAAAAAACTTGCACCATTCATGGCCGTCTCAACCGGCTCAGCTTGTAGCTCAAGTAAACCTAGCCACGTATTACAAGCAATCGGTTTAAGCCTTAATGAGGTGAGGAATACAATTCGTTTCTCTTTAAATCCAACCATAAATGTAAAGGATTTAGAAATATTCAATAACTTATAAAGCTGAAGACCAGAGGTCTTCAGTTTTTTGATCACCCTAAAAATAGGAAATAAAAAGCTTTAAAAATTATGTTAAAATAAATACATATAGAATACAAAAAAAGAAGGTGAATGTAATGACTGACATAAAAAAACAATCCGACCTTTTATTAGATTCATTATGTAAAGAAAATGATATTCCAAAAGAGTTAATTTTAGAGCTTTTTAAAAGCGCAAAAAATCATTCATATGAAAATTTAACACAGGGTGCTAGAAAGAAAAATTATACTGATCTAATTGAATTTTATATAAAAAAAGATTGAGGTGAAATTATTGTTACTAAAAAAACTTGTTTTTGATAGTTATAAAACCTATTATGGTCAACAATCGGTAGAATTATATATTCCTAGAGACATTAGGGAAAAAGAAAATAAAAATATTATCCTTCTTGGCGGTTTAAATGGTGCTGGTAAAACAACAATTTTAAAGGCAATTTTATACGTATTATTTGGAAAAAGAGGTATGAGCGAAGTTGAATATAAAAAGCTTTTTTCAAATGTAATTAATAATACATTTTTTGATGAAGGTGGTCGCTCTTGCTCTGTTACATTAATAATTGAGACAGACCGTGAAGAAGAATGGAAACTTCAAGTAAAATGGTATTTCGATAATCTTAAGAGAGTAACTAATGAAGAAAGAAATTTAAGTATTAAAGCCCCAGGTTCTAAACATGAAAGACATGCAAGAATTGATAATATTGAAGCTTATAATAAATTTATTGATCGTGTTATTCCCTACCATGCTGCCCCATTTTTTATCTTTGATGGTGAAGAGATAAAAGACATTATTTTGAGGCAAGAAAGTTCTGAAATGCGTGCAGCAATTCAAAAAATTACTGGGATTGAAGCTTATAAAATTCTTTTAGAGGATTTAAATAGTATTAAAAAAGGATACGAAAATGTATTATCTAAAGCCTTAGATACAAGTAAATTAGGGCATTTTCAAAAAGAAAAAGTTGAACTTGAAAATGAAATCAGTAAAAGAGAGAAAACTATTGCTAAACTTGAAGAAGAGAAAACAAAATATTTAAGACAAATAAGTGAAGCGAAAGAACAAAGAAATAAAAAAGTTCTACAGAATTCAAAATCTCGCGAAACTATTATAAAAAATCAAGCGAAACTAACAACTGAACTTGAACTAGAAAAACAAAATTACTCAAAGCTATTTTTAGAAAACGCTACAAATATTATTCTATCCTCTAAAATAAATAAATTGAAAAAATCAATCCAAATTGAAGAGGATTATAAAAAGAAAAAGATTATCCAAGAAATGTCTTTAACTCCTTATCGAACATTTATGGAACAACTTTTAGATAGAACTTTGACACCCCCTCTTTCAGAACAACAATTGGGCCAGTTAAAACAAATCGGTGAAGAAATTTGGGTAAAAGAAAATAAAATTCAACAACAATCTTTTGAAGAAATAAAAGAGATACATGATCTGTCTACAAAAGACAGTACATTAATTCATGGAATTCGTACTACATCATATGATCTAATTGTAAGTAAAATAAATCGAATTGAAAAATTAGAACACGACCTTCAATTTATTGAACAAGAAATTAGAAATGCTCCTGAAATGGTTGATACTAACGAAGATAATGATAAAATAGATATCTTTACAAAAAAATTAGGTGAAATTGAGTTAAGATTAAAGACAATTAAACCAAAGCAAGCAATTGCTAAAGAAAAACTTTCTACAATAATGAATAATGTTACTCGTTTAAGTCAACAAAATAATAATTTTAGTGATATTAAAAAGAGCCTTGATTACATTAATAAATTGATCAAAATAACTACTTTGTATATTGGTCAAACAACTAATTTAAAAGCTCAATTTATCCATGACGAATTCTCAAAAATGCTTAATACATTATTTAGAAAACAAGATGAGTTCGGAAAAATCGAGTTTGACCTTAATACTTATTCAATCCGTCTATATAATGACCGCGGACAAGAGATTAGTATTAATGACCGTTCTGCTGGTGAAATGCAAATGATTTCATCTGCTTTAATATGGGCACTTACTAAAGTATCAGATTTGTCACTACCAATGGTAATTGACACTCCACTTGGAAGACTTGATAGTTATCATCGAAACCATTTAATTAACCACTACTATAAAGAGCTATGTGATCAAGTAATTATCCTATCGACAGATACTGAAATTACTAAAGAATATGTTGATTTAATGAAAGACAGTTCATATAGACAATATATGTTAGATTACAACGAAAATAAAAAATACACTGTTATTCGAGACGGTTACTTCGATTTTGTGGGGGTGAAATAATTGTCTAATAAAAAAATGCAACTATCTGGCTCTGGTAAAGAAATACTTGAAAATATAATTGGAGCCCTTGAAATTGACCGACCATTAGGTATAAAAATAGCATTAGCCAAGGGTATTGCTATTTCTGAAGGAGAAATCACTGAAGAGTATAAGGATTCATTAAAAAAGTGGGAAATTCCAGATAATATTATTAAAGAAAATGAATTTACCTTTTTTAAACATTTAATTATTGAGGAAGTTAATAAGAGTTTAACTAATGATGAATTGCATAAACACATGATATTATATATTGAATGTGGTCTTAGATATATTGATGATCAATTAAAGAATTTAAACTCATTAGAAGATGCTAGAATTAAAATCTTAAACTAATTCAAAAAGGAATCGCAGATGCGATTCCTTTTCTTTATTTTCGTTCAGATAGTGGTGCTATATTAACCACTGTCACGATCGATTGAGTTAACTCATTATTATCTTTTAATACAGGACCTTGAACTACACATTGCCCTTTTCTTAACGAAGACAATTTACTTTCCCAACTTTTCTTTTCAGATGAATCATTACTTAGACTATTTGCTACAGTACTAATTTCTTGCTCAGGTGGTAAGAAGAAAATTTTCTGTGAAGCATTTTGTAATCTCGCTAGTTCATCTGGTGATAATTGTGATTTTAAAAATTGTGTTGCATACCATGCAGACCATCCAAACTTACGCCCTTCGGTTAATATTCTAGCAGAAGGAGATTGTTCCGTATGATCTAAATTTTGTGCCTCATCCATTATTACAGGAATCGGATTATTTTTATTTCCACTACGTACAGAGTAATTCCATAAATCCCAAAGGATAAATTCTGTGATCATCAACTGTACATCTCTTGGATAACCGGTTAGTTGAATTACGAAAACAGTCCCTTTATCTTCTAATATATTATTCCAACTAAATGATTCATCGAATGTAAATGGATTCCGATCAATTAATGGTCTTATTTGAGACAATGCTGTTTTACTTGGTGGAGTATCTAATTCTTCTAAGCATTCTTTTAAAGCTCTCAAATTCATTTTGTCCCCATATTTTTCTAAACCATTAAGGATACTATCGTAGATTGCATTTAATTGTTGTATTCCTAAACTTTTATAAACCGCCCCAAAAACACTTTTTACACGCTCTGCGATATCTGTGTTACTCTCCGGTAATGAAATTCCCCCTATATCTCGAACATTTTTACTAAATGGATTTACAGGGAATTGTTCAGAATAAACGATTTTTTGTCTTAATTTTTCACCCAAAGCACCAACAAATTCTGGTTCTAATTGGTTTGGTAAGAAGCCCTCAGTGTAATCAACGACTACATTTGAAATCCCTAACTTTGATAATTCTAATAGTAAGCACTGCATGAAATATGTTTTCCCTTGACCAGAAGTGCCTGCAATTAGTAAATGTCTATTTGCTAGCCCTTTATTACCATATTCCCAATAAACTTTTCGATTAGAATTCTCTGCCTTACCAAGGTAGATTCTTGCTTCTTCTATTGAAGATATTTTTGTATCAGGCTCTGTCATTGGAATCAAATTAATAGGAATGTCTTGATTAACCAATTTAGGATACTTATCAGATTTTGTTAGGTCATTTGTTGCCTCTATTTCTTCATCAGATGACTCTTTATGATTAATTGAATCCTCTTCTGGTTTTGTTGACGTATCTTGTACTTGTGTTGTTTCACCAACTGGAACAGGTATAGGTACAGATACATGTTCTGTTTCAGTTTGAGGCTCTAAACCTAACATTCGTTTACTATCATATTTCATTTTTTCTTCATCTGTTTTTTCTTGATAAAGTTTAGTCTTTTCATCAGTTGGGATATCTTGAGAATTATATTTATAAGACAATAAGCTTTCTCTTACAAAGTCACTTTCTTTATTTTGAATCCATTCGTGCATTTCATCAATTGAAGTTACTAATCCCCTATACCCATCAGCTTCTACCAGCTTTAATACTGTTACTCCGTCTTCCAATTTAGAAGTTCTAATATATGCATCTTTCTCAAATGATAAAATTGCACATTCTCCTATATATGGAGTAAGATTATTTGAAATGGTATAGTCATTTTTTATAATTTTCTCTACTATTTCATCTGATAAATTATAGTCCTTTGTACTGAAGAAATCACTTGTATAGATCTTTTGAGCACTTGATAAAAATAATTGTGCAAAGAAGTTTCTATAGAATTTAGTAGTGAAACTATTCGAATCAGATGAAATAAGAGTATCATTGATTACCTTTTTAGTTTGATTTACTTGTGTATGAGCTTTTTTAATTACACTACTATTATTTATTCCGATTTTCACTTCAATTGGGTAAAAATGGAATGCCAGGTTATTGTCTTTATTTTCTAAACCAATTAGTAAAAGATCATCACTATGCGCTCCTGAGAAGCCTAAATTTTTCGCAGTGAAAACTCCGTCACTTTTGCTTAGTCCCACGGCACCTGCAACTCGCAATATTTCTTCTAAAGAAATTGGTACCCATAAAATATCAGGATGACTAAAGTAAGATAATGAATATTTAATAGCAGATATAATACTTAATTTTTCTCGAGAATATTGTCCTTTACTTCCAATTATTCTAAGTAACCATTCACCATTAAATGTATTAAATGCATTAACTGCATTAAATACATTCTGGTCTGTTCCTTCTACTTCTTTTTCCTTTAGGAACTCACTAACTACTGAAAAATATTGTTGGGACTTATTCGTAACGGTTATTGCGTCAAATCTACTAGATGAAGAGTATTGATCGCTATAATGAATGATGACAATATTGTCCATCTTATTAAAGTACTCAAGATCTATTGTCGGGTCAACAAAAGTTACCCAATGTGAAGATTTTAAAATTTTAGCTAAAAAGTCTTCATCCGTAGTTGACGTTCGTGAAACGATTGCCTCACCTTTGTGATAAGCATTATTACCATCGTTAGTTAAGTTAGCAGATAATTCATTCAAATAATATGAAACTTCTCCTAATACATCTTGATCACTGATCGAATAGCATTTTGTACCAAAACCAGTTCTATAATTTTCTTTCCCCTTCATTGATGGTATTGTAGAATATAAGCCTTCTAAATTCATGCCAGTAATCATTTCATTCATTGGTTGTAGAGCATCATGTTCTTGAGCTAACATTTTGTAAAAACTAATATGACCATAATTAATCTCTTCGTTTATATCCTTTTTATAAAAAATAATACTATCTCTTATTACTCTCATTAAATCTCTAGGATCATTTTCATTAGCTTTTAACTTTATATTTAACCATGCTTCAAATTGATCAGGATTTTCAATAGTTGAAAGAAGATTAAAAGAACTTTCTGTTAGAGCTTCATTATAAATAGAAACTTCTAAATTCTTAAGATTTGTTAAACCAACTTTATTAATCTTTTTTAGCAACCAATTTACTAATCCTCTTAATACTTCAAAATCATTTTTTATATTAATGATATTTATTCTAATCGGAGCGTTTGATCTTTCATGCAATAGATAGCTAAAATGTTCTTCAAATTGCTTTACTTTATCCTCTACAACTTTTGCCATATATTGATTAGCATCTGCAACCGAAACTTGACTAACTGGTTTGTATGAAAGCCATTCATTATTATCACTTATATTATCTGGTCTATACAAGCTATTATTTTTACTATATATAAATGGTAATAGACCATTAGGATTTAGTCTGTTTAATATGACATTATCCACGATTTCGCTTTTTAGAACATCATTAATTTTCAATTGAAATGCAACCATAAGGGGATGAAAAGGTGTAAAGTAAATTATATCTTTTCCCTTTATTGTACCAAGTTTACTTAAATCTCTTCCTTTTGATCCAATTGCTTCACCCTCTGGGAAACTATTTATTTCATTTATATATGCATTTACATATTCATTAGCTCGTTTTGATAATTCTTTAGAAAAATAACATAAACTAGGAATATTCTCTTTCCGTCTAAAGTAAGTAATAAATCTACTATAAGCTTCCCTTAAGTCATCATTTATTTTAAGATCTTCACTTATTAATTCATCTGAGTCTAATACTGCTGCTTGAAACCCTTCATTAATCCATTTTGATTCCCATTCAAATTGACGTTTACTATTTTTGTTTAAATAGAATTCTCTATTCCCAAACTGAAGTTTGTTATTTCTTAATATGAAATCTAATTGTTCTTCCCTTTTCAGTTTCCAAATTCGGAATCCATTTATTGGGATAGACTCTGGTATATCATTTTTTAATAAAAACTTTATATCAGTTTCAAACTCGATAAATTTGATAATAAAATCTAATTCATCTTCTTCATTAAACGCTTCAGGTAGTGGATTAACAACAATTTGTTCATCATTTTCGAATGATATAGCTTCATTATTTCCATTTAGATCAATTCTCTTTTTATTAAACCCTTGGCCAAATATCAACTCATTACCTTCATAATATAATTCAATTTGCCCTAGTAAAGGGTTTAAAAGATATGAGGTTTGATAGTTCTCAAGATTATTCGGTTCAAACGGAAGAATAATCAAATTAATTTCAACACCTAATGCAGCTTTACTATCATGCTTATAAGTAAACTTTAAATAAGTAGGTGTATTCTTTTGAGCATGAATATTGAATGTAATTTTCTTTGTACCAACTTTATAAGTTGCAAATTCAATAAATTTATTAGGTATTACTAAAAATTTTTCGTTAAGACTTTTAACATTTTGTCCTTCAAGTTGAAAATTAAAATTCATTTCTATTTCATCCAGCTCTTTTGTATTAAAAACTATAATATGACGTTTTCTTTTTCCAGCAGCTGTCTCATTTTGTACTCGGTTCCAGATCACCAAACTATCTTTTACATCTACTTCTTTTAAAATTAATTTATTTCCCCTTAATTCGTCGATACGATCGAAATATGATTTTGCGACATCTGTAAAAGGAGTTGATTGCCAATCATCTTGTTTTAATTTTGGGGTTAATTTGTTTGTGAATTTATTGTCTAAGTCATTTTCATCATTCCCTAAATCATGAACACGTTTAACATAGTCAAATAACTCTTTATTTAAATGTAGTCTCTCTTTTAACTTACTACCTTTTAAAGTTGTAAGGTCAGGATCTTTAAAAATTGAGAGCTTTTTATAATCCTCATCATACATTTCCCCTTGATTTAGAATGACAAATATTTCTTCAAAGTCAAAAAATGTAATTTGTTGAATGATTTGTTCTTCTAAAATTGATTCCATGCGATCTAAGAGAATTGTTTTTGTAACATCTTTTGCAAATGTTTCTTCCATTTTTAATTTTAGATTTTTAACAATACTATTAGGATGTAAAGGCAAACCTTCTCGTTGAAGGTCTCTACTTCCGCCTTGAATTGAGTCTAATTGTTCAGTAACTATACTTAATAACGCAGTATCTTTCCAATCATCCTTTTGTTCACCGACTAAATTTCTTAGTAATACTAAAAAGTCGGGCTTTACTCCATTAAGAGTAGTTGCCAATACTAACTTTGTACCATTAATTTCAATACAATAAGTTTCAAAAGGTTCCTCGCTGTGTTTATGGGTATAGCTAAAAGGTAATGCATTAAATTGACTATTAGTTCTAAGTTCATCAAAAAGTCCAATTACATCTTCTTCTTTGTCAAGTTGTAAATAGAAGCGATCTCCACTTCTAAGTTGGTTGTCCTTAAAGTAATCAATTACTAATCCAGTAATATATTTATAGAATTGGTTTAACATATTGAGAATCTCCACTATCACTTTTTTTGTCTATAATATTATAAGAAGTTAACAAATCAATAATCTCTTTTTTGGAATAACGGTCAAATAAAATCCCTCTTTTCTCATATTCATCAAACAACTGAGAAAGTGGAATTCTTTGATCCTTTACACAAATAGCTGTTAATACTAATAAAAATTCATGTGTTATATTAAACACTTGACCGTAACTACCACGACTTTTTAAGAATGTACCGCTACCTAAATTATCAATATTTTTACCATATTTAAAACGTGCAGTACTATTCATCCCCTCTTTAATACAACTAAATAAATTTGTCATTGCTGAATGTAAATCATTAGCTGGCTCAGGAGGTGTAAGCTTAAAGAATTCACAGTATTTATTTGTCCACTCATTTATTTCTTTTATGAATTTATTTTGTTCTTCTTCATTTAAATCCTCAAAATGTAAACTAATGTCTTTATAACTGAAGAACTGAATATCTGAATCATTTTTACAAAAGTTATTTTGACTTAAGTGGGACATCGCATGTACATGTGCAAATAAGTTTTCAGACTTAATTCTTATACGTTTATACCCTTGTAAATCCCCTGTTGCTTCCCTTCTTTTATTCATTACTTCCCAATCTAGAGCAAAGTATAGCGGGGATGCTTTAGAGTAGTCAGCTTTTGTAAATTCTTCAAATTTTACAGATAATTGGCAGATATACATAAACATATAAAAATTTGTTATTATTTGAAAATGGTTTAAAAAATAATCTCGATGTTGACTTAAGAACATCATATCTTCTGCATATAAATTCTCATAAAATGGTAATAAATTTTGAAAATTTTTGACTTTTTCTTTATTCTCTAACTTAGGACTATTATTTAAAATAAACTCTGTTAGAATGTCTTCTGGTTCAGAATCTACAAAAATCTTTTTCAAATCATCACGAACTGCAATTGTATCTTTAATAAATGAGGCATATCTTTCAACATTCATATTTTTATCTAAGGGTACATAATTAAATAGAAATGGATGAATGGGTTTTAATTCTTGATTTTGACCAATAAAGATGTCATCTAAAAGCCTTGTTAGGTCAACTTTTGAATCATCATCGCAATCTAACTGACTTGAGCTCATAATTTTATCAACTAGAGAGTTTGAAGAATGAATAAACTCTTCATCTTTCCCAGGTTTTAAAGCCTTTACATTACAGATATTTCTTACCAGTTCTCCAATAACTTCTTTATAATTACTCTTAATATTCAGCGCACTCTTTGTAGTAAAGGGAAATACATCTAAAATATCACCCGTTGTATTTTTTTTATTATTTTTTTGGGTTTCAAACAATGAAGTTAATTTGTCAACCTGTAATAAACTTTCCATATACTTCTACTCCTTTTTAAACGCAAAAGTGATTTCATCACCAAATTCATCACGAGATAATCGATAATATCTTTTATCTTCTGGAAAATAGACTAGGATCTCATTTCTTTTTTCACCAAATTGCATAACCTTTTCAACAAATTCAATAAATTTAATACCTTCTTCTTCATCTTTTTTATTAGGTCTATATCCATTAGAAATTTTTGTTAAAAGCTCAAATATGAAATAATCTACTTCCAAAAACTCTTCTTTACCTTCATTGTTTGAATAACCTAGTAGAAAATAAGTCTTAAATGCACTCAAAACTTCATCATTTTGTAATTTAAAATGATTGGTACTTGGTTTAAGTGTTAATGACTGAGCAATTCTAAATTTTTCTGTTGGCTTATTAATAAAAATATAGTCACCTTTAGGACTACCTTTCCATTTGAAGATCGCTTGTTTTAGCAAGTTATATATAGACTTTATTTCTTTGATATCTCTTCTTTCACAAGAGTACAAGTAATTAATAAAATTATTAAATTCAACATTTATATTCTTCTTAGAAAATTCTTCATTTAATAAAAATGTTATCCTTAAGAAACTTTCTGAAAAACGTATAAAAGTGCCTTTTACTAATTCATCTTCCATTAAAAATGGTATTAGCCAATGTTTAGCATTTTTATTTTCAATAAATTCATCGAATACACTTTCTAAATTATTACTTGTATTTAATTGAATCATTAATTGATCAATATGTTCAGACCTTAAATGAATTGGATCTAATGAACTGATCAAATTAAGCAACTCAGATCGATCATTTTTATTAAATAAAAGATTTGGGAGTGTACTTTCCAATTTTAAAAACGGTGTCATTTCTGCTTCAGATACCAGTTCATCTGGAATCAAAATATCTGAAACAAAATTTAAAAATGAACGAGCTGAAACAACGATTTTATTTTTAATAATTGCTTTGATGATTAAATTAACAATTTGTTTTTGTACATATTCATTAGAAAGAAACTCGTAATTTTCATGAATAATTGAGTATATATTATTCTCTTTATCTTTCTTATAAGATTTGTAAAAAGGATTATTCATGTCAGGATCACATACTTTTTTGAGAAGAGATTCAAAAAAGTTTGATTCCACACCAGACTTTCTAATTTCAAATGACTGATAATCAGAAAAACTGATTAAATCAAATTGATTTTCACTATATTTGGTAGTCACACTCTGACCAAAAACATCACTATTATTTACAAATTCTTTTAATCGCTCATAAGTATAACCTTCAAATTTTTGTGAAATGAAGTTATGAAGCACACCCATATTAATAGCTAAAATAACTTTTTTTGTTGATGATTCAATATTTTGATCAGAAAAATCATTTAAAATTTCTTTTAAAGTTTCCAATGCATTTTTATTTGGTGAAAAACTTTCTGTAGCGTCATTAAAAATCTCATATTCATCTAATAAATTAGTGTTGCTTTTCAAATAAGCTAATAAGTGTGACTTTCCGTCCCCGACACTACCACAAAGAAGAATTAAATTGTTAGTTTTATTCTGTTTATTTGAATTAAGGATCTCCTCAAAATCAGTCTGGATCTTTCTTTCTACATGCAAATAAATTTTAAATTTACTAAAAGAACTTGCATTTTCAATTGCTTCTTGAGAAGAACCCTGTAAACGTTTTAACTCCCTTAAAAGATAGCTTTGTCCCTCTAAAAGCGTCAAATCTAGTTCTTCCTCATATTCTTTGTTATTTTCTTTAACAACATTTACAGGCGGTATGTTTTTATCCTTATTAGTTTCTTCACCATTTTCATCAGCTGGTACTTCTTTCCGAAGAAGTTTTGAAAGTTGTTTTTCTATCATGCTAGTTAACTCATCTTGTGGTAATCCTTTATTTTGAGGCTTTGGGTATTCATATGCCGGCAATTGAGTGTCATGATCGTTAGAATAACTTTCAAAAAACCAAACCGCTACATCGTACATAACTTTATGTAGTTTTATAGCAATACTTAGATCATCATAGCCTGCCTGATGCGCAGCTTTATTACCAATAATACGAATTGTTTCGAAATTCTTTTGGATATCATCTTCAATAAATTTATTTGAACTTAAATAACTAATCATTTCATACAACGAAAATTTATATGGTAATTCAATTTCTTCTATTGTATAAATCACCTTTAACATTTCTTCAGCAAATAACCTTGCTTTAATTATTGAACTTGCAGAATCTTCATAAACCAATTCTTCCATTTTCTTTGCACTTTGTGCAGCCAATGGAGATAACGGTTCAATAAAACTTAAAAAATTTTTTTCAAACTCCATATTCTGTTCTCCTTGAAAAAATCTATTGTAATTTCATGAATTTACATTTTTATCCCAAATTATTATAACATATAGTGTTACAGACTTTTAATTGATACTTAATTATTCATTATTAAGTATACAAAACAACCTACTCAAAAAAATGAGTAGGTTGTTCTCGGGTGTATCAATTTAATTAAGATTCATTTAGTTTTACCTTTAATTTTTCTAGATATTGCTCTTCAGATTTTGTAATAACATCTTCAGCAGAAATTCTAAATAATTAATTAAAATCATCACACCTACATAAAAATAAATTATCGTATTAACTCAGCTACTTTTTGTTTCTTAATCAAATCTTTTATAACATGTTCGATTCTTTCAATTTCACCAGAACGGTTTTTCCACCAATTCCTACTCCAAATACGTTCAATTTTCCATCCTCTATCTTCAAGGAATTTTTGGCGATAAATGTCTCTTTCTTTAGCACTTGGTGAGCTATGGTACATAGCTCCATCACATTCAATACCAAGAAGGTATTTAGAAGGATCATTTGGATCAACAATTGCTAAATCTATGCGATATCCTGATAAACCTACTTGAGTATGGACTTCGTATCCTAGTTCAACTAACATATCATAAACTTGAACCTCAAACCCTGAATCAAAATGTAATGCATGTGGCGTAACCATCGTATTACTTCCTTCTTGAATATCTTTTAGTGTACTTGTAACTAGATCTCTATTGTTTTCGGAAGTAGCTTTTGCATATTCAAGATATGCTTTTAATAATTTCGGACCTCTATTTTTAGAATTTGATACATCAAGTTCATTTGGCTCTATACTTGAAACTACTAGGATTTTTTCTTTTGCACGACTTACGGCTACATTTAACCTATTTTCTCCGCCAGATTGACTTAAAGTACCAAAACGATTATAAACTCTACCATTCTCTCCTTTAGCATATCCAATTGAGAAAATAATGACGTCACGCTCATCACCTTGTACATTTTCGATATTTTTTACAAATATTCTTTCATCCAAATCACGTGATTGAATTTGATTATAGATCACTTCAAATTCTTTATCTGTTTCAGCAAGTTTTTCAATTTCATCTAGAATTTTTTCTTGTTGTTTAGCATTAAAAGTAATGATTCCAACAGATAAGTTCGGATAGGTAATTATTTGTTTTTTAAGTTCTGCTACAACAAATTGTGCCTCTAAAAGATTCGATTGATTTATCCATAATCCATCGACTTTTTTCCAAGTTATTGCAGCAGGTTGTTTTAAAGGCTCAACGTTTGGTGCAATTTGAATATTAGAATTATAAAAAGCATAATTTGAAAAGTTAATCAATTCCTCGGACTTAGATCGATAATGCCATTGTAAAATGCTTTCTTGAAAATGACGCTTAGACAAGTTTAGTAAGCTCTTTGATTCCTCAATTTCTCCCATTGTTTCATCATCTTCATCTACCTCCATACTACCTTGGAATAAATTAGATGGTGGTAATTGCATTTCATCTCCAGCTACAACTACTGTTTTCCCTCTATAGATAGAAGGAAGCCCATTTTCAACTGTACATTGAGACGCTTCATCAAAAATAACAAGATCAAATAAACCTTCAGTTAGAGGTAAAATTGATGAAACAACCTCAGGTGACAGTAGCCAAACTGGTAGTAATTCCGTTAATCCTTTATCTGAAAACTCTCTTACCAATTTTCTTAAAGGCCATAATTGTCTCTTTTTAGATGTTTGATGGCTTAGCTCTTTAATCGCTTTACCAAAGTTTAATTTAGTTTCTTCTATTGAACTTAGTAATTTATTTTGAAGCATTAGTTTACCAGTATTCCGTTTTTGTTCGATTAAATTTTTCAATTTATCACGAATTCTATTAAACTGTTCTGTACTAATTGCTTCAATTATAGGATGTTTTCTTTCAATTTCATCAATCCAATGTAAATAAATAGAATCTTTAAGGGAATACATCCATTCTGTTGCTAAATTCGTTTCAACGAAAGGTACTTCTTTAACAGCTAGTTCAATTAATGAAATTACTGTTTCATCTTTTTCATGATAGAAACGGTCCATTCTTCTTAGCTCTTCAAAATCTGAGAAAATATATTCGTGCATTTTTTCAAGCTCATTTAATGGAATCTTTCCTTCATTAACTAGTTTTTCCATACTTGTAATCCACTCTTCAGCTACATATGGAATTAAATTTTTTAACTTCAACATGAATTTTTCTGTTTCTTTTGAAAGATCATAAAGCATTTTTAACCATTGCTTTATTCTAATCCATTCTTTTGAACTTGTACCTTTAAACTTATTACCCGCTAACAGCTCTTCGATAATATTTTTTCCAGTAAAAGAAGTCCAAATCCATAACCGAATATTCTTAAATGAGCGTTTCTTACTATCATCTAGATCCTCATAAATCTTCTCAATTTTTTCTTGAACTAATTTTGCATATTCAGGAGTAACGAAATTTTGTTCAAACTCGTCTAATTTTGAAACAGTAATTCTTGCACTTTCGATTAAATCATTTAAAGTATCCGTCATTTTCGATTGATCTTTTAACTCTAAATCCTTAAAACTCTTTCTTTGTTTCCATGGATAATTTTCATTTCCAAATCTTTCATAATATTCTCCGTAAGTATAAACCTCCGCAAGAATATCCTCTAAATTGTACTTACTTATTTTATTTAAATAAGGCTTAACATTAACAAGCCGCTTCATTTCATCCTTTGGTTTCGAGATACTATACAAATCATAAGCTCTATAACCAAAATCCTGTACTTCAAATAATGCATTTGAAATATCATTTAGTTGACCTTCACTCATTCTTAATTGTGAACTTACAAACTCAAACTCTTTTTGGTTTGAATCGTTTAATTGAATAGGAACATTTATCAACTGCTGAATCTTCGAATAAAGTTTTTGTCTGTCGTTCTTCTCATCATGTACTAAAGCAGCAAACTTTGATAAACCCAACCCATCAAGTCTTTGATTTACTACATCTAATGCAGCTCTTTTTTGACAAACAACTAATACCTTTTTCTTCTGATTAATTGCATCTGTAATTAAATTAACAATAACTTGAGATTTCCCCGTCCCAGGAGGACCATGAACTACTAAACCCTTTTGATTTCTAGCTAGTTGAAGAATTTCTTCTTGGGAACCATCTGTAGGTAATAAAAAAACTTTATCTCCTTCATCAATATTTTTTTCTACTTCTTCTACAATTGGTGATAATAATGAATCATTTATAATATTTTCTTCTTCAAATAATAATTCAGAAATAAACCCTAAATCACCATTCTCTTCTAAAATGGATTTCATTAAATCATAGTCTTTTATTACTGCTGAATTTCCTTGAGGGAAACAGCCTATTACTGCTAAACTCTCAAGTGCAATTTCTCCATCATTTAATTTTGGAATGTCATTTAAAGTATAGTTTTGAAATTTTTGAAGTATAGTGTTTTTAATTGGAAAATTATAATCGAATTCCTTAAACCATTCATGAAGTTCTTGAATTGAAGTAACATTAGAAAAATACTCTTCATCTAACATTTTCTCTTCAATATTAAATTCATTTAGTTTTTTTAAGGCCAAGAATAGTGTCCTATTAATTAATTTTTCTCCTTCACCTTTAACTAGATTCCAAGTTAAACCGTTTTTTTCTACCTTGATTGGGTATAAGAAAACAGGTGCTCTAAAAAAAGTACCATCCATCATTTTTCCAGTTAAGAATGGATAGCCTAAATATAAATCATACATTCCAGTTTCTTCTTCAATCCCTTTTAAATTACGGTGTAAGCTAGTTAATTTATGCGATAGAAGCATTTTCTTTTCATCGTTATCTCTTTTAAATAATAAAATCTCATTTTTCTTATTTTTTATAATATCATCAAGAAGAGAAGAATCTTGATTCTTATCTTGATAAACAAATTCTAATTCAGTTAAATCAACCGTCCATTTATCTGCTAACTTCATAAGGCGAATAGAACGGTTTCGTTTACTTAAATCACTCAAGCGATCTTTCAAATAGTCTAGTTTTTGTATCATTGGTGCCAACCTTTCAAAGCTTTTTCCTACATTTTATTTTTAACAAATTTCACTTATGATTTTACTATAAATTAAATTGTTATATCTTCTATATTAGCCTTCGATATAAATACAAATACAAACTTAAAAGCATGAGAACGATTCATTATCGAGCCCATGCTTTTAATTCTAACAAAAATTATAATAAAATATTACTCTTTAATATTAATTCTTGTTTATATTATCAAACTACAACCGGAGACTCGTCATAGTAATAACTTAAATACTTTAAAAACCACTCCTTCAAATCTTCCTTTTCTAACATAGGAGACATAATAACAGGATAGCTCTTATTGAATTCAAAAATAACACGACGACCTACACGCTCATCTTTCCCAAGATTTTCACGCCAAATAATTTTAGACTTCATCACTTTTGAAAGGTCCAACTCATCGATTATATCTAAAATATTCAATAAGAAGCTACTGTTTCGGAAAATTTCATATTTAATAATATAGTTGTACATATCCAAATTATCTACTAGAAGTTCATAATAACGATTACGTTCAACTATTTCTAACTCAACATCATTTATATATTGTGCTCAAAGTACACATTTATATATATAACTTTCCCAGTTAAAATCCTTTAGGACTATATTGTTAAAATGGCTAATACTTTCCTCAATTTGAGGATATTGCTTCAACAAGTAATCTCTATTTTCAGTAGTAAGTAAAGAGTGCCAAAATAACTCGTCCAAATGAATATCACAATCGGTATTTAAGTATGAATTTGACAATACTTTAAATGCTTCTAAGAACAATTCTTTTCGTTCTAATTCACTTCGTTGTGCCAGATAAATCGGGAAATCAGGTGCTTCGTCTATAATAACTACATCCTCCGAAAAATACTCGTCTTTATACTTAATTTTGTCATCTAAAAAATCCATATAAAATTGTTCATTGTTTTTATAACCTTTTTTGAGCAGTCTAATTTCCATTTGAACTTAGCTCCTTTACTGCCGCTGCGTATTTCTCTATAATTCTATCTGAAATTTTGTAAATAACTTCATCTATGTTATCTATCTTTAATTCATTAATCATCTTTTTTCTCATTAAAGTGTGTAACTTAATGTCCAATGGATCAATCAGATTATCGATTTCATCTAAATCTATTTGTTCTCCATCTCCGTTATTTACGATAAATCGTTGGAGAGCCTTTTGCAGCCCCATATAAATATATGGATTATTTAATGAGTTACTTTTTGGTAGATTATTAAACTGCAACTGTTCATGTTTGTAGTGAATAATTATCGTCTCATTGCCAAGTTCAATTTTTACATCACTTAATAAGTTCGGGTTTAATTTCTTTTCAAATAGTTCTAAAGGTTTTGTAATTCTACCATCAAAAATAACAACATTTGAGAAACCTAAAATTGAATTTTTAGGCACAATAATTTCATCTTTAAATTGTTGGTAAAATTCACTTATGTCATTATTATCTACATAACTGATATCTTCTTTTGACTGTAAATGTAGTTGGATAGTTGTTCGTTTGTTTACGGAAATACGTGACTTTGGAATTTCAATGTAAGATTCATATTGTTTAAGTTTATAAAACTTATTGTCTTTAGATTGAATAACTAAGATAAGTTTTGCTTTTCCTTGTTCAAGTAATCGCTTTATAAAATCAGAATCGATTTCATACGAAATATCAAAACGATAATTATATACATTTTCTTGTAGTTGGACATCTAAAGTAAAATGACTATTTTCATAACTTGTAGATGTGTTCGTTAATATTGGGTATGGGAAATTAGCGTCCTTTTTATATATCATTTTACACCTCTACGTAGTAAACAAATTTAAGAGCTTTGTTGAAATTTTTTGTCAACTCTAACTGTAATTGGGCTCTACCTTCGTCGATAGCAATATCTTTTATAATATTGTTTTCGATTTTACATACTTTTCCTGTTGTTCTATCAATCACTCGACTGTAGTTTTCTATAATATTAAATTCATCGGCATACTCTACGCCCATCCCATCAATAATAGATAGTGAAATAAATGACTAAAGCCTTTAAATAGAGGATATTCTTGTTAAATTACTCTATAAATATATTTGTTTTAACCTTCCCTTACATTCATACAAAAAAAAGAATTACCATAACCATCTGCTGTGTACATAGTTAAAATCAGTTGATACAGGATCTTAACATTTTTAATCAGGTGACTTTATAACATATTTAAACTAGATTCTTTCGACTGATAGGGTAAAAGACCTAAAGTTTTATAGTAGAGATACTGATATAATGGATATGTTTAATTACTAAACATTAAGAATAATTTGATAGATTTTGACGTTTATATAGATTGTTTTGTAATAATATAACATAATATAAGTAATAAATTTTTAAATATTTTAGGTGGTGTTTTTATGGAAAATGATGAAGTAACTAGATTGCTTGATTTAGAGAATTGGGATCTAGAAGATGAGACTATTGCACTTAATTTACCAGAAATAGATCGAGCTTACTTAGCTAAATACATTGAAAAGTACGATGGTATAATCATTGACTTGTCGCAAGACCTTAGTAATTCTGTTAGAGAAGCTGTTGCCTCAAATAAAAATACACCAATTAGCATTCTAAAAAGGTTAAGCATAAGTGACAAAAGTATAGATGTTAAAAACAGAGCTATTTCGACCTTAAAGGAGTTAAGAGAATGAATAACCAATTGAGCAATGAATTATCTAAAGAAGATATTTCATATATAAAAAGGTATTTAAACAAAAATGATTTAAAAGAATTTTTTGATATAGCAGCTGTCGCAGGAGCATATAAAACTATTACTAGAGGTATTCCAGGCGTATATGAAGGTACACATCAGTTTATTAGAGATATAGAAATCGCTAAATTGCTCCAACAAAAATTCCCTAATATGCCCTATAATTCGTCTGAGGGTTTTAAAAGTTGGCTTACCGAACGAATATCTGGCTCACCACAATCGGGAGCTAATGCATTAAGTCGATTACAAGGTGATGGTGCTGGAGAAGTTGACTTTGTTCGAGAAATGCAAGGTAATCTTAGAAGTCTTTTTACAAAAACAGATTTTGCGAGAGATGCTAGTGGAAATATTACTAGTAATATACCTGGCATAGATGCCGTGGAAGTCAATAGATTTACAGATAAAGTACTCAATGAGTTTCAAATAAAAACTTTGCGTTCTGAGGACAACTTAAACAAGGTTTTAAAAGAGTTTACTAACAATAATCATTATAATGAAAATATTACTTTGGTTGGACCAAAAGAGCTTATAGAGGAAGCTAAGAAACAAGGATTACCCAACCCAGTCAAAATAATTGGAAGTGTTGAGAAGAATGCTAAGTCAGCTGAAGCATTAAAAGATAAAGTACAAAGTGGCCAATTGACTACAGAACTTACAACAAAAGCAGTAGTAGGGAAAGTTGTTGGTGGTGCTATTATTGGTGCTGCTATATCAATAGGTATTAGTTCAATCTTTAATTATATTGCATATAAAAAAGGTGCAATAAGCAAAAAAGATATGCTTTCTACGATAGGGAAAGATGTAGCAAAAGGTGCAATTACTGGGGGTGCTCTTGCAGGGATTTCACTATTTGTTCCAGGAGGAATTATAGGTATGGGAATTGGAATAGTCGTTGGTTCCGTTTTACGACGAGCATTAGATGACGCTTTTGGAGATGGCATTTTTGCCGAGATTTTAGACTTAACAAAGTCTGTTCAGGCTAATGTGAAACTTCTTCATAACGGCTCTGTATATATTGCTGAATTAGTAGAAGCAGATGGTAAACAAATAGCTAGAGCAGTTGATACAGTTCAAGAACTAGTTAACGAAAGACTTAATACTGTAAATAGATTACAAAATTTTGAAAATCACTATCAAATTGGACATGTAGTTATAGAGAATAAATCATTTTCATCTAAACTAGAAAATCTAGATAAAATGAAAGAACGTTTGGAGAGAAATTTATGGGAAGTATAGTTGCAATTAAATCAAGATCAGAAGCTGTAAAGGTATTAAACGAAAATAACGATTTAGTTAATCAAAATAATGTACGTCAAACAGTACAAAATGCTCTTTGCAAGCTAAATGATGTGGAAGGAAGAATTGAAACCATTGAAAATAAGGGTTTCTTTAAAAGATTGATCGGTGGAGTAACTGGGAGTAACCAAAAGGAAATGGTTGCAGCAATGCGTGATATCACAGCAGCTCAAAACACGACCATTCAATTAGTCCTTTCATTATCAATCATGCATTCTCAAAATCAAAAAGCATTAGAAGATATTTTAGATGAATTGGACAAGTCTAAAGGAACGTATATTAGAATAACCGATCATATTGAATTTTTATATAGTCAGGTAGAAAATGTAAGGGAATCAAATAAAAAAACTTCATCCGTTCTAACTAATACTAAAAATTTCTTAAAAAAAACATTTGTAGGCATAGGGATTGTAGTAGGTATATTACTCATTATTGGGCTATTTATATACAATAAAAACTTTTGATGATAATTGTGATCAGAACGAGAATTTAGAAATTCCTAGTCTAAAGCAGTTTGGTCACGTTTATGAATTAGATGGTTTTGATAGTAATGACGTAGCAATCGGCTCAACCATCTGCTAATTGCTTGGAAAATTACAGCATACGTATGAGCTTATTAAGTATTCTCTTATGAAAGATTTATTGTATTGTGCGGGCCTTTCACGACCAAGACCCTATCATAATAATTGAAGAATACTGCAAAAAGAGCATTGATGTTGAAATCAAAGCTCTTTTTTTATGCGATTTATTGTGTTATTTTATTACTCATTTATTGGTATTTAACACCAATTTAATAATTTCCCTCTAAAAAGAGAACTCGTTAATCTGAATTAATTTTTTAAGAAATAAAATTAAACAAAGAAGATGCATTTGTAATTAATATAATAATTCTTAAAAGCAATTATTCCAGTCCCCATCAAAATTTCTTTCTCAAGCCCGCATGATTAGCTATTATTTCCAATTTTTGGTAGTACATCTTCAAAAAAATCTGCATCTCGTTCAGAGACATCATCATCATAACTTAAATAAGATGCTATTGAAAGTACAATAAGAATAGTACTTAACGTAACTTGCCATACATGCAATAAATTCCATAACCACAAATTATAATTTGTATATGAAATATTAAAAAAAGTAATTGAAATAGTATAAAAAATAAAATCCAAAATACTCTCACCTGATATGTAATCAGTAATTTTACTTTTAGTTAGAGGATCAATAATAATTTCATTAAATAGAAAATAAGTCAATATGTACAATAAAAAGAATGAAATTAATAATTCAAAAAGACTATGTACCGCTAGTGATATTCTTAAAGGTTTTCTAATAAAAGAGTCTTTCCACCCATGAAGATATATCTTCTTATTTCCAACTTTCCCAAAAATTCTCGCTTTAACTTGTACTACATCTTTATAAAAAGCAGTTCCAATTTCAATAGTTCTAGATAAAAGTCTATATAGTAGAGTAAAAAACAGAATATATATAAAAAATGTAACTACAGAATTTTTAAATAAAAGCATTCCTACAATTAATGTACCTAATACACAGGTTAAAGTTACATTTAACCAGTTTGAAAATTTTATGAAAAATTTATTCATAATTCTAATCGAATCATGACATTGTACACACAACTCTTCATATTGATACATTTGTATGCCGCATATGCATTCTTTTTTCTTCTTAAGAGTTTGCATAATTTTTTTTTTATAATACTTAGCCATCATTAAATCTGGGGTTAAAATCCATCCCACTAGAGTTTTTATCTTTTTCCAAATAGCTTTTTGTAATTTAATAAATTTTCCCTCGTTACTTTCTTTGAAATAAATATTAAATACTTTTTTATATGCGATTATATGTAGAAGAAAAGTTAATGAGAAATGCACTATTATTGAAATTAATATTAGAACCATGATGATACTTATATTAGTATTATTTATATTATTAATGGCAAATTCAGATTTATTTAAAAGAGAGAATACCAAAATTGTAATAATTAATACTGTGATACTTATTAACTTTGTTATTCTTATACCTACTTCAGGTCCTTTCTTTAGTAAAACAAAGTTTTCTTTATCTGTTTCTTTTATCTTATAACCCTTATAGACATTTTCATAGTTTAGTTTTACATTACTCATTAAATAATTATCCCCTCTTAAATAGTTTATCTGCGTATTAATTATTAAAATAAAAAAATCTTTTTCTACAAATAATACTTTATTAATTCAGTGAAACTTGCACCACTTGGTGCATCATACATTATTTCAAACTTATAGCTTCCTAGTGAAACCATCGTATTGCAAACAGCTGGCATTCGGTTTCATAGACCTAGAATTTTATGTATCTCCCCTGAGTTTAGTTCAATAAACTTTTTTCCTTCTTCTTTGAGTTTACTAATATTTAATTAATTGCTTGAAGATCAGTTCAGTTAATCCAGGGTTATATATTGCGTTTCCCTTTATTGTTATCTGTGATTTGCTACATACTTCATTCTTAATAGAATTAGCATAATTATATACTAATTCGTTATTTATCTTTAAAGTCTCATTTTACTTATCATAATTACAATACATAAAGCCAATTTGCAAAAAAAACATATCTATAAGCTTCATAGGTATGTAAATTGCATCATCAATTTTAACGTTACTTTGAAACCTATTAAACTCTTCCTTATTAAAAAATCAATTAATTCTTTAAGTGAACTTTCATTAAACTGTTCGGAAACACACATTTCTTATATTGTGAAATATGTTGTTGTGAGAATAGCTAAGATTTTTATGAATTTGATGAAGAATTATATTATCCTACCGATGATTACGAATGGAATAAAGTTTTGGACTAAACAGTAATGACTGGTAATCTAGTTTAATTTTAAAAGAGGTGACTTTAGTTAAAGAACCTCTTTTTTGTTATGTATTTACTTGTTTTTTTTTACAACTTTTGTCAATTCTATTAATCGATCCCAAACTACTAAATCATCGTTGATTGTTTTTTGTGTCTCTATAACTTCAGTAGTTTCTCCATTTAAAACTCTACTTGGACTTTCTTCGAACTTACAATTTTCAAGTATAGTTTTTAGAGTGCTTTCATTATTAAATTCCTTGACCAGTTCCATGACGGTTAAATTGTCTTGTCTTCTTCTTTTAATTCTTTCATAATACCTAAACTCCTCCATCATTATCTTGTATTGTTTTAAGAAGAAAAATGCTATTACTTCTATAAAAATCATTGCGCCAAAGCGAGGAACATAACTAAATACAACACTGAGAATACTTTTACTCGTATCAATTTTTATCAAATCACCAAATATAGGAGAATAGAATAAAAATATTCCTACAAATGCAATTATGCACCCTGACAAAAGGTAAGCACCTGCACGATTATAGATTTTATTAGCCAATTCTACTGCTTCACTAACATGTACATTCATTATATGTATATCTCTAACATGGACATCTTTTGTATGTTTTTTTATTATTTTCACTTCTTTGTCGCCATGTAACTCTAATGTTCTAAATCTTCTTCTCAATGAGTCAATCGGTAATCCTCCAAAAATTAATTTAAAAAGTATAGGAAAAATAATCGTTATAGAACTAAATAAAATCTTGTCGTAATAACGGTCAATATCCCTAGGGGTCGCACTCCACACAATGTATTGCCAAAAAGGAAAACCAACTAAATACGCGGTAATGAACCAGAATATTAATTCCATTATTTTAGAAAACTTAGATTTTATTAACCTCGTTATTAACCTGTTGTATTTAATAATACTTGACATTTTTAAAATCCCCTTCAAATAAAAATCTAGTTATTTTAATATTAAAAACACCCTTCTTTTAATAATTCCATATATAAAAGTATCACAAAATATCGGTGAATTAACAGATTATTTTAAATAAAAAAAAGATTTTCTGTTTAACAAAAAAAATACACCGTCAATAAAATGGCGGTATATCATTTTAATGTTTATTTAACTCTTGATCTTTCTTCATTCCGACATATACTCCTGAATTTTCTCTACCCGAACCTGCGAAGTAGTTGGCGATTTCGATTAATGCAATTCCGAAGAATTCTGCATCACCATCATCATGGAATATGATTGAACTTATTCATGTGACCGTCAGATGTGCAATTTCAATTCTTGTGTTTATAAAAGTATATTAAAATCTATTTGTTTTTTCATGTGATGTTATATCAAAATTTTGAACACCATATGGTATACAAATCTTCCTCTGGGTTGGTAGACCACATAACGCACAAAAATTGTTAGGTAGTTCCTTCTTAGACTCCGCATTTGGAAGTTCTATATGTTTTGAATTAATTAGTTTAATGCCTTTAAGGAGTGTATCTTGTTAATCGATACTCTTATTAACGACATTTTTATTAATTGTTTAATGATAACTTCAATTGTAATATAAAATTTTGCATAATGTGTACCATCTTCTTTTCCAATGATTGCACCGTTTACCAATATGTAACAAAATTTTCTAAACTTTTAGTAAGTGATACCTAAACTTCACTTATGGTTTCTTTTGTATTGTGATCTCCAATAAATTGAATACATCATAGCACGATATTAGACTCAGTGTTTACCCCCGTAAAGAAAAGGAATAGGTTAAATGACCTATTCCTTACTGTATACTTACATTAATTTCGCACTGTCTTAATCATTTCAATACTGCCTTACTCTCCAATTTATGAATAGCATCCTTATACCAATCATTAAATGGCTGTAAAAAGCTAGGTTTTTCAATCCATTCTTGATTTTCTAACTGGAAGGTATGTATAAAGTATCCTGTTACGCCAATATCAAACACACCACCTTCTAATCCCTTATCTCGGATAACCAACATGGGTAAATCCAATACGAAAGCCATTGAAGCCTCAATATGATTCCATGGAGTAGGTAACAATGTATCTTTAATAGTCTTTTCACTTTCTGTATTAGGTTTAGAAATTCCCCTTTGTATTTTTGTCTGAGGAAAACCCAAAATAATAGCACCAGAACATTGTCTCATTAATTGTTCGACAGCTTTCATCGGGGAAACATTAGGAAAATCCGTCTTGCCAATAGTTCTTACTCGCATACCTCTTGCCCCTAGTAATCCCTCTATTTTCTGCATAGTTCTTTCTTGATTTTCATCCAAATTATTGGGCCTACTAACAAAAATATCAATATTCATCTCCAATTCTCCTTTTTGTATGTTTCTTAAAGTTACTATTAGTATACTATGATATTCTTAATAGAATAGGAATTGTTACATAAAGTAAATGGAAAAAACTCTACTAATCTATAATATGTGAGGTCGAATTTTTAACTTGTCCATACTCTTTATATTTGAAAACAGAGAAATCTTGCACTCTTGCCTGCTATCCATCTCTAACACTTGTCTTTAACTTGTATATTTAAATGATACAAATTCAACAAAAATAGAAAGACATAGGATAAGATAACCCTTTGTCTTTCATAGGCTAGTATTTTTTGCTTTCAATAATAGTTACTCGAATTCTTGGTCTTTTGTATTATCAAATGAATACCTTCTAAATAATAGTTACTATAGTTATATTTTAATTGCTACTCGAAAATAGAATTATTCTAATTTAATAACCTATATTCATGCCACTAAGTTATGTAATTTTAAATAAACAAGACGTCCTATTGTTGTTCGCCCTCAATATTTTTAAATTTTTTATAAAAGGGATTCAATTGCGCAAACCATCTCATTTAGTTCTGATTCATAATCGCTAAAGCCATACTGAGTTGTTGCAATTTCATCAAATGCTTGCCAAACTGTTTTCCCAAAACCAGACGATAATTCTTCAGAAGTGTAACCAGCATATAAATCCATTATTTCTTGAATTTCAGCGTCCTGTTTTTTCAAACCCTTTTTCATATCAAAAAATGCTCTTTGCTCTAATGTAAATTTAAAGAAAGGGTGATCTTTTTCTTTTTGTCTATTTTCTTTACTTAACCAATTCTCAAGAGCTTCAACAGGGATATAATTTTCTATTTCTCGTTTCTCCAATACTACAAGTTTTAAATTCTTTTCTTCACAAATAGACAATAATCTTTTTACCTTACTACTTTCTTCTTGAGTTTGGTTTGGATGCTTTCGATCACTGTCCACAATGCAAATCATTCGTGTTGGATATAGTGAGTTCTCTATGACCACTTTATCAATAGTGTCTCCACCTCCATGCAAAAACTGCACTTCTCTTTCAGTACATAATTCCCTTCCACGAAGCGCTCTATATACAGCTTGTATAAACCTTTTATCAGATTCAGTATTTTCTACTGTTATATATAATAACCTTCCTAAGTATGTATCAATTTTACTAACATCTATATATTGATATTCTATTTTCTCAACATAATCTATCAATAAAAGTCCATCATAAAATGACTTTTGCCCTGTTAGATTTAAACTTTCGGTGTTTGTAATTCTTACGATCTTTTCATTTTTATTCCCAGAATAAAAATGCTCCATTACCAATGATTTTATAGTTTCAGAGTAATTTATATACTTTTCACTTTGAATAATTTGATCAGTATTTATACCGTTTTCAAATATTAACCTGTGTTTTCCACTTTCTACCCACGAAAGAATTTTTTTTATTGTTTTATATATAGAATCATCAGTAAAAGAAAGATTCCATAACTTACCTGAAATGCTTATTACCATTCATCGTCACCTTTGTCCATATTAGCCTTTAACTTATTTATCTGCATTATTTCTTTATAATCTTGATCAAAGAAGTCTGCTGGCCAATCTTTTATGTCACCATTGGATTCTATATTTAATTTTTTTACAATACTACCGTTTTTATCATCTAAATCCTTTTCCACATAGTATATTGCTACTTTCTCAGATGAAATAGAGCCTTCCAGAATTCTCCTACGTAGTCTTAATATTAAATGCTCACTATGAGTTTCAACTATGAAGCAGTTTTGAGGACTTATATTTGCACCCATAATAAACAAATCCGCTAAATTGGACTGTGCGTATGGATGTAAATGCAGTTCTGGTTGTTCAACTATAGTAAATTTCTTTACTAATTTATCCATTCTTCTATTGATAACACCTAAACCACTTCTACCTTGATTACCTTGTAATACTTGAACGATAATTGGTAGAACTTGAGATAAGCCAAATCCCACATCAATAATATTATTTTTGACACCTGTTTGTAGATCTTCTACAACAATCCTATACATTCCGCCTTTTAGGTCCTCTACTTCAATATTGATGTGCAAATGGTCTGCAAGCCAATCATTCAATCTTTTAAAGAAACGTGTATCGTTTCTTCTATAATAACTAGCTAATAGCTCAGAAGTATACGACCCATCGGAACTAATACTTAATTTATTTGCTTCTTGATACCTGTAATTTCTATCTGGTATTCTACGAAATGGACCAATATAAGATATATTAGCGACTGTACTAGATACGTACATTTCTACTATCCGTAACAAATTTCTTATATTAGTAGTTTCTTTATTTTCTTTCCATTCCTTTTCTTCATTTTTATTAAGATTTTGATATAGAATACGAGGTGTTAATCCGTCAAAAATCACTTTAAATTCTTTCTCAAGCTTATTTTTAGTATAAGTTTTGTAATTGTTGTAATCCACCTTTGTTACAAGAAATAATTCCTTTTCATCAAATTTAATTTCATATTTTTTTATTTCAAGTTCTCCAAAAAAGCGCCTATCAGTAACTTGTCTTCCCACTTCAATGCTTACATGAATTTTAGAATCATCATATCCTTCATCTCCAATAAAAATTAAAAAATCTTCAATTGAATCTTCAAAGAAAAAACGATTTTGTTTTGCAGTATTTTTTATATCCTCCAAACTTATTGTAAGAGTAAAAGAAACATTTTCTTTTTCATTATGATTAAAAACAATATCCTCATAATTACCATAATCAATGTATTTACCATAAAAAAGTAATGGAGAAATACTTTCTTCAATTGTTTGTTTTAAAACAATTGGAAATCTCACTAAACTACTTTTTCCACTACTATTTTTACCAATAAATATAGTAATAGGTTTAATTTCAACGCTCCCAGAATCAACAAAACTTTTTATATTATTTAATCTAAAAGAATACACTGAGAAACCACCTTCTTCCTTAGTTTTCCAACAAATAAACATAATTTCTAAAATTAATATATTCTATAAGAATTTATTAATGACCTTCTAACAGTTTAACCTTTACAGGAATAACTGCTAGTACTTTCTTTCTAATTATGTATACCTTTAACATTTCTTTTTTCTATAACTTTGTAGTATTCAAGTAATGAATACACACATTAAAACTTTTTAATTCTATATTTAATCCCAAAAACCTTAATATGATAATATTCTACAGATCATAAACAGTTTTAATATCAATATATTTATCTTCTGAAACTATTACAATTAAGCAAGGAATATTTTTATTTTTGCTGTAGTTTAAATAACGGAGAGCGGAATTATATCTTGCACCTCTAGAAATTGTACCTATGTTCTCATTAGCAATACCATCTAAAATGAATAGCGTAACAAACTCCAGTATCATCTAATAAAATAGCTCTGTCTATTGCTGCCCTTAACAATACTATCTGGAATTTCACTTGTCTTGTTAATTAAAAAGCTTTGATTACAAAGCCGTACCGCTTCATTCTCAGCATTTTGGGTTATTACCACCATCGTTCCGTGAGGCTGTTTTTTTGCTAAATCAATAAATTTCCAAACATTTTCATACTCCAAAGTGTTAAAAGTTTTTTCGAACTGTTTTGCAAACTCTGATTCTTTTACCGATGCTTTTGGTATACTGGGTACTCTATAGGCAACACTCATCACTTTCTGATTTCTAGATGTAATAACATCCCATTCTCCTTGGCCTTTAAAATCTATTAAAAAAGCTTTTCTAGGAAGATTTTGCTTCATATCTCTTTTGCCTATTCCAAAAATTACTTCCCCGTTACAGAAAAGGCTTACATCCCCACTACTAATTTCTAACAATTTCCTAATTACTGTTGCAGAGCTATATTCTGTAATAGGTATCGGCTTCGATAAAATTAATTTATCTTCTAAAGTAATGTCAAGCGAGCAGAAAAGTATATTTCCTCGATTCTCACTACTTTCATATTTTAATAGTGAAATATTATGTATTAAATCATAAAGATTAATACTCTCTTTCTTGTCTACATCATTCAAAAAACTTCTATAGATTTTATCATTTAATGCTGCAATACCTGCACTAATTCATAAATTATCTATTTGTTCAATTTTTGGTTTTTCAATAAACGATTTCTTTGTTATGAGCTTTAAGATTTCTACTAAGAATGTATAATTTTCTATCTCGTTTTTTATATCTTTTGATATACCAAAAATTGTAACTAAACCATCATCTACTCCATATACAGGATTTACTTCAACGTATTTATCATAGATATCATCATATACTTTAAAAGTATCCTTTGACATCTTTATAACAATAATCATTGTTAGAAAGTAAATTTAATTCATCAATATAATCTTTAGATAACTCTTTTATAAGCTTCTCTAGTTCTTTTGGTAATATATGACTTTCTAATGAAAAGACCTTTTCATCATTATGTTGAGAAATTTCACCCTCTTTCTTATATACTACTTTCCTTTGGAATATCTCTGTAATCCATTCTGATTCACTTAAATTAAAACTTCCTCTTTTTCTAAAATAAATAATTGAAGCTATCGGTTTCTAACTAATACCTATTTTTTTGAATAGTAAATCTAGGAATTCCTGAGATTTATTTAGTAAATTTTCGTTTAATTCTAAATCGTTACCATTCCAATCTTCATAATCATAATTCATAATATAGTTCTTCCTTATACCTTCATTCGAGTATTATTTAAACTTTTTTATTTGATCTAATCAATTCTTTAATATTTCCTAACTTATAGTTGTACATTTCTTAACTCTTCATTAATAAACAATCGTTTTTTCTTTTTAAGTAGTATTCTATTAGATTTTGTACAATAAAATCCCGTTCGTATCTCCAAACACAGTAAATTGAAGTTTAAATTCGCCGTTAGGACCAAACTATTTAAAATGCTTCACTGTTTTATACTTAGGAAAATAATACCATAATTTGAATAGTTTGGGAGTTATTAATTGGTTAATACAACAATAATTAATTAGAACATGTGGCTGAGCATACTATTTTTGCATAAATAAGAATCCAATCAGCTTCGAGTGGACTACTAAGACGCTCTTTTCGAAAATTCATTTGCCTTAATTGGTAGCATTTTTAACATATATCCTGTTGGATTATCAACTGTTCCAACGGAATTAGAAATTGCATACATAGAATCAAGAAGATTTCTAAATCCGTATTGCTTATGTACACCATTTATTATTTCAACTGAATTAGGGTTTAATTCTGGGCCTATCAACTTTAGTATATTATGTACACCCCTATCAACAAAATACCCCACCTCACCTGTCTCATTTACATCAACAATAATAACTTCAGTTGAAACTTCATCTTCGTTGACTTGTTTCAATCTTTTTATACGTCCGTCAAGTACACCGTTGTGAGTGGCTGCTCCAATGGCCATCTCAACATCTACCTTACGATCAAAGATTGAGTAAATGTTATGTGCTTTTATCTTATCTCTATCGTAAATAGGCAATGACTCAAAATATATAATATCAAGTTCTTTAAGTTCCTTAATTATCTCTAGTAAATAACCTCCATCAACCTAGCTCTCAATATCTGATCACTATGATAATATATGTACAGACTATGTATTCTTTTCATAAGAACATTATGAGCATTTAATATTATTTCCCACTAATAATCTCACTATCTTCAAACTCATCTTTCCCCTATAAGCTTCAGTAACCCTATAATTCTCAGTAAGTATTTTTATTTCATCAGTACGTTCATCTTATGCGATTGATGGGTATTAATTCCTTAAATCTATAGCCCAGCCCACCCAATTAAATTCTATTTGAAAAGGCTATACTCCGTTATTAATAAAACGAAAAATAGCCTTTTTTGATTTAAAAATATATATTTATTGTATTAAAACAGAATCGAATTAACTTGATTTGGTTTCACATTTATTCCTACTTGCTGATCGTTTACATATACTTCTTCTTTTACTTTTTCATTAAAATCAACAGTGTACACCTGCTCAATCTCATCATTAAATTGCAAAAAAGCATACTCTTCATTTTCCGATGAATTATAAAAACGAATAACAAATTTATCTACTTTTTCAGCCTTTTTCAATGTACTTAGAACAACATTTTTGGAACGCTCTTTAAAAAAGCTATACTCTAAAGGAGTCTTAGCACCAGACTCATTCAACTTCATAGCATCATAAGGAATCTTATTATAAGCAACAATCGGAGTTAAATACTCCTTAGCAATCCTCGCAACATTCTCTTCCATATTATATTTAACAAACGCAAATTCCAACGAGAACTTCCCAATCATCTGGGAATCCGGAGTAGGCAACTTAATCCCAGACGGTCGCCCAGGTCTTCGAACCAACTCTTCTTTCCCAACAAATCCAACACTCCTAAACAAAGTAATCGCTATTGTATCAAACTTTTCACCAACAATTTCATATTCTCTCGTACTATTTGTTAATACACTTACTCCATAATCATCGTTCGATAAACAAACATAACTCAACATAGGATAGATCGAATCTGGTCGTTCATCCCAATTTTCTTCCTCCCAGACATAAATAGCCGAATCTACAACATCTCGTTTTATTGAACCAAATTGGTTATCCGATTCTGAGAAAGCTGAAGCAATCCCCGTTGGAATTAATACTCTTAATCTATGATCCTTTGCCTGATTATCCACTTCTAATTTAATATCAAATCTCGGTTTATGTTTCGGAACGTTGACTACAATACGAACTTCGACAGAACCATCGATAATTTGTTCTTTACGTTTTTCTATGTTTGAAGGAACAGCCAAAGTATATCTAATATCAATGGTTGCCCCATATCGATTTAGCTGAATTTTCGTTTCGGCTTGGACTGAATCGCTATAAATTAACTCTTCATTTAGAAGTGGAGAGTAATCATACTCATCTCCATCATCGCCACCATTTTCTAAAAGCAGGACATTAGTAAAGCTATGTTCATGTTGCTTATCAAAAATATTTAAAGTTCCATTTGAATTAACGGTAATCTCATAATAATCTGTTTCTATTTTATTAGTAGAGTATGTTATTTTCTTTAAAACATCATCACTTTCCTCTAGAAAATATGTCTTATAACCCATCGATGGAATTTTATCTTTTAATTGGATTGTATATTCAATGAAAGGATCATAGTTTCCATAATGAACAATTTGACGATCAATTAGTCCTGGGTCAGTAATCTTGCTTGCGATAATCTCAAAATCTATGTCATTAGACTCATGATCAATAAGCTTAAATGATTTTAACTTTGTCATAACGCTCGTAGTCACAACTTCAGTACGCTCATAAGGAAGTAAGTTAAATAGTGTCACGCGATTATTTTCATTAGAAGTATCCATCGAATCAACTATTTTACGCTTATAAAAATTAATTAACTGATCAACTTTCTCTTCAGCTAAATAAAAACGATTTAAAATCTCTCTATGTACTTTATCAGAACAACAACACCCAATACTATCATGCGCATGGTTTTTCATAATCTCTTTCCAAATTAGTTCAATCAAACCGTGGTGATATTCAAATCCTAAGCGATAAGCAATCGATGCAAGTGGCTCTAAAATATTAGTAATCTTGTTCTCAATTCTAGTATTAGCCGCTTTAATATCCATTCTAGTCGAGTAAATACTACGGTGAACACGCATATACTTCCCATCTAAAAATTCACCTTTCAATGTATCAAGATCTTTTTGTGTTTCTAGATATTCAAAAACATTTTCATATTTACTTAAGAAAAATTCACGCTCTGGATATAGCTTTTGTAGCTTTTCGATAACGGAAAAAATATTCTTTTGAATTGGCATCTGATCATGACCGTTCGGTAAAATAATATGTTCAGTTGTTGCACCACGATCAAGTACCGTAAAATACTTATCAATTCTACTTTGAAGTGCTTCCTCATCTTCAGGTAAATACTTACCTATTGCATAGCCAAGCGGAAACAATTGAACTAACACCTTTGAACCATCATCCGTCTCCCAATAAAATTCAGTCTTATTTGTTCCATGACGTTCAGATGTTCCACGCCAAAAAATTGAATACTTAATATCAAACCCGTTTAAGATCATCGGCATTTGAGCTGATTGTCCAAATGAATCTGGAAGATAACCAATTTTCATCGGTACTCCAAACTCTTCGCAATCCTTCATTCCATACAATAAATTACGAACGATTGACTCGCCACCAACAATCATTTCATCAGTTTGCGTATACCATGGTCCAATAATTAATCGACCTTCTTGAACTAGCTTTTTTACTCGCACTTTATTTTCTGGTTTTACCGCGAAATAATCTTCTAAAATCGCAGTTTGCCCATCTAATATATAGTAGGGATAATCTGAATTTGTTTCTAACATCTCCATAATTTCTTCCATATTATTAACTAGTAGAATTCTAGATTCTTCTGTTGTAAAATACCATTCTCTGTCCCAATGCATATGTGGAACGATATGAACTTTTTTCATTTTATGCCTCCACCCTTACGCTACATTTTGTTGTGATGATTTTACTTGTATATCTTTAATGATTTTTTGTTTTCTTGTCATGATTAGTAAAATTGTTGAAATAACTGCTCCAATTAAGGCCGCTCCAAACCAAATACTTGCAGCTACTAAAGCTGGTTTACCTTGGAGTAAAGCTAATGAGAAAATCCCAGCACCTGGAACATTTAAACCAATATTAAAGTAAGCAACAATCGCTCCTGTTACTGCTGAACCAGCAATTAATGAAGGAATCACTCGAAGTGGATCATTAATCATAAATGGAATTGCCCCTTCTGTTATTCCAGCTAATCCAAGTAACCAAGTTTGTTTACCAATTTCTTTTTCTTGTTCAGAAAATAGATGTTTACCTATTATCGTTGCTCCTGTTACCGAAAACGCTGAAACCATTTTGACAGATGCAAATGCTGCGTAAGGTACAATATTTCCACTAGCCATTGCACCAATACAGAATGTGTAAGCAGCTTTGTTTACTGGACCACCAAGGTCAAATGAAACCATAGCTCCCAAAATTGCTCCAAGTATTATAGCGTTTGACCCACTCATTCCATTGAGCCAATCAATTAACCCTTCGTTTAAGAAAGCTAATGGCTTACCAATTACAAATAGCATAATTGAACCAACTACTAGTGTTCCTACTACAGGATAAAACCAGAAGCTAACAAAGCCTCCAAAAGTCCCTTTAGGTTTCACTTTTACCTTTAAATACTTTAAGAAATAACCTGCTAGTAATCCTCCAAGCATACCTCCTAAAAATCCACTGCCTATTAAATTAGCCGCAACCCCTGCTGCAAAACCTGGCCCTAATGCTGGTTTATCAGCAATCGAGTAGGCCATGTACGCTGATAAAATCGGAATCATGATCTGTCCTAATAAAGAACCACCTAATTGGCGTAATAGCCATAACCATGATTCTTCTGCGGCATATACATCTTGAAGACCAAATGCTTGAGCAATAAAGACTGCCGCTGCTAAGGTCATACCACCCGCTACAATGACAGGGATAATATGAGAGATTCCTGTTAAAAGAGAATCCTTAATTTCTGTTTTAATAGATTTGTTTTCTACTTCATGATGTTGCTCTTCACTTTTGACCATTTCTGATTTAGGCACATTTCCCACTTTTTGGAGAGCTTGTTCTAAAATTACTTTTGCGTTTCGAATTGGTGCAGCTACAGATGTTTTAACTTTTGGAAGATGCTTGAATCGCTCTTCATCTTTTACCGCAACATCCACAGCAAATACAATCGCATCAGCCTTTCTAATCAAATCAAACGTATGGCGATCTTCAATTCCATTTGCGCCTTGTTTTTCAACGAATACATTAATTCCTAATTCATTCCCCGCTTTCATAAGTGCTTCCGCTGCCATATATGTATGTGCAATGCCAGCTGGGCAAGCTGTAATAGCTAATACTGTTTTATCACCATTTGGAGAGACTTTCAGATTAGTAGGTTGTAAAGGTGCATCAAGACGATCGAATAGTTCTTTATTTGTTCTTGCTTGGAGTAAATTATTCTTATACTCTTCATCTGATAATCTTGTAACCAATTCAGCTAATAAAGTAAGATGCGTAGTGCCTTCCTCTTCTTTTGGAATGGCTAACAAAATCACTAATTCAACTTGATTACTTGGATCAATACTTTCCCAATTATTCATTGGTTTCTCAAGCGTTACTACCGCGAACGAAGATTCTTTAACTGATGAAGATTTACCATGTGGAATTGCTAGACCACCTTCAAATCCAGTAGGTGATAGTTCTTCTCTTTCCATCACCGCATTGTAAAACTCTTCTTCAGAATGGATTTTCCCTTCTGCTGCCAACTTTTTAACTAAGTATTTTATGATTTCTTCTTTTGATGAAAATGACATTTTTGTACTGATTAAATCTTCAGAAGTTAACTTTTTTAACTGCATATTTGTAACCCCTTTCATTAGTTAATGGACTACTTTGGTTTCATCATAGCAAAAAAAAAATAAGAAGCTTAAAACTTCTTATTTTTACACAGTGTTTAGTAAATTTTTATTTTTAGTGTGTATTTATACACATCATTTTAATGTTTTCCAGTAATACTCTGATAAGGATCTAATAACGAACAATAAAGGTGTTTTATCCGTTACATTGTATTCATTCATTTTTTTATTAGGAGAATAACAATACAAGTTAACGTCAGCAATTTGTTGTAAAGGATTTTTACTAAAATGAGTAAGCGATATTAACTTTATTCCCTTAAACTTTGCTAATTCCGCAACATCTAATACTTGAGCTGTTTCTCCAGATAATGAAATTAAAAAAAGTAGATTATTCTCTTTAGAATCAAATTTAGAAAGCTCATATAAGACATCGTGTCGGTGAATATAATACTCAGCTTGTTTACCGACGACTTTCAAATTTTTTATCATCATTTCACAAAAAGGTGCAGTATCCCCTACTGCAAAGAAAAGCACCCTGCGTGCTTCTTGAATCAATTTTGTCGTAAGTTCTAGTGTATTTTGATCGATTAGTCCAATTGTTTTATGAATGTTATAAGTTAAACTATCCTCTTCAGTAAAAATACTTTGACTATTCATTTCCTCTTTTAAACTATTCTTCATCTGAGAATATCCATCAAAACCTAACTTTTTAGATAATCTCGTAATCGTATTCGGAACCGTAAATAACCTTGCAGCTAAATACTGTATTGAAAAACCTACAACATCTTCTTTGTTTTTAAGGATGAACTCGACTATTTGATCATCCGTATCGTTTAGCTTATATTCATACTTTTGAATCCTTTCTTGGAATTGCAACATTAACAAACACCTACTTTTATGTACTGAAATTATTTATGAAAAAAAGAGAACAACTCTAACATTGTTCTCTTTTTCTATTGTTCGTTCCTTTTTATTTTTTACTTAACAATAAAATGACGTACTCTAAATCGTTTAAATCATATAAAGGCTCAATATACGCTGTTTGATTTAAACCTAAATTATCAATTTTAACTTCTTTGACTTTACCTATTTCAATGCCAGGTAAATAGATACCTCCTAGACCCGAGGTAACAATGATTTCACCAGCCTTTAATTTATCATTTACATTGAAAAGAGTCATTTTTAAATAGCCAGTTTTCTCATCTGCTCCTTTAATTAGACCTTGTAATTGATGATTATTTTTTGGTTGGACTGAAATATATGAGTTATATTTCACCGCACTTAATAATTCTACTATTGAACTATTCTCTGAGACTTCGATTACTTTACCTACTAGTCCTTGAGATGTGATTACATTTGTATTTATTTTCACACCATTTTTAGAACCCTTATTAATTTCAACAAAGCTGTTCCAAGTATCAAAATCTCTTTTGGTGACGATCGCTACATCAGTTTTGTATTTTTGATTTTCTTTATTTAGTCTTTCTTTTAGCATTTTTAATTCTTTATTTTCGATAGTAAATTCAGTTATATTGGCTTTTAAAGATGTTTCATTGCTCATTTTTTCTTTTAGATAATCATTTTCTTTTTTTAATTTGAGTAAATCACCTATATTGTTAGTGTAATTTTTGAATGTGTTGGTTTTTGAGAATAGATACCCACTTGAAATAATAATGATGATTAACACTGAAATAATAATTATTTTTTTCATCGGTTTATCCTTTTCTTACTTGTTTTTATTATGAAGCAATGCAATTTTCACTTTAAGAATACCATGATAAATATCCTAAATAAGTAGGGTATTATGGCAATTTTGTGTTTGAACAATTTTAATAGAATCTGCTATTTATTATTACCGATTATTACCAAAAATTAAGAGTTGAAAAATAAAAAGTCAACTGCAGACCAGTTGACTTTTGTTACTGTAAGTTATACAAATTATAGTTCAAATCAAACTCTGGAATTATTCATCGAACCCATTAATTATTACTTTGCATTAGCATCAGGTTGATGAATTCCAAAAATATTACCTTCAGTGTCAATGAAATATCCTTGCCAAGCCATTCCAGGCAGTGCATATTTAGGCATTGCTACTTTGCCGCCATTTTCAACAATTTTAGCTTCCGTAACGTCGTAATTTTCTACTCCCATGGTACATGCATATCCATTTAATGGTTGGCTTGCTTCAGGGGGAGCACTTTGGCGCTGCATTAAAGCACCATTAATTCCCATTTCGTCCTCATTACCTGTCACTGCACCAAAGTATGGCATTCCTGCATATTCACTCCAATCTTGAAACGTCCAATCAAATACCTCTCCATAAAACTTCTTTGCACGTTCCATGTTATCAACATGAATTTCGAAATGAACTAATCTTCCCATAGTTTCCTCCTATGTATTACAAGTTTTTTCCTAAACTCATCTAGTATGTACACTATGTTGCTTATTTATTATTATATTTGATATGGAAAGAAATTCAATTTCCATAGAAGTATTTCTTTTATCATTCGTTCGACATCTAAATTACTTAGTTTTATGGTTCAGCAATAACTTAAATATTAGTATTTGAGATTTATTTTATCGAATCAATTTTTCAACCGTAGGAAGGTCAGCTTTTGCCCATTCAAGTTCTTTTAACTCAGAAATTTCTTTCCATTCGATCTTCGCATGCTCATTAGCCACTGGCGTACCGCTTATTATCTTGGCTTCGTAAGTTACCAAATTTACAATTATATTTGGATACTCATGAATGACCTCCTCAACTAATTCAGATACAGATATTTCACAACCTAATTCTTCCTGTATTTCACGAACCAACGCCTCTTCAGGTTTCTCATTCTTTTCGATTTTACCACCAGGAAATTCCCAGCTATTTGGCATGCTCATTTCTGGTGAACGTAAGGCACATAGTATTTGGTTTTGATTGTTTCTGATGACAGCAGCTACTACTTTAATTTGTTTTTTCATTGTTTTTTTAATCCTTTTAATTCAATTATATATTTATTATTTGGGCCGTACCTTTTGACAGCCTATCCAAATAATCATAATACTATTTCTTTTCTAAAATTCGAATTGCTTTTTCAATTTTATCTAACTTCTTAAAATAAGAACTTTTAAACATCTCCTGTTTACTTTCAAAAGGTTATACTAGATTACTAAATTAATTTCCCATTAAAAAACGCAATCACCATAACTAGATTGCGTCTTTAAAGGTTTACGAACCTGTCGATCGATAATGCCTCACTCCAACTTGCCAAACTAGTAAACAAGGTATAATAAAAATTATCCCCACTATTGGCGATAACATATATAAATACGCTTTCCCTTCTGTTTTATCTAGAATGTACATTAAAGGTAAGTAATTCACACATCCAAAAGGAATAACAAATGTAAAAAATTTCGTTATCCATTTCTGATAGATATTCAATGGATACTGTGCCATCTCTCTTCCGCCATCTGTAAAAATATTGACTACCTCGAGACCTTGAATTGTCCAAAAGCACATCGTTGCAGCAAGGATAAAGATTCCGGTAAAAATAAAGACTCCGCTAATGATCATCAAAATAATCGTTACAACTTTCATACTGCTCCATTCGATGGTAAGATTATTTAATGCCCAAATCAAAACAATTAAACTCTGAAGCAATCTACCAATTCTAGTAAACTCGAATTTAGAACCCATCACCTGAACAATTGTACTTCTAGGACGAACAAGTACTCGATCAAAGCTACCGCTAGCTACTAGACTAGAAAAAGAGTCAAATCCACGAGCAAAACATTCACTTAAAGCAAAAGCCATATGGATAATCGCAAAACAAAGCGCAACCTCATAAAAAGTCCATCCTTTAATTTGACCAAACCGTTCAAATAAAAAATAAAGACCTGCAAACATTGAGAAAGGGATTAAAAACTGGCCAATTGTTAGTAGCCAAAAAGATGTGCGGTATTCCATTTGTGATTTAAAGAGAATAAGCAGATATTTAAAATATAGTCCCATAGTGTCAACCTCCTTGGACCACGACTCTTCGTAAGGCTTTATTAAAGGCGATTCTTCCTAGCCAAACAAGTAAACTTAACCAAATAATTTGTATTCCTATACCAATCAAAGCCTCAGTTTGAGGAATATTCCCAGAGTAAACCCTAAACGGGAAATCAGCTGTCCATCGAAACGGAAGGAAATAAGCAACGGTCTGAAGCCAAGCTGGCATTAGGGGAATCGGAATTGTTAATCCAGAGAAAAATTCTCCAATCACCCCAAATAGTAGTAAAGAGCCTATAGGTGACATTGTCACAAATACTGAAATATAAATGAACATAGAAATCGAAACAAGAAGAAGTAAGCCAAAAATAAGGGCAAACAAAAATAACACAAAGGTTAAGACACTTGGTGGTAACGTCATTTTATAAGGTTGAGGTAGTAAGAATGCAACAAGTAGGATCGGGAAACACCTTAGAATTGCACTGGACAAGCGTTGGGCTAAAAGTTTTGAATACCAAAATCCGTATATTTCGCATGGTCTACAAAGCTCATATGCTATATTCCCTGTTGTAATTAGATCAAAAAGCTCATTATCACGAAACCACAGCATGATGAAAGCTAAAAAGGATTGTTGTAACCATAAGTATGTAATGATTTCTTTTAAAGAAAGTGGTTGAGAATGTACTGTTTGACTATAAAAAGCTTCAAAGATCATGATGTACATAAATCCCCAGAAAAACTGTGTTGCTACCCCTGCCAATGCTGCTGAACGATATTGCATTCCATTCAATAGTCGTAGTTTTAGTACAGAAACATATGGCTTCATATTTGAAACTCCTTGTAGAGCCCCACGATAATTTCTTCAATTGGTTGTGCTTCAATGGTCACATCGAGTAGGTCAACCTTACTGGATAAACTGGAGATCACATCAGATATTTTAACTTGTTCTGTATCTAAACTTAAAATTGCTCGATCAGGAGACCATGAAATCATTGTGGTTCCAGGAATTTTAAATGGATTGTGGTCCTCCCGATAATCGACCGTAATCGTTTTATGAGTCCCAAAATGTTTTCGTAATTCATTTAAGTTGCCATCGAATAATAAACTTCCTTTACCAATTAAAATAACCCGATCAGCTAAAGCTTCAATATCATTCATATCATGCGTTGTAAGAATGACGGTAACGCCCTTTTCTTTATTTATCCTTTTAATGAACTCGCGTACGGCAATTTTCGAAACAGCATCTAGTCCAATTGTGGGTTCATCTAAAAATAAGATTTTAGGACTATGCAACAATGATGCTGCGATTTCACAACGCATCCTTTGTCCTAAGCTTAATTGTCGTACAGGTGAATGAATAAGACTTTGTAAATCGAGAGTTTCAATCAGTAGATCAAGATTATCTTGATATTCGTTTTGAGGAATTTTATAAATATCACGGAGAAGCTCAAACGAGTCTATGACTGGTACATCCCACCACAATTGAGAGCGTTGCCCAAAAACAACACCGATATGTTTAACATAGGAAGCTCTTTCCTTCCATGGAGTGTATCCCATTATGTTACACATCCCTCGATCTGGAACCAATATTCCGCTCATGATTTTTATCGTCGTAGATTTCCCGGCGCCATTCGGACCAATATATCCTACGATTTCCCCAGGTTCAATAGAGAATGAAATGTCATTCAACGCTTCAACAATCGTATGCTCACGATAAAAAAGCCCCTTCACTGCCTGCCTAAGTCCTGAAGAACGTTTCGCAACTTTGAAGGATTTACTTAAACCATTTACTTTAATCAATTTTTTCGCCTCCTAACATTTTTTGACTGGAAGAAAAATACTATCATCATAATATCGGTCCGTCAATATATTTTTCAGTTTATTCGGTAATTTTAGAAAAATAAATTTTTACAAGTGGATGGCAAAAAAAAAAGAATGAAATCAATTAATCTCATCCTTTTTTAGTAAATCACTTATACATCAAATACTTTTTTCGAACCTTCTTAAATTCATCCAGTTCCTTCTGGTATTTATTTATGATGTCTGTAACAGAAGCTCCATCGAGAATCATTGGTCTGACCCAGTCGTTTCCGATTAATTTATCAAAGAAGTTGTTTGATAGAAATTCAAAATCATTTGGGTACATGTCATGAAGTGTTTTAATGATATGAAGTCCTGTTGAGGCCGCTTCAAATTTATCACGATCAGTGACAAAAATTTCAACACCATGACTTAGTATTCCCGCATGTTTCGAGAATGTTGGTATAAAGGAAGCCGCTCTGAAATTAACACCAGGAAGTCTTAGTGCGTTCAATTTTGATGCAAGTTCTGTTCCATTAATATATGGTGCGCCTATAATTTCAAACGGCTTGGTTGTTCCGCGTCCCTCTGACACATTTGTACCTTCAATTAGACCAGTTGCTGGATAAATAAATGTTGTTGAAACTGTCGGCATATTAGGTGATGGTAAAACAAAAGGTAGTCCTGTTTCGTCGTAATCCAAGGAACGTTTCCAGCCTTTCATTTTGACGACTTTTAAATCTGCTCCAATTTTATATTCTTTATTGAAGAAAGTAGCGAGTTCGCCTACTGTCATTCCATGCTTCGTTGGAATTGGGTACATCCCAATAAAGGATGAGGAGTCAGGTTCGAGAACAGGACCATCAAATGAAAGTCCGCCTAGTGGATTCGGACGATCAAGTACTACAATTGGAATGTTGTTTTCTTTTGCCGCTTCCATTGCATATGCCATAGTGTAAATATATGTGTAGTGGCGTGTACCCACATCCTGTATATCAAAGAGAAGTAAGTTTACATTTTTAAGCATTTCAGCTGTTGGTTTATTTGTTTTTCCATAAAGACTGTAAACAGGTAGTCCTGTTTTAACGTCAATATACGATTCGACATAACTTCCAGCCTGCGCATCACCGCGAACACCATGCTCAGGCCCGAATAAAGCTGTTAGTTCAATATCTGGATCCTCGTACAACAAATCAACAATGCTGTTTAGTTTTGGGTCAATACCTGTTGGATTGGTAATTAAGCCGACTTTTTTTCCCTTTAAAAGTTCTTTCTGATGATCTAAAAGAACTTCAATTCCAGGAGTTACTTTATTCTTTTTCTTATTTGCTGAAACATCTTTTTCGTTCGGCCATGCACATAGGGCAAGAATTAGAATCATACTGTGCAACAATACTCGTTTCATCTCACCCCTCCTCTACTTATCAGGTTATGATATAGATTTTGATGCGCACTAATTTTTGCATTTAGCCATAGCTATCATTCTTCACGATTTTCCTGTCTTTTATGACAAATAGGACTGCTAAATTAGCAGCCCTTCTTTTCATATCTTCTAAAATAGTGTTAGTCTCCTGCTGACATGTTAACTTAGTTTATTTGAATTCTGCTGCCATCTCATCTTTAAATCCAAATAAGTAAGTAAAAATAAAGCCAGCTACATAAGAGATAATAACTCCAGTTAAGTATAGTAAAATTTGATTCGTATGAACTAAGAATGATAATGGAAGTCCTGAAACACCGACTGCAATTGTAGCGATATGGAAATGAGCCTGAAATGCTCCGCCAACTCCGGCACCTAAACATGCTGTTAAGAATGGACGTCCTAACGGAAGCGTTACACCAAAGATTAATGGTTCACCGATTCCAAGCATTCCTGATGGAAGTCCCCCACCAATTGCACGTTTTAAGCTTTTTTTCTTCGTTTTAAAGTATATTGCAAACGCTGCTCCGACTTGACCCGCTCCACCCATCGCAAGAATTGGAAGTAAAGGGTCATCTCCAATTTTGTTGATTAATTCAAGATGGACTGGGGTTAAACCTTGATGAAGCCCTGTTACTACAAGAGGCAGGAACGTTGCGCCAAGTACAAATCCAGCTACTACTCCACCAAAGTCAAGAACATGTAACAAGCCTTTTGTGATTGTATCCGATACAAAACCGCCAACAGGCATAAACACTAGGTATGTAAGTATACCTGTTATTAATAATGCTATGGTAGGTGTGAGAATAATATCTAAAGATTGCGGTACAAATTTTCTTACTTGCCTTTCAACTAAAGCGATAAAGATTGCAGCAAATAGAACGCCAATTAACCCTCCACGTCCAGGAAGCAGATTGTGCCCAAACAAAGAAATATCTGCAACTCCAGGGTTGATGACAAGAATACCTGCCAATGCCCCAAGGGCAGGGGATCCACCAAATTCCTTTGCTGCGTTTATACCAACTAAAATTCCAAGATAAGCAAACAGACCCGAACCGATAACAGTTAAAATAATAGCTAATTTTGAGTCTGCCGCAAGCCATTCCGCTTGAACAATTGCTTTTGTAATACCGGTTATTAATCCTGAAGCTACAAGGGCAGGAATTAACGGAATAAATATACTTGCGATTCTACGTAAAAACAATTTAAAAGGCTTTGCATTCTTTCTATCAATCTCTGATTTGTTTTTAGAAGCTACTTCATTCAAATCAAAATCATCAGCAGCTGCAAGCAGTTTATCAAACTCTGCTGCAACTTTATTTACAACACCAGGTCCAAGTATGATTTGAATCGTTTCTTCTTCTACAACTCCTAGAACTCCTTCTGTCTTTTTAATCGCCTCTATGTCTACCTTTGAATAATCTTTCGACGCTACGCGTAGTCTTGTCATACAATGAGTGGACGACGAAACATTCTCCGCTCCACCCAAATGCTCTAATAATAGTTCAGCAATTAATAAATATTTGCTAATCCCCTTTGCCATCTTTACATCTCCTTTTAAATTAATAAGTTAATTAGTTTAAAAGATATAATCTAACCCCTGAAATAGATATGAATTAATTATGACAATAGTCGATGTTGCTAGATTGATAGTCTTTCAAAAATCGTTTATCCCCTCTCTTTCTTATCAATTTTATTTGTTCCAATTAATACACCGTAAAATGTAACATTCATAGGTTATTTACCATAAACAAAATTTCGAATTTTATATTAAACATATTGAAATTTTATTTTAAATTTTACGCTATTGATATCGCTTTTATGACAAGTTATTAATAGGAAAAAATATTAAATGGGAGAATTGATCATTTGGAAGAGGGTGAATCTTATTTAGATGCTTAAGGTAGTTTCCGATGAAGTATTGTTTATAAAAAAATAAACGCAGCCCATGTTACTGGAATGCGTCTATAAGGTATCACCTATATTTTCCCTATTTTCTTTGAAATTTCTTCCGCTGCTTTTATTACTTCTTCGCTCAAGAACGGAATACGTTCCTTAGTAAAACGAAATCCTGGAACATTCACGCTTAAAGCAGCAAGTACTTTGTTGTTATATCCAGTAATTGGTGCTGCAATAGCTGCCGTATCCTCAGTTTTTTCACTTTGACTGATTGCATAGCCTTTTTGTCTAATTTCAACTAGTTGCTGTTTTAAAATTGATGTTGAATTAGGTGAAAGATTTAGCTGATCTAGTACTTGTTGAATTTCATACTCTTTCATATAAGCAAGAATGGTTTTATTGGGAGCACCAATATGTAGTGGAATTCGGATACCCAAATTTTCAGCAATTCTAATTTTTAAAGGACTGTCAATTTTATCAATTACAATTCCATCGATACCACTCTCAATGTTTAAATAGATACTTTCCTCTACATGGTTCGCCAAACGCTCCATTACTGGTCTTGCAACTGATCTGAAATCCAGTTTATCCAATTGACGGAGGCCAAGTTCCATCCATTTATACCCTAACTTGTAATGCTTGGTTTCAGGTATTTGGACAACAAGTCCATGTTGGATTAAAGAGTTTAGTAACCGGTGAAGCGTACCAAGAGATAGAGATGTTTTTTCTGCTAATTCGGTGATTTGCCAATTACTTTTGGATTCATCCGAATTTAGGATATCAATAATATGCATAGCTCGGTCAATTGATTGGACCATAATCATAACTCCTATGACTCTTCACTTCTTATCTTGGGGAGTCTGTTCAAAAATCTGGGAATCTTCCTCGTTAGGTGGATTCCCGTTCATAGCGTAATGGTAATATACGTATATTTCTTTAAAGATGCGTTGACTTTTAGTATCTCAGCACTTCTTGTTTTCATTTCGAACTTGCAAATGAATAATTGTGAGAGTAATTTTTTACATCTATCATACAAGTTTTTCGTCTGATTTTCCAAGTAATTTACAGCTTTATTGATTCTAATGATGTATTAGACTTATTTTTTCTAGTTTTTCGTTTTTTACCACGACTCACATCCAAAGAATCTTCAAGCTTTTTAACTCCAAACGTAATAATTAGTACAAGCGCAAGATAATATAAACCTACTACAATATATGTATTCATCTGTTCAAAGTTAGAGGCAGCCTCACTTAGTCCTGCTCCCCATAAATCTTGCATCCCTACATATGCTACAAGTGAAGAATCTTTTAATCCAATGATAAATTGATTACCAAGAGTAGGAATCGCAATTTTAAATGCTTGAGGTAGTACGATTCTTCTCATTGCTAAAGGTTGGGACATCCCAAGAGAACGAGCTGCTTCCAATTGTCCTTTGTCAATTGATTGAATTGAACCACGAAAGATTTCAGCAATATATGCTCCACTATGCACACCTAACGCGATTGCACCAGCCCAAAACTGCGAAAATGTAATAATACTAGAAAGTCCGAAATATAAAATGGCGATTTGAACAATAAGTGGTGTCCCACGAATGACAGTAATATAGAGATTAGCAATATAATTAAGCACTTTAATACGGGAGAGTCTGAAAAATGCAAAAATAAGTCCTATTCCACTTCCCAAAATAGTAGATACGATTGTCAATTTTAATGTTAATAAAGTTGCGACTAAAAATACATGAAACGTATTTAAAAGTATATGCATGATGAACCTCACCCCTCATCTTGTCCTAATAGGCTCTTATTTTACGCTAGTATTCTATTATTATTTATCTTCAAGAATATTGCGACCAAACCACTTTTGACTGATTTTTTCATAAGTTCCATCTTTAATAATTTCATCTAAAGCCTTATTAATTTTCTTCTCAAGTTCTTTATCATCTTTCCTTACAGCAATTGCTTGATTATCGTGAGTTAGTGGAGTGCCAACATCTTTAATCTTAGCCTTTCCTTCTTTAATGACTCTAAAGCCAACCATTTGATCCGTAATGACAGCATCTAGTCTACCAGTTGGAAGATCCATAATAGCCGTTAGATCACTATCGTAATCAACTACATTTTCTTTACCAGTATATTTAATCGCTAAATCTTTATATGGACTTGCTTTTACAACGCCAATTTTCTTCCCTTTTAAATCCTCAGCAGATTTGATTTTCTGGTTATTATCAGCAACAAAAATCTGAGAACCTGAAATATAATATGGATTACTGAAATCAACCACTTTTAATCGTTCATCAGTGATCGTCATACTCCCCAAAATTGCGTCATACTTATTTGATATTAATCCTTGTACAATTGTTTCCCATGGGTTTGTTACTGGTACAGCTTTCATTCCCATTTTATCTGAAAGTGCTTTACCAATTTCAACATCAAATCCAGTAAGCTTGCCATCTTCTTTAAAATTAAATGGTTTATATAAACCACTCATCGCATAATGAAATTCTTTTGAACTCGCTTGATTTCCGGTTTTATCTGCCCCACATCCACTTAGAAACATTGCCCCTGCTATCACTGAAGATAATAAAATACCATGCCAATTCTTTTTCATTACACATACCTCCATCATTTTTTTAAATTATAAAATACTATTAAGAAATTGTTTTGTTCTTTCATTTTGTGGATTTTCAAAAAACTGTTTAGGTGTACCCTCCTCTAAAATTAAACCTTCCTTCATGAATAAAACTCGATCTGCTACACCTCGAGCAAAGCCCATTTCGTGAGTAACTACAACCATTGTCATTCCTTCACTTGCTAACTGTTTCATAACCTGAAGAACCTCTCCAACCAGTTCGGGATCTAATGCTGAAGTAGGCTCATCAAACAGCATTACCCTCGGGTTCATCGCAAGTGCACGTGCAATAGCAACCCTTTGTTTTTGTCCTCCTGATAACATTTCTGGATATTCATCCGCCTTATCTGTCAGTCCAACCTTCTCCAGTAAAACATAAGCAATCTCTTTTGCTTCACTCTTTTTCATTCCTTTAACATGAATAGGAGCTTCAATTATATTTTCTAAAACAGTTTTATGCGGAAAGAGATTGAAATGTTGAAAAACCATACCAACCTCCGACCGAATTTTATTCAAATCTGTTTTGCCAGGTTGAACCAACACACCTTCAAAATAAATTTCTCCCTTATCATTAATCTCTAAGAAGTTTAAACATCTCAAAAGGGTACTCTTTCCCGATCCACTTGCTCCTAATAAAACAACCACTTCTTTTTCTTTAATCGTTAAATCAATTCCTTTTAATACTTGTAAAGGCCCAAATGATTTACTTACACTTTTGATCTTAATCATATTCATTCAACCCTCCCACTGAGTAAATAAATACTTTTTCCACAATGCGGAAACCATTTCTATTTTATTAACATTATACACAATTCTGATTATTCCGTCATTAAGTAATTTTATTTCGACAATTTAGTACAATTTTCATAAGTAAATGTTACAAATCTTTCCAATCACCCTAATCTAGGCGAATGCATATATTGTTAGCCAATATATGTATCGAAAGGAGGCTATTCTCATGCATGTCGATTTAACAGCCATCCATTGGCTTTATGTAGCATTTATAGGTTTAATTATTTTATTTTTAATTCTTAGACGTGACACAAGCCTAGTCTGCCTCGCAGGCATTTTCCTACTTGGTCTGGTCGCAACTGATTCACTTTCAAGTTCCGTCAGTATCTTGTTTTCAAGTTTTATATACGCCATAACTGAATTACTTTCTACAATTCTAGTAATCTCGATTATTGTTTCTATGAGTAAAGCTTTAACTGATAGTGGAGTGCATCAGGCACTCATCAGTCCATTTACAAAGGTGATGCGAAACGCCACACTTGCTTACTGGACGATTGGTATTGTGATGATGGTTGTATCTTGGTTTTTCTGGCCGTCACCTGCAGTAGCTTTAATAGGTGCGGTTTTACTTCCAGTTGCTTTAAGAGTTGGTTTACCAGCATTAGGTGTTGCAATGGCGATGAACTTATTCGGTCATGGGATTGCTCTTTCAAGTGATTACGTAATTCAAGGTGCCCCGAAACTAACAGCTGATGCGGCTGGTATTCCGGTTTCAGCTGTTATACATGCTAGTATCCCACTTGTGATCGTAATGGGTGTTGTGACAACTGTAGTTGCTTTTTACTTCTTAAAACGTGATATGAAAAGAGGACTTTTAACAGTAGAATTACCTGAAGAAGATACGAAAACTGAAAACTATTTACTTTCTTCTACGCAACAAAAATGGATGGCCGCTCTTGTTTTCATTTTATTTGCAGTGGATATTTGGGCGATGGTTCATTTCAATTTACAAGGTGGAGATGCAACCGCATTAATCGGGGGTACTTCACTTATTATCCTTTCGATCCTATCCATGTTGGGGCATAGAAACAAAGGATTTGAAGAAGTAACAAACTATTTAATTCATGGATTTAAATTCGGGTTTAAAGTATTTGGTCCGGTTATTCCAATTGCTGCTTTCTTCTATCTTGGGGATAGTGGATTTACGGCGATTATAGGGGATTACTTGCCAAAAGGGTCGAATGGAATTGTGAATGATTTAGGTTTTGCTTTGGCGCATGCAGTACCAGTAAACCCTGGAGTTGCGGGAGTGACATTGACTACGGTTGGGGCAATTACTGGGTTGGATGGATCTGGATTCTCTGGGATTTCTCTTGCAGGTTCCGTTGCATCGTTATTTGCTACGGCGATCGGTCATGGGATTGCAACTTTGACTGCTATGGGGCAAATTGCGGCGATTTGGGTTGGTGGAGGAACATTGATTCCTTGGGCGTTGATTCCTGCGGCGGCTATTTGTAATGTTAGTCCGTTTGAGTTGGCTAGACGGAATTTGGTTCCTGTTTTGATTGGGTTGGCTGTTACTACTGTTGTTGCGATTTTCTTGATATAAAAAGTTATATAGATTGGATAAAAAAATACCGAGTTATTAAATAAATGATAAAATCAATAAATTATGACAAAAAATTTAAAGGCGATTCTCAAAATTTTGAGATCGCCCTATTATAAAAAATTTGTTATTTATTTCTATATACTAATCAAAGAAAGAAGTCAGATATCTTTTTCTATGTTTGTTTCCAGCTTGTTTTAAGACTATTTTTAAGTTTAACTTAAGTATCTCATGCTCTGTTTCTAATAATGGAAATAAATACTTCTCAATAAATGATTCACTAGCAATTTTACCTATAGTAGAATCCCATAAACTAAGTCTTCTTTTTTTATACAACTGTCCAACTAAATAATCAAGTGCATCAGGTGAAAATTCGTCAGTAGTTAAGTTAGTAACACTATATATATAATGATTAGATAGAAAATCTCTAAATTCACATTTAGAACTATTAAATAATTCTATTATTTTATGTGTCGACTTATTAGTATGTTCACATAAAAATTCACCAAGAAGATATTTTAACCAATATCTATTTTCTTCATTTTCATCTGATGTAGAGACTAGTTTTTCCCAACTCAGTATATATAAAAATAACTCCCAAGTTATTTCGAATTTCACTTCATTATCACGAATTGAATTTAAAAATGATAAAATCAAATTGACATTTTCCGAATAAAATATTTTCTCAATTAGTTCTATATTATTTTCCCAATCTAAATTTTCAAAACCATTAAGAATTGAAGAGGAACATGTTTCATTTAATACTAAATTTCCAATACCCTCCCAAAATTTTTTATAATATTTTTCTTCTATATCCTTTAGTACATATAAAATAACTAATTGCTCTTTTTCGTCAGAACTAGATAATAGATACTTTAAATAATGCATAAATTCAGGTCGTAAATTACATATCCCTTTAAGTAGAGCCGGTATAAAGGAACTATTTTCTCCTAAATCTTCTATTCTATTTAATATATTTTTAATAATCTTTTCGCTTAGGCAACTTGAATCAAAATTCTTTGAAAAAGTGATTGAGAAATATAATGAAGTATAAGCACAACTTATATCACTTTCAACCATCTCAACAAGTAATTCATTTGCCTCTTTTATGTTACAATCTCTTAAATATTCAGATAATATAGTTAATTGTAATTTATTTAAATTTTGCCAAGGCAGAAAAAAATCTATTATTTCTTTGTACTGAAATTTTTTTAATATACTCCTAAATGTATTTTCTATTCCTAAATTCTTTTCATCACTGTTTAGTTTAATAAGTTCTTTTATCAATTCTCCACAACTTTCAATAGTCAAATATTTATTAATAGCGGTTCCCATATAATTTCCAAAATTAAAATCATTATTTTTAATAAACATTTCTTTTAATAAAACTGGAAATATTTCTTGATCTCCGTTCTCTGCAAGAAGTTTTGCTGCAACACCACCTAAAGAATTTCCAAATTTCATTATTTTTATTAATGAATCAAAATGTTTTTCGTTTATAGGTAGTTTTCTCAACAAATAATCTATATTAACAAATCTCATCTTATTGTTATTTTCGCCATAACTTTTAATAATAAAATTAAGTATTTTTGTTACAATTTCATCTCTATTAATTTCAATGTATTTTACAGCTTTTAATAATAATTCAAAATCTGTTTCAAAGATTTGATCTATAAATGAAGTTGCATTTTCTTCGTCTAAGAAACCTAATGCAAGTAATAGTGTTTGATCCCACCTTGTTTGCTTAAGGCATTTATCAAGTAGGTTAGGTGTTACACGATATATTCTTGCCATTTCCATCGCTGCTAGATATTCAGTAATGGATTGATGAAAAAATGAAACTCTACTCCCTGGTAATGGGACAAATAATTGTACTGACTCTATTAACCAATTAATTATACTTTGTTCAGTAATCCCCTTTATATTTTGTCTATTCAAAAAACTTTTAACTTTAGTAATAACATCAGTATAATGCAAAGCCTCAACACCATCATCCATTGCTTGATATGCTATATTTCTTAATGGCTCCGATAAATCAATCTGAATATTAAATTGATTATGGAAATCATTATTAAGAAGATCAAAATATGATTTGTACAAATCATTTGGTGTTGGTCTTTCAGGTAAAATTATTTTTTCTTGATGAAATAACTTGAAAAAAAATGGTTGTCTTAATAGTGAAATTACTTCTTCTTTCAAATATCCATTTATTACTATTCCTTTTTTTGTTATATATTTTTCTACAAATTTATAATCTATCTCTTGAATAATATATTCATCAAAATTATATTTTGCAAGACCTTCAGTAGATCTTGATCCTATTAAAACTCGACAATCGATAGAATCATTTAAAAATACAGAAAAATCTTCTTCAAAATTATTTTTATATAGTTCACTAGGTATTTCATTAAATGAATCTAGAATAATCACTACTTTAACAAGTTTCTTAATTCTTTTAAAATCCATACCATTTGGTAATTGATTTTCAATCATTCCCATAATATCGCCATCATACAATTTTAAATCTAAATATATAGGAAGGACTAAATTTTCGTTTATTTCTTCTGAAATAATTTTCGATTGCAAAATGTTAGCAAGTTGTGTGCAGTAGTTTTTAAAACTATGAGTCTTACCTGAACCTGGACTTCCAATTATTAAAGCGTTTGTATTATTTTCAAATAGAAACTGATCAATACTTTGCTTATAATACATATTACTATTTTCCTTACTAATGTTCAGTGGAAATTTTAAACCATCAAAATCCATAATTTTAAAATTTACCCCAGCGGAATATCTTACTAGTGATAACACTTCTGTATCAGAAACTTTATCGCTTTCATTTGGAATTATCATTTGATTTTCTTCATCATTCTCGTTTTGGGTTAATTGTTCAATAAATTCAAGAAGTTTAGAGTGATTTTTTTGTCCATTACTTAATGTTGTTGTTTCATAACTAATAATTCGAATACCAAATTCTCTAAAATAATAATCTTGTTTTTCTTTAGATACGTCAGGTAAAATTGCGTAGTGTGATGAAGGAAAACCTTTAAAATTATTATGTATTATTTCTATAATACGTATAAAATCCGGATCTTCTAAACTATAACCCATAAAAACTACTGGTCTAGTAGCTAATATTTTCTCCATCGTATAAAGAGTATACTTTTTTTCATCATATAAAGATTTGTAATGTTTAAGTGAAAGAATTATACTTTCAGTATCATCTAGGTCACCGTGTGGTTTAAAAATATAATCTTTAGCCCTATGTTGTACGATTGAGGCACAATCAACTTGTTGTCTATTCGTAATAGGCTGAAAATGAAGATTTTTCCTATGTTCCCTAAGTGTCTCTTCAAGCAATTGATCATAATTTGTAGTGATAAAACAACGAGGTCCTAAATTTACAATTTTTTTATGGATTTCATGATAAGAAGCTTCACCTGCACGACAAACATTTCTTATAAATTGTTTAAATAATTGTTTATCGTTTTCTATATAATTTAGTGCTATATCGGCTGCTTCTAAAAGCTTATTATTCTTTATTTCCTTAATTACAGGAGAAGGATCAAAACCTTCTTTTTTCACAAAATCAGCAAGTTCATATAATAGCGTTGACCAACTTGGTAATCCTGACCATAATGAAATGCCAGACCCTATAAATAATACAGTACCTTCTTCTCGTAGTATTTTTTTTATTTTTTCTATAATATATGTTCTTTCAGAATTAACATCAGTTACATTTAAATTCATAATAATTTCTTCTCCTTTCCATTCCAAGTAAAGCTATTTATTATTTAAAGATGAGAAAGTTAGTATGTTTAAATTCCTAACCATCAATTTTGGCTTTCCAACAAATCTCTTCGATACGCTTCCATTTCGAATTTCCGGACTAAATTATTTGAAAATGAAATTAGTCCTCATTAAAATCTTTAATAATTCCAAACAGGTCAACCCTTTTATTTAGTACGCTTAATATTCCAATTCTTCCCCTCTCCCTTTAAACATTATTATTATATCAAATGTATTAATTTGGAATAAATATAAAAATTTGGAATTATTCATTAATACGCAATTTTCTACTGTTTTAATAAATTATACTGATTTTAAATCGTTATACCTATTAACTTCATCCATATAAACATCCTTAATTATTTTTTTATTAAAATCATATTATTTAAATTATTAAATAAATAACTAAGTATAAAGGTCTCGTTGGTTTATAATTAATATAAAAAATTATAAGGAGATACTTTTATGAATGAGCAAAAGCAGTTAAGTTATTTAATTAAAGAAGTAAATGTTAACATGGAATTCTTTGAACAAAGGAGAGAACAAAATAAGAAAAAGGCATTCAGACTTAAATTCTCTTCAATTCTTGCGTCAGCTCTCATTACAGTTCTATTAGGATTAAAAACATTTCATAACGATGTATTAACGGATTTCACTTTGGTATTAGCTGCGCTTATTACTGTATTTAATGGCGTAGAAGGTTTCTATAATCATAAAGGACTGTGGACTAAAGATGTTAGAACACTAGGCGAATTAAGAGGTCTAAAGAGGGATCTGGAATTCCTATCTGTAGGTGGAATTAATGAAGGTTTATCTAATGAACTTCTTACTAATTATTTAGAAAGACTTCAAAATATTAGTAATGAAGACGTGAGTATGTGGTTCAGCCTAAGAGATGAACAAAACACATCAGAAATTAGTTCTTAAATTCTACATATAAACAGAAGTTTTTTTTACAAAATTTTAACCTCCATACTCAAATGTACTTTTTTTATAAATGAATTAGCTTTTTGGCTTCAACAGGAGAGCAAACATTAGTCAATGTATATGATTTAACTACATTTATAAAACACTTAATCAAGGAATATTCCTTAGACCTAAAAGAGAAAATTTTTTCTATTGTAGATTTAGAAAAATATTGTAAAGACTTGTTCAAGAGAAATTGATAATATAAGTATTGCATTAAATAGACAAAAACCAATTAAACTTGAAGAAATAACATTCACTATGACATTTGTTTAATCTATTAATAAATTATAATCTTGTAAGATTAGATTCCAACAACTTTAAGTCTAAGACAGTTTAAACAGACTTTAGAAGTTTTCTTTATAAAAGTTAAGAGATCACAATCTGAGGCTTTGGTTTTTCTCCTAATCGGTGTGTGTAGGGAATGAGGATTCTGTTACTGGGGTTGAGGCTATTAATTGTGCTGGTATGTTTTCGGTTGGGTTTATAAAACTTTCATCTACAATAGAACTAAATTTAGTTCAAATATAATAAATGAATTGCTAAAGACAAAAGTGGATCTTAATAGTTAGATCCACTTAACTTTATTCAATATTAGTTTAAAATCTTAAAACATATGAACTCATAACTATTTAAATAATTTTGATCCTTTATTATCAAAATCCTACTTTACAAGATAAGCCTTTTCTTTTTTTACAAATTTCCTCCAAGATGATTTTTTAATTTCACCTAGAATTTTATTAGTGATTTCACTATCTATGTGGGTTTTTCAACATCTACTTTAAGGGGTGCAGTCTAACCTACTTTGCTTTTTTTAGGAAATTTAAAAATACTAGTTTTTTTGAAAAGTAAATGTTATTCCGTACCGATTTTAAATCAACATTTAAACTTTAAACATTTTTAAATATGTTATATTCGTCAATTTTATTTTTAATTTCTAATGATTTATTAATATAAAAATCTATATCTTTTATAAAATTTTCCCATTTAACAGAGCGTATATAAGATGCTTCTCCGGTAAAAACTTTTTCCGCGCCATGATTATTACAGTCATTATAATTTGGAGATTTAATATTAAACATGTTATTACTTAAAATCTTAAATAATGTATGAGTTTTTAATGTTCTACATTTACAATATTCACATGAATTTTCTTTAATATAATACTCATAACTATTATTTTCATCTGGAATCACTACTGCTAAGATAGCATTAGAATAACTAGTTCTTCCATTTCTAGAAAGCTCTTTTAATGAATAAGAAATTTCCCAAGGGATCCATTGCTCTACCTCTTGAGAATTATCTTTCATATTTTTCGATATTAATACAATAGTAATACTACTATCATATATTTTATCTTTAAGTTTAGTCCAAATAGTTTCATCTTTAAAATCACTTAGATCTTCACCATCTGCTTCACCTTTATTCACATGATCTTCCTCATATAACTTTTGTTGAATTTCATCAACGTAATCTCTAGCTTTAGTTTCCAATATATTATTTAGTGGATAAACACTACTATCATTATATTTATATGATATAAAAATTTTTCTTCCCAATATAACATTCTCCTATATATAAACTACTTATAAATCACACTTTTATAATTAATATGATTAGTAGATATATTATTTTAATATTAAATTTAAAAATATTAATATTTTTTCAATAAGTTCATCTTTTGATAGTTTTTCGTCATTTAAGCTATCAAATGCTTTTCTAATATCAGTTGTCGTATTTGGGTAATACTTTTCAAAGTCATTATTTACCCTATTCCATAAATCTTTAGCAGCAAACCCTGTCGCTCCAACTGGAATTAAAAAATTCTGTTGTTGATGTGAAATTTCAAATTCAGAAATAACTCCTCCAGCTGAAACAATTCTATTTTCTTCATATTTATTTCCATATATAAAAATACTTACTCCTGCCCGTGATATCATGTCTTCTCTGTATTTTTTCCACTGAGTTTGTCCATGCTCACTCTGTGGAAATGGCCTTAATATTAGCCTATTATCATCTATTTTACCTTGATTTATGTATATTTCCTCTAGAGCCCCAGTAATAACAAAACTTCCTACACCTAAGCCAAAACCCGATACAATATTAAATTTATTCTTTATTATTTCCTTACTTAATTTGTGTATAAATGATTCAGACTCTTCTTTTTCCCATTGATTATAAATGGTTGCACTTCCAGACAGAAAAATAGTTTTCCTTTTAATTTTATTTTCTATTTTTTTTAAGATATATGTAATTTCATCATAACTATCGATAATCAATGTTTTAATATTAAATCTCTTCAAATCATTTATAAATAATTCTTGTTTTCTTTGTCTGTATTGAAAATCTTCAACTAATTCGTTATTTCTTATTTCAATTTTTTTCATAATACAATAGTGTCTTCTTTGGTTATTTGTATACGTACTACGAATTCTACTTAATACATAATCCAAATTAGGATCCGTGAAACTAAAACCTAAAAATAAGAACGTTTTCGAAACTAAATCACCACTTAGAGCCGTTATATAAGACGACATTTTTAAAAAGTACGATTCATAGTCATCTTTTATTATAACTGCATCATTTGGATGATTTATGTCACCGTGCATTTTATAAATTACTGCATCTCTATTAGGTCTTGTTATTGCCAATTGGTTAACTGTATATTTAACATCGGGGACTTTACCCTCATTTTCTAAAGCATTTTCTAGTAATCTATCATAATTTGTAGTCCAATAAGTCCTTATTGGTAGTCTTGATAATATTTTATGATTTTCTGTTAAAGTAGTTTTCTTTGAAAACTCATTCATAATTATTTGGTTAATTCTACTTCTATTTCCTAAATTTTCATTACAATAATATTGTGCTAAAGACACAAGGTCTGTTTCCTTATGAATATCTAAGCCGATTTCGTCAGCGATAGGTTCTAAAAGCTCACTCCAACTAACATAACCTACCGGTACTGATAAACCAGCTCCAGCAAATACAGCTGCATTGTCTTCCTCAATTTCTTTGGAATAGTCTTTTATAAACAATTCAATATCTCTAGACATCTACTCATCTCCATAATATATCGTTAATAAAATTTGAATTTTTTTCCAATTTATTTAAAATTATACATTATTTTCATAAATATTTATATTATTAATGGCTATTAAATAAAGTTAAAATATCCTCTCAAACTTAAGTTAAGACGCAAGTTGCAGGGGCAAATATATATATAATCTATTAAATATCTATAAATTTCATACTCATGGTACCATTCCACTACCAAAATTCATATAAATGAGTACTGAAGTTGTAAACATAAAAAAGCTGTAAGCCCACATTAACGGGGTCTACAGCATAATTATAATTCTTGAATAAATTAAAAATTCATAGCTTTTTAGCTCCCAAAAAGAATTAAATCATATTACGAATTTAAATCCGAGACAAATTTCAATTTTTTTATCTTAAGCGAGTCCATAGTGCCAAAAGAGTATATTTGTAAAAATTTCATCCTGAATTAAACTAGGGTTTCTTTTTAACTCAGAGTACAAAAGTTGAAGGTAAGGAGGTATAACTCTTTCAGCGATAACTTCTTGTGAAAAACTTACTACCGTTCTATAGGGTCTTGTAAAGAATATTTCTTTCGGTTCAATGTCCGAGTTGTGATACTGCTCGTTTGTTAATTTAAATTTGAATGACGGATGAATCCCTTGACCTTTTTCGTTTGACTCTAATGTATATGCTTCAAAAGACCTACCACTTTCAGACCAATTTGATGGAAATTGAGAGTATTTGGTGACTATTTCTTTAAAACAAAGCAACGCAGTATTTTTTTTAACAATAAAAGGTTGAATACTCTCGTTATTTAGAAAATATTCTAACATTTTAGTAGTTTTCAGCTCCCGTTCTTCTTGATCTTTTAAGGCATTCTTTAGTCCTTCAAACTGGGTACGAAGTCCACTTAAACTACTATTGTACTGATTTGACTCTAAAATGGTGTTCAACTTTGTATCAAGTTCTGATATTCTACCAATTAATGCTTCTTTTGTTTCAGATTTAAATTCAAATTTAGTTAACGCTCCTTTCATCAGTTTATATCTTGCTTGCTCAATAAAGAAGGAGATTTGATCATCAGATTCGATTATATTTCCATCCCAATTTAAATTAATTGTAATTAAATGATTTTCATGAATATTAACGACTGTTGGAAATTTTTCAATATCACCTAAGTCAGGCTTAACATTTTCAGGTTGATCAGTTATGTAACGATAAAATGCTTCCCATTGTTTTTCATCTGATAAATTATAGTTTGTATAAGACCTTAAGTTTTTAATAATATGTTCTTTATCTTCTTCACAAAGAATAACAGGAATAAATTTCTTATTTATAGATTCTAATTCATATAAATCTTGACGTATTATTGATCCTTCCCATTTAATTCCTTTTCCTTTCCCATGCTCTTCTAAGCCTTTATAGCGATTATAATATTTTTCAGTGTTTACAATTAGAACATAGTCAGCATCATCAATATTTTTTTCCATCCATAGAGGCCACCCCTCTTCTGGAGCCTCTATATATTGATCAATTTTACAATTTATACCTTTTTTTCTCATCTTATTAGAAAGTTCAAGTACTTTCTTTTTATGCTCTTCACTATCATGACTATAACTTATAAATATATTTTTTGTTTTTGTGTGTATCAAAGTGATTCCCATCCCTTTCAAAAGCATAGTATTATCAAACAATTCAATTATATTCCATTTAGTTAGTAAATTCTATATTTTCTAACTATTGTTAAAATGCAACTATAAATACTTATTAATGATAAACAAAATCAATTATTTTTTACTTCAACATTCTTTTCTTTCCAAATATGACAAATCTACCTTTTTGAACTTATTACTAGGAAATTGCACTGCCAAATAAGAAATCAATAAACTAACCAACAATTGGTAGACAAGTGATACCAAATTAATATTTGCACTTAAGTTTAAAGCTAAGTACCCAGGAACCCATTCCTGAATCCCAGAAATTGTTGATAGAATTGCACTTGTCGCTACAGAAATACTCATTACTACAAATACCGAAAGTATTAGATAAAACAAAAACGCTTGACTGGAAATAATTAATGATTTGTTATCGCTATCAAGAATGATCCATTCCTTTGATGCATAGTTTGTATTTCTTACAATTAATGTGTAGCTAACTATCGTTATGATTAAATTGGAGAGAAAATAAAATAAAATAACTCCCAACATTGAAGTAAATTTAGCAAAAATCAATTGTCCTCGATCAGCAACTCTTGTTACTTCTAAAAGTACTTGTCCTTCAATTCTTTCTGATCCAATTAGACTTGCTCCTACATACATGAATAATATCAACGTGATTCCAATTAAGAAAAGTATCTGCCAAATTGCACCAGTAAATTGGATTAAGTCACACTTCCCAACAATAGAAACCCAGCTCCAATGAAAATATATTCCTAGCTATCAATATAGTTTTCTAGCTTTTGTTCTGAAATAAACAAATTTCTTTCAAACATACTTTCAATTTCTGATAATTGGTGTGAAGATATTAAAATTGCTACACCCTTTTCTTTACTTATGCGATGTATAAATTCTCTAAATTTCTCAACTCCAATTAGATCAAGTCCAACAAATAGCTCATCCAATATTAGTAATTTTGTATCTCCTATTAAAGCTAATGCGAGACCTAACCTTTGTTTCATCCCAAAAGAATATTCTTTAACCTTTTTCCGATCATTCTTCAATTCAACAAATTTTAAAATCTCTTCAACTTTTGTTTAAGGTCCTGTTGTCTTAAAGTGCTATTATTATACATTTCGTGTTTTTGAAGATTGTCATATGCATTTAAATACTCATATTAATAGTTTACAATCTAATATGTAGCCAATTGAATCCTTTAATTCTTTATCTTTAAAATAGCTTTCTTTTCCATTGTCCTATCGATTAAGAAATTTAAATATAAAAAAATACCCCTTTACAAAAAGGGGTATTCGATGACCTTACGAATACGGGTTGTCTAAGGTTGCCTTGAAACTTTAATCATCACAGTCATCACGACCTACTGCTAAACCACTAAACGAGATTGGTCCTACAACAGCTGCTTCTGTGCCACTTGTAATATTCTCAGCTGTTACTTGATAACGATGTCTTCCCTCTCCTACATTCTTATCAATAGCTTGGAATGTCACAATATAATTAACCTCTGATGTAGGATCAGATTCAATTCCATTTTGAGCTCTAAAGATTTCTTTACCATCACGAAAGATTTTAAATAAAATTTGTGATGTTTCAATTAACCCTTGAACACCTACTGTCGCAATTAATTCCACATGATTTTTACATGCATTTCTGCAAGGTATTTTTATATCGATAGATGCTAGTACAATACGTTTCGGAGAATGAGGAATAGCAATTGGTTTATCATTGTTAACCATGCGAATTGGTTCTGTTGCTTGATAATCAATAATACGAAACATTATATCACCCCCTTAATTCGTATGATATAAAGTATGTGGTTAAGAGAGATTTAGATTGGACAAACACTTTAACTCCTATCATTTATTGATTTATTTCCTAAAGAGGTTTTTGGAATTGAGATAGTTTTTGGTATAACTAGATTTACACTTGCCTATTAATTTGTTTAAAAGTATAGCAAATCATTAAAAACATAATCTTTAATTTTGTTTACATTAAATAGAAAAATAAAAAAAGCTACACATAAACTATCAAATAGTTTAGTGTAGCTTTTTATTATTTCCATTTTCTTTCACAAAATATATAACTATAGTAGATAAATTCCCCTATCAAATCTAATATAATAAGATTATTCCCTGGTACCGATAGTACTGCATAATTAATATCCGCACTATCAAACAAATTATTATTATAAAAGTAAGGTGTGAATTGTATGGTATCCAACAAAATAAAGTATATATCCTTTATTTGCATTTATTCACTGATAACTTCAATATCAATGGCTATTCCTTTTTCAATTTTAATCCAACTTGAGCCATATCAGCCGGAAACAATAAGGCTAACCCCTTTCGAAAGCCTAATTGTTGTTCCCTTTTACTTTACTTGTGTATTATTACCATATACTTTTTTGGTTAATTTAACATCTTATCTCGTTAAATTAATAATTAATAGGTTTATTAAAAAGATGAGATTTTTGTTTGATATATTAATATTTAGTACTATTTCAATATTTTCTATATTTTTCTTTCCAATCGAATTTCAAAATCTATTTATTAAAACAGAATATAATTTTTTGATTAATCCATTTTTATTTATTCCTTTTATTGGTGCAATTACAATGACTTTTTTAGAGAAGAAAAAGTACAGAAATTGGAAAATAAGTAATTTATTCCTTTTTAGATCTAAATAATTTAACTTTTATTAATTAAGCGTATCATATTAAAAATATATCTTTCTTTACCTTTTTTGGTAAATTCTTTACACTGCATAGATGTAGAGCCTGACCCATCTAAAACAATTGAGTTAGTCGTATTTAAGCCTAATGCTTTAATATAATTTTTTAAGCTTGGAATGCTTTGTGGAATATCAGTAACAATTAAATATACATAGGTATTATCCCAGGCTAATACAGATCGATGATTAGGTACATTATATGCTATCTCACTCCATGAATCTGAAGAAAAATCAGTTCCTCCAATTATTTGAGTATATGTCGGATATTTTGAAATAATATCTTTTCTTTGTTTGGCATACATATAAGCCATTTTTTTCTTTCCGCTTGAAGTATAAATCACCGCTGTTTTCCTAGAAATTAATTTTGAAGAAGTGCCGTTGTAATTATAATTTTTAGCAAACTTTTTCCCTTTTACAGTTAAATTAACATTATTCTCAGCTATATCTACACAAATTGACCGAGAACCTGTAGGTATATTATTATAATTACTACTCTCAAAAAAACCTCCGTTTATTCCATAATAAGATGTGTCTGTAAGTGGTTTACAGATTGTCTCAGTGCAAATATTACTAATTTTAGTTTTGATTAGATGAAGTGTTGGTCTCCCCATTATCATTAGTTCTTTTGAATATTTGTAATTTGTTGCCATAAGGTCGATCCCTCCAAATTTTTTTATCTTACATTTAGTAAGTAAATAAATTAGGTAGAAATCTATTAAAATAATTATGAAAAATCTATGACACCTCTTCAAAGTTCAGTAAATCAAAAAAATAACTATATTATGTATCTCAAATAAATAGTTTTGTTTTATGTATTAATTATCTAGTTCATTATAGTTCTGATTAAAAAGACTTTGCTTAGTACTTACCAATGCATAAAAAATAAAGAACTAAAAATAGTCTTTTCCATTTGTTTTTCTGCTATTTTATTGCTTCAGTTATTTTTTAAACTATAAATTCAGACATTACCAATCTATTATTCATTAGAGATAGTACTAGGGTAGCAAATGGTTCAACTGGTATTGCAGTAATTGCAGGATATTTTAGCGTTGGGATTGGTGCAGCCTTATGTGGTTTAAATGTTGCATACTATAATAATTTAGCTAATGATGTAGGCTACAGAAATTCAGGACATAGTCGTGGCATAATTCTAATTTGGACATGGCCAGGACCATATTGGACAAAAAACAGTAGAAATGAAGTGATAATATTGTTAAAAATTATTCTTATATTATTAATGATTTATGTAATATACTGGGCTAATAGTGGTAAACCAAAGCTTTTCCATCTATGTTCTAAACTAACTTTTAGATATGTTTTATTATTGTTACTTCTGTTTATAATCTTTATAAATCTTTCAATGTTTATTCTATTGTAAACAAAATTGAAGAGTTCTGACTAAGTCAGCCCCCTATACGCCTGCCCTTCCACAAAAAGAGCCTAATCCCAAACGGGTAGGCTCTTTTTAAATATAGATTGTATTAATATTCACAACTGGACTTTAACCAACAATTTCTACCTCTCAAAGTAAATACCTATTTACCGCTCTACCTTGAAAAATAGACGGTGCTGTTAAACTAGATATGTATTTACTTGATTGATAGTTTTTTCGTTACTTGGTTTCGAAATCTCTTCAGCACATGGGAATAATGGAACCTAATATCGTTGCAGCTATTGTTAGTATAGTTACGTTTTTAATTTCCAACAAATAACTCATAGAAAATTTTCACCTTCTAACTTTTATTCGAATGCAGGGATCTATTAATAGATTTATCTTTAATTAATTTCATTATGTGATTGTTATCACTTAATCCTGTAACAAAATTCCAATTAACGTAAAAGTAAATAATCTCACCATTTATTAATGACATCTTTATCGGTTTCGCTGATTCTAAGAAGAAAAGTCTAGATTGAGTCATGAATGATTTTGAACTAACTATTCTATCATTTTCCAATTTCAAATCAATAATATTGTGCCATTTAATAACTTTCCAATCTTTAAACTCAATTCCATCATCATGAATAACTAATTTTCCATGATGTGGAAGTAAGTTTTTCACATGAACTCTAGTCATTAATGATAATTTCTTTTTTTCAATTTCAATGTTAGTTGCACCATGAAAGATTAATTTTTTCATTTTCTCAACTCCTAATACTTTTTTGATAAACCAATATATCAGATATCAGCGGTTTAACACTATTTCTGGAGCAACATCTCTTAGATTTAAAGTAAAGTGTTATTAATATCCTTTAATAATAATCTAAAAAACTCTTCCTTGAGTCCTTTTTTCATAATCATATACTTGGCAAAAATGTAACGATATTTAATCTATTTTACCCTGAACTATATTAGTTAATTATTATACTCAATAGTCTTTTCTATTTGTTCTTCTGTAATTCCCAATCCATACCATGTTGGTGGTGGAAGTAAAACTCTTTGTTTGTTTCCATCTGAATAATGTATTGATGGCCTTATCACCGTGACTGCATAAGGTGATTTTTGAAAATCAAATTTAATGGGGACTTCTTCTTCTTTTTGTTTATTTACATCAATAACAAATGGTTTAATATTTAATACTTGTTTACCATTTAGTTCCGAATCAAATTTGTTTATTACAATTTTATTGTTACTGTTATTTTGTAAACTATAGATGTAATTATTTTCTTCTCCTCTAATAATAGGATAATTGTTACCTACTTCCAGCGGCTTATCCGAAATATCTTTAATTACATTTATTCCTAATGCTCCAACATCATATTTTTTCAAACCACTCTTAGTTAATATGGTTATTTCCCTTATTGCTGTTTTCCCTTCAAACTTACCGACAATATTAAGCACCAAATTTTTCACATGATACTTTCCAATCTTAGCTCTTCCATTAACTTCGAAGCTTTCAATACTAATAGAATTTTCATTTTCATTACTTAACATGATTGAATCAATTTTAGTAAAAAACTCTTTCTTATCACTCGAATAAATATAGGTAAAATTCAGTGGTGTTTCTTCTCCTACTCCAAGACTATATGACCCGTTAATAGGAAGAAATGTATTTGATATTGGTATAACTACATTAGTTGGGTATGATTTACTTTTCTTTTTAAAATACATTATTTGACCTGTCAATAAAACTAGTAGAAAGATTGAGACAATAAATAATAAAATAATAAATAAAATTTTTCTGCTATTCATGTTTTTTACTTAGATAGATCTCCTATTTTTTTAGTAAACGTTTACAAAACTATCTTAACATTATAAAAGGTAAAATTTACTAATACTCATTGTCATTATTGTGAACATTTTCACATCTTGTTCTACATCAGCATTTATTTCTTTTGGAGCATCTGACTATGGAACAAGACTTTAATTGTATGTACAATGGTTCCAACAATATTCATTCTTATTTTTGTCATTTTACTTCACGCTTTATATCTTATATAAAATAAAAAAGTACTGATTAATCAGTACTTTAAGCTTTGATTCATCTAGAACTATTGAGTTATTCACTCAAATTAACATTATTGACCTCCGCTATTCTATTTATTAACAAATATTGTTACACATACAAATAACTTAAAATAATATATTGATAATTTCGTTTAGTTCAAGGCATTATTTTGAACTACTCACCACTTAACACCCTTATAGATTGTTTGAAGTGGGAGATTCTTGGGAATTGAGTATACTTGCTAGTGTTATTTCTTTGCCAGCAGAGGTTTCTCATATTTACCAAGCTATCCCCGTAGATTCCTACGGTTCTATGATTATTTAGGCCAAAGATAATATTCGTAAGCCCTCAGCTAAAATATTTTTACTGGCATTTAGATCTCGATCGTGATGTTGACGGCAAATTGGACAGGTCCATTCCCTGATTGCAAGCGATTTCTTGCAGTCTTGGTGCCCACAATCAGAACATATTTGGCTGGATGGAAACCATTTACTTACTTTCATGATTGTTTTACCATACCATGTGGCTTTGTATTCTAATTTAGATACAAATGCAGACCATGATACATCAGAGATCGATTTGGCTAATTTGTGATTACGTAGCATTCCTTTCGTATTCAAGGTTTCAATACAGATTAGATCGTGGTTTTTGATAATTTCTGTACTCAACTTGTTAAGGAAATCGTCACGTTGATTCATTACTCTTTCGTGTAATCTAGCGACTTTTCTTTTTTGTTTCTGATAGTTTTTTGCATCAAGAAGGTTAATCCCATTCTTTTTAGCATGTAACGCACGTCTGGAAAGTTTTCGCTGTTCACTTTTTAGTTTCTTTTCCATTTTGGCTGTAAATTTATGGTTGCCAATTTTGCTTCCGTTAGAAAAAATGGCAAAATCAGTAATGCCTAAGTCTATACCAATTGATAATTCAGTTTTCTCCATTGCTTGTATTTCTACCTCTGCAAGAATGGATACAAAGTATTTACCACTTGGAGTTCGTCTAACAGTCGCTTTTAAAACATGACCATGTACTTTGCGACTTTTAGCAAAGCGAACAAGACCAAGTTTAGGTAGTTTCATTTTGTTTCCGACAACGGCAATATTTCCATTTGTTTCTTTTGTTGTATAAGATTGAACTGGATTCTTTTTAGACTTAAAGCGTGGTGCGTTATTCTGCTTTTTGAAGAATCGTGAATACGAATCTGCGAGGTTTTTCACTGAGGATTGAAGTGCAATACTGTCAACTTCTTTGAGCCATACTAATTCTTTTTTCAACTTTGTTAATTCAGCAGAACAAGAATTGTACGTTAACCCTTTGCCAGTTTCTTTGTATGTGTCGTTCCATTGTCCTAAAAAGTGATTGAATACATAACGGCTACATCCAATCGTTTTGGCGATTAGAGTTTCCTGTTCTTTAGTTGGATAGATACGGAATTTATATGTTTTATTGGCTATCATTGTTTTCACCTCACTTCGTTCCTTGATTTTTAATCACAGTTTGTAAGCAAAATATTTTTAACCAAAACATTTCTTCCCATAGCTTTTTTCTAATTAGTGGAAAGGCACGTCAAAATTTCTTTATCCAGTTTTGATATATTATCAAACATATTACTGATTCAATTAAAAGGATTTGATTAGAAATAGGAAAAGTTTCTGGGAAATAAAAAGAAGAATAGTTGCCGAGATTATCCCGACATTGAAATATATTATGTCTTTAATTTTTAATCCCAATAGAACAGAAAATAATAATGAAAAAATAATAGGTGTAATATATTTATAATTTTGTAAGGTAAAGAATAATTGATTATTAAATTCTAATAAAAGATATGTTATTAAAAATAATATTTCATTAACTAAGAAAATAGTAATTAATACTTTTTCTTGATTTATTTTATATGATGTAAATTTGTCTAAAATAAAGTTAAACAAAATATTAATAAAAAGAATTAATATTAGCATAACAAAAAGTATACCAAATATAGCTATTATTATATTTGCTTGTGACCACTGAATAGTATAAAAATTATTAATTTCTATCAATAATAGAAAAATGATTCCAAATAATAGAGAAAAGCTGATAAAAAAAATTGGTTTTGTATTCATAATATTAACCTCTCAATGCCTTATTGAATATTAATTGACCTGTCTATAGAACTAGTAAAAGATTGATACAAAGATTAATAAAAAATAAATAAATTTTTTCTGATATTCATGTTTCTAACTTAAATATACTCTCCTTGTTCTTTAGTAAACGTTTACGAAATTATCTTATCATTAAAAAAGGAAAATTTTACTAAAAACATTGTCATCATTGTGAACATTTCACATCACCTTAAACATCCGCAATTATCTCTATTAGAACATACGAATATGAAACAAACTTTAATTCTATGAACAATGCTTCTAAAAATAATCTTTCTCATTGTTGTACTTTTCACCTCACGTTTTATATATTTTCTAAATTTAAAAAAGCACTGACTCGTCAGTACTTTATATGGACACATTATTTATTTGATTCGTTTTTTTGCTATTGTCTATCTAATTTAGCTTTTCTTTTTAATCGAAAATTTTAATCCGTTGTAAAGGTATATGTGACACCCTTAAATGACCAACTATCTCCGTAAATGTATCCTTTCTTAATCTGTGCAAAACGAAAATATTTGTCATCCGTTTGAGTCTTTAAGTATCTACCAGCTTCTTGTATACTTTCACATTCCTGTATTAGTTCACCATTTTTATATATATTAACAGGTTTTTCAATTTTATTTTTTTGTATTTGGATTTTTTTTCATATTGATACCCTTCCTATTATATTTTTGATATTTTTTTATGTAATATGTCTACTAATCTATTTACCTCGACTTCAGAATGTAGCCTTACATCCGGCTGAGGGTCTGTTGATTTGCCAACGTCAAAGTTATTATCTATTAATTCTTTTCTAGAAAGGATTCTTCTAAATAATACAATATGAATATGATTATGATCCCGACGTGGAGCAGCTGTTAAAAGTCTTTTTTTCGGTTTAGCCTTATAGTAGTAAATCAAAACCCCATACTCTCTACCTTTATCTGGAACCGGAAGCTCGCCAATCATTTCCACTAAATTACTCCTAGTTAAACATTCTTCTAAGTGAGTCATTAAAACTTCAGAAGTTTTTGTAGCTTGATAAATTTGTTTTGTTTGAGAAGTTAACCAAGTTACATTATAGATTAACAACACAATTCCCCCCCTAATAGTAAAATGATATATTAAAATGATTTAATAAAAATCTATACAAATTTTACCACTACCATGCAAAATTCGGCTAGAGCGTAATTGTAGCAGGAATTTAAAATAGAAATTTTAAAGATTATGATTCAATAACTAAAAAGAGAATAAGATGAATTCAATAGGTACTTATTTAGGAAATGACTTGCCGAAATAGTTAGCCTTTTCTTCATTTGCTCTTTTACTAACAAATTGAATTCATTCTCATGAGGTTTCCTGACCACTCCTCTAATATTTTGATATACTATCGGTTTTCTCTTTTATTTAGACATATAAAACAATGTCAAAATTGTTAAAAAGTATTGGCAATTTTATGAATTTAAATAAAAAATTATTTTATACATTCTGTGACATTTGTATAAACTCGGAAACAATCGTGATATTTTGGTAGTGTATTAATTTACTAAAATTTTAGTAATCAAATGTATTTTTTTACTAAAATCTAAAAATGAGAGGAGTTTTACAAATGAACTTTAGAAAAATCTGTGCGTTAGCAACTGCGGCGACAATTAGTTTAGGATTTGCTCCGACATCAGGGAAAGCACAAGTAATGAATGACAGAGATTGGTCTGACTGTAAAACGGTTGGACATGGTTACTCCGAAATGAGTAACTGGGTAAGGGCAGTACAATATCAGGTTTATGCTGCGGGTTTTAACGGGGTAGGAGCTGTTGATGGAATCTATGGTCCGAATACTGAAAAAGCAATTAAAGCATACCAAACAAAATATGGTCTTAAATCAGATGGAATTGTGGGCAAAGCAACATGGACACATATGGACAATTATCTAAAAACTGGTAGCGGCGGTTATACGTATGTCGTAGATTACGGAAAAGGCTATAAGTTTAATTATATAAAGTACTCATATGGAATGGAATTAAATGGACCAGGTGGAAATATTTTTATGGTTAATGATACATTACAAATGAAATAAACAGTTTAATCAAGATAGTAGAAACCTTCATTATCAGTTATCTATATTATGTATTAATAAACTGATTATCCTTTAATATTTAATATAAGTAAAAAAGGAGGGAACCGTATACCAATTTCGATTAAAATTTTAACTCTATTTTGGTAAAGGGGATTATGAGACAGCTTAAGAGGAACAAGAAAAAGAAAAGTCTTTTATTTAAATTAAGTATATTTCTAGTAATTCTAATATCAAGTACACTATGCTTTGGCTTCTATCAATATAAAAAAGGGATTCAGTTAAGTGAAAAGAACACAAATAGACAAACTATAAAATTCAATTCCACTAGGGTACCTAATAAAACTAACATCCTTTTGTTGGGAGAAGATGCTCGTAAAAAAGGGGGAAGCTCACGAACTGATTCAATTATGATCTTACAATACAATAATAAACACGAAACAAAGTTAGTTTCGATTATGAGAGATAGTTATGTTTCAATTCCGGGATATGAAAAACATAAGATTAACGCAGCATTTTCTTTCGGAGGGGTCGAACTTCTAAGACAAACTATTCAACAAAATTTTGGAATCGAAATTGAATATTATGCAATAATTGATTTCAAAGGTTTTGAAGAAATGATTGATGAGATTGCTCCAAACGGAATTACAATTAATGTAGAGAAACCGATGGAAAGTCATATTGGAGTCAGTCTTCAGCCGGGGGTTCAGCAATTAACTGGAAAAGAGCTTTTAGGTTATGCAAGATTTAGGCATGATGCTAAAGGAGATTTCGATCGAGTTATAAGACAACAAAAAGTACTGGATGCTATTAAATCCCAAGTACTTACTATTAAAGGAATTGCTAGTTTCCCTAAAACGTTAGGTGTGATGCAACCTTACATACAAACCAACATGTCTACAATGGAACTATTAAAAATAGGATCCGATTTCATAGTTAAAGGTAAGGATAAAGATGTAGAAACATTACGAATTCCTGTAGACGGTGCTTTCACTCCAAAAAAATATGAAAAAGCAGGTGAAGTGTTGGAACTAGATGCTGAAAAGAACAAAGAAGTATTGCAGATATTTTTAAAATAGATATCTGTTAAATTTGACTATATCTCACATTAATAGGAAGATATGAGTTTAGTTTTCTCTCACCTTCCCACACTTGTGAACACATTCACATTTTCCACTTAATATAAAACGTGATACAACACGAAAAGCCCCGGCGAAACCGGGGCCATTTTTAATCATACTATCCAGGCCGTTTAATCTGGATCTTTGTCTTTATATATTCAGTATGAGATTTTTCTTTCTTATCTACCCAGATTACTTTTATAGAAATCTCACTTAATTTCGCAATTGCGTCTTCAAATGTCTCTTCAGGGAATAAGTTAAAAATTCTACCAGCAGAAATACCTCCTGGAGATTTAATAGTTGGAGAGATTGTGTACTCTTTAGAAACTGCTTTATCTGAAAAAGATTTTTTCATTAAAATGTTCGTAATCAACAAATCGGGAGTGTACAATACTTCATAAGCATTAATTGGTAATAGACCTGAGACGATGACATTTTTCATGTATGTTTTTGCTTTTGAAACTCTAACATCGATCTCTATTCTACCCTCAGCAGACTGATAAGTTTCAGCTCCAACTTGAAAGTTTTTACTATTTGATAGGAAATCAGATGGATTTTTCTTCAAAATATCTGCGGATTCAACTTTCATCGTATTTTCACCATTTTTCTTTGTTAAAAAAGTTTGTTCTGTAGTAGTTGGTGTAGAAACAGGTTTCGATTCTAGAGGTTCTATTTTTTCACAAGCTGTGAAAATCGAGATAGTTAAAACTATAGCAATTAATATAATTAGTTTCTTCATATTATGAGAACGGAATAGGGTCCCCCCTATTCCTCTCCTTCTTTTTTAGTTTTTGTCCTTTATAAAAATCTCCATTATAAATTAAAATTTAAATTTAGCTAACAAATTCAGGTGTTTTATAATAGTTGTATCCTTTATACCAGTTTGTCCAAGCTCGATCAGAAATAGCTTTATTATTTTTGTAGTAAGTTGAATAAGCAATTTTAATCGCAGAGTATCCTTTAGATGGTACATAATCAACGTGTACAGTTCTAGTTTCATTGTATTTTTTTGAACGATAAGTATTTAAAGCATGTTTAAATGTTTCTTCTTGTTCTGCTGTATAGTAAGTTCCCCAGCAGTTTTATCAACTGAATCTAGCGCAAGTGATAATCCATCTTGAATAAAACAGTAAACAGTACCAACTAGTTTTCCTACGATATACATACTCACGTTCCATATTGAATTCGCAGTAACTCCACTCTTTTTCTCAACAAAATAAAGACTTCCGCTAACAGGATATTGGTAAGTAGTAACCCTTGTTGTTCCCGGTTCAACCGCTATCGCTTTTGGTGTAACAACTGCATTTGTTTTAATTGTTGGAGCTGTAGTTGCTGAAGATGCTTTTAATTTCGCCTTTGATTCTTGCACATGAGAAGTGTCATAATACACGACAGACTGTACTGGTTTTTCCAGTTTGTATCCCTCTTTTTTAATGTAATTCAATTGTGAATTTTCCTTTTTAGCCGAATCGATTTTATACTGAACTGGGCTTGCTGCAAATGTAGGTGTTCCTCCACATAAAATCCCTGCTGTCAGTATGGCTACTCCTAACTTCTTAAATCCTAAGTACTTTTTCATTTTACCTCCCCTTTCTCCGTGTCCTTACTAAATCATTAGAAATTTTCTTAAATGAAGTAATCTTTTTTATATCGTAACTACTAGTTTTTTAGTAAACGTTTACGGAATAAGCTTAACTTTTTAAGAGGGAAATTTTACTATAACTCATTGTCATAATTATGAACGTTTTACACTTCATTGATTTTACTACTTCAATCGCTTCTATGGGAAGCCTATAAATGCTACGAAACTATGATTCCATTAACGATATTATTAATACTAAAAACTATATGAATTTTCACTATGGTACTTTCTTTAGTAAAAACATGTAAAGATTTACTAAAACTTTCACAAAAATTCCACTGTATATATTCTCCAGATAACTACAATTAAAGACATAAATAAAATATTTTCATAAGAGGTGATTGTTTGGGTAGTTAATCTAGTAAATTAGTTTTCTAATAAACTTAAAAAAATAATATAGGAGGGAAATTTACTATTCGGTTTTTAAAATGTTCTCATTACTTAATTAAAAAATACAAATACAAATCTTGTAATTTTAAAAATAATCGGAGGTCAGTATGATTATCAAACGAAGAAATAAACACAGTTTTTTATTACTATTTAGTACACTTTTTTTTGTTGGAGGACTATCAAATGGCTTTGCCAATGCTGAGGAATCTCAAAATACATCCACCGAAGAACTACATATTTTGTCTGAAGAACTAGTGAATCCAGTTCAATTTAATACTTTAGAAAGCATAAAATTACAAAATTTAGGTTTTTCACCTGATGAAATTAATAGTATGTCAGTTGAAGAATATAATGATTTCAAAGATTTATACGGATCAAATTTAACTACTGATGAAAATTACTATAAGATAACACAAGATATTCCTTACTCTGAGCCTTCTGTTGAAGAAATCTCAAAAGCTCAAGCAATTAATGAGATTAATACAACAAAATTAGGTCGAGGTACTTCAACTAAAACAACTGGTTATTTAAAAATGACGACTTCTTCTTCAAAATTAAGTAATGGAAATACTCTATTAAAAAACTCGTTTACGTGGCTAAAATCCCCAAATATGAAATTAACTGATGTAGTTGCTATTACCCATTCTGCAAGTTCTGTAAAAATTCCAAATACCGATAAGTTTAGTTATAAATACACAGATGGTAAAGGAATACATTCAGTTGGAGCAACAAGTACCACAAAAAATAACAAAGGAATCGCAAAAAAATTCAAATTAAAAGATTTGGGGATTAATGTGGCACCATATAATCACAACGGTTATCTTTCAGTTGAGGTAACTAAAGGAAATAAAAATGATATAACTGCTAATGCTTATGGTCACTATACACATCTTACTTTGGGTGTAACATCATCAATAGACATTAAAACAGGAAGTATAGGAGTTGGGATATTTTGTACCAGTACTGATATGGATGAAACTATGATTAAATTCAATTATTAGTATTAAAGAGGTTACTTAAATGAAAAATATTTTTATTTTTGCAATTGCTTCACCTATTGTATTTTATCTTTTATCATTAATACTATTTTTACTTAATTTTGATGAAATAACCTCGTTCTTTATGACTCTATCTATATATTTAGGGGTAATAATTGGACTTTTATACAAAATTTATAAAAATATAAAATAGTTTCTAATTTAGTTTGGCGTGGTTACCCTTAATTAAGTAACTGGGTAAGTGCCTCAATAAGGGTAAAGCCGGTGAAGTATTAGAACTAGATTTTGAAAATAACAAAGAAGCATTACAACTGTTTTTAAATTAATAAAAGGACGCAAAATGCGTCCTTTAAAGTAAATAATCATTATAAACTTTTATCTTACAGTCTCCAATTTAGTATAACTCAAATTCTTCCAAAAAATCCCTTAAGCTCCCCAACTAACTCCTTGAACACAGGCTGCTCATTATATATAAAATCATTATGCTTACCATCAATTATATACAACTCTTTTGGCTCTGCTGCCACCTCAAAAAACTGAACCGACTCATCAACCGGATGTAAAAGATTATCCTTACCATGTGCTACAAACAATGGACACTCAATATCCTGTGCAATCTTATCTGCATTCATATTAATAATCGAATCAGTAAACTGCAACTGAGTCAACTTACCAAACGGTGATAAAATAGCAAGCTCCTTCTGAACATAGAAATAGTTTACTAGTCATTAGAGGTCTTTGAAACATAAAAAAAGATTGTCCAATAATTAGACAATCTTAATCCCACTATTTAAGACTTCATTATACTAAACTATTAATATTCGGTTCTTCAGAAATCAATAGAATCCTAAAGATGTACTCTAAGACTTCAATAATAAGAAAGGTGAATTGAATGTTGGATGAGGAAAATAGAAGAATAAATAATTGTAAAAGAAATAAGGTTAAAGCTTATGCAAACAATTCTACTGGTGCTGTTACAATAACCATTGGTGATCGAACTTTTGTTGCCAAAGATAATTCATTAGAAAATCTTATTGGCGAATTTCGAAAACAACGTCATACTCGAATAGCTCAAAGTAGAATTCAAACTGCAAGATTTATGGAAAAATTAAATAGTATCGGATGCAAATAGGAGCAATTTTAAAAATTCTACATCAATGATTTAATAAACAAAAAAGCCTGAATCCACGATTATCAAGTAATCGTGGATTCAGGCTTTTATTTTATAACTCAGTATATTTTTCTACTATTTAACAGTGGCTATCTTTAAGTATTTCCAATAAAATTAAAATATTGTTAGAAATATAAACTTACAATTAGATATCGGAGGATTATTGTGTCAAATTATAAATCACAACTGAAACGTATCGTCGAAGGATTAAAACATACAGATTCCACTATTCGCCATGATGCAATTTTTCAATTAATCGAACTATCAGAAGTCGATGACCTACAATTTAATTTATTAACTTTAGAATGGTTAGCAAAAGAAGCTGCTTATCCATATCCAACATCATTTAAGGGATGGGATGAACCTAGTTACCACTTGATCAAATTCATCTCTCATTTCGAAATACCTGAATTAACAGAAGCCTTAATAAAATATTACCCTGAATATAGTAAGGCTGCTAAAGAAGAAGTATTTCGATACATAACCTTATTTGATGGAGAAGAGCATGAACTAGCAATCTTGGAATTAATCGAACAAGATATCCAAAACAAACAAGTTGTTTTACCATTAGATGTGCTATACGACAATCCTGGCATCATTATTAAACTATTAGAAAAACATACTGAATTATTCGAAGTGGAAGAATATAAAACTACTTTTTATCGATTGTTATCATACTGTTTAGATAAAAATTATCTAGACCGCTTCAAAACAAAATACATCGCACCATTGTTATTAGTAGATTATCAAAAGCAAGTAGACGAATTTCTGCCTTATCAAAATGATTATGATATTAAGTTTGTGTATGGCTCATGGAAAGAAACCTATTTACAAATCCGTTCAATTATGGCGATCTATCTATCTTTAATGGAGTATTACTTTAATGATGAAATGACACCTTTTATAAAAGAAGCAATGTCATTTACTGATCCGTTTATTCGAACTAACGCAATTATTGCCGCTCTTCAACGAGACATTAACGTACCTGAAGAACAACTGTTAGACTGTGCAACAAATATAGAATCCACAGAATACTTTTATTCGGAAATACTTAGAATCCGTAAAGAACACTTATTCCCTATTAAAGAGAATAAACAAGCATATTTTGCTAAAAGTCATCTGTTTCTATATATCGTCCAAGAACATGATTTTGTACCTGAAACAATCGAGTTAATCAAACATATAGATATTGAAAACACATATAACCAACCAATCCGTTATTATTTAGCTTCCGTTTCCTATGATGATCAAGTCATCCCGGCCTGGGTAGGTGCTTATGCCCTTGAGGAAGAAGACGACTCGGTCCAAATGTGGGAAGGTACTTATCTAGAAGATGGACAGTTCAATGAAAAATCAATCGAAGAACATGTACAACTATTTATGGACAAAAGAGAGAATGAAAAAGAAGAAGATGCTTCAATTGTATACTACGAAGGCAAGCCAAAACTAAGTAAATGGTTCTACACTTGGTACGTCCTACTAGCCTTTAGAGGATATCAAGCATTCTCTACAAAGGATTCAGTATACATCACTTTAACAACTATATTTGCAGTTTTAATCGTTTCATATCACATCTATAAGACTAAACTATTAAAAAACAAAATCGAAATCGTCGGCAATGTTGTCCGATATTCCGAAAAGGACGCTCACTCCCAAATTTTACTAGAAGACATTAAAAAAATCACCATTCAAAAGTCTAACATGAAAACAAGATTGCTTGATCGACGTTCCAAAGTTGTTACCATTTACAACAAACAAAATAAAGTTGCCCTAGAATTCCCATTAGAATGTGTATCTTACGATGAATTCGCAATTGTTGTAGATGAACTGACCGATCATTTAAAGGAACAACCACATATTCAGCAGCAATGATTTAATTAAAAATAGAGATGCCGTTATTGGCATCTCTTTTACTTAACCTAATCGAAACTCCATTTTTCTATTTTTTGTCGTCATTCCAATTGACTCATAAAAATGGATTGCTTTTTGATTACTCTCCGAAACTCCCAATTCAACACTATCAATGTTCAATTCTTTCGCGAAATCAATAATATATTGCATGAGTTTTCTTCCAATACCCTTTTTCCTACTCGCATCATCAACACATAAACTATTAAGCAATAAGATTTTCCTTGCATTAACAAAAGAGTTTTCAGGTATTTCCTCTTCCTTCAAAACAGCTACACCAAGTATTTTAGAAGCTAAGGTAGCCACAATTATATGTTGTTTATCATCTTTTAGTTGGTTATTAAATTCCTCTTCACCTACTGGAGTAGAGTTCTCTTTGTATAGGTCAGGTCGTTCAAGAACGTGTAAATCGTGAACTTGTCTAAATAATGGTATTAATGACTCGTAGTCTTCTTGATTGGCATTTCGAATTGTAATCTCCATGCATTTTCACCTCTTTAGGTTGTTTTAACTGTGCTGTAATTTTCACTCATACACTAAATTAATTATCCTCAATTATTTCCAATATATTAGCTGCCAACTTTAGTCTGATTGGTTTAATAAAACTTTTTCCTGCACCCCAACCAATATCGAATATTCCATCTCCATTACCAGATGAAATACACTTAACATACGTATCACCACTAAAGTTATCAATTGTAACGGTCAATGTTGCTGTACTATTGTTTCTAAAAAAGTATTTTTGAAATACTAGGATTACAATTTCTTTTTCTTCAGCAGCTTTATAATCTTGAAAGATCAAATTTGATTGTAAATCTGTGTCCTCTAAAATTAGTTGAGTTGCTTGAGTTGGCTTTATGTTTACAGTGAATTCCGTGTAATGTTTCATATGTTCCTCCTTTGAATGTGATAAATAGGTAGAATTAATTTATTTCGTAACCGCAACTAATTCATCCATTGTAAGTAATGAGTGTAAAATTAACCCTGCTTCGTATAAATTTTCTTTACCATTTTGTTGACGATCAATTACACATAAGACATCTTTTACATTGGCACCAACTTGTTTTAAATCTTCAGCACTAAGTTTAATCTGTCCGCCAGTCGTCACTACGTCCTCAATAATACAAACCTTCTTATTTTGAATATCGATCCCTTCTGCAAGTTTGCAAGTTCCATAGGCTTTTGCTTCTTTTCTAACAAATACTACTGGTATTCCTGTTTTCAACGATAAAGCTGTGGCAATCGGAATACCGCCCATTTCTAAACCAGCTAATACTTCAGTTCCCTCTGGTATGTATTTTGATAGTTGATCAGCTATTTCTCTTAAAAGTGTTGGATTCGATTCAAACAAATACTTATCGAAATACTCATTTGATACTAATCCCGATCTTAATGTAAACTCACCTGTTAAGTGGGCAATATTATAAATTTCTTGTGCTAATTGATCTTTATTCATTATTAAGTCCCCCTAAAAGTTATCTAGTTCCCAACTAATTTTAACAATAATTTCCTTTAAGTTTCCAAAGCAAATTATCCTATTTAATTGTATTAAATTCCATTTAATCAAAGGGCTCTGTTAAAGTAGATTGTTGATTTACTTATACAACAAATTGGCAGATTAGTAGAATAAATAAATATAGAAAAATATTAATTTTTTAATTAGATCTCTCATTAAATATGGTAAAATACGGGAGCGAACAATGCTACAGGGGAACAAAATTAATGAAAAAGGAGTTCAAAAAAGTTAATACGATTGCTCTAATAGTAATTCTGTGCTTTTTAACTTTTTCATTAAGTATAAGTGATCAATTTAATATTTCTTGTACAACTTGATCGACGATACGTCGGTCTTTTTTTATTAAACAAACAAGGATTTTTGATTTATATATATATCACTTTAAAAATTCTTAGAGATTTCAACCGTTATAAAGCCCTTCGGAATAAGACCTAAAGGGGATTTGTTTGTAATTGACCTATCAACATATTTCAAATCTATTAAATGAATCCTTTTTCCACCATTGACTCTGCAATTTGGATTGAATTCCAAGCTGCTCCCTTAAGTAGATTATCCGATACTATCCAAAGGTGGAAACCAAAAGGATGGTCAGGATCTTTTCGGATTCTACCAACAAACGTATCTGTTTTTCCAGCTGCGTATAAAGGCATAGGATAAAGCTGTTCACTTGGTGAATCTTGTAAAGTAACACCTGGTGCCGAATTTAAGACATTTCTAATTTCATCAACAGTTGTTTTTCGTTCTAATTCAATATAAACCGATTCGGAGTGACCGGATACAACTGGCACTCTAACACAGGTGGCAGCCATTTTTAGTTTAGGATCTTCGAATATTTTTTTTGTTTCTTGTATCATTTTTACTTCTTCAAATGTGTAATCATTTTCAGTAAATACATCTACCTGTGGTAGTACATTAAAGGCAATTGGATAATGTTTTTTATCTTTTTTTACAGGCATTATTGAAGCCTCAACTTCTTCACCAGCGAGCAGGGTCATTGATTGGTTTTTTAATTCATTTATGGCATGTATCCCAGTACCTGATACAGCTTGATAGGTTGATACGATAATTCGCTCCAATCCGAATGTTTCGCGGATTGGTTGTAATGCTGTTACCATTTGCAATGCAGAACAATTAGGAACAGCAATAATTCCTTTATGTTTAGAAAGCGTATGAGCATTCACTTCAGGTACAACAAGAGGGACATCAGCTGACATACGATATTCGCTTGTATTATCAATTACAACTGCACCACTAGCAACTGCGTGGCCAGCTAATTGTTTGGATAAGTCTCCTCCTGCGCTAAAAAAAGCAATATCTACTCCCTCGAAGCTGGTTTGCTTTGCTTCTTGAACAGTAATTTCTTTACCTTTAAATGGTATTTTTTTCCCTGCAGATCGAATAGAGGAAAAAAATGAGACTTTTCTTATTTTAAAATTTGTATCTTGTTCAAGTAGACCAATAATTTTCTGTCCTACTGCGCCAGTAGCACCAACAACTGCAATATGATAACTCTTTTCACTCATATTTTTCTCCTCCAATATTGTTAAAAGAAGTTTTATTTTCTTTCATATTCAATTTTAAAGGAATATACTCTATATTAATAATTGAAAGATATGATATAATCGTTCACAAATCATGATACTAAAAGAGGTTTTTATTATGGAAATAAGGCACGTTCGAACTTTCTGCGCTATTGTTAAACATGGTAGTTTCTCAAAAGCAGCTTATGCATTAGATTACGCACAATCAACTGTGACAACACATATTAAGGCGCTGGAGAATGATTTGCAATCTCCTCTTTTTGATCGATTAGGAAAAAAAGTCCTTTTGACAAAGGCAGGACAACACTTTCATCCTTATGCGCTAGAGTTACTCACAATTTACGAAAAAGCACATGAAATACCAAAAGATAGTGACCATCCTGAAGGGACGCTAACAATTACTGCAAATGAATCATTAGCTGTCTATCGGCTACCGCAAATTTTACAAAAGTATAAACAGATAAATCCTAAAGTTAATATTATTCTTGAGACTGCTACAAACGAACAAGCCATTAAGAAGTTGCGAGATGGTGATACAGATATCGCGTTCATTATAGGAGAGTCTATAGAGTACGATGAGTTCATAACGAAAAATTTATTTTATGAGTTGTTTGGATGGATATTAACTCCAGATTTAACTATAAGCAAGGATCCAATTGAACTATTAAGGGATTATCAATTTATATATACAGAGAAAAGTTGTGGTTATAGAGCTATGGTGGATGGGTATTTACGTAAAAGTGGGCAGATTCCTGATAGAACTTTTGAAAGTTCGAGCATAGAGGTAATCAAACAGTCAGTAATATGTGGGTTAGGAATTAGCATTCTTCCTTTTATAGTAGTACAAGAAAGTTTCAACAAAAATCAATTAATTTTTAAGCCAATTGAAACTTCACAAAAAATACAAAGTAGTTTCATCTACCATAAATCAAGGTGGGTATCTCCAGTTCTACGTTCTTTCCTTACCTTATTAGAAAAGTAGAATAGCATTTGAACTAATTTAAAGTAAAAATCAGAAAGGATACCGTGTGTATTCCGAGACAGATATTGCGTGGTTTGAAATCATAAAGTACTACCGTTCCATGAATATGCCAATTCAAGAGTTAAAAAGATTTACCGAGATGCAAAACGAGGGAGTCTCAAAGGTTACAGCTTTACGAAAATTTATGGAAGCACATCGTGTGAAAGTGGTCGAACAATTGAACGATCTAAATAAGGTGCTTTCACAAGTTGATCATAAAATTAAAGTATTAAAAGAATTTGAAGCATCTGATAATACTAAAACACTTAAGAAGAAATAGAAAAAACGACTGTCTAATAAAAACAGTCGTTAATTTTAATTATCAATTTTCTAGTTAAATCTTACACCATTCTTAAATTCCATTTTTGGAAAACTACTACCAGCGATCTTATCTTCAGGTATAGCTTTTTCAATTCTTTCAATATCATCGGCACTTAATTGAACATCTACTGATTTTAGTGAATCTCTAAGAGTAGTTCGTCTTGATGCACCAACTAAAGTAATGATGTCATCCCCTTTTGATGAAAGCCATGCAAGAGCTAGTTGTGGAATTGTTATATTTTTCTCATCAGCTATTTTACTCAATTCTTCAACAAGTACAAGATTTTTATCTATATTCCCTTCAGCAAACATTGGAATATATGATTTTGTATTTTCTTTTGAAAAAGTACCACTGAGCAATCCGTGAGCTAGCGCTCCAAATGCAACTACTCCAACGCCAAGCTCTCGTGCTGTTGGTAAAATTTCATTTTCCATACTCCTATTGAATAAAGAATACTCTGTCTCGATAAAGCTTATTGGATGAACAGAATTAGCTTTTCTTAACGTATCAGCATCAACTTGTGTAATCCCAACATGTTTTACATATCCTTCTTTAACCAAGTCAGAAATTGCACCGATCGTTTCTTCAACCGGAATTCCTAAATCAATTCGGGCTGGTTGGTAAAGATCGATATAATCTAAATTTAATCTTTTAAGTGTATAAGTAAGATAATTTTTTATTGATAACGGTCTAACATCTAAGCCATAAAATGAGCCATTAGGTGCAACTAATACTCCAAACTTAACTGATATAAAAGCTTGCTCTCTTTTTTGACCTTTTAGTGCTTCACCAATCACCATTTCACTCTTTCCAAAGCCGTAAAAATCTGCAGTATTTAGATGATTAATTCCAGAGTCAAGTGCTTCATGAATTGTAGCGATGTTTTCAGACTTATTATCGTCTTTTATCATCCCACCACAACCTAATCCAAGTTTATAAAGTTCTGAGTTATTACTTTTATTGATCATCTTAAGTTTCCCCTTTTCTTCATTATTGTTTGAGTTTGCTACTTTTCAATCCCTAAATCTGTTCGTACTATCAAATATCTTTTTTAAAGATCTCATCGTAATAAACAATTCTTCTTCTGTTAATTCTTCTGTAAATAAATTCACCATTTCTTGAATTTTTTCATGAATCTCGGGCATAATGTCTTTAGCTTTTTCAGTTAAATATAACCGATAAGCCCTACTATTTTTTTCGTGTTGCTCTTTATTTACATAACCTAGATCGATTAGTTTTTTAATCGTTCTTGCTGACATAGCCTTATCATGACCGATTTCTTCGCTTAGTTTATTTTGGCTAATTCCTTCATTCTTTTCTAAAGTAATTAAATATAAAAACGAGCCACTACTAAGTTCATACTTTTTTATAACTTTGTCTAAATAAATTTGAGTATTTCTAAAAATCTTGCTGTTGAGCATAATGAAATGCATGGTTTCTTTTTCTATTCTAATCACCATCTTTATTATTGTTGACTAATCAACACTTATTGTATTCTTTAACTGTTGATTAGTCAACAGTTAGTGTAGAAACAGATTTTCATATACTAAAAACCCTCGAACTAGTAAAAGCTGCAGGGTTTTCTCATTACATCTCTATTCTTATGATAAATTTCCAATAAGCCACATCGTTTGATTTTCTCTAGCTTTAAAATTACAATGATAGCCTTTTACTTCTAAGTATGATGGTACATTTATTTGCCACTCACTTTGTAAGTAATTCGGGTCAACAATTGGAATCATTTCTTTTTTGAATCTTCCATTATGATAAAGTCCTCGATAGAAATCATCTAATCCTGCTTTAGTATAAAAAATGGATACTATAATATACTCCATATGCGGAAGAAAGAAGTAACACATTACTCGATATTCACTTTCTTTTGATGTTTTCAGATTATGTAAATTACTAACTAAGTTAATAATCTCTTGTAAAAAATCTCTTTTTTTACGTCTTGGAATTAATTCAAACTCACCAATCAATTCGAACATACGAAAATGAAAAGCATCGTATCCCTTATACGTACTACTTGTTGAACGAGGAGTTGGTAGTTCTTTAGAAAGTTCATTTATTTCCCTTTTAAGGTTACGAATTCGTCTTCGTTCTCCTCTTAATTTCTTTTGTCTTGTCATAAATAAATACCTCGTTATTTCATCATTTTAATTCTTCATTATAATCCTTACTTTTCCCCTTTCTTTTAAGTATCATCAAAGTTAATAAGTAACTCTTGCTTAAGTTGAAGTATAGAATGAAGTAATAAATAAAATAGAAAAAGCGATAGAATCATCTATCGCTCCTTTTAACTATTTTTGATCTTCACTTTCATTTAAACGGTTTAATTTCTTTTGATTTTCTTTGATCCAAAAACTAATAATAACAACCGTAACATACATAAATGCTGTCATGTACATCAAATGAACTTCTTCTAATTGTTTTAATAAAGTAGTTAATACACCTGCAGCAATTGTTATTTGTAGCAACACAAAATGAAATCTCATATTTCCCATTCCTTTTTACTTACTTTTCTTATTAAAAAATATGTTTTAAAGTTTCAACAAACGTCTTTTTTTCCTATTGTTCACAATATTGTAACATATTAAAGCAAAAATCATAACGATTTTAAAATACCGATATTTTCCAAAGATTATATTAACAATTTTTTATCAATGTGACTGTTGTATGTACGATTGTTTACACTAAAAAAAGGATAGAAATAGTAGAATTTACTTCTACATTTCTATCCTTTTTGATAAAAAATTAAAATAATAATATGATTGCTTAAATGTTGAATAATTTATGTTATTTTAATGAAATAACGATCTTTTCTCTTTTTAACTTATGCTACTTTTTTTTCTACTCTATGATTTTGCTTTATCTCACCTAATTTGGGAACAAATTTAGTAATAAAATAATCTAAACCAAATCGACCTGCATTTGAGCCTGCTACAATAATGAATATACTTAATAAAACTAATTGTGGGTTAATGCTTGTTGTTCCACTAAACATGAATGCAAAGTTCATCATAAGCGCAAAGAATGTTGCTGTTTTTGTAAAGCAACCAATGATTAAACCAAGACCAATAGCAAATTCTCCGACTGGTACTAAGAAATTAAACAAGTCAACATGCGGGATAGCGAAATTTGTTAAAAAATCTGCCCACCAACTTTGAACAGCTGGGTGCTCGCCCGTTGCACTTTTTACGGCGAAAGCAAGGAAACCTGACGCGTCGAATCCTCCACTTGATAACTTGCCCCAACCTGCAGTGATAAACTCGTATCCGACGTACAGACGAAGAATGGTTAATACACCTGCAGCTATTTTATTGTTACGTAGGAAATTAATAAACATATAAACTCCTCCTGTTGATTTAATTAAATTTATGTGTGCTATGTTTACAGATTGATTATACAATACACTTTGTGAATTTTTTCACATTATTAGTGAACAATTTGTGTCTTCACATAGCAAATAAATGGAAAACGCGTCAAAAACTCAGCGCCTGTATAGAACTAGCAAAATTTGCCCCAAACTATCAATACTTGCTCATAAAAATCAAATCAATTAATGGGGTATTGTGTTGGAAAGATTTTTTCAATTTCATTCAAAATTAGGTCCGTTTCACCTTTTTTCATTAAATCACCTATTAACAATCGGAATCATATTGATACTCAGTATTCTTCTATTTGTCTTTAGAAAACAGATTCAAGAATCAGAGAAAAAACGCTTTTTTCGTTTCTCTTTAGCAATTCTCTTATTGGCTTCTGAGATTTTTTATCATATATGGCTTGTGTATGAGAATGCTTGGTCGCTTAAAACGGGTTTACCACTTGAACTTAGTGATATTACTGTCATTCTGGGAATTATAATGCTTCTGACAAATAGCTATAAAGTATTTCAATTCATGTATTTTGCTGGTTTAGCCAGTTCCATTCAAGCCATCTTGACACCTGATCTTGGGCATTATTCGTTTCCACATTTTCGATATTTCGAGTTTTTTGTTTCGCACGGAGGAGTGGTGCTTGCCTGCTTGATTATGGTAGTGGCCAGCAAATATCGACCGACCATAAAATCCATGTGGGTGACCGTTCTCATAGTTAACCTTTATGCAGCTTGCGTATTTTTCATTAATAAGTTGTTAAAAGCTAATTTTATGTATCTCATGAAAAAGCCCGAAAATGCTTCTCTATTAAATTATCTAGGACCTTGGCCATGGTATCTTCTCTCGGCTGAATTAGTGATGATTGTGAGCTTTTACATATTGTATAGCCCGTTTTGGTTAAAAAGGAAAATAGAAAGAGATCAATAATTTATGTTAGTGACGACATAGATAACTACAGTTATGGCTATGTTATTTGATTAATATTTGGAGTTAGTCATATCTGCACGTCAATGGGTTTTTCTTGCATACATAAAATTGAGGTTGGAAATAGTAACATTATACTTTTTAATAACAGGAGGATATAGATGAATTTACAATCTGGATCCTATTATTGGCCAACTACTTTTCCTGATGCTCCAACATATCCAACATTGGAAGAAGACCTATCATGTGATGTATTAATCATTGGGGGTGGAAGCTCAGGGGCACAATGTGCATATTATCTTTCCGATACTAATTTAGATGTGGCTGTAATTGAAAAATCAACCATTGGCAGCGGCAGTACTAGTACGAATACGGCCCTCCTTCAATATTCCGGTGAAAAAATGTTTACAGATCTGATTAACACCTTTGGAAAAGGTTACATCGAAAGGCATTTACTACTACTGAAAGAAGCCATAAATGAAATTGAAGTAGCCTCAAAGAAAGTCAACATTAATTGTGAATTCAACAGAAGGGATACTCTCTATTCCGCAAGCTGTGTAGATGATGTTAAAAGTCTAAAAAAGGAATATGAATTCTTAAAACAGCAAAACTGTGAACTTACTTTTTTAACAAAGGAAGATATTGAAGCAAAATATCCTTTTAGCAGGGATGCCGCTATTTATTCATTCAATGATGCAGAAATTAATCCTTTCAGATACACTCATGCACTTTTGGATTATGCCGCAAGCAAAGGAATCCGTATATTTGAACATACTGAAATGAATGGTCACCATTATGATAAAGAACAAGATAAGATGATTGCTTCTACAAAGAATGGTCATTCTATCAAAGCACGATATATTATTTTTGCAGCAGGTTATGAAGGAATAGAGATTAAAAAGGAGAAAAAAGCTTCCTTTGTAAGTACATATACGGTAACAACCCATCCAGTCAAAGATCTTTCCGATTGGTATAACAGAACCCTCATTTGGGAAACCGCTCGTCCTTATTTATTTATGCGTACAACTAGCGATAACCGGATTATCATTGGCGGACTTGATGATAATACTTCTTATTCTGAGGATCGTGATAGTAAACTGATTCATAAAAAGAAGAAACTGATTGAAGAGTTTAATAAAATGTTTCCAACTATTCAAGTACAGCCAGAATATTACTTAGCTGCATTTTATGGAGGAACAAACGATGGCATTCCAATTATTGGAAAATACGAAGGGTTTCCAAATAGTTATTTCCTATTTGCCTTTGGAGATAACGGGACTGTTTACAGCCAGCTGCTGTCGAAGCTTATTGCAAAGGAAATTGTTGAAGGTAACTGTCCAGATTTAGCTCTTTACTTGCAAGAACGACCTTTGCTAAACAATGGATTTTTTAATTCTTCCAATTGATTCTATTTAACATATAGGCTCTGTTTAACTTTAATGTTGATAATTACATAATAATAGAGGAAACTTCATTTGAGGGTTTCCTTGATTATTGTAATTTTATTTCATGCTTTAATTTATGCAAGTTAAAACTAATAAAGCATTTCTAGAATTTTGAGTGCTTCTTATTAAGAAAAAATTTGGTCAAATATAAAGCACCTCAATTGTTAGTTGTATCTAACAATTGAGGTGCTTTTCAATGCCTTCATTTACTTGCTTTTTCTTTCAGCCAATTTAGCATTTTCTCATCATTTTTCAAGTCAAATTAAGTTTAGACCAATAGTTTTAAAACCACCCTTTTTTTGCAACTAACGCATGCCATTATTGAACCACTATGAGAAAACTCTAACCACCTAAAAGTTGATTAGAGTTTTTTGGGTTCTTATAGTATTTTAACTAATTTTCCACATTGCTTACTATTATTGTAATCCTAATTGACTCTTAATTGATTCTATCGTACTTCCTTTATAATTTTTAACTGGTTTTGGTGGTGCTGGAACCCAAGGATTTTGCATTAAGTAATTCATTTCAACGAATGCAAGGTCTTTCGAGTCAACCTTTCCATCGAAGTTGATATCTGCACTACGTTCATTTGTTCCCCAATCTGTCTGAATTGCTAATGCATCCTTTACATCGATTACATCGTCTTTATTTACATCTCCAGCGGTTGCCCTTTCTATACCTGCTGTATAGTATGCACCGTATACATTGTCATCTAAGCCATAGTAAACATTAATTCTTGAATTTCGGACTGTAAAATGACCTGGTATATCTTGGATTAATGTGTAATCATCTTTTGATGGATCAAGTCCTGTAATATCAAATGACCCATTTTTTGCGACTATATTAGTTTTTACTTCTTTTCCTTTACTATCAATTACGGTTAAATTTGGCGAAATATTTGAGTAATCTCTTATATAATCATACTGGCCGTTTGCATCTAATAATCCTTGAGCCTGAATATAACCTACTAATTCAGTTTGATTATTTAAGATCCTGATTGGCGAAACGCTTGAAAAAACAGTAGTTGATACATAATTACGATCTGTAAATTGTGATGTTACTGAGTTAAATGAATAAGCATTTTTCGGATCTAGTGGATTTGGAATTTCAATTGTTAAATCAACCATTGGTAAGTCCCCATCTATTCCTGAAGTTCCGTTAAAGTTAACAGTCACATCTGATGAAGTTGTATCTCCTGATTTCGTTTGTTTAACATCTAGTGTTCCACCTAGTTTTTGTGCAGCAGGATTTAATGAAATTTTCGTAATTTTTGACCCTGGAGTATCCGAGAACTTATAATTTGCCTTCGTTAGTTTACTTACATTATTTGCATTTAATGTCATCGTAAAGGTTTCACCTGGTTTTACCAACACATTATTCAATTTTGTCGGTTTATTTGCCTCAACAGATACATATGGTGTATGTTCATTTACAAAATAATATTGCTTTTGAAGATAACCATTTGTTGCTTCGTCAATCCCTTCAAATTTAACACTTAAAACATTTTGGTTAGGCAACATCGCAATTTCGTCGGACACCTTACCATCTTTATCTAGCGTCGCCTTACCATTTGGTAGCCAAGAGTCATATGAATAATAAATTTGATTTTGTGTTTGATCAGCAGTCATACCAGCTGCTCGTTTTACGTCAACATTATCATCAGTTATCTGAGCAGTTACACCTAATGTATCCTGACCATCTTTATATTCGACAATTTGTTTTCCTGGTACTTCCCCTTCTACATGCATATCCCATTTAGGTTTTGTACCGTCGACAAATAAATCTTGACTAATCGTATATTGTTTTCCATTATCATCTGTACCAATCATTTTTAAGACATATTGCCCCGCTTTTGGTAGGACAACATGTTCCCTTTTTGTATCAATTGGATTATTCGGATCATTTGTAAACGGGTAGTAATAGCCAAAATAAACGAAAGTTGCAATATCTATTCCTTCATTAATTGCTACTCCATCATACGAATTAACAATCCCAAGATCTTTACCAGTCTTTGCATCTGAAATAATTACGTCAATTGATCTCATATGTGATTTTAAGGCAAAATAGGCAAGATTTGTTCGATTCCAATTTTGGCTACTCTGAATAAGGGACTCAGGTACTGATTGTTTATACAATTTAAAGTAATCAAATCCTTGCTCAACATAATGTACGCCAAAAGGAATTCGATAGGTTTCAGAAGGATTTTCTTTGTTTGTATACACGACATATCCTTCGTAAATTCCTTTTTCAGCCGTTTTAGGAATATTTAATGTAATAGTTGTTTTCTTTTGGCTACTTCCTTTTAATGTTACTGTCGATTGAGTTTGAACAGTTACACCATTTGCGTCAGCATCCTTTGAACCACGTAAATTTGATTGGAAATTAACTTTTACATCAAATGTTTTTGACTTTTCTCCTTTATTCATCAACGTGATTGTACGGGTATCTGAAAAGTCTTTTCCATCAAATGAAACATTTCCGAAGCTAAGTGCCCCAGTTTCTTCATTAATCTGTTTTTCTCTTCCATTTAAAATCATTGGTGTTTTTTCTTGCACCTTAATTTCAATCGTTGAATGAACTGCAGTATAAGGATCAATTCTTCCTGCACCTTGTTCAAATACACTGTATGGCTTACTTAAAGAATCTGCAGTATTCATTAAAATTGCTTTGATATCTTCTGGTTGTAAATTATGATTCGCTTGTTTTAATAATGCTGCAACACCTGTAGTAAATGGGGTAGCCATTGATGTACCTGACAAACGCTGATATGCATTTTTATAATCAGTTGGATTTTCCGGATTATTAATAAAACCTGGTACTGTTGATAATACACTCACACCTGGAGCTGTTATTTCTGGTTTAATATCATAAGTTAATCTTGCAGGTCCTCTTGAACTGAAGTCTGCTAGCGTATCACCCTGTGTTTTTGCTTCACCTATATCAGTAAATGTAAAGTTAACAGATCCTGACTGTAGCTTTTGCTTCAAAGCAAGACCATCTGCGTTAGATAACGAGAACGTTGGAATGAAATTGACACCATCGCCTAAAAAGGTTGGAATTTGTCCTTCAGTTGGATTGTCATTATACATAAGAACTGCTGCAGCTCCTTGTGACTTAGCAGCCGCAATTTTAGAATCTAGCGTATACGTTCCACGACTCATTAGAACAATTTTATTTTTTACATCTTTACCAGAATATGCTTCTCCTAGATTTACATCGACAACCGAATTCGTTACACCTTTTAATTTTGAAACATCATCCCCAGCACCTTTTGCCATTAAAAGTAAAGATGCAGTTACATTATCGATGGCACCTTTTCCACCAAGTGTCGTGATTGGCACACTGCTTGCGCCTACTGTTAATGCTAGAGCTGCCGTTCCTGGTGAACCTAATGTATACATCTTATTTCCTGCGTTTCCAGCAGCAACTACTGCTGTTACACCATTTAACACTGCATTATTAATTGCAATACTTTCAGGAATTAGTGGGTCATTATAATCTGCACCTAATGAAAGATTCATAACATCTACACCATCAGCAACTGCTTGGTCAATACCAGCAATGATATTATCAGTTGAACCGCTACCACCTGGTCCTAATACACGATATACATAAAGATCAGCATCTGGTGCAATACCAGTTGTTGCATCTTCACTTTCATTTTTTCCTTGCCCTACAATCGTACCTGATACGTGAGTTCCATGTTCTGTTACGTAATTTGCTGCGCCTGTAACTCCATAAGGTTCACCTGCTTTAACATAATCAGCATAAGTAGTTTCCATCGGGTCATTATCATTATCTACGAAATCATATCCACCCTTAAATGCTCCCTTAATATCCGGATGATTATAATCAACACCTGTATCAATAACAGCTACTTTTACTCCTTTACCTGTATAGCCTTCTTGATGTAATTTATCAATTTGTAAGTAAGAACGTTCATCTGCCATTCCTTTACCTGTTGAATTTGTTGATGAATCTTTTTCTTCAACCGGAAGCTCGGATTTTACTTTTACATCGCTATAAATGGCCTGTACAGCTGTTGATTTCATTAAATCATTTAATTTATTTGCAGGGACTTCTAACGCTACCCCGTTAAAGGCATGTTTATATTCACGTTTTATTTTATATGAACCATCAGATTTTGTTTTAAATAAAGAACTTATGTCTGATTTAAATTTCGTATGATCTGCATTCGCATTACTTGCTGCTTCTGATTCTGATAAAGCTTGTCCTTTTAATGCGCTTTCTAATACAGCAATATTCTGTGGTTTTTGTTTAAATGAAACAATGACTGAAACAGTTTCAGGACTATTTAAATTTACATTTGAATCAAGAAAAAGACCTGATTGATCAGTCGTTGAAATCTTTTGTAAAGCTTGTCTTTGTTGTGGAGTTAGTTTAGCTAAAATTGTTTCTGCATTTGAGACAGCATCGGCTTTCGTTACATTTGAAACATGACTTAAAGAACTTAAAATAAAACTAGTAGATAAAGCAGCTACTGTTAGGCTTTTTGCAATTTTACTTTTACTCGTTCTCTTTAACATACTCTTCCCCCATTTATAGTAAGATTCGTAAAATGAAGTTATTAACTGTAGAGGAGTTTTGAATCTAAAATTCTAGCTTTTCTATTCTAAAATCCATCAACATAATAACTACTTTTCATTACTAATTATTGGAAATATTCTAAAAATAGTCAATCGGGTTATATTTGGTGGATTACATCAATGTTTATACTTTCCTAATACATATTTCGACAACATTTGATAAGAAATATGACCCGAACACTAGACACTAAAATATGGGTAAATTAATTGGGTATTTTTTATGTCCTCGTAATTCAAATACCGTTTTTAATTAAAATATAAATTGATGAGGTCAAAGAAATATGAGTAAAATTTTTTTAGATAGAACAACTTGAAATAAATAGTAACGCGAGTAAGCCAATAATGGCTTTTATGTAGGGTTAATTCACAATAGTATTCTATTAAGTGAAGAGTTAGTTAACGAAATGAAGGATTAATTTAGTTCGTTTTAAAGATAGTTGTAACTTAAAAATCAAAAAAAACGTCAGATCAAAAATAATCCGACGTTTTCTATTTTGCTTTATTGAATGTTTAACTCCTTCAAAATATTCTCAAAAGTTTTACCTTTAATTTTCTTTTTACCTTTTGGAACATCTTGGACATCAGGGTTTGGAGTTAAATAATTCTTTTGAACATAGCTCATATCTTTAGCGTCAACAATACCATCGAAATTGATATCTGCAGCTCGCTTGTTAGTGCCCCAGTATGTTTTAATATAATCGGCATCTAATACATCAATTACATCATCGTTATTTACGTCTCCGCCCATAACTGGAGCGTATAAAATATAAGATAAGCGACCAACAGTATCTCCATTCGTCATATCATATAAATCATTAACTGTCACATGACGGTCGAAATGTCCTGGAGTTTTAATTGTTAAATCGTAATTCTCATTTGAAGCTGGAAGATTTTTAACAAAGTAACGTGCACTACTGTTAAATTCTCCTGTATAAGTCTTACCATTTTTTGAAACTAATTTTAAACTCATACCGGCTTTCGAAAAGTCTTTCTTGTAATCTAGCCATATACCATTTTGATCTAAAAATCCATCGGCAAGAATACCACCTTCAAGTTGAGAGTATGTTGGAACAATGTTTATTCCTTGACCAAAAGCTTGAATTGTCGCAGGTGCTTGATTCAAAGAAAATGCGGTAGCTTTTGTAATATCAATCGTTTGAATCCATTTTATATAGGTGCTTGGCGTTTCCTTCACTTTAAAAGTTAGATCGATTAATGGCATAGCAGCTTGAATCGGTTGGATTGATTCACCTGTTAATTGCGTATTAAGGGTTATTTTACTTGCAGTTTGTTCAGCTATGTTAAGATCTGCCTTTAAACCATGTGACTTAGCATAAGCAATAAAATCCTTATTTAAGGATACATTTGCAATGTCGTATGTTGTAGAAGGGAATGTTAATGTAAATTCTCCACCTGTTAAATTAGTAATATTGTGTGCACTAAGTGATAGAGTGACATTTTCACCATATTTTACATCAGTTTTGTTAGCAACTAGTTTCGCATATGAAAGTCCTTTTTTAACAAGCGTGTATGAGAAATCAGGGTGATCTTGCATACCGTTTTGTGCATAGTCTTTGGCATCAAGGGTAAATTTTGTCACATCTTTACCGTCTAGAAGCCCTGTCTTAAATTCGAAGTCACCATTTTTCTCAATTTTTAAAGGAGTTGTAGAGAACTTTGTTTTATTCACTAAATTAATCATATTAGAAGACTGGTCCCAATTAAAACCGTTCTGATTCATTATAGCTACTTGTTGATCATAAATATTTCCTTTTACTGTCATACCATCTTCATTTACTTCGTATACTCCACCTGGTTGTTGCATTTTTACAATTGGATTAGAATTTTCAATATAAAATGTATCGGACTTTTTAAATGTTTTACCTTCTTTGTTTGTTGCGATTAGTTCTAATTCATACTTTCCTGGAGGTGCAAGCTTCTTGGCATAAGCAATTGGATGATCCTTATTTCCTGTAAAAGGAAAATATAATCCATTAAATGGGAATTCAGTTGCAAAAAGTATGTCTTCTGTAAACAGCCCTTCGTATGCATCAGCCAGGCCAAGCGCTTGTCCTGTTGTTGCATCTTTTAACACAAAATCGACCGTTTCCATTGAACTATTAAGTGCAAATTCAATACCTGTCCCGAATGGAAAACTATTATTTAAATCACGTCTCGTTGTGAATGCGTCTTCATAGGCGTTGATTTTATTAATGCCTTCTTGTAAATGCTTGAAGCCAAATGGCAATTGATAAACTTCATCAGGATTACTATTGTTTGTAATATAAATATATCCTTCGTAATTACCAAATTCAGCTGTAGTAGGAATGTGAATCGTTGGTTTAATTTTTATTGTTTTGTTTGCATTAAGTGTAAGAGTATCAGGTACATCTAACGTAATTTTGTTAGCAAAAGCATCTTTCGCTCCTTTTAGGTTTTGATTAAACTTAACTTGAATATTATATGTTTTCTTTTTGTTACTAGTATTTGAAATAGAAACTACTCGAGAGTCTATTTTTTCTTTGTCCTCAGTAACTTGTGGTCCGAAGCTTAATGCTCCTGTAACGTCTGGTATTGTTATATCGTTACCATCTTTTGTACTAATCGTTTTATCTATTACTTTAATATGTAAGTCAGAATGCACTGCTTCATATACATCAATTCTTCCTGCACCTACTTCAAATACACTGTAATCTTTTTGTAGCTTATCGGCTGTATTCATTAAAGCGGCTTTTACATCTTCAGGTTTGTATTCTGGATGTTTTTGTAAAAGAAGGGCAGCAGCTCCAGCAACGTGTGGAGTAGCCATAGATGTTCCTGATGCACTCATATATGCATTTGTATAATCATTTAGGTGATTCGGTCCATTTTGATAAGCAGGTACACTTGAGAATACAGCAACTCCTGGTGCGGTCACTTCTGGTTTAATATCATAAAATCTGTTTGAAGGACCACGTGAACTGAAATCAGCTAATGTATCTCCACTAGTTTTCATTTCACCTATAGAGTTTAATGTAAATGTCGCATTCCCTTGTTTTACATTATCGACAACTTTTAATCCTTGTTCATTTGTAAGCGTAAATGCTGGAATAAAGTCAAAGCTGTTTCCAAGATAATGAGGAATTTGGCCTTCTGTTGGGTTATTATTATACATTAATACTGCTTTTGCTCCATGTTTCTTAGCAAGTATTACTTTTTCATTTAAAGAAAGTATGCCACGTTCAATCAGTGCGATTTTTCCATTAACATCCTTGCCGTTATAATCACTTTCACTGTTTCCTAACCCTACAAATACGATTGGGAGAGACTGGTTTTTTAATGTATTTATGTCGTCATCATAGCTTTTTGCTAAAAGTTTTAAATTTGATAATGAAAGATTTTGATTTGAACTAACCGTACCAGTAGCTGTAGGGATTGTCATTGAAAAATCACTCGCGCCAACTGTAATAGCCAGTGGAGAAGTTCCAGGTGATCCAAGGCTATATAGGTCATTTCCTGCGTTTCCAGCTGCAACTACTGCAGTCGTACCAGCCAATGAAGCATTATTAATTGCAATCGCATTTGGATCAAGAGGGTCATTATAATCATTTCCAAGTGATAGATTAATAACATCCATTCTGTCGGCAACTGCTTTGTCAATCCCTGCGATAATATTACTTGTGAAGCCTGAACCATATGGACCTAGCACTTTATAAGCATATAGTTCAACTCCGGGTGCAACTCCAGTAACTGCATAATCCGTTTTATTTTTACCTTGACCAGCAATCGTTCCGGATACATGAGTTCCGTGGGAAGTATAGTAAGTAGTACCACCTAATGGACTAATTTCAGGTTGCCCTGATTTTTTCCAATCGTCGTAAGTTGTTTCCATTGGATCGGAATCGTTATTTACGAAATCATATCCGCCTTTATAAACATCTTTTAAATCAGGATGATTATAATCAATTCCAGTATCGATTACAGCAACCTTCACACCTTTTCCAGTAACCCCTTCTTCATGAAGTTTTGTTGCACCGATCGTTTCAGTACTATCTACTGCAGGTGAATGACTAACTGACTCAGTTGCTTGATTCTCTAAGGGAGATGGATCTATTTTAATTACTTTATCCTCAAATATTGCTTTTACTTCATTCATCGCAAGAATAGTATGTACCTCATTAGCTGGTACTGTCATTGCAACACCGTTAAATGCTTGGCGGTATTCTTTACGTATTTGAATAGTTGAAATGGCCTTTTTGCCTTGACCAATTTTATTTTTAAAATTTTGATGAGATTTTTCCACTTTATTTTTTGCATCGTCTAAAGAGACTTCAATTCCGTTTTCTTCGTTGTTCTTAACTACTGTTTTAGCAGGATCTTGTGCAAATTGAACAATGATGTTTACAGGATTATTACCAGTCGTATCAAGCTTTGGTGATAAATATTTTTCTGGATCTGCCGTTTCAATATTGTTATGTACGCGATTGCGATCCTCTTTTGATAAATTTTTTAAATATTGCTCAAGATTTGATTCGCCACTATGAGAAGTAGAATCTACCGAAGCAAAAGTGTGACTAGAAAATAGCAAACTAGCTGCTATAAAACTAGTAGAAACAACTTTGAGTGGCTTTACTATATTACTTTCCAATTATAAAACACCCCTTCAAATTTATTGTTAGGAATTAACCTATATTCTGATTATTTACAAACTTCAATAAACAATCAATTGTGTTATTTATACACTATAAAATCAACGTTTTTCCCGATTGAAAATATAATTTTTTAAAATTAATAAGAAAATTGTTCTATAAAATCATTAAACATATCAAAGAAATAATTTTTTTGAATTTAAACATTTCTTAAGTTTTAAACGGAATAGGTAATTTTTACGTTAATTATTGGCTTATATGAAAACGGTAATAAATAGATTAATTTATCTACTTATAACAAGTTTTAAAATAGTAATAAACAAATAAATAATAGGTGCTTGATATGCAATTGGGGTATCCAGAGAGAAGTAAGTAATCAAGTGAAGTCTAGAGAATTTGAGGTTAGCGAAACCCAAAAATGAAAATGGCTTTAATCGTATATTTTTCTCTTTATTTCACGCAAAAAAGACCACAAAATTGTGATCTTTACTTTTTCTTATTGACCTAACGCACTATCGTTAGTTGAATTACCTTTTCTCACTATCTTACCTTCATTACATCGGTAATAGCCGTTCCAACTTATGTATTTTTTCTAGTTTACATAAACACCGTTATCGGCAATAAAAAAGGACTTTCAACAGTGTTATTATCCCCTTATAGTAGACAGTCAAAAAAAAGGATCGTACTGTCTATTATGGAGGGGATTTTTTTATGGGGA
>NZ_LJIZ01000018.1 GCF_001420605.1 Bacillus sp. FJAT-25509
ATGTCTATTTTTAGTATAACATGTGTTTTATAAAATTTTTATTGAAAAATATTGACAACTATTAGCTGGTTTAGTTGCATAAGCTTGTATATATTACAGCAAATAAATTAAACCAAGTTACAAGAAATAAACCTTTAGAATTAGATTTGTTATCAAAATATACATTTATATTACCTTATGATTATGCTAACTACATTTTAATACCTTCAAAAGAAGATGAAGTCGATTTTAAATGATGAACCTATGGGGATAATAAGATCTTCAATGATCTTACTGCTCCAATATCCTGTAGGAAGTGAAAGAAAAAGTACTAGCATCCAACTAATGTTATCCGAACGAAATATGTTAAATTTTCGCATCTATACTTCCTCTTACAAAGGAGATGATTAATAGTAAGATTGGAAATATACCAAATAAATAAATAGCAACATTTCCATGCATTCCTCCCATTTTATACACCTCATTGATATTCCTAGGAACACTTGCAATGATATAAATAATAGGTATTATACCAAAAAGAAAGGGTCGAATACATCTTTTTTTAAAAATTTGTGCCATTCCTAAAGCGGATAGAAAAAGAGCAATTGTATACGTAGTAAATATTTGCATAATCCAAATTACAATGAATAAAGAGTCGAATCTTTCAAAAAAAAGACCTGGAATTTCATAACCTCGAATATATGTGAGTACTGGCCATGTTTGTAACAAAACTCCGTCTACTGAAAATGCTCCAACTACTATAATCGTAGTCATTGTATAGAAAAAAATAGGAACTCCTAGTCCAATAATAACGGATTTTGGTGCTTGCTTTTTTTCTTTCATAAACATAAATATAAAGAGAATAATTTCAAATCCAGAGAATATGGAAGTAGCAGTCATTATTCCTTTACGGATTGGCTTAACTCCCATCCCTAATACAGGACTTAAATTATCAACTTCGAATATACCGATACCTAAAAATATAACTAATAGTAAGCAGATAGCCGTAATAGGAAATATAATCTCTAACATTCGAGCCAACGAATTGATGCCACCAAGTACTAAGTATAGACCGATCCAAATAAATGGTATCATAATAGCCCACGTTGGAGTGCCTTGAAGCAAATATATTCCTATCGTTTCAACCATGGTTCGAACTTCATATGCTGAAAGCACTATGTAATAGACAATTACAATTAAGCTTAGAAATAAGCCTATCCATTTTCCAACAATTTTTTGATTAAATTGGAAAAACGTTTCATTTGGGTATCTTTGGCATAGTCTAACATGTAAGAGTACGATAAGAATACATATTACGCCACCTAAAATGACTGATATCCACGAATCTGGAGTTTTTACTTTTTCTGTTACTACTCTAGGTAGAACTAAGATTCCAGTTCCTAAAATAAAGTTTGTTAGCAACATAATTGCTTGAAAACTGGAAATTCGGTCAGTTGGACTATTATTATTCATTCAATAAGATCCTTTCATGATGCAATAACTTTTAACTCCCACTAAATGGATGCAGTTCAATAGGAAAAATAAAAAAGGCCAGATTCGTGTTATTTTTACCAGCATATAACAATTACATTATAAGGGCAGAACTTATAAAGGGGAATATAAGTTGCGTAGATAATTAATATAGTTATATTTCCCTATTAGAATGTTAATATTCACCAACGTTTTTATTGCCGAGAAGCGTATTTATGTAAACTAGATTTACATACAATACTCAAGCGAAATTGAAGTGGTTCTTGTTCAACTAATCTGCCATTTTGTTGAATAAGAAAATGCGATCTTCTATTGAAGTATCGCATCAGTTAGTTGCATAAGAAAAGAAATTAGTATTTATCAAACAAATTATTTTGAATTTAATAATTGGAAAATATTCCATAATTGTCCTCTAATATTGTCCAAATCCTCTTGTAAGTTATGAATTTGAAAACCGATATAGTATAACCCTGAAATAAGAGCAATACCAAAAATATACAGGGAAATTTTATCAAATTTACTCATTTAAATCCTCCTGATAAATTAACGTTAGTAATGATTATTCGGCAAATTAATTTATAAACCTTTAATAAGTAAATTTCTTAGATTGTTACTCAACTAAACTGCCATTTAGTTGCATAAGGTCCAATTACAGAAAAAAAGAATTCTATACTTTCTAATCCAAAAAGAAAACCACCTAAAAAAGGTGGCTCAAATATACTTCCGATGAATATTCTTCCCATCATAACTAAACAACACAGACTTATTCTCAATATTCGTCTCTAAATGAACCCCTCTACCCCATAACTGATGAATATACGGCATAACCTTCTCAACATACTTCACATCAAGTTCCATATTTTCATAGGAATGCTTCAAATAAAGCTCACCATTTTTTAAATAATCGCCCTCTTGAACAACAATATAAGGAAATCCACCATTTACCCTACTAACAACAAGTTGATCTCTTACATTCTCCCATGCTTTATCGGTAACCTTATACTCTTTACCTTGGCGCTGGAATAAATACATATCTTCTCGCATTACTAGTTCTTTAGTTAAGTAGTTTCGTATGAATGAGCTATCAGACTCTAATTCTCGTACCTCAAACATTTTTTCTCGACCACTACCAGGTTTAACACCTAACTCACGCATTTCTTTTGTTGGATGATTGTATCGTTCTTCAATGTCTTCAAACATACGTAGACCTAAGTAATATGGATTAATGCTCGTTTTTGATGGTTGAACAACTCCTGCGTTTAGTTTGGCGTATTCAATTGCTTCATTTGAATCAAGGTTTAGTTCGCGCATGATACGGATGTGCCAGTAACTTGCCCAGCCTTGTGTCTTTTAAAGATCTTATTTTTGAGCAAGAAATCCAATTCATTATTCAACCGTAATAAAAGGATATTGTTGCCTGAGAGTATCAGCTAAAATGGAATTACATTTTAAGCTGATATTTATCTGATTGTTTAGTTCAGAATGAGAGCAAACATTTTTGAAGCAGTTTTTACCACATCACTCCCAAATGGATAATATCCATTTGCTCCTTTTTTTGATAAACAGTAATCTGGCATATTTTCAATCTAAAAACTAAGGTCTTCTCCATTAGTTGCTATCACTTTCTTGTACCAATCAAATGATTTTTTCTTTGTTCTTTTTAATGTTCCATTTCCTTCGTCGTCCATATCTACATAAATAAAACCATACCGTTTTTTCATCTCTCCAGTTCCTGCTGAAACTAAATCAATGCAACCCCATGGTGTATATCCCATTAAATCGACACCATCTAAAGTAACCGCCTTTTTCATTTCTGCTATATGATCTCGGAAATATTTGATCCGGTAATCATCCTCCACATATCCATTTTCATTTGGCTTATCAATGGTTCCCATTCCGTTTTCAACAATAAAGAGCGGTTTTTGATACCGATCATAAAGTTCAGATAAGGTGTATCTTAGACCAACAGGATCAATAGCCCAACCCCACTCCGTTTTTTCTAGAAAAGGATTTACATCCCCCATTTGTCCGCCGGTATCGGTATTCTGAACGATTTCAGCATGGTATACACTACTACGGTAAAAACTAAATGATAAAAAATCCGAAGGGTACGCCTTGATTATTTCGTCATCCCCCGGTTCTTTTTTTATGGTTACCCCCATCTCTTCAAAAAAGTGGTCGGCGTAAGATGGATAATATCCCCTCATCATAATATCAGAATAAATCAAAGCTCCTCTTCGATAATCCAAAGCTCCAAATACATTTTCCGGCTTACAATCTTTCGGGTAAATGCAGCTTAATGCAACCATACAGCCAATCTTTGCATCTGGAATAATCTCGTGACAAAGCTTATTGGCAAGAGCACTCGCAACAAACATATGATGCTTTGCTTGATAACGCGCCTGCGCTGTAGCCTCCCTGGTTCCCATAAAGGCGTATCCATTTAATACATTAATTTCATTTATGGTGATCCAATATTTAACTAAATCTTTATATCTTGTAAATACTTCTTTGCACATTCGTAAAAAACAATCTATCGTCTGACGACCGCCCCAACCATTAAAATGATGAGCCAAATAAGCAGGGGTTTCAAAATGATAAAGAGTGACTAATGGTTCGATATTATATTTTTTGCACTCTTTAAAAACATCTTCGTAAAATTTTAACCCTTCCTCACTTGGTTGTTCCCCTTCAATTCCACCCTTTGGGAAAATGCGGGACCAACTAAGAGATAGCCGGAAACACTTAAGACCCATTTCTCCAAAAAGGGCAATATCTTCTTTGTAATGGTGGTAAAAATCAACTGCTTTATGGCTTGGATAATAAACATTTTCATCAATATAGCCTGTTGCGCCTTCTGGTATGGTATCAATTTTTGGGTCCCCAGTAGGTCGTCGGTTTACCATTGTTTTTGTTCCATCATTTAACTTGATTGTAATTTTCCTTGGGCGGTCTGCAGTACCATTTGTTATGAAGTCGCTTGTAGCAAGCCCTCTCCCGCCTTCATTGTATCCACCTTCATATTGGTTTGCAGCCGTGGCTCCACCCCATAAAAAATTTTCTGGGAATGTTTTTTTCATTAAAGTTCATTTCCTTTCTAAATGCAAAACGGATTAAATAGTATAAACTACACATTTTATTTTTCTTTAATTAAAAAACTATGGATTTAAATACATATTTCTCCCCTTAATATCTTTGCAAGAATTATTATCCGAGAATTATTTTGAATAAAAAAAGCCCAAAAGTAGTTGGGCAATTCTAGTGGAACGTTTTGTTTTATACCTTTTTGATCAGTTTATGCAACTCGATGATTTCTCTGGCCATATCTTTAAGGGTCATTGAGTTCATCAAATGGTCTTGTGCATGAACCATAATAAGAGGAAATTCGACTTTCTCTCCCCCTGCTTCCTTTTGGATTAAGTCAGTTTGAACATGATGTGCTTCATTAAAGGCAGAATCTGCTTCGTTTAGTTTTTCTTCTGCTTCATCAAACTTGCCTTCTTTAGCTTTCTGCATCGCTTCCATCGCCAAACTTTTTGCATTCCCTGAATGTAGTATTAATTGAAATGCAAGATTGTATAGTTCTTCTTTATTCATGATTAACAGCCTTTCAAATGATTTACTAGGAAGGGGACATTCCCTTCTCCGTCCAATTTTGAATATATATTAAAATCCAGAAGTTTTATAACATCTCATCAAAGATCATTTTTCCAATTCTATCAGCAGATTGACCTTCATTGTCATATTACTTGTTAGAGATAGGCTCTAGTCAAACTAATGCCCACCTCACTTTACTACGCGATTATATTTTTTCTTTCACTTGCATTCATCGCATCTTCTTCTCTCTTCTTCGCTTTATCATATATTCTGAAGAATGGAGTATAAATTACGAATGAAATAACAATGTTAACTAAATTCATGACTGCACCTGAAATATGTCCGCCAGAAGCAAGATATCCTGAAATAATTGGCGGCATTGTCCAAGGGACTGCAATACCGGTTGGTTTTGCTACCAATCCCAAATCCATACCAAGAAAAGTTACAACCACGGTAACGATTGAAGTAACGACGAATGGAATAATCATGACTGGGTTTAACACGATTGGCAAACCAAAGATTAGCGGCTCGTTAATGTTAAAGATACCAGGAGCAAGAGCCAAACGACCAAGACTTTTCATTTGTTGTGATTTAGCAAACAATACCATTGAAAGAACTAAACCAAATGTTACACCCGTTCCACCGATGTGGACGAAGTTATCCCAGAATTGTTGTGTAACAATGTGTGGTAGAGGTTGACCAGCTTGATATGCTGTCATATTGTCACCCATAGCACCAAACCAAATTGGTTCCATTACACTTTTAACGATATTTGTACCGTGTAAACCAGTAGCCCATAGTAAAGTTACGAATAATTCAGCAACAATGGATCCTCCTAGAGTAAGACCTACCAATTTTAGCGGGTCACCTAAAAGGGTCGTAACTAAACCGTTAATACTTTCATAAGGGGTCAACTCAACAAGTAAACGTATTACCCAAACCACAAGAATAACAATAAAGCCTGGTATTAAAGCTGCAAATGATTTACCAACACTTGGGGGTACGCCTGCTGGCATTTTAATAACAATATCTTTTTTGACGAGCCATCGATAAATTTCTGTTGATAAGATTGCAAATAGTAACGCAACAAACAAACCTTTACTACTTAAGAAAGCTTTTGAAATCGCACCAGTTACCATCACTCCTGTTTCAGATCCAGCTGGAGTAAATAAGAAATTAAATGGTGTTGTTAATAGGAAAGCAGCAACTGAAATAGTACCCGCACTCATCGAGTCAAGCTTATAGCTTTCTGCTAGTCTGTATGCCACTGCAAATGCTGCGATTAGTGACATGATATTGAAAGTTGCATCTACTGGATAACTTAATTTAGCCGCCCAGTTTGTACCAAAAATTGAAGACATCCAATCAGCATAACCTGGAATTGGCAAGTTAGCCAGGATCAAGAAAAATGAACCAATTACAATGAATGGCATAGTCGCAATAAGACCATCTCGAAGAGCCGTTAGGTGCCTTTGCGCACCAATCTTTGCTGCAATAGGCATGACTTTCTCTTCTAGCATGGTGTTGAATTTACTCATCTACTTTTTCCCCTTTTTTTATTATTTATTATTTACTAAATTTATAGCAGTTTTTAGAACTTCTTCTCCATTACACATTCCGTAGTGAACTTGATTAATTGCATCCACTGGAATGCCTTTTTCTTCACCTAACCCTTTCAATTTTGGAAGCAAGTATCTTACTTGTGGTCCTAAAAGTAGGACATCAGCATTGTCAATGTGTTGATTGACTTGATTAGCTGGAACAGCCCAAATTTTTCCTTTTAAACCTTTTTCTTCTGCTGCTTTTTCCATCTTGGTCACTAGCAAGCTTGTACTCATTCCTGCTGCACAACATAATAAAATATTCATCTGTTTATTCCTCCTATTTATCCACAATAATATTTTTTTAAAACAACTAGCAAAATAATCTAAACAGTCTAATTTGGCAAATGCTTTAAGAGTAATTTAATCACCTTACTTTTATAGTTTATTTTGAAAGCGTTTAATTTTACAGAAATGATTTTTCCGTTACGTAACGGAAAAATGTTTAAATACTTATAATAAAGTTTAAGAAATTAAATTATCCTCAGATAACATGCCGATAACCTAAAAAGGGTACCCCTATTTTGGAATACCCTCATTTTTTCCCTATTCCGTTGTAAAAGGACGTATTTCCTATTAATGTTTCATATCAATTTAGTATCATTTAAAATCCTTATAATTTCTTCAGCAGACTTACCCTTTAGTATTTTTTTGACTGTTGCACTGTTTTCAATTAAAGCCAAGAGCCTCTTATACATACCTTCCAGATCATCCTCATTAGGTTCTTTTCTTACATTTAACAAACAGATAAATTGAACCATTTGTTTATCAGTCCATTCGATGGGCTTCCTTAACGTGCATATAGTCCAAAATGTGTCCTCTGTTTCCGGTGAAAGTGCGTGAGGAATGGCCACAAGATTCCCAAAGCTGGTTGGAGCTAGCGACTCCCTTTCCAACACCGAATTTATGTAATCTTTAGAGACGAGCTTTTGTTTATATAATTCTTCACATAAAAAATGGATAGCGCTTTCTTTATCCTCAAAGTCTTTGTGAATAAAAACTCTTGATTCATCTAAATAACTTTGTTCCTCATACTTTTTAACAGGTAATAAGCCTTCTCGGATCTTTTCAATATCTTCTTCTCCTAAAAATGTGTTGACCACTTGTACTGGAACGACTATATCTTCTTTTATTGGAATCGTACTAATAATAAAATCAATAGAGGAAAGGTCGTATTCTTTTAATTGATAATAATTGGTTGAAGCTACAATATCGATTTCATCTTTAAACACATTTTGCAAACGATAATACAATAGTCTTGCACTTCCAACACCAGAAGCACACACTACAATCACCCGTTTTGGCCTTTTCTGCCTTGTCTTCATTTTTTCTAATGCCACACCTATGTGCAATGCAATATAAGCAATCTCGTTTTCTCCTACCTCAATCTCCAAATATTCCTCAATGCATCTGCTGGCAATAGCAGCACCTTCAAAGGCGCTAGGATATTTCCTTTTAATTTCGTTTAATAATGGATTACGAATGTTCAAGTTATAACGCAACCGGTTCATTGCTGGCCGTATATGTAGAGTCATCGATTGAATGAATTCTTCATCATCATGAAAATCCCAATTCAATTCATTTTTCAATCTTTTCAACATGCAATTAATTATGTTATCTAACTCATCAAAATGACTAAATTCTTTCAACGTATTCTTGTGAATTAATTTTGTCCCCAACAAATGGACAATAATATAATTAATTTCAGATTGCGGGAATATAAAGCCCGTAAACTCCTCAACTTCTTTTACAATTTCATTGGCAACAATTTTTTCTAAGGGATATTTTCCTGTTAAATCGTGTTCGAGATTTTCAATGACAAAACCTTCTTCAATTCTTTTACATCCAATTGTAATATGCGTCGCCAAATTTTCGAGTGCAATGTCAGATATCTCAATTTTGTATTCATTCACTTTTTTTACGATGATTTCTTTTATCTTTTCAAACAGGTTTTCGTCCAAAACATCAAAAGAATTACTTTCAATGATTAAGTTGCTATTTCGGCTTAACATAAAACTTGATAAACATAGCCGTTTCATATATTCATCACCTTCAACCTGCGTACCATAATGTGGTCTGGTAACTAACTTCAATTGATATCTTTCCAATATTTCACGGACAATTTTCAAGTCATTTTGAACCTTAGGCTTTGAAACAAATAGCTCTCCCTCAAGGTTTTCTATTTTGATTGGTCCATTTTCTAATAAAAATCGTTTTAATATATACAAAACCCGATTTTCCTGTTCGGAAAAATCCGATTTTTTTTCATCTATCGCTTCATTCTCATTAGAATTATACTCCTTTTCAAACACTTCATAATCATTTATATCTAATATATATCCTTTGCCTCGAACCGACTCAATGATTATTCCTAACGACGAGCATTGTGATTGAAGTTCTTTAATCTCGTTGCGAATGGTTCTATCACTAAAACCAAGTTCTTTTGCCATCCATTCAGCTGTAACAGGTTCTTTTGCTTTCATTAAAGACATCACTATATCTTTTTGTCGTTTCGAAATCACTTTTCTATCCTCCTTAATTTATGCTCTTTTTTAATTAATTCATGCTACTTTATTTTTTCTTCACATGGGTCGTTATGTCAAGGGCGAGCAAAACTCATATACTTATGTTACAGTTCACTGTCCTTGATATCTATCCGATTGCGTTAGTTGAGCAGTGTTATATTACTAATTCTATAATTTGATTTTTAATCTTTTTCCAAATACCCATTTGTATAGATAAGACTTTAATCTGTTAAAAATAGGTTTTGAAATTTGGATATTCTCCTTAACAAAGGTGGTCTAACGAAATTCCCCATTCATTATATTCCAAATACTCCAATATAATGAAGCGGTCGCTTTTGGTAAACCATCTATGTGTTCAACTATTGATTTTATCACTATTTCAACATTCGTATTTAGCTCACCCTATATGCGTTAGTAGTATAACAAATTTTAAATAATTAGTTTATTAACATTGTCTTAAATCTACACTTTTCTAGAACTTATATCTTCTAGTTAAATAGATAAGAGACTTATATTTTAAAATTACAAGACTCAGATTGTCGGGAATTTTTGCTCTCTGTACGGGTTAAAAAGGGCAAGTCGCAGAAATTTTTTTTATATATTTTAAAACAAAAAGACTGTAGACAAACTCGAATTTCATCGATTTTGTCTACAGTCTGAAACCACCTTAAAAGGTGGCCTTAAATATACTTCCTATGAATATTCTTCCCATCATAACTAAACAACACAGACTTATTCTCAATATTCGTCTCTAAATGAACCCCTCTACCCCACAACTGATGAATATAAGGCATTACCTTCTCCACATACTTCACATCAAGTTCCATATGTTCATAGGAATGCTTTAAATAAAGTTCACCATTTTTTAAATAATCTCCTTCTTGGACTACAATATAAGGGAATCCTCCATTTACTCGACTAACTACAAGTTGATCTCGTACATTCTCCCATGCCTTATCAGTAACCTTATATTCTTTACCTTGTCGCTGGAATAAATACATATCTTCACGCATGACAAGGTCTTTCGTTAAATAGTTTCGTATAAATGAACTATCAGACTCTAATTCTCGTACTTCAAACATTTTTTCTCGACCGCTACCAGGTTTAACGCCTAATTCTCTCATTTCTTTGCTTGGGTTATTATATCGCTCTTCAATGTCTTCAAACATTCTTAGTCCTAAATAATATGGATTAATACTTGTTTTCGATGGTTGAACAACGCCTGCGTTTAGTTTTGCATATTCGATTGCTTCATTTGAGTCGAGATTTAGTTCTCGCATGATTCGGATGTGCCAGTAACTTGCCCAGCCTTCATTCATAATTTTCGTTTCAAGCTGTGGCCAGAAATACAGCATTTCTTCTCGTAACATAGTCAGGATGTCACGTTGCCATTCTTCTAGTTCTCTTGAGTATTCTTCGATAAATAATAAGATATCTTTTTCGGGTTGTGGTGGGAATTGTTTGCGTTTAATTGGGATAAGGTTTGAATCACTTTTCTTCTCTTTACTTTGATCCATATTCCATAAATCATCGTATGGTGTAACTCTTTTTTTCTCTTTCATTGGGAAATCAGTTTCTAAATCATAAGCCAGTTTTGGTCGCATTAATGATGGATCAATATGCTCTTGAATTGAGAGTACTGCATCTAGGAAATTTTCTACTTCTTGCTTTCCGTATATATGTTCATAGTGTTTAATTCGTTCAGCAGTAGCTGCCATACTTTCAACCATATCTCTCTTCGTGTTTGAGAAACGAATATTATTTTTAAAGAAGTCACAATGAGCTAAAACGTGTGCAACGATTAATTTATTTTGAACGAGAGAGTTTGTATCTAATAAAAACGCATAACATGGGTCAGAGTTGATTACTAATTCATAAATTTTGCTTAACCCTAAATCGTAATGAAGCTTCATTTTATAAAACTGTTTTCCAAAGCTCCAGTGGGAGAATCTTGTAGGCATACCGTAAGCGCCAAATGTGTATATGATATCTGCTGGACAGATTTCATAGCGCATTGGGTAAAAGTCTAGCCCAAATCCTCTCGCAATTTCTGTAATTTCATCAATAGCATATTCCAACGCTCTATAATCACTTGCCTTCATCACACTCTCCTCCTGTCTCTTCTTATATTATTCTATGAACTGAAAATTGAATTAATGTAAAAATAGTCATATCTCTACTATATTCATATGCTTAATTTGAAACTTTTTGAAATCATAAACATAAAAAAACGTATGAAAAAAATTCATACGGTAGTTAATTTTATTTGTACAATGCGATTGATATAACTTCTTTTTTGAGTACTTTTATTTTTGATTAAGGAAATTACAAAAGCAGTTTGGAGTACAGAGTTTGTCCAGTATTTTTTATTGATTCTAATCTTATTATCCCTGTTTCTTGTAAAAGTATACATAAGTTAAATTCCGGGGAGCGCAATAAATTCTGGGAATCAAAATTAATTTCCGGGAATCGCAATAATTTCCGGAAGCCTATTCTTTAATAATTTGATCAAAACTAATAAAGTATTTCTAAAATAAGAAAAATCACTCTTTACTTCCTGTTTTCCCTATCATTGCTGGACTTAACCATCCTTTTTTTACCTAACCTCTACCGTAACCCTTTGTTAAATTCTCTCATGGCTAATTAATTTTTTTCGCCATAAACTATGTGTACCCTCTAAAAAGGAGGTTCACAATGCAAGTACAATCCGATTATGATTTAGCATTGTATTACACTTATTGTTGTCAATGGGATAAGCTCCTCGTGTTAATGGTAAATACGAAAGACGAACTTTTTTCAAAGCGTATCGAACATTTTCTACATGCCTTTAAATACGAGAGGGACTTAGCGATTATTGATGAAAAACTAAAAGGTATGTTCCAACATATAGAGCATGCTACTAGAGAAGAAAACGCAGTGGAACAATCTTTTATTTCATCATTAGAGCTTTAACTAAAATAAATGAAAAGAGCGACTAAATAGTCGCTCTTTTTTTAGACTAATACTTCAATTTTTTCCATAAATGCTTGTTGTAAACTATCCAATTTTTGGATGCTATCTTCACGAGATTGTCCAACAATTCCAAAGTAGAACTTGATTTTTGGTTCAGTTCCAGATGGACGTAGGCATACCCATGAACCGTCTTCAAGTTGATACTTTAATACATTTGATTTAGGTAGAAGTATCTGTTCTTTTTCCCCTGATTCTAAAGTCGTTTTCTCTTGAAGTTTATAATCTTCAACTGTAACAACTTTTAGACCATTTATATCAACAGGAGGATTTTGACGGTAATTTGTTAAAATCGATTGAATTTTTTCTGTACCTTCAATCCCTTTTAATGTTAATGATTTTAATCCTTCTAAGTAATAGCCATATTGCTCATATAAGCTATTTAGGCCTTCATATAAAGTCATACCTTTTGTTTTATAATAAGTAGCAATTTCTGCAGCAAGTACTGTTGCTTGAATTGCGTCTTTATCACGAACAAATGGTTTAATTAAATAGCCATAGCTTTCTTCATAACCGAATAAGAATGAGTATTCGTTCGTTTGCTCATATTCCTTAATTTTTTCACCGATAAACTTAAATCCAGTAAGTGTATCGATTGTTTTCACACCGAATTTTGATGCAATTACTTGACCAAATTCAGATGTAACGATTGTTTTAAGTAATAGTGCATTTGAAGGTACATCTTGTTGGGTTAATAAATAATGAAGCATTAATGCTCCTGTTTGGTTTCCAGTTAAGACTACGTATTCGCCGTTTTCATTTTTTGTCGCGATTCCTAAACGGTCAGCATCAGGGTCAGTTGCAATTAATACATCTGCATCAATCTCTTTACCGTAACGAATTGCATATTCAAATGCTGCGTGTTCTTCAGGGTTCGGTGATTTTACAGTTGTGAAATTCGGATCTGCTATTGCTTGTTCTTTAACAATTGTTACATTTTCGAAGCCAACAGCTTTTAATGACATCGTTGCAGGCACTATTGCTGTGCCGTGTAGTGGTGTAAAAACAATTTTTAAATCCTTACCATGTTCATGAACTAAATCGCTGTTAACAACAACAGTTTTTAGTTGCTCTACATATAATTTGTCCATTTCTTCATCTAATCTATGTATTAAGCCCTTTTCAACTAATTCTTGTTCAGAAGATACTTCAATTTCCAACTCATTTTCAAATGAATTAACATATTCAATTACTTGATCAGCAGCAGCTGGAGGTAATTGAGCACCATCATCACCATAAACTTTAAATCCATTATATTCAGGTGGGTTATGGCTAGCCGTAATGACAATTCCACCGAAGCAGTTTAACTCACGTACTGCAAATGATAATTCTGGTGTAGGACGTAATTCATTGAAAACATAGGCTTTAATGCCATGTGTTGCAAGTGTTTTTGCTGCTTCCATTGCAAACTCAGGACTTTTATGACGAGAATCGAAAGCAATTGCAACTCCACGGTTTTTTGCTTCTTCTCCAAAGCTTTCAATATATTTTGCAAAACCAGCAGATGCTTTACGAATAGTATAAATGTTCATACGATTCGTTCCAGGTCCGATTTCTCCGCGCATTCCACCAGTTCCGAATTCTAAATTTTGATAGAAACTTTCCTTAAGTATAAGCTGATTATTCTCAAGTTTAATTAATTGTTCTTTTAGTTCTTGATCTAATGTCGGTGATTTAATCCATTTTTCATAAGTTGTTTCCCAATTCATATTTGTTCTCCTCCTATACTTAATCAGAGTTTGATTCGATAAAAGTCTTCCTAACTCCTTCTATCTTGATAAAAGTTTACAATATTCTCTCTAAAAATTCTACAATGGTACTTCTTTAAATCTGAATGAGATTGCAAAGTATGTAGAAAATAAGACAAAAGGAGGGCGAGTTCATGCCAGAAATTAGATGTAGTGTTGCAAATTGTAATTTTTGGGGGCAGGGAAACTTTTGCCAAGCAGACTCAATTCTTGTTCAAACTGAAGCATATGAATACTCAAATGACTTTGATTTAACGATTCAAAATGCAGTCTTAGACGGTGAAATAACTACTTCTGCGGTACATAGTGGTGAAACTTGCTGTCACACGTTTCGACCTAAATATTAATGAAATGGTGCCATTTACATTTTATCGTATATGGCACCATTTATTAGTTTATCCGTTTACGATTACTCCACCATTAACATGGATCATTTGCCCTGTAATGAAGGAAGCTTCATTGCTGGCTAAATAAAGATATGCCGGTGCGAGCTCTACAGGCTGTCCAGCTCGTTTCATTGGAGTTGTGCTACCAAACTTTGCTACTTCTTGTTCGTCAAAACTTGCTGGAATCAATGGGGTCCAAATTGGCCCAGGAGCTACACCATTAACCCGAATTCCCTTCTGAGCAAGATTTGTAGAAAGTGAGCGAGTAAATGTGACAATCGCTCCTTTCGTCGCTGAGTAATCCAATAATTGATCATGTCCTTTATAAGCGGTAATTGACGCAGTATTAATAATCGAATCACCTTGCTTCATATGTGGAAGGCAAGCTTTTGATAAAAAGAACATTGGATAAATATTTGTTTCAAATGTTCTTTTTAATTGCTCCTCAGTAATGTCTTCCAAATTCTTTTGTGGATATTGAACAGCAGCATTGTTCACTAAAATGTTAATTTTTCCGAAGGTTTGAATTGCATTTTGAACGATTTGTTTACAAACTTCCTCTGTTCGAATGTCACATCTCATTATTTCACAATTTCCACCTAAATCATTTATGTATTTCTTTGTGTCCTGTGCATCAACATCTTCATCTAAATAAGGAATAAAGACTGATGCCCCTTCTTTTGCAAAAAGTATAGCAACTGCTCTTCCAATCCCACTATCTCCTCCAGTAATAATGGCTACTTTTCCCTTTAATTTACCACTTGGTGTGTAATTGGGATCATCCGATATCGGTATTGGTGTCATTTCCTTTTCAATACCTGGTTGCTTATTTTGATGTTGTGGAATAAATTTAGTCGGAAACTGTTTTTGAGTCATTTACTACATCCTCCTTTTATATAATTCAGATTTAGCATACCCAAATCGTATATTTAGGAATACTAAACATAATTGAATTTGTTAAAAGATGTAAAAATCCCAAAAAGTATTGCACTTTAACGAGAAAACGAATATTATTAATAACTGTTGAGTATATCATTCGTATTTTTTAACAAGGAGAACTATTATGTTTAAATTAAAAGAGGCTAACACCACCGTTAAAACAGAAATTATAGCCGGCTTTACAACTTTTTTAACTATGGCTTATATAATTATTGTAAATCCTATTATATTATCCGATGCTGGTGTTCCATTTAACCAAGCATTTACTGCAACAATCATTGCAACTTTAGTCGGAACATTATTTATGGCATTGTTCGGAAACTACCCAATTGCGATTGCTCCCGGAATGGGAATGAATGCATATTTTGCTTATTCGGTTGTTTCAAAAGCACATGGTATTTCCTATCAATTAGCTTTCTCAGCAGTATTTATTACAGGTATTTTATTCGTTATTTTATCTTTAACTAAATTTAGAACGCATTTAATAGAAGCAATTCCAAATACATTAAAACATGCAATTAGTGTTGGAATTGGATTATTTATCGCATTTATAGGTTTACGTCTTTCAGGTATAATCGTTGCTAACAAAGATAATCTTGTAGGATTAGGCAATCTTCATTCTCCTGGTGTAGTCCTTACTATAGTCGGAATTGCAATTACAATTATCTTATTTGCCTTAAATGTAAACGGAGCTTTATTCTTCGGAATGGTTACAACAGCAATCATCGCAGGATTAGCTGGAAAATTACACATTAAAGGAAGTATTCTCTCTTTACCTAAACTACCTGAGCATATCATTGTTGCTAATCCAATAACAGCAGCTTCAGATGTCATCCATTATGGACTATATTCAGTTGTCTTTTCATTCTTATTAGTTACAATTTTTGATACGACAGGTACATTCTTAGGAGTAGCTTCACAAGCTGGTTTATTAAATAAGAAAGATGAAAAACGTACTGGTCGTGCGATGCTTTCTGATTCATTGGGTACAACAATTGGAGCTATGTTTGGTACTTCACCAACAACAGCTTATATAGAATCTACAGCAGGTGTTGCAGCTGGAGGTAGAACAGGTTTAACGGCACTTGTCGTTGCATTACTATTCGTTTTCGCAGCATTCTTTAGCCCACTTGTTAATTCAATTTCTGGTGTAGCAGCAATTACATCACCATCATTAATCGTAGTAGGTTGCTTAATGATGGGTAGCGTACGTCATATTGAGTGGGATAACTTTGAAGAAGCATTCCCTGCATTTCTAGTTATTATCACAATGCCACTTACGTCAAGTATTGCTACAGGAATTGCGCTTGGATTTATTACCTATCCATTATTAAAAGTCGTTAAAGGGAAAGCAAAAGATGTTAAACCAGTTATTTATATCTTTGGAATTTTATTCTTAATCCAAATGGTTTTCTTCCCACATTAATATTGAATAATATAAAGCACATTGTCTTTAAAAAGATTAATGTGCTTTTTTATTTTTTATTTAGGTACTAGCCTTTCCTTGATGGGACATCCATGCATAAGTTGTTTATGTAGATTATTCAAGGAGGTGTTCTACGATGTGGAACAACCAAGATCAAGTCAATATGAACTCAAGTAGATGTAGACGTAATGACTGTGACTGTGACGATTGCAGAAGAAGACGCTGTGATTTTGATGATTGTGATAGAGATCGTTGCGATTGCCGTCGCCATGATTGTCACTGCAATTGCAGATGCTGTTGCTCTAGAAGAAGAAGTAACTGTGGCTGTATGAATCCGTGTTTAGGTGTCGATATGGTAATGTTTGAAATGATGATGAAAAACATGATGAATAACAATAACAACAAAAATAATAACAATGACAAGGATTAATCGTTTATCTCCCTCCCCCTATTTTAAAAAATGATTTAAAATTATTAGGTTGATCAAACTGTTGACAAACGCTGGCTTTCTATGTTGTTTTACTTGTCTTTATTTACCGTTTAATAAACCATTTTCTTATCATGCTTCGTACTTTGAAAGACAAGCGTTTTCAATCAGTCTGATGATCTTACTATTAGTATATTTTTAACATATTAAAACGACCTGGAATTAACAGGTCGTTTTTTCGTATGAAGTAAATTCTAGAATTTGTTCACGAAGACGCTTAGCATCTTCATACCCTTCTTTATATAAGTCTAATAAACGTGCTTTATTTCGTTCAATTCGGCCAACCTTTAACTTTTGTACAGGACGAATGACTAATATATTTCCAGCTTTTTCTTGCTCCTCAATATATTCTAATTGCTTATTATAAACTTCATATCTATTTAATACAGCCTGAACAAGTCCTGGATAATCTTTATACTTTTTTTGCAAATACCAAGTACCTTTTGAAGGTTTTTTACGATAACCAGCATTTCTAGTTAAAACAACTATATTTCTACGATTGCCATCCGCTTCAGATTTAGCGATTGGAATCGGATCTGCAATGCCACCATCCATCAAGAAATGATTATTAAACTTAATGATTGGCGCCATTAACGGTAAAGAACTTGATGCTCGAATTATATTTAACATATCGGTTGATTCTACAATTCGATCTTTATCAAAATAAACAGGTTCTCCCGTAACACAATCAGTCGTTCCAACTACAAATTTTTGCTCAGCATTATAAAAAGAATCAAAATCAAATGGATCTAATTCATTAGGAATAATATCAAATAATAAGTCCATGCCAAAAAGCTGCTTATTACGAATTAAATTTTTAAAAGAAATATAGTCTGGATGCTGTAAAAATTCCGTATTTACTCGTTTATTACGACCATGTTGTTTTGATAGATAAGAAGTTCCCATACAAGCACCCGCAGAAACACCTATCACATAAGGAATTTCTATTTTTTGTTCAAGAAAATAATCAAGAACACCGGCTGTATAAATCCCTCTCATTCCTCCACCTTCGAGAACTAAGCCCATTTCATTCATTTTCACAGCCCCCCTTTTTTTAATTAGTTTAGGACAATCTATTTAAATATTTTATTATATGAGGTGATGAAAGGGAAGAAATTAGAGTTGTGCAATTAATAACTGGGGATTGCAATTAAAAATCGAATATCGGAATTAAAAACCGGGGATCGCAATTAAAAACCGAGAATCGCAATTATAATACTCAAATTCACCGCTCCTCCAACTATTTTTGCTTAATTAAAATAAAATTAATTCCTTTCTCCCTATTCCTATTCCTATTCAATTTTACAAATCACTTATTGGTTCCCTTAAAGAATGACTATATAAATCACTACAATTTTACTTCTAAAACAAAAGACAGACCACATAAAGGTCTGTCCTCTATACTTCCTTCCTACTTCTTCTTTGCTTTTCCCGGTTCGAACATTTCTGTAACACCTTCAACACTTTTCAACGAAGTAGTATGATATGTTCCATTTGCCCAATCTTCCATTTGGTCACTATACCATTTGCTTCCGAGGTTTCCGGATTGACCTGGTCCTACTACGTTTACTGATTTACTTAAATCTGCAAAGTCTACAACAGTTCTCCATGATGCACCATGGTCTACGATTCCTTGGTCATCATATCCTGCTGCTTTGACAGTAGTTGCGCTACCTCCTACTGGGATTGGATCTCTCGCATTAAAGAAATAGCTTAAGATTTTAATACTGGATAATGGGTGTTCGAAAGCAACTTTATGGTGATCGCCCCAGTTCCACTTAGCTACATTTTCACCGTCAGTTTTGCTAATATTTTTAATTGTTGATTTGAAGGTTTTTAATAAAAGTTTATCAATTCCGCCTTGTTCATCAACCCAGATCACTTTTTTCCCATTTAAGCTGTCACGTAGCAATTGATCGACCACGACTTTGCGGTCTCCAAATAAATCCATCATATCGTTTGAGATTTGTTGATCGAACAATGCTTTATTTATTTCAGTCATCCACATTTGGAATATAAGAGGAGAAGCTTCATCTTTATCATCTATAAAATTCCATTTTTCAAGTTCCTTTAAAGCTGATTTTTCAACAGATGATAATTGATCTTTATTTTGTTTTACTGACTTAATAAACTTTGGTGCATGTTCTTTCGCCTGTAAATTCATTTCGTCCATTTGTAGCTTTTGCATATCTTTAACAGTTAATTTGTCATTCTTTTTTAATACTTCCTGAATGCGCAATTGACGATAAGGCTGTGCCCATGAGTTTGAAATATGGTATGGATATGTATCATCAACTACTTTATTATTTGCAGATGAAATAAATCCTACCTTAGGATTAATGATTGTTGGTAGTTTATCGTATGGAATAGATCCTTTCCAACCGTAATCACTAGTCCACCCTGGTACTGGCATTAGCCCATCACCTTTTTTACGGATTGGAATTTTTCCATTTGCTCGGTAGGCAATTGTTCCGTCATCCGATGCAAATACGAAATTTTGGGCAGGAGCTTCAAATAAAGCTAATCCTTCTTTAAATGAATTCCAATCCTTTGCAACGTCAAATTTTAAAACGGCTTCTAGCTCCGTTGTTGGTTGTAGCGCTGTCCATTGTAAAGAGAATACAGTATCTTTTCCAGCGTCGCTTGCAAATTCCGAAATCACTGGACCATGTCTCGTAATCATTACAGGTAAAATTTTATTCTTTTTACCTTTAATTTTGATCGTTTCATTTATAACCTGTGCCTTTTCCCATTGACCATCATATAAAAATTCGTCTGCCTTATTTGGATTTCGTTTTTCAATATATAAATCTTGTACATCCGGGCCTACGTTTGTTACTCCCCAGGCAATATGTTCATTATGACCAACGATGATTCCAGGTACCCCTGCAAAAATTACACCACTTACATTCATATCACCAGATTTTAATTGAGTTTCATACCAAATTGCCGGTGTCGCTAATCCTAAATGAGGATCATCTGCTAATAGTGGTTTACCGGACTTTGTTTTAGATCCACTAACAACCCAATCATTACTTCCATTCCAAACAGGTGGAATAATTGCACTTGCAAAGCTCTTTTCTACGTCTATTTTTGAAGTATTACTTGGAATAATATACGGATCTATATCATTATTAGGAGGAAATAGCTCCAATGCCTTGTCCTTTGGAAATTTATTCATAGCATAATAACGAAATGCTTGTTCATTCCAATGACCGCCTAAATCAAATGCCATATATTTACCAATCACTAGTGAGTCAATTGCCGTCCATTTAGTTGGTTTATATTTTAAAATTTTAAATTCAACTGGTAGTTTATTTTCCTTTATTGCGTATTTTATGTATGCATTTACTCCTTCTGCATACCAATTTAAAACATTTTGTCCATTTTTATCGTACTTGCTGTAAGAAGCTTCAGCAGCTCTTCTTAAACCAAGCGTTCGAAAATATGAGTCACGCTCCACTGTAGCATCACCAATTATTTCACTTAATTGTCCGGACGCTTGTCTCCTGCTTAAATCCATTTGAAATAATCGATCTTGTGCAGTTACAAAGCCTTGCGCAACATACAAATCATGCAAACTCTTAGCACTAATATGAGGTACTCCTTTATCATCTCTAATTACCTCTACTTTATGATTTAAAGTACTAATCGTTAAATTTCCTTTAATGCTTGGTAATGATTTTTTTGTTAAGTACAGGCCGGTTCCCGCAACGATTAAGACGATAACGATTAAGATAGTTGATGTAACTTTAACCCACTTTGGAAAGCGCTTCCGACTTTTTGACATCTCAATAGGCGTACTCATTTTTCTCCCTCCTGCTTAAACTGCATATACAACATATACTGTATATTATTTCTGCAAGTCTTATTGCATTCCTTCTTATGACGAATGGGGTATAATACTATTTATTAACATTAAAGGAGTGGATGGAAATGTCATTAAATTCTTGGTTCGAAAAGGGCATGAATTTTCAAGAATATGTAGATGCAATGAATGTAAATAAAGAAGAACTTCTAAAAATCTATAATGAAGTTACGATTCCTGAAAGTACACAAGCAAAACTTGAACAATTAAAGAATCGTCATTGGAAGGTTGTTACTTTAACTGCAGATTGGTGTGGAGATGCATTACTTAATGTACCAGTTATTCAAAAAATGATGGAAATAGCTAATATAGATACTAGATTCCTAATTCGAGATGAAAACCTAGAATTAATGGATCAATATTTAACAAACGGTAAATCTCGTTCTATTCCAATTTTTGTTTTTATGGATGAAAAAGGGAATGAAGTAAATGTATGGGGTCCACGTTCTACGGAAATTGAAGAAATTGTAATTGAGATGAAAAAAGGGCTTCCAGATAAAGATGACCCAAATTTCCAAGAAAAACAAACTGCTGTTTTTAAAGCAATTCGAACAAACTTCGTTGAAGACAAAAAATACTGGAATTCAGTTATTAATAGTGTAGAAGAAAAACTATTCTCATAAAAAAAGTACTGGTTATTTAGTTGAAAGAATTTTTCAATTAAATAGCCTTTTTAATTATCGGCTTAACAAAAAATTATATCGTAAAATTCTAATAGATTTTCACTATAAAAATAACTTACTAACCCACCTATTGCGATGAATGGACCAAAAGGAATCGAATTTCGTTGCTTTAATTTTCCGGACAATATTACGATTAATCCATAAATACTGCCTGAAAAACATGCAAGTATAAATGCAATGAGAGTTATTTTCCACCCTAAAATTATACCTAGCACACAAAATAACTTTATGTCTCCTCCTCCCATACCACCTTTACTAATCAGATTAATTAGAAGCAAAACCACGAATGCTCCTAACGCTCCTACTATACTACTCCACCAAGGATCCAATGGAATTAAGAGTCGTTCAAAACTAAAAATAAATAAAAAGATTAGTAGAATACGATTAGGGATAATCATATATTTCACATCCGAAACAACAATAATGATTAATAAAGATATTATCGAAAGAGCGATCATTAAATCTTTATGAAAACCAGTTTCATAGATGGATAAAACAAATAACATGCCTGTTAGTATTTCAATTAATAAATATAGTTTGGAAATTAGAGTGCCGCAGCTTCGACATTTCCCTCTTTGGAGTAAGAAAGAAAATACTGGTATCAATTCTAGAGAACTCAATTTATGTCCACAATTTGAACATGAGGAACCTGGTGAAATAATCGATTTCCCAATCGGAACTCTTAACCCGACAACATTAAAAAAAGAACCAAATACTAGACCTAAAACAAAAAAAGTATAGTAGACTATTGCTATAATTACCAACTCCCTTAAATTCATGTAACTAGTTTAGTTAAGGGTCATTATATCATTGGAACATAATCTACTTATTTATTAAATAAGAAAACTTTATGAAAAGATAAAGAACACTCGGCGATTGGTGGAGACAAAGACGTAGTTGCACTTATATTTTATTCCTAAAAAAGTGCAAAAAAAAGCAATCTACCATTCTTAAGAAAAGTAAATTGCATTTATTATTATGTTTAATTAATTACGCTACCTGAGCCAGCGAATTTTGGTTTCCAATATGTATTAGAAAGACTTACTACAGCTACTCCCTTACTTGAAGTCGCTGAAATAAATGTATTATTTCCCATGAAAATTCCTACATGGCTAATACCTTTTTTGTATGTATTTTTGAAGAAAACTAAATCACCAGGAACAGGCTTTTTAACAACTGAGCTGACAGTATACATCGACGAAGCAGTTCGAGGTAATGTAGTACCTACTTTTTTGTATACATACCCTACGTAACCTGAACAGTCAAAACCTTTAGTAGATGTACCACCAAAACGATATGGCACTCCAGTATATTGTTTAGCGATTTTTGTTACCTGATTTTTCTTTGAGTATGGGTTATATGTAGATGCTGCTTGTGATTTAGTCGTAAAAAATACCATGCTCAGTAAGCATACGAAAGCTATAAGGACTTGCTTTTTCATCTCTTTCTCCCCCTTCATTGATAATGTAAGTCTAACAAAATATAATTTTGAAAGCCATTACAGGAGTGTTACAAATTGTCGAAGTGTTTGTAATACTATAAAACCTTGTAGGTTTTTGCCAAAAATATGCAGAAAAAATGACTATCATTCGACAGCCATTTTTTTAGAGTATTGAAAAATTCAAACACTAATTCCCCTTAATTGATAGGAGTATGAGCCCCGTTAGATAGAAGTGTTCTTACTTGATTTAACGGTGAAATCTAGTGTAAAAGTTCGGATCATTCTTTAACAATTAAATGGGAAGATTTTTTTGTTTTTACTAAATTATGTTTAGTTTTGTTTGTTTCAAAGTCTAATTTAATGTTATTTCTCTAATTATTTAATTATATTTTTCTATTACCCTATGTTTCGTATTCTTATTTGCAGTTTCAGCTTTTTAATTGCACTTCCACAGATTCCCCCCATGGAAAGCGAGCATCCTGTACAAAAGAAAACAGACTGTCATTCGACAGTCTGTTTAGTAAGTACCATACAACAAAATTAAATTAAGCGATAAACTCTAGCCTCAAAAGGTTTAAATTCCATGTTTTCAACTAATTTGTCATCTGTTAATTCAATGTTAGTTAAACTTAATTGTGCATTCTTTTTCGTTAGCTCTTTCGGTAAAATAAATTTTTGTTTCTCTGTAGATAAATTAGTAATCACTAAAAATGTTTCTTTTTCACCAGTTCGAGTGTATGCATAAACAGGCTCATTTTTAACGTCTAGATATTCATACGGTGCATAAACCAGTGCTTTATTTTCTTTACGTAATGTAATCATCTTTTTATAAAATGATAAAATGGAGTCTTCATCTTTTTCTTGGATTTCAACATTTATTTCATTAAAGTTATCATTCGTTTTAAGCCAAGGTTTACCTGTTGTAAATCCAGCATCCTTTGTACTGTTCCATTGCATAGGTGTGCGAGAATTATCACGGCCTGTTTTCCATAAAATATCTAGTACATCTTGTTCAGTCGAACCATTTTCAATCATTGTATTATACATATTTTTTGCACTTACATCATTATAATCTTTGATTGATGTGTAATGAACATTTGTCATTCCAATTTCTTGACCTTGGTAGATGAATGGCGTTCCTTGCATAAAGAAATACATTACTCCAATAGCTTTTGCTGAAATTTTCCAAAATGCTTCATCATCGTTTCCTAATGTACTGACTGCTCTAGGTATATCATGATTCTCTATAAATAATGCATTCCATCCATATCCTTCTAAACCAGTTTGCCATTTAGTAAGTACTTCTTTTAAATCAGCGATTGAAGTTTCAGATTCATCGGTTTTCTTCCAAAGATCTAAACTTTCAAATTGGAAAATCATATTGAACTTACCTTCTTTTTCTCCAACCCACAAGTGTGCATCTTTCGTTGTTACACCATTTGCTTCTCCGACTGTCATGATGTCATATTTATCAAATGTTTCACTTTTTAACTCATCCAGATATTTGTGAATTCCCTCTTGATTCATGTGCATATCAAAGCTTGCCACATATTTCTCTTTCTTTGGGTTTGGCATATCTGGAAAACCTGGACGCTTTCTTATATGACTGATTGCGTCTACTCGGAAACCATCAATTCCTTTATCTAACCACCAATTAATCATGTCATATACTTTTTGTCTTACTTCTTTGTTCTCCCAATTTAAATCAGGCTGCTTTTTTGAGAATAAGTGTAAGAAATATTCATCTGTTGCTTCATCAAATTCCCATGCAGATCCGCCGAAAATACTTTCCCAGTTATTTGGCTCATGGCCTGATTTTTTTCCTTCTCTCCAAATATAGTAGTCTCTATAAGGATTATCTTTAGATTTTTTAGATTCTAAAAACCAAGGATGCTCATCACTTGTATGATTGACTACTAAATCTAAAATTAACTTCATTCCTCTTTCGTGTACATTTTCTAATAGCTCATCAAAATCTGCCATTGTACCAAACTCATCCATAATGTCCTGATAGTCTGAGATATCGTAACCATTATCATCATTTGGTGATTTGTAAAACGGACAAATCCAAATAACATCTATACCAAGTTCCTTTAAATAATCTAATTTTGAAATTACACCTCTTAAGTCACCAATTCCATCACCATTTGAATCCATAAAGCTACGTGGATAAATTTGGTAAGCAACCGCTTCCTTCCACCAACTCTGATTTGTCATAATCTCTCTCCTCCAAATACATAAAAGCGTTTTCATTATTGAGTATATTTTTAGCCTTAAATAAAAAAGTAGTACTATTTCATTGCAACCGTTTGCACATTATTATCTTAACATTCAACTAACTATAGTTCAATAACCGAAATCATGAGTCAGCTTGCATTTTATTAAAACTTTCAATTCAAACTTCCATATGCTATTTTATTTAAATACCGTTTTCACAAAGCAAAAAAAAGCGACTCAGGTTATCCCTTAAGTCGCTTATTGTTCTAATTTCTTTACATCCTTTACCTTTGCTGAAGGATGTATCTGAACATCTTCTGTATATTCCACAAGGTCGATTACACATTTTGGTCCAATTGTTACAGCATCACCCCGTACTACACTTGCTGTCGTATAATCAATCTTTACAGCACTTCCCTCAATTACATCTGATTTGAAGTTCATTCGATTGTTAAATAGTTTAGTAAAAACACGTGAAAATATATTATTGTCATCGAATCGACTAATTTCAATCGTTTCTCCACCAATTTCAGGTATATAGCTAAATCCATGATGAGGTAAATAGCCAAATCCACCATGGGTAATTTTTACGTTTTCTGCATTTAATAAACCATTCATTGACAAGTGACCTTTAGCTGTAAATACTTCACATTCAGATCCTTTTTCTGTAGAAAGCGATCCTTTTACAGTAATCACTTCAGCCTTCACTATTCCTGTCGTTTTCATTGAGCCTGAAACATTAATACTTTGAACATTTAAGTCGCCCTTTGTTTTAAAGCTTCCGCTAACATTCACATCTCCACCAGAAACTTTTCCATCAATCGAAGCAGATCCACTGACACTCATTTTTTTTGCATCAACATCACTTAAACATTTAGCGCTCCCACTGCAATTAAAATATTCAGTTTCGACTTTTCCATTGAATTTTGCTGAGCCACTTACTTTCACTTCATGACAAAAAATATCACCAAGTATACGTCCGCTTCCACTAATTCTAACGTCATCATATTTGCCAGTACCAATTGTACCTGAACCGTTAATAATCGCATTCTGCTTTGATTGCACGCTCACTATAATCTCTCCTCCATAATTTATTTAATCGATTTATTTAAATAGTTCGAGAGAGTAACATTGATTAAGATCGAATCCTTTTGATCTACAAACGTTTCATGTTGATTTCCAATAATCCATGTACCCATACCAAATTTTCGAATATAAATGACAGTCGCTTCATCCAAGTTAATTTGGTTTTTATGTGTTTCAACCAAATTTAGAAATTGCTTTATTTCCTCTATTGTTACACTTCCTTTTGAAAGCCACTCGTTTACAAAAAGTAGTGAACATAATTGAACCGTACCTAAATGCTCTAATTTAGTATTTGGAAAAAGTGATTGATATATTTGTACGACTTGTTTAGGGATTTGCTCCAAAGATAAAGTAGCATTCCCACGATCAGAAACGATTTCTTCATTGATTGAAAACACTCTAGCAATATCATCTAATGATTGATCATCCTTCAGCTCTTTTATTTTTTCAATTCGATCCAAAATTTTCTGTTTTGGAAAAAACGTTTCCTGTCCAGTGAAGCTGGATTTCTTCATAAACCACTCTTCAGGAATGATATTTTTCCTTTTCCATCTATAAAGCTGTCCGTACGATATGCCTGTAAGTTGTAGTAAATCTTTTTTGGAAATTAATTCTTCACTCATATGACATTCCTCCTGACACGAGTATAACAAAACAATGTTTCATTGTAAAGGTTTCAATCGTAACACTTTCGAACTAACATTTTTACAATTTCACAACTTTATTGTTCGTAACAATGTTTTAAACATAGTCATTTTCAGTATTCACCATCGTTACCAATTTAAAAATTATTAGAGCAAAAAAAATACTCAAATCCATTAATAAATGAATTTTGAGTAACAATCTCATTCTTATTTTAATAGCTTGGATGCGCTCTTATATTAAATCCACATCTTCTTTCTCAAGAACTACACTTACTTGATATTCCTTCAAGTTAACGGTTCGCTCGCTCACAAATTTGACCCCTTCGTTTTGGAGGAAACGCTTTTGCATTAAAAATCCTTCTTCATCTTGGATTCCTATTTCACCTTTAGCATTTATAACTCTATGCCATGGCAATTGGTATTTTTGGCCCATCGAGTGTAAGATTCTTACAACCTGTCTAGCTCCTCTTGGACTTCCTGCCAATTTTGCAACTTGACCATATGTCATTACTTTTCCTGGTGGAATATTTTTAATAACTTCTATCGCTCTACTTGTAAAATATTCCATTTTTTCCCCTTCTATAATTCACATTTTGGACCATTTTATATTAATTTTACCACATAACTTATTATGCCTATTTATTAATAAAATAGTGTCCATTCCTACTATTAAAGAATAGTCTAGTTAGTAGATTTAAATCTAATCGGGAGGATGATAGTGAGTTGAATGCTAATTTTTTAATAGCTTTACGAGAAGGCCTTGAGGTTTCTCTAGTAATCGGGTACCTACTCATTACTTTAATCCAGAGTAAAAAAGAGCATTTAATTAAGTCAGTAATTTACGGTACAATACTTGGAGTAATTGTTAGTATTTTTGTTGGATTTTTCTTATTTACAACATTCGGTGAACTAAATGGAAATGTTGAACATACGATCGAAGGTGTAATCCAATTAATTGCAGCATTGCTAATCTTCTATTTTATCTACTGGTTAAGTGGACAAAGTAGCATTAATATTTCAGATAAACTAAAATCAGAAGTTAAAATTATGGATAGTGGTATTTCATTATTATTAATGGCAAGCGTATTTGTAATCCGGGAAGGCTTAGAGCTAGTTCTGTTTGTTTTATCAAATGCACATTCAATCGCCTTTGTTGGTATGATTTCTATTTTACTAGGAATAATCGCAGCTGTCTTAATCGCATATTTATTTATCAAAACTACAATTAATTTAAATATTAAAGTGATCTTTACTTTACTGGGTATTCTATTAATTTTCTTTGGCGGTAAAGTATTCACCGAAGGTCTTTTCTCCTTTATCGATGCTACCCCACTAGTTGAACAAATCGTCTATTATGGGTTTGTCGTCATTTCTCTATTTATTTTATTTAAAAACAACATACTATCATTTTTCAAAAAATAAGATAGATTAGTCTAATGCGCCTCTCCCAAAATACTTCAATCAGAAACGAAAACCTGCAAGCTAATGTGGGTTTTCTTTTTTATTCTAAAATTTCTACCATCACTTTTTACACTTAACATCACTTTTCTGTATAGTTTTTCACATTCATACTATAATATTTTTATAAGATAAAGAAAGGTCGGTTACAATGAAAATTACAATTTCCGAAGATGCAATAAAATGGTTTAAAGATGAGATGGATGTAAAAGAAGGAGATACCATACGTTTTTTCGCGCGATACGGTGGAAATAGTACAATACATAAAGGCTATTCTTTAGGAGTTACTAAAGAACAACCTGTGAACATCGGTGAATCTATTACGGTTGATAACGTTGTTTATTTTATTAACGAAACGGATTTATGGTATTTTAAAGATTATAATTTAAACGTAATTGTAAATGAAAATAATGAATTACATTTTGATTATGAACCTAAATAATAAAAAGAGCTTAGGTAGCGTTTGTGCCTAAGCTCTTATTTGTTATTGGTTGTTGAAGTAGAAAGTTGAGTTTCTTCTTCAAGTAACTGGCAGATTAGTTCAATAAATTAGCCTTTTCATTTACGAGCGGTATGATAACTTCTATAGTTGTACCTTTGTTTACTTCACTCTCAATATGGACTTCGCCAAAATGATTATCTATGATTTTTTTACTTATCATAAAACCTAAGCCCGTTCCTTTTTGTTTCGTAGTATAGAATGGTTGGCCCAACTTACTAATCGTTTCTTCGGACATCCCGCCTCCTTCATCAATAATTTGGATCATCAATTTTTTTTCATCTCTTTTTTGGGTTTGAATCGTTAAATTCCCACCTTTTTTCATAGCTTCAATCGCATTTTTAATAAAGTTAATAAACACCTGTTTCATTTGATTTTCATCACAATTAATCTGAAGATCTTCCTTTAGAAACTCAGTGATAATTTCAACATTATTCATAATTGCTTCCGTTTTTAAAAGAACGATAATTTGAGTTAATAACATATGAATATCTGTCTGTTCCAATTTATTGATTTGTGGCTTTGCTAGAATAAGTAGTTCACTAAGAATTCCTTCGATTCGTTCACATTCTGACGACATAATTTTAAAATACTCTTCTTTATCTCCAAATCCATTCTTCATCAAATAAATGAATCCTTTAATAGAGGTGATAGGGTTTCGGATTTCATGGGCAATTCCTGCCGCTAATTGACCAGCAACAGATAGTTTTTCGGTGTTTTGTAACATTATTTGAGACATCTTCCACTCCGTAATATCCCTTAAAGTTGATGACCAACCATCCAAATTACCTTGTGCATCGTGAATGGGCGCTGCTGATAATATAACATTAACCTTAACCCCATCTTTTCGAACACGGATTGTTTCTTCTCCGAAAATAACCATTCCTTGCTTCACTTTACCTTCAAATCGTTTTACTTCTGTCAAAATTTCGTCTGGAATAAACCCCAAATCATACAAATGGACACCCTGTATCTCTTCTCCTGTCCAACCAAACATTGTCTCATATGCTTTATTAGAATGTACTACATCACCATTCCGATTAAAAATTAATATACCATCTACATTGTTTTCTATATATGATTCGAGTTGTTTCGATTTAATTTTGACCGTTTCCTCCGCTTTTTTTCTTGAGGTGATATTACGGCAAATTCCTGTGATTCCTGTCACATTTCCTTTCAAATCAACAATTGGAGAAAGAGTTGCACTAACGTGAATTAGACTACCATCCATACATTCTCTAATAGTTTCTAGAGCAACAACAGATACACCTGTCCTTACTTTATTATGAATTTCTTGAATAAAATCATTTAGAAAATCGGGAACAATCGGTAAAGTCTTCCCTATAATGCTTTCTGCTGAATAACCAAACATTGTTTCAAATGAGGAATTAATCTCTAACACTCGATCTTCCAAATCAATGACCCAAATTGCATCTGCATTGTTGTGAACAAAAGATTCTAGTCTTTCTTTCGTTTTGCTTAATTCACCCTGCTCCAATTGACGATCTGTGATATCTTTTGCAATTCCATATACTCCAACTATCTTACCATTGATAATAATCGGCATATTTGTAACATTTAAATAGACAACAGTTCCATTTTTATGTAATGTTTTTACTTGGTATCTCTGAGTAATACCTTCCGTAGCTCTTTTATAATGTTCCATTACTCGATCCAAGTCTACTTTACTTACTAGAGGTACAAATGACATCTGTAATAACTCCGATTCAGTATATCCGAACATTCTTTACATAACTGGATTTACACTAAGATAATTTCCATTTAAATCAAAAGAATATACTGCATCTGGATTTTGTTCAAAAAGGGATTTGTAATGTTCGTCCTTTTGTGTTTGTGATAGCTTCCTATCAGATATGTCTTGGAAATATACACTTAATCCGTTTAATGAAGGATAGGCCTTCACTTCAAACCACATATTAAGTGGGGGAAAATATGCTTCAAATAAAACTGGTTTTTGTTCACGAATCGCTCTATGATAATGATTATAAAACGCTAACTCTATTGCTTCTGGAAATTCACTCCATATATTTTTACCAACCAAGTTATCCCGTCTACGAAAAAGTAGACGGGCAGCCGCTGAGTTTACATAAGTAAAATTCCAATTTACATCTAGCGCAAAGAATCCGTCGGTAACTCTCTCTAAAATCTCATATGCGTTTTCTTTTGTGTTACTCATCTGCTCCCTCGCTGTACATTTATATTTATTATTGTCAGTGATAGTCTACTCATTTGTAATTATTTATTCCTATTCTCTCAAAAGTAACTATTCTTGTCGAATGTACGAAAATCCTGCTAATAACATATTCATTTAACTTTTTGAAAAAAAGGAATCTTTTTAGTTCAAAAATCAACATTTTCATTTAACAGAGTTTTGTTTTATATACAAAAGAGTGCCCCACTTTTTATGTGAGGCACTCTTCATCAATTATTCTTCAATCTTTTTCTTTTTGCTTACTAACTTATAAATAACTGGAATAATGATTAGTGTTAAGAATGTTGAAGTTGTTAATCCACCAATTACAGTTACTGCTAATCCTTTCGAAATTAAGCCAGATGTTGAATTTGAAAGGGCCATTGGTACTAATGCAAGAATTGTCGCTAATGCTGTCATTAGGATTGGACGTAATCTTGTCTTTGAAGCCTCGATTAATGCGTCAGTTACATCTAATCCATTTCTACGGTTATGTTCAACACGGTCTAATAATACAACCGCATTTGTTACAACAATACCGATCAACATTAATAGTCCGATCATTGCACTCATTGATAGTGTTTGCTTGCCAATAAATAACGCTAAGAAAGCTCCCACTGGTACAAAGATTAATGATGTTAAAATAACAAACGGTGTTCTTAAGCCACCAAATGTCATACTCATGATTAAGAATACTAATCCAACAGCAACTACCATTGCTATTCCTAAACTGCTGAATCCATCTGTAATCATATCTAAACCGCCGCCAATTTTCATATCGACGCTTTTTGGTAAATCAATTTTATTTAAGTGACTTGTTACATCTTTTGTAATTGTTGCTGTGTCTTTACCTTTTACTTCTGCACTTACTGATGCATACATTTTTCCATCATCATGGTTGATTGAAACTGGTGCATCCTTTTCAGAAATTGTTACATAGTCTTTAATTTCTTTCGGACCTGTTGCAGTCATAAATTTAATTTTTTCAATATCTTCTTTTGAAGTTGCTTTCGTTTTATAGCCTACAGTAAGCTTATTTGTTTCGCCGTTTAAATCGTAATCACCGATTTCAACGTCGTTAATTTTTTCATTAATAGCTCCCATAACTTGGATCATTGAGATATTTTCATCGCGTGCTTTATCGTTTAATGTAATTTCTAATTTAGGTTGAACGTCTTTTAAATTATTAGAAACATTTTTCAAACGATCATCACTATTTAATTCTTTTTCAATTTTTGATGCTGCATCTTTTAAATCATTAAAGTTTGCAGAATATAAATTTACATCAATATTGTTCCCTGTTGGAGGACCATTTTGAGAAAGTTCTTTTGCTACGATCGTTGTACCTTTTACTTTCGCATCAACAATTGAAGGAACTTCTTTGTTAATTTTTGAAAGCTCTTTATTCATGTTCTTTCCATCTTTTAGATTGATTTGGAAGATCGCTTTATTTTTGCCACCATCCATATTCATCATAAAATCACGTTTACCACCAACAGTAGCTTGTACACTGTCTATTAGGTCTGAATCTGCAAAGTATTTTTCTAATTCTTTTGCAACTACATTTGATTGGTCCACAGTACTATTTGATGGAAGAGTTGCTGTCACTTGAAGTGTTTTATTTACACTACCAGGTAAGAATGAGAATCCTAATAAAGGAATCATCGATAATGAACCAGCTAATAAAACGATTGATAATAAGATAACAATCCATTTACGTTTTAATGCAGAGCGCAATAATTTTTCGTAGTTTCTCATAAAACGAGTATCATTACTATGCTCTTTTAATGGTTTTGATAAGAATTTTGCTCCTAATGTTGGAATTAAGATAATCGCAACGATTAAAGAAGTTAAAATTGAAACGACTACTGAAATTGCAAATGGTCTAAAGAATTCTCCAATAATACCACTTACAAATGCTAAAGGTAAAAATACTACTACTGTAGCAAATGTAGAGGATGCAATGGCACCGATTACTTCTTTTGTTGCATATAATGCCATTTCTTTTTTCTTATATTGGTTACCTTTTTGTTGTTTCCATCTGAAAATATTTTCAATTACAACGATACTATCATCAACAATACGTCCTATTGCAACAACTAGACCACCTAAAGTCATAATGTTCAATGTATAACCCAATGAATTTAATACTGATATTGTTGTAAAAATTGAAATTGGTAAAGATAAAATAGAAATTAATGTAGCTCTAATATTTCTTAAGAATAACAGAATTACTACTACTGTAAATAAAGCACCTAGTAGACCTTCCTTAATTAAAGAACTAACGGATTTTTCTATTTCTTTCCCGTTATCCATAATGACATGAGTTTCTACATTGTTATCCTTTTTAAATGATTTAATTTCTTTTTTAACATCTGTTGCTACATCCGCTGTATTTGAATCTTGTGTTTGAGAAACAGATAAAATATAACTTTCTTTTCCGTTATATCTAGAAATTTGATCTTGAACCGAAACTACTTTTACATCTGCAATGTCAGCAACAGTAACATTTTTTGGCGTAACTGTTTGTGCTTGTCCTGCACCTCTACCTAGTTGTGCTCCTTGAGTCATCGTACCCATTTGTGTACTTTGGGCAGCTGCACTAGATAAAACTGTTTTTTTGATTTGATCGACTGAGTTTAACGTACCTTTCATTCGAACAGAAACTGTTTTTCCATTATTCTCAACAGATCCTAATGGCACTGCGTAATCTAGACCTTGAATTGCCGTTTTAATAGTATCTAAAGAAATCCCTTTTTCTTCAGCTTTTTTATTATCTACAACGATTTGAATTTCTTCATCTTTAGTTCCTTGAAGACTTACATCACTAACACCAGTGATTTTTTTAATTTGAGGAAGTAAATCTTTTTCAATTGATTGTTGTAAATCTTTTACTTGTCCGTTATTTGCAATTGCAACTTGATAAATAGGAGCAGAATCCATCGCAATTCGCTGAACTGTCGCTTCTGCTTTATCAGGTAATTTTGTTTTATTGATTACATTATCAACGTCTTTTTCAATTTTATCCATATCCGTTCCAAATGGATAAATCAAAAAGATTGAAGCCATATTTTCACTTGAAGTACTTGTTAACTGATCATAGTTTTCAAGCTTCATTAAACCTGATTCGATTGGTTTAGTGACTTCAGTTTCTATGTCCTCAGATGATGCACCAGGGTATACTACCTGTACTGCAACAGCTGGAAATGAAACATCAGGAAATGTTTCAATTTGTATTTTTTGGGCAGAGTATATTCCCCCTATTAAAACAAGAACACTTAGTATAATAACTGATATTGTGTTCTTCAAACTTAATTTCGTTAAGCCTGCAAACATAATGTATCTATTTCCCCTTTCGATTCGTTACAATTCTAATACGTGATTAGTTTATCAAATCTATATGAACAGAATATGAACAATTAAGAACATAATTTGAACTTTTTTATTTTACAAGATTTTCGGTAGGATAATCGTAAAGCTAGTTCCATTTCCAACAACACTTTCAACCTCTATTTTCCCTTGATGTATTTCCATTATTTTTTGTACAATCGAAAGACCAAGACCAGTTCCTTTTTTATTTCTAGAACGGTCTGCTTGATAAAATCGCTCAAATATCCGCTCAATATCTTCCTTACTAATCCCTAGCCCATTATCGCTAATGAGCACGTGAATATTATGATCTAATTCCAAAATATCCACTTTAATATACCCAGCTATATTTGAGAACTTAATCGCATTTTGAAGTAAATTAATCCATACTTGTTCAAGTAGTAAACTATCTGCCACTATTTCTGTTTGTGGTAAATTTAAAACTAATTGAAGCTTTTTACATTCCCAGTGTGGCTCTAATGTCAAAATAATTTTTCGAATTTGTTCATCTAATTTGTAGGTCGTAGGCTGGAATGGGTGTTGCTCAGAGTCCAATGAAGCTAACTTTAATAATCTTTCACTCATCATTGAAAGACGTTCACTCTCTGTTTCAATAATGGATAAATAATGTTCCTTTTTTTCTTCAGTTAATTGCTTATTTCTTAAAACTTTTGCAAATCCCTTAATAGATGTTAACGGTGATTGAATTTCATGAGAAACATTTGAAACAAATTCACTTCTCATCTCTTCTAACTTGTTTAATTTATTCGTCATTACATTAAAGTTGGAAGCAAGTAATCCAATTTCATCCTTACGTTTAATCGTTACTTGAACATCATAGTTACCTTTAGCCAGTTCTTTTGTAGCACGAATTAGCTCTTTTACTGGCTTTACTAATAACTTAGCTACAAATAAAAATGTTACTGATCCAATGATTAAGGTTGTCAGTAAACTAAAAAATAAAACTCTCCGCATTTTAAAGAACCCACGATCAATATTGGGCTGAATAAATAAAGCGTATTTATGCCCATCTTTTTGAAAAGGTAGGCCGATGAGATATCCTTTTGTTTGAACATCACTTTTGTTTAGAACGGTTAATACTTGTTCTTTTTTTATATTCTTCTTTTTTAGTGCTGTATTTTTCAAAACGATTTTACCCGACTCATCATACAGTGATAGATAAAAATTTTTACTAAGAATTTGTAACGTCGCATCTACTCCATTTTGATTATCTTGTTTAGAGTATATGGAAATAAAATTTTCTCCAACATCTATTAAATCACTTTGTACTTCTGTTTCAACATGTTTTATAAAGTATTTTGAAGCGATAAAAAAAGTAATGACTAAACTCAACAAAATAACTGAAATAAAGATTAAAACCAATCTTGTATACATGCTTTTCATGTGTGATTTTCCTCTAATTTATAGCCTAAACCTCTTATTGTAACGATTTCGACCGTAGCCTTTAACTCTCTTAGACGCTCTCGTATTCTCTTTATATGCACATCAACCGTGCGTTCATCTCCTTCATAATCAAGTCCCCATATTTGCTCAATCAAATCATTCCTCGTAAAAATTCTTCCAGCTTGACTAGCAAGCTTCATCAATAATTCAAATTCCTTTAATGGTAACGTAATCGATTGATCATTTGCTGAAATTTCATATTTAACTTGGTTAATCGTTAAATTACCTACAAAAATATTTTTATCAGTTAGTAATTGAAATCTTCTTAATAGAGCTTTTACACGTGCTACAATTTCCAAAGGATCAAAAGGCTTTACAACATAATCATCTACCCCTAGATCAAAGCCCTTTAATTTATCCTGAGATTCCCCTTTTGCTGTGACCATTAAAATCGGAATATCATAATACTTTTTAACCTCTTTTGTCAGCTCATATCCATCTACTTCAGGCATCATCACATCAACTACTACTATTTGAATATTATTGTCTTCTAGTATCGTTAATGCTTCTTGACCGTTTTCAGCCTCAAGAACCGTATAGCCTTCACCACTTAAAAAAATAGAGATTAACTCGCGAATATTTGCATCATCATCGACAACTAATACTTTTACATGATTCAATAAATCCACCTACTTACATTTCCAAATAATTATGTACATATTATATAAATTCATTATGAACTAAATATGAATTAAGAAACCAAAACTAAATAAATAAAAAAGAGAATGGCTTAGTTGGCCACTCTCTTAAGGAACTATTAAATGTTTTTTCGACCTATTTTAATTTCGATAGTATCGGCAAATCAATCTATTCTAACGACTTTACCTGATTTTCTCTCTCTAACGATTCTCTTCCTATTCCCTGACTTTTTACTTTTATATTTTCCATTTTCATCATCTACTACAGAATCCTTACGAGTCATAAATACTGCCATTAACATAGTTAAAATAAGAATTCCACCAAATATATACATTTCTAGCACTTCATAACCCCCACTTACTTCTTCATTTACCAAAATTGAATGCAAAAAAGACACTAGGAAAATCTCCAGTGCCTTAATAAGACATCATTTTGGAAACCTTCTCCCTACACGCCTACGAGGTTAGCTGTCGGATTCGGACCTAAAAAGTAGCCCTACCTAAAAAGGATTCACCCCAAAGTACAATTGCACAAAAATTGGTTCCCCCGCTTTAAAATTGAAATGTCCCTTTATTAATAGAAGAAACACTCAACTAAACTCAGCGATCTATGGTCATTTAATTTTATGTATATTACTTAAATTACAATTCAACTACTAAATTGTAAACTATTTTACTAGTTAAAGAAACTAATATGTCTTTTGATTAAATATGTTGTGTCAATAAATGACCATTATGATAAGTATAAAAATCTTTTCCTAATTGGTTTTTCAAATGAAAAATGAGCAAAATTACTTACTCATTCATGAGTCGATTCTCTGTTTTGAAATCCTAATTCACAGCCGGCTAACTCATGTAATCTTTGATTAAGGTCCTTTAAAATAAGTAATAACCCCCATTATTAATATACAAGTGACATATAACAAAAAGATGGTTCCAAGAATTCTTCCTGCGCTTTTATTCTTTTTCTTTGCCAATTTGTTTATTAAGAAAACAATAATAGCTATTACGATAATGAGAGTTAATAGAGGTAAAAAAATAAATAAGTCCGACATAGATTGTTCTCCTTTTTGTAATCTCTATACATTGATTTACTAAAAACTAATATTCTAGAGAGAATCTTTTTATTCCTTGTTTATCTAAATCACCCGTTCGTACAAAAAGAAAAAAGGATTGCCGCAGCAATCCTTTCTTAAATAAGAATCCGTTATTTCTCCCAAAGTTCAACCAATCTACCTTCAGGATCTTTAATCCAAGCAAACTTACCATATTCACTAACCTCTTTTTCCTTTGCAAGAGGTACACCCACTTGTTCAAGATGCTTAATCGTCTCGTCTAGATTATAAACTTGAAAATTTAACATTACTTGCTGTTCTGTTGGGAAATATCTGTCTTCTTCAGTAAAGAAAGAAAAGATTGTTTCATTTTCAGAATCGGGTTTAATAATAGTCCCATTCCAATTTTCTATTTCAACATTCAGCACTTTACTGTACCATTTTTTTAATGCATCCAGATTTTTAGTCCTCCAAAATATTCCCCCGAAACCTTTTATCATCATAATCAGCTCCCTAACTTTTTATAAATTTATTAAAATATTACTTTGTTTGCATAACTTTCTCTATTCGACGATCCGGTAATAACCACAAAATTGCAACGAATACATATATTATTTGAGCGAACCAAGGCCAGATCAAAGACGTGCAAACTGCAGATAAATAACAAACCACAGATACTTTTCCTTTCCAATCGTTACCTACAGCCTGTTTTAACTTTGAATTCTTTCCCTCTTTTTTGATAATTATACCTTGTAATATGAAGTAAGCTATTGCCGCCATTAAGAGTATTACACCATAAAGCATTGTAGGATAAGGCTTATAATGGTTTTCTCCCATCCAACCAGAAGCAAAAGGAATTAATGATAACCAGAAAAGCAAATGAAGATTAGCCCACATGATTGATCCTGTCACCTTTTGTAAAGTGTGTATCATATGATGGTGGTTGTTCCAGTAAATACCTACATAAATGAAACTAAGTAAATAACTAAGAAAGGTTGGGAAAAGTTGTAATAAGTCTTTTATATTCGGACTATGAGGAATCCTAATTTCAAGGACCATAATTGTAATAATGATAGCAAGTACACCATCACTAAAAGCTTCTAACCGATTTTTATTCATTGTTCACTCCCTATTATTATTTGTCTTTTTGTTTTATTTATTTTTCTATCTATTTAAATTCCTTATTTCTTCTTAAAATAATAACAACATAATTTTTAAAAATTATCAGATTGGTTAGTTTAAAGAATGTATTCTAAATACAACTCTAAGACCTGTCACTTAACAAGCCTTTCTTCTAACTCACTTTTTTGGCGCAAGTGATGACGAAAATGCATATAAACCAAATCATACCATTCCCTTGCATTTAACCAACCGAACCCTCCATGCTGGACTTTATAATTTGGATTTATATCATCCACTTTTGATTCCCATTGGCTCAACCTTAGTATTACTTGATCAATTCTGCTGATGAGCTCGTCCTTGCTATCTGAATTATTAGGTGGATCATTTAGTTCATCCGGTAATTTAATTTTAATTGGTGGAAATCCCCCGATTTTATATAAATGCTCACCAAATTCCGTTTTCCCAAGGGGTTGTTCATCATTTAATGTAGCACATGTTTCCAGGCTATCTAGGTATTCATGTGCACAAATAATTAAATGGTCATACATTTGACCAATAGACCAAACCTCCTCTTCAGATTTATACCTTAACTGCTCCAAAGAGTAATTTTGAAGCTCGTTTTTGTATGTATTAATCAGTTCAATTCCGCGCAGGTTAGATTCCTCCTTTATAATCACTCAAATCTAAAATTTTACATTTTTTGCATATGTAACTAATCATTCAATATTCGTTTACAAATACCTTCTTCAAATTACCTACCATTTATCTCAATTAAAAAATCGACTTTACAGTCGATTTTTTTTTACGCAGTTGAAAAACAGCCTTGTCAATTAAATTACCAAATTTTCGTAAAAGGAGTAGAGTGATGTTGATTTCCACTACAGGCTCGCTTTCCATGGGGCGAGATTCTTTAGCCTCCTCGGCGAGTCTGCGGGGTCTCAGCCTTCCCGCTTATCCCATAGGAGTCGAGCACCCCTTTCGTTCCAATCAACTAATATATCAAAAAAAGTTTACGATAAAATACTAATTAAATCTCCTTTACTTAGTGTAACAGTTTAATAATCAATTTTTAAGATATTAGAGATTCATCATCGACTTTTAAAATAATCATTAGTTTGCTGGTATATTATTATTGTTGAAACACTTTAACATTTAAAATCGATAAATATAAAAAAAATGAATTTTAACACCAATACTGTTCCACTAAATTTTGTTTCCCTATAGATCGTTTTATATTTCATTAGTCGATTTTTTTTGTAATAGTAAATTATACTTTACATACGTACTTTAATAGAGCCCTAATTCTAAATGAAGTTTATTTATATAGATCCACAAACACAAAAAAGGAATCTACTAAATTAATGATTCCTCAAAAATTCTCTTTAGCTATGATACTATTCAAAAAACTAAATTTTAATATGGAGTAGGTATAGCCGTCCCCGGTGGTCTCCACCAAGTTTCAACAGTTTTCCAAGCAGTATTATAATCGTAACCTTTTCCCATTAAATATCCTATAGCAACTGCTTCTGTTAATGCATGTTGATAGCCAAGGTGTTGTGCTTCTTTTAATCCATGGCTAACAGCTGGGTTTATTAATGTTAAAATTTGTTGTGGATTTACAGCTTGCTGTGGATTTCTAAAATAATCATTATGATTATAAGGTACATAATTGTAGAAGTTCATATTAACTTTCCTCCCTTTTGAATAACGTATTATGCAATTCTGGGCTTTCGAATCTTTATAATATATGTAGATTTGGGAGTTTGCGGAATAGGCTATAAGCATGGCTTAAAAATTTTTTAGGTGAAAATTACAAATTAATGCAAAGTGTGGTTTAAACTGCTATAATTCAAAAATGTTTCAATTGCAGTAACTAATTTTGTATCATCTTTTTTTGTCTTACCTTCTATTTCACTAGTTGTGAAACTCATTAACTTTTTGTTGTGATTATAAAATGTAACACTGTATAACCATCCCTTTACATCAGTCGTTTTATTTTGGACAACTTTAATATGTTTAATATCACTAATAAAGTTATTAATTGCTTTCTGTTCTGTTATTACAGTGTTCTTCCCATTCTGCCCGTTAGTAACTTCAATTTTATTAATTTCATTTAAATTCCCGTGAAAAACTTCTGAAAAACTCTTGCTATCCGTATTACATCCAGAAAGTAATGAAAATAAACTAATACAAAGAAGTATGCATATAATTTTTTTCATATTTACTCCACCTTCAAATATTTTTAAGTTAATTATATCAACTTAAAGACTTGTATAATTTGGGGGAATTTCAAATTTTTCATATAAATTCAGACGATTCGTATGCACTTAATCTGCAATGTAGTTCAAGTAAGAAAGATCCACTTCTCAGACGATCATGTTGTTCAACTAAAGCATTCATTAGTTGAATAATGGTTTAAATAGTTGTGATTGATAATAGTTCATCTTTGTGAATTAATTAATCCTCATTTGATTCTTCATGAAAAATAAAAAAATATGTTTCTCCACTGTCATCTTCAAATGCTATATTCATCATACTAACCTTTGAAAATGGATTATTTAAATTTCCTAATTCATAACCTGGTTTAAATTCGAAGATGTACTCTTTATCTTCTTCAAGAATGTATTCTTTGTTTTCAATTACTAATTTTATAGACAGTTTACTCATTCTTATATCCTCTTATCTGTAAAATGTGGACTTGCTGTTAAATTACAGCATGCATTAGCCAACCATGAATGTTTAGATTAACCACAGTCAATAGAAGTTATGTCGCACTTCCATAGTAGTTGACTTAGAATGTTACTATTCCCTAAATGCATCTGCCACTATATTACTGAATTCTCTTAAATAATAGAGATAATTATCTCCACCATAGTTATATCTTTTGTTATACATTTTAGCTACAACTACATTATATTTAGGTATTACTAGAATAGTTGGTCCTGTTATTCCTAATATTTGATATGATCCTAGTGGTACTCTATCACCAATCTCACTGTTCTTTCTCGGAATATCTTGAACATACCAAAACAAGCCATTTTGTGGTAAGTCCTTATTTTTATAATTAGAATTTTGAACTTGAGTTGCTATTTCAATAACTTCCTTCGGGACTACCTGTTTTCCATTTATATTTCCTTTATTTAAATGAAGATTACCCCAGTATGCAAATTCTCTTGTTGAGACATGAAGGTTAGACTCGGAGCCATCACTTGAATATCCTAATTTAAATGCTGCTTCTTTGTCAGGATTATCAATTACTTTAACTAATCTCTCATTTTCTTTTGTATCCCAACTAGTTTCTTTTAATCCTAATGGTGTAAAGACCCGTTCTTTTAGTAGTTCTGGAAAGCTTTTGTTATACAGTTTTTTTATGAGATTTGTCATCATTGATATGTTAATCCCTCTATATGCCCACCCTTGACCCGGTTCAAATTCTCTAAAAATAGATCCATGATCTGTCTCATTCAACCCATGTGAATGTGTAACTAAATGTCTTATTGTTGTTTTTCCAAGTATTTTTTCATCTAGTTCATCAAAATATTCGATTGCATAATCATCAAGGCTTTTAATTTTACCTTCAATAAGTGCAAACGCAACTGCTAATCCTAAATAACTTTTTCTTGCAGAAGCAACATTGAACTTAGATGTTCGTGTTACGGGTATAGAAATATCAGAATTACTATGAAAACCATTATACTTTTCTAGCACGATATTATTATCTTTCATGATGATTAGAGCTGAAGCAGAACTTCGATTTCGATCATTTATATTATCTACCCAGTTTACTATTTCTTTGAATTGATCACTCATATACTTTATCCACCTATACTTCGATTAAATCTATTAATTCAACATTTAATTAGGTTTTCCTTGTTCAACAATTCTGCCATTATGTTGAACAATAAAAAGACAAATATAAAAAAATTACTTTAAAAATCTGACTATTATAGTTGTTAGGAACAATAGATGCCACACTCCTACGGAATATGTGGATCCTGAGCCCATTTACGTGACGTGGAGTCTTAGGTATCATGCTCAGCAAGCACTTGTAATGCAAATCTAAGTTCTATTTTCAACGATATTAAATCTAAAATAGGTCTGATAATTAAAATCTAATTAACTTTATATCCGCAAAATAATAAGTTATTAAATTTTCTAAGACGTAATAATATTCTTCTTGTTAAATAGTGGAATAATATGGAATACTAAAGCTAATAACTATTATTTTATTTGTTGAATAATAACTTCAGGAGTGTCTTATGAATAAGTTTCGGATTAGTAAAGTAGGTTTATTTAAACTATTTTTCATTTCAATATTGCTCGTTACATTTATATTTGTTGGAAAAAACGTACTTTTAAATTTCGACTTTAAAATGTTCTTTAACTATATGGAGTCTCTTACATTAATACAGTATATTTTGATTTTTGCATTAGGTATTATAGCCGTATCTCCAATGTTTTTATATGACTTTGTACTTGTAAGACTATTAAAATTAGATTTCAGTTTTCGAAAAATATTAATGGTAGCTTGGCTTGCAAATACTTCCTCAAACCTAATTGGTCTTGGTGGGGTAGCAGGTACTACCATTCGAACACTATTTTATCGAAAAGATCGCACCGGACCAGAAATTGTTAAAGCAGTGAGTAGTGTAACGATATTCTTACTTTCTGGATTATCGATATTGAGCTTAGTTTTATTTACTGGAATATTTAATTTATCATTTTTAAATGAATATAAGTATTTATATATTGCTATTATCATTGCAATTTGTTATTTCCCGGTTATGTTTTTAGTCGTTTATTTAAAACGTAATTTTTTCTCGGAGAATTTCTCCGCAAAATATATGCTTTCACTGGTTGTCATTTCTTTATGTGAATGGTCATTTATTTTTTTATTCATTTACTTCATTTGTTTATTTTTACATATCGACATTTCAATCATAGAGGTATTACCTGTTTTTTTAGTAGCCTCTGTTGCAGCACTCTTAAGTATGATTCCAGGTGGACTTGGATCTTTTGATTTTATTTTCCTACTAGGTTTTACATACTTTGGAATCGACAAGGAAACGACACTTCTTGTTTTATTGATTTATCGTTTCAGTTATTTCTTTTTCCCGTTTGCTTGCGGTATTATTTTAGCTCTTAAATTATTATGGAATAAAATAAATCAGTCATTTAATAATATTCCAAATCAAATTTCTACTTATTTAGGGCATAAACTTTTAACGATTTTAATATTTTTATCTGGCGTTATTCTATTAATTTCTGCTGCTGTTCCTAGCATGCTTTTAAGAATTAGTCTTTTAAATTTAATTTTACCTTCGACAATTATTAATATTTCACATTTAATTTCAGTCACAGCAGGCTTTACATTGTTAGGACTCTCTCGTGGAATTGATTATAAGGATAAAAGAGCATGGTATATTACACTATTCATGCTAATTGTTGGGGCAGTTACAACCTATTCAAAAGGATTAGATTATGAAGAAGCTCTTTTTGTATTAGCAGTTGCTTTTATCTTATTTATTTCAAAGAAACAATTTTATAGAGAAAGCTTCGTTTTAACTTGGGGTAAGCTGATTGTTGATAATTTTATTTTATTCTTCTTTTTAGGTAGTTATTTACTTATTGCTTATATCAATCTACCTCAAACAAATGTCAAAATACCTGCTAAATACTTGCCTTATATACTTGTTAATTCGAGGGACATCGTTATTAGTGCAGTTCTTGGTTTTGCAGCTGCTTTACTATTTTTTTATATCGCATTTTTTAAAGTTAAAAGAAAACAATTTGAATTTATAAGTACGAAAGCTGAAGAAGAAAAAATAAGAGAACATTTTAATCAGTATGGTGGTACCGAACTTTCACATTTGGTATTTTTACATGATAAATATTTATTCTGGGCTCAAGATGAGACAGTGTTATTTATTTTTCAGCCATATGCAGACAAATTAGTTATTTTAGGTGACCCGGTTGGTGATAAGTCTCGTTTATATCCTGCTATTGAGGAATTGTTAAACTATGCCGATCAATTTGGATATACACTCGTCTTCTACCAAGTAAACTCAAATTCACTATCCTATTTACATGAAAACGGGTTTGATTTCTTTAAACTTGGTGAAGAAGGCTTTACTGATATCTCAACATTCACCTTATCAGGAAAACGTAATAAAGGAATACGTGCACTTTACAATAAATTTGAACGTGAAGAATATAGCTTTGAAATTATAGAACCACCTTATTCAAATGAATTCTTTACGGAATTAAAGGAATTATCACAAGAGTGGCTAAAAGGGCGAAAAGAAAAAGGGTTTTCACTTGGCTATTTTGATGAGGAGTATATCAAACTTGCGCCTGTAGCTATTATTAAAAATAGTGAAAATAAAATGATCGCTTTTGCATCCATTATGCCAAATTATAATGATCATACGATTTCAATTGATTTAATGCGCCATAAAGTTGACGCTCCAAAAGGAATTATGGACTTTATGTTTGTTAACTTAATTGAATGGTTTAAGTCTAGAAATTTTCATTATTTTAATGTCGGTATGACACCTTTAGCAAACGTAGGACTATCTAAGTATTCATTTACAAGTGAGAAAATTGCAGCGCAAATTTATCAATATGGACAATTTTTATATCACTTTCAAGGTTTAAGAAGTTTTAAAGAAAAATATGTTAATTCTTGGACGCCTAAGTTTTTGGCCTATCATAAAAAAACATCCTTACCGATCACAATGCTACAAATAACATCGTTAATTTCTAGGTCTAGAAAAAATTAAATTTACAGCCAGTTAATGTATTGAACATTGACTGGCTTTTTTATTGTGAATAAGTTGATTTTCACTTCAAACCTGCTCAATTAATAATCAAAATAAAAAAATTGGTAAAAAATAATAGTTATTATCGCTTGCAAAACTATTTGCCATCAATTATGATTGTGTCATATTAAATTGTGCACAATAAATATAGAAGGATGTTGATTGAATGAATAAAGAAAATCAGCTTTTGCTCGAGAATCAATTATGCTTTTCAATTTATGCTTGTTCTCGAGAAATTACGAAATTATATCGCCCAATCTTAGATGAGATCGGTATAACGTATCCGCAATATCTTGCATTGCTTTCGCTTTGGGAAAAAGACCAACAAACTGTTAAAGAACTTGGGGAAACTCTTTTTTTAGACTCAGGAACTCTTACACCAATGCTAAAACGGATGGAATCTGCCGGACTAATTATTCGCAAACGTGATTCGAGTGATGAGAGAAAAGTATTTATTACATTAACTGAAGAGGGTACTAAATTAAAAGAAAAAGCTTTTTGCATCCCTGAGAAGTTTTTCAAGGAAAGTAATGCTTCTCAAGAGGAGTTTTTAACAATATTAAATCAAACAAAGGCTTTATTAAAGAAAGTTCAATCTGCAAATGAAAATAAAAAATAGATCATTTATATTAAGGAGAGATTGTAATGGAAAAATTATATACTGCTACAGCAACTGCAACAGGTGGACGTGACGGAAGAGTTATTTCATCAGATGATTTTATTAATTTATCACTTAAACCACCAGTGGAATTAGGCGGACCTGGTGGAGCAACGAATCCTGAACAACTGTTTGCAGCTGGTTATTCAGCTTGCTTTGACAGTGCATTAAATTTAGTAGCTCGTAGGCAAAAAATTAAACTAGAATCTACATCAGTAACTGCAAACATAACAATCGGTAAAGACCCTGCTGATGGAGGATTTAAATTAGCTGCTCAGCTTGATGTAAAAGTACAAGGTGTTCCAACAGAAGTAGCCGTAGAACTAGTAAAAGCGGCACATGGCGTTTGCCCATATTCAAAAGCAACTAGAGGAAACATGGACGTACAATTAAGAGTAATCGGATAATATTTAAGATAAAGGGAGAAGGAAAAATTTTCACTTACCTCCTTCTCCCTCTATTCTTATCCTTGTTCTATGATCGTTTCATACTTCAGTGAATCGTCTTTTGTGAAGAATTTTCTATAGGATAGAAGTGTTGAGGAGAATACACTAATTGCAATTGCACCAATTAAAATGAATTCTATTAGCAATTGATATTTAATCGCATATAAAGGACTTATTCCAGCAAAGATCATTCCTGTCATCGAACCTGGTAAAGTAACAATTCCTACAGTTTTAGCTCGATCAATTGATGGAATTAAGGCAGCTTTAATTGAATTTTTTATGACATTATTTGAAGCTTGTTTAGTTGTTGCACCTAAGCATAATGCAGCTTCAATTTGGTTTTTATTTGCCTGAATTTCAGCTCTAAGTCTTGTTAATGCTAAACTATTTGCATTCATTGATGTGCTAATAATCATACTTGATATTGGAATAACATATTGAGCTTTTAAAGCAATTTTGTTTGCTACCAATACGACTCCTAAAGAAATCATGACGCCTAGTAAAATACTAATAAATGAAATAAAAAATGCGCCTTCAATCTGGTGAGACCTTTTACTAGAAGTATAAGCGCCGAATAAAATCATACAAAATAAAATAATGATTACAACTAATAAATGTTTAACTTGCAGTATGTATTCAAGTACATAGCCCATAATCATTAATTGAATGACTGTCCTAACTGAAGAAATGCCAATGTCTTTTTCAACACCAAGCTTTTGATAATAAGACAATCCAATAGCAATTATGATCAATAGAAATGTCAGCGATACACCTGTTATTTGCAAATTCCCTTCCATTTCCCCACCTCTTTAAGCAATTGTAGAAAGAAAATTTTTCCCTAATTCAGTGCGTGGATTATTAAAAAATTCATTAACAGGACTCACTTCTACTAATTTCCCGTCAATAAGTAACCCTACTTGATCAGCTATTTGTTGAACTAGATCCATATTATGTGTAACAAGAATAACTGTTAGATTTTCTTCTCTTTTTAAAGTTACTAGAAGCTCCTGAATATGTAGAGTCGATTGAGGGTCTAATGCTGAAGTAATTTCATCACATAATAAAATAGTTGGTTTCATAGCTATTGCTCTTGCGATCGATACTCTTTGCTGTTGACCAATCGAAAGCGTTAAAGCATTTCGATCAAGTAATTTCGTCTCTAATCCTACTTTTTCTAATAAAGATTTCGCTAGTGTTTTGGAAACTGTCTTATCATAGTTTCCAGTTAATTTGAGTCCAAACAAAATATTATCCTCTATGCTCCCTTCAAATAATGAAGGAGTTTGCAGGATCATTACTGCATTTTTTCTTAAATTTTGAGGAGTCATTTTGTAAATTGATTGTCCATTTAAATGAATATCACCTTTGCTAATCGACTGTAATCGATTTAAAGTCCGGAGCAATGTCGATTTCCCTGCCCCTGAAGTTCCAATTAAACAAAAAATTTCCCCCTTATTCGTTTGAAAAGTAATGTTTTTAAGAATTGAACTACCAAGAATATCTACACTTATATTGTTAATTGATAATGTCATTCTATCTCACCTCTTTCTAAATGAAAGGTGTCCCATACTTGGACACCTCAGACTGTTGACAAACGCTCGCTTTCTTCGTTGCTTCGCCTGTCTGTGGTGCTCATTACCGTCTAAGGTAACTCCGCTCCTCACCAGGCTTCACGCCTCGAAAGACAAGCGCTTGCAATCAGTCTGAGAATCAAGCTTTTAGTACTTTGTCTACAAACTAAGGTGTCCTATATTTGGACACCTTTTTAGAGTTGATTAAATTATTTTTCTTCCTCGCCCATGAGGTATACAAAGTGGCGTTCCGAATAATGGATCCTTCACAATATCGCAGTTCATACAGAAAACGTCACAGATTAAGTTCTGATTAATGATTTTTTCTGGGTCTCCTTCTGCGTAAACTTCACCATTTGAAATCGCAACAACATTGTGTGCATATCGACATGCTAGGTTAATATCATGTAGTACCATAACAATTGTACGCTGTTCTTTTTCATTTAATTCGTAAAGTAAGTCTAAAATCTCGATTTGATGTGTTAAATCCAAATAGGTTGTTGGTTCATCTAATAGGATTGTATCTGTGTCCTGAGCCAATGTCATCGCAATCCAAGCACGTTGACGTTGTCCACCAGATAATGAATCGACTAATTGATCCTTTAATTCATACATATTTGTAATTTTCAAGGCATGATTTACTTTTTCTTCATCTTCTTTTGACCATTGTTTTAACCAAGTTTGATATGGATATCTCCCTTGTTTTACTAATTGAAAAACTGTTAAACCTTCAGGTGCAACAGGACTTTGAGGTAGGATTGAAAGATTACGTGCAATTTCCTTTGTAGGTCGCTTACTTATTTCTTTTCCATCAAGTAAGATGGTTCCACTTTTTGGTTGAAGTAATCTAGCAAGTGAACGAAGTAATGTTGATTTTCCGCACCCATTAGCTCCAATTAGAACTGTGATTTTTCCTTTTGGGATTTGAAAATTTAATTCGTTTATAATTGTTCGATCATCATACGATAACGTTAATTTTTCTGTTTCGATTGCGCTCGTTGACATCTTATCACCTTTTTCCAGTCTTAAATAATAAATAGATAAAATATGGTGCACCAATTACGGCAGTAAATACACCAGCTGGTATTTGAATTGGACTAAATACCGTTCTTCCGATTGTATCAGCCACTAATACCATGATGGCACCGATTATTCCAGATAAGGGAATCAATGCACCGTAAGAAGCACCAACTATTTTCCGAGCAATATGGGGTGCAATTAATCCAACAAATGCGATTGCTCCTGTAAATGCAACTGCACCAGCTACTAATGCTGTACTTATAAATAACAAAATTAGTCGATTTTTTTCTACTTGAACACCTAAGCTAGTTGAAACTTCATCTCCAAGTTGTTGCGTATTGATTTGTCTAATAAACGATAAAGCTAACACGATAAAAATTAGAGTCCAGAGTGTAATGATTTTAACCTGTTCCCAGTTCGCTCCATATACGCTCCCGGTTAACCACATATTCGCTTCAGTTGCTCTAAAAATAGGTCCAATAATCATAAAGAATGAAGTTGTCGCTTGAGCTAATGCCGAAAATCCTACACCTACTAAAACTAATCTTAATGGCTTTAATTCCCCATCCTTATAAGCAAAAGCATAGACAAATACTAAACTGATGATAGCACCGATAAATGCCGCTAATGGTAGCCATTTTATACTTACTGTTAATTGATTTGTACGATCATTACTAAAAATGGCTAAAAATAATACAACGGCAGCACCTGCTCCACCTGTTATCCCAAGAATATCCGGAGATGCTAGTGGATTTCTAACTAACCCTTGAAGAATCGCTCCAGCAATCGCTAAAGAAAGCCCAGCAAAAATTGCAATGATGATTCGAGGCATTCGAAATGCTTGAATAAATAATTCATCTATTTTTTCACCATCACCAAAAATAACAGATAATACTTTTGGAATAGAAATGTAACGGTCACCTAGCGTTAAGCTCACTATAAATGAACTGATCAGTAAAAGAAGTGCAATGATTAAAACGGAAAATGATTGCTTGTTAAATAGTAGTGAAAAATACTTGTTTCTTAATTTGAGCATGTTCATTTTACTGTACCGCCTTTTCTTGCTAAGTAAATAAAAAATGGTGCACCAATAACTGCGGTCATAATACCAACTGGCGTTTCTTCTGGCATTAATATGTAACGCGATCCTACATCAGCTAATAGAAGTAAAATTGCTCCGAAAATACCGCAAAATGGAATCATCCAGCGATAATCATTTTTAACGAACATTCTAACTATTTGAGGAACAATGATACCAACTAATCCTATTGGTCCTGCTATACTTACAGCACCACCTGCTAGAATGATCACTAATACGACTAATGTCGTCTTTAATAAAGCTGTATTTTGCCCTAATGCTCTAGATACATCTTCTCCCAGCATGAATGTGTTAATCTTTCCACCAAGTGCAAGTGACATCACCCAAGCTATTACGATATATGGTAGTACCATATGTAAAGAATCAAGTGAACGACCTTGAACTGAACCTGCTAGCCAAAATAGAACTTGCTCTAGTGCTACTTCATTAGTTACTAGTAAGCCTTGGGTAATTGAGCTAAACATAGCTGCAATTGAAACACCGGCTAGTGTTATTTTTAATGGTGTCGCTCCGTCTCTCCCTATTGAACTTAACCCAAATACTAATATCGCTGATAATGTAGCTCCTATAAACGAAAGCCATATAGTCGCATTAGGTGATTGTAAATGGAAAAATGTAATACTAAGTACAATCATCATTGAGCTACCTGCGTTAATTCCTAGAACGCTAGGTGATGCTAAAGGATTTTTCGTTAAAACTTGCATAAATAAACCGGCGATTGCTAAGCTTGCTCCTACTATTGAAGCAATAATCGCTCTTGGTACCCGAACATTTTGAATAATTAACTGTTCATTTGATCCATCAAATTGTGTAAATGAATGGATTAAACTTGTAAAACTAGTATCCGTATATCCTAGTAAAATACTAGAAAAAAAACAAATTACTAAAAATAAAATACAAGCTACTAATACGATAACTCTTGATCTTAGGTGAATTAGCATTTTATATCTCCTACTATTCTATTCTCTTCTATTAGTCTAAATGATACGAATTATCAAGTCAATGAGAATGATTTTCATTTTCTTATTGACTTCTAATCAAATCTTAATCTATAATACTACCGAGAGAAGTGATAATCATTATCAACTAAAAAGGGAGAACATTCTATGAACAAACTAAAATTTTCTTCACTAATTGCTCTATTCATAGCAGCAATTATGGTATTAGGTGCTTGTGGTACAAAAAAATCAGATGAAGCTTCTGGTAGTGAAAGTAAAAAAGCAAATACAATTACGATTGAGCATGCAATGGGTACGACAAAAGTTCCTGTTAATCCTAAAAGAGTTGTTATTTTAACAAACGAAGGAACTGAGGCTTTACTAGCATTAGGTGTGAAACCGGTTGGTGCTGTTAAATCATGGACAGGAAATCCTTGGTACGATCATATTTCTAAAGATATGGATGGCGTAGAAGTTGTAGGTGTGGAAAGTGAAGTTAATCTTGAAAAAATCGCTGGCTTAAAACCAGATTTAATCATTGGTAATAAAATGCGTCAAGAAAAAGTATATGAGCAATTAAGTGCAATTGCACCAACAGTTTTCGCTGAAACATTACGTGGAGATTGGCAAGAAAATTTCAAATTTTATGCAAAAGTATTAAACAAAGAAGAACAAGGCAATAAAGTATTAGCTGATTATACAAAACGTGTTAATGATCTAAAAGCTGAATTAGGTGATAAAGTAAATCAAAAAATTTCAATGGTCCGTTTCATGGGTGCTGATGTACGAATCTATCACCAAGATACATTCTCTGGTGTAATACTTAAACAATTAGGATTCCAACGTCCAGAGGAACAAAATGCTCCTGATTTTGCTGAAAGAGGCGTAACAAAAGAACGTATTCCAGCAATGGATGGAGATTACATATTCTACTTTACGTTTGATGACGGTAAAGAGTCTGGATCTAAGCTTGAAAAAGAATTTACAGAAGATCCTTTATTTAAAAAGTTAAATGCTTCTAAAAATGGACATGTCATTAAAGTAAATGATGTAACTTGGAACACTGCAGGTGGAATCAAGGCTGCTTACTTAATGTTAGATGACATTGAAAAGACTTTTATTAAATAATAGAATTTAAAAAGGTTTACCTTTATTGTCAGATTGAATGACAATTTAGGTAAACTTTTTTTGTTTAAGTTGGGGTCTGGCCTATTACCATTCCTGCAATACTTGCTTATCCCGCTTTCCCTGCATCCTTAGCATTTCCTGCAATTAGCGTAAGCATCATATGCTCTTGGTCCCAATATTCATTATTAAATTTTAAACTATTAGGTGTTTTAGCGAATGTTTTGAATCCTAGTTTTTCGTATAGTTTTTTTGCTGTTTCGTTTCCTTCTATGATATTTAATGTAAGTTGTTCAAGTCCTAAGCTTTTTGCTAAATGGATTGCTTCTTCGATTAGAAGATAGCCTGCCCCCATTTTACGAGCTCTGGTAGATACATAGACAGACTCTATCTTTCCTTTGTGCTCTGCTTTAACCTTTTCAAATGTTTTTAAAGTGGTTACTCCAATTAATTCACCTTTGTCAGTAAATGCACCGATTGTATAATTTTTATCCTTATCTAAGATTTCTGCTTTGTATTCAATAGGGTCATCTTGATCAAGTATTTCATCCATAGTGGTACTAAAAACTTCAGGATTCTCTTTTAAACCTTCTAAACGAATATTAAGATAGATTTCTGCATCTTCTTTAGTTAATAAACGTATCTTCATACTTATCCCTCCGTAGTCTTGCAAAGTATATTTTATATAACAAATGCAAGGTTTTCAACGCTTTCAAAATCCAGACTCTAGTAAACTCCCATTGTCATAAACTTGTAAAAAACATAAAAAAACGCTTGTACACCAAGCGTTTAGACGATCCTCTTATCATGATTTTTCACAATTCCTGTTACAGAAATGTTAGGTTTGTCATAGTCATTAAGTAAACTTTACTAAATCACACAATCTAGTTTTTTATTAAATAAACTCTTTCTGGCCTTCCGATTGTTCCGTAAGCTAAATCGGCTAATACTTTTCCTTCAGATACTAGATATTCTAAATATCGTCGGGCAGTTGTTCGACTAACGCCAATTTCTAGCCCTATATTCTCAGCAGTCATTCCATTATGAACTTCTTTTATCGCAAATAACACTTTATCTAAAGTAAGTCGATCAATTCCTTTAGGGTATATACTTTGCTCTTCAATTATCGAATTATTTTTTCCGATTAAACCATCTATTTCTTCCTGAGTTAGATAAGCACTTTTTGATTGTAGGCTTTGCACTTTATTTGAATAATTTACATAACGAATTAGAGACTTTTTAAAACGATCAAAAATGACTGGCTTTATAATAAAATCAAATACACCATAATGTAATGCCTTATTAACTGAATCGATTTCTTTGGATGCGGTAATCATAATCACATCTGCTAAAATTGAATGTTTCTTCATCCATTGTAAAAAATCTAAGCCATTCATATCTGGAAAATAAACATCTAGTAATACTAGCTGAGGTTTTAGAATCTCAATTAAATCAACTGCTTCTTGGTAATTTGTCGCAATACCAATTACACTAAACCCTTCAATTCTTTCAATAAATCGTTGATGAATTTCTGCAATTCTACTATCATCTTCAACTATTAACACTTCTATAAAATTCTTTTTCATCGTATCTGTTACTCTCCTTTTGGCGTTTCGGAATGGCAACAATAAATGTAGTTCCCCCATGTTCATTTGAATGAAAAGTAATTTGTCCGTTTAATTTATGGAGTAATCTTTGAACTAGGTGAAGTCCAATCCCTGAGTTTTTAGATTTCTCCTTAGAAGTAATACCATATTCAAAAATCTCATCGATTAATTCTTCAGGGATTCCATTTGCATTGTCCTCAATTTCAATCACTAAATCTTCACCTAAATCAGTAAGAAATAGTGATACAAGCTTTTCTGATTTATTCGTTTCTAATACTGCATCGAATGCGTTATTTAATAGATTTCCGATTATGGTTATTAAGTCTTCCCGATTTATTTCTTTTGGGACATCTGCAAAGCTACTATTATAGTCAATGTTAAAGTCTACTTTTAGCTCATTAGCTAAACTTATTTTGCCTAATAGAAGTCCTGCTACAACTGGGTCTGAAATTTCTTCCATAATAAAATGGATAATATTTTGAGTTATATTTGATTCCTTTGAAATTAATTCAATCGCTTCTTGATAAGATTCAAGCTGTATTAAGCCTAAAATTGTATGTAACTTATTCGAATATTCATGTGCTTGTGCTCTAAGGCCTTCTGAATACGCTTTTATTTGTGATAGTTCATTTAGCAATTTATTCAATTCTGATTTTTCCCTAAAGGTTGTTACTGCGCCAACAATTTTAGAATCCACTCCAATAATCGGTATACAATTAATAATCATTACTTTTTCATTTATTAGAAACTCTAAATCATAAATTGGCTTACCAGTTTCAACTACTTTCTTCAGATGCGAATTATGCAATATGTCTTCTATTTTTAATCCTCTAAGCTTTATATTATTAGGAATAGAAAGTACTTTATGAGCATTTTCATTTACTACCGTAATCTCTCCGTATTCATCAATCGCAATGATCCCTTCATGAATGGATTCTAAAATTGCATGTTTTTCTTTGTACATCCTTCCAATTTCTTTCGGCTCCAATCCGAATATCGATTTTTTAATATTAAATGATATTAAAAAAGCTACTCCTATGCCAAGTAATAATATGACAATACTATTTTTTATTAGTTTTTTACTAAACGCTTTTGCTTCATGATCGATATCTTTTATTAAGTAGCCTACAGAAACAACTCCAATTACTTTACCATTATCATCAAAAATAGGAGTTTTTCCCCTTAAAGAAGGACCAAGTGTACCAGTCGATTCTGATACGATTTCCTGTCCCTTAAATACTTTATCATTATCCCCGCCAACCATTTTCTTACCAATTAGCAATGGATTTGGATGTGAATAACGTACTTCATTTCTATTTCCTACAACAATAAATTCCGCTCCAACTTTCTCTCGGATCTTTTCAACGATTGGTTGAACGATCCTCGATGGATTTTCACTTAAAAATGCTTCACGAACTACTGGCATATTTGCCACTGTTTGAGAAATAGCTAAGGCCTTTAGACCCTTTTCATGTTTAAGGTTTTTTAGAAACATTTCTTGAGATACTATTTCAAAAACACTACTAATCACTAGAATGAGTACAGAAATAAAAATGATCAACTTATAATGTAAACGCATAAAATTTCCCCTTATATTTTTATAATAATCAAAAAACTCCTTTTATTAAAGGAGTTTTGTTAGAATATTTTAAGCTTCTACATTAATCACTACTTCTTTACCTTTCAATTTAATAATAATTGGAATGAGAATCCAAAGTACACCAATGATTAAAAATACTAATGAGATAGGATGAGTAAAGAAAATACTATAATCACCATTTGATACAGTTAAAGCTCTTCTTAAATTATTTTCAATCATTGGTCCTAAAACGATTCCTAATACTAATGGTGCGATTGGAAAATCATTTTTCGAAAGGAAATATCCGAAAATACCACATGCTATTAATAGAAGTAAATCATTTACAGATACTTGAACGGCATAAACACCAAATATTGAAATGGCTACAATTAGTGGCAATAAATATTTCTTCGGCGTTTGAATAATCTTTGCAAATATTTTTACTAAAGGCATGTTTAAGATAATAAGCATTACGTTACCGATAAACATACTTGCAATTAATCCCCATGCTACGTCAGGATGTTCATCAAATAATAGTGGCCCTGGTTGTATGTTATACATCATCAAAGCACCCATTAAGATTGCAGTTGTTCCTGAACTTGGAATCCCTAAAGTTAATAAAGGAATCATCGCTCCTCCAGACGCGGCATTGTTTGCTGACTCAGGAGATGCAACTCCTGCAATAGTACCAGTTCCAAATTTTTCTGGCGTTTTACTAACCTTCTTTTCTAAAATATAAGCAAAAAATGAAGCTAAAATAGCACCCGCTCCCGGTAATAAACCGACGAAAAATCCTAAAACAGAGCCCCTAGCAATCGGTGCTACACTTTCTTTTAATTCTTCTTTAGATGGTAATAAATTATTAATCTTTGCCATCTCGCCATCTTCAATTTCATTTTCAATAATTGTTTTAAATACTTCCCCTAGTGCAAATAATCCTACCGCTATTGTTAAAAATTCTAACCCTTGATAAAGCCATGGAATGTCATATGTAAAACGAGAAACTCCTGATACGGAATCAATTCCGATTGTAGCTAGTAGTAATCCTAAGATCGTCATAATTAATGCTTTTGTTACCGACTTTCCTGCTAGTCCACTTACTGCACATAAACCAAGAAGCATTAATGAAAAGTATTCGGCTGGACCGAACTTAATTGCTAATGCCGATAATGGTTTTGCTAATACGATCAATGCAATAAGAGTAAAAATCCCGGCTACAAATGAACCAATTGCTGCGATTGACAAAGCACTTCCTGCTCTACCTTTTTTAGCCATTTGATAGCCATCCAAAGTCGTCACTACAGAAGACGATTCACCTGGAGTATTTAATAAAATTGATGTAGTAGAACCACCATACATAGCACCATAATATACACCAGCTAATAAAATAATTGCACTCCCCGCTGCTTGCTCAGGTCCTAAAAAACCAGTAACTGAAGCAGTAACAGGTATTAATAAAGCGACCCCACTCATTGGCCCAATACCAGGTAATACCCCTACTGCTGTACCAATTAATACTCCGGCAAAAGCAAACAATAAGTTGTACCATGTAAATGCAGTTTCAAATCCCTGCATTAAATATTGAAAAGTACTCAAGTTAATAACTCTCCCTTCTTTTTTCTTAAAACCAAATTGACCAAACAGGTAACGTACCTTTTAAAACATCGACAAAAATAAAATAAATAATGAGAGAGTAACCTAATGAAATCGAAAGTGATTTTATCCAGTTTCCACGCTCCATTGTTTGAATTGCAACAATCAGGAATAAAAACGAACTAATAATAAAACCGATTTTCTCAAGTAAAAGTGCATAAAGAATAGCTGAAACCAGGATGATAAAAAATTGCTTATAATTATATTGAACTGCTTCCTTTTCTTTTTCCTTATAAGAAAATGTTTCGTAAAATAACCTAAAGCTTAATAGGGACAATGCACAGCCAAGTATAAATGGAAAAACATTTGGGCCAACTACACTTCCATATGCAGTAGCTGCTATATTTCGACTTTCGATAATAAAAGTTATACCTGTAATAAGAAAGATGATAGCTGCTAATCGATCAAATTTTTTATTCATGTATCTCACCTCTTTATGTTCAGTAATGGAAAAGAAGGAGTGTTTTTCCCCTTCTTTATTTCAACTATTTATTCATTCCTAATGCTTTTAATAAATCTTGAACTTGTGTTTCTTGATCTGATAAGAATGAATTAAATTCTTTACCATTTTTATATTCCGGCTGCCAGCCTTGCTTTTCTACTTCTTCTTTCCATTCAGCTGTCTCAACTAATTTTGAAATTGTTTTTTCCCAATATGAGTATGCGTCCTTAGACATTTTCTCTGGTCCAAAAACCCCACGCCAAATGATAAACTCGGCATCTATTCCTTGTTCTTTAGCTGTTGGAAACTTAGACAATACATCTCCTTGTAAACGTTCAGGTGATGTTACTGCTAAAACTTTAACTTTACCTGATTTAACAAACTCAAGCGTACTAGAGACATCGGTAGAAATGACATCCGCGTTATTCCCTAATAATGCTGTTATTGCCTCTGAACCACCATCATAGGAAACATACTTAATTTTCGTAGGATCAATACCATATTTATAAGCCGGTAAAATTCCGATTAAATGATCCATAGAACCAGGTGCAGATCCACCAGCTAAAGTAATATTTTTTGGATTCTTTTTCATATCATTTAAAAGTGATTTTAAATCTTTATACTTAGAATCAGCTTTTACAACGATTGCACCATAATCCTTTGTTAGCTGAGCTAAAGGTGTGCTATTTTTATAGCCATATGGACTATTTCCCTCTTTTTTCAAATTGTTAATAATAATAGGTGGTGAGTTTACGAATAATTTTTCATTATTGGCTTTATCTTGTGTAGCATATTCAGCCATGAATACCGTACCGCCACCGCCTGGTTTATTTTCTACCGTCATAGGTTCTTTAACAAGTTTTGTTTCACTTAATACTTTAGTGAACGATCTTGCCGTTAAATCCCATCCGCCACCTGCTCCAGATGGTGCTACAACCGAAATTGCCTTATTAGGATAATTTGAGCTATTACCTCCCGTCGAAACACTACTACTTTTACAAGCCGCAAGACTTACCGCGATTAAAGAAGTCATTACGAACAAACTAGTCTTTTTAAATTTCACCTATAGTTCCTCCTCTTTTGGAAACGCTTTCTAATACAAGTATTATAATTTAATAATTCTGAAAAAAGTTTTTATGAACGTTAAAGACGTAAAGTCCATTAAAACCATTTTGTTCATAAAAACCACGATAAAAAAACTCGCTGATTTGGGAGCATTTAGGAGAAGACAAGGGCGCAGTTGGAATTAAACTTAATTCCTAAAATTTGAAACTACATTGAGTCCCCTACTCATAACTGGATCATGAGTAGCTATAAACACTAGAAGACGGAAATAACTTACTCATAACAGGTTCATGAGGAACTATAATCGCTAAATATTGAAAAGTACTTACTCATAACAGGTTCATGAGGAACTATAATCACTAAATATTGAAAAGTACTTACTCATAACAGGTTCATGAGGAACTTGATACGCTGGATTTTGAAAATTGCTTCCTCATAACACTTTCATGAGGAACTTGATACGTTGGATTTTGAAAATTGCTTCCTCATAACACTTTCATGAGGGACTTGATACGCTCGATTTTGAAAATTACTTCCTCATAACGGGTTCATGAGGAACTATAATCGCTAAATATTGAAAAGTACTTCCTCATAACAGGTTCATGAGGAACTATAATCACTAAATATTGAAAATTACTTCCTCATAACAAGCTATAATTGAAATTAACTAAGATCTTCATTGACAAACTCATTTTCCGGCCAGTCTAAACACAAAAAAAAAGAATAAGAGCCTGATAATATATCAGACTCTTATTCTTTATACTTACTTATTTATGAATCCAAACAGCACCAGCTGAATTATCTTTTGCTTCCCCAATAACTTGGAATTTTAATCCGTAGTTAGGTACTTTTCTTCCTGCATCTGGAATTAAAGTATTTTGGTAACTATGCGAATCATCAAACTCTGTTACACCAGGTAATCCAGCATAATCAAAGATCCCACGAGATGGTGAGTTAAAGTAGAATTCAGGAGATTTGTCGTAACTGAAAGCTGCGTCAGCTACTTGGTAACGAGTACTTTGTGATACTGATGGTTTACCATTTAATGTACCAACCATAGCTTCTGGGTGAGCATCTACAACACCTAAGAAACCTTCACCTGGGTGAACACCTGTCCAGTTATCTGTGTAGCTATCATCACCATACCAAACTACTAAACCAGTATTATACTTAACTCCGCGAGCATATTCTAATGCTTTATCAGAGCCAACATAGTTTCTCCACTCTAGGTAGTAGTAGTGATTTTTAAAATCAGTTCCATTAGATACAGATGCTTTGTCTAATGTAAATGCTGGCGTCGTTTCCGCACCATCAGTAAATTTAACTGTGCCATCAACAGTTAATTTTGCTTCGTCGAAAGCAAATCCTGCCGGAGATAGTCCACCATCAGTAACATATTCAAATTGAACTTTTACATTTTTGCCTTTGTAAGCAGACAAGTCATAAACTTTATCTACCCAAAGTCCTTTCGATGTATCAAGTCCACCTGCAATATTTTTAGTACCAATTGTATCGATTGTCGCAAGTTTAGTACCTGTTGCTGCATCTAATACATTTACATACAGATAGTCATAATTGTATTCAACTTCATAGTTTGCTTTTACAGCGAAGCTTGCATTTGTAGCTGCTGTTAAATTAAATACTGGTGAAGTCATCGTAGTATGGAGGTTATCTCCTTTTGCACTATAGTAATACTTAGCACCAAATTGTGGTTGAATTTTACTTTTTACTTCTTTCTTTGGTAAGTTAACTTTTACTACACCTGGGTTATTAGATTTAGTAACACTTTGGTCAATAAAAGTAGCAATACCTTTTTCGTCAATATCCTTATAATCTACTTCTGTCACATTAGCCCAGTTTCCACCAATTGTTTTTTGGAAATACTCTTTATTTTGCGGTGAAAAACTTGTAGGCGTCGTTCCTGCGATTGCTCCGTTCCAACTACCGCCACTCATAACTGACCAAGAAGCAATTGGCTCACCATTACCTGAATACTGAGTATCGTACTCATCTGGTAATCCTAGATCATGACCAAATTCGTGAGCGAATACACCAACTGCTCCATCTTCTGGCTCAATTGTGTAATCATATGCAGCCATCAATCCGCCCCAATATGGAACCTTTGATTGTGTTCCTGGGAAAGAAGTTACTCCATTCAGTGTCCAACGATGTGACCAGATTGCATTATCACCTAACTTACCTCCGCCAGCTTCTTGTCCAGTTCCAGCGTGAAGTACCATTAAATGGTCTACTAATCCATCAGGCTCATTAATGTTGCCATCACCATCAAGATCATAAATATCTAAATTATCAAAATCAGCTAAGTTTATGCCTGAATCAATTGCAGCACGTAATGATTCTTTAACTAAATCACGAGGACCTTTTGGGTTTAAATTATCATGTCCACCAGAAGGACTATCATCACCATATTCAGCTGCTTTTCCACTAACCGTTAACCAGTCTGTAACTGTACCTTTTACAGTATAGCTTCCACCAGATTGTTCTTCATAAAATTGTTTAAAAGTTTTTACTTTTGAACCATCGTTTAAAGTAAATTCTTTATCTCCGAAAAGCATATCTTCATAATGCTTTTTGCTAAAATCGTCAGTGTACATATACCCTTCTTGTTTATCAATATTGTTATGTTTGAAATCAGCAAATTCAGTTAAGATTACTAATACTTTATCTTCACGTACTCCGCCGTTATAGCCAGCTTGTTTTGCAGAATCAACTTTTACTACACCATTTGGTTTGCCTTTTTTATAGTTTTCGTGGCCTTTATTTAATTGTGATAAAAGTTGAGCTTTACGTTTTTCTAGTGTTGCTCTTTGTTTATCAGCAATTTCCGACTGTGATTGTGCTTGAACTTTCTCTTTATATTCACCTTGTTTTTCTTTTATGTATGCTTGTACTTTTTCTTTAGCTACTTCAGCACTATCAGATTCTTTGATCTCGCCTCTGTCTCTTAAAGCTTTTTCTAATCTTTCTTCATCCACTACGTTTAAATCTAAATAAGGACTTTCTACTAATTGCTTACTTTCACTTTCAGTAGGAATTGCTGCTTTTGAAGTAACTCCAGTTGAAAAAATGGACATACTTAATGCTGTAGCTAGTGAGACACTCGATAATACCTTCCAGTAAGATGGTCTTGCCATAAATCTACACCCCTTTTCAGAATCTTCTAACAATAAGTAAATAGTACAAGTTTGAAGGGGGTTGTACAATGAGTAATTATGAATATTTTCTAATAATCAGTTTAATATATTTAATCTAATTTTAATGTATTTCTAATAATAGAAATAGGTAAATAGTCTTATTAACATGACAAATTAATACATTTTCTCTATTTATAAAACAATTTTCGAGGAGTTACTTATGAATTCGACATTAAAACAAGATTTCTTTTTTAAACCATCTATACAAGTAGCAAAGGACCTTTTAGGTCATATATTAGTTCATAATACTGATGAAATGGAACTTTCCGGAATAATTGTAGAGACCGAAGCATATATGGGTCCAGAAGATCGTGCTGCACATAGTTATCAAAATCGACGTACGAAACGAACAGAAATCATGTTTCATGAAGCAGGTTATATCTACACTTATCAAATGCATACCCATACTTTAATTAATATAGTTTGTGAGGAAATCGGCCTACCACAGGTAGTATTAATTAGAGCATTAGAACCTGTGAACGGGATTGAAAAAATGATCGAATTTCGAAAAAATCAGCCTATCTCTAATTTAACGAATGGACCAGGTAAACTTACAAAAGCATTGAATATTACGATGGAGTCTTATGGAAAACCAATTTGGCTGCCACCTGTTTACATCAAGGAAGGAATTAAACCAGAACAGATTAGTAGTGGTCCTAGGATTGGAATAGAAAACACCGGAGAGGCACGGGACTATCCTTGGAGGTTTTGGATTACGGATAATAAATTCATATCTAAAAAATAAGAATACCCAGACTGTTGATCAACGTTCGCTCTTGGTCAGTCTGGGTTTTCTTATTTATGCAGTTTCTACTTTTATTAATCGCTTTTAAAATCATTCATTAGAAGCAGTAATTGCATTTTTTATTTGCTCTTCCAATTCCAAACTGTATTCTACGATTTGGTATTTGCTCCAACTTAATCTATTCGCCATATAACGAATCACTTCGTCTTTATACTCATTAACAAGATCAATATGAAAATATAAAAATCCAGTTCTCCTAATAAAAAAATCGACTGGTTTAACAATCATTTCGTTTTGAATTCCATATTCTAGTTGTAAAAATAATGATAGTGGTAGATTAGTATCATTTTTCAAATCACTAAATGATATATTCATTAAATGCTCTATATTCGATCCATATACTCTACTTAATCTTTTATATTCCGATTCACTTAATCCAATTGCGATACCAGCAGAAGAAAATCGTTTTTTAAAATAATTAAATCCTTTTGATCCCCCAACATCTCCACCTGAAATTGGTAAATTTTTAGTCAGACATTCTCTAAATCTATTGTCATTGTCTTTTAAAATTAGGTCTACAATTGTCTCCGCCATTTTACGATATCCTGTTAACTTTCCCCCGGCTATTGAAATTAACCCAGAGGATGATTCCCAAATCTCATCTTTTCTAGATATTTCAGAAGGATCTTTACCTTCTTCAAAAATTAAAGGACGAATGCCAGCCCAGCTTGATTCAACGTCAGTATCTTCTAGTTTTATCGTTGGAAACATATACTTAACGCAATTTAAAATATATTCCCTATCTTCATTACTTACTTTAGGATTAGAGGTATCCCGATCAAAAAATGTATCCGTTGTACCAACATATGTCTTTCCATCTCTTGGAATTGCAAAGACCATTCGACCGTCTATCGTATCAAAATAAACAGACTGATTTAATGGAAACTTTTTATGATCTATAACTAAATGAACCCCTTTCGTTAGTCTAAGATTTTTATCACTTTTTAATCGTTCCATTTCCCTAAGCTGATCAACCCATGGTCCGGTTGCATTAACAATCCTCTTTGCGCGAATTGTAAAAGGTACTTTCGTTATTAAATCGATTGCTTTAGCGCCTACTATTCTATTATTTTCATAGATGAAATCAGTCACTTCTACATAATTAATTGCCTGTGCTCCATATTCAACTGCTTTTTTTATGACTTCGATTGTAAGACGCGCATCATCCGTTCGATATTCAACGTAATATCCTCCAGCTTTAAGTCCCTCCTTTTTAACTAGCGGCTCCTTTTCGATCGTTTCTTTTCGATTTAAAATCTTCCTTCGTTCATCTTTTTTCACACCAGCTAAGTAATCATATAATCTAAGGCCGAGAGAAGTAGTAAATTTACCAAAAGTTCCACCTTTATAAATAGGCAGTAACATCCATTCAGGTGTAGTTACATGTGGTCCATTTTCATAAACAATTGCTCGCTCTTTACCAACCTCTGCTACCATTTTAAATTCATACTGTTTTAAATATCGCAAACCACCATGAACTAGCTTAGTTGAACGACTAGACGTACCTGAAGCAAAATCCTGCATCTCAACTAGGGCGGTACTCATCCCTCTAGTCGTTGCATCAAGTGCAATACCACAACCTGTTATTCCTCCACCAATTACCAATAAATCGAACTCTTTTTCAGCTAATGCTTTCTTAATCTTTTTTCTATTTAAACTCGAAAATTGTTCTTCCATTGTAAAACCTCACTTCAACAAATTTTCTAGTTGTTTTAAAAAGCTGCCATAAAAGAAATCAATCTAAAATTAAAAAAGGACCGCTACAATTACAGATGTACGTAGAAAGGTCCTAGAATTTTGAAATTAAGTGTGTAACTTATTTAAATGCTAAAGCTGCATTAACTGCTTTTTTCCAACCTGAATATAGTTCATTACTTAATTCAGTTGTCATTTGCTGCTCAAAGCATCGATCCATATGCCATTGCCCAGCTATTTCTTCTTGGTTTTTCCAAAATCCAACTGCTAAGCCAGCCAAATAAGCCGCACCTAAAGCTGTTGTTTCATTTATAACAGGTCGCTCGACAGGTACATTCAAAATATCACTTTGAAATTGCATTAAGAAATTATTCCTAACTGCTCCCCCGTCTACTCGTAACGTTTTTAAAGAAATAGTTGAATCCGCCTCCATTGCTGTAAGCACATCTTTTGTTTGATATGCAAGAGCTTCTAATGTAGCACGGATAAAATGTTCTTTAGATGTACCTCTCGTTAAACCAAATACTGCGCCACGGACTTCACTATCCCAGTAAGGTGTACCTAATCCTACAAAAGCAGGTACAACATAAACTCCCTCAGATGAGGTTACCCTAGTGGCATATATCTCACTATCTGCTGCATTTTTAATCATTCTTAAACCATCACGTAACCATTGAATAGCAGAACCCGCTACAAATATACTCCCTTCAAGTGCATATTCAACTTTTCCGTCTATTCCCCATGCAATTGTAGTTAATAATCCATGATTTGACTTAACAGCATGATTTCCTGTATTCATAAGCATAAAACAACCAGTTCCATATGTATTTTTCGCCATTCCCTTTTCAAAACAAGCCTGACCAAATAAAGCTGCTTGCTGGTCACCAGCTATGCCAGCAATCGGAATCTCACTTCCAAAAAAATGATAACTTACAGTATTAGCATATACTTCTGAAGAAGGGCGGACACTTGGAAGCATACACTCTGGAACATCTAACATTTTCAATAAATCTTTATCCCATTTTAAATCATGAATATTATACATCATCGTTCTAGATGCATTTGAATAATCCGTAACATGTGCTCTGCCACCAGAAAGCTTCCACACTAACCACGTATCAATCGTTCCAAATAATAAATCTCCTGCCTCAGCCTTTTCTCTAGCACCATCAATATGATCAAGAATCCATTTTACTTTCGTACCAGAAAAGTAAGCATCAATTAATAGACCTGTTTTTTCGCGAACTATTGAATCATAACCTTTGTTTTTCAGTTCCTCACAAATTTCAGCTGTTTGTCTTGATTGCCAAACAATTGCATTATAGATTGGAGCCCCTGTATGTTTATCCCAAACGACAGTCGTTTCACGTTGGTTAGTAATACCAATTCCACTAATTTGATCATGACGAATATTTGATTCCGCAAGGCATGTTGCAATCACCGCAAGCACCGAACCCCAAATCTCATTTGCATTATGCTCGACCCAACCTGGCTTTGGAAAATATTGAGTAAACTCTTTTTGAGCTGTATGTACAATCTTACCTTTTATATCAAACAAAATTGCTCTTGAACTAGTCGTCCCTTGGTCAAGTGATAAAATATATTTTTCCATCCCAAATGACCTCCTTACTATCATTTTATGTAGGTGTAATTTAAAAATGCGACTTAGTATCTATTTAAAGATGAATGTTGATTTCCACTCTCTAATGTCAGAAAAACAGGAACTAAATCAAAGAATTAATATATGTGCTTTTTGCAAACACAATTTGTTAAAACATGGTTTTACCCATATAAGACACAACTAATTATATAAAAAACTCTAGAATACTACATTTAATCTTTTAAATACATATTCTATTCAATAATCAATGATTCCTTTCATACCAAAAGTACTTAACTGGAAAACCTTCATTTATTCTTCCATAAAAAAAATCTACTTAGTTCAGTAGATTTTCTCACTTAATTAAAATTCTTCATTAATTTCTAATTTATTGTAGTTTATCGTTATTTCTTAGGAAATAATGTCGGAAATATACTTTATTTTCTTAGGGAAATCACCAAATTACTAGCTACGATGTCTTGGAATTTAGCTGTGTTTTAAAGAGGACATAATTGGTAAAGATACTTCAAAACTTGTACCTTCTCCTTTTATACTTTGTACTTTAATTTTCCCGCCGTGTTCTTCAACAATCCATTTTGCAATTGATAATCCCAGTCCAATTCCATTTTTGGATGTACGCGAAACATCTTCCTGGAAGAAACGGTCAAATATTCGAGGAAGGTTCTCTTCTTTTATACCCACTCCACTATCAATCACCTTGATAAGAAAATTATTTTTTACTTGTTCACAACTAATTTGAATCGTATCATTTTCGTTTGTAAATTTCATTGCATTATCGATTAAAATCACAAGTAATTGATGAATTCTTTCTTGATCACCAAAATAAAAATACGTATCTTTAATAGACAAAAATATTTCTTTACTTTGAAATGAAATGATTTCAGTGAAGTGTGAAACAACTTCTTCTATCAATTCATTTAAAGAGAATATTTTTTTATTTAATTGTATTTGTCCTGAATCCGATCTAGCTAAGGTTAATAAGCTTGCTACTAGTTTGGAAAGGCGCCTATTCTCTTTTAACATAATTGAAAAGTCCTGCGCCTTTTCTTCGATTGTTGCGCCTGGCTCTCTAAGCAATAATTCTAAACGTGATTGAATGACAGTTAAAGGCGTTCGAATTTCATGAGAAGCATCTGATACGAACTCTTGTTGTTTTTGCCAAGCGTTTGTAATTGGTACGAGTGCACGTCCAGCCAAAATATAACCTGCTACAACTGATAATGCACTTCCCAAAACCCAACCAACAATTAGTATGATTAATAATGTATCAACTACATCCTTTTCTGAGTCGATATTACGTAATATTTGTAGTGTAATTTTCCCTCGATTTGTCTCACCTTGAATTGAGATCGTTCGATAATTCATATCACCGATTTTATCATTATATATTTCGTTTATTTTTGTAGGATATTTAAGTTCATCTTGTAAAATGATTGCATTCATACCTGGCATGGGATTTACTAATTTTTTATTTTCATCCCACATGATCATTAAAACACGTGGATCTCGATTGGAAATTGGTAAACGATTTGGATTATCACTATTTTGTATACGATTAATATTCCATAAAAGTGATTGATCAACTTCTTTATATAAACGATTATTTGTATATGAATAGATAATTAAAGAAAAGATTCCAATTATTAAGATAAATACTACTGAATTTATGATCGTTAATCGAATTTTTGTTTTCTTAAACATCTCTTCACCTAGTCATCTTTCATAATATATCCGATACCTCTGACGGTCTTTATCATACTACCATAATTAAATGGTTCTAGCTTTTTTCGGAGTTGATGTACGTATACTTCTACGATTGCAACAGTAGTATCAGAATCAAATCCCCATATTCTATCAAAAATTTGTTCTTTCATTAAAATCTTCCCTTGATTTTGTATGAAGTATTCTAGTAGTTCATATTGTTTGATTGTTAAATGAATCGATTCATTATTTATTTCAACAGGATGCTCTTTGCCTTTTAAAGTGATTCCTTGATACTTCAATGAACTATCAATTGTTAATTTACCACTTCTTCTAAGTAATGCATAAATTCTTGCTAGTAACTCCGGTCCTTGAAATGGTTTTACTAAATAATCATCTGCCCCTAAGTTTAATCCTTCAACACGATCTTCTAGTGAATCTTTAGCAGTTAGAAATAGAACTGGAGTATGTACCCCTTCTTTTCTCAAGTCTTTAATAATTTCAAAACCATTTTTCTCAGGCAGCATCACATCTAGTACAATCACATCATATATGTTTTGCATCGCTAAGAAAAAACCTTCTTCTCCTTCTAACGCTTTATCTACTGTAAAATCATTTGATAATAATTCAACAATTGAATTTAAAACTTCTATATGATCTTCTACAACTAATAATCTCACTTTTTATGCCTCCATAGACTAAAAAAGAAGCGTTCCTTTTATAGCAACGCTCCCCTTTATTTATTCAAATCGTCATGCTTGAATTGGTCTCATATTTGAAGCTGATCCAGGTAAAAAGAATGCAATAGTTGTACTTAAATTCATTAAATACAGTTTTGCTACACTCTCACCTAATCCCACACCTATCATACCACCAAATGAACTAAGTACGACTGATTAAAAAATTGCATTTTATATCTATTTCAAATAATAACTACATTTGCTTCTAACTATACTCTTTATTAACATTTTAATTAATTAAGCCATTCTAAGCTTACAAAAACTTTCCTCACTCAGGCAACCGTCACCTATTCTAATGACCCTTGATGCTTCTTTCGCGATGTTATTGTCGTGAGTAATCAAAATAATAGTATGACCTTCTTTATGAAGTCTTTTCAATAAATCTAAAATTTCTCGTCCTGTTTTTTGATCTAATGCACCAGTCGGTTCATCGGCTAATAGTAGATCTGGTCTTCTGGCTAAAGCTCTCGCAATCGCAACCCTTTGTTGCTGACCTCCCGATAGTTGACTTGGAAGATGATGAATACGTTCGTCTAAACCTACTTCTTTTAATACTTCCATTGCCATGTTTCTTCTTTCATTTTGCGGGAGGCCTCGATAACTAAGAGGTAACTCGACATTCTCCAATGCACTTAATTTTGACAATAGATTAAAGTTTTGAAAAATAAACCCTATTTTCCGATTTCTAATTAACGCTAGTTCTCGATTATTCATATCTTCAATCGCCTGGCCATCAAATAAATAGCTTCCAGAGTCTGGTTGATCCAAGCACCCAATCATATTCATAAATGTTGATTTACCTGAACCAGATGGGCCAACAATTGCTACAAAATCACCTTTTTTAATATTGATTGAAACATTATTTAGCACATGCAATGTTTCCCCACCAAATTCATAAAAATGGTTCATATTTGATATTTGGATCAAATCTTCTGTCGTCGTCACTGATCGCCACCACCATTGCTGTTACAATTTTCATTAAGAATCCTCTTTCACCACCGCCTGGAGAATTACGTCGCCTCCAAATCAGTAACAGTTCAACCGTTTTCCTTAATTGCTGCTACCTGATGAACCTGGCTGTTGATTGAAATAACCGCCGCCACCATTTTGTGGGAAGCCTCCTCCATTTTGGAAGTTTCTCATCATTTCCGTTCGATTATTATTTTTATAACTCAAATAGCCAACTCCAATTAATGTAAAAATGCCAATTACTAAATTGATAACTAATAAAATAGAAATTACTTTAGGCGAAAACGCACCCGTAGTTGAACAATTCTTCAAATTCGTTTTTTGGGTTTTTTCTATTAAATTTGATTCTAAATCTTCCATCATTAATCCCACCCCTTCATACTGATTAATTGCATTATGTAATAGAATCCTTAATTTTTACTTAACAACTAATTAATTTTGACTTTTTTAGAGTAAAAATCTGTTAGCAATATGAAATGAATATCAAAAAAAAACCACCTGTCTAGGATGGTTTTCAATAAATTTAAAGATTAGTTTTTAACTAGATTAGTAATATAACGATTTTCAGGAATTGGTAATCCTAAGTTTCCTCTCAAAGTAGACGATTCATATTCTGTACGATAGATTTCTCTTTCTTGTAATAATGGAATGACTTGCTCCGTAAAATCTTTTAATGCACTTGGAATTGCAGAATAAATCATTAAACCGTCAGCTGCTTCCTGTTCATACCACTCTTGAATAAGATTAGCAATTTTTTCTGGCGTGCCAATAAATGCACTTCTAGGAGTAGCAGCTTGTAATGCTACCTGTCTAAGTGTTAAACCTTTTTCTTTCGCTTCTTTCTTTATTTTATCTGTATTACTTCTAAAACTATTTTTCCCTAAATCACCAAGATCAGGGAAAGGTTCATCTAAAGGATATTGAGAAAAGTCATGATGCTCAAAGAAACGACCTAAATAATCCAATGCATTTTCAATACTTGTTAAATTAACAAGATCTAAATATTTTTGCTCTGCTTCCTCTTCGGTTTGACCAACTATTGGAGCAATGCCAGGGAATATAACAATATCATCTTTTGATCTGCCGTATGCTACTGCACGATCCTTTACATCTTTATAAAATTGCTTAGCTTCTTCTATATTATCATGACCAGTAAACACTGCGTCAGCTGCTTTTGCAGCTAATTCCTTACCGCTTTCTGAAGATCCAGCTTGAAAAACAACTGGTTGACCTTGTTTAGATCGCCCGATATTAAGAGGACCTTCTACTTGGAAATACTTCCCTTCATAATTTAATCTGTGTAACTTTTTCGGATCAAAAAACACACCTGAAGCTTTATCTCGAATAAATGCATCATCTTCCCAAGAATCCCATAGACCTCTAGTTATTTCTAAATGCTCTTCTGCAATTTTATATCGATCATCATGTGATGGGTGACCATTTCTACTATAGTTTTTAGCAGAACCTTCAAGTGGAGAAGTAACTAAATTCCATCCTGCGCGCCCATTACTTATATGATCTATTGACATGAATTGTCTTGCTACAGTAAATGGTTCACTATAGGTAGTTGAAAGAGTACCAACTAGGCCTATATTCTTTGTTACTCCTGCTAATGCCGATAAGATGGTAATTGGTTCAAAGCGATTTAAAAAATGTGGAATTGACTTTTCTGTTATATATAATCCATCTGCAATAAAAACTAAATCAAATTTTCCATTCTCAGCAATTTTCACTTGCTCTTGGTAATAGGAAAAATTAACACTTGCGTCTGTTTGAACCTCTGGATGACGCCAGCCAGACATACTGCCTCCTACTCCATGCACTAGTGCCCCAAGCTTTAGTTTTTTTCTTTCTGTCATTTTTTTCCCCTCCATTAATTTAATAAAATCGCAGTATCTCTAATATTTAGTTCATAGCTTTTAACAAGTATATTTCCATTCATAAACTCATATTGTTTAGCCCGTTGAAACCCTATTTTTTCATATAAACTAATAGCAGATTTCATCATATCTGAAGTGTGAAGAACAACTCGGTCCGATCCCCACTCTATTGAAAGATTGCAGCTTGCTTTTATTAATTCTGTCGCAATCCCTAATCCTCTTGCTTTAGGGGAAACACCTATTAATCGAATAATAGGATAATTAATCTCTAACTCAGTTAATCCATATGCTTTTTCGGCAGAGTCATAGATAAAACATGCGCCTAATAGAACATTATCGACAATCGCAACAAGCTTTGTCTTAGTGTTGCTGTTCTCAGTTGCATCAATAATACTATTTTTATAGTTTTCCCATTGTTCTTTTGAAAGAATAGCAGCATATTGTTCATACGCATCGATTAACACTTTTTTTATTTTATCGATCTCATCTGGTTTAGACTCTCTAATAATTAAGCGGTTTGAAGACATAGTCTACCTCCTAAATTAAACTAAGCTGTATTCATACAAAATACGTTGTATTTGTTTTAAATGAAGATGAACATGTGAAATAAAAGATTTAATTATGTCTTCAACTGTAACGATTGCATTTTGAGGGTTTATTCCGCTTTTCTTCCAATCATCACTTGTTAGTCTTTTAAGCAATTGACTATTGTAATATAAAATAATGCGATATGTTTCTAGTACGTCTGCAATATTTCCATCGTTTGCATATTGCCCTGCAATCCATTTATCTTGATTAAAAGCAGGTAATTGAACACTTGATCCAGCTAAAACTTCCCTTAGTCGAAAGTTCACTACAAATGCATGATCTAATAAATGAGTTAACACTTCTACAATACTCCACGATCTTTCATTTTTCTTCCAATGCAGTTTCTCTTTTGGAAGATTGAAAGTTTTTTGCGACAGTAAATCATAAAGTTGATTAAATTCACTTAATTCAATTGATAAAGTACTCATCTATTTCCTCCTATATTTTGACTACACTTTTTGAAAGTTCATTCAGTATCGTGATAGAAAAATCTGTAAAAAATCGAATACTTAGCGGGATTGCTTTCTCATCTAGATCAAATTTAGGATGATGCCACTCATATTTTCCTGAAGTTCCAAAAAATACGAATAAACCTGGAATCTCTTCTAAATAAAAGGAAAAATCTTCACTTGCTGCAGATACAGACGGTTCAATTACACGTAAGTATTGTTTAGTTGCTACATCTCTTGCAATTCCGGCAAATTTTTCATCATTAACAACAGGAGGTGGACCAGGATTCCAAATTGTATGAACATCCGTTCTAAAAGCATCACCAACAGACTTACTTATTTCATTTAATCGATTTTGAATGGTCTCTCTGACTTCCTTCTTAAAAGTACGAACCGTTCCACTAAAAACCGCTTTGTCAGCGATCACATTCGATGCTTTCCCACTATTGAATTTTGTTACACTTACAACTCCATTTTCAAGTGGACTAATATTACGGCTCACAATCGATTGAAGTGACGTAACAATATGTGATGCAGTAAGGATTGAATCAAGCCCTGCTTCCGGTACCGCTGCATGGCTCGATTTCCCATTTATTTCAACAGTAAATCCGTCAGCAGCTGCCATTAAAGGACCTGATTTTATCCCAATGGTTCCAACTGTTAAATCAGGTTTATTATGCATACCAACAATCACTTTTGTATCTTTTAGTACATTTGTTTTAATAATTTCTAATGCACCTTTACCAATTTCTTCTGCGGGTTGAAAAATGATTTGTATTTTCCCGGGTAACTCATTTTCTATTTGCTTTAATAAAATAGCTGTACCTAAAATTGCAACTGTATGAAAATCATGTCCACAAGCGTGCATCTTATTTGGATTTTTTGATGAAAAAGGTAATCCTGTTTCCTCCTGAATTGGAAGTGCATCAATGTCTGCCCTAATTGCGATGGTAGGACCTTTTCGATCATCACCGATTTCTGCAACAAGACCTGTTTTTAAAGGTAAAGACAGGATTCGTATGTTATACTCTGTTAAAAGTTGAACAAGTGTGGCTGTTGTTTCATATTCTTCAAACGCTAACTCTGGAATTGAATGTAAACTCCTTCTTATTTGAATTAGCTTTTCAAGTAGCGCTTCAGATAGTTCAAATTTCATGGTTTTCAACTCCTAAACTGTTAAGTCAAACCGTTATTTCTGTAAAAGCCTCTTTAATTAATTGCAGCGAACGAACTCTCCGTTCAAAATTTGGAATTAATGATGTGAAAATAAATTCATCAATACCGTATTCTTTTTGATATTCAAAAACTCTTTTTTGAAAAGTTTCTTTTGTTCCCTTAAGAACGTCTGCCTCTTTAACTTCTGTAGTATAGGTTTGGCCAGCTTGTTTTGCGTAAATTTCTGCTTGCTCAAGCGTGCCGACATTTACAATTTGCCCATTCCCTAATGTAACTCGCACAGTTTGTAATTGATCGGATAATTTTAGTGCTTCCTCTTCGGTTTCAGTCACAATCGTAGACAAGGCTAAAATAAACTTTGGTTTTCGACCACTTTGATGATTAAAGGAATTATTATAAGCAACGATCGCTTCTTTTGCTGCCACTGGGTCATTATTTATGAATAATGCAAATGCATATGGATAGCCCTTTTTAGCTGCAAATTTTGCACTTGATACACTCGTTCCTAATAAAAATAGCGGAACTCTAATCTGTGGTAATGGTGAAGCTTGTAAAGAGTCAAACGAACTTACTTCTGATGCATCCTGATATAAAAAATTTTCTAGTTCATCAATTTTCTCTTCAAGAGATTGAGGTTCTTTCAAGTTTTTTTGGAGCTCTTGGCTAGATTTTGGAAATCCGCCCGGTGCTCTTCCTATGCCAAGCTCTACTCTATTTGGTGACAAATTAGCTAATACATTGAAGTTTTCTGCTACTTTATACGGACTATAATGCTGTAACATTACCCCACCTGAACCAACAGAAATCCGTTCAGTTTTAGCAAGAATATGTGAAACAAGCACTTCTGGAGATGACCCAGCAATTCCTTGTGAATTGTGGTGCTCTGATACCCAAAATCGATTAAATCCTAATCTTTCAGCTTCTTTTGCTAGATTTATAGTGTTTATAAGTACTTCATTTGCAGTTTGACCAGGAAAAATAATACTTTGATCTAAGAATCCATATTTAAGTCCCATATTCTTTCCTCCATTTTTTTAAATATAGTACATGTCTTCCTCTGAAAATCGTTTTAAAAACTGAATTGTTCTTTCTTCTTTAGGTGATTGAAAGATAGCCTTGGGATTCCCTTCTTCAACAATTATGCCGCCGTCCATAAACACAACATGATTAGCAACATCCCTAGCAAATGCCATTTCATGTGTGACGATAATCATTGTAATTCCTTCTTTTGCTATTTTTCGTATAATTGCTAGTACTTCACCTACTAATTCAGGGTCTAAAGCAGAGGTTGGTTCGTCGAATAAAATGACCTCTGGATTTAAAGCAAGCGCCCGAGCAATTCCTACTCTTTGCTGCTGTCCGCCGGATAACTGTAGAGGGTAAGAATCTAACTTGTTTCCTAAGCCTACTTTCTCAAGTAATTCAGCGCTTTTTTTGTATGCTGCTTCCTTAGACCATTTTTTAGCTACTATTAATCCTTCCATTACATTTTCAACAACTGTTTTATTTTTAAATAAATTAAATTGTTGAAATACCATAGCTGTTTTCTGGCGCAATGAAAGAATTTCGGTCTTTGAAGCTTGACTAAAATCTACTTTAAAATCGTCTATTGTAATTTTTCCTTTATTTGGTTTCTCTAAATAATTTATACAACGAAGTAAAGTTGTTTTTCCTGATCCACTAGGACCTAGAATTGCGACGACTTCTCCTTTATTAACTGTTAAATCTATACCTTTTAACACATGATTTTTTCCAAAGGACTTTGTTACATTCGTTAAAGTAATCATTTCACTCCCCCTCGACTAAAGACGCTAAATCTCTTCTCTAATAAACTTGTCATTCTTTCAATGACTAATGTAATTCCCCAGAAAATTAGTGCAGCTGCAATATATGCCTCAAAAAACTTCCAATTTGTAGAAGCTACAATTTGTGCCTTTGCGTTTATATCTACAACAGAAACAATAAAGGCCAAAGTTGATCCATGCAGCATTCCAATAAATGTATTTGATAAATTTGGTAAACTTACAGCGAAGGCTTGTGGAAATACAATTCTTTTTAGTGCTTGTGTTGTTGTCATACCAACTGAATAAGCAGCTTCAATTTGTCCTCGATTGATATTGGTAATTCCAGCTCTAACCACTTCAGATAAATACGCACCTGCTGTAATAGAAAAGGAAATAATTGCAAAAGCTGTCATAGGAATTGATGATGAATTAAAAGCAAAATGATAATGTTTAGCAAGTGAATCTAATAGCATTGAGATTGAATAATAAATAATTAACAAGTGTGTAATCATCGGCGTTCCTCGAATAATCGTAACGTAACTAGATGCTGCCTGACTCAATATTGGAACCTTATAAATACGAACAATAGCCGTAAAAGTTCCTATCACAAACCCAATAAGTACTGACAAAATAGTTATAAAAAGTGTAGTTGGAATTGCAGGTAGTATTTGTATAAATGCCTCCCAAATAAATGAGAAATCTAGTTTCATAATCTCGTACCTTCTTTCACAACAACGACATCGCGATTCATTTTTCCAAATAAGTTACGGATTTTAAAAGTTTTTTCTTTCTTTTCAACACTTGTTCTTTCATATTTTCCAAACCGGTTTTCTAATAAGATAAATCCTTTTTCAAGAAAGACACTTAAAATAAAATAAACGAGAGCAAGTGCAAGATAGGATTCAATAAAATGACGATTTAGTAAACCTAATGTTTGTGATTGCCCTGTTAACTCCATTACCCCTAGAGTAAATGCTAATGATGTATCTTTTAGTGTTCCTATTAATAAGTTTCCTAAAATCGGGATCCATATAGCGAATGCTTGTGGTGCTATGATTCTCTTAAAGGCCTGATATCCATCCATTCCAACAGAATAAGCCGCTTCAATTTGCCCTCTATCTACAGCACTAACTGATGCACGAATACCTTCTGAAATAAAGGCTGCACTGTGTAATCCGTATGTTAAAATGACAAAATATAAAACATCAATTCTACTAACATCTACTTCTACTAGCTTTAATAACTCAGGTACGCCATAATAAATTAAAAATAATTGAATTAAAATTGGAGTTCCTCTAAAAAACGAAACATATATTTGCGAGATTCTTTGAAAAATTGGTACCTTATACATTCTAGGTAAGGCTATAAGTAAGCCAACACCTAACCCTACTAAAATAGAACTCCCTACAATGATTAACGAAATCTTTATAAAAGGTAGTAATTTAATAAAATATTCGAAGATTAATCCAGCTTTAAAATCAGCACCCATTCCTTCTCACCCTTTGGTTTTAGCTTTAATTTTCTGTAAAATCAGCACCTAACCACTTTTTGCTTAAGTTAGCAAGTGTTCCGTCAGCTTTTATTTTTAATAGTGCTTCGTCAATTGCGCCTGCTAATTTTTGATCTTTTGCATCATTTTTTCTAAAGGCAAATAATACATCAGCCTCAGTCAATGCTGGCCCTACTGTTTTCAACTCACCTTTTGGGTCAATCAAAGATAAGGTAAAATCTGCAGCAACTGTAGCATCTACACGGCCTGAAGTAATTTGTTGTACAGTATCATTTGCTCCACCATTCTGATAAACAATTTTAATTGCGTTATTATGCTCTTTATTATAATTTTCAAGAATTTGTGCTTCTGCACTTGTAGCGGATGTTAATACCTTTTTGCCTTTTAAGTCGTCAATTGATTGAATTGAATTATTACCTTTTGCAACAACGATTTTATTTTTCCAATGCGCATAAGCTTCTTTGTTAAATAAATACTTCTCTTCCCTCTCTGGATTTTTTTCAATTTCATGAGCAACAAAATCTATTTTCTTAGTTTCTAGACTTAACAATAAGCTCGAAAATTCATATGTTTTTAAATCAAACTTGTATTCTGGCAATCTTTTATCAATTTCTTTTACAAGTTCAACATCAAAGCCAGTTAGATTTCCATCCTTATCGATAAAGCACACATTTGGAAATTGTGTACCAGTACCTACAACAATTCTTTGAACTTTTGAACTAGTAGCTGTTGCTGCCTCTTTATCTTTATTTTTTAAAGCAAATGTAATAATTAAAACTACGACTGCCAAGGATACAAGTGTAATCACAAACTTTTTCATTCTCAATTCCTCATTTCTGAATAATTTTTTTAGGGTCTTACTGCTAGCCAAATTAACTCTTCTGATAATTCTTCAGTTGCTTTATTTAATCTCTCTGTTAATTCATTAGATAATGAAAAATGATTTTGATAATCTCTTATTACCCAATCATCAATTGCATAAACACCAGTAACAAAATGATTTCCCCCAAGAACAGAGAGAACTGGTTTTAATGCATATTCTAAACTGAGTAAATGGACAATTGTTCCACCGATGAAGATAGGAAGGACAACTTTATTTTTCAAGCCATTCTGAGGAATTAAGTCTAAAAATATTTTTAATAAACCTGAATAGGAGGCCTTATAGACTGGTCCTGCAATAACAACACCGATCGAATTCTCAATTTTATTAAGGGCTTCTTTAATTTCTTCATTATTAAAATCGCTCTTAATTAAAGCTTCCGTTGGCAAATCCCCAATATTTACTTGGCATACTTTAATACCTTCATTAGTCCACTTTTCTTTTACAAATTGGAGTATGCCATTCAATCTTGAGTTTGGTGATGAGCTAGCAGAGATAATGACAATATCCTTCAACGTGTTACCCTCCTTTTTAAAAACCAATATTCCTTATAGGTTAACTAGGAATTAATTGTTATAAACTTTATCACTGACAGAATATTTAGTCAACGTAATTTCCAATAGAACTTTTCTATCGTTTTATTAAATATTTGAATTAGCTTTATTGTTCCCTTAAGCACGATCTAGTTGATTGTCAATTGAGGATACCCCCAATTCTTATATTTCTTTATATTTTTTTGCTTGAAATAAAAGAAAAAAGAGTTGGCTATTTCACCAACTCTTTGCTTAATTCAACTATTTCATTCATTAATTCTGTATATTCTCCACGATTACAGAAAATATTTGTTTGAAGAAAAATTCCCTTTGTTTCTTCAATATGTATTGGAAATAATATTCCTTCTTTAACTTCTTTTTTCACACTAATACTAGGCAAGAAAGCAATTCCAAATTGTTCTATAATAAGTTTTTTTGCCATCTCCGAACTATCAGTATGAATCCTTATATTTGGAGGGGCTTCTAGATTTTCAAATAAACGATGAATTCTAAGCCAGTCTAATGAACCGCATTCAAAGAAAATAAGATTTTCCTGAGCGATATCTTGAATTGTGATCGATTTTTTTGAAATAAACGGATGATCTTTATAAACATAAAGCGTAATTGGATCTTCGAATAATTTAATTGATTGTAGGCTAGGGTGACTAGTTTTCCGAACAAAACCTATATCAATTTCATTATTTAATACTTTATTAATTAATTCATCACTCTTACCTGTAATAACTTTATAATGTAAATCTTCATTACTTACCGAAAGTTTTGGCAGAATTTCTGAAATAACATAGTTTGAAACCGAAACAGTGCACCCAATTTTCAATTCATTATTGTGGGATTTTTTTTGATTAATGTGCATCTTCCCTTTTTCGTATATATGAACTAATTGTTGAGCATACGGTAAGAAGCGCTTACCCTCTTCTGTGATATTAACTTGTTTACCGGAACGGTGAAAAAGCTGACAATTTAATTCTCTTTCTAACGATTGAATTCTAGCTGTAACAGTTGGTTGTGACAGAAAAAGTGATTCTGCAGCTTTGTTAAAGCTACCAAAATGAATTACATGGATAAACGCTTCTATATTTTCAATATTAATTTCTTTCACATCCTTAAATAACAGTTTAGTTATATACAATAAATATTCATTTTTATTCAATTTGGGATTCTATCTTACTACTCATTTTTTAAAATATTATCATTAAGAAAGTCTATTAGAAAATATTTTTTTTATTTTAATCTTTACATATACTTTGAAGCTTCATAAAAACCTTTTTTATATACTACATTCTGAATATTTTAAGTTGATTATTCATTTTTCTAAAATAAAAGGTTATTGTACAAAATTATATATAACTATTCAAGATGATTAAAAGAAAACCCAAGTTCTTATATAGAACTCAGGCTATTAGTCGATAAATTAGTTTTTTAAAAAAATAAACGTATAAACATAATAAGTACAAAAATAGTGGAACTCTAATTCATTAATTATTATTAAATAAAAAGGTTACGATAATTTAACTTTTCGAACTACTTGTATCTTGACGTGTTTAGGTATATCACCTTTAATCGTCACTTCTCCATTTGATAGAGCAATTTTTGCTCCCCATCCATTTTTAAATTTTTTAATTTTTACTCGAAGTAATCTTATTTCCACCTGACCTAATCCAGATTTGTTTTTTACTTCTAATTCTGGTGTTTTTGCATTACCGATATTATGTAGAAGTAGTTTTACTCTAATTAGAGGTTCTTCATCGCTTTTTACGATTACATATGCGTTTCCTTGTTCATCCTCTTTAAATTGATCGTAGGTTACTGAAAAGCCTTTCGTACTTAAGTAAATTTCTCCATCATCATTTACTTTGTAAACTGGTGAAAACATATGTCTCTTCTCCTTGCCGTATATTGTTCATATGTAAATAAAGAAAACTTGTCGACTGGCCAGCCTTTAAAGGGAAGTCAGAAACGGTGCACTTATACTTTATTCCTAGAATTGGCTACTACGTCGACTACTCATCATCGCTGCCAACTTATACTTTCTTAAAGTGCAATAAAAAATTGACGATGAAATAAATAAATTATTTTTACGTCAATTCTAATATTAGTATGGCTTAACTATTAAAAAATGTTCTTTCCAATATTTAATATGTTTAAAATATGATTCTTATTACATCAGACAGATTATTTTAGTTTATTAAAAATTAATGTAAAATGCAATTTTTAAACTCTGAAATAAATAACTAATTTTTGGAAATTCCCACTCTTAATAAAGCCATTATTTTACATTAAAACTTAGTTCTAAAACATAGAATTTAATGAATAAATATGCTATTGTTCTAATGAATTATTTAAAAATTTAAAATCGAATATTTAATCAAAATTATGAGATTAAAAAAGGAAGAAGGAACGTCAGTTGATTTACAGTAAACAAGATGTGCTACACAATGAATCCCAGAGCATTAAAAATGGAGCTGCATCTACAATCGCAATCAGTTTATCAAATAACTATTTTATATTGTTTGCTATTGCAATTTTAGGTGCTACCAATTATCAAGTTGGTTTAATTTCTTCCTTACCTTCAATTGTCGGAATGGCCGCAATGCTCCCAGCTGCTTTTATGGTTAATAAGTTAGAAGAAAAAAGAAAATTCACTGCTTACTCCATTTTCTTTACGCGTTTCTTTCTATTAATAATGGTTTTTCTTCCATTTATTAAATCAGAGCATATCGCATGGTTTTTTGTTATTTTAATTGCATTAATGAATTTTCCAGGTACATTTCTAAATTTAAGCTGGCAAGCATTCATTGGTGATTTAATCCCAGCAGACCGTCGAAATACATTTTTTGGAAACCGAAATAGAATACTAACCTTTACGGGAATGATTGTAACGCTTGTAGCAGGAATATGTATGAAATCCATTAGCTCAAAAAGTGCGCTTCCCTATCAAATACTTTTTTTATTTGCATTTATATTTGGAATGATTGAGTTTTTTTATATATTGAAACATAAAGAGGAAAAACAAAAAATTGAGATTTCTAATCACTATTCTCCTTTTTCAAAACATCTTTTTCAGTATAAACCCTATATCACATTTTTAGTTTGTGCACTGTTTTTTAATTTCGCGTGGCAAATGGCATGGTCTTTATTTTCGATTTATCAAATAAGATTTGCTCATGCAACTGCTTTTTGGATTAGTTTATTTACTGTAAGCAACCAACTTTCACAAATCGTTAGCTTTCGTTGGTGGGCAAAAATGGCAAATCGTTATAGTAATACTCAATTACTAATTTGGATTTCGATCGGAATGGCCTCTGCACCTATTTTAAATATTTTATCAACAAATTATGTATACTTATTTATCGTAAACTTTACATCAGGATTTTTTGTATCTGGTACTGTTTTAATATTATTTAATAGCTTACTAGAGGCTACTGAAGAAGAACATCGCACATCCTATATTGCTAATTATAATTTCTTACTTTCAATTGTTGCCTTCATCGCTCCACAATTTGGTGTTTTTTTACTTGAATCATTCAGTATGAATATTGCGATGATTTTCTCAACGATATTCAGAGGATTGGCGGGCGTATTATTTGGCGTGATGGCCTATAAAATGTCTCATTCAAAACAATTAGATTATAAGCAAAATAATATATCTCTCTAGATAAATCTAAAATGAGTTCAAATTATTGAACTCATTTTTTTTATGGTTTCAAAACCACTTTAATACAATTATCTTCTTTATTATTAAAAATATGATAAGCATGATCTGCTTCATCTAATGACAATTTATGTGTAATAATTTTTGTTGGGTCAATCTTTTCACTTACTATTTGGTCATAAAGGAATGGCATATATTGTCTTGCCGGAGCTTGACCCATTTTTATATTAATATTTCTACTAAAAAATGCGCCTAAAGGAAAGGCATTATAATTCCCACCATAAACACCTGTGATTTGAACAGTTCCACATTTTTTAACTGCTTTTGTAGCAATTTGAATTGGTCCTAGTGTTCCACCCTGTAATTTTAATTTCTGTTCAATGAATTCTAGCGGTGATTTCTTCCCATCCATACCAACACAATCAATTACAACATCCGCTCCACCTTTTGTTATTTCCTTTAAGGTTTCACCCATATCTGGATCTTTCGAAAAATTATAGATTTCAGTTTTATTCATCTTTTTTGAATGCTCTAATCGATAATCGATATAATCTACTGCAATAACTCTTTTCGCGCCTTTTTTCCAAGCAAACTGCTGAGCCATTAATCCAATTGGACCACATCCTAATACAATGACTGTATCTCCTTCTTTGACCCCTGCATTTTCAACACTCCAATATGCAGTTGGTAAAACATCTGACATAAAAAGTAGATGATCATCACCCAACTCACAGCTTTCTGGTATTTTAAACGGTGTATAGTTGCCAAATGGTACCCTTAAATACTCTGCTTGTCCACCTGGATAATCTCCGAACTTTGCTGTATAGCCTAAATAACCACCTGAATCATAATGTGGATTCGAATTATCACACTGGCTTTGCATTCCATGATTACAATATGGGCATGTTCCGCATGCAACTGTAAAAGGAATAACGACTCGATCCCCTTTTTTTAGATTAGTAACACCTGGGCCAATTTCTTCGACTATTCCCATTGGCTCATGTCCAATAATATAGCCTTCTTTTATTGGAAAATTTCCTTGATATAGATGTAGGTCAGAACCACAAATTGCTGTTGAAGTAATTTTAATTATAACATCATCTCTATGCTGAATTTTTGGAGCATCTACTTTAATCGTTTTTACATTATAATGCCCTTGATATGTAACAGCTCTCATTATTACTCCTCCTAATGTAGGTCATTTTCATATCGTTACCTTAAGGACTATAAATATGTAATTATTAATAAATTACGTATGAATAATGAACTTTAATTAGAATCTTTAAAAGGCTCGTTTTTTATTGATTTAGTCAATTTACCAGACAGTCTGAAGCATTGATTTTACTCAATGCTCTTTTTATAGGCAACAGACTGACTATAAAATCATACTTTAATTAATGTGATATTTATTTAATTGACCCTATTAAATGTTACTGTTGTTTTTTAGTAAAATTAACTATTCTTGAACATTCAAATCCAAATTAATTTGATACTATTAAAATTAGTACGATTTAGGAAAGGATACTGATATGACTATCGATTATCGTTTTTATGAGAGTCCAACAGATCTTGATTTGCAGTATGATTTTTGGAATAAGATGACAGAATCTCTACCATATGCTTGGAAACCAACTTTATCTCCAAAATTATTTGAACACCAATCTGAATTTAATGAAAAATCTAGATGCTTTGCTTTTGACGGAGATCAGCTTGTTGGTTATATGAGTTTCTCTGGTAAAGGAGAATTTGTTTCATTAGGTTATCCATGGGTATTGCCTGAATATGAGGATACTGTACGAGATGAATTGTTTGAAAGAGTTTATCAATTTGCTGTTAGTAAGGAATATGGTGGGAAATTACTTGCACAGCGATTTAGAGGACAGTGGGCAAAACAAATAGACTATTTCTTATTGAAAGGGTTCAACATTACTAGTCGTTCTCAATTAGTTGGTGCGCATTATCCACTACTTATGAAAACACTCCAAAGTATTCCTGGATTTTCGTATGAAATAAAAGATCAATTTCAATTTAATGTTTGGAAAGATTTAAAAATGAAGCAACAAATTCTCACAAACGAGCAAATTGTCATGATGAATGAATACTACGGATCAATTGAATTCGACTATGCAGTTGAATGTAAACTAGAAAATCAAGTCATTGCCTATTTTGGTATGACAATACGACCAGATACTGGGTATTCAGAAATTTTAGCTGTTGCTTATACTGAAGCAGCTATACCTTATTTTTATGATATAATGTCGATCATCCATAATGAAAACATCAATCGAAAAGTTACAGCAGTTACAATCACTAAGTCACAAATTCCTAAAAGTGTTTTACAAGAAAAACTTGGCTTTACTCCTTTAACAGAAGATGTGATGATGCACAAGAGACAGGGATAAGTGGAAGAAAAGATTGGAAAGCTGGATTTTAGAAAATATAAAGAGATTCCAAAAAAATTGGAATCTCTTTTTTATTTTACCGTAAAGTCATAAGTTCCACTTTCGACTCCATTTATTAGTAGTGTGATGCTATGCTGACCTGGATAGTGTTTTCTTGTTGATAAGTTTTTGAATGAGTGTGTTTTGTTGTAAGATAATGTTTTGTCATTTTCAATTGTGTTTTCGGATATTTTAAAGATTTTTCTTGTACGGTTCCCTTTTGACTTTACGTAATCAATTGCGAATTCGATTCTAAGTTTGGTGGTAGTCGGTTCGTTACTATGAATCGCAAATGAAAAGTTTAAGTCTCCTCCAATTTCAATTTTGTCTGATTGTAATTGGAATTGGTCTATATGAATTGCTTTTGTCGTTTCGAATCCAAAAATCGTTAAAGCTTCTATATTACCTTTTTTTAATAGCGTTCTACATGCGTGCTTTATAATCCAATTGGTATGGGGATTTTTACCGTACCATTCTTTCGCAATCTTTAATACTAAAGTTGGGTGATCTTTTGAAATATCGTTTAAATTATTTGCTACACTTTTGCGTACATACAATGACTCGTCTTCCTTTAAGTTTTCTAGAATAGGAAGAATTGGAGTTGGATCTTTTTTTAGACTTTTTAGAACCATTCCCCAAGGTAACTTTGGGCGGCACCCTTCACTTGCTAGTCTTCTTACATGTTCATTTGGATGAGTAGACCATTTTAGCATTTGCGCCATCATTCGTTCTTGGTCTTGTACAATGAACGGTCTAACAGCAAATTCTGATGTTGAGTGCTGTGTGAATAGTTCTAGGGATTCTATTGATTTTTCCCAATGAACTAGACCATACACTTCAACAAAATCAGGAAAAATAATACTACTTAATTGGCCCTTTGGAAATTTATCTAATATACTACTTAAAATCTCTATTGATTTTTCATATTTGTTTGGAAGTGTCTCTCCTAAACAAATCGTAATATGTCTCATTCTTTCCTTTAATGTTTTTTCTTCCCAGCTTTCATTGAATACTTTATCTATAAAATTTTCATTATTAAAATCTGTATAAACGATATGGATTTCGTTTGCTATTTTTGAAATTAAATCGTGGTTATATACATTTTTCAAAGCATCTGCCATTGTAAATCTCCAATCATTTTATTTCAAACTATTAAAAAATCTCACCTAGTAAAGTGATTGGCTGCGAGATTTGCCTATTTAATCCGTCAATCGCATCCTTTTTAATAATTGCTAAAGCACATGTCGCTGGTCCTGCCGATTTATGTAATGGAATACTAGATTGATTCAATAATTTTATATCGATATGATTCGTCTCCATCAACTGATTCAATTCATATTGAACTCCTTTTGAACCGATTGGTAATAGATCTGAGACATCTTCGCTTTTTGTTAATTGCTTTAATGAGTTAAAATTAATGATCTCGTTTTTATTTTCATTTAAATCCTCTAATACTTCATTTCCTACTTTTGGATAACCAATTAATATTACAAGATCCCCTGAAATGATTTCTTTCCTATTATGCGGATTATAAATTTCTCCCATTAAAGTAATTCCTAAACCTGTTTGTTTTGTTGGGATATTTTCTTCTGTACTTCCAGTAATATTTATTTCTAAGTTGTCTTCATAAAAATTAGCTTCATTATATTCTTTAATCGCTTTTTCAATCCCGTTTATTATTCTCTTCCCTCTACCGTTCATTTCTACACATAAAGTATTAATTAATACAGTTGGCTTAGCGCGAAATGCCAATGTTTCAACTAAACATAATTTCGCCGTTAAATATCCTACAATTTCTTCATCAACCTTTATTAAATCAAGCTCACTCATCCCAATTCCACCGCAGCTATCACAAGCAATTGTAAAATAACGATCCTTATCTATATGCATTAAAGTTAAGTCCCTATAATTTGAAATTTGCACGTCTCATCACCTTTTGAAGTATAAATGCTAAAACAATATTTGCCGCTGAAGCCAATGTCAATGGTACAACCATTAAGATAAAAAAACTACTAACAGTCTTAACTGTAAAGGAGTGATTCAAATAAGCAATTAATAGACCACTTAATAAAGTTGCCACTGGACCATTTAAAATAATTGCCACTATCATGGCTATGTATTGATTCATTTTTTTAAATAATACGCCAAAAATCCAAACAATCACAAGCATTTGAACAGCAATAAATAGATGCACTGGTACTGTAAATGGAAAACCTGAAGTAATTGCTGTAAGAAGATGACCTAGTGCCCCTACAATTCCTCCTGCAATTGGAGAAATCAACATAGCTGCCAGAAAAGCCGGCAATGAATCAAATGCAATAGAATAGAATATTTTTATATTAGACAGTACTGCACTTAATGCAATAAATAATGAAAGTAAAACAATTTTTTTCGTGTTCAAGTTTCCCCATCCTCTTTATTTAGTTGATTGATATTTTTCAAAAATCCAAAACCATCGTTATACTCAATTTCAATAATACATCCGTTGCTCGTATAAAATTTCCAGAAATGACTTAAATCTAAATTAAGTAAATTTAGGAGTAGTAGCTTCATAATTCCCCCATGTGATACTACTATTACATCTTCGTTTTTCAATCTAATGTCATGACAAAATGTATTAACTCTTTCTGCACACTGCTTTAAGCTTTCCCCATTTGGAATTTGAAAATGAATCAAATCTTCATTCCACTTTTCTATAACTTCAGGCACTTCATTTAAAAGATCAGTATATGTTTTCCCTTCAAACAGCCCAAAATTTGTCTCCTGTAACCTACGATCAACTATTTTTGATTCTCCTATTAATTCTCCAATCGCATCACTTAATAAAGTACATCTACGAAGTGGACTAGAATACAAAAAATAGTGTGAAGTAGGCTCAATCATTTTTGTAAACTTGGTAATCACACCACGTATTTGACTTAAGCCTTTTTCTGTTAAATCAAAATCAGTCATTCCTGCATAAACCTTTTGTCTATTTCCAATGCTTTCTGTATGTCTAATTAAAAATATTCTCATACCAATCTCTCACCTATCACAGCAAAAATTAAAAAGCATAATTGGGAAACTTCAATCGTAAATCCAATTACATCTCCTGTAATACCATCTAGTTTTTGATTGATTCTTTTCGTAATGACCGTAATAAAAATAAACGTAACACATACCGCAAGAATAATTGCTATTTCATTCATTAAAATACTGCTTACACAAATGAGTAACACATATACAATTAGAACAAATAATGAATTAGATTTTTTAGCTTCAATTATAAATTGACTTCCAAATCCTTCATTTCTAGCATATGTACTTATTCTGCATGTAAATAGGGCAATGCATCTTCCAATAATCGGAAATAAAAAAATAGCAAATGTTGTACTCTTTGATAAAAATAACCAATCTCCTAAAAATAAAACAATTAAGGAAATTACCCCAAATGCACCAATCCGACTATCTTTCATAATTTCTAGTATTCTTTCTTTTGAACGATGACTAAAAATTCCATCTGATGTGTCAGCTACTCCATCAAAATGTAATCCACCCGTTAAGAATAAATAGACTAGTAGAATAAGAAATGCATTAGTTTCTTTGTCCAAAACAAATGAAATTCCACTATTCAAACTAACAAGTATTAAACCAAATAACACACCTACTAATGGAACCACTCTAATTCCTTTTCCTAGTTCGGCTTCAATAAACTCGTAGTTTTTAACCGGGATGGTTGAAAAAAAACTGAGGATCATTTTAAATCGATTCATATCGGTACTCCTACTTTATTCTTAATGGTAAACCAGCTGTAACGAGTATAACTTCTTCTGCTCTTAAAGCAATTTTTTGATTTATACGCCCAGCAATATCTCTAAAAATCCTTCCTAGTCGATAAGATGGAACAAGTCCATAACCTACCTCATTCGATACAATTATCAATGTTTTACCATGCTGATCACATACGTCTATCAACTCGTTCACTTCATGTTCTATATCTACTTCTAGTTTATTTATTTGTTCATTATTCATCGTCTCAAAATCAACATCAGTATAAGAATCAAACATTAAATTTGTAATCATAACTGTTATGCAATCTAAAATGACAAACTTGGATTGTATAAATTCTTCTTCCATTTTTAATTGATTAAATTGTTTATATCGCTCAACAGTATGCCAATCAATCCGACGATCATCTTGATGTCTTTTAATTCTTTCATTCATATCTCCGTCAAATGGTATGGCAGTAGCAATATAGACTACATCATTTGAATTTGTTTGTAATTCTTTTATTCTTTTTTCTGCGTAAGAACTCTTTCCACTACGCGCTCCACCAATTACAAGAATCAACTTCTTCACCTCTTCCCAAAAAAATAGGGATTATTTTAATTCTTTTAACCTAACTCGCCGATTACAAATAAACCTACTAACAATACAATCGTTAATAAAACTGACCCAAGTATTTTCTTTAAATTAGGTCTTGGTCCGTCCTTTAATACGCTTATACCCATCGGTAAAAGTGCTATACAAAGAGCCGATGTAGCCACAATTGAAAATGAGGTTGTACCTTTTAAGACACCAAGTGGCAGCGAACTCATAAGTCCTAACATTATAGAGCGAATTAACCCTAGTACTCTAGCTCGATATGAACCGATGGCTAAAATAATCCAACCAAACATAATTAATGGGGATAGGCTATGGAATATATGAAACGCTCCATAAGATTGCGCCATAACTTTTGTTGCGGTCTCCACACCTAGAATTCGAACCAACTGAAAAGCTAGATGATCGACTCCTGCATGAAAAGTACGAGCAAAAAGACCAAATATCGCAAAACTTCCACCCCATAATGCCCAATTTGGCTTCTTTATACTGATTAATTTACAAAGTGATATAACTGCTGGCCACAATAAGACATTCCCCGCAATAAAAAAACTATAAGATAAAAATAGTAAAGTTGGGTAAGTCTTATATGCTTCAAGCTGATCTGGGAAGAAGAAATGAAATCTACTTCTTAAAATGACACCTGTAAGCATAAAAATTGGACCTAAAATTAAGGAGATCCCACCTAACCATCGCCCTGGAAACCAATTATCTTTTACTCCTTCAGTCATAACTTTTCTCCTTTTATTCAGTCCATTTCTATCATAATTCATTTTTAGTAAAAATGAGCATAAAAAAAGTCTCTTTAATAAAAAATAAACTTCTTTTTATGCTCTTTCTCTTTTACTATCACTTTTCATCTTTTATACGTTTTACTACCTATAATATGCACTTTCACTTTTATGTCTTTTATCGAATTAACATCAAGTGCATTCAGCGTTTTTATATCCCATTCTTTTCGATTAAATCGATAAGGCTTTTCTGAAATATTGAGGAGATCTACATGAAGCTCTTCTCCTTTTTTTATCGTTTTTAAAATATCACTTTTCATTTTTTTTCCTATATCAGAAGCTATTTTCTTCCTACTTAAACCATTCTCATTCTGTACAATGGCTACATTAGTTTTTACATTAATAATATACTTTGGCTTCTTACCACCTTTTATAACTTTAACTGAACTATTAGAACTTCTAACTTCCAAATTTACATCATCTTTTTCAAGCATAAGTGGTAAACTATAATTTTTCTGGTGCATATAATTCAGTGATTTTATATCTTTTAATGTTACTTGTCCTTTAAATTTTTGTTTCGATAAAATGTAGGCACCTTTTATATAAGCTACCTTGTCTGCTTCTTTTTCTGTAAAATATTTTTCTTCCATATCTAATATAGGTATCAATAATGTTCCAACAGGTTGAGTGTATCTCGAAATAAACTGATTAAATTGCATGCTTAAAACAATAAAACTTCCTCTACTCCTTTCAGCTGGACTAGTCACTACAGTATATAAAAAAGGTAAATTAAAAAAGCTTTGACTCATTAATATATCTTTTATATCTCGTTCAGTCCCATAAATCCACAATGTGTATCTTAATAGTGGTCTTCCACTGATGAAAGAATTAACTTCTTTCATTTTTTTTTCAATAACCGATTTACTTAAGACGACACTGTTAACATGACCATAATATAAAGGAATTGGTGATTTTACATCGATTTTAGTAAGTGCTTCCTGTATAGATTTACCTGTAGCTTGGCCGATTAATGGAGGTGCAGGTATTTGTAATGCCGCACTTTCTTGCTTAGCAATATTTGAAAAATTGAGTGCTTGAATCGTAACAATGTACTGATCGTCCTTAAAGTCAATACCCATACTTGTAACTAATGTTTGATCGATAATCGTTCGATCTCCCCAACATCCTGTTAAAATGAATAAATGAAAAACTATTAGCATAAAAATCAGTAATTTTTTCATCTTTTTTTCCACTTCCTGCGACGGTCTTTATCAACTGGATGGAGTGATTCATTTCTTTTCTGTTTAAACTTTTGAGGCACTTTTATAACTACGTTTAAAAAGTCAGATATACTTGGGACAGACAGTATTGTAATATAAGGCTGTCCAAAGCTTTCTAAAGAAACTATCAATGTCGCTAAAAGAAACATTCCAGTAAAAAAGCCAATTAAACCTAAAATAGACGATAAAAATAAAATAAAAAATCGTAGGATTACAATATTTCCTGCAATATTTTGATTAACTAATGTATAACCTGAAATAACAGTTAAAGCTACTATAACAAGCATAGAAGGCGAAGTTAGTCCTGCACGGATCGCAGCATCACCAATAAATAACCCCCCTAAAACAGCTACAGTTTGTCCTACTGCTTTCGGTAAACGAATTCCCGCTTCTTTAAATAATTCAAAAAAAACTAACATTAAGCAGGCTTCTAATGGAGCTGAAAATGGCAAACCGTTTCTAGACATAGCAATCGTTGCAAGAAATGGGTATGGTAATTGATCTATATGATAAGTAACCATTGCAATATATAATCCCGGTAGGAAAATGGTCGTTATAATCGCAGAAATTCTAAGATACCTTACTATGTTAATATAATATAAACTTGCATGTATATCTTCTGGTGAATAAACAAGTTGACTTAAGGTGGTTGGACCTATTAAACAACTTGGATTGCCATCAACAATAACTGCAAACCTACCTTGATTTAATGATTGTGCAACGAAATCTGGTCGACCTATGTTATCTAAAAGTGGAAAAATCGAGTATGGTAGGTCATATAATTCCTCTTCAACTTCATAGCTACTAACGATTACATCTTTTTTAATAGAACTTAGACGTTGTTTAACCTCTGAAAGAATTGAAGGATTAATGATATCTTCCATATAGACTAGTAAAACTTTTGTACGACTTCGTTCACCAATTGTATATTCAACACTTTTAAGTGTTGAAGTCTTAAGTCTTTGTCGGATTAAAGCCATATTATCCGAAATATTTTCAACAAACCCATCTCTTGGCCCACGAATTGAAGTTTCTAAATTTGATTCCTCCGGGTTCCGTTTTGGAGGATTCGCTACTTGAATAAAGAAAACATCATTTAAATAAGAACTAAATATTACTAAATCCCCAGAAAACAAATTTTCTTCGACTTCTTTTTTAATATTAGATACTTCTTTCAACCTTTTAGTCTCAACTATATTACTTATTAACTCAAAATTGAATTTTTCTTCTTTTTGGACAACATTAAAAATGTCATTAATAATTTGATTACTAAATTGAATGTCAATCAAATTTGGACAAAACATTATAATTACATAATAAGATTTTGCCCCTTCTTTATATAATTTAGTTCTGAAATCAATATCCGACGAGTGATTAAAAGACTCCATAAATTCTAGTAAATTGAGGTTTTCTAAAGTAGTCGAATCTATTGTCATGCTGAATCACCTTTTAATTTTGAAATAACTAAAAATATAAGCATCATGCATAATAAGAAGATTAAATTTATTGGAAAATAATAGTATTGTAAAAAGTTAATAAATGATGTTGCATTCCATGGAATCATTACCGCTACTAATAAAATAAGTGACAATACTGGTAAAATCCATTTTTTTCTTCCGCTATAATTGATGATGTAATTTGCAATATATAAGTTTAAACTAATCCGAATAAATGCACCTGACAACCACTGAAAAATAGATAAAAAATCCAACCTCGTTATATTCACTCCTATCGTTAGAAGTTTCCATTGTTCATAAACAGGATTTCTCATTTTTTCTGCTTCAATAGGTCCAAATTCCGTAATCGCTCCCGTCAGTGGCCCTAAAATTAATATTAACAATATAAAACTAACGATCATTAACCATTTTACTTTTAGTTTGTCTTTTAAAAAGGAGTTTAAAAATAAAATGAATATCATTTCAAAAAAACCTGAGCATGTATAAATAAAGCCATGAAAAATGTCATGATATCCATTTTCAAAAATAGGAAATAATAATCCATAATTTTTGTTCTTTCCATTCCCTATTCCAACTAAAAAACCAAAAAAAGCAACTGGAGGTAAAACTAAAAATGCAATCGTACTAATTGAACGTATACCTTTAAATACAGCATAAAAGCAAACTAGCGAAATTAATAGTACTACGGCAATATTAGGTATATCTTGTGTATAATTTGTATTTGCCCAAACTAGTGTAAATCGAAAAGTAACAAAGGCTGATAATAAAAAGTAAACTACAAAAATAGCTAATAATATGTAAGCTATTGGCTTGTATAGAACTTTAAATATTAGAGATAAAATATCTTCATTATTAAGCTTTTTATACAAATAAAAAACTAAAGCAGCCCAGATCATGAAAGGGAGAATGCTAGCAATAACCGTAATCCAAGAATCTCGATGAGTTGATGTCAAAACACTAGGTACGATAAACACATGTAACATAAATCCGGTTGACATAATCATCAATATATAAATATGCGTTGAATAAATAAACTTTTTATTCATAAAGAGTCTCCCTACAAATCCTTTATTCCTTTAAGTTAACCTGAAATGAATTTCTTTATGTATAAATTTACCATTGTGTTTTAAATGCAGGGTTTAGGGGGAAGAAAACGATTGAAAAAAGTAATTTAAAAATAAAAAGCCTTCTCCCAAAAAACAATCGGGAGAAGGCTGCTTTTATTATTTGTTTAAGCCTAAATCTGCTAAGATACTATCTAATGTAGCACCTTTATATGAACTTTTTGCTTTAGGAGGATTTGAAACAGTTGAATTTTGTAATCCAAAATTATTAACTACATAATCCATATCTTTCGCATCAACTACTTTATCAAAGTTGAAGTCAGCAGATGCTTTGTTTGTGCCCCAGTAAGTTTGTACAGCTAATGCATCTAATACATCGATTACATTGTCTTTATTTGCATCACCAGCAGGTGCAACATCTAATAAGTAGCGTAATTGCCTACCAATTAAATCACCTCGGATATTATCAAATAAATTATTCATTTTTTGATTCATTGTAAAGTGTCCTGGTACATCAACAGATAAAGTGTAAGGTTTACTGTCTAATTTCACACCATCGAATGCATAATCACCTTGTTTTGATGTGATTGGTGTTTGTAAAACAGTTTTACCATCATAAGATGTTAATGTAATTTTCGCACCTACTTTACTTTGATCGATCGCATAGTTTGTTTCACCTGTTGCAGGGTTTTTTGCTCCTTCTACTTGAAGTGTACCTGTAAGTTTTGAAACTGTTGGTTTTACATTATAACCATCGATATAAGTGTAAACATTTTTCGTTTCAACATTTGATGTATCAATTGTAGACGCACCATTACCTGAGAAGTTAATGGCTGAACCTGTTGTAAATGATTTATCTAATGTTTTAATATCGAAATTAAATAATTGAGTGTCCTCTGGTAACTTAGCTGAACCTGAGTAAGTAAAAGTAAAGTCATATTGTGTAATATAGTCCCAAGTAGTAGGTGATGTTTTTACTGTCACTTGTGCGTCACCATATTTTTTAACTTCATCATTTACTAGAATATTGTCAATGCTTCCTTGATTATTATTCAATTGAAGCGTTAATTTAGTAGTTTTTAAGTTACTAATATTATTTGCTTTAACAGCGTAATTTACTGTATCACCAGGTACAATATTTTGCTTATTCGCTTTTAAGTAATAATACGGAGTTGTATTTTTTACAAAAGCAACTCTAATTTGAGCAGTTGGATTTAACGCTGCATCCATACCATAGAATGTTAAAGGCAATACTGAATATTTACTATCAACTAAAATTTGATCAGTATAATCACCATTTTTATCTACGTTTATAGGCAATGATGGGAAGAAGGAATTATACGTGTAAACAATTGTGTTATCTGATTGATCCGCTTTAATACCGTATTTTTTCGCTTCATCGATTTCTGGGTCATTTACATTGATATTGAAGTCATATAACATTTGTCCATTTTTATCTAGTTGACTATCACTATACTCGATAACCTTTTGATCTAACTTGTCAAAGCTTGAAGTCATATTAGGAACAGCATATTCCAGCATAAAGTCTCTAGCTTCAGCAAATGTTTTTCCACTTTCACTCACACCAACAAGTCTTAATTTGTAGTGACCTGGTTTAATTAATTCATATTTACTACTAATCGGGTTTTTCGCATCTCCAGTGAATGGGAAGTAATATCCACCGACAAGGCGACCGATATTGTAAACGACATCTTCTTTCAATACCGATGTATTAAATGAACCAATAATACCTAAGTCTTGACCAGTTGTAGGGTCCTGAACGATCACATCTAATGATTTCATATGTGTTTTTATAGAAACACTTCCATCAATAAATGGGTACGCATAAGTTGGATTCGTAATTTTATTTGAATAAAGTGGGTTGATTAAATTAAATGATTGGATACCCTCTTCAACTACACGAACACCAAACGGAATTTGATATTGTTCAGTTGGATCTTGAGTATTCGTGAATGTAACATAACCTTCATATGTTCCTTTTTCAGCAGTTTTTGGAATGTTTAAATTAAACTTAATTGATTTCGAACTAATACCATTTAACTTAACTGATGTAGGGCCTGAAAGTGTAACCTTATTTGAAGCTGCATCCTTCGATCCTCTTAATCCAGTTTGATATTTCACGTCAACACTAAATGTTTTTGCTTTTTCACTTCGATTCTTTAATGTAACGTTACGAGAATCAGCAATATCATTACCATCAAATCCAAATGAACCAAAGCTCATCCCACCGGTTAACTCATTAATTAATTTTTCTTTGCCGTTTACAATCGTTGGTGTTTTATCAACCACTTCTAATTCTACATTTGAATGAATTGCTTCATATGCATCTACACGTCCACTACCTACTTCAAATACGCTATAAGCTTTTGATAATGGATCAGCTGTATTCATTAGGATGGATTTAATATCTTCTGGTTGTAAATCTTTATTTGATTGTAGTAATAACGCGGATACACCAGCTACATATGGTGTTGCCATTGATGTTCCAGACATACGCTCATATGCATACTTATAATCCTCAGGTTTTGATCCATCACCTGTTTTGTTATTTACATAAAATGGTACAGATGAAAGAATCGAAACACCTGGAGCAGTTACTTCTGGCTTAATATCATAGTTTACACGTGATGGTCCTCTTGAACTAAACGTTGCTAATTCATCTGAAGCTGTTTGTAGCTTAGAATAATCACCGAAAGTAACTTCATTTTTTCCAGCTTTAACTGCTTCGGTAATTTTTAATCCCTCTTCATATGAAACTGAGAATGAAGGAATCGCGTCTATCGACTCACCTAAGTATGCTTGGATTGCACCTTCACTTTGGTTATCAATGTTATTTGCCATTAATACACCTACAGCACCTGCTGCTTTTGCATTTTTGATTTTATCAATCAATGCAATCGTTCCACGTTGAATGTAAGCAATCTTTCCTTTTAAATCTTTTCCCGTGAAATTAGATGGATTTGCTAAACCTACGTCAACAAGTTGATAAGTTTTGCCTTTTAATGTCGTTACATCATCTGAATAATTTTGAGCTAATTGTCTAAAGTTGTACTTGTTTCCATCCTGTGTTCCGTTAAATTGATAAAGATCAATTGCAACTGATGAAGCTCCAACAGTTAATGCTAATGCAGCCGCTCCCGGTGAACCTAATGTGTCCATTTGGTCTCCGTCATTCCCTGCAGCTACGACAGTCGTTACGCCACTTAATACAGCATTGTTAACCGCGATCGAAGTTGCATAAAGTGGATCATTTATCGATGCACCTAATGACATATTAATAACATCCATACCATCTTTTACTGCTTTATCAAGACCGGCGATGATTGCTTCACTTGTTCCAACTCCACCAGGTCCAAGTACACGGTAAGAATAAATATCGGATTCTGGTGCTGCACCAACCTGCTTGTATTCACTATCTGATGCACCACGTCCACCAATAATACCAGCTACGTGTGTACCATGCTCAGTATAATAGTCAGCTCCATTTGCAGATCCTGGTTTACCAGCTTTAACCCAGTCAGCATATGTAGTCTCCATTGGATCATTATCATTATCTACAAAATCATATCCACCTTTGAAAGCGCCTTTTAAATCTGGATGGTTGTAATCGATACCTGTATCAAGGATACCAACTTTAATACCTTTTCCTGTATAGCCTTCAGCATGTAGCTTATCCAAGCCATCATATGGCGTATAGTTTGCTACTTTAGACTCGTCTGCTTTTAACTCGCTATTCTTATCCGATTCTTTTGGAGGGTCAATTGAGAACTTCTCATTACTCCATACAGTTTTAACTGCTTTTGATTTTAATAGATTCTTAATTTGGTTTGCTGGTAGACTCATTGAAACACCGTTAAATGCAGATTTATATGAATGCTTAATTTTAAAATCTACCTTTTTATTATTTTCATCTTTAAGAACTTGTCCCACTTCTGCACTAAAAGTAGAATGATCTTGATCAACTAATTTCCCCGCTTGTGCCTCGGTTAATGATTTGCCATCTACTTGCGCCTCAATTTGAGCCACTTTCGCCGGTTTATTTGCAAACTCAACAATGACTGAAGTTTGTTTTGGAGTCGTTTGGTCAATGTCTGATGAGATTTGAAGCCCTGTCGCTTCATTCGTTGTAATTTGTTTTAAAGCAGCTCGTTGCTGGGAAGTTAAATTTGCAAGTATTGTTTCTGTCTTCGTATTCCCTGCTGCCTTTGAAACATTTGTTACATGTGCAATCGGTGCAACAACAACACTAGATGATAGAGCTAATACGGTAAAGCCTGATACAAACTTACTTTTCTTTACTCTTTTCCCCATTCTTCTTCCTCCTGGCTTTATTTATCTAAAGTAAAATTCAATAAAGATCTATGATTTATAAAATAGTAAGCTACTTTTTATCTTCATATTTAACTCTTTACATCAAATTTACTTTCTACATTTATTATCAATTTATTCCAATTTTCGGTCAATTGGGTTATCCCTCGCCTAATTTATCAAAGTTTTAAATTTTCCCTCTCTACTTTCGACAGGATTCTTCTAAATTCTCCCGTGAAAAACAATCGAAATAACCCAATTTTTCTATCATTTAAAAAGAAAGAGTCTGCTATTTGAAAACGCCTACTATTTTTAATTAAACTTTAATATTTCTAAATAAACCCCGAATTGATAGCTTTTTCTTACTAATTGAACAAGATAAAACTATTTTAGAATATTTTAATTCATCATTTATTAGGTCTATTTTTCATTTGAAATGGTCAATAATTAACACCTTTTTTATGAAAAGCAACTACAGAGTGAAGGGGTAGTTACCTTTAAAAGGTAATGAGCAACGAAGAAAGTGCACTTTTTTGGGCAGTCTACGAGAGGGTATTTTGACTTCTGAGTTTGTGTTTTTCGATTGTTTCTTTGAACTTTGCTTCTGTTTATGGTCATTTTCAATTTATCATTTTACTGAACTATGCTTTTTCACTCAATTTATTTAAAATGAATAGCTTTATTTGCAGTTCCACCGATTTTATTTGCAGATTTGACTTTTTCAATTGAGGATTTTCCAACTTTATTTGCAGTTTTCGTATATTTATTTGCACGTCCCCCTAATTAATTGCAGATTTAGCTTTTTTAATTGCGGTTTTGCCAATTATATTTGCACTTCACCACATCCTTCTACAAACTTAAAAGGGAAGCCAAATTAACTGGCTTCCCTAATTTAAATCTTTTATTATTTGTCTAAACCTAAATCTTTTAAAATACTATCTAAAGTTGCACCCTTATAAGTAGTTTTTGGTTTTGGAGCTTGATCAACAGTAGGATTTTGTAATCCAAAGTTTTGAACAACAAAGTCCATATCCTTTTTATCTACTACTTTATCAAAGTTAAAGTCTGCTGAAGCTTTATTTGTCCCCCAGTAAGTTTGTACAGCTAATGCATCTAACACATCAATTACATCATCTTTATTAACGTCTCCAGCTGCAGCTGTTAATAAACCTAGATTATATCTCTTACCAAGAGTTTCACCACGTACTTCATTTGATAAAAGTACTTGTCTGTTCATAGTAAAATGTCCTGGTACTTCAACTTTATAAGTATAAGGTTTTGGATCTGCTTTCAGTCCCTCTGCACTATATGTTCCACTTTTGTTAATTGTAGGTTGAACAGTTGTTTTTCCATCATAAGACGTAACTGTAACTTTTGCACCAATTGCACTTTGATCAAGCGCATAATTTTGCTGACCTGTTGCTGGATCAATTGTTCCTTCTAAACGTAATGCTCCATCAATTTTAGAATAAGTATTCTTAATTTTATAAGATTCCATGTACGCATACACATCATTAGTCTGAACATTTGATTGGTCAGTTGTTGATGCTGTCATTCCATACCAGTCATTTGGGATAAAATTTGTATATTTCTCTGCTGTTTTCATATCAAAATTAAATAATTGTAAGTCTTCTGGTAAAGCTTTTGTTCCATTATAAGTAAATGTAAATGTATAAAGCTGACTTATTCCAGAAGGTACTGAAGTTACAGAAACTTGTGCATCACCATATTGTTTTACTGCATCATTTACAACGACATTTTGAATTGTTGCAAGATTTGGATCAACTGTAAATTTAATTTTAGTTGTTTTTAAGTTTTTAATATTATTTGAACGAACACTATAATTTACCGTATCGCCTGTTGTTACTGTTTGTTTATTTGCTTTTAAGTAGTAGTATGGGAAATTTTGGTCCACGAATACTAGTCTTAACATATTTGCAGCATTTCCAGTAAAGTTTCTTGCTGCATCCATACCATAGAAAGAAACTTGTAAAGGTGTATCACGCTTATTAACTAAAATCTGGTCAGTATAGTTTCCGTTCTTATCCGTTTTAATTGGATTAGCTGGGAACGGACTATCGTAAAATGATACGACTGCATTATTTGACTGATCTACTGGGAAACCTAAGCGATTTGCTTCAGCAGTTTCGGGATCATTTAGATTAATGTTAAAGTCATATAAGAATTGTCCTTTTGAATCAAATTGACTATCTTTGTATTCAATTACTTTTTGATCTAAAGAGTCAAAACTAGAAGTCATAGTAGGTGCTGCAACATCATAAACGAAACCAGCAGTTCTTACAAATGACTTACCTTTTTCATTTGTACCAACTAATTTTAATTTATAGTTTCCTGCTTTTGCTACTACTGGATCATTACTAATCGGATTTTTTGCATCACCAGTGAATGGATAATAAACTGAACTAAATCCTCTTCCAATAAAGTACTCTTGATTTTCATTCATTGTGATTGGTGTAAATGAACCAACTAAACCAAGATCTTCACCTGTTGTAGCATCTTGTAGTAATACATCTAATGTTTTCATGTGTGACTTTAATGAAAGATCGAATGATAAGAACGGAAATGCATTTGCTGGCCAGCTCGTATCATTACCAAACATTGGGTTGTCAATTTTAAAATAATCAATTCCTTCATCGACTACACGACCACCAAATGGAATTTGATATTGCTCAGTTGGATCCCCGGTATTTGTAAATGTAATAAAGCCTTCATATGTTCCTTTTTCTGCTGTTTTTGGAATGTTTAAGTTAAATTTGATATTCTTTTGGCTAATTCCATTTAATTTTACAGAAGTAGGTCCAGTTAACGTTACATTGTTCCCAGCTGCATCTTTAGATCCTCTTAATCCAGTTTGGAATTTCACATTTACATTAAATGTTTTCGCTTTTTCGCTACGATTTTTTAATGTAATATTGCGAGAATCTGAAATATCTTTATCATCGGAACCATATGATCCGAAGCTAATGCCACCAGTTAGTTCTTGAATAGACTTTTGTTTGCCATTAATATATGTCGGCGTTTGGTCTACTACTTCCAATTCTACATTCGAATGAATTGCTTCGTATGCATCAACACGTCCACTACCTGCTTCAAATACACTATAAGCTTTTGATAACGGATCAGCCGTGTTCATTAAAATCGATTTAATATCTTCAGGTTGTAGGTCTTTATTTGATTGAAGTAATAATGCTGATACACCTGCTACATAAGGTGTCGCCATCGATGTACCTGATAAGCGCTCATATGCATATTTGTAATCTTCAGGCTTTGATCCATCACCAGTTTTATTATTTACATAGTATGGTACCGTTGAAAGGATCGCCACACCAGGAGCTGTTACTTCAGGTTTAATATCATAGTTTACGCGAGATGGACCTCTTGAACTAAATCCTGCTAATTCATCTGATGCTGTTTGCACCTTTTTAAAGTCACCAAATGAGAATTCTGATTTACCAGCTTTGATAGCGGCTGCAATTTCTGTACCCTCTTGATTAGAAACAGAGAATGCTGGAATTGCATCAACTGATTCGCCTAGGAAAGATTGAATTGCACCTTCAGCTTGATTTGTTTCGTCGTTGTACATTAAAACACCAACAGCACCTTTTGCTTTTGCATTTTTAATTTTATCGATTAATGCAATCGTTCCACGTTTAATGAAAGCAATTTTTCCATTTACATCTTTTCCATTGAAGTCTGCTGGATTACCTAAACCAACATCAACTAACTGATATGTTTTTCCTTTTAATGTTGTTAAGTCATCTGAATAATTACGAGCTAATTGTCTAACTGAATAGTTTTTGCCATTATTTACTCCAGCATATTGATAAACATCTAATGCGATTGATGATGCACCAACTGTTAATGCTAAAGCTGCAGCACCAGGTGAACCAAGCGTATACATTTGATCGCCGCTATTTCCTGCTGCAACAACTGTAGTTACACCACTTAATACAGCATTATTTACAGCAATTGAAGTCGCATACAATGGATCATTTAACGTTGCACCTAATGACATATTAATAACATCCATACCGTCTTGAACGGCACGATCGATCCCTGCAATTATAGCTTCCTCAGTTCCAGATCCATAAGGTCCTAAAACTCGATAAGAATAAAGGTCAGCATCAGGTGCCGCTCCAACTGTTTTATATTCACTATTCGCAACACCACGTCCACCAATAATACCAGCTACATGTGTACCATGCTCAGTATAATAAGTTGATGAACCACTAATCTCAGGTTGTCCTGATTTTTTCCAATCTGCATATGTTGTTTCCATTGGATCATTATCGTTATCAACGAAATCATATCCACCTTTATAAGCATCCTTCAAGTCTGGGTGATGATAATCCATCCCTGTATCTAGAATCCCTACTTTAATTCCTTTACCTGTAAATCCTTCAGCATGTAAGCGATCTAGAGCATCATATGGTGTATAGTTTGCAACATTTGCTTCATCTGCTTTTAGTTGATCATTTTCTTTAGGTGGGTCAATTGTAAAAGTTTGGTTACTCCATACCTTTTTTACAGCTTTAGATTTTAGTAGATTCTTAATTTGATTTGCTGGTAATGTCATGGAGACACCATTGAATGCATGTTTATATGAATGATTAATTTTGTAATCTACTTTTTTACTTTTACCAGTTGTTAAAACTTGGTTAATATCTTTCGTAAAAGTATCATGGTCTTGATCGATTTGCTTTTCTGCATCTGATTTTGTTAAAGTTTTACCTTCTACACTCGCTTCAATTTGAGCGACTTTAACTGGCTTACTAGCAAACTCTACAATGACTTTTGTTTGATCAGTAGAGTCCAAATTAATATTAGAGGAAATTTGCAGCCCAGAGTCTTCACTAGTTGAAAGCTGCTTTAGAGCTGCTCTTTGCTCTGAACTTAAACTTGCCAAAATATCTTCTGCTTTACTCGGACTTGCTGCATTTGATACATTTGTTACTTGTCCAAGAGAACCTAAAATAAAACTAGATGTTAAAGCTAAAACAGTAAAACTTTTTAGAACTTTACTTCTTTCTCTCTTTTCCCCCATTTTTCTTCCTCCAGTTCATTTTTCTTCTTAGTTTGCCTTTAACGTTAATTACTAGAATTAAATTTTTTTGACAACTTCTTCTAGTAATCAACAAAATAGAATGACGTTTGTCGTTTTTTTCTATTAATTATATTATTGGGAATTTTCCATTTTTACGCAATTGGGTTATAAGAAACCCTGTTTTATCAATGTTTATCCAATTCACCTTAATAAAATCGACAAATAACAACATAATTCCCCTTCGGAATAAACCAATTTTAGGTATTTTAAATTCACTAAATAATAAATGCACTTTTTCTAGCAAAAAAAAAAAATACATAGACACGTTACTTAACGTTGTCTATATATTTCTTTTTTACATGCTCACAAATGTATGTTCAATTGACTCATACAACTCTGCGGCTTTTTGAAACTCTTTAATCTCTATATAGTATTTATATAATTTCTTACCAAACTGTTCGATATAAAATTTATTATTAGTAGAATAAAAGAATGGGAGTGCCTCATCCGATAGATATTGATAAAATTTTTCACGGGCTCCCTCAGCTTTAAGCTTAAATAGTTTAATCAATGTAATATGTACTGGGCTTTTTAACATTTTTGCTAATGCTAGTGCTCTTTTCATCACACTAAGAAGTATCTCTTTTTCTAATAGTGTCCCTTCAGTACATGTCTCTAAATAATTGCATAATCTTCTTAAGTAATTTATTGATTTTTTATTTTCGGTTTCATTAATACTTTCCTCAAAATAATACAATGCATTTTCATATTCTTCTCGCTTAAAGTATTTCACTCCAAGATTATTCAATAAAATAGCCTTGCGTTCTCGATCGCCTAATACTTCACAGTTATGAATTAAATCTTTATAGCGTTCTACAACTTCACTAAAATTCATTTCTAATTCACTACCGTACTGCAATAACATAAGTGATTCAGAACTAATTGCGAATAAATAATTATTCGTTCTTTGAAAAAACTTAAGTGCCATTTCGGCATATTTATACGCTAAGATTTTTGAGCTTCCGAAATGATAGGCAATTGCTAAATGGTGATAGTATTCTTCATTTCGATACTCATCAATATTAATCATCTTTAATACTTTTATTGCCTTTTGATGGTCTTCATTACTTAGGCTAGTATAGTTCGATATATAGTACATACCTTGAAGATGATAGAATAAATTTTTCTCGAAAGGTGATAAATCATCAAATTCTTTTTTCACATATGTAAGTATTTGCTTAACCATATCTAAATTTTGATAATGAAAATAATATCTTGCTCTTAGTAAATTATAATGGGCTGCATATTGTGAATAATCAATAAAGGGCATTTGTTCAAGTTCTGCTTTAATTTCTACAATTTGAGTTTCTTTTTTCATGACTAATGCGTCGTGCCAAAGATGTAATTTTTTCTCTAAATTATAAAACGATTGGACTTCATGATTAATATTGATTCCTAAACGATCTGAAAATAAAGCGATAATATCAGGTGAGTACGCCGTCTTTCCTCTTTCTATTTTACTAACATGAGTAGTTGTACATATACCTTCTCCAAGCATCGCTTGAGTTAATCCCATTTTTTCACGATAAAACTTTATGATTTCCCCCTCAATCATATGCACCCTCCTCTATCTCTATAACCATATTTAACTAATTATTCTTTACTAAATTTTAATATCCTTTTAAGGAAAAAACAATTAATGATTTATACCTAGTACTAGTAAATTTCAATCCAAACCCAATACATTATTACTAAATAAAAGATAGGATTCGAAAATGAAATCCTATCTTAAAGACTAATTTATTTTTTTTATTTATTTCTAAAGACCTACCCAGAAACTATGTTAATTTTCAACTTTCGTCATTAAACCAAAGAAAAAAATTCCTCTTAACCCACTTATTTTGAAAATTTGCTATACTAAACATGTGTGAAAAAAATTTTTTTGACAAAAATGAATATATACGAAATAATTTTCACATGAAAGGGTTTTCATATTATTATTAAAAAAAACACTTTTTTCCTATATAATAATAATTAAGCAAATTATATTTCTTTTCTAAATTTTTAAAATACATTTTTTCAATTTAATACTATATTAAAAATTTATTTATAACTAAAACTCAATTTACTCGAAAGGTGTAAACAATATGGAACAAACGAACAGCTTAGGTAAAATTCGTTCTTACTATGCGCGATTAAGTGATAAAGAAAAAAAGATTGCTGATTATATATTACAAAACCCAAAGCATATAATTCACAGTACAATTACAGAAGTAGCTGAAGACTTAAACGTTGCTGATGCAACTGTTTTTAGATTTTGTAAACGGATTGGATTTAAAGGTTACCAAGCGCTCAAAATTGCATTAGCATCTGAAATTATGACACCAATCCAGCAAATCCATGAAGAAATTAATGAAAAAGACGATGAGATAACGATTGCGAATAAAATATTTCAATCTAATATTCGAACACTTGAAAATACTGCCCAAATCTTAGATAGTGCATCGTTTAAAAAAGCAGTAAATCTTATATTAAAAGCTAATAAAGTTGAATTATATGGTGTAGGTGGCTCATCTGTTATTGCGATGGATGCCTTTCACAAATTTATTCGCACAGGAATAAAAGCAAATTCATACACTGACTCACACTTTCAATTGATGTCAGCTTCTCAACTAACCAAGGAAGATGTAGCAATCGTCATCTCGCATTCGGGCTCAAATAAAGACATCCTTCGTATTTTGCAAGTATTAAATGAAAACGGTACCAAAACGATTGGAATTACAGGTTTCCCAAAATCTACTTTAAGTCAAAATGTTGATGTCTCGCTTTACACCTCTTCCGAGGAAACAGAATATCGACCAGAAGCACTGGCATCTAGAATTGCACAATTAAGTATTATTGATGCATTATACGTAAACTTAATGATCTTAAACTCTCATAAAGCTAAAACATCATTCGAAAAGGTAAGAACTGCAATATCAGAAACAAGATCTTAATACTATTAGGAAAAAAGATGTCTCAAATAAAAATCTTGAGACATCTTTTTTAGTGGTATTGAGAAGGCTTTACTCTAACCTACATTTATTTAGCGATTTGACTAACAAATGTCTTCATAAGTTTCAATAGCTTCATATGCATGATTGCCATTTCTTCAGGGGTAATTGGTTCTTCTTTTTCTAGCCATTGCTCCAACAGTCCAAAGAAGGCCGATGAAATGAATGCAGTTGTGTATTCATGTGGAATATCAATCATGTACACTTCTTCTAATAAATCCACTAGTTTTTCATAAATCGTTTCTTTAATATGTTCCTTCATTTTCTTCGGAAAAGCTGGGTCCCCTTTTGTACTGATCAAAATTTTTATAAATCGTTGATTTTCTTTTAAATAATGATATACATTTAGAATAGGTGGATAGACCATATCATTTGAATAAAACTCATTCATTTCTTTTGGTCTTATAAATATTAGTCGATCCTGTAATCCTTCTAAGATTTCATTTTGACTTTTTTCCATTAAATCATATTTATCTCTGTAATGTAGATAAAATGTACCGCGATTTAAACCTGCTTTTAATGTAATATCTCTAACTGAAATAGCTTCGAATCCTTTTTCCTCTATTAAATCTAACAACGTCTCTTTTATTAATTTCTTCGTTTTTGCAACTTTTATTTCTCTCAATGATTGACTCATTTTAGATCATCCTTTTGAAATATAAGTTCTTACTAAACAAATTTCATAAATGTGTTTAGCAATGAACACATTTGTATGATTTGCTTATTGTGATTTATTAAAACTCATTGTAATATCTTCACATAACAATAGTCAACACGTTGTTCAGTAATTTTATATAAAGGAATTAGGAGGTTATTGAAATGAACTTATTTAAACAAAAACAAGCTATTTTAGCTCCTCTACTAGTTTTAGTTGTTGCGATTATTTTCAGTCTAACATTGGCATCATCCGTTAACCCTACACCTAAAAATCTTCCAATTGCGATTGTAAACGGAGATCAAGGAATCCAAGTTCCTTCAAAAGGGAATGTTAATATAGGTGATATGATGGTTTCAAAAATAAACAAACTATCTAAAACGAATAATGGTGAAAAACCAGCGATTAAGTGGATACAAGTATCAAGTGAGGAAAAAGTACGTAAAGGTCTAGATGATCAAAAATATTACGGTGCTCTTATTCTTCCAAGTGATTTAAGTAAAAATCAAGCTTCACTAAAAACAGCAAATCCTTCACCGATAGCGATTAAAATTTTAGTAAACCAAGGTAAAAATACAACTGGCTCAACGATGGCTAGTCAAATGCTAACTCATATTGTAGAAAATCTTAACCTAACTACTCATACTCAAATTTTTAACGAATTAAAGAAAAACGTGAGCTCAATTTCAGTAAAACAAGCTGAAGTTTTATCAAATCCGATTGTGGCAAATATTGAAAATGTAAATGCAATTGGGACACATACAGCAAATGGAAATGCTCCTGTCATCCTAATTACACCACTTTGGATGTCTAGCTTAATAGGAGCAGTTATCGTCTTTTTAGCGAAAAAGAAAACACAAACATCAAATTCAACAAGTAAATTAAAAGTTATTTTTGAACAATTAATTCTAGGAGTTATCCTATCATTCATAATCGGTTTTGGCATAACATTAATGGCAAAATGGATTGGATTCACTCTTCCTAACTTCTTAGATGTTGCGTTATATTTAACAATTGCTTATTTCTGTTTCCATATCCTTATTTCTGCTGTTATGTCATGGGTTGGTTTTGGTGGAGTTGGGATCTTTGCCCTAATCTTTTTCTTCTCAGGTTCTTTAATTGGAATGCCAAAAGAGCTTTTACCAGCTTTTTCAAAAGACTGGATTTACTCTTGGGTTCCAATGCGATTTGGTGCTGACGGATTAAGAGAAATCTTCTATTTCGATAATGGATTATCAATGAGTCATCCAATGAGTATTATTTTATGGATTGGTATAATTTCTCTACTTGCCTTATCTTTATCTGCCTTTAAGCCGAAAAAAGAAGTAGTAAACCAAGCAGTAGCTATGAAATAACATAAAAAAGGAAACCGGACTAATCGGTTTCCCCTTTCTTATTATTGATCTAATCCTAAATTTTTTAAGATGTCTTCTAAAGTCTTTCCTTTATTAGTAGTTTTTGGTTTTGGCGCATTATCAACTGTCGAATTTTGTAATCCAAAATTTTTCATGATAAAGGCCATATCCTTCCCATCTACTACTTTATCAAAATTAAAGTCCGCTGTATTATTATCTGTACCCCAATATGTTTCGACAGCTATTGCATCTAAAATGTCAATAACGTTATCTTTATTCACATCACCAGCTGCTGCCCTTGTTAAATTCCAATTAATTCTCTTTCCTACTAATTCACCACGTACGTTATCTGATAAATTCATTTTTCGATACATTGTAAAATGACCAGGGATATCGACTTTGACAGTATAAGGTTTATTATCAGCTTTTATGCCTTCAGCAATGTATTGACCATTTTTGTTAGAAATTGGTGCTTCTACAGTCGTATTTCCATCATAAGAAGTAACTGTTACTTTTGCAGCAATTTTACTTTGATCAATTGCATAATTCGTTTGACCTGTAGACGGATCAATTGATCCTTCAGATAATATGGCTCCATCTACCCTTGATTGAGCTTCCTTAATTTTATAAGTTTCCATATAAGTATAGACGTTACTTGTTTCTACATTTGATTGATCAATCGTTGATGACGTCATTGTATACCAATCAAATGGCATACCTTTAGTCCATTTCTCAGCTGTTTTTATGTCGAAATTAAATAATTTTAAATCTTCTGGTAAAGCTTTCGTTCCATTGTAAGTAAAGGTAAATATATAAAGAAGTGTACCAGTTGTAGTAGGTACTGATGACACTGAAACTTGCGCATCTCCATATTGTTTTACTTCATCACTTACAACGACATTTTGAATTGTTGCAAGATTTGGATCAACTTTTAAATTGATTTTTGTTGTTTTTAAGTTTTTCACATTATTTGAACGAACACTGTAATTAACAGTATCACCTGTTGTGACAGTTTGTTTACTTGATTTTAAGTAATAGTATGGAAAATGTTCATCGACAAATATGATTCTTAAATCATTTGATGCATTTCCAGTAAAGTTTCGTGCTGCATCAAATCCATAAAATGCAACCTGCAATGGTGTAGAACGTTTTTTAACTTTAATCTGATCTGTATAGTTTCCATCTTTATCTGTATACTTTGGCTTTGCTGGGAATGGACTATCGTAAAACGATACAACCGCATTGCTTGTTTGATCAACCGGTATACCTAAGCGATTTGCTTCATCCGTTTCAGGATCGTTTAAATTAATGTTAAAGTCATATAAAAATTGGCCATTCGAATCAAATTGACTATCTTTATATTCAATTACTTTTTGATCTAAATTGTCAAAGGTAGTTGTCATATTTGGTGTGCCAGAGTCAAAAAAGAAATCAGCTGTTTTCGTAAATACTTTACCTTTTTCATTTGTTCCAATTATTTTTAATCGATATTTTCCTGATTTTGCATTAATCGCTTCGCTACTTATCGGATTTTTCGCATCTCCAGTAAATGGAAAGTAGAGCGAATTAAATCCTCTTGAATTCGTATAATTTTGATTTTCGTTCAATGTGATTGGTAAATATGAACCTACTAAACCTAAATCCTCACCAGTTTCTGCATCCTGTAACACAATATCTAATGTTTTCATATATGACTTTAATGAGTAACTATAACTTATATAAGGATATGCATTTTCAGGCCAATCTATATTATTGCCAAACATTGGATTGTTGATCTTAAAAGTATCAATTCCTTCATCAACAAAACGTCCACCAAATGGAATTTGATACGTTTCCGTTGGGTCTTCTGCATTTGTAAATGTAATATACCCTTCGTATGTTCCTTTTTCTGCAGTTTTTGGAATGTTTAAGTTAAACTTAATATTTTCTTTGCTAATTCCATCTAATTTTACAGAAGTCGGACCCGTTAATGTTACATTATTTTTAGTTGCATCTTTAGATCCTCTTACTCCTGTTTGGAAATTTACATCTACCTTAAATGTTTTCACTTTTTCACTACGATTTTTTAATGTAATCTTACGAGAATCAGTAACATCTTGATCATCGAATCCATAGGATCCAAAACTAATGCCACCAGTTAGTTCTTTAATTGAATTTTCTTTTCCACCAATAATTGTAGATGTTTGATCAACCACTTCTAACTCTACATTCGAATGAATTGCTTCATATGCATCTACTCGCCCACTACCTACTTCAAAAACGCTATACGCTTTTGATAGTGGATCAGCCGTATTCATTAAGATTGATTTAATATCCTCTGGTTGTAAATCTTTATTTGATTGAAGTAATAATGCTGATACCCCCGCTACATAAGGTGTTGCCATTGAAGTTCCAGAAAGACGTGAGTAAGCATATTTATAATCTTCAGGTTTTGATCCATCAGCTGTTTTATTATTTTCATAAAATGGTACAGTTGAAAGAATCGAAACACCTGGAGCAGTTACTTCTGGTTTAATATCATAATTCCTGCGAGATGGACCTCTTGAACTAAATGTCGCTAATTCATCTGAATCAGTTTGAACTTTACTAAAATCTCCAAATGTGAAATCAGAAGCTCCAGCTTTGATTGCTGCTGAAATAGCTAAACCATCTTCATTTGAAACAGAGAATGCCGGAACTGCATCCATTGATTCACCAAGATATGATTGGATTGCACCTTCAGCTTTATTTGCTTCATCGTTATACATTAACACGCCAATTGCACCGTTTGCTTTTGCATTTTTAATTTTATCTATTAATGCAATCGTTCCACGTTTAATAAATGCGATTTTTCCTTTTACATCTTTACCAGTAAAATCTGCAGGATTTCCTAAACCAACATCAACTAACTGATATGTTTTTCCTTTTAAAGATGTCATATCGTCTGAGTAATTTTGTGCTAATTGTCTTACTGAATAATTCTTGCCATTATTTACCCCTGCGTATTGGTAAACATCTAAAGCAATAGATGAGGCACCTACTGTTAATGCTAATGCTGCAGCTCCAGGTGAACCAAGCGTATACATTTGATTACCAGTATTCCCAGCTGCAACTACTGTTGTCACACCACTTAAAACTGCATTGTTAACTGCGATTGAAGTAACATACATTGGATCATTAATTGTTGCTCCAAGTGACATATTAATGACGTCCATACCGTCTTGAACTGCACGATCGATTCCTGCAAGAATGTCATCCGCTGTTCCACTTCCATATGGTCCAAGTACACGGTAAGCATATAGGTCCGACTCTGGTGCTGCTCCTACTGTTTTATACTCACTATTTGCATTGCCACGACCACCAATAATACCTGCAACATGTGTACCATGTTCAGTGTAATATGCTTCTGAATTACTAACTTCAGGTTTACCAGACTTTTTCCAATCTGCGTAAGTTGTTTCCATTGGATCATTATCGTTGTCAACGAAATCATATCCACCTTTATAAGCATCCTTTAAATCTGGATGGTTATAATCCATCCCCGTATCTAAGATTCCGACTTTAATTCCTTTACCTGTAAATCCTTCATTATGTAAACGATCTAAAGCATCATAAGGTGTATAGTTTCCAACATTTGCTTCGTCTGCTTTTAGTTGATCATTTTCTTTTGGTGGATCAATTGAAAACGTTTGGTCACTCCAAATCTTACTAACAGCTTTTGATTTTAATAGATTCATAATTTGATTTGCTGGTAGTGTCATGGAAACACCATTAAATGCATGTTTATAAGAACGATTAATTTTATAATCTACCTTTTTACTTTTACCACTTGTTAAAACTTGGCCAACATCCTGAGTAAAAGTATCATGGTCTTGATTGATTAGCGCTTCAGCATCTGATTTTGTTAAGCTTTTACCTTCTACACTCGCTTCAATTTGTGCTACTTTAACAGGTTGATTTACAAATTCAACAATGACACTTGTTTGCTCCGAAGAGTCCAAATTAATATCAGAAGAAATTTGAAGCCCTGATTCTTCATTCGTTGAAAGCTCTTTAAGAGCCGCTCTTTGCTGTGCAGTTAGGTTAGCAAGAATGTCTTCTGCTTTACTTGGACTTTCTGCATTTGATACATTTGATGCTTGTCCAAGAGAACCTAAAATAAAACTAGATGTTAAAGCTACTACTGTAAAACCTTTAAGAACTTTCCCCTTCTCTCTCTTTTCCCCCATCTTTCTTCCTCCAGTTCGTTTTCAACAATTTAGCTAATCCAAATAATTACAAAAAATATCTTATTCTGACAAAATCCATTGTAATTAATCATTTAAAATGAACAATTTTCGTTCATTTATCTTAATTAAATTATCGTGAATATTCTGTTTTTAATCAAATGGGTTATTGCAGGCCTTGATTTATCAGTATTTATTCCATTAATTAAAAAATGCGACAAAACTCTACATTTTTCTCAATAAAATTAACATGATTTTTAACAATTTTAGGGATTCATTTTATCATTTAATTAACCTATTAAAACTTTTTAATTAAAATATTAATCGTTATTTAGATTTCTATATATGTTAGATACAAAGTTAAAAAGATAGAATATTCCCAAGTAAGGTCTCTAAAACAAAAAAAGAACCAAGCTACGTTGATTCTTTTTTCATATATCAATTGTCAATTAAGTATCAAACAACTTTCCATCCAGTGCTTCAATATATCTTTTAGCAGATTTATAAACTACTTGTTTTGCATTCCCTTTTACAATCCCATGAAATGCATTATAAATTCTATCAAATGTTAACTTCTCAACAGCTAACGATATCTCTTTTACTTTTTTTGCTGGTAATGGAATTAAATTAGGATAACTATACATAAAACTTACCCATTCCGGATCTGCAACTACTTGAATAATATCCCCCGTTAACAGTATTCCCTTATGCTCATTTCCAGCTTTCCATTCTAATACTGCCCCACCTTTAAAGTGCCCGCCTAATCGATGAATTTTAATTCCTTTGTTAAGCTCTAACATTTCGCCGGACCAAAAAATAATCTTATCACTTTTTCTCATAACCCACTCTTGATCATCTTCATGTATGTATACAGGTACATCAAATTTTTTAGCCCATTCAATTTGACTAGAGTAATAGTGTGGATGTGATAGAGCAATCGCATTGATTCCTCCTAGCTGCTTAATTTCTTCAATTGTCTTCTCATCTAAATAAGAGACACAATCCCATAATACATTAAACCCTTCATTCTTAATAAGATAGGCAGTTTGACCAATTCCAAACTTAGGACTAGTAACGATACTATTCAAATTGTCTTCTTCAAAACGGATAATATTTTGATAGTTCTGGTCTTTCATTGATTGTAATGTTGTCCATCCTTGGCCATGCGGGTTGATGTATTGTCTTTCTTCAGAACAAATTGTGCAGTACTTAGGAGGATCGATAGACTTGTTATATTGAACGCCACATGTCGTACAAATAAAGTTGAACATTTGCTCATACATCTCACTTTCCTTTGAAATTAATCTGACAAATGGTACTTTATTAAAAGGTAAAAATTTCCAATAAAAACAGACACATTTAAGTATAGTAAATCAAAAACTGATTTATTACACTTGAATGTGCCTAAATAAATGATAGTCAGTGCATTCTATTATTTAATTTTCACAACTTTACCTTTTGTCATTTCAACCAATTCATTTGGTGTTAATTGAAAAATTGCTTTCGGATGGCCAGCAGCAGCCCATACTTCTCTATACTGTAATAGATCCTCATCAATAAATGTAATTACTTGGTTTTTATGACCAATTGGTGAAACTCCTCCAATTACGAATCCTGTTTGTTCACGTACAAAGTCAGCATCTGCTTTACCTAGTTTTTCATTTAGTATTTTCTCAATTTGTTTCTCATTTACACGGTTTATTCCACTTGCGACTACTAGTACAGCGCTATTTGAGCTTTCTAATTTGAATATAATAGACTTTGCAATTTGAGCCACTTCACAACTTAATGCTTCCGCTGCTTCCTTAGCAGTTCTTGCACTATTTGGTAATTCAATCACTTTATTTGAATAACCTAACTCAAAAATTAAATCTTGTACGATTTGTGCACTTTCTTTTAATGCTTCCACAAACATCACTTCCCTAAAAAATTGATTTTTAAATTATTCCATACTAAAAGGTACAATCCTGCTTTTTTTCAAATAAATAAACTACTTCCACCAAATTGAATTAGGATATTCACCTGTACTTATATTAATTGTTTCACCAATTTTAGGTGTAGAATACTTTACTTCATTTTCTTTAGCAGCCTTCACGGCACGTTCAATTGGGTCATTCCAGTCATGAAATGCTAATGTAAAGGCACCAAAGTGAATTGGTACAAGAACTTCACCTTTTACATCAATAAAAGCTTTAACAGTTTCTTCTGGCAGCATATGAATTGCAGACCATCGTTTATCATATTGACCACATTCCATTAACGCTAGATTAAACGGTCCATATTTTTCCCCTATTTCCTTAAAATGAGGTGCATATCCGCTATCTCCACTAAAATAAATTTTCGTTTTCCCACCAATGATGACCCACGAGCACCACAAAGTACTGTTACGATCAGTTAAACTTCTTCCCGAAAAATGTCTTGCTGGCGTACAAGCTAATGTTAATTGATCAAATTTAAATTCATCCCACCAGTTATGCTCAGAAATACTCTCTTTCGGTACCCCCCAACTCACTAAGTGACTTCCTACACCAAGCGGAACAATAAATCGATCTACTTTCTGTTTGATTTTTTTTATTGTACCGTAATCTAAATGGTCATAATGATCATGCGATAGTATGACAGCATCTATTTTTGGTAATTCACTGATCTCAATTGGCAAACCTCCGCTATATCTTTTACCACCAAATTGCGGAAACGGGGTTGGTGCGTTCCCAAACATTGGATCAACTAAAATGTTTTTGCCTTCTATTTCAATTAATAGTGCTGAATGTCCAAACCAAGTAATTTTCGAATCTTTACTTTCTGAATGAAACCTGGAAACATCAATTTTCTCCATTGGAATCCCATCTCTAGGAACACGATTCGGATTTTTCTTAACAAAGTCTCTAATCATAGAAATGTTTGTTTTAAAATCCATACTCATACTAGTAGGGACTTGGTTTATAAACTTACCATTTTTATAATGCTCTAAAGCATAAAATGACTCCATTTGATCCTTTGAATATTTCTTCCCAAAATGAGGATATGTATTTAAAAACGTTAAAATAACGATAACTAATATGACTAAAATTAGTAAAAATAACATTTAATTTCTGCCTCCAAATAAACCTTTACTAAATTTTACACTACCACAAATTTAGATGATTAAACAAATATTCAGATTGCTTTTTTATATAAAAAATTACTTTCTCTTGATAAAAAAAAGAGAGGTAAAAATTCACCTCTCTTTAATCAGTTTCTTCTATTATATATATACTTAGTTTATAGTTCTTAATAAATTAGCCATTTCAATTGCTGAAATACCAGAATCCCAGCCTTTATTACCAGCTTTAGTGCCCGCTCTTTCAATCGCTTGTTCAATATTTTCTGTCGTTAATACACCAAAAATGACAGGGATACCAGTTTGTAGCGTAATAGCAGCAACACCTTTTGCTACTTCATTACATACGTAATCGTAATGAGTAGTTGCCCCACGAATAACTGTTCCTAGCGTAATGATTGCATCGTATTTTTTTGAATCTGCAAGTTTTTTTGCGACTAATGGAATTTCAAATGCACCTGGTACCCAAATAACATCAACGTCTGATTCTTCTACACCATGACGATATAGTGCATCTTCTGCACCACCTAGTAGTTTTGATGTAATAAATTCATTAAAACGTCCTACGATTACAGCAACTTTAAGTCCAGATCCTACTAAATTTCCTTCAAATTTCATCTTAATCTCTCCCATTTTTAATAGTGTAATAAATGTCCCATTTTTTCGATTTTAGTAATTAAATATTTTTCGTTTTCTGTTTTCATTTCGGTTTGAATTGGCACTCGATTATTTATCTGGATTCCGTGAGATTTTAGCGCTTCTATTTTAACTGGATTATTCGTTACTAAATCTATACTCACAATCCCTAAATCTTTAATAATTTGAGCACTTATCGCATAATCTCTTAAATCTGAATCAAATCCTAAATTTAGGTTTGCTTCAACAGTATCAAAGCCTTCTTCCTGTAACTTATATGCTCTTAACTTATTAAGTAAGCCAATCCCTCTGCCTTCTTGTCGCATATAAACAATTACGCCTTTGCCTACTTCTTCAATCATCGATAATGTTGATTGCAACTGAGGTCCACAATCACAACGACATGAGCCAAATACATCACCTGTTAAACATTCCGAATGAATACGTACAAGTACTGGTTCACCATCGTCAACTTTACCTTTTACAATCGCAATATGCTCTTTGCCATCGATCTTGTTTGTATAACCAATCATCTTAAAATCACCAAAATCTGTTGGTAATTTAATTTCAACTTCTCTTTTTACAAGTTGTTCAGTTTCTTGTCTATAATGAATTAAATCTTTAATTGTAATCATTTTTAAATTAAATTTATTTGCGATTTGAATTAGATCCGGTACTCTTGCCATCGTTCCATCGTCATTCATAATCTCACAAATGACACCAACTTCTTTCGATCCAGCCATTCGAGCTAAATCCACTGCCGCTTCTGTATGACCTGGTCTCTCAATAACTCCCCCGTTTTTAGCGACTAAAGGAAACATATGCCCAGGTCTTCTAAAATCTGCTCCAGTTGATTCATCATTTAACATTTGTAAAACAGTATGTGAACGTTCAAATGCCGAGATACCAGTAGTAGAGTCAATATGATCAATACTTACAGTAAAGGCAGTACCATGAGAATCTGTATTTTTTGTTACCATTTCATATAAATCTAGTTTCTTGGCTATCTCTTCAGAAACAGGTGCACAAATTAATCCGCGACCATGAGTGGCCATAAAATTGATATTTTCAGGAGTTGCAAATTCTCCGATAACAACAAAATCTCCTTCATTCTCTCGATCTTCATCATCACAAACAATAATAATTTTACCATTTTTTAAGTCTTCAATTGCTTCTTCTATTTTAGAGAACATGAGCTTACTCCTTTATATATAGCCATTTTGAGTTAAAAATGAAGTTGTTATTGCATTACTCTTTTTCGTCTCATTCATACCAAGCATTTTTTCAACATACTTACCTAATAAATCAAACTCAATATTAACGACATCTCCAACTTTTTTACTGCCTATGATCGTATGTGAACGGGTATGAGGAATTAAAGAGATTGTTACAATATCAGTTTCAACTTCAAATATTGTTAAACTTGTACCATCAATCGTTATACTGCCTTTTTGAAGGCAATATTTAGCAAACTGACTTGGAATATTAATTTTATAGATTACAGCATTTTCCATTGATTTGATGGATACAATTTTACCTGTACCATCAATATGACCCGATACAATATGGCCACCAAACCGGCCATTTGCTGCCATTGCCCGCTCCAAATTTACTTTTTGGCTAGAAACCAAAGTACTTAGATTTGAAGCTTGAAATGTTTCAGGCATGACATCAACAGAAAATTCATTTTTAGTAAAATTCGTAACGGTTAAACAAACCCCATTTACAGAGATGCTGTCTCCTAAATGAACATCCTCTAAAATTTCTGATGCGCCAATTGTAAGCACTAAAGTTTTACCTTTTTTTACGATATTTTTTACTGTTCCTATTTCTTCAACGATTCCAGTAAACAAGTTTATTCACCTCAATTCGAAAAAGCACATTACACTCAAGCCCGATAAATGACTTTGTAAGATCCATCTCTAATTTCATAAATAGTTGATCCAACTTATCACACCCTCTAATTCAAATTAATTTGAAAAAGTGAAAAGCCCCTTAGAAAACTCCTAAGGGGCAATAGATGTTTAAGAAAGGAAGTGTACTTAAATAAACGCAAGTACAATTTGAGTCTATTAAAAGACAGTACTATAGCGCGTCTATTGTTGTACATAAAAAATATGCACAACGAACTAAGCCTATACGGGTAGTATTTTTGAAAACAACCAAACCGTATATGCACTCCATCCTTCTCCCATCCAGACTATACTGTCGGCTCTAGATTCTAACTAGATCAGCAACATATAAAAAATCTATATGAAGCTCACGGGCTTAGTATAAAAATATACAACACCGCCGGTTGGGAATTTCACCCGACCCCGAAGGACACTAATTATCAAATTTGGTTTCATTATAACTAGCAATTATTTCGTTGTAAAGATTTTATGATTCTATTTTCTTTTAAAACGATCTATTAAAAAACAAAATTAAAGTAAAAAACCTTATAAAATATGGAAAATTCCTCACTCTACTTAGTTAAAAAAAATATTATTTTTTATTCTTATAAAATTAATCATCATGTTTTAAATATTTTCTTGCAACTAATACAAAAATGTATAAATATTAATATTAAAATCATTACAGAAAAAAATTGAATTCTATTATTAGTATAGAAAGTAAGACTTACGAATTCCAAAATCACATGAATTTAGCTTAATTAAACACACAATTGAATTCGTTTTTTCATTTTATCATTATATTGTTTATTAACACAAAGAGTATCCCCCTTTTAACAATGTCCATATAATACTTAATAATTTCAATTTTTAAAGCCCTGGTAACGTTAAAACAATATATAATTCTAAAATAACAAAAGGCTTTCATTCGTATTTAAAAAGGCAATAGTTAAACAGAAATATAGATACCAAACTGAAAAAAAATGGCTTGTAATTTCAATCAACACCCTTTAAAAACAATAATAAATATACAATAAGAAGAATTATTATAAAATTCCACTTTCATAAAAATAGAAACTTCTTTTAATAGAAGTTTCCTTTCTAACATCATTATTCATTTCCAACTTGTAGAACTTTTTCATGTTGCTTTGAATCTCTTTTTTGTAGCCAAATAAAGTACACTGAAACTAATATGATCAATATTAGAATAATCGGTGAAGAAAATAAAAGTATTCCTAAAAAGCAAATTGCTAGAATAAATGCACCGACTTTAAAAAATACCGAATCAAATAAACGCAAACATGCCAATACTCCTAGTAAAGCGTTGCATAAGAAAAATGCATTTGCTATTGCTACAAGTGTTTGAATACTTAGGAAGTCATTAAAATAAAGAATAAATACAATTATATGAATGCCAAACAAACTAAATAATGAACGAGTTGCCACATTATTTTTATTTTTAAAAGAAAGCCATGAAGGTAATAAACCGTTTTTGGCTTGATCGGCGATTAGTCTTGATACTGCTCCTATTACTAGGAGAACCGTACTAATACAAAGAGCAATTGTAATGGATGAAATAATTGGAGTTGACCAACTTCCAAATAAACTCTGAAGTAGTGGTGCTAATGATTGATCCATCATATTTCCATTTTTAGAATGAATCCACTGGAAAGCAAATGCAACTGTTAGACTTACTATTGCTATAATCGAAAAACTTAAGACTACTGCTCTAGGAATTGTTCGTTCTGGATTTTTTACTTCTAAAGAATAGCTACCGATGACTTCCCATCCGATTAAAGCCCAAAATAATAATAGTAAACTTTCTCCAAAATCTGAAACAGTAATTGGATTCGATAAAGTAAAGCTCCCATCAACTGTAATTAACGTATGAATACTCCCAACTATAAGCGTCACTACAATGAAGCTAGACATAAAAAAGGCAAATTTTCCAACATCGGCAATGCTTCTAGTTAAAATGATATAAACAAAACATAGTATTCCTAAAGCTAGCCACTTTTCATTGAAAAAACTTTGATTCGTCAGTAGTTGTAAGTAATGCCCTGCCGTACCTGTAACTGCAATTGGACCAAAACAAACTGCAAGTAAAAAGAAAATAGCTGAAAGATTTTTTATTTGTGTACCAAATGCACGCTCAACTGCCAATGGTACTCCGGAATCTCCTGGAATCAACAGACTTAGCTTACCAAACATAAGTGCAAATATTAAACTTAAACCGAGCATTATAACCCAAGCAAAAATAGCATAATTACCAGCAGTTTCATACACTGCAGGTGGTAAAATGATAATTCCTGATCCTAATATAGGTCCAATCATTAACCCACTGAGCAAAAGAAAACCAATTTTTCGATTCCTCATTAATATCCCTCCAATAGTTATTGAAACAAATTGTAATCTCGTATACTTTAATTATATGAACCGATCTCTCATCGGTAAAATGAATAGTTACGATATAAACCATCGGAAAATCCGATACTAAGGAGGCTATTATGGAAATCCGTCATTTAATTACGTTAAAATCAATTGTCGATCTGGGCGGGTTCTCTAAAGCTGCGGTCCATCTCGGATATGCACAATCTACGGTAACTGCACATATACAAGCACTTGAGCAAGAGCTAGGAGTACCTTTATTTGACCGTTTAGGTAAAAAGGTTCATCTGACGGAGGTCGGTGAGAACTTTTTAGTTCACGCAATCGAAATGATTCAACTTTATTCAAAAGCTAAAGATGTATTTCAAATGGAAAATGAGGAAGTATCCACGTTAAAGATTGGAGCTCCTGAATCTTTAACGATCTACCGTCTTCCACAAATTATCCAAGCTTTTCGATCACAAAATCCGAAAGTAAATATTATGATGAAATCTGGTTCATGTTGGGAATTACAAGATGAATTACGTCGAGGAGATCTGGATATTGGCTTCTTTCTACAAGCTCCATTAACTGATTCAGATTTGTATACGGAAACACTAATTGAAGAACCACTTGTCATTTTGCTACCTCCAACTTCTGATACTAGAACACTTTCATCCTTTACACTAAATGCGAATGAAAATATCATTCTTACAGAACAAGGCAGTTATCGTGACTATTTTGAAGCATTCCTAAGAAGTAAAGGTATCGCAACTGAGTCTGGAATGGAATTTTGGAGTGTAGAGGCAATTAAACAATGTGTTATGTGTGGACTCGGAATATCCATACTCCCACTAGTAGCAGTTCAAAATGAAATGCAGCAACAAAAACTAAAAGTCATAAATTGGGATACAAATTTAGGAAGTGTCTCTACGATCATGTCTTGGCATAAAAACAGATGGCAATCACGTGCTGCTAGAAAATTTATGGAAGTTGTTAGAGAACAGTCTCCTTTATGGAATCAGTCTATTAAAAGCTAGTTTCTTACTAGCTTTTATTTTTTTGTTTAATTGAACTTTATTGATAAAGTTGTGAACTTTGTTGGTAACATTTCTTGATCATTCATTTGGAACTTCTTTTTGGAAGGATTTACTGAGTTTTGTTTAGTTTTGGTCGTTTCTTGGCCAATTTTATTGTTATTTTTCTATTTTTTTGATTCATTCACTCTCTTCATTCATGTTTCATGACCTTATTTGCAGTTATCCAGATTTTAATTGCAGTTTTGACATATTAATTTGTAGATTTGCCTTTTTTTTTTTGCAGTTCGACCTTTTTTATTTGTACTTCCCAATTCAACGAAATGAAAAACAGCTAGCCCCTGACTAGCTGTTTTATTATACCGTCTGCCGCTCAATTAATTTGATCGCTATCTCCTCTTGATTAATTGCAGAATTAATCGCTTGTATAAAAAGTTTCTTCCCTATTTCTCGTAATGGAATTTCGACTGTTGTTAACTTCATTACTTTTGCAATTGGTTGATTATCGAACCCAATTATCGCTAGATCATGAGGAATAGCTATTCCACGATCATTACAGCAAGTCTGCACCCCCGCTGCCACTTGATCACTTGTTACTAACAAAGCTGTTGGCCTCTCTTTTAAATTTAACAAAGATTGGACAATTCTTTCACCGTCTTCAAAATAGTAACAATTATCGAATACAAAATCGTTATTTAGTGATTCATTATATTTACTGTGAAAATCACTATAGGCAGCCTCTCTTTGTTTACTATTCTTACCTGTTCTACGACCAATACTATAACCGATTTTCCGATGTCCTTTTTGATATAAATATTCTAATGCAATCATGAAACAATTGTATTGATCGATAAATGTTGAGGAAACCCCTGTATTTCTCGTATCTTCAAATAATACTATTTGCCCATATTGCTTATAATTCTCGATCATTTCAATCGAACAAATTCTAGAACAAATAATGAGTGAATCGATTTGTTTATGCTGCAGCATTTTTAAAGCCTCAATTTCCCTCTTCTTCTCATAATTTGATTGAAATAGTACTAGCTTATAATTATTTTTTATCGCTTCGTTAGCAATTCCATCAATTAGCAATCCAAAGTATGGATGTTGTGAGAACGGAATAACCACTCCAATTAGATTCGTTTTTCCTTTGCTTAAATTTACTGCATTTTGATTTCGTTGATAATTCGTTAACTCAATTGCATTTAAAACTGCATTTCTTTTTTCCTCACTAACATACGGCTCATCATTTAAAACTCGTGAGACTGTTGTAACCGAAACGCCGGCAATCCTTGCAATATCTTTAATATTAGACATTTTCTCACCTTTTCTAAACTTTTTCTTGCTCTGAAACTAGTTCCATACTTTACTCTGTACTCATAATAAAAAGGAGGTACAAATATGCAAATACTTTTTGGCTTACTATGTTTACTATTTATGTGTAGTTCAATTTTATTTTTAGCTTCAATTGCTATCATACAACAAGATAAGAAACGAGTTAAGAAATGAGGACAAAATTGAACAATAAGCTAGTTTAATCAATTTAGTAGTTTTTTTTCTTCATCAATTCCCCCCTTAGATTTACATAATCCTAAAAGATGTCTCACTTTTTATGAATACTATAACTAGGCTATGTAAATAATAAAGTAGGTTAGTTATTAAAGGAGGTATTATGATGGATACTGAAAGAGCATTAGAAATCGTAGCTGCACCTGGTATGATTAATGTAACTTGCGATGGAGTACCGGTTTATATTCAGCATGTTAATAAAAATGAGGGGACAGCAAGAATTTATCCTCTTGATCAACCACAAAATGATAAAGAAGTATCACTAAGTCACTTAAAAGAACATTAAATGATAAAAAAGACCCAAAAATAAACCTCTATTAAAGAGGTTTATTTCATTTTTATTAAAAAAACATAAAAATATAATTATTTAGTCTGATTACAATTGCAACCATAAGAAATATGAAGATGTTAGAGATTTATTGTTACTTATGACACAACTTCTTTCTAGTTCAATTTAACTGAACGACTAGGTATTTGGTAATATGTCGAATTTACTACATAATTTTAAAAAAAATGAAAAAAAAGTCGAAAAATTGTTTGAATATTTCTATAAGTGTGTTATCATAAAAATCACTTAAGCGAGACAATCTTTAAATTACTTCGGAGATAATTGTCAGAATTTTCTATTTTTTAAGGTAAAATTAGAAAATAATTAACTTTCTAAATAGGAAATTAAAAAACTACTAAATATAGGATTAGAGGAGGCTCATATGAATTTATTTCGAAAAAAATCAGTTACAAGCAGTTCGCCTAGTTCACTTAAACAAGTTCTAGGAGCGTTTGATCTTACAATGTTAGGTATCGGTGCCATCATCGGTACAGGTATATTCGTATTAACTGGTGTAGCGGCAGCTGATTACGCCGGTCCAGCACTTATTCTTTCATTTATTATCGCAGGTTTAGCTTGTACATTCGCCGCACTTTGTTACTCTGAATTTGCATCTATGATTCCAGAGGCTGGTAGTGCTTACACTTATAGTTATGTTGCTTTTGGTGAAGTCATAGCTTGGATATTAGGTTGGGACATGGTACTAGAGTATGGACTTGCATCTTCAGCAGTAGCAAGTGGATGGTCTGGATATTTCCAAAGTTTATTACATGGTTTTGGACTAAACCTTCCAACAGCTTTAACTAGTGCATTTGATCCATCTAAACATACCTTTATTGATTTACCGGCAGTAATCATTGTTTTAATTGTAACGTTCATTCTTACTAGAGGTGTTAAAGAATCAGCAAAACTTAACACAATCATGGTAATTGTAAAATTAGCAGTAGTAGCACTTTTCATCGTAGTTGGTATTTGGTACGTTCAACCACATAACTGGACTCCATTTATGCCAATGGGATTCCATGGGGTAACAGCTGGTGCTGCAGTAGTAGTATTTGCTTACTT
>NZ_LJIZ01000005.1 GCF_001420605.1 Bacillus sp. FJAT-25509
TAAGTTTAAATCTTGTATTGCTCAAAAAACTAATAATTGACGTTTACTTCATGTTTTGTTTAGTTTTCAAAGTTCATTTTGTCGTCCGTATCTCTTGGCGACTTCTATATAATAACAAATCTAACAACCCAGGTCAATAGTTTTTATAATATAATTTCAAAAAAAATAAAACAGTACGTTTCACTAAATTTCCCTTCAACTTAAGCATTTTATCTTCTCACCTAAAGTAATACAAATCATGGAGATATACTAACCAAAATAGTTTTAATAAAACTGTTTACTATATAGTAGAAAGTATTTCAGGTGCTTACACGATTTAACTTGATTGATCGTAGTTAACTTAAAACATTAACACTGTACTATAAGTGAAAATACCAACCAATTTGATTAGCTCCAAAATTGTCTGATTAATGCTAAGCTTCATTAAGCGCACGGATATTTGGCAATCTCTTTTTTGATTTTTATTTAAATAAGATGTGCACTTAAGGATACATTTTGTTTTATGAAAGAATCAATTATTCTTTCACTCGATTTTCTATGTTTAACACATCCGTATACAATCAAAAAAAGAGAGAACCTACTTGTTCTCTCTTTACTAATCACTGCTCTATTATTCTTCTGTTGTTTCAATATCATCTTCGTTTTCTAGAGTCGTTAATTCTTCAGCTTCATTTTCAGCTTCTTCATCAATTTCCTCTTCTTCTTTCGCGGCAATTGCTACAGTCGCAACATGACCTTCTTGATCAAGTTTAATTAATTTAACACCTTGAGTAACTCGACCTAAACGAGAAATTTGTTCAATTGGCATACGGATTATTACACCAGACTCAGTAATTAACATTAAATCCTGTTCGTCACTTACACATTTTAATGAAATCATTTTACCGTTTTTGTCTGTAACATTAAGTGTTTTTAACCCTTTACCGCCACGACTTTGAATTCGGTATTCTTCCTGTGCAGTTCGCTTACCATAACCTAGTTCCGTAACAACAAGAATATCTAAGTGCTCTTCAACAACTTCCATTCCAACAACATAATCATCATCAGAAAGAGTAATTGCTTTAACACCTGTTGCCGTTCTTCCCATCGATCTAACATCGTCTTCATTAAAACGAATCATCATACCTTTTGAAGTACCGACAACGATATCTTTTGTTCCATCAGTTAAACGTACCGATATTACATCATCATCTTCTTTTAAATTAATTGCAATTAAACCGTTAGTACGAATGTTTGCAAAGGCAGATAAAGGCACACGTTTTGCTATTCCTTGTTTTGTTGTAAAGAATAGGTACCAATCCTCTAAAAATTCACTTACTGGAATAATAGCGTTAATATTTTCATCTCGGTCAATTTCTAGTAAGTTTACGATCGGTAATCCTTTAGCTGTACGACTAAACTCTGGAATCTCGTAACCTTTTGAACGGTATACTTTTCCCTTATTCGTAAAGAATAAAATTGTATCATGTGTTGAAGGTGTTAGTAAGTGTTCTAAGAAGTCATCATTATTAGTACCCATTCCTTGAATACCACGTCCACCTCTACGTTGAGATCGGTAAGTAGAAACTGGAAGACGTTTAATATATCCATTATGAGTTAAACTTACAATGATATTCTCCACTGGTATTAAGTCTTCATCTTCAATGATTTCTAGTCCTCCAGGAACTATTGCTGTTCTTCGTTTATCATTATACTGCTCTTTTAGCTGAGTTAATTCTTCTCGAATAATTTCAAGAACTCTTTCCTCATCAGCAAGAATTGCTCTTAATTCTGCAATTAACTTGATTAGTTCTTGATATTCTTCTTCAATTTTCTCGCGCTCTAAACCAGTTAAACGTTGTAACCTCATATCTAGAATTGCTTGAGCTTGCTTTTCAGATAAGTTAAAAGTTTCCATTAAGCCATGTTTAGCGATTTCTCCCGTTTGAGAAGCTCTAATTAAGCTGATTACCGCATCTAAATGGTCTAAAGCAACTTTTAAACCTTCTAAAATATGTGCACGCGCTTCTGCTTTTTCTAACTCAAACTGTGTTCTACGTTTAATAACAACAATTTGATGGTCTAAATAGTGTTTTAAACAGCTCTTTAGAGATAGAACTTTTGGTTCACCATTTACAAGTGCTAATAAATTAATACCAAAACTTGTTTGAAGAGCAGTTTGTTTATAAAGATTATTTAAAAGTACATTTGCGTTCGCATCTCTTCTAACTTCAATGACAACACGCATACCATTTCGATCAGATTCATCACGTAAATCAGTAATACCTTCTATTTTCTTATCTCGAACTAGTTCAGCAATTCGTTCAACAAGCTTAGCTTTGTTTACTTGATAAGGTAATTCTGTAACAATAATTGTTTGTCTACCATTTGCTTTTTCTTCAATTTCAACTTTTGCTCTAATAATGATCGAGCCTTTACCAGTTTCATAGGCCTTACGGATACCACTTTTACCTAGAATCATACCTGATGTAGGAAAATCTGGTCCTTGAATATATTCCATTAAATCTTGTGTAGTGATTTCTGGATCTTTACTTAATGCAAGAACACCATCAATTACTTCACCTAATTGGTGCGGAGGAATATTTGTTGCCATACCAACCGCTATACCCGTTGCTCCGTTTACCAACAAGTTAGGGAATCGTGCAGGAAGAACGATTGGCTCTCTTTCTGAACCATCATAGTTATCTTGATAATCAATTGTGTTTTTATTAATATCACGAATTAATTCCATCGAAATTTTAGACATTCTAGCCTCTGTGTAACGCATCGCCGCCGCTGCGTCTCCATCAACTGATCCAAAATTCCCATGGCCATCTACTAACATATATCTGAAGTTAAAGTCCTGAGCCATACGTACCATTGTTTCATATACAGCAGAGTCACCATGCGGGTGATACTTACCAATAACTTCACCTACGATACGCGCTGACTTTTTATAAGCTTTATCAGCTGTCATACCTAAATCATTCATTGCATATAAAATTCTTCTATGAACAGGCTTAAGGCCGTCTCGTACATCTGGTAACGCTCGAGAAACAATTACACTCATTGCATAATCTAGGAAGGAATTACGCATTTCATGACTAATATTTATTTCTTTAATTTGTTGATTTTCACTCAACATCGGCACCTCCCTTTAGTTTCCGTATCTACCTGAGAAAAGGAGCATAAAGCTCCTTACAAATACTTGTTAAATATCTAAATTCTTTACATACTTAGCGTTATCTTGAATAAAGTTACGTCTTGGCTCTACTTTTTCACCCATTAATGTTTCAAACGTTTCATCCGCTTCGATCGCATCTTGAAGGTTAACTTGCAGTAACGTTCTAGTTTCTGGATTCATTGTAGTTTCCCATAACTGTTCAGGGTTCATTTCACCTAGACCTTTATATCGTTGGATAACAGGTTTTGGTACTGCATTTAAAGTCGACATAATCTCATCCATTTGTCGATCATTATAAGCATATTGTATTTTTTTCCCTTGCTGGATCTTATATAAAGGTGGTTGAGCAATATAAATATAACCACTTTCAATGATTTGACGCATATAACGATATAAGAACGTTAACAATAAAGTACGGATATGGGCACCATCAACATCAGCATCCGTCATCAATATAATTTTATGATACCTTGCTTTCTCGATATCGAAATCATCACCGATTCCGGTACCAAAAGCAGTAATCATTGAACGAACCTCGTTATTTGATAAAATTTTATCAAGTCGAGCCTTTTCAACGTTAATAATTTTTCCACGTAAAGGAAGAATTGCTTGGAAGTGACGGTCTCGTCCTTGTTTAGCACTTCCACCCGCTGAATCACCCTCAACGATATAAATTTCGCTAATAGAAGAATCTTTTGAAGAACAATCAGCTAATTTCCCAGGTAAACTTGATACTTCTAAAGCACTTTTTCTTCTTGTTAATTCACGAGCCTTTTTAGCAGCAACACGAGCTCTAGCCGCCATTAAACCTTTTTCAACTATTTTTTTAGCCTCTGTCGGATTCTCTAATAAAAACTTTTCAAGTTTCTCTCCAAAAATTTGCTCTGTAATTGTACGAACTTCACTATTACCCAGCTTAGTTTTTGTTTGTCCCTCAAACTGTGGATCTGGATGTTTAATAGAAACGATCGCCGTTAACCCTTCACGTACATCCTCACCAGATAAGTTGCTATCTTGATCTTTAATTAAACCATTCTTACGACCATAATCATTAATAACACGAGTTAAAGCTGTTTTAAATCCAACCTCGTGTGTACCACCTTCGTGTGTATTAATATTATTCGTGAATGAGTAGATATTACTTGTATAGCTTTCGTTATATTGAAGTGCAATTTCTACACTAATTCCATCTTTTTCACCAATAACAAAAATTGGTTCGTCATGTATTACTTCTTTAGAACGATTTAAATGTTCAACGTAAGATTTAATTCCACCTTCGTAATGGAATTCTTTCTTTTGTTTATTTTCTCTACGATCTTCAATTGTTAAGCGAATACCTCTGTTAAGGAATGCTAATTCTCTTAAACGGTTTGCTAATGTATCAAAGTCGTAAACTGTCGTTTCAGTGAAAATTTCTGAATCAGGTTTAAAATGAGTAATTGTACCTGTAACATCAGTTTCACCAACGATACTCATATCTGCAACCGGTATACCTTTAGAAAATTGTTGATAATAAATAGTACCTTCACGATGAACGTGAACTTCTAGCAAAGTAGACAACGCATTTACTACTGAAGCACCTACTCCGTGTAATCCACCAGATACTTTATATCCGCCACCGCCAAATTTTCCACCTGCATGAAGTACCGTCATAATTACTTCTAGTGCAGGTCTACCCATTTTTTCATGAATACCTACTGGAATCCCACGGCCATTATCTTTAACAGTAATACTATTATCTTCTTCAATTGTTACATTAATCTCGTCACAGTATCCAGCCAATGCTTCATCTATACTGTTATCAACGATTTCCCATACTAAGTGATGTAATCCTTTTCCGCTCGTAGAACCGATATACATACCCGGTCTCTTACGTACGGCTTCTAAACCTTCAAGAACTTGTATCTGATTTTCATCATAATTATGTTCTTGCATCTTTTGATCCATTGTCATGAACACTCACCTACTTTTTTTATTTTACATAAAAGAATTAGTAAATTTCAGCTATGCTTATTAGGCGGCGTAGTAGAAATTTCATAAATTATTATCGAGAAGTACTTATAATTGTTCCATGTGAAACATTTATAATATTAGCTTGTTTTATCGTTTCGTGCTGAATTCCGTCGACACTTGTTGTTGTGACAAAAGTCTGTACTTTATTTTGAATTGCATTTAATAAGTGTGTTTGACGATAGTCATCTAACTCTGAAAGAACATCATCTAATAAAAGAATTGGATATTCTCCAACTTCCTCTTTAATTAGTTCAATTTCTGCTAGTTTTAATGAAAGAGCTGTTGTCCGCTGCTGTCCTTGCGATCCAAAAGTTTGAACGTTTTTATCATTTACCATAAAAACTAAATCATCTCTATGCGGACCAAGCAATGTAGTACCTCTTGATACTTCACGCTCTTTTTCAGCTTCGAATTGTTTTATGTACTCATCTTCCATTTTCGTCAAATCTGTTAAATCTGATACATTAATGCTTGGTTTATATATAATTTCTAGTTTTTCGGTCTCTCTAGAAATTTGACTATGAATAGGCGATGCCCAATCCTGTAGTAATTTGATGAACGAAATTCGTTTTTCAATTATTTTTACGGCATGTTTTACAAGCTGAGATGTTAGGACTTCAAGCATTAAATAGTTCCGATCTCGGCTGGTTTGTAATGTTTTTAGTAGTGAATTTCGCTGTTGGAGGATTCTCTGGTATTGACTTAATTCATGTAGGTAAACAGGCGAAACTTGTCCTAGTTCCATATCTAGGAATTTACGACGCACTTGCGGACTACCTTTTACTAAATGTAAATCTTCCGGTGCAAACATAACGACATTCATCACGCCTATATATTGACTTAACTTCATCTGTTCAAGATGGTTCAGCTTTGCTTTCTTACCTTTCTTTGAGAGGATTAGCTGTAGTGTTACTTGCTGATTTTTTTTCTGTAACGTACCCTTTATTGTACCATATTCTTCATCCCAACGTATCATTTCTTTGTCGTTACTTGTTCGGTGGGACTTTGTTAAAGCTAGCACATAAATGGATTCCATTAAATTTGTTTTACCTTGAGCATTCTCACCAATAATGACGTTAACATTATTTTGAAAGTTTAACTCAAGGTTTTCATAATTACGGTATTGTTTTATTTGTAAATCTTTAATATACAATGGGATTCCCCCAAAACTTATGAAGTTATAATATACGAACCTTTACCAGTTATATAAATTGTATCATTTAAAACTAATTTTTTTCCTCTTCTATTCTCAGGTTCATTGTTTACAAAGATTTCATGCTCTGATAAAAACCATTTAGCCATTCCACCTGTATCAATTACACCCGCAAGCTTTAAAAATTGACCTAATGTAATATAATCTGTATTTATTTTAACTTTTTCTGTTTTCATCTTTTATCACCCTCATTTATCCATTCCTTAATTGTACTAAACTTCTGTAAGAAAAAAAACACTTAACCCTTATTTTGTCTATTAAGTAAAAAAAGACTGACCTCAATGTACTATGCACTCCCCAAACAAGTTGTAGAATAAATTCTTTATTCATTCTGCTCGTTGGAGATTGCTAGTACATTCTATTAGGTCAGCCCCTTTCGATAGAATTTACTAACTAGTATGTGCGAACTGGTAAAATTAATTGCAATGTTCTTGAATCATTTACAGTACGAATTAAAAATGGTCTCATAGCCCCTGTGAATTGAATATAAATTTCTGGGCTTTCTATTGCTTTTAATGCATCCATAACATATTTCGCACTGAAAGAGATTTTTAACTCTTCACCTTTAATATCCTCACAAACAATTTCATCTACTACTTTACCGATTTCAGGAGAATAAGAAGAAACATTGACTAATGAGTTACCAACTGTTTCTAAGTGGACAACATTATTTCTACCTTCTCTCGCTAATAAAGAAGCACGATCAATTGCTTGTAGGAATTCTTTTGTCATTACAGTTAGTTCCGTTTTACTTTCACTTGGAATTAACTTTGATGTATCAGGATAATTCCCTTCTAGTAATCGAGTAAAGAACAATAGATGTTTAGTCTTAAATAAAGCTTGATGTTCTGTTAAGACGATCTCTACTTTTTCATCATTGTCATCTAGAATTTTACTTAATTCATTTAGACTTTTCCCAGGAATTACTACGCTAGCTTTAAATTCACTTGTTGTAGAACTTCCGTCAATTTTAGCTTGTCTTAAAGCTAGTCGGTGACTATCTGTCGCTATACACGTTAGATCACCATTTTCAATCTTCCAGTTTACACCGGTTAAAATTGGTCTAGTCTCTGAAGTTGATACTGCAAATACTGTTTGACGAATCATAAACTTTAATAAATCTGCAGAGATCGAAATTGTTTCATGTTCTTCAATTTGAGGAAGTAGTGGATATTCCTCAGAATCAAAACCATTTAAGCTAAATTCAGTTTTTCCCGCTCTTATTGTTGTTACATAATTATTATCAGATTCTAATTCGACAAAATCTGAAGGTAATTTTTTTACAATATCACTAAAATATCGAGCATTTAATACAATGCTTCCAGTTTGTTTTACATCAACTAGTTGTTGATCATCTAAAACTATTGGTAAATAAGATTCTATAGATATATCTGAATCACTACCTGTGAAAGTTAATCCTTCAGTTGTAACGACTAATTTAATTCCAGTTAAGATTGGAATAGTTGTTCTTGATGAAACAGCTCTCATAACTTCTTGTACAGCTTTAACAAGATGATCTTTTTGTACCGTAAATTTCATTGTTTGTACTCCTTATATAATTTATAAAATAATATAGTAATAGTAGTAGGGCCTGTGAATTTGTGGATAACTATAATTTAGTAAAGAAAAATAAGTCTATCAACATGTGGATAGACTGTGTAAAAAAGATAGAAAGTTATGCACAGGTAAATAACTCTACTGATTTAATTTTTCATTGATTTCTTTAACTTGAGATTGCAACTGTGTGTCAGTTTCAATTAATTTTGAGATTTTTTCATGCGCATGAATAACAGTTGTATGATCTCGGCCTCCAAACTCTTCTCCTATTTTAGGTAAAGAATGGTCTGTAAGCTCTCTCGAAAGATACATTGCAATCTGTCTTGGGAAGGCTACGGATTTTGTACGTTTCTTTGCTTTAAAATCCTCTAATTTAATACTAAAAAATTCTCCAACTGTTCGTTGAATATCGTGTATTGATACTGTTTTAGGCTTCGTCGCAGTGATTAAATTCTTTAAGGCTTCAGCGGCCACACTAGCGTTTATATCTTTGTTAATTAACGATGAATAAGCGACTACACGAATAAGTGCTCCTTCTAACTCACGGATGTTTGTATCAATTTGATTTGCTATATATAACATTACCTCATTTGGAATATCTAACCCCTCAGCCTTAGCCTTTTTACGTAAGATCGCTATCCTAGTTTCTAAATCTGGTGGTGTAATATCTGTAATAAGGCCCCATTCAAATCGTGAACGAAGTCGATCTTCTAATGTAGGAATTTCTTTAGGTGGTCGGTCACTTGAAATAATGATTTGTTTACTTTCTTCATGAAGTGTATTAAACGTATGGAAAAATTCTTCCTGTGTTTGTTCTTTTCCAGCTAAGAACTGAATATCATCTATAAGTAGCACGTCTACATTACGATACTTATTTCTAAATTCAATTGCTTTATTATCACGAATTGAATTAATGAACTCATTTGTAAATTTTTCTGATGATAAATAAACGACTTTGGCATTTGGATTATGCTCAAGTACATAGTGTCCAATTGCGTGCATTAAGTGGGTTTTTCCTAACCCAACGCCCCCATATATAAATAATGGGTTATAGGCTTTTGCAGGTGCCTCAGCAACCGCTAATGATGCCGCATGGGCAAAACGGTTACCTGAACCAATTACGAAAGTATCAAAAGTATATTTAGGGTTTAACATACTTTGGTTGAACTCTACTGGTTCCTCAAATTTTACTTTTGCTTTAACTGCCGGTATATTCATCTCTATTTCTTCTACATGATTTTGAGGAAGGATAAATTTGATTTCTAATTCCGCTCCAGTTATTTCTAAAACTGTATCCATTATTAAAGATGAATACTTTGACTCAAGCCAATCACGGGCGAATTCATTTGGCGCAATAATTGTTAAAGTATCATTCTTTAAAGAAAATGCCTTTGTTGATTTTAGCCATGTTTCAAAGCTTGGTTTACTTATTTTTTTTTCTATTTCTGCTAGAACCCTGGACCACAGATCCCCTATATTCTCCAAACGGTAATCCCTCCTTACAAAGCTTGTTCAACTTTTGTACAAGCACATAAATTAAGTATTTATTTTTATTCATGTCTTTGAATATGCGTTATTTTATAAAACTGCAAAAAACCACTTTATTTGACAGTATTCACCCTTGTGGATAACTTTAAAATAGTACAAGTGTAAAACCTGTCCACAAGTTATTAACATCTGTGGACAAATAAAAATAAAAAACAAGTTGTCCAAAGTGGAAAACAAATTAATAATATCAAAAATCTTAAGCTATTTCAATGAGCAGTTAATGTTATCCACATGCTAATCCACTTGTTTAAAAAAATTGTCCACAGAAAAAGAACTTGTGTAAAAGTTGTCAGTAACCATTGTGGGTAAAAAAAGTGTAGAAAAATATTATCCACAGAGCACTTAACAATTTTAAGAAAAGGGGAAGCACTACTTTTTTATAGATTTTTTTATTCACTTAAAGTTCCGTTCCAAAAAATCTTTCGACACCACATCTTTTGCTCGGATTACTCGTTTATAATTTTTTTGGAGGGAAATGATAGGAATAAATCACATTTCTTTTATTAAATAAGTAACTATTTATTATTTTTTTCTTACTAAAACTCACTGGATCAGCCACTCTTCATAAATTGGAAATAATTATTCTTTATGATTTAACATCTTACATTGACATTAATAGTAGTTATTCTTTATAATTTATAGGACTGTCTATTACAGTAATTCCTCAGGGAGGTGTCATATAATGAAAAGAACATTTCAACCAAACAAACGTAAACGCAGCAAAGTACATGGTTTCCGTAGCCGTATGAGCACTGCAAATGGACGTAAAGTTCTAGCAGCTCGTCGTCGTAAAGGAAGAAAAGTATTATCTGCGTAGGCCACTGTCAACAGTGGTCTTTTTCACTAATAAGAAGGCCTTTTTTGCTTTTATGTCACAATTTGTAAGTAAAAAAGGCCTCATTTTTTATAAAAAAGTTGTTATGATAATTGAAGGAATCATTTGAGGTGTCAGTGGAACATGAACAAGAAAAACAGAATAAAAAAGAATGCAGATTTTAGTCGCGTTTTTCAAGAGGGATCGTCAACTGCGAATCGGCAATTTGTAATCTATACATTAAAAAAGGAAGATCAAAAGCAATTTCGTATAGGATTATCTGTTAGCAAGAAGTTAGGTAATGCTGTAATGAGAAATCATATTAAGCGGTATATAAGACAAGCTCTTACTGAATTAAGTGATGATCTTCGTGTGAATATGGATTATGTTGTAATCGCAAGAAAGCCCTGTACTGAACTACCCTTCAATGAATTTAAAAAAAGTTTAATTCATGTGTTGAAAAGGGCGGAAGCGCTTAAAATACATGATTCAAAACATAAATTAGATAAAAATCAAATTAAGTAATTACATATTTAAATGTAACTTCTTAAAGGAGGAACTAGTTTGAAGACTAAGAAGTACCAATTGCTAGTTACAGTTCTTTTATTAGTAGTCGTGTTAGCTGGGTGTTCGCAAACAAACCAACCGATTACATCTGAAAGTACGGGGATTTGGAATGAGTATTTCGTTTATCCACTATCATGGTTAATCACGGCTGTATCTAAAATTTTTGGTGGAAGTTATGGGATGTCGATTATCGTCGTAACACTTTTAATCCGTTTAGCATTACTACCATTAATGATTAAACAAATTAAAAGTACAAAAGCGATGCAATCAATCCAGCCTGAAATGGCCAAACTTAAAGAAAAATATTCTTCTAAGGATCAAAAAACAGTCCAAAAATTAAATGAAGAAACAATGAAGTTGTACCAACAACATGGTGTAAATCCACTATCTGGTTGTTTACCAATTTTTATTCAAATGCCAATCTTAATTGCTTTCTATCATGCAATTATGAGAACAATGGAAATTAAAGCACATGACTTCCTATGGTTCCAATTAGGCCACCCGGATCCAATTTATGCTTTACCAATCATCGCTGGTATTACAACTTTCATTCAACAAAAGGTGTCAATGAGTACTGGTTCAATGACAGGACCTGCTGCTCAACAAATGAAAATCATGCTTTATGTTATGCCAATCATGATTTTAGTATTTGCTGTTAGACTTCCTTCTGCTTTAGCTTTATATTGGGTAGTTGGTAATACATTTATGATTCTTCAAACATTATTTGTTAATAGAGGTAATACTACCGTAAAAAATAAAAATGTAGGAGGGGCTAGTAAGTGAGAGAAGTAACTGCTACTGGTCAAACAATCGAACAAGCAGTTCAAATAGCACTTCAGCAACTTAGTTCAACAGAAGAAGACGTAGACATTACAGTAATCGAAGACGGTAAAAAAGGATTTTTAGGATTTGGTGCTAAACCTGCTAAAGTATTAGTTGTTAAAAAGAAGACTTTAATCGAAAAAGCATACGACTACCTTTTAAATATTGTTAAAAGTCTTGATGAAACTGCAGATGTAAGTTTCGAATTGCAAGGTACTAAAGAACAAACCTTCTTATTTACAGTAAAGGGTGACAAGGTTGCTCTTATTATTGGAAAAAGAGGTAATACTTTAAATGCTCTTCAATTCTTAGTTCAAACATTTGTAAATCGTCATTCAAAACAATTGATTCATGTTGTCGTTGACGCTGAGAATTATCGATTAAAACGTAAGGAGTCACTAGAGATTCTTGCAAAAAAGACTGCTCAAACAGTTTTAAAAACAAGAAAAGCGATCTCTTTAGAGCCAATGCCTTCTTTCGAAAGAAAAATTATACATCATATACTGACGGATATGCCAAATATCTCTACGAAGTCTGTAGGCCAAGATCCGCATCGTCAATTAGTTATAGATTTAAAGAAACCAATTAAGGGTTAATCCTTAATTGGTTTTTTAATGTTCTTCATTCAAGTCATATAAGTTTACTTGTACTTTCGTACGGTTATAATATAAAAACATTCAATTTTATGCTATGCTATAGATTTAGAAGTAACATGTTAACTTTTGTTTAACATGCTCCGAGGTGATTTTTTGATGGAATTCGATACAATTACAGCGATATCGACACCAAAAGGTGAGGGTGCAATTGCCATCGTTCGTTTAAGTGGCGATGAAGCTGTTCAAATAGCGAATAAATTATTTAAAGAAAAAGATTTAAATATAGTAGATTCACACACAATTCATTATGGACATTTAGTTGATCCAAGTTCCGGGAATACTGTTGAGGAAGTTATGGTCTCAATCTTAAGAGCACCAAAAACATTTACACGTGAAGATGTTGTCGAAATAAATTGTCATGGTGGAATTTTTTCGGTAAACAAAGTACTTGAATTAGTACTATCGCAAGGTGCTAGATTAGCGGAGCCTGGTGAATTTACGAAAAGAGCATTTCTTAATGGACGAATCGACCTGTCGCAGGCCGAAGCAGTAATGGATTTAATTCGTTCAAAGACTGACAGAGCAATGGCTATCGCAATGAATCAAGTAGAAGGTCGATTGTCTAAGCTGGTTAATAGCTTAAGACAAACATTACTTGAGATTTTGGCTCATATTGAAGTAAATATTGATTACCCTGAATATGATGATGTTGAAGAAATGACCAATACTGTTTTAATTGAAAAAGCAAGAACAGTTCGAGTTGAAATACAAAAACTACTAGAAACATCAAAACAAGGTAAGATTTTACGTGAAGGACTATCTACTGTGATTATAGGTAGACCAAATGTCGGAAAATCATCTCTTTTAAACACGCTTGTTCAGGAGAGCAAAGCAATTGTTACTGATATTCCAGGTACAACTCGTGACGTTATTGAAGAATACGTAAATGTAAAGGGTGTACCATTACGACTAATTGATACAGCCGGTATTCGGGAAACTAAGGATGTTGTAGAAGCAATTGGTGTTGAAAGATCTAAAAAAGTATTGAATTTGGCTGACTTAGTTTTATTTGTTTTAAATAATAATGAGCAATTAAGTGAAGAAGACCGTAAATTATTTGGTGAAATGAGCGGTAAAGATGTAATTGTGATCATTAACAAAACAGATTTGCCACAAAATCTTGATATGGATGAAGTAAAAGCGTTAGTTGGTAATGCTACAATTGTTACGACTTCCTTAAAAGAAGAAAAAGGAATAGATGATTTAGAAAAAGCAATTGCCAACTTATATTTTGAAGGACAAATTGAGGCACAAGATTTAACCTATTTATCTAATGCTAGACATATTGCGCTATTAAAACAATCAGAACAGACAATTAATGATGCAATTGAGGCAATGAAAAATGGTATGCCGATTGACTTAGTACAGATTGACTTAACAAGAGCGTGGGAATTGTTAGGTGAAATCATTGGAGATACAGTTCAGGAAAGTTTAATCAACCAGCTATTTTCTCAATTCTGTTTAGGAAAATAAAATGGTTAGGAGGAGAAAAGATGAGTTTTGAAGCAGGCAATTATGATGTAATCGTTATTGGAGCTGGTCATGCTGGATGTGAAGCCGGTTTGTCATCTGCTCGAATGGGTGCAAAAACGTTAATGCTAACAATAAATCTCGATATGGTAGCATTTATGCCTTGTAACCCATCTGTAGGTGGTCCTGCCAAGGGGATTGTTGTACGTGAAATTGATGCACTTGGCGGTGAAATGGGTCGAAATATCGATAAAACACATATTCAAATGAGAATGTTAAATACGGGTAAAGGTCCTGCAGTACGCGCATTGCGTGCTCAAGCGGATAAATTTGCGTATCAACACGAATTAAAGAAAACCATTGAAAATACAGAGAATCTAACTCTAAAACAAGGTTTAGTAGAAAGATTAATTGTAGAAGATGGGCAATGTACAGGTGTAATTACACAAACAGGTGCAATTTATCGTTCAAAGACAGTTGTCATTACAACGGGTACTTTCTTACGTGGAGAAATTATTGTAGGAGAATTAAAATACTCAAGTGGTCCTAATAACCAACAACCAGCAATTAAGCTTTCTGAGCACTTAGAGGAATTAGGTATAGAACTTGTTCGTTTTAAAACAGGTACGCCTCCTCGTGTAAATAGTCATAGTATTGATTATTCAAAAACAGAAATACAACCTGGCGATGATGTACCTCGTGCATTTTCATTCGAAACGGAACCAGTTGAAACAGAACAAATTCCTTGTTGGTTAACTTATACAAGTGAAACTACACATCAAATCATCGACGATAACTTACACCGTTCGCCTATGTACTCTGGTATGATTAAAGGTACTGGGCCACGCTATTGTCCTTCTATTGAGGATAAAGTTGTCCGATTTAATGATAAACCGAGACATCAAATTTTCTTAGAGCCTGAAGGAAGAAATACTCAAGAAGTTTATGTACAAGGATTATCAACTAGTTTACCTGAAGATGTACAGGAAAAAATGCTGCGTTCAATTGCAGGTCTTGAAAATGTTCAAATGATGAGAACTGGATATGCAATTGAATATGACGCGATTGTACCTACTCAATTATGGCCAACTTTAGAACTTAAACAAATTAAGAATCTGTATACTGCTGGTCAAATTAACGGAACTTCTGGTTATGAAGAAGCAGCGGGTCAAGGTTTAATCGCAGGAATTAATGCTGCATGTCGTTCTTTAGATAAAGAAGAGTTAATTTTAGATCGCTCTGAAGCTTACATTGGTGTTTTAATTGATGACCTGGTAACTAAAGGGACAAATGAACCGTACCGTCTTCTTACCTCTAGAGCAGAATATCGATTATTATTACGCCACGATAATGCCGATTTACGTTTAACTAAAATTGGTCAAAGACTTGGTTTAATAAATGATGAAAGATATGCAGAGTTTGAACAAAAGAAAATGTTAATTGAAGAAGAAATAGAGCGTTTAAAAGCAACTCAATTAAGACCGACAAAAGAAGTACAGGAATTAATTGTACAAAATGGTGGTAGCGAGCTGAAAGATGGCATTCGTGCAGCAGATCTTTTACGCCGCCCTGAAATGCTTTATGAACATATCCATCTTCTTACTCCATCTGAAAAAGACTTGCATTCAGATGTTAAAGAGCAAGTTGAAATACAAATTAAGTATGAAGGTTATATTGAAAAATCATTAAATCAAGTAGAACGCATGAAAAGAATGGATTTAAAGAGAATCCCTGAAAATATCGATTATCAAGCTATTCACGGCCTTGCTACTGAGGCAAGACAAAAGCTTGAGCAAGTGCGCCCTCTATCAGTAGGTCAAGCTTCTCGTATATCTGGTGTTAATCCAGCAGATATTTCAATTCTACTTGTTTATTTAGAACAAGGAAAAATTGCAAGAATATCGAACTAATAATAGATAGGGGTATTACTAGTGAATAAAGAACAATTTATCGCTGCTCTTAAAGATAAAGGAATCCATTTGTCAGATTTTCAATTAAAACAATTTGATATATATTTCCACACATTAGTTGAGTGGAATAATAAAATGAACTTAACTGCTATTACAGAAGAAGACGAAGTATATTTAAAGCATTTTTATGATTCAATTAGCGCTGCCTTTTATTTCGACTTCGCTGGTGAAATTACTTTATGTGACATTGGTGCAGGAGCGGGCTTCCCCTCTATCCCAATTAAAATATGTTTCCCATCTATCAAATTAACGATCGTAGACTCCCTTCAAAAAAGGATTACATTTTTAAATCATTTAGCGAAGGAATTACAACTAGAGAATGTATCATTTATTCATGATCGAGCAGAAACTTTTGCTAAAAGAACTGGTATGAGAGAATCTTTTGATGTTGTAACTGCTAGAGCAGTTGCTAGAATGTCTGTGTTAACTGAATTATGCTTACCACTTGTTAAACAAAATGGCCACTTTGTTGCACTTAAAGGTGCTGCTGGTCAAGAAGAGTTAGAAAAAGCAAATTATGCTATAAAAACTCTTGGTGGAGAAGTTAAATCAATTAATCACTTTACTCTCCCAAGTGAAGACAGTGATCGAAATATTGTTATAGTAGAAAAGAAACGTAAAACGCCAACTAAGTACCCTCGTAAACCGGGTACTCCTGGTAAAGAACCATTAGAGATTTAATATGATAAACTAACAAATGTTTCACGTGAAACATTTGTTATGTTTATTCTATTGTGAACGAAATTCTAAAAGGGTGGGAATCACATTGAAAAGCACATTATCTAGGTTATTTGGCTTATCAGAAAAAGAAATTAGTGATGATGTTCAAGATTCGGTTTCGAGTAATGAAGTTATTCGCCAAATTCCAGTATCGGACATTGTACCGAATCAGTATCAGCCTAGAACATTCTTTGATGATGAAAAAATTAAAGAACTAGCGCTAACGATTCGAACTCATGGTATTATTCAACCAATTGTTGTTAGGGAGATTAGACCAAACTTTTATGAAATAATTGCCGGGGAAAGAAGATTCAGGGCTGTTTCATCTTTAGGTTGGGATACAATTCCTGCAATTGTGAAAACGTTTAATGATACAGAGACTGCCTCCGTCGCTCTGATTGAAAATTTACAACGTGAAGAACTATCTCCTTTTGAAGAAGCCGTAGCTTACCAAAAATTAATTGATTTACATAACTTAACTCAAGAGGCACTAGCTCAGCGATTAGGTAAAGGTCAATCGACTGTTGCAAATAAATTGAGGTTGTTGAAACTCCCTGGGGAAATACAACAAGCATTATTGGATAAGTCGATTACAGAACGTCATGCACGAGCACTAATTCCATTAAAGTTACCTCAACTACAAATTACTCTTCTTCATGAAATAATTGAAAAGCAATTGAATGTTAAACAAACAGAAGAGCGAGTAGTAACATTACTAACTGAGAAAAAACCAAAGGCTAAACGTAAATTTAAGGCTATTAGTAAAGATATACGTATTGCGATGAATACGATCCGCGAATCTTTACAAATGGTTACTAAAACAGGCATGAATATTGATAGTCAAGAAGAAGAACATGATGACTATTACCAAATAACAATTAAAATACCAAAGAAATAAACATTAAATTCACCTCTTTACAGTGGTGAATTTTTTTATTCATTTTTAAATCTAGACACAACGATGAATCTATTCATGGTAAAATAGAAAATAAGAATTGTTTGTTGTGGAAGGAGTAGATTACATAGTGGTTAAAGTAATCTCTATAGCTAATCAAAAAGGTGGTGTTGGTAAGACTACAACATCGGTTAATTTAAGTGCTTGTTTAGCTCATTTAGGAAAAAAAGTATTACTAGTCGATATAGATCCTCAAGGTAATGCAACTAGTGGTATTGGAATTGAAAAAGCTGATGTAAATCAGTGTGTTTACAATGTATTAGTTGATGATGTTGAGGCGAAAAATGTCATTTTAAACACTGCTATTCCAAATTTCGATATTATTCCAGCAACAATTCAACTTGCTGGAGCAGAAATTGAATTAGTACCTACTATTTCTAGAGAAGTACGATTAAAGCGCGCTTTAGATACAGTAAAAGGTAACTATGATTATATTTTAATAGATTGTCCTCCATCATTAGGTTTATTAACTTTAAACTCACTAACTGCTTCTGATTCAATTATTATTCCAGTTCAGTGTGAGTATTACGCACTTGAAGGTTTAAGTCAGCTATTAAGTACTGTACGCTTAGTACAAAAACATTTAAATAAAAATTTAGCAATTGAAGGCGTATTGTTAACGATGCTAGATGCTCGTACAAATTTAGGGCTTCAAGTTATAGAAGAAGTAAAAAAATATTTTCAAGATCGTGTCTATAAATCAATTATTCCAAGAAATGTACGCTTAAGTGAAGCACCAAGTCATGGTAAACCGATCATTACATATGATCCAAAGTCAAGAGGTGCAGAAGTATATCTCGATCTAGCAAAGGAAGTGATTGATAATGGCTAAAGGGTTAGGAAAAGGCATTGGAGCGTTTTTTCAAGATATTAATCAGCAAGAAGAGTTAGTCCAGGAAATTGATCTTAAAGAACTTAGACCTAATCCATACCAACCTCGCAAAGTATTTGATGAGACTGCAATGTTAGAATTAACTCAATCAGTGATTGAACATGGGATTCTTCAACCAATCATTGCAAGAAAAAGCATAAAAGGTTTCCAAATCGTTGCTGGAGAGAGACGCTATCGCGCTGCAAGGAATGCAGGTTTAAATACAGTTCCAGTTATTGTTAGAGACCTGAGTGAAGAGCAAATGATGGAGTTAGCTGTATTAGAAAATTTACAGCGAGATGATTTAAATCCTCTTGAAGAAGCTGAAGCATATCAAACTTTAATTGAACAATTACACTTAACGCAAGAACAACTGGCAAAGAAACTTGGAAAAAGTCGTCCACATATTGCTAACTATTTAAGAATTTTAACTTTACCTAATTCTGTTCAAAAAATGGTCGAAGAAGGCACGCTCTCAATGGGACACGGAAGAGCACTTTTAGGACTAAAACGAAAAGGATTAATTGAGGGTACCGCACTAAAAGTAATTGAAAAAAACTTAAGTGTTCGTGAGGTTGAATCGTTAGTCAATGATCTGAATGAAAATGTTTCACGTGAAACATCAAAGAAAAATCCAACTAAAAACATATTTTTTAGTGAATATGAGGATCTTTTACAAGAAAAATTCGGAACGTCAGTTAAAATTAAATCGGCTAAAGATAAAGGGAAAATAGAAATCCAATTCTTTAACAAAGAGGATTTGGAAAGAATTCTTTCAATTATAAAATGAGTTACTCATAGGGAATATTAAATGTGTTGTCTTCCAATGCAGTTAATACTCCCTTTTTGTTTTTTATCTAACCATTTTACAATTGAAAGTTAGGAAACTATTATGTTAAAAATCTAATTGGCAGGTAAATTTTTTTTCAGTTTCTTTAATTGAATTCGCAATAAACTTAGCCATTTTCATTACAAGGCTTAATCTAGTATTTTGTAAAACGTAGAACTCCATGAATCCACTAACATTTACAACACCAGTTAAGTTAATTTCACCTACTAAAGGTAATTCTTTTTTCATTGCAGCACCAGGTTTTAATGGGCCATTGGATAAGCGCACGCTACCAATGCTTTTTACTCTGCCTAAACATGCATCTACAGCAATGATAAATGGATTGTTATATCTGCCTTTAATTTTTTCAAGTTGTTCTGAAAGATTTAACGCATGAATTGGCTCATCAAGAGTACCATAATAATGAAATCTACTTAAGTTTAATTCTCCTAACATGGTTCCAACTAAAGGACCTAAAGAGTCTCCCGTGGAACGGTCAGTTCCAATACATACAAATACAATTTCTTTAGTGTGAACACTTGGAAGCGACTTACATAAACGATCTGCAAATCTGTTAATAGCGTTTTCGTCATCTAGAAATACAGAATAATCATCCTTGAATAGGTTACGCAAAGGATTTGCTGAAAATTGCATAATATCGCCTACTTTTCATTTAAGAGAGTAGTATTAGTTTATGCAAAATTTAAACAATTTATACTTTTGTCAAGCAATCTTCGTTATTAAATTAAATCATTATTACATTTGTTCATATTTGTAGTTTTAAGGTGATAATTCGTTTAGTATTACGTTAAAAGTCATTTGAAAATAGATAGGGGGAAAAATACAGTATGAATAATGCAGCAGATAAAATAGAAAATGCTGAGAAATTAGTAAAAAAAAGCATGCTAACTCCAGAACAATGGGACACAATTTTAAATTCAACAATAAAAATAGCGCTAATTATTATCGTTTCAGTATTGGCTGTAAAACTCGGAAGAAAGTTAATCCGTAATCTCTTAAAAGTTAATGCTAGAGGACCGTTACAAGTATCAGAAAGAAGATCAGTAACACTTATTAAATTGATGGAAAATGTACTTGCATATGTAATATTCTTTATTGCTGCTTTGACGATTCTCCCGATATTTGGCGTGGAAATAAAAGGACTTTTAGTTGGAGCAGGAATAGGTGGCGTAGCAATTGGTTTTGGGGCACAAAGTTTAGTAAAAGATATCATTTCTGGATTTTTTATTTTGTTTGAAGATCAATTTTCAGTTGGTGATTATATTAGAGTTCAAACTTTTGAAGGAACAGTATTATCAATCGGTTTAAAAACAACTAAAATTAGAAGTGGAACTGGTGAGCTTCATATCATCCAAAATGGAATGATTACTGAAGTAACCAATTTTTCATTACATAATGCTGTGGCAATGGTAGATGTTAGTATTTCATATGAGGGCGATATTGAACATGCACAAAATGTAATTGAAAAACATCTAGAAACTATGCCAGCTAGATATGAAGAAATGATAAAACCTCCAGAGTTTCTTGGGATACAAAACTTGGGTCCTTCTGAAGTAACATTGAGAATATCTTCAGAAGTTAGAGCAATGACACAGTTTAAAATTTCTAGAGCAATTCGAAAAGAAATTAAGGAAGTACTTGAAAGAAATAACATAGAAATTTCGTATCCAAAAATGGTATTATATAAACAACCAGAAACTAAAAATGAAAATGCGAATGTATAGTTTGTATGCTACTATTTTAAGGAAGTGAAGTTTTTACATGGAAGAAAAAGAATTTAGCCTAAATGATATAGTAGAAATGAAAAAACCTCATCCTTGTGGAGTGAACAGATGGAAAATTATTCGAATGGGTATGGACATTCGATTAAAATGTGAGGGGTGTGAGCATAGCGTATTAATACCGCGCAGAGAGTTCACACGAAAATTAAAAAAGGTTTTAGTTCGATCTGAAGAGTAGGACGATTTTTAAATCAATGGGTATCTAGTAGAGCAATTTGAAGGATCGCTCGTATTAGATACCTTTCGTATGTTTAGAATTAATATTCAGATTTTCTTGTTATTTTTTTTTGAAATCAATATAATTGTGAAAGATTAACTAAGTTCGTATAGGAGTGGAAAATATGCCATTAACAGCAGGAATCGTAGGATTACCAAACGTAGGAAAGTCAACATTATTTAATGCAATTACACAAGCGGGCGCTGAATCAGCAAACTATCCGTTTTGTACAATTGATCCAAACGTAGGTGTGGTAGAAGTACCAGATTACCGTTTAGTAAAATTAACTGAATTAGTTCAACCTAAAAAAACTGTTCCAACAACTTTTGAATTTACTGATATCGCTGGGATCGTTAAAGGTGCAAGTAAAGGTGAAGGTTTAGGAAATAAGTTTTTATCTCATATTCGTGAAGTGGACGCAATTTGCCAAGTAGTACGTTGCTTTGTAGATGATAATATTACTCATGTATCTGGAAAAGTAGATCCAATTGCAGATATTGAAACAATTAACTTAGAACTAATTCTTGCAGACTTAGAATCAGTTGAAAAACGTATTGATCGTGTAGCTAAATTAGCGAAGCAAAAAGATAAAGATGCATCTTATGAACATGAAATTTTAGTGAAATTAAGAGAAGCATTTGAAAATGACAAGCCAGCTCGTTCAGTAGAGTTTACGGAAGAGCAAATGAAAGTAGTAAAAGGTTTACACTTATTAACGACTAAGCCAATGCTTTATATCACTAATGTTGGCGAGGATGAAATCGCAGATGCTTCATCTAACGAATACGTTGAAAAAGTAAGAGAATTTGCAGCTAAAGAAGGTTCTCAAGTAATTGTGATTAGTGCAAAAATTGAAGAAGAAATTGCTGAGCTAGATGATGAAGAGAAACGTACATTCCTTCAAGAACTTGGAATTGAAGAATCAGGTTTAGATCAATTAATTCGTGCAGCTTATTCTTTATTAGGATTAGCAACTTATTTCACTGCAGGTGTACAAGAAGTAAGAGCTTGGACATTTAAAAAAGGTATGAAAGCTCCACAATGTGCTGGCGTAATTCATAGCGACTTCGAACGTGGCTTTATCCGCGCAGAAACAGTTTCTTTTGAAGATTTAGCGACTTATGGTAACATGACAGCATCAAAAGAAGCAGGAAAAGTGCGTCTTGAAGGTAAAGAGTACATCGTACAAGATGGAGATGTAATGCATTTCCGATTTAATGTTTAATAAAATAGCAACTGAATTATAGATTTGCTATCTTAAAAAAACTATGCTATAATTTTAACTCGTGAGTGATTAATTAAATTGCTCCTTGCCCTTAATTGGGCCGTTAGACCAAAAGGAGGTGACATTGTGATGAATAAATACGAAATCATGTACATCGTTCGTCCAAACATGGAAGACGAAGCACAAAAAGCATTAGTTGAGCGTTTCAACGGCGTTTTAACTGAACAAGGTGCTGAAATCACAAACGTTAAAGAGTGGGGTAAACGTCGTTTAGCTTATGAAATTAACGATTTCCGTGATGGACACTACATGCTTGTAAACGTTTCTGCTAAGCCAGAAGCAGTACAAGAATTCGATCGTTTAGCGAAAATCAGCGAAGATATCATCCGCCACATCGTTATTCGTGAAGAAGAAAAATAATATTTTTTAAATGCTTTAGGGAGGTAGGAATCAGATGATTAATCGTGTTGTACTTGTAGGTCGCTTAACAAAGGATCCGGACTTACGTTATACACCAAGTGGGGTTGCCGTAGCAACATTTACTCTAGCGGTGAATCGTACCTACTCAAATCAGCAAGGTGAAAGAGAAGCGGATTTTATTAACTGCGTTATCTGGAGAAAGCCTGCTGAAAACGTAGCAAACTTCTTGAAAAAAGGAAGCTTAGCTGGCGTTGAGGGTCGCATTCAAACTAGAAGTTTTGATGGTCAAGATGGTAAGAGAGTATATGTAACTGAAGTTGTAGCTGACTCTGTTCAATTCTTAGAACCAAGAAATGCATCAGGTAACCAAGGTGGTTCATTCGGTATGAATCAACAAAATCAAGGTTTTAACGCTGGAAATCCTTTCGAAGCACCATCTCAAAAGCCTAGCTTTAATGATGATCCATTTGGTGGGACAAGCAAAACGATTGATATTACTGATGACGATCTTCCTTTCTAATAATAAAAACAGTGTAATGTTGAACGGTTAACATTACTAAAAAACTAATTTTAAGTAGAGGAGGGAAATAACAATGGCAATGGGTGGACGCAAAGGTGGACGTGCTAAACGTCGTAAAGTTTGTTACTTTACTTCAAACGGCATCACTACAATCGACTTCAAAGATACTGAGTTATTAAAACGTTTCGTTTCTGAGCGTGGTAAAATTTTACCTCGTCGTGTAACTGGTACTTCTGCGAAATACCAACGTAAATTAACGATTGCAATCAAACGCTCTCGTCAAATGGCTTTATTACCATACGTGGCTGAATAAGCTAAGTAATAAAAAGTACAGCATTCTCGTGCTGTACTTTTTTTGTATTTATGAAAAAATAAGTTTTATGGTAAAATAAGTAATAGTATGCTTATCGCGAAATAAGTAGGGGTAGTTGAAAGGAGCTTTATTTTGAAATCGACTCGATTTATAGTTGAGGGTGCAGTGCTTCTAGCAATTTACTCGGTATTGCTATTAGTATTTTTATATGTACCATTTCTCTCATTAATTTTGGCATTCCTTATGCCACTGCCGTTTATTATTATTAGTATTAAATATTCGATTAAGGAATCACTTTTACTTTGTTGTTTGGCGCTTGGCTTAACAATTCCTATTGCCTCTTTTAATTTACTTCCCATTACTTTAATGTACTCAACAGTTGGTATAGTAATTGGGTATCTATTAAAAAATGAGCGAAGTAAAGGAGAAATTTTACTTACAAGTACTTTTATTTATTTAATACATATGGTGCTTACGTATATACTATTCAAAGCAGTTTCTCATACGGACCTTGTTAAACATGGTATTGACATGATGTTGGAAGGAGTAGAAAAAAGTAAGGAACTTAGTGCCAGTTTAGGTACAGGCACTAATGAAAAGAAACTAGATGAGCTTTCAAGTGCTATTAAATTAATCCCTACATTAATTCCTTCTATAATGTTAATGGGTAGTTTTTTCGTTGCTTTTATAACACAACTAGTAACTTTTCCATTAATAAAAAGATTAGGTTATAAAACACCGAAATTTAAACCATTTAGAGAGTTTAGACTCCCAGTAGGATTCATGTGGTTCTTTTTAATTGTAATGATTTTTTCGTTCTTCAATTTGAAACAAAGTAGTTTCCTTAGTACAGCAGTAATTAACTTAACATATGTACTTCAAATTTTACTGCTTGTTCAAGGTTATGCATCGATCTTTTATTTTAGTTATTTAAAACAGTTTTCTAAAGCGGTACCAATTATTATAATGATCGCAAGTTTTATCATTCAACCATTAATTTATATTGTTTTACTAATTGGAATCATCTCAATTGGAATCTTTAATAGAAGAAAAATTTAAACTTAAAAACATATTTGATACTAATTTGTTGTGCAAAAGTGAATAAACTTTAATATGTAAGTTAGATTTTATTTGGCTTAGGGGTTGAACATATGCAAGATTTTCATAAGAAACAAATGTTTCTTATACCCGTCTATCTTTTAACTGCTCTTTCAGTGTTTTTGATCGGAACTGTGGTCTATATTCAACCTAAAATAGGGATAATATTTATCGTTATCTTTTTATGCGTTATATTTCTAGTTGTAAAGTTAGAAATTAAGTATCGCTACGTTTTAGATATGTATATAGAATCAATTATGTCGAGAGTGAAAAATTTAAGTAATGAAGCAATTACAGAAATGCCAATTGGAGTATTACTTTATGATAGAGAGTACCATATTGAATGGGGCAATCAATATATTTTAAATATTTTAGATGATCGTTCATTAATTGGTAAACACATATATGATCTATCTGAAGGATTAATGGCTTTAATTTCGAAAAAAGAGAAAAAAGAAGATGTATTGAATATAAGTAAAAGAACATATCGCGTAGTTATTAAAAGGGAAGAGCGATACATTTATTTATTTGATGTGACAGAACAGGCACAATTAGAGAAGTTATACGAAGATCAAAGAACAGTAATCGGAATTATTTTATTAGATAATTACGATGAAATGACACAGGGATTAGATGATCAGGAGCGTTCTAGTGTAAATGGTGCAGTAACTACTATGTTAAATAGTTGGGCTAATAGCCATGGTATTTTCTTGAAACGTGTTTCATCTGATCGATATAGTGTAGTTTTAAATGAAGGAATTCTGGCGGCATTAGAAAATAATAAGTTTTCTATATTAGACCAAGTAAGAGAAGAAACTACAAAACGTAATTTACCCCTTACTCTAAGCGTTGGCGTCGGGGTAGGTAGTTTAAATTTAACCGAACTTGGTCAACTAGCGCAATCTGGCTTAGATTTAGCATTAGGGCGCGGGGGAGATCAAGTAACTGTTAAAAACATTAACGGTAAAGTAAAGTTTTTTGGTGGAAAAACAAACCCTGTAGAAAAGAGAACGAGGGTTAGAGCGAGGGTAATCTCGCATGCATTAAGAGATTTAATGAAGAGTAGCACCAATGTTATGATAATGGGTCATAAGTTACCTGACATGGATGCTCTTGGTTCAGCAGTTGGAATCTTAAAAATGGTTATGCATAATGAAGTGGATGGTTATGTTGTTATTGATAAAGATGAAGTAGATAAAAGTGTTAATCGTTTGATGAGGGAAATGTCTAAAAATGAACAATTTATGTCTTGTTTTATTTCACCTGAAAAAGCAAAAGAACTTATTTCTGAAGATACATTAATAATCGTAGTAGATACCCATAGACCAACAATGGTTGAAGAAGAATCACTTTTAGATGAGACAGATAAAATTGTTGTGATAGACCATCATCGAAGAGGAGAGGACTTCATTAAGGATGCAATTCTCGTTTATATGGAGCCGTACGCTTCCTCTACAGCAGAATTAGTAACAGAGTTATTGGAGTACCAACCTAAGAAAATAAAATTAAGCATGCTTGAGGCAACAGCCTTACTTGCAGGAATTATTGTTGATACAAAGAGTTTTACTTTCCGAACAGGGGCACGAACTTTTGATGCAGCATCATACTTGCGTTCGAATGGCGCTGATACGATCCTCGTTCAAAATTTACTAAAACAAGATATGAATGAATATATTCGCAAAGCAGAATTAATAGAGGAAGCCTATATGTATAAAGAGGGCTTTGCGATTAGCTTTGGAAAAGATAATGTAAGCTATGATCAAGTTTTAATTGCAAAGGCCGCAGATACGTTATTAACGATGACAGATGTTATTGCATCTTTTGTCATTGCGAAAAGGTCAGACAATGTTGTTAGCATTAGCAGCCGTTCATTAGGGAATATAAATGTTCAATTAATAATGGAAGAGCTTGGTGGTGGCGGTCACTTAACAAATGCTGCTGCACAAGTTGAATCTTCTTCAATTAGAGAAGTTGAACAACACTTATTGAGAATAATCGATGAATATATTGAAGGGAGAACAAACAAATGAAAGTAATTTTCTTAAAAGATGTAAAAGGAAAAGGTAAAAAGGGAGAAACTAAAAATATCGCAGATGGCTATGCAAGTTTCCTAATCAAAAATGGAGATGCTATTGAAGCTACAGCAGGTAATATGAAAACTCTTGAAGCGAAAAAAAATAAAGAATTAAAAGATGCACAAATTGAATTAGAAAATTGTAAAAAGCTAAAAGAAACAATTGAAGCTCTAACAGTAGAACTAAAAGCTAAATCGGGTGAAGGTGGTCGTCTTTTCGGATCAATCACTAGCAAACAAATTGCCGATGAGCTTCAAAAAGTACATGGTATTAAACTAGATAAGCGTAAATTCGAAATGAATGATGCGATTAGAGGTCTAGGTGTAACAAATATTAAAGTAAAATTGCATCCTGAAGTTAGTGCAACTTTAAAAGTACACGTTAAGGAACAATAAGAAAAACAAGCATCTGGAGGACTAGAAATGAGTGATTTGCTAAATGATCGTACTCCACCACAGAATATAGAAGCTGAACAGGCTGTATTAGGAGCCATACTGTTAGATTCAGAGGCGCTAATATCAACTTCAGAACGGCTTTTACCAGATGACTTTTATCGAGCTGCCCATCAAAAAATATTTGAAGCAATGCTTAAGATTGCTTCAAGGAATGAGCCTTTAGATGTTATCACACTAACTTCTGAACTAGCTAATCAAGGAGTATTAGAAGAAGTTGGAGGAGTGTCATACTTAAATGATTTGCTGGCTTCAGTACCAACGGCATCTAACGTTGAATACTATGCGAAGAGCGTTGAAGAAAAATCTACTTTAAGAAGATTAATAAGAACCGCTACAAATATTGTAACGGAAAGCTATGCACCAGATACTCCAGTGGATGTTGTACTAAACGAGGCTGAAAAAAGTATCTTAAAAGTAGCTCAGCGCACAAACGTTTCTGGTTTTCAAAGTATTAAAGATGTAGTATTTACTACATTTAGTAAAATTGAGACTTTATTTAATCAACGTGGCGAAATCACAGGTGTACCAACAGGATTTACTGATTTAGATCGTATGACAGCGGGATTTCAGCCCAATGATTTAATTATAGTAGCTGCCCGTCCTTCAGTAGGTAAAACAGCTTTTGCGTTGAATATCGCACAAAACGTAGCGACTAAGACAGATGAAAACGTAGCAATTTTCAGTCTCGAGATGGGATCAGATCAGCTTGTTATGCGTATGCTTTGTGCAGAAGGGAATATTAACGCACAGGCACTACGTACAGGTAATCTTGAACAAGAGGATTGGAATAAGCTTACGATGGCTGCTAGTAGCTTAGCTGGTACAGGTATATATATCGATGATACACCTGGTATTAGAGTAAATGACATACGTGCTAAGTGTAGAAGACTGAAACAAGAGCATGGCTTAGGAATGATCTTAATTGATTACTTGCAGCTTATTCAAGGTAACGGCAAAAGTGGAGAGAATCGTCAACAAGAAGTATCGGAAATTTCACGTTCTCTTAAAGGACTAGCGAGGGAATTAAAGGTACCTCTAATAGCCTTATCTCAGCTATCACGTAGCGTAGAGTCAAGACAAGATAAACGTCCAATGATGTCTGATATTCGTGAATCAGGAAGTATTGAGCAAGATGCGGATATCGTTGCGTTCTTATATCGAGACGATTACTACGATAAAGAATCAGAGAATAAAAATATTATTGAAATCATTATTGCTAAACAAAGGAATGGTCCAGTAGGTACTGTTTCATTAGCATTCGTAAAAGAATATAACAAGTTCGTAAACTTAGAACGAAGGTTTGATGAGCAAGCGCCAGGGGCCTAATATCATCTAAAAAATAATCACATAGTGAATCTATGTGATTATTTTTTTTTGTTAGGGCAAACTATTTTTATCAAATTCTTTAGTTTGTATTTACGAACAAATAAAACTTAGAACAGAATTATTCAAAGAGATTTATTGACAAATTCCGTAAGTTTGATATACTAGTTTTGGTTTTAGTTCGGAAATAGCGTATTTTAATCGGAGGTGCAGTACATTGTCATCAGTAGTAGTAGTTGGTTCTCAATGGGGAGACGAAGGAAAAGGAAAAATTACCGACTTTTTATCACAACAGGCAGAAGTAGTTGCTAGATATCAGGGTGGTAACAATGCAGGTCATACAATCGTATTTAATGGTGAAAAGTACAAACTTCATTTAATTCCATCAGGTATTTTCTTCTCAGATAAAATTTGTGTTGTTGGAAATGGTATGGTTGTAGATCCTAAAGCTTTAGTTCAAGAGCTAGCATACTTACATGATAAAGGTGTTTCAACTGACAACTTACGTATTAGTAACCGTGCTCATGTTATCTTACCTTATCATTTAAAACAAGATGAGTTAGAAGAAGAGCGTAAAGGTGATAATAAGATTGGTACTACTAAAAAAGGTATTGGACCAGCTTATATGGATAAAGCTGCACGTGTGGGGATCCGTATGGCAGACCTTTTAGATAAAGAAGAGTTTTACGAAAAATTAAAACGTAATCTTGAAGAGAAAAATAATTTATTTGAAAAAATGTATGATTCAAATTCATTAAATATTGATGACATTTTTGAAGAATATTATGAGTTCGGACAACAAATTAAAAAATATGTGTGTGATACTTCTGTTGTATTAAATGATGCAATTGATGGTGGAAAGCGCGTATTATTTGAAGGCGCACAAGGTGTAATGTTAGATATCGACCAAGGTACATACCCATTCGTTACTTCTTCTAACCCAGTTGCAGGTGGAGTAACAATTGGATCTGGAGTTGGTCCAACAAAAATTAATCACGTTGTTGGTGTATGTAAAGCTTACACTACTCGTGTTGGTGAAGGTGCATTCCCAACTGAGCTTTTCGACGAAATTGGAAATACAATTCGTGAAGTAGGTCGTGAGTACGGTACAACTACTGGAAGACCAAGACGTGTTGGTTGGTTTGATAGTGTAGTAGTTCGCCACGCTCGTCGCGTTAGCGGTATTACTGATTTATCACTTAACTCAATTGACGTATTAACAGGACTAGAGACTGTTAAAATTTGCGTTGCTTATAAATTCCGTGGAGAAACAATTACTGAGTTCCCTGCTAGCTTAAAACAACTTGCAGAATGTGAGCCAGTTTATGAAGAACTTCCAGGTTGGACAGAAGATATTACAGGAGTAAAAACGCTTAATGAACTACCAGTTAATGCAAGACACTATGTAGAACGTGTGTCTCAATTAGTAGGTATTCCATTATCTGTATTCTCAGTAGGTCCAGACCGTAACCAAACAAATATCGTACGTAACGTTTACGGAGCTTAATATAATAAAAAGCCCTTAAATAAAAACTTAGGGGCTTTTATTATTTTTTTTAAAAAACTATTGCAAACTTATTAGAAAGTATGATAAGATAAGTCTTGTCGTCATAACTAGTACATAGTTTATGAAGTTAATCATTTTATGAGCCATTAGCTCAGTAGGTAGAGCATCTGACTTTTAATCAGAGGGTCGAAGGTTCGAATCCTTCATGGCTCATCTTTTCTTAAATTAATGTGGCCCGTTGGTCAAGCGGTTAAGACACCGCCCTTTCACGGCGGTAACACGGGTTCGAGTCCCGTACGGGTCATCCTTTTTTAAAAAACTTATCTTGGTCCCGTGGTGTAGCGGTTAACATGCCTGCCTGTCACGCAGGAGATCGCCGGTTCGATCCCGGTCGGGACCGCCATATAATGGCTCGGTAGCTCAGTCGGTAGAGCAGAGGACTGAAAATCCTCGTGTCGGCGGTTCGATTCCGTCCCGAGCCATCATAAAAACTACTGTATATACAGTAGTTTTTTATTTTATATCAACCTTATAGAAAATAGATTCTAGTTTGAATAAAACAGTTCGATTTTACAAAAAAACCTACTTAATTTAAAATAGAAGTAAGTGGAGTAGACCTCTAGCAACAAGCTAGAGGTTTTTTTCAAAAATCTAGTGTTTATAGATAAAAAGAATAACACGTATGATCGTAGTCGTATTATATTTAGAGAGATAGTCCACAAAACGAAATTGCTATGAAAAGTTTATTTGTTGCCTAATTTAATGTTAAATTGCAAAAGATATGTATAGAATTGATGGCAGCGAAAACTGACTAGAAAAGGAGTGCGGGGAATGAATAAAAAAATATTAATAGTCGATGATGAAAAACCAATTGCTGATATATTGAAGTTTAATTTAGAAAAAGAAGGTTTTGAAATTGTTTGCGCGTATGATGGAGAGGAAGCATTACAAAAAGTAGACGAGTTTCTTCCTGATTTAGTTTTATTAGATATTATGTTGCCAATTAGAGATGGCTTAGAAGTTTGTAGAGAAATTAGAAAGAATCATGAAATGCCAATCATTATGATTACAGCAAAAGATTCTGAATTAGATAAAGTACTAGGTTTAGAAATGGGAGCAGATGACTACGTAACAAAACCATTTAGTACACGTGAGTTGCTTGCTAGAGTAAAAGCAAATTTACGTAGACATCAAACTGGAGCTACATCTGAAAAAGAGGAGTCAGTTGAAGTTATTATTGGTTCGCTTGTTATCAATCCAAACGCTTATATCGTAACAAAACGTGGCGAGAAGATCGAATTAACTCACCGCGAGTTTGAATTACTATATTATTTAGCGAAGCATATCGGACAGGTTATGACGAGAGAACATTTACTTCAAACTGTTTGGGGCTATGATTATTTTGGAGATGTACGAACTGTTGATGTAACAATTCGAAGACTTCGTGAAAAAATTGAGGACAATCCAAGTTATCCACTTTTCATTGTAACAAGAAGAGGAGTAGGATATTACCTGCGTGATCCGGAGCAAGATTAATGGCAGCTTACAATAAAGTTGGTTTATTTAAATCAATTGTATTTAAATTTGTACTTGTTTATATTTTACTCATATTGGTAGCTATGCAAATTATTAGCGTTTATTTTTCGAGAGAACTTGAAAAGCAACTTGTAAATAGTTTTACAGTTGCGATAAACGAACGGGCTAAGCTACTGGCTTATAATATAAAAATCGAGTATGAAAAAAAGAAAACTCTGGACGATCCAGAGGTGAAAGCTAATATTCAAAAAATAGTTTCTGACTTTGGAAAGAATATTGGGATATCAGATGTAAGAGTTATTAACCAAAATAGTGAAGTCATTGCTACTTCGGATTCTAGTAATCGGTCTATTGTTGGAAAAAGGACAACTGATATTTTAGTTAAAAGAGCACTTTTAGTAGGTACTAGAACTGAAAAAGTGTTAATTGATCCTAAAAACGGTCATCGAATGAAAACGATTGTTACCCCAGTGATGGAAGGTGACGAAATTGTTTCAGCGATTTACACGAGTGCTTCAATGGAAAGTACTTATGAAAGAATGGAATTAATTAACCGTATTTTTTCAACGGGTACACTTATAGCAGTCGCGATTACATCCATTTTAGGGATATTATTGGCTAAAGCAATTACGAAGCCAATCTCAGAAATAAGAAGACAGGCCCAAGAAATGGCGAAAGGAAATTTCTCTCGCAAATTAAAGGCCTATAGTGAAGATGAGATTGGTGAATTAACGATATCATTTAATAATCTATCACGTAACTTACAGCAAGCTAGAGCTTCAACAGATGGAGAAAGAAGAAAGCTTCAATCAGTACTAGAGCATATGTCAGATGGCGTTATTGCAACTGACCGTAGAGGGAAAATTATTCTCTTAAATGATCCAGCTGAAACGATGCTAAATGTTTCACGTGAAACAGTATTAAATAAATCTATTTTAGAGGTATTGGGAATCGAAAAGATTAATACTCTAGATGATTTATACGATGAGCCAGATTCAATTATGTTAGATTATAGCGATAATAAGAGACCAATGATTCTACGAGCTAGCTTTTCAACTATACAAAAAGAGTCAGGTAAAGTTAATGGTCTAATCGCTGTAATTTATGATGTAACTGAACAGGAAAAGATCGAGCAAGAACGTAGAGATTTTGTTTCCAATGTGTCACATGAATTAAGAACACCGTTAACAACGATGAGAAGCTATTTGGAAGCATTGTCAGATGGAGCTTGGGAGAATAAAGAAATCGCACCTAAGTTCTTACAAGTAACTCAAGATGAAACAGAACGAATGATAAGGCTAGTAAATGACTTATTACAATTATCTAAGTTAGATAGTACTGAATATCGTTTAATGAAAGATTGGGTTAACTTTACAGAATTGTTTAATCGTATAATTGATCGACACGAAATGAGTAAGTCTCAAGAAGTTTCGTTCAAACGTGAATTTATAAGTAAGACAAGATTTGTATTTATAGATGAAGATAAAATTACACAAGTGTTAGATAATATTATTTCAAATGCATTAAAGTATTCACCAGAGGGTGGGACTGTAACTTATCGTATTAAAGAATCTAGAGATCAAATATTAGTTAGTATTACTGATGAAGGTATGGGAATTCCAAAAGAAAATCTATCAAAGATATTTGATCGTTTCTATCGAGTAGATAAAGCTAGATCAAGACAAGTTGGAGGAACTGGCCTAGGGCTTGCTTTGGCAAAAGAAATGATTTACGCGCACGATGGTCATATATGGGCTAAAAGTGAAGAAGGAAAGGGTACAACAGTCTATTTCACACTTCCAGTGGCTGATGACCAAGAGGATGAGTGGGAATGAGAAGAGAACATATAAAATCAGTTGTATTAACTACTCTTGTTATAGTAAGTTTAGTACTTTCATATAGCTTATGGTCATATCAACCAACATACGATGTACTTCAAAATCAAGACTATGTCCAAAAAGTTTCAATTGGTGCCAAAAGAGACTTTAAGGACATAGTAATTCCGAATTTACTAGTTGTTCATGAATCAAATAAAAATTATGAAACAACTAAACAGAGTAATATATCACCAATTTATAGATCATTGCAGAAATCCGAAATCACAAATTTTGAAAACCTGACAAATAGAACATCTGAAGTTGCCTACCAATCAATAACAAAAGGAAAAAATAAACTAGAAATTATTTTTCCAACTGAAGTGCCAATAGAGACATTAGGTAAAGTTCTTAATCTAGATGCAAAACGATTACAAAATGTTTTATTTGATCGAATAATCATCAATTTATCTACTAAACAGGATTCTTCAGCAAGGATCTACTTTTCAAATGAATCACAAAATATTCTTTATGGAGCAACATTTGATAACTCTTCAATTATTGCATCAGTTGAAAAGATAAGAGACAATTACGAAAGCTTTACTGAAAGCTTAAGATATAAGTTAGATTCAGGTAAAATAATTTATTTACCTAAAAAACCAATCAAATTAACAACGATGGAGTTCCTTACGACGGATATAGATGTTGATAAATTAAAAGATGCTATATTTAGTGATCCATCAAATGTCCGAAAAGAAAGTACCGATTCAGGAGATACATTCACAGACGGTACTAGATTAATGTCAGTTTCACCATTAAATCGAGCGATTTCATTTGTTAACCCGACAACACCTGAAAACAATAATAATCAAAGTCCTAATTTATTAGTCCAAAGAAGCGTTGATTTTATTAATGCTCATGGTGGCTGGACTGATGGATATATTTTGTCTGGAGTTAAACCTGAAAATAATGAAGTTTCATTTAGACTTTTTGTAAATAATTTACCTGTGTATAATAATTCAACAATTACGACGAGCTGGGGAGTAGACGATATAGAAACCTTTAAACGTCCATTGTATAAATTTACTAGAATCCAGGTGGACAAGAAGGAAAGTGAAATGGAGTTAATGGCTGGTCCTCAAATTATGGAGATCATATCCAACAATAAGTCTATTAACAAATCCCTTATTAAGGATATTAGCTTAGGGTACGAGACGATATTTGATCAAGATCAATCAACAATCAATCAGCCGTACTATAATAGAGCAATCCAGTTAAAACCTGTTTGGATTATAAATTACGATGACACATATAAGAAGATTGATCAAGATTTGCTAAGTAGAACTGGGGTGAATATTGTTGGATTGGAGTAGAATCAAAACAATATTTATTTTAACTTTCTTAGTATTAGATTTATTTTTAGCGATTCAATATTATCAAAAGCGAAGTAGCGACCAGTTTGATACGATGGCGGAATCGAGTATTGAGGAGCAATTAAAGGAAAATGATATCACATATGTGACATTACCTAAAAATTCTTTAAAGGAATCTTATATATCGGGTAATAGTAAGGATTTCTCGAAGAAAAATTTTGCTGATCGAAAAGGACAGAATATACAAATCTACAAAGATGTATTACAAAGTCAATTGAAAAAACCAGTTCCAATTGCAGAGACAAATAAAATACTCTTTTTAGAAAACTTTGTGAAGGAGTATGTTTGGAATGGTGGTAACTATCGTTATTGTCAAATAGATCAAACGTCAAAAACGATATACTTCTGTCAAACCTATAAAGATCGCCTAATTTATAATATCGAAAGCTCAGTAGTTGAAATAAAGTATAATGATAAGAATGAGATTTATGGGTATCGCCAAAGATATTTAGAAAACTTAAAGGAAATGATCGATAAAAAGAATGTGCAAGAAGCGTTACCGGCAATTAAAGCCATTGAAAATTTATTTGTTAAAGATGAATTAAAACCTAGTGATCGAATTACAAAGGTTAACTTTGGCTATTATACAGTAATCCCGTTATCGAATGGAGTTAAATTCATAGCGCCAGCATGGCATATCGTTGTCAATGAACAGCAGGATTACTTTGTAAATGCTATTGAGGGACAAATAATTAAGATAGATAAAGAACAATGGAGTGAATAGCGATGAGTCTGCATTTTAGTGTACTTGCAAGTGGAAGTACCGGAAATGCGTTATACGTTGGGACGGAGAAAACTAAGCTTTTAGTTGATACAGGACTGAGCGGTAAAGCGATGGAGTCTTTATTTAAAGATATCAACAGGGATATAAAAGAAGTTTCCGGCATTCTAGTCACGCATGAGCATAGTGATCATATTAAAGGACTTGGAGTTCTTGCCAGAAGATATCAAATCCCAATTTACGCGAATGAAAAAACATGGAAAGCAATGAACCATTTAATTGGAGAAATTCCAACAGAGCAAAAGTTCATTTTTAACATGGAAACGACGATTCAGTTTGGGGATATTGAAGTTGAATCATTTGGTGTATCACATGACGCTGCTGAACCAATGTTTTACGTATTTCATCATAACGAGAAAAAATTTGTTACAATTACGGATACAGGCTATGTAAGTGATCGAATGAAGGGAATCATTTCTAACGCAGATATGTACATTTTTGAAAGTAACCATGATGTTGAAATGCTACGCATGGGTAGATATCCATGGAGCATTAAACGTCGTATACTAAGCGATGTTGGTCACGTATCAAATGAGGATGCTGCACTTGCAATGTCTGATGTAATTGGAGATAAAACAAAACGTATTTATCTTGCGCATTTAAGCCAAGATAATAATATGAAAGAGCTTGCCAGAATGTCTGTTACACAAACATTAGAGGGAAAAGGATTTGAAGTTGGGATGCAATTTGAAATTCATGACACGGACCCTCAAAAACCAACAGATATAGTGTATGTATAAAACAAAGCGCATACTTAAGGGGAGAGTTTACTTTCTCCTCTTTTTTTTGTGCTAAAAAAAAAGGAGCTGTGCATAAGTGGAAAAAGTAATTTTAAGTTGTGATGAGCATATAGAATGGGCTCTCGATGATTTTGTGGATAAGTATAGTGAAACACCCCTGTTGAATAAAGTCGAAAAAACGCATAATATATCCACAACCTGTGAATATTGTCAAAATGATGCCATATATATTGTATCGAACATAGATTCCCCCACTAAATGTGGATAGAAATTGTGGGTATGTGGATAACTTTTGTGTATAACTTGTTCGTAAAGTGAGGATATAGTGTGAATATCTCAATTATCAGTGTTGGAAAGTTAAAAGAGAAGTATTTAAAGATGGGGATCGATGAATACATAAAACGATTATCGAGTTATGCAAAAATGGATATACTCGAAGTTGCGGATGAGAAGGCTCCAGAAAATTTAAGTGATGCAGACATGCTAATCGTGAAAGAAAAAGAGGGCGAAAGAATTTTAAGTAAAATAGCCGACGACGCTTATGTTATTGCATTAGCAATTAAGGGGAAGGAACATACGTCAGAATCATTAGCAAAAAAACTCGATCAACTAGCTACATATGGAAACAGTAAAGTAGTCTTTGTAATAGGTGGCTCGTTAGGTTTAAGTGATGCTGTAATGAAAAGAGCGGATGATACTTTGTCATTTTCAAAAATGACTTTTCCTCACCAATTAATGAAATTAATTTTGGTGGAGCAGATCTATAGAGCTTTTCGTATAAATAGGAATGAACCATATCATAAATAAGTGGAAAATAGAAAGGGACTTCAATGAGTCCCTTTTCTCTTTATCCGTAGGATTTTGCTTGTCCAAACCCAAACCAAATTAAAGATTTAAAAGTAGAAACAACTATTATTAATGGTGAAATCGATCAAGAAGAACAATTATTGAAAACTTGATATATTATAGTTTGCACACAACGTTTGTCCAGAACTTAGGGACGATAAAAAAACCCCTAGTTTTACTAAGGATTTGAAATAATTTTAATTATGATAAACGCTTGATTTAGAATATACAAGTTCATAGTATTGAGACATTTCTTCTTCTGTTATATTGTATTTTCTTTGAATTTCATTGTGTTCTTCCAATAAATTTTTTGACCATTTCATTGATTGTCTATCTGTTATCTTACCACTCTTTAGTAACATTTTATTTTTTGCAAATTCTGACCTAAATTTCAGTTCGAATTCTGCAATTTCTATGATTTCTTCAGGAGAGTGTTTATCTTCGTTACGGCTAGAAGTGCTATTCATTTTTAGTATTATACCAATTATTACAATTACAATTACAATAAACCATACCACAATATCACCACCTTTCATTTTCATAATATCATGTATAAATAATTAATAGTTAAAACTATTTAAAAATTTAAACACCTTAAATTTTTTGTATTTTCCACAATCTAGTATATTGCCAGAAAACCATTTAATGATTTACGAAGATGAAGCAGAAAGATTAGATATGAAAAAAGATGACAGAATAGAAGAATTTAACTTTTCATGTGAAATTTCCACCAGTGGAGGGGGAGACATTTTACGGAAAAATTTGTTAAGAATATCGTTTAACAGCCCTCATTCAAGAGTATCCATCCTAATAGTGAGGAAACGATTGTAGGAATAGAAGTATACTGGTGATTTCTTACAACCTAATAAATTTCATTTAGATACGTTACGGTGAGCCGTATCATAAATAGGGTCAGTTTATTAAATAAAGAAGGGAATGTGTACCAAAAGTTTTTTGGAACACATTCCCTTTTCTTTATACTCGATCTGCTTATTATTTATCAGTAAATGAAGATTTAATTTGTCGGACCATTGTCAACGCTAGCTTCAATGGCACTTTGAATGCTAGCAGGCACCGAAGATAAATAGTCATAACCAGTCATAGACTCAATTGAATCTACACTTACCCTGTAGTAGCTCCACGGGTGGCTTGAAGCTGTTTGATCATTAGGTAGTACTACAGCTATTACTCTCGTAGAAGCTGTAACTCGACTTAAATCATTATTCCCATTAGGCAATACAACGATCACTTTCCATGTTTTTGCTGGTACGACAACACCATTCCCAACAGTAGTTTTATATCCACTAGACCCAGTACCTCCAGATCCATAACCCCCAGATATTACATATAATTCGTTTCCAGCTGATACAAGTGAACGACTATATTCCTCTAAATTTGCCCAAGTAACCTCGTTGTTATTTGGAGCTTGAGGAATCATATTGCTCATTAGAAAAGTTGCAGAATTGTTAGCAACCGTAGATGTACGGTCAGCCGATGGACACATGTGACCACGATCAAATCCACTTCCCGAAAATTCACTAGCAGTCACTTGATACCACCCTGACGGTAATGTTGTATCGGTACGGAAGTCATCCTGTCGAGATGTACTTCCAAGATCAGAAGAACCGACATGCCAGCTAACCCAGTTAGGCTCATGCTTGCTATTGTTGTAGGATAAATCGTACTGAGGCTTAACCATTAAATAATTATTAGAATTAGATACATTATTTGTAGCACCACTTGGATTCCCCAATCCGATATGATCATTATCAGTGCCAGGTTGTGTTTGTGTTGTAGGTTCAGCCATAGAAGACGAATTTTGAGGTGCTAGACCACTTGTTATCACAAAGTCGTTAGCGTTATTATTCGTATCCCAACCATTACCTTGACCTTGAGTAGTTCCACCAATATTGTCTTTACGTTCAGTACTTGTCGTAGCAGAAAGAGTACCAACTGGAGTAGTTTCTGAATCGTTTGCAGAGCCGAAACCAACGAAATCAACAACGTTTGAATCTGTCGAACCTGATACCGCTGTAGTAACTTTTGCTAGAGCAACTTTTCCACTGCTTGCACTTAAGTTGATCGTACCTGTCACATCTGCAGTTGGTAGATCAACAGTTCCACCACCACCACTTGCTTCTTTAATTAAATAATACTGATGTGATCCAATACTACCTGTTAAATTTGTAATGCTACTGAATGTACCAGTTGAAGATGCATATTGGATGGACCAACCAGATAAGCTAATACTTGAATCTGTAGGATTATAAAGCTCAATATAATCATTTTTGTAGGAAGAACCGCTATTACCTCCACCACCATAAACTTCACTGATGACAACATGAGTTCCCACAGCAGCCTGCGCAGGTTTCGTAAAAAAGTTACCTAAAGTACTACTAAAAAAAACTAAACTAGAACAAACGAGGAAGGCTGTCTTTCTTTTTAAATTTTTCTTGATTGTTTTAGATAAAATTGTATTTTGTACCGTTCGACCTTCTAGCATTGAATAAAAACCTCCTACTAATTTTTGAAAAAATACCGATAGACTAATTGAAACAACTCAAAAGTAAGTACTCGATCCTTTCGTTATTTATGCTTGGGGGGAAAGTAAGATAGTAGGTGTCCTAAAGATAGAGTTCTAGTTGAGGATTCTTGCGATGCTCTGCCTTAAATATGTATTGCTTATCTTGCCTAATTCCACAATATCATATTTTTTTCAGAAAAATTTAAAATATTTGTAAATAACTATCTATCTTTTGTTTAGTACATTAATGTTTATATCCGTTTAATCCAATAAATAATTCTTTAGAAACTGACATCTTTTTTATTACTGTTTGCGGGTAGACAACATTATTAAGAAAATCTTAAGATTTACATTGAGTGGTTATTAAGATTTTATTGATATCATCCTCTTAATATAAAAAATAAAGAGGTGATACAATTTTGAAAAAGGTAAATAGGAGAGAGATACATGAACATATTAGTTTGTGATGATGATCAGTCAATTGTAGAGGCTATTTGTATTTATCTAGAAAATGAAGGATATAGCTTGTTCAAGGCTTATAACGGAGTAGAGGCCCTAGAGACTATCGAAAACAAAGAAATCCATCTCATTATTATGGATATTATGATGCCTAAACTAGATGGAATTAGGACTACGATGAAGATTAGAGAAAATTATGGGGTGCCTGTTATTATGCTCTCTGCGAAGTCTGAGGACTCCGATAAGATTTTAGGCTTAAATTTAGGAGCAGATGATTACATAACAAAGCCATTCAATCCTCTAGAGCTAATCGCACGAGTTAAATCACAACTGCGGAGGTATACGAGCTTAGGCAGTCTTGAAACTAAGAATAGTTTATATCGTAGTGGAGGGCTTGTAGTCGATGATGAAAGCAAAATCATTACAGTTGATGGAGAAGTTGTTCATCTTACTCCAGTTCAGTATAAGATTGCAAAGCTTTTAACTGAAAATGCAGGTAGAGTATTTTCGATTGAAGAAATTTATGAAAGAGTATGGAATGAAACAGCTTTTAATCCCGAAAATACAGTATCTGTCCATATTCGAAAAATTAGAGAGAAAATCGAAATAAATCCGAAAGAACCAAAATATTTGAAGGTGGTGTGGGGAGTTGGATATAAGGTCGAGAAAATATAGCCATTCACTAACTGTAAAAATAATTGGATTTACGCTAGTCGTTTTATTTTTTTCAGGCATACTTAAATCGATTGCAAATGTGTCGACTTTAACTGACGATGATTTTGGAATAGTCTTTGAAGATAATTATTTTCTAAGTAAGTCCTATATGTTGGAAGTTGAGCCTATTTTAAGTAGCTTGAATCAATTAGTAAGTGAGTATAAAAGTGAAGAGAATATTTCAAAGGGTGGAACAATTAGCACAGAGGATATGAGATCAATTGAAGAATCTTTATATCCTGACTTCACTGAGAGGTCAAAAATATATAATCCAAGCTTAAGCGAAGAAGAAAATTTTAAAAATTTTAAAGAAGCTTATGCAAAAGAAATTGACCAAGCGAAGAATCAAATGATAACGGATGAATTAAAACGATATCAAGGGTTAATGCAAACTTTAGCTGAAAAGAAAGATTTATTATATTATGCCAATGACGGCGTGAATGAATTTACAAATAACACGCTAAAAGGTCAATTCAAAGAGAACCCTTCCTATATAACTTATAAAAATTATAAAAAAGAAATTTATCCATCAACGATTGAAAAGAATAAACACTTTAACTGGATTACTGAAGATTTAGATCAGTTAAATGCAAAAAACATGGAAATATCAATAGCGTTCACGCAAGATGCTTTGGATCAAAAAATAAAAGAATGGAAAGAAAATAAGTCAATTGCAACGAATGCATTCATTCTGTTTATAGGTTCTTCTATCGGATTTTTACTATCTTTCGCATACTTAGCACTTATTATTGGTAGAAAATCATTCAATGACCGAGAGCTACATTTAAATGTAATAGATAAATTATTTAATGACTTAAATGTTCTATTGTTAATGGCTCTCATCGCCTCTTGGGTAGCATTAGTGGACACGCTAACAATTGATGTTTTAAGTATGTTAGTTTTCTTCCTTTCGATTCTATTTTTTATCGTGGCACTAACGCTGGTTTTATCTATTATAAAGCATATTAAAAATAGAACACTGTTAAAACATACATTAATCTATCTTTTATTAAGTAATTTTTTTACATTTATTAAAAACGTCTATAATAGCGGTAGTAATGGTGTTAAAACGGTACTACTTGTTGTTGGCTATCCAATCGCAATTGCGATAACATTTTTTATATTCCCAATCACGATCGGCTTTGCGGCGTGGTTTGCGTATAAACAAGTAAAAAAATTCAATGCGATTAAAGAAGGAGTCGAGCAAATAAAAGCAGGCGATTTCCACCACCGTATAGAGGTAGATGGGAAAGGTGAGATTGCAAGTCTTGCTAGTAATATAAATACCATTACAGACGGTTTGAAAACAGCCGTTAATCGTGAACTAAAAAGTGAGAGGATGAAAACGGAGCTCATCACTAATGTATCACACGATATAAGGACACCACTGACGTCAATCATTACGTATGTTGATTTATTGAAAAAGGAAGAGGACCCTCTTAAAATACAAGAATATGTAGAAGTTTTGGATCAAAAATCGCAAAGATTAAAGCTATTGACTGATGATTTATTCGAAGCAGCAAAAGCATCTAGCGGAACGATTCCTGTTCACCTTGAGCGTATAGATATTTTATCGTTATTAACCCAGGGTTTAGGTGAAGTTAACGCAAAAGTAGAAGCTTTAGATTTAGCATTTAAAATAAACCACCCCCAAGATAAACTCTATGTTGCAGCGGATGGAAAGCTATTATGGAGGTCTGTTGAGAATTTATTATCAAATATATTCAAATATGCACTTAGAGGATCAAGGGTATATATTGATATAGATGATATGGGTAATGATATACTTCTAACCTTCAAAAACATTTCAGCCTATGAGTTAAATATTTCAGCTGATGAACTGATGGAACGATTTAAAAGAGGCGAGGAATCGAGAACTAGCCAAGGAAGCGGTTTAGGTCTTTCAATAGCGAAAAGTCTAATCGAAATTCAAAAAGGACAGTTTTCAATTCAAGTTGATGGTGATTTATTTAAGGCGATGATTAAAATACCTAAACATAATAGTTTGATTTCTTAAGATTTAGCACTCCTTTTTTCAAAAAGGAGTGCATTTTTAATTTTTTAAGATAAAACAGTAAATCATGAATCATGCAGAAATCTAGGAAAACAAAGTATACTTATCATGGACGAATTGAACGACTTAATTCAATTAAGGGGGAAATACATATTGAGGGGAAAAGTAAAAAGAATACTTAAATCATTATTAACAAATCCGATTTTCTTAATTGGATACTGGATTTTTGGGCAAAAATTAGCTTCAATATGCAAGTACGGAAGTCTCAATAAAAATCTACCGATCTTAATATTGAGCGTGGTCATTTTACTATCGACTATATTATTTACTACAATAAAAGCTGTAAAAAATAGCGAATATAAATCTAACAAAATAACTAATTTAAAAGCATGGAAATATATATCTATTATCTTGTTTGTTTCAATTACATTATTATATGGAGTGAACATATATAAAAGTGGAACAAATTATAATGGTAAACTCGCATGGTATATAGAACGATTAAAAAATCAAAGATCAGTTAAATTTGAACATAACAATGTATATAACGATGGCGTAAAAGGTATTTTTGACGATATAAATAAGAAGCATTCTATGCCTAAAAAATTATTTATAGTAAATAATTTTTCAATTAAATTTAATTCAGATGGAACAATTACATCCCTTGATACTTTTGTTTATGGGAAGAATGATCATGGTAAAGTAGAAAGCTTTCTAATAACTTATGATAAAAATAAGTCAGAAAATATTACAATATATTTACACGGGTATGCTGCTCCTAATTATAATGACGACAAACTGTTAGAACCTTTAATTGAAACTACTAATGTAATTCCAATTAAAAAAGCAGTTAGCAAATGGAATGAAAATCAATATGGATTGATCTATTACGGTAAAAGAAATTGGGGATACAATTTAAATGGAATCATTAATATTGATAAGGATGGAAGAGAATATAGTCCGGAAACAGCAAGTAATGAAATCATTGGCTATACAGTATCCTTATTTGTCCCTGGGATGGAAAAAGAAATTACACCTGCTAGATATAACTTAATAGGTGATCCAAATTGGAGTAAACCGTCTACTACTCCAAGTCAAGCTACTTCAGATGAGAAGAAAAACGAGCAAACTAATACAAATGAACAGTTTTTTCAAACTAAAGAAGTTGGTTATAAACTAAATGTTGCAGATAAAGCTTTGGGAAGTACATTTTATTCATTAAGCAAAACGACAGACGGTGGAAATACATGGACAGTTATAAATAATGACCCATACAGCGGAACTGTCGGAGGCGCCTCAGGAATTGTCTTTTTAGATGATAAGCTCGGATTTTTAGGAGCAGTTAATCCTTCCGGTAATGAAGGAGCCTTATACCGCACAGATGACGGAGGCAAAACTTTCAAAAAAATAAACTATATACCTCATGAAGTAAAGTTGAATAATGGACAGTCTATAAAACCTTTTGATACACCAAGTATGCCTTATATGATGGGCGGAGTTTTAAGTATGTTGGTTGGACAAGGTTCAGATGGGGATTATAACGGGAATAGTAGCGAGCTGTATCAATCAGTGGATAAAGGGCAAACTTGGAAATTTGTCCAGGAAATCAGAAAATAGATCAGATTAGAATGTAGAAAGATCTCTCAAAAAATGAGAGATCTTTTTTTGTGTTCTTAGCTTGTGAGTAGAAATAAAATCACAAGGGAAAAAGCTGAAAAGGATTAATAAACACTATTTTAATCCAAAAAATGTAAATATTGAAAATTTGTAGAATGACAATTCACATATTCCCCCAAATCCATTCCTATAAAATATCATGTAAAACAATGGAAAAAGGAAGATTGCTCCAAATTTTTAACAAAATCTGACAAAGTTCTTTCTTTGATTTACGCTAAATTTCCCCAATTTACTGTCCTTATAAAGCCCAATTATAATGAAGAATGGCAATTAATTTGTCGTAAAATTTACAAAACTAAAAAAATTCTGTTATTAGGGAGGAGAATTGGTTAGGGGGATAGAGTTTTTACGCTAAATATTAAATTAAAGAAGGGGAATGAGAAAGGTATGGGCCATCGTAAAATGAAAAAGATGGTCATGTCAACGTTTCTTGCAACTTCCACACTGCTAGGATACACAGTTCCGGCATTTGCTATGACAGGTGGAACAACTGCAAATGATAGTAAAGCTGTCCAATTTGACAGTAATAGTAAACTTGACTTGACTCAAACGCAACAATTAACGAATTTATACATGCAGAAACTTAAGTTTGATCCAAAACTACTAGATTCATCAGATCAGTTAGACCTGATTGTCCAATTTAATGTTGATCCAGCCCCAATTCAAATGCAAAATCAACAGAAGAATGCATCTTCTGGTAAACTTTCTGTTAATCAAGAAAGCACACCTGCTGTTACGTTGGAAAGTGCTCAAACAGAAGTAAATCAAACACACAGCAACTTTAAGTCCTTTGTTGGTAGTATGTCAAAATCACTAAAAAGTGCTGGTGAAACTAGTTCAATTAAAATAGGAAGAGAATATACACAGGTATTTAACGGATTAGCTGTAAAAATACCAAAACAAGCACTTAATGATCTGTTGGCACTACCTTACGTAAAGGGTGTCTATCAAAACGTTAAATATGCTCCAATTCCAGCTTCACAATCAATCGGTATTCCAGCAAGCGTAACAGGTGACGGAAAGATTTCTGATCAAAAAACAAATCCAAATTTATTACCTACTATTCGTTCAAATCGTTCTAACATACAATCAGCAAGTAGTACTTCAGATAGCTCTTCCGTATCAGAAAAAACAGATAATATGCAGTCTGGGACAGTTCCGCCTCCTGGTCCAGAAGGCCCGCAATCTGGCGAAACAGCAGTTCTTGACTGGTTGAAAATACATGATCTACAAAATGAAAACATCACAGGGAAAGGCATAAAAGTCGGTGTTATTGACACAGGTCTTGACTATAATCATCCAGATCTTGCTGGAGAATATCAAGGCGGTAAGGATTTTGTAGACAATGACAATGACCCGATGGAAACGGTATATTCTGACTGGTTGGCTGCAAAGAATGCTAATGATGCACTTCCATCTTATCAACAAGATCCAAACTTTCCAACAGATTATCATAATTATATTACTTCTCATGGAACTCACGTAGCTGGAACAATTGCAGGTCAATCAAGAAGTAGTTCTCCTTATGCAGTTAGAGGAGTTGCACCTGAAGTTCAGTTATATGCTTACCGTGTATTAGGTCCTCACGGTGGTACAGATGAAGCAGTTATGGCAGGGATTGAGCAATCTTATAAGGATGGGTGTAAAGTAATTAATTTATCACTTGGTGCATCTTATAATGATTCATTGTCTCCTAATGCTGTTGCAATTAACAATATTTCTGACCTGGGCGTAACTGCGGTTATTGCTGCCGGTAATTCTGGTCCAGGTGCTGGAACAGTGGGAACTCCAGGGGCTGCAGCAAAGGCAATAACGGTGGGCGCAATTGCTACACCTACCCAAGTTCCAACGTTTGACATCCACTCATATGGAGCAACAGGGGAAGATTCATTTGCGATTACAAATACACGTTTAATCGGAAAGGATTTCTCGGAATCGAATTCAAAGCTTAGTGGATCGACTCAGTATGATATCGTAGATGCTGGATACGGTACACCTGCCTGGTATGATGATCTTCGTAACAAAAAAATTGATGTTAAAGATAAAGTTGTTCTTGTCAAGCGTGGTGCTGCATCTATGGACCTTCTAATGATGTATGCGACTAATGAACATGCTAAGGCCATGATTGTGTGGAATCCATCAGACAATGATGCTCTTCTATTTGATGATCAAGGGTATTATCCATTTTATTTTGGTTCGAAGGGTAGTACGGTTTATACTTTGCAAATAGGCAAAAATGATGGAACAAAATTCTATAATGCTTTTAAGGCCGGTACGATTAAGAAAATATCTGTATCGAATGCTGGAAATTACACAATGCCAGGGAATTCACTTGCTAGTTTTAGTTCTACCGGTCCTGTTACAGGTTCATTAGCAATTAAACCTGATGTTGTTGCGCCAGGTGTAGATATTTTCTCAACAGCTCCTTATGATATATGGGAACCAGATAACAAAGATTATTCATATAATTACCAAACAATGTCAGGCACATCAATGGCTACTCCGCATGTTGCAGGTATGGCAGCATTGATTTTATCAGCTCATCCAAACTATAAGCCTGAAGATATCAAAGTAGCACTGATGCAGACTGCTGATGCTATAGACTCACAAAAAAGTTTATTCCAAATCGGCTCTGGTAAAGCCGATCCATATCAAGCAGTTCATTCTGATATGCAATTTAAAGTAAAGGATTTTATTCAATCACGCTCGTCAACGGATGATTCATCAAGTTCAAATATTATTAACGTAGCAAATACAACAGGTTCATTTTCGTTTGGCTATACTGCTCGCTCAGAAGATGGTTCTGTTACAAAAACAGGTGATTTATACATTACTAACAATGGTACTGCTACTAAAACTTTCAACTCATCAAGCGCTTTCTTTAAGGATGCTTTCTTAACAAATGGAAAAGATGGTGAGGCAGAAGGTGCGAAAATTAGTATAAGTGATGTAGTATCGCCTACAACGGAATTAAAATCAATAACTGTTCCAGCAGGAGGAACGGTTCATCTTACAGTAAAATTCACTGCTCCTGATTCAGCTGCAAGTGGATTTTATGAAGCATATATAAACTTTATTAATCCAGATAACCCTAATGAAACATATCGTTTGCCTCTTGCGATTAACGTTCAAAGTAGAGGTGTTGATTTCAGGGTTCAAAGAAAAGCAATAACTCTTGCTGGGAAGAAAAACTTTAATCCTAATACATATGGAGTAATCCCATCATCATGGGCTGAACTTAGAGTAAAAAGTCAAGTTGACCCTTCCTATGGAATTAGACTTTATGTAATGGATTTAGCTGGAAAAAATTATATTGGTTATATCTCTACTATTAGCACAGCGAACATTAGTCAAGGTAATTTAACGTATGTACCTTTTTTGAATAACGGACTTTACTATCCTTATAGTGCACCTATTTCCAAGGATGATCCTAACCTGTCTGTGAAGCTTACACAACAATTATCGACGCAAAAGGTAGTAGATGAAGGCGGATACAATATACAACTTAGAGCATTAGATGCTTCAACAGGTAAGCTTTATGAACAAAACAGTACTGTTTATGTTGATAATACACCACCAACATTACAGATGGATAAAGGCAGTGAACCAGGCATTTATGAAATTGATGCGGATGGTCCTACAACGGACGGAGCTTTGAAATGGTTCTCAGGAAAAACTTACGACTCAAACGTTGATTATATGAAGGATACTGGTAAAGAAACAGCGGTTCCTGCACCACCGAATTATGACACGGATACGAAAGTTAGCCAATCTTTAGGTAAAATTGATGGTATGCTTGGTGATTCCACCGAAGCTCCGTATGTCAATTACTTCTTAACTCCTAATGAAGACGGAACATTTAAGTTTGGTGTATCCAAAGAGGATCTCGTGAATACGAGTGCAGACCCTAAGAAGGAAATTTATGGGGAAATGTTCAGATTTTATCCAGAAGACTACTCCTTCTCCGGAAACATGGATACTCAGGCAAAATATTATTACTTTGTAAAAAAAGGAAATGAATATGTAGTTGTTAGATACTCGCGTCTAGATTCACCAGGATCGACAACGTTAAATGGGGTTGACCCAGCTTTCCTTACTGACAAAACATTAGTTTCGAATGGCGATAACTTTAAATCAACTCTATCAGTGAAATATCCTAAAAACCTCGTTGGTGGTAAATTCTGGATAAGTAAACTTGACTATGCAGAATTAACAGATGTTGATTTTAGTGATCAATATAAAGCATTTTTAGCATCTAAAGGAATTACTACTGAGAAAAGTTGGATCCATAAAGATTTCGATATAAATGGTGATTATATCTTCAGTTTCAATCTTCCACAAGCTGTTCAAGCCCAAGGTGTATTGAATACAGAGGATACAAAGAGTGGTGGAGTGGCACAGGAAATGCCTCTGATTGATTTAAAAAGTAAAGTAACGAACGATGCTGGATTAGATACAATCTATCCACAGTGGTCTGCTCTTTTACCGATGATTACAACGTATAAAGATGGTGAGAACGGAACTGATCGTGTCCCTACTTTCCAAGATAAATTCCTTTACGTTAGAGGTGGTGCGTATGTAAGCGGTACCATTAAACCGGAAGGCTTCCAAAATTATGCGACAGCTAATGTATTTGGAAGAACAACCCCAGTAACAGCTGATGGATCAGGTATCGAAATAAAATTTGAAGATTCTAATACAGGTGGTATTACTAAATCAATACCAATTGCTCAAGTTCCAACTGGCGGTGCAAATAGTTTAAATCTGGGGATCGTTCAAACTGGCTTATTTACAACAAGTCTTCCAATGCAAGCAGGTACTAAGCCATACAATGTTACAATGAAAGTACCAGGGCACTTCACTTACTATGGAAGTTTATCAATGACTAGCTCAGGACAATTTGGCTATTCAGCAGGAGGAAATTATTCTGTTAATGGTTCTGTTATGCTTGCGGGTGACGTAAATGGTGATGATGTAATTGATATGAAAGACATTGAGGCAGAAAGTACTGCATACAATGATTTTGTTGCAACACCATCAACTTATACAAGGGTAGCTGACTTTAACTTTGATGGCTCAATTGATTATTCTGATTTTGAATATATCATCAAAAACATCGGTAAATATAATACAACTGCTCCGAATGCAGACACATTAGCAGGAAAAATTGCAACGACTACAAGTAAGAATATTTCTTTAACAGGATTTAATACGATACCAAGTGGTTCGGATCTAACTGCATTTAACACTGTTATTAAACCTGTACCATATATTAAAACAAGTGACAGCAATGCTTTTGTAAATTACGGTAAAGTAAATCCTTTCCAATTATTCTCTATTAGTTACAAAACTCCAGATTTCAATGGAGCTTCAACAATTGCACAAATTGATGATACAGCTTGGAGAAATGCAGTGGATGGACCTGGAGGACAAATCTTAATTGATGGTATTGATCGTAAGTCATCTACGAATATCTATAATGGTGTATCAACGAATTCAATTATTGATAAAGTTGTTTCTAATAAAGGCCAATATGAATTTGATCCAACATTATTCGCAAAATCTGGTGTTCACACGATCGTGTTCAAAGCTCCAGGCTATATGGATCGCGTTATGAAATTTAAAATGCAAGATGGTGTCGGTAATAGCTTTACATTAACTGCCCCAAATAATGTTAATACAATTGGTAAAGCTTTAACATTTAGTCGAGCAGATGGTACAGGTTCGACAGCTGCACACTATCGTGATATTTGGCAGCCTAATATTACTTCAATCACTTTGACGGATCCGAAGGGAAATGTTGCAAAAGTCTTCAGAGGAGATGAACTTGCTGCATTATTTAATCAAGTAACGCCGGCAAATGCAACAACATTTAATTTTACAATTCCAGCTGGGGTTTTCTCAATACCATCGTTTGTGGATTCAAATGGATTTAACAATGATTGGAAGATTGAGATTGCAGCGGATAATTTCGCAACTTATTCATTCTCACAAAGAATTAATGCGTTCTCTGCACCAACATTGACTGCTGAACCAAATCGATACTTTAATGATAGTAATTCAAATCCAATTTCAATTGGAGTTGGAACTACTAATGATACACAAGCTTGGAGAGATGCGATTACAGCTATTCAAGTTGGTGGTATTACGATTAATAGAGCCGACTTTGAAACGAATAATATAACAGTAGGAGCTCCTGGAACACCAATCAAGATTGATAAATCACTAATTACAGTACCAGGAAGCATAGCAATTAGTGTTATTGCAGCAAATTATCAAACAGTGACTGTTAATCAATCCTTCTATAAACAAGGAATAACGCTTACTAGTCCAGCAGGTACTATTTATGCAGGGAAGGACTTAGTAATGACGTTTAATCCAGGTACAACTTCATCTGATTGGATTTCTGCAGTGAAATCCGGAGGGGATATTAAATTTGGTACCTCATCTTCACCATCAATAAAAACAAAAGTGATTATTGATGAAAATGCTGGAATATTGACTATTCCGTATGATTTGGTGAGAACGAATGGTGGAGCAGCTGTTTCAAAGAGTTTAATCGTTACAGCTCCAGGTTATGCTGACGTTAACTTAAATAATACAATTACACCTCAAACAGCACCTGCTATTACGCTTTCTGCACCGGCAGGAACACCGCAGTTTGGTGATAAATTAACTTACTCAATTAACGGTTCGGATAATCCACTGTGGAGAAGTTCAATTTTACTTGCAGCAACATCAGATCAATCAACAGATAATGGTGATGTTACAATTCAGTTATCATCGGCTACATCAGTAAAACCTTTTGTAACAACATCTGTATCAAATGGCACAGGAGTTGTATCAATTGATGGAAATGCAACACAATCGAATACAGCAGCAGGTAACAAAACTGTTAAGTTCATATCACCTTACTTTACACCAATTACAATTGCGCAACCATTTAATCAAAGAACAGCACCAACGCCTGTTTTAACGCCAAGTGGTGTAGGTAAACAAGTGATTATGACTGTTCCTAAAAATGATGAAAACATGAGATGGGCAAATGCTACAAAAGCAGTTACAGGTGATATTTCAGTAGGAGGCGTATCTGTTAAGTCGGATGCGACAATCTCTTCAGATGAAAGTAAAATTACAATTACGTTGCCAGGCACTGCATTCCCAGCAACTGGTAATGTTGATGTTAAATTCAAAGCGTATTGTTACCCAGATACAACAGTAACTCAAGTAGTTAAGAGCAATCCGCCAGTGTTTGCTTCAAAAATAGCATATATTCAAGAAGATACACCGATTACTGTTACTCACGATCAGGATTCAGCGTGGATGACAGCGAATCCAGTTGTTTCATTAAATGGAAAAGTAGTTGATCCAAGCAAGTATACTATTACAGATAAAGACCTTACATTTACTGACAGATCACTGTTCAAAGAACTAGGTGATCATGAATTTACAGTTACTGCGCCTGGTTATATTGACACTTCATTTACTGTTATCATAAGTGATGATTTGTCACATTTGATTTCAGCAACATCAGACAGCAATGGAAAAATTGATCCAGACGGCTTCACTTCAGTGAAACATGGATCTAATCAAACGTTTAAATTCACACCGAATACCGGTTTTGAGATTGGAAGCGTTAAAGTTGATGGACAAGAAGTAACAGCAACAAATGGAGAATACACATTTACAAACGTAACGAAGAATCATTCAGTCGATGTGACATTTAAACAAATCGTTCATATCTTTACGGCAACAGCTGGAACTAACGGAACGATTAGTCCAAGTGGTAGAATTACTGCGAATCACGGAACAAACCAAACGTTTACGATTACACCTTATGACGGTTTTGAGGTTGCAACGTTTAAAGTAGACGGAGTAGATGCACAGTTAATGAACAATACGTACACATTTACGAATGTTACGAAAGATCATACGATCAATGTAACGTTTAAACAAATCGTACACACAATCACAGCTTCAGCTGGAAGCAATGGCTCAATCAGTCCAAGCGGAAATGTATCTGTAAATCATGGAAAGGATCAAACATTTACGGTTACACCGAATAAAGGCTATGAGGTTGCTACATTTACTGTTGATGGTGTGAATGCAAATCTTACAAATAACTCTTATACGTTTACAAATGTAACAAAAGACCACACGATTAACGTAACGTTCAAGAAGATCGTTTACACAATCGTAGCATCGGCTGAAGGTAATGGAACGATCAGCCCTAGTGGAATACTTTCTGTGGATCAAGGAGCAAATCAAACTTACACTATTACACCTGAGAAGGGTAGTTATGAGGTAGCAACATTTAAAGTAGACGGAGTAGATACAAAACTTACAAATAATACTTACACGTTTACGAATATAAATAAGAATCATACAATTAGTGTAACTTTCAAACATAAAGGAAATAGTGGGAAGTAACGGCACTACTAGCCCAAGTGGCAAAGTTTCAGTAATTGAAGGAGAAAGTAAAACGTTCAAGAAAATCTAAGTGTCGTTATACAATTAGAAAATATATTTTTTCGAATGAGGAATAAAAGGGCTTATTTTGAGTCACATCAGGCTGTCGAGACCTTCTCGGCAGTCTGTTTTTTGTGTACAAATGAATATTAATAGGAGTAAAATTAGACTATGTATTAGCCAAAGAATAATTTAAATTTTGGGCTCATTAAATGATTCCAAAATAATAAGCAAATCATTCCTTTCGTTATATTCTTTTGTACGCAAGATAATATTAAAATAAGCGCTTACTATAAAAGTGTCTAGTTCATTAAGTATGAATGCTTTAGAATTTATTTTTCTAAAATAAGGACCTTAATGATAGATTTTTAACTTTTTTACATTCTTTAAATAGTTTATAATTATCAGATAAAGAAAAAATTTTTTTAGGGCAATTAGTAATAGAAATATACTATTAATTGGATATAATTAAATAGTGATATACTATTATTAAAAGATGGTTTAAATGTGTTATACTATTAATAAGATATAATTGAGACAGAAAAGGTGTGTTCCTAGGTGGTGCCTTGCTTTTTGTGACACCTAAGCAGGAAAACCTACTTTTTTGCAAATAAAGGGGAAAAGGAAGGTTATTATGAGCAACAGACAAACTAGAACAGACATTATCTTAATTGGTGCTGGAGTCATGAGCGCGACTTTGGGATCATTACTAAAAGAATTAGCACCGGAAATGGAAATTAAAGTATTTGAGAAATTAGAAAAAGCAGGGGAAGAAAGCTCTAATGAGTGGAATAATGCAGGTACGGGACATGCTGCATTATGTGAGCTTAATTATACATCAGAAAAAGCTGATGGATCGATTGATATTAGTAAAGCCATAAAAATTAATGAACAGTTTCAACTTTCAAGACAATTTTGGTCATATCTTGTAAACAACGACTTGATTCGTAATCCACAGGACTTTATCATGCCAATTCCTCATATGAGTCTAGTGCAAGGTAAAGAAGATGTGGAATTTTTAAACAAACGATTTGAAGCGCTTTCTAACAATCCTCTATTTAAAGGAATGGAATACTCAGAGGACGCAAAAAAGCTGAAAGAATGGATTCCGCTAATCATGGAAGGACGCACATCTAATGAACCAATAGCGGCAACAAAAATAGACTCAGGAACGGATGTAAACTTTGGCGCTTTAACACGTATGATGTTTGAGCACTTAGAGAGCAAGAATGTCGAGATTAACTATAGACATAATGTTGAAGACATTAAACGTACTAGCGACGGCGGGTGGGAAGTAAAAGTGTATAATATGAGCACTGGAAATATTGATTCCCACATTGCAAAATTCGTATTTATCGGAAGCGGAGGAGCTAGTCTACCTTTACTACAAAAAACTGGTATCCCTGAGTCAAAACATATTGGAGGGTTCCCTGTAAGTGGACTATTCTTAGTATGTAAAAATCAGGAAGTTGCAAAGCAACATCACGCAAAAGTATACGGAAAAGCTAAAGTTGGTGCACCACCAATGTCTGTTCCGCATCTTGATACAAGATATATCGATAACCAAAAGTCATTATTATTTGGACCTTTTGCTGGGTTCTCACCAAAGTTCTTAAAAACAGGTTCAAATATGGATCTGATTAGTTCTGTAAAACCTAATAACGTCATGACTATGTTAGCTGCAGGCGTAAAAGAGATGTCATTAACGAAATATTTAATCCAACAAGTCTTATTATCGAATGAAAAACGTATGGAAGAATTACGTGAATTTATTCCAAATGCTAAGAGTGAGGATTGGGATATCGTAGTTGCTGGTCAACGTGTACAAGTTATAAAAGACACGCCAGCTGGAAAAGGAACACTTCAATTCGGTACTGAAGTAGTTAGTGCAGCTGATGGTTCAATCGCAGCATTACTTGGAGCATCTCCAGGTGCTTCAACAGCGGTTCATGTAATGCTTGAAGTATTAGAAAAATGCTTCCCCGGGCATATGATGGAGTGGGCTCCAAAGATTAGAGAAATGATCCCTTCATTTGGCTTATCTCTAGAAGAACATCCAGAGCTTTTAGAGGAAATTCAAGCTTCAACTTCAAAAGCGCTTGGATTAAATGAAAAAGAGCTAGCTTATAGTTAATATTTATAAATAGCATAATAAAGTAAGGAACCTTCAATTGACTTTGACTTGAAGGTTCTTTTTGCTGGGACAGGGAATAAGTGGATAATGACTAAATAACGAATAGTATGACGAATCATGTCGATTTAAATTTTTTGAAAAATTAAAAAAAAGTGTTCAGGATTTAAAAAAGAGGTGATATACTACTTACAACTGGTAATGACATCATTACTAAATGGTTATTGAAAGTGAAATAGGGGTGATGAAACTTTTATATTAGAAAATTAAACATTTTTTGTAAGCCTTTACAAGTTAACTGGTAATAACATCATTACAACGTATTCGTGAAGTTTTAAGGTGTCATTAGAGAAACTACTCGATTGAAAGGCTATTAAACTTTTAAGAGAAAGAAGGGGAATGGGATGAAAAAGTGGCTTATTTTGCTACTAACCTTGGCTTTAGGCTTACTAGGATTGGCTGGATGTGGTAGCAGTGATACATCGGGGGATGCAAAAGATGGAAAGGTTGAAATTACTTACGGTTATTGGGATAAGAAGCAAGTTCCTGCGGTTGATGAAATTATAAAATTATTTAATGAAAAGTACCCTAATATTAAAGTGAAAACGGAGCTTACTCCATATGCACAGTATTTCCAAAAGCTAGAAACAGCTGCTACAGGAGGAGCATTGCCGGATGTTTTTTGGATGAACGGGGCTCATGTAGTCCAATATGCGGAAGGCAAAGTAATTGTCCCACTTAGTGACTTAGCATCAAAGGATAACTATAGTCTAGACAATTATCCTAAGTCATTAGTCGATCTTTATACAGTTGACGGAAAACTTTATGGTATCCCAAAAGACTTTGATATAACTGGATTTTGGTATAACAAAAAGATTTTTGATGAAGCAGGTATACCATACCCAGATGATACTTGGGATTGGAATAAGTTAAAAGAAGTAGCAAAGAAACTTACAAATAAAGAAAAAGGTATTTATGGTTTTGCTGCTTTAATGGGTAACCAAGGCGGATATTATGACTTCATTTGGCAAAATGGTGGACATATTATTTCCGATGACGGCAAGTCGGTCGGATTTGATCAACCTGAAGCAATTGAAGCACTTAAATATAATATTAGTTTTATAAAAGAAGGCTTGTCTCCAACACAAGCTCAAATGACGGAAACAGCACCATCAGAGTTATTCTCTTCAGGAAAAATTGCAATGATGTTTGATGGACCTTGGATGGTTCCAGAGTATAAGAAAAATCCAGATTTAAATGTAGCTGTTGTACCAAAAGGAAAACAACGTGCAGTTTCTATTCATGGATTATCAAATGTAATTGCGGCGAATACGAAGCATAAAGATGCTGCTTGGAAGTTTGTTCAATTCCTTGGTTCTAAAGAAGCAGCAGAAGTGTATGCGAAAACTGGTACAGTAATCCCTGCTTACAACGGTACACAAGATGCTTGGCTAAAAGCTGTTCCAAATTTAAATCTTCAAGCCTTTATTGATGGAGTTGACTATTCAGTTCCACTACCTAGTGTGAAAAATACAGGCGAAATCTGGCAGTATGAAACAGATATCTTGAAAAAAGCATGGAGTAATGAAGAAAGTGTTGAAGATGCTGCAAAAGAATTAACGAAAAAGGCAGACGAGGCACTAGCTAAGAACTAAAAAAATGAAGAGAAGAAGCTCTCTAAGGTCTAGAATGACTTCTTCTCTTTATTTCTCTTAAAAGGAGTGAATACAGTGAAGGAAATGCCTCTACAAGTTGAAATAAAATCAAAAAGTAAATTAAAGATCCCAAGCTTAGCAAAGACGAGAAAACGATCTGATTATCTTTGGGCGTATTTTATGATTGCACCAACAATGATTGGTTTAACAATTTTCTACTTATGGCCAATTATCCAAACGATTTACTTCAGTTTTACGGAATGGGGAGCATTTGGGCAATATGAGTGGACAGGATTGGATAATTATAGACGCATGCTAGAAGATTCTAATCTGTTGCAGTCATTTAAAAATACAGGAATTTATATCATTTTTACAGTTCCAATCGGTATTTTCTTATCGATTCTTATAGCAGTTCTCTTAAACCAAAAAATTAAGGGTAAGTCTGTTTATCGAACACTGTATTTTTTACCTGTTATTACCATGCCAGCAGCAATCGCTATGGTTTGGAGATGGCTATATAATTCTGACTATGGGCTGCTAAATTATCTTTTATCCATCTTTGGAATTAAAGGTCCACAGTGGGTAAGTGATCCGAAAGTTGCACTATATTCAATAATTGTCGTAGCAATTTGGAGTGGGCTCGGTTATAACATGGTTATTTTTCTTTCAGGGCTTCAAGGGATTCCAAAAACATATTACGAAGCAGCGGAAATAGATGGTGCTGGGCCAATCAGGGTCTTCTTTAAAATAACACTACCGTTACTTTCCCCAGTTATATTCTTCGTAACAATCATGTCCTTTATTGGGGCATTCCAAGTGTTTGATTTAATTTTTATGATGATTGGGAAAAGCAGTACAGCACTGGAAAGTACTCAATCAATCGTCTATTTATTTTACCAGCACGCATTCGTGTTAAATGATAAAGGTTATGCTGCCGCAATTGCAGTTTTACTATTAATCATTATTTTAATCATTACAGCGATTCAAATGGTTTTACAAAAGAAATGGGTTCATTATGATTGAAGGAGGAGTAACCATTGGAGAAAGCAAGACTTCAGATCACAAGTAAAACCATCTTAATTCATTTAATTCTAATTGTCGGCGCCTTGGCGATGGTCTTCCCTTTTATATGGATGTTACTAACTTCATTAAAAACTTATGCTGAGTCGATTCATGTTCCGCCTGTTATTGTTCCAAAGCATTTCCAGTGGGTGAATTATAAAGATGTTTTTGATTTACTACCATTCTTTAAATTTATGTTTAACACGCTAATCATTACAGTGATTCGTACTATTGGACAATTATTATTATGTTCTTTAGCTGCATACGCATTTGCGAGAATTGAATTTCCAGGAAGAAATATTCTTTTTTTAATAGCTTTATCGGTTTTAATGGTACCAGGCCAGGTCTTTTTATTGCCACAATATATGATCATGGTGAAATTAGGCTGGTTAAACACTTTACAAGCAGTAGTAGTTCCAGGTCTATTTAGTGCATTTGGTACGTTCCTTTTAAGACAGTTTTTTATGGGGTTACCAAAGGAATTAGAAGAAGCAGCTAGATTAGATGGCTGTAATCATTTCCAAATTTATTGGAAAATCATGCTTCCTTTAGCAAAGCCAGGTTTAGTTGCTTTAGGTATATTTACAACGCTATGGAGCTGGAATGAATTAATGTGGCCAATGATTGTTAATAGCTCACCAGAATCAATGACGTTATCCGTCGGTTTGTCATCACTGCAAGGACAATATCTAACAAATTACCCAGTATTAATGGCAGGATCATTCTTAGCAATTTTACCAATGCTTATTTTATTTATGATTTTGCAAAAACAATTTATTGAAGGAATTGCAGTTACAGGAAATAAATAAAAATCTTACAAAGCTTGGAGGAAACTGATTATGAAAGCAGCTTTAATAGGAGCAGGAAGTAGAGGATTCTATGCATATGGATCATATGCACTACAGTATCCACATGAAATTCAATTCATTGCAATAGCGGAGCCAAATAAAGAAAAAAGAGAAAAGTTTGCGGAAGCTCACAATATCCCTGAGAATATGAGATTTGAAGACTGGACTGAGCTGTTAGAAAAAGAACAGCTATGTGAGGCTCTACTAATTTGTAGCCCAGACCGTAATCATTATAAGCCCGTTATGAAGGCAATTGAAAAAGGATATAGCATTTTATTAGAAAAACCAATGTCACCAGAACCAATTGAGACACTAGAAATAGCAGAAGCAGCAGAAAGGCATAATACATTATTAACGGTTTGTCACGTTATGAGGTATGCGCCATTTTATCAAGCATTAAAAGAAATTGTTGATCGAAAAGTAATCGGTGACATCGTATCAATCCAGTGGAACGAGAATGTAGGTTATTTTCACCAAGCTCATAGTTTTGTACGTGGTAACTGGCGTAATTCTTCTGAATCTAGCTCAATGCTCTTACAAAAAAGCTGCCATGATATGGATATGCTTGCGTGGCTCATTGGTACTGAGTGCAAGAGTGTATCTTCATATGGAAGTTTAACTTACTTTAAAAAGGAAAACGCACCAGAAGGTTCAACATATCGCTGTTTGGATGGTTGTAAGGTGGAAAAGGAATGTCCTTATTCAGCGGCTAAATGGTATTTACATGACCGTGATGTTTGGCCAGCAAATGTCATTTCAGCAAGTTCTAGTCTTGATAGTAGACTAAAGGCAATTCAAGAGGGACCATATGGTCGCTGCGTATATCACTGTGACAATGATGTTGTTGACCATCAGGTAGTTAATTTATTATTTGAAAATGACGTAACAGTTGCATTTGCTATGACTGCATTTACAAATGAAACGTTCCGTAACTTTAAAATTATGGGAACAAAAGGCGAAATAGTTGGAAATGATGCTAAAAATGAAATTGAAGTTAATTATTTTTCAGGTAAGAAGGAATTAATTAAGCCCTCAACTGTAGATGGTGGCCATATGGGAGCCGATACAAGTATTATGGCTGATTTCATACAACGCGTAACTAAGAAGGACAAAGGCAGCTTAACATCAGCGATCGTGTCAGCTAAAAGTCATATGATCGCTTATGCAGCAGAGGAATCAAGAGTTTCGGGAACAATGGTTTCACTAGGTGATTATATGAAAAAATTAAAAATGACAGAAGAGAGAATTTTGTAGAAATTTCTGTTGCGACATAAGGTGGTATCTTTTTCAATATTATGTATAATAGATGTATATTTAACTGGTTATGACAAAGATACCACCTAAAGGAGCTAATCATGGTAGAAAAGGATTCTCGACTTCCGCTTTATTATCAATTAATGGATATTTTATTAGAAAAAATCGAATCAGGCGAACTTGCTGAGAACGATCAGCTACCATCTGAACGAGAATTATGCGATACGTATCAAGTTAGCCGAACAACGGTAAGGCAGACGATGCAAGAGCTTGAAAAACAAAGCTATATTTATAAAGTTCATGGCAAGGGGACATATGTTTCTCCAAGAACGTATAACCAAAGTCTTGTAAAATTTTATAGTTTTACAGAAGAAATGAAAAAGGCAGGGAAAGTCCCAACGACAACGGTCGTTTCTTTTGAAAAAATCAATTGTGATAGTAAAGTAGCAAAGGTCATGGATATACCGGTAGAAGAAGAGGTATTTAAGATCGTTCGGTTAAGACTTGCAGATCAGGAACCGATGTTATACGAGACCTCCTATGTACCCGTAAAGGATTTTAAAAATCTTTCGAGTGAAGAATTGCAACATACGCCGATGTATGAAATCTTCAGAACCCAATATAATGTGAATATTTCTAGCGCTTTAGAAAGCTTTATGGCTGTTAGTGCAAATAAAGTGGAGTCAGAAATGCTAAACATAATCGAGGGTGCACCATGTCTAATGCTTAAACGAGTAACTTATGATCAAAGCAAAGTAATTGAGTATACAATTTCTATTGCAAGAGGGGATAAGTTTACTTATACAGTAGAGTTAAAATAGATACAAGAAGTATCTATTTAACCTAACTGGTAATGATGACATTAACAGTAAAACAGGAGGAAATAGTATGGAGCTATTAAAATCGAGTGAAAATGAGAGAATGAATGTCGGCGCAAGCCATACAGCAAAAGAAATAGCCCAGCAACCTAGATTGTGGAACGAAACAAAGGATATTCTTTTATTTAATAGAGATCGAATTCTTACATTTTTAAAGAGCATTGAAAATAAACACGAACAGTTACGCATTATTTTAACTGGCGCTGGTACATCTGCATTTGTTGGTGACACAGTCCTTCCTTATTTAAAACAAATCGTTAACAACAAAAAAATAGTAGTAGAGAGTATTGCTACGACAAATATTGTGTCAAATCCATACGCTTATTTAAGCAAGAAATTTCCAACAATCATGATTTCCTTTGCTCGATCAGGAAATAGTCCAGAGAGTTTGGCTGCTATTCATTTAGGGGAACAAGTTATAGATGATTTTTATGGAATTGTTTTTACATGTAATCAAGATGGATTACTGGCTCAAAAGAAGAAAAATGATCATAACCATTTGGTCATCTATATGCCAGAAGAAGCAAATGACCAAGGATTTGCAATGACGAGTAGTTTTACAACTATGCTTTTCTCGGCTCTACTACTTTTTAATATTGAACAGGTTCATACATGGGAGAAGAAAGTTGATGAACTTATACATGCTGGTCATTCAATTATTAGCGGGAGCGAGGAAAGTATTAAACAACTGGCGAATTCGTCTTTTCAAAAAGTTGTTTATTTAGGCTCAGGGGTTTTTGAAGGTTTAGCAAGAGAAGCGTCATTAAAATTATTGGAGCTAACAGGCGGGACAATTCCTTCTACTTTTGATACCTCACTAGGTTTTAGACACGGCCCTAAATCCATTTTAGATAAAGATACTGTTGTATTTGTATTTTTATCTTGTAACCCTTATACAAGGCAGTACGATCTTGACATTTTAGAAGAGATTTATAAAGAAACGAATCGAGGTAAAGTAGTGGCGATTTCATCTTTAAAAGATCAGGTAGCGGAAGAATATAGTGATCTTTTCTTTCATGTAGATCTACCGAATATTAGTGAAGATATTTTTCTAGCTTTCCCTTTTATCTTATACGCGCAAACTTTTGCTATGTATAAATCTATTAATCTCGGCTTTTCTCCAGATAACCCTTCTCCATTAGGAGTAGTTAACAGAGTTGTTAAAGGAGTTACGATTCACCCTTTTACAAATGAGATGAAGAATGGAGGAGATTTATCTTGATTACATCAAGAAGTACGGTACTTTTAGAGGCACAATCCAAAGGTTACGCAGTTCCAGCATTTAATATCCATAACCTAGAAACAATGAAAACAGTTTTAGAAACAGCCCAAGAGCTACGTTCACCGGTTATGATCGCAGCTACGCCAAGTACAGTTAGTTATATGGGGGAAGAATTTCTAATTAGTATGATGGAAGCCACAAAAAAAAGATACGATATTCCAATTTGTTTTCATTTAGATCATCATGAAAAAGTTATGGATATTAAAGCTTTAATTGATAGTGGAATTCACTCAGTCATGATTGATGCCTCTCACTATGACTTTGAAGAAAATATTCGAATCGTTCGTGAAGTAGTCGATTATGCTTCTTCATTTGGAGTTGCTGTGGAGGCGGAACTTGGCCGTCTAAGTGGAGTAGAAGATGACCTTGAAGTGGATGAAAAGGATCAAATTTATACAAACCCAGCTCAAGCTAAAGAATTCGTTTCTAGAACAGGAATTGACTCATTAGCCGTTGCTATTGGGACGGCCCACGGTTTATATAAAGGAGAACCTAAATTAGATATTGAACGATTAAGTGCAATCCAAAGAGAAGTTGATATTCCGCTAGTTCTACATGGGGCTTCGGGCTTACCAGATGAATTAGTACAAAAAACGATTAAAAGTGGAATATGTAAAGTAAATATTGCAACTGAATTAAAAATAGCTTTTGCTAATGGATTACGTGGTTACTTAAAAGAACACCCAGATGCCAATGACCCTAGATATTACTTTAAAGATGCAGTAAGAGAAATGAAAATAGTCGTTGCTGATAAAATTAAAATGTGCGGTAGTATGAATCGGGGTTAGAAATATGATTGCTACAATTACATTAAACCCTGCTATTGATATTCGGTATAGTCTTCCCGTCTTCCATTTAGATGGTGTAAATCGTGTTACAGATGTAGATAAAACAGCTGGTGGGAAAGGGCTTAACGTTTCACGTGTATTATCTCAGCTAGGGGCTAAAGTCACTTGTACCGGTTTTTTAGGCGGAAAAGTCGGCGAGTGGATAGCTGATCAACTCCCAATTTACAATTTAACTAATCGTTTTGTAGGAATAAATGGAGAGACAAGATTTTGTTTAGTAATAGAATCAAAAGAAGGTCATACAGAAATTCTTGAACAAGGGCCTGAGATATTGGAGAATGAAAGAGAAGAATTTTTGAAAAATTTTGATACTATTCTAGAATCGAATAACTATATTGTAGGTTCTGGCAGCTTGCCATACGGGATCAACTCTAATTTTTATAAATACCTAATAGAAAAAACAAAACAAAAAGGGAAGTATTTTCTTTTAGATTCAAGTGGAGAATCACTAGCAAATGGCATAAAGGGAAAGCCTTTTTTAATTAAGCCGAACAGAGAAGAGTTTTGCAAGTTGATCGGGTTAAACCAATTATCAATTGAGGATATGATCTTGCATGCCCGGGATATATGTCAAAAGGGTACCGAATACGTATTACTTTCTTTAGGAAAAGAAGGTGCTCTTTTAATTAGCAAAGATGTCACACTGCAGGCAATTGTTCCAACTTTGACAGATGTGCATCAAGTTGGATCAGGAGATAGCATGCTTGCAGGCTTTACCTTTGCGCATTCGAAAGGTTATTCAATTAAAGATATTTTAAAGTGGTCATGTGCCTGCGGGATAGCCAATGCTGCCTCAGAGCGGACTGGATCAGTTGAATTAACTAAAGTTCAACATTACTTTAATCTCATTAAGGTGAAGGAGTTAACAGGGGGTGATTAAGGTGGAAAATATAGTTTGTTTTGATATCGGGGGTACATTTATCAAATTTGGACTAATAAATCGTGATGGGCAAATGGTCTACAAAGATAAGGTACCAACACCTAAAAATAATATACAAAAGCTACTTCCTGAACTTTTAGTTGAGAAAATAAAAAAGCTTCAAAATGATTTTTTAATTGCAGGAATCGGAATCTCCTCGTGTGGTCTTGTAAATCATGAAACAGGTGAAATTTTATTTTCCAACAATATACCCGACTATTCAGGAATGAAGTTGGGCGAAATACTTTTCAATTTATTAAAATTACCCGTTAGTGTTGAAAATGATGTGAAAAGTGCTTGTTTCGGTGAAAAGTGGAAGGGTGCAATTCAAGGGAAGAAAAATGTAGTTTTTTTAACATTAGGAACAGGTATTGGGAGCACCATTATTATAGATGGGAATATTGTAAGCGGATCCCGTCATTTAGCAGGAGAACTAGGTCATACCGTCATCATTAATAACGGACGCTCTTGTGGATGCGGACGGAAAGGGTGCTTTGAAAGATATGCTGCTACTTCAGCGTTAGTAAGTGACTTTATTGATGAAAAGAACAAAATTGGTGAAGTTATAGAGAAAATCTCTGGAGAAGAAATCTTGTCTTTAGTAGAAAAAGGAGATCCAATTGCTACTGGCGTATATAAAAGGTTTATCCGTTATATAAGCATAGGTCTTTCAAATATAGTTCACCTTCTGAACCCAGAGGCAATTATTATTGGGGGAGGAATTGCTGAGCAGGGAGAACAGTTTATTCAGGACATCAACTCTGAGATTAAAAAGGAAACCATGCCGATTTATCATCAAGAAACAACCGTATTTCCTTCGATTCTTGGAAATGATGCAGGGCTGTATGGAGCATGTTACTTAACTTTAAAAAAATTAAACTACTTACACGTATAAGTATTAAACAAACAGGCAGCATCCTATTTTGGTGTTGTCTATTGTTCTTTTGAAAAAGTATACCTGCGAATAATAGAGGGGGAAGAGTTATGAAAGCAATTAAGGTAGATAAGGTTTATACACCCGATAAAGTAATTGAAGCTGGCTATATACTAATAAAAAACGGAAAAATAAATGGAGTAACTACGAATAGACCTGCCTGTGAAATATTAGATTATTCTAGTTTTGCAGCCATTCCAGGCATGATTGATTTACATATTCATGGGATTGCTGGGAATGACACGATGGATGGGAGTATTCACTCATTACAAGAAATGTCTATGTCACTTGCTCGTCATGGAGTTACAGGATTTTTGCCAACTACTTTGACTCATGATTTCGTAAAAATTAAAAAAGCTGTAAAAATCATAAATGAGGCGATGGGACAGACAGAAGGAGCGGAAATCATTGGATCATATGTAGAAGGCCCATACATTACTACTGAGCACCGTGGTGCACATCCGGTCAAGTATATTCGTGAACTAAATACTGATGAGTTAGTTGAACTCATAAAAATTTCCAATAATACGGTCAAAGTAATCACAATAGCTCCAGAAAAAGAGCATGCAGAGAAAGCTATTAAATTGTTAACAGATAAAGGAATTCACGTGTCTATGGGTCATACAAATGCAGACTACGACACAACGAATAACGCAATTGAACATGGGGCAAGAATTTCTGTTCACACTTTTAACGGCATGAGGGGATTTAATCATCGTGATCCTGGGTGTCTTGGTGCCGTTCTAACAAATGATCAATGTTATTGTGAATGTATAGCAGATTTACAGCATGTCCACCCTGGAGCAATTAAACTTTTAGTCAAAGCAAAAGGGACAGAACGTATTTTTTTAATAAGTGATTCAATGGCGGCTGCTGATTTACCAGATGGATCCTATAATCTTGGTACACTAGACGTTATAGTGGAAAATAAAATTGCTCGAACAGTAGAAACAGGTTCATTAGCAGGAAGCACGACTAATTTAATGGAGTGTTTAAAAAATTTAAATGACATTTTAGAGGTGCCTTTAGAAACTATTTTACCGATGGTCAGTCTTAACCAAGCAAAATTACTTAAAATTGAACATGAAGTTGGAAGCATAGAGTGTGGGAAAAAAGCAAATATCGTCTTAATTGATTGTCAGTTTAATGTTCAAGCTACTATTGTGAATGGAGAATTTGTATTTAGGAATAATCATAAATAATATGGCGGGTTTTAATAAAGATGTAAATTTAGCAAATTGAAGTATGTACAGAAGAAATTAATAAATAATAAGGATGACCTTACTATAAGTGATGAAATGATCATTTTTGGGTGGGTCATTTTGATTATTGAGTTTACGAAAATTAGTAATTGAGATGAAATAATGATGATTTCAAACGTGGACTATTGCCTAAAAGATAAAAACGTGGTAGATTAATACAGTATATATAAATAAAAAAATAAAGAGGTCATATTTTCCCTAATTTAATTTTACTATACAAATCCTCTTGAGTCAACCCCCATTTTTATCTTTTAAAGGAGTGCATGAAATGAACAACGAACTTCAAAAAGAACAAGTAAGAGTAAATGCTGTATTAGATCTAATCACGGACAAAATTAGTAAATTAACAGACGAAACAGCCCAACGTAGAAACGAAGTAATCAATGTTCGTAAAAATTTCTGGGATGAGGTTAAAGTCAACACAGATAGTTTTGATGACTATTTAGAGACGGTTATTAGTTTAAGACAACAATCTCAACTTTTGGCGATCGGCCAAATTAATCATAAGCAATCTTCTAACCGACTATCAGCACTTCGTCGGATGAAAGAGGTTCCTTATTTTGGTCGAATTAACTTTACAGAAGAAGGTGTGTCTGAAACAGAGCGTATTTATATTGGTGTTTCAACACTAATGGACGAAACTGGAGAGAATATTTTAGTTTATGATTGGAGGGCCCCAGTATCAAGTGTTTACTATGATTATCCACCTGGTCCTGCTGAGTATGATACACCTGGGGGAAAAGTGAATGGCGTATTAGACCAAAAATGGCAATACATTATCCGCAACGGTGTAATTGAATCAATGTTCGATACAAGTCTCACTATAGGTGATGAGATTTTACAGCATGTGCTTGGTAAAGGAACAAACAAGCATATGAGAAGCATAGTAGCCAGCATTCAAAAAGAACAAAATCAGATCATTCGTTATGACAAAGGTAGATTACTGATTGTTCAAGGGGCGGCTGGTAGTGGAAAGACATCTGCAGCTCTACAAAGGATTGCATATTTGCTCTATAAATATAGAAATTGGATAAAAGCAGATCAAATTATTTTATTTTCTCCTAACGCAATGTTTAATAACTATGTATCGAGAGTTTTACCTGAACTAGGCGAAGAAAATATGCAACAAGTTACATTCCAAGAATATTTAGTTCATAGGCTAAGTGATGCGTTCCAAGTTGAGGATAATTATGAGCAATTAGAATATGTGCTAACTGCTATCGATGATCCTTCCTATAAGACTAGGACTTCAAGCATTCAATTTAAAGCTTCAACTCGTTTCTTTGAGACAATAAAGGCATACAGACAATCACTGGAATCATCTGGAATGGTCTTTAGAGGATTTAAATTTAGAGGTAAACCAGTTGTTACAGCTAAACAAATATATGAAAGATTTTATAGCACCGATCCTTCTTTAAAATTTAACAACAGATTAGAGAAGTTGACGGAATGGTTAAACAAGCAAATCAATGAAATGGAAAAGCTAGAATTGAAAAAAACATGGGTACAAGATGAAATCGAGTTACTCAGCAAAGATGATTATCAAAAAGCATATAAGTACTTACAGAAAAAACAATTTAAAGATAATTCATTCGATGATTACGAACAAGAAACTAAGGTATTAGGTCGAATGGTTGTGCGTAAAAAACTAAAGCCACTACGTGAATGGGTTCGAGGATTGCGTTTCATTGACATAAAAGGAGTCTATAAACAGTTATTTTCTGATCCAACTCAAATTGAACAATGGATTGAAGGAGATACCCCTGAGAATTGGGAAGATATATGTCAGTTAACGTTAAATATGTTAGATGAAGGCAAATTGTTTTATGAGGACGCTACACCGTATTTACTTTTAAAAGAATTAGTTCAAGGCTTCCAATCAAATGTTTTGATTAAATTTGTACTTGTAGATGAAGCTCAAGATTATTCTCCTTTCCAATTTGAATTTTTGAAGAGATTGTTTCCTTCTGCAAAAATGACGGTGCTAGGCGACTTTAATCAAGCAATCTTTGCTCATGCCAGTGAGATGGGTGATTTTAATGTACTTAAAGGCTTATATGGGCCAGATGAAACAAAAGTGATTAATCTGACACGCAGTTACAGATCAACAAAACCAATTGTAGAGTTCACACGTAGACTTATACCTGGAGGCAATCTAATTACGCCTTTTGAACGAGTTGGGGATAAGCCTGTGTTAACACAATTATCTAATCGAGAAGATTTGCACAGCCATATTGCATCTAAAATCGAAGACTTAAAGAAAAGTGAATTTAATACAATTGCGGTCATTTGCAAATCTGCCGAAGAAAGTTTAGATGCATATGAAGCATTAAAAGATGTAGAAGGAATCAAGCACGTGAAGAGAAACTCAGTTGAATATGAACAAGGTGTAGTCATTATTCCTGCATATTTGGCAAAAGGAATTGAATTCGATGCAGTGATTATTTATGATGCATCAGCTCAAGTTTATGGAGATGATCGTCTCCGAAGACTATTCTATACTGCGTGTACACGAGCAATGCATCAATTACATCTATATAGCTTAGGTGAAGCGACTCCTTTTTTATCTAATATTAACTCAGAGTTCCTACTACTAAATCAAACCATAGTACATGACTAAATTTCAGACTGCCCGCCAAATGCTTGCAAACAGTCTGAAAATCAATGTAAAAAAACTTCCCTTAAATTAGATAAGGGAAGTTTTTTTACATTGAACATTGTATCCTCTAGCTTGTAATTATTCGTAAAGAAAATTTTTATTTAAAGTTCATACTTAATTCATAATTAGTCGATATATTCATCTTGTAATAAGTCGTAAAGGAGGAAGTGAATTGGAATATTTAAATAAAAAAATAATTACCCCGAATAATGGAGATTTGGCAGTAGAAGCGAGTGGTTTAGTTAAAACATTTGGTGATAATCGTGCGGTTGATGGAGTGGATTTAAACGTTCGTGCGGGAAGTATTTACGGTGTACTTGGACCAAATGGTGCAGGGAAAACAACCACAATTAGAATGTTGGCTACACTACTTAGACAAGACGCAGGTACTGCAAGCATATTCGGTCATGATGTATTAAAAAAGGCTCATATTGTACGTCAACTAATTGGAGTTACTGGTCAGTATGCTTCAGTTGATGAGTCACTAAGTGCTACAGAGAATCTTATTATATTTTCAAGATTACTAGGTCTAGGTAGAGCGGAAGCGCGAAAGAAAGCAGCGGATTTATTAGAGGAATTTGGCTTAACAGAGGCAGCAAAACGTCCATTGAAAAATTTCTCAGGTGGAATGCGTCGTAGATTAGATTTGGCAGCAAGTTTAATTGCTCAGCCACCACTTATCTTCTTAGATGAACCGACAACTGGTTTAGACCCTCGTACAAGAAATCAAATGTGGGATACTATTCGTCGTTTAGTAAAAGAAGGTTCAACAGTTCTATTAACAACACAATATCTTCAAGAGGCGGATGAACTAGCAGATCGAATTGCAGTAATAGATCGTGGTCATGTAGTTGCAGAGGGTACTGTTGATGAATTGAAAGCTTCGGTTGGTAGTTCATCGTTACAATTAAAAGTTCAAGATTTAAGGGATGTTCAAAAGGCGCGTCAGACAGTAGAACATGTACTAAAAGTAAAATCCAATATCGCATTAGTAGAAGGAAAGATTACTGCCCCTATGGCGGATGCTGACCGAGTAACCGACCTTCTAATTGCCCTACGTGATGAAGGCATCCATCTAACTGAAATGAGTGTACAAAAGCCGACTCTTGATGAAGTATTCCTTACGATTACTGGTAACAGCGTTGAAAATGAAGGAGCAAAGGAGTCAGATAAAACAAAAGAAATGGAGGGAGTGAGGGTATGAGCACATCAATAAAACCGGCTGCTTATCGTCAATTAAAAAATAAAACTAGCTTTAGTCAATCAGTAAAAAATTCATTTACGATGGCTTATCGTGGTCTACTAAAAATTAAGCGTACACCAGAACAATTATTTGATGTTACGTTACAACCTATTATTTTTACACTTATGTTTACTTATATCTTTGGTGGAGCAATCTCTGGGGATGTTAAGAGTTATTTACCAGTAATCATACCAGGAATCTTAGTGCAGACGGTCATTACTACTTCGATTGTTACAGGTGTACAATTGCGTGAAGACATGGATAAAGGTGTATTCGATCGATTCAAGTCGCTGCCGATTGCACGTATTGCACCACTGGCCGGAGCTTTATTGGCGGATACGATTCGTTATACAATCGCTACAGTTCTTACCTTCACAATGGGATATATAATGGGATATCGCCCTGAAGGTGGCTTGGGCTATGTAGTTTTAGCGGGGCTACTTGTAATTGTATGTTCATGGGCGATTAGTTGGATTTTTGCGTTTTTTGGAGTAATTGCACGTACAGCATCAAGTGTACAAGGGATTTCTATGCTAGCACTATTTCCATTAACATTTCTTTCAAATGCCTTTGTACCAGTTGATACAATGCCAAATTGGCTTCAATGGTTTGTAAAAATAAACCCAATTTCACATCTGATCACTGCTGTCAGAAATCTTACGAACGCAGGAACTGCAGGATCAGATCTAATCATTTCGCTTATTGGAGCTGCTGTAATTGTAGCAATTTTTGCACCACTTACTGTAAAAGCTTATATGCGTAGAACATAATAGAAGGTGTTCCGTTAGTTTTTTTCTAATGGGGCACCTTTTCCTGCATTTTCTACTTGAAAATATTGAATAGCATGTGTAACATAATCAAGGTACAAATATATAAATAACTCATATAATCATGGGGATATGGCCCATAAGTTTCTACCGGACGACCAATATAATCGACCGACTATGAGTGAAAGCACATCTAGGGTTCCGCATTATTGTAAGTAAAATGGCTGGTCCGAGCGATGTGGGCACTATCCGTGCTACACCATTAGGGATAAAAACCCAGAAGGACAGGTTTCACTTGAGAGAAACATACTCAAGTGGAATCTGTCCTTTTTTGTTTTATAAAGAGTAATAACTGTACGCCAATCAATATAGATAAATTCAGCAATGACAAGGGAGAGAATCAGATTGTTAAGTAAACAAAAAGCATTTACATTAGGTTTTCAACACGTCATGGCTATGTATGCAGGTGCAGTTGTTGTGCCTCTTATAATAGGTGGCGCGCTTAAACTTACGCCAACTCAGATCGCTTATCTGATTGCAGCAGATTTATTTACTTGCGGTATAGCAACAATCCTGCAAAGCATGGGGACTAAACACATTGGTAGCAGATTGCCGGTCGTTTTAGGATGTACCTTTACGGCGGTAGGTCCAATTATTGCAATTGCATCCTCTTCAAATTTACCGACAGCATACGGTGCAATAATTATTTCCGGGATCTTTGTAGTATTAGCTGCTCCTTTTTATGGCAAGCTTTTAAAATTTTTCCCTACAATTGTAACAGGATCAGTTGTAACGATTATTGGACTTTCCCTAATTCCAGTGGCTATGAATAATGTAGCAGGAGGACAAGGGAGTCCAGACTTTGGTCAAGTACACAATTTATTACTTGCCCTTCTTACACTTATCGTAATTTTAGTCATTAACAGATGGGCTAAAGGATTTTTACGTACAGTTTCTGTACTTGTTGGTTTGGTTGTTGGAACAATTGCTGGCTACGCAATGGGAATCGTTCATTTTTCAAGCGTATCAGAAGCATCGTGGTTTAGTATCGCTCAACCATTCTATTTTGGAGCACCAAAAATCAGTATTACAGCTATTATCACAATGATTATCGTATGTATTGTTAGTATGGTCGAATCAACTGGAGTCTATTTCGCAGTTGGAAAAGCGACTGACCAAAAGGTTAAACAAGATCAAATCGTAAATGGATTGCGTTCAGAAGGTCTTGCAATTATGCTCGGTGGTATATTTAATGCATTTCCTTACACAGCTTTTTCACAAAATGTTGGTTTAATCTCACTTACAAAAGTTAAATCGAGGGAAGTTATTTATGCTGCTGGGAGTATTATGGTTGTTCTTGGATTATTACCTAAACTAGCAGCTTTAACGACTGTTATTCCAAATGCCGTTCTTGGAGGCGCTATGATTGTTATGTTCGGATCTGTCGCGGCTGCCGGTATATCAATTCTTTCAGAAGTCGATTTAGGTAAAGGAGAAAACCTATTAATCGCAGCTTGTAGTATAGCAGTAGGATTAGGTTCAGCCACACTTCCACAAATGTTCGACCAACTACCTGACTTTTTAAAAATGTTAATGCAAAATGGAATTGTGACAGGTTCATTAACAGCAATTATTTTAAACTTATTCTTAACAAAACGAAATGTGGCAGTAGAAGTACAAGCACAAGCTACGAAAAAAATATCATAACCTATACAAAGAGACCCCTATTAATCGTAGGGGTCTTTTTAGTACTTGTTACTAATAAACTTCGATTTTAAATAATGCAAAATCATGTACGAACTAACAACTAACCTAGCTGTACTCCCATAAACGCTAATAAATTTGCCTTGAATAGCTGAAATCTCGATATTAAATTGCATACGTTTCGAATATCGATCCCAACACCCAAGCAGTATGACTGTTAGGAAACCGATTTGCGGAGAGAACACGGGCTCATCAAATACCCCTGTAAACAAAATAATTGGTAGGCCGAGTAAAAAACTGTTAAAAAAACATTTTTTACTGCGCTCAAAAAAGAATAAGTGAATGCATTTTACAATATTTATACTAATTAGTGTTATAAAAGCCAATCCTCCTAATGTTCCGTATTCCGCAAACATACCCAGCAGTAAATTATGTGCATGGGGGATGAAGTGACCATATTGTATTGCATATTCTTGACCAAATCCAATCGGTGTCACACCAAAGAATGGGTGGGTTTTCCATATTGTATAAGCGTTTTTCCAAATATCCAATCTTTTATGCCCTGCTTGAATAACTGAATCGGCTCTTGGCATGATATAGAGCAACCATTTCGAAAAGAGTAGTCCGAAGATTGTACAAACAAAGAAAAAGATTCGATTAAGTCGAAAGATAAAAAGTAAATAAATTAGTATCATCGTCGCAAAGCCAGCTCTTGAACCCGTAAGATAAATTCCATAACTAAGTAGTAGTTGGATTGGAAGCTGCCACGCTAAGTTAATAAAGTGTTTTCTCTCTAAACTAGAAAGTAGGCTGGCAAATAGAAAAGAAATAGCAATTAATAAAATAAAAACAGTGAAATTGGGATTATATGCACAACCAATTAGACGGTTAAAATTCTTAGGTTCAACTTCCCCAAAAAGCACTGTCCCTAATAAATAACCAACAATTTTAGGAAATACAAACCATTTGGATATCCATCCAATTACACAACTATATACGCCTCCAAAGATTATAATCATACGAAATCTCTGAAATAATTGACCTTTCTCAGTTACTAAAATCCTACAATATATTCCCCAATAACCAAGAATCATGATACTGACCAATAAAAATAATATATTTCTAAATAATAGAGCAGCACCAATAGTAGATATAAAAAGGCATAAGAAAAAGTACGAACTAAACGAATAAATAAAACGTTTATTAACAAACCATTGAGTATAGAGTGTACGTAGCCCGATGATCAATAGCAGTGAAATACCTACTGGAGGTAAGAGAAAGCATAGAAGTGCGCTTTTCTCCACTAACGAGAAACTTTTAAAAAACCGTATAAACTTTTTCATTGTATACCCCTAGTTAAGTGACATAAATATCCTTAATCATATGGAGGATGTTGTTTTTTCACTTATAAAATGAATTGTATTTAAGTTAAGTTGCCATGAGATTAACAAACATATTTTAAGTACATAGGTTTAAAATACCACATTAGTTTATTAATTATGTTTTGAAATTGTAAATTGAGACTAAACTTTTATGCCAGACAAATTAAGGTACAAACTTATCGATTTATACATCTTTTAAAAGAAAAATTTATTAGCAAGTAATTTTTATGAATATGAAATTATGTGAACAAAATTTGAATTAAAAATATGAAATTTATTCCTTATGAACTTTTAGTATTGAAATTTTATTTCAAAGATAGTTATAATAAGTATGAAATTAAATTTAGTAATAAAAAATCACTTGAGGTGAAGAAAATATGCTTGAAAATTTAACAACTGAAACAAGAAATGAAAAAACAATGAATTTAGATGAAATGTCTATAGAAGAATTTTTAACCGTAATGAACGAAGAGGATGCTAAGGTTGCCGCTGCCGTTCGAAATGAAATCCCTAATATTTCTAAAGCTGTTGAAAAAATTGTAACGGCTTTCAAAAGTGGGGGTCGCCTGATTTATATAGGTGCAGGCACAAGTGGCCGAATCGGACTTTTAGACGCAGTTGAATGTCCACCTACATTTGGGACAAGTCCAGAAGAGGTAGTTGGGTTAATTGCAGGTGGAGAAAAAGCTTTTATAAAAGCAGTTGAAGGCGCTGAGGATAGCGAAGAACTTGCAATTGAAGATTTAAAGGAAATTAAATTAAGTAAAAATGATATTGTAGTTGGAATTGCAGCAAGTGGTCGCACTCCTTATGTTATTGGTGGTTTAAAATATGCAAAAGAAATTGGTGCTGCTACTGTAGCGGTTAGTTGTAACAAGGGCTCAAAGATTGGCCAAGAGGCAGAAATAGCAATCGAAGTTGTTAATGGACCTGAGGTATTAACTGGTTCAACTAGATTAAAGGCTGGTACGTCTCAAAAGTTAGTGTGCAATATGTTATCTACAGCATCAATGGTTGGTATTGGAAAAGTATACGGTAACCTAATGGTTGATGTTCAATCAACAAATGAAAAATTAGTTGAGCGTTCAAAGCGTATTGTAATGGAAGCAACTTCATGTACGTATGAAATTGCAGAAGAGTATTTAACGAAGTCGAATCAAAGTCCAAAAGTAGCAATCGTTATGATTCTTACTGGATTTAGTTATGAGCAAGCAATTGAGCAATTGAAAAAGTCAGAAGGATTTGTTCGAAAAGCGATACAAAAATAAATTTTAGGGAGAGAAGAAGATGGATAAATATCAAAGATTAGCTTCTGAAATCGCTGATGCCATCGGCGGTACTGATAACGTCGCTTCATTTACAAACTGTATGACACGACTTCGTGTTAACGTTACTGATCGTAGTTTAATCAATGAAGAACAACTTAAAAAAGTTAACGGGGTTTTGGGAACGGTCGATGATGAGACTTACCAAATCATTTTAGGACCTGGTACCGTAACTAAAGTTGCAGAACAATTTGGTCAGCTAAAAAACAGCTCATCAGGAAAACAAGGTACTTCATCAGCGGCTTTAAATGAAAAAGGTTCAGATCTTAAAGCTGAATTAAAAAAGAAAAATAACACACCTTTTAAAAATTTCTTACGAAAAGTCGGTAATATCTTTATTCCACTAATTCCAGCATTTGTTGGTGCAGGTTTAATTGCTGGTATAGCTTCTATTTTGTCAAACAATATTACTGCTCAAAACCTAGATGCAGCAACTTGGTCACAATATGTGACAGTTTTAAATGTAATTAAAAATGCGATTTTTGGTTATTTAGCAATTTATGTTGGTATTAACGCAGCGAAGGAATTCGGGGCGACACCATCCCTTGGTGGAGTAATTGGTGGAGTAACACTTTTAACAGGTATGCTTCCAGATCAACCAATTAAAAATATCTTTAATGGTGATCCGTTAGCTCCAGGACAAGGTGGTATTATTGGTGTACTACTTGCAGTCTATTTATTATCACTTTTAGAAAAACAATTACGTAAAGTTATTCCAGATTCTATAGATATTATAATTACGCCTATGATTGCTTTATTAGTAGTAGGTTTGCTAACAATTTTCTTCATCATGCCATTTGCAGGATTTATTTCTGATAACTTAATTGGCTCAATTAATTGGATTATTTCAAAAGGAGGTATGTTAGCAGGGTTTATATTAGGTATGGGATTCTTACCATTAGTAATGTTAGGTTTACATCAAGTATTAACACCAATTCATATCGAATTAATTAATACAACTGGTGCAACTGAATTATTACCAATGCTTGCAATGGCGGGTGCTGGACAAGTAGGAGCAGCTTTAGCATTATGGTTACGTTGCAAAAAGAATAAATCATTATCAAATATGATTAAAGGTGCTCTTCCAGTAGGTATTTTAGGTATTGGTGAACCATTAATTTATGGTGTTACATTACCTCTTGGTCGTCCATTTATCACTGCATGTATCGGTGGTGGTATTGGAGGGGCAGTAATTGGAATGTTTGGTAATATTGGAGCAATTGCAATTGGTCCTTCAGGTGCAGCGTTAGTTCCACTTATTGCGCACGGAATGTGGCTTCAATATGTGATCGGATTACTTGCTGGTTATGCTGGTGGTTTCGTTCTTACGTATTTATTCGGTACTCCAAAGGATGCAATGGCTGAACAAGAATAAATAACAAATATAACCCGAATAATTAGACCTCTAAAGTCTACTATTCGGGTTTTTTTAATGTTCATTTGAATCAATATACTGAACGATTCTTTCACAAATTTGATGAGTGATTAAGGAATCATTTATTGAAGGGTCTGGGGTTTTATTCTGTTCTATACAGTCAAGAAAGTGATCAACTATTTGGAAAAACCCACGTTTATATAAGGTTGGTTCCCAATCACCGAATTTCTTAATATTGATTTCTTTATTATGATAATGAGTTGTTTCGACTAAACTACTTACGACATATTTATTTTGCGGTGTCATATATTCAATCATTTCTTCCGTAACACCATTGTTTCTATTCATGATTCCGATAGCCGTGCATCCTTCACCTATAAGATGAATGACTAGGTGTTCGAGCATAGTATCTTTTTTCAAGAAATTGATTTTTAAATCCACTACATTAGTGGACATTAAATACCTAAGTGTATCCACAACATGAATAAAATCCTCTACAACAAATCTTCTGGTATGTTCAGGAAAGTTAAATCTATTTTTTTGCATGATGATTAAGTTAGCCTTTCCATGCATAGTAAGCTCTCTTACTCTTGGGGTAAATCGTCTATTGAATCCAACCATCGCTATTGTTCCTTGTTCTCTGGCTAGATTTACAATTTGTTCAGTTTCTTTAAAGTTCAACGAAATAGGTTTATCAATATAAACGTTTATACCATTTAATAATAACTTTTTAGTGATCATATAATGAGCTTCCGTAGCTGTACTAACAAACGCTGCATCAATATTCTTTTCTAACAATTCATCTACTGTATTAACAGTTTCATTGATTCGATACTTGTTTGATAAATGGTCTAGTGTTTCATTTCTTCTTGTACATAGCACCAACTCAATCTTTTCTTTTTCAGAAAGAACCGGCAGATAGGCCTTCGCAGCTATATCTCCTAAACCGATTATTCCAATTCTCATATGCTAACACCTCGCTTGTTATTAATTGAAACATAGAAAAGTGGTAAAGTAAGTAATAGTATGTAATTTTACTTAAAAAATTTTGGAATTAAACATTTCAGTTAACTTAAAATGTTTTTTTTAATTTTCAAAAAACTATTTATTCATTTAAGCTTTTCCATTATAATAAGGTCTAAAGTTGATCTTGATAATGATTTACTATTCCATTTTCCATTCTATTTTTCCTTTCCACACTAAACTTGGCAATTACCTCACTTTGCAATTTACTTTCAAATAATTTAAAAAATGCTATTAAAAGCGAATAGTTTGTAAGCGGTTTCTAATGGAGTGATTATATATGAATTATTACCCTGAATTTTTTTGTTAATGACTAAAATTTCATACATATAAAAAAGACTGTCAGTATTAAAACTTAATATAAAAAAGGTATATAAGCGAAAGGGGAAAACGATGAGTACTTCACATTTTGCATATTGGCCAAAAAGGGTTTCTAAATCTTTAACTTTACCTGAGACAACACTCTACGATAATTTAGTCGTTTCGGCAAAAAGATATCCAAATAAAACTGCAATAGAGTATTATGGCGCTTCAAAAACGTATAAGCAACTTCTTGAAGAGGTTGATCATTTAGCGGGGTATCTTGAGCACAGGTTAGAAATATCCCCAGGTGAACGCGTAATGCTTTATATGCAAAACTCACCACAATATGTCATCGCTTTTTATGCAATATTAAGAGTAAGAGGAATTGTAGTACCAATTAACCCGATGAACACCACTGATGAACTTGAATTTTACATAAATGATTGTGAAGTTAAAACTGCAATCATTGGCCAAGAACTATCCCCTCAAATTGAACCTTTACAAGCTACAACTGGATTAGAGAATTTAGTAGTTGCAGTCTACTCTGAATACTTACCATCAATTCCTTTAGTTTCCGATTTAGCGGCTGAAATAACTGAGTCAAAGAAAATTTATCAAAGCGAAAATATATTTTATTGGGAAGATGCTATACAAACACAGTTCATCCCATCACTATATGAAGGTACTTCAGAAGATGTTGCAGTTCTTCCTTATACTTCAGGAACAACAGGTTTACCAAAAGGCTGTATACACACACATAAAACGGTACAAGCAAATGTAGTAGGATCTGCCGTTTGGATGAATATTTCTGCAAATGCCGTTAGCTTTTCAACCTTACCTCTATTCCATGTAACAGGAATGGTTCATGGAATGCATACACCGATTCTTACCGGTTCAAGTATGGTATTGCTAACGAGATGGAATCGAAACCATGCATGCAAACTGATTGAAAACTATCAATGTACCCATTGGGTAAATATTAGTACAATGCTAATCGACTTTTTAGCAAATCCGGTTTTAAATACAGATGATATAAACTCTCTTGTAAATATTGCAGGTGGTGGGGCACCTCTTCCGGAAGCAGTAGGTGAGCAGCTATTCCAATTAACAGGTTTAAAGTTCGTAGAAGGCTATGGTTTATCAGAAACAATTGCTCAGACACATTTTAATCCGCCAGATCGACCAAAACTTCAATGTCTTGGAATTCCATCATTTGATGTAGATGCCAGAATTATCGAGCCAATTACAATGAAACAGTTAGGTGTTGGTGAGGTTGGTGAGATCGTTGTTAATGGACCACAAGTATTTAAAGGCTACTTTAACCGACCAGAAGAAACAAATGACGCCTTTGTTGAAATAGACGGAAAACTATTTTTCCGTACAGGAGATATCGGGCGGTTTGATGATGAAGGGTACTATTTTATCGTTGATCGTGTTAAAAGGATGATTAACGCGTCAGGTTTTAAAGTGTGGCCAACCGAAGTGGAAAATCTACTATATAAACATCCAGCCATTCAACAAGCTTGTGTTGTTAGTAAGCCTGATGAAAAAAGGGGTGAAACAGTAAAGGCATATGTGATCCTAAATCCTAATTATTTAGGCAAAGTAAGTGAGGATGACATTATTGATTGGTCAAAAGAGCATATGGCTAACTACAAATATCCGAGATATGTCGAATTTATTGATAAATTACCAACTACTGCAAGTGGAAAAATTTTATGGAGGACTCTTCAGGAAACAGAATGGAGTAAAGTTGAACAATTTAAAGAGTGAGAAACGTCAAAAATTCGGAAAAAGGGTAAATGAATAGTAAATAAGAAAATGAAAAGGGAAGCCTCAACATCATATGTTTAGGTTCCCTTTTTTCGTGTTGATTTTTATTTAACTAATTATCATTATCGAAACATTGCCCTTAATCGATCTGGTAGTTCTTACTAGAAAGTTGTTTTTAATATTCAGACTAATGCTAAATATAGTATGATGAATTTTAAAGAAAACCCTTACATTAACTTACTACTGAAAAGGTGATTACAATCGTAAAAATAAGATTACAGTTAAGAAAATTAAACACTTTACGAAATCAGATATTGGCTGTCTTCTTGATTGTTATGGTGATTGTTTTATCCATTGTATCCATTATGGTATATAACCAAGTTGGAACTTTAATGAAAGATACAACAGAGAAGCAAATCAAACAAACAGCCGTAGAAGCTAATGGAAGAATGGAAACCTTGTATAAGCAAATTGACACTTTATCAAATCAATTAATGACAAATGAGACGGTTCAACAGATATTACTCGGATTGAAAAACGGAGAAAGTGTTGATTTTGCCAAAAGACAATCATTAATTAGAGTAATAAATAACTCTTTAGCTTACTCAAATGGAATCTCTTCTTTTGAGCTATATTCTTCGGAAGGAAATCGTATTTTTCCATTCGGTGAAAAAAGTATATCTAGTGTAATCGATGAGAAATGGGTAAAGGAAGCAGAAGCCGAGAAAGGAAGATTAGTGTGGGTAGGGAAAGATCCTAAAAATAGTAACTATTCTTATGCAATAAGAAGGGTAAGTTTAATGGATCGATGGTTTTCAAACGGAGGATATTTAGTAGTAAGAATTCTTAATAGTTACTTTCAGGTTGAAGAAAGTAATTTATCTCCTGGGGAGAAGGATTACATGATGCTTCTTGACAGGGACTTAACACCGATAACAGATAATTATGGCATTAATATTCAAAAGTTTCTATCAGAAGGATACGAATCGATAAAGTTAAATAAAAAACATTATATGATTGTTACACAACCATCTACAAAAACAGGCTGGACCCTTGTTATTTTAAAACCTACAAGCTTTTTAAATGAGGCAGTAACACCGGTAAGAAAAGCGACTCTTTTATCTGGTGCGATTGGATTTATCATTTTTGTCGTGTCATCAATTATTCTAGCAACAATGATTACTAGACCAATAAAAAAACTTACAAATACAATGAAGAATGCGAAAATGGATGAGCTGAAAATTAACAAGGAAAGCGCAGCTTCATTAGAAATTATTGAATTAAATAGAACGTATAACCAGATGGTAGAAAATACGAATCATTTAATACAGGTCGTATATGAAAAAGAATTACTACGTAGTCAAACTGAGTTGAAGGCGCTACAAGCCCAAATTGATCCGCACTTCCTTTATAATACGCTAAATGCACTTTACTGGTCTTTAGATGATAGGGGTGAGGAGGATTTAGCTGAAATAGTGATAGCAATGTCAGGATTATTTCGCTATACAATCGGCAATGCAAACAGTAGTGAATGGGTAACTATACAAGCTGCTCTCGACCAAATTGAACGTTATTTACAGATTATGAAAATGAGATTAGGAGAAAGGTTACTATGGGAGATATCTGTTGAGCCAAATCTACTAACTATTAAAATCCCAAAATTACTAATCCAACCTTTAGTTGAGAACGCCATCATGCATGGTATTGAAAGTAGTCGGGAACAAGGGATTGTTTTAGTTAAGATTAAAAGGATTAATGATTCATCTAATTTATTAGTGACTGTTCAGGACAATGGACCGGGGATTAATAGAGAAACTCTTAATGCCCTTAATCTAGCAATTAAAAATGATAATGTATCATCCTTTAAGGGGATGGGTATGGCGCTTACTAATGTAAATAAAAGAATTAAATTATATTACGAGGGATATGACTTAAGTGGTCTTCGTTTAGAAAGTGAGATTGGCAAAGGTACAACTGTATTATTCGAAGTTCCAGACAAAGGTGGGGAATAATTTGGATACAAAAACAATTCTAATTGTTGATGATGAACAAGCGACTAGACAAGGTTTAAAAAAAACATTAGAGAAATGGTCAAATGGTAAATTTGAAATTCTTAGTGCGGCAAATGGTCAAGAAACATTTGAACAGATGAGCAGAACAAAAATTCATCTATTAGTAACTGATATTTGTATGCCTGAAATGAATGGTTTAGAGCTCTTAAAAAACCTAAAGGATAAAGGCCATAAGTTTGTTTCAATTATTATTTCTGGACATCCTGACTTTGAATATGCCCAGGAGGCTATTCGTCTAGGCGTTGTAAATTATTTATTAAAACCGGTAAGTAAACAAAAATTAATTGAGGCTATTGAGCAAGCGCTTGAAAAGGAAGCAAATATTGAACGGATTGAATATATGGAAAAAGTGACTGATCAAAAATTATTAAAACTAGATCAAGTTTCTAATCGCTCTAACTCAATTAACGGAGCAAAGACCTTTATTAATGAAAATATTAGCAACCAAATTTCATTAAAAGAAGTTGCGGAAGCGGTACATCTAAATGCTAGCTATTTTAGTGTGTTATTTAAAGAGCAAGTGGGGTTAACATTTAGTGAGTATTTGACTAGAAAAAGGTTGCAAATTGCAAAAAATCGACTACTGACAACAGATTTGCAAATTGAAGAAATTGCACTAGAAGTAGGCTATCAGACGGCTAAATATTTCATTAAGATCTTTAAGGATTACGAGGGTATTACCCCTAGTAAATTTAGAAAAGTGTCAGAACTTGATGATTCCCTAATCCAAAAATAGTGGAATTTTATCCAATCGTGGTTACCTTACCGCGGTTTTTTTTTAGTGCTAGAATTTACTTGTAACGAAAAATTCAAAAAAATGGGGGTTTGACATGTTTAAGAAAGCATCTTCATTAATGCTAGCACTAGTTCTTATACTGATGGTGACTTTAACTGGCTGTGGTAAATCTAATAACGCGTCAACTGAAAGCGGTTCCAAAAAGGTAATTAAATTTATGCATCTTTGGCCAGCTGGAAGTTCTAAGCAACAAAACTTAATTGTATCTGACATTATAAAGCAGTATGAGGCTGAACATAAGGATGTAAAAATCGAAGTAGAGGTTCTTGAAAATGAGCAATACAAGAATAAGATTAAAGTTCTTTCTTCTTCTAACGAACTTCCTGACGTTGGGTTTACATGGGCAGCAGGATATATGAAACCATTTGTAAAAGGTGGCCTTTTCGCTGATTTAGATGATGTGTTAAATAACGGATTAAAGGATTCTTTTGTAAGCGGAACAACAGAAGCATATGCAATCGATGGTAAAACATATGGATTACCTCTAGAACTAAACATAGCTCCAATTTATTACAATAAAGCAATTTTTGAAAAATATAATCTTCAAGTACCACAAACTTATAGCGAATTCCAAAATGTTGTTAAAACACTTGCTAAAAATGGAGTTGCTCCAATCGCTTTAGGAAATAAAGATCGTTGGACAGGTTCACTTTGGTATATGTATTTAGCGGACAGAATTGGTGGAGCTGATGTATTAAATAAAGCAATTAACCGTACAGGAACATTCGAAGATCCTGCACTTGTTTCAGCGGCATCAGAAGTTCAAAATCTAGTTAAAGAAAATGCATTTAATAAAGGCTTTAATGGGTTATCAAATGATGAGGGAAAATCTGAATTCTTAAATGGAAATGCAGCTATGTACTTAATGGGAACATGGGAGCTTCCAAACTTTACGACAAATGAAGAAATTCCAAAAGACTTCCGAGACAATGTAGGTTTCTTTAAATTCCCTACATATGAGGGTGGAAAAGGAAATATTAATAGCTGGGTTGGTGGTCCTGGAGTAGGTTTATTCGTAGCTGAACATTCAAAAGTTAAAGCTGAAGCTAAAGACTTTGTTAAATTTTTTGTAGAGAAGTGGGGAGAGCAATCGGTTGAAAAAGCGGGTGTAATCCCAGCGACTAAGGTTGATACTTCAAAAGTAAATTTACCACCGTTATATATTGATGTGTTAAATGAATTAAATAAAGCTAGCAACTTAACATTATTTGCTGACGTTCAAATGAGTGCTTCTGTGGCTGAAACTCACTTAAACTTAATCCAATCTTTATTTGGAAATGAAGTAAAACCAAAAGATTTTGCTAAACAACATGAAGAAGCTTTAAAGGCAGAAGATAAATAAATTCTGATGTACTAAAGAAAAGGGCATATGGATTCATTATAATATGCCCTTGATTTTTAAATATAGGGGAAGGAGTTGAATCGAAGTGAATAAAGCTATGTCAAATAAAAAAATAATTGCCTTGTATATTACACCAGCTCTCTTTCTGATCCTTGCTTTGATTTACGTTCCAATCGTACAAACTGGATACTTTGGCTTAATGAAATGGAATGGAATTGGGGAAAAGGAATTCATAGGTTTAAAGAATTACTCCCACTTATTACATGATCCTCTATTTTGGAAAAGTGCTTTCCACTCCTTTTTATTAGCAGTATTTTCGGCAGTTAGTTTAATTGGTTACTTGTTTATCTCATTTATACTTGCCGGAAAAATTAAAGGTGCAGACCTTCTTAGAAAAATATATCTTATTCCAATGCTGCTTGCTTCTGTTGCAATTGCCCAGCTTTGGCTTAAAATTTATCATCCTACTAACGGTATTCTAAATAGCTTACTTGTTTCTCTAGGAGTTAATAATCCACCAGCCTGGTTAGCAGAAACAAACTTAGCTTTATATGCGATTATTATTCCGATTATTTGGCAGTACGCTGGTTTTTATATTCTGATTTACTATGCAGCACTTAAAAATATTCCAGACTCTCTAATCGAGGCTGCAAGAATTGACGGGGCAACACCAATTCAAATTGCACTAAAAATAAAATTACCATTAATAATGAATGTTGTTAAAGTAACGATTGTTCTTGCTGTTGTTGGGTCACTTAAATATTTTGACTTAATTTATGTTATGACAGGTGGAGGTCCTAATGGTTCAAGTGAAGTAATGGCTTCCTACATGTATCAGAAAGCATTTAAAGGTTTTGACTTTGGTTATGCAAGTGCAATTGGATTTTTCTTATTAGTTATTTGTTTAATAGTTACTTGGATTATTCGCAAATTTACAGAATCAAATGATGACATTTACTAAATGAAAGGGGGATTTTAGGTGGATACGGTAAGAGCTACAGGATCTCAAGCTATTGTAACTGAAAAGAAAACTGACCGTAGCAAGAATAGTATTTTTAGTAAAATTGCTTACGGATTTATGTATCTTTTCCTTATAATCGTAGCGATTTTTCAAATATTTCCGATCATATGGCTATTTCTTTTTTCATTAAAAAATAACCAAGAAGTTTTCAATATGTCACCTTTTTCTTTACCTGAAAGCCCAAAGTGGGAGAATTATACGAAAGTTTGGACTGAAGGAAACATTAGTCAATATTTCTTTAACAGTGTAACTTATACGATCGCTGCCGTTATTTTAACGGTTGTATTAGCAAGTATGGTAACCTTCGCAATTACAAGAATGAATTGGAAAGCAAGTAAATGGGTATTGGGATTATTTATGGTAGGTTTAATGATTCCAGTCCATTCAACATTAATTCCTTTATTTAATACTTTTACAAAAATAAATTTGATTGATAATCCACTCTCGGTAATCCTTACTTACACAGCTTTTAACTTACCTATTACGATCATGATTTTAATTGGTTTTTATGAAGCTCTACCTAGAGAGGTAGAAGAAGCAGCGATTATGGACGGGGCATCAATTAACCATATCTTTTTTAAAATTACTTTACCAATGACATCACCAGTAATTGCTACAGCAGCAATTATTAATATGATTTACAACTGGAATGAGTTTGTCTTCGTTAATACATTTATTAGTTCAGATCAATTTAAAACACTAACAGTAGGTATTCAAAACTTTATTGGGCAGTATACGACTGATTGGGGAGCAATCGGAGCTACGTTAGTTATTAGTATTCTGCCAATCCTCATTGCCTTCTTAATATTAAGTAATCGAATTGTAGAAGGAATTGCTTCTGGGTCAGTAAAAGGTTAAGAGCATTAAATAACGCTATAGATGGATTCGTAAAGGAGGGTGATTAAATGATACTCGGAAAAACAATGGGGAAATTGTTTACGCTATGTGAGTGGGTCATGAAATTAGCATATGTCAATCTACTATGGTTCCTCTTTACAATTGCAGGACTAGTCATATTTGGTTTTTTCCCTGCTACGGTAGCCCTTTTTACAATTGTTCGTAAATGGATCGTAAAAGAAACGGATCTCCCGATTTGGAGAACATTTCTAACGATCTTCCTGAAGGAATTTAAAAGTTCCAATAAACTTGGTTTGGTATTCATTCTTAGCGGAATCTTCTTAGTGTTTGATGTATTTTACATTCGAACGGTCGAAGGGGTGTTCCAATTTATATTAATCATCCCTTTATTAATCATTGCGGCAGTTTATTTAATGGTTTCCCTTTATATTTTCCCGCTATATGTACATTACGAATTTAAACTAAAAGACTATTTAAAAAATGCATTCTTTTTAAGTGTATTTCATTTTCACATTACTTTACTAATGCTAGTTAGTCTAATCGCTATCGTATTTTTGTTACTGTATCAGCCAGGGCTAATTCCATTCTTTAGTGTTGTTTCAATTGCTTGGATTTTTATGTTCGGTGGTATGTATAGCTTTAGTCGAATAGACCAAAGACAAGGAAAGATTAGCAAAGTCTAAATGTAGAAATTATGACAGAACGGGGAATATAGATGAATACTTATGCTGAGGAAATCTCTTTTTTAGATGAACCGGCGATAAAAGCAGGTAATAGTGAATTGGAGATTATCATTATTCCCGGATGGGGATCAAACTTGATTTCCATGGTTCATAAAAAATCAAATACTGAGCTACTAAGAGTCCCTCAAACGAATGAGGAGTATTTGAATAATCCAGTTCTTTACGGTACTCCAATCCTGTTCCCTCCAAATCGAATCGATCAAGGTAAGTTTAGATTTGGCAAAAGAACGTATCAGTTTGATATTAATGAAATGGACAAGCAAAATCACATTCATGGTTTTGTTCACACAAGAAAGTGGAATATCTCGAGTGTAGAAGTTAATGAGCAAACAGTGAAAATTATAACTGAGTTTGATTCAAGTAAGCACGAAGATGTAATGGCTCAATTCCCGCACCATTTTGTGATAAGGATGAGCTTTATTCTGAATGATAATTTATTTGCAAAAAGAGCCGAAGTTATTAATAAAAGTAATGAAGTTTTACCGTTTGGCTTTGGCTATCATACTAGTTTCGTATTCCCAGAAGAAACTTCAATCTTCAAGCTTCCAGTCGATAAACGTTGGAAACTAAATGATCGATTTTTACCTACTGGGGAATTAGAAGATATTGAGTACAAGTATGAATTGAGTGAAGGAATGAGCTTGTACGGGCTAGAGTTAGATGATGTTTTTCTATCTACTCCCAATGACAGTGGTCTACAGACGGCAAAAATAACGAACAAATCAACAGGAGTTGAGATTAATTACACTGTTGATCAAAGTTTTAAGCATTGGGTCGTTTATAACAAAGATGGGAGAAGCGGCTTTTTATGCCCAGAGCCCTACACATGGGTAACTAACGCTCCTAATCTTGAAGTAAATAGTGAATTGACTGGCTTACAAGGAATTATGCCAGATGATATGAAAGTATTGCGCACATGGATTGTTATTTCACATAAGTCATAAAATTTAAAACTACTATTTTAGGAGGAATTAAACATGAGTTACTTTACTAATATTAACAAAATTAAATTCGAAGGTCCTAAATCAAAAAATCCATTTTCATTTAAATATTATGATCCTCAAAGAATAGTTAACGGCCAAAAAATGGAGGATTTACTTCGTTTTTCAGTTGCTTACTGGCATACATTTACTGCAGATGGTTCAGATCCATTTGGAGCAGGTACAATGCAACGTCCTTGGAACCATTTAACGGGAATGGATCTTGCTAAAGCACGTGTAGAAGCATCATTTGAGTTTTATGAAAAGTTAGATGTACCTTTCTTCTGTTTCCATGATTCAGATGTTGCCCCTGAAGGAAATACATTAGGTGAAACTTATAAAAACCTAGATGTAATTGTAGAAATGATAAAAGAATATATGAAAACAAGTAAAACAAAATTACTTTGGAATACGGCAAATATGTTTACTCATCCTCGTTATGTAAATGGAGCCGCTACTTCTAATAACGCTGACGTATTTGCCTATTCAGCTGCAAAAGTGAAAAAAGGCTTAGAAATTGCAAAAGAGCTCGGTGCAATTAACTATGTATTCTGGGGTGGACGCGAAGGTTATGACACGCTTATGAATACAGATATGAAGCTGGAGCAAGACAATCTTGCGCGTTTCTTCCATATGGCTGTAGATTATGCAAAAGAAATCGGATTCGATGGTCAGTTCTTAATCGAACCAAAACCAAAAGAACCAACGAAGCATCAATATGACTTTGATGTGGCAACTGGACTAGCTTTCTTACAAGCTAATGGTTTAGAGAAACAGTTTAAATTTAATATTGAAGCGAATCATGCAACACTTGCTGGTCATACATTTGAGCATGAATTACGCGTTGCTCGAATTAACGGAATGCTTGGTTCAGTTGATGCAAACCAAGGTGATAAGTTAATTGGTTGGGATACAGATGAGTTCCCTACAGATCTTTATTCTACTACATTAGCAATGTATGAAATCTTAAAAAATGGTGGCTTAGGAAAAGGCGGCCTGAACTTTGATGCAAAAGTAAGAAGAGGATCATTTGATGTAGAAGATTTATTCCATGCACATATAGCTGGAATGGATAGCTTTGCAATTGGTACATTAGTAGCTAATAAACTAATTGAAGATAAAGTATTTGAAAGCTTTATTGAAGATCGTTATAGCAGCTTTACTTATGGTATTGGCAAAGAAATCGTAGAGAATAAAGCAAGTTTCCATACACTTGAAGCATATGCGTTAAATTTAGGTGATATCCAAAATAAATCTGGTCGTGAAGAACGTCTTAAATCAGTGCTAAACCAATATTTATTAGAAGCGATTTCTGAATTCGCAACAGTTTAAAAATCTTTTGACCATAAAATGTGCTGGGAAAATCATTATTTCCAGCACATTTTTCTCATACGATACGATCAAAAACAATAAAAGGATGATTGTTATGAAATATGTAGTAGGTATTGATTTAGGTACAAGTTCCGTAAAAATTTTGTTAGTTAATCAGTCTGGTGAGGTATGCCATGAAGTATCTCGTTCCTATCCATTAATACAAGAGAAATCAGGGTATAGTGAACAAAATCCAGAAGAATGGGTTGAAAAAACAATCGATGGTCTTGCCGAACTAGTTAGAGACTTTAATGGTCATCAAAATGATATACAAGGGATTAGTTTCTCGGGACAAATGCATGGTCTAGTGCTTATGAATAAAGAAAATGAAAGCCTTCGTAATGCAATTTTATGGAATGACACAAGAACGACTAAGCAATGTGAGTTTATTAATGAAAAAGTGGGTAAAGAACGTTTACTTGATATAACGAAAAATCCAGCACTTGAAGGCTTTACTTTACCAAAGCTTTTATGGGTAAAAGAATTTGAACCAGAGATCTATCATCAGGCAGCGGTATTTTTATTACCTAAAGACTATCTTCGTTATCGTCTGACTGGAGAAATTCATACTGAATTCTCGGATGCTGCTGGAACATTGCTTTTAAACGTAAAAGAAAAGCGGTGGAGTGAAGAATTATGTACAAAACTCGATATTCCTTTCCATCTTTGCCCACCAATTATCGAGTCTCAGATTTGCGTTGGAACAATTACAAAAGAGGTTTCTGATTTGACCGGACTTAGTCGTGAAGTGAAAGTATTTGCAGGCGGAGCCGATAATGCATGTGGCGCAATTGGCTCAGGTATTTTAAAAGAAGGCAATACGCTTTGTAGTATTGGTACCTCAGGGGTTGTCCTTTCTTATGAAGAGCATGGTGAACACGACTTTAAAGGTAAAGTTCATTATTTTAACCATAGTAAAAAAGATGCTTTCTATTCAATGGGTGTAACGCTAGCCGCAGGATATTCACTAAGCTGGTTTAAAGATACTTTTGCTGAGAGTGTGAATTTCAAACAACTATTAGAGGATGTTGATCACGTTTCAATTGGATCGAATGGTTTAATATTTACTCCGTATTTGGTTGGTGAAAGAACGCCACATGCGGATTCAGTTATTAGAGGATGTTTTATTGGTATGGATGCAGCACATAAGAGAAGTGATTTTGCGAGAGCCGTTATGGAAGGTATTACTTTTTCATTGAACGAGTCAATTGAGATTTTCCGAAATAACGGTAAAAAAATTGATTCGATTATTTCAATTGGTGGCGGTGCAAAAAATCCTATATGGCTTCAAATGCAAGCAGATATTTTTAATGCAACAATTATTAAGCTTTCAAGCGAGCAAGGTCCAGGGATGGGTGCGGCGATGCTTGCTGCTTATGGATGTAATTGGTTCGAATCATTAGAGGTTTGTGCAGAGGAGTTCATAAAGCCAATCACTTCATATAAACCAGTTAGTGAGAACGTTAAACAATATGAAAAGCTTTATTCAATTTATAAGCAAGTTTATTCCAACACGAAGGAATTAAATAAAATGTTATCTGAATTTAGAAAGTAGTAAAAGACGGTATAAATAGCACTAGAGGGGGAGTTTTACTTGAATTATCGAGAACTTGGTAATACAGGTTTAATGATTAGTGAGGTTAGTTTTGGAACTTGGGCAATTGGTGGAGCATGGGGAAAAACAAATGATACTGAAGCTTTAAAATCCTTACAACAGGCAATCGATCAAGGTGTGAATTTTTTTGATACTGCAGATGTTTATGGTGACGGTCATAGCGAAGAACTATTGGCTAAAGCCACAAAAGGACTTGAAGACAAAATTTATATCGGAACAAAGTTTTGTCGAAAAGGTGATATTCATTCACCGGAAAATTACTCATATGAGGCAGTTAAGTCTTATTGCGAGGATAGTCTAAAACGCTTAAATCGAGATGTGATTGATTTATATCAAGTACATTGCCCAGCAACTGAAATTTTAAAGGATGGACATGTATTTAATGTACTTGACCGTTTAAAAAGTGAAGGGAAAATCCGCCATTACGGGGTTAGCGTTGAAACGGTTGAAGAAGGAATGATTTGTTTAGAGAACCCCAATGTGAAAAGCTTACAGGTTATCTTTAATATTTTTAGACAAAAGCCATTAGAAGTATTACTTCCGGAAGCTTATAAGCGTGGGGTTGGAATTCTTGTAAGATTACCGCTAGCAAGTGGACTCTTGTCTGGAAAGTATAAGGCTGATCATATTTTTGAAGAAGATGATCACCGAAACTTTAATGAAAATGGAGCGGCCTTTAATATCGGAGAGACATTTGCAGGCTTGGGCTTTAAAAAAGGAGTAGAATTGGCAAATCGGATTAACTGGATTGCTGAAGGAAGGTCATCAATGGCAAGTGCAGCACTTAGATGGATTTTAGATCAAAAGGAAATTACATGTGTCATTCCGGGATTTAGAAACCAAAGTCAAGTGAATGCCAATTTAGATGCAATGAATATACAATCTTTTTCGAAAGCTGAATTAGATCAATTAGAGCTTTTCTACCAAAAGAATGTTTCTGACTTTATCAAAGGTGCTTACTAAAAAAGTAAAGTATTGAACTATATAGATGCATATGGAGGAGTTTAAAATGGCTAAAATTAGTAATCCAATTTTGCCGGGATTTAATCCGGATCCAAGTATTTGCCGAGTAGGGGAAGATTATTATATTGCAGTTTCAACTTTTGAATGGTTTCCAGGAGTAGGAATCTATCACTCAAAGGATTTAAAGAATTGGCGTTTTGCATCAAGACCTTTGAATCGTTTAAGTCAATTAAACATGATAGGTAATCCAGATTCGGGCGGAATATGGGCTCCTGCATTATCTTATCGCGACGGAAAGTTTTGGTTAATTTACACTGATGTAAAGGTAGTCGAAGGTCAATGGAAAGATTGTCACAACTACCTCGCAACATGTGAATCGATTGACGGAGAATGGTCGGATCCAATTTACTTAAATAGTACCGGATTTGATCCTTCACTATTCCACGATGAGGATGGAAAAAAATATTTAGTTAATATGGTTTGGGATCATCGCGTAGGAAATCATCATTTTTATGGCATTTCACTACAAGAATACAGTGTAGAAGAACAGAAACTGATCGGAAAAGCAGAGGTTATCTTTAAAGGAACCGATATTAAACTGACGGAAGCACCTCATTTATATAAAATGAATGGTTACTATTACTTACTAACGGCAGAAGGCGGTACGAAATATGATCACCAAGCTACAATTGCTAGGTCAAAACAGTTAAAGGGCCCATATGAAGTACACCCAGAAAATCCGTTAATTTCGTCATTCCATGCACCAAGAATTCCACTTCAAAAAGCAGGACATGCATCCATTGTTCAAACGCATACAGATGAATGGTTCCTAGTACATTTAACAGGAAGACCATTGCCAAGAGAAGGTCAACCGTTGTTAGATCCAAGAGGTTTCTGTCCTTTAGGAAGAGAAACGGCTATACAAAGGCTTGAGTGGAAAAATGATTGGCCGTATGTCGTTGGAGGGAACAGTCCTTCACTGGAAATAGAGGGACCAAAAATAGATGAAGTGAAATGGGAAAGTGATTACCCTGTGATGGATGACTTTAACTCAGAAATCTTAAACCCTCACTTTCAAAACTTGAGAATTCCATTAGGAGAGAATATCGTTTCACTAAAAGACAATCCAGGGCATCTACGTCTTTACGGAAGAGAATCCCTAACATCTAAGTTTACTCAGTCATTTATAGCAAGACGTTGGCAACATTTTAACTTTACTGCAGAAACAAAAGTAGCATTTAATCCGAATACATTCCATCAATCTGCTGGTTTAGTAAATTATTACAACACTCAAAACTGGACTTCATGTCAAATTACTTGGAATGAAGAAAAGGGCAGAATTCTTGAATTAGTAACATGTGATAATTTTAAGTTCGATCAACCTCTTCAAGGAAAAGAAATTATCATTCCAGAACAAGTTGGATATGTGTATCTTCGAGTAGATGTGAAAACAAATGTGTACGAGTACTCTTACTCATTCGATGGAGAAGAATGGACAGCAATACCTGTAACACTTAATTCATATAAACTGTCTGATGATTATATTCAAGGCGGCGGATTCTTTACAGGTGCATTCGTTGGAATGCAATGTCAGGATACGACTGGTCAAGGGCTTCATGCGGATTTCGATTATTTTATTTATAAGAGATAATAAGAAATGTCCCTGAAGGTTATTTTAACTAATCTTAGGGACATTTTCTTTTGTATGTTACTTAAAATTATTAATACTAAATGGATAGTAAAGTTTTTATTAATAGTAAATTCTTACGGCTTCATCGTCTAAGTGCATTAAACGTAGTTGCTTTGAAAGATAATTTTTTACTTCGATGGTTAAATAGAATATTTTTGTCCTTTTTCAGGGCTAAGCTGCTATAACAGGTCTTATAGAATGTTAAAATAGAAAACGGACATTATGAATATTTATTAATGATTAAATTATTACTTTTTGGATGAATGGTTTTAAATGTTAATATGTTTGAGCAAATTTGATCATTCCAATAACACTAGCAATATTTTTTTCGGATGTTAAAAATTTAATGAGCTATTTTTAGAAAAAAATTCAGTTGGTAAGTTAATTTATAAGGTTGTTTTTCAACAACGTAAAAAAGTTCAACCATAACAACGGTTGAACTTTTTTAATTTCTTTCTTAGTTCTCTGCTAACTTTTTCTTAAAGTTATTACTAGTATTAGTATTTTCTTTCACTACAGGTTCCTCTGCAGCTGTTGAACGTTTGATAAAGAATGCAAGAACTAGTGCTACTGCGGCAACGAATACCGTGACATAAAATGAGAAGTTAATTCCTTCTAACATTGCCTTCATTGAGATCTCTTGCTTAATTTGAGCAAGCATTTCAGGTGTAGGTTTACTAGTCACATGCTTCATCGCTTCAGCAGCAAGCTCTTTAGCTTTTGATTCAGTACGATTCGACATTACTGTTACGAGTAAAGCTGTACCAATCGCACCAGATACTTGCTGTAAAGTATTATTCATCGCAGTACCATGTGGATAGAATCGTCTTGGTAATTGATTTAACCCATTTGTCGATACTGGCATCATAACCATCGACATACCGAACATACGTAATGAGTATAAAATGATAATATGCGTATAAGTTGTATCCATTGTTAACTTACTTAAGAAATACGTAGTAACAGTCATAATCGCTAAACCAGTTACTGCAAGTATTCTTCCGCCAATTTTATCAAATAATTTACCCGTAATTGGCGACATAATTGCCATTAATAAAGCACCTGGTAACAGCATTAAGCCTGCATCAAATGGTTTAATGCCTCGAAGCGTTTGAGTATAAATCGGTAAAAGCATCATTGCTGAGAACATAGCCATTGTAACTACAATTGAAATCGCTGATGATAAAGCAAACATAGGGTAGCGATAAATTCTAAAGTTTAACATTGGCGTATCAAGTTTTAATTGACGTACGATAAATAGTACTAATGAAATAACGCCTACAATTAATGTAACGTAAGCTTCTGGACTATCCCATCCTTTTGTTCCGGCAGTACTAAAACCGTACAATAATCCACCAAAACCTATACTTGATAAAAGAACAGAGAAAAGGTCGATCGTACTATTTGATTTCTCTTTTTTATCTTTAAGTAAGAAAAAGCCAATAATTAAAATCGTCAATGCAATCGGTGAAACAACATGGAAAAGCATTCTCCAGTCATAATGTTCAATAATCCACCCAGATAACGTTGGTCCGATCGCTGGTGCACCCATCATTACTAAACCAAAGAAGCCCATTGCAGTTCCTCGTTTTTCAACAGGGAAGCTAGTTAGCATAACATTCATTAATAATGGCATTAAAATAGCCGAACCAGAAGCTTGAATCATACGGCCCGCTAATAATAAAGGAAATACATGTGCAAATCCTGCTGTTAAAGTACCGATATTAAATAAAAGTAGTGCAGTTATAAATAAATGTCTAACAGAATATTTTTGGATCAAAAAAGCAGTAGTCGGAATTAAAATTCCATTAACTAGCATATATCCAGTTGAAAGCCATTGAACAGTCGAAGGCTCAACGTCCAAATCCTTCATAATAGAAGGTAAAGCAATATTAAGTAAAGTATTGTTTAAGAACGCAATAAAAGCCCCAATCATTAGGATTGTAATAATCCCATATGGTGGGCGAACCGATTTATTCATGGAATGATCCATGATTTCCCCTCCTTTGTACATCTAGTTCAATTTTTTGAACTGTGTTTCCATCTTCTATATAAGATAATATGATATACCATTCATTCATTAGATGCAATTATAATAACCATTAGAAATCTTTAATAAACTAATCAGATATTTACTAGTTAAAAATGTTAAAATAATGTACTATGTTTTTTAAGCAGTAATTAACTAGAACCAAGGTGATTATATGAATGATCGTAAACAGCATGTTGTAAAAATAGCTCATGAATTGTTTATTGAAAAAGGATTTCAAGCAACGTCAATTCAAGACATATTAGACTGTAGCGGTATATCTAAAGGTACATTTTATAATTATTTTTCGTCAAAAAGTGATTTAGTAGTCGCATTATTTAATATGATTTATAAAAAACTTGAGCATGAAAGAAATGAGTTGTTGATCGGACAGAGCCCTTCGAATATTGAAATTTTCATTAAACAAATAACTTTATTAATGGAGGCAAATAGAGATAATAAACTAATTTCTCTATTTGAAGAAGTAATTTATATAAATGACTTAGATATTAAACAGTTCATAAGAGAAGGTAATTTTAAGACATTAAATTGGGTGTATACACGTTTTTTAGACATTTTTGGCAGTGAGAAGAAAGACTTTTTATTAGATAGTGCCATTATGTTTTTAGGAATAATACACCATAATGTGAGATACTATGACCTCGCCAAAGATATGAATATTAGTATGGATCATGTTGTCCGATATAGTGTAAAACGTATGATTAAGATTGTTGAGGATGTTGAGGAATCTGGTGAGCAATTATTCAATTTAGGGCTATTAGATAAATGGTTACCAGTAAGAAAGACCGAAGAAAATCTTCAACAAAAGCTTTGTAGTATTATTTGTACAATGAAAAAATCAGCATTAAATAGTAATGAACAGCAAAAGTACAATGAGTTACTAGATTTTTTACAAAATGAATTATTGCAGTCAAAAACACCGCGAAAATATTTAATTGAGAGTGCTCTAGTATCCTTAAACGAAGGGAAAAAGTTACTAGGAGAAAAAGAACTACAAAGGCTGAATGAACTGATCGACATTAATTTTATTCAACATGTTAAATAACCTATTTAATGAAAGAAAACCATCCTTTAGCAATTTGAAGTGCACCCCAAATGTTAGACACGACTAACATTTGGAGGTGCATTTTTTATGACTAAATTTACTACTGAACAT
>NZ_LJIZ01000037.1 GCF_001420605.1 Bacillus sp. FJAT-25509
CCTGTAAAATACAGGTTAACAACGGCTGCTTAGTCGGTCTTATTTAAATGTGTCTACTTGACAGGGGTAAGTCCAAAGACAGTCTTATTTAAATTATTTAATATAAGTACTTAAAATATTTTGTAACTGTTGGAAAACATCATCAACGTGATCCAATTCTAAAATGATTTTATCGTATTTGTGGTTATTTAACGTTAAAACTAAATTCCCCTTATTAGTGCTTGAAGCTACAAAATAGTTCACGCCATCTTTTCTGAAATAGCCATATTTACTTGCTCCTAAATGTGTACCATACATTTTCCATAAAAATTGATGGGTATCCTCTATAGAAACATCCATTATATTACTGTAGGGAACCTCGATTGTATGTTTTAATCCTAATATTGTTTCAAGACTAGAAAGTGAAATGATTAATTTATCTTCCTCAAATAAAATTGTTTTCATAAAAAATCCCTCCTTAATTCTTATACGACCCGGGACTGAATATCGTTCATTTATTTAATTTAATTATTAATACATTGGTATACTTTTTACTGAAACCACTTATTTCAAAAACTAAACAAACGTTTAATTAAGTATATAATGCAACGATGATCGTGATTTTAAAGCATTCTGACTTATAATAGGTATGCTTAGTATTAGTAAAAATCGAAAAAAATTGAACGATAAGATAATTTTTTTTTTAAGCTTGTAAATGCTAGGGAATGATATCATCTAGATAAAAGAATTATTTACTATTCTCAGGAGAGGTACATGACATGGATCAACAAGTACAAACTTATTTTGAAAACCTTGAATCAAAAGACAAGAATTTGCAATATGAAGCCTTTGACTATATTATTTCGGTTACAAAAGAGAAAGTGGATTGGTCGTATGAAGTATGGGATCGATTAAAATCGGAGCTAACTCATAAAGAAAATCACAAAAGGTCAAGAGCTGCACAATTTCTCTCAAATCTAGCGATTAGTGATCCAGAGAAGAGGATGCTAAACGATTTTCCTGCAGTTTGGCAAGTTACATATGATCCAAAGTTTGTTACGGCAAGACACACTTTACAATCAATATGGCGAGTAGGTTTAGCTAGTCCAGAGCAAAGAGCAATCGTCCTTGAACATCTAGTAAATCGTTATTTAGATTGTAAAGAAGAGAAAAACCATACACTAATTCGGTATGATATCATTCAATGTATGAGAAATCTGTATGACGCAGTTAAGAATGAGGAAATTAAACAAATGGCCTTAGAGTTGATAGAAACAGAAGAGGATCCAAAATATCGAAAAAAGTATATGACAGTGTGGAAATAGAGGTCTATTAGGGACTGCTGACAAAATGAGAAAGGAGTTTTAACTCCTTTCTCATTTTGTCTTTTTTAGGTTTAATTCATCTTTTTTAAGCGATTTAACCATGTTTTTTCTTTCGCTTGATCCCCAGCAATCCATTTATTTTCAGGTGCCCATCTCCTTTGAATAAACATTATAACGTTATATTTACTAGGTTGATTTTCTATGATATTGTTTATATGTAAAAAAGAAATAGCAATTTCTTATGCTTGTTCAGTTCAAAGATTGAAAGCGTTTACTATACAACCTAAGTAACTTAAATAGACATATGTAACTTTGATGGATATCTAACCGGTAATAAGTCACTTTAGCGAAAAAGTCGTGCAAACAGTAAGCTTTTCCATATGGCTCTGAGCCATGTATTTTTACTTTTTAATAGCATATTTGTACCAAAATTTTTTATAAGTGAAATAGATAAGAAGGGAGGGATGATGAATGATTAATATGCATCCTCGGTCAATTTTTATACTACAGGAATTTCTTAAAACAAAATCGGTAATTAATGGAAATTACCTTTCGAAATTTGCGAATGTATCATCTCGTACGATTCGAGCGGATATAAAAATGTTAAATGTGTTCATTCGTGAACACGGTGCGGTTATCCAATCCTATAGAGGAAATGGGTATCAGTTGGAGATCCTAGATGATCATTCATTTTATTCGTTTATACAAACATACCATCAAAAGAATATCGGGAACCATTCTGATGTCCCCATTGACCATAAAGGACGAGTACTATATATCTTAAGAAAATTGCTCGGTTCCCCAGACTATATAAAGCTTGAGGACTTGGCAGAAGAGATTTACGTTAGCAAATCTACAGTGAATAATTTAATAAAAGATGTGAAGAAGCTATTGGGAAAATATAAATTAATACTGGAAAAACGCCCAAACTACGGCGTATGCGTAAAGGGTGATGAATTTAATATCCGTTCTTGCATGTCCGAGTATTACTTCAATCGCGATATCCACACACCGCTTATGCAAAATGTACAATTTATGCTGAATCTGTTCAAATCCTTTGAAATAGAAATGGTCAAAGAGATTATGCTTCGTTCCCTAAAGGAAAAAGGCATGGATTTATCCGACCAGGAGTTTGAAAACTTACTAGTTCACATTTTAATTTCTATTGAAAGAATACGGAGTGGCAGTGTAATAAAAGAAATAAATATCGATACGAAATATATAGAACATTCAAAGGAGTATCAGATTTCGTGCAAGATACTATCAGAGTTGGAAAAAGCATTTTCTATTCACTTTCCATATGTAGAAAGCATTTATATAACCATCCATTTAATGGGAACAAAGGTGGCAAGCTACCTGGCTTTCGAGCCTTCCAAAGAGGAAACAGTGGATCATATGATACAAGAAATTCTTCAGTCCATTTTTGAAGAGATGAATATAGATTTACAGCATGATGAAGAGCTAAAGCTTAATATGGCGGAACATTTATATGTAGCATTAAATCGTATCAAATATGGGCTGAATGTTAGAAACCCTATAATTCAGGATATCAAAACACAATATCCATTAGCGTTCGAAGCCGGCTTAATTGCAGCCAAAGTGATTAGCAGCAAGATAAAAAAAGAAATTGAAGAAGGCGAAACCGGGTATTTGGCCATACATTTAGGTGCGTCCATCGAGAGGCAGAAAAAGAACAGAGAACAAAAACGCTGTTTAATCGTTTGCGCAACAGGAAAGGGAAGTGCCCAACTGCTTAAATATAAATTAATTGAGCATTTTGGAGGATCATTGGATATTGTCGATGTTGCAAGCTATTATAATTTGAAAGATTTTGTATTAGAGGATCAGATTGATTTTATAATCAGTACTGTGACAATCGATAATGATATTTCTGTGCCTGTTATAAAAGTAAATACAATACTAGGTAAAGATGATGTAAGCAATATCAGGAAAAAATTATTCCAACAACACAGCGGGGACATCAGTAACCATGTAAAAAGTGAACTAGTCTTTTTACAGCAGCAAATGAATTCGAGAGAGGAAGTCATCCGATTTTTAAGTAGAAAAATCGTTGATTTACAGTTGGGAGACGATGCCTTCTGTGCTTCCGTGTTGGAGCGTGAAGTATGCTCTTCTACTGCCTTTGGCAACCTTGTAGCAATTCCTCACCCTATCAAAAATATGAGTCAAGAGACGTTTATCGCGTTTTGTACCTTAACTAAGCCGATTGATTGGGGAGGAACACCTGTACAATTGGTTTGCTTATTTAGCGTAAAGCAAAACAATAAGAGTGATCTGCAATATTTATATGATTTCCTATACAACATTCTCGATAATAAAAGTACGGTAGATAAAATAATAGGCTGCACTAGTCAAAAAGAGTTTAATAAATTGATAGAGGCTAAATAGGCTAGTTTATATATAGAAAAATTTTTGGCATCCTATTTCAAAACTTCCGTTACTAACGGAAGTTTTTTATATTTAGCGGAACTGGATTTCGAATTAAAATACAAATATCAAAGAAAACGCTTTTATAAATATCAGGAGGTAAATATGGAAACTAGCTTACCAATCAGTTTTCAAATTATTTTACATGGAGGGAATGCACGCAGTTTATCATTAGAAGCAATCAGATTCGCCAAGAACGGAAAGATGGAAGAAGCACTGGAAAGTTTGAAACAGGCGAAAGAGGAATTAGGCCTTGCACATCAAATACAAACTACTCTTATTCAAGATGAAGCCGCCGATAATAAAACTGAAATCAACTTACTCCTAATCCATGCGCAAGATCATCTGATGAATGCAATCACAGTAAGGGAACTTGCAGAGGAATTCATTTCGTTATACAAAAAAATAGATACAATGCAAATGCCTTTATAAAGTCTTTTTAAAACTACAGTTTTGTTACGTAAAGAAGAAATTATAGACTAATTATAAGTAATTTTTAAAAGGAGAGATTTACTATGAAAATTTTATTATGTTGTGCAGCAGGAATGTCCACTAGCATCATTGTTAAAAAAATGCAGGCTTCAGCCGAGAACCAAGGAAAACAATATATGATCAAAGCAGTTGACCAAGGCAAAGCAGAAGAAGAAATAAAGGACAGTGATGTCGTACTTTTAGGGCCACAAATCCGCTTTTCATTGCCAAGATTTCAAGAACTGGGCAAGCAATATAATGTACCGGTCGAAGTCATCAATCAAATGCACTACGGAATGTGTAACGGTGAAGCCATTCTGAAGCATGCTGAGTCAATGACTTCCAAAGCATAAGAAGTTGGTAACTTTTTGTAGATGCCTTGATATAACACAGCAATTTGGACAGCGCTTGATATCCTAAGCCTACGGTTTATTGGAATTTCAAGATAATCATCATCGAAAAACACACTAATGAAGTTAGATCGTTTTGATGAATCATTCAAATAATTAAAAGGAGATTACAAGGAGATGAATAAACTATTCGGCTTTTTGGAGAATAAGATAGCTCCATTCACTTATAAGATTGGATCACAAAGGCATTTATTAGCAGTACGGAATGGCGTGATGTCTACGCTCCCACTGACAATTGTTGGATCGTTTTTTGTGCTATTTCTAAACTTCCCAGTCGATGCGTTCAGTCAATGGATCGCACCACATAAAGCTGCTCTCGATATTCCATTTCGTTTTACGGTTGGCGCCATGTCATTATATGCGGCATTTGGGGTAGGATCAGCATTGGCGGAGTCATATAAATTGGATCAATTGAATGCTGGCTTTTTATCAATGCTTGCATTCCTAATTTCCTGTGTTGTGCCTGTACAGGTCACACAGCCGGTAGAAGGGGTGATCGATGCTGGACGTTGGCTGCCTATCAGCAGTTTAAGTGCCGGATCATTATTCGGAGCAATTGTTACATCTTTAATTACTGTTGAAATTTATCGGTTTTTAATAAAACACAATATTACTGTAAAGATGCCGGACAGTGTTCCACCAGCAGTCGCAAAATCGTTTTCTGCCCTTATTCCTACTTTTGCAGTTGTGTTTGTTTTCTGGACTATTCGTTACGGATTAAATTTCAATATTAACTCATTCATTACAACTTTGATTTCTCCGCTTAAAAATATTTTAGTAGGCAATAGTTTACTTGGCGGATTACTAACAGTTTTCTTAATCGTATTTTTCTGGTCACTTGGCATTCACGGTCCAGCAATTTTGGATCCGCTCATTCGTCCGATGTGGGATACAGCAATCCTTGAAAATGCAGATAAATTTGCACAGACTGGAAATGCCCACCACCTACCATATTTATTCACAGAACAATTTCTTCAATGGTTCGTATGGATTGGCGGTGCGGGATCAACCTTGGCTCTTGTTGTACTGTTTATGTTCTCGAAAGTAAAATATTTAAAGGATTTAGGAAGATTGGCTTTTGTTCCAGGATTATTCAATATTAATGAGCCTATTATCTTTGGTGCTCCTATTGTGATGAACCCTATACTTTGCATTCCATTTATTGTTGCGCCATTAGTGACAACGACGATTTCTTACTTTGCAGTAGTTTCTGGTTTCATTCCAATGATGATGGCAAAATTGCCATTCACCATGTTAGCGCCAATTGGGGCTGTTATTAGTACAAACTGGACTTTTTCGGCAGGTGCCCTTTCTATCCTAAATTTCTGTGTCGCATTTGTCATATACTATCCTTTCTTTAAAGTGTTTGAAAAAAAACAACTGAAATTGGAAGAAGAAGGGAGACAAGCAGCCTAAGATGATTCAAATGATAAGTGCCGTTTTCACCTTAATAATAGCTCATATTTTATTCGACCGTTCTAACTTAGGGAGGAAGGTTACTCCTTGGGGATCAATTGGCATTTCAATTTTAGCTATCGGTTTATCCATATTTGTATTTGTACTCATGGGCAGCAAGTTTGTTTCTATCATAATTGTCACAACTGTATTTTGCAGTGTGTTCGTTTCAACAAGATATAGAGACTATGTTACAAGGTTGACTGCTGCCAGAAAATTATAGTCAATTAGGAGGAAGAAAAGGTAATGACAAGAAAACTAGGTGTTTCCATATACCCGGAGCATTCAAAACCTGAAAAAGACAAGGAATATTTAGCACTAGCTTCTCAGTACGGATTCGAACGAGTTTTTACCTGTCTTCTTTCTGTGAATAAACCAAAAGAAATGATTATGGAAGATTTTATAAATATAATCGCGTATGCAAAATCCCTAGGGATGGAAGTTATTTTGGATGTAGCGCCAGCTGTATTCGAAAAGCTGGATATCAGCTATGATGACTTAAGCTTCTTTGCTCAACTAGGTGCGGATGGAATCCGACTGGATCTTGGTTTTGACGGATTAAAGGAATCAAAGATGACATATAACTCATATGGGCTCAAGATTGAACTGAACATGAGTAATGATGTTGACTATCTAGAGAACATATTAACGCACCAAGGTAATAAGTCTCTACTGCTCGGTTGTCATAATTTTTATCCGCAAAAGTATACAGGTTTGCCATATGATTTCTTTATAAAATGCAGTGAACGATTTAAAAAGCATGGAATCCGTACAGCAGCATTTGTCACTTCTCATCACGGAAATATCGGCCCTTGGGACATTAATGATGGCTTATGTACATTAGAACAACATCGTTCCTTGCCAATTGATGTACAAGCAAAGCATTTATGGGCTACAAAGTTAATTGACGATGTCATAATCGGAAACGCATATGCAAGCGAAGATGAACTGCAGCTACTTGGATCCTTAAATCGTGATTTTGTGGAACTAAAAGTAAAGCTTCAGCCGGAAATATCTGATACAGAAAAGAACATCTCACTGGAAGAGCTTCACATAAGACGTGGGGACATTAGTGAATATATGATTCGTTCGGTAGAGGTTAGGAAAAAATATGCTGCAGAAGATTTCCCAATTCGCAAGAGCATTAAGCAACAAAAAGGGAGAATCTTCATCGGAAACAATAGCTTTGGTAAGTATAAGGGGGAGCTCCAAGTTGTGTTGCAAGACATGCCGCTAGATAGTCGGAAAAACTATATTGGGGATGTTGTAGAGGAAGAGCATTTCCTTATTGATTACATTCAGCCTTGGGGTACCTTTGCCTTAAAGGTTGAGGAATAATACTATCTCGTAAATAGATTGATAGAACGTGCTTTGTGATATAAGAGATAACGAATGAAGACTGCATTTTCAGAAGATGATTCAACTAGGACATCTCTTGAAATGCAGTCTTATTTATTCCAACGTTATATTATTATCAGTATGTGTTAAATTCATTATCACTTAACTAATAAAAAAACGAATTCGGTTGGAATTCGTTTTTGGAGTATTTAGCCTAGCAAAAATTCGATAACATTACGCTTCCAGATAAATCGCAATGTTGTAAGTAATCTTGAAAAAAAGACATCATTTTTTCAAGATTAACTCATCATTTGTTTAATTAAATCACGATTTCGTTGTTTAAATACCTCATTATGTGATGAAACCATTGCTGATCCACTGGCATCTGGTTGGATATATTGCTTCGCTTTATTAACGGCATTAGCAGCATCTTGAAATGCGCCAGCAATTAATTGTAACTTTCCTTCATGCATTAAAATATCTCCAGCTGCGTAAATCCCTTCAATCGAAGTTTCACTCGTTGTATTCCCTTTAATATAGAAATCTTGAATCATTTCTACCTTTATTTCACTGTTATTTAATAAAGAAGTATCTTGTTCATATCCGTGGTTTATGATTACTTCATCAATTGCTAGATGAGATACTTCACCAGTTTCATTATTTGTCAGTTCAACCTTTTCTATTTCTTCATGGTTTTCACCAGCAATTAGTTTCGTAATAGATGTATTGAAAAGACATTCAACTGAACTATTCATTAATTGAGAAACCTGTGCTTCATGACCCTTTAGAGCATCTTTTCGGTAAGTTAAAAAAACTTTCTTAGCAATTGGCTCTAACTCATTGGCCCAATCAATTGCAGAGTTACCACCACCGGAAACGATTACAGTTTTATCTTTGAAATGCTTAAGTGATTTTACTGTATAGTTTAAATTTGAAACTTCGAATCTTTCTGCACCATCTATTTGAAGCTTTGTTGGATTTAAAATACCACTTCCAACTGCAACAATAACTGTTTTAGAATAATGTATTTGACCTGAAGCTGTATGTAAAACAAAAATACCATTATTGTCACGAGTGATTGTGTCAACTTTTTCATTTAACACAACAGTCGGATCAAACGTTAATCCTTGCTGAACAATTTGTCCGATAAATCTCTCGCCAGGAATTGGTGGTTGTCCTCCAACATCCCAAATCACTTTTTCAGGATAACAATGAACTTTGCCACCTAATTCAGATTGAAATTCAATAATTTTTGTTTTCATTTCTCGTAAACCACTATAAAAGGCAGAGTAAAGTCCAGCAGGGCCTCCTCCGATTACTGTTACATCATAAAGATCGTTCATGTTCATTATGTTCTCACTCCAGAATATTCTGTCATTGATTATCATTCTCAATAAAATATAAACCATTTTTGAGAATTTTTCAATGATTTCACTAAAAAATAATGTTGACAATATTAGTAAATAGACTTATATTTACGTAGTAATAACGATTGATAATAATTATCATTATCACTAACGGTTGAAATATTAAATGAATGGAGGTCCGTTTATGGTACGGTTATACACTAATGAATTGACCATTGGTTATGGTGATCGTTTGATAGTAAAAGACCTTAATATAAAAATTCCGGATAAACAAATTACAACAATCATCGGTTCAAATGGATGCGGGAAGTCGACTCTTTTGAAGGCGATTACAAGAATAATCTCTCATCAATCCGGAACGATTATCTTAGACGGGGAAAACATTGCTTCAGAGAATACTAAATTACTAGCTAAAAAAATGGCAATTCTACCTCAAACACCAGAGAGTGCAAGTGGTTTAACAGTAGGTGAACTAGTGTCTTATGGTCGATTCCCATATCAAAGTGGTTTTGGCAGATTAACTCAAAAAGATATTGAAGTAATTGACTGGGCACTTGAGGTTACAGGTACAAAGGAATATAAGTACAAGTCAGTTGATTCGCTTTCAGGAGGTCAACGTCAACGAGTTTGGATCGCAATGGCGTTAGCACAAGAAACTGAAATCATTTTCCTTGATGAGCCAACTACATATTTAGATTCAGCTCATCAACTCGAAATTTTGGAGTTGTTACAAAAGCTAAATCAGGAACAAGAACGTACAATTGTTATGGTTTTACATGATCTAAATCAAGCTGCTCGATTTGCAGATTTTATCATCGCACTTAAAGATGGGGAAATCGTAAAAGCAGGCTCTTGCGAAGAAGTCATTACACATGAAGTTCTAAAAAAAGTTTTTTCAATTGATACAGTAATTGGAAGAGATCCAAGAACAGATAAACCAATGTGCATAACATACAATTTACTTAAGGGAGAAGAGAAAAATGAAGAAAATCTTAATACCATTTCTTTTAATATTCGTGCTAATTATTAGTGCATGTAGTAAAGGCGCATCAAGTACAGAAGGCTCAAAGAATGAACCAAAAAAGTCTGGAACTATTACATATCAATCGCAAAATGGTCCAGTTAAAGTCCCAGCTAACCCTAAACGTGTAGTAGTGTTATCTTCGTTTGCAGGAAATGTAATGTCTTTAGGAGTTAACATTGTCGGTGTTGATTCTTGGTCTAAGTCGAATCCTCGCTGGGCTGAAAAATTAAAAAATGCTGAAGTTGTTTCAGATGATAATATCGAAAAAATTATTGAGCTAAACCCAGATTTAATTATTGGTTTAGATAATGTTAAAAACCTTGATAAATTAAAGAAAATTGCACCTACTGTAGTTTATACATACGGCAAAGTAGATTACTTAACTCAACATATTGAAATTGGTAAATTATTAAACAAAGAAAAAGAAGCTCAAGCATGGGTAGATGATTTTAAAGCTCGTGCACAAAAGGCCGGCGAAGAGATTAAAGCTAAAATTGGTCCAAATGCAACTGTTTCTGTAATTGAAAAATTCGACAAGCAGCTTTATGTATATGGTAATAACTGGGGTCGTGGAACAGAAATTCTTTACCAAGAAATGAAATTAAAAATGCCTAAAAAAGTTGAAGAAAACGCATTAAAACCAGGATATTTTGCAATTTCATTAGAAGTACTTCCAGAGTTTATGGGTGACTATGTGATCTTCAGTAAATTTGATCAAACTGATACTTCAGTCGAAAAAACAGATACTTATAAAAATATACCAGCAGTAAAGAATAAGCACGTTTTCGAAGTAAATGGAAGTGAATTCTATTTCAATGATCCAGATACTTTAGACATGCAATTAGAATTCTTTAAAAAGCAATTTCTAGGTAACTAACAAAAATAAGAGTAGGAATTTTATTATTCCTACTCTTATTATTTAGACATTGTCCAAAGATTTTATTGTAGACTGTTTGAAAACATTTGTCTTTCGAGGCCCGAACTTATCCTAGTCGGTAATAAGCACTGCAGAAAGCGAGCGTTTGGAGGACAGCCTGAAAGACATTCTATATAGAGAAGATGAGAGGCTAATGAGACAAAAAAACAAAGGTTCTGTTCCATTCTTTTTTAAATTTATATTGGGGATGATCATTTTTATTATTATGTTTGTAATTGCGATTGTTTCCGGCGCAGCGGATACAACTGTTGGTGATGTATGGAATGCGATTTTTACAAACATGAATAGTCAACAGATTTCTATTATTAGGGAGTTGCGGTTACCTCGAGAAGTGGCGGCAATATTTGTAGGGGCAGCACTTGCGGTGGCAGGCGCTATTATGCAAGGGATGACAAGAAATCCGCTTGCAGATCCGGGTTTGCTCGGTTTAACGGCAGGAGCAAATGCAGCTTTAGCAATAACAATGGCTTTCCTACCAAAAGTAAGTTATTTTGGGATTATGATCGCTTGTTTTATTGGTGCAGCGGTTGGTTCACTAATCGTTTTTGGTATTGCTACCATGAAAAAAGGCGGCTTTTCTCCATTTCGTATTGTTTTAGCAGGGGCTGCTGTTACAGGCTTTTTAACTGCTATTTCTGAAGGTGTAGGGATTTACTTTAAAATATCTCAAAATATTTCAATGTGGACTTCAGGTGGATTAGTCGGTACTTCATGGGGGCAAGTAAAAACGATTACGCCTTTTATTATAGTAGGTGTTCTAGTAGCAATTTTCTTGTCACGTCAATTAACAATACTTAGTTTAAATGAAGAGGTTGCAGTAGGTTTAGGTCAAAATATCCCAAGAATCAAAGCAATTTTATTTGTAGTAATCGTTTTACTAGCTGGAGCGGCAGTTGCTCTAGTAGGAAATATGGCATTTTTAGGTTTAATGGTACCTCATATGGTGCGTGGATTCGTCGGAACTGATTACCGATTTATTATACCGATGTCTGCTATTTTTGGTGCTACATTCTTACTTTTGGCAGATACACTTGGGCGAACAATTAATATACCTTATGAAACACCAGTTGCAGCGATTGTTGCAATGATTGGCCTTCCTTTCTTTCTGTTTATCGTACATAAAGGAGGCAAAGAATTCTCATGATCCAGCCTGCTATTATTAGAAAACAAAGGTTAATTCTATTGATACTCTTTATACTTATTCTATTAACAATGTTTATTGGAATGAGTTTGGGGTATTCAGCAATACCATATAGTAGATTACTTCCAACATTTTTAGGTGATGGTACATTTAAAGAAGAGTTTGTAATCTTTTCAATTCGATTACCTAGAATGATTATCACTTTAATGGCAGGAATGGCCCTTGCACTATCTGGTGCCATTTTGCAAGGGGTAACACGAAATGATATGGCTGAGCCTGGAATATTAGGTTTTAATGCTGGTGCAGGTGTAGCTATTACAGTATTCTTTTTATACTTTCCAATTGAAGCAGGATCGTTTGTTTATTTAATCCCAATCGTTGGATTTTGTGGTGCTGTTATAACAGCAATTATTATTTACTTATTTTCTTATAAGAAAAATTCGGGTTTACAACCTATAAGACTAGTTTTAGTCGGTATTGGTTTCTCGATGGCTCTTTCAGGAATAATGATTGTATTAATTTCATCTGCGGAACGTGCTAAAGTAGATTTTATTGCAAAATGGTTAGCAGGTAATATATGGGGAACAGATTGGCCGTTTATTTGGGCATTCTTACCATGGCTAATTGTATTAATTCCGTTTACTTTATATAAAGCAAACACATTAAACCTTCTTAATTTAAATGAGCCTGTTGCAATAGGGGTAGGGGTCTCCTTAGAAAAGGAAAGAATTGTTTTAATGTTAGCAGCAGTTGCATTAGCAGCATCTGCCGTTTCAGTAACAGGAGGAATTGCGTTTATCGGATTAATGGCACCACATATAGCTAAAAGTTTAGTTGGCCCAAGAAATCAATTATTTATACCCATCGCAATTTTAATTGGTGGATTATTACTATTAGTTGCCGACACAATCGGAAGAAACTTAGTCGATCCGGAAGGAATACCAGCAGGGATTATAGTAGCCCTAATCGGTGGACCTTACTTTGTATATTTAATTCTAAAAAAGGCTTAATCAATAGAAAAAAGACATTGTGAACTACACAAAGTGTTCAAACAATGTCTTTTCTTTATTCTTAAACAGTTAATTCTTCATTTAAGTATTTAATTTGGCCTTCTTTTAAAGATTGAATACGAGCAAGAGATTCTACTCGATTACCACGATCACGCAGAAGCTTTCCACCATTTTGGAATGATTTTTCAATTACGATCCCAAAGCCAACTGTCTCTGCCTTCGCTTGTTCGATGATTGAAAGTAATCCAAGAGCTGCCTGTCCGTTTGCTAAGAAATCATCTATTATTAATACTTTATCGCCTTCGTCTAACCATTTATGAGAAATTGAAATTTCATTTTCTTCTTTTTTTGTAAATGAATATACTTTAGCAGTATAAACATCTTGCTGCATTGTGATTGATTTTTTCTTGCGAGCAAAAACTAGGGGAACATTTAAAGCAAGTGCTGTCATTAGCCCAGGTCCGATACCTGAAGATTCTATCGTAACTACCTTTGTTATTTTTTCTTCAGAGAATAAACGCGCAAATTCTTCCCCAATTTCTTTCATTAAAACAGGATCCATTTGATGATTTAAGAAAGCATCCACCTTTAATACATCATTTGCCAAAACGATTCCTTCTTGTTCAATTTTCTTAAGTAATAATTCCATAATGATCCCCCTTAATGTAAACAAAAAACTCAAAACATGTACTTCACTGTATAAAATGAGTGAAGTAACACATTTTGAGTCTTTGATTAGCAAGAGCTATAGACAGATGTGTTACCACTCATAGTCGGTAAATTTAAGGTTAACCGGTAGAAACTCGTGAGCCATATCCTCACTATTATACGAGTGAAATTTATAATTTTAATGAAACTATAACATGTTAATAGAATCTGGTCTAGCAATTAATAGGTGTAAATTATTAGCATTATTGAATATACCTAATACAGTTTACAAATAAACTTAGTGAACTCCTTTACTAAATCCTGGTCATAAACAGTACCACTTTTTTTTTGAATTTTTTTTAACGATAATTCAATTGAACATTTCTTTCGATAACAACGGTCATGGGTTAGAGCATCAAAACTATCAATTATTCTAACTATTTTCGAATTAAAATCAATTTCGTTACTACATAAACCTTCATAGCCAGTCCCATCAATATTTTCATGATGATAACGTACAGCTTTTAAAATATCTTTATGATATGAAAAATCTTTTAATAAATCATATCCATAAATTGTGTGATTCTTCATTAGATTCCACTCGGAATCAGTAAGAGGACCTCTTTTTGCAACGATTGAAATTGGTATTTTTAGTTTACCAATATCATGTACATAACCAATAAAATGTAACTGATTGGATTGATATAATGAGAGATCTAAATATCTACTGAATTTATACGACATTTCTCCTACACGCATCCCGTGTAAAAAAGTATCATGATCAAGTTGCCTTAGTAGATCAACTACCTCATTTGTGACGAATGTTTGCCTTTCTTTTATCATAAAATCACCTTTGAATGCTTATTCAAAATAAAATTTATTTTAATAAATGGGCGATATGATTAATATCGCGCTGTGAAAGTGTAGAACTAATTACCGCAATTGGAACAGTTTCTAGATCAATTTGAAAATCAGCAATGATAAAGTCTAAACGTAATTCACTGATCGTTTCCGGACTCAAATCGCCATTTTGGAGTTCAACAAACTGGATTTTATCTCCAAATTCCTTTATTAGTTTAGCTGTTAAATACTGCCGTACACCATAACCTTCACTACTTAACAGTAGGACCCTTTTTTTTACTAATGATAATTTAGTGATTATTGCTTGAATATTTAAAGTGATTTTAGCAATTACTTCATTATTTACTTCTGGGTATGAAAGGTTTTTGCACCATTTACGAAATACGGCTTTTACTTTATTAAATAACTCTGGATAACGCTTTTTAGCGTAATCAGATATGAGAGAAGATCGATCAATTCTACCGTTTAAAAAAAGAAATAGGGAAAGGACTTTAAATTGTTTTTGAAGAGTGAGAATAAAGTCATTATGATCATGTAATTTTATACTAAGCTTTTTTTCGAGCATCGTAACAAGCTCTTGTAATTCTAAATATTGTTTTTCGGATTTATTATGGTAGCTATTTATTATTTCATCTTGAGGTTCATTATCGCTAGAAAAATAAGGGAATGCAGATATCATTAGAGAAAGAGCGTTAATCTCATCTAATGGAATAGATACTTTATAAATTTTTTCTAGTTGTACGCCTATATCAGTTGCAACTGAAAAAAACTTCGTATCCTTAATATTGTTAGAAGGATTTAAGTCCAATTGTACATCTCGATCAATTCTTTGAAGCATCGTACCAACATAATAAATATATTTATACATTGTAGGTGGAAATAAAAATAAATTATTATTTTCAGCAGACTTTGTCACTACTTCTTTAATTATAGAAAACGATAGTGAATCATAAGGCCACTTATTAGTATAGGAATATAGACCATATAATACGTCACAGCATAAGATTCTTTTTTGAAACTCATTACCTACAATTTCAAGAGGTGCACGCTTTAAACTTAAATTATATGATTTCAATAAAGTGTCTACTCGTTCGAGAATTTTATAAACAGTATTATGATGTGTGTATAAAACTTTTCCTAAATCACTAATGTATTCAATCTCTTTAATTAGAATAAACATGATTACTTGAAGCGATAGAGAATTCTTAACAAAAAGAGAACGAACTTGATCAAGCGAGGAATTAATTGGATTATTTATATAAATACCTTTTCCTTTTATCGTTTCAATATGCCATCCTTCTGGGAATGTTGCATTGATAATTTGTATATCAGTTCTTATTGTTTTCTCGGTGCAATTTAAATTTTTAGCAAGCTCCTCTGTTTTGAACCATTTTTCTTGACTACTTAAAAGATCGATTAAGTGTAATCTTCGTAAACTCGCCTTATCCATCTCATCTCCTACTTTGATCTAAAATAATTTTATTTAAAATAAACTAACATTTTTTGTGATAACACTCACATAAAATGTTGTTGAGATAATGTTTTCAAAATTATTGTAAACTTAGATGATGGATTAGGAAATGACTATTTTTACCGTTAAAAACGGTAAAAATAAACACTAATCGACAATCTCCTTTTTATATAACGAAAGGCATACATCGTTTAGGGAAACTTTATATATTACTTGTTTTTACCTATCAAAACGGTAAAAAATAGCATTTGAAACTTTAATTAGCAAGACTATAATTTAATTTGAAAAGGAACTCGAGTTATTTTGGGATTGTATTCGGATGTGATCATGATTGGTGCTCTAAATTGAGAAATGAGGAGGGAAATGATGGGTACAGTGTTACTGTTTTTTATACTAGGAAAACTTTTGCTAGTTCAGTCTATGTTACATAGTCGAATTACTTTGTTAGGATTATTATTTAGTATTTTTATTGTTGTTTTGCTATATTTACTTCCAATCCTTTTAGAATTCAATAAAAGAGAACGAACTATTGGTTATAGTTTTACTTCATTAGTGGTAGGAACTATATTTTTAATCTGTACTATTTATGAAAGATATGCTGTTTTTGTATTTTCTACGCTTAATCAAACAGAAGAAATCTCCAATACTATATTCTCTTTTTTTATGATAGGGGACTTACTTTTCATTTTTGACTTTGTATTATTACTGTACCTCTTACTATTCAAAGTACTTAAAATAAAGACAACACAATTAATTTTCGGAAAAAAAATCAGGACAAATAAGATAGTATTAAAAAGGAATGTATATTCATATTCACCTCTTAAAAACATTACGCTTAATGAAGATTAAGGAATAACCGATATTAATGGATAGAGTTTAGAGACTAAATAAATGGCGTACGAAAAACCTCACTTTTGAAGTGAGGTTTTTTTTTGCACATTCAACCGGTGAATTCTTTTACTGAGGAGCAATAAATTGGGCAATTGAAACGGTAACATTGCCCAAGTCCTCAACATATTTTGTTGTTGAGAGTCTGCATTTTAGTAGATTCAAATTAGGGAATCGTATTTATTTTATTTAAGTGCGGTATGTTTTATTCGCTTTCAAATTTTATGTCGGAGGTTATAAAAATGTATGATTTTCAAAGAGAGCTTCAACAATTAAACGTTGGTCAGTTTCAATCAAGTCAATTAGTTCCATGGGACTATAATCAGTATCAAAATTTCGAAGCTAGAATGTGTGCATGTTTCTTTCCTTTCTTTAGTTGTTTTGGTTGCGGCGGTTGTGGAGGCTGTGGAGGCTGTGGAGGCTGTTTCCGTTGTGGAGGATGCGGTCGCTGTCACCGTTAAATGTAATGTTTCATAAAAACTATTTGTCCATTTAGACAAACAGCCCCTACTAATCTTTGTAGGGGCTATAGAGTTATGTTATGACATAAGGAATACATAATATACATAGGATTATGAAGAAAGTATTTATGCTATTTAATGAACAACTCACTGTATCGAAGGGGTTGAAAAGGATGTCAAAATTGAATCCATCTGCACGTCTAAAGGTTAACCGAGATACTTTTTTTGTACCTGATTCGAATGGAGGGGTCTATTTTAGGAATAACTTAAGTTCATTTCGCATGGAAGGTGCTTCTGTTTACCAGTGGATTGAAAAGTTAGTGCCTATGTTTAACGGCGAACACTCACTAGATAGCTTAACAAATGGTTTGCCTGACCAATACCGGGATAGAGTAATTGAAATTGGTGAGACTTTATATAACAATGGCTTTGCACGGGATGTAAGTAAGGATCTGCCACATCAATTATCTAAAGAGATTTTAAATAAGTATGCCAGTCAAATTGAGTTTTTAAATTGCTTCGGAGATTCTGGTTCATATCGTTTTCAAACCTATCGCCAATCCAAGATATTGGCAATTGGTTCTGGAACAATTGTCACTTCGCTAGTTTCAGCATTATTAGAGTCGGGATTAGCGAAATTCCATCTTTTAATAACGAACACGGAAAATACTGATAAAAAACGAATAAAAGAAATTGTAGACAACGCACGAAAGACGGATCGTGAAGTCGAAGTTGAATTAATGAAGAGAGAGAAGCTTTCGTTACAAGAGATTGTATCGACTTTTGATTCGATTTTATATGTATCAGAAGATGATCGTGTTTATGAGCTTAAAATGCTTAATGAGATTTGTAAAAGGGAGAAAAAGAGATTTATTCCAGCAATTTCTTCCCAAAGGATCTGCATGACAGGACCACTAGTAACTTCAAATTCGGAAGCTTGCTTCGAGTCAGCATGGAGAAGCGTTCATCAAAACATACTCTGTGAAGAAGGAGTCAACCATCCATTGTCTTCAATTTCATCGGCAATGTTGGCAAATATAATGGTGTTCGAGTTATTTAAGGATATTACAAAATCACGCGAAACAGAAAAGAATAATCAAGTTTATATTATTAATCAAGAGACGCTAGAGGGCAGTTGGCACACATTCTCTCCTCATCCATTAGTGACTGGGAAAGCAAAAGCTAAAATAGTCCATAATTTTGAGGAAAAGCTAGAGCAAAACAAATTGAAAGGAGATCAAAGTAAGTTATTAACTTACTTAGGTCAGTTCAATTCACAAGAAACTGGATTATTTCACGTTTGGGATGAGGGCGAACTAAACCAACTTCCATTAGCTCAGTGTCGGATACAAGTAGTAGATCCTCTTACAGAAGGCCCAGTAAAATTACTAACGAGTACGATTTGTACTGAATTAACTCATGAAGAAGCAAGAAGAGAGGCGGGACTTACTGGAGTTGAAATGTATGTAGCTCAAATAGCCAATCAACTTATTATGAATTCAGAGTCCGATGTTGTTGAGAGTATGGAACCTGGTGAATACATCGCAATAGCTACTGGTCAAACTTTTTCAGAAAGTATTTGCAGAGCCCTACAAAAATATTTATCTGAAGAGCTTAATAAACAAGCGAGTGATCATAAAAGTAAAATTCAGGAAATAAAAGCGATAAAAATTGAAGATGATTGTGCTCAATTTTATTTACAAACATTAAATACAATACATGAATCTCCAAAAATAGCATTAGGGAAAGAGATTTGTGGATTTCCAGTAGTTTGGATTGGTACACAAAAAGGTTGGTATAGAAGTGTTGGTTTAAATATAACTATGGCCATACAAGATGCTCTAAAACAAGTACTTAAGGAGTTGCAAAATAAGACTCCATTACTTGCATCAACAGCTATTCAAAGTTCGTTAGTTTTAGTAGAAGAAAAGCAAATACCTGAAATTATTATTCCTCAATCTAATCGCGCTCAACATACTGATTTATTAGTCTCGGCTATTGATACTTTAAAACAGAAAAATATTGAATTACTAACATTGGAGTTTATGCTTGAATCGATTAATGTAGAGGAACTAGCGGGAGTTTATGGTGTCTTGTTAAGAGAGGTGAACTCAATTTGAATTCAACGGTTACCATTTTTGGAGAGGGATTATTAAGTAAGTACACATCTGAAATCCTTTTAAATAAGTATAAGATCGTTCAACAGAAAGATTTAGAGTCGAAGGTTTCTCAGGATACTAGTTTAATCCTTATTTTGGATGACGCATGGAACCCTAAGATTTATGAAAAAGCAGATGAAATCTTTAGAATAGGAACTGTTCCATGGCTACGTGCTTGTGTTTCGTTTGGGGAAGGTGTAATCGGACCTTTAGTACATCCAGGGCAAAAAGGGTGCATAAAGTGTGCCGATTTTAGACGTTTAATGGCTGGTAGAGAGCGAAGAGAAATGCTAGAAATAGATGATCAGTTATTAGAAGGCGATGGAGTATCGGATGATGTATGGGGTACAAGAACGGGACTTTTACAAATGGCTTACTTAATTGCAGCTGAAGTAGATAAATTTATGAACGGTAAAGAAACACGTCTAGAGGAACGAATTTTTTTATTAAATATGAAAACATTCAAGAGCTCAAATCACTTTTTTTTACCGAATCCTTTATGTCCAATTTGTGGTGAATTAGAAGATGATACTTCTGATTCAGCGATTATTTCACTTGAGCCTAGTATGAAAGTTTCGCCAACTAGTTATCGTAGTCGCTCAATGGATGAATTAAAAAAAGTGTTAGTTAATGATTATTTAGGTCAAAAGACAGGTTTTTTAAATGGAAAGGCATTTGATCTATCTACGCCATTTGCAGATGTAGTTGTAAATCTACCGTTACTACAAGGGGATGAAGGAACAGCAGGACGTACACTTTCATATGAATCTAGTGAATTAACTGCCATATTGGAAGGGTTAGAAAGGTATTGTGGCCTCACTCCACGAGGAAAAAAAACGGTCGTACATGATAGTTATAACAACGTAAAAGATTATGCAATTAATCCTGAAATTGTCGGTACTCATTCGAAAGAGCAATATGCTCTGCCGCGTTTTCCATTTAAGGCGTTTAATCCTAAACGGAAGATTGATTGGGTATGGGGCTATTCATTTTTGAAGGAAGAGCCGATTCTTGTACCGGAGTTGCTTTCATATTATAGTCTAGGATGCGGACACGGTTATGTGTACGAAACTTCCAATGGATGTGCATTAGGGGGCAGCCTAGAAGAAGCTATATTCTACGGTATTTTGGAAATCGTTGAACGGGATTCATTTTTAATGACTTGGTATGCTCAGTTGCCTCTTCCTCGACTTGATCCAAAATCGGCTAAGGATCAAGAACTCGATTTAATGATTGAGCGAATGCGCTTAGTTGGAGGGTATGATCTTCATCTATTTAATTCGACGATGGAGAATGGAATTCCAAGTATTGTTGCCATTGCAAAAAATCGAAAAGAACATGGTTTAAACCTCATTTGTGCAGCAGGCGCTCATCTTGACCCGGTTAGGGCGGTTAAAAGCGCAGTACATGAATTAGCTGGGATGATGTTAACATTGGATAAAAAGTTTGAAGAAAATTATGCTAAAAATATGAAAATGCTTTTAGACAACACTCTCGTTAAACAAATGGAAGATCATGGAATGTTATATGGTTTACGTCAAGCAGAGGAGCGTCTGAAATTTTTATTAGATGATAACCGTCCATTAAAGACTTTTGAGGAAGAATTTAAATGGAATACAAACCATCTGGATTTGACGAATGATTTAAAGGATATTCTACAAGAATTTAAAAAATTAAATCTTGATGTGATCGTAGTTGATCAAACTACACCTGAAATCAAAAGAAATGGATTATCTTGTGTAAAAGTCTTAATTCCAGGGATGTTGCCAATGACATTCGGCAATCATCTAAAACGATTGAATGGACTTGATCGAGTGTTAGAGGTTCCTGTTAAAATGGGTTATACGAAGAAACCGCTAAAGCCGGAGCAGCTCAATCCATATCCGCACCCGTTCCCATAGGTGGTGTTTTAGGAGGTTGATTGGATGAGTTTACAAACATTTCTACACAATCTTCATTTTGATATTGAAAAGGCAAATCAATCAGATTGGGAAGTAGATTGGGAGGATGCGCCACTAACTTATAAGATTTATAAAGATTTACCTACTATTCCACTTTCTCATAACGTTCCATTATCCTTAAAAGGAAAAAAGGATGCAATTGAGCCGAATTTAGACGAAATAGGCTATTTTCTATGGTATGTATATGGAGTAACCCAAGTTGCTCAAACAGCAATTACTTCCGGCTCCAACGAAATGGTTAATATGATGTCTTCGAACCGAAGATTCATTCCCTCTGGTGGAGGATTATATCCGAATGAATTGTATTTATATATTAAGTCTGATCAAGTCTCTTCGGGGATTTATCATTATGATGTTGCTAGACATTGCTTAGTTTTATTAAGAGAAGGCAATTTTGATTCTTATGTATCAAGGGCTTTAGGGAATAGATGTGATCTTCCTAAGTGTTTTGGTACTATTTTTATTTCAACAATGTTTTGGAAAAATTTTTTTAAGTACAATAATTTTTCTTATCGGCTTCAAGGATTAGATTGCGGTGTGTTAATTGGACAGATTTTGGAGATGGCTAAACGCTTTGGATTTAAAGCGGGAGTATATTACCAGTTTCTAGATCAAGCGATTAACCATTTAATCGGTATAAACGAACGTGAGGAAAGTGTATACGGAGTAATTCCACTCTCTATTGAAGAATCTGCGTTGATTTCAAATGATAATGTAAAAAGTGAAAATTACAATTCAATTGATCTAAGTAAAGAGTTACAAGCAGTTACACATAAATATTTAGTAAAATCGAAAAAGATTAGAGAGTTCCCGATGCTAATTAAAGTAAATAAAGTATCGATGATCGAATCGACTCAAACATTTAGAAAAGTTGACGAAACTGTGGCTGCATTAGATGAACGGCATCGAATAATTTTACCTAAAGTAGAACGTCTATCCTATGATTTGGCCACAATATGTAAAGAAAGGTTTTCGCCTGAACTAGACTTTGTATTACGATCTATTAGTCAAAAAAACTTAGCAACACTACTTAAAGAGGCGACAGCATCCTTTTCATATGTAAATGATTTAGATGGTTCCCTTAAAAATAATAATAACCGCCCTAAATTATATTTATGTTTGTATAATGTCGAAGGGATTAACAATGGTGCTTATTATTATGATGATTTTACCCATACGATAGTACAAACTAAATTAGGCGATCAACGAATGCAGCTTCAATTAGGAATGAATGCCCCTACCGTTAATTTATTCCAAGTGCCTATTTGTATACATGTAGTGGGGAATAAGGAACATATAAGATCGACACATAGTTATAGAGGCTACCGGATTCAACAGATGGAAGCTGGTATAATGGTTCAGCGTTTACTAATAGCCGCATCAGCGTTAGGATTGGGTGGGCATCCACTATTAGGATATAATGTAAAATTATGTGATGAGTTATACCAATTAGAAGAGATAGGAAAAACAAGTTTAATTCAAATTCCAATAGGTCATTATCGGAATCGACCTTGGCTAAAAGGAAATTTGCATAGTTGATCAATACAATTTTTATGATTATACGACAGAAGACTCCTTCCTCAATTACGTGAAGGTGTGATAACACCAGTAATAGGTGGGAGATGAATGAAGGTTGGCATTAGCCAAAATGCTTTCTTCTTTTGCTACTATTCTGTACAATAGATAATGTAAATACTGTAGAAAAAGAATGAATTCAAGTGTAGTACTTGTTGCGTAAATAGAACTCGTCTGGTGGTTGTCATTCGCCTATACCATTCAAGAGTCGCAAATAGAACAACTGTAATACCCCTCAGTAAAAAACAGGCTGAGTACGTTTCACCTAGCGTTAGGTGAAACCAAACCGTAGGAACTACGGGGTTAGCTTGGTAAATAAAAGTAACCTCTGCTGGTAAAGAATCACTAGTAAGTATGCTTTGTTCCCAAGAATCTCCCACTTCAAACAACCTGTAAGGGCGTTAAGTGGTGAGTAGTTCAAGATTGTCATTTATCGTTTTTAGAATTTAAAAAGTTCAAAACTAAAAACAAGGATACTTTTGGGTATTCTTGTTTTTTTGTTCCAGTTATAACAAATAAAACCCAATGATGGCGCAGGTTAGTGCTCAATCGACACTTATTCGACATACAAAAGTCTCGAAAATTACATCGAATAGTTCTTTTGAATTAAAATTTTATAGTATAATTACTTTAGAAATTATTTAAATATAAAATAAAAAACCTTCCAAAAGAAGGTTTTTTTATTTTTGAAAATATTTAACGTAAATATCCCCAAAGAATAATTGGCGTAATTAAGAAAGTATATAGCAAAAACTGAAGGATAATAATTGGTGCAATTTCTTTAAAATCTTCAGCCGAAAATTTAGCAATACCAGCAGTTATAGCTAGAACTAATATGGGGCCAAAACAAATTAATATTTTTATTCTCCTGTAGATAGATTCTAAGATGGATTAGTCTGTTTAGACAAATTATTCCTAAAAGTTCTTTATAAAATAGGTGTTTTATTTCTATTGATTAAATTATATTAACAAAATTTTAATGTTGTTATAAATACTATCTATTAAAATAACATATAATTAAAAAAAATGTCAGATTATAAAACTTTTTGTATAATTAAATCGTCTAATTTTAGTAAAACAAATTTAAATATTTTTATGGTTAGTTTTAAACGTTGATTATTAGTAGTTTGATTAAAAGAATTCGTGACGATACTAGAGTGAAAATACCTTTATTAATCATCCACCAAATTCTACGACAATAACCAATTAAAAAAACGATAAAAAAGTATAGAAATTATAGGAGGAGAAAACCATTGTCCAGAAGTATGAAAAATCGTAGAAAAAAACCTATTATAGGGATTGCTATTTCTTTAGTTTTAGTTGCGGGTGTTGCAGGTACTCTTTATGAACAACATAAAGAACCTAAAACGGTAGTTATTAAGAAGAATGACAAAGTTAAAAATGACATTGTACTTAATTTTCCAGATTATTATAAAACTACAAAAGAAGATGAATCGGGATTATTAGAAGTGTTAAACGCTGATTCAAATTTAGTCTTAGTTAATAAAGATCGAAAGTTACCAGATGGTTATGAACCAAATGACCTGATCTACCCAGCAATTCCTTTAAATGGGGCAGTAAAAGAAAAAACAAGAATGAGAAGTGAAGCTGGACATGCATTAGAGAAGTTATTTGCTGGTGCATCTGCGGATGGATATACATTAACAGCAATTTCTGGATACCGTTCTTATGAACGACAACTTTCTTTATACAATAATTATATTTCTGTACATGGTGAGGCATGGACTAAAGCATACAGTGCATATCCAGGAACGAGTGAGCATCAGACTGGACTAACGATGGATGTTTCATCACCGGCATTTGGTAATGCTTTAGAAGTCGGTTTTGCAAAAACTCCTGAAGGAACTTGGTTAGCAAAGCACGCACATGAATACGGCTTTATTATTCGTTACCCAGAAGATAAAGTAGATATTACTAAATATCACTATGAACCATGGCATATTCGATACGTTGGAAAAGAATACGCTACTTATTTATATACGAATCATCTTGCACTTGAAGAAGCGATGCCAGCTAAAAAATAATAATAACAAAAAGGCATGTCTCAAACTAATGAGACATGCCTTTTAATATCTACTGATTTATTAGTGTATTCGCCATACCTAGTGCTTTACGAGTTTGTTTGCGTTTAAAATAATAGTTAAACAATTCTTTTTCCGATTGATTTATTAGATAAGCAAATCCAAGTTTTTTAAAAAAAGGTAATGAATGTTCCGCCAAATATTGGTGATATTCTTGTTCTTTTTCTAAGATTAAAAGGTCTAATAAGATGAATAAATTGATAAAAAGTTTGTCATTTTTTTGGGAAGCAATATCAAACCCTTTACCTACCCACTGTAATAATTCTCCTTTAGGTAATAGTTCTCCATAATAGGAACTTCTTATATATCCTTCTAGGGAAAGTAAATAGGGTATAGAATTAGAATCCTTCAAATTCATTGACTCAAAATAGTATTTTTTTGCTAACTCATAATTTTTTCTTCGATAATATTCAAAGGCTAAGTTATGATATACCCTTGCTTTTCGTTCTGATGATCTACAAATTTCACAGCTTTGGATTAAGTTTTCAAATCCTTTAATCGTCTCGGAAAACTCTTCGTTATCCTTAACTTGTATTAACATAAGCATTTCGGAGTCGATTACTCGAAGATAGGAATTAATACTTTTGAAATACTGACGGGCTTTTTCAGCATAAAAGTAAGCCATAACAGGTAAATCGTTCGAATGGTAAGCAGAAGCTAAATGATAATAATATTCCTCATTTGCATATTCTTCATTATTAATTTTCTTTAAAACTTGAATGGCAAGTAAAGGTTCATGGTTCGTTAAGTGATAAATACCTTGCACATGTCTAAAAAGATTTATTTCATAAGGTGACAATTTGTGTTTTATTTTTTTTATTTCATCAATGAGCTCTTTTGCTTCATTCATTAAATTACGCATTAATAAATATCTGATGCGAAGTAATTTATATTGATTAATATAATTTGAAATTTGAATCAACTCTTCTTGCTCAAGTTCTAAGTTGATTTCTTCTATTTCGTCAAATAACTGCATTGCGATAGACTGCTGCCAACTATTTATACGCATTTTTATATTGTTTAATTTTAAAATCTCATTCTCGATTTTTATTCCAAGTCGTTCTGATAGTAGGGCTATAATTTCATGTGCATATTCGGTTTGAGATCTTTCAATTTTACTAATATGCGTACTAGAACAAATCCCTTTCCCTAGCTGTTCTTGTGTCATCTGAGATTTTTCACGATAATATTTTATGATTTTCCCCTCATACATAACGAATTTCTCCCTTTTGTAAACCTTTTTATTAATAGTTTGAGTAGTTGAAAACCATCAATTCCCCCAAGTTAAAAATAAAAATTTCTATTGAATTTAAATGACTTTCTTGCCAAACACAATCTATACATCAATAAATTTAGTAAAATATGAGACTTTAATCCTGAAAAGAAAAATTGATTATGACGATTAATGTTGAAAAAAGGATTACAACTGAAAGTTCAGACTGAAATAACCCCCATTTACCAAGAAAAATAGCTAAATTACAATTAAATTATTAGATTTGTCTAACTATTCTAATTCTAATTTTACATCATTTTTTTAATTGGAGGAATGAAATAGAGTTACTTAATTTAATCATTTTTTCATGCAGTAAACTATTTTTCACTAAATTTAATTTAACCTATTAGAAGGAGCGCATCGAAATGAAGATTAGAAATAAGAAAATGCTAAATGTAATGGTAACAAGTGTATTAACGACAAGCTTTATTACATCTTATTTATTGCCTCAAAAAAAATCTTATGCAACTTCGAACTCTGTAGAATCAATCTTAAAGGGACTGACAGATGAGCAAAGACAATCGATTAAGCGTTTAACTCCTCAAGAAGGCTTTGTGATCGACCCTAGTTTATTATCTTTAAAAGATAAAACTGCAAATATAATTGTTGAACTAAAAACTTCGCCAATTGAAAATGATCAAAATGGAACATTAAAAGAGATCTCTAGAGGTAAGAAAGAAAAAATTAAAGGTGAACAAGAGTTCTTTAAAAAACGATTAACGGAATTATGGAGTAAGAAAAATGAAAAAGTGGAAGTAAATCAACAAACAAAGGAAAAAACAAATCAATTTTATATCAAACAATCATTTAAAAATGTATTTAATGGAGTGGCTATGACTATTCCGACAGATCAAATTAATTTGCTTCTTCAAACCGGTGTTGTGAAACGAGTATGGAAGGATAACAAAGTTAGTGTACCAATCAATGAGCTTTCTGTTAATGAATCTACAAAAAACAAAAGTGTTCCACCAGCTTTACCCCTTTTGGGTGTAGATCGTTTACATAACGAGGATATAAAAGGACAAGGGATTAAAGTAGGAGTTCTTGATACGGGTATTGATTACAATCATCCAGATTTAAAGGATGCTTATAAAGGTGGTTATGATTTTGTAGATAATGACTCGGACCCAATGGAGTCTACACCTGCAGATCTTGCTGCTTCCGGTGAACCAGCAGAAATTGATGGTCGTTCATTTGTTACCGAGCATGGGACGCATGTTGCAGGTACGATTGCATCAAATCCACGAAATAACGTTGATTATGCGATGACCGGAGTTGCACCAAATGTTGATTTATATGCATATCGTGTTTTAGGTCATTACGGTTCAGGATATGATTCTTGGATTATTGCTGGTATAGAAAAGGCTGTAGAAGATGGCATGGATGTGATTAATCTTTCTTTAGGAAACAGTAATAATTATTCTTTAGATGCTACAGCAGTAGCGATTAATAATGCAGCTTTGCAAGGAGTAGTTCCCGTTGTAGCAGGAGGTAACGCAGGCCCAACGCCAGGGTCATTAGGTTCTCCTGGTTCATCACCGTTAGCTATTACTGTTGGAGCAAGCGACGTTCCTACAGATATACCAACTGTACAGACGAGTATTGGGAATGTTTCAGTTAAAAATGAGTTAATGGCACACGGATTAGGTAAAGATTATTTAAGTATTATTGATAAAGAATTGAAGGTAGTAGATGTAGGAATTGGTGCCGAAGAGGATTATGCAAATAAAGACGTAAGTGGCAAGGTGGCGTTAATATCACGTGGTACTTTATCTTTTGATGAAAAAATTCGCCGTGCTCATGAAAAAGGAGCAGTAGCGGTGTTAATTTATAACAATATAGAAGAAGAGATTCCTTTCTTCTTAGGTGAAAACTTTGGCTATGTACCAACCTTTAAAATGAGTCAAGAGGAAGGGAAAAGTATTGTTGATGAACTTAATAAGAATCCGGAGGTTAAATTAAAAATGACAGATTTACAGTCAAATATGACATCTGGTGACGTATTAGCAGGCTTTAGTTCTAGAGGACCTGTAAGTAATAATTTTGATATTAAACCAGATGTTGTGGCACCGGGGGTTTCTATTTTCTCAACTGTACCAGAATATATTAATAATCCCGGGGAAGGAACGGATTACTCAACTAGTTACGCGAGCATGGATGGAACTTCGATGGCTACACCACATGTTGCGGGTGTCGCAGCATTATTACTACAATCTCATCCGGAATATTCTGTTGCCGATGTAAAAGCCGCACTTATGAATACAGCGGATCCATTAAAAGGAAGAACATATCATGTAAACGAAGTTGGAGCTGGACGAGTAGATGCTTATGAGGCAGTTCATAACATGACTTTAGTAGAAGTTCAAAATAAAACGTACACATTAGATGAAAATGGATTTAAAAAGCAAATCGATGATGTATCAGGTTCATTACCTTTCGGAAGTATTACACAAACAAGCGAGGAACAAAATCGAACAACATCCATTAGTATTAAAAATTTAAGTAAAAATAATGAAACATATCATACCAAAGTAGAATTTTTAACAATCGATGATGTTTCAAAGGATGCTAGTAAAAATGGAGTAAAACTCGAATTGCCTTCTAATGTAACTGTTAATGGAAATGAAAATGTTAATATAGACGCCAAAGTAACAATTCCAAAATCTGCTGAGTTTGGCATATACGAAGGATATATTTATGTAGAAAATGAATCAAAAACCCAGGAGTACCAAATACCATTCCACGTGAGGTATACGACAAGTGGCTTTGCAAAAGTTGATTTCTTTAAGAATGCAATTACAAGTGACTTAAGTAACTTCCATCCTGATATACTACCTTTTACACCAGTTACAATAAGATTAAATAGTGAAATGGAAAAAATCGATGTTGTTGTTAGCGATACATCTGGGAAACCAATCGGCTTGTATGGTACTTTCGATTTAGATGGCGCAAATGTTGATACAGACTACTTAATCATGTACGGTTTTTCAGGTGATGTAAAATTATTTACAGGTGACCCAAATAAGCCGTTATCACTAGAATATGAAACATTAGATGAGGGCAAATATATTGTTTCTTATATTGGTACAGATGCAGATGGAAAAACCTATAAAGTAGACAATGATATGGTAATTGATAATACACCTCCAAAAGTAGTATTTGATAAAAAGACAGGCATTAATGAAATTTCCGATGCAGATTTAACAACCGAAACAAACCCAATGGATGGTAAAGATTACAAAGCTTACTGGGTTCATGGAAATGTATACGACGATACAATTGATTATCTACAGAGTAGAGGACATGATCTAACTCAGGAAGCAAATTCAGTTTATGCTTATCAGGACTCTTCATGGCCGACAGCACAATTTTTCCCAACTAAAAATGGTGACTTCAAATTTGGTGTATTACCAGAAGAGTATGCAAATTACCCTACTAACATAGCAATTTATACTTATGATTATGCAACTGCAGGAAATCCGATTTTCCCAGATTTTACGATTATTAACAAAGGTGATCGATATTCAACAATTAATACAAAGTCTAAAGAAGTTACTCTAGGTTCGGAGTTTACAAGTACATTTACGGTCCACAATGCAAAAGATTTAACAAGTGCTAACGCGACAATAACTATTCCAAATTATTACAAAGTTATGAGTGTAAACCAATCGAAGCAATTAGATGAGTTAATGAAGAAAAATAATTGGAGTGTTCGCATTGGAAAACCACAAGTAACAGAGGATACATGGTCAAATATTACAACATTTTCAATTGATATTAAGGATAAAAAGACGAATTTACCAGTAAAAATTAATGGAAATATTGATTTATTAGATATTAATTTAAAAGTTGTGAGCGACCTTAACTATATGAGGGAGAGCGGATTTTATTATCAAGAATCAACTTATCAGACGAATGAAGGAAATAAAGTTACGTTACCCACATATGCAAATCACTTTAAATTCATAGCTCAACATTCAGTATTAGAAGGATATTTCCACGGTGAGGCAGTTAACTTTTATAACTACGATTTAGATTATTCTAAGTTAGGTGTAAAAGCATATGTTGTGGACAAAAAAGGTAAACAATATAAAGCGGATATTTCAGAAAATGGTTATATGACGATCTTTGATATTCCGGCAACTGAGGATGATTATACACTCATAGTTAATATTCCAGGACACTATCAATATAGTAGAAAAATTAAATTAGGTAAATTAATAGATGGTAAAGTCCAAGGAATCGATTATATCGCTTATACTGATACTGCAGCGGCAGGAGACATTAATGGAGATAATGTGATCGACATTTATGATGCTAAGCTTATTGCAAATAAAGCTAATGAAACTGGTGATCAGTTGAAGGAAGATCTAAATAAGGATGGAGTTGTTGATATACTGGACTTCAATTATGTTGAAAAGAACTTCATGACAACAAATCCATTTTTCCCTACATCTATTAAACCAGTTGAAAAAGCAGGTAAATTAACGTTAGAAGAATTGAAAAAGAAATTTAACTAAAGTGCAAGATTAAGTGATATTTCGAAAAAAAGCCACCAGGAATGATCCTTGTGGCTTTTCTCTGTAATAAAGAGTTTATTTGACAGTTTAGTATGATGAAGCCATACTCACCGTTCCCTTCTAAATAACGTTTTACAGCAATTAATTTCTTATCACTTGTAAATTTAGTCAAAAAAATGCACCTCCAAATGTTAGACTGTGTCTAACATTTGTGGTGCACTTCAAATTTATCTTGTGGTCTTTTATCATGTATCTAGATCAATCAATGTTACTTCCAAGATTCAATTGCATTTATTAGTAATGACGCAAATACTTTTGCACCATTCGGTTTTAAATGAACACCATCTGGAGAAAAATATGAATTATGATTGGCGCTAGCACTATACCAGTCTACAACTCTAGTATTTGGGTATTTACTTGAACCTTCCCTTAAAGTTTTATTAACAAACGATTCCCAAGGTCTTGGTACTCGCGTGTTAACAAATAAAATTTTTCGATCTTTTCCAATTAACTCTATAAGAGAAGACATTTGTTTTACGGTAAACGGACCGTTTGTACCTAGCTCTATGACAACAGTATTCCCAAGCGAATTTGTGCTTTTTGCTTGTTGAATAATTGCAGATGCTTCAGTAAATTGTCTTCCAATTTTAGCATTTACCGAAAGAGATGGATATGTTTTTTTAAGTTCAGGAATTGAATTAATAACGATAGAATCTCCTATAATAAATACACTATTATTTGAAACTACCGGTTTATTTGTTTCAACAGGTTTATTATTATTATTATTATTATTTGGAGTTTGATTGTTATTTACACCTGGCTTAGGATCTTCTTTTGTTTGATCATTATTATTTTGCTTACTTGAATTGTCAGCAACTGGCTTTTGATCTTTATTTTCTGTTTTTACTTCTTTATTTTCTTCTGTTTTTACTTCATTATTTACTGTTTTTTCGTCATCATTTTTCTGAATTGGTTTAGTTACCTGTTTATCGTGATCAACTATAGTTGTTGAAGGAGGTTTTTTAGTATCGTTTTTAACAGTTTCAGATGATTGCTTTGATACGGATTGAACTGATTCAATTTCTGAGCTTGCTTTTACATCATTGGCATCAGGAAGAACAGATAGTCCAAAGCTTGCGATACCAGATAATAAAATAAACGTGCTTATGATAACAATATGTTTATAAAAGAATTCTTTTAAATTAATATTTCCTGCTAGGAAGTTCTTCCAAAGTATACCTAGTTTACCTTTTCTAATTGGATCTTCGATATAGCGATAGGATAGTGCTGCAAGAACAAATATTAAAGTAATTTGACAAATAGCTCTAAAGAGTGAAGTATCGCCAGTGTTAACCTTAGGGGATAATAAAATAATTACAGGGTACTGCCATAAATAGATTCCATATGAACGTAATCCGATCCATTTCAATGGTCTCATTGCTAGGAATCTACCAATCTTACTTGTAGGGTGAGCGAGTGCTGCGATTAGCATTGCAGCAGAAATAGACAATAGGAACATTCCTCCGCGATAAAGGAAACTATCATATTGATTTGTTTTACCGACCATAAGTAGAAAAATAAGTAAACCCGTAATCCCAACTAGATCAATTAAAATCTTTCCAGAGGTTGTAACATTATTTGTAAGTTTTCGGCTAGGCCATACTAATGCTAATGAAGCTCCTATTAATAAAGAAAAAGCTCTCGTATCAGTACCGTAATAGACCCTACTAGGATCACTACCCGGATGGAATAATATAGCCATCAATAATGCAGAAACGATTGCACCAACAAATGTATACAAAAATAGGCGATCTTTATTTTTAATATATTTTAAGCCTAATAAAGTAAGAATTGGCCAAATAATATAAAATTGCTCTTCAACTGCTAATGACCAAAAATGATTTAATATTGATGGATTTGCATAAGACTCAAAGTACGAAAGATGATGGAAAATATACCACCAATTACTGTAATAAAATATTGCAGCTACTGAATCTTGTTTTAAATTTCCGATCATTGATGATTTGAATAATGAAACAAATGCAATGACTATTAGTAGTAAGGTGAACATTCCCGGTAAAAGTCTTTTGGCGCGACGGTACCAAAAACTTTTTAAGTCGATCCTTTGATTTGTACTCCACTCGGCAATTAATAAATCAGTAATTAAATAACCTGAAAGTACAAAGAAAACTGTTACTCCTAGGAATCCGCCAGAAGCCCATGAAAAATTTAAGTGATATGCAATGACCGATAAAACTGCTAAAGCTCTAAGCCCGTCTAATCCAGCCATATAACGAAACTGTTTATTTTTATTAGACATAGTAATAGCCTCTTCGTTTAAACACCTCATAAACGATTTCTTTTTCGAATAAATGTTGGGCTCTTATAAAATTTAATTTCTTAACCGTCTGAACCGCGAAGTTCATTGCTAATTTCCCCTTCCCCTAATTTAACTATTTATGTCAGCCTTCTTTATATATTTGGCTTTTTGTTTAATATTTTTGTTTTTCTTAAGAGAGCCAAATCTAATAAATTAAAAGTGGCTCTTTTATTCGTTTAATTAAAAGTTATCTAATATAATGATGTCCAACTAAAACTTTTGAAATAACGTCAGTTGGAATCGTAAATTCAACAACACCCATATAACCTGGGGCAATTTCATATTTATCAAATGAAATAACAAGCTTATGATCTTTATTTATATAAAAATTTTGATTCTCTTTAATGCTTACGAAAGGATCAATTGAATAGTCAAGATTTGCCTCAGGTATCCAGTATACCTTACTTTCATCCTTTTTCATTTGATCTTTCATTTGTTCTTTAATGTTTTCGCTAATTATTTTTACATATGATTTATCTTTAAAAAGAATAGGTAAAGACAATAAAATTTCCTTTTTCTTGTCAATTGTGTCAAATTTCATAGTTGTTGAAGAGGAAGCAGCAGTATTAACAACATATCTTTCAATGGACAATATGTCCTCATTATCTGTTTTAACCTCATAACCACTATCAATTCCTAAGTGTGCACCAGAATCTTTTTTTACAGATTCTGTTTCTTTCATAAACTGATCATATAGCTTCTTATTTTCGTCTAAGTATTTTTTGTTCAAGCTTTGCTCTAAATCTTTATTTTTTAAATTATTAACCGCAGGGACTTTTAAATCTGCCTTATAGGTTGGCTCGTCTACAGTATATTCAGTAAAATTTAGCACATTAACAACATTTCCAAGTATTGGAACATTCGATAATGTCTTTGCAAAAGTCGAACTAGTATTTATTGATAAAACAAATAGTGCTGCAGTAAAAAAACCTGTAATTGACTTTAGAGGGAATCTTTTACGTATGGAACGTTTAATTGCTTTTTTAACAATAATGTCCAAATTATCAGGGATAGGGACATTTTTATAGTCCGATCTTAATTTTTCTAATTTTTTATCCAACTAATTGGCCTCCCAAAAATAAATTCATTTCATTTTAATCCGGAGTATTTCTAAAGCTTTATATAAACGAGTTTTTATTGTATTTGGACTCTCCTGTAAAATTTCAGCAACTTCTTCAATCTTTAAGTCTTCGAAATACCTGAGGACAATTACTGCCCGATATTTAGTTGGTAAAGATTCTAATGATCTTTCTAAATCAATATCTGTATAATTATCATCCTGTCCTGAAGAATATAACTCAATTGTTTCTTCATCCATTACAGTTACTTTTTTTTGTTTTCTTAAAAAATCTAATGATGTATTTACTACAATTCTATAAAACCAACTTTTTAAAGATTGTTCATTTTTTAATTTATCTTTTGAGGAAATGGCTTTATGAATAGAATCTTGTAATATATCCACCGCATCTTCTGAATTTTTAACGTAGCTATAAGCTAACCGATAAAAATCGTCTTTATTATTAATAATAAAATCTACAAGTTCCTTTTCTAAGTTAGATTTCCCCTTCATTTAAAGAGCTCCTTTTTTGAGATACGTATCTAAGAAGGTACACATTATAAAAGACGTATACCTATTCGAAAAAGTTTTATAAAAAGTAAAAATAAATTTAGGAAATTTTTATTAAAAATCATCCACACAGTTTAATGGAAATTTGGCCTAAGTTAGTAGTATACAGATGGCATACCTATTCGTAAACAAACTATAGACAATTAATCAAAAAAAAGAGCCAAGGAGTACTCCTGTTCCAACCAACTGGCGTTTTAAAGTATAAAAAGAACCAAAACAAAAAAAGCAAGAATCTTAAAATCTTGCTCTTTTACGCGCTGTTGAAAAACAACCTTGTCAATTAAATTCCCAAATTTTCGTAAAGGGAGTTTAGTGATGTTGATTTCCACTACGGGATGCTCGCTTTCCATGGGGCGGGACCTGAGCCTCCTCGGCAAGCCTGTGGGGTCTCAGCCTTCCCGCTTATCCCATAGGAGTCGAGCACCCTTGCGTTCCAATCAACTTATTCATCAAAAAAAGTCTGCAAAAAATCCTAATCAAATAGCCTTTACTTGGAGTAAACTAACAGATGTTTATTAATCAGTTTGTAAGTCAATTGAGATTGAACATCAACTTATAAACCAATCATTTAAAACTATATACTTAAAATTGTTGAAACACTTTTACATTTAATATCGTTAATTAAAATTAAAAAAATGAATTTTAACATCAATAATGTTCCACTGAATTTTGATTTCCTTATAGACTGTTTTATATTTCAACACTTTGCAAAAATGCAAGAATCCCAAAATCTTGCTCTTTTATAATCGTTTAATCTTACTAATTTAGTTGGAGGATATATGATTAAAGAACACTATAGTTTTAACCCATTTCCAAAAATAAACACGAACCGATTAGTTTTAAGACAAATGAATAATGAAGATCAATATGAAATATTTGCATTACGTTCAAATAAAAAAGTGTCCCAATATATTAACAGACCGATTGCAAAAGAAGTTGATGAAGCACTTCAATATATAAAAATGATTAATGAAGGAATTAAACGTAATGATTGGGTTCTTTGGGGAATTACTTTTAAAGAAAGTGATCAATTAATTGGTACAATATGCTTGTGGAATTTTTCGGTTGAGCAAAAAAAAGGGGAAGTAGGATATGAACTTTCACCAGAGCTTCAAGGAAAAGGAATCATGCAAGAGGCAGTAAAAGCAGTGTTAGCATATGGATTTAATACACTTGAATTACAAGTCATTGAAGGAATTGTTCAGTCAGAAAATCAAAAATCAATCCAAATTTTAGAGAGAAATGAATTTATTAATAAAGGCTTAGTAATTAGGGAATCGACTAATGAAGAAGACATACATTCATGCATTTTTGAGTTAACGAAAGAAAGATATTTCGCTAAATAGAGTCGGATGGAACTTTTATTTCTTTATGAAATAAAGGATTTTAAAGTTTAAACAAACGTTTGAATAAAAAAATAGTCGCTAATAGCGACTATTTTTTTAATTTAAACTTACAATTTTTAAATTTTTTGATTGAAGAAATTCAATAATTTGTGGTAAAGCATCTAAAGAAGGTTTAGTTTCGTGAAGTAGAATGATACTTCCAGATTCAGTGTGGCTTTTAACGTAATTTATTATTGTATTTGTATTGCGGTTCTTCCAGTCCTCAGTATCTTTATCCCATAAAACCATTTTAAATTGATGTTTTTGCATTAATTCAATAGTTGCTTGATTTTTTGCGCCATATGGTGGTCTGAAGAGGGTTGTTTCTTGTTTTGTAATATTTTTTATTAAGTTATTTGTTCTAACCAGATCATCTTCTTGATTTTTATAAGATAGTTTTATGAAGTCATCGTGGTGCATGGAGTGGCTTCCAACTGAGTACCCGTTAGAATATGCATATTGTACATTTTCAGGATATCTTACAACGTTATCTCCGATGTAGAAAAAAGTACCGCCAACTTTATATTTTTTTAAAACATTTACTATTTCCTTCGAATACTTTGAGGGACCGTCATCAAAAGTAATGGCTACACTACCTTGTGGGATACTATAGTTAACTACATTGTTTAATTTTACAGTCGGATAAATTGATTGAACAGGTTTATTAGGTTCTTGCTTAATTGCATATCTAACATCTGGTTCATTTGTGTGCACATTCGGTTGAGATACGTTTTTAATAGCAGTTTTATTTGGATCTTGTTTATCCTGATTGGGTTTTATTTGTTTCTCCGGAGTTTTTATCGTTTGTGCCTTTGAAACACTTTCAGCTTTTGCTGGTTTTTTTCCGCAAAATAAAGATTCTGATTTACAAGTTTGACTCTTATAAGCTATTAAACTAATCGATAGAATACTAATAGCAGCAACAGTAAGCCAACCATAAAGTTTATATCGTTTCGAATTAGCCTTTTCTTTTTTGGAACTGGATCGACTAATTGATAAATAAGGTAGATCAATTAAAATCCTAAGATCCTTCATATTTTTTATGGAATGAAGTTGAAGATGGAACTCTTCTGAACACGAAAAGTAGATTTTTTCACTCTCATTATTGTTTGATTTAGTTACAAAACTAGTAAACTGATTTTTATCCTCTTCCCAAGTACTACATAAAGAAAGGCTAAACTTATAGTTTTCATCAAAAATAATTTTTGATTTCATAAGATTGGCCGTTTCGTTGTCAATTTCCCAATGAAGTTCTATTTCTTGATTAAATAATAGTTTAATATGCAAAAAGGATTTTTCGAATTTTTGTTCGATTGATAAAAGCTCAATAAGTTTTTCATTGTAAATTGACATAACTTCCCCCTATCTTATAAAGAAATCACCCATTTGCGTTTATTTTAAGACATTTAAGACTGACCTAAATAGATATCTTTTGTCATAATTATTTCTACTGTCTACCTTAAAATATATTAGTCTATAAGGAAAATAATAAGTAAAGATTTTCCCTATTGAGAACAGGTTTTTTATTTACATTAAAATATGTCGAATATTAAATTTACCTTACATTTTAATTGTAAAGTACTGTAAGAAATTGTCAATTGAAGATTTGAAATTAGTCCCTTTGGAATAAAAGAATATGGTTGAAAAGAATAGAAAGTACTGTTTAATAAATTCTAACCAATTGAAATGACGACTCGTTAGGAAGAAAGTACCTTTAAGACGCTTTTTTTGTAAATTATGAGTTCAAACATCGTAAGAGGTCTTTTGAAGTATCTTTTTTTATTAAATATGTAAGTACAAACAACTTGAGTTATTGTTTAGTAAAATTGACATTTTACAAACAATAACATATTATGTTTGTAAATGAATAAACATTTTATAAAATTATTTGGTAAATAATAAACAAAAAAGGGTTGTGTTTGTTAAATGGAAAATTTAGATGTTTTTTGGAATGCCGATATAGAAGAATTAAAACAAGGATATATCGAAGAGGAAAATCATTATTTATGTTTACTCTGTAATAAAAGAATTGAAAAAGGAATTATTTATCAAGATTCAGGAACTTTATATGAAGCCGAAAAATACATGAAAGTTCATATAGAACAAAGTCATGACTCCGTTTTCGATTATTTAATCCAACTTGATAAAAAGTTAACAGGATTAACAGAACATCAAAACCATCTTTTACGTCTTTTTTATCAAGGTAAGAGTGATACAGATATTCAAAAAGAAACTGGTGTCGGTAGCGCCTCTACGATTAGGAATCATCGCTTTGTTTTAAAGGAAAAAGAAAGACAAGCAAAATTATTTCTTGTCATGATGGAGCTTTTAAAGGAAAAGGATCAACATGCGCCAAGTTTTTTACCACTTCATAAAACAGCAAAAATGGTCGATGAGCGCTATAACATTACTGAGGATGAAATGGAAAAAAACTTAAAAAAATACTTTCCAGAAGGCATAAATGGGCCTTTGAAAAAATTTCCATTGAAGGAAAAACAAAAGCTTGTTGTTCTGAGAGAAATCGTTAAAAGATTTTCGCCAAATAAGACATATACAGAAAAAGAAATAAATGAAGTACTGACAGCTATTTATCCTGATTATGTCGTATTAAGAAGATACTTAGTTGAATATGGCTTTATAGATCGAAAGTCGGATGGAAGTAGTTATTGGTTAAGAGCTTAGTAAAAGAAAGGTTGGTAAAAATGAGTAGAAAAAAAGAATTAAAAATGCAATATAAAGAAACGAAAGTGCAAGCAGGTATTTATCAAATTAAAAACATAGTAAATCAAAAAATATTTATAGTAAGCACTAAAAATTTAAAAACGATTAATGGAAAGAAATTTGAATTAGAGGCAGGGTCTTGTACAAATAAAATTCTTCAACAAGAATGGAATGAATTTGGTAAAGAGTCATTTATATTTGAAGAATTAGAAATTTTAAAGGAAGAAGACATTAGTCCATTAGGTATCAAAGGAGATCTAAAGAGACTCGAGGAAAAATGGTTAGAAAAACTTCAACCTTATGGTGAAAGAGGATATAACTCAGACAGTAGCAAGGGTGATCAAACTTGATTACATCAGAGATTAATCCTCGGGAGCAAAAAAAAGTAAAATTTACTTTATTACGCCCTATGATTATGTTTCTAATTCCATTACTTTTAAGTAATATTATGCAGTCAATCGGTCAGGTTATTAGCATGATTATAGTAGGAAAATGGTTAGGGGAAAATGCTTTAGCTGCAATTTCAGCATTCTTTCCAATATTTTTCTTCTTAGTATCATTTATTATTGGAATTGGTTCTGGTAGTTCAATTTTAATCGGTCAGGCACATGGTGCAAAGCTTGAAGAAAGAGTAAAAGCTATTGTTGGTACGACTCTTACTTTTACTCTTTTCCTCGCTGTAGTGCTTGCGATAATTGGTAATATTTTTATTGAAAAACTTTTGAGATTAATAGGAACTCCTGAAAATATACTTCATGTTAGTACTCATTATGCTTCCATTTTATTTTGGTCGATTCCCGTGCTATTTATCTATATGGTTTATACAACTTTAATGAGAGGTATTGGGGACTCGAAAACACCGTTTTATTTTCTTATATTAAGTACAGTTTTAAATGTTGCACTTTTACCGCCATTAGTATTTGGTTGGGTAGGCATACCGAAACTAGGAATTTATGGGGCAGCTTATGCATCAATAGGCTCAACGGTTTTAACATGTATAGTTCTATTCATATACTTACACAAAACGAATCATCCTCTACGAATTGATGTTTCAGTGAGAAATTATTTGAAGATGGATCCTGAACTTTTAAAACTAATATTAAAATTAGGTATTCCAACGAGTATTAATATGGTATTTCTTTCGATTTCAGAGATTGCCGTTATCTCTTTTGTTAATCAATATGGATCAGATGCGACTGCATCCTATGGGGTAGTAAATCAGCTAGTAAGTTATGTTCAGATGCCATCGATTTGTATTGGAATCGCAGTATCAATTTTTGCCGCTCAGTCAATAGGAGCAAATCAGGTTGATCGATTAAACCAAGTTATTAAAATAGGATTATTCCTTAACTATGTGTTAGGTGGCGTAGTAGTATTACTCACTTATCTTTTCTCAAAGCCTATTCTAAACTTATTTCTAACGAATGATAGTACTGTACAAATAGCGAATAGTTTATTGATGATTACGTTATGGGGATATTTAATACTCGGACATTCATTTATTTTATCATCTACAATGCGTGCTAGTGGAGCAGTACTGTGGCCAACGCTCATGAGTATATTCGTAATATGGTGTATTGAAGTGCCTGTAGCCTATCTTTTATCTCATTACACGAGTCTTGGAATGAAAGGAATTTGGGTAGGATATCCGGCAGCTTTTATAGTTGGTCTTGGATTAAACTATTTATATTATAAATTTTCATGGAGAAAGAAACGTATAGTCCGTTTAGTAAATTAAATTTAATTTCTTAAAGGTTGATAAGCGATTGCAATTAGCCTAAAAAATCAAAGAAACATTGTCTAAACACTACAACCACAAGGTTATCCTTGTGGTTTTTGTTTTACCATTCACTTTGTTTGGACTTAAGATTCCCCGTATACCTTTATTGTTATAGGAACATACTTTTATAGATACAAATAAAAATGCAATTTTACTGATTGTGTTCATAAAAACGTAACATTATCGGTCATTTGATTAGAATAATTAATTCCATTGGACAATAAGATATTACATTATAGGGGGGATTTCGGATGGACTTGGATAATGTCACACTCAGTAGATTACTAACAAGTATGACACTAATATTTCACATTATTTTTGCAACAATTGGTGTAGGAATACCCTTAATGATCGCAATTGCAGAAGGGTTAGGAATCTTAAAAAAAGATCCACATTACACGCTTATGGCAAGAAGATGGGCCAGAGGTTACACAATTACCGTTGCAGTGGGAGTAGTAACTGGTACTTGTATTGGGCTACAACTATCCTTATTATGGCCGAGCTTTATGAGAATTGCGGGTCAAGCAATTAGTTTTCCATTGTTTATGGAAACATTCGCTTTCTTTTTTGAAGCGATATTCCTAGGGATCTATTTATATACTTGGGATCGTTTTAAAAAGCCTATTTATCATTGGTTGATCATTTTACCTGTAATATTAGGTTCAACTTTGTCGGCATTTTTTATCACTACGGTAAATGCATTTATGAATACGCCACAAGGATTTACTTTGAAAAATGGAATAATTAAAACCGTCGATCCAATTGCCGCAATGTTTAATCCAGCTGCTCCTTCTAAAACTTTACATGTAATTGTTACTGCGTATGTAGCATCCGCTCTTATATTAACGTCAATCGCCGCTATTCAATTATTAAGAGGAAAGAATACGGAGTACACACGAAAAGGGCTTCGATTAGCAGCAACACTAGGATTAATTTTTGCCATTTTAACAGGTATTACAGGAGATGTTTCAGCAAAATTCCTAGCTAGATACCAACCGGAAAAACTAGCAGCAATTGAATGGCATTTTGAGACAGAAAGAGGGGCAGATTTTGTCTTATTCGGAACGCTAGATGATAAAACACATGAAGTAAAATATGAAATTCGAATTCCTAAACTGCTAAGCTTTTTATCTTTCTCAGATTTTAATGCACCAGTAACTGGTTTAAATGAATTTCCAAAAGATGAGTGGCCACCTTTGTTCATACATTATTTATTTGATATAAAGATGACCTTTGTTGGCTTAATTATATCAATGACCTTCATATTTGTTGTGTTTTCTATTAAGAAGAAAAATTGGATGCATAATAAGTGGCTTTTACGTGGACTAGCGCTGACTGGACCATTAGCGATGATTAATATCGAACTTGGATGGATGATTGCCGAAATTGGCCGCCAACCATGGATATTAAGAGGATATATGAAGGTTTCAGAAGGAGCCACAACTGCCAAAGGACTAGGCGGTATGTTTTGGTTATTTTTTGTATTGTATGTATTTTTAGGAGTCTTTTGTACAATCGTTATTCGAAAAATGTTCATTCATAATCCACCCGAAGATGAACTTAAATATCGTTTAAAAAAATAGGCTCTGTTTAAAATTCTATCAAAGCTTGAATGAGTATTACTGGAATTTGAACAAAGCCAATGAATAGGAGGGTGAGCATTGAATATTGAGTTATTAGGAATAGTCGTTTTATGGATATTTCTATATGGATATATCATCATTGCATCAATTGACTTCGGTGCTGGATTCTTTGCTTATTTTGGAAAAGTAACGAAAAAAGATCACTTAATAAACAATTTAATTAGTAGATATTTATCTCCTGTTTGGGAAATAACGAATGTATTTTTTGTATTTTTCTTTGTTGGCATTATAGGTTTCTTTCCTAGTGTTGCATTTTACTATGGAACGGCCCTTTTAATTCCAGGAAGTATTTCACTAGTCCTATTAGCCATTAGAGGCTCGTTTTATGCCTTTTCTAACTATGGTTCCAAGGAAAACAAAGTATATTTATTCTTATATGGAGCCACTGGCCTGCTGATCCCCGCTTCACTTTGTACGGTTCTGACCATTTCGGGAGGAGGGTATATAGTCGAAAAAAACGGAGTCATTCAATTTTTAGCTAAAAATTTATTAACAAGTCTATACTCGTGGAGTGTTGTAATCATTGCTATCATCTCAGTTTTATATATTAGCGCGACATTTTTAACCTATTACGCAAGTAAAGCGAAGGATGAAAGTGCCCTAGAAATTTTAAGACAATATGCTTTATTTTGGACTGTGCCAACGATCTTATCAAGCTTTCTTGTATTTGTAGGATTAAGAGATAACAATGTTAGATTTTATGAAAATATAGTTAATCATTATTGGTGGATGTTTTTATTATCACTAATTTGTTTTCTAATAGCATCATCATTAATTTTGCTAAAACGAAATTACGGAACAGCCTTTATATTTGTTATGCTCCAATTTTTCTTCGCATTTTTCGGCTATGGAGCAGCGCACATGCCATATATATTAGATCCATATATTACGATCTACAATGGATACACGAATCAAACATCCGGTACTATGCTAGTAACTGTATTTGTCTTAGGGTTACTACTGTTAGTTCCATCGCTATTGTTTTTATTTAAACTATTTTTATTTGATGCCGAATATGTTCAAGGCAAAAAGTAAAGTGGGTGAGATGAAATGCACTCTTCTAATAAACATGAAAAGCGGCTTGTGCTTTTATGTTTTATTGTAGCTTTAATAATGGGATTATCTTTTATTAGTAAGTTTTTTCATTGAATAATGTGTAGAGGGAGGCGTCAATAATATTGTGGCGTCTTTTTTTTTATTGTGACTTTAGTTAAATAGGCTGGAACTGAATTAAGGATGAGATTGTATATAAACTGTACGAAACTGCAATTAAACTGATGGAGCTGTAGTAAGGCGGTGGGGGTGCATATAAATCAGTTGGAACTGCAAATAAATTGATGGATCTGCAATTAAAAAAGTCAAAACTGCAATTAAAAAAGTCAAAACTGCAAATAAAAAAGGTGAATCTGCAATTAACATGCTAAATTCACCTGAAATTCCGTTCATATTATTTAGTTTTATAGAAAAAAGGGTAAATTTAAGCCTAGTTTCCGCTAAATTCACGCACTTTCTAAAACTTTTCCTTCTTTTACAAGCAGCGTACGAGTCGAAACATTACTTGCAAATTCCATATCATGCGTAATGACAAGGATACTCATTCCGTCTTTTGCTAATTTTTTCATAATCTCAGCAATTCCGTTCGTTAGTTCAGGATCTAGTGCTGAAGTAGGTTCATCAAAGCAAAGAATTTTTGGCTGAAGTGCACACGCTCTAGCAATCGCTACACGTTGCTGTTGACCGCCTGATAATTCATCTGGTAATGAATTTGCTTTGTCACTTAGGCCAACTTGTTCTAACAAATCCATGGCTCTTTTTGTAGCTTCTTCTTTATTCATACTTAGTACTAGAATTGGAGCTTCAATAATGTTTTCAATTACTGTTTTGTGAGGAAATAAATTATAGTTTTGAAAAACGAGTCCAACGTTTTTTCTTACTTTTAAAAGATCTTTTTTAGATTTAATCATTTGGCCATCAATTTCAATTGATCCGCCATCGAAGCTTTCTAAACCATTAATACAACGAAGTATAGTCGTTTTACCAGCTCCTGATTGTCCTAATAGAGTAACGATTTCTCCTTTATTAACTTCAAAAGAGACTTCATTTAATACGGTTTGTTTATTAAATTGTTTAGTTAAGTTATTTACTTTTAACATTTTAAGTCTCTCCTTATTTATAATATGAATATCGATTTTCTAATCGTTTAAATAAATTAGTTAATATTGCTGTTAGTAGTAGATAAATAATACCAACAAAAACAAGAGGAAGTAGAGATGCGCTAGTATTAGATGCTATTTTTGCTACTCGAAGCATATCATCAAGTCCAACTACATATACAAGAGCTGAATCTTTTACTAGAGTAATTACTTCGTTTGAAACAGGAGGTAAAACTTTTTTAGTCATTTGAGGCAGAATAATTCTTTTAAATGTTTGACTGCGACTCAAGCCTAAAACCTCTGCTGCTTCATATTGACCTTTATCAACTGATTGGATACCAGCTCTGAATATTTCCCCAAAATAAGCTGCGTAATTAAGTACAAATGCAATAATAACTGTTGTAAAACGGTCAAAGACAATTCCGACTAATGGTAAACCAAAAAAGATAAAGATTAATTGTAAAAGTAGAGGTGTACCACGCATTAATAAAATATAAGAACTAATAATTGATTTGATTGCTGTAATATTCGAAAGTCTACCAAGTGCAATGATGATTCCAAGTGGAATTGCTAACGCTAGAGTTATTAAGAAAACCTCTAGCGTTATTTTTAATCCATCAAGCATGGAAGGTAATAAAGATGTAATTTGATCCATGATCGTAAGCTCCTTTTTATTTCAATGTACCGAACCATTTTTTATAAATTTTGTCGTAAGTACCATCTTTTTTCATGGCACCAATTTGATTGTTAATTTTTTTTAGTAAAGCAGTGTCATCTTTACTAACGCCAACTCCATACTCTTCTTCACCAAAGTTTTCTTTTAAAATTTTGTATTTGTTTTGGCCTCGTTTGTTCATGTAATATCTAGCTAATGTTTCGTCTGCTACAACTACATCAACACGCTTTGATTCTAAGTCCATTAAAGCTTGGTTGTTATTTTCATATAATACAGGTTTACTACCGTTAAACGAATTTACTAATTTTTTATCTTTATTAACTGCATCTAAAGAACTTGATCCTTCTTGAATCCCAACATTTTTACCTTTTAAATCTGCTTTTGTTTTTATATTTGAATTTGCTAGGGTAATAATAACTTGTCTATTTTTTAAATATGCATCTGAGAAATTTACTTTTTTCTTACGCTCATCTGTAATTGAATAGCCGTTCCAAATTGCATCAATATTTCCCGATTTTAATTCAGTCTCTTTCATTGACCAATCAATTGGTTGGAAAGTTACTTTCATATTTTCACGTTTAAATACTTCTTTTGCTAAATCAATATCAAAACCTACAACTTTTCCTTTATCATCTTTAAAACCCATTGGTACAAAAGTATCATCTAATCCAACGACTACTTCGTTTGCATTTCGTTTTTCTTTTCCACAACCAGTTACAACTAATATTGAAATCATACAAATGATTATTGCTGACATTAATTTCTTATTCATTTTACTCTCTCCCTTAAAATATTCTTGAAAAACAAAAAACTCCCGCCCTCTAGCTATATGAATAGCTAGAGGACGGGAGTAATACTCACGTGGTTCCACCTCTATTTTATTGATACCTCACGATACCAACCTCTTCAAGTGCAGCAATTAAGCTATACTCTAGCACGATAACGGGTGCAGGGAATCCGGAAACAGTCTACTACCAAAAAGGGTTCGGTGCTCAGCTCAGAGATGTGTTCAAAATATTGTCTTACGCCCCTCGCACCAACCGGGAACTCTCTGTTTAAGAACTTAATACTTTTACTATTTCTCATCAATGCTTTTAAGATTTAATTTTCAAATATGTTAAATACTGCAGGTTTTTTAAATTCAAACTAGTTTGTTTTGCGATGAACAAATAATATTACAGATTACAAACAACTGTCAACAAATTTTATTTATAAAAACTTTGATTTTGTCAAAACTTGGGTTGGAAATTTCTCGGGAAATATGGAAAATTGTCGATTTAATGCTGATCAAACTGATTGGGATTGTAAAATATTATCAATTCACAAAAATAACATATACTTTATAAAATTCGATTGAAAAGTATGATAAATGTTAATTAAGAGCGAGCGGGAAATCATTCGTTTTTGGCAACTAAATGAGCTGAGATGGTTTTATCTTTTAAAGTATTACTAAGAAGTAGCCCATGCAAGACCAAAGCATAGGGGCTATTTCTTTTTTGTAGCGTTAATAATACTAACTACTAATTGGATCAATGCAATGACAAAGGTCATTGCGATGATAATTTCTTTGTATTTAACAAAAAGTTCATGCGCTCAAAGTATATCTAAAGAATCATATGATATAATAAACATATATTAAAAAAGAACGAGTGCTATAGCACTCATTCTAGGTAATTGAATAAGCTGAGATGGTTTTATCTAGTTATATCATAAGAAGTAGCCCATGCCCGGTCAAAGCATAGGGGCTATTTCTTTTTTGTAGCGTTAATAATACTAACTACTAATTGAATCAATGCAACGACAAAGGTCATTGCGATGAAGATTAGAGTAAGTATTTCAAGTGTTTGCATTGGCATCACCACCTTTCTACAAAAATGCGTAGAAAAGAAGATAAAACCAATTCCCCTATGCTATTCAATTGCCTAGTTTTATTATAATAAAATAACTATAATCAAACTGTAGTTGTAATTATAAAATTTAAACAATTTCATGAAGTTTTAGAATGATTACAATTCTGTTCGGTTGGTAAAAATTGAACAGAGTGTTGAAATATTAATATCTTAAAAATTATTGTATGATAGGATTGTAGTTTTTTTAGAGCGAAATCTGTGGATATAGATAAATTAAAGTAGGAGAGTAGAATGAGAAAATTTAAGAAAGTTTATATAGAAATTACAAATATTTGTAATTTAAAGTGTAATTTTTGTCCGAGCCCAACGTTGGAGAGACCGTTAAAGTTTTTGGACGAGAAAGCATTTACTCATGTTGTAAATTCGGTTAAACCTTATACGGATCATATATATTTTCACTTGATGGGTGAGCCGTTTTTAAATACAAAACTCGGTAGATTTTTGGATATTAGTCACGAAAATGGTTTGAAGGTTAACTTAACAACGAATGGTACGTTAATTAATAAAGTTAAGGACTTATTAATTGAATCTAAAGGTTTAAGACAAATCAATTTTTCACTTCATAGTTTTGAGGCGAATGATTTAACGAAGGATTTGCACGATTACGTTGAAAATATTACGAATTTCATTAATGAAGCGAATGAAAAAAGCGATATGATTTGTGCAATTAGGCTTTGGAATATGGATAGTGAAGAGTTAAGGGCAAGTAATTCATTGAATATTGATATATTAAATTTACTTGAAGAAAAACTAAACTTAGACTTTTCTTTAAGTGAGAGACTTCAGGAAACACATAATATTAAACTGCGCGATAAAATTTATTTAAATATGGCTGAAAAGTTCCAATGGCCTGATATGGGTAACGATATCATCGACGAAAATGTATTCTGCTATGGTTTAAGAGATCAAATCGGAGTATTAGTAGATGGAACGGTTGTACCATGTTGTTTAGATAGTGAAGGTAAGATTCCATTAGGGAATATTTATGAGTCATCACTAGAAGATATTTTAAATTCTGAACGTGCAAGAGCGATTTATGATGGTTTCTCAAGACGATGTGCAGTGGAAGAATTATGCAAAAGATGCGGTTATGCAAAACGGCATAAAAAGTAATTTTTGGTAAAAAGCGCTTTCTTTTTAAAAGAAAGTGCTTTCTTTTTAAAAAGCGAAAAAAAGCTATATTAATCCTCGGAATTTTATTGTAGTATAGTTTAGTCTGTTTAAAATTTTAGGAGGATTTACATCAATGAAAGACGTACAACAAATTAAAATAACTACTGCAGATCCATCTGCAATTGGTTTATTCGGTTTAGCGATGGTAACGCTTGTTGCCTCAACACAGAAATTAGGAATTACTGATGGTGTTTCATTAATTTTACCGTGGGCGATTTTTTTAGGTGCTATTGCACAATTATTTGCGAGTATCCAGGATTTTAAACATAATAATGTTTTTGGCGCAACTGCGTTTGGTGCATATGCTTTCTTTTGGTTAGCTGTTGGTACTACTTGGTTAATTCAATTAGGTGTTTTTGGAGAAGCATTAATGAAAGCAGCCGATGTTAAACAACTTGGTTTTGCTTTTGTAGGATATTTAATCTTTTCAATTTTTATGACAATCGGTGCAATGGAAACTCATAAAGTATTATTTATTATTTTTGTATTAATTGATTGTTTATTTATTGGATTATCATTAAGCACTTTAGGCTTTATGGAAGAAGCTACACATACTTTTGCTGCATATAGTGAATTAGGAATTGCAATTATGTCATTTTATGGATCGGCTGCAGCTGTATTAAATAGTCACTTTGGAAGAGAATTTTTACCTGTAGGGAAACCTTTTGGGATTTTTAAAGCAAAATAATTAATATCAAGTTTTCGGACTTTGACTATAAAAAAAACCTTTACCATTAGAGTAAAGGTTTTTTTTTATAAATATTTGTATTGTTTGGTTAGTAATGACAGATGATAATATCGTGCTTCTTATAAGGTAAAGATAGTTTGGACATTTAATTTGAAAGGTGGAAATTCGTTTGACAACACTATTGTATATCACAGCACATCCACACGATAAGTCTACTTCATATAGTATGGCGGTTGGTGATGCATTTATCGAGAGTTATAAAGCTGCACATCCTAATGACCAAGTAGTACATATTGACCTTTATAATGAAAAGATTCCTCATATTGATGCTGAAGTGTTTGCAGGTTGGGGAAAACTTCAATCTGGAGGATCTTTTGATACACTTTCTTCAGGTGAGCAATCAAAAGTAGGAAGATTAAATGAGATTGTAACCCAATTTGCTGAAGCAGATAAATATGTCTTTGTAACACCTTTATGGAACTTTTTATTCCCTCCAATTATGAAAAACTATATTGATGCGATTTGCGTTGCTGGTAAAACTTTTAAATATACTTCTAATGGCCCTCAAGGATTATTAGGTGGTAAAAAAGCCTTGCATATCCAGGCACGTGGTGGAGTTTATTCAGAAGGTCCAGCAGCAGGTCTTGAAATGGGACATCGCTATATTGGAGTGATTATGAGCTTCTTAGGTGTTCAAGATTTTAATGGAATCTTTGTAGAAGGTCAAAATCAATTCCCGGACCGAGCACAAGAAATTAAAGAGCAAGCAATTCAAAAAGCTAAAGAAACTGCAAAAGACTTTTAAATTGCAACAAAAAAACTCACACTATTGTGAGTTTTTTTTTGCGGAAATATGTTGTTTTTTTTTCATTCATTGTCATATTGCCAAATCGGTAAATAAATTCGGAATATGGATCCTTCGTTTTCCTTACTACTTACTTTAATTTTACCTTTAAATTTTTCAATGATATTAAAGCAGACGGTTAACCCAATTCCTGTGCCTCTTTCTTTTAGTGAGTAGAAGGGAGTGCCGAGCTTTTCAATGGTTTCTTGAGACATTCCAATTCCTGTGTCTATGATTTCAATTAGTGCATATTCATTTTCTGGTAAGAGATTGATCGTTATAAAACCGGCATCATGCATTGATTCGATTGCATTTTTCATCAAGTTAACGAGAACTTGTTTAAATTCAATCGGATTTATTTTCGTATGAAGTATTTGAGTTAAGTTTAAATGGAAACCGATGCATTGGCTATTTGCCATCGAGGCAAGTAAATCAGTTACATTTACTATTTCTTTATTTACTTCTACGACTTGTAGCGTTTCAGTTTGAGGTTTGGCTAGTGATAAATAATCATTAATAATAATTTGAGCGTATTCTAATTCTTTTAGCATCGTATCGACATAGTATTTTTCGTCTGGGCTCATTGTTTTTGTTTTTTGAAAAAGTTGTGCAAAACCTTTTACGACAGTAATTGGATTACGAATTTCATGTGCAATTGTTGCAGCTAGTTGACCAATCGAATTTAATTGTTTTGCTTGTTGTATTTCCTTGTAATTGGCTTCTAAAGCTATGACCTTCGTCTCTGTTTGTAAAAATACAAATAAGAGTATTAATTGAATTGATAGGAACTCCAATATATTGCCGACAGGGTCTAATGCTATATAAGAATATTTTTCTTTTAGATTGGTGAATGTGATTAGTAATACAAAAGTAGGACCAATTAGTATATTAAATGCCCAACCGATATAAAATGCTATTCGATTATATAAAAAGATCGTAAAAATTGGGATGATTGCTACAAAACTATACATTGTTGATGTGTCTGGGTACGTCCAAAATTTAATATACACATATAGTGAAGAAATGGTCGTAAATAATACTTTTGAAAATGTGTTATCTTTTTTAACAAAATTAAATAAGGCAAAAATAACAATGAACATTAAGATAACTTGAGTAATAAGTTCAAATGGATGATCCTTAAAAGTTAAAGGAGAAAGTGTAATTCCTACTAGTAATAAAGAAGTAAGTGAAGCCATAAAAAAAATATAAATTCGACGGCTCCTTTTGTTGTAGTACTCTGTATTTTTCATGATTCAATCTCCGTTCTGAAAAGAAACTCTCAATAATATTTTACACTTTTCAGAAAACTATTTATAGATAAATTATGACATTAATAAAAAAGAGACCAAAAAATGTTTTTTGGTCTTTTCAATATGTATACAAAGTCCTATAAACTTGAGTTTCAGACTGATTGCAAGCGTTTGGCGGGCAGTCTGAATTAATTAGAAAATGAAACAGTAATCGTAACAATCTCAGAAGGGTTACCTGTTCGAATAGGAGGTCCCCAAGTTCCAAACCCTGATGAAACGACAAAGTGTGAGCGTTCTTTTTGTAAATAGCCCCAATCAACTTCATATAGTCGACGGGTAATTAAGTGATTTGGCATAAATTGGCCGCGATGCGTATGGCCAGACACTTGTAAGTCTACGCCTAATTGAGTTGGAATTTCTAAATGATAGGGCTGATGATCAAGTAAGATAATTGGTTTTGTATGATCGATTTCTTCAAGTAGTTCATGTAAATCTAGACGCTTTTTACTTGCAAGATCTTTACGACCAACAATATAGAAATTGTGATCAACTAGTTCTTTCTCATCTAATAAAATATGAATACCAGCATCCTTTAAATGCTCTACAAGTAAATCTAAATGTCCACCGTAATAATCATGATTACCAGGGACCGCGTATGTTCCAATTTTTGGCTTTAACTTTTTCAATGTTTGGATCATATTTTCCTCAACAAAAGGAGTAATATCTTCATCAATAATATCCCCAGCAATTAAGACTAAATCAGGAGCAAGCTTATTAATCTTTTCAACAAGAAACTCTAATCTTTTATTCGTGACTAATGTACTTAAATGTAAATCCGAAACTAGTACAATTGATAGTTCTTTATACTTTTCATTTGTTTTTTCAACATTGATGTCATAATGAACAATCTGTGTGTCTAGTGCACTTTTTCTACCTTTTGCGATAAGGATTGTGACACATAATATAACGATTGTTCCAAGTATTACAGTTAGACTTCTTGTTTTGAAAGAGGTAAATTCTTTTAAAATTAGTCCAATCAAATCAGCAACGATGACAAAGAAAATTAAATAATAAAAGATGGCTAACCAGTATGCTCCAATTTTATGGATCGGTTTAAAGAATGAAGTAGGAAGCTTACTCTTTAAAACTCTTGAAAGAATGTACGCAAAAGTTATTAACAGAAATACGATCCAATAGATTGTTTTTATTGTTGGATTCGTCCACCTACTTAGCAATGCATTAATATAAATCCATCCATTAAGACCTATGTAAAAATTAATTAAGAAAAAGAAAATCATAACGAAAATAATATTTAAGACTATTCTTTTATTCATAGTGATCCCTTTCATACGGTAGTGGTAAGGTACTTCTAGTATAAATGTTTAAACTTATAAACGCACCTAATTCACTGTCTAAAAAAGTGAAAAATAGCATAAAAATATTAATCGACAGAAAATCAAAAATGGTGTTATTTGGTAGGGGAAAATAAAGGATTTTTGGAAGTTTTGTCGTATTATTTTTAGGATAATATTATTTCGAAAATTTCGAATCTAGTGAGGATAAAAACGTGTTAATCGAAAAACTTTTGCTACATGTTTTAATCATATTAAGTCCAATATTAATATACAGTATTATCTTTGAAAGGCATGGCTATAAAGATAAAATTTATCTTTTTGGTATGTTTCAGGCTGTAGCAGGTTTTTTTTGCATGGCCTTTCCATATCCAGCATATGGATTGTTTTGGGATTTAAGATATATTCCACTAACAATTGCGTTTCTTTATTGCGGCTATCGCTGGGGAATCGTGACTTTTTTAGCAATCTTATTAGCTAGAATAATTTTAGGTGGAGACGCTATTATTTTTGGTATGATCAGTATTACCTTATCCTCACTAGGGTCTTTAATTTTATATAAATGGTTTTGGACATTTAAGCCTAAACAGAGAATACTTGCAACAGCTCTTATTAGCTTATGGCCAGCTTTAGTTCAACTAGGAATCTTATTTACTTTTTTATTCGTAAATAAGATTAGTTTTAAAAGCGATTACAGACTATTTGGGTTAGTTCTGATCTTTATTGTAATAGAGTTAGTCGCAATTACTTTAGGAGCAAAACTGATTGAAACACTAATTGAAAACAAAATACTGCATAAAGAAATCCAAAGAGCTGAGAAACTTAATACGCTAAGTGAAATGGCAGCTTCTATTGCCCATGAAGTTAGGAATCCACTTACAGTTGTTAAAGGTTTCCTACAATTAATGCAAGAAAGCAAAGACAATCAATCGATGGAATATTTGCCACTAGTATTAAGCGAATTAGGTAGAGCAGAAGGAATCATTAATGATTATCTAAACTTTGCTAAACCACAATTTGAAAAAGTGGAAACGTTTAGTTTAAAGCAATGCGTTTCAGATGTAGTCACCTTATTAGTACCTTTAGCATTAAAGCAAAATGTTAAATTAAAAGGTGATACAGAAGTTGAAACATTTATAAATACAGATAAAAACCAATTTAAACAAGCATTAATAAACCTAATTAAAAACGCAATTGAGGCAACTAGCTCGGGTGGATTTGTACATACGAAGCTCCACGAGGAAAAAGATAAAACGGTCATTACGATTAGAGATAATGGAAAAGGAATGACGAAAGAACAGCTTTCACGTATTGGTACACTTTTCTATTCAACTAAAGAAAAGGGAACTGGAGTCGGAACAACTGTATCTGTTCGAATCATTGAAGCAATGAATGGAACAATCACTTTCGAGAGTAGCGTTGATGACGGAACAAAAGTAACGATTAAACTACCAAAAGTTGAGCCTAAGGATCCTATAGTGAATGAATAATTATTTAGCCTTGAATGGGAAATGAAAAAACGCTTAGAGTTTAGACTAAGCGTTTCTATTAATGTGAGTGGTGTCTATAATATTATTTCTTTCTAGCAAAACAAACTGTCCAACAATCTTTTTCAATAATAGAAGATTGATGCTGAAGCTTATTAGCGATGAATGTTACTAATTGGTTTAGCTCTTCATCAGTGAGTTCATGAAGAATTGATCGGCCAGTTCTAAGTAATAAATCACTCTGAAGTGATTCTAGGTTAGTATAGGTACGTCTTGTTTCCCAAAGTTTTACTGTGTTTTCTATATGAAATCCAGCTGACTCTAATGCAGAGTGCATTTCTTGTATATCATATCTTCTAGCTATCTCTTTAGTTTTCAATTTTGGGTATAGGTCAAAAAAATAACCCCGTATATGGCTTTCGTCTCCAGGAAGTAAACAATCTTCTGGTGTCCGATCTTGTACGATTAATAATCCATTCTTTTTTAGTAAACGATTTGCCTCATTGAAACAGACATTTAAATTATCTAAATGATGTATTAAAGCTCTTTCTAATATTACATCATAATTTGAAGATGGAAGTTTAGTATCATATGCATCTCCTTTACTAAAAGAAATGTTACTGTAGTCTTTACAATTTTCAGCAGCACCTTTAAGCATTTCCTCTGAAAAATCTACCGCCGTAACGTGGTTTACTTTTAACTTAGTGAGAGCTTTCGAGTAGATCCCTCCGCCACAACCAATATCAACGGCGTCTTTTCCAAACAAATCAATATTATCCCTCATTAACTGAAACCAAGATTGATCAGCCTCTCTAGTTGTATAAGTATTATTATTTTGTGCATCGTGGAAGTTGATTGCCATATGATTACCTCCCTAAAATTTGATTCAGTTGCGTCTATATTATTAGTATAGACGATGATATTACACTGAATAATATCAATAAGTTATTGGTAATAATAAGATATTTTTATTAAAAAAAGCTTCAGAAAAAAAGGAGTGATGAAAATGGAAGGTACAATAGAAAGATTTGAAAGCTTAAGAACTGAACTAATTAATCATTATGAAGCATCAAAAGGAAGTATCTTTGGACATAAAGGATTAAAAATACAAGGTAAAGTTTTTGTGTTCTATAATGAGCCCAATATTGTTGTAAAGCTAAAGCCAGAAGATGTTGCAGCAGCTTTAATAATAAACGGAGCAAAAAACTTTGACCCAATGGGTGGGAAACCTATGAGAGAATGGGTTGAAATTCCATATGGGGATCAACAGTGGTTTGATTATGCAATAAAAGGAATGACATACGTTAAAAGTTTACTAAAAAATTAATAACGTTTGTTATAAACTATGGGTAGAAATTTAAACATTTCTATCGCTTTAATTTTAAGGGAGAATGATATAGTGAATAATCGTAAAGTAGCAGTTTCTTGGAGTGGTGGGAAGGATTGTTGTTTAGCATTAGATTTGCTAATTAAAAATAAATATGAAGTGGCATGTCTAGTATCAATGGTATCGAAAAAGGATGAAAGGAATCATGCGCACGGGACTCAGCTTAAATTTTTACAAATGCAAGCAGATGCAATTGGGATTCCACTTGTCATGATTGACTCAGCAGGTAAATATGAGGAATCAATGATTAATGGACTAAAAACAATAAAAGAGCAATTTGATCTTTCTGCGATTGCATTTGGTACTTTATATGTCGAGGAAGATCGACAATGGAATGAACTAGTTGCAACTAAGACAGGACTTGAACCACTTTTCCCAGTATGGATTGAGAAAAGTGAAACTACTAATTTACTAGACCAATGGCTTGCGACTGGATACGATGCAATTATTTGTAGGGCAAGGGAGAATATTTTTGATTCTACGATCGTAGGTAAGAGCCTAAATAAAGATTTAAAGGAACTATTCATTAGCAAGGAAATCTGTTTAATGGGCGAAAGTGGAGAATATCATACATTTGTCATTGATGGACCATTATTCAAAGAACGCTTAAATATAATAGAAGCAGAGACCATTCTTAATAGTGGATTATGGTCTTTAAATATTAAAGAAATACAAACAATTATTAAATAGATTACTACTGGTTTTTATATATGTAGAGTAGAACAGGAAAAACTGGGGGCGTAAAAAAATCTGAAACTGCAAATAAAAGTGGTAAAAGTGCAAATAAAAATCAAGAAACTGCAATTAAAAATGACAAAACCGCAAATAAACGCCAGTCAATGGACTTAATCAACATCAATTTACTAGATTCGAATTATGCCAAACAAAAACAAGCTAAAATTACTTAAATACAATTAATTTAGGTGACTTTAGCTTGTTTTTAGTTTTCAATCAATTGTAGTTAAGTACCAATCAGCATAACGCTTAATACCTTCACTAATTGATACTTTAGGTTCATAGTTTAAATCACTTTTGATTTTTTCTATATTTAGTGTATAGTCATAGCTTAAGAAATTGGCAATATGCTTAGAAACTTTAGGTGGTTTGTTAGTAATCCTCGCAATTATTTCCGAATTCAACGCGATAAATGACAGTAGATTTGGCGAGATATTTTTTGTATTCAACTCTTTATTTAAGTCAAAGAAGAGTTGTTTAAGTACGTCAATTAAATAAATGGGCTGGTCATTTGTAAGATTGTAGTATTCACCATTTAAGGCATTATCTGCATTCATACAAGCTATGATCATATCAACAACATTATCGATATAAGTAAAATCCATTAGAACTTGTCCTTTATGAACTAATGGAATTCCTCCATTTTCATTAATCTGTATAAATCTCCCGAAAATCGTATGATCGAAAGGACCAAAAATTTGTCTAGGTCTTAATGAGATTGCAGGTAGCCCTTTTTCAATTGCATCTTCAATAATTAAATCTGCCATATGCTTTGTTTTAGCATAGTAATTAGAGTGTTTTGATGGCAGCGGATCACTTTCTTTAACATTTTTGCGACTCTCACTAGTAAAGTACACACTCGGCGTCGAAATATTAATAAACTTTTTTAAATCTGCTGAAAGTGAAGCTTTAACAATATTCCTTGTCCCTTCAACATTTGTTTTCTCAAATTCAGAAAAATGTCCAAAAGGTGCTGCAAGTGCAGCACAATGGATCACATAGTCTACATTCTTTATATTTTCTTCTAATAAGACAGAGTCATTCAAATCTCCTTTTACAAAGGTGACATTTTCCATCTTGTTAAAAAATTTAGCTTCTTCCTCATTTCGTCCAAAGGCTAAAACGGAGTAGCCCATTTCACTTAATCTTTTTGTAGTATGTTTTCCTAAAAAACCTGTGGCACCACTTATGAAAACATTCATTATTCCACCCCGAAAAGAAATTATTGTCGCTCAAAGTTTATGAATCTCGTACCTTGGAAAGTTAGTTTTCCAGTATCATTTTCTACTAATTGACCATAAATGAACCCATCAATTTGAAATTCAATTCTGTCTCCAGATTCGACCTCAAGTGTAACATAATAATGTGTAGAGGAATGAGCGAACTGATTCGTATTAGCACGCTGAATATAATCTATTCTTTTAGTAACTATTTTTGCCGGGACAATTAACTTTGGTTGTTTATTATTATAATTCCATTGCTTTAAACCTTTTATTAGTGCAAAAAATATACCTGCAAAAACGAACACGAAAATGATTGGAAATACGAACGCGATAATTTTAAAAATATCAAAACCTGCATCAAACCCTGACATCATTAAGACCTCCTTTAAATGTATTGTAAGGCTCTCACTTCTTAATCCTCTTTAAGTAGGACTATATATATAGTTTATTAAATTTTCTGAAAGTAATAAACTTATTTCTTTCAACTAGCAAATAAATTGTAGTTGTAATGTAAACATTAAAATATTTTAGTGAAATTTATTTCTTTTATTATTTAGATATAATTCTAAAAAAGATCTAATTAGTAAAAAAATGTAAAAAAATTACTATTAATAATCTAATAGAACTACTATCCAAGAACCTTTAAATTAAGGTAGTTATCCTGTTATTTTACTTATACGAACATTAATTGTGACAGAATAAAAAACTAAGTAAAAAATCCTCCCGTTTTAGTAAATTTTAATTGAATAATTATTGACCGATAATATCCATGAGAGTAGGATACTCTTAATAGAACTCTTTTATCTCTTTATAGTGTTCCTTTGCCAAGGTACTAGTGTTTAAAACTAGTAGGGTGATTAGTGCTAGTAAGCTTGTTATCTTCTAATGGTAAGAATTGAAATAAGGCTAGCGAGGAGATATAGGGTTAGATGATTTAATTTTTGGGTTAAATCTATGTCTATCTGACTGAATAGCGGGTAGGGATCATCATGGAAAATTAGTTATAGGAGTGATTAGGAAATGAATGTTAAAGATTTAATATCGGTTTACAATCAGTATTACAGTCATTCTAATTTACGCGTTTTTTTTGTATCAGGCCATACTGACGAAATCGAAGAAATCACGGACTTTGATGCAAATGATCAACATACTTCACAACCATTTGGCATTTATGTGATTTTGTCTAGAACAGAGACGCAATTAATTAAATTAGTATCCTTAAACTTTGAAGATTTAGGAATCATTGAAATTTCTTTAAATGATTTAGGTGACGAAATAAAGCATGACTGGGCTAGCTACTTAAAGAAAGTGATTAGTTATTTAAAACAAGCAGGGTATCGTATTAATAGGGGGATGGATATACTAATTTACAGTAATCTTCCAAATGAAGTAGGGCTATCCTCAACCAAATCAGTTGAAGCTTTAACGGATACAATGTTAAAAACTTTATACGAATAGAATCAAGAAACCACATCTATGATTTCAACAATTAAAAAACAGCTAAGTTTACTCCAGAAAAATTAAATTCTCCTCTTGTAAATTATAATATTTCAAATTTGCATAAATAAAACTTAATTATCCAATCTTGATTTAAGGAAAATAAAATATGTAAAAAATTCTCCATATTTAATAGATAATCATACAACCTTCAACTGTTAAAATTAAAGTAATAGTTTCGAAAACAATTCAGATTGGAAGGTTACGAGGAGAGTTGTAATGACTACAATTAAAGAAATTGCCGAAAAAGCAGGGGTATCGATTGCTACTGTATCAAGAGTGCTTAATTATGACCCGGCACTATCAGTAACTGACGATACAAAACAAAGAATTTTTGAAACAGCAGAAAAGCTTTCATATAGGAAAAAATCAAAAGTAAAAAAGAATATCGCTAAAATCGCACTTGTTAAAGGTGACAATGGCCATGAAGAATTAAGTGATCTCTTTTATATGCTAATTCGTTTTGGAATTGAAAATAAGTGTGAACAACATTCTCTGCACATTTCTACTTTTTTTCGTGGAAATGAAAAGGGGATGTTAGATGAGCAAATACTTGGTGTGATTGCATTAGGTAAGTTTGACAATCAACAAATTAGCTCATTGAAAAAAGTATCAAAAAATATAGTTTTTGTTGATTTTTCACCAGATGAAGAGCAATATGATTCTGTTGTTACAGATTATGAGAATGCTATTATTAAAGTTTTAGATCATTTTATCTCACATGGACATCAAAAAATCGGATATATTGGTGGACGCGAGTATGATAAGAAGCAAGGTCAAAAAATGAATTCTCGAGTGAAAACATATAAAAACTATTTAGAGGAAAAGGGACTCTTTCGAAAAGAGAATCTGTACTTAAGTGAATTTACAGCTGAAGCCGGGTTTAATTTAATGAACAAGGCAATTCGAGAACAAGGTGGTGAATTACCAACAGCATTTTTAATTGGTTGTGATACGATGGCTGTCGGATGTCTAAGAGCACTTCATGAAGCGAAAATATCAGTGCCAGAGCGTGTAAATTTAATCGGGATGAATGATTTTGTGTTTTCAAAATATCTTTTTCCTAGTTTAAGTACCTTGAAGGTATACACTGAAATAATGGGTGAATCTGCAGTGGATTTATTAATGGAAAGACTTTTAGGTAGGAAAGTAGCCAAAAAAGTGATTGTTCCTACGACGTTAAAGATTCGTCAAAGTAGCCTGTAATGCAGATATTTGCGAAATTTGTAAGATAATTGCTAAAAATTAAATATTTTACTTTTAATCTTAACTCTTTTTAGTATAATTAAAAATTAAAAGGAGTGGGAACGTGAAGGTTGGGTATTTAGGTCCTGAGGCGACTTTTACACATGTTGCTGTACGGTCTGTTTTTAAGAATGATGAACATATTGCTTATTCTAGTATTCCAGTTTGTATGGATAATGTTGCTGAAGGTGAAGTTGATTTAGTCGTCGTACCAATAGAGAATTCAGTTGAAGGATCTGTGACTACAACTATTGATTATCTTGTACATGAACAGCCATTAAAAATGGTTGGTGAAATTATTATACCGATTAGACAACATTTATTGATGGCAAAAGGACAAGTACATCGAGTAAAGGATATTGAGGTGATCTATTCTCATTCTCATGCGTTAGCTCAGTGTCACACATTTTTGCATAATCAATATAAATATACAAAGTTAGAACCAGTTACTTCTACTAGTGCTGCAGCTAAAATGGTTAGTGAGCAATCTAATGAATGTATAGCTGCGATCGCTAATGAATTTGCTGCAAAGAAATATGGATTAGAAATTGTTGCTTCAGATATTCACTCTAACTCGTATAACCACACGAGATTTGTTGTTTTACAAAGACAAGATGCTGAATTAGAAACAAGTTATTTTCAATCTAAACATACTAAAGCAACTCTAGTTATTAACATGCCAGAGAATCATGCTGGTGCGCTTCACCAAGTGCTTTCTGCATTTGCATGGAGACAGATTGACCTTTCAAAAATTGAGTCCCGCCCGACGAAAACTGGATTAGGAAATTACTTCTTCATTGTTGATGTTGAGATGGGCTATGATGACGTATTATTACCTGGAGTAAAGCAAGAATTGGAAGCTTTAGGCTTTTCAGTAGATGTTGTAGGAAGTTATTCAACAATATCACTATAAAAAAAGAGAAGGATTACAATCCTTCTCTTTTATATTTTTTATTTTTACATTAATAATAGTAATAAGGTGGTGGACAATAGTATCCTGGCGGGCAATATGAATAGTAAGGATAGCCATAGCCATAACCATAACCATAAAATGGGAAAAATGGGAAAAATGGACGGAAAAACGGACGGAAAAATGGACGTCCAAAGCCAAATCCAAACCCAGGTCTACCAAAGCCAAATCCAGGTCTACCAAATCCTCCACCGAATCCTCCGTGGAAGCCTCCAAATCCTCCGTGTCCAAAGCCACCTCCACCAAATCCATGCGGACGATACTCATGTTCATTCGACATATAAAAAACCTCCTTTACTTATGAGTCTTACATAATCAAAATATGCAGGACAAAAGTGGAAGGTTTGGGCATATTGTATTTTAAACGTACTTGAAACTTAAAATTCGTTACTATTAATTTTTAACTTAATCATTTAATAAATTAAACTTGCGAATTCGGTATTGTAGGTTCTGTCTACTGATGCCTAGTTTTTTTGCAGCCTGTGTAATATTGCCGTTATGCTCATTTAAAACATTTATAATATACTGTTTTTCATTATTTAATAAAGTATTTTTCAAATTTGATTTGTCATCTGTTAATTCCGATTGATTTATTTTAATTTCTCTATTTTTTTGAGCAGTCGGTGCTACGCTTATAATCCTATTTTCATTAAAGAATCTTGATGGTAAATGTGTAGTCGATATAATTGTTTCATCTTCTATTAAGTTCATTGCACCTTCAATCATATGTTCAAGTTCACGTATATTACCTGGCCAGTTATGTTTCAGGAAGAAATTTGCTACATTTTCATCTAAATTAGTTACCCGATGGCCGAAAAGACGATTATATTTTTGAATGAAGAAGTTTGCTAACAGCAATATATCTTCGAAGCGTTCACGAAGTGGTGGTAGAAATAATGAAACGACACTTAGACGGTAATATAAGTCTTTACGTAAATGATTATTCGCAATTGCTTCAATAGGGTCTTCATTTATCGTAGCGATAATTCGGACATCTAATTCTTTTTCGTTAATCTCACCAATTCTTCTAACTTTACGCTCTTGAATAACTCTTAAAAGTTTAGCCTGTAAATTTGGGCTAAGCGAGTTAATTTCATCTAATAATAATGTTCCACCATTTGCTTCTTCAAATAATCCAGGCTTATCAATTGCCCCAGTAAATGCTCCTTTTTTTGTCCCAAAAAGAATGCTTTCAATTAAGGATTCTGGAAGTGCGGCGCAATTTTGAGAAATGAAGGGCTTTGTTGCTCTTTTGCTAGCATTATGAATACTTTGAGCGAATAGTTCTTTACCTGTTCCGGTTTCTCCTACAATTAAAACGGATGATGAAGTTTTGGCAGATCTTTTTGCATCTTCAATTATGCTTTTAAATGCCCCAGATGTTCCGATTAATTGTTCAAATGTATAACGCGTATTTCGATTTTGGAGAATGCCTTCCTGCACAGATTGCTTTAATTCCGTCACGTCGCGAACCATTTCAATTGCTCCAATAATTTTATTTTCTTTCATTATTGGGTAAGTATCATTAATCGTCGTAACTTCTTTTCCTTTATTATTAAAATAAGATTGTTTAATGTTTTTTCGTACTTTACCTTTTTGGAGGGCTTCAAGTAAGGTGCTCGATTGGTTTTTTTGAAACGTGAAGACATCTAAAAGATTTTTATGTAAGACATCCTCTTCATTCATCATTTCGATTTCCATCATTTTGCGGTTATACACCATTGTATTTGCATCTTGATCAACTACATGTATACCGATATCTATTTCTTCTAATATTAATTGTAACAATTCATCAACAGCTAAATAGTTTTGCTTATCATTTTTCATATAATTCTCTCTTTTCATTATAACAATAGAAAAAATTTGCACTTCTAACTATTTTTGGTAAGATAAAAAGGCAGTTTTTTTCCGAATGTGCTAATTTTCTTTGTTAATCGTTTTTTTGCTGCAAATATTCTATGCATATTTTAATTAATTTTGCGCCTGAATGCAAAAATATTTTGCAGTAAATTGAAAACGGTATCATGCTTAATGATGAATAACGCTGAGAATAAGTACATTTTGTGAATTTAAATTTATTTAACATGTTTGGCACGGAAATTGCTTATTCTTTTAGTAAGAAACTAAATATTAATCAATAATATTGGGGGAACTCAAATGACAACTAATTCTCAAAAGATCATTGACCAAACAAATCAATATGGCGCAAATAACTATCATCCACTTCCAGTAGTAATTTCTAAAGCTGAAGGTATTTGGGTTACAGACCCTGAGGGTAACAGATATTTAGATATGTTAAGCGCATATTCTTCTGTAAACCAAGGACATCGTCATCCAAAAATTATTCAAGCTTTAAAAGATCAAGCTGACAAAGTTACATTAACTTCTCGTGCTTTCTATAGTGAAAACATGGGTGAGTGGTTTGAAAAGGTAGCAAAAGTTACTAACAAAGATATGATTTTACCTATGAACACTGGTGCTGAAGCTGTTGAGACAGCTATTAAAGCTGCTAGAAGATGGGCTTATGATGTTAAGGGTGTAGAAGAAAACCAAGCAGAAATTATTGCTTGTGTTGGAAACTTCCACGGTCGTACGATGGCTGCAGTTTCTTTATCATCAGAAAAAGATTATCAACGTGGATTTGGACCATTCTTACCAGGAATTAAGTTAATTCCTTATGGCGATATTGAAGCATTAAAAGCTGCAATTACACCAAATACTGCTGCATTCTTAATCGAACCAATCCAAGGTGAAGCTGGAATTAATATCCCTAGAGAAGGATTCTTACCTGAAGTAGCTGAAGTTTGTAAAAAAGAAAACGTATTATTTATTGCAGATGAAATTCAAACAGGTTTATGTAGAACTGGTAAAACTTTTGCATGTGATTGGGATGGAGTAATTCCTGACATGTACATTTTAGGTAAAGCACTTGGTGGCGGAGTATTCCCAATTTCATGTGTTGCTGCAAATCGTTCAATCTTAGGCGTATTTGAGCCAGGTTCTCACGGATCTACATTTGGTGGAAATCCATTAGCTTGTGCAGTTTCTGTAGCTGCTCTAGAAGTTCTTGAAGAAGAGAAGTTAGCTGAGCGTTCTAATGAGCTTGGAAACTACTTTATGGAAAAATTAAAAGAAATCGACCATCCTCATATTAAAGAAGTTAGAGGACGTGGATTATTTATTGGTGTTGAACTTCATGTACCAGCACGTGTTTATTGTGAAGCATTAAAGAAACAAGGTTTATTATGTAAAGAAACACATGATACAGTAATTCGTTTTGCACCACCATTAATTATTTCAAAAGAAGATTTAGACTGGTCAATTCAACAAATTAACGAAGTATTTAGCCAATATAAAGCAACTGTATAAATGGAGCGATAAAAATGACAACTACAATCCCACAAAATGAAGTACAAAACAAAATCAAAGAAGAAGGAAGAGAATTAATTGAGTCTACTCAAGAAGTAATCTCAGAAGCTCTTCATAAACTTGGTTATTCAAAAGAACTTTATGAGTTATTAAAAGAACCATTACGTTTTTTAACAGTTCAAATTCCGGTAAGAATGGATGATGGCTCAGTGAAAATTTTCACTGGCTATCGTTCACAACATAATGACGCTGTAGGTCCAACAAAGGGTGGAATTCGTTTCCATCCTGAGGTTAATGAGGATGAAGTAAAAGCTTTATCAATGTGGATGAGCTTAAAATGCGGTATCGTTGATTTACCATACGGTGGGGGAAAAGGCGGTATCATTTGTGATCCAAGAAAAATGTCAATTTATGAGTTAGAGCGTTTAAGTAGAGGATATGTTCGTGCGATTAGCCAAATCGTTGGACCAACAAAGGATATTCCTGCTCCAGACGTATACACTAACCCACAAATTATGGCTTGGATGATGGATGAATATAGTAGAATTCAAGAATTTGATTCTCCTGGATTTATAACTGGTAAACCTCTAGTATTAGGTGGATCAGAAGGGCGTGAAACAGCTACAGCTCAAGGTGTTACAATTTGTATCGAAGAGGCTGCTAAACGTAAGGGAATCGATTTAAAGGGTGCTAGTGTCATTGTTCAAGGATTTGGAAATGCGGGTAGCTTCTTAGCGAAGTTCATGGTAGAAGCAGGTGCAAAGGTAGTCGGTATTTCTGATGCACTTGGCGCATTATACGATCCAGACGGTTTAGATATTCATAGCTTACTAGAAAAAAGAGATAGCTTCGGAACAGTAACTAACTTATTTACTGATGTTATTTCGAATAAAGAATTACTTGAAAAACCTTGTGATATTTTAGTTCCAGCTGCAATTTCAAATCAAATTACAATTGAAAATGCTCACAATATCCAAGCATCAATCGTAGTTGAAGCTGCAAATGGTCCTACTACTCTAGAAGCTACTAAAATATTAACAGAGCGCGGAATTTTATTAGTTCCAGACGTACTAGCAAGTGCTGGTGGAGTTTCTGTTTCTTATTTTGAGTGGGTTCAAAATAACCAAGGTTACTACTGGTCTGATGAAGAAGTTGCTCAAAAACTTCGTGAAAAAATGGTACGTTCATTTGATAGTGTTTACCAAACTTCAGTTAATCGCAAAGTAAATATGAGATTAGCAGCATATATGGTTGGTATTCGTAAAATGGCGGAAGCATCTCGTTTCCGTGGATGGGTTTAATAGACTAATAGGTTTGCTCCAGATGGAAATTTCATCTGGAGCACTTATATTTGTATTGACAGATAATAAAATCTATTTTTATAATTAAGTATTATTCCAATACAATGATTTGTATACGTTTTCATTTATTATCTGAAAATTTAGTCTTAAAATATGTTTATTTAAAGCTCTTTGGTGTTCGTTATGGGATTCGGGGGAGTCTGCATTCTGTTATATCAGAATATTTTAACTTATACGCACAATTTACATCTAGAGGAGGGACTTTCATGAAACAACAAGAACAGGGGTTAAAGAAAGAGCTTAAAAGCAGACACTTGTTCATGATTGCTCTTGGGGGAGTAATTGGGACAGGTTTGTTTATGGGATCAGGCTATACTATTAGTGAAGCTGGCCCAGGTGGAGCATTATTAGCCTACTTAGTAGGTGGAATCGTAATGTATTTAACAATGCTCTGTTTAGGAGAATTAGCAGTTAATTTACCAGATGCTGGTTCTTATCAAACTTATGCAACTAAATATATCTCACCAGCGTCAGGCTATGTAGTTGGATGGATGGCATGGTTAAACTGGTCGGTAACAATCGGTTTAGAGTTAATTACAGTGAGTATGTTAATGAAGAGATGGTTTCCAGATGTACCGACTTGGATCTGGTGTGTAGTATTTGGGGTAATATTATTCGCAATAAACGCACTTTCAACTAAGAGTTTTGCTGAAGTTGAATTTTGGTTTGCAAGTATTAAAGTAGTAACAATTGTTTTATTTATTATTTTAGGTGGAGCAGTAATGTTTGGCATTGTGCCAGTAGAAGGGTCAAAAGCTCCAATGCTTTCAAACTTTACAGACCACGGTGGACTTTTCCCAAAAGGCTTTTTAGCAATTTGCATAACAATGGTTGCAGTTAACTTCTCATTCCAGGGAAGTGAATTAGTTGGGATTGCAGCTGGTGAAAGTGAAGATCCAGCAAAAGCAGTACCTAAAGCAATTAATAACACTGTATGGCGAATTCTAGTATTCTTTATTTTATCAATATTTGTTTTAGCAGGCTTATTCCCTTGGGAGAAAGCTGGTTTAGTAGATAGTCCATTCGTAGTAGTATTTGATAACATCGGTATTCCATATGCGGCAGATATTATGAACTTTGTTATTATTACAGCAGTTCTATCAGTTGCTAACTCAGGTTTATACGCAACATCTCGTATGATGTATTCAATGGCTCAAAAAGGAATGGTTAGTTCGAAATTAGGAAAACTAACTAAAAGAGGTGTACCTTTAAACGCTTTAACTTTTAGTATGTTTTTTGGATGTTTATCTCTATTAAGTGGTATTTACGCAGAAGACACGGTTTATCTATGGTTACTATCAATTGCAGGGTTTGGCTGTTTATTTGTTTGGGCAAGCATTGCATTATCAAATCTTTTAGGTAGAAAGAAATACCTTGCAGAAGGTGGAAAATTAGAGGATTTAAAATACAAAACGCCTCTTTATCCAATCGTTCCAATCGTTGCTTTAGTTTTAAATGTGGCTGTAATTATTAGCCTTGCATTTATCCCAGACCAACGTATTGCATTGTACTGTGGAATTCCATTTATGATTGCATGTTTAATCTATTATCATTTCTCTGCTAAGCATAAGATTGAAAAACACGAGCAAGAAGTGAATAAAAAAGTAAGTTAATAATTGTTTTGAGAATGTCTCAAAAATTTGTGGAAACTCGCTAGTAAGTTATTACTAGCGAGTTTTTACGCTGTTGAAAAACTACCTTGTCAATTAATTATCAAATTTTCGTAATAGGAGTAGAGTGATGTTGATTTCCATTACGGGATGCTCGCTTTCCATGGGGCGAGATTCTTTAGCCTCCTCGGCAAGCCTGCGGGGTCTCAGCCTTCCCGCTAATCCCATAGGAGTCGAGCACCCTCCATTCCAATCAACTTATTTATCAAAAAGAAGTCTGCAATAAAACCTAACTCGCTAGTAATTTACTACTAGCGAGTTTTTTGTTTTCTTAAATTGTGTTTATGTTGTTAATCACGTTTTGCAAAAATTGAGGGAAGCTCACAACTTTATCAACAATGTCCACAGTTCGTTCATGCTTGTTAAGATTGAATCTACTTATTTCAGCCCACAGAAACAAACTTTATATCGTTCCCACAAATTTTACGAGTAAAAATTACTGCTTTATTAACAAAGTTCACAATTTTATCAACAGTGTGCATATTTTTGTAAATATTTTTTTGATTTTGCAGGGGAGAGCGACTAGTTATCCACTGTTTTGGTGATCGTATTACTGTTTTTAAGTGATTCTGCATTAAATATCAACAAATGTTCGCAAGTTCTTGTTAATAACCTTTTTTAGAAAGGAATGGGGGAGTTACTTATCCACATTTTACTGTTATGGCTATATTTTCTTTAGAATCAGATATGGGTTATACACATAAAAAAAGAACTGTCCCAAAAGTACATTGACTTAAGGGACAGCTACATTTTTACAGCTTATTTATTTTTTTCAGACTCTTTACTTGTTACAGTGATGTCTTGTAAGTGACCTTGGAAGCCTTGACCAGCTGTTAAGTCGTAACCTTTAACACGCTTATTAACTCCATCTAAACCGAAGCGGAATAGGGTAGGGATAACTGGCACTTCGTCATTTACAAGCTCTTGCCATTTATCGTATACATCTTGACGGTATTTTTCATCAAATGCTTTTGCTGAAATACCTTCTTTTAATAGTTTATCATTGTCGTCATTTACCCAACGAACGTAGTTGAATGGTGCATTTTTCGACCAAATTCCAGATGGGTCTGGATCAGAACCTGTTCCCCAAGCTGCTGCGAAAATATCGATTTTTGGATTATCTTTTTCTACCATATCGTAGAATGAGTTGAACTCATGTAAACGTCCATCTAATAATTGAACATCTAAGCCAACTTCTTTCCAAGATTGTAAGTAGAATTGAGCTAATGGTTCAGCGATATCGCCACCACTCATAGAAGCGAAGTTGATTTTAAATGGTTTTCCATTTGGATCTTCACGTAAACCATCTCCAGTTACATCTTTGTAACCAGCATCGTCTAGTAATTTTTTAGCTTTTTCAGGATCATGAGTATATCCTTTTAATGCTTTATCAAAGTATTTAGGGAATGATGGTGGAATTACAGAAGTTGCAGGCACTCGTAATCCTTTGTATAATTTTTCCCCAACTGCTTTATTATCAAGGGCATAAGCCATTGCTTGACGTACACGCTTATCTTTGAATTTTGGATTATCCATTACGTTTACACCATTTTTCGCATCGTAATGGCCTAATTTAAATCCAATGTAAGAGTAAGCTAACTCAGTTTTACCGATTAATGAAATATTTTTTAATTTTTTAGCTTGATCATATTGGTCAGCTGAAACTGAAGCGATATCGATATCTCCGTTAGCTAGAGAAGATGTAGCAATAGTTGGGTTAACAACTTTTAAAAGTACACCGTCAAGTTTTGGAGCACCGTTCCAGTAATCTTTATTCGCTTCAAACTCTACAGCTTCACCTGGAGTGATCTTTTTAATTTTAAATGGTCCAAAGCCGATAGGCGCTTTACGAATTTGATCTGATGATGCTAATTTATCAATTGGAACATTGCCTAAGTATTTTTTAGGTAGTGGGTTAGTCCATAAGCCAGTAAGTACAGATGGGTTAGCTTCTTTAAATGTAATTGAAATTGTTTTAGGATCAATTACTTTAACACCGGAAATATTTTTTGCCTTTCCGTTATGGTAATCTTCCATACCTTCAATCATAGACATTTGTGAGTCATAACGCACACCTGTATATTTTTGATTACCAATTACAAGATAAGCATATTCTAAATCCTCTGCTGTAACTGGATCACCATTAGTCCAATTTACATTATCGCGAATTTTTAATGTGATTGTCTTTTTGTCGTCGCTTAATTTATATGTAGCAGCACCATCTTGGTCATAAATATAGTTTTCATCTGTTGAAAGAAGTGCTTCATCAAAGAATTGAAGAACTTGAGAGTCTGGATCGCCTTCATAGAAAACTGTATTTAAGATACCTTCAAATGGCGTATCTGAAACTAAACCATATTTTAAAATGCCACCTGAAACTGATTTTTTGTTATTTGTTACTTTAATAGGAAAAGCAGCTTGATCGACTTGTTTAGTAGTAGTCGTAGTCTTCGTGTCGCCGCCTTTACATGCTGAAAGAATCATCATAGATACTGCCATTGCGCTTAATACTTTAGTAAAGCTTTTTGCATTTTTCATATTTCCACTCTCCTTAATTTTTAATTATCCTCTTCTTTGTCTAGCATCAGCTGCACGCTTTAGCGCTTCACCGATGAAATTTATACTCAGCATGAGCACTAAAATCATGCACGATGCAGGTAACCATATCCACAGCTTATTTTGTAAAACATCAGGATTTGTTGCATAACTAACTAGTGTTCCTAAACTTGGTGTACTTTCTGGTAAACCAAATCCAAGGAAGGTTAGAGCAGACTCGATTCCAATATTTCCTGCTAGGTTTAAAGTGAATGCAACAATAATTAATGAGCTTACATTTGGTAAAACATGCGAGATAATGATTTTCCAATTCGGCGTGCCAATTGCTTTAGCTGCTGCCACATAATCTAATTCGCTCTCTGATAAAACTTTTGAACGAATTAACCTTGCTTTACCTGTCCATAAAAACAGGCTCATAATAAGGACAAAATTTATGATAGAGAATGTAGGTACAACTGTTACGAATACAATAATTAACATTAATGTTGGTAAGGATAAGAAAAAGTCGATAATACGCATAACGACACTGTCTACCCAACCACCGAAATAACCAGCTATTAAACCTAATACTAGGCCCAGTAGATTTGTAATAATTGTGATAAAAAATCCAATTGTAAAAGAATTTTTAGTCCCAATTATTAGTTGTCCAAATATATCGCGTCCACCATAGTCAGTACCTAACCAATGAGTAGAGGAAGGTGGCTGATAAATTGATAGAAAGTCGACTTTAACAATTTGATTTTGATCTAGAATAAGCGAAGTACCATACACACCTAATATTATTAGGCCAAGCATGATAAGAGAACCTAAAGCTAATTTATCTCGTCTAAATTCTGTCCAAATGACACTAAATCCAGATGGGCTTTTTCGCTGTTCTTCAATATGAGTTTGATTTTCGATTTTTAATTCCATAAATTTCACCTACCCTATTCAATCCGTATACGTGGATCTACGATGCTTAGAATGATATCTGAGATTAATGTGCCGAAAAGTGTTGCAAGACATGTCATTAAAACAAGTGCATTTACAACGGTAAAATCGCGTAACATTACGGATTTAACGAACAGTTGCCCAATTCCAGGATATCCGAAAATTGACTCTAAAATTACTGAACCTGCTATTAGACCGGTAATCTCATAACCTAAAAATGCAGCGATTGGTAAGAATGAATTTCGTAAAATATGTCTAGAATAAACCTTTGCTTCGGGAACACCTTTCGATCTAGCTGTTCTTACAAAATCTTTTACTTTTGTATCAATAATCTCACTACGTAAATATTGGGAAATTCCAACAGTTGAAATAAGTGCACCCGATAAAGTTGGTAAAACAAGATGATCTAATTTGCTTACGTAATAAGCAAAAGTTCCATTAGCAATCTGAGGGTCTACGCTACCGCCCGTAGGAAAAAGATCAAAATAAAATCCAAAAACAAACAGCATAACAAGTGCAAAAATAAATACAGGGGTAGCAAAACCTAAATAGTTATACCCGGTTATCAGCTTATCCGCCCAGGTGTCGTTATAACGTCCACTAATAATACCAAGTGGAATTGCCAGTAAATAAGTCACAATAAACACGCAGAAGGCAAGTAATACAGTATTTCCAATACGGTCACCAATTACATCAACTACATTGATTTTGTGTGTATAGGAAACACCAAAATCTCCTTTTGCAACATTTTTAATCCAATGATAATACTGAACATATGCAGGATCATTTAAACCCATTTCTTCACGAATTTTTTCAATTTCCTGTGGATTAGCTTTTGGGTTAATCGATCGTCCAGTTAATGCATCACCTGGCATTGCTTTAGCGAGTGCAAAGATTACTATACTCAGGATTAGAAGCTGAGGAATCATAATGAGTATACGGCGAATGATAAATTTCAACATATTCGTTACTCCTTTCTAGGGTAATGCTACTCGATGAGTATCTGAGATTGGTTTTAAATCAAATGGTCGACCATTTGCATCAAAGTAAGAAGAAGCATTTTGTTGATATTCTTGTCTAACTGCTTGTCTTTCTTTAATTTTTTCTTCTCGAACTTCTGGACGAATATCCGGTATTGCTGCAATTAAGCGTTTAGTGTATATATGTTGTGGGTTGTTTAAAATATCTTCAGTAGTGCCTTCCTCAACAAGTCTCCCTCTATACATAACACCAATTCGATCACATAAATGGCGAATAACGCCTAAGTCATGACCGATAAATAAATAAGTTAGCTTGAATTCTTCTTGTAAATCTTGTAAGAAGTTAAGTACTTGTGCTTGTACTGAAACATCCAAAGCAGAAACAGGTTCATCTGCAACAATTAACTTTGGTTGTAATGTTAAAGCTCTTGCAATCCCAATTCGTTGACGTTGCCCACCAGAAAATTCATGTGGATATTTATATAGTGATTCTGGAGATAATCCAACTTTATTAAGGTAGTAAAGTACTCTATCACGTTCTTCTTCAGCAGTTAAAGTTTCATAGTTTCTTAGAGGTTCTGCAACTAAATCAATAATTCTCTTTTTAGGATTTAAAGAAGAGTATGGGTCTTGAAATATCATTTGAATCTCTTGTCGAAATGCTCGCAATTGCTTTTTGCCTAGCGTTATTAAGTCATTGTCTAAAAACTGAATACTTCCATTTGTAGCCTTTGCTAGTTGAAGAATTGCCTTACCTGCAGTAGATTTTCCACTACCTGATTCTCCAATTAGGCCATATGTTTCGCCTTCGTTAAGTTCAAATGAAATTCCATCAACAGCTCGAACATGATCTACAACTGTTCGAAAAATACCACCGCGAATAGGGTAATGTACTTTTAAGTTATCAACCTTTAATAGAGACATTTACGATCGGTGCTCCTTTCTCGTTCTTGAAATGGAAATGCTTATAACAAGAACAACGTACATAATGATTTGGTTTAACTTCGTGCAAGATAGGTTGATTTTCATGAGCATAATTTTGAATCCAAGGAATACGGTGGCTGAATCGGCAGCCTGTTCTAGGTAGTTTGTCTAAAGGTGGAACTGTACCTTCAATAATATGAAGTCTTTGATTTTTTGAATGAGTAGTAGGAATAGAGTTTAATAGTGAGCGTGTATATGGGTGTAATGGATTATTTAGTATTTCTTCTACTGAACCAGTCTCTATAATTTGTCCAGCATACATAACAGCAACACGGTCTGCTACTTCTGCAACAACACTTAAGTCATGCGTAATTAAAATGATACCTAACTTCGTTTTCTTTTGAATTTCTTTTAGTAAATCTAGTATTTGGGCTTGTATCGTTACATCTAAGGCAGTAGTTGGCTCGTCTGCAATAATGAACGAAGGGTTACATGCAATAGCAATTGAAATCATAGCACGTTGTCTCATACCACCAGATAATTCATGTGGGTATTGTTTATAAGTAACCTCTGGCTTCGGGATTCCAACTTGATCTAGTAGCTCTAATGCACGATCCTTTTTTTGTGATCGTGAAAGATCAGTATGGAAATCTAGATTTTCTTCAATTTGTTTACCAATCGTCATTAACGGGTTTAGAGCAGTAAGAGGTTCTTGGAAAATCATTCCGATTTCCTTTCCTCGAATTTTATTCAATTTACTATCATTAAGCGTTAGTAAATTTGTACCCTTGTAAGAGATCGATCCATTCATTTTTGTACGATTATTTGAATGTAGTCCTAGGATTGATAGGGCTAGTGCACTTTTACCGCAGCCTGATTCACCCACAATTGCAAGAACTTCATTTTCATGGACAGTAAGTGATACATCATCCACAGCAGGATAGTATTGGTTGTTTATACGAAACGATGTCGTTAAATGTTCGATTTCCAAAAGAGGTTTTGACATTTCGTGTCTCCTTTCGAGGTTTCATGAGCATAATTGTTGTTTAATTTAGAATTTTCATAAGTATAATATTATTACGCGAATGTTTCAATATGAAAACATTTTCTGTAATATATAGTCCTTTTTGACTAAAATTCATTCGAAATTCGGATTAACTAGTAAATTAATAGGGAAAAAATGTCACTATGATTCGATGGAAAGGTTGATAGATTAAATAAAATAAGGGAGAGTAAGGAAAATACAAAATGAAAACGTTTACAAAACAATTATTAGAATAGATAAATAGTTGTGTTTGAAAACAATGGTGAAAAAAGGAGGTTTTTGTCGGAAAATGCATTAATATAGGGGAAAAAATATATTCAGTGTACAATTTGTAGTTTGATATTCCTAGTTCATATTACCTGTTTTTACACTGGAAAATAAGAGTTTCATTAAAAAATATTAATCTACTACATCTCTAGGCTTTAAAATAGGAAAGAAAAAAAGCAGTATAAAGATAAAAGGATGAATAATCCATTTTATTTTATACTGCTTTTCTTAAGTTATCCTTAAGTTTTAACTTAATTTAAGTAGGCTGTTAACATCCAAACATGCTTTGCAAGCTGTTCTCGAATGGCTAATAATAAATCATGAGTAACTGAATCATTTTCAGACTCTGCAATATCCATGCCATCTTTTAATTCTTCAATTAAATAGTTATAGTCCTTAGTAATGTCCTGGACCATTTCATCAGAAGTAATATTCTTATTGGCTTCTTTAAGGCTTGAAGTATCAAGATACTCTCTCATTGTAGCTAGTGGTTTTCCACCAATTATTAACACTCGCTCTGCTAGTTCATCAATATGTAAACTTGCCTCGTTGTAAAATTCCTCAAATTTAGTGTGTAGAGTGAAAAAATTTGGACCTTTTACATACCAATGATAGTTATGTAACTTTACAAATAGAATATTCCAGTCTGCTATTTGCTTATTTAGCACATCAACAGTCGTTTTTGAGATGGATGATGTATCCATTAAAATCCCTCCTCTAAATGATGTAAAAGATTAAAAAACCATATAACCCATCTTAACTGATATTGAGTAAGAATAGTCATGGTAATATTTGATAGCTAAGACAACAATTAGTAAAATTAACGTTAAATTGTAAATAGCATTATATTGAAATAAAAAACCTCATTTAATTGGAGGGGTGGATGGAGATATGATTCTTGGTTACATAAGAAAAGATCATAAGTAAGTAAAAAAGCAAAAAGATGAAATATAGTAACTCATAAGGGGCTCATGAGTAATTAAAAAACATATAGACGAAAATACCTTACTCAAAACAGGCTTATATGTAAGGAAAAAACAACCTTGTCAATTAAATTACCAAGTTTTCGTAAAAGGAGTAGAGTGATGTTGATTTCCACTACAGGATGCTCGCTTTCCATGGGGCGAGATTCTTGAGCCTCCTCGGCAAGCCTGCGGGGTCTCAGCCTTCCCGCATATCCCATAGGAGTCGAGCACCCCTTTTGTTCCAATCAACTTATTCATCAAAAAAAGTCTACAATAAATCCTAATCAAATAGCCTTTACTAAGAGTATCCTAACAGTTATTTATTAATCAGTTTGTAGGTCAATTAATATCGAACATTAGTTAATAAACTAATCAGTTGAATTTGTTTTTTAATTAGCTCATAATATTTATAACTTCAAAAACCATTACTAGTGTTAATTTAAAACCTTTAATAGATCATCCAAAAAATGATAATTTCAGTCTTAATAAATGTACATTTAATGTCCGTTTTCCCTATTGACCATTTTATATTTCAACACTCTTAAAACCTCATCTAATTGTTAGATGAGGTTTTTTTAGCTATGAATGTACGCTTTCTTCAGGAAGGGAGGGTTTAGGGTCAATTCTTAAAGCATCATCTACATTAAATGCATTTTTTAACACTAAGAAAAATGAACCAATCATACCTAAAAGAATAATAAAGTAAAAGAAAAAGATGAGTACATCATATCCCAATATTTATACCCCCTTCGAAACTCTGTATTCATATATATGATTGAAGAAAAGGACAGATAACCAAAATTCACAAAGTGTTCAAAATTTAAATGCATATTTAAAATGTGGATAAAATATTTTTACTATTTGGTTGGATCAGCAAGTGACATCACCATTTGTAGCAGTTATACCTAAAATATTAAGAAGAACTACCAAAACAAAAAATAACTTAAAACTCAACGCCATTACCGTTGACAAAGGTAAAAAATATCGTTGAACGATTGAATATAACCATGTTACATTTTTCACATATTTAGCTGTGAGTTCAACTAAGAATCAAAGTTGAAGGTTTTGATGTGATTTTCAAAAATAAAGGCAACTAGCTCTACTCAATCTGTATAGTGCAAATAAATCGAATAAAGCAGTAACCTAATCTGCATGAAATTTTTTAGTCAATTTCAAAAAAAGGAGCTATCTATGAATGTACTAAAAAAATTTATTATTATTTTATTTCTAATTAATATTAATAATTTTCATGCAAGTGCAGCTGAGATGAATTTTGCCGTATCGGCGGTTATCCCATCTAATCAAATTGATCAGAGCAAAACTTATTTTGATTTGAGAATGAAACCAGGTCAAAAACAAATCTTAGAAGTTCAAATAAAAAATGATACTGATAAAAATATAGTTGTTGAAGCAAAAGCTAATTCAGTGATTACAAATAGTAGTGGAATTGCGGATTACAGTATTTCAAATCCAAAGGTAGACGATACGTTAGAAATTCCTTTCACTAATATAGCTAAGGTAAAAAAAGAGACGAAAATTCCAGCGAAAAGTGAAGCAACAGTAGAGATTACGATTGAGATGCCAAAGCAGCAATTCGATGGTGTTATATTGGGTGGACTCAATTTTAGTGAGAAAGAAGACGTTGAGGAAGCTAATAAAAAAAATGATAACCTTCAAATAAATAATAAATATGCATACGTAATTGGCGTTGTATTAAGGGAAACCGATAAAGTGATCAAGCCAGATTTAAAATTAAATGGAATACAACCAAAAATTGTAAATGCACGAAATGTAGTTACAGCTAACATACAAAATATAAAGCCAGCTATGTTAAAAAATTTGAGTGTAGATGCGAAAGTATTTACGGAACAAGGGAAAAAGATCCTGCATGAAACAAAAAAAGAAAATCTTAGAATGGCACCTAATTCAAACTTTGATTATGCAATGGATTGGGGTGACCGAGCACTTGAATCAGGTAATTACCGTCTAGAAATGAAAGCCACAGATGGGGAGAAATCATGGAAATGGACAAGAATATTTACGATTAAGGACAAATCAGCTGAGGAATTTAAGACTTCAGATCTGGAAAAGGATCGAAAAATGTGGTACTTAATTGGCGGTACTTTATCACTATTACTCGTCATACTTATGTTTATTTTAAGTAGACGGTTAAAGAAAATAGAAAAAGAGTAAAGAAAAATTATTATTTTGGAAATGGAGAAACATAATGGTGAAAAAAAGAAAGCGACTTTTTAAAGCGACTGTTTTAGCTTCCATTTTTGTCTTCATGACGAGCGGGACGCAACCGAGGTTACTTGGACTAAAAGGACTACTTAAACCAACTATTACAGAAGCAGCAGCACTTCCAAACTTGGTCCAAAACCCTACATTTAATTTTGATAGTCAGACAACTACTTTTCCAAATTGGTCATTTGTGGCGTATTTAAATAAAAGCCAAAGTCAAGGTCCTTATAGCTCCAATTTAGAGGATCAAGGTGACGGCTGGTATAAGGTTTTTGGTGAAGTCAACCCAAAAAGTTATGTTAAACCTGTTCCAGGTGGTGGGATTTTATTAAAAGTATTAAACACTGTAGATTCCCAAGAATATATGGTTATGAGGCAAACGATTAACACAATTCCAGGACAAACTTATATCTTAAAGTTTCCTTTTAAACTTATTGAAAATACGAATACCCACCCTAGGTATGTTTGGTTTGTAACTGACACAGAAAGTGGTACCTCTCTAACGACAAATAGAGATTGGATAGATTACACAGGTCCTCAGAATGTAACGACTACTTTCACTGCGATCGGAACTAAAGTAAATTTTAGCATTGCGTTTGAAGACGGTATAAAAGATCCTCTTGATGGTCGTGGATTTCAAATCTTTCAGGTTGATAATGTTTCAGTTACAGTACTAGATACTGTGGCACCAAAAATAACGGATGCTATTATTACCATACCAGAAGGTTACACAGGTGGTGCATCATGGACCAATAAAATCACAACAATTCACTTTACAGCAACTGATGATCATGGGGTCGATCCAACATCGTACGAAGTTTCAACAGATAATGGTGACACTTGGAGTAAAGTCGGTTTAAGTAATGCTACCTCAACAGGCGTTGATTATACAGTTTCAACCCAAGGTACGACAAATATTCTAATTAGAGCAAAAGATGATTCTGGAAACCAAAGTAATCCAGTAACCGATCCTGGAGCTAAATTTACAGTCAAAATTGATAAAGAACCACCTATTACCAACTATGCTGATGGGCAATTATATAATAAAAATACAGCAACAAACATTACATTCAGTGATGCGCTAAGCGGTATTGATACTGCTAATTTAAACGGGACAACCATTTCTTCTGGAACAATAAATCCAACTGATGGTGAACACACATTAGTGATCACTGATAAAGCAGGTAACCAAACAATTTTACACTTTACAGTAGACAAAACTATTTTACCTCCAGTCGTAAACCCGATTACAGATATCAGTACAAGTATAACGGGAACAACAGAGGCGAATAGTACTGTGAAAATAACGTTACCTGACCAATCATTTTTAACGACAAAGGCCGGAGCGGATGGTTCATTCTCCGTACACGTACCACAGTGGGCATTGTATGCTGGGGATGTAGTACGTGCAACTGCAACAGATGTCGCAGGTAATACAAGTACAGAAACAAATGTAACGGTAACGGCAGAAACAAAAAATCCAGTCAATCCAACAAACCCAACAAGTCCAGTCGAGCCAGTTAACCCAACTGATCCAGATAATCCTCATGAACCGGGAACAAAGAGTTCATTAAGTATTGACTATGTGTCAAATTTTTACTTTGGTGAACAGGAAATTTCAGGTAGTAATGAAGTTTATACTGCTCAATTAGATCAAGTAAAACAAACTTCAGATGGTTCGGTCATTCAAGTACCAAATTTTATTCAAGTAACAGACCATCGTAGAGTAAATACAGGCTGGAAATTATCCGTGCAACAAAGTGAGCAATTTAAGAGTGGAAACAATGAGTTAACTGGTGCCGTTTTAAAATTAAATAATCCTATTTTAAACTCAACTACTGAAGGACAATATAAACCAGTAGCCAATACAGTAACATTGGTTCCAGGTGGAGGTGCACAGGATGTAGCCTTTGCAGATGAGGGTAAGGGACTCGGAACGTGGACGATTGCATATGGTCTGAATTCATCAAGTGTAACTCTTTTCGTGCCAGGAGCAGCTTACAAAGAAGTAGGTGCTAAATATAAGACGAATTTAACGTGGACATTAGCAGATACCCCACTCTAAAAACATGAAATAATTTGATGTAAAAGGAAAAGTGAATACCCCATCGAATAGACATGTAAAATTCGATGGGGTATTCTGTTCCTTCTTATTTAATTGTGTAAACTTGCAAATAAAAGTTTCTATACTTATGCTGCTTGATTTCGATTCTTTTTAACATGAACGAGAACTGGTGCAGAAGAAAGCAAAATGATTAATAGAACTGCACTAATAATAAAAGAAGGAACCATGTACCAAGCATTATATACTAATGAATAAAGTGAAACTGGTGTTCCTTTTGGAGCGTATGAACCGTAAAATACGATTCCAGCAATAAAATGGCAGATGAAACGAGCTAGTGAGCCGATAAAAGTTCCTAAAATTATATAGGCTGCTGCACTTTTTTTATTGCCATTTGCTAAACTATTTTTTATTTGTTTATATACAAGTCCAGCTAATCCGAGACTTGTAAATGCTAGAATATAGTCTAAAAATACTTGGATTGGATGAACAAAATATAGCTTTGTAACGATTTGTAATGCTGCTAATAATAGACCAGTAATTAAACCTTGCTTTAATCCCCAACGAAAAGCAATTAGAAAAACTGGAATCATTGATAATGATACAGAACCACCTTGAGGTGCAGTAAACAATGGTAAGAAATCAAAAACGATTGCTAGTGCTGCACACATCGCTATTTCTGTCATTAATTGAATCTTTGATGTCTTCATATATATATTTCCCCCTTTATCTCATGGACAACTTATGTAGTGAAACACTTTGTAAGGAGATATCAGTAGGAATAAATAAAAAAAGCAATACTGGGTAGCATGATGATCCCGGCGTTGCTTTTTCATCGTGCCACATCCCTACGTTAGTACTAACTAACAGGTTCAGAGGGTAAGAATAGCTATTCTATTCACTCTCAGCCAAATGGCTCCCCTTGTGGTTTAGCTTACATTTAGTTGTCTTTACTAAATATAGTCAAGGTCATTTAAAAATACAATTAATTTATCCGTAAAAATTAAAAAAATTTTGCCTATTGTTAATGGTACTCACGTAGAACACTAATAAAGTTAACTTTTTAGTTAGTCATTAAAATTATTTTTAAAAAATGAGTGTAATCATAGCTATTATGTAAAAAATAAGCATTATAACCATTATCTTATTTATCCTTGCCATAAATTATTCACAATGGCTTACTTTTCATTTTAAAATTTACCGTGTAGAATGAATACGAAAGAACAGCTAAATTTTGGCAGAAAGTGTAAATAATTTGAAGGAGACATTTTAGATGATTCAAGTATTATTTGTCTGTTTAGGTAACATTTGTCGATCGCCAATGGCTGAGGCTGTTTTTCGTCATTTAGTGACAGAAAAAGGGTTAGATAAACAATTTATGATAGACTCAGCTGGTACTGGGGATTGGCATTTAGGTCACCCTCCACATAAGGGAACACAAGGTTTATTGAGTGAAAAAGGGATAACCTGCGAAGGTATGAAAGCTCGAAAAGTGACAGAAAATGACTTTAAATATTTTAGTTATATTGTTGCTATGGATGCACAGAATAAAGAGGATTTAATGAATTTAGCAAGAAATAATTGTATAGGAGAGATTTCACTACTTTCAGATTATGTTCCAGCATCAATGTGGAAGGAAGTGCCTGATCCATATTATACGGGTAATTTTAATGAAGTATATGAAATCCTTACAGAAGGGTGCTCTCATTTACTTCAGCATATTTTAAAGCAACACCAATTAACAGTTTAGAGGAGGATGTAGAATGTCAAAACGTAACAAAGCTTTACGCAATATTCTAGTCGGAGTCGCAATTGGTGCAGGGGTTACTCTACTTAACAAGGAAAATCGTGAGAAGATCTCACGTAAAGGAAGAAGCGTAACGAACAAATTAAATCAAATTAAAGATGATCCAGAAATCGTAAAAGGTGCTGTTCGTAATCAATTGAGAGTAGTACAAAGCTCAGTTGAGAAATTAGAAGGCAATGTTCAGCTTGTAAAAGATAAATGGATCGAAATTAAAGATTCCACATTAAATAAGTTTGATAAAGGCTCTTCTAAAGTATCAGAAAAAGCAGTTGAAGCTGTAGAAGCGAAAATTGAAGATTCAATTGATCTAGAAGAAGGTAAATCGCAAATTTCAGCGACTTCACTAGAAGTAAATCATGAAAATGAATCTTCTGAAACTGACGAGCAGTTAGAAGCAACTCTTGAAGGTATTGAAGATATAACTGATGAAAATGCAGATGAAGTACAAGAGAAAGTAGAATCAATTTTATTGGCAGGTAATACATCTAAAGAATAACAATTGAAGGTGTCAATTTGATTAAGAAAAAGAATTCTATTGTAGCATTTGTTTGGGATTTAGTGAAAAAGTGTATGGAAGACGAAATAGTATCTCGTTCAGCGGAGCTAGCATATTACTTAATGCTATCTCTTTTTCCATTTCTACTTGTTCTAACTCAAGTCGTAACCTATTTACCACTTTCTACTGATCAAATATTGTCATTCTTGAGTCAATATGCTCCGCCAGATGCAATGGCGATTATACGAAGTAACTTGCAGTTAATAATCGGGCAATCACATGGTGGAGTTTTATCAGTAGGGTTAATTGCGACTATTTGGGCTGCGTCCAATGGGATTAATGCAATCATCCGAGCACTTAATGATGCGTATGATGTAGAGGATAAACGGAATTACTTTGTTACAAGAGGAATTTCAATTCTTTTAACAATTATTATGATTTTTGTAATTGTATTCGCATTATTAATACCAGTGTTCGGGAAAGTCATTGCTAAGTCTGTATTTCAATTTTTAGATATATCTCAGGATTTCTTGTCTACTTGGAGCCTAATTCGGTGGTCACTAAGCTTTGTGATTCTGATGATTGTATTTACTGTTCTATATTCAATTGGACCTAGTAAAGTAGTTCACATTAAAAAGGTATTTTTTGGTTCGCTATTTGCAACATTTGGATGGATCATTTCTTCATTTGGATTTGCATTTTACGTTGATAATTTTGGTAATTACACAAGTCATTACGGTAGTTTAGGTGGAATTATTGTTTTAATGATCTGGTTTTTTATTTCGGCAATGGTTGTGATTATTGGTGGAGAGCTTAATGCATTAATAAAGCAAAGACAATATGGTAAGCACAAAGCTAAACCAAAATTAATTGACCCTAATAAGCCAAATCCAAAATAATTTCTTCTATAATATAATGGAGTTTTCTTCCATGAGTAGTCTTATTTTAGAAAGGTAAACTAATAAAGACTTCAAAAAGGGAGGAACTTCAAATGAGTAATAATAAGAAAAACCATAATGATAAATCAAATAAAAAACAAAAGAGTAGCTCTCACCCAAAGGGCAAAACTAGCGGTTCTGCAAACGGGCATAATGATTACCATTGATTTTTAGACTGACTAGAATACTTGCTTTTCCTGCTAAAAGGCTCATTACTAGTTCAGTTTAGAAGGAAAAAGCATCGTACATTTTTGTACGATGCTTTTTTTAATCTCTTAATAATCTTAATGAGTTAAGAATAACTAAAATTGTACTTCCTTCGTGACCGATTACTCCATAAGGTAAATCAATGATTTGTAGGAAATTCGAGCAGATTAGGAATGCGATTACAGTTAGTGAAAAAATAATATTTTGTTTTACAATCCTGTTCATGCGTTTTGATAAAGTGATTGCTTTTGATATTTTTGTTAAGTCATTTTTCATTAAAACGACATCTGCAGTTTCTAAAGCAACTCCAGTTCCTCCGCCCATTGCGATCCCTACATTTGCAGTGGCTAGAGCAGGGGCATCGTTTATACCATCACCAACCATTGCAACTTGACCATAGTTATCTTTTAGCTTTTTGACAATCGAAACTTTTTCATCCGGTAAGCATGATGCAAAGTATTCATTGATTTCACTTTCTGCAGCAATTGCTTTCGCCGTTTGTTCTGAGTCACCTGTAATCATGACTGTTTGAACACCTAATTTATTTAAAGTAGATAGGGCTTGCTTTGATTCGTTACGAACTAAATCTTTTAATGAGAATATCGCAACAACCTGATCTTGAGTACCTACATAAACAATTGTATTTCCTTCTTGTTCCCACTGTTGTTCAAAATGAATAAGAGGATTTTGTTTCATCGTTACGAAATCTTTTTTACCTACTCTGTACTCAGAACCATTTAAAATCGCTGATACACCAAAACCAGGGTGGTCATCAATTTGTTCAAATGACGAAGATATTGTGATTCCTTGTTTCGTTGCGTATTCAACAATTGCTGCAGCTAGTGGGTGAGTTGAAAATCTTTCAATTGAAGCAACGATTGACAATAACTCTGTACGATCAAAATCTTCAATTTTCTCAAAACCAGTTACCTCTGGCTTACCAATCGTTAAAGTACCCGTTTTATCGAATGCGATTGCTTTTAATACACCTAATCGCTCTAAATGAATACCACCTTTAACAAGAATTCCCGACTTTGCTCCATTCGAGATTGCTGATAAAACAGCTGGTGTAATCGATGCTACTAATGCACAAGGTGATGCAACAACTAGTAAAATCATTGCTCGATAAAATGTTGTTGTCCATGACCAATCTAATGCAAAATGCGGTAAAAACATCATGAATAATACGGCAATTAATACGCCTTTAACATAAACACCTTCAAATCTCTCAATAAATTGTTGAGAAGGAGTTTGTTCACTTTGAGCTGTTTGAACAAGATTAATGATTTTTTGGAAAAGAGTCTCATCACTATGTTTCGTAATTTCTACTACTAGCGTTCCTTTAATGTTAATCGTTCCAGCAAACACTTCATCATTTAAGTTTTTTACTACTGGAATTGATTCACCAGTAAGAGCAGCTTCATCTACTAAAGTTTCTCCTTTAACGATCTGACCATCAGCAGGAATACGTTCTCCAGCTTTAATTAAAATATAATCACCAATGTTTAGACTTTTAATGCTGACGACTTCTTCAACTTCATCGACTAATCGAATTGCCGTTTGTGGCTGAAGTGATAATAATGAAGAAATTTCTTTATTTGTTTTATTTAACGTATATGTTTCAAGTGCGCCACTTAAAGCAAATATGAAAATCAGTACGGCACCCTCAGTCCAATAGCCAATTGCAGCTGAACCAACTGCCGCAATAATCATTAGCATTTCAACGTTTAGTTCCTTTTCAGCAATCGTATCTTCAATACCTTCTTTTGCCTTTGCATATCCTCCAATACAAAATGCTAAAACATATAAAATAATCGACATGATTGAATGATCGTTCTTAACGAATGTAGCAATTAGAATTAATACACCAGAAACTAAAGCGGCAATTAATTCTCCATGTTTTGAAAGAAATGATGTAGATTCCACATGGTCGGCTTCATATGTAGCATGAATCGTAGTAACTTTTGGACTTGCTTCCATAATAAATACCCCTTTCTTATTTTCAATTGAGAAAAATAATCAAATTCACTATCCTTATAAAACGACGAAAGCTGCCGTCCTAGGACAGCAGCGTACATTTTATAAGACCTTACTATTTATTTAATCTCTTAGTTGTGTAGTTTACAGATTTCTTAATTAAAATAATTCTTATTAAATATATATTACCACATTCCTTTAAATGTGAAGAAAAAATTTGCTTTTAAATTAAAAAAATTTTAATGATGTGATCGAGTTGTGAAATTAGATGTAGGTGTGGGGTGGACAGGAATTCAGTCTGCCCTATTAAATTTTACCGGTTCTATCAAATAATAAAATTTTTGACGTTCATTAAAGAATTTTAAGCATCCAACCGATATTTATACAGTAAGCACATAAATACATATTTGTTACTACATTAAAAGCTAATTCATCTATTTCAAACTCATAAAAGTATAGCAAATATAAATAAAATAAAAGCTGGTGAAGATTTTGAAGAAAAAAATTATACAATCAATTGCAATCATAGGATCTGTTTCATGTATTAATTCTATGGATCTATTAGAAGCGGATGCAGAAAGTACAACTGTAAATCAACCTAAAGCATCGATCTCATACGTGGATTACTATATCTCAACAGGGAACGGAGTACGTATTCGTTCAGGGGCAGGAACGAATTATAGTATTTTAGGAAGTGTAAATAAGAATGCTAAATTAGATGTCATCTCTTCCACAAATGGTTGGTATAAGATTAATTATAAGGGGAGAATGGGCTACATAAGCGGTACTTATGTTAAAAAACAAAGTAGTAATGTTGAAAATGAAAAAATAGAAAACAATACTTCCAATTATATCTCAACCGGGAACGGGGTACGTATTCGTTCGGGAGCAGGAACGAATTACAGTATTTTAGGAAGTGTAAATAAGAATGCTAAATTAGATGTTAAATCTTCCGCAAATGGTTGGTACAAGATTATTTATCAAGGAAGAATTGGCTACATAAGTGGCACTTATGTTCAGAAACAAAAGAATATTGAAGATGAAAACCCAGTATACAATACGACTAAATATATTGTAACTGGGGCCAGAGTAAATATTCGCTCAGGTGCGGGAACGAATTACAATATAATAGGAAGTGCGACAAAAATGCAGAAGTTAGACGTTATTTCAACTTCAAATGGTTGGCGCAAAATAAACTATCAAGGAAAAATCGGTTATATAAGTGCTGGATATACTGAAAAAGAAATTGATCAATCAAATGGTTCGACTAGCGATATTGATGAGCAAAATATGATTTCCTTTGCAAAACAATTTTTAGGTGTTCCCTATAAGTGGGCAGGAGTATCGCCTACTGGTTTTGATTGCAGTGGCTTTATTTATTATGTCCTTAAGGAAAATGGTAAGCCATTTGGAAGAACAAATGTATCAGGTTATTGGCAGAACAATACTTCATTCCAAAAAGTAACAACTTCACAGCCTGGTGATTTGATATTTTTTCAAAATACATACACATATGGACCATCACACATGGGGATTATGTTAAATCAAAATGAATTTATTCAAGCCGGTACCAGTAAAGGTGTTACAATTTCAAATCTAAATGACTCATATTGGCAAAAGCATTTTTTAGGGTATAAGCGAATAAAATCATAAAAATTTTAAGTACAAATCCTCATAAATTACTTTTATAAAGATTCTCAACAATTGTCTTTACCTTTAGGACTTTCTTATAATAAAACGAATAGAAGGAATGCCCTATTGATGATAGAATAAACTGTATTCTATAGAGAGAAAAAGGCTTATGGAGGGAAACAATGTCTGCAAAGAGATTTTTTACACATCCTTTGGGAGTGATTGCATCAGCGGTTATTACAACTTTTTTATGGGGAAGCGCATTTCCGTTTATTAAGCTAAGTTATGAGCACTTGCATATTGAGAAGAATGAAATTTGGAAGCAAATGATTTTTGCGGGTTATCGTTTCTTTTTGGCCTCATTATTAATTTTAATATTTTTTACGATAATTGGTAGAAAGTTAACTTTTAAGCGAGATACTTTTTTTGTAGTAGGAAAAGTAGGTTTGTTTCAAACGTTTTTACAATATGTGTTGTTTTATATTGGATTGAGTTTTTCGACGGGAGTTCAAGGCTCGATTATTGCCGGAACGACTTCGTTTTTTCAACTTTTAGCAGCGCATTTTATGTATAAAAATGATCGTTTAAACTTGCGTAAGATTCTTGGTGTAACAGTAGGGTTTGCGGGTGTGATTATTGTGAATATTACAAAAGGCACGCTTTCTTTACATTTAGGAATTGGCGAGATTTTATTATTGTTTGCAATGGCATTTGGTGGATATGGTAATGTACTTGCTAAGGAAGCTGCAAAGAAAGTGGATGTTGCCTATTTAACGGCATATCAAATGATGATCGGTTCGATTGGATTGTTATTAATTGGTGGTTTAACGGCAGGATTTTTACCGTTCCACTTTGATTTAAAAACGTTTGGCATGTTAGTTTATTTATCGATACTTTCATCTGTAGGTTTCATTCTGTGGAACAATGTCATGAAATACAACCAAGTTGGAAAAGTATCAATGTACTTATTCTTAGTTCCTGTTTTTGGTGTAATTTTATCATCAATCATGCTGAATGAAGTGTTATCTTATCTTGTATTTATTGGTTTAATTATGGTTACGTCAGGTATTATCATTGTGAATTATCAAAAGGATCAACGCAGCACTCATATGAAGAGTGCGTCTTGACTCGAATAGAATGCATCCCGAATAAAAGCAACTCCACTTTTTAATAATAATGTGGAGTTGCTTTTTTTGTAAATCGTTGTGAGGGTAGGTACATAGTTGTCAAAGATTGATAAAGCAGTTGAAACAGTTGTAGATGATGCTTCCACAATGGAATTTAGCACTTGCCGGATTAGTTTTAGGCATTATGCCATTATTGATCTTTTTCTTCGATGCCCAAAAGCAAATTATCCGTAGTATTACGAGTGGTTCTATAAAGTAAGGTAAGGAGGAACATATGAATAATAAATTATTTAAGTCGATTGCCGTTTTATCAACTAGTATGTTGTTGTTTACTGGATGTAATAATAAAAAACAAGAAACAAAAAAGCCTAGTACAGGTGAAAAAATCACATTAAATATTTTCCAGTTTAAAGCTGAAATTGCAAAAGATCTAGAGGCTTTAGCAAAGGAATATCAAAAGGAAAATAAAAATGTTACGGTAAAGGTTCAAACAGTAGGTGGAGGTGCAGATTATGGAGCAGCATTGAAAGCTCAATTTGCATCAGGAAATGAACCCGATATTTTCAATAATGGTGGTTACCAAGAGGCTGTTACTTGGAAAGACAAACTTGAGGACTTGTCGGATCAAGATTGGGTGAAGGATTTATATCCAGAAACAGAAAAACCGATGACAGTTGGTGGGAAATTACTCGGAATGCCTATGAACACAGAAGGCTATGGATTCATTTATAATAAAGATTTATTTGATAAAGCTGGTATTACACAATTGCCAAAAACATTAACTGAATTAGAGGCAACTGCAAAAAAATTAAAAGACGCTGGCATTACACCGTTTTCAGTTGGATATGGTGAATGGTGGATTCTAGGAATTCATTTATTAAATATTCCATTCGCACAACAGCCGGACCCAGATAAATTTATCGCCGATTTAAATGCAAGCAAAGTAAAAATCTCTGATAATGATAAATTTAAGGAGTTTATAAAATTATTTGATTTAACGATTAAATATGGAAATAAAAATCCATTAACAACGGATTACAATACGCAAGTTACAAATTTTGCATCTGGAAAAACAGCTATGATGCAACAAGGAAACTGGACACAAGGTATGATTGATGGCATTACGCCAAATATGAAACTTGGTCTATTACCAATGCCGATTAATGATGATAAAAACGCAATGGACAAAATTCCTGTCGGTGTACCAAATAACTGGGTAGTTAACAAAAATTCAAAAAACAAAGAAGAAGCGAAGAAGTTTTTAAATTGGATGGTTTCTTCTGATACAGGTAAAAAATATATCGTTGAAAAGTTTAGATTTATTCCAGCAGTTAAAACAATTGAAGGAAAAGGCCTAGGACCAATAGCTGACGATATTCAAAAATACTCAACTGACGGAAAAGTACTTTCATGGAACTGGTTTAAATATCCAAATGGTGCAACAAACGAATTTGGTGCCTCAATGCAAGCTTATGTTGGAGGACAAAAAAATCCACAGCAATTACTGCAATCGCTTCAGGATTCTTGGGATAAGCTTAAAAACCAGTAAGCGAAGAAGAAATTTAAGGCAAACCTTATTTCGAAATAATTTCGAGTGAGGTTTGTTTTTTTGTATAATGATTTTATCAATGGATTATCAATTGGAAGATTTTATGTGATGAACCGATTTAATTATCGTGATATAGTAATTAACGTTATGAAAATAAATGAAATTCCTGAGTTTAACCTAGATAAATAGATTAATAGTAAGGGAGAGTAATCAAATATGAAAAAATCGATTAAAAATGTTATTTTATCAACTACGATTGTCTTTTCTTTAGGAACAGTAGTCGGACCAGCGAATGCTGCTACTGTTGTCAAACCACAAGTTGCGACAAAGAAGCCAGCAACAAAAACGATTGCTCCAGTGAAGCTTCCAGCAAATGAATCAGTTAAAAAGATGGCACTTGAAATCACTTCATGGTATGAAACATCATCATCTGGATCTGATGCATTTGGTGCAACAAGTGGTAATTTCGACGGTGCCGGTCTATCTTTTGGCGCGCTTCAAGAAAACTTTGGAACAGAAACGATCCAACCAATTATGAAAAATATGTTCGCAAATCATAATGATATTGTCCTAAAAGCTTTCAATGGAGACGTTGATTCTTATAATATATTTAAAAATGTAATTATGAACAAAACGACAAAAGAACAGGTAGCTTGGGGAAATTCAATAACTGACCCTAATAATAAATACCAAGTTGTAGAGCCTTGGAAAACTTACTTTAAAAATCTAGGTACAAGTAAAGAATGTATTGATGAACAAGTAAATGCTTCAAAATGGTACTTCGATCAAGCAGAAAAGTATTACAAGACATTCGGATTATGGACAAAAAGAGGATATGCATTAATGTTTGATATATTTGTTCAAAGTGGTGCAATATCGGATAAAACAAAAAATTTAATACTAGATGACTTTAAAAAAATTGATACAAAAAACATGACAAAAGAACAAATCGAAACGAAAAAAATGAATATTATCGTTAACCGTCGTGCTGCAGATGTAAATGAACAATGGAGAGATTCATGGAAATCAAGAAAATCAGTAATTGCGAACGGCAGCGGAACTGTTGTTGGTTATGGAGACTTCTTTGATGTAACTCCGTATGGTGCGACATTAACACATGTTAATAAGTAAGTTTTTTGATGAAGGAGTCCAAATTTGGACTTCCTTTTTTTATTGTGCACTGATCTATTTCATTTTTTTAATAAGAAATATGAGATTTGATTTTCTAATGGGAATATTAAAAAGGAAGTATACACTAGCTTTTGGATAAAATAATTTCTTAGGAGAGATCAATTGTGCATTGGTATTTAAAAGTATTAAAGAATTATGTAGGATTTCATGGCAGAGCGAGTCGAACTGAATTTTGGATGTTCATGTTAATTAATGCAATTATTACTATTTTACTTAGTATATTAGATAACTTTGCAAATACAGATAACATGATTTCAGGAATTTATGGTTTGCTTACCTTGCTGCCACTAATTGCAGTCGGTGTTCGCAGATTACATGATATTGGTAAAAGTGGTTGGTGGTATTTAATTAGTTTAATTCCGTTTATAGGATCAATTATTTTATTAATACTTGCTTGTTTTAAAAGTGAAAATCACGAGAATCGTTTTGGACCAGTTCCAAGATAAGATTAAAAGTAATAATATTCATTGGGTATTAGGAAAAGACTTAATGTACCATATTATTTCTTAAATAAATTGATCTTCGAAATCTTATACCCAATGTATGTCCCTAAAGTATTTAAGATAACATCATCTATATCTGATGTTCTAAAAGACATCATAAATTGGACAACTTCTATGCTTACCGATAAAAATAAGCCAATTAGTATAACTTTTTTTGTTCTCTTAATTGAAGTCAAAATAAACCCAAATGGTACAAATAGAAGGATATTTCCAAAAATATTAACTATAAATTGTTTAACGCTGCTAAACTCATTAAACATTTTAATTAATGGGATTAAATTTAATCCACCTTCAGAAACACCTATTCCTAAAGAAGGAACTGGAAAAAAAGTAAACCTAAAAATAAACACAAGTGAAAAAATTAACAGTAATAGTTTTATGAAAATAGGTTTCAAAATAAATCTCCCAAAAATGTTTTAATTAATAATAAGTTATTATACATTAATAATTTTGTATTTCCTCAATAAACTTTTCATTAAATAATGACGATTTGGCCTAACACCGAGATAATTTAAGCTTAATACCCGCCTAATTTTAGGCGGTTTTTTGTGTTAATTCAAAATAGATTGTCCTATTATTAAAAATTAATAATGTTAGCTAGGTATTAAGAATAGACTTAAATGTACCGTATTTACTTCTTGGGAGGGATCCATCGTGGAATGGTATTTAAAAGTATTAAAGAATTACGCAGTATTCAGCGGAAGAGCTAGAAGAACAGAGTATTGGATGTTTTTCCTGTTTAATGCCATTATCACTATTATACTTTCAATTTTACAAAGCATTGCGGATATCGATAATATATTAACTGGAATTTATGGTCTTTTGACGATATTGCCATCTTTAGCAGTAGGAGCTCGCAGATTACATGATTCAGGTAGAAGTGGTTGGTGGCTGTTACTTGGAATAATTCCGTTTATTGGTACGATTATTCTTATTATTTTCTTCTGTTTGGATAGTGAAGAGGGAGATAATCGATTTGGGGCGAACCCTAAGTATTAAATTTTGAAGGTTAGTTTTAAGGGATAAGATGTAAACCGCCTTATATTGTAGTGACCCCATAAAGTTAGACTGGTTACTTCAATTAGGCAGCCTGTTGGGCATGAACTCGGTATTTTACTGG
>NZ_LJIZ01000028.1 GCF_001420605.1 Bacillus sp. FJAT-25509
ATCTTTCAATAAAGGAACAGGAGTTCCTTTATGTCATCCGGTATTAGCTCCGGTTTCCCGAAGTTATCCCAGTCTTAAAGGTAGGTTGCCCACGTGTTACTCACCCGTCCGCCGCTAACTAACGGGAGCAAGCTCCCATTAATCCGCTCGACTTGCATGTATTAGGCACGCCGCCAGCGTTCGTCCTGAGCCAGGATCAAACTCTCCATAAAAGTTAAGTTTAAATCTTGTATTGCTCAAAAAACTAATAATTGACGTTTACTTCATGTTTTGTTTAGTTTTCAAAGTTCACTTCATCGCTCTGAGGCGACTTAAACATCTTAACATTTTCTTTCGAATGTTGTCAATGTTTTTTTAAAAGTTTTTTTGTTGTTGTTTCGAATTAACGTGACAACGTTTAATAATATAACACCTATAAAAACAAAATACAATACCTAAAATTAAATTCTTTTTATTCAGATAGTTTATACCAGATTCCAATAAATAAATGATGTCCTTATTCCTTTAAAAAGATACATCCAATCTTAAAAAAAACTGGCTAAAAGTACCCTTTTAGCCAGTTAGTTTCTTACTTATGTCTCATTAACGGGAACAATAGAACGTCACGGATTGAAGGAGAATTAGTTAACAACATAACTAATCGATCAATACCGATTCCTAGACCACCAGTTGGTGGCATACCGTGCTCTAATGCTTCGATGTAATCATCATCCATCATATGTGCTTCGTCATTACCAAGCTCACGTTCTTTAAGCTGTGCTTCAAAACGCTCTTTTTGGTCAATTGGGTCATTTAACTCTGTGAATGCATTAGCATGTTCACGCGCCACAATAAATAACTCAAAACGATCAGTAAAACGTGGATCGTCAGCATTCTTTTTCGCTAGCGGTGAAATTTCAACAGGGTGACCATAAATAAATGTAGGTTGAATTAACGTTTCCTCAACTTTTTGTTCAAAGAATTCGTTAATAATATGGCCAACGGACATATTCGCATTAACTTCAACATTATGTTCTTTAGCATATTCTCTTGCTTGCTCAACTGACATCTCTGGCCAGAAATCTACTCCACAAGCTTCTTTAATCGCATCTACCATATGAAGTCTAGTCCATTTTGGCTCTAGGTTTACCGTGTACTCACCATAAGGAATAGTAGTAGTTCCTAAAACTTCTTTAGCGATATGAGCAATTAGATTCTCAGTAAGTTCCATAATATCAGCATAATCAGCATAAGCTTCATATAATTCAATCATCGTAAACTCTGGATTATGACGAGTAGAAATACCTTCATTACGGAATACGCGACCAATTTCATAAACCTTTTCAAGTCCACCTACAATTAGTCGTTTTAAGTGTAGCTCAATTGCAATACGCATATATAATTCCATATCAAGCGCGTTATGATGAGTGATAAATGGTCTTGCAGAAGCTCCACCTGCAATTGCATGTAGCATAGGAGTTTCAACCTCTAAATAACCTTGGCTATCTAAATAACGTCTCATAGATTGGATAATTTTACTGCGAGCAATAAATGTTTGTCGGCTATCCATATTCATTAAATCTAAATATCTTTGACGGTAACGTTGTTCAACATCTTGTAAACCATGGAATTTATCAGGAAGTGGTAATAACGCTTTTGAAAGGAATGTATATTCTTTAACTTTAATAGATAATTCCCCTACATTCGTTTTAAATACCACACCAGAAACACCTACAATATCACCTAAATCAGTAATATCAAAGATTTCATATTGTTCTTCGCCTACAGCATCTTTACGTACATAGATTTGAACTTGTCCATTTAAATCTTGAACATGTGCAAATCCAGCTTTACCTTTACCACGTTTAGTCATTACTCGACCTGCAAATGAAACAACAATCGCTTTTTCTTCTAATTCTTCCTTAGAAAACTGGTCAAATTGTGCTAATAAATCGTTTGAAGAATGTGTGCGCACAAACTTCTTACCGAATGGATCGATACCTTTTCCTTCAAGTGTTTTTAATTTCTCCCTACGTATAAGGGCTTGATCATTTAATTCTTCGTGACTCATTTTCTCAACTCCACGTAATTATTCAATAAATATTTAAATACAATATGATTTTAATAGAAAAACTGCCAGTAATTCGATCTGGCAGTTTTGTTTACTATAACTTATTATATTTTGTCAAGCGAAACCTGTCAAACTTACAAAGCTTGAGCAGCTTTCATTTTTTCTTCCACTTCATTAACGTATGTTGTTAATACTTCAACCATTTGAGCACGAGTACTAACCTCGTTAATTTGATTTCGAACTAATACAGTGCCTTTCAAACCTTTTAAATACCATGCTGCATGTTTTCTCATTTCCATTACAGCTACATGTTCTTTTTTCAAATCAATTAAACGGTCTAAATGCAATAAACATACATCAATTTTTTCACGTGCTTCTGGCTCAGGCATTAATACACCAGATTCCAAGTATTTTACTGTACGATAAATCATCCATGGATTCCCTAAAGCAGCACGACCAATCATTACGCCATCACAGCCTGTTTCATCTAACATACGCTTGGCATCTTGAGGAGTCTCCACATCCCCATTACCGATTACCGGAATAGAAACCTGATTTTTAACTTCTTTAATCCAGCTCCAATCAGATTTCCCTTCATACATTTGATAACGAGTTCGTCCGTGGATTGCAACTGCTTTTCCACCCGCTGCTTCAACTGCTTTTGCATTATCTACTACATATATGTGATCGTCATCCCATCCAAGACGCATTTTAACTGTAACTGGTTTACTTACATTCTGTGCTACAGCATATACCATTTCATGAATTTTATTTGGGTCTAAAAGCCATTTAGCTCCTGCGTCCACTTTTGTAATCTTAGGAACAGGACACCCCATATTAATATCAATAATATCTGCATTCGTATTTTCGTCAACATACTTAGCAGCTTCAACTAATGTTGATTTATCACCACCAAAAATTTGTAAGCTTAATGGCTTTTCACGTTCATCCATATAAAGCATATCTAATGTCCGCTTATTATTGTGAAGAATAGCTTTATCACTTACCATTTCTGCGCATACTAAACCTGCACCAAATTCTTTTACTGTTAAACGGAAAGCTGAGTTACAAACTCCAGCCATCGGTGCTAATACGACGGGATTTTTCATCTCGATGTCACCAATTTTTAGCACATCCCATCCTCCTTCTATTACAATAAAACCCTATATTGATAATTCCTCAACACTTACTTTTAATTGTTTTGCACAATCATGCAAAAACTGTTCAGTTGGCATACGATTCCCTCGCTCAACTTCACCTAACACTGAAACAGAAACTCCAAGGTTTTTTGCAAAGCCTTCTTGGGTAAAACCTTTTAATTTTCTAAAAGCCCTAATCCGTCTACCCCACTTTTCAGCTTCCATAATCGAACTCCTTTATCCTCTAAAAATTTAGTTTCAACCTTAATTGATTGATTAATTTCTTTTAAGGGGATTAATACAAAGCTTCTTTCAAACATTCTCGGGTGCGGTATTCTTAGGTGCTCAACTTCTATATCTTCGTGATTATAGAGTAAAATGTCAAGGTCTATTGTTCTTGGACCCCAACGTAATTCCCTTTTTCTACCAAGGTTTTGTTCGATTCCTTGCGTAACATCAAGTAATTGAAGTGGTGTCAAATTGGTAGAAATTTTAATAACGAGATTTAAAAATGGATCTTGGTCTACGTAACCAACTGGGTCTGTTTCATATATAGAAGAGATTTGTTCTACTTGAATGTCGGGATGGTCCACTAATTCCCTAATAGCTTTTGTAAGAAAACCTTCTCGGTCGCCTATATTTGTTCCTAAACTTAAATATGATTCATTTTTCATATGCGACCTCTTGTTATTTCAACTGCTACAAAATCATAATGTCCTGGTATTGGTGGATCTGGTTTTATGACTTTTACAGTACATTGTTGAATTAAATCGTATGTATTTAATATTTGTTTGGCAATCTCTTCAGCCACTGATTCAACTAAATCATAAGACTGACCTTGAACTACTTCTTCGCAGGTTTTAAATAAGTCTGCGTAACTTACTGAATACGCCAAATCATCTGTTTCTCCTGCTTTTTTTGTATCTAATTCGACAATTAAGTCAACATTAAATCGTTGCCCTAATGTTTTCTCTTCTTTAAATACACCATGGTATCCATAAAATCTCATACCTGTTACATAAATTTTATCCATTTTTAACTCCAATCTTTAACATCGCATCCATCATTTTAGTCATACGGGAAATCGCTAATACATCATGTACTCGTACAATTTCGCAACCTTTCGTAATACCTAAACAAACTGTAGCCCCTGTACCTTCCATTCGCTCATGTACTTCAGTACCAAGAACCTCCCCTATAAACCTTTTTCGAGAAGTACCAAGTAACACTGGATAATCCAATGCTTTGATTTGCTCCATTTGGTTTAAAACTTCCAAATTCTGCTCAGCTGATTTTGCAAAACCAACACCCGGATCCAAAATAATCATTTCATCCTTTACACCTGCGCGTTTTGCAATATTAATACTTTCTACTAAATCACAGACAAGATCACTCATTAAACTATAATAGTTTTCATCCGTTCGATTGTGCATTAAACAAATCGGAACATTATACGCTGCAGCCACTTCAGCAATTTTAGGATCTTTCTTTGCTCCCCAAACATCATTAATGATTGTAGCTCCTGCTTCAACAGCTTGCTTTGCCACTTCAGATTTATATGTATCAATTGAAATTGGGACATCAATTTCTTTAGATAATGCTGAAATAATCGGAACTACCCTTCTTAACTCTTCGTCTACATCAACTATTGCAGCTCCAGGCCTTGTCGATTCCCCACCTACATCAATAATTTTCGCACCATCAGCAATTAACTTTTTTGCATGTTGTATTGCTAATTCAATTTCGTTGTATCGACCACCATCAGAAAATGAATCCGGAGTTACATTTAAAATCCCCATCACAATTGTTTCATTCTGAATTGGTAATGAGTAATTTCCACAAATCAAAGGTTTAATTGCTCTTCTCACACTCGTTCACTTCTTTCCATTTCATTCATGCTTAATAAGGATTTTCGAAGATGTCTATAATCCTTTTGCAAATCCTTTATTACGCTATTTTCACTAACATTAAAGTTCCGCTCGCCAATTACTGTAACGGGAATAATTTCTTGAATTGAGTTTGAAATAAATATTTCATCCGCTTCTAACAGCTCTTGCTCCGTGTAGAAGCCCTCTTCAACTGTAATCCCTTTTAATTTAGCCCAATGGATTACAAACTGTCTCGTTATCCCATTCAAGATTCCCGTATCAACGTGTGGTGAATATAATCGATCTTGTTTAATAAAGAAGAGATTTGAAACAATACCTTCTGAAAGAAACCCATCTTTATTTAAAAAGATTCCTTCTATACTTGGTGAGTTACCGATCTCTTTTTTCCCGATAATATTATTTAAATAATGATGAGACTTTAATCGTTCTTTTCCTTCGGGAGAGTTTCGAGGGGTATTTAGTATTACCCCTTCTTTCTCTAAGATATTACTTTCATGCATTGGTTTAATAAAAATGATTGTATTTGGATTCGAATACTTACCAGTGTATAAACCTATTTCTCCATCACCCGCTGAAACATTCAAACGTATATACGCGTCTTGTAAATCATTTAATTCAATTAACCTATTTAAAATCGTTCGTATTTCCTCATCTAGCAAATTCCACTCGATATTCAGGTTTAATAACGACTTTCTTAAACGCTTTAAATGATCAAATAATAAAAATGGATGCCCATTATAGATCCGAAATGTTTCAAATAATCCTAAGCCATATAAAAAACCATGATCAAATGGAGATATTTTCACTTCATGATCGTTCAAGAATTCTCCATTACAATATAGTTTCATACTGTACTCCTAGACGGTTTATATGCTTGTAAAAAGTTCCTAAGCATTTCTTTGCCGAATTGTGACATAATCGATTCCGGATGAAATTGTACTCCTTCAATCGGTAATGTCTTATGTTTTAATGCCATGATTTCTCCATCATTCGTCCAAGCTGTTATTTCTAGCTCCTCAGGGAAAGTTTCTTTTTTAACAATTAAAGAGTGATATCGTGTAACGTCAATTGGAGATGGTAAGTCATTAAATAACCCTAAACCTTCATGTGTAATTGCAGATGTTTTTCCATGCATTAAGCGTTCTGCACGGACTACGTCACCTCCAAATACTTGAGCGATTGATTGGTGACCTAGGCATACGCCCAATATTGGGATTTTCCCAGCAAAGTGTTCAATGGCTTTTAAACTGATTCCAGCTTCGTTTGGTGTACAAGGACCTGGTGAAATCATCAAATAAGATGGAGCTAATACTTCGATTTCTTCTAAAGTAATTTCATCATTTCGTTTTACAATTAACTCTTCACCTAATTCGCCTAAATATTGAACTAGATTATAGGTAAATGAATCATAGTTATCAATCATTAATATCATTTTACATTCCCACCCAACTTTGCTTTTTCTTCACTTACTTTCTTAGCTGTCCATAAAGCTTGAGCTTTCTTAAGGCTTTCTAAGTACTCATGTTTTGGATTAGAATCAATAACAATACCAGCACCAGCTTGTACAAATGCTTGCTGGTCTTTTGTAATCATTGTTCGAATCGTAATGTTTAACTCCATATCTCCTGTGAAGCTAATCCATCCAACAGAACCTGTATAAATACCACGCTTGGTTGGCTCTAGTTCTTCAATAATTTCCATTGTACGAATTTTTGGAGCTCCCGTAATTGTTCCCCCGGGAAATACTGCCTTTAATAGGTCAAATGAATCCTTACCCTTTTGTAGCTCACCTCTAACATTTGAAACAAGGTGCATTACATGCGAATACTTTTCGATTACTAATAGTTCGTCTACTTCAACAGTTCCATATTCGCATACTCTTCCTAAATCATTGCGCTCTAAATCAACTAGCATAATATGCTCAGCTTGTTCTTTTTCATTTGAACGTAGTTCTTCCATCAGTTGTTGTTCTTCTTCAACTGTTTTACCACGAGACCTTGTACCTGCTATTGGTCTTGTCCAAACTTCTTGGTCACGTTTCGCTACTAATAGCTCTGGAGAGCAACTAACAATTTGAAACTCTTCAAAATCTAGATAGGACATATATGGTGACGGATTTATTTCTCTAAGTTGTTCATATATATACAATGGATCTGTTACAAGCGTCTCAGATTGTAGTACAGATAAATTCACCTGGAATACATCTCCCGCACTGATATATTCTTTAACATTTCCAACAGCATCCGTAAATTTTTGTTCAGACATATAGATTGTTTTTTCAATCTCATCGGTAGAAGTTCTCTTAGATAAATCGATTTGTTCTATTTCATTAATGAAGAACTCTTCTAAAGAATCTAGTCGTTCTTGTGCCTTATTTGCATTTTTCATTTCATCTATAACAATAAAATATAATTGTTTTTCTTGATGGTCATAAATAACCGCTTCATGGAAGATTAATAAATAAACATCTGGAATATTGTAGACATCCTCAGCCATTGATGGTAGGTCTTCAATATAATGGTTACAGTCATATGTGAAATAACCGATTGCTCCACCTTGAAATGGTGGTAAGTCATCTCTTTTTTCCGTAGTGTATTTAGATAGATATTCCTTTGCTAAATCAATTGGATTCCCTTCATACTCCACTTTCCCTGAGCATTCTTCGACCGTTAATTTATTATGCTTTCCGTATAACTTCGCAACAGGATTAGATGCCATAATTGAATATCTTCCGTCACGACCACTTTCAAGAAGTACGGCATTCTTTTTCTCTTTTACCGTTTCTACAAAGTATTTAAAGAAAGGTGTAGTATAATTGATAACTTTTGAAAAGATTTCATAATTCATGTGAATATCCCCCTCTGATAGCGCTTCTTTTTTCATTTTACACAAAAAGTTAGAAGTATACATCAAAGCATTTTATGGAAAAACAAAAAAACCTTTGCAGCTTGCAAAGGTTTTTTTAAATTTATCATTTCATCCATCAAAAAATTACTCAAATTGGAATAATGCTGTACTTAAATAACGCTCTCCATTACTTGGAATAATCGCAAGTACTTTTTTACCTTTTCCAAGTTTTTTTGCAACTTGTAACGCAGCACTAATTGCAGCTCCAGAAGAGATACCTACAAGTAAACCTTCTTCTTTTGCTACTCTTCTAGCCGTCTCCATTGCATCGTCATTTTTGATTTGAACGATTTCATCATAAACATCCGTGTTCAATGTTCCAGGTATAAATCCTGCTCCAATACCTTGAATTTTATGTGGACCTGGTTTACCACCTGATAAAACTGGAGAGTCTTCAGGTTCAACTGCAACAATATTAATTCCAGGGTAAGCTTCTTTTAACACAGCTCCAGCACCAGAGATTGTTCCTCCTGTACCTACTCCTGAGATAAATGCATCAAGTTGGTCTCCCATTTGTTCAACAATTTCAGGACCAGTTGTTAAACGATGTACTTCGGGATTTGCATTATTATTAAACTGTTGTGGAACGAAATATCCATTTTCTTTTGCTAATTCATCTGCTTTACGAATTGCTCCTCCCATTCCTTCAGGGCCTGGAGTTAGAACTAATTCTGCACCATATGCACGTAATAAGTTTCGTCTCTCAATACTCATTGTTTCTGGCATTACTAGAATTGACTTATAGCCTTTAGCAGCTGCTACCATTGCTAATCCAATACCGGTATTCCCACTAGTTGGTTCAATAATTGTATCACCTGGTTTTATTAAACCTTTTTTCTCCGAATCCTCAATCATCGCAAGAGCAATACGGTCTTTAACACTGCTACCAGGATTCATAAACTCTAGTTTTAAGTAAATATCCGCGCTGTCCTCGTCTACTAATCTGTTAAGTTTTACAATTGGAGTTCTACCGATTAATTCGTAAACTGAATTTGCAACTTTCATTTCATCCACTCCTAATTCCTAGTATATTGACCTGTTTAATATACATTATGTAAAAAACAAAAGAATCTGTCAATTACTTTCTCCTATACATAACTTGTATGAAATTCATAATAAATTATGAAAAGAAAGGTCGACAAATTCCTTCAATTTTCACCTACAATTTGCTAATTAATTCTTCTAATTGTTCTCCAGAAAAATGATAAGGCTCATTACAGAAATGACACGTTACTTCTGCTTTTCCATCTTCTTCTAATATTAATTGTAATTCTTCTTTACCGATACTTAAAAGAGCCCCTTCAATTCTCTCTCTTGAGCATTGACATTGGAATTTTACATCCATCGTTTCTAAAATTTTAACTTCTTCTTTCCCTAACACTTCATATAGAATTTCTTCTGGTGTAAGTCCTTCTTCAATCATTTTGGAAACAGGTTTAATCGTTTTTAAACGGTTTTCAATCTTCGTAATACATTCGTCACTAGCGCCAGGTAAGATCTGAATAATAAATCCTCCGCTTGCTAAAATCGAATGATCCGGGTTAACTAATACGCCGACACCTACAGATGAAGGTGTTTGTTCAGATACAGCAAAATAGTAAGTAAAGTCTTCACCAAGTTCACCTGACACGATTGGTACTGAGCCAGTGAATGGTTCTCTCATCCCAATATCTTTAACAACTGAGATTGTCCCTACAGTACCAACAGCTTTAGCTACATCTATCTTTCCATGTTTGTTAAGCTCAGTTTGCACATGCGGATTCTGTACATATCCTCGTACTTCACCTTTTGCATTACTATCGACTAAAATATGACCAATTGGACCATTACCTTCAACTTTTAAAGTTAACTTTTCTTCACCTTTTAACATAGCGCCCATCATTGTAGCAGCTGTTAGTGTACGACCTAATGCAGCAGAAGCATTTGACCAAGTATCATGACGTTCTTGAGCTTCTTTTACAATATTTGTTGATCTAACACTATATGCACGGACTTCGCCGTTAAAAGCTAATGCTTTTACTAAATAATCTTTCATGTTGTACCCCTTTTTATGAATTTCGTTTATAAATTAAATGTAGACCTTTTAATGTTAAATATGGATCCATGACATCAATGATATCTGATTCCTTAGATATTAATGATGCAAGTCCGCCTGTTGCTATAACAGTAGGTTCTACCTTTGCTTGAGCTTTCATTCGTTTTACAATACCTTCAACTTGACCTACATAACCATATAGGATTCCAACTTGCATTGCTTCTACAGTTGTACGACCGACAATATTAGAAGGTCTTGAAAGCTCAATACGAGGCAGTTTTGAAGCCTTTGTATATAGTGCCTCTGTTGAAATATTGATACCTGGTGCAATAGCTCCACCGATGTAATTTTTATTTTCATCTATATAACAATATGTAGTAGCCGTTCCAAAATCTACAATAATCAGCGGACTACCGTATTGTGCAATTCCAGCAACTGCATTAACAATTCGGTCTGCGCCTACTTCTTTCGGATTATCATATTTTATGTTTAAACCTGTTTTTATACCAGGTCCAACGATTAGTGGCTTTTGTTTAAAGTATTTTGTTGCCATTCTTTCCAAAGAGAACATAATCGGTGGGACAACTGATGAAATAATAACTGCATGAAACTCATCAAACCCAATGCCCGCGTATTCAAGTAATGATCCTATGACCATACCGTACTCATCTTCTGTTTTATAACGATTCGTCTCAATTCTCCAATGATGTATTAACTCGTCTTCTTGGTAAACACCTAAAACAGTATTTGTATTTCCTACATCGATGACAAATAACATATAATCCACCGTCTCTCCATTTCAAAAATAAAACTTTTATTTTATATTTTTAGTTTCAAGTACAATTTTTAATCACTATAAAAATAATGATAACACAAGTTGATAGTAGTTTAAAAATAGATGCTTTCTGCTGTGGGCACGGGTTCGTATTCGCGTCATTAAACCGATTTTCCCCATGTCCTTGACCTATTTGACTTTTCGCCAATAAACAAAAGAAAGAGTGTCTAGAAAGACACTCTTAATTTTTTATTCAGTGATTTTAGGCTCAGTTGGTTCATCATTCTTTTTAGAAATGTTAACTTTAATCTCATCATTTGAAGTTGGAGCTGTAGGAAGTGTACCTTGTTCCCAAAGACTCTTAATTCCTTTTGCATCTAAAGTTTCCACTTCTAATAATGTGTTAGCAAGCAAGTCTAATTTATCGCGATGCGTCTTAATAATATCAGTTGCTTTTGCATAACACTCTTTAATGATTGTTTGAATCTCAACATCGATTTCATAAGCAATTTTATCACTATAATTTTGTTCATTATTAAAGTCTCTACCAAGGAATACATTTCCTCCTTGAGATTGACCAAACTGTAATGGACCTAGTTTATCGCTCATACCGAACTCAGTAACCATACGACGAGCAATACCTGTTGCACGTTGGAAGTCATTATGAGCTCCTGTACTTACTTCACCAAATACCACTTCTTCAGCAACACGTCCACCAAGTAGACCTGTAATTTTATCAAGTAATTCTGGTTTTGTCATAAAGTAACGATCTTCTTTTGGAAGCATTACTGCATAACCACCAGCTTGACCACGAGGTACAATTGTTACTTTATGAACCATTTCAGCTTCATCTAACACTTGGCCAATAACCGTATGTCCAGCTTCGTGGAACGCAACAATTTTTCGCTCTTTTTCAGATATAACTTTATTTTTCTTAGCAGGTCCCGCAATTACACGGTCAGTTGCTTCGTCAATATCAAGCATATCGATTTTCTTTTTATCACGACGAGCCGCAACTAATGCCGCTTCGTTTAATAAATTCTCTAAATCTGCACCAGAGAATCCAGGAGTTCTTTGAGCAATAGCTTTTAAGTCTACATCTGGAGCTAATGGTTTATTTCTTGAGTGAACTTTTAATACCGCTTCACGTCCTATTACATCTGGACGATCTACTGTAATCTGTCTGTCAAATCGACCTGGACGTAATAACGCTGGGTCAAGAACATCTGCACGGTTTGTTGCTGCGATGATGATAATACCTTCGTTAGCACCGAAACCATCCATTTCAACAAGTAACTGGTTTAATGTTTGTTCACGCTCATCGTGACCTCCACCTAATCCAGCACCACGTTGACGACCTACAGCATCAATCTCATCTATAAATATGATACAAGGAGCGTTTTTCTTCGCGTTTTCAAATAAATCACGAACACGAGAAGCACCAACCCCTACAAACATTTCAACGAAATCGGAACCACTGATTGAGAAGAATGGAACTCCAGCTTCTCCTGCAACTGCTCTCGCTAATAATGTTTTACCTGTTCCTGGAGGTCCTACTAATAGTACCCCTTTAGGAATTCTTGCACCTAATTCAGAAAATTTACGAGGATCTTTCAAGAACTCTACTACCTCAACAAGTTCTTGTTTCTCTTCATCTGCACCTGCAACATCTTTAAATCGTACTTTCTTTTTCTCGTCATTATATAGACGAGCTTTGCTCTTCCCAAAGTTCATAACACGGCTTCCGCCACCTTGTGCATTATTCATTAGGAAGAAGAAAAGAATGAAAATAATTACAAATGGAATGAGTGAAGTGAAAATTTGCACCCATGCACTTGTTGTTTCAGCTGGATTCCAATTAGCCTTTATTTTATAGTCAGCAACTGCTTTGTTAACTATTTTTGTCGTTTCATCACTAATTGGTACTTGAGTTTGGAAAGATTCGCCTTTTTTTACATCTGTAAAATGACCTCTTACTATGTACACTCCATTTTTAGGTTGGATAGATGTTAAACTGCTAACATCACCTTTTTGTAACTTAGTATAAAATGTATCGTAACTTACTTTCTTAACTTGAGATTCTGGCCCATTGAAATATGTAACAACACCAATCACAACTAAGAAGATTAATATGTAAAAGACTGTATTACGGAAAATTCGATTCAATTCCAAACCTCCTCTCTTTCAATTTAATTACTTTATATAGTAGCATAGTTATACCATGTAAACAAACGAATAAAACTTGACTTATTTCGTGTAAACTTCAGGCTTTAAAACGCCAACATATGGCAGATTTCGATAACGTTCAATATAATCTAAACCATATCCTACTACGAAAGCATCTGGTACTTCGAAACCAACTAAATCAGCCTGGATATCTGCTTTACGTCCGCTTGGCTTATCTAATAAAGTAACAATTTTAACTGTATTAGCTTTGCGATGTTTAAATAGTTCAACTAAATAATTTAAAGTTAGACCACTATCAATAATATCTTCTAGAATGATTACATCTCTTCCTTCTACAGAAGTATTTAAATCTTTCACAATTTTTACTTCACCAGAAGAAACTGTACTATGTCCATAACTAGAAACATCCATAAAATCAATTTCGATATATGTATCAATATGCTTGATAAGGTCAGACATGAACGGAAGAGCTCCTTTTAAAACACCCACTACTAGTGGAAAGCGGTCTTTGTACTCTTCAGTTAGTACTGCACCTAATTCTACTACTTTTTGTTGAATTGCCTCTTCACTTACTAATACTTGTTGAATATCTTGTTTCATCTTTTCCTCCTAGAAACTCTTAGAAACCACCTGTATTGCAATGAGTGACTCATCTGTCGAAAAATTTCTTTCAAATGCAGATTTCTTTACGAAAGGTACCCATAATATATTATTTTGACTATCCGTAATTATTGGCCATTCATCACGTAATGATTGTTTCATTTTTTCATCAATAAATATATCTTTTAACTTTTTTGACCCATTCATACCCTTTAATGACATTCGATCACCATTCTTTCGATTCCGAACAACGAGTGGAAAAGAAACATCCTTGACAGAACAAATAAACATGGCGTTTTTTGGTTCAAAACATTGATTGTTTAATTCAACTTTTATTGAAAAACCATTTGGTAGTTCGTATACGCCAGGCTCATTAATAGAAATAGTATAATCCTTCACATTCATTCGTTCGAATGTAAAGGTGCATTCATTATATGAGCGTGTAACAAAAAGTCCTTCAGGCAAATGTTGCTCCCAAGTGGATTTTTCATTTCGTAATAAAGTCAGAATTGAATTAAGATGCCCGTGTGTCAAGCCTTTAGGGATATATAGGTAGACATAATCTAATATTAGTTGAATACATCTTCTTTGTAAAGATATAGGCATATTTAAAAACTGTTCAACATCAATAGTGACTGCTTGCTTTTCTTTATTTTTTATAACTGTATTCATTGCGTCTTCAGTTAATTCCATTAAATATAGTTCATCTTCCAATTGCTGTCGACTAAATTGCTGGAATCTTTTTTGTGCAGTTGGATTTTCTTCAAAAATAAAAGGTAAAATATGATGTCTAAATCGATTTCTTGTGTAAACATCTTTATCATTACTTGGATCTTTTCGAGGGATAATACTTTGTTCACGACAATATGTAGTTAAAGCTTGTTTTCTTAAATCTAAAAATGGACGAATAATTTCGCCTGTACTAAAAGATCTCTTTTCCCTAATGCCAGCGTAACCGACCTGCGAGCTACCTCTTACTAATCGCATCAAAATCGTTTCAACTTGGTCTTCTCCATGATGCCCTAACGCTAAAAAATTCGCTTCATATTTCTTCATCGTTTCATCAAAAAAATGATATCGACATTCTCTTGCCGCCAATTGACTACTTAATCCCGTTTCCTCGATATACTGATTCACATTTATGCTCTTACCTTCAAATTGAACGTTATTTTGGAGGCACCAATTCTTAACATATTCCAAATCATCTAAAGATTCTTGTCCTCTAAACATATGATCTACATGTGCGATAATAATCGAAAACTCATATTCCTCTCTGATTGATAAAAAAGAGTGAGCTAACGCCATTGAGTCTGGACCGCCAGAAACACCGATCACAATTACACTATTTCTGCTAATATTGTTTTGTTTAATAAATTCCTTTAATTGATTAATTACCATTTACCTATACTCCTAATGAAAGTAAAATTCATATCTATATGTTACCATTCACACACTTGGAGTACTATAATTTACAACTGATAATAAAAATATAATGCATAGGCCAAGCCCATTAACAAAAGAATGGTCGATGTTTCAAACCAGTGTATTCTTTTTTTCTTTTGCTTCACTTGGACATTGTTCCCTGCTCTTGTTTGTGTTGATTGGTTAGGTGTTTGATTCTGACTATTTGAATTTCTAGATTGATTTGTAGTTTGACTATGTTTTTTTGATTTTGTTGTTTGAGCAGTTTGATGTTGTTTTTTTGATTGCCTCGTTTGATTCATCGAATTAGTTTGTGCTGTAGTAGTTTGAGCCTGTTTACTTTTATTCCTCTTTGTAGCATTTATCTTTTGTTCATACATTAATAGAGCCTGTTTCATAGCACTTGCACTAACATACTCCCCTTTTAATCCCCTCATTAGAAATTCTTTATATGGATTAAGGGTTTGTGTTTGAGCTATTACTTGTTCAATTTGTTTTATTCCTTGCCCATTTTTTAAAAACTGCTTTTTACAATGTAAATGGATAAAAATCATCGTAACAGCAAATAAGTCATAGGAAACTTCTGCTTTTCTAGAACCTAAGCCCCAATAACCACGATCAAAGAACTCCGTAAACTCTTTAACTGCACGTCCAATTTGCGTAACTCCTCCAAAATCAATCCACTGGATTTTATTTGGTTCTTTCGTAACTAGTAGATTATCTGTTTTTAAATCACCGAAAATAAAGCCTTTATGGTGCAATTTATCTAACAATGATAAAACTTGTATGATAAAAATACTACTCCATTCCATACCGTTTCTTTCGATAAATTTTGGTAAACTTACACCATTTACGTACTCCATTACATAGTAATAGCAGTATTCATTTGTTCCTGGATTTATATAGTCATCTACATCGATAAAAGAAGGCCCTAGGAATGAATCCTGGACCTGTGTGATTTTTTTTAAAACATTTACTTCGTTCGTGATATTAGTAGATTCTTTACTCAGCTTAATCGCAACTTCTCCAGTTTGTCCAGAAGCTAGATAAACTGTACCGTTTGCGCCATTTCCAAGTAAACTCTTAATTTCGTATTTGTTTTTATTCCACTTACCAGTAATGAGAGTTCCAGGCGCTAAATTAATCTGCCCATTCAATTGATTGTTCATCATCACCATTATTACCTCTATTATAGTTTTGTTCGTTAAAATAGTTTAAAGCCTCACGTATTGCAGGACCAGTTGGTGTCATACCACCCATCGTTAGCTTAGGAAAAATCGTGTTTAGCTTTTCTAATTTAGGTGTCCAATCTAGTAATTTGTCTACATCGTCTTGTTTCCCAGGAAATATAAATAATGAGTAGGCATTTTCTCCTGTTCTTGAGTTTAAACTAATTTGTAAATCAAATAATGATTCCTTAACAGTTTCTAGTTTGTCTTTCATACTAGCACTCGTATCTACTAAAATAATAACTTCTAAACCTACAGTTTCGCCGATCTCCTCTACAACCTCATATACCTCTTCGCGCTTTGAAGGAGGAAGTGATTCCATTGAATTGCTATCGCCTAAAATTTGCTTTAATTCTTTATTAACAAATCCTTGAATTGTTTGTGTCATCGCTTTTCTAGTAACCATTTGGACAGTTTGAGAAAGTTGCTTTGTGTAAACGACTTGGCTAATCCCTCCACCTGCTCTAGCAATTTCCTCGATTTCTTTTAAACCGTCACCACTTTGTACATTTTCATCTAAAATTCCAATTACATTTACTGTAATACCGTATTCTTGAGCCAAACTTGAAACAGCTAACGGATCTTCACCATGGTTTGAATAACCATCAGTTATTAATAGAATTTGTTTTAACTTTCCTTTATACATACAAAATCCCCTCCGCGTAAAAGTTGTTACCATTTTGTCCAATTACGGGAGGGGATAAACCTTTATTTATTTTATTTTACTTAAGCCATCGCGCTATATGACGAGATAGATGACCACTCTGGCAAGTTTCGTTTAACAACGGCAACCACAACCGTCATATCATCATTAATATCACCTGTATTCGAACGAATTACTTCCTCCAGTAACAATTCTGCTACTGATTGTGGATCATCAGTTTCAAATTCACTTATTTTACGTTTCATCCACATTTCGTAATTTTCAACATGTTTCGGACCTTCAAAAATACCATCACTCATCATAATTAATAAGTCTCCAGCTTTTAACTGCTCACTTACGACTTCTACGTCAAATTCATCAATGATTCCGATTGGTAGATTACTACCTTCAATTTTAATAACTTGCTTTCCTCGTTTAACAAAGCTTGGCGATGAACCAATTTTCAAGAATTTTGCTGAAGCATCGTGTAAATCAACCATCGCTAAATCCAATGTAGCAAAGACCTCTTCAGTAGTACGTAAAGATAGAATCGAATTAATCGATTTAATAGCGACTGTTTCTTCAATACCTGAATTTAATATTTTTTGAAGTAGTTTTAATGTCTCATTACTTTCAATATGAGCTCGCTCTCCATTCCCCATTCCATCACTAATTGCAATAGCGTGCTTTCCTGCTCCAACGTCCATTATTTTAAATGCATCACCCGATATAAAGCCTCCACCTTTAGCTGCCGTCGCAACCCCAGTTTCAATAACAAATGCCTTATCTGATCCAAATGTAACTAAGTAATTACCTCCATTTGGTATTGTCGCTGCCTCTTCTTTTAATACGACAATCGTCTCTTTTAAAATATCTGATAGAATCGGCGCAATTAGTTTTTGGCACTCACCATATTCGTTCTCAAACGGAATTAAGATATCTATATCAATATTACCTTGCTCTAAGTTATAAATTTCTACTTGGCTAACATCAATTCCAAAGTTTAATAAAGCTTGTAGGATTTGGTCTTCCTGTAATTGATGATTTTCTTTTTCTCGTTGAATCTCTTTTGCAAAATCGACCATTACTTTTGAAACCCCGCGCAATTGCTCTGCCACTAATCTTCTACTTTCTTGAACTTGTTTTTTAAGTCTTTGATTTGCACGGAAGTAGAAAACCTCTTGCTTCATTAAATCTGCCATTTTTGAAGAACGTTGGCAATATTTTTCCCACTCTCTCATAAATTGGCCATTCTTAATAAGCTGGTCCTTTTCAACTAATTGCATCATATTTTCCATGTATTGATATGTCCGGTCACCGTTGTTTGACCAGCAATGATCCTTTTTCATACAGCTATTACAGCACTTATTTGAAATACTGCAAATGAAAAGCTCTTCATCAGTTAATTCATCTTCAATATGCGCAAACTGACTAGGCTGTGAGAAGCTTGCCGATAACGCTTCAAACACATTAGAGAATTGAGTAATTCGATTCGCCGTCAAATCTCTTATTTTACGTAAGTACTGCTGTTGGTCAGTAGAGTGTTCCTCTGTCCCAGGTACTAGTTTAGCTAATTGTTTTAGCAGGAAATTCGGCGTCAATAAGAATAAGACAATCGCAATCACTGATTCAATGATGGAAAAGATAATATCAGACTGTTTCTCTGCATAAAAGCTGATTAGGCATGTCCCAATTAATAGTCCAGCTGCCGCACCCAATCTTTTACCCTCTTTTAGTAGGCCACCAAGTAATCCAGAGAATGCTAATAAGCTCATTTGGTATAAACTTGAAACACTTGCTAGACTTAATATAAGACCCGTTACAACCCCTACTGTACAACCGACCGTTCCCCCAGCTACGAAGGCAAATAGTAAGACAATATATCTAGTAACAATATGCTGAATAGATAAGTCTTGAATATACCAATCAGTTGTCCCCGTCACAACCGAAGCTAAAAGAATAACTAAACATACGATTTCTTCAACACCTAAAAGCTGTTTTCTTTTAGGAATCGCAAGTAGAGGTACACTTTGGAAAAAGATCATCGTTAAAATAAAACTTAATCCCGCTTCAACTGAAGCCATTAATACATCGTACATTAGAACTTCTTGTTGGAAAGCATATGCAATTAGTAGATGACTAATGAATACGGATAAAAATACTTGAAAAGGTACAAGACCTATATAATGTCGTTTAACTCTAGCAAAGAAAATATTGAGGATAAAAAATAAGATAATTGTGGCAAATGCATAACTAACCGTTTCAATCGATACAGTTAATGAACCGATCATAAGAGCAACGAAGGCTATTCCTGTACGCTCACGTTTCATCATATAAACTGAGGCAAAAAACGGTAATACAAACGGGAGAATATGTGATAGTATCAACGCTCGCCCTAATAAAAATCCCGTTAAAAAGATTAGTAGCCCAAAATCAAAGAATGCTCTCTCTAATTTGGATTTAATTGATTTAGAAGATTGCCGAAATACTGATTGAATACCATTAGTAGGGACTAAGCTCGCTGTAGAATTAGAAGACCCTCTTTGCAGTTTCGTCATATTTCCACCTCATCCGATTTGGTTTATTGAACATATTTTAACTTGTCCAATTGAAGGAATATGTCAAAATGACAAAGGCAAATAAAAGTTTTCTTCGACGGAAAAAGCTTTTACGTACAACTGTTTTACAAAATATGAGTAAAGCTTGCAGCATAATTTCTCTAATAGGGTAAAAGAAACGCAATTATTAAATTTTATGTCAATCGAAATTCAGAATAAAGAGAGAAAGTTTGGAATGAATTATGTGATTAAGAGACGGAGGACACGCATGTTCCTGGAAAAGAAAAAAACGCTTAGCCTCTCTTATAGAGACCAAACGTTTTTGTTGTTGTATGACCCGTACGGGATTCGAACCCGTGTTACCGCCGTGAAAGGGCGGTGTCTTAACCGCTTGACCAACGGGCCGTTAAAGGGAATGGTAGCGGCGGAGGGAGTCGAACCCACGACCTCACGGGTATGAACCGTACGCTCTAGCCAGCTGAGCTACACCGCCATAATCTTTAAACGACAAGATTTATAATATCATGGTACTAATTACCCGTCAACAGTTTTTTCAAATGTTATTTTATTATTTTTTTCATACAAAAACGCACCCATTAAAGAGTGCGTGTTCTATATACCTATTTATGTCCTGACAAGGTAGGAAATTAGCCTCGACGAGCTCCACGGCCACCACGTTTAGATTCTGTGTTGCGTTTTAAAGAAGCTAGACGATCTTCACTGTCTTTTAAAAATTTACTCATTTTTTGATCAAATGTTTCTTTAACCGGACGTTGATCCGAACGGTTTTGATTTTTACCACGGTTTCCACCACCGCCGCCTCCATATGAAGGTCTGCTTTGACGAGGTCTTTGCTCACGCTCTCCCTCTTTTACTGGTGGACGTTCTTTCGCTTTTTTGATTGAAAGACCGATTTTACCGTCTTTTTCAACATTGATTACTTTTACTTCTACTTCATCGCCAACTTTTAAATGTTCGTTAATATCTTTAACATAGTTGTCAGCTACTTCACTAATGTGAACAAGTCCAGTTACTCCTTCTGGTAACTCTACAAAAGCACCAAAATTTGTAATCCCTGTAACTTTCCCACTAACTTTGCTGCCTACCTCAATTGACATAAAAAAAATGCTCCTCCTTAAAAATGTTTAACTGGATTTACTTTATTATATAAAATTATAAAAACAAGTGTCAATGAAACGATAATTACTTGATATTGGGAAAAATTATTTCTCCCTTTTTAGAAAAAAATAAGTTTTTTCTAGCTAACTCAATAATATATTGATCATCGTTCAATTGGTCAATCATGCGTTTTGAATCCTCAACCTTACTCTTTGTTCTCTTTAAATCCACCTTTGCTAGTTTTAATTGTTTTACTTTAGATGAATACACATGTTGTTGTGTTACATAATGAGATTGTAATAAAAAAAATAGGGGGACAGTTAAAAAGCAAAATAATGAAATGCGCACTAAAAACTTTTTAAAACTCCTTCTCCTAGGCTTAACACCTTGTTCTTCAACTAAAGTAATATTTTGTTTATCTTGAACTTGACTAGTTAAATCCAACTTTCTCGCATGTTCCACCTATTTCTTCCTCCTATCTAAAAGGTCCTTTACTTTTTTAATAGTAGTAAGGAAGATATTCTTGAATTTTCCGAAAACTCCTTTAAATTGTATTAAATAGTTTTTGACTCGTTTTGGCACAAAAAACCAACATACTCTGACGAAAAACAAAAGAATTGATAGTAGAACGTTGTAAACTAAACGGATTAGTCGAATAAGGAGTCCATAAATAAACAAAAGGATTACAATTATTACCTGAATAATCCACTTTATAGGTTTTACAATAAATATTACGATTAACTTTACTATAACGCGATAAATGCCAATAACCAACTGAATAATAAATTCTAATATCTTTTTATAAATAGTTCGAAATAGACTTTGATATGCCGCATAACCACATAGTAAAGCTAATAGTAAATAAAACCTGAGTGCACCTTCATTAACTAAGTATAATACATAAAAAACTAGTAGAGCCTGAAAAACCCAAAATAAAATATCAGTTGCAAATACAATCAATCGATTACGAGTACCTCGATATAAAAAACGATGGTATGTATCTAGTGCCATACCAAGATAAGCACCCATACCGACCATCGCTATCATTGAGTAGAACTGAACGTTTAAGCTCATTTAAATAGCTTGCTAAAGATTCCTTTAGCTTTCCCCGAATTGTATTCGTCAATATAACAAAGTTCATTAATCTTTCCCTTTATTGCTACATGACCTTTTTCTACATCGAGGTTTTTCATTTGTAAATTATGACCTTTAATATGCAAAAATCCTAATGCTGTTTCTAATAGAAACTCTTCACTATCAAAGCTCTCAACTTGTTTTACTCCAGTAATTTCAAGATATCTTCTACTTTTTAACGATAAATCCTGCTCGATTATTTGGCTTGTATTTTTCGCATTTAACTCATACGGATTATTCATACTAGTCCCTCCATTTACATAAACTGTACCACTTGTAAATCGATTCCTAATACAGTGTTATTTGTACAAGTATATGAAGGGACAACTTTTTTAGAACAAGCTATCTGACAGTTTTTCCTCACTTATGATCGTATACATTGCATCTGCTTCTTCTTTTCGAACAGTCTCTTTAAGTAAATTAATTTTTGCAGTAACAATTTTCTGTCCAAAACGAATTTTTAATTCATCATTTACTTTGACTTCTGTAGATGCTTTTGCAACTGTTCCGTTGATCGTTATTCTGCCTTGATCAGCTACTTCTTTTGCAAGTGTACGACGCTTAATAATTCTCGATACTTTTAAAAATTTATCAAGTCTCATAATTTATTCTCCTCAATTCTCATTCAATTAGACATTATTCATATTTTTTAGCTTCATTCCATATCTCATCCATTTCTTCAAGAGATACATCAGAAAATGCCTTATTTATTTCACGAAGTCTTGATTCAATATATTGAAAACGTTTTGTAAATTTCATATTTGTTTTTAAAATCGCTTCTTCAGGATTTACATCAATAAAACGTGCTAAATTAACAATACTAAATAATAGATCACCAAGTTCCGCTTCAACTTTAGACTGATCTTTCAATTTGATGGCATCAAGAACTTCAGTTAACTCTTCATTAACTTTATCTACAACCGGCGGTAGTTCCTTCCAGTCAAACCCTACTTTCGCAGCTTTACTTTGAAGCTTCTCTGCTTTTAATAATCCTGACAGATCCTTTGGTATACCTGAAAGAACGGATTCAACGACGTGTCCCTTTTCAGCTTGTTTTAATTCTTGCCAATTTTTTAATACGTCTTCCTCACCATTCACATGAACCGTTGAAAATACATGCGGGTGACGATAGATTAGCTTGCTTACTAATCCTTGAATTACATCTTGAATTGAGAAGTAACCTTCATCTTCTCCAATTTGAGCATGTAACATGACTTGAAGTAATACATCTCCAAGTTCTTCAATAATATGATCATCATCTTCTTCATCGATTGCTTCAAGAAGCTCGTATGCCTCTTCTAGTAAGTACTTCTTTAATGATTCATGGGTTTGCTTTTGATCCCACGGGCAACCATTAGGTCCTCTTAAAGTAGCTATGACAGAGCGAAGCGTTTCAAATTGATGATATAGATCCTCTTCATTTTTAACTGGAGGAACATAAACACTTGTCAAATTATTAATTGATGTATCACGATCTAACTCAAACAATGGTACTCTTCTTATTTGCTCAGTTGCACTACCCGCTGCAGTAACAATTACGACTTCATAATCATCGGGAAGCTGCTCCATTAGCTTTAATTTCGCATGTGAGGCAGTCATTTGATCATAAACCTGGCAGATGATCAAATGCTGTCTAAACGTAATCGATTCCGACTCTAAATCCGTTGCATCAACAAACTGGAATCCTTCAATTGGATCAATCTTCAAACTAGTAAACATTGCATCTAAAAAGCTTTGTCCGCCTTTGATGTCTAGCTGGATTTTTCCTTTATCTGCAAGCTCTATTAATAGCTGAACAGTTTTTTCTGCTACAAGAGGATGTCCTGGCACAGCATATGTAATTGCCCCTTCTTCAGAAGCTTTCACCAATAGATGAACAATTTCTTGATATACCTCTTCGAAGCGATCATGTTTTTCATAAATTTCATCGAATGATTGGAACGTTAATCCTTCTGTTTCTAATTCACTTATAACAGGGTGGTCTTTTGTACGTAAATATAGATTGTCAGTTTTTTGTAACACTTTATAGATACCAAACGGAAGCTGATTAAGGTCACCTGCACCTAAACCTAAAACTGTAATCTTGTTCATTTTGATCCTCCTGTTCTTTTAAGAAAGCCATTTCTGTAGTTTTTCGCTTTTAACGATTGAGCTTAGCTCTTCTACTGTAAATAACTTAATTTTTATTAATACAACCGCAAATGCGATCGCACCTACAACCGCTGAAGATAGCGCCTCAACTAACATCCTTAAACGAAGCGGATTAATAAACATTGCATATTTTTCATAAACGTATTCATAACCATATACACAACCATACATAAAGGCTAAAGATACTAGTAATTTCAAAATAAACTTAAAGTCAAAAAATGTAACTTTTGACAATTTATATATATAAGCTAAGTTCAAAATCGTAACAATGATTAAAGCAGATACCGTTGAATATGCTGCTCCTTTCGATCCGATTTGCTCCATTAAAATAACATTTCCAATAAATTTAACACATCCTCCAGCAATTACATTTAAAGCTGGAATTAAACTTTTACCTAACCCTTGTGCAATTGAAGATGTCGTAATCGATACGCCAGCAAAGAAGATCGATATACATAAAACAGTTAGGACATCCGTTCCTAAATCATTTCGATAAAGCATGATATTCGTCGGATGGATAATTGAAATTAACCCAATTGTTGCCGCTGCTCCTACTACAATACTTACTCGAATGGCACCTGATATTCGAGTATTAATAGAATGATGTTCTTTACGAACCAATTCACTAGATAAGTACGGAATTAGGGCCAGTGAAAAAGATGAAGCAATGACAGAGCCTAATTGAATTAGTGGAAATCCACGGTCATAAATACCCTTTACTAGCTTAGCACCTTCAACATGGTAACCATATTGTACTAATAACGGATAAAAAGAGAGTGAATCAATAAACTGAATGAATACAAGTACTAAACTACTTAAGCTTAGTAAGATTCCTTGATATAAAATTGTTTTTAATTCTAAGCGATAGGTTTTAAGCAAACCAAATGATGGTATCGTTAAACCAGAGCCCCGAAAAGAAACCCAATAAAAGAAGTACAGTATCGCTGCTATACTACCAAGTATCGAACCTGAAACGGCCCCTGCACCTACAATATAAAGATTGTCGGTCGTTTGCATTAAATAAAGTGACAGCACTAAAATCGTAATAACTCGAATTAATTGCTCAATCACCTGACTGACTGAAGTAGGTCCCATATCCCCTAAACCTTGATAATATCCTCGAAATGCTGAAGTTATTGGTACAAATAAAAAGCCAACACTAACAACACGAATTAACATCGCTAGATGATCATCACGCATAAACTTCGCTATACTATTACTGCCTATGTATAAAGTAAAGAAACACAATATACCAATGACTAACAACATCATAAATGTTGCATAAACCAAATCTTTAGCACCTTTATCATCTTTTTTCGCCAATCTTTCAGCAACATAAGATGATAAAACTAAAGGAAAGCCATATGTAGAAAAAGCTAAAGCAATTGCGTAGACAGGATATACTTGTTGGTAAATATAGTAACCTAAATCGCCGGCAATATTTTGATAAGGAATTTTATAAAACGCACTTAGTACTTTCGATAATAATGATGCTATTGTTATGAACAAAGCCCCTTGTAGGGCTGCTTTTTGCTTAGCTTTTTGCAAAAGGATAACAACTCCTTTGTTAGACGGTTCACCCTTTAATGTATTACATTATTAGGGCTTATGTAAAGAGTTGCCAAAAGAAAAAACCTCTCTTTTCCAAATTTAGCAAGTAATGGTGTTTTTATTAAATGTACATCCAGTAGTTTATGCCAAAGGGTAAAACGAAAAAACAAAGACCAGTTAAGGTAATATTCCTTTACTGGCCCATGTACTTCATATATGATTATTGCTCCATTTGTCTAGCCAAGAAGTTAGTAGCAGTATCGATTGCTTTCTTTTCAACTTCAGAAATTGTTTTATCTTTTGAAAAGATAACAACAGCTCCAATTGGATCCCCGCTTGCGATGACTGCTCCTACTGCATAGGATTGATATTTTTCAATGACACTTTCGATAAATGAAGCTTCCCCAGGCTCGCCAACTACTTTTGAGTTACGCTCTGCCATAGTTTTTTCGATGATATCACCAATGTTTTTGTTTAAGTATTCTTTTTTGGAAGCCCCCGCAACTGCTACGACTGAATCTCGGTCACTTATAATGACTGTATGTCCAAGTGTGTCGTAAAGTGCATCAGCGTACTCCTTCGCAAAATCACTTAATTCACTAATTGGTGAATATTTCTTTAAAATGACTTCTCCATCTCGGTCCACAAATATTTCTAATGGATCACCTTCACGAATCCGTAAAGTTCTCCTAATTTCTTTTGGTATTACTACTCGACCTAAATCGTCAATTCGACGAACAATACCTGTTGCTTTCATACTTGTAAAGCGCCTCCTCACTTACTTGCATGTCTACGTTGATGAAAGATACCCGAGTGACAATGAGGTAAGGTCACCCTTAATTAATGATAGTATCCTACACAACGAAAGTTCTATACAAAATAAGTGAGATTTTTTAACACCTTTACTAAAAATATAGTACTGTAAGCACTTTTTGGTAACTTTTAATGACTTTATCACCAAAATAAAGAAGCCATTCGTACTACTTTCTTATGCATTTACACTCTCTTTTTTCACGTTCTTTAATCCATTAATTAAACCTTCTAGCGTTGTAAGCCAGTCAGCTGGATTTTTTCCTTTTACGTCTAGCGTTACTTTTAATTTCGATCCATCCATTCCTAGGCCAATGCCTCTTCCGAATGAATTACATAATTGGAATAACTTTCCACCGTCGATATTAGTACTTGCCTTCTCAGAGAAATAAACACTTACTTCTGATTTAACTTGTTTAATAAGCTCAATCTGCTCTGCAATCGCTAAAAGTTTAATATGAGCAACTTGACATAGATAGCCTACTTCTACCGGGAAATCACCAAAACGATCCATTAATTCATCTTGTAAATCATTTAACTCTTCAAACGTTTCAACACGTCTAAATTGCTTGTACATCTCAATTTTTTGCTTACTATCTTGAATATACGTATCAGGTAAATAAGCATCAACTTCAATGTCAATTTCAATTGAAATGATATCTTCTTTCTTAACTCCTCTACGCTGTTCGATTGCATCTTTTAACATTTGAGAATATAAATCGAAACCAACCGAATCGATAAATCCGTGTTGTTGTGCTCCAAGTAGATTTCCTGCACCTCGTATTGATAAGTCACGCATAGCAATTTTGAAACCTGAACCTAGTTCTGTAAATTCTTTAATTGCTTGCAGACGCTTCTCGGCAACTTCAGTCAGTACTTTATCCTGTTTATATGTGAAATAAGCATACGCTACTCTATTCGAACGTCCTACACGTCCTCTTAATTGATAAAGTGTTGATAATCCCATTCGATCTGCATCATATACAATCAATGTATTAACATTTGGAATATCCACGCCCGTTTCGATAATCGTCGTGCTTACTAATACGTCGTATTGGCCATCTAAAAAGGCATACATAACTGATTCTAATTCGCCTTCATTCATTCGACCATGTGCTACAGCTACTTTTGCATCTGGTACAAGCATCGAAATCTGTTCAGCCATACGTTCAATATCTTCTACCCGATTGTATAAGAAATATATTTGTCCATCTCGGGCAAGCTCTCTTTCAATCGCTTCTCTCGCTAATGCAGCATTATATTCAACTACATATGTTTGAACCGGAAAACGATTTTCTGGTGGCGTTTCAATAACTGATAAATCTCTTACTCCTAGCATTGACATATGCAATGTACGAGGAATCGGAGTTGCAGTTAACGTTAAAACATCTATATTTGCTTTTAGTTGCTTTATTTTTTCTTTATGAGATACACCAAATCTTTGCTCTTCATCAATAATTAAAAGTCCTAAATCTTTATATAAAATATCCTTCGATAATAGGCGATGTGTTCCAACTACTATATCGACAGAGCCCTCTTTTAGGCCTTTCATCGTTTCAAGCTGCTGTTTACGAGATCGGAAACGATTTAACACACCGATATTAATAGGGTGATCTTGAAACCTTTCCCTTAATGTTTCGAAATGCTGCTGTGCCAAAATTGTAGTAGGAACTAAAATAGCAACTTGCTTACCTTCCACAATTGCTTTAAAAGCAGCTCGAATAGCTACTTCAGTTTTTCCGTATCCTACGTCACCACAAAGCAGTCGATCCATTGGACGTTCTCTTTCCATATCCTTTTTAATTTCATGAATTGATCTAAGTTGATCGTCAGTTTCCTGATAAGGAAATGAAGATTCAAATTCTTGTTGTTCCAAGCCATCAGGTGAAAAAGCGTAGCCTTTTGATGCTTCTCGTTCTGCATAAAGCTTAATTAAGTCATCAGCTATATCCTGAACGGAGCCTTCAACTTTCTTCTTAACCTTTTTCCAATCAGTTCCACCAAGCTTATAAATCTTCGGTTCTTTACCTTCAGATCCAACATACTTTTGAACTTGATCAATTTGTTCAATTGGTACGAATAACTTGTCGTCGCCATGATATCGAATATGTAAATAATCTTTATGAATACCATTAATCTCTAATGTTTCAATTCCCAAAAACTTACCAATACCATGATTTACATGAACAACATAATCTCCAACTTTTAATTCTGAGTAATTTTTTATTCGTTCAGCATTTGATAACTTTGTATTGATTCTTTTTTTCTTCTTAGCTTTTTTCGTGAATAGCTCACGCTCTGTTATTAGAACGAATTTTTCTAAAGGAAGTTCGAATCCAGAACGAAGATCACCTTTCATGATGTATACTTCACCATTTTTGATTTGTTCAAGAGAAGAAATAATTTTACCTTCAATTTTGTAATCTTCTAATATATTTTCAATTTTATTTGTTCTTTCGTCACTTTCGCCGAGCATAACGATTGTATATTTATTTTTCTTCCAACGGTCTAATTCATTTTTTAACAAGCTCATTTGACCATGAAACTCTTGCATCGATTTACATTGAATCGAAACTACCTGTTCTGGATGCGTATGAGGTACTCTTCTTGGAAAAAGACTCGTATGAATTTGTTGACGCTTTCTCGAATGTAGTAATTCAAAAAAGTCATGTGAAAAACTTACTCCATGTAACGCATTTCCTTCAGCTAGTAAGGAAGTATACCACTCTGCTTCATCCTTTTTAAGCTGCTCTACGATTTCATGGACCCTCGAAATCTCATCAATAACGACAACAGTTTCCTTAGGAACGTAATCTAGTAAACTAAATTGGTTTTCATAGATTAGACCAAAATATTTATATATTTGATCAATCAATTGCCCTTGCTTTAATTGCTCAAGATCATAAGTTACCTTTTCAACCAATAACTCTTTTACTTGTTGGTCACTTATTTTTGATAGGGTTTCTTTAAAAGCTTGTTCGATTCGTTGAACTCCTAATTGCAAATCAGTCTTGGAAATAATTCTTTCCGTCGCTGGGCCAATTTGGACACTCTCATACTTTGTAATAGATCTTTGGGAATCAGGAGAAAACGAACGGATCGAATCGATTTCTGTATCAAAGAGTTCAATTCGAATAGGATCTTCATACGTTAATGGATAAATATCAAGAATTCCTCCGCGTACGCTAAATTCTCCTTTACTTTCGACCATCCCAACGCGTTCATAGCCCATTTGGACAAACTTTGAAACCAAATTCGATAAGTCGATATCTTCACCAATTTCAAAATTGATCTGGTAGCTAGACCATAATTCTGGAGATGGCAAATAGCCAATTAATCCCGATACAGGTGTAACCACTACCGACGGTTTTTTTGACATCAAACTGTTTAACGCAATTAATCTTTGTGATCTAAGCTCTGGACTTGATACTGCAATCTCTGAAGCAATCAGTTCATTTGCAGGATATAAAAATACTTTGTCTTCCCCAACTACTGATTTTAGATCTTCCGATACTTTTTGAGCTTGGAGAAGATTATTTGTCACGATTAACTGCGTTTGTCCAGTTTCTTTAAAAACAGCTCCAGAAAGCAATGTTTTCGCAGACCCCGTTAAGTTTGTAACTAATTGTTCTCTTAACCCATTTTTTAGGCCGTTTATTATTTTCTTAATATCTTTATACTGGTTAAATTGTTCAATTAAACCAATCACGAAGTCAATCTCCCCTAACAGTCAATCTAAGTAACAATAATCTTAGTTGAAGTTTATATTTATAGTTTTTTAGTAATTTGCTCCATTTTAAGTGGCATTTGTATAGATAAACGCACTCCATCTTAACGGAGTCTAGAAAAAACAGAAAAACGCCTCAGTTATAAACCAAAGGCAATTTAATTTATGAAATTCTTATATTCATGGTAATGTGGAAACTCAGATAGAGTCATTTCGCAATCCTCGCACACAATATAAATTACTTGATTAGGAGATTGAATAAAGTTTACAAAATCGCTCAATTCTTCATCGAAAGAATGACAATACGAAGATGAAACTTGTAACAACTGTTGTTTTTCAATACTACCCATTTGTTTACTACAATACCTACACTGACAATCTAATAATTCCATTACTTCCTCCATACTACAAAAAAATTCATATATACAGTATGGATTGTACTAACTATACTTATTCAATGTGAAAGCTTAAATTCCTGTTTTTTATTTTTTATTATATTGATTCATTACATCCACGAAAGAATGCTTTAAAAAATATTCACATGCATCTGCGGCTCTTTTTACACCATCAACTACTTCCGCAATTTCTTCTTCAAAGAAGTTTGATAATACATGATTTACGACACTCATTCCATTTGACGGACGATCTACTCCAATTCGAACACGTTGGAATTCCTGTGTTCCTAAATGCTGAATTAATGACTTTATACCATTATGACCCCCAGCACTTCCTTTTGTACGTAGACGTAGCTTTCCGGTTGGAATATCCATTTCATCATATAGTACGACAAGATCTTCTAAATCAATATTAAAATAATCCATAAACGGTCTTACACATTCACCTGACAAGTTCATATATGTTAAAGGTTTTAATAAGAAAACTTTTTCTCCGTTCACAATTCCTGAAGTATAAATACCATTAAATTTTTGTTGGGTTAATGAAATGCCCCATCGGTGAGCCAATTCATCGATCGCAATGAAACCAATATTGTGTCGCGTTCTTTCATACTCTCTACCCGGGTTGCCTAATCCTACAAACAACTTCATTTTATTATCCTCCATTCTAACCTTGGTTATATTACGAAAAGACGTAACCACTTCTGGTTACGTCCTCTTATAAGTTTTAAAGCAAAGATGTAATTTTTATATTAATCAAATAAAGTACTTACTGATTGCTCTTCATATACACGAATAATCGCTTCACCTAATAGGCCAGCAACTGATAATTCAACAAGTTTATCAGTCTTTTTATCTTCAGTAAGACAAATTGAATTTGTTACAACTAATTCTTTAATACAAGAGTTTTCAATACGATCAATTGCCGGTCCAGACAATACAGGGTGTGTACAACATGCATATACTTCTTTTGCACCGTGCTCTACTAATGCATTAGCAGCAAGCGTAATTGTACCAGCTGTATCAATAATATCATCAATTAAGATAGCCGTTTTACCTTCAATATTACCGATGATGTTCATAACTTCAGAAACATTTGGTTTTGGACGACGTTTATCAATGATAGCAATCGGAGCTTTTAGACGATCTGCCATTTTACGTGCTCTTGTTACTCCACCATGGTCAGGAGAAACAATTACGATATCTTCAAGCTGTTTTTTTCTAAAGTAATCTGAAAGGATAGGTACACCTAATAAATGATCAATCGGAATATCAAAGAATCCTTGAATTTGTGGTGCATGTAAATCAAGTGTAATCACTCGAGTTGAACCAGCAGTTTCAAGAAGGTTTGCAACTAACTTAGATGTAATTGGCTCACGTGAACGAGCTTTTCGATCTTGACGAGCGTAGCCGTAATAAGGAATTACAATATTAATTGTTTTTGCAGATGCACGTTTTAAAGCATCAATCATAATTAATAATTCCATAATACTTTCGTTTACAGGGAAACTTGTTGATTGAATGATAAATACATCACAACCACGGATACTTTCCTCTATGTTAATTTGCACTTCTCCATCGCTAAAACGAGAAACCGAGCATTTACCAAGCTCTACACCAATGTGTTTTGCAATTTCTTCAGCTAATTTAGGATTCGAGTTTAGAGTAAATACTTTTAAATGCTTGTCTGGATAATGATTAGGCATGTTTCGTGTACCCTCCGCTTTTTTTCTTTTCTTTTTATCTATAATTAATTTTTATAGTAACCTTCTTTGTTCACTTGTCTTGCTCTTGCAATTGCTAGTGAATCTTCTGGAACTTCATCTGTAATTGTTGAACCAGCTGCAATGTATGAACCTTTTTTCACAGTTACAGGTGCAATTAAATTTGAATTACAACCAACAAAGACATTGTCCTCAATCGTTGTTTTAAACTTGTTTTTACCGTCATAATTCACAGTGATTGAGCCACAACCAAGATTAACACCTTGACCGATTTCCGCATCACCAATATAGCTTAAATGAGATGCTTTACTTCCGTTACCAAAAGTAACTTTCTTAGTTTCAACAAAATTTCCAATTCGAACTTCATCACCTAATGTTGACGCCGGACGAATGTGAGCAAATGGTCCAACTGAAGTTGAATGACCAATTTTACTTTCATGTACAACCGATTGTTTAATAACTGTATCATTACCAATTTCACTATCAATAATTTCAGTATTTGGGCCAATTGTACTACCCGTTCCAATTATACTATTTCCATAGATCATTGTACCAGGGTAAATAATTGTATCCGAACCAATTTTTGCATCTGCAGAGATGTATGTGCTATTTGAATCAATAATCGTTACACCGTTCAACATATGCTTTTTGTTTATATTTTTGCGCATGATTGATTCTGCAATAGATAATGCATATCGATCATTTACACCTAATGTTTCATCGAAATTTGCTGTTTTATATGCAGCTACTATTTCGCCTTTTGCTTTTAGTATCTCAATAACATCTGGTAAGTAGTACTCACCTTGAGCGTTATTATTATTTACTTCGTTTAATGCTTCAAATAATGCTTTATTATCAAAGCAATATGTACCTGTATTTATTTCTTGAACTGTTAGCTCTTCTGGACTTGCATCCTTATGCTCAACAATTTTTAATACAGACCCATTTTCGCCCCTAATTATTCTACCATAACCAGTTGAATCCTCAAGATGAGCTGTTAAAATTGTAGCTTTTGCCTGTAATCTTTCATGCTCATCGAATAAAGCTTGAATTGTCTCTGGTGAAATTAAAGGAGTGTCGCCACAGATTACTAAAGTAGTTCCTTCTTTATCTTTTAACATTGGCGCTGCTTGAATAACAGCATGTGCAGTACCTAATTGCTCAGCTTGTAGAGCATATTCGCTATGATCACCTATTTGTGTTTTAACTAATTCCGCTCCGTGACCTACAACGGTTACAATATTTTGTACACCAACTGATATTACGTGGTCTACAACATGTTGAACCATAGGCTTCCCACAAACAGGGTGTAGTACTTTATATAATTTTGATTTCATTCTAGTACCTTTTCCTGCAGCTAGAACAATCGCATATTTATTTGACATAGTCATCCTCCATCAATCTAAATACCTATACCTGGTAGCTCAAAATGCTAATTTTAATATTTTTCCACAAAATACATCCATTTTATTATACCATAAAAAAAGAACCCATTATACATTAATGGGTTCTTTTTGGTCATATTTTTAAGAAGCACCTGCTTCTTCAAAGTCTTCTTCTAACTCACCTACACGGTGATATTCAGCTAGTACAGAATCCTGTATTTTGCTACGAGTTGAAGAGTTAATCGGATGAGCGATATCACGGAACTCTCCATCCGGAGTACGTTTACTTGGCATTGCTACAAATAAACCGTTATTACCATCGATTACGCGAATATCATGAACAACAAATTCATGATCTAATGTAATTGATGCAATAGCTCTCATACGACCCTCCGTGTTTACGCGGCGTAGTCTTACGTCTGTCACTTCCATCTTGTTCACCACCTTTATCAACTTAAACCATAATTAGTAAGTTTCAACAATTATCAGTAATTTCCTTCTTTTTGGAAATTTTTTTATTTAAATTATTTAATTTTTACAAAAGTTTATTAAATAGAGGCCTCAATCTATTTATCGGAATTTTTTAATTGAATTTCAGTGAAAAAAAAAAAAAACCTGAAAAAATTTCAAGTTTTTTCATGCTGTTGGAAACAACCTTGTCAATTAATTATCAAATTTTCGTAAAGGGAGTTTAGTGATGTTGATTTCCACTACGGGGTGCTCGCTTTCCATGGGGCGAGACCTGAGCCTCCTCGGCGAGCCTGCGGGGTCTCAGCCTTTCCGCATATCCCATAGGAGTCGAGCACCCCTTCGTTCCAATCAACTTATTCATCAAAAAAAGTCTGCAATAAAAATCTAATCTAATAGCCCTTTACTTAGCGTGAACTAACAGTTGTTTATTAATCAGTTTTTGGGTCAATCAATATCAAACATTTTAATAAACTATCGATTGAACTTGTTTTTCTAAAAATTAGCCTTAATATTTTTAACTTCTCAAGAATAAACAATTAACCCCCCTCAAACATATTAAGATTTAGAATCGTTATTAGATCGTAAAAAATGAATTCTATTATCAATAAGATTCACTTAATATCCTTTATATTTAAGGTTTTTAAAAGAATAAGTATTTAAAGGAGAAAACAAGAAAACTGCAAGTAGGTCAAGATTCATTAAGAAAAAGAGTAAAAAATAAAAAAGTTGCATTAATAAATGTTCAACATAATACCAACGATATTCACAACTGCTTAACTTTCACTTATTTTTCTATTTTCTAATATTGACTACGTAATATATCCAAACAATAAAAAAAACCTGAAAAAATTTCAGGTTTTGGGCTTATATAACTGCGATACATTCGATCTCTACTAATACGTCCTTAGGTAGTCTTGCAACTTCCACACAGCTTCTTGCAGGTTTGTGTCCATTGAAAAACTCTTCATAAATAGCATTAAAGTCAACAAAAGTTGTTAAATCTTTTAAAAATACAGTTGTTTTAATAACTTTTGATAAGTCTGTTCCAGCTTCTTCTAGCACTGCCTTAAGGTTTGCAAACACTTGCTTTGTTTGTTCCTCAATTCCACCTTCTACAATATTTCCTTCTACAGTTAATGGAATTTGTCCAGAAGTGTATAATAATCCGTTAGCGATTATCGCTTGAGAATATGGTCCAATTGCCTTTGGTGCATGATCAGTATGAATTAATTGCATTATGTATCTTCCCCTTCTTCATTATATACAAGTAGCTTATTTATCTAACGACTATAAGCTTTCAGTTTTAATAAATGATTCTTCTTGGAAATTGCCTCTTTCAACTCGAATAAGCTGTTCTCTTTCATTTACCTCAGATAGCTTTACAAGTGATATATAATCTTCAACTAATCTTTCTTCAATATTTACTGCCTCAACTAATACACCAATTCCCGCAACATTTGCTTGAAATTCCTTAAGCAAATTTTTCATACCAGTAACCGTTCCACCAGCTTTCATGAAATCATCGATAATTAAAACATTTGAACCTGCCTCGATGCTTCTTTTTGCCAATGACATTGTTTGTATACGTTTTGAAGAACCAGATACGTAGTTAATACTTACTGTTGACCCTTCCGTTACCTTGTTATCTTGACGAACAATTACAACTGGTACATTTAAAAAGTTTGCAACAGCATACGCTAAAGGAATTCCCTTCGTTGCGATTGTCATAACAATATCTATTTTTTGATTACTGAATATAGATGCAAACATACGGCCTACACTATTAACATAGTTAGGATTGCTTAATATATCAGTCATATATAAGTATCCACCAGGCAACACTCGGTCTGGTTTTTGAAGTAAATCACATAATTCTTCAATTACTGTATTTACTTCTTGATTACTAATACTAGGAATATACTTTACACCACCAGCTGCTCCTGGCACAGTCAATAGTGTCCCAATTCCTTGCTGTTCGAACGTCTGTTTTATAATACCTAAATCTTCACTTACTGATGATTTAGCAGACGCATATAAATCAGCAAAAAATGTTAATGATACTAATTGTTGTGGATGATGCAACAAATAGTGTGTCATACCTACAAGACGAGAGCTTCTTCTAATTTTCATGCAGCACCTCAAATCACGAATATTTTATAAAAATTTTATAATAATATTCGTTTTTAATCAAGTTTTTCCCTTTCACCTAACATCCGAACGGCGTATACTTGATCGCAGAAACCTTTTAGTCCGTTATAAACACGATTCATCCTAGAATCATGGCGAACTAATCCAAATACTGTTGGACCACTTCCGCTCATTAAAACGGCATCAGCACCAAAACGTTTCATTTGATCCTTAATCATTGCAACTTCAGGGTGTAATTGCAATGTAACTGATTCTAATACATTTCCTAATGACAGACAAATATCGTCGTAATTTTTATTCGAAATGGCATTTACCATACGATTTACATCAGGATGTTGAACATTATCTAATTTAAGCTTTTGATAAACAGTTGCTGTTGAAACGCCTTGTGTCGGTTTCGCTAAAATAACCCAACAAGGTGGGGGTGTATCGATATGTTCAATCTTTTCACCACGACCTGTAGCTATAGCTGTTCCTCCATAAACACAAAATGATACGTCCGACCCGATTTTAGAACCAATTACCGCTAATTCATCTAACGAACAATTTAAATTCCAAAGCTTATTTAGACCTCTTAGTACTGCCGCTGCATCTGAACTACCTCCAGCTAAACCAGCAGCTACAGGAATATTTTTTGTAATAAAAATATGCGCTCCTAATTTAACTCCGAACATTTCTTTTAGTAGCATCGCAGCCTGATAAGCTAAATTGCGTTGATCATCAGGTACGTACCGATTATGTGATGTAACGACAATTTTATCTTCTTGAATAAGCTCTAATTCAATTCGATCGGCTAAATCGATTGTTGTCATGATCATTTTTACATCATGATAACCGTCGTCTCTTTTCCCTACTACGTCTAATGAAAGATTTATTTTCGCAGGAGCCTTCACCATTAATTTCACTATTCTCACCTTCTTATGAACACTTACTTTTTTGCTATTGTATCATAATTAACTCATAAGAAAAATGTAACCCAATGAAAGTAAGCTAGAACAGTAAATTTTCTTTTAAGAAGATTCACAAAAACCGAAGCATTTTGCTTCGGTTTGATGTGTAGACAAATTCGCTTGTCGAAGTGAAGATTGTTTATTGTTGCTTATTAGATAATTGTAACTCAGCTAATTCGATTGCCCTTTTAACCATGTTGCCGGCATCTTTCGCTCGGATGCCTCCCCAGCCTTCTTTTTGAACGACGTCATAGAAACCAAGATCTTTTGCAAGTTCTTCTTTAAAGCCCTGTGACATGATACCTTTTTTTCTTCTACCCAAAAAAAGCAACCCCCTTTTTCCACTTCGACATGATTAGTATGTGTATATCTGTTAAATTTCATGAATAATAAAAAGAAAAGGACAGTAGAAAATTCTACTGCCCATTCGCCATTAGTCCACTTGTATGGTCATCACAGAAAAACAATTCAACTGTTTCTGTTAAAATATCTGCATAACTAAAAGATAAGCGTTCAAATGTGTTCTCTTCTTGATCTAATTGTACTACGAATATGGATGGATATGTTTCTGCTAATACACCGGAACGTTCCACAGTCTTTCTACGGCCGCTGTTTGCTTTCAATGTAAGTCGTTTTCCAACATGACTATCTAAAGTATCCTTTATTTCAGATAATTTTTTTGCCATTTCATACCACCTCACTATGACAAGTATACCATCTTATGTAAACTAAGTCAAAAAAGATAAAATTATACCAACGATACAGGTTACCTGTCAATATTTTTTTGCAACACCCGATTATTATTTGTGAAAATCAGAAAATTTATGTATGAAAATAAAAAAAAGATTTTCTACAAACGAGTTCTCTCGTTAATGTAGAAAATCTTTTCCTTATTCCTCTTCCATCGATTGGAAAGGTAGCCCTGTTCTTAAAATTCCTTTTGTTTCTACTCCGCCTAGTCCTTTTTCACCTGTAATTGTATTACGAACTACTTCATAAACATTTACTCGATCCATAAATGATGTGAAGCTTATCTTCCCAACTACATAAACGGGATCTAAAGCATGTATGTTTACCCTCGTTGGTGAGCTGGCAAAGTTTGCTCCCGCACGTATAATCGCTTCAAAGTGAGATTGACATGCCCCAGCAAAAATAACAAGGTGGTCTAAAGATGGAACCTTTTTTCTCGCTTCTTTTACAGCTTCGACAAAATATCTTGAATGTCTGTAAGCTTCTAAATCAGTAACGACCCCTTTTGCCTTTGTGTATGCATCATGACCAGTAATAACTAGTATATCGGGGCGATAATGATCTAAATAATAACCAATTTTCGTTGGTAATTCTGTTTCCTTACAATAGATTCCCTCAACGGGAACACCCATCTTATTATACATTTCAAGACATTTTTTTAAATAAATTGGATCTCCATCGATGTGAAGAACCCGACCTGGTATTTGAAAAAGATTTACATCTGTTCTAAATCCATTCGTTGCTTGAAATCTTCTTTTTTCTTTTTGCTCCATAGCTTCCCTTTTAAATAGTTTGTAGTTTTCCTCAATTTGAACAGATGATCTCTTACCTTTTTCTCGATACTCTGATTCAATGATTACTCGCAGGTCGGATAAAGGCGCATCAGCAATTAAACGAAAATCGTCACCATATAAAACAGCAATGACTTCATCCCCGATTTGTTTTACCTCCACTACTCGAAAAACTAGGTCATATTTATAAGATGCTCTTTCTACTATATCCCCTACATTAATATTCACATGCCTTCCCCTCCAAAATTGCTTAAGTACACTACGAGTTCGCTCTCTTTTCTTAGATTATGTATGGACAAAAAAAAGGGTGAAAAGAAGGTTTATTGAACTTTTGTAGGGCATCGGAACTAAAATGAGGCAGCAAATAAAAAAGATGATTACAAACTAGTTAGTAAATTAGTTTATAATCATCTTTTTGTTATTTCATTCTTTTATATAGATTATTACTTAAAGTTCCAAATTCTTGAATTGATAAAGTTTCTCCTCTTCTTGTTCCTTCAATACCTGCTTCTAAAAGACAAGCTTCAAGGATTGTCTTGTCCTTTTTCAGTTGAGAAAAATGATTTAATAAATTATTATTTAATGTTTTTCTTCTTTGAGCAAAGCTCGCTCTAACTACTTCAAAAAAGAATGATTCATCAATTACCTCTGCTGCTGGTTCTTCTCGTTTTACTAGCTTTATAACAGCAGAATCAACGTTTGGCTGTGGCATGAAGACCGTTCTAGGTACAGTCATAACCGTTGAAGCATGTGTATAAAACTGTATTGCTATTGATAGTGAACCATAATCCTTTGTCCCCGGCTTTGCGGAGATACGGTCAGCTACTTCTTTTTGCAACATACAAACAATTCCTCTGATTGGTAAACCTTCAGTTAATAGCTTCATGATTATTGGTGTCGTTACATAATAAGGCAAGTTTGCGACTACCATTATATCCGACTCATTTGGTAAATGCTCATTAATCGCTTTTTCAACATCTGCCTTTAGAACGTCTTCATTAACGATTTGTATATTATCATATGGAGAAAGTGTATCTTCTAAGATTGGGATTAGTCTATTATCAATTTCAAAAGCTAATACCTTCTTAGCACGCTTAGCAATTTGCTCAGTTAATGCCCCAATTCCCGGACCAATTTCAATTGCACAACTTTCTTCAGTTAAGTCTGCATAACTTACAATGTTTTCTAGTATATTTGTATCAATTAAGAAATTTTGACCAAAGCTTTTTTTAAAGAAGAAATCGTACTTGGCTAATATTTCTTTCGTTCGACTAGGTGTCGCGATATCCTTCATTATTTTTCCTCCATTAAAACTTTTTTTACTGCTTGCCCAAATTCATCTTTTGATATTTGAAACATTTGCAGTCTTTTCTCTAGTTGCTTACCGTTTGTATAACCTATATTAAGAATTTTACCAAGTTTATCTCGTCTTTCACTTGATGAGGGATGTCCAATTAACCCAGCATCTATTAAATCTTCCTTAGTAATTTCGGATTCAACTTCGATAAATTCCTGCTTAACATGAATTAAAGCATTTCGAATAGATTCTCTAGTAGCATGCTCGATCCCTAATCCTTTTTTACCTGAACGAACAGCTTCTTCCTTTGGTAAAAACGCATGCTTACACCCTGGTACGTGCTCTTTAATAATCGAGCGTATACGTTGACCAGGATAATCAGGATCTGTAAATACAATTACTCCTCGAGTCTCCTGAGCATGCTTTATTAATTTTAAAGTATCCTTATTTATAGCAGAACCACTTGTTTCAATTGTATCTGCATCCACAGCTCTTTTAATTGCCGCCGTATCATCTTTACCTTCAACAACAATGATTTCTTTAATTTTCATTTGTTCCTCCAACCAATACAAGTATATGTAATCATACCATAAGGATAATAAAACTTCATACTCTCTTAAAAGTAGTATAAAAAAAAGCAGAAGGACTTATCCTTCTACTTTCATTCAAACAACGATCTATTTTAAAAATATTAACTAATAATACGAATTTTTACAGTACGACGACCAAAATTATAACAATCGTCTTTTGTAGGCATTAAAATATCGATTCTTCTGCCTTTAATTGCGCCACCAGTGTCACCAGCAATAGCAACGCCATATCCTTCAACCCAAACTTTAGATCCTAAAGGAATAACTTTTGGATCAACTGCAATCAGTTTTGTGTTAGGATTTTTACGTACATTAATACCTAAAGCTGTTACACCTGACATCCCCGCATCATAAGGTGAATATGCAGTTGCTTCAACAGACATTTCTTTCACCTTACTACTTGATTTAGGCGCACTAGATTTTACTAATGCACTTGATGTTGGTACAGACTTTGTTCCAACTGCAACTACTCGATCAACTGGTTCTTTTAATATCGTTTCATCAACTAGTGTTTTAGAAACTACTTTACCATTTTCTTTAATCAGTTCAAAGTTACGTTTAACAAGTCCTTTTACACCTTCTGAAATGACCGAAGATTCATCTTTATTCATTGAAGAATCTTTTTGCTCTTTTTCTTTAAAATCTACAGGCTCTTCCACCACATCGTTGACTTTTTCGACACGGATAACTCGAACTGTATCATTTTGTTTGATCATTTCGCCGGCACCTGGTTCAACTCGGTCAAATTCGTTTAAAGTAATGTTCTGCTTTTCTAAAAAGTCAGCGACAGTAGTCGAAGTTGCAAACACTTTTTTAGAAACTCCTCCGTCATTTAATACCATTGGGAATGCTTTTTCGTAAGATACCTTACCATTTTCCTCTAACGGTGTTGAAAGTGCAGGCATTATAACATCATCAGGGTTGATCTTAATATTTTGTTCCTTTAATAATTCCTCTACCGTTTGAGCAGTTGTCATAATGACTTTTTCTTGCCCATCGATCGTAAGTTTAACAGGTTTTGCTAAATGAACCGTAATATCCATATCATCTGATATTTTCGTTTTGGCTGACGGATATATTTCATCTGCATTCGTAATATTAATATTTTGTTCTTTTAATAATTCAGCCACAGTATTTGCATGTGTTTGAATAACTTGTTCCTTCCCGTCTACCTCAAGAGTTACTTGTTCTTTAAGTCCCTCATATGCTCCTGTACCTACTGATCCAGTGAAAACTAAAGCTCCTGCAATTTGTACTGCTAGTTTTTTACTACTCCCAAGTCTAGAAAGTAACCTATTCGCGTCTATCACGATTTTACTCCTCCTTTTCGCCTGAGAAAAAAGATTGACTAGCTCCAAACCTATTAACTAGTGCTTCTACTCTACTGAATGTATGTTTACTAGATTTAGAAGTAGAAGAGTTTTCTTTCGACAAATTCTTCAACTCTTCATACGTGAACTGTGACGAATGTTATGTATTCGTACTAGTTCATGAGATCATTTGTTAATCTGAAAAATATTACACGCATTTTCGAAAGTTCGTTTTTGAACTTCCTCAACTGATATGTTTTTTAAACGTGCAATCTCATCAGCAACAAGTGATACATAGCTAGGTTCGTTTCTTTTTCCTCTATACGGATGTGGTGTTAAGTATGGACAATCCGTTTCGATTAATAGATTTTCTAACGGAATCTCTGTCGCTACTTCTTTTGGTTTTTTTGCATTCTTAAATGTAACTGGTCCTCCCAATGAAATATAGAAGTTCATTTTAATACATTCTTTTGCAGTTTCCACACTTCCGCTGAAGCAGTGCATGATGCCACCTACTTCTGATGCATTTTCTTCTTTTAAAATGGTTACAATGTCTTCAGTTGCGTCTCGATTGTGAATGACAATCGGTAGTCCACATTCTTTTGCTAATTGAATTTGTTTACGAAATACTTCTTTTTGAATTTCTTTTGGAGATTTATCCCAGTAGTAATCTAATCCAGTTTCTCCAATTGCTACTACTTTAGGATGTTTTGATAATTCCTTAATCCATTCAAAATCTTCTTCAGTTGCGTCAATTGCATCAACTGGATGCCAGCCAATAGCTGCATAAAGAAAATCATATTTCTCAATTAATTCCATAGCCTTCGTAATTGTTGGTCGATCAAAGCCAACAACTACTTGATGAACAACTCCTGCTTCTAGAGCTCTACTAATTACTTCTTCAAGGTCTTCTTTGTATTGATCTGCATTTAAATGTACATGTGTATCAAAAAGCATTTCTACTTCCCCTTTGCTCATCTGAGATTTAGTCTAGCATACCGTAAAATTTCTTACCTAACGCACAGTTAACAATTCCGTTACAAAAAAAAACGGTCAAAATTAAGCAATTTCTAATAAAATTTTAAAGATGTTTTAAATTAATTCCATGTTATATCAAGACTTTCTTACTTTTTGTTACCAAATTCAGATAATTATTTTAGTTTACCGTTGTAATCAATCTGTAATATTTTCTTCATATAATGACATTTTCTAACAATACCTTGTTAACACCTGCCATAAATCAACAAATTATTATCATATTTGTGATTATTATGATATTTTTACAATTTTCTGCACAATACAACAATTATTTCAGTAAAACAAATTAAAAAAGAAAAGCATTTCATGTTAGTTTTTACACGAAATACTTTTCCTAGTAACATTATTTAATAATAGTACCGTTTGGTAATGATTGATCAATTGTTGCAAGTGATAGCTTACCTTCAATACTTCCTGCAAGAATCATCCCTTCGGATAGTTCCCCTCTAAGCTTAACAGGTTTTAAATTCGTTACACAGATCACTTTTCTACCAATTAAGTCTTCTGGTTTATAGTATTCCGCTATACCCGATACAACTTGTCTAGATTCATTCCCTAAATCTAATTGAAGTTTTAGAAGTTTTTTTGCTCCTTTTACTGCACCAGCTTCTTTTACTTCAGCTACTTTTAGTTGAACTTTAAAGAAGTCATCAATCGTAATTTCAGGAACAGTTTCTTCCACTTTCTCTTCTGCCACTGGTTTTACAGTAGCTTGCATTTGTTCTTTAATATAAGCAACTTCAACCTCTGTCTCTAAACGAGGGAAAATTGGCTCACCTTTTTGTACTCTCGTATCCTCTTGAATTGCTCCAAACTTATTCAAGCTGTCCCATGAAAGAATCTTTTCATCAACTAGTCCTAACTGAGCGAAAATTTTCGCTGGAGTCTGAGTTAAGAAAGGTTTTAGTAAAATCCCTACTTGACGTAAAGATTCAGCTAAATGTGCCATTACCGAAGCTAGTTCGTTTACACGGCTTTCATCTTTAGCAAGTACCCACGGCTGTGTCTCATCAATATACTTGTTCGTACGACTAACGAACTGCCAAATATTTGTTAAAGCAACTGAAAACTCCATATTTTCCATTGCTGCTTCAACAGATTCTTTCGTATTTTTTGCAACTTGTTGAAGGTTTTCATCAAAATCTGTTACTGCTCCATTAACAGCAGGAATATTACCATCAAAATATTTTTGGATCATTGCAATTGTTCGATTTAATAAATTACCTAGATCGTTCGCTAAATCAAAATTAATGCGGTCAACGAATCCTTCAGGCGTAAAAATACCATCTGATCCAAAAGGAACTTCACGTAGTAAGTAGTATCTTAGTGCATCTAAGCCATATCGATCGATTAATACTACTGGATCTACTACATTTCCTTTTGATTTACTCATCTTGCCGTCTTTCATTAATAACCATCCATGAGCAAAGACCTTTTTAGGTAATGGTAAGTCTAATGCCATTAACATAATCGGCCAATAAATCGTATGGAAACGTACAATTTCTTTACCAACTAAATGAACATTCGCTGGCCAATATTTTTTATAGTTTTCTTCATTATCTGAACCATATCCTAACGCTGTAATATAGTTAGATAAAGCGTCAATCCAAACATAAATAACGTGTTTAGCATTACCAGGTACTTTTACACCCCAGTCGAATGAAGTACGTGAGACAGCTAAATCCTCTAAACCAGGTTTAATGAAATTGTTAATCATTTCATTTTTTCTTGATTCAGGTTGAATAAACTCTGGGTTTTCTTCATAATACTTCAGTAATCGGTCAGCATATTTACTCATTTTAAAGAAATATGACTCTTCTTTAACTAGCTCTACTGGATGACCGCTGTCTGGACTCTTTCCACCAATAATTTTTCCTTCTTCATTATATAGAGGATCTACAATTTGTGTTTCAGTATAATATGTTTCATCCGGAACAGAATACCAACCCTCATACTCGTCCAAATAAATGTCACCTTGATCAAGTAATTGCTTAAAAATCTTTTCAACTATTTCTTTATGTCTGTTTTCTGTCGTACGGATAAAGTCATCATATGAAATATCTAATTTTGACCATAGGTCTTTAATTCCAACAACGATATCGTCTAGGTATTCCTGAGGTGAGACATTTAACTCCTCAGCTTTTCGTTGAATTTTTTGACCATGTTCATCTGTACCCGTTAAATAAAAAACATCAAAACCTTGAAGTCTTTTATATCTAGCCATTGCATCCCCAGCAACAGTCGTATAAGCATGACCTATATGTAATTTTCCGCTCGGATAATAAATTGGGGTTGTAATATAAAATGTTTTATTACTCATTACCAAAAATCCTCCTTATTAAAAATTTCTAAATATTGACACTAAATTATTCGCATGATTTTGCATTTCATTATAAAATGAAAAATGAGTTATCTGCATATCCCCATCTACTATTACAACTTCATACTTATTTTATAAGTTAAATTTTACACAATAGTAACATCTATTTCTATTATTTCTCATAAATATACATACATTTTCTCTTAAATTAACCCATTTTGGCACAGTAGCATTATGTAGCTCTGTTTTTTGGACTACATAGTACAATTATTTTCATAAAAACTTTATATAGGAGGATTAATTATGAAATCTACAGGAATTGTCCGTAAGGTAGACGAGCTTGGCCGTGTAGTAATTCCCATTGAACTTAGAAGAACACTAAACATCACTGAAAGAGACACACTTGAAATATTTGTTCAGGATGATCGAATTATCCTAAAAAAGTATGAACCAAATATGACTTGTATGATGACTGGAGAAATTTCTCAAAATAATCTTGAGGTTGGTGATGGCAAAATTGTTTTAAGTAAAAAAGGCGCAGAACTTCTAAAATTCGAGATTGAACAATTTATAGCTAATAATAATTAAATTGAAGAGGCTGCCTATTTTAATTGCATTCTCTAAATAAAAGCAAGTAAAAATGAGTAGAGAATTACAAATAAATAAGACAGCCTAACTTCATTTTTAAACCATATTAAATTTCGTGATATTCCGCATAGACGTCCCTTTTATTTAATGAACGATCCTTCGCAACAAGTTTTATTGCATCTTTACTTTTTTCATTTTTTTCATTTATGTACCAATCGACATGTTGGTTAATTGATAGTTCCTGCCACCAACAATCCTCATTGTTTTTCATATCTTCTTCAGATGCCCCTTCTAGAACAACTACAAACTCTCCACGTACTTCTCCATTCGTTGCCCAGTCTATTGCATCACTAACTGTCCCTCGTAAAAACTCTTCGAACTTCTTTGTTAATTCTCTACAAAGTACAATTTTTCTGTCACCTAATACTTCAAGAATAACATGTAACGTTTCTTTTAAACGATGTGGAGACTCGTATAAAATAACTGTACTACGTTGTGCCTTTAACGGCTCCAATTGCTTCTTCTTATCTTTCTTTTGACGTGACAAGAATCCTATGTATAAAAATGAATCAGTAGGTAGTCCAGATGATATTAAAGATGTTAAAGCAGCATTTGCGCCCGGTAAAGGGATGACAGAAATACCTTCTTCTAAACAAAGTTTTACAAGCTCATAACCTGGGTCATTTATGCATGGCATTCCTGCATCACTTACTAATCCAACTTTTAATCCTTGTTTCAAGTCTTCTACAAGCTTTAATCCTGCTTTTTCTTTGTTATGTTCATGGTAACTCACTAATGGCGTTGGTATTTCAAAGTGATTACAAAGCTTTTTCGTGTTACGAGTATCCTCAGCTGCAATATAATCGACTTCTTTTAGTATTCTTACCGCTCTAAACGTCATATCTTCTAAATTACCAATAGGAGTTGGTATTAAATAAAGACAACCTAATTCTTCATTTAAGAAGCTCTTTTGACTTTTAATCATTGCTCGCTCCTCCTCTCATATATCGTTCTTTGTTTTCCCTTGATAATTGCTTAAAAGCGTATTCTGCTTGCATCGCTTCTCTTTTCGTTAGGTACTCCTCAAAAAATATACAATTTACAGGTGTCCTACCTCTCGTATATTTTGCACCTTTTCCATCATTGTGTTGTTTTACTCTACGTTCAATATCTGTTGTATACCCTGCATAGAAAGTAGCATCAGAACATTCTAGCACGTATAAATAGTGTTTATTGTCTTCCATATAGAATTTCCTTTAGCTCAGTCGTATACTCGTTATTTTCCTCATATACGTAAATCGGAGGCAAAATTTTAAGGTCTGCCTTACCACCTTTAATACCTTCAATTAGAAGTGTATTTGCTTCTTTACCCATTTTTGGATAGACAAACTGAATTCTTTTCGGCTCAATGCCATGTTTACGCATTGTTGTAACAATATCCAACATACGTCCTGGACGATGAACCATCGCCAATTTCCCACCGTGCTTCAAAAGTTGTTTACTTGCATTGATTACTTCTTCTAAATTCGTTTTAATCTCATGTCTCGCTATTGCATAATGCTCATTCATATTCTGTTCAGAAGTCGGAATATCTTGAAAGTATGGTGGATTACATGTAACAACATCTACAAACTCTCTACCTATTTTATCTGGTGCATTTTTTAAATCGTCATGAATCATTGATATTTTTTCATCTAACTTGTTATATTCAATGCTTCTTTTAGCCATATCATATAATCGCTCTTGTATTTCTACACCAATTATATTTGCTTTAGATCTTCGGTGTAGCATCAATGGAATAACTCCATTTCCAGAACATAAATCAACAATTGTACCTTTTTGGATCGGGACATATGTAAAATTGGATAAAAGAACTGCATCTAATGAAAATGAAAAAACAGATGGACTTTGAATAATCCTCATATCATCGGTTAATAAGTAATCTAAACGTTCGTCACCTTTAAGCATAATTAGTTCCTTTCAAATTCACACCAATAATATCTTTTAGCATTGCCTAATCGCCTAACAATTAACTAGCAGTGCATAAAAAGAAGCTATTCCATTTGGAATTGGCGCATTACCTTTTTAATCAGCTTATTTAATAGCTGTTTTCTAAAAAGGTAATTGCTCGCTTCTTCCGGAATAGCCTACCATTACTTTTTATCAAAGAAGGATAAACAAAACAGACAGTCCTCACCATGACGTACGCTTCCATAATGTAGATTACAAATATGGAAACCCTCTTGGTACAATCTTGCTAAATTATCATAGCCTTCCCCAAGATCCTTATCCTTTTGTACCTTTTTCTTCTTTGAGTCTTTTATTTGCTCTTTTTCTTCTATACGTTTATTTAGACCTAATCTTTCTCGTAAATGATCATTCTCAATTTTCGTATAGTGGTTTTCTTCTAGTAGCTCAGCAATATATTGTTTTAATTCGCTAAGCTGTGTTGATAAATCTTGAATTTGTTCTTCCATATTGGAAAGAGATAAGAATATATTCTTCTTGTCCAATCTTACCACCTCTTAATCTGTGGTTTGTATTGACACGACTCCCTCGTGAATCAAATCATCTAGGGTATACTCCACAACGCGTTCTTTTTTGATCAATTCTACCTGAATAACTCGTTCTAAGATGTTTAATCCTACTACTCTTCCAGGACCTTCTGATGTTTTGATGATATCCTCTAAGTCTGGAAGTTGTTCTTTTGCAGCCTCATACTCGTCATTTTCATATTTTAAGCAGCACATTAATCGGCCACAAAGTCCTGAAATTTTCGCCGGGTTAAGAGAAAGGTTTTGATCTTTAGCCATTTTAATGGATACTGGTTCAAAATCACCTAAGAACGTTGAACAACACAACATTCTACCACAAGGCCCTATCCCACCAAGCATTTTAGCTTCATCACGTACGCCTATTTGTCTTAGTTCAATTCGAGTACGGAATACTGCAGCTAAATCCTTTACTAATTCCCTAAAGTCTATTCTACCATCTGCTGTAAAATAAAAGATGACTTTATTTCGATCAAACGTATATTCGACATCAACTAATTTCATATCTAGTTCATGTTGCATAACTTTACTAGAACAAACTTCATAAGCTTCTTTAGCTGATTGTTTATTCTCATCAACAATCATACGATCATGCTCATCAGCTAATCGCATAACTTTTTTTAACGGAAGGACTACGTCATTTTCTCCGACCTTTTTATTTGGTACAACTACTTTTCCAAATTCAATCCCTCTCACCGTCTCAACGATGACAAAAGTATCTTTAGGGATTGCTAATCCATTCGGGTCGAAATAATAGATTTTACCAGCTTTTTTAAAACGTACTCCGACTACTTCGTACACAATCTACAATCCCTCCTGTAGCTCTATTATCATTTGCTCTAAAACCATTAACATGTTTGCGTTGGATGTTAATCGCTTTTTAGCAAAAAGGATGATTTCTAAACAAGTGGTTATTTTCTCTAATGAAATACGATTTAATGCTTGTCTCATTAATGGTTCTTCATTTTTAAAAACAACGTTTTGATCTTGCTCAGCATATATATATAGCATATCTTTAAAGGCTAATACAAGCATATCAAGCATCATTTGTAACTGTTCCTTCGTATCAAAATGACGAGAAACATTTTGTTGTATGACTAGAAGACTATCTTTTTTCGTCGTTAATAATGCTTCATATAATTCTATCACTAAATCTCTAGCTTGTGCAAACCATTCTTCTTCAGCAATTTGAAGTGCGACTGCCTCACTATTTGTTAATCTTGCTAATAATGGTACTAAGTTTGATTGGAGCTCTATATTAACTAAATGTTCTTCAAAGTATTTTGTTGGTAATGGATTAAAATGGATTGATTGACAGCGAGATTGTATCGTTGGCAAAATTTGTTGTACTTGTTCAGTTAATAAAAATGCAGTTGTAATTGAGACCGGCTCTTCCAAAAACTTTAATAAAGAATTAGCTGCATTTGTCGTCATTCGATCAGCATGGTCTATTATATAAATTTTTCGATTTGATTCAACAGCCGTTTTAGAGAATTCTTCTTGTAATTGTTGAATTTGATGTTTCTTTATAGAGGCTTCTTCAGGCTCAATTACATAAACATTTGGGTGATTACCAGAATCGACACGCTTACAATTACGACAAGTTCCACAAGGTGTAGCGCCACTTACATTCTCACATAGTAATACTTTTGTGTAGTATAATGCAAGTTCGCGTTTACCAGTTCCTCTTGGACCCTCAAATAAGTAAGCATGTGCTACCCTGTTCTTAATGACTGCATTTTTTAACATTTTTGTAGCAACTGGCTGACGATCGCTTAATTTCTCCCAAGATGTTTTCATGTTTACACCTACTTATATCTGTAAAATAATCAATAATATTTTTTCAATTGTATCGGTTTTTTTAAAAATTGTTTTACCAATTACACAACCCTTGTTTTGGCCTACATTTTTCTATTGATACAAGTAATTTTCATTTAAGTTCCGAAAGTTTTCTTTCTTCTATTATACCAGTTCCGTCATGTTATTGTTCATGTAATCAATTTTTATAAATAATTAAATTTCTTCTATTTTTTCTAAAATGACTTTTAAAGTATCATTAAATACTTGCTCGACCTGGTTTGATGCATCAATTCGTTTAAAGCGCCATGGTTCTCTCTTCATGATCTCATCATATCCACTTTGAACTTTTAAATGAAAATCTAGTTCTTCTAAATCCAATCGGTTGATTTCTCTCTCATCTGCTTGGTGAACTCTATTTAATCCAACTTTTGGGTCTAAATCAAAGTAAATCGTTAAATCAGGCATTAAACCATCGATCGCGAATTGATTGATATTATAAATTTCATCTATTCCGATTCCTCTACCGACACCTTGATATGCAAGCGAGCTATCCACAAATCGATCACATAGCACCATTTTACCTTCTTCCAATGCAGGGATTACTTTCTCTGCCAAATGCTGTCTCCTTGCCGCAGCATAAAGTAGTGCCTCCGTACGTTTGTCCATTTCAATATTCTCTGTGTCTAAAATAATATTTCTTATACTTTCTGCGATACGTATACCGCCTGGTTCACGAGTAGATATAAAGTTCACGCTTCTTTTATGAAGTTCTTCCGATATCATTTTTATAATTGTTGTTTTCCCTGCACCTTCTGGTCCTTCAAATGTAATGAACAAAGATTTCAAATGTGTTTCCTCCTAAATCAATACTTCAATTTGTAAATTTTTATCTTCAATCAAATTTTGAATCGTCATTCCATATTGATATACATCTTGAATATAATCAACATGCTTAGTAGTAATTAGTTCACCTTTTAGTAAAATCGGAATTCCTGGTGGATAAGGTACAATATTTTCTGCAGAAATTTCTCCAACTGAATCTGCCAAATCTTTTACCACCTTCCTTTTTTTCTTTAAATCAGCGTAACTATGTAAAACTGTACTCGTAAAATTAGGTACGTTAAGCTTAGGTTGTTTACTTTCAATATATACCATAGATTCAATTGCTTTTTTTATACGATTAATAAGGTCATTAAAATCCATTCCTTCATCTAGCGGAAGGATAAACAGAACATGTCCCCAATCTGATAGCTCAGAATAGATTCCCTCATTTTCAAATATTTCCTGTAATTCTTTACCGGTATGTCCTTTTACACTTTTTACGATTACTTTTAGTAAATCTTGTGTATAGTTTATATGGCTTGATGAAACAATCTGTATACTAGATAAACCATTAACTTCTCTAATAAATTCGGCAATTTTCTTTTGAAGTAATTTTACTTTATCAATAGAAAATGTTTCAACAAAACCCCTTGCGTAATCTAAGGAAGCCATGATTGGATAAGAAGGACTGCTGCTTTGTAGCATTCTCAGCATTTCTCTTACTTTATCTTTGCAAACAAGTTTTGATTTTATATGTAAATATGAACCCATCGTCATTGCGGGCAAAGTTTTATGCGCTGACTGTATGACAATATCGGCACCCATAGATAGCGCATCTTCTGGAAAAGGCGCCCCAATGATAAAGTGTGTTCCATGAGCCTCATCTACTATAGTTGGGATATCCATATTATGAGCGAATTCAATTATATTTTTTAAGTTTTGAGACATTCCATAATAATTAGGGTTTGTTAAAATGATTGCTTTAGCTTTTGGATAATTTTTTATTACATTTATAGATTGTTCAGCGTTGATTCCAAGTGGCTGTCCTAGCTCTTCATCAATATCTAAAGGCAAGAATATAGGCTTTGCTCCAGCAAGTAAAAGACCATGAAAAACTGACTTATGACAGTTACGTTGTACCAATACTTCATCATTTTCGCCACATAACGCTAAAATTGCAGCTAGGTTACCTACAGTTGATCCATTTACTAAAAAGAAACTTTCTTCTGCATTGTATACTTTGGCTAACAATTTTTGAGCCTCACTGATCACCTCTGAGGGATAATGTAAGTCATCTAAGCCGTTTAATTCCGTCACATCATAATTTAATATATTTGGTAATCCTAATTCATTTATAAAAGTGTGCTTTCCATTTTTATGACCCGGAACATGTAGTGATATTGTTTCTTCTTTAACAAACTGTTTCAATGCATTTAGTAATGGCATTTTATTCATCATTAACGCTTCCTTTAATTTTCGCTAATATTTGTATGTATCGTTATACTACTATATTTTTTTGTTACTTTTTTAATTGAACATATTAAACATACTTTTCGATAATTTAATATAACTTCCTAATTCAAAATCCAATAATTTTTAGACAATATAAAAACCGATTATATTTACAAGTTCTCTCCATTACTTAAAGGCTCAGTCACTAAAGAGGTGACCAAACAGTAATAAATTATGGCAGAGGTACCTGTATATAAAATCGGTCCTTCACTTATATCTTATTTTAACTTACAAAAACTTATTAGACTACTACTATTAGTCTATTACCCTTATGCTAATCTCTAATTCGCAATTTCTTCTTTCACCGTACTGATACATCTTAACTTCTCTACAAAGGAATTGTATATAGGTGCATCTGTTTCAGTTTTTACGATTTTCTTTTCACACTCTTCACATACGAATGCTTCAATAATATGAATGCCATGTTCCTTATTCTCTTCACAAACTATACATTTTGATAAACTGTTCACCTTTATTCCTCCTCTAAGTGTTTTTCAGTGCAATTTACGTTTGATTAAACAATTTCGTTTATTATTTAGTTTTGCAAATTAAAAACTTTTTATACAATTTATGGCCTATTTTTTTGTAATATATGAAAATAGTTCTAATTTTGTGCTCTATATTTTTAATTTTTTTTCTAAATATGATACTACTTTCCTGCTTTGAACTTATTTTTGTTCCTTCTAACTACTAAAAAAGGACTACAAATAGTTTGTAGTCTTCCCCTCCAAACTGATCATATTCTTCGATACTGCGCGGTGCTCATTACCATGTAGGGTAACTCCGTACCTCGAAAGAACTGCTACTTAAATCAATACCTTTAAGTGAAGTACCAATTAAATTAGCTTTGTTTAAATATATTGATCAAGTTTCACATTATTTAACTTTGATTCTTAAAATTTTATATCTTTGTAAATACAAAAAAACATCAGCCTAATAGCTGATGTTTTTGGTTACCAGGCGACGTTCTACTCTCACAGGGGGAAACCCCCAACT
>NZ_LJIZ01000016.1 GCF_001420605.1 Bacillus sp. FJAT-25509
CCAGTAAAATACCGAGTTCATGCCCAACAGGCTGCCTAATTGAAGTAACCAGTCTAACTTTATGGGGTCACTACAGATAACGGGTGGTTTGCTCTGCGGCTGAAAGCCTTTATTACTGAGTAAATCCTAAAGGTCTACTGAACAGTTCGCCTGAAGTACTACTTTTACTGGCCAGACCTCAAAGGCCTTCTGCTTACTTTCTTTTCTTTTTCTGTATCTCTTAATCAGTAAATAGATCTATGTATTCCATCATGCTTAACTTTTCCGCCCATCTTGTAGTTGATTTCGTATATATTCTTTTGTGGGCGATTTATGGGTAACCTAATTAATTGATATGAAACCAACAAACTGCCCATAAATAAAAACCCTTAACGCCAATAGCGTCAAGGGTTGATTTGATTAATATACTGACATGTATTGATCTCTTTCCCAAGGGTGAACTTGAGTACGGAACAGAGTTTATCTATAAATTAATGAATCATTTTAAGTCAAAACCTTTTACTACAAGTACTTTATTAAAATTGATACTCAATTTATGTATAAATGAATCAGATTTTTATGGGCAAATTATGGGCAGTTTATGGGCAGTTAATCGCTATATTTATGGCTAATAATATCTATCCATTAAAATACAAAATCATCAATTTTAGTAACTAATATTATGTTATATTAAATTCTTAGTTTTATAATTTCTGATACTTTATTTACAACAGTCCCTTAATTATTTTAGTAATAGTTAGGGCCTTTCTTATACAATTAAATAAAACGGTAGTGTGGTAGAAGCTATTTTTGCCTACTAAAGATACTGTGATAAATATATAATAATCACTCAGAATGCTTGAAACTACTCCATTAAGTATGGTTAGAATATAAAAAAAGGAGGCATAATTTGTAGTTAACCCTGCTTTTTTCTCATTATTGAAATTATTACATTAAAATGTTAATTTCTTTTGTTTAGTTTTACTTCTTCCAATAATTTTTCCAGTTCATCAAATAAATCAAACGGTTCAATTTCTACCCCAATTAATTCAGCATTCCAATTAATCCCTACTAATAATCCATCTTCATTCATTCCATTTAACCAATTATTCATAAATATATCTAATGGTATAGGTGATGGTTTATATATTGACCAATCATTAATATTGCATTGTCGTGCATATGCTTCGTCTGACCAAAATGGCATTACCATTGCATCTTCATATTCATTTGACTCACAAACACACCATTTATCCTCACATTCTAATCCCCAAACTACTCCATTTTCTATTACCCTTTTTATAAACTTTTTATAACGTTTTTGCGAATTTATTGTTAAGTCAAATACCATATTGATTTCTCCTTTACTAAACAAAAGTCAATTGAATTTTTAACTTTTTTAAGTGAACTAAAAATTTTGAAACGATATACATATTAAATTAATAAAATGTCTCACGAACTAGAACTGACAAAAAAACTACTTAATCTTCCTTTTGGGTAATCTATTGCTTAATAACAAAAATTTAAAAGCCAAAGTATTCTTTCTTAGCACCATCAGAAAAATTAGTAAATAGAATTTTATGAATTCTTAGGACTTTTTCTTGAGACAATTTTTTTATTAGCCATGTAGTGGCAATCGGTGTATTTATTTCAAATCTACTAATTTTTTCAAGATAATCTTCATATTCCATTAAAATTTCATTACTAATAGTTACAATATTTTCCCCTCTAGATTGATAATCTAACTTAGCCAAATCTAGAGCAGTTAAAGGATTTGGTATCTTCTTTATAACTCCATAACGAGAAGGTTTCCTATCTACAACTGACACAAAAAAATGGTGTTCCTTTGGCAATCTTCCTTTCATTTTATCATTAGAACCAGCAAGAACCAAAATATCCCATTTCTTCGCATAACATTGTATATCATTTTTATCAATACCAACTATCAATTTATCATATTTTTTCATAAGTTCGACCTCTATCTTCTCTTTTTATTTTGATATTTGGTTTGAGTTCTATGAGTAGCCCTATTGTTCAATTCAGTATGCCAATAATTATAACCTTTTTTATTTTCTTTTCCATATCTGTGTGCCATATCATAACCAAATGGTACACGTATTCTATTTCTCCCTTTAGTTTTCTTCCTTTTAATTCTATTTATTTCCGATTTAATATGACCTCTAAGGTGGCTACCCAATTTAGTATCATTCGCCATTTCTCTCAATCTACCTTGTTTTCCTGCCAAAGAACGTTTTGCAAATTTAGCTACCCTACTGGCTTTCTTTAAATAGCCAACTTTAGCAAAGTTAGAAGCAACGGCCCAGGCAATTTGCTTTTTATTTTTACCAGCTTTATATGCCTTATATCCGTCATAAGCTGCAAAACCTGCATTAACAGCAAGCCAGAACCAATGTCCATCTGGGTCTACCATCATAACTGGATTATTATTAGCATAAGTATATCCATTCTGTGTAAGGATATCATCACCATCACCAGGATCTGGATCAAGTGATAAAAATACACCGTGTGTAGGATTATAATACCTTGCAATTAGGTAATAGTAACCTGTTTCCGCATCGAATTGATAACCTGCATAACGATATGGATTATCTTTAACTACTGTATCTTCTACTATTTTTAATGGTTTACCCCATGCATCGTATTCATATGATGCGACAACCTGTCCATCCTTATCTGTTAATGCAATGACATCACCATGAGCGTTGTAATGATAGAAGTATTTTTCGGTTCCCTTTTTCATCGCAACTAGTTGGCCAGATTCAGAATAAATAAATGACTTTGTTACCTGATTTTGTCCATTCGTTTCATATAAAACATTTAAACTATCACCATCATAAAAATAGTTTGTAATAGTTGTTCCAACGGTCTTTTGAATACGTCTGCCATCTTCGTCGTATTTATAAGATGCTACAGGTGAACTTTCACCTTTTTTAGTAATTGATTCTAGTTGATCTTTTGCATTCCACTTGTAAATGTAAGTATCATCTTCAGTACGATTACCATTTAAATCATATTTGATTGTTTCAGAACCAAACTTTATTAATTGATTAGCTAAATTATATTGACTATCAGTAGTTTGAGTTGACCCATTTTTCGTTTCTTTGACAGAAGTTCGATTACCAAATCCGTCATATGAATACGCTAAAATTGTTCCATCTTTTAATGTTTCTTTTTCTAACTGATCTAGTTTACCATATTCATAGGATATATTTTTGCCATCTGGATATTTAATGCTTGTACGATTACCGTTTTTATCATAGCTATATGTCTCATCAAGAATTATATTACCATCTTTATTTCCAACAACCAATTGTTGAACTAGTCCTCTATCATCATATTTAAATGACGATCCTGAACCATTTCCCGTAGTAAATGTTTTTACATTTCCTCGCTCATCGTAATCAAAACGATATGAATGTTCACCATCATTTACAACTGTATTTTGGTCGTTTTCATTGTATTGATATTTTAAATTCTGAATTAAGCTTAAGTTTACATCCTTTTAAGAATGAATCTAGGCGAAGCACCAGATTCTTGTTCAGCTTCAAAATAAGTAAGTTTTCCGTGTACAAGAAATAAGTGAAGGCATACCATTGCCGACTGCAGTTTCTAGTGCATTTAATAATGGAAGTTCCTTCCCGTCAATCCTTTCACTCCAAGATATTGAATAACACCAATCACCAGCACTGTGTTCTCTCAAAATGTTTGCCACTTCTATTGCATTAGAAATAGGTTTCTTAATTTCAATCAACGACTCTAAATTCAAAGTTTTATCGTAATTGTGACATAAACGACCTAATGCATCTTTTCGTTTCTTTTTTGAAAAAAGTTCAAACAATACACGATCTTGAATCCTTTTAGTAAAGAATGATTTTACAATAATCTCTTCTATCTCCTTGTCCATGATAATCCCTCTCTTTTAACGTTAGCTTACTTGTCTATTTAATAACCAAAGTTCTTTATTTCCTCTTTGGATAATAGTAATGATCATTTGCTAGTTTCTTTAACAAAATTAAATATCCACAACTATTACCTCAAATATTGTTTTATTTTTCATACAAGATTGAAAGTAACCATAGATAATATCATTCAATATCCAAATACATATCTATTCTAAATAAACTAAAAAGGAGAGCATTAGCTCCCCCTCTTGAATAATTTTTTCCGTCCCTCAAATATACCTATACATATATATTACATTTATTTTTTTATTATTAAATTTAGACTTATAAATATTTACTCTTCATTTCTCGTCTAATATTAATAATAAATAAAACTCGCTATAATGTAGTAAATATAAAATAATAAACTAATCGTGATTAAGCAAAGTGAGCAGATACTTTTTAATTTTGAATACCCAACCTTTTTATTAAGAAAGTTGACTAGTAAAAGAAGACCTAGAATAATCAATTGAATAATAAATGTTATATAGATATATTCATGCAAAGACTCTCCTCCTCCAATGAATATACCTATACCTACTATAACAATACCTAAAATTCCATATATTCCAGTAATATTATTTAGTTTGGAAATCTTATATTTTACAGTTTGAACTGGTAATAATAATGAAATTCCTAATACCATAAAACTTATCAAAATATGAAGCACAAATACTAACATGATTATATCTCCTATCTTCCTCTCCCTATCGCATTTGAATATCTCCACAATTTAGATTTTAGCGAATTTTTTCTAGCTTTTTTTATTCCGTCTAATCTTCGTCCTGGTGTTCTTTTCAAATGCTTTTTAGTATTAGTTATAAGTCTGTTAGCATGCCTTTTATATTGCTGATAATCACTAGACCATTTATTCGCTTTTTTCGATTGGAGTACTCTCCCTATAGCCTTTCCTTTAGAAATAAATCCCAACGCTCTACCAGCGCCTGTCCACATCAAACCACTAACAGCACCTTTAAAAGCAGCTTTCCTAACACCTTTCCAATTTGATTTCTTCCCTCTCATCTTATTATAGAGATAATATTTTCCTACCGAAGTAGCTGCCCCAATCCCAGCACCTGCTAGATACTGCCAATAATGTCCATCAGGATCCACCTTCATTGTCGGATTATTCCCAACATAAGTATAACCATTTTGGGTAAGAATATCGTCTTCATCACCAGGATCTGGATCAAGTGATAAAAATACACCGTGTGTAGGATTATAATACCTTGCAATTAGATAATAATAACCTGTTTCCGCGTCGTATTGATAACCTGCATAACGATAGGGATTATCTTTTACTACTGTATCTTCTACTGTTTTTAATGGTTTACCCCATGCATCGTATTCATATGATGCGACAACCTGTCGATCCTTATCTGTTAAAGCAATGACATCACCATGAGCGTTGTAATGATAGAAGTATTTTTCGGTTCCCTTCTTCATCGCAAGTAGTTGGCCAGATTCAGAATAAATAAATGACTTTGTTACCTGATTTTGTCCATTCGTCTCATATAAAACATTTAAACTATCACCATCATAAAAATAGTTTGTAATAGTTGTTCCAACGTTTTTTTGAATACGTCTTCCATCTTCGTCGTATTTATAAGATGCAATAGGTGAACTTTCACCTTTTTTAGTTATTGATTCTAGTTGATCTTTTGCATTCCACTTGTAAATGTAAATATCATCTTCAGTACGATTACCATTTAAATCATATTTGATTGTTTCAGAACCAAACTTTATTAATTGATTAGCTAAATTATATTGACTATCAGTAGTTTGAGTTGACCCATTTTTCGTTTCTTTGACAGAAGTTCGATTACCAAATCCGTCATATGAATACGCTAAAATTGTTCCATCTTTTAATGTTTCTTTTTCTAACTGATCTAGTTTACCATATTCATAGGATATATTTTTTCCATCTGGAAATTTAATGCTTGTACGATTACCGTTTTTATCATAGCTATATGTCTCATCAAGAATTATATTACCATCTTTATTTCCAACAACCACTTGTTGAACTAGTCCTCTATCATCATATTTAAATGACGATCCTGAACCATTTCCCGTAGTAAATGTTTTTACATTTCCTCGCTCATCGTAATCAAAACGATATGAATGTTCACCATCATTTACAACTGTGTTTTGGTCGTTTTCATTGTATTGGTATTTTAAATTCTGAATTAAGCTTATATCCTTGACTATTAGTTCATTTAATTTGTCAGATGTACTAGCATACTTCCATTCTTGAGTTGCTCCACGATCTTCTTGTTTGGTAACACGATTTGAGGAATCGTAGGTTTTTTCTTTCTTTCGTGCTTCTTTTGGATAATCAACAGTTAGTTCATTTCCATTTTTATCGTAAGTAAAACCATAGTATATTTCCTCGTTATATGCAATACTTTTTACTCGATCTGTACCATCATATTCACTTGTGATAGTATTTCCGTTTGGTAAGATTGTTTTAGTATTGTTACCATTTGGATCATACTCTTTCGTTGTTTTATCATTTAATGGTCCGACGGTTTCAATTAATGAACCATTCTCATCATATTTATAAGTAAATGGTTGTATTACACCTAAATCTGATTCGATTTTTTTGGATGTCATATTCCCATTAAAATCATACAGATAACTAAGCTTTGTGTGATTCGCTAACGATAATTTCATTAATTGGTTTGCTGCATTATATTCGTATGTTTGAATTTCTTCATTAGCATCTGTTTCACTTTTTTTATTTCCATTTATATCATACGTAGTTTTGGAAACATTCCCTAGCTCGTCTTCAGTTTCTATCACATAGTTTCCGTCACCATCATATTTATTGTTGGTGACAATAGCACCTTTCATTAAACGTAAACCATCAAACCAAACTGTACCTGTATAATTACCTTTAAATACAGTTGATATTTCAATTTTATTAATAGGTTTTGTGCCTGGAATTTTTACTGCAGCACGATTCCATTCTTGTGTTCCAATTGGAAAACTCGCAACTAATTCTTCTATTTCACCATTTGTATAAGTAACTTTACCAACAATTGAATAATCTCGATTTGAAACAGTGTCGGTGCTTTTCTTCCCCACATTTTCAGCTTTAGATAAACCAGTCAGTGTTATATTAAATGGATCATCAGTTAAACTTTGTCCTACAACTACTGTTTGTTTATACTCACTCGCAGCTTGTGTTGTAGCTGTTCTAGCAATTTTTAATGAAGTACTATCCTCAAATCCAGTTGTAGTATCGTTACTACCTCCGTTTTACATCAGTTTTTACATTTACTTTTATTGGATTAAGTATTAAAGCCACTTGTTCTTTAAAGTTTTCAAACAATTTCTCATTCTTAACAAATGGAGTAGGACAATTCTTTTTGGTTACATCATAGTGTCTAACAATTAGTAAAGGTCTTTCAGAAAATTTAAATTTTCACAAACAATACCAGGATGTTAATAGAAAAGTTATGGATGATTTATACCATTCTAATTTGGATTTAGTTTTTTCTAGAAACGATGAGGACTACATGCCAAAATCCAGTTTATTCAATTCTTTTTCTAGAATTTTAAAAAATGCAGAACTCCCCTCTCTACCAATCCATTCATTAAGACATACTCATGCTGTTTTACTTTTAGAAGCTGGAGCAGATATGAAATACATACAAGAACGTCTTGGACACGGTAGCATACAAATTACAGCTGATGTTTATTCCCATATAAGTAAAAAAATCGATATTGATTCAATGAGCAAATTTGAGAAACATATGGAGGATGTCCTTAAATAGTTCATAAATATTTTATGGGCAATTTATGGGCAATAAAAATAATTAATTTGAAACCAACAAACTGCCCATAAATAAAAAAACCCTCAGCGTTACAGCGCCAAGGGTTGATTTGATTAATATACTGACATGTATTGATCTCTTTCCCAAGGGTGAACTTGAGTACGGAAGATATCCCATTCGATTTCTTTTGCTTCTACAAAGTGTTCGAATAAGTGTGATCCTAATGCACCAACGATTACTTCGTCAGTTTTTAATAGATCTAATGCAGCTGCTAAAGTTGCTGGTAAGTCGATGATTCCAACTTCTTCGCGCTCTTCTTTAGACATAACGTAGATGTTACGGTCTACTGGAGCTGGAGCTTCTAATTTATTTTTGATTCCGTCTAAACCTGCTGCTAATAATACTGATAATGCTAAGTATGGGTTTGCAGCTGGGTCAACTGAACGCACTTCTACACGTGTGCTTAAGCCACGAGATGCAGGAATACGAATTAGTGGACTACGGTTTCTTGCAGACCAAGCAACGTAACATGGAGCTTCATAGCCAGGTACTAAACGTTTGTATGAGTTTACAGTTGGGTTTGTAACAGCTGTAAAGTTTGGAGCATGTTTTAAGATCCCTGCGATGAAGTGACGTGCAGTTTCACTTAAACCTAATTCACCAGTCTCATCGTAAAATGCGTTTTTGCCATTTGTAAATAATGATAAGTTACAGTGCATACCTGATCCGTTTACACCAAATAATGGTTTTGGCATGAATGTCGCGTGTAAACCGTGTTTACGAGCGATTGTTTTTACAACTAATTTAAATGTTTGAATGTCATCACAAGCTTTAATTGCACCAGCATATTTGAAATCAATTTCATGTTGTCCTGGAGCTACTTCGTGGTGAGATGCTTCGATTTCAAAGCCCATTTCTTCAAGTTCAAGAACGATATCACGACGGCAGTTTTCACCTAAATCAGTTGGTGCTAAGTCGAAGTAACCACCTTTATCATTTAACTCAAGAGTAGGTTCACCTTTTTCATCTAATTTAAATAAGAAGAATTCTGGCTCAGGCCCTAAGTTGAAATCTGTGAAGCCTAAAGCTTCCATTTCTTTTAACATACGTTTTAAGTTATTACGAGGATCTCCTTCAAATGGAGTGCCATCTGCATTGTAAATATCACAGATTAAACGAGCTACTTTTCCTTTTTCAGCAGTCCATGGGAAAACTACCCAAGTGTCTAAATCAGGGAATAAATACATATCTGATTCTTCGATACGAACGAATCCTTCGATTGAAGAACCGTCAAACATCATTTTATTGTCTAAAGCTTTTTCAAGCTGACTTACTGGTATTTCAACGTTTTTGATAATCCCTAGTAAATCCGTAAATTGTAGACGTATGTACTTTACGTTTTGTTCTTTTGAAATACGGAAAATATCTTCTTTTGTAAACTTAGCCATTATAAAAGTTCCCCTTTCGTATGCAACAAACAAAATTAGTCTAACACACTTTAAAATAGAAAAGTAGAGATATGCTACTTCCACTTTTCTATTTTTTTATTTTAAGTTTAGTGATTAGCAGTTTAAATATGTTTCTTTTTCCCATTCCGATACACGTAATCGATATGCATCCCATTCATCTTTTTTGTTTTGAAGGAATGAATAAAATACATGTTTCCCTAAAACTTGCTGTAGGAATTCACTGTTTTCTAGTTCAGTAACTGCTTCAAGTAAGCTTCCAGGCAATGTTTCAATGCCTTCTGCTTTTCTAGTTACGTCATCCATCAAATACAGGTTTTCACTACGCTCGACTGGAGGTGTTAACTTTCTTTCAATACCATCTAAGCCGGCTGATAATAAAACAGCTAAAGCTAAATAAGGATTTGCAGATGGGTCTGGATTTCGCACTTCGATTCTAGTACCTGCACCTCTTGCAGCTGGTATACGAATTGTACATGTACGATTACTTTGTGACCAAGCTACATAAACTGGTGCTTCATAGCCTGGAACTAAACGCTTATATGAATTAACTGTTGGATTTGTAACTGAAGCATTTGCACGAGCATGTGTTAATACACCTGCAATAAATTGTCGCGCTGTTTCAGATAATCCAATTGAATCATGCTGATCATAAAAGGCATTACCATTATCATTTCCTAGACTCATATGACAATGCATACCTGAGCCATTTTCTCCAAAAATTGGTTTTGGCATGAATGTAGCAACTAAACCATTTTTCTCAGCAATTGTTTTAACTGTATATTTAAATAATTGAATATTATCAGCTGTTTGTAATCCTGGTGCGTATTTCCAATCGATCTCATGTTGACCGATTGCAACTTCGTGATGTAAAGCCTCAACTTCTAACCCTAACGCCTGAAGTGCCTTTGTAATTTCACGTCGTATTGTAACTGTTTTATCTAGGGGGGCTACATCAAAATATCCACCATTGTCATTTGGAACTAACTGATTTCCTTCCTTATTAAATAAGAAGAACTCAGGTTCAGGTCCTACATTAAAAGAAGTAAATCCCTTGTCAGTCGCTTTTTCAATTGCTCGTTTAAGCACATTTCTTGGATCACCTTCAAAAGGTGTACCATTCGGATAATGAACATCACAAATGAAGAGTCCAACTTTTTCAATAGTATCGACTTTCCAAGTATTCAAATCTGGGAAAAGCATCATATCACTTGCTTCAATTTTTGTGAATCCGTTAATACTAGAGCCATCAAACATAGTTTCATTATTAAGTATTTTTTCAATTTGTGTGATTGGTAGTTCTAATTGTTTGAATACCCCTTCTACATCTGTAAAAAATAACTGTACAAATTCAAGACTGTGTTCTTCAACACTATTTAAAATCGTTTCCTTTTTCATTTATATTTCCCCCCATATAAATATAAAAGCTAGAATAATCCGGATTTAATCAATAACTTAATGAAAGAATCGAGACATATCTCCTTGTCGTAAAGAAGTTCTACCTAATTTACCATTTTGATATAACTCTTGACGAAGCATTTTTCGAAGCTGTTCATCTGATATTGATTTTTCAACAATGACTTGTTGAACCACTGTTTCTTTGGATTTTTCTGACGATTTTAAATTGAGTACTTCTTTAATTCCTGCTAAATTTAAGCCTTGTTCTATAAAAGTTTTTATCTCTAATAATCGATCGACATCATTGAAAGAAAATAATCTACGATTACCTTCAGTACGAGCTGGACGTATTAAATCATGCTCTTCATAATATCGAATTTGTCTTGCGGATAATTCAGTTAACGAAATGACTATTCCGATTGGGAAAAGTGGCGTTGAGCGTCTTACTTGATCATTCATAGCAATGCTCCTTTCGTTCATCTATAAGTATTTTATTTCATGTTAGATAATCTGTCAATACAATGTTAGAAAACCTAACATGAAATTATTTGTTTTTTATTCTATGCAATATTAGTTAAAATTCTACTATTTAATTAAAAAAAATAATCTCCATTAGTTTGGAGATTATAACGGTTTGTATTCTCTTCATATATGATTAAATACGTTTATTTGTTGAGCGTATTTAATCTTGGTTTCATTTGAATGTCCTCAAATTTAACTGATATGATATTCACTAAGTACTTTAAAATGATAAATCTTTTTTTAAAAAGAAATGCTCATAATCTCTTCCCACTTTATCAAGTGTTCCATAAACATGATAGCCGAACTTTTTATAAAAATCTAAAGCCTGAAAGCTCAAAGTATCTACCTTTATGAAATCACAATTCTTTTCAAGTGCAATTTGTTCAACTTCAAGTAACAATTTGGTTCCATATCCATGTTTACGAATATCTTCATCAATCATAAAAGTATGAATTTCTAACCAATTCCAGCAAATTTCACCTAATATCCCGCCACGTACTTTACCATTTTCATCCTTTAGAAATAAATTAATCTCTTGATATCTACCCCTTAAATCTTCAGGAAAATGTTTTAAATTAAATTCATACAAACTCCTATTAATATAATTTTTATCTTTCTCATTTAAATCTTTCGTTATATGTAGATCCATTTCACCTTTTCTCCTATTCTGTTTCATTCGATTATTAAGTAAATATTACATAATTATTTTCGCTAAGAAGATTTAACAGTGGTAGCATATTAAATTTTACCATATTCTCCCTTTTCCCTTCGTAAATATTGCAGTTTAACTATCCATTTACTTTAATAAAAAGACTCATATTGGCAGTTAATCTTCAACTAACGCACGAATAGTTTCAGTACATATTTCTACAATTTGACTATAGTAATTTATTAAGTTATGATTTTTTTACTTTTATAGAAAGGCTGAGGATAATGATTTGTCGTTTAAAAAAGTTTAAAAATGTCGCTGTGGTATTAAGCTTCTAAGTAAGTTCTAGAATCTACAATACTTAGAAGCGAGGAAGATAATTATGAATCATCCATTATTTAATCATTGGTCTGAAACAAAGTATTTAAAAGATATAGTGACAAATCCACTCATTGAAGTAGGGGAGTATTCCTATTATTCAGGGTATTATGGTAATCAAAATTTTGAAGATGGCTGTGTAAGATATTTATGGCGTGATGCTAAATCTCAAGAACTTTTCAATCCAATTGAACAGTTTGGTTGGCATCTAGATAAACTCATTATTGGAAATTATGTTTGTATTGCAAGTGGAGTTGTCATTTTAATGGGTGGTAATCATAACCACCATTCAGAATGGATCACTGTTTATCCATTTGTTGAACAAATAGGACAATCTTATGAACCAAAAGGTAACACAGTTATTAAAAGCGATGCCTGGATTGGCATGAACGCTATTATAATGCCTGGTGTTACAATTGGTGAAGGCGCAATCGTTGCAGCAGGTTCTGTGGTATCTAAAAACGTACCTCCATATACAATAGTTGGTGGAAATCCTGCAAAAGAAATAAAGAAACGCTTCACAGATTCAGAGATTAATAAACTAATGAAAATGCGTTGGTTTGATTGGGATAGAGAATTAGTTAAGAGAGCGATACCTCTTTTGTCCAATTCATCCATTGAAAAGTTATATGATTTTTATACCAACAAAGTAAAAGAAAGATAATTAAGTTAGACAAGCACATTCTAAATAGGATGTAGCTTTTTGCATACAATTTTTATTTATTACGCAAAATTGGCAGGTTTACTCTTTATAGCAAACCTGCCAATTTTCCAATAAAAAGATTCACATTTTGTCTGGATAATTGAAAATTTTTGACAAACTATTAGTTGGTTTAGTTATACAAGAATACAACCTAAACGAAAGAACGGCGTGTTCTTGACTAACTCCCTAGTCAAACTCCTTTATTACGTTCTTCTGTGCAACTTAGGTAATTAGCACATTTCTCTTTGAAACACTTGGTTACTGTTCCTGGCTTAAGATTATCTTTAAACTTTTCATAACAGTAACACACTTCATCGTCCTGTTCAACTCCACTCTTCCGACTAAATACTTTTGGTCCGATATCAGAAGGCTTTAGGTCTTCTATTTTGTTATCTTCTTTATACTTATCTAAACACGACTTACATATACAAGATCTTCTTACCTCTTCTTGTGGTATCTGATTAAATATCTCTCTTGGGAAATACTCATCATTACACCAACAAGTCTTCCCACTTGAGCACTTATTCTCATTACCACACATGGGACAGAGCTTAATTGCCATTATATAACCTCCTCAATTAACAATCTTAGTTACAATTTTTAGCGGACTTTTTAGCAGAAGATTGTAGAAACTCTTCTGCGCATATCATATAAAAGTAATCTTTTAGTGTCAGAGTATTTCTCTAATTAGTCATCTTTTTACAATTGTAGAGATCGTTGCACATCCTCTAAATATTCTATGGGATTTATGATTTGATCTAGTTCAAAAGTGACTTTAATTAAATTCAATTTCTAATATCAATTAATGTTTATATTATTTATGTACTACTGACGAGATATTTTGTCTTCCTATATAACTATTAATTTTTTGCTGCTTCAATTCTTCTTTTAAACTCTTCTTTCCCCTCTTCGCTTTCTATATTATTCAGCACCCTCCCAAGATAGCGTACTTCTCTTCTTTATAAACTGCAAACCCCTTAAACAATGCTTTTTCATGTTCCAATCTCTCTTCAATTTGTTTTTAAGGAAAACCTTCTCCAATTTCCCCTTCTTGTTCAGTACGGGCATTTAATTTTTGTACGGAACAGCCTCACCATATCGCTTCCATTTGGAACAATTTATCCTAATTACATAATGATTCTTAATGATAGTCAACAAAAAGCCAATCCCTTCTACAATTAGGAATTGGCTTTTTTGAGTTTTCTCTTATTTTTATATAAATAATACATTAATAATGAATTTAACTTATAACTAGAATAAACATCAAACGAAAATATGTTAAACTGTCTGAAAAAATTCAGTTGATTCGAACCCCCATTTAATCGAACAAAATTGACTAATCCGTTAAGATTCTCGGAAAGTGTTAAATCATTTGTTTTTGAATTATTGCTACTTTAGCAATATGAGTTTCTTCCTATATAGTAATTCATTTTTACAATAATGTTATTTCTACAAATATTTTCCATTTAAAGTAATGACAATTAATTCATTTTTATTTTTTCTATATTAATAGAATTTCCCGATTCACAAATACGAATATTTCGAAACTCAAAATCTAGATAATAGGGCTTATTATATTTTTTAATAACAACTTAAATTGCAATAATCGCCCACCAAATCTTATATTGATAAAGTGTTAAAATTTTATAAAAATCAGAAAAAATTGCTCTTTTTAACTATTTCCTAGGGAAGAAGTTAACGAATAAATGGTAATCGTTTTTCTCTATTAAATGCAATCAATAAATTACTCTTGCTCCCAACTTTTAAAAGTTTCCTTATAATCGCTAGAAACAATTCCTTTTTCTGTAATAATCGCCGTAATTAATTCATTCGGCGTCACGTCAAACGCTGGGTTTAATACATCGATTCCATCTGGTGCTATTTGAACATTTCCGATATGTGTTACTTCAGTACGATCGCGTTGTTCAATTACAATTTCGCTCCCTGATTCGATTGATAAATCAATTGTTGATAAAGGAGCTGCTACATAAAATGGGATTTGGTAAAAGTTTGCTAAAATCGCTAATTGTAATGTTCCAATTTTATTTGCAGTGTCCCCATTAGCAGTAATGCGATCAGCTCCAACTATAACTGCATCAACTTTTTTATTTTGTAATAAGTAGCCGACCATATTATCTGTCAATAATGTAACTGGGATACCACTTTGGTTCAATTCCCAAGATGTCAGTCTTGCCCCTTGAAATACTGGTCTAGTTTCTGTTGCATAGGCTGAAATTTCCCAACCTTTTTCTTTTGCTAAGTGAAGTGGAGCTAAAGCTGTTCCGTAGCGACTTGTCGCAATACTTCCTGCGTTGCAATGAGTTAATACCGCTGCACCGTCATGTAATAATGTTAAAGCGTTTTCACCGATTTCCTTGCAAGTTGCCTCATCTGCTAAATGTAATTTTATCGCTTCTTCCATGATGATTAATTTAGCTTCTGATACAGTAACTGCTTCTTTACTAGAACCAATTAGTTTTTCAACTGCCCATGCTAAATTTACTGCAGTTGGTCTAGCACTTATTAGTTCATCCGCTAATAATCTTGCTTGTTGATGAAATTCTTCAATTTGTTCAGTTTCAATTTCTCGAACACCTAAATAAAGTCCATACGCAGCTGCTAAACCGATCGCTGGTGCTCCTCTTACTTGTAATTTTACGATTGCTTCACGTACATCTAATAATGTTGTTGCATCAAAATAGTATATTTCAGTTGGTAATTTTGTTTGGTCTAAAATTTTTAAGCTTTCACCGTTCCATTGTAATGATTCAGGTATTTGCTGTAATGTAGTCATCGATAATTACTCCAATCCATTAAGTAAATTTCCAATATTTCTAATAGTAAATCTATTTTTTATACAATAAACTCCGAATTTTAAGACTTTTTTCTTTGCTTCAATTTTTTGATTATGTTCCAGTGCATCAATATCTTCAACATGAGCAAGACCGATACTTCTTCGGATTAATTCACATCCAATAACCCCAATTGCATCCACCCAATATCCTTCTAGTTTTTCTTTAATTAAAGCTTTTTGGTTAAACGGTCTAACACTATGCTCTTCCCATAGGCGAATAAATGTTTCATTAAAAACTTTTTCAATGTTTAAAATGTGTTCAATAATTTCGTCCTTTAGTTCAGTACGACTGAAAAGTTGAAAAAGTAAATTTGCCTGAATTTGCCCCAAATCAAATCCGATTGGTCCGACAAATGCAAATTCCGGGTCAATTATTTTTGTTTCTGTTTCAGATACGAAAATGCTTCCCGTATGTAAATCACCATGTAATAAAGCTTCTTTTTTCGATAAGAAATCTAATTTTAGTTTCGCAACCTCAATTTGTAGATCTTCATCATTCCATAGATTTTGAATTTCATCTGTTAATTCTTCTTCAAAACTATTTGTTTCACTGTTAAAAAATGGGTCCGTGTAAACAAGATTTTCTGTTATATCACATAAGTCAGGATTATTAAAAAGATACTCTAACTCTTTTTTCTTAGCCGGTGTAGTTCCAAAGTCTGAAGTGAAGAATAATGATTTAGCTAAAAATTCTCCAATATGTTCAGCTAAAAACGGATAGCTTTTTTTCTCAATGAAACCTTTTCGTAAAATTTGCAAGTGAGATAGATCCTCCATTACAGTTACAGCTTGATCTTCGTCATGTTCTAAAATTTTTGGTGCATGTAATGGGATTAGCTCATTGTATATTTTTGTCGCATTACTCTCGATCGTCGCTCGCTTTAATGTAAGTGGCCAGCTTTCTCCAACGACTTTTGCGTATGGTAGAGCCTGTTTTATAATTAACCCTTTCTCGCTTCCTACGGGATTAACTTTAAACACTAAATTTAGATTCCCATCCCCGATTTCTATACTTTCACATAGTTCATTTTTAAAATAGCCAAGTTTTTGTAAATAAGTAATTGCAGTTGCTTCTGTTAAAGGTCTATATTCTTTTCGTTCAATGACAGTCACTAAATTCATCCCCCTTGAATTTTGCAAAATAAAAAGCCTCTTTTCCGAGACGAAAAGAGGCAATACTAATTGGCTTTCGTCTCTTATCTACCAGAAAATTTCTTTTCTGTTGGAATTAGCACCGTGCCTTACTGAGCATTTAAGCTCAGGCGTATACAATACGCCCCATTTCACAATGGTATTACGGTCGGTTGCTGGGCATCGTCGGGCCAAATCCCTCCGCCTACTCGAAATAAGAGTTCGCATATTTGATTTTATAATCGTATTTTAATTTATAAATTTTTAATTTGTCAATCACTTTTTTAAATTTTTTTGTAGATTTCTTCTTTTCTGTCTTCAAAAATAGGGATTGTACCGCGTATTTCATCGACTTTTTTCGGATCAATTTCACCGAATACGATTTCTTCATTCGTGCTACCTTTGGAAATTACTTCTCCCCAAGGGTCAATGATCATTGATCCTCCGCCAAATGTATTTGCTAAATCTTTTCCTACTCGATTACAAGCAACAACATAACACTGATTTTCAATTGCTCTTGCTTTTAACAAGATTTCCCAATGATTCATTCTTTGAATTGGCCATTCAGCGACAAAAAATAAAACTTTTGCACCTTTTTGAGAATGAGCTCCAATCCATTCAGGAAAACGCAAATCATAGCAAACAAAACCTGCAGCTGTTAATCCATCGATTTCAAAAAGACCGTCTGTTTCCCCTGATTGAAGATAGTGATGCTCGTTCATTAACTGGAACAAATGAACTTTATCATAAGATTTTACTAATTCACCAGTATTGCTAATAACAATTAACGTATTCGTTACACCATTTTCTCTTGCAATTGGGAACGAACCAGCAATCAATATTACATTATTTGATTTTGCAATCGACTGAAGTTCAGAAATAATCGCTTCTTGTTCACCTGTGTGCAAGCCAATCTCTTCCAAACAATAGCCTGTTGTCCATAACTCTGGTAATACGATAACCTGAACATTTTCTTTAACCGCTTCGTTTATTTGAGTTTTCATTTTCTCTAAATTAGACTTTGATTTACCTAAAATAACGTCAGATTGAATACACGCAATTTTAATCACAATTTATTCACCCTATTCTAAATTTTATAGACATTTTTAAATCGAGCATATATGATGGTGAAAGTTATTGCAACAGTCGTTCATGAAAATCAGTCGATTAAGTAACGATCTATTCAAATTAATTTTATTATATTTTTGGAGTGATTAACTTGAATCATAGTAAACTATTAAACAATTTACCAAAACAATTTTTTGCTTCACTAGTCCAAAAAGTGAATCAGTCAATAGGTAATGGTCATGATGTCATTAATCTTGGTCAAGGAAATCCAGATCAGCCAACACCTGACTATATTATAAAAGCATTACAAAAGTCTGTTGAAAACCCTTTAACTCATCGTTATTCTCCGTTTAGAGGGATGAGATCTTTAAAAAATGCTGTTGTAGAATTTTATAAACGAGAGTATGATGTTGATTTAGACCCAGAGGAAGAAGTAGCCATATTATTCGGTGGAAAAGCTGGATTAGTTGAGCTACCACTTTGTTTATGTGACGCTGGAGATACAATTTTAGTTCCAGATCCAGGCTATCCAGACTATTTATCTGGTATATCTCTTTCAAAAACAGTACCATACATGCTTCCATTACTTGAACAAAATCAATTTTTACCAGATTATAAATTAATTCCTCAGGATGTTTTGGATGCTAGTAAAATATTATTTATCAATTATCCAAATAATCCCACTGGCGCTATCGCAACAGAAGAATTTTTTAAAGAAACAGTTGAGCTTGCAAGAAATAATCAAATTACAGTTTGTCATGATTTTGCTTATGGCGCATTTGGTTTTGACGGCAAAAAACCTTTAAGTTATCTTCAAACGCCAGGAGCAAAGGAATGCGGGATTGAAATTTATACCCTCTCTAAAACTTATAATATGGCTGGTTGGAGAATCGGTTTTGCAGTTGGAAATAAAGAGGTTATTTCAGCAATTAATCTATTACAGGATCATCTTTACGTTAGCATCTTCCCTGCTGTTCAAGAAGCTGCCGCTGTTGCGCTTACAGAATCTCAAGAAAGTGTAAAACAACTATTAGCACTTTATGAAGAGCGTAGAAATGTATTTATTAGCGGTTGTCACGAAATTGGATGGGAAGTAACTGCACCAGCAGGGTCCTTTTTTGCATGGCTAAAAATTCCAGCAGGTTTTACATCACAGGAATTTGCTGATCTATTACTTGAAAAGGCTCATATTGCAGTCGCTCCAGGAAATGGATTTGGAGAATATGGTGAAGGGTATGTAAGAGTCGGCCTACTATCAGATACTGATAGACTGAAGGAAGCAGTTGCTAGATTAAAAGAAATTGAAATATTTTCAAAATTTAATGTTTGACAATTATGATTGTTCATGAAATAATGCGATTAGATTAATAATTCAAAATTAAATATTAACTTTATTCAGAGTAGGTGGAGGGACCGAGCCCGACGAAACCCGGCAACCGGCTAGTTAACTAGTACGGTGCTAATTCTCGCAGCATTTGCTGACAGATAAGGTGTAGGTAAACCTCTCCTTAGTGGAGAGGTTTTTTGTTTGATTAATACTTTTTGGAGGTTTTGAAATGAGTGGAGTAATAGCAACTTACCAAGTTTATGATAAAAATCATCATTTAGAAAAAAAGGCAGAGTCAATCGCTCTAGGTTTAACGGTTGGTTCTTGGACGTCATTACCTCAAAATGATCAAATTCAATTACAAAAGCATAAAGGTAAAGTTCTTTCAGTTCGTGAAATAGAATGCGAAGAAAATATCGTTAACTTTTTAGGATATAAACCAACAAAAGGGATTATTGAAATTTATTATCCTAGCTTAAATTTTTCAGCTGATCTTCCAGCTATTTTAACAACAGTTTTCGGTAAGCTATCCCTTGATGGCGAAATTAAACTAATAGATTTAAATTTTACTGATGACATTTTAAATTTATTTCCGGGTCCAAAATTTGGTATTAAAGGCATTCGAGAAAAATTGGATGTATATGATCGACCTTTATTAATGAGCATTTTCAAATCAATAATCGGCAGAGATATTCAATACATTTCAGAGGAATTAAAAAAGCAAGCTTTAGGCGGCGTTGATTTAATTAAAGACGACGAGATACTTTTTGACACGAATACATCTATAACAGATCGCGTCACTCACGGAAAAAATATTTTGAACCAAGTTTATGAAAAAACAGGACACAAAACATTATACGCGGTGAATTTAACTGGCCGTACATATGAGTTAAAAGAAAAAGCATTACGTGCTGCAGAAGCTGGTGCGGATGTATTTTTATTAAATGTATTCTCGTATGGAATTGATGTACTTCAAGGTTTGGCAGAGGATCCATCAATTAATGTTCCAATTATGGCCCATCCTGCTGTTTCGGGTGCGTTTACAGCATCACCAATTTATGGAATTGACGCAGGATTATTACTAGGGAAACTTTTACGAATTGCAGGTGCAGATTTTAGTCTATTCCCTTCGCCATATGGTTCAGTTGCATTACAAAAAGAGACAGCTTTAAAAATCGCTGAAAATTTAACTGTATCAAATGGATTAAAAGAGACATTCCCAGTACCTTCTGCTGGAATTCACCCTGCGCTAGTGCCTCAATTAATTCAAGATTTTGGAATTGAGCAAGTCATCAACGCTGGTGGCGGTGTTCATGGTCATCCGGATGGTCCGATTGGTGGAGGTAATGCATTTAGAGAAGCAATTTCAGCAACACTGTCTGGAGTTGGGCTAAAAGAATACGCACTTCCAAATACATCACTACAAAAAGCATTACAACTTTGGGGGTAAACAACAATGGCAATAAAGATTTTTTGTGATTTTGATGGAACAATTACTGAGGGAGACAATATCGTTAATTTAATTAAAGAATTTGCTCCTCCTTCAGTAAGTGAATTAACAAGTGAAGTATTAAATGGCAATCTATCGATTCGAGAAGGCGTAGAGAAAATGTTTGCTACGATTCCTTCAACGAAAAAACAAGAAATGACTGATTTTGTAATCGATCGTACTATCATTCGAGATGGTTTTAGCGATTTTATTCAATTTGTAAGCGTTCAACAATATGCGTTAAAAGTTGTAAGTGGCGGGCTAGATTTTTTTGTTCATCCTATATTAGCGGATTACCTTCCACCTTCGGATATTTTATGTAATCGTACTGACTTTACGGGCCAAACTGTAAAAATTCATTGGGATTATTCTTGTGATGAAAACTGTACGAATGATTGTGGAATGTGTAAACCATCTGTTAAAAGAAAATTTAGTGAATCAAATGATTTTATCATTGTCATTGGCGATTCAATTACTGACTTACAAATTGCAAAAGAAGCCAATTTAATTTTTGCTCGAGATTTCTTAAAAGATAAATGTGAAGAACTATCTTTACCTTTCATTCCTTTTGAAAATTTCTATGATATTCGAGCTTCATTAGAGAAGGAGGTGCTAGTATGAAGGACTTTTTCAAACATTATGATGAAATCCGTGAAGTAAAAAAAGTACTAGCTGATCGAGATTGGTTTTTAGGAACTAGCGGGAATTTATCAATTAAAGTAAATGACGAACCTTTAAACTTTTTAGTGACAACTAGTGGTAAAGATAAAACTAAACATACTTATGACGATTTTTTACTCGTTAATGAATTTGACCAATCTGTTTGGGATGAATCAAAAAAACCATCAGCTGAAGTCATTTTACATCGGCTAATTTATCAACATACAAATGCAAAATGCGTACTTCATGTACACACTTTAGCAAATAACTTTATAACAAAGGATTTTCCATATCAAGATGAATTATCTTTTTCTGGTATCGAAATTATTAAAGCATTAGGATTATGGGAAGAAGATGCAGAAATTACAATTCCAATCATAAAAAATCTTGCGCATATCCCTACTCTTGCAAATGAATTTCTTCCACATATAAAGAATGATCATGGTGCTGTATTAATTCATAATCATGGTATAACAGTTTGGGCCGAATCAGCATTTGAAGCTAAAAAGCATTTAGAAGCTTATGAGTTTCTATTCCAATATGCATTACAAGGTATTCAAAAAAATACATTTATAAAGAATTAATTTGGAGGAATGAAGAATGGCAACAATTTGGGTAGAAAAAAAAGATTATCATATTACAAGTGATGTTGAAGTAAAAGCTTATTTAGAAGAACAAGGTGTAATTTACGAAAATTGGAATATCGAACAATTACATAGTTCGTTACAAGAAAAATTTATTTTATCAGATGATGAAAAAGCAGCGATTCTTGAAACATTTAAAGCTGAAATCGACAGTATTTCATCAAGACGTGGCTATTTAGCGAGTGATATTATTACTCTTTCAGAAGCAACTCCAAATCTTGATCAATTACTTAAAAACTTCAATCGTGAGCATCATCATACGGATGACGAAGTTCGCTTCATCGTTAGCGGTCACGGTACGTTTATTATCGAGGGAAATGAAGGCTTTTTCCATGTTAATTTGAATCCTGGAGATTTAATTTCTGTACCACCAAATGTACGCCACTACTTCACTTTAGCAGAGGATCGTAAAGTAGTAGCTGTTCGATTATTTGTTACGACTGAAGGTTGGGTACCTATTTACGAATAATTTTTATAAAAACTAAATTGACTCATATCCTCTTTAGGATGTGAGTCAATTAATTTTCTTCTTCATTGAAATGATCTTCTCGGTAGTCGATATATAACGAACCATCTGTTTGTACTTCAACAAAAAACACATCTGAAATTGATTTTATGCCTACCCTTTCAAGTTGAGCTATTAACCATTTTTTATCCAAGTTTAAATTTGATAATGCATCTTCGTTTACTTCCCCGTCAGATACCACTGCTGTTGACGTTGGAAATAACAAAGTTTTTTTCCATGTTTTATTTTTTTTCGTTTTAACATCTTTTGTTTTCATAATTGATAGACTGCCATCAATTTCAAATATAGCGTACTCTACATCTTTCAACGAATAAATATTCTCATTACGAAGCATTCCTTGAAATTGCTCTGTATCTAATCTAGCTTTTTTTAATGCATTTTCCATTATTTTTCCTTGTCTAATTAAAATAATTGGTTCCCCAAGAATCATCCGACGTAAAGATTTAGATTTTAAACTTAAATACCCCATGATGATCGTCAAAACTGCCCAGCCAACTAATCCAATGATCCCATCTTCAATATCTAATGTTTTAGATGTCGTTATAGATGCTGCTACATTCCCTATTGTAATGGCTGTTATAAATGTAAATACATCTAATTGACTAATTTCCTTTTTCCCCATTAATCTCGTTAAAATAAATAAAACAAAAAATGAGCATATGACCCTAAATACTACTTCATTAAAGCTCATTTATTTCATCCTTTCTCTTTCAAAAAACCATTTTAAGTATTTATTAATCAACTTAGCGTTTGAAAAATAGAATGAAACTATTCTTTATTATTTCTAAAAAATAAGTTAAAACCTAACTGTGTGTATGTCCTCATAAATTACCGATTATTGAAGAAAATATTACTATTCATTTATAATCGACTATTTATTGGGGTGAGATCTTGAGTAAAAAACTTTCACTTGTTGGCTTAATATTAATGGTATTTACCACTGTATATGGTTTTGGAAATATACCAACCGCTTTTTATTTAATGGGATATAGTGCAATTCCATGGTACTTACTCTCTGCTATAACGTTTTTTATTCCTTTTGCATTTATGATGGCTGAGTTCGGAGCTGCATATAAGCATTCAGAAGGTGGAATTTATACATGGATGGCTGATTCGGTTGGACCTAGATTCGCTTTTATAGGTACCTTTATGTGGTTCTCCTCTTATGTAATTTATATGGTAAGTGTCTCCTCAAAGGTTTGGATTCCACTATCAACGTTCATTTTTGGTAGTGACAAAACGCAATCACTTTCATTATTTGGACTTACTTCTACTCAATCTATCGGATTATTAGCATTACTTTGGATGTTAGTTGTGACATTTTTTGCTTCGAAAGGAATTGAAAGCATTAGTAAAGTTACAACAATTGGTGGTATTACAGTTTTCTCTTTAAATATAGTGCTGTTAATTACAAGTATCATTATTTTGGTATTAAATGGCGGCAAATTTGCTCAACCGATTAAAAGTTTCTCATCAGCATTTGCTCACTCACCAAATCCAAACTATCTTTCAACTCTTGCGATACTATCATTTGTTGTATTTGCGATTTTTGCATATGGTGGGCTAGAAGCAATCGGTAGTTTAGTTGATCAGACGGAGAACGCTGAACGGAACTTTCCAAAAGGGATTACCATTTCAGCAATTATTATTTCCGTAGGATATTCGTTAGGCATTTTTTTAGTAGGAATCTTTATAAACTGGTCAAATGATTTAAGTGCTAGCACTACGAATTTAGGGAACATAACATATGTACTTATGTACAATTTAGGATTAGAACTTGGAAAAGCTTTTACTTTATCATCACATACTGCCGATCAAATTGGTATTTGGTTTGCAAGAATTACTGGTTTATCAATGTTTCTTGCATATACCGGAGCATTTTTCACATTAATTTATGCACCGTTAAAAACAATCATTAAAGGCACACCAAAATACTTATGGCCGACAAAATTCTCTGACACAAATGAAAAAGGTATGCCTGTCAATGCAATGTGGGTACAATTTTCAATTGTTTCAATCATTATTGTCCTTACTTCCTTTGGTGGCCAAGGAGCATCAGCATTTTTTAATAAAATAACTTTAATGACAAATGTTTCAATGACTTTACCTTATATATTTTTAGGTATTGCGTATCCAATGTTTAAAAGAAATGAACAAATCGACAAGCCATTTCAAATTTTAAAATCAAATTCATCTTCTTTATTTGCGAGCATTCTCGTTATTTTGGTCGTTGGATTTGCAAACTTTTTTACGATTATTCAACCGGCTATTGAAGGTGATTTCAACTCAACAATCTGGATGATTGCAGGACCAATTTTCTTTTCAATTTTGGCTTTACTAATTCTTAACCTTTCAAGAAAACATACCCAAAAAGAGAAGAAAATTGCATAGCAATCTTCCCACTTATTGTTAATAACAATTCCGAAAGTAAGTAGGAAATATAGCACATACTAAATTTGGAGGTGATATTCATGGGTCACAATCAAAATCCACATGTAAAAAAGAAGAACAAAGATAAAGGGCAACCTACACCAGCTGCAGTTAATTCAGAAGGTTATTTTGCTCCAAGTAAATCAAATACTGAAGCTCTTAATGAAGTGAAAAATTCATAAAGACGATTGGCGAGCTGTTAGGAGAATTCAGAGGCATAGATGCATTTATACCTATACCTAAAAATGGCTCTACGTCGATTTTTCTTCCCTGTTTGCCAATTTATACTTTCTTAAATGTAAAAAAAATGACCGTCATTTTTTTGGCGGTCTCTTTTAATTATTTACTCATTGAATTAGCAGTTTTTACTAAATCTCGAATAGTGTATTGTTTACCAGTTTCCTCTGAAAAAAGAAGTGAAATTGAATGATAAAGCCCGTCTTTCTTCCAACGAATTGTTTTTGTATTATCATCATCAGCAACAATCAAAACTTTTGTTCCATCTTTTAATTTTGTTGTTTTTAAAGGTTGTTGTTCATCTGGGAAAGATGGTTTTTTATTATGATAAGTAATGACAAACATTGTGACCTCTACTTCTTCATTTGAATAATTAAAGGAGGTAGCGTTAATAGCTCCATTTTTTTGATTTTTTTGTACATCCATTGTGACATCCTTTGCTCTAAACGGTATCCATTCTGGTACAACTAGTTCTTTTTGTACATCTTTAGGTAATTGATTAACTACTTGCTTTACAGTTTTAGGATATTCTTTTTTTAATGATTCAACTGCACCGTTGCCATGCGAACAAGCAGTTAACAGAAGAATTAAGAATAAAAAAATAAATTTTTTCAATCCACTTACCCCTTCTTTTCCAAATCTATTGTTTCATTTTTCTACTTAATATCTCTAAATATCGTCATATTAGTCTTAAAATAAATAAAAACTGCCTGAAGTATACGAGGCAGCCTTAAAACCTATTTTTAAGGTTCAACAATTACGATTTTACCTTTTTGCACATATAGCAATATTTCTGCGTTATCTGTTTCATTACGGTATGTATAACATGTAAGATCCCCAAACCCACCGTGTGAAACATCATGAACTGTATCAACTAATTTGTATTTATTACCTCTGAATTCAATTTTTCTTTCAATTGATGGCTGTTCGGTTAAAATTTGTTCCTTTGATCGAAAATTCATCTAATCACTCCTTTAGTCACGATTAGTATAGCCATCTTCTTAGTTTTCAATTTTAAGCCCTGTTCTGAATCCAATTACATATCCGTCCAAGTCTCGTACTTTGAACTCCTTCCAAACTCCCCATTCATATTCACTTAATTCAGGCTCGGAAACCATTATTCATTCTATATCAAGAGCAAATTTTAAAAATTGAACAAACAAAATCGATTGTTCTTCCATCATTATTTCTTCCGCTGAGAGTATTGCATAGTCTAGTGCAAGTCCATCAATAAATGAAACAATCATTCTTGCTAAAACTTCACTATCATACTTTTTACTAAATTCTTTGTTTTTTTGACCTTCTTTTATGACATCAGAAAAGATTTTAGTACCATAAAAGTATCGTTCTTGCCCATACCTTTTTCTTCGTTCATCATTTCTCCCAGTTATGAAAAACTCTAAAGTAACTGGTGCCAAAGGATCCATTCGATCATTTGGCACTCTGCTTTTACCGAACATTCTTAATAAAAGTAATTCCCAATATGAATCTACATTTTGATTCAATAATTCACTTGTCTCTTCAGACACTCTCAATAGTGACTCATATAAAAGTGATTCAAACACTTCTTCTTTATTAGCAAAATATTGATATAACCCACCTCTACTAACATTTGATGCGTCCATCACATGCTTCATAGTCGTTCTTTCATACCCATTTTCAATAAACACTTGTTTAGCAGCTTCTAATATTTTAGTTCGACGTTGCTGTTGGTGCTCCTTGCTGACTTTCGGAGACATCTTTCTTCCCCCGCTCTACTCTATTTTTCGTTAAGAATCCTATTAACGAGACAAATACTAAAAGTGATGCAGTTATAATAAATGTTGGAATGACACCTAATACTGTTGATAGCCATCCACCTAATAAAGGTCCGATAATAGTTGCTGTTGTAGTAACACTTCCTATTACGCCAAATACTCTACCAGTTAACTCAACAGGGGTATCGACTTGAACAGATGCTTGGAATGGAACAAATACTAAGCAAGCTGCAAATCCTGCAAACAAACCTAATAATGGTGCCCAAATAATTGAAAAATTGAGATTAAAATGTGTGAATAAAGCCATCATACCAAAACCAAGTCCCATTCCACAAACCCCAATTAGCATTAAATTATAGGCACGATAATTTGTTTTTTTCGCTAAAATTAAACTAGAAAAAAACATTCCTACTCCAGATCCTGTTACTAAATAGCCGAATAAACCTGGCGACGCATGTTTAAGTTCCCTAATTAAAACTATAATTTGCGAATCAGATAACTGCAAGATTAAGAGACTAAAACCTAAAAATAGCATACCTACTAAAATCTGAGTATTTGATTTAATAAATATAACGCCCTCCATAAATTCAGATTTATAGGAAGATTTAGTTTGATCTTTCACTTTTTCTTCTTTAATCTGCTGGGCAACTTTTGGAAGCATGAAAATTAAGATCGCAGAGATAATAAATGATACTGAATTAATATAAAATACTGGCGTTGTTCCAGCTGCCGATACGAGTATCCCACTCAAAATCGGTCCAAAAATTTTTGTAGCTGAGTCAATCATAGTTGTAATTGACATTGCGCTCTTTATTTCATCATTCGGAACTAGTTCTTTTAACTTACCATTTTTCGCAGGATTAAAAACAGCTGAAAACAATCCGATGATAAACAAACAAATATAGACCATCCACAAAGTATTTGCTAATGCCAGTAAAACAAATAAACCAGCACGGACAATGTCAGATAAAACCATTAATTGCTTTCTACTAAAACGATCTGCTATCGTTCCCGCAACAGGTCCTAATAACGCCATCGGAACAGCGAGACATAAAATAATAAATGATACTTCAATTGGTGAAGCATTCCATTTTAACCCTACAAGCGTAATGATTGCGACAATACTTAACCAATCACCAATATTTGAAATCGCTTGAGCAACCATTAATGTTAAGAAACCTTTATTATTCATTAGACCCTTCATCTTGCTTAGCCCCCTCGAAACCGACACGCATGTCGTTTTTATTTAATTATAACGACACTGATGTCGTTTTTCAATTACTTTTTCTGAAAATTTGCTATATTCCTCTTTAAATTTTATTCAAAAATGGAATTAAAAGTATTATTTTTTTAGATTGCCAATTTTCTTTAACCCATTTTCCGTATACCAAATGGGTCTGTTAAATAAATTTCTTTAGTAACGAAAATGCCAATTACTTTTTTTCCTACACATTTTTAATATATTCTTTAGTAAAATAAAGATAGATGTAGATAAGGAGACGTGTAAAGAAAAGTGAAAGTATATAAACCAAAGATTTTAACAATATTCATTTTTGCCATATTTGGTATACTATTTCTTTTTATACTTTTGATGGCAATAACAAGTACAAAGCATTTCTCAATTTCAAAAATTTTTGTAATCATTGGCTTCTTGGTATTTATCTTTTTACTTTTTTGGGATTCAATAAAATTTTGGAATTATCGTAAAAAAGGGATCGGGATATACTGGGACGAGGAAGGTGTAGTTGTAGACTTCGTTGGTAATAAAATATTTTGGGATGAAATTGAAAATATTGAATTTATTAAAACAAAATCTTCCAGAACTACCTTTGTTCGTGTTCATTATTCGAAAGAAGAGCAAGTTCGTTTAAGACATAAACTTCCCTTAAAAAATATTTTTTGGAGATATAGTGGGAGTATTGAATGGTTTGAAATTGAAAAACCAAAGGAAATGCATACTAATCTAGTAAATTATTGGGAAAAGAAAAAGTTTTATTTTAAATAAAGTCTTTGTTAAATTTAAAACTTGATTTTTGAGCTATAGAAAAGGACCACAATTACGCTTAAATTCAATGTAAGTGATACCTTTTGAACTAACTGCTTTTTTTACTCATCTCAAATTTCCACGATTCCGGTTTTTCAAATAATAAACAAAAGGATCCTATAGAATAGACTTTTTAATTGTCTATTCTATAGGGTCCTTTTTAGTAGAAGCGCTAGTCTTTTTAATTCAACTAATGTATCTGTTATTAAATTGAACTACTTACCACTTAACACCCTTACAGGTTGTTTGAAGTGGGAGATTCTTGGGAACAAAGCATACTTACTAGTGATTCTTTACCAGCAGAGGTTACTTTTATTTACCAAGCTAACCCCGTAGTTCCTACGGTGTACGTCGCCATGAGGTGTAATCACACAAACTTGATTTGACTTATTTCGACAATATCCATTTTGCTATATCTTCTAAAACATTCCTATCCACGGATTGTGGAATATTATATTCATTCCAAATGTCTTTCAACGTACCAAATACTGCTTTCATAAACATGTGGTTCAAACCTGGATAGAGCTTGAATGTGACATCGGGGTGGTCTTTTAACATTTCACGGTATCGATTGAAATCTTTTTCAACGGAAACCTGTACATCTTTATCACCCTGTACGACGAAAATCGCTTTTTTATTTTGCGATAGATAATCCTTTGTAGGATGTTGATTCATTTCTTTAAAATACCAAGCATAAACAGAACCGAACAAAATGGTCTGCTCCGCCATCTCAACCGTCATGTCGGATATGGCATCAAACTTGTTTTGCAGTTCTTTTACTTGCTTTAAATCGATCTCTTGTTGAGATGCCTCAAGCTGCTTTATGGAATCTTCATTTTGGTTTAGGATAACTTCTTCAAGTGTTCGAGGAGTGCCGGCTAAGATTATTAAGCCTGCCACATCTCCGCCTTCTGCATCGATTCTTGGAGCAAGCGTCCCGCCTAAACTATGTCCAATTATGAAAATGCGATTTGCATCCACACGGGGATCTTTTTTTAGCATTTCAACAGCCATAATAGCGTCCTCTAAGACCTCTTCTTTGACTGAAAGCTTACCGCCGAGTTCTTGAACCATCTGCTTACCAAAAGCGAATGTTCTCTTGTCATACCGAAGCGATGCAATCCCTTGATTTGCAAGTCCATCAGCAAGGTCTCGAAAAAACTTGTTTGCACCAATGGTTTCATCTTTATCTAAGGCACCTGAACCGTGTACAAATACAACTGCAGGGACTTTTTCAGTATGAGAATCTGGCAACGTCAATATCCCTTCCAACGGATAGTCGGCGTTTGCAACAACTTTAATTTGTTCTATCATTTTTAACCTCCTATACAAACTCAGATTCCATTTGCACTGTTATTCTCACTTTTCACACAATTATACGATAACATATATTGGAAGTAATATCCCCTTTAGCCTAAGCAAAATCAACTATTAGGTTTAACCAAACTCTACTTATAAATAGAAACGGTATAAAAGAATAGATCCATCATTACGACTAAAAACTAAATAAGTATATGTTATGAATGCTGGTAAACTTATTTGATCTGTTGCTCAAATGTTCATTGATAATTAATTATGACGATGTATGATCGGAAAAATGATCATTTCTAAACCGCTTGGGAGTTAAACCTGTGTATTTTTTAAAGATTTTTATAAAGTAACTTTGGTCGTTAAAATTTAACGATGTGCCGATGTCTGAAATCGAATAATTTGTTAATTGTAATAGCTTTTTTGCTTCGTCAATTCGTTGCCTTTGAATGTATTCACTTATTGGTATACCAACTTCTTTTTTAAAAAATGATGATAGGTAATTCGGGCTTAACCGACATATTTGTGCAAGATGATCAAGGGTGATATCGTCATAAAGATGGTCATAAATATAATGTTGACAAGCTGTAATTGTTGGAGAATATCTTTCTTCATTTAATTGGTGCACACGTTTGGTAAAATCCATTATCGCTTCTTCCGTTAATATTAATATTGCTTTTAAGCTTCCTAATTCCTCGAGTTGTTGAATATAGAAATCACTTAAGGTAAAGGCAGTTTCATCATTTAAACCACCTTCAATAGCCGCTCTGCAAACAAGAGCAATCCCAGTTATCATTAAATTTTTTTCACTTCTTAGGCGATTTCGTTTCGACAATAATCCTAATTCCGCCTCACCGATTATAGAGTAATCGAAGATATCCTTTAATTTATCTATCCTTCCGTTTTTGACATAATCAAGCAAAACCCGTTCATATGAAAGATTGGAATGAAAAATAAAATTCCTTCTCCCTTTAGAAAGCTCAAGTTCCGGATTTTCTAATACAATCATATCAAGGTTCAACTCTTCATTATTTTGAATGACCATCGTTTGATCAAGCTTTTTATGATACATCAAATAATAAACCAATAGACTGATCGTTAGGAATTGTTGACTATCAATAATTGGGATTGAATAATAGTATTCAATGAGTTTCCTTTTATTTAGATTTCCATTAAAAGCATCTATGATCTTGCTTATCATTTCACCAGATATTTCTGAATCAAGCGTAGGACCTAAAACAATGGTACCTAAAAATAGATTCGTTTTTTTAAGATTGACAAAGAAAAAGTTCAAATTTGAATTAGAGAAGAATATAGGAAAATCCTTTGGATTATCTTCATAAGTATACACACTAATCTGCTCTTTGAACGGGCTGTTGTATGGATGATCCCGTAGTTCTTTACTTGAAAAATCGTATTCAATCTCACCAAATTGATTGACATAATAAACAGGTATCTTATGAACTTTATAAATAAGCTCACATATATATTGTAAATCTTGTATGTCTATTTCCATTGATTCTATACTCTCCCTTCAATATCTTTTTAATTCAGTCCATTTTTAAAAACTATATTTAATAAATACTATTAATCGTAAAATAATACAATAAGCATTTTTAAACAAGCAATATAATGATTCTTGTAAGAAGTATAAGCAAGGAGGAATTAGACATGGAATTATCAAATAAAATTGCTGTCATAACTGGTGCAGGTAGTGGAATCGGAAGAGCAAGCAGTTTGAAACTTGCTAGTAACGGTGCAACAGTAGTATTAGTCGATTTCAATCAGGAAACAGGAGAAGAAACGTTAAAACTTGTGAAAGAACAAGGTGGAGAAGGTATCTTCATCCAAGCAGATGTCTCGAAAACTGAGGATGTGCAAAATTATGTAAATAAAGCAGTCGAAACATTTGGACGTATTGATATATTTTTCAACAATGCAGGTATTATCCAAAAGTTCGCACCTTTCACTTCAGTAGAAGAATCCGAATTTGACCGCATTATGTCGATCAATGTAAAAGGGGTTTTCCTTGGAATGAAATATGTGTTAAAGGTGATGGAGGAGCAAGGAAGTGGCTCTATTATTAATACTGCTTCTACTGCAGGGGTTCGTCCTGAACACAGTGTAGCAGTATATTCTGCAAGCAAACATGCGGTTGTAGGCTTAACGAAGGGCGCTGCATTAGAATATGCGAAAAAAGGAATTCGAATTAATGCACTTTGTCCAGGAGGTGTGAAAACAGCATTAACAACAAGTGTTGAAGCTCAGTTTGCAACAGGTGGTTATGTTCCAGAAGACCTTCCAAATATGAGAATGGGTCGTTATGCTGATCCAAAAGAACTCGCTGAAATGGTTGCTTTCTTAGCATCAGATAAAGCAAGCTATATGACTGGTTCAATTGTTCTTGTAGATGGCGGGCTAACTTTATAATCAATAAAAGCATCGAGTAGGATTCTATCCATTTAATCATTAGGGGCAGTCATGATAGTCATGACTGCCCCTAATTTATTTTTTGCTCACTTATTCAAAAGAAAAACCTACAGTTTGATTCTTTTCCCAATTTTGCTTTTTTTGTTTGCGCAAAATTGTTCTCATTTCGTTGCATAGTCGAATGATATCTACTTTTTGTTCACAGTCCCATTCAATTATGATTGAAATATATAACTCGTTTAATTGAGCATAAGAAAAGTCATTCGTTAAATCGATTAGTTGCTGTAATTCTTCATTATTTAAAATTCGATTTAAATTTTTCTTTTGTAAATAGTCAGAACGCATTTCTTTTGTTGGTTGTTTAATTTCATATGCACGATCAAATCTTCCAGAGCGATTCATTAAAGCTGGATCGATTCTTTCAGGATAGTTAGTCGTTCCAATTAAAAATAAACCTTCTTTAGAAGTTGCACCATCGATTGTGTTTAAGAATACCGAGCGAACCGAAGCAGGCATACTGTCAATATCCTCGATTACTAGTACCATTGGTGTTAATTTTAACACTGAACTAAAGACTTCTTTAATTGTGTAACTTGATGTATATTCAGTAATTTGCCAATATGCAACCGGTGCGTTAATACTACTTGCAATAGATTTTACTAATGTTGTTTTTCCATTTCCAGGATTTCCATATAATAAAAATCCTCGTTTATAGGGGATATCATATGTTTTAAAGAAATCTCGACCTTCATTAAAGAAATGGTCAATTGATCGATAAATTTCTCGTTTTAATGATTCTTCTAAAAATACATCTTCTCTTCTAACCATTTTTGTTATATTTTCAATTGACGTTTCGACACCGTCATCTGTATCTGTATAGACTGTTACATAATTTTTAATATAATCTCGTTTTCTTTTAAGTACGTATTGAAAAAAGGATGAAAGACATGAATCATTTTTAGCAAAAATTAGATCTCTATTATATTGATTATCCGCTTCAAAGATCATCGCTTTAGATAAAGCTACTCCGTAATTCGGATAATAATATAATCCATTTTCGACCCTTGGTTTAATGATGAGTTCCATCTTTTTATCAGTGTGATTCGAAGAAATAGTTTTTGTTTCAAGCTCATTATAAATATGGCTGATTAATTGAGCTTCACTCGATTCTTCTTTAAGATCTTCTTCAAGAATTTCCCAGATTTCATTTGTTGTATCCTCATCTGAATACATTTGGAAATCTACCCCAAATGTATCAAATAGCTGACTTTGAATAGTTGAAATGATCTTTCCGTAATCGTAGTAATAAGGTAATGTATTTCGTTCCATATCCTTCGAATCAAATAATACATTTATTTTTGTCATGCAATTCTCCTTTGTTTTCCAATCTTTCTTATAATTCTAAATCCTTAGTTTCTATAAGTCTAGTGTTGAAAGGATTAGACTTTCATTATTTTTATTAAGAACAAGTTTGATGAATAGAGCGCTCTCCCAAAAATTGCAAACGATATATTAACAAAACACAAAAACCCCACAAGGATCACTACTTTCCCTTGTGGGGGTTACTTTGTATGTATTACTCTTTAATCCCCTACAGACTTATGCGGTGGAATTATTTTTCCTTTTCTAGAAGGATTTGAAGAATGTTTGTCATTTTCAGTATTTATTTCTTCTGGTAAACGCTTTGGAGCTATAGGTACATTTCTTATTTCATAATTGATAACATCGGAAGAATGAAGCGTAACAATCATACTTCCACCATATTGTTTTGCCCGAATTAAAATAGGCTGATTATATTTATTTTGAAAACGGAAGTCTGGACCATACCAACTAACTGTAGCGTCACGGCCTGCTGGTACATAATGTACTCGTCTACTATGGGAATATCTTTCAATAATTTTTAGTCCAGCGCGATCTACTGCATTAAACAGGGTAGAAGACACTTGACATATTCCTCCTCCAACTCCTTCAGACAATTCCCCCCTTACAATGACTGGCGCACGTTTGTATCCCTTTGCTCCACTTCTTTCTCCTACTACTTTATTAAAAGAAAAAACTTCATTAGGAAAAACTACGTAATTATCAATCGCTTTTGCTGCCAGTGAAATATTATGTACTCGACTTTTATTATTCGAATTAAAGTAGGTTACATATTGTCCAATTTGTTGAATTCTAATATGAGCTAATAATTCACTATCAACTTTAGGATAAATATCTAACTCTGGTACTTCAATTTTAGATGGTCCTTTACTATAAAAATATGCAGTAAATTTATCCTTGAACTCTTTTTTATAAAGCCTGTATCCTACCTGACCTGGTACGATTCTACCTTGTTCATTAATTGTCGCATTTATAGGGTTACGGTAAATTTCTTGATCAAGTTTTTCCATAAATTGAGTAAACTTTTTATCGTTTATCACTGGTGTACCTGGAAGCGACATTGTAAAATCTTCACGATTAACTACGGCAATCGGATGCCCCTGTTGAATAACAGTTAAGCTGTCAGGTAGTTCAACTGATTGCGTCATTAATAATAAACTAGCTAGTAATTTTTGCAACATAGTCGGATTCCTCCCAACGTTAGTATGAACAAGAATCAATACTTTCATGTTTTTTCCTTGTAAATCTTTCACATACCCGCTTATATTCCGTTACTTTTTTATCTACATAAAAATAGAGAAGAATTTTTAGTCTTCTCTAAGCAATTTTCACGGTATATTTGATTGTTTTTTATCGATTTTAAAGTCTTTTTAATTATGATTTCTATTAATTTTTGTAGTTTTCATTCTATTTATTCAAAATTGGTAACTTATTTGCAGTTCACAAAATTTTATTTGCAGATTTGACAATTTTTTATTGCACTTTCAGAGTTTTAATTGTAGCTCAGCTATTTTATTTGCACTTACAAGATTTAATAGCAGCTTCAACTTTTTTATTTGAGCTATAACAGAAATTCTAAGATAAAAAAAACGAGCTGCTATTAGGCAACTCGTAAATTTTCTATCAAGATTTGAAATCGTTCATAATTACATTTATGGTATTAAATGATTCTTCTCTAATTGATGTAGTATTCTCTTTATTCGCATTAAATGTAATTAAAGCCTTCCAGAGAGCCCATCCTCTTGCTCTATTCCAAGTATTGTCATCAAAGTTCAAAACGTTTTTAAAAACATTTCTACTGCGAGTATCGAAAAATGTCCATGCCATTGCGGCATCACATGATGGATCACCTACTCCTAGTATTCCAAAATCAATGACTGCACATAGCTTGCCATATTTAACAAGTAGGTTTCCTGGCGCAATGTCGCCATGTACCCATACTTGTTCTCGCTCCCATTTGGAGCTAAGAGCTGTTTCCCAAATTTCTGTTAGTAAATCTTTGTTAAAAATCTCTTGAGTTTGATCTATTGAATCTCTAGTTTCTTGGTCATATACAGCTAAGTTTCCACCTCTAAAGAAATTATGCGTTCCTGCAATCGGCCCTCCATTAGTATCAATTGACTGGAACTCAGTTAAAAATAGACCTAAATCTCTTGCAAATTGACTTAAATCAATTATATTTTCTTTAATAGAAGTTTCTCCATCAATCCATTCATTGATGGTCCATGGCCAAGGATAGTATTTACTAGGACTTCCTTTTGCTAACGGTTTAGAAACTGGTAATCTTAGTTTATTCGCTAAAATAGGTAACCATTTATGCTCTTTTTCAACCTGAGGAACATAGCATTCTGCGCTTGGTAATCTTACACTCATATGATCCCCTAAATGGAACGTTCTGTTATCGTTGCCACTTAATTCTACAGGCTTTATTTCTAAGTGAGACCAAATTGGAAATTGTTCTTTAATTAATTGTTTTACTAATTCAACATTTATGTTGTCCATTTATTCTCCCTATTTCAAACTAATAAATTATTTATATTTTATTTTTGAGTTATCAATATAAATGTAACGCCGAACTTGTCTGTAACTGTACCGAATGCGGGACTAAATGGTACTGCTTCTAGCGGGGCAATGACGTACCCATCTTGTTGCAATGAATTAAAAATTCGCTTTGTTTTTTCTACGCTATCAATCGAAAGATTAATGGTGACTTCTACTTTTTTATTTTCATAATTTGGTGTATTTTGTTTAGATTCTTTGTCCATAACCGGATTCGATTGAATCGGGGCATCGAATAACATAAGGTCACTTTCACCGATTTTTAAAATGGCATTTGCAACACTATTCTTTAATGCTTCTGGACAAGGAATTGGCATTTCTCCGTATGTTTGCATAGTAAGAACCACTGCTTCAAGTTCTCTTTCATAAAAATGAACTGCTTCTTTAGCGTTACCACTCATTACAATACATGGTGTAATTTTTAACGTCATAAATGCCATCTCCCTATCTATTTCATCTTAGCTTTTACAGCTTTTTCTAATCGTGTCATGGCTTCTTCTAATGTTTTACGTGTACAAGCGTAATTCAATCTCATAAAACCATCTCCATTTATTCCGAAACCGCGACCTTCATTTAAACCTAATTTAGCATCATTAATCATAAATTCGTTTAATTGGTCACCTCTTAGGCCTAAACCCCTAAAATCAAGCCAACCTAAGTAAGTTGCTTCTGTAACTCTCATTTTTACACCCGGAATATTTGTTTTTAAGTAATTATGTATAAACTCCGCATTTCCTTTTAAATAAATCAATAATTCATCAAGCCACTTTTCACCTTCGTTATAAGCAGCGATAACTGCTTCAATTCCAAAAATATTTAAGTTTTCTAAACTTGAACGAGCAATTGCATGAGAAAATTCAGTAAATAATTCTTGATTTGGAATAACAGCAAGTGACGAAAATAAGCCTGCAATATTGAATGTTTTACTTGGCGACATAAATGTAATACTCATATTTGCTGCATCTTCACTTAATGAATAAAAAGGTATGTGACTACCTTTCTTATAGACTAAGTCAGCATGAATTTCATCTGCTATTACAACAATTTTATTCTTTTTACATATTTCAAACAAACCTGATAATTCCTCTTTTGTCCAGACTCTTCCAATAGGATTTGCAGGGCTACATAAAATAATCATTTTAGTTTTAGAAGTAATTTTATTTTCTAGATCTTCTAAATCCATATAATAATAACCATCTTCTTCAATTAAAGAATTTTCAACTATGTTTCTTCCATTATTTCTAATAGTACTGAAAAATGGAAAGTAAACTGGTGGCTGAATGATGATTTCATCACCAGGTTTTGTGAAAGCATCAATGGCTAAATTTAATGCTGGAACTACACCAGGTATATTTGTTAACCATTCTCTTTTTATCGATGTATTATAACGTTTACTTGCCCAATTCATTGCTGATTCAAAAAATTCTTCTGGTATATGTCCATAACCATATATAGGATGTTGAGCTCGTTTCGTCATAGCCTCTACAATCCCGGGTGCACAAGCAAAATCCATATCGGCAACCCATAAAGGTAGTACTTCCGTACATCCAAATACTCGATCAACTGAATCCCACTTTGTACTATTTGTATTTTTTCTATTATGTTCTTCATTAAAGTTAAAGTTCATTTCTTATCCCCCACCATTTTCGATCATTTATGATTAAGATTTTACTACTTTATTCCAATATATAGTTAATCAATAGTATTTTCGTAATCATAATTACTATCCAAATTATACTATTCCGCTAGAAAATTCAAATTTTAATATTAATTTAAAAAAAGTGAAGTATGAACTGTCTGGCCAAGACCAACAATTGGTGGAGTTTGTATGAAAATCTAGCAATATTTAATTAGGTGTCTATATTTTTCAAAAATCGATCTATTTTTTTCATAATGCTAGCAAATAATAATTAACATCTCAATGTGAATGGAGGGTCTGTAATGAAAAAAGATGATGAATATACGGATGATATGAATCAAATATTAGAAATTATCAATGCAAAAGGTGATACTGGTGAATTACTTGAAATTGTAGACAAATATAAACAAACTGAAAATCCAGAATGTAATCATGATCTTTTTTATCAAGAACTAAGAGTAATTGCTGAGGATAGTGCAAAAGAAGAAGATTAAATAGAGTAGGTTTAATGAGTAGTGGAACGATTTTAGTTCCACTACTTTTTACTATTCTTATAAAACGATACCATAGATTGAATCTTTATATGTATTACCGATTAATTTATAAACTATATTCTTCAGTAGGAATTTTGCCTCTTAAAATATCATATTCAGCTTTCATTTCACCAAATTTTTGAGGATTTCCATGGTCCGGTGCATAATCAGGGTGCCAAAGCTTAGTATATTCCCTCATTTGTTTCTTCCAAACTTCAGCACTATCATTCGGATCGAAATACTTGAAATTATGTTTTTTATTTTTCTTGATTGAAGTAGAGTAATTTCTTAAATACTCTTCCCAGACTCTTGCCCAATCAACTATTTTCTTTTTATATTCTTTTGCTTTCTCGGCATTTTTCCTTTTTTCTTCTTTCTTCCAATCTTCCATTCTTTGACTAAAATCTTTAACCCCTTGTTTTGAGTTTCTCCATCTTAGCTCGGCATCTCTAATTTCTTGATCTGTAATTTCATCAAATAAATTTTCGTCATCAAGAACTTCAATAAGATCTTCTTCATTTTCTTTTGAATTTATATGGAGGTCATACTTTTCTTCTATCATTTTTTCAATTAATTCTGCACTAGTTTTCCCTGTAAGTTGGGATAGCTTTTCCAGTTTTTCAGTGGATTCTATTTTAACCTTGTGTGTTAAATAAACGTATTTAGTTTTGTTTCTCAAGCACCTCAACTCCTTAATTAAATGTTACTATACAAGGTTAAATCTATATATTAAATAATGAAGTCAATCACGTTACATTACATTCTCAACAACCTCAATTAAATGAAACAAGAATGTTCTATATATAGTTTAATGTAAAATATTATTAATAATGTTTTATAATCAATCGTATTCATTGTTACAGGAACTATTTAAGAAAGTATTTTGAATTCAACATCAAACATTTCTATATTTATTAACTGATTAACGATTTTATTTTTTATTATCAACTTATTTTATTCGATATTAATCTATTGCAACCTTTCTTAATTCGATAATTATTTTTTATCAAGCTTAATAATTTTTTCGAAATGCTCACGAGATCAAATTATTTATATAATTTTATAAAATAAATGATTTATATGGGAGTGATTTCTATTATTAATCAATTTAAAAATATACCAACAACTTGTATTTCAGATGTAATGGATGGGCTAAATAATATGGATCCGTCAATAAAGCCTTTAAAAGAAGAATATAGATTTGTTGGAAGAGCACTGACTGTTAAAATCCCTGTTGGAGATAATTTAGCTGTATTGAAGGCAATTCGTGAAGCAAATCCAGGTGATGTCATCGTAATCGATGCAAAAGGAGATCAATACCGAGCAATTGCAGGGGACTTTGTTGTTGGAATGGCGCAAACAATGGGTGTTAGTGCAATAGTTGTTGATGGGGTAATCCGCGATATCAGCGGTATTAAAAAATTAAATTTCCCAGTATTTTGTAAAGGAACAACTGTAGCTGCAAGTGGAAAAATTGGTATAGGCGAAATTAATATTCCAATCTCATGTGGAGGTACATCAGTTAACCCAGGCGATATTATTGTTGGTGATGCAGATGGAGTAGTTGTAATCCCTCAAGCGGAAGCAAAAACGATTTTGGAAAAATCTTTAGATAAAATAAAAAAAGATGAACAAAGAGAAGAACAAGTATCTGGTAAAATTGAAGCTATAAAATCTTATATTGATCGTATGCTTCAAAAGTAACTGATAAAAAATACAAAAAAGGTTCTAAATATAGGTTCTTCGAAAAAAACCTATTAGAACCTTTTTTACTTGTCTAAAATTTTAATTTTTTCAACTGACTTTTAATAAACGGATCGATATCATCAGGCAATTGACTTAAATGAAAGAATTGGACTTCAATTGATTAATTTTGATCTGGACAAATTTCATTTTCGAAATCTGTACAAATATACCCAATTGCTACTGTATGATATTCATCTCCGCTTCCCTCAACTTTATTTATAAATTCTGCTCCGGAATATACTCCAATTAATGATAAAGAATTTAACTTAAGACCAATATCTTCAAGAACAGATCGTTTAATACATTCTTCAACAGATTCATTTAATTGTAAAATCCCACCTGGTATCCCCCCATTATCTCCTCTATATTGAAGTAAGATTTCACCTTCAGAATTTAAGATGGCAACGCTCGGACGAACAATAATTAAAGGTGCATTTCCGATCTTTTCTCTTATACCTTCACAATATTTCATAAAGCCTCCTAATCTGATATCTTAGTAACTTTATTTTCTACTAAAAATCTCGAATAATTTTTTTAGCTTCATCCATCATTTCATTTATTAAGTTTTCTACCGAGTCCTTTTTAGATAATCTAGGACTTTGTCCCGACCAAAGTGACATAAACTCTTTATTATTTTGTACCGAGGATGCTTTTCTCATTGTTTGGGTAATTGTATTTTGAACGGGAAACTGTGGTAAATCAGCTTCGTATTTTTTCATTTCGGTAATAAATTTATTTTCGATTCCTCTTGCCCATTTCCCTGAAAATGCACGAGTCAAAACTAACTGGTCTTCGGTAGAATTTAGAATCGTATTTTTATGTACCTCATGAGCCCCACTTTCAATGCTGGTTAAAAAAGCGGTACCCATTTGAACAGCTTTCGCCCCTAAACAAAGGGACGCAATTAAACCTCTTCCGTCCATAATTCCTCCTGCTGCAATTACAGGAATACGAACATGATCAATTACTTGTGGAATTAACGACATTAATCCAATTAAACTTTCCTCATTCTCGTTTAAGAAATTACCTCGATGTCCACCTGCTTCACTACCTTGAACGACAACAAGATCCATTCCTGATTTCTCAATTTCAATCGCTTCATTTACAGTAGTTGCTGTTCCAATCAAAATAATATTATGGAGCTTTAACTCGTTTATTATTTCCATTGAAGGTATGCCAAATGTAAACGAACAAATAGGAACACCTTCTTCAATAATCGCTTTTATTTGTTCATGAAATGTTTCATTATACCGATTAAAATTTTGAACTTGTATGCGATCATTTTGTTTTATATTTAATTCTTCATTAAAAGATTGTAATAAATCCATAGATTTAGACATTTCATTCTCGTTAACAATAAATTCATTTGGGACAAATAAATTAATTCCGAAGTTATTATTAGTTAACTTTTTTATTTCTCTAATTTGTTCACTGATTTGTGATGGAGTCATATACCCTGCTCCAATTGTACCTAAAGCTCCACAATTTGATACTTCAGCTACAAAATTTGAAGTTGTAATTCCCCCAGCCATCGGAGCTTGAATAATTGGATATTCTATCTTTAAAAGTTCAGTTATTTTATTTTTAAACATTCATTTCACCTCTATTAATTTTAACTTTTTTTTACTCACCAAAAAAGTCCCGAATAGTCTAGCAACACTACCCGGGACTTTACCTATTATTTTAATACATTCGGAGATTTTGAGGGTACATTTACGCCTAGGTTTAAAAATCCATGGCCTTCCTCAAACTTACTGTATCCGATTGGTACTGTATGACTTATTAGAAGTTCGAACAAATCTGGTTCAGTAATTTTCTCATTATTCTCAGACTCAAACTGTTGAATTAACAATGCAATAGCCCCTGATACATGTGGTGTTGCCATTGATGTACCAGAAAGAACAGCAAATTGATTTGTCGGATACGTTGAAAGAATCTTTTCTCCTGGTGCAACTAAATCAATTTCATCATTTGTATTACTAAAATCGGATAATCGTTTTTGAAGACTTACGGAACCTACTTCTATAACTTCATCGTAGGCACCTGGATAGCTATATTCATTGGTTGAACCATCCCCATCACCTTCATTACCAGCTGCACATACAACGGCTATATTTTGTTCAACCGCTCTTTGAATCGCTTCATGTAACGAAGAATCATCCCCTGGACCACCTAATGACATTGAAATCACTCGAACAGTTTCTCCATTAGAGCCTTTCCAATTCGTCGCATAATCAATAGCCTGTACAATTGATTCAATGCTTCCTTCACCAGCACCAGTTAATACTTTTAAAACGAGAAGTTTTGCTTTTGGAGCTACTCCAACTACCCCTTCTCCATTTTCAGAAGCTGCAATCGTTCCACAAACATGTGTACCGTGACCGTTATTATCTAAGAATACGTTAGGGTCCCCACCGTAATCTTCAGTAAAATTATATCCACCAATAATTCGCTCTTGTAAATCAGGGTGGTCTGTCTGACAGCCTGTATCAATAACTGCTACGACCACGTCTTCCCCTTGAAACCCTTTTTCCCAAATAGATTTAGCTTCTATTAAACTAACACCAGGTGGTACTTCATTTGTACTACCTTTAACTTCTTCCAGCTTGTAAGGAATTAATCTAAATTTAGACATGCCTACCAACTCCTTTTTGGGATTTATTCATAAAGGATAAATCTTTGAGGTATAGTTTACTATTCTATACACATCCATAATTTTCCTTTAAATAAATTCAACTTTATTTAAAATTAATTCTAATACAGTTGGAAATTAATAGATTCACCGCTCCCTTCTCCAAACTCGGAAGTCGGCTTTTTGATTATTATAATGAATGGTGTCAAAACTTTAGTTATGACCCTGTTCATTATAAAGGAACAAAGGAGTCTTTCCTTAAAACGGCAAATGCATAGGAGGTAAAGGTACATTATGTACGATCCACCAGAAAACTCCCCTTGTAAAAACTCCTTTCACCAACCAGAATGGTACCTCAAAGGAACGTTTTGGTTTGCTACTCTCGTACTTAGAGATCTCACTGTGACACTAAACGTTATCCCTCTACTAGTAATGCCTCGAAAAAATTGAATTTCGAACACATTTTATTCATATAAAGAATGCAAATTCAATCTGAAAGTTGGACAAAAATATTTTTATATCTAATCTATGAAGCTTATAAATTAATCCTCGCGCTTCAACCTCAACGCTGAACCTATTTGTGACGAATCTGTCAATATTTAATTTGATATAAAAAATGCCCGCAAATTCGTTAGTAATACCGCATTTTATAAATTAATCAATTATTAAATAACTCAAAGGGATTACGATATAATTAGGGGGTAAAGAACTAGAATGAGAGGTTAGAAGATGATAAAAAATGAGCAAGAGTTAAAAACCAAGTTGAATCAGTTGATTAGCGATCCTAATTTCTTGCGTTTACAAGAATCTTTTGAAAAAGAGAGTTTATTTCAATTATTGGGGTTTGGACACCGAGAAACAATGCATAGTTCTTTTATCAGTTGGTTGCTTTCACCAACGTCTTCGTTAAGTTTAGGTACGTTTCCACTAAAGCGTTTTCTCTACTATATTTGTGAGGAAAATTTATCAAATGAGAAAACTGTTATTGATTTTGATTTAATTGAATCGGACTCACTTCAACTAGAGGAAATGGAAGTTGCAACTGAGGTAGCAGAGTCTGTGGTGGTTCCAGAGACAAATCAGGAATTACGGGCTCGATTTGATTTGTATTTGGTGAATGATTTGGTGAGAATTATTGTGGAGAATAAGGTGTTGGCAAGAGAAAACAAAGATCAGACGGAAACTTATACGAAAATCTTAAAACATTTAGATGACTCGTATCAATATGAATTAAAGGTCTTTTTATCTCCAGATGGCACAGTAAAACCAAAATGTCCTGAGTTTATTCAAATTGATTATCAAGGTCTATATGATTTTGTTATTGTACCTAGCTTGAATCATCCCAAAATTACAACTGCAAATAAAAATATTTTAGAGGAATATATCCATAATCTTCGTATGGTCTATAAAGGAGTAAATAAGCCGATGGCAAGAGTAAATGATGAGTTGTGTGTAGCTATATATGATAAGTACAAAGATGTATTAGATGAAATATTCGATGCGGTTAAAAATGAGACACCTGAAAAGAGGAAGGTCAAAACGTCTGCTCCAATTCGTAAATCAAATATTTCTTGGAAAGAGATATATTCACGACTAAATGAAGACGAAAAAAATCTAGAGTCTACTTATGGAAATACCGTAACAAAGGCTGAAATCGACCTAACAAGTGGTAGGATCCTTTTTGAAGGAGAAGAATACAGTAGTCCTTCGGCTGCTGCTATTGCCGCAGTAAATTACATTCAGGGTGAAAATTACACAGACCGTTACAATGGATATAAGTTTTGGAGTATTGTGTATCCAAATGGTGAAAAGAAGAAACTGTCTGTTGTACGTGATGATATATCTATATCTGTAGCTCAAGAGGAAGAAGATTAAGGCATTGAGTAGACTAACTATATAACAAATGTTGCAGAACGTAAAAAATACATAAATGTAATTATAAAATAGAGATGAGGGTTTAAGAATGGCAATGAGTAAACATTAGGGTGAAAGCAGATGGACTAAAACTAACAAGAGATAACTACATAAAGGTAAGTAATAAAAGCTCGTTTATTAAAGGTAAAGTCTATGATGATTCATTTGTTAAAACCATACTGAAAACTGCTTGTATAATTTTGATTTGAATATGAAGTTTTTTAACTCATTAAATAATGAAAGATTTTAATAAAGAAATTGATGATTTTCTGATAGATGATAAACCGTTTGTTAAAGTTACTAATTTAAATGATATAGAAAAAGTTTCAGGATATTACATGATGATATTTGATGAGTATAATCAAGTTTATATCGGACAAAGTACGAATATGAAAAAACGTGTTATGTCACATTGGAGTACCCTAAAAGAATTTGACCGTTTAATATTCGGAAATAAAGAAAATTCTATGTTGTCAGTAGATAGTTTTAGTGCGTTAGATATGACTAGATTGAATGCTTTCAAAACTCATTCCCTTTATGAGTTTGAGAATAATTTCATTAACTTCTTTAATCCAAATTTAATTATAAATAGAACAGTTGGTGGAGAGTTAAGTGGATTAAGTGATGCTGTCGCTAACGGAAAAACAAGAGAATTAAATGTTTAACAAAGTAGCTGCTAAGGACTAACTTAGCAGTTTTTTTTATTTTCTGAGCCACTTCCCAATGGAACAATTCTAAACCTGTCTTTCCAATAATTATAAACGACAGGTTTTAATTATACCAAATATTGTCATTTAACAACATTCCAATATTGAATGTCTTTGTTACAATTAAGAACTATCACTAACAGGGTTATTACAGTTATGATTATTATAAATAACGATTTGATGACAATAAGTAACCTTAACCCATAAAAAAAGACTTTCACAGTCATTTGTGGAAGTCTTTTTTATAAAAATTTACAAAGGAGATAGTTATGAAAAAAAAATTAATTGCAGTATTAACAGCTTTATTCATTGGTTTAATTCCTTTCACAGCAAATGCAGAGGAAAGCTCAAAAGATATTAAAGGAGAAGAAGCTTTAGTAGATGTATTTAAGCAAATTGAAAGTGACATTAATTTTGCTTTAGAACATGGTATAGAGAAAAGTGAAACAATATATACCCAACCTATTGAACTTGAGGATGGTGTTGAATTGCTGTCCTCGGAGACAGTAATATATAATGTAGATGGAACGATAGCAGGAGATTATAGTGTAAAAGTTCAACCAGAAGTAAGTGAAAACATTATAGCGCCTAGAGTAGTAATTAATACTGGTGGTTATGATTGGAAATATGTAAATACCAAATATACTGATACATATTTAGAGCATACAATTAAGGGTCCTATACAAGCTTTATTAGCGTTTGGAACACCATATTTACCTACAATAGCTCAACAATCATTTGCTGGAGGACTATCAGCTTATATAGGTTTATATGCTAATCCTAAACTTTATTATTTTAAATCAGTTTTATATACCGATCATGATGCCGTTAACAATTATTACAAATTGAAGGTATATACTTATAAAGATAAAGGTAGAACAAAATTAGAATCTACTAAAACAATAACAACTAAATCTAAAAGATAAATATAGAGTAGTTGAATCTAATTTTTATAATATCGATTAATACGATGTATCAAATATAAAATTAGAAAAGTTGTTATTACAAAATATATAATTTTTATATATATATTTAAATCACTGTAATTTAAAGTGAAGATAAGAAAAGTAAAAACAGCACCTAATATAAATTTTAATGTATTCTTCATATTGTACCTCTCTAAAAAGTAATATGTTCAAAATAAAAAAAGTGGGTTTTCAAATCCAAAACATTAATTAAATGTCCTTTAATTATCAAACGATCTTTAGGATTTTTTGACCTAAAGGCGTAACAGTTCTAACCCTATCTATCCAATAATTATAAACGATAGGTTTTAATTATACCAAATATCCCCATGTAATAACATTCCAATATTGACTGTTTTGATCACAAATAAGGAATCGACTTGCGTAGGATTAACAGATATAGTTTTATATAGAAGCGCTTCGATTAATATTGTTACGATATTAACTAACACCAGTCGGATATATGAAAATGCATAAAATATTAGTCTTCTCTGGTAGTTGGTAGTTTACAATATTTATAAATCTATACGAAGAAGTGATTATATGTTCGATATACTTTGGCAATTTTTAAATTTTGCGGGACTTATTGCGACTGTTGGTTTATTTGTTAATATCGTAAAAAGAAAGAAAAAAATATATATAAACTAAAGGATCTAATATTATGAAAAAATATTAGATTTCATTTTGTATTGCTTTTTGTTTAGTATTTTTATTTGTTGTATCCCCATTTAAAGCAGAAGAACCGCAAATACTGGATGGGGTTACTGAAGCGAAGTATGAGGTTACAACATTAGAAGAAGCTAAAGTTGTATCTGTAACTAACCAAGAAGAAGAAAGAATTAACAATTTGTTTAGCCAATACAATCTACAGCCATTAACAACGGAACTTTCTCCTGAAACTCCTGTTGTTAATTTTAAAAGTATTGATGAATTTGAAACGTTTTTAAAAGATACAAGGAATCCAATTAAATTTAATGATGGTTTTAAATTAGTAAAAACATATTCTTGGTAATTAAAAAGTGCAAATTACTAAAATAGTAATTTGCACTTTTTTTATCCATCAAATCTTTGCCATATTTCTTTAACTTTTAGGAAATATGGGAAACTCAACTTTAAATTTTAGTGGTATGGAGAAATACGAGAAGAAATACAAGAAATTGAACGAATTGAATAAAGGCTACAAGAGTTCGATTTGACTCTGATATTTATGAATTAATCCGTATCTATTAATTTCCAATAAATAAAATTAGAACCACATTTTACCTTGTGGTTCTTTGTTTATTCTCCAAATAAAAATAATGCTAAAATTACCATGACTTATAAGAGCACTTTTTTATGTTATCAATCTACTTTTATACTAAATAATGTATGGGACAACATTGTATGAAATAATGTTTCGATCACGATACGTTTGAGTTATTACATCACTTTTTGTACTAAGTATTCCATTTTGCAATAAGACTGGTTTAAATCCCCTTTCGCTAGCTCCATTATAAGTAAATAGAACACAATGTTCTGCTGCAAATCCAGCTATTATAACTAGCTCAACGTCATTTCCTTTCAAAATCTGCTCTAATTCAGTATTCCAAAATGCATTTGAATGTTCTTTTGAAACACAAATATCTTGTTCTTCTACTTTAATTTCAGGGATAAAAGATAGTAATTCTGAGTTTATTTCCTCTGCTCCTTCAATATCTTGGACATGTATAACTATGTGATTTTTAGAACGGATACAGTCAGCAACATAATTTATATATTCACATGCACCTTCGACATTCAATGATTCTTTTTTATCCTCTAAAAATATTTTTTGCATATCAATAATAAGAAAAGCAATTTTCATTATTTACCCTCCATGACACTTTATATTCCTTTTAAATAATTATTCTATTTGTTTTGTTATAATCCTACCTTTTTTTTAAAATGGCATGTTAGTTGATTTAGAACAATTGAAAATTTTATTGAAAAAGGTAGAAATCCCCCAAACTATAATAAGTATTGAATTGATATAATTAACAGAAAAATAGTGCTTTTCAAAGAGGAGTTTCTTTATGATGTCGGTCCTGTTTTAATTACAATAGTTATTTTTAAACTTGTTATTCCTAATGATCTGTTTATTATGAGACTCATTTCGCTAAAGCTTGCAATCGCTGAACAACCTTTAAGCTGATTCGGTAGCTTTTCCTTATTCAAGTAAATGGCAGTTTAGTGCAATAAGAAACTGTATAATTAAATTCATAATAGGTGGTGGAATTATGAATTTGAAAGAAAAATTGAAGTTATTACTTAAAGAAACTGTTTTTGATTTAGTAAATAAAGATTTTGTAAAAATTAGTTCCAAACTAATCGAAGAACTTACAATTGAGGACATTAAAGAAGAACTAAATTACTGGGGGATACTTACAATTCCACCTGATTTAGCTTACGAGAATATTAACTATCTGGAGTACAATTATGGCGAAGGATATTCAATGGAATTTGAACTTTGGATGATAATGAGGAAAATGACTTAACATTGTCTTGTGAAGCAATAATCGACCAATCAGATAACGTTTTATCGATTTCAATCACAAATTTACACGTTTTATAGTTTGTCGTTATTGAACTAACGCAGTGCCTTAGTTACATAAAATCTGGAGTGAATTTCCATGATTCTATACCTAACCATGTGTTGTTTTAAAACACTATAAATAAAAAACAGTGGGAAACGAATGCTTCTCACTGTTTATTAATTTATTTAGCTGTTTTTCTCAATTGTAGTTTAGAAAATTTCATTGATTGATTTTCGCTAACAAATGTGGAACCTAATAGCAATGCTCCACCAATCATTTGAATAATGGTCATTTGTTCTTGTAAGATTACCCCTGAAATCAATATAGCTACAAATGGATCAACATAGCTTAGCATAGCAATGCTCTGACCTTTTAAATTTTGCATACCTGAGAAAAACAACCAAAATCCTACTCCGGTGTTAATAATGCCTAACAGTATAATAAAGAATATAGATGATCTTGGTACTTCTAAGATGCCGAATCCCTCCGTAAACAGAACATAAGGCAAAAGAAGTATAGCAGTTATTCCAAGTTGGATGATTGTAATCTCTAACTTGGCTATGTTTTTAATAAATTTATTCAATAACATTAATGCAGCATAAAATGCTGCTGCAACTAATCCAAAAAAGATTCCAAGTAGATCACCTTTTCCAGATGCACTTATACCGTTTCCAACAATCAATAACATACCTAATATTGCAACAACAATACAAACAACCTTTTTGATAGATAATTGTTCATTAAGGATTACAGGTGAGAGAATCATAACAAAAACTGGTGCAAAGTAGTACGCTAATGTTGCATTTGTGACTGTCGTATAGTCGTAGGATTTATACAGGAAAATCCAATTTCCACCTAGTGCAATTCCAGAAAGAAATATAACGGAAGCATTTGCTTTCACTAATTCCCACGGAATAGTTTTTTTCATCACAAAAAACACGAACATTAAAAATAAACATCCGATTGAACTACTTAGTAAAGCCGTCTCGCTTGAAGATAGATCAATATATCTTACAACTAAACCTATTGTACCAAAAATAATCATTGATAATATAAACTGTATTTTAGATTTCATCGGTCAATCCAAGTACTTTTTCCATAATATCATTCACATAAATTATCATTACTTCCCCATCCCTTTCAAACTTGAATTTTGAATAGGGTTAGCATAGCATAATTATAAACATTACAAAATTGAATGTTTATCATGTTATATATGACAAAATCGAATGTAAATGAGGTCGAGTTATGAATATCCAAAAATATATGGCATTTGTCAAAGCAGTTGAATATGGAAGTTTTACAGGAGCTGCTGATGCATTAAATTATACACAGTCTGGTATCAGTCGTATGATTAGTGATTTAGAAGCAGAATGGAAAATTACTCTTTTTGAAAGAGGACGTACCGGGATCAATTTAACATCTGATGGTTTAAAATTATTGCCTCAGTTAAAACGAATCTGTAATGAGCATGAAATTTTACGTATGCAGGTTGAAGACTTACATGATATGAAATCAGGAATGATCCGTATCGGAACTTTTTCAAGCGTGGCAACTCATTGGTTACCCAATATGATTAAATTCTTTAAAAAGGATTATCCAAATATTGATTTTGAGCTGCTGTTAGGCGATTATTCTGAAATTGAAAACTGGATTGTAGAAGGACGTGTCGACTTTGGATTTTTAAGGTTACCGACAAAAGTAGAAATTGAAACAATTTTTGTGGAGCAAGACCGTTTGCTGGCAGTAATTCCTCAAGACCATCCACTTGCTAAGTGTGACAAGTTTCCAATCAGCGAATTATTGAACAGTCCATTTATGTTACTAGAAAAAGGAGGAAAAGCAGAAATATCAGAGATTTTTGAAAAACATCAAATATCACCATTAATACATTTTACAACATGGGATGACTATGCCATCTTATCTATGGTAGAAAACGGTTTAGGAATCAGTATATTGCCAGAATTAATTTTACAACGGATTCCTTACAAAATAATATCGAAGGAGCTTGAAGTACCTGCCTTTCGAAATATTGGTATTGCTATGCGAGAGGAAAAATCACTGTCACTTGCAGCCAAGAGATTTTTAGAATATTTATCATATAGAAGTTTGACAATTGAACAGTCTGAATAGGACATCTTTTATTTAATAAAAACCACTTTTTCTTATGCAACTAAAGCATGCTTTAGCTACATAAGAAAAAACAGAATCTTCAATATGGAGATTCTGTTTTTGGTATAAAGGTTAAGTATTTCGATTGTACTTCGCTGCTCTTTTAGTTTCTTCAACTTCATCATCAGTCAATTTTTCTTTACCAGTAAAGTGATCAATTACTTCTTTTGTAGAAAATTCGCGTGTTTCTATTACCCGATTTACTGTTTCAGATTTTCTCTATTTGCTTGGTTCAATTATATTTATTTTTTTATTGTTTTTAAATTCTTATCAGAACTTTTCCTCCAGAAAAAGAGGTGAAGGAGTCTATTGGGATGAAAAAAGAGTAGTTGTTGATTTAACAGGTAATAGTATCTTTTGGGATGAAATTGAAGAAATAGGATTTTATAATCAATCTTTTTTTTGTATGACTACAAAATCAACATATATTAGAGTATTTATTTATAAAGAAGAGCAAGTTAGATTGAGACATAAACTTCCATTAAAAAATATTTTTTGGAGATATAGTGGCAACATAGATTGGAATACGATAGAAAAACCAAAAGAAATGCACGAAGCACTTATGCAATTTTGGGAAGAAAAAAATAACTCTAACTCTATATGACTTATGAAACTAAAGCATTGCATTAATTCAATAATCGTTCCTATGGTTGTCTAATTAGATAACCTTTTTTTTACACAAAAAATCAACATTTAAATTTAACAGAGCCTAATAATAAAAGATGCACTCAAAACAGTGCTAATAGATTTAGAAATAGTAAAAAGCATCGATATAGTTATCAATGCTCCTCTTTTATTCTTATAATTGGGTCTTGGTCGTGAAATGCGATGCATATAGGAATAGAAATTTGATTAGGTAGCTCATTTAAAGCTCTTATGTAAGTTATAACTGTTCTTGCAACTAGGTAGATTGTTGTACCGATTGCTAATTTACTACGATCAAAACCATCTAGCTCATAAATTTCACCAAATTGTTCTAAACTTGGTCCTTCAATGTCCTCGATCCAATTACAAGCCCAATCATCATCACCGTCTTCTAACGGATTGTATTCTTCACAAATGTAAAATGCACTTTCCCAATTATTATCTAAATCATATTCAAAATATACTGCTTTGGAATCTAATTCAATAGCAATTTTTATTGACTGATCAAGTCCCATTTTCAATTCTTTTTTATAGTCGTTTAAATCAATTTGCCTTATTTTATTAGCCCTTTCAGTCCCCGCTAATTGCTTACATCTATTAAAATACTTCTCTTCAAGTTCCCCAAGGTTTCTCTCTTTTAGATCTACTTGCAATTCATCTAAATAGTCAAAAATATTCACACAATATTCCTCCAGTAGTTATTCCTTTTCGATTATAGCATCTATCTTTCTATCAAATCAGATGATTTAAAGTCTTTTCTTTAAACTTATTCGTTTCTAACCGAAACAAAAAAATGACAGTCCTTTAATATACCATTAGGTCTGTCATTTTTTTCGAGTTAATTTTCACTATACGTTATGATGATTTATTATTTAATTTTTTTATTTCTAATTGAGTGCCATTAGTCGGTAATTTTTTTACACTATATTTTCTTTGATCTGCATTTGGCAAAGGTAGTTTCAATATATTTATATTTTTATCGGCAATTTCGTCATTTTGATTTTTAATCTGAATGCGTTCTTTTACATTAGTCTTTTTTAAACCAATTTGATCAAAAGCTAAAAAACTAACACCTAAAAAAATGACAAATGTAGAAACAAAATATACAATTTTTTTCATATTATCCTCCTAACTTAATGCTTGTCCATCTTTAAGTTTAAGAGTATTTTATGAAATTTATTACGTTATTAGAACTTTATAGAAGTCTATTCTTTCTATTTAGATTTTGGAATTCCAAAGTCTATATTAAGTTAATATTGTATTTTTCTATTAAATCTTTAAAAGCTGGTCTTTCATTCCCATCTCTTCCTACAATATGTGTCGCTGTTATTAAAGAGTTTAAAACTGCTTCTTCTGTTGCTTCTCCTATTGCTCTAAATGCTAGATCAATATCTTCTTCGTGTATAGTCGGAACTGTAATGCAATGCGATGTTTTTTCATGAGGTATTTTGGTTGCAGTTGAAAAGCCAATTACGACTTCACCACTTCCCGTTGTAATAATTGAGCCTGTTCTTGATAAACCCGTAACTGTTCTTTTGATTATACGATTTAGCTGTCTTTCAGATACGGGTAGGTCCATTGCAACGATCATAATGATTGACCCCTTATCTTTTTCGTCTCGTTCTTTTAAGATAAAATCACGCAATTCTGCTCCAACAGGCTTTCCATTTACTTTTAAATCGCTTAAAATCCCAAAGTTAGATAAGACTAAAACACCCATTGTATAAGTACCATGTTCCATTTTCATAACTCGGGAAGCTGTACCAATCCCACCTTTTAGTGAATAACAAAGCATCCCCGTTCCTGCTCCAACAGTTCCTTCTTTCACATCTGTAGAAGCGTTACTTAATGCTTGAAAAACATGGTCTTTCGTAATAAATCTTGCTCGCACATCATTTAAAAGCATATCATTGCATTCGCATATTACTGGGTTAACAGTTCCTGTCGTACGACCTATTTCAGGATTATGATCTAACATATATTCTATTAAAGCGTCTGCGGCTGTTCCAATACTTAGTGTATTTGTTAAAATAATTGGCGTTTCGATGGTTCCTAGCTCATTAATCTGAATCGTTCCCATCGACTTACCAAACCCATTAATAACATGAGATGACGCGATTAACTTATCTTTAAATAGATTTCCTTGATGAGGAAATATTGCTGTAACGCCAGTTTGGATGTCATGATCACTGATCGTTACATGACCTACAGTAACTCCTTCAACATCCGTAATAGAATTTAGTTCCCCTGTTTCTAGATATCCAATATTAACACCATAATCTCTGATTCTTTTTTGACTCATTATAAATTCCCTCCAGCTTCCTATTCAAAAATTGTAGTAGCATTTAATTAAGTGATTTTAATTTCTAAAGTACAAAAAGCCCTTATTCAGAGCTTTTTAGTAAAAAAGAATGGTCTTCTTTTAAGAAATATCAATCACTTTCTGTTAATTTTATTTTCTCTTGATTGTCTTTAACTTTTAATGGGATATAAGTTAATGAAATTAACACTCCACTTATCATTAGTAATATCATCAATGAAGTGACTAAAAGTACGATTTTATTAGAAAATACTTTCATCATAAGTTGATTTCTCCTTTATGATTAATCTTACGAATTATTTTAACAGATTACTTAGAAAATTAGATACTTACTGATAAAAAATGTTCTCAATTTTTGCCCAGGATCAATACTCAACCTAAAAAGTATTTACCGGTTTATATAATTAATTACCTTGGAAATTATTACCACATGAGAAAATAGAACTATTCCCATTCCCTAACATATTTTATATAAACCTTGTTTTCTTGGTGGCATTGGCAAACAGGTACACTTCACTTTTATCTTCATGGTAAAAGTGATTTTTATTTAAAATTTATAAAAAAAAACACAAAGTAAAATATTACCCTGTGCTTTTAAATTCATCCTCTTATTTGATTACTTTATTCTTTTACTTTTTTTCCATTACAGCAAAATAATTTTGTTCATCATCAGCAAAGTTAAACACTCTTCCATTTGGCATTTCAACAATTTCACCAACAGTAACCTTTTTGTTTGTTAAATCACTATACATTTCATCAAGTTTATTTGTAAAAAACATTAAAGAAGGTGTACCTAGATTAAGAGATGGCTGCATTTTAGAAATTAATTCTTTATTATGAAGTACAATACTTGTTTCAGCATTATTTGAAGGTGCAACTTCAATCCATCTCATTCCTTGACCATTATTATTATCAGAAATCACAGTAAAGCCTACTTTCTCAGTCCAAAAGTTCACTGCTTCCTCTTGATTGTTAACATATACCATTACTTGACCAAGCATATTAATCATTTCATTCTCTCCTTAAAATAATTAGTAATTAGTTCATACAATAATTCTGACCATCCCAGTTAGAAAATAGAAGTGTTAGTAATAAAAATTTGAATACTATTCATTTCTAGATAATTTTTTGAACTCCTTTAATTCCTAAACTGCTCCTGTAATAGTTTTGTTAACTTTGAATCAAGTTTATATCCGTTTCCATTTTGCCAAAACATACTTTGCTTGTAATTTACTTCAAATTCCTCTTTTTTACCATCTTTCTCAATAAAAGCTAACCTTAAATCAGTGGATTCAATTTGTTGATCCTCGATCTTTTTTAATTTAAAACCTTTTTCGATTTTATTAATTAAATCATGATCTTTATCCGCCGAATAAATAATTGTATCTACGGAAGTAACACCAATGATACCAACAACTTTACTAGTTTTACTCTCTGTACTTGATTTCATAGAACAGCCAAATAAAAGGAATATACCACTTAAAACAATTAGAAGTTTTCTCATTAATCCTCCAAATTTTTTTCGATTACACAATAAAATTCAACGTCTTACTTATTACTCCTTTTAAACCATTAAATAATAATTAAAAAGATATATTAAGCATATGATATGCAATTTTATTTAGTAAAATTTTCCTACCAAAATGCAAAAAAAAGAGTTACTCTTGCAACTCTTTTTAGTAAAACAACATAAATTTATAATAAAAATTACTGATTAAATTTATCAAGTGTAAAATCATAATTGATTTCAATAAGTCCATCATTTAACGCAGTAAGAAACCTATTTACACCCTCAACTAATGTTTCTGTTTTAACGTATTCCGTAGGTTCAAACATTTGCCACACCGAATAAATTCCCCACTTGTCATCTCCTTTATATAGGAAATTCATAAGATCTTCATTTCGATTAATCGATTCATAATTCATATTTTCCTTTAAACCATTTTGTACATTTTGAACCCATTCACTTAATTGACTCGCAAACTCCGTAAGATTTAAATTCGGATCATGAAAAAATAATGAATCATTTAAATAGATATTTAATGACCCATCTATATATTTCCCAGTATTTGCAACATAAGCCGGTTCCGTAGGTATATAATCATTTAATATAAACAAAAATTTTATATTCATAAAATTCTCCTTTCGTATGTAGTTCAATCTTTATTTATGTATTTTAGTACTTAGTTTCTATTGTTTCCTATTTTTGGTATTTCCCTCATTTTTATTTTTCTTTTTTACCTTTTTATTTTCGATTGTAAATTTTAGTACGATCTGAAATCAAAAACTTCAAAGGTATCATTCTATAAATAGCAAACATAAAAAATAATATTAAAATCAATAAAAAGAAAAGTGGGATAACAATTGAATCAATTTATTACAGGGATAATTCAATCGATTCTTATATTAATTTTAGCCTTCGTGTTTATCTATAAATATTCAGATATTCGCACAAGAACGACTCATTTTGTTTGTCCTCGTTGTAGCAGTCGCTTTAAATTATCGAAATTAAATTTTGCTTTAGCATTTAAAACCGGCAAAGTAAATGAGCGGCTAGTTACATGTCCCGTTTGTGGTCATAGAGATCGAATGCCAATAGTAAATGATTAAAACTATATTACTTTTTCGCCCTATATGTATTAATTTATAGTTTATTTATTCGAAGTAAGACTAAACCTTATACTAATGAAGGTTATTCTTACTTTCTTTTTTATTAAAATGTAGAAAGGAATTATTTAAAATGCATGAACAGATTGATGAATTAACTTTATTATTATTATATTTAACATCATTTGAAGAAAAAATAGAACTAGGTGAAACTACACTCAGAAGTTGGAAAGGATATCCTTTCGATACATTAAATAAATTAGCGAATAATAATCTCATATTTTTTAGTAATCGTGCAAAATCAGTTTACATAACAGAAGATGGAATAGAATTAGCAAACAAATCATTGCAGAAATATAGTATCAATTTGCAGTAACCACTACTTCTATCGCTTTACTTTAAAAGCAAATAAAAAAAGAGGATATTTTTATCCTCTTTAATAAATTTAAATCTGAACCCTAACTAAATAACGTGAAAAAGTGATTGGCAATCCTTCATTAGTTGTATTTTGTTCAAATATTCGTTTTACTTCCGCCAAATTATTTTCTATTATATCTTTTAATAGCGATTGTTTTTGGCCGAAGCATCTTAGTTTTAAAACATCAAGCGGCGTATGTAAAAATTCAAAACTATTAATAACTTCTATTTCTACACTTTCAAACTTACTTAGTTCAACTCTTTGTTTTATCGTTTTTAAAATTGGTTTCTCACTATTAATTGATTCAAAAAAATTAGGAAATAATCTAGGTAGTTCAGTTCCTAATTCATCACCAGGATGCAGTCCAAGGATTTTGCCTCCTTTTTTTACTACTCTTTTAAGTTCTTGATAAGCTGATGTAGGTCCTTTTCTGTTATATGCACAATCAAACTGTTCCGATTCAAAAGGCAATCGATTTTTTGTGCTACCAACAATAAAAGACACATTTTGTTTTTTCGTTTCATTTCCACTTTTTATAAAATCATTTGTAAGATCAAATCCTACAATCTTTTTCGCTTTTTCACTACATTTAATGGTGAAATCTCCATGTCCACACCCTACATCTAATACAATTTGATTATTAATCATTTCAAATACTTCATTATTAAAAATTAACTCCCCATTCGGCTCTGTAATTGTTGAATTCCAAGGATATGTGTATTCCCCATATATTTTACCTATTTGTTCGTACCATTTTGTTGAATGAGGTGTTACCCAATCTCTATGTAATGAAGGATCTATTAATTTCATAAATATAAATTCTCCTTTACTCATAATCAGAATCATTACTATTCATCACTTTATGAAAAATTCCTTCTTACATAAGGTATATCCCCTAATCCATTTGACTTATTGATTAATTCTGTAGATTTCGCGAGCGATCGATTCAATTATATAGACCACTGGAACTTGAGTAGTTATATTTGCTTTTTCAAAATACTCTTCTGTTACATAATAGGGAATATTTAGATCAGAAATTTTGGCTATTGTTGATAATTTGTTGTTCGTAATGCTTATAATTTTACAACCTTCTTGTTTAAGTAAATTCAGATGATTTACTGTGAAAATAGTTTCTCCAGAGACTGACAAAGCAATTGTTATACTATTTTTTGTTAATTTAGAATGAATCGGGAAATGAGGGTCTTTTATATAAAGGGAGAATTTTCCTAAACTTGAAAAGTACCTCGAACCATATTCAGCAAGAATACCTGAGCTACCTATTCCAATAAAAATTACATTTTCAGCTTTGTTTATTTCAATAGCAGCCTCTTTAACTTTCTCTTCTAAATCCCCTTTTAAAGATCTCTCAAAAAATTCCACTAGCGAATGTTGTGCACTTTTTACGAAGGTCCGTTTCTCCTCTTCCAAATACATTTTTAACTTTACTTTAAATTCAGTAAAACCGTCGCAATTTAGTTTCCTACAAAAACGTAAAATTGTTGAAGTTGAAACATGGGTTTCATCTGCAATTTCACGTATACGCATATAAGCGACTTTTTCCATATTTTGTGAAATGTAATTATATAATGATAACTCTAACTCATTAAAAGACGCGATTTGATCATTTGAAAACATTTTAGTTCGTTCTCCTTTTATTACTAGGTGCTAAATATATTTAATCTATTTTATCTTAACATACAAAATAAAAAACACAGCGTTACATGTATGAAACAATTATTTACTTTTGTGAATAAAAACTAGATTCCATTCACTTATTTACTAACATCTCCGTTAACGTTATGATTCGATTATATTCTCATTAATTAAAAATATGGATTTATGTAAACTACTAAAAAGAAATTAGGAGGTAAAAAAATGAAACAATCTAAATTTCCTAAAGATTTTTTATGGGGTGGCGCTACGGCTGCCAATCAAATGGAAGGTGGATTTTATGAAGGGGATAAAGGTTTAAATATAGCCGATGTTCTTCCTGGTGGGAAGGAAAGACTGAATATTTTACAGTCACCCGGATTCAATTTCGAGATAGATCGTTCAAAGTATGATTATCCAAACCATGAAGGAATAGACTTCTATCACCGCTATAAAGAAGATATTGCTTTATTTGCGGAAATGGGTTTTAAAGTATTCCGAATGTCAATTGCTTGGACAAGAATTTTTCCAAATGGAAATGAATTAGTAGCAAATGAAGATGGATTGGCTTTCTATGACCGTGTTTTTGACGAGCTTCACAAATATGGCATTGAACCAGTTGTGACAATTTCACACTATGAAATGCCAGTAAATCTTGTAAAACAATATGGTGGTTGGCGAAACCGAGAAGTAGTAACATTCTTTGAAAGATACGTAAACGCAATCTTCAATCGTTATAAAGACAAAGTAAAATATTGGATGACTTTTAATGAAATTAATAGTGGATTAATTATGCCAATAATGGGGCTTGGTTTTTCGATAAAAGAAGAAAAAGATAAATACCAACCAACATTTCAGGCGTTTCATCATCAATTTGTTGCAAGTAGTATTGCTGTCAAAGCTTGTCATGAGATTATTCCAAATTCTCAAATTGGATGTATGATTTTATATGCTCCAGTTTATTCTTTTGATTCGAATCCTAACAACGTAATGTATGCCCTTGAAGAAGAACGCTTTTTTAATTACTTCTGTGCAGACGTTCAGGTTCGTGGCGAGTATCCGTCATTTATTAATCGCTTCTTTAAAGAAAACAATATTAATATTGAAATGCATGATGGGGATTTAGAATTAATTAAAGAAGGTACTGTTGACTATATTGGGTTCAGTTATTATATGTCTAGAACCGAGAAAAAGGAAAAATTCGACTTAGAAAGCTCACAAGGAAATCTAATTGGAGGAGTTAAAAATCCTTTCCTAAAAGCAAGTGACTGGGGCTGGGAAATCGATCCAGTAGGTTTACGAATTAGTTTAAATCAATTGTATGACCGTTACCAAGTACCACTATTTGTTGTAGAAAATGGCCTAGGGGCATATGACAAAGTAGAAGATGATGGAACAATTAATGATTATTATCGAATTGATTATTTACGTGAGCACATTAATGCGATGGGAGAAGCCATTCAAGATGGTGTTAAATTGATGGGTTATACTAGCTGGGGTTGCATAGATCTTGTTAGTGCATCATCAGGTGAGTTCTCAAAACGTTATGGTTTCATTTATGTTGATAAACATGACGACGGTAGTGGAACATTAGAACGAAAAAAGAAAAAATCATTCTTCTGGTACAAAGACGTAATTGCTTCAAATGGAGATCAACTATAATATTAAAAAAGGAACTTCATCAAATTTGAAGTTCCTTTCTTTTATATAAGTTAGATGTAACTTTTTACTTTTAAATTTTTTAGTTAGACTAATAACTGCTTATTCATTTTCAATTTTTACCATTAATTTACCATCTTCATAAATAGTTAAGTAAACAGTATCACCAAGTTTCAATGGAGGGTTAGTTTTATTGTCTACTATTTCTTTTTCCATAAATCCGTATTTCTCAGAATCATCACAAACTATTTGATACTGACTTTTATTATTTGTTTTTGCAAGGTCGACAACTTCGCAAACTCGAGTTTTTAAATTTGAATCTACTTTAATTAATTCTTGTTTATTAACTAGTGTAATTATACTTTTTGATTTAGGAATTTTGATAATATTGGGATGTGCTTTAGCGTGATTAAAATTAATAATAGAAATAGATATGATTATTCCGAGGGTGAAGATAAACGTAGCTAAGATAATTACTGAAGTTTTCAAATTTTCGATATTTTCTTTCTCCAATAAACTACACCTCATCTTTTTATTATCTATATTCCCTAAATTAAAATGAAATCCTTCTTTCTATTACCTTAATCTACTTTAGAATAATAAAAATAAAGGCCTTTTACATCGTAAAATGCAAAAGGCCTTTAACTTTTATAATGCTTTTAATCGTTCGATTCGTTTTTCTAATGGTGGATGCGTTGAGAATAATCTTGCAAATTTCTCTTTACCGCTAATTTTAAAAGCTGCAATCGATTTTTGACGATCATCAACTAATCTAATATTTCGACTTAATGATTCTAAAGCATAAATCATATTGTCTTTTCCACCAAGCTCTGCCGCATACCTGTCTGCCTTAAACTCCCTTTTTCTTGAATGCCAGAAAATAATTGGACTACTTAAAATACTAAATACGATCTCAAATACTACTGAACAAAGAAAATAAACAACATAAGATAACTCTTCTCTTACAAAATTAGAAACAATTTTTGCCACTAAACGGGAGAAGAAAACGACAAAAGTATTAATTACACCTTGTAATAATGTTGTAGTAACCATATCTCCATTTTTTATATGGGCAATTTCATGTGCTAAAACACCACTAATTGCTGGACGATCCATTGTCTCAATCATTCCACTAGAAACAGCTACTAAAGATCGTCTTTTACTAGGTCCTGTAGCAAAAGCATTAACCTCTACTGAATCATAAACTCCTACTTGTGGCATCTTTTTTAAACCAGCAAGTTTTGCTAAACGATATGTCTCCTCTAGCACAAAATTAAATCGTTCATTTTGTGGAGAACGAGGATCAATTAATTTTACACCCATAACCCATTTAGCCATTATACGAGAGAATAACAATGAAATAATCGCTCCACTAAATCCTGCAATTACACTAAATGCAAGTAGTGTCCAGTATCCCCCATTACCAATATATCGAGGTACACCTAATAATGTTGTAATCGTAGTAATTGTAATTAAAACTAAAATATTAACAAAAATAAAGAAAGAAATACGTTTAAACAAAATCGTTCCTCCCAAACTAAATACTTGAAAGACCCCTATATTTAACTTTTATTCTTAAATATAGAGTCTACTTTCTTATACAATCCAAGAACACAATTAATTTCTTAAACTTATATTCATTCATTCTACTATATAATTCGAAATTTGTTATCTTAGATTTCTCAAATTTTATTACTTATGAAAGTTTGTTAGATTTTCTCCAAATTAAAGTAAATAATAGGATTAAAATCCCTACTGAAAATCCAATTATTTGAGCTAATAAAAGCTCACCCGTTTTAATTAAATGAATGATAAAAGTCCCGCCAAAAATAATGATGATTAATAATGATAGTTGAAGCATATAATTATTAATTTTCATCTATTCACCTACACTATTTAAATATACTATTTAAATATACTATTTTTCATTTACAAGCCATTAGCACTACTTAGAAAATATTACGTCCCATCATACAAACCAAAAGAACTATGAAAATCCATTATAAATGTCATCTTCTTTATTTATTTTAAGCATATTTGAAAAAAATGACAAATGGACAACTTCTGCAATCATAGGATTAATTGATTAAGACTTTGAAAATATGATTTGGGAGGGAAGGATTTGCTAAGAAAATGGCTTACTGTTTTAATTTTAACCTGTCTTATGATTGTTGGTATTGGTATAAAACCTACCCAGGCAGCTACAAGTCAATTCATTATTATTAATAAATCAACAAACCAATTAGCTTACTATGAAAATGGTAAACTTTACAAAGTTTTTAAGGTAGCTACTGGTAAAAGTCAATCTCTTACGCCAGAAGGAAAGTTTAAAATTGTAAATAAGATTGTAAATAGACCTTACTATAAAGGTCACATCCCTGGCGGTGATCCAAGAAATCCACTCGGAAAACGTTGGCTTGGATTAAATGCCCGTGGTACATGGGGAACGACATATGCTATCCACGGTAATAACAATACAAGTTCGATTGGAAAGTATGTAAGTCATGGATGTATTAGAATGTACAATAATGAAGTCGAATGGCTTTTTAATAAGGTTAAATTAAGTACACCTGTAGTCATTACTTCTTCAAGTAAATCCTTTGACTCAATAGCAATTGCAAACGGGTATAAGGTAACAAGTAGTAATGGTGGTTCAAACGCTGTTATCCCAAGTGGAACTGTATTAAAAAAGGGAAATAGTGGTACTACAGTTAAAAAACTTCAACAAAAGCTAACAGCTCTCGGCTATAGTACAAAAGGGATCGATGGTATCTTTGGGAACAACACAGACCAAGCCGTGCGCAAATTTCAAAAAGACCGGCATTTAACAGTAGATGGTATTGTAGGACCTGCTACGATTAAAGCACTTGGTGGATTATAAGCTCGGCTTTTAATAGAGGATATTCCTCTATTTTTTTTATACATATCTTTTAGTTTTCAAGCTTTGTTCACCTTTACCCAATTTACAATATTATCTAGTAACTTCAATGAATATAGTTTATTCTCCTTTGTCGTAGAAGAAGTTAAACTTTCAAATATAGTTGCTATATTTTCTTCAATATTAATAGATTTTATAACATGTACATAATTAGGTGCAAACTGTTTAAGAGATTGTTTACAAAATAATACTAATAATAGAATAATATATTTTTATCTATCAACTATATTACCACTTAAAAAATCTGAATAGCTTTTTTGCCCCAAAAATACAAATGTATCTTTTATTTTTATTAGTAAAAAGATCTTCTAATGAAAGAAGATCCTTAATAGGAAAGCTAATTGTAATATTACCTTAATCAAATTGTAGTCGAAATAAATACTGTGTAAATTGCACTTTGAGTAATTTGAGGTGTAATATACAATGAAATTGCATTATTTCTGGCAACTGGGTTTCCAGCAATCGTACTAGTCCAAGTGACAGTAGCTGTTGATGTAACTGGATTAGGATTGAAAATAATTACAGGCTGTGCACCTACATCATTTGGTGTGATAGAAAATATAATTGTTCCAGTTAAGGTATTTGGGACATTTAAAGTAATAGTAGACACTATTTGACCTGCAGCTGGTGCTGAAAGATTAATAGGAACATTATTACAAACTTGAATATTATAAGTTCCCACTGCTAGATTATTTACATTTATAGAGCTTGAAAGACCAACAATACTACCTGTACCTGCAGTTACATATGGAATAGTAATAGAATCTGCACCAGGAGATCCAGCAATTCGTTGAAATCCTGCGTTAGTACCACCAAATATAATCGCTTTCGAATTAGATCCTGAAATCCCGGTTGCTCCGGTTGTGCCAGTTGCACCTGTTCGACCTGTTGGGCCTGTTACTCCCGTTGCTCCCGTTGCCCCAGTTGCTCCTGTTGGGCCGGTTGCTCCCGTTGGGCCTGTTACTCCTGTTGCTCCCGTTGCCCCGGTTGTTCCCGTTCTTGTTGCTCCCGTTATGCCAGTTGCTCCTGTTGGGCCTGTTACTCCTGTTGCTCCCGTATTACCTTTTTTTCCTCTCTTTCCTTCCTCACCTCTTGGCCCCCTTGGACCTCTTGGACCTCGACAACAACAGCAACAACATTTTTTACAACAATCACAATCATTTTTACACTTCTTACAATCACATTTTTTCTTTTTCTCTTTCTCTTCTTTTTTTAAATGATCTTTTGAACCATTGCAACAACAACACTTTTTGCATTTGTGGTAATCATTACAATGGCAATCACATTTTTTTTATCTTCTTTACCCAAAAAATCACCTATTTCAATATCTTTTAGGCTAGTCCTCGGATGATATATTCCTAGTTACTTACAACTTAAGATATGTATTTTTTCATTTTTTAGTTAGTTCATCAGTCTAAACGTCTAATATAAGATTTAATAAATTCTCTAAATGTAAAAATTTATCAACGTTTCTTTGAGTGTAAACACTCGTTCCCATAAAAAAAAGACTACCTAAGCAGCCTTTCGTTGTAATCATACACTATTCTATAATGAACACAATTATCTTTAACTTTTTTGAATTCTCTTTACCTAGTAATATAAAATCTCTGAAGTAAATTAATAGATCAGTTAATAGAATATTTAACTAGATTAGTATAATTAATATAATGAAAATTAAAATTTTTATTTACACCGGTTAAGAACTTTGACTAATTTAGTATTTTTTTAATAAACTATTCACTTTTCAAAATTAACTTTCTTACATTGTGTTTAGTAATAGATTTTAAATTCTTTATTTACAAACCATCTATTCAATTTTTAGTTGTCTTTTTATTTTGATTCTAAGTTTTATTTTTTTATGTTGTAAATAGTGTAAGAAATTCAAGGCGAAAATTCCTATTCTCAACTGGATTATTTAACCGTATAATGATTGTTGATTAACAATATTTGGTTCATTAGGTAAATATAATCTAATATTTCAATAACCAAATCAATGAACGATACAAAGGAGTACAAAAATGAAAAAACTAAGTTTAGTCCTAGCAACATTCTTACTTGTTGGGTGTAGTAACAATGCGTATGATAATGCGATGAAGAAGGCAAATGACGCTTTATTAGATGGCGAGTATGACAAAGCTCAAGTAGCTTATGAATTAGCTTTAGAAGAAAAACCAGATGATGCTAAAACAAAAGGAATATACGTAAAACTGGTGAAATTTAATAAAGTGAAAGATTTATTCAAACAACAAAATTGGGATAAAACAATTAAAGAAGGTAATGAATTATTAAACAAAAAATCTTTACCAAATTACTTAAAAACTGAGTTAACAGCGATGGTTAATAATGCTACTGATAAGGTGGACGAGTCTAAAACGGTAGCAAGTACAACTACTGATGAAACTTCCTCACATACAGACGACTCAAATGGTTCTACTGATACAACTCAACTTGTTCAAACGAATGAGCAAAATAGCACTGAGACGGGCGAAGTTGAAAATAACAAACTAAATCTTCAACAAACATATCTAACAAAATTAAATGACATTGAAGCAAGTATGACTGATTTGGATAGTCTATATAAAAGCGGCATAACCAAAGATATGGTAGAAGCTGAAGGAGAAAAATTAAATCGATGGGATACGGCATTAAATGAAATTTATCAGGTTTTAATGCGAGAACTGCCATCTTCTGAAGCTTCTAAACTAAAGGTTGAAGAAAGGGCATGGGTTAAAGAAAAAGAACGTATTGCTACAAATGAAGCTGCAGAGTACAAAGGCGGAACTTTTGAAAATGTACAATATATGAATTCACTTGCAAGATTAACCAAAGAAAGAGCGTATGAATTGGTAAATTCGTATATGATTTAAGAGTTTAAAAGTGGGGTGTTTTATAAATGTTTGAACCAAATGTAATATCAGATTTTCTTAAAAAATCTTGAAGAAGAACAAGAAAAGATAATGAGTGGGAGAACAAAATAGCACAGTACCATTCAGGTGAAATAATTAGTACCCATTATGAAAAAAAACGAAGCAAACTGTCAATTTGATGGTTTGTTTTATTAGTTTAACTATCAACAATTTACTTTAACAGAGCTAAATTTTTAAAAATTAACTATATATAAAAGTAAGCCATTTGTTTTACAGAAAAAATAATAGATAAACTATATTTATTCCCCATTATCAAAATCTAGTAATTTTAAACTAATTCTTTCTTGCTCATCTATATAATTGCGGTGATATCTTCTTTCTTCATTATTTATTCTCCATCGCAAAATCATCTCAATTATTTTTATTTTTTAGTTTAGCATTATACAATGTTATTTAATAGTTAAGCTTAATCATTTTCTTATAAAGAAGAATAAATTGAACCAAGGAGTGTTTGGAATGGCACGTGTTTTATTTATTAATGGAGGCTCAGAAGGGCATATCAATCCTACTTTAGGAGTTGTAAAAGAGCTAGTTTCACGCGGTGAAGAGGTTGTCTACTTTTCGATAGAGTCTTTTCGAGATCGAATTGAAAAGACTGGAGCTACAGTGCGAACAATTGATGAACAAAAATTTATTAAAGCCTTTCTCTTAGGTGGTCGAACTCATTTACTAGAAAGAATTAATGGTCTATTACATACAGCAGAAATCGTTATACCTAGTGTTCTTGAACAGATTAAAGGAGAGCATTTTGATTACATCATACATGATTCTATGTTTGGTTGTGGACGTTTAATTGCTCAAATTCTTAAACTTCCCGCAATCAATTCCTGTACTACTTTTGCACAGACAGAAGAAACATTCGATAAAATGATGGAAAAGCAATTAAAGAATATTCCTGAAGAAATAATTAAACCGATTAATGATGAATTTAATAGACTGTCATTAAATATTAAGAAAAAATATGGTGTAGAGATCAATTCATCTTATGAAGTATTTTGTAATCCTGCTCCATTAACAATCGTATACACTACTAGAGCCTTTCAACCTGGTGGAGAGTCCTTTAATAATACATACAAATTTGTCGGCCCTTCTATCGGTTCACGATTACAACAGGAAACATTTGACCTTTCTACTATTAAAAGTAAAAGTCCTATATATATTTCTCTGGGAACTGTTTTTAACCGCTCTATTGATTTTTATAAGCTATGCTTTGAAGCATTTGGTCATAGTGAACACTCAGTCGTACTGTCGATAGGTAAACAAACTAATCTAGATGATTTAGGGATTATTCCTCAAAACTTTATTGTAAAACAATATGTTCCACAGACAGAAGTGCTAAAATTTACTAAATTATTTATAACGCATGGTGGAATGAACAGCACAAGTGAGGGTCTCTATTACGGAGTTCCATTAATCGTAATCCCTCAAAGCGCTGATCAGCCAATAATTGCAGAGCAAATAGCCAAGATTGGAGCAGGTTTGCAATTGCAAACACAAAATTTGTCACCTATACAACTGCGTGAAGCCGCAGAAGATGTGTTAAGTAATAGGTCTTCTTACATTAAAGTAATCGACAGCATTAAGAAATCTATTCGAGAAGCGGGAGGGTATAACCAGGCTGTTAATGAGATTTTCCATTTTTATTATAAATAGAAAATCTACAAGGCTATTTACAATCGGGGTAGATATTCTTCACGCTAGTCATTTCAAAAATAAAGAAAAAGCTGAATCGAAATAATTGATTCAGCTTTTTCTTGAACGATTTAAAAAAAATGATTTCCACTTTTTAATGCCCTTTTCCCCTATCACATCTATTACATTAACACCTTACATGTTTACGCTTAAATCCTAAAAGACCTTTATCTAAATCTTTTTGAATTTTTTCAGAGCAAAGTAATATAGTGCTTTTTTTCTTGTCCTTTTTCATTTCGACTGGTCCAATTACTTTAGCAGTTTCAATTGCTTTTTCATGTTGAGGTAAATATGAAATTGCTACTGTATAAACAAAATTATTCATTGCAGATTTAGTTCGTTCAGGAGAATCATGGATTGCATCTTTCACCTGGTCAAGCAAATTTGAAATCTTATCCGCATTAAATTCAGTATCTGAACGATTCCCCAAAAGCCAGCAGTAACAGCTCCAACCAGCAGACATTTTAAGTTCATCTCCGCTTGCAATCCATTTGTCGGCTACCTCTTGCGCTATATCGGCTTCAGCTAAAGTAACTGCAACTACATAGTCTGAAAGCATATAGAAATAAGCTCCATCAATCCAACTCTCAAAGTCTTCTTCAGTCATTTTCAAAGGATCTGCAATAATCCCCGCAAAATACATCGCATCGTAATTACCTGTTGCATATAATTGATTCGCTAATTGCTGATCCATTTTAATTTTCTTAGCGATCGGCTTCATTGCCCCTGTTGCCACTCCAAATAGTGGCTCATGTGCACCATTACTTAAGTATGTCTTTTTTGTCCGTTCCTTACCAAGTGCTTCTAGCTCCTGCATAACCGTTTCCAATTCCACTTTTTTACACTTCCTTTCTATCTATTCCATCTCCATTGTTTCCTTTTATTCAAAACTTTTATCAAGCAACTAAATTAGCAAAATAGTTGAACCACATTGTTAAAAATTAAGTTTTGCTGTTTTATAATCATTCAAATTTATATCCATTGAGTAAGTGATTTAACTGCTTTACTTGTGCCTTGGAAAAAATACCAATTAAACAATCTTGTCCTCCTAAGTCTAGAATATAAACTTGCTTATCCGTATTTTTTATTTCTAATAAATCATTAAACATAACAATAATTTTCTCATCGATCCAGTCATCATTTACTTCTAACTTCCAACAATAATCTCTTTCATCTAAAGTAAATGAAATTGATGCTACTTGATTTTCTATATCTACAATATCTTTAATATTTTTAAGATCTAAATAATTTTTTGATAAGTCTTTAATTCTTTCTGCAATTAGAACATAATCTCCTGTGTCCTCAATACATTCCGTATCCAGATACCATATTTCATTTGAACAGTTAATATAATTTCCGTTTAATTCCAATTCACTTCCTAAAGCGATTAGTAAATGCAGGTAAGGTTCTTGCTCAAATTCCTCTTTACTATACTCAGCAAAAATTAATTCTTCATTTAAAATTGGATTTAATTCTATGCCTATCTTTTGCAATTCAAATAATTGTTCATGGAAACTTACCTTCTTTTTAGATTTAAAAAAACGAAACATTCAATCACCAACTTAAAGATTAATTTATCTGTTTGCTTTATTAACCACCACAATATTATATCATTTCTTCTACTACTAAACCGCCGCAACTAAATATCCAATCAATTCTTCCCTATAACATCAAAAAAAAATAAGTTGCCATGACAACTCATTAACTTAAAAAATTATTTAATCATTACAACTCTATATAATTTATTATATTTTTTATTGATTTGGCATTGTCTATACTAACACTTCTATATCTGTTAAAACCATTGATTTTTATGATTGCACCACTTTTTGTGAACCAAAGTAATGAACTATATTCAACTGTTTTATCTATTGGACTTCTGAATGTTAACTGAACATCGTATTTTGCTAAATCAACAATTGGATTTTCTATTTTTTTACTAAATAAAAATATTTCTTCTAATTGATTTAATTTTGCTTGTTTTTCTACATTTATTGGTTTAAATTCGATTACATTTTTCCCGAACTTTGTGTAGTTATAACCAATCCATATTTCATTTTTTGCCTTAGTAAACTTCATATTTTCAAAATAAAGTCCACCTAAGCATAATCCTATGCTTGCTATGCATATCAAAAATATATATGGCCTTCTCAACTATAGCCCCTCCGTAAAATAGATCCGCTTCCTATCTCTATATAACCATATTTTACCATTTTTAAAAGTAGTTTAATATAAGAATTGTTCTAGTTTCATCTATCTTTCACATATTTTACTTGTTGTTTTTCGATTACTAGATTTCAGTTGGAGCGCAGATTATCTTTGAGTTTTGTCCATATACTGAATTTAGATAGATAGGAATTATTATGTAAAGTAAAAAACTCGCTAAAATAATTAGCGAGTTAATTTTTGTATTTAAATAGAGGTGTATATTTATATAAATCATTAATTTGACAAAAATTTTCCAATCTCATTTGACAAAATTGAAGTATCCCACGGATACCAATAGTAGGTTGCACCGTCAAATTCAATATTATATTTATAGGCAATTGGTTCATCTATAAACAATACAATTTCATAATGAGTAGAATCTGTATTATCATTATTTGGCTGGAAATTTGAATCTTCTTTACTATTCTTTAAAATATCCAGAAAGCTATCTATTTTTTCTTTGTCTTTAATCACCGATCTCTTTTTCGCGTTAGGGGAATAAGATTGATAGATTTCAATCTTACCTACCTTTTCGATTGGTACATCTTTAAAATACCACTTATAATCTGTAGTTCCTTTTGCATAATAGACGCTATATCCATTTATTGCAGTTCTATCTTTTAAGGCAATTAATTCAGGATTACCCTTTATTGAATAAATTTCCGTTCCTTTCTCATGGAATGCTGCATCTCCATCTTTTATTTTATAACTTGGATTTGTAACATGATCTGCTACTTTGAATTTTACTTCCCCTACTTTTTCATCAATAAATTTTTCATTAGTTAAAATGCCTGATTCTATGCCATAGTACTCAACCCCATTCCATCTAACAAAGTCTACCCAATCGATCGATGATTGACTTTCTGAAGTGGTAAAACGACATGCTACAAGTAGTAAAGGCAATATTATAAACAAAAGCTTGAACAGATTAACCTTTTTCATTAAAACCTCCTTAAAAATAGTCTTTTTTACATAGTATTCAATTTCTTTAATGAAATGCCCCATCACGTTTACACCTTGAACTCAATTATTCTTCACTCCTATTATTTTAAATCTCTACTAGTAGATGAAATAGAATAGTATGTGAAACAACGAATATATTAAAAAAATACTTAAGTGATAGGAAAGAAATCGTATCGACTACCAACATATTAAAAAGTCACAATCCTCCTAATTTCAATAAGTGCTCCAAATTCATATGAAATAATTTAGGGATTTTATTGTGTTTTACGCCCACTAATTAATCGTGACAAAAGCACATTTTTTATAAAAAGTCGTCTTTGAAAGCACTTACATTTTAATTGAACATAAAATATTATTGAATGGAGGGATGAGTGAATGGAAAGAATTTTTTTAATGTTAGCTAGTATTATAGCTGGTTTTGCTTTAATCAAAATGCCTTTAGCAGGCACATTCTTATCAAGTGTACAGCCATTAACTGATTTAATTGGTATTTTAGCTATTTTAATTTTCTCCCTTTTCCTAATATATAAAGCTTTTATGAATCTTATCGGTAAGTAGGTAGAATATTAGGTTTAGGAATCTTTTTAAAATATACTAACGTAACAAATCATTAAATAAACCTGTATCTGATTACTAGTTAATCTAAGATACAGGTTATTTTTTATAATGCCAAAAATACTTCTAGTGTTCTTTCCTTCTAATTGAATTATTTCCCTTAACTCGCTTTAAGGTAGCTACGATCAGAAAGCTTACAATTACTAATAAGAGCCATGAACTTACTTTTCCTAAATGAACTAAACTCCAAGCAACCGACTGATTAGGATATTGCCATGCTCCAAAAAACGTTGCAATATTTTCGGCAATCCATATAAAAAATCCGATTAGGACGAAAGAAAGTGCAATTGGCATTCGGTATCTGGTCCCATTGACTTCATAAGTGACCCAAGATTTCCAAAAAACAATTATGACAAGCCCTGATAACCACCAACGAACGTCCATCCAAAAATGGTGGGTAAAGAAATTCAAATAAATTGCTGCTGCAAGTGAAGCAACTACAAAAAATGGTGGCCAATTAATTAGTTCAACCTTCAACCTTCTCCACGCTTGACATAAATAACTTGCAACACTTGCGTACATAAATCCACTATATAGTGGCACTCCAAATAGTTTTGAGTATCCTTCCCCTGGATATGCCCAAGAGCCCATATGTACTTTAAAAAGTTCAAGCGCAAGTCCTATTAGGTGAAACAATGTGATGACTTTTAATTCATCCAATGTTTCAAGTCCGGTACGCACCATTAACCACTGCATCAAAATACAGATCAAAAGTAACCAATCATATCGAGGCAGAAATGGAAGTGGTACAATTTTAGTAAAAGCTAACGAGGCAAAAATCACTACAGGAAAAATACAAGATAAAGCCTGCTCCAAACCAAATCGAACAAGTTGTTTGATCGCTCTTATAAAATGTGACTCAGTCTTTTGAAGTATTAAATTCACAATTAGCTCTCCTTCATAAATTTATATCAATCTTATCGATTTACTTGTTGTCTTCATCATTTTGGTACTCTAAAATATCTCCAGGTTGACACTCTAGGGCCTTACAAATCGCTTCTAAAGTTGCAAAACGAATGGCTTTTGCTTTGCCGTTTTTCAATATAGATAGATTCGCCATCGTAATCCCAACCTTTTCCGAAAGCTCGGTTACACTCATTTTCCTTTTTGCTAACATTACATCAATATTGATAATAATTGCCATGTTCTTCACCTCAGACCGTTAAATCATTTTCTGATTTTATATCAATCGCCTCTTTCAAAAGCTTTTCGAGAACGGCTGCAAAGACTGCAATTACCAATGAAGCAAAAATCAAAATCATGCCAATAACAATAATTCCTGGAGCATCATCCATATCTGCAATTAAATAAAAAAGTGGCAACCCTAATACATACAAAACACTAATTGCTATTGCACTAAATTTTATTTTCTTTAAAGCATTAACCGATAATTCCGAGAAAGCTTTGTTTTTATCAATATAGCTTAAAAGCTTAAATGCTTGATAAAGAGCAAAATAGAAAGGAATCGCAGCTGCATAAAGATCTATAAAAATAAAATATTTCATTAATGCAATATTCGGATACAGCTCAGCTGCAAATTCTGCAATCTTAGGAACCACAAATATACACAATGCAAGAACTGGTAGCCCAATAAGAATCACTACTATTTTTAAAAAGAGAGTTGATCCTCGTTTCATAAAAGCACCTCACTAAATTATTTTCAATTTGAATTTACCATACAATTTATCGTTTTACAATAAATTATTGTTGTTTTTTATTATATTATTATTGTTATAAAAATATCATTACATTTTATAAATAGTAAAAAAGCATTTCTCACCTAAAGAAATGCTCGTGAAAACTTAATCATCGACCTCTCCTCATAAAGAGAAAATTTTTAAAAATGTTAGAGTTGAAATAAATTAACAGATTAATTTTTACTGTGAGTAACATATTATTGTTTTTAACAGTATATTGTTATTAACAGTATGAAATTATTTTTTGTGAGGAAATTTACGAATTTAGGAGGTTTACAATTTATGAAACATACAGGCCGACATACAGGTGCATTTCTTTTATTGTTTTTAACAGAAGGGGACAGTTATGGAGGGAAGCTTTTACAGAAGTGTGAGGAAGAACTTCCAATCAATCCAATTGACAGTTCCATATTATATCGAACTCTAAAGCAATTAGAGACTGAAGGTGCTGTTGAGTCTTATTTAGGTACATCCGAGCAAGATAAACCGATCAAGATGTACAAAATTACTGAAGTTGGAAAAGAAAAATTAGAAGAATTTCAAATAAACATTGAAGAAAAACTTAAGAATTTAACATTTTTCCTAAGCAGATACAATGTATGGAAGGTGAAGAATCATGATTAATGCTTCGATCCTATACAGTTTAGCCATCATTCTTACTATTATTTCTTTTATAAAAGATCGAGAAAAAACGAAAGAGGCTCTATTAAAATCATGGAAGATGTTTTGTAATATTTTACCTGAAATTTTAACTATTATGTTTTTTGTAGGACTATCCTTATCGTTATTAACGCCCTCACTCGTTTCTTCGATTATTGGGGAACAATCTGGAATAAAAGGAATTATACTATCTACATTAATTGGGTCAGTTGGACTAATTCCTAGTTTTATCGTTTTTCCTCTTGGAGAAACATTAGTCCAAAATGGTGCTGGACTCCCACAAGTAGCAGTGTTAATGTCTACATTAATGTCTGTGGGAATTGTTACTTTACCTATGGAACAAAAATTATTTGGAAGAAGTTTTGCATATGCACGTAATGCAAGTGGACTTTTAATGTCTCTTTTATTTGCATATATTATTTGGTTGGTGATGGTATGAGACAATTAAGAAAATATCGTTTCTTTTTTATATTATTTGGGTCGTTCATCGTTCTAACATTAATAAACCACTCACTTGGAATGAAAGCATTTCAATTAACTGGAAATAGTATTTTAAATATGTTATTTCTCCTTCCACCTGTTTTAATATTTGTTGGCTTACTTGACAAATGGGTTGAAAAAGAAACCCTTATTAAATATATGGGGGATAAATCCGGTATTTACGGTGTTTTGTTTGCTCTCTTACTTGGTGGTATTGCAGCTGGTCCACTATACCTAGCTTTTCCAATCGCGGTACTTTTATTGAAAAAAGGAGCAAGTATTCGCTATGTTGTTTTCTTTTTAGGAGTTTGGACAACGGCTAAACTACCTGTCGTTATATATGAATTTGCTTCATTTGGTATAAAATTTACACTGATTCATATATGTTTTGGCTTAGTATTTTACTATTTAATGGGAATCATTTTTGAGAAGTTTTATAATCATAAACAATTGTTAAATTTTGATAATAACAAAGATATTTCTTTATAGATATAATCTTAATGAAAAAAGAGTACAAAATGAAGAGCGATTTATCCTCAACACAAACAAACTAAATGAATAACTGCAAACTCAAGAAGACCAGCCCCTATGCTAGTCTTCTTGAAATGATTAAAGTATAAACCGCTATCTCTTGTTTAGTATCCATTGCAGTCACATGAAATGTTCAATTATATAGCCTATTGCACTTGTCGTATCATTTCCCACCGTGTCTATCTAAATCTTTCTCTTCAATTTTTTGTAAAATCTGTATGAGTGTCTAGTAAAATCCAAGAATTTCAATGGGATTTTAATAGGTACTTTATACAAAGTTTTTTTATATAGTTTATAGTAAGCTTTGACTAAATCTTCCCACTTTTCATCCTTGCCTTTTTTGTAAAAGTCAGATATATCTACAACGTATCCTCTACCATCTTTCATCATCACATTTTTTCCGTGAACGTCGTATGGATTTAACCCACGACTAATCGCATACTTAAGCGCAATATTTACATCTTTAATCACACTCTCAGGTATTTGATCACCATTCGCAAGGGCGTTGTATAGGGTAATTCCTTCTAATCTTTTTAAGACTAGATATTTTTCACCGTATTGTATCAATTTCGAATAAGCTGGATGTTCTCCCAATTGTTTATAGACTTGAACTTCTTTTTCTAAACCATCTAGGTCTTTTCCATACACTTTAACGACTACATTTGGTTCAGAATGGTGAATAAAAACAGCAGCATAATTACCTGATCCAATGCATTTCCAGCCTTCAGGTATATTCTTAACTACTATTGGGTCATTTGGGCGTTCACTCTTGAGGTTTACATTCGTAATTAATTCATTTTCAATTAGAATCTTAAATTCTGATTGATTTATTAAAATAGACATTCGTTTACCCCTTTATATCTGTTTCCTATTATCTCTCAATCAATTAGCCTATTAAAAAATTTACCAATTCGTTAAACCTGTTAATAATGCTTCAAAATTAGGAGCTATATTGATTATTTGATCTTCATCCACGTCAATATATATAACTGGTGCCGCTTCTTTTGTCTTCCTATAATCCAGCAGCAATCTAAGAATGTCCATCACCTTAAATTAGAACAATATTAAGTGGCAAGCCCATTCTTTTATAAGATACTCACTTTCTAAAATCCCAGTTTCCTCACCAATTTATAAAATATGATCTACATTAATGTGGTCATCAGCCCATGAAGTTGGAATTTCAGTACGAAATGAATTATATTTAATCATTCTCCCGTTTTGTTGTTTAAGAATCTCTATGTATTTATTAGGTAATTTAATGTTAAACTTTTTTTCTGCCTTTTTTATCATCTCGCGCGTTATTGGTTCTAATTGATATAAGTCGTTCTCCTCTAGCCAAATGCTTCTTCATTTTAAGCACTCCTTGATTAGGATCATTTCAAGGCTTAAGTTATTAAATCTATCATTATATAAGACTTTATTTCTTAAATAACTGATTTACTTTATTTTTCTCTTTTAAATTAGTGTGGATTAGTTCCTCTAGTTCCTTTTCATTTGTGTAAGAACTTAAATCTTTTCCATACCATTCATCCAGATGTTGTCTTTTTACAGTATAATTTTGATCAGCAAAATCAAAAACAATCCATTCTACATTTTTGATCAATGCAAATAAGTAAGTTGCGTTATTTATTACGATATTTTTAGTATTTGCGGGTAAATTCTTATATTCAATCGTTATACCATAAGGCTTCTTTTTTGTTTGGAGTGACACTTGGGTGAATTCTTTATGATTCGGTAATTGTTTTATAATATTTCCTACAGCACTGTTATTACCGACATAAGAATTTTTATAATGAAAAATATCCTTACTTGTGTTTTTGCTTAAAGAACAGCTGGTTAAACTGATCAATAACATTATTAGTATGAAATAAGCTAAAAATTTTTTCATATTTCCCCCTTTGTAATTGAGCACGAATTCAATTAGTGAGCACAATTAAATATACGATTTTACTAAGAAATTGATTAAACTTTTTATCAAGCATGCAAATTGTTAAATAGGAGCTGATTAATCAGCTCCTATTTCATCTTAATTATAAATTAAATTTGATTTTTACATTTGAAGCCCTTGTTCACGTTCTTTTTTTCCTCCACGTGACCAAATCACGACTGGAATAAGGATTAAAGACAAAGCTCCTCCAGCTAATGATAATGTTGCATAGCTTGAATTAGCTACAATCATTCCAGACAAAGCTCCTCCAGATGCTCCTGCTAGTGCAATAAGTACATCAACAGTCCCTTGAGTTTTGGCACGTGTAGATGAATCTGTTGAATCAACAATTTGAGCAGTCCCACTGATTAGTCCAAAGTTCCAACCTAATCCTAGTAATGAAAGCGCAACTACTAGAAGAATCATTGAATCACTAGGTGCTAATGCAGCGGTCAATCCTGCTAAGAGTAGAGTCGCCCCAGACGCAATCGACATGGCAGTTCGACCGACTTTATCAACTAGAATTCCTGTAATTAATGAAGGAAGATACATCGATCCAATATGAAATGCAATCACGATCCCTACTTCATTTAGTCCATGACCGTGATGTTCCATATGAATAGGTGTCATTGTCATAATAGCAACCATTACAATTTGTGTCAGTACCATAGTTGCGGCTCCAACAGCAATTCCCCTGTTGTTTTTAATACTTTCTACAGGTGATGTATTTTCCACATTAACTTGTTTTGTTTTATTTGACTCGATCATTTTTGCGATAATTAATGGGTCTGGATTAAGCATAATGAAAAGAAAAAGACCAGCCAAAATGAAAGCAGTTGCAGATAAGATGAACGGACCTGCAAGTGCTGGTACGCCAATGGAAGTTGCAAATTTCCCCATTGGTCCGATTAAGTTAGGACCTGCAACAGCACCAAAAGTTGTAGAAACCATTGCAATACTAATCGCTTTAGCACGTTGTTTATTATTTGCTAAATCAGTTCCCGCATATCTAGCCTGCAAATTGGTTGCTGTTCCTGCACCGTAAATCAAAAGTGAGGCAAATAAAAGGATAATACTGTTTGTCATCGCTGCAATTACTACACCGATTGCACCAAGTCCACCTGTAAAAAATCCCCCAGCAAGCCCTATTCGTCGACCAAACTTTTGAGAAAGCCTACCGACAATTAATGCCGCTCCTGCCGAACCTAGTGTAAACAGGGATGCAGGAAGACCAGTAAAAGCATCTGTACCAAGCATTTGTTGTGCTAGTAGTGCACCCACTGTAACCCCAGCAGCTAAACCTGCTCCACCAAAAATTTGCGAAATGCTAACCATCAAGAGTGTCCGTTTATATAGCATTTTTTGTTTTTCCTCTGAATTCACATAATCCATTGCAAAATTATGGGCTCGATTATTCATTTATACACCTTCTTCTATCTCGTGCGATTATTTAAATATGATTGCTAATGAATGTAAACGTTCTCTTTTATTTTAACAAAAATCAATTTATATCAAACTATTATTTTTATTTTCTTTCGTAAATTTAAATCAAATCTTCAATAGATAGAATTTCTTCACTGGACAGATCAACAGCAAACCATGTTGAACAATCAAATTCATCTAATGCATAATTCCAAGCAATAACAAAATGAATTTGAGTTACCTCATTTATTTCAAGTGATGTAAGTGGCACAGAAAGTCCAGTATAGTCTTTGTTGTACTGAATTATATTGTCTGGAAATTCTTGTTCCAATCGATTAAATTTATTCGCCATCATGTCTTTTTCATGGAATCGATTTAGTAATTTATTTCCGTCTTGTGTTCCGATAGTCATATTAAATTCTTTATACTCAAATGTTATGGCATCTAGATTTTCTCCACTATTAGAACCACAAACAGTTTCTTTTAAATTGATCGGTATTAATTTTGTATCGAACTTACATTTTAAACTTTTGACTAATGGTTTAATCCTCCAAATTCCAGCAATAACTTTTTCAACTTTCATATGATTAGGGATTTTATAATCAGGTTCGCAAATTACTAATTCGGCAATAAAATGTTGATGGTTATAACAAAGTAAAGTGCCACCATTATAGAGCGTAAAACATTCCGAAATTTCAGTTAAGTTATTGTACCGTTTATCGTCAATATTTAGTTCCAACAAAACTAGACCAAGAGGTGTTAAGATTTCTTTGTAACAGATGTTTGCTTGAGCATATGTATTTTTACTTTGAAAAAGCTTCATATTTCCCTCTCCTATATAACTTATACACATCATTCTCTGGATCTACAACGAATTCATACTTATTTCCTTTCAATTGATCATCATAGACTTCAAATTAACAGATAAAACAAATGCATCGAGCCTTTTGACTTGATGCATTTGTTCTTTTAATAGAATGAATAAGTAACGATTCTACGCTTTTTTAACAAATTCAGACTTCAACTTCATGGCACCAAAACCTTCTATTTTACAATCGATATCGTGATCGCCTTCGACTAATCGAATACTTTTCACTTTTGTACCAATTTTAACGACAAGTGATGTGCCCTTTACTTTTAAATCCTTTATAACAGTAACTGAATCTCCATCATTTAAAATATTACCGTTCGCATCTTTCACTACTTTTGTTTCGTCATTTGTATTTACTGTTTCCATTGTCCATTCATAACCACATTCTGGACAAATTAAAAGATTTCCATCTTCATATGTATATGCTGAATTACATTTAGGACAATTAGGTAGATTTTCCATTGTTTTTCCTCCGCTCATTACTGAATCTATACTATTTTCACAACTTCTATATAGTCGCATACTCCTATCCTTAATACAAGATTAGATTATTATTATCAAATTTTAATGATAGTGTTAAGGTTAATTTAAGAATTGACCTGTATGATATAAATATAGATAGAACCTTCTTTAATATGAAAGTAAGTCCCCAATTATTTTCATATATAAAATAGCTCATGACTTGTGGTCATGAGCTATTTTGTTTTAAATTTCTAATAGATTTTTTTCAATTAAAGAATTAACTGCCGAACAAATTGCGATTTTCACATGGGCATAAGTTAAACCACCTTGAACATATGCAACATATGGAGCTCTTATCGGACCGTCTGCTGTTAATTCAATACTTGCACCTTGGATAAATGTTCCCGCTGCCATAATTACATCATCTTCGTATCCAGGCATATAATTTGCTGTTGGCGTAAAATGAGCATTGATTGGCGAAGCCGCTTGAATTGCCTGACAAAATGCAATCATTTTTTCTTTATCATCAAATTGAACAGATTGTATTAGATCTGTTCTTACTGCATCCCATGAAGGGTTTGTGTTCATTCCAAGCTTTTCTAAAAACGCTGCAGTAAATAATGCACCTTTTAAAGCTTGACCAGTAATATGTGGCGCCATAAAAAATCCATGATACATATCTTGTAACGCATAAAGAGAAGCTCCAGCTTCACGTCCAATCCCTGGAGATGTTAAGCGGTAGCCACATTTTTCGACTAAATCTTTACGTCCTACAATATAACCACCTGTTTTTGCAAGTCCACCACCAGGATTTTTGATTAATGAACCTGCCATTAAATCTGCTCCTACATGGCATGGCTCTAGTTTTTCAACAAACTCTCCATAACAATTATCTACAAAAACAATGATATTTGGATCAATTTCTTTTACAAAATCAATCATCTCTTTAATTTGTTCAATTGTATATGAAGGTCTTGTTCCGTAACCTTTTGAACGCTGAATACCGATTACTTTCGTATTACTTGTCATTTTATTTGCTACTTTTTCATAATTAATCCGTTCGTTATTTACTAATTCGATTGATTCATATCCAATCCCAAAGTCTTTTAATGAGCCATTTCCACTTTCACCACGAATTCCTACGATTTCCTCTAAAGTATCGTATGGCTTCCCGGTAATATATAAAAGCTCATCCCCTGGTCTTAGTACGCCAAATAAAGCAGTTGAAATTGCATGAGTTCCAGAAATGATTTGTGGTCTCACTAAACCAGCTTCTCCACCTAAAACATCAGCAAAAATTTCCTCTAATGTATCTCTTCCAATATCATCATAACCATAACCAGTTGTTGGGATAAAATGACTATCACTCACTTTATGCTTTCGAAAGCTTTGTAAAACTTTGAATTGGTTATATTCAATCACTTCGTCAATTTCTTTATGGGCTTCTGAAATTAATTTTTCAACATCTTCCACTAATGGTGCAATTTTTTCCCCGTTTGATAAAAATTCTAGCATTGATTATTGCTCCTTATATATTCTATATCTTTTAACTGTATCATAAATTGAATGTTCCTTGAAAACATACCCAGAAATTTGATAGATTTCTGCATCTTCATTAAAGTTGATTGATTCAATCATCGTTAATTTTTTGATTTCATGAATCAATTTACCCTCGTATGCTGGTACAAACGCTTCAAAATGTTCCATATACTGCTTACATTCAAATTCAATTCTATAACGTAATTTACTTAAATCATCTTCATTTAAAGCACTCATTTCAATAAAACCTTCAGATGGGGACGGTACAAAGTCCTCATGAACTTGATCTATTTTATTATAGACAGTTAAAATTGGAATATTTTTAACATCTAAATCATTCAATAATTTAGAAACTGTAACTTCATGGCTTTTATAATTTTCATGAGATGCATCGACAACATGAAGAATGAAATCTGCTTCTGTAGCTTCTTCTAACGTTGAACGGAATGCTGCAATTAGTGCAGTTGGTAAATCTTGAATAAAACCTACTGTATCTGTTAATAAAGTTGTCATACCATTTGATAAAACAAATTTTCTTGTTGTTGGATCTAATGTCGCAAACAGTAAGTCTTGTTCATACACATCAGATTTAGTTAGTCGGTTAAATAATGTTGATTTTCCTGCGTTTGTATAACCTACTAATGAAATATGAAACATTTCATTTTTCTTACGTCGCTCTCGATAACGCTTACGATGCTCAACGACAATGTTCAATTGCTGTTTAATATCATCAATTCGTTTTCGGATATGACGACGATCAGATTCTAGTTTTGTTTCACCAGGTCCTCTTGTACCAATACCTCCACCAAGTCTTGATAACTCTGTACCTTGACCAACTAGTCTTGGCATTAAATATTGTAATTGAGCTAATTCAACCTGCAATTTACCTTCTTTTGTTTTCGCTCGTTGTGCAAATATGTCTAAAATTAATTGCGTACGGTCAATAACTCTTTTTTCTAATCTTGCAGATAAATTACGTATTTGAGACGGAGTCAGTTCATTATTAAAAATAACAACATCTGGTTCTAACTCTGCAATTGCTGCCTCTAACTCTTCTAATTTACCTGTCCCTATGTATAACGCTGGATGATATTTAGTTCTTTTTTGTGTAGTAATTAAAACTACCTCTCCATTTGCCGTTTTCGTTAGTGATGCTAATTCGTCCATTGAATAATTAAAACGATCATCATCTACATTCTGAAGCTGACATCCAACTAAAATGGCTTTTTCTCTCAATTCATTCGACACAAAATTCCACCTTTTCTTTAACCAATTCTAAGTAATTAAATCTTCTTTACTCTTAACTGTCTCTTTATTATAATGATATCTGGACTATTTTTCATCTTTTTATTCAGGGCGGGGGAATTGCTTTTTGGAAACATGGGAGTTATTTAGCATTATTGGTACTATTTCCTTTGCATTAAGTGGTGCGGTAGTTGCTATGGAAGAAGACTATGATTTATTTGGTGTCTATATACTAGGCTTTGCTACAGCCTTTGGTGGCGGTGCATTACGTAATTTATTAATAGGTTATCCAATTAACTATTTATGGAATCAAACAACAAATTTTACAATTGCGTTAGTTGCAATGACAATTATTTTTTTCTTTCCGCAAATATCAAATAAACCATTTAAAAAGTTAGATATTTTATTCGATTCAATCGGTTTATCCGCATTTGCAATTCTCGGTGCAAATTATGCCATGGAATTAAAATTACCTGTTAGCGCTGTTATTGTAGCATCTGTCTTAACTGGAATTGGTGGCGGAATCGTACGAGATTTACTTGCAAAAAGAAAACCAATGGTATTACATTCAGAAGTATATGCCTTTTGGGCAATACTTGTAGGCGTTTTAATTGGTAATAAATTTGTTGATACAAATTTTGAACTATTACTATTATTCATTGTTATTGTTCTTCTTAGACTATTATCTGTACATTATAATTGGAGTCTACCAAAAAGATCATTTAAAGGCTCTACAGTTAGTTTAAACGAATCAAACACTCAAAATTTAAATTAAATAAATAAGTCCAATAAAAACAAACCTTTTAAAATGATGGTTTGTTTTTTTATTTTAAATAGAATGTGACTTTGTTTTAACACACTTATGATTGGGTATAGTATCATTCTAATTTGGTACAAAAAAAAGCTTACTGTAATTAAAATCATTTAAATGATACAAATCTTCCAATTAACTATAAATCCTCTCCACTTTAATATCTTTGTAAATTAGTTGACAAACAATTTACCTTGTTAATCACATATTTCATTAACATGAAAAAACAAACCAAAAAAAGCGTTTGATTTGTTCACATAATTTACCTATACTTGCCAACACTATTTTAGAAATTTATTTAAAGGAGGAATTTCATTTGAAGAGATATAATATAACAAACCATTCAGTTGAAACAATTGATGAATTTTTGCTTCCAACTAATGATGAAATTCTTTGGTATCACTTCAATAATAAATCCATTGATGAGTTAACTACGATTATTGATGGATTAAATATTCATCCTTTAGCAAAAAAGAAACTTCTACATAGTGAACATAAGCCAAGAATAAATATTTTTAAAAACGAGGCAATCCTTTCCTTATATGCATTAACTAAGTTATTTAAACCTACAAAAATAAATATTCTTGTTTGCAGTAATTTAATTATTTCATTTATAGAAGATCATGAAATAGATCTATTCAAATATGTAACACAGGAATTCAGTCAAAATTATATTAAAGTAGACCATGCTGGTCATGTTTTATATCAAATTTTCCATGAAGTTATTGAGAAGTTCCTTATCTCAATTGATCGGTTTGCAAATGAGATTGAAGAAATTGAACGAGACTTATTTAATGACCCATTTCGAAAGGATTTAGATAAGAAAATATTCAATTGGAAAGTTCAACTTCAAGATTTAAGACAGCTTGTAGAACCACAAGTAAATGTCATTAACCAAATTGTAGAAGCAGATTTTCCTTTCTTAAGTCAGGATGCAGGATTTTATTTTAATGAATTAAAAGAGAATTATGAACGTATTATTAATGCCCTTGATAATTTTAAAGAAAGTATGGGAGGCATAATAGAAATGCAAATGTTCTTAAAATCTGACCGTACAAATGATATTATGAAAACTTTAACACTCATAAGTGCCATTTTTTTACCGATGTCTTTTATCGCAGGATTTTATGGCATGAATTTTGTAAATATGCCTGAGTTAAAATGGAAATATGGTTATTTATATTGTATTATCCTTAATATTTTAATTGGGGTCATTATTTCTATTTATTTTAACATTAAAGGTTGGTGGGGTCGAAAACACCAAATAAAATAGCTAATCGTCAATTAATCGAGTCGATTTTGTCTGAAGTAAATAAGTCTTTTTCTTCGATTCTCATTAATATTTCTCGATTAAATTCGGTCTCAGATACTAATCTTGTAGCTTGAGTCCTAATCGATTTCTCAACTATATTACGAACAAATCGCCCATTGCTAAAATGAGCACGATTTTCAAGTTTTGCCTTTTGGATAAAGTCTCTTAATCGGTATTCAGCTTCCCGAGATAGAATATATTCTCGGTCAACAAACATTTTTTTTGATATATCTAGAAGCTCCATTACAGAATAATCCTGGAATTCTAAAATAAATGGAAATCTTGATTTTAGTCCAGGATTCAAGCTTAAGAAATAATCCATTTCCGAAGAATAGCCGGCTAATATCAGAACAAAGTCGCCATGTTTATCTTCCATATGTTTAACAAGTGTATCAATCGCTTCTTTTCCGAAATCTTTTTCCCCACCACGGCCTAGTGAGTAAGCCTCATCAATAAAAAGAATGCCTCCATTTGCTTTTTTTACTAAATCTCTAGTTTTTTGAGCAGTGTGACCAATGTATTCTCCGACTAAATCAGCTCTTTCTGCTTCGATTAGGTGGCCCTTTGACAATACTCCCATTTTTAAAAATAATTGACCAATAATTCTTGCAACAGTCGTTTTTCCAGTTCCTGGATTCCCTTTAAACAACATATGCAGTACTTGTTTTTCGGCTTTTAAGTTTAATTCTTCTCTTTTTTTATTAATAAATATCCAAGCATAAATTTCATGAATCATTTTTTTTATTTCGTCCATACCTATTAAATGCCTTAATTGATCTTCTATTTCAATTAATAACTCATGTTTAGGCTGTTTCACTGTTTCGATACTTGGATTTGGAGAAACCTCTCCCCTTTTCACTGTATTAAGTACAACATTTATTTGGCCGTTATCTTTTAAACGAATTGGTTGCTCCAAACATGACACCTCTCTTTATTCTGTCGAACATTTTTTAATATCTATAGAAAGCACACCACGAGAAACCTGAAACCTCGTTACTGTTCGTATTATGCGCTTTTGAAAATATTTTACTAAATTAAGTTTTTACTATTATATGTACGAACAATTAATTTCAAAACATTTATTCTATAGACTAACTTTAAATTGGATAAGATTGCTAAATTTTACTAAATTCTATTAACTAATTTGATATAATGAGAGAAAAAGAGAAGAGTTGATAAAAATGACGATCCCAAACTTAACAACTGCTACTTTACCTGATGTCATCTTGCAATTTGCCTCTCATTTAAATAGTAAGGGAAGAAAAGAATCGACTATTAAGCGCTATTGCTATGATTTAGAAGAATGCTTCCGTTACTTTAAAAAAGTTAATGACAGTTTTAGTACATTACAAGTTCAAAATTTTAATGATTATTTCTATTATTTAACATCTGAACGTGGATATAATGAGAAAACGATGCATCGAATTTATGTCGTTCTAAATCAATTTTATAAATTTTTACATTCTAATAATTCATCAATCGAAAATATCATTCCATTCACTAACTATTTAGCAGGTCCTTCACGCGCTCTTTCAACGGACGATTTTATCTCAGAAGAAGAAGAAAAAAAATTACTATCAATTGTTCAATCCACGACCGATTTGTCAGAAAAACAATTAAAAGCTAGATCATTTTTAATGGATCGTAACGAAATTATGATACGTTTTATGCTTTTTTATGGACTAACTTTAAAGGAATTAATTGATTTACAAATGAGAGACATTAACTTCGCTTTAAATGAACTTGTTGTCCATAGCAAGGAAGGTATAAAAAGAACAATTATTCTCACAAAAGAAGATCGAATACTATTATATAATTATTTTGTCACGATACCCGAGCCTGTAAGACCTCACTATCATTCAACTCATCCGCTTTTTGTTGCATTTGATTTTAACCGCATGACATTCCATTGGGTTTACGATACCGATTCACCGAAAGCACTAACTGAAATTGCATTTCAAAAAATGCTTAGGTTAGAAGTTAAAAGAGCCGGGCTTAGAAAAGGACTTTGCTCCCAACATTTAAGAAACACTTTTATTCTACGAAAAATAAAAGAGGGATTATTAGTGGAAGATATTCAGCAATTAGTTGGATTGAAGACCTCAGTTTCTTTAAAACGATATTTTCAATATTTTCAAGAAAATGAACGCCCAAATAAAAAGGAGTTATGATTTCGATCATCATAACTCCTTCCTTTTAAGAACTTGTATTTAGTTTAGCTTTCATCAGTTCTGCGATTTCTTTCGAGGAATATTTTTCTTCATTTTGCAAGCTGCAATCACTTTTTCTCTTCTCTCAAACGTATGATTTTGACTTAATTTCTTTTTACCTATTAACTCTGTTACTTCAATTTTTAATCAAACAATTCCTGAAAGTAATTTTTCACCATACTCTGTGTGATCTTCGTATTTCCATGGTTTTGATTGTCCTTTTTCAAAATAGTCGGATGTTTTTAAACCGATTTGTCTCATTTCATCCTTATTTTCAATTGTTGTTACTTTTCCATAAGCATGGATTGCTGTATAGTTCCAAGTTGAAACTATATTTTTTTCTACATACCATGAAGCAGATACATATGCATGTGGAACTGGAAAGATTATTAAACAGTCCTTTCCATTCATCGTTTTCGATTGAGGATTTGGCTTAGCTAAATGTGTAATCATCACTAAATTCTCTTGCGCTTCTTGAATGATAAATGCTAAATGAGTTGCTTCTATTTTTGTGTCATCATTATTTGATAATAATATCCCGAAGCTATTTTTCTTCATTTCAGCTATTAATTGATTAAAATTTGATTCTCTAAATTCTTTTGGAACATACATTAATCCCTCTCTTTAGTTTACATAATATAATTATCTATAATAAATTATCTAGTATAATTAAAAAGAACATTGACCATAAGATCAATGCTCTTTTTTCAATTTATTTTACATTTCAATTTGTACATTTTTAGATGGTACAAACGTTGAAATTGCATGTTTATATATTAATTGTTGTTTACCTTCAACATCTAACAATACCGTAAAGTTATCAAAGCTTTTTACTTTACCTTTGATTTGAAATCCATTTAGTAAAAATACTGTAACCGCTAGATTGTCTTTACGTAATTGGTTTAAGAACTGATCTTGAATGTTGATTGATGTTTTCATGTCCTTTTCCTCCTCTTCTACCTCTACATATATTTATTCGAGATGAAATAGCCCTTTCCTTCAAGTAGAGCTAAAATTTCCAGTTTTTTTATATCAAAATTGTGTCCATCCATATCAAACCAATGGATGCTCATTTTATTTCTAAACCACGTCATTTGCCTTTTTGCATATCTTCTTGAGCTTTGTTTAATTAAATCGATTGCTTCCTCTTTTGTTAAGATACCATCAAAATAATCGTAAAGCTCTTTATAGCCAATCGCTTGTACAGATTGACAATTTCGAATACCTTTGTCGTAGAGCATTTTTGCTTCATCTACTAGTCCTTCTTCCAACATTAGATCAACTCGTAAATTAATTCGATTGTATAGTAGCTCTCGATCCATCGATAATCCGATTATTTCTGCATCATATAAATACTCTGGCTCTTTTTTAAATGCGGTCTCTGAAAATTTTTGTCCTGTCAGTTTGAAAACTTCTATTGCACGGATTACTCTTCTGACATTATTCATATGTATTTGCTTTGCACTTTCTGGATCAATTTCTGTTAATTGATCATGTAATGCTTTATTCCCAAAGGCCATTGCAAAGCCCTCTAATTGGTTTCTTAAAAGCTCATCACCTTCTTGCTCAGCAAATTCATATTTAGTTAATACACTTTGGATGTATAATCCAGTACCACCAACAATAATTGGAATTTTACCTCGATTAGCTATTTCATTAATTTTTTCTCTAGCTAAAGTTTGAAAATCAGCAACTGTAAAAGAATCTTTTGGGTCAAGGAAATCAATTAAATGATGAGGAATCCCTTCTTTTTCTTCTTCTGTAACTTTAGCTGCTCCAATATTTAATTCTTTATAAACTTGAGTTGCATCGCCATTAATGATTTCTCCATCAACAGCTTTTGCAAGTTCAATACTTAGTTTTGTTTTCCCTACTGCTGTAGGACCAACGATGACTATCACTTTTTGCATATTTACCATTGTAATCACATATACGCCTTTCTATACAACCTTTTTCCTTACTTGTCTTACTAATTTTGAAAGTAGTTAACTCTTTTTATTTATACCATATTTATACAAAAATTCCAATGCGATGTGAATCAATTCACAAATTCGAAAGAAAGTGTTTTCATTTTAATAATGACAATTACAACTTGTATATACCGCTTTATAAAAGACTGTTAAAATGGGATAAAGTTTCCATTCTATCAGTCTTTTTGTAATACCACCAATTATATGTATTAAGAAGAAATATTTATAGAATTCTTCGTCTTCACGCATGAAAAGATTTTCATAAAAGAGAGCTGATTAATGAAAACCTATGAAAACGCATTCAACTCTATTGAATAGCGTTCATTATGCCTATATGATACCCATATAAGTTTAACTTACTTCATTCATTACAACTTAAGGGGGTCTTCACAAATGAAAAAAGCTTTTGAAAAAGCTCAGCAATTCGGTAAATCGTTTATGCTTCCTATTGCCGTTTTACCTGCTGCTGGTTTGTTACTGGGAATCGGGGGTGCACTGTCAAACCCTAATACTGTTTCAGCCTATCCATTTTTAGATATCACATGGCTGCAGAATATCTTTACCATCATGAGTGCAGCCGGCACTATTGTGTTTGCTAACTTGCCCATTATATTTGCCGTTGGGGTAGCTGTTGGTTTAGCCCGTTCAGATAAAGGTACTGCGGGTTTAGCTGCTATGATTGGATACTTTGTTATGAATAATACCATCCATGCGTTACTTTCTATAACCGGAGACCTGGCGAAAGATAATTTGGCAGGAGCTGGGCAAGGGATCGCCGTCGGGATTCAGACAATAGAAACCGGTGTATTTGGCGGTATTATCATTGGGATTGTGGCAGCTGCGTTGCACAATAAATACAATAAAATTCAGTTGCCTCAAGTTTTAGGATTCTTTGGTGGCTCACGCTTTATTCCTATCATAGTTTCGTTTGTTTCGATGTTTGTAGGAGGCATTCTATTTGTGATCTGGCCTTACTTCCAAGATTTAATCAATCAGCTCGGTTCGATTGTTACAAGCACTGGGTTAATCGGAACCTTTTTCTATGGATTTATTTTACGTATGCTTGGACCGCTTGGCTTGCACCATATTTTCTATCTTCCATTCTGGCAAACTGCTCTTGGCGGTACGCTTGAGATTGGAGGAAAAATAGTCAGCGGTACGCAAAATATCTTTTTCGCCCAGTTAGGTGACCCTTCTACGAAACACTATTACGAAGGGATATCAAGATTCATGTCTGGCCGTTTTATTACAATGATGTTTGGTTTACCAGGTGCCGCACTGGCCATCTATCATTGCTCTAAAAAGAAAAATAGAAAAGTAGTAGCGGGAATTTTGTTATCAGCAGCGTTAACGTCTTTCTTAACTGGAATCACAGAGCCACTTGAATTTAGTTTCTTGTTCGTGGCACCGCTTCTTTATTTAGTACATGCTATTTTCGATGGTTTAGCTTTTATGATGGCAGATATTTTCAATATTACTATAGGACAAACCTTTTCAGGCGGGTTTATTGATTATATTCTATTTGGTATTTTACAAGGGAACGACAAAACAAACTGGATAATGGTTCCGATTATTGGGATACCATGGTTCTTCTTATACTACTATACTTTTAAATTTTTAATTAGAAAAAAGAACTTCAAAGTTATTGGACGCGAAGACGAGGAACAGGCTACAGAGCAAGTTTCAGCTACAGAGCGTGCTAAAACGATTGTAGTAGGATTAGGAGGAACGAATAATATTGATGTTGTCGATTGTTGTGCGACTCGACTGCGCGTAACCATTAAGGATGAATCCTTGGTAAATGACGATGTCATTAAAAAAACTGGATCAAAAGGGATTGTGAAAAAGGGTACAGGTGTACAAATTATTTACGGACCTCAAGTCACCATTGTAAAAAACGAAGTAGAAGAATTTCTAGGTCATTAATAAATAATAAGGACGTGCTTTGAATGCATAAAGTGTTAGAACAGATCAAAAACGGATTAATCGTTTCCTGCCAAGCTTTAGATGGGGAACCGCTGCATAGTTCATTCATTATGGGACGTATGGCATTAGCTGCAAAGGAGGGAGGCGCCGTTGGCATTCGGGCCAACTCCATCTCAGATATTGTAGAAATAAAAAAACAAGTAGATCTTCCTGTCATTGGCATCATCAAGCAAGTATACAGTAATTTTCCTGTCTTTATTACGCCAACGATGAAAGAGATTGATGCCTTAGCTCAGACGGGTGCCGAAATCATAGCGACAGATGCAACGAATCGACTCCGACCTGATGACAGTGATTTAGAATCGTTTTATCAAGAAGTAAGAACAAAGTATCCTCACATTCTCCTGATGGCTGACGTCTCTTCGGTTGAAGAAGCTATTTTTGCCGATGAGTTAGGGTTTGATATTGTGGCACCGACATTATACGGATATACAGAAGAGACAGATGGCTTAAAAATCGATGATCATGACTATGCAGTCATTAAACAAATCGTCAAAAAAGTGAAAAACGCAAAGATTATAGCAGAAGGTAATGTATCAACACCAGAAATTGCCCGCTCTGTGCTTGATATAAATGTTCACTCGGTCGTTGTAGGCGGTGCGATTACAAGACCACAGATCATCACACAAAGATTTGTGGATGCAATACAAAAATAAGATAAGCTAAAAATAACTCAGGCGCTTTCCCTGGGTTATTTTTAGCTATTTGTTTTTATTAGAGGTTAGTTTAGTTAAGAATTTTTCATACTCTCGAACAATGTAACTTAAAATAAGGTTATAATTGTTATTATGAACAAACGATTAAGAGGAGAAAGCATATGGAGTATCTAGGCGAGAACCTTCTTCATGGTATAACCTGTACTATGGATAAATTCACAACATCTGAAGCCGAATTAGCAAAATATATTATCAAAAATCCTCATGAAATCAGTCAATTATCAATTAGTCAAATTGCGAAAAAAATTCATATTTCGCCGGCTACAATTACCCGTTTTTGTCAAAAGATTTCTTTTACAGGATTTAATCAATTTAAACATGAATTAAAACGATATATCGATTTAAAAGATAAACCATCAAAGGCTAGTGACATTAAGGAGATTGATTATTTTTCTAATCTCTATCAAAATCATTTAGAAATCATCGAAACAACCTTTCAGAAAATGAATTATTTTGATATTCAGCAAGCCGTTATTCTTTTAAATAATGCTCAAAGAGTTCATGTTTACGGGATTGGCAACTCAGGGATTGCAGCTCAAGAGTTTAAATGGAAGTTTTTTCGGATTGGCATTCATGTTGAGTCAATTACAGATCCACATCAAGCATTGATGGATGCAGCATTAAGTACAGACAAGAGTCTCGTCATTGGCATTTCTGTTTCAGGCAAAACGAAAGAAGTCATCAACGCGATTAAAATTGCCAAAAATCAGGGAGCGGCGATTCTCGCAATTACAAGTGATAAAACTTCTGAACTTTACCAGCTAGCAGATGTACCCCTTCTAGTCATGAGTAAAAGCAGTATGCATATGGGACAGAACATCTCGCCCACCCTGCCGCTTTTTCTGCTTTTTGATTTAATATACACCGAACTTGTGGCAAAAGACTATATGAATCGGCTTCAGATTAGGGATAAGACCTTGAAGGCTTTGGAGGATATTTGATGAATGATAACATATTCCCACCTTATGAAAAATGCATCTGCTTTCCCAAGCAGATGCCCTTTTTTTAGGCGTCACTTGGTTAATACAAATTTAAAAGAAAGTGTTTTCATTTTAAATTTGTCAAAGTAAACTATAAGTAATCTGAAGAAAAACGAGGTTATACTATGCCTGATTGGTCTTATCATACAATTTTTAAACCAATGCTCTCAAAGCTTCCTTCTAAAGTTTCAAGAGAAATCATTCATAGTAGCATGAATATAATTTCAACTATGCCATTTGGTCCGAATCTAATCGAATTTCTTGGTCATTTAAATTCTGACAGTTCCCTTGAAAACGAGATTCATAATTTGAAAATTAAAAACCAAATTGGATTAGCCTCTAAGATTGACCCCTATCTATCTGGCACAAATGCTTTTATGAATTTAGGTTTTGGTGTGATTGAAATTGGACCGATCTCTATACACGACACTACTACAAGCAAAAGTCCGCTCATTGACTTGAAATCTAATCAATTAATCGGAACAGAAGAAAATAATGTACTAACACTAGTACAAACAGTTAATAAACTTTCAAAAACACATAAGAAGCTTCCCATTTTTGCGAGAATAGTTGGGAGTTTTGATGAATTTAAAATGATTGAAGCAAGGCTTTCAGGTTTTGTTGATCTATTCATCATAGATCTTGAATTGGCCGGAGATTTAGTAAAAAATAACTGGGTTTCTACAAAACCTATTTGTCTATCAATTTATTCAGATGAAACAGATGTTTTTCTTTTACAAGAAAATTATCCATTCGATTCAATATTCATTGAAGAACTTCCAATTGCTACTGATTTAGAGCAAAAAAACAACTTAATAAATACAATACATAAATTAAAATCAAATCAGTTTGAGAAACCAATTTTTACAAAAGGCGGAGTGGTTGAACCGATCGATGCAATTGAATTAATCGATAGCGGAGCATCATTAGTATTTTTGACTCATGGATATGTGCTTAGTGGTCCTGGTTTACCAAAACGGATCAATGAAGCAGTATTGCATAGAAGAAAAAAAGCGATGACTAGTTTAAATGAAGGATGGATTTGGTACTTTTTATTTGGACTTTTCATGTTTTTAGGAGGATTACTTGCATTATTTATTAGTTTAACTTCCATTCTCCTTCCATATGATGAGCACTTTTTAACGATTAATCGTCAGTTAATTTTACAGTTTAATGATCGAATTCTCCCCTTTATGTCACATGATCGGATGACACTTTCTGGGACGATTATGTCAGGTGGAATATTGTTCATGTCATTGGCCAGAAATGGTATTAAACATCATTATCATTGGGCAAAGAAAGCAACTGACACTAGTGCGTTCGTAGGTTTTTTAGCGATATTCTTATTTATAGGATATGGATACTTTGACTGGTTACACGCTTTATTTTGGATAGTTCTATTAATACCATTCTTAATTGGTCTTTTTAAAACAAGAGGTATCAATCGAAGTCCAGAATCAGAAAATTTAACAAATAATAGCGTTTGGAAGATGAGTTTAATCGGTCAATTATTTTTTATCATACTAGGATTTTCGATTATAATCGGAGGTTGTATTATTTCCTTTGTAGGCGTCACTACTACCTTTGTTAAAACAGATTTAAATTATTTATGCATGTCACCTTCAGGGTTGAATGCGTTTAATCAGCACCTAATACCTGTTATCTCACATGATCGCGCCGGTTTTGGAGGTGGGTTAGTAAGTGTTGGCTTACTAGTACTCATGATTTCATTATGGGGGTTCAGACAAAATCAAAAATGGATTTGGTGGACATTATTGCTTGGGAGCTTACCCGCATTTATAACTGCGTTTGCAGTCCACTTTATGATTGGGTATACAGATTTTTATCATCTATTACCACCAATCATTGCAAGTTTGTTTTTATTGATTGGCGTTATTACATCTTATAGATTTTTGAATTTTACACTTGAAGATTCTTCTGAATAAAAATTTCTTGAAATAAGTAAATCTTAAAAGAGGGAATAATAAAATGGTAAAACCCCGTTTTAAATAAACGGGGTTTTAATTTGGATAGTATAATAGCATACTTAATCGAGTTAAAGTTTCTCCAGAATTATGATATGTATGGGGTCGATCAGCCTTGAATCAAATTGTTTGCTTGGCCAGTGCTGTAAATATAAATCTATATAGCTCGTCTTTAAACGTACTAAACTTGCCACTGCTGCTAATAGCCCTTTAGTTGAAGAAAGGAAGGAACCGTGTTCCCTTAATTTTTTTATACTTCTGCATATTCCACTTTTAATTGTTCTCTTATTTCTTTGTTTTCACCATCTATCTTCTTAATGCAACGCTGCAAAGAAGCAATCAGGGCATCTTTTTTATTGTCATCCAACTCTCGTTTCTTTTGCTTCGATGAAGGTGCTTTCGCTTGTTGTTGTCGCAAGGATTCAATCTGATCACGCAGCTCAAGTTGTTGTATAATGTACATTTGCAACACCGACCACACTTGCCACGCCTAATGGGCTTACTATTATTTATAGGAAAGTTTGTACTCAATAACGAATATATATAGATTAGTAAAATCAGTTTTATCACACATTGGAGGAAGTAGTATGGAGCAATTTCAAAATAATATTAAAGCGTTAGCAAAAAGAACACTTCAACTTAAAGACACAATTTCTACAGAGGAAGCAACAAAAACCTCTTTAGTTATGCCTTTTTTCCAGTCTTTAGGATATGATGTTTTTAATCCTGAAGAATTTCTTCCAGAATTCACTGCCGATGTAGGTATAAAAAAAGGAGAGAAAGTTGATTATGCAATTATTTTAAACAATGAGCCGATGATCTTAATTGAAGCTAAATCAATAAATGAAAATTTACAGAAGCATGATTCACAATTATTTCGATACTTCGGAACTTCTAAAGCAAAGTTTGGCATTTTAACTAATGGCCAAAAATACTATTTCTATACAGATCTGGAAGAACCGAATAAAATGGACTCGACTCCTTTCTTCACTATCGATTTAGAAAATATAAAAGATACGCAAATTACGGAGCTAGAAAAATTTAGAAAAAACAATTTCGATTTACACAATATTATTGACACTGCTTCGGAACTAAAATATTTAAATGCAATTAAGAGCTTTTTGTATAAGGAATTTGAGGATCCAAGCGAGTCGTTCATTTCATTTATTTTAACAGATATATATAATGGTAGAAAAACTCAAGCAGTTCTTGATAAATTTAATAGTATTGTAAGAAAATCATTAAAGCAGTTCTTAAATGAAACTGTAAGCGACAAACTACAAGCTGCTATTCAAACTACTGTATCAACAGATACACCTAAACCAGTTGAAGATGTATCAAACGAGGAAGCCGAAGTTAATAAACCTGCAATTATTACTACAACCGAAGAAATTGAAGGATATGTAATTGCAAAACTATTATTAAAAGAAATTGTTGATGAAGAAAGAATTTATTACCGTGACAATTTAAGCTATTTCAATGTTCTTTTAGATGATTCTATTCGAAAATGGATTTGCAGGTTATATTTAGATGGCACTAAAAAATCCATTCAAATAAATGACGAAAATAAAACAACTTTTACTCTTGATAAGCTTTCTGATATTACATTATACAAAGAAAAATTAATAGATGTATTACGGAAATTTATCTAAAATATAAATACCCCCTATTTCTTCTATAATAGGGGATATTTTTGTTATAAAATGATTGATATAAATTCATGCCAATTATTTATAAAACGAAAAAAGTACAGTTCCTTAATTTTAATACTTAGAAATTGTACTTTTAAATATTTTAATTTCTTTACGTTCTGTATCTGCAATTTTCTTGACGCTACCCCTACTATCAAAATTCCCAAGTGTATTAATTTCAAAGAAAAATTAAGGTTTGTAGAATTATAAGGTCTCCGAAATATCCGAATAAAAAAACCCAGCAATCTAGGAGCCTTAAACTTTTGCCTTCCTCCAATACTCTATAACCTGATCCTTACATGGCTTTAATGGTCGTTAAAATTTTGTGGGGAAGTACATATTTTTAAAAATTTTGTGATTGTGCAGGGAATTTTATTATTATTCAAGTGTAATTTCTTCTTCAGCTGTTTGATAAATATCAATTCGATTATCTACATTAATACGATTAACTAACCATCCCTTTAAATTACATTGTTGAATGAAATCATCTATTCGGTTAACACCATTGATTTCTTTTGGTGTAACAACCACTCCGAACTAAAGTTCGTTATAATATGATGTTGTAACAGAAAAACCTTATTAAATCAACATTTAATAAGGTTTTTCTGTTTTAAATTTGTGCTATTTAATTAAATAATTTCTTTTTTTATTCTTATTTTAAAAAAACAAGTTGTGAACAGTACATTTTATATTTTTTTGGAACTGAAATAGCTGAATCTTTAGATTCTTCATTATTTATCTTTTAATTACTTTTTAGCATCTTTTTCATTCTAATATGGTTTTTTACCGATATAATAAGTCGATTGAATCTTCCCTATCTGTAAACATACATTTATTTTTCGTTGATCCCAATTAAGTCCATTTTGAATCACAATCATATATTCTGATTTATTATTTGTTTAAGCTTTCCTCAATTTTAATAACTAATTGATTTAGTTCATATTCTCCATCATTTAACTCCACTATACATGTATCCGCATCTATTGCAGGTTCAAAACCAAACTTTACAGTTGGTATACTATACTTTTCTTTTAATTTCAAAAAATAGCATAACATTCTTTTTATAGATGCCTCTCTTAAACTCGTTTCGGGAAAATTTAGAGTAATATCACCTAAAGTCTTATCAAAAGAAAATAAAACCATTACATCTTGGAAATGTATTCCAAAATCTAACTGCTTTAGTACTATGTTGCCAGAACCATATGGCATAAGAATGTTCTCAAAGCTACTTATATTTTCAAAACTAACATCTTTCATAGTTTTATTATTAAAAAAATGTGATGACTTAACTTGATCAATAAAAATATTAAGTTCTTCAAATACAAATTTATCAAGATTATACTTTGGAAAATCAACAAGTACAATTTCAAGGTTTTCCATTTAAATCAACCTCTTTCCTAATCTATAAATCCTTTAAAATTTCCATCACGATTAAGTCTGACACCTCTACCATCCTGCAATCTTTTCTCTAGGAATGTATTTCCTTTAGACGTTACCTTTTTAAAGTTTCCAGGCGCATCTAGAATTTCACGTAAATGTTTTTCACCATCTTTGTTTATTTGTGATGAATTCCCCTTCACTTTCCCCCAGGTTTCAGGATGTTTTCCTGCGTGCTTTTGCAATGCATGCCCTACTTTTGTTTCTCCACCTTTTTTAGGAGCCCTTGCCGATTTCATTACTTTTGACTTATTTACTGTAACCTTATTAGGTATCTTTCCTTTATAACTATTTTTCCCTTTAGATGACTTTAATTTGAATTTGAATTTAAAGGATCTACTACCTCCGCCTCCGCCTCCACTGCCGCCACCTCGTGACAGCATTGGTTGGGTTCCGTATCCATCATTATTTGCGGAGTTTCCATCATAATCAAAATACATTACTGGATTATTATTTGAATAGTTATAACCATTTTGTGTTATTGCATCAATTGCATTACCCGGATCAGGATCAAGTGATAAAAAGACTCCCTGGTTAGCTTGGTAATATCTTGAAATTAGGTAATATAATCCTGTTTCTACATCAAATTGATAACCGGCATAACGATAAGGATTATCTTTTACAACCGCATCTTCCTCTACCTTTAATGGGTTACCCCACGCATCATATTCATATTTTGCTACAACTTTGCCTGTCTTATCTGTTAAAGCAATGACATCTCCATGCGAGTTGAAGTGATAAAAATACTTTTCAGTACCTTTCTTCATTGCCAACAATTGTCCTGCTTCAGAATAAACATACGATTTTGTTACCTGGTTTTGGCCATTTGATTCATATAAAACGTTTAAACCATCACCATCATAATGATAATTTGTAGTTATATCTCCAACAGTTTTTTGAATACGATGACCTAATTCATCATATTTGTAAATCGCAAACGGGATGCTTTCCCCTTTTTTGGTAATGGATTCAAGTTGATCCTGTGAATTCCACTTATAAATAAATTGTCCATCTTCTAGTCGATTTCCATTTAAGTCATATTTAATTATTTCAGAATTAAATATTATGAGTTGGTTCTCATTGTTATAATTACTTGTCATGGTTTTCAACGTACCATCTTTTATTTCTTTCACTGTAGTACGATTGCCAAATCCATCGTACAAATACTCTTTAATTGTACCATCTTTTAAAATCTCTTTTTCTAGTTGATCTAGTTTACCATATTCATAGGAGATATATTGGCCATTTGGATACCTAATACTTAAACGGTTGCCATTTTCATCGTAACTATAGGTTTCATCTAGAATTTCTATTCCATCTTTTTGTCCAATCACTACTTGTTGAACGAAGCCACGATCATCATATTTGAAAGATGCTCCTGAGTAATTTCCACTGGTATATGTTTTGACATGTCCACGCTCGCCATAATCAAATCTATAAGAGTATTCTCCATCATATACAACTGTATTCTGATCAAGTTCGTTATAATAGTATTTTAAATTATATTCCCCATCGTTAACATTAAATTCAGATAGCTTATCTGAATTTGTTAAGTATTTCCACTCTTGTGTTGCTCCACGATCTTCAAGTTTTATAACTCGATTCGCAGAGTCGTAAGTTTTTGATTTAGTTCGCCCATCTTTGTCATAAATGACCGATAATTCATTTCCATTTTTATCATAAGTATAACTATAGGTTTTGTCCCCATTAAATGATACACTCTTTACTCTGTCAGTCCCATCATAATCGTTTGAAATGATATTCCCATTTGGTAACAAGCTTTTAGTGTTATTGCCATTAGCATCATATTCGTTTATTGTCTTCTCAGATAAAGGACCTAATGTTTCAATAGCTGCACCATTTTCATCATACTTATAATTAAAAATTTGCTTGTCCCCTTGATAGGTTTCGATTGTCTTCGTTGTTGTATTACCGTTTTTATCATATTGATAGTTAATTGTTGTTTTATTCGCTAATGATAGTTTTGTTAATTGGTCTGCGGCATCGTATTCGTATGTTTTTAGTTCTTTTTTTGCATTCGTTTCACTTATTGTGTTTCCATTTTTATCATACGTCATCTTGGAAATATTTCCTAGCTCATCTTCAGATTCTATCACATAGTTTTTGTCACCATCATAATTACTTTTGGTTACAATGGCACCTTTAATTATACGTAAGCCATCAAACCAAACTGTACCTGTGTAATTACCACTAAATACAGTTGATATTTCAATCTTATTGATAGGTTTTGTGCTCGGAATTTTAACTGCAGCTCGATTCCAATCTTGTGTTCCAATAGGAAAACTTGCAACTATTTCTTCTATTTCACCATTTGTATAAGTAACTTTACCCACAATCGAATAATCTCGATTTGAAACAGTGTCGGTGCTTTTCTTCACCACATTATCAGCTTTCGATAACCCCGTCAGTGTTATATTAAATGGATCATCAGTTAAACTTTGTCCAACAACAACTGTTTGTTTATACTCACTCGTAGCTTGTGTTGTAGCTGTTCTAGCAATTTTTAATGAAGTACTATCCTCAAATCCAGTTGCAGTATCGTTACTACCTCCTGAGCCAGTCCAATTAGTTAACCCATTAAAACTACTATTTAAAATTGGATTATAACTAGAAGAAACCTCTCCTTTTTCTAACTGAATATTATCAAACCAAGCGGAACCAACAGCGGTAATATCATAGTGCTCTATTTCTAAATAAATTCTAATCTTTACTGCATTTGCGGGTGTTTTAAATGATAATTGTCTTTCTGTCCAATTTCTATTTCCAGTAATTTGACTATAGCGATTATCCGTCCATAAAAGAGTATTGTTATTTGCATCCATCACTAAAACATTAAAGAAAGCATTTCCTTTTGAAACATCAGTTTTAATGAGACCACTTAATGTATACTGCCTATTTTCTTCAATAGGTAGTTCTTGTGTAGCTGCTAAAAATCCTTTAGAACTACTTGTTGATTGTGCTGAAATTTTTAATGATTTAGTTCCAGAAAGATTATTTGCTGTTGTTGAATCTACCGTTAGCGTTCCTGTGTCATTAGTCCGGTTAGTTGCCCAACCAGTCAAGTTGTTTTCAAGACTATTATTTGTTATTAGATTTGTTGCAGTAGCTAACGTATAGCTCGATTCTAAAAGATTCCCATTACTCATTCCATTAGTACCTTTTTCGTACTTGGCAATTGATGATGTTTTACCATTTTGATCAGTCTCAGAAACAGCGTCCAAATCGTCATAAGCAATTGTAGTTTGATCTCCCTCAGCATCTACTGCAGAAGTAACATCATTATTTGAATTATACTCATAAGTTTCAGTACCATAGTTATCTTGAGCTGTAAGAACATTTCCATTGCCATCATACGTATACTTTTCAGTTGGAGTAGATGAATTTTGATCATTTGGATCCTTTGATTCTACTAAATTATTACCTTCATAATTAAATGTAGATGTGATATTTAGCCCCCCAACATCTTCAACCACTTTGGTTGGGTTTGCTGCATCATTATAGGTATACTCATCTTTATTACCCTTTGGTGAGGTAACTGTTAGTTTTTTATTAGTTGTATCGTAATCTAATAAATATTTTTGTTTCTTAGGATCTTGTACTTCGATTACTTTTTTCGTATCACCATCGTATACGTATTGATTTACGACTGGCTTATCTATAGTATGATTAGGTTCATATACTTTCTTTAATTTTCCACCAGCATATTCATAGCTTGTAACTTCACCTGCAGTTTGTGTAACTTTTGTTAAGAATCCATTTTGGTAAACATACGAAACCTTTCTGCTGTCTGGTCCTGACACTTCAGAAACGTATCCGTTTGTATCGTATTTAAGATCTAAATGTCTAGGTCTAATAAGTGATGCATCAGTTATAGTTGTTAATTTACCATTTGAATCGTATGTGTATTTTAAAGTATTTCCATAACCGTCTACTATTTTAGTTAATTTACCGGTTGCTTTTGAAAAATAAGATTGCGATTGATCCGTACTCTTCAGGATATATGATTCAGTATCTTCAGTTAATTCCAGATAGATACCTGTAGGTGCTTGATATGCACCATCAATTTTTTCAAACTGATGTAATGTCCCATCTTCGTCAACTAAAGTAACCTTGCTTTTATCACTAGAAGCCGTTACTTTCATATCTAAATCTGAATGCCATCCAGGTCCAAAAAGCCCTACTGAAGTTGACATACTATTGTAAGTTCTGTGTAATCCTAACTCAGGCCCTCTACCTGAAATTGAATAATCCTCTTCATCCACAATTAAATTACCAGTTGCTACATTTACTTTTCCATACGGTACATCAATAAATGACCAATAATCTTCGGTACCTAAAAAAGGAACTGGTTGTCCAATTGGTGTCCTAAAATAAGTTGATGAATAGATAGTTTCTCCATCGCCATCGTATGCGCTTATCCGAAAATAGTAATATGGACTAGTGGCATAAGTTGTACCATTTTTCGCATATAACTTAAAAGGTTCTAGAGGAAGTTCTTCGCCACCATAGTAAGTATCTGATTCACTCTTCGGATGATAGAGATTTTTCATTCCGCCATCAATATCAGCTTGACTAGGCCAAATACCCTTATTTTGCGTCGTCCAAGTATCTACATCTTTAACATCATATGATTCATAATCTTTACCATTATATACCCATACTTTATACCCTTCAGCACCTGCAATTTTATCCCAATTTAAAATGATATAGCCAGAATTATTAATATTCGTATAAGCCCTGCCAGTTGGTGGTTTAGGCACTGGTAAACTTGAAATCGTCGGTCCAAAATAAGAACTAGAGTAGACTGATTCTCCTGTGTCATTATATGCGCTTACTCTTATATAATAATGATGTATATTTGCATAAGCAGTTCCAGCATTTGCATAGGTCGGTGCAGGATCAAGAGGTAATTCAGCACCTGCATTGTCATCTAGATGTAAAGCATATTTTCTAGCACTAATCTCAGCTGAAGTTGGCCAATATTTTTTACCTTTTGTTGTCCATGAAGTCACATTCCCAACATCTAATGATTCATATGCAACCCCGTTCCACATCCATATTTTATAGCCTTTTGCACCTGTTACAGCATCCCATTTAAAATCAGCATACCCCGTGCCATTTCCATTTGTATAACTTGTACCAGTAGGTGTTGCTGGTCTCAGAGTATTTGGGATAGTTGGCATATAAGCGTTTGAACGTACACTCTCACCTAATGGATAAATAGCAGTTATTCGAAACCAATAATTAGTTCGATCCGGATATATTTTCCCATTTTCTTTATATAGAGTAGAAGGGTCCAGTGGTAGTTCAGTACCACCCTCTGAACTATTGTGATGTAATGCGTAATTACCTTTTGCAATGTCATCTGAGGATGGCCATATTTTTTTCCCTTTAGTTGTATACGAAGTTGCTGTTCCTACAGGAAATGCTTCATAATCTTTACCATTAAAAATCCAAACATTATAACCTGTAGCTCCTGGGATAGGATTCCAATCTAAATCTACATACCCAGTGTTACTACCATCTCCATAAGAGTACACTTTGCCAGTAGGTACAGCAGGTGTAGGAATCGTGTAATCAACTGAAATATACGGATTATTATCTGAATTTGAAGTTGAGACGATTTTTTTCCAATAAGACTGTCCGTTACCGTTTTCATGTATCTTAAAACCATAATTCGATAACGAACCACTTAACCAGCTTTTCACTGTGCTTGTGACGTCAAATCTCGCCCACTGATCTTTGGCTACACTTATAGTTTTAATATTTGTCGAACTAGGTCTTGTATTCCAAGTAACTGTAGAGTTGGTCCAAGATTCCGTATTCCGATCTAAAAAAATATCAGTTGCACTAGCTGATGCACTATGCGTAACATATGCATTAAAAGTTGCGTTTGTTATCGTTAGGCCATTTAGGTTAGCTGGTAAAGGTTGATTTAATAGTGCATAACAATTTCCTGTTGTGCTATCATAGTTACCAACTTTTAATATATACTCACCTAATCCTGAATCCCATTTCGATGTCGTGCTTGAATAGTTTGTTGTGGGATACGCACCCATGACAAATGTATCTGATGAGTTTGTTACTGAAGTTGTTGGATCAATAAAGATTGGAAATACACGATCTGAACTATCTAACCATTCTGTATCTGCATTTAGTGTTAACAGATATCCCTCTTCAGTTTTTTGAATCTCATAATTTACTTTATCAGAAGTTGCAGTTTCTCCCGATCCTTCATTATAATTTGAGTCAGACATAATTGGCTTTGGTAATTCAAAAACCTTCTTATTATCTTCATCTTTTAACAGGATGCTACCATCCTCAATTACTGCTTTTAAATCTGTTGTTAATTTAAATTTAAAAATATGATATCCATCGTATTGATGTAATACTAAATCTTCTTTGGTATTCTGACTAAATGTGTAATTTTGTAAGTCAATTGAAGGAAAAATACCTTTATGTTCAATTTTATTAGAATTTTCAACAAAAGTAGCGTCAACATCTTTTGCGTCTAATGTGGTTTTATCTTCTCCAATAGCTTGTAAGATTGATAGTGACAATGAATGTCCTTCATATGAAAAATTAGCATATTTACCATTAGACATCGTTTTTAAGAAATCAGTGTCAATTGCTGTATTTTCAGTAGTTACTATATTAGTAGCCGTTATATCTTTTACTAAATCAGAAGAAATTTCTTCATATGTATTTTCCCCTTCTTCTCTAGTATGGATTGGGTCAAAATATATATTTTCAGTATATTTTCCATTTCCATTATAGAATGTTTTTGTATTCTCAGTCCGTTCTTCTATTATTTCCCCTATTTTAGCTTCTGATGTAGCATCTTCGGTATCTTTAAAATGAGTTGTAACTGTAGCTTTTTCCTCTGTATAACCCGTCTCGGCTAAAATGCTAGTAGGAAGTGATGTGAATATAAAGAAGAATAAAATAAAACATATTAAAAACTTTTTAAATCTACTATTCCCCAAGTAGTTATCCTCCTATGATTTTATTTTTCCAAATAATTCAACTTCCTCTACCCTCCTTAATACTTTTTTAATAAAACTACTTTATTATTATAATTAAATTAAAATTTAATAACAATCTAATAATATTTATAATTCACATTATTTACACAATATATATATATCTATCTTTTATTATATAAACCTATAATTTTTCAATTTAATTATAGGCCTCAATTGTTTACTAACAAAACAGCTAAACAATTATTACTATAAGTGTTCATTAAAGTACACCTAAACGAACGATTATAAAATACTTATAATCTTTTAAAATATTAGTTCGTTATTATATAAAAATGAATTTGCGGACGTTCGATGGAATCTTATAGATTTACGAACGTAATTTGGTATAATTTATGTATCAAATTGGAAAAAGGAATGAAAATAATGGATAGTCGGAAATTTGGATACATTCGAGTAAGTAGTAAGGATCAAAATGAACAAAGACAATTAGATTCCATGAAACAACATGGTATTGATGAGCGTGATCTTTTCATTGATCAACAAAGTGGTAAAAATTTTAATCGAGAACAATATCAATTGTTGAAACGGATCCTAAGAAAAGGAGACATCCTTTATATCCATTCCCTTGATCGATTCGGAAGAAATAAAGAAGGCATTTTGGAGGAATGGAACGACATAACGAAAAATATTCAAGCTGACATTGTCGTCTTGGATATGCCATTGTTAGATACGACTCAATATAAAGATAGTTTAGGTACATTTATCGCAGATCTTGTTTTGCAAATCTTATCTTGGATGGCTGAAGAGGAACGGGAAAGGATTCGTAAGCGTCAACGAGAGGGAATTGATGCAGCTCTACGAAATGGGGTTAAATTCGGGAGACCAACTATACAACTTGGTGAAGAATTTGAAACTGTATATAAACGATGGAAGTCAAAAGAAATAACAGGGGTTGCTGCAATGAAGGAATTAGGATTGAAGAAAACATCATTTTATAAACTTGTAAAAGAGTATGAGGAAAAGTCTAATTAATGACATATATATAATAGGAAGAAACTAGTACAGAAATATAAACTTTATTATCGTAAAGATAGTTTCTTTTATCACATTAATAAATAATTTCTTTTATAAAGAAACCACACTCTACACAATACTAATTTGATTTTTGACTTACTAATGAAAACAAAACATCAATAACCTTTAAATTTCTTCTACTTTCTTCTCGTAGTCTTCTAGTTGTTTCAAGTGCTAAATAAACAAAAGCTCACTTTTATATTAAGTGAGCTTAAGGTTCAGCTTTTTATAAATTATTTTTCAATCTTATAACTCAGTTTTACATTCATTAATTTTGTTACGTGTTTCATCATTTATATATAATGAAAGTGACTCTTCAAAATATTCTAAAGCTATTTGAAACCTACCTTCTTCAATACACTCCATTCCTAATTCGTAATATTCCATACTTTCTTCAATTATATATGATAACTGTTTTATATTTGAACACATATGTTTCCGTGCTTCCTTAATAAGGCTCTTATCCTCTACAAGTAGTATCAATATTTTACTAATGATTTCTTTGCTTATTAAATCATTATCTCCTACTTTTAATTCAAAATAGTTGAATAAAGTTTTTACAAATGGAACTTCCATTCTGTTTTCCAGCAAAAAAATTAAATTTTCACCGACTACACTTATAAAGAATTTATTTTGATCAAAATGTCCATTCCGATGAATTATCTCGTAATAAGCTGGAGAATAAGTTGGGAACTGATTCAAGAAATCATTAATTAATGTATTAGCACTCACATTATTCCCCACTTTCAATTATAATTTTAATAATATTTTTGGTGTTTTGACCCATAAACTTCCAAGCTCTTTCTAGAACAATCTCATTATATATAATTGGTGGAAAGACACTAACTGCCATTACATTATTTAATTCTTCGTCACCATTTTCCAACATATATTCTATGAATGTTATTATTTCTTTTACTCTTTCCTGCTCCATATTATTCCATAATAAAAATAATAAATGTTTACTGATTACATCACTATAAAAAATATGAGGTAAGAAACACTCGTTAAATTCTACATGAACTTCAAATGCAGGTAAATATTCGGGAAAATTCTTTAAGAAAAGCTGAGTAATCTGATTTATATTTAACATACTACCACCTCAATATTTTCCATTTAATGCCTTTTTTAATTTAACATATAAATCATGAGCTATTTCAATTTCTTTTTTGGTAATATCCTTTTTCTTTAATGTTTTTGAAAGACCAGTTAAAGTATCTTTAGCTTTTTTTATATGAGATTTCCCTCCTGTAATAATCCCCTTTCTAACTTCTAAACTTACTGCATCCATAAGACTACCATCGCCTACTTTACCGGGACGATATATATTGGTAATAATATTTTTTAACTTTTGTAATTTTACTTTTTTTAATAAATTTTTACCAATTTGTGAAACAGCTACTCCGCCCGCGCCTGCGCCAACGCCTTGTCCCATAACCTGTTCTTCTTTTTCACCATTTTTATCAATTAATTGAATAGGGTTATTACTTACGTATATATATCCATTTTGTGAAAGTAGTTCCTTTTCATCACCTGCTAAATGATCAATTGATAAAAATTCACCTGTTTTAGGTTGATAATACCTCGCCTTTAAGTAGTACATTTTTATTTCATTATCGTACATATATCCTGCATATCGGAATGGATTGTCAGCAGCTAACCCTTGTGATGAATTTTGTATCACATTGCCCCATGCATCATATGCATAAGTTGCAACCACTTGATTATTATCATCTGTTAATGCAATAACATCTCCATGAGCATTATAATGGTAATAAAATAGTTGTCCTTGAGTTTTCATTGCAAGACGTTGACCGGTTGCTGAATAAACATAAGATCGTAAAACTAAACCTGTACCATCTGTTTCATATAAGATGTTAATACTATCTCCATCATAAAAATACTTTGTTATTACACTATCAACAGTTTTTTCAATACGACGCCCTTGCTCATCATATTTATATAATGTATACGGTGTACTTTCTCCGTTTTTCGTAATTGAAATTAGTTGACCTAATGGATTCCACTCGTAACGATAATCTCCATCATCTGTACGATTACCATCATCATCATACTGAATTGGGTCATTACCAAATTCAACTAATTGATTTTCCTTATTAAATTGGGAGTTTGTTTCAATTGTTACACCATCTTTGGCTACTTTTACATTTGTACGGTTACCAAAGCCGTCATAACTATAAATCTTTTTAGTTCCATCTGGAAGTTCTTCTGAAGTTAATTGATTTAAAGAATCATATGTGTAAACAACTGCTTGATTGTTTGGTAAATTTACTTTGGTACGATTACCATTCTTATCGTACTCATATGATTCATCTAAAAGGATTGAACCATTAGCTGATTGAATTCGCTCTGTATCGATTAAATTTCGATCATTATATTGATAAGATGTACTCGAATTATTGCCTGCATTATAGGAGCGCAAGTTTCCAAGTTCATCATAACTAAATAAAAAGTTCTTGCCACTGTTTGAAACAATTGAATTTTGATTCATATTATTATACGAATAACTTGTTGTTTCAGACATTGGTCCTTGGTCAAAAGTTGTGCTTATTAGTTTATCTGAATCAGATGGATACAACCACGTTTGGACTGAGCTTGTCGTTCCTTGCGTTATGGTTTTTTTAGTAATACGGTTCTGAGTATCAATTACATCGTTTGTAGTTGTTCGATTTAATTGATTATTGACAACTTTTGTTTGGTTTCCATTTCCATCGTACGAAAAATCATAATAGTTTATATGATTGTAAGCAATTGAAGTTAAACAATCTGAACCATCATAAGTATTTGAAATCGTTGTACCACTTGGCAATGTTGATTCAATTAAACGACTATTATCATCGTATTTATTTGTTGTAATATCATTAAGAGGTCCAGTTGTTTTTATTAAATTACCACTGTTATCATATTCATATTGAAATATTTGATTTCGATTATCTGCAGTACTATTAATAGTTTTACTTGTTTGTAAACCTGCTTTATATTTGTATTCGATAGTTGTATTATTCGCAGATGTGACTTTATCCAGTTGATTCGCATTATCATAATGGAATTGTTTCACATTTTGACTCGCATCTGTTACCTTTGTTTGATTTCCAAACGAATCATATTCAAATTTAGTTGAATAATTTGCTTGGTCAGTCGTTTGATTTAAGTAATTACCCTCAGTATCATAGATCGATATTAATTTATTTTTTCCTTTTATAATTCGAATGCCATCAAACCATGCGGTACCTGTAAAGTTCCCTCCAAAAACAACAGACACATCAATTGTATTGATTGGTTTGGTTGTGGTTGCTGAGGTATCTGCATATGCTCGATTCCACTCTTTCGTTCCGTCTAAAAAGTTTGCAGTAATTGTTGCGTTTGTTCCATCTGTGTAATTAATGACTGCTTTTAATGCATATTTAGTAGAATCTTTCGTGCCATCAATTGGAATAACAACATTTGTTGCTTTAGACAATCCCGTTAAAGTTAGATCAATTGGTTGATCATCTGGTTTTTGTCCAATTAAAACCGTTTGTTTATACTCATTTGTAGGAGCTGTTGAACTTGAACGAACGATTTTTAATGAATTTGATGAATCAAACTGTTCAGTTGAATCAACGGTACCACCACTACCTGTCCAAGATGTAAGTGAGTTTTCAAACCCTCCATTTTCAATTGGATTAAAGTTAGATTGAAACTCTGCCTTTTCTAATTGAACAGAATCAAACCACACGTCACCTTTACCATCAATAGAGTTATGATCTACCTCTAGTTTAACTTGAACTTTCGTTGTGCCAGCTGGCGTTTTAAAAGAAAAAGGTCTATTAATCCAATCTTGTTTTCCAGAAACATTAATTGTTCCGATTGTAGTTCCAATGCTTGTACCACTAGCATTAAAAAACTGGAATCGATAGATGGCGTTCACTTTTGATAAATCTGACTTAATATCTGAACTTAAAGTATAATTCGTATTTTCTTTGATGTTTGAAATCGTTTGGTACAGGTATAGATATCCGAATGAATTTGATGTTGATTGTGGAGAAAATTTGATTGATTTATTTCCACTAATGCCGTTCTTCCCGATCGAATCAATACTAATTGTACCAGTATCATTTACAGGGGTGACAATTTTAGTCCAACCTATCAAACCATTTTGAAAACTACCATTTGTTAATAAATTTGTTGCTGCACTTAAACTATTACTAGTCTCGATTGCATTCCCATAGTTATCATATTTAGTATAGGATGCAATTGCATTTGTAATATCATTATCCGATACAGCATTTACTCCATCATAAACTGTCGTTGATTCTTTTGACTCTGTATCTGTATAAGAAGTTTGATTATTTAAATTGTCATAATCAAAATCTTCAGTACCATAGTGAGATGTAGCTGTAGCCGTATTACCGTTGGAATCATATGAATAGGATTCAGTTGGCGATTTTCCAACGTCGTTTCGATCAACGTCGTTTGGATCATATGATTCTTTTAATCTATTACCTTCGTAATTATAAACTATCGTTGTATTTTTCCCACCAACATCTTCTTTTATTTTAGTCGGATTGGCATCTGCATTGTACCAATACTGATTGATTTTATCATTTGGGAATTGAACTTTTACAAAATTTCCATCTGAATCAGAATCATAAGTTAGTTGATAGATTTTATCCATTGGATCAGTTATGGAAGTTACTTGATCATCTTGATATACGATATTAATTGTTGGCGTAGTCGTAGAAATTACTGGTAATGATACTTTAGTCATTTTATTTTCAGAATCATATTCGTATTGAGTTATTTCATTATTTGGATCGGTTACTTTTGACAGCAACATACCACTATACTCATAATTGATTGTACGGCTCGAAAATAAACTTAACTGATTGATATGTCCTTCAACATTATATTGAATATCTACCACTTTTCGATTTGACGCATCAGATATTGATGTCAATTGATTATTAGTGTAATTTAATGTTGTTTTAAGATGATTTCCATCTTCTATACTTTTAATATGACCAGTCGTCTTATCGAAAGTCTTTGTTATTTGACTATTATCTTTAAGTGTAAGTTCTGAGCCATTATCTGTTAATGTTAAATCAACGCCTGTTGGTGGTTGATATACTCCTTTTGAATCTTTTTCAAATGTTAAAAGTGTGCCATCTTCATCTACATAATGAGCATCATTATTTATTAATGTAATCGATTCATCTAAGTTACTATGCCAGCCTACTCCAAATAATCCATTGATTGTTGACTGACTATTATAAGTTCGTTCAATTGTGATGCCTGGTCCTTTTCCACCTAATGAAAAATCATTTTCACTTCTGATATAGTTACCAGTTGCAGTATTAACACTACCACCAGGTACATCGACATATGACCAGTAGTCTTGCATACCGAGGAATGGTACTGCTTCACCAATGACTGTTCTAAAGTAAGTTGAGGAATAAACAGTTTCACCTTGGCTATTATACGCACTTATCCTAAAGTAATAGTATGGACTAGTTGCATAGGTTGTCCCATTTTTCGCATATAGTTTTGATGGTTCGAGAGGTAATTCTTCTCCACCATAATTGGAATCATCTGGATTAGTCGGATGATGTAGATTTTTCCTACCATCATTATCAATTTCCGATTGACTCGGCCAAATTCCTTTATTTTGTGTGGTCCAATTATCTACATCCCCTACATCATAGGATTCATAGTCTTTTCCATTGTAAACCCATACTTTATAACCTGTTGCTCCCGAAATCTTATCCCAACTCAAGTTTACGTATCCTGAGTTACTTTGACTTAAATTTGTATAAGCTCGTCCTGTTGGAGGACTAGGTACAGGGATTAGCGGAATGTATGAATAAGATGCTGCAGGTTGCACCGTCTCACCGTTAGCATTATATGGAACAATTTTTAATACATAATATCTTGGTTTATAATTTGGATTCGCCTTTTGATAGACTATAGACGGATCTATTGCTAGTTCATCACCCGATTTTGTGTTATCTAAATGTAAATCATAACTTTCTGTCGGTTTTGGCCAATACTTTTTATCTTTCGTTGTCCATGATGTCACATTGCCTATATCTAATGATTCGAATGCTTTTCCGTTATACATTAAGAACTTGTAACCAGTTGCACCTGTCACAGGCTTCCAACTTAAATCAATATATCCGTTTGTTCCTCTAGTAAAACTATTAACAGAGGTCATTTCTGCAAATTTCAGATTTGGTATCGTCGGTTTAAAAGGTAGGTCAGATTGCGTACTTTCACCTAATGGATAGATAGCTTTTATTCGAAACCAATAATTTGTATTTGTAGGGTATTTATTTCCATTCTTTTTATATAAGGCTGATGGATCATTTGGTAGTTCCACTCCACCACTTGTCCCATCATGTAATGTAAAAACTCCACTTGCGATTTCTGATGGCGATGGCCAAATTTTCTTCCCTTTCGTGCTCCAACTTGTTACATTTCCAACAGAAAACTCATCATAATCATTCCCATTGAAAATTAACACTTTATAACCAGTCGCACCTGGAACTGCATCCCAATTTAAATCAACGTATCCTGAATTGGTACTATCACCATATGAATAGGCATATCCAGTTGGTGAATCAGGTGTAGGAATAGTATAGTTAACGGATATGTATGGATTGTTATCAGAATTTGAAGTTGAAATTATTTTTTTCCAATAAGATGATCCATTTCCGTTTTCATGTAATTTAAGACCATAATTAGTTAAAGAACCACTTAGCCAACTTTTTACTGTATTTGTAATATCGAAGTTGGCCCACTGACCCTCTCCTACAGTAGTAGTTGCTATATTTGTAGAACTTGGTTTCGTATCCCAAGTTACAGATGAGTTAGACCATGTTCCTGTAATACGATCTAACCAAATACCGTTTGCACTGGAAGAGGCACTATGTTTTACGTATGCATTAAAGGAAGCATTAGTAATCGTTAAACCAGTTAAATTTGCTGGTAAACCTTGGTTTAAAAAGGCATAACATGTACCTGTGGTAGCATCATAATTACCAATTTTTAAGATATATGCACCTAACCCAGCGTCCCATTTTGATGATGTACCCGAATAGTTTGTTGTTGGATAAGCACTCATTACAAAAGTATCTGATGAATCCGTTACAGAAGTTGTAGGATCAATAAATACTGGGAACACTCGATTAGGACTTGCTAACCAATCTGGATCAGCATTTAACGTTAATTTATATCCACCATCTATTTCTTCGATATCGTAGCTCACTTTATCAGATGTAACTGCTTCTCCGGAACCTTCATTAATATTCGAATCCGACATAAATGGTTTCGGCAATTCAAAAATCTTCTTATCATCGTCATCTTTCATTTGAATATTGCCATCTTCATCAATCGTCGCTTTTAAGTCAGTTTGAATATTAAAAGTAAAAATATGATAACCATCGTATTGGTGTAAAACTAAATCTTCTTTTGTATTTTGATTAAAGGTGTAGTTTTGTAAATCAATTTGAGGAAAAACACTTTCATGAACAATTTTGTTCGTATTCTCAACAAACTTGGCATCAACATCACTTGCGTTTAATGTTGTTTTATCTTCTCCCGCAGCCTGTAATATAGACAATGACAAAGAATGCCCTTTATATGAAAAATTAGCGTATTTGCCATTTGACATTGTTTTAAGGAATTCAGTATCAATCGCAGTATTTTCTGTTGTTATAATATTTGTAGTTGTATTATCTTTTACTAAATCCGGAGAAATTTCTTCGAAGTTTGTTTCTCCTGGTTCTTTCATATTTACAGGTTCAAAGTAGACTTTTTCAGTGTATTTACCGTCGCCATTATAGAATGTCTTGGTATTAGCCGTACGCTCATCAATTAATTCTCCGACTTTTGGTTCAGTATCTTCAACTGAGTTTGTTTGAACTATTGTCTCATCAACTTTTTTCGTACTAGTTAATTCTTCAGCAAATGCTTTTAATTGAATTGAACTAATAACTAAAACTGTTAACACAATCCTAACAAAGAAAAGCCTTAGTGTATGTTTCTTCATGTGTATAGCCATCCTCTTATTCAATTTTGATATGTTCTAGATAGATATTGAACAATTTTTTCTGAATTCCATATTCCTTTCGTAATATTTTGAAAACAAATAAAATTATAAATTCGTTACATTTTTATTACAATGTTTTTACTGAATATTATAAATTTTTAATACTATATCCAACTAATCAACTATAAATTTATTAGTCTTTAAACAACGCAATATTACTAATTATTCATTTTTTTAATATTAAAAGATCCGAGTTATTCTCTCATTATTATCATTATTTCTAATCAATAAAAAAGCTTGTAGTCAAGTGGAATTACCCTCTTTGTCTATCAAACTAAAGGTCACTTATAATTGATCTGCATATATTAAATACAACTCAATATGGGGTAGCGTCAGAGAAATGCGGATTTACAACGTTAAGACACTTTTTTGGAAATAAAACTCTGATTTATCTATGCAAAGTAAAAGAATCCGGTTTTATTTTGCCTTCTTATTTTAAAACTTTTCGATTTCTAAATACTGTCATCTCAAACTAATGCAACCCGTTAGCACAACAACGGAGTAATATACTGGAGTTTGACCACTATGACATAAACACTATAAAATAAAAACATACTAAATTGAAGGTTTTTGTTTGTTAAACTTATGTTTAGAGCTGGGTGTGTAACGCTTTCTTAATGACTTCGTGCATAAAGAAAGTGCCATTTATAGGATAAAAAATAAAGTATATAAAAAGAACAGGGGACTATAAATGGATATCATAATTCGACCAGAACTCAATACAGAATATAATACAACTGAAGAAATTATTAAAAATGCCTTTTTGAATGAAGAATATAGCGATAAGAGAGAACATTTACTTGTAAATAGGATTAGAAAATCAGATGCATTCATTCCTGAACTTTCATTAGTCGCATTAAGTCAAGGTAATAAGGTTATAGGTCATATTCTTCTATCTAAAATAAAAATTGTAGATGGTGATAACGCAGTCGATTCTTTGGCACTTGCTCCAGTTTCTGTAACTCCTGAGTATCAGAAAAAAGGAATCGGAAGACAGTTAATTCACGTTGCCTTAAAAAACGCAAAAGACCTTGGTTATAGTTCAGTAATTGTTTTAGGACATAAAGATTATTATCCTAAGTTTGGTTTTAAACCAGCTAGCTTATGGAATATTCAAGCCCCATTTGAAGTGCCTGATGAGGTATTTATGGCTCTAGAATTAACACATAATTCTCTTGAAAAAGTGCAAGGTGTCGTTCATTATTCAAAAGCTTTTTTAGAGTAAAAGCTTTTGAATGATTAGATTTTAATTAAAAAGAGGTTGTCCGAAAATTGTTTTATAACATTTTCTATTTCGAATTAAGAAATACGTTCTTTTTTTGTTTTACTTGCATTCCGGAGGTTTTTGAAAAAATTCCAGGAATGTTGTTAATCTAAAACTTACTTTTAATTCATTTTTTTTAAAATCCTCCTTACTCCTTTAAAGTGATTTTTAATGGAGTAATGGAAGATATAGCATCTGTCTAAAATCGCTTAGTTCCCCTTTAATTAAAACTACCCGTTAGCCAGCCATGAATCAAAAATTCACATAGAGAATGAAAGTATTCACGTTCTTTCACAGTAGTTCAACAACATTTTCACTTTCTATATTCTACTTTTAGTTGATGATTTTCGTCATAATGAGAAGCAGGATGGTATGGAATAGAAGGAATCTCAGAAATATTATGCAAACGTTTTTTATATTCCTCTAAGTAACGTTTTCTTTCTTCTTCATTATGTGAAGGCGTCCATGCAATGAATGGTTCAACAGGTTCTAAACCGGAAAAATAAAGCATGCCATGATTAATATGATAAAGTATCTTCTCATGCATATCCCCGTCCATTCCGTATGGCGTATAAGCATGTTTAGGAGAACCAGTTGTAGTAGACAACATCGCTTTTCTACCTTTAAGTCTACCCGTATCATATCTTTCATCTCTTGAATAAATAAATCCAGAAGCTAATACTCTATCAAACCACCCTTTCAAAATGGCAGGAACAGAATACCACCATAGTGGGAATTGGAAAATAACAAAGTCTGCCCAAAGAAGTTTTTCTTGTTCTTCTTGAATATCAGCCGAAAAATTGTTTGTCTTAGTTGCATGTTTTTGTTCTACTGCATATTTTAAAAACTCTTTATTTTCTCTCTGGATAAAGTCTTCAGCATCAGCAACAGCTTTGAAGTTCATAGCATATAAATCTGATACTTTGACTTGATGACCTAAAGAAGTTAATTCTGAAAACGCCAGATCCTTTAATGCTCCATTAAAAGACTTCGGTTCTGGGTGTGCGTAGATAATTAAAATATTCATTGCTTTATCTCCTTCAATACAGTTTGTTTTTTAAATGACGTATTTGCCATTAATACACCAGCCAGAATCAGCAAGGCACCTAAGTATCCTTGTCCCCCCATGTTTTCATTTAGAAAGATAAATGCAAATATTGCTGAAAAAACTGGTTCAAGAGAAAATAAAAATCCTGTACTTTCAGGTGTAGTATACTTTTGAGCAATTGGCTGCATCACAAAACCATAAGCAGAGCAAATAATGGCTAAACCAAGTATTGCGGACCACTGTATTACTCCGTTGGGTAATACAAGTACAGGCGTTTCTAATATGAAATTTCCTATGAGGGAAAAAAGAAATGCAAAGCCAAGCTGAAAAATTCCTAATTGAAATGCATCCACTTTTTGAACAAAATAGTTTGTAACTATTATGTGTATCCCATAAAGTAAAGCAGCTAACAAACATAAAATAGAACCCAATGAAAATGTAAAATCATCTTTAATAGTAAGTAGTGCTAAACCGATAGAAACAGTTATTACACCATAAATTACCTCTTTCCGTGGTAATTTTCTTGTAATTAGTGTTTGTAAAACAGGCACTAAAATTACAGTTGTGCTTGTTAAAAAACCTGCTGAAGAAGCAGATGTCGATTTCATTCCATACATAAGTGAAATGAAAATCCCGCATAATAATAATCCAACTATTGCGCTGTAGCCTAATAGTTTAGTATTTACACTTATTAATTTTTTATTAAATATGATAATCATAATCAGAAATGCAATCCCGAATCGTAAGGCTACTACTGTGAAGGGAGAAACTGTATCTGCAAGAAGTTTCATAAAAATATAAGATGTCCCCCAACCTATAGAGACTGTAGCCATTAGTAAATTAGCTTGTTTTTGTGTCATTTGTTTTTTATCCTTTCCTGTTTTAGTGGTAGAGCTATATGTTATCATTCAAATTTGCATTAGTTAAACGAATGTTTATAATGAAACTATTAGTAATTCTAATACAAGGAGCAATTTAATGAATGTATATCATGCTTTTATTAAAGTAATCGAAACAGGTAATTTTACCAAAGCCGCAGAAGAACTGGGTTACACCCAATCTGCAATTAGTCAAATGGTAAATTCATTAGAGAAAGAACTATCAACAACTCTTATCTTGCGATCACGAACTGGAATTACCCTTACACCGGATGGCGAAGAGTTTTTGCCGTATATTAGAAATATCAGCAATTCACATAGAGAATTGCAAGAGAAACAAAAAGAGATGAAAGGATTACAAAGTGGGCTTATTCGAATTGGAACATTTTCTAGTGTTGCATGTCACTGGCTACCAAGTTTGATAAGAAGTTTTAAGGAACAGTACCCAGCTGTTCATTTTGATATATACCAAGGGGAATATACAGTTATTTGTAATTGGATAAAAGAAGGATTTGTAGATTTTGGCTTTGTTAATCCAGATGCTGTGTCTAAATTAACAAGCATTCCATTGCTAGAAGATGAAATGCTTGTCGTATTGCCAGCAAATCATTGTTTAGCACCTAAAACCAAAATTTCATTGGAAGAAGTAATAGAAGAGCCTTACATACTTTTAAATGAGGGAGAAATAAATGAAGCATTAACCATTTTTGAACAAAATTCTCTTGAACCTAACATACAATACCGAGTTCATGACGATTATGCAATTATGTCTATGATTGAACAAGGTCTTGGTATATCAATTTTACCGGAACTTGTTTTAGATAGGTGTCCGTATAATATTGTAACAAAATCAATCTCTCCATCTGTTAAGCGCACAATAAGTATGGCTTATAAAGACAAAAGGGTATTACCTATAGCAAGTAGATATTTCATTGACTATCTCATTAAGAATTTTAAGGAAATAGGGTCCGAGTTAAAAAATAAGTGAAGAGGCATTCATAAAGAATGTCTTTTTACTATGCGAAAGGTTTAAACTAAGAGCAAAACAGCAGCCATCTTTCCCTAATCTATATGTGTTACCTTAAGTACCATTCTTTATAAAAGCCACTATACAATCTCACATTTCAATAAAATTTATTAAAAGAATGATAAAAAAAGTTAATTTACTATAGATCTTTTTATTTTCAAACTACGTTTTAATTACTTGAAACTCAAAGTCACTTCGGCTACTTTGGTAAAACGACCTGATGCTATAACTTAAATAATATTGTAATACTAATTCATACTACTATTATCTTTTGTATTAGGATTTCTAATGGATACATAATAAATATTTGTTTTACTTATATAAGTTCGAATGATATGATTTAGCCATTCTTAAAATAAATGTTGAAAGGAACGTGCCATGCTTGATGAGCTTGTATATATGCAAGATGAAATTGCCGATATTATTATGAAAGAAGTCGGTAAAGGATATAAAGTTGTGAAAAAAGAAGTTGTTCGTACAGCTGACTTCATTCGTTACACGATTGAAAAAGCTCTTCATATGCACGGAGAAAGCATGATGGGCGATAGCTTTCCTGGCGGAACGAAATCTAAACTTGCGATTATCCAACGCGCACCACTTGGTGTTGTATTAGCAATCTCACCATTTAACTATCCAGTAAACTTATCTGCTGCAAAAATTGCACCAGCGCTTATTATGGGTAATGATGTTATCTTCAAACCAGCAACTCAAGGCGCAATTAGCGGTATTAAAATGGTGGAAGCACTTCATAAAGCTGGGGGCGAGCTTGTTGCTTATTAAAAGCGCAAGTAGCTGAATTATCAGTTAAATCTCCAGAACAAGACAGCACAATCGTTCCATTAATCGACGATAAATCTGCGGACTTCGTTCAAAGATTAGTTGACGATGCTGTAGAAAAAGGTGCTACAATCGTTATCGGTAACAAACGTGAACGGATCAGGAGGTAGAAAAATGAATCATAAAACAAAACAGAAGCCTGTTATTATTGCATTATTAATTGCAACATTCTTAACAGCAATTGAAGGGACCATTGTAAGTACAGCAATGCCAAAAATTGTAGAAGATTTAGGGGGTAACCAATTATATACGTGGGTAATATCTGTCTATCTACTAGCGACAGTTATAAGTACACCTGTTTTTGGAAAGTTAGCAGACTTATATGGAAGAAAAATTATGTTTACAATTGGAGTGGTTATTTTCCTAAGTGGTTCGATGCTCTCTGGATTTTCACAAACAATGGGACAACTTGTAATATTTCGTATGATTCAAGGAATAGGAGCAGGGGCGTTAACGACAATCCCCTATACAATTATTGGAGATATTTTTGCATTTGAACAACGTGCAAAATTACAAGGATGGCTTAGCAGTGTTTGGGGAATTTCTGGTATTGTTGGTCCGCTTGCTGGTGGCTTTATAGTGGACAAGATATCTTGGCATTGGATTTTTTACATGAATCTTCCTTTTGGAATCATTCCTCTCATTCTTTTATGGATATCTTTGCATGAACATGTAGAAAAGAAAAAACACATAATCGATTACCCAGGTATTTTTACATTTACGGTAAGTATGACAGCTTTTTTATACGCATTAACTTTATGGAAAGAACAAAAACAAATCTCAAGTAGTATAGTATCTTTAATTGTTGTAGCATTCGTGGGAATTTGTTTATTTATTTGGATTGAAGCAAAAGGAAAAGAACCAATGCTGCCGCTTTCTTTATTTACTATTCGATCTATAACTATTTCAAACATCGCAGGATTTTTACTTGGTTTTATATTGGTAACAGTAACTTTTTATATCCCTTTATGGGTACAAGGAGTTAAAAACTTAAATGCTACCTATTCTGGTATTGCAATGTTACCAATGTCAATCACATGGCCAGTTGGAGCTATTTTATCTGGAAAATGGTTAGGCAAAACATCCATTGTTCGGATAGCAATTACAGGTCTTTCTATTATTATAATTGGATGTATCGGTTTAGTTTTATTTCATGCAAATACAGTGGTGCCATGGATAATGGTCGTAACAGGTATTTTGGGATTGGGTTTTGGGTTATCACTCACTGTATTTACAGTCGCTATCCAATCTTCAGTAGATTGGAACATGCGAGGAACAGCCATGGGATCATATAATTTAATGCGAAACTTAGGGCAAGCAATTGGAATTGCTGTATCTGGTTTATGGTTAAGTGAACAATTAAAAGGAGTTGCATTAGCTGTAAGTTTGCATACAATATTTTGTATGTTAGTGGTATTGGCACTATTTGCATTTATTACAGCAGGAATGTTACCTGGCAAAAAAGAAAAACATTTTTCTGTATGATAGATAAGTTATGACAGAAACTTAAGTTAATCTTGTATCTATATAACGAAAAAACGCTATTCTTTCTGTAGAATTACAGGAAAGGATGGCGTTTTTGATATTGTAGGTACCCCTTGAAATTTACGAATCGTTACATACTAACAATATATACGAGGTTGTTAACGAAAGAAAACAATATAAAAGAACTATGAAGACCCCCATCCCTATTTTCCTCATATTTCAACCCACTCTTTTATATATTCTAAATCTAACTACAAAGTGTAAATTTAGACCAATTGTAACGCGCGATTCCTTTTATAGCATACTAATATTTTCTAATAGTTATTCCATTAAATGGTCCGATTGCGGAATAGAGTAAATGGAAGTGGAAATGGCTGCAGATTCACAGGATGTTGAAGAGGTTTGTTCAAACTTTGCTAACTTGCAAGATTTTCCATTAGACTGTTCGTTTAGGACTAATCTGGCTTTTCACTTCTCCAATAATAATAGGTATGTTTTCAACCTTCTTACTAAATGTTTCTGATAATACGACATTAGCAATAATATTAATATCATCTATTTGTTCTTGGTTCTATTTAGCAACTAATGGCGATACTACTCCAATGAGTTACTTATTTTTTGGTACATCTTTAATTTCAATACTCTTCTTTATGATTTCTTTCATTCTAATAAATTATTATTCTTTAAGTCATTTTTTTAATAAAATAATAAACAAATACTTTATCCCAATAAACGAAAATGATTTTGAGAGTTTCGCTCAGTTATTTTCTGGAATTGTTATCGTATCCTTCTTCATCTTAAGCCTTATTTGTCTTTCCATCGTTTTTTTAGAAAACGCAAAGAAAGCAATTATTAAAAAAATAAAAAAATCCTTCATATCGAAGGATTTTTTATAATTTTCCCTTATTGAAAATGTATTCTGTATAATTAATATCAAATCTTTCAAGTTACTTCGCAATTGATCGATAAATAGACCGGCAGAAAAGTGTATATTACTTTTAAATGATAGATTAATTCTAAATTAAAAAAGAAGGCTGGACTTCAATACGTTTAATGTTATTTTTTATTAAGATTTGATATAATCTTTTAGAAATTATTATATTTTTACCTTGATAAGACGGTGGTTGACCAAACCAGTTTGATGTAAAACAAATATCTAATCCCTTCCATGAATCTTTTAAAAAATATAACGGTGTTTGACATAAAAATGTATGATAAAATCCGCAACTATTACATTTAACATCCTTTTCAACAATTGATGGCTCTACCACATCTCCAATACCTTCTTGTAATCTTAAATGATAAAAACCCTCTATAATATCATTAGAATCTAAGTCAAATATATTCGAAAATTGTATACCAGTTACACCTTCTCGAATAAATATATCTTTAAGCTTTTCAGATATTATTATTTCAGTATCACCCATATATGTGATACTTAGATCGTACTTTTTTATATTTAGATACTTTACTTGTAAATTATTGATTTGTAAAAATTGTACTTGTTCTTTACATTGTTCACAAACGTATCCTTCGTGATCTGGTGAATATGATTCCTTAGCATCAGAGCAAATATTCAAGTGTAATATTTCAGAATCTTCCCCTTCTTTCTTTGAAAACTTATACTCCCTTCGAAAAATGTTAAATCTAATCCCATTACTCACAAGAAAATTAATAAATTTGGAATATTCATTTGAATTTGTTTTAATTTTATAAGCAATGGCTTCTCCAACAATATCATCAAATGTAGTATAGACATAATATTTTTTAAATGTAATATCAGTTATATCAAACCTTTTTTCTATATGAATCCATTGAGTTTCTATCATACCTTTACTTCCTTTTAAGAAATCCCTATTTTTTAGTTTAAATAGGGATTTACCAATTTTTATTTATGTTTTAATTTCCCTTCAGTAAATCTAACTGCTTCTTCGAAGTCATCTAACAAAGCCCTGTATTTACGCTGTGAGTAAAACCTTCTCAATCCTTTAATTATTTTATCTCTACCATATTTTTTTATTATCATTTGTCCCGTGTATCCTCTTTTAGCTCCTAACCATCCATCTTCAAATTTTCGCATATCTGTATGCAATACTCGATGTGCACTATCGACCATTTTAGATAAAAGTTGCTTAGGATGACCGCTTAGGTACTTTGGAAAGGTATGATGTCCATGGGTTTTTACAACACTACTCTCTTCACTAAAACCAAATAATTCTTCACTAAGACTTTCTAGAGCTATTCCCTGTCCACCCAAGCATTTGCCCAGTCATCATAACCTTCGTGTTGTGCAGAATTTCCATCGAAATCAAAAAACATAACTGGGTTATTATTTGCATAATTATAACCATTCTGCGTCATTACATCAACTTTATCACCCATTTGAGGATCTAATGACAAAAATACTCCAATTTCAGGCTGATAATATCTTGCAATCAGATAATACATTTTAATTTCTTTATCATACATATAACCTGCATATCCAAATGTATTGTCAGCTGCTAAACCTTGTGCAGAAGATTCGCTCACATTTCCCCACGCATCATATGAATAAGTCGCCACAACTTGCTTTGTATCATCTGTTATAGCAATGACATCACCATGCGCGTTGTAATGATAATAAAATGTTTGTCCTTGCTCTTTCATCGCAAGACGTTGACCATTTGCAGAATAGATATATGAACGTAAAACTATACCGCTACCATCTGTTTCATATAAAACGTTAATGCTATCTCCATCATAGTAATACTTGGTTGTTAAGCCATCGACACTTTTTTCGATTCGACGACCTTTTTCATCGTATTTGTAAGTCGTAAATGGATCACTTTCGCCTTTTTTCGTGACGGATATTAATTGACCTGTAGGATTCCATCTATATGAATAGTTTCCATCTGAAATTCTGTTTCCGTCAGCGTCATATTCAATATCATCTTTTCCAAACTTCGTTAATTGATTTTCTGTATTAAAGTTGGCATTTGTTTCTGTAGTTTCTCCATCTTTTGTAACTGTTACATCCGTACGATTTCCAAATCCATCGTAACTATATTCCTTTTTCGTTCCATCTGGATATTCTTCTGATGTTAACTCATTTAAAGAATCATAGTTGTAAACAATCGATTGGCTGTTTGGTAAATTAATCTTCTTACGATTACCATTAGCATCGTACACATACGATTCATCTAAAAGAATCAATCCATTGTCTAATTGAATTCTCTCTGAATCGATTAAATTCCTATTCGTATATTGTATTGATGTACTCGTGTTATTTGAAGAATTAGTTGATCGCAAGTTACCTAATTCATCATAGTTAAATGTAAAGTTCTTACCTGAATTCGTAACTTAAATCGATAAGTAGAATTAGCCTGTAGAAGCCAATAAAAACTAAATGACCCGATAATCAATAGTAACTTTATGCAGGATTTTATACAAAAACAGAGAATACTAGGTGAACAAGACTTCTCCAAAATTCCTTGTACATCAACGATGTATAAAAATATGCATATGTTGAGAAAAAACAAAAAGGTCCACACTTGTGAATCAAGGGGTGGGCCTTTTTGTAACTTCCGTTAAGAATCTTTATGTAAACTAGATTTGTATATTATATACAAATCTTTTACTGATGAAATTAGAAAATATCGAAAAATTACAAAAGATCATTCAAATTTTTTTCGACGAAAATGTCGAAATTTTTATTAAAGGTTGATTGAATTTGTAAAACTGAATATTACGTCAATTTTAATTATAATTTAATAAAATATTAATTTAGAAAGGAAAATATAAAATGAAGAATAGGAAATGGAAATCTATAGTTACAACTGCATTATGTTTAGGATTAGTTTCAGGAGGTAGTACTACAGCTTTAGCTGCAGTTACAAAAGATATTAAAACCGATACATTGTCTTCGACTCAGACAGCAACAACAGCAAGTAACCCAATGACTTTATTCTTTTATTCTGATGATCCATCCTATTTAAATAGTACTTTATATACCTACTCCACTACTACTTCAGATGATTCTTTAACAGCTATACAGACTGCTCTAAATAACGGAAGTGTTCAGATACAAAATAAATCATATCAGCCAGGTACACCCTTGACTCCAACAGACTTATCTGCGGCAAGAGAAATAGCGTTTCCTATCAATATGGTTATAAATAATGAGTCATTACAAAATAGTTTAAATCAGGTTTTAAATGCTGGTAAAAGAGTATATCTTTATGGGAGTGATGGTATAACATTAAGTGAATATAAAGATTTATTACATTTAGATAATTTGAATGTATTTACGGAAGAACAGGGTGAGGTCGATTTAGCAAAAGATCCTTCTACTGAAAAAGAAGAAGTTAAAGATAACCCTGAACTAGAGACAGCACCTAACGAAGACAAATATAATGTCATTGGCTATACAAAAAATCCAAACCCTTTACAACTAATAACAAACACCATGACAAATGGATACACAGATGAGTATTTTGGAGAAGTTCCATCTTCACTTCAAATTGAAAATTTTTATCAAGAAGTGGTTGATAATGTTACTCAAAATAAAATCTTAGAGGATGAAATTGGACCAATGGCAGCAAATGTTGCAAGTTCGCCTATAAAATATAAACTAAGTTCATACATATCTGGTGTGTTAAGAGGAAAGGTTGTTTCTTGGTGGAAGCTTTATAAAGATACTGATGAAACTGAAAAAAATTATGATCATTTTTATGTAAGTGACTATACCCAATTATTAACTTATAATCAAGGTTATGCTGTATACTTAAAAACCGACCATGATATTCCATTAAGTCCAGATAGTATTGAAGACTGGGGACCTCATGATAGTGACGGTCCTAGCTACTCAATTAATTTGGGTTACCCATGGGGTGCAAGTTTAGGCTTTACAATGCCCACAAGCCCTAAAGTTGATGATATATCAAATAGTGATTTAGATTATGCTAGATGGGTAGTTACAGATTCTAACATGAGTGGCGACATTTTCAATCCAAAAACTGAGTGGAAATCAGCAGGTACATTTGCAACCATGGATATTAGACATTGGGCAAAATTTAAAACTGTTGTAGGTGGTAGATCTATTGTTTCAGATGAAGTTAGTCATAAAATAAATGTTGACTACGATTATTAAAATAACTTTGAGGAGTGGGGCAATAATGCCTCACTTTTTGCTTAAAGAGTTTAATATCCAATAATCAGATAAATAAAATACAAATGTTTAAGATTATTATATTATTATTTAATCCTTAAATTTAAATACAATAATGATAAGGAGAAGATAAGATGTTGAAAATATTTTATTGGTTTTTAGGAGTTTTAATAATAGCTGGTAGTATATTAAGTGGTTGCAATACACAAAAAGTAAATACGGAACCTGGCTATGATGTGTTCACACAAAAAACTTCAAAGCCCATTAAAGATAAGATTTATAAAATGGGAGAAACTGTAGAATTTGATAAGATACAAGTCACGATTGAAAAAGCTTATTTTACTAAACCCTCTATTAAAAAAAACAATTATAAAGGTGATGTTCTTACAGTAGAATTACAGGTATGGAGTAAACCGTATTCTAAAAATGTTCATATTGAACCAACTGATTTTGATCTATATGATTCAAAAGGTGAAAAAAAACAACATTACACTGGTTATATTAGACAAGAAATTAATGGTAATCTCTCTGGAGAAAAAAGTCCTGATAATGATGTACGCGGTGTCGAAGGGGCACTTTACTTCGAAACTTCTAAATCCGGTAAGTATGAACTGGTTTATAAACCATCATTTTCAAAGAAAGTTAAAGAAATTAAATTTTATCTAAGTCCTAATTAATTATTCTATTTTTAATTTAACTAAACCAGCTATAAAATCTCTTCAGTATTCTATTACAAGACGTTTATAAACAATAATTTGTTTAAGAGACCTTCTTTAGAGGGTCTCTTTTATTACCGATAAGATTTTTTATGTTAACTAAAAATTGGAAAGACTGTTCGCTCTAGTGTGGTTGCATCATTAATGGAAAATATTAGATTCATACACGAAATGAAGCAAACACAAATTGAAATGGTACTCAGCAACTTACAGAACCAATAACTGAAAAAGAAAGGTCGGCAATTTTTGAAATGAATCAGATAAATACGTGTTTAACCGTACGAAAATGAGCAGATTTCCATGCAGGATTTTATACAAAAAAAAGAGAATACTAGGTGGCCAAGACATGGTACAAAAAACTCTAATCATTAAAAATTAAAATTTTATAATCTAAAACTTATAAAATTTTAATTTTTTGTTTTACGTAAGCTTATGATGTGCATATGTATTAAAAGGAAATATTTTACTATTGAAATATTTATCTTACAAAAAAATTCATGTGCTGAATTGGAGGAATGTATAAATTTATGTTGAAAAAGATAATAATTATATCAACTGCTGCTTTAGCTTTTATGCATGTAACACCAGGTTTGAATGCTGTTGCTCAAGAAAAGAAAATGGAAGAGCTACTCCCCCAAAAAATAAACCAGGTCTTAGATAAAGAAACGATGGAACATATTAATACTTTCATGGAAGAACAAGAATTAACTTGGGAAGAAGTAGAAGCATTCCACTCTATTGCTGGGCAAAGTCTTACTTTAGAAAGTGATGGCCAATTCTCCTTTGATTCTGCAAAAGCTATAGAATTAGGTGCTACTTCTGAGCAAGCAGAAAATATGAAAATCGGATATGAATCTATGACTCCACAAGAAGTCGTAGTTCTTAAGGAAATAGAAAAAAATGAGTATCCACCAATAGATCCTTCTCCTACTCCTATGGTTGTTGTTATTGCTATTCCAGCCCTCATAGCAGCGCTCCTTGCTTTAGGGTATGCTTGGTTAGTAACACAAATATTAAATTTAGGTGCTTATGCAGCTTGTAAAAAATGGAAAGACAGCTCGTCAGCTCCTAAAATTTTCAAGACTTTTTGTAGTATGAAAGGATGGTAATTTGATTGAGTTATTTAGAAATAGCCATAATCGCAACAATAGTAGTGATAGGTTATGAATTACTAGAACTATTGATACTTATAATTTTAAAAAGAAATATTGAGAGTATAAGAAAAAGAAAAAAAGGAATTATATACCATTACACAAAGATGAAATTAGGTAATAAATTCGATACTTTGTAAGTAAACACAGGGGTTTATTTATAATTTATAAAGGAAATTAAAGAAAGCGATGAAACAAATACCTCACTATTATTAAATGTTTAATAGTAATTTGGTTCTTGTTTAGAGATCCTAATTTTATTTATTGTGTTAGTTGAGCATTCAGCAAAAAAGGAACTTCCCTTGAGAAAGTTCCTTTTTTTATTGCCGATAAGCGTACTTATGTATACTAGATATGTATATGTTATTCATAGAAAGAACTACAAAAACAGACTAGCCATGATTGGCTAGTCCTTAACTACATTTTTAAATTTGCTTCATTTAAATTCTCTAATTCAGGTAAAATAAATCGACCATCTTTTCTAATTAACACATCATCAAACCAAATTTCTCCGCCGCCAAATTCAGGTCGTTGAATACTGATAAGATCCCAGTGAATCGCTGATTTGTTTCCGTTATCAGCACCATCTAATGAATCACCAATTGCTAAATGGAAACTACCATTTATTTTTTCATCAAATAATGTATTATTCATCGGGTGTAAGATATATGGATTAAACGCTAACGCAAATTCTCCTATATATCTTGATCCTTCATCTGTATCAAGTATTTGATTGATACGCTCCGAATCGTTTGCATGTGCTTCAATGATTTTACCATTCTTGATTTTTAATGAGATATGATCGAACGAAAATCCTTGGTTCACAGATGCTGTATTAAACGTAACTATCCCGTTTACTGATTCTTTTACTGGAGCAGTATAGATTTCACCATCAGGAATGTTATCGATACCGTCACCTTTTAATACGCCAACACCTTTGATTGAAAAGCTAAGTTCCGTTCCATTTCCAATGATTTTTACCATATCCGTTTTTTCCATTAATGCTTTTAGTGGATCCATTGCTTTAGACATTTTTTTATAATCTAATGTACAAACATTATAGTAAAAATCTTCATAAGTTTCTGCGCTCATTTTGGCTTCTTGTGCAGCTGATGGATTCGGAATTCTAGTTGTAACCCATCTTGTTTTATAAACTGCTTCACTTTGCGCTTTACCGAAGATGGTTTGGTATAATTTCATTTTCTCAGAAGGTACGTCTGCTAATTCATACGCATTTCTTGGGCTTCTTAAATTAATATATACTTGCATCTTGCCTAGACGATAGCACTCCCAATCAGCGAACATTTTAAACTGTTCTTCTGAACCTGATAGAATCAATTGGCGTGTTACTGCCATATCACGCATTGAAACATGTGCATGACCACCAGCTTCTCCAACAGCTTTGATGATTGCTTGTACGACTAAACGATCAACCTCAGTGACACTTTGGATCAACACATGATCTCCAGGTTGAACTTTTGTAGAATGGTTAACTAAGACATCTGCTAATTTTGATATGCGACTATCCATTATAAAAACTCCCTATACTTTACATTCTATATGACTATTAATAAATCCGACGCTATTTGAAAGTTGGAGATAAAATGACATATCTTACTAAATTTCTACATTTACTTGTAAAACACCTTTTCAAATTGCTCACTTTGCGTTTTAAATTTATCCGTTTTGCTGCTTAAGTAAAACAGGTACTCTAATCGAAGATACTTTTTTATTGCCGATAAAGATCATTGTAGTAGATCCTTTTGATTATCATGTAAATGCGCAAACCCTTTTCTTTTTCTTACTTCATCAACTTCTAATGAATTGATCCATAACCGTTTGATTTGTTTGTTTTTAACACCTGTTAAATTCAAAATTGAATTGAAAATGTTTGCTCCTTCGCGGTTCGTTAGGGGTTGGTTCAGGTTTCTTTGTACTAATTTTATTGTGTGCTTATTTTAGTCTTTTGCTTAAAAGCTTCATTCCAAAAATTGAATTTATCATGACTATTCTAGGTGTAATCTATATGTTGTATTTGGCCGTAAAAATTATTACGAGTAAGAATGTTGGTAATCACAATGATGGAGACAAGAATAACAGTTTTTTAACAGGTATGCTTTTACAATTCATAAATCCGAAAGGTATTTTATATGGCATAACAACAATATCAACCTTTGTCCTTCCAAGTCACACTTCCAATATTAGCCTAATATTCTATTCATTCTTTCTAGCTTTTGTAGGTTTTTTAGGTACTTACTCTTGGGCTGTATTTGGTTCAATTTTCCGAAAGTTCTTATCAAAATATAATAATCAGTTTAATATTGTTATGGCTATTTTATTGATGTTTAGTGCAATTTCGATCCTTTTGGAATCAAGATGAGGGTGCTTTAGAAGGCAATCAAAAAGGTAGGAAAATTTCCTACCTTTTTCATTCATCATCTACTACAACGTGTTTTTTCTGAAACATATAATAAACAGGAAGTCCAATTAATGTTAAACCAATTCCCCAAAAAGCTAAAATAGTTTGTGTCATTAGTGTATTAACGACGATAAAGATTCCCCCAATTATAGCGATTGAGAGAACTAATGGTAAAAAAGGTACTCTATATGGCCTTTTTAGATCCGGTTCCCGTTTTCGTAAAATATAAACCGCAAAAAATGTTAGTGTATAGAAAATCCAAATGACAAATACTAACATGTCCGTCAATAAGTCAAATCCACCTATAAACATCATAAATATGGCAACAATTAAGATAAATAGACCAGCATTATATGGAATTCCAGTTTTAGATAATTTACCAAACCAACTACTAAAAGGAAGTTTTTGTTCTCTAGCCATTACATATGGAACCCTCATACCTGTCATTGTATAGCCATTAATTGTACCAAATACAGAAATTAAAATTCCTATCGAGACAAGTTTCCCTCCAAAATTACCGAATAAAACTTTCGAAACTTCAGTAGCAGGTGTAGCTGTACTAGCTAATTGCTCTGCGGTTAATACAAATAAAAAGGAAATGTTAATCAAAAGATACACTGCCATTACAGCAGCTAAACCAAATACAATTGCTTTTGGCAAATCATTTTTAGGATTTTTCATTTCTCCGGCTATATTTCCTACGAGTATCCAACCATCATATGCAAACATCGTAGCAAGCAAAGCTGAACCAAGTGCTGGCAAAAAACTTCGATCACTTCCGACCTCAACTGGAAAAAGCTGAAAAGTCACATTGCCTTCATGTAATAATCCAAATATGATTAAAATCGCCAGAGGTATAAGTTTACAAAAGGTAAAAAATGATTGAATACTACCAGCAGTTTTTGCTCCTAAGAAATTCATTAATGTGATAAAAATTGCAGTAACTACAGCAATCATCGTGACAATGAATTGATTAGAATTGGCAGGGACTCCAAAAATGGAAACTGCTTGTGTACCAAATATGATTGATAGTGCTGCAATATTGGCTGGAAAATAGATGATTGTTTGTGCCCACCCAAGCAAATAGGCAGTCAGATCACCATATGTGTGTTTTAAATAAGCAACCATTCCTCCTGTTTTTGGTATTGCTGCGGCAAGCTCAGCACCCGATAAACCAGCACAAATTGTAATGATGCCACCAATAATCCATGCTAATAAGCCTAAACTTGCAGATCCAGTCGCGCCATATACAGCAGTGGCTTTAAAGAAAACTCCACCACCAATTACAGTACCAATTACAGTAGTTAATGCTGCAATAAATCCCATTTCTCTTCTTAGTTTATTTTCCGACAATAGGATCACCCATTCTTCATCACTTTACTTCATTTCCAAAGAAATGTTCACAAACACTGGAGATTCTTTCTAGGTCAACATTTCCACCCGATATGATTGCGACTACTTTTTTATCTTTAATATATTTTGAAGCTTTACCTGATAAAATTACAGCAGTCGCTAAGGCTCCTGACCCTTCCACAACTGCTTTACCACGCTGTAGTAAATCCTTCATTGCTACTTCTATTTCTTCCTCACTTACAAGAATTATTTCGGTTACTAATTCTTTGACAATTTCATATGTTAATTTCCCTGGAACCTTAACAGAACAACCATCAGCTATTGTAGGAGCAGTATAGTTACTCACTATTTCTCCAGCGTCTACTGATGCTTTCATACCATGTACATTCTCTGCTTGAACGCCAAGAATGTCTATTGTAGGATTAAATGATTTCAAAGCAACTGCAATTCCTGAAATGAGTCCACCACCGCCAATTGGAACAATTATTGTATCCACATCCCAAAGATCATCTAAAATTTCAATACCAATAGTCCCTTGACCAGCCATAATGTAGATATCATCGTAAGGATGGATAAATGTTTCACCAGTTTCCTCTCGTACTTTAGCACAATAATCTTTCGCATCATCAAATGTATCACCGTACAAAATGATATTTGACCCGTACCCTTCTGTTGCTTCAACCTTTGCTTTTGGTGCAGTTGATGGCATGATGATTTTACTCTTAATATGCAATAGCTTTGACGATAATGCGACACCTTGTGCATGATTACCAGCTGAACATGCGATAATTCCTTTACTTCTTTCTTCCTCAGTAAGATGAGAAATTTTATTAAATGCACCACGAAATTTAAATGAGCCTGTTAATTGCATATTTTCAAGCTTTAAATAAACTTCTCCGTCCGACTTTGAAGTTAAATAAAATGATTTTACTAATGGTGTTTTTCGAACTTTCCCCTCTAAAAGTTCATATGCAATTTTAATATCTTTAATCGTTAAGGGTAATCCCTTATGGTCTAAATTATTCATCTTCTAACTTCCTTTTTTATCAGCATTTTTATTTACATTCTTGATACATGATAAGTTTGTGTCAAAGTACTAAACAAAATACCAAAAACAGGGATTAGGAAACAGAAGGTAAAATAAAAAGAAGGAGACATCTGTCTCCTTCTTTTTTAATTAAGCTTGAGTTACGTTTAACTTTGCAGCTAATTTATTTAACATATCTTCAGACATACGATCTAAATCAAATTTTGGATCGAAGCCCCACTCTTCTTTTGCAGCAGAGCTGTCAATTGAATTTGGCCATGAATTTGCAATTCCTTGACGAATAGGGTCAATGTCGAAATCTAATGTAAATTCAGGGATGAATTTACGAATTGATGCCGCTATTTGAGTAGGTTCAAATGACATCGCTGAGATATTAAATGCATTACGATGTTTAAGTTTTGATGGATCTGCTTCCATTAACTTAATAATTGCATCAATCGCATCAGGCATATACATCATATCCATATATGTTCCTTCACCAATAAATGAAGTATATTTCTTATTTTTTAATGCTTCGTAATAAATATCAACAGCATAATCAGTAGTACCTCCACCTGGTACTGTATCATAAGAGATTAAGCCAGGGAAACGTACACCACGAGTATCTACGCCAAATTTTTCAAAATAATAATCACATAATAATTCACCAGCAACTTTTGTAACACCATACATTGTAGTTGGACGTTGGATTGTATCTTGTGGTGTATTGTCTTTTGGTGTTGCTGGTCCAAATGCACCAATTGAACTTGGAGTAAAGAATTTTAAGCTTAATTCTCTCGCTACTTCAAGAGCATTCACTAATCCACCCATATTTAAGTCCCAAGCTAATGTAGGTTTTGCTTCAGCAACTGCTGATAATAGAGCAGCTAAGTGAATGAAAGTATCAATGTCATACTTTTTAGCGATCTCTAACATTTTTTCTTTATCCATTACATCTAGAATTTCAAAATGACCAGTTTCTAAAATTGGACTTCCTTCAAGACGGCGAATATCTGTCGCAACAACATTTTCAATACCGTATTCATTTCTAAGACGCATAGTTAATTCTGAACCGATTTGTCCAAAACAACCAGTAATTAATATTTTCTTCATTCCTTAGTCCACCTTATAGTAATAAAATATCGAAATTAATTTTTAAAATTATTTAATAACGTTTAATTCGCGACCAACTTTTTCATAAATAGCTAAAACTTCATCTAGCATTTCTTTAGTATGCGCAGCTGTTGGCATATTACGAATACGACCAGTTCCAAGTGGTACTGTTGGGAATACGATTGATTTCGCATAAACTCCCTCTTCGTATAAACGTTTTGAAAATTCTTGTGTAAGATTTTCGTCACCGATAATACATGGTGTAATTGGTGTTTCAGACTCACCAATATTAAATCCAAGTTTTGATAAACCAGCTTTTAAATAATCTCCATTTTCCCAAAGCTTTTCGATTTTTTCCGGTTCTTCAGACATAATACGAATTGCTTCAATACATGCAGCAGCACTTGCTGGTGTTAAAGAAGTTGAGAATAAGAAAGGACGTGCACGGACTTTTAACCAATCGATTAATTGTTGTGAACCAGCTACATATCCGCCTACAACTCCAACAGCTTTAGAAAGTGTCCCAATTTGGAAATCAATTTTATCTGATAATCCGAAATGCTTAACTGTTCCAGCCCCTTTACCCATAACGCCAGAACCATGAGCATCATCGATATATGTAATTAAGCCGAATTCTTCAGCAATTTTTACGATATCAGGAATATTTGCTACATCTCCATCCATTGAGAAAACACCATCTGCAATGTACATAACTTTCTCATATAAACCACAAGTTGTAGCTTCTTTTGCTTTTTCACGTAAATCATCCATATCTTGGTGTTTTACTCGAATAATTTTTGCCCCAGAAAGTCTGCAACCATCGATAATTGAAGCATGGTTTAATTCATCAGATAGAATTGCATCTTTCTTTGTCATTACTGCTGAAATAGCACCCATATTACAGTTAAAACCAGATTGGAATGCAATAGCAGCCTCTGTATGTTTAAATTCAGCAATCGCTTTTTCAAGTTGATCGTGGATATCCATCGTACCATTAATCGTACGTACCGCTCCTGCACCAACACCATATTTTTCAGTCGCTTCAAAAGCAGCTTGTTTTAAACGAGGATGAGTCGCTAAACCAAGATAGTTGTTTGAAGATAAATTTATAAATTGTTTACCACTAATTTGAATAGTAGCTTCGTTAGAACCTTCTAAAGAGTTAATCTCATTATAGAGCCCTTTCTCTTTTAACTCAGCTAATTGTGGAGTTAAAAATGCTTCTAATGTCTTGCTTGACATAAATACCAGCTCCTTAATTAAGTTTATTTATCTAAAAGGAGTAAGCCCCCATTTTATATCTATTATTTATTATTAAATAAATATAAAAAATTATCGTTTTATTATTTTCCATTTTTGTAAGAGAAAATTTTTTATGTATTGATTACAATATACTTATTTTGAGGCTTTCCGAATTCAATTATAAATCGGTTACATTGCATTAGGAATACTTTTATTCAAAATTTATTCGAAAAAGGTTGAATTTAATTTATTATAAAAATTCATATAATTCTAATATTATTCAATTTGTTTTTTTAGTAAAACATCTGGTGGTTAAAAATGGGTAAGAGGAGTAGTATGTGGATTTAAGTTTGAGGTGCAAATAAATGATGAAATGCTGCAATAAACAGTGAACTGCAATTAAATCTTATAGAATCGCAAATAAAATAATAAATTACCCATACTGGTAATGGTATTTTGACTTAAAATATGAGTAGTTAAATACCTTTCAAATGGAAAATAAGCAAATATGCTCTCATTGTTACTTAATCCAATTAGAAATTACTTTTTTTCTCTAAAAAAGAGCGATTTATAAACTAAAAGAGGGCACATATATGTCAATTAAAACGACATATATGCACCCCCCATAAAGTATAAATTATTTTTTCACAAATCCATTTAGGCTCTTATTTGTGTGCCAACGCCTTGTCTGACTTTCTTTTCAATCATTAAATAACGTGATAATCCAAATGTTACGATTAAAGAAACTATAACAGGAATTGAACCCATCCATGTAATAGAACGGATGGACAATTGACTGACTGCAAGCCCTCCAATTGCTGCACCAAATGCAAAGCCTAATTGCATCATTGACTGATTTAATCCTAATAAAACATCGGAAGATTTTGGAGAAATTGTTGCTAAGTTAAATTGTTGTGTCGCACCAGATGACCAACCAGAAAATGACCATAATGTAAGGATAATAATCACTGTATTAATTGAACTAGAGATGAGAGATAATAATAAGATCGATAAAATATTAAGTACTAATCCACGTTTTAAAGTAAGCGAAATTCCCCACTTGTCTGCACTGAATCCTCCGAATTTAGATCCAATTAGACTCGCTATTCCAAGTATTAATAAAGCAAAACTTAAAACGTGATCGCTCATCTTTGTAGTTTGAATAAGATACGGTGATAAATAAGTAAATATGATTCCATACCCGCTCATTAAGAAAAAAGTAATAGATAAAGCTAATGCAATTTTTGGTTGTTTAATTAATGCGATTTGCTGCAATAATGGAATCGGTTGATCACCATGGGTTTGTGGAATTGTTTTAACGATAATTGCTAAAGCGATTAACACCAATATGGCAACTCCAAGAAAAACGAATCTCCAATCATAGGCAGCTGCTATAAATCTTCCAATCGGGACCCCTATAATCAATGAAGCAGTAAATCCCATGACAACAGTGGCAATTGAACTTGCCTTTTTATCTGCTGGAGCAATCTTTGCAGCCAAGCTAAGTACCGTAACAACAGTAACGCCTGCACTTAACGCCATTATAATTCGTGCAACCATAAACAAACCGTAACCAGGTGCAATTACTGCTAATAAATTACCTAAAATAAATACGCTTAAAGAAAATAGAAGTAACTTTCGGCGTTCCATTTTAGCTAATACGGCCATTAAAATCGGTGTACCGATCGCATAGATCAATGAATACACCGTAATTAGTTGCCCTGCAGCTTCAATCGAAATCCCTAATTCATCGGCCATTTTGTCTAAGATTCCAGAAATAACATATTGTGAAGTACCAACTAAAAAACTAATCATTGCTAAAATATAAATTTTCCCTTTATTCGTCATAAATTAATTCCTCTCACATAATTTTATATTTCTACAAATACCGAAATATTAATCTTTAGAAAAGGAAGCTACTTGATTAGCTTCCTTTCACTATTTGTTCAAAATCAAGTCTTAGATTAGAACGTTTAAATGTTTTTTAACGTCATATTCTTCAATTGCTTCACCATTTTTCAAACGATGTATAAGATCTGGATTCGAAATTAGAGGACGCCCGAACGCAGCAACATCAATTGTTCCTTCAACGATCGCTTTTTCTGCCATTTCAGGATTTAACGTTCCTACCCCAACAATAATGCCATCCCAGTACTTTCTTACAAGCTGATGCATCGTTTTACCATCTGCAAGTATACGATCAAATTGCATAATTGAAGGGTGCAATAAAGTTGCGCCAACTTCTTTGAATGCTTCAATAAATGTACGAATTGCGTAATCTGGATCCTCCCACATATAGCCCGGAATATCAGCTTTATGAGCAGAAAATCGAATCATCGTTCTTTCAGTACCAATTGCTTCGATTACTGCTTTTATTACTTCCTTCATGAAAGTTAATCGTTGTGGAAGATCACCACCGTATTGATCTGTACGATGATTTGTAACATCTGAATTAAATTGATCAATTAAATAACCATGTGCAGCATGAATTTCAACTCCATCAAAACCAGCTTCAATCGCATTTTTAGCTGCTTGAGCATATTGATTGGTTGCTTCTCTAATATCCTGAATAGTCATTTCTTCAGGCATATCATACGGCTTACGAAAACGAGAAACTAATCCTTCTGCAGGAATCGCTGAAGGTGCTTGAGGTGGCATATTCCCAGCAAGCTCGTGATGAGATAATCGTCCTACATGCCATATTTGAGAAATCATTGTGCCCCCCTCTTTATGTACGGCATCAGTTACTTTTTTCCAAGCTTTAATTTGATCCTCAGAATAAATACCTGGAATACCTGGGTAACCTTTTCCACGTGCACTAATGACTGTTCCTTCAGAAATAATCAAACCTACGCCATCTGCAGCTCGTTTACGATAATATTCCACTATATCTTCTCCAACTACACCTGTTTGATCATCTGCAAAACTTCTTGTTAATGGAGCCATTGCAGTACGACTACGTAAATTCCAAGCACCTATTTTTACTGGCTCAAAAAGTTTACTTTCTAAACCCTTTTCTAATTTTCCCCAACTAGTTTCTTCGTTGCTTACTAAACTCATATTCAATTCCCCCTTTTATTATTCGGTATTTCTATAAATACTGAAATATAAAGTAAAAATTTACCGCTTTATTTTTAAAGTAAAGCGGGTGCATATTTTTCCAAGACTTCTCGTTGTAAACTATAGTATCTGAAGGTTCCTTCTTTGCGAACTGTTAGCAAGCCGCAATCAAGTAATGGTTTTAAATGATGTGTCAATGTAGAATTGGCCGATACCTTTATTTGATTTTTCATTTCTAAACAAGCTAATTCAGATTGCTTAGCAAGTACTTTAACAATTTGTAAACGGGTGGATTCACCTAATGCCTTATAAATCTTTACTGCAATATCATCGTTCACCACTTTAACCTCCTCTCAAAGACCAGCGCTTATTTCAGTATTTCTAGAAATATTGTATTTTAACTAATTTATGTTGTCAAGAGACATGATTCATAAATTCAAGAAAAAAATTTGGCTAATTGCAGAGCAATGAATTGTTAATATTTTTGCAAAAAAAACAAAAACCCACAAGGAATTAATTACCTTGTAAGTTTTTGCACTAAAATACTTGATGAGATCAACCCGTTAGTCTAAATGAGTAGATTAAATAAAGTTGGGTTATTGTTTATTTCCATAAATTGAATTTCATGACAATTCATTCGTTCAATCAATGCATTATAATCGGATTTATTGGCCAATTCAATCCCCACTAGTGCTGGCCCATTGTCCTTATTGTTTTTCTTTGTGTATTCAAATCTCGTTATGTCATCATTTGGTCCTAATACTTTATCAAGAAATTCACGTAATGCGCCAGATCGTTGTGGGAAGTTGATGATGAAATAATGTTTTAGACCTTCATGAATTAAAGATCTTTCTTTTATTTCTTGAAGTCGGTCTATATCATTATTTCCACCAGATACGATACAAACGACATTCTTACCTTTTATTTCATCTTTATATAATTCTAAAGCTGATACAGACATAGCTCCTGCGGGCTCTGCAATTATTGCATTTTTATTATAAAGCTCTAAAATAGTTGTACAAATCTCGCCTTCTGGAATAGCGACAACTTGGTCAAGCACATCTCTACAGATTTCATATGTTAAATAACCTACTTGGCCAACCGCTGCTCCATCAACAAATTTCTCAATAAAAGGTAAGGTTACAACTCTACCATTTGCAATCGATTCGGCCATTGAGGCAGCACCCATCGGCTCTACTCCGATCACCTTAGTTGTAGGACTAATTCCTTTTATGTATGTTCCAACTCCAGAGCTTAATCCACCCCCGCCGATTGCTACGAATAGATAATCTACTGGACGGTCAATTTCATTTAATATTTCAACTGCTACTGTGCCTTGCCCTGCAATTACATCAGGATCATCAAATGGATGAATAAATGTCATTTGATTTTCATTGCAATAAGCTTGCGCATTTTGATGAGCAATATCAAAGGTGTCACCAATTAAGATAACTTCAACAAATGGTCCACCAAAAAATTTCACCTGAGATACTTTTTGATTCGGTGTTGTTGATGGCATAAATATTTTCGCATACACCTGCAATTGATTACATGTATACGCTACGCCTTGAGCATGATTGCCTGCACTTGCACAAACAACCCCTTTTTGTCTATCTTCATAAGACAAGTTGCTAATTTTGTAATATGCTCCTCTAAGCTTAAATGAGCGGATTATTTGTAAATCCTCTCGCTTTAAAAATACGTTACAATCATATTTTTCACTAAGCATTGTACTAATCTGCAAAGGTGTTTTATTCGTAACTTCTTTTAACGTATTATAGGCAACTAAAATATCCTCAATCTTAACAGTACTTTTTACTTTCTCCATATAACTACCTACCCTTTGCATTTTTTTATATAAATTCCATTATAGTAAAAGTTAACTAATTAATAAACAGAAAATTCAATTTTCTAATGAAAGTTTTATGTCATTTTACTTGATTGAAATAAAATATGCCTAAAATTGTAACTTCCAATCTAATTGGCAGTAATACACTAGTTATCATTTTCAGTAGGATATGCTATCATTTTCATATTAAATAAATAGATATTAGGTGATTTATAAAATGGAAAATCAATCTTTATTATTAATCGATGGCTTTAACTTATTAAGTAGAGGTTATTTTGCAACTTCTTATGGTAGAAGTGATGAACAACTTTCAAAGACGAAAGATGGCGTATATATAAATGCATTAAGAGTATTTATTCCAAAGCTTTTTAACTTAATTAAAGAGCATGACATTACCCACCTCGCAATTACTTGGGATGTTAAACGTGAAGAAACTGATCGTCGAAATAAATATGATTTTTATAAAGCTACTCGTGGAGAACTACCAACGCCACTTATCGAACAATTTTTCACTTTAAAAACAGCATTAGAAGAAATCGGCATTGCTCAACTAGAAATGGCACCGTATGAAGCAGATGATTTAATGGGAACTTTATCAAATAATTGGTCTAATTCAGTTAAAAATAAATGCTATATTTATAGTAATGATCGAGACTTATTACAATTAATAAACGAGCATACATCTCAAATCATTGCTCAAAAAACTGGTGAAATTGTATACTCCCTAGAGCACTTCAGTAATGATTATGGGATCCATCCGAAACAATGGGTTGATGTAAAAGCTTTATTAGGTGATTCTAGTGATAATATACCTGGTTGCCCTGGAGTAGGAGAAAAATCGGCTATTCCATTAATTCAACTTTATAACTCAGTTGAAGAATTGTACGAAAATATGGAAAATCTTGATTCTAAATTTAATCGCTACAAAAAGAAATTAGAAGCTGGGAAGGACTCTACTTTTATTAGTAAAGAGCTTTCTGCAATAACAATTGATATACCCCATTTTGCTGAATATACATTTGAAGATTTAAAAATTAATATTGATGAAGATAAATTATCACTTAAGCTCGAGGAATTAGAAATTCGTGTGAAGAGATAAAAGTCAGTAAATATGCTGGTCGGGAAACCCTTGTTATCAAAGAATAAACATTAACTTCAAAAAATAAAATATGCCTTGAAAATTTTTAAATAAAAGAACACTACAGTTTTTGAATAACTAAGTAGTGTTCTTTTTTATTTGACTCTGTTAAATTTAAATGTTGAATTTTGAACTAAAAAATGTTGTCTAATTAAATAACATTAGGAACTCTAATATGACAAGCTAATCCCTATAATTGCCCCTAATGCCGCTAACAATTTGGATAAAAAATAATCCATTTTGCCTTGAAATACTAAATATCTTGAATAACTCATAGTCATTTCTCCAGATATAGGCAATAATAATAGTTCAAATATTTACTAAGAATATCAATAGATAGCTATGTGACTTATTAGTGTAATTAGAAATAAAGCCGTTTTAATACACCTTTCCTAAAAGATTTTCTAACAAAGTTGCTTAAATTGCACTTAAATATTTCTTTTTGGTTTATTCATTAAAAAAATTTAACAAATTCTGTATTGTAGAATAACGACATAAATGTTTAAATTATACTAGTCATTTTTATCTTAAATATTCTGAATCAAATTAAAGTCCATACAAAAATCTCAAAAGGAGCTCTTACTAAGCAAATGGAAGAAACCCGTAAAAAAATCAGAAAAACAAAAAGAAAGCCTCTTAAAATATTGCTTGTGATCGTTCTAATTCTTATAGCATTTATTGGATATAAGGGAATAAAAACATACTATAAATTACAGAATGCTACTCAGGGTGAAGCTATTCACTCAAGTATGCGTAAACAAGAAATAAAGAATACCCAACCGTTTTCCATTTTATTTCTTGGAATTGAAAACTACGCAACAAAGGGTGCAGGTGGTAGAACTGATACCATCATTTTAGCAACTGTTAATCCCAAAGATAAAACAATACAAAAAATGAGCATTCCTCGTGATACGTACGTGGAAATTCCAGATCAAAATAGAAAATCTAAAATTAATGGTGCATATAACAGTGGTCTTCAATCAACTGTAAATACAGTAGAAAACTTTTTACATGTCCCAATTGACTATTATGTTACTGTAGACTTTGGTGGTTTTAAAAATATTGTTGATGAGATTGGTGGAATTGATGTTGATGTTCCATTTGATTTTTGGCAATATACTGATACTAAACCACGTTATAAGGTTTACTTTAAAAAAGGAAAACAACATCTAAATGGTACAGAAGCTTTAGCCTATGCTCGAATGAGAAAGCGCGATCCACGTGGTGACTTTGGACGTGAAGAACGTCAACAACAAGCTATGCTAGCAATTATCGATAAATTAAAGTCTCCCGAAACATTATTTAAAATAGATAATTATGCAAGTGTATTTAGTAAAAATGTCAAAACAAATATGAGCTTATCTCAAGGATTATATTTATTTAATGATATGAAGGGTGCTAATCCTACTAAAAACATCACAACATTAAAATTGGACGGAAAAGATGATTATATAAACAAGATTTACTATTATATGCCTGATCAAACTAGCGTAAATAATATAACAAGTAGTTTGAGAAATCATCTTGAGCTTGATAAATTACCATCTAATTCAATTGAATCAAAATAAGTGCATGTATCATTAATTTTAAAAAAAGAGATAAATGAGTAAGCATACTCATTTATCTCTTTTCTTTTTTATATCCATTTAGATTTCAATACATTTAACTTCTAGAGTCTTAACTATGTGAATCCAATATCCATTAGAGTTTTTCGGAAACTCTTCACTTTGTTTTTTAATTCAGTAACAAGAATCCCTTTGCGCTTTAAAACCTCTATCTAATATTTTATATTTGAATATCTTAATACTTAACTATCGCTAGCCTGACTTGTGTATCTAACAAAACTTCCTTTGGATTTTTATCCTAATAATATTCAACTTGTATAACACTCAACAAATTTGTATTTTGCATTATGTTTTTTTGTAAGTAAGGTCCCCTTTTCTACCATTTATATATAGAAACAAGGGCTATCAAAAATAACATTTTGTCCTAAAGAAAGATGAAAATCGATTAATGACCATTCGATGTCATATGATATTTGACCGACTTCCTTTAGATCTACAGTAGGTCCCAATGATTCTATAATGGGGATTTTGCAATATCATGATCTATAACAATCGCACCTGTGTTTTTTGCTATCATTCTAGATAATGTTGGCTTACCTGAACCTGGGAAACCTGCCATTTGAAGAAAAAACATGAAATTCATTCCTTTCATACTACTATCATTTAATGAATCTCTCATTCATTCGACAAAAAAGAACAACTTCCTGCTTATTGAACGAATCTGCCATTTTGTTGAATAAAAATAGAGCCGATCACAGCTCCAAAATGTTATTGAACTCACGAATTGCGTTTGTTGTATTAGGTTATTGTATTAAATACCAAAAAGTTAAATATTAATTATCGTGGATTCTTTTTAATCCAGTCTTGAACTATTTCCATGTCCATCACTTCGGACTTCCTACCACCATATCTTATCGATTCATAAATTGTTACAATCTCATTCGAACAATTTATACGTTTAAACCACTCCTGAATAGTTTCGTTATTTTTTCTTCTTTGAATAGTAGTCAAATTTTGTTCACAGTTAATTAATTCAAGCCGTAGAGGATCACTTACCCTAGTTTTTTTGGGCAAGTTTTGTTCATGTATGAAAATCGTTTCAATTTCTGTTGTATTTGAACTTGGTTCTATTAAACCTTTTATAGCCAAATACGATAACTAAAAAGAAAATAACCCCTAGTATTATAATCTCCATTGAACCTATACTGGACTTTTCATTATTTCAGCCTTTTGTCCTACCTCCTAAAAAAATTTTAAAAGAATGACTCTTTGTATATTTGGAATAATACATTTGTATTTGTATAGTTAGTCAAAAAGGAGGGAACCAAATGGATAATAAAAAATTAGCCGATCATGAATCATTGGATTTACATGAAGTTATTAATTTCAAAACCCTTTGCTTAGCGAAATCAAAACTAATGCAAGGATTGGTATTTGATGATGATTTGAGAGCATTAATGCAAAAAGATGTTGAACAATCCATACAAGCGTTAGGAGAATTACAGGCAATTTATCAACGTGCGCCTTTTGAAGCTCCTGTTCCTCAAAACCGCCCAACACCAATAATAAATTAAAAGGAGGCAAATTCATTGAATAATGACTATTTAGACCCAATAAACTCGCTACATGTACCTGAGCTAGCAGATACCACATTTGCGATGGATTTTCTTCTTCGTGCTAAAGAAGGTGTTCGCAATATTGCGGTCGCATTAACAGAGTCAGCATCACCTGATGTTAGAACGCTCTTACGAAGCCATTTAATGCAAGGGATTGCTATGCATCAAGAAATTACAGATCTAATGATTAGTAAAAAATGGTTCCATCCATACGAACTAAGTGAACAATATCAATTAGACCAACTCTCTGCCAACAATACATTAATGATTGGCAAAATGCATCTATTTCCTGCTGATAACAATAGAAAAGGCTTGTTTGACCGAACACCTGATGAACATTAACACTGGAGGACTGTAACCAATGAAGGCAGTAACTTATCAAGGTATTAAAAATGTAGAAGTGAAAGAAGTTCCAGATCCGAAGATTGAAAAACCAGATGACATGATTATAAAAGTAACAAGTACAGCTATTTGTGGGTCTGATCTTCACCTAATTCATGGCATGATTCCTAACCTGCAGGAAAACTATATTATAGGCCATGAACCGATGGGAATCGTAGAAGAAGTAGGGCCAGGTGTGACTAACCTAAAAAAGGGAGATCGAGTAATTATCCCCTTTAACATAGCATGCGGTGAATGCCATTACTGTAAAACAAATTTGGAAAGCCAATGTGATAATTCTAATGATAATGGTGATATGGGTGCCTATTTCGGATATTCTGGTACGACGGGTGGCTATCCAGGTGGGCAAGCCGAATATTTAAGAGTTCCATTTGCCAACTTTACCCATTTCAAAATTCCAGAGACTTGTGAAGAACCAGATGAAAAGTTAGCAGTTATTGCCGATGCGATGACTACTGGTTTTTGGAGTGTTGACAATGCAGGCGTAAAGGGTGGAGATACAGTTATTGTTCTTGGCTGTGGTCCAGTTGGTCTTTTTGCTCAAAAATTTTGTTGGCTAAAAGGAGCAAAGCGTGTCATTGCCGTAGATTATATAGACTATCGTTTGCAACACGCAAAACGTACTAACAAAGTTGAAATTGTCAATTTCGAACACTTTGAAAATGTGGGAATGCATTTGAAAGAAATAACAAAGGGCGGCGCTGATGTTGTCATTGATGCAGTTGGAATGGACGGTAAAATGACTGATTTAGAGTTCCTGGCAAGCGGATTGAAACTTCATGGTGGATCATTCGGTGCGTTTATCACGGCTACACAAGCAGTTCGTAAAGGCGGGACAATTCAAGTTACTGGTGTTTACGGTGGGAAATATAATGGATTCCCATTTGGAGATATTATCAACCGAAACGTCAATATTCGATCCGGACAAGCACCTGTGATTCATTATATGCCATATATGTTTGAATTAGTGTCGACCGGGAAAATTGACCCAGGTGATGTCGTAAGTCATGTACTGCCACTAAGTGAAGCAAAGCGTGGCTATGAGATTTTTGACACAAAAATGGATAATTGTATAAAAGTCCTGTTGAAACCTTGAGGAAGGAGGTATAAAAAATGAACTACGCCTTACATGAAGTTCTTGAGGTCCATGAGATAGCTGCATTTAAGACCACTTGTTTAACTAAATCCAAAACGATGAAAGCGTTAGTCACAGATCAGCTATTAAAAGATATTATGCAGCAAGACATTGATCTAACTACTAGACAATTACAAGAATATGCTTCAATCCTTTCCAACGCTAAGCAGTAAATTAGGAGATGAATAAACATGAATCCAATTATTGAAACTTTAACTGGCATGGACGCAATAACGGATCAAGTGGTTGCAATGGATCTACTCATTTCAGCTAAAAGTGGTGTTAGAAATTATGCCATGGCAGCTACAGAGGCAGGAACACCGGAAATTAAAGAAATTCTCACTCGCCATTTAGAAGAAGCTCTTAATATGCATGAACAAATATCCACATATATGGCAGAAAAAGGATGGTACCATGCATGGGATACAAACGAACAGATCAGCTTGGATTTAAATAATATCAATACAGCATTGAACTTACCGACATTATAAAAAGTTTCCAGGAATAGTTTAACACTTACCAAATAAACTATTCCTATTTTTCATTTTGTGTTTATTTGGCAGAAGTAAATACAGTTAATACCTCATGTTTACTCGTGCTTGTTTTACAAAATTAATTCACTATTTTTATTATGAAAATGTCGGAGCAGGGAATTCATCAATTTTGATACGAAGTAAACTATAAGGTTTCTGTCGTAAGTCTTCTCCATAATGAAATCTAGGCTGTCGATGTAACTGGTTTACAATGAAATACAAATATTGATCCGGACCTATTGAAAAAGTGTCAGGCCACAAAATTCTCGGATCATGTGCGATAGTTTCCATTATTCCATTTGGAAATATCTTACGGATACAGTTGTTTTCATAATCTCCTGCATAAACAGTTCCCTTTGCATCTGTGATCATTCCATCAGATGCACCTTTTTCCCCCCAATACTTCACATGATAAGATACATCCATGTCCGGTATCGTTCTGTCTCTCAGGGCTTCTGTTGAAATCGAGAACAAGTGACGACTGGTTAGTGGAGCAAAAAATAATAATTTCCCATCTGGAGAAATGGCAAGACTATCAGACGCCAGTCTAAATGGAGAAGTTGAACCGTCTTTGTTTCGATTCATTAAAATTTGACCTTCTACTTTCGGTAAAAAATAAGGATCGGGCGATGTTGAATTTGCCCCATTTAATCGTCTAAACGCGTCTCCATTTGATAAATCTACGACGATAATTGCTCCTGGTCCTCTTGAAGATGAATCCGTTATATAGGCATAACCTGCTTTTCCGACACGAAAATCAAAACGAACATCATTCAGATAAGTTGTAGGCAGGACAACATCTTCTGTAAAGGTATATACTTTTCTTATTGTATTAGTTTCTAAATCAACAGCGACTAATTTTGCCCCCCCTTTAATAGGTTCAGAAAAATTGGGTGCCGCTGTATCTAATATCCAAAGCGTTCCCCTTCCATCAGCAACTACACTTTGGACACTGATGAAAGTCATTGTGATATTCTCGGGGTTAACCAAATTGGCTTGTAAATTAGGATAAGGCTGCAATCTACCCTCAACAATTTCCCCCACCGTAAATTTAACATCGTCTCCCCATTTTGGAAAGCAAATGAAAATACGACCGGTTTCTGAAACAGTAACACCTGTAGGCATAGCACCATAAAATGCATAAACTAGTTCTAAATTACCGAAATATTTTTCACTAGGTAACATAGGTTTCATAATATCCTCCTCAAGCATTCAAACGGGATATCTCCAATATATTATTTATATTTTTTCTAGTGCATGTTTCTTAATAAGCTTTTTTTCTCCACAGTCCCAAATGTTTACTTAAGGATAAGTTTTTTCTGGTAAAAAGAAAGAACGCTCTTCAATTGGTATTATTACACTCATATCACATTTTAAAAATCGACTATTCAGCCGATCGTGCTGTTCAAATAAAGCACTGCGTTAGTTAAATTAGATTACCCCCTTTACAAAATTCCTTTTGTCCAACCATACGTTGGAAGAACAGTGAAACGATCAATAAATGAAAACCGATCATAGTAATGAACTTATCTTCAAATTTCGTCGGGAGCATTACTATTACAGATATAGACCAAATATTAGACCAGATATAAATCCTAAGAAACTGCTATTCATTGGTAATAAATATCCTTTCTCTAACTAACACATCAATTGATATGATTCTTTTAAAAGAACTAAAAACTCTTGATTTAGCTCTTCTACATTATGGAATCTAAAATTATTGTGAAATCGATTTTTGGAAACTTGTTCAATTTTAGTAATCTTTTCGTGTTCAATTTGATGGTTTGTTACTAAATTAAAATCTAACCATTTCTTTTTTGGATGAACTCCCCCAAAGGAAGATTTATTCGAAAGATGAATAGAAGTCTTTTTAAACTCAATATCAAATGAACCTATTTCTTTCAATAAATCGAGGATCTTTGAATATATTTCATAAACATTAGATGCCTTATTTAAAAATAATTCCTCTTCTGACATATTGTCATCTCCTTATTTCTTCTTATAATAGACACAATAGAGGTATTGGACTAAAATTCAATACCTTTTTGAATTCCAATTATATTGCTATATTCCTATCAAAAACAAATCTAAAACGCTTGATAATTAAAATGTTTTTTTACTTTTTCTACTTCAAAACTGGACTACTTAGATATTAGTCGATTATCATGTACTTTTGTTCAACTAAAGCATGCGTAGTTGAATAAGTAATGAATGTTTAAATTCCAACTTTCTATAAAAACATCTCAAAAATAAAGTAAGAATACTTCGATTAATATTACTAATATGTACACTAAAATAACTAAGAATATTTCTTTTTTAGCTATTTCTTTGGCTAGTTTATATCTCTTTAAAAAATATACACCTAAAAAAGTTGTTATCAATCCAATGCTAGAAGATTGATGTCTAAAGTAATATGAAAAAAGCATGTTAGGATTATCCCACATACAATAAAGAACACACCTAAAATTTTCATAGTTTTAATGCTTTTCATCATTTGTTCCCTCTTATCCTTAAATCTTACAATGGGTCTATACAACAAAAGAATGCATTAGTTGAATAAGAAAATCAACAACCTTTTATAACTGAGTCTTTCTTTTAAATAGTTTTTAGATGAACTTGAACAAAGTTTTTAATCTCCTACTATTTACAACTAATATAAATAGAATTATCACAGGAATAAATTTTCCTAACCAATCCAAGTTTGGAAATAAAGTTTTTACACCCCAGTCCAATCCTTTTAAGCACAATTTATAGATAATACCGAAAATAACGAAATAAAATACATATTTAACTTTAGGCATAAAATACACCCATCGTACAGATAAGTGCAAGAGCTAAACCTAAAAGAAATAACAGTATTCTTTTAATTAAAGTAGGTGAAAATTCAAAACTAATATCAAATATTAGTTCAACAAGGTTAGAAGAACCACCAAAAGAAAAATCGTCAATATTGTTTTTCTTACCAAAAACAGAAAACCACATTACCAAAATCCCGATAATTACAAAAATTCCAAAAAGTACTTTTAACCCCATTTTGTATCCCCTAAAGTTGTTTTTACTTGATTTTAAATTATCTAGTAATGATTTAATAGTTCTATTTTTTTACCAATTCAAAAAGGGAAGTTTTCTTATCAACTAATCTGCTATTTATTTGAATAAGAAGCTCAACAATCTTGCCACAAACGTTCACAATCAAACTCGTTATTCTTAAACTTCAAAAGATAAATATCAGGATTGCTTAATTTTTTCCAATTCTCAAAACCAAATCCTTCGTTAAACTGTTTTAAAATTAATGACATCAAATTTCCATGGGTTACAACGATTGTAGATTTATTTTCACTTTTGATGATTTCATCTATTACGCTTATTGCACGATTAGTAGCTTCTTGGCTTGATTCGCCACCATCGAATTTCAATTCCATATCTTCAAATGTAGCTTCTAATTTATCAAGCCAGTCCGGTAAATCAATCGAGCTTAACATACGTTCAGATAGTCGATCATCAAGAACAATGTCAATTTTCTTTTCATTACTTGTCGGTTCAATTGATTGAATTGCACGTAAAAAAGGGCTTGAAATAATTTGGTCAATTTTAATCTTTGAGTAAAAATCAGCCAGATGATTAGCCTGATGTAATCCACGCTTAGTTAGATTCGCCTCATATGGCTGTCCTACAGCTTCACAGTGTCGAATGATATAAATCTCTTTTTCCATTTTTTTGCTCCTATTTTCTATTAATCTATTAAATTAACAAATTTTCTCTCTATTTTCTTATATTATCATTAACCATCCAATTTTTGATAATTGAATATTCTGTTTTCCGTCCATTTCTTTTAAACCTAAATGTATATTATTGATGACAATCTGAATTGAATGTATTATTTTAATGACAACAATCTTCCAGAGGATAATTATTATGGGAAATATCATTTTCATGGTAAATAGAGGAGTTTTTAAGAAATGAAAGAGTATTTTACAATTGGTGAAGTTTCAAAATTATTCCAAGTCAAAATTGCGACTCTAAGGTATTATGATCAGATTGGGCTCTTACGTCCAGAATTTATCGATGAAAAGACCAACTATAGATATTATTCAACACAGCAGTTTGAAAGATTAAATTCAATAAAATATTTGAGGGCTCTAGATTTACCAATAAACGAAATTATAGATTTTTTTAATTATCGGGAAATCGATGCTCTTGTTGACATGTTAAAAAAACAAAAAGATGAAGTTGCCAAAAAAAAGAAAGAATTGGAGATTATTGAAACAAAAATATCACGCCGCCTATTGCAAATTGAAGATGCTGTTAGTGCACCTTTAGATCAGATTTCGGAAATAACACTTCCCGAAATGCATGTAGCATATTTACGCCATGACTACGTTATAGGAGATGATATTGAATTACCTATTACTGAATTAAGGAACAGTTTTGGAATAAAGGAGGAAATTTTTTTAGGGAAAATTGGCATCTCGATCTCAGTTTCAAATTTGAATAATAATGTTTTTGATAAATATTCTAGTATTTTCATGATACTAGAAGATGGTGATCAGATACCTCCAACTTCCATTGTTATTCCATCAAGAGACTATCTGAAAGTTCGATTTAAAGGTACACATATTGATGCAGTTGATTATTATAAACTATTGTTGACCTATATGAAAATGCACAATTATGAACTGTTAGACGACTCCTTTGAAATTACACTTATTGATTATGGCCTCACCAACGATAAAGAAAAGTATGTCACAGAAATTTTATTACCTTACAAGTAAACATAATCATAAAAACTCACTTGACCCTCTAGTTACTAGAGGGTTTATTTTTTATTAATATACTATTAGTAAAAGGAGAAATGGAATTATGTTTGGCACGATTTTTAACACATTGATGATTATAGTCGGGAGTGTGATTGGAAGTATCTTTAAAAAAGGAATAAAAGAAGAATATCATGAAATCCTTATGCAGGCGATGGGATTAGTAGCTTTGGGCTTAGGGATCAACTCACTAGTACAACATTTACCTTCCAGCAAATATCCAGTGCTTTTTATTGTAAGTTTAGCCATAGGTGGATTAATTGGGCAAAAACTTAAGTTGGAAACAAGATTTAATAGTTTAGTTAATAAATATTCTAAAGGTAATTTGGCTGAAGGATTATCAACCGCTATTTTATTATTTTGTATTGGAACATTATCGATTTTAGGACCAGTAGAAGCAGCATTAAAGGGGGATTATACATACCTCCTTGCAAATGGTACGTTGGATGGCATTACTTCGATTGTTTTAGCATCCACATTTGGGATTGGAATTATATTTGCTGGAGTTGCTTTATTTACATGGCAAGGTTCCATCTATTTAATTGCAATACTAATGAAAAATTCCTTAAGCAATGATCTTCTAAATGAAGTGACGATTGTAGGAGGTATATTAATTATAGCGTCAGGCTTAAGTATATTGGGGATTAAGAAATGTAATACTTTAAATCTTCTACCATCATTATTCATTCCTCCTGTTGTATTTTTATTTATGCACTTATTCCATTTATAATGTTTGAGAAATTAGTTATGTAGATTAGGGAACCTCACGAAAAGGAGGTTCCCCTAATTACATATTAAAGTAATCCTATACCCCAAAAAATTGGAGTTTAATTAAACTCCAATTACTCTTTATATATTAATCTGTTTATAATACTCAAAAACTGTAGCTAAAATTTTATTTATCCAGCTTTTTAATGATCCAACCACAAATGATAATAAATGCACACAGCCCTATAATCTTAAGTAAAATATTTAGATCAACTGAGATAATTTTTGTAACGGATAATTATCTGTTTATTCGAACTCTTTACCAAACTGACAAATTCTCTTTAATCAAGTAAGCTTTTATTTTATTCTTTTTGCAAGTGGATGATTGTCACTGAATTGTATTAAGTCCCATAAATTTCCGTATAAGTCCTTAAATACTGCAACTGTTCCATAATCTTGTTCTTTCGGTTCTCTTACAAACTCAATTCCTTTTGAAATCATTTCATCGTAATCTCTCCAGAAATCATCCGTTCCTAAAAATAGAAAAACTCTCCCACCAGCTTGATTACCAATAAATGGCTCTTGTTCTTGTTTCGATGCCTTTGCAAGTAGAATAGTCGTTCCAGATGAACTAGGAGGACTTATAACTACCCATCTCTTATCCTGTTCAGGCTGATATGTATCTTCAATTAAATTAAAGTGAAGTTTCTTCGTATAAAACTCTATAGCTTCATCATAATCCTTTACGACTAAAGCTATATGAACGATTGACTGGATCATCTTCTTATCTCCTAACATGTTTTCTATTATAAGTACTATTAATTGAGCTATATTTCAATCTAATCATATTCCTTTTTCAATCAATCTGCTATTTTTAGCATAATAAAAAGACTGCCTAAACAGTCTTCGTATTACTCATTTAATTTTGAAGCAAAAATTGGAATGATAATGATTGTAATAAATATTAATGCCAAAACAATTAATGAATTTTTCCATCTAAAATCATTTTCCCCATCATTTTTATGTTGATTTAAGAATTGATCATATATTTTCGATGAAACAAATTTTCCTGGATCCAGTAATTCTCCTGTTTGTTCATCCAATAAATACGTATCATAATTCGCTGTTTTAAAGAAACGATCTCTAACTGTATCGTATTTTACAGCAATTGCGACTACATTTTCGTTTGCATTTTTTTCCTTATTCGTTAAACTAAATTCTTTTTGATCGACAATCTTCGTTGATTTCTTAACATAATAATGAACTTCCTTACGATTATTTTTATCTATTTGATCTAAATAGCGCGATGATGCATTTGAGGTTGATACGTTAGATAAAAACAACAAAAAGAAACAGACAATGCAAAATGCAATTCTTTTCATTTATATCCCCCACTTCTATTCAAATCTACTAAATTATATTCACTAGATTTTTAAATAGTCCTAGAGAGTATTTCTCGTTTTGTCTCTTTAAGCTGAAGTTGTTTAATTTTTTGATAAGAATCCCTTGTATTTATCCGTTTTTTTGAAGTTTTAATTATCCTGAGACTTAAGTTTCTATAAAATTTAAAAATCTACGATTCCACATTTTTTCATAGAAATCAATTGTCTCTTTTGCTGACATAAATGAATTATTTAATGTAGAGGTAGCACCGTTTACCATGAAGTTTTCGTAACCTAATCCATGTGCAAATTTAATTGTAGCATCCATACAGTATTCAGTTTGAGCACCGCAAAATTCTAATCTATTTACTGCTAATTGATCTAAAAGATTTTTTAAGTTCGTTTTAAAAAATGAATTTGCATGTATTTTGTTAATAAAATAATCTTGTTTTTGAACATCTAAATCAGCGTTAATAGCCCAAATTTCTTCTCCAGGTACTAATTCTTCATCACAATGTTGAACAAAAATAATTGGTTTACTTAATTCTCTATATAATGAGATTCTTTTATTTACTTTACTGATTAAATTTTGTAATTCAAATAAGTGCTCACCGCTGTAACATACACCATTTTGCAAATCGATAACAATCAAAACATCTGCTCCATTATCCATTGTTTTCACCTCATATAGATTTGTATTATATTTATAATTTCATCTAATTCGCTATAAATTTCATTTTAAATACTTTTAATAACTTTCGCAGGATTACCTGCCACTACTGTATTAGTTGGAACATCTTTCGTAACGATAGAACCCGCAGCTACAATTGAGTTATCTCCAATCGTAATGCCAGGTAAAATAGTACAACTACCACCAATCCACACATCGTCTCCAATATGGATTGGAATCGCATATCCGCTCTTATTTCGATCCTTTGGTTCAATCGAATGACCAGCTGTATAGATCCCTACATTCGGACCAATCATACAGTTATTTCCTATTTTCACTTCTGCCATATCTAAGATTGTACAATTATATCCTGCATAGAAATGATCCCCTACATGTATGTTATAACCTAAATCACAATGAAAATTATGCTCAATACTTGGATTTACACCTACTGACCCAAACAGCTCTTTCAATATTTCTTCTTTTCTTTCGAACGATTCCACATTTATATTATTAAACTCTTGAACAAGTTTATGGGCACGTATATTTTTCATTTTTAATTCTTCTGTGCCACGTTGATAATAAGTTTTCTCTTTTGCTTCCATTTTAAGACTCCTAACTTATATGTAGTTTATATTATAAATCACTTCGATCTAAATTTTGCTAAACCTTCTTTCTTAACCATACTCTTTTGGTAAAATCTTATTTTGCTTTTAATTTCAAGATATCAGCCATCCTTAAATAATCTATTTTTATATCCAATCAAAATAAATCACGAACAATTTATGTACTTAAGTCAATATCATCCCAATCTACAGAGGGATTAATAACCCATTCTAAAACTTTCCTTCTCTCTATGACTAAACCCTCATTAAATGAATTTAATATTTTTCCTTTTAGTCGTGAATCAACTACGAACCAATGTGTTCTATAATATAAATCTGCCATATTATAAATTTCTGTTTCAGGTTTTAGCTTTAACGATTTCTCTAAATAAGTAAAATTTTGATTCTTTTTGATATCTGGAACCATATTTATTAAGTTATCACCAACAGATTCTAAGAACTTAAATTCATTGTTGATCCCTAAAACCCATACAAGCATCCAAAGACTTTCAACATACCAATTTAAATGAAGTTTCTCAACTTTAGTCAAGTATTCTTCATTTTTGTTTAAAATACTTTTTTCCCAATCTGATACGTATTCATAGAGACCTTGTTCTTTAATCCAATCTCCAATATCTTTCGTTGGAGCCTCGAATGCAATATAAATCATCCCTGACATGATTGTTGCTCTGTATATCATTTCACTACTATTTCTTATTCCGAAATATTCAAGGAGCGGTAAATCTTTGTAAATTTCACCTCCGAATTTTTTAATTTTAGCTTCCGAAATCTCTTTAATTTTTTTAAAGTCTAGACAAATTTGATCTGACATTTTACCTCCAATAAGTTTCCAACAGTAATCTTTTAATTAAATTATACATCCTCAAAAAAGTATCGTTAATTCTTTATTCTGCTAAAAGACAAAAAATTATCTATTCTAACAAAACAAACCTCTAATGCTATTACAATGCACTAGAGGTTTGTTAAATTAAGTATTAAACAGTAATTAATTCTTTTTCTTTGCTTCCGATTTTCGTAACGATATCACGCGCGATCCATACGCCACATGCGCTTGCTTGAGCTAAACCGCGAGTAACTCCTGCTCCATCTCCACCTAGATATAATCCAGAGATTTCGCTTTCAAAGTGTTCATTTAGCTTTGGTCGAGCTGAATAGAATTTTGCTTCAACGCCATAGAAAAGTGTATGCTCCGCAGCGATACCTGGAGTCACATCGTTTAAAGCTTCTACCATTTCAATTAAACTTTTCATTGTATTGTATGGTAAAACCAATCCTAAGTCACCTGGTACTGCTTCTTTTAAAGTTGGTTCTAAAAAGCCTTCTTTAATACGTTTTTCAGTTGAACGACGACCTCTTAAAATATCTCCGTATTTTTGCACGATTACTCCACCGTGTGAAAGCATGTTTGCAAGGCGTGAAACCTCATGTGCATATTCATTTGGTTTGTCAAAAGGTTCTGCGAATTGATGCGATACTAATAAGGCAAAGTTTGTATTTGGACTTCCTAATTTAGGATCTTTATAAGCATGTCCATTAGCAGTCATAATTCCTGAATGATTTTCAACTACTACGTGCCCAGATGGATTACTACAGAATGTTCTGACTTTTGTACCCACGCTAGTATTAAATACGAATTTCCCTTCGTATAAGTGCTTATTAATTTCTTCCATTACTACGTTTGAAGTCTCAACACGAACACCAATATCAACTTGATTCGTTGACATTTTTAAACGACGTTTTTTCATAACATCAGTTAACCATTTTGAGCCATCACGACCAGGTACAATTACAACTTTCTCAGCATGTAATTCTTCACCTTTTTTTAATTTAATTCCTTTTATAATATGAGTACCTTCAACCTTTTCAGTTATTAAGTCCTCTACTTCAGTTTTATACTTCATATCTATTTTCGTTTTTAAATACTCATAAATACTTTTTAGTATTTCTAAATTTTGTTCCGTTCCTAAATGACGAACTTGTGCACGTAATAATTTAAGTCCAGCTGCGTATCCACGACGTTCAATATCTCTAACTTCTTCTGTTAAAGGATCAGTAATTGATTCAGTTGCACCATGTTCTAAATTAATTTCATCAACGTATTTGATTAATTCAACTACTTGTGAATCTGATAAGTAATCTGTCATCCATCCACCAAATTCGCTTGTAATATTAAATTTTCCATCTGAATATGCTCCAGCACCACCAAAACCATTTGTAATTGAGCAAGCTGGTAAGCAACCTGAAAAATCTTTTTTACCTGCAGCAGGCGGACATTTTTCAATTTTCTTTTGTAAAATTGGGCAATGTCTTGCGAATATATCATGTCCTTTATCAACAAGTAGTACTTTAGCATTAGGCATTTTTAAAGTTAATTCATAACAAGTAAAGATTCCAGCAGGTCCTGCTCCAACAACGATAACATCATACATCTATATATACCTCCAAATAAGGTTTAAATTATTTCATTTGATCAACCTAAACTAGAATACCATCAATATGATTGCGTTTCAAGTAAAAACACGAACATTTTTTGTGCTTTTTTAAAAAAATATTCGTTTATAACCAAAGTGAAACCTTTACATTAGAAATAAACATCTGTCAATTAGCTTTTTTATTCAATATCAGACAATTCAAACTTAGATATTAATTAAATTGACATTCATCCTAATTTAACGAAAAGTTAATTATTGAAACACCAAAATCCCCTTTTAGATAGAAACACAATCACACCAACTTGAATAGTTATATAAATAACAGTTTTTCTATATTGGAGTTGGAAAAGATGCTAGAAGAAAATTTGAAGGAAAAGGAAGGTCAAGATCAAAATAAGAAAATTAATATAGAACATGACAGTTTATCAGCAAGTCTTGAAAGACAAATTGTTGCCGCATCGTGGGTTAAAGCAGTTGCACAATTATACGAAACGATTACATTATCAAAATTATATTCCATCGACAAAGATCCAATCTTTCAAGGGAAAAGAGATATCATATCGGGAATGTGGATTGGTACTGCCGGTCAATTATCCGTAGCTTTTTTCGTTTCTAAGCAATTGTTCACTTCAGAAAAAATAGATTTACTTGAGTTACAAAGAAGAATTGTTCTTTCTGATTCAGTTCAAATAGTTGGGAACGCATTGGCACTTATTGGTGCAGCTGAGGTAATTCAAGAGGAAATTGGTGATGGGGAAATATTCCTTTCTTAGTCTTCTACACTAAATAAAAAAGTAAGCAAAATCAAAAAATATAAAATAAATTAATCCCACAAGGAAATATGCTTCCATTGTGGGATTTATGCTTTTCTCGAATTGAACGGACATTCTACCGTTTGCATCTAATTATTGTTCGTTTTTCAATTCTATTCGGCCAAACCCAATTTTATTTATTCAATTTCCCTATTCCTTTCACTATACTCTTGCACCTGCTTTTAATGCTTTTTGGAAGCTTGCAATCAAGTCTTCTATATCTTCTAAACCAACGGATACCCTTATTAATGTATCTTTAACCCCTAATCGCTCACGAACATCGAGCGGTATTGCAGCATGGGACATCTTTACAGGATATGAAACAATCGTCTCAACTCCACCAAGTGAAACTGCAACTGCAACGTTTTCGACTGATTGAAGGAAACTTGTCGTTTGTTCAATCGTTTTTAGTGTAAATGAAAGGACTGCTCCTCCTCCAGTAGCCTGCTCAAAATGAACATCGTGACCAGGATGATCTTTTAGTCCTGGGTAATAAACATCCTCAACTTCTTCTTGTTCTAAAAGCCAGTTTGCTAATTTTGATGCAGTTTGTTCATATGCATCCATACGAACTTTTAGGGTCTTTAATCCTCTTAATGTTAGCCAACAGTCTTGTGGACCTAAAATAGCTCCGAATGAATTTTGGATTGTGTATAAATCACTTGCAAGTTCTTCTGAATTTACGACCGCTAATCCTCCAATTACATCGCTATGACCTGCAATAAACTTTGTTGCACTATGAACGACAATATCAGCTCCTAAGTCTAATGGTCTTTGTAAATATGGTGATAAAAAACTATTATCTACAATGACAAGGATGTCATTTTCTTTTGCTATTTTAATAGCACTACTTAAATCAGTAATTTTCAAAAGAGGATTAGACGGTGTTTCTAAATAAAGTCCTTTTGTATTTGGCTTTATTCCGGCTTTAATCTCTTCTAAATTAGATGCGTCGACGAAAGTAAAATCGATTCCGAAACGATTTAAAACTTTTGTTGCTATTCTAAATGTTCCCCCATAAACATCTTCACAAATGACAATATGATCTCCTGCTGAAAACAAAGATAATACAGATGAGATTGCGGCCATTCCTGATGAAAACGCAAAGCCACGTACACCATTTTCTAATTTTGCAATTGTATTTTCTAACGCTTCTCTTGTTGGATTTCCACTTCTCGCATAGTCGTACTTCCCAAAATTCTCAATATCAAATTGATGAAACGTTGATGTCTGATAAATTGGTATACTTAATGCACCTGTTGCCTGATCAATTTCATTTCCGTTATGAATTAGTTTCGTTCCAAATTGCATGCTCATCACCCCAATGCATTTTCTAAGTCATTTAATAAATCATCAATATGTTCAATTCCCACTGATAAACGTAATGTATGGTCATCTAGACCAAGCTTTCTTTTAAATTCTTCTGGCATCTCTGAATGAGTTTGTGTATGTGGATACGTAATTAACGATTCGACTCCACCTAAACTTTCTGCGAATGTAATGACTTTTACGCTTCCTAAAACCTGTTCTACTAAACTTAACTCCTTCACTTTAAATGAAATCATTGCACCAAATCCAGTTGCCTGTTCTTTAATAATTGAATACCCTTTATGCGTTGGTAATCCTACATAATATACTTCAGTAACATTTGGATGATTTTCTAAAAACTTCGCAAGTACAATCGCATTTTTTTGACTGTATTCCATGCGTAAATGCAATGTTTTAATTCCTCTTAAGATTAACCAAGAGTCAAATGGAGCTAATGTTGCACCTGTTGATTTTTGATAATAGCGAATTCGTTCATTTGTATATTCTGAATTCGTTACGACGAAGCCAGCTAGTGTATCATTATGGCCACCTAAATACTTTGTTCCACTATGAACAACTACATCTGCCCCTAATTCAATTGGTCTAAAGAAATAAGGAGTTAAAAATGTATTATCGACAATTACAATAATATCTCGTTTTTTTGCAATCTCTACTACTCTTTTTAAATCAGTTACTTTCATCATTGGATTTGAAGGTGTCTCAATAAAAATTCCTTTTGTGTTCGGTTTAAGTGCATCAAGAATATGTTCAATTTCAGTCGTATCAACAAAATTATGCTCAAGTCCATATGGCGAATAAATTTCTTCGAATAAGCGATATGTACCACCGTATAAATCATCTGAAACAATTAGGTGATCACCCTTTTTAAATAAGCTTAATACTGCAGTAACTGCTGCATTTCCTGTTGCGAATGCAACGCCATAATTTGCACTTTCTAATTTTGCAACAGTATTTTCGACTTCTTCTCGTGTTGGATTTTGTAATCTTGCATAATCATATCCAGTTGACTGATGTAGACCTGCATGCTTAAATGTAGCTGATTGATAAATTGGATAACTAATTGCACCAGTTAATGGATCATACCCTTTGCTACCATGAACAGCTACCGTTTCAATCGATTTTTTATTCGTGTTTAAAGCCTCTTTTGTGTTAGTCATTATAAATCCCCCATTTTAGTCAAATAAAAAAACCACTTCCTAAAAAATAAGAAGTGGTTATGTCTGTAAAATAAACATATCGCTCTTATCTTCCAGGTTTTTCACCTGCAGGATTTAGCACTTTCTAGTATTTACTAGAGTTGCCGGGTTTCGTCGGGCCAGTCCCTCCACCGCTCTTGATAAGATTATTAAATTATATTGTTAGTATATTAAAAACTCTGATAATTATCAATCGTTTTTTTTGAATTATTTAATAATTAACTCTTACTTCCATTCTTCAGGTAATAAACTTTGATAAAGTGAACTCTTATATCGATCATCAATTAGTAATAAAGTCCCTTCATCTGATTCAGAACGGATAACTCTTCCACCCGCTTGCATTACTTTATTCATACCTGGAAAGACATATGCATAATAATACCCATTTTTTCCAACCGAATTAAAATGCTCCTTTAAAATATTTCTTTCTAAACAAATCTGTGGCAATCCTACACCCACTACTACTACACCGTTTAAGCGATCCCCCTTTAAATCGATCCCTTCAGAGAATATTCCACCTAATACAGCAAACCCAACCAAAGTTTCCTCATTTAGACTATCAAACTGTAAAAGGAACTCCTCTCGTTCAATTTCAGACATACCATTTTCTTGAACGATTGTCTTTATGTTAGGGTTTTTCTCTTTAAATAAATCAACACTTTGAATTAAATATTGATATGACGGATAAAAAACTAAATAATTACCTTTTCTTTTCGTAATTTCTTTATAGACAGAATCAATTAATCTTTCTAAATTTCTTTCACGATCTTGGTATCGAGTTGAAAGAGGATCAATTGTTACTTCCAGTTGTTCTCTATGAAAAGGAGAATCGATTGAAATTGTATAATCTCGACTTTGATCACCAAGCATATCTTGAAAATATTGTATTGGCGTTAAAGTAGCCGAAAAATAAATTGTAGAGCGAAATCTTTTTATGACGTCATTCACTACTTTAGAAGGATCAAGGCAAAATAACTTTAAATGTACTTCACTTTTATATAGTTCATAGTAGCATACATAATTTTCATCAAAAAACTCCGCAATTTTGACGAAGTTGAGTGACTCAAAATATGTATCAAGTTGAAGTTGTTTATTTTCGTCCTCTTCCATTTCCTGTAATTTTATTTCTACGATTTCATTGAATGTATGTAGAAGTTCTAGTAAATCACCATCTATTTCCTTTGAAACTGGGGTTACAACGTCCTTCCATTTTTTTCTTAATTCAATAAATCGCTTATTTATTTCATTTATTATGTCATAAAGTTCATCTTTTAAATTTTTATATCTATTTTTCAACTCTAAAAATTTAGATTTGAATAGACTCGCAGAATACATTTCTCTTGCACGATCAACAAGATTATGAGCTTCATCAATTAATAAAACCGAACTTCGTTTATGTTCATCAAATAATCGTTTTAACGAAACTCTAGGATCAAAAATATAATTTACATCGCAAATAATCGCATCGGAAGAATTTAATAAATCTAAAGAGTATTCAAATGGACATACTGTATGTTTGCGGGCATATTCTTCTATTTTCTCCCTAGTTAACGATTTTTCCGATGAAAGAATATCAAGAACAGCATCATTTATTCGGTCATAATAACCATTAGCAAATTCACAATAATCCTTTTGACACATCGTCTCTTCTTTAAAACAGATTTTATCTTTTGCTGTAATCGTCGTACACTTTATACAAAGTCCTTGATCTGTCATTAGCTTAAATGCTTCTTCAGCAACAGTCCTAGTAATCGTCTTAGAAGTTAAGTAAAACATTCGATTTATACTATTCTCACCAATACTTTTAACTGTCGGAAAAATAGTCGAAACCGTTTTGCCAATTCCGGTTGGGGCTACCGCAAATAAATTATTACCTTCTTGAATTGTTTGATATACCGCACCTGCTAACTTTCTTTGACCTTTTCTAAAAGAAGGAAAGGGAAAATTTAATTCTTTTATTGTCTGATTCCTTGTTTCAATATGATCGTATTTCCATTTTGCAAAAGGATAATAAATTTCCAGCATTTTGTATAAGTAATTTGTTAATTCATCTTTTGTAAATAAGAGGTCGAAGCTTATTTTTTGCTCGGTTAAAATATTAATATATGTAAGTCTAAGTGTAATTTTTTCAAGTTGTAATTCTTCACAAATAAAATATCCATAAACTTTTGCTTGAGCCCAATGAACAGGATATGAATTTTCATTTATTTCATTTAAATCCTTCATTGTTGATTTAATTTCTTCTATTATATATTGACCATCATTAAATAATAATCCATCACAACGGCCTTCTATCTGAAACACCAACTGATCCAATGTAATGTTGCCGGATATAGATCGTTCTTTTACATCCTGTTCACCATATTCTCTTTGGATTTTTTGGTGTGCCTTTGTTCCTTCAATTAATGAAACCGAACTTTTATATGTTACATTGATACTTCCCGCTGTATGAGCATACTCAACTAGCGTTCGAACTGATACCTTTATACAATTCTCCAAGTGAGTACCCTCCTTTTTTTACATTTTATCATAATTCTTCTTTCTTGATTAAGAATGAACGGTAACAATAAAAAAGTTCAAGTTAAACTAACTTGAACTTTTAGAGATCAGGATGCACTATTTAACTAGCAATATAAAACTTGAATATTATATTTTCTGTAAAATTGTAATAATCTCTCCACGTCATCCTTTATTGCTTCTAGTGGCACTACAATGGCTTGCATACTTGTTAAGTAAATGTAAAAGTAATTCTTCGTGCTTTTTATTTCAACTATATCATCCCACTTTATTTCATGAACACTTGATTGTGTAATTTCTTTGATCCCATTCTCATCTACCTTTAGAGAATGTTCACCGAATAAGGATTCATCGTTCTTTTCAGTTAAATGCTTAATCATTTTGTTTTTTGATGACCGGTAGAAATACTTTGGAAAATAAATGAACCAAACAATGGCTGCTAACGAAAAGGCAAGTAAATAACCAAATAGTGGTTGTTTGAAAAGAAAGGAAATTAAAAATGGTATTACTAAATAGATTAAACTCACAGCAATTCGTTGATTTATTAACGACTTTTGAACAGTTTTTGAGTGTTTTAAATGATGTAAATTAAATTCAATATAATCATCCAAATTAATTTCATAACTAAGTTTCATACTTAACCTCCATTTTCACAAAAATATTAATTCACTATTATTTTAACATTAGAAAAAATTAGAAAATGAAGATATTTTATCTACTTATATTAAGTTGACTTTTCAAGATTCATAGAATTAATTCTTATATTAAGAATTCGTAATAATTCATTTCTAAAGTTCTAATTTAAAATTTTCTGCATAAAAATGGTTGTCCTAACTGTAAATCACAAAAATTGTGACAAATAAGCTCGGCTGCAAATAAGTCATAGAGAGTCGCAATTAAATGGAGAAATCTTGCAATTAAACAGTGGACTGCAAATAAAATCTGAGTATCGCAATTAAAATTGGCGAAATGGCAATTAAAACCCTAAGAATCGCAATTTAATTTAAAAAGTACCCATACCAGTTAAGGTATTATCACCTAAAAAAACATACAAAAGCAGATCATTTCAAATGAAAAACTTGCAATATGGCTTGTATCTAATAAAAACTTGATAAGAGCCTGCAGAAATATCTAATAAAGTTCAATTAGATCAATTGCAAACGAAAAAAAGCCGTTTAAATACCCCCATCCTTAGCACAAGTACATTTTTCAATAAAAAAAGGACCGCTCATTCGTCAGTTAACCTGACTTTTGAGGCAGCCCCAATCTAAACAACACAGATCAATTATGCTCCATCATTAATGAAGCTATATTGCGCCATGTATAGCTTATAATAATGTCCTTTTAAAGCTAATAATTCTTCATGTGTACCGCTTTCCTCGACATTTCCGTTTCCAATTACCATAATTTTGTCGCAGTCACGAATTGTCGATAATCGGTGGGCAATAACAAATGAAGTACGACCTTCTAATAGCTTTTCAATACCATTTTGGACAAGCTTCTCAGTATGAGTATCGATATTCGAAGTAGCTTCATCTAAAATCAAAATTCTAGGATCAGCTAGTAGAGCTCGAGCAAACGAGATTAATTGTCTTTGACCTAATGAAAGTCTTGAGCCCCTCTCGTTTACATCTGTCTTATACCCATCCTCCATTTTAATGATAAAGTCATGAGCATGAACTGCTTTAGCTGCGGCAATTACTTCTTCATCTGTAGCATTTAATTTACCGTATCGAATATTTTCCATAATCGATGTTGAGAATAGGAAAGTATCTTGTAGCATAATTCCCATTTGACTTCTAAAAGATTCTAAATCTACTTTTTTAATATCATTTCCATCAACTAAAACTTCACCTTTTAAAGGATCATAGAATCTGCTTAAAAGTGAAACAATCGTCGTTTTCCCTGCACCTGTTGCACCTACTAATGCAATTTTTTCACCTGGATTTATTGTGAAATTTATATTTTTTAATACTGTAGAGTTTTCATCATAACCAAAAGTTACATTTCTAAATTGAACTTCACCATTGATTCGTCCAATTGGTGGTGCATTTTCTTCACTAATAATTTCTGGATCAATATCCATAATGTCAAAAATACGATCAGCTGCCGAGAAGTTTGATATTAATGTATTATAGAAGTTTGATAAGTTCATAATTGGACGCCAGAACATCCCAATATACATTGAAAATGCGATTAATGTTCCAACTTCAATTTCTTGACTAGTTACAAGCTTATATCCAACATAAAATACAATTACAGTACCAACACCCCAAGAAAGCTCAACTAATGGCCAAAAGAAGTCATTCATTTTTACTGCTTTCATGAATGATCCCATTAATTCAGATACCTTTTCTTTGAAATCTTTTTCTTTATCTTTTTCTTTCGCAAAGGATTGAACTACTTTTATTCCTGAAAAATCTTCATGTATAAACGCGATTAAATTTGAACGTTTCTTTCGGTAATCATCCCATCTTTTACGTGCACGTGTTTCAATATAAAACATTGCAGCTGCTAAAAATGGAAGAATTGATACTGATGCGATTGCAAGTTTAACATTTAAGATAAACATTACAACTGTAACGCAAACTAAGCTTAGTAATTCCGGAATTAATGTTTGAATACTTTGGTTGAATAAATTTTGGAGAGCACTAATATCCCCCATTACACGAGCTAAAATTTTTCCTACTGGACGATTATCAAAAAACGTAAATGATAGTTTTTGAATATGTGTGTAAAGCTCATGACGAATATTTACTAAAATATTATTCGTAACGGAGCTAATCATCGTCCAACGTGTTTTTGAAGCAATCATTGCTAAGAAATTTAGTGCTAATAATACAGCTCCAATTATGATGAGCCCTTTTACATCGTGATTCTTAATATTTGTATCAATCGCTACCTTTAATAAATATGGGTTTAATATCCCAATTACCATTACAAATAACATTAAACAAATAACGGTAAATGTTTTTAATTTATAAGGTTTTAAATAAGTCCCGAGCCTAAGAATAAGCTCGGTTTTACTCCTATTTAGTTGGTCTTCATCACGATTAATCGTATTTTGTGCCATTAGACCACCCCGCTTTCTACTGTTTCAAAATCTTTGAATTGTTCTTCGTAGACTTCAAAGTATCTACCCTTTTTATCTAGTAATTGTTTATGATTTCCTTTTTCAACTATTTCTCCATTTTCAACAAATAGAATGACATCGGCATTTTTTACTGCTGAAATACGGTGTGCAATTATAAATGTTGTACTATGTGAGAAACGTTTATTTAAATTGTGTAATAATTCATACTCCGTTTCCATATCTAATGCAGAAGTTGCATCATCTAAAATTAAGATTGGAGCATTTCTTAATAATGCGCGGGCAATTGATATACGTTGTTTTTGGCCACCAGATAAACCAATTCCTCGTTCACCAATTTCCGTGTTGAATCCTTCTTCTAGCTCTTCAATAAAGTCTAGACAACATGCAATACGGCAAGCCTCACGGATTTCATCCATAGTAGCATCTGGGTTTCCTAGTTTTACATTATTTTCAATCGTATCTGAGAAAAGGAATGTATCCTGAGAAACTAGAGACATATTTTTACGTAAAGATGTTAAATTAAAATCTTTAACATTAACGCCATCTACTAGTACTTCTCCCTCAGCCACATCGTATGAGCGACCAATTAAATGAAGAATTGAGGATTTTCCGGCACCCGTCGTTCCCATAATGGCTACTTTACTACCGCTTGGAATATATAGATTAATATCTTTTAAGACAATTTCATCATTGTATTTAAAGCTTACATTTTTATATTCCACTGAACCGTCAACAAGATTAGGTGTATATGCTCCTTCTTTGTTTTCAATTTGAGTTTTACGATCTAAAATTTCAAAAATCTTCTTCGCAGAAGCTTGGTTTTTAGAAAGTACATCTGTTAACCAGCCTAACATTCTCATCGGCCAAATTAAGTTCCAAATATATCCACTAAATGCAACTAGTTCACCGAGTGTCATATTATTTTTTAAAACGAAATATCCACCGATAATAATCATTGCTACAAGCGCAATATTTGTTAAAAATTCAATATTAGGAAAATATTTACGCATTGTTTTAGCTTGAGCCATATTTAAATCATAATATCCACGATTCATTTTCAAAAATTTCAACGTCTCATGCTTTTCCCTAGCAAATGCTTTAACTAATCTTACACCCGCAATATTTTGTTGAGCTGTTGTATTTATTTCAGCTGTATGGTCACTTATTTTTCCGTAACCTTTATTAAGTAAGCGATTTAAACGCGTCCCCATATATCCAATTGGGATCATAATTGCTAAACAGATTAATGCCAACTTCCAATTAATTACAAATAAGATAACTGTACTAAGAGTAAAATAAATAATATTTTCAACAAATAATCTTAGTCCAAACGCAATTGTTTGCCAGATGTTTTCCACATCTTCGTTAATTCTCGAAAGTAATTCACCCGTGTTCATCGAGTCAAAATACTTAAACTCAAAACTTTGAATATGCTTGAACATATCATTTTTAATATCCTCATGTACCTTTGAACTTACTAAGTCATATAAATATTCTTTTACATATCCAAAAATTGATTTAATGATTGTGACACCTATAATACCGCAAATAACTGGAACTACGACTGATGCTTTTCCTTTCGTAATACCGTCATCGATTAGAATCATTTGTAAATAAGGAATTAAATGATCCACACCTATTACTAAAACCATTGAAATTGAACCAATAATAAATGAAAGCTTATGTCTAAAGACATATTTTAAAATTCGAGACAAAATTATACCTCCCTTGTATCAATTAACCTAACTCTACGCAACCCTCCACTTTTTTTGACAACAAAAAGACCATGGGAATATTTTCCATACCCCATGGCCATAAAGAAACGTTTCGCCCAAAAACAAACATAAAAGAATCGTTTATTTTTGGCACAAAAAAGCCATGGGTAATATAAACCCATGGCTAGATCGTCAATTGAAATCTAAGTTTCAACGTGGTCCGTCCTGCGTAGAGATAGGGTTCATAATCATTATGAAATTTTGTAATGCTTTTGAGTTTAATTTTCTTTCAATCATCATGTTAACCTACCTCCTTCTTATTTGATATTCTTATCATATACGAGTGTACAATAAAATGTCAAACTATTTTTAATAAATTAAATTATTTAACTTTATAAACAATTGCTTCATACGGTCTTAAGTTGCTATTCACACCTGTTAAACTTGAATCTTTATAATTACTTAAAAGTATACTTACTTCATCATAGTGCTCACTATGACTAAATTTTGATTCCTCATTTGTAAAGTTAGCTACAATTAATAATTTCTCATCATTATACTGTCTTATATAAGCAAATACTTTTTCATCCTTTTCAGCAAGCATTTCAAAATAACCATAAACAATAGCAGGATTTTCTTTTCGCAATTGGATTAACTGGCGATAATGATGAAAAATTGAATCTGGATCGTTTATCGATTGTTCAACATTTATTTTAGTAAAATTTGGATTTACTGTTAACCAAGGGTTTCCTTTTGTAAAACCTCCATACTTTTCTGCATTCCATTGCATTGGAGTACGTGCATTGTCTCTACCTTTTGTATAAATCGACTCCATTATGTCTTCATGCTTATATCCTTTTGAAATACGGTCATTATACATATTTTTCGTTTCAATATCGTCATATTCATCAATGCTTTCAAATCGAATATTTGTCATCCCAATTTCTTCACCTTGATAAATATAAGGTGTACCTTGCATTAAATGAAGGATTGTAGCAAGCATTTTCGCACTTTCAATACGGTATTCCTGATCATTACCCCATCTAGAAACAATTCGTGGTAAATCATGATTGTTCCAGAACAAGCTATTCCAAGCCTTTCCATCGAGCTGAGTTTGCCACTTATTAAAAACTTCTTTTAGATCCAACAAATTTAATGGCTTTAAATCCCATTTTTCTTTACCTTCTTGTTGATCAAGACCGATATGCTCAAATTGAAAGATCATACTTAATTCATTTCGAGCAGGATCTGAATAAAGCTTTGCAATTTCTGGAGTTGCCCCCCAAGTTTCACCAACAGTTAGTACATCATGATTACCAAAAGTCATTTTATTCATCTCTTGTAAGTATTCATGTAGCTTTGGACCATTTGCTGTAATCTCTTGATCAGGAATCTTTCCAATTAAATCAATTACATCCATTCGGAACCCACCAATTCCTTTATCAAGCCAAAAGTTCATCATATTATATACTTCTTCGTGGACTTTTGGATTCTCCCAGTTTAAATCTGGCTGCCTTTTACTAAATAAATGCAAGAAGTATTGTCCAGTTTGTTTATCATATTCCCAAGCACTGCCACTGAATACAGAAGGAATGTCATTTGGTTCACTTCCATTTACAGGATTTCTCCAAACATAATAGTCTCTAAATGGGTTATCTTTGCTCTTTCGAGATTCTATAAACCACGGATGCTCATCAGATGTATGGTTCACAACTAAATCCATTACAATTTTAATCCCTCGATTATTCGCTTCAGAAATTAATTTATCCATATCATTCATCGTACCAAACTCTTCCATGATGTCACAATAATCACTAATATCGTAACCATTATCATCATTAGGAGATTTATATACAGGACTTAACCAAATAACATCTATTCCTAAAAGCTTTAAATAATCAAGCTTTTCGATTATGCCTTTTAAATCACCGATTCCATCAGCGTTACTATCCATAAAACTTCTAGGATATATTTGATAAACTACACTATTATGCCACCATTTTTTCTCCATTTGAATTGCCTCCTAGATTATGTATAAACCTTAAAAACTAAAAAATTTAATTGTGATTTCTTCTAAATAAAATAATATGGTATGTGAAATTTCAAACCATCCAAAGCCTTTTGTTAAAATCGTGCAATCGTGTGCATGTTTTAGCAGTAAAAGTGTCCTTGTTTTTTCTTCATATACCCTGTTTAACCGCTTACATTTTCTATTTTAACAAGATTGTTCATTAATGCAAACATTTACATTTTTCTATATTAATAATGTTTAAAAGTTAATCTAGCTTTAATTCAATATCAGACTTTGACTTAATTAAAATAAAACTATTTTTTTCCTATTTTTATTAGATAGGACAAGCAATCTCTTCATAATATATAAGGCTATGTATTTTCTAAATATTGTTGGGGGGAGAAAGTTGTTAAAGCGCTGTTTTATTTTTTCCATAGTACTTCTATTATTTTTGAGCACTTCTTTTATTCAGTCTATCGCCGCAGAAACAAAACCTGTTTCACAATTTATCATTATTAATAAGTCGATTAATAGATTAGCTTTTTATGAGAATGGTAAATTGGTAAAAATTTTTAAAGTTGCAACCGGTAAGAGCCAGGATTTAACTCCTGAAGGCAAGTTTAAAATCGTCGTTAAAATTGTTAATCGACCTTATTATAAAGAGAATATTCCTGGTGGTGATCCGAGGAATCCACTTGGTAATAGGTGGCTCGGTTTAAATGCTAGAGGGACATGGGGTACAACCTATGCAATCCACGGTAATAATAATCCAAGTTCTATTGGAACTTATGCTAGTCATGGTTGTGTACGAATGTATGATGAAGAAGTAGAATGGTTATTTGATCGTGTACAGAAAAATACGACTGTTTTAATCACTTCATCAAACATGTCATTTCAAGACATCGCAGTTTCAAATCATTTATTTGATGATGATTCAGGAACGGTTGTTGTAACAAAACCAACGGATATTCCTACTAGTTTACAACTTGGAAGTGTAGGATCAGAGGTTGAATGGCTGCAGGATACATTAACAAAATTAGGCTACTCTACAAATGGGGTCGATGGCTACTTTGCTGAAGGCACAGATCAGGCAGTAAGAGCATTTCAACAAGATAATGGATTAACTAGTGATGGAGTTGTTGGTGCTGGTACAAAAAAATTATTATTAGACAAACTCCAAGAAAATAAACGTGAGTCAGTCTCGGCTTATTTTTATACATTTACATTAAAGAAAAATGTAAAAACGAATGGTGAAGACCGATTTGATAGTCAATTAAATGGGGTTCAAAAATTAAATTATTAAACGATTAGAGGGTGTCCAGAAGTCTAACTTTTTAATGGAACCCTTGTTTTTTTATAATGGAAATATGATATGAAATAAATCTTAGCTACAAATAAGGAGTTCATTTATCCAAATAAGGATGAAATATCGCAAATAAATATAAAAATCACCTATACCAGTTAAGGTATTATGACCTAATACTTGTACAATAGCAGATCCTTTCTAATGGAAAACTAGCAAATATGCTCGCTCTTAGAATAAAAATTTACTATTTTTATATGATAAAGAGCCATTTTATCAACTTAAAAATAAAATCACCTTTGAAATACAACGTACAAAAAGGGGTGTCCCATGAGACAGCCCCTTTTACTTTTTACTTAGTTAAATATAAGTACAATAATTTCATCGTATTTTCCATTGCATTATAATGCGTTCTTTCCATACCATGAGATGCATGTACCCCTGGTCCAATTAGCGCTCCACGAATATCTTGTCCCCCGCGTAAAGCAGCAACTGTATCAGAACCGTACATCGGATAGATATCTACTGCATAGCTAAGCTCATTTTCTTTTGCTAAGTTGACTAAATCAGTTGTCATATTGTAATCATATGGTCCACCAGAGTCTTTTGCACATATTGAGACATCATATTCAGTACAGCTTAAATCATCTCCAATACAACCCATGTCTACTGAAATTAATTCAGTAATATCAGATGGGATATAAGAAGAGCCATGTCCAACTTCTTCATACGTTGAAATAAATAATTTTGTTGTATATGTAGGTACAATTTTTTCCCTTTTAAATAATTCAAGTAAACCAATTAAACATGCCACACTTGCTTTATCATCAATAAATCTTGATTTTATAAATCCGCTTTCAGTAATTGTCGTTTTCGGGTCGAAGAATATAAAGTCTCCTGGGCTAATTCCAAGATTTAATACATCTTCTTTTGACTTAACGCATTCATCAATTCGAACTTCCATGTTTTCTGGGTCGCGTTTTTTTGTTTTACTGTCTTCGAAAACATGAATTGATGGACTTGTAGATAAAAATGTTCCTGTATAAATTTTTCCTTCACGCGTTCTAATTTGGCAATATTCACTATCAAGTGTTGGTACGATTGGTCCACCAATAATTGTAAATTTTAAAGTACCTTTGCTAGTAATTGATCGGACCATTGCCCCTAATGTATCAACATGTGCTGATAATCCGATGACTTGCTCATTGCTTTTACCAGGAATTGTGATCACGCCACAACCTTTATTAGTTGTTTCAAATTCATACCCTAAACTATTTGTCCAAGACTGAATTAATTCCATAATTTCAAAGCAAAAACCACTTGGGCTATTAAACTCTAGTAATTGTTTAGCGGTTTGTAGCACATATTCTTTGTCAATTTTAATATTCATAGATTTTCCCCTTCAATTTTGAAATTTTCATGCAATTCTCAACGTATTTATCATACAGTTATTTGTGTTTGTTATCAATAATACATAATCCTGCTTTAACATGTTTGGCGTATTGCACTTTGATTATTCTCATATAGATGATGTATATCGTATTTTAAATGAGGTGAAAATGTGTATTTTTTCAAACCGATTACTGAAGAGGTCCGATTGTTTCAACTAAAATTCACTAAACAAAATAAAACCAAGAAATTTATATTAGCCTCTATTTTTGCTTGTATTGCTGCACTTTTTCAAGCTGCAGGTGGCCTATTACCAGGTATTGGATTATTTTTAAGTCCAATCGCCACTGCACCTATTCTATTATGTTCCATGTTTTCCATTACAGATGGAATTAAGGCCTATTTTCTAACTATCATGTTGTTATTCATCTTACAGCCAACTGAACTTATTGTCTTTCCTTTTACAACAGGATTATTGGGATTTGGTATAGGCTTGGCTTTTCACTTTTTTAAAAAGAGATTATCAATCATTGCAACTGGAGCGACACTTTTAATGTTAGGTATTATGAGTCTATTATTTCTTTTCCACTTTCCGGTCTTAGGTCCGGGATTTTCTGATTCTTTTTCAATCTATACCGTTCTAATTATTTTTTTATTTTCATTTCTTTATTGCTGGTTATGGGTTGAAATTACTTTAATTATTTTTAAAAGATTGGCTCCGTTGAATTAACAACTATCTAATTAGACAAATTGGCAAGTTGTTAAACTAAACTGGCATTTGGTTCAAACTAATTACATAAGAAAACGTTAAAAATCCCTTCAGCTAAAATTGAAGGGATTCATTTTATTTTTGATTCGGCTTAAGCTGCTGCCTGTAGGTCAAACACCACAAATCGCTCTACCCTTATTTTTTATCTTTCTAATCTATGTACTCGATATCATTATTTTGACACCATGCGATCGCTAAGTCTTTATAGCGTCTGTCGCGATAGCTATACCAATCCATTTCAATATTAAATTCTATAACTGTATCTTTAAATTTTCTAAATGCGCCTTTACCTTCGATTGCTATAAGTAATATTTTTTGTACTTTCACATCTTTAACAGTTAAACAAAAGTCTTTAACCATTTTATATTCATCAATTTCATATTTTGAAGGCAATTCCTTATAGTCCTCATAATTTTCCACAATTTCATTTGCGATTTCTAAATTTTCTATCTGCCAATCTTGTAAATCATCCATAGTTTTTTCATCTTCGGCATCTATAAGATCGTCTTCAGAAACCGAAAAAACTTCACCTGTTCTTATCTTAACAAATGAACGATAACCTTCAAAATGCATTTCCATTTCTTCAATGATATCTTTTATCTTTACTTTATTTGTCATGTAGAATCCCCTCTCTATTTTAGATTAGACAAATTAGTTGTATTACCCAAATAATTATACTTGTTAGTTCTATATATGAATGCCCTTTCCTTCTAAAAAACACTCTAAAATAAAAAATTGGAGCTTTAAAAAGCTCCATTCAGATTATCATAGGTTGATCAGTTTATTCAATTGTACATATTTTAAATATGTTGTTATTTATACACTACATAAGTATTAGCTAATTTATCATGTAATGCTGTTTTCCTATTTGAAAAAGCAATCATTATATAGCCAATTAATAAAATGAAAGCGGATACAACTTGAGCTAACCAACGACTAATTGCATCAAATACGGATAACTTACTACCATCTTTATTGATTACTTTAATGCCAACTGTGACCTTTCCGATCGTACCTTGCAATTTTGTAGCTGGCAAAAGCATCAAGTAAATAATACCGATGAGATCAATGAGTAGGTTGTATGTAATATTTGTGTTAGTAAAGAAATTAAGAAGCAACGGACTTAAAATGAAACCTAATAAAATAATGATACAATAATCAATTATATATGCGCATAATCTAATCCAAAATCCTGCATATTTAAATTCCAACATTGACTCCCCCTAAAACGTAACAAGTTTACTATGAAATCTGTTTTTACTATTAAAATAATTATATCTGTCTATACATATTCTGTAACTTGGGGTAATTTGCCTTTTTTTCAATCAAATTTTAACATTACTATGCAACTTAACTGACTGTTTGTTGTAGTAAAAAAATGGAAACAGCACCTTTTAGTTAGGTAGTGCTGTTCCCATTTTTTCTTTCATTTATAAATTAAGAGCAATGTTACGACAGTTCATAACTAAAAAACCTTTGAATATATTGTTGTTATGTCGTTTAAATTTATTTTGATTAGGAGTGATTAAGTAATTATGAAGCAAAATATGCGTGTCCTTATTTCGGGTGCAAGCATTGCAGGGCCAGCACTTGCTTACTGGCTTCATCGCTTTGGTTTCGAGGTGACTGTAGTCGAAAGAGCTCCAACGTTACGCAAAGGGGGATTTGCTGTCGATATCCGTGGCGCAGCAATTTCTGTTCTTGATCGAATGGGTATTCTTGATCAAGTTCGTGCACTAGATACTCATTTGACTGGAGTTTACTTCGTGAATGACAAAGGTAAAATTAAAGGTAAAATTAGTGAAGCAAGTATGGGTAATCAGCACGGGATGGATATCGAAACTATGCGTGAGAATCTTAGTAATATTTTGTTCGATCTGACCAAGGATAAAGTTACATATATTTGGGGCGATTCAATTTCATCTATTCATGAATCTATATCAGGGGTAGAAGTTCAATATACTTACGGGAAACCAGATACATTCGATCTAGTAATAGGGGCTGATGGTATCCATTCCAACGTGCGTACGTTAAAATTTGGTGACGAAGATCAATTTAAACGTACTCTCGGTTGTTATATCTCAATTTTTGAATTTGAGAATTATCTTAATCTCAACCACTCTCAAATTCTTTATACGGTTCCAGGGAAAACCGTTGGAATGTATAGCGCAAATGACAACAAGGAAGCAAAGGGCATGTTATTGTTCCAATCCGAGCCACTGAATTACGACCGTTACAATACGGAAGAACAAAAAAATCTAATTAAAAATGCTTTCGAGGAACTAGAGGGTTGGGAAACACCAAACTTGCTTCAAAAATTGATTACATCTACAGACTTTTATTTTGATGAAATTTGTCAGATTCACATGCCGACATGGTCAAATGGTCGGATTACTTTAGTAGGTGATGCTGCTTATTGTCCATCCCCTCTTTCAGGTCAAGGTACTAGCCTGGCTCTTGTCGGCGCATATGTACTTGCAGGAGAACTAAAAGCTAATAATGGTGATTACAAAAAAGCCTTCATTTCCTATGAAAAAGAGATGAGAAATTTTGTTGAAAAAAATCAAAAAATAGGGCTTTTATCTGCTGGAGGTATGATCGAAAAATCAAACTTCAAAATTTTATTACGCAATGCCATGTTACGTATTCCCATCTTAATGAATGGAATGTTTAAAATGATTACGAGAATGATTGCAAAAGCTGCCAACGAAATAGAACTGAAAGATTATTAAACTATTTTATTAATATAAATCATGAATTAATAAGTTCAATAAAAGAAACAACGCTCAGATTATATTCTGAGCGTTGTTTCTTTTAATTAATATCAAAACTGCCCTTATTTAATTAATCAAATTCTGCTTCTAATACATAATTTCCTATTTCTGCTGGGAATTGAAATACTCTTGAGTCATCTAAATCAAGTTCAGTTCGTTTACTAATTTTTAATACGTTTGTTTAATTAGAAAAATATTCTTCATTTTTCTTTTTTAAAATCCATTTCCCATCAACACTAACATATTTATAGTGCCTTGGAATTTTTTGTAAATCTGATGAATTTTTCGTTACAACTTCAATGTCATAATATCTTTTTCGAATTAGTGTAAAGTTCCCATTATCGGCGTCGTTATATCTACTAATCTTCTTAATTTTTTTTACTTTTCCTTTAACACCTGTTTCTTTTTCAAATAATTCAATAGACTTTTTTGACAACTGACTTGTCATTTCTTTTGTAAAGTAGCTTCGAGTTTCATATGATTTATATGTATTTTGAATGACTATGAACACTAAAATTAGTGCGATTATTGTTGTAATTAAGGCAGTTACTGATACTACATAAGTTACTTTAAAATATTTCTGAAGCAAATAAAAATACCCATAATAAGGTAAAAATACAATTCCTATAGGTATTCCTACGTAGAAAATTGATAAAAATAAAGTTTGATAGAACAAATCAACAACCTTTAAAGGATCTGTAAGAAATATCAAGAGAACGCTTAATAAAAAAGGGATGCTATATAGAACAAAAAACCTCTTTGTAAGATAATTTGGAATCGAAAATCTAGATGATAATTGCATTAATATTCCTCCGAAAAAAAGCATATGTAATCTAAAAAACTGCTTAATCTTTTGTTTGGGTCCCATTCTTTATCAATAAAAATATTATTGGCAGTTTTAATACTAGTTAGAATTTGTTCCATTAGTAGTTGTATAACTCAAAAAAGAAATTTTGTATTAGTTGCTCTGCTAAATAGTATCCAAATGAAAAAAACTGCTTAATTTTAATAAAAAGAAATATCTTCTTTTATTTTAAATTTAAGTATTCCCTCTTCATCAACAGATTTTATAGTAATTAAAAGATTACCTGAATAGCCACCTTCAAAATACCCAATAACTGATTTTGTATGTAATTTACCTTTATTGTCTTTATAATGAAGATTCATTGAGCTCTCTCCAACATTCTTAGATGGATTTATGTTTAGTTTATAGTCCTTATTTGAAGCAATTTTAGGTATCTTTATATCAGATTTTAGATTATTATAGGTCAAATATATTCCTGTTATATTTCTATTTGTTTGATTTTTTATTTTAATATCAAATCCACTATGAAAAAGAAAATAACCTTTTATCCCTACAATCCCAGTTATTAAAATCGCTATTACAATTAAGGTTTTTTTCATGTTTCCCCCTAATGATTAAAATTAGAAATTTTCGCCATTTCTATTTCATTAAATTATAACATCCTTTATTCAACTCTCCTGCCTTTTATTGCATAAAAAGAATCCTTTAATCATGTTTCGATTAACCGGAAGCAAGCTTTCTTTCTATCTGGTGAACCTTTAAAAATCTATGACTATATTAATTCTTTTTCAATAAATCATAGAATAAATAATATTAAAGTTCTAAAAATAATTTTACAAAAGATTAATTAGATGAGGGGGGAAATTTTGAAAATAGTAAAAAGAACAACTTTAATAGTAGTTTGCATTTTAGGATCCATTATTTTACTTTTTGCCTCTTCTTTTGCATTTTTAAATCTTGTTAAAATCAACGTTAATAAACCGACTTCACCGCTGTCAGCTGGAATAAGGGGTGTGAATTGGGCGGATGAGCGCGACAATTTTGTTGATGGAGTCATTTATGTAAGTGGACTGACCAAAAATGATACATACGATTCTGCCAAAGTAGTAGGCCGGCAAATTATTGGGCAGATGTTCAATAAAACTGGTGCTAACACAGTCAGACTTCCTATTAATGAAGCTACTGTCGCAAATTATTGGGGTACTTATACCGGGGCCATTGATGCGGCGTTAGAGAGAGGTAAAGTGATTTTTTGCTATTGGCCACCGAAAAATGGAAAACCTGAAGATCTCAAAAAATTTTATAGCATGTGGAGTACTGTTATCAAAAAATACGGAAATAACCCAAACATTTATTTTGAACCGATTAATGAGCCCTACGGCTATAATACTAAAGATTTACGTAATCTCTATAATGATTGGCTAACAAGTTTCAATGTTCCGAAGAAGAATGTAATTCTTGATGGAATTGGTTTGGCCGCACTTTATATTAATCCATTAGGAGATGACAAACGACTTGACGGTACAATGCTTGCCGTACACTGCTATGCGTTTTATGCGGGATATGTACATATTAATTCCCTCACAGAAACTGGATGGTCCAATATTTTAACAATCGAAATTGGAAAATACTCCGATCGTGCCATCATTACTGAATGGGGAGCACCAATGAAAAGCGGCTTGGATTATTCGCTAAAAAAGAGCAAGAATGAAATTAACTACGTACGTGCAATGAGCAAAAAAATTAATACGATTGGAACAGGAAGTGTTTATTGGCCAGGTTTGCGGGACGGAGATTTTTATAGTTTGATGGAGAAAAAAGTCACCAACAAGCAAATCACTCTAAAGGTAACAAATCCATCCGGCCTTAAAAAATTGCAAGAATCTTGGGGTATGCCTGATAACTAATTTGAAGAAGACCTCTCATCGCTTGTTGAGAGGTCATTTTCAGTTGATCTCATTTTCAATTAAAATTTCTTTTAATGAAGATATATTATAATCGTCTGCTTAAATAATATAAAAATTCTTTGTAGTTTCTCATAGATGAAATTGATACCAGAAACATATTCAAAAGACTTCTATTTTTCGCTTTTCTAAAAACAAGAAAAAAATTTTTTAAGACAATTCCTACTTGAAAACCTTGCTATTTCAACGTTTTTTCAACTGGGACACTTCACGTCCACAGGGTAGGTAAAGTCCCTGGTGAAATGATGGAACGAACGTAGTATAGTGGGTTTAGGAGGTGTTTCTAATGCAAATTTTAATCTGTAAAGAATGCGAAGAAACTATTGAGTACGCGGAGTATAAAAAAGTTGTGAAAATCTATTCAACTTGCGAAAACTGCAAAAACGAAGCAGCAACTTCAACTGCAAAATAACATATAGCAAATACAACACGCCAATTTTATTATCAAGACCATACCTAAAAAATACTTAACTTTTAAAGGTTTAACAAAATATCAGTTAATATAAAATGATAAAAAGGATCTTACAAGAAGATCCTTTTTATCTTTATTTGGTCAAACTTCCACATACTAAATTCTGATGGTCAATAATTAGAATTCTTAAATGCATTTAAAATAGGAAGTTCGGGTGGATTAAGTTCTGATGGAAGGTCATCAAAACTAAAAAAGCATAGCTCTAGAACTTCGCTTTCTTCTTTCTCTAATTGACCTGTATATTCAGTACATATATAAGTCGTAATTACATTATATACCTCATCTCCATGAGGATATTTATAATAAAATTCTTTTCCAGAAAAAATGTTAAAAAACTCAAGGTTTAATGCTGTTAAACCAGTTTCTTCTTTCAATTCTCTTTTAGCCACTTCTTCTAGGTTCTCTCCCAACTCTAATGCTCCACCAGGTAATCCCCAGGTCTTATTATCTTTTCTTAATTGTAATAATACCCTCTTTTGTGAATCTAGTAGGATAACATTTGCGCCAGCCATTAAAATAGGTCGGCTTCCTACAATTTTTCTTAAGTCCATAATATAGCCCATTGATTTTCTCCCCAATATACGATGATTATGTTTTATTCAACTGTATCAAACAATTCTATTTTATTCCACTTATCTGACAATTACTTAGAAGAAAATAGCTATATGCTAAGAATACTAACTTTGGCAAACAATCTTTTTTGTTTAAGCAAGGACTTTATTCCTTTGAAATAAAACAATAATTATCACCTAAAAAAACAACCACTGGAGTGTATACTTTCCTCCGTGGTTGTTAATAACCTCATAAAAGCAAACCGATTAAACGTCACGGTACAATTTCAAAAATTGTTCCCATGTTTAAATCAGTCACTTTCATAGATCCATAAACTCCTAAATACATTTTTGTTTGATTTAAATTCGTACCCAAACCTACATAATAGGCAGATTGAGATCCAAAGTCATATTCTGTTTGAATCTCACTGAAATCACTTTGTTTACCATCCGGTCTTACTTTCGTATAAGCTAAAACTCCTTTAGGCTGTCCTTGTGATCCCTTTCTTAGCATATCTGTAAACAAAACGCTCCCAGTTAAACTAGGTATATAATTCCCCAAATATGCCTGGACACCTGTAAGTGCAGTCCCTGAAAATTTATCGGGTCGTGGATCTTTATGAAAATAGCTAGTTAAAGGTTGTAAACGGCTCGCTGAAAGTGTTACTGATTCATTGTAATAAGCTATTGTTTTCTCTTCTATGTCGGAATTTTCAGTGCAGGGTCTTATTGTCGAAGTAGGAAATGCACCTTCCCAACCTCGCCAGCCGAAGTTAATAAATCCTTCCATGTCAAGTTCAGAATTATTGATCGAACTTTGGACTAACTGGGAAACTGGTAATGGTTTATAATAACCAAATGCAAAAAGCGATTCGACCAAGTCTTGCCCGACATTTCCAATATATTTAATATATTGACTATAAAATCTTTGATATGAAATACCCGCAATATTGCGAACCCCTTTAGCCATTACCGTGAGCGTTTCCTGAATCGATGTTGGAAGTTCATTAAAACGTGTGACAATAGGGGAATCGTTGATGAATGTATCTTTTCCTACATCAATTTCAATTATTTTACCCGCGATTTCCAAATTGTCTTGGCTTAAGTTAAATGGATCATAGCCTGATCCACCATCTCCAGTAGTTAAAATAAGTTTTCCTGTTTCAGGTGAAAAGTTTAAAGTATTAAGACCATTATGATTCATGAATGGTCTTTTAATATTAAGTAAAGTCCGTCGTTTTTGTGGCTGACCATTTGATTGGAGAACCCATTCTTCAACTGTATTAATATGTTCGTATTGAGTTTCCCTATTAATCCATTTTAAGTTTAATGTTTTTGGATCACACGGGTTTGGATTAAATGGTTTAGAAAGCGCACCTGGACCCCCGGAACCAGCAACTGAATAATAAAGATAAAACAATCCATTATGATAAAAATTAGGATGAAATGCTAGCCCAAGCAATCCGCGTTCATCATAGCCACCAGACTCACCTAATTTTAATACACGAGGGCGTATATCTAAAAATGTCCTGACCTCTCCATTTCCTATGTAAAAGATCTCTCCTACTTGTGTTGCAATAAATAGTCTTTCAACTGAATCACCGGGAAGAATAGTTGTTTTCATAACAGTTGGTAAATTAATCTTACTAACAACGGGACGTAAATTGACTTTTAACAACGATCAATACACCTCCTTCATATTATTTTCTTCTATAAAATTATGATGGGAATAGCTCTATTAGTACCGAAATTCTTTTCTAATAGTACGTTGAAAGACTTTTAATGATTCAAATAGAATGATAGTTTCTTTTAGTCTTTATTGTTAAAATAAAGGGCATATACCTGTACATATTTCTTACCAATATGTCTTTTTAATAGAAAGGAAGAAGTTACTTGATCACTGCAATATTTATTTTTTTATTAGCCGGTTTAGCTGAAATTGGAGGAGGATACCTTATTTGGTTATGGCTAAGAGAAGGACACTCTGCGTATTTAGGATTAATCGGAGGCATTATTTTGGCAATTTATGGTGTCATTGCAACGTTCCAAATTTTCCCATCATTTGGTAGAGTTTATGCTGCCTATGGGGGTGTATTTATCGTTCTTTCAATTTTATGGGGCTGGGGTGTTGATAAAAAATCACCTGATTTATATGATTGGATTGGTGCAGCAATCTGTTTAATTGGAGTGTCTGTTATTTTATGGGCGCCTCGTAATTAATACCCTTTCGTAATGATATGAAACAGCAAATCGGCTATTTAGCCGATTTTTTATTTAACTTTTTTAAGGATAGTACTATAAGAAATTGAATTCTTTAACTAGGAGAATTAATGCTTATTTTATTAAGGAGGTAAAAATTAGTTGTTACAAATGGGCGATATTATTACATTTGAACGAACTTTTACGGTTGAAGACGTTGAATTGTTTACGAAGGTTTCTGGTGATGCAAAGCGCACACCATATCACGCCTGATGAACAAGGAAGACTAGTCATTCAGGGATTATTGACAGCAACTTTACCTACTAAAATAGGTGGAGATCACAACGTACTAGCACGAACAGTAAATTTCCAATTTTTAAGACCAGTTTACTCAGGAAATACAATAACCTGTGAAGTTACTATCGAGAAATATGAAAAAAAAGAGAATAGAATATCAATCATGTCTTCCTTTATATGTACAAATCAGAATAAAAAACAAGTATTAAGTGGGAGCTTATCAGGAGTAATATTATAACCTTCCTAAATTAAGAAAATGAATTCGGAAATCAGCATTCTTCTCTCCAAGCAACTAATTCTTTAAATAATTAATTGGAATGAAGGATACCCGGCTCCTATTGGAGATGCGGTAAGACTTTAGACCCCATGTCTCTTTAACTAACTCCACAAGGGCCAAAGTCTCCGATTCCGAACATCCTACAGTTGACACGTTTGGCATAAATCAATATCACTCTATTAATTATGGTATAAAGACTGTAATGCCAAATGTTCTAAATCTTTTTTTACATATATATCATATTGAGTATTCTCATTAAATCTCCTACCACTAAAATTCATCGGTAATTTCGTCTTATACTCAATTCCATTCTTCTTCAATTTACCAATAATCATAAAATAGTTTTGATAGCCATGCGTAGTATAGATTAACTTCCACTTTCGGTTTAAATATAATTGAATGAAACTATACAGTATGATCAGGATAATGACATAGATTACTAGATATAACATATTTAGTCCCTCCAATTTATACTTTTTATTAAACATATTAAATTGCTACTAGTTTTTATGTATGGATTTAAGAAAATTATTATTTTAATGTATTCTTTCTTTGAAAATCAAAACACTCCAGTAAATCTATACTGGAGTGTAAAAGTTTTAAAAGAATCCTAGTTTGCTCGGAGAATAACTAACTAGCAGATTCTTTGTATTTTGATAGTGGTCCAACATCATTTTATGTGTTTCACGACCTACTCCTGAATTTTTATACCCACCAAAAGCTGCATGTGCAGGATATGCGTGATAGCAGTTTACCCAAACTCGACCTGCTTCGATGTTGCGTCCGAATCGATAAGCAGTATCCATATCACGAGTCCAAACACCCGCTCCTAATCCATATAATGTATCATTAGCGATTTCCAATGCCTCTTCTTTTGTTTTAAATGTAGTAACCGAAACAACAGGACCAAAAATTTCTTCCTGGAATACTCTCATTTTATTGTTCCCTTTGAAAATTGTAGGATTTACATAAAAACCATCTTTCAATTCTCCATCAAGAACATTACGACTACCACCAACTAAAACTTCGGCACCTTCATTCTTTCCAATTTCAAAATAAGATAAAATCTTATTCAATTGCTCGTGCGAAGCTTGAGAACCGATCATTGTTTGAGGATCCAATGGGTTTCCTTGTTTAATCGCTTTAACACGTTTTACCGCTCGATCCATAAATTCCTCATAGATTGATTCATGAATAAGTGCTCTTGAAGGACATGTACAAACTTCTCCCTGATTTAAAGCAAACATCGTAAAGCCTTCAAGTGCTTTATCGAAAAACTCTTCATTGTCTACTACATCTTCAAAGAATATATTAGGAGATTTACCACCTAATTCTAATGTAACAGGAATTAAATTCTTTGAAGCATATTCCATAATTAGTCGCCCAGTTGAAGTTTCACCAGTAAATGCAATTTTCGCAATTCGATCACTTGAAGCTAATGGTTTACCTGCTTCAAGTCCAAATCCGTTTACAACGTTAACAACCCCAGGTGGCAATAAATCTTGAATTAGTTCCATTAAAACTAATACAGAAGTTGGCGTTTGCTCAGCCGGTTTTAGAACAACACAATTCCCTGCAGCAAGGGCTGGAGCAAGCTTCCAAACAGCCATTAATATTGGGAAGTTCCATGGAATAATTTGTCCGACAACCCCTAATGGCTCTTTATAATGATAGGCAACTGTATCACCATCAAGTTCACCGAGTGATCCTTCTTGCGATCTGATACAGCCGGCAAAATAACGAAAATGGTCAATAGCTAAAGGAATATCTGCAGCTAAAGTTTCACGTACAGGTTTACCATTCTCCCAAGTTTCAGCGACAGCGAGATATTCTTTATTTGCTTCCATACGATCAGCAATCTTATGTAAAATATTTGCCCTCTCAGTTACTGACATTCTTCCCCATTTACCTTTTGCACCGTGTGCTGCATCAAGTGCTTTTTCGATGTCTTCTGAAGTCGATCTTGCCACCTCACAAAAGACTTGTCCAGTTACTGGCGATACATTTCCAAAATACTGTTCCCTTACTGGTCTTACCCATTCGCCACCAATAAAATTGTCATAACGATTTTTAAACGTAATTAATGAACCAGATTTTCCAGGTGTTGCAAATACCATAATGATTCCCCCTTAATAGCTTGTCTCTTTATAAACCTATGAAAGCGCGTTTATAACTATGACAAATAATAGATATTTTGTTTAATAGAAATATTTTGATTCAAAACTCATTATTAGGTAGAATGATAGAAGTGAAAAAAATCTGTTAGAAAATGAGGGGTAACTGTGCGTAAAAACTTCGTAGATATTTTATATCTCCTTGTTGGATCAGCCATATTTGCAGTCGGTGTTAACTTCTTTGCAATACCGAATAAATTAGCTGAGGGTGGCTTTACCGGCATTACGATGATTACTTATTATCTATTTAACTGGTCTCCTGATGTCGTATATTTTGTTTTAAATGCTTCCTTGTTAATAATTGGATATAAATATTTAAAGAAACAACTAATAATATATACAGTTATTTCCATTGTAGCCATTTCTTTTTTCTTACGTATGACAGACGGTTATGGCGTACCAACAAGCGAAACTTTACTAGGTACTATTTTTGCTGGTGTTTTAATCGGACTAGGGTTAGGAATTGTCTTTCGTGCGGGTGGTACAACAGGCGGTTCCACGGTTCTAGCTCAAATGGTTCATCAATCCTTCGGGTGGAGTATTAGTAAATCTTTACTATTATTTGATCTAATTGTTGTTTTAGGTGGTTATTTTGTAATCGGCTTTGAGAAAACATTATATACTGTAATTTCTATTTATATCGGTATTAAAGTTTTGGATTTTATTATGGAAGGATTAAATCCTAAAAAAGCGATTACGATTATTTCCGATCAGGCGAATGAAATTGCACAAATCGTATCAAATGAAATGAATCGAGGAGTAACGATTTATCCTGCAAAAGGCCACTTCTCTGGCCTACGAAAAGAGTCCTTATACATTATTCTTAATAATAAAGAACTATTTGAACTTAAAAAAATAATTCACACAATTGATCCAAAAGCATTCGTCGTTATACATGATGTAAATGATGTACTAAAAGCAGGGTAAATAGTTTAGTACAACTCGGATCTATAATAAAAAACAAATCACCATAAGTAATCCAACTTAAGTGATTTGTTTTTTATTTTTAAGCGCTCAGCCTTTCTTTTCCCTTCTCTCAGTCAATAACCTTTCATTTATTCCATCAAGTTCTTTTTGTAGCTTGACGATTTTTGAAATTTGAGCTTTCTTTTCTTCATCCGTATCTTTTTCCTCTGCATTCATTGCAGCTATTTCTAGTTGTAATTTAATTCGTTCATTTAATAAAGTTTGCTGATCGTTTGAGATGTTCTGTCTTCCGTTCCATTCTGCAAAAGATCCTTTGAATTCATAAAGATTTCCATTTTCAATATGAATTACGCGATTTGAGACCTTTTTTAGTAAATAAGGATCATGTGACACTACAACGACTGCTCCAGGATATGCAGCTAATGCTTCTTCAATTCTTTCTCGCGTGTGAATATCTAAATAGTTTGTTGGCTCATCAAGCACTAGTAGGTTTGAATCAGAAAAGTATAATTTTACGAAAGCGACTCTACATTTCTCTCCCATGCTTAGTTGGGCAATATTTTTGTAAACATCCTCTCTTCTAAAAAGGAAACATGCTAAAATTGTTCTTGCTTCAGTTTCAGTCATATTTGGAAGTGATAAAATTTCATTTAAAATTGTTGAATCCTCATTTAACGCTTCAAGCTCTTGCATAAAATACCCTATTTTTAATTGAGGATTCTGTTTTACAGATCCACTATTAGGAATCATTAATCCTGTTAATAATTTTAAAAATGTTGATTTTCCAGATCCATTTTTTCCAATTACAGCTAATCGATCTTCTCGATTTAAACTAAAATCAACTTGATTAAATAACGCTTTTTCATCATATGAAAAATCAACTTTTTCAAATGTAATCATTTGTTTTGCTGAAAATGAATCATTTTCAAAGCTGGCTGAAATTGTTTTAACTTCTTTTGGTTTATCTACTTTTCTTTTCTCTAATCGTTCTAAATCCTTTTCTTTTGATTTAAATCTTAATGCGTTTTTAGCCGCTTTTTTCTTTGCAAAAGGATCACGTTCACTAGCTGCATTATGCGAGCTTGTAAACCATTGTTTATATTGATTAATTGTTTCAATGAGCTTTTTCTTTTCCGCTTCTTGTTTATTATATTGTGCTTGCTGCGTTTTTTGCTCATGTTCTTTTTGTATTTTATATGTTGAATAACCACCATTATACTTAAAAGTAGCATTTTCCGTTAATTCAACAGTAACTGTCGCAACATCATCAATGAATTGTCGTTCATGAGAAATAAAAAGTACACTACCTTTAAAATTTTGTAACCATTCCGTTAACCATTGGATTGACTCAGTGTCTAAATGATTTGTTGGTTCATCTAAAATTAATAGCTTTGGTTGCTTCATCATTATCTTTGCTAATTTAACTTTTGTTTTTTGTCCACCACTTAAATGACTGAATGGGATATTCCATAACTCTTGCGGTAATTGAAATTTCTTCAAAACTTGATCTATTTTCGTTTCCCAATCATAACCATCTAATTCCAAATATTTACTTAAACTCTCGTTATATTTAGAAAGATTTTCTTCGTTAGACAGATCAAGTATATACTTTTCTAAATTCTTTTTGATGAAATATCGCTCTTGATCAAATGACTCGATCACTTCCCTTGCTGAAAAGTTTTCTAGATTCTCTTCATCGGTTAAAAGCCATCCAATTTCATCTTTTGAATAGTGGTTTTGTAGCATTCCTTTTTTCAATGGAATATTACCTAAAATGGCATTAATAAATGTTGATTTTCCAACTCCATTTTCACCAATTAATGCTACCCTTTCACCATCTTTTATGTCTAAGTTTCCATTTTTAAAAATTGTTTTTCCATTTAACTCTATTTCTATATTCGATGTTTTTATAATAAACATATACTTCACTCCATCCGATTTTAAAATATCACTCTGCGCAAAAATACAATCTTTAACGAGAGAAAATAAAAAACACACAAGCAGTATCTGCCTGTGTGTAAATTGGATGTGATTTAATAAGCCGTGTATATATATAAATATATACGTTAGATTATATTTCAAATGAAATATAATAATAAATAAACCATGTATTAAAAACAATGGATTAATTTAATATTAGTATAGGCTCATAAATAGACATAGTTATCCAATTTCTCTGATTTCAGGCAGAGTACTTTTTTGCTATAAAATTCGTTAGCTTAAAAAGTTATCGGATATTGTACATAGTGTCTAAATTTGATGCCTCCTTAAAAATATTAATTTAATCTTAGCTTACTTTTAGTATGTTTTCAATGCTTTCTTTTTATTCTTTCCAAATTAATGCCAATTCCTTACTTAATTTCTTTCTTAATTGGCGACTTTCTAAACGTTTAAATGCTAATTGCTGTAATTTAATTTCTTCATCAGTTTCTGGTATTGCCTCTACTACTTTATGTGGTTTACCATCTTTAAGTGCAACAAATGTAACAAAACATGTTGCAGCAACTCTTTTTTCACCTGAAAGTAGATCTTCGGCAGTAGCTCGAACAAATACTTCCATTGAGCTTGAGCCTGTTAAGATCACGAACGATTCATAATATATGCAGTCACTTTCTCGAACTGGACATAGGAACTCTACTGAATCCATCGATGCGGTTACACATTCCATTCTCGAATGCTTTGTAGCTGAAATGGAGGCAATTAAGTCCATTGCGGCAAGCATTTTTCCTCCGAATAATGTACCATGGTTATTTAAGTCAGTTGGAAATATTCTACTACTATCAAATACTCTAGATTCTTTTACGTATCTACCACTCATCGATTTCACCCTATCATTAAATAATTGAATAATATTTTTCTCGAACTTTTTTCGCAGATTTTACCATATTTGATAAGGCATCTATTACCTCAGCTTCATTTCGTGTCTTTAAACCACAGTCTGGATTAACCCAAAATCTATTTGCTTCACACACTTTTAAAGAACTTAAAATATTCTCTTCCATTTCCTCAACCGATGGAACCCTTGGACTATGAATATCATACACGCCTAAACCAATTCCAAATGGATAAGGAGATTCAGATAAATAAGTAGAAAATTCTTGATGACTTCTTGCATGTTCAATTGAAATAACATCTGCATCTAATTCAATAATTGTGTTCATAATATCGCTAAAATTGCTATAACACATATGTGTATGTATTTGCGTTTCATTTCGGACGCTTGAAGTAGCTAAACGAAATGCTCTCGTTACCCAATTTAAATATTGATTCCAATCTTTTTGCTTCAAAGGTAAACCTTCTCGAATTGCAGGTTCATCAACTTGAATAATTGAAATACCAGCAGCTTCTAGTGCTTTTACTTCTTTACGTAAAGCTAACGCAATTTCATTTGCTATTTCCTCTCTTGTACGATCCTCACGAACAAACGACCAATTTAATATTGTAACAGGACCTGTTAACATCCCTTTGACTGGTTTAGTTGTTATACTTTGTGCATACTCAGTTTCATTTACAGTAATTGGCTTTGTAAATTCGACTTTACTAAAAATAATTGGCGGTTTTACACAGCGCGATCCATAAGATTGAACCCATGCTTTTTTCGTGAAGGCAAATCCCTCTAGTTTCTCACCAAAATATTCAACCATATCCGTACGCTCATACTCGCCATGTACTAATACATCCATATCAATATTTTCTTGAATTTCAATCCACTCATTAATTTTCAATTTAATTTGATTCATATATTCCGATTCATCGATATTTCCTTTTCGCCATTGCTGTCTTACTTGTTTAATTTCCTTCGTTTGAGGAAAACTTCCAATAGTAGTCGTTGGTAAAATCGGTAAATTCATTACTTTATTTTGTAAAGGATATCTTAAATGAAATGGTACTGGTCTTCTAAAATCTTCTTCATTAATGGATTCTAATTCATTACGAGTTGATTGATTTTTTTCACTAAGTTGTTTTAAATTTTCTAAACAATTACTTGCATATTTAACTTCATTATCAAACATGCTCGCTTTGTTAATTAATAAACTTTTTAATATAACTAACTCTTCCAATTTTTCATCGGCAAACGCTAATGCATCAAATAATGTTTCATTTAATAAATTCTCTTCAGTTTTTGTAACTGGTACGTGAAGCAAACTACAAGATGGATGAATCCACCAATCTTTGGGACTTATTTCTTCTTTGAGAGAATTCAAAAACTTAATGCAATCATTTAAATCATTTCTCCAAATATTACGCCCATTAACTATTCCTACACCTAGTACTTTGTCATTTGGAAATCCGTGCTCGAGTATTGACTGTAAATTTCCATCTTTACCGTGTACAAAATCAAGTCCAATGCCATCTACAGGGAATGAAATTAGTTCTTCATATTGTTCAACTGCTTCAAAGTAAGTTTGTAGCATTATTGATAATGAAGGGACAGCTTTTGCGATTTGAGCATAAACTTCTTTCATAAAACGAATATCTTCGCTTGATTCTTCTAACACAAAACATGGTTCATCAATTTGTACCCACTCAACACCTTCATTCTCAAGCTCTTTAAGCATTTGAATATATAGGCTTACTAGATTATTAATTATGTTTCGTTTTTCTTCTTCTTGGTAACCTTTTGCTAACTGTACAAATGTATAGATTCCTAGAATGACAGGTTTCGTTTTTATACCAAGCTCAAGTAATGCCTCTTTGTATGCTTCTAACGGCTTATTGTATAGTAATCTAGATTGCTTGCCCTTTTGATATTCAGGTACGATATAGTGATAATTTGTATTAAACCACTTCGTCATTTCACAAGCTACAATGTTTTTACTACCCCTTGCTAATGCAAAATATGTCTCTAGACTAGGTTTTTCATTTATTTCACCAAATCGACTAGGAATCCAACCAAACATAGTAGCAATATCTAACACATGATCATAAAACGTAAAATCATTTACAGGGACTAGCTCCACACCTAAATCGTGCTGTTTCTTTATTGAGCTTATTCTCAATGATTTCATTTCTTTTTCAAATTCTTCTTCATTAATTTTCTTTTGCCAAAAGCTCTCTAACGTTTTTTTCCATTCACGATTTTCACCAATTCTCGGATATCCTAAATTACTTATTTTTACCATTTTTTTCCTCTCCTTTTATCTAAAATAAAAAAGCATTTTTATCTCATAAGAGACAAAAATGCCTTTAAGTTGGAAAACATAAATAATTAGAATACGTTAACTTAAGCTTTCTTTCCATAAGGCACCTCCCTATCTCTCGTAGGTCAAACAGCGTCGTTAGAATAGGCAGGTCTCCTGACTTAAGAATCTTTGTAAATAAAAGCCTTCCCTAAATTAATAAGTGGCATCTTCTTATTTACTCCTCTATTACAGTGGCGGGACCGTGTTGGAATTAAACCAAACTTCCCTTTTAAGTAAATGATTTCAAACTATGATCTTCATTTACACCTATTCCCTACTATTTAGTTTTCATCATTTTGTCATAAAATGCAAAAATAGTCAAAATATTTATTTTTTATTTTCCGTATAAATTTTAAAAAAATTTTTATTTTAGGTTAAATAGATACTGCTGATTCATTATACAGACAATAAAAAAATGCACTCGCATGATAATCTCATCCAGCTTAATTACTGGTTGATTTTATAATACGAACGCATTGATTGTTAAAAAAATTTATTTTTTTATTGTATAACTATAGTACCTCTTATTATCAAACTAAGTGATTGATCAGTTAGCTACCTTTTCATCTGTTTGAGCATCTAATGGTACACGTTTTCCGATACCGAAAGCATAAAAACAAATGACAAGGATTGCCAAGAAAATAATTCCCACAATAAGTGATATACGCGTGTCATCATTAAACCACATACCGATTAGGACCAAAACTAAATAAGCTAATGTTAAGTAGTTAGTAAATGGTGCAAAAGGCATTTTAAAAGGATGATTCTTAATTTCATCTCCCTTTACTTTTCTGAAACGAATATGACTAATTAGAATGACAAACCACGGGATCATCCCAGGAAGTACGCTTGCACTGTATACATACACGAATAAGTTTTTTGGTGCAATAAAATTTAAAATAACGCCGATTACTAAACCAATTAGTACACCAATCGTACCGAATAAAGGCACTCCGTTATTTGAGACTTTTGTAAAATATTTTGGAGCTTGTCCATTTACACCTAATGTATATAGCATGCGTCCTGCGCTATAAATACCACTGTTACAACCAGACATTGCAGCAGTGATTACTACAAAGTTAATAATTCCAGCAGCTGCTGTAATACCAACTTTTGCAAAAGTTACAACAAACGGGCTACCAATCGAATTTAGTTGGTCCCAAGGGAAAACTGTTACTATTACAAAAATAGCACCAATATAGAAGATTAAAATACGCCAAATAAGACTTTGAATCGCTTCTTTTAATGTCTTTTTCGGATTTTCTGCTTCTCCAGCTGTAATACCAATTAATTCAACGCCTTGATAAGCTCCAACAACTAGTGAAAGTGCAAAGAAGAAACCTGACCAACCACCTGTAAAGAAGCCGCCATTTTTCCAAAGGTTAGATATTCCAATCGCATTTCCTCCGTTTCCTAAACCGAAGAAAATTAGACCAAACCCTGCAACAATCATCAATAAAATTGTAACGACTTTAATCATTGCAAACCAAAATTCAAATTCACCAAATGATTTAACGGAAATTAGATTTGCTGCACCAAGTATCACAATTGCAATAATTCCTGGTATCCAAGCAGGTAGGTCTGGAAACCAATACTTCATATATGCCCCAACTGCAATAATTTCTGACATTCCAACAATAACCCACTGGAACCAGTTACTCCATGCAGTCATATACCCAGCTAAAGGGTGGATATATTTATGGCCAAATGTCGCAAATGAACCTGTACTTGGCTCTAGGTAAAGCATTTCCCCCATTGCACGCATAATGAAGAAGATAAAAATCCCCGAAATTGCATAAGCAAGCATTACTGATGGGCCTGTCCAATGAATTGTACTCGTTGAACCCATAAATAATCCTACACCGATTGTACCGCCTAATGCAATCATCTGAATATGGCGCGCTTTCAATCCTTTTTTCAATTCCTTTTGTGCCATTCTATTTCCTCCCCTTCCTGATGAAACAAGTGTCACTTTTTGAATCAATCTTAAAAACTTCTCCCCTAAAACCATTACTAACTTATTAAGAATTTTTACAGTTAAAAAGCTTCTTTATTTTCCTATAATTAACTGATCTTTCGAATTGAACTTGGAATATTTTTCTTATTTTTCTTGCGTAAAATACTAATAAAATAACCAATAAAACCACCAACAATAGCTGGCACAATCCAACCTAAACCTAAACTATACAAAGGGAGGTACTTAGTGAAAAAATGATGAATTACTTCAATTTGTATTCCAGCTGAGTTTAACCCATCAAATAGACTCACAATAAAAGTTAAGATCAAACTGCCTTGATACACTTCTGACCTACCTTGGAATGTATAGTGTAAGAATGTTAAGAAAATTAAGGATATAGCGATAGGATATAGTGTCATTAATACAGGAATTGAAACTTTAATTAGCTGTGTTAAACCTATATTTGCTATAAGAGTACTAAACACAGTCAGAATGATCGCAATTTTTTTGTAAGAAATGGCTGGAAACATTTCATGAAAAAAAGTAGAACAAGCAGTGATCAGTCCAACACTAGTAGTCAAACATGCCACTGTAATCATTAAACCTAATAATATTGCTCCATAGGAACCAAAATAATAGTCTGAAACTTTCGCTAAAACTTCAGCACCATTATCTAATCGACCAAGTTTCTCAACACTTGAAGCGCCCATATAAGTAAGAGCAGTATAGATTATTGCTAAAAGTGAAGCAGCTATTGCTGTTGACTTTCCACAAACGATCATAAGCTGTTTTTTAGTCGTAACTCCTTTTCCTTTAATTGCGTTTACAATAATAATTCCAAAAACAAAAGCTACAAGAGCATCCATTGTTAAATAGCCTTCTTGGAAACCTTTAAAAAACACATTTGTTGTATATCCTTTAAAAGGCTCTTGAAATTTTCCAATTGGATGAACAATAGCGATAACAACAAGCAATCCGATAAACGTTAATTTAATAGGAGTTAGAAATTTTCCTACTACATCAATAATCTTTGTAGGATTAAGTGATAACAAGCATGTAACTGTGAAAAATAAGATTGTAAATATGATTAATGCACCAGGATTTGCATCATTTGATAAAAAAGGTTTAACGCCAATTTCAAACGATACATTCCCTGATCTAGGGATAGCAAAAAAAGGACCAATTGCTAGATAGAGAACCGTAGTAAATACAATACCAAACAACGGATGTACCCGTCTAGCTAAAGATTGCAAATTTTTTTCACCTGAAAAAACAAAAGCTGTAACGCCTAACAATGGTAATCCAACTCCAGTAACTAAAAAACCTGCATTGGCTATCCATAAGTTTTTTCCGGCTAACTGTCCAAGTATGGGTGGAAAAATTAGATTTCCTGCTCCAAAAAACAGTGCAAATAACATAAAACCTAAAATGATTATAAAAGTATTAGGTACTCTTGGTGACATAAACAACAACTCCGATTATTAATTTGTATAAAGTTCCCAATTGGACTAATTTTCAGACCAAACAATCTTACCTCACATTTTCATCAAATTCAATAAAATTATATTATAATAAGTTATTCTTTCTGCGTATGATTATATTTTGTCACAATTTTTTCAAATCTATAAACCTAATTCAATGGATTCTCTATAGATTTGTTGCTTATAGGACAGTTAAGTTTGGATTTCGTCACAAAAAAGCACCCCAGTCGAAAAGCTGGAGTGTTTTTTTTCTATTTCCTACATTTTTAAGTTATCAATGTTTATTTCAAGTTCCACTTTCATTGTGTCCTTGTAGGAAGAACTGTATTTTACTAGTTATTGAATATAATCATAAATATTCTTCACTAATAATAAACAGGTCACTGCTATAAATAGCGCACGTACATAACCACTTCCTTTTTTTATTGCAAATTTCGATCCACAAATCGCACCTGCAATTTGTGCAATTCCCATTATTATTCCATAAGTGTAGTTTACTTGTCCTAAAAACATAAACATTAACAATCCAGCAATATTACTACTAAAGTTTAAAAATTTTGCATTTCCTGCAGACTTTAAAAAATCAAACCCAATCATCAAAAAAGCAAAAATTAAAAATGATCCAGTTCCAGGTCCAATGAACCCATCATAGAAGCCAATTGCAAAGATCGTAACTAAAAAAATAATGAATTGATAAATGGATAATTTTTTTTGTGTTGAATTACTTCCCCATTCTTTCTTGAAAATAGTAAAAATTGCTACTGCTCCGAGCATAATTAACATCAATGGCTTAAGCATTTCAGGGTTTAGCAAATGTACAGTGTATGCACCCAATAATGAGCCAATAAATGAGAGTGGAAAAAATTTAAGAACTGATTTTAATTCGATTTTACCTGAACGATAAAACATTAATGTACTTGTTAGAGAGCCAATTGTCGCTGCTAATTTATTGGTAGCTACTGCCGCGGCAGGATTAAGCCCCGTGAATAATAATGCAGGTAGTGTAATCAACCCACCACCCCCAACAACAGAATCAATAAATGAAGCTAAAAATCCAAAACAAATTAAAATAATTAATAAAGATGAGTCTAGATGCATTTCTATCAACCTTCCTATGTAGTCACTACTGAAATAGTAACTAACAAATTGCTATCTGTAAATAGTTATTGTAAATTTATTACATAAACAAAAATAGGAGTGCAAAAAAATGGAAGATCTAGTGCAACAGTTCAAAAAATTAGGTTTTAACGAATATGAAGCTAAATCTTATGTATCACTCGTTAAACAAGGTCCTGTTACAGCCTACCAAGTTAGCAAGGACTCAGGTATACCAAGAGCACGTATTTATGATGTGCTAGGTAATCTTGTTGAAAAGGGAATTGTCTTGAAAGAGGAAATAAATGACGTGGCTCGGTATTCACCTCTGCCCGTTGATATCTTTTTACAGAAGGCCCAATCGGAGTGGCAATCAACTTATTCTGTAGTAAGTGACTCTTTAAAAGATTTAGAATCATTTGGTGAAAAAGTGGACAACCGGGTAATTACTTTAAAAGATTATAAAACGATTATTAACTATTGTGAGACGCTAATAAAAAAAGCAGAAAAACGGATTGTAATTTCCATGTGGGACGAAATGTATGAGGTTTTGAAAAAAGAACTGGTCCATGCGACTGAAAATGCAACTATTCAAGGAATTACGCTACACGTCGAAAATCCTATTGGAAATCTAGAAAGTCATCGCATTACGCCATTTACAGAGACCAAGTCTACAGATCATTGGTTTATTTTGTCGATTGATTCTAAAGAGATGATTTATGGACCATCAATTGAGGAGCGTAGTGTTGCTTTTTATACAAATGATCCAGTTCATATTTACTTATTAGAAGATTATATATGGCACGATGTACTAGTGAATAGACTTGTTCGACGTAGCCAAGACAATTTAGAGAAATGGATTACAACTGAGCGAAAAGCTTTTTTCATGGAATGATAATACGCCAATACGGAGTACAAAAAACTTGTGTTTCAGACTGATTGCAAGCGCTTGTCTTTCGAGGCGCGAAGTCTGGTGAGGAGCGGAGTTACCCTAGACGGTAATGAGCACGCTCAACAGGCGAAGCAACGAAGAAAGCGAGCGTTTGACAACAGTCTGAAAGCATAAGTATTTTAATGTACTTATGCATTATTTCCAGTCTATGGGATGGTATTCACAATTTTAGTGATTTTAATGAGCTAGGCTGTTATCTGGCATTTTCTTAAGTTTTCTTAAGTAAGGAATCATTAAAATAGCCCCCATAACGAATGTAATCCCCTCAGTAAGTGTTAAAGACCAAATTATGCCATTTAATCCATAAAAATGATGTAAGATGATGACAACTGGAATGAAAAGCACACCTTGTGTAATTGACATGATCCCTGTAGCAAGCCCTTCACCAGACGCTTGGAAGATACTAGTGAATAAACCTGTGAATCCGTTAAAAACAGATGAAATAAGTTGAGCTGTTAAGATTAGTGCTCCTATACTAAGCACGGCTGAATCGCTTGTAAATAAACCGAGTACTTGAATTTTAAATATATATACAATTCCACCAAATACAATTGAGATTCCGCCAATCCATAGAGTTAACTCTTTTAATGTTTCAGTTAGACGCGGTTTATTTTTCCCACCAAAATTATAAGCAATTAAAGAAATGGCTCCTATAAATAAGCCCATCGTAATAAACTCTGGAAGTTGTGCAATCCTTACAGCGATCCCGAAGCTTGCTACAACATGCTCGCCGTATTCAATTGCATAATTATTTAATAGTAGAGTTGTAACAATCATAAATGACATTTTAAATAACTCTGGAACACCGACTTTATAGATTTCTAATTGATCGGTCATCGATACTTTCCAATGCTTTAAGAAACCTTTTAAAGTTTCACTTTTTCTCTCTAAAAACCAAATGTAATATATGCTTGCGGCGATATTTGCTAAAACCATTGAAAGGGCAGCCCCCATTACATGAAGGTTTAAAACTAAAATGAATAACACATCAAATATGATGCTAAAAATTACACTAATAAACATTCCATACATCGATTCTTTTGCAGCACCCTCAGAACGCACAATTTGTTCTAATGCAAAGTTCAAAATAAATGCAAAGCCACCAATAAAAAGGGTGATCGTATATTGCTTAGTATAAAGCAATGTTGAAGCATCTGCTCCTAACAAATGAACAATTGGATTAACAAATAATAAGGCAATTACTGCAATAATCAATCCACATATAATACTCATATAAAAAGCATAGCCTGCTACTGATTTCCCTTTAAAAAGATTCCCTTCACCTAAGAGACGAGTAACAAAAGTTCCTGCACCAACCCCAAATACATTCCCAATCGCCATTAGCACTGTAAAGATTGGTAAACCTAATGTAATGGCGCTTAACATCGCAGTATCATGTACTAAACCGATAAAAAATACATTTATTAAGTTATAGATTGTACCAGCAGAAATCCCAATCATCATTGGAATACATAAACGAGCTAACGCTTTTCGTATCGGTGCTTCTTTTAAATAATAAATATTAGATTGATCTACTTCAAATCCTTCCATTATATTCCATCCTCCCGAATCTTATCTTTTTTATTTTGGTTTTTGATCATAATTTTTGTTTATATATAATTAGAATTCTAACTTTTAGGTTTCTAACTATTTACCGATACGACCTTAATGGCCGTAGTCACTCAAAGGTTTGATTCAATTTTTTTCAATAGGCGTAAAAATTCATTTTTTTCTTCTTCAGTTAATGACTCTGTTAAACGTGATTCCATTGCCAAAAACATATCATCAATCTGATTAACGATTTCTCTACCTTTTTCTAATACGAAAATTTGTTTCTGGCGTTCGTTATCAGCTTGGATTTTTCTTCCAATATACCCATTCTTTTCAAGCCCTTGAAGCATGCTTGTTATACTTGCACCTCTTCTATTAAATGCATCTGCTAAATCCTTTTGAATTATACCTCGATCCTGATGCTCAGCGATATAACTGATCATCCTACCTTGTTGTGGATTTACTTCAAGTTCTTTCGTACGATACGACAATTGATCCCGTACCTTATGCATAATGGTACTAAGAAGTCTCGTATAAGGTGTATCAATCAAATCGTTCACCTCCGAATAATTAGAATTCTAACTGTCTGAAACTAATATAACTCCGTGGGCGTTCTATGTCAATTAAAAAGATAGAATTCTAACAATTAGATTGTAAACTTTACAATCTTTTTTAACCCCATTAAAAGATTTGATCATGTCATTTGTCAGATGTTTTAGCTAGTCCAAATTTATTAATAATAGAAAGAACTAATACAATTTGCAAGCTCTAAATTAAGGCTATTTAACCAAAACATCAATATGAACTAAGACTTAAACATATAATCTTGTAGAACTATAACTTTCTATTAGTAATAGGTTATTATTACCCAATAGATTACCTAGTTGAAATTGTCATGTTCTTCCAAGAGGTCGGTTGGTTCTCGAAAACTGGCAAAACGATAATTAAATAAAGAGCAGTAATCCACTTCTATAATACATGAGGATTCTAAGTATTATAGTGAGGATACTGCCCTTTATGATTAATTAACCAACAGTGGGTGAAAAGTAAGACACCCCCGCTGGTTTTTTCCATTATACGAATAAACTTAGTAAAAGAATGAAGACCAATCCGCAAACGGAAATAATTGATTCTAATAATGTCCAAGTTAAGAAAGTTTCTTTCATACTTAACCCAAAATATTCTTTAAACATCCAGAAACCTGCATCATTAACGTGTGATGCGATTAAACTACCAGCTCCAGTTGCTAGAACGACTAAAGCTAAGTTAGCGTCAGAATGACCTAACATTGGAATAACTAAACCAGAAGTGGTTAAAGCTGCAACAGTAGCAGAACCTAGGGAAATTCGTAGGATCGCTGCAATAATCCAAGCAAGTAAAATCGGTGACATTGAAGTTCCTTTGAATAACTCAGCTACATAATCACCAACACCGCCATCAATTAACACTTGTTTGAAGGCACCGCCTCCTCCGATGATTAAGAGCATCATTCCAATATGTGTAATTGCAGTTGTACAAGAATTCATAACTTCTTTAATTGGTATTTTTCTAGCTAATCCCATTGTATAAATCGCAACTAATAATGAAATCACCATCGCAGTACCAGCATTACCAATAAAGCGGATCGCTACAAGTAGGCTATTATCAGCAAATCCAATTGTTTTTTGTAGTAAATTAACAATTGTTGCAAATGACATTAAAATAACAGGAAGTAAAGCTGTAAATACACTGATTCCAAAACCAGGAGTTTCTTCAAGGTTAAATGTTTTTTGTTCACCTAAAGATGCAATATTACCCGTTTTTGTGAAGGATTCAGGTACTAGTTTTTTAGCAAGCTTTGTAAATAAAGGACCTGCGATAAAAACAGTTGGTAAAGCAATAATAAATCCGTAAAGTAATACTTCACCAATATTTGCATGGTATTCACCAGCGATTACAGTCGGACCTGGATGCGGTGGTAAGAAACCATGTGTAACTGATAAAGCAGCCGCCATTGGAATACCTAAATATAAAATAGAAACTTTTAATTGTTTTGATATGGCAAATACAATCGGGATCAATAATACTAATCCTACTTCGAAGAATAAAGCGACACCGATAATGAATGAAGCAGCAACTACTGCCCATTGAATGTTCTTTTCACCGAATTTGTTTACAAGAGTCATCGCAATACGTTGAGCGCCACCAGAATCTGCGATCAATTTACCAAGCATTGCACCAAGTCCGAAGATTAATGCTAAATGACCAAGTGTTCCGCCTAATCCAGCTTCAATGGTTGTGCCAATATTATCTGGTTTCATTCCAAGTGCTAAAGCAACTCCAAATGAAACAATAATTAATGAAAGGAAAGTATTTAATTTAAACTTCATGATTAAAACAAGTAATGCTACTATTCCGATTGCTACTATAACTAGTGGCATGGAAATCCCCCCCGAAATTCTATTTATTTTTGTTAATTAATCCTCTTTGATAATTAGCAATCCGTTTATAATCTTTTTCTAACACTCTCGATAAGCTAATAAAGATTGGCAATAATTCTCGATATTCTTTTACTGCATCTTCATTAGGAGTATGTTTGTGCGTATTACCGACCATTTCAGATACTACTTCAAAGGATTCTATTTTTCCTGTTGCATAAAGACCTAAAATACAAGCACCAAGACAAGAACTTTCATAGCTTTCTGGTACAACTACATCTAAATCAAAAATATCGGACATCATCTGACGCCATACATTTGATCTTGCGAACCCACCAGTTGCTTGGATTTTGGATACTGGTCCATCCATACATTCAATTAAAGCTAAAAATACTGTGTATAAGTTGTATATAACGCCTTCAAGTGCAGAGCGAATCATATGCTCCTTCTTATGTGCCATCGTTAAGCCGAAGAAGGATCCTCGAACATCAGGGTTCCATAATGGTGCACGTTCACCTGCTAAATAAGGATGGAATAACAAGCCATCTGCCCCAGGTTTTACTCCTTCGGCAATCTTTGTTAAAACCTCATATGGATCAATACCTAATCTTTTTGCAGTTTCAACCTCCGAAGCCGCAAATTCATCACGAATCCAGCGAAAAATCATACCGCCATTGTTCACTGGTCCACCGATGACCCAATGTTTTTCCGTTAATGCGTAACAAAATATTCGTCCTTTTTCATCAGTTTGTGGTTTGTCAATAATGGTTCTAATTGCACCACTTGTCCCGATTGTTACTGCAATTTCTCCTTTTCGAATTGCATTCACACCAAGATTGGAAAGTACGCCATCACTTGCACCAATTACAAAAGGAGTTTTTGGATCAATTCCCATTTGTCTAGCTAAATCAAGATTACAGTTTGTAAAAATCTCCGTAGTAGGTACTAGTCTAGATAGTTGATCAGTTGTAATCCCTGCAATTTGTAAAGCTTCCTCATCCCAATCTAATGCTTTAAGATTCATCATACCCATGGCTGAAGCAAGTGAATGATCGACAACATATTGGTCAAAGAATTTTTTAAATATATATTCTTTAATCCCAATATATTTATTCGCTTTTTGAGCGATTTCTGGTCGTTCATTTACAATCCATGTAATCTTACTTAAAGGAGACATTGGATGAATAGGAGTTCCTGTTCGTTTATATATTTCGTGACCATTTAATTCATCTTTAATTTTATGAGTCCAAGCCTCACTTCGATTATCTGCCCATGTAATACAAGGCGTTAATGGTTGATCATTTTCATCCATGACAATTAAACTATGCATTGCACTACTAAAAGAAATAAATAATATCTCTTTTTGAGGATGTTGTTTCATTATTTTAGATATTGCTTGTACTAAAGCTGTAAAGATCTCTTCTGGGTCTTGTTCAGCTGTAGAAATATCAGGTGTATAGAGTGGGTATCCGATATTCTCTTGTTGGATGACTTCACCTGTTTCAGTAAATAAAACGGCTTTTGTGCTTGTGGTACCGATGTCTAACCCTAACATATAGTTTGTCATTATTCTTGTTCTACTCCTTTTGAAAACATTTGTTGAGATCTCCAAAGATCTTCTACTTTTCCTTGAACATCATCAAAGTTTTGATGTAAAGATTGAATCATAAGATCTCTATTCTTTGTACTAATTGCATCAATATATAATTGGTGATTTTCGACTATTCGTTCAAAGTCTTCGTAATTTTCCTTAAACCGTACTCTCATTGATAAAAGTATAAACGCTTCCATTACTGGTTTAGCATTATTCCAGATCATCAAAATGTATGAATGATCAATCGCTCGAATAATCGTTTCATGGAATAATACATCTTGAAATGAAAATTCATCGGCATCTTGATATTTAATTGCAATTTTCATCATTTCAAGAATTTTACTCAGTTCCAGAACCAATTCTTTCGTGTCCAATTTTACCAACCGTTCAAATACAAATGTTTCGATCAGTAATCGCACATCATATATTTCTTCTATTTCTTTATCAGTTAATCCAATAACAACAGCACCCATTCTTTCTAAACGAATTAGATTTTCAGATGCTAGTGTTTTTAATGCCTCTCTAATAGGAGAACGACTTACATTAAAATCGGCAGCCAATTTATTTTCTGATAACTTGGTACCGCTTTCAATTAGTCCAGAAATTATCTGCATCCTTAATTCATATGTTACACGATCACCAGCTGAAGCTTTTGAAAGCCATTTTTCCGGATAAAGATATTGCTTTAATTCTGACATTAGTTCACCTTCATTTCCATACGAGTATACTTGTATACAAGTATTATAAAAACATAATTAAAAAAATGCAAGCGCTTTTACTTCAAATCACTCTACTTTGTAATAGATTTTCAATAACATGAACAATTTATTACAACAAGTTTGTTTAATACGTCGCTCCCCTAATAAAGAATTTCTAGTAATTTTTTGGGACTAATCACAAGATAGGATTCCTATAACATCAAAATATTTATAACCAAAAAGCGTATCTAGTCCTTTTAAAGGTAAAAATAAAAAAGAACATGAAAATAGAAACCTCATGTTCTTTTTATAATATTTTTATTATTTTTCGTACCAGTAGGAACATTTGATTCATTTACTAGTAATAAGTTTATAAAAAACTGTAAAAGCAGTCGGTCGCTAAATTCTTACACCTCCATTGTGTTGATTCTATTTGAGATTATGTTCATGACGAAAACACATAGCAATACAAGTATTATTGTAAAAATTATGATTGGACGATCTGAAGATATAAAGCCTGCCACTATGTTACTAAGCAATGAGCAAAGCAAGACTGAGGATATAATCGTAGTTGTTATAGACTTCTTTATAAAGCCGATTGCCATGGAAATGATACCAACACTTACGGCAGAAATTGACATATAAAATGTGAGTTTAAGTCCCCTTTTTATTAGTTCAAAAGTTATGTTTCCTTCAACCAATTGATGAATAGATTCACTAATACCGAAAATTATGTATATACATATACTCGTTACGATCATTGCAGTTGCTACAAAAAGTGAAACGAATGTGATCTTCGCAAAAAAAACTTTGCTTCTACTATTTGGGTATGAGAAGAGTAGTATTGTCCGTTTACCTGAATATTCTTCAATTACAATTTTTGAAAACATTGCAGATGATAACAAGCTAAAGGCAAACATACATACTGTACTAAATAATGGAATGATTCTTTCATATCCTGCAAACATTTTCATGTCCGGGTCTGTTGGTTCAATCTTGGGCGCAAAAGCGAATAGATAGATTATTCCTAACATACAGATTCCAATGATAAATGCTGAATAAATATAGGAACGAATATTTACTTTTTTTAATTCAAGTTTCATTAAATTAAACATTTTGTTTCATCCCTCCTTTGACAATATTAACAAAATATTCTTCTAATCCATCTGCTATTTCATTTTTGTTAGTAGACAACTCTATTTCTTTAATAACACTTCCATCTGCGATAATTCCTACCACATCTGAGATCTGTTCAATTTCACTTAATATATGGCTAGAAACAATGATCGTCATACCATATTCCTTTACAAGATATAGAAAAAGCTCCCTAATTTCACGTATCCCAACCGGATCTAGCCCATTGATTGGTTCATCTAAAATTAAAAGTTTTGGGCGATGGATAATAGCTCTTGCTATCCCTAATCGCTGACGCATACCTAAAGAAAATTGAGAAACAGGTTGATTACCTATTTCATTTAACCCAACTATTTCTAATGTTTTTTTTATATCAATATCTTGAATCCCCATATAGGAAAGATGAATTTCTAAATTTTCTGTGGCGGATAAATGTTCATAGAAAATTGGAGTCTCTATAATGCTTCCTACGTTCCTTAATATGTATTTTTTATTCTCGTGAATATCCTTACCAAAAATTTTAATGTGTCCGGCAGTTGGGTGAAGTAACCCTATAAGCATTTTTAAAATTGTAGTTTTTCCAGCTCCATTTACACCCAATAGTCCGTAAACTCTTCCTTTTGGAACGGCCATATTACAATTTCTAATAACCTCTTTTTTATTAAAGGTCTTTACTAGCCTCGAAATTTTTACAGCGTATTCATAATCCATATCTATATCTCCCCTTTTTACATACATATATATGTATGTATTTATATAAAAGTAAACTGCCAAATGGCAGTCACCTTAGATATTTATTAACGTTTTATGAACCATTACAAGGGTATCAATTATTTGGTCATCAATTACTGGAAGTCCAATACTATTAAATAAAGCTTGTAAGTGTTTTGCTTTTAATAGATATTCTTCAGTGTCTACTGAAAAGATAATAGGACTTAACCATATATTGGTCAACAACATAAAAGTTTCAGCTGTCTGCTTAGGATATTGGACAGAAATAGACCCATCTATTACCCCTTCTTCGATAAAGGCAAGAATATCAGGAGCCCCTGAATTGACACACTCAATTAATTGCTTGGCAATCATTTTAGGATTGTTTAGGATCTTTGGTATCGTTTTAATGGCTTCTAATTGACCAATATTTTCAAATGACAATAAAAATGCCATTCTCAACTTTTCCAGTCCGTTTAATCCATTAATATTTTTAGCTTCTATAAATGGGTCGTTTTCAGTTGCAAGACGATTGAGAACAGCTTCGATGATATCCTCTTTTGATTTAAAATGATGGTAAAATGCCCCTCGAGTTAAATCACCAATTTCATCTACAATATCCTGAATAGTAGTTTGTTCCCATCCCTTTTCTAAAAATAACTTAGTTGCTGTATCCAAAATTTTTTTTTCTGTTATTTCTGGATATTTATTTCTAGGCAAAATGATATTCTCCTTACATACATTTATATGTATGTATAATACATTTTTTGTATGTAATTGTAAAGTATTACCAAAATCAAATTTAATCGTCCAATTGCAAAACATAGTAACAACGACATACATAAAACATTCTTCAGACATTAGCAAATCTAATTTTTCTTATGCAACCAAATATATCTATGATTTATTTGAAGTTAGTAGCTTATATTTTCATAGATTGATTTTCATTTAGTATTCACTAGTTCGTTTTTTTTTTACAGAAAAAGGTTGAATTTAAAATCACTCTTAATTTCTCTCATTAACAAAAAAGACAGCCTCCAATATTTGGAGACTGACTTTTTACTACTTTAAAACCCATTTATATCGCGAATTAAATTATACGCATCTGGTGTCCCAATACCTGAAGCCATATCATAGCCAGATGTAGCCGGATAGTATAAGTTTGTTCCAGACGTAATATCATGATATGCTGCATATTTTTGAGTTGTATTAAAGACTTGGTAAAGAGTTGGATTTGCTTGACCAAGGTTTCCCTTACCATTTGCTGATGCAAATTGATTATTGAGTGCAGCGATTCCAGCCCATAATGGTGCAGCAGCTGATGTTCCACCGACTACATGCCATGCTCCTCCAGTATAGATTGAATATCCGGTGTTAGGGTCGGCAGCTGCCGATACATCAGGAACTTCCCTTTTACCATTCGAATAACTGTTTTGGACTCCAGGACCTGACTGGAATGACGGCATAGCATAAACTTTAGATAATCCTCCACCGTCACCTGATTTGTTTGTTTTGTTACTCCAAACGGATTCTGAACTGTAAGAAGTACCGCTTAAATTCAGGTGTGTTCCACCAACACCAGTCACATACGGGTCATTTGCGGGACTATCGACTTCTAAAGTTCTACCTCCTGAATCGTAGGCACCATTGTCTCCAGAGGCAGCAAAAATACTTTGTCCTTGAGCTGCAAATTGTTGGAATATGGTATGTAAACTATTCATGGTTGCACTTGCTTCATGCTGCTCACCGATCCCCCAGCTAACAGAAATTGATTTTGCCTTATTATCAGAGGCAATTTTTTGATAAGTATCAATTAAGCCTTGGGCGCTATTTGGCCCTTCGTATACAACCACCTGTGCTTTTGGCGCAATTGCATTGATTACCTCAATATCAAGTTCAACTTCGATTGCACCTTGACCGGCAGCACCACTATAACCATCAATATATACATTTGTTGGTGCAGGGCTTCCTAGGCCATAGTAGTTGTTATAGGTACTAATGTTCGTTGCTTTATATCCGTCCAACTCCATGACTGCTACAGTTTGGCCAGATCCAGTATATCCAGTAGAAGCCAGAGGGTTGATATCGTAAGCACCTTTTAATTCAGCCGGTGTATAACCGCCAGCTGGACCACTCCCCACTTTCGGTGTCACTGCTATGTTCTGCCCTGAGACTTGCATAGATGAACTACTAATTTTCGAATGTGTATAATGTGCTTCATTATTCAAACCTTCAACATTCGTAATCACCCCAGAAAATTCAGCGGGAATGGAAGGAGCTTGATCATTGGCGTAATAGGTTTGGCCATTTGAATCTTTATAATTATTTATAGTTACACCAAAAGTATCCTCCATTTGACCAATGGTGCCACTGACGGTAATAAAGGCGTTATTGGAAGAAACATTTTCGACTTTAAAGCCTTGACTTGTCAAATAGCTTTTAACATTAGCAACAGTTGTATCAGTTGGGCCATATTGATTTTTAAATTCGTCGGGAGTTAAGTATTTCTTGTAGTTGTTTGAGTTAGGGTTTTTAAGGCTGGCAATATAATTATCCAGTTGATCGCTGTTTCTTAGCTGAAGGGCAATAGTTATCGAAGCTTTGGAGTTGCGGTTTTTATGACCAATGGAAGTGCCGTGATTTGCAGCGGTTGGAGTTGCCTGAATAAGTTGTACATGTTTGGAAGCTGCGGCAAAAGTTGAGCCTCCTGGGAAATACAACGATAATGTTAACAATGAAGCAACAGTCGGTACTATTAATTTTCGGTTTCTTTTTTTCATCCTTACACCTCTCCTTAGTTCCTAAATAAGATTTTACCAACAATCTAGAAATCAAAAGACGCTCCTGAGGCTACCCGACTACCAAGATTTTAAATTTTCCAGTCATTTCTTTTGGCGATCGGCTTTGGGTTATGTATCACCTTCTTTCAATACTACAACTTTCCATATAGCATATATTTTGCTATGTAAATGCTTATGATTTGAGTTTGACGTAAAAATTAGAATCTCCTGCAATATACATTTTTTTTAATTGAATTCTAAAGAATCTTAAAGAATCTTAAAGTAACTAAACTCCCAGATCGTTGAAGAACAAAAAAAAAAAAAAGAGTTATTTTAGCAACTCTTTTAAACTTTTCTTATCAATCTGTTTTTTATCTCCTCAGCCTCTATCCTAAATTCTCGGAAATAATTTCTTCAAAAAGCGTATTGATGTTTCTCAAACTTTTGCATTTTTACTTACTCATGAATTCTTCTATACCGAATTTTTTCACTTTTATTTCTCACACATGAATTTCTTTATGAGTAAGAAATATATTTCGAATAATCCTAAATAGTTTTAAGTTACCATTCTTTAGAATAGAATTAATTTAAAGATAGCCTCATCTGTTTTTTCGTACTGTTCTCCCAATATGTTTCATTAGTTCGTTTTGAAGAAACTAAACGATAGAAGGTGATCTATTTTATGAGTCATTTCTTATTAAGTAGACTTGGCAACTGGAAAATACAAATTCATTGCCATCCTGGTATTAGAACAGTTGGGAATGAGCGGGAAGTGCTTTTACTCGATGAAGAACATGAAAAAATTGCACATTTTTCAATTGATACGAAAGGAGCCTTTTTAATACTCCAAATCCCATGGGGTGGTTATGTAAAAATTAAAGAAGGTTACCAAACAATCGTTGTACATATTCCGTTTGAAGAAGAAACAGAGGAATAGTTGAATGTAAGCTTTATAAATAATTGCATAAATCAATAAGAAAAAAGAGTGTGCCATTTAGCACACTCTTTTCCTATTATTTACGTAATGTTAAAAATTCTAATTGTCTTAATCTTACTGTGAAGAATGTGATCGGATCAAAGTAAATACTTGGATTTGATTTCATATCTTCTATTGTTTGATTATAGTTAGCAATTGCTACTCTTGTTTCATCAACTAGTTCATGGATTTGCTCAAATGGAGCATGTAAGAACATTGATAAATCTCTTGGTAAAGTTTTTTCAAACATTTCAAATTGTAGGAAAAACTTCGTTGATAATTCTGATGTTACATCATCATAGTTAACATTATCAACATACTTTTGATATTGAGCAACAAGCTTTGATTTATTTTGTGGCAGTAAACCTAATAAGATTCCTGAGCTCTTTAAGATGAATTGAGATGGTGAAGAATTTAATAAAATATTCATGTCATCTAACTGAGTCATACTAGTCATGCGATCAGCATCACGGCGCCAGTCATCTAATACTTTAAAATCACACTCGAGATTTAAATATTCATTTCCAATGTAATCATTTAAAGAATCACTCATTTCAGTTAAATAGCTTTGAGTACCTTCTAATAAAATACCTGATTCTTTAATCCAGTTTTGAAGAGCTTCATTTAGTTTTGGTAAAGTATTCTCTCTTACATACTCACCAATTCGAAGATTCATCTCTTCGTTTATCGTTTCAAGAATTGTACCAAAATCACTATCTTCTTTGATTAACTCTTTACATTCTTTTAGTAGACCAGGAATACTTAGCTTCAGGTCATATTTTAATTCGTCTTTTAATTCACGATACGAGCTTTTAATTGTATTTAAATGCTCCATTTCTTTATCTTTTAAAGAATGTAATAGACCATTTAATTTGTCATCAAGAACTTCATTCCATTCAACATTAGCACGTAGTTCGTTTTCTTTCTCAACTCGTTTTTCTAATAGGAAATTAATTAATTTGCGAATAGCTAATAATAATTTCTCTGTTTGTTTAGAATTAGCATCAGTTGATAGAACATTATTCTCTATAAATAATTCTAAATCTTTAAATTGATCTTGATTACTATAAATTGAAGAATAAGGTAATACTTTAGCGCTAGGGAAATCTACACGAACTTTCGCTTGGATTTCAGCACGAACTCGATCAATTTCTTCTTTACTATAAATTGAATCCATCTTATTTAAAATAAAGTGAATCGGAAGAGTTGGTAATTCCTTTTGAATTTTAACTAGTAAAGAGCGTTCGTTTTCTGTATATGGTGCAGTAGCATTTAAAACATAAACAAGACGATCTGCAAGTTTTACAGATTGTAATAATGCTTTTGTATTAACCTGGTTTCCATCAATTCCAGGAGTATCAATGATTGATAAGCGGTGCTTTTCTAAAAATGAATTTGGTAATTTATAGTATACTAATTCATCACCTTTTAGCAGATTATTTTCAACTGTTGTTAAATCATAAAAATCTGCAAATTCAGGAAGCTGTGTATTTCCTTCCTTCGAAAATACGATAATATTTGATTCATTATCTTGTTCAAATAATACTGGCATTGAAGTAGAAGAACCCATCATTTTCTCACCTAAAAGTGAGTTAACAAATGAAGATTTACCGTTACCAGATGTACCTGCAACAAGCATTGTTGTATTTTCAAATTGAGTTATTTTACTTGTCCACCATTCAAAACGGTCACCAACTTCTATTTCATTTAAAACAGACCATTGTAAGATGTTTTCAAATAATTCTTTGCCAATTTCAAAGCAATCAGGCGTTTTCATTAACTGTTCAAATGCTCTTTCTGCATCAGCAACAATTTGATAATCGATACGGCCTGGGAATAAACGATCCCATGCAAGTGTTGCAGTTGTTGCTAAAACTGCACCCCTAATATCTGTAATACGTAACCAATTTGTTAAGAAGCTTGGCATCATTTCTTCAAGCTGAGCTACAAAATAGTCACCTTCAACTAATTCTTCGTAAGTCATTGAATAGATCGATGGCAAACGATTCCACTTTACACCTGTCTCAACGTTAATTTGGAATAACATATCATTGAATGTTTGCAACCAATTTACATAAACTGATTGTTCTCTGTAACTATTCCAAAGTGCTTCTACCATTAATTCAAAGTGCTCAAGATCAACATTAGCCAATGATAGTAACGGTTGCACAAAATAACTTGGTGCCATTTCTTTTGTTACACCATTTATAATGTATTCTCTTAATATAACAAACCATTTTAAATCTTCTGTACGAATTGATTCATCTGAAGCTAGAGCTACAGCACTATTCCAATCGTGATGTTTTTCATAAAAATTACGTGCAATTCTTGTTACATTTGGATAATCAGGATTATATTTAACTGCTTCTTTAATAATACGGTCTGCTTCCTCGTATTTCGAAACATCGATATAAAGTGAGAATAAATTTAAGAATATTTCAGATGTTAAAGTACTACTATCTGTTTTAACTTCTTTATATAGCTTTTCTGCTGTTTCAAATGCACCAATTTCATAATGAGAATCAGCAATGTTTTTCTTTGCCCAATCACTTAACTGATTTCCGACTTTTTCCCATTTGAAAACTGCAGATTCAAAATCTTTATTTTCAAAATAAACTTCACCTTGTGCAAATCGGATAGATGAAAGATCCATATCATCATTTTGTTCGTTGTAAAGGTCAGCTAAAACTGCAATCGGATGGATATTGTTTTCATTTTCATTTAAATACGATTTATAAAATTGTTTTTTTATAAATTCTTGTTTCACTTTCTCTTTAACTGTCATGTAATCACCTACTATGTATAATAAAATCAAATTAAGTCCAAAAATATGCCAAAAGGAATATGTTAAATTTATACAGCATTATTATTTTACCAAATTAGAGTAACCTAAATTGTGACAATTCTATGTCATTTTCAAAAGATTTTTGTTATATTTGTTACGTTACATACAAAACATAGGTAAAAGAATATTTATTTGGAGGCATTATGCTAACTTACGAAGAAAAACTAACAATCATTGAATCATTTCCAGAATTAACTAAAAAGCCAGTCTCACTTGGGCGTACAAATTTTCAATATGAAGAAAGTTTAAAAGAAAAAATGAATGTTGTTTATCATTTACATCCTAATGGGAACGGCTTTGTATACGCTGAAGGTATTAAGGGATACAAAACAAACGAAAAAGGTATGGTAAATATAAGAGAATTTACTGAAGACGAACTTCGCACAATCTTAACTAAGTCAATCGAAAGCCTATCAATCGAGCCGATTTTTGAAGAAGAAGATGAAGAAGTAGAAGAAATCTGGGTTAATGCTAACGGACAAATTCTTAAACTTGTTTCAGAAATGGACATGTGGAATGTTTACGCAGGAGAAAATCTTGATGGTACATTCAATAGCTACGGTGAAGCTTGTGAATATTTAGATGAAGAAGGTTTTGATGTTCAAGACTGAGAATAATTAGAATAAATTAGAGCTTGGGGAAATCCAAGCTCTTTTTTATTTGGTTATATTAGTGTAATTCCGTTTGTGATTTACTGCCTTTTTTAGAGCGATAGACGTTCCCTTTTGTGTTGTCACCACTAGAAGGTGCTTGTCCATGAAGTTCTGGTGCATTTTGGTTTTTGCTTCCTTTACTGCCATTTTTACTAGTCATACTTCTTCCTCCTCATAACATTAATCATGAATAGATTCCCATTTTAAATAAGAGATTATTCAAGGAATTTAAGCACATAATAATAAAAAAGGAGGGTTAAACATGGCAAAAGGACATACAAACAAAGGTCCACAGAAAAGTTCTGTAGATCAATTTGGACATTCAGAGGAATCTGCATATTCGAAGAGTAAAAAAATGGAAGAGTTTCATAAGAAAAATACAGAAAAAGACAGCTAATAGAACTTTTATTTCTTTTAAATGTACTTGCTAATTTTCCTTCAACAAGTCATTATAAAAGTATGATAAAATTGGAGGAAATTAAATTTATGAGCGAAAATAACAATGAACCAAAAAAAGTTAGTCTTCAGGAACTTATGAAACAAAAGTTGGCTAGCAAAAAACAGCAAAATTCTAATCAAAATAATGGAGTAAATGCTGTTAAAGATATGACGAAAAAGAATCAAATTTCTAAAAAGCCGAACAATCAACGTAAACGTATGGGTGTGTAATTAGAAAAAACGACTGAGGTAATCAGTCGTTTTTGATTTCGCATTTTTATATGTCTTCTAAAAGATTTTGATTGCTATTATTTTCACCAAAGGTTAAAACTTCCTCTACTGGCTGATAAGATTCACCGTAAAAATGTGTATCCTTATATGTATGGATCATATTATATGTTTTTTTCATCGCTTTAAAAATCATTTCTTCACCCTCATTATTTGGAGACCAGTACAAAATCTCCATAGGGTTTATTTCTTGAGTTGCTAGTGAGCGTCTGCTATATCCAATCGACTGAGCATGCTCAAAACCTTCTCTTTTATAAAATCGAAGCCGTTTTTCAGTATCTGTATCTTCATAATTAACTGGTTCAACCTCTAAAATAATCGGTTTGCCTTTTTTCTTTAGTTTATCAAGTAGTTTATACCCTAGCCCCTGCCCACGGGCATCTTTTGAAACGAACAAGTAATCGATAAATACAAAATCATCAAGTTCCGCATACATTAAAACATGATGTGGACCTTCATCTTTATGGTAAATATCTGGCCGCTCTTTCAATAATGTTTCCATATGTTCCCTTGATTTCATTTCTTCAACTGGAAAATACTGATTTAGTTTTTCATACCAATGCATTGATATTCTCCTTTTCTTACATGCAGTTTATAGCATCACGCTAGACAAGTCATTATCTTAATGACCGCCCACTAACTCTACTATCTCTTCATTTAACAGATTAGTTATTAATATTTTTACCAAATAATTAGTAAATCCTTTCAAATGAAGTATTTGAAGTATTAATACTTTTCATGCAAGAAAAAAAGTTCATTGAACTGAAATTAACATTATTTCTTTAAAGAAACCCAATCTTCGGCTAACATACCATAAACGATGTGATCTACATAATGATCATTCAACCATTCAACATTCCTGATCCGACCTTCTTGAACGAATCCTAATTTCTCAGGTATAGCACGGCTTTTTGTATTTTCAACAGCTGCACGAATCTCGACCCGATTTAGCAATAGGAGCTGTTAATGCATGATTAACAAATGCATGACATGCTTTTGTCATTATGCCTGATCCTTCAAACCCTTTTCCTAACCAATAACCGATACTTGTCGACCTATTTGACCAATCAATTTTATGAAATCCGATTACGCCAACAAGTTTTTCATTTGACCAAATACCAGCTTGAAATCCATTGTTTTCAGCAAATTGTTTCATTGTCGATTTTATAAAATTTTCTGTATCCTCAAGTTTTTTATTATATGCTATTAATGGTAACCACTCTTTTAAATGTTCCATTGAATTGATTGTTAATTTGTATAACTCTTCTGCATCTTGTAGAGTTAATAGCTTTAATTGCAAGTTTTCTTCAATTTTATAACTAAACATGATCATTTCTCCTATTAAATATAGTTTTATTCAACTTAATTGCCGACTTCTTTTTCATGAAATAAATCTCGGTCAATATATGAATTAACCTTTTCATTCGGTAAATCCTCTATTGAATTAACAAGATAATCGATTAAGTACCTCCGTGTGTTTTTAAACAAAAAAAGACAGCTTTGAGCTGCCTCAGGTAGATTATATCAACGATGTGATGGCCACGATCCTTGCATTTTTCTATTTTGAATAATTTGTCCGGTATGGTAAGCGTCATGTAGTAATAGATCCATTAGTTTAACTTCAAAAGAATCTCTCATCAGTTCCTCATCTGTCATATTACTCACTAGCTGTCTTAAACTAACAGAGGACTTTTCCAAGCGTTCAACTACTTTCTTCCATTCGTTTTCTTCATTCGATTGTTCAGTAAGAAAGAAGGTTTGGTCGCCGTCTAGATTTTGTGTCCACTCTCTACCTTCTAGATTTGCTACAAGCCTCTCTTTGTAATATAGAAGATGATTAACATTTTCCCAAATTGATTTAGTTGCTTCTCCCATTGGTCTCCAACCAGCTTGTTCAACTGTAATTCCTTCAATAGCATCTTTTAGTGGCGCAAACCAACTTTCCTGATCATATGTTTTGTCTAATACGTTCAAAAACATTTCTTTTCGATTCAAAAAATCCCCACCTTTTTTAACACTAATAATTTTAGAAATTACCCTGTTAAGTTTCCTCACAACTATTAAATTGTTATTAAAAAAGCAGGACTAAATTTGAATTAAATTATAACGTTCGTTTCATATTGAGGTCACCACTGTTTATTTATTCAACAAATGTCCATTTTTACCTTTTCTTTTTTTATTTTCTTATAACATTTGGAACTTTGGAATTAAACTTGTAGAAGTTAGCTGAAAATATCTATTTAAAAACCAAAAAGAGCCACAAGTATGACTCTCTTAGTAGTATTTAATATGAAGTTACAAATTGAATGACAAATAAAACTAAAAACACACCAGAAAGTACACTAACTTTTTGAAACTTTGTTCTTTTTTCAAACCAGTCCCATCTTTGTTTCTTGTTATCAACAAGTCCAAAATGAAACATCAAATAATCAATAGTACTCATTAATAAAGCCCCTAATACCAACCAAATAATATTCGACATTCGAATTCTCCTTTTATATAAACTATATTCAAAAAAGATTCCATATTTTTCTTAATTATATATCAACGGTTGATATTTGTAATTTGGGGGAATTTCACTATATTGAGGATTAAATGAGTAAGTAAAAACGGGAAAACATGAAATTTGATTACTCATAAAGAGCTCATGAGTTAGTTATATAGTAAACAGATGGTAAATTACTTACTCATATAAGGCCTGACAAATCAGTTTCCCCTTTTTAAATCTGTAATACCAATTAATCGTCAGCTAAATTTTTTACTATTTGAAAAATAAACATCATATCCTCTTCCAACATCTTTTACACTATGAGAATCTGATCCATACATTAACTCTATATTTAAGGACTTCGCAATTTCAACGACATGGTTTGGTGGATAGGTTTCGCCACAATACTCTTTAAATAATCCTGCAGTATTATAGTCTAAAATATAATTTTTTTCTTTTACTAGCTTTAATAGTTCAATTTGTTTATTTAGTATCTTTTCCGTATCCTCACATTTCAAAAATTGCTTAAATTTATTGCATAAAGTCATATGTCCTATTCGTTTTGGTTTAAATTGACCAAAATCATCAATGATTGATTGTTTTACTACATCGTAATAAGCAAGTTGAAACGCTTTTGCACTACCATAGTAATTTACTAAACCAGAAAGAGTATCTTCAGCTTTATAATCTATACAATGCCATCCATTTATTCCTTCCAAGTAATGAACTGACAAAAGTCCTGTGTCACAATATTTACCGTATTCTTTTAAGAAGTCTTTAAACCATACTGATTCACTCGGTAAATAATCGTATTCAAATCCAATTTTTATACGAATTCGATCCTTGTACTGATCTCTTACTTTATACATTTCTTTAATATATTCGTCTACCTCATTTTCAGACATCGCAAGTGATGCAACTGCTTCATTTGGCTTTAAGCAGTTTTGAAATGATGATGGTACTGGTGTGTGCTCAGTGATATGGTATTCATCAAACCCAAGTTCAATCGCTTTTTCGATCATTAATTGTACGTCATCACCACTTCCATGCGGACAATATTGTGTATGAGTGTGCCCATCAATTTTCAAGATTTTACTTTCTCCTTCCTATTTATTAAGCAATTGTTTATTTCTTCAAGTTTTATTCCTTTTTCCACCATTAAGACAATTGTGTGATAGACAAGATCACTAATTTCATAAATTAATTCTTCAGTTCCTTCATTTTTAGCTCCAATAATTACTTCGCTTGTCTCTTCCCCTACTTTTTTCAATATCTTATCTATCCCCTGATTAAATAAATATGTAGTATAAGATCCTTCAATTGGATTCTTTTTTCGATCTTGTATCGTTTCATAGAGATTCGGTAAATAACTAAATGATTTATTCTGAACAATATTCTTTTCTTGTTTTAAAGTTAATTTTTCGGAAAAACAACTGTAGCTTCCTGTGTGGCAAGCTACACCTACTTGTTCAACCTGAAGTAAAACTGAATCTTGGTCACAATCATAAGAAATTGATTTGACATATTGAAGATTCCCTGATGTTTCCCCTTTTTTCCAGATTGATTGGCGACTTCTACTAAAAAATGTTGCAAATCCAGTATCGATTGTGAGTTTAATTGATTCATTATTCATATATGCCAACATTAATACTTCTTTCGAATCAATATCTTGCACAATTGCTGGTACTAAACCTTGTTCATTAAAGCGAATTTTTTCAATATCAAAAAACATGTTTTCTCCTCCTATAGTCGAACTGGAATATTTTTTTCATTTAAATAGTCTTTTAATTCACTAATTTTGATCTCTCCAAAATGGAATACTGATGCAGCTAAAACCCCATCGACGTTTGCATATTCAATCGCATCATAAAAATGTTCTACTTTGCCAGCCCCACCAGATGCGATAACAGGTACATTAACTGCATTTGTAATTTTTTGCAGCAACCTGATATCAAATCCCCTTTTCATGCCATCTTCATCAATACTATTTAAGACAATTTCACCCGCTCCAAGTTCCACACCTTTTTTAGCCCATTCAATCGCATCCCATTCAGTCTCTTTCCGACCACCATTTATAAACACTTTATAATTGCCTTCTTTATTTAACTTTGCATCAATTGAAAGCACAACACATTGCGATCCAAAACGTTCAGATGCTTCTTTAATTAAATTCGGATTTAAAATTGCGGCAGAATTGATCGATACTTTATCGGCACCATTTCTTAATAGTTTTGTAAAATCATCAATCGAACGCACTCCACCACCAACACTGAAAGGAATACGCAATTCCTTCGCTACTTCTGAAACAAATTTCAATGATATATCTCTTTCTTCATTTGAAGCCGTAATATCATAAAATACTAGCTCGTCAGCACCATTCTCACTATAATATTTTCCTAGTTTTATAGGTGAGTCAACATCTTGAATACTTGAAAACTGTTTTCCTTTCACGACTCGTCCATTACGAACATCTAAGCACGGTATAATTCTTCTTGCAAGCATTTAAGTGCCTCCTCAACTGTAAATTTTCCTTCATATAATGCTTTACCAGAAATCGCACCATAAATCTTTAACTTTCGAAGTGACATCAGGTCATTGATCGAGCTCACTCCACCTGAAGCGATAATATTTAAATTTGTTTCGTCGGATAATCTTTTATATGCTTCTAGATTAGGTCCACTTAACATGCCGTCCTTAGAAATATCAGTGTATACAACTGTTTTCACTCCGAGTTGCTCTAGCTGTTTACAAAATTCAAAGCTATCTTGATTTGTCGACTCTTCCCATCCATTTATGGCTACAAGACTGTTTTTTGCATCTACTCCTACAATGACTCGATCACCGTATTTTAAAACAGCTTGTTCTAAAAGTTGTCTATTATTAATTGCCGCAGTACCTATAATAACTTTTTCAACACCTAATTCTAACCAGAATGAAATCGAATCAAGTGTTCTTATTCCTCCACCTAACTGAATGTTTAAATTCGTTTTTTGAACGATTTCTTTTATAATAGAAGCATTTTTCCGTTCTCCAGTTCTTGCTCCATCCAAATCAACAATATGTAATACTTTTGCACCTGCTTTTTCAAAATCTAACGCAACTTCAAGTGGTGAACTCTTATAAATTACTTTCTTATCAAAATCTCCTTGCTCAAGGCGAACACAATTACCGTCCTTTAAATCAATTGCTGGATATAGAATCATATAAACACATCTCCTTAAATGCTTTTAATAAATTTAGACCTGTTTCTGCACTTTTTTCAGGATGAAATTGCATTCCGTAAATATTATCGGATTTAATTATTGCTGGGATCTTAACTCCATATTCGGAATAAGCTAAAAGTTCATCATTTGTTGAACTAATATAAAATGAGTGTACAAAATAGACATACTCACCTTCATTTATATATTTTAATAATGATTCCTGTTTAGTAAAATTCAATTTGTTCCAGCCCATATGTGGCACTTTTACAATGTCAGGTATACGTTTTACCTTACCTTTAATTAACCCAAGCCCCTTTGCCCCGAAGTTCTCTTCACTAAATTCATATAGTAATTGCATTCCTAGGCAAATTCCTAAAATCGGTGTACCGCTTTTTGCCTTAGACTTTATACAATCTACTAAATTAAGTCGATTTAATACGTTCATCGCTGCTTCATATGCCCCAACTCCAGGTAGAATAATAGAAGAAGCTTGCTCAATCACCTCAATTTCATTCGTAATGACTACAGGAAAATCAATTTCTTCACATGCTCTTTTTAATGAATCTAAATTACCTACACCATAATCAATAATAATATTCACTTATAACATTCCTTTCGTGGAAGGTAACTTAGTCGAAGTTACTTCAACTGCTTGTTTTACTGCTCTGCCAAATGCTTTAAATAAAGCTTCAATTTTGTGATGATCATTTTCCCCATATAAAACTTCCATATGACAATTCATTCTAGCTTCAGAGCTTAATGATTTAAAAAATTCTTTGAAATTTTGTGTATCAATATTCCCTATTCGTTCTCTTACCGTTCGATCATTATAAACAAGATATGGCCTCCCACTAAAATCGACGACAACTCTTGCTAACGTTTCATCCATTGGAATATAGAAAGAACCGTAACGATTAATGCCAATTTTTTCGTCTAACGCTATTAATAGCGCTTTTCCTAACGCGATACCAACATCTTCTGTAGTGTGATGATCATCTACTTCAAGATCACCTTCACAAAATACTTCTAAGTTTATTCCGCTATGGAATGAAAATAACGTTAACATATGATCTAAAAAACCAATGCCAGTTTGAATCGTACTTTCTCCATCGCCATCTAAATTTAATTTCAAACGAATATTTGTTTCATTTGTTTGTCTTGTTATCATTGCAGTTCTCACTTGGAATCCTCCTCAAATCGAATACTAATTGCTTTACCGTGACCAAATAGTCCTTCTTCTTCTGCGATTACTTCAATATGTTTTCTAGCTTCACTTAAGGCAGCCTTATTGTAATAAACAACAGATGTTTTCTTTTGAAAATCATTTACATTTAAGGGTGAGGTAAATCTTGCAGTTCCACTAGTCGGTAATGTATGATTTGTTCCGGCAAAGTAATCACCCACAGGCTCTGGCGTATAGTCTCCTAAAAAAATAGCACCAGCATTTTTAACTTTATGAACGATCGACTCTGGATTTTTTATCATTAACTCAAGATGTTCAGGTGCTAGCTTATTAACAAGCTCTATTCCTTCCTCGATCGTTTTAACGACGATAATGGCTCCATAATTTTCGAAAGAGCTTTTAATAATTTCTTTTCTTGGTTGTTCTTCTAATAAGTTTGGTATTTCTTGCTGTATTTTTTGTGCAAACTCTTCTGAATTTGTAATAACAATACTTGATGCCATTTCATCATGCTCTGCCTGTGCCATCAAGTCAGCAGCAATAAATCTTGGATTGGCTGTTTCATCTGCTAATATGACAACCTCAGTTGGGCCTGCAACCATATCAATTCCAACTATTCCTGAAACACTTTTCTTAGCAAGCGCCACGTAAATATTGCCAGGGCCAACTATTTTATCTACTTTTTCAATTGATTCAGTTCCATAAGCCAATGCCCCAATTGCTTGCGCTCCACCAATTTTTAATACTTTTGTAACACCAGCTAATTTCGCAGCTACTAAAATTGAGGGCTTAATTTTCCCTTCTTTATTTGGTGGTGTTACAATGACAATTTCATTCACGCCTGCTATTTTTGCAGGAATCACATTCATTAAAACTGTTGATGGGTATGCTGCTTTTCCACCTGGGATATACACACCAACTCTTTCAATCGGATTAATTAATTGTTGAACATATGAATTTTTATCATTTATTTTATAACCATCTTGCAGTTGCTTTTCATGATATGCCTCTATATTTTTCTTAGCTTCAATCAATGCATTTACTAAACTTTTATCAGTCTGTTCTAGAGCTTCATTAAACTCATCTTCACTTACTTCAAAGCTTTTTAGTTTGACCTCATCATAAATTAAAGAATACCTGCGAATTGCTTCATCTCCATTTTCTTTCACATTTAATAAAATTTTTTCTACGCTTTTTGTGATCTCAACAGTAGGTAAATTCGTTCGGTTTATAATACTTTCAAGTTTTTCGCTTTTTTGGTTAATCGATAAAATTTCCAGCATATATGTTCCTACCCTTCTTTATTTTTTCAATAAATTCAGTAATACGAAAATAGTTAAATCGATAACTAACCCGATTTGAAATCACTCTAGCACTGATTGGAATCATTTCTTCTAAGATGACTAATCCATTGGCTTTTAAAGTACTTCCTGTTTCTACTAAATCAACAATAATGTCTGACATTCCTACAATAGGTGCTAATTCAACAGAACCATTTAAATAAATCAGTTCAATATTTTGCCTAAACTGGAAATACTTCGAAGTAATATTTGGATATTTTGTCGCAACTCTTAACGTTTCATCACCTCGATCAATTAACGTTCCTGGAAAACCCGCTGCTGCAAAAATGCATTTTCCAAGTTCTAAATCCATCAACTCATATACATCTTTCTCTTGTTCTAGCAGAATGTCTTTTCCTACAAAACCAAGGTCACAAACTCCTCGTTCAACATATGTAGCGACATCCACGGGTTTCACTACTAAATATTTAATTTTATGTACTTCATCTTCAAAAATTAGTTTTCTTGTTTTAGAATCAATTACTTTTCGGTAACCTGACTGACTTAATATTTTAATAACCTCTTCTTCAAGCCTTCCTTTTGCAACTGCAACTGTTAGCCAACTCACTTTACATCCCTCATTTGACATGTTATCCAAGCATTTGTATCAATCGAAAATCCGATTGCATCTATACTGTTTTCCGAATCTTCAGACACCAGAAGATAGCGCCCTCCACTTAAAACCTCTTTATTTAACTGATCATAATACCCTTTAAAAACAATTCCGTCATAATAATCAAATTCATTTACGATTGATAAATCAAGAAGAATATTTGGACTAATTTCTTGAAATTTAATTACCTTTTCAACAGCATTTGCCATTTCATTATTTAATACTAAGCTTCTAAGTAATGAATGAAGTTTTTCTCCTTTACCCTGTAAACTAAATAACTGTTCAAAAACATTTCTAGCTTGAAACGGTAAGCTAATTGACTGAATAAATCGTTCTAATTCATCTATGTTTTTTAAATAAATTAGCTTTTTCAATTTGTTTTTTTGCGACTCGGTTAAATTACATTCTTTAAATAATCCTTCGATAAACCCTGTATGGCCGATTTCTAATATAAAAGGAACATTGCTTAATAAATCAATTGCCATTATAACTACTTCTATTTCAGATGCTTCAGAAATTCGACCTAAACTTTCAATCCCAAATTGATTAATTTCTTCAAGTTCTATCCCATTATTTCGATAGATTGTTGATTGATAAAATACTTTACATTTCTCTTCCTTCAGCGCGATTGGATAAATTTCTTTCATCAATGCACTTGTTAAATCAGGTCTTAACAATAAAATTTGCTGTAAACGTGTTAAAACAACAACTAAGTCTTCTCTAGCTAATCTTGGGTTTCGACTCGAAAATGAATCATACTCTTCAAATAGCTGAGGATGAAACGGGATATATCCTCGCTCTAGTGCATAATCTTCCATTTTTCTTTTATATCGATAATTGACTAATGACTGCTTTAATTTCCCATCCAATTGAACATTCCCCCTTCTAGAAAAAACAAAAAGGCCATACAGGTTAAATGCCTGTATGGCCTTCTGGCACGACACAAGCACCTTTTTCGTAACACGAAGAGGGCTTGCATCTACGGTCAATTTTTGTCCATAGATTCAAACCCTGGGTGGATGATGATGTTGTAGCCCATTATTCGTGCGTGCGAAAAACATGTTCATGTCTCCTTTTTCGTTTTATTTTTATTCATCTTAATGAATTTGATATAAGTTGTCAATCCCTTTTGAAAAATAAAAATTTTGAAAGGGTTTACATTAGGATTTTTTAATTTTTTGAAACTATTAAACTAAAATGAGATTTATTCTAATAACAAGCGTCTCTGATCTAGTAAACTATCGAGTTAAAACTTTACTTAGTAAAAAGATAATAAATAACATAAAACCAACTAAAAAAACCGTGAATTATTGCCCAGAGAACTGATTTATGAATACTCCAAGATATTGTAATGGCTAAAGCAGAACCGAAAGTAATAACACTTTTTGAACCAACTGGAACATTATGTCTTTTTTCTGCCCTTTCTTTCATACCTCAAACCCCATTTCCACTGAACCTATATTTTCATTTGTTAATATTTATTCTTCAGTGAAAAGTTTATTCTCTTCAGGTATTAATATTCTGTAATTGTATTGCGACATCCGTTTATATTATCAGTGTATCTAGCTTTTTCAGGTTGATTTTCAAAAATAGTTAATTTAAATATCAAAAGAAAAGATTTCGTTAAAACCCTTCTTTCCTTCAAAAGTTATTTTTATGGCTCTTGTTTTTGGCATACGTTGAATCCAATTTAATTCTAAAAATCTTTCAAGAAGCGCATTTCCCAATGCTCCACCAATGTGGTAACGTCTTTCACTCCAATCTAAACATTTATGTGAAAATGATCGACGCTTCTTCTTAATTTTTTCAAGATCAATTTGAAAATCAGTAAAGAATCTCTCACCTTTTTCCGTAACAATAAATCCTTGGCTTTCTTCATTTATAACGCCCAAGTTAATTAAAGAATCAGTTAATAGCACCCCAAACTTACCAGCAGGATGATCGTAACAAGTTCTTGCAAAACGAATTGCTGTATTTTCTGAAGCTTGTTTTAAAGACCTAATTTCAATTGGAGGGGCTATTGATAATAATGTCTCCAATATATGAGCAACTTCCTGATTTCGAATACCGTAGTAACGATGTCTCCCTTGTTTTTCTACGCTAACTAATTTCGCATCGACTAATTTTGCTAAATGAAAACTAGCCGTTTGTGGCTTTATTCCAGCCATATATGCCAGTTCGCTAGCAGGATGAAATCTACCATCTAAAAGGACAGTTAATATTGCTGCACGTGAAGTTTCACTTACAAGTGTAGCAACCACTGCTACATTAGGATTTGCATTCATTTTTATTCTCCTCCCGTTATGTAATCCATATTTCGATGATAATTGAACTATTTATATTCTACAATAAATTTTGAATTACATAATTATTAGGAGGAAAAAAATGAATCATTTTACAAATACAAAGTTGATTAGACCCAAAATTCTATACTATGGAACACCTGTGATTTTACTAAATACATTGAATGAGGATGGAACAGTCAATATTAGCCCTATGTCTTCTTCATGGGCTTTAGGAGATTGCATAATATTAGGAATTGGACTTGGAGGAAAAGCTATTGAAAATTTACAGCGACATCCTGAATGTGTAATCAATGTACCTAACCCTATATTATGGGAGAATGTTGAATTTTTAGCCCCTTATACGGGAAAAAATCCCGTTCCTGATGCTAAGAAAGATATTGGATTTACATATGAAAAAGAAAAATACAATATCAGTAAATTAACTGCTACAGAGTCACAAACCGTAAAACCTACACGAATAACGGAATGCCCAATTCAAATCGAGGCAATTGTAAAACACATTCGTATCCCTGAACATTCACCTGAATTTGCAATTGTTGAAACACAAGTTTTACATGTACATGCCCATAATGAAATCATCATTGAAGAAAATCATATTGATCCAGATAAATGGAGTCCACTAATATATAATTTCCGTCATTATTTCTGTCTCGGAAATAAGTTAGGTAAAACTTTTCGTTCGGAAATATAGTAAAGAATTAAATAAAAAAGTCAGATTCCAAATTGTTAGGAATCTGACTTCATTCTTAATATTTTAAAAGGAAATAAAAAATTTTAAATCCTATTCTTTAACAAGTGCATGTTTTAGTTGAAAAAGAAATTTCATTTTCATGTAAACATCATTTTTCCTGAACTTCAATTAATCTATCTTTTTCTATGAAATCATTCCACTCTTCCCGTAATAACCCCATACGAATCGAGTCATAATATGTTCCATCATAGAAACGACATTTTCTTAATCGTGCTTCCATCGTCATTCCTAATTTTTCTCCAACCGTAATCATACGATGATTTCCAGACCATGTAGTGTAACCTACACGCACAAGTGGCAATGTATTAAATAGATGGCTAATCCAAAGTTTTAGAGCTCTAGTACCAAAACCTCCACTCCAATATTTTGGATCATAAATACCAATTCCCATCTCAAGCCAATTAGATGGTTTATGTTCCCAATAGTAGCTCACCGTTCCAATGACATTTCCATCTACCTCAATAATCCATTTATCCTCTTGGTTTACAATAGTATTCTTATTTTTTAAATAGTCTTCAAAAGTAACAGCTTTGTGTTCAAAATATGGAGTATCCCATTTCTTCCACTCTGGTGAACTTTCTTTATACGTTATAGTCCAAAGTGAAAATAAATCTTCTTCATTAATAGGTCTAATTCGTAGTGTCAAATCGTTATACAAACAAACTCCTCCACCTCTCATTTTGATTAAAAATAATATATTAGTAATCTTGAATTAACGTATGTTTGGGTTGGTTAAGCATAAAGTTCAATTAACACAATAGGATCTCTTATTTTAAACGTTCATGTAATTTTTTTATTTCTTCGGTCTGTGCAATGACATTGTTATTCAATTTTCTAACAGCATCAAATACTAAAAAAATACCAATAAAAATTACAAATCCAATCAGAGAACTCATCATAATATTTTATTCCTTCTTTCTATTAAATTATTTATCTATATCTTGAACCTTTAATTTCTTATAAAGCCAACTATCTTTAAATTATTATTATTCATTTCATTTCTTATATTTTTTTTAGTTGAATTAGTTAAAGAATACTGTAAGCTTACACTCTGTATACAAAGCTGTCAGGTCTTGTACAACTTAAGCATGTATCAGTTCATTCTTATTCTAGTTTACTCTCTATCTCATTTAGTTTTTTATGGATTTTAACAAGTAAAATAAGTATATGTATAGGAATTCCAATCGCAAGGCCCACTAATGGTGCAAAAGGACCAACAAAAAAGATTGATACAAGTATTGCAGTTATATAAATAAATACAATTACTGTTGTCATATAGGCACACCTTTTTTATTAATTATACCATAAATTCCCATTTGGATTTGACACCTGTGTTTAGTTTTACGTATTTGATTTCTTCATTTGACTCAAGGTTTAGCTCGCTCGTAATTGAGATCTATCAGTAACTTATCCGGGCTTGTTTCTAGCAATTTTCTTTTAAATCTTACTTTTCTTATCAACAAAATGGCAGGATAGTAGAATTAGAATATGGGATTTTATGGTAAAATATTTATATTACTAGATATAAAGGGGAATACATATGAAGAAATTAGTATTAGTATTATCAATCACTGCAATTTTAGCTGGTGGTTGTTCAAATGAAGAAAAGAAAGATGTAGTTGTTAAGAAACCACAAGTTTCAAATAAACAGAACGATGTTAGCCCTACACAACTAAAACCTAGTGAAAATGGGGCTCCTATAAAAATGAAAGAAATTGGAGATGGTCATAACATCGTCTATGAAAAATTTGAAGTAAGTTCAACCAAAGATGGTTGGGTATATTTCAGAGCAATTAACCTCAAAAATTCTATGTTACGTCTTACAGATGAGCAAATTAAATCATTTGGAATCAAAAATTTCAAAGCTGGAGATACTTATCAAATTGGTTGGTGGGCAAAAGATTGGAATGCTCAATCTTTTAACAACATAAAAATGTTTAAACAAATTTAACACGCAATAAAACGAATTTGTATTAAGAACATACTTGATTTCTTATTCAACAATCGCATTGCATAAGTTAAACTACAAAAAGAGGAAGATCCTATGATTTTCCTCTTTTTGTATAAATTATTTTTGATGAAAAACAAATGTTTCTTTAAAATGTCTAGTTTGATTTCCTTTTATTGTTTTTTCCCAAGTAATGTCCACTTTAAATACTTTAGCTTTTACCGATATAGGAAAGTTTGCATGGTGATAGGAACTACCATCAATATCTCCTTCATTAGTAAATAACTCTTAATAAGTTTGGTAAATCATTTTTGTTATGTTATACCACAAGATTTTAAATTATATTTAGTTCGAATAGGAGATTATTTATTAAATCGGTAATTATATGAAGGATTATTATACTGTTTCCTATTTCAACTAACGCATTGCTTTAGTTGAAGAAGGACTTGCTGTAAAAATATGGAACTTATTTAGAGAGAATAAAAAGATTGGAGTAAATCATGCTTTCAAGTAAATATTATTTAACAAATTTTTTATTGAGTATTTCGTTTGTACTTGCTTTTTTAGTGACAGCGTTTATTTTGAATGATACTTTAAGAAGTTCTCATTTTGCTGGCGCTTTTGGAGGAGGAGTCGCACTTTTTCTTTATGGTATATTTAGAAAGAATACCTCTACTAAGAAATAGGTATTTACGTAAAAGTACCAACTTATTATGCAACTTGCGCAATAGATTAGTTTAACAAAAAAGTGCTGAGTGATCAGTACTTTTTTATATTTCGAAGTATCGTTCAATAAGGCTTTTCACAAATTTACCATTATATGGATTATAATAGTTATAAATAATATTAGGAGGCGGAATTATTGAAAAAACCTTTAGGTATTTCAGTGATTAGCTATTTTTATATTTTTGGTGCCATAGTTCTAATAATTAGTTCCGTTTTTTATAATACATCTACTGACTCGATTGGCATAGCTGAAAGGTTTGGAGTTTCAAATGTATCTGAACCATTATTTAGAGTGATAGTAGCTTTTATAACTTTGATGATGATATTTGGTTATATTAGGCTAAAAAAATGGGGATTTTGGTTTATGATTTCGTATTCTTTACTTTTCGGAAGTATAAGTTTGAATTTATCCATACAACATAATCAACAACCTTACATTGGAAATATGATTTTTACCTTTTTCATTTTGTTCTACACAATTTCTGTGAAAAAATCATTTTTTGCAAAAAAACATCACTAATATGAAAAATGGTTCGAACTTAGCAAGATGTAATCTTAGGTAACTAACTGATGCGTTAGTTCAATATCATGTGTTATTTAGTAGTTCTTTTTCTTATGTATTTTACGAAATAAAAGGACCTTTCACTTGGTCCTTTTGTTAAGAAATAATGATTTTAATTATTTTTGTTTAAATACAAATGTTTGCTTATATTTTCTTGCTGGGTACTTTTCCCCCGTTGTCATTTTTTCATAAGGTTGTTCTCTCCATGTAATAACTACCTCGATATTTTTAGCATTGGAAGATACTGGCATGTTTTGATGATGTAAATCTTGTTTTAGGGGAGATACTCCACTAGTAAATAACCAATACATAGTGCTTGTATTTGGTTCATCCCTGTAAACTTCAATTTGTGGGTCATAAACTTTCTCTCCAATGTTTTTTATTTCTAAACTATAAACGTTGAATACGTCTTTTTTTTGCTTTACGTCATTAATATCTGGCTTATCAAAGGTAACCTTCCAGTGGTCAGAGTTTCTTGCTGTGGGAAGTTGATTTAACGATAAAGCACATGCGGAATTAGAACTAAAAATTGTTAGAGTTATTGTAGCGAAAATCATTAAAAAAGCGTTTTTCAATATAATTCCCTCCTATAATTAACATGTATAGTTAATATTTGATAAAAATACAGAAAAATACATTTGTTTAATTATGTAACTATCGCATTGCGATTCTTCAATAGAAGATCGCTTTTTCTTATTCAGCAAAATGACAGGATAGTTCTATAAGGATTAATTTAATATCTTCGGTAGTGGCTAGTGAAGGAATTATCATTTATGTATCAAAATTAACATATTATGGAAAAAGACAAGTGAAAATGGAGGGGATTTAATATGATGAACCCAGCATTAAAAATGTACAACTACCACGTATGGGCAAATGGAGTTATAATTGATCGTTTAAAAGAACTTCCAAAGGAAATTTATCATAAGGAAATTCAGAGTGGTTTTTCTTCGGTATCAAAGGTGTTGTCTCACATTTATCTCACAGATTATGCATGGTTTGACATTCTCTCAGGTAAAAGTATGAATGAAGCAATGGCGTTCACGAATCAATTAAGAGAACAGGTGGAAACGAAAGGTATTGAGGAAATGCAAATAATATTTCTAGACTTATCAGAACGAAACAAAGCACTTTTGAACAGTCAAGAAGATAATGAAAAGTTGATCGTGGTGGATAACCCATATGCTGGGTTGCTTGAAACATCTACATCTGAATCGGTACTTCACGTTGTCACTCACGGATCATATCACCGTGGCAATATAGCTACCATGTTGCGGCAAATGGGGCACACCTCCGTTATGCAAGATTTTGGACTTTACCTATATTCAAAATAGAACAGAGTAACTCAAGCCAATCCACTTAAAAGGAACAGAACTTCAACTAACGCAGTGCATTAGTTGAAGATCAAGAGCAGCCAAAGACTGTTCTTTTTTATTAAAGTAAATGGCAGTTTTGTGCAATAAGATACTGTATAATTAAATTCATAATAGGTGGTGGAATTATGAATTTAAAAGAAAAATTGAGTTTATTACTTAAAGAAACTGTTTTTGATTTAGTAAATAAAGATTTTGTAAAAATTAGTTCCAAACTAATCAAAGAACTTGCAATCGAGGACATTAAAGAAGAACTAAATTATTGGGGGACACTTACAATTCCACCTGATTTAGCTTACAAGAATATTAACTATATTGAGTACAATTATGGCGAAGGTTATGCAATGGAATTGGATCTTTGGATAGATAATGAGGAAAGTGACTTAACATTGTCATGTGAAGCAATAATCGACCAATCAGATAACGTTTTATCATTTTCAATCACAAATTTACACGTTTTATAATTCAATAGTATAGCAATGAATATCCAATTTCTTCTTAAAAGCAGAGGAGAACATAATAATGAGAAAGATGACATTGAAACTAACAATTGAAAATAAAGAATATATTATTGAAGAAGATCAAAGGTATATTTTTGAATTCAAGTCAGGTTATGAACTTAATGATTCTGAAAATCCATATTGCAAATGTTTAGTAATTGATCTTTCACTTGCTCTTATAGATGATGATGGAAGTATTCGTTTCTATGTTTTAGATGAAGAATCAGGTGAAGATTATCTAATTGCACAAGAAGAACTTTTATCGATAATTAATATTTAATTAGTTGTTCTTATGCAACTAACCCATACAATAGTTGAATAACCTTTAAGCTGCTTCGGTAGCTTTTTACTATTCAAGTAAATGGCAGGTTAGTAGCATAAGAGAATATGACAAAATGAAGGAAATACTATTAAAAATTTAAGCTATATTGATTGATTAGCAATCAGTCGTGACTATTATGATTGTAGAAATTGATGGATACTTTACACAAGCATTACTTACAGGTAGGAAGTGTTCTAAAAAAGAATTGAAGCAAAAATATTTACAGGCTTTAAGTATAATAAATGACATTAGAGAACTACCAGATGTGTTTTGTCGTTTATTCCGTTTTGAACAGTTCCCTTTCAATGATGAAATTGAAATCGATTTTGTTATTGATACCGATACCGATTATATTTATTCGCCGAATTATTGAACTAATTAGCAGTTGGATTAAGAAATGATATAATTTTATTAAAGGGTCAACTGACGAGGTAAAAAAACATGAAAAATTTAGTGGTATTAAGAGATTTATTGATTAATGCAAGTGACTACCAATGGAACGTCTCTCTATTTTTACCAAATGGAGAGAATTGGGGTTTGAATTCTTCTTGTTATTTAATTGATCTAGATGAATTGGATGACAATGAAGATATACCTAAATTTGCTGTTCAAAATAATTATTGTTATGTTTTAAATATGGCGGATATTCAGGATATTGTAGACAATGTAAAGCAGCAAAGAGCAGAATGTTCCGAATTAGATTTATTTGAGGCATTTCTATACTATTTTAAATATGATGCTTTTATCTCTTTTAATTAAATTTAAGAGTTGTTCAATTAACACATGCCTTATTAGAATAGCTTATCATAGTGTTTCTTTGGATTAGCTATTTTGTTTTTAATAAAATATTCAGCCTCATTTTTAATAATTTCTATGTAATTATGCTTCTTAAATGGTTTTGTATGTTTAAGAATTCTTCTAAGCCCTCCTTTTACCACTGTTCTCTCATTTTGAACATCTACAATAACAGTCAAGTATAACTTTTCATTATATTTTACTTCTCCCGTAACTTGACCTTTTTCCAAGTTAACTGTATATTCAGGTACAATTTTCAATGGTGAAAATGATGTCCAACCTGCATTTTTAGGCTGAATTCCAAACAACCTATATAACATATCCCAATAAAATTCTTTAAGTTTATTCATAAATGCTCCAATACTGTTTTGGTGTATTTTAAAATCACATTCTGCCTAATAAGTGTATTAGCAAATTTTACGATAATATTTTCATTATACACTCTAAATCCCGCTAAGTGAGTATCCAAATGTTTTAAAAATTTCTGTTAGAGATTACTGGTTTATCCAAAATAACTACTGCTCTATTGAGTGGAGTATGAATATGTGATGACAAGTTTTTTGTCGCCGAATCTGAAATTTATGAGAATAATAAACTCATTTATCAATTTTTAAAAAACTTCAAATAAAAAAACATAGGGAGAATTTAGTCTTCCTATGTCTTCATTCACATTATTTATCTGTTTTTTTTTGCTTATTTTTCAAATACTCCGCACGCATTTTTTCAAGTTGCTGCTTTTTATCAAATTTGGCAGGCGTCTGTTTTTCATGAAACTTTGCAACAGCTTGCTGACCTTTCGTATCCAATTGATATTTTCCCACTTTGTTCACCTACTTTTGTTGTCTTTAAAGAGAATCTATTCAATAAATATAATATACCTTATTACTGAAGTAAACCTTAGTGTATAAATTCATCTCTATACTGATTAATCGATTGCTTTTTAAGGTCATCCCAAATTTGTGTTGAAATATTCGCTTCCTTTTGTAACTGATCGAATGTTCTATAAATGGCTTCAATCTCACTAAAGGATCCTTCAATCATATTATTCATTGGAAGTTTATGAAATATTTTCAATCCATGGTATGCAATATTTCGATATCTACGTACCAATTTCACTTGAAAAGCTGGATCAATTTTGTATCCCAATTTTTCTAACACCATAAAGCCCTCATCCATTGCAGAAATCATCTGTAGTAATGCATTCTTATCATTTGCTATTTTTTTAAAGTCAAAGTTATTTAGATAATGGATTGAGTTCATCGCAACAATTGGTATGAGGTGACTTTTAAGCCAGCCATCAATATGATCATGATATGTTAATTTATACTTTGCTTCTTTAAAAGCTTTCTCTAAAGTTGCTTTAAAAGGTATGTCACCTTCCAAACTACCGATTACCATTTGCCCCCCACCACGAATCGAAATGATACGCCCACTTTCTTCACGTTTCCCTCCACTAAGTTGAAAACCAAAGGCTATATTCTTTTTGACGATGCTATTTTTATTTAGGAATCTTTGCATATTTGCCGAATCAGCATTATTCCCAACAAGCACGATGTTTTTACTTATATTTTGTGCTAATTCCGGTAGGACAGAAGGAAATTGATTATATTTCATTACGACAAATATAAGATCGTAGTAGTCGTCTTGTTCAAGTTTATCAATAATGTTAACTGAATCAACGGTATTTTTTCGTTGGAAATAATGACGAATAACAAGTCCATCTTGTTTCAATTGTTCATATCTTTTACTTCTAGCTAAAACAGTTACATCATTCCCTCCTTTTACTAAAGAGTGAGCAAGATAACTTCCCAAAACGCCAGCACCAAAAATTAATACTTTCATCATAGTACTCCTATTCTATCGAATCTTAATCGCTAAAGATTTACGGAAATAATACTGGACATTTGTTTTTTATTGAACAAACGTCTAATATCTAGAAGTTTAGCAACAGACGATCGCTGTATCAATGGTTAATCAAGCTGATTTTGTTTAATAATGAACAAATTAAATCTATTTGTTCAACAAAAGTTTAATAAAGTACATTTATTTCTTTTTAGACAGTTGTTCATTATAATTAATCTACTAAAGCAATTCTTATATGAAATGATAAATGAAGGAGTATTTTATGGATAAGAGAATCAGAAAATCTAAAAAAGCGATTGAGGATGCACTAATTAGTTTAATGGCGGAGAATGATTTTGAAAGTATCACCATTAATTCAATTGCAGAAAAAGCGGACGTCAATAGAGGGACAATTTATTTGCATTACAAAGACAAATTCGATTTATTAGAGCAATGTATAGAAAGAGAGATAAAAGAATTATTAATATCTTGTTTGCCTAAAGGCTCCGGAAGTTTTCCATCTAAAACACCTTTACTAAGGACGTTTATCTATTTAGAGAAAAACTCTTTCTTTTACCATACTTTGTTAACGAATACTGGGGTTCCCACATTCAGAAATCAATTATTAAGTGTAATGAAAGATGGAATGAGAGATCAATTGAATTTAAATGAATTGAATCAAAATATGAACAAAGAGTTCCTTATTCAGTTTTGGTCTTCTGCAACAATTGGGGTGATTGAATGGTGGATCACTCAATCAATGCCAATTACCGCAGAAGAAATCACGGAACAATTATGGATTTTACTAGAACGAAATCAAATTTTACCAAATATTGAATAATGCTAGACTCCATTCTGATTTCGCTATATACAATTCGTAAATTATTTGCTTTTATTCGTTTTATGTAGGAAAAGAAATCACATTTTTAAAGCATCTACATACTGTTTAGCTTCTAATAATGAAAGTCCTAAAACAGTTCGAACTTCTCTAATTGCTTGAATTTCTTTTCCTTCATTTATGAGTTTACGCAATTCATTATTAATTGGATGTTCGGGTACTTCTATTACCGTAGCAATCTGATCTAAAGTAATCTTTATATTTTTCATTCGATTCTCTAATTTATTAAGTTTATCAATAACCGTTGTAATCAGAACAAAAACAATGATTAACAATAATCCAAGAAACGTATATTCCACCTTATTCACCTACCAATTTATATTAGTTAGCAATGTCTATGGGAAATCAGTGAAAAATTATTAGGTATAAAATTTCCTAGTTAATACATGTGTTTTTAAAAATGTATTGCTCCCTATAAAGAGTAAACTTAAAAAGAGATTTCTTGAAATGACTCCGGTACTCAACCGGAGTCATTTCATTTAATGTCCATTGCAGACGATGACATTTTTGATTTTAATCTGTTCTAATCCATCAGGTCACAAATTGTAATTATGAACAATTACTACTAAGTTCTTATGTAACCAAAATGTGCCTATAGAACATACAAGTTACTATCGCACTTTAAAGTACGTTCTTTTTTTCTTTATAAATTTATTCCATAATAACAACTGTAGAGAATAGATTCCTTAGAGGTCATCTTTAATCATCTAATTTCTATTCTCTAACTAAAATTTAACTTAACTTCATATTTTACATGAAGATTAATATATATAGGAGGATTTATATGAAAGAGAATAACTTATTTCAAGGAAAATTAGGTTTTGGAACTGCCCCACTCGGAAATATGTTCCGTAACATCCCTGATGAGGAAGCATACGCAACTGTTGTAGCAGCTTGGGATAATGGCATTCGCTACTTTGATACAGCGCCACTATATGGTGCAGGTCTAGCTGAAATCCGCCTTGGAGAAGTATTATCAAGATACAATCGTGATGATTATGTTTTAAGTACAAAAGTGGGACGTTTAATTTTAGATGAACTAGAAGACGTTTCTGCACGAGACTTAGGTGAAAAAGGTGGAGTTTTTGAATTTGGACGTAAGAATAAGCTTGTGAACGATTATAGTGCTGACGCAACTTTACGTTCAATCGAACAAAGTTTAAATCGTTTGAAAACAGATCGTTTAGACATTGTCTATGTTCATGATATTGCACAAGACTTTTATGGTGACGATTGGATTGCACAGTTTGAAATTGCTCGCACTGGAGCTTTCCGCGTACTTTCTCAATTACGAGATGAAGGTGTTATTAAATCTTGGGGACTTGGTGTTAATAAAGTAGAACCAATCGAAATCGCATTAGAATTAGGTGAATACAAACCCGATGTTAGTTTATTAGCTGGTCGTTATACACTTTTGGATCACGATCGTGCGCTTCAACGATTAATGCCTGAAGCTGCTAAACAAAATGTTGATATTATCGTTGGTGGACCATATAGCTCAGGTATTCTAGCTGGTGGAACTCACTTCGAGTATCAAAAAGCATCACCTGAAATTATCTCGAAAGTTGAGAAAATCAAAGGAATTGCAAATCGACATGGTATCAGTGTGAAAGCTGCAGCTCTTCAATTCTCATTAGCAAATCCAGCAGTTGCAACAGTCATTCCAGGTGCAAGTAAACCAGAGCGAATTGCCGAAGACCAAGCAGCATTAAATGAAGTAATTCCAGCTACATTCTGGCATGAAATGAGAGAACAAAAACTAGTATCAGAAAATGCACCACTACCAATCGACATTAAATAATAACTATATGATAGGAGCGATATAAAATGGCTAACACAATCGTTACAATGGAAATTCCAGCAAATCCTGAAAAAGTATGGCAATTAATTGGCGGTTTCAATTCGCTACCAGATTGGTTACCATATATCCCAAGTAGTGAATTATTAGAAGGTGGACGTGTTCGTAGTTTGGCAAATCCGGATGGCGATGCAATTGTTGAACGCCTTGAAGCATTCAATGATAAAGAGCGTTTTTATACGTACTCAATAATGAAAGCACCATTCCCAGTTACAAACTATCAATCGACAATACGTGTTCAAGAGCATTCAGATCGAAATAAATCAATTGTTGAGTGGTCTGGTAGTTTTACTCCTGTGGATGTAACTGATGAGGAAGTAATCAATCTATTCCATGGGATTTATAAAGATGGATTGGAAGCATTAAGACAAGCATTTCAAGTTTTAACTGTATAATAACTAAATTATTAAATATAGAAATAGAGGATAAGTTAGTATTTATCCTCTATTTCTTCGTTTAAGTAGCTGTTTATAAAATGGGAAAGGAGATTTTACTTTCTCACATCACCTATTTTATAAAAAAGAAAAATCCGCTCCATTTTTTGTAGCGGATTTTTCGTGTGATTATATTAGCTATATAGTAGGGTATTAGGCCCCATCTTTGACGATTTACTTATTCATTAGATTGTAGAAGTATTTTTCGTTAATGCTGGCTTCAAATGTAAGATTAATCCTTCATTTTCAGCAGCAGTTCCGATTGTAATTCTGATTCCATTAGGGAAAGAACGGATAATGTATCCTTTTGATTCTAAATCCTTAAAGATTTCCTGGCTGTTTTCAAGTGGCACAAATATAAAGTTTGCTTGAGATGGATAGTATTCGATACCATAACTGTTGAAAAACTCTTCGTATTGATCCATGCCTTTTTTATTTTGTTCAACACAGTTTTTAATAAAGACTTGGTCTTCAAGTGCTGCTATTGCTGCTACTTGAGATAGCATTGAAGTGTTGAATGGAAGTCTAGCAATATTTAATTCTTGAATTAATTTGCTATTTGCGATACCATAGCCGATTCGGAATGATGCTAGGCCGTATGCTTTTGAAAAAGTTCTTAAAACGATTAGATTTTCAAATTTATTTAGTAATGAGATTGTATCAGGGAAATCTGATGCTGATACATATTCAACATAAGCTTCGTCAACAACTACAAAAGTAGTGCTTGGTACTTTTTCTAAAAACTCGACTAATTTGCGGCTTCCAATATATGTACCTGTTGGGTTATTTGGATTACAAATCCAAACAATTTTAGTATTCGCATCTACTTGTGCAAGCATAGAATCTAAATCGTGTACACCTTTAACTAAAGGAACTGGTCTTACTTCAGCACCTTCTATAACTGCGTGATGAGCATATTGTGAAAAAGTTTGAGATGCTTGTACAATATTATGTTCTTTCGTTAGCAACGCTCGACTAATCATTTGAATAACTTCGTCAGCACCACTTCCGAATATTAATTGATCTGGCTGTATATTTAAGAAATTCGCTAGTTTCTTACTAATTTCTTCTGTCGCACCATCTGGATAAATCGCAAACTTACTTACTACATTACGTAGTTCTTCAAAAACTTTAGGAGAACATCCGAATGGGTTTTCATTTGATGCAAGTTTTACAACTTTGTCTAGACCATATTCACGCATGACTACTTCACTTGGCTTTCCTGGTGTGTATGCTTGAAGAGTCAAAATTTGTGGTTTCACGTACATGCTTATTTCTCCTTTTATTCAAAGTTTTGTATAATGTTGTCAGTTTATCATATTATTAAGCTGTTAATCTAGTCCTATTTTCAAGAATATTTCAAATTATCTAGTTCCATATTGCCTGCGTTATTTTGAAAATAGCTTGCTTCAAATTCAAATAAAAAGTAGAATCATAAGACTCTACTTTTCAAGCCAACTACCCATATAAGCCGGATCTTCATATTGATGTGCTTCTTTTACTACGTAAAGTGGTCTGAATGTATCAATCATAACTGCTAGTTCTAATGTTTCTTTCTTTCCAATACTACCTTCAGTTTTACCTGGATGTGGTCCATGTGGAATACCTGATGGATGTAATGTAATAGACTCTTGTTCGATTCCTTTTCTACTCATAAAGTTTCCTTCTACATAGTAAAGGACTTCATCACTGTTTACATTACTGTGAACATAAGGTGCCGGAATTGCTTCAGGATGATAATCATACATCCTTGGAACAAATGAGCACACTACAAAATTATGTCCTTCGAATGTTTGATGTACTGGTGGTGGCTGATGAATTCTTCCTGTAATCGGTTCGAAATCTTCAATATTAAATGCCCATGGATATAAATACCCATCCCATCCTACTACATCAAATGGATGATGAGTTAAGACATGTTTATAAAGGTTTCCTCTTGCTCTAGTTAAAACAGTAAATTCACCTTTTTCATCATATGTCTCTAACGTTTCTGGTCCTCTAAAATCACGTTCGCAAAATGGGCTATGCTCAAGCATTTGGCCATATTCATTTCGATAACGTCTTGGAGTTGTTAATTGGCTATTAGACTCAACAATTAAAAACTTCGTATCATCATTTGGAACTACTTTGTAAATTGTTCCAATAGGGATCATGATATAATCGCCTTTACGGTACGTGATTGTTCCGAACATTGTTTGGATTTCACCTGAACCATAATGGACAAAGAACATTTCATCTCCTTCACCATTTCGATAAAAATGTTTGCTTTCCTCTGTTACGTTTGCAACTGCAATTAATAGATCAGAGTTACCTAAAACGTATACTCTTCCTTCTAAAGCATCGCCTGTACGCTCTAAATTGTTTGTACGAATATGGCGGTGTTGTAATGATGTCTGTTCTTCAAATTCGATTTGAAGTGATTTATAAAATGATGTTTCACTAACTGAAGTAGGCATATGGTTATGATATAAAATAGATTGAGTGCCTGAAAATCCTTTTGTACCCATTACCTGCTCTCTGTATAATGACCCATCTTCTTTTCGAAATTGAATATGTCTTTTCTTTGGAATCTTACCTAGACTACGATAATACACACGCTTCCCCTCACTTTCTTACAGTATTTCGTAATGTACCTAAACCAGTAATGCTTAACTCAACAACGTCTCCATCTTCTAACCAGCGATGTTTTTCTTCACCAAGTTCTAAGATACAACCTGTTCCAACCGTTCCGGAGCCAATTACATCACCTGGATATAGCGTTACATTTTTTGATGCATGAGAAATTAATTCTGGAACGGAATAATAAATTGTAGAAAAATTGCCACTAGAAATGATTTTTCCATTAACTGCAGCTGTCATCTTCAAATCATAGCTTTTACCTGTTCTGAATTTCTCAATTTCATCTTTTGTTACAATACAAGGTCCTAGAGAAGTAGCAAAATCCTTACCTTTTGATGGACCTAAGCCAACTTTTACTTCATGTGCTTGAATATCTCTAGCACTCCAGTCATTCAAAATTGTATAGCCAAGAATATAATCATCGGCTTCTTCAACAGGGATATCTTTACCTTCTTTACCGATAATACAAGCGATTTCTAATTCAAAATCCATCTTTTTGCAATTAGTTGGAATGCTTACATAATCTTCAGGTCCAATAACCGCTCGATGATTCGTAAAATAGAAAACTGGTACGTCATACCACTCAGGTATCATCTCTAGACCTCTTCTGCCGCGAGCAGTTTTTACATGCTCCTCAAAGGCATAAAAATCACGGATACTTTGTGGTCTTGGTAATGGTGCTCGCAATTGAACAGAAGAAAGTGGAATACCTTCTCCTGATATTTCTGCTATTTCATTTTTATATAAATCATAGTTTTCTAGAATCGTTAGTAAATCTGCTGGAATTCGGCCATTACTAGCTTTATTAAGGTCGATTACTTGATCTTCAACTAATAAACCTGCACGCTCATTACCATCATATTGAAAAGTTATAAATTTCATACCTTCACCTTTTTCTTTCAATTGCAAAAGTATCAGAAATAGCACGTGTGTAAGAATGTCCAGCAAGGCGGCCAACTGGATTTAGCTTTTCAGTATTGATTTTGCCATCTGCATATAATTCATCATTTATATGAACATTAACGACTTTACCAATTACTAAACTTCCAGCACCTTTGTTCTCACCAAAATGTAGTAGCTCATGAAGCTCACATTCTAGTCCTACTAAACTTTCTTTTACTCGAGGAACTTGTACAGTTGTCCCATCGACTTTTGTAAGGCCAACTTGTTCAAATTCATCTACTCCATACGGAAAATCTGCAGCAGCATTATTAACTTGTTCGCAAATTTCTTCACTTACAATATTAATAATGAATCGCTTCGTCAGTTCAATATTTTTTAATGTGTCTTTTTTCTCGCCGTCTGTACCTCTAATCATAGGTGCAAAGCACACTAACATCGGGTCAGCACAAATCGCTGTAAAGAAACTAAAAGGTGCAACATTCGCTACACCTTCTAAGTTTACAGTTGAAACAAATGCAATCGGACGAGGCAACACTGAACCAATTAACAGCTTATAAGCATCTTGCCATGGTAAAGTATCCGGTCTAATTTCCATTGTTACAACTCCTTATAGATTTCCTCGAAGTTCTTGCTCACGCTCGATTGATTCGAATAATGCTTTAAAGTTACCATCACCGAATCCTCTAGCACCTTTACGTTGAATAATTTCAATAAATAAAGTTGGACGGTCAACGATTGGACGAGTAAAGATTTGTAATAAATACCCTTCATCATCACGGTCAACTAAAATCTTTAATTCTCTTAATTTCTCAATATCTTCATCAATTTTTCCAACGCGCTCTGTTAACATATCATAATACGTATCTGGTGTTTTTAAGAATTCTACACCTAGAGCTCTAAGCTTAGTAACTGTATCAACGATATCTTCAGTTAATAAAGCAATATGTTGTACGCCTGGTCCATTGTTATAGTCTAAGTACTCTTGAATTTGTGATTTCTTTTTACCTTCAGCTGGTTCATTAATTGGGAATTTAATTCTGCTACCATTTGTCATAACTTTTGACATTAATGCAGAATACTCAGTGCTAATATCGTCATCGTCAAAATGGATCATTGATTGGAATCCCATTACGTTTTCATAATAAGAAACCCATTCTTCCATTCTTTCAACGTTACCAACTACATGGTCTAATGCGATTAAACCTGTTTCATTTACTGGAATTGTGAAAGCACGATCTTTATATCCTGGTAAGAAAGGACCATTGTAGTCGCCTTTTTCGATTAATGTGTGAATTGTATCACCATAAGTTCCGATTACAGCTTTTTTAACTGTACCATATTCATCACTAACTTCAGTTGGAGGTAAAATTTTAATCGCTCCACGGCTTACTGCACCTTGATACGCTGCTTCGATATCATCAACTAATAAAGCGATATCTTTAACACCATCGCCATGTTTTTTAATAAACTCAGCAATTTTAGTATCTTCTTTTAAAGATCCAGTAATAACTAGACGAATTGTACCATTTTTTAATACGTAAGAAACTTTATCACGTACTTTTGTTTCTAAACCAGAGTATGCTACTGGTGTAAATCCAAAAGTGTTTGCGAAGAAATAAGCTGTTTGTTTCGCGTTCCCTACATATAGTTCTAAATGATGAACATCTGATACTGGAAAAACATCATAGTTAGTATTTGTTTGTTTTAATTCATCTTGTTTCATTTTAATTTCCCCCTATAAATTACGATTTTTGTAAAGAAAAGAAAAAACTATGTAAGAGCGTTAAGTAAACGCTTACAAAACAAATAACCGCATAAAAAAAATTCTTAACAAGGATGACAATTCGCCAAGAATACCATTTAGAAATATATGGGAAATTCCCTAACGAACACACAACCTTTACTACTATATTAATGTAATGATCGTTTTATGAGCCGATTTTACATTTATATAGTAGTCTTTAAAATAAATATTTCTACACTTCTTTTTAAATTCCTTCAAAAAATTTTCAATTAAATAAATTTTTTGTCGTTTCTTAATTTTTTAACTTTTAGGATTAATTCGTATTACTTTTCTTTATATGATTTCTGCCCCATGCACATAAAAGATCCAAAATTGGTTTCATTGATTTACCGTATTCATTTAATTCGTATTCCACTTTAGGCGGAATTTGATCATAAGCAATACGATTAATTAGTCCATCCGCTTCTAACTCTCTTAATTGCTGTGTTAACATTTTTTGAGTTATTTTAGGCATCAGTTTTCTAAGCTCATTCGTTCTTTTTTTACCTGTTTCTAAATGGCAAAGAATAATACACTTCCACTTACCACCTATTACCTCAATCGCTGCTTCAATCGGCATATTATATTCTTTCATATATCCTCCATCATTGCTAATTACTATTTAATTAAAATTAAGATAATTTTAGTCAATTTTTTTAGTACAAATGAAAACTACAAAATCACCATATTTTGTGGATATTATAACTATTGTCCTATCAATGATTTTGCAGTCAACAGTAAAGGTTCATAAAATATAGCATACAAATAAATTATAGTTCAAATATTTATCAGTTATAAAAAAAACAAACTTAGTCCTATAGACTTAGATTTTCCAAATAGTTTTATAGGCACTTTTTAGTACGTACTTTATTTTAGGATCGTAATCATTCATAATTACAATCATAATTTATTCAAAAAGGAGTGGAAACAATATGTTTATCATTCATGGTAGTTCTAGGGAAAACGGAAATACAGAGCAGCTAACAAATCTCATTACAAAAGATGTTGCCAAAACGGAAGTGCAATTACGTCATAAAAATATTAAGGCGATTAACGACCAAAGACACGAGCCCAATGGCTTCCAACCAATTGATGATGATTACGAAGAAATTATTAAAGAAATGCTACAGCATGATACGATTATTTTTTCAACACCTTTATATTGGTATGGTATGAGTGGTTACATGAAAAACTTTATTGATCGTTGGTCTCAAAGTCTTCGTAATAAAGATCTCCAATTCGCTGAAAAAATGAAAAACAAAAAAATGTATGTCGTAATTGTTGGTGGCGATCAGCCAAAAATTAAAGCACTACCATTAATTTTACAATTTAAACATATATTCGAATTTGTTGGAGCAACACTTGAAGGATATATTATTGGAACAGGAAATTCACCTGGAGCAATAGTAGAAGATCAATTAGCCATTCAACAAGCTGAATTGCTAAATACAACACTAAAAAATAAGTAAGTACAACTAGAAGGAGCAAGACCTTGAATCCATTTTTACAACATAACCCAACTAAATTATGGTTTGGGAAAAATCAAATTGAACAATTATCAAATGAAGTACAAGATTATAACCGTATCCTGATTGTTTATGGTGGCGGCAGTATTAAAAAAAATGGCGTATATGATGACGTTATGAACCAATTAAGTAGTAAAACGATTTTTGAACTTTCTGGAGTTGAACCAAATCCGAGACTAACAACGGTGAATAAAGGTATTCAAATCTGTAGAGATGAAAAAATTGATTTTATTTTAGCTGTAGGCGGCGGTAGTGTAATCGACTGTGTTAAAGCTATTGCAATTGGCGTTCCATATGAAGGAGATGTGTGGGATGTTATTACTAGAAAATCTCAACCAACAAGTTCAACTCCTTTTGGTACTGTTTTAACTTTAGCTGCAACTGGTTCAGAAATGAACTGCACATCAGTTATATCAAATTTGGATGTAAATGAAAAAAGAGGATGGAGTAATCCACTCGTTTTTCCTAAATTTTCAATATTAGACCCTTCTTATACATTCTCGGTTCCAATCGATCAAACAATCTATGGAATTGTCGACATTATGTCACATGCATTAGAGCAATATTTCCACCGTGTTAGCAATACACCTATGATTGATCGCTTTATCGAAAGTTTATTAATTACTGTAATCGAAGCTGGTGGAAAGCTTGTTAAGGATTTAGAAAACTATGATTTACGTGAAACAATTATGTACGCTGGAACGACAGCCTTTAATGATACATTATTAAATGGTACAGATGGCGGCGACTGGGCATCACATCAAATTGAACACGCAGTATCTGCCATTTACGATATTCCACACGGCGGTGGATTAGCAATCCTATTCCCTAACTGGTTAAGCCATTGCTTAGACTATGATCCAAGCAGAATTAAAATGCTAGCAACAAATGTTTTTGGAATTTCAGAAGAAGGAAAAACAACAAAGCAAGTTGCAGAAGAAGGAATCCAAGCACTAAGAAGTTTTTGGAACTCAATCGGTGCACCAAACCGATTAGCAGATTACCAAATTGACGACTCACGTTTAGACGAATTAGTAGAAAAATCCTTCGTAAAACCAGTAGTTGGTGGTTACAAAATTTTAGATAAGGAAAGTGCTAGAGATATTTTAGTACGCTCTCTTTAATGAGGAAAAGAACCTTGCATAAAGCGAGGTTCTTTTCTTATGTTGTTGATTTAATAATATTATCATTTTTTTTTAAAAATCAGCCTTTTTATATTATTTAAAGGTTGTTTGTGGCCTTATTTGCAGTTAGATCATTTTATTTGCGAATTCATCAATTTTATTTGCAGTTTCACTTATTATATTTGCTGATTTACTAATTTTAATTGCAGATTTAAATTTAACTGCTATTAACCTTAAAATACTAGCACCTTTTCTAATCAAAAACAAAAAAAGAACCTACTAAAAGGTTCTCAACTAAAATTGCATTTCTACCCAATTAAGTTCATTAATATGGTGATCTACAACGTTACAACACATATTCGGGTTAATCGTATCGACATGTGAGATTGTAATAGAAGACATTGAAACAGAATATTTAACGGTTTCGATAATGCTCATATTATTCATATAGCCATATCCGATCCCAGCAACTAAAGCATCTCCCGCTCCTGTTACATTCACAACAGAAACTCCATCTGCTTGGATAATTCCTTCTTCTACTCCATCATTATAATAAATTCCTTCTGCATCTAAACTAATGAAAACATTTGTTACGCCTAATTCTCTAAAATATCTGCCAGCTTTTCGTACATCTTCAACAGAAGTAATTTCAAATCCACATAATACTTCAGCTTCATGGCGATTTGGTTTAATCGTATGAAAATATTGAATATAATCTCTTATTTTTGAAGCTTTTGAAGCAGAAACTGGATCTAAAATAAATTTTGTATCCTTATGGAAATTTGTTAATAAATAAGCCAAAATAATTGGATTATCCGCGTCAACTACCATATATTCAGCATTTCGAATAACTTCTGCTTTGGAGTCAATAAACTCCATTGTAAAATTGTTTGTGATATCTAAATCTACTACTGCAGAGACCATTTCTCCGCTTTCATTTAAAATAGCTAAATAGGTTGGGGTAGATTCACCTTTAATAATTAATGTATCTTCCATATCTATGTTCAAGTTTTTTGCGTGATTTAACATGTTGATTCCATTGATATCATCACCGATGACTGAAATAAACTTTGTGTTTATGTTAATCTTTGCCATATTTTCTGCAATATTACGGCAAACACCACCAAACGATACTTTTACACTGCCTGGATTTGAATCATATGGACGATAATTTTTTTTCGTAAATCCGATAATATCACATATAGAAACACCAAATACTAATATATATGGATTAGAAGGAATTGTCATTTTGTCAGTCCTTTCACTTTAAACTGAAAGAAAAATAAATTGTTTTGATTCACTAATTATACCAGTATAATATATTCTTAATAAAGTATTTTTTTTTACTTATTTTCATAATTAATTTCTTTTTTATTATTGACTAAAAATATTTTTAAGTATAATATTTATTCTTACGTTTAAAAAAATATTTTTTACGTGGTTCGAAAACCTCCCACGAAAAAAAACTAAGGAGAAACAAAATGAAGTTAAAGACAATTACTGTTAATGGAGTATTTGCTGCACTATATATTGCAGTAACGTACTTTATTCAACCGTTCGGGTTTACGAACGTACAGTTTCGTGTATCCGAAATATTTAATCACTTAGTCGTTTTTAATAAAAAGTACATATATGGAGTAGTTTTAGGAGTTATACTAGCTAATTTTTTCTTTTCTCCAATAATGGCATATGATTTAGTCTTTGGTGTTGGCCAATCGATTATTTCTTTATTAATTACAATTGCTACATCAAAATTTATAAAAGGTATTATTCCGAGAATGATTGTTAACACTGTTGTCTTTACGATTACTATGTTCTTAATCGCAATCGAATTAAAGCTAGCATTTCATTTACCTTTCCCAATGACTTATTTAACTACAGCCATTGGTGAATTTGTAGTGATGGTTGTTGGTATACCGATTATGTACTATTTAAATAAACGAGTTAAATTCGAACATCTTATTTAAGTAAAAAAGAGTTGTTTCCCTAATTGGATACAACTCTTTTTATTATGTATTATTTGTCTTCTCTTAATAAATAATCATTACCATCTTGATCGTAGAAATTAAACATTGAACCGTATGGCATTTTCATCAAATCATCAACTTTTACGCCGTTTTGTTTCATTTTTTCATAAGCTGCTTCAATATCCGTTGTACTAAAAAGTACAGATGGATGAGCTATTTTATCTGGTTTAAATTGTTCCATAGAAGATTTAGAGTAAAGAACTAAAGTAGTAAATTCGCTTTCGCTTGGACCTACTTCAATCCATTTCGCATCTGGTCCCATTGGCATTTCTATTTTTAAAACAAACCCCATTTTATTAATCCAAAAATCTTTTGCTTGCTCTTGATTTTCTACATAAACAGTAACTTTACCGATTTTATTAATCATGTAAAAATCTCCTCTACTGGTTAATTTTACTACCTATCTATTTTAGCAAACACAATTTTATAAAACAAACCGATTAAGTACTAGTTAATATAATTTTATTGTATATGACTTTTTTCCTGTAGAAGCATTTTTATGAAACAATCCCATATACTTTTTTTTAAACAGTACAATGTAAGGAGGAAGTAATCTTGCCTAATAACGTAATTTGGAACGATGTTGATGAATATTTCATAGAAAAACTAATTCCGAATGATTCTATTTTAGAAAATGTATTACTTGCAAATTATCATGCCGGTCTACCTAGTATAGATGTGTCTCCTACTCAAGGTAAATTACTTTATCTATTAGCAAAAATTAAAGGCGCTAAAAACATTTTAGAAATCGGTACTTTAGGTGGATATAGTAGTATTTGGTTAGCTCGTGCACTTCCCGAAGATGGAAAATTAACAACATTAGAAATTAACCATGAGCATGCAAAAGTAGCCGAAAAAAATATCATAGAAGCAAAATTGCAAAATAAAGTGGAAATTATAATCGGAAAAGCATTAGATACACTACCATCTCTAAAAGAATCAAATTCAATTTTTGATTTCATATTTATTGATGCCGATAAACCAAATAATCCCCACTATTTAAATTGGGCATTAAAATTAGCAACCTCTGGGGCATTAATAATTGTAGATAATGTTGTTAGAAACGGTGAAGTGATTTATCAAACAAATCAAGATGAAAGTGTCAAAGGTGTACGAAAATTAATGGATCTATTAGCTTCTGACCCACGTATTGACTCAACTGCAATTCAGACAGTTGGATTAAAAGGATTTGATGGTTTTGTGATTGGAGTTGTTAAGTAGCATTTTATAAGAGGGTGCTCAAAAGTTTACTTTTTTGTAGAGACAGTTGGGGCTATTTAGATCTAGCGTAGGGTGCTAAACACAAAAAAAAAAGAAGTATGAACAAATGTAGTAACCGTCCATACTTCTTTACTATTTAAACGGAATAATCTCAATATACGATTGTATTCTTCACCAGAGATTTTACCCATTTAATATTCCCCTTTAATTCATTATTTCTTTACAACAGGAATCCACATTTCTCCAAAGACTAAGCCGTTTCGATTTCCCATAATAACCGCTGCATTTGGCCCACCAACATATGCAAAATCCCTTACTTCTGGTAATACTTGACCAAAGGCGATGCCAGCAAGGTTATTACACAATTCATCAGCTGTATTCCCTTCTCCTTCTACAACTAGGTATACTCCTTTAGGGAATTGGATATCTCTAGATTCCTCAGGTACTGTTGCTTCTGTCATGACTCCAGCATAATGCATCATCTTGTTATTCACAGCTTCGTTTACAGAAAAAATATAGTCATTTGTAGCAATGGCTTTTAAAGCCTTCAATCTACCATCTTCTTTAATCGCACCCCAGAAGTTTTCCTTTTCTTTGTTGATCCCTGCATAATCTGTATAATCGCTTTTAAGTTCAATACCAATACCTAAAACTCTAAAACTGTCTTTTTCTTCTAATTTATAACTTGTCATATTCAAAACCTTCCTTTTTTTAAATTTATCAAGCGATTTATTTCATCAGCTGATAAGTTTATAATAAACTTAAATCATGTCAAAAAATGATACTGTTTAGGAGATACCGATGAAAAAAGTTGAACGTATTAATATCATCATGCGATATATAAACAATCGAGCAAAATTCACAATTTCAGAAATCATGCGAGAATTTAACATCTCCCGTTCAACTGCTCTAAGAGATGTCAAAGAAATTGAAGCGATGGGTATGCCTCTTGTCGCTGAAGTTGGAAGAGATGGGGGTTATTTTGTAATGAACAACTCTGTCCTTCCAACTGTTCGCTTTACAGATAATGAGATAAAAGCTCTATTTATTGCATTTATGGCCACAAGAAATAAACAACTCCCTTATCTAAAAAGTCGTCAATCTTTAACAGAAAAATTACTTGGTCTCATCACAGAAAACCAACAAGATGAACTTGTTCATTTAAATCAAATATTGCTTTTTGAAGGGACTAATCCAAAAAATCCCGACTTACTTGATCTATCAGATTTACCTCATCCAATGTTAGAAAAACTCATCCAAATCCTTCTATTGGATACTTGTTTATTGATTACCATCAAAGAAGAGTCTGAATTAATTTCTTATCCGATTTATCTTTTGCATCTATATCATGAAAAAGGCTTTTGGCTAATTGAAGGCTTTGACTTATTGGATGAAAAGAAAAAGATTTTCCCTGTCGACAATCTCATCGATGTCATACCACACCATACAAAAAAAAGATTAAGTAAAAAAAGAATTTTAGAAATACTAAGTAAGCAAGAAGAAGAAATTAATCTTATATTTGAACTTGGCCCGATGGCGATTGCTCAGTTTAAAAAGTACCATCCTTTAAAAGTCTCAATTTCTTATACAAATCCTTACCAATCCACAGCCATTCTAAGAACTTATATAAATGTTAAAAATTCTGGAGAATTAACCGAGTTTACAAATTGGCTACTTTATTTAGGTGAAGATATTAAGATAAGGAAAATTCCAGAAGAAGTCTTAGAAAGTTTACAAAAAAGAATAGACTTATTCCGCCCATAAGTAGTAGGCAACATTATTAAGAATACCCTTTTTTAAACTTTTGTATCAAATAATCAACTAAATACAATTAAAATCTGAAAATCACAAATAAATATAGCAAAACCGCAATTAAAATCTGATAACCGCAAATAAAATTAGTAAGACTGCAATTAAATCTCGAAGAATCGCATAAAGTAAAACATTACCCATACCAGTTAAGGTATTACGAACCAAAACTGGCTACTTACAATTGGAACATTTGCAAATAAGCTCTTCTTACTAAATCGAATAAAAAACAGATAAAAATCTGCTAAGTTTTATAAAAAGAATCGACTTCAAATAGATGGTCCAGCAAAAAATACCTCCCGCATATATAAAAGTGCTGTTGTCCCATATTCAGTTAACCTGATTTATGGGACAACAGCACTTTAAAAATATAATATTACATAACGCGCTTAAACATTTTCTCAAGTTCATATGAACTAAAATGAATCACGATTGGACGTCCATGTGGGCATGTAAATGGATTGCTTGATTTTCTCAACGATTCTAATAGATTAAAAATTTCATCGTTTGTTATATATTGATTTGCTTTTATTGACGCTTTACAGCTCATCATGATGGCTTTTTCTTCACGCAGTTTTTTGATATTAATTGTTCCGCGTTTTAATAGTTCTTGAATCATTTCATCGATTAATGTATCCTCTTGCCCTTCTGGAAACCAATTTGGATGTTCACGAATGACATAACTATTCGATCCGAACTTCTCGATAAAAAGTCCAACTTCTTGGAGTTCATCATGGTATTGGTCTAATAAAATAGCTTGCTCTGGTGAAACATCAAATGTGATTGGAATTAATAAAGTTTGTAGTTCTGATGCAACTTCCCCTATTTTTTCCTTAAAATATTCATAGTAAACACGTTCCTGTGCGGCATGTTGATCAATTAAATATAAGCCTTTTTCATTTTGAGCAATTATATATGTTCCGTGCATTTGCCCGATTGGATATAAAGGAGGTAATTGGTCTATATTTTGCTCATCATATACATCTTCGTTAACAATAACTGTTTCTTCTTTATTTGATTGGTCGTCTTCATTTACAAAATTTGAATACCTTACATCTTTATTCGATTCATGCTTTTCAAAATAAAGACTCTCATAATCGGTTGGGGTTGATGAATCAATTTGAGTAATTGAATCGAATTCAGTTGAATTTTCTACATTGACAGTTTCATTAGTTTCATCTGAATAATTCGAATTAGTATTATAACGGTCTTGAAGCGAGAACGGTAATTTCTTTTCTACGTCTTCTTTTATAGAAGAATGTTCAAACGAAAATGTAGATTGTTCACTAAATACTTTTTCCTTTGGTACTGTTGACTTTATCTCTGGAATAAGGGAACGGCCTCTAAAAACTTTTTTTATACTTTCAGTAATTAATGTAAATAATTGATCCTCTTTACTAAAACGAACTTCTTGTTTTGTTGGATGTACATTTACATCGACTAATTGAGGGTCCATTTTAATAAATAACGAAACGATTGGAAAACGGCCAATTGGTAGCAAAGTATGATAGCCTTCACTAATTGATTTATTTACGCCATAGTGTTTTACATATCTTCCATTTACATATAGTGATATATAGTTTCTAGTTGCTCGTGTATATTCTGGCATAGATAAATAGCCTTCAATTTGAAAATCTAATGACTCACCTTTAAAATGAACCATGTTTTTTGCAATTTGTAGACCATATAATGAAGCAAGAATTTGTCTTGCGTCGCCATTTCCATTACTACGGAACATTAATTTATCATTATGTTTCAAATCAAAAGCGATTTGTGGATTTGCTAATGCTAATCGATAGACAACGTCCGTCACATTACTTAATTCTGTTTGAACCGTTCTCATATATTTTAATCTAGCTGGTGTATTAAAAAATAAATTTGAAACTTCAATACTTGTCCCTTTTGATTTAGCAATTTCTTTTTGAGATTGCAAAACGCCACCTTTTAAAATTGTTTCAATTCCAGGTCCGTCTTCGGTTGATGTTTTTACTGTAACATAACTAACAGATGCAATACTCGGTAATGCTTCACCTCGGAAGCCTAATGTACGTATTCGAAACAAGTCATTTTCATCTTTTATTTTACTAGTTGCATGTCGCTCGAATGCAAGGATACTATCTTCCTTTGTCATCCCTTCGCCATTATCACTTACAAAAATTCGTGAGAGTCCACCGTCGTTAATTTCAACTGTAATACGTGTACTAACTGCATCAATTGCATTCTCAAGTAATTCCTTAACTACTGATGCAGGACGTTCTACAACTTCACCTGCTGCTATCTGATTGGCTAAAATTTCATCTAACTTCTGTATCTTTGACATAAGTGAACCTCCTCTCTAGATAAATGAACCTTACATTAAAAAAAGGTATAGTACATTATGCAGTTATCATAATTTTAACTATTAACAAAAAGAAAGGCCAATTGGCCCTCTTTTATTTTTTAACTTGCTTTTGTAGTTCATATAATAAATTAAATGCTTCCATTGGATTTAGCTCTAGTATATTGATACCTTTTAATTGATCAATCACTGGGTGGTTTTTAATCACTTCTTTAACCTTTGGTTGATTATCGTCAAATAAGCTTAATTGAGATCCAATATCTTCTTTGTCAGCTGTTTGATCAATTTCTTTTTTAGTTTCTTGTTTATTTATCATAACTTGTTCTTTGTTTATGATTTCTTCTTTAACAAAAGAATGATTATTTGATTCTAAATCATTTAATAGTTCCTTTGCTCGAATGATTACATCTTTTGGTAGATTTGCTAATTCGGCAACGTGGATACCGTAGCTTTGATCCGCTGCACCTTCAAAGATTTTATGAAGGAATAATACTTTTCCATCTTGCTCTTTTGCTGCTACGTGAATATTTTTCAAAAACTTAAGTTGATTAGCTAATACCGTCAATTCATGATAGTGAGTAGAAAAAAGCGTTTTTGCTCCGATATGATCATGTATATATTCGATCATCGATTGTGCTAAAGCCATTCCATCATATGTTGATGTTCCTCTACCAATTTCATCAAATAAGATTAAACTTTTATCTGTTGCATTCGTGATTGCATAATTAGCTTCTAACATTTCGACCATAAATGTACTCTGTCCAGAAATTAAATCATCTGCAGCACCAATTCTAGTAAATATTTGATCAAAAATAGGTAATTTCGCATATTCAGCAGGTACATAGCATCCAATTTGAGCCAATATACTTATTAACGCAACTTGTTTCATATACGTACTTTTACCAGCCATATTAGGTCCTGTAATTAAAAATTGATGAGTATCAACATCAAAATTTGTATCATTCGGAATATATTCTGAACCTAGAAGTACCTTTTCAACTACTGGATGTCTTCCATTCTTCACGATATATTCTCTTTCGTCGGTGAATGCTGGTCTAATATATCCATTTTTTTCACTTACTACTGAAAAACTTTGTAAAACGTCAATTTGACTAATTACTTGTCCTAATGTTTGAAGTCTAGATAAATATTGTTTTACTTGCTCTCGTATTGAAATAAATAACTCATATTCCAATCCAATCATTTTTTCTTCAGCTTCAAGAATCATCGTTTCTTTTTCTTTTAGCTCTTCAGTAATAAAGCGTTCTGCATTCGCTAGCGTTTGTTTACGTTCGTAACGACCTTCTGGTATTTGACTAATATTTGATCTAGTTACCTCGATATAGTAGCCGAAGATTCGATTATATCCAATTTTTAAAGACTTAATCCCCGTAATTTCTCTTTCTCTTTGCTCTAATTCCATTAGCCAACTTTTACCGTTCTTACTAACGAATCGATATTCATCTAATGTTTTATGAAAGCCATCTTTAATAATGTTTCCTTCTTTAATTGATAAAGGTGCATCTTCAATAATTGCATTCTCTAAAAGCATTTGAAGCTCTTCACATGGATCGATCTGATTAATTAGCTCATCGATCGTTTCATGACTAATTGATTTTAAAGCATGAATAATTGAAGGTACTGTTTGAAGTGAACGTTTTAATTGTAATAAGTCTCTTGCATTTACATTACCAAATGAGACTTTACCAGCTAATCGCTCTAAATCATATACATCTTTTAATAATTCTTTCAGGTCTTCACGAATAAAATAGTTTTCCATTAGCAATTCCACAATCGTCAAACGATGCTCGATTTGTTTAGTACTTACTAGTGGACGTTGAATCCATTTTTTTAGTAATCTTCCACCCATCGCTGTTTTCGTTTCATCTAATAACCAATTCAAAGAACCTTGTTTGTTTTTTGAACGTTGTGTTTCAACTAATTCAAGATTTCTCATCGAATACATGTCCATGTTTAAAAAATCATGTTGATGAATGACTATTATTTCTTGAAGATGAGAAAGTGTTCGTTTTTGTGTTCTCGATAAATAATTTAATAATCTTGCAGCAGTAGCTTTTAAACTAGTTTGATCAATTGACTTTACAACATTTGTAAACTCCTCTGATAAACGATCGTTCTCTTCAAATGAAACGGTAATTGAAAAGCTTTTTTCAAGTGTTTGAATCGCTTTAGAAGAAAAATCTTCATTTACGACTACTTCTTTCGTACCAGTTGCTGCAATTTTTAAAACTGCTTCTTCAATTGATCCACTAAGTAATAAAGCATTGCCCTCACCAGTCGTCAAATCAATCCAAGCTAAAGCATATGAACTTGGTGTTACTTCTGATAATGTTGAGATATAATGATTTTGCTTTTCATCAATCGATCTACCTTCCATTTGCGTCCCTGGAGTAATCAACTGAACAACTTCTCTTCGAACTACTCCTTTTGCAACAGTTGGATCTTCGACTTGTTCACAAATAGCTACTTTATATCCTTTTTCAACTAATTGTTCTATATATCCAGCAGCAGAATGGAATGGTACTCCGCACATCGGAATTCGTTCTTCAGTTCCTCCTGCTCGTCCGGTTAAAGTAATTTCTAAAACTTGAGATGCCTTAATTGCATCTTCAAAAAACATTTCATAAAAATCACCAAGTCTAAAAAACAAAAATGCATCTTGGTAATTTTTCTTTATATTTAAATATTGCTCAATCATTGGCGTATATGTTGCCATACTATCCTCTCCATCAAAAAACATTCTTCGCATATTATATCACATTTTGCGAAAAGGCTTAGAAAGTTCGAAAGTTAAGAAAAAGAAAACTTCGGTTGATTTCTGATTTGAAATGCAAAATCTTTATAAAATAAAAAAGCTAGGAAGTATCACCTTCCTAGCCTAGCTTACTCTTCTTCGCCTTCTAAAACAAAATCTGGATCTAAATCTTCAAACTCATCATCTACATCAAAGAAATCGTCATCGTCGTGTACACCATGTGGTGCAACCAGTACGACTATTTTCGTTTCACCTACAACTTCAACTAAAACTTCTTTCTCTACAGTTACAATAAATCGATTTCCATTTGGAGAAATAATTGCATCTAAACAATTTGGATGTTTTAATGATCTAGCAATCACTTCACAATCTTCGCCAGTAAAGTTTTCATCTCTGTGTCTCAACTTTACTACTTCAGTATACTTAACAGACTCTGGAACTACTTCTGTTTTCGTATTGTCACCATAGGAGTACCAAATATTAATATCATATTTACCAGATACTTCTACTCCATCTTTACATTTTTTTGCATCATATACATGGTTTATAACCCAGCAGCCTAAAATACTTGATGGAGTATGATTTGGTGTGATTGTATGTGTGACTTTGTTATATTTCTTGCCTCTTCCTACGACTGCCTTCGTTATAATCTCTCTATGTTCGCGTTCAGACATAGGTGTGACCCTCCTCGTTCCATTTTCATTTCATTCTATGCGTGACATATGCGGAATGTGTTAATGACATGAAAATTCTTTTATACAAGTTAAAAAAACATGTGATGATAAATTGTATGACGACAGCCTAATAAAGTTGACTCTAAATTGAAGAATTTAAAAAATAAACATGAAAAATATGATATTTAGGCTATTTAGTAATTACTTTATTAGCTATACATAAAAAAAAGACTCAGGCAGCAAAATTAATTGCTTTCTTGAGTCTTTTTTTATTAATGGCTGCAGCTATCTGTTTTGCAAGCATCAGGTCCATGTGCTACTTTTGAACCTGTCTCACCGCTTAATAAGTTACCACCTGTTGATTTAATGATTTCGTCTGTCACACCATTTGAGATCGTGTGAGCGATTAATTGAAGTAAATCATTAACTTCTACTTGAGAAGATTGGAATTCTTGTACAACTGGAATTGTTTCTAGCTTTACGTTTAATTCATCAAGCTCTTGTTCAACCTTTTTAAGTGCTTCTTTCTTACCCCAGTGCTCTAAATTAACAGCTTGTTTTTGTAATGACTTAATTTCTTCAATATAAGTTCTTACAGTTTCACTCTCATTAATTTGCGCTTCAGCACGTTTAAAAAAGTCTACTTCTTCTGTTTCAGAAATCATTACTGCTAATTCTTTTGCACGTTCAACGATATCAGTTTTTGTATATTTTCCCATTATAGCACCTCTACAGTTTCTTCTACTAATTCTCCATCTAATGACCATGTTTTAGCTTTTGTAACTTTAACTTTTACAATTTGACCAACGATTGATTTAGGACCTCTAAAGTTTACAAGTTTATTATAAGGAGTATACCCAGCAAGTACATCAGGGTTTTTCTTACTTTCTCCTTCTACTAATACATCAAGTATTTGACCTTCAAAACGTTTATTAAATTCAGCAGCTTTTTCATTTACAACATTGTTAAGACGTTGTAATCTTTCTTTTTTCACACTCTCTGATACATTATCTACCATTTTTGCAGCTGGTGTACCTTCACGTGGTGAATAAATGAATGTAAATGCTAAATCAAAACCAACTTCTTCATATAATGTCATCGTTTCTTCGAATTGCTCATCCGTTTCATTTGGGAAACCAACAATAATATCTGTAGTAAATGAAATTTGTGGCATTGCTGTTTTTAATTTTCTTACAAGTTCTAAGTATTGTTCACGATCATATTTACGTGACATTAGTTTTAGAACTTCAGAGCTACCAGATTGAACTGGTAAATGAATATGTGGCATTAAGTTGCCACCTTTTGCTAAAACTTCTATTAAATGATCATCAAAATCACGTGGATGACTTGTTGTAAAGCGAACACGTGGAATGCCAATTTTACGGATTTCATCCATTAAATGACCTAAACCATATTTACCATCATCTAAGTCTTTACCGTAAGCATTAACATTTTGACCTAATAATGTAACTTCTTTATAGCCTAGTCTAGCTAATTCACGTACTTCATTGATGATATCCTCTGGTTGACGACTACGTTCTTTACCACGAGTGTAAGGAACAATACAGTACGTACAGAATTTATCACAGCCATACATAATATTAACCCAAGCTTTAATTTCGCCACGACGCACTTTTGGAAGGTTCTCGATTACATCCCCTTCTTTTGACCATACTTCAATAACCATTTCTTTACTAAACATCGCTTCTTGAATAATAAATGGTAATCTATGAATATTGTGTGTACCAAATACCATATCAATAAATGCATGTTTTTGTAAGATTCGATTAACAACTGCTTCTTCTTGAGACATACAACCACAAATACCGATTAATAGATCTGGTCTTTGAAGTTTTAACGGTTTTAGGTGACCAATTTCACCAAACACTTTATTTTCAGCATTTTCTCGAATTGCACATGTGTTTAATAGAATAATATCAGCATCTTCAACTGATGTAGCGATTTCATAACCCATCGTCGTTAAAATACCTGCCATAACTTCAGTGTCATGCTCATTCATTTGACAGCCATAAGTACGGATTAAGAATTTCTTACCTACACCTGAATTTCTCATTTCTTCAGGAATTTCGAAACCACGATCATACGTAACTTCTTCTTTACCTCGACGCTTCGCATCAGCTAAAGATGGAGCTTGGTAAACTTTTTCAAAATATTTACTGTAATCTTTATCATTTTTATCTTTTGTATTATTTATATTAGTGCCTTGAAGGCGTTGTTGTTCGTTCATGAAACAATCTCCTTTCTTCTCGAGCGTCTACACATTACTTAAGTATATAACGTTATTCTACAATATACAATGTGACTTACGCAAAAAAGAAAGCTGATAATACTAGTATATTTGAATAATTTTATTCATTATTTAAAAAACAATTCTTTAAATAATAAAGCGCTTTAATTATTTATAGAAGAATATTGATTTCCAATATAAGGTACTCACACTTGGAACGTGACCCGTGACCCTCGTGTTTTAATAGTACTTTTTTGCAACATAAAAAGAGAATCCATCAAAGGATCCTCTTAAATTAAAAATTCTCAGTATGATATGGGTCCTCAGCTTACATAAAAAAATAAAAATATAAATAACTTAAAAAACAACCTGTCCAGGAAACAATCGTAAAATTCATGACAATGATATTTTCTGACCAACCATATTTAATTCCATAGTGAAAATGTATAGGGGCCATAAGAAATAGCCTTTTTCTAGTTTTTTTAAAGTAAAAAACTTGAAAAATAACGGAAAACTGTTCAGCTAAATAAATAAAAAACAACATAGGAATCAAGATTTCTACTTTTTCTATTATCGCTAAAAAAGATAAAGAACCACCAATTGCCATTGAACCGGTATCGCCCATAAATGCTTTAGCTGGATATAAGTTATAAATTAAAAAACCAGCTAAACTAGCGATCATTATTAAACTAAAAATTTTCACTTCAATATGATCTGAAATCAGAAAAAAGAAAAAGAAGGTAGGGATTGATACCATACCAAGGAGTCCGTCCATCCCGTCAGTAAAATTAATAGCATTAGCTGACCCTACAATAAATAAAGTGATTAGAGCCAAATATACCCATAATGGTAAAAAAATACTTATAGAATCCGAAATACGAAAGGCTGTGTCTAATTTAAAATAATTAATTAATACTATAAGTAAAAAAATAGTAAAAGAAAATTGAAAAACTAGTTTTGTTCTAGCTGATATTCCCCCTGGATCCTGTTTTGATGCTTTCCAAAAGTCATCAAGAAAACCAACAACACTGAATAAAATAAAAGTTCCAACTAAAAAAAGCATTAGTGGACTAGAATAATTAAGGAAAGCTACTAAAATACCAATCAGAAATATACTTCCTAGCATTAAAGGAGTCCCCTTTTTATTATGGTGCTCAGCTGGTAATTCCGCTCTTATAGGCTGTGTCAACTTCAATCTTCTTAACGTAGCAATTAAAAAGGGTGAAAGAATACTTACCAATATAAAAGTTAATAAAGCAGGTACGAGTGAGAATAACAAGATTTTTCTCCCTTCAATTATTTTTAATTAAGAAATTCGATACTATCAAACGATTTCCTTTATTTCCCTACTTTTTAAATTTAAGAAATTATTTATGTTTTACTCTTTAATTAAAAAAGGAGTGTAACCCAAATAGGAACCCTACATTTTTTATTGTGGGAAATATTCTTAGAGAATCGTTAAGTATGTTGGCAAAACTGCAATTAAAAATCGCAAAACTGCAAATAAATTTGATAGAACTGCAATTAAACTTAAAAATTACCTATACCCGTTAAGGTATAATGTCCTAATAATTTAAATCTTTTAAATTGAAAACAAATAAAATTGCTCTTATGTTTACTAAATCGAATAAAAATTTATTACTTTTCTATTAAAAAGAACAATTAAATCAAATACAAATGAAAACTTAAGTTGAAATACCTTTCACTTCTTATATCGCCATAGTTGAGAACGTTTTAAAATGTGAAACCTCATTTTTTCTCCTTAATTTTACTATTTTAATATATCACTGATTTTAATTTTCCAAATCATATGATCATATCCTTTTTCCCAATAATCATTTAATAAATAATCAGGTTCCCCAAATTTCTTTTTCCAGATTTTTTGGGCATTAGTATAGCCACTATCTAAACAAAACTCTTTTATCCCTTTATTCTTTAAAGTAACGTACATTTTATTTAATAATAAATTTCCTATTCCATTTTTTTGATAGTCTGGATGTACAAATACAGTGCCGATCTCAAGTAGCCCTTTTAATGCATGGTTTGTACAATTTAATATAAGATCACTAGCTGGACCGAATTCAATCGAACCAATAATCATTTCGTTATCTAGAGCAATCAAAAAAAATCGTTCCTCACCATTACTTTCAAGATCATTTTCTAAATATTTTCCTTTTGTTTCGATTTCATCATTCATACTTTCAACCTGATTGCTAATACCTTCTTTTGAAAAAGTGTCAGTAATTACTATTTTAAAAAATTGATTTAACTCTTTAATGTCCTCTTTTTTCGGTCTTCTTATTTTAATATTCATCATCAAAAACACTCCTAACTACAAATTACTTCAACATAAATTGGGAGTATCCTTCATAATAAATATATTTAAGATATAAAATAAAAAAACTCCTCAAAAATGAGGAGTTTTTTATTTATTACATGAATTCAGCAACTAATTTGTCGAATTGTGCTTTTTCTAATTGTAGTTCTGATTCAACTAATGGTTCTTCACTGTATCCAGAGATTAATTGTTGGTATGATTTTTGATCTTTGTTTTGGTAAATAAGACCAGTTACTAAACCTTTATTTTGCATTAATGTTTGCATAGCCATTTCTTTGTTTGATGGATCATATCCTTCAACATCAGAAAGTTTAACAAGATTTTCTTTAAACCAGTCATATGTGTTTACTTTATTGTAAGTTACACATGGGCTGAATACGTTAATTAAAGAGAAACCTTTGTGGTTAATACCTTGCTCAATTAATGAAGTTAATTCTTTTAAATCACTTGAGAAACTTTGTGCTACGAATGTTCCACCAGCTGTTAATGCCATTTCCATTACTGAAAGTGCAGATTCAACAGAACCGTGTGGCGTACTCTTAGTTTTGAATCCTACATCACTACGCGGTGATGTTTGACCTTTTGTAAGACCATAGATTTGGTTATCCATTACGATATACGTAACGTCGATGTTACGACGAATTGCATGGATTGTATGACCTAAACCGATAGCGAATCCATCACCGTCACCACCAGAAGCGATAACAGTTAGATCACGGTTAGCCATTTTTACACCTTGTGCAATTGGAAGTGAACGACCATGGATACCATGTAAACCGTATGAGTTAATATATCCAGAAATACGACCAGAACATCCAATACCAGAAATTACTGCAAGGTTATCAGGTTCTAAACCAACATTTGCTGCTGCACGTTGAATAGATGCTTGTACAGAGAAGTCTCCACATCCTGGGCACCAGTTTGGTTTGATATTATTACGAAATTCTTTAAATGTTGCCATTTAGAACAACTCCTTCCTTGCAAGTATTGTAAATTTCTTTTGGTAAGAAAGGATTTCCATCATATTTTAGTAAGCTTGAAATCTTTTCTGCATGACCACAGTTCATTTTAATAATGCTTGCTAATTGACCAGTAGCATTATTTTCAACAACGATTACACGTTTAGCTTTTTTAAGCTCAGGCATTAATTCGTTTGTTGGGAATGGGTGAATTAGACGGATATGAGCATGGTTAACTTTGATACCATCTTGCTCTAAACGAACCATTGCTTCTTCAATCGCACCACGAGTTGAGTTGAAACCAACTAGTAATACATCAGCATCGTCGTGTTTAGAGTTCACTAACACTGGGTTAGGGAATTTTAGGTTATTTAACTTACGCATACGTTTATCCATTTGTTGATTACGGTTAATTGGTGATTCTGATGGTTTACCCATTTCATCATGCTCAACACCAGTTACGTGGTGAATTCCACCTTTCATACCTGGTACTACACGAGGAGAAACTCCATCTTCAGTCACTTCATAACGTTTGAAGTACTCTTTGTTTTCAGATACTGGTAATTCTTGTTTGTAATCAAACTTACCACGGCGAATTTGAACTTTATCGAATTGAAGTGGCTCAACAGTTTGTTTACCTAAAGAAAGTTGTAAGTCAGTAATTACGATAACAGGTACTTGGAATTCTTCAGCTACGTTAAACGCTTCCACCATATCGTAGAATCCTTCTTCTACTGTACTTGGAGCGATTACTACTTTCGGAATTTCACCATGAGTTCCGTAGATCATAGCCATTAAGTCTGACTGCTCTTGTTTAGTTGGAAGACCAGTACTTGGACCACCACGTTGAGTATCAACGATTACTAAAGGAACTTCAGTCATACCAGAAAGACCGATTGCTTCCATCATTAATGAAAGACCAGGACCTGCAGATGATGTTAATGTACGAACACCAGCATAGTTAGCACCGATTGCCATTGTACATGCAGCAATTTCGTCTTCAGTTTGAATAACTGCTCCACCATACTGAGGTAATTTTTTAATTAAGTATTCCATAATTTCAGATGCTGGCGTAATTGGATACGCTGCCATAAAACGAGAACCACCAGCTAATGCACCCATTGCGATTGCATCGTTACCGATTAAGAACATACGTTTTTTACCATCAGCTTCTGATAATTGCATTTTATTTACATTCACGCCAAGCATTTCTCTCATTTCTTCTGCTCCACGTGCGATTGCTTCTATGTTTTTCTCAACAATTTGTTGACCTTTTTTACCAAAAATTTCATCTACAACTTCTCTGAAAACTTCAATAGATAGACCTAAAATTGCACTTGAAGCTCCAACTGCAACCATGTTTTTCATTAATGAAGTACCTAGTTCAGTAGCTAATTCTGTAAATGGAATTGAATAAAGTGTTACGTCAGTTGAATCTGGAATTGTCGGATTAAATTTAGCATCAGCGATTACAATACCGCCTTTGCGTAATTCATAAAAGTTTACATCGATTGTTTCTTGGTCAAATGCTACTAAAATATCTAAGTCATCTGAAATTGCACGAACTTCAGTTGTACTTACACGAATTTTATTATTAGTGTGACCACCTTTAATACGAGAAGAGAAATGACGATATCCGTATAAGTAGTAACCTAAACGGTTTAACGCAATTGCAAAAATCTCACCTGTACTTTCGATACCTTCACCCTGTTGTCCTCCAACTTTCCACGAAAGTTGTTCAATCATTTCCTACACCCCTTTGAATGCCCTCATTCAGTAATAAATTAAATTATAAATGGATAATTTTTTTGCATATCATTCATTTTATTATAAAAGAATGAAAGCGATTTAAAACATATCTTTTGATATGAGTTAATTCGCTTTCAACTATAGACCTATTAACCAAAAAAATCAATGATTTTGAAAGAAATTATTCCTTTAATTTTTATATTTTTATTATTCTGAACAAGTAACGTGTTATTTGTAATGGATATATGATGAATAATTCTCATACATAAAGCCTTTAACCTGCTGTTCTGTATAGTGTTTAAGCAATTCATTTGTTAAATTTTGATAAAGTCCTACGTGATGTAAATTTGTTGGATGAGTATCTATTCCATCAAAATCTGATCCCATCGCGATAAAATTTTCTCCACCTAAAGAGCACATATAATCGATATGTCTAAGAATATCAGAAATCGTTGCGACACCTTCATCGACTAAAAAAGTAGGATAGAAATTAATCCCTACGATGGCTCCTCTATTAAACATTGCCTTTAGTTGTTCATCATTTAAATTTCTAGGATGTTTACAAATCGCTTTAGCATTTGAATGAGTCGCAGTTGGATATTTTGCTTGTTCAAATGCATCCCAAAACGCAGCTTCAGTACAATGAGAAAGATCACACCACATATTATGCTCATTTAAGTAATGAACTACACTTCTTCCAAAATTAGTTAAACCCCCATTTCTTTCTTCAAGAATTCCATCTGCAGCTTCATTTGCATAATTCCATACTAAACCGACACTACGTACGCCTAGACGATGTAATATCTTTAGACGATTAATATCACCTAAAAGTGCGTCACACCCCTCTAGCGTCAAAATAGCACCCATTTCGTGATTTTTTAATCCAACTTCATCTTCTTTTGTTCGGATAACTTTAATATTATTATTTTCTGTTGCTACTTTTTCATAAAAAAGAGTGACACATTGAAGAGCAGCATCAAATTTGATTAGTTTATGTACATTTTCTGGAATATAAATAGCATAACATTGTATTTTACTATTCCCTTGTTTTAATCGATTAACTGAAACTTGTAGTGAATCATCATTTTCAAAATTGATCGATGGCTTTTCTAGTAATTTCATCAATACATCACAATGAGCATCAAAAACTTTCATAAATTAACACCCTTCCATTTTTTCGATTATTGAAACTAGTGTATCATATTAATAAATTCAATAATAAAAGGAATATTTATACACAAAAAAACTCGTCGACTGACGAGCTTTAAGTCGGAGCTAAAGTGTTAGCTCCACTTTTTAATTACAAATTTGCGTAATCTTACTCGTTATTACTTAATCTTTCTTTAATTAAAAATAAAACAACCTGTCGCTTTTGGCTAACAGGTTGTTATTATTAACGAGGCTCTACGATTAATTTAATCGCTGTACGCTCTTCCCCATCGATTTGAATATCTGTAAATGCAGGGATACAAATAAGGTCTACACCACTTGGTGCAACGAATCCTCTTGCAATTGCAACTGCTTTTACAGCTTGGTTTAACGCGCCAGCACCAATTGCTTGAATTTCTGCTGAACCACGCTCTCTCAATACACCTGCAAGTGCTCCTGCTACAGAATTAGGGTTTGACTTTGCTGAAACTTTTAATATTTCCATTCCTGATCCTCCTTGTACTTACAAAGCTATTATTGTGTACAATAAAAACTATTCTCGATAACAAGAAGTTATTCCTGCAAATATTTAAAAGTTTTTTAAAAATTTTCACAATTCTTTTAATTAATCTTATAGCTCTTGATGATCATCATTTATTTGTATTCTTTTTATCGATTTTGCTAGACCACTTTGTTTGTCTAATTCGATGATTACACCACTTAGCTGACCTCTACCTTCATCTACTTCGAATCTCACTGGTAAGTTCGTTAAGAATTTTTTAATAACGGCTTCTTTTGTAACGCCTAGAATCCCATCATATGGACCAGTCATTCCAACATCCGTAATAAACGCTGTACCAGCAGGTAAAACTCGCTCATCAGCCGTTTGAACATGTGTATGTGTACCAACAACCGCTGTTGCTCTTCCATCCAAATACCAGCCCATAGCAATTTTTTCACTTGTTGCTTCAGCATGAAAATCAACAAAAATGATGTTTGTTCGTTTTTTAGCGATTTTTATTAGCTCATCAGCTTTTTTAAAAGGACAATCAAGTGGTGGTAAAAATGTTCTACCTTGTAAATTTATAACAGCTATTTCAACATCATTAAAATTTAAAAATACTAATCCATTACCAGGTGTACCTTCAGGGAAATTAGCTGGTCTAACTAAGTATTTTGCTTGATCAATAAATTCAAAAATATCCTTTTTATCCCATGCATGGTTACCAAGTGTTACTGCTTGAGCACCTAATTCTAAAAATTCTCGGTAAATTTTTTCCGTTATTCCTTTACCATGCGCTGCATTTTCACCATTTATGATTGTTACTGAAGGATTGTATTTCCTTTTTAAAGCTTGAATATTTGCCTTTACCATTGCCCTACCATTTGAACCAACTACATCGCCTATAAACATTATTCTCATTTCGTTACATCCTTCCAACTTGCCACTGTAAATAAACAGCACTGATTTTACTTTTAGATTACCCAAAAATACGAAAAGCCCCATTACTAGCACAATCTGAATCTTTCATCTATGCCATTCAACTAAGATTCATTTCAGATTTGTATTAGTTGGAGCTATTTTTAAAAATACTTTATTTTGTTACAAAAAAGAAAATAAAGTGGCATATACCACTTTATTTTGCATACTCGACAGCTCGAGTTTCACGAATAACCGTAACTTTTATATGACCTGGATAATCCAGTTCATCTTCAATACGTTTTCTAATATCTCTCGCTAATCTATGAGCTTGTAAATCATCAATTGTATCTGGTTTTACCATAATGCGTACTTCACGACCTGCTTGAATAGCGAATGATTTTTCTACACCTTCGTATGATTCAGAAATCTCTTCAAGTTTTTCTAAACGACGGATATAGTTTTCTAATGTTTCGCTACGTGCTCCTGGTCTAGCAGCAGATAATGCATCTGCAGCAGCTACAAGAACCGCAATAATCGAAGTTGGCGCAGCATCTCCATGATGAGATGCAATACTATTGATAACTACTGGATGTTCTTTATATTTAGTTGCTAATTCGACACCGATTTCAACGTGACTACCTTCTACCTCATGGTCAATTGCTTTACCAATATCGTGAAGTAAACCTGCACGTTTTGCAAGTTTTGCATCCTCACCAAGTTCAGCAGCCATAAGTCCAGCTAGGTTCGCTACTTCCATCGAATGCTTTAACACATTTTGACCATAACTAGTTCTAAATTTCAGACGACCTAATATTTTAATTAAGTCAGGGTGAATTCCATGAACACCAACTTCAAAAGTAGTTTGTTCACCGACTTCTCGTATGTACTCATCTACTTCTCGTCTTGATTTTTCAACCATTTCTTCAATTCGTGCAGGATGGATTCGACCATCTTGTACTAATTTATCTAGTGCAATTCGTGCAGTTTCACGACGAATTGGATCAAAACCTGATAATATTACAGCTTCAGGCGTATCATCAATAATTAAATCTATACCAGTTAACGTTTCTAAAGTACGTATATTTCGTCCTTCACGGCCAATAATACGACCTTTCATTTCATCATTTGGAAGATTTACAACTGATACAGTTGTTTCAGCAACATGATCTGCAGCACATCGCTGGATTGCTAATGATAAAATATCTTTTGCTTTCTTATCTGCTTCTTCTTTTGCTCGAGCTTCTGTTTCTTTTACTAGTATTGCTGTTTCATGGGATAATTCATTTTCGACTTTAGTAAGTATTAATTGTCTTGCTTCTTCACGATTTAAGCTAGAAATTCTTTCTAACTCTTCTTGTTGAGCAGCAATTAATGCTTCTATCTTGCTTTCCATTTCTTCTATCTGCTGTTGTTTTAAAACAAGAGATTCCTCTTTTCTTTCAAGAACAGACTCACGTTTTGAAAGTCCATCATCTTTACGATCTAAGTTCTCTTCTTTTTGCATCAAACGATTTTCTGACTTTTGTAGTTCACTACGACGGTCTCGAATTTCGTTCTCTGCATCTGTACGAATATTGAAAATTTCGTCCTTTGCTTCCAATAAAGCTTCTTTTTTAATTGTTTCTGAATCACGTTTTGCATCTTCAATAATTTGATTTGCATGATTAGTTGCGCCATTTATTTTAGCTTCTGCAATGGACTTACGGACAAAAAATCCGACAGCATAACCGACTCCGAATGTGGCAAGCAATGCGAAGATGATCAAAATTATAGTATTTGCACCCATGATTTCACCTCCTCTTGCTATTTAGTTAGTTTCATTTTTGTCGGCTGTTATATTGTATAAATAATTGCATCAACATACAGCACACTTCAATTCAATTTTTTACAAAATAGTAATATTTTTTTAGAATATACACTTAAATATTAAATCTCTTACCAAATGATGTCAAGCCTTGTAACTCGCTTACTTACTTGATTTATCAATATTTATTACATTTTTACTAGATTTCATACATGAGAATCTAAATTTTATTCATTAAATTTTTTATTAAGTTCTAATTAGTAAGTGAATTGATAGAATTTTTCATATATAAAGTACTGCTTATAAATATAAAAGAAATTAAATATTGTCTGTTTTTTTATAAGGCCAGATTATAAAAATATGCCTAATTCCAATGCAGAACACCTTACTTACCATGTGTGAATTAATTTCCATCTTCATAGTCGCTCCTTATGGTGACACTACGCATTGACTATAGGACAGTGAATCCTTCCGTTTGAATAGCTATTTCATATTCGTGAAATTATTATCTATATTTCAATTAAAAACTTTTACTTCTCAATAAATACTGCTTTTTAGATAATCAAAGAAATTAATAATATAAAAAAATGCAGGCACTTTTAATAAGCGCCCGCATTTTGTGCTGTTTTAAACTAACTTATGATTACTCATTTATCATTTAATAAAGAGAATTGTTCTTCGTCATCTGTTTCAGTTATAGTAACAGGGTTATCTAAACCGTGGTGAAGACGGATCGATTCTTTAATCGTATCACGAATTTCTTTATTTTCTTTTAAGAATTGCTTAGCATTTTCACGTCCTTGTCCAAGACGCTCTTCATTGTAAGAATACCATGCTCCACTCTTAAGAACGATATCTAGATCAGATCCAATATCAAGAATTTCGCCTTCTTTAGAAATACCTTCTCCGTACATAATGTCAACTTCTGCTTGTCTAAATGGTGGTGCTACTTTATTTTTAACAACTTTAATCTTTGTTTTGTTACCTACAATATCATTACCTTGTTTTAATTGCTCAGCACGACGTACCTCTAAACGAATTGTAGAGTAGAATTTTAACGCACGTCCACCTGGAGTTGTTTCAGGATTACCGAACATAACCCCAACTTTTTCACGAATTTGGTTAATGAAGAATGCAATCGTTTTTGACTTGTTAATTGCACCTGAAAGTTTACGTAATGCTTGTGACATTAATCGAGCTTGTAGACCTACGTGAGCATCACCCATCTCACCTTCAATTTCCGCCTTTGGAACTAATGCAGCTACTGAGTCAATTACGATAATATCAATTGCACCACTACGTACTAATGCTTCAGCGATTTCAAGTGCTTGTTCACCTGTATCTGGTTGAGATAATAATAACTCATCAATATTTACACCTAATTTTTGAGCATAAACCGGATCTAATGCATGCTCAGCATCTATAAACGCCGCTTGTCCTCCATTTGCTTGAACTTCAGCGATTGCATGTAATGCTACAGTTGTTTTACCTGAACTTTCAGGGCCGTATACTTCGATAATTCTTCCTCTCGGATATCCACCTACACCTAACGCTACATCTAGTGCTAACGATCCACTAGAAATAGTTGAAATTTGGCGGTCAGTTTGTTCCCCAAGTTTCATAATTGAACCTTTACCGAATTGTTTTTCGATTTGTTTTAAAGCCATATCTAATGCAGCTTGACGATCACTCATTTAAATTCCTCCTTCAGGACTCATTTATCTCTTAACTATATAATAACTGTTTTTTGTTCGTTTGCCAACAAAAAAATAGAACGTTTATTCGATATTTTTCGTATTTAAACTTATTTTTTTAAGAATAGAAACGCTTGTTTCGTATTTTTCGGTCTATAAAACTAGATTTTTATTAATATCGTAACTATAAAATTAAAAAACTCGGCTATATTAACCGAGCTTTTTTATTATAAAATATTCTATTTCATTTTATAAGTCTTGACTTTCAAAACTTGAATTAATTAATTTTATCAACATGTTCGCGCCATTTTTAACACTTGATAACCTTATTTGTTCTCTAGTGCCACTAAATTGAAACTCTTTTACAATTGAATCAGAATCACCAATTTTAATACCGATAAATACTTTTCCTACCGGCACATCTTCTAATGTAGACGGTCCTGCTTCACCAGTAAAACTAATTGAAATATTACTTCCTGTTAATCTTTGAATATTTTCAACTAGTGATTTTGCACACTCTGCACTGACTGCACCATTTTTATTAAGAATATCTGACGGCACATTTAAAAGGTTTTGTTTCATTTCGTTAGAATAACAAACAACACTACCTTTAAAAATGGACGAGTTCCCAGGAATATCTGTCATTCTTTTACTGAATAGACCTCCAGTTAAACTTTCAGCAGCAGAAATGGTCAGTTTAAAATCTTTTAACTTTCTTGATAAAACTGTAAATAAGTTTTCATTATTTGTACCATATATAAACTGCCCAACACGCTCACGTATTTTTTCTTCAGCTTGTCCAATTAGTTTAACTGCCTCTTGCTCATTACTAGCACTTGCAGTAACTCGAAGCATTACTTCTCCCTCACTCGCTAAAGGAGCAATTGTTGGATTTGATTGATTTTCAAGTAAATCAAGAATTTCAGTTTCTAAAATTGATTCACCGATACCAAAAAACTTAAGCTCTTTCGAAATAATCGTACTTGCTTCCTTTCCTTTTAAAAAATAAGGAATAAGTTCTTTCTCAACCATCGGAATCATTTCTTTCGGTGGTCCTGGTAATAATACAAATTGTTTTTCTTTCGCTTCATAAACCATTCCAGGTGCCATACCGTTTTTATTCAATAAAACATGTGCATTATTAATGACTAATGCTTGTTTTTTATTATTCTCAGTCATTGGGCGATTTACTTTAATAAAATATTGTTCAATATATTCTAGTGATTGATCATGGTAAACAAGTGACTCTTGAACATATTCAGAGACAACTTCTTTCGTTAAATCATCTTTTGTTGGTCCAAGTCCACCAGTTAAGATGATTAAATCACTTCTTGATGAAGCAATTTCTAATGCACTTTTAAGTCGATCGGAATTGTCTCCTACAACTGTTTGGAAATGATGGTGATATCCTAATGCAGATAAATGTTTAGCTAAAAATTGAGCATTCGTATTTGCAATTTGGCCTAAAAGTAGCTCAGTACCTACTGCGATGATTTCAGCACGCTTCATATCATTTCCCCCTATATTATTAATTACATTGATTTAAGTAGAACATCTCTATTTTTATAAAAATAATCCCAACCAGAATATACTGTAAAGAATAATGCGACCCAAAGTGATACATCCGCAATCGAAAATGGTAAGAAATTCAATGGGAAGTCATGTAAGAAATATGCTGAAATCGCAACTATTTGAGCCCAAGTCTTAATTTTACCTAGCATTGCAGCAGCATGTACTTCTCCAGAACCAGCTAAAATCATTCGTAAACCGGTTACAGCAAACTCCCTACTTATAATGACAATCGTAATCCACGCAGGAACATAATGAAAATCAGTTAAGATAATTAACGCTGAAGAAACAAGTAATTTATCAGCAAGTGGATCTAGAAACTTACCAAAATTAGTAACTAAATTATATTTTCTTGCGTAATATCCATCAATAAAATCAGTAACAGAGGCAATAATAAAAATTGCAGCTCCTACTAAATGATTAACTGGTATCGAATCACCCATTAATGTAACATTTCCCCATCCAAAATCGATTAAAACGGCAATCATAAATAATGGAATTAGACAAACCCTTGACACTGTGATTTTATTTGGTAAATTCATGGTAAAACCCTCCAAAACTTTCTAAAAATGAAGCATTTATAATAAATGAATAAAAGCCATCTTAAAGATGACTATTGATTCATTTTTAAATTTTTAATCGTAATCTTTTGGTGAACAGCATTTGTTGGACTAACTGGATATTTAAATACCTCATCGTTAATTCGTAGCTCAACATTATTAGAAGCACCAATATTTACTGTTACTTCATTTTCTTGTGTTAAGTCGTAGTTCTGAGTTTGTCCTTGTTTTAAAATTCCGCTATAGAACATTTTTCCATCAGCATTTTTTAAATCCACATAACTTTCACCATTTGCAACTACTTCTAATTTAAATACATCAGTACCAGATAAAGAAATAGTAGTTCGTTTACCTGCTGCAGAGTCAACAGTAATTTTTTGTGCTGGCGGTTGCTCAGTCACATCATTTTTCGGTTTCCCTGTTTTTTTCGTATTATTAGTTTTAGCCTGATCTAACGCATTATTTTTTGGTTTTTCAATTTCAGAATTAGAGTTAGTTTGAGATTGATTCGTATCCGCAGATTTTCCATCATTTTTTGATGGGAACATCATATAAATAGCAATGCAGATTCCAAGAATCAGAATCGCTACTAGTATCCTTGGTAAATAATCCATTATTCTTGATGACTTAACATTGTTTAATGGTTCTTTAAGCTTCGATGCTCTACTAGGGATTTCTTCATGCTTTACTTCTTCTACTGTATTTACCACAGTTGATTCCTCTACCGCTGGCTTTTCAGTTAGAAATCCAGAAACGTCAACACCAATTGTTTCTGCATATTGTCTTATAAAAGCACGAACATAAAATTGCCCTGGCAATATTTCATAATTACCTTCTTCAATTGCTTCAAGATAACGTTTCTGAATCTTCGTTAACTCTTGTACATCGTCAATTGATAAGCCTTTCGCTTCTCTTGCTTCTCTTAAATATTTTCCTAATTCTGTCACAAGTTACACCCCAACTTACTTTAAAAATCAAACATTGAGAACGAGTTGTGTCCATTTTTATCCATTTGGTCTACAAGTTCATATTTAATTTCTTCATTTTCATCATTTCTTAATTCAATTATGTAATCAAAATCTTCTAAAGAGTATTCAGTTTGCTGTACAAATACATCAGGATGCTCCACTACTTTCACAGAAGACATTGCCATAATTTCGCGAACCAATTGCCAATGCTGCTCATTTGCTCTTCTATGAGAAAGAATACCATCAATAATAAATACATTATCTGAATTATATTCGTCTTCTATTAATTGACTTCTTAATGTTTGTTTAATTAATGTTGATGAAACAAATAACCAGCGTTTATTTGCACATACACTTGCTGCTACAACTGATTCAGTTTTACCAACACGAGGCATCCCTCTAATTCCGATTAGCTTATGGCCTGGCATTTTAAATAACTCTGCCATAAAATCAACAAGCATACCTAAGTCATCGCGGACAAAACGAAAAGTCTTTTTATCATCTACATCACGTTGAATATAAGTACCATGTCTTACAGCTAAACGATCTCTTAGAGTTGGCTTTCTAAGTTTAATTATTGTTATATTGTCCATAGTATTTAAAATTGATTCAAATCTAGTAATTTGATCATCATTATCGCAACCAAGTAACATGCCGCGTCTCATTGTGTCGACACCATTGATTGTTAAAATATTAATCCCTAGCATACCGATTAGTGATGCAATATCTCCAAGTAGTCCAGGGCGATTCTTATGTATTTCATACTCAAAATACCATTCGATTAACTCCATACCTATACCCCCTATTTGTTAACTACTTAACTCTACATTTAATAATAAACGATTTCGCCATAATATAAAAGGTAAAATATGTGAAATAAATAACTTTCGACGTGAAATTTTACTATGAAGTATGCCAACCGCCGTTTACTCCAAGAATTTGGCCAGTTATATAAGAAGATTGTTCGGAAATTAGGTAATTTACAGTATTCGCAATTTCATTTGGAAGAGCTAAACGATTCATTGGAATTTCATTTGCAATTTCTTTTAAATCTTCTTCACTAAAGGAATTTAACATATTCGTTTTTACGGCACCTGGAGCAACAGCATTAACTTTTATTCCACTTGGCCCTAACTCTTTAGCTAATGCCATTACATAGGCATTTTGAGCACCTTTTGTAGTTGAATATAATACCTCACATGATGCACCAATTTGTCCCCATATAGACGAAATAACGACGATACTGCCAGATTTTTTAGCCACCATGTTAGGAAGAAAATTATTGACTACTTTGATCAAACTTTTAATATGTAATTGAGTCATTCGATCAATCTCTTCATCACTTACATCGTTAATCAAACCAAAGATAGAAAAACCAGATGCATATACAATTGAATCTATTTTATCAATTATTTGTGATGTTAAAATTTCAACTCCATTTTCAACTGATAAGTCCGCTTGTACGAATTGGCAATTTACCTCAATCTCATTAGCCAATTCGATCAGTTCATTAAGTGGCTCTTTCTTACTATTATAGTGGACAACTAAATCATATTTTTCATTGATTAATTTTTTCGAAATTGCTAAGCCAATGTCACCACTAGCTCCAATTACTAGAATTCTTTTTCTCATTTATTATATTCTCCATTTATTCGTGGTTTTAATGCAGGTTTAAAGAGTATTAAGAAATATAAAGGTAAAAAGATGCGAGGAAAACTCTTAAAAATTCAATATTACACTTAGTTTCTTTATAAACCCTTAAATATTTTCTTTAAATTTCAAAAAGCATCCTAAAAAGGATGCTTTTAATTTATTCAATGAGGAAGAACAAAAAATTCACTCATATAGTCTTCATTTATTAGATGACTAGCACTTTCTTTTAGATCCTCTACAGAAATAGATTGTAACACAGATACGATGTCAAATAAATGCATATCTAAGAACGCGTATCGTGTAAATTGATTAGCAATATATTCTGGTGAATTTAATGAGCGTAAAAATCCGCCGATTTTCTTTTTAACTACGCGATCGACAATTTCTTTTTCCCACTGATGATTTTTTGAGTCTAATAATACTTCTTTTATTTTTTCAGAAAGTTTTTCAGGTGAAGTAGAATCTCCTCCGATGATTGCAAAAGCAAAACCATTTTCTGCAGAGTAATCATATGAGAATGTATCATCGATTAAACCATCTTCATACATTTGTTGATACGTATTTGAGGCTTTGCCAAATAAATAATCAAGTAATACGGAAATTGATAATTCATGCTTTAGTAATTCGCTACCACCTTTAGGTGCAGAGAAATCCTTTACCCCAACGAGTACTTTCGATGATTGGACATTCATATGTAACACTTTTTTCTTTTCTGCAGATTCAGGCGTTTCTTCAGGGAAAAATCTCTTTATTTCATTTGCATCTTTAAAAGTTTTTTTACTTTGGTTATCTCTAATTAAATTCATTGTTTTATCAGGGTCTACTGGACCTACAACAAAAAACAACATATTACTTGGGTGATAAAAAGTTTCATAACAAGTATAAAGTAATTCTTTTGTAATTTTTGAAATTGATTCAACCGTACCAGCAATATCTGTTCTAACAGGATGTTTACCATATAAATTTGCAATCATCCCAAAATATTGTCTCCAATCAGGGTTATCTTCGTACATTTTAATTTCTTGACCAATGATCCCTTTTTCTTTTTCAACACTTTGATCAGAAAAATATGGATCCTGAACAAAGTCAATTAGAGTCATTAAATTTTGTTCTACATTATTCGTTGCTGAAAATAAATAAGCAGTTCGTGTAAAACTTGTAAACGCATTAGAAGAAGCTCCTTGTTTACTAAAAACCTGGAATACATCTCCATCTTTCTTTTCAAACAATTTGTGCTCTAAAAAATGAGCAATCCCATCTGGTACAACTAATTTTTCATCTTTTCCTAAAGGAATAAATTCAGAATCAATCGAACCGTATTTAGTTGTAAAGGTCGCATATGTTTTGTTGTAGCCTTGTTTAGGAAGAATATATACTTTTAATCCGTTTTCAAGCTCCTCGAAATAAAGCGTTTCATTCAATTGTTCAAAATACTTTTTTTCCATTATGCTCCCTCCTGACCTTTTAAGAAATAAGTTGTGTGAAGTTTTATTTTATTAGCTACAGATACAATTTCATCTTTTGTAACTTTTTCGATTTCAGGAAACCAATCCTCGATTGGACGTTCATTTCCCGCAGCTTGGTCATTGAATAATGTTTCAATGATTCCATAAGCTGTGTCCATACTTTCTAATAGACTGTTTTTGATCACTAATTTTGTTTGATCAATTTCCTCTTCAGTGAAATTTCCCTTTTTCATCTCTTCAAGTTGTTCAGCAATGATTGTTGTTGCTTTTTCATAATTTTCACTTGCTATACCAGACATGACCATTAAAATTGATTTATGACTTTCAAAACGAGAAGCAGCATAGTATGCTAAGCTATTTTTTTCTCGAACATTGATAAATAATTTTGAATGTGAAAATCCACCATAAAGTCCATTAAACACTTGAAGGGCAAAATAATCTGGGTCTTTAATCGAAATATCAGTAGTATAACCGATGTGTAACTTAGCCTGATTTAATTTTTGCTCTTCAATAACTTCATTTGGAGTATCAGTCGGCGTTGCTTTTGCCGTCTCAACTCTAAGTTTTTCACTAGTTGTATTTCTAAAGTTTTCTTCCACTAATTGTTTACATTGGTCAAAAGCGACATCACCAACTATATAAAGATCAATTAAATCCTCCTGCAGGGCTTTTTCATAATATTTATATAATGATTCAGCCGTGATTGAATTAACATCTTCTGTTCTCCCATTTGCAAGTAATGCATAAGGTTCACCCTTAAACATTTCTTCCACTAGTCGTTGATTTGCATATTTCAATTTATCATCATTAATGGACTGAATTCGTTGTACTTGAGTTCTTTTTTGAGTTTCAACATGCTTAGCTGAAAATACCCCATTTTCTAAAAATGGATTTTGCCAAATAGAAGCAATAAGCGAAAGCGCTTCATTTAATAATGAACCTTGATTTGAAAGGTATTTTTCATTTGCAATGTCAATTGTAAATGACATAACATGATAATCACCTTTTTTTGATACGTCTACAAAGAAGGTCGCCCCATATAAATCTTCTAATTTTCTTCTAATTTCACCATTAGTAGGAAGATCTTTTGTTCCACTTTGCAATACATAAGGTAAAATTCCTCGATAAGATACTGTATCTTCTTCAAGTTTTCCACGTACTTTTAATGTAATCGAATTTGTTTTAAATTTTTCAGTTGTTACCACATGTAGTTTAATACCGTTAATATCACTATTTTTGTACTGTAACAAATTCAAATTGAACCCTCCTTAGACAAATACTATTTACTCATATTTATTTCCAATATCTTCATTGTATCTCTAATTTTACCAAAAATAAAACCTACTGCTTAGTTTACCCAAAATAATTATTTCAAATAAAAAGAAGCTTCGGATTTTATAAAGGAAGCTTCATCCTACTGCTGCAAAAGGAACAGTCATTTAAATATCAAGATTTTTCTTAATAAAGTAAGTTGTGCGAGGTTGATTTCCGTAATCTGTTCTTCTAAAATAAGTACTTCGTTGATTTCCACTCCAGGATGCTCCCTTTCCGTGGGGAGAGAGGTGAGCCTCCTCGGCGCGCCTGCGAGGTCTCACCCTTCCCTCTTTTCCCACAGGAGTCTCGCACCTTACGTTCCAATCATTTACAAAAAATAAATGTAAAATCTTAAAAAAATAATCTTTAATATTGTCTTTTTTTTATTGATTTAAATAATAACGATTAATAGACCGATTTATCATTTATTCTAAAAAGTATCCAATTTATCAGAATCTTATATGGATGTGTTGTATATATATTTATCAATTTTGAAAAAAACGAATTATAATTTAACTTTCTTAAAAACGATATTATTCGTAATTAATTGACAACACATTTTTAAAAGAATAAAAAAAAGCCTCCTAATTAAATAGGAAGCTTCAAAAACAATTATTTATCGTTTACCTTTTTCATATGCAACACCAACTGATTTTGGTGCTTGAGATGTTTTTGAGAATATAACTAATGCAATTAAAGTTACTACGTATGGGAATAACTTTAGTGCTAATGGTGGTATATGAGCTAAACTTGGAATAACTTGCGATACGTTGGCAATTGTTGTAGCTACACCAAAGAATAATGTCGCAGCTAAAATCCCAAGTGGTTTCCACTGTCCAAAAATTAATGCTGCAATTGCTAAGAAACCAAGACCTGCAACACTTCCTGTAAATTCGCCAGAGTAAGTTACTAAAATAATTGCTCCACCTAATCCAGAAAATGCCCCAGAAATAATAACGCCAAGGTAACGAATACGGTATACATTAATACCTGCTGCATCAGCTGCTTGTGGGTATTCACCACATGCACGTAGACGTAAGCCTAAACGAGTTTTATAAAGTACAAATGTACTAACGAGTAAAATGGCAATTACTAACCATGTTGTAGTATACGTGTTTTTAAAGAATAAATCCCCAAGTATCGGAATGTTCTTTAAGACTGGGATATCAGTACGTGTAATACCGTTAATACTGATGTTTCCTGAACCAGTAATATTTCTTGCTAAGAAGATTGTTAAAGCACCTGCAATCATATTAATTGCGATACCACTTATTACTTGATCTGCGTGTAAATTTATACTTGCAAACGCATGTAGTAAAGAAAATAAAGCACCTGCAAGAACTGCAACAAGAATTCCTACCCAGATTACCCAAACTTCACCTTGATGATTTACTTGAAGTTTTGAAATTGTTAAGGCACTAGCGAAACCACCGACAACCATTAAACCTTCTAAACCAATATTTACGACACCGCTTCGCTCAGAAAATAAACCACCTAATGCTACGATTAATAATGGAATCGTATAGGCAATTGCATATGGGAAAATTTGTATAATTAAATCCATGCCTTATTTCACCTTCTCTCCTACATTGCTGTTTTTATATTTGCGTGATTTGGATACTCGATCGATAACTTTTTTAATTAAAATACTAGTTGCAGAGAAATAGATAATGATTGCAATGATAACATCAGCAATATCTGGTGGAATTGAAGTCATTGCACTCATAAATCCTTTACCAGAATATAATAGTCCAAAGAAAATAGCTGAGAAAAATACGCCAATTGGTGTATTCATTCCTAAAAGTGCCACGGCAATTCCGTCGAATCCTTCTGTAGGTAAAACCCCAATTTGAATTAGTGATGCATTACCAGCGAATTGAACAACACCCGCTAGTCCAGCAAGTCCACCTGAAATCATCATTGATAAAATAACATTTCTATTTACTGAAATACCCGCGTATTCAGCAGCACTACGGTTGTAACCTACAGCCTTTAATTCATAACCCAATACTGTACGATTAATAATGAATGAAACAACGATTACCATAATAACTGCGATAAATAAACCGAAGTTAATATATGAACCACCAAATAAATTTGATAAAAATGGCATTTTTAATGTTGCAGCATCTGCAAGCATTTTTGACTCTGTTTCAGTACTACCTTTAAAATATTGTGGTACTAAATAATAAACTGTCCAGTAAGCAATCCAGTTCATCATGATCGTAGAAACTACTTCGTGAACATTAAACCTAGCTTTTAGTAGTCCAGGAATAAATGCCCAAGCTGCTCCTGCAATAAAAGCAACAATTACCATAAACGGAACTAAGATCAACGTTGGTAAATCTACTGTTAAACCAACTGCTGAAGCACAAAACCCTGCAAAAAGCATTTGGCCAGCTGCACCGATATTAAATAAACCTGTTCTGAATGCAAACGCAACAGAAAGTCCTGTTAAAATTAACGGAGTAGCAGTAGCAAGTGTATTACCAATACGCTCCGGATCTTTTAATCCACCTTGGAATAAATAATTAAACCCTTCAATCGGATCATTACCTGTTACAAAAATTAATAATGCTCCAGCCAGTAAACCTAATACTACGGCAATTAAAGAAATAATTCCTCCCTTTTTCATGCCCCTTCACCTCTCCTTATACCAGCCATCATTAATCCTAATTCATCTTCATTTGTGTCTTTGGCATTAACGATATCAATGATTTCTCCTGCATTTACGATTGCAATGCGGTCAGATAAATTAAGAACTTCGTCTAGTTCTAACGAGATTAGTAGAACAGCTTTTCCACTATCTCTTTGCTCTATTAATCTCTTATGAATATACTCAATCGAACCAACGTCTAATCCACGTGTTGGCTGACATGCAATTAATAACTCAGGCTTAAGTTCGATTTCGCGACCGATGATTGCTTTTTGCTGGTTTCCTCCAGACATGGATTCAACGACTGTTTTCGCACCTTCACCAGAGCGTACATCGAATTCTTCAATGATTTTCTTTGCATGTTTGGCAATCGCAGCTTTATCTAAAACACCATATTTAGAGAATGGTTCTTGATTATAAATTTCTAGAACAACGTTTTCTTCAATTGTATATTCAAGTACAAGTCCTCTTTTTTGACGATCCTCTGGAATATGAGCAATACCGCTTTTAATTCGCTCACGGATACTGTGTTTTGTAATATCTTGATTTTTTAATAAAATAGAACCTTCTTCAATCGGTCTTAAACCTGTAATTGCTTCAACAAGTTCAGATTGTCCATTCCCTTCAACTCCGGCAATCCCAACGATTTCACCTGCTCGAACTTGAAGAGTAGCATTTTTTAAACCTAAAACTTTTTTATTATTTTTGACACTTAAATTATTTACATCTAGTACAACTTCGCCAGGTTTTGATTCTACTTTATCTACCTTGAAAGACACCTGACGTCCGACCATCATAGATGCCATTTCAGATTCAGAAGTTTGTTTTACATCAACAGTACCGATGTATTTTCCGTGACGAATGACTGTACATTGATCTGCAACAGCTTTAATTTCTTTTAACTTATGTGTAATGATAATGATTGACTTGCCTTCATTAATCAAGTTTTTAATAATCTTCATTAAATCTTGTATCTCTTGTGGAGTAAGTACTGCTGTTGGCTCATCTAGGATTAGTACTTCAGCATTACGATATAAAGTTTTTAAAATTTCGACTCTTTGTTGCATCCCTACTGTAATATCTTCAATCTTTGCATAAGGATCTACGTTTAAACCGTAAGTTTTAGAAAGCTCTTCAATACGTTTTGCTGCAGTCTTGATATCTACTACTAGACCTTTTTTAGGTTCAAGACCTAGAATAATATTTTCTGTGACTGTAAAATTTGAAACTAATTTAAAATGTTGGTGAACCATTCCGATTCCTAATTCATTTGCAACATTGGGATTTGAAATTTTAACTTCTTTACCTTTTACTTTTATAATTCCTTTTTCAGGTGTGTACATTCCAAAAAGGACGGACATTAAAGTTGATTTCCCTGCTCCGTTTTCACCTAATAAAGCATGAACTTCCCCTTTTTTTAATCGTAGTGTAATATTGTCATTCGCTATAATGCCAGGAAACTCTTTTGTTATATTTAGCATCTCCACTACATATTCCATAATTTTCCTCCTTGTATATTACGAAGTCATTTATTTTTAAAGTTTTACTTGATTTCGAAATATTTTTCTATATTTTTTATTTAGGGAGGGGTTTACTCTCTCACCCGATAGTCATGCCCTAATCAATTGGAAGCTTTACCAATATAAGTGCTTACAATTGATTAAAGCATGAAAAGTCAAAATTATTTATAGGGTAGAAGAAGCATATAAAAGGGTCTCCTTTCCTATGCTTCTTCTATCATTTATTCATTAGAAATTTAATTACTTAATTAAATTTCCTCTTTCACTTGCTACTACAATTTCACCAGACTTAATTTTGTTAAATACATCTTGAACTTTTGTTAAAGTTTCAGAACTTAAGTTTGGATTTTCTTTTGGTAAACCAATACCATCATTTTTTGCATCGTAAGTTAAAGTTTGTCCACCAGGGAATTTTTTATCTTTTTCAGCTTTTACCATATCAGATGCTGCTTTAGCTACACCTTTCATAGCTGAAGTTAAGATTACTGATTTGTTATCTTTATAAACACCATCAGAGTACTGATCTACGTCAACACCAACAACCCATGCTACTTTACCACTAGCTACTCTGTTTTTAGCTTCAGTAATAGCACCTTGTCCTACTCCACCTGCTGCAGAGAAAATTGCTTTAACTCCACGGTCATACATCTGAGCTGCAATTTGCTGACCTGCTGCTTTGTCTGTAAAGCTTCCAGAATATACTACGTTATTAGCTTTTAAAGAAATGCTTGTTCCAAGGTTTTCGTTTGCATACTTAATACCTTGTTGGAATCCCCAGTTGTATTTTTGAACTGCTGGAATTTCCATACCACCGATAAATCCAACATCACCAGTTTTTAATTGAACTGCTGTAGCAATACCAGCTAGGTAACCAGCTTCATGTTCAGAGAAGAAAATTGAAACAGTGTTTTTCTTTACATCTGGCGTATAATCTTTAGCAGAGTGTGGTGTACCATCGATAATTACAAATTTGTCATCTTTATATTTATCTTGCGCTTTATAAATTGCTGTTTCAAATTTAAAACCTGGAGTAACGATAAATTTAAAGTCCGCATCATTTAAGTTACCAATTTCTTTTAAATAATCAGCTTCAGTTTCGCCAGCAGGTTTTAAGTATTTAGTATCATTCTTAAGATTGAAACCTAATTCTTTAGCTCCTGCTTGGATCCCTTCCCAAGTACCTTGGTTAAATGACTTATCATCAATTGTACCTGAGTCAGTTACCATACCTACTTTAAATGCACCTTTTGCGTCATTTGTATCTCCACCTTTACCACAAGCACCTAACATTGTACCTGCTGCTAAGGCCATTGAAAGAACAAGACCAGCTTTTTTCATCTTCATAAAAATTTTGCCCCCTTAAATTTTTATTTACTTTTGTACTAGCTTGGTATATAATCGTTAACTTAACGATCCACCTCCCTAATAATTTAATGAAATTTCAGTAAACAATATTTGAAAAACCAGCCAAAACTTATTTTTCGTAAATATTAATTTGGCTATACAATTTTAATTTCTTTTTCTTAAAACATTAAAACTGAACTGATCCGCTCTGAAGTAATTATAAGAATGTAATACTGCTCGGTTTAAATCGTCAAAATGTAACTGTTCGATTAATAATAATGAAACATCTGGTTCACACTGTAATAAAGGAGAAACTTTATCGTGGTAACCTATTGGTTCAATTCTTGCACTTGAATATTCGATATTACGTCCAGTTTCTTTTTTGATGAAAGTAAAGAACGAATGATCTTCATATGATGGAACCTGTTTAAAATAATTAGTTGGTAATTTATCAATGCAATAAACTACAGGTTCACCATTTGCTGTTCGAATTCTTTCTACAACGTGCATACGATCATCTTCTGTGATTGTAAAGCTTTTTAAATCTTCTTTCGTAGGAACTAATAGTTTAGAAGATAGGAAGATTGTACCAGGTTCTTTACCTGCATCAATAATCATTTCTGAGACACTACTTAATTGTTCAATGCCTGTCCTAAAAATTGGTTTCGGTTTTACAAATGTGCCGACCCCGTGTCTTCTAACTAAGATATTTTCTTCTTCTAAAACTCTTAATGCTTCTCTTAATGTTGCTCTTGATACTCCAAATATTTTAGATAACTCATACTCTGATGGTAACTTATGATGTGGCAGGTAAATACCGTTCTCAATATCTTGTTTGATTCGATCCATCACTTGGAGATAAAGTAATCTGGTGTCTGTTTTAATCTTCATTTCCCATCCCCCAAACTTCGGATTTCAGACATCAGTTGTTAGACATCTGTCGTATAATCCTTCTTTACTATACTGTTATTTTTTACTCATTTCAACACTTTTTTGAAAACGCTTTATTTTTTATTACGTTAATGAATCATTTGTTCATATTTAACATAAAAAAACTCTTATAATCTACAGTTCCACTTAGTGAAAAAGCTAGATTATAAGAGTTTTTGATTTCGTAAATATAAACCATTTCTCCATAATAATGCTTTTTCCCCATAGTATTGCAAATATTGGTTGCAATGTAGAAACTTCCGACCCATCATGTCGATATTATATGAGGACTATCAATTTATCTGAAGAAATAATATCATTCTATGTCTAAAAATGTCAATAATGTTTCGACAATTTTTTCTTTTTTGTTAAGACAAGGCTTGCTCATCTTCCACTGGTTTACTAATTAATACTTCCCTAGGTTTACTACCTTCATACGGACCAACTATACCATTATCTTCCATAGCATCAATTAATCTTGCAGCTCTTGTATAACCAATTCTAAATCTTCTTTGTAGTAGTGATACCGAGGCTGATTGCATATTTGATACTAACTCAACAGCTTCATTATAAAGATCATCATTCACTTCAGATTTCCCATCTTTTTCCTCTTTTACCATCATTTCTTCTTGGTATTGAGCCTTTTGTTGAGAGATTGAAAACTCGACTACTCGTTCAACTTCATCATCAGATAAAAATGCTCCTTGTACTCGAATTGGTTTAGATGCACCAATTGGTTGATATAACATATCTCCTCTTCCTAATAGTTTTTCTGCTCCACCAGTATCAAGTATTGTACGAGAATCTGTTTGAGAAGATACACTAAAAGCAATTCGAGAAGGTATATTTGCTTTAATGACACCCGTGATAACGTCAACAGACGGTCTTTGTGTAGCAATAATTAAATGGATACCCGCTGCACGTGCCATTTGAGCTAATCTAGTGATTGAATCTTCCACATCACTCGAAGCTACCATCATTAAGTCTGCTAACTCATCAACAATCACGACGATAAATGGTAATAAAGGTTGTTTTGAATCAGTCATCGTATTATTTTGTTTAGTTAATTCGTTATAACCTTCGATATTTCTAGTACCTGAATGAGAAAAAAGCTCATATCTTCTTTCCATTTCACTAACAACTTTTCGTAACGCTTGTGAAGCCTTTTTAGGATTTGTTACAACAGGAGTTAGCAAATGTGGAATACCATTATAAACATTCAATTCAACCATCTTCGGATCGATTAACATTAACTTTACTTCAGATGGTTTTGCATTCATTAGGATACTAACAATGATTCCATTTATACATACACTTTTCCCACTACCTGTCGCCCCAGCTACTAGTAAATGCGGCATTTTATTAAGCTCTGCAAATACAGCATCACCGGCAATATCTTTTCCTAACGATACAGCTAATGGATTTTGTAATTTCGGATTTTTTGCTTCGAGAACTTCTCTAAGTAATACAGTCGTTATATTCGTATTAGGTACTTCAATACCAACCGCAGATTTACCTGGAATTGGAGCTTCAATTCGAATGTCTTTGGCTGCAAGTGCAAGTGCTAAATCATCACTAAGATTTACAATACGACTAACTTTTACCCCTGCTTCAGGGTATACTTCATATTTTGTTACCGCAGGTCCATGATGTACTTTTGTTACTGTAGCCTTTACACCGAAACTTTGAAATGTTCTTTCAAGCTTGTCCGCATTTTCCTTAAGCTTAGACTCATTTTCACGTTTTTTAGCACCCTTTGGATAGGCTAATAAATCCATTGATGGTAATACGTAATCTACCTTATCATCAATTCCTACTTCTGCAACTGGCAATTCGATTGACTGATCGTCTTCCTCTGCAAAATGAGCCTGGATTTGATTTGAATTATTTGCAATTATCAATTCTGGTTCCTTAGGTGCCTGATATGTAGGAGAATATTCGATTTGAATTTCTTTTTTCGGCTCGATGTTCTCATTTTCATATGAATTTTTAACTTGATAATTTAAGCTATTACCATTTGACACTTCTTCATCATGATCATTGTCTTCATATGAATCTTTCCTTGCTTTTCTCTTTTGTTTAGCCTCAGCTCGTCTACTAGTAGTTTTTTGTTCACGACCACGTTTCCAGAAATTTGTAAAATCCTTCCATGTATCTGAAATTAAATTTCTTACTTTTGGCATTATATATTGATACAAATAACCGCCAAGTGGCTTACCAGTAATAAATAAAACTCCCGCGACTATTGCAATGATTCCGAATAGAATCGCACCGGTTCGATCAAATAAGAAATATAAAACTGCAAAAAGTATCGCTCCAATCATACCTCCACCAAGATCCACCGTACTAATTTTACCCTTGGCTTCAATTAAGAATAAATCTAGCGTACTTTTTATGACAGATTGATCAGGAAATTGATTATTTTTTGCTAATAAATCAAATAGAGTAACATGACTAAACATCAATATACTAAAGAAGATTAACAATCCACCAATCGTAATACTCGAAACAAATGGAGGTCTTTTTCGATAAATTATGCTATATGCAGATAAACCGATTATAAAAAGAAAGCTAAGCATGTACCATTCCCCAAAGAAGAATCTCAAGAATAATACAAAAGCTTTACCTACAATACCAAGTTTTAAAATTGTTACGATTGATAGGGCTAAAAATATTAATCCACTAATTTCATACCATATTGAACCATTGCCACTTACTGATTTTCGAGCTTTTGATTTTTGCTGCTTCTGCTTTGCCATGTAATTCACCCCCATCAAAATTTGCAGATTCGCCAAAGAAAGCAGCCTTTTGGCTGCTTCCTTAAATTGAATTTATTATAACATATCAGAACATATGTTTACCATGTATTGTTAATAATTACCTCAAGTTGGAAGAACTAAAATTCTTTGACCAGGTGAATATTGCATAAAATGCTGCGGATCGGTACTGACAATTCTTTTAATTTCAAAAGCTGTACCCCCAACACTATCAACCAACATTGGAACACCATTGTATTCCATAAACTGCTGTGATGTGTATTCTTGTTGATCAACAGGAAAAATCGATTCAATTGGCATAATTGTATAAAGAATCAAAATTCATTCTCCTCTTTATTTGACTTTTCTTTCCGTTCGTCAATTAATTCCTGCAATTTACTTAATGCTTGCCCAATGCCACCTACATCATCAATTAGTCCATATTTTACTGCATCTCCACCAACTACATTTGAGCCAATATCTCTTGTTAAATTACCTTTTGTAAACATTAATTCCTTGAAACGTTCTTCTGTAATATTTGAATGCTTTGTAACAAAACGAGTTACTCTTTCTTGCATTTTATCAAGATATTCAAACGTTTGAGGTACACCAATTACTAAACCAGTTAGACGAATTGGATGGATCGTCATTGTTGCCGTTTCAGCAATAAATGAAAAGTCAGTACTTACTGCTATCGGTACTCCGATACTATGTCCACCGCCTAAAACGATTGATACAGTAGGTTTCGTTAATGTTGCAATCATTTCTGAGATCGCAAGACCAGCCTCCACATCTCCACCGACAGTATTTAGAACGATTAATAATCCTTCAATCTTAGGATTTTGTTCAATTGCAACTAATTGCGGGATTAAATGTTCATATTTAGTTGTCTTATTTTGAGGTGGTAATGCTACATGCCCTTCAATCTGCCCAATTATCGTTAGACAATGAATTTTTGAATCATTGCTTGCTGGAACATTTGTTTGTCCTAGCTGTTGAATTTTTTCAACAATGCTCATATCCTTTTGATCATTTGGCTTTGGAGGTGCTTCTTCGTTTGGAATAGGTGTTTCATTATTTGAATTTGTCAAAATGGTTCCCCCTATCATTTTTCATACAAGTTAGTATGTGAAAATAATAAGGAAATCATACCCATCTCAGAATAAGAAGTAACTCACAATTTAAAACTATACTTCCATTAATATTGGAAGAATCATTGGTCTTCTTTTTGTTTCTTCATATAAGTAAGCGCTTAATCCATCTCTAATTGAATTTTTTAATAATGTCCATTCAATTTGATCGTTCTGTAACATTTTTTCTGTTATGTCTTTTACAATTTCAGTTGATCTAGTTATTAATTTTTCGGATTCACGAACATACACAAAGCCACGAGTTATAATTTCAGGGCCGGATATGATCGCTTTCTTTTGCTTGTTAAATGTTACCACAACAATTAGTATTCCATCTTGAGACAGTAGCTTACGATCACGTAATACGATATTTCCAACATCACCTACACCAATTCCGTCAATTAAAACGTTGCCAACATCGACTTTTTCAGTACGAGAAGCTTGACCATCTTTAAACGAAACGATGTCCCCTTTTTCAACAATAAAAATATCTTCTTTTGCCATTCCTACTTCTTCCGCAATATGTGAATGTGCTTTTTGCATTCGATATTCACCATGAACTGGTATGAAATATTTTGGCTTCATTAACTCAAGCATTAATTTTAATTCTTCTTCATAGCCATGACCAGATACATGTACCTTTTTATAGCCATAAATAACATTTGCGCCAGCTCTAAATAATAGATTAACAGAAGATGCAACTAACATTTCATTTCCTGGAATAGCTGTTGCTGACATTAATACAGTATCACCTTTTCGGATTGAAACTTGTTTATGCGTACCTTTAGCAATTTTTGAAAGGGCTGCCATCGGTTCTCCTTGTGTACCTGTAGTTAGGATGACAATATCTCTTTCTTTATAATTATCTGTATCCACAACTGAAATCATTAAATCATCGGGAATCGATAAATAATCTAATTCCTTCGCTATTTCAATCGATTTCATCATACTGCTTCCGACTACTGCTAATTTTCTACCAGCCGCTACACTTGCATTAATAACCTGTTGGATGCGATATATATTTGAAGAAAAGCAAGTTACTAAAACTCTTCCTTTTGCATTCATAATTTCTTTTTTAATTTCTTCCGATACTTTCTTCTCAGACCCCGAAAACCCTTGTCTTTCTGCGTTTGTGCTATCAGAAAGCAAACATAAAACACCTTTATCTCCAATTAGTGCTAGTTTACCTAAATCAGCACCTGGATAAGGACTTTTCGATTGATCAAATTTGAAGTCTCCAGTAAAAACGACCGCACCTTGTGGTGTATTTACACAAAATCCAAATGAATCTGGAATACTATGAGTAGTCCTAAAAAAACTAATTGAACTATTTTCAAATGTTAATAAAGTGGTTTCGTCATATAGTTCAAATTGCTCAAGGTTTTTAATGCCCTTTTCACTTAATTTTTCTCTAATAAATAAATAAGCTAATTTATTCGTGTAAAACTTTACTTGTGGAAGTTTATTCATAATATATGGAATCGCACCAATATGATCTTCATGCCCATGTGTAATAAAAACACCTACTACTTTATGTGCGTTTTTCTCTAAATAACTTACATCAGGTATGACATGATCTATTCCGTACATTTCTTGGTCAGGAAATTTTAAACCTGCATCTAACACGTAAATCAATTCACCAACTTCGACTATATACATGTTTTTTCCGATTTCACCTACCCCACCAAGGGCAAAAACTTTTACTTGTTCTTTCATTTCCTTCACCACAACCTGTTCCTCCTAGTTAATTCTTTAAATTTACAGACCGTTCAAAATCTTACAAACATTATATCCTAGTCGGAACAGGTAAAACAAGATACATTCTTCCTTAAATAGGAAAATCGGATTACTTTGGGTATGTATTTTTAATCATTTTTAACGCTCATACGACTATAGCTAACATTCAAAATAAAAATGATTGTTTCCACCTCAGCATTCCTTGTTATGTATAGGAGCAAGGAAATATGAATTAAGCGATACAAATATAGGGTACCTTTTGACTGCTCTTTATGATAAGAAAATTGCAAAGTCAGTTCCATTTAGGCGAGTTTTTCAAAAAGTGTCTCATTTTAATAGCTAAATTCTTTTTTTGTAGTGATTGATTGGTCAATTATTTCTTATTACAGGAATATGAATATTTTAGAAAAGGAGGATCTAGATGAATTTTAATGACAGAGAGCCTTTAAAAATGAATCTTTCTAAATTCGTAGACGAACTACCCATTCCACCAATTTTAAAACCACGTTGGAAAGATCATTTCTATACTTATTATGAAGTTACGATGACGGAGTTTAAGCAATCGCTCCATAGTGAGTTAAATGACTCGACTGTTTGGGGGTATGAAGGAAGTTATCCTGGACCTACAATTAAAGTAGAAAAAGGTGAAACCGTGTTTATTAAATGGATCAATGATCTCCCTGATAAACACTTATTTCCGATCGACTATACTGTTCATGGTGCAAATAAAGATGTCCCTCAAGTCAGAACGGTAGTGCATGTACATGGTGCTTGTGTTGAGCCTGAAAGCGATGGCTATCCTGAAGCTTGGTTTACAAAAGATTATAAACAAGTTGGACGTTATTTTAGTAAGCAAGTATATCGATATGATAATTGTGATTGCGCTTCTACGCTTTGGTACCATGATCATGCACTTGGCATTACAAGGCTTAATATTTATGCTGGTTTAGCAGGATTCTATCTCATTAGTGATCAAAAGGAAAGTTCATTAAATTTACCGAATGGGAAATATGATATCCCGCTATTGATACAAGATAAAAGTTTTAATCATGATGGTTCACTTTATTATCCAAAACAACCAGATCAGCCAATCAAAGAACTACAAACGTCTATAATCCCTGAATTTGTTGGTGATGCAGTCATTGTGAATGGTAAAGTACATCCTTATTTACAAGTGGAACCAAGAAAATATCGATTTAGGTTATTAAACGGTTCTAACACACGCTTTTTTCGAATTACGCTTGATTCTGGTCAACTTATGTATCAAATCGCAACAGAGCGTGGATTCATGCAACATCCGATTGGAATAAATGAGATTATGTTATCACCTGCAGAACGAGCAGAAGTAATTATCGATTTTACTAATCTTGAAGGTAAGAAGATTACTATGAAGAATGATGCTCCCACCCCATTTCCCTCTGGTATTCCTGTTGATGAAAATACGGGAACTGTGATGCAATTTAAAGTTAATTTGCCATTATCCAACGTGGATACGAGTATGATACCAGCTTATATGGTGCCCGTTCCAAAAATAAATGAACTGTCTGCTTCAATGAAGCGATACTTAACCTTAGATCATAAGATTGATCAGTTTGGACGAGAAATTATGTTATTAGATAACAAACATTGGGATGCTCCCATTTCAGAAAATCCGAAATTAGGAACGATCGAAATATGGTATTTAATTAACTTAACGCCAGATTCTCATCCTATACATCTTCACTTAATTGATTTCCAAATCTTAGATCGAAGAAACTTTGATGTAGAAAAGTATAAAAAAGAAAGGATCATTCATTACACAGATCCACCGACTCCACCTGAACCACAAGAAAATGGATGGAAGGACACTGTTCAAGCTAATCCAAACCAAGTAACTAGAATAATCATGAGGTTTGGGCCATTCACCGGATTATATGTTTGGCACTGTCATATGTTGGAACACGAGGACTATGAAATGATGAGACCATTTTTAGTGATTCAATAGTAGCATTCGGATTTTTTGTGGTTGATTCCATCCATTAATAAAAAACCACTTACGCCATCCAAAATTGGACTGTACGTAAGTGGTTTTGTTATTAATTATTTTGTAATGCTTCGTCTAATTTATTTATTAAAATACTTAAAGTTGTACGTTCAGCTTCTGAAAGTGGTACAAGCGGTAAACGAACTCCACCAACATCTAAACCTTTCATTTGTAAAGCTGTTTTAATTGGACTTGGACTTGGCGCCATGAAGAATCCGTCAAATAATGGTAATAGTTTACGGTGTAAGAATTGCGCTTTCGCCATATCTCCTGTGAAGAAGCTTTCAGCTAATTGCTGCATTTCATTTCCTAACACGTGTGAAGCAACTGAAACCGTTCCCTTTGAACCAATTGCAAATGCAGGAAGCGTTAGGCCGTCGTCACCACAATATAATTCAAAATCTTCAGGAGTACGGTCAATAATTTCTGTCATTATGCCTAAGTTACCAGTTGCATCTTTAATTGCAACAACATTTTGAATTTCTGCTAATCTTACAACTGTATCTACAGTAAGGCTGGCAATTGTTCTGCCTGGTACATTATATAACATAACAGGTAGTTCAGTACTTTCAGCCGCTGCTTTAAAGTGTTGATATAGTCCTTCTTGGTTTGGTTTATTGTAATAAGGTACAACAACCATAATTGCATCTACTCCTAAAGCAGATACCTTTTTCGTTAATTCAACTGTTTCACGAGTATTATTACTTCCAGTACCCGCGATTACAGGTACTCTTCCATCTGCAGCTGAAACAACATGACTAATTAATGCTAATTTTTCTTCAGAAGTTAATGTTGGAGATTCTCCAGTTGTTCCACAAACTACGATTGAATCCGTTCCATTCTCAATTAAGTAGTTCACAAGTTTTGTTGTTTTTGCAAAATCAATATTTCCTTTTGAATCAAAAGGTGTTACCATCGCTGTTGAAATTTTACCAAATCTACTCATTGTTCCACTCCGATCAAATATTAATCCATTTTAACTGAACTAAGTTCAAATGCATCATGAAGTGCAGTAACCGCTTCGACCATATCTTCATTTTTGACAAGCACCCAAATAGTTGTGTGACTGTCAGCTGATTGTAAAATTTGAATACCTTTTTCAGCTAGTGCAGTTACAATTTTTGAAGTTACGCCAGGTACTCCGGCAATTGCAGCACCAACTATTGATACTTTTGCACATCCAGTTGTGTATGAAGGCTCATAGCCAATTCCTTTTAATACCTCAATCGCTTTTGAAGCAACTTCATCACTTACAGTGTATACTACACCATTAGGTGAGATATTAATAAAGTCTACGCTTATTCCTTTATTTGCCATTGCTTTAAATACTTGAGAATGTAAATCAAAAGTATGTTCCTTAGATGTTACTCTAATTTGTGTAACATTCGGTACATGTGCGATCCCTGTAATTAAACGATCATGAATATTGTCACCAATAATTCGTTGTGTAGGATTAGATGTTACTAGTGTACCTAAACTATTTGAATAAGTTGAACGAATTCGAATAGGTACTTTTCCTTGCATCGCGATTTCTACAGCCCTAGGATGAATTACTTTCGCTCCTTGATATGCCATATTACAAATTTCTGCATAAGTAACTACTGATAAAGGTCTTGCTTCTTTTACGATCCTTGGATCTGCTGTCATTACGCCTTCAACGTCAGTGAAGATTTCGATTGTTTCTGCGCTAACAGCAACCCCAAGTGCAGAAGCTGAAGTATCACTTCCACCTCTACCTAATGTCGTGATATCACCATTAGATGTTGATCCTTGGAATCCTGCGACAACTACAACATCATAGTTTTCTAGCTCTTTAATTAGATGGCTACATTTCATATCAAGAATTTTTGCATTTCCAAATTCATCATTTGTTCGGAAACCTGCTGATGCACCTGTCATTGCCATGGCATGAATACCGTTTTCATTCAATAAATTTGAAAAAACAATTGAAGAAATTGTTTCACCACATGACATTAATAAATCAAGTTCTCTTTGTGTAACCTTACTTTTTTTTGCGCCAACTAAATTTAAAAGTGTATCTGTTGCATATGGCTCACCTTTTCGTCCCATAGCAGATACTACTACCACTAATTTATAGCCTTTTTCTAATGCTTCTTTTATATGCTTAAGTGCGTGCTTTCTACCATTTTCGTCACGTACTGAAGTCCCTCCAAATTTTTGGACTAATATTTTCATTCTTGCACCTCTCTAGCAGTTTTCACTAAATGATGCTTAACTCAATTAATCTTTCAGCAATTTGCACTGAATTCCAAGCAGCACCTTTTAATAGATTATCTGAAACGATCCATAAATGGAATCCAAAAGGATTATCTAGGTCTTTACGGATACGTCCTACAAATACTTCATTACGTCCAATACTGTAAAATGGCATTGGATATAGTTGTTGGTCTGGATCATCTTGTAAAACGATTCCAGGTGCATCACTTAAAAGTGATTTAAGTTCAGCTACCGATACTTCTTTATCAACTTCAATATAAACTGATTCTGAGTGACCAGAAATTACAGGAAGTCTTACACAAGTTGCACTAATTTGTAATTCAGGTAAATGCATGATTTTTTTAGTTTCATTGATCATTTTCATTTCTTCATAAGTATATCCATTCTCAGTAAATACATCGATTTGTGGAATTGCGTTAAAAGCAATTTGATAATGTTTCTCACCACTTTTTACCGGTAATACTGATGGAGTTGCTTCTTCACCATTTAAGAATGCTTGCGCTTGTTCCTTTAAGGCTTCAATTGCTGTTACTCCAGCACCAGAAACGGCTTGGTAAGTTGAAACTACAACTTTATTTAAACCAATTGATTGACGAATTGGTTCTAGGGCAACAACCATTTGGATTGTTGAACAGTTAGGATTTGCAATAATACCTTTATGATTAAATAAATCTTTGTCATTTACTTCAGGTACAACTAAAGGTACATCTTCAGCCATTCTAAATGCACTAGTGTTATCTACTACTACTGCCCCTCTTTTAACTGCTTCAGGAGCAAGTTCTTTTGATACTGAGCCACCAGCACTAAATAAAGCAATATCTACACCTTCAAAAGCTTCAGGAGTAGCTTCTTGAACGATTACTTCTTCACCTTTATATGTTAATTTTGTTCCTGCAGAACGTTTTGAAGATAAATATTTAATTTCTTTTATTGGAAAATTTCTTTTCTCTAATGTTGCAATCATTTGTTGTCCAACTGCTCCAGTTGCACCTACTACAGCTACTACATAACTTTGTTTATTCCCCACTTTTTTTGCACCATCCCTGTTTTCACTTTTATTAAATAGTTTACGTCAAATGAAGTTTATATTCAAAGGTTTTCGCTTGAATAATTCTTTTCATAGTAACGAGTATGTATCCTAATGACACATACTCAATTTTCTTCATTCTAACATAGAAAAAATAATTCAGTCCTATTTTTTCTAAAATATTTATTGTAGATCGCGATATTTTTCAACTAAAACAGGTTGAAGTTGTTTGCCTTCAATAGAAGATTTCACCGTATCTAGTAATGAATCCATTCTTGCCACTAATGAATTCGGTTTTTTTATTGGATCATCTTGACCAAAGGGAATAAAATAGATATGTTTTGTACTCATTAAACGCATTAAATTATGACTTAGAGGATAATACCGATCTAAATGGAATATCTTTGGTTTGGGACACATAATAATTGACTTTAAAAGGAGTCGATTAAAGGATTTAATAGGGGATTGAAACAAAAAATTAAGCTTTGGAAAATAATTTGTAATATCTCACCCTAATGATTGTCATGAACGCTATATTTAGCGTAAGCAGTATCAAGTTGTTTTTTAATGCAAGTATGATAAAAGGTTTGTTTATAATCAGTAAATAACACCTTTAAAAACCGATCTCTAATTGATTTAATCGTCAAATTATGAAAACGCAAATAGGTTTCTGTCCAAAACACCATATTCTTTGAAAAAGTTTCATCGTCGATTTCAAAAAATTTCCGTACAGCTCGAATGCCAATATTCCCCATCAAAACAGTTACATCCTCCACGTCAACATTTGCATCTAGTTCAAAAATAATAATCTCATATTCGTTTCTAGTTCTATTATTTTTATCTTTAAGTGAATAGCCTATTAATTCACCATTTGTAAGATTAAAAGCAACTACACCTTTAGCATAATCTAAAGCCCAGTTATTATATGCTAGTTCTAAGACATCTTTTATTCTTACATTTAATATTAATTGATCAGCTAGTTTACGTTCGATCAATTTTTCCATTGTAAAAAATTGTTTTTTTAAATGATATTCGATAATAACCAACATCCCTCTCCATGATGAATATTTAGAATCACTATCACTATAATTACGAGCGTTATGCAAAAAAAATGACAGATTTTTGAATAATCTGTCTCAGAATTTTTCTGAAATACATGATTCAACTTGATTATGGTCCTTATTATATCTGCAGATAAATTAATTGCATATTTAGTTTTTTACCGTTATAAAAGTACAAAAAATTGTTAACCTAAGCAATTTAGACACTTGGTATAATAGCTAATTCTTCATTGATCAAGATAATAAATAAAAAAGCACCCCTTTTTTAGGTGCTTTCTAAATTCATCTTACTGATCATTTTTCTTATACAATTCTTCTTTAACAATCTTCCAGCCAATCGTATGAATTTCTTCAATAATTTTCTTTCTAGTTTCTTCTGTAACATCATTTGGCGCAATTATATTTACTTTTGTTTTTCCAAATTGATAGGTAGCAGTAAATTCTGTTTGTTTACTCAGTATCACCACCCCCATAATTCATTGTATGTTTAGTTTTATTACGGACTAACCAACCTTTTGTTGTCTATTGATTCAAAAATTAATTAATTCCTTAATTAGACATATATATAGTCTATGAGGTGATTAAATGGAACGGGTTGCATTGTACTTACGTAAAAGTCGAGCAGATATAGATGCAGAGGCTAGAGGTGAAGGTGAGACCTTATCAAAGCATAAGGAGCAGCTTCTAAAATTCGCTAAGGAAAATGATTTAAAGATCATTTGTATCCGACAGGAAATTGCATCTGGTGAATCACTTGTTTACCGGCCAGAAATGTTAAAGCTTTTACAAGAAGTTGAAGAATTTAAATATGATGGTGTGTTAGTAATGGATATGGATCGTCTTGGACGTGGTAATATGAAGGAACAGGGTATTATTTTAGAGACGTTTAAATCATCTAGAACAAAAATTATTACACCAAGAAAAACCTATGACCTTCATGATGAGTTTGATGAGGAATACAGTGAATTTGAGGCATTTATGGCGCGAAAAGAATTAAAAATAATTACTCGTAGGCTTCAACGGGGCCGGATTTTATCAGTCCAAAGAGGAAATTATTTAGGAACCTTTGCACCTTATGGATATGAGATTTATGAAACGAAGGAATTCCGTTCATTACGTATTAATAGCAATCAGGCAAAGGTAGTAAAAAGTATTTTTGAATGGTATACGAAGGATTTGATTGGTGCAAATGAAATAGCTAACCGTTTAAATCAAATGAATATCCCTTCCTATACTGGAAAAAAGTGGAGTTACCATACCATTTTGGAGATGATAAAAAATCCTATTTATATTGGAAAGGTCACTTGGAATAAAAAATCAAGTAAGGGTATTAGAAAACCAAAATCTGACTGGTTAATTGTTGATGGAAAACATGAAGCAATCATTGATCTTGAAATATACAATGTGGCACAAGATATTTTAAGTAGTCGATACCATGCTCCTTATAATAGTAAATTAAGTAATCAGCTAGCTGGAATAATTTTTTGCAGTAAATGCGGATCAAAATTACAGCAGCGTTATCCAAAAGGCAAACCTAGACAAATTGTGTGTACAAATAACCGCTGTAATACCCGCTCTTCCTATACCCATTTAATTGAAGAGAAACTCTTACAAGGGTTAGAAATTTGGTTAAAAGAGTACAAAATAAGTTTTACCAATCAAACCGTCGAGGAAGATTTTGAAGTAATTAATTTAAAAAAGCAAGCACTTAAACAAATCGAAAATGATTTAAGTGAATTAGCAAAACAAAAAAATAATTTATTTAATTTACTAGAACGTGGTGTTTATGATGAATCGATTTACAATGAACGTTCTGAAATCCTCTCTAATCAACTAAAAGAACTTTCAAATAGTAAGACATTAATTTTGGATGAACTGGCTAAATACCACAATAGAGAGTTGCTAAACGAACAATTTATTCCAACCTTTGAAAAAGTTTTGGATTTATATTACAAAACAACTGATATAGAACTCAAAAATCGACTGCTTAAATCGGTTTTATTTAAAGTTGAGTATCAAAAAGAACCACATCAAAAACTAGATGATTTTACACTTATTCTTTACCCGAAGCTCCCCAGGTGAACTTGTTAACTGATTTGGTATTACCATCTAAGTCACATTAAATTAGTTCCATTTAAACCTAAAGCATCGTTTGTAGAAATACCTAAAACAACAGGTTTTCCATTTCTCAAAGTAGCCTTAGCTGCCATTAAAACAGGGCTATCAGTTTGAGCATTAGCAAACTTACTCATTGAATTTCCTGTTAACGGTGCAATTACCATACAATCTAATTGTACTTTTGGACCAAATGGTTCTGCTCCTACAATTGAATCAACTGTTTTACGCCCTGTAATTTCTTCTATTTTTTCGATCCAGTCTTCTCCTACACCAAATCGTGTTGTTGTGCTTTTTACAGTAAAAGTAACAACAGGGTATACGTCAGCTCCATCATCCACTAACTTTTGAATTTGAGGTACTACCTCTTCATAAGTACAATGTGATCCTGTAATACCAAATCCAATTTTCTTACCTTTCAACGTCATTTTGGTTGCTCCTTCCTTTTGTCTAATTCTACTTTTAATAGCTGTGTTAGTACGTTTCCAATTATTTGACCTGCTGTTTTAGGAGCAACGATTCCTGGTAAACCTGGTGCTAATAATGCCTTAATACCTCTTTTTTCAGCATAACGGAAATCTGTTCCACCAGGTTTAGATGCTAAATCAATGATTAGTGCATGTGGTTGTAATCTTGAAATGACACTTGCTGTAACGATTTGAACAGGAACAGTATTAATAACAACATCGACATCTTTTAAGGCCTCTTCAATGTTCTTAAATTCAAAAGCTTCTAAGCCCATTTCAACAATTCTAGCAATATGTTCGGATTTACGAGCCCCTACTTTTACTTTTGCACCCAAACTATGAAAAGTCCTCGCAACACTCATTCCTGTACGACCTAAACCTAATACGGCTACTTTCGAATTATGAATTGTGTATTCCGTATGTTGTATGACCATCATGATCGTACCTTCAACTGTCGGAATACTATTATAAATAGCTACATCGTCTCGTTCAAATAATTTTACTAACTTTCGATTTGAAGCTGTAACAATACTATCTAAGTAAGAGTTACTTATTCCAGAATAAATCGTACAATGCGAAGGAGTACTGTCTAAAATTTCTTTTGTCAGCACGACTTTCTCATTTGAAAAAATTGTATCGACAACTCCTTCATTATTCGTACCTGGTACAGGTAAAAGGATTGCATCTAGATCTTTAAAATCAGCATCCGCAATTAATTCTTTTGATGCACTGGTAAAGCCACTATCTAATTGTTCAAAGCCTATTAATGTTACCTTTGCGTCTAACTCTGTTAACTTCCGAATAACTTCCAGCTGTCTGGCGTCCCCACCAATAACAGCAATATGCAAGCCAGTTAACATGCAGCATTCACCTTCTTTACTTCACTATGGTAAATGGAAATTAATCTCTGTAAGCAGGACTACCGCCTAACATCTTTCTCCTAAATATCTTATGAATCTTCCATTGCATTGGTGAAGATTCTTTCTAAAATTAAGGTGCAGTAATGAAAAACTATTAAAATCTTAGTAATAAAAATTTTTCTTCTTAATACTAAAGATACCATTTCTATTCTCGATCACTTGAAAAATAAAAAAGAGCATCCAATACAGGATCCTCTAATTTTTCAACTTAATGTTTAATATTTGTTGGAATTACTCCGTCAGGACTTACTAATGAAATTGCATAATCATCTGTAAATACAAACCTCGCAATATCATTTACTTTATCAATTGTTACACCATCAATTAGTTGAATTACTTCATCTAAAGTACGGTGGTTACCTAGCATTAATTCATTTTTACCATTACGGCTCATTCTGCTATTTGTGCTTTCTAAGCCTAACATTAAATTACCTTTTAATTGCTCTTTACAATTATTTAATTCTTTTTCTGTTATTCCATCTGCATTTAATACTTTTAATGTTTCTTGGATTGTTTCAAACAATTGATTTAATTGGCTTTTTCCAGTTCCTGCATAAATTGCAACTGTACCGCTATCTTGATATGCAGAGTGATAAGAGAAAACTGAATATGCAAGACCTCTTTGTTCACGAACATCTTGGAATAATCGACTACTCATACTGCCACCAAGTATATTATTTAAAGCAATTAATGGATATAAATCGCTATGTCCAAGTTCAAGACCTCTATAGCCAACACAAAGATGTGCTTGCTCTGTTTCTTTTTTGCGAGCAATTTCACCATAATGTAATGTAGGGATTCCAAAGTTTATATCTTTCTTTTTACCCTCATAGTTTCCAAATAAATCTTCAACACGTTTAATAAAAGATTCATCTATATTACCCGCAATTGAAATAACTACTTGATCAGGAGTGTAAAAATCCTTCATGTACTGACGTAAAGTATCGCCGTTAAAAGATTTTAATGTTTCTTCTGTACCTAAAATCGGATAACCTAATGGATGATTTTCATACATAACTTTACCTAATAAATCATGCACTAAATCATCTGGTGTATCGTCATACATTTTGATTTCTTCAAGTACTACATTTTTTTCTTTTTCTAATTCACCTTCATCAAAAGTAGAATTAAAAAACATATCTCCTAATACTTCTAACGCGTAATCAGCATGAGTATCTAACACTTTAGCGTAATAACAAGTATATTCTTTTGATGTAAATGCATTTACTTGTCCACCAATTGAATCGAAACTTTCAGCGATTTCTTTCGCATTGCGTGTTTTAGTGCCTTTAAAGAACATATGCTCAAGAAAATGTGAAACACCATTCAGTTCTGCCGTTTCATTGCATGAACCTGTTTTAATCCAGACTCCAAGTGCAACTGAACGAACAGTTGAAATATTTTCAATTACTACTCTGACTCCATTTTTGCAAGTATGTCGTACAATCATGTAATGCCTCCTATGTATACACCATCTATTTACACTTTTGTAATAAGATTGAAAAATTTAACTATATTTTACAATCATCTTAACAAAGCTGAAAGTAATTGTCATTTGTTTTCAACTTTTTTAATTGTATCGTACCGTTTTTCATCTAATAAAGTTGAAATATTTACAACTTTTCTACCTGATGCCTCTATTTTTGTGATAAGTTCATCAAGTGCCTCAGCTGTCGGTTTCGTTGGATGCATAAGAACGATTGTACCATTGTCTACTTTTTTCATTACACGATTAATAATGACTTCTCTTGGGGGTTTCTGCCAATCAATCGTATCTGCTGTCCACATAATTGTTTTCATACCTAAACTTGAAGCGATTTTAACTACTTCATCACGATAACTACCGCTTGGAGGGGCAAACCATACAACTTTTTGATCAGTTGTAGCTAGTATAACTGAATTTGTTTCGGTTATTTCATTTCTTATTTGCTGACTACCTAATCTTGCCATATCGGGATGTGTATAAGAATGATTCCCAACTTCTTGGTCTGCAGCAGTGATTAGTTGAGCGACAGTTGGATTATTTTTTACCCATCTACCTTCAAGAAAGAATGTTGCTTTTGCATTATGCTTCTTTAAAACTTCTAACATTTTTGGAATAAATTCATTCCCCCATGCAACATTTATTGTAAATGCTACCATTGGTTTTTCAGGATTCCCTTTATACACTGGTGATGGTGGTAAATCACTTAAATGAACTTTTGGAGAAACTTCTTTAAATACTAGTTTATTCTGATCAAACTTACCTTTTGTCTTCATTTTCTTATATGACGCATTAATATCAACTGCTAAACCGTTATAGCCGGGTATTGCTTTCCAAACCGAGTCGACATAAGCATCTTTTGGAGGTATCTCGAAAGTTGGCGCTTTTGTTTTGATTTCTTCATATAATCCATTTGTTTTTGTTGTTACAAATGACGATTTTGAAGATAAGTTCCTCACGTATTGATTCGTATATTGATTTCTAACGACTAAAATTGCTAGAAACAATGCCATAACGATTGCTAAGACTTTAAACCGACTTTTACTCATTTCCTGACACCCTCCTACTAGAAGGAATATGATATTTTTTAATAATATAGAACAAGCTTCTACAACTTATGTACGAAAAAATTAGCAATAACTAATTGATCTGGTCATTTCTAGTTCTACTTTCCTTATTGTAACCAAAAAATTTTTACACACACATTAAATTCTGGAAAATTAAAAGAGTGGGTTTAGAAGAGGAGTGGAAGTAAAATAAATAAAAAAAACAGGTTCATTTTTATATGAACCTGTTTTTTTATTTATTAAGGAAGACTAGTGACTTCCGCTTTTCGTGATGTCTAGCTCCAGGCGTTTGCCCCTCGAGGTCATAAGCCAAGGACCAGCAAAGGTTAAAAAGCAACCTTCACTGGTCCTTGGCTTATGCTTGTCGGGGCAGAGCGAACGCCTTCCGCTTTTCTTGATGTCTAGTTCCGCAAGCTAGCTCTTCGGTAATATTCCATTAATCTTCGAAGTGGAAAAATCACCACTTCTTCAGATGAATGGAGATATTCCTTTCAGACCTGGACGAGCTTGCTCCACATTTATTGTTGCTCAGCTTTTTCTTTTTGTTCTTTTAATACAGCTTTGCGAGATAGGTTTACTCGTCCTTGCTTGTCGATTTCAGTTACTTTTACTAGGATTTCGTCTCCAAGTGAAACCACGTCTTCAACTTTTGCGATGCGTTCTTCTGCAAGTTCAGAAATATGGACTAATCCATCTTTACCTGCAAAGATTTCAACGAATGCGCCGAATTTTTCAATTCGTTTTACTTTACCCATGTATAATTGACCTACTTCTACTTCACGAACAAGGTCTTCGATAATTTGTTTTGCACGTTCATTCATAGGTTGATCTACAGATGAAATAAATACTGTTCCATCTTGTTCGATGTCAATTTTTACGCCAGTTTCTTCAATAATTTTATTGATTTGTTTTCCACCTGGTCCAATAACATCTTTAATTTTATCTGGGTTAATTGTCATCATTAAGATTTTTGGAGCAAACTCAGATAATGCTGTTCTTGGTTCGCTAATTGTAGCTAGCATTGAATCAAGAATTTGCATACGACCGATTTTTGCTTGTTCTAATGCTTCTTTTAAGATTTGTTCTGATAAACCTTCAATTTTAATGTCCATTTGAAGTGCAGTTACACCTTTAGCTGTTCCCGCAACTTTAAAGTCCATATCACCTAAGTGATCTTCCATACCTTGAATGTCTGTAAGAACTGAATAATGTTCACCAGATTTAATTAATCCCATTGCAATACCTGCAACTGGTGCTTTAATTGGTACACCAGCATCCATCATTGCTAGAGTACTTGCACAAATACTTGCTTGTGAAGTAGAACCATTTGATTCAAGTACTTCTGATACAAGGCGGATTGTGTATGGGAAATCTTTTTGATCTGGAATACTTGGCTCAAGTGCTCTTTCACCTAATGCTCCATGTCCAATTTCACGGCGACCTGGTCCACGAATTGGTCCTGTTTCACCAACACTAAATTGTGGGAAATTATAATGGTGCATAAAACGTTTTGATTCTTCTATGCCTAATCCATCAAGAATTTGCACGTCACCTAGTGCACCTAGTGTACAAATGCTTAGTGCTTGAGTTTGTCCACGAGTGAATAATCCAGAACCATGAGTACGTGGTAATAAACCAACTTGTGATGATAATGGACGGATTTCATCTAATTTTCTTCCATCAGGACGAACTTTTTCAACTGTGATTAAACGACGCACTTCTTCTTTTACTAGCATTGAAAGGATTTCTTTAACTTGTCCAATAATCTCTTCGTCCGCTTCATTTTCTTCAAACTGAAGTACAACACGTTCTTTTACTTCATTGATCGCAGCTTCACGAGCATGTTTTTCATGAACTTGAATAGCTGCATTTAATTCTGTTTCACAAATATCGCGAATTTGTTTTTCTAATTCAGCATCAAGTTCATGAAGCTTAATTTCCATTTTTTCTTTTCCAATTTGTGCTACTATTTCTTCTTGGAATGCGATTAATTTTTTAATTTCTTCATGTCCAAACATAATTGCTTCAAGCATTACTTCTTCTGGCACTTCATTAGCTCCAGCTTCAACCATGTTAATTGCATCTTTCGTTCCAGCAACTGTTAAATGAATGTCACTGTTTTCAGCTTGCTCAACAGTTGGATTAATAACAAATTCGCCATTAATACGACCAACTACAACTCCAGCAATTGGGCCGTTAAAAGGAATGTCAGATACACATAGAGCTAGAGAACTACCAAACATAGCAGCCATTTCTGATGAACAATCTTGATCAACGCTCATTACCATGCTGATTACCTGTACTTCATTACGGAATCCATCTGCAAATAATGGTCGAATTGGGCGGTCAATTAGTCGACTCGCTAATATTGCTTTTTCACTTGGTCTACCTTCACGTTTAATAAATCCACCAGGAATTTTACCTACTGCATATAAACGCTCTTCGTAGTTTACTGTTAATGGGAAAAAGCTAACTTTTTTAGGTTCCTTTGATGCAGTTGCTGTTGCTAATACGACAGTATCTTCGTATCTTACTAAAACTGCTCCATTTGCTTGCTTTGCTAATTGTCCTACTTCAACAGTAAGAGTTTTACCAGCAAGCTCCGTGGAAAAAACGTGCTTTTGTTGTTCCATATGGTATAAATACCCCTCTCTAATTTACAATTCAAAGTCTAAACTAATTATGTAAAAAAATCGTATATTCTCTATTATCTCCTATGTTTAGTAAAGAAATCAACTAACGAGAAAAAGAGAATAAATATTTATAAATTTAAAATACAATTCATCAGTAATTTTAAATCGATATGTATAAGAAAAAGCGGGAAGAATCCCGCTTTTTCTTAAAGTATCAAATTAATACTCGAAATTAACGACGTAAACCTAATTTGTTAATTAATTCACGGTAACGAGTAATGTCTTTGTTACGTAAGTAGTTAAGTAAGTTACGACGCTTACCAACCATTTTTAATAAACCACGACGAGAGTGGTGATCTTTTTTGTGAGTACGTAAGTGCCCATTTAAAGAGTTAATGTTTTCAGTTAAAACTGCGATTTGAACTTCTGGAGAACCAGTATCGTTCGCATGAGTTTTGTAAGTGCTGATAATTTCGTTTTTACGTTCTTGAGTTAATGCCATGTTTTTTCACCTCATAATAATATTATTGAACACCTATCACCTAGCAGTCGTCGGTGAATCGATTTGCCAAGCAACGGTTTTTCAAGTACTTTACTAATATTACATTGTTTTATTTATAAAAGCAAGTATTCTAAATTAGTTATTCTCTGAAATAATTTTTTACAGTTTCACGATCTTTTTGTAATTGATCGATTAGTTCATTTATACCATTAAACTTCTTTTCATCACGTATTCTAGCATACCAAAAAATTTCAACTTCTTTTCCGTAAATATCTTCATTAAAATCAAAAATATTTACTTCAATTGTTTGTTTTTGGAACTCATGATAGAAAGTTGGTTTGTATCCAATATTACACATACCTTCATATAATTCACCATTAACAATACATTTTACAGCATAAACACCTACTGAAGGTAATGCATACGGAATGGAAACAGAAATATTAGCTGTTGGGAATCCAATTGTTCGACCACGTTTGTCACCATCTACAACGATCCCTTTAATTTGATACTGTCTGCCAAGTAAGTGGGTTGCTTCTTCCATTTCACCAGCTTTTATCGCTTCTCTAATTCGTGTTGAACTTACTTTCTCATTGTCTAAAACGAATTTTGAAATGGTTGATTGTGTAAATTCACCTCTAGAATGAAATGGTAATGATTCCATATTCCCTTTACCATATTTTCCAAATGAAAAATCAAATCCAGCTACAACATGTTTTGCATTTAAAGAAATAATGTATTGATCGACAAATTCTTGTGGTAGTAGGGAAGCAAATTCCTCTGAAAATTCAACAACAAATAATTGGTCTACACAAAGTTTCTCCATCCACTTCACTTTTAGCTCCAAAGGTGTTAAATAGGAAATCGCATCATCACGATTTCCAAGAATTGCAGATGGATGTGGATCGAATGTCATCACTGATAATAATAATCCTTTTTCATCCGCAATTTCTTTGGCAGCTTTTATGACTTGTTGATGACCTTTATGTACTCCATCAAAAAAGCCAAGTGCTAAGACCGTTTCTTTACAATCTTCTTTTTTTATTGAATGAGGATGGGTGATTTTTATTATTTTTGTCATATATATCACCTTTTCTATAATCAAGTCTCTTTTCCCATTATAGAACAATGAATAAAATTTATATAGTTTTTTCTATTGGTTATGAAATACTCTTGTCGGTTTAATTACATTATTATTTTTAGGGTTTGGAGTGTACATTGCAATAATTCTATTATTTTCGTTGTAAACTGCAATATATTCCCCTTCTTTACAGTTCATCGTATTAGGAAAAAATCCACCATTAAATACTCTTACTTCTTCTTCAGTAGTCACAGTTAGACGTGGATACTCATCAAGAGCTTGCTCCATCGATAACATTACACGATCTAAAGTAAAATCATTAGCATTTTCTTCTAATTCAGCAAAAGTAACGCAATCATCAATCGTAAATGCTCCTGCTTTTGTTCTAGTTAAATAAGACATGTGAGCAGGGAATCCTAAAATTTCACCTATTTGAACAGCTAAAGTTCTTATATATGTACCTTTACCACAGAAAACTTCAAATTTAAAAGAAATTGTATCTCCTTCAAATACTTCTCGATCATCAAGTAAAATAATTTCAAATATTGTAACGGTTCTAGTTGGACGTTCAACTTCAATTCCAGCTCTAGCGTATTCATATAGCTTTTTGCCATTTACTTTTACAGCAGAGTACATAGGAGGAGTTTGACTTATATCTCCTGTTAATTGATTTAATACATTTAAAATTTCTTCACGAGTAATAACTCGATCAACCTTCTTTTGATCAATAATTTCACCATGAGCATCCTCAGTTGTTGTAGAAAACCCTAAAGTAATTTCACCAATATATTTTTTCCGATCATCGGTTAAATATGGTATTAGCTTTGTAGCTTCACCTACACATATTGGCAAGACGCCCGTTACTTCTGGATCAAGGGTTCCTGTATGACCGACTTTTTTTGTCTTTAAAATCTTTCTTATTTTAAAGACACAATCATGAGAGGTAAGACCCGCTGGTTTATTCAGTGCAATTACACCATTCATCTTATCACCTATTGTTTATTTTTTAGCATGATGAAAAATGGATAGACGAATCACTCGCCTATCCATTCATTATCAGTTATTCTCTTTATTAATTTGAGTTAGCAATGTCTCAATTCGATTACCATAATCGACTGATTCATCAAATTCAAAAATTAATTCTGGCGTCTTACGTAAACGAATACGTTGACCAATTTCAGAACGAATAAATCCTTTTGCTTTCGCTAATCCAATTAATGTATTTTGACGTTGTTCATCGTCACCTAATACTGAAATATAGACTTTAGCTTGTTGAAGGTCACCTGTTACTTGAACATCAGTAACTGTTACGAAGCCGATTCTTGGATCTTTAATTTTTCTACCGATAATCTCACCAAGTTCTTTCTTCATTTGTTCCCCAACACGATGTGCTCTTACTTTCATACTTTCACCTCAATCTTACAAAGCAAAACAATTCGTGCTTTCATACGATTAGTTTAACTAATTGTATAAATAATTATTTATTATGCTGAACTTATTCAATTGTGATAAGTCCATTATTTATTTCCAATTATAATATCATCTTTTAAAAGAAAATATTGTAATGTCTAGTTCCAAAAGCTAGCTCTTCGGTAATATTCCAACTACTTTCGAAGTGGACAAACCACCACTTCTTCAAGTTGTCGGAGATATTCCCTTCAGAGCTGGGCAAGCTTTTTCCACTTTTCGTTATTACTTACGTTTAATTTCTTCCATTACGTAAGCTTCGATTACGTCGCCTTCTTTAATATCATTGTATTTCTCGATCGTGATACCACATTCGTAGTTTGTCGCTACTTCTTTAACGTCATCTTTGAAACGTTTTAGTGTGTCTAATTGACCTTCGAATACAACGATACCATCACGAATTAAACGTACACCGCTGTCACGAGTGATTTTCCCATCAGTTACATAACATCCAGCAATTGTACCAACTTTTGATACTTTGAATACTTGACGAACTTCTGCTTGACCGATTACTTTTTCTTCAAACTCTGGGTCTAACATACCTTTCATCGCAGATTCAATTTCCTCAATTGCTTTGTAAATAATGCGGTGTAATCGAATATCTACATTTTCTAAGTCTGCAGTACGTTTTGCATTTACATCAGGACGTACGTTGAAACCAATAATAATCGCATTAGATGCAGAAGCTAAAATTACATCAGATTCAGTAATTGCACCAGCGCCTGTGTGGATGATTTTAACTTTTACGCCTTCTACTTCAATTTTTTGTAATGAAGCAGCCATCGCTTCAACAGAACCTTGAACGTCAGCTTTAACAATTAGATTGATTTCTTTTACATTACCTTCTTGAATTTGAGCAAATAAATCTTCAAGAGATAATTTAGAGCTTTCACTACGTTGTTGAAGAACTGCTTGTGAAGCACGTGCTTCACCAACTTGACGCGCACGTTTCTCGTCAGCAAATACCATAAAACGGTCACCTGCTTGAGGAACTTCATTTAAACCAGTAATTTCAACTGGCATTGATGGACCAGCCTCTTTAATTCGACGACCTAAGTCATTTACCATCGCACGTACACGACCAAATGAAGTACCAACTACAATTGGATCTCCAACTTTTAATGTACCATTTTGAACTAATAAAGTTGCAACTGCACCTTTACCTTTGTCTAATTCAGCTTCAATTACAGTACCTAGTGCTTTACGGGTAGGATTTGCTTTATATTCTTCTACTTCACTAACTAAAAGAATCATTTCAAGTAACTGATCAACACCGTTACCGTTTAATGCTGAAATAGGAACAAAGATTGTGTCTCCACCCCATGCTTCAGAAACAATACCGTGTTCAGTTAATTCCTGCATTACGCGATCTGGGTTTGCAGATTCTTTATCCATTTTATTCACAGCAATAATAATAGGTACTTCTGCTGCTTTTGCGTGATTGATCGCTTCAACTGTTTGTGGCATAACACCGTCATCAGCTGCTACAACGATAATCGTAATATCAGTAACTTGTGCTCCACGTGCACGCATTGTTGTAAATGCTGCGTGACCAGGCGTATCTAAGAACGTAATTTTCTTTCCTTCGATTTCTACTTGGTAAGCACCAATATGCTGAGTGATTCCACCTGCTTCTCCAGCAGTTACCTTTGATTTACGAATATAGTCAAGTAAAGTTGTTTTACCATGGTCAACGTGACCCATAATCGTTACAACTGGTGGACGTTCTTGTAGAGTAGCTTCATCATCAGCTTCATCAATAAAGCTTTCGAAGTCATTTTCATCAACAATAACTTCCTCTTCAACTTCAACTCCGTAATCACTAGCTAGTAATTCGATCGTATCTTTATCAAGGTCTTGGTTAATTGTCGCCATAATGCCTAGCATAAATAATTTTTTAATTAATTCTGATGGTTCTTTACCTAATTTTTTTGCAAGCTCAGATACTTTTAAAGAACCTGAGAAGATAATTTTATTTGAGGTGTTCTCGGTTGAGTTATTTTTATGATTCATATTTTGATTGCCTTTCTTTATCCCTGTCGTTTGTCGATCTTCATTTTGACTGCTTTGCTTTTGGCTATCAGTCTTTTTCTTTTTATTACTGTTCTTTTTTGATTTTTCTTTCGTATCTTCTAATTGATAGTCTACTTCAAAATCAAGCTCTTCACTAGCTTCTACATTAAATGCAGGAATTACCTTAAAAGAAGATTTGGACACAGCTTTTTGGGGTTGTTTTATCTCTACAGACTTTGGTTGAAAACTTTTATTTAATTTTTCAACAATATCCTCTGCAATTGTGGCCATATGATTCTTTACTTCGATTTTTAAATCCTTGAGTCTTTCAATAATTTCCTTACTTGAAACATTTTGCTTTTTAGCATACTCATAAATTCTAATTTTCGTCATACGTTCACCCCCAGATTAGTCCATTAATTTAATAATGTCTGAAGTTTTGTTGCAAATCCTTGATCAGTAATTGCAACGACCACTCGAGCGTCTTTCCCAATAGCGTGCCCTAATTCAAAGCGATTTTCAACATAACAAAGTGGAGTATTGTAAAAAGTTGTCTTGTCTTTTATTTTCTTCGCAGTTAAATCGGAAGCATCCTTTGACAAAATAACTAGTTTTGCTCTTTTTTGTTGGACTTCTTTTACAACTAACTCTTCGCCTGAAACCACTTTACGAGCTCTAGCTGCAAGTCCTAATAAAGACAATCCTTTGTTTGTCATGCTTTTTCCTTTTCAATATACGCTAAAAGTTCTTCATATAAACTAGCATCAATTTTAGCGTTTAATTGCTGTTCTAAAGTATTTTTTTGCTGCGCTTGTTTTACAACTTCAACAGATTTTGTTAAGTAAGCTCCACGACCTGATTTTTTTCCACTTGGATCAATGGATACTTCTCCTTCTTTAGAACGAACAATTCTGATTAATTCTTTTTTTGGTTTCATTTCTTGTGTTACAACACACTTACGTAAAGGAATTTTTCGATTCATGAGTTTACTCACTCCTCATTAAAGTCGTCAGCGTAAGCATCGAAATCATCATTAGATACAGTTACTTCTTGCGCTGGTGATGTATAGTCAATACCAATTTTATCTGCATCTGACTGTGATTTAATATCAATTTTCCAACCAGTTAAACGCGCAGCTAATCTAGCATTTTGACCTCTTTTTCCAATTGCAAGAGATAATTGGTGATCTGGTACTACAACTGTAGTTGCTTTTTCTTCTTCATTTACTAAAACTCTAATAACTTGAGATGGACTTAATGCATTTGCAACAAATTCAACTGGATCTGATGACCAACGTACAATATCAATTTTTTCACCTTTTAATTCATTAACAATTGATTGCACACGTTGACCTTTTTGACCTACACAAGCACCTACTGGATCTAAATCAGGGTTGCTTGTATATACTGAAATCTTAGAACGGTCACCCGCTTCACGCGCTACTGAACGAATTTCTACAACACCATCATAAATTTCAGGTACTTCTGTTTCAAATAAACGCTTTAATAATCCAGGGTGAGTACGTGATACAAAAATTTGTGGACCTTTTGAAGTTTTTTCAACTTTTGTAACAAATACTTTAATGCGATCATGGATTCTGTATTTCTCAGTTGGAATTTGTTCAGTTACAGGAAGTACTGCTTCAATTTTACCTAAGTTAACATAAATTGCGCGTGAATCGATACGTTGAACTGTACCTGTCATCATATCTTCTTGGCGGTCAATATATTCTGAGTAGATTACACCGCGTTCTGCTTCACGTACTCTTTGTGTTACTACTTGCTTAGCAGTAGTTGCAGCAACTCGTCCAAAATCTTTAGGAGTTACTTCTAATTCAATGATATCTCCTACCATAAAATTTGGATTATGTTGTTGTGCTTCTTCAACTGTAATTTCTAAACGTGTATCAAACACATTGCTAACTATTTCTTTTCTTGCAAAAACACGAATTGAACCATTATGTAGGTTAAAATCAACTCGAACATTTTGTGCTTGATTAAAATTACGTTTATATGCTGAAATTAAAGCTGCTTCAATCGCTTCAATTACGACATCTTTACTAATTCCTTTTTCTCTTTCAATTATTTCTAATGCTGTTAATAACTCCGAACTCATTAAAAGTACCCCCTACTTAGAAAAACGTAACAGCAAGTCTTGCACTTGCGATTTTTGGTGTTGGAATTGTAATCATTTTTTTTCTTGTTTTAATTGTTAACTCTAACTGAACTTCCTCTGACGTGTAGGAAATTAATTTCCCTTCAAATTTCTTTTCGTCAAGGATTGGTTCGTAAGTTTTAATGAAAACTTGTTTTCCAATTGCTTTTATAAAATCTTGTTCTTTCTTTAAAGGACGCTCAGCACCTGGTGATGAAACATCTAAAAAATATAGGTTTTCAATTGGATCTTTTTCATCTAAGACTTCACTTAGTTTTTCACTTACTGCAGCACATTGCTCCAAATCAATTCCAGACTCACTATCTATAAATACTCGAAGGAACCAGTCTTTTCCTTCTTTTACGTATTCTACATCAACTAACTCTAATCCTAGTTGTTCAATTATTGGTTGTGCTAATTCTGATACAACCTCTGTGACCTTCTTACTCAAGAAGTATCCTCCTTCCAAACATTACAAGATGAAAATTCCCTGCTATTTAGCAGGGAAATTATCTTTAGTATTTCCAATTTACGCAATTATTGTAACTTAAAATTCAAGTTTCAAACTACGCAAGAGATGAATTGGGTCATAAGGGTAATAAGAAAGAGCAGGTTGCCCCTGCTCTTCAAGAAAAATCCCGTGCTAAATTACATCTGTCTCTACTATACCATAATTCCCAAGTTTTGCAAACTGTTAAAAGCCATCGAAAAGTGATAATTGGTTTTGATCAGGTAAGTTTTGTAAACAGCCTTGTTTATCTAAATACTCTAATACTGTTTTTGAAATTTTACTTCTTTGTTGTAGGTCTTCTTTCGAAAGGAATTCTCCGTCTTCTCTAGATGCAACAATATTTTTAGCCGCATTCGTTCCTAATCCAGGAATCGAATTAAATGGTGGGATTAATTTGTTACCATTTACTAAAAATTCATCTGCACTTGATCGATATAAATCCATTTTTTCAAATGAAAAACCTCTTTCACACATTTCCAATGCTAACTCTAGGACAGTCATTAAACTTCGCTCTTTTACTGATGCATCTAATCCTTTTATCGCAATTTCTTCAATTTTAGCTTTAATCGTACTCGGACCAGCAATCATAGCTTCAATATCGAAATCTTCAGCTCTTACTGTAAAATATGCAGCATAATAAAGAATTGGATGGTGAACTTTGAAATATGCAATTCGTACTGCCATCAAAACATATGCAGCAGCGTGGGCTTTTGGGAACATGTACTTAATTTTTTTACATGAATCAATATACCAAGCAGGTACTTTATTATTTCTCATTTCTTCTTCCCACTCTGCTGGTACGCCCTTACCTTTACGAACAGATTCCATTATTTTAAATGCTAATGAAGGCTCTAATCCTTGATATATTAAATAAACCATGATGTCATCACGACAACCAATTACTTCAGGAAGTGTACAAGTTCCACTGTTAATTAATTCAGAAGCATTTCCTAGCCATACATCTGTACCATGTGATAAACCAGAAATTTGAACTAGTTCTGAAAATGTAGATGGCTTCGTATCTTCTAACATTTGACGAACGAATTTTGTTCCGAATTCAGGAATTCCATAAGTTCCTGTCTTACAACCTATTTGTTCCTCAGATACACCTAAAGGTTCTGGTCCGGCAAATATTTTCATAACTTCAGGGTCATCAGTTGGAATCGTTTTTGGATCGATTCCACTTAAGTCTTGAAGCATACGGATAACGGTAGGATCATCGTGTCCAAGTATATCTAGTTTTAATAAATTATCATGGATTGAATGGAAATCAAAATGTGTCGTTTTCCATTCAGACTTAACATCATCAGCCGGGAATTGAATTGGTGAAAAATCATAAATGTCCATATAATCTGGAACTACTATAATTCCACCTGGATGTTGTCCAGTTGTTCTTTTAACACCCGTACATCCCATAGCTAATCGATCATATTCAGCACCACGTAAATTTAGATTATGATCATTTGCATACCCTCTTACGTAACCGTATGCTGTCTTATCAGCTACAGTACCAATTGTACCAGCACGATAGACATAGTCCTCACCAAAAAGTACTTTTGTATAATTGTGAGCAGTTGGTTGATATTCACCGCTGAAATTCAAATCGATATCGGGAACCTTATCACCTTTAAATCCAAGGAAGGTTTCAAAAGGAATATCATGACCATCTTTTTTAAATGCAGTACCACATTCTGGACAATCTTTGTTCGGTAAATCGAATCCAGAACCTACAGATCCATCATTGAAAAACTCTGAGTGTTTACAATTAGGACAGACGTAATGTGGTGGAAGTGGATTTACTTCCGTTATTTCCGTCATGGTCGCTACTAATGATGAACCTACAGATCCCCTTGAACCTACTAGATATCCATCATCTAATGATTTTTTAACCAGTTTATGCGAAATCAAGTAAATTACGGCAAAACCATGCCCAATAATACTTTTTAACTCTTTTTCAAGACGGGCTTCTACAATTCCAGGTAATTGTTCTCCGTAAATAGATCTAGCCATTTCATAGCTCATGTCACGAACTTCATCTTCAGCGCCTTCAATTTTTGGAGTATATAGGTCATCCTTAATTGGTTTAATATCTTCAATTAAACTAGCAATTTTTTGAGTATTTGTAACGACTATTTCTTTTGCTTTTTCTTCTCCTAAAAATGCGAATGAAGATAGCATCTCATTTGTTGTTCTAAAATGAACATCTGGTAATCGATGACGATTTAATGGATTTGCTCCACCTTGAGAACCAACTAATATTTTTCGATAAATTTGATCTTCTTTTTGTAAGTGATGAACGTTACCAGTTCCAACTACAATTTTTTCTACCTTTTCAGCCATTTTTACAAGCTTTGAAATGACTTCTCTTAAATGTTGTTCATTTCGAACAATTTCTAATTCCACTAAATGTAAAAGTGTCTCTGGCGGCAATACTTCGATATAATCGTAAAACTCCATTAGCTTTTCTGCTTCTTCAGGAGATTTTTGAACACTTGCTTCAAAAACTTCACCTTTATCACATGCAGATCCAACTAATATTCCTTCGCGATGTTTCACTAATAATGATCTAGGAACCCTTGCAACTCGATGATGATAATGGATATGAGAATAAGAAACAATTTTAAATAAGTTTTTTAATCCCGTTTCATTCGTAGCTAATAGTGTTGCATGTGATGGTCTTGCTCGTTTATAAGCATCACCTTTCCCCATGTTATTATTTAGCTCATCATGATAATACATATCCTGCTCTGCAGCATCTTTTAGCATTTTTAGGAGTAAGAAGCCAGTGGCCTCAGCATCGTAAATCGCTCTATGATGTTGTGTTAAGTTAATATCGAATTTTTTACAAAGTGTATTTAATCGAAAGTTTTTAAAATCTGGATACAAAGTTCTAGCTAACTCAAGCGTATCAATTACACCGTTATTTGTAATACCAATTTCATATTTTTTAAAGCCCATTTGAATAAAGCCCATATCAAAAGAGGCATTATGAGCTACTAGTATATCGTCACCCATCCACTCTTTAAACTCACGAAGTACCACATCAATATTTGGGGCATCTCTTACCATTTCGTCAGTAATTCCCGTCAATTCAATCGTAGTTGCAGATAGTGAATGATGTGGATTTGCAAATCGTTCAAATCGGTCAATGATTTCACCTTTATGAATCTTTACAGCAGCTAACTCGATGATCGTGTCATAAACTGCAGAAAGACCTGTTGTCTCTACGTCAAATACAACATAAGTTGCTTCTTCTAAAGAGACATGAGATGGATTATATGCTGTTGGTACACCATCGTTTACTAGATTTATTTCAACACCGTATAGTATTTTAACACCATGTTTTTTCCCTGCTCCAAATGCCTCTGGGAAGGATTGAACAACTGCATGATCCGTTATTGCAATTGCTTCATGTCCAAACTTACTTGCTTGTTTGACTAAATCACCTGCTGAAACGACTGAATCCATTTGGCTCATATGTGTATGAGCATGTAACTCAATTCTACGCTCTCCTTCTGGAGCTTCGTCCTTGCGTTCATCTGGAGTAATTTCATTTATATCATTTGCAATCATGACTAAATCACGTACAAATGTATCGTTTTGTACTGATCCTCTAACTTTTACCCACATACCCTTTTTAATTTTATTTAACATTGGGATATCTTCTTTATCTCTAGAGAACATTTTAACTAGTATTGAGCTCGTGTAATCAGTTATTTTAAAGGTAATTAAGACACGGCCGCTCTTAAGTTCACGAATTTCAGAATCGAATACAAATCCTTGAAGAACGACTCGTTTTTCTTCTTCAATGATAGACGAGATCGTATTAATTTCAGTTTCCTTAATATAATATCCAACAACAAGAGGCCCCTGAGGCTCATCACCTTCAGCTTCTTCAGCAGCCTCTTTCTTTTCTAATTCAACAAGTACTTCCATCGCTCGCTTGCGATCTTCTTCAGCTTTTTTCTCAAGAAACTCAGTTTTTTCTTCAACATTATCTTTAATCGTATTCTCAAAAAACAACTTAGGAAAACCTACTTTTTGATATAAATCTTGCAGCTGAGGAACATATCGATTTGTAAAGGCATTCTCTTCAATTAGACTATTTAAATTGATCATTACTTTATTATTTTCAACTGAAGGTAGTGCAGATTCAACATGTTGTAATATAGGTGATTTCGATTCAACAGATTGAATCATAAATGACCAATAATCAATTACTTTTTGTTCATCTATTTTTGGATTTTCTGTATTAATAACGACTGAAACATCTGCTATATGTTTAAAAGTTCTTAATAAACTTGTTACAAATACTTGAAACGTTGCAAAAGGTAAAACATTTTCTATTTTAAAAGTAAACTGCCACTTTTTTTCGCTTTTACTTACTTCAAGATTTACGATTTCCCCGTTTTTAAAATACAGGTCTCGCATATCTTCGGGAAATTGAAGCTGATCTAATAATAGCTGAAACCGCTCCTGACGAGTTTGTCCCATTTTTTCACCAACCTTTTTATGTGTAAAAAAATCGAAAGTACCTCTAAAAAAATAAGAGGTACTTTTTATTTGTGTGCGATTCCCTTAAGGTGTCGCTTCCACTTTTATTTTATTTTAACATATTTATTTCATTCACAAGGTTAGAAATTTCTACTTCTTTACTAACTTGTCCATCTCTTGTTTTAAGTTCTACAATTCCTTCTGCAGCTTTTTTACCAACAACTACACGAACAGGTATTCCGAAAAGATCAGCGTCTGCAAATTTTACACCTACACGTTCATTTCGGTCATCTAATAATACGTCTTGTCCAGTCTCTTTTAACGTTTTGTAAATATCGTCTGCTAAAGTTACTTGCTCTTCATTCTTTGTATTTACAGTAATAACATGTACATCAAAAGGAGCTAGATTTTTAGGCCATACAATACCTTTTTCATCATTATATTGCTCTACAATTGCAGCTAATGTACGAGATACACCGATTCCATAGCATCCCATAATGATTGGATTTGATTTACCATTTTCATCAAGGAATGTTGCATTCATAGACTCAGAATATTTTGTACCTAATTTGAAAACATGACCTACTTCAATACCTTTTGCAAAAGAAATAGTTCCTTTACCGTCTGGAGATATGTCACCTTCTTGAATAAATCTTAAGTCTAGGAAATCTTTAACATTATAGTCTCTATTTACAGTTACGTTAATGTAGTGATAGCCTTCTTCATTTGCTCCACAGCAACCATTTACAATACCTTTAACTGCATTATCAGCTAATACTAATAAATCAGATTTTACTCCAATTGGACCTAATGATCCGATTTCACAGTTCATTAGTTCTTTTACTTCTTCTTTAGAAGCAAGCTCTACTGAATGTGCACCTAAATAATTCTTTAATTTAATATCGTTAATTTCATGGTCACCACGAGCAAGCACTAATACGAAACTTTCATCTGCTTTGAAAATAATTGATTTAATGCTTTTTTCAATCGGTAAGTTTAAGAATTCAATTACTTCATCGATTGTTTTTTGATTTGGCGTTTCTACTTTTTGAACCTCTTCTAATTTCTCATCAGATGGTTCGTAATTCGTTACAACTGGCGCCATTTCAATATTTGCTGCATAGCTAGATTCATTTGAAAATGCGATAGTATCTTCACCAATGTCAGATAACACCATGAATTCATGCGTATCTTTTCCACCCATCGCTCCTGAATCAGCAACAACCGCTCTGAAATTTAACCCACAACGAGTAAATACGTTGCTATAGGCCGTAAATAAACGATCATATACTTCATCCAAGCTTTCTTGTGATGCATGGAAAGAATATGCATCTTTCATTAAAAATTCACGCCCGCGAAGTAGTCCAAATCGAGGACGTTTTTCATCACGGAATTTTGATTGTACTTGATAAAGTGTAATCGGTAATTTTTTATATGATTTTAATTCATCGCGAATAATAGAAGTTACAACTTCTTCATGTGTTGCCCCTAATGCAAATCCTCTACCATGTCGATCTCGTAAACGCATTAGTTCTGGACCAAAATTATCCCAACGACCTGATTCTTCCCATAATTCTTGCGCTTGCATTGATGGCATTAACATTTCCATCGCACCGGCATTATTCATTTCTTCTCGAACGATATTTGCTACTTTTTGAAGAACTTTATTTCCTAAAGGTAAGAAACTATATATACCAGATGCATTTTGTCTAATAAAACCTGCTCTTAATAATAATTGATGGCTTTTTATATCTGCATCTGATGGTACTTCACGAAGAGTTGGACTATATACGATACTTTGTTTCAAAAGGGTTCACCTCATATTTTTCTTTTATTCTTATATTCTTTTTAATAATATTTTGTAAAATAGATTTCGTAGTTGACTTAAAAGTCACATGTAACAATACACGATTCTAAAAAAAGAGCTTTGTAAGATAAGAATCCGCTCCCACTTAAAACGGGCTAATTGACAAATAATATGTCACTAAGCCCGTTTTATAAGCAAGTAAGTCGCGGATTCTTAAACAAAATTCATGAAATTACACGATTAAATTAAACAGAGCTTCTTATAAGAAAAATCTTTTAATATCGTTCCAAGTTACGATGATCATTAATAACATTAAAAGCGCAAAACCAATAAAGTGAACGACACCTTCTTTTTGGCGATCAATAGGTCGACCTCTTAATGCTTCTATTGCAAAAAATGTTAGTCTTCCTCCATCAAGAGCTGGTAATGGTAATAAATTCATAATACCAAGGTTGATACTTAAAAATGCTGCCCATTTCATTAAGTAGAAAATACCTGATTGTGCAGCCTGATCAGTTACTTGATAAATACCAACTGGACCAGATAGATTATTGATTGAGAATTGACCAGATACTAAATGACCAACTGCTAATACAATTTCTTTTGTCCATCCAATTGTTTCAGTTATGCCATATTTAACCGAAGAAAAAACATTTTTTTCAACAGGGGCATAAACACCAATTAATCCATTAACTTTATGATCGATTGTTTCTGATTTTGGAGTGATTGGAATCGAAATAACTTTGCTATCTCTTTTCACTTTAAATAATAATTCTTTACTTGGGCTTTCTCTAACAATTTTAACTACTTCTGCCCATTTTGAAACATCTTTATTATCAATTGATAAAACAATGTCACCTTCTTTTAGACCAGCAGTTTGTGCTGGACCTTTTGGAAGTAATTCACCAATTTTAGCATCATTTACTGGAGTTCCTTGAAGTAATCCCAATAAGATAAAAATCACTAAAGCTAGAATAAAATTCATCATTGGGCCTGCAAAAATAGCAATCGCTCTTTTTCCTACGGATTTACTATTAAATTGTCGGTTATACGGAGCAATCTGGTGTCCTTGTCCTTCACTATAAATGAACGCTTTTTCATTTACATTGAATTTTGAAACGCCTTCAGTTCCTTCTTCGGTACCAATGATTTCTAACTTATGCTCTAAATCTATTGAATCAACTTCAACAAAACGAAGATCTTGGAAACGGTCAAACTGATCAACTGCAATTTTGGTAACTTCTCCGATTGCATTAAATTGTAAACCGATATGTGATCCAGGCTTTACTTGTACCATTTCTGGATCTTCTCCGGCATAACGAACATAACCACCAAGCGGCAATAATCTTATTGTGTATGTAGTTTCATTTCGAAAAAATGAGAAAACCTTTGGTCCAAATCCAATCGCAAATTCTCTACATAATATACCAGCACGTTTTGCAAAATATAGATGTCCTAGTTCATGAAAAAATACAAGTGCGCCAAAAATGACAACAAACGCTATAACTGTATTCATGTAATTACCACCCTTACTTTATTAGTGATGAAACGAATTGTCTTGTTTGTTCATCAATGTTACGAATTTCTTCTAATGAAGGTTTACTTAATACATTGTGTTTTTCAAGAGCGTTTTCTATTAAATTCTCAATTTGTAAGAATGATATTTTATTCTGTAAAAAAGCAGCTACCGCTTCCTCATTTGCTGCATTTAATACAGTTGGTAAACTACCGCCAACTTTTCCTGCTTGATAAGCATAATCCAAACATTTAAACCTGTTAAAATCCATCTCTTGGAAATGAAGTGTCCCAAATTTAATTAAATCTAATGGCTTATGATTATTAATTGGTTTTCTTGAAGGATAGTTTAGTGCATAGGCGATTGGTACTCTCATATCAGGTGTTCCTAATTGTGCCATTACACTTCCGTCATCGAATTCAATCATAGAGTGAATAACACTTTCTCTATGTAGTACTACATCAATTTTTTCATATGGCATATTAAAAAGCCAATGTGCTTCAATCACTTCTAATCCTTTATTCATCATTGTAGCAGAATCAATTGTAATCTTTGCACCCATTGACCAATTTGGATGGTTTAGGGCATCTTCAATTGTAACATCTTTTAATTGATCCCTTGTTTTATCTCTGAAACTACCACCTGAAGCTGTGATGATTAATTTATGTATTTCACTATGATTTTCACCATTTAAACATTGATAGATTGCTGAATGCTCACTATCTACTGGTAAAATTGAGACACCATATTTTTCTGCTTCAGCCATTACAATATGACCTGCTGTTACTAATGTCTCTTTATTCGCCAATGCGATTGTTTTACCATTTTGGATTGCTTTCATAGTTGGAACTAAACCTACACTTCCAACAACAGCGTTTACAAGTATTGTACTGTCTTCATGGACTGCAACTTCGATAAGACCTTCTTCACCATATAAAACTTTGGTTTTCGAAGGGATCCCTAAGCTCTTCAGTTTTTCAGCTTCTTCTTTACCTGCAACTGAAACTAGTTTTGGTTTAAATTCTAAAATAATCTTATATAATTCATCAATATTTCTTCCAGCTGAACACGCGACTAAATCAAAATCATTTGATTGATTTCTAATAATATCGAGTGTTTGTATACCGATTGAACCAGTTGCCCCGAGTAAGCTGATTTTCTTCATTTTCATATGTCTCCTTAAATACAAAAACTAATACTATAACGCAAATAGTAAATAGACTATTGGCAATGTGAAAATGATACTATCAAATCTGTCTAAAATCCCACCATGACCAGGTAATAAATTTCCTGAGTCTTTAACGCCGTAGTACCTTTTATATGCAGATTGTACGAGATCACCTAATTGACCAAAAATCGAAACAAGAACAGCTACTAGTACTAAATATAGTATTGAATGATTTAAAGTTAACATAATCGATAAAATTACTGCAACTACTACAGCACAAATAATTCCACCGATCGAACCTTCAATCGTTTTATTGGGACTAATATCAGGCCAAAGTTTTGTTTTACCTGTGGCTTTCCCAATAAAATATGCACCCGAATCAGTTGCCCATATTACGAATAATGGGAAGAAGAAGTATGAAATGCCCATATTTCTCATCTCGTACATATAATGAAATCCGTAACCTACATATAAACTACTTAGCACTACAAAAGAAGCATCTTCAAAAGTAAATGTATTCTTTGTAATTACCGTATATGATAAAAGTAATAGGATTAGTACAATTGAAATTTCAGTTTTACCGATTTCTATAGGAAAAAGGTTATTTGATAAAGCAGTTGGTGTAATTGCTACCCATGTTAAGATTAATCCAAGTACAGTTTGTGCACTAAATAAATTAAACTTTTTCATTCTAATCAATTCAAAATAACCGATTGTGCCAAGTGCAAATACAAGTAACCCGAATGGCCATTTACCAAATATTACTAATCCTAAAAATAAAGCTCCAGCTATAACTCCTGTTATAATACGCTGTTTCAAGTTCGTTCACCGCTTTCTTAAATACCACCATATCTTCTTGCTCGATTTTGATATTCTTTTATAGCATCAATTAAACTTTCTTCGGTAAAATCGGGCCATAATACATCTGTAAAATATAGTTCTGAATAAGCAATTTGCCAAAGCATAAAATTACTAATCCTTAATTCACCACTTGTTCTAATTAACAAATCTGGATCTTTAAAATCACTAGTCATTAAATAACGATTGAACAAGTCTTCATTAATTTCTTCTTTATTTATTTTATTATCCAATACATCCGAAGAAATCTTTTTAACAGCAGAAATAATTTCGTCTCTAGATCCATAATTTAGAGCAAAATTTAATACCATACCCGTATTATTTTTTGTTTCCTCTACTGCTCTTAATACTGCTTCTGTTGTATAGCTTGGTAATTGCTCTTTATTTCCAGTTAACCTTACCTGCACATTTTCTTCGATTAATTCAGGTAAAAATGTCCCTAGAAATTCTTGTGGTAACTTCATTAAGAATTCTACTTCAGTTTTAGGTCTTTTCCAATTCTCAGTTGAAAAAGCATATAACGTTAAAGTCTTTACACCTAATTTACTAGCAGTTCTTGCTATTTTTCGAACTACTTTCATTCCCTCATAGTGTCCTTTAACCCTTGGTAGATTCCTCTTTTGTGCCCATCTACCATTACCATCCATTATTATTGCAACATGCTCAGGAATTACTCCGTCGACCCCATTTAATTGCGAACTTGGAGGTACATTTTTCTCTTCTTTATTTCTTTTAAAAAAAGAAATTAATTTAAACATCTTTAATCCTCCGTTTAAGTATATCTAATTAAAGCATTGAGTAAAAAAACCCCCTTAAACAGAGGGTCTTTTTACTCAAAGCGCTTAGTTTATTTAATTATAATGCAATAATGAAATTATGTAATAGCATAATGTGAAAAATTCATTATTTTTCTAAGCGCTAGTAAGATATACCTTGCAATGCAGTATTAAACTTCCATTATCTCTTTTTCTTTTTCTTTTGTGATTCCATCGATTTTTTCGATATGTGAATCAGTTTGTTTTTGAATGTCTTCTACAAGACCACGTAATTCATCTTCAGTAATTTCGCCATTTTTTTCTGATTTTTTAAGATCATCATTTGCATCACGGCGGATGTTACGTACTGCTACTTTAGCATCTTCAGCAGATTTTTTAACTACTTTTACTAAATCGCGACGACGCTCTTCTGTTAATGGTGGGAAACTAATTCTGATTACAGTTCCATCATTTGAAGGATTTAAGCCTAAGTCAGCTTTTTGAATCGCTTTATCCATATCATTAATTACTGTTTTATCGTAAGGTGTAATTAATAATAATCTTGCTTCTGGTACTGAAATATTTGCCATTTGGTTGATTGGCGTTGGAGCACCATAATATTCAACTAAAACTCTATCTAAGATAGCTGGGTTCGCACGACCAGCACGTACTGTTGCTAATTCCCTAGAGAAAGCAGAAACAGCTTTTGTCATTTTTTCTTTTGCTAAAGAAATGATTTGATTAGACATTTTTATTTCCCCCTTACTATTGTTCCAATATTTTCGCCTAGTACGGCACGTTTAATATTTCCTTCTTCCATAATTGAGAATACAATTAATGGAATATCATTGTCCATACATAAAGAAGATGCCGTTGAATCCATTACACCTAAACCTTCTTTTAATACGTCTAAATATGTAAGAGTTTCGTATTTTACAGCAGTTTTATCGATAGATGGGTCAGCTGAATATACTCCGTCTACATTATTTTTTGCCATTAAAATAACATCTGCTTCAATTTCAGCAGCACGTAATGCAGCAGTAGTATCAGTTGAGAAATAAGGATTTCCTGTACCAGCAGCAAAAATTACAACACGTTTTTTCTCTAAATGACGAATTGCTTTACGACGGATATATGGTTCTGCAACTTGACGCATTTCAATTGATGATTGTACACGAGATTGTACACCAAGTGTTTCAAGACTATCTTGAAGTGCTAATGAGTTCATTACAGTACCTAACATGCCCATGTAGTCTGCTGTAGCTCGGTCCATACCCATTTCGCTACCTGTTTTACCACGCCAAATGTTACCAGCACCTACTACTACTGCTACTTCAACATCAAGTTCTGCAATTTCTTTAACTTGCTCTGCAATTGATTTAATAACTGAAGGATTAATTCCAAATCCTTGTCCGCCAGCTAGTGCTTCACCACTAAGTTTTAATACTACGCGATTATATTTTGCTTTACTCATAATACCCTCCATTTACGTACATCTATGTATTTACGTTTCTTTAAAAAATAGGGAACACATAGTGTCCCCTATTTTCATTCAAAGTAACTAAATTAGTTACCTTTTACTTGATTCATTACTTCTTCAGCAAAGTTATCTTCACGTTTTTCTAAGCCTTCTCCAACTTCATAACGAACGAATGATTTAACAGTTCCGTTAGCAGCTTTTACGAATTGACCTACTTTAACGTCTGGGTTTTTAACGAAAGATTGATCTAATAAGCAGATTTCTTCGAAGTATTTACCAATACGTCCTTCTACCATTTTAGCAACGATGTTTTCAGGTTTACCTTCATTTAATGCTTGTTGAGTTAAAATTCCACGCTCATGCTCAACTTCTTCTTGAGAAACAGCATCACGAGAGATATATTTAGGGTTGATTGCAGCGATATGCATAGATACGTCTTTAGCAACATCTTCTTTAGTTGTTCCTTCTACAACTGAAAGAACACCGATACGACCGCCACTGTGTAAGTAAGCACCAAATGCGTCAGCATCTGTTTTAGAAACTAATTCAAAACGACGTAATGAGATTTTTTCTCCGATTTTAGCAATTGCATGGTTGATGTAAGTTTCAACAGTTTCACCAGTTTCCATTGTTTGTGCTAAAGCTTCTTCAACAGTTGCAGGTTTGTTAGCAACGATGTGTTTTGCAAGAACAGATCCTAATTCTTTGAAACCTTCGTTTTTAGCAACGAAATCAGTTTCAGAGTTTACTTCGATTAGTACTGCATCGTTTCCAGCTACTTCAACGAAAGTTAAACCTTCAGCAGCGATACGGTCACCTTTTTTAGCAGCTTTAGCGATACCTTTTTCACGTAGGTAGTCGATTGCTTTGTCCATGTTACCTTCAGTTTCAGTTAACGCTTTTTTGCAATCCATCATACCAGCGCCAGTTTTTTCACGTAATTCTTTTACCATTTGTGCAGTAATTGCCATAATAATTCATCTCCTATATGTAAGCTTATTTTATTCAATCGTTTTATAAGGTAAACAATTTTCGATTATTTTAACCTTAAAAAAAGGTGATAAAAGGCTAAAACCTCTTATCACCTTTCAATTTCTCATTAAGCAGTTGTTTCTTCGCCTTGTTTCGCTTCAAGAATCGCATCTGCCATTTTTGATGTAAGAAGTTTTACAGCTCTAATAGCATCGTCGTTTGCTGGGATAACGTGATCGATTTCATCTGGATCACAGTTAGTGTCAACAATACCGATGATAGGAATGTTTAACTTACGAGCTTCAGCAACAGCGATACGCTCTTTACGAGGATCAACAACGAATAATGCATCAGGAAGTTGCTTCATGTCTTTGATTCCGCCTAAGAATTTTTCAAGACGTTCTAATTCTTTTTTAAGTTGAATAACTTCTTTCTTAGGTAACACTTCGAATGTGCCATCTTCTTGCATTCTTTCGATATCTTTTAAACGTTTAACACGTTTTTGGATTGTTTGGAAGTTTGTTAACGTTCCACCTAACCAACGTTGGTTAATGAAGTACATACCAGAACGGATTGCTTCATCTTTAATAGCTTCTTGAGCTTGTTTTTTAGTACCAACGAAAAGGATGTTTCCACCTTCAGCAGCGATACCTTTCATTACGTTGTAACATTCTTCAACCTTTTTAACTGTTTTTTGTAGGTCGATGATGTAGATACCGTTACGCTCAGTGAAGATGTAACGTTTCATTTTTGGGTTCCAACGGCGTGTTTGGTGACCGAAGTGAACACCAGCTTCTAATAATTGCTTCATAGAAATTACTGACATTTTATTTCCTCCTAATGGTTCTTTTTCCTCCGCTCACGTCTTCTTCTCCTATCACTCCCAAACTGGGTAGCACCAATAAGAAAATCGGCAAGCGTGTGTATTAACACCATGGACTACTATAGCATATACATCATTATTTTACAAGAGAAAACGAGAAATTATTGTCGAAGTTTCAACAATGTTTGCTTTTACTTTACTCTAAATAATTCTATCTTCCATTTTCATCCTACTAAATGATTAACAAATGAATGCAATAAATTTAGTGATTTGTGAATTGAGAATTCACCTGACCCAATTACTGAATCATTATCAGTATTGGGAATTTTTGTTAATTTATTCAACTTAATCGTATTCTTCTTCATATTTTATTAAATTGTAAAAAAAGAAATTGTCAATAAAGTAAGTAATGTGAGGCTGATTTCCTTTATCTAATTAAAAACATAAAATCATTAATACTGATCATTTCTAATAGAATTGCCTGTTAAAATTTCTAAATTTACAATGTAGAAATTACAAGGCTCCTATTATTTTTTACTTAAAAGTTCCCTTAATTTAAAAATAGACTTAGCATGAATCTGAGAAACCCTAGAAGTCGATAAATTAATAATTGCTCCAATTTCAGTCAATGTTAACTCTTCATGATAATACAAGCTTATTACTAGCTGTTCTTTCTCATTTAATTCAGTAACAATCGTCTTTGCAAGTAGCCTTATTTGTTCATCTTTCAGTAGCATTTCTTCTGGTGTTAATGTTTCATGATCTTTTATTGTATGAATAAAATTAACTTGTCCATCTCCTGCATCTTTGATTTGTTCATCTATAGACAACAGATTAGAGAAAAACACATCATTTATGACATTAACAACTTCCATCGAAGTATATCCAGTATACTCTGCTATTTCTTCAGGTGTAGCTTTTCTTTGAAGATCCGGTTCTAACTTTTCAATTGCAAAATCAATTTTTTTTGCCTTATCTCTAATTGATCTAGGTAACCAGTCTTCTTTACGAAGACCATCCAATATATTACCACTTATTCTAATTGAAGCATATGTTTCAAACTTTAAATCTCTTTTCGGATCAAATTTTTCTAATGCGTCATATAACCCCAACATTGCTAAACTGTGCAAATCATCTCTGCTGACATTTGAGGGTAATCTTTGAGCTATACGATTTACTTGGAAATGAACTATTGGCATATAAATCCGCATTAACGCATCTCCTGCATCTAAATCACGATCTTCAATCCACCTTTTCCAATAACTTTGTGAAACATTTTTTTGAACTTGCAACACGTCTTTCACCTCAGCGAATTACCATATTATGTTTTATACTTGATTGACAATTTGATTTAAAATAGTGAGTTTTTGGTGAAAATATAATTTTTGGTCCTTCTTTTATTACTATTTAGCCTTTCAATTCCCCTAGCATTAAACGGTTAAATAGTAATAAATATGAATCTATTAATTTTATTCAATATTCGTTACGAATCAATCCAATTCGCATTCAAAAGCATCACGTTTATAATTTTATATACTAAGCCTCAAAATGCTTTTACAATGTATGTTTCGACAAAAACTCAATTGATCACTTTTCTATCCTTTTAAAAATTATATTATTAAAATTCTTTAATTTACCACTCATTTTTTAAAATAATGTGAAATTTTATTTAGCACATTAAGAAACATTAATTTTTTTCATTTTTTCAAAATAATTGTACCTATATTCCAGAATTCTATTTTTAATATAATAGATAATTTTTTAGGATGACCTGAATTTAGTTATACTTAATAAAGAACAAATTTAAAGATTACAAAAATCATGATTTATACTATTAAAAAAGCAGCCTTTTTTGATTAATTGTTGTTTAGTAATTAACTGTTTATGACAAAAATTTATTAAAGCTAACGAGGTAGACATAAAAATAGGCTTAAGACTAATGAAAGTAGGCTAAATCTAGAAACTTTCTCTATTTGTTTGATATTGTACTTCTTTACCTTCGTCTTAAGGAGAGTATTTATCTGGAGTGGAAATAAACTGACATATACTAAAAAACAACAATATAGTTGAAAACAGTATAAAAGTAAAAACACCAGCACAATTCTATTATCTAAATCCCTCACAAAAAAAATGTTTATATTTTATCACTATAATCAAGTAAATATTTTTTAATCATACCATAATTTCCAATTCGTCTATATATCTCATTTAGACAAAAAAGGAAAATAGTCTCTATTTAGCTAATCATTTTATTCTAATATAAAAATCTGTACAATTCTAACCCTTTTTTAATTTAATAAAGACAAAAAAACCTTTTCCCAATTTTTATTGAGAAAAGGTTTAAATTTAATTTTATCTTTTAGTCTTCATTAAGCAGTGACTTTATTATTAGTTAGATTTTAATTTCTCTAACTCTAATAAGAATTTATCATTTAGTACTTTAATATAAGTACCTTTCATACCTAATGATCTAGACTCGATAACACCAGCACTTTCTAATTTACGAAGTGCATTTACGATCACTGATCTTGTAATTCCTACACGGTCAGCGATTTTACTTGCTACTAATAAACCTTCATAGCCATTTAATTCTTCAAAAATATGTTCAATTGCTTCTAATTCGCTATAAGAAAGAGATGAAATAGCCATTTGTACAACAGCTTTACTTCTAGCTTCTTCTTCAATTTCTTCAGCTTTTTCACGTAGAATTTCCATACCTACTACTGTAGCGCCATATTCAGCTAAGATTAAATCATCATTTTCAAAATCATGATTAATTCGAGCTAGAACAAGAGTACCTAAGCGCTCACCACCACCGATAATCGGTACAATAGTTGTTAAACCGCCAGAAAATAAATCTTTATTTTCAACTGGGAATGCAGTGTGCTCACTATTGATGTCTATATTTGATGATGTTTCATTAATATTAAATAGGTTTTGTGTATATTCTTCAGGGAATTGGCGATCGCTGAACATTTTTTGCATACGTTCATTTTCAATTTTTTGGTGAAGACCGTAACCTAATAATTTCCCTTTACGACTTAAAATAAATACGTTTGATTCAATAACTTCTTCTAATGTATCTGCCATTTCTTTAAAGTTAACTGGCTTCCCTGCAGATTGTTGTAATAACTTATTAATCTTTCTTGTTTTTTCTAATAATTGCATCTTTCTAAATGCCTCCTATTTAATTGTACGTTTCCTTTGAACCTCTTAGTGATCTCATGGTTGAATTCAAAAGTGTTCTTAGCTAAATCATAAAATGAATTGACTTATATCTTTATCTTTTGCAATATTTGCGAGCTTTTCATTTACATATTGTGGTGTAATCATAATTGTTCCCATTTGAATTTCAGAAGCTTCAAACGATAGGTCTTCAAGAAGTTTTTCCATAATAGTATGCAATCTTCTTGCGCCTATGTTGTCTGTTGTCTGATTAACTTCAAATGCTATTTCTGCTATTCTACGTATAGCATCGTCAGAAAATTCGATTTGTATACCTTCTGTAGACAATAAAGCTTTATATTGTTTAATAATTGAAAAATCAGGCTCAACTAAAATACCAACAAAATCTTCAACAGATAATTTCCCTAATTCTACACGAATCGGGAAGCGACCTTGTAATTCAGGTATTAAATCTGATGGTTTGGAAATATGGAATGCACCAGCTGCAATAAATAGAACATGATCCGTTTTAACCGGTCCATATTTTGTCACAACCGTACTTCCCTCAACGATTGGTAAGATATCTCTTTGTACGCCCTCTCTCGAAACATCTTGAGTAGAGTTTTGCTTACTTGCAATCTTATCGATTTCATCAATGAAAATAATCCCTAGTTGTTCAGCTCTAAAAACTGCTTCTTGTGTTACTTCATCCATATCGATTAATTTCTGAGCTTCTTCATTCGTTAAAATCTTACGAGCTTCTTTAACAGGAAGCTTTCTTTTTTTAGTTTTCTTTGGAAATAGACTACCTAATGACTCTTGGAAGTTCATTCCCATTTGTTCCATTCCAGTTCCTTGCATAAAATCTAGCATTGGAGCTTGTTGTTGCTCTACTTCAATAGACACAAGATCTTCTTCTAGTTTTCCAGATAATAGTTGAAATTCTATATTTCTTCTTTTAGATGTTAATTCTGTATCATTCTCTTCTTGCTCAGCATTCGAGTTTTGTGAATCTTGATTAAAAAGCATCTCAAGTGGGTTTTTGAATGAAGCTTGTTTTTTCGTACTTGGTGCTAGAAGTTTTACTAATCTTTGATTCGCATTTTTTTCAGCTTGATCTTTCACCTTACTCATACGCTCTTCTTTTACAATTCGAATAGAAGTTTGGACTAAATCGCGAACCATTGATTCGACATCTCTTCCAACATAGCCAACTTCTGTAAATTTAGTAGCTTCAACTTTAATGAATGGCGCACCAACTAGTTTTGCCATTCTTCTAGCAATTTCAGTTTTACCAACACCTGTTGGTCCAATCATTAAAATATTTTTTGGTGAAATTTCATCACGGAATGACTCTTCAAGTAAACTTCTACGATATCGATTTCTGAGTGCAATTGCTACTGCTTTTTTCGCTTGTTGCTGTCCAACAATATATTGATCAAGTTTTTCAACAATTTGACGAGGCGTGAAAGAAGTACTCATAATACACTCTCCTATTCTAATTCTTCTAAAATTATATTTCCGTTCGTATACACACAAATATCACTTGCAGTTTTTAAACTAGCATATGCAATTTGTTTTGCCGAAAGATTCTCACCTGCGTTTTCCTTTAATGCACGACCTGCTGCTAGAGCGTAATTCCCTCCAGAACCGATTGCAAGAATTCCATCGTCAGGCTCAATTACTTCACCAGTACCAGAAATTAATAATAATGAATTATGATCCATTACGATTAGCAATGCTTCAAGTTTATGTAATACTCGATCTGTTCTCCATTTTTTTGCTAATTCAACAGCAGCTCGTTGAATATTACCATTATATTCAACTAACTTGCCCTCAAAAAGTTCGAATAAAGTAAATGCATCCGCAACTGATCCTGCAAAACCAGCTAAAACTTTTCCATTAAAAAGCTTTCTAACTTTTCTTGCAGTGTGCTTCATTACTACTGCATTCCCAAAAGTTACTTGGCCATCACCAGCCATGGCACTTTTACCATCGTGTCTGATTGCGAAAATCGTTGTAGCATGAAAATTGGACATGTGAATCCTCCTTAGAAACGTCGATTAATTTCTAAAATTGAGCGTGTTTATGCTCTAGGATGATGTAAATTGTATACTTTTTGTAATCTTTCCTTCGTTACATGTGTATAGATTTGAGTAGATGATAAATTCTCATGTCCAAGTAATTCTTGAACACTACGAATATCAGCACCGTTATCAAGCATATGCGTAGCAAAGGTGTGCCTTAACATATGTGGATAGATTTTATTAGTCAACGAAGTATCTTTGATCATTTTTTCTAAAATACCACGGACACCTCTTGCCGTTAGTTTTGTACCACGGTGATTCAAAAAAAGATCGTCATTCATTTGCTTGTTAGCTATTATCAGTCTATTTCGGCCATCTTCTATATATGTATGAAGAGCTTTTTCTGCATAACTGCCAAAGGGAATATACCGCTGTTTATTCCCTTTGCCTGTTACTAAAATAGTCCCAATTTGAAAATCTATGTCTTTTAATTTCAAATTACAGCATTCGCTTACTCGGATTCCGGTAGCATATAGCAATTCTAAAAGAGCTTGATTTCTTTGTCCAAGTTCCGTATCTAGATTGCTAATCTTAAATAGTTTTTCAAGTTCTTCCTTGTACAAAAATCTTGGTATCATAGTTTCTTTTTTAGGAAGTGACGCTAATACAAAAGGATTCTCTTTTGCTTCATTTTCTCTCATAAGAAAACGATAGAAACTTCTTAAACAAGAAATATGCTTTGAGACTGTACGTCTTGATAGCTGTTTGTCATGCAAAGTTGTTAAATAGAGACGAACATCAGAATAAGTAACTGAAGAAAATGAAATAATGGATTGTTGCTCCATAAAAACTAGAAATTGTTCAACAATTTTTTTATAGCTATTTAATGTGTATTGTGAAGAGTTTTTCTCTAATTGTAAATACTGAATGAATAATTGACACAATATTTTAATATTCAAGGTAATTTCTCCTCACAAGCCACTACATACTAACATATTAAGTAGCTATTTGCAATTTATTTTCTTAACATTCTACAAAATTCATAATTGATTCTAATGCACGGTTTGCATAAGCTTCATATCGTTCTTGTTTTCTTTTAATTTTTACATCAAGTCTTGGGAATAGACCGAAGTTAGCATTCATAGGTTGGAAGTGTTTTGCACTTGTTGTCGTAATATAATTAGCCATACTTCCAATTGCAGTTTCTGCTGGGAATACGACTAATTCTTTCTCCATTACGTATCTAGCTGCATTTATTCCCGCTACTAAACCAGATGCTGCAGATTCTACATAACCTTCCACTCCAGTCATTTGACCTGCAAAGAATAAATCTTGACGCCCTTTAAAACGATAGGTTGCCTCTAATAGATTCGGCGAATTTATAAACGTATTTCGATGCATTACACCATATCGTACAATTTCAGCATTCTCAAGCCCAGGTATTAATTGCAATACTTCTTTTTGAGGGCCCCATTTTAAATGCGTTTGGAATCCTACTATATTATATAAAGTTCCAGCACTGTCATCCTGACGTAGTTGTACAACTGCATGTGGCGTCTTACCAGTCTTTGGATCCTCTAAGCCTACTGGTTTCATTGGACCAAATAATAACGTTTGCTTTCCACGTTTAGCCATTACTTCAACTGGCATACATCCTTCAAAGAAAATCTCTTTTTCAAATTCTTTTAAAGGAACTGTTTCTGCTGTAGTTAATGCTTCATAAAAACGATCAAATTCTTCTTCTGTCATTGGGCAATTTAAGTAAGCTGCTTCACCTTTATCATATCTTGATTTTAAATATACTTTATTTAAATCAATACTTTCTTTTTCTACGATTGGAGCCGCTGCATCATAAAAATAGAAATAATCTTCACCCGTTAATTCTTTTAATTGCTGAGATAGCTCAGGTGATGTTAAAGGACCTGTTGCGATTACTGTTGGTCCTTCAGGAATTTTAGTCATTTCTTCGTTATGCACAGTAACATTTGGATGATTTTTTACATACTCAGTTACTCGGCTAGCAAACTCATGTCGGTCTACAGCTAATGCACCACCTGCTGGTACAGCACACTCATCAGCAGATCGAATAATAACTGAATCTAATCTTCTCATTTCCTCTTTTAATACTCCTACAGCGTTCGTTAATGTATTCGCTCTTAGTGAATTACTACAAACCAATTCAGCAAACTTGTCAGTATGATGAGCAGGTGTTTGTCTAACTGGTCTCATCTCGTATAAATGAACTTTAATTCCTCTTTTTGCGATTTGATAAGCGGCCTCGCTTCCTGCTAAACCTGCTCCAATAACATTAATAAATTGTTCTTTCATTGTTAACTCCTTCTACGCTGATTCAATCTAAATTACGTAATAATATTTTATAATTTTTTCTTAAAGATTTCTTAATTAAAAGTTGATATGAAAAGTAAAAGTGAGCAAATTAATTGCTCACACTTTTATTTGGACAAAGTCTCAGTAAATATGAATTTTTAGTCTGATTGAAAACGTTTGACTTTAGAGTTGCGAATCCTGATGAGGAACTAAAGTTAACCTAAACAGTAATAAGCACCTCGGCAGGCGACGAGTCAACGAGGATAGCAAGCGTTTTTGCTGGTAGTCTAAGTGCAAGAAAATTAATTGCTTACACTTGTTGATCCTCTTTGTAGTCACATGATACACATTGAACTTGAATACCTTTTTTCATTTTCTTTTCAACTAATAAGTTTTCACATTTTGGACATGGTCTCGCAATTGGCTTATCCCATGATAAGAATTCACATTCAGGATAATTCGTGCATCCATAGAATATTCGATTCTTTTTCGATTTACGTTCGATTATATTCCCATCTTTACATGTAGGACATTTGACACCAATATCTTTTACGATTGCTTTTGTATTTCTGCAATCTGGAAAGTTTGAGCATGCCATGAACTTACCGTATCTACCCATTTTAAATACCATCGGGCTTCCACATAATTCACAGTCTTCACCAGCAGGTTCATCTCTAATTTCAACTTTTTGCATTTCTTTTTCAGCTATTTCTAAGTGCTTCTCAAAACCTCTATAAAATTGATCTATGATTTGAATCCAGTTCACATTGCCGTCTTCAATTTTATCAAGGTCACCTTCCATTTGAACCGTAAACTCAATATTAATTACTTCTGGGAAAAACTCAACGACTAAATCAAATACTATTTGACCTAGTTCAGTAGGGACAAATCTTTTATTATCTAATGAAACATATCCACGTTTTTGTATCGTTTCTAAAGTTGGTACATAAGTTGATGGACGACCAATCCCTAACTCTTCAAGAGTTTTTACTAATCTAGCTTCCGTGTAACGTGGTGGTGGCTGAGTAAAATGTTGTTCAGGTAATAGATCTTCTAATTTAACTTTCTCACCTTCAGCTAACGGTGGAAGGATACGGTCTTTTTCTTCTGTGCCATCATCATTACTTTCTATATACACCTTCATAAAACCAGGGAATTTAACTACTGACCCATTGGCTCTAAATATTACATCGTTATTAATTAAGTCAACTTTTACCGTATCTAGTATTGCAGATGCCATCTGACTAGCAACAAATCGTTCCCATATTAATTTATAAAGTCGATATTGATCGCGGCTAACATGAGCTTTGATCGTATCAGGCGAACGTAAAGTTGATGTTGGTCTAATTGCTTCGTGTGCATCTTGTACTTTATCTGATTTTTTTTCGCTTTTTTTATTTGTAGCAACAAAATCTGCACCATAAGTATCAATTATATAAGATTTTGCTTCCTCAGCCGCAACATCGGATATTCTAGTTGAATCAGTTCTCATATATGTGATTAACCCGACCTGGCCTCCACTACCTAGGGAAATTCCTTCATATAATTGCTGTGCAATCATCATCGTTTTCTTTGCACGCATATTTAATTTTCTAGCTGCTTCCTGCTGTAGTAAGGAAGTAGTAAAAGCAGTTGCTGGATTACGTTTACGTTCTTTTCTAGTAACACTTAGAACTTCAAAGTGATCACCTTTAATTTGTGATAAAACATTTTTTACATCAGTTTCAGAATTCAATTCCACTTTTTTACCATTAACTCCGTAAAAAGAAGTATCAAATGTTTCTTTCTTTGTTAAAGCCTTACTTTTAATTGTCCAATATTCTTCAGGTTGGAAGATTCCAATCTCTTTTTCTCGTTCGATGATTAGTCTAAGAGCGACAGATTGAACTCGACCTGCACTTAAGCCCTTTTTCACTTTCTTCCATAGTAATGGGCTTATGTTATACCCTACTAATCGATCTAGCACACGTCTTGCTTGCTGAGCGTCTACTAAATTCATATTAATTGGTCTAGGTTTTTTAAAAGACTCTTTAATAGCATCTTTAGTAATTTCATTAAACACTACACGACAATCCGATGATGTATCGATATTAAGTGTATTCGCAATATGCCATGCTATTGCTTCACCTTCGCGATCTGGATCGGCTGCTAGATAGATTTTTTTTGCTTTTTTCGCAGCAGATCTTAAATCCTTTAAAACTGGACCTTTTCCACGGATTGTTATGTATTTTGGGTTGTAATCGTTTTCTATTTCAATCCCCATCTGGCTTTTAGGTAGATCTCGAACATGTCCCATTGATGCGATTACTTTGAATTTCTTACCTAAGTACTTTTCTATTGTTTTAGCCTTTGAAGGGGACTCCACTATAACTAAATTTTCTGCCATCTTTTAAGCCTCCCGAGAGTTTCCTATTCATTACTCTCTGTATTCCTTATTTCTTTCTTTTATTCTTATGTATTCTCAAATAGATTCATAATAAGAAGAGTTCAATTTATATTTTTGATTTTCCTTCATACAATTTCAAATTGTATAGTTTATTCTATACATTAGTCAAATTTTATTTAGATATAAAATAACACAAGTCGCCTTAGTATTGTCAATATTTTGTAATATAAACATATTTTTTTATTTTTTAGTATATTCCTAAAATTCCTCTAAAATATCATTTGTACATGTAATTAATTTCGCTCCATCCTGAATTAATCGATGATTTCCTTTATATTCTTCCATTATAATCGGACCTGGCACTGCAAATACCTCTCTATTATATTGAATTGCAAAATTTGCAGTAATCATCGTCCCGCTCTTTTCCTTAGCCTCTAAAACGATTAAACCTTTTGATAACCCAGCAATAATTCTATTTCTTCTAGGAAAATATCTTTTTTCTGGTCCAATATAATATGGATATTCGCTAATAACTAAATGATTTAATGATATTTCATTAAATAAGTTACGGTTTTCTTTCGGATAAATATAGTCTAACCCACAACCGACAACTGCAATCGTTGTTCCGTTGTGGAAAATAGCAGAATTATGTGCAATTGAATCGCATCCAGATGCCATTCCACTTACAATAACACAATTTTCTTTTATTAGGCCTAAAATTATCGAATCACAAATAATTTTCGCAAATAAAGTTGGTTTTCTAGCTCCAATTATACTCAACATAAATTGTTCATTAAGGATATTTTGATTTCCTTTTAAATATAAAACAAACGGAGGGTCACATATTTCTCTTAACAAATCCGGATATAAATCATCATAAATTGTAATAATTTTAATATTTTTTTTATAGCTTTCTTTTAAAATATCAAAAATGGAAGTTGAATGAAGTTGACTATATAATTTTTCAGCGGCGTTTGAAGTCATTTGAAATGTAGTTTTAAATGTAGAAGGTGAGTATTGATAGAGGTTTTCTAAATGTGGATCATAGAGAAGTATCTTTTTGATTGCTTGATAGTTTTCAAATAAAAAATGATGCAAATGAATAAGTCGAATTTTCTTTTCCATGTATTCTCCTTTCTTATAAGAAAGTAGCCCCCTATCGGAGGCTACTCAGACTGTTGGCAAACGCTCTCTTTCTTCGTTGCTTCGCCTGTCTGTGGTGCTCATTACCGTCAAGGTAACTCCGCTCCTCACCAGGCTACGCGCCTCGAAAGACAAGCGTTTTCAATCAGTCTGATAATAATATTTTTCGAACTTTTGTCTAATAATTAAGTAGCCTCCTATCGGAGGCTACTTAATTTATCATTCTTATACTAAAGCTTCATGTGTCTTACATTGTTCATATAAGCCACGCTCTTTTAATGCACCAATTAAAGTTTCGCCCATTACTGCAGGAGTAAGTGCAACTTTAATGCCACAGCTTTCCATTGTAGCCATTTTCTCTTTAGCAGTACCTTTACCGCCTGCGATGATAGCACCAGCATGTCCCATACGTTTACCTTCTGGAGCTGTTTGACCGCCAATAAATCCTACTACTGGTTTCGCCATATTAGCTTGTACCCACTCAGCAGCTTCTTCTTCTGCAGTTCCACCGATTTCACCGATCATAATAACTGCATAAGTTTCTGGATCTTCATTGAATGCTTTTAATACATCGATGAAGTTTGTTCCATTTACAGGGTCTCCACCAATACCTACAGCTGTAGATTGACCAATACCAGCTTGAGTTAATTGATGTACAGCTTCATAAGTTAATGTACCAGAACGTGATACGATTCCTACATGACCTTTTTTGTGAATGTAACCAGGCATGATACCAATTTTACACTCATCTGGAGTGATAACACCAGGACAGTTAGGACCAACTAATCTAGTCTTTTTGCCTTCCATGTACTTTTTAACTTTTACCATATCAAGTACTGGAATACCTTCTGTAATACAAATAGCGATATCTAATTCTGCATCAACTGCTTCCATGATTGCATCAGCAGCAAATGCTGGTGGTACGTAGATTACAGATGCATTAGCACCAGTAGCTTCAACTGCATCTTTAACTGTATTGAATACAGGTACGCCAGCAATGTCAGTTCCACCTTTACCAGGAGTTACACCACCAACGATTTTTGTACCATACTCTAACATTTGAGTTGTATGGAATAAGCCTTGTGAACCAGTAATACCTTGTACAATGACTTTTGTATCTTTATTAATGAATACGCTCATTTTTATCCTCCCTTTCTTAGCCTACAAGTGCAACGATTTTTTCAGCGCCATCAGCCATTGAATCTGCTGCAACAATGTTTAAGCCTGACTCATTAAGAATCTTCTTACCTAATTCAACATTCGTTCCTTCTAAACGAACAACTAATGGTAAGTGTAAACCAACTTGTTTAGTTGCTTCGATTACACCTTCAGCAATAACATCACACTTCATGATGCCACCGAAGATATTAACGAAAATACCTTTAACATTTTGGTCAGAAAGGATGATTTTAAATGCTTCTGTAACTTTCTCAGCTGTAGCACCGCCCCCAACATCAAGGAAGTTAGCCGGGTCTCCACCGTAGTGTTTAATGATATCCATTGTAGCCATTGCTAGACCAGCACCATTAACCATACATCCGATATTTCCGTATAAAGAAATATAGTTTAAGTCATACTTAGAAGCTTCGATTTCTTTTGGATCTTCTTCTTCTAAGTCACGGTAAGCTAAAATGTCTGCATGACGATATAAAGCATTTGAGTCAAAGTTTAACTTTGCATCTAATGCCATTACTTCACCATCACCAGTAACTACTAATGGGTTAATTTCAGCGATTGAGCAATCTTTTTCGATAAACGCACTATATAAGCCCATCATGAACTTAACAGCTTTGTTTACTAAGTTGCTTGGAATGTTGATATTGAACGCAATACGACGAGCTTGGAAGCCTTGTAGACCTACTGCTGGATCAATATACTCTTTAAAGATTTTTTCAGGTGTTTTTTCTGCTACTTCTTCAATTTCAGTTCCACCTTCTTCAGAAGCCATTAATACAACTTGAGAAGTAGCGCGGTCTAAAACTAAACCAACATAATATTCTTTTTTAATATCGCAGCCTTCTTCGATAAGTAAGCGCTTAACTTCCTTACCTTCTGGTCCAGTTTGATGAGTAACTAATACTTTACCTAGTATTTCACTAGCATATGTATTTACTTCATCTAAATTTTTCGCTACTTTTACGCCACCCGCTTTACCGCGGCCACCAGCGTGAATTTGAGCTTTTACTACGCATACAGCTGTACCTAATTCTTTAGCTGCTTCTACTGCTTCTTCAACTGTGAATGCAACTTTACCGTTTGGTACTTTTACGCCATAGCTTCGTAGGATTTCTTTCCCTTGATACTCATGGATATTCATGATCCATCCTCCCCTTTTAGAACAAGACAAATTAAAACACATCCCTATTGTATCTCTTACAGAATATACTGTAAATACTTTAGTAGAAAAGAATTAAATATTCTATGTTTTTTATAGAAAACCTTTTCATATACAATAGTCAATGTAGTTTATCATATTACAATATTATTTTTCCAATAATATATCCTTACCCTATAAAAAATAGATTAACAACAGTTTGAATCATTTTTGATTTTAGGTTTACATCATTTCGATTCATTTATCTACTTAATATAAACTTAGAATATTATGTAATCTTAACTGTCATTAATCTAATATATTTTAGTCCACTTCAGTAATTTGATGTATGTTAACTACCAATTATTTTTACATTCAAACTTTATCTTTTATTGGTGCAAAGGATCTTCTATGTTCATTAATAATTCCATGCTCATCAATCGCTTTTAGATGTTCCTTTGTTCCATATCCCATATGCTTTTCAAATCCGTAGTTTGGATGCTTTAAACTTAGTTCGCACATTAAAGAATCCCTTGTTTCTTTTGCAAGTACAGATGCAGCTGCTATACTGATACTTGTTGCATCGCCCTTAATGATTGATGTTTGAGAAATATCTAGCGGGAGTTTCATTGCATCAATTAATAAATGTTCAGGCGAATGAGTAAGTTGTTCAATTGCACGTCTCATCGCTAATTTAGTTGCTTCATAAATATTGATTTCATCAATTTCAGTTGAACTGGCCATTCCAACTCCATAAGAAATTGCTTCTTCCTTGATCCGCTTTACGAAGTACTGTCGTTTCTCTTTCGATAATTTTTTTGAATCATCTAATCCAATTAGCTCAGTATTTTCCGCTAAAATTACAGCTGCTGCTACAACAGGACCAGCTAATGGACCTCTACCAACTTCATCTACTCCTGCAATTAACTTTATATTTTGACTATAAAGATTCTGTTCATATTCCATCATTTTAAGAAATTTCTTTCTAGCTAAATCTTTTTTTTCTTGTTCTCTATACCATTTAGCAATTAGCTTTTGCACACCAATTCTTTGATCACTTTCTAATTCTTTTAAGAGTTCATTTGTTGGGTCAGTTAATTCACTTAGTTTATTTTTTATTTCATCTATTTTCAGAGACATAATCTAGAACTCCTTAATTTTCATTAAAAAAGAAGAAAGTACGCTTATTCTTGCGCACTTTCTTCTAATATTTCATCAGTCACTTCAAGCATTGATGGATTTTCGAAAGTTAATCTTCCTAATTTTCCCGCTCTTAGCTCACGTAAAAATAAATCAGATGTTTTATCATAATCTATAATTCCGCCTGACATAAGTAATCCACGTTTCTTTCCAATATGATCAAAAATATCAACGACTTCTTCAGAAAATAAAACTTCCTCATTCATGTCATATCTTTCTTTTAATACATTTGGATAAAACTCTCTTAAATATTTAATCGCATAAATCATTACCTCTTGAAGGTTAATGATACTATCTTTAATTGCTCCTGTAGTTGCTAAACGAAGACCTACAAGTTGGTCTTCAAATTTAGGCCACAATATACCTGGTGTATCAAGCAGTTCAATTTCTTTCCCTACTTTTATCCACTGCTGTGCTTGCGTTACGCCTGGACGGTCACCAGTTTTAGCAATATTCTTTCGTGCAAGCTTATTGATTAAAGTCGACTTACCAACATTCGGGATCCCTACAATTAACGCTCGAATTGCGCGAGGTTTAATCCCTTTAGATCTCATTTTATCAAACTTCTCTTTTACAAGTATTTCACAAGAAGAAATAATTGCTTTTAACCCTTGTCCAGATGCCGCATCGATAGCAATTGCCATTACGCCTTGTTTTTCATAATGCGCTAACCATTGCTGAGTAACTCTTGGATCCGCTAAATCCGCTTTATTTAACAAAAGTAATCTTGGTTTATTTGAAATTATTTCATCGATCATTGGATTTCTAGAAGCTGCGGGTACCCTTGCATCCGCTAATTCAATTACTACATCAATTAGTGAAAGTTTTTCTGTAACTTGTCTTCTAGCTTTTGCCATATGGCCTGGAAACCATTGAATCGTCATGTTGCCACCTTCTTATACATTGAATAATCAAGATTAATTCGGCTTTTATTTAGCCATTTCAACCTCAGATAACGGCCAAAAAACAAAACTTGCTCGGCCTAAAATTTCTTTTTGACTAACTGTTCCGATAATACGACTATCTTTACTTAATCGACGATTATCACCTAAAACGAATACTTGTCCTTTAGGTACAGTTTTTCTACCAGTAATCTCTTCTAACTTAAAGTCTTCAGTTAGAGGACCATCTGTTGTTTCTTTTTTATATTCGTTTAAATATGGTTCTTTATACGGTTTACCGTTAACATATAGGACATCGTTTCTATATTCTACTGTGTCACCTGGTAAGCCAATAACTCGTTTAATATAATCTTTTTCCTTTGTAGCATGGAAGACTACTATATCAAAACGTCTAGGTTCATGTAGTTTGTATACGATTTTATTTACAATCATTCTACTTTGATCCTGTAGTGTTGGCATCATTGAGATACCATCAACTAAAACCGGTGTAAAAAGGAATGTTCGAATACCAAGTGCAAGTACAAGCGCAATAAAAATTGTTTTAACTAATTCCCAAATTCCACCACTATTGCTTTCTTTCAACCTAATCCCTCCATTTAATAACCATACGTTTTGCATTTTTAAACCAGTAAAGTTAATAACTTTATTTATGTATTCTATTTTACTTTTTATTATATCCATAATCTACAAATATTGGAAAAAAAGGAGCTTGTTTTATACAAGCTCCTTTCAAAAGACTATCGAAGTTCTTTAATTCTTGCTTTTTTACCAGTAAGTGCACGTAGGTAGTAAAGTTTAGCACGACGTACTTTACCGCGACGAACAACGTCTAATTTAGCAATTTTTGGAGTGTGAATTGGGAACGTACGTTCAACACCAACTCCGTAAGAAATTTTACGAACTGTGAAAGTTTCGCTAATTCCGCCACCACGACGTTTAATAACTACACCTTCGAATAATTGGATACGCTCACGAGTACCCTCAACAACTTTAACGTGAACTCGTACAGTATCACCAGGACGGAATGCTGGTAAGTCAGTTCTTAGTTGTTCTTTTGTAATTTCGTTGATTAAATTTTGCATAATTTATGCTCTCCTTTTCCAACCGATGCTCTTACAAGATTTAGTGACTCGCAGCGGAACACCGAGAATAAAGGCTTAAGTAATTACTCAAGCCACAAGTTATATTAACATATTCTATTAGTGCGCGCAACTAGTTTTCTTGTTTTAATTCTTCTTTTACTTGATCCATCCATTGTGACTCTTTTTTAGATAGATCGTAGTTTTCAAGTAAATCTGGACGACGCGTTATCGTTCGCTTAAAAGATTGTTTTGTTCGCCATTCTTCGATTAGAGCATGATTTCCAGATAATAAAACATCTGGTACTTTATGGCCTCTAAAATCGGCAGGTCTTGTGTAATGAGGATGCTCTAATAAACCTGTACTAAATGAATCTTCAATTTTTGAAGTTGTATTACCAAGTACACCAGGTAATAACCGAACAACACTATCAGCAATTACCATAGCACCTAGTTCTCCACCTGTTAATACATAATCTCCAATTGAGATTTCATCTGTCACTACATGTTCACGAATTCGTTCATCATAACCTTCATAATGTCCACAAATAAAGATTAAATGCTCCTCTTTTGCAAGCTCTTCAGCTTTACGTTGACTAAATCGCTCTCCTTGAGGGCATAGAAGGACTACTCTCGGCTTATTTTCACTTTTTGATACTAATTCATCAACAGCATCAAAAATAGGCTGTGGGGCTAGTACCATACCAGCGCCCCCACCATATGGGTAGTCATCAACATTTGAATGTTTATTCGTAGAGAAATCTCTAAAATTTACACAACGAAACTTAACAGCCTCTTTTTCCTGTGCTTTTTTTAGAATAGAAGAATTTAAAACTCCTTCAAACATTTCTGGAAAAAGAGTTAGAAAATCTAATTTCATCATAATAGACCTTCCATTAATTCGATTTTAACTTTTTTATTCTCCACATTTATTTCTTTCACAATTTGCTCGATATAAGGAATAAGAGCATCTTTTTGACCTTTTCTTTGTATAACCCAAACATCATTTGCACCTGGAGATAAAATTTCTTTTATTTTTCCGATTTCTTCTCCATCAACTGTCTCAACAACACAACCAATGATTTCATGGTAATAGTACTCATTTTTATCTAGCTCGTGTAATTGATCTTCAGTAATCTTTAAAATCCCATTTTTAAGTGGTTCTACAGAGTTTAAAGACTCATACCCTTCAAATGTAAGTAAATCAAAATTTTTATGTACACGGTGACTTGTTACGATTAATTCAATTGGTGTTGTTTCATTTTCTTTAAAGAAATATAGTGTATTACCTTTTACGTAACGTTTTTCTGGAAAATCAGTTCTTGAAATAACACGAACCTCTCCTCGAACTCCATGTGTATTTACAATTTTTCCGACATTTAAATATTTTTTCATTCTTTTACCTCTATATTAAAATTTCTTCTATTTATTATTAGTTTGACCATTTAGATTGTATATATGTCTACTTGAGACTTCAACGGTTAAAACAGATTGCTTAATGCCAAGTATAGCATATCTTAAAGTCATTAAAGCATCAAAAGCTACCTCTTGAATAAACGACTCGTTCAATTCATAAAAAGTGGCTATCACTTTATTTTGGGCTTTCTAAGTAAAACTCTGTAATGTTGAAAACGGCCCTTAGCTATAGCCAAGGACCGTTTTACATTACTGAATATCTAAGTGAATACGTTTTGCGTGTTCATTACTCGCTGCATATACAACCGTACGAATCGCTTTAGCAATTTTACCATGTTTGCCAATCACTCTACCAGCATCTTCAGGGTTTACCTGTAAATGAAAGAATAGATTGTTCTCATCTTCTTTAACTTGAAGTGAAATATCCTCTGGATGATCTACAAGACTTGAAACAATTGCATTTATGAGTGTATTCATCTTTTTTTCCATAATTACTTGCCGTTGCGAGCGTTGTGGAATTTCTCTAAGATACCAGCTTTAGAGAATAAGTTACGAACTGTATCAGATGGTTTAGCACCTGTTCCTAACCATTTTAATGCTGCTTCTTCGTTAATTTTGATTTCAGCTGGTTGAGCAACTGGATTGTAAGTTCCAATTTCCTCGATGAAACGTCCATCACGAGGAGAACGAGCGTCTGCTACTACTACACGGTAAAAAGGAGATTTTTTAGCTCCCATACGTTTTAAACGAATTTTAACTGCCATTTTTAAAGCACCTCCGAAAATATTTACAACGATTTATATATTATCAAAAACCAATACTGTTTGTAAAGTAAAATTTCTTAACAGCATAATTTTTTATTAAATGATGTTTAAATGCTGGAAAATTATACAATTAGATTAGAATAAGCCCGGAAATTTAAAACCTTTCTTCTTCCCTTTTTGCATACCGCCCATCATTTTCATCATTTTTTTCATTTCTTCAAACTGTTTTAATAAACGGTTTATTTCTTGTACAGGGCGACCAGAACCCTTAGCTATTCGCTTTCTGCGACTAGAGTTAATAATATCTGGTGTAAGCTTTTCCTGCTTTGTCATTGATTGAATAATTGCCTCTACATGAGCGATTTGTTTATCGTCAATTTGCACATCATTCAATCCTTTAATTTTGTTTGCACCTGGCATCATTTTTAAAATATCACCAAGTGGTCCCATTTTTTTAACTTGAGAAAGTTGGTCTAAGAAATCATCTAAAGTAAAAGATGCATTTCTTAATTTTTGTTCCATTTCTTTTGCTTTTTCTTGGTCAACGTTTTCTTGTGCCTTTTCAATTAAAGTAAGCACATCACCCATTCCTAGAATACGTGATGCCATTCGTTCTGGATGGAACGGCTCAATTGCATCTAGTTTTTCACCAAGTCCAACAAATTTAATTGGAGTATTCGTCACTGCACGAATTGATAAAGCTGCACCACCACGAGTATCGCCATCAAGCTTCGTCAATACGACTCCAGTTAAACCTAATTGATCATTAAAGCTTTGTGCCACATTGACTGCGTCTTGTCCTGTCATTGCATCAACAACAAGGAAGATTTCTTCAGGTTTTGAAAGTTCTTTAATTTGTGCAAGTTCTTCCATTAAACCTTCGTCAATATGTAAACGACCTGCAGTATCAATTAGGACATAATCATGATGCTCATCCTTAGCGTGTTGAATCGCTTGTTTCGCAATTTCAACAGGACTTACTTGATCACCTAATGCAAATACAGGCAAATCTAATTGTTTACCTAATGTTTGAAGCTGTTTAATCGCGGCAGGACGATAAATATCCGCTGCAACCAAAAGTGGCTTACGATTGTACTTTTTTCGAAGTAAATTCGCTAATTTACCTGTCGTTGTTGTTTTACCAGCACCTTGTAAACCAACCATCATAATAACAGTCGGCGGGCGATTTGCAACAGCAATTTTGCTTTGTTCTCCACCCATTAAAGCTGTTAGTTCTTCTTGAACTACTTTTACAACATGTTGACCAGGCGTTAAGCTTTGTAATACTTCTTGTCCTACTGCACGTTCAGAAACACGTTTCACAAAATCTTTAACAACTTTAAAGTTAACATCCGCCTCAAGTAAAGCAAGACGTACTTCTCTCATCATTTCCTTGACATCAGATTCAGATACTTTACCTTTGCCTCGAACCTTTTGTAATGTCTTTTGAAGTCGGTCGGCTAATCCTTCAAATGCCATAAAACCGTCCTCCTTATTATTCTAATTTCTCTAACGCATCGATTACTCGAAGAAACTCGTCATCTACAACTTTACCTGTTTTGGTATAAGTTTTCAAATTATTTAAAAGTTCATTTCGTTGTTGAAATTTTTTTAGAAGTAATAATTTCTCTTCATATTCTTCTAACATAGCTTCAGTACGTTTTATATTATCATAAACCGCCTGTCTACTTATGCTAAACTCTTCCGCAATCTCACCTAAAGAATAGTCATCCAAATAATATAATGACATATAGCTTTGTTGTTTAGGAGTTAAAAGAGAATGATAAAAATCATATAGATAATTGATTCTCATCGTCTTATCTAACATTGTATGATCTGCCAAAACTATCACTCCTTTGTTAAGTGAATTGCCTTTACATATGCTAGTTTACCTAATACACAAATATCTGTCAAGTTTTTTACTTGACGATAAAATAAAAATTAAACCGTTGTTTCTTCGCACAATTTAAAAAAAGTGGATATGTCATTCAATTTAAACATATCCACGTCATTTCATAATTTTTGAATTATGCTTCTTTATTCATTAAATCTCCAAATAGACCATATACAAATTGTTCTGCTTGGAATGGTTGTAGGTCGTCCATTTTTTCTCCAAGGCCGACGAATTTTACTGGTACTTTTAGTTCATTTCGGATTGCTAAAACAATACCACCTTTAGCCGTTCCGTCTAGTTTCGTTAAGACGATACCAGAGACATTTGTTGCTTCGGAGAAGGTTTTTGCTTGAACAAGACCATTTTGGCCAGTTGTTGCATCAATTACTAGCAGTACTTCGTGTGGTGCACCAGGTACTTCTCTAGCAATGACATTGCGTACTTTTTCAAGTTCTTTCATTAAGTTTACTTTATTTTGTAGACGGCCAGCTGTGTCACAAAGTAAAACATCTACTTTACGAGCTTTTGCAGCTTGAACCGCATCAAACATTACTGCAGCTGGGTCTGAACCTTCACCTTGTTTAATTGTATCAACACCAACACGTTCTCCCCAAACTTCTAATTGATCAATAGCTCCCGCTCTAAATGTGTCTCCAGCAGCAAGTAGTACTTTTTTACCTTCAGTTTTTAGTTTATGCGCGATTTTACCAATTGAAGTTGTTTTTCCTACACCGTTAACTCCAACGAATAAAACAACTGTTAAGCCATCAGGATTTAAATTTAACTCAAATGAATCATCAGTTAAATCATCACCTTTATACAAATCAACTAGTTTTTCAGAAATAACTTCTTGTACACCTTTTGGATCTTGAATATTTTTTCGTTTAACTTCAGTTTTCAAGTCCTCTACTAGTTCCATTACTGTGTTTACACCAACATCAGCCATAATTAGAATTTCTTCAAGTTCTTCAAAAAAATCTTCATCTACTTTACGGTATCTAGCAAATAAATCGTTTAACCCTTCTGTAAGGTTATTTCTAGATTTCTCTAATCCAGTTTTAAATTTTTGAGTTACTGACTCAGTTTGTTTTGAGATTGTTTCTTTTAATTTCTTAAAAAAGCTCATAATTTCAATCCTTTCTAATTACCATTCGATAATAATGCTTCGCCTTCATCCAAACGAACTGATACTAGCGTAGAAACTCCATATTCTTGCATTGTTACACCGTATAATACATCACATTCTTCCATTGTACCTTTACGGTGTGTAATAACAATAAATTGAGTTTGTTCACTAAAATATTTTAAGAATTTTGCAAATCGAGCTACATTGGCCTCATCTAGTGCAGCTTCAACCTCATCAAGTACACAGAACGGTACTGGACGTACTTGTAAAATAGCAAAAAGTAGTGCGATTGCCGTAAGCGCACGTTCCCCTCCTGATAATAAGCCTAAATTTTGTAGCTTTTTACCTGGTGGCTGTGCAACAATATCGACACCTGTTAACAATAAATTTTCCTCATCCGTTAGAACTAAATCAGCTCTTCCTCCACCAAACAACTGAGTAAAGACGACTTGGAATTTTTCACGAATTGCACTAAAACTCGTTTCGAAACGTTTTGTCATTTCTTCATCCATCTCACTAATTACATTGTAAAGTGTGATTTTTGCTTCATTTAAATCAGTTCTTTGTTCTTGAAGAAAATCATGACGTTCAGATACTCGTTCATACTCATCAATTGCACCAATATTTACAGTTCCTAATTCCTCAATTGAAAGCTTTAATAGTTTAACTCGTTTCCTTGCATCATCAACGGTCATTTCTAGAGTATATTTCATTTTTGCTGCTTCGTAAGTAGTCATATACTTCACATTCAGTTGTTCTAGACGATTTTCAAGCTCTACATCAAGTCGATTACTATTTACTTCTTGTTGTTTTAGTAAATCAGATAGCGACTTGTATTGACGTTGCTTTTCGCGTAATGATTGGGCATAATCTTCGAGCTCCGTTTGATAAGTAATTCGTTGCTCTCGACGTTTAGAAATAATTTCCGTCGTTTTTGAAAATTCAATTCGAGTATCCGAAATTATTTTCTCGAGCTCTTCCTTACCATTTTCATTCGTCATAAGTTCACTTGATAAGAAAATTATTTTTTCCTTCGTTTCTTCAAGAATTTGCTTTTGTTTTATAGAATTCTCTACAAACTGGCGAATTCGTTCGTTACTATAACTTAACTTTTGCTCTTCTTGTGCTAGAGAAATTTTCAGACTAGTTAACTTCGATTGTAATTCATCTTTAATTTCTTTTTGATTTAGTTTCCGTTCAGTTAATTCATTGATCTTCTGTTCTTTTGAAATTATCTCATTTTTCACATTAGCATTTAACGACGATAATTCCTCTAGACGATCTTTAACCTTTAGTAAATCACTTGCTGAACTTCCCATTTCTAAATCATAAATTGCTAAAGCATCGTTAATATTTTTTTCTTCAAATTCGATACTTTTTAGTTGTTCCATAATTGAAACAATTATTTGCTTAACCTTTTCAATTTCCTCATTTATTGTTTGAGCTTTAGAAGAACTTTCTAGATTTGTCGCTTTAAGAGTATGAACCTCACTCTCAAGCAAGTTAGTCTTTTCTTGCATATCTTTTAGCTTTACAGTGATTTCCTCTAACTCTCGCTGTCTTCCAATAAGTGAAGAATTCGTAGTTCGAACAGCCCCACCAGTCATCGCTCCACCAGGATTAACTACATCACCTTCAAGCGTGACAAAGCGATAGCGATGTCCAACGAGTTTAGCCAGTTCATTAGCACCTTTTAAATCTTGTGCGATTAAAACAGTTCCAAGTATGTTTTGAATCACTTGTTCATACTCGCTTGAATAACTAACAAGGGATGATGCAACTCCAATAAATGAAGGATTTCTTTTTAATCCTTCAATAACATTAGCTGGTACAAAACGAGCTTTAACAATATTCATAGGTAAAAATGTAGCTCGGCCTAGTCGTTGCTGCTTTAAAAATTGAATTGCTCTTCTAGCATGCTCGTCATTTTCAACAACAATTTGTTGTGTAGCTGCACCTAGTGCAATTTCAATCGCAATTTCGTATTGTTTGTTTGTTGTAATTAGTTCAGCAATTGCACCTTTAATACCTTCTAGTCTTGTGCCTCTTGCTTTCAATATTTCTTTAACACCTTGATTAAAACCAGCAAAATCTTCTTGAAGTTCTTCAAGTGTTTCTTTTCTTGATTTTGTTTGTTGAATAAACTGATAAGCTTTATTTAGTAATTCTTCTTTTTCCTTTAAAACTGTTGAAGTTTCATCAAGCTGCTTATTCAGCGTTTCAAATTTAACATTTAACTCATTAAATGTTAAATCAAATTGTTCTTTCTCATTAAGCAATTCAGTTTTTCTATTCTGTAATTGCTCTCTTTGACGAATGTATTTTTCATTTTCTAAATCTAATCGACTTGATTTAACTGAGTATTGTTGACTTTGCTTTTCAAGCATCGTTTTTTCATTTTTAATCGATGCTTGATTATTTAATAGCTCAATATAATCAGATTTTATTAATTCGATTTGTTCTTCAATATCACCCTCATAAGATATAATCTCATTTTGGATCTCAACAATATTAGTTTTCGTTTTGTTTACATTTTGACGAGAACATTTTTCTTGTTCTTTTTCTGCTTCGATTAATTGATTCGTCTCGTTTATTTGTTCAGTAACTTCATCAACTTGTTTTCTTAATTGTTCAGATTGAGTTGAAGTATTTCTTTTTCGCTCCTTCATTAGTTCTTTCTGACCTTCATATTTTTCCAAGTTCTTCGTAACGGTTAATAAAACTTGCTGCAATTGATCAATTGATTCATCTAATGCATTTAATTTCTCTTGTAATTCGTGTTGTTTTGATTCTTCAGTCGAAATCTCTGTCGATAACGAAATTTCTAAATCAGAGTTTTGGGCAACTTCTTGTTTAAGCTCCTCCCATTTCTGGTGAAGCGATTCAATTTCGTATACTAATAGAGCTGCCTCAACCTTTTCTAGCTCATCTCTATGTTCTATGTATTCCTTTGCAATTGAAGCTTGCATTCTTAATGGTTCAATTTGCGAGCTTAGTTCAAATAAAATATCATCAACTCGGTTTAAGTTTTCTTGTGTTTCGAATAATTTTGCTTCAGCCTTTTTCTTTCGGTTTTTATACTTTAATACTCCAGCTGCTTCTTCAAAAATTCCTCTTCGTTCTTCTGGCTTACTGCTTAATATTTCTTCAACCTTCCCTTGAGAAATAATAGAGAATGCCTCTCTTCCGAGTCCAGAATCCATAAATAAATCAACTATATCTTTTAACCGACAAGATTGTTTATTAATATAAAAATCACTATCTCCAGAACGGTAAACACGTCTAGTTACACTTACTTCATTATACTCAAGTGGTAATTGTTGATCTTCATTATCTAATGTCAGTGTAACTTCTGCATAATTTAAAGGTTTTCTTCCTTCACTACCAGCAAAAATAATATCCTCCATCTTCGCTCCTCGTAGTGATTTGACTGACTGTTCTCCTAGTACCCATCTAATGGCATCAGTAATATTACTTTTACCGCTTCCATTTGGTCCTACAACTGCTGTAACACCTTTTACAAAATCTATATTAACTCGCTGAGCGAATGATTTAAATCCAATTATATCTAGTCGTTTGAGGAACAACTGAATTCCCCCTTTTTTGATTTAATTATATACACAAAAACTCCCCCATAAAAGGGGGAATTCGTCATTTTTATCGATTATCCGACAAGTTTCTACTAGATTTTTTACTTAATCTATTTACTTGACTCTTTTAATTTTAATAATGCTTCTTTAGCTGCTTGTTGCTCTGCTTCTTTCTTAGATCTACCACTACCGATTCCTAATGTTTCACCATTTAATAATACTTTTGAAACAAATTCTCGGTTATGAGCTGGTCCTTTTTCTTGAAGTATTTTATACTCAATTGAACCTGTGGAGTCTCTTTGTACAAACTCTTGTAACTGACTTTTAAAATCCATCACATGCGAAAAAGCACCATCGTTTATTTTTGGGAATATATGAAGAGATAAGAAGTTAATAACTGTTTGTAATCCTTGGTCCAAATATAATGATCCAATGAATGCTTCAAAAACATCCGCAAGTAGTGCTGGACGTGTTCGACCACCTGTCATTTCTTCCCCGCGACCAAGTAATATATATCGACCAAAATCTAACTCATGCGCAAATTTCACAAGTGATGGTTCACAAACGATTGCGGCACGTAATTTTGTTAACTCGCCTTCACTCATTGTGATATATTTTTGAAATAAATATTGTGAAACGGTAAGCTCTAAAACAGCATCCCCTAAATATTCTAATCTCTCATTATCTTCATATGGTTTTTTACGATGCTCATTCACATAGGATGAATGTGTAAACGCTTGAATTAGCAAGCCCTCATTATTAAACATAATATTTATTTGTTTTTGTAATTTTACAAAATTCTCTTTTTCAACATCAGAAAGTTTAAATTCTCTTACTCTTCTTGAATGCGGCATATTTACCTCCAACTAAAAAGCAGTTTGATATGCTGCTAAACCTACTAGTCAAGAAAATGATGAGAAGTCCCGTATAAAATACGGGACTTTTCTCATTACATGTTGCTCTCTATGTAGTTCACAACATCACCAACTGTGACGATTTTTTCAGCATCTTCGTCAGAAATTTCTAATTCAAACTCATCTTCTAATTGCATTACTAATTCAACTACGTCTAATGAGTCTGCATCTAAATCTTCTTTGAAACGGCTTGTAATTTGGATCTCAGATTCTTCTACACCTAAACGGTCAACAATAATCTTTGATACGCGCTCTAATACATCTTGCATTATTATTCACCTCCCCCCAAAGATTGTCTACTTATGCATTATACATAAAAATTTGGCAAACGCCAAACTAATTCATTACAAGTCCACCATCAACATTGATTGTTTGTCCAGTAATGTATCTACTTGCATCCATTGCTAAGAATACTACTGCGTTTGCAATATCTTCTGGTTGACCAAAAGATTGCAATGGAATATTAGATAACATTTGCGTTCTAATTTGCTCATTTAATTCATTTGTCATATCAGTTTCAATAAAACCAGGCGCAATTGCATTAACTGTAATATTTCTAGTAGCTAATTCCTTTGCTGCTGTTTTTGTTAAACCTAATACGCCAGCTTTTGCAGCTACATAGTTCATTTGTCCTGGATTACCAATTTGTCCAACAACTGAACTAATATTAATGATGCGGCCATTACGTTGACGAGTCATAAACTTCGCTGCTGCTTTGATACAATTGAATACGCCTTTTAAGTTTGTATCAATTACATCATCCCAATCAGCATCTTTCATGCGTAATAAAAGACCATCTCTTGTAATACCTGCGTTGTTTACTAGTATATCAATACTACCAAATTCATCAACAGTATTTTTTACTAAAGCTGCAACTTCTTCACCATTTGATACATTTGCTTTATAGCAAATCGCTTTAACTCCAAGAGCTGTAATTTCTTCTACAACTTTAAGAGCAGCCGCTTCATTCCCAGAATAATTAACAACTACATTCGCACCATTTTTAGCTAAAGTTAATGCGATTGCTCGTCCGATACCGCGAGATCCACCTGTAACTAATGCAACTTTACCATTTAGCATGATTTTATTTCCTCCCACTCATTTAAAAATTGGTTTAATGTTTCAACATCATAAACATTTACTAATTTTGATGATGGAGAGATTGCTTTTACTAATCCAGTTAAAACTTTACCAGGACCAATTTCAACGAATGTATCAACACCAAGGTCAACTAATTCTTGAATAGATTGGTTCCATTTTACCGGAGAATATAATTGATTAACTAATAATTCTTTAATTTCATTTGCATCTGTAACAACTTTAGCAGTAACATTTGAAATTAATGGTGTTACACAATCATTTACATTAATTTTACCAAGCTCATTTTGGAATTCTTCGCTTGCAGGTTTCATTAAAGATGAGTGGAATGGACCACTTACTTTTAAAGGTAATACACGTTTAGCTCCAGCTTCTTTTAGTAAGCCAGAAGCAATTTGTACACCTTCTGCATCTCCAGTAATAACCACTTGTGTAGGAGAATTATAGTTCGCAATACCTACAGAATGACCATTTTTATTTACTTCAGAAATAACTTCTTCAATTTTTTCTGGAGCTAAAAATAATACAGCTGCCATTGCACCTTGTCCTACTGGTACTGCTTGCTCCATTAATTGACCGCGTTTATGTACTAATTTAACACCGTCTTCAAATGAAATGCTGTTTGCTGCTACAAGCGCTGTAAACTCACCTAAACTATGACCAGCGACAAAGTCTGGTTTAATTCCAGCTGCTTTAATCTTCTCAAGCATAGCAATTGAAGTTGTTAAGATTGCTGGCTGTGCATGATATGTAGCAGTTAACTCTTCATCAGTTCCATTGAAAATAATTTCAGAAAGACTAAAACCAATTTGTTCGTTAGCAGTTTCAAAAATAGATCCACATTCATTATAGCTCTCAGCTAAATCTTTACCCATTCCAACTTTTTGTGATCCTTGTCCAGGAAAAATAAACGCCACTTTACCCATTGGAGTGACCCCCTTATGCATTTGATTCGATTTTCTCCATGTGATCACTTACTAGTTTTACAACATTATGTTCAACCATCGTTTGAGTTTGCTTAATTGCACTAAAAATCCCCATCGCATCAGAACTTCCATGAGCCTTAATGACAGGTGATTTCAAGCCAAATAACGCTGCTCCACCATACTCAGAGTAATCCATTTTCTTTTTTACACCTTTTAAGTTTGGTTTTAATACAGCTGCTGCAAGCTTTGATGTGAAATTAGTAAGCATCGCATCTTTAATTAATGAAAACATTGCAAGTGCAGTACCTTCAATAGCTTTTAAAGCTACATTTCCAGTATACCCGTCTGTAACTACTACATCTGCTACTGAGTTCATTAAGTCTCTAGCTTCAACATTTCCTATAAAATTCAAATTACTTTCTTTTAGTAATTGGAATGTTTGTTTAGCAAGTTCATTACCTTTTTTATCTTCCGTACCGACATTTAGTAATCCAACAGTCGGATTATGTATACTTCTAACCTTTTCGGCATATACAGATCCCATTATTGCATATTGAAGTAAATGGTTTGCTTTTGCATCAACATTAGCACCTACATCAAGAAATACAAAGCCTTTGCCATCTAAAGTAGGCATCGTAGGTGAAAGTGCAGGTCGTTCTACACCTTCCATTCGACCAACGACTAATAAGCCCGCTGTCATCAATGCTCCAGTGTTTCCCGCAGAAATACATGCATCGGCATTGCCTTCTTTTACTTGGTTTGCCATTAAGACCATAGAAGCATTCTTTTTTCTTCTAACCGCTCTAACTGGTTCTTCAGTTCCTTCAATTACTTCATCTGTATGGATAATCGTTATATTTTTATCATTCGTTAAGAATGGTTTAATTTTTGATTCATCACCAATTAAAGTAATATGTATATCATTTAATTTTTCAACTGCAAGCATCGCACCTTCAACGATAGCTTTTGGGGCATGATCTCCACCCATTGCATCGATCGCTAATTTCATCTTGTTCACTTCCTATTCTTCAATACTTCGGTGGTACATTTCGAACAAGCCATGGAATACATGTTCTTTTTCAACATAGCCATTGATATCAACTGTAGTACGCCTCGGATCTCCTTTTTGCGGTAAAACCTTTGCCTTCGCAATTACTCGGTCATTTGTTCTTACAGGTTTAATAAAAACAAAATTGGATTTAGCTGTAAGAGCTAAATCATCATGAATAACTGCAACTGCTAAAGAATTAGCCTGGGCAAATAAGTGATGACCTCGGGCAATTCCATTTCTACTAAAAGTATGCTCTTCCTTAACGTCAAATATAGAAATGGCACTTTCGTTTAAATGAATATCAATAACTTCACCGATTATTTCATCTACTGGTAGTGATTTTACATCTTCTAATTGCTGAGTGGCAACATTTTTGATGCGCTCTCTTAACTCAGGAATTGATAATTCAAGACGATCAAGACGAATAGTTTGTATGCTCACAGATAATTGATTAGCTAAATCTTCATCTGTAATAAACGGATTTTCTTTTATAATTTTTTTTAACAATTCATGACGATCTTTTTTATTTCTTCTCATATTACATACCTCAACTACTAATTTGTGACCAGGTATTAAATACAGTTTATATTAAAAATCCACGTATTACAATAGTTTTTTGACAAACTTTTAATACCTAGTACTAATCTAATTTTTCTGAATTAAATATTCCCGTTCTGTCTAAGTACATTCTTAATTCTTGATATTCATTAGCTTTCCAAAATACATCTGAATTAACAAGTAATGTTGCATCATTTCGAGCAACTTCTAATGCACGATAGTCATGTACCATATCAGCCATTTTAAATTCGGGTACACCACTTTGCTGTTTTCCAAAGAAATCTCCTGGTCCTCTAAGTTCTAAATCTTTTTCACTTAACTCAAAACCATCGTTTGTTTCTGTCATGATTGTTAGTCTTTCTTTTCCTACCTCACTTTTTGGATCGCCAACTAAAATACAATATGATTGTTCTGAACCTCGTCCAACTCGTCCTCTTAGTTGATGTAATTGTGAAAGTCCAAATCGGTCTGCATCATAAATAACCATCACAGTTGCATTCGGTACATTTACACCCACTTCTACAACTGTCGTTGATACTAATATTTGAACATCATTAGCTGCAAATGCCTTCATTACGTCATCTTTCTCTGTTGATGAAAGCTTTCCATGCATCAATCCAACCTTCGCTATATTTTGATAATGAAAAGATAGAACACTATGTAAATCCAATGCATTCTGAAGGTCTAGTTTCTCTGACTCCTCGATTAGAGGACAGATTAAATACGCTTGTCGTCCATTTTTAATTTCTTTACCGATAAAATCTAAAACACGATCAAACATTTCTTGTTTAACCCAATACGTTTCTATTTTTTTACGACCAGCCGGATATTCATCAATAATCGAGACATCCATTTCACCAAATGCCGTTATTGCCAAAGTTCTTGGGATTGGAGTTGCTGTCATAAATAAAACATCAGGGAAATAACCTTTTTCTCTTAAAACTCTTCGCTGACCAACACCAAATCGATGTTGTTCATCTGTAATTACAATGCCTAATTTATTAAATTGAACCTCATCTTGAATTAAAGCATGAGTTCCGACTAAAATATGTACCTCACCGTTTTTTAATCGTTCTAGGATTTCACGACGCTTTTTACCTTTTACAGAACTTGTAAGAAGTTCAACATTTACTTCAGTATGTTGTAGCATTTTTGCTAAAGATTCAAAATGTTGCTCAGCTAATATTTCTGTAGGCACCATTAATGCCCCTTGGTAACCATTAAGTGTACATGCATACAATGCAATGGTAGCGACAACTGTTTTTCCCGAACCAACATCACCTTGTAATAAGCGATTCATTCGATAAGGACTTTCTAAATCTGTGAATATTTCTTGTACAACTCTATTTTGAGCTGATGTCAGAGGAAATGGTAAGGATTGGATTAGTTGTTGAATTTTTTCAATGTTTAATGTTTTTGGGATACCTTTTGATTGATTACGCTGAATTTTTCGAAGTGCTTGCATTTTTAGTTGGAAAAGAAAAAACTCTTCATAAACAAAGCTTCTTCTAGCTTGTTTTAAACTATTCGCATCAATTGGATGGTGAAGTAATCTCATAGTTTCTGAACGATTTAAAAGTTTATATTTTTGAATAAGTTCTTTTGGCACTAAGTCATTTATTAAATGTCCAAATTTTTTAAAGGACTGCTCAACAAATTTACGCATTGTTTTTACAGACATTTTGCCCTTAATTGAATAGACAGGCTCAATTTCATGACTATTCGTACGAGAACCAAATACAAGGTCTGATAATGAAATGGTTTGTTTATGTTGATCCCACTTACCAGAAACAGTTACATGCTCATTTAAGTTTAACTTTGTTTTAAAATACGGTCGATTAAAACAAATAACAGTAATTAAGTATCGATCAACTAAAAGTCGAAATGTTAATCGTGATTTATTTTTGCCAAAATATTGAAGAAGAGGAGCGCTATGAACAATCCCCTCGACTGTCACGCGCTCTTCATGCTTCACTTCTGATAAATCCTTATTTCGAAAATCCTCATATCGATACGGTAAATATTCGATTAAGTCATTTATAGTAAAAATACCCATATCATTTAATTGTGTTTCAGTTTCATCGCCAACACCACTTAATACAGATACTTTTTGTTCAAGTTCAATACTCACTATTTTTTTAGCGAAACACCAAATATTTTTGCTTCTAATTCACGTCCTGTTGGCGTTGCCGCTAGTCCTCCTTCTGCAGTTTCTCTTAGCGCAGATGGCATTGTTTGTCCAATTCGATACATAGCATCAATTACTTCGTCACATGGGATACGACTTGTAATACCTGCTAATGCCATATCTGCTGCTACCATTGCGTTAGCAGCACCCATTGCATTTCGCTTAACACATGGGACTTCTACTAAACCTGCAACCGGGTCACATACTAAACCAAGCATATTTTTTAATGTAATAGCAAATGCTTCAGCACTTTGACTTGGAGTACCACCAGCCATTTCAACGATCGCTGCTGCTGCCATACCACTTGCAGATCCTACTTCCGCTTGACAGCCACCTGCAGCTCCTGAAATTGACGCATTATTGGCTACAACAAAACCGAAAGCACCTGATGCAAATAAGAATTCAATCATTTGCATTCGAGTTGGATTTAATTTCTCTTTTACAGCAAAAAGGGTTCCAGGTACTACCCCAGCAGAACCAGCTGTAGGAGTTGCACAAATCGTACCCATTGCAGCATTTACTTCATTTGTCGCAACCGCTTTACTAACAGCATCTAAAAGTAAATGGCCTGAAAGGAAATTACCTTTTGCAATATAATTTTGAAGTAATACAGCGTCTCCCCCTGTTAAACCTGTTGGCGAGTGAACACCTGCAAGTCCTCTTTCAACCGCCTTTTCCATAACAACAAGATTTTGCTCCATTTTACCGATAATCTCTTCACGGCTTCTTCCTGTAAATAACATCTCTTGTTGAATCATTATTTCCGAAATTTTAACATTTTTTGATTCAGCTAATTCAACTAATTCAGCAACATTTTTAAACATATAAGATCCCCCTCTCCTTAATCAACCATTTTCGTAACACGAATGATATGTGGTAAAGATTCAATTTCATTAATAACTTTATTATCTAGATCTTGGTCGACCTCAATTGCCATCAAAGCAATTTGTCCGACCTCTTTACGTGAAACTTCCATATGGCCAATATTTACAGCATATTTCATAAGGACATTTGTTACACCAGCAATCGAACCAAAACGGTCATTATGAACAACAAGGATTGCAGGGTAATTACCCGAAAGTTTAAGTTCAAATCCATTCAACTCAATAATTTCAATTTTTCCACCACCGATTGAAATTCCAACTAATTCAAATGGTTGGTCATCATCGAGAATAGAAATTTTCACTGTATTTGGATGCTCTGTTACTGCATCTTCCTCAATGAAATCTACTGACATCCCTTTTTCTTGTGCAATATTTAATGATTCTGGAATACGCTCATCAAATGTATCAAAATCTAATAATCCACCAATAAGCGCAACATCTGTACCATGTCCACGATATGTCTTAGCAAATGAACCATACAATGAAATCAAAATCTTCTTTGGTTCTTTTCCATAAAGATTTCTTGCTACACGACCAATTTTTGCCGCTCCCGCTGTATGTGAACTAGAAGGACCAATCATAATTGGACCAATTATGTCAAAAACACTTTTATATTTCATCACGTTTCCCCCAATACGTTATTGTAAAAGCGTATTTTATTTAGTTTTTGTTTTGTTAGAACAAATATTTATATAAAAACTTGGTATTACGGACAAAGCAATGTCCATCTTATAGTGTAATACGAAATTCTACAGAGTTCTATGTTATTTTACATTAGTCTTTAAATAAATTACAAAAAAAAAGAAGAAGTGATCCCACTTCCTCTTTTATCTTGCTATATTATATCTTATTCAATCGAAAAAATATATGAATATAAAGGCTGTTTACCGTTATGAACTTCAATTTCTAAGTGATCAAAGCTCTCTTCGGCAAATTCGACTAATTTTGAAAGTTCTTCATCCGATACATCTTGACCATATAAGATTGTTAATATTTCAGAATCTTCATCAATCATATCTTGTAGTAATTTTTTTGCAGCCTCTAATTGATTGGCATCTGTAGTAACAATTTTACTTTCAAGGATTCCCATGAAATGATCTTTTGTTATTTCTACACCATCAATTTCAGTATCTCGAACCGCATAAGTTATTTGACCTGTTTTTACTGTCTTTAAAGCATCTTGCATTCCTGATTTATTTTCATCTAATGAACCTGTAGGATTAAATGCTAATAATGCTGACATTCCTTGAGGTACTGTTTTAGACGTTACAACTGCTACATTACATTCTGCAACAGATGCAGCTTGTTCGGCAGCCATCACAATATTTCCGTTGTTAGGAAGTACAATAACATTTTCTGCGTTGCATTGTTCAATCGCTTTTACAATGTCTTCTGTACTAGGATTCATTGTTTGACCGCCTTCAATTACAACAGTTGCCCCAATACTTTCAAATAATGCTTTAATCCCTGATCCCATAGCTACCGTAACGATACCAAATTCTTGTTTTTCAGCAGATTGTATAGACTCATTTTTAGAAGGAGATTCATTTGAAACCTCTTCATGTAGTAAGTTAGTATGTTGTTCGCGCATATTTTCAGCTTTTAGTTTTAAAAAGCTTCCAAATCGTTGACCTAAATTAAATACTTCCCCAGGGTACTCAGCGTGAATATGAACTTTTACAATTTCATCATCAGCAACTACTAATAAAGAATCACCCCATGAACTTAACTCTTTACGGAAAGTATCTATGTCAAAAGGATGTTTTTTTATTTTATCTTTTTCAAATCGCACCATAAATTCAGTACAGTATCCGTAAACAATGTCTTCAGTATTTAACATACTTTGTACATTACGATGTTCTGCTTCAACTAGTTCCTCAAGTGAAAGAGCCGCCTCAGCACCTTCTAGGGAAATTTCTTCACCTTTTAATGATGCTAAGAATCCTTCATAGACAAGTACTAAACCTTGACCTCCGCTATCGACTACACCAACTTGTTTTAACACAGGTAGTAAGTCTGGCGTACGGTTTAATGATGCATTTGCTTCAATAATTGTTTCCTCAAGAAAAGGAATAAATTCTTCATGTGTTTTTGCTATGACAACTGCTTTTTTTGCAGTTTCTCTTGCAACTGTTAAGATTGTTCCTTCAATAGGCTTCATAACAGCTTTATAAGCAGTTTCTACCCCTGCTTCTAACGCTAAAGCAAAATCAGTTGTTGAAATTGTTTCCTTTGTTTCAATTGATTTAGAAAAACCTCTAAATAATTGAGAAAGTATTACACCAGAATTACCACGCGCACCCATCAGTAAGCCTTTTGCAAAGCTTTGACCAACTTTCCCTACATGACTATTTGGTTTTTCTATTACTTCCTTTGATCCAGAAGTAATAGAAAGATTCATATTTGTTCCAGTATCACCATCTGGTACCGGGAATACATTTAATGAATCTACAAATTTTACATTTTTCGTTAAGTTATTTGCACCTTGAATCACCATATCTGCAAATAATTTACCGTCAATACGTTTTATCGACACAAATTCTCCTCCTTAATGCGTCTTTACAGGTTTGCTACTTTCACACCTTGAACAAAAATATTAACAGAGTCAACTGACAAGCCTAATGTTTGATCAAGAGTATACTTCACTTTATTTTGTACGTTATTAGCAACTTCAGAAATCTTCGTACCATAGCTTACAATTATGTACATATCGATATTAACGTCTTCGCCTACTTGGCGAACAATAACACCTTTTGTAAAGTTATCTTTTTTTAGGATTTCTGTAAGACCATCCTTAATTTGTTTCTTAGAAGCCATTCCAACAATACCGTAACAATCAACGGCAGCTCCACCAGCAATTGTAGCGATCACATCTGTACCAATCTCGATTGTTCCATATTGAGTTTTCATTTCTAATGACATAATTTGGTCCCCCTTATTGGATAATCCAAGTATAGTTAGTTATACTACTTACTTATTATTGTATACCTTTTTCCAAAATAATTCTATTGACTCACTACTATTATTAGCATTTCAATAATATTCATGGTTAATTATAGAAAATACAATTATTAATGAATTTCTTAGGAGGTCCCTCTTTAATATTTAGTATATCATACATTTCGATGTCAAGGTTTTTTTCTTGAACAACTTACCAATAACTGTTGCATTCGGCGAAGCGGTATGATAAATTATAGTAGTGTTTGAATGAAAATAATCATTGAAATGTTATTCCGTTTTTTGTTAGGAGGGAAATAGATGGCTCGTGTTTGTGTAATCACAGGAAGAAAGTCTCGTTCTGGTAACAGTCGCTCTCACGCTATGAATGCTTCAAAACGTACTTGGGGTGCTAACCTTCAAAAAGTTCGTATTTTAGTAAACGGTAAACCAAAGCGTGTTTACGTTTCAGCGAGAGCATTAAAATCAGGTAAAATTGAGCGCGTTTAATTTATTAACGTACTAAAAAGCATAGCAATCCGCTATGCTTTTTTACTTTTTTTATGACTCCTATTGCCTTTTAACCAAAAAACCTACTCCAACTAAGTTAAGCGTCTTTTTTAAATGTACTCAGCATGGCGCGAACAAGTCCGCCAAGAAATTTAGGTAATTTAATCGTATAAAATCTCATGCTTTCCCTCCTACAAGCTTTCTAGCATTTTTAAGGAAAAGATTAATCCTATTACATTCTACTTGCGTTGAGCGAAAACTATGACATGAAATTGTTAATCTTTGCTCCTTACTACTAATGCTATGCCTTCGCTAAATGAAATAGACCCTTCACTCTCCAGCAGTTCATTGCTTACACATAGGGATGATCCAATCTCTAATAAATGATTCGTTAGTGGATATTTAAACCCCTTTAAAGTTAAATTCTCTACTTTAGCACCTAATGAAAAAAAGGATACGTATTTAAATTGTTGTAGCTTACTAATATAATGGGTCCCTTCCTTAATGACATATATTTCGTTATATTCATCAACGATTTTTATTGGAATACCTGAATTCATAAATTTTATTAATAATGTAATACTGCCAAATTCATGATCTAAACGTTTTCCAGTAACACAGTGGACGAATATCTTTTCTGGTTTTTTTGTAATTGCCCATTGAATAGCAAGTTCTAAATCAGTTTCATCTTTCTCAGGAGGGTAAATAAAAACATTTGGGACAAGTCTTTTTATCTTTTCTAAATTTTCATCGCTTAATGAATCAAAATCACCGAATATTGCCTCTGGAATTAATCCTTCTTCTATTAAGTAATGAGATCCATTATCTACACCAATCAGCACTTGGTTTTCGACTTTTTGTGTAATTTCAGTTATTGTATTCGATTTCGGTCCTGCACCTACAATATGTATAATCAACTTTTTTCCACCTTTAAAAAAAATGCAATCGAATGTCGATTGCATTTTTTGTTTCATAATTAGATTTTCCATGCAATTTTAGATGATTACATTATCCTCTAATTTTCGCGATTGCTTCTTTTCTGTCTTCCTTATTATAAACTGCTGAACCGGCTACTAATACGGTAGCACCCGCTTCTATACAAAGTTTAGCCGTATGCTCGTCAACGCCACCGTCTATTTCGATTTCAACTGTTAAATTGCGTTCTTTAATTAAATTATCAACTTGTTTAATTTTCGGAACAACTGAATGAATAAATTTCTGTCCTCCAAAGCCTGGATTTACTGTCATTAAAAGGACCATGTCAACATCATCTATAATCTGTTCAATTGATGAAACTGGAGTCGCTGGATTAAGAACAACTCCTGCTTTAATACCAAATGATTTAATCGTTTGAATCGTGCGGTGCAAATGCGTACACGCTTCAACATGAACAGTAATAATGTCCGCTCCAGCTTTTACAAATTGTTCTATGTATTGATCAGGTTTTTCAATCATTAAATGTACATCAAGTGGGAGCTTCGTCACTGGTCTAATTGCTTCTACAATTAGTGGGCCAATTGTAATATTTGGAACAAAATGACCATCCATTACATCAACGTGAATATAATCTGCTCCTCCACGTTCTACATCTAAAATTTCTTCTCCAAGTTTAGCGAAATTCGCTGAAAGGATTGATGGTGCAATTTTAACCATGATTAATACCTCGGCTTTCTATCTCTTATTTCTTCTATGAATGATACATAATGATCATATCGTTTAGGAGAAATTTCCCCACTTTCAACCGCAGCTTTTACAGCGCATTTTGGTTCTTTTAAGTGGGTACAACCTCTAAATTTACAATCTTGACTTTTTTCACGCATTTCCACAAAACAATACGATAAATCTTCGGATTCGATTCCCATAAAGTCCAATGAACTAAAACCAGGAGTATCCGCAACTAGCCCTTGTCCAATTTTTATTAATTCAACATGTCTAGTTGTATGTTTTCCTCGTCCTAAATGAGAGGAAATAATACCTGTTTTTAAATCTAGCTCCGGATTAATCGCATTTAGTAAAGTTGACTTACCAACGCCAGATTGTCCTGCAAATACAGATATTTTATTTGACAAATGTGGAAGTACTTTTTCTAATCCTTCCTCAGTTTTTGAAGAAGTTAAACATACTTCATATCCAATTTGGCGATAATAAGAAACGTATTCATACACTAATTTTAATTGTGTTTCAGAACATAAATCGATCTTTGTAATAACAATTAACGGTTTAATTTCATTAAACTCAATTAATACAAGGAATCGATCTAATAATATTGGAGAAAAATCGGGCTCTACGGCTGAAAAAACTAATATTGCTTGATCAACATTTGCAACAGGAGGTCGAACAAGTTCATTCTTTCGCTCTTTAATTTCAAGTAGATAACCTTCTCCACTTTTTTCGATATGATATTCTACTTCGTCTCCAACTAAAGGTGTTATTTTCTTATTACGAAAATTTCCTCTACCACGACAAGCAACAACTGTCTCATCTGTTTCGACATAATAGAATCCACTCAATGCTTTTATGATTTTGCCTTCTGGCATATACTCACTCCTACAGCTCTTTAATTCGATGGATAAGGTACATCTCTTTCTGCAATAACTTGACCATCTTTAACAATTTTATAGGAAGCAGTTTGTCCAGGATCAATTGTCACTTCTACCGGTATAGTAGTTGTTTCGGTGATCGATTTTGAAATTGCAGGTTTTTCACCATTATTTTTTTTATCCCTAATAAATACCTCGATTAGCTGAGGTGCACTAGGATTTGTTGGGGTATATGGTACTTGTACATTAATTGTTACTTTTTTCGTCTTTTCTTTTTGTTTTCCAGAAGAAATAACAACATTTAATGTATCCCCTTCTTTTACTGCAACGTTAGCAGATGGAGATTGAGAAATAACATGATTTTCAGCAACTGTTCCAGAATCTTCTTTCGTTACATTAAGCTTTAAGTTATTGTCACCTGCATAGGTTTCAACATCTTTTCTAGACCATCCTTTTAAGTCACGAAGAGTGATCGTAGATGCCCCTTTACTAATCCATACATTTAAATCTGTTTCTGATGGAACGACTTCAGCTCCGACATTTGGAGATTGGTCGATTATTTCACCTTCTGATTCATCACTTTCGATAAAATGCGTTGTAACAGAACGATAATCGTCTTGTAATCTAGATTTTACTGTGTTGTATTGGAATCCTTTTAAGTCTTCCATCTCGTTACTTTTTCTACCTTTTGATTTATAAATCGTTATCGATGAATTTTCTTTAACAGTTTCCCCAATATTAGGAGAAGTTTTTACTACTTTACCTTCATCAACTTCATCATCAAAAATTTCTTTAGGATCGCTTATCTTTAAGCCTTTTGATGCAAGCAACGTAACCGCACTTTCGTATGTCATATCTTTAACATCTGGAATTTCTACGTCTTCAGGCAAAAATAACGCAGGAATCAAAGTTATCGCTAATAAACCACCAATTAAAAGTGCTATAAAAGTACCTATAATAAACTTTGCAAAAGAATTCTTCTTCTTCCGTTTTAGATTATCAGGTTCTTTTTTGACAGTTTCTTTTTTGACAGTTTCTTTTTTAATCGGTTCTTTTTCTTTAGTTGATTTTTTCTTTGTTGGTACGACAACAGTATCATCATTAGTTGATACAGGTATATCCTTTATGATCGGAATTACCTTCGTTTCATCATCATTTGTAGGAATCACAAAACGTTTTTCATTCAAACGATCACTATCTAAAGCAGTTTGTAAATCTAGCTTCATCTCATCTGCAGTATCATATCGATAAAAAATATCTTTGGCAGTAGCTTTTAAAACGATATTTTCAACGCTTTGTGGTATTTCTGGATTAAATTTTGTTGGTGGCGGAACTTCGCTTTGTAAATGTTTTAATGCGATTGCAACTGCACTCTCACCCGAAAATGGTAGTTTTCCAGTTAAAAGCTCAAACATTACAATTCCTAAAGAATAAATATCTGACTTTTTATTCGCAACTCCACCTCTTGCTTGTTCAGGTGAAAGGTAATGAACAGAACCAAGTACTGAATTTGTTTGTGTAATTGTTGCAGCTGTCGAAGCTGTTGCAATTCCAAAATCAGTTATTTTTACATTTCCTTCTTTATTGATTAAAATATTTTGCGGTTTTACATCTCTATGAACGATTTGAAAATGATGCGCATGAGCTAATGCTGATGCTAATTGTTCCATAATCCTCAATACTTCTTTTGGCTTTATTGGTGTATGATGCTGAATATACTCCTTTAAAGTCTCACCTTCAACGTATTCCATGACGATATACTGTAATCCATCTTCTTCCCCAACGTCATATGAGCTTACGATATTTGGATGAGATAGCGAAGTAACTGAATAGGCTTCACGTTGAAATCTTCTTAAGAAGTCAGGGTCGTTCGAAAAATCAGCTTTTAACATTTTTACAGCTACATCTCGATCTAATATCATATCACGGGCTAAATAAACGTTTGCCATACCGCCAACACCAATTAATTTTAAGATCTTATATCGGTCGTTTAGGCGTCTACCAATCATCACGCTCATCATCACCCTTTCTCTATATTTCTAGGCTCAAACTTAATAATGGCAAGCGTGATGTTATCTTCTCCACCAAAGTCATTTGCAAGTGAAATCAACTGGTTACCGAGAAGATCGATTGGTAGATTTTCATTTAATTTTTCATTAAAAAGTTCATTTGATATTTTATTAGATAAACCATCTGAACATAAAATGATTAAATCATCTTCTTCCCAAGTTAAAGTTTTAATATCAACATCAACTGTTTCCTCAGTACCAAGTGCTCGCGTAATAACATTTTTACGAGGATGAATTTCTGCATCCTCCATAGAAATTTGCCCAAATTTAACTAGTTCAGCTACAAAAGTATGATCTTCTGTTATTTGCTTAAACCCTTCATCATTCCTCAAATAACTTCTACTATCACCTATATGTGCAATCGTAAAAAATAAAGGAGTACAAATTATCGCTTCAAGGGTTGTCCCCATACCCTTGCACTCTTCATTTTGCTCTGAATGAACTAATAAGTTTGTATTTAATTGCGCTACAATATTTTTTAGCCATGATTCGGCTTCGATCGGTGTTTCAAAATTACTAGTATTTTTCCACTCTGCTTCAAGGAAATTGATGGCCATCATACTGGCAACCTCACCCGCTAAATGGCCACCCATTCCATCAGCAACTACAGCTAATACGATTCCAGAATCGTTCGTAAATATACCTACGCTATCTTCATTATGCTCTCGAACTTTCCCCGTATCAGTTTGAAAAAAAGTTTGCATTGTTTCACCTCGTCTCCTCTTTACGCTCCTTTGCACGCAACTGTCCACAAGCTGCATCTATATCATGGCCTTGTTCACGACGAATTGTAACATTAACTCCATTGTTTTTTAGTACTTTTTCAAATGCAAAAATTTGTTCCTTAGGAGTTCTTACGTAATCTCTTTCAGGTACATAGTTAACCGGAATTAAATTAACATGACATTTAACTCCTTTAAGTAACTTAGAAAGTTCTTCCGCATGCTCAACTTGGTCATTTTCACCACCGAATAATCCATATTCAAACGTTACACGTCTACCAGTCTTTTCAACATAGTAACGAACAGCGTCCATTAAATCCGGTAATTTGTATGCACGATTAATTGGCATTAATTTAGAACGTAACTCACTGTTAGGAGCATGTAATGAAATCGCGAAATTAATTTGAAGACCTTCATCTGCAAAGTTATAGATTTTTGGAATGATTCCACTTGTTGATACTGTAATATGTCTTGCACCTATGTTAAGGCCTTTTTCAGAATTAACAATTCTTAAGAAATCCATTAAACCATTATAGTTATCAAATGGTTCGCCTATACCCATAACTACGATTGAGCTTACTCGTTCTTCAACTTCATCAATAGCACGTTGTACTTCTAAAACTTGTGCAACGATTTCACCTGCTTCAAGATTTCGTTTTAAACCGCCAAGAGTCGATGCACAAAAAGTACATCCAATTCGACAACCTACTTGAGTCGTTACACATACAGAATTGCCATAATTATGTCTCATTAAAACAGTTTCAATCGAATATCCATCATGTAATTCAAATAAAAATTTCATAGTACCATCTGAAGAGGTTTGTTTAACTAATGTTTTTAATGTCGTTATTGTAAAATTCTCTTCAAGTAACATACGTAAATCTTTTGGAATATTTTGCATTTCTTCAAAGCTTTCAACTCGTTGTACGTATAGCCAATTATAAATTTGCTTAGCACGGAAAGCCTGCTGCTTTTGCGCCTTTAACCAATCCTCTATATCACTCACTTTTAACGAGTAAATTGAGGGTTTATGAGTTTTTTCTATTTTGACTGAATTTGTAGTATTTTCTAATTTCAACGTTACACCTTCTTCCTTAATCTTGCAATAAAAAATCCATCCGTTCCAAAATAATGTGGTAGTAGTTGTACATACCCTTTTTGAACCGATTTATTTTCATTTAATTTTTCCGGAACATGATCAATTAATGAGTGATCTAATTCATATTCATGATGCTCTTCTAAAAAAGCTTCGACCACATCAATATTTTCTTCATGTCCAACTGTACAAGTGCTATATACTAAAGTTCCACCTGGCTTAACTAACTTTGAAGCTTCGTCTAAAATAGACTTCTGAACTCTTTGTAAATTTGTTACATCAGTAGCATTCTTTTTTAATAAAATATCTGGTTTACGACGAATAACCCCTAAACCAGAACATGGAGCATCTACTAATACTTTGTCAAATAATCTTCCTTCAAACTCTTCAGGTGCTTTTCTTGCATCTAGAGCTTTCGTTTCTATATTATCTAACCCTAAACGATTAGCTTGTTCTTTAATTAACTTTACTTTATGCTTGTGTAAATCTAATGAAGTGACTGAACCAGTACCGCCTAACAACTCAGCAATATGTGTTGATTTCCCTCCAGGTGCCGCACAAGTATCTAATATATCTTCACCTTTTTCAACTCCAAGTGCTTGTGCAACTAACATCGAGCTTTCATCTTGAATTGAAAGGAAACCATCTTTAAATGCATTCGTATAAGCAACATTTCCTTTTTGGATTTCTATTGCAAATGGAGACAGTTTTCCTTCCTTGACCTGTACTCCTTCATCTTCAAGCATTTTAAGTACTTCTTCTCTTGTTGCTTTCATTGTATTTACTCTTGCAGTTTGAAACGGTGGAAGTATATTCTCTTCACAAATTTTTCTCGTTTCTTCTTCTCCGAATTCTTTTACCCATTGTTCAATTAACCAGTTTGGATGATTCGTTTCAATTGAAAGCTTTTCGATTGGGTCCTTTATTTCATCGATTGATCGTAAACCATTTCTTTGAATATTTCTTAAAACCCCATTTACTAAAGAAGCAATTCCTTTATGTCCTCGTTTTTTAGCAATATTAACAGCCTCATTTAAAACTGCGTGAGGTGGTATACGATCTAAAAAATGCAATTGATATAATGAAAGTTTTATTAATATATAAACCCATTCTTCTAATTTCTTCTGATTTTTAATGAATGGTTCTAAATAAAAATCTAATAATTGATCTCTTTGGATTGTACCATAGATTATTTCTGTTAATAGTCCTGAATCAGCAGAAGATAAGTCATTCTTTTGAATATAGTTATTTACTAACAAATTACTATACGATTGATTTTTATAAACTGAAAGAAGAGCCTCTAAGGCAATCTCTCGTACATTTTTACTCATGTTATTCTCCTAACTTCATTCCACGTTCAATAAACGAACCTGCACCATTAATGTATTGCTTTGCTTCCATTCGCTTTTTACCAGCAGGCTGTAAATCAGTAATTTTGATAGCAGTATGATTTCCTGTTGCCACTAATAATCCATCATTTAAAACATCAATTATTTCACCTGGTGTAGAATTTTGATTCGTATTTACTTTTTCACCCCACCAAACTTTTAAAACTTCTCCGTTTAATGTAGTATAAGCTACTGGCCAAGGGTGTAAACCTCTTACGTGATTATAAATCTCTTCACCAGTTTTTGACCAATTAATTTGTTCTTCTTCACGTTTAATATTTTTTGCAAAGCTTACTTTACTTTCATCTTGCTTCACTGCAGTAATTTCACCTTTTAATAACGGTGGGATTGTTTCTGAAAGTAAATTCGCACCCGCAATACTTAATTTATCGTGTAGCGTCCCAACGTGATCTTTTTCTTCAATTGGAACAACGACTTTGGCTAACATATCACCAGCATCTAACTTTTCAACCATATACATAATTGTTACACCAGTTTCACTCTTACCTTGAATGATCGAATAGTGTATTGGAGCTCCACCTCGTAATTCTGGTAACAATGATGCATGTACATTTATACAACCAAATTTAGGAGCTTCAAGAATATCTGTAGGAAGAATTTGTCCAAAAGCAGCAGTTACAATTAAATCTGGTTTCAAAGCCAACACTTTTTCCGTTTCTTCTGGAAGTCTAATTTTTTCAGGTTGTAAAACTGGGATATTATGTTTTAAAGCCTCTACTTTAACTGGAGGTGGAGTTAGCACTCTTTTTCGACCAACAGGGCGGTCTGGCTGAGTTACTACACCAACTACATCATATCCTTCTTCGATTAATCTTCTTAAAACAGGAACAGAAAAATCTGGCGTCCCCATAAAAACAATCTTTGTCATTTTTTTGCCTACCCTTCTAATTCACTTTCTTCATAGTATTTCGAGACTTTAGAAGTGAATAAAACTCCATTTAAATGATCAATTTCATGTAAAAGTGCACGAGCTAAAAATCCACGAGCTTCTATAATAAAATATTTTCCACGTTTATTTTGTGCTTTAATTTTCGCATAGCTAGGTCTTGTTACATCACCATATAAGTTAGGGAAACTTAAACAACCTTCAACATCAGTTTGCTCGCCTTTAGTTTCCATTACGATTGGATTAATTAAATCAATTCTTCCATTCTCATCTTCAACATCAACAACAGCTACTTGTTGCAGAATTCCAACTTGTGGGGCTGCTAAACCAACACCATCTGCTGCCAACATTGTCTCATACATATTATTTAAAAGTTTTACTAAATTTTTATCAAATGACGTCACTTTTTCACAAGGTGTTTCAAGTACTTCATTTGGAAATTCTACTATTTTTAATAAAGCCAATTTCACAACTCCTATCTTGATTGTTCGTTTTCATTTAATTTCTATAGAAAGACCTTCGTTTTATGTTTGTCTTGTCTAACCAGTTACACCCACTTTTCGGAATGTCTAGTTCAAGGCGTTAGCCCCTCGAGGTGTCGGGGCTGAGCAAACGCCTTCCGCTTTTCGTTTTGTCTAGTTCCGGCTCCTAGCCCCTCGAGGTCATAAGACAAAGTCCAATTAAGGTAAAAACCAACCTTAATCGGCCTTTGTCTTATGCTTGTCGGGTCTAACCAGTCGCCTCCACTTTTCGTTACATAAACATAGTAGGTTGAAAGTCGATTGTTAATTGTAGTTTACCTTTGTCCGTTTCGTCTTGGTAGTATTGTTGGATTCGGTTTAGTACGTCGTAGAGTGCAGGTTCAGATTTGTATTTTATCACACATTGATAACGGAAATGGTCTTTTATTTTTGCGATTGGTGATGCTACTGGTCCGAGTACAATTGATCCTTCTGATAAGTACTCTCTTAAATAGCCTGCAATTTGTTCACTTACTTTTACTGTTTTTATCAAATCACTATGTGCTATTGATATTAAAACTAAATAATAAAAAGGTGGGTAGCGAAATGAGCGTCTTATTTTCATTTCTTCTTCATAAAACGCAACATAGTCCTGTGTTTTAGCTAATTCAATACTATAATGCTCTGGTGAATATGTTTGTATGACTACTTCACCTGGTTTTTCATGACGACCAGCTCTTCCACTTACTTGTGTTAATAAGCTAAATGTTCGCTCACTTGCTCTGAAATCTGGTAAATGAAGTGAACTATCTGCTGCTAAAACACCAACCAATGTAACATTTGGAAAATCAAGTCCTTTTGCAATCATCTGTGTACCTAGTAATATATCAGCCTCACCGTTACCAAATTGCTTAAGCATTTTTTCGTGGGCACCTTTACGACTAGTCGTATCATTATCCATCCTAATTACTCGTGCTTCTGGATACGTTTTTGTAATAGCTTCCTCTACCTTTTGCGTCCCAGTTCCAAAAAAGCGAATATGTTCACTCTGGCACGATGGGCATTGTTTTGGCATATAGGTTTCATAGCCGCAATAATGACATTTTAGATGATGGTTATGTTTATGATATGTTAAGGAAACCTCGCAATGGGGGCACTGAATTGTGTAACCACAATCTCTACACATTACAAATGAAGAATAGCCTCGACGGTTTAAAAATAAGATGATTTGTTCCTTCTTCTCTAATCGATCAATTATTTTTTCATGTAAAGCTGTAGAAAACATCGTACGATTTCCGATTCTTAGCTGTTCTCTCATATCGACTATTTCCACTTCAGGTAATGGGCCTTGATTAACCCTTTTGGACATTGTATTTAGCTCGTAAACACCTTTACCAGCTCTTGCAAATGATTCTAGAGTAGGAGTTGCACTTCCTAAAACGATAGGACAATGATGATATTCTCCTCTCCAAATTGCTATATCTCTTGCATGATATCTTGGATGTTCATCTTGTTTATAGGTTGTCTCGTGTTCTTCATCAATGATGATCATTCCAATGTTTTCAAATGGTGCAAATATAGCTGAACGGGCTCCCACTACTACCTTAACTTCTTTTCTTTGAATCTTTCTCCATTCATCATATTTCTCACCAATAGACAAACCACTATGGAGAACTGCAACATCATTTCCAAATCTACTTTTAAAACGACCTACTATCTGTGGGGTAAGTGAAATTTCTGGTACTAATACGATTGCTTCTTTACCTTCAGATAGGACCTCTTGAATGGTTTGCAAATAAACTTCTGTCTTTCCACTTCCTGTTACTCCATGTAAAAGATGAATCTTATTCTTTCTTTCATGAAATGAAGAAACGATTTGCTCAAATGCAATCTGTTGTTCTTCTATTAATGGTAAAGGCTTAGATCGTTCTATTTCCCTACCTTCATAAGGATCCCGATAAACTTCAACTGTTTTAATTGAAATTACCTCGTTTTTCTCCAATGTCTTTATAGGTGAATCTGTGATTCCAAGACATTCTTTTAACTCCTTCACACTTGTTTGACCGTTCATACGTAAGTATTCAATAATGTCTTTTTGTTGTGGAGATGAGATCGTAGGTAATTCTTCATCTAATACTTTTAATAGAGAAACTACACGTTCTGTTTTTTTATTTGCTTTATTTTTCACTTCATATTCAATTTCAAGCAGTCCTTCTTTTATAGCTCGTTGAACTAATGAAATTTTACTAACAAGACTTTCTATTTCAGTCCATTCTCTTCTTTTCACGATCGAAAATAGATTTGCTAATTCCGGAACTAATTGATCTAAAGCTTCTTCAGATGTAACTTGAACATGTTTTTTATAAACAGCTTTAATAGCTGTCGGAAGCATTGCTTGATATGCAGAAATGAAAAAACAAAGTGTTTTTTGGGATAAATAAGAACCTAAAAGAAGAAGTTCTTCTGTTAAAACTGGCATGACATCAAGAACTTCTTCAATTTCTTTAACCTTCTCTAAATTAGTTGTTTCTTTTATAGACAATACAAAACCTTGAACTTTCCTTGGCCCAAATGGCACTATTACACGCATTCCAGGTTGTATTGCTTCTTGCCACCTAGTTGGTACTTTATAATCAAAAGGACGATCTGTTTGTCTGACTGATACATCAACTAAAACTGATGCGTATGTCATCTTTCTACCTCATTTAATAAGTGATGAACTTCAAGTAGTATTTCTTCTGCTACTTCTTTTTTACTCATTTTAGGAAGTGGCTTCACTTCACCATTCCGCTTAAAAATGGTTACAATATTCGTATCAGATCCAAAACCAGCCCCTGTTTTCGTCACATCATTTGCAACAATCATATCTGCATTTTTCTTTAAAAGTTTACTTTTTGCATACTCATCTACTTGATCAGTTTCTGCAGCAAACCCTACTAAAATTTGATGTGTTTTATGTTGACCTAAAGTTAGAAGAATATCTTTCGTACGCTTAAAAGCAATTGAAAGATCACCATCAGCTTTTTTCACTTTTGAATCATAAGTAATTGAAGGTGTGTAATCAGCAACCGCTGCTGTTTTTATGACAACATCCGCTTCATTATAATAAGACCAAATCGCTTCAAACATTTGCTCCGCAGACTCAGTTTGGATCAATTTACAGCCTTCAGGTGGCGTTAAATTGGTTGGTCCAGAAACGAGGATTACGTCTGCACCTAAAGAGACTGCAACTTCTGCAATACTATAGCCCATCTTACCCGTTGAATGATTTGAAACAAAGCGAACTGGATCAATTTTTTCAACTGTTGGACCGGCAGAAATGATAATTTTTTTACCTTTTAATAAACCAACTTCTCTTTGGAAATGTTCATTCACGAATTGAACAATTTCTTCAGGCTCTGCTAATCTACCTTTTCCTACATAGCCACATGCTAAATACCCTTCATTTGGCTCAATAAATCGATGACCAATCTCTTTCAATATGTTCATATTCTTTTGAACAATCGGATGGTTATACATATTAACATTCATAGCTGGTGCGATCCAAACTGGTTTTGTTGCAGCTAGTAATGTTGCCTGAATCATTTCATCTCCAAGACCATTTGCTAATTTTCCAATTGTATTAGCAGTCGCTGGAGCAACGATTATTAAATCAGGCCAATCACCTAAATTGATATGTGCAATTTTTGCACTATCTTTTTCATCAAAAGTATCTATATAAACATCATTTCTTGATAAAGCTTGAAACGTTAAAGGTGTCACAAATTTTGTAGCGGATAAGCTCATCATTACTTTAACGTCATATCCTGCTTGTACTAGTTTACTTGTAAGTGCTGCTGCTTTATAGACTGCAATTCCACCTGAAACACATAGGAGAATCTTTTTTTGTTCCACTCACCTTCACCCTTTCAAATTTTATTCTTTCTATGTAATATGTCAAAAAATAGGTCTTTTGGATGTTCTATGTCTAAGATACCACAAATATGTTTGAAATAAATGTTATAGGATTTTTCTAAAAAAACTCACAATATTCCTAATCGTATAACTCAGATGCCTAGTTGCACTTATCCCTTTTTCTTAAATCAGCGCTTTTCGTTTATAAAACTGCTCGTCGCCATTTTATCACAAAAATAAGACTGCCCCCATTTCTAATCACCACGAAACTTTTAGGAGAGGTGTTAAACACCACGTTGTCCTTTTTAGTCATATGGAAAATTAGCAAATGTTTTGGGACAGCCTCATCACACAGTTAAATATTAATCTCCTTTAACTTCTTCAAGTTTTCTATAAGATAATAAGCCAGCATTAATTTCTTCTAATGCTTTTCCTACAAATTTATCAGATACCGGTTTTTCAACACGAGTATCTTTATTTACTTGCATTTCGCGAGCACGCTTTGAAGCAACTGTTACTAGCGTATATTTTGAGTCTAATTTTGTTAATAAACGGTCAATCGAAGGATATAACATAGTTTATTCGGCCTCCATCATTCTTTTATAATAATTTGCAACTCGTTCACGTTTTAAATGTTCACTTAAAATAATTGCTTTAATACGGTCACAAGCTAAATCAACTTGATCATTTTCAACTACATAATCGTAAGCATCCATCATTTCTATTTCTTCTTTTGCTGCATTCATACGATTCATAATCACATCTTCAGTTTCTGTACCTCTTGTTACAATTCTATTTTGTAATTCTCTCATACTCGGAGGGGCTAAGAAAATAAAAATCCCTTCAGAAAAAGCTTTTTTTACTTGCAGGGCACCTTGAACTTCAATTTCTAGGAAAATGTCTTTTCCTTCGCTTAATGTTTTTTCAACATAATCAATTGGTGTTCCATAGTAATTACCTACAAACTCTGCCCACTCAAGAAACTTATTTTCATTTATTTTCTGTTTGAAATCTTCTTTTGATGTAAAGAAATAATCTACTCCATGTACTTCACCTTCACGAGGATTTCTTGTCGTCATCGAAATACTATATTGCAGATCTAAGTCCTTATTATCAAAAATAGCTTTACGCACCGTACCTTTACCTACTCCTGATGGACCAGAAAGTACGATTAATAAGCCTCTTTCATGCCTCATTTATGACCCTACCCTTCTAATTCTAGACAGTTTTATTTATTAAAGGTCAATCTATTGTTACATCTGCGTGTTTAGAGTCAATTAATCAAAAATTAATTAGTCTTCTATTTCACATTGTTACCGGACCTTTGCAACTATAAACAAATCTTTTACATTATTCAATATTTTGAACTTGCTCTCTAATTTTTTCAAGATTATTTTTAATTTCAACAACTTGTTTAGAAATATCTAATGAATTTGCTTTAGAACCAATCGTATTCACTTCTCGATTCATTTCTTGTACGATGAAATCTAGTTTCCGCCCAATCGATTCCTTTATTTGTAAAGTTTCATTAAACAATTCTAAATGACTAGTTAGTCGAACTAATTCTTCAGATATGTCACATCGATCTGCAAAGAGCATAATTTCTGTTAATAATCTTTGCTCATCAACGGCTGTTAATTCAACTTCCGCTAATTTAGATTGAAGCTTTTCACGATATGATTTCAAAACAAGAGGAGAATGCACTGTAATCTGTTTTTTACATTCTTCAATTGCTGTTAATCTCTCTAATAAATCTTTTTTAAGTTGTCCACCTTCTTTGCACTTAACATCAAAAAATTGCTGACATGCATTTTCAGTAGTCGTTAATAATAATTCTTCAAAATTATCATTGATTTGTTCTACTTCACTTACTGTAGTAACTTCAGGTAGCTTTAATAAATCGATTGGATTATAAGAAGATTTATTTTGCTCTTCACCTGATAGATTTTCAATCGCTTTTTTATATTGTTGAATTAAGCCTTCATCTATTTGTAATGTACGTTGTAATAAGCCCTCAATTGTAACAAAAACCTCAACTCGACCTCGACTAGTATACTCAGCTACAATTTTCTTAATTGCATCTTCATATGCTAATAATTGCCTCGGCATTCGAACGATTGTCTCTAAGTATCGATGATTCACTGCTTTCATTTCAATATGTATTTTGTACTGTTCATTTGACAAAATGGCTTTACCATACCCTGTCATACTTACGACCATTGTTCCACTTCCAATACACTAATTTTCTCTCTAATTTATTTCCAAATTTTATTCAATATGTAAAAGAGAAAAGGTAATAGAGCATACCTCTACTACCTTAAGGAATTATAACATATTTTAAATTGGTTATCCATTTTGTTCGCAAATTATTTTTTCTTTGTAAATAATGCTCCTGCAAGCATAAAAGTTGGAATTGATGAAAGACCTCCAATTAAGAACCAATCTCTAGGTACGATCGGAATCGTTTTGAAAATAGGTTGTAATGGTGGGTAGTAAATAACAACAAGCATTAATAACATTGAAACGATAACAGCACCAATTAAATATAAATTTCCAAATACATTTCGATGAAAAATGGATCGTTCACTTCTACAATCAAATACATGAATTAATTGAGCTAAAACTAATGTGGAGAATGCTACTGTTTGTGCGTATTCAAGTTGATTCGGATGCTGATTATAGGAAATAATGAATGCTAATAGTGTGACAAATCCAATTAAAAATCCTCTTGAAATAATTTTCCATCCTAAACCTCTTGCAAATATCCCTTCTGATAATGAACGAGGACTTCTTTTCATTACATCATCTTCAGCTGAATCAACACCTAATGCCATTGCAGGTAAGCCATCAGTCACTAGATTTACCCATAGAATTTGTACTGGAACAAGTGGTAAAGGTAGCGCTAATAACATCGCAAACAACATAACTAAAATTTCACCTACATTTGAAGCTAATAAATAACGGATAAATTTACGAATATTACTATAAATATTACGTCCTTCTTTAATTGCAGACTTGATCGTAGCAAAATTATCATCCAGTAAAACTAATGCTGAAGCTTCCTTTGCTACATCTGTACCTGTAATCCCCATTGAAATTCCAATATCCGATGCTTTAATTGCTGGTGCATCATTTACGCCATCACCAGTCATTGCTACAATATGTCCATTCGCTTGTAGTGCTTTAACAATTTTTAATTTATGTTCAGGTGAAACTCGGGCAAATACAGCAGCATCTTCAACAAATTCCTGAATCTGCTCTACAGAAAGTGCATCTAATTCTTTTCCTTCAACTACTCTACCGTTATCTCTTAAGATTCCTAGTTTTCTAGCAATACTAGAAGCAGTTAACTTATGATCCCCAGTAATCATAATCGTCCTAATACCAGCTTCTTTACATTCTTGAACAGCTTGTGCAACTTCTGCTCTTGGTGGGTCAATCATCCCTTGTAAACCAATAAATGTTAAATTGCTTTCGAGATCCCTTTCATCTAAGATCGAATTTGGATTTAAAGGTTTAAAAGCAATCGCAATCGTACGAAGTGCATTATTTGCATAAGTTTCAATTGTACTTTCCACTGCATTTTGTCTAAACGTGTTTAATTGTTCTTCTCTTTCATGCCATAAAATTGAATTACATTTTGAAAGTAAGACGTCTGGTGCACCCTTCGTAATTACAAACTGTTCACCTGAACGATTTTTCACAACGACCGACATCATTTTCCGTGTACTATCAAAAGGAAGCTCATGTATTCTAGTAAAATTAGAATTTACGTATTCTCGGTTGATCCCAGCTTTATAACCCGCAACAACAATCGCACCTTCAGTAGGATCACCATCTAGTACGATTTCTTTTTTCTTTTGAATTAATTGTGCATCACTACATATAGAACCGAATACAAGTGTTTGAAATAATTGTTTATTTAATGTTGGATTAATGGTTCTCTCTTTATTCGTAAATTCTCCATCGATTGCATATCCATTTCCTGTTACTTCAAAACTAGACCCACCCGACCAAATATTTGTAACTGTCATTTTATTTTCCGTCATAGTCCCTGTTTTATCTGAACAAATGACTGAAGCACATCCTAATGTTTCAACCGCTTGAAGCTTTCGAACGATTGCTTTCTTTTTAATCATTCGTTGCACACCCAGTGATAAAGCAACCGTTACAATTGCTGGCAAGCCTTCAGGAATCGCAGCAACTGCAAGTGACACACCCGCTAAAAACATATGATATAATTCATTTCCTTGATATACACCGATAAATACAACTAAAGCTGTTAAAAATAATGCAAGAATAATTAATATTTTACCTAATTGTTCTAATCGTCTTTGTAAAGGTGTAACAATGGTTTCTGTATTTTGAAGTAAATTCGCAATTTGCCCCATTGCTGTTTTCATTCCTGTGGAAACAACAACTCCTTTACCATTTCCACGCGTAACGAGTGTTCCCATAAAGCCCATATTATCTTGATCACCAATACCAATATCATCGGCCTGAATTGATTCAAATCTTTTTTGAACCGGAACAGATTCACCTGTTAGCGCTGATTCTTCTATGTATAAACTTGATGCTTCGATTATGCGAATATCAGCACCAATCCGATCGCCACTTGAAAACTTAATAATATCCCCAACAACTAAATCTCTTGAAGGGAGCTTAACAAACTGCCCGTCACGTAAAACATTTACTTGTGGAGCAGCCAATTCTTTCAAAGCTTCTAATGATCTCTCTGCCTTAGCTTCTTGAAAATATCCTAAAATCCCGTTAATTAATACAATTGCCATAATCGCAACTGCATCTACTACTTCCTTTAAAAAGATTGATATAATCGTTGCGCCTAATAGAACAAATACCATAAAATCATTAAACTGATTTAAAAATAAAACGAGTTTGGAAGTTTTCTCTGATTCCTTTAATTCATTTGCCCCAAAAGTTGCTCGCCTTTGCTTTACCTCCTCATCAGTTAAACCGGAGGAAACATTTGTATTCGTTACTTGCACGACTTCTTCCGCTCTCATCCGATAAAAATTCATACCCGCGTTCACCCCTAATTAAACATTAGGTAAGTTGTCCCCCTTACCTCTCATAAAAGCATATTCAGACTCGTCCAAATAAATGATATAATGATGAAAATAAATCTAACTTTTAACCAACTAGAACTCTGACAAGACCAATCAAGATATTGTATGATTAAATTCTATGAAAAATTTCTGATTGTTTATTTAATGGATATGTCCTAGTTTATGAATTATGTTGGGACTAAATAAATTGAGTGTAGTTCGAGAAGAAATCAGGAAATACGTTTGTATGGACTTTTACATTTTTTAATTTAATATCTTTCCCGTTCCATATAATTTGATTTTCAGTAATTCGTCCATTCCAGAGTAAAAACAACGTTCTTTTTTCATGGTTATTAAGTCACTTAAGTTACTTTGAATCCCCATCATTTTATTGAACTTATAATTGAATTAGAATTGAATACAATTAGAGAAGTGATTGGAACGGAAGGGTGCTCGACTCCTATGGGAAATGCGGAAAGCCTGAGACCCCGCACAGAACGAGGAGGCTCAGGTTCCGCCCCATGGAAAGCGAGCATCCTGCAGTGGAAATCAACGTCCTTATTCTAATTGATATTTGGTCAAATTTAATAACCTCATCATTTTATTTATAATGATTAAAAATTATAATAATAAAAAAATAGTGTTTTAAAGAGTAGGACGTGATACATATGTCTTTTGACGGACTTTTTACAGGAGCTATGACAAACGAAGTAGCTCTACTAACAACTGGAAGAATATCAAAAATTGTACAACCAAGTAACTATGAAGTACTACTTACCGTGAGAGCAAATGGTGCCAATTACAAACTATTATTAAGTGCTCACCCTAGTTACGCAAGATTCCATTTTACAAATCAAAACTACGATACCCCATCAGAACCATCAATGTTTACAATGCTTTTAAGAAAACATTTAAACGGTGGGTTCATTGAAAGCATTACACAATTAGAACACGAGCGAATCGTTAACATTAAAGTTCGTAGTAGAAATGAAATTGGTGATGAACAATACCGAACATTGATCATCGAATTAATGGGTAGACATAGTAATATCATTTTAATTGATGAAGAAAGACAAATAATCTTAGACAGTATTAAGCATGTACCGATGGCAGTGAATCGTCATCGAATTGTACAACCCGGTGCAACTTATATTTCTCCTCCAAATCAAGAAAAACATGATCCATTTCAAGTTATTTCTGTAGAGGAGTTTAATCAAATTATAAACCAAGGTGAGGTGTCACCATCCGAAGCAATTGTTCAGCAGTTCTCCGGAATCTCTCCATTACTCGCAAATGAAATTGTCTATAATGGAAAAGAAGATGTATATAATTCGTTTAAAACAATCATGAATGAAATACAATTAAAAAAGTTTACTCCTTCACTTTTCCGCTTAGAATCAAGAGAAATGTTTTATTTCATAAACTTATCTCACTTACAAGCCGAACAAACTGTTTTCGCTAGCTTAAGTGAACTTTTAGATGTTTATTACTTTGGTAAAGCAGAACGTGACCGTGTAAAACAACAAAGCGGAGATTTAGAAAAACTGTTACAAAATGAACTTACAAAAAACAAGAAAAAAATTAAAAAATTACACAAAAGTCTTGAAGATACTGATAAAGCAGATAAAATTCAGTTACAAGGCGAATTGCTTACTGCAAATATGTTTGCACTACAAAAAGGTATGAAAGAAATTGAAGTAATTAATTACTATGACGAAAATGGTGCCACAATGGTCATACCGTTATCACCATTAAAAACACCTTCTGAAAATGCACAAGCTTATTTCACAAAATATACTAAGCTTAAAAATTCGGTAGCACATATTAAAGAACAAATTAAATTAACGATAGAAGAAAATGATTATTTAGAGACAGTTATTCAACAAATCGAGTCTGCTTCCCCACGTGATTTAGAAGAAATTAGAGAAGAACTAGTGGAAACGGGTTATATAAGAAAGAAAAAATCGAAAAAAGCCCAAAAGTCAAACAAACAAAAAGTTACATTAGATGAATACATCTCTACTACTGGTGAACAATTATTAGTCGGTAAAAATAATAAACAAAATGATTATCTAACCAATAAACTTGCGAGCAGGGACGAGCTTTGGTTTCATACAAAAGATATCCCGGGCTCCCATGTTGTCATTCGTGCTAAGGATCCTAGTGAAAATGCAATTAAAGAAGCAGCTATTATCGCTGCATATTTTAGTAAAGCGCGTCAATCAAGCTCGGTCCCAGTCGATTACACAGAAATTCGCCATGTTAAAAAACCAAATGGTTCCAAACCAGGTTTTGTCATTTACGAACAAAACAATACGGTGTATGTAACACCTGATGAAGAACTTGTTTTAAAATTGAAGAAATAAAAAAATGGTGCCTATAAAAATGGCACCATTTTTTTCATGACCTACTGTGCAAACCTATTTACTTTTTCATTTCAACTTTTTCATTTTTACTACTTACTATTGATCCTAAAAATAATACAAGTCCTACGCAAAATCCAAAAATTAAATTCAAGAAAATCTCATCTTCTCTTATATATTTAATGATTAAATAAGCAGCAAAAAATAGCATCGTAATGACGCCGAAATACTTTAATACATCCCTTACTTTTACCATCTAAATACAATCTCCCCTCTCTTATAGATAAAAGTTTTCAAAAGATTGACTTTAACAACTATTCGATCATAAACAATATTAGACCTGTATTTAAAAATAAAAAGAGATAAGCTAAATCTAGCTTATCTCTTTTTATTTTGTAAGTAGCTTAATGCCTGTTTTGTCTTCTCAATATATTCTATGTCATTATTCGAACACATAAATTTGACATTTGTTTGACCAGTTTCATTTAATTGGCCATTTTCTCCAAGTAACTGGAATAATCTTTTTACAGTACCATTACTTCCATCAACAATTTGAACATCTTCAGGTAAAATCTTTTTTAAGATGTTTTTATAAAAAGGATAATGAGTACAACCCAAAACAATTGTTCCATATTGCTCAATATTAAATAATGAAAGTTTACTTTTAAAATAATCAATCATAAAGTTTTCATCAAAATTTAATTCCTCACAATAATGAACAAGCTCTGGTAAAGGCAATGAGTCTACAATACTTAGATCGTCCACCCTAGATATAAGCTCATTATACTTTGTTTGCTTTAAGGTTAGTGGCGTCGCAAAAACTAATACTCTCTTACCAGTTGTTCTGTTCATTTCAACAGCTGGTTTTACAGCCGGTTCCATACCGATAATCGGAAAATCATACATTTCTCTCAATTCATTTACTGCAATACTAGTCGCCGTATTACATGCAATTACTAATGCTTTTACATCTTCTTTAATAATCATTTCAACAGACTTTTTTACAAATGCACTTACTTCTTCCTTCGACTTTGTGCCATAAGGAACGTGAAGAGTATCAGCAAAATATAAAAAATCTTCATTTGGTAATTTTTTCAGTGCCTCATTTAAGACAGTTAACCCACCAATTCCTGAGTCAAAAAAAGCTATTCTCATTTCAATTCACCTAATAATTTTAATTTAATGAAGTCATTTGTGAAAGTGTCAACAAATCATAACATTACTCAATAGAGACAAACTTTTACAAATATATAATACTAAATTAACCTAATTACGGATGAATGTAAACTTTTCAGAAAATAGTTAACTCATGAAGGAAAAATTCTCAATTCATGTCAAGCTTGCTATACCTATATTTCTCACTATTCCCTAAACATTCAAAATGATTATTTTAGATGAAAAACTCGTTACGTGTATATTTACTACTTGTGGAACAACTTTATTCACTTATATACTTCTAGCCCTCCTTTCACCTATTCTTAAAATAATGATTTTAATATTGTTGAAACAGAAACAATATTTTATATAATATTGTTAATGAACCAACGGGTTGGAGGATTGACTATGAACAAAGAAGAACAGCTTATAATGGGTTTTAGGGACGTATTTAACAAGATGGTTTGGCTTAATAAGTTTAAGATGGAAGAGGCTCTTAAAGGGTATCAATCTTCTGAAGTACATTGTATCGAATACATTGGGAAAAATGTAGATTCCAACGTGACCAAACTTGCTGATTCCTTATATATGACAAGAGGTGCCATTACTAAAATAACAAAGAAGCTTATAAATAAGGGACTGATTGAAAGCTACCAGAAACCAGATAATAAGAAAGAAATCTATTTTAGGCTTACTGAGCAAGGAAAAGTAATAGACAATATCCATGAAGAACTACATAAAAAGTTTCGAGAGCGAGATCAAGCTGTATTTGATCAAATAACCGAAGAACAATTCGACAGTATGCTTAACTTCGTGAACAATTATTGTAATCATTTAGATGCAGAAATAAAGACACAAGGAATCGATATCGATCGTAAACCGGAATAAATTTAAATAGTAAAGATGATCCCTAAGCAGCCCAACTCTATGAGAGAATAGGCTGTTTTTTATTTTAATATTATTGTTGACAAGGAAACAATATCCTCGTACGATAAATATGTTTCCTAGGAATCAAAATTATCGTTATTGAGAGGAGAATATAATTGTTCAAATTTAGATCACTCAAAGAACAGAAACTGGAACAAACCATAGATAAAAAAGCTTTACTTTTCGGTCTAATGTCTGTCTTTCTTTGCGGAATAGGCTTTAGTATCATCACACCGGTCATACCATACTTAGTACAGCCTTATATCAGCAATCCAGGAGATCAAGCCATAGTTGTTACGTTGTTGACTTCTGTTTATGCCTTATGCGTGTTTTTTGCAGCTCCCGGACTAGGAGCATTAAGCGACAGATTTGGTCGTCGTCCAATACTTTTAATATCCCTTTTAGGTTCCGCTATCGGCTACTTAGTTTTTGGCATCGGAGGAGCTCTTTGGGTCCTTTTTGCTGGACGTATAATAGAAGGGATAACTGGCGGGAGCATAAGCACAATCTTCGCATATTTTGCAGACATCACACCAAGTGAAAAGCGAACCAAATACTTCGGGTGGGTAAGTGCCGTTGCAGGTGTAGGAGCCGCAATTGGACCTACTATTGGTGGATTACTTGCCAAGTTTGGCTATTCAGTACCAATGTATTTTGGAGCAATCATAACTTTACTAAATTTTGTTTTTGGAATCTTATATATGCCCGAGAGCCTTGATATAAATAATAGACTAAAAAAGATTACCTTTGTAAGACTGAATCCATTCAGCCAGCTTGTAAACATACTTTCCATAAAAAACTTAAAATGGCTACTCATCTCAGCGTTCCTACTTTGGATACCGAACGGATCAATACAGGCAGTTTTTTCACAATTTACAATCGATACATTCAATTGGGAGCCTGTACTTATTGGACTAATGTTCTCAATTATGGGTGTCCAAGACATCATTTCACAAGGTTTCATCATGCCAAAGCTGTTAATTAAATTTAGTGATTCACAAATAGCAACTCTTGGAATGGTTTCAGAAATTATAGGCTACAGTCTTATTGCTGCATCGGCTTTATTTTCATACTATCCTCTTCTTATTGTTGGAATGTTTATATTTGGGTTTGGTGATTCAATCTTTGGGCCTTCATTCAATGGAATGGTCTCCAAGACTGCTGATCCTAGTGAACAAGGCAGAATCCAAGGAGGTAGCCAATCTATTCAGGCTTTAGCAAGAATAATTGGGCCGATTATAGGAGGTCAAATCTATGTAACACTCGGTCATGCTGCACCCGCTTTTATGGGTATACTCCTTATAGCAGTAGCAGCATCAGTATTGAATAAGGGTAGGTTTAAAAATAGATAAAGAGTAAACATCCCTAAACATCACCTATAGGATACGGCGGACTAAGTAAGATACCGCCGTTATTTCTCTCTCTATTTCTAATGAGGTGGAATTGAAAGAATTATCTTGATTAATCAAAATATTCTTCAATCCGACAAAATTTATTTTATAATGAAGTACATGGTTCATAGATCAAATACAAGGTGGTTAGTTAAATGAAAGAAGAATTACTTAAAATTTTTGATGAATCTGGTAATCATATAGGCGAAGCCTCTCGAAGTGAAGTACATAAAAAAGGATTATGGCACGAAACATTTCATTGCTGGTTACTTAGTATAGTAGAAGACCAAGCTTCAATTTATTTTCAAATCCGTAGTCATCAAAAAAAGGATTATCCGAATTTATTTGATATTACCGCTGCTGGTCATTTATTATCTACTGAAACAGTTCAAGATGGATTAAGAGAAGTAAAAGAAGAACTTGGAATAGAAGTAAAAATGGAAGATGTAATCCCTCTGGGCATCATTAAAAATTCGATCATTTTAGAAACGATTAATGATCATGAATTGAGTCATGTTTTTTTACTAAAAAGCAATAAACCTTTTACTGATTTCAACCTACAAAAAGAAGAAGTTTCAGGGATCGTGAAAGCTGATTTTAACCAATTTTATCAATTCGCACATGGATTAAGAGATACAGTTGAAGTTGATGGTTTTCAAATTACTGAAACAGAGGAAAAAATTCAAATTCAAAAATCTGTAGATAAAAATCAGTTTGTTTCACATGAAAGTAATTATCTTTTAGATGTTGTTGAATTAATAAAAAAACATATACATAGTGAATTCTAATTTTAAGAGCCCTTAATTTTTAAAGGGCTCTTAGTTATATCTATAATTTCCCTAAAAGAAAACAATAATTTTTATCCTAATGGATTTTCACCAAATCTTGCCCATAATTTTGGAAACATCGCTTCTAAACCATCAGAATCTTCTTCATCCCAATCAAATTCCATCTCGCTTGCAGGCATCAGACCTTTTTGTTCCAGTTTTTCTAACAACTCATCATAACTTTCATCGTCCCACTCAATATCACCTGTTTTTACTAACGTATATGCATCTTGTCCTACATTTAATAATTCTTCATTTTGAGGATAGCCTTCTTCATCAAGATTTTCATCATTTATGTAATTTGCCAAAAACTCATGATTTTCCATTACTTTGTGATAAATTTCTTCACCTTGACCAATTAGCCAACCTCTAAAATAATCAAATGTATCATCTGAACTTCCACCCATTAATATATACGCAGCTGCCCATAATCTTGATTGATAACTCTCATTCATTAAACCTTGAAAATGCAATTCGAAATCCACAATTTCATTTAAGTCTTTTTTACTTAAATCCTCAATTAACCATTCAGCTTGATCTTCTTTATTATTAGACTCTTCAACTAAACTCCAAAACTCTTTTCTATTCACGGATTACTCCCCCTACTTCAAGTTAACAAAACAATTTTAATTTTATCATACATGTTCCTTGTTTATTTTATATATATAGAATAAAAAACCCTAAATCATTAGGGTTTTTAAGTTTATTCAATATCTTTACTAAAAGAATAAGAAAGCTTCTTATTCTCCATTTTATGTTCATAAAAACGATGCGCATTAATTCTTTGGACACCGGATTGTAGCGTTACTAATTGACAACCATTTCTTTTTCCAAAATCAGAAATAAAATCTAGTAATTTCTTTCCGTATCCATTTGAGCGTTTACTTTCATCTGTCACTAAATCGTAAACAAATACATGTCTACCGTTATAGAAATTTGTTAAAATACTAATACCAGCGACTGCAACCGTCACTCCTTGATCTTCTAACCCAAATAATTGATAGCCTTGTTGTTTCATTTCTTCGTACAAAGTAAAAAATGATTCTTAATTTAAGTGAGTATGAAGTTGTTTTAATACGCCAAAGCCTTTTCTTAACTCTTCTTTTGTTTCGTAAAGTTTTATTGAAATATTAGTCATTCTAACACTCCTTTTTATTTTTTTACGATACACTAATGACATTTTCACCAGTTTCAGCTTCTCTTTTAAATAATCTTGAATATACGCCATCTTTTTCTAATAAAGAATGATGTGTACCTTCTTCGACTACTTTCCCATTTTCTAGTACAACAATTCTGTCCGCTGTTAATACGGTAGATAGTCGATGTGAAATTACGATGACAGATTGTTTTGATTTTCGCTGTTGAATTGCTTCATTTATTTGTAACTCTGTAATCGGATCTAAAGCCGAACTTGCTTCATCTAGAATAAGTATAGGAGAGTTTTTAACTAAAGCTCTTGCTAACGATAATCTTTGTTTTTGACCGCCAGATAATAGTGCACCTCGTTCACCAATTGATGATTCTAAACCTTCTGGTAATGAATTTAGATAGTCTGATAATCCACTATCTTTTAAAGCCTGAATCATTTCTTCATTTGTCACTAATTCATTTCCTATACGAATATTATCAGCTAAACTACCATTTCTTAACTGTACATCTTGCGAAACGAACGAGATCGCATCCCTGATCCACTTTGCATTTGCTTTTTCAATTGGTAAACCATCTACTTCTATTGTTCCATTATTTAATGGATAAAAACCTAATAATAAATCTACAATTGTTGATTTTCCAGCACCACTCGGTCCTACTACAGCCACTGCTTCCCCTGGTTTCACATGAAATGACAATCCATTTAACACGAATTCTTCCTTCGTTGGATAGGCAAATTTAACATCTTTAAATTCAATTAACCCATTAACAGAATTTAATTTTTCACCTTCTTGTACTTCAAATTCTGAAACTTCTTCAGCTAATAATTTTTCAGAACGATCTAATGCAGGACCAGTTCTACGTACTGATAACCAGTTTCTTAGCATTCTTTGAATTTCATTAGCCGCAATGGTCACAAGTCCACCTGCCGTATACATTTGTCCCGTTGTGATTTGATCATTTGAAATCAGTAAAACACTTATAATATAGACAGCTGCTAAAGCAAATCCATTATAGCTACCGATTACGACAATTGATTGCATTCTTGCTTTTAATTCGATAATTGATTCTTTAATAAATGATTTACGAATATCTGCAACACTTTGAATTTCATAATCCGTTGCACCAAGAATTCTCGAAAGTTGGATCCCTGTTACTGATTCTCGTAATCTTTCTAAATAACGTGACGCTTCCATTCTAGCTTTAGCCGAAGCAATTCTAGTACGAGCTCCGACTTTATTGGACGTCCAATAAAATAAAACACCTAAAACAACACTAGTAATCATTAAATAAGGATTAATCCAAAGTAAAACAATACTATATATAAATACTCCTTGAACAGAAGCCATAAAAGTAGAGCCTTCCCAAGCTAAAAAGTTATGAAGTGTATCTGGGTCATCAGAAACTCGAGCTAATAATTCACCAGATTTAGATTGATGAAAATATGAATAAGGTAAAATTTGCAAGTGCTTAAATAAGCGTAGTTTTTGCCAGTTTGTAACAGATTTAGCAATATGATGGCAAAAATACTCATCAATGACCATTAAAATTAAATCAAGAATTGCAGCAATTAAAAGCAACCACATTAATCCCCATAATAGTGCATTATCATGGTTTGGAATTATATGATCAATTAACCAACCCGTTCCTAGAGTAGGTATTAATGCTGCACAAACTTGACTTAAAGCAATTACGAATGAATCTGCAAATACCCATTTTTTATGAGGCTTGAGAAAGTTTATGACTCTTTTTCCATCACCTATTTTTTTTGTATTTTTCTGCATCATACAGCATTCTCCTTTTCTAGTTCACTGTATTGTGCCATATATAATTGATAGTACTGACCTTTTAATGATAATAATTCTTCATGTGTTCCTTGTTCAGCAATACGCCCTTTATCTAATAATAAAATACAATCAGCATCCTTTACTGTTACAAGTCGATGTGCGATCGTAATTGTTGTACGACCTGGAATTAACTTTTCAAGCGATGATTGTACCTTTTCCTCTGTTTCTCCATCTAATGATGATGTAGCCTCATCGAAAATTAACACTGGAGGATGACGTAAAATTGCTCTTGCAAGAGCTACTCGTTGTCTTTGACCACCAGATAATTTTAGCCCTCTTTCACCAACAATCGTTTCAAAACCCTCTTGTAGTGACTCAACTAAATCAGATAAGTCCGCTGCTTCAACAGCAAGTTTAAGTTCTTCATCTGTTGCATTCGGTTTAGCATAAAGTAAATTTTGCTTTAATGTACTATTTAAAAGGAAAGTCTCCTGAGAAACGACTCCAATATTTTGGCGTAATGATTGATAATCATGTGAAGATAAATCTTTACGATCAACAAAAATTGAACCTGAAGAAGGCTGGTATAATCCGAGTAATAACTGAATTAAAGTACTTTTTCCTCCACCGCTGGAACCAACAATCCCAATATGTTGACCAGCTTTCATTGAGAACGAAACATCTTTTAATACTTCTTCAGTTGAATTTGGATACGTAAAACGAACATTTTTAACGTCTAGATCACCTTTCACTTCTCCAAATTTCGGTAAATCATCAGGCTGTTCTGCAGGCAAATCAAAATACTCATAAATTCTTTGAAGTGCTGGAATTGCTTGTTGAATTGTTAACGCATTTTCAGCTAAAGAGCGTACTGGCATAAACATTGTTGGGATAAATCCTAAAACGGCGATTAAAGTACCAATTGTAATTTCATGCTGCCAAATCGAATATCCACCAATCAACATAATGACCCCAGGTGCACCATTATTAATCACATTTCCTAAACGCCAATTAACCTTCCCAATTAAAGCCAAGCGAATAGCAAATCTTTTCCAAACAGACAATTTATCTTCTAATTTTTTATTTTCAATATCCTGCGTTTGAAAAGTTCTCACTAAACGAACTGACTCAATACTTTCTTGAGTATGATTATACAAATCAGCACTCATATCACGAGCTATAGCTCCCATTTTTCTTACTTTTTTACCAATCATAAAAGAAGGAACTAAATAAATTGCAAATACAACTAGCATGACGACTGCAGCAGGCCAATACAACGGAAACACCGCTATAAATGCTGCAATAGCTGCAATTACTTGTTGAATAAAACGTGGTACAACTGTATTATTCAAGTTTTGAACAGATTCTACATCATGCGTTAACCTATATAACATATCTCCCCGAGGTGTTGTTGAAAAAAACGTCATTGGTGCTTTTTGAAGCTTTGTAAATGCACGTAATTGCATATCTGTAATTACATCTAGACCAATTTTTACTTGAATAAATTCTTGTAATGATTCAAAACCGACCTTAAATAAGAATGCGAGCATAATCCCTAAAATTAAATAAAAAATAATTTTTGAATCAGGACCACCAATAATCTCATCGACCAATTTACCAGTCAAAATCGGCGGAATAATCGCAAATGCGCCAGCAATTAATGAACATACAAAAGCAACTAGAAATACTTTCCAATACGGTTTAAAATGATTAATTGTTTCGATTAAAATTTTCATCTATTGCCATCCCCCTAACCTGTAACATTTTACAATATTTTCGAACTATTTTCACTATTAAAATTTTTACCAGGATTAAAGTAATGCATGTGTAAAAGAATCGTTGAGTTATTTTTATGTGGTTTAAAATGATTCTCCCAGTACCTCTTCCCTATCCTAAAATTCTTCGTTATTCCTTTTCTCTGGTCTCAAATACATTCTAATCTTTCAATTAATCTATTTCTTCATTAAATAGATTGAACATTCGTACACTATTAGTCTTTAGGGACATAAAAAAAATCTACAACTTAAGTCGTAGATTTTAAGATTTTTTATTTTTTGAAGATATATAATGTAGACTTATGAAATAATTTTTCCTTTTTCTCTTTCAATATTTTAAAATCGTATGAATGAACTGATTTCCCTTTTACTGACGACAAAATTTCATCTACTCCATTCATTTGAACTACCTTTGTTTTTTTGCCAGTTCCCAGAGAATATTGTTCAAAATAATATTTAACTTTCTTTTTTGAATCATAATTTACCACAAACATTGAATCATTTTTGAAATATGTTTGCTCTCCATAGCGATACGGACCTTTTCGTGGATTTTCAATTGTAAATTTCTTTTTGACTCTATTACTAGTTGTCTTTGTTATGCACTGATACGGCAACGAATTATAAAAAGTTCGCTAAGATAAAAGGATTACATTGAGCGACAAATACAGCGTGTAAAGAAGGGACTTTACCACATTCAACACGTTAACAACTTTCATAATCGCTTGAAAAAGTGGATAGAGCGTTTTCTAGGAGTTGCGACAAAATATTTGGATAACTACCTATTCTGGTACCGCTGGCTTGATTTGGGGAACAATGTGGCATTTGAAAATCGAGTCGAACACATGCTTATTTCAGCGTGTCAAAAATCCAATTATACTACCGTCAACATTTTAAAAGGTTTTTCATAAAGGAAAAAGCCCTCAATTGACGACTTATAATGGGTTATATTTGAAATACCAAAAAGTAAAATTCTTTTTTGTCATATCAACTTTTTAGACTGACTTATATTTAATTTTCCTGAATAAATAGAATGATAACATTCCTAATAATAGATATATGATTACTGGAGTAACTATATTTCCTATATTATACCATATTGAAATAGGTAGAATAACTGCAACAGTTGATAGCGAGAAGCCAACTATCATACTTCCTTTTGAATTTGAATAAATAATACCCTGAATAATGAATATTATTGGGAAGAGTAAATATATTCCTAAAATAATATATTTACTTTCAGGAAACATAGAATCTATCCATATAAATGCAAATAAAACTATACTTGGTAATATTATTGCAAGGAAATTCTTCATAAACATTCCTCCATTCATTTGAAATTACCCCTTAGTGTTTTTACACAAAAAAGGGTAAATTTATAAAATTATTCATTAAAAAAACAACAAATTTTACGAAAAGAGCCTTTACAATAAATGGCAAAACTCTTATTTATTAACAGTAAAATAACAACTGAAAACAACAAGTAAGCAAGTTAAACATAGTATGATAGTTTTATATTTTCTTTTCATTTTTTCTCCTAGACTATACTAAAATGCAATTATTATTTATTTATTTCAATATTTTAAAATCGTATGAATGAACTGACTTCCCTTTTACTGAAGACAAAATTTCATCTACTCCATGCATTTTAACTTCATTTGTTTTTTTGCCGGAAACTAAAGAATATTGTTCAAAGTAATATTTAACTTTCTTTTTTGAATCATACCTTACGACAAACATTGAATCATTTTTGAAATATGTTTGTTCTCCATAGCGATACGGGCCTTTTCGTGGATTTTCAATTGTAAATTTCTTTTTGACTCTATTATTAGTAGTGTCCACTGTGTAAACATCACCTAGCCCATTTGCGCAGAAAAGCTCCTTACCATAAATATAGATCGAATGATCAGTGCTGTAAGGAATTTTTGCGGTCAATTGATTGATGGTTTTATTTTTATAGGAAACAAGTGTGATCATTTCTTGCTTTAATGTTTTCTTATTTATTCGAACTAGTACTACATTTTCATCCTTCAAATTCCCTTCTTTCCTTTCCTCAAGTACCATGTAGTAATAATTTTCATCACTAATAATCTGTGAGCTAGGATTGTAACTATTATAACCAGATCGGTTTTTAAGCTGAATTAAATCTTTTATTATTAGTTTGTTGTCGTCGAAAACAACTTTACGTAAATGAGCAGTATTTTTCTCAATATCTTCTGTTAAAATAAGTATTTCATTTTTATCAACACCCGATGTTGAAATAAAATGGGGGATATTTCCTTTTTCAAATCCTTTCTCATTCCCATATAATACATTTGAAGCATAACCATTTTTTACAAAACCTGAATTAAAAATAGTAAAATAAAGATTTGAACTTTTTAGATATCCTGTTAGATCTCCTGTATGTTGATACTCCATTTTAACTTCTTTATATTGATGACCAATTAAGCGTAGTGTTTCTTTATCCATTAATAAAAGACCTTTTTCTCCTAAAGCAACACTACCAAGTTCTAATCCTTTCATTTTATACCCTCTTGCTACACCGTCATCATCAACAAAGATCGCGATACTTTTCCCTCTACCATCCATATCTTGGTCCGCTGTAGAAGAATAATATAAGACGGCTTGTTTATCATTTAAAAAGTTATTCTTTCGAATGGTCTCCTCTTTTACAATAAATGGAGAAACTCTTATTTTATTAAAAATAAAATAACAACTAAAAATAACCAGTAAGCAAGTTAAACATAGTATGATAGTTTTATATCTTCTTTTCATATTTTTCTCCTTAAACTATACTAAAAGGCAATAAGTCAAACTGTTCAACTTATTGCCTTATAAAATTTATATTTTACGGACTAGCGTTGTATCTTTTGCATCACGTACATCCCTCGGATATACACCTGATCCTTTGTCTTTATCTAAATCTAAGTCCGCTTTTAACTTATATGCAGACCAGACTAACTTTGCACAATTTTTTTTACCATAATGATCTGTTTTACGGTTAGTTGCAAAATTGTAAGAGTAATCATCTTTACCTACTCGACTGTATGCCCAATCGGCAGCTGCATTACGTTTAGCAGTTGTAGTATTAACTGATCTAACTTGCGCATCTCCTTTATCTACTAGTCTTTTAAGGTAATTTAATGTACGAACTCCCTTTCCTGGAACAGATTCGACTACAGTTTCAGCAGTATAATACATTCCTACATGTCCATGATTTAAATAAGCAGTTTCCGATGCCGTATAGTAAATCTGGCCTTTTACTCCTGTTCCAACCTTTACAGTACCACCACTAGCTCCCCTAGCTTTCCTTTTTTCTGACAGCCCTTGGGCTTCGTTTTGTTTAAGCTCATTAAAAAGTTGTTCTAATATAACTTCTTTCTTATCACCTGTCTTTTTAGTGATTGATTTTACATCATTTAATAATTCTTTTTCTGTAACATTTGGTTGCATTTCTAAAATTTCGTTTACATAAGGTAAATCGTTTGTATTAGCATAGCTAATAGGTGTTGCAGTTAGGACTAAACTAGCTGATAAGACACTTACTCCGATTAATTTTTTCATTTAATCGTCTCCTTTTACAAATAATTTTCTATATTTGAAATAGAGCGTGATCTGAAGTTTATCATTTTAGCTGTCGAATCATTCATCACAATTCTATACAAGAATATTATATATGGAAAACTTTACTAAAATTTACTAAATTTTAGTCTCTTTTGTGACACTTTTTATTTTCTTGAAATGTGGATAAACATATTTCAGTCCATAAAAGTACAGGGTAAAGTGAAAGATAAAGCTAGAAATTTTTAAAGAAAACTCGCAAATTTGAAAGCTTTCAGGCGAAGATAGAGGGCGTAGTTGCAATTATATTTTTACTAAAATTGGCTACAACGACGAGCTTACTTCACAGCTGCCAATTTATACTTTCTTAATGCGTAAAAAAATCTACAACCTAAGTCGTAGATTTTTTTGATTCATTCAGTTTGTACTCTAAGAATTCTTGAGATTTCCCTTTTGGAATACTCAAACTCTTAAATTCATCATTTTTTATTAACTTAGCTATATAAACAATTTGACCAATATGACTTCCGTAATGACTAATTTGTCTATGTATTGCTTGTAAAACAGTATGGTCTTCACCACGAATTTTAATCGTTTTTAATACGTCTTCTTCTTGTAGACTCTCTAGTGTGTTAAAAACAACATTCCATCCTTTATTCCAATCTGCTAACAACTCATCCTTTGTTTGGTATATCCCCTCAAATTCAACGTCACGATTTCTCCATGATTTTTCACCATCCGTCGTGAGAAAATCCGTCCATCTAGAAATCATATTACCACTTAAATGCCTTACAATTATGGAAATACTATTCGATTCACTAGATGGGTGCAAGTGTAACTCCTCATTATTTAGCTGATCCATCGAACGGTCACCAAGCTTTTTTATCCCTTTGAATTCCATTAAACTATTCGTAAGAAATTGCTTTGCGATTGACATATTTGAACCTCCAATTTTAAAGTTACTTTCAATCAATTGTATGAATAGTTTAAAAACTTATTAATTATTTATCAAATAATTTGTTTGGGTTTAAGGTGTGAAAGAATGCACTTTCGTCCACATTATCTGCAGTCCAAATATATAACTTCACCCCACAAAAAAAAGATGACTCTAAAAAGTCATCTTTTCTACTCTAAGTATTAAACTTCAACAGTCATCCAACTAGCGTCTTGTGGATTTTTTCTCCATGCAGTTAGTTTTGCTACATGTTCTGCTTCGATTGATCCTTGTTCTTTTGCTACTTCAACTAGTGTGTCATAGTCAGTTAAAGAGTAGTATGTTACGTCGTTTGCATCGAACTTCTCTACTGCCGCTGGAAGATTGTATGTGAAGATTGAGACTACTCCTAGTACTTCGCAGCCCGCTTCGCGTAAAGCTTCAACGCATGTGATTACGCTGCCGCCAGTTGAGATTAGGTCTTCTACAACTACTACTTTTTGTCCGGCTGTGATTGGGCCTTCGATTTGGTTTCCTTTGCCGTGGCCTTTTGCAGAGCTACGTACATAAACCATTGGTAATTCCATTAAATCACTTGTCCATGCTGCGTGTGGAATTCCAGCAGTTGCAGTTCCAGCGATTACATCTACGTTACCAAATTTAGTTTGGATTAGTTCAACTAAGCCTTTTGCAATGTTTTTACGAATTTCTGGATAGCCAAGAGTTAGGCGATTATCACAATAGATTGGAGATTTGATTCCTGATGCCCAAGTAAATGGAGTTTCAGGTTGTAGACTTACTGCCCCAATGCTTAATAAGTTTGCTGCGATATTCTTTTTCATATTGTTACGCCCTCCCATTGTGCAATTACTTCTTCATATGCTTCTACTGGATTTTCGCTTTTTGTAATACTGCGTCCTACTACAATATAGCTACTTCCAAATTGTCTAGCTTTCGCTGGTGTTGTTACACGTACTTGATCATCTACACTATTATCTGCTAGTCGAATACCAGGTGTTACAGTAAGGAAGTTCTCACCTTCAACTGCTGCTTGCACTAACTCTACATCAAGTGGAGAGCAAACTACACCGTCAAGACCGCTTTCTTCTGTTATCGCAGCATATAGTTTAATCGAATCTTGTAAAGAAGATATTCCTTGTTCATGGATTACTTGTTCTTCTGAGGTACTTGTCAGTTGTGTCACAGCTATTAGTAATGGTCTTTTTTTACCAGCTGGAGTGCCTTCTTCTAGACCTTCTAATGCTGCCTTCATCATTTTCGTTCCACCAGCTGCATGAACATTAACCATGTCTACTTCTAGAGAGGCGATATTTTTCATTGCGTGTTTTACTGTATTTGGAATATCATGAAGTTTCAAATCTAGGAAGATTTGATGTCCTAATTCTTTTAATTCCTTTATGATCGCTGGACCCTCTTTGTAAAATAGCTCCATCCCTACCTTTACATATAGAGACTTTTGAAATTTTTTTACAAAATTCATTACTTCATCTTTTGATGAAAAATCAAGCGCGATGACCACTTGTGATGACATGTTGTTTCCAGCTCCTTCCAATACATTCTTCAATTGATTGATATCCGTATTTGTGTAGTACTTCAGGTAGTTCATCTATAATTGTTGGACAAACAAATGGATCAACGAAGTTTGCCGTACCTACACCGATTGCACTTGCTCCTGCTAGGAAGAACTCTAGTGCATCTTCTGCATTCATAACCCCACCCATTCCGATGATTGGGATGTTTACTACTTGACTCACATCATGAATCATACGAATCGCTACAGGTTTTATTGCAGGACCTGATAATCCACCAGTTTTATTAGCTAGTATTGGTTTACCAGTTCTTAAATCAAGTCTCATCCCAAGTAATGTATTAATCATTGTTAATCCATCTGCTCCTGCATTTTCAATTGCTTTTGCGATTTCAACAATATTCGTTACATTTGGAGATAATTTTACGTAAAGTGGAACTTCGCTTACTTCTTTTACTTTTTTTGTTACTTCAGCCGCTGTTGCAGCATCCGTTCCAAATGCAATCCCACCGCATTTTACGTTTGGACAAGAAATGTTTAATTCTAGTGCTTTTACATTACTTACTTTGGAAATCTCTTTTGCGACTGTTACATAGTCATCAATAGTTGATCCAGCAATGTTTGCAACGATTGGTACATCATAATTTGATAACCATTTTAATTCACCGTTTATTACTTTTTCTAAACCAGGATTTTGAAGTCCAATCGCATTTAACATCCCCGCCTGAGTTTCTGCTACACGAGGTGTTTCATTTCCGTACCTGGTTTCAACTGTTGTTGCTTTTATCATAATAGCTCCAAGAATACTTAGATCGTAAAGATTTGCGAACTCTCTACCAAAACCGAAGCAACCAGAAGCTGGCATAATAGGATTTTTTAAATCTAAGCCAGGAAGTTTTGTTTGTAATGAAATCATAGTACTACCTCCTCAGCTTGGAATACTGGTCCATCGCTACAAATTTTACGATATGACCCGTCTTCAGTATGGCATACACATGCGAAACAAGCTCCGATTCCACAGCCCATTCGTTCTTCAAGTGATATATAGCCATCCTTCATACCTTTATATTGCTGTTGTAAAGCCTTTAACATCACAGTTGGACCACATGCAAAGTATTGATCAAATTGAAGTTCTTTTTCACGAATTACATCAGTTACAAAACCTTTTGTACCTAGAGTTCCATCAACTGTTGCCATAAAGGTTGGTCCTAATTCTGAAAATTCTTTTTCATAAAAAGCTACATTGCTTGAAGCAAATCCTAATACATGAATTACATTTACACCACGAGCTTTAAATTGCTTTGAAAGTTCATACATCGGAGGTACACCAATTCCACCACCAACTAGTAGTGCTGTATCTCCTTCTGAAAGAGTTTCAACATCGTAACCTTGACCAAGAGGACCTAATACATCAACTTGTTGTCCAACGCTTGCTTCTTTTAAAAGCTTAGTTCCTTCACCTTCTGCGCGGAATATCATCGTGAACTCACTTTTCTCTTTGTCGATCGAACATATACTGATTGGTCTTCTTAATAGTGGCGTTAGTCCACCAGTCACTTTTATATGGACAAACTGCCCAGGAGAGTGCATCTCCTGAACTAGTTCACCTTTTAATGTCATTTCGACAATTTGATGGGCAATTTCTCTGTTTGAGACAATTGTCATGAGTTCTTTTTTTATCATACTAATACGCCAGCCTTCATTTCTTTGTTTGGTAGTGCAGAAGTTGAGAATGTTAAGCTTTCAATTACTGATAATATTGCATTTGCTGTATCTAGTGAAGTTAAGCAAACTACTCCGTTTTCAACTGATTCACGACGAATTCTGAATCCATCACGAGCTGGTTTTTTACCTTTTGTTAACGTATTGATAACAAACTGTGCATCTCCACGCTTGATCATATCTAGCATATTGTCTTCATGCTCGTTAATTTTGTTTACCGCTTTTACTGGTACACCGTGGTTTTCTAAGTGATTTTTAGTTCCTTCCGTACCGAATACTGTAAATCCAATTTCATGGAAGCGTTTTGCGATATTAACTACTTCTTCTTTATCTTTATCAGCTACTGTAATGATCACTGATCCGTGAGTTGGGATTTGCATTCCAGCAGCTACTAAAGCTTTGTATAATGCTTTTTGAAGACTTACATCTTTCCCCATTACTTCTCCAGTTGATTTCATTTCAGGGCCTAATGTTATATCTACTGAGCGTAGTTTAGCGAATGAGAACACTGGTGCTTTTACATATACTTCATTTCCTTCTGGATGGTAGCCTGTTGCATATCCGAATGAAGCTAATGTTTGACCTAAGATAACTTTTGTTGCGATATTCGCCATTGGTACGTTTGTAATTTTACTTAAGAATGGTACTGTACGGCTTGATCTTGGGTTTACTTCTAGTACGAATACTTCATCTTTATCTGTAACAACAAACTGGATGTTAAGTAATCCTTTAATATTTAAACCTTTAGCTAGTTTGATTGTATAATCGATTAATTTTTGTTTCGCAGCTTCTGATACATTTTGTGTAGGATATACTGCGATTGAATCTCCTGAGTGAACTCCAGCTCGTTCGATATGCTCCATAATACCTGGGATATATACATCGATTCCGTCAGAGATTGCATCTACTTCAATTTCTTTACCAGTTAAGTAACGGTCGACTAATACTGGATGTTCTGGATTGATTTTAACTGCATTTTGCATGTAGTGAAGAATTTCTTCACGGTGGTATACAATCTCCATTGCACGTCCACCTAGTACATAAGATGGTCTTACTAATACTGGGTAACCAATTTCATCAGCGATTGCAGCTGCTTCTTCAGGTGTCATTGCTGTTTTACCAAGAGGTTGTGGTACACCTAATTTTTGAAGTGCTTCTTCAAACTTGTCTCTGTCTTCAGCACGATCTAAATCCTCAAGTGAAGTTCCAAGAATTTTTACACCACGTTCTACTAATTTACCTGCAAGGTTGATTGCTGTTTGACCACCGAATTGAACAACTACTCCCATCGGTTTTTCTAAATCGATAATGTGCATTACGTCTTCAATTGTTAATGGCTCGAAATATAGTTTGTCTGAGATACTGAAGTCAGTTGAAACTGTTTCTGGGTTGTTGTTTATAATGATTGCTTCGTATCCAGCTTCTTTAATTGCTCTTACACAATGTACTGTTGCATAGTCAAACTCGATCCCTTGACCGATTCGAATTGGACCAGATCCAAGAACTACTACGCTCTTCTTATCTGTTACAATTGATTCATTTTCGATTTCGTATGTTCCGTAGAAGTATGGTGTTGTAGATTCAAACTCTGCCGAACATGTATCAACCATTTTATATACTGGTATGATTTGATTTTGTTTTCTAAATTCGTATATTTCTTTATTTGTTGCATTCCATTCTAATGCGATGTAATCATCACTAAAGCCCATTTTCTTAGCTTTTAACAGTACATCTAGTTCAAAATGGTTTTCTTTAATTTGTTTTTCCATTTTAATGATGTTTTCAATTTTGTGTAGGAAGAAGAAATCAATTTTTGTAATATCGTGTATTTCTTCTATCGTCATACCTGTTCTCATTGCTTCAGCAACAATGTATAGTCTTTCATCGTCAGCTTTTGCCATGCGAGCAATCATTTCTTCTTTAGACAGTTCTTTTACTGCGTTAAGTTCGATGTGATTTACTCCTAATTCTAGTGAGCGAACCGCTTTTAATAATGACTCTTCAAGTGTTCTACCGATTGCCATTACTTCTCCAGTTGCTTTCATTTGAGTTCCTAACTGACGGTTTGCAGTTTCAAACTTATCAAATGGCCAACGTGGAATTTTTGATACGATATAGTCTAATGCTGGCTCGAAGCAAGCATAAGTTTTCTTAGTAACTGGGTTAATCATTTCATCTAGTGTTAAGCCTACTGCGATTTTCGCTGCTAATTTTGCAATCGGGTAGCCTGTTGCTTTTGAAGCTAACGCACTTGAACGTGATACACGTGGATTTACTTCGATTACATAGTATTGGAAGCTATCTGGATCTAGTGCAAGCTGTACGTTACATCCACCTTCAATTCCTAAAGCACGGATGATTTTTAATGATACATTTCGTAACATTTGATATTCACGATCACTTAACGTTTGAGAAGGAGCGATTACGATTGAATCTCCTGTGTGAACACCAACTGGGTCGATGTTTTCCATGTTACATACAACAATCGCATGGTCATTTGCATCACGCATTACTTCATATTCGATTTCTTTAAAACCAGCGATACTTTTTTCTAATAAACATTGTGTTACTGGGCTATTTTTTAATCCGCTTGCTACGATTTCTTTTAAATCTTCTTCATCATTACAAATTCCTCCGCCTGTTCCTCCAAGAGTAAAGGCAGGCCTTACGATAACTGGGTAGCCAATTTCTTCTACGAAGTCATATGCTTCTTCTAAAGTATGAATGATTTCACTTTCTGGTACTGGCTCGCTTAAGTCGTTCATTAATGTTCTGAATAGGTCGCGATCTTCTGCGCGGTTAATCGCTTCTAAAGTTGTTCCTAAAATTTTTACTCCACACTCTTTTAATACGCCAGATTTATCTAATTCTACCGCTAAGTTAAGTCCTGTTTGACCTCCTAATGTTGGTAAAAGAGCATCTGGTCGTTCTTTACGAATGATTCGACTAACGAAATCTACTGTTAGTGGTTCGATGTATACTTTATCTGCTGTTTGTACATCTGTCATAATTGTTGCAGGGTTTGAGTTTACAAGAATTACTTTGTATCCTTCTTCTTTCAATGCCTGACAAGCCTGTGTTCCAGCATAGTCAAATTCTGCTGCTTGACCGATTACGATTGGTCCTGATCCGATTACTAAGATTGTTTTTATGTCTACGCGTTTTGGCATTGTAAGTTCCCCTCTCGTTTCTGTGCTTCCATCATGCTAATAAATTCGTCAAATAAGTAGTTTGCATCTTCTGGTCCAGGTGAAGCCTCTGGGTGATATTGTACTGTGAATGCTGGGTATGTCTTGTGTTTAAGTCCTTCAACTGTTCCATCATTTAGTGCAACATGTGTTACTTCTAAGTCAGTTCCTTCAATTGATTCTGTTTCTACAGCATAACCATGGTTTTGTGAAGTGATTGCTACTTTTCCTGTTTCTAAATGCTTAACCGGATGGTTCGCACCACGGTGACCGAATTTAAGCTTTGAAGTATTTCCTCCATTTGCTAGAGCAAATAATTGGTGACCTAAGCAAATTCCGAATAATGGTACTTTACCTACTACTTCTTTAATCATTTCGATTGCTACTTGAACATCCTTTGGATCTCCAGGTCCATTACTTAACATAATTCCATCTGGAGCTAGTAAGAATATTTCTTTTGCTGAAACGTTATAAGGCACAACTGTAACGTCACATTTACGGTTTGTTAATTCTCTTAAAATACCATGTTTCATACCGAAATCTACTAATACTACTCGGTGTCCTCTACCTGGACTTCTATAAGGTTTTTGTGTTGAAACTCGTTCAACATGGTTTGTGAATAGTGGTGTATTTGTTAATTCTGCAACTACTTCATCAACATTTGCTTCCATGCTGCAGAATTTACCTTTCATCGTTCCAACTTCACGAAGTTTTTTCGTTAACATACGTGTATCAATTCCTGCTAAACCTGGAATTCCTTTATCTTTGCAATATTGATCCAAGCTCATTTTGTTTCGGAAATTTGATGGATGCTCAGCATATTCTTTTACAATTAAGCCATGTACTGCTGGTACGATGCTTTCAAAATCCTCTAAGTTAATACCATAGTTCCCTACTAAAGGGAAAGTGAATGTTACGATTTGTCCACAGTAAGATGGGTCAGTTAATACCTCTTGATATCCTGTCATACCTGTTGTAAATACGATTTCTCCTGTTGTTTCAACTTCGCTACCAAATCCTTCTCCTACAAAAACTGTACCGTCTTCTAATATTAATTGACGCATCATACTGTTAGTTCCTCTCTTTCATATACTAATTTGCCATTTACCATTGTCATTACTGGCCAACCTTTACAGTTCCAACCATTAAATGGTGTGTTTTTACCTTTTGAAAGGAATGTTGTTGAATCGATTTCCTCTTCTAAATCTAAGTCGATTACAGTTAGGTCTGCTACCGCTCCAACTTCAATTTTCCCTCTGTTTAAGTTAAAAACTTCAGCAGGTTTAGTTGTTAAAAAGTCTATTACTTGTTGTAAAGTCATTTTACCCGTTTCGACAAAATGAGTGTTTAATAATGGAAAAGCAGTTTCTAGCCCTACAATTCCAAACGGTGCTAATTGCATCCCCTGAGCTTTTTCCTCTTCAGTATGAGGTGCATGATCTGTTGCGATCATGTCGATTGTTCCATCAAGTAATCCTTCGATTAATGCTTCTCGATCGACTGCACTTCTTAATGGAGGATTCATTTTGAAATTTGTGTCCATGCCTGGGATGTCATCTTCACAAAGAATTAAATGGTGTGGTGAAACCTCAGCCGTTACTTTAATTCCAGCACGTTTTGCATCGCGTACTACTCTTACTGATTCTTTTGTACTGATATGGCAAACATGATAGTGACAACCTGTAGCTTCAGCTAATAGAACATCTCGAGCAATTTGAACACTTTCACAAATTGAAGGAATTCCATTTAAACCATTTTCTTTTGAAAACTTGCCTTCGTGGACACAACCTTTTTGAATCAGTGTGTTTTCTTCACAGTGTGCAACGATTGAGACATTTAGTTCAGCTGCTTTTTGCATTGCTTTGTACATCATTTCAGCAGATTGAACGCCTACACCATCATCTGTGAATGCAAAAGCTCCATTTTCTTTTAAGACTTCAAAGTCTGTTTGCTCTTCACCAGCTTGTCGGATTGTAATTGATGCATATGGTAATACGTTTACGACTGCTGTTTCTTCTATTTTTTTATTTAATGCGCTTAGGTGCTCGAGTGTATCTGGTACTGGTCGAGTATTTGGCATTGCAGCAATTGTAGTAAATCCTCCTCTTGCCGCTGCCTTCGTACCTGTTTCGATTGTCTCTTTATGTTCACCGCCTGGCTCACGAAGATGCACATGAACATCGATTAAACCTGGTGAAAGCAATTTGCCATCTAATTCAATTTGAATCGCATCTTCATCAACGATTGTTGCAGCGATGACTGAAATTTTTCCATTAACTACTAATACGTCTCGATTTAGAAGTTCACCATTTTCTTGTAAGATGACACCGTTTTTAAACAAGTACTTCATTTTTCATCTCTCCCCATACTGTTGGTAAGGCTCTTTTTAACACAGCCATTCGTACATATACTCCGTTTTCCATTTGCTTAAAGATTCTTGATCGCTCGCATTCAACTAGTTCACTTGCAATTTCAACATCTCGATTAAATGGTGCTGGATGCATGATAATGCTTGTAGGTTTCATTTTTGCTGCTCTTTCAACCGTTAGGCCATGCTTTTGTAAGTAATTTTCCATTATGTGATTTGTCTCTTCGTCATGTCTCTCATGCTGAACTCTTAATAGCATCATGACATCAACTTCTTCGACTAATTCATCTAAATTTTTATATGTTCCATAAGTATTTTTATCATCTTTCCATTCATCAGGACTTGCGAAGTATACTTTTGCACCTAATCTAGATAGTGCTTCAGCATTAGAGCGTGCAACTCTTGAGTGTCTTAAATCTCCAACGATTGCTACTTTTAATCCTTCAAAGCTTCCAAATTCTTGTTTGATCGTTAGTAAGTCAAGTAGGCATTGTGTTGGGTGATTTCCACATCCATCGCCGGCATTCAGGATTGGCATTCCTGCATCCTTTATTTCTTGAAAATACTCGTCTTGTGTATGACGGATTACAACTGCTTCAACACCAATTGCCTGAAGTGTTTTAACCGTATCATACAAAGTTTCACCTTTTTGAATACTTGAGCTTTCAACAGCTAAGTTAATGACTTCAAGTCCAAGTTTCTTTTGGGCTACTTCAAAGCTGAAGCGAGTTCTCGTACTATTCTCAAAAAACAAATTTGCAACAAATGTCTGACGTTTCAGGCTGCTTGTTTCTCCATTTGCAAAGCTTTGTGCTTGTTCTAGCAAATCTTGAATTTCTTCGATTGTTAAATCAGACATGGTTAATAAATGATTCATCCGTCATCCCCCTAAATGAATTTCATCTGTTTTATTTTTGGAGTCTTATCACTGTAAGAATGCCCCATTTAAATGTCGATTATGAAGTTAAGCTCTCATCCTTATTTTCTATTGTACGATCGCCACCAATGTTTTCTGGTAGGACTAAATTTAGTACAACTCCGATTAAAGCTGATAAAGCCATTCCTTCTAATGCGAATTGTTTACCAATGTGTATTGCAGCTCCACCAATTCCTAGTACTAGAATGACTGAAGCGATAACTAAGTTACGTTGTTTAGCGAAATCGATTTTGTTTTCTACTAGTACTCGTAATCCGCTTGAGGCGATGATTCCGAATAGTAGGATTGAGATCCCACCCATTACAGGTGTGGGGATTGAGCTAATGACCGCTGAGATTAATCCGCTGAATCCGAATATCGTGGCCAAGATTGCTGCACCTATGAATACGTATACGCTGTAAGCTCTTGTGATTGCTAGAACACCGATATTTTCACCGTATGTTGTTGTTGTAGGTCCACCAATTAAGCCTGCGATCATGGTTGAAACTGCATCTCCGAATAATGACTTATCTAATCCAGGATCTTTAATTAAATCTTTCTCTACGACACTTCCTAGAACGACTTGGTGTCCAATATGTTCTGAGATTGTCACGATTGCTACAGGTACAAAGATGATCAGTAGCTGGAAAGTGACATGTGGTGTGTAGTGAACAAATGGTAATGAAAAATCAGGTACTTCTATTATATGTGCGATTTTTATTCCTGAAAAATCTACTACTCCAAAGAAGATTGATGTGATATATCCACCGATAATTCCTACTAAGATTGGTATGACTGATAAAAAACCTCTTGTAAATAATGCTGTTATGATTGTGATTGCTAGTGTAATTAATGCGATAGTGATTGATGTTGAGCTGTATTTTCCATCTGCTCCATTCATTGCCATTCCTACTGCTACTGATGATAAGCTTAATCCGATAACGATGATTACCGGGCCAACAACGATTGGTGGTAATACTCTGAATAACCATTTGACGCCTACTTTGTTAATGATTAGTGCGATTACTGCATAAATAATACCTGTGATGAAAACTCCTACGAACGCTGCACCAGGTTCTAAATTTGTTTTCGCGTAAATCATCGGAGCGATAAAGGCGAATGATGATCCAAGGTAAGATGGTACTTTACCTCTTGTAATTAGTATGAACACGATTGTTCCAATCCCACTTGATATTAGTGCGATTGAAGGATTTATGCCGATTAAAATTGGAGCTAGCACTGTAGATCCAAACATTGCGAATAAATGCTGTAAACTTAGGAAAATCCATTGACCTAAATTCGGTTTTTCATTTATCTCTAGGACAGGTTTTTGTTTTATCATGTTGTTTCCTCCAATTTTCCCAATAAAAAAACTCTTTGTGATTTTACACAAAGAGTCCGAGTGCGTTGCTTAAGAAGGCAGCAACTAACTAGACCCTTTGTTAGCCTCTCTGGACCAAATTTAAAAGGGACTTCTATTTTTCAAATATACTTACTTTATCGTGGTCATCTGTTTCCTTTAAGGCTACGACTACTTTTTCATTACTCGAAGTTGGAATATTTTTACCAACATAGTCTGCTCTTACTGGAAGCTCACGATGTCCTCGATCTACTAAAACTGCTAATTGTATTTGTGCCGGTCTACCTAGGTCCATAACAGCGTCCATTGCGGCACGAACTGTTCTACCTGTGTAAAGCACATCATCAACTAAAATTACTTTTTTGTTTGTTAAGTCAACAGGAACATTTGAACCCTTTACTAGTGGTTCTTTGTTTTCTGTCTTTGTCGATAAATCATCTCGATAAAGAGTAATATCTAAATCGCCCATGATTACATCTTTACCTTCAATTTGTTTAATTCTTTCTGCAATTCGTTTTGCTAGATAAACACCTCTTGTTTTAATACCAACTAAAACAACATTTTCAATGCCTTTGTTATTTTCTAGCATTTCATGTGCAATTCTTGTTAACCCACGTCTGATCGCAAGTTCGTCTAAGATGATTGCTTTTTCAGTCATTTTACCTTACCTCCTACTTTTATAGTGTAGAAGCAAAAAACCCTCTTGCCCGATGGACAAGAGGGTAGCGCAAAAGGATACAATTATCCCTTTTCATTTTTCCGCTTCCTTCTCAACCTCACGGGGTTGTGTTAAAGGTTCATTCAACTGTCCTCATTATGACCTATGTTTCAATCATTGTCAACAGTTATCTGCGTAATTGTTCAATAATATTTTCTAGTACTTTTGGAATAGGTGATGAAAACTCTAAATACTCATTTGTTCTTGGATGTTTAAATCCTAAAACAGCTGCATGTAGTGCTTGACCATCTATATCTAATGTTTTACGAGGTCCATACTTAGGATCACCAGCTAACGGGTAACCTATATATTTCATATGAACACGAATTTGGTGTGTACGGCCTGTTTCAAGCTGACATTCAACTAAAGTAAACTCATCAAATCGATCTAATACTCTAAAATGAGTCACTGCCTCTTTACTATTATCTTCAGTAACCGTCATACTTTGACGATCATTTTTATCTCGTCCGATTGGCGCATCAATTGTGCCTTCTTCATGCGGAATTACCCCATGTACAATCGCAATATACTTACGTACAGAAGTTTTTTGACGTAATTGCTCTGCAAGCTTCTCATGAGCTACATCGTTTTTTGCAACCATTAATAAACCTGAAGTATCCTTATCGATTCGATGTACGATACCAGGTCTTAATACACCATTAATGCCAGATAAATCTTTACAATGATACATTAAAGCGTTCACTAAAGTACCCGTTTCATGACCTAATGCAGGATGAACTACCATACCACGTGGTTTATTTACTACAATAACATCCGCATCCTCATAGTAAACCTCTAGTGGAATATTCTCAAGCTTAACTTCTAATGGCTTTGGATCAGGTACTGAAACTGATATTTCATCGCCCTGTTTCACTTTATAATTACGTTTAATTTTTTCACCGTTCACTAATACAAAATCTTCTTTTAACCATGCTTGTACTTGTGACCTTGACCACTCATCGTTTTGAGTTGCAATAAACGTATCGATTCTTTCTAAATGTTGATCCTCTTGAACTGTAAAAGCAAATACTGTCATTTCTTAACTCCTCTTTTATCTTCCAATAAAGTAATAATAAATAATAAAATAACGCCTACACAAAGCGCTGAATCCGCGATATTAAACACAGGGAAATCATAATTAAAAATATAAACATGAATAAAATCAACTACTTCTTTACGGAAGAATCGATCAATAAAATTACCTATTGCACCACCTAAAACTAATCCTAAAGATAGACCAAGGAATCGATCTCCTTTAGCGTGCTTTTGGATAAAGTAAATCACTGCTATCACAAAGACTAAAGTAATTAAATAAAAGAAGCCCATTTTCCCTTGGAGCATTCCCCAAGCCGCTCCTTGATTGCGATGTGATGTTATGTAAAAAATATTTTTAATAATTTCAATATTTTCTCCTAAATACATCTTCTTTAATACTGCAAGTTTTGTCAGTTGATCAATTAAAATGACAATTACCGCAATAATATATGCCATATTTATCCCCTACCTTATTAGATATCTCATCAAATTTTAGCATAGGGGAAACGTTTATACAATGAATAGTATTAGTAATGATTTCTTACAAAACTAAAATCCTCTAATGTTCGACCTGTTGGAAGCACTTTTAACTTTTCAATTGGAATAGCTTGCCCGGTTACTTCACAATAACCAAATAATCCATGATCAATTTTTTGCAGGGCAATCTCAATATCATATAAATCATTTTGCATGTCTTCAACGAGAATTTGATGTTTATTTATCTCCTCGAAAATTGATTGATGCTGCTCAATATCAGAAGAACTTATTGGTTCAGAAAATAAACGATGTAGCAATTCATTTTTAATTAGTTCGAGCTCTTGTTTAATAAAGAAAATTTCATTGCTCCTCATCTTCTTCACTCCCAATTTATTTATGTAAAAATACTTTTCCCTCAATATCAAGTCGATAATAGGTGAAACTTTTTCCTTTTAAGGAAATGGCAAAAGATTTTTCCATTCATAATTGTGATGTAAAGTAATTATTGCTCTAAAGGAATGTTTCTTAAAATTGTTTGATCTCAATAAAAAAAGAAAACCCGCATAGGTTCATTTACCTGTTGCGGGTTTTCCTTCTGTATTGCAAAAATTCAATTTAAACATTAAGTAGCATGATTAGTCTGTAAATTGTTGCGTCCAGTAAGTTCCTACTTTACCTACGCCAAGTTGTTTAAAATTAGGGCTCATGATGTTCGCTCTATGACCTGTTGAATTCATCCAATCAGTCATTACTTCTTTTGCGTTTGTTTGACCATGTGCAATGTTTTCACCTTTATATCCACCATTAAAGCTTAATGTTGAATGATACATATTGTTCGCATTACTCATTGTTTGTGACCACGTTTGAGCCGTTCCGTTTAAATAGCTAGATAGTGTTAATGGCTTTAATCCGCCTTTCCCACGCTCGATATTTACTAAGTCTAAAATTTGTTGTTGAGTCGAGGAATTAGAACTAGCTGGTGTAGTCGGATTTGATGGTGTTGTTGTTGGATTAGATGGTGTTGCTGGATTTGTTGTTTTTGTTGGCGGAACATATTTTACGTATTTTTTCAGAATATATCTTATCTTACCTTTATAGCTGATCTTAACAAAAATACTATTGTAACCTGAGTAGTTAATTTTTTGGTTTTTAGCAAGGTATCCAACTGTTTTAGAACTACTCCACGGCTTTTCTTTAACTGACAATTTAGTAGCAGTTATTGCACCTGAAGTCGCTCCAGCATATGTTGCGCCTAATCCTATAAACATTGGCATTGCGATTGCAACCCCTAAAACTGTTTGAGTTACTTTTTTGAATGTTTTTTTCAAATTGTTTTCCCCCAGTCGTTTTTTGTAAGTTGTTATCGCTTACATGAATTATCATACATCAACACATACATACATACAATTCAAAAATAAAAAAAGGAAGATTATACTAATGATCATCCTTTTTCACCTTCAAATTCTTTTCTATATTCTTCTTTAAGAATTTCTTTTACATCATCTCTTTTAATAAACTCTTTTACAAATTCTCTAATTCCTTGTTTTCTCATTTCTTCGAGCATTTCATTTCTAATTCCTTCAATACTAACGGACTTATCAATTTCTTTTTTGAGGATCCCTTTAATATCTGGTTCCTTTATTCCTAAAAGATAATATGAGCGCTTGATACTTTGTTGTATACTTGAACGACTTTTCTGCTCTAAGTCAGCTATTTCTTGGTAACTGTATCCCTTTTCTCTTAAATCTATTCTCTTCTTCATTAATTCAGTTAATTTTTCCCAATTTGGATTATTTTCATAATTCATTATGTATTAACCTCTTATATCTTATTTATAGTACTGTACACATACCATACACCAATACATACTTTTTTACAATTTATGAAAAAGATAATAACAAAAACGTTCAAAAAGAGCCGAAAGTTTAAACTTTCGACTCTTCTTTAATGTGCTTATACACTTTTTAATTTAAATACCTTTTACAACACTTGCACAACGTAAGCAAAGTGTAGCGTGCTCTTCATCTTTTCCTACTTCTTCAGTAACTACCCAGCATCTTTCACAAGTTTCACCTGTCGCAGGAGTTACTTCAATACTTAATGTATCAAATTTTTGAGCTGTTTCAGGAGCTTGTTCATTGCTATTTGCAATTTCAACTTGAGAAACAATTAATAATTGTTTGAAGTCTTCATTAATAGAGTTTAATAACTCTGCTACTTCTGCATTTGGATAGATTTTCACTGATGCAGTTAGAGATTTACCGATTACTTTTTCATTACGTGCAACTTCAAGTGCTTTTAATACGTCATCACGTAAATCCATGAATTTTTCCCACTTAGCTTCTAAGCTTTGTGTATCGCCGAAATCTTTAACATCTGGCATTTCAGTTAAGAAAATACTATCAACTGTAGCTCCTGCCATATGTGACCAAACTTCTTCAGCTGTATGAGGTAAAATTGGAGCAACTAAACGAGTTAGTGCTTGTAATGATTCATGTAATACTGTTTGAATTGCTAAACGATCTTTATTCGTTTTTTGCTCAATATATAAAACATCTTTTGATAAATCAAAATAGAAAGAACTTAATTCTGTTGTACAGAAGTTTTGAATTGTGTGGTAAACATTTGCAAATTCATATTTCTCGTATGATTCACGAACAGTTTTAACTACATTGTTTAACTTAACTAACATGTATTGATCTAATTCGCGTAGCTCTTCATATTTTAATGCATCTTGTTCTGCATTAAATCCATCTAAGTTACCTAGTAAGAAACGGAACGTATTACGGATTTTACGGTATACTTCAGCAACTTGTTTCATTAAAGCGTCAGAAATACGAACATCCGATTGATAATCTACAGACGCTACCCATAGACGTAAAATATCTGAACCATATTGATTCATAATTTTTGATGGTAGGACGATGTTACCAATTGATTTACTCATTTTACGACCTTCACCATCTAAAACGAAACCATGGCTTACTACAGCTTTATAAGGAGCTTGACCTGTAACAGCAACACTTGTACTTAATGAAGAGTTAAACCAACCACGGTATTGGTCAGAACCTTCTAAGTAAATGTCAGCAGGGAAAGATAATTCCTCACGAGTGTTTAATACCGCTTGATGTGAAGAACCACTATCAAACCAAACATCCATGATATCTTTCTCTTTAGTGAAGTTACCATTTGGTGAACCAGGATGTGTAAATCCTTCTGGTAATAATTCTTTCGCTTCTTTTTCAAACCAAATATTTGAACCATGCTCTTTGAATAAGTTCGAAACATGTTCAATTGTTTCTTCAGTAATAATTGCTTCGCCGTCTTCAGCATAGAATACTGGGATCGGAACTCCCCATACACGTTGACGTGAAATACACCAATCTCCACGATCACGAACCATGTTGAATAGACGAGTTTCTCCCCAAGCTGGGAACCACTTAGTATCTTGAACAGCTTGCATTAATTGCTCACGAATTGCTTCAATTGAAGCAAACCATTGTGCAGTTGCTCGGAAGATAATTGGCTTTTTCGTTCTCCAGTCATGTGGATAAGAGTGTGTGATAAATTGTAATTTTAATAAAGCACCTTTTTCTTCTAATGCTTTTGTAATTACTTTATTAGCTTCATCATAGAATAATCCTTCAAATCCAGGAGCTTCTTTCGTTAGTACACCTTTTTCATCTACAGGACAAAGTACTTCTAATCCATATTGTTGACCTACACGGAAGTCATCTTCACCATGACCTGGTGCAGTATGAACACAACCTGTTCCAGCGTCAGTTGTAACATGATCACCTAAAATAACGACTGACTGGCGATCATATAAAGGATGCTTACAAATGATTCCTTCAAGTTCTGCTCCATTATAAGTCTTTTCAACTACTGCATCTTCCCAACCTAATTCTTTTGCTACTGCATCTCTTAACTCACTAGCAACTACGAACTTGTCACCATTTACAGATACTACATCATAGCTTAAATCAGGATGTAAACATACAGCTAAGTTAGCTGGGATTGTCCATGGAGTTGTCGTCCAAATAATGAATTTTTCTCCACCGTTTAGAACATTTTTCCCATTTTCAACTGCAAATGCAACATAGATTGATGCAGAACGCTTATCTTGGTATTCAATTTCCGCTTCTGCAAGTGCAGATTCACTTGATGGAGACCAATATACTGGTTTTAGACCTTTATAGATTAATCCCTTAGTAGCCATTTTACCGAATACTTTAATTTGTTCAGCCTCATATTCTTTTTCAAGTGTGATATATGGTCGGTCCCAATCACCTAAAATTCCTAAACGTTTAAATTGTTCTTTTTGACGCTCTACTTGCTCGTAAGCATATTCTTCACATAGTTTACGGAATTCTGCCACTGACATTTCTTTACGATTTACTTTTTTATTTGCTAATGCTTGTTCAATCGGTAAACCGTGAGTATCCCAACCTGGAACGTAAGGAGAACGGTATCCATTCATATTATAAAAACGAACAATGAAATCCTTTAATACTTTATTAAGTGCATGTCCCATATGAAGGTCACCATTTGCATAAGGTGGTCCATCGTGTAAAATAAATGACGGTTTTCCTTCGTTATGTTTTTGAACAGTTGCATAAATATCTTTTTTGTTCCACTCTTCTTGAATTTGTGGCTCACGTTGAGGTAAATTCCCTCTCATAGGAAATTCAGTTTTTGGCATAAGTAACGTATCTTTGTACTCCATTTGCTTTCCTCCATTTTTAAACTTTTTAATAGATTGATCTAAAGCTAGCCGTTTCAGGCAAGTCCAACTACTCTATGCCAGCTTACTTTACATTTTTTAATTTCCACATTAACGCATTGTATCCATCTTACAAGCCTTTTATTAGTGGAGTTGTCTATTATGTATAATAAATCGTATAAGACGCAAAAAACCTTCCTCATCCCAAAAAAGGGACGAGAAAGGTTTCCCGTGGTACCACCCTAATTGACAATAAATTTCATGAAATCATTGTCCACTTAGCATTCGTAACGTGAATGAAACGGCTTTTCTTACTCATTTTCAGAAAAGCACTCTAGGGTGATTTTCCTTCTATTTTCTATATCAAGCTTTCACTATCCTTGACTCGCTACATAGTTTTATAGAAGTACTCTTCCCTGTCACCGATTTACTATTAATATCTAATAAATTATATTTAAAACTTTACAAATCGTCAAGGCTTATACGACTAGTTTGCGATTTCTTCTGTTTCTTTATCATCTAAAATATGATCCCAATCTTCATGACCTAACATTTCTAATTGAGTTTCAATTGCCATTCTTAAACGTGTTCGGAAAACTTTGGATTGCTTCTTAAGCTCTTCAAATTCCATTGTAACTTTTCTAGATTTAATTAAAGCTTCATTGATAATACGATCAGCATTTTTCTCCGCTTCTTTAATGATCAATTTAGCTTCTTTTTGAGCACTACCTTTTACATCTTCAGCAGCTTCTTGCGCAATCAAAATTGACTTATTTAAAGTTTCTTCTATAGTAGAAAAATGCTTTAATCTTTCTTTCATATCAAGAATTTGTTCATCTAATTGTTTCTTCTCACGAATAACTAATTCATAATCTTTAATGACTTGATCTAAAAACTCGTTAACCTCATCTTCGTCATAGCCACGAAAACTTTTACCAAATTCTTTATTATGAATATCAAGTGGTGTTAAAGGCAATTAAGCCACCTCCATGTATGTATGTTCTTTATTAATAGGTTATAATAAATTTTCGACAGTTTCTACGTTTTTCCTTCTACAATTTCTGACTATTTTTTAACACCGTAGTTTATCCGCCATTTTTCTTTTTTTGATAAGCCATCAATTGACATTAACATTCCTCTACCAAAACCTTTGACAGAGAATAAATCTCCTTCTTCACATAAAAACGAAGTAGAATCAATAACTCGCTGATTTACTTTAACGTGTTCGGCCTTTATTAAACTTTGAGCTTTTTGTCTCGATATATTATAGAATTCACTCAATAAGACATCTAATCTTAGTGATGACACAGTCCCATTATTAGTTTGCCAAACATCATCTGATTCAATCAATTCTTTAAATGAAATTCTACTTAATTTAATTGGCGATTTCCCAACAGAATTTAAGTTATTTTCTACAAAACTTGCTACTTCATCAGCAACAATTACTTGGATTATATCATTTTTAAGTAGAATATCACCAAATTTTCCTCTAGTGATTCCTAAAGACATTAAAGTTCCTAAAACTTGCCGATGTGATAAAGTGTGAAATTTAGTTGCATAAACTAAGTCAAATGCAACCAAAGAATAGTCTTCTTCAACTGGTGTATAAAAACTTGGATAAATAATTGCACGCTTTCGTTCACAATCTTCACGACCACCAAAAAAAGCGACAAAACACTCCGCTTGATTACCGATAATTGATTGCATAATCATTTGTTCTCTTAAATCAAGAAAATCTGTCAACTTAATAGAATAACGTTCAATTGCTTGTTCCTTCCAACTGATAACCTTGTCTACGAAAACATGTTCTTCTTTTCGAAAATGATCATAAAAACTCATTGATGTAATCCTCTTTTTCATCAAACTTTCAATATTAATTAAAAAAGAGAACCTGTTAGATTCTCTTTTTAAAAGTAATGAGAAATACTTATTATTCCATATCCAGCAAATTCTAAAGCAAATAATGCAATAATAGGTGAAAAATCAAACATACCGATTGATGGAACAATTCGACGGAACGGCTCTAAATATGGTTCTGATAACCTACCAATTAAGCGACCGAAGCCTGATTGTCTTATTTGAGGGAACCAAGATAAAATGATATGAATTACGATGACGTATCTATAATACTTGATTAATTGGTATAAAATATATAAAAGTAAACCCATTTAATTACCACCTTTTAACGGAATTTTCTTCCTCAAATAACATATCTGTAATCGTTCCAGAAATATCAATATTATCAGGTGTACAAATAAACGTATTTGTACCAATTTTTTTTATATCTCCACTTATTGCATAAACTGTACCACTTAAGAAATCAACAAAGCGTTTAGCTTGATCGATTTGCATTTGTTGTAAATTGATCACAACTGCTTTTTTTGATTTTAAATGATCTGCAACATCCTGTGCTTCTGCATATTCACGCGGCTGCGCTAATACAACTTTTGACGACAAAGAAGCTCCTCCTGGTATACTTACTAATTTTTGCTTTGATGCATTTCGCTCATGATTAATTTCTTCATTTGCATGTTTAGAAAATTGTTGTTGTTGATATTGTTTTTGTTGCTGATGTTGTTGTTGTTGCTGTTGTTGCTGTTTTTGCTCTTCGTATTCATAATCATCTTCATACTCATCTTCCATTGCAAAAAAGTTTCTTACTTTCCCAATAATACTCATCTTCTCTACCTTCCCTTTCCTACTAAATCAGTACCTATTCTTATGAATGTAGCACCTTCTTCTATTGCTATCTCAAAATCATTAGACATCCCCATTGATAATTCAGAACATGGAATATTTGCAATATGTAGATCTTTTACTTTTTCTTGTAATTCCTTTAATCCTTTGAAACTATTTCGGATCATCTTTGCATCCTCTGTAAATGGTGCCATCGTCATTAATCCAACAACTTGTACTTTATCAAATTCTGAAAGCTGTCTAGCAAATTCGACTACATCATTTGGGCTTATGCCATGCTTTGAATCTTCTCCAGATACATTGACTTGTAGGAAGCACTTTAATGGTTCAGTTGCTCTTTTTTGTATCTCTTCTGCTAAAGATAGTCGATCTAAAGAGTGTAAGTAATCTATTCTATGAATGACGTCTTTTACTTTTCTAGTTTGAAGTGAACCAATAAAATGCCAAACAACATCATTTTGGATGTGATCTTGTTTTTCCTTTAGACCTTCAAAACGGTTTTCGCCAAATTGTTGTATACCTTCAGCTAAAACTTCTTTTGCCACTTCTGTTGAAACTTGTTTAGTAACAGCTATTAAAGTGACTTCATCATTTCGATTTGCTCTTACTTTGGCTGCATTAATTTGTTCACTAATACGTTCATAATTTTGTTTGACTGTCATGATGCTAATTCCTCCAACCAATATAACTCATCATTCTTCCTGTTTTTCCGCCATCTCTACGGTGAGAAAAAAATACGTCCGGGTTACAACTTGTACAATAATTTGTCATTATTATATTTTCTTCACTAATACCCGATTTAATGAGTAATTGTTTGTTTGCTTCTTTTAAATTCAATTTGAATTTCCCGTTATGTAAAGTGGTTAAAATATTATTAGGTATTTTGTGTTCAAAAGCATCATTTAATTTATTCATCACAAAATCATCCACTTCATAACAACAATCACCAATGGATGGCCCGATTGCAACTTGGATATTTTTTAGTTGTAAGTTTTCTTCTGTAATCCATTTTTCGATTAGACGTCCGCCAATGTTTTGAACAGTACCTTTCCAACCTGCATGAGCTAAACCAATAAATTTACTTGTTGGTTCAAGGAAATACAATGGAACACAATCTGCATAACAAGAAGTTAATAATATATCTTCCTCATTCGTATAAAAACCATCTGTTGTCTCGATGCTACTTCCATAATCAATAACACCTTTGCCACAATCTTTTTTCGTTACTTTCACGACATTATTCCCATGAACTTGTTCTGAACAAACCCATTTCGTTTTTGAAAACTCTAGTTTACTCGCAAGGAGTTCTCTATTTTCTACTACAATATCCTTCGAGTCATTTACATGTAATCCAAGATTAAAAGAAGTGAAACAACCTTGGCTAACTCCATCATTTTTTGTTGTAAATCCAGCAACTAAATGTTTGTATGAGTCTTCCCAAGGTTGAATCATAAAAGTACTTTCAGTCGATTGAATGAAACTCTCTTTCATATTTATAAGACCTCACAGAAAACTAATTTAGTAAATATATGTAAACCAGTTGATGGTTTCCTATATTTTACCATAGATTTCACATTTTTGATTATTTTTGACAAAACACAATTATTTTTTTCACTTTCGAAAGTATAAATTAGTTTCAAGGAATCCTTCTCGACATGGTTGCATTCTATTAATAGAGTATAAGTACAACGACGCCTTTGACTTCGCCTAAAAAGCTCGTCAGTCAGCGAGTTTTCATTATGTGAATTTTACTGGACTTGCTTGATTTTCATCCAAATCCACAGATGAACGATATTTTACCAAAATAACATCTTCGCCTATTTTCACAATATCATTCCAATAAATTGTCATTTCCTCTTCTTTACTAAAAAAATTCAAACCTTTCCCGGGCTTTGTTAAAATAATCGAAGTGATTTTTCCGTTTGATTGATCAATATCTAAATCAACAATATTTCCTAATTTCTTTCCATCAGCAACATTTACAACATCTTTAACTTGAAAATCTGAAATTCTGGCCATTTAACTTCACCATCCTTTTTATAAAATATATGAAGTAAGGGCCAAACATCATGATAAAATTCAAATAAAAATGTGTTAGACAATGTTGTTCGATGTTCATCCATTGTCTAACACATTAATATCGTATTTTCATTCTTCCAGTTTAACTATTTTGTAGTTATTGGATTATTTAGTTTTTGATTTTGTTTGTTTATAAATTTCATTCATTATAATTTGGAATTCATTATACAGGAATTGAAGCTCTAACTGAGGCTCCTAGCTCCTCGAGGTCATAAGTCAAAGCCCGATGAAAGTAAAAAGCAACTTTCCTCGGTCTTTGCCTTATGCTTGTCGGAGCTTAACAGTCGCCTCCGCTTTTCTCTAGCCCTGTATATTTTTGTTCATTTGTTTTATTGCTGATTTTTCTAGTCTTGATACTTGTGCTTGGGAGATTCCGATTTCTTCGGCAACTTCCATTTGTGTTTTTCCTTGGAAAAATCGTTTGCTTATGATCATTTTTTCTCGGTCGTTTAATCGTTTCATTCCTTCGCGTAGTGCTAGTTCTTCAACCCATTGCTCGTCCTTATTTTTATCATCACTTAGCTGATCCATTACAAAAATTGGATCTCCGCCATCATTATATATCGGTTCAAATAACGAAACTGGGTCTTGAATTGCATCTAATGCAAAGACGATTTCTTCATGTGTTACGCCTAATACTTCTGCGATTTGAACAGGAGTTGGTTCTTTTGAATTCTCTGCTAATAATCGCTCTCTAACTTGTAATGCTTTATAAGCAATGTCTCTTAATGATCTAGACACTCTTATTGGGTTATTATCTCTTAAATATCTTCTTATTTCACCAATAATCATAGGTACAGCATACGTCGAAAATTTTACATTTTGGCTTAAATCAAAATTATCAATAGACTTCATAAGGCCTATGCAGCCTACTTGAAATAAGTCATCCACAAATTCTCCGCGATTATTAAAACGCTGAATAACACTTAGGACAAGTCGCAAATTTCCATTTACGATTGTTTCTCTTGCGCTTCGATCACCGCTTTGCATTGCATGAAATAACTTACGCATCTCATCATTCTTTAAAACTGGAAGCTTTGATGTATCTACACCGCATATTTCTACTTTGTTTCGTGTCATGATGTTCCCTCCTACTTGGAGTTGCTGTACTATAGGTAAGTATCTCCTTCGGTGGAAAATTTATGCACAAAATAAAATATACAAAAATAATAAATTCCGGATTAAAAAAGCCTAACAAATAGAGAAAAAACAAGTATTTTTTTATAAAATTAATGAAAATTAACAGGTAGGTCTTATGAAAATATTTTTAAATATTATGTGGATATCCTTTATACATAGAAAAAACCGATTAGTATTTGAAAAAATCAAATCTAATCGGTTCTTATATTTTAAACCATTTTATTAAACTCTTTTCGAAGTCTTTTAATAATACGTTTTTCTAATCGGGATATATATGATTGCGATATTCCAAGCATATCCGCTACGTCTTTTTGAGTTTTTTCTTCAGTTCCATCTAGTCCAAATCGTAGTTCCATTATTTGCTTTTCACGATCGTTCAGTTGATCTAATGCCTTTGTTAATAATGATTTATCGACATTGGCTTCCAAGTCCTTCGTAATGATATCGTCTTCTGTTCCTAATACATCAGAAAGTAATAATTCATTACCATCCCAATCAATATTTAATGGTTCATCGAATGATACTTCAGAACGGTTTTTATTATTTCTACGTAAATGCATTAGTATTTCATTTTCAATACATCTTGAAGCATAAGTAGCCAATTTAATTTTCTTTTCCGGATTAAAGGTATTAACGGCTTTTATCAATCCGATTGTACCAATGCTAATCAGATCTTCAATATTAATCCCCGTATTTTCAAACTTTCTAGCGATATAAACTACTAATCGTAGATTTCTCTCAATTAATAGCGATCTAGCACCTAAATCTCCATTTGGTAGTTTCTGTAAAAGCTTTTCTTCTTCTTCCCTTGTCAAAGGAGGCGGTAATGCTTCACTTCCCCCAATGTAGTATACTTCATCGGCTTTCAAACCAAGCTTTACTAATAGCTTATACAAACCTAACTTTAGTTTTAAGAAAAATCGATTCATTTTCTACCTCCTATGCAATTTCATTAATTGTTCCCTGCATCATTTTTGGATGAAGGATACATTCATATAAATTGTCTGAAGACAAAGTAACATGACTCAATCCAACTAAAACCGAACTCGATGAATACCATTTCCCATTAATTTTTAATTTAACTACAGTAGGTTTTATTGCGACGAGGAATTGATTACTTTGACCAATACTTTTATAAGGTATATACGTTCCTTGAAAAAAACTTAAGACATCGAGTGCTTCAGTATTATGTAATGTATTTTCTGAGTCCCTTACTAACTTTACTAGTTCTATTGGTAATCCATAGTCACTAGTGGAACAATCTAAAATAATGACTGGTTTCCTAGAAAGAGGCTCATGAAGTGAGTTACCACTATCCATTAATCCTCTAATTTTAATCGAAGTGTTTCGCCACACAATTTCCATTTCGTACATTTCATCCAATTTCCATTTTGTAAACGAAATCTGATTGATCGATTTTCTAGCGTAAAATATAACGATTGGTAGCATTCCAATAACAAAATACCAGCTAACAGGGTCCCCATAAAAGGATGATTTCGTTAAATTTGATTCATTCGTAGCAAATAAATAATGTAAGCCTAGTAATGCCCCACCTAAAACGAATGTTGAAAAATAGAAGATACTTAATAGCTGTAAAAAAGTGATAATCCGTTGACGTCCAAATGCAAAAAATACGATGAAAAACGATAATAATATTTTCATAAAGGGTGAGCCAACAACATATGCATAAGGAGTAAACGTCATTAAAACAACGATTGAACCTAATAATGCCCCTAACAATGACCGCAAAATAGATACATTTCTTTTTAGAATTAAGCCTGTCAACTGAATAATCAAGAAGTCCATTAACAAGTTTAATAACCAAACAAGATCGCCATATATCACCAATTTTGTTCGCCATCCTCTATAGAATATTCATTTATATGTAAGTATAGGATGAGCACGGTAAGAAGTCTGTCAAAAAAAGGTATCTTTATTGAAGAGTTTTTCGACAATACATTTTCGAAATATGGATTGGACAGGTCAATATTTAATAGAAAACTTCCTTTTGTTTCTATTAAATCCGTCTAATAAGGAGTGAGGATTTGGATAACTGGATATTTCATTCACCCATTTTTGAGTTTGACGGAACTAAACCAACAATAAGACAACACTCTGCCTGGAAAGGTCACGCTAAATTTGCTTATGATTTAGTTCAATTCGTGAAACCAAAAAAAATTGTAGAATTAGGTACTCACTTTGGCTTTTCTTTTTTTTGTTTTTGTCAAAGTGTGAAAGATCATAATCTGTCATGTGAATGTTTTGCAGTTGATACTTGGCAAGGTGATCTGCATAGTGGATTGTATAGTAATGAAGTTTTTGATACGGTACGAGAAGTTGTTCAAAAACATTATCAAAAAGAAGCTAAAATGTTACGCAATTCTTTTGACGAAGCTATTAAGAATTTCGAAGATCATACGATCGACATACTTCATATTGATGGATTTCATACTTTTGAAGCTGTGCTACATGATTACACTACTTGGCTACCAAAAGTATCAAAAGAAGGAATTGTTTTAATCCATGATACTGAAGTAAGAATACAAGACTTTGGCGTTTATAAATTTTGGGAAGGCATTAAACAACAACTCCCATCTTTTGAATTTACTCACTCACATGGGTTAGGTGTATTATTCCCTAAAGGCTGTAACGAAAAGTTCAAGAGTGTTTTCAGTGATCTAGCTAATTTACAAAATCACTATTCGAAAGAATGAAAAAAACCAAGATAAGAGATTCTCTTATCTTGGTTTTTTTACATTTATTAGCGTCTTTTACGATTACGTAAGAACGCCGGAATATCTAAGTCATCAAGACTAGTTACATTTTTAGTCGTTTCTACAACCGGAACTTCTTCGCGAATTGGTTCGCGTTTAATAGTTGGTTGTGGTGTTTGAGTAGGTGTTGAAATTGTTTGTCTTGCCATTGGTTTTGGAGTAGGTGGTGCTGTAATAACACCTTCAAATCCAGTCGCAATAACCGTTACAATAATTTCATCCTTTAAGTTTTCATTGATAACAGAACCGAAAATCATATTTACTTCTGCATCACATGCAGTCGATACGATATCTGCAGCTTCTTGAACTTCATATAAGCTTAAGTTAGTTCCACCAGTGATATTCATAAGTACACCTTGCGCACCATTAATTGAAGTTTCTAATAATGGACTAGAAATAGCTTTTTTAGCTGCTTCAGCTGCACGGTTTTCTCCACCAGCAACACCAATACCCATTAATGCAGAACCTTTATTAGACATAATTGTCTTAACATCTGCAAAGTCAAGATTAATTAATCCCGGAACAGCGATTAAATCAGAAATACCTTGAACCCCTTGACGAAGTACATTATCTGCTTCGCGGAATGCTTCTAGCATTGGAGTATTACGATCAACGATTTCTAATAATCGGTCATTAGGAATAACAATTAAAGTATCAACGCTTTCCTTCATTGCAGCGATTCCTGTTGCTGCTTGAGTTGAACGCTTTCTACCTTCAAATGTAAATGGACGAGTAACTACACCTACAGTTAATGCACCTAATTCTTTTGCTACTTGTGCAATTACTGGAGCTGCACCTGTTCCTGTACCGCCGCCCATTCCAGCAGTTACGAATACCATGTCTGCTCCTTTAAGAGCTTCTTGTAATTGTTCTCTACTTTCTTCTGCTGCTTTTTTACCTACCTCTGGATTAGCTCCTGCCCCTAAACCACGAGTTAGTTTGCCACCGATTTGCATTTTAACTTCTGCTTTTGATAGATTAAGAGCTTGTGCATCAGTATTCACAGCAATAAAATCTACACCCTGTACTCCATGTTCAATCATTCGGTTAACGGCATTATTTCCTCCGCCACCTACACCAATTACTTTTATCTTCGCTAATGCATCTACATTTGTATCAAAATCTAACATGATTGATCCCCCTACTATTCAAATTCATCACAAATTTAATCCCATAAATATTTAAAAATGCTTTTAACTTTACTCATGACGCGCTCTTCATCCTGCTGTTTTGGTTTTGGTTTTGTATTTGAATTTGAAACAGCCACAGGTTTTCGTTCATTTGACTCGAATGCAATATTAGAGCTAAGTTTTTTTCCACGCATTTTTGATTTATAAAAAGCATACTTGATTAGACCTACACCAGTAATGTATTGAGGTTCTCTTACACCAATATAATCTGGTGTTGCAACCCTTACATTATTTTTAAATACCCTTTGAGCTAAATCGATTACACCAGTCATTGTTACTGTACCACCAGTTAGAACAAATCCACCTGGCAAATTGCTGCCCCTCATTCTTACAAGCTCATTTTGAACCATAATGAAGATTTCTTCTAATCTAGCTTCAATAATATCGGAAATTTCTTGCTGACTGTATTGTTGATGTTGTTCACTACCCATTATTGGAACACTTAATACTTCTTCAGGTAATGCAGTATCATAAAAAGCATGTCCAAATTTCACTTTAATTTTTTCTGCATCTTCTGTTGAAGTTTTCAGTCCAATTGATATGTCTTTTGTAATATGGTCCCCTCCAACTGGTAGGACTGAAGTGGCCATAAGTACACCCTCTCTAAAAAGAGAAATTGTAGTTGAGCCTCCACCCATGTCAACAAGTGCTACACCTAAGTTTTTTTCATCCTGCTTTAGTCCTATCGTACTTGCAGCCATAGGTTGTAGACAGATATCCGTTACTTCTAACCCCGCTCTTTCAACACAACGAAGTATATTATGTACTAGAGTTCTTGAACCAGTGATTAATGTACCTTCCATTTCCAATCGTACACCAATCATTCCTCTTGGGTCTTTTACCTCAGAAAGGCCATCAACAATGTATTCATGTGGAACAACATCGATAATTTCTCTTTCCGGTGGTATAGAAATTACTTGAGCCTGATCCATTACCCTTAAAACATCTTCATTGTCAATTTCTTTATTTTCTTTAGAAACTGCTACTACGCCGTTCGTACTAATCAATTGCACTTGATTCGCACTAACCCCTACAATTACTTTGTCAATATGAATGCCAACCATTCTTTCTGCTTGATCAATTGCTTTTTTGATTGATTTGACTGTTTCATCTATATCAACTATTGACCCACGTTTTAAGCCCGAAGATTTAACATTACCAACACCGATAATGTTAAGTGTGTCGTTAACTAGTTCTCCTATGATTACTTTAATTGTTGAAGTTCCAACGTCAAGACTCACATAGATCTCATTGCTGTTCATGATGGCACCTCCTTTTTCTCTATCTATTATAATCGAGCATCAATTCATTCTTAAATATCATATATGACAACTATTCAACATTTACGGGGTTTTTCCTCTTTTTTTAAGTTTGATTTTTCATAATCTTTTTAATTTTTTTCAATATTTCTATTTAACTACTAGTCTACACTAACATGTAAAGTTAAAAAAGACTTGAAAGTACTGTTTACTAATGTATATCGGCTATTTAGTATCCGTACTATAAGGAGAAAAATACGCACCAACTTCTAAATGGATAACCCCTTTTTGATCTTTAGGTATTGACTTTAAAATTAATGGGTAATTTGACATCTTATTTGAGAATTTTCGAATCGTTGTCCTAACTTCATACCCTTCATTCGTAAAAACCGTTATTAACAAAGGATCATCCTTACTTGGAGTATAATCTATTTCAGAAATTGAATGAAATATACTTTGTGGCATTTTTTTCAACTCTGCAGCCATTTCCTGCAACTCGTCTCCTTGTTTCCAACCAATTAAATCAGGTGCTGTAGTATTTCCTAGTGATTTTTTCTCTTTAATAAGGACTCCGCTTTCTAACAATAGATACTTTTTCCCGCTGAATAGACCTTGTCCAACAGGCTGAAATTCTTTTACATCGATTTCTACTTTATTAGGAAATCTTTTACGTACTATTGCAGATTGAATTGTATTTTGACTTTCAAGCTGATCTACTACCCTTTTTGACCTTATTGTCAAAAAGCTTTTATTAACGTTTACACCGGCTAATTTTTGAATTTCTTTATCAGAGTACAGTTGGTTTCCATTAATTACTAAGTGAATTTTTGAACCAATTGATGTTTGGAAATATAATACACATAAAAGCAAAGAAAAAAACACAAGAATTGTAACCAGTAACCGCAAATTTGTTTTTTTACGTTTTTTATTACGTAAAACAGGTACACGGTCTTCTAAACTAATAATCTTATTTTCCTGCATAAATATGCCTCCATTATCAATGTTCAACTAAAAATACCTTTTTAATTTACTTTTGCTTAAGAAGTAATTTAAGAATAATGAACTACTCATGACTAAAGTTACGAGTTACTTGGGAACAAAGCATACTTGCTAGCGTATTTCTTTCCTAGCAGAGGTTTCTTTTATTTACCAAGCTATCCCCGTAGTCCCTACGGTTAAGTTTTCCTAACGCTAGGTAAAACGCACTCAGCTTGATTTTATACTGAGGGGTATTACGGTTGTTCTTTTTGCGACTTCCGAGAGGTATTGGCGAACGACAGCCACCAAACAAGTTCTATTCACGCAACAAGCACCATACTTGAATTCGTTCTAGTTCAAGTGTCCGATATGATTTTATCTTATACTTCATGTCGAATACTAGTATAGTAAAATAATATGACGTTTTTTTAATACTATATTGCATCCGAAGTCGACTCATCTCATAATTTAAATCACGAGTGTTCTTGACTTAATAATAGAATAATAAAAAATAGAATAGCAAATGAATGCCATTCTATCTTGGACATCATATGCTATGTAAATTATAGCATATAATATGGTTAGTTTAGAAGAAACTTACATTTTTTTCCCAACAATTTCAACTTCTGTTTCAAGTTGCACATTAAATTTTTCTAATATAGTTTTCTTTATAAATGCTATTAAGTCTAGTACATCTTTTGAAGTGGCATTTCCAGCATTTACAATAAAGTTTCCATGCATTTCTGAAACCTTCGCACCACCAATTTGATATCCTTTTAAATCAGCACGTTCAATTAAATTACCAGCATACTGTGGTAATGGATTACGGAAAATACTTCCAGCACATGGATAATTCCAAGGTTGTGTTTCTCTTCGATAATCTTTGTTTTTTTGCATTAATGCAGTTGAAGCTTCTTTTGATCCCTCTTGAAGCTGAAGTTCTGCTTCTAATACAAATCCTTTACGTTTATGTTGTAAAACTGAAGTTCGATAAGAAAAATCTAATTCTTCATTTGATAACCATTCCATTGTTCCATCAGGAAATAGAATGTGTGCTCTAGAAGTAATATTTGAAAAATCTGATTGATGGGCACCCGCATTCATATATACACCGCCACCAACACTACCAGGAATTCCACTAGCAAACTCTAGACCTGATAATCCTTTTCTACTTAATTGAGTAGCTAATCGAATAACTGAATAACCTGCACCTACAACTACTTTAGTACCTTCTACTTCAATGTGATCTAAGCAATCACTAATTTTAATTACGACACCTTCAATTCCTTGATCCGATACAAGTAAATTTGACCCTCTTCCGATTACCGTCACATCTACGTTATTTTCATTTGCAAGGTTAATAATCTCTTTAATTTCATTTACAGTTTTAGGAATGACCAAATACTCAGCTGGTCCTCCAATTTTCATTGTCGTATGGTTTGCTAAAGGCTCATTTATTAGAAGACTCGAGTCATTTAATATTTCCTTTAATTTTGATTCAAACATTCGATCTATATCCCCCTTTAGCTTATAGTATCTTCTATTACATTTTTATTTTATTTCAAACTTGTTCGTGCAAGTTCATTTACTTATTTTCTCTAATACATTTACTAGTTTTTTTGCAGCATCTGGTACACCGATTTTTAATGATGCATTTTTCATCTCTTCAAGTTTAATAGGATTTAGTAATACTTTTTCAATTTCAGTTACTAAATATTCACTATTGAAGTTTTTTTCCAATATAACAATTGCCGCACCATTTTTCTCAAGTGATCTAGCATTAACTTCTTGATGATTATTAGTTACATATGGGCTTGGTATTAAAATACTAGGTTTCCCTAATGCAGTTAATTCTGCTAATGTAGTTGCCCCCGCTCTTGATACAACTAAATCCACTTCTCTTAATACTTCAGGCATATTATGTAAAAATGGCTTAACCACTACATTTTCTGGGTTACCGACTTTATTTATTTCCTCGATAACAGAATCGTAATGTACTTCGCCTGTTACATAAATCATTTGGTAATCTTTTTCACCTAATTGATTGACACTTTTTAAAAAGGCTTGATGAATCGGTCTTGCTCCCCTTGAACCACCAACAATTAGTACTGTGCGTTTACCTGATTTTAATCCTAATGATTCTAATACGGCTGGATTTGATTCTCCAAGTACTTCAGAAGCCCTTGGGTTTCCAGTAAACACTACTTTCTCTTTATTAAAATATTCAGCAACTTCTTCAAAACAAATTGCAACTTTTGTTACATAGCGATTTAAGAACTTATTTGTTAGACCAGGTATACTATTTTGTTCATGGATAACTGTCGGAATCCCTAGTTTTGCTGCTGCATAAACAACAGGGCCACAAACATATCCACCAGTTCCAACGACTACATCTGGCTTAAATTCACGAATTATTTTCTTACTATCTGATACACCCTTTAAGAATCGATAGACTGTTTTAAAATTCTCTAATGATATGCTTCTCTTGAATCCTGTAATAACAATAGATTTAAAAGGTATGTTTGCTTTAGATACAATCCCTTTTTCTAATCCATTTTCTGTACCAACATATAAACATTCTACATTGGAATCTTGTTTTTTTAACTCTTTAATTAGCGCAAGTGCTGGATAAATATGACCACCAGTACCCCCACCACTAACTAAAATTTTCATAAAGATCCTCCTAAATTACAATACATAAATAACTTTAAGCAGTTTAAGTAGTTATTATACCAATTTTATCACTATCATTCTAATTGTTTTTTCTATAAAAATAAAGAAAACTTACCAAGAGGCGAGTATTTTGGTAAGCCCAGGGCGCGTTTTCTTCTCTTAAAATATAAAAAAGACCGACTCATCTTTGAAAAATTCAAGTACATCATGTACTTGTTTCAATTTGAGTCGGTCTTTTTATGTACGTGCATGTCTACTAATATTTAATAATACACCTACTGCTAATAGCATTAATGTTAAAGATGAACCACCATAGCTTAAAAATGGTAATGTAATCCCTGTAACAGGCATTAAGCCTATGACAACGCCTATATTAATCATTACTTGTATTGCAATCATTGAGACAATTCCTACTGCTAAAAAAGTACCGAATAAATCAGGAGCACTTAAGGCAATTCGGATTCCTCTCCAAAGTAATAAAGAGAATAATAAAATGACAAAAGTTCCGCCAATAAATCCTAGTTCTTCTGAAAGAATAGCGAAAATGAAATCAGTTTGTGGTTCCGGCAAATACATAAACTTTTGTCTACTTTGTCCCAATCCTAAACCAAATAATCCACCTGGACCAATTGCATAGAGTGATTGAATAATTTGGAATCCAGTTCCTAATGGATCAGACCATGGATCTAGAAATGATGTAATCCTTTTAATTCGGTATGGAGCAGAAGCTATTAGGCCAACAAATCCTGCAACCCCAACAATTCCTAACCCCATAAAATGAGAAATTCTTGCTCCAGCTACGAATATGATGATTACACAAGTACCTACCATTACTGTACCTGTTCCTAAATCAGGTTGAAGCATAATTAAACCAAATGCCAAAAAGACAAGACCTAATGTTGGTACCAGACCCTTTTTAAAAGACGTAATATTTTTCTGATTATCTGCTAAGTATTTTGATAGAAATACCATCATTCCAAGTTTCATAAACTCAGAGGGCTGGATCGAGAATGCACCGATACCAATCCAACTTCGTGCACCCCCTCGTACTAGACCAACTCCTGGTACAAGTACAAGTACCAACAAGATAAAACAAGCGATTAATATTTTTTTTGCATGTGTTTTGAAAAGCCAGTAGTCAATATTTGAAACTACAAACATCCCAACTACTCCAACCCCAGCAAATAATAATTGCCGTTTAGCAAAAAAGAACGAATCATGAAACTTATACGATGCCCATATTGCACTAGCACTGTAAACCATAATCATACCTACTGTTAATAATGATAGCGTAACGAGAACAAGAATCATGTCAGGACTATTTTTCTTTGTTGGCACTTAAATACACCTCAACTTTTGAATTAAACAAGCCTTACATTAATTTATGCACTGCTTGTATAAATTTATTACCACGTTCTTCAAAAGTCTTAAATTGATCCCAGCTTGCACAAGCAGGTGACAATAAAATAATATCTCCAACTTCTGAATGAGCGAATGCTTCATTTACAGCATCTTCAACATTATCTACCGATTTTACTGCTTTCATTCCTGCTTTTTCTGCTGATTCAATTAATTTATCTGCTGTTTGACCATAAGTGACCATTTTTTTTACATTTTTAAAATACGGAATTAAATCGTCAAAGCCATTTCCACGATCTAATCCACCAGCTATTAAAATGACTGGTTTTTGGAAAGAAGAAATTGCTTTTTGTGTTGCTAAAATATTAGTAGCTTTTGAATCGTTATAAAACTTTCTCTTATTTATTTCAGTAACAAACTGAAGTCGGTGCTCTACACCAGTGAAAGTTGTTAATACCTTTTCAATCGCATCATTTTCAACATCAAGTAGTTTAGAAATCGCTACTGCTGCTAATATATTTTCTAAGTTATGTTTACCCGGTAAGACAATTTTTTCAACTTCAATCACTTTTTTCTCTTTAAAGTAAACAAAGCCATTTTGAACATATGCACCATCTTGCACAATTTTAGTAGTAGAGAATGGAATAATTTTCGCTCTAATTTGAGTAGCCATTGCCATTACATTCTCATCATCAAAATTAACGACAGCAAAATCGTTTTCTGTTTGATTTTTAAATATATTGGCTTTTGCCCTAATATACTCATCCTTTGTACCGTGATAGTCTAAATGAGCTTCAAAAATATTTGTGATTAATGAAATTTTTGGACGGAAACTTTGGATTCCCATCAATTGAAATGAAGAAAGTTCAGTTACAATAATATTTTCTTTATTTGCACTTTCAGCAACTTCACATGCAACAGTACCAATATTTCCTGCAACAAGTGGTTTTTTATTGCCTTCTTGTAACATATTTAATGCTAAAGTTGTGGTTGTTGTTTTCCCATTTGATCCTGTAATTCCGATAAATGGTGCTTCACTTATTAAATAGGCAAGCTCTATTTCCGTATAAATCGGAATATTACGCTTTACAGCTTCGATTAATAAAGGATTCGTATATGGAATTCCTGGATTTTTAACGATACAAAATGGTTGATTATCTAATAATGATAGTGGATGATCACCACAAACTACGTTAAAACCTTCACTTTTTAACTTTTGTGCAATTTCATTTTGTTCAAATGGAGTTCGATCATTTACAGTTACAGTCGCACCTAATTTTTTTAATAATTTACTGGCTGCATAACCGCTCTTTGCCATTCCTAATACTAATACATTTTTATTTTGAAAGTTCGATACGTTATTCAATTACATCCACACCTCAATATAGATTCCTAATAATGCAAAAAGTAATCCTACAAACCAAAATGTTACAACTACACGCCATTCTGTCCATCCAGATAATTCATAATGATGGTGCAAAGGACTCATTTTAAATACCCTTTTACCTGTTGCTTTAAAAGATGCAACTTGAATCATTACTGATAATGTTTCAATTACAAATATACCACCAATAATAACAAGTAAAATTTCTAAGTGTGTTACGATTGCAATGGCAGCTAACGCTCCACCTAATGCTAATGAGCCCGTATCTCCCATAAAGACTTTTGCAGGGTGTGCATTAAATACTAAGAAACCTAATACAGCTCCTACAACTGCGATTGAAAATATTGCAACATCAAGCTGGTGTTGGTTATAAGCAAGAACTGCATATGCACCAAATGCGATTGCTGCTGTACCTGACACAAGTCCATCTAATCCATCTGTTAAGTTTACAGCGTTAGAAGTACCAACAAGCATAAAGATAATTAACAATACATAGATAAAGCCTAAATCAAATGAATAATTTGTTCCTGGTATAGAAATAGATGTAGAGATTCCCATAGCACGGATTGCAAAAAAGACAATGATTGAAACAATAACTTGGCAAATGAATTTTTGTTTAGATGTTAGTCCTAGGTTTCTTTTTTTAACAACCTTTATATAGTCATCTAAAAATCCAATTACTCCAAAACAAATTGTGACAAATAATAATACATATGTACGTGTTGATAAAACATCAAAATACATAGAAATTAAAAGTGCAGATAAACTTAAAGCAATTAATATGATAATCCCACCCATTGTTGGGGTTCCTGATTTCTTTTTATGAGATTGTGGACCTTCGTCTCGAATACTCTGTCCAAATTTAAGTTTTCTTAAGTACGGTATAAAAATAGGCGATAAAATGACTGCAATGATAAATGCTGTAATCATAGCAACTAAAATTGACGGTTCTAGCATTATACGCCCTCCTTTCTAAGTTCTCTTCTTTGTTGTTTACTTAATAGTTTAATTCTTTTAAAAAGAATTATGAAATCAATTTTTCACATTACAAAGAAGAGGATATTATCCTCTTCTTTGCAAAATAGCTTCTTTAGCTTCTTCAACATCATCAAAATGTGAAACATTCGTTCCTACAATCTGATATGTCTCATGACCTTTACCTGCAATAACAATAATATCATGTTTTTTTGCATTTTGAATCGCAAATGTTATAGCTTTTTTACGATCTTCTATTACCGTAATATTATTATGCTCTAATCCGCGTTTCATGTCTTCTAAAATTAAGGTTGGGTCTTCTGTTCTTGGGTTATCAGATGTAAAGATCGCTTTAGTTGAAAGATCCGCTGCAATCTTACCCATTAGTGGACGTTTTGTTCGATCACGATCTCCACCACAACCAACAACAGTAAATATATCATTTTTTGCAAATTGCTTAACAGTATTTAATACATTTTCTAAACTATCTGGTGTATGGGCATAGTCTACAATAACTGTAAAATCTTGACCAGCATTAACTGCTTGGAAACGTCCTGGTACACCTTCAATTGTTGCTACAGCGTCTAGGATTGTCTCCATTTCGATATTTAATGCGATTCCTGCACCGATTGCAGCTAACACATTATATACGTTAAATGTTCCAATTAGATTCATTACTACAACATATTGTTTATTTAAGAAATGTAAAGTGAATCTAGTACCAGCATTCGTTAATTCAATTTCATCAGCAAACAAGTCAGCTTCTTGACTTAAACCATAAGTAATTAAATTAGCTTGCGTAAACTTCATATATTCATCAGAAGCAGGATCATCATTATTTAGGATTGCAAATTTAGGTTTTTGCGTTGAGAAGCTATTACCTAATTGAGAGAATAATATACCTTTAGCTTTTTTATATTCTTCCATCGTTCCATGATAATCTAAGTGATCTTGTGATAGATTTGTAAAAACAGCAATATCATATTCACAACCATGAACACGCCCTAAATGTAATGCATGTGAAGAAACTTCCATAACTGCAGTATCCACATTTGCATCAACCATTTTTGCAAACATTGATTGTAAAGTTAAACTATCAGGAGTTGTATTTTTTGTTTCAAAAATCTCTTCTCCAATTTTCATTCCAATTGTGCCAATAACACCAGTTTTTTTCTTATTGTGTTTAACAATCTCTTCAATAATATATGAAGTTGTGGTCTTACCATTCGTACCAGTAATACCAACTAGATTTAGTTTGTGAGTTGGGTTTTCATAAAAGGCATTACCAATAACAGCCATTGAACGATTTGTGTCTTTCACATAAGCTACTGGAACATTCGATTCAATTGGTTTTTGTGCAAGTATTGCTACTGCGCCGTTTTCAATCGCTTGATTTACGTACTTGTGGCCATCAACTGTATACCCCTCGATACAGATAAATAAATAACCTGGTTTTACATTTCTTGAATCCATTTCAACCCCAGTGATTTCCGGATTTTCAGATGGAAGATTCACTAAAGGCTTTAATCTTGATAGTAAAGTATAAAGTTTCATAGTAATTCCTTTCGTTTACACTAAATCATTTTTTATCTTTAGTCTTAGATTTAGTTTCTTCTTTCGTTCCTAAATAAATTCTAATTTTAGAACCTTCTTTTAGTTTAACACCTGCTTTTGGTGCTTGGTCAACGACAATATTTCCACTGCCACTATATTCAATAGTAAAAGTATCTAGCAAAGGTTGCAAATCTTTTTTCTCCAAACCAATTAAATTTGGTACTTCATATGTTGGTGTATCACCATATACGAATTTTTTTGGGATTTGATTTTTTCTAGGTGGTACGCCTAAAACTTGCATACTATCACGAATAATATTCCCTACTATTGGAGCAGCTACAACTCCCCCAAATTGAACAGTGCCTTTTGGATTATCAACTGCAATATATACCACTATTTGAGGATTGTCTGCCGGTGCAAAGCCTACAAACGAAACGATAAAGCTACTATCATCATATCGTCCATCTTTAACTTTTTGAGCTGTTCCAGTTTTACCTCCAACACGATACCCTTCCACAAATGCACCTTTACCAGTACCTTGTGCAACAACACTTTCTAGAGCTAATCGTACCTTTTTAGATGTATCAGGAGAGATCACTCGTCTTTTTGATATTGGTGTTTTACGACTTACTACTTCGTTTGTAACCGGATCTACAAACTCTTTAGCGATATAAGGTTGGTAAAGAATTCCCCCATTAATAGCAGCTGATACTGCTGCAACTTGCTGAATTGGTGTAACTGATACACCTTGACCAAAAGCAGTTGTTGCTGCTTCAACTGGACCGACTCGATCCATACTGAATAAAATTCCTGAGCCTTCACCTTGTAAATCAATTCCTGTTTTTTGGCCGAAACCAAAATTACGAATATATTTAAATAGACGATCTTCTCCTAAGCGATTACCTAATTCTACAAATCCTGGATTACATGAATTTTGAACTACCTCTAAGAATGTCTGGGAGCCATGTCCACCTCTTTTATGACAACGCAAACGAGCTCCAGCTACTTCAGCAGCCCCATCATCATAAAAAGTGTCTTTATTCAAATCTACTAACCCTTCATTTAATGCTGCTGCGAGTGTGATAATCTTAAAGGTTGAACCTGGCTCATAATTTGACCAAACAGGTAAATTTCGATTATATACTTCAGGAGAAACATTTTTAAAATTAGTAGGATTGAAGCTTGGACGACTACTCATTGCCAGTATTTCTCCCGTATTCGGATTCATCGCAATTCCAATCATTGAATCAGGATTATATTGAGCTGTCGCATTATTCATTTCTCGTTCAAGAATTGTTTGTATACGCGAATCTACAGTTAATTTTAAGTTTAAACCATTAATCGGCGGAATATAGTCGTCTGCAATATTGGGCATTCTTTGTCCCTTAGCGTCAGAATAAAATTGTACACTACCTTTTTCACCACTTAATTGCTTGTCATAATAAAGTTCTAATCCATTTAAACCTTGATTATCAATTCCTGCAAAACCTAAAACATGAGAAAGATAGTCACCAAATGGATAATATCTTTTAGAATCCTCTGCTATGTAAACACCAGCTATGTTAAGATCTCGGATTTGTTTAGCTTTCTCATTTGTAATTTTAATACCTTCTGTACGAATGTGTTCCATACTAGATCTTTTCGTTAAAATCTTATAAAGTTTTACTTCGGAGATTTTTAAAATTGGGGCAAGTTTCTCAGTCGCTGCTTTAGGATCTTTAATTTGCCTAGGAACGACTAATACAGATGGAGCACTTTTATTAGTAGCAAGAGCAACACCATTACGATCTAAAATTTCACCACGCTTCGGTTCAAATGGAATGTCTCGACTCCACGAGTTTTTCGCTCGCTCAGTTAAAAGATCACCCATCGCAAATTGTACATAACCAAGCCTTGTTGCAATAATAGAAAAAATCAATAAACCACCAATGAATACAAAAAATAATCGTTTTCGAACTGTTACATTAGATACTCGCATCGAAACGAACACTCCTCTACATTATGTTCGTTTCAATATATGCTTGTACCAATTACAATAGACCTCCTAGCTTTGTATTGTCCTAGGAAGGCCTATTATAATTTTTATTTAATTGATTCTTACTTCAACCTTTTTACTCTTGCCCATCTCCATTTACATCAGTGCCATCTTTTACATCAGTATTTTCTTTGGTAGATCCATTCGGTTTCGCTAATTCAATTGTTAAATAATCATTATCCCGTAGCTCTGAATCCTCTTTAATACTCTGACTCGTTACGAAACCAGATCCTTTTGAAGAGATTTTCAGCTTAAATAATTTACCTAAACGATTAACATCCGATTTTGACCAACCAACGATTGACGGCATCGTATTTGTACCATTTGTCTTGAGATAGATTTTAGTACCTCTAACAACTTGAGTTTTGGACTTAATTGATTGTCCAGTAACTTCTAACCCATTACCTAATAATACTGGTTTCAATCCTTCAGATACAGCTAAAGATTTTGCTTCATCTAAGGTTAGACCTTTCAAATTCGGAATCTCAATACTTTCTTTATCGATTAATTTATCTACCTTTGCATTTTCAACTGGCTCAACCTTCATATACTCTAATGCGCCTTTAGTCACAGTTCTAAATATTTCAGAAACACCGTCTGAACCGATTTCAGTCGCTTCAAGTTTTGGACGAAGCATTGCTACATAAACAACCAATTTAGGATTATCTGCTGGTGCCATACCGATAAATGAAAATAGATTTTGACCACGTCCTTTAAGATATTTCCCGTGATCGTCAACAACTTGGGCAGTACCAGTTTTACCTGCTACTGAGTAGCCTTCAATCGCATAGTTATGCCCTGTTCCGTGTGGCGCAGTAATAACTGTTTCTAATAACGCTCTCTCTCTTTTTGCTGTTTCTTCTGTAATTGGATTACCAGCAACCTGAGATTTATAGTCTTTAATAACTTTATTCGTATCATGCTCGACAATTTTGTCAACAAGATAAGGCTTCATCATTTTCCCATTGTTAGCAATAGCACTTGCAGCTTGGATAATTTGAACTCCAGTTACTGTAGATCCTTGTCCAAAAGCAGTTGTAGTTTTTTCAAGTGGATAATTAAATACTAATTTACCACTTGATTCACCTGGAAGATTAATATTAGTTTTTTGTGTAAATCCAAAGTTTTTATAATATTGTAAAAATCGATCTGCACCTATTTTTTCATTAAGTAGAATCGAAATTCCTACGTTTGAAGACCTTTGAATCCCCTCATCAAAAGTAATTGATCCCCATCCGTTTCGATTTACGTCATGGACAGTGCCTCCACCTGGTACTTTATATCGACCTGATTGGAAATATTCATTTCCATTATAAACTCCTTCATTCATTGCAGCACCTAAAGTGAATATTTTCATCGTAGAACCTGCTTCAAATGCATATGAAATCGGGTCATTCGTATAGTTTGTAATGTCATGAAGATTCGGATTGAAGCTAGGACGATTACTCATCGCAAGGATTTTACCTGTTTTTGGGTCAGAAACGATTGCCATAATTTTTTCTGGCTCATATTTTTTTTCAACGCTCGTCATTGCGTCTTCTAGTAAACTTTGAATCTTTGTATCTATTGTTAAATACACATCATCACCGTTGTGCGGAGGAATAACCTTTTCATTTACATATGGTAATATATTGCCTTTTCGATCACGTAAAAAGCTTCTTTTACCATCCTGTTCAGTTAACTCAGTATTTAATGATTTTTCTAATCCCATTTCTCCAATTAATTCGCCATTATCATTTATATTTGTGTAACCCAAAGTATGGGATGCAAAAACACCATTTGGATAATAACGTTGCTGTGAAGGAGTAAAAACAATACCAGGTAGCTTTAATTTCTCAATTTGTTCTTTTTTGCTTTGAGAAATATTTCTTCCACCTGGTCCTAATTCAACTTGATATTTTGGTTTACCTAATTTCGCTAAAAGATCCGATTCATCAATACCTAAAATTGGTGCTAATTCACTTGCGGTTTTTTCTTTGTCTACGACATGTCTTTTCACTTTAGAGTTTTTTGATGCACTTGGATCTAGAACGGCCGAAACAGTGTATGCTGTCACCTCTTCCGCTAGTGGAACCCCATTTGAGTCATATATTGTTCCTCTTTTAGCAGGAATTTTTTGAGATGTATTGTAATTCTCATCAGCATATACTTTTAAATTTTTACCTTCTACTGTGTTTGATAATTGAATATAAGAAAGTCTAGCAACAAGGGAGATAAAAAGGACTAAAGTAGCAATAAAAAACCAACGAATACCATAATTTGTGTATTTATTTTTTTTCTTACTCATATCATAATCTCCTACTTGCTAGTGTCGGTAAACTTTACGTTATTACTATCAATATTTAAACCTAACTCTTTTGCTTTTTGCCATATTCTCTCATATGTGCTTAATTCATCAATCTTCATTTTCAGCTCAGAGTTACGCTGTTTTCCATTTACAATTTCATTTTTCACATTTTGAATTTTTAAGTTTGTATCATATATTTCCGCTTGGGTTTTAATGATTTTTGTCCCCATAAAGAAGCATGCAAAAAGAAATACTAAGTAAAGTATTTTTTCAAAAGGTGTAATTTTTGATACTTTCTTATGTTTTTTCTTGTTAGAAGGTCTTTGTTGTAAATCAGTAACTTGTGTTTGTTGTAGCTTTCTAGCCAAATTACTCATTATTTTCCCTCCTTATAATTTTTCTGCAACCCTTAGCTTTGCAGATCTTGCTCGTTTATTAAATTCGACTTCTTCATCTGTTGGTAAAAGCGGCTTTCTTGTCACTAGTTTTAACTTAGGCTTAAACTCATCTGGAATAATTGGTAAACCTGGTGGTAACGGTGGAAGCGAACTAGCTTCTTTAAAAATCGTTTTACAAATACGATCCTCTAATGAATGGAATGTTATTACACTAATTCTTCCTTTTGGTTTTATAAGCGTAATTGCATCTTTTAGAGCTTCTTCAAATACACCTAGTTCATCATTTACAGCTATACGAATTGCTTGAAAAATTCTTTTAGCAGGATGTCCACCTGTTCTTCTTGCAGGTGCAGGTATTGCATCTTTAATGATTTCAACTAACTCAAAAGTGGTTTCAATCGGCTTCTTAGCTCTTAACTCTTCAATCCTTCTAGCAACTTGTTTAGAGAATTTCTCTTCTCCATATCGGAAAAATATTTTCACAAGTTGCTCATATGGCCAGTCATTTACGACTTCATATGCTGATAATGTTTGTTCTTGATTCATACGCATATCAAGAGGTGCGTCTTGATGAAAACTAAATCCACGTTCAGCTACATCTAATTGTGGGGAAGAAACACCTAAGTCAAATAAGATGCCATCAACTTCATAAATTCCTAAATTATGGAGTTCTTCTTTTATATGTTTAAAATTACTTTTTACAATTGTTAATTGATTTTCATATTTATTCAATCGCTCTTTTGCATGTCTAATTGCTGTTTCATCTTGGTCAAAAGCAATTAATCTGCCCTTAGATGAAAGTTGAGATAGTAAGTATTCACTATGACCTCCACCGCCAAGAGTACAATCTACATAAATGCCGTCTTCCTTAATATCTAAAGAATCAACAGTTTCTTTTAATAAAACCGTAATATGTTCAAACATGATGCTTTCACTACTTTCAATTTGTTAATTTTTAAAAGTCAAATCCGATTAAGTTTTCGGCTAACTCACCAAATGACTCTTCTGATTCATTCATATATGTATTCCAAGTTGATAAATCCCAAATCTCAATACGATTTGTAACACCAACTACTACACATTCTTTTTCTAATTTTGCATAACTGCGTAAGTTAGGTGTTATATTAATTCTCCCCATCTTATCCATCTCACATTCCATTGCCCCTGAGAAGAAAAAACGGGTAAATGCTCTCGCATCTTTTTTAGTTAGTGGTAGTGTGCGCAGTTTGTCTTCAATTAAACTCCATTCGGCCATTGAATAACCAAATAAGCATTGATCCAAACCTCTTGTAACAATGAAGTTTTCACCAAGCTTGTCTCGAAATTTAGAAGGTATAATAAGACGTCCTTTTACATCGATATTATGTTGATATTCACCGATAAACATCCTATTCCCCCACTTTCTAACACAAACTTACCACATTCCCCCACTTCTTACCACCTTTTCTAAAAAATTCTTTAAAAAACGAAAAAATCCTGCTAGCAGTGCAGCAGGATTTCATTTTTATTATAAAATTCAGCTTATTTCAATGTTTGTTCCCTATAAAAAACAACTATCTATATTAATAAAAGCAATATTTTTGATTATAGGCTTAAATTTTTACGATTTGATGAGCGTAATCCCATGATAGTTCTAAATCACAAAGTTCATGAACAAAATCAAAACCATATTTATTAATATAGTAGAGAATATTTAGTGTTCTTTCTTGAGGTCTCCCATTTGGAGAAATTGAACAGATGATTCGATTCCACTTTGTGATCTGCTCTTCATTTTGCTTTAAAATTGATTCTTCTATTTTTCGTTCTAAAAGTAGAATTTGTTCTTCTATCTTTATATAATTCTTAATAGAAAAATCCTTTAAATTAGGTGTAACTTTTTTCGTTACATCTTGAAGAGGTTTATGCAGTTCTTCTAAAGATTTTTTTGCATGACTAAACACTTCTTTATAGTCTAGTTTCACTTGATTTTTAATCCATTCAACCTTCTTTTCTTCTAATGAAGTTTTCAGTACATCATTAATATCTAATGAAAAATCTTTTAAAGCTGATACGATATTTCTTTCAAAAATAGTAAACATATGTCTTAAAAACACAGGTGGCATTTCAAGGTCAAATAAATTAAAAATGTCCTTTAGCTCCGCCCAATAAGCAATTTCACCTGGGCCCCCGACAAATGCTAATGTAGGAAATAAATACTCTTGCATGACTGGTCTAGTAACAACATTATTACTTAATAACTCTGGCTGTTCATTCGCTATTTTGATCAACTCATGCTTAGAAAATTGATAATTTTTATTTTTCGTTTGAAAAACCTCTTCATTTTCAGACACTTCAAGTAACTGTCTACCTTCATTACTATGGTAAAAAAGATGAATGCTCTGTTCCGAAATTTGAAGTGTTTCGTGGTACCCAGATTTTATTAACCTGCTTTTTGTATCCTTTAAAACCCCTCTTACGATATCTTGCTTTTGAACCATTTCACTAAACAAAGATGACTCCAACTCTCGGACATTCGGATCATCGGCATCAACTAAGACAAGTCCTTCTTTTTGGAACAATTTAAAAATAATCTTCGCAAAAAAATCTACGTAAGTAGTAGATTGCTCAATCATCGAATATAGTTCTTCAAGTAATTCCTTCGAATAATTCGTTTCATCAAACGTTTTAACGATTTTATCAATCCACTTTTTCATCTCCTGTTGATCTAATTCTGTTTTAGAAGCAGCATGAGAATAAGTCGTTTTTTGATAAAAGGTCTGTTTTTTCACTGTATTGTTCTCAATTGTATGAATATGGTTTATTTCATCTATATCGTGGTCTTCACCAGCAATCCAAAATACCGGGACAACTGTTAGACCATGATCTTTTTCATATTTCTTTGCCAATTGAATAATTGAAATAATTTTATTTATGGAATACAATGGGCCAGTTAATAAGCCAGCTTGTTGTCCACCAATTACAACAAATGAATCTTTATTAAGTAATTTTTTCACATTTTCTAGTGATTCATTACTTGCATGATGCTTATGATGAAACTTCTCGAGTGCATTAACTAATCCTGTGCGATTATAAGAACGTTCCATTACATTTTTAATTCTATATTCCATTTCTTCCTTTACTAATGGATTTTCACCAAAGAAAGAAGAAATTACTTCATTTCCATTTACAAAATCATTAAGCAATTTATTTTGCCCGTCTAAATGGACTGTACTAATTTGCATTACGAACTTCCTCTCTCGCTCTTCAATTAGGCATTATACTCAGTTATTTTTAAAACTAAACCAGCCAATACAGTAATACAATGAAGAATAATAAACAGAATACATGACATTCTCCAAAAACCTTTTAGTAGCTTAGTAAACCGAATATCTCTTTTTGCTTTCCATTGAAGAATAATACTAATAAATAAGATAACCAATAATAAATTAATTAATATCCAACCTGTTGCAGTTGGAAAAATCATATTTAATACAAAATAAAATGAACTAATATATAGAATTGTAGATAAATCTAACGTAAAAAGCAAAAGTTTACGCTTGTTATTTTTAAAAAATAATTTTAAAAACATATAGATAAATATTGTAGAAAAAATCGGAAATTCAATTAATAGCGAAATAAAGAAAATGAAAAATTTTTCCAAAAAGAATTACCCCTTTTTCTTCTCAAGTCCTTTTATACTATTGTACACAAGTTCAATTGTCGGTACATTTATATTTTTATTAATTGCCAATTTTTTAACAAATCCTAGCATACTTTCAATTTCTGTTTGTCTACCGTGAAATAAATCTCGATTCATTGATGAGTAGTTCTCTTTAGTTTTCTCACATATTTCTACTACTTTATCCCACTCACTTTGGTTATTTAAATCTAGGATCGTTACAACCTCATTAAATAATAATTTACAAATTGGTTTAAAATACTCATTAGTGATTAATTCACCATTTCGAACGTTCAATATAGACGTTAAGGGGTTAATAATACAATTTATTAAACACTTTTGTTTTATTATATATTCCCAATCATCTTGGCTTTTGATTGGAAACTCAACTGTATGTAGACTCGATAAATGATTTAGTGCATCTATTTCCCCTTTTATTTGTCCAATTCGAATAATACCTTTACCTGTATGTGTTATTTCATTTGGAGAAGTTTTTAATGCACCATGTTCAACTATTCCTATAAAGCAATTTGAAATTGGTAAATTTTTAACGATTTCAATATGAGACATTCCATTTTGGAGAAATAATATATTCTCCCCCTCATATTGATTTAACGTGTTTACGATTTCATTTAAATGATATTGCTTAACACAAACAATTAAGAGATCGAACGTGTTTATTTTAGGTAATAATTTTTTTGCTGTTATACACATTTGTTTCGTTTTTTCATCTACTGAAAGTATAACACCTAAGTTATTTATAAGATCTGCCTGTTCTTCTGTTCTCGTAAACAATGTAACATTATGTTTATTTTGATACAAATACGATGCTGTAAGAAGACCGACGGCACCACCACCAATTATTCCTATTTTCATTGATTTCTCCATTCGAAAAATTATTTTTCCATTATTATCTTTTTGATAATAAATTTACACCTAATCTATCTTTTTTTAAATTTAATTGTACGATATAATTATATTTAAAATATTAAAAATTTACATTCTTTTTAAGGGGGAGCTTTTTTGAACATCAAGATAGAACGTTTACAAATAAATTTTAAAACACTTGAACAATTTCAGCAATTTTCCGGTTACGGTTTACAAGAGCTATCAATGCTTGAAGATCTTGAATCAAATTTAATTGACAACGAGTTTCAATCTCCTTTCTATGGTATATATTTAGGCAAGGCACTTATTGCCCGAATGAGTTTATATACACATAGTGAAAATAATGAAGAAATAATTGAAATAAATAAGATGGAAGTTCTACCTTATTATCAAAAGAATGGGTACGGAAAAGAATTAGTAAATTTCGCTAAATCCTTTAAGAAAACAATTAAAACTATACCAAGAGCAAATTCAAATGAATTTTGGAAAAAGCAACGTTTCATTGAGGCAGATTCTGAATTCGTCATTTGGAAACCTGAAAATAAATAAAGACAAAAAACTCAACACCCCTTTTGGAGATGTTGAGTTTTTTCTTTTTATTTTACCTTCGTGTCATTTTTAGAACTAACATTTACAATTTTTCGTTTTTGATCTAGAAAATCAAATAAATGTTCATATTCATTTTGCAGCTCATTTAGTTTTTCAACTAGTTGTTGCTTTTCAATTTTCAATTGTTCGTTTTCTTGCTTATATTTCAATAGCTTTTTTTCTAGAGATTGTATATCTTTAATTCGTCCACCGGCATCAACTTTTAATCTCAAATATTCAAGGAATTTATATACTGACTCAAAAGTTATTTCGGAATGACCTTTTTCTGTTGTAGCATCTTCATGAGTCTGATTCGTAATTGTTTCCAAATCACGCGTTGGTTCTACTTCATTAGAATGAACAGCTTGTTTTTTACTACTATTTTTTGCTTTTTCAATCTCTTCTTTATAGAACTTTCTAACAAAAGAATTCCATCTGTAACCACAAGCAGCAGCTGTCCTTGATAGGTTCTTTGCTACAACTTTAAATGCCATTAATTGAGTTGACCCTTCATTTATGGTTTTTAAAACTACTTCAGCTAAGTAGTTATCTTCATCTTTTGTCCATGCATCCTGGCGATTTGCAACCATTTGCAATCCCCTCCAATTTTCTTATGCAATAAGCAGATTTTACTAATTCATATGCACAAAAAAATGAAGGTAGAAGATTACTTTTCCAATTTTTTTGTAAATTGTTCGATATTTTTTATATGTTCATCTGAAAACCAAAGTGGCATAGCTGAAAAAACTTCTTCTTCCATTCTTCTCTTAAGATTTTGCTCGGTCCATTTGCGAATAAGTATTTTTTTATTTTGATGATGGATTTGTGCTGGAATACTTCGAGCTAAACTTATAAAACTTTCATTATGTAAACTTGTTAAATCTTTTGATAGTTCATGTATAAAGCCGATCTTCTTAGCTTGAAATGCGGTGTAAATATTAGAGGATGATAGTAAAGTAATCCAATCTTGATGACTCATTTTTTCTTGAAGTATGGTACCTCCACCCCATGAAGTTGGGATTCCCATTCTACCTTGAATAAATCCTATTTTTGCATTATGACTCGCGTATCTAAAATCGAATGCACTAGCGAGTTCGCAGCCACCACCTAAAGCATAACCATTAATAAAACAGATTGTAATTTGAGGTAACATCGCTATTTGATATATCAATTCACACATTTTTAGATTAAAAGATTCCAATCCACTTAAATTATTTTTAAACTTTAAGATTGTGTTTAAATCCCCACCGGTACAAAAATATTTCATACCTTCCCCAGTTAAAACAACTAGTTTACTTTGGGATTTCATTCGGATTTCTCGGATAATTTCAGAAAGTTTTTCTACAGTATTTTCATCAATACAATTCCCGTAATTAGGCCTATTTAAAAATATATAATCTATTTCATCTCTTTGATAAGTAATTACTTCAGACATTGGAATCCCTCTCTCTTTACCTAGTTTCCTATTAGTTTTTATTATACTATACAGGAATTGAAATGGGCAGAGGTAAGAGGAAGCATGACTTTAGAGGATTTGATCGTATAAAGACAGACAAACGAGGTTTAAAGGCAAAAGGAAAAGCACATAGTTTCCTATGTGCTCATTCAAAGACTAGCTTATTTGCTAAGTACTTGTTTTCCTTTGTAGTGTCCGCATGATTTACATACGCGGTGTGCTAATGTTAATTCGCTACAGTTTGGGCATTCAACCATTCCAGGTACCGCTAATTTAAAATGCGTACGACGCTTTCTTTTTACAGTTTTGGACGTTCTTCTTGCAGGTACTGCCATTGATCCCACCTCCTTAAAGTGAGTGTTTGTTATGAAGCCGGTTATCCGGTACTTCTCAATTATCTTGTTTGTCAAAAAATTTTGCTAATCCAGCAAGTCGAGGGTCAATTTTTTGCTCTACTTCGACATGTTCCCTAACTTCCCAATCTGTTCCTGACGTTGGAGCTGTTTCTTTCCCTTCAATATCCTCTGCATAAACCTGCATTGGAATCTCAGCTAAAATACATTCCTCAATCACTGGGGTTAAGTCTAACACGTCACCCTCTAGGATGTGAAAATTCTCATCTTCACTTTTCCATTCTGATGTTGTAAAAAATGTTTCTGTTGTGGTAATCGACAAAGGATATTTTACATCAACTAATGTTCTTACACAAGGTAAAATTAAATATCCAGTTATTGTTAAATGAAACGTATATCGGTTCGTTCCAAAATCAACTCGTCCAGTAACTCGAATTGGAGCAACCTCTCGAATATCAGTATTACGTTCCTTTATTTGACTTACATCAATTGTCTCATCTAAATTTAAACCTTTATGTCTTAATTTCTGCAACTGGTGCACTGACCATTTCATAAATAAACCACCTCAAGGCAACAATGAAAATTATATATTCTTTATAATCACTTGTCAATATTTTTTCTTTACACTTCCGAAAAGCGGAGGCGACTGCTTAGCTCCGACAAGCATAAGACGATTTTTGGCTAAGATTTGCACTTTAATCTTAGACGAAAATTGGCTTATGACCTCGAGGA
>NZ_LJIZ01000015.1 GCF_001420605.1 Bacillus sp. FJAT-25509
GATACTAATCGGTCGAGGACTTAACTAACAAGTTTGATAATGACATTATCTAGTTTTGAGGGTACGAAGTACAACTCAATACAAATCAGGTGATTATGGCAAAGAGGTCACACCCGTTCCCATACCGAACACGGCAGTTAAGCTCTTTTGCGTCGATGGTAGTTGGGGNTGGTAGTTGGGGGTTTCCCCCTGTGAGAGTAGAACGTCGCCTGGTTTGGATTTTTATGGATATAAATTCATTTTACATTATCGCGGGGTGGAGCAGTCTGGTAGCTCGTCGGGCTCATAACCCGAAGGTCGCAGGTTCAAATCCTGTCCCCGCAACCAAAATGGTCCCGTGGTGTAGCGGTTAACATGCCTGCCTGTCACGCAGGAGATCGCCGGTTCGATCCCGGTCGGGACCGCCATACATACGATTCTTAAAACGAAACAAAAAATTGTTTCGTTTTTTTTATTATTTTTGAAATGAGTAATATATAATTAGATCTTATTTGTAAGATGATTACTTTTAACAATTATAATTGTTTGAAACAGAAGCAGACACAAGTAAAGACTGCTCAACTCAAACTTATTTGGGAAACGTGAGAAGGTAGAAACCATAAGGAGCTTATGCGACTAGAAGGCACTGGTACGATCTGCGAAAAGCGAGAGAAGTAACAAAATAGACGAATACAACCTAAATATAAATTTCAATAATTAATTTTAACTATTCAAAAGAATATTACTGTTTGACATCCGCTTAATGTTTTGAAATGATATAATATGGCAAAGTTAGAAATAGACGAGTTAGAATTTTGGTGGTGAAGTAATTGGAAATTGTTTTACATACAAATACTGAGGAAGAAACTCAAGAAATTGCATTTTTTCTCGGGCAACTAGTGCAACAAAAAGATGTAATATTATTAGAGGGAGACCTTGGTGCTGGAAAGACAACCTTTACAAAAGGTTTTGCTAAAGGTCTTGATGTAAAAAGAACGGTTAATAGCCCAACTTTTAATATTATTAAAGAATATAAAGGTAGAATTCCTCTATATCATATGGATGTTTATCGTTTAGAAGGTAGTAGTGAAGATTTAGGCTTTGATGAGTATTTTATGGGTGAAGGTGTTTGTGTTGTAGAATGGGCTCATTTAATTTCAGATTACTTACCAAATGAATTCTTAAAAATCATAATAACTCATGAAGAAAATGGTAGAATGATTACTTTTATTCCAAGTGGATCTAGGTATGAATTTATTTGTAAGGAGTTAATAAACAATGACCGTTTTAGCAATTGATACATCGACAAATGTTATGGGGATTAGTCTAATAAAAGATCAATCAGTTATTGGCGAAACGATAACATTTATTAATAAAAACCATTCTGTCCGATTAATGCCAGCAATTAGTACTTTAATGGAAGAATGCAATATAAAACCAAAGGAACTATCTAAAATAGTAGTTGCAAAAGGGCCAGGCTCTTATACAGGTGTACGTATTGGTGTCACTGTGGCTAAATCATTAGCTTTCACTTTAAATATTCCAATTATCGGTGTATCAAGTTTGAAGGTATTGGCTGCTAACGGGCGCTATTTTAGTGGATTAGTTTGCCCATTATTTGACGCAAGACGTAATTTATTATTTACAGGTCTATATGATTTTAGAGGGCAGGTTACTAATGATGTATTAGAAGACTGCAATATTGACCGAAGTATCTGGATTGAAAAGCTTAAATCTTATAATGAACAAATCTTATTTATTGGTAATGATGTATCAATACATAAAGAGTTTATTATTGAGCATTTAAAAGATAAAGCTGTCTTTGCAAAAGAGAGTTTGAATAACCAGAGACCAAGTGAACTGTTTACATGTAGCTTAGAAGAAAAAGAAGAATCAGTTCATAATTTTGCACCAGAATATTTAAGATTATCAGAAGCAGAAGCTAATTGGCTAGCAAGCCAAGAAAAGTAGGAGGATAATATGATCTCATCGGTTGCTTTTCGTAAAATGAAAGAAGAAGATTTAGATCAAATAGTAGAAATTGAAAAACAATCATTCCCTACACCCTGGACATATGATGCTTTTTATAATGAATTATATTCAAATCAATTTGCCAATTATATAGTGGCTGAAGTTGATGAGAAAATAATTGGTTATTGTGGATTATGGGTGGTCATAGACGAAGGACATATTACAAATATAGCTATTTTGCCAGATTATAGGGGAGTAGGCCTTGGTGAAAAGTTACTTCGAGCGGTAATGGAAACTGCTAAAAATCTTGGAGCTGATACATTAACATTAGAAGTAAGAGTATCAAATCATGTAGCAAAAGGACTGTATCAAAAGCTAGGATTCCAAGATGGTGGTATTCGAAAAAGCTATTATACAGATAATTTTGAGGATGCATTAGTTATGTGGGTGAATTTGAAATGATAAATGAAAATTGTTTAATTCTTGCTATAGAGACAAGCTGTGATGAAACTTCAGCAGCAGTTGTTAAAAATGGAAATGAAATTTTAAGTAACGTAGTAGCTACTCAGATAGATATTCATAAACGTTTTGGTGGAGTTGTACCTGAAGTTGCATCACGATTGCATGTTGAGCAGATAACTTTGGTAATCGAAGAAGCTATGAAGCAAGCACAGGTAGAATATGAAGATCTAGCAGCCGTTGCTGTTACAGAAGGTCCAGGGCTTGTAGGAGCGTTACTAATTGGGGTAAATGCGGCAAAAGCAATTGCATTTGCACATGGATTACCGCTTATAGGAGTTCACCACATTGCTGGTCATATTTATGCTAATCAACTAGTACAGCCCCTGCAATATCCGCTATTAGCCTTAGTAGTTTCTGGTGGACATACTGAGCTTGTCTACATGAAGGAAGATGGCATCTTTGAGGTTATAGGTGAAACAAGGGATGATGCAGCAGGGGAAGCTTATGATAAGGTCGCTAGAACACTTAAATTACCTTATCCAGGTGGTCCTCACATTGATCGACTAGCGCAAGAAGGAAATGCAACTATTCCTTTTCCTAGAGCATGGTTAGAAGAGGGTAGCTATGATTTTAGTTTTAGTGGATTAAAGTCAGCAGTTATTAATTATATGCATAATGCTGAACAAAGAGGCGAGGAAGTATCACCAGCTGATGTCGCAGCAAGCTTCCAAGAGAGTGTAATTGAAGTAATTGTTTCAAAAACAATTCAAGCTGCAAAAGAATATAACGTTAAACAAGTTTTATTAGCCGGCGGAGTGGCAGCTAATAAAGGGTTGAGAGCTACATTACAAAACGAGATGAATGCTTTGAGTAATATAGAATTAGTTATACCACCACTATCACTTTGTACTGATAATGCTGCAATGATTGGCGCTGCTGCATTTATCCGTTTAAAACAAGGAAAACTAGGTAATTTGGCATTAAACGGGAATCCAGGCTTGGATTTAGAGAATATGTAAGAAGTACTTATTCACAGTTTTTTTATAAAATGTGGATAAGTACTTTTTATTTGTTAAAAACTTATTAAACTATGTGAACAAAAATGTGAATAACATTGCTGTATATCTGTGGATAATGTGTATAAACCTGTGTGAAAGCTAAATTATAATTGAATATATGTGGATAAATATGTAGATAAGTAAAAACGGATAGCAAAAAGCATATCCGTTTAATCAATTATTCTTGTAAGTTCTCCCATTCTTCCATTAGGTCTATTAACTTAGCTTCGAAATCATTTTTCTTATTTGTTAATTCCTGTACTAATTGAAAATCACCGTAAACTTCTGGCTTACATAATTCTAGTTCGATCGTCTCTATATCAAGCTCATACTGAGATATATTACTTTCAATTTCCTCTATACGTCGCTGAGTTTGACGAAGTTTTTTCTTTAATTCTTTGTCTTGTTGATAATCAGAAATTGGCTGAGAGGATTGTTTAACTTGTGTTAATGTAGCCTCTTTTTCTGCTTGTTCTTTTTCGAATGCTTCGTTTTTCTTAAATTGGTAATAGTCATAATCACCCAAATAAATTGATAATCCTGCTTTTGCTAGTTCAAAAGTTTTTGTGGATAATCTGTTCATAAAGTAACGATCATGGGAAACAAATAAAATTGTTCCAGGGTAATCTAATAAAGCATTTTCTAACACTTCTTTACTATCTAAATCTAAGTGGTTAGTAGGCTCATCAAGAATTAGGAAATTAGCTTTTTTCATCATAAGTTTAGCCAATGCTAATCTTGCCTTTTCTCCACCACTTAAAGAGGTAACAATTTTAGTTACATCATCTCCAGAAAATAAAAAGTTCCCTAATATTGTCCGAATTTCTTGTTCGGGCTTTAATGGATAATCATCCCAAAGTTCGTCTAATACTCTCTTATTGGAAGTTAGTTTTGCTTGCTCTTGATCATAGTAACCAACCGAAACATTTGCACCAAAATCAATCGTTCCCTGTAATTTTTCTAAGTCTCCAATAATCGTTTTAAGTAATGTCGATTTACCAACACCATTTGGACCGACTAATGCGACACTATCGCCTCGATTTAGTACGAATTTCATTGTCTGATCAATTGTTGGGATCCGATCATAGCCAATAAATAAATCTTGTACAGACAACACATCATTACCGCTTTGTTTTTCAATTGAAAATGAAAAATTAGCTGAAGATTCATCTCCAAGTGGCTTGTCTAATCGTACCATTCGATCTAATTGTTTTCTTCGACTTTGGGCTCTTTTTGTAGTTGAAGCACGCGCAATATTACGCTGCACAAAATCTTCAAGTTTATTGATTTCCTCTTGTTGTTTTTCGAACTGTTTTAACTCTTGTTCATATTGAGCTGCCTTTAGATCAAGATACTTACTATAATTACCAACAAAACGTTGATGCTTATGATTAGATATTTCATAAACAATATTAACAACTTGATCAAGGAAATATCGATCGTGGGAAACGATTAATACTGCACCAGGATATGACTGTAAGTAGCGCTCTAACCAACTAAGAGTGTCAATATCCAAATGGTTCGTAGGCTCATCCAGAATTAACAAATCAGGCTTCGTCAATAATAGCTTACCTAATGCCAGTCTTGTCTTTTGTCCGCCGCTTAACGAAGAAATTTTTGTTTCGTAATCTTCATTACTAAAACCTAAACCACTAATAATTGAACGAATATCTGCTTCAAACTGGTAACCACCGTTTTCTTTGAAAGTATATTGAAGATGATCATATTCATTCATAACCTTGTCATAAACGGCTTGGTTAGAATAAACATCCTCTCTTGTCATTTTAACTTCTAATTTTCTCATATTGTCTTGCATCTCTACTAAATGATTGAAAACAGAATAATATTCTTCCCAAATCGTTTGATCGCTTTGTAAACCAGTGTTTTGGGCTAGGTAGCCTACAGTAACATCTTTAGGTTTATTTATTTCACCGCCATCATAGGATATTTCACCTGCTATGATTTTCAGTAATGTAGATTTTCCAGCACCATTACGTCCAACAATGGCAACTCGATCACTCGTTTGAACTTCTAATTTTATATTTGAAAGTATAATGTCACTACCAAAATACTTTGAGACATTATTTACTTGTAAAAGAATCATGGATAACACCTCATTGCAAAATTTTTTATCTATGTAACTGTAGACTGTCAAAATTCTTAAATATAGTGTATATTTTACATTAGAACAAGTACTTTATTACTAAAATAAAGTCAAATTACACACCATAGTAAAAAGAATTACAGTAAGTGGGGGATTAAAAAATGGATTCGGAACAAATTAAAATTCCACAAGCTACTGCTAAACGTCTACCTTTATATTACCGTTTTATAAAGAATTTGTCTTTATCAGGTAAACAAAGAGTTTCTTCAGCAGAGTTAAGTGAAGCAGTAAAGGTAGATTCCGCTACAATCAGAAGAGATTTTTCTTATTTTGGAGCACTCGGTAAAAAAGGTTATGGCTATAACGTAAATTATTTATTAACTTTTTTCTCGAAAGCGCTTAACCAACATGAAGTTATGAAAGTTGCATTAATTGGTGTTGGTAATTTAGGAACTGCATTCTTACACTATAATTTTATAAAAAATAATAATACTAAAATTGAGATGGCATTTGATATTGATCCAAATAAAATTGGTACTGAAATAGGTGGAGTACCCGTTTATAATCTAGATAATCTAGAGGACGTTATGAATGAAGATATTCAAATCGTTATATTAACTGTTCCTGCACCTGTGGCTCAATCAATAGCTGATCGATTAAATGGAAAAAATATTAGAGGAATTTTAAATTTCACACCTGCCCGAATTAGTGTACCAGAACATATTCGCATTCATCATATAGACCTAGCAGTTGAACTGCAAACTTTGGCATATTTTTTACAACAATAAATTCATATTAAAATAAAAACCCCCAAAAATTTGGGGGTTTTTAATGTAAATTGATCTGCTGAAAAACGACAAAAGAGTTCATTAACATATGTGTTAAGATTGGAACCATAATTGAGTTTGTTCGTTTATACAGGTAACAAAATACAAAACCGATTAGAAAGTAAGATAAGAAGAAGGGTATGTCTCCGTGCATAAGCGAAAAAATCGCTGAACTTATCCCTGCAGAAATAATAAATGGTAAACGATTATAAAGTCTTTTAAAAATGATTCGACGAAAAATAATCTCTTCTAAAATTGGTGCAACTAGACTTGGGATGATAATAAAAGCTGGATTAAGCTTAGCAATGTTTATGATATTCTGAGTATTTTCTGAGCCTTTATGTAAATCAAATACATAAATTAAAATTAAATTACAAACAATTTGAGTTAGCATTGTTATGAAGTAACCTAAAATAACCCAATTGATTATTGTACGATAATTAGTTTTTAGATTCTTTATTCCTTCATAAATGGGCTTATGTAATAAGATAAGTATAATAATTAACCCAGTTACGAAACTAATACAACCCCATAATGCCACCGCTTCAAGAGAAGCTGTTTTCTGATCCACTCCAACGTATAAGTTACTATTTAATAAATAGGGCACCCCAAAAACCGCTGAATACTGAAGAACGACATACGTTAATAAAATCCACAAATCTCTAGTTTTCAATACGATAGCTCCTTTGTGTTGATATTTTTCATAACTCAAAGGTTTATAACAACACGTACATTATTTTACGCGTTTCTTTTGTTTCTTAAAAGAAATTTTCACTTTTTATTTTACTTTTGATTGTAAAGAAAAAAACTTATTAAATTTCGACAAGAAAAGTGCCTGCTTCGGACTTGCAAAATTTTTTGATATTATTTAAACTAATAATTGTGTTAGCACTCAATATACATGAGTGCTAAAAAATAATGATTTGATTATTGAGGAGGTATTTACACATGTTAAAGCCATTAGGTGATCGTGTTGTAATTGAGCTTGTTGAGTCTGAAGAAAAAACTGCTAGTGGTATCGTGTTACCAGGTAGTGCACAAGAAAAGCCACAAGAAGGCAAAGTTGTTGCAGTAGGTACTGGTCGAGTACTTGAAAATGGTGAGCGCGTTGCTTTAGAAGTATCTGTAGGTGACCGCATTATCTTCTCTAAATATTCAGGAACAGAAGTTAAGTACGGTGGTACTGAATACTTAGTACTTCGCGAAAACGATATTCTTGCAATCTTAGGTTAATAAAATAAAAATACTTAAATTAAAAAATATACTTTTTATATTATAAGGAGGTCATTTTCATGGCAAAGGACATTAGATTTGGTGAAGAAGCACGTCGCGCAATGTTACGTGGTGTAGACGCTTTAGCTGATGCTGTAAAAGTAACTTTAGGACCAAAAGGACGTAATGTAGTACTTGAGAAAAAATTCGGTTCTCCATTAATTACAAATGATGGTGTTACAATCGCTAAAGAAATCGAATTAGAAGATGCATTTGAAAATATGGGTGCAAAATTAGTTGCAGAAGTTGCTAGCAAAACAAATGATGTTGCTGGGGACGGTACAACAACTGCGACAGTTTTAGCGCAAGCTATGATTCGTGAAGGTCTTAAAAACGTAACTGCTGGTGCAAACCCAATGGGTATCCGTAAAGGGATCGAAAAAGCAGTTGCTGTAGCAATCGAAGAATTAAAAACAATCTCAAAACCAATTGAAGGTAAAGAGTCAATCGCACAAGTTGCTGCAATTTCTTCAGCGGATCCAGAAGTTGGACAATTAATTGCTGAAGCAATGGAGCGCGTTGGTAACGATGGAGTTATTACTCTTGAAGAATCAAAAGGTTTCACTACTGAGTTAGAAGTAGTAGAAGGTATGCAATTTGACCGTGGATACTCTTCTCCATATATGGTTACAAATTCAGAGAAAATGGTTGCTGAATTAGAAAACCCATATATTTTAATCACAGATAAAAAAGTAACAAACATTCAAGAAATCTTACCAGTACTTGAGCAAGTTGTTCAACAAGGTAAACCACTATTAATCATTGCTGAAGACGTTGAGGGTGAAGCACAAGCAACAATCATCGTAAATAAATTACGTGGTACTTTCAATGCAGTTACTGTTAAAGCTCCTGGCTTCGGTGACCGTCGTAAAGCAATGTTAGAAGATATCGCGATCTTAACTGGCGGTGAAGTGATTACAGAAGAATTAGGATTAGATCTTAAAACAACGAACATCACTCAATTAGGTCGTGCTTCAAAAGTTGTAGTAACAAAAGAAAACACTACAATCGTTGAAGGTGCTGGTGAAACTGAAGCAATCCAAAGACGTATCGGCGTAATCCGTGCTCAATTAGAAGAAACTACTTCTGAATTTGATCGCGAAAAATTACAAGAGCGTTTAGCTAAATTAGCTGGTGGTGTAGCAGTAATCAAAGTTGGTGCTGCAACTGAAACTGAATTAAAAGAGCGTAAATTACGTATTGAAGATGCATTAAACTCTACTCGTGCTGCAGTTGAAGAAGGTATTGTAGCTGGTGGTGGTACTGCATTAATGAGCGTATACAATAAAGTAGCTTCAATCGAAGCAGAAGGTGACGTAGCAACAGGTATCAACATCGTATTACGTGCACTTGAAGCTCCAGTTCGTCAAATCGCTACAAATGCTGGTCTAGAAGGATCAGTAATTATCGAGAAATTAAAAAGTGCGGAAGTTGGCGTTGGTTTCAATGCTGCTAACGGACAATGGGTAAACATGATCGAAGAAGGAATCGTTGACCCAACTAAAGTTACACGTTCTGCACTTCAAAACGCAGCATCTGTTTCAGCAATGTTCTTAACAACTGAAGCAGTAGTAGCTGACATCCCTGAGAAAAATGCTCCTGCAATGCCTGACATGGGCATGGGCGGAATGGGCGGCATGATGTAATAAAGAAAAAACCCTTGAGAAATCAAGGGTTTTTTTTGTCTAAAATCTTAAAAAGCTTAATCAAAATAGTCCTGGTCTTGCAAAAAATTGTAAGTAATTAAAAGCCAATTTAATTAGTGATTCCATATTAAGGTTTTCTTACAAAAGTTTTTTATTACCTTAGTACTATTTTTCATTAACAAATATAGTATTACTTAATATATTAAGTAGGACAAGCTACTAGAAATGAGGGGATATGGATAGATGAAATAAAAGAATTACAGGAAGAAATAGCAGAAATTAAAGAGCGTTTGGCAGTGGCAGAGAGTACGATTGTATAGATTGAACAAAAAATTGAGAGAATTGAAAGTAACACAAGTTGGACTGTACGGTTAATTATTGGAGCAATTATTATGGCAGTTTTAAGGTTCATCCTAAAAGGTGGCATTTAAGAGTTTTATTACAAAAGACCGTACTTAGACTTCATTTCACAGTAATATTGCTAGCAAAGATCGTGAAATTAAGTAAAAAAACTGGTACTTTTATAGGTTTTTTATTTTTATGATTCGATTATTTACTATTGGAGTAGTCGATAATGAGAATAGCTAAGTTAATCCTTTTAAACTGGTAATAGAATGGAGATATTTGATTAAATAAGACTTAGGTTTTATTGACTATAGATTTGTTTAAATATGTATAGTAAATTTGATAAAAGCAGCAAATCTGCGATGCGATATTACGAATAGATCAAATAATTTTTTAAGGATGATTTAGATGAATTTTGGTTTATATAGAGGATGCCTTTTTGGTCTCTTATTTTCTATACCATTTTGGTTGATCATATTATGGTTTATATTTAGATAGAAAATAAAAAGCCCCTTCATGTAAAAAGCTACTAATACATTAAAAGGGGTGGATCAGTATTTTTTTAAACGATAAAGTCATGGAATATAGGTTCAATTAATTCTCCGCTATTTAATTGACCTCTACTTTTTATCACACATCGAACTAATGGCTCTACATAAATATAATTTTTGTCTTCTCCAGTTTTTATATGCTTCGTTAGACTAAAGAATACTGTTTTTTGGCCAGTATTCATCCCAAACTCTACGATCCCTACATTTACATACTCATCATTTTTTAATTCCGAGATTAATAATCCCATTCCTTGTTTTTTATAGCCTGTTATATAGTAATTACTATATCTCCAGTTAATAATTTTTAACCAATTTAGTGATCGATGTGCTGGTATATAAGTAGAATCTTTTGATTTAGCTACTATACCTTCGAGTCCAAGAGTTTTAATTTGCTCAAAAAACATCTTACCTTCTGACTCGATATAAAAACTTTTTTTAATTGATTCTTGATCAACTAGAGTTTCTGAAAGGATTTTTTTTCGATAAGATAAAGGTTCTTTCATTAAGTTATTATTTTTAAGGCGTAAAATATCAAAAACGATATATGTTAATGGAAATTCTTTGCTTCCTTGTAATATTTTGTATTCTTGAATAAAACTTACTCGATTGGTAACTGCTTCAAAATCCTCTCGGCCTTCATTATAACAAACTAAAACACCGTCTAAGTAACAATCATCTAATTCGATATTTTCGAGTTCAGGGATTCTCTCCGTAATCTCGGTACCATTTCGATTAAAAAGTTTATTCTTTCCATTTTGCCTTTCAAGCATCATTCGAACACCATTTGATTTCAATTCAAAATAATGTTGATCAGAGTCAAATGGCTTATCAGCATTCTGTAATAGCATTGGCTCAATAAACATTTTTCATTTCGCTATCATGATTGTTGCTTTTTTAGCATAATCAAGATTCCTTTCTTTTTATTTGAGATATATAAATAACTTAAATATTTTTGTTTTCTTATATAGCAATAATTCATTCTATTTTTTGTCTTCCACTTGTTAATGTACTTTTATTTCTTATGTATTTCAAGTCATAACTCGTCTAATTTCACAATAAGATAAATTATCTTCTTATGAAAAGTGGTGTTATGAAATGGGGAGGAAAAATAATTTCAAAATTACGGAACCGATGTTGAACGAGTACTATGATTTGAGTCAAAAAAAGAAAGATATTGAAAATCAGTTAGAAGAATTACAAAAGATTTTTCATGGATATTTTGATCATCAAGTTGGAATGAATGAAAAAGGTGAACTAATTATTAATAATTTAAAACTTGAACGAATCATAAGAAAAAAAGAGAAATTTAATGAGGAGGAGACAATTAATAAATTAGAAGAACTAAACCTGTCTGATTTAATACAAATTGTAAGAAAACCAGATGGAGATAAAATCAAGTCTGCTATTAATTTGGGATTGTTAAAAGAGAAGGATTTAGATGGCTGTATATCGGTTAATTCATCACAAGCCATTTATGTTAAACCACTAAAAAAGTAAGTATATAACTTATTTTTATCATCATCCAAGAGAGTATCTAATACTCTCTTTTTATATGTAACGAATTTTATCTTCCAGAATACTGTATTAATAAACATGTCCAAGTATTCGAAAGAAGGTTGTTTGGACATGCCAATATTGCAAAGGAGTGCTAATTTTGGCAACTTGGAGAAATGATTTTATTTCGATGAACAAGTATACGAGGCCGTCAATAAAGTTGAAAGAAGTTAAAAAAATTGTGCTACATTGGACAGCCAATCCGGGGGCAAGTGCACAAAGTCACCAAAGGTATTTTAACGGTATAGCGATAAAAAATAAAACATATGCATCTGCTCATATATTTGTTGATTCGAAAGAGGCAATCTGTATTATTCCGCTTGATGAAGTAGCTTATCATGCAAATGATCATTATGAAAGAAATAGTAATGGTGGTGTATATAGAGGAGTGGATGAACTTGCTCCGAACGCAAATAAGCTTTCAATCGGTGTAGAAATGTGTCTCGAAAAGGATGGTACTATTTCACAATATACATTAACACGTACGATCAGAGTAATTGCTGAATTGTGTAAGATGTTTAAATTAAATGCAAATGACATTGTGAGACATTATGACATAACCCATAAGCCATGTCCAAAAACCTTCATAGACTACCCCGATCGATTTAACGAGTTTAAGGCACAAGTGAATGCGATCTTAAATCCCCCGAAAACCCAAACAGACTCAATTCCATACCCTGGTATTTTAAAGGAAGGTTCAAGAGGTGAATCTGTAAAAAAGGTTCAACAAAAACTTAAAATAACGGCAGATGGAATTTTTGGACCAGTTACTGAAAATGCAGTTAAAACATTTCAAGCAAATAATGGACTAGTTGTCGATGGAATTGTTGGAAAAAACACTTGGGGCAAGCTGTTTTAAAAGACAATATGACATAATTCCTAAAGAAAAAATCCCCAATTCGTTGTCGAATAGGGATTTTTTTAATGAGGTGAGATAATTTTTAAACCAATAACAGATCCAATTACTAAGGTGATAAATAATAGTCGTTTCCATTCTCGTGATTCATTAAAGAACAACATGCCAATTAAAACAGAACCAGCGGCACCTATACCAGTCCAAATTGTATAACCTGTACCAACGGGTATAACCTTTAAGGCCTTTGATAATAAGTAAAAACTAGTCCATCCAGATAGAATACACAAAATGGAGTAGTTAAGTTTTTTAAAATTATTTGATAGCTTCATAAAAATGACAAAGCCAACTTCACCCAAACCCGCAATAAATAAAAATAACCAAGCCATTTTATGCTGCATCTCCTTTTTCTGCTTTTTTATCACCTGAAGTTAATTTTAAGCCAATAATTCCAGATAATATTGTAATTACAAGTATAACTTTTAAGATAGAGGCCGATTCATTTAAAAATAACATTCCTATAATAACTGTCCCAGCGGCGCCAATCCCTGTGAAAACTGCGTAAGCGGTACCGATTGGAATATCTCTTATTGCTTTTGAAAATAAATAAAAGCTGAACAAGATCCCAGCTATCGTTAAAATTGTTGGTAACAAATTTGTAAATCCTTCTGAGTATTTTAGTCCAAATGCCCAAGCAATTTCGGAAATTCCCGCTATAACTAAGTAAATCCAACTCATAAAAAATCTCCCCCTTCTAGCAGACTAAGTAAATGATTTTGTCCCGGTAAACTACCTACCGTTCGTTAGTTAAAAGATACACTATAATCTTATTCATGACAAGTTGGAACGTTTACACAAAAATTTATTTTTTTTATGCAATGAAATACCTTGACCGAAAAATTATACATTGTTAGAATGAGACAATAATACAATATTCGTCATTATTCTTCATATATCCTCGACAATATGGGTCGAGAGTCTCTACCGGGGCGCCGTAACATGCCCTGACTATGAAGGCAGTCTGACTTTGTTTAATTTTAAGTCTGATTTTCTGCCTTCTTATACGCATTTTTCGTATGTAAAAAGAGGAGAAAGTCGGCTTTTTTTATTTTTTTTGGGAAAAATAGTATCAGTTTAACTGATACGTTAATTCAATATATATAGATGGGGTGACCGTTTTGCAACAACATGACACAATTGTAGTACTAGATTTTGGAAGTCAATATAACCAACTTATAGCACGACGTATCCGTGAGTTTGGCGTTTATAGTGAATTACGTCCTCATACAATTACTGCAGAGGAAATTAAGCAAATGGGCGCAAAAGGGATCGTTTTCTCTGGCGGACCAAATAGCGTATATGGTGAAAATGCTTTTTTCTGTGATGAAGCAATTTTTGATTTAGAAATTCCAATCTTAGGTATTTGTTACGGAATGCAGTTAATGACGCAACATTTTGGTGGAACGGTAGCTAGAGCTGACCAACGTGAATATGGTAAAGCTGAATTAAACATTCAAAATCCGTCTGCTTTATTAAAAGACCTACCATCAGACCATGTAGTTTGGATGAGCCATGGTGATAAAGTAATTCAACAACCAGAAGGATTCGTTGTAGATGCAACTAGTGCTTCTTGTCCAATCGCAGCAATGAGTAATGAAGCTAAAAAAATGTATGGAGTACAATTCCATCCAGAAGTTCGTCACTCTGAATATGGAAATGATCTATTAAAGAATTTCGTATTCAATATTTGCGAATGTGAAGCAAACTGGTCAATGAAAAACTACATTGAAGTTGAACTTGAAAATATTCGAAATACTGTTGGCGACAAAAAAGTACTTTGTGCACTTAGCGGTGGTGTTGATTCTTCAGTAGTTGCAGTATTAATTCACAAAGCAATTGGTGATCAATTAACATGTATCTTCGTTGACCATGGTTTATTACGTAAAGATGAAGCTGAAGGCGTTATGAAGACGTTTAGCGAAGGTTTCCACATGAACGTAATTAAAGTAGATGCTAGAGAGCGCTTCTTAAGTAAACTTGCTGGCGTTTCTGATCCAGAACAAAAACGTAAAATTATCGGTAATGAATTCATCTATGTGTTTGATGATGAGGCAGATAAATTAGAAGGTATGGATTTCTTAGCTCAAGGAACTCTTTATACAGATATTATCGAGAGCGGTACGGCTACAGCTCAAACAATCAAATCACATCATAATGTAGGTGGATTACCTGAAGACATGCAATTCACGTTAATCGAGCCTTTAAGTTCATTATTTAAAGACGAAGTACGTGCAGTAGGTACTGAACTAGGAATTCCAGATGCAATCGTTTGGAGACAACCATTCCCAGGACCAGGTCTAGGAATTCGTGTATTAGGCGAAATTACTGATCAAAAACTTGAAATCGTTCGTGAATCAGATGCAATTTTACGTGAAGAAATTGCTTTAGCTGGTTTAGATAAAGAAATTTGGCAATATTTCACGGTATTACCTGACATCCGTAGTGTTGGCGTAATGGGTGATGAGCGTACGTATGATTACACTGTGGGTATTCGTGCAGTTACATCGATCGATGGAATGACTGCTGACTGGGCACGTATTGATTGGGATGTACTTCAAAAAATCTCAACTCGTATTGTAAACGAAGTTAAACATGTAAACCGTATAGTTTATGATGTAACTAGTAAGCCACCTGCAACGATTGAGTGGGAATAATAAGTGAAAGCCATAAACCCTTGGGTTTATGGCTTTTTTTTGTTGAAACTTGTCATAAATTGAACGTTTTATAGTACAATAGTTATTAGAATTTACTGTTAATTAAACGTTTTATTTGACTAAAATGGGTATTTCCAAATGATGAAGTTTAATTGAATAACTAAAATATGGTAAAAGCGAACGAAAACGGATATTTTATAAAAAATGTTCGTTTTTTTGTTGACACTAATTAAAACTGAATGTAATATAAGGATATAAATTAAATAAATTATTTGTCATAACTTGTCGTATAGGCTAGTAAATATGGACTAGCGTCTCTACCCGCCACCGTAAAATGGCGGACTACGAAGTAATGATTTCTGAATGTTATTAACCTACTATCTTGCTATTATTCTACTATTCTAGGGTTAATAAGTTCAGAATGAAACTGCTCGTGATAGGCGCTTTTACCATTGTGTAAAAGTGCCTTTTCTATTTTAAACAATAGAGACCGACTTTTAAGACTAAAACTTAGGAGGATCACATGAAAGAACGCATCAGTAATTATTTTGAGTTCAACAAGTTAGGCACATCATATCGTCAAGAAACAATTGCTGGTTTAACTACATTCTTAGCAATGGCTTATATTCTATTTGTAAATCCATCGATTTTATCATTATCAGATATAAAGGATTTCCCAGAAGCTTTAAGAATGAATAAAGAGGCAATCTTTGTAGCTACATCTTTAGCTGCAGCATATGGATCGATTTTAATGGGTATATATGCGAAATATCCAATTGCTTTAGCACCAGGTATGGGATTAAATGCATTCTTTGCTTTTAACGTAGTTCTTGGGATGGGTATTCCATGGCAAACGGCATTAGCTGGCGTATTCGTATCAGGTATTATCTTTATCATTCTTTCATTAACTGGTCTTCGTGAACAAATTATAAATGCAATCCCAATTGAATTAAAATTAGCAATTGGTAGCGGTATTGGATTCTTTGTAACATTTGTCGGTTTAAAAAACTCAGGTATTATCGTAAGTAACCCGGCGACATTCGTTTCACTTGGTAAATTAAATGAACCAGCTGTTTTATTAACGATTTTCGGTTTAGTTATTACAGTAGTTTTAATGGCTAGAAAAGTAAAAGCTGGTGTATTTTTAGGAATGATCATCACAGCAATCGCAGGTATGATTTTTGGAATTATCGACTTACCATCTTCAGTTGTTGGTCCAGTACCAAGTATTGCTCCAACATTCGGTCAAGCAATTAAACATATTCCAGATGTTTTCTCTTCAGGTAAAATGTTTGCTGTAGTCTTAACTTTCTTTATCGTAGATTTCTTTGATGCAACAGGAACATTAGTAGCAGTAGCTAACCAAGCTGGTTTATTAAAAGAGAACAAGCTTGAAAGAGCAGGTAAAGCATTAATGGTTGATGCAACAGCAGTTGTAGTTGGTTCAACTTTAGGTACAAGTACTACTACTTCTTATATTGAGTCAACTGCTGGTGTAGCTGCTGGCGGACGTACAGGATTCTCTGCAGTAGTTACTGGTATCTTATTCTTACTAGCATTATTCTTCGCACCACTTTTAGGAGTAGTAACTGCAGCGGTAACTTCACCTGCATTAATCGTAGTCGGAGTTTTAATGGTTTCATCAATTGGTCAAATTGATTGGAAAAAGTTCGAAATTGCTGTTCCAGCATTCTTTACAATTATTGCAATGCCATTAACATATAGTATTGCAACAGGGATTGCGGTTGGTTTCATTTTCTACCCGATTTCAATGATCGCTGCTGGAAAAACGAAAAAAATCCATCCAGTAATGTATATATTGTTTGTAGTCTTCCTATTATTCCTAGCGTATTTCAGAGAGTAGAACCTAAGTTAAAAAAGAGTCTGTACAAAGAAAATTCTTTCATTGTACAGGCTTTTTCTTTTTTTTAAAATTGTGTACTATAAAAGTAAAAAATTCTATAGGGGTAATATTGATGGATTTTCATGAACAAAAAATTCTACCAGCGGTTAGAAAAATAAAGGATTTAGAAAAATTATTAACTACTTCGTATAAATCTATTGTTATTCTTGATATTCATATCGGTCAATTGAAAAGTGTAGTTTCTCTTGCTAAGCAACATGGAAAGAAAGTATTTTTACATGTCGACCTTATACATGGTTTACAAAGTGATGGGCATGCAGCGGAATTTCTTTGTCAAGAATACAAGCCAGATGGATTACTTTCTACAAAATCCAATGTTATTTTAAAGGCTAAGCAAAAAGGGGTTATTGCCATCCAACGGATCTTTTTGATTGATTCTGGAGCAATGGAAAAAAGTTTAGTGTTATTAGAAAAAACAAAGCCTGATTACATTGAAGTGTTACCAGGAGCGCTAACGAATGTTATTGCAGAGGTAAAAGAAAGAACTGGTATACCTATTTTAGCTGGTGGATTTATTAGAACTGTTGAAGATGTGGAAGCAGCTTTGAATGCTGGTGCTACAGCAATTACAACATCGGATAAAGACTTGTGGAAAAAATTTCTAAAGTAATGGCAAAAATGTGAATAATTCTGTTGACACCGCTTTCAATTGAGGTTAGCATAAAAGACAAGTTAATAAACGTGACGGAGAAATGAAGAGATCCACAATTAATAGTTTCTATTTGTTAATAGAAACTGATTGATTGTGGGTCTTTTTGTTTTTAGGCTCAGTTAATAGGTGGTATGCAATAATATCATACTTATTGTCTCGATACTTTTTTATTAAATCAACAGCTTATATTAACTGAGTTATTTTAAAAAGAATGGCCATTCAATTTATTTACGATCACGAGAAAACTTAATCTTAAACAGAATGTGGATGGAGTGAAATTATGTCAGCATTTTTAGGGGAATTAATTGGAACTGCTTTGCTAATTGTTTTAGGTGGAGGAGTTTGTGCAGGTGTAAGTTTAAAAAGATCATTTGCTAAGGATTCAGGTTGGATTGTAATAACTCTAGGATGGGGTTTAGCAGTTGCAATATCTGTTTATGCAGTAGGTAGTATTAGTGGAGCACATTTAAATCCAGCAGTAACATTAGGATTAGCTTTTAAAGGCTCATTTCCATGGAGTCAAGTACCCAAATACATTGCAGCACAAATGATTGGTGCGATGATTGGAGCAACAATTGTCTATTTACATTACTTACCGCATTGGAAAGAAACAGAAGATCCAGGAACCAAATTAGGTGTATTTGCAACAGGTCCTGCTATACCTAATACATTTGCAAATCTTTTAAGTGAATTGATTGGAACGTTCATCTTAGTGTTTGGTATTTTAGCAATTGGTTCAAATAAATTTGCAGATGGTTTAAACCCTTTTATCGTAGGGTTCTTAATTGTTAGCATTGGTTTATCATTAGGTGGAACGACTGGTTATGCAATCAATCCAGCTCGTGATTTAGGGCCTCGCATTGCACACTTTTTATTACCTATTCCCGGTAAAGGAGGTTCGAATTGGAAATATGCATGGATTCCAGTTGTTGGACCAGTATTAGGAGGATCACTTGCAGGATTATTCTATCAGATTATTTTTGAAGGTAAGTATAACTCTGCAATTATTTATGTAGTAGTTGTAACGGTTGGTATTTTAATAGTTTCTTATTTGACAAGTAAAAAGAGTCAAAGTCATACAAATAATAGAAAAGTAGTAGCTTAATGAGGAGATGGAACGATTATGAATAAATACATTCTTTCTTTAGATCAAGGTACAACAAGTTCTCGTGCAATTCTATTTAATAAAGATGGAAAAATAGTTCATGTTGCACAAAAAGAATTTACACAGCATTTTCCAAAACCAGGATGGGTTGAGCATAATGCGCAAGAAATTTGGGGATCAATTTTAGCTGTCATTGCTACTTGTTTAAGTGAAGCAGATGTAAAACCTGAGCAAATTGCAGGTATAGGTATTACAAATCAGCGTGAAACAACGGTTGTGTGGGACAAAACAACTGGAAGACCAATCTATAATGCGATCGTATGGCAATCACGTCAAACGAGTGAGATATGTGACGATTTAAAAGAGAAAGGCCATGGAGAGGTTGTGCATGAAAAAACAGGTCTTTTAATTGATGCCTATTTTTCTGGAACAAAAGTTAAGTGGATTCTAGATAATGTTGAAGGTGCAAGAGAAAAAGCAGACCGTGGTGAATTATTATTTGGAACAATTGATACTTGGCTTGTTTGGAAATTATCTGGCGGTAATGTACATGTTACGGATTATTCAAATGCATCACGTACATTAATGTATAACATTCATGAATTAAGATGGGATGATGAACTACTTGAAATACTAACAGTACCAAAAAGCATGCTTCCAGAAGTACGATCCTCTTCTGAAGTATATGGTCATACTGTTGATTACCATTTCTTTGGTCAAAATGTACCAATTGCCGGGATAGCTGGTGACCAACAAGCTGCGTTATTTGGTCAAGCTTGCTTTGGTGAAGGAATGGCGAAAAATACTTATGGTACTGGTTGTTTTATGTTAATGAATACTGGTGAAAAAGCGGTGAAATCTAATCATGGCTTATTAACAACAATTGCATGGGGACTAAATGGAAAAGTTGAATATGCTTTAGAAGGAAGTATTTTTGTAGCAGGTTCTGCTATTCAATGGTTACGTGATGGTATGCGCATGTTTAAAGATGCTAGTAATAGTGAAGAATATGCCACTAGGGTTGAATCTACAGATGGAGTTTATATCGTACCTGCATTTGTTGGTCTAGGTACTCCATACTGGGATAGTGAAGTACGCGGAGCAGTTTTTGGATTAACTCGAGGAACAACGAAGGAACATTTTATTCGTGCAACACTAGAAGCATTAGCTTATCAAACAAAAGATGTTTTATGTGCAATGGAAGCTGATTCAGGTATTGAACTAAAAACTTTACGTGTGGATGGGGGAGCCGTTAAGAACAATTTCTTAATGCAATTCCAAAGCGATCTATTAGATGTCCCAGTTGAACGTCCTGAAGTAAATGAAACAACAGCTTTAGGTGCAGCTTATTTAGCAGGTTTAGCTGTTGGTTATTGGGAAAATCAAGAAACAATCTCCAAACAATGGAATATGGATAAGAGATTTAAACCAGAAATGCAAGATGAAAAAAGAGAAGAACTATACAGTGGTTGGAAAAAAGCAATCGAAGCAACAAAAGCTTTTAAATAATATAGTATAGTGTTAAAATAGAAACAAGTTAATATTTCGGTAGGAGATTTAGAGAGACCACAACATGCTATAGAAGAAATTCTATAGTAATGTTTGTGGTCTCTTTTTTTCGTATTTAAGGAGGAAAAGCCATGAAATTTTCAGGTGCACTACGAAAAGATGTCTTAAAAACAGTAAATAAAAGAGAATTAGATGTAATTGTAATCGGTGGAGGTATTACTGGAGCTGGTATTGCATTAGACGCTACTACACGTGGATTATCAACAATCGTATTTGAAATGCATGACTTTGCAGCAGGTACATCTAGTCGTTCAACTAAGCTTGTACATGGTGGATTAAGATACTTAAAACAATTAGAGGTAAAAATGGTAGCAGAAGTTGGGAAAGAACGTGCAATTGTATACGAAAATGGTCCACATGTAACAACTCCAGAATGGATGTTATTACCTTTCCATAAAGGTGGCACATTTGGTGCTTTTAGTACATCAATAGGATTAAGAATTTATGATTTCCTAGCTGGTGTAAAAAGAAGTGAACGGAGAAAAATGTTTAATCGTGAACAAACGATCGAAAAAGAGCCACTTGTAAAACAAGAAGGGTTAAAAGGCGGGGGATACTATGTAGAGTACCGCACAGATGATGCTCGTCTAACAATTGAGGTGATGAAAGAAGCGATCGCTCATGGGGCGAAAGCAGTGAACTACGCTAAAGTAGATGGTTTCTTATATAAAGATGGTAAAGTTTGCGGTGTAATTGTCGTTGATTTATTAGACGGTGAAGTGTATGAAGTATACGGTAAAAAAATTGTAAATGCAGCGGGACCATGGGTTGATTCGCTACGTGAAATGGATCATTCAAAGAGAGGAAAAGTATTACAGCTATCTAAAGGTGTTCATTTAGTTATTGACCATAGTCGGTTCCCGCTAGGTCAAGCAATCTATTTTGATACGCCAGACGGACGTATGGTATTTGCGATTCCTCGAGATGGAAAGACATATGTTGGTACAACAGATACATTTTATAATGAAGATGCTGCAAAACCACTAATGACGAATGAAGATTGTAACTATATTATTAATGCAATCAACTATATGTTTCCAACATTAAACATCTCGGAAACGGATATAGAATCAAGTTGGGCAGGGGTACGTCCGTTAATATATGAAGAAGGGAAAAGTGCATCTGAAATTTCACGCAAAGATGAAATTTGGACTTCAAATTCTGGATTAATTACAATTGCTGGTGGAAAGTTAACGGGATATCGAAAAATGGCCGAAACGGTAATCGACTATGTAACTGAATTACTAAAAAAGGAAGGACACAATTCTAACTATATAAAAAGTAAGACAAAACATATGCCGATCTCTGGTGGACATGTAGGTGGGGCATCACAATTTTCTAAATATATTTCTGAAAAAACCAAAGAAGGAATCAAGTATGATTTGTCGGAAAATCAAGCTGAACGTTTTACAAAATTTTATGGATCCAATGTTGATACGCTATTTCAGTTAGCAAGTCAGCACAGATTAGTGGCATATCAATATAATTTACCCATAGATGTCTTCGTACCACTTTTATATGCAATAGACTTTGAGATGGTTGTAAAACCAGTCGACTTTTTTATACGTCGTACTGGTGCACTGTTCTTTAATATTCATTGGGTATATGAATGGAAGGACGCAGTAATTGAATTTATGTCAATAAAGCTAGAGTGGAGTAAGGAACAAAAAGCAAAATACACTACTGAGTTAGATCAAGCGTTAGTAGAAGCAGTAAAGTCAATTGAAAAATTAAAGAAGAATGCAACATTAGCATAAGAATCAAAGGATGCTTCAATAATGAAGCATCCTTTGATTAGTTATATTAAAGTGAATACAGTCACCATTGTTAATAAAGAGTTCAATCAAATGGAACATTCTGAATAATAATACTTTTATTTTAGTATTGTAATTAATTCAAATAGCTGATATATTATTCTATGTTGTCCCAAACGAGGGAAAACAAACGAAATAAAAAATCAAAAAACATTTAAAAAGTTGTTGACTAAAACAAGACTTAAATGATATGATTTATAAGTCGCTTCTAAAGCGACGAAGTGAACTTTGAAAACTAAACAAAACATGAAGTAAACGTCAATTATTAGTTTTTTGAGCAATACAAGAT
>NZ_LJIZ01000025.1 GCF_001420605.1 Bacillus sp. FJAT-25509
ATATTCAATATTCTAAAAATCTATATTTAACTTACTATTATTCGACAATAAATTATTAATTCCCTTGTTCAACTAAACTGCCATTTTGTTGAATAAGAAAATGCGATCTTCTATTGAAGTATCGCACGCGTTAGTTAAATAAGGATTTAAATTGAAGAATTGCGCTCCAAGTTAAAAATATTGATTTGTTTCTCTTCGAATAAAGTTTCTAAAGCTTCTACTCCATATTCTTCTGCAAAATTTTTTTCTACTTCTGAAATAGGAACAATCATTAACCAAGTAACTTTCTTTTTCTCGAAATTTAATGTTTCTAATATATTTTCCCATAAATAAGGATTAACAAATAAAATATGCTTCATGTCACTATAAGGCAAATACATACTAACTACATTCTCGAATATTGCTCCTGGGAAACACTTATAATTAGAATTGATAATGTAAAACGCACAAGAACTCAGTAGATTTGGGAAACATTCAAAGTCACTTGCTCCCACTAATTCAACTCTTAATGGCAGTTCATTATTTTCAAAACCAATAGAAAAATCGGAAAGACCAAGTGTAGCAAACGCAAATACATCATCGTCAAATTGAGTATCTTTAGAAAAAAGAATGTCTATTGAACTTGCTTTATTGTCATCCCAATATTTATTAACTTTAGGCTTACCTCCAAATACTTTTAGTGCAAATTTAGCAATCTGTTTGTTTTCTATTGATACGCTCATTTTTAATTCCCCACTCAAAGATGTTTTATTTAAAATCATGGTACTAATTACGTAATTATATCATTCCTTATTCAACTAAACTGCCATTATGTTGAATAAGCATTAACAAAATTCTAGTCAGAATTATAAAATTTGGAAAGGGAATTATTATAAATTCTTTATCGAAAACCATTTTAAATTAGTACTTTGAAATTTTATGAACAAAGAGGATGTGAAATTGGAATGGCTATATTAATTCGACCATTTTATTTTAGAATTCAAGATGAATACTGGCTAATAATAGAAAGCAATTCATACAAAAAAACCACCCAAAAAAAGGTGGCCTTAAATATACTTCCGATGAATATTCTTCCCATCATTACTAAACAACACAGACTTATTCTCAATATTCGTCTCCAAATGAACCCCTCTACCCCATAACTGATGAATATATGGCATTACCTTCTCAACATACTTCACATCTAATTGCATATTTTCATAGGAATGCTTCAAATAAAGCTCACCATTTTTTAAGTAATCTCCCTCTTGAACTACAATATATGGGAATCCTCCATTTACTCGACTAACCACAAGCTGATCTCGTACATTTTCCCAAGCCTTATCAGTGACTTTATATTCCTTACCTTGTCGCTGGAATAAATACATATCTTCTCGCATTACGAGTTCTTTAGTTAAGTAGTTTCGTATAAATGAACTATCAGACTCTAACTCACGTACTTCAAACATTTTTTCTCTTCCGCTACCAGGTTTAACACCTAACTCTCTCATTTCTTTTGCTGGATTATTATATCGCTCTTCAATATCTTCAAACATTCTTAGTCCTAAATAATACGGGTTAATGCTTGTTTTTGATGGCTGAACCACTCCTGCATTAAGCTTTGCGTACTCAATCGCTTCATTAGAATCAAGATTTAGTTCGCGCATAATTCTTATATGCCAATAACTTGCCCAGCCTTGTTTCTCTCAAAGATCTTGATAATCACATATGATTTAGCTTCGATAAATAATATAAAAGGAAAATGATCTTATGATGGGATCCTCTTTAATAAAGCAATCGAAATTCTTTTTCTAGTTAATAAACTTGATTGAAGTTAATATATTAATTCTTTAGTTAAGAGTAATTTATTTATAATTTTTAAGATGTCTCTTAATGACACTCTTCAAATTTAATTTTCAGCATATAACTTTATCCTTTTTAAAATAATGTATATAGATTAAAACACTGTTTTTTAATTAATCTATACTGCTGTTTGCAAAATAAAAAGGGCTACTTAATAGCCCTTCATGAACTAACGAATGCGCTAATTACATAATGTTTCATAATAATTATTTTCGCTATTTTACATCCTTTTTCATAAGGTGTAGTAAATGTGTCACTATTAAACGGAGTATTTTTGAAGTCAGATTATAGTTATATTGGTCAATTAAGTTCTATGGATAAAAAGGAAAAAGAAAAATTCATATTGTAGTTACCTGCCGAACCTTTTAGCATTAAATGGATTAATAATAGAATACAGAATTCATCTTCTTTGTGTGGCCTAGACCTTTTTCAAATATCCTTTACAAACGGTACATTTTAATTAAGGAACGTTGTCATTTTAAGTTATTAGTATATTTTTCAAATCAATTCTTCCACTATTCAAAGTAGATAAGCTATCTCCTTAGTTTACTTTGCTTCTCACATCTTGATTTTGGTATGTATATTAATATTTTATTTACCTCTTTAAACCTGCCAAAAAAGCTCCTTAAAGTATTAATAAAAGCTAAAAATATAAGTCACTATAGAAAAAGAACATCCTCTTGTAGCCCATTATCTTCTAATTTCAAACCAGTTATCACACTTGTCAAATGTATCTCCATAGCCTTTTCAGCCTCTATTTTATCTCTTGATTCAAGGGCCTTTACTATAGCAATATGCTCTTCAATGGATGGGTTTATTTTTAATGTATCCAGAGGATCAAATAATACAACGTAGATAGTAGTTCTGCTAACAATATCTTTAACATATTCGAGCAATAGTTTATTTTGTGAAGCCTCAGCTATGATGGAGTGGAAAGAGTCATTCATTTTATAATAACTATCCGTATCTCGATGATCAAATGTTCGTTTCTCTTCATCTATTAAATTATAAAGCTTTTCAATATCTTCTTTGCTAATCCGCTCAGCTGCTAGTCCAGCGGATTGCTTTTCTAGAAGTAACCTAACTGAATAGGCATCTTTCATCTCTTCCGCAGTTGGTTTAATGACAAAAGCTCCCCTATTTGGGGTAACCTGCACATATCCTTCATGCTCTAATTTTTTTATAGCCGCTCTTACAGGCGTCCTGCTAACATTTAGCTTTTTTGCTATTGCCGCTTCCACAAGCTGACTTCCTGGGCGGATGAATCGGTTATAGATTGATAATTTAATCTTTGTGTAAACCAATTCCTCCATATTTGATTTTTGAATACTGTCCTGACTCATATTGTAACCACCTAACGGATAGGAATAATTAATTCATCATTTCTTTACATTATATTATTTTTCCCTCTCATTTCCAACCAAGTAGAGGAAAACCCCTTAAATTAAAATTATGTTTCCATCTGAAAACCATAAGCTTATTTGAGTATTTATATATAAAGAAATTTCAAATCTGAATAATCAGAATAATTTAAAATAAATTGTATACTATTTTTGTATACCATGTTATTATATTTTTAAGTAAATTACCATTCTCCATTTTTTAAGAATATTTTTCGATTGGGGGGATTCAGCGGAATAGGTATTATAATCCAACAGCCATTTGTCATTATTTTTTCTCATAATAAACAAACCCTGTTTTTTCATTATGATGACAAAAGTTGCCGGTATAAAGATTGATCATTAGGATTCCAACTAGCTTTTTTATTTATTTTCTTAATTTTAATTAGTTTACAAAAAGTGAGGTTATGAGATATGGAACATAAAGTTCACCCGGAGTTAAGACAATCATACACGTTACCATCACGTCTATACACAGATGAGGCGGCATTGAAAATCGAACAAGAGAAAATTTTTGAAAAATCATGGTTATTTGCCGGACACGTAAGCCAGGTAAAACTTAATGGTGACTTTTTTACGAAAGATATTGCTGGACATTCAATTTTAATTGCCAAAGGAAACGATGGAGTCATTCGAGCATTTTATAACGTATGCACTCATCGTGCTTCTAAACTAGAAGAAAGAGAATGCGGTAATAAGAAGATGCTCCAATGCCCTTATCACGCTTGGACATTTACACTAGATGGTCACTTAAATCGAGCACAAAACATGAAGGGACTCCAATTTGATGCAGAGGATTTTTGTTTAAAACAGCCAAAACTTGAAATCGTGGCAAGTTTTATATATATTAACTTAGATGAAAACGCTTCCTCGATGTCTGAAGTATTTGGTAATTTGTTTGACGGGTTAAAAGATTATCCTCTTGAGGAATTAAAAATTGCTCGTGTACAAGAAGATATTGTGAAGTGTAATTGGAAAGTAACTGTAGACAATTATTTGGAATGTGATCACTGTCCAACTATTCATAAAGGTTTTGTGAACACTCTGGATATGGACAATTATGAAATTAGTACATTTGATAACTACTCCTATCAAGGTGTTCCTTTACGCTCTGGCACTAATGAACCAGATAAATTAGGTCAAAGTGCAAAATATTACTTCTTATATCCGAATATGTGGATTAGCGTGAATCCAGGACTTCCTAACGTTTCTATTAATCAATCAATTCCAATTGATCACGAAACTACTAAATTAATTTATACGACATATTTCTTAGATTTAAACGACTTAGATGCACAAAAAAAATTCTATGCATTTTTAGATCAAGTTCGGGAAGAAGATTTTGTAATATGTGAAACCGTTCAAAAAGGACTTCAATCAAAAGGCTATACACAAGGACGTTTTTCTTTAACGGAAAATTGTGTTCATCATTTCCATTTGTTAGTACAACATGCACTTGAAAGTGAGCAAGCTTATGTTCCATTAACATTAGGGGTGAAGTAAATGGAGAAGCAACAGTTAAAACGAGTATTAAAAACGCGCCATCTATCGATGATCTCGATGGGAGGAGTAATTGGAACTGGGTTATTTTTAGGGTCAGGTTTAACTATTAATAGTGCAGGCGCTGGAGGAGCGATTGTAGCATATCTGATTGGTGGGATTATGACGTATCTCGTAATGCTTTGCCTCGGGGAACTTGCAGTTGCCATGCCAGTGACAGGCTCATTCCAAGCATATGCAACGAAATACATTGGTCCATCGACAGGTTTCATGGTAGGAATTGCTTATTGGATGAGTTGGGCGACTACAGTCGGACTTGAGTTTACAGCGGCAGGTTTGTTAATGAAGCGATGGTTTCCTGATATGCCGACTTGGATTTGGTGCTTATTTTTCATCGTTTTACTGTTCGGAATAAACGCGTTAACCACAAAAGGTTTTGCTGAAACAGAATATTATTTTGCTGGAATTAAAATTGTGGCGATTATTTTATTTATTATCATTGGAGGATGTGCCGTTTTAGGCATTATCTCTTTGAAAGGCGGTCAATCAGCCCCATTCTTCTCCAACTTATACAATGACGGAGGTTGGTTCCCAAAAGGATTCACTCCAATTTTAATAACTATGATTTCTGTACTTTATGGATTCCAAGGAACAGAACTGTTAGGGGTTACAGCTGGTGAATCCGAAAATCCAGAACGCGACATTCCAAAAGCAACAAAAAATATTATTTTCCGTGTCCTTCTATTTTATGTGACAAGCATTATCATCGTCAGTGCTTTGGTCCCATGGAGAAAAGCAGGACTTGTAGAAAGCCCATTTGTAATGATGTTTGACAAAGTAGGCATCCCATATGCAGCAGACATCATGAATTTTGTTATTTTAACAGCTGTTTTGTCAGTAGGGAATTCGGGTTTATACCTTTGCTCACGTATGTTTTTCGCAATGAGTGAAAGTGGTCAGGTTCCAAAAGCATTCGGAAAATTAAGCAAACGACAAATTCCTATGAACGCACTATTAGTTAGTTTGGCCTTTGCCCTATTATCATTGTTAACTAGCGTAATAGCAGCTAACACCTTATTTGTTGTTTTGTTAGCAATATCAGGAATCGGAACGACTATCGCCTGGGCTGTCATTGCTCTTTCACACATAAACTTTAGACGTGCGTACATAAAAAATGGAGGTAAATTAGAAGATTTGGCATTTCGAGTGAAATGGTATCCATTTGTTCCAATCGCTTCGTTCATTATGTGCGTAGGGATCATACTATCACTTGTATTAGATTCTTCCCAACGCGCATCGTTCTATTGGGCAACTGGATTTGTAGTTTCCTGTTATGTATATTATCTAGTACGATTTAAATGGGTTAATAATGTCATACCAATACAAGCAACTAAGATAGAAGAACATCTGTAATTAGTCTGATTACACTAGACTAGGTATTCTTAAATCCAATCAAAAGGCATACGAAAGAAATAAAATGCACCCTATGAAGTAGACACTTGAAAAAGGTCACTTCTATGGGGCTGTTGACAAAATGGGTAAGGAGTTCATCTCCTTACCCATTTTGTTTTTTTTAACTTATATTATTAGTTTTCTATGCATTCTACTCCATATTAGTTGGCTAAACTATTACTTTTACAAGCCTTTTATATGGCTTATTTTTATTGAACTAGCGCATGCGTTAGTTGAACAACATGAGTTACTAATGGTAGCTCTTTTTTATTGAGATAGTGAAGGTGTTAAACTTGTGAGGTAACTTATATTCTTTTTAAACCTCTTGATTCAGAGTATGCAAACTTGTATTGTATAAAATATTCAATTTTTCGTTCTTAAGTTATCCAATAAGCCATTGTCGTTAATGAGTTTGATTACCGAGATTTTTCCTTTATCTTTTGAATAGAAGTAGACTTTGCCTTCTACATTTGCAGATTTTTCTTCATCTTCATTTTTCTGATAGCCGACCTCTGCTATGAAGGTATAACGAGTTGAATCATTATCAATTTGCTTAATTGAAATCTTCTTAAGACTTAACTTATAGCCATCATCGTAAGCAAAATTCGAATATTGACTAAGAATTGTTGAAACGAAGGGATCGAGATAAGAATCTGCAATGTATGGTCCGTATACCTCTGCTACATATTTATCGAACGTTGGGTTTTCTTCTTTATTATTTACAACAGTCTTATATTTAGGATTCCACATTAAATCTATAAGCTTCTTATCTGGACCAGTAAATAGGTGCTCAAGAACTTTATTTATTGCTTTCTTAGATGTTACAGAAGATGACGCTTCAGTTGATTGCTCATTTTGTTGTTTTGTTGTATTGCTAGAATCGGAACAGGCTGTAAGCATCATTGTAGCCATAAGTATAATAGATAATTTCCTAATCATAATTTATTCTCCTTCTCCTTTTAATTAAAACTTAATTACTGCACTAATAAATTTTACCATATATTGGAATTTTTATCGTTGTTTTTTGAAAATTCTTATTCAACTAAACTGCCATTATGTTGAATAAGCATTAACAAAATTCTAGTCAGAATTATAAAATTTGGAAAGGGAAATATTATAAATTCTTTATCGAAAACCATTTTAAATTAGTACTTTGAAATTTTATGAACAAAGAGGATGTGAAATTGGAATGGCTATATTAATTCGACCATTTTATTTTAGAATTCAAGATGAATACTGGCTAATAATAGAAAGCAATTCATACAAAAAACCACCTTTCAAAGGTGGTCTCAAATATACTTCCGATGAATATTCTTCCCATCATAACTAAACAACACTGACTTATTCTCAATATTCGTCTCCAAATGAACCCCTCTACCCCACAACTGATGAATATAAGGCATTACCTTCTCCACATACTTCACATCAAGTTCCATATGTTCATAGGAATGCTTCAAATAAAGCTCTCCATTTTTTAAGTAATCGCCCTCTTGAACAACGATATAAGGGAATCCTCCATTTACTCGACTAACTACGAGTTGATCTCGTACATTTTCCCATGCCTTATCAGTGACTTTATATTCCTTACCTTGTCGTTGGAAGAGATACATATCTTCACGCATAACAAGATCTTTCGTTAAGTAGTTTCGTATAAATGAACTATCAGACTCTAATTCTCGTACTTCAAACATTTTTTCTCGACCGCTGCCAGGTTTAACACCTAACTCTCTCATTTCTTTGCTTGGGTTATTATATCGTTCTTCAATATCTTCAAACATTCTTAGTCCTAAGTAATATGGGTTAATACTTGTTTTAGACGGTTGAACTACTCCTGCGTTTAGTTTTGCGTATTCAATTGCTTCATTAGAATCAAGATTTAATTCGCGCATAATTCTTATGTGCCAGTAACTTGCCCAGCCTTGTTTCTCTCAAAGATCTTCTTTTTGATTAAGATTCTTTTATTCCTTATTCAACATAATGATCATTTAGTGCAAAAGTAGTCTAGAAATGAAGAGGAACTGATTAAGCTTCTGCTTTTTTCACCATAAAACAAACGAGGAGACACGGTTCGTTCGTACGATTAATGCACCAATGCTCTTCACCGGCAGGGATAAAGGTTGCATCTCCCGCTTTTTCCACACTATGAACACCGTTGGAATAGGTATCAATTTCTCCACTAAAAATATAAGAATACTCGTCTTCTTCGTGGCAACTCATACCAACAGCTGGTACACGTTCACCAGGGGTTAGAGCAATCACACTCATGCTCACTTCTTTAAAATCACCTTGTCGCGTGAAGAGTTTTTTCATTTCATAGATTGGCATGCCGATTGGTTCAACTTGATTCGAATTGATTTTTTCCATTTGATTACCCCTATTCTTTTTTTAGTTTTGGATCTAGAAAATCGCGTAGACCATCGCCTACGAAGTTCGCACCAACCGATACAGAAAAAATGGCTAAGCCTGGGAAAGTCGACACCCACCAATTTTGAATCACTTTCGCTCCGCCAGATACCATCGAACCCCACTCAGGTGTCGGAGGTTGAGTCCCAAGACCAAGAAAACTGAGCCCTGAGAACATCAAAATGGCGTTACCAAGGTCCAGTGTTGCCATCACAAGCAATGGTCCGAAACAATTCGGTAAAATTTCCAAAAAGAGGACACGAATGTGAGAGGCACCTATGACGCGAGAAGCCGTCACATACTCGCTTTCTTTTAATGAAATCACCATAGAACGCATGAGCCTTGCATAATTCGGCCACCAAATGATGGCCATCGCAAGCACAGAGTTTAAGATACTTGGTCCAAGTGCTGCTGCGATCACCATCGCCAAAATAAGGGGAGGGAACGCCATGATGAGTTCGGAGAAGCGCATCATCACTTCATCCACATACCCGCCTTTATAGCCTGCGATTCCCCCGTATAAAATACCGAAAGCGAACGCACAAACTACTGTAATGACCCCAGCCGTTAACGAAATACGAGAACCAACGATGACACGCGAGAAAACATCTCGACCAAGCTCATCCGTTCCAAAAAAGTGTGAAGCGCTAGGGGACTCGTACCGAATGCTTAAATTCTGCGTCGTGACACTATGTGTTGCGATGAAAGGTGCAAACAAGGCAACAAGAAACCAAACAAGACAAATGACTAAACCAAGTTTAAAAAGAAATCCTTTTTGACGAAGAAATGATACAATTGTTCGCATTATCGGTGCCTCACTCTCGGATCAATGACACCGTATAAGATATCAATGACTAGATTAATGACAACATAAATCAATGCAATTAATAACGAAACACCACAAATTGCCGGGAAGTCGAGTGAAACAGCAGACAAATAAGCATATTGACCAATCCCTGGCCACGCAAAAATATTTTCAACAAGCACCATTCCACCAAGTAGATTACAAAATCCCATTCCAGCGACTGTAATGACCGGAATCATGGAATTTGAAAGGGCGTGTTTAAAAATAATCGCTGATTCTTTTAACCCTTTTGATCGCGCTGTTCGAATATAATCCATTGACATCACTTCAAGTAAGTTTGACCTTGTTTGACGAGCGATTAACCCCATCGTAAAAAGACCAAGTACAGCGCCAGGGAGGATCAAGTGCATCGCCACTTCACCAAATAATTGGAAATCACCTCTTAAGAGTGAATCGAGTAGAAATAGACCCGTTCCACCATCTGGTGTTGCCGTACGTGCATCGATGCGTCCTGGTCCTGGTGTGATCCCTAAAACAGACGTAAACACATAGAGCAGAAGAAGCGCAAACCAAAAACTTGGGATCGACACGCCACTAATGGAAACCGTTCGGATGACATGGTCAATTGCTTTGTTCCGAAAGATGGCAGAAATAATGCCAAAAAGTACGCCGAAAACTAAGGCAATCATCATGGCCACGACCGATAGTTCAAGAGTAGCCGGGAAAAACTGCATTAAATCCTCCAGTACCGGTTTACCGGTCCGTATGGACGTACCCAAATCACCTGCGAATAGGTGCTGGAAATAGAGAATTAATTGACGGAATAATGATTGATCAAGTCCCCACTTTGCTTTAAAAGCAGCGACGATTTCGGGATTGTTCATGGCGCTTTGGCTTAAATTCGCAGCAACTGGATCGCTTGGTACTAAATGCGAAAGGATGAAGACAAACAGCGCCACGCCAACTAATAAGAAAAGAAGAAATAATAAACGTCTACCGATAAATCGAAGCAATTGGCACAACTCCTTTCAAAAACAGATACGATGGATGCAACTATGTAAAAGATGGTAATCGAAAAGCTAGTCATAGAGGAGTTCACCCTACGACTAGCTTTTTATCCTGTCAGTGATTATTTAGACAGCTTTAATTCATTTAAATGCAATTTACAAAAATCGTTATACACAACACCTTGTAATTTTTGGCTAACCGCAAATGTTTTTGGGTGTTGAACTAAGAACGCGTATGGGCTATTTTCAGCGATGATATCTTGCATCTGACCTGAAATCTCTGCACGTTTTGTTTGATCGATTTCCACCTTCGCTTGATTTGCTAAGTTAACCAATTCTGGATTTGCTGACGCTTCCCAGTTCGCGCGTTTTCCAACAATATCACCAGGAATAAACGCTAATTGGTTGCTTAAATCGTAGTAGTCAGGTGACCAATGCATCACAAGGAATGGTGATTTACCACTACGGTAATCTTCGATGACTGCACCAATTTCACCTGTTTTGATGTCAACATTGATATTGATTTTCGCTAAATCTTCTTTTACTTTTTCAGCGATTGTTGTCCATGAAAGACCTTCTGATTCGAAGTTTGCAGCTGTTAACGGAATCGTAAATCCTTTTTCATAACCAGCTTCTTTCATCAATTCCTTCGCTTTATCGATGTTTTGATAATTCTCTGGTCTTGATTTAGCGCCGACAAATCCTTTTTGAACAAATGATTCAGGAAGGAGGGCACCATTTCCAGCTAATTGTTGGAATCCTTTGTAGTCAAGTGCATAACGAACAGCTTGTTGAACTTTTGGATTTGAGAGTTCCTTCCCAATACTTGCTTTGTCGTTCATCATTAAAAATGAAATCGTGGAAGTTGGGGAAGAAACAACTTTTGCGTTTCCGCCTGATTTAATGGTTTTCACTTGGTCAGGACCAACGCTAAGCGCTACGTCAATCTCACCATTTTCGAGCGCTTGAATTTGTGTATTTGGATCTGGCATTTCTTTGATAATGATTTTGCTTGCATTCACAGTGCCCTTGTAATTCGGATTCTTTTCAAGCACCATTTCAGTATTTCTTGTCCATTTTTTCAACACATACGGACCACTTCCAGCAGAGGCACCGTCAAGGTAAGCTGTTGCTTTGTCAGTTGTGCTTGCATCTGCAGCATCCGTTCCGCCTTTTTCTTTGACGACTTTACTATCCACAACAGCAAAAGCGTTTCCTGTTATTTTTGACAAGAAAGACGCATCTTTTTCAGTCAACGTCACAACAACTGTGTGGTCATCTTTTGCTTCGACTTTCGCTACACCAGCCGCTAAAGCTGACGCATTATCTTTGATGTTTCTTGTGCGGTTGAAACTAAACACAACATCATTTGCTGTGATTGGATTCCCACTTGCAAATTTACGTCCTTCGTTCAAAGTAAATGTATACACAAGTCCTGACTCATCGACTGTATACGATTTTGCAAGAGCTGGTTTTGGTGTCATGTCTGAACCTTCTAACATGTATAAGTTCTCATAAGTTGCATAGAAATAGAAGTTTGCATATACTTCATAGGCGCGAGCTGGGTCCATTGTTTTCCAGTCAGATGCAACACCTACAACAATGGTATCTGCATAAGATGATGAGTTGCTTGGATCTTTCTTCCCACATGCGAATAGTGAGAACGCCATCAGCATGACTAAGGCGAGTAAACTGATTTTTTTCATCTCGTAAAACCCCTTTTTTTCTAAAATTTATAGCATCACTTTGTCGTCAAATGACACGCTGTAAAGTGGTTACTACCTGTTTGGATGAATGGTGGTGCGACTGTTTTACATTGTTCCATCACAGCAGGACATCTCGTATGGAAACGACAACCGGCTGGTGGATTTGAGGGGCTAGGCACATCTCCTGTGAGAATGATCTTCTCTTTGGATTCCCCGTTTGGATCAGGAATCGAAGAGAGGAGTGCCTTTGTATACGGATGCTTTGTGTTATCATACAGCTCATCGCGTGAAGCGAGTTCAACTATTTTTCCTAAATACATGACGGCAACTCGGTCACTTAAATGGTGAACGACGCTTAAATCATGCGAGATAAAAAGATAGGTCAGATTCAATTGTTCCTGTAAGTCTTCTAGTAAGTTAATGACTTGCGCTTGAATCGACACATCAAGCGCTGAGACTGGTTCGTCACAGATTAAGAGTTCTGGTTCGAGCGCTAAGGCCCGCGCAATACCAACCCGTTGTTTTTGACCACCAGATAGTTCATGAGGATAACGTCCTAAAAATCGACTTGGTAGACCAACCATCTCCATAAGTTCGATGATTTTACTTTCACCGTTTGCTATTTTGTGAATCTTGAACGGTTCCAATAAAATTTTTTTGAGTGTTCGACGTGGATTCAAACAAGCAGAAGGGTCTTGAAAAATCAACTGCGCTTTTTTAGCGAATTCTTTTTTAGACAGCTTCGTGATATCCTCGCCATTAAACAAAATGGTGGAACCAGGGTCGGCTGGATAAAGACCAAGTAGGGTTTTGCCTAACGTACTCTTGCCGCAGCCACTTTCCCCAACAAGACTAAAGGTTTCTCCTCGTTTGATTGAAAATGAGACATCATCAACGGCTGTTAAGACACCTTTTTTGCCATTCGGTTGTTTGATTTGAAACGTTTTTGTTAAGTGTGAAACGTCTAAAATCGTGTCAGACGATGACGGATTTGAAACCGAATCGAGTCGACTAGTTTCAATTTGCGACATGTTGATCACCGCCTTTTACTGCCACATCATAAAGGAAACAGCGAACTTCGCGACCATCACCATGTAAAAATAATGGAGGTGCTTCGTTTTTGCATCGTTCCGTTGCAAATACGCAACGAGGATGAAAACTACATCCACTTGGCATGTTCAGCGCATCTGGTACAGACCCTTCAATAGCTTCGAGCCTGCTCACCTTATTAGATATTTTCGGAATGGCATTCAGTAATCCTTTTGTATAAGGATGAAGTGGCTCTGAAAAAACAGATGCCGTGGGGCTTTTCTCCACAATTTGTCCGGTATACATGACGACGACTTGATCACACATTTCTTTCACAACGCCCAAATCATGCGTAATCAAAATCATACTCATGTCTCGTTTTTTCATGAGTCGATTCATTAAATCAAGGATTTGCGCTTGAATCGTTACGTCTAGTGCGGTGGTTGGTTCATCCGCAATTAATAGTTTTGGTTCACATGCTAGTGCGATAGCAATCATGATGCGCTGGCGCATTCCACCAGATAGTTGGTGCGGGTATTCATGAAATCGTTGTTCCGGAGAAGGAATGCCGACCATTCTGAGTAATTCGATGGCGGTTTGTTTCGCTTCGTTTTTGCTAACTTTTTGATGAAGTAAGATTGGTTCCATGATTTGCTTTCCACAAGTATGAAGGGGGTTCAATGACGTCATCGGTTCTTGAAAAATCATCGACACAGATTTGCCTCTCATTTTTCTCATGTCTTCAGGCGAAGAAGTTAACAAATCGACGTCTTCAAACTGAATTTTTCCAGTGATATCAGCAACAGCGTTTTGCAAAAGACCCATAATGGCAAGAGATGTCACACTTTTGCCGCTTCCACTTTCGCCTACGATTCCGAGCGAGTGTCCTTGTTCAATGTCGAAACTTATCCCCCCAACTGCTTGGACAACTCCTTGGCGAGACTTGAATTTAATTGACAAATCTTCCACTTTAAGCAATGTCATAAGCCTCACCCCTTTTCCTATTTAATTGACAATAACACGTAATTTTTTCCAATTTTTCATAAAATTGTTATTTTTCTTATTATTCTAAACTACGTGTCAAAATATGTCTATCTACTTTGGAGAATTCGATTCGAAAGAATGAAAGGTTTAATAAACAAAACCACCCGTGAGATGTAGTGACCCCATAAAGTTAGACTGGTTACTTCAATTAGGCAGCCTGTTGGGCATGAACTCGGTATTTTACTGGGC
>NZ_LJIZ01000035.1 GCF_001420605.1 Bacillus sp. FJAT-25509
AAGATTTAATAGAAGCAGGTGAATGGATGCTTGCTCCTAAAGATAAAAATGGCGTACCACATCCAGAAATGGCTCCTGATGTAGTTAATAACTCATGGGGAGGAAGTCCTGGAATAAATGATTGGTATAAAACTGTTGTAACAAATTGGAGAGCAGCAAATATATTCCCGGAATTTTCAGCAGGAAATACAACTCTTTACAATCCCGGTGGACCTGGATCAGTTGCTAATCCTGCAAACTATCAAGAATCCTTTGCAACAGGAGCAACTGACATAAACAACAAATTAGCCAATTTCTCATTAAGGGGACCATCACCATATGGTGGAATACTTAAGCCTGATATTTCAGCACCTGGAGTTAATATAAGATCATCAGTTCCAGGAGGTAAATATGAGGGGGGATGGAATGGAACCTCGATGGCAGGTCCACATACATCAGGACTTGTAGCATTATTACTTCAAGCCAATTCATCTTTAACAGTAAGTGATATTGAAAGAATAATAAAGGAAACAGCAACTCCTTGTACTAACTATGATTATCCTGAAACCCCTAACAATGGATATGGATATGGTGTGATTAATGCACTTAAGGCTGTAACATCAGTTATGCCAGGAATTTCTGATATTAAAGGCCAAGTATCAGAAGATGCCGAGGATACAGTTCCGCCAACTTTTAATCATATACCTGTTAAAGAGGCAGACGTAGGATTTGAACAAAAATTAAAAATAGATGTACAGGATAATATAAGCGTTAAGACAGTTGAGCTTCAATATAGAAATAATCCATCGGATGAGTGGACAACAGTTGCAGCTGAAAGGCAGAGTGGAGACATCCAGTCAGGAAGCTATGAAGCGATAATTCCAGCAGATAGAGTAGTGGCAGGATCAAATCTATCTTACAGATGGAGAATAGTTGACTTTGGAAAGAACGAGGTTACAAGTGATATCTATACAATACTTGTTAACTCTCAAGTAGGATACTTTAATGATTTTGAAACAGATATAACAGGATGGGAAATAGTCGGAGCTCCTAAATGGCAGTGGGGAAAACCAACGACAGGACCTATGGCAGCAGCTTCGGGAGAAAAGGTTTTTGCTACTAATCTTGAAGGAACGTATTCAGAAAATCAAGTAATGGGATTGATATCGCCTAAAATTGTCTTGCCGAAAGAACATGCTTATTTGCAGTTTAAAAATTGGTATGATCTAGAAGAAAATAATGCCATTGCAAAAGTTGGTGTTCAAATTGACGGCAATGATTATTTTACGAGTGTAGCAAAATATGCAGGCACTAAGACAGGAGGATATTCAAATGAAGAAATAGATATAAGCGAATATGCAGGAAAGAAAGTAAGTATCTTTTTTGTATTTATGTCTGGTACCTCCACCTCCAATAATCATCAGGGATGGTTTATAGATGATGTGAATTTAACAGATAAATCTGCAGCACTAGGTAATACATCAGTTTTAAGCAATGGCCCTGAAGAACAAATTAGATTAAAAGATCTACCTGCAGCATCAGATGGCAGATCAGTTTTAAGCAACAGCCCAAAACAACAAGTAAAAAATTCAGTGCAGGCAAACACTGAGATGGCAAGACTTCCATTATCAGCCACAGTGACTATTGTTGAAAATGGTCGTTCAACAAAAACAAATCCGCAAGACGGATCATATAGTTTTAAGGTGAAAGAAGGAGCGTATACATTAAGAGCTGAAAAGTATGGGTACTATCCACAGGATAAGAAGGTTCAAGTAGCAGCTAACCAAGTTCTTGAAAATACAAACATTACATTGGCTCCAATACCTAAGAGAACATTAACAGGTAAAATCACTAATGCGCAAACAGGAAAACCTGTGAAAAACGCTAAACTTTACTTAATCGAGGATGCAGCAGTAGCACCAGTTACAACTGATGCAGAGGGTAATTACTCAATAACTGCATATGAAGGTAAATATACAGTACAGGTTATAGCTGAGGACTACTTTGATGAGAAAGTTACCGTAGATATTACGGGTAAGGAAAATGTTACACATGATATTCAGCAAAAACCGTTTATAAATTATTCAGGAGAGATCGGCTATGATGATGGAACAGCAGAAGATACAGTAGCTCAATTTCAACCGGGAGGCGGCTATGCAGTAAGAATGTCACTTCCGGAGGGAGAGACTAGAGCAATAGTAACCTCTGGATTATTTATGTTTGGTACAAAATGGCCAACACCAGGTGGAACTACATTTAAGGTGGCAGTTTATGATACAAGTGGAAAGGATGGCGCTCCTGGAAAAATGATAGCAGGTCCGTTTAATGCAACTACTCCTAGGGAGGAAGGAAAATGGACAGTCGTTGATTTATCCGCAAAGCGAATAGTTGTAACAGGCGATTATTATATGGTTTTAATACAGGATCAGCCTTCTTTGTTATCTCCAGGAATATCACTGGATAAAACTACAGTACCAACAGGAAGATCATGGTGGTTTGAAAAAGATGGTCCATTCACTTTAGCGAGTAAAGAGTATGGAAACATAATGATTAGATCAACAGTTAAGCTTGAAGCACTAGCTCCAGTTATAACATCACCAGTAGACAACCCATATGTAAATAATGAAAAAGTAACAATAAAAGGTATGGCGGCTCCAGGAATGGACGTTCATATATTTAGCAAAGATGAAGATATAGCAAATGGAAAGACAAATGCTGATGGAAGCTTCTCAATTGACGCTGTACTTCAAGAGGGAGTTAATATTCTAAAGGCAAAAACTATAACAGAACTCGGTTCTACTCCTTATTCGAAGGAAATAAAGGTCATAGTAGACAAAGCAGCACCAGTTTTAGAAATTACAAGCCCACAAAATAACGCAAATATAAATGATCAGGTTATAACTGTAACAGGAACAGCCAAAGATGATTATTTAGATTATGTTGATGTTAATGGAACAAGGCCAGACATAGATTCAAATGGAAATTGGACAGTAAAGCTTATGTCCAAGGAAGGGAAAAATATAATAAATGTTGTTGCTAGAGACAAAGCAGGAAATAAAACTGCTAAGAGCATAACAGTTAATGTAAAATACCCAATACGTGAAATTAAAAATATAATGCCATCGAGTGATGTAATATTAAAGGCAGATCAAACATTAAAGGTTGGGTTCGACAGTGAGCCTGGATTAAAAAAGGCAGTATTTACAATTAACGCTCCGATTAATGGCATAACAAGCGCAGCATCTGTGCCAACTGCAAGTTTAAGCAACTTTGAAGTAGTTATGACCGAAGTAAAGGATGCAAATGGAAATGGCACTGGACACTATGAGGGATACTGGAAAGCAACTAACAAGCTTACATTAAACGGTGCACAAATAGTGGTAAAAGTAGAAGATATGAATGGAAATTCATTAAGTTCCAAGGCAGCAGGAAAGCTATATATCGATTCAATTAAACCACTTATATATGGTACGACAGATAAGAAATTAAATATTAATTCAAAGTTTGAACCAATGGCTGGAGTATCTGCAGTAGATAATGTAGATGGTGATTTAACTAAATCCATTAGAGTAACAGGTATTGTAGATACTAAGAAAAAAGGTTCTTACGTACTTACTTACACGGTGAGCGATAAGTTTGGGAATGTAACAACAGTTAAAAGAACGATCACAGTGATTGATAATATTAAACCTGTGATTTACGGTGCAGGTAACAAAACAATTAATATCAATACTAAATTCAATCCACTAAAAGATGTAACTGCTAAAGATAATGTGGATGGATCTTTAACAAAACTTATCAAAGTAACGGGAACAGTAAATACAAAGAAAATCGGAACATACACATTAACATATTCGGTTACTGATTCTTCCGGTAATAAAAAGGTTATTACAAGAAAAATCACTGTAAAAGACAATATTAAACCTGTCATTTATGGTGCAAAATCGAAAACAATTAAAGTAAAGTCTAAATTCAATGCAAGGGCAGGCGTTACTGCAAAAGATAATGTAGACGGAGATTTAACAAAAGTAATTAAAATTACTGGAACTGTAAATACAAAGAAAAAAGGTACTTATACGTTAAAGTATGTAGTTGCTGATAAAACTGGGAACAAAACTACGGTTCTAAGAAAAATCACTGTTAAATAAATTGAGTCATAAAATAAGTAGCATTGCTAAATTTTTAACTAGGCTTTATTAATACTTTTAGTTTCATATTTAATTTTGATTTACACTATATGAAAAAGGACCTTTTTATAAGGTCCTTCCAGCTTGTAGACAAATAAGCTGCTTTCATCTTGTTAGCAATCTCTTAATTTATCCTATTCAACTATGAATCATACTTTATGATATTTCTTAACATTTGTAACTTAATGAAAACGTTACTAGCTGTAAGTTTGAATGGAATGAAATAACTTAATTGATGAACTGTTGTAAGGATCATCTCAAAACCTATTTTATAAGTTAATGAATTCAAGCAGTTAAGGGAAAGGATTATTTATGTAAATTCAATCTAAATATTGGGGGATAAACATGATAAAAATCACCAAGAAATTGAGTGCATTGTCGACAGCTTTATTACTTACAGTAAGTTCATTTGCTGCACCAGCTGGAAATTATGTTAAGGCTTATGCAAAGGACAATATTGGGACAAGCTATAACGCTAAAGAGGTAATAGAGAATAAAATAAGTCCAGAACTTGAAAAAGAATTTGCAAATAACTCTCAAACTACCTTTCTTGTAAAATTTAAGGATCAGGTAGATACAGTAAAGGTTGCTAATGATGTTAAAGCTAAGAATAAGCAACTATCAAATGTAAAAAAAGAGTTAGTAGTTCGTTCATCAATCGTTTCTGAATTAAGAATTAAATCAGATTCATCACAGACAAATTTGAAGAATTATATTAAAAAAGAAAAGCTTAAAGGAAATGTAAAGGATTATGAGTCATTTTATATAGTAAATGGTATGGCAGTTACAGCAACAGAGGAAGTTATGAGAAACATAGCGGCTATGCCTGAGGTTGAAAGTATAAGACCTAATGGTATTACAAAGTTAATTGAGCCTGCAAAAACTACTGAAGTTCAAGTTCAAGCGACTAATAATGTAGAATGGGGCATTGAAAAAATTGGAGCGCCTGATGTTTGGGGTCTGGGAATAGATGGAACAGGAATAGTTGTTGGTAGCATAGATACAGGAGTTCAGTGGGATCACCCTGCATTAAAGACAAAATATAGAGGATATGACCC
>NZ_LJIZ01000010.1 GCF_001420605.1 Bacillus sp. FJAT-25509
GGCCGATCACCCTCTCAGGTCGGCTACGCATCGTCGCCTTGGTGAGCCGTTACCTCACCAACTAGCTAATGCGCCGCAGGCCCATCTATAAGTGATAGCTAAAAGCCATCTTTCAATAAAGGAACAGGAGTTCCTTTATGTCATCCGGTATTAGCTCCGGTTTCCCNGGAGCAAGCTCCCATTAGTCCGCTCGACTTGCATGTATTAGGCACGCCGCCAGCGTTCGTCCTGAGCCAGGATCAAACTCTCCATAAAAGTTAAGTTTAAATCTTGTATTGCTCAAAAAACTAATAATTGACGTTTACTTCATGTTTTGTTTAGTTTTCAAAGTTCACTTTATCGCTTTATCTCTTAGCGACTTATATTATAATAACATATTCAAATTTGTTTAGTCAACAACTTTTTTATATTATTTTCTTGCCTCATTTATTGGTTTAATGTGACAACGTTTAATAATATACCATGATGCTTTTATGATTGCAATAACTTTTTAATAAAAAAAAGATAATGTTTTTCATTATAGAAAAAGAGTAGTTAACTTTACTAAACTCTATTTACTACAATGAAAAACCATTACTCTGCTATTACAGGTAATTCAACTACAAATAGTGACCCTTTACCGATCTCACTTTTTACATAAACAATTCCATTGTGCATATCGACAATTTTCTTTACGATTGATAAACCTAATCCATTTCCACTAGTTGTCCTGTCTCTTGATTTATCTGCTTTATAAAATCTTTCAAATATATGCACTTGATCTTCTTCAGAAATACCTATTCCAGTATCTTGAATTTGTATAACTACCTTGTCACTATCTTGTATAGCAGAGATAAATAGATCCCCATCGTTAGGAGTAAACTTTATACTGTTTGTAATTAAATTCATCCAAACCTGATTTAAAAGAGCCTCATCTCCAATAAAGTCAATTTTACCAAGATCAACATGCATATTGATTTTTTTTTCTAGTATCTGGGGTTCGCAGCTTAACAATGAGTACATAAGTTGGCTATTTAACGAAAAACTGTTCTTTTCTATTGGCTGGCTTTGTGATTCTAGTGAAGTTAGCTTTAGAAGATTATCGCTAAGCTTCGATAATCTTGTACTTTCATACTCAATTATATTTAAATATTGCTCTCGCTCTTCTAACGGTAATTTTTCATTTTGTAATACTTTAGCAAAACCTTTAATAGATGTTAAGGGCGATTGAATTTCATGTGAAACGTTAGATATAAACTCTTGTCGCATGTATTCCATTTGATCTAAATTCTTTGCCATATGGTTAAAGCTGTCTATTATCTCTCCTATTTCACCACCAAATGCATTCCTGAACTTTTCAAGATCTACTGATACTTTAAACTCTCCCCTTGAAATACTTCGAATTGCCTGCATTATTTCTTTTACCATTTTCATTTGCTTTGGATGATGAAACATTCTACCAAATACGGCTCCTCCGAGCATTAATAATAGAAAGGTTAAAAAAGTATTTATGATTTGTTTCGTTAAATCTGATAAATTAGTGAGCTGATGTTCATAAAAGTAATTAGTAGAATAGTGAACAATTACGCTTCCAATTGTTATTGCAGTCGTTAATAATAATATAGCTCCTATAACATCTCTAATCTTTTTCAGTACCTTCACTTTAATAGCTCCATTCGATACCCTAATCCCCATACAGTAGAAATTTTAAAACCAAATTCTTTCTCGGGAAATCTTTCCCTCAATCGCTTTATATGAACATCTACAGTTCTTTCATCCCCTGCATAATCGAATCCCCAAATGTTTTCAATTAATTGTTCCCTAGAATAAGTCCTTCCTAAAGAGCTCGCTAAAGTAAATAAAAGCTCTAACTCTTTCAATGGCATATTGATTACTTGGTGATCATTTAGTACTTTGTAATTACCGTGGTCTATTGTTAAATTTCCTATTTGAACAATTTTAGATGAAGATATTTTTGATCTTCTTAACAAAGCTTTTACTCGAACAACCAATTCGACTGGTTCAAATGGTTTTACGATATAGTCATCGGTCCCTAATTTAAACCCTCTAACTTTCTGTTCGGTTTCACCTTTTGCGGTTAACATAATTATAGGAAGATCATATTCATTGCGTATTTCTCGACAAAGCTCGAATCCGTCCATTTTAGGCATCATTAAATCTATCATTAACATATCTATTTTCTTATCTTCAAAAACACTAATTGCTTCAATACCATTTGTAGCCTCAAAAACAGTAAACCCCTCATCACGAAGTAAAACATTTAATAGTTTTCGAATATGTGGATCATCGTCTACGATTAAAATACTAGCCATAAAGACACCTTCCTTCAATTTAATTACACCGCACTGTTTACCCTTAATTGCTGATCTGCAAATTCTCTGTACATTAAATGATTACTATATAATTCATCATGTGTTCCAATACCAGTTATTTTCCCTTTATCTAAAAATACAATTTGATCCGCATCTATAACTGTTGAAAGACGATGAGCAATAATTAAAGTAGTTCTCCCTTTCATTAAATTGGAAAGTGCATTTTGTACAACTAATTCGGACCTACTATCAAGATTGGAAGTTGCCTCATCCAACATTAATAATTTAGGGTTTCTTAATAAAGCCCTCGCAATACCTATTCGTTGTCTTTGACCACCAGATAGTTTTATACCTCTTTCTCCAACCTCTGTATTAAAACCTTCAGGTAAGTCATTAACAAATTGATCAACATATGCCATACCCGATACATAAGCCAATTCTTGATCAGATATATCCCTTTTAATTCCATAGCAAATGTTATCTCTAATTGTACCGACAATTAGAGGACTTTCTTGTGCAACATAACCTATTTGTTTTCTCCAGCTCTCTAAATTGAAACTATTAATTGGATTATTTCCAATTGTTATCTCTCCATTTTTTGGAGGATAAAATCGTTCAATGAGTGAAAATAAAGTTGTCTTTCCACTGCCACTTGGCCCTACAATAGCTGTTACTTTACCTGGAGGAATCACAAAATTAAGGTTTGTTAACATCTCTTCTTCCTTATATGCAAAATGTAACTTATTAATATTAATTGGTAAATTCATATCAACTTCATCTTTTCCAACTTGATAATCTTCTTCTTCTAGTTCTAATATACTAATCATTCTTTCTGTAGCACCTTTTGTTTTTTGAAGCTCAGTAAAGAAATGTGTAATTTGTGTCACTGGGAAGATAATTTGAAATAAATATAGTATATAAGCTACTAATGCCCCTGCAGTTATTGCACCTGACGAGACCCTAACCCCGCCATATCCAATAATAACTACTAAAATAAGCATCAATACAAAGGAAACAATTGGTCCAATTAGAGAATGTAATTTCCCTTCCTTAATACCGAAAGATAATAAATTATTAATTCCCTTGTTTCCATTTGTAATTTCAGTACTTTCTGCATTCGAAACTTTTACTAATCTAATCTCCGAAAAAACTTGGCTTATTAATGAAGTGAATTTTGCCGTTTCATCTTGAGTTGCTTTTGATAATTTTGACATTTGTTTTCCAATAGGGATAAATATTAAAGCAATAACAGGTATAATACTAAAAGTTACTAATGTCATTCTCCAATCTAATACTAGTAGTAATATAAAAGATCCAATAATTGAAATGATTCCTGTTAAAAAGTTTGTTATATGTTCTGTTATTAACCCTTTTAAAATTGCTGTGTCATTCGTAACACGACTAACATTATCTCCAGTCTGAGTCTCATCGAAATAAAATATTGGAAGTACTATCATTTTCTTCCACAATCTGTGTCTTACATTGGCAACAACTGTATTTCCCACTCGACTAAGCAGATAGATAGAAGCTGCTGATGAAATGGCCTGTATGACTAGTACCGCAACAAAAACCGCTATTTGTCCTGCACTTAAGGATGCTAATGAAAAACCATCTACAAATTTCTTTGTTAGTAAAGGTAATAGTAACCCGACTAAAGTAGTGGCTACGCTTAATAATACGCCTATTGCAAATAACCATTTAGGCGGGTTTGCATTCTTAATTAAAGAGATAAAATTTCTCCAGTCACTTTTTTTATTTGAATTAGTTTCTTCTCTCATATCTTTACTCCTTACACTTACTATTTTTTTATCTACTTTACCTTTAAAATTTACAACTAAAATATGAATAAAGAATGAACTAAACTGTATTATTCCTCTTAAATATTATCTTTTATAACGCAAAAAAAACATCAGCCTAATAGCTGATGTTTTTGGTTACCAGGCGACGTTCTACTCTCACAGGGGGAAACCCCCAACT
>NZ_LJIZ01000042.1 GCF_001420605.1 Bacillus sp. FJAT-25509
CAGACGCGCTAGACTTAGGATCTAGTACTTCGGTGTGGGGGTTCGAGTCCCTTCACCCGCACCATTTATCTTGTTAATCAGTATATGCGGAAGTAGTTCAGTGGTAGAATACAACCTTGCCAAGGTTGGGGTCGCGGGTTCGAACCCCGTCTTCCGCTCCATATATACTGCCGGGGTGGTGGAATGGCAGACACACAGGACTTAAAATCCTGCGGGGGTTGACCCCGTGCCGGTTCGAGTCCGGCCCTCGGTACCATTTTTATAATATGCGCCCGTAGCTCAATTGGATAGAGCGTTTGACTACGGATCAAAAGGTTATGGGTTCGAGTCCTTTCGGGCGCGCCATATTACGGGAAGTGGCTCAGCTTGGTAGAGCACCTGGTTTGGGACCAGGGGGTCGCAGGTTCAAATCCTGTCTTCCCGACCATTTCAATAAGGGGCCTTAGCTCAGCTGGGAGAGCGCCTGCCTTGCACGCAGGAGGTCAGCGGTTCGATCCCGCTAGGCTCCACCAAGATGATCTTTGAAAACTAAACAAAACATGAAGTAAACGTCAATTATTAGTTTTTTGAGCAATACAAGATTTAAA
>NZ_LJIZ01000026.1 GCF_001420605.1 Bacillus sp. FJAT-25509
ATCGCCAACATTTGCTCCAATTTCAGCGAAAATTTGTTCAGCCATTCTTGTGGCAATTCCTGGAATAGAATCGAGTCGTTTTATATCTTTTTGATTTGAACTTACTCGAGTTGCGATTTCTTTATCTAACATATCTATTTGTTCACTTAGAAAATCAATATGGGTTAAAATCGTTTTTATCATCAGTGCTATTCTTCAATAACGAAGAATAGCTTTTTTTATTCTACAAAATGGCAGGATAGTTGCTTAAGAATTAGGTACATCAATTAATAATTAGATAAATTTCGGTAATATTTCCTTAACTTTTTCTAGTAATATCTCTTAGATTTTAATGGTGATTTTTAACTGTTTGTCCAAAAGATTACAAAGTAAAAAAGGGCAAGAGTACCATTCAAATACAACTGACAAGCCATAAAATATTAATGTAGTCGTGGTGGACTTTGTAAAGGTAATAAGGCAAAGAAATCCCTTCTCTGTATAAATAGAAATGGAGGAGTTTCATTGAGTAAGGACAAGCATAAAGATTGTGAATGTAAGGAAAAGCATAATGAGGATAAATGTCATGGCTGTCATAAGTGTTCTTGTAGTTGCTGTTGTGTAGGGCCAAGAGGGCCAAGAGGTAAGGAAGGCGAGAGAGGTAAGCGTGGAGCTACTGGTGCTACTGGCCCGGCAGGTGCAACGGGAGCTACTGGCCCGGCAGGTGCAACGGGTGCAACAGGACCAAGAGGTACAACAGGGTCAGGCTCAAGTTTCATTTATTTCAGTTCAGATCAATCAGTTCCAAATAATAATTTTATTGGGCAAGGAACTTCTTCTTCGATGTTTGACCGAAATACGATTGTGATTCCACAAGCAGGAGTAATTACAGGAATTATTTTCAGTATTCGAGATAACACTTTAGCTTTAGGTGAAACGGCAACAGCGGAAATTTATATCAGTACAAACTGCGCTCAAACTGCAATGGCTACAGGTGTCATTGCAACAGTAGATGGGCCAAATCCTCCGTTTTGTTGTGGAATGTCACCAGCTGCAAATCTAATCGTGAATCCGTGTGATTTAATCTCTGTACGCATTACAACAGGTGACGGTGCATTTCCAAATGGTGTAGCAGCGACAGTTTTTTATACGACAACGTAAGTAAGCTAGGACCTTAAATTGATATTATCCCCTTCTAGTAGACACACAAAAAAGCCCGTCCGATAATAAGGATAGGTAGTCTACTATTAGGGGATTTTATTTTGTCTATAATTAATCTTACGTCTAAAAAATATTCTGAGGAATTTAAACTTAAAGCCGTAAAACTATAACTTGAAGGAGATAAAAGTTATAAAACAGTTGCCCTTTTTTAGATGAATAAGTTGATTGGAACGAAAGGATGATCGACTCCTATGGGAGATGCAGGAAGGGTGAGACCCCGCAGGAACGAGGAGGCTCAGCTCGTGCCCCGTGGAATGCGAGCATTCTGTAGTGGAAATCAACAGGAAATTACTTATTTAATTGACAACTACTTTTCCATTTAGTGAAGTAGTTTTTTTATTTATTCAAAGAATAGTTTATTAGAATTACATTAAGCATCATTAGGAACAAATTAGTAAAAAAATAATTATAAGATGAACAGTCAAATTATTACAAAAAATACTAGTTAGAATCATTTATTATTATTGAATAAATAGTTATATGTGATAATGTTAACAGTAAGGATATCTATTTAGAAATACGGCTTAAGGAGAGATTCATATTTAAATGAACGTTTTTGACTTAAAGGCTTTTTTTACAGAAGAACATTTTTTACATCTCATTCAACAGTACAAAGACTATGGTCCATTAGTTGGAATATCAATCCCTTTTATTGAAGCAATTTGTCCAATTTTACCTTTAGTCATTTTTGTATTTGCTAATGCTGCAGCATTTGGGCCTTTATTAGGTTTTTTATATTCATGGATTGGTTCTTGCTTAGGTTCCATTTTACTATTCTATGTTGTTAGAAAATTTGGTCAGAAACGATTTTTTTCATTTGTAAGTAAGCATAAGAAAGTAGAATCTTCAATAGGGTGGATTGAAAAAAGGGGATTTGGCCCTATTTTTATTATGTTTGCATTTCCGTTTTCACCATCTTTTTTAATAAATATTGTAGCTGGTCTGTCACGTATTAAAATATCACAATTTCTAATCGCATTAGTACTTGGAAAGTTTACTATGATTGCCATGATTAGTTATTTAGGGAAAGATTTAACTTCAGTGTTTCAAAACCCGATTAAAGCAGTGTACATAGGAATTTTTATATTCGTATTATGGATTGTTGGGAAAGTGATTGAGAAACGTATGGACATCAAAGAAAAAACACCAGAGAAAAAGAGAGCGCCTCAATCATCTGATGAGCAATAAAGCATTATTACTCAAAAGGGAGAGAGCAACTTTATGCTAAGAAAAGAAGTATTTGACTGGGGAAAAGCGATCATTATTGGGATCGCAATTGCTTTTATTGTAAGAACGTTCTTATTTTCTACATATGTAGTTGATGGGGAATCTATGATGCCAACATTAAAGGATGGAAACTTACTAGTTATAAATAAATTTGGATATGAGATTGGTGATATTAACAGATTTGACGTAATTGTATTTCATGCAAATAAGAAAGAAGATTATGTTAAGCGTGTGATTGGCTTACCTGGAGATTCAATTGAATATAAAGATGATCAGCTTTATGTTAACGATAAAAAATGGAATGAACCATATTTAAATGATTACAAGAGTTCTTTAAAAGGAACAGCTTTTACACCTGATTTTAATTTAAACGAAGTTACAGGTAAAACGAAAGTTCCACCAGGTTATGTTTTTGTTGAAGGGGACAATCGACCAAAAAGTTATGACAGTCGTTTGTTTGGATTTGTAAAAATTGATAAAATTGTAGGGAAGGTCGACCTACTTTATTGGCCAATTTCAAGTTTGAATACGAATTTTAACAAATAAGCTCCTTATGGGGGCTTTTCTTATTAATTACACATTTATTATTCTAATACTTTAAGGAGGGAGCTAGTTAATGTCGTTTCAATTTATATTAGGACGTGCAGGAAGTGGAAAAACGCATCATATTTTAAATGAAATTACAAATAGATTAAAAAATGAAACAAAAAATATCATCTTTATTGTACCTGATCAAATGACCTTTCAGATGGAATATGAATTAGTTAGAAGGCAGGAAAAGAAGGCGATTATTAATTCCCAAGTTTTTAGTTTTACTCGATTAGCTTGGAAGGTTTTACAAGAAACAGGTGGAATAAGTCGGATTCATATTGGTGAAATTGGAATTTCTATGATTCTTCGAAAGATTATTGAAGAAAAGAAAGAAGAATTGAAAGTATTTCATCACGTTGCTGATCGACAAGGATTTTATAAGGAACTAACAGGTCTTATTGCTGAGTTTAAAGGTTTTCAAGTTTCTTCAGATGAATTATCTTCTGTTATTTTACAAATGGAGCAAAATTCATCAAAGGATCATATCTTTATTCAACAAAAGATAAATGATATTCAAATAGTGTTTGATGCTTTTAATACATATATGAAAGATAAATACCTTGATTCGGAAGACTATTTAAATTTGTTGATTCAAGAATTACCTAAAAGTGACTATATAAAAGACAGTATTATTTATATTGATGGATATTATGACTTAGCACCTCAAGAGCGAAATGTAGTTGAGGAGCTAATGAGATATTGTAGTGAGGTAAATTTCTCTCTAACAATTGACCGACCATATGATGATTTTTTACCACATGAATTGAATTTATTTTATAAACCAGCGCTTCTATATCAACAAATTAAAGAGATAGCTTTAAATACAAAGCAAACAATAGAGGAACCGGTTATTTGTCATCATAACTTTAGAAATCAATCGAATGATTTGAAGTATTTCGAAACAAATTTTGATAACAGGCCAGTTAAGCCTTCGTTTGAATCAGATGGAATTAAGATTATGTCGGCATCTAATCGTCGGGCTGAAGTAAATGGGATTGCGAAAGATATTATTCATAAGGTACGTGAACAAGGATACCGATATCGTGATATAGCAATTTTCTTAAGAAATGGAGATTCATATTCACATTTGATATCAACTATTTTTCATGCGTATGAAATACCAATTTTCATAGAAGAAAAGCGTTCAATGCTAACGCATCCATTATTTACGTTTTTACAAGCTACTTTCGATATCATTCAAAAAAATTGGAGATATGAATCAGTTTTCAATGCATATAAAACAGAATTAGTTTATCCATTTGAAAGTAATCGTGATCAGAATCGTGAACAGCTTGAGTTATTTGAGAATTATTGCATAGCGTATGGTAAGCAAGGAAAAAGGTGGACGATTAAAGAACCATGGAAGTACCGAAAGTATCGCTCAACTGAAGGTATTGATAGAGGGATAACAAATGAAGAGTTAGAATTCGAGGCGTTAATTAATTCGGTAAGAGATTTATTAGTAAAGCCAATTCTTACATTTCAAAGCAATCTAAAGCGAGCAAAAAATGCAAGAGAAATGTGTGTAGCATTGTATGAATTTGTTGAATCACTAGATATTTCAAGGAAGCTCCAACGTTTAAAGGATGATGCTGAAAATCGATCCAATTTAATTGAAAGCAAAGATCACGAGCAAGTTTGGAAAGGGTTTATTCAACTTTTAGATGAATGCGTTGAATTAATTGGAGAAGAAAAGCTGTCACGTAAAACATTTTTTGAAATTCTTCAAACTGGTTTTCAATCACTTGAATTTGCGAATGTTCCTGCATCATTAGATCAAGTAAACATAGCTGATTTTGATCATTCAAGATTACAAAATGTAAAGTGTGCTTATATCATTGGTGTAAATGAAGGGGTTATACCAAGGAAGGCCAATGAAGATGGGCTATTAGGCGACACTGCTCGAGAGTTTTTACAATCATTTGGAGTGGAAGTAGCACCAACAAGCAAGCACCAATTATTTGTAGAAAATTTTAATATCTATACTGGAATTAATCGAGCAAGTCATGAGTTAATCATTAGTTATCCGTTAGCAAGTGATGATGGGAAAAGTCTTGCCCCATCAAGTCTCATTCAAAGAATAAAATCGATTTTTCCAAATATACAGCAAAGATTTGAAAGTGGAGATTTAACATTTAGTTCTGTAGAAGAACAACTAACATCTATTACAAATTATGGTACAGCATTAACGAATTTAGTGTCTCAGCTTCAAGTTTGGTCGACTAAGGAAACTGAAACGAATATGGATTTATGGTGGACGCTTTATAATGTTTTACGAGAAAATACTGATTCAAAAGATAAACTGTATAAAGTGATAAGTAGCGTAATGTATAACAATGTTGCGAAAGATCTTGGAGAAGATTTAAGTACAGAATTATATGGGGAAGAATTGAGTGGATCGGTATCACGAATTGAGCTTTTCCATCAATGCGCATATGCCCATTTTGCACGTTATGGACTAAAGCTACAAGAACGTGAAATTTATAAGTTTGAATCATTTGATATGGGTCAATTATTCCATAGTGCTTTAACAATTATTGGAGAGAATCTTTTACAGGCCGGGAAAAGCTGGAGTAGTTTAACGAATTCAGAATGTGATGAATTAGCAGCAAAAGTAGTAGACGAAATCTCTCCAAAGTTTCAACGTGAGATTTTGTTAAGTACGAATCGATATATGTTTTTAAAGAAAAAAATGAAGGATGTTATTGCTAAAGTATCCTCAATTTTAAGTCAACAAGAACATTCAGGTAAATTTGTCCCTGTTGCTTTAGAAGTACCATTTGGTATGGGTAAACAGTTGAATTCTTATGAACTTCCGATTGATGGAAAGAGAAGAATGGTATTAAATGGCCGAATTGACCGAATTGATAAAGCTACAAGTGAAAAAGGCGATTACCTTCGAATTTTGGATTATAAATCAACAAAAAAGGAATTAAAATTATCAGATGTTTACTATGGACTTGCTTTACAGTTACTAACTTATTTAGATATAGCTGTAGCAAATTCAACAACTTTACTTGGAAAACACGCGGACCCGGCTGGCATTCTGTATTTCCATGTTCAAAATCCGATTGTTAAAGTTAAAAATAATATCGAATTCGATGAAATTCAGGATGAGATCTTTAAAAAGTTTAAAATGAATGGATTACTATTAGAAGATCGTGAAAGTAATACGTTAATGGATGAAGCATTAATTCAAGATGGAAGCTCTTCAAAAATTGTGCCGATTAGGCTTAAAAAAACCGGAGAGTATATGGCGAAATATTCAAAAACGGTAAAGCCTGAACAATACCCAATGATGACGAATTATATAAAGCAAAAATTTACTGAAGCTGGTCAGCAAATATACAACGGTTTTGTAGAAGCAAATCCATATCAGCAAAAGGATAAAATACCATGTACATATTGCTCGTACCAATCAGTATGTCAATTTGATGCGAATGTAAAAGGAAATGAATATCGTGTTCTACCTCCTTTAGAAGATAGCGAAGCACTACAAAAAATGATAGAGGTGGTGAATAAAGATGAGTAAAGAAGAAAATAACGCAAGTAAAACAACATGGACAGTCGACCAGCAAAAAGCGATCGATTTCGAAGGGTCAGATATTCTTGTAGCCGCTGCCGCTGGTTCTGGAAAGACGGCTGTTCTTGTTGAACGAATTATTCAAAAAATCATTCGCGATGAAAATCCAATAAATGTTGATGAATTACTAGTAGTTACTTTTACAAAAGCAAGTGCCCAGGAAATGAAAGAAAGGATTGGTATTGCATTAGAGAAACAACTTGTAAATAATCCTGAATCTGATCATTTAAGGAAACAAGCTTCTTTATTAAATAAAGCTTCAATCTCAACTATTCACTCTTTTTGTACTGAAGTCATTCGATCAAATTACTATATGGTAGAATTAGATCCGAACTTCCGTACTGCAGAAGAAATTGAGATTCAATTACTGATGGATGAAGTGTTAGAAGAGTTGATGGAGTCAGAATACAGTGATGAATCTAATTTAGTCTTCTTTGATTTAGTTGATCGATATACTAGTGATCGAGATGATAATGATTTACCAAAATTAATATTAAAGCTATATCGTCACGCAATTTCTAACCCAAATCCAAGTGAGTTTTTAAATGCGTTCATTCATCAATATAATGTAGTAGGTAAACCAGTTGATGAGATTCCTTTTATTCAAGAGCTTAAGAAATTTATTCAAAATGATATGATTGCTTGTATAAACACTTATAAACAAGCTTTAGATATAATAGAAAGTCCTGATGGCCCAATTAAGTATGCTGAAGTGTTTAAAGAGGAGTATGGTAATTTAGAATGTTTATTCCATGCTTCAGAAAAATCATGGGAAGAAATTAATGTTGGTCTACAAAAAATAGTATTTAATCGATTGCCAACGATTAAGAAGACAGAGGGAGATCAACAGAAAAAGGAATTAGTAGCGAATTTCCGTAAAGATGTTAAAAAGAAGGTTGAAGATATAAGAGATAAGTATTTTAGTCGAAGTATTGACCTTCAATTAAAACAAATAAGTGAATTAAAGCCTTTGGTTGAAAAATTAATTGAACTTGTTAATCGTTTTATCGTGTTATTTAAACAAGCAAAATTGGAAAATGGAATTTTAGATTTCAATGATTTAGAACATTATGCACTTGAAATTTTAAAGGAAAAAAACGAGGAAGATTTATTACCTTCGTCAGTTGCGAGAGTTTACCAAGAAAAGTTTAGTGAAGTGCTAGTTGATGAATACCAAGATACGAACTATGTACAAGAATCGATTTTAAGATTAATCACAAAAGGCTCTGGTGCTTCTGGTAATCTTTTTATGGTTGGGGACGTAAAGCAATCTATTTATCGCTTTCGATTAGCAGAACCACAGCTATTTATAAATAAATACAATTTATACGAAAAAGAGAAAAATGAAAGAACTGGCTTGAGAATCGATTTATCTAAAAACTTTAGAAGTAGAGCGGAAGTATTAGATGCAACCAATTTTATTTTTCAACAAATCATGGGAAGAGAAATTGGTGGTATTGAGTATGATGAAGATGCAATGTTAAAGCTAGGTGCGAGCTATCCTGAATACTCAGATTGCGCTGCTGAATTAATCTTATTAACGAATTCGGATGAAGAAGAAAATGAGCCTGAGTACAGTGAACAAGATGATGATGATCTTGTTGAAGAAAAGCTTGAACAAATTGAGGCAAGGTACGTAGCGAGAAGAATAAAGGATTTAGTTGAAAGTGAATATTTAATAACGGAAAAGACTGGAGAAATGCGACCAGTAAAATATAATGATATTGCTATTTTAGGTCGTTCATTATCGAATGCTGATTTGTATATAGAAGAATGCAAAGCGTTAGGTATACCGCTATATGCTGAGAAATCAAAGGACTTATTTCAAACAATTGAAGTTGCCGTCTTTTTAAATTTATTAAAGTTAATCGATAATACGATTCAAGATATCCCGCTTGCATCTGTCTTACGTTCTCCAATTGTAGGTCTTTCGGAACCGGAATTAACGATGATTAGACTAAATCATAAAAATGGATCTTTTTACGATGCATGCCAGGATTATCTAAATAATTATGAAAACCGACATAAACAACTTTCAATTAAATTAGTAAATTTCTTTGCACAAATAAAGGAATGGAAACGACTCGTTAAAAGAGAGACACTTTCAATCTTTATTTGGAAGGTATTAAAGGAATCTACATACTATGACTTTGTCGGAGGATTACCAGGAGGTAAACAAAGGCAAGCAAATTTAATTACGATATTTGATCGTGCTAAAGCATTAGAAGAATCAAATTATAGAAGTCTATTTCAGTTTTTAAGATTTTTAGATCGTATGCAAGAAAGAGATGAAAAGCTAGATGAGGTTCGTATTTTAAGTGATCAAGAAAATGTCGTTCAAATGATGACAATCCATAAAAGTAAGGGATTAGAGTTTCCTATCGTGTTTGTCGTGAATACTTCTAAGCAATTTAATATGCAAGATTTAAGGGCAAAATTCATTTTACAAAAGGAATTAGGTCTAGGAATGAATTTTGTACATCCTGCGTATCGTACGACTAATTCAACTCTTTTGAAGGAAACAATCAAGCGCAAGGAACAAGAAGAGTTAATTTCGGAAGAGTTACGAATTCTTTATGTTGCATTAACTCGTGCAAGAGAAAAGCTTATTTTAGTAGGTAAAGTAAATGATGCACAAAAAATGATTGAAAGTTGGAAGGAAGTTGAAAACCATAAAGAGTGGCTTTTGCCATTAAATGTTATTAGTGGTGCTAAAAGTTATCTTGATTGGATTGGTCCTTCGATCATTCGTCATGATTCTAGTAATGCAATTAGACTTGAAGATGATTTGTGGCACACAAAAAATGAAATTCAGTTTTACCCATGTCGCTGGAATTATTCAATTGTAGATGCTTCTACAATTCAATTATTGGAAGCTGAGGAAGTAGAAAATAATAAAGTCGAAGTATTTCAAGCTTTTCAGTTAAAGGAACCGATTCAAATTAATCATGAAGAGCTTCATGAAAAACTAGAGAATCAATTAAACTGGCAATATCATCATAGACAATCTACTCTATATCGACCAAAACAATCTGTTACAGAATTAAAAAGAAAAATGCAAGAGGAGGATCCATATAGTCAAAGTTTTACAGCGACTAAAACAAAAGATTTTCCACTTGAAAGACCGAAATTTATGTCAGAACAAAAAATGAACTCAGCTGAAAAAGGGACTGCTACCCATGCTGTTATGCAAAATTTAGATTATCAATATGTCTCATCTCATGACGACATCATAAATCAGATAAATCGTATGGTGTTAAAAGAATTAATTACCCAAGAGCAAGGAGAAGCGGTAAATAGCTTGGAGATATTTGATTTCTGTCAGTCAAAGCTTGGCCAATTAGTGACAAACTCAAATCAAAATCTACGCGAAGTACCTTTTAGTTATGGGGTTTCAACAAATGAAATTTATAAAGATTGGGAAGATGAAGAGGAAGTCGTATTAATCCAAGGGATCATTGACTTACTTTTAATTGATGGAGACGAGGTTATCTTAATTGATTATAAAACCGATCGAACTGGTGCGTTTGCAACAAGCGATGCCTTGAAGCAAGAAGCCATTAGAAGATATGGTGTTCAACTCGATCTTTATTCAAAGGCAATTGAAGCGGGGATGGATAAACTAGTTAAAGCTAAGTATCTATACTTTTTCGATGGTGGTCATATTGTAGAGTTATAAAAAAAGCGATGCATTTGCATCGCTTTTTTTTGTGTACTAAAGAGTTGCAACTTCGTTTTGATCTACTAAATCAGCATCTAAAGTATTAGTGGCACTTGCACCATTTAATGCTACTGGTAGGAATCCTGTATTACCTGAACCTGAACCGAAATATGATTTCGTTTGAGTTTTTGGTGAGATATTATTAAGATCTCCTGTATTTATATTTCCTTCATTGCTTGTGATGACAATTGCACCAAGAAATGTTGGCATGAAGAATTCTCCTTTCCTAATCGGATAATGGTGGTTTCTTTGATTCTGTTAATCGTCCTGCTACCGCCGGCACTGCCGGAACAACTGGGACATGTACTGCAGGTACGGGTGCAACTGGATGTGCTGCGACTGTTGCTGTCGGTACGGCTATCTGTGACGGTGTTGTTGGTTGCATAAGTACATCTGATTGAACGGCTTGCATTGGCTGTGACATGAGTGGTTGCATTAACTGAGCAAAAGTAGGCTGTGTATGAACGCCTGGAGTTTGGTAGTGTAATGTAGGTGGTGTGATAAAATGCCGTATTTGGTGTACACGCGATAACATAAAAGCATTATAAATTGAGCCAATAATGGAAGCGCTGGCTGAGCTTATACCATTATAATTAACTGAACCAACTTGGATTGTAGGGTTAAGATTTACTCGGTTTAATTTAACGTTCGGAACATAAGGAAGATGTTTTGGCATTGCTTTATAAAGAGGATAAGTTTCAAAAACATCTTTGCCTGGTTCAGTTAATACGTTTCCTTGTTCCTGTAGCGCGAGAGCATTTGACTCTGCACTCATTGATAATGCATCCCCAAACTGCAAAACGCTTGAAAATAGTACTGTATTTACATTGTAACTTTCTAAGGCGGCTAAACGAAATCTTGGATCAATTTTAAACATTAGCTTACAGATAAAGGTACAAAAGGTCCTACAATTAACGATTCTGGTGGTGTGTCAAATATAGAGGATAGTGAAATATTATGAGCATCGCCAATTATAAATAATGAAGATGATGAAATAGCCGTAAATTTTATTTCTTCTACTTGTAAATTACAATTTGTTACATTTAAATTCATCCTTTATTCTCCTTTCCGATATTATGCGGTAAGTTTTGTAAAAAGGCACTATAGGCAGTTCGAATATCATTTAACATGTGTAAAACGACTTCTTCAGAATATCTTAGAGGATTATCAGCGAAGTTTGGTTTATTCTTATATAAATCAATATAGTAAGGAATCCTGATATCCATTTGATTTCGAATATCATCGATCATCATTTGACGATAATAATCATCTACTGACACTCTAAGCTCTGTTTCTAATTGGAGAATGGTTTCTAGCGCTTCTTCCTTTAAATGGAAATGGATTCGGTCTTCTATATATGATTTCAAAGCTTTCATGTGATTGTCAGGTTTAATATCAATTTGTTGGTTTTCCACGGTTAAATCATCGAATGTTGGGGCTTGAAGAGGATTCAGCCCGATTGTTAACGTACCATTTAAATTTTCTACTTTTAATTGATCAAATTTATATTCGATTTTATCAATTTTTGTCTCAGGTCTTTGAGAAAGTTCAATAACAGTAACTTCAAGTTGAGCTATTTTAGCTTTTAATTCTTCAATTATTTGGGACTGCTCATATAGTAATTGCTCAATTTGATTCTGTCTTAATTCTAGCTGATTCATAGAATTCCCTCGCTTTCACTTTGCTACAGGAATAAGATTATGTCTCTTGCGAAGTTTGAACGATTTGACCTGGTTCAGTAAGTGGTGGTGCTGGTTCTAAATAATCTCCAGTATTATTCGTTATCGTTCTTGCATTTATATTTCCTGTTGTACCAATTTGAAAAACAGATGAGTTTACGATCCCACCAGTTTTTAGCTGATTAATAATAATTGTTTGATGTATATATATATTCAAACGACACCCTCCTTTACATGTTGCCAACCATTGGTTGATCCACTTGATCTTGATCATATACGGTCGAAATACTTTTATTGTTATAAACTGTTACGTTATCACCTGTATTAAACGAACCAGCACCGGCATAAGTTTGAGCATTACTTTTAGGCATGATATTATATGCGTCACCCACGTTAACTACAGCGCTGCTACCGATACTGACAATATTTATTACTCCAACATAAGCAGGCATGACTGCACACCCTTTGTTCTTTTATGATTATGTATTATATGGCCATTTACCCCAAAACGTGATTGTAGACTATATATTGTTAATAAGTATTAAGTTTTAAATAGGAAGAAAAGGGGAAGGGGCATAAAAAAAGAGATGAGATCTCGTATTCTATAACAAAAAAAATACTAGCTGCAATTAGAATAAACTAATCGCAAGCTAGCTATTAGGCTCTCCTTTTAGAAGAGGTAAAGGTCGAGATCATATTCATGAGCCTGTCCAATTCCTGGCTACATAAAACTGTTTTTTTGTTCGTAAAACCATATCGTCCCGCATAATATACCATTCGGGCTCGTTTTTTCTCTATAACATGAAGCAGCAATTTAGTCACCAACTTTGTTCAAGAATAGGGAATTATGTCTAGGTCTCACGATGTATGTAATGCTATTATACAAAATCATTTTCATATGAGAAGACATTCGCTAAAAGAAGTGTAAAACTTACAAAATACTACAATATTCAGCTGCATTCAATCTTGTGATAGTGGAAATTGAAAGGTTTTTGTAGGATAAACTAGACGAAGTGTCGAATCGTAAGGAGCTATAGTTGATATTGAATTTATTTTCGACAGTAGATTACAATCCTAGATTAATATAATTTATGATTTTTAAAAATGAATATTTTGTCATGCTTTTTATAACGGTTAATAGGTATAAAATCATAGCATATATTTTGAACAATTTGTGAATTTTTTAAAATCTTTTCCATTTCCAATTCATCTAGATTTTTCCTTATTCAAGCACTTATGTTATGATTATTGAGAATATATAATTGGGAGGAAATGAAATGATTCACTTACATATTACAGCGTGGGTAATCGCTATTATCTTAGCTTTAATTGTTGGGCATGGATACAAAAATGGTTGGAATGTGAAAGTTGCCCATATGATTTTACGTCTTTTATACTTCGTTATATTAGGAACTGGACTGTATTTATTTATTCATATTTCGAATAAAGAAAATATGCCTTCTAATATGATGATGCTTTATAACATAAAAATGACACTTGGTATTCTTATGTTAGGTGTGTTTGAATATTTCACTGTGTCTTCTAAGAAGCACCGTAAAATGGTTGTTCCTGCAACAATTTTTACAGTATTTATTTTAGCTTTATTATATTTAGGATTTAGATTGCCACAAGGTTTACACTTCTTTGCTTAATAAAAAAACTGTCACAATTTTCTTGTGGCAGTTTTTTGTATTTATGAAAGTTGTGTTAATAGGTAGCGGTTACCTGTTGCTTTCGTAAGTTCAAATCGATGGTTTTGTTCTTCAGATGAAATTCTAAATTGGTGATATACTGAACAAACAAGTTCTCCATTATCAAATACGATGAAATTTACTCCATCTGAAGGTGAACCCTCAGGTTGAAATGAAAGAAAGTTATGACAGTACAAGCAATCGTATAGGGAAAAACTATGTGTATTCAGTAGGTAAGCTAAAGTATAAAATGATTCATCGCTCAAATTTTTCAAGAGTGAATCGAAGCTATATAAAAGCTTTCTTTGAATACGAAGAATATCGCCATTTTGTAATTTTTTCTTTTTGGAATACTGAATAAGAAAATTACCATTTTTTAAAGAAGCAGGTACCCACTCTTCATTTATAGAAACTTCAAAATCTTCATCGACAAGATCCTCAAGTAAAAAAGCCTCATCAGTTTCATCATCGAAAAAGACCCATTCATCATTTATTTCTTCAATTGCTCCAATAGTGAAAGCGCGAGGTTGCTTTTGAAATAATTGTGATCGGTGCTTAAATTGCATTAAGTAACCTCCAGTTACAAGCGTTCTGCTGTTCATTGTTTATTTAGGTAGGTTCAGGTGAAAAGTAGTGATTCGGACATTTTATTGAATCATAAAATTAAGTATCTAATAGAATCTTTTTTTCGTTCGAACCTTTTTTTGAAACTCGAATATTGTTTTAAATGGATTAAAAATTTTACTCTATTTTCCGACCGGTATTAGGATTTATAAATCAGACTAGCTGCGTTTATTTCGATTTTAATAAAGCTGCTACTTTTTTCATTTATTGACATAACTTAACTATTTTATAACTATGCAAAAATTTAAAAAATGTATGGACAAATAATGATAAGTTTCTAACTTTTTTTGCGGATTAACGCACCTATTTTTAAAAACAATAATACGATATAGAATTAACTTTAGTTTTATAGGGAAATAGCCCAGAAAGGAGAATAAAACATGTGCGGTATAACTGGGTGGGCAGATTTTCAAAATGATTTATCTAATGTAAATTCAGTGACAAAAAAAATGGCTGAAACATTGTCTAAACGAGGTCCAGATGATACGAATGTTTGGTCTTCGAATCATTGTAGTTTTGGCCACAAAAGGTTAGTTGTAGTTGATCCAGTAGGCGGAAAACAACCGATGCGTAAAACGAATGGTAACCTCACGTATACGCTTTGCTACAATGGTGAGTTGTATAATACAGAGGATCTTAGAAAAGAACTTCTAAAAAGAGGCTACACGTTTCAAGGGCATTCAGATACTGAGGTTCTACTAACAAGCTATATTGAGTGGAAGGAAGCTTGTGTAGACAAATTTAATGGAATATTTGCTTTTGCAATATGGGATGAAGAAAAGGAAAGTTTGTTCATTGCAAGAGATCGTTTAGGTGTTAAACCTCTATTTTATAAAGAAGATTATAAAAGATTATTATTTGCTTCAGAAGTAAAGGCGATTTTAGCAAACCCTGGGGTAAAGGCTGAATTAACTGAAGAAGGGCTCTCAGAAGTATTCGGACTTGGTCCATCTCGTACGCCTGGAAATGGTGTTTTTGATGGAATTAAAGAACTCCGTGGTGGTCATGCAATGACATTCTCAAGAAATGGACTTAAAATATGGAAATATTGGGATGTTAAAAGCGATATACACACGGATTCAGTTGATGAAACCATTGAAAAAGTACGTTTTTATGTTGAAGATGCAATCGTAAGACAATTAGTTTCTGATGTCCCTTTATGTACGTTTTTATCAGGTGGAGTGGATTCTAGTGCGATTACAGCCATCGCAGCAAATCATTACGCTAAAGAAGGAAAAGGACAATTAACCACATATTCAATCGATTATGAGGAAAATGATAAATACTTCACATCAAGTGTATTCCAACCGAATTCAGATGCACCATGGATTGAGTTAATGTCTTCAACATTTAATACGAATCATCAAAGATGTGTCATTACAAACGAAGAGCTAGTTCAATATTTAGACGAGGCTACGGAGTGTCGTGATCTTCCGGGAATGGCGGATGTTGATTCTTCATTATTATGGTTTTGTCAAAAAATTAAACAGAACTTTGTAGTAGGTTTATCAGGAGAATGTGCTGATGAAATTTTTGGTGGATATCCTTGGTTTCACCGAGAAGACGACTTGAATAGACCAGCGTTTCCTTGGATGAGATCAACAGAACTTCGTCAAAAGCTTTTAAAAGACGAATGGAGTAAGAAGCTGAATTTAGCTCAGTACGTTCAAGATCGATACAACGAGACTGTAAAAGAAACGCCAATCCTTGAAGGAGAAAGTCCATTAGAAGCTAAAAGAAGACAACTGTTTTATTTAAACCGCCAATGGTTTATGGCGCAATTATTAGATCGAAAAGATCGGATGAGTATGGGAGCGAGTCTTGAAGTGCGTGTTCCTTTTGCAGATCACCGACTTGTCGAATATGTATGGAATATCCCTTGGGAGCTTAAAATGTATGGTGATCGCGAAAAAGGTATCTTAAGAAAGTCACTTGAAGGTCTGTTACCAAATGATATCCTATACCGCAAAAAAAGCCCATATCCAAAGACGCATAATCCAGTATATACAAAATTAGTTGTTCAAAAATTAAAAGAAGCTTTAAAAGATAAAAGCTCAGCACTTTACGAGTTTCTTGATAAAGAGCAATTAAATAGTTTAGTTGAAAGTGAAGGAAAGGCATTTCAAGTTCCGTGGTACGGACAATTAATGTCTGGACCTCAATTACTAGCTCATTTATACCAAATTCATGTTTGGTTTAAAAAATTCAATATTAATGTGAAAGCTTAAAGTATAGGGGTGATCTTTTTCACCTCTTTTTTGTTTTTGATTAAATAAAGAAGCTTGAGCGGAGTGTGGAACTGCAATTTAATGAGAATTGCAAAAAAGAATGAGAATCGCAATTAAAAACGTAGAATCGCAAATAAATCAGGGATAATAAAAGCAAATGTCATATTCTTTGGGATAGTAGATGATATTCAATAAAAAATATAAGAATATAATTCAGATTCAACTGCTAGATAGAAAAAACAGCCACTTTTTCCGAAAAATCGTTTTGGTAAGACGGGGCATTCTTTAAAATTCTATCGAACAGTTTCACCAAGCATATATTGATAAGTTTCATAGCTGTATTAGTCTTAAGTCTCATCTATGAAAATGTAATATAATTAATCAATAAAAAACCTAGCCATGTAGAATGACTAGGTTTTAAAAATCTAATAATCATTTTGTAATGCGTCTCTTCCTTCTTCCCCAGTGCGAATTTTAATCGCGTTTTCAATAGGATATACAAATATTTTTCCATCCCCAGGTTTTCCGGTTTTTAAAACTCTTTTTGCTTCATCGATTATAGATTGAACAGGTACATCACATACGACTATTTCAACCTTAATTTTTTCATGTAAATTGATCGTTCGTTTTTTCCCTCGATACACTTCTGTATAGCCTGATTGCATTCCACAGCCTAAAACGTTCGTTACGGTCATTCCAGTGATTCCTACTTTTGAAAGGGCATCCTTTAAAATATCAAATTTATCTGGCCGAGTAATGATTTCAATTTTCGTTAATTTTGCTGTCATTTTTATCCCTCCTTAAATACTTGCGTCGTGATATGCTTTTTCTCCATGTATGCTTAAGTCAAGGCCGAGGTTTTCTTCCTCTTGATCGACACGAATGCTGATGAAAAAGCCTATAACTTTCACAATTAAAAAGGTAATAATTCCTGCAAAAAGATAGGTTGCACAGATAGCGAGTAGTTGTTTCCAAAGAAGTGATATGTCACCGTAAAAAAGTCCGTTTGCACCAGCACTATTTACTGATTTTGTAGCGAATAATCCTGTTGCAATAGCTCCCCATGTCCCTCCGATTCCGTGACAACCGAATGCATCTAATGCATCATCATATCCGAATTTGTATTTTAAGTATGTTACTGCTAAAAAGCATATGACGCCACCTAAAAATCCAATCACGATTGATGAGAGAGGAGTGACGAATCCGCAAGCAGGTGTAATTGCAACTAATCCAGCTACGGCACCACTAACTCCACCTAAAATAGTCGGTTTTTTATTTACATACCATTCAACAAGTACCCAAGCAACTGAAGCTGCAGCAGCTGCAGTATTTGTATTAATGAATGCAGTTAATGCTACTTCATTTAATGTTAAAGCACTACCAACATTAAATCCGAACCATCCAAACCATAATAGTCCAGCACCTAATACAGTTAGTGGTAAATGATGAGGTGATGTAGAGCCAAAATCTCGTCTTTTACCAAGAAGTAGAGCTAGAACTAAACCTGAAACACCGGAGGAAATATGGACGACTGTTCCACCGGCGAAGTCTAATGCACCTAGATTACGAAGCCAGCCATCTACGCCCCAAACCCAGTGAGCTAATGGATCGTAAACAAATGTCGTCCATAAAAGAGTGAATAATAGAAATGCTGAAAATTTCATGCGCTCGGCGAAGGCACCTGATATAAGAGCAGGAGTTAAAATTGCAAACATTAGCTGGAACATCATGAAAAGATTATGAGGGACTGTTGCGCTGTAGTTTTCATTTGGAGTAAAACCAACATCCTTTAAAGCTGCCCAAGAAAAGTTACCAATCAAATGATGAAAATCTGGACCGAATGCTAAAGAGTAACCAATTAACACCCACTGGATTGATACAATTGCCATAGCAGAATAGCTATGCATTGTAGTACTTAAAACGTTTTTACTTTTAACCATGCCGCCGTAAAAAAGTGCTAAACCAGGTGTCATGATCATGACTAAAACAGTTGAAATAAAAAGAAATACACTATCCGCAGCTTGAATACCGTTCATCTTCATTCCCCATTTCCTTAATGTTAGTTTTTGTAACATCAAATGTTATATAAGTTATCATATTCAAAATATATGCAAAATTCAATAATAATTTCACGGAAAATCGAAAAAAATATATAAAATAATTATGAAAACGCTAACATATATCTGATTTGTTAGAAAATCTAACATAACGTAAATGAGTGAATAAAAATACAGACTCACATAAATGAGTCTGTATCTTCAATTTGCAAAATTAAAAAGTCGGTTTCTAGTAGATCAACACCAATTGAATCAGATTCAGTTGCAAACTGTTCGCCATTCCATACATTTGTAATTCTTTTCTTACCTAAATTTATTGGTGCTTGAACTGACTGTTTTTCGCTTGAGTTATTAATTATGATTAAAAAATGAAAATGATTATTCTTCCTTTCATACATAACAATGTCAGGTTGGTCAGTTTGTACCCAATTAAACTCACCGTCATTTTCTAAAACTGAGTATTTATTTCTTATAGAAATCAATTTTTTGATTGAATCAAAGATACTTAAATTAAATTGTGTTTTGTCCCAAAGCATACAGCTTCGACATTCAGGGTCATTTCCACCTTGTAGACCAATTTCATCTCCGTAGTAGATACATGGAGTTCCAAAGAAAGTAAATAAAAAAACATATAATAGGATCACTCTTTTTTCATTTTGATTACATTGTGTCAGTATTCTTGGTGTATCATGTGAACCTAATACATTGAAGAGTGCTTTGATTACAGGTAATGGGTACTGAGCGATTAAATCGTTAATCGAATATTGAAATTGTATCTTTGAAATCGTTTGATAACCGAAATAAGCAAAAAGTGATTTCATTAGAGGATAATTCATAACAGAATCGAATTCGTCACCTCTTAGCCATGGCATTGCATGGTGCCAAATCTCACCTACAATAAATAAATCCTTTTTTAGTTCCTTCATTTTTTTATTAAATAGTTTCCAAAAATAATGATCGATTTCGTTTGCTACATCTAAACGCCAGCCATCAATATTAAATTCTTTTATCCAATAAGAACCTATTTCGATTAAAAAATTCTGTACTTCTTTATTTTCTGTATTCAATTTTGGCATTTCCTTTACAAATGAAAAAGTTTCATATGCCAAGTTATTTTGTTCATCTTCAAAAAAGTGAAACCACTCAAAAAAGGCGGATTCCCTTCCGTTTTGCAAGGCATCCTGAAATGGGGGAAAGGATGCACTAGTGTGGTTAAATACTGCATCAAGCATTACTCGAATATTATTTTCATGACATTTTTCGATTAATATTTTTAAGACTTTTTCATCTCCAAAAGTAGGATCTATTCTAAAATAATTAATTGTATTATATTTATGATTAGAATTTGCTTCAAAAATAGGAGTTAAATAAATTCCAGATATTCCTAAATTTTTAAGATAATCTATTTTTTGTATAACACCTTCTAAATCACCACCAAAATAGCTTGAACTCGTTGGGAGAGTAGATCCCCACGGAGTAGAATTTTTAGGGTTATTCTTGTTATTTCCACTAGCAAAACGGTCGGGGAAAATTTGATACCAAGTCGTACTATTAATCCAACTTGGGGGCGAAATTAAATTGTTATTATGAAGAAATGGCAATGTAAAACAATTCGACTGATCATTGAGATTAAAATTGTTTGAAAATCCGCCCTCACCGTAAGATAGAGAATCTTGCTCATTTTTTAAAAGGAATTGATATTTCATTCGTTTATTCGGAGGGATCACATTTACTTCCCAGTAGTCAAATAGTTCTGTGGAAAATGCAAGATACATGGAGAGTGATGATTCAATTTGCCAACCTGAATCATTAAATTTGAATGGATCTCCGAAATAAAAAATAATTTCTGTGCAATCACCTTTTTTTGTTCGAATTCTTATACGATAGGTTTTATCATCTATTGAAAAAGCATATTGATCATATGGCTGATGATATATTGATTCAATTTGCATGATCCCACCCTTTATTTTTTAGTAAAATGTTATTATTAATGTCTATAAGGAATTAACTTGCTATCTAATTTAGTAACAGTATAATTAAATAGTGTGTGCAATCGCTTCCATTTTTATGAAATTTAAATTAACATTTGAATTTCATTGTAATATTTTGCAAAATAATGTAGAGAGTGAAATTTATGTACATGCGAGTGTCTTGCAGGGGGAGAAAAAATGAGGCGATTTGGTTTATTAATACTAGCGTCTGTACTATTTTTTAGTACATTACCAAGTATTAGTTTTGCAGAAAAAAAGACAACAGATTTAAAAAAAGAAATGATTTATCGAATTTTAGTTGATCGTTTTTTTGATGGTAATCCTATGAATGATAAAAATACAGACCCGAAAGATTTAAACAAATCTCAGGGTGGGGATTTAGATGGTATTACCCAAAAATTAGATTATCTTAAGGATTTTGGATATAATGCTATTTCGATTTCACCTATTTTTGAGAATGACGTAAATTCATATGATGGATTCTCCGTCGTTAATTTTAGAAAAATTGATCCAAGGTTCGGAACAAATAAAGACCTTCAGAAGTTGGTCAAAGAAGCGCATAAACGTAAAATAAAAGTTTATATTGATTTTGTTACAAATAATGCTTCGCCAAATAGTGAACTTGCTAAAAAAACGGATTGGTTTAATCCAGAAAATAGTACAAGTTCAGAAAAGAAATGGATAAATGGGTTACCTGATTTTAACCAAGATAACAATGAGGTAGCAAATTACTTAATCGAAACAGCTAAGTATTGGATGGATCAAGCTAATTTTGACGGATATAATTTACAAGAAGTAAATAATGTACCTGTTTCTTTTTGGAAATCATTTAACAATGAAATAAAAAAGAAAAATCCAAACTTCATCTTATTTGCTGATTTAAATGCTTCAAGTGAAATAGATCTAAATAAATATAAAAATTTAGGTTTTAATGGGATTTATAATGTAGATTCTGTAGATGATTTGGCAAATTCATTTTCTTCACAAAATCAATCTTTAACTGACATAATGAAGCTACAAGTGGATTTAAGTAAGCAGTTAGGCTCGACATTAATGATTAACTATTTAGATGATGAAATGACTAAGCGCTTTGTTTCATTAGCCGTAGAAAAAGGTGAGTATCCACCTTCAAGATTAAAGTTGGCACTTGCTTATTTATTTACAACACCAGGAATCCCATTGACTTATTATGGGACAGAAATTGCACTAAATGGTGGAAACATCCCTGATAATCGAAAAGGAATGGATTTCCGTACTGATGAAGATTTTTCAAAATATATTAAAAAACTGACTGAATTAAGAAGAACTTTACCGTCTCTTTCTGAAGGGGATTTTGAAGTGCTTTATGATGATTCTAAAGGTATGACTTTAATTAAGAGACATTATAATGATGAAACTACGATCGTTGCAATAAATAATACTTCTCTTGATCAAAAGGTTCATTTAGATTTTGATGTCATTAAAAAATCTAATGAATTAAGAGGTATGTTAAGTGATGATTTGGTTCGTCCAAATAAAAAAGGATTCGATATAGTCCTTAAAAGAGAATCTTCAAATGTTTATGCAGTTGCACCTAAAACTAGTTTAAACATTGGCGTGATTATTGCAATACCATCCATTTTTGTTGCGTTTATCATCTTTTTATGGTTTGCAAGAAGACGTAATAATGAGGTTAAATAAATACTAGTTTGCTTAAGCTTAGAATACTTGAAATGATTGAAATGATTGCTGTCTTTTTTAGTATTCTAAGCAAATTAGAAGAGATTGAATCCACTAGATTCCAGTAAAATAAACGGGACATCGCCTTGTGAAGGAAGATGTGGATTTTATCAAGAATCAATAATCTTTTAAATAGAGTCTACATCTAAAGAGAAAATGATAACGTTTACATTCATTCGTAAATAAGGGGAATTAAAATGACGATTACAATTAAGGATGTTGCGAAGAAAGCGAATGTAGCGCCTTCAACGGTGTCTCGAGTTATCTCAAACAACCCAAGAATTAGTGAAAAAACAAAGAGGAAAGTTAGAAAAGTAATGGATGAACTAAATTATCATCCTAATTTAAATGCAAGGTCGTTGGCTAATCGATCTACGAAATCGATTGGATTAGTTTTGCCACCAGCATTAGATACATCATTTCATAATCCTTTTTTTGCAGAAGTGATTAGAGGTGTGACAGCGTATTCGAATCAAAAAGATTACTCTCTTTATTTTATTACAGGAAACAATGAAGATGAAGTTGAGCAAACTGTGATTAAAACAATTAGGGGTAGAAGAGTCGACGGAATTATTCTACTTTACTCAAAGGAAAATGATAAGATTATCGATTATTTAAATGAAAATAATTTTCCTTTTGTATTAGTAGGGAAGCCTGTTCATTCAATGGATGATATAACGTATATTGACAATGATAATTATGCTGCTGCGAGAGATGTGACTAATTATTTAATTGATCTTGGACATCGACAAATTTCATTTGTTGGAGGAGACAGTAGTCTTCTAGTAACTCAAAACCGATTACGAGGATTCCAAGATTCAATGCAATTAAAAGGACTTTCTGTAAATGAAGAAGAAATTATATTTACATCATTTACGAGAGACGGTGGAAGGAAAGCAGTAAATCAAATGCTCGAACTTAAGGAGCTTCCGACTGCAATTGTTGTGACTGATGATGTATTAGCATTAGGAATTATAAGTGTATTAAGCGAACATAACATTTTAGTCCCAAATAATATTTCAATTATTAGCTTTAATAATGCAATTTTTGCAGAATTAGCAAATCCACCATTAACATCTGTAGATATTAATATTTATCAATTAGGCAATGAAGCAGCAAAAAATATTATTTCAAAAGTTGAAGAACCAGATGGTACTGAAAAAAGTATTATCGTTCCATATAAAATAGTAGTCCGTGATACATGTGTAAAGAATGAGAGATTAACGTTAGTAAGTGGTTAATTAAATTTATAAAAGTTAAAAAAGAGGATGATTACTTTCATCCTCTTTTTCTATGTATAAGTTTATCGGTAATTCAGGAATTGAACGTCAATAGATAAATCTGCACCTTTTACAGCAGCGATAATTGCTTGTAAATCATCTCTACTTTTTGCAGTTACACGGATTTGATCATCTTGAATTTGTGATTTTACTTTTAATCCACTATTTTTAATGATTGTATTGATTTTTTTTGCATTTTCTTTATCAATACCTTGAACTAATTTAGCTCTTTGTCTTACAGTACCACCTGAAGCACCTTCAACCTTACTGTAATCTAGGTTTTTAATAGGAACATTACGTTTAATTAATTTATTAATTAATACGTCTTTTAATTGCTCTAATTTATAATCGTCATCTGATACTAAAACTAGTTCTTCTTTTTCTAATGCAATTGAGCTTTTGCTTCCTTTAAAGTCATAGCGAGTTGCGATTTCTTTTGTAGCAAGTTGAATCGCATTCGAGACTTCTGGTAAGTCAACTTTTGAAACAATATCAAATGAACTTTCTTTTGACATAGATAGAATCCCTCCAATTCGTTAATACTTGTATTATAGTGTATGATAGACGAAGTAACAAACTTTCAGGTTAGCATGATATAATAATTTTTAGTTTGAAAGTTAAGAGAGGATGTAACAAAAAATGAGTTTACAAGCAGGAGAGATTGTAACTTTAGTTTGCAGTCGAGAAACGGATATTGGGTATATGCTTGTCCAAGATCAAGAAGAAGTATTTTTACATAAAAATGAGGCATCTGGTGAAGTTGAAATAGATCAAGAAGTTACTGTATTTTTATATCATGATTCCAAAGGTAGACTTTCTGCAACGATGGAAATGCCATTCATTACAACAGAAGGTTATGGATTTGCAAAAGTAGTAGATAAACTTGATGGAGTGGGTGTTTTTGTAAACATCGGTATTTCAAAAGATATTCTATTAGAAAAAGGTGACCTTCCACCTCTTCAAGAAGTATGGCCTGAAGAAGGCGATGAAATTTTTTGTACGTTAAAGCAAACAAACAAAGGTAGACTATTAATTAAAATTGCTACTGAACCAGTCATGAAAGAGTTTTCTGTACCGGCTGAACCGAGTATGCTTAATAAAAACGTTACAGGAATCATCTATCGTACTTTAAGAGTAGGTTCTTATATTTTAACTGATGAACGATTCATAGGTTTTATCCACGAATCACAGAGAAAAACTGAACCTCGTATTGGTGAAAGGGTAAGTGGACGCATTATTGATGTAAAAGATGATGGAAGTATTAACGTGTCACTTTTACCAAGGGTACATGAAGGATTAGATCAAGAAGCAAATGAAATTTATGAATATATGATGAGCCGTGGTGGGGCAATGCCTTACTGGGATAAGAGTGACGCAGAGGATATTAAAGTAAGATTTAATATTAGTAAGGCTTCATTTAAACGAGCGATGGGTAGATTATTAAAGGAAAATAAAATCTATCAAGAAGACGGTTGGACATACGCAAAAGAACTGTTTGAGAAGAAAGAGCAATAATTAGAATGTGAAACCACTTTATAGAATGAAGTGGTTTTTTTGCTATTTTTTTACAATTTACAGGCATACTAAACATATGAAAATTTAGGAGGCTTGTAGGTGAATGACAAAAAAGAATTGTTCATAAAAGTTCTTGTAGTAATATTTGGTGCATTTATGAATGCATTTGCAATGAATTGTTTTTTAATTCCTGTCAGTGTTTATTCAAGTGGTTTTTCTGGTTTAGCTCAGTTACTTACTAATTTATTAAATGATTTTACACCTTTTAGGGCTTCTACTGGTATCTTACTTGCAATATTAAATATTCCTGTAATCATTTTAGCATGGAAAAAAATAGGTCGATCTTTTACGTATTTTACGATTTTAAGCGTTGGAATCACTACGCTATTTTTAGAAGTAATTCCAGTAACGCCTCTATTCTCAAAAGATATTTTACTAAACGCAGTATTTGGTGGATTAATTGTTGCGGTTGGGATTGGATATACTTTAAAGTTTGGTGCTTCAACAGGTGGGTTAGATATAGTTGCTCTAGTATTATCACGTTCGAAAGGAAAACCCGTTGGTACATACTTCTTCCTGTTTAACGCGTTAATTATATTAACAGCAGGCTATATTTATGGAATGGAAAAAGCACTTTATACATTAATTAACCTATATGTAACGTCTAGATTCATTGATGCAATTCATACAAGTCATATTAAAGTAACTGCCTTTATTGTAACGACAAAAGGTGATGAACTGCGTAAAGAAATTCATTCGAAGCTAGTGCGCGGAATTACTGCAATCAATGCAAAAGGTGCCTTTACGAATCAAGATAAACAAATTTTAATGATGGTACTATCACGTTATGAGCTATATCATTTATCGAAAGTCATTAAATCAGTTGATGAAAAGGCGTTTACAAATATCGTTCAAACAATTGATGTGTTTGGAGAATTTAGGAAGTTTTAAGAGTGAAAATAACCGCTCAAAAATTAAATATTTACACTCTCCGAATGCTAGAAAAGACTCTTTTTTTAGTTCTTTAAATGAGTGACTTTAAGTAAAGTGACATGTAGGCACGATACATCTAAAATTAGATATTAATAATGGTATCGATCAAGAGAAAACTAAAGTAGGTGTTAATGCGTTTCAAGAGAATAATGATTTAGTTGTTGATGTAGTTGTGTGAATTAGAACTGGAGTTAGTTGTTTTAAGATATTTAGGAGAAGTCAAAAAATAGCGTGACTTCTCCTAAAGAAATTTAATTAATTATTTTATTCAGTAGCATTGAAATATCTTTTTTTAAAATTGATATTAGAGTTAATAAACAGATAGAAGTTATGAATAAAAAATATCTATCAAAATAATGATCTGTATGGATAACAATGCTTCCAAATATAAATAAAACTATTGCTCCTAGGAAGTACTTCGAGCTATTTGGAAAGAATTTTGTTAAATAATAGAATCCTAGAAGGAGAATTAGGAAAAGAATAACTTGTGCTAGCATTGAACTCAAGATATATCACCTCATTATCTTTTCTTTGCATATACTGATGGTGGTGCCCATTTTAATACTAGAATTGAACCTTTGGAACTTGTGTTATCTCTTAACTCTTTATAAATATAGTAATTACCAGCTGCCATTATTAACAGTAGCTTGTTTAAATAAATTTTTCATGTAATACTTCCAACTTATAATTTTTTGTATAGATTATCCAATGAAAACATTACTATATTATTTGAGGTATCGTGAGCCTTTATTTGATATATTGCATTTCAAATAAGGACAGTACATGTTGATTAATACTTGATATTATTAATGTGTTGTTGCAGAGGCTTTTTATATGATTCATTAAAACTCAAAGTAAAAAAACCATTCCATTAATGCTGGAATGGTCCTTTTTTTCATTTGTTTAGATTTTGTATTGTTTCTATTATTATGCAAAAATTATTCCTCAAAAACCTCACCCATTTTGTGTAGGGTAGTTAGCTTTTGTTTGGCAAATTTTTAAATTTGTTAAAACCTCTAAAAACACTTATATAATAGTGTTTCTAGAGGTTTTTTTAAAATATTTACATCGGTTAAATATTCTTAATAATAAGGCTTTTTCAAGTTTAGAAAGTTCTTATTGTCTTTCAGAAAGATTTAAATATACTTAAACTATTAGATGAAATTTTACATGTTTTTTATTCAATTAAACCGTTTTAAAAATATTAAAGATGATCGACACTTTTAGAAAAAGATTTCTTACCAGCCTGTGCATTTTTACTTTCTTGTGCATTTTTCTTTTCTCTTACAGCGTTATTATCTTTTGCTTTTTTGTCATTATCACTAGTAGGCATATTTAAGCTCCTTTATAAGAAATGATAATGTTAGGTTTGCCTTTATCACTTTAATTATGTATGAGTATTCGTTTTTACATTTGGCTTTTGTTAAACAAGTATGATGTTTTTACAGAGGCAATTTTTAATATAGAGAGAAGTTTTATTTTTTTTGAGGAGGAAGCAGAGTTGGTGGAAAGAAATAAAGAGCTTTTATTTAAGCTGGTTGTAGTAATGATTGGTGGTTTCTTAAATGCGTTTGCAATGAATTGTTTTTTAATCCCTGCTAATGTTTATTCAAGTGGTTTCGCAGGTTTAGCGCAGTTACTTTCAAATATTATAACTGACTACACTCCGTTTACAGCAACGACGGGGATTCTTTTAGCGTTATTAAATGTTCCTGTTATCGTCTTAGCATGGAAAAAAGTTGGACGTTCTTTTACGTATTTTAGTTTCTTTAGTGTAGGGGTAATGACGTTATTTTTAGAAATCTTACCTGTTAAACCGATTTTTTCAGATGATATTCTTCTTAATGCAGTTTTTGGTGGTTTAATTGCTGCGATCGGTATTGGAATGACATTAAAATTTGGTGGGTCTACAGGTGGATTGGATATTATCGCCTTAGTTCTTTCGAAATCAAAAGGGAAACCGGTTGGAACGTATTTCTTTTTGTTTAATGCAATTATTATCATTACAGCTGGCCAGTTATATGGAATGGAAAAAGCTCTTTATACTTTAATCAATTTATATGTTACTACTCGTGTGATTGATAGTGTTCATACAAGTCACGTTAAATTAACGGCAATGATTGTCACTACAAAAGGTGAAGAGCTTAGAAAAGAAATTCATGCGAAACTTGTGCGAGGAATTACGCAAATGAATGCTACTGGAGCATTTACTAAGCAAGATAAAGATATCTTAATGATTGTATTATCTCGTTATGAATTATACGATTTGGAAAGAATTATAAAAAGGGTAGATCCAAAAGCTTTTACGAATGTGGTACAAACCGTTGATGTATTAGGGGAATTTAGAAAGATATAAATAGATAAAGACTAGCAAAAAGCTGAAATTTGCTAGTCTTTTTTTGTTAATGGATCGATTTATTTAAATTTAGGATTTTCAGGTTTTTGTTTTCCTTTTAATTCATTAAAAATTGAAGCAGAACTTTGAGTATTCTCGCTTAAATGATTATTTTTAAGATGAAATCCGTACGAATCCATAAGCGTTTTAAACTCTCCAATTGTTAATGGTTTCGCATCCTCGGCTAATTCGAATCCTAATAAGCCATTTGGTTCAATTGTAGCAAACTTAATATCATCAAATTTATTAATTCCTTCATTTCGAATACGCATTTCTAATTGATCAACCGTTAACCGTAGCTTTTTTAAATTTTTAACATTCAACTTCCCGTTTTCTACTACAATTTTTGATTTTCCTGTAAAAAATTTTTCAAGAGTATTCGATTTCATCTGCAAATATTCTAATACAAGTAGAGTTAATACAAAAACTGTGGCAGCAACAATTGTTTTAGTTAAGCCTTTTTCAATAATTGGAGTAACGATAATTGTACCAATCGAAATCATAACAATTGTTTGGGGCAATGTCATTTGTGAAATTGATTTTCTTCCAGCTATTCTTAATAGTAAAATGCCAGCTAAAATTAGTATGAATGAATGAAAAATAGTATGCATCATATTAATTCCCCTTTCAAATATGGGTAAGGAGTACATATATATTTGATAAAGCTTAATTATTTTTTATAGACAATTAGATAAATACTTAATTAATTTTTCTTTTAATTTTAAGATTTATGCATTTGTTTCTAAATGAACAATGCTACTAATCACAACAATATTTCGCTGGAATTTTAAAGTAATTTCTCAGCTTTTTGGTATAATTTAGGATAAGGATACTAAAAAGGTGGGGATTATTTTGAAAAAGGGAACGATTCTCTTATTAGCTTGTTCGCTACTTCTTTCTGGTTGTGGTGCAAAGAGCGACAAGGAAATAAAACAAACACCAAGTACAAAACAAACTGTAGGTCAAATTAATGAGATCGACGTTGAAAAGCTTTCACCAACACTTGAGATTACAGAAGCTAACGGGATTGTGAAGATGAAATATTCAATACGTAATGATAATAAAATCCCTGTGAATTTTACATTCCCTTCATCGCAAACAGTTGATTTTACAATTAAAGATGAGAGTGGACAAGTAGTTTATCAGTCATCTCGAGAAATGGCGTATGCACAGGTCATTACAAATGTTGCAATTCTAAGTGGAAAGGCGCAAGTCTGGCAAGAGCAAGTTAATTTTGTAGATAAAAAACTTCCAAATGGGAATTATGAAATAACTGCAATTTTCGTTGCAACAAAGGTTAATGAGAAGGATCTAAATGGAGAAATTAAACCAGTTACCCAAACAGTTTCTTACTAGAAACTTTCTCCAGTAAATAAGATATAAACAGAGTGTTTTCATAAATAAAAAACAACCAAAGGATTAATCCAATGGTTGTTTTTTGTTTTTAATGCTTTAAATTAAGCATTAAAGCTTTGTCTATTATTAGCTTTTCGCTCTTCTGCTTCAGCTAATGTAAAGTGATAAGGGAATTTTTCAGAGTACTTTGTAACAGAATCAGAACTTTGTTGAATAAAGCGCTTAGACTTATTACCTTTGCCCATCGTGATTCCCTCCTAAATAGGAAAGCTTTTTGTTTTTGACTTCTTAAGAAATTCCAATAGTAATTGATCAATATCAAAAACTGGATAATCCTTATTGGTGAAGTCCTTAATAGAATGCACAATTAGCAAATTGTTATAAGTGGTTATTATTAGTTATCTTTGAAATTAATGACAACGAAAGTGCTATAAATTATAATTTTAAGTTGAAAAAATCTTCAAGAAAAATCGCGATTCCATCATCTTGATTAGATAATGTTGTGTGGTTTGCAATATTCTTTAATTGATGAATAGCATTATCCATTGCAACACCATGGCCCGCATATTCAATCATTTCCAAATCATTGTCCTCATCACCAAAAGCTATAATGTTTTTTCGAGGAATATTATAGTATGATGCTACTTTTTGTAGTCCTATTGCCTTATTCATACCAGCTTTAACAATTTCGATTATATGATGAGGTGCTGCCCAGCGGCGGTGATCAATTACCTCAGCATGGACATTTGATAAGTGCTCACGAATACTTGCAACATGAGACTCTTCACTATCGATTAGAAGACATGTTGGAGCTTGAATAAGATTTTCAACTAAATCTCCATGGATAATATCTTCTTTTAAATAGTGGAAAAGTGGGAGTATCTCCTCTTCGTGTTTATCAGCGTATACATCGTCCATTACTTCAGCATACATATTTTTTAATTCATACTCTCTACAAGAACCAATTACCTCTTTTGCTACTTCTAAAGGTAATGATTCGTGATAAACTCCCCATGAATCATCTAGAGGGTGATGAACATAAGCACCATTAAAGTTTACAATTGGAGTTGTAAGGTTTAATTGTTCATAATACATTTTACTAGCTCTAAAAGGTCTACCTGTTGAAATACATACTTCATGACCCTGAGTCTTTAACTGTTGGATCACTTTTAAAGTACGTTCGGATATTATTTTTTCATCCGTTAATAAGGTGCCGTCTAAATCTAGTGCAATTAAGTGTTTTGTTTTCATATTCATCACCTTTTATTTTTTAATGTGAATCTTTTTAAGAAAAAATATTATTGGGTAAAAAGCCAATAATTACTAATGATACCATCTTTTTAAAAGAAAAAACTTTATTTTTAGAGGAACAATAAGAACCTAAATAGAAGGAGGAATGAATTATGGGTCAAGCACATCAATTTCGACCAGGCGACAAAGCACCAAATAATGGGGTATACGTGGAAATCGGTGAAACAGGAAGCAACGTAACTCGTCCAAAACAAATTAAGCTTCAGGCTGGAGAAGTTTTTCCAGATACACAAAACCATAACAGAAAATGGACATATAAATCTAAATTTAAATAATTGATTGTAAATTTAGCATAATGGGCTCAATATTAAAAACTTAAAAAAGATAAAAAAAAGCGCTTTCGATTAATTGATCGAGGGCGCTTTTTTATGTGTTTACAATATACAAAATATTGAATGTATTTATCAAAATTTTAGTATTTTATAAATTATCTAAAACTATAAATCATGACATATGTATATACCAAGTTGAACGTTTTTGGGTGCTACAACATATGTTATATATAGATTTTAGTGGTGTTTTGCAACAGGTTCATTAGGAATTATTGCTTCGCTAAGAACTGAAATAGCTAATGATAATACTACAGCCATAACTGAAGCAGTTGTGAAATTATATACTCCGCCAGTCATTGAACTTAAAACGTAAGCTCCCATTTGGCATAAAACAAAGCTCCAGAACAATGTCATAATAAAACGCACTCTAATCACTCCTATCTAGTTAGTTCTTATCATATTATATACCTAGAAATTTGATAATTGAAGTTATAATTAAAAAGTTTTAATTAAAAAAAGTAACTTAAGAATTTTTTTATACCTATTTTATAATTCCCCAAAAATACTACATTAATAATAAGGTGATAAGAATGCCTGTAACCGAGAGGTTTTTTAAACAAGAGGATCAATATGCAGTTATTCATCTACCTATTAGACCGAATGGTTTCGGAGTACTCTATGTCGGTGGGAATACACATTACGTAGATAATGCACATAGTTGCTTATTGCAGCATTTTGATAAAAGAAAGCTATTATCAACTTTAACAGATGAAGGATACACAGTGTTCACTTCAAATTTATATGGGAAAAATTGGGGTTCTGATGACGCTGTCGATTTAGCAGAAAGCTTATATCATTCAGTTATGAGAAAAGAAATTTTGAATCCATCAATTCATATAATTGGGGAAGGTACTGGAGCATTAGTCGTTTGTAAATTACTTGGCCTCTTAAAAGGAAAAGTCAGAAGTATTTCATTATTAAATCCTTCGTTAAATTTAAAAAATGAATTAGATTTAGAAAGAGAAAATAAACTGTTCTATAAAAGAACAGTTCATGAAATTTTAAAAGCATATAAAGCTTCGGATATATATATGGTTATAGATAGAGAATGTTTTTTTTATGAAACAATCTCACCAATTAAAATTTACACAACAACGAGAAATCATTATAAATGGAAAAGCGATATTAGACTTTTAGAAGAAGAGCGACATAAAAATAATTTACCGCTTTCGATTTTGATATCATTAGAAGAGAAAAAATTTGATTGTGGAAAAAACTTAATAAGGTTTTTAAAAAAATATCAGGATGTTTTATAGTCTCTATATTTTTTTTGAATAAATTTCCTAAAAGAAGGAGGTTAATAATGAAAAGGTGTGCTGTTATTGGATCTAGTGGATTTATAGGATATGAGTTGGTTTGCCAACTAATGGAATATAATGATGTTTCAGCCGTAGTGATGGAAAAAGGAAATGAAAGTGATTTAATAAGTGAAGAAAAGATCTTCTCAATTGGAAGAAATGCAAGGGTCATCTTTTTGGATGAAGAGCAATTTTTAGTAGAGAATGAGCAATATGATACCATTTTTATTTGTCATTTTTATGACGAACTTAAGTTAAAAGGTACAATTAATAGTATAGAGTTTACCGAAAAACTGTTTAACAAGATGATTGGCAAAAGTAAGGATATTATCTTTTTATTATCTTCAAAAAAAGAATTAGCAGATTTAGAAAGAACAGTTAATGAATTGAGTAAAAATATAGATTGCAATATTACTTATATTGAAATTCCATCTTTATATGGACCCTGGGAGCCATCTGCCGGCTTAGTACATGAATTAATTGTTCAAGACCTAGGAAAGAGAAATGTTTCGATTAAAAATGTATACGGTTCTAATGAAATTCTATTTGTAGAAGATGTAGGGAAAGCGATTCGGATCATTTCTGAGAAGGAATTAAAAGAACATAAATATATCATCACAGCTAAACAATGTATGTTCTTACCAGAGGACGGGAATTTCACTGGATTACAAAATATGATCGAAGGAATAAAGTTCGCTCAAATGAGAAACTATATTGATGCAACTCCTTTTGTTATTATTAATACAACTTCACTTGAGGACGGTATACAAAAGCAAAAACAGCAAATTCAACAGCATTTTCATCTTTACTAATGAAATACATTCCCCCTATATAGACTTCATGAGTATGAAGAAAATACTTCCTCATCCAGCATATAAAGAATGATAAAAGGAAATAGTTCGTTTTTGAACTATTTCCTTTTTTGTAGTAGAATACATTAGTTTAAAAATTCGCTTTGGATTTAAAGTTCGTCCAAAGTGGTATTCTTTTTAAGAAATGATCTAACTTTTTTACATAGCCTAGATTTTAAAAGATAAAAATGTAGACAAAGTACATATTATTTCATAAAATTAGTACCAGGTAATAATATGAAGAAGACATAAAAATAATAAAGTAAGGCGGGGATATTCATGAATGCTGGAATTTTAGGTATTGGCTCATACGTACCCGAAAAAAAATTAACTAATTATGATTTAGAACAAATGATGGATACTTCAGATGAGTGGATTGTTAGTCGAACTGGAATTAAAGAAAGAAGAATTGCTAGTGACGAACAAGACACTTCTGATTTAGCATATGAAGCTGCGGTAGAAGCTTTAAAAGATGCAAATGTAAAAGCAGAAGAACTTGATTTAATTTTAGTTGGAACTGTTACTCCAGATAAGTCGTTTCCATCAGTTGCATGTGTAATTCAAGAAAAACTTGGAGCTAAAAATGCTGCTGCAATGGATATTAGTGCAGCTTGTGCTGGATTTATTTATGGTGTTGTTACTGCAGCTCAGTTTGTTAATACTGGAACATACAGTAGAATTCTTGTAATCGGAGCTGAAAAGTTAACTAAAATTGTTAACTGGGAAGATCGAAACACGGCAGTTTTATTTGGTGACGGTGCAGGTGCCGCGGTTATCGGACCAGTAAGTGAAGGCAGAGGAATTCTTTCTTATGAATTAGGTGCGGACGGTACTGGTGGTAAACATCTTTATAAAGGTGGAGATCACTTAATAATGAACGGACGAGAAGTGTTTAAATTTGCAGTTCGTCAAATGGGAGATTCTTGTGAAAGTGTATTAAAATTAGCAGGATTAACGAAAGAAGAAGTGGATTTCCTAATTCCACACCAAGCGAATACTCGTATAATGGACGCAGCTAGAGAAAGATTACAGCTACCTAAAGAAAAAATGAGTGTAATTATTGATCGTCATGGTAATACATCTTCATCTTCAATTCCAATTGCATTAGTTGAAGAATATAAAAAAGGTAATGTTAAAGAAGACGATGTATTAGTATTAGTTGGATTTGGCGGCGGATTAACTTGGGGTGCAATTGCACTTCGATTCGGAAGATAATCTAATTGAAGGAGGATTTTTTTGATATGAAAAAACGAGTTGTTATTACAGGTTTAGGTGCAGTATCACCTATTGGTAATGATATAAATACAGTATGGGAAAGTTTAATGAATGGAAAGAGTGGAATTGGTGCTCTGACTCGAAAAAATCCTGATAATTTCCCTGTTAAAGTTGCGGGAGAAGTAAAAGACTTTGATCCTGAAAAATATATTGATAAAAAAGAAGTAAAACGCATGGACCGTTTTACTCACTATGCGATTGCAGCTTCAAAAATGGCTATAGAAGATGCAAACTTTACGATTGACGAAGAAATTGCGCCAAAAGTTGGTGTTTGGATTGGTTCTGGTATCGGTGGTATGGAAACATATGAAGAACAGTTTAATACTTTCCAAACAAAAGGTGCACGTCGAGTAAGCCCGTTCTTTATTCCGATGTTAATCCCTGATATGGCATCTGGACAAGTATCTATTTTAACAGGTGCTAAAGGTCCAAATGGTTGTACAGTTACAGCTTGTGCTTCTGGTGCAAGTTCGATTGGTGATGCGTTCAAAATTATTCAACGTGGCGATGCAGTTGCAATGATTACTGGTGGTGCAGAAGCACCGATTACTGATATGGGTCTTGCTGGGTTCTGTGCTGCAAGAGCTTTATCATTAAATCCAGATCCAGAGAAAGCATGTCGTCCATTTGACAATGCTCGTGATGGCTTTATTATTGGTGAAGGTGCTGGTATCGTATTCCTTGAGGAATTAGAACACGCATTAGCTCGTGGAGCGAAGATTTATGCAGAAATCGTTGGATACGGAACAACAGGTGATGCACACCATATTACAGCACCAGCTCCAGGTGGAGAAGGTGGCGCACGTGCTATGAGAATGGCACTTGATGATGCTGGTTTATCAGTTGAAGATATTCATTATATTAATGCACATGGAACAAGTACTGAATTAAACGATAAATTCGAAACGATGGCAATTAAAGAAGTATTTGGCGAACATGCATACAATGTACCAATTAGTTCAACAAAATCTATGACTGGTCATATGCTAGGAGCAGCAGGTGGAATTGAAGCAATTATTACAGCATTAACAATCCATAATAAAGTAATTGCTCCAACGATCAATCACCAAGAAACTGATAGCGAATGTGATTTAGATTATGTACCAAACGTTGCTAGACCATTTAATGTAAAAGCAGCAATTTCTAATTCATTAGGATTTGGTGGACATAATGTAACTTTAGCATTTAAAGAATTCTCGAAATAAGTTAAAATTCATTTTTATAATGTATGGATACGGAGCTTAGGTATATACCTAAGCTTTTTTTATTTGAAATCATAATGTAAAAAAAAGTAACTTTCACTGGTTGATTATCATACTTTATAGTAAATTGAGGTGATTAACTTGGGATAATACCAACTTATAAATGGGTTGATTTTATTGAAGATAAACAAATGGTAATGAAAAAACTTTTACCATATTTTCCGAAATATAATGAGGAGAGTTTATATAAATATCTTCTTTCCCACGGTTTATCGAGACTGTCACCATTGAGTAAAGATGATCTGAAACAACTAGATGAAAAAAGTGTATGGAAAAGCCTTTCTGAAGAGTTTGAGAAGTTAAAAAAAGAATTTAATGGACCTGACCTACCTATAATTATTTTACCTTGTCATAGAACGGGAAATCTGTTTAGAAACACGACTTATCAAAGAGGCGGAATCGCACATAAAAATTGTATTTGTTTATTTTTGTCTCCTTTAGAAGGAATTTTACAACATAAAGCAGTATTATTACATGAGTATCATCATATTGTAAGATTGACAAAACTATATAAAAACAAAAAGGTCACATTACTTGATGCAATGATTTTAGAAGGATTAGCCGAAACTGCAGTTTTAGATAAGTATGGAGAAGCAGTTCAAGCACCATGGACAAATCAGTATTCTTCCAAGCAATGTGAATTATATTATAAAAAATATTTAATTGATAAACTTGAGATAACAAGTAATGATGATAATTTTTCAAAATACTTGTATGGTGGGAACGGAATTCCAAAATTATTGGGTTACAGTGTTGGATATGACATTGTTAAAAGTTGTACAGAGCAGACAGAATGGTCAACTGATATCCTTTTAAGAACGCCAAGTAAAAAGATTAAGGAAAATGCAATTCATTATATTTCGATTTGAATGCAAATGATTCCAGAGCACCTTAGATTGTATATAATGTATTGCTTAGTATTAATGTATCAGAGCAGCTTTAATCTGTGATATTTTAGTGATTTATTGACGATTTTTCATTCAGTTTGTTAAACACTTTTTGTAATTCAGTGGAAAATGGAATAAATTAGTGAATCACTGACCATACTGAAAGTTACATACAGTTGTGAAGTGAGGGGTAGTAAATGTTGTATTTACATGATGTATGGGTCAATTGGTTTGAAGGTGAAGAAAATGGTTACAATGTCTGTCATTTTTTTGAATGGAGAAAAGATGATAGTGTTGAATTATTAGACCAAGTTCCAGTCATTAAAGTTACTCCAGAGTTATATCAGTATATTGAAAATGAACTATTAGAGCTTCCTTCCGGTCTATTAACTGAAGTGTTTCAAAAGTCTTATGTAAGAAAGAATCATGAGCGTATTCAACTAGATTATTGCTTTGTAGTAACTGACGGCAATGGTATTATTGCGGTTGACACAATTGGGTATAATATACCAATTCGAAAAAGTCGTTTAATACCAAGGCAAGAACAAATGGTGTATGATATGACAGCTGAGATTGAAGAAAGTCACTATAGTCTTCAAAACGTAGTAAATGATGAAACAAAAGAACATCATATACTGTCACCGTCGCCAATTATTATGAGCGGACTAACAAGAAAAGAAAGACAACTAAAGCAGTTATTATTTATGGCGTTAGATCAACTCCATTCATCAAAAAATCCTTCGGAGATTCGATATTGGTACACTGAGTGGAATCCAAGGTCGTATCAACAAATTCAGGATTTGTCATTTGAGGATATTTGGTCCCAATTATATGACGAAATAAAGAGTGGTTGGTCAGAGCGACATGAGCAATTATGTGGAAGAATCGTTAAAGGTCAACCTTTCTTTGAAAAGCTATGGGAAATGGAACACGAACAAAAAGTAAACTAAAAGAGGTTATTTTAAAGGGCCTCAAAACGAAGAAGACCCACAAGGTGATAAAAGTTCCTTGTGGGTTTTTTAGTGATTTCTTGACTACATAAACTCATCTATTTCGTCTTTTTCCTTAATATAAAGAAAAAGGTGTCCTTAAAGTTCTTTGACTTTTAAGACACCCATTCCTATTTTCATTTTTACGGAAAACCGGGGTTATTTTTTTCTCTTGCGACCTAATCCCATAGCGTTTTCCATTTTTTTAATCATTTTAGTTGCAACGGCATTTGCTTTTGCAGCTCCTGCATCTAAAATATCATCTAATTCAGTCGATGTAATCATTTCTTTATAGCGTTCTTGTAATGGACGTAAACCGTTTACTACTACATCTGCAACATCTTGTTTGAATTCTCCATAATTTTTACCAGCGTATTTATCTTCTAATTCTTGAATTGTTTCACCAGTAAATGCTGAGTAAATGCTTAGTAGATTTGAAATACCAGGCTTATTTTCTTTATCATACTTAACAATACCTTCAGAATCTGTTACAGCACTTTTAATTTTCTTTTCAATTACTTTAGGATCATCTAAAACAAAAATTGTAGCTTTTTGATTTTCATCTGATTTACTCATTTTTTTAGTTGGATCAGCTAAACTCATAATTCTAGCTGCATCTTTACTAATTCTAACTTCAGGAATTGTAAAGATATCATTATATTTCTTATTAAAACGGTCTGCTAAGTCGCGAGTAAGCTCTAAATGTTGCTTTTGGTCATCTCCAACTGGAACTAAGTGAGTACCGTATAAAAGTATATCTGCGGCCATTAAAGGTGGGTAAGTTAACAAAGCAGCTGATACACCGTCTTTACCAGAAGATTTATCTTTAAACTGTGTCATACGCTCTAATTCACCGATATAAGATACACATTGCATCATCCATCCTGCTTGTGCATGTGCAGGTACTTCAGACTGGATAAAAATAGTTGATTTTTCTGGGTCTAATCCAGCAGCAACATAGATTGCAGATAGACTTTGAATGTTTTTACGTAAAGCGAGTCTGTCTTGCGGTACTGTTATTGCGTGTTGATCAACAATACAGAAATAACAGTTATAATCATTTTGTAATTCAATAAATTGTTTAACGGCACCTAAATAGTTACCTAAAGTAATACCTCCAGATGATGTTGGTTGAATTCCACTAAAAATAGTTTGCATCTTAAATCCTCCTAAATAAAACTAAATAAAATAAAAAAAAAGCGGCATAATCTCTCTATATACATAGAGACGATTAAACCGCGGTACCACTCTAGTTATTCCAAATAAGGAATCACTCATGCATGAAATCATGCTCTCATCTATCGTTTGAGTTACGTCGAAGCCTACTTATACTAGATGTTCGGTTCGAAGCTCAGAAGTCCATTCGACAGGGAGCATGACTTGTTTTCACCATCCACAAGCTCTCTTAACATGCTAAAATCTGTTTACTACTCTTCATCATAGCTAATATATACTTTCTATAGATAATATCTTAATTATATTCAACTTTCAAGATGTTGATACATCATTTAAGAAATAATGATAAAACTGAATAAAAAAGAAACAATAACTAACGTGATTGAAGCCATTAGTAATGGTTTTGTAACTGAAAATTTATATCTTCTATAAATCATATCCTTTTTAACAGTAAGTGATTCATCACCAGTCATTTCTGCCATCTGTTGGTCTCTCGTTCCGAAAACTTTACGCATTCCAAAGCGAGTGATATTAAAAAATCCACTTTGTACAATTAATAAGAAACCACCAATAACAAATAATGTTAGTCCAATATAGAATATTGTGTTCGTGAAATGAAGGAAAAAGTTTAATGTTCCTTGGATAAGAGAAAAGATTGCTGCTAGTACTATCGCTGATAATAGTACAATAATATAGTGTTTCGACATTTAATTTGTGATCCTCCTGTTGGAAAGAATTATATATTGTAGACTTAATAATGCTATACTATAATAACATTGTAAACAGTTTCAACTAATCGTTACAAAATATTTTTAAATTGTTAGCATTTTTAAGACAATTCTCTTTATTTTAACAAATTATTTAATTTTATTTGTCAAAATTGTTGTAAAACTCTCATAAAAATGTATAATAAAATTTGTAGAAAAAAATCGATACTTATCGAAAATTCTACTATAAAAATTCAGAATTGTATATTAACTTTCTGCATTTTAACCTACATTGCTTTAGCATCATAGGGGGTATACATCATGGATTGTGAGATATGTTTCGATAAATAAATTTGTTATACTGAAATTGCAAATATAAGCATTCATTTTTTTACTAAATTTATGAATAAATATCTAAATAAGTTATTTTTTATAAGGATCCCAGCATATTTTTAAAAGGGAGAATTAGTTGGAAATAATCTGTTTAGAATAATAATTTAGAATTTTCCAGTAAAAAAATATTGACCAAAAGCGTCATTACGAATACGCTTACATTGTTGGAAAAAAAGCTTAAGCAAAAATCTACACCATTTTTACAAGAAATGAAAAAACTGGATTAAATGATTTAACCCATCTTTGAGAATAATATGGACAAGAAGTAAAATCGATCGAAAAAATTACAGAATTATAATTGGTACTAAAGAGTATGTGGAAAGATCCAAATAGGGAAAAATCCAAATGCTCTCATTTTTACAAAAGAATTATCAAAAAATAAAAAAAATAAAATTTTTTTAAATTAATAAGGGGGTGCAGTTGTGGGACGTTACGTGCTACAGAGATTTATTTACATGTTAGTCACACTATTTTTAATTTGTACTGTTACATTTTTCTTAATGAAGTTGTTACCAGGTTCTCCATTAAAAAACCCAGAGAAATTAACACCTGATCAAAAACAAATTATCTTCGCTAAATTTGGGTTAGATAAGCCAGTTCCTGTACAATATGCAAAGTACATGGAGAATTTAGTTAAAGGAGATTTAGGAGTTTCATATAAATACGATAATCGTCAAGTAACTGATATGATCAAAACTCGTATTGGTCCATCAGCTCAATTAGGTGCTCAAGCACTATTATTAGGAACATTTATCGGATTAATCTTCGGTATTGTTGCTGCATTAAAAAAGAATACTATATGGGACTATGGTTCTACTGTTCTAGCAGTTTTAGGTATCTCGATACCATCATTCGTATTCGGGGCAATCTTACAGTATTATTTAGCAGTAAAATTACATCTGTTCCCGGTAGCGTATTGGGAAAGCTTTAAATACACGATTCTACCGACAATTGCATTGTCAGTATTCGTAACAGCAACTGTAGCTCGATTCTCAAGAACTGAGTTAATCGAAGTTATGAACTCAGAGTATATCGTAACAGCAAAAGCAAAAGGTATATCTCAAGTAGGCGTAATCATTAAACATGCCCTGCGAAATGCATTAATCCCAGTAGTCACAATTTTAGGTCCTATGGCTGTAAACTTAATGACTGGTACTTTAGTTATTGAAAATATGTTTGCTGTACCTGGATTAGGTTCTCAATTCGTTCAATCAATTGTCACAAATGACTATTCAGTAATTATGGGTACAACAATTTTCTATAGTGCATTATTATTAATCGTAATTTTCGTAGTAGATATTTTATACGGTGTAATTGATCCACGTATCCGTTTAGCAGGAGGTAAATAAATAATGAACAACAACACAGCTCAAAAAATTTCATCTGATTTATTCCAACCTGCAAATGTAGATTTGAATAACGCGGATAAAATTTCTAGACCTTCAGATTCATTCTGGAAAGACGCTCGTAGACGTTTTAGGAAAAATAAAGGTGCAATGTTAGGCTTTATTGTCCTAGGCATCTTATTATTCTTCACATTATTTGGTCCAATGATGAGTGGACATTCTTATAAAGACCAAGATTTAAAAAGATCGAAATTACCACCAAAAATTGGTGTATTAGAAAATGTAAAATTCTTACCATTTGATGGAATTGATCAATATGGAAATGACGTTTATAAAAACAAAAATATTAAAGAAAACTTCTGGTTTGGTACTGATGATTTAGGTCGTGACCTTTTCACAAGAACTTGGGCGGGTGCTCGAGTATCGATTTTAATTGGTTTATTAGCAGCAGTAATTGATATGCTTATCGGTGTAACCTTCGGAGGTATATCGGGATTCTTTGGCGGTCGAACAGATACAATTATGCAACGTATTGCTGAAGTCTTAATGGGTGTTCCTTATCTAATCGTAGTAATCCTATTCATCTTAGTATTTAAAAACCCAGGTATTCTTTCAATCGCTTTAGCGATGGTAATCACAGGTTGGGTAGGTATGTCCCGTATCGTTCGTGGACAAATGTTAAAATTAAAAAATCAGGAGTTCGTTTTAGCTTCAAAAACATTAGGTGCGACTAATGCTCAATTAATTGGAAAACATTTAATTCCAAATATTATGGGTCCAATCATTGTAATGATGATGTTCACAATTCCAAGTGCAATTTTCGCTGAAGCATTCTTAAGCTTTATCGGTCTAGGTATTGCACCACCGAAAGCATCATTAGGTTCTTTAGTAAGTGATGGCTTCAAGTCACTACAAACTTTCCCACATATGATGATTATTCCGGCGGTTGTAATCAGCTTATTAATCTTAAGTTTCAACTTAATTGCTGACGGGTTACGCGACGCTTTAGATCCAAAGAGTAAGTAATATTTGAGAGGAGAATGAACTATGAGTAAATTATTAGAAGTAAAAGATTTATGTGTCTCCTTTTATACTCATGCTGGTGAAGTTCAAGCGGTACGCGGAGTTTCATTTGATCTTAAAAAAGGTGAGACATTAGCAATTGTAGGTGAATCTGGTTCAGGTAAATCAGTAACATCAAAAGCATTAATGGGGTTAATTCCAAACCCGCCAGGTAAAATTAAGAGCGGTGAAATCTTATTCGATGGAAAAGATTTAGCTAAATTAAGTGAAAAAGAAATGCAAGGTATTCGTGGAAAAGAAATTTCAATGATTTTCCAAGATCCTATGACTTCTTTAAATCCAGTATTAACAATTGGATATCAAATTACAGAAGGTCTAATAAAGCACCAAAATATGAGTAAAACTGAAGCAAAGAAAATTGCTTTAGAGTTAATAAATCTTGTTGGAATTCCAAATGCTGAAGCACGTTTCAAACAATATCCACACCAATTTTCAGGCGGTATGAGACAACGTGTAGTTATTGCAATGGCGTTAGCATGTAATCCAAAATTATTAATCGCCGATGAGCCAACAACAGCTCTTGACGTTACAATTCAAGCTCAAATTCTTGAGTTAATGAAAGAAATTCAAAGAAAAACTGATTCAGCAATTATCTTTATTACACATGATTTAGGTGTAGTTGCGAATGTTGCAGATAAAGTTGCAGTTATGTATGCTGGTAAAGTAGTTGAAATGGGAACTGTAGACGATATTTTCTACAATCCAAAACATCCTTATACTTGGGGACTTTTAGCTTCAATGCCTGACCTAGATAATGAACAAGGAGCAGAATTAGTAGCAATTCCTGGTACACCACCAGATCTATTAAATCCTCCAAAAGGTGATGCGTTTGCACCACGTAATCCAAATGCTTTAAAAATTGACTATGAAATGGAACCTCCTATGTTTAAAGTGTCTGATACACACTACGCTGCAACATGGTTATTACATGAGGATGCTCCAAAAGTTGAACCACCTGAAGCCGTTATCAAGCGTATTCAACGAATGAAGGAAGGTGAAGTAAATGTCAAATAAAGCAGAAAAATTAGTTGAAGTTAAAAATTTAAAACAATACTTTAATACAGGTAAAACAACTGTTAAAGCAATCGATGATGTTACATTTGACATTTTCCGTGGAGAAACTTTCGGTTTAGTAGGTGAATCGGGTTCTGGTAAATCTACAACTGGACGTTCAATCATTCGATTATATGATGCGACTGATGGACAAGTAATTTTCGATGGTGAAGATGTACATGGTAAGAAAAGTCGTAAAGAGTTAAAGCAATTTAACCGCCGTATGCAAATGATTTTCCAAGATCCATACTCTTCATTAAACCCGCGTATGAAAGTTGCAGATATCATTGCAGAAGGTATTGATATTCATGGCTTAGCTCGTAACAGAGAAGAGCGAATGAAAATGGTTTATGACTTGCTTGAAACAGTAGGTTTAAATAAAGAGCACGCTAACCGTTTCCCACATGAATTCTCAGGTGGACAACGTCAACGTATCGGTATTGCAAGAGCACTTGCTGTACAACCAGACTTTATTATCGCCGATGAGCCAATCTCAGCTCTTGACGTGTCAATTCAAGCTCAGGTTGTAAACTTAATGAGAAAGCTTCAAGAGGAAAAAGGTTTAACATATCTATTTATCGCCCATGATTTATCAATGGTTAAGTACATTAGTGACCGTATCGGTGTAATGTACCACGGTAAAATTGTTGAGCTTGCAGATAGTAATGAATTATATGATTACCCTATGCATCCTTACACAAAATCATTATTATCAGCAATTCCGCTTCCAGATCCTGTTTATGAGCGCAATCGTAAACGTATCGTTTATGATCCAAAACAACACGATTATTCAAATGAACAACCACAATTACGTGAAGTTCGTCCTGGACATTTCGTACTTTGCTCAGAAGCAGAATTTAAAAATTATCAACAAATGTATAAATAATAAATCAATCCTAGTGAGGTTATCACTAGGATTTTTTTATTGGATTAGGAATGTAAGGGGAGAATAGGTAGGGAATGGTATTTAGACCAAGATCGCGAGGATAAATGAAATTTGCTAATTTAAAAGTGGTTAGATCATGAGTTCATGAGTAAGTAAAACAGCAAAAAGAAGAAGAAAGATTCCTCATGAGAGGTTCATGAGGAAATAAAACAACAAAAAGAAGAAGAAAGATTACTCATGAGAGGTTCATGAGGAAATATAACAACAAAAAGAATCAAAATGGTTACTCATGAGAGGTTCATGAGTAAGTAAAACTACAAAAAGCTGTAAAATGGTTACTCATGAGAGGTTCATGAGGAAGTAAAACAGCAAAAAGCTGCAAAATGGTTACTCATGAGAGGTTCATGAGGAAGTAAAACAGCAAAAAGAAGCAAAATGGTTACTCATGAGAGGTTCATGAGGAAGTAAAACAACAAAAAGAAGCAAAATGGTTACTCATGAGAGGTTTATGAGTAAGTAAAACAACAAAAAGAAGCAAAATGGTTACTCATGAGAGGTTCATGAGTAAGTAAAAAACAAAAAATCCGTAATTTCTTACACATTAAGAATTCGATCAAGTTAAGGGAAAATAAAGGTGGAGGTTTTATCATATTAAGTGTAGATAAGGCTAGGTATATTAATGGTAGGACAAGCTTAGAAGAAAATTAATCCAGAGTGTACAATGATAACCAATTTTTTAATTCAAAGCCCCTGAATTTAATATTTCAAAATACTGTACATGAGGATGAACTAGTGACCTTAATCAATTCTACATTGGTTATACACTAAACCTTATCAAAGCAAAAAAAGAAAGGGCTTTTGCCCTTTTTTTAATCGTAAATTTCTTATAATGCTGCTCTTAATAAGTTTTTTTACGGAACTTACCTTGGCCACCAACTTGTTTGAAGTTTGCAGACATTCTGTCAGACATTTCAACAAATTGACTTTTTTTACTTCTACCAAATATTTTTTCGCCGATCGCGTTTGTAAACACACCATTAAGTGCAGTAATTCCAATTACTAACACTGCAACAATCAATAGATCAGTTATGTAAGCTGCCATTAGATTAGCCTCCTAGGAATGTAAGCGTTACTATTATTGTATTAAAAAATTGATGAAATAGAAAGAATAAATAAACTTTTTCATAATAATTATTTTCGGGCTATTTATAAAGCAATCAAGCTTTTAGTATTGTAATTTTTAGGATTAAAGTTGTGTGAAATGAAAGGCGTACTTGACTACTTTGGATAATGTTGTGGGGGAGGTGAGGTTATAGGATGGAAAAGAGGATGAAATATGGATGCAGGTTTGACTCACAGTTAGTGAGGTATATGATGAGAAAAATCAGCTTTCACATACGTAAAATAGATGAAAGAAATTAGCCTATATTTTACTTAAGAATTTACTGAAAATTGTACACCTTTTGTATAGGTTTTTTTAAATTTTTTTACAAATTTGTATATATTTATTTAGCACAATACTGTATAATGGTGAACATAGTGGTAGATTAAACTAATTATAATTAACCAATTCTTATAAATTAATACACATAACTATATTCCTTTTTTTTAAAAGAGTAGTTAGGGGGAGAGCAAAATGGTAATTTTGTATAATTCACCAAGTTGTACGTCTTGTCGAAAAGCAAAAATGTGGCTAGAAGATAATAATATTCCTTATAAAGAAAGAAATATTTTTTCAGAACCATTATCAATTAATGAGATTAAACAAATTTTACGTATGACTGAAAGTGGTACTGATGAAATTATATCAACAAGATCAAAAATTTTCCAAGAATTAAATGTAGACTTAGAAAGTCTTCCTTTACAAGACTTATATGAAATCATTCAAAAATACCCTGGTTTACTTAGAAGACCGATCATTATTGATGAGAAACGTTTACAAGTTGGTTATAATGAAGATGAAATCAGAAGGTTTTTACCGCGTTCAGTTCGCACATATCAATTACGTGAAGCACAACGTTTAGTTAATGAGTAAATCTTTGTTTTGAATTGTGAAAAAAATTACAATTCTTGATTAAGATTCTCAATCATATTGAACAAATACTTATTCATATTATATAAAAAGCTGTAAAAAGTTAAATGCATACTTTTTACAGCTTTTTTTTAACAACTAGGATGTTCGCTTTCGGTATCGAATATTATTAAAATAATAACCTATGACAATGGTAAAGATTATACAAGATGAGCCGACAATTAATTCCATATCGTTTCGTCCGTTTATATATTGACTGATAAATGGCTCGTCTATTAACATTTTGCTAGCTGTTATTGAAAGAACAGAAGCCCCTACAAAACTCAAAATTGGATATCTTTCTAAAAACCATAAAACGATTTTACTTCCCCAAATAATTATTGGAATTGAGATGGAAAGACCTAAAATGACTAATGATGGCTTTCCGTTTGATGCCCCAGCTATTGCTAATACGTTATCAATCCCCATAACTAAATCAGCAAATACAATTGTACGAATTGCATGGAAAACTGTGTAGTTCTCCTTTATAGAAGGGTTGTCATCCTCCTGGATAATTAATTTGCAAGCTATGTACAAAAGTAATATTCCGCCAATTAAATGTAAGAATGGGACTTTAAGGACGAAAATTGCACATATTGTTAGGATAATTCGTAAAACAATTGCGGTAATACTACCGAAAATTATCGCTATGTTACGTTGCTTATATGGTAATTTTCTACATGCTAATGCAATGACAATAGCATTATCTCCGCCTAAAACAATGTCGATAATAACAATCATTAAAAAGGACCATATATAATGAAGATCTATCATGAATTCACCTCTCTTATTAAAAGCTTTAAATGATTGTCCTAATATTAATAGGTATATGATGATTTTTAAAAAATAGGTGAATTTTATTTCCAAAATTTTAATTTGTATCATAAAATATAATTGTAGTTACTATTCGCATTTAATAAATTTTCATGGTAAGATAGATAAAAATTTACTTATTAAAGCTAAATTTTTAAGAGTATTTTTCTAATTTACTATTTCAGAATTTTATATTTAACATAAAATTCTTTTACTTTATTTATTCTATTTCGTCTAACGCAATTACTTGTTGTTCATTAAAGGAGGGGGAAAACAAATGGAAATAGAAAGAATTAATGAAAATACGTTTAAGTTCTCCATATCCTACTTAGACATCGAGGAGAGAGGTTTCTCTAAAGATGAAGTATGGTTAGATCGAGAAAGAAGTGAAGAGCTTTTCTGGGAATTAATTGATGAAGCGCATTTGACTGAGGAATTCATTGCTGGTGGCCCCCTATGGATTCAGGTACAGGCACTAGACAAGGGTTTAGAAGTTGTTGTAACAAAAGCTGTGATTTCTAAAGACGGCAAAAAAGTAGAAGTGAATTTAGGTGAAGGAGAAAAGAATTTAGAAATTCCATTTATCTCTGTAGATGATGACGATGATTCAGATGAAGATGATGATGACGATATTTTTGAATCGATGGATGAAGAGGAAACTGAACTTATTCTTTCCTTTAAAAATCTTGAAGACATTATTTCTTTATCACATGCTGTTAATCAAGAATCATTTGAAAGCACACTATATTCCTTCCAAGATTATTACTATCTTTATGTTAAATTTGAAGAAGAATTGCTTGATGAAATTCAAGTCGAATATTTATCATCTATGTTACTTGAATATGGTCATCGTTCAAAAGTAACTATACATGTTTTAGAGGAATACGGAAAATTGATTTATGAAAAGACAGCTTTACCTCATTTTAAATCAATTTTTCCATTATTGTAATAGCCGATGCCTTAGGGATCGGTTTCTTTTCTTTATAAAGGAGAATATTGATGCAATTTCGATTAAAGATTTTAATATTTTTATCAATTGTAGTATGCATTTTATATTTTGCTTCTCCAACTATTAAATTCATTTGGTTAATGAATTTTGCATTTTTTGAGAAATCTACTATTTTTAGATTAATAAGTATCATGTTCTCGATAACAGCTATAGGTGTATCGATTATTATTTTCCTTGAAAATAGAAATCCTGCTAGAACTTTAACATGGATTATACTTTTAGCTATTTTCCCGTTATTTGGTTTTGTTTTTTATTTAATTTTTGGACAAAATTACAAAAAGAAAATGGTCTATCGAAAAAAGGCAATTAATGATCAAAATGCAAATGGTTTAATTAGTGGATCCGAAGATGTAGAAGTGAAAGATTTTATAGCGCAAAATCAAAGATTAGAGTATCTAATAAATATTGCAGCTAAACAGAGTAATACTCCAGTCACGATGAATACTTTTACAAAAGTTCTTACAAACGGAAGTGAAACCTTTCCAAAAATAATTGAGGAACTTAAAAAAGCAAAGCACCATATTCATATCGAATTTTATATAGTAAGAAATGATGAGATTGGTAATCAACTAAAAGATATTCTAATTGAAAAGGCACAGAATGGAGTAAAGGTACGATTTCTCTATGACGCTGTAGGCAGTTGGAAATTATCAAGAAATTTTGTTAAAGACTTACGAAAAGCTGGTGTAGAAATACTACCATTTTCTCCAGTTAAAATTCCAGTTTTAAATGATACGATTAATTACCGAAACCATCGGAAAATTATCGTTATAGATTCGAATGTAGGATTTGTTGGAGGATTAAATATTGGAGATGAGTATTTAGGGAAAGACCATTATTTTGGAAAGTGGCGAGATACCCATCTATACCTTAATGGAGAAGGTGTACGAACACTACAATTCATATTCTTGCAAGACTGGTATTATATGACGAATGAGTTAATTGATGACAAAGAGTACTTTGACATTAATGCTAGTAGTTATTCTTCAAAAGGAGCAATTCAGCTTGTTTCTGGTGGACCAGACCGAAAGCATGAAGTGATAAAAGAGTTATTTTTTGCGATGATTACAAGTGCAAGGAAAAGTATATACATTGCTTCACCGTATTTTGTGCCCGATGAAGATATTTTAACTGCTCTTAAAGTTGCAGCAAATGGTGGGGTAAAAGTAAAAATTCTAATGCCTGATCGCCCTGATAAGAAAATCGTATTTTATGCCTCACGTTCGTATTTTCCAGAGTTATTAGAAGCAGGTGTAGAAATCTATGAATATAGACAAGGATTCTTGCACAGTAAAATATTGATTGTAGATGATGAAATCGCATCTGTTGGCACGGCAAATATGGATATGAGAAGTTTTCGTTTAAACTTCGAAGTCACTGCATTTTTATATTTAGAAGAAAGTATTAATCATTTAGTTAATGATTTTAATAATGATATCCGCGATTCTGAAGCAATTATATTTAAAGATTTTAAAAAGAGACCTATATACAAAAGGATATTTGAATCATTATCAAGATTAATGGCACCACTTTTGTAATGAGCTATCTTATTGATAGAACATTGATAGAACATTTTTATAATATTTCATATAGTCAAAAAGCCTACCGAATAGAAATTCAATATTTGGTAGGTTTTTTATTTGAAAAATCGTTTTTAATTTTTTTGAAGGAAAATACGAAAAGGATAGTGAAGTTATTTGGAAAGGTGGTAGTGAAATATGATCGTCGCATTAAATACAGCAGAGCATACTATTAATTTATTTGAAGTTAAAAAGACAGAGGAATTATTAAGATTAAAGCAAAACGGACCATATTTTTGCCCGGTTTGTAAAAAGCAAGTGAGGCTTAAAATTGGAGTAAAGAAGGTAACTCATTTTGCACATATAGATTTGTCTGAATGTGAAAATGAAAAAAAAGAGAGTATTGACCATTATAAAGGGAAGTTTGCTTTGTACCAATTTTTTAAAAGGTTTAATGTAAATGTTGAGGTTGAAAAATATATACCTGAATTAAATCAAAGACCTGATTTATTAATTAGATTAAATACAATTCAAATATGTGTTGAATATCAATGTTCGGTTATTCCTTTAGAAATAATGATAAAGAGAACAAACTCTTTTAAAGATAGTGGAATGAAAGTTTTGTGGATCTTACATGACAAACTATTAAATCAAAAAAGATGGTCATCTTTCTATATTAATTCCCTTTCTATTTATTCACTTGTTAGAATTAACGTTTTTTCCCTTCTCTTCTATAATCCTACATTACAATCATTTACAGTGCTTTCCTCATTAATAGCATTTTCTCCGGTCCAATATATTGGTCAAAAGGACGTATTTCCAATCAACAATTTCAGTCTTAATGAATTTTTATCTCCAAATAGAATTGATAAAAAGGTATTTGTCTCTAAATGGAATCGTTTAAAAAAGGATTTTAGACTATATCAACATTTGCATACTAAAGGTAATTTAAAGGTTTTTAAACAGTATTTATACAATGCAAATATGAATTATTTTCCCGCGGTAATTGGGGTTCCATTAGAAAGTAACTGCATAATTAAAGAACATTGTATCTTTTGGCAGGGGCAAATATATTTTAAATTTTTTCATGAAGTAGAAATTGGACAACTAATCTTTACTGATAAAATAATTCAGTCTGTAAAAATGGAAGTACAGTATGGTAATTGGAGAGTTAATCAATTTCAAGATAATGAAATTGATAATTTGGAGAAATGTGTAGAAAAGTATATTGACTTTTTAGTAAAAATTAGAATCGTAAAACGTATTAAAAATGGTAAAATAATGAAGATAGCTAATGCTATTATTCCAACATCATTCCAACAAGCATTGGATGAAGACTGTCTGAGCGCTAATACAGCATTTGATTTGTTGTTTAATGCAAGAACTGATTCAAATGATTATTAATATCAGACGCTGGAATGTTATTAATACTAATAATAATTTTAGGGGGATCAGACATGCTAGAACAAAAAGCTGTTAAAAAATTACCAACTAGAAGTGAAGTTCAAGAAGAATTAACTTGGAAGTTGGAAGATATTTATGAAACAGATGCAAAATGGGAAGCAGAGTATAAAAAAGTACTTGAATTAATCCCATCGTTTTCAGAGTTTAAAGGTAAATTAGGTGAGTCATCACAAACACTTTTAAATGCATTAAAAAAACAGGATGAAATTTCGTTTTTATTAGGTAAATTGTATACATACTCTCATATGCGTTACGATCAAGACACAACAAATTCTACATACCAAGCTTTAGATGATCGTGCGAAAAATCTATACACTAAGGCTGGAAGTGCAATGTCATACTTCGTGCCTGAATTATTAACAATTTCAGAAGATACATTGAAAAAGTTTATTAAAGAAAATGATGAACTGAAATTGTACGAGCACTCTTTAGAAGAAATTTTAAAGCAAAAACCACATGTTCTTTCAGCAGCTGAAGAGGAAATTATGGCACAAGCATCTGAAGTGTTATCTTCTTCTAGCAATACGTTTGGAATGTTAAATAATGCGGATTTAAAATTCCCGACGATTGAAGACGAGAATGGTGAAGAAGTAGAAATCACACATGGCCGTTATATTCATTATTTAGAAAGTGCAGATCGTCGCGTTCGTAAAGAAGCTTTTGAAGCGGTTTATCATACGTATGATGCGTATAAAAATACTTTTGCAAGTACTTTAAGTGGTGCTGTAAAGAAAGATAATTTCAAAGCAAAAGTTAGAAAATATGATAATGCTCGTCATGCAGCATTAAGTAATAACGAAATTCCTGAAGTTGTTTATGATCAATTAGTGTCTACAGTAAATGAGCATTTAAATTTATTACATCGTTATATTGCTATTCGTAAAAAAGCGTTAAAGCTTGATGAAATTCATATGTATGACTTATTTACTCCATTGGTAGAAGAAGTAAAAATGGAAGTTAAGTATGATGAAGCAAAAGAAATTTTATTAAAGGCATTAAAACCATTAGGTGATGAATATGTTGAAATTCTAAAAGAGGCATATGAAAGCCGTTGGGTAGATGTTGTAGAAAACAAAGGAAAACGAAGCGGAGCATACTCTTCTGGTGCGTATGGTACGAACCCATATATCTTAATGAACTGGCAGGACAATGTAAATAATTTATTTACATTAGCACATGAATTTGGTCATTCAGTGCATAGTTATCATACTCGTAAAAATCAACCTTATGTTTACGGTGATTACTCAATCTTCGTAGCTGAAGTTGCTTCTACTTGTAATGAAGCTATTTTAAATGATTATTTACTAAAAAATACGGAAGATCCTAAACAAAGACTTTATTTACTAAACCACTATTTAGAGACTTTTAGAGGAACTGTATTCCGTCAAACGATGTTTGCAGAGTTTGAACATCAAATCCACGTATTAGCTCAAAATGGTGAGGCATTAACACCAGATCTATTAACAAAAACATATTACGAGCTTAATAAAAAATATTTTGGTGACGAGATTGTAATCGATGAGTTAATTGGTTTAGAGTGGAGTAGAATTCCGCATTTCTATTACAATTACTATGTTTACCAATATGCAACAGGATTCAGTGCAGCGACAGCACTCTCAAAACAAATTCTAGAAGAAGGCGAACCAGCAGTTGAGAGATACCTTGGCTTCTTAAAAGCAGGAAGCTCGGATTATCCAATTGAAGTATTGAAAAAAGCTGGCGTTGATATGACTTCTTCACAACCCATCGTAGAAGCATTGAAAGTATTTGAAGAAATGTTAAACGAAATGGAAGAACTTCTATTTAACAAATAACTTACTTAAACAAACACATGTAGCATCAAACCTATATGTGTTTGTTTTTTTAACCTAACTTTTTCTATATCTTTATACCTACTATTTTGTGTCTAAAATGTGAAATATTTCTCAAATGGTTGCCAAACTCTAAAATAAATTGTATTATAAGGGTGTGAATTACTTCACAAACACAAATACCCCTTTGTTGAACGTGAAAATTTCTCCCATCCCCTTGATGTAAAATATTACATCAAAAAAATGACCTAGCGAAAGCTAGGTCTTTTTTTTATTTCTTAAACAACATACTGATAATAAATTTGATCTTTTTGGACAATTTTCTTAACTTTTCTACGTAGGATTAATTTTTTTAATTCTAACTCCATACATTGAGTGGATTGTTCGTAAATCATACATAGTTCTTTAATCGTAACAAATGGTTGAAATTTAATAAATTCAGCTAAATCAGGTAGTTCTCGTTTTTCTAACTTTTTATTAGTCATTAGTTCTAATATTTTTACATAAGTCTGATAGCTTTCAAAACCAGAAACTTTCAAGCCTTCTTCTTCAATATTTTCATTAAAAAATACAACGCTTGGAATTTCAGTTACATGCATTTCTTTCGTAACTTTAATATCACATTGCAAAGCTTTAATAGAGTGTGTACTGTGTAAATCTTCCATAAACTCTTTTACATCAATATTTATATCTTTAGCACATTCGATAAGAACATCTTGATCTGTAATGTCTAAATCCTTCAAGAAATAATATTCTTGTAACTTCTTTAAGTAGCTAACGCCAGCTACTCTACCTTGAAGCTCAGCTGCTTTTAATGCAATTGCAGAGTAGTATGGGTAAAGTTCTTTATTATCAATCCATAAGTGATCGTCGCAAAGGATATCCGATCTGCTAGCTGTCTTCTCCCACACGAATGCAAGCTGTGAAGGTCGTTTTTCTAATAGTTTTTTAGTAGTGTAATATCGATTAACTGGAATATAAGTAGATGAAAAATATTGACCATATTCTAAGTGAAACTTTTTTAAAATTGTACTAAAATCCCAACAATTTCTACAAAGTGGATCTATGAATACATACAATTCAATCGATTTTTTTGTACAATTCTGCTCGGGAAGCGTGATTGATTCATTTTTATATTGTTTGTCATTCATATATTTCACCCTTAATGCAATTCATTCGTCCGTACTATAACAGACTTGAAAATTAATTTGTAAGATATAACACGTTTGTTCTCTAATGGTATTGTAGCAACGGATAGTTAATATTTCAAATATGATGCACTATTTTTCATTAATCTATTAATATTTCCTTAATTCATTTAAGTAAGGTAGTAAAATGGGGCAGTCCCAAAAGCCTGATTGATTTCAAAATCAATTACTGAAATGGATATTAAAAACTAAAAATGTAGTCTGGTTTACAAGTAAGGAGTTTTTCTAAATTGCTCATACTAAAAAAACGCCGATATATACCCTTTTGGTTTTTTCGACGTTTAAAAGTAACTAATTACGTTGTGCTATTTAAATTAAAATGGTACTCAGATGTCAGTTAGTCTGATTTCCTTGTTTTACATTAAAAAAGCGTCTAATTTTATTTAATGTTTTACGCCTAGGAATTTGAAGATTTTTTAACAGATTGATAAACTGTTGTTTACCAATGTTTTCATCCGAAACTTCGAATTCTAACTCAAAATCCTCATGATTTAAATATGTACTGTGGTCTAAAACTAATAGTCCGTTTTCGTATGGAAATTCTGCTCTGTTTGTTGTTAAGTCACCTATTAATACTAGGGAATTTAAGTTTAATTTTACTTCGTTAATATATTCTTTTACTTCTCCTTCTGGAAGAACGTATGTTTTTAGCATAGCTGATGCTTCAGTTTCACTAATTTTTTGATTAATTTCTAAATGTCCGACTGCTTGTTTTATTTTTAAAGTTAATGTAAATGAAGTTAGGGACTTTTTGCGGATTCTTAACGCTCCACCATGTTCTTTAATTGCAAAATCAGGTGTCTCAAAATAATAATTAGTTTGTGATTCGAAACTCGACTCGTTAATTTGGAAATAGGATTTTAGCTGTTCAAATTCCTCTTTTGTTAATAAGTTCTTAAATTCAATTTCAATTTCTTTAGCCATAATTAACTCCTTCTATTTAGTATTATTTTTGTTATTGTATGTGCTAGTCGTCGTCTATTTTCTATTTGATATGTTACAATAGAAATGGTCAAAATTAAATAAAATACATACATTAAAAAGGTTGAGGTTTCAGTGATGAGAAAAATGCTTGAAATAAATGGAATAAATATAAATGAAGATGGTTTATTTCTATTAATTGACGATACAAAAATGAATTTAGAACAGTGTCATGAAGTAGGAACAATGATTGCAGACTCAGATCAAAGTTCACTATTGTATATATTAGAAGAAAATGAAGAATTTGTATATGTTACAGTTCCTTCTGAGTATTGGTCGGACTTGAAAAAAGCAAATGATCAAAAGTTAAACGTATTTTTAAAGGTCGGTGAAAGGAGTCTTTCACTAAATAATTGGAATGATGAGTTAACTTATTTAATCCAAAATGTTGAAGGGAATTTTAACTATGGAGAAGAATTTGTTAAGCAAGTTCAAAGCGCATTTTTAGAAGAGAAGTAAGTTGGTGGTGATTGGATGAATGGTCAATGGGAAAGTTTTTTAGCACCTTATGAACAAGCAGTAAGTGAATTGAAAGTAAAGTTAAAAGGGATTAGAAAACAGTTTGAAGAAACTAATCAGCATTCCCCAATTGAGTTTGTAACTGGAAGAGTTAAGCCTATTCATAGCATTGTTAATAAGACGATTAGAAAAGGAATTCCATTAGCGAATTTAGAAACTGAATTACAGGATATTGCCGGTCTGAGAATGATGTGCCAATTTGTAGAAGATATTAAAAATGTAGTTGAGCTTCTTCGCAAACGGAAAGATTTTACAATTGTAGAAGAGCGTGATTATATTACAAATAAAAAGGATAGCGGATATCGTTCTTATCATGTAGTTGTTGAATATCCAGTTCAAACAATTGAAGGTGAACGAAAAGTTTTAGTTGAAATTCAAATAAGAACACTTGCGATGAATTTTTGGGCAACAATAGAGCATTCTTTAAATTATAAGTATAAAGGGAAATACCCTGAAAATATTCATGAACGATTACAAAGAGCGGCTGAAGCAGCGTTTCTATTAGATGAAGAAATGTCTCTTATTAGAGGAGAGATTCAAGAGGCGCAAGCAGAGTTTTCGAAAAAAAACGACCAGTAAGGAAAGGACGAGAAAATGAAATTCGTAATTATGTCTAAGGGCGATCAAGAGTCCAATGAACTGATGAAACGAATGAGAGATTATTTAGAGAGTTTTAATTTTAAATTTGATGAAGAAGAGCCTGAAATCGTCATATCTGTAGGTGGCGATGGGACTTTACTTCATGCTTTTCATCATTACACTCATCTTCTCGATAAAGTTTCTTTCGTAGGGGTTCATACTGGGCATTTAGGGTTTTACGCAGATTGGGTACCAAGTGAGGTAGAAAAGCTTGTTATTGCAATTGCGAAGACTCCATTTCAAGTAGTTGAATATCCTTTATTGGAAGTGATCATCCGTTATAAGGATGGAAGAAAAGAAATGCAAACATTAGCTTTAAATGAATGTACGATAAAAGGTCTTGAAGGTACATTAGTGATTGATGTTGAAATAAAAGGTCAGCATTTTGAGACATTTAGAGGTGACGGTCTTTGTATTTCTACACCTTCAGGTAGTACAGCGTACAATAAAGCACTTGGTGGAGCAATTATTCATCCATCAATTGAAGCGATTCAAATTGCTGAGATGGCATCAATTAATAATCGAGTTTTTCGTACAATTGGTTCACCTCTTGTTTTACCGAAACATCATACATGCTTACTGAAGCCTGTAAGAAACGCAAATTTTCAAATTACATTAGATCATAAAACAATAGTGCATCAAGATGTTAAATCGATTCAATGTCGAGTAGCTCATGAAAAAGTCCGTTTTGCACGTTTTAGACCTTTTCCATTTTGGAAGCGTGTCGTTGATTCTTTTGTTAAATAAAAATGGTGAAGAATATGAAGCGATTTAATTTATCATGGGAAGTAAAAAAAGAGCATAATGGAATTTTACTTAGAGAGTTTCTTAAATTAAAGGAGCTCTCTAAACGTGCTCTCACAGATATAAAATTTCAAGGTGGAGAAATTACCGTAAACGGTGAGGAAAAAACTGTCCGTACAATTTTAAAAGAATTAGATCTTGTAAAGATCTATTTTCCAATCGAGAAACCAAGTGAGGAACTTATAGCTGAAGATATTCCTTTTGAAATTGTTTATGAAGATGATGCTGTATTAGTCATAAATAAACCTTTTGGAATACCAAGTATACCTTCTAGAGAGCATCCTAGTGGAACCCTTGCAAATGGATTATTATTTTATTATCAAACAATTGGGCTCCAATCGACCATTCATATTGTAACTCGATTAGATAAAGATACTTCGGGATTAATGTTAATTGCTAAAAATCGTTATATTCATTATTTGTTTTCGAAAAATGAATTAAAAAATGTACAAAGAAAATATTTAGCAATTGTTCATGGACAAATGAATGATACAGAAGGGGTAATACGAGCAAAGATTGCTAGGAAAAGTGATAGTATTATCGAGAGAATTGTTTCTGAAGAGGGGCAAGAAGCAATCACACATTTTAATGTCCTTGTCGTAAATAGAGACAGCTCGGTTGTTGAATTAGAATTGGAAACAGGTCGAACACATCAAATCCGCGTACATATGGCTTCGATTGGACATCCATTAGTCGGGGATGACTTATATGGAGGTAATACTGATCTATTAAAAAGACAGGCGTTACATAGTTATCAATTGTCATTTATTCATCCGATTGATCATACGGAAAAAAACTTTGAAATCGCTTTACCTGTTGATTTAAAGAGCTTATTGGAATCGTGAATGTCAAGTAATAAATTTGTCTAAATTTTGTATAAATTATTGACAATTTATGAAATATAGATTATTTTTAGTATGTAGTGTTTCTCCATGGGGATGGAAGAGACTAATATATTAAGCTGATAAGTGAGCGCTTACATTATCAGCAAAAAAGTAGGTTCCGATTAGAAACCTACTTTTTTTGTATCTATTTAAGCTAAAATATTCTATTAAAGGGTCATCATGACTTTCCTAAACTCTGCTTTCTTTTTCTTCGTAAAAACTAAATTTTTCTTCAATGTATGGCATTGAAGATTGTACTTGAGTATATGTACGTTCTGGATACGAAAATGCTGTTAGTTTACCACCAAAGACAGCGCCAGTATCAATATTAATTGTATTATTTAATTCTCTTGGTTCCTTAATAGGAGTATGACCATATACAATTAATGCTTTACCTTTATACTCTTTAGCCCAATCTTTTCTTACGGGCATTCCATTTGGAAGCACTTCACCGTTAATATCTCCATATAAAACGAATGTTTTAACATTATTTGAATGCTTACCAATCATGTCCTCACGTATACCAGCATGACTAACAACTAATTTTCCATTGTATAAAACATTATAAAGTGGAGAACCTTCATAAAGTTTTATAAACGATGTTTGATAATGGCTCCTCTCCTTATCACTAACTGACTCTAATTCAGCAACTGTTGTTTCAAGTCCATGTTGAATTTTTACGTTGCGACCAAGAAAATAACGATAAAGTTTATTACAATGATTCCCTGGTGAATAATGTGCTTTCTTATGCTTCATCACAAGTTCATATACTACTTTTATTACTGCAAGCGAATTAGGTCCTCGATCCGTTAAATCACCAACAAAAACTAACTTTCGATTTTCAGGGTGAACAGGAATATTATTCTCCCACGAATAACCAAGTTTTTTAGTTAATTCAACAAATTCATTATAACAACCATGAATATCACCTATAATATCGTATTTCATTCTATCAATCCTTTTAGTCTGTTATTTCAACAAGTAATATTCGTAGTATGCCCCAAAAAAAGCAGCGTCAAAGAACTTTCCAAGTAGCGATATTGCTAAATAAAAAAAGAAGGGGTAAAGATCTTCATTAGATCTTTACCCCTGTCTTTTTTGTTTCTCTACTCTATCAGAACATATATTTATTTGTTCTAGATCTTACATTAAGGATGAATCCAATTGCAAGTAGGTTAGTTGCTAGAGAACTTCCTCCGTAACTTACGAATGGTAGAGTAATCCCTGTAATCGGTAGTAGACCAATCGTCATACCAATATTTTGGAAAATCTGGAAAGTAAACATTCCGACTACACCAGCACAAAGATAACTACCAAATTTGTCGTTACTTTCTAAAGCAATATGAATCATGCGATAAATTAATAAGAAGAATAATGAAATTACTATACTTGCTCCTATGAACCCGTATTGTTCACAGATTACTGTGAAAATAAAATCTGTATGTGGTTCAGGGAAGTATGCTTCACCGTGATGGAACCCTTTACCAGTAAGTAAACCAGAACCAGCTGCCATTAATGCTTGAGTAAGCTGATATCCTTGAGAAGGATATTCATACGGTGCTAACCAACCGTAAAAACGATTTAACTGGTATTCCTCAAGTATATGCGAAGTGAAAAATTCAAAATGATAAAAGTATAGATAAACCATGAAAGCACCAAGACAAATCGTTAATACAACTAGTCCAAGAATATAGCGCCAACGAATTCCAGAAACTAAAATCATTGTTGCGATAATTGCGCACATAACCATTGTATTTCCTAAGTCAGGCTCTTTCGCAATTAGTAGTAAAGGAGGTAATGAAATACCGAATATTTTACCTAATAGTAAAATATCTTCTCTTTTTCCACGAACAGCGTACGTTTCATTATGTCTTGAAATAATCGTTCCTAAAATAATGATCATAAAAATTTTCATTAATTCAGATGGTTGGAAGTTACCGATACCAGGTAATGTGTACCACGCCGTTGCACCTTTGATAGTTTTAGCACCTGGGATATGCAGTTCTAATCCAAGTAGCAGGAGTAGTCCAATTCCATACATATACCAAATAACATTTTTATATCGATCAAAATCAATAATCATAATTAAAGCAATACCAACAAGTCCAATGATATACCATTTAATTTGTTGTCCAGCGAAATTGATGTTTCTTAGATTTGCAGGAAGGCTTGGCATTGCACTAGTAATTGCAAGGTAACTTACAGCGGCAATACAAAAAAGGATAAAAAGTAATTTGAAATCAATTTGAAAGGGAGATGTACGGTCTTCCTTCATGTCCTCACCTCTCTATAATAAGTATTATTAGTATGCTTTTAAATAGGCACATTTAATGTACGACAATCATCATTATAATTTATTTTCGCCCTTAAAGGAATTCAAAACTATAAACTCTTTTTAAATAAACTATTATATTTATATTTTTCACTTTAAAATATAAATCGGCAGCTAGGAATAGTACTCGACGTGGTAGCCAATTCTAGGAACAAAGTATAAGTGCAACTATGCCTCTGACTTCGCCTAAAAGGCTCGTCAGTCGACGAGTTTTCTTTATGTGGATAAAGCTAGATATAACTTTACTATTTTCAATTCATCGTATTTGTGCTACTATTTTAGTATCTAGTACTAATAACTAATAATAAAGGAGATGAATAATATGATTTCATTGCAAGGCAAAACTTTTGTTGTTATGGGTGTTGCAAACTTCCGTAGTATCGCTTGGGGTATTGCACAATCATTACATAGCGCGGGAGCAAATTTAATTTTTACATACGCAACTGAAAGATTAGAAAAAGGTGTTCGTGAATTATCTGACTCATTAGAAAATCCAAACAATCTTTTAGTTCAATGTGATGTAACTAGTGATGAGGATTTAGCAAAATGTTTTGCATCAATTAAAGAGCAAGTAGGCAAAATTCATGGTGTAGCACACTGTATCGCTTTTGCTAATAAAGAAGATTTAAAAGGTGATTTTGTAGACACAAGCCGTGATGGGTACTTACTATCACAAAACATTAGTGCTTACTCTTTAGTAGGAGTAGCTCGTGAAGCAAAACCATTAATGGTTGAAGGTGGAAGCATTGTTACGCTAACATACTTAGGTGGAGAGCGTGTAATGCAAAACTATAACCTAATGGGTGTATCTAAAGCAGCTCTAGAAGCTTCTGTACGCTATTTAGCAAACGATTTAGGGAAAGACAATATTCGCGTAAACTCAATCTCTGCAGGGCCAATCCGTACGCTTTCTGCAAAAGGTGTTGGCGACTTTAATACAATCTTAAAAGAGATCGAAGAAAAAGCTCCATTACGTAGAAACGTAACACAAGAAGAAGTAGGAGATTCTGCCTTATTCTTATTTAGTGACTTAGCAAGAGGTATTACTGGAGAAAACATTCATGTTGATTCTGGATACCATATAATGGGATAAGAAGAGCAAGAAAAATAGAAGTCTTTAATGGCTTCTATTTTTTTTCGTGTTTTTAATGAACATACTTTAACTAAGGTTCTTGAGTAAGTAAGAGAGCGAGAAGACGAAAATAACATACTCATAAGGTGTTCATGAGTAAGTAAGAGAGCGAGAAGACGAAAATAACATACTCATAAGTGTTCATGAGTAAGTAAGAGAGCGAGAAGACGAAAATAACATACTCATAAGGTGTTCATGAGTAAGTAAGAGAGCGAGAAGACGAAAATAACATACTCATAAGGTGTTCATGAGTAAGTACAACAGCGAGAAGCAGAAAGTAACTAACTCATCAGATTAGAACGGATGTTGCTCATCTCAAATTGGAGATGAGGGAAGGCTAAAGATCCCTTTGGAACGAAATAGCTCAGCTCATGCTCCTATTTAAAGCGTACATCCTGGAGTGGAAAAAAGCGTCCTTCCTTTTCCTTATATAGGTAAACATTCGGTTAGGGAAATTAACCTGACATATTAGTCAAATAAAAAAAGTGCCTTCTTATGATGGTCATAAATAGGCACTTATCTATTTTAAATGTGGCATTTTAATTTTAATTAATTCTTACGGAATAAAAATTGATTTTAAGTGACGAAGACCTACTAATTTGCTTTCTCCTCTAGATGTAGTCAACTCTATGAAATTTGAGTCAATGGAACTCAACTTACCTATATATTCGTAATTTTCTCCACTGTTCATTACGACTAATTCACCAATCAACTTATTTAATTGAACGTCTAACGTGCGTGCTAAAGGGATATTAGAAGGATTAACAGGTAATAAATTATGACTTAACATATAAGGGGTTTTTTCAGTGAGATACGGGGTTAACCACTTTAAATGCTGTAGGGATATATACATGATTTTATAAATCGGTGAATAGAATACGAAGTAATTATTCATGATGGTTGTAATAAAGCCATGAAAAGAACGATTATTTGAGAGATTAATTTCTACAAAAATCCCTTTGGCAGCAGTTAATACTTTACGTAAAGATAACTCATCTTTTTCGTGTTCTAATTCTTGTAGGGAAGGGACAACACCAAAGGATTCTTCGAGTGTACTTTCACTAAGATTATGAATATGAAGTAGTGGAATATAAAGGAAATTTTCACCATTGAAAACAACTAATAAATCATTTCCAACTTCAATTAAGATTCCATCAACATTACTGTTACCAGATATTTCAATTGTAACTTGTTTGTTGAGAAAATTTTTGAAACTTGCCATGATTTTCTCCTTTCTTAAAAAGATAAATCATTATTATTCAGACATGTTCATTTCTGAAAAAGGATTTTCAATTTTATTAATATGGACATATCAATTAGGATGATAGTTTGTCTAAATAAAATCAATCATTTCATCTAAAGGTTGGCAAGGTAGATAGTGCCTGTCTTATATGAATGAAAAAAGATTATTAAGTTTGAAAATTTTATAGATGGATCAGTTATTTCATAACAGCATACTTCCAATGATCTATTGATTACCACTCAAAATTAAGTATAGTTTCAAATTACTTTATAATGGTTTTACATAATTAGAATGGCATCGAGGGTCAAAGTTTTATAAAAAAGGGTCGTTTTATTTCATAAAACGACCTTTCTAAACATTATTTTCTTCTTCTTAATGTTTGGCTTGTCGTATTACTTCTTTCGTAAACTTCAAATTTTTCTCCGAAACTTACACTTTTTACATGATAAGTAGCAATATACACTAGTTCATCGTTAAAAGAAATTTCTACATAATCATGGTTTGCATCAAGAAGAATGCCTTCAACTTTGTCGTGGCCACCGCGATTAATTTTTACCCATTGTCTAACTTGAGAATTTAATAAGTCTACAAAACTCTCGTTTGGTAATAATTCAATCGTATTGTACATTTCATCAAAAGATAATTTACCTTTAGCAAATGAAGTTACGCTTTTAATATGAGTATAAGGGAAGTAGATTACACCTTCAGCCTCTGTAAAAAGAGCAATATGTGTTCCAAATGCACCAATTAATAAACCTTCTTTAGATTCATGACCTCCTCGACCAATTCTAACTCCTTTACCTACGAATACTGAGAATAACTCTTTATTCACTTTTTCATCGCTCCTTGTTTTTTCTGTGCGGTTACAATGTATTTATATGTGCCCTGTCAATTGTTTGTACTAGGATATTTGTCCAATTTATATGAATATGTATAAAATTAGTCAAGTGTTGATAGGCAAATATTTCGTATTTCTATCAAATTTGTAGGTTACTTGTTTGAGAAAAAAGTAACATGATAAATATTGTCTGTTCATATAATTTATGAGAGCACACTTACGAGGGAGGAACAACAATGGCAAGAAAAGAGTCTAAAGAAGGTGTAAAGCCATTATTATATATTGCGCAGCCGGATTTTCAAGAAGCCAAGTTGAACGTACAACACTCTTATGTGGTCAAAGTAAATAATCAGGATCAAAAACAAAAGGATAAAAAATATGTAGCTCCTAAATACGAAGAAGTTGAAGAACTAGAAGAAGTAGAGGAATTAGAAGTTGTTGTGAATTTAGATGAACAAGAAGAGCAGCAAGAAGAACAGCAAGAAGAACAAGTCGAAGCAGACAATGCTTGGATGAAAAAACCATTTAAAGCTATGACGAATGAAGAAAAAGTTTTATTTATGATTAATAAGCCTCATTATATTCCAAAGGTTGAGTGCCGAATTCGAACAGAAAAAGATTTATTTATTGGCTATATTATGGGTTACAACGAAGGAAAGGTTTCAATTAAGGTTTCTTCAAAAATAAATGATATCGAATTGGATATTCAAAGTATTGTAAGTATTCAAATGGTAGGTATTTAAGGCGTTAAAAAGGTGGTAGATACATGATCTACCACCCATAGTTTTTTAGTTTACATTAAACTTACAGATTTGAAACGTGTACGTCACGTAAGCATTGGATTGCACAGAAGCAATCTAAGTCAACAGTTACACAAGTGTTTGAAGCAACAAACATGTCAGATTCTACTAATTCGCAGAAAGTATTTTGATTTTGATTTTTGTTTCCGCCGCCTTGGTTTTGTTTAACTGGAACTAGTGCTCTTAATACTGCACAGCAATCTTCATCTACACTTTCAACACGGAAAACAACTGTATCTTGGCAATTGTTGACTTGAGCGTTTTTGTTTTGGTTTTGATTGCCGTCTTGATTTTGATTATTAGCTTGTTGAGCCATAACTGCCATCATATTATTATTAAATGCTGGTACTCTAAATAATTCACCGTTTGCTAAATACAATAGGAAAGGGCGAGTATTTGCAAGAGGGACATTAGGGTTAGCACCTAAGAATGGAACGTCACAACCTGTTGGGCAAGTGTGTGTTGCGCAATCTTGTAGATCGTTTATGAATTTTACAACGTCACATACACAGTGGTTTCTTTTTTTGTCGTGGTTGTCTTTGCAACTCATCTTTTTCACTCCTTATCACTTTTAGATGGATATTACATTAACTATGATATTAAGCAGGCGAAAAACGGTTACTGAAGATTATTGCTTTTTTAGATAAATGGGCTTAGGAGCAGAGTAGTACAGTTAAAGCTAGAAGGACAAAGAAGAGATTAGATCTGTAAAAGGGGAATAGGGAGAGTAAAAAAGAGAAGGGGAGGAGAAGGGTTGGAAGGGATTAGAGGAGCATAAACGTAGGGTAAGGAAGTGAGATTATTTACCCCTTGCATCCATATCCCATGTCCTTCGTACTTAACATGGATATAAGTTGGTTGTTGCTATTCATCTTAATTTTGGCAAGCTTTCGATTGACTCGTTTAGTTGTTCACGATAAAATAACAGCTTTTCTAAGAAGACCTTTTATTGATGAAATAACTCTTGAAGAAAATGGGATGCCAGTTACTTATACAAAGATTAAAGGAAGTGGAATTCAATACTTTTTTGGTGAGTTATTAAGTTGTACTTGGTGTAGTGGAATTTGGTGTACAGCGTTTTTACTATTAATATATGTGTTCTTCCCACATGTGGGAGAGTTCATCATCATTTTATTAGCTATTGCAGGGGCAGCAGGCGTAATAGAAACGATTGTTAATAGACTGAATTCGTAATTTTAGGTAGAACGATTGAAAATTCCTTTCATATACTATTATGAATAGACTTATATAGGAGGGAAGATATGTATAATCAAGGTCAAGGTCAAATGACTCCTTATCAATGGCAACAACAACAACAACAGTACCAAATGCAACAACAAATAATGCAACAACAACAAATGCAACAACAAATGAATCAAGCGAACTATAACCCATATTACCAAGGCGCTCCGGCCGGCTATGTGAAAAAATCAGGTTGTGGCTGTGGCAGTAGAACAACTAGACGATAATCCATAAAAATAGGTGAGCATATTTTGCTCACCTTAATTTTTTGTACTTATTTATGATAGTTGGCAATATTATTTTTTATTAATAAAACGTCGAATTAATCTTGATGAATTAGCTTTTTTCCCTCTTCTTTTTTGAAGAATCGATAAGTATAATAGCTTTCTAGCTCTTGTACATGCCACATAAAGAAGGCGACGTTCTTCTTCTAGTTGATCTGAGTTGCCATTTTTTAAAGATTCTAAAGCATAATCATGAGGGAATCCGCCGTCTACAACACCTAGAATATAAACATAATCATACTCTAATCCCTTTGAACGGTGAGCTGTTAAAAGCGAAATATTACCTTGTGATGACTGATTTTTTTTCTGCTTATATTCTTTAAATTTAGCAGAGATATGAAATGCGTGATCAACAAACTCTCTAATTGATTTGAAATTTTTGCTTACGACTTTTAAATCTCTTAAATCATCAGAAGGTCGTTCGATTTTATTAGACTCATTTCCACGTTTTTTAATATAGTCCATAAATGCTGGACTTTCTTCAATTCGCTCAATTGCATCTAAAGGAGATGCATGTTTTAAATAACGTAAAATCTTTATCAGGTTTTCAATTTTTTTAATTTGAAATGGTGCTGCACTTTTAATAGTAGTGAATGCCTCTAAGAAAGATAGATTTTGCATAACACTATTCATTTTCGCATCTTGAAATGCTTGTTGTTTTAGAAAAAAGACAGGTAATATTTCCTTCAATGCTGCTTGGTGATCCTCATCTCCTATTAATAGTAGGAAAGAGATCATTTTTCGAATAATCGGTCGATCATAAAATGAGTCACCATCTTGATCGATTGTAAACGGTAAGCTTGTTCCAATTAATCGTTCAAAAACAGCCCTTGATGCAGTATTAGTGCGATACAAAATTGCAAATTGTCCTGGATTTGCACCGTTATTAATTTTTTCTTTCATATCATTAATAATCATCGTTGCTTCTTCTTCTTCATCGTAAGGAAAGAAGAAAGAAGGTACTTGATCGTAGTCATATTGAGCATGCATTGATTTGACAAAGCGGTTTTTATTAGGCTTAATAACTTCGTTTGCTAATGATACAATCCCGTGGGTGGAACGATAATTTTCACTTAAATGATAAATTTTAGATCCTTGGAAATGCTCTTTAAAGTCTAAGATAAACCTAGGGTCACTTCCTCTAAACGCATATATTGACTGATCATCATCACCAACAGCTGTAATGTTTTCTGTATGTTGAAATAGGATTTTTAGAATATTGAATTGGATTTTATTAATATCTTGAAACTCATCCACTAATAAACATTTAAATCGATTTTGATAATGTAAAAGTAATTCATTATTTTCATTTAACATTTCAAAGCAACCGAGTAACATATCGTCAAAATCAAATTGACCGTTTTGCTTTTTTAATGATTCATAGCCTTCATAAAGAGAAGTAACTTGTTCTTCCCAAGCATCTTTTGATCTAATCTCATGTGGATAAACACAAGAGTTCTTCCATAAGCCGATTTGTTGAATAGCTTGGTCGTATGCAAATGATTTTTCATCAATTTCAAGTCGTCGACCAATTTGCTTTAACATGATCTCCTTTTGAAAATCCGATTTAATTAATCGACTTGAATCCCATTTTGCTCGATCAAACCGTAAAAGCATTTTATAGAAAATACTATGAAAGGTACCGATTTCCATTTGTTGAATAGGGTAACCTAGACCTTTCATTCGTTCTTTCATTTCTGCAGATGCTTTTGACGTGAATGTTACGAGCATCATTTCATGCGGGAGTATACCGCTATTCATTAAGTGCATTGCTCGTGTTGTAATGACTCGTGTTTTACCACTTCCGGCTCCAGCAAGTACAAGTAATGGCGAACCGATATGTGTAACAGCATTCCATTGTTGTGAATCTAATGAAATTTGATTGATTACAAATTCATCCGTTTTTTGTTCATTTTTTTTATATGGTGGAATATTGTAAAAAGGTAGTCTGTTAATAAATTGATTTTCATCTATTTTTTCGATTGTAGCTGTATTTGAAATCGAACGCTTAGTAGGTAGTTTAATAATACGATCGTTAGTATTTTCGGTAGTAGAATTATTATGTTCAAATCTAGCAACAATTTCTTGCTCCAACTCTACGGTATGATTTATACATGCTAGATTTTGCTCTTTGTTTATATGATAAAAATGAGGAATATCATAAATAGTTAATGTGAAGCTTAATTTTTGATGGCAATTAACACATTTAACTTCCCCGCGAATACTGGCTTGATATATTTCCTCATATCTTGATCGAGGGAATTCTGGTAAATAGATTGATTGATTTTGATAGTTTGCAATTTTCATTATTTTCCCCCTTAAAATTAAAGCAGACTCATCTATGTTACCAAAAAGATTTGTGTACGAAAAGTGAATTTTAATGGGAAAAAAGTATCTTTTCATCTGGATAGAACTAAATACATTAGTATGATCGTTATTTGTCACATAGCCTCGAGTATAGTTTTTTATTTTCCCATGAAAAAACTATGATTCAATTGAATCATAGTTTTAAGTGTGTTTAATTTAATTTTAGTTTCATTTCGGCATGAGGAATACCAGCTTCAAAAAATATTTCGGAAGAGATTGCATAACCTAATTTTTCATAAAAAGGAATGGCAGATTCTTGTGCGTGTAGGACTAATTGATTTAAGCCTTTTTCCTTTGCAGTTTTATGAATTAAGTACATAATTTCATTCCCAATTTTTTTTCCTCGATAGTTACTTAAAACGCAAATTCGCTGAACTTTTCCAGTCGATTCGATTAATCTAAGTCGACCTGCAGCAATCGGCTGTTCTCCATCGTATGAAACAAAATGTATACATTCTTCGTCAAGGCCATCAAACTCTAATTCTCTTGAAATTTGTTGTTCCTCTACAAAAACTTCTACTCGTACTTTAAGAGCGTCTTGTATACTTGAGTCTGTTGCTGCGACGATTGTGCGAATGCTCATTTTTTTGCTCCTAATTTAAATGTTTCATACACTTCCCAAGCACCGTTTTCTAATTGGTAAACTAATTTAAAGTTATCTACTACTTCATTGTAACTAAATTGAATCATACGTAACTGGCCTAGAATATCAGCAAATTCAGCATCTTGTAATTGCTGACCGATTGTAATATGCGGTATGAAAGCATAATCTTTTATTTCTGGGAAAGCGCCAGTGTGCATTTTTTCATGAAGCTCTTTTAATGCTTCAACAGGTGTAACTTTTAAATAGATGACATTATTAACTGGTGCAAAAGAACTTACTTTATTAATTTCCAATTCAAATGGTTCAATTTGACTCGCAATTTCATTTAATTGTGAAATAATATTTGGAAGTTGCTCTTCGTTTAATTCGAATCCACTTCTTAATGTTACATGAGGAGAGATTAACGTATAAGCTGGATCAAAACGTTTTCTATACTCATTAGCCTTTTCTTGAACGAAATTAGATGGGAAAATAACAACGCCACATTTCATAAAAATTACCTCCTGTTTGCAATACTTTATATTTTAATTTGAAAAAATTAACAAAATAAAAATAACTAATTTTAATTATACCAAATTTTTTGAAAATCGCTAAGTTTCACGAATTATTTTGCTAAACTAATTTTTAATACATCTTCAAGTTGCTTTTCCCAGTTTGTCCAAGTATGGTCCCCTTCATATTCTGAGTAATGTAATTCTACAGGGAAATTTGCTAAATATTCCTTTAACTGTAAACCACCTTTGACAAAATTAACCCATTGCTTACTTGGTGTGAAAACATTATCTTCTTGTTTTCCAACAGTTTGAACAATAGAAAGAATCGAATTTAATTTTGTATTCTTTAAAAATTCTATTACATCATCGTTCACAAATGGTGATTGCATAATGACTTGTCCAAATGTATTAGGATATGTAAATGCAGCTTGTAATGAAACAGTACCACCTAATGAATCGCCGATTAATGTTCTGCTATGGGCTAATCCAAGTAAAGGTAAATGATCATCTAAATATGGAAGTAATTCTTCAGCTAAAAAACGAATATAGTTTTTTTGACCAGGTTGAGAAGGGTGGTATAGTTTAAAGCGCTCATCTGGTGAAGAATATGGTATACCCACTATAATTGTAGGCTGAATTGAACCTTCTTTTGTTAATTTTTCAATTACTCGATGAACTTTTCCTAAATTAAAATAATCTTGTCCATCTTGGGCAATTAATAAGTGATGTTTTATTAACGGAGTGTGCATGCTTGAATAGTATATTGTAAATGTTATTTCTTTTTTAATGTGCTCACTATATAATGTATGTTCTTCTCTAGTACCATTTGTTTGAATCATAAAATGTCTCCTCTTCTTTTCCCTAGGATGATATAATTAGATGTTACTTCATACAAAAAATTTAGAAAAGCAAAATGTATTAAACGCTTACAAAATAAGTCTGAAAAGAGGTGAAACATGAGTAAAAAACAACCTAATGCAATGATGTCTTTATTAATTTTGTCCATTGTTGCGATTTCAACTTCAGCTATATTAGCTAAATGGACGAATGCTTCTCCATCTGTTTTAAGCATGTATCGCCTCTGGTTTACATGTATATGGATGCTACCATTTGTATTGAAACGAAAAAATGAATTAAAAGCTTTAAAAAAATCACATTATAAATCATTCGCTTTAGGTGGGTTAATGTTAGCTATCCATTTTATATTATGGTATGGTTCATTAGTTTTCACTTCAGTGGCAAGCTCAACGATCATATTAGCTCTTCAGCCATTAGTGGCAATGATTCTTGGATACTTTGTATTTAAAGAGCGAACGTCTATGCAATCTAAAATATGTATGATTATCGCTATTATTGGCGTATGTCTAATAGGATTCGGTGATATCGGCTTAAGTATGTCAGCGTTTAAAGGTGATATTCTTTCATTTTTAAGTGTAATTGCTGCAGTGCTCTATTTAATGGTTGGACAAACAACCGTAAAAAATACATCTCATTGGGTGTATAGTTTTTGGGTATTCGCATTTTCAGCTGCATTTTTAACAATCTATAATATCGTAACGATGGATAATTTCTTTGATTACCAATCAAAAGATTGGATCATATTTATTGCATCTGCCATTATTCCTTCATTAGCACATATTATAAATAACTATTTATTAAATTACGTAAATGCTACGACAATATCAATGAGTATCCTTGGGGAACCAGTTGGTGCATCGATTTTAGCAGTTTTCCTTCTTCACGAAATGTTATCATCATTTCAGCTAATTGGAGGCACAATCGTAATTGTGAGTGTATTCTTGTACCTATATCAACAGCAAAAAGAAATTTCATCAATACAAGTCAAAACAGATAATTCTTCATCAGCTTAGAGAATCACGAAAAGTTATTAAATTAAATTTAAAAATTACTTCAAAAAACTTTCAAATCTATCTTTAGATTGAAAGTTTTTTTGTTTTTTAACTAAAAATAGGTAGAATAGATAATAGCGATTAGAAAAATATTCCATAAACTTTTATCTAGCAAATAAAAGGAGAAAAGAGCTACTTATGAAGAAAAGGAAGAAAAAGGCCAAGAATCCTCTCCATTACATCTTTATTTCTTATATAATCATTACATTTTTATTTTCATTCTTATACTATCTCCCATTTACGCGAATTTCGAATATAAGTTATATAGACAGTTTATTTGTTTCAACGAGTGCGATTAGTGTGACTGGACTAACAACAGTAAACTTAGTTGAGACATTTAATGTATGGGGGAAAATACTATTAATGATCCAAATGGAAATTGGTGCAATCGGAATTGTTGTATTTATTAGTTATGGTTTTATGCTACTCGGTATTCGGATGACAATTTCAAATTTACTAGTCATATCGAAGGATCAAAATCAAAGTAGCTTTAAGACAATTAAAAGATTAAGTTTATCAGTTTTATATACATCATTATTTTTTCAATTTATAGGTGGACTCTTTTTTTATAGTCAATTTAGAGGGAAGTATGATACTGCATTAGAAACTTTATTAGTTACTGCTTTTCATTCCGTTGCAAGCTTTACAAATACCGGTTTTGATTTATTTGGAAATAGTTTAATTTCATTTCAAAAAAATAATGTAGTTTTAATTGTAACAGCAGCGCTAATTTTTATAGGTGGATTAGGCTATCCGACTATTATGGAATATATCTATAAATACAATAAGAAAAAATCCTTATTTACAAGAATTAATATGCGCCTGCATTTTTCGTTTATGATTATTGGGACAATTGTTTTTTGGCTTTTAGAAAGACGACATGCGTTTAAACATTTAAATTTTTTTAATCAACTAACAAATTCATTTTTTTTATCAGTTACGAGTCGAAATGGTGGGTATGCACCGCTTGATATTGCAGAACTAACATTGCCCGCAATCTTAATACTTTTAGTGCTGATGTATATCGGTGGAGCTTCGTCGAGTGCAGCAGGTGGGATTCGTTTAACAACCGTTTCGGTATTAGCTGCAAAGATGTTTTCCGTTATTAAGTCACAGGAAGATACAATTATTTTTAGAACAAGCGTAAAGAAAGAAGTAGTTGACCGTGCATTTGTTATTGCGATGAGCTTTATCATTTTAATCACATCTGCAACAATTTTTATTTCGATTTTTGAACCATTTCAGTTAGATTTAATATTACTAGAAGTCATTTCGGCCATCACAAATACTGGATTATCATTAGGGATTACAACAAATATTCATAGCGTGTCAAAAATAGTCTTAATTTTATTAATGTTTATTGGAAGAATTGGGATTTTCACGTTAATTTATTTCGTACTTCGAGTAGATAATCAAAAATTAAAATATGTTGAAAAAGACTTAGCAGTTGGGTAAGGAGGAAATTATATATGCCAAAACAATATTTGGTAATAGGTGCTGGACGTTTTGGGAGAGGAATTGTAAAAGAATTTGATCGGTTAGGTCATGAAGTTGTTGTTTGTGATAAAGATAAAAAGACATTAGACCAATTAGAAGAGTACACAGAGTATGCAGTAATTGGCGATTTGCGTGAAGAGTCTATTCTAGAGGATTTAAATGTAAGTCAATTTGATGCAGTATTTGTAGCGATTGGAACGGATTCTTTAGCCTCTATCTTAATAACGAGAAGATTGAAAGAGAGAAAAGTAAAAAGAATAATTTGTAAAGCAAATAATCGTGAAGTTGGTGGGATTTTAGAAAGCATTGGAGCGGATTTAGTAATCTATCCAGAAGAGGAAGCTGGACATAAAGCAGCACGTATGGAAGCGATGAGTGGGATAATTGAATACATAGAAATTACAAAGAACGTTGCAGGAGTTGAAACGGTCATCCCTGAAAAATTAGTTGGTAAAACATTGAGAGAAATGAATTTTTCAGTGAAATTTGGCATTACGGTTGTCCTAATCATCCGTGACAGTGAGCCAATGGTATCACAAATTGGAGACGTAGTTTTTCAAAGTGGTGATTTAATTTTTATTGTAGGAGAAAAATCAAAAATTGAATTGTTTAAGAAAAAAGTTGGGTAAATCAATTAGGGCTTAATTATATTTACCTATTTGGAACGTTTAAACGTCATGGTTGAATATACTAATCCTAAATGACTAATCAAGGATTGGTGTTCTTGTATGAGCCAAGTTATGGAAGTTATTGGATCCTGGATAAATGCGTTAGGAACGGTCAGTTCAGCAATTAGTAGTACACCTATGAGAGGGTTAAAAGGAGAAGACCGAAAAGGGTGGGAGGAACTAAGTTTTCATCTAGATTTTGGCGGTAATGCCTTTCAAGCAATCGGAAATATAATAGAAGCTTATTTAGGAGAACCTAGTGTATTAGAAGATGCAGGTGAAATTATCCAAGCTTCAGGTAATGTCACTGTATTATTTAGTTTATTAGCTGCAGAAGCAGAGGAAGAAAAAGAAGAAGAAGAAAAAAACCCAGATCGAGCGATAAAATTAAATATAACAGGGAATGCTCAACAAGCTTTCGGTGGATTAATCGCAGCTTTAGACGAAGTAAGTTCAGAAGATTTTGATGTATCTGGTTTTATGGGAAATTTTTTACAAGCGATTGGAAACACATTACAATCATTAGCTGGTTTCGTAGAGCTAGAAATAGAGGATTTAAAAGACTATTTAGAAGAAACCGGGCAAGTAGAACAACCTAGCGATTTATCAGATGGAGTCATATTTGACGTACTGCAAGAATATCATGGCAGTGCGCCAGTATCTGAGGCTAGTGAACTATCGGATGGAATTATATTTGATGAAGTACAGGAATATACTGGAAGATTACCTGAAGATGATACCGTTGAACTTTCAAATGAAACTGAAGATCATAATGGAAAAATATCAGAACTAGTAAGTGAATCTTCTAATGATGAAAAATTGAATGAAATTGAATATCTTTTTGGTAGATTACCAGATTATGAACCAATTGATGAACAATATGAAACGATTCCAACTCAACAGGATGAATCAATTTTTAGCCAACAAAGCGAGCCTAGTGATCTGGCAGATGGAGTCATTTTTGATGTGCTTCAACAATATGATTCAGAAACTGAAACAAACCCATTAGTGAAGGAATACGAAGAACTAGCATTACTATTAAAATATAGTGGAAGTTGGATTCAAGCTGGTGGTTCAATCATATCCGTATACGCTGAACAAAAAGAGTTATTTAAAAGGAATTCTGAACAAGATGAACAAGATGAACAAGATGATCAAGATGACAAAGAGGAGAAGACATTCGAAAAGAAGAACAATTCTAAAAGAAAAAATAAACAGAAAAAATCAGCGGAGAATAATATAGAACAAAATCAAAAGAAAAGCATGTCCTCAGAATATACAGAGATAAAGAAAAAGAGCTAACAAAAATAAGCAATAGTGTGGATGTTAGTTCTAGATACATAGATTAAAGATTAAAAAGAGTTCCTCATATAAAGCTGTTTCTTAAAGGAGCTTAAAAGAATCTTGTAGAGTATATTATTAAATAGAAGATATATGTCAGCAGTACAGTACTTGCACTCTTACAAATTTAGTAAAATACTCAATAGTAAACGATTTTAAAAATTTTTGATTACATAATAGGCAAACAGGAAAATATTAATAGTAAAGAGGGTATACCTTCACCATGTTTAGTTAAGGAATATGGGAATATTAATTTTTAACTATTGGAGAGATCGCCTATGAAAAGTAGAATGATAAAAATCGTTAAAAACTATAAAGTTCAGACATTTGTATTTGGTGTGGGTGTTTTGCTATTGTTCTTAACAATTGTGATTGGTAGTATTCTATTAAGCAATATACCGAAAGACAAAGATTTGAGATGGAAAGATTTAATGCATACAATTGGTGAAATCGAAGCAAGGTCGAATAAATGAGTATTTTTCAAAATTAAAACTACAAACTAGTGGACTTATATTCGAAATTTTTTGTTAAATATTGGTTGAAGAGTTTTAGACAAAACAGTATAATAGACTTAATTAGAGAGAATGATCTCTCACATATATTACGATTCCATAGCTCAGCTGGGAGAGCACTACCTTGACAGGTATCAAAAACCTGTTTAAAAGTTGAGCAAAAGCTAGACATCAGTTGACACAAGTGATTTTTCAGACAGTGAACTTTTACCTGCTTTTTATGGCAGTTGAGCACTTATAAACATCAGTACACCACAACCCTAAAAGTTTAGGAAGGTGGTTTTTTTTATGCAATTTAATAGGTTTACAAAGGAATTTATTGAGGAAAGAAATTACAGAGGACTTTCCCCAGCTACTATTAAAGGTTATCAGGATACTTTTAAAATGTTTGAGCAGTATTTACATGATGAAGGACTAACTAAGGTAGAACAAGTTAATACAAGAGTAGCAAAAGGTTTTATGTTTAAATGTAAAGAGCTAGGCAATAACCCTGTAACTCTCAATACAAAGTTAAAACTGTTAAAGGCTTTATTTAATTGGGGCATTGAGGAGGATATAGTAGAAACTAATTCATTTAAAGCCATTACAAAGGTTAGAGAAGACAGTTATACTACTGCATTTACTGATAAAGATGTGAAAATGATTATTTCTTATTTAAAGAGGAGATGTAGATTAGAAAAACACTTTCCTCACATTGCTAAAAGGAATTATTATCTTTTTCTAACTTTCATTTCTACAGGATTAAGAAGAGGGGAAGTTTGCAACCTTAAATGGTCTGATCTTGATCTGCAAAATGCAATGATGAGAGTATATGGCAAAGCTAGGAAAGAGCAGTTTATTCCTGTAAGTGATTTACTAATTAAAGAGTTATTATCATGGAAAGCATATAACATAGAACATTTTGGAGAACTACCAACACATATTTTTATGGATGTACAAAAGAAACCTCTCAATGTTGATGGAGTGAGAAACTTTTTTCAAAGACTTTCAGGGGTTGTAGGATTGAACTATAGATGCTCAGCTCATGTATGTAGACATTATTTTGCTAAGACATATATCCAGTCAGGAGGAGACATTAAGAGCCTCTCAAGAATACTAAGACATACCACTATTAGGACTACAGAAAGATACTTGAATATGAGTGTAGAGGATTTACAAAGATCAAATGAACAGTTTAATCCATTAAACAAACTTTTATAAAAAATAAATTAAAAGATTAAGGAGCAGGTATGACAGCCTAGCTCCTTATTTGTTATGTAATAATGTTGGAAAAAAAGGGTTTAGTTGATTTTTGTAGAATAATGTACAGGTTGTACTGTAGTTTATAAAGTGGAGTGAACTATATGTCTAAAAGAAGAGACTTAACCCTTAATGAGAATGCAATATTACTTTCAGAGGTTGAAAATATGTGTCCTACTTATTTAATAGTCCTTCTTTAATATGACAATATCTTTAAAATTAAAAAAGTAGGAGTGAATTTATTTATAAATTTAAATTATAGAGAATTGTAAATTTAAGTAATTTTATGTTCATTCTTGTCAAAAAATGATAAATTAGAAATAAATGGAAGTATGTTTGGGGAGATTTAGTGAAATGAGACTAAGAGAAATTAAACAGATATTAGAAGAAAATGTTAACTTTTTAAGAGCTGAATACAAAGAAATAAATGGAAAATATGAAATTCTAGCATTTCAAGAGATCTATAAAGCTATCAGAAATTTAGAAAATCTTGGTTTTCTTAAGGAAGATATTGAGTACTTAGAGTCAATGGATACTATATTTCATGATAAGAGCCAAAGAGTAATTGTTGATGGTACTGGACTTACTACATTTGCCACTAAAATAGATATCATAAACTTAAAAGTAGTTGCAGTAATAAATGCAATCAAAGAAGCTCTTCCAGAACAGGATCAAAATTCAATAAGTATAAAATTACCAATGTATACAGAATTAAAAGAGGTCTCAATCTTCATGAAAGAAATTGATATGATACTTAATCAGACCTTTATTAATGAATACAAATCATCTATTAAATTACAAAATTTTGATTCAGGTTCAAATTGGATAGAAATAATATTAGAAAATAAAGAAGCAATTATTTTTATGGGTGGACTTGTTAATAGTGCAATTAACTTTTTGAAAAGTAGCTATTTATCATGGAAACAAACAAGTCATACTATAAAAATGCTTGAGACAGAAGATAATGCAAGACAATTAATTTTAAAGGCTTTAGAAGAGAATATAAAAATGCAAGCTCAGTCACATGCAAGTGCTTTAATGAAAGACTTTAATATAGATGAGAGTCATCAGGAATATCATACTAATTTATCACATTCAATTCAAAAGTTAGCTGAACTATTGTCAAAGGGTACAGAAGTACATACTGCTCTAAATGCTCCAGAAGAAACAAAACAAGCTTTCCCTGATGTAGAAAAAACTTTAACACTAATTGAGAATGCAACTAAATTATTAACTAATGGAAATTCAGAAGAATAAATAATTATAATTAGAGGCTGAGGAAGCCTCTTTTTTAAATATACATAGAGATTTAAGGGAGATAATTATGTTAGAAAAATTTAGAGGATTTATTTCTTATACAGAAGATGAATTAAAAGATTTATGGGACAAAGCAGTTTTTGTAGTTGATACAAACATTTTAATAAATTTCTACAAATACACTACAAAAGAGTCCACACAAAGTCTATTAGATATACTAAAAACATTAAAAGAAAAAGGTAGGTTATGGATTCCTCATCAAGTTGCACTTGAGTACTTTTTCAATCATGAAGATAATATGTTTAAGCAACATGAGGGCTATGACCTATTAGGAAAAGAATTAAAAAAATTAAAAGATGATGCTAAAAAAACTTTAAGTAATGTTAAAAGTAAACATCCCTACATAATGACAGATAATTTTCAATTTTATCTTGATGGATTAGAACTTGCAAATGAACAGGTACAAGATCAGATAAAGAGAGAAATTGACAGTTTACCTGACTTTAACACAATACAAAAGGATTTATTATCTTTACTAGATGGAATTATTGGAGTGCCATACCCACAAAAGAGAATTGATGAAATTGAAAAAGAGGGAATTGTTAGATATAAAAATAATGTACCCCCAGGGTTTGAGGATAGTGGAAAAAAGGATAAAGAAGGCTTTAGAACATATGGTGATTTTAGGTATCAGCATTTGTTTGGTGACTTAATTGTATGGAAACAAATAATTGACAGAGCAAAAGATGAGCAAAATTCATCTCCGATAATATTAATTACTGAAGATAGAAAAGAGGATTGGTGGGAGAAGGCTAAGGGACAAATTAAAAGACCACATCCTCAACTTATCCAAGAGTTTTATAATGAAACAAATCAGAATTTCTACATGTATAGAACTGATAAATTTGTTATAAATGCAAAAGAATATTTGGATGAGGATTTTAATGTGACAGAAGAACAAATTCAGGAGGTTTCTAAGGAAGTTGAGCATATTAGAAATATTGAAGAAAAAGTTGAGTCAGATGCTCATTACATATTTGCAGATGAAAATTTCCTAGTTGAACCTAAAAATCATGACCTTTTTAGTAATGATGATTATTTTCTTAAGTTAATTAACAAAAATCAACTTATTGATTACTTAACTGAAAGTGAAAAAGATCTTTTCCTACAAATGCTTTCTGAGACACATGAGGTGGGTAAAAGTAAAACTATCTTAAACTTTAGATATAATAGAGCAGTAAAATTTGCAATGAGAAATGCTATAAAAAGGGTAGAGCAAGAGTTAAAAGATTTAATGGTGGAATTAGCAACTTTAAATAAAGATGATGCTAGTAAAGAAAAGACACATTATTTTAAATTAACTACTTATGATTTAGATGAAAGGATATTTAATATGTTAGAAGGAATAGACAGAATAAAAGAAAGAATAAAGTTCCTTAAAGCTTTTCCAGATGGGCAGTTATGAGAAAGTAATTGATTTTTACTTAAAGGGTAGGAGAATAGAATCCTGCTCTTTTTTATAATCTTATAAGACTATTGTTAGATTATCTGACAACTTAAAAGTATTTTTTGTTGTAGAAATTGTTTAGACACTACTTGCAGGTCAGAGCTACTCCTGCTCCCCCATGTCCCCCCTTTCTTTTGCTTACAATATAAATAAATGGTCTCATAATCAACTGCTATTGAGACTGTTTGAATGTGGTTGATATTACTGACATGAAACTGTCTCATATATCAGTAACAAAAGTAGTATTTATAAATTGTGACCTAAAGCAGAGTAGATGGATTCACATATACAATTATTAGGATCATGTACAACAGGAATAATGCATGGAGAATATATAGATTTGAAAGGTAAAATTAATTGTAAATATTTTTTATATTAGATGGACTCTTAATTTCTTGGATATATGTATAGTGATAACACTTGGTAATACTGTATTTCTATTTTTCTAATAATCCAACATCAGAAAATATTCCAATATATAAACAAAAAAAACAGCCTAATGCAGCAAAGGGAAATGTTATCCTTAAGCTAAATTAGGCTGTTTTTTAATTATTTATTGATCTGTATCTATATTGTTATGTCTATACAATATTTAATATTATTTTATTAATTGTTGTCTGAGCTTTAGATCAGTATGTTTTATACAAAGGTGAACATAGTGAACAGACTTATCCTTAAAAGCATTACATCTTTAATAACTTTAACTGTATTTAACTTTTTATTTAACAGTTTAATAAGGATTATTCATATATATGTCTAATTATCAATGTCCATTTAAAGTACTCTTACATAAATTTAATATAACTGAAAATTTTATTAATTTATAAACCCAGTCATATCAAGGGTTCTAATAGTTGTCAGAAAATAATTACTTTAGTGGACATACTTTAAGTTTTAGCAGACTTTTTCAAATCCTGCTTTCTTATGTTACTCAAATTGGGATGTCATATTAATTGGTACAAAGATATTTACAATAAAAAAGGCATGAGCATCATCTCAGCTCCTACTTATAAATAACCTCTTTATTTTAAATGGATGCTTTTCTTTATAGTTCATAAAATCCTCATAACAGTCTTTCCTGCTCTTTCCATTGCCTATACTTTTAATATAGATGCAAAAGATGCTTATGCTATTGCTATGTATATGATAGAGCATGAGCCTGATGATTGGAGAGAATAACAGAATACTGAATTACATAATAATGGAAAACATTTACAATTTAGTATTATCAATTTATATTAACTAAATAACAATTATTTGGAGGGGTATCAATGGATGTTTACAAAAATGTGGCAAGAATAATCACAGATGAGGATAAGGCTAAAATTGGTATTGAAAAAAATAAAGATGGTCAATTACTTACTGATAGATATAGAACTATGGATAGTAAGGGTGGTGGAGTAATTATGGAATTCTATGGAACTCCAAATATAGATTTAATAGCTAGAAAACTGATTGAGATAGCTGATAGCAATATTTATAATGTGAAAAAACAGTTAGGAGTTGAAATAAAAGGTACAATATTTTCAGATGACAAAAAGCTAGATATAAATGAGAAAAAGTTTTTTATGGAATTTATTAGTTTTATTGAGGCTAAAGGGTGGTCATTTGAGGGGAGAATCACTCAAGTTGATAAGGAAGTAGTGTTTGAAGAATAATAGTGTGGAGGTAATTTAATGACTATATATAAGTATTATGTAGTTATTGAACCTGAGGAGGATGTTTTTACTGTTAGTTTTCCTGATCTAGAGAATTGCTTTACTGATGGGGCTACACTAGAGGAAGCAGTTGAAATGGCTCATGATGCTTTAGGAGCTTTACTGGCTGTCTATGAGGATGATGGAGATGCAATACCAACAGCTACAGATGCAGAGAAGATAGTAGTTCCTGGGGGAGCTGAGCTGATATTAATAACAGTAGATACTGATAACTTTAAATAAATTCATAAACTTATTTAGTGGTAGTTGGTGCTCCTGCTCTTTTTTTTCTAAAATAGTAGAATAATAATAGCATAGGAAACTTGATTGATAAGCAGTAAGACTTATACTTTTTCAGGTAAAAGACTTTCAATAAATGAGTGTAAGAACTTCTTTTAAAATAGTAATAACAGGTCATAAAGTTAGAAAATCAGTTGAGCACTTTAAGACATCAGTTGACACCTTTTCCACATCTGTTTAAAATGGAGTTAGGGTTGAGAAATGCTGAAAAGTACTCAACTGCCTGAAACTCAGTAGCTGTAAGGCTTTAACAGCCTACATTCTGATTCCATAGCTCAGCTGGGAGAGCACTACCTTGACAGGGTAGGGGTCGCTGGTTCAAGTCCAGTTGGGATCATACAAATTAGAAGGCTCAAACCTAAGTGTATCAAGGGTTTGGGCTTTTTTTATTTTTAGTTGTTACTTTTTTGGGTAAAGTTCATTGCACAAAGACTGCACAGAAAATTCACGTGAGTATTAATTTAAACCAAATTTTTCTTCAAATCGATCAACTGTATTCTTCTGCATTTCTTCATTTGAATGTGAGTAAATACCAAGTTTTGTTTCAACTCTTGAATGGCCCATTCTATCACTAACGATCTTCGGGTTCTCGCCCATTATCATTAATATTGTCGCATCCTTTTGTGGTTTAACTACCGAACCTCACCTTGTTGTATTGGATATAAATCCGAACTTATCTATTAATCTTTAAGTATAAAATCATGTTTAAAAATTACTTTAATTAGGGATGCTAGGAAAATCATTGTAGACGCTACTCACACTTCCTAGGTTTACTATTACCAGGTCATAATACGTTTGCAACTACTAGTACAGGAAAAAAATGTACGATCATTGGTACATCTAGAAGTGACAAACTAAAAGGTACATGGAGAAATGATGTAATCACTGGAATTGGCGGAAACAATCTCATCAATGGAGGTAGGTTTTAATTGATTCTTCATCATTTATCGTACTGTAAATTCCTGGGGACATTCCTATCAGACCTAGTCCAATCGCTGAAAGCTCTAAATCACTATTTCCGATGTCTAAATTCTCTTGATAGCAGTACATTAAAAAAATCTCTTGTAAAATTTTCCTGCAAAGGGGATTGTTTTTAAAATTATATACTTAGAATCTATTGACTAAGTTCATATTTAAATAATCCATTTTATTAAAATAATGTCAATATATTATAGGTCTTAATGACCGTTTACCCCAATCTCTAGCAATCTAATTTACTTATTTTAATAAAATACTTAAAGAGTATTTTACATAAACCTATTTTATTCTTCAAATTTCGCTATTTAAATAAGAGGAAAATGTCTATTCTTGTAACGAAGTAATGAATAATTCCCCCAATTTACAGTGAATGCATGTACAAATACAATATGAATAAAGTTCCCGTTCTAAATCGATAGAATATTAGATTTGTCTTGTTGAAAATTTTTGACGGATTAATATCTATTAAGTTCCGTTATGGAAATGGGGATATGAAATTTGAAAGGGGAGATATTTTAACAAAACATAAGGAAGTAGAAATGAGGTATTACATATTCTTGTTTATTTCAATAAAGTCTTAGATCTTTAATATTTAAATCGTTATTTTTGCCTTACAAAAGTAAAGTGAATTAATCTTGTTCAAGATCTAAAAAAGATCGTAGTCTCAATTTGACTAGTTAAATGGGGCTGTCTCTCTCGCTGTAAACTTCAACTAAATTTAGAATTATTCCATCAAATTAATCCTCTAATTTTCTTGTAAAGACTACCCGCTTATAATTTAATAGTTTGAAAGGGTGGAGAGTTTGAAAAAAAGAAAAGTATTTCCTTACAAGGTAATTTCTTCAGTTGGTCTATCTGTAATACTATTTTCATCAAATGTATTTGCTGAAGGAGTTAGTAATAATTCATCAAATGAAAAAGTAAATCGTAATATAAGCGATTACATAAAAAAAGGATTAATATCTGAACAAAGTCAAAAACGATCAGGTGACAAAAATCATGTTGGAGATAAAAACTTATACGATTTAGATAAAGAACAAATTAAAAAGTTTAAACCAGACGATAAAGTAAGAATAATAGTTGAGGTTGATAGTCCAGTAGATGCATCAGCCATGTCTGAAAAAACAAAAGAGAAAGAGTTTAAGATAAAGCAAGATAATGTCATTAATAAACTTAATAAAACGAAAAAAAATATTCATGTAAAACATCGTTTCTTTACAGGGTTTAATGGATTTAGTACTGAAACAGAATACAAGAATGTGAATGAAATCAAATCAATTCAAGGTGTAAAAAATATTCATCTAGCTAAAGTGTTCCAACCATCTATGGCTGCCAGTAAAGAATTAGTACAAGCTCAAAAAGTTTGGGAATCATATGGATATCAAGGAGAAGGTTTAGTAGTTGGAGTAATCGACTCAGGTATTGACTGGACACATAAGGATTTGACGATAACTGACAAAGGAAAACAACAAGAAAAGTGGACTAAAGAAAAGATTCAAGGGAAATTTGCAGAAACAAATGTGAATGATATTTGGTATAGCGACAAAGTTCCAACAGGATATGACTGGGCAGATGATGACACAGATGTTATTCCTGGCGAATTTGGAAGTCCACATGGTACACACGTGTCAGGAACAATTGGTGCAAATGGAGATGAAACAAATGACGGAGTAAAAGGGATTGCACCTGGCGTACAATTGTTAGCAGAAAAAGTATTTTCGGATTATGGTGGCGGAGCATATGAGGATGATCTTATTGCAGGAATACAGCACGCAGTAACGATGGGTGCAGATGTTATTAATATGAGCTTAGGAAGTGATTCGGGGTGGGTTGGCGAAGAAGATGATCCAGTCCAAAAAGCGATTCGTCAAGCAACTGAGCAGGGCACTTTGGTTGTTGTTGCAGGAGGAAATGCTGCTTATAGTACGAAAAATTATTTATTAGAAAGAACATCACTACCATTTGCTGAGAACCCAGATATTGGAACAGTAGGATCACCTAGTGTCAGTCCTTTTGCTTTATCTGTGGCATCCTATGAAAATTCAAAAATGCATGTGGAGTCTATGCAATCAACTACTGGTGAAAATTTCCCATATAAAAATCAAGCTGATAAGAAACTTAGTGACGTTTTAGAAGAAGGGAAAAATTATGAATTTGTTTACGTTGGTGAAGGAAGAGCTGCTGATTACGCGGGTAAAAATGTAAATGGTAAAATCGTTGTAACAAAACCAATTCCATCAACAGGCTATAGAGGGAATGTTACTTTCCAACAAGAAGCAGCAAGGAAAGGGGCAGTTGCACTGATCCAAGTACCACCCTCAGATTTACCAGATTACCCTAATGTAGATTTTTCACCGTACTTCTTGACATCCGTTACTACTTCTAAAGCTATAGGTGATGATTTAATCTCAAAATTATCTAAAGGGCAAAAAATAAGTATGCAACTCTCAAGTGGAGTATATGTCGATAATGAAAATAAAAACAAAATGTCTTCTTTCTCGTCTTATGGTTCACCTTATACGTTAGATTTTAAACCTGAAATTTCTGCTCCTGGCGGAAATATTTATTCGACAGTACCTGGAAATCAATATGATGTTTATAGTGGTACATCAATGGCAACACCACATGTAGCAGGAGGAGCAGCACTTTTATTACAGTCATTATATAATAAAGGATTAAGCCATTCTGAGGAGACTGTTCTAAAATCAAAAATTGCTTTAATGAATACTTCGAAGATGATAATGGATCCTAACTCGAATAACACATTACCTTATTCTCCTCGAATTCAAGGTTCTGGTTTAATGCAAATTCAAAATGCAATTACGACTCCGGCTATTATTACACGAAAAGGGGCACCACTTGAGCAAGCTGGAGCTGTAGCGTTAAAAGAAATTAAAAATGATCGAGCGATTTTCAACTTGAATGTGGAAGCATTTAAAAACCTTAATCTAAAAGATGATTTAGAATACTCTGTGTATGTAGACGTTTTAACAGATGGAACTGAAACGAAAGAATTCGACTACAACAATGACGGGAAAAAGGATTATTCTAATGAATATTTAACGTTACAAAGTAAACGTGTAGAGGGTGCTTCTGTCTATGTAAACGGAGAAAAGATAACTAACTCACAAGGACTTGCATTAAAGATTAAGCAAGGACAAGAAAAAAACTTAAATATTGAAATTCGACTTCCTAGAACCTTAAAGAAAGACGCATTTATCGAAGGATTTGTTCGTCTTATACCGACTGGTGCAAATAAAGACAAAGCAGTTCCTTTAGCTATGCCATATATGGGCTTTTTAGGTGATTGGACAAAACCAAAAAATATTGATCCTGCTCCGTGGAGTGATGGTGTATATGTAGGATATACTGTACTTTGGGATGATGTATCTGAAACTCCATTGGGATATGATCGAATGACAAATAGCTTTAATTTAGATCATATGACGATTTCACCAAACACGTTCGCACCAGGTGTTTATCCGTCGTTTCAAGTACTACGAAATTTAAAAGAAACTGAAATGTATATTGAAGATCAAAAAGGGAAAAAAGTGAAATGGTTAGGAAACCTAAGTGAATTCACACCGGATGGTTCACCATTTAAATTCACAAAAAATAACATGGCTAATGGTGATTTCTACTATATGTTGGATCGATATTCTGCGCCTAATTATACATGGAACGAAACAAATGAGAAGGGTGAGTTTGTTCCAGATGGTACTTATAATTATGTAATCAAATCAACTTTGGATTATGAATCTGCGAAACCACAATATGTAAAGCTGCCTGTAAAGATTGATTCAAAGGCTGTAAAAGTATCAGATATTCAAGTTCAACCAAAAAATGGAAAATATGAAATATCATTTAATGCTGTTGATAGTGCCGGTGGTAGCGGATACAACGGTGCCATTGTATTTGTAAATGGGGAGTATTATGAAACGAACGAAGGAGAAACATCGCTTAGTGTACCAACTGAACCAAAAGGTATTGTAGTAATGGCTTATGATTATGCATACAATCAAAGCTATACTGTTTGGGGTGACGAATCATATATTGATTACAATATGGTTCTTAGTTGGTTTTATGTTTCTGGAACAAATGTAAACGAAAATAATCCGGCTCAAATAACTGGTTATGCAAACAATCGTGTAGATTGGAAAATTTATGTTAAAGATGAAAATGGCAACATAATTGATACAAAAGAAGTATTAAATGAGCATACTTTACGTATGAAATGGACACCTGAATCAAATGTCCCAGATGGTACGTATTATATTTCTGCAGGTGTAACCACGAAGGATGGATTTAAAGTTACAACAGATTCAAAAAAAATTACAGTAAAGCGTTAATTTTTGGTACAAGCCGGCTTTAAATGAGCTAGGCTTGTATTTTGTTGTATTTTACAAGGGTGAGATCATATGAAAGTGATTTTTATCGGAAAGGGAACAGTTTGAAAAAGATAGTAATGCCTGAAACAGAAAAAAATCAGAAGAAGAAAAGGAATAACTGGACGGGGTCCTTAATAGGATAAAAGCGGGGTGATAGAATGAAATTTTTCAATGATTTCGTGTGTAGTCTATGGAACATGAACTTTTATGCTGGTTTGACAGATAAAAAATTTTCCTATGCAGTAAAATATATATTTCTACTTCCGCTTATTTTAACGGTACTATTTATACTATTGAAGTTTCCAGGATTTTACCATGAAATGACGCTTATGAAATCCGCTTTTCAAACGAAAGTACCGGAATTTAATTTAAAGGACGGAAGATTGACAGTCAATAGCGACCATCCGATTTATTTGGAGAAAGAAAAGAACTCCATTTTCGTGGTGGATACCACAGGGAAAACGACAGTACACATATTGGATTCATATCAAACTGGTTTTTTGGTGACAGCAAACGAAATCATCCAAAAAAATCAGGGGCAGACAAAAACCACATATTTTAAAGACTTTAAAGAGCTGTCTTTCACCAAAAAAGACCTCCTCAAATGGTTTAATCTGATGTATATCTTCGGGATTTTGTTCATCGTGTTATATTACCTTTTGGGTGTCATAGGCATGTTCTGGAGTGCACTAGTCGCTTCCGTTATTGGACTCCTGTTAAAATGGATTATGAAAGCGAAAGTGGAGTTTAGTCAGATTTACCTCCTATCAGTCTTTGTTGTAACCCTGCCAAAATTACTAAATATTACATTTTCCCTACCATTCTGGGTATTTTACGGGATCGTACTCATATACCAAATCCTTGTTTACAGAAAAATTCGGCAAATAAAAGACCATACCGCATAGCGATATGGTCTTTTTATACCTTTTGCAGGAATCAACCCAGAATCCAATAAGCAAAATCTTGCGTGTTTTCCTTTACACTAAATATTGGGTTTAATGTATATCGCAATGTACAAAAAGGATTTACTACTAAAAATCAATTTGCTAACTCCTAGATAGCCTAAACTTTCTTTTTACCGCTATTTGATGATACTTTACATGAATTAGAAAAGGCAATTAAGGCAGAAATCGAAGAGATAGGGGATGGTCTTGTCATTGAAGTAGAGCGAATTAAAAAAATTAGAATTTGATGTTAAAACACATGAAAAATAATTAAAAACTGAGAGAGGTGGTAGTCTTCTTTCTCAGTTTTTTATTGTGTTTAAAAAGTTAACAGATACTTTATTTTTTTATTGTTTTAACAAATTACTTTTTCGCCAAATCTTTATTTCATCTTTATCTCATCTTTATCTCATTAGGATATACTTCTTTCCGAGCAGAATTATTAATCAAATTATAATTACTCAATTATAGAAAGAAGTGAGTACATGAACATTCGTAAACGATTAAATAACGATCGTAGGGTCGCAACATTTTTCTTATTACCTAGTTTAATTGGTTTTTCCCTTTTCTATCTAATTCCATTTGTAATGGGTACGATTTATTCTTTTAAAGATGGAGCGATTGGTGGTTCTTTTGTTGGTCTTTTCAATTATAAAGAGCTATTAGCAAGTGCTTCATTTTTAAAAGCAGCCTCAAACACATTTTGGTTTACGGCAATCAATGTCCCGCTTGTAATAGGCATTTCTTTACTACTGGCACTTTGCTTGCATCAAACAGTACTGTTTAAAAATATCATTATCAGTTCATTCATCTTACCAATTGTTGTACCAGTCGCTTCGATTGTAATGTTATGGCAAATATTATTTGACTGGAACGGTACATTTAATTCATGGTTGGTGAATTTAGGCTTTACTCAAATCGATTGGATGAAGTCAAATTGGTCGATTGCAGTTGTATCTGTTGTTTATTTATGGAAAAACATCGGCTATAACATGATCCTATTCTTAGCTGGGCTTCAAAATATACCAAAAGATTACTATGAGATAGCCGATATAGAAGGCGCAGGTCGTTTATTTAAATTTAGACAGATTACTTTGGTTTACTTAACGCCAACGATGTTTTTTGTTGTTTTAATGAGCATTATTAACTCCTTCAAAGTATTCCGTGAAACGTATCTAATCGCAGGAGATTATCCTTATGATCGCATTTATATGATTCAGCACTATATGAACAACATGTTTGCTTCATTAAATGTTCAAAAACTAACCGCTGCTGCGTCATTAATGGTCATATGTATTTTAATTTTAGTGTTTGTTTTCTTCGCGATTGAACGTCGATATCGAAAGTTTATGAGTTAAGAACGAGAGGTGAAGAGGATGAAAAGAAAGTCGTTAATACGAAAATGGATTTTAACTTTTTTCTTATTGATAATGGCAGCAATGATGGTTTTTCCCATCGTTTTTACGTTATCTAATTCTTTTATGACAGAGAAAGAAATTAGCCAAAACTATCCATCAGATATTGAAAATCAACAAGATAACAATGCACAAAAAGATTCGTTTATCCATTTGAAGTTGCTTCCTGAAAAGTTCTCGTTTGAACAATATAAAGGATTCTTTGACAAAAAACAATCATTCATTGACAAAGAACAATCAAATATGAAATTTTATGGGAATTCCGTCTTAATGGTATTTCCAATCATACTAGGTCAACTGATTGTTGCATCACTTGCAGCATATGTCTTTGGAAAACTAAAGTTCAAAGGAAGAGATACGCTATTTTTCGTGTATATGGTCACCATGTTGATGCCGTTTCAAGTCACACTTGTACCGAATTATCTTATTGCAGAACAGTTAGGGATCTTAAATAGTTTTGGAGCCATCATTTTCCCAGGAATATTTGGTGCGTTTGGTGTGTTTATGCTCAGACAATTCGTCATGACGATTCCTTATTCATATATCGAAGCTGCAAAAATAGATGGGGCTGGTCACTTTACGATTTTTATAAAGATCATATTACCACTTATTCGACCAGGACTTGCTGCGCTAGTCGTATTATTATTCGCCGATTATTGGAATATGGTTGAGCAACCACTTATTTTTCTAGATGATCCATCAAAATTTCCATTGTCACTATATTTATCTCAAATCATCCAAGATACAAAAGGGATTGGTTTCGCAGCATCAATTTTATATATGGCACCAATGTTATTGATTTTTGGATTCGCAAAAAAATATTTAATCAAGGGAATTCAGCTATCAGGAGCAAAGGATTAAAGGATACATCATGAATTAATAAAATTGCATGTTGGATAAAATATAAGAATGGGAGAGCATAGAAAGCGAGCGTGGATAGATCATGCCATACAAAATCTTAATAGTAGAAGATGAAACGATTTTACGTGAAATCGTAAAAGATTATTTAGTATATGAAGGTCATGAAGTAATTGAAGCGATCGATGGTGCACAAGCATTGGAATTGTTTCAAGAACAAGATTTTCATCTCATTATTCTTGATATCATGTTACCGAAGCTTGATGGATGGGCAGTTTGTAGAAGAATACGTAAAACTTCAAATGTACCAATAATAATGTTAACTGCACGTGTTGATGAGGATGATACACTACTGGGGTTTGAGTTAGGTGCCGATGACTATGTTACAAAACCGTATAGTCCTCCAATTTTGCTGGCAAGAGTTAAACGTTTGCTTGAAAGTCGATATAAAACGAATGCTATATCGAAAGATACATTAACTAAACATGGCATATCGATTGATTTTTCTTCACGGAAAGTTCAAGTAGATGGTGAAAATATCAACTTAACCCATACTGAATTTGAAATATTAACATATTTAATGCAAAACCATGGGATTGTGATTACAAGAGAACAACTTGTGCAAAAGGTTTGGGGCTATGACTACAATGGTGATGATCGAACAATTAATACACATATCCGTAATTTACGTACAAAATTAGGCAGTAAATCAAAACTGATTTCAACGATCATTCGAACAGGATATAAGTTTGAGGAAACCCTATGAAACTAGGAATAGTCTTAAAACTGTTTTTATTAACGACAACTTTGTGTTTGCTTATCACTGGATCCATTTATATTGGTCAAACAATCTTTTTTAAACAATACTATGCAAATCGAAAAGTAAATGATCTGAAATCAAGTATCAAATCATTTGAGAAACAATACCTAAAAAGCAAAGGTAATGTTCAAACAATCCAGCAATTAGAGCAAGACTTTTATCGTGCTCAAAATACATGGATAACAACATTAGATCAAAATGGGAATATAAAAACTGCAAGTGATTATTATGTGGAAATTAAAATAGAAGAAGGCAAAAGTTCATATCATTTTTTAAGGGTACCTCTGTATCATTTTTTTAAAGCAGAAGATTTTTTAAAAGATACGCCTACGATTTCAAAAGGAGATAGTGTGGATATATATACTGTTGAAAAAAACAATAGAAAAATCCCATTCTATCTATATTCAGTACAGAATAATTCATATTGGGTAAATCAATATATTTGGACAAACATTGAAAAAGAAATAAAACCTACTAATCAACACTACAATCTAAAAGAGAAAGTAGAATTAACTCAAAAGTATGTCTCTAATTATCGAATCAATCGATCAAAGGGAATCATACAAGAGGTACGGATTCCTAATCGGAATGATGTTTCAAGCATCATATATAGTAATAACTTATTGATGGATCGTATTAATGAGTTTCAAACGAGCTTATTGTTTGATGAACAATCTAAGTACGAAACGTTCAAAACACTCGATTATGAACAAAATGGCATTAAATATAAACTTTTTATCGATCCAATCAAAAATAAAAATGGTGAAACATATTATATTTTTTCAATGGCGTCCCTACAACCAGTTGACGAAGCAGTACAAATGGTAAAAGATTATTTTGTCTATATCATTGCGTTTGTTTTACTTCTAACAATTTTAGCGTCCATTTACTATTCATTCAAAATTGCAAGACCCTTATTAAGAATAAACGATACAACTAGAAAAATTGCACACTTAGATTTTTCAGAACGAATTGAATATCATTCGAAAGATGAGATTGGCGATTTATCAAAAAATATTAATTTACTTTCCAATACGTTACATTCACATATTACGCAATTACAACAAGACATTGAGAAAGAAAAACAATTAGAAAATACAAGGAAAGAGTTCATTTCAGGTGTTTCTCATGAATTAAAGACCCCGCTCAGTATAATGAAAAGCTGTATATCGATACTAAAAGACGGTGTTGCTATTCATAAGAAGGACTACTATTTTGAAGCGATGGAAAAAGAAGTCGATAAGATGGATCTATTAATTGTTGATATGCTAGAACTAGCTAAATACGAGTCTGGAACGTATAAAATGAAAATGGAACCTTTTTTTATTGATAAAATAATTGATCATGTTTGTAATCAATTATCTTTAGACATTGAGAAAAAGGAACTAACAATTCATAAAGATTTAATTTCAATCGAAGTGTTCGCAAATCAACATCGAATTGAACAAGTCATAACAAACTATATTACAAATGCTATCCGTTATACCCCTGTTCATGAACATATCTTTATTTCAATGACAATTGAAGATGAACAAGTGAAAGTAAGTGTGGAAAATAAAGGATCACATATACCAGATGGCCAATTAGAAAAGGTTTGGGAACGTTTCTATCGTGGAGATAGGTCTAGACAACGATTAGAAGGTAGTACTGGGTTAGGGCTTGCCATTTCGAAAAATATATTAGATTTACATGGTGTGAAGTACGGGGTCATGAATACATCGGATGGCGTATTATTTTACTTTTGCTTAAATAAAAATAAGTGAAATTGTGTTAAAAAAATTTAACTATACTATTTTTTCTGTTGGATCGCCCTAGTCAAAAGGGCGATTTTTTATTTCAAGCTACCGCTCCTAGAATTAACCAACTATTATTAAGTTAAAATTTTTATTAATCTTTTAAAAAACTTTATTTCATCTTCATTTCATCTTTATTTGAGGAGGGTAATCTTACATTAACTGAATATGAGAAAGGGAGATGAAAAAATGAAAAGAATAGTGGCTTTATTGATGAGTTTAATCCTAATATTTAGCCTTTTCGCCTGTAGTAGTGGAAACACACAAAGTGAGGGAAGTAAGAAAACAGAACAAAACAATTCCAAAAGTGGTAATAACAACGGTGGAAAAATGAATAGGGAAGATCTTTCGTTAAAGGTAAGCAAAGATGAGAAAAAAACGATCACCATCTCAGTCTTAGGGAAGCACCCAGACTTTGTATTGGCTGCGAAGGAATACGAAAAAAAACATCCAAATATTACAATCGAACTGAAAAGCTTTGCTTCTGGCGGTGGCGGGATATCTCTACTTCAACTTGAGAAATATGTGTCACAGACGACGACAGAAGTGTTATCTGGAAAAGGTGCTGATTTATTCATCTTGAACGATCAAAGTTTGCCGATTGATCGATACATTGATAAACATGCCTTTGTTGATCTCAATCAATACATTGAAAATGATACGTCTTTTGACAAAAGTCAATATTACATGAACATTCTTGAACAGTCTAAAATAAATGGCGGTCTGTACGTTTTGCCCACGCGTTTTTCATTAGGTGCTTTAATTGCAAATCAGGAAGCGATTTCAAAAACAGGCATCCAAATTGATGACCACCAGAACTGGACTTGGGATCGATTTACAGAAATAAGCAAGCAGTTAAAGTCAAAAGGAACACTTGATACTGTGATGCAAGTTACACCTGAAGGTATCTTAAATCCCTTAGTTTTCTCAAATGAAAACTACGACCAACTGATTGATATGGAGAAAAAGGAAGCCAAATTCGATTCTCCGTTATTTATTGATTTAATCAAAAAAGTAAAAAAAATGTATGACGACGGCGTTTTATCAGATTATCAGCTCGGTGTGCAGAAAACAACGTATTTTACAAGCTCACCAATCTATTCTGTAAACGATTATGCGATGCGTTCTGCTATGTACTATCAGAATGCGAGCATTTACGACTTTCCACATTCTACGGAAAAAGAGACAGGTGTTACTTTTGCTGGATACGATCGCTATGCGATGAATGCAAATTCCACTGTCAAAATGGAAGCATGGGATTACCTGAAATTTTTACTTTCTTATGAAATACAAACTCAATCAGTAAGCGGTATGTTTCCTGTGAATATCGCAGCAAATGAGAAGGAATTTACAGATGTAATAGATGGAAAAGTAGACAATACAAAAGATAATGGCGGAAAAGGTGGCAAAGGTGCTACAGTAACGGTTTCAGAAGCATCATTGGAGCCATTGAAACAAATGATTTCTGAAGCGAATACACAGGTACGATGGAATGAAAAAATCAGAATCATCATAGAGGAAGAATCGAAAAGCTATTTTAAGGGTCAAAAAACTGCGGAAAATGTAGCGAAGATTATACAGAACAGAGTAATGACTTACTTAAACGAGTAAAAGAATAAAATTTTAGGAGACCATTCATAAATGGTCTCTTTTTGTATGTCCAGAAATAGTAAAAACCAGAATTTTTGTCCGTTTTGTCCGTTTTTATCAATCTTCATTGATACTTCATTTCATCTTTATCTTATCTTTATTCGGAAGCTTTATTTTTATTGTATAGATATTCAAGGAGTGGAGAGAGCGGTGAAAGAGAGATGAAATCCTGTAAAAGAAAGAAAAAATGGATGTTAATGAGCATAATTTTAAGTTTATGTGCGGTATTACTCATATTCTTAAGCTTTTACCATTTAGTTGGTAAATTAAAAAGATTTGCTGTTGAAAATGTAGCAAAAAGTGCCGAAAGCGATCAAGTACAATTAAAGACCTCCAAAAACAGTGACAAACAAAACACAGATGATCATGCAAAACAATCAACTGCTAAGAAATCAGAGGCCGGGAAACTAAATAAATCAATAGAAAGTAGTCAAAAGCAAAATCAGGAGCAAGAAAATAAAATCAATTTATCCATTAAGAATCAACAAATTATTCATAATCAGAAAGTTGTCTATCTGACATTTGATGATGGACCGAGTATGCTAACAAACCAAATCCTTGATGTACTTAACAGGGAAAAGATAAATGCGACTTTCTTTATGATTGGAAAAAACGTAAATAACCATCTAGACGAAGTAAAAAGGGCGGTTCATGAAGGGAATTACATTGGCGCACATAGTATGACCCATAACTATCATCGACTATACAAACAAGGTTTTTTTGTTTCAGAAATGGAACAAACTTTATCAATTATCAATCGTGTGACTGGTGAAAAAACTCGACTAGTTCGTGCTCCTTATGGCTCGAGACCAGGTTTGAGTTTAAAACTTCGCAATGATGCAGTTAACGCAGGATTAAAGATTTGGGATTGGAATGTAGATACACTTGATTGGGAGAACACTGCGAACGCTTCGACAGTTGTATTTGAAGTAATGAAGCAAACAAACAAAAATAAAGAAGTCATTTTACTTCACGAAAAGCAAACAACATTGGATGCACTTCCTGAAATTGTTAGTTTTTTAAGAGCAAAAGGTTATGCGTTTAAGGTATATAATCCGAACGAACATTTTTCACTAAATTTTTGGAATGATTGACGTCTTTGAAATTTTAATCTTCAATTCATCTTTATCTAATATTGAGTTTGTCATCATTAGCAACAATTTGACTATTAAATATCTGAAAGATAGATAGATAACTAGGGGGGAATTTATATGAATCAGAAAAAAAAGGGGATAAGAACCTTCTTATTTTTAATTATATCAATTATGATATTAGTATTTATCATTAAACATAAAGATAATGGACTATTAAAAAATAAAGAAAATACAGCTCAAGCATCAACTGAAAATAGAATGAGAGTAAATACATCTTCTGCGAAGATATTAGCTGGTAAAACAATTGTCATTGATGCAGGTCATGGTGGAAAAGATATAGGTGCAAGTGGACAAAACGGAACGAATGAAAAAGATGTAACATTAACAATGGCCAAAAATATACAAAATGAGCTAGAGAATCGTACTGACGCTAAAGTTATATTAACGCGTAATGATGATGTAAAAATATCACTTGGGGATCGAGTGGAAATTGCTGAAGAAAGTAATGCAGACTTATTTGTTAGTATCCATTTTGATGCCTTTTTTACGAATGAAGTCGAAGGTATTACAACTTATTATAATAAAATAGTGGACAAGCCAATAGCTAGATTAATGCATGATCATATTTTTACTAATGGTTTGGATGCACGAGATCGAGGGGTAAGTTTTGGTGATTACTATGTATTAAGAGAAAACCCGAGACCAAGCATCTTACTTGAACTTGGATATATTTCGAATTCAACCGATGAAGCACGAATGAATTCAGAAGAATTTCAAACAAAGACAACAAACTCAATCGTTGATGGGGTGGTCGATTATTTAAACTAGAAAAAATCGTAATCAGGACAGAGAAAAATAAAAAGATAGAAAGAAATCAATTAGCACATACGAGGAAATTAATATAGTAGAAGTGTCAAAAAAGCAAGGGGAAGATTAGGTGGGAAATTTTAATACTTATTCAACTACAATGGAAGAAATCTTCAATATTCCTTTCACTGTGGTGATAGGGAATCGGATAGTAGCATAGTACCTATGAAGTTGGGTTAAATTTCATCGACCGCTTGATTCACTGGACTATATATGGACTTAAAATATTTATAAATACTGAATTATCTTCGTCCTCCATAATTTACAGGGTAGGGTTCGCTGGTTGGCTTCCAGTTGAGGTCATACTCTATAAGCTTGTCATATCAGCATTTTGATGTGTAAGCTTTTTTTTTGATTTTTTTTCTTGAAAAATTAATGATTTATCTGAGTTAAATCGAATGTTATATTTTGAGTCAAATATGGTGTGAATTTCAAAGGACTTTCGTTGAAATCAGTAATTATCTACGTTGATTAATAACACGTCTGAAAAAGCTCAAACTCTTATACTTAAAAGTTTAAGCTTTTTACCTGCTATTTTGTTTTTCTAGTAAGTTATGAATGAAAAATATATAAATCATAATCTATTCTAAAATAATTTCTCACGATCTTAAATTGACAGTATAACTTTTAACGATCTTATTTAGCGAATTCCCCCAAGTTTAAAATAGAATTTTTTTTATTTATATTCTATCCACTTCGAAATTCTACATTTTATTTAGAATTTCTACATTTTACTACAAAATTTGCGAGTGGAACTGAAGCTTTGTTGGTCTTAACTTTAATAATCTATTTCAGTAAAGTAAAATTAACCCCAATTTACAGCAAATATAAGCCTAAGTACAATAAACACAATAAGTTTTATTATTAATAAAATTCTTAATAATTAGATTTATAACTTGGGTTTCGATTGAGCAAGTGAACTTCACTAGTAGATTGTTCAGTCAATGGGGGAGGAAATATGAAGTATAGAAAAAGATTGTTGAAAAAAATGTCGTATATGGCGGTCTTCGGCCTTGTCATGTCAAACATGAATTTTGTATTTGCTGAGGAAAATAGTCATAAAAATCCATTCACAGTAAAAGAATCCGAACCAAAATCAGGAATATTTGTAACGAATGGTAAAGGAAACTTGAATTCACCTAATTTGTCTCAAAAAGATCTAGATGCCTTGAATGAGAAGGGTAAAAAAAGCATTGAGGCTGCAGTTAAAAGGGATAAGAAAAAGAAACTAGCAGATATGGCGAAAATGTCGAATATTGAAGTTCATAAGCCAGATGAGAAGGTTTCTGTCATTGTTCAGCTTAAAGGTCAAACGGTTTCGGAGTTGACAGCGGCTGATCATGTTGGAGTCAATAAAATGTCTGTGACCAATGCTGCAATTAGTGTTCAGGAAGATATTAAAACGACAAAAAACCAAATCATGAGTGAATTATCAAATAGTAAAACGAAGAGTAGTAATAAACTAGAATTTAAGCATGAATTTGAAAATATATTTAAAGGATTTAGTATCGATAATATTAAATTTGAAGATATAGATTACATTAAATCATTACCAGATGTACAAGCTGTTACATTACAACAAACATTTACGCCAGCTGTAAATCAACAGCATGATTTGACAGGAATTAAAAACCTTTGGAATGGTTCTTCTTTAGGAAAACCGATTGGTTATAAAGGAGAAGGGATGGTCATTGCAGTAGTTGATACTGGAGTTGACTATACGCATGAAGCATTCCCAGATCCGAAAGATATGAGTAAAGCAAGAATTAAAAAAGGGAAATTTAAACGGCTAGATGGCACAACTTCACTAAAAGTAGTAGACGGGTACAATTGGGCTGATCAAAACGATGATATTATCCCACGAGTGGAAGATCCAAATAATGCAACAAGCTCACATGGTGTACATGTAGCAGGAATTGCTGCTGGATCTGGCCCAGTTATACAAGGGGTAGCACCAGAAGCACAAATTATTGCCGAAAAAGTGTTCTCTGACCATCAAGCTGGTGCATTAACAGAAGATATTATTAAAGGTATCGACCATGCTTCTGCATTAGGAGCAGATGTAATTAACATGAGTTTAGGTTCATCTTCTTCTTTCGATACAAGAGACCCTAACGATCCATTAGGAATTGCGATTCGAAATGCAACAGACGAGGGACATGTTGTCGTAGTGGCAGCCGGAAATGCGTCTAATGCATATGCAGATCGATCTGGTGGTATGGGTGAAACAATAAAAATTGGACAAACTCCTGATTTAAATAAAATTGGGAATCCAGGTGTTTATCCAGATTCATTTACAGTTGCAGCTGCAAATAATATTGTTTCCAAACATACGTATAAATTTCATACAGACGAAGTTGATAATGATATTTCTGGCGAAGGTCTCGATGACTGGAATTGGCCATCAGACAAAAACAAAGAGTATACTTTAGTTTCGCTAGGAAAAGACAGTAGTGGAAATGAACGTATTGGCGTACCATCAGATTACGATGGATTAGATGTGACGGGTAAAGTCGTTTTAATTAAGCGTGGAACAATAAGTTTTGCAGAAAAGGTAGCAAATGCGGAACAAAAAGGTGCTGCTGGAGTAATTGTTTATAACGGAAGTTCTTCTCAACCAGCACCAGATCCTCAAGGATTCGAAACAATTCCATTTTCATTTATTAGTTATGATGATGGTAAGGCATTAGACGATATACTTTCATGTGGTGGCGATGATGGCCCAGTTATTGGTCCACTTAGCACTTGTGGAGGGGGCCCAGTTTTTGGACCACTAGATGCAACGACTCAGAAGTCAATCAAGTTTAAAATTACTGATGAGAAAGTAAGCTCAGCATTCGCTGAATCAAACCCAGGGCAACCAACGGATTTCACATCTTGGGGGACAACTAGTGATTTATTATTAAAACCAGAAGTAATGGCTCCTGGTCATGCGATTGTTTCATCAGTTAGAACCGCTGATCCGAATAAACACAATGCGTATGAGAGCGAAGATGGAACTTCTATGGCAGCTCCATATGTAGCAGGTGCGGTTGCAGATGTAATGCAAGCTTTAATTGATAAAGGATTTAAACCGGGAACAAGAGCTTTTGCGGGGTTATCGAAGAATTTAATTATGAATACATCGATTCCAGCAAAAAGAGATTATGTAAATGGTAATAATTCAATTGACCGTAGTGACTATATGACTGAATATCAACCTAGAAGACAGGGTACAGGGATGATTCGCCCAGACCTTGCTGTAAAAACTCCCGTGGTTGTTACCGGCTCAACTGGTACTGGTAGTATTAGTTTGAAAGAAATAGGCAAAGATACAACATTTACTCTAACTGCTTCAAATCTTTCAGATAAAGCTGTAACTTACAAATTAAATGGAACTGTGATGACGGATGTTTTAAAAGACAAGCTTAAGACAAATTCAGATAACATTCGTAGTCGATATTTAGATGATGCAAACTTATCATTTGATTTAAACGAAATTACAATTCCAGCAAATTCAACTAAGCGAGTAACTGTTACTTTATCTTTAACAGATGCTACAGTAAAAAATACATTTGTTGAGGGCTATATTTATTTAACACCGACAGATTCAAATAACCCGACACTAAACGTGCCATATAATGGTTTTTATGGGAAATGGGATGAGCCAAAAGTCATCGATACACCAAATACCACGGATGTATGGACACAGTCAGGATTTGGTACACAATTAGCAGTTCAAACAGGTCCTTTCTATTTTGGATATGAACAGTTATTCGGTAAACCAACAACACCTGCTCAGATTGCTTTAGGTGACAAGTTTTATGCTTTTGGTCCTGAATTCTTCCCAGTACCAGCGCTTGCCCTACTCCGAAGCGCACGAAACATAAAAATAGATGTTGTTGATAAAGGACATAATCTTGTGACTCATTTGGCAGATGAAGAATGGAATGTCAAAAACGATCCATATTCAGGTGGCTTACCTTCTCAGGTTTCACAAAACTGGGTTTGGTATGCGTATAATCAAGGACTACCTGTTCCTGATGGACAATATTACTTTGCAGTTACAGCAACAGCAGATGCACCAAATGCAAAACCACAACCGACAGTTTATATTCCTATGTATAAGGATACTACAGCACCGAAATTAAATTTATTAAGATCAGCTGACTATGATGAAAAAACACATCCAGAAGTGACGAATAAAGATAGTTATACTGTGCGATGGACGATGGATGATGGAGATGCTGGTGGAGTTGACGGAAGTGTATATCTAGCCGTTAATGGAAGCGAGCCCTTTACTACTTATAAATCAGATGTTAAACAAAATGCAGATGGCACATATGAGTTAAATGTACCAGGATTAAATGAAGGACTAAACATCATCACTATTGCGCCAATCGATAAAGTCGGAAATTATGGTGAAACTCATACCGTAATTGTTAATAAAACAAGTAATCATGTTTGGATCGATTCATATTCAGCTACTTTAGGCGACAGCGTTCCAAGTATGTATTGGACTGCTAACGTAAAGCCTGGCGACAATTTTAGTTTGAATTTTAAAGCTGTTGGACGTACAGGTGCTGTGAAAAAAATTCAAGCGGTCCTTTTAAAAGATTATTACGATAATAATACAATTGTTGGAGGTCCTATCGATCTTGATCTAGATCAAGTGATGACGGAAAAACCAACATATGGAGAATACAGTGAGTATTCGATTAAAGGACAATATACCGTTCCAAAAGATTTACCTGCAGGAGAGTATGTTGTGAAGTATGTATGTTTAGCTGATGGTGAACATTGGAATGATGCAGAAATTCCAACTATTGGTATCGAGACATATGTAGATACAGTGGCACCAACGATTTCAGTGAATGCGAATAAAATGAAAGCATTCGTAGAAAAGAGCGGAGATCCTGTTTCTCTCATGTTAAATACGACAGTGAAAGATGAAATAGCAAATTCAAGGGGATATAAAGTAGAAGTTGCTGTTGATGGTGGTTCTCTAAAATCAATGGGAAGCGTGACAACTCTTGATCGATCTGCTCAAACTTTCCGATATCCAGTTGTGTTAGAAAATGGAGATCACTCTATCGTCCTTACAACTACCGATTATATGGGAAATGCAAGTACTACTACATTTAATGTAAGTGTTACAGCAGATAAAGTAATCATTAAAAATGATGGTACAAACATTGAACTTCCAATTAATGTTGTTCCATTTAAAGATGCTAGTAGAAATACAGAAATAAAACTTCATTACAATAAGACTTACCATGTAGAAAATTTCGATCCAGGGGTTCAAGGTTATCTTGTAACACCTTATGGTAACAATAAAACATGGTCAGCGGATCCAGATTTAGCACCAATTTTATTAGTTGGAAATCAACAAAGAAAAGCGGCAACATCGTATTATCCTAATGCTATTCCAGAGTGGGACTTGCCATTAGGAGATGTATATACCTTTAATAGTCCTGTTGGATATAATGATCCGGGTAGTATACCAAAAGGTGAAAGTACGTTCCCGGTAACGATGATTGATTATTTAGGTCACGAGACAACGATCCAAGTACCTGTCATCAAAAATCCGTATATACCAAAAGTGAAATTTGATAACGCGATTATTGATTCAACGGGTACTGCAACATTTTTTACTTATGATTCAACATATGATGTAAAAGGGTCGATAACTGCGGATGGAATGAATTTCTACGCTGAATGGGTTGATTGGAATCGAGCAGTAGCGGGAGAAGATAAATTCTATAAAAACTTATTTGATCCAACGTTAGAATGGAGAAGTGGTCCATATGACGATGCATTTAACGAAGAAACTGGAGGAAATATCCCAGAAGGATATAACAATGATCCAGGCGTAAAACCATTCAGTATGCCAACAGGTGAGTTAAAACCAGGAGCAAACTATTTTGAAATAGATGGTGGAAGTACAATCGGTGAGAACCCTAGTCACCCATTTGCAGGGAACCATCCATTAGTATTTAATGTGGTAGTTTATCGATTAGGAGCAGCAGAGGGCACAGATCAACCTCTAGCAACAAAAGCAGCGGAACAGTTGAATTGGGACAAGATAAAAGGTGGTAACACAGAGCAAACGAATGTAACGACTAATTTAGTGCTACCTTTCTATGATAAAAATAATCAAGCAGAAATTAGTTGGGAAAGCAGTGATCCAAACATCATCACAAACGATGGGAAGGTATATCGAGCAGATAAAGATACGAATATTACATTAACAGCTACTGCAACTGTAGGCGGTGCTACTGCTGTTAAGACGTTTAACCTAACAGTAAAAGCGAAAACTCAAAATGATTCAATGGCTGTTGCTGAAGATTCTTCAACTATTACTTGGGATGTTATTCGTGATGGAAATACTGACCAAGGTGATGTATCTCAAGCTTTATCATTACCAACTAGAGGATCAAATGGTTCAGTAATTACTTGGACTTCTGATGATCAAAAGCATATTACAAATCAAGGTCGCGTGTACCTGCCGTTATTTGACGAAGATGATGCACATGTGGAACTTGTTGCAAAAATCACACGAAACAGCAGTACATTATACAAAACATTTCATCTAACAGTCCTAAGAGATACACAACACGCAGAACGAACAAAAGTACTACGAGTGTATCAAGGGTTAACAACTGACAAATTACTTGGAGAAAACACAAGTGATTTGGACGTGACAAAGGATTTAAACTTCCCTACAACTTTTGGAAATGACGGTGTCGAAATTCGATGGGAATCGGACATGCCAGACGTCATTGCAAATGATGGAAAAGTGAAAAGACCTGCTCAAAATCAATACGTTCCAGTATACGCTTATATAAAACTAGGTGATGCAAGACTTGGGAAAATGTTTTATTTCTTTGTAAGAAGCAAAGATTCTTCTGACGAACCAGCTGTTTTGGCAGCAAAATCATCGGTTGTTTGGAATTTGATTAAAAATAATAATACAGATCAAAATGCTGTTACATCTAACTTGAATTTACCAACACAAGGTACTAATGATACAACTATTACTTGGTCTTCTAGAGATGATTCTGTTATAAAAGAAGATGGAACAGTAATTCGCCCATATTTTGAGGATGGAAATCGTTCAATCACATTAACAGCAACAATAACAAAAGGAAATGCAAGGACGACGAAAGAATTTGCACTGACTGTTTTAAAACGAAATTATGTAGAAACTACAGTCAATACGATTGATGACAATGACACTACAATTTCTGGTACAGCTCAACAAGATGCAAATATTACAGTGAAAAATAAAGATAGTATTATCGCAACAGGTAAAGTAGATTCGGAAGGTAAATATGTAATTCAAATCAGTCCTCAAAAAGCAGGTACGGTTTTAACATTACAAGTACAAGGTATGACAGGATACCAAAAAACATTATCAACCACCGTATTAGATCGTACAGCTCCAAATGCGCCAATAATCGATACGATTGATAACAATGATAATGATCTAACTGGTAAAGCAGAAGCAAATGCAACGATCATTATTAAGAAAAATGATGAGATTATAGCAACTGGAAAAGCGGATTCTAAAGGAGCGTATCGCATTAAATTAAGTAAACAAAAAGAAGGTACGGTTCTATCAGTTTATGCCATAGATAGTGAAGGAAATCAGAGTACTGCATCTAAAACAACAGTTATAGATCATAAGCTAAATAAACAGTACTAATTTCAAAGTTCGTGAAAAATGGTGTAGAAATTAATGGTAGAGCAGCGACAATAAAAGGCCGGTTAAAAATTTAATTGAGTAAAAAGAATAATAAAAAATTAGTAAAGTAATTTTATATAATGAATAAAAAAGATGTCTCAAATGAATTGTATCATTAGAGACATCTTTTTATTTTATTAGCAATATGAAATTTTAAGTTGTGAATTAAATATTTAAGAATATGATAAAGTCAAAAAAGTAATTAGTGAAATTGAATATTAATTGTTGATTATTAGATACTAAAAAAGATTGGTATAAAAATGCTTCGAGGTGATATATGAATAGCGAAGTGAAAAATCTAAGTAAGGGCCTGAATAAAAATATAAAATTGATACAAAGAGGATTACACGAATCACCCGAACTTTTTGTAAGACAATTTCAATTAAACGCAAATGGAGACAACATAGGTGCATTATTGTATATAGATGGAATTGTTAATACTGAGCTAATACGCGAAAGTATAATTGATCCTTTACATAGTATTCGAATCAATGATAAAGATACATTTATGAATACGTTAGCATTTTATTATATTCGTTCAGAAAATGTTGAGGTAATAACATCAATATCATCTTCTATTGAAGGGATTATTAGTGGCAAAACGCTTGTATTAATTGATGGATTTGAAAGTGGCATACTTGTTGATACAGCACAATGGCAACAACGTTCAGTTGAACAGAGTACAAGACAACGTAATATTCAAGGACCATTGATTGCATTCTCAGAACAAATGAAAGTGAACTTAAATTTACTTCGTAATATGATTCAGTCACCTACATTTATGGTAGAAAAGAAGAAAATAGGAAGAGTTGCAAAAACAGATATAGCAATTGTTTATTTAACTGATCGAGTTGATCAAATTGCTTTGCAAGAAGTTCATAATAGAATTGACTCTTTACAAGTTGATTATGTACTTGAGTCAAGAGTAATTGAAATAGCAATTGAAGGAAAACAGAAAACATTTTTTCCGCTGTCTTTTAATACTGAGTTGCCGGATGCTGTTTCTGCCGCATTGTATGAAGGAAGAATTGCAATTATGGTGAACGGTACCCCATCTGCAACAATTGTGCCTAATTTATTCGTTCAATACTTACAGCAACCAAGTGACTATTATGTTAAACAATTAAAGTTAAGCGTTCGCATTATAACAATAATATGTTTCCTTATAACAATCTTGTTACCTGGATTTTATCTTGCATTTGCAAAATTTCATGACCATTTGGTATCGAAAGAACTACATAAAAAGTTTTTTGTAGAAACAGCTACCCTTTTACCTTTGTGGGCTGAAGTATTCTTACTTATCTTTTTGTTACAAATATTAGGAATTGGTTCATATAAAATCTCAAGGGAAATGATGCTACTTGTTTCATTAATCTCTACAATTTCAATCGGTACAACAGCCATAGATGCAAAGCTAGTTCACCCTCTTAGTCTCATCGTAGCGGGAATCGCTTACCTTACAAGCACTATGCTTACAGTTGGTACATTACCGAGTTCCCTTCAACCTATACGCTATATTTTTCTTTTTATAGGGAATTTTTTCGGTTTCACAGGTTTGGGTATTGGATTGTTAATAATGATCATACATATGTCTCGTTTACGTTCAGTAGGTGTTCCATACTTAGCACCACTAATTCCATTTAATTTTAAAGAATTCAAAGATGTTTTTTATAGAGGAGATTTACGTAAATTAATAAATAGCCCACATAAATATCCGCATGATGATAAGGGGAAATAAAAAATAAGTAAATCTATTGAATTATATTTTCAAATCGAATTAATTTTCTTAGTTATTAGTATATGTGTAAAAAACTTTATATTAATTCTTTTATAAGTGCACCCTACCTCACTTATTCATTTAAACACTGCACATAAAATGCACAGACAAAATAGAAGTAATAGAAATAACAGACATGCTGTGCATAAAATTTCATCGACCGCTTGATTTACTGGATTTAATTGACCTAAAATATTCATAAATCCTGAATAATAATCGTACTCTGTAATTGACAGGGTAGGGGTCGCTGGTTCAAGTCCAGTTGGGATCATACGAATGAGAAGGCTCAAACCTAAGTGAATCAGAGGTTTGGGCTTTTTATTTTATTTCTGATAACTAGTAGTGTTTGAAAAGATAATTCCAAACTGCACTGCAGATGGAAAATTTAAGGAAGTCTCAAAAGGTGTTTATAAAGGGAAAGTGAAATTACCGATGGATGGCTTATGGGGTAAGACAATTGTATTAAAACAAGAGATATTTGTTCGTAAAGTGAGTGGGGCAACTTTTAAGTAATAAAATAGTTTCATAAAAATATCTATATGTATGTAAAAATGATAAAACCTTTTTCAACTACTATGGAAGTACGATATAAACTTCCATTCACTGTGGTGAATCTGAGGATTCATGTTGGCTAACGCATACGTTATTTGAATATGGACACTGACGCAACGCATTGACATCAACTTAAGAAATTGCAATTCCCCATATCGAAAAAATGAGCTGAATTATTATAAATAACTCTGGAAAGATAAAATTTTCATTTTGGGGAAACTTTAAAATATTAGCCTGATGGACATAGATATCACCACTTGTTCATGGATGAAAGAAAGAGCCATATTAAACTGTACCCTACTCTTTGGGTCGAAAGAGGTGCAATAGATGAATGTAAAGACATATAGGGCGCTAGTGTTTTCTTGGTCTAAGGAGGACAAGGTAGAAATAGTAGAACTCATTTCCGCCGGCTTAGGTATGGCCGGACCTGTTGTATTCGCCACAGTTTTAGGCTATCCCGCCCTTGGTTTTGCTGCAACGATCGGCAGTTTGGCAGTCAGTAGCGTGAAAGTCGGTTCGAGTTTTATAAATCACGGGAAAAAATTGGCATCAGCGCTGATATCAGTAGTGCTCGCTGCGATTGCTGCTATTCTCTCTTCCGGACATGGCTATCTGACATTTGGAGTCTTGATTCTGCAGGTAAGCCTTGCTGCGTTAATTGGCGGATATAGTCGTGCCTTCGCGGTGACAACAACACGCTTTGTCGTATTCCTTATCATCATCCTCAACATGGTCGACCAGACGGAGTACCGTATGGAACTAATTTTTTCAATCCTAGCTGGGGCGATTTGGACCGTCAGTGTCAGCTTGGTGCTAGGCATATGGGTACACCGTTGTTTTAAATCATCGCTTGATGTAGCTGTGAAAGAGCCAACATCGAGAAAAATCTTTCTATGGCGGAATTCTATTGCACACCTATCCGGTTGGCAATTCCCAATCAGGCTCGCATTATGTCTAGGTATAGCTGAGGGATTGCGAATACTTTGGCCCGAGCACCACTTCTATTGGATTGCAATTACCGTAGTGATCCTTACTCAGCGGAAAATAGAACTCTTACCAATCAAAACAACACAACGAGTGCTTGGTACAGTAATCGGCGTGATAGTTGCGAGCTTGCTTCTCGCAACTAGGCTACCGATTTGGGGGTTAGTTATAAGTATCGGGCTATTCGCAGGTGTTCGACCTCTTCTAAAGGTTCGAAATTATCTTGTATACTCTGCAACCATGATTCCGCTCATTATTTTGATCATGGAAGCCGGCAAGCCGTTCCAGTTTATCATTCTGTTCGACCGTATATTTGCAACCCTTATCGGTGCAGTCCTCGTGATTGCAGTGAACTTGATATTCAGTAGAGCGATGGCGAAAAGAGTGTAAAGGTGGTTATCTAGTGAAAGATGCCTTAAGGTTTCGGGTATCTTTTCCAGTTGAACCCCCCCCTAAAATGGAAAAATACGCCATTCTTTCTGTAGAATCATAAGAAAAGAGGGCGTTTTTGTATGGCTATTTCTGTAACTGATAAATTACAACTATTTGCTCAAGATATTCAAAGCTTATCTCTAAATATTTTACGAGTTTTTGCTAGAGATGTTGGTTTAGTACAACGAGTTTTCAAAGTTATTAATTAGATAAATTAAATATGCTCAAGCCTATTCCTTTGGTTGCAGGATTTTTTTGTTATTTGATTTAATATTACTAATTTTTTATGTACTTACTTTTCTTTCGCTTCATTAAATTAACTATTAACTGCTTTAGTTAATACGCTAACCATTTCAAGATACATAGATTCTATAACTGTATAGATTATTTCTATAATTCATCACATAAAAGAAAAACTATAATAAAGAAAACATTTAAAAGTGGTGAAAGAAATGCAGAAAGTAGTTGGAATTATTGGTGGAATGGGTCCAATGGCGACAGTTGATTTAATGAATAAAATTATTTTTTATACGCGAGCAAAAAAGGATCAAGACCATATCCATATCATCGCTGACAACTATTCTCAAATACCTGATCGAACAACGGCTATATTGGGTAAGGGAATAGATCCAACCCCATATATTATACAATCAGCAAAACGACTACATAACGCTGGAGCGGATTTTCTAGTTATTGCGTGTAATACAGCACATTTTTTCTTTGGACCAGTTGAACAATCTGTTAATGTTCCTATTTTGCATATGCCTGCAGAAACAGCCAAGTTTTTACATGAAAACAAATTTAAAAAGGTGGGCTTATTAGCAACGGATGGAACTATTAAAACAGAATTGTATCAACACAGCTGCCAAAACTATGATATTGAGGTTATTGAACCAGATGTTGAAATGCAAAAAGAAGTGATGAAAGGAATATATGCAATTAAAGGCGGTGATTTAGTAACAGGATTTTCATGCTTTTCAACAGTCGCTAATCAATTGACAAAGGGCGGGGCAGAGGCTATTATAGCAGGTTGTACAGAGGTTCCCCTTGTACTTAAATCATCCAATGATATTTGTGTCATTGATCCAACGGAAATTTTAGCTAAAATGGTGGTTAAAACAGCTACTGGAACAAATAAAGAAATACAATTTGTGTAATGGAAGAAAAGAGAATATGTGAATACTAATACTCTCTTATCTTTTATATGTACAATGTAAATGTTGAAATATAGGTAATAAAAATACTGGTGAACTAAAATAAGGAGCAATTGATATGAATATTGAAAATATTGAAGCCTTCATCTATGTTTGTCAACTGGGGAGTTTCAATAAAGCAGCAGAGGCTCTTTATTTATCTCAACCGTCTGTAACAGCACGTATTCAATCCCTTGAACGTGAAATTGATATAAAGCTTTTTCATCGAAATGGGAATAAGATTTCTTTAACTGAAAAAGGAGAATATTTTTTTCCACACGCACAAAAAATTCTCCAATCTTTTCAAGAAGCAAAGTATGGATTACATCAAGTAACTATTCCTTATGAACTAGTGATTGGGAGTGCTTTGTCAATTTCAAATAATGTTCTCCCTAAAATTTTACCTGCTTTTAAATCTGAATTTAAGGATGTCAAAATAAAGATTATGACGGGACATTCTAAAGATATTCTACACAAGGTCATTAATAAAGAAGTTGACTTTGGTATTGTCCGAACTGAAACACATCCTCAAGTAGAATCAATTCGTCTTTATAATGATCCTATTAGTCTTTTTGTTCCTAGAAATCATGCTTTTTTAAAAGAAAAAGTAACAATTGAACATGTAAGTAAACATCCTCTTATCTTTTTTGATTATGGTTCAATGGATTGGCTTATGATTCATCGGCTATTTTCAAGTAATGATTTAAACCCTAATATTTCCATTGAAGTTGATAATATGGAAACAGCAAAAAAATTAGTAATACAGGGAATGGGCATTAGCTTCTTACCTGAACATTGTGTCAAACAAGAACTAGAAAATGGGGAGTTATTTCGAGTAGAAATGACACCACCTGTGAAAATAAATATTAGTATTGATTTTATTTATTTAAAAGGTAAATCTAAATCTGTTTTTATTGATTTTTTACAAAAAAAAATGTTTGAACAAAAATAAACAGATTTGATACAATGATTCAATTAATTTGCTGTCCTCTTAAATAACAACAAAGATTACAAAAAAAAGTAAATTTTTTTAAATCAAAGTTGAAAAGATGAAAAAGGTATGTTAAATTAAGAACATCAATTTGACCGAAATACATTTTCGGTCAATTAGTCAAAAGGAGCGTAATACGTTGAGTACAAGTAAAAAGAAAGGTATCTTAGAGGCAGCGACAAGATCTTTTGGAACATTTGGTTATAAAGCTACAACAATGAGTCAAATTGCAAAGCAAGCAAATGTTGGAAAAGGTACGATCTACACTTTTTTCAAAAATAAAGAGGAATTATTTGATGAAATTATTAATAATCTAATTTTAGATATGAAAAGTGTAGCGGAAAATGCCATTTGTGATTCTGATTCTTTTATTACCCAAATTCATAAAGGAATCGAAACAATAACGGAATTTCAAAAAGAACATGATTTAACGATTAAACTTCTTCAAGAACAACGCGAAATTGGAACAATTGAGGTCCATGACGCAATTAAGAGAATTAACGATGTGGTTATTCAATATCTTAAGCGTAAGATTGAAGAAGCGAATAATCGAAATGAAATCGTTCAATGTGATGCAGAAATCACTGCTGTAGTCTTATATAAGTTGTATACAACACTAACGATTGAATGGAGCAGAGATCACGAGCCTCTAGATAAGCAACGTATTACAGAACTATTTAATTTCTATATTTTAAATGGATTGTCAAAATGATAATCCATTTTTAAATAAATAAAATTGACCGTTTGAACAATATGGTCAATTGTTCAATTTAAGAAGGAGAGAGAGAGACGTGTTTTCACAATTTGGAAAAGAATTAAGTCATATTGTACGAAACAAAAAGCTTTTAATTCCAGTGATTGCAGTATTGTTAGTGCCATTATTATATAGTGGAATGTTTTTATGGGCATTTTGGAATCCGTACGGAAGTTTAAAGAAATTACCAGTAGCAGTTGTAAATTTAGATGAGGGAACAACAGTTGACGGAAAGTCTTTAAACATAGGAAAAGATTTTGTTAAGAACCTTAAAAAAGATCACAATTTCAAATGGAAGTTTGTTAGCAATGAAAAGGCTATGAAAGGTTTGAAAAATCAAGAATATTATATGGCAGTTCGTATTCCTGAAAACTTTTCAAAAAACGCTGCTTCTGTTTCTGAAAAAAATCCAAAACATTTAACAATGGAATATATTCCAAATGAAGGATTCAATTTTCTATCAGCACAAATTGGAAATTCTGCATCTGAAAAAGTAAAAGAAAAAATTTCTAATACAATAACTCGAAATTATGTAGAAACGATTTACGATAGTATTGGCGAATTAACTGGTGGCATTGCTCAAGCTAGTGATGGGTCATCAAAATTAGATAAAGGTGTTGGAACTGCTAAGGATGGTTCAGAGAAACTTGCAAATGGACTTAAACTATTAGAAGGTAAATCAGTTGAATTAAAAGAAGGTGTTAGTAAATTAAATGATGGTTCTCAAAAAGAGAAAAATGGTTTAGTAGCATACACAAATGGTGTAGGACAATTATCTCAAGGAATTAACCAACTTCATACTGGTGTAGGGCCTCTTTCAAAAGGTGTAAGTGATTTAAACGCTGGAGCGTCTAAGCTAAATACTGGTATGAATTCTCTATCAAATGGTCTAGATCAATTATATTCAGCAAACGGTCAACTACTTGACGGCTCAAAACAAGTGTTAGGCGGGTTAAATTTATTAAACGGAAATCTTCCTCAACTAAAAGCCGGTACTCAGCAATTAGCAGATGGTGCAAATTCATTATCAGCCAATTTAACTACATGGCAAAATAAGGCGAATGAAGCGAAAATAGGAGCTAGCCAAGTAGCAGATGGGCTATCTCAATTACAGAAAGAAGTAGCACCATTATTATCTTCATTACCTAAGGAACAACAAGATGCTTATAATGCAAAAATCGAAGCGTTAGTTTCAGGTAGTAAGCAAGTTGCAAATGGCGTAGGTGATTTATCATCTGCAGCAGGGCAACTAGGCCAAGGTGGTAAGCAAGTAGCAGCAGGAGCAACTACTTTAAATGAAAAAAGTAATGAACTTGAAGCAGGTGTAGGTAAATTAGCTGCTGGTCAAACAAAATTGACAAATGGCTTAACTCAATTTGGAGAAAAACTCGGAGAAGCAAATAACGGTGGAAAACAGCTTGCTACAGGAACTCAAGCTTTAGCAAATGGAACAAATAAACTGTCGGAAAGCTCACCAGTATTACTGTCCGGTATTAATCAACTAAATGATGGAGCAAATAAATTAAGTAGTAATTCACCAAAATTAGTAGATGGTATGAGTCAAATTGCAGGTGGAATAGGTCAAATAAGTGATAATACACCAGCGTTAGAAAATGGTGTGAATCAACTGGCAGATGGATCTAATCAACTAAACAGCGGATTAGGTAAAATTAAGGATGGATCACATGAGTTATCAACAAAATTAGGTGATGCGAAAGAGCAAACAAAAGATGTTGGTGTAAATAATAAACAATTAGATATGTATTCAAATCCAGTTAAATTGAAAAAAGAAAGTATAAATAATGTTCCTAACTATGGAACAGGTTTCACACCATACTTCCTTTCAATGGGATTATATGTGGGTGGTCTATTGATGTCGGTTGTTTACCCAATGAGAGCTGCTGCATCACGTCCTAAAAATGCTTTTGCTTGGTTTACTGGAAAAACAGGTGTTTTAATGGTGGTAGGAATCATCCAATCAGTTATAGCAAGTGTTGCATTAATATGTATATTAGGTCTAGAAGTTAAATCTTTACCTTACTATTTATTAATTAGTCTTGTTTCGAGTTTTGCGTTTTTAGCGTTAATTCAATTTTTAGTAACTGTTTTTGGAGAACCAGGAAGATTTCTTGCTATTATTGCGTTAATTTTACAGCTAACAACAAGTGCTGGTACATTCCCATTAGAACTAGTTCCGAAATTCTTACAACACTTTAATGCGATTTTACCAATGACATATACTGTTCAAGCATTTAAGGTAGTTATTTCCACTGGAGACTATAGCTTAATGTGGCATAATGTAATAATCTTATTAGGCTTTATTGTCTTATTTAGTGTATTATCTTTAGCATACTTTGCTGTAGCTTTCAAAAAGCAATACGGAAGTGGAATGGATCAACATACTGTAGAAGCATAATTAATCAAACGACATGTAGCATTTGCTATGTGTCGTTTTTTACGTAGTTGAGGTAAACATTGTTCTATGGCAAGCATGTTTACGATTGCTGGATAAGAAACGTTTTTTCTTCAAGTGGTAAATAATTCTTTAAGTCAATATATCTTGGAATAAAATCGTGAATCCTGAATGAATTATAATTTGTTTATCGTATATATAAATTAAACAATCAGTTTCCTATTACACCAATCACCCTACCTCGTGAACAAAACTTTTCGATTGCACATAAATTGCACAGACATATTGGAAACTATAGAATTAATAGATTTATGATGAATAAATTTCATCGACCGCTTGATTTACTGGACTCTATTGACCTAAAATATTCATAAATAATGAATTATACTCGTACTCTGTAATTGACAGGGTAGGGGTCGCTGGTTCAAGTCCAGTTGGGATCATACCTAAACCTCTTGTATATCAAGAGGTTTTTTGTTTTATAACAGTACTTGATTTATAGGGAAACAGTTATATGGGGCAGAATTGGGGCAGAAAGACTTTATTTTATTAAAATTCGTAAAATTTCTTATGTAACTAAATGGCAGTTTTGTTCCGAAAGAAATTAATGGAAATTATGGCATTTTTTAAGTGTATCGAGGTTTCAAATGCAAGAAACAGGGGTGTGTAGTAGAATAGAAAATACTGGAGGGGGATTGATGAAAGAATATATTTATGTGGAAAACGAAAAAAAATCGAAATTGAAATTTGGAATTTTAAAAAAAGACATTGTATTTACCATATCACTCTTGTTAGCAATCGTTAGCTGTTTATTCCATCCACCTAAACTGGATTATATAAATTTTAAAGTATTAATCAGTTTATTTAATCTTATGCTCGTAGTTAAGGCTCTGGAAGATCTTAAACTATTGGATAAGTTCGCCATTGCTATACTGAGTAAATGTCATAATAGTAAAAGTGTTTCAGCAATCCTAATTTTATTATGCCTTTTTAGTTCCATGCTTGTAACAAATGATGTGGCATTAATAACATTTGTACCATTAACACTTATAATTAGTAAGATAATACAAGCTTCTATGTTAGATACTATTATACTAGAGACAATTGCTGCTAACATTGGAAGCAGCCTAACTCCAATGGGAAATCCACAAAATCTTTTCATATTTACTTACTACGAAATAAGGCCTATACAATTTTTTACAACAATTCTTCTATTAGTGGTTCTGGGAATTGTTCTGTTATTCTTTTTTAATCAAAGATTGAAAAGTAAAACATTGGAAATGGAACTTCCATATATTCTTATAAAAAATAAAAAAAAGGCAACAGTATGGGGAGTACTATTTGGAATCATATCTGCATCCATACTAGGGGTTTTAAACTACAAACTTGCGTTTATCATTGCATTTGGAACCGCGTGTATACTTGATATCAAATTATTGAAAAAAATTGATTATTTATTGCTTATTACTTTTATCTGTTTTTTTATATTTATAGGAAACATATCCGAATTAAAGGTAGTACACACATTTGCCAGCGAAAATCTCAAAAGTCCCACATCAATCTTCTTCAGTTCCATATTTTTAAGCCAACTGATAAGTAATGTACCAGCTGCGATCTTTTTATCAAAATTCTCCGTGAATTGGCAGCCTTTATTAGTAGGTGTAAATTTAGGTGGACTTGGTACGATTGTTGCTTCTCTCGCAAGTGTAATTTCATTTAAACTTTTTATTAAGAGAGAGCCACTAAAAAGTAAAATGTACCTTATAAGATTTAGCTTTTATAACTTTTCGATTTTAGCTCTTTTAACTCTTGTTTATTATTTTACAATGAAATATCAAAATTTCTTTTAATACAAAGTAATAGGTTTAAATAGCTTTGGATCTTATCAATATAAAAGAACCTTTAACTCAGATGCACCGGTTTATAATAGCGTTACACAGCCAAATCTCAATCTTAACGTAGACTCTGGTGTATATGAATATAACCCAGATCAACCAACGATAACACTTACAGGTTCTGTTTACGATCCAGATATAGAAAAAATGAAAGCTGGCAGTATGAATGTGTCTCAAGCCAATAATAAATTTGTCTATACGTTGCCTGGTAGAGGCGGGAAAGTATCCGTTCCATTAGACGAAAACGGTAACTTTACAACACAATTCAAAGTGAACACAGCTATGCAACCATTCCAGGTCAACATGTATGCAGAAAACATGTCAACAGTACAGAACTATTCTAGTTATAAAGTTGTAAATTTCGTGAAACAAGGCACGCCTTATGGAACTGCTATTGCCGATAAACAGAGAGTAAAAGCTGGTGATACGGTGACGATTACCCTTGCCATGAACAACATGACAAACATGAAGCAAGCAGTGTATTCCTTTTTTGATACAACTATATCCCAAGGTGCGCAACTGGTAAGTATCAAACCACACCCAACATTGGAGGGGAAATTGAATATTCAGACAGTAAGTATGGATCCAGACGGAACTGGAGTGGTCATGGAAAGGAAGATTACTGCGACATTAACTGACAAGGCAACACAAACAGGTGTATCCGGAAAAGTTCCAATGGTAGATATCACATTCAAAATGAAAGATGATGCCCCTGAAGGATATCTATCTTTTGACGAATTAAATGTATCATACACAAATACAGATGATACGTCCAACTCCACATTTGGTATCGGTGTGCCATAACTTGTGAATCGAAATTACTCGTTCATGAAACCGTGGGTTTATGCAGAAGCATTTACGCTCCTTCCAAGTCTTGATGAACCATCAACTATAAAATATGTAGAGGCGGGCGCAAAAGTCAAAGTGACAGATGAAACAGGGAAAGAATAACCAAACACACTTGAAAGCAATAGGTGGATGTTTCCTTTTTCGTTATCATCTAATCTGCCACTAACAGATAAACCATTTACACTGGAAGTAGATATGCCGGGGCATTTCACTGTAAAGAAAACCTTTACGATTGGATTGAAAGAAGATGGTGTAATTAAACCATACTCGAAAGCACTCTACTATGACTATGCACCTGCAGGAGATGTGAACAAAGATATTGTAATTGATATTCAAGATGCGCTTTTCATTCAGGCCAATTGGAAAGCAAACAATTGTGATGCCGACATCAATTTTGATCGTGTCGTAGATAAGCAAGATATGCAGTATGTGGTGAATAATTACTTAATGCAAAACCCATGGTTGCTAGACAAGGCTCCAAAACCAAACACAAAAGCGCATTTTTGAACTTGCTTCTTAGACTAAAGCAAGAGTGAGTAAGCCACCTTATAGAACAATTATGACTATAGTTAATTTACTAAATGAATTGTGATATTTGAATATATCGTTTTAATAAAAAAAGCTCAATCGAGTTGAAGTTCTTGTTCAACTACCATGGGAATACGATATAAACTTCCATTCACTGTTGTGAATCTGAGGATTCATGGATGGCTAACGCATGCAAATCAAATTTTAATTTAACAGAGCCTACTAAAAAAGAAAAAAGATGGTGAATAACCATCTTTTAAGTTTGTAGACACAGCTCTATATGGAGTATAACCATCATTTTATTGAAACTTTTTTAATTCTCTAAAAGTAGGAATTGCTTGTTTTAGCGCATGTAAAACAGCTGCACCAGTAAATGTTATAAAAGAAATAAATTCAGCTAATCCATATTCAACTTTCGATATTGGTACAATTAATGGCATTATGCCTAAGCATAGAAAAGTAGCACCAAATGCAAGCCATTTAAATTTTACAAGATCTGGATTCTGTTTATCATTTGATTCTTGTAAGGAAATAAAGAAATCTACAAAAAAATAAAAAAAGGAACTAATTGCAACTGCAATTACTATGTTATCCTGCGGATTGAAACACCAGATCATAAAGTAAGCAATAATAAAAATAGCAAATAAAAAATGCGGAGTTAAGAATACCGCCCATAATGCATCGTTTTTTAAAACTTTTTGTGAATTCTCCATCAAAAACCCTCCTTATTTTATTTTTTATAATATCAAAACAAATAAATAAAAAGTGGCTTATGCTGAATACTTAATATTTTATATATAATATTAATCTGTGTGTCTTCTAGTATAAAGAAATTTACATAGAAGTAATAGAATGCGAATTTTTTATAAATCAGATACAGTATTTTTACATAACTACCTTTTGACATGACTGTTTAATTAGAATAGAACGGTTAATTCGGATCTACACTAAATTTTATTTCTTTAACCTTCTTTGAAAATGTTGGTTTATAAACTAGTTCATATTGATCGGATTTAGAAATTAATCGTTTCCCCAGTTTTATAAATCTTATCTGTGATGACAGTTATTCCCCGGTTTTTGGTGTTCATTTACTTGGTTATACAGTATTAAATTGAGTTTTTTAAGTCTAGGATTTTTACTTCTAGATATATCTTAATTTATACAACTATCGTATGCGTTTGTTGTATAACGAATATGCTGATTTGTAGACTTTTTTATTTTACTAACGGATTTTTATCTACAAAAAACCAACGTAATTTTTGAATTGATATTATAGTTCTTAACGAGGTGATTTTTATTAAATCATGATCATAGGAGGAAGACAGAGTGTCAAATGAAATTAAGAGTTACATTGACTATCAAATGGTAAAAATTCCAGGGGGAAATATAGAATTAAGAGACGATAGAATAAAAAGTAAATGGAAAACTGAAATAAGACCATTTCTTCTTGCCCAGTATCCTGTAACTATGGGTATATACAATACTATTACAAATACATCACTTAATACTTTTGTCAGAGATCTAAAACCAGTTGTGAATGTTTCTTGGAATGATGCAATTTCTTTTTGTAATCTACTTTCACAGAAAGCAGGACTGAAAGAGTGTTATTCAATAAGTAATGATGGTGAAAACATATTTTGTGATTGGGAATCAGATGGCTATAGACTTCCTACAGAAGCAGAGTGGCAATATGCGTGTAAAGCAGGGACGACGGGTTATAGATACGGTGAACTTGATAAAATTGCCTGGTATAATGAAAATTCTGGAGATAAAATACATGAAGTAGGAAGAAAGGAAGCGAATGCATGGGGTCTGTATGATATGTTAGGAAATGTTTGGGAGTGGTGTTGGGATTTATATGATGAACAGGTCTATGGGTCATATCGAATTTTTCGAGGTGGTAGCTGGGCAGAGGTAGCAAGAGGTTGTGGCGCTTCATGTCGTCGTCGTAGCCATCCGTCATTTTGCATAGACGACCTTGGATTCCGTCTTGCACGGTCTTTTTAATTTCCTGAAAGGATGGGGACAGTTATTAGTCAATGCTTAAACGTTCTTATGCAACTGATATGAACGAAACTGTCAAACCACCAAACCAAAAAGGTTTTAATTTAGGGATTTTTAATTTTTTAGACAGACTTAAATTAAGACTACCAACCTAGAATTTAAAAATTAGATTTTCTAAGTCTGTGAATGACAACTCTATAATAGTAGATTTTTTTGTATTATGTCTTAAAAGCTTGGCACGAAGGCAAATAAATTAACGGAAATGTGAGTTCTTGTTCAACTAAAGCAATGCGATACTTCAATAGAAGGTCGCTTTTTAATTGAACTAAAAAGCAAATTATTGAAAGAAATGATTTGAGAATCTTTTGAACTACTTTAGTTTGATTTGTTACAATTACTGGAGGAACATTAGGAAGAGGTAATATTAATGATAAAATTTATGTATATTTTTTGCTTGATTGTATGGGGACTTAATTTTATTGCTGTAAAAATTCAAGGAACTCCAGTAAGCTTAGAATTATCCTTAACTTTTCGACTAGTTATGACAGCCTTTTTATTTTTAGTTCTTGTTTTGTTCATTCGACCAAAGGGGAGACCAACAACTAAAGATCTCCCGTTTGTAATGGCATTTGGTATATGTAACTTTGCATTAAGCTATCTGTGTCTTTATTACGCTACAATTTTGAGTTCTGCAGCAATCGTAACATTGGTATTTTCTTTAAAAGTGATTTTAACGCCGATTGCTCTCCGGATTTTTTTAAAAGAAAAATTACATTCGAGAGTTCTAATTGGAGGTATTCTTGGTGTAGTGGGAGTGTGTATTCTAATTTATCCGACAATGGAAAATTTTCAAGGGTTCCATGACATAAAAGGAATTATTTTCGCTTTCCTAGGTACTCTCCTAACAGCAGTTGGTGACGCATGCTCGGCAAGAAATGCAAATCGCAAGGTTGATCCCATTTATGCAAATGCAATTGGATTTACAGTGGGCAGTATATTGATGGGAGCAATAATATTGTTTCAAGGGAAAGAATTTATTTTTCCAACATCTTTTACGTACTTATCTGCGTTGTTATATTTAACGTTGGTTGCTTCTTTTGCTGCATGGTTATTCTATCTGAAGCTAGTAGAAAAAATTGGAGGAGCTCAAAGTGGCTATATGGTCGCCCTTTTCCCCGCAATTGGTGGAGTGGCCTCTGTTTTAATCGGTGAGTCTGATCCATCAGTGTATTTGATTGCTGGTTGCTTTTTTTGCTGTATTGGCGCCGCGATTGCATTAGGTTTTGGAACGAGAAATCAGAATATGAAATTGCCTATACAGGGTTAACTAAGGCTTTTCTTGTGTAACTAATGTATTGCTTTAGTTATATAACTGTGGAAAAGACTTCCAACAAGTTAGGCGAATAACTAATACGATACATAATAATTTTTATATAATAAAGTACAGTTACTTTTTTCTTTTTTACCAATATCACCTATTTTTTAGGGAAACTCTTTATCCTGTGAGTTTCTCTTTTTTGTCAGTCTAAACATAACAATGTTAATAGATAAAAAGAGCCTGTATCGAAAATTACTTGGTATTTGAAGATACAGGCTTTTAATTTAAACGATTAATTGTTGTTATATAGATTAGTTGATTACAAGAAGAAGAGCTTGATCTAAAAAATCGAAAGGCTTAAGAAATGTAGTCAATGCATGCAATTTTAGTAGTCGGTGAATCTGGTCTACTCAATTATCATGTTAAGAAAGATTATGCTACATTTGTTTGTTTACCGGAATCAAGTGATTTAATATAAGCTTGCGCTTTTTGTTTATCGAATTGACCTTCTGATTTAGAAATAACAACTGCCGCTAGCGAGTTACCTACGACATTAACTGCTGTTCTCGCCATATCTAAAAGACGGTCAATACCTGCGATAAACGCTAATCCTTCTACCGGAATTCCAACTGTACCGAGCGTAGCCAACAATACAACAAACGACACTCCCGGAACCCCTGCAATTCCTTTAGATGTTACTATCAATACAAGTACTAATGAGATTTGGTCGCTAATCGATAAATTAATACCATACATTTGCGCAATAAAAATGGCCGCTAATGCTTGATATAACGTAGAACCATCTAAGTTGAAAGAATATCCTGTTGGGATAACGAACGATGTGATTCCTTTAGGGCATCCAAATTTCTCCATTTTATTCATAATACGAGGTAAAACAGTCTCAGAACTAGCCGTTGAATAAGCAAGGATCAGTTCATCTTTTAATAACTTAATAAAATGAATAATGTTAATGCCTGCCCATCTTGCAACAAGTCCTAAAACAACTAACACAAAGAAAATCATCGTTGAATAAACAAGAATTGTTAACTTACTTAATGGAATAAGTGATTGGACACCGAATTTTGATACCGTTATACCAATTAATGCAAATACACCAAATGGAGCAAACTTCATAATTAGATTTGTCACATAGAACATTGCTTCAGCTGTTCCCTCGAAAAACTTTATGACCGGTTTTCCTTTTTCACCGATCGCTGCCAAACCTAGTCCGAATAAAACAGAGAAGAAAATAATGGCTAACATGTTGCCTTCTGTCATTGCTGAAATGATATTTGGTGGAACGATATTGACGAAAGTTTCAGCAAAACCGTGGCTTTTCGTCATTTCGGTTGTTTGTATATAGCTTCCGATATCTGTTTTCTGTAATGATGACATATCAACGCCGCTACCGGGATGAAAGATATTTGCCGCTAGCAATCCAACAAGAATGGCAATAGTTGTGATGATTTCAAAATATAAAATCGTTTTACCACCGAGTTTACCAAGCTTTTTCATATTCCCAACGCCGGCAACACCGACAATTAAGCTTGAGACAACAATAGGAATAACAATCATTTTGATTAAACGAATAAAAATATCTCCAATCGGTTTAAGGAATCCTTCAATATTTGGATTTCCATAAAAGGCAGCTCCAACTGCGATACCTAAAATGAGACCAATTACAATCTGCCAAGCTAACCCAAGTTTTAGTTTTTTCATCCCATACACCCCTTCAAGTTTATTAAGAATATGAATGTAAGCGATTCCACTCAAAATCATACCGAATCATACAAAAACCTACAAATAAAAAATAAAAAATAAATAATTTTCTCACAACTATTTCAATTTTCCAAAGGTTTGAGTAAAATGTTTAATGTTTGGAGGTGTGGAACTGAAGGAACGAATTTTAGCAGTTGTATTTTTGATGATTACCGTTCCGCTTGCTGGAGAGTTTAAATTCTATCCGTTCAATGATGCATTCCGTGTCAGCCTGGGGACACCGGCTTTTTTCTTATTTTTGTTATTGGGAAGGGGCATTCACCCGAATATTGCAGGAATTTTGACTGGGACAAGTGTGTTTGTATTTCGGTTTTTTTTGGCGGTCCTTATCTGTGACATACCGGTTGATGAGGCATTTTACAGTCATTTTCCAGTACTCTTTTATTACGTCGTGTTCGCTTTCATCTTTCATTTTACAAAAATGAATGAGCAGCATAACAAGCCATTTATGATTGGATTACTAGGAATGGTCATAGAAATTGGTGCAAGTTTAGTTGAAATGGTGATTCGATACTCGATAGCGGATAAAATCATTGCATTTCACTCAATCGAACAGATTATCTTTATCTCGTTTATTCGAAGTTTTTTTGTACTTGGCTTTTTTAACATTTTTAAACTGAGAGAATCAAAATTGGCAGTGGAAGAGCAGCGTAGACAAAACGAGCAAATGCTGTTGTTCATTTCGAATTTGTATGAGGAATCGGTACAGCTTAAGAAAACAATGCAAAATGCGGAAGAAATCACCCGCATAAGTTATGATTTTTATCGTAGGTTGAAATCGGAAGTTTCTCATGTCCATTTTTCCCAAACCGCACTGCAAATTGCAAGTCTCGTGCATGAAGTAAAAAAAGATAATCAGCGAATTTATGCTGGACTATCACAGTTGATTTCTACTGAAAAGCTAGAGGACTACATGGGCATTGAGTTACTGAGTAACATTATCCTTGTTTCCAATAGACGGTATGCAGAGTTATTGAATAAACACATTTTGTTTTCTATGCACGTCGAAGGGGAACATCCGCCATATCATGTCTATAGGGTATTATCTTTGATCAATAACTTGATCGCAAATGCGGTGGAAGCCATCGAGCAAGAGGGACATGTATCGTTGTATGTCATTCGAAGAGACTGGATTGTAGAATTTCATGTCTGTGATAATGGACCAGGCATTGCACCGAAGTTGAAAGAAGTCATTTTTAAAGAGGGGTTTACATCTAAGTATGATGCTTCCGGCAATCCTTCTACAGGAATTGGACTTTCATATGTGAAACTAACCGTGGACAAGCTTGGCGGACATATTAAGCTAAAAGAAAGTCATAAAGAAACAGTATTTGTTATCGAGCTCCCGATTAATGCGATGATACAGAAAGGATAAATTAAATGAATTATTTTATAATTGACGATGATCCAGCTATTAGAGCGATGCTGATAGACTTGATTGAGGATGAGGATTTAGGCAAAGTGATGGGTGAAGCAGAAGACGGATCATTGGTAGACAATGACTTGCTTGCGCTCAAAAAAGTAGACGTAGTACTTATTGATTTACTGATGCCAAAGAGGGATGGAATTGAAACAATTCGTGTTCTTTCTTCTGAATTCAAGGGGAAATTCGTGATGATTTCGCAAGTAGAGGCAAAGGAGCTCATAGGGGAAGTATATAGTTTAGGAGCAGAATACTACATCACTAAGCCGTTAAACCGCATTGAAATCTCAGGAGTGTTAAAAAAGGTTAACGAACGGGTGATTCTGGAAAAATCAATTCGAGGCATACAAGAATCGTTAACTTTATTAAAAGGTCATCAGTCGCCACCATTCGGCGCTTCTCATACAAAAAACATAATCGAAGCCGGCCGTTCATTGATTTCGGATTTAGGGATTATCGGAGAAAGCGGAAGTGAAGACTTGATGAATATTTTAGAATTCCTGCAGGACCAAAAACAAAAGTTTGGATCCTTCTACATCTTTCCGTCTCTAAAAGAAATATTTTATGGATATGCCAAAAAATCGCTTGGAGAACAGGCTACCGAGGCGGAAATACAAAAAGAATCGAAAGCCTCCGAACAACGAGTTCGCAGAGCTATTTACCATGTGCTCATCCATATTGCCTCATTAGGATTAACAGATTACACGAATCCAAAATTCGAAGCGTATTCATCCACGTTTTTCGATTTCTCGGAAGTCCGAAAGAAAATGTTAGAGCTTGAAGGTAAAAGTGAAAAAAGCACTAATCAAAGCCGAATCAACATGAAAAAATTCATTCAATCGCTCTATTTAGAATCAAAGCAGTTGGTGGATTAGCCAATAAATTTGTTTCTTCAAATCAGGGATTGTAAAAGTGTTGTAGTCAGGTTGTAACAAGGGTAGGGATAATAAGCCCATGCTGTCTTTGCTTATTTAATTTTTGCAAGTTTTATATAAAGGAGAAATTTAGTAATAAAGGATCTGAATATAGTCGTTATGCACATTTTCTGAATATTTTTTTTTGTTGAAAAATGCTCTGTATAGTTACAAATCGTATGATAAGATAAAAATCGTTTAATTCTAACAATTAAATTTTTCTGGTTTTAGTTATCGGAATTTTCTATTTTTTACAAACAAATATGAAACTATTAAAAAATTAAAAAAGTAGCACAAGAATTTAGAGGAGGCTCATATGAATTTATTTCGAAAAAAATCAGTTTCAAGCAGTTCGCCTAGTTCACTTAAACAAGTTCTAGGGGCGTTTGATCTTACAATGTTAGGTATCGGTGCCATCATCGGTACAGGTATATTCGTTTTAACTGGTGTAGCAGCAGCTGATTACGCTGGTCCAGCACTTATTCTTTCATTTATTATTGCAGGTTTAGCTTGTACATTCGCTGCACTTTGTTACTCTGAATTTGCATCTATGATTCCAGAAGCTGGTAGTGCTTACACTTATAGTTATGTTGCTTTTGGTGAAGTCATTGCTTGGATATTAGGTTGGGATATGGTACTAGAGTATGGACTTGCATCTTCAGCAGTAGCAAGTGGATGGTCTGGCTATTTCCAAAGTTTATTACATGGTTTTGGAGTAAACCTTCCAACAGCTTTAACAAGTGCATTTGATCCATCTAAACATACATTCATTGATTTACCGGCAGTAATCATTGTTTTACTAGTAACGTTCATTCTTACTAGAGGTGTTAGAGAATCAGCAAAACTTAACACAATTATGGTAATTGTAAAATTAGCAGTAGTAGCACTTTTCATCGTAGTTGGTGTTTGGTATGTTCAACCGCATAACTGGACTCCATTTATGCCAATGGGATTCCATGGGGTAACAGCTGGTGCTGCAGTAGTAGTATTTGCTTACTTTGGATTTGATGCAGTATCAACTGCAGCTGAGGAAGTTAAAAATCCTCAACGTAACTTACCAATCGGTATTATCACGGCTTTAACAATTTGTACCATCTTATATATTGTCGTTTCATTAATTCTTACTGGTATCGTTCCGTTTGATCAATTAGGTGTTAAAGACCCTGTTGCTTTTGCACTAGCATTTATTCACCAAGATTGGGCAGCTGGTTTCATTTCACTTGGCGCAATTATCGGTATTACAACTGTATTAATCGTAATGATGTTTGGACAATCTCGTCTATTCTATGCAATCAGTAAAGACGGTTTATTACCAGGAAAATTATCAAATGTTAACAAGAAAACTCAAGTTCCTGTAACTAGTACATGGGTAACTGGCGGACTAGTTGCTTTATTCGCTGGCTTAATTCCATTAAACAAATTAGCTGAATTAACAAATATCGGTACCCTATTCGCTTTCTCTGCTGTTTCTCTTGGTATTCTAGTATTAAGAAAAACTCGCCCAGACTTAAAGCGCGGATTCAAAACTCCTTGGGTACCTGTAGTACCAGTATTAGCTGTTGTATTCTGTGTATATTTAATGCTACAACTTTCAGCATTTACTTGGAAGGGATTCTTGGTTTGGTTAGTAATCGGTTTAGTAATTTATGTTACTTACGGTTATAAAAACAGTAAATTAAATCAGAGTAACAGTACTGAAGCACCACAAATAAAAATGTATAAATAAAAATTGGGCTATCCCTTAAGTTAGGAGAACTGACTTTTGGGAAGGCCTTTTAAATACAAAAAATCACCTATTACTAAGTGGATTGCACATACTCCCTATGCAAGTTCTTTCCTTCATAACAAAATAAAACTGTTTTCCCTTCAAATTAGTTCCAATATGTATTGGTCGTCCCCATAGCTGATAAATCATAGACATTTTCCCAAATCGTATCATTGATTTTATTTTCCTTGCCTTGTTTTGGAACAGGTACATATCTTCTTGTATGATCAGTTCTTTCGAAGATTTGAGTATTTGGTAATATTATTTTTCGGAAAGAACGCCACCGAACTATGAACATAAACAAATTACAGATGTAACCGATGAAATTGTTAACTATTCTTTTCAATTTGACTCTGTTCAATAATTTTTAGAAGATTGGTATCTGCATGTATTGTCTTCCAATCGTCCTAATTTAACAAATCCTTCCAGCATAAATGGTAAGCCCATAAAAATGTAGTCTCTTCCTTCATACCAGGCAAGGTATTGATCTAAATACTCAAGCTGTCCAAATTCAATATATGTGACTAAACGATTTCCTGTTGCAAATTCGGCATGAAGTTCACTAACTTGAGCAGACCGCTCGATAAGTTCTAATATTTCATTTAAAGTACCACCCAAACGTCTTAATACAATCGACTGGATCATTAGAGCCTCTCCATACCAAATTCCTTCTATAGCTATTTGCTCCAATATCCTTGCATAATCTAAGGCTTTGGCCCAATCTTCACGATGAACATACGACCATAAGCCGTGTTATAATCCACGTCATGTTAATGTTGGTCGATAATACACCTCCGAAAGTGACGTTAGATCGACCACCTGGTTTGTATCAAATCAGTGATGATGAATATACAGTGGAAGAGGGGTATGATCCTGCACTTTGGATTCACGGTCATATTGATTTGAGACCATGTGTTGATAATCATGTTGTCTTATTATCTGTTCAATTAATTCAAATTTCTCGGCTTTTGTTAACGTTTCTTTTTCTTCGCCGCCTGCCTTTCTAGTTCGTCGAGCTTTTTTAAAAACTCTACCTCTGCCTCAAGAAAAGCTATTCGTGCTTCAGCTTTCTTTAATTTTTCTTCAGCTGTTTGAACCTTTGAAGTAGGTCTTCCGGTTGAACCTTTCCCTCGTGTTTCAGTATAAAAACCTTCTTCTCCATAGATTTTATAAGTAGTTCTCCAGCGTTCTAAACATTGACCTGGTTTATCTTTACCTATCATTTCTATATCAAATCCATTTTCAATAAAGATTTGAAGAGGGCCTTTTCCTTTGAGATTTTCTAATACAGCCTTTAATTTAAACTCTGGTTTATAGCTTATTGAACGATCTGATACTTTAATCACATTACTATTTTTTTCAAGTTGTTTTATTTGAAAACTACTAAAAATAATTTTACTCATTTTTCCCCGACCTCATCTATTTATATTTTTATTATAAACGGGATTTGAATGTCGAGGACATAAAAATACCCGAATAATAGACCCTTTTTTTTAAATGTCTATTATTCGGGTAACAATTCATTTTTGAAACTGCTTACTTTTTTTATTTACAAAAAGAATTATTAAACTTTCATAAACTATGAAAACAGTTTTTATCCGAATATGATAGACAGGTAACAAAACATGGGTGATTAAGATATAGTAAGCAAGGGAATTGGAACCGCTTTCTACAATTATTTGAACGATTGGTATAACAATGGATTCATTCGAGATTATAAAACTATTTTAGGAGGGTTAAAAATGCAAATTCCAATAAAGAAAACGCTTGATAAAATTCCAGGTGGTCTGATGGTTGTTCCACTTTTTTTAGGAGTATTAACGAATACCTTTTTCCCGCAATTTTTACAAATTGGAAGTTTTACAACGGCATTATTTAGTAAAGAAGCGTCATCTACTATTTTGGCGTGTTTTATGTTTTTAATTGGTTCACAAATTAATTTCAAATTGGCACCCAAGGCATTAAAAAAAGGTGCAATATTATTAACAGGAAAATTTATAGTGGGTGCAGGTATAGGTTTAACTGTAGCAATGCTTTTTGGGCCAGCCGGAATATTAGGTTTATCACCATTAGCGATCCTTGCAGCGTTATTAAATGCTAATGGTGGATTATATGCATCTCTTGCTTCATCATATGGTGACGAAACCGATGTAGGCGCATATGCGTTATTTTCTTTAAAAGATGGTCCATTTTTCACATTAGTTGCACTAGGTGCATCTGGACTTGCCACAATTCCTTTTCAAACACTTTTAGGAGTATTAATTCCAATTGTAATAGGAATGATTTTAGGAAATATTGATTCTGATATGAGAAAGTTCCTTGGAAGCAGTAAATTATTATTAATCCCATTCTTCTCATTTCCATTAGGTGCAGGAATGAATTTTTCAACTATTATAAAAGCGGGAGGTCCTGGCATATTACTAGGATTAATAGCTGCATTCACTGGAATTGGAGCTTACTTACTTTTAAAGTTATTTAAAGAAAATCCGATCGTTGGTTTAGCAACAGGGTCAACTGCAGGGAATGCTGTAGCTACACCAGCTGTTGTTGCTGCAGCAGATCCAACCTTAGCTGCAATAGCACCGGGAGCTACTGCGCAAGTTGCAGCAGCATGTGTAATATCTGCAATAGTCTGTCCTATTATTGTTAATTATGTATTTAAAATGTCCGAAAAGAAAAAAGCTAATAAATCAATTGCAAGGGCATCCTGACAATAAAATAAAAATCTACTGTTTTCCTGGCTAATATGCTTCCGAAGCCTTGAAGCCAATTTGAAAATGTAACAAGTAAAAAGCAGTCAGTGGTTTCACTTACTGCTTTTTTTAGTTACAAAAAAGGGTATTTAGTTAAAAAAATAATGAGATAAGGAAAATTTTATTAAAATGGTTGCGTTAGGAATAGCCATTTTAAGATAGAAGGAAGGAAACATCATGAATGTACATGAGAATGTTATTATAACTACAATAAAAGGAAAAGAAGTTCTCACCAATCCTTTTTTGAATAAAGGAACAGCTTTTACGAAAGAGGAAAGAGAAGAACTTGGACTTGAGGGTCTGTTACCGCCACAAGTAATCACCCTTGATGAACAAGTGAATAGGGTCTATGAACAATATTCATTGCGGACGACTAATCTGTTCAAAAACGGGCTGCTTTATGATTTATATAACCGTAATGTTGTCTTGTTTTACCGTCTTTTGAAAGATCATCTGGCAGAAATGCTCCCAATCATCTACACTCCTACTGTTGGCGATGCAATTCAGTCATACTCCCATAGATACCGTCGCCCAGATGGCTTATATCTTTCGATTGATAATCCTGAGGGTATTGAAAAGGCATTTAATAATCTTGGAAAGCCAAAGAATGGTATTGATTTAATCGTCGTGACCGACTCTGAAAGCATTCTTGGTATTGGGGACCAAGGGGTAGGCGGTATTAATATTGCGATTGGCAAACTTGCCGTGTACACGGCTGCAGTTGGTATTGATCCAAACCGTGTTCTACCAATCGTGTTGGATGTTGGCACGAACAATCAGGCTTTGATTGCAGATCCTATGTATATCGGTAACAAATTCGCACGTGTCCGAGGTGATCGTTATGATCAATTCATTGATTTATTCGTTCAAACTGCAAGAAAGTTCTTTCCAGAGGTTCTCATTCACTGGGAGGACCTTGGCAACGTCAATGCGCGAAAAATTATGGACAAATATGGTGACAAAATCCTTACCTTCAACGATGACATCCAGGGGACAGGTGCTGTTACTCTTGCTGCTATGATGTCTGCTTTGAAAGTAACAGGAGAATCCCTGAAGGACCAACGCATTGTTGTCTTTGGACCAGGGGCTGCCGGCATCGGTAACGCAGACCAAATGGCAGATGCCATGGTTCTAGAAGGATTAACAAGAGAAGAAGCATTAGATCGTTTCTGGGCTGTAGACTATCGGGGTCTACTAACAGATGAAACAGCAGATGTTCTGCACTTCCAGAAGCCTTATGCAAGAAAAGTAGATGAAGTTAAGGACTGGGATAAGGATGAGAAAGGGATCATTTCATTAATGGAAGTAGTTCAAAGGGTAAAGCCAACAATCCTGATTGGTACTTCTGGACAAGCCGGCGCGTTCACTGAAGAAATTATTAAAGAAATGGCCAAGCACGTTGAGCGTCCCATCATCTTGCCTATGTCCAACCCTACTGCATTGACTGAAGCAGTGCCGGAAAATCTGATTAAGTGGACCGATGGCAAGGCTCTAATTGCAACAGGCAGCCCGTTTGCCAATGTGGAATACAAAGGTGTTTCTTATGAAATTGGACAATCAAATAACGCATTTGTCTTCCCAGGCCTAGGATTGGGAGCGATTGTTGCAAAAGCTGAAGTGATCTCAAAAGGAATGTTTGCAGCGGCTGCTAATGCGGTTGCAAGTATGTCTGACACCAGTAAAGTTGGAGCATCCCTTCTGCCATCCATTGAAAAGCTTCATGAAGTCTCAAAATACGTAGCCATTGAAGTAGCCCATGCTGCAATACATGAAGGAATTGCAAAGATAGATATTCAAGATGTTGAAAATGAGATTGAAGAAGCAATGTGGAAACCTGAGTATAAAGAAATAAAAAGGGTAGCTTTAGAAGTATAGAAGTTACGGGTAATGCTAATAACAGTTAGTCCTTAATAATAAAACAGAGCCTAAATATTGGATAAAAATAAAGATGGAGCAAAGTTTTACGTTGACTCCATCTTTATTTCGTTACAATTGCATTCTTTAACCAATTGTGACGGGGGAAATTTTACTAATAAGAGAGACTGCAAACCTCTTTCCAGAGAGCTTTGCGGTCTCTTAGTATGTAATGGATAAACCTTATTCATACTATAATTATGCAGATAACCTGGAGGAGAATATGAAAAAGGGCAGATTTAGTTTACAAGCCATCATCATTTTTTTTGTATGCCTTGTTGTCGCTTTGTCACTAGGTATAACCGATTTGCTAATCAGTAAAAGAATTACCTCCAGTGTAGAAGAGACACAGAAAGAAAAGGTACTTAATATTGCAAAGATCGTTTCTCTTAACCCGCAAGTGATTGGGTCTCTTGAGGGGAAAACAAATTCGACAGTAGTAGAGGTTATTGCTAATCAAATAAAAGATTTAACGCATGTTAACTTTATTGTCGTCATGGATATGAAAGGAATTCGGCTTTCCCATCCAGATCCCAGTGAAATTGGAAAGAGATTCAGGGGAGGAGATGAAGGCCCAGTCCTTCGAGGGAAAGAGTATGTATCTAACTCAAAGGGGATTCTCGGCCCTTCCATGCGGGCATTTACACCTATAAAGAATTCAAAAGGGAAACAAGTCGGCGCTGTTGCTGTAGGAATTTCTTTGGAAAACGTAACGAAGGCTGTACATAAAGGCCGGATGGGGATGCTGATTGGAACAATAATTGGAATATTAATCGGGGTAACCGGTGCGGTGGGTTTGGCCAGGTTTATCAAAAAAATCCTATTGGGCCTTGAGCCGTTCGCTATTGCCAGGCTGCTTGAAGAGCGGAGTTCCATGCTCCAATCTGTGCGTGAGGGAATTATAGCCATTGACCAAGAAGGAAAAATTACCCTTGTAAATAGGGCAGCCCAAAAGCTTTTTAAAAAAGCTGGCCTAGAAGGGAATCCAAAGGGACTCAAAATAGAAGATTATTTGCCTGAGACACGCTTAACCCGTATTTTGAAATCTGGAGAAACTGAGGTTGATCAGGAACAGGATTTGCATGGGGTTACTATTTTGGTAAACAGGGTACCGGTAGTGGTGGATAATCAACCGGTTGGAGCAATTGCGACATTCCGTGATAAAACGGAAGTTCAGTTATTGGCCGAACAGCTCACAGGTGTGAAGAATTATGCGGATGCCCTCCGTGCCCATGCCCATGAATTCATGAATAAGATGCATGTTATTCTTGGCCTTGTCCGTACTGAACAATATGATACACTTGCGAACTATGTGAGTGAAACGGTTAACCACCGGGAAATGGAAATGGGTTTTGTAACCAAGAATGTCCAGGATCCGGTTCTAGCAGGATTTTTGATTGGCAAGCTAAGCTTTGCAAGAGAATCAGGTGCATCACTAACATTTGATTGCTCCAATAAGATTCCCCAACCTGTGAACCCGGGAATCACCCAAGAACTAATAACGATTATTGGAAATCTCGTCGATAATGCAATGGAAGCGATAGCGAACAGTCCTGTCAAAAAAGTTGACTTAAAGCTTGATTACGCAGAGGATATTTTAACAATCGAAGTGAAGGATACAGGTATGGGAATGACGAATGCAATGCAAAATAAAATATTCGATAAAGGCTTCTCCACGAAAGGAGATAACCGCGGGGTCGGACTGTATCTTTTAGCTCAGAGTATTGAAAGACTTGAAGGGGACCTAATCATTTCTTCTAAGCCGGGAAAAGGAACGAATTTTGCGGTGTATATACCTTATAAAGCAGAGGATGAAAAGGCATGATCAATGTAATGATAGTTGAAGATGACCCTATGGTGGCGGAAATCAATAAACGATACCTTTCTAGGATTGGTGGTTTCCGTTTGATTACAGTAGCCAATTCAGTTGATGATGCGATCCTTTTGCTTGGAAAGGAAGAGATACAGCTTATACTTCTGGATATTTTTATGCCGGGCAAACAGGGGTTAGAGCTATTAACGTACCTCCGGAAAAATGAACTTGAAATTGATGTAATCATTATTTCGGCAGCATCGGATCTAGAGCGAATCAAAAAGGCATTAAGGTACGGTGTTGTCGATTATTTAATAAAGCCTTTTGAATTTGAACGGTTCAACGCTGCTCTTGTCAGCTATCAGCAAAAGACACGGTTTACCGATAAACTGGAAGCAGTTAGCCAACAGGAGCTCGATAATTATCTTTTTCACAGAGATGAAGCTGCAATAGTTGAAGAGCTCCCAAAAGGGTTGACTAAAGATACCTTAAAGCAAGTATGGGAAGCGATTCAGGAATTGAAGGAGGTGCCATTTTCCACCGAAGAAGTGGCAAATGTTGTGGGCATTTCAAGGGTCTCAGCGAGAAAGTATCTGAACTTCTTAAAGGATTTAGGAATCCTTGATGTAAAGGTTATATATGGGACCATCGGAAGACCTGTTTACCAGCATGAATATAACCAAATTAAAGAATACTTAATAAAAAATTTTCTGTAAGTGTTTAAAGTGAGTTTAGAAGCTAGTGGTTCTCACTTATTAATAATTTGCTTAAGTAATAGCAAATAGATTAAATAGAAAATGGTAGCGTGGGTGCTTATGCCTGCGCTACCATTTTACAGATTAACCATATTTTTAGCTACGAGAAAGTTGTCTCATCCGTGAACTAGCCTACTTTTTGGCCAATCTCTTTTTTGTTTTCTATTTTTTCGTACTAACCAAATATATTATCGTTTAAAGATGGTTTTTTGGAGATTCCAATACATGGTTATGGAATGCAAACGTCAGATGAGCTTTGCTTCTAATTTAACAAAGAGCGCTGATTAAATCAGCGCTAAATTTATGCATTTTGTTTACTGAAATCTCGTTGAGCTCCTCTATAACTTCCAATTATATTTTGATAACCTGGAAGATTACTAGCAAGCAAATTACCAAAACCTTCGACATCATTGCGCCAATCGCGTTGTAATTCGCACGCTACACTAAACCAGTTCAAAAGTTGCACGCCACTATGTGCCATACGCGTATTGGCCGCATCTGCAACTTGTTTGCTGAAAGTTCCTGAAGCATCAGTAACAGCAAATACTTCATACCCAGCATTTATAGCGGAAAGTGCAGGGAAAGCAACGCACACATCTGTAACTACACCCGCGATAATAAGTTGTTTTTTTCCAGTTTCTTCGATTGCTTTTACAAAATCATCATTATCCCAAGCGTTAATTTGTCCAGGACGAGCTATTTTTGGCGCGTTAGGAAAAAGATCAACTAATTCTTGCATTAATGGTCCATTAGGTCCATTTTCAAAGCTTGTTGTTAAAATAACCGGTAAATCAAAAAACTTAGCAGTGTGAGCAAGAGCTAAAACATTGTTCTTGAATTCGTCAACACCATAATCACGAACTAGTCCAGCCATAAGACCAGTTTGATGATCCACTAAAAGAACGACAGCATCATCTTTATTAATACGAGAATAGAGATCAGACATTATGTATTCCTCCTAAAAATTAAGTAATCGAACAAAGTTTAAAACTGGAATATTATCATAAAATTCTTCGTTTGTGCACGTCAGTCAGTTTCTCAAAAATCAGAAAAAAATGCACTCCTTCTATTAATCTAAAACAGGAGTTTTATCTATCCAATTTATAAATTGTTGTAAATAACGATGAAGATAACGTTTTGTTTTTTCGTCAGTAAGTACTTTATGATCAGAATCAATCTTTTCATGTACTTGGGAAATCAGCATTTTTTGAAATGGAAGAACATGAGCTTGCATAGTTTCTAGTATTTCTCTGATTTGTATTTGAGCATAAACAGTACCTAGTCCTCCAGGAGTTGCACCAATTAAACCAACCGGTTTTCTACTAAGAACAGCAGATTCCCGAGGTCTTGATGCCCAGTCCAATGCATTCTTTAATACGCCTGGAATTCCAGAATTGTACTCTGGACTTGCAATAATGATACCATCAACGTCTTTGATAGCAGACTTAAATGATGTCACTGCTTCTGGAACATCTGTTTCTAAATCTTCATTGAATAAAGGTAGTTCATTAATCTCGATCCAACGAAATTGATGGGAATCAGCCATCTCTGTTAATGATTGAGCAATGATTCGATTATAAGAGTTTTTTCGTAAACTACCACAAATAAGACCTATTGTTTTAACCATATACGCCCTCCTTTTGTCAAAATCATCCTAATATTACCATAATATACCATAATGGAAAATGTGGCTTTATACCTAATCTTTTGACTATTTAATTTCGATAAGTGTTTATCACAAAAAATCTAGGAACTAAGGGCAACAAGCTTATTGTTATGAAAGACAATTACCTAACTGTTAAAGAAATTAAAGGGATTCATCTCCATCACTTGATGGTACCGAGAATGGCTTATACAAATAAACTGTAATTTAAAATAGTAATTGATTTGATATATTTGGAATAATTTTACAATTTTAATAGAAGGGAATATAATCATCTTATAAACATTTTGCAAAAAAATATTTTAATGTTTTGGAGTAAAAAGTTTTTTTCATCAGAGAAGCAAGGACATAGGTTTAATAATGAAAATTCATAGGAGGAAAATTAGATGGCAAAATTTACTGTAGGTAATGAAAATCATGCTCCAATTGAACTTTATTATGAGGACCATGGTTCAGGGAAACCTGTAGTCTTAATACATGGTTGGCCTTTAAGTGGACGCTCTTGGGAGTATCAGGTACTAGCTCTTATTGAAGCAGGTTACAGAGTCATTACATATGATCGTCGAGGCTTTGGAAAATCATCACAGCCGTGGGAAGGATATGAATATGATACATTTGCTTCTGATTTACATAAACTGTTAGAACATTTAGATCTTCAAAATGTCACACTTGTTGGTTTTTCTATGGGTGGAGGAGAGGTAGCTCGATACATTAGTACGTATGGTACAGATCGTATTGAAAAGGCTGTTTTTGCTGGTGCAGTTCCTCCTTATTTATACAAAACAGAGGATCATCCAGAAGGAGCATTTGATGATGCAACAATTGAAGAATTCAAAAGTGGCGTGATAAACGACCGCCTAGCATTTCTTGACAAATTTACGAAGGGATTTTTCGCGGCGGGTAATCAAACAGATTTAGTTAGTGAGCCATTCCGTATATATAATCGGGATATTGCAGCTAGTGCCTCACCTAAGGGAACACTAGATTGTATAACGGCATTTAGTAAGACTGATTTTAGAAAGGACTTGGAAAAGTTCAATATACCTACTCTTATTATTCACGGTGACTCTGATGCAACTGTACCATTTGAGTTAAGTGGAAAACGTACATATGATTCCATTCCTAATAGTAAGCTGGCTTTAATAAAAGGTGGTCCGCATGGATTAAACGCAACTCATCCAAAAGAATTTAATGAAGCGTTACTAACATTTTTAAAAGACTAATTGGAATAGTTTTTATATAAATGAAAACAAGCAGGTCCGCGATTATTAAGGGCCTGTTTATTTTAACGTAAAAGAGACTATAGAATATTATATTTAAAAATTCTTTTAGCCTCTTTTCTACATATATAAGTTTTTGATTATGTTGTTGGATCCACTTCCTCGATAGAATGTTCCCCTTTCATTACACGGTTTTATGTTTTTTAATATATAGATTTAATTTCTTAGTTAGCAACTTGAACTGCATCTAGAGTGTTATCAAAATTTCTTTGACTTAATAAATTTACATATTTATTTTACGAATATGTTTATCTACGATTACTTTCTTATTAAAATAATTTACAGCAACAACCCCAAAGATAATAAGAAAACTACCGATTATATGATAATAGTGGAATGATTCTTTGAGATACAAAACACCTACTAAAATTGTAATAAGTGTAGATAGATTTTGAAATACACTTATCTGAAAAGTTGGTAATTTTGATAAAGCATAATTTGAAAGAAAGGATGTACCTAAAGAAGAAAAAATCCCTAAATATAATATAGCAATTATAAAATCATTGTGTTTAAGAGGCAGGATAAATTGTTGAATTGTTCCGTTCCTTAAATGCAAAAATAGAGTAATTCCATTAAATACAATAAACCCAATAAGAGTAATGAAATATGTGATCGTAAATAATGAATATTGTTGAATGAGTTTTTTTGTTAAAACATTATATATTGAATTTGCAAGCGCTGATAGTAAGATTAACATACTACCTACAATACTAGTATTAATGTTCTTAACTCCATTCATATACATAATATACATGACCCCAAGTACGGAAATGAATATCGCAATTTTTTGTACAATTGTTGATGATTCATTTAATAGTAAGCTGGCTAGTATCAAAGTAAATATTGGAACTGTTGCCTGTATAACACCTGCTTCAGAGGAGGTTGTATGCATTAGTCCAAAAATTTGCAATGAGAAAAATAGTACTGGATAAAATGTGGCAAGAAATGAAATTTTAATTAAATCACCTTTCTTAATCCTGATACTTTCTTTTTTACAGATTAAAATGATCGTGGCAACAAGCCAAGCAATTGTAAAACGATGTGCTAAGGTATCAAGTGGTGATGCTATTGTTAACGTTTGTTTTACAAAAAGAAATGATAACCCAATGATTAATGAACAAATAGTAATCGCTAAATAAGCTTTTCTATTATCTGTCATAATGTTTTCCCCCTATTAATCAGAACTGTTAATGCTAATTTTATGTAAAAAAGTAACCCTTATCGAGGTAAATAATTTGTATCTGTATCGGTACAGGAGGATTCAAACATAAGGGAGAAAGGAGCAGGTTTAAAAAGCCTGCTCCTTCTTATTAATGAAAAGTAATAATTTTATTTAAATCAAAACGATGATGTTCATAACCATCTGAGTCTGGGTGGCCAAATGGTACCATTGCAGCAAAAGCTACATGCTCGGGAAGACCTAACAGTTCTTTAACTTTCGCTTGATCAAAACCCAACATTGGCACGCTTGAATAACCAAGACCTTGAATTGCTAGTAAAAGAAAACCAAGTGCAATATTTGCCTGTGTTAGACCCCATGCTATTTGTTCTCCTTTACTCATCTTTTCAAATACAGATGTAAGATTAGCTACTTCAATTTGTTTTCGATCTTCAGAAATACCAGGATGAATTGTTTCGGATAAACGGCTAATCGAATTCTCCATATCAACTGAAATAATTACAACAGCTGGAGCAGAGGTTACTTGTCTCTGACCATAAGCTGCTTCTTGAAGTTTTTCCTTAAGTTGAATATCCTTGATAATATGAAAATGCCATGGTTGAATATTCCATGCACTAGGTGTTAATCTAACAAGGTTGAAAATTTCTTGGATTTCTTCGTCTTGAATTGTTTCTTGAATAAATTTTCGAATACTACGACGTGATTCGATTGAATCTTTCAATGAAAGAGTTTGTTTTGATTTTTGAATTCGCAAAATACATCTCTCCCTATACTAAATTTTGAACCGGCCAATGCTTATATTTTATGTGCATTTTAAAATTGTAACGTTTAAAAATTAGACATCTGTACCGATACAGGAAAAATACAGGATCCTTTAAAGGAGTTATATAATGCTCAAATATGAATATGTATATCAATCTTTACTTACTCAAATTCAAACTGGAGAGTTAAAAGCGGGATCAAAGATTCCATCAATACGAAACTTAGCGAGACATTTTTCTTGTAGTAATAGTAGTATCCTTACTGCACTTGAGAAATTAGAAAATCAACACCTTATTTATGCAAGACCCAAAAGTGGTTTTTATGTAGTTGAGCATAAGATGTTTAAACAACCATTTAAAACGAGTAAAATTGATTTTGCGACTTCAGCTCCTAATTGGCATTCGTTTCCGTATCAAGATTTCCAACATTGTTTAAATAAAGCAGCTGATACGTTTCAAGCGGACTTATTTCGATACGGTACCGATAAGGGCTTACCGTCTTTAATAAATGAGGTTGAAAAATTATTAAAATCATATCAAGTATTTGCTCAAAAAAAACAAATATTTATAACTTCAGGCGTTCAGCAAGCTCTTTTTTTACTGAGTACTATGCCTTTTTCAAATAATAAAACTAAGATTTTAGTAGAGCAGCCAAGTTATCATTTATACATTGACTTAGTAAAACTATATAAATTACCTGTAATAGGGATAAAGCGAACAATAGAGGGGATTAATCTACAAGAACTCGAACAAATTTTCCGTGAGGGTGATATAAAATTTTTTTACACTATGCCTAGATTTCAAAACCCATTAGGAACTTCCTATAATAAAAAAGAAAAATTAGAAATCTTAAAATTAGCTTATAAATACAATGTTTATATAGTAGAGGATGATTATTTAGCAGATTTTGAATATATGAATAAAAATGATCCTATGTTTGCAAATGATCTGCATGGTCGTGTTATTTACTTGAAAAGTTTTTCAAAAATTATGTTCCCAGGTTTACGTATTGGTATAGCAGTTTTACCTGATTCGTTAATAGAAACTTTTCAGCAATTTAAAACAGTAATTGATATAGATAGTTCAATGATTTCACAAGCAGCTATAGAGTTGTATTTAAAAAGTGGTATGTTTGAACACTATCAAAAACAAGTCAGAGATAAATATCTAGCTCGTGCTCAAATACTTCAAACGTCGTTAAAAACTCATCTAATAAATTTCAAGTACGCAACCGAACTCGTAATGCACAGTCATATTGTTTTGCCCAAGCAAGTTGATATGACTGCATTAATTAAACAATTAAATGAACATAATATTCAGGTTAAATCAATTAAGCAAAACTATTTAGATAATTTTTTTCAAGAAAAAATATTAAAAATCAACGTTTCAAATTGTGAACCTACAGATATTGAAAAAGGAATAAAACAAATTGCTAGGTCATTAAATAACACTAACAATTACTTTGTATGAACAATGATATTTATCGGTTAAGTAATCTATTAAATTACAAAAAGCACCAATTAGTAGACTGTACCCCTTATAGTAGATGATAAAAAAATAGTCCAGAGAATCTAAATGATTCGATGGACTATTCAATATTATTAATAACATGAGGATATATGTGATGGCTAAGTGAATATATAATGATGTTTTTTAACTTATATAATATTGTAATTCAGATTTAATAAACTGGATTAAGTGTTTCTCTATTTTTGAAGGACTTCTATTCTTTCCATGAATAATTCCAAGTGCAACATTTACAGGTTCATAGTTTATAAGGTCAATTTCAACAATCTTGTTTTCAATAACATAAGGGTTACTTTTAGTAGCAAAATCTGGGGCAAAGCCAATTGCAAATCCTTCGGAGATTAATCGTGATAATTCTTCCGTTTGATTGGATGATAAAAGAATATTCATTTTTCCAAATTTAAGTTGAAAATTATTAACAAACCAATTGATATAATCACCATTGTATAATACTACTGCCTGCTGAAGGACTTCCTCTGGTGTAATTTTTTTCTTTTTAGCAAAAGGAGAATCGCTACTTACATAAACCTTTAGTTTCCCCTCGAGAATCCTTTCAAAATTTAAAAGCCCAATATTTTTCAAAATATTTTCATATATACATATAAGTCCGATCTCTGCTTTATTTTGTTGAACCGCTTCAACTGTATGTTCAGTTATATTTTCTAAAATTTCTATGTTTAAATTTGCATATAAATTCTTAAATTCAATTAATGGTTTTAATAAATAAGTAAAGAAAGCAGGTATAGTTGAAACTCTTAGATTTCCAGAATGTATTTCTAGAATCATTCTTGCTTCTTCAAACATTTCTTCATATTTTAACAATACCTCATTTGCTTTATTTACAATTTTGGCTCCTTCATTTGATAGAACAACCCCATATCGAGAGCGATCGAAAATTTTTATTCCTAATTCATCTTCTATTTTTTTTATATCCTGACTAATACCAGATTGGGTTATATGAAGATTTTGACCTGCAATAGAAAAAGATCCAGTTTTAGCAACTTCAGAAAGTATCTTAAGTTTTTGAATGTGCATATGGTGACCACCTTTTTAAAGATTACTATATTAGAAATAAGTTTGGATAATAAAAAACCTCTATTTTTAGATATTAAAAAATGCGAACAAGGTATTACAAATCCTAATTTTACTTAGTGATTGTGAAGTTATACAATCAATTCAGATAATTCTTAATTTTTAAATTAAGACAAGTCCTTAAGATTATTTTCTAAGTATTTCTTTTAATTTGCAAGCGTTTTCTCAAAAGGGGGTCAGGTATAACTGTATTTCCTACTTAACTAATTTAATAACTATTTTAGGAGGTTTTTAAATGCAAACGACTCAAAAATTATTGGAATTTCCGCTTTATATTGATGGTAGATGGACACCTGCAAAAAGTGGTGAAACGTTTAGTGTGAAAAATCCAGCAACAGGGGAAGTAGTCGCTCTAGTAGCTAAAGCTGGAAGAGAAGATACCGAAGCAGCTATTACTTCTGCTCGTAATGCTTTTGATTCAGGAGTTTGGTCAAAAAAATCTCCAAAAGAAAGAGCTCAAATCTTAATTAATTTCGGGAATAAGATTGTTGAACATTCGGTGGAACTTGCATTCTTGGAATCTGTTAGTTCTGGAGCTACTGTAAGACGAATCTCAAATTTGGATATTTTATATTTAGTAGATTTACTACAGCAAACAGCCAAATTTACTGTTGAGTATCCATTTGTTGAGTCTTTGCCAATTCTACCTTTTCCAGGACCAAGCAACAATCAAGTATGGCGAGAAGGCGTTGGTGTCGTAGCTGCAATTACACCTTGGAATCTACCAATGCTTTTAGCAATGTGGAAAATTGCACCTGCGCTAGCAATGGGAAATTCAATTGTTGTTAAACCTGCATCAAATACACCACTTTCCGCTTTGAAACTAGCAGAATTAGCTACTGAAGCTGGAATCCCGGCAGGAGTTTTCAATGTTGTTTCAGGACCGGGAGCTACTGTTGGCGAAGTGCTAGCAACTCATCCACATGTAGATAAGGTAGCATTTACGGGATCTACTGAAGTAGGAAGACGGATTATGGAGTTAGCTTCTGGAACAGTTAAAAGAGTCACTCTAGAATTAGGAGGAAAATCACCATCGATCGTATTACCTGATGCTGATTTAGATATTACTATTCCAGGTAGTTTATTCGGTTTCTGTCTTCATTCTGGACAACTATGTGAATCAGGAACGCGCCTTTTAGTACATGATTCGATTTATGATGAAGTAGTTGAGCGATTAGCGAATTTAGCCTCTTCAATTACGATTGGAAACCAGCTTGATATGACGACTGGAATGGGGCCAATGGCTTCAGAACAACAACTAAACACTGTTTTATCTTATATTGATGCTGGAATCCAAGAAGGAGCTCGTTTAGTTTGTGGTGGTAAACGTTTAATAGGTAAGGGATATGATAATGGATATTTTGTTGAACCAACGATATTCGCGGATGTTAATAATAAAATGAAAATCGCTCAAGAAGAGATTTTTGGACCTGTTCTTTGTGTCATTCGATATTCGACGATTGAAGAAGCGATTGAAATTGCTAATGATACGATTTATGGGTTAGCAGCTGGTATTTGGTCTAAAGATGTAAATAAAGCTCTTAAAATATCAAAAGATTTAAAGGCGGGAACAGTTTGGATTAATGACTGGCATATGTTAAGAAGCGACGCACCATTTGGAGGATATAAACAAAGTGGATTTGGTCGTGAGCTTGGTCGGTATGCGTTAGACGAGTACACGCAAGTAAAACATGTTCATTGCTCACTTACTCCTGAACTAAGTCAAAAACCTTGGTATGGCATCTTATTATAAAAATAGAAAAAAACAAATGAATATAGATTAGATTAAACAAACTTAAACAGAAAAGAGAAGGTGATTTCATGATAACATCATTTTTCCAGTTTTCGGTTCGAACAGTTGTAAACAGTGGAGCTGGAGCTCGCTCTTTGTTACCTGAAATGATTAAAGGGCTTGGTGGTAAAAGAGCTGTTCTTTATGTGGATAAAGGAATAACACAAGCAGGAATTACAGATAAAATTAAGGAGTTATTTGAAACAATACCTAGCGATGTACAAATAGTGGGTGTTTTTGAGGACATAGAACAGGATGCTAAAGGTGAAATCATAAACCGCGGAGCTAAGTTCTATAAAGAATGTAATGGAGATGCATTAATTGCTGTTGGTGGCGGAAGTGTTTTAGATACAGTAAAAGCAATTAAATGGATGCTACATAATAAAGTTCATGACATTCGTGAAGAACTTCTTGTAGGAAATGTAATGGAATTTTGGCCAAAAGCTCAGTATATTCCAATTCCACATGTTGCAATTGCAACGACTGCAGGTACTGGAGCGGAAGTGTCACCTATCGCTGTAGTATTCAATGAAAAGGTCGGAATTAAAACGAATATCCTAAACACATTTATAAGCCCTGATATGGCGATATTAGATCCAGAACTTACAATTGGTTTACCACCGAAAATTACAGCTTTTACAGGATTTGATGCATTAACTCATGCGATTGAGGCCTATTTCTCACCTCAGTCGAATCCAATGACAGATGCATATGCAATTCAAGCGATTCGTATGATTGTAGATAATTTACCTACTGCTGTTCATGAAGGACATAATCTTGCTTCACGATCAAATATGTTAATGGCTAGTTCGATGGCAATTTCTGCTTTCAGTCTTTCAGTTAATGCAATTCCAGTTCACAATATTGCTCATGTATTTGGAGCGAAATTTGGAATTCCACATGGACTGGCAAATGCAGTGTTATTACCAAATGTAATGGAATCACTAGCACCATATTATTTGAAACGAATTCAGGGTTTTGCACAAGCTTTAGGTTTAAAAGATATACCGGAAAAAACAGAAGAGTGCCTTGCAGAAGTCGTTTTATTCATCCGTAATTTACGTGAAAAAGTTGGTCTTCCTAGTACATTTGCTGATTTTGAGGTGAATGTCGATAATATGGCATACATTGTAGCGATGGTTCATAGTGATCCTTGCGGAATATTCTTCAAAATTCCACCTGAAGTAATAGCAAAAGTTTCCAATGAAGTTGCAGGTTCTGGCTTAGTAATTTCATAATTTTTATTTATAGTTACCAGGCACCGTCAAAATTTTTGATGGTGCCTCAATTATATTTTAATTTTATGTATAAAGTTGGAACGAAATAATAAAAGAGTCTATCTTTAGTATAACAATTTCAATCTAGCTCTCTTAATTCATTAATTTACTAGAATGTAGCCTACTAATGGTATGTAGTTATCAGGAGGAGAAATTTTTATGAATTGGAATTTAAATGAAGTACTAAGAAAAAGTGCAGAAAAATATCCAAATCGTAATGCAATTACATTTGAAAATAAAAATATAACGTATAGTGAATTATATTCAAAAGTTGAATGTGTAGCTTCTAGTTTAGCACATGATGGAATTAGAAAAGGTGATAAAGTAGCCTTGGTATTAGGTAATTGTCCGGAATTTGTCATCGCTTATTATGGAATTCTTCGTGCAGGTGGTGTAGTTGTACCAGTTAACCCGATCTTTACGAAAGAAGAAATTTCATATATTTTATCGAATAGCCAAGCAAAAGCTGTCATCGCTAATTTTACATTGGAACCAATCATTGCTTCGATTAAATTAGAATTAAAACAGATCGAAATGCATTATTACGTGGGATCGAAAAAAGCTGAATTCAATTGGCAGCAGTTGATTGTAAATAACTCAAAAAACTATGACACTGCTTTAGTTATGGAAGAAGATCTTGCTGTTATTTTATATACTTCTGGAACAACAGGAAGACCAAAAGGAGCTATGCTAAGTCACAGAAATATGGCATCAAATGCAGAGTCAATTATTAAATTAGTAGAGTTTAATGAAGACGATCGCATGTTAGCTGCCCTTCCAATGTTCCATGTATTTAGCATGACAGTTTGTATTAATACACCAATTATGAGTGGTGCTAATATCGTAATAGTTCAAAAATTTAATCCTATTGAAGTCATTCATACTATTTTTAATGAGAAAGTGACATTATTTGCTGGTGTTCCAACGATGTTTAACTTTTTATTACAATTAAAAGATTATTCAACTGAGTACTTCGCATCTATGCGAGTCTGTTTATCAGGTGGAGCATCATTACCAGTTGAATTACTTCAACGATTTGAAGAAAAATATAAGACTACTATAGCTGAAGGATTTGGACTTTCTGAAACAGCTCCTGTAACGGCATTTAACCCTATAAAAGGAATAAGAAAAATTGGGTCTGTCGGAGTAGATATTCCAGGCGTCATAAATAGGGTTGTCGACAAATTTGGAAATGAAGTTCCAAGGGGTGAGATAGGTGAACTAATTGTAAAAGGTCCAAACGTCATGATTGGCTATCTAGGTATGCACGAGGCAACAGCTAACGCCATTAAAAATGATTGGTTTTATACTGGTGACTTAGCAAAAATGGATAAAGACGGATATATCTATATTGTTGATCGAATAAAGGACATGATTATTGTAAATGGATACAATGTATATCCAAGAGAAGTAGAGGAAGTAATCTATCAACACCCAGCGATTGTTGAAGTAGCTGTATTAGGAATAAGTGATCAAGATTACGGAGAAATCGTAAAGGCTTTCGTTGTATCAAATGATGAAAGCTTAACAGAGGACGACATCTTACATTTCTGCAAGGACAAGCTTGCAAAATACAAGTTACCTAAACAAATAGAATTTAAGAATGAATTACCTAAGAATAGTACAGGTAAGATTTTAAAAAGAGCTTTAAATGTTGAACAAGTGAAGGTTAATTAGTTTAATAGAGTATTTTTCTGATAATAGCTTTTGAATTTATATCAAATTATGGAGGTTCTTATGACAAATAACATTTTAACTCAATCGATGGCGGCAACATCTTTTACAAAAAAAGCAAATTTAGCAGTATATGATTCTCTAAATTTTGATGATCGGCAGGACTTCTTGGATGCAAATAGAGGATTGATTGCACCACTAGAAGCCAAAATTATTAAAGATGATTCTGGAGAAGCTGTTTGGGACATCGAAAAGTTAAACTATTTAAATGACGCTGCTCCTGAGACTGTGAACCCTAGCTTATGGAGAAATGCACAATTACAGGCTATTTCTGGTTTGTTTGAAGTTGTAGAAGGAGTATATCAAGTTCGTGGACAATCATTTGTAACTAACTTTTTTATTGAAGGAAAACAGGGAGTGATTGTCGTTGATGCTTTAGGAAGTAATGAATCAGCTAAAGCCGCGATGGAATTATATTATAAGCATCGACCACAAAAGCCAGTAACGGCCATTATAATCAGTCAAAGTCATGCTGATCATTTTGGCGGTATTCAAGCTGTGCTTAATTATGCTGAGAATCCTAATATTCCGATTATAGTTCCTCAATATTTTACAGAAGAAGCTTTAAGTGAGAATGCACTTTTAGGTACAATCATGGCGCGTCGTGCGGAATATCAGTTTGGGAAAGATTTACCAGACGGTACAAAAGGCTCAGTATCAGTGGGACTTGGACCAACAATGGGTTCAGGTACTATGAGTTTTCAGTTACCAAATGTTGAAATAGAAAATGAAATCCAATCGATGGAGGTCGATGGTGTAACTTTTGAATTTTTATTAACGCCAAACACCGAAGCACCAGCTGAAATGCATTTTTTTATTAGGGATTACAAATTATTATTTGTATCAGAGAATGCTAATAAATTTATGCATCAAATTTATACTGTAAGAGGAGCAAAAACGAGAGATGCATTACATTGGGCTAATTCACTAGATAAAACAATCGAATTATTTGAAAATGAAGAGATTGATGCATTACTAATGATTCATGCATGGCCTGTATGGGAGAAAGATAATGCAATCAATCATTTAAAATTGCAACGTGATTTATATAAATATATGCACGATCAGACAGTGCGATTAGCCAATCATGGATATACGATGGATGAGATAGCTGAAACAATCAAACTTCCAACAGAATTGGATACTTACTGGGGAAATCGAGGGTATTATGGAACTTTAAAGCATAATTCAAAAGGTATTTACAATTATTATTTAGGTTATTATAGTGCTCATCCTTCCGATTTAGATCCACTACCACAAGTGGAAACTGGCCAAAAATATGTTGAATACATGGGTGGATCAACAAATATTTTGAGACAAGCAAAAGCTGATATTGAAAAAGGTGAATATCGTTGGGTCGCTCAAGTATTAAAAAATGTCATTATGGCTGAACCAGAAAATTCAGATGCTAAACATTTATTAGCAGATGCATTTGAGCAATTAGGGTATCAAGCTGAATCAGCTAATTGGCGAAATATTTATCTTGTAGGTGCATCTGAACTAAGAAATGGAATTAATAAAGAAAATGCACCACTAGATGTCTCGGGAATCATTAAGAATATGCCAGTCAACGAATTCTTAAAATTAATAGCCGTTAAATTAAATGGTCCAAAAGCAGAAGGCAAAAAAATAACGATAAATGTAATATTATCAGACACTAAGCAAGTATACGCTTTATATTTGGAAAATTCTGTTTTATTTTCGAGAGCAAATAAGTTAGATGACAATGCAGATGTTTCATTAACAATTGATCAATTTGCATTTTATGGAACTTTACTAGGACTTCTTTCACCCGAACAAGCAGTGGGAGCAGGAAAATTGATCATTTCTGGTGATCAAACAAAATTGAATGAATTTTTATCACTTTTAGATGAGTTCGAACGCTGTATAAATATCGTAACTCCTTAATTAACAGAAAAAATAATGAATGATTCAATTTTAAAAAAAGCATCTGCTCAATCATGTAGGAAAAAATATAGATTGTGCAGATGTTTTTCCAAAAGTATGTTTACTAAGGATTAGCGAAAAAGGATAGATTTGTTGAGAGGCAGGAGTTTGGATGAAAAGCTTGGCGAAATGGATCATATTATTTTCACTTTTTATTATGGCTATTATTAATTTTGCTGACAAATCAATTTTAGGTTTAGCTGGAATTCATATTACGAAAGATTTGAACTTAACCTCTACCGAGTATGGTATTTTAGGTAGTAGCTTTTTTTGGTTATTTTCAATATTTGGAATAATAGGTGGCTCATTATCAGATCGTATTGGTACTGGTAAATCACTTGCTATTATGGCAATTGTTTGGACAATCGCACAATCTTTGGCTTTGTTTGCATCAAGTCTACCGGTTCTAATTATCAGTAGATTACTATTAGGTGCAGGAGAAGGCGCATTTCTGGCAACTGCAATTAGTCATATTAGTAATTGGTTTAAGCCAGAATCACGTGGGTTAGCCATATCCATCATTAATTTTGGAAATGTTGTTGGAATAGCTGTTACAGCTCCTATTATCGTTTCCCTAATATCAAATTATGGTTGGAGACAAGCATTTTTTATTTCTGGCATTTTTAGCTTTGTCTGGTTCATTTGTTGGCTTTGGTTAGGAAGAATGAAACCAACTGTTACTTTTGAAGAAGAAGTTAGTACGATGGAAAACATAAAAGAGAATAATAGAAAAGATGTTTGGAAAGCTTTACGATCTCCTATTTTCATCTTTACAACTTTAATTGCATTTATTGCTTACTCCTTCATTGTCTTTGGACTTACGTTTAATCCTTCGTATTTAATAAAAGTAAAGGGGTTATCTGAACAACAGTCAGCATCGGTTATTGCTATTTCTGGATTAATTGGGGCTATTTTAGCAATCGTACTATCGATTATTTCAGATCGTTTATACAAAAAAACACATAGTTTATGGAAATCGCGCATTTTATTTTCTGCTATCAGTGTTTTACTAGCAGGGATTTTGTACTTATTATATCCACTAATGAATGGGTCGGGTTCAATTATCATCGTACTTTCATTAGTAAATACACTGGTGATTACTGTAAACACACTTAGTCCAGCTATTGTAGTTAGTATACTTCCACAGCAAAGAGGTGTTATGACAGGAACGTATTTTGGAATAATGACTTCATCGGGAATTATTACTCCGATTATTTTTGGGAAACTTATTCAAAATTCTGGTGCAAATGCAGCAGATGGATATAGCATCGCAATTTATGGAATGTCAATTGCGATGGTAATTGCAGCGCTATTAATATTCCTTTTTGGAAACCGAAATAAACAAGTATCAACAAGAAAGGATAATAAGTTAGTGAACCTTTAATGAGAGTCGAGGTTATATTGAAGAAAGATATAGAAACAGAGGTATGTATATGAATAATGCATTAGAAAAGCAGAAAGAAACAATTGATTCTAAATATATACAACAGCATTTAGCAAATGAAAGAACTTATCTTGCTTGGGTAAGAACAAGTATAACCATTATGGGGGTTGGTTTTTTAATCACTAATCTTCATTTTTCAACTCTGGCTTCTAATGCAAATATAGGAGGCGTATTATCAAAAATCATTGGATTATCATCGATTATAGTTGGAATTTTTGCTTTAATCATTTCAACGATCAGTTATTTTATCAAGGGAAATGATATTAATAATCAGACGTTTAAATTTTCAAGGATCTTGGTTGTTTATTTATCGATAGCTTCAATCCTTATTTTTCTTATTTTCGGTGCCTATTATTTAGATGTTTGGGGCTTGTTTTAAATTTTATAAGCATTGTTATCAAGAACTAAAAAAAAATGATCTTCTACAAGAGGATCATTTTTTTCATGCTGTTAAAAAAAGAATTTGTAAAAAAATAATATAGTCACCTAAATCACTTGTTTATCAATAAGATTAGTTTTATTAATGATGATGATGATGATGAGCGGATGGTTCATTCTTTATTTGACAAAGTATGGAATTATCGTGTTTATGAGCAGCAGTTTCTAATTGAATTGTGACATGCATAATACCTTTATGTTCGAGGTCATGTTCAATTTTACGTAAAATTATTTCGCTTTCTTCAATTGTTAATTGATCATCCACCACAGCGTGACAAGAAAGGGCATTTAGACCACTTGTAATCGTCCAAAGATGTAAATCATGTACGCTTTGAATCCCATCTGTTTTTTCTATTAATTGAATCACTTCGTTTAGATTGACTTCTTTTGGTGTTCCTTCCATCAACACATGAATAGAGGCTTTTGTGACATAATAACCACTTCTCAGTACTAAAGCGGCTACAATCACGCTCGCCAACGGATCTGCCCATCCCCACCCAAAGAAAATCATTAATAATGCAGCAATAATCGCACCAACTGAACCAAGCATATCACTTAAGACATGTAAATAAGCACCGCGCATATTTATATTTTCTTCGGTGTCTGCACCACGCATCATAATCCAGGCCACCAGTATATTGACTAATAAACCAATTACACTGATTATTAGCATATCCGTTGAGGCTATTTTAGGTGGATTTGTGAAACGATTGATCGACTCGTAGAATATATAGAGTGCAATCAAAATTAACGTGACACCATTTAATACTGCTGCAAGTATTTCGAATCGTTTATAGCCAAATGTTTTACTTTTGCTTGCGGCTTTTTCACCTAATTTAAATGCGACTAACGCGATTGCTAGGGAGATTGAATCACTTAACATATGACCAGCATCCGATAATAGTGCAAGACTATTCGTTAGATAACCGCCAATTGCCTCAATAATCATATACCCTGTAATAATGATAAATGAAATTAGTAATACTTTTTTATTTGTATTGTGGGTATGAGTATGTTCATGATTATGCCCCATTTTCATTCCCCCTATTTAAAAATGTCATTTTAGGTATGTGTAGCATGCTCAATTGACTGTTTTAATAAATTCATAATGTGGTCATCGTCATGTGAATAGAAGAGTGTAGTACCTTCACGTCTAAACTTGACTAGTCGTAAATTTTTTAAAAATCGCAATTGATGTGAAACTGTCGATTGACCCAAATCTAAAATGTCTGCAATCTCATTTACGGAATGTTCTTTCGTACATAATAAATTTAAGATCCGTATTCTAGTAGGGTCACTTAAAGCTTTAAATGTTTGAGATACCATGAACACTGTTTCTTCATCGAGATGTTGTTCGCATGGTTGAATATTTTCATTCGTCAAATAGAGTTCCTCCATTTTTCTGTCAAATTATACACGTGTATATATGAGCATCTATTCATATATATAACATTATTATATGAGCATATATTCATATAAGTCAAATGTTTTTCTATTTCTATTTTTGTGATCTCCACAACATTTTATAACAGGAAGAATAATCCTTTACTTCAAAAGTACAGTTGATCTGTATAACTTATTTTTATTTCTGTCCGTATAAAAAAGATAGCATTTTAGTGCTATTTTTTTTAATATATTATTGCTCGTGTTTCCAACTTGTTGGATGACCAGATGAAGGACAATTTGGGAATGTTTGTCCTGCTTTTAATTCAATATGTTCGCCATCTGCGTCAATATAATGACCTGTTTCCATTACTGGTTCACCTGTTTTATGAGAATGCTGATGTTGTGTCATAAGTATTTTCCTCCTATTATATGTTAGTGAAAATTTAATACTAAAATTTCAACAATAGTTAGAATGCCCTCTCATTGAGCCTGTATTCAAACGGTGGATTACTTTTGCAAAGCCCTATCTTCAATAATATGTAAGAAGTTGATAACATTTAGATATACGCCATGTAAGTAGTTAGTTAATAAATGCCTCTTTGATTCGTTTACATTACCATTCACTTTAATTGGTAAAACAAAACAACTTTAATTTTTTTTAACAACTTGATAATTAGCACTACTTAGTGTTACTATGTAATGGTACTAAGTAATACTGAATATCTGTAATACTAAATAGTAGGAAATGTTTATAAAATTTTTTTTATAAAATGGTTCACATTTTCTCTACTTAGTAATACAATATACTATTACTAAGTAACACTGAATATCAGTCACGCTAGATAGCTGAAAAGAGTTCATGTAAAAATTATCATTTGAAATCCTTGATCCATTGGCTATTTTAGATATTTTTTTATCCGGTACTAAGTGAGACTGAATATCTGTATTACTAATTAGCTTGAAAAACGGTTTTATCTATTCAATATAGACCGAAAACTAATTTAACCAACGAATAGAGGAGGTGTAAGCAATGGAAAATTTAACAGAAATGCTCAAAGGTTCATTAGAAGGTTGTGTACTGGAAATCATTAGTCGAGGTGATACTTACGGCTATGAAATTACGCGTCTCCTTAATGATCTAGGTTTTACAGAGGTTGTCGAAGGTACGGTCTACACAATTTTGATAAGGCTCGAAAAGAAAGAATTAGTAAATATTGAGAAAAAACGTTCTGAAATGGGTCCACCTCGAAAGTTTTATTCATTAACCGAAGCTGGACTTGAGGAATTACAGCAATTTTGGAAAAAATGGGACTTTGTTTCATCAAAAATAAATATCCTAAAAGGGGAGAAGTAATTATGAAGAAATTTATAGAGCTAATCATTGGCGATTTAGAAAGCAAGAAAGAATATAAAGCATTTATGAAAAAAGTCAATTCTCTACCGAGCGATTACGCTTTTGTGTTTAAAAAGATTCAAAAATACATGTGGAATTTCGGTTATGGATTTGGTGAAGAAATCATCAATTTGTATGAACTGTTTGAAGCAAGTTCAGCAGAAGGCAAGCATGTACTAGATGTTACCGGTGAAGACGTGGCGGCATTTGCTGACGAATTAATGGCTCTTTCAAAATTAGATGGAGAATCAGCGAGTATATTTGGAGGGCAAGTAGATTTGAAAAAAGACATTGAGAGTAGAGTTGAGCAGCAAGTAAAAATTTGGACGAATAAAAAATAAATTAGGGGGCTAAAAATCATGATAAATTTTATCAAAAAGATACTTGATGACAAAAAAGAATACAAAGAAATGATGGCGCGTGTGGAAGCTTTGCCTGAAAACTACTCAGAAGCATACAAAACAATCTGTAACTATATGTGGAGTTTCGCCTCTGGAAGTGGCATGGATATGCTGAGAATCCAATATGATCTCATTGATTTGTTTGAAGATGGTGCGGCAGATGGCAAAGACGTATTGGAATTGACAGGTGAAGACTTGACAGCATTCGCTAATGGGCTTACCGATCAAGCGAAAAGATGGGATGATAAGTTACGCAATAATTTGAACAAAAGCGTTCTAGATCGTGTGGGTAAGAAAAAATAAGCGCTAGATTAATTGTCATTCAATATAGAAAAAACAGTTGCAGGCGCTACTACGCTGTTGAGAACGCGCCTTCAACTTCATATATGGGAGGGAAATAATTATGAATAGTACAGCAATTTCAGTGAAAGGACTGAAAAAATCCTTCAAAGAAATTGAGGTTCTCAAGGGTGTAGATTTTGAAGTGGAAAAAGGCAGTGTTTTCGCTTTACTTGGGTCAAATGGTGCCGGTAAAACAACTATTATAAAAATTTTGACTACACTATCGCAAGCAGATCAGGGTGAAATTGAAGTTTGTAATGCCAACCTTCAAACAAACCCACAACAAGTACGTGAGAAAATCAGCCTAACCGGACAAAACGTTGCAGTAGATGATATTTTGACAGGGCGCGAAAACCTCGAGCTAGTAGCAAAACTTCGCCATTTGCCTAATCGGAAAGAAGCAGTAGAAGAAAGTCTACGTCGCTTTGATTTAGTCGAAGCTGGTAATCGTGCTCTTGCTACTTATTCAGGCGGTATGAAACGACGCTTGGATTTAGCAATGACAGTACTTGGGTCACCTGAACTTGTTTTTCTTGATGAGCCTTCAGTTGGACTTGATCCTGAAGCACGTTTAGCTTTGTGGGAAGTGATTCGTGATATGGCGAAAGCTGGTATTACCGTTTTTCTCACTACTCAATATTTAGAAGAAGCCGAACAACTAGCAGACCGTATTGCGATTTTACATGAAGGAAAGATTCTCGTTCAAGGAACATTGGATGAATTAAAAGCAATTCTTCCACCTAAAAAAGTGGAATACGTAGAAAAGCAACCGAACCTTGAGGAAATTTTCCTCGCTGTTACCGGAAAGAAAGGAGAATAGTAATGAGTGGAAACCATTTTTTCAGCGATACAATTACAATGAGCAGTCGGGTGATGAAGCATTCACTAAGAAGTATTGACACAATTATCACAACAATTCTCATGCCGATTATGCTAATGCTTGCTTTTGTCTATATTTTCGGTAGTGCCATGACAATGGATAAAGTAGATTATGTGAATTTTATCGTTCCAGGTGTGTTGCTTATGTGTATTGGAATGGGGATTTCATATACAGCAGTTCGAGTGAACACAGACATGACTAGAGGTATCTTTGATCGATTTCATTCCATGCCAATCGCTAAATCATCGATATTGGGAGGGCATGTCATCTCAACTTTAATATTAAACATTTTATCAGTTGCTGCCGTGATTCTCATTTCTTTTATCATGGGATTCCGTCCTCACGCTAATTTCGTGGAATGGCTATTAGCAGCTGGTATGATCCTGCTTACCGTATTTTCTTTCACTTGGATAGCAGTAGCATGCGGGCTAATGTCAAAATCGTATGAAGGTGCGAGCGTGTTCTCTTATCTACTAATGGGCTTAATGTTTGTAAGTTCTGCCTTTGTCCCAACAAATAATATGGGTAACAAGCTTCGTGCTTTTGCAGAAAATCAGCCAATGACCCCAATCGCCGAAAGTGTGCGTTCCCTTTTAGCTGGTCAGCCGGATTATGGTACGATTGTAACAGCAGTGTTATGGTTAGTGGGAATTGGGATTATGTTTTATATGATTTCGATGAATGTATATAAAAAACGAATGAAATAAAAATAGCGTAGTACAGGTTGGGGAATTATTTCAGTCTGTACTTTTTTCTTGGTTTATATTTTCAAAGATATTTTAAAAAAAAGAGAAACCTTAGTTTCTCTTTAAAATAGGTGAAATTTGGTAAAAAGAAAATACTTAGTACAATATATTAAAATTGAAGAAAAAGTATTTAGATTATCGACTATTTTTTAAAATCCTTCTGTAATACAGGTTAATTTTTGCGATAGTTTTTAAAATTTAATTAGTTAAAGTTTCATATTCTTCATCTGAAATAGGTTCCAGCCACTCCGGTGTACCTGCAGTTATTGCAATATGTTCAAACCAACTATCCTTTGCAGCACCATGCCAGTGTTTCACACCGTCGTGAGTAACAATCACATCACCTGCCTTTAAGAATTGAGCTGGTTTACCTTCTTCTTGGTACCAACCTTCTCCGCCGGTTACTAATAAAATTTGAAATCCATCATGATGGATATGCCAATTATTTCTACAACCAGGTTCAAAGGTCACGTTCCCAACACCAACATTCACTTTAGGATCGGCAATTAAGGTTTTAAGATAACTTTGTCCTACAAAAAATTGTGCGTATGCTTCATTTTTTTCGCCAACAGGGAATATGACACCATTTTTTACTTCTTCATTTTTTATCATTTTTCTTCCTCCATTAAAAAAGATGCCACATAAGCAATGCTTTTAGGACATCTCAAAAAATATAAGTAATAATTAAATCGTACACCCTACATAGTGCTAGTATCGATGACAAATCGATACTTCACATCAGAAGCTAGAACTCGCTTGTATGCTTCGTCAATTTGATCAGCTGAAATAACTTCAATATTAGGTACAATGTTATGTTCTCCACAGAAGTTTAACATCTCCTGAGTCTCACGAATTCCTCCAATCATTGAACCTGCAAATGAACGACGATGACCTATAAGTGAAAAAACACTAAGTGACAACGGCTCTGCTGGAGCACCGACATTTACTAGCGTACCATCCAAAGTGAGTAAACTTAAATAGGCATCCAAATTAATCTTTGCACTTACAGTGTTAATAATTAGGTCGAAAGTACCTGCAAGTTTTTCAAATGTTTCTGCATCGTTTGTAGCATAGTAATGGCTTGCTCCAAAATGTAAACCATCATCTTTTTTGTTCAATGTTTGTGATAGAACGGTTACCTCTGCACCCATTGCATGTGCAATTTTGACAGCCATATGACCAAGACCACCCATACCAATAACAGCTACCTTCTTACCAGGTCCTGCTCCCCAATGGTTTAATGGAGAATATGTAGTAATACCTGCACAAAGTAATGGTGCTGCAACATCAAGTTCAATATTATCTGGAATTCTAACTACGAAATCCTCTGTTACAACTATGTGGGATGAGTAACCACCCTGAGTTGGCTCACCGTATTTGTCAACACCAGCATAAGTAGGGATATTTCCTTTAAGACAATACTGTTCTTCTCCTTTACGACAGTTTTCACAATCGCCACAAGAGTCTACCATACATCCAACGCCAACTCTGTCACCAATCTTATATTTTGTAACTTCTGCTCCTACATCGGTGATTACTCCTGCAATTTCATGCCCCGGTACAAGTGGGTAGTGCACATGACCCCATTCTCCATGTGCAGTATGGATGTCAGAATGGCATATTCCAGCATATTTAATTTCAATTAGAACATCATTTAAATCAAGATCACGTCGTTTAATCTCAGCAACTCGAAAGGATTTGTCAGGACCATCAACAGCTCGTGCTTTTGCAGTTATCATTATAAAACCTCCAAATTAATATTTTTTAAGAGAATAAATTAAACACTTGGGTTGAACTATTCAATCATTTTTTTCTCTTTCACCACCATGATATTCCCTCTAGTTAACTCTAGGTCAAGTGATTAAATGATATTTTTAAGAAAGAAAAAATTTTGTGTACTTAAAAATGACATCAAAAAAATAACGTGATAAAATCCATTCATAATAATAGAGTTAACTCGAGGTCTAGATCTAAATGAAAGGAAGATTAATATTGAAGACATATTCGATCGGTGAAGTAGCAAAAGAATTGAATCTTACAGTATATGCTTTGAGATACTACGACAAAGAAGGCTTAATGCCATTTGTAGAACGGACAACTAGTGGAATACGAGTGTTTAAAGAATCCGATATTGAAGCTTTAAAAGTAATTGAATGTTTGAAAGCGACTGGGATGCCTATTAAGGAAATTAAAAATTTCATTGAATGGTGTTCCGATGGAGACTCTACATTACAACAAAGATATGACATGTTTTTGGAAAGAAAAGCTAGTGTAGAAGCACAGATGGAAGAATTAAAAAGAACGATGGAAATAATCCAGCATAAATGTTCATATTACGAGGCTGCTTTGGAAGCAGGAACGGAAGCTATTTTTAAAAGTAAAAAAATAGGGAATTTCGTTACTAAGTAACAGAAGCCCTCAATATTCATATTTGTGTATATGAATATTGGGGGGGAATTCAATTTATTGAAAACTTGCAAAATTTGAAAACTCCTCCTGTATTTTTCTTAAAAACAGATTTGCAGCAGCCGAAAAAACTTGATGTTTTTTCCAAACGATATTTAGGCCAGATTCTAGCCTTGGCTCTAGCGGTCTAAAACAAAGGTTACTATCACTAGATGTATTCACGATTTTATCAAGTACGATCGCATATCCAATACCTTCTTCAACCATAATCGCAGCATTATAAGCTAAGTTGTATGTAGTCACGATATTTAGTTTATCAAATTCTTCCCTAAACCAATCCGCAAATTCATTTTTAGAAAATGTATTTTTCATTGCTTGTCTCGAACAGATTAATGGAATATTTAACAAATCCCTTGCTTGAATAGTATCTTTTAAGGCAAGAGGACTGTCTTTTCTCATAACAACGCCCCAAACATCTTTGGCTGGGATATTTATATAATTGTATCTTGATAAATCAGCGGGTTGAATTAGAATCCCAAAATCGATTAACCCTTTGTCTAGCCGTTCAGTCACATCGTCTTCGTTACCACTGTAAAGGTGATATCTTATACTTGGATAGCTTAGCTGTAGAATTTTTACTACTCTTGCGATCTGTTTCATTGCTTCTGTTTCTCCGCTACCTATGTAAACATCACCACTAATTGTTTCTTCCATTGAGCTAAATTCTGCCTCTAATTTATCTACCATATCAATGATTTCTTCTGCTCTTTTTCGCAGAATCATTCCTTCTTCTGTAAGAATTATACTGTGACTACTTCGAGTAAATAGTTTTTTTCCTAACTCTTGTTCAAGATCCTTTATCTGTCTTGACAAGGTAGGCTGTGTAATATGCAAAAAATCTGCAGCACCCGTAATACTTCCTTCTCTTGCTACAGCAAGAAAATATCGCAATACTCTTAGTTCCATGCATCATTCCCCCTTAGTAATGATACCAGTATATATAAACTTGATATGCCTATCAAGCATATCAAGTTATAAGATATAAGCAATTGCTATATGAAAAATGTACTTTAGAATAGATTACAAAGAGTGAAAAGAAACAGTAATCATTGCCAAGCTAAACATGTGTTTTAGTAACTTTTAAAATCTAAATTTGTAAACACTCTCGATTTTCTTCCATGATGGGTGTTTTTTAAATTACTAAGGGGGATTAGAGTGAGAGGTAATTACTTACTTTTATTTATACTTTCGTTTGGTGTTTTCGGCATTTTAAACACTGAAATGGGGGTTATTGGGATATTACCAGATATTGCAGCGCAATATGATGTTAGTGTAACTCAAGCAGGGTTGTTAGTGAGTCTATTTGCATTTGCTGTTGCATTAGCTGGACCAACGATGCCGTTATTATTTTCGGGAATAGATCGCAAGAAAGTGATGTTACTTGTCCTTAGTATTTTCATAGCGGGGAATATGGTTTCAATATTTACAAATAGTTTTAACGTTCTTTTGCTAGCTCGTATAATTCCAGCATTTTTTCATCCGATCTATTGTTCTTTAGCTTTTACAGTAGCTGCTGCTTCAGTAAGTAAAGATGAAGCTACAAAAGCTGTCTCTAAAGTATTTATTGGGGTTTCTGCAGGGATGGTTGTGGGTGTACCAATCGTAAGTTTTATTGCAACTGCAGCTAATTTGCAATTAGCAATGGCGTTCTTTGCTATTGTTAATATAATTGTATTCATTGCTACATTACTCTTTTTACCATCGATGCCTGTAAAGGAAAGACTTTCTTACGGAAGGCAATTAAGCGTTTTAAAAAAATCGATTACATTGCTTTCAATCGTGGGGGTTATTTTATTAAATTCAGCGGTATTTGGAGTGTATAGTTATTTTGCTGAGTATTTAAAAACAGTTACGAATATGTCTCCGAAACTTATAAGTTTAATATTTTTCATATTTGGTAGTGCTAATATTATAGGTAACGTAGTAGCAGGGAAATTACTAACGAAAAATGCGAGTAAAACTGTTGTCATCTATCCATTTATATTAGCGATCGTTTATATCATTTTATTCTTTACAGGTGGTTTTACCGTATCTGTTTTGTTTATTACATTAGCATGGGGGATTTTAGCTGGTATTGGTGGGAATATCAATCAATATTGGATTACATCATCAGCACCCAAGGCCCCAGATTTTGCTAACGGTTTATTTTTGTCTGCTTGTAACATAGGAACAACAATTGGTGCAGCTGTAGGTGGGACATTTATAACTGAGTTAGGTACACGATATGTCATATTAGTGGGAATTTTATCATTGATACTTGGTTTGGTAAGTATGCTATTCAGAAATTATTTATCTAATTCAACTAAACAACTTTCCTTATAAGGGAGACTACCTTTTTAATGGGAAAAACGATACAAGGAGGAGCTATATGTTACATGAAAAAAGTATTGCACTTGTAACTGGTGGAAATCGAGGAATTGGATATGAGTTAGTCAAACAATTGACTTTGGATGGTTTTAAAGTGATTTTAACAAGTCGTGATCTTGAAAATGGAAAATTAATAACCCAGAAATTTAATGATTTCAAACTAGACGTTTCCTTTATAGAGATGGATGTAAACAATCAAGAAAGCATCAACAATGCTGCCTATATTGTTAGTCAGAAGTTTGGAAGATTAGATGTATTGATTAACAATGCTGGTGTGCTTTTTCATGAAGATAAAAATTTATTAAAGATGGAACCGACAATTCTCGAGAAAACGATGACAACCAACTTTTTCGGTGTGTACAATGTGATTCGTGCATTTATTCCTATTATGGAGAAACAAGGTTATGGAAGAATTATTAATGTTTCTTCAGAATATGGAGCGATGAGTGAAATGGCATTTCCAGAAGTAGGAGCGTATAAGCTATCTAAACTTGCCCTAAATGGATTGACAAGATTGTTAGCTGCAGAAATCAAAGGAGATATCAAAATGAATGCCGTCGATCCGGGATGGGTAAGTACTGACATGGGTGGACCATCTGCCCCAAGAACTCCTGAGCAAGCTGCAAAGTCTATTATTTGGCTAGCAACAATTGGAAGTGATGGACCTAATGGAGAATTTTTTAGAGATGGAGAAAGAATTGATTGGTAACGATTAATCTTTGTGATTGAAACATATTGAAAAAGAAGTGCATTATTCTATATTGTGGAAATGCACTTTTTTCAATATGTAGCTTGTAAGCAGTTAATATTTTCTTTTGTTGGTAAACCAAATGAACGAGATTATCCAGAGACAGCATTTACTCTTTATTATTTAAAAAAAGTATCAATAATATTATATTAATAAAGATGATAAAAACTAAATAAAACAGACTTTGTACTAAATAGTTTATATTATAAAAAGATTGTCCTATATCTTCTTTACTTAATGGATATGACGTCTCTAATATACTAGGTATCTTTAAACTTCCTATAAGTATAATTAACATTAATAATATATATAAGTATTTTTTGTTCACTTTTAATAACCTCAATTATTTATAAGTATACGTTTTTTTATATTCTACTCCATTAGCCTTATTAGCCGTACCTGTGCCTTCCAAATCCCAATAAATTGAATACCAAGGCATTTTATGAACATCGAATTTTTTAGTTTTGTAGACGGAGTATGCTTTTAATGCTAATTTAGCAACTTTTTTACCATTTACTGTATTAGGTACTTTCACTGAACCTGTAATTAAAACAGAGGTACTTTTGGTAACATCCCATCCTATTGAAGCATTTAATGCTGAATTACTAGCACCATAGCTAGAACTGATTGTAGTTGCTACACTTTTAGTTTGTGAGATTCCAATCGTTACGCCTGGCTCACCGATTGCAGTGGCAATAGCACTGGTTCCTGTAACATCACTACCATTACGAATGTTGTTTACTTTATACATATTAACTCCAAGTCTAGCTTTAGGTTTAATATCATCATAGGGAACATGAACTTCTAATAGTTCGGATGCATTTAAAACGATTAAAGATTCTAATTCAGGATTTGCTAAAAAACCATCAATTATAGCATTCTGCTCGCTATTAGTCATAGAATCATCTACTATTAACAAATTTTCTTCCTCATTGTAATCTTTAAAAATACCATCTTTATTAAAACTTTCCTCATTTGCAAATACCGGTTTTACAAAATTAAAAGCTAATAGTAGTACCAAAAATGAGTAAAAATATTTTTTCACATATATTCTCCTTTTTCTATTATTAAAATTTTACTAAAATTTAATTAAATTTTAACAAAATGATATATTAAAAAATAAAAAAAGTGTGACAATATCTCGAATTTTGCAGGCAATTAAAAATATGATGACTATTACACTTATCTACTACTCTAGTACGCAGATAAATAAAACAGTACTAAAAAGTCCACCTAATATTATGGTGGACAATTTTTTAAAAAATGTTATTATTGTTGCTTTGTTTCAAAGTGAAGTGGTGGCGGAACTAGCCAACCTTTTGTTTTCATGATTTGTAGTAGTGCCGCACCATCTTTCGCTTTTTTAGCACCAAAACTAGCAAACATCATACCAATGTCTTCACGAATTGATTGGCTCATTAATGATGCATCAGCTGTAACTCCAGCTGCTATTGCAGCAGCAACCATGTAAGCGATTTGAGCATCTTGAAATCTAGCTCCAGCTGGAATTTGTTCCAAATCTGCTTCTGGTCGTTCTGATGGAGTAGGAGGGACTGCAATATCATTATGTAGAAGTACTTCTTCAATTTCTTTAATTGCAGGTTTCATTGAACTTTCAATTACTTGTTTTAAAAATGATTTTAACTCTTCATCACCAGTATGGTTAATATAAACTTGGTAAGTATCTACGCCAGCTTTAGTAGCTGATAGGTGAGTCCATAGACCGTAAACTTCTCCATAATGTAAAGGTTCATTTTGAGGATTTCCACTTAATACTCCCATTATAAATTTACTTCCCTTCTCAAATAAATTCATACTAATCTCCTTGTAAAGAGGTAGGTACGAAAATTATTATTCAACCATTTGAGAATTTTATACTTTTTATTTAATTGAGCTAATAGGCTTTCACTAAAAAAGCTTTTACTGTGTGTTTTTTATTCAGAATGTACAGAATTTAGATTAGTTTTTTTCCTTAGATCTATATACAAAATATATGTTTAAATTCTACATCTTTTTGAAATTGAATAGTGTTTATAAGATAATCTTTTTTCGAGATGAGGTGGTATCCTTTGGTTCGAGAAACCCCTTCGATGGAGGAAATGCTTAAAATTATCAAAAATGGATTAACTAAAAATAATTCACCAAAGCGGGTAACTATAATTGGTGGAGGTATATCTGGATTAGTTAGTGCGTCACTTTTAAAGAAGAAGGGCATCAAGTTACGATTATCGAGGCTAATCGAAGAATTGGGGGAAGAATTTATACAAAGAGAGAACCATTTCTTGACTACCAGTATACTGAACTTGGTGCTATGCGTATCCCTTCATTCCACCATTTAACATTTGCATAGATAAATAAATTTAATTTAAAAATAAATGAATTTGAATCCTGACATATTAAACTATCCTGTCGCTCCAAATGAAAAAGGAAAAACGGCAATAGAATTACTTACATATGCTATTGGTCCCTTAATTGAGTTTATCCAGCAGGATTCGATAAGAAATTGGGGAATTGTAATTGATAAGTTTGATCAATATTCTATGGTGTTAACCTTTGATGAAGAATCGAATAGGTCACCATATGTAATTACAGAGATACTAAATGATTACTATATGCGATTGAAGGAAACCGGTATAAATCCATATTTACCTATTATTGAACCGTTCGATAGTTCCTTTAAAATTAATACTGCCGTAGTTTTTAAAGGAAAAAAATTTAAAGCAGTATTAAATCGCGATGAAACAAGATTACTTAATGAACTATTAAATCCAGAAAAAACAACATTAATTAATGTTGGAAAAGGAAAAAATCAATTTTACGTAAGTGCTGGAAATATGAAAACTGACATGAAAATCGTTATGCGCAAAAATAAAAAGCCATATGTAGACGTTCATATAAAGGTAAAAGGATTTATTGAGGAATCCCAAAAATCAATACATCAAAATAGAGAATTGAAAGAGTATGAGAAAACAGCATCAAAATTTATGAACTCAAGAACAAAAAAATTTCTAGAACGTTTACAGGAATTAAATGTTGATCCACTCGGACTTGGGTTAAACTTTCAAGCAAAATACGGAATGACAGAAAAAGAAATAAATAAGTGGGAAGAAATTTATCCGAAAATTGAATTTCGAGTAAAATCAGAAGTGAAACTAAAGGGAACTGGTACTATGTATTTAAATAATTATAAAATTTTATTTTTTCTAATAAATACAACGGTGAAAGCGCTTTTTTGATAAAAATGTTTAAATACCTTATTGACAATCTGTTTACTAGGATTTATGATTCAGTTAATGAAATTACATAACACAAACTTATCGAGAGTGACCGAGGGATCAGGCCCTATGACGTCCGGCAACCTCCTTATTAAGAAAAGGTGCCACTTCCTGCAGAATGAAATCATTCTGATAGATAAGTCGAAAACAATTGTTTCCGATGCCTCTTTCTGAATGAAAGAGGCTTTTTTTTTATTTATTTACGTGGGAGGTTAAACATAACTGATTTATATTAAATATAAACCCAACTTAACCAATGCGAAAACTAGACAATTTTAATGATAAAGGAGAGAATAGAAATGAAATATGGTTTTTGGTTACCGATTTTTGGAGGATGGTTACGTAATGTGGATGACGAAAGAATGCCACCAACATTTGAATATGCTAAAGAGGTCATTCAATCGGCTGAAAAATGGGGATACTCGACTACTTTAATAGCTGAATTATATTTAAACGACATTAAAGGGCCGGAGCATGATTCACTTGAAGCTTGGTCAACAGCAGCGGCACTTGCTGCAGTGACGGAAAAAATCGAAATTATGACTGCGATTCGTCCAGGTTTTCATAATCCTGCAGTAACAGCAAAAATGGCTGCTAATATTGATCAAATCAGTAACGGCCGTTTTACGCTAAACGTCGTTTCTGCATGGTGGGCAGAAGAAGCTCGTCAATATGGCGGTATTTTTACAGAACATGATGAGCGTTATGCTCGGACAGAGGAGTTTATTGATGTTCTTAAAGGCTTATGGACAGAAGAAACGTTCAATTATTCAGGTAAATATTACGACTTAAAGGATACAAAGCTTGCTCCAAAACCAGTTCAAAGACCAAATCCGATTCTATATGCAGGCGGAGAAAGTGAAAAAGGAAAGCAAACGATTGTAGAAAAGTGCGACGCATATGTGATGCACGGTGGAACAGTTGAAGAAATTAATCAGAAAGTAACAGGTATGAAGGTGCGCCGTGAACAAACAGGAAATGCACCATTAAGTTCTTTCGGTATGGCCGCTTATATTATTTGTAGAGATACAGAAGAAGAGGCTTTGGCTGAGCTAGAAAAAATTACGACTGTGAAAGATTCAAGCGGGTATGCAGGCTTTAAAGACTTCACTACAAAATCACAATTAGAACAACAAATCCAATTACAAGATTACTCAGTTTCAAATCGTGGTCTTAGACCAAATCTAGTAGGAACACCAGAGCAAATTGCAGACCGAATTTTACAATATGAAGAAGCTGGTCTCGACTTATTATTATTACAATTTTCACCTCAACTTGAGGAAATGGAACGCTTTTCAAAACAAGTTATGCCATTAGTAGAACAAAAACGTAGTTTAGTAAAGAACTAGAAAGGGGATTTAAAGATGAGCAAAGTATACGTAATTCATGAAAATAGTGAGTGGACTGTGCATTTAACTAAAAGATTAGAGGAGCTTGGAGTTCCTTATGAGGAATGGCATTTAGACGAAGGTACGGTAGATTTATCAACTGCACCACCAGAAGGGATCTTTTATAGCCGAATGAGTGCTTCCTCTCATACACGTGATCATCGTTTTGCAGCCGAATTTACTGGTCAAGTATTAGCTTGGCTTGAAGCACATGGTCGTACGGTGTTGAATGGAACGAATGCCTTGAAGCTAGAAGTTAGTAAGGTTTTACAATATTTAGAGCTAAACAAGTATGGTGTGAAGACTCCTAAAACGATCGCAGCAGTTGGAAAACAAAACATTATTAAGGCAGCTAATATCTTTGCTGGACAGTCATTTATTACGAAACATAATCGTGCTGGTAAAGGATTAGGGGTTCAACTATTCCATAGTATCGAAGCTTTAAAGGCTTATGTGGAAGGACCGACTTTTGAAGAACCCGTTGATGGAATTACACTGATTCAGGAATACATCCAATCACCTGAGAGCTACATCACTCGTTGTGAATTTGTAGGAGGAAACTTTGTTTATGCAGTTAAAGTTGATACTTCGGAAGGTTTTGAACTTTGCCCAGCTGATGCGTGCCAAATTGGTGATTTATTCTGCCCAGTAGGAGAAGAAGTAGAAGAGAAACCTAAGTTCCAAATCATTGAAGGCTTCGAGGACGAAATTATTGATAAATATAAAGAGGTTCTAGCTAAAAATAATGTCCAAGTTGCAGGAATCGAATTTATCAGAAATGCTGAAGGTACAATTTTTACTTATGATATCAATACAAACACCAACTATAACTCAGATGCAGAAGAAAAAGCTGGAAAATTCGGAATGCTCGAATTAGCTTCATTTTTAAAGAAGACTTTGGAAGAAAAATACACTACAGCAGCAAAGTCTTAAGAAAATCTATTTAGAATAACGGTAAAAAGCTCAGACCTACACGCAACAAAGGTTTGGGCTTTTTTATGTTTAGCTTATTAAATTTTTTCTTGAACTAAGAGTAATAGGCAATTATTTGAGAGGAATATGCTAACGATTAAAAATAATATATTGATACTATAAGATTGTAAGTTGTTATTAAATTTTGAGGCTAAAAAAGGTCAAATGAATGCGTACCACTCGATTTTTAAAATATGCTTTTAAGATCCAAAAGGGGGATACTAATGAAAAAGACTTTTTATTTAATGAGACATGGCCAAACATTATTTAATAAAAGAAGGAAGATTCAAGGTTGGTGTGATTCACCACTAACAGAATTAGGAATTAAACAAGCGGAGGCTGCTGCAAAGCATTTTAAAGAACTAAATATTATTTTTGACCATGCTTATTGTTCCACATCAGAAAGAGCGAGTGATACGTTAGAAATCGTGACAGAATTGCAGTATACAAGATTAAAAGGATTAAAAGAATGGAATTTTGGATCGTTTGAAGGTGAAAGTGAAGATTTAAATCCTCCACTACCTTATGGTGACTTTTTTGTTAAGTTTGGCGGAGAAGACCAAAAAGAATTGCAACAACGAATTGTTACTACATGTCAAAAAATAATGGAAGAAGATAATGAAGTAGTGTTAGCTGTTTCGCACGGAGCAGCTTTGAGAAATTTTATGAGGTACTGGGAACACAAAAGCTCTATTACACAACAAGATCGAATTGGAAATTGTTGCATTTTAAAGTTTGAATATGAGAATAGGGAATTTAAATTAGTTGAGATTATCAATCATAATTTTAGTGATGTAGTCCAAGTATAGTTTTATAAGATGAATAGATTACATATTTTTGAAAGTGAGGAAATTAAAATGGAATATACAAAGCTTGGGAATACAGGATTAGAAATATCTAGACTTTGCCTTGGTTGTATGGGATTTGGAGATGCAAAACGTTGGATCCATCCATGGGTAATCGATGAGGAGAGCAGCCGTACAATTATTAAAAAAGCACTAGACCTAGGTATCAATTTTTATGATACGGCGAATGTCTATTCAGATGGTACTAGTGAAGAATTTGTTGGTAGAGCTTTAAAAGATTATGCCAATCGAGATGAAATAGTACTAGCTACGAAGGTTTATTTCCCTATGCACAAAGGTCCGAACGGTTCCGGACTTTCCCGAAAGCATATTATGAGTGAAATTGATAAAAGTCTTAAACGCCTCGGAACAGATTATGTGGATTTATATCAAATCCATCGTTGGGATTATAACACACCAATCGAAGAAACAATGGAGGCACTTCATGATTTAGTGAAGGCTGGTAAGGTAAGGTATATCGGTGCATCCGCTATGTATGCTTGGCAGTTTTTGAAAGCTTTACATGTTGCAGAGAAAAATGGATGGACCAAATTTGTCTCAATGCAAAATCATCTCAACCTCATATACCGTGAAGAGGAAAGGGAAATGCTGCCTCTTTGTAAGGAAGAAAAAATCGGAGTAATTCCATATAGCCCACTTGCATCAGGAAGATTGACACGTGATTGGTCAAATACGACACTAAGATCTGAAACGGATGAAACTCAAAAATCTAAATATGGTGCAACTGAAAATACAGACAGACTTGTTGTGGAGCGAGTTGCAGAGATTGCTGAAAAACATGGAGTAACAAAATCAAATATTGCTCTTGCTTGGTTACTGCAGAAAGAACCAGTTAGTGCGCCTATAATTGGAGCTACTAAAACATCTCATCTTGAAGATTCAGTGGGGGCTTTGTCAGTTAAATTGTCGATTGAAGAAGTTGCGTATTTGCAAGAGCCTTATGTTCCACATCCGGTAGTTGGTGCTTTAGGCGCTAATTAATGTCAATTTTAGTATAATGTGTTGATCCCCTACTTTCCTTAAGTGTGAAAAGGGGATTTTTTAGGTGCTTTCACTATCAAAAGCGCTAGATTATAAAGTATGAATTAGTATATATATCGTGCATATTGCTTTTCTAAGACTTACTTGTACTGTAACTTTTGCCGTTTCCAACCTCTTAATTGGAAAATGCTTTTGTAAGAGCGCTACACTAAAAAACGATTGAAGTAGGAAATCATCACATGTTTTTTTGTATCACAGTGATATATGTTGCAATATGCCGAAAAATCCTTCATATTTGTTAAAAAGGAGGTCTGTTATGCGAAGTGATATACAACCGAATGAACGAGCTTTTTCTTCCAAGGAAGTAGCAGAAGAACTGGGTATTGCAGCACCTACTGTTCGAAAGTATGGCCAAATCTTAGAGCGAAATGGATATGAGTTCTTGAAAGATGGAGATCGGCGTATATTTGTTCAATCTGATATTAGAGTGCTTATAGCGTTACGCGATTCAGAAAAACCCCTGGAAGATACTGCAAAAGACCTCGTATTTCAACAAAAAGAAAGATTAGAAGGTTTCGATGAAACACAAATTGCGATATCCGATACATATGAAAATTTACCACATGACCCAAATCAATTAAAAGAGTTTTTAAGGTTTTTAGTCAGTGAACTCGCAGCTGCACGTGAAATGAATGTTCAATTGAAAAATGATATGTCAGAACTTAAAACGGCAGTTTCAAGGCTTCAACAAGACCATCATGATATAAGTGCAAATATCGGAAATTCATCCAACAAAACTAATACCAAAATTGAAAAATTAGCCGAACAGCAAAAAATCCAATACGAGACATTACTGGAACAAGAAAAACAAAAAATTGATTTTTTACAAGAGGAAATACAAAACATGCGAGAAGAACAGAGAATAGAGTGGCGATCACAAGATGATTTTAATAAACGTTTAGAAGTTGTGATACAAAAGCCTAAAGAGAAATGGAGATGGCTGTTCTCTTTATTTAAATAATAAATGAGCTATTCAAGTCTTTTTATGCTAATCTTGTAAAAATTTGATTAAAACTTTTGAAAATGAATACTTTAATAAGTACTTACAGGCCGATACTTCCACAAGGATGTATCGGCTTTTTGTTTCGTATCGTTGGCTGATTGATACAAATTGCGATTAATTCATTCAAAAGTCTTTTTAATAGGGAAAATTCGTACGCGATACAAAAAAGTCTCTAAACGATACAGCAGATGTTCCTTTGAAATAAAAAAAGTAACATATAACTGAACCAATGTATCACTATGCGATATCCGATAGGTATTGGAATTTTATAGATATAAGTTAATTGTGTAGTTAGATTATTATGATAATGAACTCTAACTCACCAGTAGAATGAAAAATCAACTGATCTATGTTTATTTCAGCTTAAAATAATACTTTGGATATTGGATTTTATATCAATTTTTTACAAATTCCCGGGAAATATCTACAAATTTCATGGATATAAGGAATAAATTCTTAAGTGTAACACTATGTCCGTTATGACTAGTAGAGATCTATTAGTAAAACCTCATCATAACAAATGCAAGGAGATTTTTAAAAGGGAATACCAAATCTTTTTAGGGTTTTTATTTTTAATAAAAGGAATAAGAAATTAAATTTAAAGGCTATGTTAAATTTAATTGTTGATTTTTGAACTAGAAAAGGTTGTCTAATTAGACAACCTCCTAATAAGGATAAGTTTTCCTTCTCATTCCAACATCATTAATTTGAACGTCGACACTTATTGTTACTTTTGCTTTTTTAAATGTATCATTCCAATTACTCTCATATTTTTTATAAATTTTTGGATTAACCATGTATAATTTTTCACCAAATCCAAATGCATCTCCACCGAGATTTTTTACTTCAGAAATCCCTTTTTCTATTGATTGTTTTATAACATTTTCAGCTGTCTTTTCATATTTATTGAGAGTTTTTGCTTTATCAAAATTGGCATTACAAAATACCTCGTCAAGATGGCCAATTGAATTGATTTTTATATTTATAATTGGAATATTATCCTTGATTTTAATTTCCGTCTTAGATTTTACCCGAGTAAGTTCCATCGAATCATATTCTTTTTTATTACATGGTATTTGCACATTCGTTTCTTTGATCAGATTATCAATAATTTGTATTGATTTTGCCGGTGGTCCATCTAGCCAGCCAACTAATTTTCCATCTCTAAAAATTCCTATGCCATTTATCCTATCATAACTAGAAGTGACTTTATTAGCATTTTCAAGTGTTTGTGATGTTTCACTTTCATTTTCTAAGCTCACACCATTTATTACTGGTTCTCTTCCACTACTAGAAATTGCAGAAATTGCCTCACGCATTAATGTTTCTTGATTTTCACCTAAAAGAGCTGATGTATTTTTAATTTTACCGACAATTGATTTAGCAGATATTTTATCAAGTGCTGCTATGTTATTCATTATTTCATCAACACTTTTATTTCTTGCAATAATAACTGGAATATTTACACGAATTTTAGAATCTCTTTCAAATACATCGAAAATATAATTCAATGATTTTTCTTTTGCTAATGTTTCTCCTATTATGACAAGAGCAACATGAGAATATATATTTTGTCGAGATCCTTTCTTAGACACATTTCGTACAGCTTCTGAAATGGTTTTACCTTTTTCATCTAACGCAATTACTGGAACAGCTTGCGAACCTGACTGTGTTGTAGTTGCAATTGCACTAGGATTAAAAATTTGAGTGATTACATGATATTTTTTTTCTTTTGGGAAGTAATCAATTCCCATTGCAACCACAATCGATACTTGATTTAATTCTTTATAGTTAGAGCAACCACCTAAAAGCATACTTACAATAAGAAATGAAATAAAAAATTTCTTTTTCACATTTTTTCTCCAATATCTTGGCTTTTTTGTAATTATAAAATTTAAAAAGCAATATTCCTCAAGGAGTTCTGTTTCATATTATACTTTTCCATTTTTTTGCAATTCAATGTACCTTTTTTCAAAATCTGAAGCAATAAATTTCACGTAACTAAATTTTTTTAAAAATTTTCTGCAATCCTGCTGTACTAATTGGATAGAATTTGAGATTGATTATTTAAGTAAATAAAATGATCTTAATGAGAAAAGACCCTTTTTAAAAAATGTAATTGAGTCTAAAATAAATGAATTGAGTAGATTTTAAAATAAATCAGTTGTTTTTAGATTTAAAGAATAGCTAATAGGTTGGTTTATTCGTGTTTTTTTTGTTGGCATGAATTTTGCTTAAGAATAGTGAGAAGAGGAGAAAGTTATTTCCGATTTTAGATGGGCAGAAATAGGAGGTGTTTTAGAAGATTTTAATTTCTTATTCATTTTCACTATTTAGATTGTATGTTGAGTAAGAGCAATATGTTTAGTTCTGTGGCGATTTTTGAGATTATCAGAAATTGTAAATGTTTATAAAGGTTTATTCTATTTTAGTAGTTCTATTTTTTCTCTTATTACGTTTTGTTTTTTCTGAATATTCTAAAATAAAGGTGGGGCATTTATGGATTCTACTAATGAAAAAGGTCAGTTACAACGTTCCATGAAAAGTCGGCATTTGTTCATGATTTCACTCGGAGGAGTAATCGGTACAGGTTTATTTTTAGGGTCAGGTCTAACGATTAATCAAGCTGGTCCAGGGGGAGCGGTTGTTGCCTATTTATTCGGTGGATTGGTGATGTATCTTGTAATGGTTTGTTTAGGTGAACTATCTATTACAATGCCAGTTACAGGTTCATTTAAGACTTATGCTACAAAGTACATAGGTCCTGGTACTGGGTTTACGATTGGCTGGATGTATTGGCTGAGTTGGGCAACAACAGTTGGATTAGAATTCACTGCGGCCGGAATATTGATGCAAAGATGGTTTCCACATGTACCTGTTTGGATCTGGTGTCTTGTGTTTATCGTTCTTTTGTTAGGTTTAAATATTCTTAGTGTAAAAGGTTATGCAGAGGCAGAGTTTTGGTTTGCGGGAATTAAAGTATTTGCAGTTATAGCTTTTATACTGATTGGAGCAGCAACTATATTTGGGTTTGGTCATAAAGGGAGTTCAGCACCTTTGTTTACTAATTTTACAAAAGATGGTGGGCTTTTCCCGCATGGGTTTTCAGCTATATTTTCAACTATGATGGCAGTAGTATTTGCATTTCAGGGTGCAGAAGTTGTTGGAATTGCAGCTGGTGAAAGTGAAGCACCAGAAAAGACTCTTCCGAAAGCAATAAGAAGTATCATTTTTCGTGTTCTAATTTTTTATGTGTTAGCCATTTTAGTTTTAGCTGCTTTGATTCCGTGGAGACATGCAGGAGTAGTAGAAAGTCCATTTGTTGCAGTATTTGATAGCGTAGGGATTCCGTACGCAGCTGATATTATGAATCTAGTTATTTTAACGGCTTTGCTATCTGTAGGTAATTCGGGATTATATGTATGTTCTCGGATGCTTTGGTCACTTTCCAAAAGCGGAATGGCACCTAAAGCTTTAGGTAAAGTAAATTCTCGTGGTGTCCCGTTTAATGCAGTATTGTTTAGTCTTCTTTTTGCATTAGTATCATTACTTACTAGTGTAGTATCTGCACAAACAGTTTTTGTCGTTCTGCTGTCTGTAACTGGACTAGCTGGTACATTCAGTTGGATGGCAATTGCCTTGTCGCAATATAACTTTAGAAGACAATTTATTAAAAATGGTGGAAATGTTAAGGACTTAAAGTACAAAGTTCCACTATTCCCATTAATACCTATTCTATGTCTTGTTTTATGTGGAATATCCATAGTATTTATGGCTTTTGATCCTACTCAACGCTCTTCCTTAATGGGTGGTTTAGGCTTTATGGGTGTAAGTTATCTTTATTACTTTTTACGTCATGGAAAAAATAAAGGTAAGATTGGCATGAAGAAAAAACACGGAGATATACCGACTCAACAGAGTATTTGATCAGTATACAAATAACTTTTAGATACTAACACAAGTAATCCAATATAAGACATGATCTAAAAAGGAGGCTATTAAGAATGAAAAAACCTTACCTAGTTGTAGAGTGGAATGATAGTGAAACAGATGCAAAAGGGTGGTTAGTGGTACATAACTTTGTCAAAGGGTATGCTGGTGGTGGGACAAGAATGCATCCAACAGTGACAAGGGAAGAAGTAGAACGTTTGGCAGAGGCAATGGCTTATAAATATATGGCTTCAGAAAGTATCACTACAGGTGGATGTAAAGCTGGTATTGCTTATGATTATAAAGCCCCGGATGCATATGACGTATTAAGAAGATTTTTGATTGCGATGATGCCATATGTAGAAGCAGGAGTTTCTTTAGGTAGTGATTTAGGTACGAAGTATGAGGACGTACTAAGAGTATTTGATGAATTCAATGTAGGAATACCTTTAACAAAATCGATGAAGGAGGATGCAAGTGTTCAAAATGGAATAAAAGATTTTAATAATCTGCTTTCTACTAAAATAGATTGTTTCCTTTTAAATGATGCTGTAACAGGCTACGGTGTTGCATTTTGCGCGGATGAAGCATGGAAGTTTAAAGGTGTAAATAAAGAAGCGAAAGTAGTTATCCAAGGATTTGGCTGTGTAGGAGCAAGCTGTGCGTTGAAATTATCACAGTTAGGCTATAAAATCGTCGGCATATCGGATGCAAATCTACTAGTTACGTGTGAAGAAGGATTAGATGTTCAGAAATTAATTGACCACAAAAATTCACATGGAGAAATGAGTCGAGAGTTTTTTGAACCGAACTATGTGGTAAGAAGTAATACTGAATGGCTTGATGTAAAATGTGACATCTTGATTCCGGCAGCTTTAGAGGATGTTATTAATGTATCAAACGCTAATCAAGTAAAAGGTAGTTTAATTGTAGAGGCTGCAAATATTCCAATCTCTGCTGAAGGTGATCAGATCATCAAACGAAGAGGGATTGATGTGGTAAATGACTTTGTAGCGAACTTAGGAGCAATTAGATTTTATGATGCAGTTATTTTTGGATTAGTGAAACCTGAACCTCAGGAAGTTATTGATGATATTGAAAGATTAAGCAGAAAGAATACCTTTAACTTATTTACAGAAGCTAAAAAGCAAAAACGATATCAAAGAGATATTGCTTGTGAACTGTTTGAGCCCACAGTTAGAGATTTGATAGAGTGTTAAAAGAAGTTAAATAATACTTAAAACCCACAAAGAAAACAAATTTCTTTGTGGGTTTTTAACATTTATAAGCTACTTCGATAGCTCTTTTTATTTATGAACTAGATTAATAGATTCACTTTTGTAGCAAATATTTTTATGAGTTAAAAATGACGGATTTGAGTGGTTTTTAATTTTATTTTTCACTAATTAGATCCGTAAATACAGTAAACATTTAATAATTATAGGAATTTCGAAGTTGGCATAAGTTTTGCATTATAAAGAGTATAACGGAAATGAAGGTTAATATACCTTGAGTTTTCTAAATACATGCAAAAGTACAGTGATAACCATTTTAATTGCCTAATGGAAACTAGTAAATTAGCGAAAGAAAAGCAGATGAAGAGGTGATCAAATTGCCAGGGGCATTACATGGTATCAAAATTATCGATTTAACTAGAGTGCTAGCCGGCCCCTTTTGTACGATGATCCTTGGGGATCTTGGGGCTGAGGTAATCAAAATTGAAAGTATTAGCGGTGGGGATGAGACAAGGGGGTGGGGGCCTCCTTTTGTAGAAGGAGAAAGTGCATATTATTTATGTGCTAATCGAAATAAACAAGGCATTACTTTGAATTTGAAGGATGATAAGGGTAAAGAGGTTTTAAAAAAACTTATCTCAGAAGCGGATGTTGTTGTCCAAAACTTTAAACCTGGAACTTTATCAAAACTAGGTTTTTCCTTTGAAGAAATGAAAGTGATGAAGAAAGATATTATTCTTGCATCAATTAGTGGATTTGGTAGCAAAGGACCTAATTCTTCTCTTCCTGGATATGATTATATCATTCAGGCGATGTCTGGTTTAATGAGCATTACTGGAGAGAAGGATGGAGAGCCAACAAAAGTGGGAGTAGCTATTTCAGACGTATTAACAGGGTTATTTACATGTATTGGGATTCTTGCTTCATTACAGCATCGAAATCGTACAGGGGAAGGACAAGAAATTGACATCTCGCTATTTGACTCTCAATTAGCTGCTTTAGTAAATGTGGCTAGCAATTATTTATGTAGTGGTGCTATTCCGGAGAGATTAGGAAATTATCACCCTAATATTGTTCCGTATCAAGTTTTTTCAGCAAGTGATGGTGAGATGGTGATCGCCGTCGGTAATGATCATCAATTTAATCGATTTGCGTTACTTATTGAAGAACCGATTTTATTAGATGAATTATATAGAACGAATGCTGGTCGATTGCAGTATAGAAATGAAATTGAGGGATTAATTTCAAATAAAATAAAAACAAAAAGTAAAAATGAGTGGAAAGTTCTCTTGGATAAAATTGGTATTCCAAATGGACCGATTTATAACGTAAGTGAAGCCCTGCAGTCTGAACAAGCTAGATCAAGGGATATGGTGCTAGAAGTAAATCATCCATTCATCAATGATCTAAAGTTAGTTGGTTCACCATTAAAATTATCAAAAACTCCAGTTGAAGTAGTAAGACATCCTCCTTTACATGGAGAACATACTGAAGAAGTAATGAGCAAACTTGGTTATTCTCAATTAGAAATAGAAGAAATGAAACGTAATAATACAATTTGAGGAGGAAATAAAATGAATTTTTCATTAACAGAAGAGCAAAAAAGTGTAAGAAAGGTAGTTAGATCATTTGTAGATCGTGAAATTATTCCATTTATTAAGGAATGGGATGAAAAAGGACATTTTGAAGTAAATATTCTAAAACGACTTTCTGAGTTGGAACTAATGGGTGTATGTATTCCTGAACAATATGGTGGAGTTGGAATGGACTATAATACTTTAGCAATCGTATGTGAGGAACTAGAGCGCGGAGATACAGCTTTCCGTACGGCTGTTTCAGTACATACGGGATTAAATAGTATGACATTACTACAATGGGGAACTGAAGAACAAAAGAAAAAGTATCTTGTTCCTCAAGCGCGAGGGAATAAAATTGGTGCTTTCGGGTTAACTGAGCCAAATGCAGGATCTGATGTAGTAGCAATGGCGACAACAGCTGTAAAAGATGGTGATAGTTATATCTTAAACGGATCAAAAACGTGGATTTCTCTATGTGATGTCGCTGATCATTTCTTAATTTTTGCAAAAACAAATCATGACTTAAAACACCACGGAATTTCTTGTTTTATCGTAGAACGTACTTTTGAAGGTGTTTCTACAAAAGCAATTAAAGGAAAAATGGGAATTAGAGCTGGAAACACTGGTGAAGTATTTTTAGATGATGTAAGAGTACCAGCAGAGAACTTATTAGGCTTTGAAGGTGAAGGGTTTAAAATTGCGATGTCTGCGCTTGATAATGGACGATTTACAGTTGCAGCTGGTGCTTGTGGATTAATTCAGGCATCACTTGAAGCAAGCGTAAAATATTGTCATGAGCGAAAAACCTTTGGCAAAGAAATCGGAAAACATCAATTAGTACAGCAAATGATCGCTAAAATGTCTTCAAATCTAGAAATCTCCCGCCTACTAGTCTATAAAGCTGGCTGGTTAAAAAATAGTGGAAAACGTAACACTAGAGAAACGTCACTAGCAAAATGGATTTCTTGTAATGCAGCAAACGAGGCAGCTAATGATGCTGTACAAATTCATGGTGCATATGGGTTTTCAAATGAGTTCCCAGTAGAGCGTTATTTAAGAAACTCAAAAGCACCAGTCATTTATGAAGGAACAAGAGAGGTTCATACAATTATGCAGGCTGAATATGACCTAGGTTATAGGGAAGATAAAGTTTTAAGAAAAATGCTTCCAGCTTGGCCATTCGAAGAGGTTAACGTAGAAACTGTTAAATCTTAATAAAAAATTTGAGTAGAAAATAGATCACTAGTAAGGGTTTCAATGTAATCGCATAAGAGAAGGGAGTGTTTCGTAATGAAAATTAGCGGTGGAAAAGCAGTAGTTAATGTTATGGCAAAAGAAGGGGTAAATAAAGTTTTTTGTGTACCCGGTGAGAGTTATCTAGGAGTTATGGATGCGTTATATGAACATCCAGAAATTAGTTTGATTTCTGCCCGACATGAAGGTGGAGCTTCATTTATGGCGGAAGGTTATGCAAAAGCATCGGGTGAAGTAGGTGTGTGTATGGCAACTCGTGGTGTTGGAGCTTCAAACTTGGCGATTGGAATTCATACTGCCAGCCAAGATTCCACTCCACTAGTTGCACTTATTGGACAAGTAGAGCGTCCTTTTAAAGAAAAGGAAGCATTTCAAGAGGTTAATCTTGTAGGGATGTTTAGTCATTTATGCAAATGGACAGTGGAGATTGACCGAGTAGAACGAATTCCAGAGCTTTTACATCGTGCATTTCATATTGCCCGTTCGGGTCGTCCTGGTCCTGTGTTAGTTGCATTACCTCATGACATGCTAGAAGATACAGCCGAAATGGTAGAAATTCCAGTCTATCAGACTCAACCGGCTCGTCCACATAAAGAGAGCGTTCAGCAAGTAGTAGAAATGATTCAAAATGCCAAACGACCGATTCTTATAGCTGGTGGGGGAGTCATTCGTTCAAATGCTGTTCCTTTATTAGTTAAATTTGCTGAAACAGTTCAAATACCTGTCGTGACTGCATTCCGTCGTTTCGATGCGTTTCCAAATTCACATCCTTGTTATGCAGGCTGGCTTGGTTTTGGAACACCAAAGTATTTACTTGAAGCGATCGACAATGCAGACTTGGTGATTGCATTAGGTACAAGATTCTCCCAAGTAGGGACGCAAGATTATTCATTGCTTTCAGGAAAAGGAAAACTGATTCACATTGATATTTCGGAGGATGTATTCGGAAAAGTTTATGCGCCTTCTTTGGCAGTTACAGCAGATGTGAAAGCCTTTTTAGCGGAAGCATTATCAATTGCTTTATCTACGCCATTAAATTCAGATGAACTGCGTGTAGAAAAACTTCATAACGAATACATGAACTTTTCAAAGGTGAAGGAAGATTACTCGGATGAATTTGTAGACATGGATGGTTTTATGCATGATATCGTCTCGCATCTACCAAAAGATACGATTATTACAAATGATGCAGGAAACTTCTTTGGGTGGCTTTCTCGATATTATCGCTTTGAGCATGAAAATACATATGTCGGACCAACATCTGGAGCGATGGGGTATGGGCTACCGGCTGCTATTGGAGCAAAACTAGCCCAGCCACATAAAACAGTTGTTTCCTTCTCAGGTGATGGAGGCTTCATGATGACGCTTCAGGAAATCGAGACAGCGGTACGTTATAACATTCCTGTCATTTCAATTGTAGTAAACAACAATATGTATGGAACAATTCGAACACATCAAGAAAAGCATTTTCCAGATCGAGTAATCGGTACGGAGCTGTCTAATCCAAACTTTGCTGAGTTAGCAGGCTTATTCGGTGCATACGGTCAGAAGGTCGAAAAAAATACTGATTTTGCTCCAGCACTTGAGAGGGCCTTATCATCAGGGCGTCCAGCTGTTATCGAAGTTGTAACAAATCCACGGATTTTATCTGCTAGTCAAGATAAATCTAAAATGAATCTACTTTATAGCAAATAATGGACTCTTTATTTAATTAGTAAAAAAAATCTAATTGGGGGAAACGATATGCGTTATGCAAACTATATTAATGGACAATGGAAACAACCTACGTTAGGTGAATATCGGGAAAATTACAGTCCACATAATGGAGAGTCTTTAGGAGAGTTTCCTTCAAGTACAGAAGAGGATGCACGACAAGCCATTCTTGCAGCCAAAACAGCCTTTCAATCTTGGAGGAAACTTTCGTACCAACAAAGGGCTTCTTACCTCCAAAAAGCAGCAGATCTATTAAAAGCAAAAGTCCATGAAGTAGGACGTGATTTAACACTAGAAGAAGGGAAAACACTTGCTGAAGGTATTGGAGAAACACAGCGTGCCATCAGTATCCTTGAATACTTTGCTGGAGAAGCAAGACAGCCAGTCGGAGAAGTGATTCCTTCTGGTAATTCAAATACATTCTTATATACGACTCGAACGCCAATTGGGCCAATTGGATTAATTACGCCTTGGAATTTTCCAATAGCAATTCCTGTATGGAAAATGGCTCCTGCACTTGTTTACGGAAATACGGTCGTTATTAAACCAGCGGATCTGACTCCAAAATCTGTTTACCATGTTATAAAAGCGCTTGATGAGGCCGGTATTCCGGCAGGGGTTGTAAACTGTGTATTTGGTAGAGGATCTGTCGTTGGAACAGAATTAGTAGAACATCCTTATATTAAAGCTATTTCTTTTACAGGATCCAATCAGGTTGGAAATCAGATTCAGCAGAAGGCGACAGCAAAAGGAAAGAAAGTACAAATGGAATTAGGTGGGAAGAATCCACTGATCGTACTTGCTGATGCAGATATAGAAAAAGCAATTGAAATTGCCGTGAGCGGCGCTTTCAGATCTACTGGTCAAAAGTGTACAGCAACGAGCAGGGTAATTGTAGAAGAACCGATTTATGAAGCATTTCGGGACCGACTTGTAGAACGGACAAAAACATTAAAAGTCGGAAATCCACTTCATGACGATACATTTGTCGGCCCAGCTGTTTCTCAATCGCAACTTGACGGTGTACTTGCCATGATTGAAGCTGGAAAGGACGAGGCAACTCTATTATACGGTGGAGAAGTTCCTGCCGATGAAGAACTAAAAAATGGTTTCTATGTACAACCAACAATCTTTGAAAATGTCTCCCCGGATGCTCGTATTGCCCATGAAGAAATATTTGGACCCGTAATAGCGCTTTTTAAAGTAAAAAACTATGAGGAAGCAGTAGGGATGGCCAATGATACTGAATATGGGTTAAGTGCAGCAATTTGTACAAACAATTTTACAATCGCACAGCGTTTCGTTGAAGACATTGAAGTTGGTCTTGTACATGTAAACAATGAAACAGCAGGATCAGAGCCACAAGTACCATTTGGCGGCATCAAAAACTCAAGTACTGGATCCCGCGAACAAGGAAAGACAGCAATAGATTTTTATACACAAGTCAAAACAGTTTATATGGATCAAATGTAATCAATCAGCTTGAAAATAAAAGAGGCTGCCTCATAAGTCAGGGGAACTGACATGAGGGAGCCTCCCTTTCTTATTTAAGATCACTTTTTAAAAGAAAATGATCAAATTTTATTCCATTTAGTAAGAATTTGAGTAATTTACAAGTTTTCCTTTGTGAAGGTATCTTCTTTTGTACAATATTTAGGTCGAGATACCATAACTGGTATGGGTAATTTTTGATTTTATTTGTGATTCTATTGGATTTAATTGCAGTTTTGCTAATTTTAATTGCGATTTTCAGATTTTATTTGCAGTACACTGTTTATTTAAAACATTTCATCATTTATTTATAGAAGTCTAAATCACTACAATACTTACGAACTAGTCTAGCTGCTTTTGACTGGCTGATTTCTAAGTCATCTGCTACTTTTCTTGTATTCCTATATTTTGTATAGGAATTTATCACTATGTTTTTCTCAACTTCTTCTAGAGAAGCTAGGAGCGAGCAGTCACTTATTTCTTCATTAACTGGACTCTCTTTTTTATTTTCAATTAATAGGTCAGTTAAGTCTTGCACTTTTATAATGCCATCACTTGTGACGACGAGGCTTTCAAGCATATTTTCTAATTGTCGAATATTCCCAGGCCATGAATAGTTATAAAAAGTATTCAAAGCTTCTTCAGAAATGATCGTATTCATTTGGTGTTTTCTATTAAACTCAGAAAGAAAATGGTAGGTTAGTGGAATGATATCTTCTTTTCTTTCCCGTAGTGGTGGTATTTTTAAATTAACTACGTGTAGGCGATAATATAAGTCTTCTCTAAATTCCTTATTCTGTACCATTTCATATAAGTTTCGATTAGTAGCAGAAAGGATACGGATATTTACTTTTTTTGGTTGTTTGCCTCCAACAGGCATAAATTCAAATTCTTGAATTACTTTTAGAAGCTTTGCTTGAACTTTAGGTGATATATCGCCAATCTCATCTAAAAATACCGTTCCTCCGTCTGCAAGCTCTAAAAGTCCTTGTTTGCCACCTTTTGTTGCGCCAGTAAATGCTCCATCTTTGTATCCGAAAAGTTCTGATTCTAGTAGTTCTTCCGGAATCGTTGCACAGTTTAAAGATAAAAAAGGAGCTTTATTTCGGCTGCTTTTCTGATGGATATATTTTGCAATTACTCCTTTTCCTGTGCCGGATTCTCCTTGAATTAATACCGTTGCATCTACTTTAGCAACCTTTTCACAAACTTTAACAATATTACTCATTTCCTTGTTATTCGTAATGATATTATTTTTATAAATTGCAGCTTGATCCGCTTCATTTATTTCCTGTTCATCAGGTATGTATAAGTCTTTATAGCTTGCATCTTGTGAAGTGGTGATAATTAGCTCAATTTCCTGCTGATCATTTAATAACGGAATGGCTGTTGTAATAATTTCCTTTCCAACATAACTTATTTGTTTCATGATGACCGTTTTCTTTTCTTTAAATAAACGTGGAAGAATAAGAGGCTTCCAATATTCTTTTGAAATTAATTCATCGTTTGATTTTCCTACGACATCTTTGAGTTTAATCCCGTAATGTCTTTCACAAGCCTTGTTTATATACACGATTCGGGCATCTCTATCAAGTACATAAAATTCATTAGGAGAATTGTCCAATATTTTTTGTAGAATCTCATTACTGAACTCAAGTTTTAGTTTGTCATTTGTTGTATTTGGCAAAACATAACCCCCTCTTAAAACATTTTTAATCTCGCAAAATAGTAAGTTGAGTTAAAATTGACTGAATTGAGTAAATTATAAGATAATTACCTTGATTTGGAAATAGATAAATAGTGTTATCTCCTTACGGTAAAGCGGAATCTAAAATTGGCATAAATCTTGCATAAGTTAATGAATAAAGGATGGAATTTCGTTTCAAATGAAATCCAAATAAAAGGAGGAATCATTATTATGTCTACAAAGGAAACAGTACAACCTTTACAAACTTCATTGCCGTATAAAACATATGTCAGCCAAGAGATATTCGATACAGAAAGAAAAAAGATTTTTAGTAAAAATTGGATCTTCGTAGGTCATACTAGTCAGGTTAAAAAAGTCGGTGACTTTTTCACTTTTGAGGTTGCTGGTGAATCTATTTTAGTTACGCATGCTAATGATGGTAAAATCCGCGCGTTTTATAATATTTGCCCTCATCGTGGTACAAAAGTGGAGCAAAGTGAAACAGGAAATAAAAAAATCCTACAATGTATTTATCATGGTTGGACTTTTAATTTGGATGGACATGTTAATCGAGCACCAAACTTTAAAAATATTGATTTAGGAGAATATAACTGCTTAAAGTCGGTTCAATTAGAAATACAGCGCTCTATGATTTTTGTAAACTTGGATCGAGAAGCTGCGCCTTTTTCTGTTGAATATGGGGAGTTGGTAAACGAACTAAGCCGTTATTCTTTCCTTGATTCATTACAATTAGTAAAAGAAAACCGTCGTTTAATTAAAGCAAATTGGAAAGCTGTAGTTGATAATTTCTTAGAGTGCGATCATTGTCCAGTTGCGCATCCATCATTCTCGAAAACATTTGATTTATCGAATTACAGCATTGTTCCTTGTGATAAATTCTCTTACCAATGTTCAAATGTTAAAAATCAAGATGATAGCTTAACACGTTTCTACTGGATTTGGCCAAATATGATGATGAGTGTATTTCCTGGAGGAGGAAATATGACGACAACGCAACTGATTCCAATTGATGCCAACCAAACACTAGCAGTCTATCGTTATTTCTTTTTTAATGAAGAAATCTCGAAAGAAGAAGAGGAATTGATTAAATTTGTTGATCAAGTGCGTGAAGAAGATTTTGATTTAGTGGAATTATTGCAATCTGGTTTACATTCAAAAGCATTTGAAAATGGTATTTTTTCTCCAACTGAGAACGCAATGCAACACTTCCACAAAATGATTAAAGAAGTGATCGACTTATAATCTAGTTAATTGAGAGTGGTAGAAAAAGACTATGATTTAAAAAGCTAAGTATTTGAATTCATAATGAAAAAATCAAATGGAACATACTTAGCTTTTCTTTTTTATTTTCTATTTTGAAAACGTTTTAATTTTATGGTTTATCTAGTCGTACAAAATAAGGAGGGAATCAAATGAAAAAATTACTGTATGGATTAAGTGCGATCCCAGCAATTGGTTCACTCACAGTTATTAATAAGGTTGAGCCATTTGTACTTGGAATGCCATTTGTATTATTTTGGACGATATTATGGGTTTTTCTTACAGCTATATTTTTATTAATAGTGAATAAACTTGATCCCGCTAATAAAGGGGGCGAGTAATAGTGAATTCAGCTTTAATCGTAATTCTTGGCTTTCTAGCTTTATCAATTTGGTTAGGTTTACAAGCACGTAAAGGTAAAGAGATGACTTTTGAGCAGTGGTCAATTGGTGGACGAGGTTTTGGATCTCTTTTTGTTTTTCTATTGCTAGCAGGAGAAATGTTTACGACATTTACTTTTATGGGGGCATCGGGAAGTGCCTACTCTTTTGGAATGCCAGCAGTTTATGCATTTAATGCATTCTATTTTATTGTAGCTTATTGGTTGTTACCTCCTGTTTGGAAGTATGCAAAAGAAAATAATGTTGTATCACAGGCTGATTTTTATACGAAAAAGTATAATAGTTCAGCACTTGGTGTACTTGTTTCAGTTATTAGTATCATTTCAATTATTCCGTATTTAACGATGCAGTTAAAAGGTTTAGGTATTATTGTTTCTGAGGCTTCTTATGGGAAAATCCCACAGAGTATTGCTATTACGATTGCCGTTTTTGCGATAACAATTTATGTAACGGTTTCGGGCATTCATGGTTCAGCTTGGACGGCTGTTATTAAAGACTTTCTAATTTTATTTGTTGTAATCTTCTTAGGAATCTATTTTCCTGTACATTATTATGGTGGTTTTCAGCCGATGTTCGAGGCAATCCAAACTGCTAAACCCGATTTGTTGATATTTCCAGAAAAAGGTTTAAGTGTTTCTTGGTTTATTACAACTAGTATCATGTTAGCACTCTCCTTTTATATGTTTCCTCATATGCTTATGGGAGTTTTCTCTTCAAAGAGTGCAAAAGCCCTTCGCCAAAATGCTGCATTTATGCCAATCTATCAAATTATTATCGTCTTTTCTTTATTTGTTGGATTCGCTGCTATTTTAAAAACTCCAACTTTAAAAGGTGGAGATGTAGATTTAGCTTTATTTAAACTCGCAAAGATTTCGTTTGATCCTTGGTTCGTAGGAGTCATTGGTGCTGCTGGTGCTTTAGCTGCACTTATTCCAAGTTCATTAGTATTAACATCTGCTGCCACCATCTTATCTAAAAATGTATACAAGGTTTTGAAGCCAAATACGACAGATGATCAGCTTATAAAATTAACCCGAGTTCTAGTGCCAATTATTGCACTAGTGACACTTTATTTTACTTTAAATGGTGGCGCTACAATTATGACACTGTATATTATGGCGTACAGCTTTATGGCACAATTGTTCCCAGCATTGTATTTTAGTCTTTGGAAAAAGAATCCAGTAACAGTTCAAGGTGCGTCAGCCGGAATCATCATTGGTGTAGCGGCTGTTACTTATTCAACAACTACTGGTACAACGTTAGCAACTCTGTTTCCATCGTTTCCTCATGTTATCCAAGATATTGATGTTGGTTTAGTTGTAATGGTTATTAATTTTACTGTAACGCTAGTAGTAAGTAGAGTTACAAGAAAACCTAAAATGATTATCGAAAAGAACGATCGGATGCTTACTAACTTCCGAGAAAATGTATAAAGGTGAAAAACAAATTATTTATTTTAGGAGAAAGGAAGTGGTTCAATTATGACTGACCTTAAACACCTATTTTCAAAAGTGACGATTGGAAATACTGAGCTTAAAAATAGAATTTTATCGACAGCACATCAAACAAATTATGTAGAAAATGGCATTCCTACTCCTGAAATGACTGCATATCATATTGCACGTGCGAAGGGTGGGGCTGGACTAATTATTCTTGAAGCAGCTGCAGTTCATTCATCTGGCATGCTAACCTCACATACGATCGCAGGATTTGATGAAAAAGTGGTACCAGCATATGCAGAAATTGCAAAGCAACTTCATCAATATGGCACGAAAGTTTTTAGTCAATTATTTCACGGAGGTAGAGAGGTCGTATCTAGCGATTATCGTAATGCTGCTTGGGCACCGTCTTCTGAACCAAGTTTTCGATTTGGAATAATGCCTAGACCGATGAACATTGATGAAATTAAAGATGTCATAGAGGGATATGCTTATTCAGCTTTATTAGCTAAAAAAGCTGGACTCGACGGAGTAGAAGTTTGCTGCTCCCATGGTTATTTACCAGCTCAATTTTGGTCTGGCCATACGAACCATCGCACAGATGAATACGGTGGTACCTTTGAGAACCGAATGCGTTTTATAGTAGAAATAGTACAACGAATCTGGGAAAAAGTGGGTGAAGATTTTACTGTAGGAATTCGAATGAGTGCAGATGAAATGACAATGGATGGAACGAATGTAACAGATGCGGTAAAAATCGTCGAGCACTTAGTTGAAAATGTTAGAGTAGATTTTATAAATGTAACATCCGGCGATTCAAGTACATATGCAGGTTCGACTCATATAGTTCCACCTTCTCCAATTAAGCATTCCTATAATGCTCCACATTCATTTAAAATTCGGATGGCAGGTGCAGTTCCAGTTTTTGTTGGCTCGCGGATCATAGACCCAATGGAAGCAGATCGAATCGTTGGTTCCGGAAAAGCGGATGTTGTTGGTATGACACGAGCTTTAATCGTTGATCCTGAATTACCGAATAAAGCAATGAGAGGGGATCTACATTCAATTGATGCATGTTTAGGCTGTATACAAGCTTGTATAGGTCACTATTCTAAAGGCCTTCCAATTGGATGTGTTCAAAATCCGATGGCCGGCAAAGAAAAAGAATTATTACCGCTTGTCCAAAGTGTAAAAGTAAAACAAAAAGTGCTTGTCATTGGTGCAGGCCCAGCTGGATTACATGCTGCTTTAACTGCTGATGGTGAAGGACATGAAGTAATATTAGCTGAACAAAGTAATGAGATTGGCGGATTGCTAAGAAAAATGAGAAAGGCTCCAATGCGACATGAAGTAGCTGAAACGATGTTGGACAATTATACAAGAAAGCTATCAAAAAGTAAGATAAATGTCCAGCTTGGAAAGAAAATTACCCTTATGAAAATAGAAGAAATAAAACCTGATGTCATTATTTGTGCAGTTGGATCCAGACCATATTTTCCACATGTAGAGGGCATCGGTGATCCCAGAATCATAACAGTTGATGACCTATTTGGCAGAAACTCTATCCAGATTGGAAAGCGTGTATTGGTATTCGATTTAATTGGCGATTGGCCAGGAATAGAAGCTGCTATACACTTGAAGGAGAAAAATCACGATGTTTCCTTGTTTTCCGCTAAGGTTCATATTGGAAAAGAACTACATTCATATCTAGTAAATGAATATCTAAAAAGACTCTATCAATTAAAAGTGGATGTTCGCCCGCATTTTGATTTTGGTGGTATTCATAATAATCAGGTCAAATTGAGAAATCTTTTTACTCATGAGACTGAATTGATTAACGACTGGGATACGATTGTACTTGCAATGGGACGAGTACCTAATTCTGAGCTTTATGAACAAGTGAAAGGTATGGCACCAGTTGTTCGGCAAATCGGGGATTGTTTAGCACCTCGTACAATCGAAGAAGCTACTTATGAAGGTCTAACATCGGCTCTTGAAATAGGAATTACTTCTTCTGCACTTTATGTATAGAGGGATTAGTGTTTTAACTTGATTGTGTTTTGATTTAATAAACTTAAATTGATAGCGTTGTAGAATTTTATATCATTAAAAGCATAAATTCTTATTAAGAGTTTGAACTTTTTCTCTGGATATAAAAACTATGAACAAGTTTATGTATAGTACTTTGCTAATTAATGATAATGCACTGGTTCAAGTCCAGTTGTGATCATAAAAGTGTGAGGCTCAAACCTAAGTATTTCTAGGGTATGGGTCTTTTCTTTGTTTTTTAGTAGTTTCAACTCCTATATGATATCTGTTTAGTTACATAAATTTAAAAATTAGTTTTCATTTATAAATTAATAATATTGAGGATAATCTAAATGAAAATCTATTTTATTAGATTGAATTCTGTACTTCTATTCAATCCAATTCAACTTTCAAAAGTGTCTTTTATATTTTTTTGTCTAATCAAAATTCAACTAAGGGGTTTTTAGATGGAACACGGATTGCTAAGCGTTGCTAATACGATCATAGGTGCATTCTTATTATTACTTTTAATTGGTGTAATATCTTGGTTGATTGCAAATAAGTTCAATAAACCTTATACAATATTTCTTGTAATCATTGGGTTAGTAATTGGTTTATTGAATATTAATTTTTTAAATAAAATTGCAGATCTATTTACCAGTAGCGAGATATTTTCATTGATTGTATTAGGTCTTTTTTTGCCTTCACTTCTAGGGGAGGCTTCGATGAAATTTGAATATAAAGAGATTAAAAAATATAGAAAAGAAATCTTAAGTTTAGCACTTTTAGGTACATTCTTAACATTTGTACTTGTTGCAGTAGCTTTGATTTATATTTGTAAGCTACCAGTTGTGGTATCCTTTACGATTGCTTCACTTATGTGCGCAACTGATCCTATTTCGGTAATGGGAATGTTTAAACGATACAATGTAAAAAAAAGTATTGCAGCTAGTTTAGAAGGCGAAAGCCTGTTTAATGATGGAATAGCAGTTGTCTTTTTTAAAATATCAACCGTATTTTTATTAAGTTATATCAACATGGGATTATCAGGTATTGGAGCTGGCATTTTACTATTCTTGAAAGTTGTCTTTATTGGAACTGTTATTGGGCTAAGTTTAGGGTATTTAGCTTCATACATGATTAGTTTCGTAGATGACTACCCACTTGAAACAATGGTGTCTTTTTTACTTTTTTATGGAAGCTATATAATTTCAGAACATTTTCATGGAAGTGGCGTAATTGCAGTTGTAGTCGGAGGCATCGTATTTGGAAATTATGGAAAGAAAATCGGGATGAGTACAGTAACCGAAGATTATATTTCAAGTTTTTGGGACATCATTTCGTTTGTTGGAAATACGATTTTATTCATACTAATTGGTTTAGTAGTTTATCGATTAGACGTTTTTGCAAATTGGAAAGTTTCTTTATTAACGATCATAATCGTTTTAGTTTCAAGAACAATTGCTGTGAATATTAGTTTATTAAAAATTAAAACTTTTACAAACCATGAAAAGTTTCTTATTAACTGGGGTGGGTTAAAAGGTGCGTTGTCAATTGCCTTGGCACTAACTTTGCCAAATGATTTTCCATATAGAGAAAATATTTTATTGATTGTATATGTAAATGTAGTGTTTTCATTATTGATTCAAGGTTTGAGTATCCCTAAAGTAATCATGAATATAAAAAATAAAGAAAAAGTTAGACAAACATGAGCAAGTTAATAATCACGTTAAGTTTTTCTAAACGAAAAGTGATGTTGAAAAAGGCTATGGTAAATAACTACAATCAATTAGTTATTTACTATAGCCTCTTTACTTTTTTCGTAAGATTATTTTCTTTATATACTTATACATCTATAGTAATTCCAAGTTTTTTAGCGACATAACCTGTGGTACTAGCTTGTATAAGAATGGTCATTAATATTGCGATAAAGGTGACTGTAGTAATTTCATCTGCATGCTTAACTCCGGCCGCTACGATCATCCCGGATAGTGCTGCAGGGATGACACCTGTCTCACGAACCCAAAACATAAAGATAATTTCTTTCCACTCCCATTTTGCCTTTCGATCAGGTAAAGTACAAAAGAGAACAGTAATTGGGCGAGCTATAAACATGAAAACAAGAACAATCAATATTCCTTGAACCCAATATTTACTGAATATATGAAAGTTGACTTGTGTACCTAGTAGCATAAAAATCAGTTTCCTCATAATTAAAGTAATTGTTTCAGAAAAATGAAAGCTATGCATACTGTTTTCATCTGAAATATGAAGACGAAAAATTTCAGGATTACCTAAAAAGAGACCTGCTGTAAAAGTTGCCATAAACCCACTCGACTCGACCGAAACTGCGATTAAATATGAGCTAATGGCCATTACAATACTAATAATTGTACTGTAATTTTTTAAAAAACCTAATTTCTGTTCAGAGGTAAATAAAACACCGAGATATCCTACGATTGCTCCAATTATTATTCCTCCCCCAGCTTCACGAATAAAGCTCCAAATACTAGAAGTAATCGATAATTGAGTTGTTCCTAAGATGATTCCAAGTATAGTGAAAGCCAAAATGGAACCAGTGGCATCATTAAATGCGGATTCACTTTCTACAGTTTGTCTTACCTTATTACGAATTTTAACTTGTTTAAAAACCGGAATTAAGGTTGCTGGATCTGTAGATGCAATGACAGAAGCAAGCAATAAAGAATATAAAAAAGGTATATGTAATAAATAAAAGGAAGTAATTGCAACAATTGCTGCAGTAATAATTACACCTGGTATCGATAAGAGAGTAATTGTTATCCATACTTTTTTTAGTATAGAAAAATGAATTGCCCTTCCTCCTTCAAACAAAATTAAGATTGATCCTAATACAATAATAAATTGATTGGCTATTGATTCATTTGGTACTGAGATTAATTTAAGTCCTGATTGACCAACAATTATTCCTAGAATCATAAATAAGGCCACATCAGGAATTTTAATCCTAGCTGCTAATTTCATTGCTAGTAATCCAATTCCCAAGATGAAAGTTATAATAAATAATTCGTGTTGAACAATTTTCATTACATCTGATTCCATTTTTACTACTCCTTTTTAGTACTCTTACTTATCTATAATGACCATGATGTTTACTAAATATTTAATAATGAAAAATCTTCATTAGATACGAGATATTCATATTAACCGATTCAATGGGTACGCTATTCATGAATTATCTAATCTATGGGGGAAGTTGAAGTCTAGTTATTTAAAAAGTGAGGATGAACATCTTGAAAAATAAACGATTAGTTTCATTAGATCCTTCAAAAATACTAGTAACAGGATTCGCGCTGATAATTGTTTTGGGAGGTTTTCTGCTAACGCTTCCAATAGCTACAAAAGATGGGGAAGGGCTTAGTTGGTTAAATGCTCTATTCACCTCTACATCAGCAACATGTGTTACAGGGCTTGTCGTAGTTGATACTGGATCAACATTTACTTTATTTGGTCAATTCGTTATTCTGTCACTTATTCAAGTAGGCGGTTTGGGATTTATGTCGTTTGCTACTTTTTTTGCTGTACTTCTAGGAAAGAGAATAACGCTAAAGGAAAGATTATTATTACAAGAATCTCTAAATAATATGACATTTGCTGGAATAGTTAAGTTAGTAAAAAGGATTTTTATTTTTACAATTCTAATTGAATTAATTGGTTCTGTATTATTAGCAACTCGATTTTCCTTCGACATGCCATTCAAAAGAGCTATATATTTTGGTATTTTCCACTCAATATCAAATTTTAATAATGCGGGATTTGATTTAATGGGAGGGTTTAGAAGTTTGACTCGTTATGTAGAAGATCCCCTTGTAACGATAGTAGTTTGTATACTAATTACGCTAGGTGGAATTGGATTTATTGTTATGAATGAAATATACGAATACAAACGAATTCGTAGAGTCTCTTTACATACGAAAATCGTTCTTTGGACTAGTGGTTTATTATTGGTTTTAGGGACGATTCTTATTTTTATTTTTGAATTTAATAATCCAAAGACATTACAACCTTTGTCCATGACTGGTAAAATTTTAGGATCATTGTACCAATCAGTAACTCCAAGAACAGCGGGTTCAAATACATTAAATATTCCTGATTTAACACAATCAACACTATTTATTACTGCTATCCTAATGTTTATTGGGGCATCTCCAGGCTCAACTGGAGGAGGAATTAAGACAACAACCTTTGCAACATTATTAGGAGCGGTCCGCTCACAAATAAAAGGGAAAGAAGATGTGATACTTTTTAAAAGACGTATTATGTACGATACGATTTATAAAGCATTAACCGTAATGGTGAGTGGACTTCTTATTGTAATGGTTGTTACTTTGCTATTAACAATTACTGAACATGGAAAAAACTTCTTAATGATTGTATTTGAAGCAACTTCTGCCTTTGCTACAGTTGGGCTTTCGATGGGGCTGACGCCAGATTTAACTCCAATTGGAAAAATTCTAATTATATTAACAATGTTTGCTGGACGAGTAGGCCCGTTAACGATCGCGTTTGCTGTTACTTTACGAAGACATTCTGATCCATTTAAACATCCAAGAGGAAAAATTATGATTGGATAAATATTAATCATTAATCTCAGGTAGGAGTGATTCAAATATGATTAATCAATATGCTGTAATTGGACTGGGGAGGTTCGGTACGAGCCTTGTGAAGACGTTATTAAATTCAGGTAATGAAGTATTGGTAATTGATCTAAATGAAGAAGTCATAAATGAATTTGCAGATATTGCTACACATGCTGTAGTTGCTGATGCGACAAACAATGAGGCTTTAAAAGCGATCGGGATCGGAAATTTTGACACAGTTATTGTTGCAATTGGTGACGATATGCAATCTAGTATATTAGCTACGTTAGTATTAAAGGAACTAGGCATTCAGAAAATAGTAGTCAAAGCGCTAGATAAACGTCATGGAGAAGTACTAAAAAAAATAGGTGCTGACTGGGTAATTTACCCAGAAAAAGATATGGGTGCAAGAGTTGCTCATCAACTTATGTCACCAAATGTTCTAAACTTTATTGAACTAGCTAAAAATTATAGTATTGAAGAAATTAAAATACCTTCTTGGATGGTTGGTAAAAATTTAAAAGAATTGAATATACGAGTAAAATATAATTTAACTGTAATTGCCATTAAAAGTAAAGACATTGTTAATATTTCACCTTCTCCTGAAGAAAAGCTCCTTGAAGGAGACATCTTAGTTGTGATTGGGGAAAATAAAGAATTACATCGTTTTACAAATCTTAAATAATAAAAAGAGGTTATGGAGTAATCTATGTACTAACCATAACCTCTTTTTAGATTTCTTTTATTTCTCTTCTTGAAAAGAAAACTATACAATCTATTTAGTCTTATACGATTAAAGGTTCTTTTAGCACTATCGATCAGCTTTTTAAATTGTATTTTTGATCAGAACTAAAGTAATAGCCATTTCCTATTTAGCTATTGCTTGCTAATTAATATTCCTACGATTAAATTCATTTTTTAACTCATTTATATACATTTTATCTGCTACTGAAAGAAGAGGATACTCATTTCGAACACATCCGACATAAAAAGGACGATGAAATATGTAGATTCTTTGCTGCCATTGATAGAGATTTTGTTTTCGAAACATCAACAATATAGGCTAAAAGATCTAAATTCATTTATGTGTTCATTAAGAAATGGTTAACTTAGTTTAAGTATAATTAAATATATTTTAACTTATTTTAATTTTATAATAGTCTTTGGGTTTGATTTTTAATCACAGCCTAATAAAAGATATAAGGGGAATTTTAATGGGGAGAAAGAATCGTACAATTTCGAAAGCGTTGTCATTTTCATTGGCATTATCTTTAGTAGGTATGTCAGTTGTGAGTACGCAGGCCTATGCAGCACCAAAAGAGGATGTGCCTGTAAACGTACTTGCATCGAATAAGAATAAAGCTGATAAGGATTTAGTGAATTTCCGAATTATGGAAACGACAGATATCCATACAAATTTACTAAACTATGATTACTACAAGGATGCAGCATATGAAAAAGTTGGGTTAGCTAAGACTGCAACTTTAGTAAAGGAAGCTCGAAAAGAAATTCAAAATAATGTTTTAGTCGATAATGGGGATTTAATACAAGGTACACCACTTGGAACTTATGAAGCAAAAATTGACCCATTAAAAAAAGGAGAAGTTCATCCTGTATTTAAAGCAATGAACATAATGGGGTATGATATTGCAACTTTAGGTAATCATGAATTTAACTATGGATTAGACTTTTTAAACGAAGCATATAATGAAGCTGATTTTCCGTACATTAATGCAAACGTTTACGTAGATGATCACGATAAAAATCCTAATAATGATAAGAACAAATTTAATCCTTATAAAATTATTAAGAAAAAAGTGATTGATGAACAAGGAAAGAAGCAAGAAATTAAAATCGGCTTTATTGGATTTGTACCACCTCAAATTAGTGAGTGGGACAAGGCAAATCTTGATGGAAAAGTTATCACTAAAAATATAGTAGAAACAGCTAAAAAATTCATACCTGAAATGAGAAAAGACGGTGCAGACGTAATTGTTGCAATGACTCATTCAGGCTTTAATGCGAATAAAGAAAATACAGAAGATGTAATTTATTCATTAAGTGAAGTACCTGGTATTGATGCAATTACGTTTTCTCATACACATAAGGTATTTCCAGCAAAATCAGAAGCTACACTGGATGCATTATTTTTAGGGGCAGATAAAAAGCCATTACCAGGTGTCGATAATTCGAAAGGAACAATTAATGGTGTACCTGCAGTTCAAGCGGGATACGGTGGTGGTTCATTAGGATTAATTGACTTAACACTTAAAAAAGAAAAAGGAAAATGGTCAGTAGTAAATTCCCAGTCTTCAACTAGAGAAATTTGGGCTGATGTGAAGGATCCAACTACTGGTAAAACAATAACAGAAAGTACTGTAGTTGCGGATCAAGATATCGTAAATGCTGTCAAACCAAATCATGATGCAACTGTTAAATATGTAAATACACCAATTGGAACAACTACTGATGATATTCATAGTTATTTTTCATTAATACAAGATGATCCATCGATTCAAGTAGTTACAAATGCACAAAAATGGTTTGTAGAAAAATATATTGCTGAAAAGAAACCAGAATATAAAGAATTACCAATTTTATCTGTAGGAGCTCCATTCAAAGCTGGCCGTAATGGTGTAGCTGAATATACTGAGATTAAAAAAGGCGATCTTACAATTAGAAGTGCAGGCGATCTTTATCTTTATGATAATACGTTAAAAGCAATTAAAGTAAAAGGTTCCGTTGTTAAAGAATGGATTGAAATGACTGCTGGAAAATATAATCAAATTGATCCAAATAAAACAGAAGAACAAGCATTATTAAATCCAGCTTTCCCTGTTTATAACTTTGACGTAATTGACGGAGTTAACTATCAAATTGATGTAACAAAGCCTGCAAAGTATGATCTAAACGGAAATCTTGTTAATCGTAATTCAAGTCGTGTAATCAATTTAACTTATAATGGACAACCAATAGATTTAAATCAAGAATTCATCGTTGTAACAAATAACTACCGTGCTGGTGGCGGTGGTAATTTCCCAGGTGTTAAAGGAAGCGAACTTGTTGTAGATTCTGCTGATGAAAATCGTCAAATCTTAATGGATTACATTTCTGAATCAAAAACAATTACACCAACTGCAGATAATAATTGGTCGATTGCACCAATTAGTGGGAAAGTAAATGTAACGTTTACGTCTTCACCAAGAGCGGAAGAATTTATAAAGCCTAATAGTAATATTGCGTTTACAAATAAAACGGATAATGCAGGCTTTGGAATTTTTAAATTAGATTTAGGCACTGCTCCTAAAGAGAATATTAAAGTTCAATTATTAGGCTTAAATGATCTACATGGTCAGCTTGATACGGATACAAAAGTTATGCTGAATGGACAAGAAGTTTTAGCTGGAAGCATGGAATACACAGCTGCTGCAATGAAACAACATGAAGCAACTAATCCGAATACATTACTAGTTCACGCTGGTGATATGATTGGTGGTAGCCCACTGATTTCTGCGTTGTTCCAAGATGAACCAACAGTTGAAGTGATGGAAGCAATGGGTTTTGATGTAGGAACAGTAGGAAATCACGAGTTTGATGAAGGTATAGCTGAATTAAAGCGTATGATTAATGGTGGAGAACATCCTAAAGGTACAAAAGGCTATGACGGAATGAACTTTCCAGTGATTGCTGCCAATGCATATGACTCTGCAACAGGAGAATTAATTACTCAGCCATACACAATTAAAGAAGTGGGCGGTAAAAAGATTGGTTTCATCGGAGTAGTAACGCAAGAAACTCCTAATATGATTGTTCGAAAAGGAAATGAAACGCTTGAAATTCGTGATGAAGTTGAAGCAATTAACCATTATACGGATATTCTAAAAAAACAAGGAATTAAAGCAATCGTAGTATTAGCACATAACCCTACTCTTCAAACAGGTAAAGCAGATTTATATGATGCAACTGATATTGCTGAAAAAGTTGATGATGAAGTAGATGTTATTTTTGCTGCTCATAATCATGTATTTAATAATAAAGAAGTTGATAATAAATTAATCGTACAAGCTTATTCATATGGTTCTGCATTTTCTGATGTAGATTTAGAATTAGATGCAGTAACAGGTGATGTTGTTAAGAAGGAAGCAGAAGTAGTAACAGTTTATCAAAAAGACTATACACCAGATCCGACAGTTTCAGCGATCATGAAAAAATATGAAGATTTAATTATGCCAATTAAAGCTGAGATTATTGGTGACTCAATGCAATCTTTACCAAAAGGATATCCATCTTCTGATACTTATGGCGATTTTGCACTAGGTAACTTAATTGCAGATGGAATGAAAGCATCAATGAATGCTGACTTCGCAATGATGAACGGTGGCGGAGTTCGATCACAACTTGACGCTGGTCAAGTTACATTTGGTGATTTATTCGCAATTCAGCCTTTTGGTAATGTATTAAATAAAGTAATGCTTAGTGGTCAAGATATTGAAACAGTATTAAATAATCAAATTACCGATAAGGGCTTAGATTTCCACATCGCTGGATTTAAATATACTTGGGATTCATCAACTAGAAAAGTAGTAGACATCCTTTTACCAAACGGTAGTAAAATTGATCCGAACAAAGAATATTCAGTTGTAGTTAACAATTATATGTACGGAAATGTAAAATATGGTATTGGCGAACGTTCGACTGATTTAGAAGTAGGACCAGAAGATTTACAAGCGACTGTAGATTATGTTAAATCACTTCCAAGACCTTTCAATTATGAAGTTGAAGGAAGAATTCAAAAAGTAAATTAACATATCAAGCGACGAATTATTTTCAACTATTTAAATATGTAAACTAAATAAAAATCTCATTCTGATTTATTAGAATGAGATTTTTTATTTAGATTCAATCCACTTTTTAACTTTTCATCCAAACATATTGGGGTACTGATAACCAGGAGCAGATACAACAAGGGAAATTTTTCCTTGTTTTTATTATAAGATAGCAATGGAAATTTCTTTCTAGTAAAAAAGTAAGGGTCTCAATATAGTTCACAAGTACTTTTCTTAAAACTGAATATTCATAATATATTGTCAAAAATAGTTTCGTATATTAATATAAACTGTAAGCGAATACATATGTCGTTGCCAATTCTTTCCTAATCGGTTAGAGTTTTGCACGGAATACCTGTTTTGCGGGAGGAAATAATTTGTACAATAAAGACACTATTTACATTATTGGGGATGCAAAGACTTCATCCAATAATCCGATTATGCAGAAATATAATGCATTTTTTATTGGTTTGGTAGTCGATCGGACAAGTCACAAGATTTGTGATGCCGATTGTTCAGCTACAATTTCTTTAACTTCATCCTTTGTGCAGCAACTATTTGTTGGACAATCAATGTTAGACGTGGATGGGGTAATACAAGAAATTAATACACGTTATTTTGGTTCTTCTCAGAAAGCTCTGGCTGTTGCCTTTAAAAATGCACATATAAAATACACTCAAATAATCGAATCTTAAACGCTGCTTTATCTATTTTCGTAGATGAAATCCAGCTATTAGCAGGGATACTCCCTTTCTAATAGCTGGATTTTTTATTTAATACAAGATTTTGAGACACTCAGAGGTCTTGGAACTAACTTTAATCTAATAGGAAAGGACGAAAACGATGATTATTCAATCCATACAAGTGCAAACAGAAGTTTTCCCTTTAAAAAAGCCATTTAAAACAGCTCTAAGGACAGTTACTGAAATAGAGAATATTTTTGTATATGTCCAGCTAGAGGATGGGATTGTCGGAGTAGGGGCTGCAGCACCAACATTGGCTATTACAGGAGAATCAAAAGAAAGTATTGAAGCGATTTTAAAGACTGTCCTTACACCACTACTATTAGGAAGAGATATTCGAAGTGTTAATGAACTCTCTCTACTGATTGAACGCTCTTGCGTGGCAAATACAAGTGCGAAGGCAGCTATGGAAATTGCACTGTATGATGCATTATGCCAACATCTTAATCTTCCACTCTATCAATATCTTGGGGGTAAGACAAATCAATTAAAAAATGATATGACTGTTAGCGTTGGAACAACAGATGAAATGAGTCAGGATGCAATGCAAATAATTAAGGATGGCTTTTCTATTTTGAAAGTCAAAGTCGGAAAAGACTGGACGACTGACATTGAACGTATTATGGCAATCCGTGAAAAGGTCGGTGATCGCGTCATAATTCGTGTAGATGCCAACCAAGGATGGACTCCAAGACAAGCTGTTTCGATTATCCAAGAACTAGAACAATTGAATTCTAATATCGAGTTAATTGAGCAACCCGTACATGCAGGTGATATTGATGGACTAAAATTTGTTAAGCAAAACGTCAATACTCCAATCATGGCAGATGAAAGTCTTTTTTCTCCGCAAGACGCAATACGACTAATTAAAGAGGATGCAGTTGATCTTCTAAATATTAAGTTAATGAAGACTGGTGGAATTAGAAGAGCACTGCAAATAGCAGATATTGCTGAAAGAGCGAATATTCCTTGCATGATTGGAAGTATGATGGAAACTTCGGTCTCAGTACTTGCAGCAGCACATATAGCTACCGCCCATCCGAATATTCAAAAAATCGATTTGGATGCTCCACTTTGGTTAAAGAATCAAGATTTGGATGGAATCGAGTTTATTGGGGATGAAGTCCATTTATCATCTCTACCTGGCTTAGGGCTTCACCGAAGATTATCAAAGAGTCTTCGTTAAAATATGGAGAGGGGATTTACAATGAAAAAGACAAAAAATTTAATTTTAAGTTTATGTGTTGCAGGTACATTACTTTCCACAATGACAGGCCAATCTTTTGCAAAATCGCAAGAAGAACTTACTCCAGGTGAGACAGCCTACGTTGATGTGTCTGTTTCAACTCAGTGGACAACAAATGGTAGATTCCAAGTTAGAGATATTGATGCCCCATCTTTAAGCAATCCAGTTGATCCGCGTCAATGGTCAGCTAATATGGAAGATACTGAAACTCGACGTTGGCTAACAAGTTATCTTGAAACACAAGCCGTATACGGTACAAAAGTAACCATTTTAGAGGAATCTGGAGACTGGGTGAAGGTTGCTGTAGATGGTCAGCCTACACCACGTAATACATTAGGTTATCCTGGTTGGATGCCGAAAAGACAATTAACGACGGATGATCGTTTAGAGAATTATAAGGATACCCCATTTATTATGGTATCTAGCCAAACGGCTTGGTTGTATGATGGAAAAGCCTTAAATCATAAGTTTATGGAGATTAGCTTTAATACGCGATTACCTGTTATTAAAGACTTTGGGGATGTTGTAATGGTTGCAACACCAGATGATGGAAATAAATTTATTAAAAAAGAAGACGTGGCAGTTTATCAAAATGAAAATCAGTTTCCTAAGGCAACTCCAGAAAATTTAATTAATACTGCAAAGAAGTTCCTTGGTTTACGCTACTTATGGGCTGGTGTATCGGGATTTGGATTTGATTGCTCTGGATTTACATATAGCTTATTTAAGTCATATGGTATAACAATTCCCCGAGATTCAGGACCTCAATCTAAGAGCGGTATAGAAGTTAAAAAAGATGAGATTCAACCTGGTGACCTTTTATTCTTTGCGAGTAACAATGGAACTGGATCAGTACATCACGTTGCAATGTATATCGGTGATGGTTTAATGATTCAGGCGCCTAACGCTGCTAGAAGTGTTGAGATCATTCCACTAAACACTCCTGGGTATATCGAAGAATTTTCTGGTGCTCGTCGTTATTGGGAAGAGTAATTAAATAAATTGTATTCTAAAGGAAAGCTGAAAACCCATGAACAGTTGCACATGTTCATGGGTTTTATTTTTTACACGTAATGTTAGTAGTCTATTAAGTCCCCACAAAAATGTAGGGGGGCTAATCATGAAGTGGAATTGATCTAAAACTATTTAAGTATTAAGTATATCAATCTCAATCTTCGGTTCAATTGTCATCTTTGGATAATCTTTTCTCCAGTTTAAGGACTTCCAAACATTTGGGTGGAATGCTTTTAATTCCTTACTAATACCGAGAACGTCTGAATTTGCTGATTGCATTGTCTTTATTGTTGCCAATGCCATTTTTTCAAAGTGGTTACTTAGAACTTTTTCCATTTGAACATAATCAGGCTTTAACTTATGACCTTCTTTACCAAGCTCAAAAGCACTAACTTGTAACTTTACTTTTACCTCAATTTTTGGTAATTTATTTGATTTATTAGAAACGGTAATTTTTGAAAAGTTTCTTTTCACTGTAAAACCAAAATTATTTTTATTCGCAGTTTCAGAATATGATTTTTCACCATTTTTGCCTGATGATTTTTCAGTATACCTTTCCAAATTCCCCGTAAATCTTTGCCTTCCAGTATTTCCACCTTCCATTAACATCAACAGTTTTACTTGATCTCGATCAAGTGTTTTCCCAGTAGGTGTACCATGCCGGTATAATAACGCGCCATTTAGTTCCAAATCTGAATTGATTGGACTTAGCATAGGTAATGCTAAATCAGATAACGGATCATCACGGGATTGTATAAAATTCATCATCGAAACAGTTGGAATTGTTCTGTTCTTCTCCATTGAGACTACAAACTCATTTAAATCTTTCGAAAACTCTTTTTTTGGATCTGTAGCAGTTTCAAATACTTTCGAAAAATCACCGTCAACTACAACTAATGGGGTGTTAATAGATGAATAAGGTGCCCCAAGTAAAAAATCAAGTTCTGAAACAGGATCATCTGAAGCGAAACTTTTACTTATTAAATAAACTCTCGTACTAATTCCAATGAAAGGAGACTGATCAGTAAAATCCCACTGGCCGATCGCCTCTGCTAATGAAGGTCCTTTAAGTTCATTCACTACTGAAATAGACTCCCCGGTACCTTGTCCCGTGCTTTTAAGCTTCGTAATGAGAAAAAATGCGCCTACTTCACCAGTTTTTTCATTTAAGTCAAAACCATTTACATCAACCAAATGTAGTTTTTTTAAGTCAAGTCGATCCCAACATCCTGTCAAAAGAGGCAATAGAAGTAATAAAATTAAAGTTTTCTTCATTTGCTCGTCACCTTTTCTTTAACAAAAGATATTATTAGTAGTAATGTAGGCACTCCTATAATAATGAACGCTGTTGAAATCTTATGATATTTAGAAAAAATGGGAATCAGCTGCCTTTCAGTAAAAAATATTCCTGCCAAAAAACACAAGATAGCTAGAACCCACACTAAAAGTGAATGTTTCTGAATTTCTTTTTTACGAAGAAAAGCTAAATAACGAGCGGACAAAAACAAATAAATATAAGCTGTAACTAAAGTTACCGATAGCCAAATAGTGATAAATAAAATATCTAAACTTTGAACGACTGGCCATCTGAACTTTCGAAGTATAAAAATCATTGGCTCCGGGATATGATTTAATTGTTTTTCGCTAAAGTTGTAAGTCACTATAAAAGCTATAAAAACGTAAAAAAACGTTGTGATCCCATTAGCTACAGACATAGCAACTAAAATATCTTTCTTTTTTTTACATTTTACATATGGAAAAACGTACAGAAGAAGTTCGTATCCAGCAAACGCCCAAAATGAAGGAATAGCACCTTTTAAGATCGGAGCAATTCCATGAGTACCTATAGGTAGAAAATGGCGTAAGTCTCCGTTTCCAAACCCACTAATAAAAATGATTACAAAGCATACTATGAACATGAACATGATAGACTGTGTAATTGTAGAAATGGAACGAAGTGTTGATGACGCAATATATCCTGTGATTAAAACCATTAGCCCGATTAGGACGAACCAAGGTGTTTCAAATAACAACCATCGATTAATGACATCTGAATAAGAAACTATGAGCATTAAACAAGATTCAGCACAATATACCGCAAAAAGCAAGTTTATAATCAAGCCTATTGTTTTTCCTGTAATTGAAGTAATATACTGTTGGATCGGTCGATCGGGATAAGTTTTTCCAAGTTGATAGACAACAAATATACCAATTTGAGCTATACCCCCCCCAATAATAAGAGACATCCAGGAATCATAGCCTGATATTTGAGACATTTTATAAGGAATTGATAAAACGCTTACGCCCACCTGGTTCAAAACGACAAGACAAATAAGTTGATTAATGGAAATCTTTTTTAATTGAATCATTCAGTCTTACTCCTAGGATTTTCCATTCTGATTTCGTCTTTAGCCAAGCTTTCTATTGGACGTTTTTTCATGCTCCAAATCGGTGCTCTAAAAATCGTATCTTTAATTGTATCGCCGTTAAACCAATTATAAAAATACGGAATACCAATTGTATTCATCCGGGATAAATGTGTTAAAACCAACAAATATGAAATTTCCAATCCGATTAACCCAAAAACTGCAGCCATGAAGATAAAAGGATAAGCTAATAAGCGAGCAATATTACTCATTTCATAAGACGGAATTATAAACGAAGCAATACCAGTAAGTGCTGTAATGATTACCATCATATTTGAAATTAGATTGGATTGAACAACGACAGTTCCAATTACAATACCACCGACGACACCAATCGTCTGACCAATTGGATTTGGTAAACGAACAGTTGCTTCTTTTAAGACCTCGAGTATGGCTAGCATTGTGATTGCTTCTAATACTGGTGGCATTGAAACGTATTGCATAGAGCTTTGCAGAGTTAGTGCAATTTCCAATGGGAGAACTCTAGGGTCGAAAGTCACAAGTGCAACATAAATTCCAGGCAAACTAATTGCAATAATAAAACAAAGAATACGTAGAAATCTTAATAAGCTTCCGAATAACCAGCTAACTTGGTAATCATCTGGACTTTGAAAAAATGCCCAAAACGAAATTGGAACGAATGCACATTCGGGAGTACCATCTATAAAACAACCAATTTTTCCGTCCATCAAGTAAGATTTTACTCGGTCTGCTCTTTCCGTTACGAGCGTTTTTGGAAATAGAGAGAAATTTTTTTTATCTTGTATTAGTTCTTGGAAAAATCCTGGCGCATCAATGTAATCTATTTCAATATTAGCAATTCTACGTTCAAATTCATGTAAAACAACATCATTAGCAAGGGATTGTAAATAAAGTAAAGCAACCTTTGTATTCGACCTGCGCCCAACTTGAAAAGTCTTAACGACAAGATCTGGAGTAGCAACAAGGTTTCGTATAATATTTAGATTCGTATTCAGATTTTCATTGAATGCTTTATGTGATCCACGTAAAACACGTTCATTTATTGGTGAGTTTACTGGGCGTTCTTTAACTAGCTCGGTTCTAAGTAAATAGAACTTTGGTTGTCCGTCAATTTGGACGACTGATTTACCTTCAATTAGCGCATTTGAAGCAATTGATAGAAGTTCCGTTTCATTGTAATCGAGAATTGAAACGGCTTCACGTACACTGACATTTGTATTGTTAAGTAAAGGACGAATAATAAATTCTTGTACCGATTTATCATCAATCATAGAATCCAAATAAAATAACCGATAACGTCGGTCATTGCTTCCGAAATCACTTGACTTAAAGTCAGAACTATTAAATAGCAATTCCCGAAGCGATTTTTCATTTTTATCTAAATCTCGGTCAGCTATCATTGAATACTCCTCATTTCTACGGTTGGTAATTTTACCCTATTTTTCCCATTGTTTCCTTTACTATTCTGTCCTTAAAAATGTAGATATTTTCTGTTTTTTTTAAATGTTTAAATTTGAACAATAGAACGTTTTACTGTACGTTTTTATTGGAATCACATATAATACAAATAGAAGGAGTGTGAGACCATTGGGATTGTCTATAAAATTGGAGAACTAGCAAAAGAAGTCGGAGTGTCAAAGCGCACAATTGATTATTATACAAACCTAGGATTACTTGAACCAAAGCGTTCAGAATCTGGGCATCGTTTTTATGATGAAGCTTCTTTAGAAACTTTAAAATTTATTGAGCAATGCAAATCAATGCACTTACCACTCCAAGAAATAAAAGAGATTTTAGATAAGAAAAAAACTTTGGTGGAGGACCAGAGTATCCTGCCACTAACTGAAGAAGTAACGATTCATATGAGTCAGCTGAAGACAGAATTGTCACAATTAAAATATTTACTAGAAAATTTAACTGAAGAACAAAAGCTAAATATTATCCGTCAATTAACGTCACAAACATCAGAATTAATTCAGACGTTATTGTCATTTATTCTTTAAAAGGAGAGAATGTAAATGTTTTTTCACCCTATGGATTTCCTTATTATTATTGCCTTCGGTTTATCGATTTGGGCTCAATTTAAAGTGAAATCTAGTTTTAATCACTGGGCTGAAGTACCAGCATCAGGAGGATTAACCGGAGCTGAAGTAGCAAGACATATATTAAACAATAATAATTTACCTAACGTACCGGTGGAAGTAGTGCCTGGGCGATTATCTGATCATTATGATCCGATGGCAAGAACAGTTCGCTTATCTGAGGAAGTATACTATGGTAGATCAATTGCATCTGTATCAGTTGCAGCACACGAAGTAGGTCATGCTATACAACATGATACTTCATATGGATTTTTAACACTTCGTCATCGAATCTTCCCAATCGTTAACATTGCATCGGGTGCAGCACCATTACTACTACTAGCAGGATTTTTACTTCAAGCATTTTCTCTAATTGGAGTAGGGATTTTACTATTTTCTATAGCAGTAGCATTTCAACTAATCACTTTACCAGTTGAGTATAATGCTAGTTCACGAGCAAAGAAATTAATGTTAGCAAGTGGTATCATCCATGATACAGACAGAAAAGGTGTAAATAAAGTATTAGGGGCTGCTGCTCTTACGTATTTAGCGGCAACCTTAATTTCAGTTTTAGAATTAGTAAAATATTTATTTATCTTCTTCCAAGGACAAACTGAAGAAGAGTAAATAATAATCAAACAGATGATTTCGAGTAGCATTCGAAGTCATCTTTTTTTGTTTGAAAAATTAAATTTAAATTGGTTAGTATGTTTAAAATTTCAATGTCTAAAATAGTAAATAGGTTTTAATTTATGGAAGATTTATGTATTTTTGGAACCTTAGCTTTTTTATCATACTAAATGTTGTACAATTAAGTGGTTAAAAAAAATGGGGGAAAATTATGACACTTTCTGCAATTGAACATTTTTTAAATACATACAAAGACTATGCTGCGATACTTAGTATTTTAATTAATGTTCTAATTAGTATTGTTGGTATTATACCAGCTTGGTTTTTGACAGCAATCAATATTAAATTATTCGGTTTTACTGGTGGATTTTTAATCTCTTTCATAGGTGAATTATTAGGTACATTCGTATCTTTCATATTGTATAGAAAGGGTTTACAAAAAAGATTTATTAGTAAATCAACTAAATTTAAAGGTTTAAATAGGTTATTAAGACTAGAAGGAAAAGAAGCTTTTTACGGGGTGTTAGTTCTGCGTTTTATTCCTTTTATTCCATCTAGTTTGATTACTTTGTTTGCAGCCTTTGGAAAAATCACATGGTCAAGTTTTATGTTAGCAAGTTTGATTGGTAAGCTACCCGTCGTATTATTTGAATCGTATTCTGTTAATCAAGTTTTAGAGTTCACTTTATTCGGTAAAGTCATTTTAGCGCTGTTAATTATCGTCTTGTTGATCTATTTTTATAGAAAACGATCTAATGTTTTTGTGAAGAATAAATTTTAGAAAAATGTAAAAAAGCTCAAACCTAATATAAGGGTTTGAGCTTTTTTAGCTTCTAAATCAAAAGCTTTAAAACTCATTAATTAAACACTGACAACCCTTTACATAAACATGTCTAAATTAATTTTTTTAATCATATATTGAAATACCTCAATTTTAGAAAAAGCTTTACCTTTTTAAGAAAGAAAGTAAGTAATTCTTCTTAATTGAAAACGACTTTATTTAAGGGACTACTGATGTATAAGAAAATGAATTGTATAATCCGCTTTCTTAAAAAGTAAATTTGTAGCCTAATAGGAGGGTGTTGTTAGTGAATAGAGTTTCGTTAGAGAATTTATCGAAGAACTTTGAAGAAGTACATCCTGGGTTATCAGAACGAGAAGCATTTGAAGAGGCACATCGATGTCTTTATTGCTATGATGCCCCATGTATTAAAGCATGTCCAACTGGGATTGACATTCCAACGTTTATAAAGAAAATTGGTTCAGGTAATTTAAAAGGATCAGCTAAAACGATTATGTCATCTAATCCTATTGGAGCAAGTTGTGCTAGGGTTTGTCCTACAGAAGAACTGTGCGAAGGTGCATGCGTACTAAAATCTTCTACTAAACCGATCATGATTGGCAATTTACAACGTTATGCAACTGATTGGGCGATAAAAAATAATCAATCATTATTTAAGGCTGGAAAAAAGAACGGAAAAACAGTTGCAATCATAGGTAGTGGTCCATCAGGTTTAGCAGCTGCTCGTGAACTTGCCCTATTAGGCTACGATGTAACGATTTTTGAAGCGGAAAATCATGCTGGAGGATTAAATCGTTATGGGATCGTTTCTTTCAGGTTACCAAAAAGTATATCAAGCTGGGAAGTTCAACAAATTGAAAACTTGGATGTAAAAATTCATACGAATACTAGAGTCGGTTCGGATATTTCTTCCGATGAATTATTAGCAAAATATGACATGGTTGTTCTGGCTATAGGTATGGGGAAAGTTCCGATGTTAGATATTGATGGAGAGGATTTGGACGGAGTATACGATGCGATTGATTTTGTAAAAGAGACAAAATCAGGGGAGCTATCAAATCGTTATATAGGTAAAAACATTGCTGTAATAGGAGCGGGCAATACTGCAATTGATGCTGCGACTTGTTCTGTTCGTTTAGGCGCAGGCAATGTCAAAATTTTATACCGTAGGACGCAATTGGAAATGAGCGCTTATCAATTTGAATATGATTTTGCCAAGCAAGATGGAGTGGAATTCCGATGGCTGACATTACCAATACGAATAATTGGTGAAAACGGAAAAGTAATTGCACTTGAGTGTGTACGATTGGAATTAGGTGAAGTTGGAAAAGATGGTCGCCGCAGGCCTGTACTTGTTCCCGATTCCAATTTCACGATACCGGTAGATGGAGTCATAAAAGCGATCGGTCAAACTCGCTATACAGAGTTAATCGAACAATTTGGGTTAGAACATAGAGATGGAGTTGTGAAAATTAACCAAGAATCTTTTCAGACGTCTAATCCTAAAGTTTTTGCGTGTGGTGATGTCATTTTTGGAAAAGGGCAAGGTGAAGCAATGGTAGTAACTGCAGCACAACAAGGGAAAGAAGTAGCTTATGCGATTCATAAACAGTTAAACACTTAAAAGGAGGTTTTCATTCATGGCAGATCTACGAATCAATCTTGCGGGCATACAATCCCCTAACCCATTTTGGCTTGCTTCTGCGCCTCCAACAAATTCGGGTTATCAAGTCCAACGTGCGTTTGAAGCTGGTTGGGGTGGGGCAGTTTGGAAAACATTAGGGGAACCAATTATTAATACCTCCTCACGTTTTGCTGCTATTAACTTTAACGGACAAAGAGTTGCAGGATTTAATAATATTGAACTGATATCTGATCGACCTCTTGAAGTAAATTTAAAAGAAATTTATGAAACAAAAAAAAGATTTCCAGACCGAGCGATTATTGCATCACTTATGGTTGAACCGCAACAATATAAATGGCACGAAATTGTGAAAAGAGTAGAGGATGTTGGAGTTGATGGTTTAGAACTGAACTTTGGCTGCCCACATGGAATGGCAGAAAGAGGAATGGGGTCTGCATCCGGTCAAGTTCCTGAATTAGTAGAGCAACAAACTTCTTGGGTAAAAGAAGTTGCGAAGACACCTGTCATTGTAAAATTAACTCCAAACATTACTGATATTACTGTAACAGCGGAAGCGGCAGTTCGAGGCGGAGCTGACGCAGTCAGTATGATTAATACAATTAACAGTTTAATGGGAGTAGATTTAGATTCTTGGAATACGGTTCCTCATGTTGCCGGGAAGGGAGCACATGGTGGTTATTGTGGACCTGCAGTAAAACCTATTGCATTAAATATGGTGGCAGAATGTGCACGTAATCCACATATATCAGTTCCAATTTCCGGAATTGGTGGCATTTCGAATTGGCAAAATGCAGTAGAGTTTTTATTAATGGGAGCGACTGGAGTTCAAATATGTACTGCAGCAATGCACCATGGTTTCCGCATTGTTGAAGACATGATTGATGGTTTAAATAATTATTTAGACGAAAAAGGTCTGTCCTCAGTTACGGAGCTAGTAGGGAAGGCAGTTCATAAATATTCAGATTGGGGAAATTTAGATTTAAATTATCAAGTAGTTGCTAGGATTGATACTGAAGAGTGTATTAACTGCAATAAATGTCATATTGCTTGTGAAGATACATCTCACCAATGTATTGATATGTCCGTAGATGAAAATGGAAAGTCATATTTAAAGGTTCGGGAGGAAGACTGCGTAGGATGTAATTTATGCAAAATCGTCTGTCCGGTGGAAGATGCAATCAACATGGTAAAGGTTCCAAGTAAACAACAATCGATGACTTGGAACGAACGTCAACAAGCTTTAAAAGTATTATCAAGATCTAATCAATATTCAATTTTAAAGGGGGGAAGGAAAAGAAAATGAAGAAAATCATTCGAAATGGAACGATCGTTACCGCAACGGATACTTATAAGGCAGATATTTTAATAGAGGAAAATAAAATTACTGCAATTGGAATAAATTTAGATTGTACAGACGCTGAGATGATTGATGCAACAGATCATTATATTTTTCCAGGTGGAGTAGATCCACATACACATTTAGATATGCCATTTGGTGGGACTGTCACAAAAGATGATTTTGAATCAGGAACGATTGCCGCTGCCTTTGGTGGGACAACAACAATTATTGATTTTTGTTTAACGAATAAAGGAGAACCACTTCAGAAAGCAATCGAAACATGGCATGAAAAATCGGAAAACAAAGCAGTGATTGATTATAGTTTCCATCTTATGATTGGAGAAATAAATGATGAAGTATTACAAGAGTTACCTAGAGTAATAGAAAGAGAGGGAATTACATCATTTAAAGTATTTATGGCTTATAAAAATGTATTTCAAGCTGATGATGCGACATTGTACCGTACGCTATTAGCAGCAAAAGAATATGGGGCATTAGTAATGGTGCATGCGGAAAATGGAGATGTTGTAGATTATTTAATCAATCAAGCTTTAGCTGAAGGAAAAGTAGAGCCTATTTACCATGCATTGACACGACCTCCAGAAGTAGAGGGTGAAGCGACAGGAAGAGCGGCTACATTAACTGGACTTGCAAATTCACAATTATATGTCGTTCATGTTACTTGTGCAGAGGCCGTTGAAAAAATAACGGAAGCCCGAAATAATGGAATCGATATATGGGGAGAAACATGCCCACAATACTTAGTGCTTGATCAGTCTATGCTAGAAAAACCTGATTTTGAAGGAGCAAAATACGTTTGGTCCCCACCACTTCGCGAAAAATGGAACCAAGATGTTTTATGGAATGCATTAAAAAATGGAAATCTTCAAACTTTAGGATCCGATCAATGTTCTTTTGATTTTAATGGTCAAAAGGATATAGGTCGCGACGATTTTTCTAAAATTCCAAACGGAGGACCGATGATTGAAGATCGAGTAAGCATTTTGTTCTCTGAAGGTGTTAAAAAAGGCAGAATATCATTAAATCAATTCGTTGACATCTCTTCAACTAGAAGTGCAAAATTATTTGGTTTATATCCCGAGAAAGGAACAATTGCAGTTGGTTCAGATGCCGATTTGGTCATTTTTAATCCGAATAGTAAACGAACAATCTCCTCTGAAACTCACCATATGGCAGTAGACTATAACGCATTCGAAGGAATGGAAGTAACGGGAGAGCCAGTGAGTGTCCTAGTTCGTGGAGAGTTTGTCATAAAAGAGAAGCAATTTGTTGGTAATGCAGGTAGTGGACAGTACTTAAAGAGGAAGAAGTATGGTGAAACTAGTTTAATAGAAGATTAGTAAGAAGGGAATGAGTAGCTAATGTCAACATATAAGGAGTTTTTAATCGAGAGAAATCAAATAGATTCCCTTATAAAAAAAGGCTACAAGATTAAAAATGTTAGAGAAACGTTAGACGGTGCTTATGTTGACTTTGAAAATCCAGATGAAGAGGAGAAGTTTATCACTCTGCATATAATGAACGCTGATACACGGAAGTATTTTGGATCGTTGATTATTAAGCAGATTCATTTGTGAGAATCAGTGAATCGCAATTAAATTGGTCGCATCGCAATTAAGGTCTGAGAATCGCAAATAGGACTGACGAACGCAATTAAAATCCGTAAATTGCAAATAAAAAGGCGGAATCGCAATTAAATTGGCCGAATCGCAATTAACCTTGAATTTGAGTGTTATAAAAGGTTAAATCATTAAGAGAATAGATGAATTTCACTCAGATTTATAAAAATAAACCAATAATGAATAACAAATCGCATCTAATCCGTAACGACTAACGGAATATGCGATTTTTTCTATTTAAAAAGACTTTCCCATTAGTCAGTTACCTAAACTAATGGAAAAGCCCAATTATATTTATTCAAATCTACTAGTAATCATTTTTTTCCTAGTATAGAACTCGACACCATCTGCACCATTTGCATGAAGGTCACCATAGAAAGAGTTTTTCCAACCAGAGAAAGGGAAGAATGCCATTGGAGCTGGTACACCGATATTTACGCCGAGCATTCCTACTTCAATGTTTTCCCTGAAATATCGAATACTTGCTGCACTGTCGGTGAAAATGCACGCGCCATTTCCGAACTCTGATTTGTTTGTAAGTTCAATCGCTTCCTCTAATGATTCAACTCTAACGATCGAAAGTACTGGTGCAAAAATTTCTTCCTTCCAAATTTTCATTGATGGGTTCACGTTATCAAAGATTGTTGGTCCAATAAAATAACCTTTTTCTTTTCGAATTAAATCATTGCGTCCATCACGCAATAAGGTTGCACCTTCTTGAATCCCACATTCAATATATTTTTCCGTTCTTTCGCGATGTTCCCTGCGGATAACCGGACCTAGGAATACATCATCATCTAGTCCATTTCCAATTGTAATGTTACCTGCTTCTATTTTTAATTTTTCGATTAAAGGATCGGCAATATCGCCAACTGCTACGACTACTGAGCATGCCATACATCGTTCACCTGCTGAACCGTATGCTGCTGTAATGATTTGCTTTACCGATTCATCTAAGTTTGCATCCTGTAAAACGATACTATGGTTTTTAGCACCAGCTAAAGCTTGAACGCGCTTACCATTTGAAGATGCAGTTTTATAAACATATTCTGCCACAGGCTGAGAGCCTACAAATGAAATGGCAGGAACATCTTTGTTTTGAAGTAGCTCGTTTACAATTTCATGTGCCCCATGAACAATATTGAATACACCTATTGGAAGACCTGCTTCGGTAAAGAGTTCTGCTAAACGATTTGCAAGTAATGGTGTACGTTCGGAAGGCTTTAAAATAAACGTGTTTCCACACGCAATCGCTAATGGGAACATCCAGCAAGGGACCATCATTGGAAAATTAAAAGGCGTTATTCCCCCAACAACTCCAACAGGGTATCGATACATCGCCGATTCAATATTTGTCGCAATATCAGGTAATTGTTTACCCATCATTAATGTTGGCGCACCGGCAGCAAATTCTACACATTCAATTCCACGTTGGACTTCTCCGTATGCCTCATTATAGCTTTTACCATTTTCAATCGTTATTAAATTAGCAAGTTCATCCCAATGTTTAATTAGCAATTGTTGATATGAAAATAGTATTCTTGCTCTTTTAGGAACAGGGGTTTTACTCCATGTAATAAAAGCATTTTTAGCAGCTTTTACAGCGGAATCTAAATCTGATTTAGTTGAGAGAGGTACAAATGCTAATATTTCTTCAGTAGCAGGATTTGGAACTGGAATTGTTTTGGCATTTGGTGAAGCTTCAATCCATTCACCATTTATAAAATTCTTTAAAACCTTTATATTAGTTTGTGTAGACAAGAATATCACCCCGTACGATTATAGTTTTGAGAATGCTTTGTTTAAAGTATTTACAATAAAATCAAGCTCTTCATCAGTTGTTGTAAATGGAGGAGAAAGTGTAAGGATATTATTATAGCCTGGAACCGTATCACCGTTTCGACCGATTATTAATCCTTGTGACTTGCATTCAGTTATTATTTTTAACACTAACTCTGGGCTAGCAGGTTTTTTGCTTTTTTTATCTTCAACAAGCTCAATTCCTGCAATAAAACCAAAACTTCGGATGTCTCCAACATTTTTATAAGTTAGTAAACTATCTAATTTTTTACGGAGTTCTTCACCTAGATAGGCAGCACGCTCTATTAAATTTTCTCTTTCAATAATTTCCAAGTTTTTAAGTGCAACTGCACATGAAGCTGGATTTCCTCCAAATGTGTTAACATGACGAAAATGATTATCTGCCCCTGGTTGTTTAAATACTTCATATAGATCGCTACTTACTGCAGTTGCTGAAAGAGGTGAATAGGCACTGGTCATACCTTTAGCCATTGTGACGATATCTGGTTTTATACCGAAGTTTTGATGTCCAAACTGTTTTCCAGAGCGGCCAAAACCACATATTACTTCATCAACAATTAACAAAATACCAAATTTATCACAAATTTCTCGAACTTTTGTTAAGTATTCGGCAGGTGGTACAATAACTCCTCCACCTGTAATAACTGGCTCCATTATGATCCCTGCAATCGTTTCAGCTCCTTCGTAATTAATAACATCTTCTATTGCAGTTGCACATTGGATACCGCAATCTCCATACGTTTTACCAAAAGGGCATCGATAACAATATGGTGGTGCTACATGCTGGAAACCTGAAGAAAGCGGTTCATATTTAACTTTACGGTTAGCTTGACCAGTAGCACTTAATGCACCCATCGAATTACCATGATATGCACGGTATCTTGATATAAATTTATATCGTAAAGGTTCTCCGTTTTGTTGATGATATTGTCTAGCAATCTTAAAAGCTACTTCATTTGCGTCAGATCCAGAATTCGAATAAAAAATACGATAGTCTCCACCTAGCCATTCATTTAACTTTTCAGCTAATAAGATGGACGGAACATTGCCTTGGGACATTGGAACATAAGGAATTGCTTGCATTTGTTCGGCAGCTGCTTTGGCTATTTCTTCGCGGCCGTAACCTACATTCACACACCATAACCCTGACATACCGTCTAAATAATTTTTACCATCAATGTCAGTGACTGTACTATTTTTTCCGGATACTAAAACCATCGGATTAGGATTATGAGGCGACATATGATGCCAAACATATTTTTGGTCTAAATCAAGAAGCTCTTCCTTAGATAGAGAGGTAGAATGAGTTACTTTTACAGTTTTATCACTCATGAAAATGTCACCAACTTTCAGTATTCTAGTTTTATAGAAAACTCACTTTATTAATTAATATTACTGAATAGAGCATATTATCCTATTACGATTAGACAAATTGTTAAATCGATAACAGAAACAGGATACACCAAAATAAAAAAGGAGCACTAATGATCTAAGTGCACCTTTAAATTAATGATTGAAAAGCTATTTCTTATCCTTGTGTGGGTAAGTATGCCTACTATTGATTAAATTACGCAAATCTCCACGAAATAAAACATCTTTGAATTCCTTGTATTGGAAAGGAATAAAGGGTGCTAAATAAGGTACTCCAACTGATTTTAGTGATGCCATATATACGATAGTAAGTAGAATCCTATAGACATACCAGTTATTCCGAAAAAATAACCTATAAATAGAAATAAATAACGGAGGAAGCTCATTACACCCCACAGTCCTCCTGCAGTTAGTGACATGCTTGCTAAAAAGTTTATGCCCACAATGATTAAACTTAATGAATGAACTATTTTAGCATCAACAGATATTTGTCCAACTACAATTGCACCGATGAGTGACACTAATAAAACCGTCGATATAGGAATGCGTAATGATGTTTCAGAAAGTAAATCAAAAATAAATTGTAAAAAGATCATTTCTAATGGTAACGGTAATAATGTATTTGATTGTGATAAAAGTTCTTTACTAAACTTATGTGGAAACCAGTCCTGATGAAATTGAACTACTGTTGCGTAAACCCCAAGTAGTCCGATCGAGAGCAACCAAGAGAAAAAACGGATCAATCTAATAATAAAACGTCTACTTTTCATATTGTATTCATCCGGTTGTTGAAAATAATGGATAAATAAGGTCGGTACAATTAAGACGTAAGGGGTACTGTTTATGATAATGGCAACCCTACCTTCATACAATGCTGATATTGTTACTTCAGGTCTTTCACAAGTAAATACTAAGGGAAACAATACTTTTTTTCTTATAAAGCATCTTCTATAACTCTAGCTTCGAGTAAGTAAGTTACATCTATTTCTTTTATCTTTCTTCTAGTTTCCTCAAGTACTTTTTTGTCAACAAATTCATCAATGTAAACGATTGCCACATCAGTCTTTGATTTCTTCCCAAGTGAAAAGTTCTCAACAGCAAAATCCCTAGTTTGAATCATATTCGGAAGAAGATTTACATTTACTTTTAACTGTTCATTAAATCCTACTAATGATCCTTTCCCAATTCTTTGTGTATCTGGTTCGGTTAACGCCCTTTTTTGCCAATCAGCTGAATCGGCTAAAATCCCTTGATCGAACCCATCAATTAAAATAAGAGCTTTCCCTTTTGTTAAGGCTAAATAGATTTGATTCAATTCAGTAACAATAGATGGGGCCTTCGGGTCAGATAAGCTGACTTATTATTTCGTTTCTTTAATAAAAAAGAGCAACTACAAAAAAACTGTAGTTGCTCTTTTCGTAATATGAAAAGCTTTAAATACTTTCACTTTCTGATAATAATTTCTTACTACAATACTCAATTATTTCTCTTCTCTTTACCATGCCAATAAAAACGTCATGATCGTCAATTACTGGAATGAAGTTCTGATTAATTGCTCTTGTAAATAAATCTTCAATTTGTGCATTGATTGAAACTGGTGCATAAACATGATGCAAGGAAATTTCATTTAGATTTATTTTTCCTGTATTAGAAAAAGATAAACTTTCTGTATTTTTTAATTTCCATAATAAATCACCTTCAGTTAGCGTACCAACGTATTTGCCGTTATCATCAACTAAAGGAATTGCAGTAAAACGATGGTGTTCCATTTTTTCAAGTGCTTGACGCATTGTCGAGTTGATATTCATATAAACAAGTTCATTTTTGGGGGTAAAGAAAAACGCAATATTCATTTTTCGTACTCCTTAATTTTTCTAGATATAAAGTTTGATTATTCTATAATGCTGAAGTTTATAACTTCAATTCCGTTTTTTAGTAGCGGTATCTGTTTATCACTGCGATTTGATTAAAACATAAATAATATATGTTTTTCAACAATTACCTCATATTCATTTATTATTATTAAATTTAATAAAATTATAATTAAAACCCTTGACCTAAACTAAGGTTTAGGCTGTAATCTCTGATTTGTAAGCAAGAAATTTATAAATTGGAGGAAATTAAAATGACAAAATATGCTTTAGTAACAGGTGCTAATAAAGGGATTGGATTAGAAGTAGTTCGTCAATTAGCTGAAAAAGATTATCATGTTTTCTTAGGCGCACGAAATGAAGAACTAGGAATGGAAGCAGTGCAGAATTTAGGTTTTTCAAATGTAACGTTTATTCTAGTGGATGTGACTAACTCACAATCTATTCAAGATTCTTTAAATAAAATTTCGAAAGTGACTGACCACTTAGATCTATTAATAAATAATGCAGGGATTGCACCAGATTTTCATATTTTACCAAGTGAAATCAAACTTGAAACTTTACGTCAAGCATTTGAAGTGAATTTCTTCGGCACTTTCCAAATGATTCAAACTTTTTTACCATTGGTTAAAAAATCAGAAGGCGGAAAAATTATTAATGTAACGACAGATATGGCATCGCAAACATTATTTGATCGCGGAGAAACTGCAACAATAAATATTCTAGGATATAATTCCTCGAAAACTGCTAACAATTCATTGACACTTACTTTTGGTAAAGAATTTGGTAGTGATGGTCCAGAAATTTTTGGTGTTACTCCTGGATTTACAACGACTGACCTAAACGGAAATACACCTGGAGGAAAAACAACAGCTGAAGGTGCTACAATTATTACGAACTATGCATTAAGTAATATTAACTACAATGGTAAAATTCTAAATGCAAAAGGAATTATGCCTTGGTAAGGATGAGAGTTCATGAATTATACAATTGGACAAGTAGCAAAGTTGAATAGTTTAACAATTTCTCAATTAAGATATTATGATAAACAAGGCTTGTTACCTTTTCTAAAAAGAACTGAGAGTGGAGACAGAATTTTTGATGAGGACGCACTTAAATTTATTGATATGATTTTGTGTCTAAAAAATACAGGTATGCCAATTAAGAAAATAAAGCAATTTGTTGACTGGTCTATGAACGGGGAAGAAACTTTACAGCAACGTTTAAGCCTGATGATTCAACAAGAAAAAAATGTTTTAGATCAAATCAAAGAAATGGAAGAAAACTTAAATAAAATTCAGCGGAAAATTTCGAAATATGAAGATGAAATAAATGAAAGTAAATAAGAAAAAAGATAAATAAAAATGAATGTGAAACGAGGGGATCCTTAAAGTGGAGACCCTCGTTTTTTTAATAGTAAATAAGAATCGATTTCTAAATAATTTTTTTAATAAAGCTACATTTTATTAAACGGAATGAAAATTATTTCAAAGTATCTTTAATAAAAAGACTGTAATATAATTATTCAGTCTAAACAAAAAACTAGAAAGGCTGTATTGTTAATTGGTTTCAATCATTCTTGCATCATTAATTTTTATCACAACACTTGTTTTAGTAATTTGGCAGCCGAAAAATATTTCTATTGGGTGGATCGCATTTGGAGGAGCGGCCTTATCTTTCATTTTAGGGCTAGTTGATTTCCATGATGTTATCGTAGTAACCGGTATTGTATGGAATGCAACTTTTGCATTAATAGCTGTCATAATCATTTCATTGATATTAGATGAAATTGGTTTTTTTGAGTGGGCTGCTTTACATATGGTCAGTGCTGCAAATGGAAACGGGATAAAGATGTTCGTTTATATAAATGTTCTCGGAGCATTCGTCACTGCTTTTTTTACGAATGATGGTGGAGCATTAATTCTTACCCCAATTATATTAGCGATGCACCATGGACAATTGTAGTGTTTTCAATTGGAATGTATATAATTGTTTATACATTGAAGAATGTTGGTTTAACTGATGTATTAGCCCATTTAATTCATTATGTTGCTAATAAAGGAATACTAATTGCAACTCTAGGAATGGGTTTTATCTCTGCAGTTCTTTCTGCTATTATGAATAATCTTCCTACAGTAATGATTGCATCACTTGCAATTGAACATACACATACGACAGGAATTATAAAAGAAGGGCTGATTTATGCGAATGTAATTGGTTCGGACTTAGGACCAAAGATGACACCCATCGGATCTCTAGCTACTTTACTATGGTTACATGTTTTGGCACAAAAAGGGATAAAAATTTCTTATCGAACTTATTTAAAAATCGGAATTATTATAACCATTCCAGTACTTTTCATTACATTATTAGGTTTATATATTAGTCTAAACATACACCAATAAAACATCTTAATTTTACACATTGAGACAACTATTTTTTAGTTGTCTTTTTCAATTATGTTTTCGTCAACTAGCTTTATTTAAAAGTTAATAAATATGTAAACGATTACCAAAAATAAGACATCAAAAAACATTAATTTCAAGTAATCGTTTACAATACTAATTCCAAAAATCACCAATTGACGAGTGGATTTTATCATGATAAAGTTGGTCTTACGTTTAAAAACGAACGTCAAACCACGGCCATTGGTCATGGTTTTTTATATGAAAAAATCACGAAAGGAGTAATCAAAATGAAAAAAGCAATCTTATCTTTAGTAGTTGGATGTGGATTTTCTATTTTACTGACAGGGTACGAAACGAATAAGTCAGAAGTTAATAAAAAGATCTCTATGTTTAATCAAACTGAGGTACAAAACGTGCTAACAAATACTTTAGCAGTTGATAAAGCTCAAGAGATCGTTTGGAATCAAGTGCGATAATTAGTCGCGAAATTTCCGAAGTTGGTCTTACGTTAAAAAACTAACGTCAAACCACGACCATTGGTCATGGTTTTTTTATATTAAAAAATCACGAAAGGAGAAAACAAAAATGAAAAAAATTATTTTATCTTTAGTAGTTGGATGCGGATTTTCTATTTTACTGACAGGGTACGAAACGAATAATTCAGAAGTTAATAAAAAGGTCTCAACTTTTAATCAAACTGAGGTACAAAACGTGTTAACAAATACTTTAACAGTTGATAAAGCACAAGAGATCGTTTGGAATCAAGCGCGATAATTAGTCGCGAATTTTCCGTAGAACTGGTCTTACGTTTAAAAACGAACGTCAAACCACGACCATTGGTCATGGTTTTTTTTTATTTGAAAATAATCGAGAGAGGAGAGTACAAAATGAAAAAAGTAATTTTATCTTTAGTAGTTGGATGTGGATTTTCTATTTTATTGACGGGTTACGAAACAAATATGTCAGAAGCTAATAAAAAGATCTCAACGGTTAATCAAACAGAAGTGCAAAACGTATTAATGAACTCTTTAGCTACGGGAAAGTCACAACAAATTGTTTGGAATCAAGTACGCTAATAAGTATAAGATTGGGATTTAACCATACTTGATTCTTAAATTCTTTTATTTTGAGATTTAAATTTTTTTATTGTAAATTTTAAAAAAAGTCTCTTTACAAATTTATCCTGAAGTTATATATTTACATTTAAATTCTATATTTTTCTAATTCATAACCATAGTTGCTTAATCTTAAAAAGAGCGGGGGAACCATTTCTTTATTGGGGTGAATCCTTTTTTGTAAAGGTAGGGGTATTCTTTAATCCCGAATCCGACAGCTAACCTCGTAAGCATTTAAAGAAGGGGGTTTATTTAGTATTGTTTTTAAACACTAAGTAAAGCTTAGTGTTTTTTTGTATGCAAAAAAGTGGAAATTGGTAGTTTTTACCAAGGTATTGTTAGTTTTATTGCTTTTTTAAGAAAAGGGGAGAAATTTATGCATCATCCGTCCGAATATATAGAAATTGGACTATTTATTTTAGCGATTTTTGGGATTTATTATTCGATATCAAATTTTAATAGTGTAAAACGCGTATTTATTGGCAGACCTATGAGAACAGCTGAAATTCATGCACAGCATAATAAGTTGATTTGGTTTATTGCCCTGCCAATTCTAGCAGCCGATTTGTATTCATCTGTATCGTATGGACCAGAGGCGGGAATGACCGAGTTGCTCGGTCTAGGGGTTAAAGCACACTGGTATATCATACCGATTACGATCGCAACTGTTCTTTTATTAGGAATACTTATTCTTTCATATATTATGGGTATTTTAGCTTATCCCAGTGGTGGCGGAGCATATGCAATTGCCAAGGACAATTTCAAACCTCGATGGGTTTCACTCGTCGCTTCAAGCTCACTTTTAGTTGATTATATTTTAACAGTTGCGGTTTCAGTTTCCGCTGCTCTTGAAGCAGTGTCATCTGCATACCCAGCAGTTAAACCTTATGAAACAGTTTTAGCGATATTTTGTGTATTTTTATTATTAGTTGTTAATCTTCGTGGGGTTGCTGAATCAGCTAAAATATTTGCGTGGCCAACATTTGGCTTTATGATCTGTATGTTGCTTTTGATTTTTACCGGATTTTTTGACGAATTCCAAAATGGTTTTGTACAGCACCATACACCTACATTTGGTACAGTTCCACAAGGATTAAGTATTTTACTTGTTTTAAAAGCATTTAGTTCTGCATGTTCTGCTTTAACAGGTATTGAAACCATTTCAAATGCAGTACCAGTTTTTAGAGAACCTCGTCAAAAAAATGCGATTAAAACATATATAGCATTAGGCGTAATTACTTCAATTACACTTTTAGGCTTTGCATATCATTTATATGTAAACGGAATTTCACCTAATCCAAATGATACGATGTTATCTCAATTAATAAAGGTGTATTTTGGTCAAGGGATTTTATATCAAGTAATCATTTGGTTTACATTTATCATTTTAATTTTGGCAGCTAACTCGACTTTTACAGGATTTTCACAGTTAGCAGCAATCGTTGCAGCTGATGGTTTTTTACCTAGAGGATTTACAAACAGAGGGGATCGTTTAGGTTACTCAAATGGAATTATTGCACTTGCTGCAGCAGCTAGTATATTAATTATTGCATTCCAAGCTCATACAAATGCGCTGATTCCACTTTACGCAATTGGTGTGTTTTTATCTTTTACAATTGCTCAATTAGGTTTAACAAGAAGGTGGAAGCGAGTAAAAGGTCCGAATTGGCAAGGCAAATTAGCAATCAATATTATTGGTTTAATCGTAACATCTGTTGTAACCGTAATCTTTGCAGTTACAAAATTTGCAGATGGTGCTTGGGTTGTATTAGTTGTCATTCCAACAATAATTCTCTTCTCATTAGCTATTTATAAACATTATCAAAATGTATCAAGCGAATTAAGTATCGATTTAAGTTCTTTTCAACCGGAAGCAAATAAAGTTATTACAGTTGTATTAGTTTCAGGAACTCATCGAGTTGTGCATAATACATTATCATTTGCAAAAGGTATTGCAACAGAACCGATAGCTGTTTATGTTGGATTTGATGATGAATCAATTAAGAGAATGGAAGAAAAATGGGAAGAATGGGGTAATCCATGTCGCTTAGTCGTTCTAAAAAGCCCGTATCGTTCAGTACTTGCACCAATTTCAAGATTCATTAAATTAATTGAAGGAAACGAGCCAGATAGCCACATCCAAATTGTGATTCCACAATTTATACCTAAAAAATGGTGGCATAATCTTCTTCATAATCAAACGGCACTTTTACTTAGACTTTGGTTAATAAGTCAAAAGGATGTAGTTGTTACGACGGTTCCTTATCATTTGAGAAAATAATGTTTTTATTAGTAGAAAACAAAACAATTTGTAAAAAAGAGTCTGCGAAAGACTCTTTTTTTTACGAATTTTTATAATTATTCTAAAAGTAAAATGTATATGTGAAAACATAAACTAATCTTAAATAGGGATATGAAACATACAATATATGAGGTATTAGGTTGGAAATTCTTATTTCAAGAAAAGGGAGGACGTGGAAATTTGAGACTCTCAGACAAAAGGAATAGTTTGAATAGTTAAGAGGCTATATTACTGGCTTAGCTATCAAACGTATTTACTATTCTTTAATGGAACAATTACTTTACCAAAAGGCTACGAGCTAAAATATATTATTCATGCTGATGTAAACGTAGAGAATCCTACAAATGAGGTATTTTGGTTTATTGCTGAATCAAAGGAAAACATCATAATCTCTTTTAGAGGGTACGCTTCTTATCCTGCAGACCTTATTGCAGCGTATGACATTCTTCAAGTTGATTATCTATTTGTTAAAAATAGTGGTAAAACTTCTCGAGGCTTTACATGTATTTATCAATCTACAAGGAACAAATTATTTAAAGAATTAAACAAACTTTCAATGAACAAAAAGCTATTTATTACCGGCCATAACTATGGTGGTGCGTTGGCAATATTAGCAACATTAGATATTATAATGAATTCAAAATTTAAGAATGCTTCAGTATATACTTTTGGTAGTCCGCGTGTAGGTGATCCTGACTTTGTTTATCGATTCAATCAAGAGGTAAAAAATAATAAAAGAATCGTAAATATTCATGATTTATTTGAAACTTTCCCAGAAAAATTTTATCCCCCTCCATTTACAGAAGAAGGATTATATTATTAGAATGTAAACCATAATTATCCAGTATCTTTTCAATTAAATAGTATCGCTCGTAATCATTATATTGGATGTTATTTTAGTACCATTAGTAGACTGGATCCGGTAATTACTACTGCGTTATGTTCTAAAAATCCTGGTTTTTGTCCAAATGTAAAAATATGTACTCCTTACAAAGGAAACTGCGTTGAAAAAAAAATGATAATTGAAGGTCTGCTCAAGTCCGTGTAAACCAAGGATTTGAGTTTTTTTATAGTCATCTCGTCATCAAAAATTAAGTCTTTATTAATTGTTTTTAATGATTCAACTTATTAATGTAACGATAATATTCCCCAATTTCAAGTGTATTTTAAATAACAAAAATCTACAAATCGCGTCAATGGAATATGAATATCTCTTGAAAAATCTATAATAAATATATTATCTCCTGCGAAAGCTGGCGATACAAATAAAGATAATGTCATTGGTATTTTAGATGCTCTAAATATACAAACATATTGGGGAACAAATAAAGTATCTGCTGATTTGAACTTCGATGGTGTTGTAAATAAAAAGGATATGGATTATGTAATTAAAAACTTAGGATTACAAAATAGTACAGTTCCAAACCTGCCTAAAGCTAAGATTTCATATAAAGGCGTAACACTTGATGACGTGTTAACTCAATTAGGTTTAAAATAATAGTAAAATTTCGAAAATGTTATAAAAAGATTAGAAAAATATAAAAAATTATAGAATCATAAAAAACTATCATTCTTTTTTAACTTTAAGTTTGATAGTTTTTTTTGTATAAATTGGAATTTTAAATTTTAAAAGTTTTTTAATGAAAATTCTGAAATTATACGAAATTCCCCCAAATTTTAAAAAATTCAAAATTTTTACGATTTAACTTTGTTTTTATACTTTGCTCAGGTTTAAAAATTAAGTCTTTATTAATCATATTCGCCCGAAAATCCTCCTTTTTTACAAAAAAAATTCATTTTTCTACGTTTTCTTATTCAAAAATGAAACAAAAAACGCTAAATTCCCCCAATACAAGACAAATAAATCTTGGAGTAAAATTTAATTATCCAATTGTTAAGAATAGTTTTTTTATTCATGAATTTTCTGTAAAAACATCTAACAATTGATTGTAAGTGGATGATTTATCTAATGGGGGGGAAAACATGGAAAAGAGAAAATTATCAAGAAAGAGTATGAAGCCAACTAAAAAGATGATCTCAGTCTTTGCGTTAAGTTCAATGTTTTTAAACGTTGCGATTCCTCAAAGTTTTGCAAGTACAAATGCTGAGACTAAACTGAATCAACAAGATTCATCTAGTAATACTTTTGATGCGAAAGAAGTAAACCGTATTCTTGACGGCCTTACTGCTGAACAAAAAGCAAATATTAATAAGCTAACTGGGGCAGATAACGCTCAAAAAATTCATGTGGACAAAAAGGATTTAACTGGTTCAAAAAAGATTAATGTAATTGTTCAATTTAAAGAAGATCCAGCTAAGATCCAAATCATAAAGCAATCTCTAGCTAAAGGGGGAGCAACTGCAAATAGTCAAGCATTTGCAAGTGAATATTCTGATGCACAACAAAGGGTTAAAGACTCTCATGCTAAATTTAAAAGCTTTGTGAATGGACAGCCTAAGACGCAAATAGTTGGCGGTAAGTCTGTCAATACTTCTATGGGGATTACACGTGAATTCACAGATGCATTTAATGGTGTATCATTAACTTTACCTGCAAATCAAGTAGAAAAACTTGCGGAAAATCCAGAAGTTGCTTCTATTTGGTCGGAAGTAGAATATTCTGTTCCAGAAGATAATTCTTCCCAAGCTGTAGCGACAAGTAGAGCTGCAGGGAAGCCAACAGGTGGGCTTTCTTATTTAGGTATTGATAAACTTCAAGCTGAAGGTAATACTGGTATCATTAAATCAGGTCCACGTGCAGGACAAAAGGTTAAGGTTGGTATATTAGATACTGGTATTGATTATAATCACCCAGATTTGAAGGCTGTTTATAAAGGTGGACATGACTTAGTTAATAATGAAGGATTAGATGCAAACGGAAACGTTAAATACGTAGATGACCATGATCCAATGGAAACAACTTATGAGGATTGGTTAGCGGATAGAGCGGATCCCGATGTAATCTCTGGGACACCTCCTGCAGATTATAAGCCATATATTACGTCTCATGGAACTCACGTTGCTGGGACGATTGCAGCGAATACAACGAATAATAATGATGTTTATTCGGCTAATGGGGTAGCTCCAGATGTAGACCTTTATAGCTATCGTGTATTAGGACCGGGTGGACATGGTACAACAGAATCTGTATTAAATGGTATAGACCTGGCAGTAAAAGATCACATGGATGTGATTAATCTTTCTCTTGGTGCAAATATTAATAACCCATATTATCCAACTAGTATTGCTATTAACAATGCTACTTTAGCAGGTGTTGTCTGTGATGTTGCAGCAGGTAACGCTGGTCCTGGACAAGCTACAGTCGGTTCACCAGGGTCTTCAGCATTAGCAATTACTGTTGGCGCAAGTACGATACCTGAACAAATTGCAACAATGACAATTAAGAATGGTCCAGTTTCTTATAAAGCACGTTTATTCGGTAAAGACTTTTCACAATCAGATGATGCTTATAAAGGGCAATCACTACCAATCGTCGATGTTGGTTTAGGAAGTGAAGCAGATTATAGTGGAATTGATGTGAAAGGTAAACTTGTTCTAGTTAAGCGTGGAGTTGACTACTTACAAACAAAAATGTCAAATGCTAAAAATGCTGGAGCAGCGGGTATGATTATCTGGGATAATACGGCCGATCCAGATAGCCAAGGCTATATACCTAACTTCTTAGGTGTCAGTATGGATAATGTTTATTCAGTTTCATTGACACAATCACAAGGACAAGCTCTGTCTGATGCAATTAAAAAAGACCCTAAATCAGCTAACATTACTTTCCCATCTACACTTGATACACCAATTAGTAAGAGTGGAGATGAGTTGGCAAGCTTTAGTTCAACAGGTCCAGTTAAAGATTGGACAATTAAACCTGACGTTGTAGCTCCTGGTGTTGATATTTCTTCAACAGCTCCATACGATATTTGGGAGCCACAAAACGATAAAACTCATGATTATAAACTTGCGTATCAGATCATGTCGGGTACTTCAATGGCAACACCACACGTTGCTGGGATTTCAGCTTTAGTTTTAGCTGCACATCCAGATTATACACCTGCAGATGTTAAGACGGCATTAATGAATACAGCTAAAAGTATTGACACAGATTCAAAGACTCATAGCGTATATCAAGTAGGAGCAGGACGTGTTGATCCGGCTCGTGCAATCGCTGCAGATGTTAAAGTCCAAGTTTTAGATAAAACAGTTACTTTTGACGATCCTTCAGATGCATCAACAGCTCATGAAGTTGATAACTTGACTGGAAGCATGTTCTTTGGTTTCAAAGGTAGAGGAGAAGGTGCAACGAACGGTTCTGATGATGTGGTTTCTTCAAAAGACTTTAATGTTTCAAATCTAGGAACTGGTAGTAAAACATTCAATGTAAGTACTGCATTTATTACATCAAAATTTGCTGGATCGAATAAAGTAGGTCCTGGCACAGGAAATGATGTAAAAATCGATTTTTCTGTCGATGGGAAAAATGTGAACTCTATTAATGTGGGCGGAGGAAGTACTGTTAAAGCAAATGCAAAAATTACAGTTCCCTCAAATTCATTAGATGGTACTTACGAAGGTTATATTAACCTTGTAAACTCAAAGGACCCATCAGAAACTTATCGTATTCCGTTTACGATTACAGTTGCGGAAAAAGGAATTAATAAATTCCAAGTAGCGATAAAAGCGGCGGCAGAAGGAAATCTTACTGCTTATAATTTATCGGTAAATAACGAAATGAAAGACTTATATATTGCCATAAAAGACAAGGATGGAAAATATATCGGTATAGCTAACACGTTATCAACCGGTAGTAATTTGATCCCAGGTGTTCAGTATGGACCACTTATAACACTTTTTAGTGGATGGTATCTTCCATTTACAAAGGCATACGATGGAACATATGACAGTTCTGGCATCTCAAACAAAGTGGAAGTGCTAAAAGAAGGTGCTTACTCACTCGAGTTGATTGCAACTGGTAAAGATGGAAAACGTTACACAGCGGAAGATACGGTCTATGTTGACGGTACACCACCAACAATGAAGATGGATCAAGACTCCAAGGGTGGAATTTATGAAATTGATACTGCAGGGTACTTGCCTGGACAAGAAATAAAAGGATTCCGTGGTACAGTTTATGACTCAAACATAGACGTGATGAAAAACAATGGAGAAACGTCAGTGCCAAGCCCTAAGGATGGCGTAACGCCAGTTCCAGTTGATCAAGCTTTGAACAGTGTTATAGGTTATCAAGATAGTTCGTTCCCAACAGTTTACTTCGATACTGATGCGAAAGGTCGCTTCCATTTTGGGGTGACTGCTGAGGATGTAGCAAATAAAATGGGTAGTGAATTTTATATTGAGCCTCAGGATTATTCAGGTGAAAGTGATGGAGATGTATACGGACAGACTTATTTTTTCATTAAAAAGGGAAATCCGTATGTCACGTTAACTTCATCTAATGGAGTAGACGCAGGACCAGGTAACGAAGATAAAGTAGTCGTTGATAATAATAAACCATTCAAAATGACAATGACAACTAAGTATGGAGTAGGAATGACCGGCGGTAAATTTTTGCTGAATAGTCACAATGTCTATGAATTCAGTAATATTCGCCTTACGGATGAGTATAAAAATTACTTAATCAGTAAAGGTATTGATCCGACTAAAGTTCTTACGGTAGGTCAACCTTATAAACATCCAACTTATGGAGTTGGCTTAACAACAGATGTGACGATTTCAAATATAGGTTCAGCGGGTGCACTTGATCATGATATGCCGATTATAGAAGCAGATGTGACCTATAACAGTCCTGATCCAGTAACAGGGCAATTCGAATATCAATTACTACAAGCGAATTTAACTTTGTCAGGTGAAGATACAAGAGTCCCTTGGTTCCCAACAAATGTACCTTATGTAAGACAGAATATCTCTGTACTTAGAGGGCAAGTGGCAGCGGAATCTTTCGCAAGAAATAATATAAATAACCAATATCCTCAATTTACGGTTGATTCTGGTGCGAAGGTAACTGCTACGGATGATAAAGGGAATAAATTTACAACGGACCAACCAACATCATTTAATAATACAATGGCATATACGTTTATCAACCCATATTATGCTCTGACAATGGGTGTTAGTGATAAACCGTATTCAGTCGAAGCAAGTGTACCAGGACACTTTAAAGGATATGAAAAAACACCTGTAATTGGTGAAAACAAATTCGGTTATCAATCAGGTACTATAAAGGATATTCGAGGTTTATTCCCGATCCTTTTAGGTGGAGACGTAAATGGCGACAATGTCATTGATATGAATGACCTTGTTTCAGAAATCCAAGCATATTTAGATTTTGATTTCCTTAAAGGTGTAGGTGCACCTTCAGCCGAAAAAGCAGCTTTCTTTACTGGATCGACTGATCATAGAAATAATGACATCAGTTATGCATTCTCAGGTCAAAACGCATTTGGTGGTATCTCATTTAGTGACATCAATTACAATGATTTTTACTATATCTTTAAAAACTTTGGGGTGAAAAATGATAGTGCAATTGCTGCAGGTAAAACAGTTGCAGAGCCTCAGAAAAAATTGGCAAATGATATAACGATTACTTCTAATAGAGGAACATATACTGATCCTAAACTTGATTCGAAAGTTAAAACAATTAGTTTAAAAGCTGGCGATGGTATAAATGAAGTAATGAAAGCACTAAATTTTACACCTCCAGCTCAAGCAAACATAACAGCACCAATGTTACAAGACTTGCAAAATGGAGCAACAATTTCGATGTCACCTTCAAGCACGGTGTTCGTTGATGATGTAGTATGGAGAAAATCAATTACACAAATTATGCTAGGTTCAACTGATGTAACGAATTTAGTAACAATCAACCCAGCATATTTATATCTTGATGCAAATGGTGCACAGCAAACTATGCCATCAAAAATTACGTTCCCAGGTTCTTTATTCCCGACGGCAACGAATTACACTGTTACAGTGAAAGCGACAGGCTACCAAGATTTAACGAAGCCTATAACTGTATCAGCAGTACCGATTCCGACGCCTACAATTCCAATTACTACTGATCCAACAGTAGCGCATATTGGAAAGGACTTAACATTAACCTTCCCAGAAGATGCGAAATGGCGAAATGGAATCAATAAAGTGATCGTGACAACTAATAATAAACAGAGCATTGATATTAGTAATTTAATCAATCCAGATACAAATCAAAAATATTACGATATTAGTAAACCAGGTCAAATTACGTTTAATGCGAAAACATTTATGACAGATTCGACTCTTGATCCTAAAAATGGAACATCATATATTAATGCGACTGTCAACCCTGGTGGGAAAAATTATTTGCCACAACTATACAGATTTACAATTGGCTCAGTAGGTGCAGATGGTACGAATTACCCGGATGTCATCGCAGGTTCTGATCCTGTTTACACAGGTCAACAACCAGTTGGATATACTGTTAATTTTAACAGCCAAGGCGGGTCAGCAATCAAACCGATGGCGATAGGTTACAAGGCAGGCAATAGTAGAACGGATGGTCCGAATAGCGATTTATTCTCATACATGAAACCTGCACCAACTAAACCTGGTTATAAATTCCTAGGTTGGTTTAATGAAGCAGAAGGTAAAACACAGTGGGATCCAGTATCATTTCCTGCAATAGGAGACACAACCGTTTATGCAAAATGGCAAATGAATACGACTCAAAGTTATTCACCAGTTGATAAAGCGAACCCGAATGGACTAAAATTTGACGGAAGTAGCGGTGCAAGTGGGATAGGATGGGTACTTGGTGAAGGCGATTTAAAAATCAGTATCCCAGATTATTTAACGAATGTTTCTTGGCTAACGAGTAAAGATAAAATTGCAAAAATTGAAGCGAAATTTTATCAGATAAAGAGCGATGGTTCAACGGAAACGACAGCAACACCTTATACATTAGACCCAAGTACTTATAGCTTGTCGTCTAACGGAAGTAATGGAGTTCTATCCTTTACAACAGCTACACATGATCAGGCTGTTAAAGCAGGTCAAACCAAATTAGGAGAAAAGTTTGCATTTAGTGAAATGCCATCGCTAAATTTTAACAAAGGATATGATTTAACTATAACATCGACAACAGGCGAAATTGTTACAATACCAGGTGTACAACTTGGATATAGACGCCATATTGATTTAAACGGTGGTTCGTTAAAGAATGCAAATGATACATTCTTCGCTGATGCATTAGTCAATGGAAAAACAACTGCGCCAACTATGAGTATGGGTTCAGCACATGTAATAAATGGAAATTTAACGATAAGTAATGACCTATATTTGAACGCAGCTGGTACAAGTGATAAGAAATCTGATATTACAACAAATCCTAAAGTACTAACAGATAATTCAACTTTCTATCTATGTTGGATGAAAGTACCACCAACGGTTAATAAAGACGTTGCAGGAAACATTGTAGGTAGTGATATTACATTAACATTTACTGATGACGGCATATGGAAAAACAATATTAAGGCTGTACAAATCGGCGCTAAAACATTAGATCTAAATAAGGATTACACAATCTCAAATAATAATATTACACTTAAAGCAAATCTGTTCTCAGTTGGACAAAAGTTCAATGTAACGATTGTTTCAGAAGGATATAAAGATGTTACAGTGACTGATCAAGTTGTCGGTTATACGGTAACTTTTGCATCAAATGGTGGAGATCCAGTTCCAGCTCAAATCGTAGACAGAAATGCGACAAAACCAGTTGATCCAACAAAAGTTGGCTACAAGTTCTATGGTTGGTATACAGATCAAAATCTAACAATGCCATATGATTTTGATACGATTGTAACAAAACCAATCACACTTTATGCGAAATATGCCCTAGCTGGTTCTGTTGTGACAGCAGATACAAAGGATAATGTACTAGGGAACGATATGGTGTTAGAGTTCAGTGATAATGAATGGGCAACTGCGATTACAAGCATTAAACTTAACGGTAGTGCGGTAGATGGATCGAAATACAATGTGGATAAAGTTAACCGTACGATTACCCTAGATAAGAGCTTGTTCACAAGAACGAGAGATTATACGATTACGATTAATGCTACTGACTATGCTGATGTGACAGTAGTCCAAAAAGTAGGAAATGGATATAATGTGCATTTCGTCCTTCCAGGTGACGCACCATCTGAAGTAAAAGATGGAACGAAAGATCAAATTGTAGCACGCAGAATAACAGCACCAATTGTTCATGGTTATGAGTTGACTTGGTACGCTGATGCAGATCGTACAATCCCTTGGGATTTCACAAATTCAATTTACTCTGCAAAAACACTTTACGGAACATGGAAACCAGCAAAATACACTGTCATCTATGACACGCAAGATGCTGGACTTGTAGTTTCAGTAAAAGCTGAGTACAATTCATTACTTGATGAAACAAAACCAACAAGAACTGGATACACATTCGTTGGTTGGTATAAAGATGCAGAATTAAAAACGCCATGGAACTTTGCAACTGATAAAGTATCTGGTGACATGGTTCTATATGCTAAGTGGAAAGTTAACTCTTATACGGTTCACTTTAATAGTAATGGTGGAAGTCAAGTAGCTGACAAAACTGCAAATTATAACACTGGTATCACTGCACCGACAACAACTAGAACGGGTTACACATTCGTTGGATGGTACGAGGATGCTGCAGGTAATGTAGCTTGGAACTTTGCAAAAGATAAAGTGACAAATGACACTACGCTATATGCGAAGTGGAAAATTAATTCGTATAAAGTAAGTTATGTAAGCAATGGTGGTTCTACAGTTCCTGCACAAACTGCAAATTACAATAGCGTCATTAATTTACCAAAACCAACAAAAGCAGGTTATACATTTGCTGGATGGTATAAAGATGCATCATTAAAAACGCCAGTAGGAAATTCTGTTAAACTTACAGGCAACATCACACTTTATGCAAAATGGAACATTAACACGTATACAGTTAAATTTAACAGTAACGGAGGAAGTTCAGTTACTTCTAAAACAGCAATTTACAATGCAACAATTAGCCAACCGAAGTCACCAACAAGAAAAGGCTATGCATTCATTGGATGGTACAAAGATGCTGCAGGTAAAGTAGCTTGGAACTTCGCAAAAGATCGCGTTACAGCTAACACTACAATTTACGCTAAATGGGTAGCAATTCCTGCTAAACCATCAAATGCGAAATTAACGAAAGCTGGAAAAGATTCTGTTAAATTAACTTGGTCAAAAGTATCAGGTGCAACTGGATATGAAATTGTTAAATCAACATCAAAAACAGGATCATATTCTCACCTAACTAGCGTGACAACAACTAATTACACGAACAAAGGATTAAGTAAAGGTAAAACATACTATTACAAAATCCGTTCTTACAAAATGGTTGGATCGCAAAAAATTTATGGTGATTGGACAAACGTAATGTCTATTAAACTATAAAAAGTGAAATAACAGGCAGTACAATTTACTCTTAAGTAACAAAGTCAAAAAGGGTGTTTTTGAAATTAAGAAGATTGATTAAACACCCTTTTTGAAAGTAATACGATTCGATCATCTTTTTTCAAATACAAACTTTCCCTTAAAAAATAATAAAAGACAAGAATACGATTTAGGTAGTATTCTTGTCTTATTTTTTATTGTATATAAAAGGTAAATGTATAAAATATTAGGATTTATTTGGCAAAAGGTCTATAAAAAGTTCCACATGTAGATGGTTAATAAGTTAATAGTAAGAAATAATTGATTTTTTTTAGTGTTATTGTAAAGTTGAAATCCGTAAAAAGAAGTAGATTTAGTTTTTCTAAGGAGAAATTGTAAAAATGAATTTTGATCAATTGGAACATATTGTTTATGCAGCAAAGGAAATGTCAATTACGAAAGCTTCAGAAAAATTATTTATATCTCCTTCTGGAATGAGTCAATCCATTACTCAGTTAGAAAATGAACTTGGAATAAAAATATTTAATCGATCAAAACAAGGTGTAACACCAACTTTTGAAGGGGAAATAGTCATTTCAAAGGCAATGACATTGTTAAGCACGATTAAGGAGCTTAATAAGGAAATATACGATATTAAAAATAGAAGTGAGACTCATTTAAAAATCTTAACTGCACCTACTTTTGCTTATCTACTTCAAGAAACAATGATAAAGTTTAATGATGAACAAAATGATCTTTCATTTGAATTAGTTGAAGAAAATCCAGCTAATATTATTCAACATTTTATTAAACAAGATTATAATTTTGCACTTATTCCTGCTACATACGAAGAGTTAAAAAAAGAAAGATTCATTGAATATGAGCATTTACATAGAGGACATATGTGTATTGCAGTCGGTAAGAAATCACCATTTTACACTTATGATTCTGTATCTCCTAGTGAATTGAAAAATGCCAAAATAGTTATGTACAAAAACTCCGACTATAAAGCACTAGAAAAAATTTCAAAAATGAGTTCAAACAATGTTGTTCTTAAAACAAATAGAAGTAGCTTACTTTTTGAATTAGTAAAAGAGAGCGAAGCAATTTCGTATTTGCATGAATTTACGATTCGAAATCGGCCAATGATTCTAAGTGGAGATATTAAAATCATTCCTTTAAAGGAAAAGACTACTTTCGACGTTGACTTTTGGCTAATTCATTTACAATCGAAAAGATTATCACCATTGGCAAGAGAATTTATTGAGAAATTAAAAAAACAGTTTAATAATAATTTATAAAAAAGATCGTGGAGCAGGATTTTGAACTGACTACACGATCTTTTTTAAATATTAAGAAAGTATAAATTGGTAGCGAGGAAGTTAATTCGTCGTGGAGCCTAATTTTAGGAATAAAGTATTAGTGCACCTACGCCTCTGTCTTCGCCTAAAGGCTCGACAATCGGCGAGTTTTCTTTATTTATTAGAATTTAGTATGTGTGCTTAGAAAAAGATTTGTACATTCTTAAAAAGTACAATTTTTTTAGAGAGTATTGAACTATTAAGATTTTTTACTTACGAAGTATTAAGGAAGCATATAGGATAAATGTAGCATTCTGAAAAAAAATAAAATGAGATATTCATATATTATCTATCTTATTAAATGATATTGTTATTTTTCCCCCAAATACAAGTTTATTTTTGGTTACAAAAATCTACATATTACATTAAAAAAAATTAATAATGCATTAATACAATCAAATTTTTTTACAATAAATGAGAGTATTTGACATTTATTCTGAAAATTAAAAATGTAAATATGACTATTGTAATAAGGAAAAAACTTCTAATTTCCCCAATTTACTTCAAGTCCCCCTTTCTTCAATAATAGTATTAACATAGATAGTTTGTAATGAAATCGTACAAGATTTAATGAGAACTAATGCAGTGCTTCACAATTAAATTATCGTATCGTTATTCATGAACACTAACATATGTAATAAACATAGGTATGGAGGAAGAAAATGGGGAAAAAGTCTTACAATCGTAAAATTGTTAAAAGCTTATCTGTAGTTGCTCTATCATCTAGTTTTATTTTGGGATCTATTGGGCATTTAGATCTTACAAAAGCTGCAGGCTATTCAAAGACTGAAGATATTCTTGCAAACTTAACTCCACAACAAAGAGATGCACTTAACCAGCTTTCAGTTAATGAAGAAACAGGTCTACAAGTTTCGTCTGATATTGATCAAACGTCTACTGAACAAACATCAGTCATCGTACAATTTGCAAATCAGCCTACAAAAGTTGCTCAGCTTCAAGCGAGTCTTGAAGGGCAAACTTTAACGACAGATGAATCTACAAAATTAATTGATCAAGATCACCAAACGTTTAATCAAGATGTAGATCAACTATTAATTGATGACAATAATAAGAAGGTAGATTATAAGATTACACGTTCATATAAAAATGCTTTTAATGGTGTTTCGATGAACCTACCAGCTAATCAAATAAAAAATCTATTAAAATCTAAAGCAGTTAAAACAGTTTGGAGCAATGAAACATTCTCAATTGAACCACCAACTGCAGATGATAACGAACAATTAAAAGCTGATGAAGCAAAAGTTGGAAACTACACGCCTTATGATGGTTTAGATCGCTTACATGCAGAAGGATACACAGGTAAAGGAATTAAAGTAGGTATTTTGGATACAGGAATCGATTATAATCATCCAGATTTAAAGGATGCTTATAAAGGCGGATATGATTTCGTCGACAATGATAATGATCCAATGGAAACCACGTATGCTGATTGGAAGAAATCGGGACAACCAGAAACTAGTGGTGGAGGTACTTATTATACAGAACATGGTACACATGTTGCTGGTATTATCGGTGGGCGTGGTAAAGCGGATAGTGAATACAAAATGCTTGGTGCAGCACCAGATGCGGATCTTTACTCTTACCGCGTTTTAGGTCCATATGGAAGCGGAACAACTGATTCGATTATCGCTGGGATCGATCGAGCAGTGAAGGATGGGATGGATGTTCTTAATCTGTCATTAGGTAACTCGTTAAATGATCCACTTTATGCGACATCAATTGCTTTAAACAATGCTGTTTTAAGCGGTGTGACAACAGTTGTTGCAGCGGGTAATTCTGGAGATCAAATGTATACATTAGGTTCACCAGGTGCATCAGCATTAGCGTTAACAGTTGGTGCTTCATCCATTTCACTTGAAGCTTATCAATATGCAGGTGTGCAAAATGGTGCTAATTACACGTTAAGACAGTTAGCAAGAAATTACTCGGATGATTTAACTCAATTAAAAGGAAAAACATTCAAATTAGTAGATGTAGGTCTAGCTAGAACAACAGCTGATTTTACCGGCAAGGACCTAAATGGAAATATTGCATTCATTAAGCGTGGAACGAATGCATTAATTGATAAAATTAAAAATGCAAAAACGAGAGGCGCAGTCGGAGTCATTATGTATAACGATGAGCTAAACCAAGCTGAAGGGCCAATTAATGCATTTTTAGGTGAATCAGTTGATGCAATTCCATCATTTACAATATCAAACAGTGATGGAAAACAAATTCTAGCAGCGCTTCAAGCGGGTAATACAAACTTCTCGTTTGGGGACTATTCAATAATCCATTCAACTAGCGATGAATTAGCTGCGTTCAGTTCAAGAGGTCCTTCTCGTGTTAACTATGATATTAAACCGGAAGTTACAGCACCTGGTGTTGCGATCATGTCAACTGTTCCGTTTTATGTAAACAATAAAACAGTAGATGGTTCCAAACCAGAAGATTATAAATATGCATATGAACGCTTATCTGGAACTTCAATGGCAACACCTTATGTTGCTGGGGTATCTGCATTGTTATTACAGTCGAACAAAGATTTGCAACCAGCTGATGTAAAATCAATCTTAATGAACACAGCTGATTCATTATCAAAAAATTACAGTGTGTTTGAAATTGGAAGCGGACGAGTTGATGCTTATGAAGCTATCCACTCAAATGTGGAACTACAAGTGAATGATCAAACTCCGACAATAAATGATAAAGGTAAACTAAAAACCATTAAAGAATTAACAGGTGGCATTAGCTTCGGTTCATTTGGATTTAATGACCAAGATATTACTGATGACCGTACTGTTACATTGAAAAATAGAAGTGAAAAAGCGAAAACATTTAATGTAAATGTTAAATTCCAAACTGGTTTAAGAGGATCATTAGATGCTGCTAAAAATAATGTAACATTAACTGGACCAACTTCAGTTAAATTAAATGGAATTAGCACAAAGAATATTAAGTTTAATTTAAATATTCCTAAAACAGCAGAAAAAGGCACATATGAAGGATATATCGTTTTTACAAATGCTGCTGATCCGACTGAAACTTATCAAATTCCATTTGGTGGACGAGTAGTAAATGAAGGTATTGATACTTTTACACTAACGACTAATATGTTTTCAGGTGATACAGCTGTACCAAATAGAGCAATAAGCCAAATTCTATTTAAGATTTCGTTAAAATCACATATGAAAACCCTCGATTTTGTAGTCCAAGATGCAACTACTGGTGAAGATCTAGGTTTACTTGCATCATATGATACACGTGGACTTCCGGAAAATGTTGTTACCGGAGTGCCATCTGGATTTGCTGGGGCTTATTTCCCATTCACTGGTGATCCAAAAAATCCAATAAGTGATTCAATTGTATTAGCAAAAACAGGACATTATAAATTAAGAGCGATTGGTACAAATGATCAAGGTAAAACATTCTCTAAATCAGCTGATTTCATTTATGAAAAAGGCAAACCAAAGATGACTTCAAGTTTTGATTCGTTAGATCAAAAGGTTATTGAATATACAGACAGTCAATTTGATTCAAATGGACAATTTTTATATGACTTTAATATCAATGTTAATGATCCAGAAGTAGCAGATGCAAATAAAGCAGGAATTCCAATTGATCAGTCTAGCAATCAAGTTGTCCCATACAACAATGCTGGTTATCCAGAGCCAGCAATAAACGCGGATAAAGATGGAAATATTAAAGATCAAATACTAGTACAAAAAAAGCAAGTACCATGTAAAGTATCGTTTGTTGCAAATGATGCGGCAAGAAACTTTACTTCAGGTGCTACGGGATTTTTAAAGGTAGTGTTTGTTCCAGAATCGTATCCATATTTTTACTTAAAAGCAAATAAACAAGAAGCTTCATCTGGAGATACAATTAATTATTCTCTACGTTCTAATAATATGAAAAATCTAAAAACTGCGAAAATTACAATTCCAATTGCAGTATCGGAATACAAAGATTACGCAAAAATTGAAAATGTTGTAATAAGTGATGCTGTAAAGCAATACGGTGATGCACAAGTATCTGTATCTTCAACAACTAAACCGAATTACTCAACAACATATACAATAACATTTAACTATTTAGGTAATAAATCTTTACCTGAAGATATACAATTAGTAAATTTCGACTTAGTAACAGCTAAACGTTACACCAACAGGGAGTTCCCTGCAGTTTTGAATCTCATTACTGGAGAAACAACCGATCAATCAAATGTAGTAACAAATAATATTTACAGTTATATGGAATCGTTTGATATAAAACAAACAATGTCTAGATATTCTGGCACAATGAAATTAGAAGGAGCATATGATCCAGCTACTGGTCAGATGAATTATAAGTTAGATCAACAAAATATAGGTGCTAAAGTGACAATTACTTCATATGATGGAAAAAATGTTCAAGATGCAATCTGGACAAGCAAAAATGGAACTTATCTCGTATCAGATAACCTGGATCCTGATACAAAACCATATACAGTTAAGGTAGATGCACCTGGTCACTTTACGTTGTCTAGACAATTAGTTTTATCAGATAATGTTCGCGGAGAAGCGATTGGAAAATGGTTAGGCTTTAGCTTAGGTCAGGCTGCAGCTGGGGACACAAATAAAGATAATGTTATCGATATTTTAGACGCATTAAATTTACAAACTTATTGGGGTACGAGCCATTCAGGTTCTGATTTAAACTTCGATGGTGTAGTAGACAAAAAGGATATGGATTACGTTGTTAAAAACTTTGGTTTACAAAATACGACAGTACCAAATCCTCCTAAGGCTAGGTCTTCATATAAAGGTGTAAATTTAGATGATGTTTTAACGCAATTAGGATTAAAGTAAGATACTAGAAAGAGAAGCCAATAATTTGGCTTCTCTTTTATACTGTTGAAAAATGCGTTTGTCAATTAGTGCTCAATTAATGGTGGGTGATTTTAACTAAAGCCTGTTATGAATAAGTATTTTTGAAATTTTAGCATATTTATTTATCATGAACCTGTTATGAGTAAGTTGCTTTCAAATTTTAGCTTATTTACTTACTCGTGAAGCTGTTATGAGTTAGTAATTTTCAACAGTTTACATACTTAGGCTTCCGTTTTTCAATGTGTTGAAATATAGAACGGTCAAAAAGGAAAACGTCTATTCAGTGACCATTATTGATGATAAATTTGTCATTTTTTGATGATCTATTAATGGTTTTAAAATGTTTAATATGTTTGAGTAGTCATTATGTTTAGATCAACAAGTTCCTATGATTAGTTTTAAATTTGATGTCGATTTTAATTGACCAACAAACTGACTAATAAATTGTTATTTACTCTAAGTAAAGGATATTAAATTAGGTTTTTATCATAAACTTTTTTTGATGAATTAGTTGATTGGAATGGAGGGGTGCTCGACTCCTATGGGAAATGCGGGAAGGCTGAGACCCCGCAGGAACGAGGAGGCTCAGGTCTCGCCCCATGGAAAGCGAGCATCCTGTAATGGAAATCAACCTCACTTTACTTCTTTACGAAAATTTGGATATTAATTGACAAGATTGTATTTCAACAGCTTGAAAGAGAAGCCAATAATTTGGCTTCTCTTTTAAATTTTTAGTAAACTTAAGTATGTGAGCATAGAACAAGATAATACTAAGAATGATACATTACTTTTGAAAATAATATAAAATCAATAATGATATCTGGTCATACAAAAGAGAGTGGTGAATCATGAATTTCGAACAAATGGAACATATCGTTTATGCAGCAAAGGAAAAGTCAATTACGAAGGCTGCTGAAAAATTATTTATCTCACCTTCTGGCATGAGCCAGTCCATTACTCAGTTAGAAAATGAGCTTGGTATTAAAATTTTTAACCGATCGAAACAAGGTGTTATTCCAACATTTGAAGGGAGAATCGTTATTTCAAAGGCAATTACTTTATTGAGCACAATTAAAGAGCTTAACAAAGAAATTTTTGATATTAAAAATAGAAGTGAAACGCATTTGAAAATAATAACCGCTCCTACTTTTACATATATGCTTCAAGAAACAATGGTAATGTTTAATAAAGAACCATATGAAGTTACATTTGAAGTTGTTGAAGAAAATCCTGCCAGTATTATTCAAAATTTCAGTAATCAGGATTATGATTTTGCACTTATTCCTTCTACAAACGAAGAGTTAAAAAAAGAAAGATTCATTGAATATGAGCACTTACATAGAGGACATATTTGTATTGCAGTCGGTAAAAAATCACCATTTTATACTTATGATTCTGTATCTCCAAATGAATTGAAAAATACCAAAATAGTTATGTATAAAAACTCCGACTATAAAACACTAGAAAAAATTTCAAAATTGAATTCAAACAACGTCGTTCTTAGATCAAATAGAAGTAGCTTACTTTATGAGTTAGTAAAAGAGAGCCAAGCAATTTTGTATTTGCATGAATTTTCGATTCGAAATCAGCCAATGATTCTAAGTGGGGATATTAAAATAATTCCCTTAAAGGAAGAGACTACTTTCGATGTTGACTTTTGGCTAATTCATTTACAATCGAAAAGTTTGTCACCATTAGCAAGAGAATTTATTGAGAAAATAAAAAAACAGTTTAAAAATAGTATATAAAAAAGATCGTGGAGGCAGGATTTGGAACTGACTACACGATCTTTTTACACATTAAGAGTGTATAAATTGGCAACGGAGAAGTAAACTCGAATAGTTTTCAATTTTAGGAATTAATTATAAATGCAATTACACCTCTGTCTTCGCCTAAAAACTCCCCAATCGGCGAGTTTTCTTTATTATATTATTCTTCAAACTGAGTTTCTTTACCAATTGCACCTGTGTCTAATATGGTTACGACTACCTTAGGTTTGATTTTAATTGTTGGATATTCTTTTTCCCAATTAAGTTTTCGCCATTTTTCTGGGTGATGTTCTTTTAAATATCGACCAATCCCTAGTACATCACTATTAGCAAGTTGAATATCTTTAATAACTTCTTGAGCTCTTTTATTTAGATCTTTATTAATAACTGACCACATTTCATCCTCGCCTAAAAATTTCATTGTAGATATTCCATCTATCGATACATTAACTTTAACTGTTAAATTGACCTCTATTTTATCTTTAGAGGTCGAAACTGTTAATTTATTTTTAGGTCGAATAATATTATAAGCAAGTATATTGTATGGCGGTTCATATTTTTTAGAAAGCTTTGTAATAAAATTACCTGTAGAGCCGTATTCACCCATCATCATTAGAAGAAGCGGAGAATGTTCAGAAGAAACGAAACGTCCAGTATAGCTACCATTATGCATTAAACCTGCGCCAGTAACTTCTACTCGATCGGCTGGTGTTACATCTACTACTGGTATTGTAAAGTCTATACCTTCTTCGGAAGTATATGTAAAAATATTAAAAAGCTGTATTTGTTGAGCGATTGAAGTGAATTCAGCATTTTTTATAGTTTGACTCAATATTACCGATAACGGTTTAGTTCCGACTGTTTTTAATTTTAAAACGTTTTTTGCAGGTTGTTTATTTGTTATTGCAACAGATACATTTAGATTTGATAACGTTCTCCTTCTAAAAGTACTTATAATATGAGTAATTTTTGTTTTCGCGAAATCTTCACCAAATAATAAAATTTTAGTTTTGGATGTCGTTATATCTCCAGGTAAAAATGATTGTAAATGCATTGAAGCTTGAGAAACTGAGATGCCTTTAGAATCAACAGTTTCACTCTGGAAATCGAATACGCCAGCTCCCTTACCGATAATATCAAGTATTAGCGCATTGACCTCAATTTTTTTATCTTGATCTAAATCAAAACTAATCCCATTAACTAATGTCTTTTCAGTAATTGCTCTAGTATCCCAACAACCTGTAGCTAATAAAAGAATGGAACATAAACTAATAATTTTATAAGATTTACTCATCAGTTTATTAGCCCCCTAACTTTATTAATTAAGAATAGAAGAAATGGAATGATGATAATAAAGATGGGATCTAAATAAGTGCCAAAATTCGCAAGTGCTTCTCTTTTGATTACCTGTAAAGAAATTAAAGGATAAAAAGCAAATATGATTAAGATGATGAAAAGTAATATACTTTTTCTATTTTTTACGATTAAAGATAGACCCTTATGTACATCTTCACTAACGATATAAATATAGTTAATTACTGTTGCACAAATTACAATGATCCATAGGCTTAAAAACAATGTATCTAGACTATCGATCATTTTTGACTGATAAGTTTTAAATATATAAAGTATGGGGTCAATGATGTAACTATTTTCTTTATTGCTTAATTTGATATAGGACGTGAAAAGAATAAAGGTATACATTAATGTTGTAAAAAAATTTGCGATAGATAAAGTGAATAATTTTTTTTTTGTATTTTGAAAAAATGGCGGTAAAAATAAAAAGATTTCAAAGCCTAACATTTCAATAAAGGATGAATATGCACCAGAGCTGATCTTTGTAATTGGAGATTGACCAATAGGTAATATTCTACCTATATGAACATTTTTATAAGAAACTAGTAGAAATAAAATAAATATCAGAAAGATAAATGTGCAAAGTACATACGTTCTAGCGATTGTTAAGATGTCATTTTTCGCGACAATATAGGCTGTAAATAAAAATAAAATGAGAATAAGCCAAGCAGGGCTTTTTGGAAAAATCCAAATCTTGATAATATCAGAAAATCTAGTAGATATTAAGATCACTACATACAAAAAATAGATGAAATAGCTAATATTAATACAAGTTCCAATGAATGGATTCGTAATTATTTTTGTATAGTCTGTAAAACTTTTATTTGGAAATTTTTTATACAAACTATAATAAAGAAATAGTATAATTTGAACGATTACACCACCAATAAGTGTCGAAATCCAACCATCGTGCCCCGCTTTTTTATAAATATTATTTGGGAGGTTAGTAATGGCAACGCCGAATTGTGAAAATATAATTAAATAAAATAGGTGTTTATTATTGATCATGTTTCTTTTCCCTTTCTATTTTTTAATAAAACAAATTCGGAGAAACCTGGATTCTCTACATATCGATAACTAAACGCTCTAATTTTGGATAGATGAGCAAGCATCATAAAAATACCAAGACTAATACCAATAAATCCAAAAATTGCTGCAAGGATTAAAAGAGGTATGCCCATTACTCTTGAGGCGATAGACATTTCTTTTGATGGTAGTGCAAATGAGGAAACGGCAGTAATTGAGATTACAACAACCATAGAGTTTGAGATTAAATTTGTTTGTACTATAGCTGTCCCAATTACAATAGCCCCAACAGTACCAATAGTTGCACCAACAGGATTTGGAAGTCTCAGAGCTGCTTCTTTCAATAACTCTAAAATAATAATCATTGAAAAAGCTTCGACTATAGGTGGAAGTGGTACATTTTCAATTGATAATTTTAATGTATAAAAAATAGAAGTAGGTAAGATATTCGAATGATAATTTGTAACTGCTATATAAATTGAAGGTAATGTTACTGCAAGCCAAAATGCGAATATTCTTAAACAATAAAAAAATATACCAAAAAGCCATCTAAAATTAAAATCGTCTGCACTACGGAAATAACCATAAATATCATAAGGAAATAATAATGCACTAGGGTCATTATCGAGTATAATTGCAGGTTTTCCTGTTAATAAATGACGAACTGTACGATCAGGTCTTTCAGTGAACATCACTTGTGGAAATGGAGAAGAGGGATATTCTTCTATCATATTTTGAATATGTACAGTTCCGATCATTTGTACAGGTTCAACTTTTCCACTTGTCTCTAGCTTTTTTATTTTCTGTTCAATTGTTTCAATCATTGATTTTGGAGTAATATCGTTTAAATAAAAAATGGAAAGCGTCACAGGATATTTTTTACCAATTGTTATATTTTTGATGATTAATTCTTTCGTACGTAATCTTTTTCGAATTAAAGTTGAGTTGGTTTGAAGACTCTCAACAAAACTGTCATGGGGTCCTAATATTACTGTTTCGGAAATTGATTCTGATATTGAACGATCGCTATTATCAGAAAGTGCAGAATATGACTTCGCTTTACTCCTATTATTATCATTAAAAACAATGACGTTACCAGAAAGAATAAACTGAATACACTCATCAAGTGTATACGCATCTTCAGTATCCAATATAGTTGTTACAATTCGATCTGAGTTATTTTTTGAAAAAATCCGTTCTAGTATATGTGTTTGAATTACTTCTGAATCAATCAAAGTGTCTAAATAACATAAATGTAGAGTTACTTCCTCGATTGAATATTTTTTATATTTAAAATCTGAACTAGATTGAAATGCGCTTTGTACTTCTTCAAGCATGGAGGTTTTTTCGTTTACTTCCATTTAAATCAACTCCTTAAAAACTCCGCTAAGAATATAAGTATTATTCCCTTTGTGAAATTGGATATGTATGGAAATACTTCTTAGGAAAAAAATAGGTCACATACTTAAAATAAAGAAAAAATCTCAATTTTAGTTTTGATTATGAGTTATAAATGGCCTGATTCTCCTATCTGGGCATTTTTTTTGTTTTCAAAACATAAATTTTTATAGTATCTCATATAAAAGAAATTTATGTTAAACGTTTTTTTCGAAAGGGGTTTAGAAAACACGATGCATATAATTGGAAAAGGGATACCCCGAAAAGAGTCTTTTGAAAAAGTTACGGGATATGCTAAATATACAGACGACTTTCAGACAAATGATATGCTTCACGCTCAATTAGTAACAAGTCCATACGCTCATGCGATGATTAAAAGTATAGATGCTACCGATGCTCTAAAAGTACAAGGTGTAAGAAAAATCATATTTGGTGAGAATCTACCTTTAGTAGGAGAAGGAATACTTGACCGCTATCCAATCGCTTTTGACCGTGTTCGATTTTTTGGTGAAGTAGTGGCAATCGTTGTAGCGGACACCCTTTATGAAGCAAATCAAGCTGCTAATTTAGTAAAAGTACAATATGAAATACTTCCAGTTGTAAATTCTCCAACAGAAGCACTTAAACAAGATGCACCACTTATACATCCAAAACTAGGAGAGTATAAAATAACTGAAGGTGTTTATCCAGAGCCAGGTACGAATATTGCTACTAGGATTAAAATTCGTAAAGGAGATTTTAACAAAGGTTGGAGAGAGAGCGAAGTAATGATTGATGAGAATTTTGCATTTAGATCATCTGACCATGTTGCAATGGAGACAAGATGTTCATTTGCTCAAATCCATCATGATGGCTCAATTGAGATTACAACTTCTTCACAATGCCCATTTATGGTTAAGGATTTGATTGGAGATTATTTTGGAGTTAAACCCGGAAAAGTTATTGTAAACACTCCTTTTGTAGGTGGGGGGTATGGTGGAAAAGGAGCAGTCCAGTTAGAACTTTTAGCCTATATTGCTTCACGAGCTGTAAATGGTAGATTAGTAAAAATATATAACACTCGTGAAAATGATATGCTTTCATCACCGGGACATATTGGTCTTGAGGCGAATGTAAAACTGGGAAGTACAAAAGAAGGAATGCTCAAAGTTGCAGAAATTCACTATTTATGGGATGGCGGAGCATATGCAGATAAATCGATTGACTTAACACGGGCAGGAGCAGTTGATTGCACAGGACCGTATAATATTGAAAATATTTGGTGTGATTCTTTATGCATGTATACGAATCATCCATACCCAGCACCTTTTAGAGGGTTTAGTCATTCAGAAGTACATTTTGCGTTTGAGAGAGCAATGGATATTCTTGCTAGAAAATTAAATATGGATCCTATCGAACTACGAGAAAGAAACGCCATTAAACCAGGTGATACGACTCCTACACAAGTTGTATTAAATTCTAGTACAGTTGGAAATCTCCCAAAATGTATTGAAAAAATGAAAGAATTAATTAATTGGCAGGAAGGTCAAGTTATTGACTTAGGTAATCATAAAGTAAGAGTTAAAGGAATTAGCTGTTCATGGAAGACCTCTACTATTACACCAAATGCAAGCTCAGGCGTAATATTGATCTACAATGCAGATGGAAGTATTAATTTAATGTCCGGTGTTGTAGAACTCGGTCAGGGAACTAAAACGATTCTTGCTCAAATGTTAGCAGAAATCCTGAAAATGGATGTAAACGACATTCATGTTCAAATGAATATCAATACTCTAAATACACCTGAGCATTGGAAAACAGTTGCAAGTAGAGGAACATTCATGGCTGGTAGAGCATTGTTAGCAGCTGCTGAGGATTTAATGAGGCAATTAAAAGATTTAGCTTCATTTATATTGCGTGCTCCTGTTGATGATTTAGAAGTTGGGTATGGAAAAGTGTTTTTAAGAAGTAATCCAGATACAAATATCCCAATTGAAAAAATTGCTTACGGTTATACATTTCCAAATGGAAATTCAATAGGAGGACAAATAATTGGAAGGGGACACTATATTTTAACTGGCTTAACCCGTTTAAATCGAGAAACTGGCGCTGGAAAACCTGGACCAGAGTGGACGGTTTGTGCACATGGTGTAGAAGTAGAAGTCAATCTAAAAACATATGAATATAGGATTCTTAAAGCCGTTACAGCTGTTGATATTGGCAAAGTACTAAACAGTAAGACTGCAACTGGGCAAGTTAAAGGTGCTATGAGTATGGGCTTATCTTTTGCAGCAAGAGAAACCTTTTATTTCGATGCGAAAGGGAAGGTACTAAATCCTCAATTACGAACTTATCGACCGATTCGGTTTGGTGAGAACCCTAAATATGAAGTAGCCTTTGTTGAAACGCCACAAGTCGATGCTGTTTTTGGTGCAAGAGGTGTAGGGGAACATGGATTATTAGGAATGCCAGCTGCTCTTGGTAACAGTCTTTCTACTTCGCTTTCGGCAAACATTAACAATTTACCAATTATCCCAGAATTATTATGGAAAGTAAAAGAAGGTGGGAACTAGTTTGTTATCTTCTAATATAGAATACTATAAACCAATGACGATTAAAGAAGCATTGGAGACTTTTTATTTTTTAAAAGCTAAAAACAAGAGGCCGATTTATTATGCAGGTGGTACAGAAATTATAACACTTGGTCGGTTAAATCTGGTTGAAACAGATGCCCTGATCGATCTTAAAGATCTAAGTGAGTGCCAATTATTTGAGTTTAATGAAGACTATTTAATATCAGGTGCTGTAATCTCACTAACAGAAATTGAAGAGAAAAACCTTTTTCCATTACTCTCTAAAGCATCTATGGAAATAGCTGATCGTACGGCAAGAAATAAAATAACCTTAGGCGGAAATTTATGTGGTCAAATTTTTTACCGGGAAGCAGTTTTACCATTTCTACTTTGTGATAGCCAAGTAATTGTTGCTGGATTTAATGGAATAGAGGCTTTTCAAATCGAGCAAATCTTCAACCAAAACTTTCAACTCCAAGATGGACAATTTTTGATCCAACTTTTAACGGAAAAGAAGTATATCAATCTACCATATATGAGCATAAAAAAGCGTCAGCAATGGGATACAGGTTATCCATTACTGACGATCGCATCTATTAAATCAGATAATCAATTGCGTTTTGCTTTTAGTGGGCTATGCCCTTTTCCGTTTCGTTCAAAGCAAATGGAAGTTGAGTTAAATAATACTAACTTGAGCATAGAAGAAAGAATTCAAAAAGCATTGCAATTCATTCCAGGAGAAGTGCTTGACGATGTTGAAGGCTCAAAAGAGTACCGACTATTTGTACTAAAAAACACAATAGAAGAGATAATGATTGAAATGGAGGGAAGGTAATGGACCAGTCTCCAATAAAAAAATTAACCGTTTCTTTAAATGTTAATGACGAAATTCGACAAGTGGAGATTCGTCCAGTAGACACTCTCCTTTATGTGTTACGAACAAAGCTCGGGCTTACTGGCGCAAAACCAGGATGCTTAAATGGAGATTGTGGAGCCTGTTCAGTTGTTATGGAAGGTACAGTGTATAAATCATGTATTATGCTTGCCATCGAGGCAATCGGACAAAAAATAACTACAATTGAAGGTTTAAAAGATTCACCTATACAAAAAGCCTTCGTTGAAAATTTTGCGTTTCAATGTGGTTATTGTACACCTGGATTCATCATGAATTGTCATTCACTTTTAATAAAAAACCCTCATCCAACATATGAAACAATGAAAGAATGGTTATCTTCTAATATTTGTAGATGCACATGCTATGAAGAAATTGAAGAAGCTGTTTTATCAGTTATCGAAAATAGGGAAAAACCAATCAATAATGAGTTAGAAAAAGACGAACAGTGATTTCTTAACTCACCTGTGTCGTTGAAGTCGTTGAATCACTTGACTTTCGTTGTGTAAAGAAGAAAATAAACGAAATGACGGAAATTGCCATAAGAAAAACTTGGGTATCAGTAGGTCTTACAGTAGGGATATCTGTTAAAGCCATAATCACCATTCCTTTATTTACTAAAGATTCTCGGATCAATATCAAAATGTTTCGAAACAATTTTTTTACAAAAGTAATATGTTTTTTTTAGAAAAGGAAGTGTCGGTTCGCTAACTGGCGCACCAAAAATAGGTCCACTCACATTTAGTGAGAATCTACCGGGTCCTATAACGGAGCTTACAACTCGAACTTCATCTATTAATAATAAAATAGCAATAATTATATCGATTACATCAATGAGAGCATTTGTAAATTGATCTCCATATTTACTTTCTACACGTTCTCTACCTAATAAGGGTCCACTTAGAGAAAGACTAAATTCTCCAGACGTTACAAATACACCTATTATCGTAATTTGGCCAGTTAATAATAATGCTGCAGCGGCGACATTTAAATCTCTTTGAAGAGTAGCGATAATACGAAGATCTTCTTTAATCTTATAGTCATTCATTGAATCACACCCTCATGCCTATAGTATTCATTCAGTGCCCAAGTGTGAATGAAAAGGGATGGGGAACAATTATTGACACAAAAAGTTCAATTAAAAGATGCAGCTAAACATAATTGTTTAGGAGCATCTTTATTTTTAGTGTTAGAATTGGTAAAATAAAAAGTGGCGCTTTTCAACATTAAGAATTTGTTAAATGAAAATTCATAATTGAAGAATTTATTAAATAAAAATGAAAAGAGAAGCAACTTTATGAACCACTTCCTTTGGGATGTGGTTATGTTTTTATTATAAAAATTAAGATTTCCATACTACTCAGGCACAATAATATCTAGGTAAGGGGGTTGTGGAATGGAGGTCAGAAAATTTTTTCAAAGTAGTACGTTTAGACGACTAGCAATGATGGCTTGTATCATTCTAGTACTAATCTTAACTCGCAAAATAATAAATTTAGTCTTACTAATTTTCATTTTTACTTATTTAATGGATCGAGTACATAAATTTATTATTAATAGAGTAAACAAGATTTTACCGGTTAATCGGTTAGTAGTTGTCTATTCTTTGTATATCGTTATTGTGGCAGCTTTAGTCGTAGGGATCTATAATTATTTACCTGTTATTACATCTCAAGTTGTCCAACTAATCGTACAAATCAAAACCTTTTATATGAATCCACCAGATGAGAAAATCATCAATTATATTGTAACCGCAATTAAAAAGGTTGAAATATCAGGTTATACTGAGCAAGGATTAGATTTTTTATATAAGTATGCCTCTAATATTAGCCAATGGGGGATTGAAGTATTAATTGCTTTAGTTCTAAGTTTCTTTTTTCTACTTGAAAAGCCTAGGATTATTGCATTTACCAAAAAGTTTGAGAATAGTAAGATATCACTTTTTTATTATGAGATGGCTTATTTTGGAGAAAGATTTTCACGTTCTTTTGGTAAAGTAATTGAAGCCCAGTTTTTAATTGCATTAGTGAATTGTATTTTATCGGTGATCGCATTAAGATTTATGGGATTTCCACAGCTTATCGGTTTAGGCTTCTTGATCTTCTTGCTTGGACTAATCCCGGTTGCTGGAATGTTTATCTCATTAATTCCACTTTGTACGATTGCCTATACAATCGGTGGAATGACACATATCATGTATGTAATTTTGATGATTCTTGTTTTACATGCACTTGAAACTTATTTTTTAAATCCAAAGCTAATATCAGCTAAAACGAACTTACCAGTTTTTTATACTTTTCTAATTCTTGTTTTTTCTGAACGTTTTTTTGGCGTATGGGGTCTTATTATTGGGATACCAGTTTTCATCTTTTTATTAGATGTATTGGGCGTAACAGATCATGAGAAGAAAGAAGTAGAATCAACTGAATAAATCAAAAGATGATATCGTGTGACGATATCATCTTTTTTTTACTTAGCCTTCATATTCATTCATTTCCGATTTAATAAATCTAATGAATTGCTTTTCAACTGGGGATAATAATTTCTTTTTTAAACGTAAAAGACCAAGTGTCACATCTAAAGGTTCATAACTTAGTAAGTCGACTTCAACAACTTTACCTTCCAATAAGGCTGGATTATTTTTTAATACAAAATTGAAACTGAAACCTTCACCCAAATTAACATAAATTGGAATATGCAGGACAAACTAAACCAAAATATGCTTAAGGAGATTTTTTAGTGAATAACACGGAACAGTCAACTTTAGTAGTAAGTTTAGAAAAGAATATTCATTATATAAAAGAAGAGTTTAATAACGGTACTGATTTGAAAGTTAGACTACTAACGGTAAATGATGAAGTCATTCGTGATGCTGCAATTTTGTATATTGATGGGATAACGAATACACAATCTATTCAAGATAATATTCTTACGCCTTTGCTAAGAATTATTAAATTCGACAGTATTGACGCTTTTATCACCCGTCATCTTTCGATTGCTGATGTGATGAAGGTAATAGCCTATGAAGAGATTTTGTTTGGACTATCGAAAGGAAAGACACTTATATTAGTTGATGGTTATGAAGAAGGAATTTTAGCAGATACTGCTGATTGGCAAATGCGGTCAATCAATGAGCCTGATACTCAAAGATCATTGAAAGGCTCGTTAATAGGATTTAATGAACAGTTAAAAGTTAATATCAATCTTCTCCGTAATATTATACCGTCAAATAAGTTAAGTATTGAAAATCTAGAGGTAGGCAACGAAGTAAAAACAGATGTTTCGATTATTTATATGGACGGATTTGTTGACAAAAACATATTAGATGAAACAAGGTCAAGAATAAAAAATATAGATGTGACCTATTTATTAGAAGCTAGAGTAATTGAAGACGCTTTAGAAGGGAAAAAAACATTCTTTCCAACCGTTTTTACGTGTGAACGTCCAGATGTCACTGTGTCAGCATTATATGAGGGGCGTGTTGCGATTTTAGTAAATGGTATTCCTTATAGTCTTATCGTTCCTTGTCTTTTTCTTCATTATTTTCATCAACCGGATGAATATAATACTAAATCAGGAAGATATGGATTCAGGTTTTTACGTTTGTTTAGCTGGTTATTTTCAATTATTTTATTGGGCCTTTATGAAACAGTGGTCCGTTTTCATCATGACTGGGTACCGCATAAATTTGCAAAGGTGTTTTTCGCAAAGTCAGATACTATGATACCTATTATCGTTGAGATATTATTTGTCATGATTATTTTCCAGTTACTTACTGAAGCATCGTTGAGAATTCCTAAATCGACTGTCATTATTGTTTCACTCATAGGGGCTATTGTAGTTGGACAAACTTCAGTCACTGCAAAACTGATTCATTCTGCGACGTTAATAATAGTAGGAATTAATTTCCTTTCTAGTATTGCAATTGCTGCAGGAGGACTGTATGGATCGGTTATGGCGTTAAGATTAGTTTTTTTATTTTTAGGATTTTTCTTTGGGTTAAAAGGGATTTTCATCGGATTAATTATTTTGATCGCTTATATGGCATCAATTAGATCAATGGGGGTTCCATATTTAGCACCGTTTATTCCATTTAACTCAAAAGAAATGAAAGATGCTCTAATTAGAGGAGATTTAAGGAAGATTATTAATAGTAAACATACATATCCTCATAAAAAATAAATTGGAACAAAGAGTAACGTATTGAAGAACTAATGTTGCTTTTTGTTCCAATTCTATATGTTGATGACTAGAAGGAGTAGAATCATGTTTGAAACAAAAGGTTTATCATTTTTACTAATAATAACGATTTTTTTTATTACCCCCTTTCCTCAAAACGTATTTTCTCAAGCCATGCCTCCTACTAAAGATACAATTAAAGCAAATGAAAAAATTTATAGTGAATTAAATTTCAATGATAAACAAGATTTTAATGATGCTCATAAGGGGTTCATCGCACCATTAATGCAAGATCAATTAAAAAATTCAAAAGGTGCTGTTATTTGGGATCGCAATCAATATTCAATTATTAATGAAGGGACTGCACCCTTAACAGTAAATCCATCTTTATGGAGACAAGCTCAATTATTAAATACTCCTGGACTTTATAAAGTAGTCGATGGGGTATATCAAATTCGTGGGCAAGATGTATCTGTAATGACAATTGTAGAAGGTAAAACAGGTTTAATTATATTGGATACATTATCAACAATTGAAACTGCTAAAGCAGCAATGGAATTATATTATGAGTATCGCCCTAAAAAGTTAGTTAGTGCAATAGTTATTAGTCATAGTCATGCTGATCATTTTGGAGGGGTAAAAGGAATTGTACAATACGCGATCAATCCAGAAAAGGTACCAATTATTGCACCATTAAACTTTTCTAAGGAAGTAGTAAGTGAGAATATCCTTTTAGGTAATATCATGTCAAGAAGAGCGGGGTATATGTTCGGAAATCTTTTACCCGTAAATAAAAAAGGATATGTAACAAATGGGATTGGTCCTAGAATTAGTACCGGTACAATCAGCTTTCTGCCACCGACAATTGAAATAAAAGATAAAGTACAAACGATGGAAATAGATGGAGTTAAGTTTAAGTTTTTATTAACGTTAAATACTGAAGCACCATCAGAAATGCATTATTACATAAAAGATTACAAAACTTTAGTAGTGGCTGAAAATACGGGTCATACTATGCATAATTTTTATACCTTAAGAGGAGCAAAGACACGAGATGCTTCTGAGTGGGTAAAAGCTTTGGATGATACAATTAAGTTATTTGGTAAAGAAGAAATCGACACATTAATTACAGCACACAGCTGGCCGTTATGGGGGAAGGTTCGTGTAATAGAGCATCTTACAAAGCAACGAGATTTATATAAGTATATTCATGACCAAACAATTCGCCTAGCCAACCAAGGTTACACTGCAGATGAAATAGCTGAGCAAATAAAATTACCTAGTAGTCTTGATAAATATTGGGCAAATCGAGGATATTATGGTGATTTGAAGCAAAATGCTAAAGCAGTTTACAACTATTATTTAGGATATTTTAATGGTAATCCCTCTGATTTAGATCCACTCCCACAAGTAGAGACTGGAAGGAAATATGTTCAATACATGGGTGGAGAAAAGAAGGTTTTGAAGCTCGCAAAACTAGATTTTGAGAAAGGTGAATATCGCTTTGTTGCTCAAGTTTTGAAAAACGTAGTCATGGCAAATCCGAATAACAAAGAGGCTAAGAACTTACTAGCTAAATCTTACGAGCAATTAGGATACAGGGCCGAATCTGCATCCTGGAGAAATGTTTATTTGACGGGTGCACAGGAATTGAGAAAAGGTATTATGAAGATAGATGATTCACAATCATTAAGTACTGTAGACCAACAATCGATCTTAAACATGAGCGTAAAAGATTTTTTTGATTATATTTCGATCACGCTTAATGGTCCAAAAGCAGAGAATAAGCGTTTTACATTTAACGTGAATTTTACTGATCTGAAAACAAATTACACATTTGAAATAAAGGACGCCGTTTTTAATTATAGTGATGGTTTAACTGCTCCAAGTCCTGATGCCACATTATTTGTAGATAAAGTAACTTTTTATTTAATTATGTACGGGAAACTCGATGTAAATAAGGCAATTGCAAATGGGAAGCTAAGCATTACTGGGAATAAAGAGAAATTTAAAGAGATGGTAAATTTATTTGATCATTTTAATCTGTGGGTTAATATCGTTACCCCATAAGAAAATAAAATTAGGTGGAAAAAACATTCTTTTGGAGATATGAAGAATGTTTTTTTTGAATTTTACGTTTTAAAAATTCAGAAAATTTCCGAGCTGGTTTTATTCATTTTTTTGTATAGAGTCGATGAAATGAAAGATAAAAAAACAGGACATTTCACCTAAAAAAGAGTGATGATTTTCCTATATACAGATACTTTTATTGGGACTGCTTACAAGTCTAGAGCTTTAATAAATAAGGAAAAATAATTTTAAACCATAACAAAGCGCTTTCATTATATAATATTTTCCAATCTAAAAATTAATAGTTGAAGAATGTTAAACTAGGACTTAATATATATTTATTGTTTCAAATAAATATACGATTTTTGAAAATTTAACTATTCTTAAATAACTCTAAATTATCTAAACAATGAAAAAACTCCTTCTATTTTTCGTCATATTATGATAATTTTAATTAAGTACATTTCGATGATGAAAGCAAAAAAAATGAAAACGCTATCAGCATTGAGGGTATAAGATTTGTTCCTTTGTTAAATTCAGAAGGGAGGATTTTCATCTTTACATCGCTCAGTTTCCAGGCTTAGTATTAAAATAGGTAACTTAGTCTGTGATTTGTAATTTTGTACGAAATGACAATGCCAATGGATCGATTGGAATGTGAGCAATTTAAAGATTTGATCAGCCTTTTTCGTATTTAGGGGAATTTCAATTTAAAATAAAGAGGTGTATTCATGCAAAATACAAATCGTAAAACTGATTTCACTATTCAAAGTAACACGCCTAAAAAAGAGCATTTAGAAAGAAAACTAAAAACGAGACATTTAACAATGATCGCTATGGGTGGTACGATTGGTACTGGTCTATTTTTAGCGAGTGGAGCAACAATACATGATGCAGGGCCTGGTGGGGCTCTAGCTGCATATTTAATTGCTGGTATTATGGTTTATTTCCTAATGACTAGCTTAGCAGAAATGGCAACTTTAATTCCGGTTTCGGGTTCTTTTAGCACATATACTTCAAGATTTGTCGACCCAGCTCTTGGTTTTGCTGTTGGTTGGAATTATTGGTATAACAATGCCATCATCCTTGCTTTAGAATTATCAGCTTCGGCTTTAATTATGAAATATTGGTTCCCACATACTCCAGGTATTGTATGGAGTTCTATATTCCTTGTTTTAATTTTTGGTTTAAATGTACTGTCTGTAAAAGGATATGGAGAATCTGAATTTTGGTTTTCAATTATTAAAGTAGCTACAATTATCATTTTCATTGTAATTGGATTATTAATGATTTTCGGTATTATGAAGGGGCACACTGGTGGTTTTGACAATTTTACAAAAGGGGAAGCACCATTTAAAGGTGGTCTCTTATCGATCTTTAGTGTATTTATGATTGTAGGTTTTGCTTTCCAAGGAACTGAAATGGTTGGAGTAACTGCAGGGGAAAGTGAAAATCCTGAAAAGAATATTCCAAAAGCAATCAAGCAAATCTTTTGGCGTATTTTATTATTCTACGTATTAGCGATTTTCGTTATCGGCTGTTTAATAAGCTATACAGATCCAAACTTATTAGGTGGAGACGTTGATAGTGTTGCGATCAGTCCATTTACTTTAGTTTTTAAACATGCAGGACTTGCTTTTGCGGCTGCTGCAATGAATACAGTTATATTAACTTCAGTTTTATCAGCGGGTAATTCAAGTTTATACGTTGGTTCTCGTGTACTATGGGTATTAGCTGAAGAAGGAAAAGCACCAAAGTTCTTAAGAAAAGTAAACAAAGGTGGAGTTCCAGTTAGTGCATTAATTGCGACGACTCTAATTGGTGCACTTTGCTTTTTAACTTCATTATTTGGTGATGGTACAGTATACTCTTGGTTATTAAATGCAGCTGGTTTAGCTGGTTATATTTCTTGGTTAGGTATTTCAATCACGCATTACCGCTTCCGTAAAGCGTATATTGCCCAAGGAAGAAAGTTAAAGGATCTACCTTATTTAGCAAAATGGTTCCCACTAGGTCCAATTTTAGCAACAGTTTTATGTTTAGTTGCAATGCTTGGAACGAATTATGGAGCATTTACTGGAGAAAAAATTGACTGGTATGGTATTGCAGTTTCTTATATTGGACTACCATTATTTATTCTTGGATACCTCGGCTATAAAGTAATTATGAAAACGAAGAAGGTTAAATTAGAAGAAGCTGATTTCAGCAGAGACTAATAATTAAATCTGACAAGTAGTTTAAAGCTCAATCTATGCTTCGGATAGATTGAGCTTTTTTTACGTATTTTTTTACAGGATTTTGGAAAATTAATAATGTCAATGTGTGGACTGTTGAAAAACCTTGTCGATCAATATTTAAATTTAATCAAAATCAGATAAGGGCAGAAGCGCAGGCAGAATTATACAACTTTTTGTTCGAAAGGAGAAATTAAGTAATGAACAATTCATTAACAGAACTTGAGTTAGAAAACCTTCGTCATATTATCGGAGGACATAGTACAATCGCAAATAAATTAGAGGCATATGCTCAGCAATGTTCTGATCCTGAATTTAAAGCTCTTTTAGAAAGAGATGCACAATCAGCAATGGAATCTAAGCAAAAGCTTTTAAACTTTTTAGGATAAGGAGATTTTATTATGTTTCAAGATAAAGATATGGTTAATGATTATTTAGAGGGACTAAACGCTAGTTTAACGGCTTATGCAGGTTTTATTAATGAGTCAGCAAACTCTGACTTAAGACAAACATTAATTCAATTACGCAATCAGGACGAAGCACGTCAACGTACATTGTACAATTATGCGCTTCAAAAAGGGTATTACAAGCCTGCTGCACCAGCATCACCAGAGATTGTTCATCAATTCAAATCTGATTTAACTTCTAATCAGTAAAAATAGTGAAAAAGGCATTCGAAAAATCGAACGCCTTTTTTTATTCATTTTTAAAACCGTACCAAAAATTCCTCCAAATATTTGAAATCCTTGGCTTCATCTTTTCAGCTCCATAATAAGATAGTTCAATAAAGATGCCATCAATTAAGCAGTAATAAGACATAACAAAATCTTCTACATTGCCTGTTCGAATTTCTCCACTTTTAATTCCCTTATCAATCACTGATCTTAAAATAGTTGACATTGCTTCTTCCGATTCCATGAACTGAGTATGTAATTGTTCCTTTAATGGTTCTGGAGAAAAAAAGACAGCGCGGTTCACGAAAGTAGATTGCTCCTCGAACTCAATATAGTATTCAAATGTTACGTTTAGAATTTGGTATAGTTGTTCCTTTGCTGACAATTCACGAATTTCTCCCATCAGCTCGTCTACTTTTTTCACATGAAGCCATAAACTATTCTCATAAATGGTAAGAAAGATTTCTTCTTTACTTTTAAAATGGTTATAAATAGATGGTTTTTGAATCCCAACTGCTTTTGCAATTTCAGTTAAACTTGTACCTTCATAGCCATTTTTAGAAAATAAGGCAAGTGCTGCTGCAATAATCTTATCCTTTGTCATCTTCATCCTCCGAAACTAACTCTTGTTAGCTAGATTATAAACTGGAATCTTTGTGAAGTCTAAATATTGTTTATATTTATTGCAAAAAAGCTTTGTTTTAGGAGATAGAGCGTTGTTCATGTTGTTTAAGTACATGGAGTGGTGCATAAAGGTGTCATGAGTAAGTAAAAAGGCAAAAAGCTGATTTATACTTCCTTATAGAGTTTTCATGAGGAAGTAAAAAGTGAAAAAGGTGATTTATACTTCCTCATAAAGGGTACATGAGGAAGTATAAAGAAAAAAAGGTGATTTATACTTCCTCATAGAGTGTTCATGAGGAAGTATAAAAGCAAAAAACTGAAAATAAGTTACTCATAGAGTGTTCATGAGGAAGTAAAAAGAGAAAAAACTGATTTATACTACCTCATAAAGGTGTCATGAGGAAGTAAAAAGAGAAAAAACTGATTTATACTTCCTCATAAAGTGTTCATGAGGAAGTAAAAAGAGAAAAAACTGATTTATACTTCCTCATAGAGTGTTCATGAGGAAGTAAAAAGAGAAAAAGCTGAACTATACTACCTCATAAAGGGTTTATGAGGTAGTAAAAAAGCAAAATAATGAACTATACTACCTTCAAGCCTTCGAAAAAAGCTCTGTCTAAAAAACAGAGCTTTTTAAATTACTTTGAGTTTACTTTATTAATTTGCAATGTAGCTAAACTAGCAAATTCATGAACTAGCGTTGCAGCTAGTAGTGATGTGATTTGAGTTGGGTCATAGGATGGGAGTACTTCAACGACATCAAAACCAATAAAATTGAAATCAGTTAATGAGCGAATCATTTTTAATGTTTCCATACTATTGTATCCACCAACTTCAAGTGTCCCAGTTCCTGGTGCACAAGATGGGTCGACAAAATCAATATCAAAAGTTAAGAAACACGGTGTATCTCCAATAACTTCTTTCATTTCTTTTAAAATAGATTCAAAACCACGTTCATAAATTTCAGGAGTAGTAATAACATTGTAGCCAAGCTCATGGCTAGCATCTATATCTCCAGGATGATTTAATGTGCCTCGTATACCTATTTGGAAAACCTTATTTGGGATTAGAAGTCCTTCTTCGTGAGCTCGGATAAAAGGTGATCCATGCCAATATTTTTCATCGTAATATGTATCCCAAGTGTCAGTATGCGAATCAAAGTGAATCATCGCAACTGGACCATGTTTTTTAGCCGCAGCTCGTAGGTTTGCTAAAGTAATTGAGTGGTCACCACCTAAACCAATTGGGATAATATTACCATCCATTAATTCAAACATTGCGTCTTCCATTAGTTTATAGCTTCGATGGATATTATGTGGGATCACTGATACATCTCCAATATCGATCGCATTGCTGTCGTCAAATGGATATACCTTATGAATTGGATGATATGGGAATAAAGTCATAGATGCTTGTCGGATTGCTTGAGGAGCAAATCGTGCACCAACACGAAATGAAGCTGCAGTATCAAAAGGCATGCCAACGATTGCTAATTTCGCATTTTCTCTTGCAGAAGGAAGTCGCATAAATGTTCCAGTTGTACAAAACTCAGGTTTTACATCAGGTGAAAGTGGATATTTCACAAAAATCATCTCCTAATTTGTTATTCCGGTTATTAACTACCGGTAGTTAGTTTAATATGATTATAGAATGTTAAATCTGAATAGTCAAACTATTTTATTGTTTAATTTTTTAATACCTGTTAAATAAAGGAACGATTTTTTTGCTCAGATTCACAGGATATAACGATTTTTATTGTAAATAATATAATTGTTAAGAATAATCTTAGGAGGGATTTTATGCCACAGAATACACAAGGTAAAGGGAATATGGGAACTAATATGAAATCAGGAACGAATCCTCAAAAGGTAAAACAGCAAATTCAAAGTGATGTAAGCCATGGACAGGGAGCAATGACTTCACGTGAGGCAGGGGCAATGCGTGATTAAAAGACCACTTTTTAAGTGACTTTTTTCAGCAGTGAGTGACTATTAATCAAATGAAATGCATTAGTTCAAGTTGTTTAGCATGTTAAAACAAACGGCTCCACTTGAACTGTACAAATGTCATATGTATGTGCAAGCAAATGAAAAAATGCACTGACCATTTACTGGTCGGTGCATTTTTTTACTTTCAATATGAAATCATTTATTAGTAATCGCATTCTGTTCGAATGATTAATCTAATTGCTGTATTCTTGTTCATCATCGTTTTTTTGGAGGTTTTGTATCCAAAATATCGTTTGGATATGTGTTTGTGTAGATCATATCGTTAAATCGATTGTCAAATCTTTCATGTGTGTGGTACATATTGTATCTCCTTCAGTAGAACGCAATTTATAAGTGCGAATTATATAAAGTTTTAAGAATGTTTAATCATGTATATTTATTATAAAACTTTTATAAATATTCAAATAGTGTAATTTTCTCCAATACATGTTGCAAATTTTAGTCTAATACTATTTAATAGACAGTTTGTATTTTTCAATTAAACTTGTTTTTTTACAGAAAATGGTTGAAAAGAATAAAAAAAATCAAATGGGAAAATTTATAAATATGTGTCTTTTGTAGGAGGTATTTTCATGTATGGAAACAATATTGCAGGATATTAAAAACCATTTCGGTAATGTTGATGATTTTTTTATAATGAAAGAGCATTTTGTTAATGCTCCTTTTGTCCTGTTAGGGTTTAAGAGTCTAGTTGATTTACCTCAAACATTAAAGACGATTCAAAATAAAATAGAATCTATTTTTCTGACTAATAAGACATTCGATCAAATAATGCGTTAGCTTTGGTTGGTAAAAGAGAAATACTATCCTAATTTAACATTAGATTTTAAAGTTCATGTAGTTGTTCAAAACGGAGGAAATTTAGTAACGCACTAAATATATATTTATCTAATTGTTAAAGCCATCCTTTAGAGAATGGCTTTTTTAGTAGAATTAAAGTTCAAATGGCTAAACTTATTAACCTAAAAAAAGGAGAGATACCAAGTAATCTAGAATAATGAATGTACAATGACAAATTAAAGAGATGGAGTGAGGAAATTAAATTGAATAGTAGGTTTAGTATATGTTGAATAAATTGAAAATTCTGGATTTTACACGTCTTTTACCGGGTCCCTATGCAACTATGATATTAGCGGATTTAGGTGCAGAAATATTACGAATCGAATCTCCATTTCATCCCGACTTATTACAAACTTCACCTCCATTTGATGGGGACCAATCTGCCGCACATCAAACGATTAATCGTTCTAAAAAATCTATTATCCTTGATTTAAAAAGCGACGAAGGTACTGAAATTATCTATAAGCTAGTAAAGGAGTACGATATTCTCATTGAGCAATTTCGACCAGGAGTGTTGGAAAAGCTTGGCTTAAGTTATGAGCAATTAAAGAAAATAAATCCGAAACTAATTTACTGTTCAATTACTGGATATGGGCAATCAGGTCCGTATCGAAATCGAGCAGGGCATGATAACAATTATCTTTCATTAACTGGTGTTTTGAGTTATTCAACAAGAAAGAATGAACGTCCAGTTCCGATGGGAATTCAAGTTGCAGACCAAGTTGGTGGATCATTACACGCAATTATTGGCATTTTATCGGCTGTAATTCATCGCGAGCAAACTGGTGAAGGACAGTGGGTTGATATTAGCATGACAGATTGTACTTTTACGTTGCAATCTTTAATGGGTTCTGGTTGGTTAACTCAAAAAATTAATCCAAAACCTGAGGAACATCTTTTAAATGGAGGCGTGTTTTATGACTATTACGAAACATCAGATGGTCGATTCTTTTCAATCGGCAGTCTTGAACCTTCATTTCGAAAACAATTATGTGAGGCATTAGAAATTATGCCATTTCTTCCTTATTCTTTTAGTGAGGATAAAAATGAGGTGGATTTATTTAAAAATGAAATAAAACGTGCATTTAGTAAGAAAACGTTTAATGAGTTTAAAGAAATTTTTAGTAAATTTGATGCATGTGTTGAGCCAGTGTTAACTTTTGAAGAAGCATGTGAGCATCCGCAAGTAAAAGAAAGGGGGCTTTTAGTAAACGTCCAAAGAAATGACGGTACCAATCAATTACAAATTGCTTCACCTTTTAAATCTTCAGTGTTTAAACCTACTTATCAACATGTTGGAGTAAAACCCGGGACGAATACAAAAGAGGTTTTATTAAATTTAGGATACGATGATCAAACAATTAATCAATTCATTGAAAAAGGAATTATTAGGTCAGTTGATTAAATCTAAATTATTTAATACGGGGGTAAGCAAATGAGTTTTGGAAATGTATTATCGCTAAACGCAAAAAGGCACCCAGATAAATTAGCATTAGTCTATCAAGACCGTACATACACATATATGGAATTCAATAAAGTGGTTAATCGTTTTGCATGGGGATTACAGAAATTAGGTATAAAAAAAGGTGAGAAATTAGCTCTTATGATGGCAAACTCTGACTTATTTGTGATTGGTTATTGTGCTGCTGTAAAAGTAGGAGCTGTTGTCGTTCCAATCAACTTCCGTCTTGTTTCTCGAGAAGTTGAATATATTTTAGAGCAGTCGGATAGTGTACTTGTTATTTGTGATTCAGAACTAGAAAAGGTCGTTTTAGATGCTTCAAAATCCTCATCGAAAGTAAGAAATATCATTACTGCTCCTCTAGCTTCTTCGCCGAATAGTTTAAGCTTCTTTGATGTGTTGTCATCAATTGAAGAAGATCCCCAAGTAGAGATTTCAGGAGACGATGATTTTCATTTACTATATACTTCAGGTACTACTGGACAACCAAAAGGTGCGCTTTTCGACTATAAACGAATTGAAAAGCTCATAAATGGATTGAGTGCGGTAATGGGACAAAGCTGTCAGGATCGGCTTTTACATGTTGCTCCATTATTCCATTGTGCTCAGCTCGTCATCTTTCTATTACCGGGTTTATATTTAGGTATGACAAATGTTATTCATCGAGATTTTAACCCGTTAAATGTGTTAAAGGATATAGAAAAATATAAAATTACTTTATTTTTTGGTGTTCCTACAATGTATAACTATTTACAGCAAGTTCCAAATGCTGACCAATATGATCTTTCTTCAATAAAAAGATGTGCATACGGTGCAGCTCCAATGCCTCCTGAAATCTTAATGAAAAGTATGAAATTATTTAATACAAATCAATTTTTCAGCTTATGTGGATTAACAGAAGGGGGACCTACAGGGTTTTATCTTTCACCAGAAGATCATGAGCTCCATTTTGGAAAAACAGGAAAAACACCTTTACTCTATACAATTATTAAAATAGTTAATCAGCAAGATGAAGAAGTTTTACCTGGTGAAGTTGGTGAATTGATCTTAAAAGGTGAAACAATTATGAAGGAATATTATAAAAAGCCGAAAGAGACAGCAGTTACGATTAAAGATGGTTGGTTATATACGGGAGATTTAGCTGTAGTAGATGAGGAAGGATATATCACGTTAGTTGATCGTAGTAAGGATATGTTAATTTCTGGTGGAGAAAATATTTATTCAGTAGAAATTGAAAATGTTTTGTATGAGCATCATTCAATTTTGGAAGCGGCAGTGATCGGTACGCCTGATGCTAAATGGGGAGAGGTCGTAACCGCAATTGTCGTATTAAAACCAGGGCATCGTCTATCTTTTGAGGAGATTGGATCTTTTTGTCGTGAAAGAATGGCAGGGTATAAGATTCCTAGAATTGTTGAATTTATTGACCAGCTTCCTCGAAACGCATCTGGTAAGGTTCAGAAGTTTATATTACGAGAAATTTATTGTAGCACTAATTCAAAATAGAAACCAAAAAGAGCTCAAACTTAAGTAGTGAAAGTTTGAGCTTTTAAATTTGATTCTTAATAAAGACCAGTTGTATAAAGTGATGTGATTGTTTTGGCAATTTCTTCAATCGTATAATGCTGTTCATTTCGAACGATTTCCCATAAGTACATCTCATTTGTAAAAAACCAAGCACGCGCGACTAGTTCATGATTTAGCTCTTTTCTTGCTAATCCTGTTTCTTGTGCATAAGAAACATCGAGTGATATGCGATCAATAAACTTTTCACGAATTGTTTTCCATTTGTCTGAGATGACGTCAGATACTCCAATAGCCTGTTCAAAAATTTGCATCATATTACGCTCATCTTCTGCCATTTTTAGAAAAGAAGTAGCTTGTTTATAAATAATCGATTCAGCGGATTCTTTCGTTTCTGGAAAAAAGGAAGTTTCGGCAATTTCATAAAACCTTTCCATTACATTTTCCATTAATACAATTAAAAGCTCTTCTTTACCTTTGAAGTGTACATAAGCTGTTCCATAACCAATATCAGCTTTTTTTATCATTTGTGTTATCGTTGCTTTTTGAAATCCTTCTTCAAGAAATACTTCTTTAGCAGCTTCTAATAGTTTTTGTCTTGTCATTAATGAACGTAATTGACGCTTAGATTCTACTTTGTCATTACTCATACTACGATCCTCCAACATATGTTACTTCTAGCATATAGGTAAATTCATAAAAATGGAAGAAATCACAGAAAACTATGTATGTTTAACATAAAATAATCTCTTTATATCTAAACTTTTGTTATTATCAGAAAATATGACATGATGTCATTGACATTATGTCAGTTATTTTGATATGATTTTTTCACAAATAGATTTAAATAGTAGATTGATAGAGGAGGAATATTATGAATACGAAAGTTACAGAAGCAACATTAGAATACGCAGTAAAAATGGACAGTCTCGATTCACTTAGAAAGTTTAGAGATGAGTTTTACTTAAACCCTGGATCAATCTATATGGATGGTAATTCCTTAGGACTACTTTCTAAAAGAGCTGAACGTACATTACTAGAATCATTGGAAGATTGGAAGAATTTTGGAATAGATGGTTGGACAAATGGAAATCACCCATGGTTTTTCATGGCTGAAAAACTAGGAGAAAAATTAGCTCCATTAGTAGGTGCTTCTTCTGAGGAAGTAATTGTAACCGGTTCCACGACCGTTAATTTGCATCAGTTAGTTGGTACTTTTTTTCAACCAAATGGTAGTAGAAAAAAGATATTAGCTGATGAGCTTACATTTCCATCAGATATTTATGCTCTTCAAAGTCAACTTCGTATTCATGGATTAGATCCTGATCAAGACCTAATATGCGTAAAAAGTAAAGATGGACGCTATTTAGAAGAGGACGATATTATTAATGCAATGACAGAAGAAATCGCTTTGATTATTTTACCGACAGTTTTATACCGTAGCGGTCAAATTTTAGATATGAAGCGCTTAACTGAAGAGGCTCATAAACGAGGAATTTTAATTGGTTTTGATGGATGTCATTCTGTTGGATCAATTCCTCATTCGTTTAGTGAGTGGGATGTTGATTTTGCCTATTGGTGTAATTATAAACACTTAAATGGTGGACCAGGTGGTGTAGGTGGATTATTTGTTAATCGTAAACATTTTGGTGCAATGCCAGGACTTGCAGGCTGGTTTAGTTCAAGAAAAGATAAGCAATTTGATATGGAGCACACTCTAACTCCTGCTGAAACTGCTGGAGCTTATCAAATCGGTACTCCACATGTATTAAGCTGTGCACCATTAATAGGATCTTTAGAGATTTTTACAGAAGCTGGAATTGATACGATTCGAGAAAAATCACTTCGAATAAATCAATATTTAATGGATTGTATTGAACAAGAATTGCCAAACATGGGATTTTTCATTGGATCTCCTAGAGAGGATGCACGACGAGGAGGACATGTAAGTCTAGAACATGAAGAAGCAGCACGTATTTGTAAGTCTCTGAAAGAAAATGGTATTATTCCTGACTTTAGAGCACCAAATATTATTCGACTTGCACCAGTTGCACTTTACACTTCTTACGTGGAAGTTTGGGAAGTTGTACAAAAACTTAAGAAAATCATGACCGAAAAGCAATATGAAAAATTTAAAAATGAACGTGAAGTTGTGGCATAAGTTTAGTTGGCTATCTAAGGGGACAAGGGGATGAGATCATGAAGGAATCCACCACTAATTATAAAATTGAAAACGAGCAAGAAAAGGGCTTGAAAAGGGAGTTGAAAACTAGTCAACTAACGATGATTGCAATGGGGTGTGCGATTGGGACGGGGTTGTTCCTTGGTAGCGGACTTGCAATAAAAACTGCTGGTCCAAGCGTCTTACTCAGTTATGCAGTTGGTGCATTTATCGTTTTACTGCTCATGGGTTGTTTAGCAGAGATGACCGTTGCACATCCTACTAGTGGTTCGTTTGGAACAATTGCCGAAAAATATATTCATCCTATGGCAGGATATCTTGTTCGTTACTCATATTGGGTGGCACAAGTCCTTGCTGTTGGAGTAGAGGTAAGTGCAATTGCAGTCTATATGAAATATTGGTTTCCAACTGTACCAGGAATCGTTTGGATCGCCTTTTTTGCAACAGTATTAATCTATATAAATGCTACTAGTGTTAATACATTTGCAACATTTGAGTATTGGTTTTCAATGATTAAAGTAAGTGCAATTGTTGGGTTTATCCTACTTGGATCGTATGTTTTGTTTGGTTCATCTCACCATTCAAATATCGGTGTAGAGAACTTAACAAATGATGGAGGATTTATGCCATTTGGCTGGTGGGGCATGTGGGTAGCCGTCTTTATATCATTATTTAGTTTTCTAGGAACTGAAATGATAGCGGTTACAGCGGGTGAAGCAAAAGAGCCTGATATTGCTGTTCCAAAAGCCCTTAAAGCAACCGTTTTTCGTTTATCAATTTTTTATGTATTAACGATTGCAATCATGCTGATCATCGTTCCGTGGAAATCGGCAGGGGTTGATGAGAGTCCATTCGTAAAGGTGATGGAAATATTAAATATACCTTTTGCATCAGGACTTATGAACTTTATTATATTAACAGCAGCTTTGTCAGCGATGAATAGCCAATTATATGCTTCAACTCGTATGGTTTATTCACTTTCAAAAACTAATCATGCGCCAAATATTTTAGGAAAAGTAAGTAAAAAAGGTGTTCCAGCAAATGCTCTTGCAGTTTCAACTATTGGTATTGTAGTTGCCGGAATCGTAAATGCAATACTACCAGATTCCTCTTATGCATTTATGATGGGAATCTCAATGTTTGGTGCGATGTTTACATGGATGACCATCTTTATTTCACATTTATTTTTTAGAAAGAAATGGGAACAATCAGGTGGTCGAAAATTACCAGTGAAAATGATTGGATTCCCTTACTTCACAATTTTAGGTGCAATATTATTGTTGGGACTAACAATTACTTCTTGGTTTACTGGCTTTAAAATTATGCTTCAATTCGGTATACCTTGGTTAATTGTATTATCTGTGGCTTACTTATTTATAAATAAAAATAAAGGTCAGAAAATTCAACGTAACGATGCAGTTCATAATCAGAAAGTAGATAAATTTTAATGTCCATCTAATAAATAGGGGTGTCTCTCATTTTTGAGACTCTCCTTTTCTATTTAAAGATTATTTAGAGAAAAGAGAGGAGAAAATAATTAAGTGCAGAATTTTGTTCATAAGATTCTTTTAAAATTCTCGAATGGAGTTGAATGATCATTAATAGTAAAGTTGAACTTGAAAATTTATCAATTTCTTATAAGGAACAAGGCAAAGGGAAGCCAATCGTTTTAATTCATGGTTTTATGGGAAGTCATGAATATTGGGAAAAAGTAGTTCCAAAGCTATCTGAAAACTATCGCGTGATCGCAATTGATTTACCAGGACATGGAGACTCTACAGCTATAAAAGAAGAGCATTCAATAGAAGATTATGCAGATGTGTTGAAAGATTTACTTGATCAACTAAACATTAAGCAAATAACGTTGTTTGGCCACTCATTAGGAGGCTATATTACACTTGCATTTGCTCAAAGATATTCAAATTACTTAAATGGATTTTCATTAATCCACTCTACTGCTTATCCGGATAGTGAAGAAGCAAAAAAAGGTAGAGTAGCAACTAGTGAAAAAGTAAAAAATGAAGGAGTGAAAAACGTAGTGGACGGATTAATTCCTAAACTTTTCTCTCCAAAAAATATTCAAATCAATAGTGCAGAAATAGATTTGGTAAAGCAAATTGGGTATAAAACTTCAGTAGATGGCACGGTTAATGCCTTAATAAGCATGAAAAATAGACCAGACCGAAATTATGTCCTTAACGATACAAGTTTACCTGTACTTTTACTTGCAGGTAAAGACGATCAGATTATACCAACTGAAAAGACTTTTTCGGTAAAAAAAGATAATATTAAAACTGCTACTTTAAACAGTGCAGGACATATGAGCATGTATGAGTCACCTGAAGAATTAGTTAATGAAATGAAGGATTTTTTAAGTTCGTTTTAAGTACGGAAAAATTAAAGTAAAAGAAAAATGATTAAAAAGACCTTCTAAAAGAAACCTTTTTAAAAGGAAATGAAAAAGATCTTAGTCAAAAGATCTTTTTTTTTTTTGCACAAGCAATTTCTAAATATCATGGTAATTTATAGTGAGATACTGTTAAGATTAATTATATATAAATTAGCTATATGAAAACTTAATCCCCTATAAAATTAGAGTAATTGGTAGGTGTAATAATGTATCGTATTGGTCTTGTTGGCCCAGAGTGGTCTTTGGAGCGAATATTAAGTTTTACTAAAGAATATGAACATGAATTGGAATTTTTTCCATTTTCATATGATGAACCTGTTGAAACAAAAGAAATTGTAAAAAAACATGACCGAGATGTAGATGTCTGGCTTTTTTCGGGGCAATTGCCATACAATATTGCAAAAAAAATCCTACATTCAAAAGAAAAATTATTATATATTCCTCATACAGAATCTTCGGCTTATAAAAGTTTGTTAAATATCATGTATAGTACTGGTGGGTTAATTAATCAATTAAGCATCGATATGCCAACGTATTCTAATTTGTTAGAAGATGCTTTAGAGCAATTAAATGAGTCATTTGATCAGTTTTATATCAAACAGTTTGAAGAAGAACAGATTGATTTAGAGGAATTATTACAATTTCATATTGAGTTATGGGATTCCGATAAAACAGAAGGTGCATTGACTAATTTTCCATTCATTTATCAGGAATTAAAAAAGCGCGATATTCCAGTCGAATGGATCTCTACTAGTAGTGTTGATATTAAGCATACATTAAGACTCCTAACAGAGAAAGTGAAAGCTCTTTATTTTAAAGACTCTCAAATTGGAGTAGAGTTAATTGAAATTGAAAATTTTGAGAGCATTATACAGAAATCAAAATCACCTTATCATTTACAGCATATCGAACTTCGAATGAAAGATGTACTTTTAACACTTTGCGAACAATTAAATGGCTCACTGATTGAAAAGGGATATGGTAAATATTTGATTTATAGTTCTAGAGGTGCAATTGAACGAGAGATTCATCTGCTAGAAAATACGCTCGAGCAGTTATCGTTAGAATCGGATGCTAAAATTTCTGTAGGTATTGGTTTTGGTGAGACTGTTTATTCTGCAGAGAAAAATGCAATTGAATCAATTCAGCAGTCAAAAGAGATGCATGAACGAAAAATAATAATTGTACAAGAGAATGGCGAAATTATTGAGTCACTTGGTCGTGAAGAAGAGATGACTTATGCATACCGTACAAACGACCAAGAGCTATTGCAAAAGCTTAAATTAGGAAATATTAGTGTAAAGACATATCATAAAATCGAGAACTTAATTAAAAGAATGGCATGGAAGGATTTTACGACAAAAAATCTAGCTGAACAGCTTAAAATGACAGAACGGAATGCTAGACGTATTGTAGCAGATTTATGTGAAGTCGAATTATTAGAATGTATAGGTGAGGAATCTTTATCTTACCGTGGGAGACCCAGTAAAATATATCGTTTTAAATAAGCATTCCAAATTTGGAGTGTTTATTTTTTTTGTGAGCGTTAAATATTATTAATATTTTGAATTTTTAACAAAAAGTTATTGAAGAAACCGTTTTCAGGTAATAAAATCGATATATAAGGAAAAAGACCGAAAATATTCCTTAAATAAATTTGAATTAATCTCGGAGGTGTAGTGATGATGTATTATGTTTTTTCTGAATTAAAATTAGATGATGTAGTTAGTTCGATTAATGATGAAGTGATTGGGTGGAGAAGATATTTACATGAAAATCCAGAGTTATCATTTCAAGAAGAAAATACTGCTCAATTTGTGTACGATCAACTAAATTCATTTGGAGGCTTAGAAATCTCTAGACCAACAAAGACTAGTGTTGTTGCTAGATTAATAGGGATTCATCCAGGAAAAGTACTTGCAATTCGAGCAGATATGGATGCACTCCCAATACAAGAAGAAACTAAAATTGAATTTAGTTCTAAAAAGGATGGCATAATGCATGCATGTGGTCATGATGGACACACTGCAATGCTTTTAGGAGCTGCGAAACTACTTTGTAGCTTTAAAAATAAAATAAAAGGTGAGGTCCGTTTTATTTTCCAACATGCTGAAGAATTACCACCTGGTGGTGCAATAGAAATGGTAAATGCGGGTGTACTTGATGGAGTTGATCTAATTATTGGGGCACATTTAATGAGTAATTTGGAAACTGGAAAAATTGGATTAAATTATGGGCCCATTATGGCAGGTGCAGATCAATTTAAAATTACAATAATCGGTGAAGGTGGACACGCTTCACAGCCGAATCAAGTAATTGATCCAATTCTGATTGGAACCCAAGTTGTCACAAATATACAGCATATTGTGTCAAGAAAACTCGATCCAATCGATACAGCTGTCATCTCAGTAACACAATTTAATGGCGGGACAGCAATAAATGTTATCCCTAACAGTGTTAAAATTGGTGGATCAGTTCGGAGCTTTAAACCTGAAGTTCGCAATCAGATACCAGTGTTAATCGAGCAAATAGTAAAAGGTATTACTGATGCTCATGGTGCAAAGTATGAGATTGAATACCATCTAGGATACTCACCGGTCATTAATGATAATGAAGTAACTAGTTTAATAGACAAAACTGTTTGTGAAATCGTTGGAGAAGAAAATCGTGAATTAATTAAACCAATAATGGGAAGTGAAGATTTTTCAGCATTCCTTCATGAAGTTCCTGGGACTTATTTTTTTGTAGGTGCAAGAAATGAGGCAGAGGGAATAGTGTATCCGCATCATCATCCAAAATTTAATATTGATGAGAGAGCTTTAAAGGATGGAGTAAAGATTTTTGTTCAAGGAGCATTTAACATATTAAATAATTAAAAAATTAAGGAGAGTAGAATATGAAGAAAATCTATTTACTTGGTTTTATTCCGATTATTGGTTTTGTAATAGGTGCGTTGTTTTCGAATAAAGTTACACCTTATGTACTTGGAATGCCTTTTTTTCACTTCTCTATTGTACTGTGGTCTTTTCTTACTACTGCATTTTTAGGTTTAATCTATTTATTTGACCCTGCTAATAAAGAGGAGGAAATATAATGAATATTGGAACACTATTTATTTTCTTATTTTTCGTTGTTTCGATTGTGATTGGTATATGGTCAAAAAAAGGTAAAGAAATGAACTTAGAACAATGGTCTGTTGGTGGCCGGGGAATGGGAACGCTTTTCATCTTTTTATTATCAGCTGGCGAAATGTATACAACCTTTACCTTTTTAGGTGCAAGTGGCTCAGCATACGGTGAAGGTGGTTCCATATTTAGTATCGTATCTTACGGGTGTATTGCATCAATTATATCTTATTGGGCTTTTCCTGAGATTTGGAAATACTCTAAAAAACATAAACTAATTTCTCAGTCAGATTTTATGGCGAAGAAATACGGTAGTCCGATTCTTGGAGTACTTGTTGCTATAGTTGGAATCGTGGCTTTATTTTGCTACTTAGTATTACAACTTAAAGGCCTAGGCTATATCGTTGAGATTACATCTTATGGAGTTATTTCTTCAAAAATGGCTATTTTATTTGGCGCACTCGGGGTTACTATATTCGTCATGCTATCAGGAATTCATGGTTCAGCATGGACTTCTGTTTTAAAGGATATTTTAATTCTTACTATCATTTTATTTTTAGGTATTTATTTTCCAGTTCATTTTTATGGCGGTATTAAGCCGATGTATCAGGCTATTGAACAAGCAAAGCCAAACTTTACAATCCTACCAGAACATGGGATGAATTTAACTTGGTATATTTCTACTATTATATTAAGTGGGATTGGGATGTATATGTGGCCTCATTCATTTCCACCTATTTTTGCAGCAAAAAATGCAAAGGTTTTAAGAAAAAACGCAATCATAATGCCTTTGTATCAGTTAATTTTATTATTTGCTTTTTTCGTGGGATTTGCAGCAATCTTACAAATTAAAGGGTTGCAAGGAAGTGATAGTGACAAAATATTATTACTTCTTTCGAAAAAGACTTTTGATCCATGGTTCGTCGGTTTAATAGGTGGAACAGGGGTATTAGCTGCATTAGTACCTGCTTCTTTGATTCTAATGGTAATATCCACATTATTTGTTAAAAATATATACCAAGTAATTGTCCCTACTAAATCAGTAGTACATATTACAAAACTAATAAAATTAATTGTTCCTTTTATTACTTTAATTGGATTATATTTTACTTTTAAAGGTGGTAGTTCTTTATTTAGTATTGCAATTGTGGCGTATAATTTTATAACGCAGCTTGCTCCGCCATTTTTCTTAAGTTTAATGAATAAGAACTTTGTAACAAAGCAGGGCGCTATAACTGGAATTATATTTGGTGGTGTTATTGTTTCAATTTTTGATTTAGGTGAAAAGACTTTTGCTCAAGCTTTTCCACACCTTCCACAAGTAGTGAAAGACTTAAATGTAGGGATTATTGCACTAATTATTAATGCGCTAGTAATGGTTACTGTTAGTCTTATTACAAGAAATAGTATGTCATCGAATAAGCGAATTGATAAATTAGTTGAGCAATAAGACGTATATAGGAAGAAAAACGTCGGTTCTATTGATCCGACGTTTTCTATTATTCTATAAAGTTGATTATTGAATTTCTAAATCCTTCAAAATGTCATCTTAAGTTTTACCTTTGATTTTCTTTTTAGCTTTTAGAACGACTAATAGAATACCCCCTAAGAAATTTGTACAAGAAAATTAGAAAGCATAATAAAAAATGAACTTTGTTGATTTGAAACGTTTACTAAATTTTAAATAAATAAGGTTATTTTTCACTATATTATACGCTTGTTTAAAAAATTGGTAATAAATAGCATAATTTTTCTACATTTAACAAATTTTAAATAATAATAAATAAATTAATTAGGTGATTGATATGCGATTGGGATATCCAAAGAGAAGTAAACAATCAAAGGAAGTTAAAGCTCCAGTTGTTTTATCATCCGAGTTACAAAAAAATTTAAAAAATATAAATAGTGAATTGCAATATTGTGCTGATTTAATCGTTAGAGAGTTTGAGGTTGGAGAAACCAAAAAAAGAAAAATGGCTTTAATTCATTTGCAAGGTATTTCTAATGGTGACACGATTAGTCAATTTATCGTTGAACCAATTCTTAATAGATGTAAAAACACGAATTTAGACTGTTTAAGTGATCTTAATTTTTTCAATGAAATGAAAGAAAATACGTTTGATGTTCCACAAGTTAAAATTGAAAATGAATGGAATAACATAATGGTGGCGGTGTTAAATGGTGACACAGCGATTTTTATTGATAATCAGCTTAAAGTATTGCTAATTGATACAAAAAGTGGGCAATTCCGTTCAGTCTCAGAATCGACTGCGCAAACAATTATTCGTGGTCCAAAAGATAGTTTTACTGAATCAATCGCAACGAATATGTCGCTACTTCGTTATCGACTTCGAAGTGCTCAATTTAAAATGGAAATGATTAAAGTTGGTGATGTTACGAATACGAGTGTAGTCATTTCTTATATTGATGACAAGGTTGATCAAGATATTTTGCATACTTTAAAAGAAAGATTAAAAAACTCCAAAGTTAATGGAGTTTTAGAATCAATAAATATTGAATATTTAATTGAATCAAAACCCTTTAGTCCATTTCCAACTGTCTTGGACAGTGAAAGACCTGATGTAGTTGCTGCAAATTTATTAGAAGGAAAAATTGGAATTATTGTAGATGGTAGTCCAATGGGGTTAGTACTTCCAGCTACTTTACCAATGTTCTTCCAATCTCCTGATGATTATAATCAACGATATATAGTTGGAACCTTTCTACGATTTTTAAGATTTACAGCTTTTTTTACATCATTATTAGTTTCGGCATTGTATCTTGCGCTAATTACACACCATCGTTCGATGATCCCAACACCATTATTAGTTAGTCTTGCAGCGCAAAGAGAAAGTGTACCATTTCCTGCGATCGTTGAGTTATTACTAATGGAATTCGCTTTTGAAATTATTAGGGAAGCTAGTATTCGTAGCCCAAGAGTACTTGCATCAACCGTAGCAATTGTTGGCGCACTAGTAATAGGTCAAGCTGTTGTACAAGCGGGAATTATATCTACTGCAATGATTATCTTTGTCTCGATAACTGGTATCTCAAGTTTTACTCTTCCTTATTACAGTGTTGCTGCATCTGCACGATTACTCAGATATTTATTTATTTTAAGTGCAGGAGTTGCTGGATTGTATGGAATTGCATTAATGTTTTTATTTTGGCTAGTTCATTTAAATACAATCGATTCATTTGGAGTGCCATACTTAATGCCAATATCTCCATTATCAATTAGAGATAATGAAGATAATTTTATCCGTTTACCTTGGAAAAATTTGAAGACTTCAAGTAAAGATTTTGTTCCAGATTCAACTCGGTCAAAAAAACAACAAAAAACTAAAAACGGTGAAGATAATGAAACGAAATCTTAAAATAAAGTTGTTAATGTCATTTGTATTGTTACTAACAGGATGTAGTAATTATATGGAGTTAAATAAAATTTCATTTATTACAGGATTAGGTGTCGATTGGACTGACGATTCTAATTTTAAGGTTACATTACAAGTTATTAATCCAACTGAATTAGCTACCGGACAAAATGGTGGTGGCAATTCTTCACCGGTGATTCTTTATACAAGTAAAGGGAAAACACTATCAGAAGCAATTCGAGAAGCAGGAAAAAAAATTACGAAGAACAAAGATTTTACGCATGTTGGCCTAACGGTAATAGGGGAGAACGCAGCAAAGCACGGTATAGAAGAAATAGTGGACGCTATTATTCGAGAACCAAGGGTCTCTGCTTTTATGTCTGTTCTTGTAGCTAAAAATTCAACGGCTGAACAAATATTAAATACGATGACACCTATAAATAAAGTTTCTTCAGCAGAAATGGTTTCAAAATTACAGAATGTTAATTTTTCATTAGGAGAAAGTGTAAATCCTAATGTATTTGAATTAGGAGAAGATCTTACCTATTCTGGGAAAGAGATTGCGATTAGTGGAGTTGAAATTGTTAATGGGAATAAGGAAAAAAATACATTAACTAATTTACAAACGATGGAGCCAGCTCAAACTAAAATTGATGACTTAGCTTTATTTCGAGATAGTAAACTAGTTGGTTGGATCTCCGGACGCGATGTTAGAGGCATCTTAATGGTATTGGATAAAATAAAACAAACTAATTTTGCAGTGCCTTGTGGAAATAATAAATATAGTTCACTTCGTCTACATGCTCAAAAAATAAAAACGAATGTAAAGGTTAAGGGGAATATCCCAATTATTCAAATTGATAATACTCTGCTTACATTACTTGATGAAACTGGTTGTTCGGTAAATATTGAAAGTGTTGAAGATCTAATGAAGATTGAAAAACAAGCTGCTAAAGTAGTCAAACAACAGATTGAGCATAGCATTAAATCAGCTCAAAACTATAAAAGTGATGTCTTTGGTTTCGGAGATATGATTCATACAAATGATCCTAAAAAATGGAAACAACTTAAAAACCATTGGGCAGAAGATTTCGCAAAAGCAAAAGTAAATGTGAAAACTACTGTCATTATTAAACGCAGTGGCTTATTAGGGGACCCTGTTATTATGAAGAAGAAATAAGGTGATGCAATGCAGAATATGAAATTTAATTCAGAGCAATTATTTAGTTTATTAGCAATTTACTTAATAGGAAGTGCTGTAGCTGTTGACCCTGCAAAGGATGCTGGAAGAGATGCTTGGTTATCAATCTTGATCAGTCTTTTTTGTGGATTAATCTTATTAAGCTTATATTTAGGGATATATAAAAATAACCCTTCTAATTCACTAATTAAGTGTTTACAAACAGCGTGGGGAAAATACATCGGCAACTTCATTGGGGTATTATATATTGTTTATTGTATATATATTGCATCGAGAGTGATGAGAGATTTTGCGGAGCTTATTTTAACGGTTGCATTAGATAATACAGGATTATTTACAATTTCGATGTTAATGATGTTTCTCTTGATTTATACTGTGATGCATGGCTTTACAAGCTTTGCAAGGACTGTTTGGGTTTGTTTTCTATTAAGTGGTATTATGGTTTTTATACTCATTTTCTCACAATTATTAACTGGATTTTTAAATTTTTCCCATTTAAAACCTTTCCTTGAATATGGATGGAAACCAGTTTTAAAATCAGTATTTCCAACTACTATTACTTTTCCATTTGGAGAATCAATCGTATTTTTATTATTGCTGCAACATTATGAACAACCAAAAAATGTACATAAAATGAGCTATTTAGCAATGATTTATGCGGGTCTCTTTCTAATCATATCGACAATCATACATATTGCAAATTTAGGTGAAATTATTTTTAAAGCTTCAACTTACCCAGTCCTTTCTAGTGTATCATTAATTAACATTGGAGACTTTTTTACTAGATTAGAATCACTAGCGGTAATTGTATTTGTAATTTTAGGCTTTATTAAAATATCAATTTTATTTTTTGGGGCAGTTGTAGGGACGATGGAAATATTTCGTTTAAAAGAAAACTGGTTAATAACTTTTTTAATCGGAATTATTATTATCTGTTTTAGTATTTTCACTACTGTCTCATATGCACAGCATGTTCACATAGGACTTGATTTAGTCCCTAAATATCTTCATGTGCCATTTCAAATTATTTTGCCATTCATTTTATTCGTGACTTTAAAGATTCAAAAAAAGTTATCTCTTTCTTAGTTTCACTAACATTGTTAAACCAAAATAGAGAATGAAATAAACAAATAAAATTTTATCAAGAGTCATAAAACCAACTTTATTATAAGAAATCGCTAAAATTAAATAATGCAAATCAAATCCTTGCAATAATGTAAGCCCGTAAAATAACAAGAAACAAAAAAATGATAACAAAACAAAAATCAATATTTCTTTCAACCATAACACTCCTTTTTATGAGTATTATTAGAAATTCGAGGTGGTTTTACTCTTATAATTTAAGTGTCATTATGAATAATAAAGTTGTCAATTAAGAAAGTAATCTCTTGTTGTTTTCCACTACAGGATGCCCCATGGAAAGCGAGCGCACTGAAGTGGAAATCAACCCCGTACATCCCCCTTTACGATAATTGGGTATACATGACAATATTACTTTTTATTTGTACACGTGTAATAAGTGCTTAAAAAGCATCAATTATAATCATCAATTATAATCATCAATTATTATTTCAAAAAGCATTTAAACACTTAAGAAAATATTGAATTTTTGTTGTAATTTATTAGGAATTTAAAAGTAAACTGTAATAGAAAGTAACTAATTAAAGATTTAGTAAAGAATGTAAGACTTTATTAGTAGAAAATAATTTACTTCCTAATTTATTTAGTAGATTAGCCGTCTCTAAACATGTACATATTCATAGATTAACAATGGATAAGTATTATTTGGGAGGTATCTTTTTTGGACGCTTTTTTTAGTGATTTAGTAAAAAAAGTAATTGCAAATTACCCTATAGAAGTAAAACATAAATCTTTAGAATACATGGATGAAAAAAAAGCTGAGTGGCCCATTGATACAAATATCGGTGAAGTTTTATTGAAGAAAGTTTTAATTGATGATAAATATATTGAATTTTTAATCTATGCGATTGACTATCTAAGAGATAATGGCGTATATACACCAGAGGTATTAACAACTAAATTAGGTGACGGTTTTGTAAAGATGAAAGATGAATATTTTATGTTATTTGAAGCTGTTAATGGGAGGAGACCAAATTTTGAGAGTGAAGAAGATCTCATAGTGATAATGAACGGTATAGCTTCTTTTCATAAAGCTTCAATCGGTATTGAATTAACGAATGAACAATACTCATCATTTCAAACAAAGTGGAAAAATGATTTACAAACTAAATTTATAAAATTAACTAAATGGAAAGAAGAACGAGCTAAGGTTAAGCATCCAAATGAGATTGATAAGCTGTATTTAAAAAATATAAATACCATTTTAATACAATGTGAGAAAGCATTAGCTATTATAGATAAATATAGTATGACTTGCGAAAAGGGAGCAATAAATAAAACAATATGTTATCAGAACTTTGATGTAAAAAACCTTACAATTGATGAAGACGGAAATTTATATTTCTTAGATATGAGTTCGTTAAAAATCGAGTTACAGATTCATGATATGAGAAGAATTTTAAATAAGGTAATGAAAAAAGAAAAAAATTGGAATCCAAAGTTAATGAAGAAAATGATCCTCGCATATCAGGAAATCAATCCGTTAACTTGTAATCATTACCAGTTGCTAAAAGCTGATTTAATATTTCCTCATTTATTTTATGATGTATTTTCGGAACAATACGAAAATACGGAACTATGGGTTGATGCTAATCTAGTTTCAAAAATGAAAAAAATAATTACTTTAGAATTAAGTAAAGAAAGAATAGTTTCTACATTCTTCTTACAAACAAAAGAAACATTAAATGATCAATAAAACCAACTTATTAAATAAGCTCAAATCCAGTTGAATTATGGATTCGAGCTTTCTTTTTTTACACATTAAGAAATTATAAATTGGCAGCAGAGAAGAAAACTCGACGTAGTTGCCAATTTTAGGAACTAAGTATAAGTGCAACTACGCCTCTGTCTTCGCCTAAAGGTTTACCAATCGACGAGTTTTCTTTATTTATTTTTTTTCTTTCCAATCATTCCATAGTCTCTGATCAAAATATGAACATCGTAGTTTATTTTAGCTTTACTAAATCGTTCATCCCAATTCTTACTCATTTTTTTCCATTGTTTAGGGTATTGAATTCTTACTTCGTTACCAAATCCTGCAACATCTGTTTTATATTCTTCTTGAAGCTTCTTCGTTACATTTTCTACAATGCTTCTTACTTCCTTTTCTGTAGCTTTTTCAGCTCTTGTTACGTTTTTCTCATCAAACAACGGTCTTAATTTAGGGTTCCAATATTCTGAAATTCTACCTTCTGACTCAATTTTTACGTCAAAAGAGATTTTGTCACCTTTTAAATGAGGTGTAACCTTGCTTTTCATTGATTCAATTTGAAACCAAGTTGGACCATCCGATTTTTTTGTGAATGCTTTTACAGCACCACCTTTTCCTTGTGCAGTAATCCAGTTAATTCCTTCAACTTCCTGTTTATCAAGAGTGCCAATCATTTTGTTTTTCTTACCATTAAAGATTGCACCACCAGCAAACTTAACACCTTTATCAGTTGTTTCTAATAATTGGAGTAGAAAACTTGTACCAGAGTTCATTAATCCTCCAATTTTTATTAATGGAGTTTTACTGACAATTTCTGAAGTTAATGATTCATTTGCGATTTCTACAATTCGTAATGCAGGTATTACATTTGGTTCACTTGTTTCTAGTGCTTGACTGGCTTTCCCTTTTCCTATAAAAATTAGAGTACTACCACGAATATCAATATCTCGGAAATACAAATCAGTAAGCTCACGTAGTTTTATTTTTCTAGCAAGTTCATCACTAATTACAACGCATTTTTGATGTGCGCCAAAAATGAATCCTTCTCTTTTTAAAGTTGTTTCCCAACCAGAGGGTTCTAACGAAATGCCTTCGCCGATCACATTTATATAAGGTTTTGTGGGAATAGCACCACCTGATTTTGTAGTCATTGCCTCAGGAACTACATATTGTAGTGTCGATTTAATTTTCCCTTCACCATCCATATCTATAGAAGAACCTACTATAATATTTAAATCCTCTATTGGTTTACTACTCCAGCATCCTGATAATAAAGTTAAGAGACTTAGATAAAAAAATGTACTTATTAAGATTCGTTTAAATCTACATTTTCTCATTTAATTTTTTCCTCACAAATGAAATCACAAGCAGCAGAAGAGGGACAATGCCAAATACATAAAATGAAGTATTTCCGAGTGTATCGGCCATTTTAAAAGTTTCATTTATATCTTTTGGAATCATTGCAATAATGTAAATAAATGGTAATGAACCAAAGAGAAACGGCTTCATACTTTTTTTATTAAAAATTTGAGATACTCCTAGGGCACAAATATAATATGCAATGATAAATGTAGCAAAAATTTGCATAACCCAAATAACTAGTAGTAATGAGTCAAATCTTTCTACAATTAGACCTTGTATATCATAGCTTCGAATATAAGTTAGTACAGGCCAAGTTTGTAATAAAACACCATCTACCGAGAAAGCACCAACTACAGCAACAACGGTAACCGAATAAAAAACAAATGGTATACCTATCCCAAGTACAATTGATTTTGTAATCTTCTTTTTATCCTTCATAAACATAAAAATAAACAAAACCACTTCATATCCTGAAAATGAAAGGGAAGTTGTTTTAATACCATTAAGGACGGGTTTGAAACCATTTCCTAGGACAGGACGTAGGTTGTCTATTTCAATAATTTCTATTCCTAAAAAAATAACTAATAAAAAGAATAATACAGTGATTGGAAAAATAATTTCCAATATTCTAGCGATTGGATTGATGCCACCTAGAACTAAATATAAACCAATCCACATGAATGGAATTAAAATGGCCCAAGTAGGAGTACCTTGTAGTAAGAATAATCTAGTAGTTTCTGCCATTACCCGAACCTCAAAAGCTGAAAGGAAAATATAGTAAAAGACTATGATAATACCTAGTGGAATTGCCAACCATTTACCAATTATTTTTTGAGTAAATTGAAAATAGGTTTCGTTAGGATATTGTTTACATAGCATAACTAGAAAGAAGACTAAGATCATAATTAATAATCCTGAAATTATTACGGAAATCCAACCATCTGGCGTTTTTACTTTTTCGGTAATCGTTCTTGGTAATAGTAAAATTCCTGCACCAAAAATAAAATTTACGATAAGCATCACAGTTTGATTCGTTGATATTTGATCAATCGGCTTTGAAACCATAATCTAGTACTCCTCTTTTCTCATGCTATTTCATCCTTCTAGTTCGTTTAGCTTGAATACTTTTAGGTCGTTTTTTCATCATAAATAAAGGAGCTCTTACGACGAAATCCTTCCAATCACTAAATCGAACTGGAGCAGCAGGACTTAGGTAAGGAACACCAAAGCTTTTGAGTTGAACTAAATGACTACATATTAATAGAAAAAATAAAATGACTCCATATAAACCAAATACACTCGCAAAAAGCATGGATAAAAAACGTAGCAAACGAAGGGCAATTCCTACATTATATTGTGGTAATGTAAATGAGGAGATTGCCGTTACTGCAACGACAATAACCATAATTGTACTGACAATACCTGCTTCAACTGCGGCTTGACCAATAATTAATCCTCCTACAATTCCTAAAGATTGCCCAATCGGTTTTGGTAAACGAAGTCCGGCTTCCCTTAATACTTCGATCGAGATTTCCATTATTAGTGCTTCAATTAACGGAGGAAATGGCACTCCACCTCTAGTGGCTGCTATATGAAATACTAATTTTGTCGGAATTAAGCCTTGATGAAACGAAATAAATGCAATGTATAAAGATGGAGCAAACAATGCAATAAAACAAGCTAAATATCGTAATAATCGAACTAAAGTTGCTGCAAACCATCTTTCATAATAGTCCTCAGGAGATTGTATTAACATCTGAAAAGTTACAGGAGCAATTAGCACAAATGGTGAACCATCTAATATAATGGCAACCCGCCCTTCCATTAATGCACTCATAACTCGATCAGGTCGTTCGGTACTTTGAATCTGAGGAAAAGGGCTTAAATAATCATCTTCTATTAATTGTTCGATATAACCAGAATCGGGAACGCTATCAATTTCAATTCGTTTAATTCTCTTTTTTACTTCTTCAATAATTTTTGAATCCGCAATCGTTGAGATGTATGCTATCACTAATTGTTTCTTTGAAACTTCTCCGACTTCATAGCCTAACATTGTTAAATCTGGATTTTTTCCAGAGCGTCTTAACATGGCTGTATTATCAGCTAAATTTTCAACAAAGCCAAGTCTTGGACCACGAACAAGTGCCTCAGAATCAGGTTCTTTTACTTCTCTAGTTTTCGTTAATGCTTCTCCTATCAAAAAACATTCAGAAATACCATCTATTAACAAAGCAATTGAACCAAATAGAACATCTGATTTTAATTTTTTATAAGTACTGACCTCTTCAATTGTACAAACAGTGAGTGATTGCTCTTTAATAAATCTTTTCATGTCTTTTAGATTTAGAGATTGTCCATTATTTCTTAGATTGATGGCGATGTCAGTGAGTCCCGTCATTAATTCGCCCAGAATATGTACTTGAATTAAGTCTGCATTAGATAAGCCATCAATAAAAATGATTGCTAGTTGAATATCTGTTTCACCTAATAGAAATTCTCTAAATTTAACATCAGAATTTTGTCCAATATCATTAAAAATCCGAGACAGGTTTACTTGGAGTTCATCGGACAAATTCTCATCATTATTTTGAGCTTCATTATTTAGAGAGTCCTCATTTTCCTGATTAATTTTGGATCTCCACCGCTTCATTTAAATCACTCTTTCTCCATATAATGAACCCATTTGAAAAATTTTGATAAACCTACAGGAACGATAAAGGTAACAAAAGCTTGAATGAAAATGGGATACTCAGGTATTAATGAAATAATCTTTTTCAACATTTAATCATCCTCAGGTAAAATTTTAATAAATGATAAAGGTATTATTTCCCATTATAGGAAAAGCATGCAGAAGGGGATAAAACAGCTTTTAAATAATTAATTAATTTTAATTAAATAATTGAATATTTCCTATTTTAAAAAAACTGCAAAATAGTATAATAAACCTATTAGAATATGTGTGATAATACCTAGTTGTCCATTTTTTTATCTAGACAAAAGGTTGGAAACGAAAAATTGAAATAAATTATTACCAAGTATGAGAGGAAAGCCGATGAATCAGATACTTCTATATGATTTTCTTACATTAATGAATGACAAAAATTGGAATAAAGCTGATTTGGCTAAATATTCTGGAATCCATATTAGTGATATTAGTAGAGTATTTAATAATAAAAAACCATTATCTTTGCATTATTTAGATGCAATTACAGAAGCGTTCGGTTTGGCAGAAGGACATTTTTACTCGAGCTATACACAATTATGCTTTAATCAGAATCGATATTTAGATAAACGAAGAAGTGTAGCGTTTATTTATAAATGTGCTATAAAGGGATTTAAAAAAGAGTTAAACTTTATCATTTCTGAAATGTTAGAGGAAAAATCTAAGACAATACGGACGAAAAATTTACAAAATTTATTTGAGATTGCTGAAAAGTTATTTTCTGAAGGGAAGGAGAAAGAGGCATTACCTTTGTATGAAATCATTATTCATGACATGCCAGATCAAACAGCAGAAGAAGTCGCTATTAGTTATTTTAGAAAGTACTATTTAAATAGACTAACAGAGGAAGGACCAGCTACTCTTGTCCATGTACTTGAGTATGTGAGCTATATGCCAGATGATTTTCAGGAATTAACAATTTTGTGGATTACGGCTACTTACTATATGTTAAAACAATGGGACAAGGTCCTCCATTATTCAAAACGATTAGAAAAAATGGCAAAGAATCAAAAACATTTTGGATATGCATTAGTATACCAAGGCTTCGCTTTAAATAGGTTAAGTAGTTCAATAGATGAAGTGCTTGAAATAATAAAGAAATATAAAAAGATTAATGATTTTTTTGAAGAGGCTGCGATCGGTAATCGTTATGTTACATTCCTTGATTTTGGTGAGTTACATTATGTTGATGAATACTATGATTGGATAAAAGATCGAGATGATTTATATGTAGGTATTCCGAGAATTATAGAATCCTATGTAAAATTAGGTAGATTAGAAGATGCTTTAGTTTTAATCAATCAAAATGAAAAAGTAATTAATGAAATGGCATATAGTACAAACTTGTATAAACAACAATTGTATTTGGATTTCTGTTACGCACAATCACTTTTAAAATGTGAAAATAAGCAATATATTGAAGGTCTAAATGATTTAATAAAGGTAGCTAGAAAAGTTAAAAATGTAGGTATAATTGAAAAATTTAAACAATGCTTATTATCAATTTGGCACTATAGAGAACATTTAACAGATCAATTAAATGAAGATTATATTCAAATGTTAAGTGAGGATCGGAACCAGTCGAATAATTTATATGCAGTGAGCCCTTAAACTGGGCTTCTTTTTGTCATTAAACAGCAATAGCTGAAAATTATTTTTAGATTAGACAAATAAACCACAAGGAATATTAATCCATGTGGTTATTTTCATTTGTAACTTTATTTACATAAGTTATTAGTCGATCTTTTTATACTCCTTAAACCATTTAACGAATTTAGCAATACCGTCCTCAATCGAAGTAGTTGGACTATACTGAATGTCATTTACGAGTTGATCAATATCGGCATATGTTTCAAGTACTTCTCCTGTAACCATCGGCAATAATCGGATATTTGCCTTTATGCCAAGTTCCTTTTCTATAACTTCAATAAAATAGTTTAATTTCACTGGGCTATTGTTACCAATATTATAAAGTTTATAAAACGAGGAAGATTCATTTGGTGGTCCATTTTTAATGATTCTTACAATTGATTCAACTACATCATCAATATAAGTAAAATCTCGTTTCATATTTCCATAATTATAAACATCTATTGGTTGTCCGTTAGTAATTGAATTAGCAAATTTATATAATGCCATATCTGGTCTACCCCATGGTCCATAGACCGTAAAAAAACGCAATCCAGTAGTAGGTAGATTAAACGTATGACTATATGAATATGCCATTAATTCATTTGATTTTTTTGTGGCTGCATATAAACTAATTGGTTGGTCAACTCGATCATTAATTGAAGAGGGAGTTTTTTTATTATTTCCATAAACAGAACTAGAAGAGGCGTATATGAGGTGTTTAATTTGATGATTTTTACAACACTCTAATATATTGGCAAAACCTACAAGGTTTGATTGGATATATGACCCTGGATTTTCTAAACTATATCTCACTCCAGCCTGTGCTGCTAGATTAATGACTAGATCGAAATTATATTGTGCGAATAGCTCTTCTAATAGTTCCATTTCATGAATTGAGCCATTTATGAAACTAAAATGCTCGTATTTCTTTAAAAGTTCCAATCTATCATATTTTAGACGTCTGTCATAGTAATCATTAATATTATCAATTCCAATAATCTGAAAACCTTGATCTAATAGGCGCTTGCTTAGATGAAATCCAATAAATCCGGCACATCCGGTAATAAAGATGCGCATAGTATTAGCTTTTTTAATGTTAAAAACCTCCTTATCTAACAAGAGTTGGAATATCATATGTTGGAGAAAACGACAAAGTTCGAATACATTTATAAATATGTATATAACTAGTTTAGGGAAAATACTTTTTTAATAGAATACACATATACCCTCACAATACTTGGACAAAATCATATTATTACATTAGGTCTTAATACACTTAGAGCAATAAGAGTAGATAAGCAATGATTTATTACATTTCATGAAAAAGAAATGTGAATTTTTTTATGGGCTCTAAAAAGTAGGAGGGAGAAATTGAATAATATAATAATTGAGCCATGGATTGTCGATGAGCTTATTCATGATGAATTCTATGTGCCCGAATATATTGAAAAAATTGGTCTTGAAGTACTTAAATTCTATGACCTTCAAGTAAATAGCATGCAAGTAATTACGACGAAAGCTGACAAAGGCGGAGCGATTTGGAAAATTGAAACAAACGATGGTCCAAAAAGTTTTAAGCTTTTACACAGAAGACCAACTAGAAGTATGTTTAGTTTAGGGGCTCAGAAGTATTTAGTTGAGGTTCAACAGGCTAGGGTTCCAAGCATTGTTCGAACTAGAGATGGCGAAGAATATGTAGAAGCTGGTGGAAAGCTATGGTTCGTTGCAGAATGGATTGAAGAGTTAGCACCAGTTTCTAAAGACTTAGAAGGTGCTAAGCAGTTATGTTATGCGCTTGGTGAGTTTCATCGTTTAAGTAAAGGCTATGAACCACCGATTCAAGCAGAAATTGCATCAAGATTGCACAAATGGCCAAAAAGTTATGAAAAAGTATATAACAAAATGAATTGGTTTAGAACAATTGCATTGGCTTATGATGAAATGCCAGCTAGTCAGGATTTATTAAATGTAGTAGATGTATTTCAAGAACAAGCAAGAAAGAGTATGGAAGACCTAAACAATTCGGGTTACTTTAATATGGTGAATGAAGGAAATGCAAGTTGGGGCCTAGTTCACCAAGATTACGGCTGGTCAAATGGTCAAATGGGACCAAATGGAATGTGGGTTATTGATTTAGACGGAGTTGCATATGATTTGCCAATTCGTGATCTTAGAAAACTGATATCTGGTACAATGTCCGATTTATTCGCTTGGGATGCTACATGGGTAAGGGAAATGATTAACGCATATCACGAAGCAAATCCAATTTCTAAAGAATTATATGAAGTATTAATGATTGATTTTACAATGCCAAATGAATTTTATAAAAACATTAAAGAAGTACTTTATGAACCAGAATTATTTTTAGGTGAACCGACTAAACAATTAATTCAATCAATCGTTGACTTAGAGCAGTCAAAGTGGGCAACATTGAATGAGGTTCGCAACGACTGGAGTGGAAAAGAATGAAAATATTAATGGTATGTACAGAAAACCTACCAGTACCTCCAGTTTTAGGTGGTGCGATTCAGACTTATATTGCAGGAAGTTTACCTTATTTAAGTAAAGTACACGATATAACAGTATTAGGTGTTAATGACCCATCATTACCAGATGAAGAAACAATCGACGGTGTACATTATGTACGTGTGCCTGGGAAAGTATTAGAACTGTATCGTGAAGGTGTAGTTGAATATATTAAAGGAAATCAATTTGATTTAATCCACATTTTTAACAGACCACGACTTGTCCTTCCGATTAGAAAAGTAGCACCAAATTCAAAAATCACTTTAAGTATGCATAATGATATGTTTAATATTGGAAAAATAGCTGTTGATGAAGCGAATTTAGTATTAGAAGAAGTTTCAAGTATCGTTACAGTAAGTGATTATGTAGGAAATGTAATTCGTGAACTTTATCCTCAAAGTGCAAATAAAATCAGAACGATCTACTCAGGTGTTGATTCTGACCGTTTCTTACCTGGTAATGATCCTAAAATGATTAGTACAAGAGACACACTTAGAAAAGAATTTGGTTTAGAAAATAAAACGGTTATTTTATTTGCAGGAAGACTTTCAGAAAACAAAGGTGTAGACCGTCTAATAAGAGCATTGCCAACACTTTCAAAAACCTTCAAGGATTTAGCTTTAGTCATCGTAGGAAGCAATTGGTTTAGTCAAAATAATGTTACAGACTATGTAGCATATATTCGTGCAATCGCCAAAAAGCAAGATGTGCCGATTATTACAACAGGGTTTGTATCACCTTTTGAAATTCACAACTGGTTTGCAGTAGCAGATTTATTTGTATGTACTTCATTATGGCAAGAGCCTCTTGCAAGGGTTCACTATGAAGCGATGGCAGCTGGACTTCCAATTGTAACAACTGCTCGAGGTGGTAATCCTGAAGTCATTATACCAGGTGAGAATGGATTAATCGTAGAAAATCCAGTGGATCCAGATGAATTCGCTACCAAAATCACAGAAATATTATCAAACAAAACGCTTATGAAGAATATGGGAATAAAAGGTAGAGAACTTGCAGTTACTAAGTATTTATGGAGTCGTGTAGCAAATGAAATTCTATCTACATGGAGCCAAACTGAATATGCTTCATCTATTTCACCAGAACTATTAGAACAATATGAGCCTCAAAAATTATTTAAAACTGCAGTACAAAATTCACAGTTGAATGTAGCTAATAATAGTGTATCTGAAGTAAACGAACAATCGACGACAGAAATTATTGAAGTAAACGAACAACCGACGACAGAAATCATTGAAGTAATCGAACCAACTGTAGAAATAAAACCAACTACTGAATCAATAGTAGAAGTACCAAAACCAGTAACTCAGTCCGAAATCAATTCTATTGGAGAAATGCTAGAAATCTTAGTAGAGAAAGCAAAATCAGTTCCTAAAGAAAATGTAGTCACAAAAGTAACGGAAGAATTTTCAGTTAATACGAATCCAAGAGTATTAAGACGAATTAGAAGAGTAACTGATCAGGTCGTAAATAATGCAAGCTCATATTCAAACCTAAACGAAAGACCATATGCAAATGAAGTAAGTAGAGTAGAAAATAGGGCTAACAATCTATCTAATCATGTTAAATCAGAACCATTTAGATTAAAGAAAATTCCTAGCGTAACTGAAGTGCATAGAAACAGATATCGATAAAAAATCATATTTTTGAGGAATATGTCTAAATAAAAAGAGGCAGTCTCATCAGTTTAAATACTTTTGAGATAGCCTTTTTTAGTTTGGAAATAATTTTTTATGAGGGGTTTCAGACGAGAGCGGTTTATACTACTAACACTTTGTAATAACACAGCTTAATGAAGGTTAAATTGGCTAAATTAACGCCAAAACGACGTAATGAATGTCTTAAGTGTGTCAATTCCATAAACGACAAAATTGGCCATATTACAGCTAAATATACATCATGGATTCAATCATACAAAACTAGTTCAAATAACACGGAAAGTCTTTCATATAGATTATTTTGGTGCATGAATACCTACAAATATTTCTTTTTAATAGAATGGTTTATTAGTGTTCTAAAATAAATAAATCTGTAGGCTAAAAAAGCTAGTTTTTAAGTCAGAAACTTTCTAAACATAATAGGTATATATGGTGACAAGTCCTCCGGTATTTACATATAAAGTATAATGAACAAATGTTTGGAGGCAAGTTAAATGAAAATCCGCAAGGCTATAATTCCCGCTGCTGGTCTCGGGACTCGGTTTTTGCCGGCAACAAAAGCGTTGCCAAAAGAAATGTTACCTATAGTTGATAAACCAACTATTCAATATATCGTTGAAGAAGCCGTAGCTTCAGGAATTGAAGAAATTATTATTATTAGTGGTAGAGGCAAACGAGCAATTGAGGATCATTTTGATAAATCATATGAATTAGAAGAATCATTATCTCGAAAAAACAAGCTAACTGTTTTGGAAGAAATGCAGAAAATATCTAATATGGTGAAAATCTTCTATGTGCGTCAAAAGGAACCGAAAGGATTAGGCGATGCAATATTATGTGCTAAGAGTTTTATAGGAGATGAACCATTTGCTGTTTTGTTAGGAGATGACATAGTAATGTCTACAACACCTTGCTTACAGCAAATTATTAATGTTTACGAGAAATATAATGCCCCGGTTATTGCTGTTCAGAATGTTCCTGATGAAGAAGTAAGTAAATATGGCGTTATTAAACAAAAGGACAGTACTTACGATACAAATACAAATCTATTCCAAGTTGAGTGTCTAGTGGAAAAACCAAAATTGAAAGATGCCCCATCAAATTATGCAATTATGGGAAGATACATTCTTACTCCAGAGATTTTTGATGTTTTAGAAACAATTTCTGTGGGACAAGGCTGTGAATTACAATTAACAGATGCGATTAATGAATTAAATAAAAATCAATTTGTCTTAGCATATAATTTCGAAGGTAAACGATATGATATCGGAAATAAAATCGGATTTATAATGGCTACAATTGATTTTGCGATTAATAGAGAAGATATAAAAGATGAGGTAATTGAATTTTTAAATGAGGTCATATCTGAACATGCTCTAAATATGAAGAATCAGGAAGTGGATTGACTTGAAAATTTCGATATTAGGTACGGGCTATGTAGGTTTAACAACAGGAGTCTGTTTAGCAGAGATTGGTCACTCAGTAACTTGTATTGATATAAATGAACTTAAAATAAAAAATTTGTGTGCAGGTATTTCTCCTATTTATGAACCAGGAATTGAAGAGTTAATCACTAATAATATTAAGTTAGGAAAATTATCTTTCACAACCTCTTATGATAGAGGGTTAGAAGATGCTAAGGTTATTATCATTGCAGTAGGTACCCCTCAAAGAGAAGATGGGGCGGCAAATTTATCCTATCTTGAGGGAGCAGCGATTGATATCGCGAAAAATATTAAACAAGACGTAATTATTGCGATAAAAAGTACTGTTCCAGTTGGAACGAATGAAGTAGTAAAGGAAATTATTCAACAAAATTGCAGTAAAGATATTGTAATTGACGTTGTTTCCAATCCAGAGTTTCTAAGACAAGGCTCCGCAATTAAAGATACGATGGAAGCAGATCGAATCATTATCGGTAGCGATTATCAAGAGTCTGCTAGAATTGTTGAAGAACTGTATAAACCATTAAATGTACCAATCTTGATTACTAGTATTCGAAGTGCAGAAATGATTAAATACGCATCCAATGCATTTTTAGCTAGCAAAATCAGTTATATAAACGAAATTGCAAATCTTTGCGAAGCACTCGGTGCAAATGTAGAAGATGTAGCAAAAGGAATGGGCAAAGATAAACGAATCGGTGAAGCGTTTTTATATGCTGGAATAGGTTATGGTGGCTCTTGTTTCCCGAAGGATGTTAAAGCATTATTGCATACAGCTGAGTTAAATGGGATTGAATTTGGTTTTTTAAAGGAAACTATTTCGATTAATAATTTTCAACGTGAATTGCTCGTAAAAAAAGCTATTGAACGATTTGGTATATTAAAAGGGAAAAAGATTGCATGTCTAGGATTATCTTTTAAACCAGATACAGACGATATGAGAGAAGCACCTTCTATTAATATCATAAATTCTCTAACAGAATTAGGGGCAGAGGTCATTGCATATGACCCTGTTGCAATTGAAAACGCAAAAAAAATACTAGGTAGCAATTTAACGTTCGCTAGTTCAATAAATGAATGTGTAACGGATACAGATGCAATTTTTATTGTTACTGAGTGGAGAGAATTTAGAGAACTTGACTTGCCTAGCATTTTAACTAAAATGAAGAATCCAATTATTTTTGACGGAAGAAACTGTCTATTGGAAGACAGAATAAGAGATTGTGAGAAAATAGAATATTACCCAGTTGGTAAACCGTCCATCATTCGATAGCATAATAAAAATAAAAAAACGACTTTCAAACTAATTTGAAGTCGTTTTTATTATTCTACTCATTTTCTTCATGTAATGGACGGTAGATCGTTTTGACGAATTTATGTTTAAGATAAGGGAGAATTTTTTTTCTACGATTTACTAATCTGCCGACAATTGCCTTTTTGTCTTCCTTTGATATTAACCAATCATCAGGTATGACTTCTACAATTTCTTCTAAAAGCAGAACTGGGAATCTTTGGATGATCTGCAGTTGTTCATTAAATTCTTCTTCACTATTTATATATTTGGACATGAATTGATGAGTTGAACTTTTCATAATATTTTGAGGCAATGTTTCTAACTCTGAAATTAACCAGCTGTAAGAACCAAATGCTTCAGCATGGTCAATGATCCAAAGTTTAAATTGGTCTAAACTTTCTTCGCGAAGTAAAATGTTTTTTCGAGTCCGATCTCCATTACACAGCCAATAATCGAATAAAATGATGCCAGCAAGCTGATTGTTATTCAAAATATTAGGAACCGATCCGACTTGATGACCATTTAACGTTTCAGGTACATATAAAGAAATAAACTGAAACTTTGAATTCTGAACATCTTCTGGTTCTATATCCGGTATTGTTTTTGAAAATTCTTCAGGAATAGAAACGATTTGAGCAAAAGGAACCGGTAAATCTAAAAATCTAGCAATGCAATAGGCAACCCATTCGTTCGGTAATGTTTTCTCAAATCCGGATCTAAAATATTTCACAACATAATCTCTACCATCACTAAATGTAATTAAATGAGCATTTGATTTTCCTTCTAGTTTTTTAATATAGGAAACTGGTTCAATCATTTTGAATCACATCACTATTTTTGCCTTGACCAAATTTAAGTAGATATTCGCGATAAATATCTGCCACTTTATGGATCGCAAAATTTTCTTCAACATGTTTGATAGCATTCTGTGATAGCTTTTCATGAAATTTCTTATTATCAACGATTGAATATATTTTTTTAACAGCATCTTGAACATCATGTCCTCTAAAAAGCATACCTGTTTCACCTTGAAGAACGATTTCTGAAATAGGCACTATATTAGAAGCAACAACTGGAACGCCACATGCCATAGACTCAATAAAGGTATTACCAAATGATTCTACTTTTGTAGTTGCGATTGTACAACCACCTGATTGAAGTACTTTAGCATATACATGGGGCATTTGTTGATAAGGAATAACCGGAAACCATTTAATCATATCGGTTAGACCTTCTTCCTTCCAAGTTAATGCAAAGTCCTCTCGCTGAACACTTTGAGCTCCTCCAATTAACCAAATTTCAATATCCGACCGTTCACTTTTTATCAATTTTGCAACTTCGATTAACATTGGCCAGTTTTTTCGTTTATCCACTCGACCGATACAGCACACAATTTTTTTATTGTTTGGAAGGATTGGATTATTTTCGTATGCGATTTCATCCCCCGCTAATGGATGGAAAAATGATGTGTCAACACCATTGTAGATTACTTTAATGGGGATATTATCTGTTAAGATGGAAACTAATCTTTTTTGAAAATTTGATGGAACAATAATAGAAACAGGTTCAATGGATCTAAATTTCTTTAAATGAGGTTGTAGTTTAATAAGCTCGGGCGTACGTGCTTCTACAATAACTGGACCTTTATATTGAGCTTTTTGTAACCACTTATACGCTGATCCCGTATCTACTACAATGATTGCGTCATATGCATTGTTTTTAATGATATCAATAATTTCGTTTTCGTCCTTCGTTAAATAGACAGGTGCAATATCTTCCATTATGTGTAATCCACCATGATCTGTTGTGTATAGAAACTCAGTATCAATTCCAAACTTTTTAAAATAAATTGAACGATTCCTCCAGCCAGCATTTACTCCACCAACTGTTAAGAGACGCCAGATGATTAAGACTTTCAAATTTTCCCCTCCTTGGTTTTAGGGTATACAAATAACCTTTTTACTTATATGAAAACTAATTGTATACACGATTACGGCTTTTGACCGGATTCAAATTTTGAATAGTAGTCCTATTTTAGTTAATTCAAATTGAGGTAAATTGTAAGGGCAATTAACTACAAACTACAAATATTTATATGGTTAAAAGCAGAAAAATAGTTAGGAAATTACATTATATTTTTTATGGTCTTTTCGTGTTTCTTTACTTCTACTTTTCCTTGCTCCTGATTTAGGGATATGATAATGTATAAGAAAAAGAAGTATTAACTGCAACTTTTAAAATAAGTGAAGGATAAACTTCATCATTGGAAGGATTAAAAATAATGGAGCGACCTAATTTTAAATTGTTAGTTAAAGAAAAATTTTCACAATTATCACCAGGGCAAAAAAAAGTAGCGACTTATATGATTGAAAATCTTGAGGAGTGTGCTTTTAAAACTGCTTATCAAATTGGAAAAAAAGCTGATGTTAGTGAAACAACGGTCATTCGTCTTTCATATGCACTCGAATTTGAAGGCTTCAGTGATATGCAGTTAAGTGTTCAAAATGAGTTTCTTCATTTAAATAAAGCCGATTATATAAAAGAAAAAGAAGAGATAAAAAATGTAGAAGGTCAAAATACTTTTACAAAAATTATCGAAAATGAAGTCAATATTTTAAGAAACTTATTACAACCTTCGAATATTAAGGAAATTTCAAAAGCTGTAGAAGCAATTACCTGTGCGGATCAAGTGTTAATTGTTGGTCATCGTGTATCTCATATAGCTGCGTATTGGTTTTCGAATACGTTGAGCTCAATTAGAGGAAACGTAATGTATTGTTCTCCAGCAGGTGACTTTTATGAAAAGTTTTGTAATTTAACAGAAAAATCAGTTGTTGTTGCATTTTCTTTTCCAAGGTATGCAAAGGAAACACTAACAATTGCAGAATGTACGAAAGAAAATGGAGTAAGTTTAATTTCGGTTACTGATCGATTATTATCACCAATTGGTCGAATTGCAGATATTGTTCTAACTACAGAAGAGAACGTGGAAAGTGGTTCTAACTCAATCGCATCAGTTATTAGTCTATTAAATTTAGTGATTGCTGGATTATATGAAAAAGACAAAAAAAGAATTCAGATGTATCAACAAAAATTGGAAAAAATTTATTCTTCCTATGAAGTATTTATTGAATAGAAAAAACAGTTAGGAGCATATCTTATGAATCCACAATCTTATCTAGATCAAAACAAAGAAAATATTTTAAAGACTTACAGGGATTTACATAAGCTAGCTGAGCCTAGTTGGCAAGAAGAAAAAACAGCAAAGTATTTAAGAGAACGACTGAATGGTGCAGATGTTGAGATTAAAACGTTTAAAAAACATTTTGGCTTTATTGCTGAACTTAAGGGACAAAAAGATACAGTTGTAGCGCTAAGAGCTGATATGGATGCACTAGTTCAAGAAGTTGACGGTGTTGTAATGGCAAATCACTCATGTGGTCATGATGCTCATAGTACGATGGTTTTATATGCAGCGTTGGCCATTTCTGCAAGTGGGATAAAGCCAAAACATACAATTCGATTTATCTTCCAGCCAGCCGAAGAAAAGGGTGAAGGAGCCCTTCAAATGATGGAAGATGGTGCATTAGACAATGTCATTTCATTGTTTGGCGTACACTTAAGACCAGAAAGAGAAGTACCTTTTCAAAAGGCATCTCCTGTGATCATACATGGTTCGGCTGAAACGATTAAAGGTACAATTCGAGGAATTCAAGCACATGCATCAAGGCCACAAGATGGTATTAATGCAATTGAAGTAGCTGCGGAAATAGTAAATAAATTAAAGCAAATCAATTTAAATACAGATATCCCTCATTCAATTAAAATGACTCAAATTCAAACTGAAAATGAAGCATCAAATACGATACCGGAAACAGTAAAATTTTCACTTGATGTTAGAGCGCAAACGAATGACATTATGAATCAATTAAACGCACGTACAGTTGAGGTTTTTGAGGAAACGATGATTGAATCAAAAGCTAAGATTTCGTGGTCTATGGAAGAATTTGTTCCAGCGGCCATACAAAACGAGCAAGCAATAAAAATTACCGAAAGAGCCATTGCTGAAATAATAGGACATGAAAACGTAGTGCCTGAGTGTATATCAAATGGTGGTGAGGACTTCCATTTCTATACAAATAAATATCCTGAAATCGCTGCTACAATGGTCGGTTTAGGTTGTGGATTAACGCCAGGGTTGCATCATCCTCATATGAGTTTTAATTTAGAAGCACTTCATTATGGAGCGAAAATTTTAACTCAAACAGTTTTATTAGCATCAGAACAAGAACAATGAAGAGGTGAATGACATGATGGACAAACTGAATCAATCTGAAGTTAATTCTGGGATTAAAATCCGTTCCCTTCATTCAATAGAAGAAATGGAGCAGGTGCGAAAATTAGAATCTAAAATTTGGGGTTTTGAGGATTCGATTCCTACGCATCAAACAATTACAGCTGCAAAAAATGGTGGCTTAGTTTTAGGTGCATTTTTTGAAGGGAAAATGGTTGGATTTCAATATAGTTTTCCTGGATATGATGGACAAAATGTATATCTTTGTTCACATATGCTTGGAATTGACCAAGAGTTTCGTAATAAAGGGATTGGAAAATTGCTTAAAATTGCCCAGCGAGAAGAAGCTATTAAACTCGGCTATAAATTGATTACTTGGACTTATGATCCATTAGAAACCGCAAATGGCTATTTAAATATTTCAAAGTTAGGTGGAGTTTGTAATACGTATATTGAAAACTGCTATGGAGAAATGGAAGACTTACTAAATAGTGGAATTCCATCAGACCGTTTTCTAGTTGAATGGTATATTGCAAAAGGGGAAAAGGAAAAAGAGAATTTGAGACCATTTGAATTAGATGAAGCAGTTAAAAATTCTCTTATTAAATGGGAAGAAAACAATGAAGGAATACCAGTGCCGATTCAAAACGATACCGCTATGTTTAGCGATTTAGCCTTTATTGCGGTTCCAAAAGATTTCCGAACAATTAGAGACACGAATATAAAAGTTGCAACCCAGTGGCGAATGCTTACTAGAGAGTCCTTTAAAAAATTATTTCAAAGCAGATGGAAAGTTACTGGATTTTATAAGAATTCAGAAACGGAAGTGCCAGTTCATTTTTATGTACTGAACAAATAGAAAAGTAATAAAGGAGAGTTCGGAAATGAAAATTAATAAAGTAATATTACGCCATATGAAGCTAGATTTATTGTATCCATTTACAACGAGTTTTGGAACTGAATATGACCGTGAGTTCATTCTATTAGAAGCGATCAGCGAAGACGGTATATCAGGTTGGGCTGAATCTGTTGCAATGCTTGATCCACTATATAATGAGGAAACTGTAAAAACAAACTGGCATATTCTAGAAGATTATCTAATTCCAATCGTTTTAAATAATGATATTAACCATCCAGACGAACTTTCCGAAAAGTATTTCTCACATATTCGTGGGAACTATATGGCCAAAGCTGCCATCGAAGGCGCAATTTGGGATCTTTATGCTAAACAAGAAAATATTTCACTTTCAACTGCGTTAGGTGGAACGAAAAAGGAAATCGAAGTAGGAGTAAGCATTGGGATTCAAGATTCAATTGATTCAACGATTAAAATCATCGAAAACCGACTTGAAGAAGGCTATAAAAGATTTAAATTAAAAATTAAACCAGGCTGGGATCTTGAACTGATCGATAAAGTACGAAAAGTTTATCCAACTATTCCCTTAATGGCGGATGCGAATTCAGCATACACATTATCTGATATGGACCAATTAATTGCATTAGATGACTATAATTTAATGATGATCGAACAACCACTTGCATACAACGATATAATCGATCACGCAGATTTACAAGAAAGAATGAAAACTCCAATCTGTTTAGACGAAAGTATTCACTCACTAGAGGATGCTAGAAAAGCACTAAAACTAGGAAGCTGTAAAATTATTAATATTAAAATTGGTCGAGTTGGAGGACTAACTCAATCAAGAAAAATACATGATCTATGCCAAGAAAATGGAATTCCATTATGGTGCGGTGGAATGCTAGAATCAGGAATCGGAAGAGCCCATAATATTGCAATCACATCATTACCTAACTTCATTCTACCCGGAGACACAGCAGCATCTGCATTATACTGGGCTGAAGATATTATCGAACCAGAAGTAACCGTAGAAAACGGAATGATCACCGTACCAACCAAACCAGGCATCGGGTACGACCCACATATGCAAAATATTGAAAAATATACAATCAGTACGAAAGTTTACAATAAGAATTAAATACAAAGAGGAGAAAACACAAACCTAGTCAAGTGAATGGATTGTGTTTTTTTCTTGGATCATGTTTAGTTTTGAACGATTCTCACTCAATTTATAGTTATTTCTTCTATTTTTTGAATCTGATAAACTATTTCCTCATGATACCAAGCCTTATTTGCAGTTTTCATAGTTTTAATTGTAGATTTGGTTATTTTAATTGCAGATTTGCCAAATTTAATTGCAGTAATGGTATTTTTAATTGCACTTGAACCGATTTAATTGAAGTCTCAACCTTTTGAACAACGTGAAAACCCAAACCTAAGTACAGGGTTTGGGTATCTAATTTATTCTTTATCTTCTTCCTTATTTTTGCTTTTAATCCGATTCTTAATCCTTTTCACTTGTTCTTCGTATTTCTCAATATCCTTTATTTCACCTTTACCATAGCGCACTGAGTTATATGCATTGATTAGTTCATCTTCATACGGCATTTGAATTCGCTCCAACCACTCTTTTAATGTTTCATTTTGGTGTCGACCCATTTTGTATTTAGATGCATATTTTTGAAGTTGGAAGATTAGTTTTCTGATTTGCTCTGTTGGGGCAGAGTGTTTGAAAAATCGTCTTTTTTTCCTCTTGTGTTCTGGTATTGCATAAGATTCAATACTGATTTCATGTTGGACAGTATGTTTTTTATTGCGTATATAAGAAAGCTTTCTTATGATTAGCCAAATTACGATTAAAACGATCATCAGTAAAATTAACCATACCCAAGTAGGAGTCGACTCTAAAATATAATGGTGATTACGGATGTTTTGTGGAAGTTTATCTTCTGCACTTAAATTTTGACTTAGCTTATTTTTTTTCTCTTTAATAGTGATGTGATCTACATAGTTAAACAAAGGAGTTCCTAAAATACCAACTGCTCTAAATAAACCGTCTAGTAATTTAAAAATCCCCCACTTTAAGATCGGTAAGATTAACGATATGATTCCAGTAAGTAGGGCTGCTATACTAATAGATCCTATAATTCCTCGATAGTTTTTAATGGTTTGTGTAGTGACTGCTTGTTGAAAGTATCTACCTAAACTAAATAGAATTGTAAAAATGATGATGATCCATAATATCAAGTTCATATAAGAATAATGTGAAGTCCAGCCAAAAAAGAGGACTACCAAACTTGTTAAATAAAAAATAATTTGTAATCTATGTCGTTCTTCGATCCATAACGAAGTGTCTTTAAGAAAAGCCTCAAGTCGAAAATAGATAAAGCTAGCACATAAAATAGATGCAACAGAATTTAAGCCAAGAGTGTAACTGATTCCTCCAGAAATAATGGCTGATAGAAATGGAATAACTCGTGATACTTGAGACTTTCGTATTGAGTAAAGTAAAAATAGATTTCCAATCATAAAAATACAAATGAACGCCAAAGTAGGTGGCAGTTGATTTTTTGATTCATATAAGAATAAAACGATTAAATAGAGTAATAGATATTCTAATGAAAAAAAGTATGTAGAAAGTAAGCGTAAAATCATTGCATGATCCTTTCGACTTAATGTTGTCCAAATGGAACAAGTGTTGGACTTTCTAAATCATCTTGTAGATAATAGATGCTTTGGCCACGTTTTCGCATTTGAGCGAAATATCGATCTCCATGCTTACCGAACGGGCCACATAAAATAACAACAGGAGATTTTCGTTGTTGCTTTTCTACGTAATGCAGTAATCTATCGATCGGCTGTGTCATTCTTGCGCCATTTATTCGAGCAAGAATTTCATAAGTTTTACTTAATTGAGATTTACCACCACCAATAGGTAAATGATAAACAGGAACGCCACTTTCCATGTTCAAATTTAGAAATATTTCATAATTTATATTTTTTATTTCAGCATATTGAACTATATAGGCAATATTACTAGCAATTGATTCGATGTTATCAATTATACTTAATCTAAAATTATCATGATGAGGTTTTCGTAAATTTATAATAAATGTAATTGAATAATCGGCAGTTCGTTCATAAATTTTCGTTTGAAGTACTTGAGTTTTAGCACTAGCCTTCCAATGGATTCGATGAAATGAGTCTGAATACACATAGTCTCTTGTTCCAATCGGAGCTAGAAAATCTTCAAACATACTAGTATTTGTTACAAAGCTGCCATATGAGCTAGTTGAAATTATTTGGTCAATTTGAGGTACAGAAATTAAAGTAGGATAAATAATAATTTCTTTATATAAAAATGGTTTATAGGTTATATAGATATAGCCTAAACTGAAAAAATTTGAAATTTTTAATTCTACTTGTTTAATTCTAGTAACACCACGCTTAGTAGCTGAAAGCGGTAAATTAACCTGGAGCGTTTCGTTACCTTTTAGTTGAATAGGGATCATTATTTCTAAATTTGAATCGTTACTAACAGTTTTAAAATTTATACTATCTACTATTGATTCTAATTTTATTCGAACTGTTGCGTTAATAATTGGTAACCAATGATTCTGCGTTATCTTTATAGGTAAATTAAATTGTTCCCCGACTGTAACTCGAATGGGTTCCTTGTCGTTTTCGATGATCAGGTGATCAGAAATATGTTTTAAATAGTATCGACTCATCAAACTAATGATTATTAAAAATCCCCCTAAAAACATTACTAAATAGGTAGATTGAAAGAAATTAATGATTAAAAATATGACCCCAAAAATAATTAGTATATCAAGTGAATTTTTACCATGTATTTCTTTATGCCAAGTCATTTATTGACCAGCCCCAGCTTCTACAGGAACTTCAACATCATTTAAAACTGATTCAATAATTTGTATAGAGTTTTTCTTTAAGGATGCTTCAAGGGTCAAGACTAATCTGTGTGAGAGGAGATAAATCGCAACATCCTTCACATCTTGTGGGGTGACAAATGACCTATTGTTTATATATGCTTTACCTTGTGAAGCTCTCATTAGTGCCAATGTACCTCGTGGACTAATACCAAGTTGAATATCTTCATGATTTCTCGTTGAATGAATTATATTTAAAATATAATCCTCTACTTCATCCGAAATTGTAACAGTCTTCACCTGTTCTTTCATTTCATCAATTTCTTCTAAAGTTAGTACATTTTTTAAATTCGAAAACGGGGTATTAGAACGATATGACTTCATAATGCTTTTTTCTTCTTCAAATGTAGGGTATTCCAAACTAATTTGCATAAAAAATCGATCCATTTGTGCTTCAGGTAACGGGAACGTACCTTGTTGTGATTCAATTGGATTTTGAGTTGCGATAACAATAAACGGATTTGGAAGAGGAATAGTTTCTCCATCGATTGTTACCTGGCGTTCTTCCATTACTTCTAATAAACTAGCTTGGGTTCTAGGTGTAGCACGATTAATCTCATCTGCTAATAAAATATTCGTCATAACAGGACCAATTCGAAGTTGAAAGTCTTGTTCTTTTGGATGAAAGAATTGAATACCTGTTACATCACTAGGTAATAAATCCGGAGTAAATTGAATTCTTTTAAACGATCCATTAATCGTTTTGGCAAAGCTTTTAGCTAATTGTGTCTTTCCAGTACCAGGGACACTTTCTAATAGAATATGCCCATTATTAATGAGAGCGATGAAAATCATTTCAACGACATCCTCTTTACCAATGATCACATGACTTATCTCTTTCTTTAATTGTAATAACTTTTCTGATCTATTCATTGTTCTCTCCTTATCTTTCAAAACGTTTTAAGAATTATTAAATATGAATTTGTGTTCTATTTAAAAATCAAAAAATGTGATCATGCTATTATTTTAATAGTTTAACATTAGTAAAGTCCAATAATTCTCAATTTTTAAAATCTATTAAATTAAACGATTGATATTGATTGATATTTCTAAATAAACACTGTAAAATATATTGCTTGTTTGTTAAAAAATGGAAATAATTTAAAAGGAGTACAGTCGGAAACGTCAGTGATCGACGAAAGTTTTAAGGATCTTAAAGAGTATTAAATGATGATAAGGATTAAAATATAAATAGATAAAGGTTCGGATTGTTTTGTCATTCTCTATGCTATGCATTCCAATGAACCTCCCTTTAACAGGAGAGAAAAAGATGAAAAAATTAATTGTAATATTAGTAACTTGTTTTTTTGCTTTACTTTGTGGGTGTACAAGAAATAATCAAGAGGATCACAATGTAAAAGATAATAAACGAAATACAGAACAGGTTAAAGAGCAGAAAGAACCGATAAAAAAAATAAGTCAGGATGTTTCAAAGGTAACCGTTGGTGCCGTGGGGGACCTATTAATTCATAATGAAGTTTATGAAGATGCTATGCTTCCGAATGGTGTATATAACTTTAATAAAATGTTTGATGAAGTTAGAAAAACGATGGAAAAGCCAGATATTTTAGTAGCGAATCAAGAAACGATGATTGGTGGAAAGCAATTCGGATTATCTACATATCCAGCGTTTAATAGTCCATATGAAGTAGGAGATGCACTCAAAGGGGCTGGGGTGGATTTTGTAACACTGGCCAATAATCATTCGCTTGATCGAGGTGAAAAAATTATACGAAGTGCGATTTCCCATTGGGACGCTATTCATATGCCATATACAGGTGCTTTTATATCACAAGCAGATCATGACCAAATTAGAGTGATAAATAAAAATAATATTCGATTTTCATTTCTTGCTTACACATTTGGTACAAATGGGATTCCCGTCCCTAAAGGAAAAGATTATTTAGTAAATTTGATTGACCTTGGCAAAATACGTGGTGATGTTGAGCGGGCAAAGAAAATATCAGATGTTGTAGTAGTTGCTATGCATTGGGGTGTTGAATATGAAAGAATGCCGAACACTACCCAAAAGAATCTTGCAAAACAATTGGCTGATATGGGAGTTCAAATTATTATTGGAAATCATCCACATGTTCTTCAACCGCCGGCGTGGATCACTGGTAAAATGGGGAATAAAACAATCGTCTTTTACTCATTAGGAAATTACTTATCAGCTCAAGATGAAATTTATGAGTTAATTGGTGGAATGGGTACAATTGATGTGATAAAAACTAGCACTGATCAAAATGTGAAAATTGAATTGGCAAATCCAAGCTTTTTTCCAACGTATAATTACTATCGTGATAATCGTAACTTTAAAATTATGTCTTTGGAAAATATTGATGAAGTCAATCTGAAAAATGGCAAAATGAGATACAACGAAATAATGAACCATATGCGAACAAATATTAAGGATTTAAAAAGTATTCCTGAGGTTCAATAGGTTATGTTTTTAATATTCACTCTTAAAGCTAGGAGACAAATTAAAGAGATATGGGAACCGTGAATGAAAAAAGGGAAGTCATAAATAGAAATGTTAAATCGGTTATCATAACTTTTCACTTCGCTCTGAGTTCGAATATATAACTATTTAAATATTCATCAAACCGGAAAGCTTGTACTCCATATTACAAGCTTTTTTTATTCATTATATAAGTAATTACTCACAAACTATTTAGTTTAATTAAGTCATTTAAACTAATAAAGTTAGCTTAAATGAAGTCTTAAAAAAACTTTTTCAAAAAAATTTAATTTTTTGCAGGGTTTATAAAATTATTTTCGTCTAAGTCATGTAAGAGTAAACAAGTAAACATCTATTAATCTAGATTTAAAATTTATAAAAATATCACAATTCGTTAAAAACGAAAATCACTCAGTGTGTTTAAATATACATGAGGTGAGTTATTTGAAATTAAATTCGATAGGTGGTTGTGCCAATAAGATAGGGAGAACTGGACAAACTCTTAAAAACTTGGACAAAACAATGATTTTTGCGAAGAAAGTGAGATTAAGGCCAACTAAAGAACAAGAAATACAATTATGGAAATCAGTAGGAACTGCTAGATGGGCTTATAATTGGGCATTATCAAAACAAGAAGAAAGCTATAAAAACGGTGGGAAATTTATTTCTGAGGGCTTGTTAAGAAAAGAATTAACTGTATTAAAACAAACTGATGAATTATCTTGGTTGTTTGAAGTATCGAATAATATTACAAAGCAAGCGATAAAGGACCTTTGTCGTGCGTATAAAAAGTTTTTTAAAGGATTAGCTGATAAACCACGATTCAAAAGTAGAAAAAAATCGAAACCATCTTTTTATAACGATAATGTGAAGTTGTTAGTAAAAGGAAATAAAGTATTAATTGAAAAAGTAGGATGGGTTGTAGCTTCTGAAATTATACAAGATGTAAAATTCTATAATCCTAGAATTAGTCACGACGGAAAATACTGGTATCTTTCAGTAGGAATAGAAGAATTAAAACCAACAGTTGAACTTACAGATGTCTCACTTGGAATTGATGTTGGAATTAAAGAATTAGCTGTTTGTTCAGATGGCACCAGAAAGAAAAATATTAACAAAACAAGCACTGTTAGAAGATCAGAGAAACGCCTACGTAGGTTGCAGGGTCAAGTTTCTCGCAAATATGAAATGAATAAGGAGGGAAACCGTTTCGTCAAAACAAGCAACATTATAAAAATCGAAAAGAAGATACAGCACATCTACAGAAGATTGTCAATTATCAGACTTAATCATCTTCACCAATCCACTTGCGAGATCGTGAAAACCAAACCTTGTCGTATCGTAATAGAATCGTTAAATATCAAAGGGATGATGAAGAATAAACACCTTTCAAAAGCAATTGCGAAACAGTGTTTATTTGAATTCAAACGCCAGATTCAATATAAATGTGAAAAGTATAATATTGCATTAGTTGAAGCTAATAAATGGTACCCATCTTCTAAAACGTGTTCAAGTTGTGGGAAATTGAAAAAAGATTTAAAACTATCAGACCGATTATACAAATGTGAATGTGGTTATGAAATAGATCGAGATTTAAACGCAGCGATCAACTTGTCACGATATAAATTAGTAATCTGACACATAGACGTCATTACTAATATGTAGGATTCGTTGTATCCGAATTTACGCCCTTGGAGTGTTGGATCAAACGAAAGTAGCCTAACTAGGCAAAATCGGACACGTAGAATAGGGAAATAAACAAAATCTATAAAAACACATTTAATGATTTTTATAATTTTTTGGCAACGGAAAAGAGGTGATGCAATGGAGTCGGATGAACAATTAGTAAGGAATATAATAAAGGGGAATCATCAACTATTTAAGGAATTAATAGTTAGATACCAATCAAAGGTATTTGCAGTAGCGCTGAAAGTTTCAAATAACCAAAAGGATGCTGAAGATATTTCGCAAGAAGTCTTTCTCCAATTGTATCGTTCTCTCGAAAACTTTAACGGAGAATCAAGTTTTGCCACATGGGTTTATCGAATTACAATGAATAAAGCAATTGATTTTAAAAGAAAACAAGTAAAACAACAGGAAAATGAAACTAGTGAATTACTTTCTACTTTACCAGAAGAGAATTTATTATCACCTGAAGAAGCTTTAATAAAAACGATTGATAAAGAACTTATTCATTCATATTTAATTGAATTGCCACAGGCATATAGCGATGTACTGAAATTATATTATTTTGAAGAACTTACCTATGGGGAAATTGCTTTGAAATTAAATGTAGCCGTTAAAACAGTAGAATCACGTTTATATCGAGCCAAACGTTTAATTAAAGACAAGCATAAAGGAGGGATCATTTGAAACATTTAACTTCTGACCAACTATTATCGTATCAACAAAAGAAGCTTTCAAATAAAGAATCTCTGTTGCTTGAACAGCATTTAAATGAATGTATCTCATGCCAGGCGGAACTTGAACTTCTTAATGAATTAGACCAGGAATGGATGAATCCATCTGATTTCCAGTTTTCAGATGAGCTAGTGAACGAAATAATGAAACAAACTGAATCCATACAGATTACGGAAAAAGTGAATGAAAAGAAATCTAAAACAAATTCAAAAAAAGTTCGCTTAATCCATTTAGTATTGGCTGCTGCAGCAACATTTTTATTTTTCCAATTTCAATTAACTGAACGGATTACTAATTCAAATCGTCACGTTGTACAAACGATTGATCAGACGTCTTCGTTAATTGAAAAAAGTGAAAAAATTAAACTATCAATTCCAATTCCAAAAATTTTGAAAGGAAATAAAAAATAATGGAGGTACAAACTTTGAAAAAACGTAAAAAATTAGTTTATTTATTATCGATCTTACCTGGTCTTGGCCATTTTTATTTAGGATTAATGAGTCGAGGATTGCAGTTTATGCTGTTATTTTTCGGTACAGTATTTTTAACACATTTAATTTCAAGCTTTGGTTTTTTTATACCGGTCATCGTATTTTATAGCTACTTTGATGCACTTCAATATCATAGTAAATATCGTGAGGACATTGAATTGATAGATGAGCCAATCGTAAAACATCAATTTAAATTTAATAAGTTTTTAATTGGTTGGGTATTAATCGGTTTTGGTTGCTTATCTTTATTAGAGAACGCTTCTGATTATATTTCTAGACATTATAATATCTTTATTGATTATAATTTAGTACAAAATTTATTAATCAGTATTGTTTTTGTCGGACTTGGTATTAAATTATTAACTGGAAAGTCGAAAAAAGAAGCATGAGGAATTGGAAAGTAGGCACGATAACAGCTGGAATTATATTAATCGCAATTGGTTTACTTTGGTTTCTACAGAATTTTATTTCAATCCCTTATTCAAAGATTCTAATTAGTGCATGGCCAGTTGCTTGTATTTTATTAGGGATTGAAATATTACTATTTCATATAGTAAGAAAAGAAGATTCACTTCGTTTTCATGGATTTAGTATTTTTTTACTTATACTAATGATGGCTGTTTCAATCCTATTTAGTATTGGTCAATTGTTTGTCAAAGAAATTGGTTATACATTCAAGTCTAAAAATATTGAAATAAATGATTCGAAAACGATCACTTCATCAATTAATGAAGTTATTATTAAAGCTAATAATAGTGATATTAGTGTAAATGGAACGGATTCTAGTACATTAACCGTAAATGGTAATATAAGAGTTCCGGATCGGGATAAAAAAGACGATGAAAAAATATCAGATTATTACTCAGTAAAAACATTTGGTAATAAAATGATTATTGAGATTCGTAATGAAAACAATCAGATTTTTCACTTTGATAATGACAGTTCACAGCTAAATATTGATTTACCTAAAAGCATTTTAACGAATATAAATGTAAAAAATGGCTCTGTAAATTTATCAAATAGAGACAATAAAACAGTAATAAATTCAAATGATGGTCAAATCAATATTGAAAATGTAACTGGAAACTTAGTTGCAAAAACTAGAAATGGTTCGGTCAGCTTAACGAATGTAAATTTAAAAAGTGATAGTGAAATTGCAACGAATGATGGTGAAATCACAATCAAAAATATTTCTGGTTATTTACATTCCACTACTAGAGATGGTAGCATTTCGATTGAACATGCAAATATAGAAGGAACAAGCGAAATAACGACTTATGATGGAGAAATTAACTTAAGTGATTATAAAGGGAAAATTAATGCAAAAACAAATAATGGTGCAATTAATGTTGAGGATGCATTATTAAATGGTAATAGTAAAATTTCTTCTGATGATGGTGAAATTCAAATCGACCTACTAAAAGATAATAATCTAACGATCAATGCTGAAACATATGATGGTAGCTTTAGTGGTAATATTGGATGGGAAATGAAAAATAAAGATGAAAATCATACAAATAAGGCGATGGTTGGAAATGGCGAACATCAACTTAATTTAAAAACGAGGAATGGATCAATTTACGTAAATAAAGATTAGAAGATTAAGAGCCCCAAGCATTGCATGGGGCTTTTTTTACTTAAGATGCATTAAGATTTTGAAAGTGAGTGAATCGCTGCTTTTTAATCAAAAAAAAACCTTTAAATACATTTTGTATCAAAGGTAATATCCAGCTAAGGTAAGTGGACCGATTTAATATGTCCCAGTTTTAGGTAAACATTTTGTCCACTCGCTACGGAAAGTTCTATTTGATTATTATCTACTTTATTTAAAAGCCCAATCTTCATTGGATCTGTTCCACCATCAAAAATAACAAGCTTTCCAATTTCTTTTCTAAGCTGAATTTCTAAAGATCTGTGTATTGGTGTAGTAGGTGGATGAACTGATAGTGTCTCATTTGTTAAATTATATGGCACCACTCTATGGTTATATGGTGTGATCCATTTTAAATGTGATAAAGAAATATACATTGTATGAAATACAGGTGAGTAAAATACAAGATAATCATTTAATACGTTCATAATATAGCCATGAAAAGTTATATTACCAGTTACATAGATTTCTGAAAATATTCCTTTAGCATTTAGTAAAATTTTACGATAAGAAATTGTCTCCATTTCCTGCGTAATGGATGGTTCATTAGGGTTATTTATTTTTTCTTTTAAATCATTATTTTGATATACCATATGGATATGCATCCAAGGGATATAATAATATTTTATGCCGTTAAAAAGGACTAAAATATCTTGTCCTAAATCAGTAAGAATTCCTTCGAATATGACGTCTCCAGATAATCTTACCGAGACTTGTTCTCCAAGTAATGTAGATACATCACTCACGTAGATCTCCTCCTAGAGGTAAAAGTATTGATTAGTGTGCGAATACTAATTGTACCCAGTAGTATAATAGAAACAATGTAACAACCGTTGTTAATGGGATAACAATTATTGTAACGCCTAAATAATCTTTCCATTTTACTTTAATTTTATTTTGTTTTAATATGTGCATCCAAATTAATGAAGCAAGAGTACCAATTGGTAATAATAATGAACCCATGTCACTTCCGATGATATTTGCAAGATAAATCGTTTTTAAAGTGATTGGGTCAAGACCCATTTCAGTTAGTGTAATTGTTCCAATCATAAGCGCAGGGTGATTATTGAATAGATTGGATAAAACAGTTACTAAACCGCCCATAATAAAACTCGCTTGGAATAATCCTTGATTAACGATTGGTTCACATTCTTTTACTAAAAACTCCGTTAAACCAGCATTATGAAGCCCATAGATGATTACGTACATTGAAAATGCAAAAATTAATATTTGCCAAGGTGTCTTTTTTAAGATATCTGTAGGAGTTGTTCTTAAGTGGTACCATCTCCAAATTAATAAGACTAAGGAGCCAAGTACGGCAACTAATTCAATTGGGATTGAAAAGTAAGATGCAACGAATAACAAACATCTCATTAAGAATACGAAAGCTAGAACTTTTAACATAAAATTTGTACGTTTCTTTTTCGTTTCAACTGAAATTTTTGTTTTTAGTGGATGGAAGTTTTTTATAAAGAACGATTCTTCAATATCGTCTGTTGAAATTGGTAAAGTCTTAGGTAATTTATTTTTTAATACAACATACATGAGCACCGACATAAACAATAAACCTAATGTTGCAGGGACGAACATCATTGCTGTATGCATATAAAGTGTCATATGCACAATCTTTAACGCGATTAAGTTTACAATATTACTTACTCCGATTGGCGCACTAGATGCTGTTGCAATAAGCGCTCCAGATAATAAATATGGAATTTGTTGGTGTGGTTTTAGACGAAGATTTTTTAATAGAAGGATTAAGATTGGAGTTGTAATTAGAATACTGCCATCATTGTTAAAGAGTAAGGTCATCAAAAAGCATAATAGTTGGATATACCAATATAACCGATACCCAGATCCTTTTGCCAAAGTAACTAGTCGAGCTGCTGACCAATGAAAGAACCCGAAGCTTTCTAAAATAACAGCCATAACAATTGTTGCAATAATTGTAATTGAAGCTCCACCGATTTTCGTTATTATGTCATATAAATCGTGGCGACTAACAATTCCAGTTACTAGAATGATTATTGCTCCAATTGAAGCAGGCCATGCTTCATGAATTCCTTTTGGTCTCCAGAATATGACAGCCATTGTCATAATGAAAACAAATGCTGTCATTGCAATTTCAAAATTCATTTTTATTCACCTTTCCCTAATCGGTAGTATTTTTTTGTGTCCTACTTGTCCGATTAATATACTAATATTCAATTTTACTAATCATGTACTTAGTTAGTTGACCATTTTTTTAAGTTTGTATATTTGTCCACATAGTTGAAATGTCCCGAAATGACATCGTCCTATAGGTACACATGCCCCGGAAATATCGATTTTTACCGAAAAAAAAGGTCAGCCGATTTGCTGACCTAAATTATTTCGAAATATCATTATGAAAATCTCTTCCCATTTATATAATAACAATCCTCTTGATATGTAATAAAAGCAATTTCAAATTCAGGAATATTTAATGTGTTAATATGTTTCTCAATTGTAGCTGCGAAACGATCTCTAGTTTCAACTCCACGTTCAAACCACTTCACTTCAATAAATGGAAAACTTTCTACAATTTCGCCATTAAAAATTGAAGTTGAATGAATACAATCAACCGTAAAATTATCAGTTCCACATTCACAAACCACTGCGAGTTCATCGATCAATGGCTTGCTAATTTTGCAAATATCATCAGTCGAAATCCCTTTGATTAATAATTGAGGCATAAATGTCCCACCTTTTTTCTACAATTATAACTTAAATTACGTTGAAAATTAAATGAGTTTAATTTTTCCAAGTAGGTTTTCTATGTTTACATAGAATTCGCTTATCTTTAAAAATAAGGAGTTAAACAATATTAAAACTTCCTATATAGATTGTACAAAAAAAGAAATCAGTAGAGGGTTCAAAGGAAAGAAGTGACAATTCAAAATTTGCAAGCAGGAAAAAACTTAGTATTGAAAAATCCAACTTTGATTGCAAAGTGCTTTATGAACATATTATATTAATCATTTGGTATATAGAATATTTCTGTTTCTAATAAAAAAACCAATAATTGGTATTGATAATCATTTTCAACTATGGTAATCTAAAATTAATAAAAGAAGTTTAAGAAATAAACCATTGTTTTTCTTAGTTCTTCGTTTGTATGCACATTAAAAAGTAAAATGTGGAATGCAACCCTAGAACCCCCCAAAACCCTAAAGAAGAGAAGAACGTGCTAGGACAGTAGTTTTTCTCTTCACCAAATTAATAACCCTGTATTTTGACGCAGATCATTCTGCGTTATTTTTTTTGTGTGAAAATACAGATTATTTTGTGAAATTCTAAAAAAAATATTATACTAATTTACTAATATGTATGTTTCAAAAATGTGAACGAAAAGTTAATCAAAATCTAATATTTGTCTAAAATGTGAACGTTGTGAATAAGTGAGCAAACGAGTACAGCCGTTGGTATATATAGGTTTTTAAGAAAAAATCATATTTTCAAATATGTCTAAAATGTGAACACTGTTTTTTTCCTTCCAAAAAGGAAATTAATTGTTTGTTTTTTTAATTAAAGTATCTTACTATAACTGTGGACATTGTTTGTCATTTTAGTGACAATTTATAAAAATACTTATCTAAGAAATAATTCAAAAAAACTATTTTGAACTTTTTACTTACGTTATAGGAAGGAAGAGCGAAATGAAAAAATTTCTAATGGGCATGATGATCATGCTGGTTGCATTAGTAATGGGTGCTTGTGATAAGATTGCAGTTCTTAATCCAAAGGGTCCAGTTGCTAAAACGCAAGCGGATACGATTATCTTCTCAATGTTGATGATGTTAGGAGTTTTACTAGTAGTTTACATTCTTTATATTGTTATTCTATATAAATATCGTGCTAGTAAACTTCCAAAAGATTACGAACCTCCTCACGAAGAGGGAAGTAAAACGCTAGAAATTATTTGGACTGTCATCCCAATAATTATTGTTGCAGTTTTATCTGTAGTAACTGTTAAAACAACTAATGCAGTTGAAACTGTACCAAAAGGTCATGAAAATGATAAACCGCTTGTTATTTACGCAAGTTCTTCAAACTGGAAATGGCATTTCTCTTATCCTGAACAAGGAATTGAAACTGTTAACTATGTAAATATTCCAACGAATAGAAATGTAGAATTCAGACTTTATTCATTCGGTCCGATTACAAGTTTTTGGATTCCACAATTAGGTGGACAAAAATACGCGATGAGTGACATGGTAACTAAATTAAATTTTGTTGCTTCAAATGAAGGTTCTTACATTGGTAAGAACAGTAACTTCAATGGTAAAGGCTTTGCTGGAATGGAATTTGAAGTACTAGCAATGAATAATAAGGATTTTAACGGCTGGGTGAAAGACGTTAAAGGAACAGCTCCTGCTTTAACAGAAACAGAGTTTAATAAATTACTAAAAATTGAACATTTAGGTAGAAAGACATATAGTTCAACTCATTTAGGATTTAGACCAGCTCCAGAAGGTAAAAATGCAGGACATCAACATGGTTCTATGAAGGATTCATCTGATCACCATGACATGGATAATATGGAGGGGATGAAATAATGGGTTTTAAATGGGATCACTTTTTTGTAACAGGTGAACCAATGATCTATGGCGCAATGGTGAGTATCGTTGTTGTAACTCTTGCTATTGTAATTGGTTTAACCAAATTTAAAAAATGGGGTTATTTATGGAAAGAATGGTTAACAACTGTTGACCATAAACGTATCGGTGTAATGTATATTCTGTGTGCATTATTAATGCTATTCCGTGGTGGAGTAGATGCATTATTAATGCGTGCACAGTTAGCAGGACCAGATTTAAAAATATTAGATGCACAGCATTATAATGAAATTTTTACAACACACGGCTTAATTATGATTCTGTTCATGGCGATGCCTTTCATTATTGGATTAATGAACATCGTTATTCCTTTACAAATCGGAGCTCGTGACGTAGCATTCCCTTACTTAAATGCAGTAAGTTTCTGGTTATTCTTTGCAGGTGCAATGCTTTTAAATTTAAGCTTTGTTATCGGTGGATCACCAGATGCTGGTTGGACAGCTTACTTCCCTCTAGCTAGTAAGCAATTCAGCCCAGGAGTTGGGAATAACTATTACGCAATTTCGCTTCAAATTGCTGGTCTAGGTACATTGATGACTGGTATTAACTTTATCGTTACAATTTTAAAAATGCGTGCACCAGGTTTGAAATTAATGAAATTACCAATGTTTACATGGAGTATCTTAATTACAAACGTTATTATCGTATTCGCATTCCCAGTATTAACTGTAGCTTTAGCATTAATGATGTTTGATCGTGAGTTTGGTACTCAATTCTTTACGATGGCACATGGTAATGATATGCTTTGGGCGAACTTATTCTGGATTTGGGGACATCCTGAAGTTTACATCGTTATTCTTCCAGCATTCGGTATATATAGTGAAATTATAGCTACATTCTCAAGAAAGAATTTATACGGATATAAGAGCATGGTTGTCAGTATGATCGCCATTTCTGCTCTAAGTTTCCTTGTATGGGTTCACCATTTCTATACAATGGGTCAAGGCTCTGTTGTAAATGGCTTCTTTAGTATTACAACAATGGCAATTAGTATACCAACCGGTGTTAAAATATTTAACTGGTTGTTTACATTAAGAAAAGGTAAGATCGAATTTACCGTTCCAATGTTGTACTCACTAGCATTTATTCCGATCTTTACAATCGGTGGGGTTACAGGAGTAATGCTAGCTATGGCAAGTGCTGACTACCAATATCATAATACGATGTTCTTAGTTGCTCACTTCCATTATGTATTAATTCCAGGTACTGTTTTTGCGGTAATCGCAGGATTCTACTATTGGTTCCCTAAAGTATTTGGTTTCAAATTAGATGAAAAAATTGGTAAGATTACGTTCTGGACAATTATCGTTAGCTTTAACGTAACATTCTTCCCATTATTCTTATTAGGATTAAAAGGTATGACTCGCCGTACTTATACTTATAGTGCAGAGTCAGGTTTCGGACCTTTAAACTTGATTGCTACAATTGGAGCTGTTGGGTTAGCAGTCGGATTCTGTTTACTTGTTTACAATATTTATTACAGTGTACGTTACGCACCAAGAGAAACAACTGGTGATCCATGGAATGCAAGAACATTAGAGTGGGCAACAAGTAGTCCAATTGCTCCTTATAATTTCGCAGTTATTCCAAAAGTTGATTCTTTAGATCCATTCTGGAAAGCTAAAAAAGAAGGTAAATCTTTACTTGAAGGCGAGATTACAGATATTCATATGCCAAGTAATAGTGGTATACCTTTCATTTTAGGTGCAGCATTTATGGCATTTGGTTTCTTCTTAATATTTGAATGGTGGGTACCAATGATTGTATTTGCAGTTCCTGTCGCACTATGCTTAATTGCACGTTCTTTCCAACGCGATCATGGCTACCATATTCATAAAGAAGAAATTATTGAAACAGAGAAAAAATTACGAGGTGATCATTATGAGCAGCAGGCCTCTGTATAGTCTAGGTGAAGAAAGTTCTAATAAGATTCTAGGCTTCTGGATATTTTTAGGAGCGGAGATTGCTTTATTCGGAACATTGTTCGCAGTTTACTTCACTTTAGCGAATAACACTGGTTCAGCACCTACTCAAAAAGAATTATTTGAGATGAAAGGTGTAATGATAGAAACATTTGCCCTATTAACAAGTAGTTTTACGATTGGTTTAGTCGTGAACGCAATAAAATTAAATCACAAAAAAGCTTTTATAAGCTTCCTTGTTTTAACACTAGCTTTAGGTGCAGTCTTCCTTGGAGTAGAGATTACAGAGTTCTTTACTTATGTTCATGAAGGTGCAACAATCCAAAGTAGTGGAGCACTATCAGCATTATTCGTATTATTAGGTACTCACGGTGCCCACGTATCATTCGGTATGTTATGGGGTATTGCAATCTTAATTCAAGTTTCTCGTGAGGGAATTACAGAAACTACAGCAAACAAAACATTTATTTATTCATTATACTGGCACTTCTTAGACGTAGTATGGATCTTTATCTTCAGTTTTGTTTACGTGAAAGGACTGATTGGATGAGCGCATTATTCCCTAAGCATCAAGTGGTTGGCTTCATCCAATCACTTGTTCTAACAATCATAGCTTTAAGTGTTTACTATTTAAATTTACCATTTAATGTATCATTTATTATTTTAATTGTAACTGCATTATTACAAGGCGGTCTTCAGTTAATTGTTTTCATGCATATGAATGAAAATGAAAACAAACGTGTATTATATATCAATTTAGGCTACGCAGTATTTATTGCTGTAGCAATTGTCTTCGGTACTCTTTGGACATTAGTTTGGGGTATGTAATATAAAAAAGCTCTTCGATATTCGAAGAGCTTTTTAATATGTTGAAAAACAATCTTGTCAATTAATTATCAAATTTTCGTAAAGGAGTAGAGTGATGTTGATTTCCATTACAGGATGCTCGCTTTCCATGGGGCGAGAGCTGAGCCTCCTCGGCAAGCCTGCGGGGTCTCAGCCTTCCCGCATATCCCATAGGAGTCGAGCATCCCTCCATTCCAATCAACTAATTCATCAAAAAAAGTTTACGATAAAAACCTAATTTAATATCCTTTACTTAGTGAAATCTAACAGAATATTAAACAGTTTGTAAGTCAATTAAAATTTAACATCAACTCTGAAACGCTCTTCTAAATTCGAAGAGCTTTTTCACTTTTTTAAAGGTAGTATTTTGATTTTCTTACACAACTTAATGCAAGATCGTTTAATTAAGTAAAATAAAAAAGGAGTAAATCAATTAAATAGCAGGTCGATTTGTATTAAATGTAGAAGTAAGTAATTAATATTCGAGGTTATACTTATGAACGATTACATAAAAACACGTGGGATAAGGTTTGAAATGAGACTGTATTAACAATGGTTTGATGTCTCTAATTGAATTAAAGTTGGACAAAGTATTCCCCTTAAAAGTTAATGTCATCAATTGTTCACAATGTTAAGAATTATATCTTATTTGTGATAGTTATTTCTATTATTATATGTAATAGTTTAATATAATGATTGCATAATAATTAATCATATCTTGTTTAAAAAGTAATACAAGATACATAATTATTTGGGTATTTATTTACTAATAAGGAGGAATACAAGTATGGAAACGAATGACAATTCTAACATTGCAAAGTGCCCGTTTAATCACGGTAGCACTACTACTCCTAAAACTGGTGGTACAGTAAATAAAGACTGGTGGCCAAACCAGTTAAATTTGAACATTCTACACCAGAATGACAGAAAATCTAACCCTATGGATGAAGAATTTAATTATGCAGAAGCATTTAACAAGTTAGACTATCAAGCACTTAAGCAGGATCTTCACACTCTTATGACAAACAGTCAAGATTGGTGGCCTGCTGATTATGGACATTATGGTCCATTCTTTATACGTATGGCTTGGCACTCAGCAGGTACATATCGTACAGGTGATGGCCGTGGTGGAGGAGGAACTGGTACACAGCGTTTTGCTCCACTAAATAGTTGGCCTGATAATGGAAATCTAGATAAAGCCCGTCGCCTGCTTTGGCCGATTAAGCAAAAGTATGGTAACAAGATTTCTTGGGCTGATTTATTTATACTAACAGGTAATGTTGCTATTGAATCAATGGGCGGTAAAACATTTGGTTTTGGAGGCGGTCGAGAAGACGTTTGGCATCCAGAAGAAGACGTCTACTGGGGTAATGAAACGGAATGGCTAGGGGATAAGCGTTACACGGGTGATCGTGACCTTGAGAATCCACTGGCTGCTGTTCAAATGGGTCTTATCTATGTTAACCCCGAAGGACCAAACGGTAATCCAGATCCTATTGCAAGTGGTCGTGACATACGCGAAACCTTTGCTCGTATGGGAATGAATGATGAAGAAACAGTTGCACTAATCGCTGGAGGACATACTTTTGGTAAAGCCCACGGCGCAGGAGATGCTGCTCATGTTGGTCCGGAACCAGAAGCAGCTCCGATTCATTCTCAAGGCTTAGGCTGGCTAAGTACTCATGGCTCTGGTAAAGGTCGTGATACTATTACTAGTGGTATTGAAGGTGCCTGGACTGCAAACCCAACAAAATGGGATAATGGTTACTTTGACTTATTGTTTAAATATCAATGGTGGCTTACTAAGAGTCCAGCAGGTGCATTTCAGTGGCTTGCTGTAAACCCTGAGGAGCAGGATCTTGCTCCAGATGCAGAAAATCCAACCGTTCGTGTTCCTACAATGATGACTACTGCTGATATGTCATTGCGTTTTGATCCAGAATATGAAAAGATAGCTCGTCGTTTCCATGAAAATCCAGAAGATTTTGCCGATGCATTTGCTCGTGCATGGTTTAAACTAACGCACAGAGATATGGGGCCACGTTCAAGATATCTAGGTCCGGAGGTCCCAGAAGAAGTTTTAATATGGCAAGATCCTATACCGGCTTGTGAAAATGAAATAACTGATGCAGAGGTTGAAAAGATCAAATTAATGATCCTTGACACAGGACTTACAATTAGTGAATTGGTAAATACTGCTTGGGCTTCAGCAAGTACTTTCCGTGGCTCAGATATGCGTGGTGGTGCTAATGGAGCTCGAATCCGTCTAGCTCCACAGAAGGATTGGGAAGTAAACCAGCCTGACCAACTTGCAAAAGTACTGAATGCACTAGAGAGTATTCAAAACCATCTACATAAGAAAGTCAGCATGGCTGATTTGATTGTACTTGGTGGTAGTGTCGCAGTAGAGAAAGCTGCACAAGATGCAGGTTTTGATGTAAAAGTTCCTTTTACTCCAGGACGTGGAGATGCAATACAAAAGCAAACAGATTTAGAAAGTTTTGCAGTGCTAGAGCCGATCGCTGATGGTTTCAGAAACTATCAAAAGAAACAATATAGTGTAAATTCAGCAGAGCTATTAGTAGATAAGGCACAACTATTAGGCCTTACCGCACCAGAAATGACTGCACTTATTGGCGGCTTGCGCGTATTAGGTACAAACTATAATGGCACACAACACGGAGTGTTTACTAATCGAGTTGGCACACTTACTAATGACTTCTTCGTAAACTTGCTAGACATGGGAATTGCGTGGACACCTGTTGACGGAGACGTATTTGAAGGACGTGATCGCAAGTCAGGTGAGAAAGTACGTACTGCAACTAGTGTTGATTTAGTGTTCGGTTCAAATTCAGTGCTACGCGCGATAGTAGAAGTGTATGCTCAAGACGATAACAAAGAGAAGTTTGTGCGTGACTTTATCGCTGCATGGGTTAAGGTAATGAATGCAGATCGCTTCGACCTTGCATGAAAAAACATAGATTATGAAAAAACTAAACTTAATAATATAATTTAAAGAAAAATCCTTCCTGACCAATCAGGGAGGATTTTTCTAGGTAAAGGATGAAATTGTTGCTTGCAATCATTCTGAAAAACTAATGTACAGTCTACATACAAAAGGCTGTCATATAGACAGCCTTTTTAGGTTGTAAATTAAGATTTAAAAGAGCTTATAGGAAAATACTTTCTCACTTAAGCTGATTTTTTTCGATCATTTGGTAGCATAAAAGCTACTAAACCTAGTAGTGGTAAGAAGCTACATAAATTCATTACGAATTTTAAGCTAGTAGCATCGGCAATTACACCTAATAATACTGCTCCTAAAGCACCCATTCCAAATGCTAAACCAACTATTAATCCACTTACTAAACCAACTTTTCCAGGAACTAATTCTTGAGCGTAAACAACAATTACACTAAAAGAACTTGAACTAATAATTCCTATTAAAAATAAGATTGGAATAACTGCCAGTAAAGAGATATGAGGTAATAATAAGGCTAATGGAAATGTACCAACTAATGAAAACAAAATCATATTCCGTTTTCCGAAGCGATCAGCTAGCGTTCCACCTATGAAAGTACCTATTACGCCTGCAATCATAAATATAAATAAATATAATTGTGTGCTTTTAATCGATAAACCATAACTTTTAATTAAATAAAACTGATAATAATTTCCTATGCCCGCTGAGTACCAAGAACGTGCAAATGTAATAAATACAAGCAGTATAATAGCAAATTTGACAGCTGATGTAATTTTGATACTTTCACCTGAAGACTGATCTTTACCTTTTAATTTAAACGGGTTTTCTTTTAGTTTATTTCGATACCAAGTGGATACGTATATTAATACACAAATTCCAATGGCAGCTAGGAGTGTAAACCATGCAGCACCTTTTTGTCCTAGAGGTACGAAAATTAGTGCTGTAAAGATTGGAGCCAGTGAGTTCCCTGTATTTCCGCCTACCTGGTAGATAGCTTGAGAGAGTCCTCTTTTTGAACCAGACGCCAAGAAGGCAACTTTTGAGCCCTCTGGATGGAAGATGGCAGAACCTATCCCAATTAATAGAACAGATAATAATACAATAAATAAATTAGGAGCAAATGCTAAGCAAAGCATTCCTAATAAACTGGATGCCATTCCAATAGGTAGGAGAAATGGTGACGGCTTCCGATCGGAAAAGATCCCGAAAACGGGTTGCATTACAGAGGAAGTCATATTTAGCGCAAAGGCTATGAATCCAATTTCTGTATAAGTTAAATTCATGGTCTTTTCTAGAATTGGAAATATGGCTGGTACAACTGCTTGCATAGAATCATTTAATAAATGCCCTAAACTGATTGCAAATAAAATTTGATACATTGTTGACTGATTAATAACCTTTGTATTAACTGCTGGTTGCATAATATCCTCCTTTCTTATTGACGTATCTATCATAAACTAATCTTCGGAAAATTTACACAATTTTGCTCCATACACTTTTCATTAATCTTGATGCTCATTTATAATAGAAGAAATAATAAGTTGCTATGCTAAGCGAATTTTTTAATAAAGATGATCACGATTGTAATCGATAGGGAGTGTAGGATGGACAACTATTCAACAGAACTAATGAGATTTTTTAAAGAGCATAAAAATGATATAAATCGGCCCGCAATGGAAGCATATATGAAAAATAGATTTACATTTTTAGGAATTAAAGCACCAGAACGGAATGCACTGTTGAGAAAGTTTCGAATGAGTAATGGCGAACCACCAAATTTAGAATCAATTATCGATATTTGGAGCTTAGAGGAAAGAGAATTTCAATACATTGCATTGACATATTTGGACCGCCAGTATAAAAAAGCAGAGGTTGAACGGATAAAATTATATGAACAACTAGTAGTCGAAAAGTCTTGGTGGGATACAGTTGATACAATTGCTGGACGATTAATTAGTTATCATTTTTTAATTTATCCAGAATTGATTGATGAGTACGCTAGTAAGTGGATAACTTCGGATAATATGTGGCTGAATAGAGTAACTTTATTATTTCAAATGAAGTTTAAAGAGAAAACTGATCAAGAGCGTCTATTTCATTATTGCCGACTACTCAAAGAAAGCAAAGAATTTTTCATTCAAAAAGCAATAGGTTGGGCGTTGAGAGAATATTCCTATATCAAGCCTAAAGAGGTTAAATTATTTATCAAACAAACTAATTTATCACCTTTAAGCAAAAGAGAGGGATTAAAATATATTGATAAATTAAAGTAATAAATGTGTCGATTTTCCGGGAAATAACCGATATATTTTATTTTAATTGAAAACTATTGCTAAATTAAAGCTAGTTGAGACATTAGTATGAAAAGGTTATAATAGGTGCATTATTGTTTTTTTAAACCACTCCTCTTTTATAGAGTAGCTTATTTAAATTTGAGTTATGTAAACTGTACGAAATAACTAAATGAAAAAAGTTCAAAGGAGATTTAGTGTTCATGAAATCTACTTTTAATCATATTATAAAATTATGTCTATGTATTAGCTTAATTAGTAGCTTCTTTATTCAAAAAACTGTACACGCAGAAGAAATAAAGCTATTTAGTGATAAAGCAATTTCAATATTGGCTGATAGTGGGGAAGTAATTTATAGTAAGAACGCAGATAAAGTTGATTTCCCAGCTAGCACAACTAAAATAATGACCGCAATGGTTATGATGGATCATTTAAAAGAGAATGATAAAATTCAAATGACTAAAAGAAGTATCCAAGAAGAAAAAAGTAATTCTCAAATCCTTTTTTCTGAAGGAGAAGTTTTAGATCGAAATACAGCATTAAAAACAATGATGATTTTAAGTGCCAATGATTTAGCATATGCTATTGGCGAAAGAGTTGGCGGAAATATGGACAACTTTGTAAAAATGATGAATGAAAAGGCTAAAAAGATTGGCGCAAATCACACAAATTTCATGAATCCAAATGGTCTTCACAATGTAAATCATTATACAACTGCCTATGATTTAGCTTTAATAACAAAGGAAGCTTTAAAATACCCATTAATCATTAAAGCAATGGGTACAAAAGATGCTCGTATTAATACATCTAAGCAAAAGAATGTATATATTTTTAATCGTGGAAAAATGTTTAAAAATCCTTACTTCTTTGCAGGGAAAACTGGATACACTGATTCTGCTAGGAATACATTAATTGAAATAGATAAAAAAGACGGCCAAATGATTATTAATATTTTATTACGTTCATCAAAACCGCAATATCTACAAGATATTAAGTTATTAGATTCCTATGCATTTTCAAGAATCCATAAAAAGACTCTTATAAAACAAAGTGATTGGCAGAAGGAATTAAAAATAAGAGATGATTTAATTCATACAAAAATACCGAACGATTTATCTTTTTTGACGGCATTAGGCGCGAATACAAATTACAATATTAAATTAAAACCCATAAATTCATTAGATAAATCATACAAGGAAAATGGGATTTCTAATAATCAAAAACTTGGGACAGTTGAAGTATGGGCCAATAATGAAAAACTTTTTAGTTCTGAGTTATTAGCTGCTAAATCGTATGACCGTCCGACAATCCTTTCTATGAATACATTTATTATTGCAGGATCGGTAATTTTACTTTTGGTGTTAATATTTTTTATTACAAAACCAAAAAGGAAAAGAGAATATATGTAAATAAAAAAGGCGAATCGTATTTTTTACGTTTCGCCTTTTTATTATTAAAGTAAGATTAATTTTAGAATTTGATAGAAAATTGCTGCTACTGTTGCTGAAATTGGGATTGTAATAATCCAAGTGATTACCATTCGTTTTGCAGTACCCCAGTTTACATCTTTAACACGTTGTGCAGAACCTACCCCCATAATAGAAGATGAAATTACGTGTGTTGTACTTACTGGTAAATGTAAAGCAGTAAAGGTGAAAATAATAGCTGCTGAAGATAAGTCAGCTGCTGCACCGTTAATCGGGCGAATTTTCATGATTTTACCACCAACAGTTTTAATAATTTTCCAACCACCAACTGAAGTACCAATAGCCATTGCCATAGCACAACCGATACGTACCCATAATGGAACGTCCGCACCTGCTGGTTCAATTTTAGCGGCAATTAAAGCGATCATGATAATTCCCATTGCTTTTTGTGCATCATTTGTACCGTGTGTAAATGACTGTAAAGAAGCTGTGAAAATTTGAACTAATCTAAAGCCTTTATTCGTTTTAGATAGGTTAGAACGTCTAAAAATAGTTGCTAAAATCGTCATAACAATAAAACCAAGCGTAATTGCAATTACAGGTGAAATTAATAAAGCTTCGATAATTTTAATAAAACCGTCCGCCTCTAAAACGCCAAATCCTTTTGCTGAGACAGCAGCACCAGCAATTGCACCAATGATTGCATGAGAAGAACTACTTGGAATACCGAAATACCAAGTTAATAAGTTCCAAAAGATACCGCCTAATAAAGCAGCGATTACGACAACTAGTCCGTTTGAGCCTTCAATTGTAATCGGATCAACGATACCAGTCGTAATCGTTTTGGCAACTCCTGTAAATGTGATTGCACCAATGAAATTCATTAGAGCTGCTATTAAAATAGCTGTACGTGGTTTCAATGCCTTTGTTGAAACGGACGTTGCAATTGCATTAGCAGTATCATGAAATCCATTAATAAAATCAAACAAAAATGCAAAAATCACGATTAATATCGTAAGTAAAAATAAATGCTCCATTTTATGACTCCTTACGCATTTCGCATGATAATTTGCTCAAGAGTGTTTGCTACATCCTGTGCACTATCAGCTACAGATTCTAAACCTTCGTAGATTTCTTTATACTGAATAATTTTGATAGGATCTTTTTCATTCATAAATAGTTGCTTAATTGAAGTACGTAATAATTCATCACATTGAGATTCGTAATCTTTAATTTTTATTGCATGAACGCGGATTTCTAATAATTTTTTATTTGAAAGTAATTTAACTGCAAGTAAAATTTCTTCAACAGCTTTTTGAAGAATATCAACGAATTTAACCATATATTCATCAGCAGATGTGATTGAATACATTTCAAATCGAGCTGAACAATGTTCAAATCCATCTAATACATCATCCATTTTCATTGCAAGTTGTAAAATATCTTCTCGCTCAATTGGAGTAATAAAGGTTTTGTTTAATTCAACGATTAAAGAGTGAATAAACTTATCACCTTTTGTTTCATATTCTTTCATTTCTTCTTGAAACTTTTTTAAGTCGCTTGCATTTTTTATTTTAAAATCAACGTAATACTTTGATGAAACGTGCAAGTTTTCAGCTATACTTAAAAGCTTTTCAAAGAATACATCCTTTTTTTGTCCAAAAAACATTATGATTCCTCCAACTAAAACATATAATTTATTATCACCTTCACATTTATCAGTTAATTTTAAAATGTCAGAAACTATGTAAAAATGTCGAAAAAAGTAAAGGCCACGTTAATAATAATAATTGGTTTTTGAAATTAATCAATTAAAAACGTTTAATTAATTTACAAATTTACAATATCTTTACATTCCCTTAACAAAGTTAATATTTCGATTTCTACACTAAGTTAATATTAATAATAGTATTCACAGAAATATTGACTTTATGTGAGATTTTAATTTAGCATTAGATTATACGTTTAAACTATTGGACTAAAAAAGGATGTGATGATTTTGGAAAGTACATATAAAGCATCTGAAATTACACAATTAGTAACTAAGCAAAAAGCATTTTTTCAGACTGGTTCAACTAAAACTTCAAATTTCCGAATTGAACAATTAAAAAAATTATATAAATCAATCGTAGAGAACGAAGATGAAATAAAAATAGCCTTAAAAAAGGATTTAAATAAGTCAGATTTTGAAGCCTATATGACTGAAATAGGATTTACTTTAAAAGAAATATCGGAAGCAATTAAACAGATTAAAAAATGGATGAAGCCTAAAAAAGTTAAAACTCCGATTACGCATATTGGTACAAAAGGATATATTTACAGAGAACCGTATGGAGTAACATTAATTATCTCCCCTTGGAATTATCCATTTCAATTAACGATGGCTCCATTAATTGGTGCAATCATTGGGGGAAATACTGCTATTATTAAACCATCGGAATTAACGCCAAATACATCAATCATTATTAATAAAATAATTAATGAGAATTTTGATAAAGAATATATCGCAGTAGTTGATGGTGGAATTGAAGAAAGCACGATCTTATTACAACAAAAATTTGATTTCATCTTTTTTACTGGCAGTGTTCAAGTTGGAAAAATTGTGATGGAAGCAGCAAGTAAACTTTTAACGCCATTAATACTTGAATTAGGTGGGAAAAGCCCAACAATTGTACATAACGATTCGAATATCCAACTAGCTGCGAAAAGAATCGTTTGGGGGAAATTTACGAATGCAGGACAGACTTGTATTGCACCAGATTATATTTATGTCCACAAATCAGTAAAAATGGACTTTATTGAGGCTTTAAAGAATGAAATTGTTCAGTTTTATAGTAATAAACCTTTGTTAAATAATGATTATACAAAGATCATCAGTGATCGCCATTTTAATCGTTTGGTTGGATTTTTGAATAATGGTGAAATCCTACATGGAGGGGAATTTGATCAATTATCTCATAAAATCGAACCGACTTTAATTTCTGATTTATCTTGGGATTCACCAATTATGTCTGAAGAAATATTCGGTCCCATTTTACCAATCCTTACCTATGAAAATATAGATGAAGTAATATATGAAATTAATCAACACCCTAAGCCATTAGCACTATATGTATTTACAGAAAGTAAACAGATAGCTAATAAAGTAATTGAGAGAGTCCCATTTGGTGGTGGATGTGTAAACGATACTCTTTATCATATGGCGAATCCGAATTTACCTTTTGGTGGGGTAGGAGAAAGTGGTTCAGGAAATTATCATGGGGAGTACAGTTTTGCTGCATTTACACATGAGAAAAGTGTCCTTTTACAAACAACTAAAATTGACTTGAAAATTAGATATCATACAACAAAAAACGCTTTACGGTTTATTCGTAAATTGTTAAAATAAAGGTTAATTGTAACTTAGTTTCTTAGCTCCTTGACAAAAGGGGCTTTTTATATGTTAAAAATAATTTATTCATTTTTACATAATAATAAAATATTAATATAGATGGGACGGGAAAATGAAAAATATCATTGAAATTGAACAAGTCGAGAAAAAATTTAGTGAAAATAATGTGATTTCTCCACTTTCATTAGAAATTTTTTCTGGAGAATTCTTAACAATTTTAGGACCAAGTGGTTGTGGGAAAACGACACTTTTAAGAATGATTGCTGGTTTTGAAGAACCTTCATCAGGTGTGATTAAACTAAATGGAGAAGCAATTAATAGTTTACCTCCATATAAAAGGGATATGAACTTAGTATTCCAACACTATGCATTGTTTCCTCATATGAATGTTGAAAGAAATATTCAATTTGGATTAAAAATGAAAGGTATTTCATTAGAAGAGCAAAAAGTCCGTGCTAACGAAGCGATGAGATTAACTCAATTAACTGAATTTAGAAATCGTAAACCTAGTCAGTTATCTGGTGGACAACAGCAAAGGGTTGCAATTGCTCGTGCAATAGTGAACAATCCAAAAGTCTTATTATTAGATGAACCATTAGGAGCACTTGATTTTAAGCTTCGTAAAGATTTACAAAGAGAACTAAAAAATCTTCAACGCGAATTAGGTATTACTTTTATCTATGTAACCCATGATCAAGAAGAAGCGATGAGTATGAGTGATCGAATTGTCGTTATGAATAATGGGAAAATCGAACAAATCGGGACACCGAAAGAAATTTATCAAGATCCAGCAAGCAAGTTTGTTGCTACATTTATTGGTGAAAATAATTTCTTTGATAAAGGTGTAAAAGAAATTGCTGTTAGACCAGAAAATATTAAAGTTTCTCATGCTACAAATGAAAAAAATACTTATTCAGGCGTAATAAGAGATGTAGAATTTGTTGGTACTTTAAATAAAATCTTTATTGATTTACATAAACACGAACAAACAATCATTGTCTACCAAATGCCAGACCAAACAAGTTTTAATAGAAATGATAAAGTTGAAATTAGTTGGAAGTCAGAAGATGAGGTGATTATGTATTGAGAAATGAAAAGTACATAATTGCACCTACGATTATCTGGTTATTAGTTTTTTTTCTAGTACCTTTATTATTAATTTTTGGTTTCGCATTTATGAAAAATGGAATGTATGGAGAAATAGAAAAAACATTTACACTAGAAAATATTGTAAAAGTTTTTGACCCACTTTATTTAAAAGTTTTATGGACAACTTTTTGGATTGCTTTAGTAACTACAATAATTACTCTATTGATTGGATATCCTTATGCATATACAGCTACAGTTGTAAATGAAAAATGGCAGAGGATTTTACTATTATTAATCACAATTCCTTTTTGGATAAATTTCTTAGTTAGATCTTATGCTTTAATTGTTATCCTTCGCTCAAAAGGGATTATTAACACATTATTAATCCAACTTGGGATTATAAAAGAACCTTTACAACTGCTTTATAATACGCCATCAGTCATAATGGGAATGGTCTATACATTATTACCATTTATGGTGTTACCGATCTTTGTTGCCATTGAACAATTGGATAACAGAAAATTGGATGCTGCTAACGATTTAGGAGCTACTCCATTTCAAACCTTTCTATATGTAACTCTTCCATTGACGATGAAGGGGATTTTTGCAGGCAGTATTTTAGTTTTTGTTGCTTCATTTGGAATGTTTGTCGTTTCTGATGTAATGGGTGGATCAAAAGTTGCTTTGATCGGAAATGTCATTCAAAATCAATTCTTAGCAGCAAGGAACTGGCCATTTGGTTCTGCACTTTCAATATTCTTAGTCCTTACTTCAATCGGTCTAATAGGACTTTACTATTTAGCAACAAAAAATATTGGTGCTGATAAAAGTAGAGGTGAAAAATAAATGAAAAAACCTATACTTATTGGATTTTCAACAATTATCTTGATTTGCTTATATTTACCAATCTTGATTTTAATCCTATTTTCATTTAATAAATCAAAGATTAATGCACAGTGGTCTGGTTTTACGTTTGACTGGTACATAAATTTATTTCATAACCCGCAAGTCATTGATGCCTTTATGAATAGTCTATTTATTGCAATTGTAACTACAATCCTTTCAACAATTCTTGGTACTATTTGTGCACTAGCCTTACATAAGCATAAATATAAATTTTCAAATTTTATTAGTGGGCTAGTTTACTTACCAATTGTCGTTCCAGATATATTAATGGGACTCTCATTACTAATACTATTTACTAATTTCCATATTGAATTAGGTAGTATCACAATTATTATTGCCCATGTCACTTTTTGTATTTCATATGTAATTATTCTTTTAGCGGCTAGACTGTCAGGAATGTCAACTGATTTAGAAGATGCTGCAAGTGACCTAGGTGCTACACCATGGCAGACATTTAGATTTGTAACTTTACCAGCGCTAATGCCTGGAATTATCGCTTCAGCACTTTTATGTTTTACATTAAGTATTGATGATTTTGTCATAAGCTTTTTTGTTTCAGGACCGAGTTCAACTACATTGCCAATTTATATTTATGGAATGGTTAAAAAAGGTGTAACGCCTGAAATAAATGCAATTTCGACGATTTTAATTGTTACAATTATATTCTTAATGGTAATTTCAGAGGTTTATCGTACAAAAGGTATTAACAATCAAGAAGAATCAGAGAAAAAATCCTATATCGTTTAAAGTATAAGTGTTTCTAGTGACCTTTTTAGGTCTAGTTCCACTAAAAAACGAGGTTTCTGGATTAGAAATCAACCAAGGCATACTGGATTTATGTGCCAAAATTAAGGAGGTAGTCAGTAGGCATTATGAGTATATTTAGAAAAACTGCTGCAATAATGGTTTCTTTAGGCTTAGTAAGTTTACTTTTATCTGCGTGTTCAGTTGGAAAAAAAGAATTAAATATTTATAGCTGGGCAGATAATTTTGACGAGAAAGTTTTAGAATCATTTGAAAAGAAATATGATGTAAAAATTAATTATCAAGTTTTTGCAAGTAATGAAGAGTTGTATGCAAAACTAAAAGCTGGTGGTTCAAATTATGATGTAATCCAGCCTTCAGATTATATGGTTAAACTAATGATTCATCAAAATATGTTGGCTAAATTAGATAAAAGTAAGATGCCAAATTTAAATAATATTTCACCACAATATACAAATCAAGAGTTTGATCCAAAGGGTGATTACTCAGTTGTTTATACTGGAGGATTAACAGGGATTGCCTATAATCCAAAATATGTAAAAGAAAATATAGATAGCTGGGATGATCTATGGAATCCAAAATACAAAGGTCATGTTACTTTACTTGATGATAATAGAGAAGTATTTGGAATGGGATTAATTAAAAATGGCTATTCAAATAGTTCTACAAATGAAGACGAATTGCTAAAAGCTTATAACAATTTAAAAACATTAACACCTAACTTATTAGCATTCGATACAGATACTGTAAAACAAAAGTTTATTACCGAAGATGCTTGGATTGGTCAAGTATGGTCCGGAGATGCTGCTTATATTCAAAAAGAGCTTAAAGATGTTAAATGGGTTGTACCAAAAGAAGGTTCTTCAAGATGGGCAGATACTTTGGCAATACCAAAAGATGCTAAACAAAAAGATCTAGCTGAAAAGTTTATAAACTATATATATGATCCAAAAGTAAGTGCACAAAATTATGAGGCGATTGGTTATGCTGATCCAAATAGTAAATCAGGGCCATATCATTCGGCGGAGTATAAACAAAATCCGTATATTAATGTAACAAAAGAACAAACTGATGCAACCAATTGGATTAAGGACGTTGGGGACCAAACAGAATTATATGATAAGTATTGGACAGAATTAAAAACTGGCAAATAATATTTCAATTTAAAAAGGTTATCTCTTAAGAGATAACCTTTTTAGTTTGAGATTAATTTGTTTAATAAAAATCGAAATTGGTCTCTTTCACTATGTGATAGGTTTTCGAATAAAGTTAGCCACAATTCTTGACGGAAATTGAAGTTTTCTTCAATCAAACGCTTTCCTTCATCTGTTAATTCGAGCCAAGTAACTCTTCGATCCCGGCTATCCCTTTTTCGAGAAATTAAATGATTATTAACCAATTTATTGACAGCGGTTGTAATAGAACCTGAAGATAATCCAATTTGTCTTCCAAGTTCAGAAGCAGTAATTTTTTGATTTTTATATATTAAATATAAGAGCAAATATTTTGGTGGAGTTAAGGAGTTTTTTACTTCTTCATCAGTTTTTTGCCAGTTTTTTCGAACTCGAATCATTAAACTTGTTAAATCATCTAGAAGAAGTTTGTCGTTTTCGGTTAACAAGGCAGAATCCACCTCCTAAATTATGAATTAGTGTTGTAAATAAAGTGGGCATTGTACGTATAGGTTACCAATTATCTAAATCATTTTCAAGAATGAAAGGAATTTAAGCAAGATTTTTAAATTTGTCAAGTTTTGGCTGTATAGTATCTATAGTGTTTTGTAAATAGTATGATAAAAGAGACATTGGTAGGGGTGAAGTTCAATGTTTAAGTATTTTAAGTTTAAAATAAATGATACTGTTCAATTTGTGAAGAACGATGGTCATTTCTATCGAGTGATCGGGTACAGGATCGAAAAAAGTATTTATTTAAATGATGAGTACAATAGCATTATTTACGAACTCTTACGAGAATTTGATGGTCTTCAAGTTGACGCTGAAGAAGAAGAATTAGTAAGCGTATCGAACTTTGATGAATTCTACGGTTCAATGTTTGAAAAACTAGGTACATTTACAATTAAGTTTGCTAAAAAGCAAGAAGAAGTAAAGAAAACAAGCATGGGTGAAGCTTCATCCGTGGACGAGCTATTAGATAAATACAATGATTATCGAAGACTGGCAATACTTTTTAAAGATTGCCTATACGATTTAGCTGCTGAAAATGTTCTAACTGAGCTCACAGATTTTTCTGAATCCAAAAAAGATTACACGCATTAAGTTTTAAACTCAAAAAAAGATTACATGCATTAAGCATGTAATCTTTTTTCATTAGTTTTAATTGTAACAGATTTTTTTTGAAATTTACTTTCATAGACAAATTCAGTTACTTTCGCGCAGATTGCAACTGAAAGAATTGTATATCCTACTTGATTCCATGATAGATAAGTTAGTGAACAAAGAAGAATCACAGCGTCAAAAATAAAGTATACTTTACCGATCGATATTTTAGATTTTTTGCTCATTATAATTGTTATTAAATCATCTCCACCAGTTGCACCGCCACTTCTTAGAATTAAACCTAAACCAAGTCCAGCGAAAATTCCACCTAAAATAGCGGGTATCCAAAGATGATTTCCAAAGTTAAATGTAATATTGGATGTTTTTTCAATTATAGAATAAAAAGCAGAAAATGAGATGGCTCCGATCGTAGTATTGATTAATAACTTTCTACCTAAATACAATCCAGCGATCAGAATAATTGGAATATCGAGTAGCAAAGTTGTAATTGAAGGTGATATATTTAGTGCGTTTTTTACTAATAAAGCAATACCAATAAATCCACCTTCAGCTAAATTATTTTGATAATGAAAATGATAAAGTGTAGTGGCCAAAATAAATGAACCAATTAAAATCATTAAGGTCTCACCCAAACGATTGTTACTCATTGTTATTTCCTCTTTTCGTAGTTAGTAGTTAAAAAGTTCAGCTTTAAACTAACTACGTACATATAGAGCTCGTAGTTAGTTTTTTATCTTTCTAACTACACAGCTATATATCATTGAAGAAATAACATAATCGCCTGTCAACCATAGTTTCGCCTACCTTCAGTTTTATTTTAGAGTTCTTTTGGTTCTCTAAATAAAAACCGCTAAGTGTAGGATAAATCTTTACGTTGCCAAATGCTCCTTCGAGCAATCATGGTTACACGTCCTTTTTTCCAGTTTTGTTAGAAAAATCTAACAGGTGAAAAATAAGTCCTATAAGAACTTATTCTTAATTTTATCATATGCGAAAATATTTGAAAAAAGAAAAGAATTAACAAAAATCTACAAAATGTTTGAAGTTGGGAAGGAATAAGTAGTTTTGAAACATGTTTCGCTATAATAATGTGAAATATTTCACAAATTAGACATAGCATTTTCAATGAAAACGATATATAGTATATTTGTAAACGAAATTGTGAAAAATTTCACAAATATAAATGATAAATGGGACTTAATGAACCTTAAACTAGGATGATTAAAGTCCAATATCAGAGGAGGAGAGCCAAATGGCTGTTCAAGAGAAAACTGTAAATGAAATATCTATCGCTTCTGAAATGGTAAATGAGTTAGTTTTAAAAGGACAAAAAGCATTAAAGGAATTTGAAAGCTTTAATCAAGATCAAATCAATGAAATTGTACATTCGATGGTTCTAGCAGGTTTGGATCAACATATGTCACTTGCAAAAATGGCAGTTGAGGAAACTGGGCGTGGAGTCTATGAAGATAAAATTATTAAAAATATATTTGCTACAGAATATATATGGAATTCAATAAAAGATAATAAAACGGTTGGAATCATAAGTGAAGATCAACAAACAGGAATAACTGAAATAGCTGAACCTGTTGGGGTAATTGCAGGTGTAACGCCAACAACTAATCCGACATCAACGACATTATTCAAAGCAATCATAGCGATAAAAACGAGAAACCCAATTATATTTGCTTTCCACCCTTCGGCACAAAAATGTAGTAGGGAAGCGGCGAGAATCGTTCGTGATGCGGCGGTTAATGCTGGAGCACCTGAAAATTGCGTACAATGGATTGAAGTCCCATCTATTGAAGCAACTAAGTGTTTAATGAATCATGAAGGAGTAGCACTTGTTTTAGCAACAGGTGGTGCTGGAATGGTTAAATCGGCTTATAGTACAGGAAAACCTGCTTTAGGTGTTGGACCTGGTAATGTACCATGCTATATCGAGAAATCTGCTGAAATAAAATGTGCAGTAAATGATCTTATTCTTTCAAAAACATTTGATAATGGAATGATTTGTGCATCTGAACAAGCAGTTATTGTAGATAAAGAAGTTTATGACGATGTGAAATCTGAGTTAATAGCAAATAATTGTTATTTTGCTACAAAAGCAGATAAAAAGAAATTAGAAAAGCTTGTCATAAATGAAGCTACATGTGCTGTAAATGGTGACATTGTTGGTAAATCTGCATATGAAATAGCAACATTAGCTGGCGTAAATGTACCCGTAGATACAAAAATTCTGATCGTTGAATGTGATAGCGTGGGTGCGAATGAACCTTTAACAAGAGAAAAACTAAGTCCGGTTTTAGCTGCAATTAAAGTAAATGGTAAAGAAGAAGGATTTAAACGTTGTGAGGAAATGCTAGAGCTTGGAGGATTAGGACATTCGGCAGTTATTCATAGTAATAATGAAGAAATTCAAAAAGAGTTTGGACTAAGAATGAAAGCGTGTCGTGTAATTGCAAATGCTCCTTCAGCTCATGGTGGAATTGGGGATTTATATAACGCATTTATTCCTTCCTTAACATTAGGCTGTGGATCACACGGTAAAAACTCTGTATCGACTAACGTAACAACTGTTCATTTATTAAATATTAAAAAATTGGGAAGAAGAAATATGAATATGCAATGGGTCAAACTGCCACCAAAAATTTATTTTGAAAAATATTCAACTCAATATTTAGAAAAAATGCCAAAAATTAAAAAAGCATTTATTGTAACAGACGAAGCAATGGTTAAATTAGGTTATGTTGACGTGATTAAATATTATTTAGAAAAAAGACAAGAAAATGTTCAGATTGAAATTTTCTCAGATGTAGAACCAGATCCTTCAGATGTTACTGTTATGAAGGGTGCAGACAGAATGAAATCTTTTGAACCGGATACAATTATTGCTTTCGGTGGTGGATCTGCAATGGATGCAGCCAAGGGTATGTGGATGTTTTATGAATACCCAGAAACTACTCTGGATGGGCCTAAACAAAAATTCTTAGATATTCGAAAAAGAGCATATAAATACCCTAAATTGGGTCGTAAAGCTCAGTTTGTAGCGATTCCAACGACTTCAGGTACTGGTTCAGAGGTCACACCATTTGCTGTAATTACTGATAAAGCTAATAATATTAAATATCCATTAGCTGATTATGAATTAACACCAGATGTTGCAATTATTGACGCTCAATTCGTATCAACTGTTCCTAAAAGCATTACAGCAGATACAGGAATGGATGTATTAACACATGCAATTGAGGCTTATGTAAGTGTATTAGCAAATGATTATACAGATGGATTAGCATTACAAGCTATTAAATTAGTATTTAAATATCTGCCTAAAGCTTATGAAAATGGAAACGATTTTGAAGCACGTGAAAAAATGCATAATGCATCAGCAATCGCAGGTATGGCATTTGCAAATGCATTCTTAGGAATTAACCACAGCTTAGCGCATAAAATTGGAGCGGAATTCCATATCCCTCATGGCAGAGCAAATGCGATTTTAATGCCACATGTAATAAGATATAATGCAAAAAAACCAACTAAATTTACAGCTTTCCCTAAATATAAGCATTTCATTGCAGATGAACGATATGCTGAAATTGCTCGTTTCCTAGGCCTACCAGCCTCAACAACTGAGGAGGGTGTTGAAAGTTTAATCGCAGCAGTTATTAAGTTAGGTAAGGGATTAAATATAAATATGAGTATCGAAGCACAAGGGATTACTGAAAAAGAATTTTTAGAAAAAGTATCCTATTTAGCTGATCGTGCTTTTGAAGATCAATGTACTACTGCTAATCCAAAACTACCTCTAGTAAAAGAATTAGAAGAAGTTTATCTGAATGCATTCAAAGGATGTTAATGAATTAAAATAGATTGAAGAAGGAGCACCTAAACAGGTGCTTCTTTTTTTGCTAATTATTTTGATATAATAGTCATATTGAAAGTGGTGATTAAAAATGGAATTAAAGCAACAAAGTCCATGGTTCAAGGTGAAAATAGGAGATGAACATAAAAATCAAACAGTAGAATCGTATTTAAAAAATGTATGGCAGTTTCCTAAGAAATTGTTACATGAATTAAGGATGGCAAAAGGGTTTAAGATAAACGGAGAAGCTAAACCTTGGAATACGATACTTTTAAGTGGTGATCAAGTTGAAATGCTATTGTTCATAGAGGAAGATTATGGTGTAATTCCACAAGAACAATCGAATGAAATCTGTTACGAAGACGAACATTTATTAATTGCTAATAAACCGTTTGGAGTCGACACACATCCGAATGAAAAAGGACAGTTAAATACATTAGCAAATGGGGTAGCATTTCATTTTCAAAAAAATGGATTAAAAACAAAAGTACGCCATATACATCGCCTCGATAAAGACACTACTGGTGGAGTTGTATTTGCTAAACATGCATTAAGTAGTGCAATTCTAGATTCGATGTTAAATCAACGTAAAATAAAACGTACTTATACAGCTATAGTTGAAGGGAATGTGAAATCACCTAAAGGTACAATAAATGAAGCGATTGGAAGAGATCGACATCATCCTACAAGAAGAAGGGTTTCACCAAAAGGCGATCATGCAATTACGCATTATAAAAAAATAAGATACATATCAAACTTGAATGTAACGATTTTAGAATGTCAGTTAGATACTGGTCGTACGCATCAAATTCGAGTTCATTTAAGTTTTTTAGGTCATCCATTAATTGGAGATCTATTATATGGTGGGAAACAGAAATTATTGAAACGTCAAGGATTACACGCTAGTAATGTACAATTTACGCATCCTTTTACGAAAGAAAATGTTTCGATTCATATCCCATTCCCCTCAGACATAAAACAAATACTTAACGAAAAGTGAGATGAATGAAATGTTATTAGAAGTCATTGCCACAAACGTAAAAGATGCATTAGATGCAGAAAGGTTTGGGGCAAATCGAATCGAATTAGTTACCGGAATAAAAGAGGGTGGTTTGACACCAAGTTACGCGACAATAAAGCATGTTGTTCAAAGTGTTTCAATTCCAGTACATGTAATGATTCGCCCACATAGTCGTTCTTTTTTATATGATCAGTATGACCAAGAAGTAATCTTAAACGATATTGATGTTTGTAATGAGCTCGGAGCAGCTGGTATCGTTTTTGGTGCCTTGACTATGGAGAATACAATTGATGAAGATCTTTTAAAAAAAGTAACAGCTCGAGTAAAAGGTATGAACTTTACGTTTCATAGAGCAATAGATGAATCAAATGATTTGCTAACAGCTATTAATACATTAAAACAATACCCTGAGATTACGCATGTGTTAACATCTGGTGGGGTTGCTAGTGCTATTGATGGAAAAGAAACAATAAAAAATATGATCGAACTTACAAATAAATCCAATATAAAAATTTTAGCTGGAAGCGGATTATCCATAGAAAATGTTTCAGACTTCATTGAATTTACGAATGTAGAAGAAATTCATTTTGGTTCAGGGGTTCGAAAAAATAACTCTGCAATCGAAGAAATTGATTCTTCTTTAATGGAGAGTTTGCGTAGCAGATTAGTAAGAGGATAAATTAATTAATGTATGAATACATCAACATTTTTTTCACATAATAAAAAAGTAGTCCGCAAAAACGGACTACTTATAATACAGCTTTATACAAATTTTATTTATTATTTACCGATAAATTGTTGAGTCCAAGCATTTGATCTTGAGTCATAACCAACACCGATTTGAGTTAAGTTAGGATTTAAGATATTTGCACGGTGACCAGCACTGTTCATCCAAGCAGTAACTACTTCTTCAGGTGTTTTTTGACCTTTAGCAATGTTTTCTGCTGCATAGCTATAAGTGATTCCGAATTGTTTCATCATATCAAATGGTGATCCATAAGTCGGTGAAGTGTGATCAAAGTAATTTTTGTCAGTCATATCTTGTGATTTTAAACGTGCTGTTTTAGATAATGTTGCATTAACAGTAAACGGTTTTAAACCAGCTTTTGTACGTTCAGCATTTGTTAATTCAACTACTTTTGATTCATAAGCTGATAATGATGCTGAATTTGATGTTGTATCTGATGGTGTTGATGGTTTAGATGGTGTTGATGTTGACGGTGTTGTTGGTTTAGATGGTGTAGTTGGTACCGTCGGTTTTGTTGTTGGTGTTGCAGGTTTAGCCGGCGTTGTTGGTGCTGATGGTTGTGTAGTTCCTGAGTTAGCTGGCTTTGATGCTTGTCCTAATTGTTGCTTAATAGCATCTTGAAGTTTATTCATATCCATACCATTGCTATTTAATAATTTACTTAAATCGATTTTAAAAGTACCATTTGAAGTTGTTGAGTTTGGTAGATTAAAATAATTATATAAAGAGTTTAAATTATTTAAGTTGATATGTTGTGTATATGATTTAGTTGTATCCTTAGTAATAGTTGCTGCATTTACGGCACCTACAGGAGCACCTACTAGTAGAGTAGCAGCCACAGTTGATAAAGTAACGATTTTTTTCATGTTCTTTCTCCTCCATTTGGTTGGTTATTGTCTCGCTGTACAAGTAATACTTTAGCATGAAAACGCATGACATAATTATGGGAAATAATGGGGAGCTAAATTTGAGGATTTTTTTGGTAGTACTGTTTTAATACAGAAACAAAAAAAAACGTTGTTACTACAACTATTTTACTAGAATAATATTAAATAAGTATCATATAATTTTGCTTAAAATTTCCATAAAAAAAACTTGAAGTTAAGAAAACGTCATATTTCCACGTTATAATACAGGAAGAAAAATCCAGTTTTGTTGTTATCCAGTTACGATTGTAATCATTCTGTAATGAACGTATTGAGGGTGAATAATTTGAAATTATTTATTGATGATACAAGGCAAGTTCCATACGGATTTATATTGGCTGAATCCGTTGAAGAAGCATTAACACAATGCAAACATCAACAATTCGAGCTAATATCGCTAGATTATAATTTAGGCTTCAGAAAAGAAAATGGATTAGACTTTATTAAGAGGTTTATTAAAGAAGGTCATTATGTACCACACATAAATTTACATAGCGATGACTCATTTGGTGTTTTTAAAATGGAAAATGAAATTAAATCATTAATAATAGAAGAAAAGAAACAAAAGACTAAAATTACAAAGAAGAGTTATTAATGAAAGGACACTAATTATGATAGTGTCCTTTTCAATTTCCCTTCATATATATAGAAACAAAATTACAAAACCAACATTATTTAATTAACACATGCTTTTCTAATACAGTTTTATTCGCTTTATAATAGTTTGTAATAACAGGGAGTACTTCTTTAAAGTCAGGGCATTTAATATTTGTGTTTTGTAAATCGATTAACGTATTAGTACAATCATATTCAGATTTACAATTAAAATAAGATAAAACTTCTTTTTCAACTTTCAGTAATCGTCTAATGAATGGTATCGAAAGGAGGGGGCTAATAAATTTAATTGGAATAATTCCTACTGTAGTTTTGTTTAAATAATAGGAAAGAAAGTCTTTATAAACATCCTGTACAGGGTAAGGATAGGGATCTGTAATTTGATAAGTTTTGTTAACTCCGATTTCTGCATGACTCAAATAGTAAACAGCATTAATTAAGTAATCGATGGGAATGAAATTGCAATAAGCATCGTTTTTACCAATTCGTGGTATAGGTAAATAGCGAAGATTTGTGAAGAAATTTAAAATGAAATATGGTCCATCAAATTTACTTGTCTCACCAGTTTCTGAATGACCAACTACAATTCCAGGTCTTATAATGGTGATTGGCAGTTGGGTTTTTAGTTTCTCAACTTCTATTTCAGCATAATACTTCGTTTCTTCATAAAAGTTTTTAAAAGTTTGTCCCATTTCTAACTCATGTTCATAAATTCTTCCTTCACGAGTTCCCGAGACATAGCTAGTACTAAAATAAGTGTAACGCTTCAAAGATTTCAATTTAAGCGCGACTTCATTTACGTTTATTGTTCCTTTCACATTTACTTCATATGCAATTTTTTTAGGAACAGCAAGGTCGTATATTGCAGCTAAATGAAATAAATCCGTTATATTATTAATAAGTACATTTAAGGTTTTTAAATTGAGTCCAAAATCTTTCTGTGTAATATCTCCACTTAGTAGTTCTAATTTTGAAAGTGTATAATCAGGATACTTTTGATCTAATGTAAGTAAAAATTCGCGGCATTGTTTTTCGGTATTAGGAAGGATGAGTAAATAAATCTTTTGAAAAGACAGTTCATTATCAAGAATTTTGTGAAGTAAATGTTTTGAAATAAATCCGGGAAAACCAGTAATAAAATATGTTCTTTCCATTCTAACCCCCTACTATATGTAGATTGAATCTCTTTGTTTATTTTATTAAAGAAATATTCATTTAATGTAATATTCGATTCAATATAATAAAGGTATTTTGATCGTACTTTTTTCACTACTCATGAACCCTTTATGAGTAAGTAAATTTCGATATTTTGGTTATTTGGTTCCTCATGAAGCCCTTATGAGTAAGTATAATTTATGATTTAGCTAATGTGGTTCCTCATGAAGCCCTTATGAGTAAGTAAAATTCATGATTTGGCTAAAATAGTCCTCATGAAGCCCTTATGAGTAAGTAAAATTCATGATTTAACTAAAATAGTTCCTCATGAAGCCCTTATGAGTAAGTATATTTCATGATTTAGCTAAAATAGTTCCTCATGAAGCCCTTATGAGTAAGTATAATTTATGATTTGGCTAAAATAGTTCCTCATGAAGCCCTTATGAGTAAGTATAATTTATGATTTAGCTAAAATAGTTCCTCATGAAGCCCTCTAATGAGTAAAAATAAACAAAAAAAAGCTTGCCCATAAGGACAAGCTTTTAATTTCAATTATTTAACTTCTTTCTTCAAGTCTTCAGCAACAAACTCTACGTTTGTACCTACAACTACTTGTACGTTTTTATCATCTAATTTAATAACTCCACGAGCACCTGCTTTTTTAAGAAGTGCTTCATTTACTTTAGAAGCATCTTTAACTTGTAAGCGTAAGCGAGTTGTACAGTTATCAATATTTGTTAAGTTTTCTTTTCCACCTAAAGCTTGTAGGTATAATGAATCACCAATTTCAGTTGTTACTTCATCAGTTTCAACTTCGTCGTCTTCACGACCTGGTGTTTTAATGTTAAATTTCTTAATTGCAAAGTAGAACACTACAAAGTAAATTACACCAAAGATTAAACCGATTAGGAGTAACAGAATAGGCTTAGTTGCAATATTGTAGTTCAGAATGTAGTCCATAAAACCAGCTGAGAATGTAAAGCCATCTTTAATTCCTAAAGCATTTACGATACCCATTGATAAACCAGTTAAGATTGCATGGAACGTATAAAGTACTGGAGCAATGAACATGAATGCAAATTCGATTGGTTCAGTAATACCTGTTAAGAAAGATGTTAAAGCAAGACCAATAAACATACCTGCAACAGTTTTACGTTTTTCTGGTTTAGCAGCAGCGATCATTGCGAATGCAGCAGCAGGAAGACCAAACATCATAATTGGGAAGAAACCAGTCATGAATGCACCAGCAGATTTGTCACCAGCGAAGAATCTGTTTAAGTCACCGTGAACTAATTTACCAGCAGCATCAGTAAAGTCACCTAAGTTGAACCAGAAAATTGTATTTAATACGTGATGTAATCCTAATGGGATTAAAATACGGTTTAAGAAACCGAATACTGCAGCTCCGATTGGACCGATATCAATAATCCAGTTACCAACTGAGTTAATTGCATCTTGAATTGTTGGCCATACATAACCAAATATTCCTGCTAATACAAGCATAGTAGCAGACGTTATAATTGGAACGAATCGTCGTCCACTAAAGAAACCTAGCCATTCAGGTAATTTAATACCACTGAATCGGTTGTAAAGAAGACCAGCTACAACCCCTGTAATAATACCACCAAGGGCAGCCATATTAATATCTTTATTTATAGTAGTTGTTCCCGCAGTTAGTACGAAGTAACCGATTGCACCAGCGAGACCAGCGGCTCCATTTCCATCCTTTGAAATACCGATTGCAACACCGATTGCAAAGATTAATGGAAGATTAGAGAAAATTGCATTACCAGCAGCCGCCATAAACGGAATGTCTAGTAGATCAGGTTGTCCAAAGCGCAGTAAAAGTCCTGCAGCTGGAAGGACAGCGATTGGAAGCATTAATGCTTTACCAATACGTTGTAAGAAACTAAGCATATTATTTTCCCTCCGAAAATTATTATAATGATTACGCTTTCAATATTAACTTAAAAAGCACTACTTGTCTATACAACTAGTTAAGATAAAAATTGCTATTTTCTTCCAAAAAATTAAAAATAAAAAGGGAAGAATTAATTCTTCCCCTATATTAAGCCATTTTATATAGTTTGTTGTTCTTTAATCATTGACCCTTTAAATGACTTTGCGCTTGAGCAATTAAACGTTTAGTGATTTCGCCACCAACTGATCCGTTTGAACGTGCAGTTGTATCTGATCCTAAAGTTACACCAAATTCGTTAGCGATTTCATATTTAAATTGATCTAGTGCTTGTTCTACACCTGGAACTAATAATTTATTTGTTCTTGTCATGCTGATCTCCCTTTCTGTAAGTAATAGCTTACAATTCTATTTTTTACATTTAGGGTTTTCTCATGCTTGGTAAATACAGTCATATTAGGGTTATGTTAACTTTTTAACCAATGCTGATCCTTCAACGACAAGTACATCTTCTTGATTATATACATTCGTTTGAAGCGTTAATAATTTTTTATCATCTCTTTTACGCACAACACTGACAATCACTTTAATTGTGTCATTTATTTTTACAGGTGCTTTGAAAAATACTTCTTGAGATAAGTAGATGGTGTTTTTGCCGGGTAGTTTTGTACCTAGTACTGAGGAAATAAAGCTGCAAATCAACATGCCATGTGCAATTCTTTCTTTAAAGATGCTTTCTTTTGCAAAATCATCTAATAAGTGAATTGGATTTACATCTGTTGAAATTGCAGCAAATTGTTCAATTAACTCTGCAGTAATTTTAACTTCAAGAGTAGCTTCGTCACCAACTGAAATGGAGTCAAAATGAACTTCCTGTACATTTCTTGCACTTTCGAAAACATTCATTTTGTTTCATCCTCTCCTTGATGAAATGTCTAGCTAATCAAGAAAATTGTTTAATAAATATCGATTATAGTTTTGTGAATGAGAATTCTTGTAAGTTTTTAAACCAATCTTCTTGAGTTTTTTGGAACTGTTGATACATGTTCGTCCAAGCAGTGTAAGGTGTGTTATTTAATGGTTGTTTAAAAAATTGTTGGAAAAATTGTTGTTGTTGATTTGAAAATGTACTCATAGCTTGAAAAAACGATTGGTATGGGTTTTGATTCATATTTGTCCATAAAGATTGAAATGGAGCAAACTGATCAAATAATTTTTTCCAAGTTTTTTCATAAGTCTCTTGATTAATTGTAGGCTTAATTTCATTTAATAACTTAATCATTTCCTGAAACTGCTCGTAAGACTCTTGTTGTTGAACTTGCACTTGCTCGTTTAAAGTTTTCCATTGTTTTGCTTGTTCTTGAAATAAAGACTCTGTCCATTGTTGAATTTGTAATTGATTGTCTAATAAATATTGAAGCATTTTTTGAAAATTCTCAGCTGCAAGTTCAGTTTGTAATTCGATTGTTTTTTCAGTCATTAGTGTTTCCTCCAAAAAAATTTATTATTGAATGCATTGCTGCAATTTCAATCGTCTTTAAAACTTTGATCAGAGTTGCTAAATGGAAAGAATGAATTTGTGTAAATCGAAAAAAATGTTTGGAGCATCTGATTATATTGAGTAAATGAATTATGACAAGTTTTTAGATATTCCTCACCGGCATCTGTAATGGAGTAAATTCGCTTTGCCGGACCTTCAATTCCATATTCCCAACTAGATTTAATATAACTTTCTTTTTCAAGTTGTCTTAAAATCCGATAAACATTACTTGAATCAAGCGTAGTAAAACCTAAATCAAATAATACTTGCATTAATTTATAGCCATGCATATTCCATTGCTTAAGGCTAAGAAGTAGAAAGGGAACCAAGAAGTTTTTAGGCAATGTAATCGATTCAGAGGTTTCGGGTTTATTTTTTTTACTTGTTTCCTTTTCATTTGTTGTCATAAAGTTATGTTCCCCCCTATATCGTAGTAATGGAATCATCATCCCTTAGGTGTAATTTACACTTAGTTAAATTTATTGTCAATGTATTTTAAATATAATGAATATTAAAAAACAAATTTCGACAACAGATGTAGAAATATCACGAAAACATTGGATTGTTTTGTCGTTAGCTTGTTTTCTATACTTAAAAGTAGTGAGGGGGATTAACATGTCAGAGCAAAATTATTCAGATCCATTGAAAATGTGGAAGCAAATGTATGATGTAAATGAAAAATACTTTGGAAAAATGATGAACGAATATGTTCAGAAAGAAGAATTTTCCGAGTGGATGGGTTCTGTAATAGATTTTAATCTATTCTGTAAAAAGATGTTGAATGATCAATCCAAAACATTCTTAGAGGCTTCAAATATTGCTTCTAAAGAAGATATTGCAAATGTAGCTAGCTTAGTGATCAATTTAGAATCGAAAGTAGATACATTAGAAGATCAATTATATTTAGATTCCCAACCTGAGTTAGATGTAGCAGCATTGAAAAAAGAGTTAGACATTGTGACAGTTAAACGAGATCTTACAAAATTGAAAGCTGAAACCAAATCAATTCATCAACAAGTTAGTGAATTAAAGTCGTCAATGGAAAACATTGAGCAATTAAAGTCTTCAATGGCTAACATTGAACAACTTTTACAACAATTAACGACTAAACAACCAACAAAACAATAATTAGTTAAAAAAGGAGAAATGATAATGGATTTAGTAAATCGTGTAGCGATCGTAACAGGTGGAGCAAAAGGGATAGGAAAAGGGATAGCATTTGCTTTAGCAGAAAAAGGCGCAAAAGTTGTAATCAATTATAATAATAGTGAAGCACACTCAAAAGCAGTGGTAGATGAACTTTTTGAAAATGGTTATGAAGCGTTAGCAGTGCAAGCTAATGTTGCTGAATTAGATCAAGCGAAAGCATTAATTGATCGCACGGTTGAGCATTTTGGCCGATTAGACATTATTGTAAATAATGCTGGTATTACTAGAGACCGTAGTTTCAAAAAACTAAGTGCAGAAGATTGGCATGAGGTTATTGATGTAAATTTAAGCAGTGTTTATAACACATGTAATTCTGCTTTACCATACTTACTTGAATCTGATAACGCTCGTATCGTTAATATTTCATCAGTTATTGGTCAGGCAGGCGGATTCGGCCAAACAAACTATTCTGCTGCAAAAGCTGGAATGATCGGATTTACTAAATCTTTAGCTCTTGAATTAGCAAAAACAAACGTTACAGTAAATTCTGTATGTCCTGGATTTATTGAAACTGACATGGTAAACGAAATTCCTGAAAATGTAAAAGAGCAAATTAAATCAAGAATACCAAAAAGAAGATTTGGTACTGTAGAAGAGATTGCTAAAGCTGTAATTTACTTATGTGAAGGTGGAGAGTACATTACTGGCCAACAGATTAATGTAAATGGCGGACTTTACGTTTAAGTCTTACTTATAGATGACCTTTTTTCAGATCAAAAGGGGGGAAAAGTGTGTTTAATTCACAAATGTTAGAAGAAGCTACGGAATCGCTTCCGAGCGGATTAAAAGAATCATACAAAAGATTGAAGAAAACCGCAGATATTCTTATAAAAGAGGGAGAACCTTTAGTAGGTCAATCTCCTAAAGAAGTGATTTGGACTAAAAATAAAAGTAAACTATATCATTATATTCCAACAACTAAAAAGGTAAAAAAGACTCCAATCCTTCTTGTTTATGCTCTAATTAATAAACCTTATATTCTTGATCTAACAAAGGGGAACTCTTTTGTTGAGTATCTTGTTAATGAAGGGTTTGATGTTTATTTATTAGATTGGGGAACTTTTGGTCATGAAGATCGTCATTTGAAATTTGACGATATTATTCACGACTATATTGCAAAAGCAGTAAATAAGGTTCTTCGTTTCTCAGGTGCAAAAGAATTATCAATATTAGGCTATTGTATGGGTGGTACTTTAACTAGTATTTACGCATCACTTTATGAAAATGCACCAATTAAAAACTTAATTTTTGTAACTAGTCCATTCGATTTTTCAGATACAGGATTATATGGTGCATTTTTAAATGAAAAATACTTTGCACTTGATAAAGCTGTTGATACATTAGGGAATATTCCTCCTGAAATGATCGATTTTGGTAACAAAATGTTAAAACCAGTTACTAATTTTGTTGGACCTTATGTAACATTACTGGATCGCTCTGATAATACAAAATTTATTAAATCGTGGCAGTTAATGCAAAAATGGGTAACAGATGGTATTCCATTCCCAGGTGAAGCATATCGCCAATGGATTAGAGAATTTTACCAACAAAATAAATTATTAAGCGGTGACTTAGAAATTAGAGGTAGAAAAGTAGATGTTTCTAACATTAAAGCTAATGTTTTAAATATTTCTGCTACGAAAGACCATATTGCGATGCCTTGCCAAGTTGAAGCATTAAATGAGCATATTTCAAGTGTAGATAAGCAGTATGTTTCGATTCCATCGGGCCATGTATCAATCATGTTTGGACCAGTTTCATTAAAAACAACATATCCGACAATTGGTAAATGGTTAGCTGAAAGATCATAATTTCAGTAAATTTCTAGAAAACCTTTAAATAAATATCATTATATTTTACTTAAAAAATCTCACTTTTAAAAAAGTGGGATTTTTTTTATTTAACTGACAAAAACTACCTTAAATATGATCTGTTGAAAGGAGTTTAGAAAGTGAAAAGTATTAGCGGAGTTTTGTATTGGCCAACGACTTACACTAATTCGCAACCCGAACTGGAAAATATAACGCCATTAGACGAAGATCTAGATTGTGATTTTGTCATCATTGGGGGTGGTGAATCAGGAAGTTTATGTGCATATTTCTTAAGTCAAACGGGTGCCAAGGTCGTTTTACTAGATAAACGAAAACAAGTTGTACAAGGTAGTACTAGTGCAAATACGGGACTTTTGCAGTATTCAAATGACAAAACTTTAAATTCATTTATAAATTCATATGGAAAAGAAAAAGCTGTCCGTCATTATCAATTATGTGTAGAGGCAATTAAAGGTCTTGAAGAAATGTCAAAAACAATCGATATTAATCCTGATTTTATAAAAAGAAAAAGTTTATATTATGCTAGTGATTTAGATGGAAAAGAAATGATTGATTTGGAATATAAAGTTTTAAAAGAAAATGGTTTTAATGTTGAACGATTTACAGAATCGCAAATTAAAGAAAAGTTTAATTTTACGAAAGAAGCTGCACTTTACACAGGTGATGACGCCGAAGTAAATCCATATAAATGCGCTCACGGCTTGCTTTTATATGCTCTGAAACGAGGTTTGAAGGTATATTCAGATACAGAAGTAACTCGGATGATCGGTACAGAGCAAGGGGTACAATTATTTACTAAAAATAAACATACCATTCGTGCCAAAAAAGTTATTTTTGCTGGGGGCTATGAATCCCAAGAAGTAAAAAGTGAGAAAAATGCTATTTTAACATCAACATTTGCGATTGCAACTCAGCCTTTAATTGAGAAAAACAATGCATGGTATGAGAATTGCTTAATTTGGGAGACAGCTAGGCCATATTTATATCTTCGGACAACGGTTGATGGGAGAATAATTGTCGGTGGACTTGACGAACATACAATCATACCAGAAAAACGTGAATCCATGTTATTTCATAAAAAAGAACAGCTTATAAAAAATTTAATAGAGTTATTTCCTAATTATAAAGATGCTTATGCAGAATATTATTGGACCGGCACATTTGGCGGAACACATAATGGCTTACCGATGATTAGGCAATATAATGAATATCCAAATTGCCTTTTTTTAATGGCCTATGGTGGCAATGGAACGGTTTATAGTTATATTTTAGCTAAAATATTAAAAGATCTAGTTACGATCGGGTCTCATCCAGATGCATATCTTTATATGGAAAATTAAAAATTAATTAGAGCAAAGATTAATTGCCGGTTTTATGAATAAAAAGAGTAAAATAGTAAGAAAATTTTAATAGGTAATAAAATTTTAGGAGTGTATCACATGAATTATCTTGAAATGTTTAGTGAGTTGTTTTTCGGATATATAGCTCTTTTTATTGTCGTTAAAATTAATGGAAAAACACAAATCACGCAAATAACGCCATTTGATTTGATTTCATCTCTTGTGCTAGGAAATATACTAGGAGATGGAATATATGATAAAGAAGCGAATCTACCAAAAATTCTTTTTAGTATTTTTGTTTGGGGTGCATTAATATTTTTTACTGAGGTCTGGACACAAAAGTCAATGTGGGCAAGGAAGTTCTTAGAAGGTGATGCTTCGGTCGTTATTAAGCATGGGGCAATCCAGTGGAAAGAATTGAAAAGAAACCGTTTGGATACTGATCAATTGATGCAATTACTAAGAGCTAAGGATACTTTTGCAGTCAGTGAAGTAGCGTATGCTATTTTAGAAAATGACGGTACAATTAGTGTCTTGAAGAAATCAAATTTCGATACGCCTACGAAACAGGATTTAAAAATTCAAATGGAAAAAGAATTTTTACCAGTCGTAGTAATTAGTGATGGAAAAATAATTGAAAGAGCACTTAACTCGCTTAAAAAAGATGAAAAGTGGGTACATAAAAAACTTTCTGAGTCAAATTTATCACTTAAACAAGTATGCTTTGCAGAATGGGATTCGAAGCAATTACATTTACATACGTATTAATTAAAAATTTGAGGATGAGATAAATGAAATATTATATTTATTACTGTTTTGGAGGTACACATTCTTCACCCTTAGCAGCAGCATATCATTTAAAACAATTACCACTTGATCGCCAGCCGACAACTGAAGAAGTAAAAAATACCTACTTATTTAATAAACTAAAACCAAAAGATGGTGGAAAACTATTTTTTCACGGTGAAGATGAAAATGGAGACCAAGTATATACAGTAGCAAAAAGATATACAAAAAATGTGCCTACTGCCATAGAAGGTTTAGGAAAGGTTTTATTAAATGAAGATGATAAAATCATCTTATCAAGTACATCGCCAACTGTACCAATAGCTATGACTTTAGGTGGATTTACATCAAGATTTCTACATATCGATTTTATTGGCGTTCCGTTACTTGTATTAGGTGCAAAGCAAACATATCTGAATTTGATAAAATTAGTTGAAAATACTCAAAGATATCATCACATAGCTGCTGAGAAAGTCACAGACTTATCTAATAAAAACTTCAATAAAGATTAAAAAATGGACGTTATAGAACGTCCATTTTTTAATACGGCATTTTTAAGACATCCATAGCCTTTTTAGCATCGTTTTCGATTAACTTATTAATATTAAATACTGAATATTGACCTTGTTTTGATAAATAGCTAAAAATTTGAACATGTAAATTATTCACCGATACTAGTTGCTTTATAAATAAATTACTTAAGTCAGGAGTAGCGGTTTCTGTAAGTGCATGTGCATACATTTTTGTTAATACTTTTGTTGCTGATAATAAATCTTCAGCACTCATTTCGCTGGCCAATTTATCGCTTGCTGCATCCCGTTCCCCAATCGTAATATTGCTCATAAATTTAAGTAATTCACGTAAGTTATTTTCAAATAATGTAATAGAAGTTTTATATAATTCTTTTAATCCTGAATCTGTTATATTTTTTATATTTGTTTTAAGCTTATATAAATAGTAAGTAGTTGTAGCAATAATTTCATGTAATTCTAAAGTTTCATGCCAAGCTAATGTTCTCATTCAATATCCCTCCTCTATTGTACAAGTCTATTCAATAGGAAAGGGTTATATGACGGATAAAAAATTAGAGGTTAAGTAGGAAGGAGGAAAAGGGAGGAGGTTAGAAATTATGGAGTGATTGATCGTGAACACAAATATTCCGAATCCAAATAATTCTGCCATTCTTTTCCCGCACCAATGTATGTATATTGAAAATGTGATTAATCAGTTAAGTATATGTGTAAAGAGTGTTTTAGAAATGATTGATTTAATTAATGAGGAAGATTTAAATTTTCGACCGGTTGATGATAAGAAATCGATCGGGGAGTTAGTGCAGCATCTATGTGAACTTATTGGTGCTGATATGGAAATTATGAGCGGTGCAAGTCAAGAAATGATGGTTAATTACTATACCGTGGTTGAATGTAAATCTTTCGTTGAAATGAAGAGTTTATTACAAAAAAACTTTCAGGAATTAAAGGAATGCTATTTTAATATGAAAGAAAATGATTTAGTTGTAAAAACTACTTCATATTGGGGTCTTCAATATTCTAAATTCGAATGGTTATTAGAGATTTTAGTCCACTTCACACATCACAGAGCGCAATTATATATGTTACTAGTTCAAAAAAAGGGCGATATAAATATCGCACTATTTTAAAAAAAATAGGGGATAGAAGAAATGATAACTCTTTTCTATCCCCTAAAACTTGCACATAATCAGTCTTTGGTTTCGTGCTGTGGATGCATAAATTGTTTTGCTGGTTGTTCTCGCTTTTTTGATTCTAATAGGTCGGCGTTTTCTGCACTTGCCCAACCAATATCATTTGTTGGATGAACCCATTCGTCGCCCGCCATAACTGATGGATCAACATCGTCAGACCAATTATTTAATGGAGAGCTAGGGGAGCTATACTTACTGTCTCCAATAACTACACCTTTTGAATTTACAAAAGGTTCTTCCATTTTAATGTCTGTTCCTTTAAAAGATGGAAAATTTGAAATATGGGGTAAAGTATCATGCAATACCGGTGAATCGATTTTAGATTTGTCATTTTTTCTCTTCATTATATATCACCTCTACTTACAAATTATTATTTGCTAAATAGTAAAATCAATACAAAAAGGACAATATCCAAAATGAATATTGTCCTCTTGTACCTATACTTCAATTGTAAAAAATGAAGGCGATAATGTTTTTGGTGAGAAATAAACTAGCATTGCATAATTACCGGTTCTATATTCTCCAGTTAGTAAGAAATGTTCGATATCAAATGAAAGTGATTCAATCATTGTGTGTTTATAGATCTCTTTTTCATTTAAATTAAGTGAAATAAAATCGGAACCTAAAAATTCAGGATTTTCGATAATTCGTTTATAAACTTCCTTCGTAAAATCATGGTTTGTTACTTCGTCCCACCATGGTTTACGCGGTTTATATTTATGATTTAAGTAATAATCAATCTTCATAATATCTTTAACAATCGTATCGTTTTTAATTTGATATTGAGTTAAAAACTCATTTAGACGCTTAAATAAATCTTCAAGCTGGTGGCCTATTCTTGACCACCCTTTTTCTTCCCAATATGAACCAAATAATTGGAAGAAATCAAATGGACTTTCAAATTCATTTTTAATTAAATATTCAATCGTACTATTTGTACGGTGATCATTCCAATATTTTTCGAGTACGTCTTCAACTTGCTTAATTTTTACTATATCATCGAAAGATAGTACATTATTACTTAATATTTCATACGGAGCATAATCCATATATACGTAATCATGTTCATGTGCTCTTAATCGTACTCCAGTGCCTCTTAGCATTTTTAAGAACCCAAGTTGCAACTCTTCCGGCCTTAAAGCAAAAACGTCATTGAATGTTTGACGGAATGAATTGTAATCCTCTTCTGGTAAACCAGCTATTAAATCTAAATGTTGATCTATTTTTTCTCCATCCCGTACAAGTGTGACAGTTCTGCATAGCTTTTCAAAGTTTTGTCTTCTCATAACTAGTTCGTTTGTAGCATCATTTGTAGATTGTACACCAATTTCAAATCGGAATAAGCCTTTAGGTGCATTTTGATTTAAAAATTCGATGACTTCTGGTCGCATAATATCACCAGTAATTTCAAACTGGAATACTGTTCCTTCGACATGTTCATCAATTAAAAATTGGAACATATCCATTGCATAACTACGACTTATGTTAAAAGTTCTGTCTACGAATTTAAAAACCTTTGCTCCGTTTGCCATAAGGTAACGAATATCATCTTTAATAACCTCTCGATTAAAATATCGAACCCCAACTTCAATAGAAGATAAACAAAACTGGCAATTAAATGGACAACCTCTGCTTGTTTCGATATATTGAATTCTTTTACTTAGAAATGGTAAATCTTCTTTAAAGCGATAAGGGGAAGGAATAGTTGTTAAATCTAATTTTTCGGTTTGTGGTTTAATGATATTTTTTCCTTCATCTCGATAACCAATGCCATTTATGGAAGTGAAATCATTCCCATTTTCAATAGCTTTAATTAATTTCTTAACGGTAATTTCTCCTTCACCGATCGTAATAATGTCAATTTCCTTTACGCGATCTAACCAATAATTCACATCATAGCTTACTTCTGGTCCGCCAACAAAAATAATAACTGAAGGATCAATTTTTTTATACATACGGATTACTTCAATTGTTTGTTCGATATTCCAAATATAGCAGCTAAAGCCAAGAATTTTTGGCTTGCGTTTATATAAGTCAGTGATGATATTAAGGCTTGGGTCTTTAATTGTATATTCTGCAAGCTCAATATCATATTCAGGCTGAGCATACGCTTTAATGTATCGAATACCCAAATTAGTATGGATATATTTTGCATTTAATGTTGCTAAAACAATGTTCATTGATATACCTCGTTCTAAATTATTATCGATTTATTTTATCATAAAATATTGAGATTACTAAATTTTCAAAAGCGAAATAGAAAATGAATGAAAAAAAGAAGCGATCCATCTATCTAATTATTAGGCGAAATCAATTTAGGGTGGATTATTTTGGAGAAGATTCGGACTAAAATCCGCTAATAAAGTAAGCAGAATCTTGCTCTATTTTATAGTAGATTTTCCTCACACTTTTTATAAAAAGACATATGATTTACTAAATACAAAAAAGTTTCCCTAGGGAAAGAAAGGAACAACAAAATGAGTAGGAAAGTATTATTTTTTACGTATTTGTGTAATAAAATAGGAGTGCTGTCAAATCAAGATGTAAAAAAAGTATTAAATCATTAGTTACTATCAAAAATGGAAAAAAGTTGTAGAAAATTGGTGATTGTTCATTTACTTAGAACTATTGACAATGAAGACCGACACATGACATAATTTTATTAAATAGTATGAATAGTTTGAATTTTTACGGTGTCCAAATAGATAGTCTAAATAAGTGGAGGTGTAAATATGAGTTTATTTTTAGAACAATGGAAAAAGCTTGCGAATATTAAATGTGATTTGGCTAAAAGAGATTGGTTTTATGGTACTAGTGGAAACTTGTCAATGAAAATTTCAGACGATCCATTATTGTTTCTTGTAACTGCGGATGAGAAGGATAAGAGAGCGCGCTGTGATGAAGAATTTATTGTAGTTAATAACCTGGGTGAACCAGTATTTGATACGGTATTAAAGCCATCACTTGAAACATTGGTTCATGCAAATATCTACGAAAAAACATCTGCTACTTGTGTGCTCCATGTACATACTGTAGATAATAATGTAATTTCTGAATTATTTGGTGATGAGGGGCAGGTAGAACTTGAAAATAATGAAATGATTCATATATTAACGAGTTCTTATTTTGAAAATAAAATAATAGTTCCAATCATTGAGAATGCACAAGACATGGAAACTTTTAATCGTGCATACACTCCATTTTTAACAAAGGATTTTGGGGCTGTTCTTGTTAGGAATCACGGGATCACTGTTTGGGGAAGAAGCCCACTAGAAACGAAGAAGTGGCTAGAAGGAATAGAATTTCTAATAAGTTATAAAGTAAAATTAATGATGATTCAAGGTCATAAAATAAAAGCAGGCAACTAAATAGAAGTGAAAAAGCTGAAATAGTAGTGGTAAATAAATTCCATTACATTTCAGCTTTTTTATTTTATAATAAAATTATACTATTATTGAATTAGGATCTTTTCTAGTAGCTTATGCTAAATATAAATTTTTTTTAGAGTATACAGTATTTATAGGAATTGAACAATACTATTTGTTCATAGCTACAAATTACTAAACTTTAGATAAAGTTGCCTATAGAATATCACTTAAATCAAAATTAATCATTTTAAGCAGGATTTAATAAAAAGTCGTCTAATTTATAAAGTAAGAACGATAAAAGCGCTATTTCATAAAAAAAATAAACCTACTAGGTAATTTTGCTTAGTAGGTTTCATATTGTATCTATTTTAAATAATTTAGATAGAATGAATAATAGAATTAATTCGAGTTTGAATGAAAAGGTTTGTTAAAAAACATCCTGTAGAAGGGAATCTGTCTAATGAATGAATATCAACTCAGCCGTTTATTATTATCTATTTCATTAAAAAGGGAAGAAATGGTATTTTTTGCGGAAACTAAAGGGTTAAACGAACATTTAACCTTAAAGGCCAGTCAAGAATTGGACGAGTTAATTATTTCATACCAAAAAAAATTGCTAACTGAATTAAATAAGTCATTTTCATTGAAATAATCTTAAGATTGATTTATAAGTGTAAAATAATAATATAGAATGAACAAAGTAAAAGAAATTGAAGGAGTATTATTATGGAAGAGACAAATAGAAAAGATATAGAGCTTTCTTTAAAGCTATTTATTGTATTATCGCGAGCTCATAGAAAAATAAATGATTCTGCAAATAAATCGATTGCTAGTTTTAATTTAAATCCAACTGAATTTGCAGTTCTTGAGCTGTTGTATCATAAAGGAAACCAACCACTTCAACATATTGGAGAAAAAATATTAATTGCAAGTGGAAGTATTACTTATGTAGTAGATAAACTTGAGAAAAAAGGTCTAGTTTATCGAAATCCTTGTAGTGCAGATCGTCGAGTAATCTATGCTGAAATAACTGAAAGTGGAAATAAACTGATGGAAGAAATTTTTCCGGTGCACGAAGAATTTTTACATGAGCAAATGAGTGATCTATCTAATGAAGAAAAAAATTTCCTAATTCACTTATTGAAGAAAATTGGGTACCATGGGTCTAATTAAAAAAGCTCTCATTTGATGGAGCTTTTTTTATTTTTAAACAATTATCTATTTAAAAATATATTGAATTAACACTTATTTAAGCTGTTAAAAACTATTTCTCTGGAATTAAATTTTATGTTTCTAAGTAAATAATTTTTAAATTTTCAGAAATTTATTTAGATTTAGGTTTTTTTACAAGAAGATTTTTTATATAATAGCAATATCACAAAAAATGGAGGGATTAACATGGGTTTTCAAGATTACCAGTATTCTAGACCAAATATTAAGAACTTTGGGGAACAATTTAAACGTTCATTACAAAATTTTTATGATGCTTCAACGGTCTATGAACAAGAATTAGCAATGAATGAAATCAATGATTTAAGAAATGAATTTTCAACAATGGAAAATTTATGTGCAGTTCGCCATTCAGTTGATACAAACGATCAGTTTTATGAGGATGAGCAAGCGTTTTTTGATGAGAACACTCCAATTGTTCAATCATATGGGCAACAATATTATAAAGCATTAATCGGTTCACCATTTAGAGAGCAACTTGAAGAAAAATATGGCCGTCAATTATTTGCTTTAGCTGAATGTGAAGTGAAAATTTTAAGTGAAGAAGTAATTCCAGATTTACAAGAAGAAAATAAACTAACGACTGAATATGCTAAGTTAGTAGCGGCTGCTAAACTTCCGTTTTATGGTGAAGTGAAAACGTTAGCACAAATTTCAGCACATTTCGAGGATAAAGATCGAGAGGTTAGAAAGACAGCTTACGATACATACTTTGGATACTTCTCGGAGAATCAAGATAAATTTGATGAGATTTACGATAAATTAGTAAAAATTCGAACTCGTATAGCAAACAAACTCGGTTTCTCAAACTTTATTGAACTAGGATATGCTCGTATGATGAGGACGGATTACGATGCAAATGATGTTAAGAAGTTTAGAGAACAAGTTCTTGAAACAATTGTTCCAATCGCTACCGAATTAAGAGAACGACAAGCTAATCGAATCGGTGTAGAACAACTTTATTACTATGACGATAAATTCGAATTTGTAACTGGTAATGCGACGCCTAAAGGTAATCCTGAGTGGATTATTGAGAATGGTAAAAAAATGTATGATGAATTATCGAAAGAAACGAGTGAGTTTTTCAATTTTATGTTAAAGGAAAATTTACTAGATCTAGTTGCTAAGGAAGGAAAACAAGGTGGGGGATACTGTACTTATATTCCAAATTATAAAGCTCCTTTTATTTTCTCGAACTTCAACGGAACATCTGGTGACATTGACGTACTAACACATGAAGCTGGGCATGCATTCCAGGTTTATGAAAGTCGTAAATTTGAAACACCTGAGTATAACTGGCCAACTTTTGAGGCGTGTGAGATTCATTCAATGAGTATGGAATTTTTCACATGGCCTTGGCAAGAAGAATTCTTTAAAGAGGATACACAAAAATATTATTTTACACATTTAAGTAGTGCAATTACTTTTATTAGTTATGGTGTGGCAGTAGATGAATTCCAGCATGAAATCTACGCAAATCCTGATTTAACACCTGAGGAACGCCACGGACTTTGGAAGAGCCTAGAAGAAAAATATTTACCTCATCGAGCAAATGACGGAAATAGTTATTTAGAAAAAGGTGGTTTATGGCAAAGACAAGGGCATATTTACCAATCACCATTCTATTATATTGATTATACATTAGCTCAAATTTGTGCATTACAATTCTGGAATAAAATGCATGAAGATCGTAATTCTGCGTGGTCTGATTATGTTGGACTTTGCCAATTAGGAGGAAGTAAATCATTTTTAGGCTTAGTTAAAGAGGCTAAACTTGAATCACCATTTAATGATGGCTGTATTGAGGAAACACTAGAACCTGTTAGAAAATGGCTAGCAGGAGTTAACGATCAAAATTTATAAGGAATTACTCCGACTTTTGAAAAGTCGGAGTTTTTTTATCTAGAAAGTTTAAATAAGAAGAAAGTCAACAAATACTCCTAAGGATGATGAAGTGCAATTAAATTTGATAAAACTGCAATTATAAATATGAAAGTGCAAATAAAGCTTCTAACCATTGAATTATTTGCAAAAATACTAATAAAATTTTGCAGAAAAAAATCAAATCAAAAGAAAATCTAGTAGAAATATTTAAAAACACAAAAAAGAGAAAGGATTATTACCTTTCTCTTTTATTGTTTAACAAATTTAATTATTAACTACCTTAGCAGTATCTTCAGACTTAGCATGCTTCTTTGTTTTCTTAGAAAAGAACAGTTCATATACAACCGGAATAAATACTAGCGTTAATAATGTTGATGAAGTTAAACCACCAATTACTGTAATAGCTAATCCTTTCGAAATAAGTGTACCACTAGACTTTGTTAATGCTAAAGGTAGTAAAGCAGCTATTGTTGCAAATGCGGTCATTAATATAGGTCTTAGACGTGTTTTACCTCCCTCGATGATTGCTTGGCGAAGAGGTAATCGTTTTTGTTCTAAATTTTGTCCGATTCGATCGACAAGTACGATTGCATTTGTTGTTACGATTCCAATTAACATTAGTAAACCAATCATTACACTAATTGAGAGCGGTTCGCCAGCTAGGAATAGTGCAACAAATGAACCGATTGGTACAAATACTAATGCAGATAAAATAATAAATGGAATTCGAGCTTTGCCAAAAGTAATTAACATGGTTAAATAAACTAATCCGATTGCAACTCCCATTGCAACACCTAGATCTTTAAATGTTTGAGTAGTATCATCACTACCGCCACCACCTTTTAAAGTTACATCAGTTGGCAAGTCTACATCTTTTTTTACATCATTGATTACTTCATTTGTTACTTTTGCAATGTCTTTTCCTTTTATTTGAGCAGAAACCTTAGCAAATACTTTACCATCTAATTTTTGAATTGCTGAATATGTTTCAACTGCTTTAACTTGGGCTACATCTGATAATTTGATTGGTCCTAATTTACCAAACAATTTAATATTTTTAATATCCTCTACAGATTGGAGTTCTTTATTGTAAGTTAATTGCACATTTTGATCTTTACCATCAATTTTTAATGTTCCCATATTGACTGGATTTGTTTGGTCAGCAACTAAACCTAAGATCATCCCAGCGGAAAGTCCATTTTCAGAAACTTTTTTCTCATCAACTGAAACAATAACTTGTTTTTGTTTTTCTGCGAAATTATTCGTAACATATTTTAGGTGGTCATTCTTTTTCATATAGTCTTCAACTTTTTTTGCACTTTCTTGTAGTGCAACTAAGTTATTAGAATATAAATTGATGTCCACGTTATTATTTGATGGTGGACCACCAGATGAGTTTTCTTGTAATCCTACTTTAGCACCTTGAACTTCAGATGTTGCTACTTTCTCCATTTTACTTTTTGTATCTTTAATGAATTGATCAACATCTGCACTTTGTTTTAAATTAATAAAATAGCTAGCTTTATTCTCAGTTTTTAGTCCAGTCATAAAGTCACGGCTACCAACACCAGTAGAAACTTCTTTAACTTGCTTCATATTTAAGAACATCTTTTCCATTTTTAATGAAACTTCATTTGTTTTTTCTAATGATGTTGATGATGGCAGTTCTAATGAAGCAATGATTGATCGTGAAGATTCATTTGGAATAAATGTGAACCCAAGTCTACCTACTAAAGAGAAAGAACCTGCAAGTAATACAATAGCTAGTACAATAACAATCCATTTGCGATTTAATGATTTTTCGATCACATTACCGTACCAAACTTGAATTTTATCTTCTTTTTCTTCAGGTGGCACTTTCTTAAAAGCATAGCGACCTAAAATTGGTACGATTGTAATCGAAACTAACAATGAAGCTAGTAAAGAAAAAACAATTGTTAAAGCAAATGGTAGGAATATTTTACTAGTAAATCCACCGACAACACCTAAAGGTAAGAAAACTACAATAGTAGTAATAGTAGAAGATGTGACTGCTTTTAATATTTCTTTTGTAGAAGATAAAATTAAATGATTTGAAATGCCTTCTTTAGATTTACGTATTCTTCGGAAAATATTTTCAATTACAACGATACTATCGTCAACTACACGTCCTACTGCAACTGCCATACCACCTAGGGTCATAATATTTAGCGTTATATCTAATTTAAGTAAGAAAATCGATGTAATTAATAATGATAAAGGTATTGATATAATAGCAATAAATGTAGCTCTGAAGTTACGTAAGAAAATCAATACTGCTAATGAGGCAAATATTGCGCCTAATAAGCCTTCTTTAATTAAAGATTCAACAGATGACTTTACACCTTCAGCAGAACTATAACCCACTTTATATGAAATTTCATTTTTATGCTTATCTAGTACCTTTATTACTTTGTCAGCTACTTCAACTGTATTTGCATCTTGTTTTTTCGTTATTGCCATTGATATAGCATCATTGTCATTATAACGAATTAATTCATCTTTAGAGTCTACTGATTCAATTTTAGCGATGTCTCCTAATAAAACTTTTGGAGTTTGAGCATTTTGATTTGGTGTAGTAGAAGTAAAAGATGCAGGTTGTAATTCTAAATCCTTTAGTTTCTGAAGTGTATCTAATTTTTCTTCAACACGAATTGGAATTTTAATATCGCCATCATTTATTTTTCCAGCCGGGAAGGATAGGAATTTTGCATTAATTTGATCTTTTATACTTGTTAATGAAAGACCTAAGTTTGCAATTTTTTGCTTATCAACTTCGATTGATAATGAAGTTGATTTTCCTCCACCGATCGAAACGCTGTTTACGCCTTCAATTTTATTTAAAGCTGGTACAATTTCGTCATTTAAAGTTGTTTCGATATTTGAACCATCTTTTGAAAACATTGAAATGTAATAAATAGGGAATGAACCAAACGAAAAACGGTCTACTTTTGTTGATACATTTTCAGGTAATCCAGCATCCTTTAATGTTGTGTTAATTTGTTGTTCAACTTTATCCATATCCGTATTAAATGGGAATTCTACATTAATTACAGAAACGCTTTCGAAAGAAGAACTTGAAAGTGTCTTAATTCCTTCAATTGATTTAAATGAGTTTTCAAGTTTTGTTGTAATCTGCTCATTTATATCATCTGGTGCTGTACCAGGGTAAACAACTTGAACAGAAATAGCTGGAAACTCGATATTTGGAAGCTCTTCAACTTTTAATTTTGAATAAGAATATAGTCCTCCAACTATTAATAAAAACGAAATAATAAAAATTGCTACAGAGTTTTTTAAACTAAACTTTGTTAAAAAGTTCATTTATTACCTTCCTTCCTATGTATAGTGATAAAGTGATAAAAAAATATAATCCGAATTTTCAATCTTTAGACGACGTTATTTCTCTGGAGAAAGAACATGTTCATTTCAACTCTTTTAAAATAAAAGAAAAAGATCTAAACGTTTTATACGATTTTCTTGCTCAATCCTTCTAAAAATAATTAACATAGATTTTCATTTTTTGTGAAATGATAAGATGGCAAGAAATTGATTAATTTTAGGAGGAATGAAAATGACAAAATCAAAAAAAGAAAAGGAACGATTTTGGAATGAAAGAAAGTCGAACCATCAGCCACATGATAAAGTAAAATCGTTTAAAGAATTGGACAAAGAAACAAAATAGCCATCTCCTTTACTAAAGAGTGAATGGTACTAGATTTTTATCGTGATCATTACTTATCACATTATCATTTGTAATCATAAAAAAAAGTCCCGTGATATACACGGGACCTGAGACTGATTTGGTAAAGAATTCTAATAAAATTTTAATATAATTGAAATTTATGTAGTTCGAACCTTTTAAAATATGAATATAAGCTGATATTACTGTTATTAAACTATTCAGCTGTTTTTAGTATTTTATAATTTTTATGGTTTACGACTGTTAGCGGTTCCATTTCTAAATCTCTGAAGTTTTCCATTATGGATATGTCAACAATGACAGAATTTTTATTTACTTTTTGTACTCTACCTTTCAATCCCTGTTTAAACTCAATGATATTTCCTGCTTCTGCAATTTTCATGAGCATATCTCCTAACAAAGTTTTGACTTGACACCTTCTATAATGCATGAAAACGGTTTAAAGGTAAAGAGAAAATTTAAATTTTTTTACAATTTTGTCTTTTTTCATAAGAAATTATGTTTAAAAACCTTTTGAAAGGCAAAAATGGTTGTAGCACTTTCAGGAGGTTAGTTTGTTGAAAGAATGGTTTGAAGAGTTTGAAGTAGAAATTTCAAATGAAATTAAAAATTTGGTTAGTAGTAATACTCTTATAGGTGATCCGATTTTATATTTTGAAAAAATTATTTTAGTACCATTTTTTGAAATGATTTTAGCGCTAGGTGAAGCACATTCATCATACGAGTTTGCGAGTATCGGAACTGGAGTAGAAGTAATTCCTAAAGCATTCTTAGTTTTAAAAGATGGAAAAAGTGAAGTAATTTTAGTAAATAATAAAAATATGAATTTAGCTGTTACGGAAAAAATTCTTGATGTAACTATTTAGTTTCCATTAAGTACATTCTTTGTTAATGTAAGGTTTGAAGTTTATTTCTTGTGGCGATCAAAATAATAAAGGGTGATAGTATGGAACAAAATGAATTTATCAATTTGATTGATCAGCTAGTAAAAGGTGAGATATCAGAAATTAGTGTTACAAAAGATGATTTTTTAACATTTAGACAAATAATTGTTAATCGAGAGGACTTTAAGCACTTTCGTGGGATTGCACAGCATGGTGGCCATGCAATTTATACTTACTTAGAAGAAGCTAGAAGTTAACAATTTTTGTTAAAATCTAAAGTCAAAATAATATTATTTTAATCGAGTACTCATTAAAAGTTTGCGAAAAAAAAAAGTTTTTTTAGCTTTTTTTCTTATTTCGCAAGGTCTTAATGAGTACTTTTTTTGTGAAAATGTTATGACCTCATTTGACAAAAAAATTGTTTTACACTTTATTGCACTCTTCTCCATAATTTGTTAAATTTCATATATTGTTTTATTTCGAGACATATTGTCGAAATGTTTATTTTCTAAATTCAGTACCTATATGTTGTGTTTGTTCTAAAAAGGTAATACAATATGTAGGTATATAATATAAGTATTTTCAATATTCTTACATATTAACGAGGGTGATAATATGGTGATAGTTTACAGTTCAATGACTGGCAATGTTAAGCGATTTGTCAATAAAGTTAGAATGCCGTCAATCCAAATAAAAGATGGACTAACAATTGAAGTACCGTATATTCTCGTAACCTATACTACAGGATTTGGTAACGTACCTGAAAACGTAAGTACTTTTTTGGAGAGTAATTCAAAGTATTTAAAAGCAGTCAGTGCAAGTGGTAATAAAAACTGGGGAGATTCTTTTGCAGCAAGTGCAGATAAAATAGCATCAGACTATCAAGTTCCAGTGTTATCAAAGTTTGAACTGTCAGGGACAAGTCGAGATGTACAATATTTTATTGAGGGAGTGGAAAAGCTTGAGACATATTGAGCTGAATAATGAATTGACGATTAAAAAAGATGGTTTTTTTGATCTCGCAAAAGATAAAGAAGCGCTTCTTTGTTTCTTGAAAGAAGTTGAAGATAAAAAGATTCAGTTTTCTTCATTAAAAGAACGCTTAAACTATATGATTCAAGAAAACTACTATTATAATGTTGAGATGGATTACTCCTTTGATGAAATAGAAAAATTATATGAGTTAGTATACAATGCAGGATTTACTTTTCAATCATATATGGCCGCATCAAAATTCTTTAAAGATTACGCATTAAAAACAAATGATGGAAAGCATTATTTAGAAGGATATGAGGATCGAATTGCGATCGTTGCACTATATTTAGGAAGAGGCAATATTGAAAAAGCATTGAAATTAGCAAAAATGATGATTCAACAAAACTATCAGCCAGCTACTCCAACTTTCTTAAATGCTGGAAGAAGTAGAAGAGGCGAATTGGTGTCATGTTTCTTACTAGAAATGGACGATAGTTTAAATTCAATAGGATTTCAAATTAATACGGCAATGCAACTGTCAAAAATCGGCGGTGGTGTTGCACTGAATTTATCAAAACTTAGAGCACGTGGAGAGCAAATTAAAGAAATTGATAACGCTGCAAGTGGTGTTGTTCCTGTTATGAAGCTATTAGAAGATTCATTTTCATATGCTAACCAGCTTGGACAACGTAAAGGTGCTGGTGCAACCTATTTAAATATTTTCCACTGGGACGTAGTTGAATTTCTTGATACAAAAAAAATCAATGCTGATGAGAAAAGTAGAATTCAATCACTATCAATCGGTTTAATAGTTCCAAATAAATTCTTTGAATTAGCAGAAAAAAATGAACCATTCTACGTATTCGCACCATATACAGTGTATAAAGAATATGGAATTCATTTAGATGACTTTGATATAGATGAAAGATATGAAGAGTTAGTAAATAATGAGCGTATTAAAAAGAAAAAGCTAGACTTAAATGCTCGAGATCTTTTAGTAAAAATTGCTGCGATTCAGTTAGAATCTGGTTATCCATATTTGATGTATAAGAGTAATGCTAATCAGCAGCATGCATTGAAGGATATTGGCGAAATTAAAATGTCTAATTTGTGTTAATAGCTAGCACCTTCTAGAAGAAATTCTAGTCGAAAACTCTGTTAAACGGGAGAAGCCTTATAATAGGTAATCTACCGTGCTAAATCTTATCTTAATTCGTTAATCTAAACTATTTATAGTAAGTGTCTTATAGGTATTAAGTGTTAATTCATTAATCAAAATGTAGCACAATATTTAGGAATGTCTAAAGAAACCCAATCAGGAGACAAGGTCGCAATAAATTTCCTACCTATAAGAGACTTTCTGAAAGATTAAGATAAGTAAATGCCTAACGACTATCGAAAGCATAGCTGGATGAAAAACTCCAGTGAAGAAGCGAGTAGAGTACACTCGAAGCGAGTGGAAAAGCAGAGCACCTTACCAGGTTGAGCTGAAGGTGATGATATAGTCTATCCTGCATGGTGACATGTAGCAGTTCATAAGAGAACGGGTTAGGTTGTAGCGGGCCTGATTGAATATATGAGACAGAAATTTTTCAACTACAAGAAACATCAGTCATCAATAACTATGGTGAAGAAGATGCGATTAAACGTGATGTGAATTGTAATTTAGGATCATTAAATATTGTAAATGTAATGGAAAATAAAGCGATCAGAGAATCTGTACATGTTGGAATTGAGGCATTAACAGCTGTAACAGATATGACGGAAATAGAGAATGCACCTACAGTTAAAAAGGCAAATGAAGAACTTCATTCTGTTGGTCTAGGTGCAATGAATTTGCATGGGTTTTTAGCGAAAAATGGAATTTCATATGAAAGTGTTGAAGCTAAAGATTTTGCGAATACTTTCTTTATGATGGTAAACTTTTATTCTATTGAAAAAAGTATGCTAATTGCTAAAGAAACTGGTAAAACGTTTAAGGATTTTGAAAAGAGTGAATATGCTAAAGGTACTTATTTTGAAAAGTATACTTCAAAATCATTTGAACCTAAAACAGACAAAGTAAAGGAATTATTTAATGGAATCTATATCCCGAATGAATTTGACTGGGTCACATTAAGTAAGCAAGTACAAGCGTATGGATTATATAACAGCTATCGTTTAGCAATCGCACCTACTCAATCAATTAGCTACATTCAAAATGCTACTTCATCGGTTATGCCGATTGTAAATGTTATAGAGTCTAGAACTTACGCAAATTCAACAACTTATTATCCAATGCCATATTTATCAAAAAATAGTTTCTGGTATTATAAATCGGCATATGATATTAACCAATTTAAGTTAATTGACTTAATTGCTGAAATTCAGCAGCATGTCGATCAAGGTATTAGTACAATTTTATATGTAAACAGTGATATCTCAACGCGAGAGCTTGCTAGATACTATATTTATGCTAATAAAAAAGGATTAAAGAGTTTATATTACACACGTACTCGTAAATTGAGTGTAGAAGAATGCATTAGTTGTTCAGTATAAAAAAGTAGTATTAAACTTTAGTATATAAAGAGTTGAATAATCTAAACCTGAATCTAAATAAATTACTTGATGATCTAAAATGAAAAGCTCGAATATAGAATGCTTTATGCATATTGTTCTATATCATCGAGCTTTCTTTATGATTAGGGGGAAATATTAATGAAAGCTGTTAACTGGAATAAAAAAGAGGATGATTTTAGTTTAGTATTTTGGAAGCAAAATCTATCGCAGTTTTGGACTGAAGAAGAAATTGTCGTTTCATCTGATAAAAATACTTGGAATACATTATCAAAAGAGGAGCAATCGGCATTTAAAAAGGTTTTAGGCGGTCTAACATTATTAGATACTAAGCAAGGCGGAGAAGGTATGCCTTTAATCTTAGTTCATCTTAAAAATTTACAAGCTAAAAGTGTACTAGCCTTTATGGGTGCGATGGAAGAAGTACATGCGAAAAGCTATTCGCATATTTTTACAACTCTTGCTACTGAAGATGAAATTGAAGATTTGTTTAAATGGGTAGACGAGCATCCAATTTTAACTAAAAAATCGGAATTAATTTCTTCTTATTATTTAAATCTATTAAAGCGTGATGTTTCGGATGAAGAGTTGTATATGGCAATGGTTGCAAGTGTATTTTTAGAAAGTTACTTATTTTATAGTGGATTTTTCTACCCGTTATACTTAGCTGGTCAAGGTAAAATGACTGCTAGTGGAGAGATTATTAATTTAATTTTACGTGATGAAAGTATTCATGGTGTTTTTGTAGGACTATTAGCGCAACAAATTTATGACCAATTTACTGATGAACAAAAAACTCGACTTTACAATGAAACAATGTCATTATTAGTTCAATTATATGAAATTGAGTTACAATATACAGATGAAATTTATTCTTCAATTGGTTTAGTGGATGAAGTTAATAAGTTTATTCGATATAATGCAAACAAAGCGTTAATGAACTTAGGATTTGATCCTTATTTTGATGAAGAAGATATTAATCCAATTGTTTTAAACGGTTTAAAAACGGATACTAAAAATCATGATTTCTTCTCTGTTAAAGGTAATGGGTATGTAAAAGCAGTTACAGTGGAAAAATTAACAGATGAGGATTTTGTCTTTGAATTTTAAATGTAAGGAAGTATGTAAATGAAAGCACTTGTTTTTAGAGAATTTGGTAAATCAGACGTATTAAAATACGAAGAAATAGCAACACCTAAAATTTCAAACGATGAAGTATTAGTTGAAATGAAAGCTGTAGGGGTTAACTTTGCAGATATTTATCGTCGTAAAGGAAATTATCATTTAGCAGGTGAACCTCCATATATTCTAGGTTATGAGGGCTCTGGAATCATTACCGAAGTCGGTTCTGATGTAAAAGACTATAAAGTAGGAGATCGCGTAGCGTTTGCAGATGTTCCTTTTTCGAATGCAGAGTATGTCGCTGCAAAGGAATCGCATATTGTACCAATACCAGATGAAATTAACTTTGAAATTGCTGCGTCTATTATGCTACAAGGGTTAACTGCACATTATTTAATTAATGATAGTTATAAAATAAAAGCAGGTGATGTTGCACTTGTTCATGCAGTTGCAGGTGGTGTTGGCCAATTATTGACTCAAATGATTCTTTTAAAAGGTGGAGAGGTAATCGGCTTAACCTCATCACAAGAAAAAAGAGAAAAAGCTTTATCAATCGGTGCGAAAGAAGTATTTTTATATACTGATAATTGGGTTTCACAAATAAAAGAGTTTACAAAAGAAAAAAATGGTGTAGATGTTGTATATGAATCAGTGGGCTCTACAATAATGGATAGCTTTGAAGCAACAAAAGTTCACGGTACAGTTGTATTTTATGGAATGGCTGGAGGGGATCCAGTTCATATTGATCCAAGAATGTTAATGGATACTTCAAAAACGCTAACTGGTGGAGACTTGTGGAATGTACTAATTTCGAAAGAAGAGAGACTACGTAGAAGTAGCGAGCTATTTAATTGGATTGCAACGAAACAATTAATCGTACAACAACCTACTGTGTTTCCTTTAAAAGATGGTAAGCTTGCACATGATCTATTAGAAAGTAGAAAATCAACTGGAAAAATCATATTATCTGTTTAATAAAAAAGACCAAAACTTTGATGTTTTGGTCTTTTTTTATGAAAAAAGCTATTTAATTGGTAATGTAATCGTAAAAGTAGTTCCATTATTACCGCTTATTGCAGAAATGGTCCCGTTATGATTTTGAATCAGTTTTTTAGTTAGAGATAAACCTAGTCCAGTACCGTCATCTTTAGTTGAGAAAAACGGATCAAATATATATGGTAAATCTGAAGGTGGAATTCCAGATCCATCATCTTTTACTGCAATATAAATAAAATCTTTATCAATATAAGTTGCAATGATAATTGTAAGCTGACCTTCTTTTTTTGCATCTAGTGCATTATGAAATAAATTTAAAATTACTTGGACAAGTTGGTTTTTATCAAAGAAAATATGTGCTCCTATTAATTCCTCAGATAGGTAATATTCAATTTTAACATTATTTAAAACGGTCTCGCTAAATAATAGCTGTTTTATGTGATTTGATAAAAAATCATTAATATTAATTGGCTCTGGTTTATAGTTCGCATTCTTTGTTATCGATAAAAAGTCTGTAATAATTCCATTTGCTCGATCTAATTCTGGAATCAATAAATCATTAAACAATTGTTTATACCTAGGTGGAGCTTCTTCTTGCAAGAATTGCAAATAACCTCTAACAGTTGTAAGTGGATTGCGGACTTCATGTGCTATACCTGCAGCAATTCTACCTGACAATGCTAGCTTTTCAGAATCTCTTGCCTCGTTTAAATTATGAAAAACACCAATTACTCTTGAAATTTCTCCATTTAAATCACGGATGATGCGAGTATTGATAATGCCATAATTAATATTTAAAATTTCCTTATTATAAAATTCTTCGCCTGAATAAAGTGTTTGTAATAAACAAATTTCTTTATCCTCTATTTTTAATAATTCTCTAATATGTCGTCCGATTAATTCGCATTTAGTAATTTTAAAATCAATCGCAACTTGCTGATTGTATAGCGTAATGATACCATCTTTATCTATAAATAATATATGGTGCGGTAATGCATCGTAGATCGATTGCAAAGTTCTTCTACTATTAGATAAAAAGTTAGAAAATTTAGTATGTAATGGAATTGTATCATTATTTGTATGATATAAAGTTGTATTTCTAGTTAAATGATTCGAATTAGATAATTCACGAGTTTCATTTGAAAATATAGATTCGGAAGTTATTGTATTTAAAATTGTTTCATACGATTTTACTTTTTCTTCTAGTTCGGTAATTTTATTTTTTAGTTCTTGTACTGTCCCGTTAATCATTTACACTATACTCCAATTTCTACTAAAATAAGATTATACTGTAGTCATTATATCAAACTAATTCGTTTATTTTAATGAAAATTAGAAATAATTAATTAGTAATGAAAGAACTAATGGGAGAGAAGTATGGAAATTAAAATTGGAGTTACTGGGTGGGGCGATCATGATAGTTTATACCCTGATCGGATTCACTCTTCAAAAAAATTGAGACAATATTGTATGCATTTTCCAATTGTTGAAATTGATTCTTCCTATTATAGTATTATGCCACAATCAAACTATCAAAAATGGGTAAATCAAACAACTGCTGACTTTTCATTTATCGTTAAAGCATATGGTGGAATTACTGGCCATTCAAGGCAAAATTATTCGAAAGAGGAGCAAATTTTACTGTTGACGCCATTTTTGGAATCTATTCAGCCTTTAATTGAAGCGAATAAGTTAAAAGGGATCTTATTTCAGTTTCCACCATGGTTTAATTGTAAAAAAGAAAATGTTGAAATATTAAGAACCTTGAAAAGTAAACTTAAAGGACTTCCTGCAATTTTAGAATTTCGAAATCAGACTTGGTTTTATCCGAGTTTTTATGATCAAACTTTGAAGTTTATGGAGGATGAAGGATGGATTCATTCAATTTGTGATGAGCCACAAGCAGGTAATGGTAGCATACCAATCGTGTTACATCCGACAAATCCGAAATTAACTTTAATCCGGTTCCATGGTCGAAATATATATGGATGGAATCACAATGGACAAGATAATTGGCGTGAAGTACGTTATTTATACCGATATAATGAAGAGGAATTATACGAATGGGTAGAAAGAATTGAGCAGTTATCAAAAAACACAAAAGAAATTTGTATACTGTTTAATAATAATTCTGGTGGAGATGCAGCGGATAATGCAAAACAATTAATGAAGCTGCTAGGTATTGAATTTGGACCATCTTCTACCGAGCAGCTTGAATTATTTTAATTTGATTTTCGTAAAAGAGTTATGCAGCAAATATTAATAAGTAGGAATGCAACAAATGCTAACATTGGAATTGTAATGAATCCAAACCAATTTAAATAATCTCCAGTACAAGGGACCGGACCACACTGCGTTGCTGTTTCCTTCAGTGCGGGAACTTTTTGAATTAAAATATGATAGATTGAAATACACATACCTATTAATGATAAAGGTAAAACATAAATTACATCTTTTATTTTATTTTTATAAAAAGCGATTCCAATAATAAAAACGATCGGGTACATAAAAATTCGCTGATACCAGCATAATGAACATGGTGTCCAATGATTAATAATTGAAAATGATAAACTACCTAGTGTTGCAATAATACTTACAATCCAGGTGAAAAATAAAATTGATTGCTGTTTCTTCATTCCTTACCATCCTTAATTTGATTTTCGATATTGCTATTGTACCTTTGATTGGATGTAAAGTGTTATTAAAACGTCATTAGGTCGCTAATTTTTTAGAAATTTAAATTTTAGTTATCAATATTAATCATGTTAATTAAACCCTTAGACTAAGAATTCAATAAATAGAAGTTCAATTAAAAAAGCAGATCTTTAATAATAATTAGAAATTTGCAAGCAGGACCATTATTCATGAAGAAATAGAGAAAGGTACAACTTACCGATTCAAACAAAACTCAACTTTTTCGATAAATTATTCACTTAGTGTTCTAGTTTTCAAAATTCCCTCATTCATATTTCAACGCACTGAAAAAACCTGAGATCAGTATCCCAGGTTTTTTTAAGATCTATTAAGCGATTGCTGCATCTAAAGCAATAACAATCATGTCATTGAAAGTAGTTTGTCTTTCTTGAGCAGAAGTTTCTTCACCAGTGAAGATATGATCACTTACAGTTAAGACAGTAAGTGCATCTACATTATGTTTCGCTGCGAGTGTATATAATGCAGTAGTTTCCATTTCTACAGCAAGAACTCCGTAATCACCTAACTTTTGATACATGTCCATACTATCTCGGTAGAAAATATCTGAAGTTAAAATATTACCTACTTTAACATTTAACCCTTTATTCACTGCTCCATCATATGCTTTCTTTAATAAATCAAAGCTAGCACATGGAGAATAATCGAAACCAGGGAATGTTTGACGATTCATATTTGAATCTGTACAAGTCGTCATCGCAATAATGACATCACGAAGTTTTACATCCTTTTGAAGTCCACCACATGTACCAACGCGAATCAAAGTTTTTACACCATAACTACTAATCAGTTCATTTACATAAATACCAATTGAAGGTATTCCCATTCCAGTACCTTGAACGGAAATTCTTTGGCCTTTATATGTACCAGTAAAACCAAGCATTCCACGAACATCATTATAGCAAACAACATCCTCTAAAAATGTTTCTGCGATATATTTAGCTCTTAATGGGTCACCAGGTAATAAAATTTTATCAGCAATTGCACCTTGTTCGGCACCAATATGTATACTCATTTAATGATCCTCCTTAAAACTGTAGGTAAATAGCCCATCGATTATCAGTATGATAGTTTCTACATTTAAATAAAAAACATTCTTATTTGTATCGCTACTTAAAGGAAAAAGTAAGATGGACGTAGTACATAATAAATATAGAAATATTCATAGACAAAATTAACCAATACAGATAATTTATGGCGAATTTTAATTATTGCACAGGTGATAAGATAATGAAAGAGTTTACAATTAGAAATTCAGCTTTCTTGAAATAACTAAAAATTTTTTAACTATTTAAGGGAGAATGATCTATGAAATTTCGTTTTATTGCAGCTCTATGTATAGCTATATTAATTATTCTATTAATTAGCAATCGCTTAGTTAATCATAGTATATTATCAAGTGGTAGCCAGGTTAGCCACATTAAAGTTGAAAAAGTAAAATGGAATCTTACGACTAAAAAAACCTCACAAGAAGTAATCGTATCTTCTAGAACTTTGAATGTGTTACAACGTGAAAAAATTAGACTATTTATTACGACAGATCAATTAAATTCTTATAAAGTCATTGAACCTGTATATAATGGAGATAATCAATTTACATTCAAGTATTCCTTTAAGAAAGACACTCCATATTATGTTAGTCTATTTTTAAATAATCAAACGCTTGATACAAAGATTTTCCAAAAACAAAAGGACAAAACTGATGAAGTATTTCCGACAGCAATTTTAACGAAAAAGACAGATGATTACAGAGTTTCGCTACTTTATACTTCAATTCTTCCAAAAACTAAGAGTAAAATTACATTTGATTTTGATCAGTTTAAAAAACGTTCCAAATTTACAGATCAGCAATTTTATATTATGAATGAAGAAGGTACATATTTTAAGCTAATTAGTAATCCTAATAATCATTCAAAAGTAAACTATGAACTTGATTTACCTGAAGCAGGTATGTATAAAATATTTTATGAATTTAAATTAAATGATGATCAAAAATCATTTGATTTTATTTTAGACGTAAAAGACAAAGACAGCTAAGGAGTAGGAAATGCACAATTTATTAATGAATTCAAAAGTATTAGTTTTTGATTTAGATGGTACTTTGTATGATGGTACTGAGCACTACGATTACTATGCTAAATTACTAGCTAATGAAATAAGTCCAGAAAAACGTGATTCTTTTTTAAGCGATTATAAAAAAATAAAAGATTATGACCATGCATTAACAATTGGAAAAATATATGACTCTGAAAATGATTTAATCATATCATTAGATCCAATTACATTGATGCCGATTCAAGTATTCACTTGGGAAGGGCAGCTACTATCTAAAGATGAACTTCCAGCGGATTATATTGAAAAAATTAATTATGAATTACCTTTTATTCCAGTAGGAGATGGTTGGTGGATTCCTTTAGTAGCAAGCTATCACTACGGTGCAAAGGATGTATTTCACTGTTATGATAAAACAAAAGAGTATATGGCAACAAAAGAGTTTAGTATTCCTTATATAAAAGGTTTAAAAGAGGCTTTAGAAAAAGTTAAGGATTCTAAAAAATTAGTATTGTTAACAAACTCTGATCGTGAAGATGTAACTAGATTATTGAAGTTACTTAATTTAAACGAATTATTTCATCTTGAAATTACTGATGGAAAGAAGCCGTTAGAAACCGAAAACCATTTTAAAAGTATAATGAATAAGTTCAATGTTATGCCAAATGAAATTGTGTCGATCGGTGATAATTTTATTAATGAAATTTCTCCTGCTTTAAAATTAGGTATGCACGGAGTATACATTACAAATCAAACGACTATGCAAGTTAGTGATTCCCTATTAGTTGTAAAAAAACTAGAGGAAGTATTTGAGTAAATTTAAAAACTGTAAGCGAAAATTGCTTACAGTTTTTTCTTGTGCATTTTTAATGATAGTGGGCTGATCTTTATCACCGATTTGAATTACAATTCCAATTTGAAGTATACTCTATTTTCCAACTTAATTTTATGGGCATCATACATACTTTTGAATTTGCTATGAGAAAATAATGTTAGGAGGAAGTGGGAATGAACAAAAATCGAAAACGATACTCTCTCATATTTTCTATCTTTATTTTTTTTACTGCTTTTTTTAGTCATAACATAAATAGTGAAGCAAGAACTACAAATTACGGCTATATTACTCACCCATTATTAATTTATTTTTTTGATGTAGGTCAAGGAGATAGCATGGTTATGATTTTACCAAATGGTAAAACAGTACTGATCGATGGAGGAGACGTTGAACATGGTGGAGTCGTTATAAAAAAACTTAGACGACTACATATAAATGCGATCGATCTATTAGTCAGTACACATCCAGATATTGATCATATTGGTGGGTTATTAAAAGTGATGAATAGTGTTAAGATAACAAAAATCCTAGATAGTGGGAAAAAATATAATTCACATTCTTATTATTTATATAAGAAAGAAGCATATCAGAAGAATATTCCAATTAGTATTGCAAAGCTAGATGAAAAAATAATGCTTGACCCCAATGTAGATATCACAGTTTTAAATAGCGGGAAAAAATCGTATACGAATAATAATAGTTCAATCGTATTGAAAGTTAAGTATGCTGACATTTCAATTCTATTAACCGGAGATATTGAAAGAAAAGCCGAACAAAGATTAATTAAAAATGAGAATATCAATGCTCAAGTACTAAAAATTCCGCATCATGGATCATCAACATCAACTTCAGAAGCGTTTTTATTTGCTGTAAATCCTACAGTCGCAATCCTTTCATATGATAAATTTAACTTATTTGGTCATCCACATCGGTCAGTAATGAAGCGGTTAAATCATCTAGGAATTAAACAATTTACAACAGACCAATTCGGAGATATCGAATTAGCAACAAATGGTCATAAATTATATATCGAAAAAGAAGAAGTATTGGTAGATCCATGAAGGACAAGAACCAATACTTCTACTTTTTTAGGGGTATAAGGGATTTAAAGAATATACAATGCCGTCATTATTTGTGACGTTTTTGTTAATTGCTTATAAGTAGTATAGACAACTAGGAGTATATATCATAAAATAGTTATGAAGAAATCAAGGTACTTATAAATGAATGTGAATGATGATTAAGTAAACACTACTTTCTATATTGGAGTATTGGCGAAGACTTCTTAAGCAAAGGAAAGAGGAGAGTAAATGAAATCAATTATTAATGTAAAAATTTACACAGGTACAGAAGTAATTGAAACTGGTTATATTCGATACGATGAAAAAATTTCTTCTGTTGGGCATATGAATAGTTACGAAAATGAAGGTGAAGAAATAATTGATGGAAAAGGAACAGTTATTATTCCTGGAATGATTGATATCCATATACATGGAGCATATGATGTCGATGCAATGGATGCTGATCCAAATTCAATGGTAACTATGAGTAAAGAAATGATGAAGGAAGGGGTAACAACTTTCTTCCCAACTACAATGACACAATCCAAAGAAAATATTAAAAATGCTTTAAAATCTTTAAAAGAGGCTAAAAAGCTCGGTGCTCATTTTGAATATATTCATTTAGAAGGACCGTTTGTTAATAAAAATAAAGCTGGTGCACAACCATTAGAATACATTATTAACCCTGAGGTTGAACTATTTAAAGAATGGCAAGAAGCTTCTGGAGGACTAATCAAATTAGTTACTTATGCGCCAGAGGTTGAAGGTGCAAAAGAATTAGAAAAAGAGCTAGAGCGGACTAATGTAGTTGGTACAGTAGGTCACTCTGATGCGATCAGATCAGATTTTGAAGGTAGAAATATTTTCCACGCTACACATTTGTATAACCAAATGAGACCAATGCATCATCGTGAAGCAGGAACAGTTGGACATGTATTACTTGATGACCGAGTAATGGTCGAAATGATACCTGATGGAATTCATATTCATCCTGATATGGTAAAACTTGCTTATCGCCTAAAAGGTGCTAAAAAAATAAGTGTTATTACTGATGCGATGAGAGCAAAAGGGTTAGAGGACGGCAAATATGAATTAGGTGGACAACCTGTATTTGTAAAAAATAAAAGTGCAAGATTAGAAGACGGAACGCTTGCAGGTAGTATTTTAAAAATGGATGATGCATTCAGAAACATTATGGCATTTACTGGCTGTAGTCCTGAAGAAGCAGTACAAATGACATCAATAAACCAAGCTGAAGAATTTGGTCTTAAACATAAAGGCGCATTAGAAGCAGGTAAAGACGCTGATTTTGTGCAAATGACTCCTGATTTCTTCGTTATTGATACAACTAGACAAGGTAAAAATATAGATGAGGTGACTTTATGAACGTAATCGTAGTAAAAAATGCAGAAGAAATTTCAAAAGTAGCATATGAAAAAATGGTAAAGGCATTTGAAGGGAAAGCAGAATTCACATTAGGATTAGCGACAGGTGGATCTCCCCTAGGTATTTATGAACTTTTCCGTATCCATAAACCAGATGTGTCAAACGTCATTACGGTAAATCTTGATGAATATGTAGGTCTTGCAGAAGATGATCAAACAAGCTACCACACTTATATGGCAGAACAACTTTTTAACCACTTAAATTTTAAAGAAAACCATTTACCAAATGGAAATACAAAAGATTTAGAAGAAGCTTGTAAAAATTATGAAGAATTACTACAAAAGCATCCTGTAGATTTACAATTATTAGGAATAGGTGAGAATGGTCATATTGCTTTTAATGAGCCAGGTACACCATTTGATACACCTACTCATATTGTAGAGCTTACAGAATCAACTCGTAACGCAAATAAAATTTATTTTGAGAACGAAGAAGATGTCCCTACACATGCAGTAACTATGGGAATTGGTTCAATTATGAGAGCTAAAGAAATCATTTTAGTAGCTTCAGGCAGCAAAAAGGCTGAAGCAGTTAAAGAAATGTTAAATGGAAAATTAGATATTAACTGTCCTGCTACTGCACTACAAAACCACAATAACGTAACAATTGTTGTTGATGAAGAAGCATACTCACTTTGTAATAAATAATGTTAAAACTAGATAAAAATTCACCGTTACCGATTTATTTTCAAATACAAGAGATTTTAAAGCTAAAAATTAACTCAGGAGAATGGAAACCTGGTGAGCGAATTCCCTCTGAGCAAACATTGAGTGAGATGTTAAATGTAAGCAGAATGACAATAAGACAAGCATTAAACAATCTTGTAAAAGAATCATTAATAAGTCGGAAACGTGGAATTGGTACATTTGTATCTGTAAAAGATGGAATTGAAGTTGAAGAATCACTAAAATCATTAAGGAGTTTTTCTGAGGATATTACATCTATAGGATTGACCCCTACTAATAAACTACTTGGCTTTTCAACGATCGAAGCTGATGAATATTTAGCGGAAGTATTATCAATTGAAAGTGGATCTGAAATTTTTAAAATTGAAAGATGTCGTTTAGCAAATGATCATCCCATTGCAATCGAAACAACTTATCTACCAAAAAAATTAGTAAATCGAATTGATGAAAAAGCATTGAATCATTCTTTATATGAATATTTTGAAGTTACATTAGGTTATTCAATTCAAAAAGCTACAAAATGGATTAAAGCATCTTTAATGACAGAAAAAGATTCATTAATTCTTGAAGTAGCGGAGGATTCTCCTGCATTAGAACTACATCAAGTAACGTTTATTAATGAGGGTATACCACTTGAATATGTAAGCTGTATTTACCGAGCTGATCGCTATCGTTTTACAATTGATATTGACCGTTAAAAAGGGTGCTTATTTAAGCACTCTTTTTTCAAAGAAAAAGGGTGCCTAAATTAGCACCCATTCATTTTATTTAATTTGTAAAACAATTTTAACTGCTTCGGCTACAGAAGGTACGATATACGAAGCATATTTCTTAACTGCATCGTCAGCATTTTCCATTGCAAAGCTATTAGGAGTTAGTTCAAACATTGAGATATCGTTGTATGCATCACCGATACAAGCAATTTCATCCGGTTTAATTCCTAATTTTTCGATTAGTATTTGAATTGCTGAACCTTTACTTACGTTAACTGGAACGATATCTAAACAATTTTTAGCAGAAATAAAGGAAGTTACAAATTCAGGTAGTTCTTTTTGTAATTCTTTTTGTAGCTCAAGTAAGTCTTCATCTTCACCTAAAACTACATATTTTTTTGGTGTAATCGTTTTACCTAAATCGGTTTTTAGTGTTTTTAATTCAACTGCATTCATGCTAGAGTTCTTTTCAATTTCTCTAACTAAATCGGTTTTCTCTTCGATATAGTATGTTGAATGATCAGCTACGTAGATTAAAAATTTATCGTTTGATATCATTTCGTAAACTTGATCGATTACACTTGGATGGAATGTTGCATCTAACAGTGCTTCGCCATCATTTGAATAAATATAAGTTCCATTCATACTAATACGGTGAAAATTACCTTCTAAGTTTTCCATAATTTTTACGATTTCATAATCTAAACGACCGGAAGCAAAGCATAATAAAACACCGCGATCTAAAAGGTTTTTTAATGCTTCAACATCATGTTCAAATAGTTGACCTTGGTGAAACATTGTCCCATCTAGGTCACTAACAAATAACTTAATCATTTTTCTTAACACCTACTCAATTTATATTTATACTTTTATATTCTATCCTACTATAATAGATTATCAAAAAAATATGATTAATTTATGAAACTTAAACCGTGTTTTAACTTTTTCAGAAAAATTATGTTATGATATAAAAGCGATTTTTTAAACTTGGGGGTGATAAAAAAAATGTCAGAGATGTCAGTATGCTATACAATCAAAAAAGTTCTTAATAATAATGTTTTAATAGCTAAAAATCCCGATCATACCGAAGTAGTTTTGTTGGGTAAGGGCATCGGTTTTAATAAAACTAGAGGAGATTTAATTTCCGAAGGTGTAGTAGAAAAAATGTTCATCTTAAAAGATGAACAAAAACAAAAACAATATAAATCATTAATCAACTTTATGGATGAAAAATTAATGGGTACGCTGCAGCAGGCGATTTATTTAATTTCTGAAAGAACAGGATGTACTTTAAATGAGCAAATTCATATCGGGTTAACAGACCACTTAATATTTGCGATTAAGCGTATTAGAGAAGGCTATAATGTTGATAATCCTTTCTTACAAGAAACGAAAGCAATGTATCCAGAGTATTTTAAAATTGCACAAGAAGTTATTGATTTGATAAATAAAGAAATAGATATAAATTTACCGATCGAAGAAGTAGGGTTTGTAACTCTTCATATCGTTAGTAATTTATCAATGGAAGTTGTATCGGATGTAAATAAGTTCTCTCAGATCATTAAAGATTTAGTCATCTATATAGAAGAATATTTACAAATTAAAATTGATAAAGAAAGTATTCATTATTCAAGATTAGTTCGTCATTTGCGATTTTTAATTGATCGTATATTTCATGGTAATTCATCTGAAGAGTCACCAGCTTTGGGCATAATCTTAAAAAAGGAATACCCTGTATGCTATGATTTAGCATGGAAAATTTTAAAGTCAATCCAAGCTTCATTAAATAAAAAAGCAAGTGAAGCTGAAGTAATATACTTAACCTTACACTTAGAACGACTTGTTCAGAGTAAAATTAATAAATAATTTAAGAAGCCTAAATAGAAATTTGGCGCTTTTTTAACATAATAAATAAAAAAAATTAAAAAATGGGTAATTTGGCTTGAAATTTTTAAATTCTATAGATATAATGAAAGCGAAATCATATAAAAACATAATTGAATATTGTACACATTAAACGTGTTACTGATTCGATCAGGCATGAGTTGAAAAAATGTGAATTATTATACTTGGGTAGGGGAAACTATATCCAGGATACAATAATCTCATTTTTTCTGCTCATGCCTTTTTTGTTTGGATAAAAGGAGGAAGACAATGTTTAAGAAAATCTTTGGAGTGTTACAAAAAGTTGGTAAAGCGCTAATGCTTCCTGTTGCAATTTTACCAGCTGCTGGATTGTTACTTGCATTCGGTAATGCATTTCAAAATCCACAAACATTAAAGTATTTACCGTTTCTTGACGCGCACTGGTTCCAACTAGTAGCGAAAGTTATGGAACAATCTGGTGACATCATTTTTAGTAATCTGTCATTATTATTCGCAGTAGGTGTTGCCGTAGGTTTAGCAGGAGGAGAAGGTGTTGCAGGTTTAGCTGCAATCGTTGGATTCCTGATTATGAATAAAACAATGAGTGTGTTCAAAGATGTTGGACAATATGTTGTTTTAGATAAAACATTAAATATTGCCAAATTTGATGATCCATCATTTGCTTATGTATTAGGGATTCCTACACTACAAACTGGTGTATTTGGTGGTATTATAGTCGGTATTTTAGCTGCTTGGGCTTACAATAAATATTATGAAATTGATTTGCCATCATATTTAGGTTTCTTTGCAGGTAAGCGATTTGTACCGATTGCTACAGCGGCGTTTTCAGTTTTACTTGGTATTTTAATGTGCTTTATTTGGCCGCCAATTCAGCACGGTTTAAACTCATTCTCACATAATATGATTGATGCGAATTTAACATTATCCGCATTCGTATTTGGTGTCATTGAGCGTTCATTAATTCCATTTGGTTTACACCATATTTTCTATGCACCTTTCTGGTTTGAGTTTGGTTCATATACTGATAAAACAGGTATGGTTGTACACGGTGACCAAAAAATCTTCTTCGCTCAATTAAAAGATGGAGTAAAATTAACTGCCGGTACATTCATGGTAGGTAAATTCCCATTCATGATGTTTGGTCTACCTGCTGCTGCACTAGCAATGTATCATGAAGCAAAACCTGAAAATAAAAAAATCGCTGGTGGTATTTTAGCATCAGCAGCATTAACTTCATTCTTAACAGGTATTACAGAGCCAATCGAATTCTCATTCTTATTTGTTGCTCCAGTATTATTTGGAATTCACGCAATCTTTGCTGGTTTATCATTTATGATCATGCAATTACTAAATGTTAAAATTGGTATGACTTTCTCAGGTGGTCTAATCGACTACTTATTATTCGGGGTTCTACCGAATAGAACTGGCTGGTGGTGGGTAATCATCGTTGGTCTAGCATTAGCAGTGATCTACTACTTCGGTTTCCGATTTGCAATTAGAAAATGGGATTTAAAAACTCCAGGTCGTGAAGATGCAAAAGCTGAAGATACTACAAGTAATACTCCAGCTAATGAATTACCATATGAAATTTTACAAGCTTTAGGTGGAAAAAGTAATATTTCTTCATTAGATGCATGTATCACACGATTACGTGTACAAGTTAATGCAAAAGATGAAGTAAATAAAGATCGTTTAAAAGCATTAGGTGCCGCTGGAGTTCTTGAAGTTGGAAATAATATTCAAGCAATTTTTGGACCTAAATCAGATACATTAAAATCACAAATTAAAGACATTATGACTGGAAAAACACCAGTTGTTAGTCAAGATGCACATAAAGAAACAGCTTCAGCAGTAGATACTACTATTGAAGAAGCTATTATTAATCCAATTGAAGGGGAAATTATCCCAATTACAGAAGTACCAGATCAGGTATTTTCTGGAAAAATGATGGGTGATGGCTTTGCAATTATTCCTTCAGAAGGTACAGTTGTATCTCCAGTTGATGGCGAAATTGTAAATGTATTCCCAACAAAACATGCGATTGGTATCTTATCAAATGGTGGAAAAGAAATTTTAATCCATATTGGAATCGATACTGTAAAACTAAATGGTGAAGGCTTTGAAGTACTGGTATCACAAGGTGAGAAAGTAACAAAAGGTCAACAATTAGTTAAAATTGATTTACACTTTATTCGTGAAAATGCACCTTCTACAATTACACCTGTTGTATTTACAAACTTAGCTGAAGGACAACAAGTTGTAATCGAAAAACCAGGTAAGCAATCAAAAGGTGAAGTAGGCATCATTAAGATTAAATAATTCTAATTAAATAGACGAAAAATGTTTGTTTTTAAAAGGGGTAGTATAGTTGACACTATGCACCCCTTTTAATAGAATATTTATAGTAGGCCAAACGTCTATACCAAAAATGTAGATTTAATCACAAAGGAGATAAATTATTATGGAAAAGACTTTTAAAGTAACAGCTGATTCTGGAATCCACGCACGTCCAGCAACATTATTAGTAAACGTAGCAGGTAAATTTAATTCTGATATCAATCTTGAGTACAATGGTAAAACAGTTAACTTAAAATCAATCATGGGTGTAATGTCTTTAGGAATTCAACAAGGAACTGAGATCAAAATTAGTGCTAACGGTGAAGATGCAGAGCAAGCTCTAGCTGCAATCGAAGATACAATGAAAAAAGAAGGTTTAGGCGAATAATGTCTTTACATATCAAAGGTATTGCCGCTTCTAGTGGAATTGCAATTGCAAAAGCATTTCGCTTAGAAAATCCTGAATTAAACATTGTTAAAAAACAAATTTCAGATATCGATGCTGAAATTGCTAAACTTGACAATGCAATTCAAGTTTCTAACACTGAATTAGAAAAAATTCGTGATCATGCGAATGCTGAACTTGGTGAAGATAAAGCTGCAATCTTTTCTGCGCACATCTTAGTTTTAAATGATCCAGAGCTAGTTAACCCAGTTAAAGATAAAATTAAGTCTGAAAGTGTAAACGCTGATTTTGCTATGAATGAAGTTGCTTCAATGTTCGTTCAAATGTTTGAAAGCATGGATAATGAATATATGAAGGAACGTGCTGCAGATATCCGCGATGTTACGAAACGTGTAATGGCGCATCTTTTATGTGTTACCATTTCTAACCCTGCCAATATTACTGAAGAAGTAATCATTATTGCAGAAGATTTAACACCATCTGATACAGCGCAATTAAACCGTAAATATGCTTTAGGTTTTACAACTGATATTGGTGGTCGTACATCTCACTCAGCGATCATGGCTCGTTCTCTTGAAATACCTGCTGTTGTAGGGACAAAAGAAGTAACAAGTAAAATCGAAAATGGCGTAATGGTCATTGTAGATGGATTAGATGGTCATGTAATAGTAGATCCTTCTAATGAAGAATTAGAAGAGTATAAAGCTAAAAAAGAAAAATTCGAGCTTCAAAAAGTTGAATGGGCTAAGCTGAAAAATGAGCCAACTGTTACAAAAGATGGACATCATGTTGAGTTAGTAGCTAATATTGGTACACCAAATGATGTAGAAGGCGTTATCAATAATGGTGGTGAAGGTGTTGGCCTTTACCGTACTGAGTTCCTATATATGGGACGCGATAACTTCCCATCAGAAGAAGAGCAGTTTGAATCTTATAAATCAGTTCTTGAAAGTATGGGTGACAAACCGGTAGTAGTAAGAACACTAGATATCGGTGGAGATAAAGAATTATCTTATTTACACTTACCAAAAGAAATGAACCCATTCTTAGGATACAGAGCGATTCGTTTATGTTTAGATCAGAAGGACATATTCCGTACTCAATTACGCGCATTACTTCGTGCTAGTGTTTATGGTAATTTAAAAATTATGTTCCCGATGATTGCAACTTTAGATGAATTTAGAGCTGCAAAGGCTGTTTTATTAGAAGAAAAAGAACAGTTAATAAAAGAAAATGTTCAAGTCTCAGACAATATTGAAATTGGTATGATGGTTGAAATCCCTGCTTCTGCTGTTCTAGCAGATGTATTTGCTAAGGAAGTTGATTTCTTTAGTATTGGGACAAACGATTTAATCCAATATACAATGGCTGCAGACCGTATGAATGAACAGGTTGCATATTTATATCAACCATATAACCCATCTATTTTAAGATTAGTTAAAATGGTAATCGATGCTGCAAATAAAGAAGGTAAATGGGCTGGAATGTGTGGAGAGATGGCTGGAGATGCATTAGCTATTCCTTTACTTGTTGGATTAGGCTTACATGAATTCTCTATGAGTGCTACTTCAATCCTACCTGCTCGTAGTCAAATGGCTAAACTTTCTAAAGCTGAGATGGAATTATTAGCTGAAAAAGCTTTATCTATGTCTACAGCTGAAGAAGTTGTTAATTTAGTAAATAGCATCTAAAATAAAACAACAGGGAAACCTGTTGTTTTATTTTTAGGATTTATATATATATTCAGTAACAAACCGAATCGAAAAGTTCCTACTGTTGACAAATTCGCTTCTTTAATTTAGTGTATGTTTAAATTATTAAACGAATAAGATTATTTTTGGATAATAAAAGTAGGTGGAAGATTTGAGTAAAGAAGCAATTGAAGTATTTAGAGAATGTATTCCCTTGTTCCAAGCGTTAAGCGATCCTTATAGACAGGATATCATTTTAATGTTATCAGAAGGTGCAGCGCTAACTGTTAATGAAATTACAGAAAAAACTTCATTATCTAGACCTGCTATATCACATCATTTAAAGATATTGCGTGATAATCAATTAGTTCAAATTGAGCAAAAAGGCACTCATAGATATTATTCATTAGCAATTGATTCTTCTCTAGAATTACTTAAGAAATTAATCATAACTGTTGAACAACATTGTTAATGAATCGTAATGACATAAAAGGGACTCCGACTATTGTCAGAATCCCTTTTACTTTTCATGTACTATTAAATCCAAATAGACATTTCTTTTGCAGAAAAACGTTTAGTAGGATGTCCAGGTACTTTTTCTTTACCAATGGCAACCAACATCGTTGGAATATAGCGATCATCAGTTAAGAAAGTTTCTTTAAATGCTTGTTCGTTAAATCCACCGATTGCACAAGTGTTCCAACCTTTCGCAGATGCAGCCATTATTAATTGCATACCAGCAAGAGAAGAATTCAAAATACCTTGTTCGCGATTACGTTGCTCTGTTGCATAAGCATTTTCAACATTGGCTTTTAATTTGTCTTTTGCTTCTTGTTTCATAAAACCAGCTTCCACTGCAGGTCCGAAAACTAAGTCAACATTTTTTGCTGATTGTGTATCGGCTAATACAGCAATTACACATGAAGCATCTTTAATCTGACCTTGGTTATATGCAACAGGTAATAATTTACCTTGTGCGTTTTCACCATGGAATACAACGAATTTCCAATGTTGTAAATTCCAAGCAGATGGTGCAGTCATTGCAGCATCAAGAAGCTCAGTAATTTCACTGCTACTGATTTCAGTAGAAGAGTCGAATACTCGAGTAGAGTTTCGTTCTTTAATCATTTCAAAAAATTGTTCATTTTTCATATGAAATACCTCCAAATATTAGGTGCATTAGTTACATTTTTATGTACTTATTTAATATAGATAGTTCCATTATTAGAGTCAACAAATTAGTGTTGAAATAACCTAAATTTAATTTGAATAAGGTTTAGTTTACTTATTTTTTTATAAGAATAGCTCATGCTTTTTTATTAATAATTTTTATGGTAATTTTATTTGTGGATATTAAATGAGGAGTGTGTAAAATGGAAGCAATTAATTTAAAAGATTTACAAGTTGGATTTATCGGAATTGGCGTTATGGGTAAAAGTATGGCAAAGCATTTAATCAATGCAGGTGCAAAATTACATATTTATAACCGTACAAAAGAAAAAGCAAATGAATTAATTGATTTAGGTGCTACTTGGTATGATACACCTAAAGAATTAGCACCAAATTGTCAGGTTATTTGTACGATGGTCGGTTATCCAAGTGACTTAGAAGAAGTATATTTTGGCGATAATGGGATCATCCAATCGGCTTCAAAAGGGACGACTTTTATCGACTTTACAACTTCGACACCAACTTTAGCAAAAAAAATTGATGAACTAACGAAATCAGTAGGTATGTCATCATTAGATGCACCTGTGTCAGGTGGGGATTTAGGGGCAAGAGAAGCTAGATTAGCGATTATGGTTGGTGGAGAAGAAGAAACTTTTCATAAAATGTCCACATTATTTGATGTTTTAGGAAAAAATATTGCTTATCATGGAAATGCTGGTAGTGGACAACATGTAAAAATGTGTAATCAGATTGCAATAGCTTCAGGTATGTTAGGAGTTTGTGAGGCGCTTGCATATGCTTCATCAGCAGGATTAGACGGTGAAAAAGTATTAGGAAGTATTTCTACTGGTGCAGCAGGTAGTTGGTCATTATCTAATTTAGCACCTCGTGTATTAAGAGGCGATTTCGAGCCAGGATTCTATATTAAACATTTTATAAAAGATATGGGAATCGCAATTGAAGAAGCGGAAAAGATGGAATTAAATCTACCAGGACTTTTACTTGCAAAAAAATGCTACGATGAACTGTCTAAAAATGGTTTAGATGAAAAAGGAACGCAAGCACTTTATACTTTATACGATCCGTCTCACCACATTCAATAATTTAATGAATAGAGGTTAACAAGTGCAGAATTTTCAACTTGCAAAGTTTTATCAACGATTAAGTGCGTTTTTATTCGATACGTTTATTGTTTCAGTAGCCTATGGGATCATTATCGCTATTATTACAATGAATCCTGAGAAGATATTAAGTCGTTTTAATTCTACATCAGGAAATTCAACGGTCGATTTAATCGTTATTTCAATTATTATGATCATATTATTTGTAGTTGTTCCACAATTTAATAAAGGGATGACATTTGGTCAAAGATTTTTAGCTATTAAAATGATAAAAGATAACTATGAAGAAACAACAATGATCCTATTTTTCATTCGTTTTATCTTTATCGCAGCAATATCAGTTCTACTTTTAGGTGTACCATTAATAGTTAATGTCTATTTAATGTTATTTAGAAAAGACCATAAAACAATTCAAGATTTGTTATTCAAAACAAGAGTAATACAAGCTAGATAAAAAAAGCAGGGAAGGATTAAGATATCCACCCCTGCTTTTTTATTTCCGTAATTTAGCTTTTAATTTCTAAGACTAGTTACAAACTCTTCTAATCGATCACACGCAAGTTCTAGTTCCTTCATTGAATAAGCGTAAGATAGTCGAATATATGAATCTCCATATTCAGAAAAAGCTTCTCCTGGAATAACCGCCAGATTATGTTTTTCTACTAGATTTAGTGCGAATTCCATGGAAGGCATATTGAATTCTTTAATTGAAGGGAATAAATAAAATGCACCTTCTGGCTTAATACAAGGTAGCCCCATCTTTTCTAATCGATCAATCATATAATTACGTCTTATTTTATATTCCTTTGCCATTTCGATCGGAGAATCAATGCAATCAGTTAATGCTGTAATTGCTGCATATTGAGAGATTGATGTAGCGCATGATACGTTATACTGATGCACTTTTAAGATTTCCTGAGCTAAATAAGCAGGCGCATAGATAAAACCAATTCTCCAACCAGTCATAGAATGTGATTTACTAAGACCGTTTATGACAATTGTCTTTTCTCTCATTCCAGGGAAACTGGCAATAGAAGTATGAGTAGTATCATATGTCAGTTCACTATAGATTTCATCAGATAAAATGAATAGATCTTTCTGAGATAAATAGTTAGCTAAATTCTCAAGTTCCTCTTTCGTTAATGTGACACCTGTTGGGTTATTTGGATAAGGTAAAACAATACAGCGTGTTTTTTCAGTAATCTGTTCTTCTAATAATTCAGGCGTTATTTTAAAACCACTAGTAGATGTATCTACAAATACTGGTTTTGCACCACATGTTTGAATAATTGGTGCATAGCCAGGATAGATTGGTGCTGGAAGAATAACCTCACAATCATCGTTAAGAATTGTTCTAAATGTAACGTCGAGTGCTTGACTAGCTCCTACTGTAACGATTACTTCGTTCGTTGGATCATAGGATAAAGAATATTTTTTCTGTAAAAAATTAGAAGCAGAATTTCTAAGTGCAGGCAGTCCTGCATTAGGGGTATAAACTGTTTGATTTTGATTAATTGCATGAATAGCAGCTTCTTTAATAGGTGCTGGAGTTGGAAAATCAGGTTGACCCAATGTTAATGCAATGACATTGTCATATTTTTCAATTTTTTGGGCAAATTTTCTAATACCAGAGATTTGAATTTCTTTTACACTTTCGTTTATAAATCTGTTCATTTTATATCCCTCAACTTATTATTTTTATATTAAAATTAAAACTTTTTAATCGAACTATTCAATGAAATTTCCTTCATTTTACCATATAATAAAAAAAGTATTTAGTAGTGAAATAATTTGATTGACTAAAGAAGGTGAGTAAAAACTTGTTACAAGTAATCGGAATAACTAAAAATAAAGTTATCGATCGTAATATAACGATTGCAGATGCTAAATCAAATAATTACCTATGGTACTGGGTAGATATTAATGAACCGACCGAAGATGAGATTCAACTTTTATCAACTGAATTTAATTTTCATCCTTTAGCGATTGAAGATTGTTTGGAATATGTACAACGACCTAAACTTGACTACTATGAAGGATATCATTTTTTAATTTTGCACGAATTAAATAAATTAGACTTAGATGAAACGGAATTGGATATTTTTGTAAGTGATCATTATGTTATCACCTTTCATATACATAAAAGTCCGATTGTACAACTAGTTTTAGATAATATAATGTCAGATCGTCGAGCTTCGAAGAGTCCACTTCATTTAACTCATCGAATTATTGATGAGCTTGTAGATAGTTATTTTCCATTAATTTATCGTTTGGAGGATGAACTATCAGACCTAGAAATTGATCCATTAAGGAAACAAGTAGATAATGCTGTAGAAAGATTATATGATACTAAATCAGATTTATCGAAATTAAGAAGAACGATTTTACCAACGCGTGATTTATTATATCGAATCCTTAACTCGAATCGATTTAAAGATATATCTGAACATCGAATTTATTTTGAAGATATACACGATCATTTAATGAAGCTTTCGGATATGATTGAGACGAATCGAGATTTAGCTTCTGATATTCGAGAAAGCTATTTTTCATTAAGCTCAGAAAAAATGAATAATATTATGAAAACATTAACAATCATATCATCTTTCTTTTTACCACTAACGTTTATCGTAGGTTTATATGGAATGAATTTCCACTATATGCCAGAATTAACATGGAAATATGGTTACTTATTTATCTTAATTTTAATGGGATTTGTTACGATCATAATGTACATATTTTTTAAAAGAAAAGGTTGGTTTTAAGTCGTTAAGCGCTTAAGCTTGACGACTTTTCTTATATTTTAGAATACTTTGTAATAATGTGACGTTCTATGTAGAAATGTTTTTTTCGAATTTTTTGTATTAATAATTAGAAGTTTAAATAACTATGTTATAATTTGTTGAAAGAAGGGGTGGGGGACACTTTAATGCTGCAATTAAAAGATTTATTAATTCAATTTGCAATCATAATCATTCCGGTCTTTTTATACGAAATGTTCTGGCTTAGTAGATACCACAATACAAGCCCGAAACAAAATAGAATATTAGTTGGATTGCTAACTTTTTTTAATATTTTTATTTGCTTGCTTTACCCAATTCACATTAGTAAAAGCATGGCTATTACTTTTAGTATTTTATTAATCTATTCATCTATTTTATATGGTGGAAGATTGATCGGAACGATTATTATTTTAACGAAAGCAGTTTTTGTGTATTTGCTATATGGTTTAGCATCTTTGAAATCTTTTCCTTTTGAATTGATTTCGTGTATTTTACCATTTATTGTTTCACCACATTGGGTTAGTTTTTCTAAACGAAAGAAATTTGCTTTAAGTATACTAATGCCAATTTTATTTTCGTTCAGTATGGTCTGTTTGCTTTATTATGAAGCAACGGTTAATGGTATTAAAGAGTACCAATCAGATCAAACAATTTTTTCGGCGTGCATATTTTTTACTGTTTTAACAATTACAATGCTGTTTCATGTTTATTTACGAGAGTTTCTATTTGAAAATGCTGAAATTCGTGTTCAAATGCAGAAATCGGAGAAATTAAATATGGTGAGTGAACTTGCGGCGAGTGTAGCTCATGAAGTTAGAAATCCATTAACAGTTGTAAGGGGTTTCATTCAGTTGATTGAGAATCAAGAAAGTGGAACGAATAGGGAGTATATGAAACTTGTATTAGCTGAACTAGACCGAGCAGAAAATATCATTTCGGATTATTTAAACTTAGCTAGACCTCAAATTGAAGAAAAGAAAATAATCAATATGACAGAGCAATTGAATGAAGTAACAACATTAATGTCGAGTTACGCCTCACTGCAAGGTGCTTTCTTACAAGTAAATGTAAATGAGGATATGTATACTGTCGGAGATCGAGCTAAGCTTAAACAAGCAATCATTAATGTTCTAAAAAATGGCGTAGAAGCTATAAAGGACACGAAAGGTTATATTAAGATTGAAGCTAATATTGAGAAAGAAAGAGATCGAGAGTACATACGAATTGTTGTTAAAGATAATGGAGTAGGTATGTCAAAAGCACAATTGGACCGGTTAGGACAACCTTTTTATTCTTTAAAAGAAAAAGGAACAGGTCTTGGACTAATGGTTACCTTTAGTATCATTGAAGCCCATAAGGGAACGATTGAGTATTTAAGTGAAGAGGGTAAAGGTACTGAAGTTCATATTGTGTTACCAGCATACCATCAAGAACAGAGTGAAGAGATCCAAATGAAAGAATAAAGAGAAGGGAAATTGGAAATTTCCCTTCTCTTTTTAAACTAATTATCTTTAAATTTAATGTTCGTGAATAGTGATAGGTGCTAAATAATAAACAAATTATTTTGCTGACTTAGGTTTAAAAAAGAGTGATTTAATTGCATTCTTCCAGTCTCTTTCTTTTGAGGCAGCTACCATCTTTTTTGTTTCCTGTAATTCTCTAATCATCCTCATTAATTGAGCATCTCGACCAGATTCTTTTGATTTAATTTCTTCAAACATTTGCTCTAATTTTTCATCTTTTTCTTCAATTACTGTTGCTAACCCTTGAAGCTCTTCACTTTTTTCTTCAACTGAATATAATATTTTTTCTAACTTTTGATCCTTCTCCAAGTTTTGATTAATTAATGTTTGATTTTGAGTTAGAATTTGTTCATTTTGATATGCTAGATTCGTAATTTGAGACATAAATTCTTCAAACATAATTTGATTAGAATTTGTCGGTACAAAAGTAGTGACATTTTCTTTTGAAACAATAGGTTCAGTTACTGATCCATTTAACTTCGAAAGAACTACTTCATCAGGTAGTTTTTTATTTTCCTCAAGTACTTGTTCAACAGTCATTTCTTCAAAACGATATTCTTGGACTACTTCAACCTCAGTGTTTTGATCTGTTTGCTCATTTAATGCACCAGATACTGTAACTTGCTCTTCTTTTTGTAAAGATTGATCTGTTACATCTTCTTCTATTATTTCGAATTGTGATACGGACTCTTCAAACTTCTCAGTATCATGTGAAATAGATTGCTCCATTACGATTTCATCAATTGTTTCTAGTTGTGAAAGTGATTTTTCTAAATGATTTGTATCTTGTGAAGTTATTTGGCTTATCTCTGCTACTTCGATTGTTTCTTCTTGGGATACAGACACTTCTAAAGGTGTTTCTTCTTGTAGTAGTGAATGATGGATTAATTCCGAATCAATTGTTTCAATTTGGGAAACTGCTACTTCAACTATTTCATTCTTTTCTACTTCAATTAGTTCTGAGTCATACTTCATGTCAAAATTTTTATGTATGTTAATTTCTAGAGGAATATTCGGGGTGTTATTTGGATTGATTTCAGTAATTTTTTCTGTAATTTCATTCTCAATTGAAGGTGTTTCAATTACATGAGCTTCAGATTGACTTTGAACTGATTGGTTATTTAAAGCATATTCAACTGATCGTAGAAGATTTTCATTCTGTTGGTACTCTTTAATAATCATTTGAAATAATTCGAAATCGTTTTGATTATAGATTCTAGTATCTTGGTTCTTTGTAAAATGATATTCTTTCTTTTCTAATTCCTTACTAATCTCTCTTACACGAGATTTACCTATTTTTAATTTCTTTGAAATGTCTTTACTTGTAAAAATTACTGACATTTGATATCCTCCTGAAAAATGTGTGTTTTTAGAACATTCAATACAAAGTTAAAATTTTCCTACCTAATCTTCTTAAAATAATTCTACAATGTATAACAAAGTCCATATGTTTACTACAATTAAAATCAATATATGAGGAAAAATAGTGAAAAATAGAAAATATTACTTAAAAAATAGCATAAATTCGACTCAAAATTAGAGAGTGAAACAATGTTTAATCACTCTCAAACCAAATCTTTAAATTTGTAATCTAATCTATCAAAAAGTAGACATAAAGTAATCTATTGATCTGAATTTGTCTGCTTATTTGTTTTTTCTAATCCTGCTTCTTGAAGTACAGCCTTTTGAGCTTGTCCTTTTTTACCTAAATAATTATGCTTAGCACCGAAGTATAAAATAAAAAGGAATGAAATTATATTAATTACAGCATCAATTTGTTCATTATTTAAGAATTTAAACCCAAAAGAATTTAGTAACAATTGAAGTGCAAATAAGAACCCAGCAACATAACGAATAATATCTTGTAAGTTATTTTTACCGAACAGATCAATCACCCCCTGTTAATAAAGTATGCTTGCTTCATATAATAGGTGTGACAAATCTACTAAAATAATAGGGGGAAAATATGAATATCCGTACATTCAAATAAAAAAAGGGAAGGATAAAAACCATTTAATTTAAAAGGTTTTTAATCTTCCCATTTAATCTATATTAATGTTATTTTAGTAAGAATTGTTTCAACTTATCTCTCTTGCTTACCTTTATTTTTACGAATTGGTTCACTCGGAAAAGTAAATGTAGAGTTATTTAGAAATGAAGAAGCTCTTAAAAATTGCCCTGGGGTATTTTTTCGGTAGTTAGATCCGTTTTTGAAATGGTTTTCAGATTTAACGTTTTGAATACCTAAGAAATGATGAAGTATTTTTTTTGCATAACTTAATGACATGGATACCTTTGGGTTACGGTGAGTATTTTCTAATATTCCTAAATGCGGGAGAAGTTTAAAGTCTTCTTTTAACGGTGGTATATGAAAGAAAAATTCTCCACAAGCAATCAACACATCAGATTGTTGTTTACTTGACTTGGGGTTATTTGAAAAATGTAATCCAACTTTCTTAGCAATTCCTTTATCAATAAGCTTTAATATAGCTTGTCTTTTTAGTGAATATAGTTCACTTGGTTCAAGTGCTGTTTTAGCATGTTTATTTACAACAAATATTGCCTGAAAAATTTCTTCATTTGTAAAATTTAGTTTATTCAGGCTAGGTTCTTTCGATTTCATGCTTCTTGGTTACCTCCAAAAAATAATAGATATGAGTATATTATATCTTTAGTTTAAATTTTTTCAAATCAAATCTAGAGAAGTGGTTATATAATAAAAAGCTAATCGAAATAATATTCATTAATACGACTAGCTTTTTTCTATTTAGTATGGATAGGGTCCTATATTACCTGGCGAATTTAATCCGGCATTACTAGGTAAAAAAGCACCAGGATTTACAGGTGGGTAAGGTTGTTGGTATCCAGGAAACCCACCGCCGAATCCGCCACCGAATCCACCACCGAACCCACCGCCAAACCCACCACCGTACGGAGGATATGCTGGATATGGTGGGTATGGTCCGTATGGCGGATAATAAGGTGGTCTAAACGCTAGTGCACCTAACGCGAATCCGCCTGCTAATCCCGCTAACCCTCCTATTATTGGCAAAATTGGGAAAAAAGGTAGAAAGCGTTGTTCGTTATGATCATAGTAGTAGGATGGAGCATGATCTTCTCTATAATAATAATGTAAATTAGGGTGATATTGATAATTCATGTATTTAACCTCCTCTCTTGTCTTCAATATTAGTGTATGGGAGTACTAAAATAATTGAGCAAGTACCCATAAAAATAGGTAACCAACCTAGTACGGGTGAGAGCTGTGGGGAATAATAATTCTTGATCATTATTATTTTTTATTTTTGCCTGTGATTTCAATTGATACGATTTCAGGTGGAGTAAATAGGCGAATTGGTAGTTTAGTTGTCCCAATTCCATTTGAAACGACTAAATGACTATTAAATTTACTTGAAAGGGTGTAAACACCTCGGTTGTATTTCTTTGCATATGGAGGCATTATAAAGGACTTATATATAGGTAAATAAATTTGTCCGCCATGGCTATGGCCAGAGAGCTGAAGATTGATCGGATAGTTTTTCGTCATATCAGCAATGTCAGGTTCATGTGCTAGAACAATCGTATAACTATTTTTTTGAATTCGTTCTAAAATATGATTATATTGCTTGTTTCCTAGCATATAATCATCGAGACCGATAAATGATACTTTTTGTTTTTGAACGAAATAAGTTTTTTCTTCGTTTTTTAATAATATAAAATTGCTTTGGGTTAACAGCTCTTCGTATTGTTCAGTAAAATAACCCCCATGATCATGGTTACCATATATTGCAAGTTTTCCTATTTTTGGATTAAGTTCTTTTAAAAGTTGAATAACTTCATGCTTGTAAGAAAACTTTCGTATATCACTAACCAAATCTCCAGTAAATAGAATAAAATCAGGCTTCATTTGGTTTATATTATTTACAACCTTTTTAAATCGCTCTATATCTTTTTTATTATTAAAGTGAGTATCAGAGATTTGTATTAATTTAATAGTAGTATTCGAATGTAATCGATAGTCTGAAAATGTTAAATGCTTAGTTCGAATTGAAGTTGGCTCAACATAGACTGAATAATAGATTGTACAAATTAATAGTAAAAAAAATGATGTTAGTTTAATTTTCAATTGTCCCCCGACCTTTTTAAAGAAATAAATACTGCATACTATATTAAATAGTTTAATTCTTAAAAATATTCTCAAAATAACAAAATGTTGTTAAACTATAGAATACAAAGGGAGTGATACGAGTGAAGGATAAGGTTGTGATCGTTACTGGTGGCTCTAGTGGTATGGGGAAAGCAATGGCTATGCGTTTTGCAAAAGAAGGTGCAAAAGTGGTTATTGCCGGAAGAGATTTAGAAAAATTAAATAATGCAAAAGAGGAAATTGAACAATATGATGGTCAAGTATTACCAATTGTTATGGATGTACGGGATCCGGAATTAATTAAAAATATGGTAAATGAAGTTGATCAAACATTTGGAACGATAGACTTCTTAGTAAATAATGCGGCTGGCAATTTTATTTGTGCTGCAGAGGATTTGTCTGTGAACGGTTGGAACACGGTTATAAATATCGTATTAAATGGAACCTTTTATTGTAGTTCTGAAGTTGGACGGTATATGATACAACATAAAATTAAAGGAGCGATTACAAATATAATTGCTACATATGCTTGGGATGCGGGTCCTGGAGTCATTCATTCTGCATCAGCTAAAGCTGGTGTCCTCGCTATGACAAGAACATTAGCCGTTGAGTGGGGTAGAAGATATGGAATTAGAGTCAATGCGATCGCTCCTGGACCTATTGAGCGTACAGGTGGTGCGGCTAAACTATGGCTTTCTGATGAATTAGAAAACCGCACAATACAAAGTGTACCACTAGGCAGGTTAGGCACTCCAGAAGAAATAGCGGGACTTTGTGCATATTTATTTTCAAATGAGGCTGGTTATATTAATGGTTCTTGTTTTACAATGGATGGAGGACAGTCCTTACATCAATACCCATTTTAGAAGGAGGTTCAAAATGGATCCTTTAGACGTAATAAGTAACTTAGATAAAGTCGTACCATATTTTCAACCAATATATGGAGCCGATACACAAAATTGTGTAGGAGTTGAGGTTGTTGGTAGACTTAAACTTGAAAATTTACACAGCCTTGAATTCTTCTTTGCAAATGATTTGGTGCCAGATGACTACTTATTAGAGGTTGACAATCATATTTTAATTCAAGCTCTCGATGAAGTTGTACAATCTAAATTCGATGGTGGTATTTTTATTAATCGTCACCCTTCAGCACTTCTTTCAGATGACCCAGAAAATCTTCTATCGATTTTACAATCATATGAAGAAAAGGGCATACAACTAAATAAAATTGTCATTATTCTTCAACATCAACTTTTTTATGGTTTTGAGAAAGAATTAAAAAATTTAATTACATATTATCAAACATATGGTATTAAATTTGCGATTAATAGCGTAAATGAGAAGTTAATTAACTTAGAAAAACTACGGTTTTTGTCTCCAGATATCATTAAAATCGATTTTAAAATGGTTCAACAACTACATACATCATCATTTCAAGATTTATTAAATTCCGTAATTTATGTGGCAAGAAAAGTAGGGGCATCGATGTACTACGATGGAATAATCGATTCAATTCAATTAAGAAATGCATGGAAGAATGGTGGAAGATTCTATCAAGGTGCATACTTATTTGCACCACAACCATCAATTAGTCAATTAAATCATGAATGTGAGCCACTAAAGAATGATATCTTAAAATATATTCGAGGCGAAAAAAACAAATTAATTGCGCTTAGAGATATGACAAATTTAATACAACAAAAAGTCGAATCGGCAATTAATAAATTTAAATTAGGAGCGGATTTAAATTCATTTTTAATTAATATTTCAAGTGAATTAAATTCATTTTGTTTTAGGATGTATATTTGTGATGAGGACGGTTTTCAGCAATCAGCTAACTTGTTTAAAGTTAATGGCGAGCAGTGGGAGCTTCAGGAAAAGTATAAAGGTAGAAACTGGAGCTGGAGGCCATATTTTTTAGAAACCGTTTTGAAAATGCAATCAAATGATCAGGGACAATTATCAGATATGTACAGAGATATTGAAACCGGTGAAAAGATTCGAACGTTTTCTTATCCAATGAATAATGGAAGCTATTTATATATTGACTTAAGTTATGATTTTTTATTTAAACATAATGAGTTACTTTTTTAGTTCTCTTATAAGATTTAATCAGAAAATGACTGTCGTCTCAAAAATGACAGTCATTTTTTATGCTTAGTCTATTTAAAACAAGAAAAAACAAGTACGATTGGTATTCTTTGTCTTCTTAAAAACTCTTCTTTGCTTTTAAAATGTATTTGTTGTGGAGTACCTTCTTTTAATTGATCAATCCGGAATCCAGTCTTTCTTAAAAGAGTAAAATATTGTTCAATTGTGCGATGGTATTTGACTACTATTTCATTTATCCATGGTTCTTTTCTTTCGCCAGTTAGAAAGTAATCGTCTACAATCCAATTTTCGCGTCGATCTCCTGATTGTTTACTTAAAAAGGAGGCAGTAGTTAAAGGATGTTGAACACTAAATACAAAATGGCCGGTTTCTTTTAAGCTGAAGAATATTTTTTGAAATAATAGCTCAATGTTTGAAATATAGTGTAGTACAAATCTAGAAGTGACAAGTTCAAATGAATTCGTAGGAAAATGATAATCCTCGATTGAAGTATGTTGGACGGTACCTACTGTATCCTTTAAAGTAGTCAAGGCTGCTTTAATCATGTGCTCTGATCCCTCTATACCGGTATAGGTTTTAGCTCCATGTAGTAGAAGTTCATTACCAAATGATGCGTCACCACATCCTAAATCTAATATGTTTTTTCGATCAACATTCCCAATTAGTTCATTGATGATTGGTCCTTCAATCGCATTGTTAGGACTATCTTCTCTATTTTTTCGTCGAATATACTCTGAAAAAAAATCATCTTGATTGTAAACCGTAGAACCACGAAACTCCATATTAACACTCCCTAATCGTCCAAAAGTTTTTGAAAATTGAAAAGTTGACACAAATTATCTAACTTTAACATTAAATTTTATTTAGATAAAGGGAGAAATTACCCAGAAAAAATTTTGTTTTGGAACATAGAGGTTTAGTTAATTTTATCAAAAATCGACGAATTCATATATAAAACCTAATTTTAATTAAAAGTAGTGTTTTTCTATGTCAACTAATGTAAAAAAGATAAGAACGATTCGTGTGGTAAATTTCAATATAGAAATGATACGATTAGTAAAAGTTCAGCCCGAGGAGGATTTTATTTGAGAGGACTTATTTCGAAAGTTCTTTTTACATCGTCCGTCTTGTTTTTCGTTTTTCATTTTATTGGAGTTGGGTAATGAGAAACTATATCTGGACAAGTCCTTGAAACGATCTTAAAAACAAATGAAGTATAGAACTATAAAAAACACCTAAATGAATGTAACAGTTCATTTAGGTGTTTTTAATTTGAAAAGGAAACGAATAGATAATGGATTAACGTTTTTGTAATGCAGCTTCAATTTGCTCCATCTGAACGCCTCTAATTACCTCATCATCAATTATTAAAGTAGGTGTTGAGAATGAATCTAACTCAAACATCATTCTTTTTTTAGCACTTTCATCTTTTGAAACGTTATATTCAATATAAGAAACATTCATTTCTTTTAAATAATTTTTCAAAAATTCACAAGGAGGGCATCCATCTTGTGTGAATAATTCGATCTTCATAAACCGACATCCTTTTTTATTTTTTCTTAAAGCAATTGTATAAAACTATTATGACATAGAAAAATATAGTATATAAAGAAATTTGTTTATAGTTGAAACGACTATTTTTCTTGAATTTATCTTGAAATACAAGTATTCTTATTAATGGACACTTACATAGCTGAAATCTATCAGAAGTTTTTTGGATAGAAATTGTAAGAAAGTAAAACCTATATTTAGGGAATGACACATGGTAGAAAGGAGTTCTAATATGTCTTTATTATTAGGAATTTTAGAACGCTTAGAAAGTTTAAAACAACAAGCTACGAACGGTGAGGTTGCTCAAAGATATTTTGAAGTTAACGGTGAAAGAAAGTGTAGCGTAAAGTATTCTGAGAAAAATGAAACATTTGAATTAGAAGTATTTCAACAAGGTGAAAAACCACAAACGTTCCCATTCGATAATATCGATATGGTAGCAATTGAAATATACGAAATTATTTCATAAGAAAAGAAAAAACAAGCATAGCTTGTTTTTTCTTTTTTTTTGCCTTTTTTAAAGATTACCCCCTGAAAACTTAGTAAAATATGTATGAGAATAAACATTCGGGGATTACTTGGTAATAAAAGGAGAGTTGAAACTATGGAATTCAATTTAAAAAAATTATCAACTAATGATGGCCAAGAAATTTACGCGATGCTTCAAGAAATTCCTTATAATGAAAATGGGTTCTTAAATGATATGAATGGAGCAACTTTAGAGGAATTTCAGGCGTGGCTGATTAAACGTGATAACGAATCGAAGGGGATTGGAATTGGGGAAGGTAGAGTTCCTCAAGATATTTATTGGCTTTTTGCAAATGGATTTCCAGTAGGTTACGGTAAGATCCGTCACAGATTAACAAAAAAGTTGTTAGATGATGGAGGACATATTGGATATTCAATTCTTCCTTCTGAACGAGGAAAAGACTATGGCAAACTTCAATTAAAGTTATTGCTTGAAAGAGCTAAAGAAATGGGAATTGATAAAGTTTTACTAACGATACATATCAACAATATAAACTCATTAAAGGTTGCAATGAAAAACGGTGGAATTATTGAAAAACAAGACGAAAACAAATGCTGGGTTTGGATAGAGTGTTAGAAATAATCTTGAAATGGTTTTACCGAATCAAAATGTAAAAGACCGTTCAATTTGGTATTATCCCCTTATAGTAGACACGTGAAAAAGCCTATCTGATAAAATGGATAGGCAGTCTACTATTGGGGGATT
>NZ_LJIZ01000038.1 GCF_001420605.1 Bacillus sp. FJAT-25509
GTTCAGTAGTAAATTTAGTCATAAAAAATGCACCTCCAAATGTTAGTCGTGTCTAACATTTGGGGTGCACTTCATATCACGGGTGGTTATGTTTGGATACGTTGAACGATAAATTGAATGTTCACATTTATTTCTTAATAATTAACTTTTAAGTATATATAATTATGATAAACTATTAAAAAATATTAATAAAGATTTTTAATACGTAGTATTTAGAAGATATAACAAAATTGTGAACACTATAAGAATTGGGACTTGGAATGATTAAGGAAGTGCGCTTACGCGATATCTAACTCGAATGATCTATCAAACTAAAATTAGAATATGATATACAGACTAGTTCGAATAAAGTGATGAGATATAACCAAATTTTAGGCGTGATTGTGGATATAATAATCATTGAAGTTTATCAACGGAAAAAATGTTATTAGAGTTCTGGAGGAGTAGTAACAAAAGATGTTCAAGTAAATATGAATGAGGTTGTGCTATTGAAAGGGCTATTAAAGCAATTTACATATAATACTACGAAAAAGAAAGTAATAGAAAGAAGTGAACAATTTGATTCTAGTCACAGGTGCAAAAGGTACTGTAGGTAAAGAAGTTGTGAGAGAACTGGTAAAGCTACATGCTAATTTTAAAATATCCACAAGTAAAAAAAATACTAGTGATGTTTATTTAAACTTTGAAGATCCCAAATCTATTAGACCTGCTTTTCAAGGGATTACAAAGCTTTTTTTAATACGTCCTCCACATCTTGCTGATAAGAAATATTTTGAACCAGTTATTGAAATTGCAAAAGAAGTGGGGATTGAACAAATTGTATTTTTGTCTTTATTAGGTGCTGATAAAAATAAGGTAGTTCCGCATTCCAAGATAGAGGAATTAATCATCAACTCAGGGATCCCTTATACATTTTTACGACCAAGTTTTTTCATGCAGAATTTATTAAATCAACATGAAGAAGAACTGATAAAGGAAAATATTATATTTGTACCAGCGGGTAAAGGGAAAACGAGTTTTATCGATACAAGAGATATCGGTGTGGTGGCCGCAAAAGCACTAACCGAAAATGGTCATAGGTTCAAAGCTTATTCGTTAACTGGAAATGAAGCAATTAGTTATTTTGAAGTGGCTGAGATCTTATCAAAGCACCTACAAAAAGACATAACATATACAAATCCAAGTATTTTAACCTTTTGGAGAAAAATGAGAAAAAAAGGGTTAGCTCGCGATTTTATTATAGTTATGATCGGTATATACACAACCGCAAAATTAGGACTTGCAAAAAAAATAACAACAGATTTAGAGGATTTATTAGGGAGGGAATCAACTAGGTTTGAACAATTTGTTATAGACTATTCAGACTTGCTTAAATGATGAATTGTATTCAAACTAATACATAAATTTTTTAATTTGGTAGAATAATTTCAAAGTATTAAATCTACCGGTTCTATTAATACTAAATATAGAAATTTTGTTAAGTTGCTTGAAAGTTGGTAACTCTCAAATTTGCGATAACCTGATTTATTTTACATAGTTTAAAAATAAAATAGAAGTTTAGTGCACTTCGTCATATAGATGAAACCCGCAAATAGAAGAGCTTATTCTTATACCAAAGGAATAAGTTTTTTTGTATGAGTATTAAAGGTATCCATTACTGTAGAATATTCGAAAATAGAAAATTTGAAGTTCGTGAATTAGAGTCTGCTAGTTCTTTTTGTTCGAAACAAAACAGCTTAACTGAAGAACTCGATATTAGTGAAGATAAGTATTTATTCTAACGAAAAGGTAAGGAATATAAAGTTAATGATAAAGCATGGGAGAATATAAGAGACCAACTTGTGGTTAGTCGGTAAATGGAGGATTTACATATGGAATATTTATTTTTATAAAGAAAATAATAAAATTATCATTCACAACATTATGTTGTTTTTATGTCAAATATACAGGCTGCTTTCTTTTACTTACTTAGGTATATCTGGTCTTTATTTATTGAATAATATAACCATTAAACATTTCAATCTATTTAAAGAATAAAATACATCTTTGCTTGCGCAGAATAATAGTTTAGCCTAAGGAGAATTTAATGAGCACTATTTCTAGAATTAAGTATTCAAATTGGAGATATGTAAGATTATGTCTGCAATTGATTGTAAGTTTTATTCCAATTTTAATCTTAGTATGTTCTTTAAAAACTTTACTTTATGAATTTAGAATGGTTGGCATTTTTTTATCATTTATCATTGTGATATTTGCAATAACAGCATTTTTTAACAAGAGTGAAGAATTTCTAAAGTTAACTCGAATTCTAGTTTTTTATAACTTTGGCGTAGTAATTGTCATTTTTTTAATTTATTACATATCTAATATTATGGTTATAACTAATTATTATGGTTTTGAAGGACTGTTTAGAAAAAATATAAAAATTGCTAAGTTTATCTATTTTTTAATCTGTTTTTTCCACCCAATTGCTTTGCCGATTCCAGAAGCAGTCACTGTCTTAGCTGCAAGTACAGTGTTTGGTTCTTTTTATGGTTTTATTATTGATTTTGTAGGTATAGTTTTAGGGAATATTACTATGTTTTTTTTAGCAAGATATGGAGGATTAAAGGTAGTTAATCGATTTATTAAAACAAAGCACCTTACAAAATATAATGAAATGGTTAAAAAAAATGAAACGCTATTTATTACAATTTTGTTGATTGTTCCTGTTTTGCCAGATGAAATTGTCAGTGTTGGAGCAGGAATTACTAATGTTTCCACTAAAAAATATATAATAATCGTATGTATTTCTAAATTAATAACATCTTCACTACTCGCTTACTCAATAAAATTAACTAAGATATTATCTTTATCAACAAACCAAATAATAATATTAATTTCAATTGTAGTCCTAGTATTCTTTTTTCTTACTACATTTATAAAAAAGAAAAAACTTAAAAAGATTTAAACTTAAAAAAGGAGCCTAAAGCTCCTTAATTAATTCCTATATTAAATTCTCTTGTAAATATATAATGCACTTATCTTTAGCCAGATTACAATAAAGGTGAAAATAAGCGAGTTAGTGACTCAATTAACTTTTTAAATAAACTACGTTCTATAAATTGCTTACGATCTAATTGAGTAGAAACAGAAAAATCATTTAAAAAGGATTGGTTCACTTGAACAACAACATCTGATTCATATAAAAACGAAGTTAACTCATAATTTAAATGCAAACTTCTTACATCTAAATTAGCAGTACCAACTGAAGCGATTTCATTATCGATTAAAATAACCTTTGAGTGAAGGAAATTCTTTTGATATGTATAAATTTTCACGCCACTTTCTAATAGGGGAGCGAAATATGACTTAGATGCTGAATCACTCAAAATACTATCGCTTTTTCCTGGATAAATTATTCGTACATCTAATCCAGACATTGCTTTAAGTTTTAAAATCGTGAAAATTTCTTGGTCTGGAACGAAATAAGGAGTGGCAATCCAGATACTGTTTTCAGCGATTGTAAGCAGAGTATGAAAAGCATTCCTCATGGTTGGTTCCTTCGTGTCGGGTCCACTTCCAAAAATTTGAACAGCACCTTTTACCTTATTACTTTCATCTTGAAGAAATTGATCATAACTTTTTGTATGATTATAATTTAATCTGTTAATTTGAATTTTTTCACAAGAATGATCAGATGTAGAATAATGCCAGTCTTGCAAAAATATGTTTTGAAGCTCCTCAACGGCACTTCCTTCTATGAATAAATGGGTATCCCTCCAAAATCCAATTTTTGATCTACCTAAATATTCATCACCTACATTTAGACCTCCAGTGAAACCTTTAATCCCATCTATCACAACAATTTTTCTATGGTTTCGATAATTTATTGTACCCATTGACCAAGGAGAAATCGGATCAAATATTGATACTTTAACACCAGCAGTCCTCAATTTTTTTAACAATTTCTTCTTTAAACTTTTACTTCCTAAACCATCAACTAATAAGCGAACTACAACACCTTCATTCACTTTCATCCTTAAGATGTCAAGTAATTCGCTACCGATTGTATCTGCTCGAAAGATATAGTACTGAATATAGATATAGTTTTTTGCATCTAGGAGAGCTTCTTTGAGTTTTGAAAACATTTCATCACCATTAATTAATAATGAAGCACTTGAATTGCTGTTGATGGAAACCCCTGTAAACTTTTCAATGATGGTACTCAATTTTTGCGATTTTATTGAGAGAGTATTACCTTTAATATCATTCTTTTCACTCAAAACTTGAGGTGTTATAAACTTTGAATGAAGGATTAATTTTTTTCGCCGCCTCTTTAACCGACCAAATAGAACGTATAATAAAACGCCGAAAGTAGGTGCTACGGAGAATAATAATAACCAGGAAATCGTACTTTGAGGATTCCGATTTTCTAAAAATAAATTACATGAAATTCCAATTACACTTATGATGATCATCCAATGCATTGTTTGATAGAGTTCTTGTGACTGACTCATTAAAAGTTCCCAAAAAATCAGTAAGAATAAAGCGATTAAAGTTTTAGTGATATTTGTGCTAATTATAAAACACCTACAATCTACTTATTACTTTGTAGTACTTATATTAATTTTTCCATTCTTAAATTTGATATACATAATCAAAACACGCAAAAAAATTTAAAAGTTCTTTAGGATTTCTTAAGAATTACTAATAAAAACGTGGAGGGAAATTTAATAAGTTTAGACGAAAATATGAATGCTTAATTATTAAACTATGAAATGAGGAAAGAAAGTGAAATATCGTGTAATCACTTTATTAGCTAGTTGGAGTATTCTTTTAGTTTGTATGTATGCATTCGGGATAATACCATTTTCTAAGAATGAATTAATTCAATTTATAACAGATCGACAGGACTATGCTCTTTTATTATACTTTGTTATTTTTTCATTAAGATTTGTATTAATGATACCAAGTTCTTTGTTTTTACTGACTGGGATTTTTCTTTTTAATCCGTGGATTGTCTTATTATTTTCACTGGGATCTATGTTTATTACTGAAAGTATCATTTTCATCATTGGTAAAAAAATAAATAAATCACTATGGTATAAAAACTTCCTAAACAAACATCCAAAAATAGGACAAAGAATAAAGAAAAATCAATATTGGATGCTCTTTATTCTAGGTGCAGTTCCAACATGCCCAACTGATGCTGCCTGTCTAATTTCATCTGCATCGGGAATGAGGTATAGACCATACATTATGATCGTTTTGTTAAGTAACACTTTTTATGCTTTATGGTATGTATTATTGGGAACATATGTCCACTTATAATCATTAAGTTTGAATTTAGGCCTCTTTAAAATTCTTAAGAAATTTAGTGACTTTTTCTTCAGATATTTATTTTATTATGATTTCAGCATAATAAGTTAAATATTTGGAGGTTAAAATTATGAAAAAGTTTTTATTTCTATTTCAATATATATTAAGACCTAGAACTGTTGGCGCATTAATGCCAAGTTCATCGTTTTTGGCTGAAAAAATGTTAGATGATATTAATTTTAAGACAGCTAAAACAATTATTGAATACGGTCCAGGTACAGGAGTTTTTACTGAAAAATTACTTGAGCTTAAATTGCCAACTACAAAAATTATTTTAGTAGAAAAAAATCATGAGTTTTATAACCATTTAATTAGAAAGTTTGGAGATAATCATAATGTAACGATTATTAATGATAGTGCAGAAAGTATTATGAAGTATTTAGAAGAGTTTGGAATAGACAATGTCGATTATGTCATTTCTGGTCTGCCATTTACTAGTTTACCCTTAAACGTATCAAAAACTATTTTATTTAACACCAAAAAGATACTCGCAGATCAAGGTAGATTTGTTACATTCCAATATACTCAAAGAAAAATGAAATTTATTAATACCTACTTTGAAAATATAGATATTAAAAGAGAATATAGAAATTTCCCACCAGCATATGTATTAAGTTGCAATAATTAGATATGAGTACTGTTTAGAAAGGAGTAGGGAAACTTGATAAGTAAAATATTAGTTGTAGATGATGATGAAAAAATAAAAAAATTAATTTCAATTTATCTTGAAAATGAAGGGTTTTCGACTACTTTAGCAGAAGATGCAGAGGAAGCTCTTGAACTTTTAAAAGATGAAGATTTTGATTTAATTATATTAGATATTATGCTCCCAAAAATAAATGGAATAGAAGCCTGCATAATGATTCGAGAGGAAAGGACACTACCGATCATTATGCTTTCGGCAAAATCTGAAGATCTAGACAAAATACAAGGATTAAGCTCAGGTGCAGATGATTATTTAACTAAACCATTTAATCCACTTGAGTTGATCGCTAGAGTAAAATCTCAGCTAAGAAGATATAAAAAATATAACAATATACAAAAGAATGATGAAGTAGTATTAGTATTTGGTGACTTGCAAGTAAATACAGAGACAAGGCAAGTTTGGATACGAAAGAACGAAAAAAGACTAACACCAAAAGAGTTTGATATATTAGAATTACTAGTCCGAAATAAAGGAATCGTACTAAGTGTTAGTAAGATTTATGAAGCAATTTGGAAAGAAGACTTTTTAAAATCAGATAATACCGTAATGGTCCATATAACAAATATTAGAGAAAAAATTGAAGATGATCCTAAACATCCTATTTATATTAAAACAGTTTGGGGAATTGGATACAAAGTATGAAGAATTTAATTCATAACTGGCAAAGAATTAGTATTCAGTTATTAGTAGCAATCACAATTAGTTTCGGTGTTTCTTTAATTGTTACGATTTTTATTTCACAAATTTTTATAGGACCTTATTTTGTTTCTCATCAAAATAAGGTAAGTCCATTACAATATAATCTCATTATTATTCCAACTTTTGTAATTATCATATTAAGTTTCATTGTTAGTTTTCTGTTACTAATTAGAAAAAAGATTCTTTATTTAAAAGAAATTTCAAGTACTGTTCAAATAATTTCGCAAGGTAAACTTGGAGCTGTGATTGAGGTAAAAGGGCGAGACGAATTGACACAGTTGAGTATGAATATTAATACAATGTCGAAGGAGTTAGAGCGGAAATTTAAAAATGAACGTCAAATTGAAAATATCAAAAATGAATTGATAACTAGTGTTTCGCATGATCTAAGAACACCACTAACCTCAATATTAGGGTATAGTAATTTGTTGAAGAATAGAGAATACAAGAATGAAAATGAATTAGTCGAATACTTGAATACAATCTATACAAAATCGAATGATTTAAAGAATTTAATCAATGAACTTTTTGAATTTACGAGGTTATCTAGTCCAGATATTATCCTATCAAAACAAAAGGTTGATTTTAGTCAGTTGATTGAACAAATAATAGGTGAGAATATACCTATTTTTCAAAAAGAAGGATTAAAAATTAAAAAGGAGTCGATTGCGGAAGATATAGAAATTAATATTGATGTCGAAAAAATGGTTAGAGTTTTTGATAACCTATTTATGAATGCAATGAAATATAGTGTTAAACCTTCAACTATAAAAGTAAATCTAACTCAAAGATCTAATGAAGTATTACTTTCGATATCGAATCATGGAATAAATGTAAACCCAGAAAGTCTTGAACGGTTTTTTGAAAAATTTTATCGTGAAGATTCATCAAGAAAGAGTGAAGGTAGTGCTGGATTAGGACTTGCTATATCTAAACGAATAGTTGAACTACATAAAGGAAGTATTTGGGTCGAACTTAAAGATGATTGGATAACTTTTTTTGTGAAGTTAAATAAAAAAGTGTTATAACTTTTAAGAAGTGATTCCAAGTTCCATCCTATTACGTTTTTACATAGTAAAATGAGTCGTTTTTAATAAAAACGACTCATTGTTTCATACAAAATGCTAATTTAAATTAACGCATCCATTTTATTCCAGTATTTGGATTCATCCCCTGTACTCTAACCACTTCAATCCAAATCATAGCAAAAGGATCTAAATATCTTGAGAAATAAAGTTTACCAACTATTAATGGATCAAAACCAATTTCTTCAATGAGTTGTGACACTTTTAAATTAGCATCTTCGTGATCCCATGCAATAAGCATCGTTATCTTTTTTTCATTTACCGTTGGGTCAATCATTTTTTCTAGTCCAACCGTATTTAATTTTTTAACGATTTTTGCTGTTGGTATTATTTTTTGTATTTCTTCGGCATTTGAAGTAGTAGTACCTCTTGTTAACTTTAAACCTTCACCAATGGGGTTAGTTAAATCAATTACTATTTTCCCATCTATTTCTATGATGTTTTTAACGGCACTTTCTACAGCATTACCTGGAACAGCAAGAACGATTAGATCATTATTAATTGCAATATCTTTCGTTTCCACATAACTAAACGGAGGATTACAGTTTGATTACTTTTCTAAATTTACTCCAAATGTAATTTCATGATTGTACTTTATCAATCTATTTGAAATAACATTCCTGATTTGACCATTCGAATAGTATAACCTGTATAGAGATGCAGATCGAAAATAAGTTTTTTCCTTAATTGAAGAGAAGTCCGAACAATTAATTCATTTCAGTTGGAAATGCTTAGATGATTAAAAAAGAAGATTTACGTTGCGTAAATCTTCTTTTTGTTACTTTAAAGTTAGTAACTTACATTCAGTACAACATTACTAACTGTATATTTACTATTGCTATAGTATCCTTTTGTGTTTGCGTCTTTAATAAACTTTAATGTAAATTTAGGGCCTGATTCGTAACTATCACCATATAAATAAGAAACATTTGTATCGACCAATCTTGTAATTGTCGTAGTTGTTTCATACGCTGCAAAGATATCCGAAGAATCTCGAATCGTCGAATAGTATGGTGTTGTAATTAATGATTTAGATGATGTGATTGATTTCGTGCTTGTATTATAAGTATCACCAGATGTTAAATAACTTACTTTTACATTATTTGCCGTAAACGATGAAGCTGTTCCGTAAGTTGCATTTGTTGAGTCTACTATGTAAACACCGTGTTCACCATACACTTTTCCAGTAGTACCGTTCAAATAAAGTGCTGTGTTTTCGTCAATTCCAAAGCCTACTTTTTGACCTAAGTCTCTTTCAGCTAAAAGAATACGACCTATGCGACCTCTTGCATCGAAATGTGTATCAATTGCAGCATTTACAAAACCGAAACCTGTTGTATATCCACCATTATCTGGATATTGAGAATCAGCTAGTGAGATGTCACTGATTTTCTTAGACAATAAACGATTGTAATATAAGTATCCGTAACTTACACCTTCACCGTAAGTTTTCGGACTTTGGACAGCAGTCCCAGCACTTGTACCAGAAATAATAGCTCCAGCTGCTGCTCTTTGTTGGATTGCTGCAAAAAGTGGGGTAGGCGTTCCATCGTCTTTTAATAAACTTCTTACGTGACGAGACTGATCTCCACCGTTAAAGAATATAACGTCTGCTGAGTTAATTAGATCAATATTACTTTGCTTATAAGCTTCTATTGTATAGTTATCAACTGCCACAGGGATAAATACAGGTTTAAAACCATAACTAGTAAACAAATTTTTATATGATAAGTGACCTGTTATATCATTTGTGTATGCGTCTAACGCAGTTGCGTAGTCAGCAGCTGCACTACATACAATTGCAACTACTGGATTGCTTTTGCCAGTAGCGGCTTTTAGCGCATTGTAAATTTCGGCATTACTATCATCAATTGCACCACCCATTAAAAAGATTTTAGGTACAGCTGCAGCTTCAACACTTTTTTCAGCTCGTAAGAAAGAAGATCCAAAAACTAACGAAAATACTAAAACGAATGACAATACGATTGAAATCTTAAACTTGTTCATCTTCATTATTAATACCTCCTGAAATTTGTTATTCAAAAGTGCCTTTTACAATCGGAATACCTTCTTCAACCATTTTTTTCCCAAGTGCAAATACTGTTTCAATTTCTAAAGTATCTTGATTTAACATGACAATATCAGCATCGTTGCCAGGTTTTAAGTTACCTTTGTATGATAGTTTTAGCACGTGTGCAGGGTTTGAAGTAATGACTTGTAATGCTACTTCTAATGGAATTCCTTCATCAATTACTCCATCTCTTACTTCTTGATATAAAGATGTAATTTTTCCTATTTGAAGTCCTAAATAGTCTCCATTCGTATCAAAAAAGGGAAGACTTGCCTGACCATCAGATGAAAAAGTTATGTTCTCAATCTGAACTCCTTCTTCAAGCATAACTCGTAATCCCTTGCTACACTTTACTTCGCCTTCTTCTAAAAACTGAGGAATTGTGCTTGTAGTAAAATCTACAAATCCACCTTTAAGTGCATAATCAATACCGGCTTTAAACAATTCTTCATTCCGATTAATATGAGTCGGGTGAAACTGACGAATTGGAATATTCGTCTGTTCAACTAGTTGATGTAGAAGTGAAAGTTGATCTTTGCCATCACCGACATGAATTTCTAAGATGCCAGCCTTTCCAGATAAAATTCCTCCATTACGTGCAGCAGATGCGATTTTTGCAAGTTCTTCAATAGTTGGTTCTGAGGAACGATGGTCTGCAATAGCAATTTCACCAACACCAATAATCTTATCAATTAGAATAATATCACTTTGAATTGATTCTGTTAGTGTCTTTACAGGGATTTGATAAGAACCAGTGTGAATATAACAAGTAATCCCTTCTTCTTCTAAACCACGTGCTTTTGCAAGCAAATTCTCCATTGTTCTTGTTGTACCGTCTGTACCTAATACACCAACTACTGTCGTAACACCAGCAGAAGTAACATTAGTAAGCATTAGTTCTGGAGTGCGTGTTTTATATCCGCCTTCACCACCACCTCCAATGATATGTACATGTGAATCAATAAAACCTGGTACAACTAAAGAGTTGGAGGCATCTATGACATCGCAAGAAGGAAGGTCAGGTGGAATGGTGATATGATCGGCTATCATTTCAATTTTTCCTCCTGCTATAAGTAGATCTTTTCTGCCAATAGAGTGTGGTGTGTATACTTGACCGTTTTTTATTAAGGTTAACAACTTTTTTCTCCTCCTATTTCCTTTATTAAAAAGGACCGTAGTTCATTATGTGTGCGATTACAACAGCGATTAAACCAATTAAATATTGAATGAATACTAATGGGAAAATCCATTTGGCCCATTTTGTCCAAGGTATACCTGCTATTGCTAATCCTGCCATTAAAGTTCCGGCAGTTGGGAAAATAATATTACCGATTCCATCAGCAAAAGAGAATGATAGAACAGCAGTTTGTCGTGTAATTCCTAGTAGATCAGCAAGCGGAGCCATAATTGGCATTGTTAACATGGCATGACCGCTACCAGAAGCTAAAATAAAGTGAATTGCTGCTTGGAAATTATACATTCCAATTACACTTAAAGAAGCAGGGATATGTTTAATGACTTCAGATACTCCGTGGAGCATTGGATCAACAATATGTCCTTGATTTAAAACAACTAGAATTGCACGGGAAACACCTATAATAAGAGCACCACTAATTAAAGAAGCAGATCCTTGTGTAAATGATTTAACTACGTCATCGATTGATAATCTACCAATTATTCCAATTGCAATCGTTAAGATGATAAACAGAGAAGCAATTTCAGCAATATACCATTGATATTTAATAACTCCAAAAGCTAAAACAATATAGTTGATAAGAAACGCAAATAATATCCATTTATGTCTAGAAGATAATTTAGCTTTAGAAGATAATAGATCATTGGTTTGTTCAATTGAATATTTTCCATAGAATCCTATGTTAGGATTTTTCTTTACTTTCATGGCATATCGATAAATAAAAATAACAGATATTAGATAGACAATTACAAACAACACAAGTCGAAATCCCATACCAGAAAATGTAGGAAGTTCTGCGATTCCTTGAGCTATACCAACTGTAAACGGATTCATAATCGCTGTTGTAAAACCTGCTGACGCTCCAACTAATACGATTGCAGTACCCGTCATTGTGTCAAATCCTAAAGCAAGTGCTAACGGAATCAGAAGTGGAATATAAGCTAAAGTTTCTTCAGCCATTCCCATTAAGGAACCTCCAATTGCAAAGAAAAGCATCATAATAGGAATTAATAACTTTTCTCGAGTAGCAAGTTTTCTAGCCATTGTTGAGATTAACACTTCAATAGTGCCAGTAGCACTTAATACACCGAAAAATCCACCAATTATTAGAACAAAGAAAATGATATTACCTGCTTCTACCATGCCCGAATGAATTGCTTTCACCATATCGAAGAGCCCAACTGGTGTAGCAGCGATTGATTTAAATGAATTCGGATCTATTGATGAATGTCCGCCAACGTCGATATGGGCATATTCACCTGTAGGTAATAGATAAGTAAGAATTGTCGTGATTAATAGAATTACTAAGAGTAATGCAAAGACATTAATTTTACGTTCTTTCATAACTTTTGTCTTAGGTGTCATTTTATTAGCGTGAATTTGTGACATAGGTCCATCTCCTTTTAATGAAAGTAGCTAATTAATAATAATAGAATTTGATAAATAAGACGCTTTCGTGCATTCCCTCCCATATTTTGTATTCTCAAAATCTATTAAAATGGCTATAACATTCTATTAGCAAGGAGTGTGCCAATTTTTAATGTCTTATTTTTAAGGAAATTTGATAGATTCTTTAGTTTAATTGGTTCTTTTTGGTTTATTTGGTGTTATAATAAACCCAATTTTATCAAATAGGGTGGGAAATTAAAGGTGAAAAATTCATTAACATTGATAACAGGCAGTTCAAAAACAAGACAAGCTTTGTCTAATCAACTAGTTCAATTGCTAGAAGAATACATAACGATTAACTCTTATGCAATTGACGAGGGAGAACTTAAAGAATTTAAGGATGAAATTATACTTTTTTCGTCAGCTGAAGCAAAAGTTGAAACTGAAAAATTTGCGCAGATAAGTGCTAAAAAAATCATAGTTGGGAAAAGAACACTTAATCATGAAAATGTAGACAAATTATTGAGAATTGAGGAGGGGACAAAAGTTCTTGTAGTTAATGATGATTTTCATTCGACAGTCGAACTTATTCAGTCCTTGTACCAATTAGGGATTAATCATTTGGAGTATTTTCCATTTAAAAGTGATCAATTCTATTACCCAGATATTAATCTAGCGGTGTCACCAGGGGAAACTCATTTAAGTCCGTCATATATAAAACGTGTATTGGATATAGGCGTAAGACTTATTGATATCTCTACAATTTTACAAATTATAGAATATTTTCAATTTAACGATAATATAGCTACATTAATTTCAGAAAAGTATTTACGTAATATTATTGAATTACATAGAGAACTTTTAAATGCAGAGCAAAGTGCAAAGAAAGTAAATAGACATATTCAAAGTGTTGTGAATGCAGTTGATGATGGAATATTAGCTATTGATGGATATAAAAGAATAACTGTGTTAAACGAACGAATAATCGACCTGTTTAAATTATCAAATATTAGTTATGAAGGTAGTTATCTAGAAGATATTATTAAGCAACAAAATATTAGAGAATTTATTTTAAATGGAACGGAAGAATCTAAATTTTTTTCGATTGGTAATATTGATATAGTAATCTATCGAACGATTAGTCATGAAGATGACAGAATCGTTGTTACTTTTAAAAGTGTTAATCAAGCTTTTGAAATAGAAAAAACAGCGCAGCGAGAGTTTAGAAAGCAAGGCTTTTATGCAAGATATGACTTTGCGGATATTATTGGTGAGGATTACACAATTTTAGAATGTAAACGTATAGCAACAAAACTTGCAAAAGCAGAGCATCCTATTTTAATTCAAGGTGAGACGGGTACAGGTAAAGAACTTTTTGCACACGCAATCCATAAACAATCAAATAGGAAAAACGGCCCTTTTTTAGCCATTAATTGTAGTGCTTTTACTGAAAGTTTACTAGAAAGTGAACTATTTGGTTATGAAGATGGTACGTTTACTGGGGCAAAAAAAGGTGGGAAAAAAGGTCTTTTTGAAATTGCAGATGGAGGAACGATTTTCTTAGATGAAATAGGTGACATCAGTTTAAATGTTCAATCACATTTACTTCGTGTTCTTCAAGAACAAGAAATTCGTAGAATAGGTGGCAGAAAAATAATTCCTATTAATGTTCGCATCATTGCTGCAACTAACAAAGATATCCATCATAAAATCTCAGACGGCTCATTCCGTTCCGATTTGTATTATAGATTAAATGTCTTAAATCTCATCATTCCACCGTTACGCTTAAGAAGAACAGACATACCCTTGCTTGTTCAACACTTTATCTCTAAAAGTGGAAAAGGGGTTTCGATTGAGGAAGAAGCTTTAAAGGAATTAATGGGTTTAAATTGGTTTGGGAATATTAGGGAATTGAAATCAGTAATCGATTATATGCTTACTGTTTGTGAGGGAAATACGATTTCTCAAAATGACTTTCCTCATTATAACTATACAGTGAACAGTGAACACCCAAAAAGTGATCAAAATCAATTTGAACTTCCTACAAGTGTTCTTGAAATTGAAGAATCTGTTACAATTCTTGAAACAATAAAGAAATGTAATGATTTAGGTAAAGCAGCAAGTAGAGACCTTATTTCTAGCTCGAGTGAGGAAAAAGGTAGATACTTATCTCCACAGCAAATTAGACTTCGATTAGAAATTATGGGGAATAAAGGCTTGATAACAAAAGGGAGAGGAAGAGCAGGTACGAAGATTACTACTAATGGAATTGAATACTTGCATTTTCTAAAAGCTAACATACAAAATAAACTTCTTTAAGATTTCTAAATAGTTCATATCCTATTTGGTTAGAATTGGTTGTAATCATTCACCAAAAACTAGTTTTTAAATGGAATAAATAGTATTGAAACCTTGATTAGTCAATCTACTTATTTTTGGTATAAAACTTGCTTATATTCAGAAGTAAGCTAAAAAATAAGTAAAGGGGTTACGAAATGAGAAAAAAATTTATTGCATTTTTAATTAGCTTTATTTTAACGTTTTCAGTTTCAGGGTTATCGTATGTAAGGGCTCAAAGTTCACAAGAAGATATTCAAGGAAACCTTGTCATTGTTGGCGGGGGGTTAGGTTCTTCGAATAAAGGAGTGTATGAAAGATTTATTGAATTAGCCGGATCTAAAAAGGCGAAAATTGGCATTATTCCTGCTGCTAGCGGTAAATTAAAATCTTCTTTAGATTTTAAACAAGATTTAATAAATTATGGTGTAAGTCCAGAATCAGTAGAGATTTTACCTTTATCAAATCATGATTTTTCTGATACAGATGAAAATGAGTCTAATTGGAAAAATCAAGCTAATAGTTTAGAAATTGCAAAGCAAATAAGAGGGCTGACTGCTATTTGGTTCGTAGGTGGAGACCAACAACGTATTGTTGATACACTACGTAGGGAAGGTAAAGATTCAATAGTCTTAAAAGAAATTTGGGATATCTATCGAAATGGTGCAGTTATTGGTGGGACAAGCGCTGGAGCTGCAATAATGAGCAACACGATGATTACAGGTGGAGATAGCCTTGGTGCATTAAAAGGATATTATGAAAAAAATCAAAACCAAGGGGTAGGTAAAGAGTATGAACCTCTGTCAGTTGAAAAAGGACTAGGTTTCTTTCAAAATGGTATAGTTGATCAGCATATGGATGAAAGAGCTCGTTATGCTAGATTAGCAATTACAGCAATCCAGTATGAAAATAATGGGAATCTTGCTTATGGAATTGACGAAGACACTGCAATGGTTGTTAGCAACAAAGAAAAAACCATAGAAGTAATAGGTCGCAGTGGTGTATCTGTTATTGATGTAAATGAAGCAAAAAGAAATGGAAATTTAGAAAATATTAAAATTAACTACTTAGCTCAAGGTGACAAGATCCATTTTGATACTAATTCGATTGATTTTTCAAAAAATAAATATGAAACAAAAGGATATGAGTATTACTCTTTTAAAACATTACCAAATACAGGGCTTTTAACACCTTATGGAAAGTTAAAAGATTATTTAGCCTACTCGCTTGTTGATAACGAATCGTCACAGGAAGTAAAATCATATTTATATGGTAAAGAAGGCAGAGGGTACGAAATCGTTTTCCGAAAATCAAAGGATACAAATGGTTACTGGAATTATACTGATGGACAAAAAGATGATTATTCGATTCAAAATGTAACAATGGATATTTATCCTAAAAAATTAGTATTTAACGAACAAGATTCGGCAATTGACTATAAGAAGTCAGATTTTACTGTATCCAATTATACTAGAGAAGAACCTATAAAAGGGAATTTAGTCATTGTCGGTGGAGCGTTGGGAAGCAGTAATAGTGCAGTTTATAATAAATTGATTGAACTTGCAGGAGGACCTGAAAATGCAAAAGTAGGAATCATCCCTGCGGCGAGTACTAAACTGACTTCTTCGAATGATTTTACAAAAGATTTAATTAATTACGGAGTTAAAAAAGATTCTATTGAGATTCTACCAATATCTAGTCATGATTTTAAAGGTACTCCAGAAGACGAGAAGCAATGGATTAACAATATGAACGATGACCAGTTAGTTAAAAAAATTAGTAAATTAAATTGTATTTGGTTTGTTGGTGGGGACCAGACATTAATTACTTCATCATTATTAAACGAAAATGGTTCAAATTCAAAAGTTTTAGATGCCATCTGGAAGATTTATGAAAATGGTGCTGTTATAGGTGGAACAAGTGCAGGAGCAGCTATTATGAGCAATACGATGATCGCTGGCGGTGACAGTTATGGTGCTTTAAGATATGGATTTACAAAGTCATATAATGATATGGAACAACAGGAAGGTGGACCAGTCTACTTAGAAAAAGGATTGAATTTCTTTCAAGATGGAATTGTCGATCAGCATTTTGATAAGAAAGCTAGGTTAGGACGTTTAATTGTTACAGCAAATGAAAAAGGAAAGAAAAATCAATTGGCATTTGGGGTTGATGAAGACACGGCTATGATTGTTAATAACAAAAAACATCAAGTCGATGTAGTTGGTCGTGGAGGATTAACTGTGATTGATTTATCGAAAGTCAAAACAAGTAAAAATATGCCAAATAAGTATAAAAATGTGATTGTTTCAGTTGTTTCACCTGGAGATCATGTTAATTTATTAACGAATGAGGTAAGCGTAAGTAACTTAAAGTCATCAACAAAAGGATTTGAATATTATGATTCAAAAGTAGCCCCTTATACAGGAGTTTTTTCTCCGCATGGGTTGTTAAAAAATTTCTTAGCATATAATTTAGTTGATAATGATCAAACAAAAGAAGTACATAGCTATAGTTTTAATGATGCTAAAGGATTTGAACTAACATTTAGAAAAACAGCTGAAACGAATGGCTACTGGACTTACAAGGATGGTCAAAAAGATGATTATAGTGTGGTAAATGTTTCGTTAGATATTAAACCGATAAATGTAGTCATACGATAAGAAATAATGAACGTATAAATTGAAAATAATATTGTAGTGCCTAAAAAAGAGTATTTAATAAAGTACTCTTTTTTTCATACTAAAAAATAAAATTAAACATATAAATTGGTATAGTACAAGTATAGGGAGGTACGAATGTGAGTTCAATTCTTACGTTTATTTTCGCGTTAATGTTATTTTCATTGTCTGGGATCTTATTTCCAATAGATATTAAATGGTATAGCAAGTTGAAAAAACCTGTATGGACTCCACCTAGTAAATTATTTGGAATCGTATGGGGAGTGCTCTATGTATTAATTGCACTTTCACTCGCTATAGTAGAGTGCAAAGTTGGTCTAAAAAATACTTCAGTTCCTTATTTGCTTATCTGGATCATAAATTATATAAGTAACCAGGCATTTAGTTATTTTCAATTTAAATTAAAGAGACTTGATTTAGCAGCATTAGATTGTTTAATTGTAGCAGTTACAGCGGTTTTATTAGTTATTTTAACGATACCCTATTCGATGTTAGCCGCTGTATTATTAATTCCTTATGCTATATGGACTATATTTGCAACCTATTTATCATTTACTCTGTATTATTTAAATAAATAACCAATTTATCAAATAATTAATTTATATAAAAAAAACAAAACGTAAGAATGTTGATTTAACAGCATTCTTGCGTTTTTAATTTAATGTTTTTTTAATTAAAACAGTGCTTAATAAGATAGCACCTTAAACATACTGAATCAAAAAGAATGTCATAATCCTCAAATATTCAAAGCTAAAGTGAAAAATATAACTTTCATGTAAAATATTCCAATTTTGCATTCGGGAAAAATTTTTCCAAATAGCTATAAAGTTTAGATTTTAATTCTTCTTCTTCTTCTTTTTGATAGATGTATTTTCCAATGCCATATTTACCCCACTTGTACCGTCTTTTTTCTTCATCTAATTCTAATTTTGTCATAGGGTAGTTTTTTTCAATAACTTTTTTTGCTGGCTTTGTAAAACGATGTTGAATAAACTCAAAAGTTAAATCTTTTTTGGCCTCCTGAGGCAGTTCCGCTTCCAACCTTTCAAACATATGAAGATATCCTTCCTCCCATCCTTCGTGCAGATAAATTGGTGCTACTATAAAACCAAGCGGATAACCAGCTCTTGCTACTTTTCCTGCTGCCTCAATTCTTTTTTCCAATGGTGAAGTTCCTGGTTCAAAGTTCTTGATCACATAATCAGCGTTAACGCTAAATCGAAATCGAGTTTTCCCATTATGTTTTGCATCGAGTAAGTGATCCACATGATGAAATTTCGTAACAAATCTCAATTTTCCATACTCAGATTCACCAAAATGTTCTATCGCCCTTTTTAATGTATGTGTCAAATGATCAATTCCAACAATATCGGATGTACAAGATGCTTCAAACCTTGTCATTGAAGGGGCACGCTCCATCATGTATTTGTCAGCAGTTTCCAAAATTTCATCCACGTTTACATATGTACGAATATACGGCTTGCTCCCCATAGTAGTTTGTAAATAGCAATAATGACAATGTCCCATGCAGCCTGTTGCAAAAGGAATGGCATATTCTGCTGATGGTTTTGAAGTATCAAATTTAAGTGTTTTTCTAACCCCGACAACAAGTGTTGACTTGGCTACCCTGTATCTTTGAAGATCGTTGTCGCCTGGGAGATTTCTTACTTGGTTATGAGAAGTGGTATGGCGAATTTCGACCCCCATCTTTTCAAACTTTGTCTGTAGTTCTCTTCCTAATGGATAATCTAACGCACTTGGTTCGAAATATACTAGCTTTGGTGTAAAAGGTTTATTCATTCAAATTTCTCCTCTGTAGCTTCTCCAAAATAGTAATTATATGCTTGGTTAGCCTCTTCTTCAGTAGAATAAACTGCCATCTCATTTGAGAGAGGGTAATAAGTTTCATATAAAAATAAGGCTAATTCATTGGAGTTTTCTGGATTGTTTACAACTGCTGCAGCTTGAATATTTGCCACATTCTGTGTATGGGGGTTTCGGTAAAAAACATAGACAATATCACCAGGTTGATAAGTCGGATTATCGTTGTAAAGTTCCATTTCATCACCTTTCTTCCTGTAATTAAATATTTAATATTTACTAGGTTTTATGTTTTCCATAGTTAGTAAATTTATGTTTATATGATTATGAAAGTTTTTAAAGACTTAAACAACTATAGCTTACTTATTACATGAAAAATTCCAGATTACATGTTCAATCGCTAAACGCAATTTTCAACATTATTGCATAACTGTAGTCATATTTTTAATATATTGAACAAAATTGTCAGTAACTAGATGAAATCTTCCATTTTTGGAAAATATATACATTAGTTATCCTTTTTAAGTAAAAAAGTCCCATCATTTTTTGACATGAAACCTCTGCTAAGGGACAGATGCAAAGTGTCTAATTCCAAAAAAGAAATGTAATTGAATCATCTGAAATTTTTAAAAACATAAATTTTGATTTTGTACTTGATTCATGTAGGACTAAGGTGTATATTAATTGACATATCAATAGTTGACCCATCAATTATTGATAGGTCAAAAATTAGTAACCATTAATAAAATTTCATCAAATCTTTTTGGAGGTAGCGCGTGCCTAATACAAAAGAAACAAAAGTACTATCACTATTAAAAGAATTAAAAGTTCAAATTGAAACAACATTTGAAAAATGTATGGGTATTAGTCAGTCACGATTAGAAATTTTGAATCAATTGTTTGAGTACGGTGAAATTAGTCAATCTCAGCTTCAAAAAAATTTAAAGATTGATAGTGCTGCAATTACTAGACATTTAAAACAACTTGAGTTAAATGGAAAGATCACTAGAAGAAAGTGTAAGACTGATAACAGAATAACCTTAGTTAGATTAACACAAATGGGACAAGATCAAATGTCTAGTTTATGGAAGGAAAAAGTAGAGTTTGTAGAGAACATGCTTATTGGATTTTCAGAAGAAGAAATTGACTTAACACTTGAATATTTAAACCGTATACAAATAAATATGAACCAAATTAATTCAAATCGCGATAATCTAAATAATACTTAAAAATTAGTAAAGAGGAGAATACAACAATGACTACGACAACATTAACTAATAATTTTAATGAAATTCTAAAAGGAAGACGCTCAATCCGCAAATATGATTCAAATGTTAAAATCCCAGTGGAGGAAATGCATGAAATAATAGAAACGGCAACTTTAGCTCCTTCTTCAGTAAACATGCAACCGTGGAGATTCTTAGTAATTGAAAGTGATGAAGCAAAAGCTACATTAGCTCCATTAGCCCGATTCAATCAATCACAAGTTGAAACTTCTTCTGCGATGATTGCACTATTTGGGGACTTAAATAATTTTGACTATGCTGAAGAAATATATGGTCGTGCAGTTGAATTAGGTTATATGCCAAAAGATGTAAAAGAGAAACAACTAGAAACACTTAGTGGTTTCTTTGCAAACAGTACTGCAGAGCAAATGAAAGATACTGTTTTAATTGATGGTGGATTGGTAGCAATGCAATTTATGCTAACGGCTCGTGCTTATGGTTATGACACTTGTCCAATTGGTGGCTTCGAAAAAGACAAAATTGCAGAAGCATTCGGTATGGATAAAGACAGATATGTTCCTGTTATGTTGATTTCAATAGGTAAAGCTGTGGATGCAGGATATCAATCTGTACGTTTACCAGTTGAACGTGTAGCAGAGTGGAAATAAAAAATAAAAAATAATATAAAAAAAATAATGAAAAGAAGGTAAATATAATGATTATTATTCATGCGAAAATGACAATTGATTCAGCAAAAGAAACGATGTTTTTAGAGGAAATGACTTCGCTTTTAGAATTATCAAGAGCAGAAGAAGGTAATATTTCATACGATTTGACAAAACAAACGGATAGGGTAAATGAATACATCATGGTCGAAACTTGGCAAGATTTAAATGCTGTAGCCACACATAATACAAGTGCTCATTTTACAGCGTTTGCTGAAAAAGCCAAAGATTACCTTACAGCGCCTATTCAAATAAATCTTTATGAAGCAAATAAAATAAAGTAATTTATTAAAAATGGAATAGTGTTTAGAAAATATACCTACCTTGACAATAAAATCATGTTTGAAACATTTAAAAATTATTCTATAAGAGCCAGTAATGAATTAGGTTCATACTGTAAATTAAACCTATCTTAATCCTTGTGGTAAGATAGGTTTTTTTCTTCTCAAAATTAAAACTTTTTAAGATTCTTCATTAGTGACTTCAATTTCATAAGATTACCTAGTTGGACTTAGATTCATGTTGCTTTTTGAATACTTACATACATAGAATTATTATAGCCGATACTAAAATTATGGTGTAAATTACATCATAAACTTCGATGTGGAGGTAAACTTATATGAATATTCGTGAAGGTTTAATCCCAACAGTTTTAGGTTCTGCTGTAACTGCTACTGGTTATGCATTAAAACAAAAAAGAGGAACGAATAAAATGATCGCCAATACAGTTTTTGGTTTTGGTTTAGCCCATATTGTATTAGGTGCCATTGACTTAGTTGAACATCGAAGATAGATTGAAAGAAGAGAGTGTCATACAAACACTCTCTTTTTTAATCTTTATTTAACAGCATGTTCAACTAGCCCAGTGTTTTAGTTTAATAAGGAAGAAAGCTTCGCTAACGTGGATTTTTTTCTTGAATTTTGAATTTTTTTATTGAATATGAAAATGAAAAAACTATTACTATTTTCCTTTGAAACTTCAAAGAGTTAAAAATAAAGAGGGTGCCCTTTTTAGGACATCCTCCTATCTCTTTTTAGTAATTTGTAGTTTTAGCTACTTCTGTATTTTGGGGTTCAGAAACACGAGTTAAAAAGAAAATACCAATTACAAATAGAATAATTAGACTAAATACCCCCATATTAGAACGTCCTGTGATTTGAGCTGTCAGGCCGACTATTAATGGTCCCATAATCGATGCGAATTTACCGAAAATATTATAGAAGCCAAAAAACTCATTTGATTTTTCTTTAGGTACAAGTTTTGCGTAATATGAACGACTTAAAGCTTGAATTCCACCTTGAGACGTGGCAACAAGCATGGCTAAAATCCAAAAGTCTAAAGTAGAATTTAAAAAGTAAGCATATATACAAACAAACATATAAATAATGATTCCAACATAAAGCATCATTTTACCGGAAAACTTATCTGCAAGCTTTCCATAAATAATTGCAAATGGAGCAGCAACAACCTGTGTGACAAACAAAATAATTAATAGATTTGTTGAACTGATTCCAAGGTCAGTTCCATATGCTGTCGACATGGTAATAATCGTTCCAACGCCATCGATATAAAAGAAATATGCTATTAAAAATATAAATAAGGCACGATATTGTCGGATATTTTTAAATGTTTTTCCTAGCCTCTTAAAGCTATTAAATACAGGATTTTGTTCAGGTTCAATAAAATAATTTTGACGAACGTTTCGTAACAAAGGAATTGCAAAAATGCCCCACCAGACTGCAGTAATGAGAAAGGCAATTTGACTTGCTAAAGTTGTTGAAATTGAAAGGATCTCTTTCTGAGCTAATACAATTATAGCAATACTAATGATAAATGGAATTGTACTACCTATATATCCTAAACCAAAGCCTCGAGCGGATATCTTATTCATACGAACTTCTGAAGTTACATCTACTAAAAAAGCGTCATAAAATACATTAGCACCAGCAAAGCCAATAGCTGTAATCGTATAACATATCAATAGTAAAAGCCAGTTATCATTAGGAATAAAAGTAAGTACTGCAGTAAAAGAAACACCGAGAGTAAAAAAGAAAGTAAAGAGCTTCTTTTTAAATCCTTTATAGTCGGCGATTGTTCCAAGAATTGGACCTAACATAGCTAAGATGAATGTAGAAATAGCAATCGTATAACCTAAATAAGCAGTAGAATCAGAAGCACTTATTCCAGCTTTTGAAGCGGAAGCTTTATAAAAAAGAGGGAATACGGCAGTGCTAATAATAATAGAATAAGCTGAATTGGCCCAATCATAGAAAATCCAACTATTTTCTTGCTTCGTAAAACTCTTCATGAGTTTTTTCCTCCCAATGATTAGTAACTGCTATTTTTATAATAGGTTATAGATTAGATACTACTAATATTTTATTTCTCCTCTACAGTTTTCAGTATATTATCTAAAAATTCCCTATATAAGCAGAGGAAAAGAGGAGAACTCTTAAAATTTCGGGGGTTGGCTAAAGAAAAGCGCGAAAAAGGTAAAAAAGTCGTAGATGTTAATACATTATTTCCCACTTCTATGTTATCTTAGTTATATAACAATTCTTGGAGGTTACGAGTAATGAAATCTACTTTAAATGATACTACAAATGAGCAGCTCCCATATTCAAGGACCAATCCATTTCAAGCGAAGGTTCTTAAAAATATTAATTTAAATGGAACAGACTCAAATAAGGAAACAAGGCATATTGAATTATCATTGAAAGGATCAGGATTTACTTATGTCCCAGGTGCTGCACTTGGCGTGGTTCCTTCAAATGATCCAGAGCTAGTTGCTGCTCTTATAAATGAAATGAAATGGGATGAAGAAGCAGTTGTTACTGTTGGTAAGCAGGGTGAAACACTATCTTTAAAAGAAGCGCTTACATCCTACTTTGAAATTACACTAATAACGAAGAAGATATTACAACAGGCAGCTGCATTTACAGAAAACGAAGAGCTAAAAAACCTTGTGTTGGTTGAAAATGCAACTCAACTTAAGGAATATTGCTATGGGCGAGATTTACTTGATATGTTACGTGATTTTGGTCCATGGAGTGCTTCTGCTCAAGAGATTGTTTCATTATTAAGAAAAATGACTCCTCGTCTATATTCAATCGCAAGTAGTATTGCTGCAAATCCAGATGAAGTTCATCTAACAATCGGTGCTGTACGCTACACTGCGCATGGGCGCGATCGAAAAGGTGTTTGTTCTGTTTTATGTTCAGAACGTATTAAAGAAGGAGATACTCTTCCAGTCTATGTTCAAGCAAATAAACACTTCTATCTGCCAGATTCTCAAGACGTAGATATTATTATGGTTGGACCTGGTACGGGTATTGCACCATTCCGTTCGTTTATCCAGGAACGAGCAGTCAATAAAGTCGCTGGCCGTTCATGGTTATTTTTTGGAGATCAGCATGAAGCGTCAGATTTCCTTTATAAAAGCGAGTTAGAAAAATATCAACAAGATGGGGTATTAACAAAAATTGATACTGCATTCTCTCGTGATACAGATCAAAAAGTTTATGTACAGCATAAAATGCTTGAAAATAGCAAAGAAATGTTTGAATGGATCGAAAAAGGAGCTTATTTCTACGTTTGTGGCGATAAGGAATATATGGCTAAAGACGTCAACGAAGCGCTTATTACGATTCTTGAAAAAGAAGGTGCGATGGATCGCGAGGCAGCTGAAGCACATCTTAAAGATATGCAGAAGCAAGGGCGTTATCAACGTGATGTGTATTAATATAAAAAGAGATTAAGAATACATGTATTTTGTAACAAAAAGTAACCCTTCGTTCCGGTTGGTACGAAGGGTTACTTTTTTTGTTGTCATTAAGGTCAATATTTTTCTCTAACGTCTACATTGAATGAGAGATGCAGTAATTAATGAAGGGATTTCATTAGAAATCGCATTACAAGTAATTACTTCAAATCCTGCACAAGTGCTAAAACTATCACAAAAAGATAACTTAAAACCTGGGTGCGACGCTGATATTGTTTTATTAAATCAAGAAACTTAGAATTTGAAACAGTATATGCACTTGGAAGATATTGCTTTCCAAAGTTGATGGGGTAATTTTATGTCTAATTCAATTGTCGCACTGAATTAGTTGAATAAGATTATATTTATTAACCAAAAATTTTTTTGATTAACGAAAATGATAATACCGAATATTTTGGAAGAGCTAAGAAACCAAACTCAACGCCACTAATTTTCCAATAGAAGATAGACCCTTGTTTTGTTCAACTTTTAATTTATTAAGTTTTTCATTTTTCGTCATACATCCAATAATCATAAAGGTGAGGAATATGTACTTATACAATATGGTACACTAATATTCGACCTTACGGGTGAGAGATTTGAATTAAGTCTAAATGTGACTTTTAAATTCCACTCAAAAAAGAACATATGAGTAAAACTATATGACGAGGTGTTGTTATGGATCACAAAGTTCTGCCAAGAAAAGAATGGCTTGAATCGAGGAAAGAACTTTTACAAAAAGAAAAAGATTTCACCAAGTTAAGGGATGAACTTACACAGAAGAGAAGAGATTTGCCGTGGGAAGCCGTTAGCAAGTCTTATCTATTTGACGGTCCGAACGGTACGGTATCATTAGCAGATCTATTTAATGGAAAAAGTCAATTGATTGTATACCATTTCATGTTCAGTCCAAATTGGAATCAAGGCTGCAAACATTGTTCTTTTTGGGCCGACCACTACAGCGGAATGGTTCCTCGCTTAAATCACCGAGATGTCAGCTTTGTTTGTATTTCCCGTGGACCATTAGAAAAGTTGGAGGCATTTAAAAAACGTATGGGTTGGACATTTCCCTGGTATTCATCAGGACACACGGATTTTAATTATGATTTTCAAGCATCTTTTATAGAAGACGAAGTAGAAAATAAATTAGCATATTATAACTATACTATGCAAAATCCAATGAGTTCCGACAGAGAAGGCGCGAGTGTTTTTTATAAAGATGATGAGGAAAATATATTTCATACATACTCCACTTACGCACGTGGCATTGACATGATGAATATCACATACCAGTTTCTCGATTTGGTCCCGAAAGGTAGGCAGGACGATCGTGGACTGCTTCATAGTGATCAATATGTACCAAAAGTATAAATTTTTTCATATTAAAAGGACTGCAAAAATGAACTGCAGTCCTTTCTGTTATGCAACTAACGTTTGCGTGTGTGGGGATAAATGCAGTTATGAATGTTAGAACCAAACTTAGAATAACGGTTAGATTTTTTCAATTTATTCCACCTTTAAGATAATTATATCAACTTAACGACCTTTGTAATTTGGGGGAATTCAGTATTTTGTTAAATAAATTTCAATTCTTCCTTATTCAACTAATCTTCCATTATGTTGGATAAGAATTTTTTCAGCAATTGATTTATTTCTAACTATTTACGATAAAAAACCAGAAAAGCCTTCTAACAGGTTTTCTGGATTTTCACTTTTTTACTGAATATTAGTTTACCTGTACAGGATAAACCCGTTGATATGACTTTTTTTATTCAGTCATATTAATCTAATTTTTAGCCTATCGGTCTATTCAAATACTTGGCGTAGTTCAATCTGTCCTTCACCAAGACCATGTGGATCTGGTGCGCGCATCGCCCATTCAATTGCTTCCTCGCGAGATTTCACATCTATGAACCAGTATCCTGCAATCAACTCATTGACTTCAGCGAAAGGTCCCTCTGTAATGATCGGCGGTTCTCCAGGAACAGGGTATGTTATACGAATACCGTTGGAGCTTGGATGGAGTCCACCGACTGACACCAGAACTCCAGCTTTCTTCAGTTCTTCATTATATTTCTTCATCTCAGCAAACATCAGATCCATCTGCTCACTTGGCATTGTCCCTGCTTCAGAATCCTTTGAGGCCTTCACAACCATCATAAATTTCATTAGTAACTCCTCCTCTGGCTTAGCTCAATAAAAGAATCGACTTTTCAACCGACCAACTTATGCAACAAACGCATGCGTTTGTTGCATAAGTTTATATATTACCTAAATAAAAGCATTTCTTCTAAAGACATAAAAAACTGCTGAGCCTAATGCCCTAGCATACGTTCGATGTTCAACTAAAGCACTGCGTTAGTTACATAAGTTCTCTAATTCACGATTAATAAGATTCTATTCCCATCTTTCTCAATGTCATCGCCCCGTTTGTATTATTCATTTTCATAACTACTTAAATGGATAATTAAATTTTAGCATATTTTGGAATTTGTAATACTTTTTTGAAGTGCTTATCAAACTGAACTGCCATTCTGTTCAATAAAAATAGACCGACAAATCGTCGATCATGTTTCACGTTGTATAACTAAAGCATGTGTTAGTTACACAAGTATATGAGTCATAATTGTGATGCAATCGAACTTTTTTAGTAAAAACAGTCAAGGAATGTTAATGTTATTATTATTCGTGGGATTAGTTGATTGTCGCCCAATTTCTTCATTCATTGATTGATTACCACTTTTATTGGGAGCACCAGTTCCAAACTTCTTTTCCATAAAAAATGCAAATGCAATCACAGCAATAATAATCTACTTTAAAGCAGCCAAAAAAATAAAGTAAGATCGAGTGAGCGATTCCATTCCAAAGTAAAAATTAAATGTTTTTTCACATATTCAATCAACTAATCACATTTTTTTGATGCATATCTTAAATATTAAAAGAATAAAAGTAAAACTGTAGAAATAAATAAATGTACGATTTAGGCAGAACATTATTTACTTTTTATAAGAAGAGAACGTTTTTATTTTAAATTATAAAGGGGGGAGAAAAGGTGAGTTATATAGATTCATTGCTAGATCGACAAGTATTTGTACTTCTATCTGGAGATATAGGTTTTGAAGGTATTTTAACAGATGCAGGACAAGACATACTTGTATTATATAATGGTCAAAAATATTATTATATCCCTTGGATTCATGTTCATCGAGTACATTTATGTCAGCATATTAAAGATAAGATAGATACTCCTAACGAGCCTTCAATTGCAAATGAGATTGAATCAATTTCTTACAGGAAAGTTTTAACAAATGCGAGAGGGATCTTCTCGGAAATATATGTTACGGGGAATTTGACGTTTCATGGCTATATTACAAGCGTTTTAAGTGACTATATCGTTTTTTATTCACCAGTATTTAAAATGATGTATATTTCATTATCTCATCTAAAGTGGCTCTCACCTTATCATCAAAATGTAACACCTTATTCAATTGATAATGCAAACTTTCCGATTAATCCATCGAATATCTCCCCTGTGCGCTCATTTGAATCTCAATTAAAAAAAGAAGAAGGAAAACTAGTTATTTTTGATGGTGGGAATGATCCTATGAAAATTGGTTTGCTGAATACGATTGAAAATAGTGTAATTGAACTATCGGTCGCAAGTGGGGAAGTAGTTTATTTAAGACTTAACCATATTAAGTCAGTGCATTTGCCTTAAATAAATTTTAGTTTTTGGTTTATTATTAAACCGACAGATAAACAATTGTGGTGTGCTTTTGTTAATTGAGAAGCTCTTATTCTAGAGCTTCTCTTTTTTTATTTGTTTCTCTTATTATAATTAATCCGAATAAAAGATAATTTCTAGACTATATGATTAGAAAAATATAAATCGGATGAGATCATCCACAAAATGTGATTTTCATTGTACTCTTTCTAAGGGCACCATTGGACAATTGTTACTATAGTTATTTATCTTTAAGGGACATTTGCATTATTTAGGTAAAACAACCATCTTCCATAAAATAATGAAATCATCTAAAACATCATTACTATATTTGAATAATAATATATTAAATGGACAAGTTTCATTGGAAAATATTTTATAAGAAGGTGAGTTTTATGAATTTCGAAATTCTAATGAGTGCTTCTGTATTTCTATTAACGATGGCAGTCATATTTTGGAGACCAAAAGGAATAAATGAAGCGTGGCCTGCTGCATTTGGGGCAGTAATTATTTTAGTGACTGGGATCGTAACAAAAAGTAATTTAATCGATATTGTACACAAAATTGGTGAAGCTTCTATTACAATTATCGCAACGATTGTAATGGCGATTATTTTAGAAAGTTTTGGATTTTTCCATTGGTCTGCTGCTAGACTTGCAAGCTTAGCAAAAGGGTCAGGACGCAGATTATACTGGTATATCCAGCTTTTATGCTTTTTAATGACATTACTCTTTAATAATGATGGCAGCATCTTAATTACAACTCCGATTTTAATTCTCCTATTAAAAAACCTACGTTTAAAACCACATCAACAAATTCCATATCTTCTTAGCGGAGCATTAATTGCCACGGCTTCAAGTGCACCAATCGGTGTAAGTAATATCGTAAATCTAATCGCATTAAAAATTGTTCATATGACTCTTTATATGCACACAGCTATGATGTTTGTCCCTGCAAGTACAGGATTGCTATTTATGTCATGGCTAATGTACATGGTATTAAGAAATAAATTACCAAAACAATTGCCGGTGTCTACCGATGATATTGAAGAGTCATTTTTTATGAAAAATTTTCATCCTTTAAAAGGGAAAATGTCAGTAGAAACAAAACAAAAAAGAACAAAATTTATGTTAAAGGTATTGGGATTTGTTTTTCTAATGCGCTGCTTATTATTCGTCGCTTCTTTTTTAGGAATACCGATCCAATATGTAGCAGTTTTAGGTTCTCTCGTCTTGTTAACTTGGAGATGGTATCACTTACGGACAAGCCCTGTTGATATCTTAAAAAAGACACCTTGGCATATTTTAGTCTTTGCTTTTTCGATGTATGTGATTATTTATGGTCTCCATAATGCTGGTTTAACTGCAGCTTTAGTAAAATTCTGTGAACCAATCGTAAACCAAGGCTTATTTCAAGCAAGCTTTATTATGGGAGGATTAGTTTCAATCCTATCTAATCTCTTTAATAATCATCCAGCTTTAATGGTTGGAACCATTACACTGACAGAAATGGGACTTGATCCGATTACATTAAAGACAATTTATCTAGCTAATATAATCGGTAGTGACATTGGATCGTTATTACTTCCAGTAGGTACTTTAGCATCCTTAATTTGGATGCACATCTTAAAACAAAATAAAATTAAAGTTAAATGGAAGGATTATCTAAATGTATCATTAATTGTCATTCCATTAACAACAATCGTTACACTGTTTCTACTATACTATTGGGTGCAATTAGTTTTCGCCTAATTAACAATTTCAATCTATTAGAAAGAGGAGATGCAAGTGAGTGATGTACAATCATTAGTTGGAGAAAAAATTTATGTACAATTATCAGGTGGTAATTATTTTGAAGGAATACTAACAGATTATGGAAGAGATGTCCTTGTATTGTACAATGGGGAAAAATACTATTATATTCCATGGATTCACGTTCACAGGGTAAGTCTTAGTAACAACTTTAAAGACAAAATAGATAAACCTACTGGACCTTCAATAGCAGAAGATATTGGAACGATCTCTTATCGTAAAATATTATCAAATGCAAAAGGAATATTTGCAGAGATTTATGTCACAGGTAATATCACATTTCATGGAAATATTATAAACGTTCTAAGTGACTATATCGTGTTTTATTCACCAGTATTTAAAATGCTGTATGTCCCTTTATCACATTTAAAATGGCTAACACCATACAATTATAATGCCAATCCCTATAACTCAAAAATCAATCTATTACCTGAAAATGCAAATATGTCATTTTCACGCTTGTTTGATACACAATTAAAAAAAGAAGAAGGAAAATTTGTCGTATTTGATGGGGCGATTGATCCAATGAAAATTGGAATACTCAAGAGTGTAGAGGAAGGTGTTATTGAATTAATTGTAGCAAGTGGAGAGGTCACTTTATTGAGGTTAAATCATATTAAGTCGTTTCATTTACCTTAGCTGATAGACGATCATCTATTATTTGAATTTACTAAACTAGAAAGAAGTAGATGGAAATCTACTTCTTTTGCATTTACTAAATATTAAATGAAAGAACAAAAGAGGTCCAAATAGAAAAAAATTACCGGTAAAAAATTTACTAGTTATATTTAGTGGTTTTTAACAATAAAATTTGAATAATCTTTGCGATTAATGAATTGTTTTGTTTAAATTTTTAGAAAAATCCGAAAAATACATTGAAAGCATTTTCAATATCTGTTAACATACAAATATAACAAGTAAATAAATTAGTAAATATTAAGTGAAAATCACTAAAATATTACGTAGAGAGGTTCATAATATGGCTACAATTAAAGATATAGCAAAATTGTCCCAAGTTTCACCAGCTACTGTTTCGAGAGTTTTAAATAATGATCAAAAGATTACAGTTTTAGAAGAAACGAGAGAACGTATTTTACAAGCTGCAAAGGATTTAGGTTATAAGACAGTATTAGAAAGGCGTGTTGAACAACAGGAATCAGATAAACCAGGTATAAGCGTGGGAATCTTACTTTCTAAAACTTTGGAAGAAGAAATGGCGGATCCATACTTCCTTACAATTAGACAAGGAGTTGAAGAGGAATTACTGAACCAAGGTATAGCTTCGACTTTCATGTTTAGATGGAATGATATTGGATCGAATCACCTATTTAAAGATTTAGGTGGAATCATCATAGTTGGAAAAATTAGCGAAAAGGCATTCAAAGCTGTAAGCGATAACATTGAAAACGTAGTATATATCCATCATTCCCCAGATGAAGATCTTTATGATTCCATTGTAATTGATTTTGTAAAATCTACAGAAACCGCTTTGATGCATTTATTGGAGCGAGGATATAAGAAAATAGGTTATATAGGTGGAGTGGATATTGAATATTTGAAAAACGAGACTGTTGCCATCGAAGACAAACGTCTTACAACTTATGAAAATCTAATGAAAGAAAAAGGGATCTATAATCAAAAGTATACGTTTATTGGTGAATATTCAATGTCACAAGGATATGAATTGATGAAAAAAGCAATTCAACAAAAAGATCTGCCAGAAGCTTTCTTTATTTCGAGTGATCCAATGGCAATTGGTGCATTAAAAGCGCTTCAGGAAGCAAATCTTTCAGTCCCGAATGATGTAGCAATTGTCAGTTTCGATGATATAGAGATGGCAAGTTTTGCAAGTACGCCATTAACAACTGTGAAAGTATTTACAAAAGAGATGGGGCAAACAGGAGTGAAATTGTTACTCGATCGGATAAGTGGGAGGAAAATTCCTTTAAAAGTAACCGTTCCAACAAAATTAATCATTAGAGAAAGTAGTGGGGATGATTGAAAGATGATCAACATTGGAGGTGGTTTTATGTAGAAAAAGATTAGTAGTTACATAGTTTTCTAATGTTTTGGCATTAGTTATTTCTTAACCATCATTCTAGCATTTTGTATTAAAGTGGTTACTCTAGTAAATATGTGAGCTTGCAATTTGTAATTATTTTATAAAAAATCTTAGGGAGAGATTTAATAGTGGTGAAGAAAAAGTACTTTTCAATAATCTTTATGTTGCTACTCGTCTTTTCAACTACTTTAGCTGGTTGTAATAATTCAAAAGAAGCTTCAACTGATAAAAATAGAAATAAACAAGTGACTTTGCAGTACTGGGCTTCATGGGCACCTGGTTCTGAAGAAGAGAGAAAAACGAAAGAGCAAATTCAGAAATTTGAAGATGAACACCCAAATATTAAAATTAATACGCAAGTTATTACTTTTGATGCACTACACGATAAATTAGTAGCGGCAATTAGTGGTGGTGCAGCTCCAGATTTAAGCTGGGGATTAAGTGAATGGTATGGAGAATTTAACAAAATGGGTGCATTGCACGATTTAACTCCATATGTAAATAATTGGGCTGATAAGGATAAAATTTATCCAAATGTAATGAAAGCCCTAACATTCGAAGGGAAAGTAACTGCCATCCCCCAATATCTAGGAATTCGAGCACTTTTATACCATGAAGACATGCTAAAAGCAGCGGGAATTCAGGAACCTCCAAAAACCTTTGATGATTTAATGAAAGTAGCGGGCGATATTAAAAAAGCAACTGGTAAATCCGCATTCGGTATAGCTGGTGCAGGAGTGCGCTCACCACAAGAGCTACTTGCCTACTTAGCTTCAAATGATGTAAAGATTGCTGAGAAAATGGATGATGGTAAATTTAAAAATACTTGGAAAGATAATCCTGAGCAACTTGTAAAAGCGACAGAAGTTTTTAAATTTTACCAGGAAATGCAAGATAAAGGTGTAATTCCTTCTGATGCTAAAGCATGGGGATGGGAAGAAGAAGATACTAACTTCTCCCTTGGTCAATATGCAATGGTAGTAAACGGGCCATGGATTGAAGATCGAGCAAAAGAAAATCCTAAAGAAATGAAAGATGTAAAAGTAGCAGCTCCTCCTTACAAAGAAAAACCAGCAACATTCCTAGAAATTAGCCCTCTATATTTATACAAAAATAGTAAACATCCTAAAGAAACATGGGAGTTTGCAAGCTATATCTTAGGGAAAGAATGGCAATCTAACATTCGTCCAACTAACTCACCACGTACTGATGTTGTCAGTGATAGTCAGTGGGGTAAAGGTTTTACGGATTTAGCGCCAACTGGTGTAACATATCCTGAAATCTCATTAGGTGGCGTTACAAAAAGTATGGAAGATGCACTTGCTAAGTCATTATTGCAAAAGGAAAGTCCTAAAAAAGTTGCTGAATGGTTGTCAGATCAAATTAATAATGATTTACAGAAATCAGGAGAACTTAGCAGTAAATAAATTATTTCAAGGAGTAGCAAGTATTGTATAGGAGAAAAAGTAATACTTGCTCTTTTATTACATACAATCATCAATCATCCGTATCGAAAGAGGGAGGTATATACTCTTGAACATAGAAACTGAGCAAGTTAATAAAGAACTCGGATTAACTAAAGAAAAAGTTAAAGGGGGATTTTCAAAAGAAAAAAAGAATATGATTCAAGCTTATTTATTTATATTTCCAGCGATCCTTTTTTTTCTTGCTTTAATTGCATTACCTCTGATCAATGTCGTGTGGGATAGCTTCCATTTTAAAAACCTCGTTAGTACTTTAAAAACTTCCTTTTCGGGATTAGAAAATTACAAAAATGTTATTCATGATGAAAATTTTACTAAGGCCCTTTCTAACACGACGATCTGGACTGTCGTTTCTGTTGCGGGTGAGTTTATTTTAGGTTTAATTTCAGCAGTAGCCTTAAATCAAAAGTTAAAAGGAAGAGCAATTTTTAGAGGATTGATCATTATACCTTGGGTTGTTCCAATTGTAATTGCAGGAACGACGTGGATATGGATGTTAACCCCAGATTATGGCATTATTAATTTTCTTCTTACAAAGTTTGGGATATTAGATAAACCGTATTATTGGTTAGGCGAATTGAATTCCGCATTGTTAACTGTAACCTTTGTAAATATTTGGAGAAGTTTTCCTTACTATACAATCTGCTTACTAGCAGCAATGCAATCGATTCCTAAAGAATTATTAGAAGCTGCGGCGATAGACGGAGCCGGTGCGATGAAGCGATTTTTTAAAATTGTGTTGCCACAATTAAAGCCGGTATCAGTAGTCTTAATCTTTATTCATCTTATCTGGACAGCTATAAACTTTGATTTTATCTGGGTAATGACAGAAGGTGGGCCACTTAATGCGACTGAAACTCTCCCAATCATGATATATCGATATGCAATGAAACAATTTGATGTTGGATCGGCTTCAGCGTTGGCAACTATGATGATAGGATTTATGATTACAATTTTTGTAGTTAATTACTATTATAATGTCAAAAAAAATAGAGTCTAATCTATGTTAGGAGTGATAAAACATGCTAATGAGTAAAAGAAGGATGCTGGTGAGTAAAATTGTGACTTATATTGTGCTAATCGTCATCTCGATTTACTGCGTGTTCCCGTTTCTATGGATGTTGGTAACGTCCTTAAAACCAACTGATCAAATTCGTACTACCCATCCTAGTTTCTTCATCAAACATCCTACTTTTTCACATTTTGAAAATGTTCTAGTAAATACAAAGTTCATTACGTTTTTTGTTAATAGTTTAATAGTTGCAATTTCTACAACACTTATATCTGTATTGGTATCGATTTTTGCTGGTTATGCTTTAAGCAGGTTTCAAAGATTTAGAGGAGTTAAATTTCTAAATATAACAATGCTATTATCTCAAATGATTCCAGGGGTTCTATTGTTAGTTCCACTTTATATCTTGATGCAAAGGTTTGGATTGTTGGATACATACGCATCAATGATTCTAGCTTATACAACGTTTATGGTCCCGTTATGTACTTTTATGTTAAAAGGATTTTTTGATTCAATTCCATATGAATTAGAAGAAGCAGCGGAGATGGATGGTTGTTCAAGAGTTCGAATAATATTTCAGATTATCCTGCCGATTTCAATTCCGAGCATTGTAGCAACAGCGTTATTTGCATTTGTTAACGCTTGGAATGAGTTTATGTTTGGATATGTTTTTATTAACGACGAAGCACATCGTACGTTAACGCCAGGGATTACTCTTTTTAAAGGACTCTATTCTACAGATTGGGGAAGTATCATGTCTGCATCTGTGTTAGCAGTTATTCCAATCGTAATCATGTTCATCTATTTACAAAGATACTTGATAGAAGGTATGACGGCTGGTTCAGTTAAAGGATAAGGAGGTTTTAACATGTCAGAAGTAATAGAAAAAGTTGGGAAAATAATTGAAATTGAAGAAAACGGAATATACCTTGTATTTGAGGTCACCGAGGACAAAGATGTTAGATTTCTTCACTTTTCGTCTATTCCTTCAAATGAGTATTTAAACTGGGATGATAAAAAAAGAAGTAAATATCGTCTAGTTGAAGTTCATTTTTCTGGTGAAAATCAAAATGATCATCATGGGTCAAAACATACGGGTACAAACCCAGGGAGACGCTTAAAATTACAAAATTTTAAGGATAAAGTAAATTCAAACGGTCGTAAGCTTGTGTTTGAATTGATGGATGAAGTAACAAATGTTGTAGTGAATTCAACTATGCAATTTTATAACGGAATTCAGATTGTAAGGACTTGGACAGAGGTCGTTAATAAAGGTAATGAACCGGTTGGTATCGAATACGTTTCATCTTTCGCTTATACAGGTATCGATAAAGAAGGTCTAAAAAACAGAGAAGAGAAAATGAGGTTACACATCCCTCATAACACATGGTATGGGGAAGCACAATGGCATCACTATTCACTGACCGATTTAGGGCTATACAAAGTGAATGAATTTTCGATGAAAAGATTAGCGTATTCTAGTACTGGAACATGGTCAACATCACAATATGTTCCGATGGCCATTTTAGAAAATACAGAAACAGGAACGGGATTTATTTGGCAAATTGAACATCATGGATCTTGGCATTGGGAAATAAGTGATATTGCGGATTCGCTTTATTTACTGTTAAGTGGACCTACAGAAAGTGAGAATCAGTGGTGGAAAGAGCTAATACCAGGAGAAACCTTTGTTTCTGTACCTGTTGCAATTGGAGCTACTAGTGGTGGAACAGAAAAAGCCATTTCAGAAATAACGTCATATCGTAGAAGAATCCGTCGTCCAAATAATGATAATATACATCTTCCAGTCATTTTTAATGATTATATGAATTGTCTATTCGGTGATCCAACGACAGAAAAATTGTTACCCCTAATCGAGGCAGCTTCTGTTGCTGGTTGTGAATATTTTTGTGTCGACTGTGGGTGGTATTCAGATGGTTATTGGTGGGATGGAGTAGGTGAGTGGATCCCTTCTAAAGAGCGTTTTCCAAATGGGATAACAGAGGTTTTAAATTATATTCGGAGCATGGGGATGGTACCTGGACTTTGGTTAGAATTAGAAGTGATGGGAATCAATTGTCCACTTGCAAGTAAAGTACCAGATGAATGGTTTTTTCAACGCCATGGTAAGAGAGTGATCGATCATTCTAGATATCAATTAGATTATCGTAATCCCGAGGTAAGAGATTTTGCAACCGGAATAATTGATCGTTTAGTATCCGAGTATGGTGTTGGTTACATCAAAATGGACTATAACATTAATGCTGGAGTGGGTACAGATTATCATGCGGATTCAATGGGTGACGGTTTACTTGAGCATAACCGAGCTTATTTAAGTTGGCTTGATCAAATATTTACAAAATATCCTGATTTAGTAATAGAAAACTGCAGTAGCGGCGGTATGCGGATGGATTATAGTTTACTAAGTCGGCATAGTCTACAATCCAGTAGTGATCAAACAGATTACTTAAAGAATGGTGCAATTGCTGCAGCTGCTGCCTCCTTAGTAACACCTGAACAGTGTGCAGTGTGGTCATATCCGTTAAAAGAAGGAGACGATGAGGAAGTTATTTTTAATATGATCAATAGCTTACTTCTAAGAATTCATCAAAGTGGCCATTTAGCTGAAATCAGTCCAGAACGGTTCCTTTTAGTTAAAGAAGGAATTGAGTACTATAAAACAATTCGTCAATCCATTGTAACTAGTACTCCAATTTGGCCAACAGGTATACCTAATTTAGGCGATTCTTGGATGAGCTTTGGATTAAGAAACGACGATAAGAATTTTATTGCAGTTTGGAGATTGGATTCTAGTGAGGAAAACTATTTGATCCCATTAAACCATTTAAATAATAGAGAAGTAGAAGTTAAATTAGCATACCCATCAAAAGGGGATGTTGACTACAAATGGAACAAACATAGTGGGACATTAACAGTTAAAATCCCAAAAAGGAATGCTGCTAGATTATTTGAGGTCAATTTAAAGAATCGTTAATTTGCAAAATATTTGGTAAGTTTCATCGAGTTCTTACACCGTGGAGATTTTGATTGTAAAAATAATAAAAAGGGAGACAAATGAATGTTAAAAAAAATCGTTACCTGTCTTTTTTGTACAATCTTAATATGCAGCGGATTTAGCTTTTCTCCAGTAAAGACATCAGCAGCAACAGACCCACAGCTAGTAGTTGATTTATCTAAAGAAAATGGAAAGATGTTAAACGGAGGGGCTGGTTTCTTATATGGTATGAGTGAGCCAAACGTTCCTGACATTAACACGATTATTCCACTTAAGCCAAATACAGCAGTCCAAAAAGCCCCAGACGGATTGCAACATCCAAATGGTGATGCCTTAAAGATTTCAGACTATTTCCTTGAAGCGGGAGGTCAGCAAATACAAATCTATTTACAAGATTTTTATGAGAAGTGGCCATACGAATTTACTGGTATACCAGATTATTTGAATAAGGTCGAAACGATTGTGAAAAAAGTTGTTGCGAATTCTAATAAAAATACCTTTGTTTATGTACCTTTCAATGAACCAGATCAAATTTGGTATGGCGGTATGAATTCTGAAGCACAAGCACGTTTTTTCTCAGATTGGAAAACTGTCGTTGAGAAAATAAAATCACTCCATCCAGATGCGAAAATTGCAGGACCAAACTTTGCTAGTTATAACAGCACAGTTTATCGTAATTTCTTTAAGTTTGCTAAAGAGAATAATGTTTTACCAGATATCGTAACTTGGCATGAATTAGGAGATAATTTCTTCACAGGATGGAACGCAAGATATGATGATTTTCGTTCAATCGAAAAAGAGTTAGGAATTGGACCGCTTGAAATTAATATTAATGAATATGCTCGTCCAAGAGATCCATCTAATCAAGGCGTCCTCTTGCAATTTCTTGCAAAGTTTGAAAGAAGTAAAGTTTTTGGTGAATTACCTTATTGGCATATGGCTGATAATTTGAACGACTTGGTTGTAGGAAATAATCAAGTTAATGGAGCATGGTGGCTTTATAAATGGACAGGTGAAATGAAGGGAAAAGAAACGGTTCAAGTAACTCCACCAAATGCTAATGCAATAGGACTAGAAGGCATTGCTACAATTGATCAATCGAAAAAACAATCACAAGTCGTATTTGGCGGTATTAATGGTAGTGCTGACCTTGTGTTAAAAGGATTCAATCAGCACAAGGAATTTGGTGATTCTGTACATGTAACGATTTGGGAAAGTGCTTGGACTGGATTTGATGGTGCTGCAGGTAATCCAGTAGTCGTACATGAAAAAGATTACCCTGTTGTTGATGGGAAAGTAATTGTTCCTGTTTCAAATATGCACAATATGTCAGCTTATAAAGCGATTGTGACCCCAGCAACTGCAAAAACAACATTTCCAAATCAACCATGGAAAAAAATCTATGAAGCAGAAAATGCACAACTAAGTGGAAAAGCAAGTGTATATGACCTAGAAAATAGCAGTGCCTATATTGAATGGCCGACTTCTGGCGGCAAACAAGTTGGTGGCATTGATGATGAAAATAGCAGTGTGAAATTTAAAGTCAATATACCTGAAGATGGAAAATACTTGATGGATGTTTATTATGGAAACGGTCCGCTAGGCCCTGAGGCAGCGATTGCTGATCGACGAAAAACAGCTAAACACTCATTTAAAGTTGATAACGGAGAAGCAACTGAAATTGTTTATCCGGCTAATATTGGATTTAAATTTATTGGAATCAAAAAAGTTTACCTAGATTTAAAAGCTGGTGAACATACGCTTTCGTTCTCTGGAATGCCAGTAATGCAGGATGGTAATTTAACAAGAGTAGCTCTTCTTGATCGAATTGATCTTACAAGGGCTGGCAAGTATGAGGGTGAGGTAGTTCCTCAAACTGATTTGTACGAAGCGGAATATGCTGAGACAAATGGTGAAGTAAACTCAAAGCTTGATAATTATAGCGGAACTGGCTATCTTGACTTATCAAAAGAGGGTAAAACAGGAGTCATGTTTGTTGTGAACGTTGAGAAAAATGGATATTATGAGACGAACTTTAAGTACTCAACAGATAGTTCATCAAGCAATGTAGAATATTATGTGGATCGTAATAAGGTCAAGGATATTAAGTTAGAACGTTCAAGTGCAGATGGTGATTGGAATACCCATTCGGAAATCCGTTATCTAAAAGCAGGAATCAATTTAATAGAATTAAAGAATACTAAGGGTAATCTTAATATCGATAATCTAGAGGTAAAAGCGGCACCAAGGAAGACAGAGGAACTAATTCAGGTTATTGAGGCTGAAAAAACGAGCAATACAATTGCGGGTACAGCTAAAGTACAAGAAGGCCCATATGCTTCAGGTAATAACTATGTTGGTTTAATAGGAAAAGGTGCCGATAATTATCTTCAGTTTAACGATATTGTCGTTCCAAAAAGTGGTAAGTATAAACTAATTGTACACTATGCAAATAATGAACAAAAAGGCAATCATGATTATAATGCTAACGTCGTGGAAAGACATGCAAACATTAGCATTAATGGTGAAGCTAGTGAAAAAACTTACTTTAGAAGTACCTATAGTTGGGAAACATTTAGATCGATAGTATTTGACGTAGAACTTAAGAAAGGTTCTAACTCAATTCGATTCTATAACGATACAGAGTCACCGGATTATGAACAATACGCTCCGAATATCGATAAAATTGAGATTGCGCCGACGGAAACAGTGGAAACAGTCTTATCAGTAAACGGGCCAAATTCATTAAAAGTAAATGATTCTTTTAATCTTATTTATTCTCTTAACGATTTATTAGATAACATTCACTCCGTTAAGATGCAACTAAACTATGATTCTCAATTGATGGATTTTGTTTCAGCCGAAGCTCTTAATAGTAAAATTAAGGTTTCAACTAATAAGTCAGCAAAGTCAGGAGTAGTGGATGTTGTTTTAGAAGGTGCCCCAGGGCATTTCAAACAAGTAAGTGATTTAGTAAAAATTAAGATGAAAATTAAGGAAAATGAAAAGTTAACAACTTATGTCTCTACATCAAATATAACATTAGGCAAAAGTAACGGAGAATCGGTTAATCTTGAAGATAACGTTTATTCAATCGACCTTTTTGATCATGTATCTACTATTATAATAACCGGAAAAAATGGAGAGAAAACAATTGGGACCAACCGTGGCACATTGCAGTTGGAAGCGCAGGTTATTCCCGCAAATGCTAACCAGAATGTTAAGTGGTCCGTATTTAACTTGAACGGTTCACAAACAGATTTAGCTACTATCTCTTCAGACGGATTGTTATCTGCAAATAAGGATGGTAAAAACGGTCAAGTGAAAGTTGTAGCTACAGCAGCCGATGGATCTGGAGTTGTAAGTGAAATGGTCGTAAACATAACGAATCAGCTAGTTCAAGTAACAGGAGTTCCATTTGGTAAAAATCCGCCGTGGGCACCAGGCGGGGAATTTGATAAAGCATTTGATGGAAATATCAATACCTTCTATGACTACAGTCAAGCGAATGGTGGCATCACAGGAATTGACTTGGGAGTAGGTAAGCAAAGTGTGTTAAAAGAAATACGATACTACCCGCGTGCAGGCTATACAGGAAGAATGGTAGGAGGAAAAATTCAAGGTTCTAATACTTCATCGACTGATGGATTTGTTGATCTGTACACGATTACTTCAACACCTGAACTTGGATGGAACGTAACAGAGTTAACCGGAGAAACAGCCTATCGTTATATCCGATATGTGAGCCCAAATGGTGGGTATGGAAATGTTGCTGAGCTCGAGTTTTATAGTAAGTAAGAATGGAACTTGTATAAAAAAGCAAATGTGAGTTCTCGCGATTAAAATCACTTTGATTATGGCAAATATTGCCTAATACAAAGGAGGAGCCATGATGTTAGAAATGTTAAAAAAGGATGTTTTGGAAGCGAATCTTCAGCTTCCAAAACATGGTTTGGTCACCTTTACTTGGGGTAATGTGAGCGGAATTGATCATCTATCAGGACTGGTCGTAATTAAACCAAGTGGTGTACCATATGACGATTTACAAATAGATGACCTTGTCGTATTAGATTTATACGGAAAAATAGTTGAAGGCTCGTTAAGACCTTCTTCAGATACACCTACACATCTAGCCATATACCGTGCATTTCCCCAAATAGGTGGAATTGTGCACACCCACTCACCATGGGCTACAAGCTGGGCTCAAGCAGGGCGAAGAATTCCTGCACTTGGTACGACTCATGCGGATTATTTTTATGGTGAGATTCCATGTTCTCGTGCATTGACCAGGGAAGAAATTGACCGAGGGTATGAACATGAAACAGGTAACGTCATTATTGAAACCTTTAAAAATGAAGGACTTGACCCTGTTGCAATGCCAGGTATTTTACTAGCAGGTCATGCTCCATTTAGCTGGGGGAAAAATGCTAACCAAGCGGTACATAATGCCGTTGTATTAGAAGAAGTAGCCAAAATGGCATTAAACACATATATCCTAAACCCTCAAATAAAAGCCATTGACCAATTTCTACTTGATAAACATTATCTTCGCAAACATGGAGCAAATGCCTATTATGGACAAAAGTAACTAGGTGGAATTATTAATACTGGATTGATTCTTAATTTGTTATTTTCGATAAATATCATTTATTTACTTAGGAGGATTTACATTGTTATCTACAAAAAACTATGAATTTTGGTTCGTAACTGGAAGTCAATTATTGTATGGAGAAGATGTACTTCGTCAAGTGGAAGAGAATTCAAAAAAGATTGTAAATGGGTTGGAAGATGATTCTCGTGTCCAATATAAGGTGCTTTTTAAAACAGTATTAAAAGATTCAGATTCAATCCGCAAATTAATGCTAGAAGCAAATGCTGATCAAAATTGTGCAGGAATAATAACGTGGATGCACACATTCTCACCATCTAAAATGTGGATTGCGGGCCTTTCATCACTTCAAAAGCCTTATCTGCATTTAGCTACTCAATTTAATCGTGATATACCTTGGGATACAATCGATATGGATTTCATGAATTTGAATCAGGCCGCCCATGGAGACCGGGAACATGGTTTTATCGCATCGCGCATGAAAATTAAGCGAAAAGTTATTATGGGTCACTGGGAGAATCCAAAAGTAAGAGAACGAATCGGCAGTTGGATGAGAACTGCGGTAGGATTCGAGGAAAGTAAAAATCTTAAGGTTGCGAGATTTGGTGATAATATGCGTCAGGTTGCAGTAACTGAAGGGGATAAGATTGAAGCGCAAATCAAGCTTGGGTGGACAGTGAATGGTTACGGTGTAGGCGATCTTGTTCAACGAATGAATGATGTAACTGAACAAGAAATTAACCAAGTAATGGCTGAATATGAGCAGCATTATGACATTACTCCCGAAGGACTGACTGAAGGTCCAGTCCGCGATTCAATCCGTTACCAAGCTAGAATTGAACTTGGTATGAAAGCTTTTCTAACAGAAGGCGGATATACTGCATTTACTACCACTTTTGAAGACTTGCATGGTATGAATCAGCTTCCTGGTCTAGCAGTTCAACGTTTAATGGAACAAGGATACGGTTTTGCAGGTGAAGGTGACTGGAAGACAGCGGCACTTGTCAGATTGATGAAAATTATAGCTGGAAACGAAGGTACTTCTTTTATGGAAGACTACACCTATCATTTTGAACCTGGAAATGAAATGGTTCTTGGTGCACATATGCTCGAAGTTTGCCCTTCAATTTCCGCAACTCGTCCAAAAATTGAGGTACACCCACTTGGAATTGGTGGCAAGGAAGATCCTGCTCGAATTGTATTTGATGGAAGAGGCGGTTCCGCATTAAATGCAACTATAATTGACCTTGGACATCGTTTTCGATTACTTGTTAATCAAGTTGAAGCTGTTCAGCCAGAAAAAGAGATGCCAAATCTACCGGTTGCAAGAGTGTTATGGAAAACCGAACCAAGCTTAAACCAAGCTGTTGAAAATTGGATCCAAGCAGGAGGAGCACATCACACTAGCTTTTCTTACAAAGTAACAACCGAACAGCTGCGAGATTTTGCTGAACTGACTGGAATTGAGCTGGTTGTAATTAACAAAGATACTAAAACGGAGGCATTTAATAACGAATTACGCTGGAATGAAGTTATTTATAGATAGATTAATAGACTTTCAGAAATTCTATTTTTTCTCTTAGAATCTCAATCTAAAAAGGGAGTTTTAAAGGTTTCTGGAAATACAGAGTTAATAAATTAAGAACTGGAGGTGAGTATAATGAGTCTCAAACGAAGAGAAGAAATTCAAAGTGGTAAAACAGTTCTTGGTATAGAACTAGGTTCAACGCGGATTAAGTCAGTACTCATAGGAGAAGACCATATACCGATAGCTTCAGGCAGTCATGATTGGGAGAATAAATATATCAACAATCTATGGACATATAGTGAAGAGGATATATGGCAGGGTGTACAAAACAGTTATAAAAAGATGGCAGATGATGTAAAACATCAATATGGCGTCACACTACAAAAAGTGGAAGGTATTGGATTTAGTGGAATGATGCATGGCTATATGGTTTTTGGTAAAGAGGGAGAGCTTTTGGCCCCATTTCGTACCTGGCGTAACAATATTACCGAACAGGCATCAAAAGTACTGACAAAACTATTTAACTATCAAATTCCAGAGCGTTGGAGTATCGCTCATCTATATCAAGCAATATTGAATCAGGAAGAACATCTTGCAGATATTACTTTTCAGACAACTCTTGCTGGTTACATCCATTGGAAACTGACAGGACAGAAAGTATTAGGAATTGGTGAAGCTTCTGGTGTATTTCCAATTGACTTGATTAAAAGGAACTACAATCAAAACATGATTAATCAATTTAATGTTTTAATTGCAGTTCATAATTTACCATGGAAATTAGAAGATATTCTGCCAAAGGTCTTGGTAGCTGGTGAAAAAGCAGGCTACCTCACAGAAGAAGGAGCAAAGCTACTAGATATTACAGGAGAACTACTAGGAGGAATCCCACTTTGTCCGCCAGAGGGTGATGCAGGAACTGGTATGGTCGCAACTAACAGTATAGCTAAGCGAACCGGTAATGTTTCAGCGGGAACTTCTGTATTTGCAATGATTGTATTGGAAAAGGAACTGTCAAAAGTTTATTCGGAGATTGACCTTGTTACTACACCTAATGGAAATCTGGTCGCAATGGCCCATTCCAACAATTGCTCTTCCGATCTAAATGCATGGATTAGTTTGTTTGATGAATTTTCAAAACTAATAGGCAAGGATGTTGATATGAATAAGTTATATGGAATTCTGTATAACTTAGCTCTTCTAGGGGATCCGGATTGTGGCGGTTTACTAGCTTACGGCTATCTTTCTGGAGAACATATGACTAAATTCGAAGAGGGCCGTCCAATGTTTGTCCGTTCTTCAGAGAGCAAATTCAATCTGGCTAATTTCATCCGTGTTCATTTATATACAGCCTTAGGAGCATTGAAGATTGGGATGGATATACTTCTCAAACAGGAAGAAGTGAAATTGGATAAAATCCTAGGTCATGGTGGCTTGTTTAAAACTGAAGCTGTTGGACAAAGAATCATGGCCGCTGCTCTCAATGTTCCAGTCTCGGTTATGGAGACAGCAGGAGAAGGAGGAGCATGGGGGATTGCATTACTTGCATCCTATATGTTAAACAAAGCAGACAATGAAATGCTTGAAGGTTATTTAAACCACAAAGTATTTATTGAAAAAACAGGTAAAGCAATATCTCCAGACTTAAAGGATGTAGAGGGATTTGAGCTATTCATGAAACGTTATACCAATGGTTTGGCAATAGAAAGAGCGGCAATAGATAATTTTAAATAATAAGAAATGTTTTTTAAGACAGAGTGTTAATCCTCTGTCTTATTTTTTATAGGTTTTGCATCATTTTAGAGAAGGAGGGAGCCTTAAGTGCTTTCTTCTTTTTTATTTGTTCCATTTGGGAATACTTGCTAATGTGGAGAAAGAGTGTGGGAAACAAAGAGTACCTTGGAGAAGCGAGCAAGAAGAATTCTTAAGATTAAGTGTAATTTATATGATTATGAAAATGGGATTTATAGGTGGGAAAGAATTTACGGGTTAACTAGGGGGTGACTAGCTTGCAAGATCATCATTCAAATCTTACAAAGAGTTTAACCAAGAACACTCAAGTCATACAAGAAAAACTAAACAATACAGCTGAATTTACGACGAGGAACATCCAAATTGAGGGACATAATAATAAGATTCATTATGGGGTTCTCATCTATCTCGATGGGATTGTGAATACACAAATCATAAGAGAATCAATTATTCAGCCGTTAGCAAAAGCGAAGCTAATACCAAAAGAAATGTTTATCAAAACACTTAAAGCGCGAACCGTTGAAAAGAGCTTTCGACAACGTTCACCATCAGGTCCACAAATTGGACTGAATGAAATGTTTAAAACAAATATAAACATGATTCGTAGTTACATTAAGTCACCGGAGTTAGTAGTTGAAATGAAGAAAATAGGCAGGTATGTACAGGAAGATGTTGCAATTGTTTACTTAAAGAGTAAAGTTGATCAATTGTGCCTTGAAGAAGTTCGTGAAAAAATTGACTCCGTGGATGTCGAATATGCAATAGAGGGCCGTATCATTGACGATGCAATCGAAGGATATAGGCCTACACTTTTCCATTTGACTAAAACAGAAGAAATGCCAGATGTAATTGTATCTGCATTATATGAAGGGAGAATTGCGATTTTCGTAGATGGAACACCCGAAGCAACGGTTGTTCCCGCTTTGTTTGTTCAATTCATGCAGGTGCCGAATTCGTATTACGAGAAAACAGGACGCTTTGCAAATAAACCATTATTTTTTATTAGTTTTTTTCTTACCTTTTTACTACCAGGTGTTTACATAGCCCTTCAAAAATATCACACTGATTGGTTTCCTAAGAAAGCTGTCAAAATATTTTTTGAAGATAAAGTCGGTTTCACATCTTTTTGGGATATGATTTTTTTAATTTTTATCTTGTATTTATTATCAATTTCAGCGTTCCGTATATCAGGGGATATGATTATTGTCGCATCCTTACTCGGAACAACCATTATTAGTTCAACAGCCGTACAGTCTAAAATCATTCACCCAATGAGTATCGTTGTTGTAGGAACCGCTATCTTGATTAGTTTAATGTTTATGTTTGGTGGCATGGGAGCACCACTTCTTCCGTTACGAATCATCTTTCTTATCATAGGCGACTGGTTTGGATTTACGGGAATGGGTATTGGACTAGTTATTCTGATCATATACATGTCCAGACTTCGTTCATTAGGTGTTCCATATCTTACACCAATCATTCCATTTCATCCAAAAGAATTTAAGGATGTCATTTTCAGGGGCAAACTAAAGAACTTACTAAATAGCGTACATCTGTATCCCCATGATAAAAAACAAAAGAAACAGTAAGAGAGAAAGAACTGTAGGGGTAATCCTTTCAATGCATACAATCAAAGTGCACTAAAGTATGGATATACGGTCTGCCCGAAGGCGAGCAAGAAAAGTAATAAAAATGGTAAAAAGCAGTTGAGAGAAATAATAAGAGTTAAACAATAAAACGCCAGGTAACAGTTTGGAGGAATGAGAATGTATGCTAATATTGAAGAATTTATTGAAGATTGGACTCGAGAAGCGGAATTAACAAAGAACTTAATTAATGTTTTAACAGATGATTCCCTAAATGTTTCAATAGCTGAAAATGGAAGAACGATTGGAAGAACAATTTGGCATATTACTTGTAGTTCTCAAGGTTTATTAGGTTATTTTGGATTTAATGCCGTTCCATTAGAAAATGAACATCAAGTTCCTCGATCAGCTAAAGAGGTAATTGAAACTTTTGATAAAGTAAGTTCAGATTTAATAGAAACTGTTAGAAGTCAATGGACTAATGAAAGACTAACAGAACAGCAATTTAAATTTGGTAGAACGATGACAAACGGAGTAATCTTATCAATAATAATAAAACACTTAATTCATCATCGTGGGCAATTAACCGTATTAATGAGACATGCTAATTTACCAGTATTTGGTGTTTACGGTCCTTCATTTGAAGAGTGGACAACAAATAACATGGGCAACCCACCAGTAGTTTAAAGAGCTAGTAAAATAAAAAAGAGCCTAGAGAATTTTATGGTATTAGAAGAAATTTTTACAAGTTATTATTGAAAATAAGTATAAAGACATCCTTAATGGTAATACTGAAATAGAGATATTGTTTACACGACAATATCTTCTAGTTAAGATTGGCTCCTAACGAACCAATATTTAACGATTATATGGACTTCATAAAAGATTATTCTTTTAGAGAGACCTCATATAATAGGGTTAAATCCCGAAACAGATGGCGTCCATCGTACTGACCTCCTGGTTGGTACTTTGGGCGTCATCTTTTTTATTGGAATAGTTAGTGGCACAGTAGAATCAAATTCCTCTTAATATAAGCGGAAAAATCACTGGATAAAGGTACTTCTAAAAATTAGATAGAAGTCACCCTTATATTTTTTATATATTTAAAATCTTATCAACGTTTATTTGTATTTTAAATAATTATTTTCAGAATTTTTCCTCACTACCAAAATATAAATTAAAAGTATATTAAATTTGTCTAAGGTAAAGGAGGAATAGTTATGTTTTGTAAAAGATGTGGCAACTCATTAGTAGAAAATGACCGTTTTTGTGGGAATTGCGGAACAAAAGTTATTTTTTTGAAAAATGAAGAGGTAATTTCAACAAATCAAGATCAGATTAATGAGGATATTTCATTAGGTGAATCGGTTTCAAAAGTAGTTACACCTAAGACAGAACGATCGAAACAAAATTCCTCAGCAATTGTACATAACGGGCTCTTATCACAAACAGTAACTGAACCAGGTGCAAATAGCCAAGTTATGAATCATGTGAATTCAGAGCAACTTAATCAATTTAAATCAACAATGTTAAACTTTTGGAGTTTCTTTAAATTAGCTATTAAAAATCCCTATGGTGTTGCACAAGGTGTTACAGAAAAACATTTTTTAAAAGGGATTATTATTTTAATTTTATATTCGCTATTAATTCCAGCAACTTTCTATAATGTATTAAAGATTGGGATTAAATCAACAGAGAGTGTTATAGGAGATTATACTAACTTCAGTAACCAATTAAGTTTTAGTACCTTGGTTATTAGCCCGTTTGTTATGATATTAATTGTTCATTTAGTAACAGTCATTACATCTTACATTTTTTTAAAAGGTAAAAAAACAAATCTTCAATTAAAAGAAGTTATTGCGAGATATGGAACTATCTATTCTATTAGTTTAGCTTTAGTTTGCTTTGCATTTATTTTAAGTTATGTCTCGATAACACTTTGTCTAATATTTATCTTAGTATCGGTATTTATGAGTATTAGTGTAGTACCATTAGTGATCAGTTCGTTCCAAAATACTAAAACAAAAGGAATCGATAGTTTATATATCATTTCAATAGTTTATATAGTAATGGCAATCACTCAAATGATTTTATTACGAACAATGATCATAAATACGATTCATAGAATTAGTGACTTGCTATTAGGAAAACTATTTTAATTAATATGGAATAAAGATTAATAGTAGGTAAAAAAAGCCACTTAATAGATAGGACAAAAAATTAGAAACTATATTTAAGATTTACTATATGATCCCATTCATGTAGAAAGTGAAAAGACATCACCATTTAATTTGTGGATGTTACTCTTTTACTTGGAGGGGACCTTTTTCTGAATATAAATGGACAAGCATTCCGAACTATGTTCAGATAGGAATGAAAGGTATTTCGTGCTTTAAAAAATGGGGCACAAAGTTGTAACCTTCTTTCTTAAATTCTAATTTCACTCTGTAAAAATCTAACTTTATCTATATCAGAAATAGACCCATCAATAAAAAAATAAACGTGCAAGGCATCCAACGATCCCAATACACGTTTAGAAATACAAAATAAGAAGTGCGGGATCTTAGCAGTAAATATGTTATTTACCTATATCTACTTTGACCCATCGTCAATAACTTCTGAACTATATCGATCGATCCCATCTGCTATCTTCATCAACAAACTTGTTAAATAATGTGGATCCGATAGTTTTCGATCTTCTTCGGGATTTGTCATAAATCCAAGTTCAATTAATGTAACAGGAACCTTTGACCAATTAAATCCTGAGAGATCGTCACGATAGGAAATCCCTTTTACTTTTGTATATTGGTCTTTTTTTACTTCCTCAACAATATTCTGTGAAATTAATAAACTATCTTTATAAAGTGAAGAAATATAAGGATTTTCTTTAGACGGAGTTAAGACAGAAAATCCTTTTGTAGAATGATCATTCGAACCGTCAGCGTGGATTCTTATAAATAAATCAGCATTGATTTTGTTGGCTATTTCTGCTCTTTCTTTATTGCTTAAATTTACATTATTTGTTGTACGAGTGAAGATGACATTGTAACCTCTCTTTTTAAGGATTTCACCTAATTTAAGTGATGCCTCTAAGCTTAAAACATACTCGGGCTTCTTTGTCACTACTCCTGTTGTACCGCCAGCCACTTTAATCTTCATTTCACTAGAGCCCGGACCTAATGGTTCAAGCGCTGTATTTGCTTTACTTTGGTGACCTGGATCAATACAAATTACAAGTGGCTTTTTGGAGTTCTTCTTTTCATTTGTTTGAATGACTTTATTTGATTTTTCTTTAAAGTTTTCTATTTTAGGCTGCTGACTTAGTGATGTTTTGTGCGGTTTATTATCAGAATGATCTTTTGGATAAAATAAAAAACTTAAAATACAGATTATAAAGATCATAAAAAAAATAATGATCTTTTTATTAACTACCAACTTCAATTAAGGAACTCCTCCCTAGCTTTGATTAGTTTTACATTATAAGTTTCAATCGCACTTAAAGTACCATTGTAATTCACATTTGGACTATACCATGATTGAGCTAAAAAATAGTTGCGCATTTCATCCGTTTTAAAAATGTATCCATGACGTGCATAAATTTCGTTTCTAGCTTTGCGCAACTCATCTTTCGTCAAATAATCTAGATCATCTTGAGTTAGTTTTCTTATATTACTCATTGGCAAGATAAACTTATTTGCAGTAGATACGTCACCATACACCATTGTATGGATTACGATAGCTAAATCATTTTTCGAATTTCCTTCCAATACAGGTATTGAAACACCGCAAGAGCCTGAATAATACATTAAATCATCGTTAGATAACGTTTGTGGATACTGTGCAACACATTGATCACCTACATAAATATACCATGATGTATTTTTAGACATTGCTACTTCATCTGCAATATTTGCTACTTTAATCGCCCAATCTCTTATTGGAGAAATATTTCCACTATCATATAAATTAAATATTGATTGAAGATTTTGTGGAGAAATATTATTAGCTGTTAAATGTATTACACCATCAATTTGTGTTATGTCCCAACTACCAACAGAAAGACTTCTACTACCAGCGTAAATTTTTAATTGTTCTAATTGAGCTTTATAAGAAGGGATCGTTTGAGTATTAGGTGGATTATTTGCAGAATCTCCCACTGCCTCTTGCTCATTTTCATTATGTTGTACATGATTCGATACATGTTGAGAGTGTTTATTTTTATTTGTAAGTTTTGGATAAATTAAATAAATTGCGACAGCCAATATAATTAATACGGCAATTGAAATCAATATACCTTTTAATCTACTATACTTATTTTTATAATTACTTTCATGTGAATTCCGATTTTTCGAACGAGTTTCGACCTGATTAGTCACTTCTGGAATACTAGTTTTTTCACCACAATTTGTACAAAATATTGCCCCTTGCTCTAAGTTTCCACCGCATTTAGTACAGTAAGCCAAATTGTCTCACTCCCTTTTTAATAGCTAAAATTATTCTAATGTTGACTTTAAGAAAAAATGCATTTTATTTTTTATGGGAAAGAATGCGATAAGGTGGCTGAGTTGCAATGTAGGAAAGTCTGTTGGAAAGAAATGGCATGTAGAATTGATAAATATAAAAAAGACGATTAATCCACAAGAAAATCATTGGATTAAAAAACGACTAAGAGGATTCTCTTTAGTCGCTTTGTAAAAAAAAATGAATTTTACACAATAATAAATATATGATTGATCTCTATTTCAAAGCACAAAAATTTAATTTACTTCCTATAATGCATACAAAAAAATCTTAAAAAACGGTGAATTCCCCCAATTATAAAATTCAACTAATTAAATATAATCATTAGAGTGATTTTTCTATCTATAAAAAATAAGTGGGGCAGGGCTGAGAAGTGGATTTTAAACTAAGGTTTTTTCTTTTAAATACCAACACGAATATACTCTCGAAATAAACCAACCTAATAATATACCACTAACGTTTAAGATTACATCATCAATATCCATCACTTTATTAGGATATCCAGTTATATAATTGATTCCAAGCTGAATTATTTCAATTGAGAAAGACAGAAAAAGACCAAATAAAAAAAAATTATGAAACCGCAGAATTTTTCTTTTTAGTACTACATAGAGAACTGGTATTGGAAGCAACAAAAGAATATTACCAATTACTTGTATCCATAGATCATGTTCAATCGACTTAAGAATTGTATTAAAAGGTGAAAATTGATAATAGAGCTTACTAGTTATTTCAAGATTTTTTTTATAGAAATACGTAATTGGAAAGAAAACAACTTTTACTAAAGATAAGTAGTAAAAAAACCATAATGTAAAATGAACGAATTTTTGTTTTGTAATTGATTTACTAATCCATTTTATCTTAATGAAATATACTATTAATCCTAGCAAAAATACAAATAAAAATTCAATAGGATCTAATGATATTGAATAGCCGAACATGTTAGTATTTCCAAGATATAGATGTTTTTCCTTCCATTTGAAGGCCTGTGTAGTTACGGTAATAAATATAATATTTACCCTTTGTCTTATTTGTAAATGTTTTGTTTCCACCAGTTACTGATGGTACATTTGTTACATCTATTATCGGATCTAAGCCAAAAGCATCCATTTTAAATTGTAGTTCTATATTAGCTTGTTTTGTTTTCTTAGTATCTACCCAAATACCCTTGGTAGGATTAACTGCAACAATAAAGGTAGGATTACTACCAACATCAAGTCTTTTACTTTCGACGCCACCTGTCATGCTATATGTAGTAGAGTATTTACCATTTGCTGCAAAAGCTGTTCCACATATTAGTAACATTGAAGATACTATACAAATAGCTAAACCTTTTTTAATTCTAATCATTGTATTTCCTCCTTAAATTTAGTAATGGGAAAGTCTCTTAACTATTAAATCGGAGGATACTAAAAGTAAATAAAGTAATCTATGTGAAAAAAAATTGAACTTTAATTTAATATAATGGTGGGGTAGTTAATTTCGCCAAAAAAGGAAATATTTACGATTGTGACGAAATAATATAAAACACTACCTGAAAGGCTGGTCTAAAATGCTTAATATCGTTTTTCCTGGTTTAGTCTTAATTATTTTAATTGCAGTATTTGTACTATTTAATAGAATCATTAAGAAATCTAAAAGATCATAGTTTGAGAGCGAAAAGAATCTACAATTTGATTCTTTTTTTATTTGGATTCGATAAATAAACTAGAAATTAAAACATTAAACAAGGATTAAATTTAAAAATTGAAAGAACTACATTGACAAAAGTTACAAAATATTCATACAAATTTATACCATATTTACAGTATCTATACAGTTCCTAAATACTCTTCCTTTATATTGAAATTAAGAAAATATTCAGGTAGGGAGTGTTATTAATGGGGAAAAAGAAAACGATAATCAGTGCTGCTTTAACAATTGCAACTGCAACAACATTGGGATTTAATCATTTCGTCGATGCAAAAGAATCCGATAATAGTCACAAACAAGGAAAGGCTAAAAATGTGATTGTTTTTGTTGGAGATGGAATGGGGGCTGCACACCGTGAAGCGATCCGACTGGCTACTGTTGGACAAACTGGTAAACTAGCAATGGATGATATGCCTTATGCTGGATTGGTACATACTAGCTCAACTACTGCTATAACAGATTCAGCAGCTGCGGCTACTGCTATGGCGTCAGGGGTAAAAACGTATAATGGGGCAATTGGTGTTGATGCAAACAAGAAGTCAGTAAAAACAGTCTTGGAAATGGCGAAAGAAGCTGGGAAATCAACTGGTTTAGTCACAACAAGCCAGATTACGGATGCAACTCCAGCAGCATTTGGTGCCCATGTAACAGATCGTTCAAAACAAAGTGACATTGCTAAGCAGTATCTTGAAAACAGCAAAGTCGATGTTCTACTAGGTGGAGGAGAGGACTTTTGGTATCCTGCAGGAAATGCTGGAAGCTACGAAGACCACCCAGTAAAGGACCCTTCTGAGCAAAGTAAAGGAACACAAGGAAATCTTGTAGATGAAGCGAAAAAGCTTGGCTACAATTACGTAACGAATGCTAATGAGCTACAAAAAGCGAAAAATGGTAAGTTGTTAGGTCTTTTTGCAAACGAAGAAATGTTTGAACAAAGAGAAGAGGGAAAAGGTGATCTTTATGATCCAGTAGTATCTCTTCCTGACATGACTAAAAAAGCAATCGATACTTTATCAGATAATAAAAAAGGTTTCTTCTTAATGGTAGAAGAAGAGGGAACAGACGAAATGTCTCATGAGAACAATGCTGAAAAAATGATTAAGGCTGGTCAAGAACTAGATAAATCAGTATCTGTAGCTAAGGAATATGCTAAGAACCACCCTGACACTCTTGTTCTAGTAGTAGCAGACCATGAATGTGGTGGCTTATCAATTGAAGATGTTGACACCAAAGATGAGTCAGGCGATGGAATTTCTAAAGAAGACGGACCATTTAATGTGGCAAACAGTAGCAATCAATTCATGATTGACTGGACAACAAGTGGACACGGTGGCGTATCTGTTCCATTAACAGCAATTGGTGCTGGAGCAGAGCTATTATCAGGAACATATGAAAACACTTATATCTATGAGGCTATTAAACAAGCAATGGGTTTAAAAGAATAATTTTGTTGAAAAACATTCCATTTATCTAATGGGATGTTTTTTTCTTATGGGCCCGACAAACTTAACAACAAAAAGAAGATCATCATTATTAATGAATTGAAAGAAATAAATCAAAGAAGGGTAATTACATATACAAAGAGAATTAATGTTTTAAGGAAAAATACAGAATAAATAACTAGATTATGTTAAAACTTTAATTTCATTGAAATAAGAAAATAATTAAATAAAGGTAGTGTTATATTGAGAAAATGGGTTATAGTACTTTTTTTAATCTGTTTTGTTTTAATTGCTTGTATACAGATTAATAAAAAAAATCTAAATACGTTTAAATTATTTAATTTCAATTCGCAAACAGAATCAGGAATTCCAAAAATTGATCACATTGTAATAGTAATTGAGGAGAATCATGCGAAACAGCAAATTATGGGGAATCATTCTGCACCTTATATTAATTCACTAATGAACCTAGGTGCCAACTTAACTAACTATCATGCAATTGAACATCCTAGCCAGCCGAATTATTTGGACCTGTTCTCTGGATCAAATCAAGGTGTCACAGATGATGCTTTACCAAAAACAAAATTCTCAACAGATAATTTAGCAAGTGAGCTTATTGAAAAAAAATTAACATTTGCCGGTTATTCTGAAGATTTGCCTTCAATTGGTTTTAATGGAGAATACAACAAAAATTATGCACGTAGGCACAATCCTTGGGCTAATTTTACAAATGTCCCTAAAAAAGCAAATCAGCCATTAGAAAATTTCCCAACAAATTTTAGTAAACTTCCAACTGTTTCGTTTATAATCCCTAATCTCCAAAATGACATGCACGATGGAACAATTAAACAAGGAGATCAGTGGTTAAAAAAACAAATTGGTGCTTATGTCAAATGGGCAAAAACGAATAATAGTTTGCTAATTGTAACGTGGGATGAAGATGACCTTTCACATAATAACAAAATTCCCACCGTTTTTGTTGGACCCATGGTAAAAAAAGGACAATTTAACGAAAATTTAAACCATTTTGATCTTTTACATACAATAGAGGATATTTACGGATTAAAACATGCAGGGACAAATAAATCTGTTAGATCGATTGAAAATATATGGAAATAATTGGTCGATTAAGAAGTAGACAACAAAGTTGAGTCTAGCGATGTGATTTCATAGAAGACAGTTTATTTAATATGTAAAACAGTGGCAATCAATTTAGGATTGACTCGACAACAATTGGTGATTTTAAGAAACATTCCATTTTTAATTATGGAATGTTTTTTTGTGCTAAAAATTAATAGAAATATTCATTGTAAAAATATTGACATAATTTTTAAAAAGGGATTTGTAGAAAAATGTAGAATTTTATATTCATAAACATAAAGGAGGTGTTTTCATGTACATAGATGAAATACGCTCAAGAGCAAGGGATACACTGAGAGGGAATTGGAAAAAGTTTATTGGGTATACGATCATAGTACATCTTTTAACTACATTAGTTGAAAATCGACTTACTGTATACTTCCCGAATCCCATTAAAAATGAATTGACGAAATATATATCCTTTGTAATTAGCTGGGATGACTACATAACGTTTATTTATAGTTTATTTATTACGGCAATTATTACGATCGGGAGTACACGACTCTTTACATTTGCGACAAAGGAAGATGAGCAACCTTATTCCTTACAAACAATCTTTTATTATTTTACAAACTTGAATTTATATTTAAATGCATTTTTACTAAATTTCTTAACTTATTTATATACTACACTTTGGACATTGCTTTTGATTGTTCCTGGCATTATAAAATCATATTCATATAGAATGGCGCCATACATATTTATTGAAGAACCACATTTGTCTCCAAATGATGCGATAACAAAGAGTAGAAGAATGATGGATGGATATAAGTGGAAATTGTTTTGTTTAGACCTTTCTTTTCTTGGTTGGATCTTATTATGCATTTTAACAGTTGGCATTGGTTTTTTATGGTTGTTTCCTTATATGAATGCAAGTGAGGCACATTTTTATCATGAATTAAAAAATAATGAAAATGATTCTAAAATTTGAGTATAAGGTTAATGGATTTAAAAATTAAAAACGGCTGTCCTAATCAAAACGATAAAGGAGAGACGTTTTTTTTACTTATTAACAACAATGAAGTTTAAATTTCAATGAAATAAGCAATTTCCCCCAAATTACAAAGTTCATTTGATACTGTATAATAATTTGAAAATTAGATAAATAGAGAAGTGATGAGTAAAGTGAGGGCGATAAATGAGAAATTTAAATAAACAAAAAGAAAAATGGAACACAATAAGATCCAAGGGCAAGAAAAGATATGTATTAAACATAGTATTTTTTTATACTGGTTCTTGGTTACTATTTACCACATTTAATTTGTTTGTACTTAATAGAGTAGTTCTAACCTATATTCCTTATGTTATTTTTGAATATTTAATAGCAATAATATTCTCCACTTTAATGGGATTATGGATTGGGAATAAAACTTGGAATGTGAATGAGAAAAAATTTAAACAGTAAAAATGGCCATAAAAGGAAAGTGTAAATTTAATAGCGAATATCTATCATAAAGAGGTGCTGGCAAAATGTCGTTATTAAAGAGATATGGGAAATGGCTTTTCAAATTTGACAATAGAAGGCATGATCTAGCTTAATTCATTTTAGAGATAATTTTTTTACCTTCGCTTTTTATTGGAACCAAATTTCTTCTTAAGAATTATTCTTTTATTATTACTTTATTAGTTGTGTTTTTGGCTATAAATCTCTATTCTCTCTTGGATGGCTTATTGAGAAAAACTTTAAATGAATTTAATTTCAACATACCAAAATTGATCAGTATTATTCCGATTACTTCTATCATTGCTTATATAATTTTTATAGATATATATAATTGATTTCTAAAAATATATAGTGGTTGGGATCTAATAACTAAGAAGGAAGTGATCTATTGTCAGAAGAAAGTATGGAATGTGAACCAATTGTATCAAAAAAGAAAATCTTTGCTTCTCTTCTATTTATTCCAGGTTTTTATCTTATGGTTTTATTTACAACCGCATTAATCGTATTTGTTGGTAGCGGGTTAATCTTTATTATTCATTATTTTGTAGGTGAATTTTTAGGTGAATTAGGATTTGCATATTTTGGATTAATATTAATCGATGCTCTACCTTTTTTTGGTATGATATTTGGGGTAGTGAGTTGTTTTATTGCAATTATTTCTATGTTTTTTAAAAATAAACAATTTGAGCCGGCTATATTAATTAATCCTCATGATCATCCAAAACTTCGCAATTTGATTTCTGAACTTTCTGAAAAAATGAATACACAAATGCCAGACTCGATCATTTTGCATGTGAAATCAAACTTTTTTGTATCTGAAGGCAAAATTATTGTGTTTAATGGAATTGCAAAAGGTAGAATACTAGCAATTAGTTATCCTTTACTTCACATATTATCAGTAAATGAACTGCGTGCGATTATTGCCCATGAACTGTCGCATTTTACGGGTAGAGATTTAGTTTTCAATCGGTTCGTTTCTCCTGTCTATAAAGGTGCAAATAAGTATTTAGACTATATTACATCCTTGTTTAATCACAATGGTCGTCGTCGTCCAATATTTATATCAATTCCAATGATTTTACCAAATTTGCTTATGAAATATTATCTTAAAATTTTTCACAAATTTAATATGAAAATTTCTAGAGAAATGGAGTACAGAGCCGATTTTATTGCAGCAAAAATGTGTGGAAATGAAAATTTTAAAGAGGCATTGTCTAAGTTAATAAGCCATGGTAATGTTTTTAATCGTTTAATTGATGAACAAATGACCGAAAAAATTGTTCATGGATTTCAATTTGAAAATTACTTTAGCTATTACCGTGAAAATGTTGAAAGTTACAAGAAGCAAATTGAGGAGTCATTAGGTAAAGCTTTAAGCAATTCTGAAGCTGAATACGCTACACATCCTACTTTGAAAAATAGAATAATCAATTTACCGAATGTTGATACAAAATATGATGACAATGAAAAAGCATTGGAGTTAATAAATTCGTTTGATTATTTAGAAGTAAGTATGACAAAACACTATAATTATTATTTGAATAACAATTCTATGCATTTCTGATGATTTATAGTCGAATTTGAAAAAAATTAGGTATACAATAAAAGTGATAACATATTAGTAATTGATGTTAGGAGTTTACTTGTGATTGATTAAAGACTTTCAAAAGTTATTGACCATGAAATAAATGAAGCACTTAATGACATGACAGATACATCTATCTTACTTAATTTTCAAAAAGGGATTGTCGGTCTATACCCAAGTTTAATACCAATTCATGCATTTGCATTGAAAAGGAGCTAAAAAATAGCTCCTTTTTTCTTTATAGTAAAATGATAATGAAGGATTAAACTTCTTTTAAATGGAATAGTTTAATGGTTAACAAATATGAGTAGTTCGCTTTAACAATTTCAATATAAATAAATGTTTGCTAGTATATAGGGTATAGATAATTTGGGTCTTTTAGTAAAATGCAAATGTTAGAGAAGAGGAGGAAGCATGCATCATGACAAAAATAGCAGTTATTTCAGATATTCACGGAAATAAAACGGCATTAGAAGCAGTTTTAAAAGACATTCGTTCTAGAGAAATTGAAAGAATTTTTTGCTTAGGTGATATAATTGGTAAGGGGCCTCAAGGCTCAGCGTGTATAGAGCTTATTCAAAAAAATTGTGAAAAAGTGGTCCGTGGCAATTGGGATGTATTTATTCAGTCACCTGCAGAAAATGATTTTATTCAATGGTTTAGAGACCGATTAACAGATAATGACTATCAATTTCTATCTTCATTACCATTTCATATTGACCTTGAATTAAATGGACAATTAATCAGATTTTTTCACGCTTCACCAAGGAGTGAGTTTGAGAGGATTTTACCATTTCATCCAATTGAAAAACGGTTAAGTATGTTTGAAAATAGTGAGATAACAAATTCAAACAAAAACGAAAAGACCCCAGATATCGTCTTTTATGGAGATATACATACTACCTTTTTGGAAACTTTCAAAAACGGAATTCTATGCAATGTAGGAAGTGTTGGAAATTCTCTTGATTTAACTTCAGCATCGTATGCGATTCTTGATGGTTCTTATTCATCTAATTCGATCCAATTTGTAAGGGTAGAATATGATAAAGAAGCTGAAATTATGATTGCCGAAAATTTAAAATTACCGGATCTAGATAAATATCATGATGAATTAATGTTTGCTAAGTATAGAAATTCATAATCTAAAATTAAAAACAGTGGGAAATTGCACATTCCCACTGTTTATTTTATTATTTAGCTGTTTTTTCAAAAATGGTTTAGACAGTCTCCATGAATGATTTTCACTTGCAAATGTGGAACTTAATAGCAATGCCCCACCAATCATTTGAATAATTGTCATTTTCTATTGTAAGAAAACAGTTGAAATCACTAAAGTAGTGATTGGATCAACATAACTTAATGCTGCTATGCTTTGCCCGTTTAATTTCTGCATTCCTGAAAAGAATAACAAGAATCCAATGCCCGTGTGAATCATTCCTAAGATTAATATAAATGGCATTGAAGAAACTGATATTTCCAAAATCCAGAATCCCTCAGTATTGAATACATATGGCATGAGAAGTAATGAGCAAAACAAACATCAAAAAAAAGATTGGAGATTTACATGGAAAAACATCGTAAAATTATATTATATATTGGTACTTCAATTGATGGTTATATAGCAAACAATGATGGCACGTTAGAATGGCTAGAAACAACAGAAGTAGAAGGAGATTCTGGCTATAATACTCTTTTAGAGAGAATTGACACTGTAGTGATGGGAAAGGGAACGTATGACGTCGTTCGCGGATTTGATATGGATTATCCTTATCGTACATACAAAAACTATGTGTTTTCAAAAGCTGCAACTGGTTCAGATGAATATGCTACTTTTATAGACGGAGATATTAAAGCTTTTATACAAGAATTAAAACAACAACCTGGTAAGGATATTTGGTTTATTGGTGGAGGGAATCTAGCCCGAGAATTTTTTAAAGAAAATTTGATTGATGAATTTCAACTAGCGATCGCTCCAATTGTATTAGGAAAAGGTATCTCTCTTTATGCTGGTGATGATATTACCCAAAAATACACTTTGACCAAAGTAGAAAAATTAGGTCAACTTGCAATGCTTCATTATGTTAAGAAATGATTTTATGGATTTTCCCATTTAGTAGAGAAGATTATTACTTTTTTAAAACTTACAAATAAAATATACAATTTTTTTTAAAAGTGGTCTGCGGTAGCAGATCTTTTTATTTGCTTAATTTGGAGTGTTAAAAAAATTTAAAATTATTGGTTAGGTATAGCTGGAGGAAAAGTTCAATTTAGATTCTACTAAATATAGATTAGCTAATTCCAGGAAAAGATCGACTTTTGTCGGTCTTCTTATTTTTGAAACAATTTATTGCATAGATAGCAAGGGAGGTTGAAAATTTTGTCGAATATTAAAATTAGATTAAAAAACTCGTGGTATAAGGAGACGACTAATGAGTAGTAATTTTAAGTTCGGTATAAAAACGATACTGGTTCTTATAGGATAATGAAAGATGAGAATGGAGAACTTCCTAGTATTGAAAATGTGAGGAATATTGCAAGAACATTAGAAAAATTTTAATATTAATTTGTACTTAAAAATATAGTGGAAAAATCATTAAGATAAGGGAGTAAGTTGTGAATGGTAGAAACAGTAAACTGGAAAAATAATGCAGTTGGTCGTAAATTTATAACTTCTTTTAGCGGAGGGAAAGATAGTGTACTAGCCTTATATAAAGCTATGAAAATAGGGGAAGCGGTTGGATTGATCGTTATGCTTGAGGAAGAAGGAAAACGTTCTAGATCCCATGGAATGCCTCCTGAATTAGTACACGCTCAAGCAGAATCAATAGGCTTACCTGTTTATACAGGGGTGGCAAATTGGCAGGAATATGAAAAAGTATTTACACAGCTATTAGAAAATGCAAAAAATCAAGGAACAGAAGTATTAGTAACGGGAGACATAGATATGCCTGCACAAGATTGTTGGCATGATAAGGTTACTAAAAATGTTGGATTAAAGCTTGGTATGCCATTATGGGAAATGAATCACCGTGAAGCTGTCGATGAGTTTATAAATAGGGGGTTTCAAACAATTGTTGTATCGGTCAACTTATCATTAAGAATGCGAGAAGAAGATTTAGGACGAACATTAACTCATGAATATGTGAAGGAGCTTGAAAGTCGAGGCATTGATCCATGTGGAGAAAGTGGGGAGTTCCATACTACCGTGATAGATGGACCGATTTTTAAGTATCCGATTTCAGTTAAAAAGTGTGAGATTATTAGGGATGGAGAATATGCTTATTTACCTTTAGAACTTGCATAAATAAAACGGAGAAGTAAGAATGTTAAAAAATACTCATTTAATTATGGTGAAATTCAGATAACATTCTTAAGCAAAAGGGAATTAGTAGAAAATAATGGTGTTTAAGTTTTTATAAACCAATTTAAAGCAATTATAATTTCAGTAAATAGATTGAAATTTCATTGGGTACAAAAAAGGAGATCGTAATTTGTCTACTAAAATACTAGAAAATAAAAAAAGTTGGCAGAAAAGAAGACGACAAACATTTAAAATATTAATTTCTGTAAGCGTATTTTTTTTGGTGATTATCGGGTATGGGGTATACTGGGCATTTTTTGATATGAATAGATTACCAAAAGGAGAATATCTTACAGAAGAAGAATCTCCAAACGGAAATTATACTTTAAAAGCATATGTAACAAGTGGAGGAGCAACAACTGAAAATACTGTAAGAGGAGAATTAGTATTTAACAAGGAAAAGAAGAGTAAAACTGTATACTGGAATTATCGTGAGAGCGCAGCAGATATTGAATGGATTGATAGTGATACAGTTGTTATTAACGGTCACACTCTGAATGTCCCTGATGATAAATTTGATTTTCGACATTAAATATAGTCTTTTGTGGATAAGAAAAACTAGGGAAGGAAGAATTCCTTTGAAATTGTTAATATCAATCATATTAGCAACCGTATTAGGTATATTTCTTTCGATGATAGGAGAAGTTGGTATCATTATAGGTTTCGGAATTTTAGCTGGCATTTTGTTTAGAGGGGTATATCTTTTAAACGATCTAAGCAAAAGACTTTCAAAAGTAGCACCAGCTTTGCCAATATCCGATAAGGTAAAAAAAGCATATGAAGATTATTTGAGAGAAAAAGAAATAAACAGTTAAGGATGGAAATTAATTTCTATCCTTTTTTTATTTTATACGCCTTAAATGGTTCTTACTTTTTATAAAGAAATGCTGAAATAAACCCAAATTACAAATAGGAGTTGTTAGTGTAATATTATAATAGAATTATATATAATAGTGTAATTATACATTTTTTTAGAATTAATTCATATTTTTAAATTCATGGGGGTTTTGATGTGGTTACAACGAATAGTAAATCTATTTCTTCATTAACTTTAGGCGTATTATCGATAATCATTCCTTATATTGGGTTCATACTTGGTATAATAGGTCTTTTTATTTCTAGAAAAAGTATTGCCGAAATTAATCATTCGAATGAAAAAGGGAAAGGCCTAGCAATTTCGGGAAAGGTTTGCAGTATTGTTGGGATATGCATACAGACAATTTTGATTATCATTTTAGTTTTAGGAATTATAACTTTTTTTTCAATGAATGATAATATGACTTTTTAATAAGATCATAGTAGAACAAGGGTTTTTGAAGTAGAGAAATCTAATAATGATAAAACTTTGAAGTGATTTTTGACTGTTTTGGATTATATGTATATAGTTTAAATTAAAGTCTTACATACTTAAATAATTTTTGATTGAGGAGGGACCGACATGGTAGTTTTTGCAGAATATTTAGCGGGTATTGATCATCCAGACCACCGTGAACGAACTGCTGAAATTTTGGATTGGATTTCGAATAAATTTCCTAGCCTAGAGCCGCAAATTAAGTGGAATACGCCTATGTTTTCCAATCATGGTACATTTATCATTGGCATTTCGACTGCGAAGCAACATATGAGTGTATCACCAGAAGAAAAAGGTATTGAGCACTTTGCCGATGAAATTGCTGAGGCTGGCTATAGTGCTACAAAAGGTTTGTTTCGTATTCCTTGGAAAGTCCCAGTCAATTATGAATTGCTTCAGAAAATGATTGAGTTCAATATTCAAGATAAATCTGAATTAACGACTTTTTGGCGTAAATAATGAACATTGTTTAGTAACTAGTTAAAGATTAAATTTAATAGCGGAACGATTAAATAAAAATAGGAACTGATTCATTCAGCTCCTATTTTTTATTTAAGTTTAAACAAGGTCATTTTAAGTACTTAATCGAATAATATAGAATCGATGTTTTAAGATAAGTGGTGATTTAAGTGAGAAATAACATACCAAAGAAAATACATATCATTGGTTCAGTTGGAAGTGGTAAGACGACATTAGCCAGGCAAATGTCCAAAAAGCTAAATATACCTTATTATGAGTTAGATAATGTTGTATGGAAAAGGCAAAAAGGTCATAAAGATATTAGGCGTTCAAAACAAGAAAGAGAATGCTATTTAAATACACTCATTCGTACGGATACGTGGATTATTGAAGGTGTTCATAATGAAGATTGGGTAGGTAATAGTTTTAAAAATGCAGAGTTGATTATTTTTTTAGATACTAGCTATTCTGTTAGAACCTATCGAATCATTAAAAGGTATTTCTTACAAAAACTTAGATTAGAGAAGTCAAATTATAAACCGACACTTAAAATATTCTTCAAAATGTTTAAATGGAATAAGTATTTTGAAGAAGTGGGGAAACCAAAATTCTTTAAAAAGTTTAAAGATTACAATGATAAAATATTGGTCGTTAATAATATTAACGAGGTTGAGGATTACTTTAAGGAATACAGATCAAAAAATATAGGAATCGCAAAATAGCGGTTCCTAATTTTTTCTTAATGTAATGGGATTGGCAAGTTTTCTACTAATTCTGATAAAAATACAAAATTAGCTTCTTCTTTAATTTTGGGTATGTATTCCTTTATTAAATTTGAAGTAATTTCGCCTGGTTCTCCCACATGTCCAATCGCAATCATAGTTGGTTCTACTCTTACTTTTTCTAATAGTAGTCGAGTCTGCTTTTCTATATGCTTATATGTGTATAAATCATCGAAAAATAACTTGTTTTCAATGACCGGCACGCCTATTTCATCTGCAATTTTAGTAACTACGCTTCGATAATTCGTTTTACTATCGAAAAAAAATAGGCCCCTTTCTTTACAAGCAGTTAAGACAATGCGCATTACTCTCTCATCGGAAGTTGCTTTTGAACCCATATGGTTATTTACTCCGATTGCGTATGGGACGTCATCAATAGCAGCTAGGACTCTTCTTCGAATTTCTTCATCACTTAAGTTGGTCTTAATTGCATTAGGTCCTAACCAACTTGCTTTCCCTTTCCTTGGTTCCATTGGTAAATGAACAATGACTTCATATCCTTTAGAATGAGCAACAGTTGCATCCTTTTTAGTAGATGGTAAAAAAGGCATCACGGCAACTGTTAATGGGATCGGTAGTGAAAGCATTTGGTCCGTTCCTTTCATGTTATTACCAAAATCATCAATCACTATTGCAAGCTTATGATTAGGTTCAGCATATACTGAAGAGCAGGTAGTAGATAGAGCTACAAATATAGAGAATATAGAAGTAATCCAAAGCTTCATCGGTAAATCTCCTTTTCCATTAATTACTATGCTCTACTATTTTCTGTGTTTATGAAGAAATTAACCGTAAAATATTGAAAAGATACTCAAATGTATAAATACAAAAGTAAATGAGATTTTGTACTCAATTAATAAATTGAAAATTCAATTAAAATTAGAGGTAGAAAGTGCTAAGGGTAACCTGTTGCTACTTTTAATTCAATTGAAGATTTGCTCGATAAATAAGAACTTTAATTCTATTGGGAAATGTAATTAATTCAAAGTTTTGTTTTCATTTTAGGAGGTCCTATGAAAGATTTCCATTGCTGTGCAACGTGTCAGCATTTTAAAGCAGAGAAACAAGTGAAAGGTATGAAATATTATTGTAGTAGGTTGGGATTTGAAACGATGACGAACTATAAATTTAATTGTTGGAGTCCGAATGAGAATGTGAAGAAGTTGATAAATAAGTGAGTAATATGCTCAAATGAACTTGTTTTTTAAAATTTAGATGGTAAAAATGAATTTTAAAAGAGGGAAATCATGAATAGAAATAGACTATATAAATCGAATACAGATTATGTATTTTTAGGTGTATGTGGAGGTATTGCAGAAGCTCTTTTGATTCCATCAATTCTTGTAAGATTGGTATTCTTATTTTTGCCAGTATCTCTTTTAGTCTATCTAGTTTTAGGAGCGCTGATGGGAAATGATGATTTTTACTATGTTGAAAATGTTAGAAAGAAGAGTCGATTTAAAACTGTGATACTTGCTTTTGTATTTACAGTAATTGTATTCGTAATTTTATCAAACTTGGGTTATTTATGAACTAACTCAAAAGATATTCATCTACAAAAACTAAAATGACCTTACTCAAAGGTCATTTTTAATTTTCTAAATAACGATATAGCGTAGATTTACTAATCCAATTTTCCCGTTTAATATCCTCAAGTGTATTGGTTATTTGGGGGAATGGCTGGATGTGCAATGATTGGACAATCTGTTATTAATGTTAAATCATAATTTTTTAGCCATTGGTGTTATTATTGGAATTTTATTAAGTGCTGTTTTCTTTGCAGCGAAAATCTCGAAAGTAAAAGTAACTTCTCAACTTGAGGAAAATAAGCGAGTGTATAAAGTAGAAGGTCAACTGTTCTTTGCATCTGTCACAGATTTTGTTGAAGCTTTTAATTTTAAAGATGAAGTAAAAACAGTCGAGATTGATTTATCAAAAGCTCATATATGGGACGAATCTGGTGTATCAGCTATTGATAAAATTGTGATTAAATTTCATGAAAATGAAATAAAAACTACCATCATTGGTTTAAATGCAGCAAGCGAATCTATAGTTGATTCAATAGCTGTATTTAATAAACCAAATGGCATAAACCAAAATATTGGACATTTAAGTAAAGGCTTCTTCGATTGAAGAAGCTTTTTTAATTTGGAATTTGTTTACACACTGGTTATTTTAAGTTCTAGAAGGTGCCAAAACCAACGAGGAAGAAACTAATAAATAGATACATATAAAAGGTGTGGTGAAATTGGACAATTCCAATAAGGTTGAGAAACAGTTAAAGATCCTCAGTGATATAAATACTATTTGTTTAAATCTAAAATTTCATATCTGACTACGGGGAGGGTGGGCAATTGATTTTCTGCTTGGAAAAGTGACTCGCGAACACTCGGATATTGATTTAGTCTCTTTAATTCAATACAGGGATGAGTTAGAAAAGGCAATGGTTAAAGCTGGTTTTAAGAAAATTCCAGTCAGTATGCTCCAAACAGATTTCATAAAAGACGAAATCGATGTGAGTTTTGTATTTGTTAAAATTTCAGAAGAAGGTAAAATCATAGCGAATGGTTTTCCAGACTGGGAATGGAGAAATGATGCATTGCCAATTCAAAAATATAATTTAAAAGGTATATCAATTAATGTCCTAAACCCATACCAATTACTTGAAGAAAAAAAGGTTTATGAAAAAGGTACGGGACGAAAGCTTCGTTCAAAGGACATTGAGAGTATGAAAGTAATTCAAGGAATTATTGATGCAATAAGTTAAATGAACTTCTTAATAGGTAGTAGTTTTAAAAGAAAAGGAGAGAAGAGAAATGAATACATCGAAAATTTCTATGAAAAGTCCTACACCTATTCTACGTATGTTTGATGAAGATAAGGCAAAAGAATTCTACATAACATTTTTAGAATTTAAGATTGATTGGGAGCATCGATTTGAAGACGATTTACCTTTGTATATGCAAATTTCTTATAACAATTGTGTAATTCATCTTTCTGAACACCATGGGGATTGTAGCCCAGGTGCAACTATTAGAATTGAAGTAGAAAATTTAGAGTTACTTCATTCAAAGCTACTGGCAAAGAAATATAAATATGCTCGACCAGGAATTGAAGAAACTCCTTGGAAAACACGAGAGGTTCGGGTTGGAGATCCGTTTGGTAATAGAATTGTCTTCTATGAGAACATGAAAAACTGAAATTTTAATGTGCAGTATCGTGAAAGAATAATCTGAAAAATAAAGAGGATTGAAATAAGTAGTATTCTTAATTATTCCTCTTAAAAATAAAAAATAAACAAATCAGGCAAGTATTTGTACTATTTCAATTCTTTTTTTCTTGAGATGAGAGAAGACCAAATGACCTGTATTAATCCAGCAGTCAAGACGCCTACAAGCGTATCCCTCATTCGATCCATCGCATAATCCTTTGATTGGTGTTCAAATGCAAATACAAATAGAATTGTGAGAGCGACCTGGTGAAGTACTTTTTTGTCTAATTTTAAAAATTTAGCAATATATGTACCAATCAGAATTAAAAGTCCTAAGTTCCATCCAGTGACTTTTAGATAACTCGCGATTATTACAGTAATACCGATTCCAATCATTGTTCCAATTACTCGCTTGATTGATAAATTAATTGTTTTGTCCATTGTCGATTGAATAGTAAGTATAAGAGAAACTGGACCTAAGTATGGATGTGAGGAACCAAAAAAATTTGAGATTTCCCATGCTAATGTAGAACCTATTGATAGTTTCCAAATAAGACTAGTAATATTTTCAGATGAGTTCAGTGATTGTGTTTCTTCCATAAGCACCTCTTATAGAAATTTCTATTTTTTATATTATCCTCTCAAATTAAATCTTATATGTATGAGTGGTTGGTAAGAATAATTAAGAAATTGAATACTTATAATAGTGTTTAGCTAATGGACAACTAATAATAGAAATGGGTTGAAACAATGATTACCGTCTTATTTGAATATAAGTTTGAAAAGAAGTTTTTAGAGGATTTTAAATCAAGATTAAAAAAGTCAGCACATTCAAAATTTCATTCAGAGCCATCAAATATTGGAATGAATTTTATGCAAAGAGAAGATGAGCAATATTATTACATCAACTTATTTATTAAATATAGAACTATAGAAGAATATGAAGAACGAACGAGGTTTGAAAGAAGCCAGGTTGAATGGAATGAAACTTGGTTTAGTAAGGACATTACTCATGAACTATTATCAGTAACAATTTGGAAAGATTTTAGTCCTATGTCCTAAAATCTTCAATGCAACGTGATTTGTATATGAGGAGAAATTATGTGAACTTGTTTGACTAACTTTTGATAAAGATTGATTCTAATGTACCCGCAAGGATTTCATATTTCCTTGCGGGTTTTATCAATTACTTTTTAAAGTGAAAACTGAAATTTCTGGAACACTAAAAAATCGAAACGGAAGCCTTGTTGTTCCTATACCCCGATTAACGTATAAGTTCAAAGGTTTTTTATGATCATTTATTTTATATAAACCTTCAGTATAAATGGTTGCTAATGGTGGAGTATAAATTGCTTCGTGAAATGGAAGTTTTACTTGTCCACCATGACTATGGCCAGAGAGTTGTAAGTCAATCGGATACTCTTTTAGGCGTGCTGCCACATCGGGTTCATGAACTAGTAAGAGATTAAAAGCGTTTTTTTGTATATTTTTAAATGCTTTAGCCGGATTTGGTCTTCCTAAGAGATAGTCATCCAAACCAATAATATTTAGTTTGCTATGATCTTTTAAGTCGATTACTTTCTGTTCATTTTCTAAAACTGTAAAACCAGATTTTATGAAAACAGATGATGAGATTTTCTTGCCTGCTCCACCAACATCATGATTACCGTAAATAGCATATTTACCATATTTTGCTTTTAATTGTTGAAGTACTGCAGGGATTTGATCTAATTTATTGTATAAAGCGCTATTATCAATTAAATCACCAGTAAACACAATTAAATCAGGGGTTTGTTTATTAATTTGATCGACAACTTTATTTAATTGCTTTAATGTATAATGAGCACCTAGATGGCTATCACTAAATTGAACAATTTTCAATCCTTCCATCTGCATTGAAACGGAATTTGATGTGATCGTTATTTGATTTACATCCAACATTTTTGGTTCGATACTTTTTGAATAACTATATAAAATAATAGGGAAAATTAATAATATCAAAGTAAAAAATAGTAATCTTCTAACGATCCTTCTAAATATGGTATATTTCATGTCTATAACCTGCCTTTTATGAATGAATTGATACAATTAAGATTGCAAATAAAATAAATAGAGCACTGATTAAAATTTCAATGATCCTCATGTTATCACTCCTCGAAAACAGTTTAAGCTACCTTTGTTACATGAACGTGACAAAATAACATAATTGAACGGAGGAATTAAAAATCAATATTCTAATCGCTGATGATGAAAAAGATATGTTAAAGATCTTACAGGCCTATTTCAAAAAGGAAGGATATACCGTTTTCTTAGCAGAAGACGGAGAACGAGCGATCGAAATCTTTTATAGCGAAAAAATTGATTTAGCTATTTTAGATTGGATGATGCCTTATAGTAGTGGGATTGATGTGTGTAAAGAAATAAAGAAAAACGGTGAAACAAAAGTATTAATGCTTACAGCTAAAAGTGAAGATGAGGACGAACTACAAGCTCTAAAACTTGGGGCTGACGATTATGTAAGAAAGCCATTCCATCCGGGGGTCCTGATTACTAGAGCTAAAAAATTACTAAAAGAGGAACATCTTATTGTAATTGATCATATAAAAGTAGATTTTAAAGGTAAAATTGCATTTAAAAACGAAGAAAATTTAAATTTAACGAAAAAAGAAATTGATTTATTAAGCTGTTTTGTTCGTAATCGAGGAAACATCTTGTCACGTGAGGATTTGTTAGTTAATGTATGGGGTATTGATTATGATGGAGATGATCGAACGGTGGATACCCATATAAGAAGATTAAGAGAAAAAATAGGAGAAGATCTTATTCAAACACATCGAGGTTTAGGATACAGTCTTAGAAAAGAAAAATGAATCGATTAGGAAGAAAAATATCGATAGCAATTACCGTATGTATTCTTTTTGTTTTTATTTTTTATCTAATTATCAATTCATATTTATTACCTAAATATTACTTATTTCAGATGAAAAATAGAGTGCATGACCTTTCAACAGCGATAAACAAGATGACAATGGCTGAGTTTAAACAATCAATTAATCAATTGGAACAAAAAAATAATGTAACAATCGCTTATGAACCAATACAGTCCAATTTAGACGAGTTTAATGGATTATTAAAAGATAATTTATATCAAAAAAGGGTAACGTTAAATAAATTTTGGGTTACAGAAGAAACATTAAAACAAGTTAAAAGTGGTAAGAGAATTAGTAAAATCTACGATCAAGGTAAGTTGAAATCTAGTTTTTTAGTCGATTTTATTCAAAAGGATCATGTATTTATTGTAGTTGGTGTCTCGATTGTTTATTTAAGTGATGCTGTTCAAATCGTAAATAAGTTTACCTTTTATATTATGATTTTCTTGATTTTAATACTGATTTTAATGGTTTGGATTTGGTCAAAAAAAATAACAGATCCATTGAAAGAGTTAAAAGATATTTCAAAAGAAATTGCTCAATTAGAATTTAAAAAGGCAAAAATTTCAACAAATGATGAAATCGAAGAACTTGCTAAAAGTATAAACGAAATGAGTGACAAATTGAGGATTGCCCATGATGATTTAAATCAGCGGAATGCTAATTTAAAAACGTTTATTTCAGATATTTCTCATGAACTTAAAACTCCCCTAGCTCTAATCAAAGCTTATTCTGCAGGCATTAAAGACGGTATAGATGACGGAACCTATGTTGATACAATCATTAAACAAACAGATCAAATAAACCGTTTAATCGATAAATTATTAGAGTTATCAAGAATTGAACGTGAAATATTCCATATAGAACAATTTGACTTAATTCAGCTTTTTGATTCTAGCTTGGAAAACTTCGAAATCGAATTGAACCAAAATAATATAATCATAAAAAAAGAATATATTAAAAAGAATCAACTTAATATTGAAGTAGATCGGGACCAAATTGAGAAAGTATTTAATAATTTAATTAGTAATGCAATTAAATATACAAAAAATCCGGTAATAACCATTAAGATTTACGAGGAAAATGAGGAAATTGTATTCAGCATTAAAAATGAAACAAATCTTAAAAATTCCACTCAAATTAAGCAAATCTGGGAACCGTTTTATGTTATGGAGGCTTCCCGAAATAAACATTTAACAGGAACAGGCTTAGGTCTAGCGATTGTAAAATCGATTTTAAACCGTCATCAGTTAAAACATGATGTGAAATTAATAGATGGAAATATTCAATTTTCAATTCATTTTCCAAAACCCTTACAGTAGAGTAAGGGTTTTTAATTTTCTTCTTAGTTGTAACATGGAAGCCATAAACCATTTTTAAGAGAATGGAAATTTATTTTAATAGAAGTGCCGCTTAATCTATGAAAACTTACAAGATAAGAACTTCTCGTGGTTTTTTCATTTATTGATGAATAACGACACCTGTGCCTATTGGAACCATCGAAGATAATTCAAGTACATCCTTATTGAACATTCGAATACAACCATGTGAAACAAAGTGACCAATTGTTGCAGGATTATCAGTTCCATGAATTCCGTAATGTGGAGCGGAAAGTCCCATCCATAGTACCCCAAAAGGTCCACCAGGATTTGGATCTTTATTAATAATTGTATAAGTTCCTGTAGGAGTAGGAGTAAGCATTTTTCCTACACCAATTGGGTAAGTTTTAAGCAGAGTGTTTCCGTCGAAAAGTTTTAGCTGGCGGTTTGATGTAGAAATGTAGATCCAATTAGTCATTTTATCAACTCCAGTTTTTAACTATCGTATGAAGAAACTTTAATAGTTGTTAAATACAAGAAGGGTAATAGAATATATGAATTTTTAAATAGAAAAAATAGACAGATTCGATTACTTTTCTACTAATTCCTTAGTACCAAGATTGGAGCATATGAATACTCTATAGGACAAGCATTTTAAGGAGAGGATTAGTCTATAGTGTCTAATACAATTAAATATTTTCAATATGCCCAAGAAGTTTCAAAAAAAATTGGCTGGTTAACTGAAGTGATTTATACTCAATGGCAAGTAGAAACAGCACATTTTACGTCTAAAAATTTTAAGAAAAATAACAATATTGCAGGTCAAACGTGGTATCCAGGTTTACCACTTAGTAGTAGAGGAACTGCTAGACCTAAAAATGAAGGTGGATATTATATAAAATATAATGATCCAGTTCAGGGCTATGTTGATTTTATTTTAAGTAATCCACGATACAGTGAAGTGAAAACTTACAAAACTGCTAATGAGCAATTTAAAGCAATTGCTGCAGCAGGATGGGCAGTAGATCCTAATTATGCAGATGTGCTCATCTCGGTAAATAATGCAAATATTAAAAATGGATTATATAAAAGGATTATTCAAATTGAGTTATATCCTTATAAGGGAGTCTTAAAAAAAGGTTCGAGGGGAGTACAAGTAAAGAAAATTCAAGAAAAAATAGGCGTTAAAGTGGATGGAATTTTCGGTATCCTAACTGAAAATGCAGTTAAAGAGTTTCAAAGAAAAAATGATTTAGTAGTAGATGGAATTGTTGGGGTAAAAACATGGGGGAAACTTTTCAATCCAACAAATCTATAAAATATTGAATTTTTTATTAAGTGAACCTGTATGATTTTAAATACAGGTTTATTAACATTAACCATAATACATAAAAGGGTTTGAAAGTATTTTATAGAAAAGGTTAACTATAACTATCATTAGAAAAGGAGAACGAAAGTGGAAATTAGAAATGCGGATCTGAATGATTGTGAATCAGTCGTAATTCTGGATTCACAAATTATTGGAAGCAGAATGAGGGAAAATCAAATTACACTATCAATTGAAGAAAATCGATGCATAGTTTGTGAATTGAATGGAAGTATAGTAGGTTTTATGATTTATCATAAATTTTTCTTTGGACATTTATTTATTGATTTAATAATTGTTTCACCAAACATGAGGAGGATTGGTATAGCAAAAAATCTCATGAAATATGTTGAAGTTTTTTCAGAAAAGAAATTATTTTCATCTACAAATAAATCAAATATCCAAATGCAAAAAGTATTTCAATCTTTAGGATATATTGAAAGTGGACTTATCGATAATTTGGATGAAGGGGATCCTGAAATTATTTATGTTAAATTAATAGATTAAACGATATTTTCGGCATTAATTTTTTAAACAAGAATAAAAATAATTTTATTACCCCAAATATCATTAACCACTTCCAATTACCCATCTTCAATTCAAATGTAATCTCATCTGATTCTCAATCTTATAATCATTTCATAGATTAATTTAAAAAGTGTAATATTATTTACAATAATTAAGAAAAAGTGTGTAAGAAGTCCTGACAGAATAATTAGTCTGTTACTTTAGGCTAATCAATTTAAAAAAAATTTAAATACATTCTTCCTGTTATTCTATTTTTCAATGCATGATGAATAGTAATAATATATAAATGCTCCAATTATATCATTACAAGGAGTGGAAATATGGATTTTAAAAGGGAATTCATCTTAAAAACAAAAGCAATATATAAAGAAACTGTTACAGAAAATATGGCATACAGTAAGATGTGTGAAAAATTTGAATCTTATTTTGTAGATTTAAAGGAGTCTTTAAAAAAGGAAATTGAAGTTTCGAATGGTGAATTTGATATTATGATTGATAAAGATAGTTTGATTGAGGTCTTATTAAATCAAAGAGAGTTATTAATTACGATTGATGACTCTGGAGTAGTAGTTAGTATTAAATATTTTGATGAAGTGCAAAATGAACAGGTTGAAAATAAGATTGATATAATTGAATATGATGGTGGGGCATATAAGAGTCAAGTATTTCAATCACCTATTACTAGAAATATAATCGATAATTATTTAGCAATTGCATTTAGAGATGATTTAGAGAAGTGTTTTGAAAGTTATAGTGAATGATAAACTGCTTAATTTAAAAGTGATATGTTACAGGTAACTAATTGTAAGTCTAGAGCTTGGAAAATCCAAGCTCTTTTAGTTTTGTCTATCGCTCTTCCACTTGAAACCTTAAAACAGTTTTCAATTTATCAGGTTGAGTTTTTCTTGCATCAGAAATATAGATTTCCTTATGTGTTTTTTGAACTCTTTGTAGATTATTCTCCGTGCAGAACTCTTCCATTAATTTAAAAGTTCGTGGTTCGTCATCATAACTTCCGATATGCATGGTTTGAACACATAAGCCTTCAGTAATCGATTCGAGTTTTACGTTTGCTAACAGTGGATTTTTCTTTTTTTGTTTAAGTTGATCTAAAATGATGTATGTTAAATCTTCTGTAACAAAGTCAGGTTGTCTAATCATTAATTTATATAGAAGATGTTCTTTGTTTAAATAGTCTAGTTTTCGGCCTTCTTCATCTAAATCCCATACTCCTTCAAGAGGGAAGACTGTGTAATCAAAGTAACCTTCTGGAACTATCCCTTTTTTAGGCAACATTTTAATTGCATATGCTAAAGAATAAAGTGCTTCTACATTTTCTTTAAATAATTCATTATTTGGATTCCCTTTGCCTTCAATCGTTATATATTTAAAGGCTGGTATATTAATTTTACTAGGCTTACTTTTTGGTAAATAAATTTCTTTTAAACTTTTTCTCCACTCGAGTTTACTCACTAAAAAAACTCCCTTAAATTATAAGTTAGTGTAGTTTGAATATGCTTATTAAAAATAAAAAGCAATCACATAAATATGTCATTGCTCTTAAAAGGTTTAATGATATGTACGATAAACTCCTATTACTTTTCCTAAAATTGATACTTGTTTTAATAAAATTGGAAACAGAGCATCATTTTCGGGTTGAAGTCTAAAATGGTCGCTTTCTTTATAGAAGCGCTTTACGGTAGCTTCACTATCTTCAGTCATGGCAACTACAATTTCTCCATTTTCAGCAGTGAATTGTTTTTTAACGATTACAAGATCGCCATTCATAATACCAGCATTGATCATACTATCTCCTTCTACACGTAACATAAAAACTTGTTCGTTAGATGGAGCAACAGAAGTCGGTAAAGGGAAATATTCTTCTACGTTTTCGACTGCAGTAATTGGAATCCCGGCAGTTACTTTACCGATTACAGGAATGTTAATAATATCGTTATAGATTTCAGAGTATGATGCTTGTACTTCATTCACAACCGTAGCTGTATCGCCAAGAATCTCGATTGCACGCGGTTTCGTAGGGTCTCTTCGAATATAGCCTTTTTGTTCTAGTCTCTCTAAATGACCATGCACTGTAGAGCTTGAAGCTAAACCAACAGCCTCAGCAATCTCTCGAACTGAAGGTGGATAACCTTTAATTTTTACTTCGTCTTTAATATAAGCTAAAATTTCTGCTTGCCTTTTCGATAGTTTGTTCATTTGAATTTCCCCCTTGCCTATAAAGTAGATAATACGTTCCTCTTTATTTTTTTCATTATATCATGATAGGATATGATATACAAACGTTAGTTCTATTTTTTATTAAAGTAGTTTTCATGTTCGTATGGAGGGAACAGTTAATGAATGCAATAATTTACGCGAGAGTAAGTACAGCAAAGGATTCACAAGAAACATCATTACAAAGACAAATGAGTGAACTAACCGAATTAGGTGAGCGGATGGGAATGTGTATTCTAGAAACAATAGGCGAACAGGCCAGTGGTTATGAAGTAGAAAGAGAAGGACTTTTCCAACTATTTCAAATTATAAAAGAGCACCAAGTTGATGCTTTATTAATACAAGATGAAACACGATTAGGCAGAGGTCATGCAAGAATCGCTTTATTACATTTTTTAAAAAGGGAAGGGATAAAATTATTTACTTCTTCTCAAAATGGACAATTTCAATTAAGTGAAAGCGATGAAATGGTTTTAGAAATTTTAAGTATTGTAGAGGAATATCAACGGAAAATTCATAATAAAAAAAGAATCGCTGGATAAAAAAATTTAAATATCTGTGGAAATCTTTTAAATACAATATATATTCCTATAATACAGGGAGAGTAATTTTTAATTTTATACAATTATTAATTAATGAAATCTCACAAAATGTTTAAGTCAGATTCATATATTTAGAGGAGGAGAAAAATTGAAAGCGATTATTTATTGTCGGGTTAGTACAGAAAAAAATACACAAGATACCTCTTTAAAAAGACAAAGAGAAGAGCTAGAAAGAGTAGCAGAAATTCATAATTTCGATGTGATAAAGATTATAGAAGAAAGACATAGTGGATTTGATATAGAAAGGGAAGGGATTATTGAGGCTTTAGGATTATTTAAGGATAAACAGGCAGAGATACTACTTTTACAAGATGATACCCGACTAGGAAGGGGACATTCAAAAATTGCACTTATTCATGAATTACGCAAAATGGCAATAAAAGTTTTTACAATACAAGATCATGGGGAGATATCTTTATCGGATGCTGATTTAATGGTCTTGGAGATATTAAGTACGGTAGAAGAGTTTCAACGAAGAATTGCAAATTATAAAATAAGCAGGGGGATGCGTAGAGCTGTCGAGAATGGTTTTCAACCACACAAGAATTTATCAAATAATCATTTAGGGGGTAGAGAAAAAAAAGAATTACCTGTGGAAGAAATTATAAATCTTAGGAAAAAGAAACTTACTTTTCAAGAAATAGCAGCTACATTACGAGGTTTAGGATTTGATGCTAGTAAGGCTACTGTTCATAGAAGATATAAAGAATATTTTGATGAACTAGATCAGGATTCAATTAAGTATTAAAGAAAATTTAGAGATTGTAATTTAATAGTATATCAGTTAGCTATTCCTAATAAACAAAAAGAAATACATAATATAATTTAAATAGAATTTTTCCTAATGATTAAAAGATTTAGAATATCTTAACCTAGTATCAATGTAATACCTGATATGTTTATAAAGTACTGACATCAAGTTTTGTTACTGACATGATGAGCCTCCTTTTACATTTTATTTTATTTGTATAAAATCGGTGAGTTCTGCACTGTTAAATTGTGACAAAAAATCGTATTACGGGGTGCCAGGGAAAAGGAGCGAGTTAATAAAGAGCAGCGTCATCTCGAATGTGTCAATCGATATCACATTTAAAAGCCATAAAAGGATCTAGCCAACAAAGACAGGTCCAATCCTACGACCTAATGCTGATTCAACCTCCTAGACTAATACTTGATCGGGATAAGTACGCATAAATAACACAATAACAAGCGTGACCTTAGACGTACCTAAAATAAACTTGATTCCTACCATCCATGCGTCTCTGACAACCGATTTACTAATCATAAGGGGGGATTATGAGTAAATTAAACCCTATCACTTGGGAATTGATAAAGTAAGAAAATCGCAACGATAAAATTTTGTTATGGTTACCATAATGACTTTTGATTTTACATTAAAGTCGCAAAAACCTAAAGTTTTAAAAGTAAGATACTTTAATTACTCTATTTATACAAGATTTTCTGTCTTAACATTGTAAATACGAAATATCCTGACGTTACCCCAATCAGGATTTTTAAATATATTGGGTTGACCCATCAACCCAATATATTTTATAATGGAATTGTAAGAAAATTCCATCTATTAATTAGAAGAGAGGATTGGATGGATCTTATATTTGAAATAAAACAGAAAATGCATACCAGTAGGCAATAAGGGCATTAAAAATTAAAAAGGCAACGAAGGGCTAAATTGATTGATCATGACAGCACATCCATCTAACATTCATCGGAATATATTTCTCAATCTTAAATTCCCCCTATCAATATAGATTTTACGCAATCTTTTATTATATCAAATTCCATTTCTCATTATACGAAAACCAAAAATTAAGGCTCTATGAAGGTCTTACCTAATTACGCTTATATATTTAAATATAAAATATATAAAAAAATATAGAAGGGTTGTGAAGGTAAAAAAAGTTATCCATCAATAGGACAAATTGCACGTTTTTGTGAGTTTTAAGGGGGTGTCTTTCTATTCTTCCAATTGGATTCATCAGGAATTGTAAAAGCTACCGAGCCATACGAAGAATTAAAGACAATCGGAATTTCATTTTCAGAAGACCACTACAATCGGAGGTAGAATATGCTAAGACGTAAAGCTAGGTTGAAAAATCTGGTAAGCTTGTGTTTATCAGTGGGTATGTTGCTTTCTATGCTTCCAACGGCATCTGCTGCTGTAACTGAAAAGGAGAACTTATTTAATAATATTTCTACCAATCAAACCTATAAGACTATAGGAAAAGTAACAAAGATTACGAAAGAAAGAAATAATGTGTACTTGGATTTAGAAACAGGAGAAAAAATAAAAATTAACTTCCTAAAAAATAATGTTTTTCGACTGCATTTGGACCCAAAGGGTATTTTTGAAGAATATCCAACTCCCAATGAGCCTGAGCATGTGACAAAAATTATTGACAAAAATGTTAGCGATTACAAAAAACAATATGGTGAAATTGACATTAAGGTTGATGATCGTGATAACAATGTCTATAAAATTTCCACTGATGCTTTAGAGTTAAGAGTAGATAAAACGACTTCAAAGATGAGCCTGTTCGATAAAAAAAGATCAAAGATTCTTTGGAGTGAAAGTGAACCGCTAAAACATTCCAACGGAAGTACAGTTCAAACCTTTGATACAAAAGAAAACGAATATTTTTATGGCGGAGGTCAACAGAATGGATTTTATGCCCATAAGAATAATTCCATAAACATTGCAATCGGGGGAGGTTGGGATGCAGGAGCTGCATCAAGCCCAGTCCCTTTCTATATAAGCACTGAAGGCTACGGAGTCATGAGAAATACTTTTAAGCCAGGCGTTTATGATTTTACAAAAACGGCTACTTTGACTCACAGTGAAGACAGATTTGACGCATATTATTTTGTAGATGATTCTATTCCAAAAATCGTTAATGATTATACAGAATTAACTGGGAAACCGGCACTTATGCCAAAATACGGTTTCTATTTAGGGCATGCTGATTGTTTTAATGGAACTCATAATGGTCATAAGGACCAACGAACACTCCAGACTAATGGATTAAATACAATAAATCAATATGCTGATCACGATATGCCGTTAGGATGGTTTTTACCAAATGATGGCTATGGATGCGGATATGGCGGACTTGGTAATTTGAAGCAGTTTGTTGATAAAGCAAATAATCAAAAAGTAGAAGTAGGCTTATGGACACAAAGCAATCTCTACCCAGATCCTAATCTACCTGTTGATAGTCCTTTACGAAGAGACCTTGACGGGGAAGTTAAAGCAGGTGTAAGAGCAATAAAGACTGATGTTGCATGGGTTGGGCAAGGATATTCCATGGCCTTAAATGCGACACGCCAAGCAGCGGAAGGAATTCAAAAAGAAGATAATTCAGGTGGTGCACGTCCATTTGTTATTTCGCTAGATGGGTGGGCTGGTACTCAACGATATGCTGGATTATGGTCAGGCGACCAATATGGAGGTAATTGGGAGTACATAAGAATGCATATCCCTACTTACATTGGCGCAGGCTTATCAGGAAATCCAAACGTCGGCTCAGATATGGATGGTATATTTGGTGGAGATGCAAAAGTACAGACTCGTGATTTCCAATGGAAAGCATTCACTCCTATCCAAATCGACATGGATGGCTGGGCATCCGGAGGTAATGATTACAGTAAATCTAAAAATCCATGGAATTATGGTGAACCATATGCGTCGATTAATCGGATGTATTTAAATCTAAAGTCACAAATGCTGCCTTATATCTACACCATTGCCGAGGAAGCTACATCAAAATCCATGCCAATGATTAGAGGAATGATGTTAGAATATCCAAATGATCCTTACACGTACGGTACGCAAACACAATATCAATATATGTGGGGGCCTAATCTATTAGTTGCACCAATATATGATGGAAACTCTAATGCAGCTGAAGTAAGGAACGATATTTATCTTCCAGATAAAAATCAAATTTGGATTGATTATTTTACAGGTGAACAATACCAGGGAGGTTCGGTTCTTCATAACTTTAGCGCTCCATTATGGAAGACCCCTGTATTTGTTAAAGCTGGGGCAATTATTCCAATGGCACCAGAAAATAATTCAATTAATGAATTAAATGGTTCTGAAAATAGAATATTTGATGTATATCCATCGGGAAAATCAGAATTTACTCTATATGAAGACGATGGGAAAACTGTTGAGTATAAGGAAAAGAAAAATACAAGAACGAAGGTCACTTCAAAGGTAATTAAGGAAAGAGCTGTTATAACCGTTGATAGCGCAAAAGGAAAGGGCTATAAAGGGATGGTTACAAACAGGGGCACAGAAGTGATTGTCAGCACACGTGCAAACCCGAGGGATATAACGGTTAAGGTTGGAAATAAAGATATTACATTAAGGAAAGTTACGAATGAAGAGGAATATAAAAACTCAGAAAACGTGTATTTCTATAATGAACATCCAAACTTAAACAAATATTCTACCAAAGGCTCACCATTTGAAAAGACTGATATTATTACATCACCAAAGCTTTATATTAAGGTAGGGAAAACAGATATCACGAAAAATAAAATAACATTTACAGTAGATGGCTTCAATAATACTCAAAAGAAGGATGTAGTAGATAAAGAAGTACCAACGATTCCATCGGGGCTTCATGCAGATGACGCCAACATTACAGATCGAGAAATTAAATTAAATTGGGATAAGGTTGATGGTTCGAATACAACTTATGATCTAATGATCGATGGTATTGTTCATACAAATGTGTTTAAGTCAAGTGATAGTCAGCAAACACCATTCTATCTCCATACAGGTTTAACATCTGATTCAGAATATTCTTATCGAATAAGAGCAACGAATACAAAAGGGTCATCTGGCTGGAGTGATGAAATCAAAATAAGAACGAAGCTTGACCGATACAGAAATGTCCCTAAGAATATGACGGCAAAAGCAGATAGTGAACAGCCGGGACAAGAAGCATCTTTAGCAGTCGATGGAAAGGTTGATACATTGTGGCATACTCAATGGGGAGATGCAGGAAATAAACTGCCACATACCTTTGAGATTGATATGAAGCTAGCGTATGAACTAGATAAGCTCGAGTATGTTCCAAGACCTGATGCAGGGAATGGAACAATATTAAAATACAATTTAGACGTAAGTCTAGATGGCAAAACTTATAAAAATATCATCACTGATGGAACATTTGAGAGGAATAATGAAACCAAAGTCATAGATTTAAAGGGAAATATTACTGCAAGATATATTAAGTTAACCATTTTAAACTCTGTAGGCGGCTTTGGAAGTGCACAGGAATTCAGGCCATACAAAAAGGATAAAACAGGAGGAACCGTAGTAGGTGAGAATATACCGAACGGAGTCATTGATGAAGATGACCTACTCTTCTTTGCAAGCTATATGGGTGTTGACCAAACGGATACAGCTTGGGGACAAGTATCAAGGGTTGATATTAATTTTAATGGTGTAATTGATGCCTACGATTTAATGTATGTAGCATCTAAATTAAGTGAAAAACCTCTTCAAGCAACAGGAAGGCCGGTTGCCGGACTATTGGACATTAGACCAAGTAAGCAGCAGTTAAAAGCAGGAGAAGAATTTTCAGTAGAAATAATAGGAGCAGGATTAAAGGATATCAATGCGTTTAACCTGGAACTAGGGCTGGATCCGAACAAATATGAATTAGTAAAAGAGTGTAAACCTGACGGGACTTGTGGTGAAAATATTGTTACGCCTTCCAATGAAATAGCCAATATGTTAAATTACTCGGCACTTGCGGGTATTGGAAATTCTGAACAACGTATTATGGCAGCGTTTTCTAACAAGGGAACACAAAATACATTAGATGGTACGAAGACATTGGCCACGCTTAAGTTAAAGGCTAAGAAAGATCTTCAATTCGATATTCCGATCACCAGATCCTTACTGATTAATACAGCCTCTGACACTATTGATAAAATAGGTGAAGTTTTAACTCCAGGCCAGGAACCGGGAGGGGTTGAACAACCACAAGAGCCTAAGGAACTGCAATTATCGGGTAAAGATATGACGGTTACTGGTGATGGGGAAAAGATGCAGGGCGGTGCAGCAGCTTTTGCCAAGTTGATTGACGGTGAGATAAGTGAAAATTCATTGGCGGAATTGAAATGGAGCCTCACTGGAAATGAAGGAATTTCACTACCGTTACCTGTTGATTTTAACTTTACTAAACCACAAGAATTGACTAAATTTATTGTTTATAATCGCCCGCAATATACGAATGGCAAAATTAAAACACTAAGTGCCAAAATATATTCTGATTCTGGAAAAGAGTATGATTTAGGTGCAAAAAGTGTTCAATTTGACGATAAATCAGTAACCTTCGATTTAGCGGAGACTGATTTACCGATTGGAACCAAATTTACAAAGTTATCGATTACCTTTAAGGAATCACATAGTGGTCCACTTATGTTATCTGTTGCAGAGGTAGAATTTTTTGCAAAGAACCCTGCTTATGTAGAGAAATAAAAGTAAATATCTCTTATTAGTTTAGTGATATTAGGGTTGACCCGTTAACGTGTTAACCCTAATACCTAACTTAAAAAAGAGCCTTTTAATGCTCTTTTCGATGGTGATTTTTGTCGTTAAAGGCGTAGCCATCGATGAATACCAGTAAATTCAGGTAGGAGAGTAGCAAGTAGATGTTTTCCTTCCTAGAACTAATTGCTTTTTGTTTTCTTTTGCATTATTTCATTCGAATTTTTGAGAATAGCTCCAGATAACCCATCATCATCTGATATGGTAAACCGGGTTGTTAGGGGAGTTAAAGTATATCAATTTCATCCATCATATTTATAGGGGGTAATATCATGCCGAATATTTTGCTAACAAGAATCGACAACCGATTGGTCCATGGCCAAGTAGGGGTTACTTGGGTTAATCATTTAGGAGCTAATTTAATTGTCGTCGCAAATGATGAAGTGTCTGAAGATGAGGTACAACAAGATTTAATGGAAATGGTTGTACCGGGGTCAATCGGAATCCGTTTTTTCTCAATCCAGACAACCATTGATGTGATCCACAATGCAGCGGATGATCAGTATATCTTTATAGTTGTGAAAACACCACTAGATTTGTTGCGACTTGTAGAGGGCGGTGTGCCAATCGACAAGGTGAATATTGGAAACATGCATTTTTCTCAAGGGAAAACACAAGTATTCTCCACCGTCTCCGTTGATGAAGGTGATAAAGATGCATTTAGGCAGCTGCGTGATTTGGGAGTGAAACTCGAGGTACGTCGCGTTCCAGATGAAAGACCGGACGATATTTATAAACATTTATAGAAAGAAGTGAGAAGGAATGGATAATCATATGCTGCTACAAGCCTTATTAGTTGCCATTTGGGCTGGAATTGCAGGAATAGACCTGTTCAACGGGTTGTTCCACATTCACCGCCCGATTGTAACCGGTGTCATTATTGGATTGATTTTAGGGGATTTAAAAACAGGAGTTATAACAGGTGCTGCCATTGAGTTAGTGTGGGCAGGTATGGTGCCGCTCGCTGGTGCACAGCCGCCAAACGTTGTTATTGGGGGTATAATCGGAACGTCGTTTGCGATTCTGACAGGACAAGAGCCTAAAGTGGCAATCGGTATTGCTGTTCCGTTTGCAGTTGCCGTTCAGGCGTGTATCACTCTCATGTTTACTGCTTTTTCTCCAGTTATGCATAAAGCTGATCAATATGCACAAGAGGCGAATACAAAGGGAATCGAACGAATCAATTATTTAGGTATTCTTACATTATTTGTATTCTATTTCGTTATTGCTTTTTTACCAATTTATTTTGGAGCAGATGCTGCCAAAGGAGTCGTAGGAGTTTTACCAAAATGGCTTATTAGCGGCCTTGGTGCTGCTGGTGGAATGATGGCCGCAATTGGTTTTGCTATGCTACTAAAGATCATGTTGAAAAAACAATATGTAGCCTTTTTGATCGTTGGATTTATTTTAGTTACATATATGAACATGCCAGTCATTGCTGTTGCATTAATTGGAATCGCAATCGCGCTTTACGATTTCTTCAAAGCAACTACTGGTGATGGATCAGGAAGGGGGGTTCCAAAACGTGGAATCTAAACAAGCAGTAGAAACGATAATCAACAATACGAGCAGTCCGGATTATTATCAAAATGGTGCCACAAATCAGGCCGTAACTAAAAAAGATTTAAATAAGATGGTGTGGCGATCCCTTTTATTACAAGCGTCATTTAACTATGAAAGAATGCAGGCCGCAGGATGGTTATATTCGATCTTGCCAGGTTTGAAAAAGATTCACAAAAATAAGCACGATTTAAGTGAATCAATGAAAAGTCATATGGAATTTTTCAACACGCATCCATTCCTTGTAAACATAATTATGGGGATTGTCCTTGCTATGGAGGAAAAGAAACAAAGCCGAAATACGATTAGAGCCATTCGGGTAGCCATGATGGGACCACTAGGCGGAATTGGAGATGCCCTTTTCTGGCTAACCCTCCTTCCTATTTGCGTTGGTATTGGTGCCTCGCTTGGGCAAGATGGAAACCCTATGGGAGCAGTCATATTCTTATTAATCTTTAACGCAGTACATTTTTCGCTTAGATTTGGATTAATGCATTACGGTTATAATGCCGGAACAAATGCTATCAGTTCTTTAAAGGAAAATACTAAAAAAGTAGCACATGCAGCATCTATTGTAGGGTTAACAGTTGTTGGCGCATTGATTGCCTCATTCGTAAATTTAGAATCAAGTTTAGTAATCCATGCTGGTCAGGCAAAAATTGCTCTGCAAAAGGATTTGCTTGATAAAGTCATGCCAAATCTATTGCCTTTAGCCTATACCTTATTAATGTACTACCTATTAAAAAAGGGATTTTCTCCAGTTAAGCTAATTATCATTACCGTTATCATTGGTATAATTGGTAAAATTCCATTTCCTTTTGGAACTATTTTATAATATTTAGCATGTTAGGAGGCTTTTTAAAATGAATGGTTTAATCATTAGCGGTCATGGATCGTTTGCAAAGGGGCTTCAATCTTCGGTAAAACTAATCGCTGGAGATCAACCCAATGTGGAATACGTGGATTTTCTTGAAAGTGATTCTACAGGTGACTTGGAGAAAAAGCTGCTTGAGGCTTTTTCAAGATTACAAGAATGTGAATCTATCTTAGTCTTATGTGATTTAGTTGGCGGTTCCCCGTTTAAAACGGCCGTTTCGCTTACGAATGGGAAGGAAGATTCTGCTGTAGTTGGCGGTACAAATCTTGCGATGGTCATCGAAACTGCTTTATTAAAGGACGGACTTCAAATCGATGGGTTAAGAGATTTAGCGATCAATACTGGTAAAGAATCGATTAAAGGTTTTCAAAAGTCGGAACGTCCAAGAGCCAAAGAGTCTGGAATATAATGAAAGCGATAAAGTGAATAACTCCCATGCCTCGATTAGGAATAGAATAGAATAGAATAGAATTACTTGAAATAATCTAACTATTATTCTTACAATCTAGTTTCAATCAATGGTGTCCTTGATGGCCGGGCAATATTGAAAAATGGAGTCGCTCCATTTGCAGAAGATGGAGAACAGGCTGGACGTGCATGGTAACAAGAAACCGGTAAATAAATATTCAAGAACTAAAAATTGTCTTGAAAGAGACAGCATACTCGTGGTTTGTAAAAATCTCGGGGGAAGAAAGGTAGGGAAGTGCGGGGAAGGATCTCGAGCTTCCTTATTTTTTGATTTGTTTTTAAAGTCGTTTTGACTAAAACACGGAAACAGGTTCGATTAAGGAGGTTATTAATATTTTACAAGCGATTTAGATAAAACATCATTATTATAGTTTGGAAGAAACTATTCCCTTATAGAATCTGGTTGTTAGGTTGACTCTACAAGTGTTGGTGATATAATTTATGTTATTAATAGAATCTTAGTATGGTTTGGAGGCAGGTTTAGTAAAATGAAACCATTGCAGCATGAAAGTTTAATCCCACTTTATCACCAATTGATGGAAAGACTAAAGGATTCGATTGAAAAGGGAAATTGGACCCCTGGTGATAAAATCCCATCGGAAAATCAATTGATGGTTCAATTCAGTGTGAGCCGGAACACCGCTAAAAAGGCAATTGAGGAGCTAGTTCAAGAAGGGATTCTTTACCGAATTCAAGGTAAAGGTACATATGTGGCAAAACCAAAATTACAGCAGTCATTGATGGGATTCTACAGCTTTAGCAAAGTATTAAAAGAAAAGGGACTGAACCCTAAGGATATCATTCTGAAAATAGAAGAGGTCAAACCGACTGTCAAAATCAAAGAAGCGCTTCAGTTGAGTGAAAATATGAATGTCATTGAAATGAAACGCCTTCGTTGTGCTGAAGATGAGCCGTTTATTTTGGAATCATCTTTTATTCCGAAACATGTTGTTACAGATATAGAGCAGTTAAATAAGGTAGGCGAAATTTCTTTATATGATTTATTTTCACAACAGTTCAATACCATGGTAACAAGAGCAAAAGAGGCTTTTGAACCAGTACTCATCCGTGCCGACGAAAGTCAATATTTGCAATCCGAGGAAGGCAGTCCCGCACTTCTCCTTGAACGTACTGCCTACAATGCCAATGGTGAGCCTGTTGAATTTTGTATCTCCATTGTACGTGGCGATCGCTGCCGCTTTTACACAGAATTAAGCTAATCATAACTCATAGCATTTTGTCTATGAGTTTTATATAAAGTTTATCTATACCAACAACCCACTAAATATTAATTGATGGGATGACGGATAAATTATAGTAATTGTATATTCAAATTAGTAATAAATTTCAGTTTACAAAAGTTTATTTATTCGAATTAACTTGTACCAACAATCCGTTGCGAATTTAGCAAACAACGTCAAATGGCTGTTTAATGGGATTAACAAGTTCCAACAGTACCTCACGTGGTAAGAATTTACGTATACCTTCTATGATTTCATTTCAAACTTTTAGTCTATTTATTCCATACTCATCATCTCTAATATTGAGTTTTTCATTTAGCAATTTGGAAAGAAAATATCTGTTGAAACTTAATTTGTATTTTTTTGAACATGCTCAATGTAAACCTTGTTATCGCCATAGGTTCATCATTCAAAATCAACTTCATCTTATGATGAAAGTTTTCAAATCTAGTTAACATAATCAAAAGGTATTATGAATGTATAATTTGAAAACAAATCTAATTCCAAGGTTTATTTCTGGTAACTGGGTTTAAGTGCTGGTACATTCCCGTTAGAACTAGTACCGAAATTCTTACAACACTTTAATGCGATTTTACCAATGACATATACTGTATAAGTATTTAAGGTAGTTATTTCCACTGGGGACTATAGCTTAATGTGGCATAATGTAATAATCTTATTAGGCTTTATTGTCTTATTCAGTGTATTATCTTTAGCATACTTTGCGGTAGCTTTCAAAAAGCAATATGGAAGTGGTATAGATCAAAATACTGTAGAAGCGTAATTAATCAAACGACATGTAGCATTTGCTATGTGTCGTTTTTTTAGGTATTAAACATTGTTCTATAGCAACAATGTTTACGAAAACAGCCTTTATTTTTAATTAATTGAATGTAAAAGGTTCTAATTACCTTTACTAAATGAAGTTTTAGTTATTTTCATTATATTATTTAGATTTTTGTTTCTAGATAATAGTATTTGTCGTAATAATTTCGGAGCTGGATAAAAAGCACAAGGCTTTCCTGAAAAGTGGAACAACAGCAGTAGATTCTATGGTTGACGCTTCTATAGGTTTGATAAGGGGGAAGTCTCGTGAGAGATTTCCCTACTTTATTATGTTTGATTCAGTTTAGTTTTAAAATTTACTAAATAATCTAGGAAATCGCAATTTTATGCTATTGGTTTGCCTATTGAACGAAATTCCCTCATGCTAACATGTTTGTAAGTGCTTTCAAAAAAGGTGAGTGTTAATTTACCGATGTCTTTACTAAATAAAAGAGAAAGGAGTGATTTTATCATTAACGGTTGCTTCTCGTATTCTATAAGCAGCTGGCTGCAGTAGTTCTACTGGTGGTTCTGATTATAGCAAACCTATAAAGGACACATCCTTTCATTATGGTCAATGATAAGAAAGCTTAACTAAGAAGTGTCCATGAAACTATACTAGTAACAGTATAAAAATACCAGTCAGAATATACAGAATATTTAGTTTAGTTAAAAAATTGATGAATGGAGTTGAAGGCATGAAGTTTAAAAAGATAGTAAGCCTAGCCATAGCTACAGTAGTAATTACAACTACTTCAGGGATAACAGCATTGGCAAATACTATAGCAAAAGATAATAGTGGAATTGTTAGCGCTATAACTAATGAATCACAAAGAACGATATCATTTAATGACGATTGGAAATTTCATTTAGGAGATGAAGTAGGAGCAAAAGAAAAAGATTTTAACGATAGTGAATGGAGAAAGTTAACGTTACCTCATGATTGGAGCATTGAGTTAGATTTTAATAAAGATTCTCCAGCAACTCATGAGGGAGGATATCTAGATGGAGGAATTGGCTGGTATAGAAAGAGCTTTGTACTTCCTAAGGAAATGGAAGGAAAAAAAATAAGTATTAACTTTGGCGGAGTATACATGGATAGTTATATTTATGTAAATGGAAAGCAAATAGGTAATCATCCTAATGGATATTCTCCATTTTCATTTGATATTACAGATGATGTAGTATGTGATGGTGTTACTGAAAACGTTATAGCTGTAAAAGCGACAAATAAGCAGCCAAGTAGTAGATGGTATTCAGGTAGTGGTATATATAGAGATGTAAACCTTACCGTTACTGACAATGTTCATGTTGCAGAGTATGGTACTTATGTAACTACACCAGATTTAGAAAATGAATACAAACAAGGTAAAGCTAAAGTTAATATTAAAACAGATATTATGAATGAGGATTCTACAGATAAAGAAGTAAGTGTTAAATCAGTTATTTTAGATGCTAAAGGAAATAGTGTAGCGGAAAATGTAACTACTGAAGTAGTTAGTGCAAGTGCTACTAAGAAATTCAATGCAGATGTAACCATAGAAAATCCAATACTTTGGGGAACTGAAAAACCGTATTTATATAAGGTAGCTACTACTGTAAGTATTGATAATAAAATTGTAGATGAGTATAAAACAGATTTTGGTATTAGATGGTTTAATATGACACCTAACAATGGCTTTTTCTTAAATGGGAAGCAAATGAAGCTTAAGGGAGTCAGTATGCATCATGATCAAGGAGCTTTAGGTGCTGTTGATAATAAAACAGCAATAAGAAGGCAAGTTAAAAAGTTAAAAGAGATGGGAGTAAATTCTATCAGAGTTACTCATAATCCTGCATCACAACACTTAATAGATAGTTGTAATGAAGAGGGGATTCTTCTTATAGAGGAGGCTTTTGATACTTGGTATGGCGGAAAGAAGACATATGACTATGCAAGATTTTTTGAGCAAAAATCTATTTATGGAGATATGACTTGGGCAGAGTATGATATTAAGCAAATGGTTAGTAGAGGGAAGAATGCACCGAGTATAATGATGTGGTCATTAGGAAATGAAATATGGGAAACCAGTGAAGCAAAGGGTGTAGAAACAGTAACCAAGCTTCAAAAGTGGGTTAAGGAAATTGATACTACGAGACCTACGACTATGGGAGAAATTGCATTTATGGGGGGAGAAGGACCTCATGAAAATGTAGCTGATATTATAGATGTTGTAGGCTTTAATTATGCCGAAAATCAGTATGATAAATTAAAAGAAAAACATAAAGATTGGATAATGTACGGTTCAGAGACTTCTTCTGCTATAAGAAGCAGAGGAGTATACTCACACCCAGAAAGATATGGTGTAGGTGATAATCATACAGATTTACAACAATCTTCTTATGATAATGATTATGTTCCTTGGGGGAAAACAGCAGAATCATCATGGAAGATGGATAGAAATAGAGAATATATACTAGGAGAATATATTTGGACAGGCTTTGATTATATAGGAGAACCAACTCCTTATTATAATAAATTCCCATCAAAGTCGTCATATTTTGGAGCTATAGATACAGCTGGATTTGAAAAGGATATATTCTATTTTTACCAAAGCCAATGGTCGGATAAGCCAATGGTTCATTTATTACCACACTGGAATTGGGAAAATGATAATAGTATTAAAGTTGATGGAGATAAAATATTAGTTTATGCATATACGAATGCTAATTCTGTAGATTTATATTTTAATGAAGATGTAACAAGTAAAGATTTAGGTGAATTAGTAGAAAGTAAAGGATATGAAGTTACAAATGCAGGTTACAATGGAAAATATAAAGAGACTAAGGATGGTAAGTTTCACTTAGAATTTAGAGTTCCTTACAAACCAGGTAAATTAACTGCTGTTGCAAAGGACGAAAATGGGAAAGAAATTGCAAGAGATGTAGTTAAAACTGCTAATGATGCTAAAAAGATTGATTTAAGTGCAGATAGACAAGTTATAACTGCAGATGGATATGATTTATCCTATATAACAGTAGATGTAACTGATGAAAACGGAACTTTAGTACCAAATGCTGATAACTTAGTAAATTTTGACGTTAAAGGTAATGGTAAGATTGTAGGAGTAGATAATGGTAATGCTGCAAGTGTTGAGAGATATAAGGATAATAAGAGAAAGGCGTTTAATGGTAAGGCTTTAGTGATCGTTCAATCAACAAAAAATGCAGGTTCCTTTACATTGACAGCAACAAGTCAAGGAATTTCTTCTGATAATTTAACAGTATATACCGTGTCTAAAGAAGAGCTAAATGAAGATAAAATAGTAGGGTATGATGTAAGCGATTTAATAGTACCTATTAATGGGGAACTAAAACTTCCAGAGAAAGTAACAGCACTTTATTCAAACGAAACTAAAAAAGAGGTAGCTGTTAGTTGGGATTCAGTTCCAGAGGATGCTTTAAAAAATCCTGGAATATTTAAAGTTAAAGGAACTGTAGAAGGCAGTAATATTTCAGTAACTATTAAAGTAATTGTTAAAGACGTTATTGGAGTATTAGATTCTAGGATGTTAGTACCCGTTGGCAAACAAGCTAAGCTTCCAAAAGAAGTATCTGTAGTAAGTAATGACGGAAGTATAGAAAAGTACCCTGTAATTTGGGATAGAGAGTTAACAGCAGAGGATGTTAATTCACCTAAAACGATTACAATAGAAGGTAAGATTACAGGAATAGAAAGCTTACATCCTAAAGCAATCGTAGTTATATCTAATAATTTTAAAGAAGCAAATATAGCATTAAATAAAGGCAAGGCTTATCCAATGGCATTTGGTTCATATACTATAGGATATGATAGTATAAATTATATAAATGATGGTGTGGTTAATAAGGCGAGCAGTCCGAAAAATAGATGGACAAACTGGGGGAAACCTGGAGAAAATTATGATGATAATGTTGGGATTGAATTCGGTACAGAGTATTCTGTTAATAAAATAGGAATTTCATTATATAGTGATTATGGAGTTGCGATTCCAAGTGAGATTTTAGTTGAATATTGGAATGGTAATGAATGGGTTGGAGTTTCTAATCAAAGTAAAACAAAAGGATTCTCTGCAGCAGGTACAGAAGAAATTACCTTTGATGAAGTAGGCACATCTAAAATAAGAGCCTTACTAAAAGAAGATACTTCAGCTAATAAGGCAGTTGGTCTTACTGAATTCTATGTTTATTCTGATGTAATAGAAATGCAAGGAACAGCATTACTAAGTGATATTAAAGTAGATGGTGCAACTGTTGAAAACTTTAATGAAAAGATGAATGAATACAGAATTAATCTACCATATGGATCAAAAGTGCCAGTAGTTTCAGCTACTGCTAAGGATAATGCCAGTGTATTTGTAGTTCCAGCGTTAAATGCTGATCGTAACGCTACTGTTATCGTTATAGCAGAAGATGGAACAACTAGTAGTTATCTAGTTAATTTCTCTGAAGGTGATCCAAAATTAACTTCAGCAACGATAGAATTATCTAAAAAAGATCTAATTGAAGACGATGTTGTCAATATTAAAGTAGATGGTAGATTAGAAGATGGTTCTTTAATTGGGTCAGATCAACTACAAGTAAAATATAATTTAACTTCAGATGATACAGGAGAAGCTAAGATCGAAGGAAATAAATTATATGCCTATACAGCAGGAACCGTAACTTTAAATGCTGAGGTAACTTATAGTGGTAAGACAGTTACGACTAAAAATATAGTAATAAATATTGGAAAGAATACTGCCGTAAAGACTATTATTTCTTTTGAAAAAGTAAATATAGAAACTGATAAGGGTGTTGCACCAATATTACCAGAAAAGGTAAAGGCGATCTATGATATTGGATTACCTAGAGAGGTAAAGGTTACCTGGGATAAGTTAAAAGAAGAGTCATTCAATAAGTATGGAGTATTTGAAGTTGAAGGAACTGTTGAGGGACAAGCTTTAAAAGTGAAGGCAAGAGTTGTTGTAAAAGGATTATCAGCATTACAAAATATTTCACTTGCAACTAATGTAATGGTAGAGCCAAAGCTTCCACAAAAGGTAAAGGCTTTTTATACAGATGGAGAAGTAGTTGATCTACCTGTTATTTGGAAGGATTATGATAAAGCGTTACTAAATAAAGTTGGGATTTTTTCGATAAATGGAAAAGTAGAAGGAACAAATAGAATTGTAACTGCTAGTATCAGAGTAAGTAATGAAACTGTAAAAGGTGTTAACATTGCTGCAACAAAGGCAGGTTTTGATTTACCAATGGCAATAGCTTCATTTACAAATGATACATTTGTAAATCCAAATTCAAAAGATAAAATCCAATATGTAAATGATGGAGTAATAAATGATACTAGGTGGACTAACTGGGTAGAAAATCCAAGAAGTGGTGATTGGGTTGGCATTATCTTAGGATCAGGATTGCCAGAGGAGAAATATATAAATAATCTAGAAGCAACTTTCTTTGAAGATTGGGGATGCAGCAGTCCAGAAAGCTTTGAAATACAATATTATGTTGGGGATAAGCTTGTTTTACCAAAGCAACCATCACATGTATTAATGGAGGCAGAAAATCCATTTAATGATGATAAAAATTGGGTAACAGTAACAAATTTAGTTGCTAATCCGAATGTAACATCATCAATCGATACAAATTATTATACTTTTGATATGGTAAAAACAAAGGCATTAAGAATAAAGATGAAACCTAAAAGTAGTAAATCTTTAGGAATAAAAGAAATAAAAGCTTTTGAAGAGAGAGTAGAGCCGAATTCAGATTTCGTGGTAAGTGGAATTCAGGTTAATGATAAAGCTTTAGATGGATATACTGCTGATAAATACAACTACACAATTAAATTAGCTGCTAATGAAGAGTTACCAAAAATAACAGTAGATGCAACTAATAATGCATCATCATCTGTAGTTTATACTGTAATTAATTCAGAGAAGCTAGATGTAATTGTAAGATCTGAAAATGGACTTAAAGAAGTAAAATATGGAATAACAATAGAAAGAGAAGTTAAAGAAGAACAAGTTGGTAAAGCAGCATTAAAGATAGCTTTAGACTATGCTGATGAAGTGGTAGCTACTGGCGGATTAGAAGGTGTAGTTCCAGCTGTTGTTAAAGACTTTAATGAATCATTAGCGCAGGCTAAAGAAGTTTATGGAAATAAAGATGCAACAGAAGTCGTAATAGATGCTGCATATAAGAAATTAGTTAATTCAATATGGATGCTTGATTTTAACCAAGGAAATAAGAAAGCATTACAAACTATTGTAGATTCGGCAAAAGTATTGGTTGAAAAAGAATATACAAGAGATTCATGGGCTAACTTACAAAGAGTTCAATTCGAAGCAGAAGGTGTATTAGCTGATGAAAATGCAATGCAAAAGGAAGTAGATGACGCATTAAATAACTTAAAGTCAGCTATAGATGCTTTAGTTAAGAAGAATATAAATAAGACTGATCTTCAAAACTTAGTAATTATGGTTGAAGGCTTAAATAAAGATAAATATATTAAATCAAATTGGAATAAGGTTAAAACAGCATTAAATGAGGGTAAAAAGGTTTTAGAAAATAAAGATGTAACAGAAGTAGTAGTAGATGCAGCTTATAATAACCTACTTAAATCTTACCTTGATTTAAAATTAGTTCCAGATAAATCTGATCTTGAAGATTTAATAAATAAAGTAAATAATATGGATTTATCTAAATATACTAAGGAAAGTGTAACAAAGCTTAAGAAAGAATTAAAAAATGTTGACAAAGTATTAAAAGATAAAGAGGCTACACAGCTAGAAGTAAATGCAGCAACTAAAAACTTAAAGTTAGCTATAGCTAATTTAGAGAAAAAATGAGGCTCAAATATTTCAGGTAACGATAAGTCAAATAAGGCAAGCGTAAAAGGTAGGAAATTATCTAGTTCAGTAGTAGATGTTTATTCTTTATTAATATACTAGTAAGCTATTTATCTATTCAAATGGGACAGTGAACCTGTCACAGTGTTCTTTTGCTAAATTCAAGATTTTGAGTGTTTCAAGAAATCGGTGTAAATTATCCGATGATATTAAACTAAACCGGATTAAGTAATGATCTGTGGAATATTCAGGTCCTACTTAATCCTGTTTTTTTGAGCTTTTCTTCGAGTATATGGAATGGAGCGAGTAGTATGAAGCAAAGAAGTTAGATGAATAAGGAGAATTTTCGCTAATTGATTTAGATGGCGATGAATTTGTGTTAGATAATATGTAGTGACAGTAAAAAAATCATCTAATCTAGGAGCAATTCAATAGTATTAAAACGAAAACAAAATGCAAAAAAGCTTCCAATATAAGACAAAGAAAAAACCTTAGCGATATCATGGAACAGGTTCATTGATTCATTAAGAGGAGAGTCCGCCCTATGTTAGAGTTTAAGTATTTTGACATAGCTAAATTCATTCCTTCAGTATTAAAAGCCGTACATATGATAAAAAGAACAGACTGATTTATGAGAATCATCTGACCTTATTCATAATGAGTTCATCCATCAATTGTTTAGGACTGTAGCATAAAATACGATTCTACTAAGAATAGATTGCTTTTGAACATCGATAAAATTTTGTTATGGGTTACCATAAAATTTCATTATTTTACAGTGGTCTAGTAAAAACTTAAAGTATTAATATAGCAAATCTGAGACAGTTTGATTCTATTACTCTAAAAGAGAAGCTTGATCATTGGATACTTCAAAATTTTAATAAAGGAAAAGTCATTAATTAAAAAATCAACTGCAATGGAGTTTTCTGCAGGCTTAATGATCTAAACTATTCATTCAGTACCTTCCAGTGAAGCAATTGCAGAGAATTTTCCTGATTTAAAGCTTGAGATAAGTTTAATAGCCTATCTATCTGCCAATGATGGATAGGTTATTTTTATTATTCTTATTATTTTTTTTATTCTTTAATAGTTTTTTAGAATTAACTGCATGTTTTATGTAAGTCTGATTATACATTTGTTGCCGTTTGGTAGTATCGGGATAATAACCTTTGGGAACAGGTGGTGAAGGGGGAGTTTAGTGAGCAGGTTAGTGAGTGTTTCGTATGTCTTGGGGACTTTTTTTTTCCTCGTAAGTTTATCCTTTTCTATTTATTTTGGATACAAAGTGGTCACACATAAATTGCCCACAGAGAGTAATAAGTTAGAAAAATATAAATACCATATCGTTTTAGTCCCAGAAGAAATAGATAATGAGTATTGGAGACTTGTAGAGAAAGGGGCAAGGAATGCAGCAGAAAAGAATAATGTGCTCTTAGAGTATGTGGGGCCGAAGCAATCCAATATGGATGAGCATATAAAAACAATTGAAATGTCAGTAGCCTCAAAAGTAGATGGCATTCTTATGCAAGGATTAAATGACGAACAGTATACACCGTTAATTGATCGAGTTGTTGAGAAAAAAATTCCAGTAATTACAGTTGATACTGATGCGTCAAATAGTAAGCGAAACGCTTATATTGGGACAGATAATTATTATTCAGGTTATTTGGCAGGCAAAGCAATGATAGAAGAGACACATGGAATCACAAATGTTGCAATCATAACTGGAAACTTTTATAAGAATCACCAAATACAGCGGGTAAAGGGTTTTCGGGAAGCGGTGAAAAAAGAAAAAAGGATTCGCATTATTACTGTTAAAGAATCAGATATTAGTCGAGTTCGGGCTGCTGAGAAAACGAATCAAATTTTACAAGATTTTCCTGAGGTGAATGCATTTTATGGGACAAGTGCTTTAGATGGGATTGGAATTGCACAAGTGGTTGAGAAATACAAAAAGAAAAATCATATGACGATCATTGCATTTGACACTCTTCCTGAAACGATTAATTACATAAAAAAAGGAATTATTAAAGCCACAGTTGTCCAGGAGCCTTACGATATGGGATATCGATCAGTAGAAATGATGATTGATCTAATAGAAGGAAAAAAGGTACCCACTATTGTCCATACAAATACTAGAATTATGAGGGTAAACGATCTTCAAGTAAGTCTTATGGATAGAAGGGAAAGCTCACGTTAATGTTATTCCGAATCAGATCTAAGTTACTTCTATATTTCATTGTGTTAGTGGTTTTATTATCATCAGTTGGTTTCTTTTTTTATAAGAGCAGTGAAAAACTTGAAAATGAATATGACAATGCATTTGAACGATTTCTTTTACTTAACGATATTTCACAAAAAACAAATTTCATTACGAATAAGTTACATTCTTATATTCTGGATAAAGAAAATACTTATTTAGCCGACTATCAAAACGAAAAGTTAAATTTAATCAAAGATAAGAGAAGTCTCGAAGATGTAATGAAGACAAAAGATATAACATTAATAAACTATAAAAATATGATTAATAGTTTTTTAGCGGAAACGGATGAAACGGTAAGGTCTTTTCAGAAGGATGATATTAATAATTACTCCAATCATTTTAATGAAGTATTAAAAATAAATGGATTTCTTCAAGAGAGTACACTTGCTTTGTTAAATAATAAATTATCTGATTATCAATTGTTTTATGCTCAAATGGAACTGAAAAATCAATATTATAAGTTTATGTGTATTTCTCTTTTTTCTGCTACTTTTTTTCTGAGTACGTTGTTAGCATTATGGATTTCAAGTGGTATTACAAAGCCTATAAGTAAATTATCAGAAGCAGCAAGGCGGATTTCAAAAGGCGATTTATCTGGAGAAGATATAAAGGTAACATCTAAGGATGAATTAAAGCCTTTAACGGAAACCTTTAACCAGATGAGAATGAATCTTAGGCAGCTGGTCTCGGAAATTAAACAAAAGTCAGAATTAGATAAACTGTTAAAAGAATTGGAGTTAAAGAGTCTGCAAAATCAGATCAATCCACATTTTCTATTTAATACATTAAATACTGTTTCAAAAATGGCTTATTTGGAAGAAGCAGAGCAAACTTCCAGGTTAATTGAAGCTGTTGCAGCACTGCTGCGTTATAATCTTGGTAATTTAAAGAAGGCATCGACACTAAGAGATGAAGTAAAAATTGTTCAAGAGTATTTTTTTATTCAGCAAACAAGATTTGGTGACCGAATTGAATTTTTTACAAATATCGAGGATGATTGTTTAGATTTTGAAATACCTACCTTAATTTTGCAACCAATTATTGAAAACGCATTCATACACGGTATTGAATCATTTGAAGAAAATGCTAGGATTAGCTTAAATATATACCGCGTTCAAGACCTTATCCATGTAGAAGTGATTGATAATGGGAATGGGATGGATGATCAAACAAAAGCTAGATTACTTAATTACATAGATGGGAAGGATTTTGAAGAGATATTTTCACCAGAAAAATCAACTGGCCATTCTACTAGCATAGGTGTGAAAAATGTGATTAAAAGGTTACAGCTCTTTTATCAAAGAAATGAAGTTGTTGAAATTGAATCGGAATTGAATAAAGGAACGAATTTCAGACTAATTATACCTTATACGGTTGAGGAGAGGGGGAAGAAGTTTGCTGAAGGTATTGATTGTTGATGATGAAGTTCTAGAAAGAAAGGCATTAACGAAAATCATAAATGGATGTTCAACAGACGTTAGAGTCATTGGAGAAGCCCGTAACGGAAGAGTAGCAATAGAAATGACGTTACAAGAACGACCTGATATCATTTTTATGGATATTAAAATGCCAGGTATTGATGGTGTTCAAGCTGTAAGGGAAATAAAAAAGATTGATTCTAGTATAAGATTTATCATGGTTTCTGCTTTTAATACTTTTGAGTATGCTAAATTAGTGATGCAGCAGGGAGTAAAGGAATTTATCTTGAAACCAAGTCGAAAGCAAGATATACTCGAGAGCTTACAACGTGTATCGGCTGAAATTCTTGAGGAGCGTAAACGAATAAACGAGGAGCAAAATTTAAGGAAAAACTTGGACCGAGCTGTATCAATTGCGGGGAAGGAATGGGTAAATACATTATTAATGAACCAGGTTGAGGATCTTACTTTTGATGAGTGGGGTGAATTGCTCGGAGTAGAAATTACTTATGGATACATGATGCTTTTTTCGCTTCAAGAAGCAGTTGATTTAGAACATTTCATAAAAGATAAACAATCCTGGTATTTATGGTTGAAGGAATCATTAAAATTGGTCGTAAAAAAATATGAATTAATGGTAGGACCTTTCATTGATACACAAGTTCCTGTTATATTCCTTTGCAGAAAAACAACTGAAAAAATACATTTTAAAACGAATGCTATTAACATCATAGAAGATATATGCCATCTTTTTCAAAAGGAATTTTTTCACGCAGAATTAAGGGTCGGGGTGGGATTGCCATATGCAAATGCAAGTGAACTGTATAAATCATATCACGAGGCACTTTCAGCACTACAACAATTGATTAAAGTACCTAATCAAAAGTTTTTATTCGGTAATCATGAAGGAAATACTGAAATATCAACTTCGACAGAGTTATTCGAGACTGAGAAGCAACTATTAGATGCTTTACGTCAAGGAGATGTTAACCAAGTGTCCGTCATTTATGAACAATTTGTAAGACAACTTTCCTTCAACCAACAAAACAATCCAAAAATGATTAGTAAATCTTTTGATGAATTGTTTATTCTAGTTTCTCGAATGCTACAAGATCTGGGTATAAGCTATGAACAAACGCCTACAATTAATCAGTCTGAAGATATTAAAATTCTTTTTGAGGATGGAAAGACCTATTTACTATCGGTCGTTCGTCACGTACAGGATTGGCGAAATAATCATGCAAAAAGTATGCTTCAAAAGGCGAAGGAATACATTGAATTAAACTATGCTGAAGCCATAAATTTGGAGTTAGTTGCTGATTATGTAGAGTTAAGCCCGTTTTATTTCAGCAAATTGTTTAAAGATCGATTTGGTATGACGTTTATTGATTACTTAACAAAAGTAAGAATGAAGCAGGCAAAAACAGAAATGCTAGACGGTGGAAAAAGCTTAAAGGAAATTTGTTATTCAGTCGGATATAAAGATCCAAATTATTTTAGTCGGGTATTTAAGAAGCATACAGGTTTATCCCCTTCTGAGTTCCGTAAAGCAATTGTAAGTTAATAAAGAATGCGTTTGTTTAATAAGTAAATAGATTGATAGAATCTAATAATGGCCAATTCGATTTAGCGGATTGGTCTTTTTATATTCTGTAAAAGGTTCATCTTTTCTATTAATGTTTATATTTACAAAATAATCTAGAATATCACAATTTAATGCTATTGGTTATACCTTATGAACAAAATTACATCATGCTAACATATTTGTAAGGGTTTTCAAAGTGCAAGGAAAGTATTAACTTATCATTGACTTTACTAAATAGAAGAGGAGAATGATCAAATGATTAAAAAGAATAAAGGATTGATTTTATCTTTAACAGTTGCTTCTAGCATTCTATTAACTACTGGCTGCAGTATCACTACTAGTGGTTCGGATTCTGGCAAAAATAAGGGTGGCGAGAAGCTTCCAGCTGTTGGAGCAACAATTTACAAATTTGATGATAATTTTATGTCGTATGTTCGTCGTGCAATGGAAGGGGCCTCTGAAGGGAAAATTAATCTGATGTTGAATGATTCCCAAAATGACCAAGCAAAACAAATTGAACAAGTAGATACGGTAATTGCAAAAGGTGCTAAATCATTGGCTATTAACTTAGTAGATCCAAAGGCAGCACAGACAATTATTGACAAAGCAAAGGTAAAGAATATTCCTGTTATCTTCTTTAATAAAGAACCAGATTCATCTGTTTTAAAAGGTTATGACAAGGCTTATTATGTTGGAACAACATCTTCTGAAGCAGGTGTGATTCAAGGTGAGATGATTGTGAAAGCATGGAAAGCAAACCTTAAAAAGTATGACAAAAACGGTGATGGAAAAATTCAATATGTATTACTAAAAGGGGAACCAGGTCACCCAGATGCAGAATCTCGTACAAAATTTGCAATTGATACAATTAAAGAAAAAGGGATCGGTGTAGAAGAATTAGCAATGGATACAGCTATGTGGGATGCAACCAAAGCAACAGAAAAGATGGATGCTTGGATCGCTAAATTCAATGACAAAATTGAATTTGTAATTGCTAATAATGATGGTATGGCCTTAGGTGCTATTGCTTCACTTGAAAAAGCAGGATATTTTTCTGGAAACAAGTTTATGCCCGTTGTAGGTGTTGATGCAATTCCAGAAGCTCTTGACATGATTGAACAAGGAAAAATGGTTGGAACGGTATTAAATGACGCTACTAACCAAGGGAAAGCGACTATTGAACTTGCTACAAATGCTGCAAACGGCAAAGACGTACTTGAAGGAACAGACTGGACATTAGATGACTCTAAAGCAGTTCGTGTTCCATACATTGAAGTAACAAACGATAATATTAAAGTCGGTAAGGATGCTTATAAATAAGTAGAATATAGCTGTTGGATTCAATAAAAAATATGAGAAGCACTTTTTAAGTACCATTCATATTTTTTCAAAGGTTAAAAAGGAGGCTCGCTCATGTTAGAAGCCAAAACGAAAAATATACTTGAAATGAGTCATTTAACGAAGAGATTTCCAGGTGTAATTGCTCTTCAAAATGTTTCACTTAAAGTGAAAGCTGGGACAGTACATGCCTTAATGGGAGAAAATGGTGCAGGAAAATCAACTTTGATGAAATGTTTATTTGGCATTTATTCAATGGATGAGGGCAAGATTTTTTTGGATGGCAAGGAAGTCGGATTTGCCAATTCCAAACAAGCACTAGAAAACGGAGTTTCTATGGTTCATCAGGAATTGAATCAAGTACGTGAGCAAAATGTCATGGATAATTTATGGTTAGGGCGTTATCCGAAAAAAGGCATTTTTATAGATGAAAAGAAAATGTATGAAGATACCGTTGCTATTTTTAAAAGTCTAGATATCTCTATCGATCCACGAAGTAGAGTGAGCACTTTATCTGTTTCTGAAATGCAAATGGTGGAGATTGCAAAAGCGGTTTCTTATCACTCGAAAATTATTGTAATGGATGAACCTACTTCATCTCTAACCGAAAAAGAGGTAGACCATCTATTTAAAATCATTAGAAAACTACAAAGTGAAAACGTCGCTATTATTTATATTTCACACAAAATGGAAGAAATTCTGAAGATTTCAGATGAAGTAACCATCATGCGTGACGGTCAATACATTGCTACCAAAAGTGCAAAAGATTTAACGACAGAGGAGATTATCAAGCTTATGGTTGGCAGGGATCTTTCACAACGCTTCCCTTCAAAGGTTAATCAGCCTGGTGAGGTTATATTAAAAGTCAAAGACTTAACTGCTGAAGACGAATCCTCCTTTTCTAAAATCAATTTTGAGCTAAGAAAAGGTGAGATTTTAGGTATTGCAGGTCTAGTTGGCTCAAAACGGACAGAAGTAATGGAGTCATTATTCGGTATGAGAGCAATAAGATCAGGTGAGATTGAAATTCATGGTAAGAAAGTTCTTAACCGTTCACCTCAGCAAGCCATCAAAAATGGTTTTGCACTCGTGACGGAAGAAAGAAGAATGACAGGAATTTACCCTGATCTTAGCATAAGCTTTAACACAATCATAGCTAACATAGCTCAGTATAAAAAAGGGATATTCCTTTCTGATCGGAAAGTACACGATGATACTAAATGGGTAATTGATTCAATGAAGGTAAAGACTCCATCTCAAAAGACGTCCATTGGCAGTCTATCCGGTGGCAACCAACAGAAGGTAATCATTGGACGGTGGTTGCTCACTAATCCAGAAGTTTTATTACTAGACGAACCTACCAGAGGAATTGACGTAGGAGCAAAATTTGAAATCTACCAACTTATTAATCAACTAGCAGCGGGTGGTAAAGGCATCATCATGATTTCTTCTGAAATGCCAGAGCTGTTGGGCGTCACAGACCGAATATTAGTAATGAGTAATGGGAAAGTAGCTGGAATCGTTGATACGGCTACTACATCTCAAGAAGAAATTATGCGTTTAGCAGCTTTGTATTAGGAGGAAATGTAAATGAATACACAGGCCATGAAAAATTCCAAAATTACCAAATGGCTATTCGAAAATGTAATCTATGTTTTTTTAATACTTCTTGTGATAGGAATTATAATTGCGTCTCCTGATTTTCTATCGGTTACAAACTTAATTAATATTTTAAGTCAATCATCTTCACGTATAATAATTGCGCTTGGAATAGCTGGGATTCTAATTACGGCTGGAACGGACCTTTCTGCTGGACGAATGGTCGGTCTTGCGGCTGTAGTGTCGGCATCTTTATTACAAGCCGGTGATTATGCTTATAAAATGTATCCAAGCTTGCCAGAATTACCTTTGTTTGTTCCAATTATCATAGCCATGGTAATCACGGGTCTATTTGGTGCTTTAAACGGTGTCATAGTTTCAAAATTTCATGTACCACCATTCATTGCAACTTTAGGGATGATGATAGGTGTGTATGGAATAACTTCGATCTACTTTGATCGCCCTCCATACGGTGCACAGCCAATTGGAGGACTAAGCGAAAGTTTTACAAAGTTTGCTCAACGGGGAATTCCAATAGGAGACTATGAAATTCCATTTCTTATTTTTTATGCTATTATCTTTTCTATTATTATTTGGGTTCTTTGGAATAAAACTCAATTAGGTAAAAATATGTATGCAATCGGAGGAAACCCTGAGGCAGCTAAAGTTTCTGGCGTAAATGTTGCAAAAAATATCATCATAATCTATACAATCGCCGGACTTCTTTATGGTTTCTCTGGAACACTTGAAGCTGGGCGCGTAGGTAGTGCTACGAATAATACAGGTAATATGTATGAGCTTGATGCCATTGCAGCATGCGTTGTCGGAGGGGTGTCATTATCTGGTGGTATTGGTACGGTACCTGGTGTTATTACTGGTGTTTTAATTTTCCAAATCATTAACTATGGTCTAGCTTTCCTTGGAATAAGCCCATACATTCAATTCATTGTAAAAGGTGTAATTATTATTGTTGCTGTTGCATTTGATATGCGTAAGCATGCGAAGAAGAAATAGTTTAATAGAAATATTTTGAATATAGCTAAAAGCCCCTTTAATAAAATGTAAATAAACTATTAAAGGGGCTTTGTATTATGGAAAAAATTGAAGGAAGGAATAAAGAGAATGCTTACGATTCCCGATTTGAACAGTATGAATATGGAAACATTAATCTCTAAATTTAAGGAATTATATTATTCGTTACCACAAAAAGCGTTTTTTGCACCTGGGAGGATTAATTTAATCGGAGAACATACGGATTATAATGGTGGCCATGTTTTTCCATGTGCGATTACTTATGGAACCTATGCTCTTGTTAAAAAGCGTAAGGACAAGATTATTCGTATGTATTCTATTAATTTTCCAGACAGAGGGATCATCGAGTTTGACTTGACCTCATTAGATTATGATCCGCAACATAATTGGGCAAATTATCCAAAAGGTATGCTCCGATATATACAAGAATCAGGATACAAAATTACTTCAGGATTTGAGTTGCTTATTTACGGGAACATTCCAAATGGTGCAGGGCTTTCTTCTTCTGCATCGCTTGAAATGTTAACAGGTGTAATGCTGAATGGCCTTTATAATACTAATATTCCACGATTAGATCTTATCAAGCTTGGAAAGAGGGTTGAAAATGAGTTTATTGGGGTGAAAAGCGGCATCATGGACCAATTTGCGATCGGTTTGGGTGTTAAACATGCAGGGATATTACTAGATTGCCAGACGCTAAGTTATGAGTACGCGCCAATCCAGCTTGAAGGATATAAAATTTTAATTATGAATACGAATAAGCGCAGAGAGTTAGCGGATTCGAAATACAATGAGCGTAGAAGAGAATGTGAAGAAGCTCTTGGGCAACTTCAGCAAAAGCTTCCGATTGAAGCTCTTGGGCAGCTTTCTGAAAAAGAGTTCGATGAAAATCAACATTTTATTTCAAATGAAGTCGTTCGAAAGCGTGCCAAGCATGCGGTCTATGAAAATAGAAGAACATTAAAAGCACTTAGAGAATTAAAAGCAGTGAATTTAGAGGCGTTTGGCCAATTAATGAACGACTCACACCGATCATTACGAGATGATTATGAAGTGACGGGGAAAGAGCTTGATAGCTTAGTAGAAGCGGCATGGAAACAGCCTGGAGTCATTGGAGCACGGATGACAGGAGCAGGTTTCGGGGGCTGTGCGATTGCAATTGTGGCGAATGACGAGATAGTTTGCTTTATAGCAAATGTAGGTGCAGTTTATCGAGAAGTTATCGGCTATGATGCTGATTTTTATGTAGCAAGCATCGGGGATGGTGCGAAAGAAATTGAAATGACGGAGGCGATATAAATGAGTATTCTAGTGCTAGGTGGAGCAGGTTATATTGGATCGCATGCTGTTTATCAGTTAATCGATCAGGATTTTGAAGTGGTTGTGATAGATCAATTACAAACAGGTCACATAGATGCAATCCATCCAAAAGCTCATTTTTATAAAGGAGATATCCGCGATCGCCAATTTATGAAATCTGTTTTTGAAAAAGAAAACATCGAGGCAATCCTGCATTTTGCGGCTAATTCTCTTGTAGGTGAGTCCATGAGTGAGCCATTAAAGTACTTTGATAATAATGTATACGGTACACAGATTGTTCTTGAAATGATGAAAGAATTTAGAGTCAAACACATTGTTTTTTCTTCGACAGCGGCTGTTTATGGGGAACAAAAAATTGTACCTATTTCGGAAGAGGCTTGTGAATTGCCAACAAACACATATGGCGAAACGAAATTAATGATGGAAAGAATGATGGATTGGAGCGAAAAAGCCTTTGATTTGAATTATGTATCCCTTCGCTATTTTAACGTTGCAGGAGCTAGAAGTGACGGTCAAATAGGTGAAGATCATCACCCAGAAACACACCTAATCCCTGTTGTTTTAGAAGCTGCATTAGGAAAGAGAGAAGCTGTTACGATTTTTGGTGACGATTATGATACAAAAGATGGTACTTGTGTGAGGGATTATATTCATGTAGAGGACTTAATTGAAGCTCATATTTTAGCGCTTCGTTATCTGCAAAATGGTGGGAAGAGTAACGTTTTTAATCTTGGTAGTAGTCAAGGTTTTTCTGTTCAAGAAATTATTGAGTCTGCAATACAGGTGACGGGCATCGATATTCAGGTTAAAAAGGGGGAGCGACGTTCTGGTGACCCAAGTACTCTCATTGCTTCATCTGAAAAAGTAAAACGTATACTCGGCTGGAAACCATCAAAATCTTCAATTGACCAAATCATTAGTGATGCTTGGAACTGGCACCAACATCACCCTAGCGGTTATCAGAAATAGAGGTGAAAAGATGATCTTTCAATACGTACAACAATTAATCAATCAAGCAATTGCCGCTCAATTAATTGAGTCGGATGATGAAATATATGCACGCAATCAAATTCTTTTCCTTTTACAATTAGCCGAATATAAGGAATCAACTGGGGAGAGTCAAGTTATGATTCCAGACTTACTTGATTTAATCGTTAATTATGCATGTGAAAAAGGGATCATTGAGAACCAATTTGATGAAAGAGAGATGTTCTCTAGTAAAATAATGAACTGCTTTATTCCACAGCCATCAATTGTGAATCAGTTTTTTTATGAAAAATATAAACAGGATCCTCTATCAGCCACAAACTATTTTTATCAATTAGGTAAAAATAGTAATTATATTCAGATGAGGCAAATCAAGAAGAATATTGAGTATAAGGTGTCGACAAAATATGGTGAATTAGATATTACCATTAATTTGTCTAAACCAGAAAAAGATACAAAAAGCATTGAATTAGAAAGGACAGCTCAAAAAAGCGACTATCCGAAATGCTTGCTTTGCATTGAAAATGAAGGTTATGTAGGAAGAATCGGTCATCCAGCTCGTTCCAACCATCGTATGATTCGAGTTAATTTATTAGAAGAAACTTGGTATTTACAGTATTCACCTTATTTGTACTATAACGAGCATTGTATTGTTTTATCCAAAACACATACAAATATGACCATTAACCGCAAGACATTTGAACGATTGTTAAACTTTGTTGAGAAATTTCCACATTATTTTGTTGGATCCAATGCCGATTTACCCATTGTAGGTGGCTCAATTTTATCTCATGATCATTATCAAGGTGGTCGTTATGAATTTGCTATGGCACGTGCGGCTGCTGATTTGACTTTTGAATTGCAAGAGTTTCGAGATGTTCAATGTTCAGTTTTGAAATGGCCAATGTCTGTGATTCGGTTACAATCGGAACAATCGAGCACACTAGTTGAAGCAGCAGAAAGAATTTTAACAGTTTGGAAAAGCTACAATGATGAAGAATTAGGAATCATATCGAAAACAGGCGCGGCGTATCATAATACGATTACCCCAATAGCTCGTAAAAATGGAAGCTTATTTGAATTAGATTTAGTTCTTCGTAATAATCGAACGAACTCTAAGTATCCACATGGGATTTTTCATCCACATGAAGATGTTCATCACATCAAGAAGGAGAACATAGGTCTTATTGAAGTCATGGGGTTAGCAGTGTTACCTGCACGACTAAAGGATGAACTTGAAGAAGTAGGGAAATTCATTCTTAATAAAGCAAGTGTCGTTGCAAAATATCATTTCCACTGGGCTAATGAGTTAAAGAATCAGTATTATTCTGTTGCCAATGAAACAAATATTGAATCGATTTTAAGAGAAGAAGTAGGGAAGAAGTTTTTGAAAGCATTAGAGGATTCAGGTGTTTTTAAACGAGATGAAGTGGGAATTGATGGATTTCATCGTTTTATCCAATCATTATGTTCTCCAAAAGTCGAGATAATCCGATGCAAATGATTGAAAGGTTGTTTGGCAATTACGAGGGTGAATCCGTCAAAGAGTATACTCTTTATAATAATTCAGGAATGTCGGTTTCTTGCCTAAATTATGGTTGTGTCATTTCGAAAATTATGGTTCCTGATCATGATGGAATTGTTGAAAATGTTGTCCTTGGTTTTGATAATTTTAATGACTATCTAAAATGGTCACCTTACTTTGGAGCGATAGTAGGAAGAGTGGCTGGAAGGATTAAAGGTGCATCGTTTGACTTGGATGGTAAGAAATATAGTCTAGTAGCTAATGACGATCGTAACCATTTACATGGTGGAAAAGTAGGGCTTAGCTCTGTCATTTGGAAAACAGAAAAAATTGAAGAAGAAAATGCAATTGGTCTGAAATTTTTCAATCTTAGTCATGATGGTGAAGAAGGATATCCAGGAAATTTAGATCTAACCGTATCGTATCTTTTAACAAACGACAATGAACTGAAAATTAAGTATGAGGGAAAAACGGATAAAAAGACATTGGTTAATTTAACGAATCATTCTTACTTTAACTTAAGTGGTAATTTAAAAAGGGATTGTTTGGAGCATATGCTTCAATTAGAAACTGATTACTTTTTAGAGTTAAGTCCTGATTTAACACCTACTGGAAGATTACTTGATGTTAAGAACACTCCCTTTGATTTTAAGCAAGGTCGAAAATTAAAAAACGGAATCCAATCGTCTCATCCCCAAAATGTCCTTGTTGGTCACGGTTATGACCATCCGATTGTTTGCGCTAACAATTGTGAGAATATTATAATGTTATGGGAAGAGGAAAGTGGGCGGACTTTACGTGTTACAACTGATCAACCCTGTGTCGTTCTCTACTCAGGAAATCAATTAGAAGGCCCATTTTCCATATCAGATGTCCCAGCGAGAAAATACTTAGGGGTTTGCCTTGAGACACAAGGGTATCCAGATGCGATCAATCACCCTGAATTTCCATCTATCATTTTAGAACGAGAAGACCTATACTACTCAACAACGAAATATCAATTTCTTTGTCGATAAGTGATGGGTTTAGATCAATGACTACAATTTAGAACTAAGAACCAAGGACGTTCAATTTCTTGCTGATTTTATTTTTTACGGCTGAAAAATGATTACTTTGGCTTCCAGTTGGGATCATACCGTTGACCTAATGCGCTTTGCTTATCGTTAGCTTATCCGTTAGCACCCTTTTTAATATGCAGGGTTCTAAACCGATAAATTACGATAAGGGAAGCGTTTTTCGTTGTGAACACTAGTAATTTGCTTAAAGTAAACGTATTAAAGCGAAAGTAATAACGTAAAAAAGGTAACAATAACGGCTAATATCAATTATGAGAGGAATTTATGTCCGAATGAAAGTAGAAGGTAAGGCGGTCAAGACGCTGGAACAGTATGAATATAGTTTTAACGAAAATGAGCGTCATTTCGGCGAACTTGGTTTAATTTTGACGAAGCACATATCCGAAACTATTCGGATTATTTATTGCATCAACACGTTAAGCACTATAATAACGACTTTTTACCGGAATTATAAGAAGATGGGATTATCACCAACGAACGATAGAAACTGCATAAATAAGCTTAGGTCGTTTATAAACTTCTTATATATACGGAATTATATCGATAAGTATCCGTTTGAATAGGATAAAAGAAGAGCCGGTTGATATTGAAGTATTGAATGCGGACGAGATTAGTATTGAAATCTAGTCTACATAAATACTTTTCTCAGCAATAAAAAACGTTGGTGAATATTAACATATTAATAGGGAAAAATAAACTATGTTAATTATCTACCTATTCCCATTTATAAGTTTTGCTTTGTAATGTGATTGTTAAATGTTGGTAAAAATAACACGTATCGGGCTTTTTTATTCTTCCTATTTGATTTGTATCCATTTAGTGGGAGTTAAAAGTTATTGCATTTCGAAAGGATCTTTTTGAATGAATATTAATAGTTCAACTGATCGAATTAGCAATTTTCAAGCAATAATGTTTTTTACAAACTTTATTTTAGGAGCTGGAATTTTGTACTACCTAAAACAGTAACAGAAAAAGTAAAAACTCCAGATTCATGGATATCAGTTATTTTAGGTGGCGTATTAATTATTCTTATCGTACTCTTACATGTTAAACTATGCCAAAGATACCCAAATGAAACGTTTTTTCAATTTAATCAAAAAATTGTTGGAAAATGGATAGGCTTATTTCTAAGCTTAAATGTAATTGTCAATTACATAGCGCTCTCAGCATTTGAAGTTCGATCCATGGCGGACACGATCGGAATATATTTTCTTAAAGGAACTCCAATGTGGGCTATTATGATACCATTTATTTGGATCGGTCTATACTTAGTACTTGGAGGAATCAATTCGTTGGGCCGGATGTTAGAGATTTTATTTCCTATTACGGCTATCTGCTTACTAATAGTTTTATTTTTAGGGATCGGGATATTCGAAATTGATAATTTACGTCCCGTATTAGGGATGGGTGTGAAGCCAATCCTTAAAGGAATAATGACTTCTTCTTACAGATTCTCTGGATTTGTAATTATTCTCTTTATATTTATGTATATGAAAGAAAAAAAGCAAGCATCAAAAGTCGTTATTCTTGGACTTGGGATGATTATTTTTTTCTATACAATTACTATAATAATAGTAGTTGGAGCATTATCAGTAGACGGTGTTGTGTTACAAACATGGCCACTATTCACATATTTTCGAAGTTATGAAATTCCAGGTCTTTTATTTGAAAGATTCGACTCCTTATTCATTGTAATTTGGATTATGCAATTATTTACAACTTATACAATTGCTATTTATGTAGCCGCACTAGGAATGGCTCAAATTTTTAAAAAAAGATGTATTCGACCTTTTGTTTTTGGTATGATTCCTATCACTTACATCATTGCAAGTGTTCCTAGGAATATCAATTAGGCGATTAAAATGGGGGAACTCTCGCAAATGCTGCTTTTTATTTATTTAGTATATTTCCAATCTTACTATTAATCATCTCCTTTTTGAGGGGAAATATAAAGGCGAAAATTTAATTTATTTCGTTCGTATGACACAATTTGGATGCTATTACTTTATCTTTCACTTCCTACAGGATGTTGGAGCATTTAGGTCATTGAAGACCTTAATAACTCGAGTCCATAAACAACATTGATCAGTCGCACCTCTTTTTTTGATGAATAAGCTGAGTCTTATTGTATTGCCTTTTTCCTAGAGTTACAGCAGTTTATTTTCACGGTAGTTGAAGATTAATATAAGAAAATAATCTTAACAGAATTAAATAATTACTCGACAATCCTGAGAAAAAATAATTAGGAGCTGATTGACTATCAGCTCCTGATTTTAATTCCTAAGAGAGCGCTCCTTAATAAAACTCTCAAAAATGACAGAGTGATTTACTTTGTTTCTCTGCATCATCTCAGGGCGCCATTGGACTCCAACTATAAATCTCTCACCAGGAATTTCAATAGCCTCAATGACACCATCCTCAGATTTAAGATCTTCTAACTCTTCGATTAATCGGAGTAATTTCTTCTTCAATTTCAAATTTGTGCAATTCATCCTACCACATCAAAAAGCGTTACTTTTCGATTGCACAGACATAATAGAACTACTAGAATTAAAAGAGTTGCAAAGAATAAAATTGCAGAGACCGCTTGATTTACTGGACTTAATTGAACTAATATATTCATAATTACTGTATAATACTCGTACTCTGAATTTGGCAGGGGAGAGGTCACTGGTTGGCTTCTAGCCGAGTTAAAACAAAAACCCTCTTTTAAATAATAAGAGGGTTTTTATTTTATAGTACCTCTATAATTTTTATGGACAACCCTAATGGGACAGAAAATAATTTTTTTTATAGAATAGGCATGAATAAATAATAATTCAACAAATAGCAGTATAGATTATGGGAAACTACTTAGTTTGTTCTTGAAATGTAGAGTAGTAAGGGGTGGTTTTTAGATGATAAATATTAAGATAAGAAGGCCAAAAATTGAGGACATTCAGGAGTTAAATCAATTTTTTAGAATAGTGATTACTGATACGTTTAATAAAGAAGGTATAGGGGATAAGTTGGAGGGAATTAAAAATCAAATCGAGATAAAAGAAAAATACTTAATTACTGATTTTGAAAGCAATGGTGAGAAGAGATATTTTTTGATTGCATTAAATAACGAAAAGATAATTGGGTCAATTGAATACGGACCTGCGAGCGATTTTATTTGTAATTACACAAATAATGCTTTAAAAGGTCTAACTGAGATAGGAACTGTATTTGTTCATCCTGATTATCAGAAGATGGGAATTGGGAATTTATTATTAAAAAAAATGTATATTACTTTACAGGATAGAGGTATTGAAGAATCTTGTTTAGATAGTGGATATATTAGCGCCCAAAAAATTTGGAAAAAGAAATTTGGAGAACCTGATTACTTATTAAATGATTATTGGGAAAAAGGAAATGATCATATGATTTGGAAAATAAAAGTCTGCGAATTATTGAATGAGCATTAAAGTTCTATGTCTGCATCACATTGTTTTTGCAGAAGAAATCCTTATAAAGAATAATTTACATTTAATCAAAGTATAATTTGAGCTTATTTTAATATTTATGTTATAAAATAATTATGTAATTAAGTAAATATTATATGCTAGAAATATAGGAGCATATAAATCGAAACAAAATGTAAAAAAGTTAGGTTATAGTAAATGAATCATATAGAAAAATATTTATATAAAAAGGTTTACTAAAATAAAATTAGGTTGTGTATCTTAAGGCAACAACAAAAGTAGGGTGAATATGACAATTCGATTAGGAATAATAGGCGTTGAAGATAATTTACAATTGATGGATTCCGTTGCCAAGCAATATTCGGAGTTTACTACTTTTACATTTTTACATTATCTCCATGAGGATATCATAGATATTTTGGAGTCTCATCAACATGATATCGATATGTGGCTTTTTTCGGGTTATTTACCATATTCATTTGCAAAAGAGTGGGGGAAAATTAATAAGCCGATGTTTTTTGTTAAGTATACGGGAGCGAGTTTATACAAAACGTTATACCACACGTTATATTATCATAAAGTGAACATAAATGAACTTAGCTTTGATTTTTTTACACGATCCGAGTTAGAACAAGTTTTTGAGGAAATTGATATTACTTTTACTCAGAATTTTCTAATAACAGATCAGACGTCCCCTGATCCTATTATTGAGCACCATTATGAGCTGTGGAAAAAAGAAAAGACAAAAGCTGCTGTTACTTGTTCATGGTACGTGTTTAAAGAGCTACAAAAAATCGGTGTACCAGTATTTCGTGTTCAACCAACAAAAAACGCAATTCAATCAGAATTGAATACGGCACTTCGTAAAAATGAACTGTTACATTTTAAAACCAGACAAATCGGAGTTCAAATGTTTGAAATTGATATTTTGTCTGGTTTATCTAATAACATGTATTCTTCTGATGAAATTTATAATAAGGAAATCCAAATTATACAAAAGTTACTTATCTATACTAAGAGAGTTCAAGGCTCACTAAAATCAGTAGGCCCTGGACGTTACGTTATTTTCTCAACACGCGGTGCACTTTCTGATATAACCCAAAACTTTACTTCTGTTCCTGATTTAGAAGAAATTCAGCAGCTTAGTCAACGAGTTGTGACATGTGGCATAGGAATCGGACAATCTGCATATGAGGCTGAAATACACGCTGGAAAAGCACTACTGAATGCAAAGAATTATGGAAACGGAGCTTGGATGGTCTTCTTTGACAACAAAACAATTAATGGTCCATTAGGAAGACCTGAAAAAATTACTTACTCCTATGGATCAAAGAAATTCCAGACGATCAGTAAACAAACCTCATTAAGTGTTTCTACTATAAGTAAAGTTGATTCGATTTTAAAAAAAATAGGTAAAACAGAAATTACAGCACATGAACTTGCTCAGCATTTACAAATCATACCAAGAAGTGCACGCAGAATATTGGATCAACTTTTGAATGAAGGGTTTGCAAAAGAAGTTGCTGAAGAAACTCCTAATTCACGTGGACGCCCAAGAAAGGTATTTAAGGTTTTATTGTAACAGGATGACACAAAATCATTCTGTTTTATTTTTGACATTAAAGTATACATTAGAAGCGGAGAAGAAAACTTGATGTAGTTGCTAATTTTTGGAAACAAATATAAATGCAACTACGCCTCTAACTTCGCCAAAAGTCTCGCCAATCGGCGAGTTTCTTTATTTATTTCAAATTTTCCGATTCGTACACTTGACGACATAAAATGATTAACATATATTTATTTTAAGTCATGACCTTAAATGAACTTAAAATATACGAAGAGGGGGCGGCTCTCTTCAAAACTTATTGGTTTTAAATCAGTTTCATTTTGGAAATGGTCTTTTTTATGAAAAGAAAAACACTTTATTGAATTTTAAAGGTGAATATCGTATTTATCAAAATACATAGGAGAACAACTACATGGAATTAAGACATCTGAAAACTTTTAAATACGTAGCAGAGTACTTAAATTTTACAAAGGCTGCGAGACAGTTAAATTTCACTCAACCTGCTGTAACTGCACAAATTCAGACGCTCGAACATGAATTGAAACAGGAGCTATTTATACGGGTAGGTAAGAAGACCTATTTGACGCCAGAAGGTGAAATCCTTAAAACATACACGGATCAGCTTTTTTCCATTGTAGAGAAGATTGAATCATCATTCACCGAACATCCAAATTCGTATGGCAATGTATCGATTGCCGCAAGTGAAAACCTTTGTACGAATTATTTTCCTTATATCATTTCTGAATACTTGATGCTATATCCCAATCTACAGATTAAGTTGTATTCCTGCAAAAGGGATGAAATTATAAAAGGGATTGAATCAAATAAATACGATATTGGGATTATTTCGGGCGAACTCAGTAAAAATGAAATTACAAACATCGTCATTGGAGAGGACGATATAATTCTAATCGTTTCTAAAGATTTATATACTAGATACCCGGAAGACCAACTACTAATGAAGTTCCCTTTCATTAAATATCATGATGACGGATATATTGAATCGATTATTAGCAAATATTTGAGGCGAAAGAATCTCTCACTACAAAACGTAATCGAATATGGAAGTTTAGACGGGATCAAAAAGGCAGTATTAAATAATATCGGAGTGGGGGTAGGAATTAGTGTCTGTATAAAAAAAGAAATTAACAATGGTGATTTAGTCCCAATCCTAGTTACTGAGAACAAGGTAAAAATACAAACCTCTATCATTACGTTGAAGGAAAAAGAAAACTTAGTAACAATTCAATCTTTTATTAAGATAATCCAAAAAATTTGGAATAATATTCATACTTTAGAGTAAAAAAGCTTTACGATATTTTTTAGTGATATAACACTGTTTATTAGTTTGGTGGTGTGGAACAGGGGACAAGAGGAGAGATTCTGATGATATAATTTTGAACAATTACAATGAATCTCTAAATCTTGGACAATCAAATACTATTAATCTAAATAGTCTGTGTGATTGGTATAGAAAAACAAAAAAATCGTGCGTGTAGTCGATTCAAAAAGAAATACTATTAACTTCTTACTTAGTTAAACGATATGCAAATCATCCAAGCGCTTATTGAAATAAGCCCTGGCTTTTTTCGCAGATTAAGAAAGTATAAATTAGCTGCTGAGAAGGAAATTCGACGTATTTGCTAATTTTAGGAATTAAGTATAAGTGCAATACTCCTCTGTCTTCGCCAATCGGCGAGTTTTCTTTATATGGGCCAAACCTCGTGAAATAAAAAAAGATAAAAGTTAGCTTATCCAATACCGATTTAACAATCAATAAAAAAATGTTATGGTTACCATAATATTTCATGATTTTACAAAAAATTCATAAAATCTTAAAGTTTTAATATAAGATGCAGCAGCCAAGAACGCGAACAGAAGCAACTTATATTACATTAAAAATTCGGAATTTTAAGAAAGGAGCTTTGATTACAATTATTCTGAATAATTAATCGAAAAAGGGAATCGGGGATTCTATGGAATTTAACTCATAAATAAATGGTAACTTGCTACTTGAATGCCCCTGTAACAGGAAAGTCAGTTGCCTCTGTAGCAGTTAATTCCGCTGCACCTGTTGGCAAAAAAGAGAGAATCAGGGATAGACAATGAATTATGGAATTTTGAAACAAATGAATATATTGATATTTAATTTGGTGAAAAGCTTGATGATTCTGTAAATAATGATTACCAAGTCGTAACATACTCTGCAAAACTATCTGTTAAAGCTAAACAAAAAGAAGATGGTGCTTTATACGAGTAATGTAGCGATCATAACAGATTGCGCTAGAAAATGGTACGAAAGAATAATGGATACATTGGACAATAGAGTTACACAAAGAGTGTTCTTGTTTACTAATGTAAAGCTGAACAATATGGTCAAACGGTATGAGCTTGAAAAAAACCTAGAGTACGTTCTTCGTTTGATTGGTAATGCATCAAAAACATAAAAAGTAAAACAACTGGTACGTTATAACTTCTTATGTGTAAACTATAAATTGTTCCTAGATAAATTACATGATAACCAAGAATCGGTGACGCTTCAATATGACGGTGCCGGTTTTTTTGCTCTTTATATCTCATTTCTGTAGTAATAAAGATTGAAAAGTCAATGTACATAGTACTTTGGATTTGAGTGCTGACAAAATCAAGCGACGTGATATTATGAGGCACGACTTTCAATTAATCAATAAGATTAATTGAAAAATCAAAAGTGTTCAATATGTGCTGATTATTCTGTAACAGGTGCCAAAGGGGCAAATAATTCGTCCGTCACAGAAAGATAAAAATCTTATTGGAGAGTTATTTAAATGGAGGGCTATAGAATGGCTATTTTTTTTAAACAAGTAACAACTAAGATAGAGTTAAAGAGATATGAATTATATGATATTTATAGGCAATATGGGCTTCTTCATGCCAAAACTATTCAATGTAGTCAAGAGTTAGACGAGTTATTAATTCAGTTATTCAAAGCAAGGTAAGTTGGGGGGAGTAGATGTTTCTGCATTAGCTATAAGTGGAATAGTGTTTAAAAAAGAGATCAGCCTTTTTGGTTCTTTTACCTTCTTTTTTAGCTTCTGAATATTGGCTTGCAAAATGTTTGGCCATTTACAGTCGGATACCCATAGCTAATAACTGCTAAAAAATTTGGCCTTGACAGGGTAGGGGTAGCTGGTTCAAGTCCAGGGGATCATGCCGTTGTCTTAGGCGCTTTGCTTATCGATAGCTTATCCGTTAGCACTTGTTTTTACATGCAGGGTTCTACAACGATAAATTACGATAAGTGGGGGTCTTTTTCGTTGCTAATACTAATAATTCGCTTAAAGGAAAACGTATTAAAACGAAGGTGTATAGCGCAAAAAAATTTGATTAATACGGCTAATGACCTTAATATAAGTCGAAGGTAAGGACGACAAAACGCTCGAACAATATGAGTGTAGTTTTAACGAATATGAGGGTTATTTTGGCGAGCTAAGTTTAGTGTCGTTTGACGATACTCATATTTGAATCTATGAGTATTATTTGCTGAATTATCACGTTTAGCACGTAAGATATTCTAAAGTACAAGTTTTCATTCTTCTATAAGATTGTACATAGTTCCATTATCTGTTTGAAGTTCTCTAAAGAAAACAACCTTGCAATATACCCTTAATTGTTTTGTTCATTGTGTTATTGTCATTTACTACCCATTAAATCCCTAAAGTTTAAGGTCCTCGAACTATCGTTTTAGTGGAGTGCTGTCCTCGCAGGCAGGCTTTGTCCACTAATAAAAAATGTACATTCTTCTTTACAACCTTTACTCTAATATTTGAATTTGTTATTTAAAATAAAATGGTCTTATTTTATTTATTAATAAGTAAATATATTTTTAATAGTGTCTTTATTCAATAAATCAAATGAGAAATTAGAATTAAATAATAGATTGATCCTAAAAATATACAGAAGTTTAATTATAATAAAAATTGTTTACCATAAAAATCAATAAAAAAACATTAGAAAATTAAAGGTTTATCTAAAATTAGGGGGTTTGTTTTTTAACAATTAATATTATAAGTAGCTAAACTGAAAATAAAAAGAGGTATGAGAAAGGCGGTTGAAAACGGGTATAAGCCTCAAAAAAACTTAGAAGGTAGTGTAAACGCAGGTGGTAGAGATAAGTTGGAATTACCGATTTCCGAAATTGTAAGATTACGTCAAAACGACCTAACATTTGAAGAAATTGCAGCTACCTTAAAAGGATTTGGATATAACGTTTCAAAAGCAACTGTCAATAGAAGGTATAATGAACATATGAAAGAAATCTCCAATATTGAAAGCTAATGCAATTTATTGTAAGATGAGATACATTGAATAGAATATCAGACTCTAACTAACGATCGATTTCTTCGATGCATAGCCTGCTAAGGGAGTGCTCTTTACTCCGCTTTTCGTCAGACTTTTTGTCAAGAAAGACATCTATTTATTCGTCTGATTATAAAAGTGATGGAACTAACAATGAATAGATAAGATATAAATAAAGGAGAGGTTACTAATGGTTACTAAAAAAACTTTAGATAGAATAAATGAATTATCAAAAAAAGCAAAAGAAGCAGGGTTAAATCCTGAAGAGAAAGCTGAACAAGATCAATTAAGAAAAGAATATTTAGCAGATTTCCGTTCTCGAATGATGGATGAATTAACTTCACTTAAAATTGTTGATGAAAAAGGGAATGATATTACTCCTGCAAAGTTAAAATATGAAAAAGCAATGCGTAAAAAAAATTTACATTAAAAAAGATTTAACAATATAAAATTTCATATTTTGTAAATAATAACAAATAAAAGCAGAAGAATATTCTGCTTTTTTCTATTTCTTGGAAAGAATTTGTTAAAAATGTCAAAACTAAGTGTTAGTTATTGTAATAAATCATGGTAAATTATATGATAATATCTATGAATAAGCTAAAGGAGCGAAATTTATGTCTAATAATATTGAACAATTAGCAATTAATACGATTCGTACATTATCAATTGATGCAATCGAGAAATCAAATTCTGGTCACCCAGGAATGCCAATGGGCGCTGCACCGATGGCATATGCATTGTTTGCAAAATTTATGAATCATAACCCAAAAAATTCAAAATGGTTTAACAGAGACCGATTTGTGTTATCAGCAGGCCATGGTTCAATGTTACTATATAGCATGTTACATTTATCAGGCTACGAAGTTTCTATTGAAGATATTAAAAACTTCCGTCAATGGGGTAGCAACACTCCAGGACATCCTGAATATGGACATACACATGGTGTTGAAGCTACAACAGGTCCATTAGGACAAGGTATTGCGATGGCTGTTGGGATGGCTTTAGCAGAGCGTCATTTAGCAGGTACATATAATAAAGAAGACTTAAATGTAGTTGACCACTTTACATACTCAATTTGTGGTGATGGAGATTTAATGGAAGGTGTTTCAGCAGAGGCAGCTTCATTAGCGGGACATTTACAATTAGGACGCTTAGTAGTTCTTTATGATTCAAATGATATTTCATTAGACGGAGAATTAAATCGCTCATTCTCTGAAAGCGTAGAAGACCGCTTTAAAGCTTATGGATGGCAAGTTATTCGAGTAGAAGATGGAAATAACTTAGATGAAATTACTGCAGCGATCCAAAAAGCACAAGAAGAATTATCAAAACCAACTCTAATTGAAGTGAAAACAACAATCGGTTACGGTTCTCCGAATAAATCTGGTAAATCAAAATCTCATGGTGAGCCATTAGGAAAAGAAGAAACGATTTTAACGAAACAAGCGTATGCTTGGGGTTATGAAAATGCATTCTACGTACCAGAAGAAGTGTATGCACATTTTAATAAAGTAATTGTTGAAGCTGGGGAAAAGAAAGAAGCTGAGTGGAATGCTACTTTTGCTAAATACGAAGAAAAATATCCTGAATTAGCAGCTCAATTAAAGAATGCGATTGAAGGTAAGATTACTGTAGATTTAGAAACAGCATTACCTAAATATGAAGTAGGTAAAAAAATTGCGTCTCGTTCATCTTCAGGTGAAGCAATTAACGCTATCGCAAACGTATTACCTAGTTTCTTTGGTGGGTCTGCAGACTTAGCTGGATCTAATAAAACGTATATGAATGGTAAAGGTGACTTTACGAGAGAAAGCTACGATGGACGAAATATTTGGTTCGGTGTACGTGAATTTGCAATGGGTGCAGCATTAAATGGTATGGCTCTACATGGTGGAGTTCATGCGTTTGGCGCAACATTCTTTGTTTTCTCTGATTACTTAAAACCAGCAATTCGCTTAGCTGCTTTAATGAATTTACCTGTTACTTATGTATTTACACATGATAGTATCGCAGTTGGTGAAGACGGACCTACTCATGAACCAGTTGAGCAACTAGCAGCATTCAGATCAATGCCTAATCTTAATGTAATTCGTCCAGCAGACGGAAATGAAAGTTCTGCAGCATGGAAAGTGGCAGTAGAAGCTAAAGATGCTCCTACAATGTTAGTATTGTCTCGTCAAGATTTACCTACTTTAGAGGGTACTACTACTGATATTTATAATAAAGTTTCAAAAGGAGCTTACGTTCTTTCTCCTGCGAAACAAGATAAAATCGATGTTGTATTAATTGCAGCAGGTAGTGAAGTACAATTAGCAGTTGGAGCACAAGAAAAATTAGCGGCAGAAGGAATTTCTGCATCGGTTGTTTCGATGCCTTCAATGGACTTATTTGAAAAGCAATCTGCAGAATATAAACAATCAGTATTACCAAAAGAAGTTACGAAAAGAGTAGCAGTAGAAATGGGTTCTTCATTCGGCTGGCATAAATATGTAGGATTCGATGGAGAAGTAATTTCAATCGATACATTTGGTGCATCTGCTCCAGGTAACTTATTAATGGAAAAATTCGGATTTACTGTTGATCATGTCGTTTCAGCAGCAAAAAAAGTATTACAATAAAGGTAAAGATGGGAAAAGTAGGGAAAGAATTTTAAATTCTTTTCCTATTTCCTAAACCTTTTTTCAATATAATGCTTTATTAAAGATTTTTCGACAAAACTAGTTGATTTTCACTCCTTAAAAATGACAAATATTTTGAATGGAATTTTATATAATCTTCCTTACAGATAGTTGTTGGGAGTGGACAAGATATGAGGGAATATAAAATTTTTTTAATTCGAGAACCACTGTCTATAGAATTTTATGGAAAAGAGCATAAAATATATCAACTAGTATATGAGTATTATTATTCATCGATTGAACTAAGGAAAATAATCGAAAAACAATTAGAATATATAACAGAACCAATACCATTATTCGAGCTACATACATTTATTCGCAAATTTGATTCTCAACAGATCTACTTTTATGAGGAAACTGGAGAGTATCTTCTCGAACTTGTTGATGGTGCAAAAGCTCAGCTAAAACTTTATCCTCACGAACTTATTTTATATGCAGAAGGATCATTAGAGGCAGAAACAATATTCTTTGAGCTATTAAGAAAATTTCGTTCAACATTCATTGCAATAGATGTGAAGGATCAGCGATTTGGCTGGCTAAGACCTATCGCCTATCAAAAGTATATTTAAAACGATTAAATTGCAGTTTGCTCTTGTATAAACTGGTTAGTTTTAGTAAAATTGTTTCTAGATGATTTTAAGGAGGAAGCAATAAAATGTGGGTATACTTTCTAGTCGGCATCTTAGCATTAATTGCAGGTGTTGCGATTGGATTTTTCATAGCTCGTCAATATACAATGAACTACTTAAAGAAAAATCCACCAATTAATGAACAAATGTTAAAAGTAATGATGGCTCAAATGGGACAAAAACCTTCACAAAAGAAAATTAACCAAATGATGAAGGCTATGAACAACCAAACAAAATAATAAATCCTTTTAAAATATAAGGCTTTATAGCTTGTTTTGAAATAAATATTGAACATATTCTTTCTGGAAGCAGTTCTTTTAAGTGAATCCTACATCAAGAATTTGTAATTATTTAAATCATGAATCATTATACAATCTAAAACCACTTATTCTGTTGGAATTAACCAATGGGCAAGTGGTTTTTTATGTTTTTAGAGAAAATTTTTGTGATTACCAAAAGAAGTTAAAGGGAAAAATTAAAATTTAAAAACACCGACTTTCGCGAAAAGTTGGTGTTTTTTTATATCTTTTTCTTAAATTTTGTATTTAGAAGAATTCTGTTTATCTTGCAATTCTTTAATCATTAATACATTCGTATGTTTTTTTAGAACAAATATTTTTATACAGAACATGTCAAAATCCATAAACAGTTGACAAATACTTCGAAATAAAATTGTTTAATACGTCGATTTCTAACTATTTAACAAGTTATATGAAAGAGAAAGTCGATAAAAAAGTTTGCGGTATTTTCAAAATTTGTCAAAATACTCATTATTAAAAGCTTAGAATTGTTAATAAATTATTAAATATTTTATAGTTTTTTATCATTTTATAAATTCTCGTAAACTAGCAATGAATTCTATTAATTAGTAAATTGCATGAAAGGGGGATACAAGTAGGCTTTTAGCTTGATTCAGGAGGTGACGATATAGAAGCAAAAAAAAGAAATGATAACTTTACATAATCGATAGGGCAAATTCAAAAACGAAAGCTACATAAATTATAGTGTACAAATGAGAGGAGAATCATTTTGAAGCGTAGAAATAAGATTGCTGCATTATCGACCACTTTAATGATTTCGATGTATTCAACATCCGCATTCGCTGCTGAGCCAGGGCTTGATAAAATGCCCGGACCAGTGGATCCTCAGTCATGGGTGAATCCAGACGATATGACCTGGAATGATTATAAACCAGTCCCTGGTGTAAATTGGAGTACTGATAAGAGTATTCAACCGGAATCAAACCTTAAAGGAGCTTTGATCTTGGTCGATTTTCCAGGTCAGGATTTTATTTTGACCTTGCCTAAGGGGAAAGATCCTATCGGTAATCCTCAAGTCAATGCCGTTCCTCGCGAAAAACTCGGGGAATTTTGGACAAATTACTTGAATGTTCCAAGTGAGCTAAATCATTATCAGACAATCGATGGCTTTTGGAAAGAGAACTCATATGGAAAATGGGGCGTAACCCTTGATTCTTACGGTCCTTATCGCTTGGATAAATACGAATTTCAATATGGTCTTGACAGTTTTAATCCTGGTTCACTGCCAGGTAATTATAAAACAGGGAATCTCTTCCAGGATGGTATAAATGCAGCAACATCAGACATAGTCGCATCAGGAAAAAACTATGACTTTGCGTTCATTGTACATGCTGGCTATGATGAATCAACCGTTTGGCAAGAACTGGGAGAAATGAAGTTTATGAATCAGAACTCGGTGCCTGCTGAATTTGGGCCACCGAAGAATTTAACTGGATTTGAGAATATGCTAAACTGGGCAAAAACTCGTTATGTACCTTGGACTTCATGGTTTGCAGCAAAATCTATTTGGTCTGCTGCATCGAGTGCAACATTAAATGGCAAATCGATTCGTGTTTCGATTCAAGGTGAAAGTGATGGCATGTCAACATTTGCTCATGAATTTGGTCACCTTAAGGGACTGGGCGATAACTATAATAATGCAGCTCTAGACCCTCGAACCTACTCGGGTTATTGGGAAACGATGAGTCGTGGGTCATTTAATGGTCCAGGTGGAACGCATACACGCTGGATGATTCCGGCAACCCTTGGATCTTCGTTACCAGCACCACATACGCTTCGAAATAAAATGAAACAGGGATTCCTATCCAATGATGAAGTCCTGCAGCTCAACCGTGATGAATTAAAAGAATCTGGACCTGTGTTTGCGGATATTATCGCACGCGAAGTACCAATTGGCAGTAAATTTGGTCGAACTGGACTTCACGGAATCAACATCAGTATGAGCGATTTAACACCAAGCAATTACCTAAGCGGTGACTGGCGTAACGATATGATCGGTAACGTAAACAACGCTAAGTACAATAACTACACTCTAGAAGTTGTAGACCGAGTTGGTGCGGATTCCTTTGCGGCCGATTCAGGTGTATTGATTTCAAAAACGAAAAATGCAGAAACTGCACCGTTCATTTGGCCAGTTGATTCACATCCAGAAGATATCAGACTGAAGGACTTTACAAAGCCTGACGGTACAACAGTATCGGTTACAAAAGGTGACCCACGTCAAGCCCTGGATTCTTTATTCCATGCAGGTAATGGGGCAAGTTTGGTTGGCGGTAAATTCGATGGTTCTATTAGCCAAGACGATGTTGTCAGTGAGTACATCGATCCATACAATAAACTACAATTCTATATTTTAGGGAAGTACAAAGGCAATGACGGTGTACTACATTACCAGGTTGCCGTACGTAACACGGAGGGCTCAGGTGCCTATAAACGCGGGGTAAATGTAAGCGCTGGCACTATACAACCGGCTGTAGCGGGCAAAGTGGCAGTTTATCATTTTAATGTTACTAATACTGGTGAAGCAAAGGATCTTATTCGTGTTAACGCTTCTGCAGGTGATAATTGGACAGTTCAACTTGAAAACAAAGTTGTAGCAGTTGAACCGGGTAAAACAGTTGATGTACCTGTTTATGTGAAAATCCCTAAAGGTATGACAGCTCCGGCCAATATTAACTTTACGGCAACTTCAGAAACAGACTCAAATAAAAGCGCTACCGATAACAATCTTGTGCTGAACAATCTAAATGCAACAAGTGTAAGTTCTATGATCGATAGCTTTGAAAATGCGGGAGCTTTCAAAGCAGGATCTGCGCAAGCATTGAAGGCACATTTGAATTCAGTAGAACAATTTGAAAAGAAAGGCTCTGCGGATAAGGTTGTCAAACATATTAAAGATTTTAAAGGTTTTCTAGATAATGAAAATGCTTCGAAAAAGGTTTCTGCAAAAGCGTACAATAATTTAAAAGCGAACGCCGATGCAATGATTGAGGTTTGGCAATAGATTTGATTTACTGTTCGTGATAGTCCACCTGTGCTAGGGATGACCCGGTAAGGGTGATAATAAACAAAGATCAGGTTTTGCTTATTCGTATCAATTTTCTCGGAAATGGTAAGTTTATGAGACTCATAGCGATCATAAACATCAGGATGGTCAAGAGTGAGACTGTCCCACCTGAAATAATTAGGTTTCTAATGTTAAAAGATTCGTATGACGTTTGGACTACTGCGTAGGAATAAGTGTATTCGCTATCTGCTAGGGTAGAAGCAATGGCGAATCTCGGCAGACACAAGCCCCCACTTCATCTAAATTGAAGGGTTAGTAGGTAGTAGTTCGTTGACAACGAATGTGAAATCATCTATTTTTTACACTAATTGGCAAAATTGAAACCACTTTCTATTGGATACTATACCAAAGGAGAGTGGTTTTTAAGTTATAAGAAACATACTGGTAATATTTTTAAACTGATTTTTTTCATTTTGTAGAAAAAAAGAATTGTAAGCTTAAAATAAATTTGAAGCAAGAAGAAGGAAGACCAGTTATATATTATAATATGATGCTCAAACATTACCTAAATTTTACTGCAGTATTATTGTAGATTTTATAAAAATATACTATAATCTACCTAGTGAACCAGAATATTCCAAATATCCTTTAAAATTAATAGTTTAAACCCCAAGTGCCAAGATCAATAACCAATAACGAATAACCAAAACATATCGTAGAAACCTTGACTACGAAAAGTAACATAAAAATACATAATCCTATGAAATTAGATTTTAAGGGTAATGCCAGAGTTTTAAGGACCTAAATCTTTAAATCTCTGAAAAATTTATTACATAATTGGGGATTTGGTGAAAATAAACTTGGGGGGTATTAAAATGAAAAATGAGATAAAAAAGATTGAATGTGGTGGCGAGATGGTTATTAAACCATGCGGAGAAAAAGTATGTAAGTTTCACATTGCGGTGTCAACTCCACAAAATATTTTTCAAATAATATTGGTTGGACTATTGCCACCATTATTGAAAATCTTTGTATTTCGTTGGTTAAACTGGTTCTAAAAAAGGGACTCCAAAAAGGAGACCCTTTTTTTATTTTATTAAAATTTGAGTATGAGATAAAATTTTTTCTCATGCAGGTTAAGTAGTTATAATTTAAGAGTGAATCCATTTAATGTAATGTTATATTTTACCGAAAATTAACAACCTTTTTAAATGAGCAAATTATTAAAAAACATTTAAACTTTATGTTATAATGAACATTGTTTTGAGTTTTCTAAATATTTTAAAATTAGTTAATCAGCATTGCGGGGGTGAAGGAATGTCAGTTTTTAAAGATTTGTTTTGGTTTTTCAAACAAGAAAAAAGAAGCTATGTATGGGGAATATCTCTTTTAGTAATCGTTGCAATTTTAGAGCTACTACCTCCGAAAGTTATTGGTTATGTAATTGATGAAATGATAAAAAACTCACTTAATAGTAAAAACTTACTTTTTTGGGTAGGTTTAATTTTTATTAATGGGTTACTTCTTTATGCATTTCGATATTGGTGGAGGAGATTAATATTTGGTTCTTCTTTAAAATTAGCTAGACAGCTTAGGGATGATTTATATAATCATTTTTCAAAAATGTCTCCATCGTTTTATCAAAAAAATAGAATTGGAGATTTAATGGCTCACGCAACAAATGATGTTCAAGCAGTTCGCGAGACAGCTGGGGCAGGGATCTTAACTTTTGTTGATTCTATTATTTTAGGTGGATCGGTATTAATTATGATGGCAGTGTCAATAAGTTGGAAGTTAACCCTTATTAGTCTTTTGCCATTACCTGTTATGGCCATTTTGACTCAGTATTATGGTAAATTATTACATCAACGTTTTCATTTAGCGCAAGAATCATTTTCAGAATTAAATAATAAAGTTCAAGAAAGTATGAGTGGTTTAAAGGTTATCAGAAGTTTAGGGCAAACAAAAGAAGATGTAACCGCTTTTAAAAATCAAGCAGATTTAGTAGTGAAATACAATATGAGAGTTGCTAGAATTGATGCACTTTTTGATCCAACAATCATGTTGGTCGTTTCGATTTGCTATATTATTGCGGTTGTTTATGGTTCTCGATTAGTTATTGCAGATGATATTACTGTTGGGCAATTAATTACATTTGTTACTTATTTAGGAATATTAATATGGCCAATGCTTGCAATTGGATGGTTATTCAATATTGTCGAAAGAGGCCGCGCTTCTTATGACCGAATACGTTCTTTATTAAGTGTTGAACCTGAAATTCAAAATAAAAAAAATGCATTAGAAAAACTTCCGATGGGTGAAATTACTTATTCAATTGATTCATTTAAGTTTAATAAAGAATCAAATTTTGAATTAAAGGACATTAATTTTAATGTTCAAGAAGGTCAAACAATTGGAATAGTTGGTAAAACTGGTCAAGGAAAAACAACCCTTTTAAAACTTTTATTGAGAGAATATGAAGTAGTTAACGGGAGTATTTCAGTTGGCGATTTAGATATTAAAGATACTACTTTATTATCTCTTAGATCACATATTGGTTATGTACCTCAAGAACATTTCTTATTTTCATCATCGGTTAAGGAAAATATTGCGTTTAGCCAAATTGATTCTTCAATCGAGACAGTACATAAAGCTGCCGAGATTGCTAATATTCATGCAGATATTTTAGAATTCCCGTTAGGCTACGACACGATTGTAGGAGAAAGAGGAGTCTCATTATCTGGAGGTCAGAAACAAAGAATTTCAATCGCTAGATCTTTAATTAAAAACCCTAATATTTTAATATTAGACGACTGTTTATCTGCAGTGGATGCGAAAACAGAGGAAAAAATATTACACTCTTTAAAGGATGAAAGAAGTGGGAAAACAACATTTATTACTTCTCATCGTATGAGTGCAGTCATGCATAGTGATTTAATCATCGTTTTAGACGAAGGAAGAATTATTCAACGAGGTAAACATGATGAATTAGTTCAAATTGATGGTTGGTATAAAGAAATGTTTGAAAGACAACAACTAGAAGAACTAGTAGAGCAAGGAGGGAGATAAAATGAATCAGGAGATTGAAATCGATGCTACAAGGCAGAAAAAAGATTTAATACGTCTTCTTTCATTTCTAAAAAAATATAAAGTTTTACTGACTTTTGCATTTATTTTCTTATTCCTTGCAACAGCATGTGAAATGTATGGTCCAATCTTAGTTAAAAGATTTCTAGATGATCATTTAATGAAGAGGTATTTTCCAAAAGATACAATCATAACGTTATTTTCTATATATGTTGCAATAACAATCGGAAAAATTGTTTTATCATATTTACAGCTTTTAATGTTTCAACAAATTGCTTTTAAAGTTGTTCAAGATATAAGAATGAAAGTTTATGAGCATGTACATTCATTAGCATTTTCGTTTTTTGATAAAACGCCAATTGGAAGTATTGTATCAAGAATTACAAATGATACAGAAGCTATAAAAGATTTTTATGTTAGTGTGCTGGCAACGTTTATCCAGCAAATTGTCTTTTTAGTGGGAATCATTATTGCGATGTACTCATTAGACGCTAAATTAGCAACCATTTGTGTAGGGTTAGTTGTAATTGTTTATTTTATTATATTAACCTATCGAAAAAAGAGTTTTCCATTTTTTATGGAAACTAGAGGGCAATTAAGTAATTTAAATGCTAAATTGAACGAACACTTACAAGGTATGTCCATCATACAAGCATTTAACCAACAAAAAAGATTACAAAATGAATTTGAGGGAGTTAATAAATCTCACTATAATGCAGGTGTAAAAACAATACGATTAGATTCTCTGTTTTTAAGACCAGCAACAGATTTAATTTATACAATTGGTATAATGTTTGTTCTGAGCTTCTTTGGAATTACTTCTTTTAGTAATCCAGTTGAGATTGGTACAGTCTATGCATTTGTAAGTTATTTAGAAAGATTTTTTGAACCAATCACGCAAATGATGATGAAATTATCTTTATTACAGCAAGCTGTTGTATCTTCATCTAGAGTATTTGACTTAATGGATGAAGAACAAAAAGCTCCTACTAAAGTAGGAACTGACTTACCAAAAGTAAAAGAAGGAAGTATTGATTTTAAGAATGTTTCATTTGCATATGACGGGGTGCATAAAGTAATTCATGATATTTCATTCTCAGTTAAACCTGGTCAATCAGTGGCCTTTGTTGGTCATACAGGAAGTGGTAAGTCAACAATCATGAATTTATTATTACGTTTTTACGATGTGAAAGACGGGGAAATTCAGATTGATGATCAAAAACTATCAACATTTGAAGAAAGTGAATTACGTTCTAATATCGGATTAGTTTTACAAGATCCTTATTTATTTGTTGGAGATATAAAAGGGAATATCTCTATGTATAATAACAAAATAACTGAGAGCGAAATTAAAGAAGCATCCGAATTAGTAAGAGCGAATGAATTTATTGAAAAATTACCAAATGGTTATGATGAAGCAGTTGTTGAAAGAGGTTCAACATTATCAAGTGGTCAGCGCCAATTAATCACGTTTGCTAGAACGATCGCAGCAAAACCTACTATTCTTATTTTAGATGAAGCAACTGCAAATATTGATAGTGAAACAGAAGAAGCAATTCAAGAAGCTTTAACTGAGATGAGAAAAGGTAGAACTACGGTTATCATCGCTCATCGTTTATCAACAATTCAAGATGTTGATTGCATATATGTATTGCACAAAGGAAAAATCGTAGAAGAAGGTAACCATCAACAGCTTCTTGCAAAACAAGGATTATACTATAATATGTATCTATTACAAAATAAAGGGTCGTTATTATTGGCCGAGTAATGAAAAAGTAGCTGGATTTTCTAGCTACTTTTTTATTTGGAACTATATTCAAAAGGATATTAATAAAAATTAACCCATAATTAATAAAACCATAAAGTACTGATTAATAGATCAAATGCGGTTGTCATTAGTTTGATGCCTAATATTATTCTAGTAATCACTGATTAACATATGTATTTTAGAATGCACTAGCTTAAGTGGGGAATTTTACTGAAATATACTAAAAAATTTAAAAATAATTATTTTGTAATAATTAAAACTTGATTAGATGAAATAATTAATATTAAAAACTTAATAAACTTTTTCTAATTTGGTTCAATTAAAGTAAATTTTAAAAAGGAAAATATTACTAAAAATATTACGAGGTTTGTTGTAATTGTTCGAAAAATGGTGGTTTTTAGCTATTTGTATCGAATAATATTTCTTTTGTTAGATTATTTCGAGAATTATAATCGATAACAGAGAATAGATTTAGTATTTTTGAATTTAAATAAAAAATTAAAGGATATTAAATTGTTATTCTACTATACTAGTCTTTCGATATTGAAGTTAGACGTACTCAACAAGGAGGAATATGCTTTGAAAAACTGGAAAAAACCATTAATGACAGTAGCAGCGGCAAGTTCTTTATTATTAGTTAATGCACCAACCTTTAAAGTAGCTGCACAAGTAAATAAGGAAGTAGCCCAAGGGACAGGGGCTGCTGTACTAGACGGAACTAACTATTTTGGAGACATGGATCCTAATACTACTTTATCAATCGATTTTGTTTTGAAACTTCAAAACAAAGATGCGTTAGAAAAATATATAAAAGAAACAGTTACACCATATTCTCCTCATTATCGTAAATATTTAAGTGTTGATGAATTCAAAGCTAAATATGCACCAAATCCAGCTTATATCCATTCCGTTACGTCTTACCTGCAATCATATGGTATTAAAGCTGATGTACATGCAAATAATTTAACAATTACAGCAACAGGAACAGTAGCTCAATTAAACAAAGCATTAAATGTAGAATTAGAAAATGCTAGTTATAAAGGAAAAAAAATTCACTCTACTAAAAAGAAGCCAACTTTACCAAAAGTAATTTCAGATAATATTTTATGTATTTTAGGTTTAAATAATTATTCAAATTTAGAATCAAGAGCTGTTAAACAACCAACAATTATTGATAAGAAGGATGTACCAACTGGTCCTCTTAGTTTAACACCACAGGATTTACAAAGTCATTACAATGTTAATCCACTTTATAAAAAGGGCGCAGATGGTGCTGGCCAAACAATCGGTATTGTAACCTTAGCAGAATTTAATACAGATGATGCTTATAAATTCTGGGATAATATGGGGATTCAAACAAAGCCTAACCGTATTAAAGTAACTGAAGTAGATGGCGGTTCTGGATGGGATGGCTATGAAGAAACTACTTTAGATGTTCAGCAATCAGGTGCAATTGCTCCTGATGCAAATATGAATGTGTATGTAGGTCCAAACTCAGATACTGGATTTGTAGATGCATTTTCAAATGCAATTAATGATAATGTAGCAAAACAAATTTCAGTAAGTTGGGGTTCAAGTGAATTGAGTATTGATTCATACGTACAGCAACAAATGGAAGCACCAGAGTACGAAGATACATTTAATCAACTATTTATGCAAGCAGCAGCACAAGGTATTTCGATGTTTGCAGCAGCTGGTGATGCAGGTGCTTATGATGAAACTAGAGGTACAGATAAAGTATTTAAACTGACAGCGGATTTCCCAGCAGCAAGTCCTTACATCACTGTAGCAGGTGGTACGACATTACCTTTCCAATTCCACTCTAGCTCAACAGGTGTTGATGTTAAAGTAGGTGAAGAACGTGCTTGGGGATGGGATTATTTACATGATTATTACAAAGCTAGAAAACTACCAGATGCTAACTTAGTTAATGGTGGTGGTGGAGGTTTCAGTACTCATTTTGAAACTCCAGACTATCAAAAAGGAGTTAGTGGAGTTAACAGTTTTACTGCAATAGATGAGTTTACTATTTCACCAGATTTATCAAATGTCACATACAAACAACCTACTGTTATTTCTGGACAAGGTACAGGCCGTAACCTTCCAGATTTATCAATGGCTGCAGATCCATACACTGGATATTATGTGTATTTAAGTGATCCAGGTAAACCAGGTTCAAATTCTGGATATGCTGTATTTGGCGGAACTAGTTTCGTATCACCTCAACTGAATGGTTTATCGGCGCTAATTAATAGTGCAGATCACACTCAAGTTGGTTTCTGGAATCCGCAAATTTACCGCTTCGCACAACAAAGCTCATCGCCTTTCACACCATTAAACAAATCAGGTGCTGAAAACGATAATCTATTCTATTCTGGTACACCAGGCACGCTTTATAACCAAGCTACAGGACTTGGAATACCTGATGTAGCAAAATTAGCTGATAAATTTGGTACTTCAGATAAATAAATTTAAAAAAGAAAAAGTCGCATATTATTGCGACTTTTTTTGAGTATTGAAATATAAAATGGTCAATAGGGAAAATAGAGATTATCTGAACATTTATTTAATGATGAAATTATCATTTTTTTGGATGATCTATTAATGGTTTTAAATGTTAATATGTTTGAGAAATTCATGTTCCAATAGTCACTAGTAATGAATTTTTTCGGTAGTTAAAAATATTATGAGCTATATTTTAGAAAAACAAATTAGTTGATTAGTTTAATTAATGTTCGATATTAATTGACCTACAAGCAGATTAATATACAACAGTTAGGATACTCTAAGTAAAGGCTATTTGATAAGGTTTTATTGCAGTTTGTATTTTGATGAATAAGTTGATTGGAACGGAGGGGTGCTCGACTCCTATGGGATAAGCGGGAAGGCTGAGACCCCGCAGGCTTGCCGAGGAGGCTCAGGTCTCGCCCCATGGAAAGCGAGCATCCTGTAGTGGAAGTCAACATCATTCGACTCCTTTTACGAAAATTTGGTAATTTAATCGACAAGGTTGTTTTTCTTCACGCTGTTTATTATTTAGACTAGCTTATGAATAGATAATAACTAAATAAAATAAAGTTTCATCACTAAAACCGTTCCTATTGCTCCAAAAACAACGAAAATGATATGTAATCTAAGTAATGATAAGATAATTGCAACTAATCCACCAATCAGTCCGACACTCATATTTCCTTTTTGAACACTTAATATTCCTGGAAAAATTAATGCACCCAATGCAGCATATGGAACGCCTTTTAACCAAGAGGATACCCAGTTTGGAAATTGAATCCGATCAACAATAAATACTGGAATAATACGGGGAATCATAGTCACTAAGCACATTCCTATAACAAGTAAAAAGACAATCATTCTTTGTGATCTCCTTTCATTAATACAATTGCAAGTAAACTAGCAAGAATGGAAGACAAAATTAATGACCAACCTTGACTTAAAAAAGAAGAAAGGATGAAATTTAGAAGCATACTCACTAATACGATTAAACACGCTCTCCAATTTGTACGAATGGCTGGGGTTAGTAACCCGATAAACATAGCGTATAAAGATATTCCCATGCTTTCACTAATAATCTTTGGAATAAGTTTAGAAAAAACAACCCCTAAAATAGTACCGCTTATCCATGTACAATAAGCAATTGTATGTAATGTAATCAAATAAGTGGATGAATAACCTGCTGAATTGCTTTTTTTACCTAAAGTAGTAACAGCAAAATTTTCATCTGTTAGTGTGATAGATAAGTAGACTCTATGCCAAAATGGTAGGGTTTTAAATTGATGATTAAATGATAGACTCATAACAAAGTTTCTAAAATTTAAAATAAATGTAGCAATATAGATCTGGAAAAAACTAACTCCTGCCAAATACATGGATAATCCCATAAACTGACTAGCTCCAGCATATACAAGCGCACTAAATGAAAGAGTATTTAGTACATCAATGTCAGCTTGCTTTGCAATTAATCCGAATGTAAAAGCAACTGGTAAATAGCCAATAATTAAAGGAACAGACGCTAAAAATCCGTCCTTCATTTCCTTACTACGATTCGCTTTTGTGTGTGTAGTTTTTGATTGTTGCAAAACAGTAGACATGTTAAGTTATAAACTCCCTTCAATTAAAATATCCTTTAGTAAAATTAGAACGTTGAGATGACAGCTTTTGAAAATCATTCCTTTACCTTATATTTCCGTATACATGCTTATGTATTGTTGAAAATTGGTTGGCCATCAAAGAGTGTCATATGATTATACTATAAAAATGAGAAAATTTTCATAATAGTAAAAATATATTTTTTTATATTTAAGCACTTTTTTAATTTTAAAATTAAAGTGCATTTGAAGTTAAAAAAAAGAGGAGTTTTTTGAAATGCTATAAAAAATTTTTGACTTATTCATGAAATTTATAAATTATAGGTAATATTTTCCAATAATAAATGATAAGGATTAATAATAAAAACATACTTGGCCATATTTTTTTAAACATTTTTCCACCTTAATAATAATTTAGTTTATTAACAAGTGTGCCGAAACTTAAGAGAAAATATTCCATTTTAATCACTATTCTACAATTTTTGGTAATTAATGAATTATTAGAGGTTCTTAAAATATGTGTACGATACGGTCTATTAACTACTTTTAATACTAAATAAAAAGCAATTCTGTTATAATGTTAACTAGAATGTAAAGATGGGAAGGGATGTAAGTTAATGGGGGATTTAAATATTGGTATTGCATTTGGAGCGGGATTTCTCTCCTTTATTTCTCCATGTTGTCTACCGATTTATCCAGCGTTTTTATCGTATATTACAGGGGTATCTTTAAGTGATTTACAAAATGAAAAAAGAATACATAAAAGTAAAATCTTACTACATACTTTGTTCTTTTTATTAGGTTTTACAATTATTTTTATTGTTTTAGGTTTTAGCACTTCCATAATTGGCTCTTTTTTTATGCGTTATCAAGACTTTATTCGTCAAGTTGGTGCGATTTTAATTGTATTTTTAGGATTAGTCGTAACGGGTATATTTCAGCCGAAGTTTTTAATGAATGATCGTAGATTTCAATTTTCAAAACGTCCTTCAGGATTTTTAGGTTCTACTTTAATTGGATTAGCATTTGCGGCAGGTTGGACACCTTGTACTGGACCAATTTTAACTTCAGTATTTGCCCTTGCAGTTAGTAATCCAGGTTCAAGTTTATTCTATATGTTAGCATACACATTTGGATTTTCTATTCCATTTTTTGTTTTATCCTTTTATTTAGGCTCGCTAGGTTGGATTAAAAAGTATTCACATAAAATCGTCGTTTTTGGTGGATATCTCATGATCATAATGGGAATCATGTTATATTTTGATTGGTTAACTAAAATTACAATTTATTTTACTAGATTTTTTGGTGGATTTACTGGATTTTAAACATTATTTTTCCAATGTAAAAAAATGCAGGATTTGAAGTAATTGGATTTGCAATCGATGTGGTAGAAGCAGTATTATATAATAATTAAAGAACAAAGGTTGCAAAGATTAAGTGCTTTTTATTCACAAAACAGTATTAATAAGTATCAGCATATAAGTATTATTATTCTTTAAGAATGAGAAAAAGGTAGTGAAAAAAATGAGTAAAGATATGAGTATAATTTTTAGCACAGTTTTAGCAACTTGTATGGCTTTAGGTGTTATTGTCGTTAGACTAAAAGCTGCTAAAAAGCCAACAAATTTAAAAAAAATAATTTTACCTCCATTTTTTATGAGTAGTGGAGCTTTAATGTACTTAGTACCTGAGTTTAGATTAACTGGTTCTGAAGTATTAGAAGCTGTTTGTATGGGAGTATTTTTTTCGTTATTTTTAATTAAAACGTCTAAATTTGAAATTGTAGATAATGAAATTTATTTAAAAAGATCAAAAGCATTTGTCTTTATCTTACTTGGTTTATTAGTAGTTCGAATCGTGATGAAGTTATATTTAAGTTCATCAATCGATGTAGGCCAATTAAGTGGTATGTTCTTCTTATTAGCATTTTCAATGATTGTTCCTTGGCGCTTAGCAATGTACAAATCATATCAAAAAATGAGAAGACAGCTTCCATCAAATACAATTATTACATGAAAAAACGTGTACCTTATCGGTACACGTTTTTATTTTGCAAGTAAATGCTTATAATCAGTAAAATCAATTTCTTTTTTCTTCAATGTTTTAACTAAAAATGCATGATCACGTTTAGGGGTTGCTTTGATATAACCTTCAATAATTAAACCTTGTGTAATTTGCGGAGCGTTAGCTATTAGAGCTAACTCACCAATTTTTCCTGCTATTTTATCTCGAGCTATATCTCTAAATAAAGTTGGAACAGGTTTTACTAATTCTTCAAGTAATTCTTTCTGTTCAGTTGACCATAAATGTCTTGTTTGTTGTAAATATTCTTCCTGCCAATCTAAAATCGATTTCCCATCCTCTTTAGGTAATCTTTTTAAAAACTTTCTGAACATAAAGTATCCGCCGATTGACATCATTCCTAACAAGAAAATTGTCCATAAGACAATCATAATTTGAGAAAAGAACGAAAACATATGTATCCTCCTTGTATTAGGTAAACATACCACTATTATAGTAAGAAAATATGACAAGTATCAAGCAAGTACATATGTTTTTTGTCAAAAAATGACCATTTATTTTTAAGTACTAGTTTCATTTTAAGTATTTGAATCATATAGTAGAAAAAATAAAGAAAAAAGTCGTAGAGGAGGCGAAAGAATGTGAAACAAACTAAATTCTCTTCTCACTTTACTTTTCTGAGTGTTTTATTTTATTTGGCCGCAAGCTCAATATTCCTAGTCATTCTGTACAAGTTAATATCAATGCTAGTAGGAAATGGAAATGAAATTAAGACTTATTTGCAAATCGCTGTAGTCGTTATTGTTTTAAGTATTACAGCTTTCCGCCTAATTCGAAGTGATATTGTCTTAATCCAGGATGAAATTATTATTCATAAAGGCATTCTAACAGTTAAACTGAAGGTCAATGATATTACAGAAATAAAGCAACTAGTCGAAGTTTTTGGAAAAAATAAAGAAATAATAACCTTATTAATTCATATTAACGAGTCAGTACAACCAATTATGTTAACCCTCGAAAATCCAAAAGCCTTTATAAGTGAACTTTTAAATTTAAATTCTGACATAATATTTGATGAAGAATTGATTATTTTAGTAAATAAAAATAATTAATAAATGAAAGCCAAGTTTATTTAAATGTAGACTTGGCTTTTTGTTTTGTAAAATAGTGAAGTCTTTATTAAGTGAAACCCGATTTAATAACATATTTAGACTATGATTATAAAAAAAGTTTATGTAAGTCGAGATTTCATGCTTCCTGTAGATCATACAGGAGACGATCAACATTCAGATGAAAAAAGCGACATTCTTTATTCTCAAGTTTAGATTGGTTGTGCTTTTGGTGATTTGGTATTTGTTCATTTAAGGAACACCTTGGATTTGATGTAGGATAACCTTTTAATGAATCCAAACAGTATGGTGTTTCCTACACATTTTTTTGGGAAAACGAAAGAGTAAAATCACATCAAATATGCGGCTATTTTTAATGTGGTATAAGTCAGATTATTTGCATAATAATAGTATCTAAAGTAGTTTTTCTACTGAAAACACTGCTATATAAGCCTGAATGTATAGCTAATCCCCACCTTTTGAAAAAACATAATAAAGGAGGAGTGTTATGCTTAAATCAAAAAAAGGCATCATTTTTTTAGCTGTGTTAATACTTTTTGCACTATGCTTTTTCATAAGAACTTCTTTTCAAAAGAATGGAAATAATGAAAAAAATATTGTAAAAAGTATTCAATCAATTAAAGGTAATGAAAGTAAAGATACAATTGAAATCCTAAAAATTTTTGATTCTAATAATGGCAATGACCGAACCGTTGCATTCCTATATAATAATTCTCCAGGATATATACATTTCTTTAAAAATAAAGATGGAAACTATAAAATGACATATAGTGAAAGTCGTACAAATGCTTCTCATGCGTTTTTTTTTATTAAATTAGGAAAAGTCATGAAAATGGATCACGTACTTATCGTTACAAACGTAGATACAACTGTTACAACAATGAAATTAACAGTTATTGGTGAATCAACAAAAGAATTTGTATTTAACTTACATCCAAAATCTGCCTCATTAATTAAATTAGAAAATATGCCTAAGCCCCTAAATGGCCATGATTTTAGGTTTGAATATGAGTATTTTGAAAAAGATGGTAAGCAGGTTAAATAAGATAACTTATCGATTTAACGCATGCAATAGTTGAAGAACCTTTAAGCTGCTTCGGTAGCTTTTTTTTTTTCGAGGAAATGGCAGGATAGTTGCATAGGAAACAAATGATTATATGTTATATTAATTAATAAAACGTCCATCTGGGGGAGAACTTTTGGCTAAGAAATATAGATAAATAACGATTGGATTAATAATAATTTTATTACCTGTTCTAATTTGGATTTCATACCATATTTATATGACATTCTTCGCACCACCTACTTTAAGCTATATTCCAAAAGGTAAATTAATCGAACAAATTAAGTCTCCAAATCAAGATTATACTTTAAAAGCGTACGTATCGAGCGGAGGAGCAACAACAGACTATGCTATTAGGGGAGAATTAATCTTTAACAAAAAAGATATTAAACCTAAAAACATTTATTGGAATTATCATGAAGAGAAAGCAAATATAAAATGGATAAAGAATAACACTGTGATAATAAATGGTCATAAACTAATTGTTCCAAATCAAACTTACGATTTTCGTAATGAGTAAAACACGATTGAACGAAAGCATTCAACACTTGAAGTTCGCGAGCCGCTAAAATGCGGTGCAAAGAATGATTCAATCGAATCATTAAGAATAACCAATATATACTTATTAAACTTAAAAGTGGTCAAATATTTATGACTGAATCGCAAATTATTATTGGAATTCCTGGTATTTGGAAAAATAGAACTGAATTAATACAGACCGTTGCTACTAAAAGTGAAGGTTATTTGCTGGCTGGAAATATCATACATAACGCACAAAAAAACATTGGATTTCAAGTTGAAGTCTATGATCATGAACCAAATCTAAAGGAATCATTCATTTATGCATGCAGAGATTCCTTTCAACAATCATTACTAGATAACAAACTTATACCATATATATAATTGCAGATGTAGGAAATATAGAAGATGTAAAAGAAGTTGAAGATGTAGGGGATGCCTTATTAAAAGCAGGAGGATTAGCCATTAAAATTGAATCTTCTGGTGTTGCTTATACAAAAAAGGAGTGGAACGAACTTAATTCGAATAATGAGATATTTCCTCTCTATTCACATTTTGTCACTCTAATTGGAGGAGAGGAGTGTTATTTCTCATGTGGTATGAAGGCATTTTGTCTGCCAGACGTTGTAACTCCGTCTACAATTGACCCTATAGAAGCAGCTGACATTTTAAATAATTTTAATTTCTATAATATAATTGAGAACCCAACTTTTAATAATGGTGAAACATTTAGTATCAGCGAAGACGGTCATGTATTAAAGATAACTGCAATTAATGATGATAGATATGATCAAGAGGATTTGTATTTTAACCCATTTGGATTGCTAGAATTAAAACAAATATAAAAAATATTTAACGTATTTCTTATGCAACTAATTCAGTGCAATTGTTCCTTTAGAGTTCCTAAAAGTTGTTTACTTTGACTGCCTTTTTTTAACTTCTAATTGCAATATCTTAATTTACTAATGGACATTAATAAGTATTTAAAACTTTAATTAAGAATAATTTTCAATTACAAGTGTTATGAATAGTTAGGTTACTTTAGTTTATGTTACAATGATGTACAGTACATAATTGTAGGGGGAATATAGCACTAATGAGTAAAAAGAAAAAATCTAATGGTAATCAAACGTTTGCTATTTCTGTATTTGTTGGAATAGTTGTTTTAGTTGGAGCATTATTTTTAGTTTCAAAATTGCAAGATAAAAAGACTGAAGAAGTTTATCCAGCAATTGCAGGAGTAAATCAAGTAAAAGTTGATGGGTTTGACACGAAGGATCAACCAACATTTAGCAATAAAAATGCAAAAGTTGAAGTAGTTGAATTTGGTGATTATAAATGTCCAATTTGTGCTCAATGGAATAAAGTAGTTTTTCCTCAACTTAAAGCCGATTATATTGATAATGGTTTAATCAATTTTTCATTTATTAACTATCCGTTTATTTCGAAAGATTCAAATTTAGCTGCACTTGCATCAGAAGTAGTTTATAAAACTCATAAAGATTCATTTTGGAAGTTTCAAGAGCAAATCTATTTAAAACAAGAAGATGAAACAACTACTTGGGCTACACCTGATAAACTTGCAAGTATTGCGAAATCTGTTATTCCGAATTTAGATGAAAAACAATTTAAAAAAGATTTATACAAAAAAGATGCAATGAAACAAGTTGCAAACGACGTTGCAATTGCAAACCATTATGGTGTTAACGGAACACCTACAATATTTGTAAATGGTAAAGCAGTGGACAACCCTAGCTTAGAATCAATTAAAGCAGCTATTGACGCTGAAATAAACAAATAATTAAGAAAGGTATGCGGAATTATCGCATACCTTTTTTGTATAGCAAATTACATTTTTTTCTTTACACGTGCATCTGCTTGAGCTGAACGCTCTTGAGCCTCTATATCCTCATGATCTGCTAATTCCGCTGAATACTCAACATCGAGTCCATCAGGCTTTACATTCTTATTAAAATTAGAATTGAAAGTACTTTGCTTATTCTTCAAATTAAACCCTCCATTATAACTAACTAATTTAAATTACATGTCGTGGCTACTATGTTTTTTCTGTCTTGTATGATTTTGGTTCTTTACTTTATGAGAACCGCTTAATGGTTTTGGTTGTCCACTTTCATGATCGATAGGGCTATTTCTTTTTGATGATTTGTTTGTCATTCTTGTCACCTTCCTTTAAGAATAGCTTTAGTCGTAAGCGAAAAAATATGCCGAAAAGAAATATTTACTAATTTATAATTGAAAGCGTTTTAATCATTTTTTTCTAATAATTTTCGATAACCATTTTCCATATATATAAATAAATTAATGAAAGGGAGGTATTTCTAATGATTTAATTTATCTAATATTAATACTAAAAATTGAATGTTGAGAAAATTATTTTTCATAATAAAAAACGACAAACAACAATTAAATCTAAGAAATTAATAGAGTAAAAGTTAATTTTTTTTAGTTTGTCTGACTCTTTTGATGTATGAAACAAGTAATTTGACCAATACTAGTAATAGTCAAAATGAAAGAGGAGACTGATACTGATTATGCAAGTACTAACAGTTTGTCTTATATATTCGGGTGTGATCTTACTCTATCTCTTGTTCAAGAAAGTTCAATATAATAAGAGACAAAAAAATGTGATTAATTTTTTCCTATACTATAATCGTAGAAAAAGTAATGTTAATAGAGATACGAAAAGAACAGGAGATATTATTTATTTAATGCCTCAATCGACATTGAACAAAGGTATTTTACGAAAGCGAAAAGATGATTTTGAGTAATGATCAAAAAATATTAAAAAATAGCAAGCAATTCTTATAAATTGCTTGCTATTTTTTTATTGTCTTTTTTTCGTCTTTTTATTGTTTAACTTATAATCTGCTGAAAGTGGCTCTTGTGCAGTTTCTTCATTAAAACCAGCAGCTTTTCCTTGCTCGATTGAAGCTGACATTCCGCTGCCAGAATTATTTTTACGTCTAGACATGATATTCCTCCTTATATAAGGCCATTTTCGTAAACATATTTTTGGAATAGGTTTGAAAATTACCTTTTATAATCGATATTCTTTCCTATATTTTTTATAGTACCCTAAAAATTTTTTTGGTAATTAATGTGAACGTAATGATAAATTGTTCAATGTCAGCACCTTATAAAGGTGTTTTTTTATGTTTGTCGTTGCTGGAATTGACGAGATTGAACAAGAAATAAAAAACTAACAGGATTAAAGACATGTCCAGGAGAAAAAAACGATATCTTTTAGACTATTTATTCAAACCGTATTTCAATTTTGTGAATATATTGGCTTATGTGTATGTTTGATTGTTTATTAAAAGCAAGCGAAGTTATTTTACGGGATAAGTCTTCCTAAGTAGGTTGGCTTTTTAAATTTATTTAAAAGGGGAAATCATAAATGACAAATCCAACTTATCACGAAAGAAATTTATCAAATATAAATAAGTTAGCTCCAAATACAAAGCAAGCAGCATTAAAGTGGTACAATTATTGTATAAAAAATAATATCGATGTTTTAATTTACGAAACGACTCGAACAAGAGAACGACAAGAAGAACTAGTTGATAATGGCAAGTCCCAAACTAGAAAGTCATATCATATTGTAGGTCAAGCATTAGACTTTGTTCCGATTGTAAATGGTAAAGAAGGGTGGAACTCATACAATTCTGAACCGTTTAAATCGGCTATTAATTATGCAAAATCCATTGGCTTCACATGGGGTGGGGACTGGAGTAGCTTTGTAGATGAGCCACATTTACAATTTGAATACAAAGGATATGGTACTGATAAAGCATTGGAAGCTAAACCACCTGCATATCCAGGAACGATCATAAAATCAGGTTCAAAAGGAAATAGTGTTAAATTAGTTCAAAAAGAATTAGGAATTACAGCAGACGGTATATTCGGTCCTATTACGGATCGGGCGGTAAGGAATTTTCAAAAGAAAAATGGCCTGACCGTAGATGGAAAAGTTGGCCCAAAAACTTGGGCAAAATTATTTGTTTAAGAAAAGGTAAAATCTTATTACTAAATTTAGTAAAATAACATTCAAAGTTTCAAATTGTAAAAATAAAATCTAGTTCAAACCCTGTATAAGTATTGTACAGGGTTTGTTTTAATATGCGACTAATCAAATCATATTGGAATAACGTTACATATAGCTTACATTACGAAAAAGGCAGTTTTTAACGAATGGAGTATAAAAAAAAATATAAGATTGTAAAAATTCAAATCCTCCAATATGATGTTTATTGGACAAAAAACTTATTATTGGTGCTTGAAGCATTTCAGGAGGATACAGATGAAAAGATTTATCGAAATAGACATTGCAAGGGGGATCACTATATTACTGGTAGTAATGGGACATACGGCTATTCCAATCTGGTTAAATAACATATTAAGAGATTTTAGAATGCCATTGTTTTTTTTAGTATCAGGGTATCTTTTTAGTAGTCAGAAGTACTTAAATGATACGCGTCTATTATGGATCAACAAATTTTATGCTTTACTTGTACCTTATTTTACAGTAGGGATATTATCTTATTTTTACTGGTTAATTTTAAAAATTGCAGATCCTTTAAGAACTGAATTTATATGGTATAAGCCTCTTGTTGGCATTTTATATGGAAATGGAGCTAATGGATGGTTAAGCTTAAATGTACCGTTATGGTTTTTAGTTTGTTTATTTTGTGTTCAATTACTCTATTGTTACTCACAAAAAATAATTGGTGATTTTAATGTTTACACCCAAATAGGTTTTTACTTAATTATTGGATTTATTGGCTATGGTATAAGTCGTTTTGTTTTTTTACCATGGGGTTTAGATATCGCTTTAGTAGCTCTTCTTTTCATGTATTTAGGGAATAAATTTAAGGAATATCAGTTATTAAATAAAATAAAACCAATTGGAATTGTATCAATTTTATCTTTAATAATATTCGGAATTGCTACTTATATCAACGATGCAGATATGAACAATAGGATTTATAATAACTTTTTTATATTTTATACAGCAGGCATTTCCGGAAGCATTGCAACATTATCGTTTGCAAAATTGTTGTCAAAAATGAAATTACCGACAAAGTTTTTTACTTTTTTAGGTAGAGAATCCTTAATAATTTTAATTTTCCATGTTGGATTTGCTATCGCAACATTGAAATTTATAGATAAACTTTATGTTGTAGGAACGATACATTGGTCCATATACTTTGCATTTGGATTAATAATCCCTATCTCACTATCGTTTTTCATTAAAAAGATCCCAATTTTAAACAGATTACTAAATGGGAAAGGAAAGCCAGTCGTTACAGAAAATACAATCAGTCAATTAAAGGTGTCATAATAAAGAGTGTAAGTTGAAGCTAAATTTGCATTATAAATAAGCCCTGTGTCCATTCCGGATACAGGGTATTTTTGTAATATAAATCATAATTTAGATTCTAAATGGTAAAAATAAACATGCATTAAAAAAGAATATAGAGGAAGTAAGTATTATGAAGGTACTGTAATGAATCGTAAATTGAAAGTAAGTGGTTTTCAATTATTATGTATGATTTTTATGTTTATTAATGGTACATCGCCACCAATTGAAATCTATTCTTTAGCCAAGCAAGATGCATGGATGAGTTTATTAATAGGACTTACTATGGGGTGTCTATTATTTTTTGTATATATAAAGTTATATTCATTTTTTCCTGATGTACCATTTACAAAATATATACAAAATATTTTAGGTAAATATGTTGGAAAATTGTTAGCACTAATCTATATAATATATTTTATTTATATAGGTGCACGAGTTTTGCGTAATTTTGAGGAGTTAATGGTTATTACTCTTTATAATGCTTCATCACGTATTTCGATTGGAATATTAATGATGATTGTAGTCATATATGCAAGTCATAAAGGAATTGAAACATTTGCACGTGCAAATGAATTTATTTTTTTATTTATAATGTTTATTACTTTTATAATTATTGGATTAGAAATTATTTCTGGCTTAATCAATATTAATAATCTAAGACCTGTATTAGAAAGTGGATGGAAACCGGTGTTAAAGGCAACTCCGATATTAATTTCAAATCCTTTTGGTGAGATATTTACCTTTACAATGATTTTGCCATATTTAAATAAACAAAAGAAAGTAGTAAAGGTAGGAATAGCATCCTATCTATTTTCTGGGCTTATATTGACTTTATCTTCAATGTTAAATACTTCCATAATGGGCGTTTCTGACATAGAAAGAAGCATATATCCACTTCTTACAGCTGTTAGTTATATTAGTATTGCTGATTTTGTTCAAAGATTGGATACCTTTATTATAGTAGTTTCGGTATGTAATTATTTCGTGAAGATTACTATTTATTTCTATTGTGCGGTGTCAGGAACAGCAGATTTATTTGGCATTAAGGAAAGTAAGCAATTAGTTTATCCTACTTCCGTTATTATGTTAGTTTGTTCAATGTGGATGACAACGAATTATCTTGCATTACGTAATGAAGCAAGTGATGTTGTCCCCTTTTTACTACAGATACCTCTTCAAATTATTATCCCAATATGTTTATTACTAATAGTGCTAATAAAAAGGAAACTAAAATACCCAGCCTTATAAAGAAATTCTCTGGATTTTGTAGTGCATCCCAAAAGAAAAAATAGCTAGGAGACTACATTTTTGTGGTCTTTTTCTTTTGCTCAAAATCAATATGGATAGACCTCGGACATAAAGCACTAAAGCAATTAAAAGCGATGTCTGGTAATACTCACTTCAAATTGATGAATCAATTGAAAATTTTAGATCCCGATGACATTGAAATTTACATGTATTGCGGACTAATGAGTTATGCAACGAGTATGGGTAAAGAATTAACACTAGAAAAATTTGAAGATATTCTGGATTAGGCTGCTAACTAGAAAAACAATATTATAAAATTAATACTTTCCTACAAGTGATTTTATTTTAATCTGCAAACGATTTAATGAAAAATTTTGAATAAGGATAAAATATTCTTTTTAATTTATTGGGTGTATTCAGAGTGAAATATCAAGAAGGTGTTATAATAAATATATAAATATAAGACTCCTAGACAGATTTAGGAGTCTTTATATTGGTTCACACATTTTAAGTCTCACGTTAACAAAAATCACATTATGTTCACATCTTGTTCACGAACTTTTAAAAACTCAATTAAAATCTATGGATTTAAATGATGATATAATTGAGTTAAAGATTATTAAATGAACTAATTGTTTTAAAGGTCATAAGTAATACTTATTGCAAATGATAAGTTACTTCTTATTTACTTATGATATACATTGTAATAATATATTATTGTAAGGTATTGAAAAGTTTGGATATAAAATATATTCAGACATTTTTTGCTTAATAGGGGGAAGAACACATGGGGAAAAATGACGTTTTCCAATCTCGTTCGACATTTACTGCGAACGATAAAACTTATCATTATTATCGCTTAAAAGCAATTGAGGAAGCTGGAGTAGCTAAAATCGGTAAATTACCTTATTCGATTAAAGTGTTACTAGAGTCAGTTCTTCGTCAAGTAGATGGAAGAGTAATTACAAAAGATCATGTTGAAAATTTAGCAAAATGGGGAACAAGCGAGCTACAAGATGTAGATGTTCCGTTTAAACCTTCTCGTGTTATTTTACAAGACTTCACAGGTGTTCCAGCTGTAGTTGACTTAGCTTCATTACGTAAGGCAATGGCTGATATGGGTGGAGACCCTGAAGTAATTAATCCAGAAATTCCAGTAGATCTAGTAATTGATCACTCTGTAATGGTTGATAAAGCTGGTTCAGTGGATGCATTAGATTTCAATATGGATTTAGAATTTTCTCGTAACGAAGAGCGTTACCAATTCTTAAGCTGGGCTCAAAAAGCATTTAATAACTATCGTGCAGTTCCACCAGCAACTGGTATCGTACACCAAGTTAACTTAGAATACTTAGCAAATGTAGTACATGCAATTGCAAATGAAGATGGTGAAGTTGTTGCATTCCCTGATACATTAGTGGGTACTGACTCACATACTACTATGATTAATGGTATTGGTGTATTAGGTTGGGGTGTAGGTGGTATTGAAGCTGAAGCAGGTATGCTTGGTCAACCATCATATTTCCCAGTTCCAGAAGTTATCGGTGTTAAATTAATCGGTGCTTTACCAAGTGGAACAACTGCAACTGATGTAGCGTTAAAAGTTACTGAAGTTTTACGTAAAAAAGGTGTAGTAAATAAATTTGTTGAGTTCTTTGGACCAGGTTTACAAAGCATGCCTTTAGCAGACCGTGCTACTATTGCAAACATGGCTCCTGAATACGGTGCAACATGTGGATTCTTCCCAGTTGATGCTGAGGCACTTAACTACTTACGTTTAACAGGTCGTTCTGAAGAGCAAATTCAATTAGTTGAAGCTTATTGCAAAGCTAATGATTTATTCTATACAGCTGACTTAGAAGATCCTACATTTACTGATTTAGTAGAAATCAATCTTTCAGAAATTGAATCAAATCTTTCTGGTCCAAAACGTCCACAAGATTTAATCCCATTATCTGAAATGAAAAAAGCATTCCAAGCAGCAGTTTCTGCTCCAATGGGTAATGCAGGATTCGGTTTAACTGATGAAACATTAAATAAAGAAGTAAACGTTAAATTTGAAAACGGTACTGAAACAACTTTTAAAACTGGTGCAGTAGCAATCGCAGCAATCACAAGTTGTACAAATACTTCAAACCCATACGTTATGTTAGGTGCTGGTTTAGTAGCTAAAAAAGCTGTTGAAAAAGGTTTAACAGTACCTGCTTATGTAAAAACTTCATTAGCTCCAGGATCTAAAGTTGTTAGTGGATATTTACAAGAAGCTGGCTTAATTCCTTTCTTAAATCAATTAGGATTTAACATCGTTGGTTATGGATGTACTACATGTATCGGTAACTCAGGTCCATTAGCACCTGAAATGGAAACAGCTATTGCTGAAAATGATATGTTAGTAACTTCTGTACTTTCTGGTAACCGTAACTTCGAAGGACGTATTCATCCTCAAGTTAAAGGTAACTACTTAGCATCACCACCATTAGTAGTTGCTTACGCGTTAGCAGGTAATGTAAATATCGACTTCTCAGTTGAGCCAATCGGTCAAGATAAAGATGGAAACGATGTATTCTTAAAAGATATTTGGCCAACATCTGCAGAAGTTCAAGAAGTAGTTGCATCTACAGTTACTCCTGAATTATTCAAAAAAGAATACGAAAGAGTATTTGAAGATAACAAACGTTGGAACGAAATTCAAACAACTGATGATTCATTATACAAATGGGATAGCGAATCAACTTATATTGCAAATCCTCCATTCTTTGAAGGATTATCAAAAGAGCCAGGCGTAGTTAAACCATTAGCTGGTTTAAAAATCGTTGGTAAATTCGGTGATTCAGTAACAACTGACCACATTTCACCAGCTGGTTCAATTGGTAAAACAACTCCTGCAGGACTTTACCTACAAAGTAAAGGTGTTAAACCTGTAGACTTCAACTCATACGGTTCTCGTCGTGGTAACCACGATGTAATGATGCGTGGTACATTTGCTAATATCCGTATCCGTAACCAAATCGCTCCAGGTACAGAAGGTGGATACACTACTTACTGGCCAACTGGCGAAGTAATGTCAATTTATGATGCAGCAATGCGTTATAAAGAAGATGGTACTGGATTAATGATTTTAGCTGGAAATGACTACGGTATGGGAAGTTCTCGTGACTGGGCTGCTAAAGGAACAAATCTTTTAGGTATAAAAACAGTTCTTGCTGAAAGCTTCGAACGTATTCACAGAAGTAACTTAGTATTAATGGGTGTTTTACCTCTTCAATTTAAAGATGGTGAAAATGCTGAAACATTTGGATTAAATGGTAAAGAAGTATTTGCTGTTAATGTAGATGAGAATGTTAAACCACGTGATCTTGTAAAAGTAACTGCAACAAAAGAAGACGGTACAACTGTTGAATTTGAAGTAGTTGCTCGTTTCGACAGCGAAGTTGAAATTGACTACTACCGTCATGGTGGTATCTTACAAATGGTATTACGTGATAAATTAAATAATTCTAAAGTAACTCATTAATTTGTATAGAAAACACGGTCTTTATTGGACCGTGTTTTTTTTGTTTGGGTAAGTGGATAGCGATTAAAATCTTTGAATCGCTATTAAAAAGATGGCATCGCAATTAAAAACGTTGAATCGCAATTAAAAGATGGCATCACAAATAAAAATCAGAAACCGCAATTAAATCTGTAGAATCCCAAATAAAAACCAGAAACCGCAATTAAATCTGTAGAATCCCAAATAAAAACCAAAAATCACAATTAAAAACTGCATATCAGTAATTAAACAAACAGAAACGATTAACCCTACACAAAAATGTACTAAATGGATAAAAAAATTACGAATTAATAGAGCATTCATGTAAAAAATATAATAAAAGTGGATCTATATTAAGATAATTTGAATGGAATAAGTATATACAAGCTAATCACAAGAGATATTGTCTAAGAACATAGGCGAGCTTGTTCCACTTTTGTATTTATTATGGTTAAATAGAGATAGTTCATTAAAAGGGTGATTTGTATGAAAAAAGTAATTCCTGTGCTGATACTTTTAGTTGCGTTGGGATATTCAATTTTTCAATTATATGAGAAAAAAGAAGAAGAGAAAAAAGTCAGTAATAATAATGATGCCTATATTGCTTCAATTCAAAAATTAGGTGTTCAAGTTGGACAGCAGGCACCTGATATACAATTGATGACTTTAGATGAAAAGAAGGTTAATTTATCTTCATTTAAAGGTAAGAAAGTAATCTTAAACTTTTGGGCTACTTGGTGCCCTCCTTGTCAGGATGAGATACCAGCTTTAGAGAAATTCCATCAAGAGCATAAGGATATTGAAATGATCGGTGTTGCAGATTATATTGGTGAGAAAAAGGATTTAAGTTTTATCAAGAACTTTGTTAATAAAAATAGTATGAATTATAGAATTTTAATTGATGAAAACGGTGATAATTTTCGTAAATATGGTGTGATTTCTATACCAACTACATACTTTATTAACCCGAATGGAGAAGTAGTTTTTAAGCAAATTGGGCCATTAACTGAAAAACAATTAAATGCATTTTTAAAATAAGAAAAAATTTACTAAAATGTAAGAAAACTCTTTTTTTTGGCAATACTAACAACATAAAAAGAAGAGGTGATTGTTTTGAGAAAGAAAAGACATAAATCGTTTCAAGAATTAATTCTTGAAAATAAAAATTCACTATTAAATGATGAAGAAGCTTTGAATAAAATATATGATCGACTAGAAGAACGTTTAGAAAGAAAAGCTAAAGCGGAGTAAATTAGTCATTTTCGAAAATTGAATTTTATTTATAGACAATGAGAAGGGAATTATTTCCTTCTTTTAGTTTGTAGACAAAATACTAAAAGCTTGATTTTCTGACTGATTGTAAGCGTTTGTCTTTCGAGGCACGAAGCCAAGTGAGGAGCGGAACCCTAGACGGTAATGAACACCGCATACAGGCGAAGTAACGAAGAAAGCGAGCGTTTGTCGGGCAGTCTGAGAGAAGGAATTATTTCCTTCTTTTTTTGTTGTCAAAATCGGTCATTTTTTAATTTCCTTTTACATATTTACAGCAACAAAACTCATACTATCGCTAGGGGGCGATAAAATGGGAAATCCAAAAAAACATCCTAAAGATTTTGTACCAAATCATATAGGTACTCAAAACAAAGCAGCTGGTGGGAATAAGGGTAAACAAATGCAGTATAAAGATCCTACTGGCAAACAACCAATTGTAGATAACGGGTAAAATCCATAACACAAATTTTAAATTGGAGTGATTTATGATGGAATATACAAATACACCGAAGCCAGATGATCGTAGTGATAATGCAAAAAAAATTCAAGATAATATAAACAACACGAGGGAAAATATTAACGAAGCAGAAGCTTCAATGAAATTCGGAAATGAACAAGATCGTCAAAATGCATTAGCTAAAAATCAACGTCGCGAAGAATCTATCGCAGCACTAGAAAGTGAACTAAAAGACGAACAAGCATTTAATAATACGAATGACTGATTAAAAAAATAAGCTAGGTATTTAGAGTTAGCCTCATAAATACCTAGCTTTTCTTATGCTCTCTTAACTATATTAAAATTAGCTTCAAGAAGCTCCCAATTTTGAATAAATGGTAATCCTAATTTCCAATATGATATACCACGTATATTCTCTTCTTTTATTAAGTTAAACTTAGCTTGAATTGATCTTGCATCTTCGAACCAAACTTCATGTTTTTGACCGTTTGATTCTGTATATCGGAAATGAGGTGCTCTAGCTTTGTTATCGAAAAGAATTTCGTTTGTCATTTGAATTGCTAAATTTGTAGCAGCTTCAGCACTTAATGCTTTAGCCATAGTACCTTGTTTAAATGGAACTTTCCAATCAAATCCATATAAATTTTGGCCCATTACAATTTTTGGTACAGGAATTACCGTCTTTGCATAGTTGATTACTTTACGAACTTGATCAATCGGTGATACGGCCATTGGTGGCCCGCCTTGCCAACCCCAATCATATGTCATGATTACAACGAAGTCCACAACTTTACCTATGTTAGCATAATCATGCGCTTCGTAAAATCTACCTTTTTGGTGTGAACTTGTTTTTGGTATTAAAGTAGCACTCAATATGAATCCTTGTGGTAGCCTTGATTTTACTTTATTTAAAAAATTAATATAAGCTACACGATCAGTTGAAGCAACGTCTTCAAAGTCTATATTTACTTCTCTAAATCCGTATTTATTAGCAGTAGTTATAATTGTATTTATCAGTTTATCTTGAACTGCTGGACTTTGTAATATATCGGTAGCTAGTGATGTTGAAAACTGTCCATTTTCAAGATTTGAGACAACCATCATATAGATACAGCGATTATCCTTTGCGATTTGAGGAATGTTTCCAAGCGGCGGTTCTGATAGTGTACCATCTCTTTTTGCATCAAAGCTAAAATGTGCTAAATACGTTAAATATTTAGCTTCTGTTCGAGCTGATTCTTCAAGTGCTGGTTTTATTGGGTTTGAAGTAGGTTGTAAATAACCAATTGATTCGATATTTCTTTTTTTCCGTGGTGGAAGATGTAGCTTTTGGCCGACATTTAATGAAGCATACGGACTAATTCCACTTAAAGTTGCAATTTGACTTGATGTTACACCATAGGTTAAAGCTAAATCATATAAATTATCACCGGGTTGAACAAAATATTCGTTTCCTGTAGTTGGTACAACAAGCGATTGACCTTTTATTATTTTATAAGGAGCTACAAGAGCATTTGAATTAATGAGTGCTTGGCGTTCAACTCCATAAAAATCTGCAATACTCATTACTGTTTCTCCACTTTTTACAACATGAATTTGCATCAAGTTTATCTCCTTCCATTAAACGTAGATATTCGTCTCTATTAAATATATGCCAAAGAGTTTGGATTAGAAGAGAATAGGTGGAAAAGCAAATTGATTTTGAAAATAAAAAACCTAGCTTTCAGACTGTTGACAAACGCTCGCTTTCTTCGTTGCTTCGTCTGCCTGCGGTGCTCATTACCGTCAAAGGTAACTCCGCTCCTCATCAGTCTTCGCGCCTCGAAAGACAAGCGCTCGCAATCAGTCTGAAAATCAAGTTTTTGGGATTTCGTATACAAACCGAAACCTAGCCAAAAGCTAGGTTTTTAGGAGAAATATTTATTTTTTTGATTCTTTATCACTATTTGGATCAAGTGGGAATTGAATGATATTTGAGTTGCTGCCTGAGACAGTAGGGAGTTTTCCATCCCATTTTTCTGCTTTTTTGTATTCAATTAATTCATTGGTTAATGTTTTTTGGATTACTTGGTTCGCTTTTGCTTGACCTTGTGCTCGGATTAGTTGTGAATCGGCATCAGCCTTTGCTTCTACTTTTTTCTTTTCTGCCTCTATTTTAGCCGTTTCAAGTTCAATTTTTTTACGATCATTTTCTTGGGCAGCCTGAACACGTGCATCAATTGCATCCTGTGTTTTTGCGTCTGGTTTAGGCGTTCCTAGTGTTAAATTTTCAACAAAGAAACCAAGTACTTTTACATCGTCTTTATAGATTGTTTCTATATCAGCTGAGGCATTACTTGATTTCTCGCCGTATAATTGTAAAACTGTGTATTTTGATACGGCTATTCGGGCTGCATCTTGTAAACGTTTCTTTAAATATGTATCCTCAATTTCTTCGATTGACACAGGTCCAAACTCGTTAAACATTGATACTACTTTAGAAGGATCAATTTTATATGTATATGATAAATCCATTTCAATCCTTTTACCGTCTGAAGTAGCTAATGCAACGTCTTTATATTCTACAGTACGAAGTCGGACTGGATATTCAGTAACTTTATCGAATAAACCTACAAAATTCCAACCTTGTGATAAGGTATTTTTCTGAATACCTCCATTTGGTGAATAGACAACCCCTACATAACCAGGTGTAATTTTTTCAATAAATAAAGTTGGAATTGCTACAATTAAGATCAGTGCAATACCTGCAATGATTCCTCCAATTAGTTTACGGCTAAAAAATGATTTCCTTTTTTCATTTGGACGAATTTCCATTATGTTTGTCCCCCTTATCTTTTAAAATATTTTTTACTTTAGCTGATTTCTCACCAATTTTTTCAAATGTAGGAGAAAGAAGAAGCCATACCCCGAATAAAAAAAGAAGGATGATTAAGATTGAGCCCACTAGAACCTTCAAGAAGATCGACCTCCAAATTTCTATTGTTAGAAAATTATTAATTTATTATAAGAAAATTATAACATTTAGGATAAGTTAAAAAATAGAACAATTATTAATTTTTTGGTAAAGTATTCTGTAGAAGAATAAGAGGTGAATATATGTTAATTTCAGAAAAATTAGTTGAAGTAAGATATGCAGAAACAGATGCAATGGGTGTTGTTTACCATGCAAACTACTTAGTATGGTTTGAAATTGGACGAACTCAATTAATAAAAGATTTGGGCTTTAATTATGCAGAAATGGAATCACAAGGTGTTATTTCTCCAGTGATTGATTTGAATGTTTCATACAAGAAAAGTCTACGATATGGACAGTCTGCTAAAGTAAAAACAAAAATAAAATCACTTACACCACTTAAAGTGATCTATGAATATGAAATCGTTAATGAAGAAGGCGATATTTGCTGTATAGGAAATTCAACTCATGTCCTTGTTCATAAAGAAACTTTTAGACCGATTAAATTTAAGAAAATGTTCCCTGACTGGTATGAAGCATACGAGAAGGCGATGGGACAGGAATAAGCGATAGAAGAAGCAAAAACAGCATGAATGAAAAAAAGATTAGAGACGAAAAGAACATTAATCTTCAATCTCTAATCTTGCTTTTAAAATTTTACTTTTGGTTCTGTTTTTTCTTTAATTCTTTTTATATTTGGACGATGTTTATATACGACAAAGATTGTAAGTACAATCAAAATATAAGTTATTATATACCCATTGTCTTTAATTAGTCCTGTGTATTCCATTATAAAAGCTAAAATTGTACCTATAAAAGCTGTTAACATTGACGAAAGTGAAACGTACTTTGTTGTTTTTAAACTAATTGCGAAGATAATAATTAAGCAGATAAAAAGTAGTGGCGATGCATATAACAAGATCCCTGCAGAGGTTGCTACCGCTTTACCACCTCTAAAACCGGCAAATATTGGGTACATATGACCAACAACAGCAACTAGGCCGATAATTAAAGGGTGAATTCCATGATAATGGAATAATACAGGTAGAGAAGCTGCTAGTGTTCCTTTTAAAATATCTCCAAGCGTTACAATAATGCCTGCTTTTTTACCTAATGTGCGGAATGTATTTGTCGCACCAAGATTTCCACTACCGTGTTGACGAATATCTACTCCGTAAAATATTTTTCCAACTACTAAACCGAATGGTACAGATCCGATTAAATAGGCTAGTACAATAATGACCAAACTCATTTTCTAGCTCCTTTTCAAACAATAATAAATTAGTGCAGTATCATATGATTTTATCACAATTTTAAGCGAATATATAGATAGTTGCTTTAGAATATTAATTCAAATGAGGAAATAAAGGACATTTTATTTTAGGTAAAATTACTTATATATACCAATATTAACGGAAGGAAAAAAATATGAACCCGACAGTTTTAATCATTGAAGATGAAAAAAGATTAAGAGAAATCGTAAAAGAGTATTTCGAAAACGATCAATTTACTGTGATCGAAGCAGAAGATGGAGAACAGGGCATAAAAAAATTTAACGAAAATCAAGTAGATTTAATTATTTTAGATTTAATGCTACCGAAATTAGATGGATGGGAAGTTTGTAAGTTAATTAGGGAGCAATCAAGTATTCCTATCATCATGATCACTGCTCGCTCAGAAGAAGAAGATCAATTACTTGGGTTTGATCTTGGTACAGATGAATATGTGACAAAGCCATTTAGTCCTAAAATTCTAGTAGCAAAAGCAAAGAGTGTACTAAGAAGAACAGCTGATCTAAAAGAAGAAGATAAAGATTCTAAAACGATTTGTGGAATTACGATCAATACGTCATCAAGGACAGCTTCAATTAATAATGAAATATTACAACTTACGAATAAAGAGTTCGAATTATTATGTTATTTAATTGATAATAAAGGCATCGTTTTATCAAGAGATCAATTATTGAATAATATTTGGGGCTTTGATTATTTTGGTGATGGAAGAACAGTTGATACACATATAAAAAAACTTAGACATAAATTGGGAGACAAAGCAAAGCATATAGCAACAGTTATTAGAGTTGGCTATAAGTTTGAGGAGTAAGAAGATGAAAAATAGTATAGTCCGTAAACTTTTTTTATCAATAACGTTATTATTAGTTATTTTTTTATTAATTGTATTTGTTGGTCAATCAATCTTTATGCAATCTTTTTACACGAATAAGAAAGTAAATATTGTAACAGAGGAACTAACACAATTTGCTAAAGGGTATAAAGCAGGTAAATTTAACAGTAATCAGTTTCAACAAGAATTATCAAAACTATATTCGAAATACAATACAACTTTAGCGGTTTTAGATAAAAGAGGGGTACTAAAAGCTGAGAATAATTTTGATTTAACTGTTCTTACAAATGAAGGGAAAAAGGTATATGTACCTTTAAATAATTTATTATATTCGGATCAAATAGATAGTATTTTAGGTCTTAATATTAAAGAAAATTCGAAGATTACAATCCGAGGTTATGTTCAAGATGATTACTTTATTCCACTTTATATAAAAACGAATATAGGTGTGTGGCAAGAGGAAAATCAACCTTCTAACCCTATTCAATTGTCAACTAAAGATAGTCTTCAGGAAATGGTGAATATTGAAATTAAAGGGAAAGTTGTTAATTTACATTTACCAATTGCAAATCAATATACATACTCAGCTCAAATGAACTCATTAATGGGTGCGATAACTGATTGGACAAAGAGCAATGAAGATTTTTCTAAATATACTCAAGAGGATTTTCCATTAATTTATCGCTATTTAGACCGAGTAAATGGATTAGAAAATAAAGTTTTTATTTACCCAATTAATACTAGTAAAGGTTCAAAAGAAGTTATTTTTGCGATTACATCGCTACAACCAGTAAATGAAGCAATGTACGTTTTAAAAGATTTTTATATTTACGCATTTATAATTGCTTTATTATTGATTGTGATCGTTTCTTTTTACTATTCGAAATTGATTACGAAGCCATTATTGAAAATGAACTCTGTAACAGATCAATTAGCAAAGTTAAATTTTAACGAGAAAATTGATATTCAATCAGATGATGAAATTGGACAATTATCAAAATCAATTAATTCATTATCTGAGAATTTAGCTAGTACGATTGAAAATTTACAGCAGGCAAATGTTAAATTAATGAAGGATATTGAAAAAGAAAAGCAGTTAGAACAAACAAGAAAAGAGTTTATTAGTGGAGTTTCCCATGAGCTGAAAACGCCACTGAGTATTGTGCAAAGTTATGCAGAAGGTTTAAAAGATGGATTAAATATTGAAAAAAATGGTTATTATGCAGATGTAATCCTTGAAGAAGTTGATCGGATGAACGGCTTAGTTGTCGATATGCTAGAACTTTCCAAACTTCAATCGGGTACATACACACTTAAAAGTGAACCTTTCTTAATTGTGGATTGCATCGAAAATGTGATTATTCGCATGTTTGAAAATAGTAGTAATCATTGTAATTTCAATTTTAATCTAGATGAAGATACACTCGTAATTGGTGAAAAAAGAAAAGTAGAACAAGTGATCATTAATATCCTTTCAAATGCAATCCATTATGGTAACCCAGGTAGTGAGATAAAAATGAATTTATTAGATGAAGGGGAATATGTAAATATCTCTATTTTTAATGAAGGTAATCCAATTCCTGCTGACAAAATTGATAAAATTTGGGATCGATTCTATCGAATTGATGAATCTAGAAATAGACAAAATGGTGGAACAGGTTTAGGTTTAGCAATCGTAAAAACAATCCTTGACTTACATCATTCAACTATAAAAGTTCATAATAAGAAAGATGGAGTTGAATTTATTTTTAATTTGAAAAAATATTTGAATTAAATCAAAAAGTTCACAGCAAATACACATGCGTGGGTTAAATTAATATCAATTAAAGATACCTACATATTGGAGGAATGAATTATGGGATATTATGATGAAACAGATTTAAACGATGAAAATAATCATAAAAGACAAAAGAGAAGCAGACGTGGAGGGTATCCTCTTGTTACAGGCTTTATTGGAGCGATAATTGGAGCTGTTACAATCTCAATCGTATCCCCAGATATTTTTAACTTAACAAATAAACCTGCAAATTTATCAAATGATACGAATACCGTACCTACACAAGTTATTAATGTAACAAGGGAAGATTTAACAACTACGATTCAAAATGCTCGTAAATTTGTAGTAGGCGTTAATAATTATCAATCATCAAATCCATTTTCAATGGAAACTGAAGAAGCTGGATCTGGTTCAGGTGTTGTCTATAAAAAAGTCGGAAATAAAGCTTTAGTAGCTACAAATAACCACGTTGTTGCTGGTGCAAAACAATTAAAAGTAAAAATGGCAGATGGTCAATTAATTGATGCTAAACTTGTTGGAACAGATGAATTATTAGATTTAGCTGTTGTAGCAATTGATGCAAAATATGTTACAAATATCGCAAAATTAGGTGATTCAGAAAAAATTAACGTAGGTGAAACTGCTATTGCAATTGGAAACCCACTTGGATTTTTAGAAAGTACTGTAACAGAAGGAATTGTAAGTAGTAAAGCTCGTGAAATACCACAAGATATCGATGGAGATGGAGTTGCAGATTACCAAACTCAAGTAATTCAAACGGATGCTGCGATTAATCCTGGTAATAGTGGTGGCGCTTTAATCAATGCAAAAGGTGAAGTAATAGGGATTAATTCAAGTAAAATTGCCGAACAAGCTGTTGAAGGTATTGGATTTGCAATCCCAATGAATATTGCAAAACCAGCTTTAGATCAAATCGAAAAATTCGGTGAAGTGACTCGACCTGTAATGGGTGTAGGCTTAAAATCACTTGATGAAATACCGCAATTTAATATCGAAGAAACATTAAAATTACCTCGTTCAGTGACTAAAGGTGCAGTTGTTACACATGTTGATCCAAATACTCCTGCTGCGAAAGTTGGAATGAAACAATTAGACGTTATTGTTGCACTTGATGACAAACCAGTAAGTGACGTAATTTCTGTGAGAGAATACCTATACTCACACAAAAAAGTTGGAGATAAATTAAAGATTACTTATTACCGTAACGGTAAATTAACGAATTCAACATTAACATTAGCTTCTAGTCAATGATTGACAGGCAATTGACTTAAGAAATATGATAAAAGAATAATAAATAAGCGAAAAGTTTATCTTTTCGCTTATTTATGCAAACAGAAAGGGTGATTAGCGAATGAGTAAATACCCATCAAGAGAAGAAATTGGCAAAATTTTAAAATCAAGTAAAGTAATTGCAGTTGTTGGATTATCAGGAGACCCGTCTAAAACGTCCTATATGGTAAGTAAGGCAATGCAAGATGCTGGATATAAAATTATTCCAGTAAACCCAACGGTTGATACTGTATTAGGTGAAAAAGCGGTAGCGAGTTTAACAGAAATAAATGAAAAAGTTGATATTGTAAATGTATTTAGAAGACCTGAACACCTATTACCTGTAGCACAAGAGTTTCTTAAAATTGATTGTGATGTTTTCTTTGCACAGCTTGGAATCGAAAACGAAGAAGCATATCAATTGTTAAAAGAAAATGGTAAAACAGTCATTATGGATCGTTGTATTAAAGTAGAGCATGCAATGACTAGATAGGCCGTTAAAAAAGCTCACTGTTTCAGACTAGCCGCCAAACGCTCTCGTTTCATGTAACACGGCTTCTCACTAGCCTTTGCGCCTGCAAGCAGTCTGAAAATCAAATTTTTGCAATTTGTTTTAAAATTTGGCTCACTGTTAATCAGTGAGTTTTTTTAACGGAAGATCGAGTAGGAATTAAGAAAATTTGGAAATACCGAGATATTGAGTAGACAAACTTCAAATTATATAAGCAATTAAAGTGCCAGTTTAAATTTGAATTTTGTTAGCTAATTTATCAATTTTCAACTTTAAACCTGTATTTTCTTGATTCTAAAATCCAGCTTTTTATGAACTTGCCCTATTTTTTTTTTCATGTTCGACTTGTAAGTTAGGAAAAAAACCATTAACATGAACGATTAGAAGAAACATTTTATTTATAATATGATATAATGGAACAGATGTTCTTATGTAAGTGTTTAGTTAGAAAGGAGAAATGGTGTTGGCAAAGAATGAAACAACATATAACGAAGATGCGATACAGGTACTAGAAGGTTTAGAAGCTGTACGTAAACGACCTGGAATGTATATTGGCAGCACAGATAGTAGAGGTCTGCACCATTTAGTTTATGAAATCGTAGATAACTCTGTAGATGAAGCATTAGCTGGTCACGGGACACAAATAGATGTGATTATTCATAAAGATAATAGCTTAAGCGTAAAAGACCATGGTCGTGGGATGCCTACTGGAATGCACAAAATGGGAAAACCGACTCCAGAAATTATTTTAACTGTATTACACGCAGGTGGTAAGTTTGGACAAGGCGGCTACAAAACAAGTGGTGGTCTACATGGTGTTGGTGCATCAGTAGTTAATGCTTTATCAGAATGGTTAACAGTTGAAATTCACCGTGAGGGAGCAATTTACAAGCAACGTTTTGAAAATGGAGGTAAAGCAGTAACTTCATTAGAAGTCGTTGGTAAGACAAAACGAACTGGTACGACGATCCACTTTAAACCAGATCCGACTATTTTTAGTACAACAAATTTCAACTTTGATACTTTATGTGAAAGACTTAGAGAGTCAGCTTTTTTATTAAAAGGTTTAAAAATTACAATTAAAGATGAACGACATGATGCGTTCGAAGAGTTTTATTATGAAAACGGTATCGAAGCATTCGTATCGTATTTAAACGAAGAAAAAGAAGCATTACATCCTGTTGTTTTCTTTGAAGGATTACAAAATAAAATAGAAGTTGAATTTTCGTTCCAATTTAACGATGGGTATTCAGAAACGATGCTTTCATTCGTAAACAATGTTCGTACAAAAGATGGTGGTACGCACGAAGTTGGTGCAAAAACCGCATTAACAAGAGCATTTAATGAATATGCAAGAAAAGTGAGTCTTTTAAAAGAAAAAGATAAAAATCTAGATGGAGCGGATATTCGTGAGGGATTAGCTGCAATTGTATCTGTAAGAATTCCTGAAGAGCTGCTTCAATTTGAGGGACAAACAAAAGGTAAATTAGGTACTAGTGAAGCAAGATCAGCTGTTGATTCAGTTGTTTCAGATCAATTAGCGTATTTCTTGGAGGAAAATCCAGACATTGCAACTTCATTAGTAAAAAAATCGATAAAAGCTTACCAAGCAAGAGAAGCTGCAAGAAAAGCACGAGAAGAAGCTAGAAGTGGTAAAAAGAGAAAGCGTTCAGAAACTTCTTTAAGCGGTAAGCTCACACCTGCACAGTCACGTAATCCACAGAAAAATGAATTATACCTAGTAGAGGGTGATTCAGCCGGTGGTAGTGCTAAACAAGGTCGTGATCGACGTTTTCAAGCAATCTTGCCTTTACGTGGTAAGGTAATCAATACCGAGAAGGCAAAACTAGCGGACATAATGAAAAATGAAGAGATTAATACAATTATTCATGCGATTGGTGCAGGAGTAGGTAGTGATTTTGACATTGAAGATGTTAACTATGACAAAATTGTTATTATGACCGATGCTGATACAGATGGAGCGCATATTCAAGTACTTTTATTAACTTTCTTTTACCGTTATATGAAGCCATTAGTAGAGGCTGGTAAAGTGTATATTGCCTTACCTCCTTTATACAAAGTAAGTAAAGGTACTGGAAAAAAAGAAGTAATTGAATATGCTTGGTCAGAGGTAGACCTACAAGATGCAATCAAAAAAGTTGGTAAAGGGTATATGATTCAGCGTTATAAAGGACTAGGTGAGATGAATGCTGACCAACTTTGGGACACAACGATGGATCCAGAAACTAGAACGCTTATTCGTGTGAAAATTGATGATGCCGCTAGAGCGGATCGTCGTGTAACTACTTTAATGGGCGACAAAGTTGAACCTAGACGTAAGTGGATTGAATCAAATGTAGTATTTGATTTAGATGAAGAAGATAAAATTTTAAACAATGAGCAAGTTGAAGTAGAATCAGAAGGGAGCAATGTCTGATGCAATCATCGGAAAAATTATATAATATCCCTTTAGAAGATATAATAGGTGACCGTTTTGGTCGATATAGTAAATATATTATTCAAGAACGAGCATTACCGGATGCTCGTGACGGATTAAAGCCAGTTCAACGTCGTATTTTGTATTCAATGCACGTTGAAGGAAACACGCAAGACAAGCCTTACCGTAAATCTGCTAAAACAGTCGGAAACGTAATTGGTAATTACCATCCTCATGGTGATACTTCTGTTTATGATGCGATGGTACGTCTAAGTCAAGATTGGAAATTACGAAATGTATTAGTTCAAATGCATGGGAATAACGGTAGTATTGATGGAGACCCGCCAGCAGCTATGCGTTATACGGAAGCTAGGTTATCATCTATAGCAAGTGAACTATTGAGAGATATTGATAAAGAAACAGTTGATTTTGTGCCCAACTTTGATGATACAAGTATGGAACCAGTGGTTTTACCATCAATGTTTCCAAATTTATTGGTTAATGGTAGCACGGGAATCTCTGCTGGATATGCAACAGAAATACCTTCGCACCACCTTGGAGAAGTTATCGATGCGACGATTATGCGCATTGAAAATAAAAACTGTACAGTAGATGAATTAATGACTGTAATTCACGGTCCTGATTTTGCTACTGGAGGGATTATTCAAGGTGTAGATGGAATAAAAAAAGCTTATGAAACAGGAAAAGGAAAAATCATTATTCGAAGTCGTGTTCATACCGAGGATTTACGCGGTGGAAAACAGGCATTAATCATTACAGAAATTCCTTCAGAAGTGAATAAAGCGAATTTAGTAAAGAAAATGGATGAGGTTCGTCTTGATCGAAAAGTTGATGGAATTACGGAAGTACGTGATGAAACAGATCGTACTGGACTACGTATTGTCATTGAACTGAAAAAAGATGCAAATAATGAAGCAATTTTAAATTATTTATATAAAAATACTGAGCTTCAAATACCTTATAACTTCAATATGGTTGCGATTTATAATCGTACACCAAAACAGATGTCATTACCTGCAATTCTTGATGCTTATATTGAACATCAAAAAGAAGTTATTACAAATCGTTCAAACTTTGATTTAAGAAAAGCAAAAGCTCGCCAACATGTTGTAGAAGGCTTAATGAAGGCTTTATCGATTTTAGATGAAGTGATTACAACAATCCGTTCTGCAAATGATAAACGCGATGCAAAAGATAAGTTAATCGCTCAATTTGAGTTTACTGAACAACAAGCTGAAGCGATTGTAATGTTACAGTTATATCGTTTAACAAATACTGATATTACTGCATTACAAGAAGAAGCAGATGAGTTAGATAAAAAGATTAAACAGCTTGAAGCAATTTTAAACAGTGAAGCAAAATTATTGTCAGTTATAAAAACAGACTTAAAGAAAATTCAGTTAAAATATGCAGACGACAGACGTTCGACAATTCAAGAAGAGATTGAAGAAATTAAAATTGCTAGAGAAGATATAATTGCTCAAGAAGACGTGATTGTCACTGTTACAAGTGAAGGATACGTTAAACGAACAAGTCCAAGATCTTTTTCAGCTTCAAATGGTAAAGATTACGGTATGAAAGAAGGCGACCGTTTAATTTACCAAATAGAAAGTACAACGACAGATACACTAATTTTATTTACGTCAAAAGGTAACTATTTATATTTACCAATTCATGAAATGCAGGATATCAGATGGAAAGATATGGGGCAACATGTTGCTAATATTATTCCTATTGAGCGTGATGAAGCAATTCTTTCTGCTACAGTCGTAAATAATTTTGAAGAAAATAAAGATTTTATTTTATTTGTCACTAAAAATGGTGTTGTAAAACGTACAAGTATACAGCAATTAAAAGTACAACGATATTCTAAACCACTTGTCGGTATGTCAATTAAGTCTGATGATTCCTTAATTTTTGCTGGTGTCATTTCAGAAACTGATCAAGTGTTGTTGGCTACAAATTCAGGATACACATTGATATTTAATGCAGAAGAGATTAGTATTCAAGGCTTAAGAGCTGGTGGAGTTAAAGGGATTAACTTAAAGGATAATGATTTTGTTGTTTCTGCAGACAAGATTAGTAATGAAGTGAAAGAAATATTCTGTGCAACACATCGAGGGGCAATTAAAAAGATGAAACTCGATACGATTCCTCAAAGTTCTAGAGGTACACGTGGTGTTAAAGTACTTCGAGATTTAAAAAATAATCCTCATATGTTAATTGGGGTATATGCAATAAATGAAAATGATATGTTTGCTTTATTAAGTAAATCCGGACAATTTGAGACAGTTGACCCAACTGATTTAAGAAATAGTGATCAGTATAGTAATGGTTCATTTGTTATGGATACAGATGATTCTGGTGAAATAAAGACAATCATTCGATATAAAAAAGAAGAAAATAATTAAAAAAAAGACCTATTCCAAGCTATTTGGAATAGGTTTTTTTGTCGAATTTGTCGAAAAAAGTAAAATGATACTAGTAAAATGATTTTTTAGGAATAAACCAAAGAAAACACATTAGAATCTATTAATTTTATATTTCGAAAATAAGGAAAAAAGTTTTTTATTGATTATTTAATGGTAATAATTGCCTATAATAACAGAGAATCGACAGAATTGTCGAAATATTTTGAATCAAAAGAACTTGTCTAACGAAAAAATATAGCTTACTATTTTCTTAAGAATTTTAAATTTTCAAAAAAATAGGTTGTTAAGGGGGCGTACATATGGTTTTTAAAAAGGGATTTGCAATTTTAGCATCAGTATCGTTAACTGCGGGTATTTTAGCAGGCTGTGGTACTAGTAGTTCAAAGGATGGAAACCAAGTCATTAAAATTGCTACAAATACTCCATTATCTGGTAATAATGCAATTTTAGGTGAATCCATTAAACTTGGAGCTCAGCTTGCATTAGAGGATCAAAAAGCAGCTTTCAAAAAATTAGGCTTTGATTTAAAGATTGTACCTTATGATGACCAAGGGGATCCGAAAAAAGGTGTAGCAAATGCTGAGCAGTTAGCTGCAGACAATAAAATCCTTGGTGTTGTAGGACACTTAAACTCTGGTGTAGCAATTCCTTCTTCTGTTAAGTATGAGAAAGACCATATCGTAATGGTATCTCCTTCAAATACTGCAAATGAAGTAACTGATCGTGGATTAGGGGTAGTTAACCGAATTTGTGCTCGTGATGACTTCCAAGGTCCTGCAGGTGCAAATTTCGCTGTTAAAACTTTAAAAGCTAAAAATATTTTTATCATACAAGATAAAACACCTTACGGAACTGGTTTAGCAAATGAATTCAAAGCTGCTGCGGTGAAATTAGGCGTTAAAATTGTAGGTGAAGAAGGGATCTCAGTCGGTGATAAAGACTTTAGTGGTGTATTAAATAATGCGATTGCGAAAAAGCCTGATTTAGTATTCTTTGGTGGACTTTATGCTGAAGGAGGAATTTTATTAAAGCAAGCTCGTGAAAAAGGATTGAACATCCCATTCATGGGTGGAGATGGAATGGATTCTTCAGGTTTAGTTGACATCGCAGGAGATGCTGTTAAAAACTTCTACTATACTTCAGTAGCTGGTGACACGTTAAAAACAGATAAAGGTAAAGCTTTTGCTGATGCATACAAATCGAAATTTAATAAAAACATCGAATCGTTCTCATCTTACGGATATGATTCTGCTGGCGTTTTATTAGAAGGATTAAAAAATGCGATTAACGATAACAAAGGAAAAACGCCAACTCGTGAACAAGTTGAAAAAGCAGTACGTGCAGTCCAAGATTATGATGGTGTAGTAACTAAGGTTGGTTTCGACGATAAAGGTGACAACAAATACGCGAAAGTATTTATTTATACGTTTAAAGAAGCTAAATATCCTGGTACTCAAGAAGGGGAAGTTACTAAACCATAATTAGAAACAAACCCTACCAGTCAAAAAAAGAGTATCCCGTAAAACGTGATACTCTTTTTCTCTAATTAAGGTGAGAAAATTGTAAAATTTTGGAAGTTGAAATAAACTATATTATTTATAGGAGGTCTAATACATGAATGAAGTAATCCAAACTCTACCTCAAGTACTAATAGACGGTCTTGTTTTAGGAGCAGTATATGCAATCGTAGCACTCGGTTACACGATGGTTTATGGGATATTGGAACTAATTAACTTTGCACATGGTGAAATATTCATGGCGGGTGCATTTATTGGTACTGCAGTATTAATTACATTTACTGGGTTAGGTTTATTAAGTAGTTTACCTGCAATTATCGTGTTAGCAATTGTTTTAATTATCGCTTCATTAGCAACTGGGTTCCTTGGAATGGGGATTGAAAGAGTAGCGTATCGCCCATTACGAAAAGCACCAAAATTAATTACATTAATTACAGCAATCGGTATTTCATTTTTACTACAAGATATCGTCCGTTTTATTGCTGAATTAAAAGAAGGAAATTACATTATTACTGGCCCATCACTATTTTCAGGACAACACCAAATTAAAACTAGCTCAATTCTTTCTTCATTTGGAAATGCACAAATTAAATCAGCATCAATTATTATTTTAGTCGTTGCAGTTGTAATGATGATTTCATTAGATTACTTCATCAATAAAACAAAATGGGGTACAGCAATGCGTGCAGTTGCACAGGATCGTGAAACTGCATCATTAATGTCTGTAAATGTTAACAAAGTCATCTCATTAACATTCTTTTTAGGTTCTGGATTAGGTGGTGCAACTGGTGTCCTATTTGCATTACAGTACAACACAATTGATCCGTACATCGGTTTTATTTTAGGGCTAAAAGCATTTACAGCTGCAGTATTAGGTGGAATCGGAAATATCCGTGGCGCGATGTTTGGCGGTTTATTAATCGGTGTAATTGAGGTGTTTGCAGCAACAAATTTATCAACTTTAACACATGGCATTTTCCCGTCAGAATATAAAGATGTAGTTGCATTTGGAATTTTAATTCTAGTTCTAATATTCAAGCCAGAAGGTTTATTAGGTAAACCTGTAGCTGAGAAAGTGTAGGTGAATTAGATGAAGAGCTTATTAAGTGGGTTGAAACAATCAAACAAACTTCAAGGAATTTTCTTAGGAGCGTATATTGTTGTTACATCATTAGGATTATACCTATTGCAAGAATCTGTAACGGCATTTCTATTAATCTTGTTCTCACTTTACTTATTATATAAAACTAATTTTCCAGTCAAATTAAAATGGAGCATTGGAATACTAGTTTTAACGGTGATCATGCCGTATGTTGCATCACAAGGTACAGCTTTTGAATCATATATGGGTGTAGCTACTTTAGTTGGAATTTATGTAGCAATGGCACTTGGATTAAATGTAGTAGTTGGTTTAGCGGGTCTACTTGATTTAGGATTCGTTGCCTTCTTTGCAATCGGTTCATATACTTATGCAATTTTTTCGACTAAACAAGTTACGAATTTCTTACATTTTGATTTCCTTCCTTTTTCAGGAAACTCATTCTGGGTATTTATAATAATCGGTGGAATTATCGCTGCAATTGCAGGTGTATTATTAGGTATTCCAGTACTTCGTGTAAAAGGTGATTATTTAGCAATTGTAACACTTGGATTTGGAGAAATTATACGAATTGTATTTAATAACTTAGATAAACCGGTAAATATTACTGGAGGAGCACAAGGGATTTCTTCTATTCCAGCTCCAACTATTTTTGGATTAGAGATTGATAGTTCTGGTCAATTTTATTATGTCGTGTTAGTTGTTTTAGCAATCGTCATTTTAGCTGTTACTAGATTACAAGATTCTAAACTTGGACGTTCTTGGAAGGCGGTACGTGAGAATGAAATCGCTGCACAAGCATCAGGTATTCACTTAGTACGTACGAAATTAATTGCATTTGCAATCGGTGCGTCTTTCTCAGGAATGATGGGAGTAGTATTCTCTGCAAAGCAAATGTTCATTGACCCAACAAGCTTTACGTTACTTGAATCGATTACGATCTTAGTAATGGTTATTTTAGGCGGAATGGGTAGTGTTCCAGGTGTCATCCTTGGAGCAGCACTTGTAACGATCTTAAATCTACAAGTATTAACAGAAGTAACAAACTATTTAAACCAATTAACATTAGATGGAGTCATTAATTTACCACCGGCTCTATCGCCTTCTAAAATGCAGCGTATGATTTTTGGGCTTATTTTAGTACTTGCAGCAATTTTCAGGCCAAAAGGATTATTGCCTGCCAAAAATAAGGTTGTTCCAAAAGAAGACGTCGTAGATCAAACTGTAGTCGAAGAAAATTCACGCACAGTTTCATTATAAGAAAGGAGGTTATTAAATGTTAAAAACAACGAATTTAACGAAAAACTTTGGCGGTTTAACAGCTGTTAATAATGTAAATATTGACATTAAAGAAGGCTCAATTACAGCGGTAATTGGACCGAATGGAGCTGGGAAAACAACATTTTTTAATATGATTACAGGTGTTTATACTCCTAGTAGTGGTGAGATTTTGCTAGGCAATGAGAGTTTAGTTGGGCTAAAGCCACATACAGTTAATAAAAAAGGGATCGCGCGTACATTCCAAAATATTCGTTTATTTAGTAGTATGACTGCACTAGAAAATGTCATGGTAGGAATGCATCAGCATATAAAGTATGGTGTTTTTTCAACAATATTCCATTTACCTAGATTTAAAAAAGCAGAAAAATCGGCGATGAAAGAAGCATATAAATGGTTAGAATACGTAGGATTGGCTGATGTATATAATGAGGAAGCATCGAGTCTATCATACGGTGCACAAAGACGACTTGAAATCGCTCGTGCATTAGCATCACAACCAAGAATTTTACTTTTAGATGAACCAGCCGCAGGAATGAATCCGAAAGAAACGAAAGAATTGACAGATTTAATCTATCAAATGAGAGATGACCTTAACTTAACGATCGTCTTAATCGAGCATGATATGAAGCTTGTTATGGAAATTTCCGAGTATCTATTTGTACTTGATCATGGCGAAAAAATTGCAGAAGGAAAACCACTCGAAATTCGAAATAATCAAAAAGTAATTGAAGCATATTTAGGAAAAAGTGCAGTGACTACTGCATAGTGAAAGGAGTACGAAAAGATGACGCTATTACAATTAAAAGATATTAACTCTTTTTACGGTGGTATTCAAGCACTGAAAAATATTAACATAGAAGTAAATGAAGGTGAAATTGTAACACTAATAGGAAGTAACGGTGCTGGAAAATCTACTACTCTAAAAACGATTTGTGGCCAAGTTAAACCAAAATCTGGAACGCTGATTTACAAAGGCGAAGAAATTATAAAGCTACAAGCACATGAAATTGCCTTAAAGGGAATCGCACATGTACCTGAAGGAAGAAGGATCTTTTCTAAATTAAGTGTAAAAGAAAATTTAGAGATGGGTGCTTTCTCAGTTAAAGATAAAAAACTAATCGCAGCACGTATGGAAATGGTATTTGATTATTTTCCAAGACTAAAAGAGCGTTTAAACCAAAAAGGGGGTACGATGAGTGGAGGAGAACAACAAATGCTAGCGATTGGCAGAGGACTGATGATGGGACCATCATTGCTAATGCTAGACGAACCATCCATGGGTCTTGCGCCAATTATCGTTGAACAAATATTTGAAATCATTGAGCAACTAAACAAACAAGGAATGACAATCTTATTAGTCGAACAAAACGCATACCAAGCATTACAAATTGCCCACCGTGGCTATGTAATTCAAACTGGTGAGATTCAAATGGTTGGTGAAGGTAAGACATTAATGAATAATGAAGAAGTGAAAAAAGCATATTTAGCATAATGAATCTGCAATTAATCAATACGAACTATCAAAAATAGATTAAGTAAAATAGGGGGTGTTTCATAAGTCAGGTCAACTGACAAGTGAACATCCCTTTTTTGATGTAAATGGATGTAGATAAGTCACTTATTTGCTGCTCCCTAAGGTTTATTTGCAGTTCGATCGGTTGGATTTTAACTACGATTTTCTCAACACTAATAAAAAGAGGGAACCCCTTAAGGATTCCCTCATTAATATGAAATTATTATTTATTAGAAATAAATTCCGAAACTTTTAATTGTTCTTCACTTGAAGCATTGTTAATTGAAGTTTGAAGTGATTCCTCTAGTAAACTACGATTCTTGTAAAAATCTTCATGTTTACTATTATAATAGTACTTCACTGCTTCTAAATCTGAGAAAAACTCTTTTCCAAGCTTTAGAAGAAATGTTACTGGAAGTCCTTCGATCACTACTGTATTTACATTTACATTTTTAGAAATTTCATTTACCGTACTGTTTGAAGTTGAAATCATTTCCTCGTTTAATTCTCTAACAAGTAATTGTTCGAACCCTTTTATTTTATTGTTTCTTTTGTTCACGATTCGCTTTTTGTTTGTCTTTAATAAACGAATGGAATGATGTTTATCAAGCAATACTGCTGAACGTTTCTTTTTCTTTAAAAAAATGCTGCTACTCAAAACTAGCACTCCCTTCTGATAGTATAGGTATATAAATAAAACAACTTTTCTATCATACCAATTAATGCTCATACTGTAAAGGTTTTATCTTTACATGTTTGCTTTCCAAAAATATTCAAAAAATTCACCGTATTTTTTTATCATAAATGTTCATAATAATATTTGACTTAATCAATGTCACTTTGTTAAAATAACAACATATTATTTATTACATATAACGTTGACGGAAAGAAGTACCTAAAGATTATTTTGTATAGCGAATTGAGGATGGTGTGAGCTCAATCAAAACCTTTAGCGAAAGGCATTCCTGAGTTAATTTTTAAAGTGGACAATTTTTTTAATTGTCAACTAGGGTGGAACCGCGGGTGCATATACAGCTCTCGTCCCTAGGCAGAAAATGCCTAAGGATGAGAGCTTTTTTATTTCATTCTTGCATTTTCAAAAAACAATTGAAAATTGGAGGTAAATGAAATGTCAGAAAAATCGATGGATGTCGTAGTAAGTCATGCTAAACACAGAGGATTTGTATTCCCAGGTTCTGAAATTTACGGTGGTTTAGCAAATACGTGGGATTATGGTCCACTAGGTGTTGAATTAAAAAATAATGTGAAAAAAGCTTGGTGGAAAAAGTTTGTTCAACAAAGTCCATATAATGTTGGATTAGATGCAGCAATCTTAATGAATCCACGTACATGGGAAGCTTCAGGTCATATTGGTAACTTCAATGATCCAATGATCGATTGCAAAAATTGTAAAGCTCGTCATCGTGCAGATAAATTAATTGAAAATGCACTTGAAGAAAAAGGTATGGAAATTATCGTTGATGGTCTTCCATTTTCAGAAATGGCTAAATTAATTGAAGAACATAAAATTGCTTGTCCTGATTGTGGTAGCCATGATTTTACAGATATTCGTCAATTTAACCTAATGTTTAAAACATTCCAAGGTGTTACAGAGTCAAGTACGAATGAAATTTTCTTACGTCCTGAAACAGCACAAGGTATCTTCGTAAACTTTAAAAATGTTCAACGTACAATGAGAAAGAAAGTTCCATTTGGTATCGCTCAAATCGGTAAAAGCTTCCGTAACGAAATTACTCCAGGAAATTTCACGTTCCGTACTCGTGAATTTGAACAAATGGAGCTTGAATTCTTCTGTAAACCTGGTGAAGAGATAGAGTGGTATAATTACTGGAAAGAAACTGCTAATAAATGGCTTTTAGCTTTGGGTATGAATGAAGAAAATCTTCGTCTACGTGAACATAGTGCAGATGAATTATCACACTATAGTAACGCGACAACTGACTTTGAATATAAATTCCCATTTGGTTGGGGCGAATTATGGGGCATTGCGTCTCGTACAGATTATGATTTAAAACAACATATGGAATATTCAACAGAAGATTTCACATATCATGATCCAATTACAAATGAAAAATACGTACCATATTGTATCGAGCCATCATTAGGTGCAGATCGTGTTACATTAGCATTTTTAATTGATGCTTATGAAGAAGAGGCTTTAGAAGATGGTACTTCACGTACAGTAATGCGTCTACATCCTGCATTAGCACCATATAAAGCAGCAATTTTACCTTTATCAAAAAAATTATCAGAAAATGCACAAGAAGTATTTGCTTCTTTAGCAGAAGATTTCAATGTTGATTTTGATGAAACTGGTTCAATTGGTAAACGTTATAGACGTCAAGATGAAATCGGTACTCCTTTCTGTATCACATACGACTTCGATTCAATTGAAGACGGAAAAGTAACAGTTCGTGACCGTGACACAATGGAGCAAACTCGTGTTGCAATAAGCGAATTACAATCATTTTTAGCAAATAAAATTAAATTTTAATTTAGTTTTTTGAAATAAGGTGTCCTTTTGGACATCTTTTTTCATATATTTTACTAAAGCTTGTTTAAAGTTTAAGAAATTTACTAAAAATGGTAAAATAAAGGTATAAAATAAAGGAGGAGTTTAAATGAGAAGTTCAAATCCTATCTTAAATTCTGAACAATTAGCGAAATCAAGACATTCTGCTAAAGCGATGACGATGGGCGGGACAATTGGTAAAACAATAATCGCATTAATCTTACTAATCGCAACAGCAGGATACTCATATTATTTAACGGCTACTGGAACACTTAATTCTAAAGTGTTTATTGGATGTTTAATTGTTGCATTCATTATTGGGTTAGTAACATCTTTTTCTCCTAGAATTGCGCCGATTACTACACCTATTTATGCAGCAGTTGAAGGGATTCTAATTGGAAATATTTCAGCTGTTTACGAAGCGTCATATGGAATGATTGTCCTACAAGCAGTGTTATTAACAATTGCAATTATTGCAGGAACATTAATTTGTTATGCTACGGGACTTGTAAAAGTAACGCACCGTTTTAGATCAATTGTTTTCGGCTTAACAATCGGCGTATTTTTATTTTATTTATTAACGATGGTCCTTCAACTTTTCCATGTTCCAATTCCATACATCCATCAATCTGGTCCAATAGGAATATTTGTTAGTTTAGCGATTCTAGTAATTGCTTCATTAAATCTATTCTTGGATTTTGATTTAATTACGAAGAGTGTTAGACAAGGTGCGCCAAAAGAATTCGAATGGTATTGTGCTTTTGGTTTATTAGTAACAGTCATATGGGTTTATATTGAAGCACTTCGATTCCTTTCGAGGCTTCGCGATTAAATAATTTTAGTCAGTCAGACCTTACTCTCAAATGAAAGTAAGGTTTTTTACTATATTTTGATATGAATTCGATCATGATTAGATAGAATTACAAAAGTGGAAAGTAGGGAAATAGATGAGTAAGAAAAAATTTGAGGTGTTTGAAAACGAAACGATTAATGAATGTTTAGAAAGAATGGAAAGAGAAGGCTATACACCAGTAAAAAGAATGGAAGTACCAATATTTTCAGAGCAAATGGTTAATGGAAAGGTAGAAATTGAACCGACTGGAAGAAAGATCGTTTTTGAAGGAAGATTAAATACGAATTAATATGAATAAAGATAATAATTTAATGGAATAGTAACCTTATATGAATAAAATGAGGTGAAAATATGCATAAATTAGCATGTCCACGCTGTAAAACAAACAAAAGTAGATTTTATTTAATCGAACAAAACCCAAAAGCAGTTAAATTAAATGTTCAAAGTGGTGATGTTGAAAGAGAAGAATATGTTTCAAGTGGGCTAGATCCATTTTTTGTTCCATATAAAGGTCCTGAATATTTAGTTCAATGTGGAGCTTGTGGTTTAATCGATCAAAGTGTAATGTTTGAAAAAACAGCGGAATCAATGTAATTTTAAAATAACAAAACTAAGTGTGAATATATAATTAGGTACCAACAAAAATAAGATGACCTTGTACAGAGGTCATTTTATTTTTGTTGGATAACTTTATTAAAAGTGCCAATTGTAAAGGGAACAATTTAGAAGTAGATTGATTTTTCTTTTGATTCTAGAACCAATCTTTTTTCTTGAACCACATCACTAATCCAATAATAATGATTAGCATGATTGCCCAACAGTAATAATAACCATACTTTAATTGAAGTTCAGGCATGTGAACAAAATTCATTCCGTATACTCCGACGATGAAGGTTAATGGCATGAACACAATTGAGACTGATGTTAACATTTTCATCGTTTTATTCATTTTATGTGAGTTCGTTGAAATATAACTTTCTCTAATGTCATTTGCCATTTCTCTGTTGTCTGCAATGTCATCTAATAATTTTACTAAGTGTTCGTAGACGATTCTTAATCTCTTTGTCGTTTCTTTGTCAATTTCAACATGTGTTGAATTTAATATACGATAAATTAAATCTTTTGTTGGTTTCACTGCTTTTCTTACTTTTGATAACTTGCTTAGTTGTGTTTTAATTCCATCGATCATGCTTAGATCGGAATTTGACCCTAATTCATCAATCTCTTCAATATCATCTTCAATTGTTTGGACGATTGGAAAGAATTTGTCGACAATTTCATCACAAATATGATACAGGATTCGTTCTGGTTTCATTCCTTTTGTACTCTTTAATCCTTTTAGTTTGTTCCACACGATTTGGATCGCATTAGACTTCTCCCAACAAAATGAAACGATGTACTTGTGGGATAAAAAGAGATCGATTTCAGCTTGTTCCATATTCTCCTGCAATGATTGTAGAATGATAAAACGATAGCCTTCGTAATAATCCATTTTCGGTCTTTCTTTATAGCTTACACAATGCTTAATTGCTATTTCATCAAAGTGGAATTGAGTACGTAATAAATCAATTTCTTCTTTTTTAGGTTTTTCAAAATCGACCCAAACCCAATCAATTAGTTCGGAATTTAATTCTTCAATTGATACATCAAATGCATGGGTTCCGTCTTTGTATATAGCCATCGTTTTGATCATTTTTGCTCACCACTTTTCTCGTTAATTTTCTCCAAAATCAGTTTATCACAATACTCGAATCAAAATAATTAAATTTGAATTAAGAAAAAATGTTTAAGAAAACTTTGACTTTTTAATACTAGATGGATATAATAAATAACAATTAAAGCACACAAATGAATTCAATGACGAGAAAAGTAATTTTCGATACTGTTCTACAGAGAGCCGGGGGAAGCTGAAATCCGGTGAATAGTACTTAAATGAAGATCCTCTCCGAGAAGTCAAACTGAAAACATAAGTAGGTTTGAACGGGTGTCTACCGTTAAAAGGAACGCGTATGATTGTACGTGGCTAAGTGCTATTGAAGAACGGACTTTTTTCAATAGAATTAGGGTGGTATCGCGGTTAAACCCGTCCCTTATCATAGGGGCGGGTTTTTGTGTGCTTTAAAAAAATAAGAGAGGCGATATCATATGGAAAAAGAAAATACAAAAGCAACAGTTCAGCAACGCGAAAAAAAGATTAGTGAACTTTGGTCTAAAAATAATACCTTTATTAAGTCAATTGAACAAAGAGAAAATAAACAAACCTTTGTTTTTTATGAAGGTCCCCCAACTGCAAATGGCTTGCCACATGTTGGTCACGCATTAGGTCGTACAATTAAAGATGTGGTAGCAAGATATAAAACAATGGCAGGTTTTCAAGTTGTTCGTAAAGCTGGATGGGATACTCATGGTTTACCAGTTGAACTAGGTGTTGAGAAGATGTTAGGCATTTCAGGTAAGGCAGAAATTGAACGTTATGGTGTAAAAGCTTTTCTTGAGAAATGTAAAGAAAGTGTTTTTACTTACGAGAAACAATGGCGAGATTTTACTGAGCAGTTAGGTTATTGGGTTGATATGGATGATCCATATGTAACATTGGATAATTCCTATATCGAAAGTGTATGGAATATCCTTGGGACAATTCATGAAAATGGTTTACTAGTAAAAGGTCATCGTGTTTCACCTTATTGCCCTAGCTGTCAAACATCATTAAGCTCACATGAAGTAGCGCAAGGATATAAAGACGTTAAGGATTTATCCGCAACGGTTAAGTTTAAATTGCAAGATGAAGAAAATGTCTATTTCCTTGGATGGACGACAACTCCGTGGACCCTTCCAGCTAATGTAGCGTTAGCTGTAAATCCAACAATGGAATATGTTCGTGCTAAAAAAGGTGAGGACGTATATATTCTTGCTAAGGCTCTATTAGAAAAAGTATTAAAAGCTGATTACGTCATTTTATCAGAATTTCTCGGGGCCGATCTAATCGGTATTAGCTATCTAGCACCATTTAATTTCGTAAAAGTTGAAGTTGGACATAAAGTTGTGAAAGCTGATTTTGTGACAGAAAGTAGTGGAACTGGAATTGTCCATATCGCACCTGCATACGGAGAAGATGACTATAAGGTTGTTCAAGAAAATGGTTTATCTTTTGTAAATGTAGTGAATGAAAAGGGTCAATATACTGATGAAGTACCTAATTTTAAAGGTCGTTTTGTTAAAGAGTGTGATGTAGATATAGTGAGGTATTTAGCTGAACATGAATTATTATTTAGTAAAGAAAAATATGAGCACAGCTATCCTCATTGTTGGCGTTGTGATTCACCCCTTCTCTATTATGCGAATGAAAGTTGGTTTATCAAAACGACAGCATTAAAGGAACAGTTTATTAAAAATAATGAAGAAGTAACATGGCATCCAGATCATATAAAACACGGTCGATTCGGTAATTTTTTAGAACAAATGGTAGATTGGAATATTAGCCGAAAAAGATATTGGGGCACCCCATTAAATGTTTGGGAATGTGATTCATGTAATCATCAATTAGCACCAAAAAGTATAAATGAATTATGTAACTATTCAGTTGAAGAAATTGACGACTCAATTGAATTGCATAAACCATTTGTTGATGAAATCACTTTTAATTGTCCAAATTGTAGCGGGGATATGAAAAGAACAGCTGAAGTAATTGATGTCTGGTTCGATAGCGGTTCGATGCCATTTGCCCAATATCATTATCCTTTTGAAAATAAAGAGAAATTTGCAAAACAATTCCCTGCAGATGTTGTCATTGAAGGGATTGATCAAACGAGAGGCTGGTTCTATAGTTTGCTTGCAGTATCTACTTTATTTACTGGGGAAGTACCGTATAAACGAGTATTATCACTAGGCCATGTTTTAGATGAAAATGGTCAAAAAATGTCTAAGAGTAAAGGTAATGCACTTGATCCAGTAGAATTAATCCATAAATATGGAGCAGATTCATTAAGATGGGCTTTATTAGTAGATAGTGCGCCTTGGAACCCGAAACGTTTTTCAGAAAGAGTTGTTCAAGAGGCTAAATCGAAACTCATTGATACATTCGACAATGTTTATAGTTTTTACAGTTTATATGCCAATTTAGATGGATTTAATTCAAACAAACAATATGAGTATCAATCAAGTACATTGGATAATTGGATCATTTCACGTATGCATAGCACAATCAAAAATGTAACGAAAAATTTAGAGGATTATCAATTTACAAATGCTGCAAGAGACATTGCTAAATTAGTAGATGAGGTCAGCAATTGGTATGTAAGAAGATCTAGAGAACGATTTTGGTCAAATGGAATGAATAAAGAGAAGGCAGCGGCTTACTATACACTGTTTGAAGTATTAACAAAAGTAAGTCAATTATTAGCTCCGTTTACACCATTCTTAGCGGAAGATGTATATCTTAATTTAACAAAACAAAGTGTCCATTTGTCTGACTTTCCAGTTTGCGATGAAACACTAATCGATTATCAGCTTGAAAAGGAAATGGATGCAGTTCTAAAAGTTGTGGAACTTGGAAGAAGCATTCGAAATGCAAATTCATTAAAGATTAAACAGCCACTAGCTAGTTTAACTTTAGTTAGCAACAATGAGGACATCGATTGGGATTTATATAAAGAAATTGTTTTAGATGAGTTAAACGTAAAAAAATTCCAACAAGTAAACAATGAAAATGAGTTTTCAAACTTAAAAATGAAATTGGATTTTAAAAAATCAGGAGCAAAATTTGGAAAGCTTTCAAATTTAGTCAATAAATCACTTCAAACATTAACAAATGAAGAAGCAAAAAAAGTGATTGAGAGCGGGTACGTTAATGTAGTCATTGAAACAGGAGAAACTGTTAAAGTCGATGCACAAGATATTTTAGTTGAAAAAAGTGCAAAAGAAGGATATGCATCTGCGACGTATGGTGATTATACAGTGACACTCGACACATTACTAACAGAAGAGCTTATCCAAGAAGGTACTGTAAGAGAACTAATTAGGTCTATTCAAGAATACCGAAAAGAATTGAATCTACCAATTAATATGCGTGTAGATATTGGAATAACAGCTAATCTAGAGTTTATTGAAATCATTGAAAAGTTTAAAGGAATGCTTGAGGAAAACTTATTAATGAGAAAACTAGTGGTTAAGAACCATGTAAACGGAAAAGAAATTAAAGTTGGTGATTATCAATCTGAAATTGAATTAGTTGCTTCTAATTAATTGAATCGTTAAAGTGAAATGACAGACTAAAACAATATTTTAGTCTGTCATTTTTTTAGGCAAACTACAAAAAAATTGGGCTATAGATTATAAGAGTTTTATTGGAATATCGATAGATGGATATGTAGAAACAAAAAGAAACTTATTATCATAACAATCATTAAATGCTTTAATTTTGATACTAATTTATTTTTTTAAAGGGGGAAAGAAAATCACCAAAACAATTGTATATTTTTTTGCAATATGCAATGAAAAATTAAATTAAAAGACTAAAATATTATAGTGTGGCAGTTGAATTATTGTTAGTTGATTCATTTGTTGCATCATGATTCTCATTCGAATTTGTGATCCGTATGACAATGATTAATAAAACGAACAAGTCTCTTATTATTCGATCGTTAGTTATTGTTCTTAGTAGGATTGCAAAAGCGAAAGTCTCAGCTAGATTACCACTAAGTAATAAATTTGAAATTTCTTTGAGAAGAATAATAATAAAATTTTCATTTAAATCCATATTATTGCCCCCTTACTTTATTTAGTAAAATATTAAAAAGACATAAAAAAGTGAGTGGTGACGAACTTTAAATTCGCAATTTCACCTCCAATGGGGGAGCACTTTTTTAGCTGACATAAAATAAATGAAAAAACCGCCCGTAAGCGGTAATGGATAATTGGATTATTTATTCGAGTTGAAGATTGGTTTTTTCATAATGAATCGTCTGTCAATACAGAAAGCTACTAACAAAGATAGTAGAACGGTTAGAAGTAAATGGCCGTAAGTTTTAAGCGGATATGGATTGCCCTCAAGATGGATACCATGCGCACGATATTCGAAACGTTTAATAGCGTGTTTGGCAGTTAACAGATCTTCTTGTTTAGCTAAGTCTTCTAATGGTGCTTCGAATAGATATCTGTTTGGTGAGTCACTATGGATAAGGAGAGTCTCTTTAGCATTACCTTTTTCATCCCAAAGCTTTATATCTTTTCCAGCAAGTGATTTTGCGTCGCCACCTGGTATGATCATTTTGTCTAATTTCGGAGCATTAGCTATTTGATGCCTAGCCAGAATATTAAGATGATGTTTCGTATTTATTGGAGCATCTGAACTTGACACAGTCAAGATTTGTGTAGTTCCGGTATCTCCATAAGAATCAAATATAGAAGATAAAGCTATTTCATCCATATCTTTATACAGAAGAACCCCGTTTTGGTTCTTATCCCAATTGAATCCAAGATTTAGTAAATATGTTGTAAATTCTAAATTCATCTTAAAAGGTTCTACTTTTGGATTATGAACGAAATGGTACGTAGGATAATTAATTTCCTTAGCTATTTTTGCAGCCACAGGTTCCCCTAGTTTCTGAGAAATCAGATGAAGTACTCCATCGATCCCTGCGCTTTGACCGGCTGTAGTTAAGGTGTTTCCATCATGAACAAACCGCACATCCTCTTTCCATTGTGTTTCAGTATATTTCTTGATTAATAGAGGTAAAGCTTGCCAGTGTGAAGTGGCGGATTTTCCTTTTAATAAACCTGCATCAGCAAGATTCTCTGATCCACCACAAATACTTAAAAACGTCGTCGTTTTACTGTTGGAATGTTTTTGAATCCATTCGCGAGTTGGTTTGTATTTCTTTTCATCTGTCATCTTCATATAAGGAACAACAATGATATCTGGACTTTTATTTAATAGAAAATCCAGTTCTTTATAAGAGTAATGTGGGATTACATCCAAACCACCTGATAATGACTTGATGTTTTTTTCCGGTGCAACAGCATATACATTGTAAGCATCCGTCATAGAAAACAGTGTGTATGGAATGAGAAAATCGAAATCTTCAGTTGGTATTGATGAATCCGCCATCACAACTGCCACAGTAGGTTTATTTGGGTCAAACTGGGGAACTTTCACTCCTTGTAGTGAAGGAACTGGCTCATGGCGAACGTTTAAGTAAAAATCTTTTTGATGACGATTAAAGCCATAAAGCTCAAGTCCCCCGACAAACACAACTAAAATTAATAAATAAACAGCTAAACGCATGACTAATCTTTTCATATTATAATCCTCCTTCGGAAACAAATGTATTGACTATCATAATAATCGCACCCTTTTGGGTATTAATATAATATCTTGAAGTACCCCCGCAGGGTATTTGTTTTATCTTGATTTCATATTACGTTTTTTCTAAACCTTTGGTAATCGTGCTAGAGCTTGATTTTTATTTCAGACTTCAGACTTAACTGGTTTCAGACCCTCGAAAAAGAAAGAGACCGAAATAGTCTCTCCTTGCATGTGCTAAAAAGCCGTTTCAATTTAAAAGAAGTAGACTGTAACTTGAACAATAAATAGAGGTTGATTACATAAAGGGACTGCTGACAAATTAGTATTTAATTTGACAGCAGCCCCTTTTGTATTCCTACAAATTTTCCTAAAAATAATTATTAAATTTTCTTTTTAAAACATATGGTAAAATATGGATATATTAAATCGGGAATTACTAATTGTTTATTGATAATAAAAATTATGTACACATGGAGGATTACATGGTGACACAACTTCTAATGTTATTACTGATCATTTCAATATTATCTGTAAATTTAATCGCATTTTTTTATTATCGAAAAACGAAAAATATATACTTCTCTGCATTTATTATCCTGATCTCTGCAGGAGTTTTAGCAATTGTTGAGGGATTCATCGCAATGATTATTCTTAAAGATGCTTTTGGATTCTTCTTCGGATTAAATCTTGTGGGATGCTATCTATTAATAAATAGTTTAATAGTTTTCCTGATTGCAATAATTGTAAGTATAATAAAGTTTTTTAAACGCTTGCAGAAGTAAAGAAGCAGTTTAAATAGAATTAAATTTGGTTCAACTACCGAATTGAGAGGATTAAGAACAGACCGTTTTTGTGTATTAATTTTTGTCGAATAACTAAGAATACTTCTTCCATTGATTAGAAATTACGATCATTTCAATGGTAAAATAACCCGCCTTAAAATCAAAGGAGATAGAAACATTATGTAGAAATTAAATCTATTAAAATTGGAAGAGTGATAGGGATCATATTTTGTTCGATTAACATGAATTAGAAATGAATTTTGATTGAACAAAATATTGAGGTGCTTTCTTTATAGAAAAAATCTACAATAATTAACCTTTCTATTTGAGGAAAGTATCGACTAGTTGATTAAAAGAAATATAGATTCAACTAACTTAATAACTAAAAAAACTTGATTGTTAAGAATCATGTAAAGTGAAGTGACAGACTAATAAAATTTTAGTCTGTCATTTTTCTACTTAATAACTATTTTTTTACTAAACCTACTGTAAAAAGATAAATTTAAAAACACTTATTCAATTACCCTAAGATTATGTAAAACTATTAATATAGGATGATCATTATTCGAGTATCCTCTAAAATACATTAAGTTAAACCAATTAAAAGATAAATGGAGGTTCCCAAAATAAATATGGCGGAGCATTTGTTGAATATGTTCATTAAACCTCCTGTGCTGTCTATCTTCTTCATGATTGAGCCGGCGACCGTTAATCCCAAAAACCAAATCCAAGATACTGCAATACATGCGATCGTAAAGAGAACTTGTTCCTTTCCGACATATTTTAATGCACTTGTTCCAATCACACCTACTGTATCTAAGATTGCATGAGGGTTTAATAAGGATACTGATAAAGCAAAAATGATTTGCTGACGGCTAGGTAATGCTCTGTTCGATTCACTTGTTGTTGGTTTAGAACGCCAAATAACATAGCCCATGTAAACTAAAAACAAAATACCAGAAATCATCAGACTAATTCTTAGCCATTCAAATTGTAGAACGATCGTGGAAAGTCCAAAAACAGCTAAAAGAATTAAAAAAGTATCACATAGCGCAGCAGTAAAAGTCGCTGGAAGCGCTCGAATTAGTTTTGATTGAGTAGCACCTTGTGAAAATACAAATACATTCTGTACCCCTAAAGGTAAAATAAGTCCGAATGCTAAGACTAGACCATGAATAATAGCTTCCATCTAATCAACTCCCTTTCAATTACTATCGTACTATGATAAAACTAAAAGAAAACAACCAATTGGATGGTTTTATATCCATCCAATTTAGGGGGAGTTAGATGAAATGGAAACCAAATCGTGATTCTCATTTGACTGTTCAACATCAAATTGTAGATTGGATAAAATCTCGTATTGAACGAGGTGATTGGTCTGTTGGCACAAAGATTCCAACACAGCGCCAACTAGCAACGCAATTTAATGTGAACCGCAGTACCGTTCAACTTGCACTTGATGAATTAAGGGCAGATGGTTTGATCGAATCAAAAGTGGGTTCAGGGGTATTTGTGGCTAACAATTCCTGGAACGTACTTTTGAGCAAATATCAACCAAATTGGCAGAGACATATTGAGTCAAGTATTCATAAACCAAACTACCATACTATTCAACTCATAAATGAATATGAGCAAATGGATCATATCATACGTCTTGGAACAGGTGAATTATCACCTGATTTACTACCAACTAAACAAATAGAAGATTCGTTAAAAAAGATTTCACTTGATTCTAAAGCAATTGGCTATTCATCTCCGCAAGGAAGTGAAAAGCTCAGAGGAATTTTATGTAATTATTTAAAAAAACGCGGTATTGAATCAGCACCAGAGAACATTTTAATTGTTTCAGGTGCACTTCAAGCACTTCAATTAATTGCAGTTGGATTATTAGAAGAGGGATCTATTTTATTTCAAGAACAATTTTCGTATTTAAATTCAGTACATCCCTTTCAATCTAATGGAATGCGAATGATTTCAGTTTCAAGGGAACATCTATTACCAGATAACATACGTGCACTTAAAGGGAAGAGGCAATCTTTATTCTACTGTGTTCCAACACTAAACAATCCAACAGGCTATAATTGGTCGTTGAAAGAAAAACAAAATCTATTTAATACTTGCAAAGAGCTACAAATTCCGATTATTGAAGATGATGTTTATCACGAATTGCTATTTGAATCATCTTCACCGGCTATAAAATCGCTTGATACATCAGGGCAAGTTCTTTATATAGGGAGTGTATCCAAAACACTAAGTCCGGGATTAAGAATTGGTTGGGTTGTTGCACCTTCACCTGTAATTGAACGATTGGCTGATATTAAAATGCAAACAGATTATGGTTCAAGTGGCTTTTCGCAAGAAATCGTATCATACTGGATCTCAAATGGTCTATACGAAAAGCATCTTATTAACCTTCGTGAACAATTGCAAAGAAGAGCTAAATACGTAGAAGAAATTTTAGAAAAGGAATTTAAAAAAATAGCTTCATGGAAAAAGCCTGAAGGTGGTTTCTACATATGGCTCAGGTTTCATAATCCAATTGTAAATAAGACTTTATTTCTAAAATTACTTAAACAAAATATATTGATAAATCCAGGTTATATTTACGATCCAAGAGATTTACACCATATTCGTCTTTCATATGCATACGCGTCTTTGGAAGACTTAAAAAAAGGGTTAAATATTTTACAACAAATAATCCAGCAACTGTGATTTTATTTCATTTTTTTGAGAGTGTTGATAATAAGAAACCGATTTTGAACAGTTAAAAGAGCACCGAGATCTCGATGCTCTTTTATGTTTATTTATTGTGTTATTTTTATTACTGCAACTTAGTCTTTTATTGAATACTTGCTTGAATTTTTAAGTTTTCAAACCCACGAAAAGCAACATTTTTACGGCGAGTCGGCTCCTCAATTAGAACTGGATTAACTAAATGTCTTATTAGTTTTTCTATTGCAATTTGTCCTTCTAATCTAGCAAGAGGTGCACCTAAGCAGAAATGCGGGCCGGATGAAAAGGATAAATGTTTTATATTTTTTCGAGTGATATCAAATGTTTCAGGATTATTTGTGATTTTTGGATCGTAATTGGCTCCACCTAATGAAACCATAAAGTAATCGCCTTTTTTAATCGAATTTCCAGCGAATTCAAAGTCTTCTCTAGCCCATCTAGATGTAAAAATAACGGGTGATTCGTATCTTAATATTTCTTCTATTGCAGAAGGAATTAACGTTAAATCATTTTTTAATAGCTCAAATTGCTCAGGATGTTTTAATAATAAATAATAGCCATTCGTTATTAAATTAACCGTCGTTTCATGACCAGCAATTAATAATAGAAGACAACTTGCGATCATTTCATCCTCATTTAATTTGTCTCCAGATTCCTCTGCTACGATTAAATTACTGATTAAATCCTCTTTAGGTTCTAATCTTCTTTCAGAAATAAGATGTCTGAAATAATTAGAAGCATCAAGAAAATGCTTTGATACTAATTCTAAATCCTCTATAGTCGTATTAAAATCAATAAATTTAATAAATGCATCAGACCAATTGCGAAATAAATCTCGATCTTCTTTTGGAACACCTAAAAGGTCAGTTATGACAAATACAGGTAATAAATATGAAAAATCACGTATTAGCTCGTGTGTAAATTTCCCCTTCATATTTGCGATTAAATGATCAGCAATTTCATTTACAGAGGCTCGTAAATTTTCAACCATTCTTGGAGAAAAGGCTTTGTTCACGAGATTTCTCAATCTCGTATGATCAGGAGCATCTCGAAATAACATCATTTTTTGATTTATTGCAATTGCAGGCATAACACTTTCAGGTAATTGTTCAGGTGGAGTGACTTTGGATGCTTCTTTTATAAAACGAGGGTCTTTTAGCAAGATTTCTGCTTCTCTATAGCCTGTTACTAGCCAACCAGTTCTCTGAAATAGCTCTGTGTAAAGCATAGGACTTATTTTTCTCGCGCTACTAAAATACGAATATGGATCTTTGTAAAAATGCTGTGGATTCACTTTTAATTGATTGTTCATGTACCTGTTCTCCCTTATGAATGAAATGAGTCTATTTATTTCTATTTCTGTGAAAATGGATTATTCCCAAATTTTGGATAACACAAAAAAAGGATACTTTTGTACAGAATGATTTTCATGAGGAATTAGGTATAAATGAATAATAAATAAATCATATGAAATTTAAGAAAATTAAATCATGATTTATGGTAAAATAAGGTATTTCAAATGAAAAACTGATTTTTATGAAATAATTCGATGGTTGTGAAAGGGGTAATATGATGGATTTTCCAGTTCTAGAAACAGAGAGATTATCTTTAGTACAAATTACACAAAAAAATGTAGATGAGATATTTTCCATCTTTTCAAATGAAGAGGTAATTAAATACTATGGTATGGAACCTTTTACAGAAAAAGATCAAGCGGTTAAAATGATCGATTCTTTTCAAACTAGATTTGAAAATCAACAAGGAATACGCTTTGGAATCGTAGAAAAAGAATCAAAAAAATTAATCGGAACAATTGGACTAAATAATTTAGTTTTACACGCTAGAAGAACTGAAATTGGATATGATTTATTACCTGAATATTGGAGAAAAGGATTTATGTCAGAAGCAATTAAGGAAATTACATCATATTGCTTTGATAAACTAGGACTATATCGAATTGGAGCTAATATTTTCCCGGATAATACAGCCTCAGCTACCTTAGTTGAGAATATAGGCTTTCAAAAGGAAGGATTATTGAGAGGCTATTTAGTTCAAGGGGATCAGTCTCATGATTTAAACGTATTTTCTCTCATTAAACCTGATTGGCTAAAGTGAACTATTAAACTTAGATATTATATTTATATTTTTTGTTGCTCTAGAAAAATGATAAACTGAAATAATCATAATATAGTAAAATGGTCCAACTAAGGAAAAGGAGAAATGGAATGATTAAAGCTGTAATATTTGATTTTGATGGTCTAATTGTCGATACTGAGTCTGTTTGGTTCGAAGCATATAAGGAAGTACTACATCGGTATGAAGTGGAGTTAACTCTTCAAAAGTTTTCAGAGGTTGTGGGAACAAGTGATGAGATTTTATTCGATTTTATTAATTCAAATTTAAAAGAACCAATTGAAAAAGAACTAATCGAACAAATGGCTAAAGAGCTAGTTGATGAGAAACTACTCGAGCCTTCTTTAAGAGAAAGTGTAGAAGACTATTTAATTTCAGCAAAAAATGCGGGATTAAAAATAGCTTTAGCTTCTAGCTCATCAAAAGAATGGGTAGAAAGTTTCTTAAAAAAATTAAATATTTATAAATACTTTTCAGTAATTAAGACAAAAGATGATGTAAAGAAAGTTAAACCAGATCCAGAGTTATATTTAAAAGCAATTGAGGAAATTGGAGTTCAAGTATCAGAGGCTATTGCATTTGAAGATTCGTTGAACGGATTAATTGCTGCAACGAAAGCAGGATTACACTGTGTAATTGTTCCTAATCAGGTTACCTCACATTTAGAGTTTGAGAATCATAGTTTACGATTATCATCTATGGCAGAAAAATCTTTAGAAGATGTAATTAAGCATATAACTGGAAAGTAAAGTAGAAACCCTTCCCAAAAAGGTCAATGGATTCGGTTATTTGGATGAAAACAATAAAAAGCATATACATTGGAGATACAATTCACAACTGAATTTGTATCTCTTTTTTTATTGTGATATCAGTGTCAATTAGAAATTACTTCACTTTTTAATTCTTACTTTAAGTATTTTAGGGCAATTGCTTCTGTATTAACGACAGCTTCCTTTTTACCTCAAGCAATTAAAACAATAAAAACAAAAGACACGTCAGGCATTTCACTAATTATGTATATTTTATTTAGTGCAGGTGTTTTTCTTTGGTTAATTTACGGAATATTTATTCATGATTTTGCAGTTGTTTCGGCTAATTCAGTAACGTTTGTGTTTGCAGCAATTATTTTATTTTATAAGTTAAAAAGTCTACGTTCATAAAAAGGTATATTTGAACTAAAGGGTGAAAGTTCCGAACTTAGAAAATATGATTAGCGGCTAAAAGTTGTTTGAGGTGACAAATCTCAAGTCCAATGGAGGATCAATGATGATTTGTCCGTCCACTATTAGCAAATTAACAACAACAAAAGGCATTGCATGAGCAATGCCTCAGAATATTCTTTAAAATGATAACTCAATTGTTTAAAAATCACTATTTTTTAAATGCTTTTTCCGTCAACTGAAGCAGTATTACAAAATGGAATGGTGTACTAAATTAAATAGAATTTACTTCTTTTACTTCACTTGATTCATCTTTCTTTATTAAAATTTCCTTTTTCAGTCCCCAACAAATTAAAAATGTTAAAATGGAAAGCACGAAAGATACCCAATATAAATCCTGGAATGCATGAGTGAAGACTGTTTTTACTTTTTCTAGTAAATTAGAATCAAGATTTGTTTGAATCATACCATTTTCTACATTTTTTAATTGTAGTAATTGATCCACAGTAAGACTTCCAGCTAGTGATTTCATCCCTGATGTAATTTTAGAGGCTAATAATGAACCAAATAAACTAAAGCCAATCGTCATACCAATGGATTGAAATAACATAACGGCAGATTGAGCAATCCCTACATTTTCTTTTTCAACTGATTCTTGAACAATTAATGCATTGTTAAATAGTGCACCGAATCCAAGTCCAAGAATAATGAAATAAAAAACGAATGTAATAATTGAAGTGTGAGCCGTGATACCTGTAAGTAAATAGAAACCGATCATAGGAATAATAAATGAAACACCGTAAATATTTCGATAGGAGAATTTATTCATTACTCGACCAGCAACTACACTTGCCCCCATTGCACCAACCATAATTGGTACATTTAAATAGCCAGATTCAGTAGGTGTTAAACCGAGTACATTTTGCGAGAAGAATGGGAAAGATGAAAGTGAACCCATTATCGCAAGAACAAATACAAATACAAGAGCCGAAATGACAACAAAGTTTCTATTTTTAAATAAATGCAATGGGATAATTGGTTCTTTTGCTTTTGACTCGACAAAAATAAATAGGCCAAGGAAAATGGTTCCTAAAATTAGTAAACCAATCATTTTAGGTTCACTCCATGCATATCCTTCTGTTTGATGAAGTACAGGAGTGAGAAGATAACTGATTAAAGTGGTGACTAGTAAGATTCCGCCAAACCAGTCGATATTTATTTTTTTGTCTACTTTCGTTTCGTTTAATCCTAAAGCTAATAAAATTGCAGCTAAAACTCCAACTGGAATATTTACTAAAAAGATCCAGTGCCATGAAATATGTTGTACAAAATATCCTCCAATGAGCGGTCCAAGTAGTTGAGGTATAAACATGACAGCTCCGAAAATACCTTGTAGCTTAGCACGCTGTTCAACTGGGAAGCTGTCTCCGAAAATGACCATCGCGAGTGGCATTAATCCGCCGGCACCAATCCCTTGGATCCCACGTCCAATTAAAAGGACTTCCATTGATTGGGCTGTTCCACTAATTATTGATCCAGCTATGAATAATCCCATACTAAATAAATATATTTTTTTTCGTCCATATAAATCCGCAAGTTTGCCGAGTATTGCCATAAAAGATGTCATCGAAAGCATGTAAACTCCACCAACCCAGCCGTAAAGCGCTAGACCTCCTAAATCTCTAATAATTGTAGGCATAGCTGTTGAAACGACTGTCTCATCAAGCTCTGAGAAAATGACTCCAATCATTAGTCCTATTAAAATAAGAGTCTTGTTATTTTCTTTCATCCTTTACCTCCCTATGACCTTTCAAAATTATTCAATTGATTCATTGAATACCTAAAAAATGAGTGAAGCTTTTAGTATGAGTATCTGTAGCAAGCATATTGATTATTTATTTGATTAATGTGATCGTTATTGTTCATTTTTAATTATGTATCCCTAAATTTAAAGCTGAAATCGAAATTTCAAGTAAAAAAGTCAATTTTATTTATCTACTATCTAATTTATTCTTTACTACGTTTAAAAATCCTTTAGGTAGTAACTCTTATATTTGTGGTTGTATGAAGTATAGTAATAAGTATTCTTGAACGGTTAAATAGGATTTGAAATTGCAATAGTAGGTTTGATCAGTATATTTGGATAGGATTTTATCATCGACTATACCTTTTTCACTTGTTTTTACTTTTTCCGATTTACCTTTACTGAAGAAAAAATAAAATAACTTCTTATGTAACTACCGTATTGATTTAGTTGAACAGTACTTTGGCTAAAAATCGATTTTTTCTGATGAAATGCATTTAAGGGTAAAAGGAAAATTGTTTTTTTATGCAAAAAGTGGGAATTCCCCCAAAATAATAATTATGACTTTATTGTATAATATAATAGTATTAAATTTTGTTAGTTTATTAGAGTGTCAATCTTTGGTGTTAATTAAAAATTAAATGACATGTTTGCTGAAAAAGGATATCAAATTCAAATGACAAGTTAGATAGTTAGCAAGGAGATAATAGTCAGCTAAATGAAAACATATATTTTGGAAAGATTTAAACACATATGGATTTGGCTTATATGCGGTGCTGTATTGGGTTATTTAGTTCACTATTTGAGAACTAGACAATTGACATTTACTTCAGATAACATATTTTTCTTAAAGATGATATTGATTGGTTTTGTAGCTGCTGAAGTAATAAATTTAATACGTCGGTTATTTAATCGAATAAAGCAAAATAACCTGTGAGATATATTAAAAATTGAGAATTACAGTACTTAAACTAAAGTATGTAAATCGTACGAAGGGAATAATTCGAATGCTAAAAATTTTAAGAATGATATTTATATTGATTGTCTTAATATTATCTATTTTTGGCTTAATAACACATAAGTTAGGATTACTCCCTTATATGCACTTTTTCTTAGCAGCATTGTTTTTATTGGCATGTATACCAGAATTTAAACAAAAACAAAAAAAGTTGGGTTATATTTATTTCATAGTATCCTTGCTTGGTTTCATTGTATCAATGCAAGAATTTTTATATAACTAGCGAATCCTAAACTGCTTAATTGCAGTTTTTTTATTGCAGTAAATGGCAGGATCGTTTAATCATTAAAGGAATTTTTAAACTTAAATGGAATTATAAGAATGACCAAAGGGGCTTTATTTTATAGGGATTAAATTGGAGGGAATAGAAAATGGATGTATAAACACTTTGAACTAAAGAGTCTAGAGATGCACGACGCATATCATTTTAGTAAATTGTATTAATGATTAAATGCGAGTTTGAAAAGGAGAGTGCAAAATGGATAATTTTAGTTTAATCATTACGTTATTTCAATTGATCATTTTAATTGTAGTAGTGTATGTAGTGTTTAAGATTGTAAAAAAAGTAAGGTTATTTGCAACAAAGAATTTGTATATTTCTTATAAAAAAATTGAAGAATTAGAGCAAAGAATAAGTAATTTAGAGAAAAAATAGTGACACCTATTATTAAATAAAGCAAAGGGTTAGTTACATAATATCGGACTTATGATTAGCCATATTTCTTTGTTCATTCGCTATTTTTGATGGAAATTTGATTAATTGAAATTATATTGTTAAAATTGTTATATTACAATGTGTGTAAGCCACACTGGGAGGTAACAAAAATGGAAAATGGTAAAGTAAAATGGTTTAATGCAGAAAAAGGATTTGGATTTATTGAGCGTGAAAATGGTGATGATGTATTCGTACATTTTTCAGCAATTCAAACTGATGGATTTAAATCTTTAGACGAAGGTCAAGCTGTTACATTTGAAGTAGAACAAGGTCAACGCGGACCACAAGCAACTAATGTTAAAAAGGCTTAATTGACCAAAAAGAGTCGGATTCTATATAGTAGGATCTGACTCTTTTTATGTCTTATAAATTTGTCTTATAAATTAAAAACCCCTATTCGAAAAAGAATAAGGGTAAAATCTAACGCGATTATGAATTAAATTTTATAGCCTATATAAAATGAAGATAAAATTAATCATTTAATACAATTAGACATTTGAATTATTATTAGTTGTTTTGGAACTGCCCTTTTTAGTACCTTTGCTAACATATGGCTTCGCGTTCTTTGCTTTTTTTGCGCTAGCTTGCCATCTATTCCAACCCTTTTTATCTGTACCTCGACCTGTACCGCCCTTAGCTTTAGCTTTACTCATTTAAACACCTCATACTTATTATACACTAAATATCATACAGTTTTTTAGTAATTTCCAATTAACTTATGAGTTAAACAAGAATTGAGCAGATTTATATATTACTTTATTGCAATTGAACTAAAGTATACGTCTGTTTCATAAAATGATCTGCATAGTCAATCTATGATAGAGGGGAATAAGGTCTCTATAAATCTTATAATTTTTTAGGTTGATAGTTTTTAAGTAGCATGTTTTTGTGGGATAAGAAATTCCCAAAAAATAAACATAAATATTCCAAGATATGGTAAAGTTAAATGGACTAATAAAAGTGAATCATCTTGAGGAAATACTGAAAACACAGAGAATTATATTTTGTTATATACCTTATTGATCTAACAAAACTTTAGTTTTTTGAACACTAACTGCTTAATTGCAATTTTTATATAGTATTTCCGAGTATTGTACTTTAAAATTAATAGAAAGATATATGATATTATTCATATAAAATAGTAAATAAGGAATGGATTATCGTGCACTTTAAATTGGTTTTAAGTATTATTAAATATTCAATATTTTGGACTATCCTTTTATTAATAACTGCAATGTATTTACCAGATTCATTAAATATAAGTGAAAGAGTCTCTTTATGGTTATTAGAAATAGTATCCATATTAGTATTTATTCTTAATTATGAAAAGTGGAAGCGATTGTTAATTTCGCTACCTATTGGGATGGTATTAGTAATACTATTGATTTTATTATTCGATTGAGAAGTTGCCTAAATCATATTTTGTTATTGATACTGATACAGCACGAATCGAATTTATTTAAAAAGTGATACCAAGTATGCAAACTAACACATTGCATTAGTTGAACAACATGATCGGCTATTTAGTCGATTTTTTTTATTTAGCTGAATGGCGGGTTAGTTGGATAAGTAATGAAACAATTAAATGATTGAACAAAATAAAAAGCTACTATCTATATATAGAAGAGTTGTCTGAGGAAGGCAATATTAGTGATAGGAAGTGAAAAAATGCTCATTTATTATGTATTGCTCATTCTCGGAGTTGGATTTTTAATAGCAGCAGTATTTCTCTTTATTGCAATGGATGGCTTTAAAGACTATAAAATATTAATTGGAGGTATTGGATTCCTTTTAATTGGTGTTTTATTTTTAATAGCAACTCTCCCTAGCCTAAAATATATTGTATTCAAAAAATATGATGTCGTCAGTGGAAAATGTGTTATCGAAATAGATTCATCAGGTCGTTCTTCTGAAGCTGACTTTGATATTCTCGATACAGATGAGATGTTTTCCTTCAGAGGTATTCCAGCACTAGATGCTTATGGGAAGTCAATTCCTTATTTTTGTAAGGTGACAACTACAAAAGACCATAAGTATGGTATTAGTTATAAAATATATGATGGTAAAACTCGAAAGTTAATATTAACAGGAAAATAGTTCTTTGATTATAGGTAGGGTTAAAGATACATTTATCTCTTTTGGTATTTATCGTTAGTTCAGTTTGTATATATCGCTTGTTCAACTAAATAATGCAATAGTTACATATTACAAGTATTTATAAGAAGGGGGAAATTTGAATTAACGCATTGTGTTAGTTAAATAGAATTAGGAGCTGTTAATCCGCTCCCTTTTTAAAATTTAGCGGGTTAGTTAAAATTTGGAGAATGTCTTAATTATAAATGTTTGATTAAATAGATGGAGGATTTATATGGACGACATTAGGAAAGTTATAACAAAAATTAAAACACTTAATGGACCCTTTCCTGCGTTTAATTTTAACAATACGTCAGAATTTCCAAATGAACTTTTTTTAGAATGGTTCCAAGAAGCAATTGATTATGGCATACACGAACCACATTCAATGACTCTTTCAACAATTGATCATAATGGATTTCCCGATGCTAGGGTTCTAATTATTAAAGATGTGGATCAATATGGGTGGTATTTTGCATCAAGTTCACAAAGTGAAAAAGGTAAACAGATAGATTTTAATCCCAATGTTGCTATGACTTTTTATTGGGCACTAATTGGTAGACAAGTCAGAATACGTGGGACTGCAATTAAAATGGAAAATGAATTAAGTGTTAAAGATTTTTTAGCTAGAGGAACTGTAGCCCGTGCAATAGCTTTGATTGGCAAACAAAGTTCAATCTTAAAAGAACATTCTGAGTTAGATGAGGCACTAAACAAACAAATTGAAATTTTACAACATAATCCAAGTTTAGTGTTTCCTTCGTGGACTTTGTATCGATTAGTTGCTAAAGAAGTGGAGTTCTGGCAGGCTGACGAAGATCGTAGGCATATACGATTAAGATATAGCTTCGAGGGTGATAGATGGTTAAAAAAACTATTATGGCCATAGTTTAATTTTAGATCGTCGTTGTTCAACTTAACCAGCTAATCGTTCTATTTTGGAGCCGAGATAGGCTTATTTTTATTCAACAAAAATGGCAGATAAAATAATGTACTAACTGACAGTATTGATCAATTTAGAAATGGGAAAATTATCAAAGATTTGACGTTGAAAACCAGATTTTAAAGGGATTTTTTTTCAAGTGAAGAATATAAGAAAAGGGAAGGAATAAGAAAAATATCTTATAAACCATAAAAACAGTTAGTAGTTTCTCGTTTATATAAACATAAGAAAAAACATAACTTAGTAAATAGGAGGATTTTATGAGAAATGTCATTTTATTTTTACATTCTTCTTTAGATGGTTTTGTAGAAGGGCCAAACGGTGCAATGGATATCGGGTGGGTATCTTACAATGAAGAATTAGAAAAACATGCTAGAGAAATTTTAAGTACTGTAGATACAGTATTATGGGGAAGAGGTACATACCAAATGATGGAAAATTATTGGACTTCTGTACCTTCTAACCCTGAAGCATCAGAATATGAAATTGAACATGCTAAATGGATAGAAGAGACATCAAAGGTTGTTTTTTCTACAACTCTTGAAAAAGCTGAATGGAATAATTCAAGATTAATAAAAGAAAATATTGAGGAAGAAATTAAGAACATAAAAAAACAACCTGGTAAAGATATTATTATTTTAGGTAGTCCAAGATTTGCACATTATCTTATGGAACTTGATTTAGTTGATGTAATTAAAATTACAATTTCACCAGTTATTATAGGAAGTGGTCTACCTTTATTTAAGGGCTCAGAAAATAAACGCAACCTCTCACTTGTTGAAAACAAAACATTTAATTCCGGTGCAATTGGCCTTACGTATAATATTGTAAAATCGTAACTAAAAAATTAGCCGTCCAAATAAAAAATTGGTGGGTTCTAATACATGAAGGATACATACATAGGTTCTTATTTTAGTGTGTTTACACTAACTAAGTATTCAAAGAATTGATGAGTTAAATTAGAAAAGTAAAGACTACTCTTCTAATACAACTTACGCAGTGCATTATCTGTACAACATGCTCGACTTTATAGTCGATTTTTTTGTTGAACTAAATGGCAGGATAGTCGAACAAGGAAAAACAATATAAAATATAGAATTTAATAATCGGAACTTAAAAATTTAGTTGGTGTGAGCTAGTAAAAATTAGACAAAGTAATAGACGCAGATGCACAAGTAATTTTTGATATGTAAGTGAATGCCTTTATGCCATTGTTAGATAAATATAAAGATGCCGTAAAAAAACAGCAAAAGAACCGTTTGATAATGTAATTAAGAGAAATAATTATTCTTTTGGTGGATTTTATAAAATTTTGCATGATGATGTTCTTGTAGGGGCAATTTGTATCTATTGGAATGAGGAAACTTAGTTTTGGATCAGTCCAATATTCATTTTGCCAGAATACCAGGGGATGGGAATTGCACCAAAATCTATCCAGTTAATTGAGAAACAATTTTCAGAAGCAACTACTTGGGAATTAAGAACAATTTTAGAAGAAAAAAGTAAAAATCATTACACAGCATAAAAAACAGCCAATCATTTAAAAATTGGCTGTTAATTTTTTAATTAATTTTAAATTCATTAAGTAATAATTGTTCAGTCTGAGGCATTGTAATACCCAGATGCCAACACCCTAATCCGCCTAAAGCATATTCTTTTACAAGGTGAAATTTTGCTAGTAAACTTCGAGGATCTTCAAACCAAACGTCATGGATAATTCCATCTTTGTCAGTGTAACGAAATGCTGGTGATAAAGTTTCTCGATCGAAATAGACTTCACTTTCATATTTCTTATACATTTTAATAGCATTTTGAGTGGAATATGCGCTTCCTTTTCGTTTCTCACCAGTAATAGGCCAATCGTAGGCATACTGAGGAATTCCTAATAATAATTTTGATTTTGGTACAACGGATACAGCATAATTTAACGTTTTTCTCACTTCATTTAATGGAGCTATCGGGCCTGAGGGACTGTTCGGCCAATGCCAGTTATATGTCATTAAAAACATCTTATCAACATATTTACCAAGGGTATAATAATCATAAGCATCATAAAATTGAGGAATATGATCTGCTTCCTTTGGAGGCATCGCCATTAAAACTTCCATTTTTGAACGATGAAGTTTCTCAGATAATGCTTTTATAAATAAATTAAGGCTATTCCTATCTTCAGGGTTTAGTGATTCAAAATCTATCATTATTCCTTTATAATCATTTTTGTCTAAAAGAGTATAGATGTTATTTACCAACTTTTTTCGCATTGATGTTTTACTAAGTAATGAATGCACTAGCTTTGGATCGAAACCATTTTTACTAATATTAGTTAATGTAGCGTACGGAAAAATGTGATTTTTCCAAGCTATCCGATTAGACTGATTTTCTTTTACTTTAATTATATTCCCTTGAGAAGTAGGGTGAAATTCAAATATAAAAATACTTGTAAGTGACTTTTTATAATAATCAATCATCCATGTATTAGTTTTTTTATTTTTAGGAATTAAATAAGAACCAGTCCAAATAGTGATTTTAGGAGATGAAGGAATAATTAATTTTTGGCCTGGAATTACTACATCGCTAGTAATATTATTTTTACTTTTCAAATAATTAATGTCAATTGAATGTCGAAATGCAATATCCCATAAAGTTTCTCCTTGTCTCACATAGTAAGTAGACCCAGGAATTATCATAGATTGTCCAATCACAAGATTATCATTTCGATCTAATCCATTTAAATTTGCAAAGCTTTTTTCATTCAATTTATATTGTTTTGATATATTTTTCAAAGTATCTCCCGGTTTTACTTCATATACAATCAAAGCATTAGCACTTAAAACTGGAGAAAATAAAAAAAATAATAAAGTAAATATGAATATTAATAAACGCTTAGCCAAACACAATACCTCCTTAGATAGGTAGTATTTTTAATTTTAACTACTCATTAAGTATCCTTTACTTAATAAGAAAATTTTACTTATATGAGTAAGCAAATGATTATGAGAAAAAAGAATTAGGAGTAAGATTGTAAAAAGTTTTTCCGTATAAGCGTTATCTTCAAGTTTTTTCTTGGTTCCCTAACTCATGTAACAAACTCAACAAAGGCAGCTAGTTATTCGAAAGTAGATGAAATGCTAGCAAATTTATCACCAGCCGAGAGAGCAGCACTTCATCAACTTTCAACGAGTAATGAGACAGGGCTTCGAGTTAAACCTGATATCGATTTAGAATCTACTAACCAAACGAGTGTAATTGTTGAATTTAATAATAAGCCAGCAAAAGTCGCTCAACTTGAATCAAGTTTAAAAGGTCAACAGCTAACAGAGACTGAGGCAACTAGCTTAGTTGATCAAGATCATGCAACTTTTTCAAAAGATTTAGGACAAGTATTAACTGAAGACAAAAATAAAAGGTAAAGTCCAGAAAAGGGAATAGTTTGGATAATGCTTGTATAGAGAGTTTTTAACCATGTAAAAACGGAGTGTTTTTTCTGAAATCGAAAAGAAATTAAAACAACCTTAGTCCCTACTGAATATTGGGATAAGGTTGTTTAATTTGCGTACCTTTTATTTATTGTCTACTTGACAGGGATATAACAAAATGGGAAATCCTTTTTCTTATCGTGAAACTGCTTTAAGGATGAAATTTCCCACTAAACTAGCTCTCATATCCGTCTACAACTATATCCAATTTTCCTGTTTCTGGATCTATTACAAGTCCATGAACACTGATGTTTTTCGGAAACATTGGGTGATTTTTGACCATCTTAACACTTTGTTCAACGCTTTCTTCAACTGTTTGAAATCCTGTTAACCAACTTTTAATATCAATACCTGCGTTTGTTAACGTATTTATGATTTCTTTATCTAACCCAGCTTGTTCACATTTTTCTATAAAAGAATCAGATTCTAGCCCTTTCATGCCGCAACCATGATGTCCAACGATAGCTACCTCTTTTGCGCCAAGCTCAATAATTGCAACTAGTATGCTTCGCATCACACTGCCAAATGGGTGCGAAACGATTGCTCCAGCATTTTTTATAATTTTGATATCACCATTTTTAAAGTTCATCGCTTGTGGTAATAATTCAACAAGTCGTGTATCCATACATGTAAGAATCACCATTTTTTTTTTTGGAAATTTAGTCGTTATGTATTTTTCATATTCTTTATTTTCAACGAATTGTTGATTGTATTCTAGAATTTCTGAAATTAATGTCATTTTATCCCTCCTGATAGTAAATAAATTATTTCATATTTTTCAAAGTTATTCAATCTACTTACAAGTATTCTAGTAGTTAAACTAATTGTAATTTACAAATCTATTTGCGAATTTTCTTTCAATTAAAAGGAAATTATAACAAAGTATTTCCATTTTAAGGAGGGATATTTTTTATATATTAAGTCCAGAAAAGATAAAAATTATTAAGTCAACAGTGCCAGTATTAGAGATTCATGGTGAAGCAATTACAACTCGTTTTTATGAATTGTTATTTCAGAAACACCCTGAACTCCTTAATGTATTTAACGAAGCAAAAAAAAAAAAGAGGAAGACAACAAACTGCTTTAGCAAATGCAGTTTATGCGGCGGCGCTACATATTGAAAATTTAGGCGAAATATTAAAAGAAGTAAATCTAATTGCACATAAACATAGAAGCTTAGGAATTAAACCTGAACATTATCCTATTGTTGGAGAAAATTTATTAGCTGCAATTAAAGATGTAAAGTACTCATAAAAAAGTAGAATACTAAAAAAATGGAGGTGCTAAAAGGGAGAAAATTGGATGAGTTTATTAGGGTGTGAACATAATGATATTTGGAAAATGGATTGGAAAATCGGAGACGTGAGTTATTCACGTCTCTTTTTACTTATTTATTCTTGGTTGGCTAGTTGAACGTCGAACAATCAAATTGGGTGTGATTGTAGTTGTTGTAGGATCAATTTGTTTCTCCTTATTTTCAATCATATTAATTAGATGTTCCATAGCTAGATTTCCTAGAGATTGACTTAAATGAGTTCCCACTGTAGTTAATTGTATAGATGCATGGGCAGAAAACTCTATATTGTCAATTGCACCAATACTGATATCTTCTGGTATTTTAAAGCCTTTATTAAGTAGGAAATCCAAGCATATTAATGCAATAGCATCCGTTGCAGCGACAATGGCTGTTGGAAATTCAATACCTGAAAATAACTCTTTACATGCTTTGACGATGGATTCTACACTTGTATCGGTTGATTTTATCCAATCTTCGTGAATTTCTATTTTTTGTCTATTAGCCTCTGTTTTATACCCTTCTAATCGACCGTAAAAAGTAGAAGCTTGTAGCGGTCCACCTATAAAGGCTAGATTTTTATGACCTAGCTCTATCATATGATTTGTAATTAGTTCACCAGCTTTTATGTTATCAATCTCAAAATAGTTTTTCCCAAACGAATGCTTACGATTGAAAGTCACATACGGTTTGCCTTCCATACTTTCTAATAAAGGAAAAATAGGATCATCCATTAAAATAGAGGACATTATGATTCCATCAACAGGTGCACTTAAAACTTGGTTGTAAAGCATGTTATCGTTATCTGATTTATGAAAATAAACGAGAACATTATATCCTTTTTTTGCTGCGATGGTTACAATTCCACGCGTAGATTCTTCATAAAATGGATCTTGAATATGTCCTGTGATTAATGCAATCATGTTGGTTTTTCTCTTCACGAGATTTCTAGCAATCATATTCGGACGATAATTTAATTCTTTTATGGCTCTCTCTACTTTCGATACTGTAGTTTGTTTAATATTTTTAGATCCATTTAGTACGCGAGAAACAGTAGATTGAGAGACACCAGCTAACCTCGCAACATCGTGTGAAGAAACCAAATAAATCACTCCAAGCTCATAGTATATTAATTTAAAATAATAGTGAATTAATTTTAAAAATGCAATGAATAAGGCAGGCTCCAAAACTACTTTAATTTCCATAAACAACATAATCTTTAGAAATTTTATGAGATTATTCTTAATTATAACAAATAAAAAAGAATTTGATTAAGACTTTTACGGAAATAATTGAAAATTTTGGATACGTATTCATAAAACTAGAATGAATGACTATTGATCATGTAGATTGGAACGCCGAGATTGTTTAAAAAAATGTGCTTAATCGAGAGTGTTCTAACCGAAATTAACGTAATTTTGAAGTAGAATCTCACTAAACTGAGAAAACGGGTACGGTTTTAGGAAAAAAATGAATATTTTAAAAATGCTAAAAAATAAAAATTATTTGACACTTATTCCTGCTGACGTTTATCATTAATACGTATTCATAAATTATGGAGGGGAAACCATGAAACAGAATCTTTGGATAAACGGACTACATGTAGAAACAGAACATTTTTCAGAATTGCTTTCTCCCTATTCACGAGAAAAGATTGCAGACATTTCAATAGCTAATAAAGAGCAAACGCAAATAGCGATTCAAGCTGCTTATGATGTTAAAGAAGTAATGGCTAAAATGCCTGCTCATCAACGAGCAACGATTTTAGAGAAAGTTTCACAGCTTCTTGAAGAAAATTTTGAAGAAGCTGTGAAAGTGATTGCTCTCGAGTCAGCTAAACCACTTATATTCGCCAAAGCAGAAGTAATAAGAACCATTGAAACTTATAAATTTGCATCAGAAGAAGCAAAACGAATCCATGGAGAGACGATCCCATTTGATGCGGCAGTTGGAGGAGTTGGAAAAATAGGCTACACCGTTCGAAATCCAATTGGAGTTATTGGAGCAATTACTCCGTTTAATTTTCCTATGAATCTAGTTGCACATAAAGTTGGTCCTGCTATTGCTTCAGGCAATACTGTTGTATTGAAGCCAGCTTCACAAACACCACTTTCTGCATTTTTTATAGCTGACTTGTTCAAAAAAGCAGGACTACCGGACGGGGCATTAAATGTTGTAACGGGTCCAGGCGGAGTCGTAGGTGACACTATTGTAGAAAGTGATCTAGTTAGTATGGTGACTTTTACAGGAAGTACCTCTGTTGGAATTTCACTTCGAGCGAAGGCAGGGCTTAAGAAAACAACTCTTGAACTTGGTTCAAATGCTGCATTAATCATTGACGAAGACATCGACGTAAAAAAGGTCATTGATCGTTGCTTAATGGGTGCATTTTCAAACCAAGGACAAGTATGTATCTCTTTACAACGTATTTACATACACGAAAAAATCTACGATGTGTTTGTTTCGCAGTTTGCAGATGCGGCTAGCAAACTTAAACTAGGTGACCCTCTAAATCCTGAAACGTATGTTTCATCTCTAATTTCACCTAATGATTTAGATCGTGCTTTAAGCTGGATCGAAGAAGCAAAATCTCATGGTGCGACAATTGCTTCAGGTGGTAAAACGCAAGGTAACATTCTCGAACCAACAGTTATTTTAGGTGTAACGCGTAACATGAAAGTATCGTGTAACGAAGTTTTTGCTCCTATTGTTTCAATTTGTAAAGTATCTTCAGTTGACGAAGCAATCGATGCTGTGAATGATTCCTGTTATGGGTTGCAAGCTGGAATTTACACAAATAGTGTTTCGAATGCACTGAAAGCAGCGGACGAGCTGCATGTTGGTGGAGTTGTTATTAATGATGTCCCTACGTTCCGTGTTGATCAAATGCCATATGGTGGCGTAAAAGAAAGTGGAACAGGACGTGAAGGATTGAAATATGCAATTGAAGAGATGACTGAAATGAAACTAGTTATTTGGCATAAAGGATAAATTGCATATATCGCCTAAAAATAATTTATTTTCAAGTTTACCTTCTAGCTTTATTGGCTTTATAGATGGTATACGTTTTTATATTTATAGTTTCTCATACTGGTAATTGAAGTGAGGAAATTTGCAGTTATAAATAATAGCTATGGTTACTCCCTAATTAAAAGATGCAGTTATTGAAAAGTCGAACAACGAATCATTATAAAAATGGAGGAATGAAATTATGGGTAAGCAACTATCAACAAAAGAATGGCAAGAAAAACGAGATAAATACGTAGTAAAAGGCGTTAGTAATGGAAACCGAGCAATTGCTGTAGAGGGTAAAGGAGCGACACTATACGATATAGAAGGTAAGAAGTTTATTGACTTTGGTGCAGCGATCGGAACAATCAACGTCGGGCACTCACATCCAAAAGTAGTAGCAGCTATACAAAAGCAAGCAGAAAAGGTCATTCATCCTGGATTCAATGTCATTATGTACCCGTCATACATTGAAATTTGTGAAAAATTGTGTGAAGTAACGCCAGGAGATTTTGCGAAAAAAGCAATTTTACTAAACAGCGGTGCTGAAGCTGTTGAGAATGCTGTAAAAATCGCAAGAAAATATACAAAGCGCCAAGGAGTTGTGACATTTACTCGTGGATTCCACGGTCGTACATTAATGACGATGACAATGACAAGTAAAGTGAAACCATACAAACTTGGTTTTGGTCCTTTTGCACCTGAAGTATATCAAGCACCATATCCATATATGTATCGTAAGCCAGAGGGGATGACTGATGAGCAATACGAAGCAGATGTTATTGCACAGTTTGATCAATTTTTTGTAGCAACAGTAGCACCAGAGACTGTTGCATGTATTGTCATGGAGCCGATTCAAGGAGAAGGTGGATTTGTTATACCGCCAAAATCATTTGTAAAACATGTTCGTGAATTTTGTACAAAACATGGTATTTTGATGGTTGCAGATGAAATTCAAACTGGATTCGCAAGAACAGGAAAATTGTTTGCGATGGAGCATTTCGAAATTGCAGCTGATCTTATGACTGCTTCTAAATCGATCGCAGGTGGTATGCCATTAAGTGCTGTTATAGGAAAGGCGGAAATAATGGATACGGCAGATCCAGGTGAATTAGGTGGAACTTATTGTGGAAATCCACTTGCTTGTGAAGCTGCATTAGCAGTATTAGAAGTCATTGACGAAGAACAATTATGTGAAAGAGCACAATGGATTGGAGAAGTGCTTGAGAGCCAAGTGAAAGAATGGCAAGAAAAGTACAACTGTTTTGGAGAATTCCGTCGTCTAGGAGCAATGTGTGCAGTAGAAATTGTGACGGATCAAACATCAAAAACACCTAATAAAGATCTAACAACAAAAATTGCAAAAGCAGCTAATGAAGCTGGACTTTTATTACTTACTGCAGGTCTAGATGGAAATATCATTCGATTTTTAAGTCCACTAGTGATTACAGATGAGGAACTAAGTGAAGGGCTTGCAATTTTAGAAAACGTACTATCTGATTGTCAAATTTCAACTAAACAGTTCGTTTAATCATTTTCATATGTCTAAATTTTTTTAATGTAACCTCCGAATGTGGAGTTGAATTGGAAATGCTCGAGTCTTTTAATGCAAGGTTTTTATAAAGGGTTTTATATTAACGTTAAAAAGAATAGGGTGAATATGTGAGTATGGAGAAACATAACAAAGGTTTACAACAAAATTTAAAGAACCGTCATATTCAGATGATTTCAATTGGTGGTATCATTGGGGCAGGTTTATTTGTAGGTAGTGGAAATGTAATTCATAGTGCAGGTCCATCAGCAATTGTTGCCTATTTAATAGCTGGAATATTAGTTGCTCTTCTTATGAGAATGTTAGGAGAAATGGCAGCTGAAAATCCAGATAGTGGATCGTTTTCAACGTATGCAAAAGAGTCGATTGGCCCTTGGGCAGGATACACGATTGGCTGGTTGTATTGGTTTTTCTGGCTTATTACAATCGCAATCGAGGCGATTGCAGGTGCAAATATTATGAATTCATGGTTTCCAAGTATTCCATTATGGGGCTGGGCTTTAATCCTTACCTTTGTACTTACACTTTCTAATATTTTATCAGTGAAAACATTTGGAGAGTTTGAATATTGGTTTGCCATTACAAAGGTAGTGGCGATCTCAGCGTTTATGTTAGTAGGGCTTGCGATTTTATTTAAATTCTTCCCTAACATTCAATCTCCGGGATTATCAAATTTGACACAGCATGGCGGATTTTTCCCGAAAGGTATAAGTGCGATATTAGGTGGATTTATGACTGTAATGTTTGCTTTCTTTGGATCTGAAATTGCTGCAATTGCTGCAGGTGAATCTAAAGACCCTCAAAAATCTGTTGTAACGGCTATTAATTCAGTTGTTTGGCGTGTAGCATTGTTCTACATCGGATCAGTTGCTATTTTAGTTTTATTAATGCCTTGGAATGACGCAAAATCGTTAAGTAGCCCATATGTAACTTTACTTACAAATCTAGGAATTCCTGGGGCTGCAACAATCATGAAAGTGGTTGTACTTCTGTCAGTACTTTCTTGTCTGAATTCAGCACTTTATACGAATTCTCGTATGCTATATTCGTTAGCGAAGCAAGGGAATGCTCCGAAAATTTTTACAAAAGTAAACAAAGGTGGGTCACCATATTGGGGAGTTTGGGCAAGTTCAGCTTTTGCATTCTTGGCTGCAGTATTTAATTTTATTTCACCAGATAAACTTTTTTCATTTCTTTTAAATGCATCAGGGTCAATTGCCCTTCTAGTTTATATTGTTATTGCAGTATCACATGTAATAAAGCGCAAACAAGCTGAGAAAAACGGAAAAGTGTTACGTTTAAAAATGTGGGGTTTTCCATTTTTAACCTACATTACGATTATAGCAATGGTCGTAATTTATTTCTCGATGTACTTTATGGATGGTCTTCGCTCACAGTTCTTTTTAACATCATTAATTACAGTTTTAGTAATTTCATCGTTTTTTATTTTTAAAATTGGAAAGAAAGAGAAAGTCGAATCAAAACATGAAACAACAGCGAGTTGAAATAGGCAACGTTCCACTTTCATAATGATGTTTATCGATGCAAAAATGAAACAAATAGAGAATATGAGATGAAAGCGTTGTCGGAGAAAAAATGCTTTTAGTACTACCTTATTAAGTTAGAAGCCAGAAAAACCTATGAGATGGTTTTTCTGGTTTTTTTTCTATTAGACCTAATTATTAATTAATAGTCATGACTCCTTAGACTTAAAATAAGTTTCTGATACAACAACACATACATAAGTTCAATAAGGGTTTATAAAGGTTTCTAATTAGACAACCTTTTTTTGTGTCGTGAAATTATAGAATAAACTTGCAATAATATACTATATAGCATTTAAATTTAAGCTGTAAGATGAAATGAGAATAACGTGAAAGGAGTTACCTCATGAATTTTACATCTTTTATTTTATATTGTTTTATTGTTACTTTTACACCAGGACCTACTAATATCGTAATATTATCGACAGTGCATAATACTGGGACAAAAAAGGCATTGGAATATACATATGGTGCAACGCTTGCTTTTGGTTTATTACTTTTAATTTCTGCTATGTTAAACACAATGCTGATAGGGATTATCCCAAAAATTTTAAATCTTATGCAGGTTATAGGAAGCTTTTATATGATCTATCTTGCCTATCAGATTTACAAAATGGATTCATCAAAATCATCCGAGAAACAATCAGGTACCTTTATGTCAGGATTTCTGATGCAGTTTTTAAATCCAAAGGTGGTACTGTTTACAATGACAGTTATTCCTAGCTATATATTGCCTTATCATGTCAAAATGTCTACTGTTACAATTAATGTTATCGTGATCACAATCATTGGATTCTTAGCATTTATTACATGGGTTCTTTTCGGTTCAATCTTCAAAGTTTTTTTACAGAAACACAAAAAAACTGTTAATATCGTGATGGCATTTTGCTTAGTTTACGCAGCAGTCATGATATGGATATAAGTAAGCTGTTAAAGAGGTGAGTTTAATGGAGAAATTTATCTACAAAAAATCATCAGGTATTACGGCGCTCTCAGCAAGTATGACTGATTTTAAGTATAAAAAACACTCTCACAAAGAGTATGCCATAGGTGTTACATTACGTGGTATACAACAATATAATCTGGATGGAAGTTTACAGTTATCACATCAAAATGGTGTCATGCTTTTTAATCCAGAACAAGCACATGACGGAATGGCATATGATGAGTCTGGTATTGATTATGTCATGCTATATTTAGATCCACAATTGCTGTTAGAAGTAAATGAGAACAAGGACTTAGTACGTTTTTCGAACCCTATTGTGTATGATCATCAACTTGAACAAAAAATAGTAAGTCTTTCTAATGCTATATTAAGTGAAAAAGATGAGGCATTTTGTAGTGAATTACTAGTATCTCTAGCAGATCGTCTTATTAGAACTAATCTTTCAAGAGATTATAAGAAAGATAACGCGCTAATGAAAAAAGCGAAGAATTTGATTCATTCCAATTTGGAAAAAGTTCTTAAGCTTGATGAGATATGTAATGAACTTAATTTATCCAAATTCAAGTTTATTAGATACTTTAAGACTCATACGGGCATATCACCATATCAATACTTTCTTAACTGTAAGATTGAACGCGCAAAGCAGTTGATCGAAAAAAATAGAGATATATATTCAGCGGTATCGGAATGTGGCTTTGTAGATTTAACCCATTTAAATAAACATTTTAAAAGTGTATATGGAACTACAGCATATGAGTATATGTCTTATTTAGATTAAGGGGAGTATTTGTTCTACGAAAATAGATAAATCCAGAAAGTGAAATGATCATTAAAGAGTGAAAGTCTAGATCTATTTAAGAAAACAAGATTAATATAAAATGCCTGTATCTAAGATTACCAAGTAATCGTTGATACAGGCTATTTTAATAATTATTATTCAGCTAACGAATATACGGCAGAAGAAATTCTCAACTTGAAGACTTTAAGCTGGAGATTTCATAGATTTCTTTACAATCCGATTGTTTTTAGACATTCCATTTGTTTTAAAGTAAGTGAACAAGAAACTACCTAGTATTACGATAATGCTCCCAAGTCCTTGAACCCATGTCATTTTTTCATTTAATAAGAAAAACGCTAAAATGGCTGTGAAAATCGGATTGAAGTTTAGGAAAATACCTGCTGAAGTTGCTCCAATTTTTTGGACACCAATATTCCAAAAGAGCATACATAAGACAGTCGAAATAATACCAGTATATAAAATTGAGAAAATAAATGAGCCATTCATTTTCACAAGCGTAAAATCTGAGAGATTAAAAGGGATGATTACAACGAGTCCAAATATCCCTGAGTATAGTGTAGACAACATAGGTGATATAAGCCTTGTTGCCCATCTACTACAAACCGAATAGATTCCCCATATGCAGACGGCAATGACCATCCATAAATCTCCTAAATTAAACTTCATTGAGAATAATAGATTAAGATCTCCCTTAGAAAGTACAAGGATAACCCCTAAGAACGAAATAAACATTGAAAATATTTGTAAAAAGTTCATTCTTTCTTTTAAAAATAAAGATGAAAATAAAGCAATGGAAATTGTATTTAGGGTCGAAATTAAACCGACATTTGTTGCAGATGTCTTTTCTAATGCCATAAATTGAAAGAGATTAAAAAGAACAACACCTGTAACTCCCATCATGATTAATGGTAGAATAGCTTTACGTGGAGGTAAAATCTTCTTTTCTTTCCACCATACGATTGGTAATAATACGATAATTGCAATTCCCCATCTTAGCGTCGTCAAGGTCATTGGAGAAGCGTGACCAACAAGGGATTTTCCAACGACAAAATTTCCTCCCCATAACAAACTTGTTAATAATAACAACAGTATATATAAGATTGGCATATCTAAACCCCCAAATTCACTGTTTTAATGTTTAAAAAAGACCTTACACAGTGATTTCTTACTATTTTTTTAATAGTTTAACATAATTGTTTATTTCACCGTAGATTATTTTGTATAATGATATAAATACGAAATAATCTTAATCAAAAGCGTTATTTCGGGAAATATAATTCGTTTTAAGTGTTGAATCGAAACCATTTTCCGAATAAATGAAAGGGAGTAGATAGAAGTGGAACACCAAGGAAATAAAGTATTAGATGAAGTAGATCTTAAAATTTTAGATAAGTTACAAAAGGAAAGCCAAATTAGCAATACGGAACTAGCGCGACATGTGAATTTGTCACCACCAGCTACACATGCGAGAGTTAAACGATTAGAAAATGAGGGATATATCGATCGACAAGTTGCGATCTTAAATCAAGAAAAGCTGGGATTTGACTTGCTTTGTTTTATTTTTATCAATACAAATATCCATCAAGCCGATAAATTAGAAGTGTTAGAGAAAGCGTTACAATCTATGCCTGAAGTTTTAGAGTGCCACTTATTAACAGGGGAGTATGACTATTTATTAAAAGTTGCCAACAGAGAACGAAAAGAATTGGAGAACTTTATTCGTAAGTTAAATCAACTCGGAATTACAAGAATTCAAACAAGTTTAGCTTTAAGAGAAATCAAATATTCTACCGTTTTGCCGTTATGTGAAAAAGAAGAATAAGATTTATAAAGTTTTACAACATAAATCTTAGCCCTTTGGTATAAATATGAAATTAACTTTCAAATGTAAAAGTATGTGTTTTACTCTCAATCTCTAATTTTGATTACTGGATAAAAGTTTAGTTTTTTAATAAAGGGAAAGTGTGCTGATATTGAATTAAATGAATAGAGGTGAACATATGAAAAATTATATTATAGCTATATCAATATTTCTTTTAGGGATATGTATCGTGATTGGAAGTTGGATGATTTCTAATGGAATGGGAACAAAAGTTTCAACGAGTCTTTCTGTACAGCATCAACATCAACTATTAACACAGTCAGAGTTAGTTGATTATTTAGGATTAAGTAAGGAAGAAATTCAAAAATTAACAGAGTTAGATGATGGTGAAGGTAGTTATTCGAGTGAACTTCCTCATTTAAAAATTGGATCAGAGTTTTACTATCCTAAATCAGCAATCGATAAATGGTTAGTAAATGTAGAATTAACTACGATCCCTTAATTAGTAATGATAATATTTTAATTGTAGATTGGAGAAGAAATTTTCAATAAATAATCTAATTTTTATTGAATTACCATACAATAGTAGTAGAGTATAAGCTGCATAATTGCGGCTTTTTCTATTGCATTAAAGTTAAATGGCTAAAGAAATGATTGATTTTATAGTGCAAATATCAGTAAGGGTGTATGTCATTTTTTTGCTTTTGTGTATGTACTCTCAATTGGGAGATGATCGTAAGCAAAACAAATGAGAGGATGTGTGGAATGAAAAAAAAAGCATTCATAACCATTCCGTTTTGTATCTTGTTAGCAATCCTTATCGCTACAACGTTTGTGCTCACTTCGACTAAACCTTCAACCCCTGACTTACTCAAACCTCAACAATTAGCTGAAACCACAAAGCCCGCAGTTGTTCGAATTGTTGATTATGCGATTGTGAAATGGACGATTAATTTAGATGATGAACGCGTGACGAGTGTGCTGAAGAAATGGGATTATAAAACCGAACTTGACGGTTTTGGATCTGGAGCTATCATTAATTCGGACGGCTATATTGTAACAAACGCTCATGTTCTCATTTATTCTCATCAATTGTCCGATCATGATATTCTTTCTCAAGCATTTTCAATTCTTGTGGATGATGTTGCTACGGAAAATAATTGGACGCACAAATTCACAGATGCATACTTGAAACAGTATACTAGTTACGAAATCTTCCAAAAAGGCGTCGACGTATACTTGCCGACAGTAGATGATCCTATTAGCGCAGTCGTCAAAAGCTATCAACAACCTACCGATCATGGCAAAGATGTGGCCCTCTTAAAAATAGACGGCTCCCACTATCCTACAATTCCACTTGGAAACAGTGACTCCATTCAAGATCAAGACAATATTTGGGTGATTGGCTACCCAGCTGCGGCAGATTCTGAATTGCTATCGATGCATAGTTATGTGATCCCCACGATGAATAAAGGGCAAATCTCAGCTATCTCAAAAACTACATTAGCTGGTAGCCCAGTCCTTCAAATCAATGCAGCATCTACCCATGGAAATAGTGGAGGACCCATCATTAATAACAAAGGACAATTGATTGGCTTACTCACTTTCCGAGGAGATACGGTGAATGACCAAGAAGTGCAAGGATTTCATTTTGCGGTACCTGTGAACACATTGAAAAAGGTTGTCAAGAAAGCAGACGTTCATGTCACTGAAAGCAAAACTGATAAATTGTTCAAAGAAGGGTTAATTTTCTACTGGGCCGGCTATTACAAAAATGCACTGACAAAATTTGAAGCAGTCCAAAAAATCTATCCGAACCACCCAGAAGTAAAACACTATATTCATGAATCGAAACAAAAAATGAGCTCAAGCAAAACACTTTGGGCAGATTACAAAACCAGTTTTTACATTCAAGATACTGTCGCAAGTATACTGATCCTCATTCTTCTTCTATACACTTTCACGTTTAACAGCAAAAGTAAATCAAATACCACATCGAATCCACCATCAACCGATTATGAATCCGACTAAACTAGAAACTCACATAGATCTTGAAAAATCTACACCTAATCAGCAGTGTAGACATCATAAATTATGAAAAATGTATTTGAATCTATTTATTGAGCAAATGCTTGAGGGACGATTGCATAAAACTATATTTATCTTGGTAAAAAACGAAACGGCTCCATTTTGCTGAACGTAGGTTGCAATTGGAACGAATGAGATGGATAAATCCTACCCAAACCAATTGTAGAGCTACAAACAAAAGGAGCCGTATAAATGAAGGATGATCAAAAATCTATTGGTTTAAACGTTTTAAAAGATTTTTTTACTGTTGGAACCTATTTAAATGGGTTATTTGAAAAAGGTATATCCTAACTCAAACTAAAATAGTAAGCAAATAATCTAGTAAATGTGAATATGGATAAAAAGTAACATAAAAAAAAATAACAACATTTAATATTGAATATTCAGAATTTATCTTGTATTATCTAATTAACAAACATACCGACTGGTTAGTATCTAAAAGTTTGTTTTAGAATGAAGCGAAAGTATTGAGCAAAAATTGGGGCTTTATAAAATAAATACTAATTTTAGGAGGATTTGAAATGCACGTAAAAGAGTTATTTGATTTAACTGGGAAAGTAGCTATTGTAACTGGTGGAGGACGAGGTCTTGGTGAACAAATTGCAAAAGGATTCGCTGAAGCAGGTGCAAATGTTGTACTTTGTTCTCGAAATGTAGAAGCATGCCAGGAAATTAGTGAAGAATTGAAAAGTTTAGGTGTAGAATCTTTCGCATTGAAGTGTGATGTAACAAACAAAGAAGATGTGCAAAGAGTAGTTGAAGAAACGAAAGAGAAATTTGGGCGAATTGATATATTAGTAAACAATAGTGGTGCGTCTTGGGGAGCACCTGCTGAAGACATGCCATTAGAGGCATGGAATAAAGTAATGAATGTTAATGTAACCGGTACTTTTTTAATGTCCCAAGCAGTTGGGAAAATCATGTTAGAACAAAAATCTGGAAAAATTATCAATATTGCTTCTATTGCTGGCTTAGTGGGAACTAATCCGAAAGTAATGAATGCGGTTGGTTATAGTGCAAGTAAAGGTGCAGTGATCAGTTTTACAAAAGATTTAGCTGCTAAATGGGGTCCTAGTGGCATTCATGTAAATGCATTAGCTCCTGGTTTTTTCCCAACAAAAATGTCTAAAGATGTTATTTCCCACGGAACAGATGAAATAATAGAATCTATACCACTTAAGAAATTTGGAAATGAAGACGAATTAAAAGGTGCGGCTTTATTTTTAGCAACGCCAGCTTCGAATTATGTGACTGGATCTGTTCTAGTTGTTGATGGTGGAGCATCAATTGTGTAATGTTTGAAACATCATAATCAAAAAGGAGTTTTGTTAATGGGCAAACTTCATCTTTTGATGAAAAAAGAAGACATTGATTTTCAAAAAATAAACGATGAAAAGATAGTAGTCGTTTTTGATGTGTTACTTGCTACTTCAACAATTACAGCGACATTAGCCTTTGGTGCTAAAGAGGTTATACCTGTTAAGAATGGACAAGAGGCAGTTCGTTTCACAAATAAAAATTTGAACAAAGAATATCTATTAATAGGAGAATACGAAGGGAATACAATAGAAGGTTTTCTATCTCCTAATCCATTAACTTTAAAGAAAGTTGTTGCTGAACAGTCAATCGTGTTATCAACAACGAATGGAACTGTGGCATTAAAAAATTCTCAAAATGCAAAGAGGGTATACGCTGCATCCATTTTGAATGCAAATGCAGTTGCAAATCATTTAATACAATCCTATAAAGATGAGTCTGTTATTTTAGTATGTTCGGGGTCGTCAGGACAATTTAATATGGAAGACTTTTATGGAGCAGGTTATTTTATTGATTGCTTAGTAAATGAATCATGTCATTTAGATTTATCCGATGCAGCTAAATCTGCTCATTATTTTTACTTAGGGTTGAAAGAAAAATGTGATGAGATTTTAGCGGAATCAAATGTTGGTAAAATGTTAATTCGCTATGGATTTGAAGAGGAATTAAAATTTGTTTGTAGTAAAAGTATTTTTAATGTTGTTCCGGTATTTGCAGATGGTATAAGCGTAGTAAATGTCAATTTTTCAAAGGAAACTATTTAAATACTGATCTATTAATCACTGTAACTTCTTGTTAGTCAAAAACGATATGTGAAAGGGATGATTGAATGGATTTTTTATATTCGCAAAAAAGTAAAGAGCTTCAATTAAAATTAAAAAATTTTATGGAAACTTATGTTTATCCTAACGAGCGAATATATGAGCAACAGTTAAATGCACAAGAAACTAGGTGGAGTGATGTACCTCCGATTATGGAAGAATTAAAACAAAAAGCAAAACAAGCAGGATTATGGAATTTATTTTTACCTGAAAGTGACCTTGGAGCAGGGTTAACGAATTTAGAATACGCCCCATTATGCGAAATTATGGGACGTTCTATGATTGGACCAGAAGTGTTTAATTGTAGTGCACCAGATACTGGAAATATGGAAGTTTTAGAAAGATATGGTACGAAAGAGCAAAAGGAAAAATGGTTGGCACCACTTTTAAATGGTGAAATTCGCTCATGCTTTTCAATGACGGAGCCAGAGGTTGCTTCTTCTGATGCAACAAATATTGAAGCGAGTATCAAAAAAGATGGTGATTATTATATCATCAATGGTCGAAAATGGTGGTCTTCAGGAGCGGGGGATCCTAGATGCAAAATTGCAATATTTATGGGGAAAACGAATCCGGATGCACCTAAGTATGAACAGCAATCGATGATTCTAGTCCCATTAAATACACTTGGCGTAAAAATCGAAAGGGTATTACCAGTATTCGGTTATGATCATGCACCGCATGGACACGCAGAAATTACGTTTACAAATGTAAAAGTTCCTGCAAGCAATATTTTATGGGGAGAAGGGAAAGGATTTGCGATTGCACAAGGTAGACTTGGTCCAGGTCGGATCCACCATTGTATGAGATTAATTGGTGCTGCAGAACGGGCACTCGAAGAAATGTGTAAGCGTGTTCAAAATCGAGCAGCATTTGGTAAACCGATTGCAAATCAAGGCGTTATTCAAGAATGGATTGCTAATTCAAGAATAGAAATTGAACAAGCTAGATTACTAACATTAAAGGCTGCATATATGATGGACACAGTTGGGAATAAAGAGGCGAAAGCAGAAATTGCAATGATAAAAGTCGTCGCGCCTTCAATGGCCCTGCGAGTAATTGACCGCGCTATTCAAGCCTTTGGAGCTGCAGGTGTATCTGATGATTATACATTAGCTGCTCAATGGGCAAATGCCAGAACGTTAAGATTAGCTGATGGTCCAGATGAAGTACATCGAGCGCAATTAGCAAGATTAGAATTAAAAAAACATGCTGCAGAAAATAACTTCTCAACAATAAAGAATTAATTCAAATTAAATGACAGATTGAGAGAGGGTCGAAATGAGACTAAAAGATAAAGTCGCAGTTATTACAGGCGGAGGTAGTGGTATCGGGCGTGCTACAGCTATCCGCTTCGCAAAAGAGAGAGCAAAAATTGTTATAGCAGACATTAATGAAGTTACTGGTGAAGAAACGCTAGGTATCATAAAAGAACAATATCCAGAAGCTATTTTCGTTAAAACGAATGTTGCCGAAAGTAAGAGCATTCAAAATTTGATGATGCGGGCTGTTGAACATTTTGGTAGAATTGATATTTTGTTTAACAATGCTGGAATAGGGAACTCCGAAGTAAGAAGTGTAGACTTAGCAGAGGAGGAATGGGATCAGGTAATTGATATTAATCTAAAAAGTGTATTTTTAGGCATAAAATATGCAATTCCTGAGCTGAAAAAATCTGGCAGTGGTGTGATTATAAATACAGCTAGTTTACTAGGCTTAAAAGGTAGGAAATATGTAAGTGCTTACAATGCTTCTAAGGGTGGAGTAGTCTTATTAACACAAAATGCAGCATTGTAGTACGGAAAATATAATATTCGAGTAAATGCAATTGCTCCTGGAATAATCGATACAAATATTATTAAGGAATGGAAAAATGATGAAAGAAAGTGGCCGATTTTATCCCGTGCAAATGCACTTGGTAGAATAGGGACTCCTGATGAAGTCGCATCTGCTGCACTATTTTTAGCATCCGATGAAGCATCGTTCGTGACTGGAGCAACGTTATCAGTTGATGGTGGAGGATTAATATTCTAATCTATTAGATTTGAAAAGTTGTTTAAAACAATATTCATAATCAGAAATGGAGAGTTATGTATGTCAACAAATAAAGTTTGGTTAGCTCACTATCCTGAATATATTGCAAAAGAACTATCAATTCCAACAAAATCAATTCCAGAAATGTTTAATGAAACTGTCGATCACTATCCTAATCATTCTTGTTTATCATTTTATGGTAAAAAAAATACTTATAAAGAAGTACAGTCGGCTGTTAATAGATTTGCTTCTGCTTTACAAAAAAATGGCATTCAAAAAGGTGACCGTGTAGCAATCATGCTTCCAAATTGTCCACAATATGTTATTTCATATTATGGAATTCTTACTGTAGGTGGTATCGTAACCCAAATAAACCCAATGTCGGTTGAAAGAGAACTAAAGGAATTATTAAATGATTCAGGAACTGAAACGATTGTTGTATTAAATAGTTTGTACCCAACCGTCAAACCGTTAATTGAAGAAACGAACTTACGGAAAATTATCGTAGTAAATTTAACTGGTACAGAAGAGTATTATGGCGAAGGCGTTCCATTTGGAACATTTTTGCAAAGCGGAGATCAAGAGTTACAATCGATTCTCATGAAGATGTTGCAATTCTTCAATATACGGGTGGAACAACTGGACGTTCAAAAGGAGTCATGCTAACCCACCGAAATCTCTACGCAAATATAATGCAGCAAAGCGAATTTTTTAATGGCGCATTTGATCCGGGTCGTGAGCGGGTTTTATCCATCATACCGTTTTTCCATGTTTATGGAATGACAGTATGCATTAATTTAAGTGTTTTTATGGCAAATGAAATGATTATCCTTCCACGTTTTGAAATTGAAGAAGTTTTAAATACGATAAAAAATGAACAACCTACGCTATTTCCAGGTGTTCCAACTATGTATATTGCATTAATTAATCATCCTGAGTCTGAAAAATACGCGATAGATGCGATAAAGCTTTGTAATAGTGGAAGTGCACCGATGCCAGTAGAACTAATGAAGCAATTCGAAAAAAAGACAGGTGCTACTATTTTAGAAGGCTATGGATTATCTGAAGCATCGCCAACGACTCATAGTAATCCTGCATTTGCAACAAGAAAGCCTGGTACTGTGGGAATCCCATATCCATCAACTGATTCAAAAATCGTTGATATAGCTAGCGGATTAGACGAAGTTCCAGTTGGTGAAATTGGTGAATTAATTATTAAAGGTCCTCAAGTGATGAAAGGCTATTGGAATTTGCCAGAAGAAACTGCAAATACAATTAGAGATGGATGGTTATATACTGGTGATATTGCGAGCGTCGATGAAGATGGATACGTCTCAATTTTAGATCGAAAAAAAGATATGATTATAGCAAGTGGCTTTAATGTGTATCCACGTGAAATCGAAGAAGTAATTTATGAGCATCCTTTCGTAAAAGAAGCTGTAGTAATAGGTGTACCCGACTCTTATAGAGGTGAGACAGTTAAAGCAGTGATTGTACTTAAAGAAGATAAACATCTTACCTTAGAGGAAATGAAGGAATACTGCAAAAATCATTTAGCGACATATAAAGTTCCAAGAGTGATCGAATTCCGAAATGAACTACCAAAAACGAATGTTGGCAAAATATTAAGAAGAGCTATTAGAGAAGAAGAAAGCTCGATCAGGCAAGTATAAGGAAAGAATGTATTTATGGTATTACTTTTGATACTGCATTTCATTAATACTATGCATAAGTAAAAATAATAAGTATCTTTCACAAGGAACATCTATAAATATAGTAAGATGTGATGTCCTTCTATTTAATTATTTAGATTATGATAAAACCTTCCTTGTACTATGATATAATTCTATTGAATTTTTAAGATTGCGAGGACATCTAATGAAACAAAAAATAAAGGAACACTCTATACAGCTATTTGATAAAAAAGGATTTACGAGTACATCCATTCAAGATATCGTCGAATCGATCGGAGTTACAAAAGGAACTTTTTACTATTATTATACAAGCAAAGAACAGCTTCTTATGGAAATTCACCTTCAATTTATTGATGAAGTATTAAATGAACAAGAAGAAGTTATTAATGATGCAAAGAAAAGCTTTTCAGATAAGCTATTTGAAGTCATTTATTTAAGCTTAATGGACATTAAAAAACAAGGCCCAAGCGCAAAAGTGTTTTATCGTGAAATGAGACATTTAAATCCTGAAAGTTTAACAGAAATTAAGGCTAAAAGGGATTTATATCGATTTAATATTGAGAAACTTCTGAATGAAGGAATTAAAAATGGTGATTTAAGATCAGATTTAGATGTACCAATCGTTTCATTCGGTATTTTAGGTGTTATGAACTGGAGTTATGAATGGTATAACGCAGAAGGACAAAAAAATGCATTTGAAATCGCGAAGTCATTCCAAGAAATGATCTTAAAAGGGATTAAAGTAGGGGAGTAGTTTCTCCTTCTACTTTACATACCGACTAGTTAGTATTGGTAAATACAAAATAATTGATAAAGGTAGGTTGTTTTATGGAAAAATTCACCGTAACCCCTAGATTTTGTGAAACGGATGCATTAGGTCATATTAACAATACTAGTTACTTTATTTATTTAGAAGAAGCGCGAATTAAATTCTTCCAATCTCTTGGCTATTCAATGAATCTAGATGATTGGAAGTTTATTCTAGCGTCTACAAAATGCGATTTTGTAAATCAAGGTCACTTTAATCAAAAATTGTCAGTATCAACTTATATTTCAAAAATAGGAAATAAAAGCTTTCATCTCGAACATGAAATTTGTTGTGAAGAGACAAATCAAATGATTGCTACAGGTAATGCGATCATCGTATTTTTTAACTTTAAAGAGCAACGTAGTGAAGTACTTCCAGAAGTTTTTAGAGAGAAGTTAGATAGGCATTTAGTTGTGAAATAAACTGGATTTTCTAAAGCGAAGGAGGGGTAATATGGCTGAAAAGGTTGAATTAGAAACGATTCAAGTTCGTAAAGGTGAAGAGTTAAATCCTCATGTTCTACATAAATTTTTAGAAAAAAATATTGATGGTCTTCCAGATGGAGAATTAACAATTCGTCAGTTCTCAGCGGGTCATTCAAACTTAACTTATTTACTAAAAATTCGAGAATGGGAGGTTGTGTTAAGACGGCCACCACTTGGCCCAGTTGCCCCAAAGGCACATGATATGAAAAGAGAATTTCGGATTTTATCAGAAATACATCCCCACTTTTCGGCTGCACCTAAGCCGATTTTATATTCAGAAAACGAAGTAATCGTAGGTAGTCCATTTTTCATAATGGAAAGAAAAAATGGTGAAGTATTTGACTCATCATTTCCTCCACATTTAAACGTAACGATTGAAGATCGTAAAAGATTATCTACTGTAATGGTAAATAAGCTGGTAGAGTTACACTCCATAGACTATACAAAAACAAAACTCCTAGAAATAACGAAACCTGAGAATTTTATGGAAAGACAAGTTAACGGATGGATTGGACGTTATAACAGAGCAAAGACTAGTGAAATTGCCGAGGTTGATCGACTAATGAGTTGGTTAATCAATAATGTACCAAAAAATCATCACTCATCAATTATTCATTATGATTTTAAATTGAATAATTCAATGTTTAGTCATGATTTAAAGGAAATGATTGGACTATTTGATTGGGAAATGGCAACAATTGGTGATCCCTTAGCTGATTTAGGTGTAGCTTTATGCTATTGGATTCAAAATGATGATCCAGATTTATTAAAATTTGGATTAGGTAAACCACCTGTTACGATTCAAGAAGGATTTATTACAAGAGATGAATTTATTGAAGCATATGCAAAGAAAAGTGGTAGAGATTTATCAAACATACATTACTACATGGCTTTTGCTTATTTTAAATTAGCAGTAATTGTTCAACAAATCTTCTATCGATTTAAAGCAGGGCAAACAAGTGACCAGCGTTTTGCAAAGTTTGACCAATTCGCAGAAAATTTGATTAGGATTGCCAATGATCTAGCAGTTAAATAGATTCATATAAAGGGAGTGTAATAAATGAGTAATCAACATTTATTAGTAGAAGTTAAAGCGCGGATATTAACTTTAACGTTAAATAGGCCAGAAAGTCTAAATTCTTTTAGTTATGAAATGTTGAATAGTATGACTGAAGCGCTTAATCAAGCAAATTTGAATCCGGAAATTAAAGCAATTGTACTAAAAGGTGCAGGTCGTTCATTTTCAGCAGGTGGAGATGTTAAAACGATGGGAAACGTTACTCCAAATGCAGTATATGAGCATATAGGAATCTTAAATACAGTTATTAAAACGATTCGTGAAATCGAAAAACCTGTTATTGCTTCAGTTCATGGTTTTGCAGCTGGTGCTGGTTTTAACTTGGCTTTAGCATGTGATTTAATCATCGCAGCAGACGATAGTAAATTTGCTTTAAGCTTTTCTCAAGTAGGATTAATTTCAGATGGAGGCGGTTCTTATTTCCTACCAAGGTTAATCGGTCCATATTTAGCAAAACAGTTTTTCTTTACTGCAGAGCCAGTTCCTGCTGAAAGATTGTATCAGCTAGGTATGATTAACACACTCGTACCACCTGAAAATTTAGCTGTGGAAACAGTAAAATTTGCAAATAAAATAGCCGCTGGACCTGGAAAAGCAAATGGTATGATGAAAAAATTAATTAATCAATCTTTTACATCAACATTAGATGAAATGCTAGAACTTGAAAGAATTACTCAGCCATTAATGGTAGCAACTGAAGATCATCAAGAAGGTGTTGCTGCATTTAAAGAAAAAAGAAAAGCGATTTTTACTGGAAAATAAAAAACTGAGAGGAAGTTTATAATGCAATCAATTCAATTTAAACAATTTGGTGGCCCTGAGGTATTAGAAAAAGTCGAACTTGCAAGACCAGTACCAAAGGGAAAAGAAGTATTAATTGAAGTGCATGCAGCAGGTGTCAATTATGCTGATACAGCGCGAAGAGAAAATCAATATGTAGTTAAGACCACTTTGCCATATGTACCTGGTGCTGAAGTTGCTGGAGTCGTAGTGGAAATTGGAGATGAGGTTAGTTCAGTTAAAATTGGTGATCGAGTTGTTTCAATGTTGGAATGTGGTGGATACTCAGATTTTGCCTTGACTGATGAGCGTTCGGTAATTCCTTTACCGAACAAAATGGATTTTAAAATAGCCGCTGCATTACCCGTCCAAGGATTAAGTGCCTACCATATCTTAAAAACAATGGGGATGCTAGAACCGGGAGAAACCGTTTTAGTTCATGCGGCAGCTGGTGGTCTAGGTACTTTAGCAGTGCAATTAGCGAAGCTTTTTGGAGCTGGCAAAGTAATCGCAACAGCAAGTACATCCGAAAAATTACAGCTAGCAAAAGAGATGGGCGCTGATGTATTAATCAATTATACCGAAGAAGGTTGGGAACAAAAAGTACTTGAAGCTACAAACGGAAAAGGTGTAGATGTTGCCTTAGAGATGGCAGGTGGCGATGTTTTTTATAAAACATTAGACTGCTTAGCTTATTTCGGAAGATTAGTTATTTATGGTGTAGCAAGTGGCCAGCAAAGTAAGTTTTACCCGTCCTCTTTAATGGCAAAAAATCAATCAGTCATCGGGTTTTTCTTACCACCTCTTTTGAGAAAAAAGGCATTAATAAAACAAAGCTTAGAAGAGTTATTTACATATTTAGCTGAAGGAAAATTAAAGATCACGATTGGAGAAGTATTTCCATTAAGTGAAGCAGCCAATGTCCATACGATATTGCAATCAAGAAAAACAGTAGGAAAAGTGATTTTAGAGCCGAAAAAATAATGAATTTTTGATATGAAAAACTTTGATCAGATCGAAACGGGGGAAATTTAAATGCATTTACGCCTGACTGACGAACAAAAAATGATTCAAAAAACAATTCGAAAATTTGTTGAAAAAGAATTAATCCCTTTAGAAAATGAAGTACTTAGAAATGAGCGTGAAGGTAGACCAAGCTTAGATCCGGTAGTTGAAAAGGAACTTCAATTAAAAGCGAAAAAAGCTGGTTTCTGGGGAATTAATACACCTACTGAATATGGTGGTGCTGATTTAGGCCAAATGATGTTAGCAATTATTTATATGGAAATTTCAAAAACATTCGTTCCTTTTAAATTCGGTGGTTATGCGGATAATATTTTATTTTATTGTAACGAGGAACAAAAAAAGAACTACCTTATCCCTACAATAAATGGCGATAAAAAATCATGCTTTGCGATGACGGAGCCTAATGCGGGTTCTGATACTCAAAACATTAAAATGACCGCTATTAAGGATGGGAATGAATGGGTATTAAACGGTGAGAAAACATTTATTACAGGTGGAAACGAAGCAGATTTTGTAATGGTCATTGCAATTACGGATAAAGAAAGACATCAAAAAACTGGTGGAAGAGATGGTGTAACTTGTTTTATAGTAGACCGGGACATGGGTTGGAGATCTGAATTTATTCATACAATGGGCGAATGGGGACCAGCTGGTTTAGTATTTGAGAATGTCCGTGTGCCTGAAGAAAATATTTTAGGTGAATTAAATGGTGGATATAATTTAGGACTTGAATGGATCGGATTTGCAAGATGGATTGTAGGGGCTACAGCTGTTGGTGCCGCTGAGCGTTTATTACAAATGGCCATTGACTATTCAAAAGAAAGAGAAACTTTCGGAAAACCAATTGCCGAACGACAAGCTATCCAATGGCAAATAGCGGATTCTGCTGTTGAAATAGAAGCTGCTAAATGGCTTGTATTAAATGCAGCATATACACTCGATCAAGGAGAAGACAATAGGCATTTAGCTTCAATGGCAAAACTTTATGGTTCGAATATGGGAAATCGAGTTGTTGACCGTGTACTTCAAATTCATGGTGGAATCGGTTATACAAAAGAACTTCCAATTGAAAGATGGTACCGTGAAGCAAGATTATGGAGAATTTACGACGGTACTGATGAAATTCAACGATTAATCATTTCACGTAATTTACTAAAAGGACATGTCAAATTAGGACAATACGTTTAAAAGATAAGGAGTGAGGAAAATGGGAGGAAGATTCGAAGGTAGAGTAGCCTTTATTACAGGTGGTAGTAGAGGGATTGGTAAAGGTATTGTAGAATTATTTGCAAAAGAAGGTGCAAAAGTAGCCATTATTGATGTAAATGAAGAAGCACTATCACAAACTGCTTCAGAATTTAAGCAGTATGAACTATTCACTAAAGTTGCAAACGTTACAAACTCCAATGAAGTTGAAACTGCTATGAAAGAAGTAAATGATACATTCGGTTCAATAGATATTGTAGTCAATAATGCAGGTGTTATTCGCGATAATTTATTATTTAAAATGACAGACTCAGATTGGGATACTGTTATGGATGTACACTTGAAAGGTTCATTTAATGTTGTACGTGCTGCACAAGTCTATATGGTTAAACAAAAATATGGAAGAATCATTAATATTTCTTCAACATCTGCACTTGGTAACCGTGGACAATCAAACTATGCAACTGCAAAGGCTGGTTTACAAGGTCTAACGAAAACACTTGCAATTGAACTTGGGAAATATGGAATCACATCTAACGCTGTGGCACCAGGATTTATCGAAACTGAAATGACGAAAGAAACGGCAAATCGAATCGGTATTACTTTTGAACAACTAGTTGAGGCAAGTTTAAGCCAAATTCCAGCCGGAAGAACAGGCAAACCAGAAGATATTGCAAATGCAGTTGCTTTCTTTGCCGATGAAAAGTCTTCTTATGTAAATGGTCAAGTTTTATATGTTGCAGGTGGACCTAAAGCTTAAAAAAATTGAGGTGAATATAAATGTTTAAATCGTTTATCGGTAAACGCTCTAAATCAGTTGAAAATACAGTAGAACGTGGTGCAGTGAAAAAATTTGCTGAAGCAATTGGGGATTTACATCCAATCTATGTTGACGAAGAATACGGAAAACAATCAAGGTATAGACAAAATATTGCTCCGACGACTTTTCCAAGAGTATTTGACTATGGGAAAATAGACAATTTTAACCTACCTAATGTCGGTCTAATTCATGGTGAGCAAACATTTGAATATAAAAGACCACTTTTAGTTGGTGAAACCATTAATTGTTATACAGAGATTAATGATTATTATGAAAAACGTGGTGGGCATGGGTTTATGGGTTTTCTAGTACTGTCAGATAACGGAGAAGATCAAGCAGGCAATATGATATTTACTACTAAATCAGTTGTTATCATAACTGAAGAGGTTAGGAAGGTGCTTTCGGTATGACGACAGTATTAGATTTGCAAATTGGCGACTCATTAAAACCAGTCGTACTAGAACCAGTATCTCGAATTGATTTAATAAAATACGCAGGAGCTTCGGGTGATTTTAATCCTATTCATACAATTGATGAAGAAGCAAAGAAAGCTGGTTTACCTGGAATTATTGCACATGGCATGTGGACAATGGGAAATTTAGCGAAGCTTTTTTCAGATTATTTAGAAGTTGGCTTTATTGAAAATTACTCCATAAGATTTAAGAATATGGTATTTTTAAATGATGTAATCACATTAAATTCAACACTTGAAAAAGTTGATGAAAACAACCTATATTTTAAAGTAAACGCAAAGAACCAGAACGATGTAACTGTTATTACTGGTAAAATTTTATTTAAATTATATGAATGATACTGCATCAAATTGGGACTTCTAAAAGGAGTCCCTTTTGTATTTTACAATTTCGATTTCATTAATGTTAATTTTACAATAAATAGGATTTGGATACAGTGGATTTACACATAATATTAAAAAACGAAATAGGTGAGAAAAATGGATCTTTCATTTGATAAATTATTAGAGCAATTTGATTTGAAAAAAAATGAACACCAAAAAAATTTGCATAAGGTTAACAAAAGAATAGATGAAATAGAGTCTCATATGGAAGAAATTAAAAAGCAATTACATAATTTTGACCATCAAATTGTTAATATAGAAAAAGATTTAAAAAGTACTCTATCAATGATTAACAGTGAAAATGAATCAAGTTCACACCACAATATAGATCATAACGAAGGACATTACGAACAAAATGATCATCAAGATCATCACAAACATCAAGATCATCACAATCAGCATGAGCAGAACGAACATCACAAGCATCACAGAGGTCACGAACACCATCCTGATCATCCTAATTGGGCTGAAAATCTTATACATAATGTGGAGGAATTTTCAGCAAGTATATTTGAACCTAATCATGAAGGTCATAAAGAGCATAAAGAGCATCAAGGACATCAAGAACATCAAGAACATAATCAACAGCATGAGCATGAACAACATAAACAAGAGGTTCAAGAGCATCATGAACATCAAGAACATGAACATTTCGAGGAAAAGCAACATAACTCAAGAGTTGCAAATAGGAGAAAGTATAATAATCAAAATATAGAAGATATTAACCAGTACTCTGCAAGTACGATGGACGAAATTGAATTGAGCGGGATAACATCTGGATTAACGAGTTTTAATCAAAAAAATTATTCAGAATTATCGTCTTCTAATACAAATCATAATGAAGAAGAACACCAAAATCACAATCATGCTCACAATCAAGATAATGACTCTAGTCAAAAGAAGACATCCGAACAATTATTAGAAACCGATTTTTCAGATTTATCAATTGATGATTGGGAGGATTCTACTACGAACTTATCGATGTCAGAATGGTTTGAAGTAGATCCTAATGATAAAAGATAAAATCGCTTGATCTGATTAAATGATTTTGGAGCGAAGTGGTTATCTATTTGATCTATTAGCCAAATCAGTAGTGAGATTCAACAACATAGAGTTAGTTACAAATATATTTGCAACTGAACAAATGCATTACTTCTAAAAAGTGAAGTAATGCATTTTTGCTTTATAGAGGAAATACACTCTGATTTGGTGAATTTATCAAGAGTATACTTTGCCTAATTATGCATTTTTTAGCTATGAAGGTTCATAAAGATATAAAATTGAGAATAAATAGAGAGTTAATATGTGGGGGCGATAAAGATATTCCAGTCCCAGTATGGGCTTTGTGAAAATTTTTGATTTGAATAAGAAAATAGATTGGAGATAATATGTCTAAGAAAAAGATTGTATTTACCGGTGGTGGTTCTGCGGGGCATGTAACACCAAATATCGCCATTATAAATGAGTTGAATAAAAATGATTGGGATATCCATTATATTGGATCTAAAAAAGGAATTGAAAAGGAACTAATAAATAAAATTGATATACCTTATTATGGGATCTCAAGCGGAAAATTAAGACGATATATAGATTTTGAAAATATTATTGATATGTTTCGGGTAATAAAAGGCTGTCTTGACGCTAGAAAAGCATTAAGAAAAATTAATCCGAGTTTAGTTTTTTCAAAGGGAGGCTTTGTTTCTGTACCAGTAATTATTGCTGCTAGCACATTGAAAATTCCAATATTTATACATGAAAGTGATATGACACCAGGACTTGCAAATAAAATTTCTCAGCGATTTGCTACAAAAATTTTCACGTCTTTTGAAGAAGCAAAAAATTATTTTCCAAAAAATAAAACAACTGTTATTGGTTCTCCAATTAGAAAGGAACTATTAAATGGTTCAAGACAAAAGGGCTTAGACTATCTTCATTTTAAAAGCTATATACCAATATTAACAATTATGGGTGGTAGCTTAGGCGCAAAGAAAATCAATGAAACGGTTAGAGAATCATTACCGGATCTAACGAAAAAGTATCAGATTGTCCACTTATGTGGTAAAGGAAATGTTGATGAAAGTTTAAAAAATATTGAAGGATATAAGCAATTTGAATATGTTCATGACGAGCTAGCTGATGTATTGGCCGCATCTCAAATGATTATCACAAGAGGTGGGTCAAATGCAATATTTGAATTTTTAGCGTTACATAAACCGATGTTAATTATCCCACTTACGAAAAATCAAAGTAGGGGAGACCAAATATTAAATGCAAATTCTTTTAAAGAAAAAGGCTTTGCATTAATGATGGAAGAAGAGGAATTAACGAACAAATCACTACAAGAATCAATTGAAGAACTTCAAACTAAAAAAGACATTTTCATTACAAATATGAAATCATCGAATCAAAGTAATGCACTAAATGTACTTCTTGAGGAAATAAATAGAAATTGATTCTATTAAAGCATTCTTCTAAATAAAGGAAGAGATGCTTTTTTGTTGAATAACTCTAAAGTGACTAAAAGAAATAGTGTAAGAAGAAGGTGGAAAAATTGATTACAGAAAAACAATTAAACGAAATCAACATATTACAAGAAACATGCGAGAAATTTGATGAAATAACTTTAAAGTTAAACTGGGAAATGTTAAGAAATCGAAGAAATGATGTTAAAGAAGATTTCTTTTACTATGAAGAAAATCAACTAGTAGGATTTTTAGCAACTTACTATTTTGGAGAAAAAGTTGAAATCTGTGGTATGGTTCATCCAGGTTTTCGCCAAAAAGGTATTTTTTCTAGCTTGTTAAATGAAGCGCTAAATGCAATATCTCCAGTTACTACGATTTTATTAAATGCTCCTGAAGCTTCAACATCAGCGAAGGAATTTATTAGAAATCAAAAAAATTGTTCTTATTCTTTTTCAGAATATCAAATGGCTTGGAAAAACCAAGAAGTAAAAGAATTTACACCAATCGTTAAATTCACGAAAGCAGAGCAATTAGATTTCTCTTTTATTTCAAATTTAGATGTTGTATGTTTTGGATTTGAAAAAACTGATGCCGAGAAATACAATCAGCGCATCATAGATGAACCAGATCGTGATTTATTTATTATAGAAGTAAATGATGAAAAAATTGGTAAAATGAGTTTACTACGTGAAAATAATGAAAGTTGGATTTATGGTTTTGCGATACTTCCAGAATACCAAGGTAAGGGATATGGGAAAAATGCATTACTCCAAACCATTCAAAAAGAAAATGAGATTGGGAACGAAATTCATCTAGAAGTTGCTCTAGAAAATAGTAACGCGAAGAAATTATATTTAGATTGTGGATTTAGACAATACAACACTCAAGATTATTATAAAATTAGCCAATAATTTATAGTAAGAGGTCGTCTGTTTGTTCAGACAGCCTCTTTTTTAACTTACTATAATAATTTTATCATTATGAAAATTTCTATGTTACACTAGAAAAGGATTAAATGGTAAAGGGTGAAAGATTTGGAAAAAATAAGAGGATTTGAAGTAGCAAAAGGATTTGAAAACTGTGGAGTGAATCTTCCTAAAAGAGCAACTACTCATGCAGCTGGTTATGATATCGAAAGTATTGAAGAGACGATTATTAATCCAAACGAGATCAAACTTGTTGGTACAGGATTAAAAGCGTATATGCAAAAAGACGAATTTTTAGCATTATTTGTACGCTCGTCTACACCGTTAAAGAAAGGTTTAATGAAAGGAAATGGGGTAGGGGTTATTGATTCAGACTACTACAGCAATCCTTCAAACGATGGCCATATTATGATGCAATTAATAAATGTATCAAAGGAGCCTGTTATCATTCAAAAAGGTGAGAGAATTGGACAAGCTGTTTTCCAAAAGTTTTTATTAGCTGATGAAGATTTTGCAGGGGAAGAACGAGTAAGTGGATTTGGAAGTACAGGCAAATAATATAGAAATAAAAAAAGAACTCGATATGCTCGAGTTCTTTTAATTTTGTAATTAGTCTAACATTCTTGCAAGTTTTGGTGATAAAGCAAGTAAGATTAAGCCTGCTACGATTGCTGCTCCACCTACCACTAAGAATACTTGTAACATTCCAAGAGTTGTTGTAAATGCAGCTAATTGACCACCAACTAAGTTTGCAATGAAACTTGATGATAACCATACACCCATTAATAATGAAGCAAGTTTAGCAGGTGCATAACGAGATACTGCAGATAAACCAACTGGTGAAAGTACTAATTCAGCAATTGTATGGAAGAAATATGTCATAATCATGAATAACATGTTTGCTTTTACAGTAATATGATTTGGATCAGAACCTGTTTTCATAACCGCCATAATCGTAAATGCGAAACCAATACCTAATAGGATAAGACCCATTGCCATTTTCGCAGGAACACTAATGTTTTTACCATTTCTTGCCATTTTAATCCAGATCATAGAAAGAACTGGAGCGAAAAGCATAATGAATAATGGGTTAACAGATTGGAACCATGCAGATGGTACATTGAAGCTTCCAACTTTAAGATCTAAGAAACGTTCAGTATAAAGCGTTAATGATGAACCAGCTTGTTCAAATCCAGCCCAGAAAAATACTACGAATGCAGCTAAGATAAAGATAACTGTAGTACGTTGTTTTTCCTTTTTAGTAAGAGGAACATCCTTAACAGATTTGCTGTTACCCTCTTGTACAACTTTAGCGTTAGGTTTAGTACCTAAATCACCTAAATATTTTTGAGCTAATACGTTGAAAATAATTTGACCAATAATCATACCGATCGCAGATGCTAAGAAACCATAACGGTAACCAAATAAATCATCGCCAGCAGCATTTTTAGACATAAATAAAGTTTGTGCTAAATAACCAGTAACAAGTGGAGCAAAGAATGCACCTAAGTTGATACCCATGTAGAAGATTGTGAATGCACCATCACGACGTGGGTCATCTCCTTCATAAAGTTCACCAACAATAGTTGAAATGTTTGGCTTGAAGAAACCATTACCGATAATCATTAAAATTAAACCAAGATATAAACCTGTTGAAGAATGAATACCGAATAATGCGATATTACCAGCTGCCATAATAATACCACCAAGAGTTATAGCAGCACGCTTTGCAAGGAAATTATCTGTAATCCAACCACCAATGATTGGAGTGAAATATACTAGTCCAGTAAATAATCCATAAAGTTGTAGTGCCCAAGCATCCTTAAATCCAAGTCCACCTTGAACTACTGAAGTTGTTAAGTAAAGAACTAAAAGTGCACGCATTCCATAATAACTAAAGCGTTCCCAAGCCTCAGTTGCAAAAAGTAAGTAAAGGCCAGGTGGGTGTTTCGTTTTTTGATTTTGCTCGTTTGATGAAACGTTTTGTTTTGCTGCTACGCTCATGCAAATTCCTCCCTCATAAGTGCTATTCTGTGTATTTTTCTGTATGAATATTTATTGTCGTCAATTCATATACTATTCTGTCAATTTATTGTAAAAAATAATTTCTGAATTCAACAAATTTCGACAATTTAAGTTAAAAAAAATTTCTAACTATTTTCATCAGAACAATGCTACTAAATTTTTATCTAGATCCGCAAAAATAACTTGGGACCAATTTACTATTTTAGTATAACACATAATAGCGTATCTCTGTAAAGTTTTTTATATTGTCAGACAAATCTTGCAATACTGATTTTTCTTATTAAACTAGTATTTTTAGATTTTGTCGATTGACCTGTATTAGTACAGCCTGAACAAAAAGACCTATATCTAAATAATAATAAATTTTTTAAATATTTCAAGGGTTTTTATTATTTTTTACTTTAATATTATAAAAGTTTAATTAAACAAAAAAGTGGGAATTGTCAAAATTTGTCGAAATAATAATAGAATGTTTTGTCCTTTTTTAATATTCAATTAATTCGTATGGACGATTTTCTAAAATTTGGATATACTAAAAGTACTATATATGAAACGGAGTGATGAATATGGGAAAGTTAATTAATTTAGTTCAGAAGAAGGTAAATATTAGAGGACAAAAAATGGAGTAAATCTTCATTATTGTCCTTATACATTGGAGGACAAAATGAATTTAAAACAATTAGGTTGGAACGAAGCGTTCGGAGAAAAGGATCAAAATACTATAGTTGCGAGAGTTATATCTGAACAAAGACAAATTTATAAATTGCATGATGGAGAAAATGAACTAACTGGTGAAGTTTCTGGTAAATTTCAATTCCAAGCAAAAGTGAAAAGTGATTATCCATCTGTTGGTGATTGGGTTGTAATTGAACCGTTAAAAGGTGAAAACAAAGCAATTATTCAAAAGGTATTGCCAAGAATTAGTCAATTCTCAAGGCAATCTGCAGGAGAAAAAATAGAAGAACAAATAGTAGCTGCTAATATAGATTACGTGTTTTTAGTAATGGCATTAAATAACGATTTTAATATAAGAAGATTAGAACGTTATTTACTTGTTGCTTATGATAGTGGAGCTAGTCCAATTATTATTTTAACAAAAAAAGATTTATGCACCGACCTACCAACCAAAATTGAAGCAGTTGAAGAGATTGCATTTGGTGTACCGATTTATTCTGTAAACAGTACAAATGGAGAAGGTATTGAAGAGTTGAAACAGCTCATAACATCCGGGAAAACTGTTTCCTTACTTGGTTCTTCAGGTGTTGGTAAATCTACATTATTAAACGCGTTAATCGGTGAATTAATTCAAATAACACAGGACGTACGTGAAGGTGACGATCGCGGTAAACACACAACTACACACCGCGAACTATTTTTCCTACCATCTGGCGGAATGGTCATCGATACACCTGGTATGCGAGAATTACAGCTTTGGGGTGGAGAAGAGCATATAAGCTCGACATTTACAGATGTCGAAGAATTAGCTAAATCATGTAAATTCTCAGACTGTACACATGAAAACGAACCAGGATGTGCAGTCAACCGAGCAATCGAAAACGGCGAACTAGATCAACAAAGACTCACAAGCTATCGTAAATTAATGAGAGAATTAGCGTATGCAGAACGTAAACAAGATGCATCATTAGCTAGACAAGAAAGAGATAAGTGGAAAAAAATTAGTAAAATGATGAATACTAAGTCTTATAAATAAGAGAGAAGAGTATTTATACTCTTCTTTTTCTTTTGAAATTTAATAGTTCATATGTTTTTCTTAAGATATGTAACATGGCTAGATGTCTGAAATTCGTAACACTTAGGGGTTCATGAGTAAGTAAAAAGACAAAAAGCGACGATTTAGTAACTCATAAAGGGTTCATGAGTAAGTAAAAAGGAAAGAAAACGAAAAATACTAACTCATAAGTGGTTCATGAGGAAGTAAGCAGGCAAAAAAACGATAAATACAAACTCATACGGGGCTCAAGAATAAGTAAAAAGTCATAAAAACGAAATTAACTTACCCAATAGAAGTCCAAGGGTAATTACTTTAAAAAATCTCAGTCCTAAGACCGAGATAAGACAATACTTAAGTTTGTATCAAAACAAACAAGAAATAGATAAACTACATAGTAGGATAGTTAATAACAAAAGCTTTCAATTGCTATTAACAAGCTAGTTTAGTGAATAGAGGAGAGCTATATGAAGCGATTTAGACGATTGTCTAGCAATGAATTAACCGGATTATTATTCATAATTGCAGGCATAGGATTATTATTTGATCTATTTTTAAATCCTTTTGCAATAATCGCAGCTGGAGTAGGTATTTATTTATTTCAGTATGGGGCGAAAAAAAGAAAAGTTTACCCATCTACATCTGCGAATATCGCGTTTTTTGGGGGAATTATTTTATTCATCAGTAATGTATTCCAATTGAAATCGATCCTAGGAGTATTATCATTTATCGTGATCTATGTGGGATATTTAATATTTGTTAATTCGAAATTTAATGAAAGAGTCATTGTACCAAACATGGTTAAAACAACAAATACAGGTGTCTTTGAAACAAAATCTCTCATTTCAAATCGTTTTTTTACAAATATCCATTTAAAGAATGATTCATTTGAATTAGACGATGTAGATTATTATTTTGGAATAGGAGATGTCATAATCGATCTATCAGAGTCATTTATTCCTGAAGGAGAGACAGTGTTGGTATTAAATGGAATCATCGGTAATATTACTTTATATGTGCCGTATGATTTAGAAGTTTCGATCCAGCATTCTACTTTATTTGGCAAAGTTAATATCCTTAAAAATAAATTGAATGGGTTTAACAAGAATTGTAAGTTCACTTCGAATGATTATAAAGAAGCTTCAAGAAAGTTAAAAATTGTCACTTCTTTAGCAATCGGAAATATTGAGGTGACAAACAAATGAAGATCGATAAGGGTATCTTTTTATCAATATGTCTTGCTGCATTTACATCAAGTATTTTAATTTGTGGAGTTGTGTATTATTTCATAGATCATACTTTCCTTGATAAATTGTTTCTGTATAAAATTGGCAATTTTTCTTTACTATTAATATTATTTGTAGCAATCATAATTATATCAATTGTTTATAGTACAGCGGTTTTGAGCACGATTCGTCATAATGAAAAAGCTTTATTGGAAGGTATAGTAAAGGCAGAAAATGGAATTTATCATAAAGAATCAGAACATTCAATTCGGTCAATTGATAACGAAATCGAATTAAAACTTCAAAAAATATCTAAACAAATTGAAGATTCAAGGAAGACTGTTCAAAAATTAGTAGATGAAAAGAAATTAATTGAATCTCAGACAATTGAAGATGTCGTAACGAAAGAGCGTCATAGACTAGCAAGGGAATTACATGACTCAGTTAGCCAACAATTATTTGCGATTTCGATGATGATTTCTGCGATTAATGAACTTGGTGAAACTACGTTTAAAGAACAATTACAATATATTGAAAAAATGGCGATTAATGCTCAATCAGAAATGCGTGCACTTTTATTACATTTAAGACCAGTTCAGTTAGAAGGTAAAAGCTTAAAAGAAGGTGTAGAAAAGCTTCTAACTGAATTAACAAATCGTCAAGCACTTCATTTAAAATGGAAAATCGATGATATTTCATTGTCAAAAGGTGTAGAGGATCATTTATTTAGGATTATTCAAGAAGCATTATCGAATACTTTAAGGCATGCAAATGCAAAAACTTTTGAAATACGAATTAGAAAAATTGAAGATTTTGTATTAGTTCGAATGATTGATGATGGAATCGGATTTGAAGTCGAGAACCGAAAAACGGGTTCGTATGGATTGCAATCAATAAGTGAACGTTCTTCTGAAATTGGAGGAACGGCAAAAATAGTAAGTATACCAAATAGAGGAACCCAGATTGAGGTAAAAGTTCCAGTAATTGAATAGAGGTGGGAAATTTGATCAAAGTCGTGTTAGTTGATGATCATGAGATGGTAAGAATGGGTGTTTCTACATATTTAAGTACTCAATCTGATATTGAAGTGGTTGGTCAAGCAAGTAATGGAAAAGAAGGCGTAGAACTTGTATTAGAAAAACGTCCTGATATTGTATTAATGGACTTAATTATGGAAGTTATGGATGGAATTGAAGCGACAAAACAAATTATTTCAAAATGGCCAGAAGCAAAAATCATTATTGTTACAAGCTTTATTGATGATGAAAATGTATATCCAGCAATTGATGCAGGTGCAATTAGTTATATGTTAAAAACATCTAGAGCTAGTGATATTGCTAATGCAATACGAACAACTCATAAAGGTGGCTCAGTTTTAGAACCAGTTGTTACTGGGAAAATGATGAATAGAATGAGAAAATCTACTCAACGTGAATTACATGATGATTTAACGGCTAGAGAGCAAGAAGTACTTCATTTAATGACTGAGGGTAAATCAAATCAAGAAATCGCCGATACTTTGTTTGTTTCATTAAAAACGGTTAAAACGCATGTAAGTAATATTTTAACGAAATTAGAAGTCGTTGATCGAACTCAGGCCGTAATTTATGCTTTTAGACATGGAATTGTAGAACAAAAATAAATTTATTTGCAAAAAGAAGTCAAAAATGGCTTCTTTTTTTCTATTTTTATAAGATTTGAAGCAATATTTTAGATAAATAAATAATTAATGGTAAGATAGTTATATTCGTTTTATTTATTTTGGAAGGAGCAGTTAATTGAAGATAAAATTAAATAGTAAAATCATAAAAGAACGCTGCGGTACAGTCTCCTTCAAAAGGGGTGACTCTTTTTATCGCGCAAATAAAGTAAAAATCGAAAAATATAAAAATGATGCTTGTACAGCTACAGTTATAGGAAATGAAGATTTTACCGTTAATGTCATAAAAGAAGAAAATGATGATTTTTATTGTAAGTGCACTTGTCCAAAACTAGCTTCAATTAAAACGGATTGTCAACATATAGCTGCCGTTTTAATTTCGATTTTTGAACGTCAGAAACAAGAGGAAAATCATACAGAAATAGATTTTTTTATAGAAAACACCGATTTAAATAGGACAAATGGTATTTTAGAACTTTTTCATGATCAAACGTTACGTAAAAGCGAACAATTAAGACATTTTGACAATAGGAAAGTAATTGATTTTGAGTTTATTTGCGAAGTCGTTGAAATGAGTGAAGCCTATAAAATCCTTGGAATAGCTATGGCATTTGGAAAAAAGAAAGTAGAAAATCTACGTAATTTTTTAAGGGATGTTAAAGAGGGGAAACCAAGTGAAATTTCGGCTGATCTTATTTTTGACTCTAATTTACATTGTGTTCAAAATGAAGTTAATCGTATTTGGGAACTTTTAATAAAGTTGTTAGATGATGAAAAAATGTTTAATGATCCTCTAACTATGAAAAATGAATACATTTTCATTTCTCCGACAATTTGGAGCCAATTCATTAATTTATTAACAGTTACAGAAAACGTTACGATAATTGAAAACGGAATATCATTTAATGGAATTTCATTTACCGAAGATAAATTACCATTGGAATTTGAAATTGAGCAAGTAGATGATCAATACTTTTTAACATCAGCAGGAATTGATAAATTAACGATAATGGAGGCCTATTCAACAGTCTTATATCGTGGAAGAATCTATAATCTTAAAGTAGAGGAATTTAATCGACTTGTTGAATTAAAGCAAATATTTAAAAACACAGCACATGAAAAAATAAATATACCAACAGACCAAATTCATCTTTATGTTGAGAAAGTAATTCCAGGACTTATAAAACTTGGTAAGGTGCAAATACCTACATCATTATCAAACCAATATTCAAATACCCCGTTAAGAGCAAAGCTATATTTAGATCGTATAAAAAATAAATTACTTGCAGGGCTTGAATTTCATTATGATCGCATAGTGATTAATCCGCTAGATAAAAGAGAAATCCAACTTAGTAAAACGTTAGTTAGAGATGAAGAGAATGAATTAGAAATATTACAATTAATGGAAGATAGTTCTTTTTCGAAAACAGAAGGTGGCTATTTCTTACAAAATGAAGAACTTGAATACGAGTTTTTAAGAAATAGATTACCTAAACTTGAAAAGCTTACTGAAATTTATGCTACGACCGCAGTTCGAAATAGAATTTTTAAAGAAAATAAGAAACCTCAAATACGCGTCAATTTAAAAAGAGAACGAACGAATTGGTTGGAATTTAAATTTGAACTAAATATTCCTGAGAAACAAATCAAAGAAGTATTATTAGCACTAAAAGAGAAACGGAAATATTATCGATTACATGATGGTACATTATACTCGCTTGAAACGAGAGAATTACAAGAAATCAGGCGATTTTTAAATGCAGTACCTGAGCAAGAATTTGATTATGAAAGTGTATTAAACTTACCGATAAAGAATGGACTATATTTATTAGATTCTGCGGAAGAAACTAGCTTATTTAAAATTGAAGATCGTTTGCATCATTTTTATGAGAGTTTAATCAATCCAAATGAAGTAGTAGAAGAAGTACCCAATACATTGAAAAATCTTTTAAGAGATTACCAAATTTTTGGATACAAATGGATGAAGAATTTAGCTAAATTTGGATTTGGAGGAATTTTAGCTGATGATATGGGATTAGGTAAAACAATTCAAAGTCTTACTTATATTCAATCCGTTTTAAACGAAATCCGTTCATTGAATGCACCAATTCTAATCGTTTGTCCTACCGCATTAACGTATAACTGGTTGAGTGAAGTATTCAAATTTGTACCAGAAATTCAAGCCCTTGTCATTGATGGAAATAAAAATGAGAGGCTGAAAATACAAAAAGAACTAGTCAATATTGATGTATTAATTACTTCTTATTCGTTGTTAAGAAATGATATAAAGTGGTACGAAAAGCAAAAGTTTCATACAGTATTTTTTGATGAGGCTCAGAATTTTAAAAATCCTTTTACTCAAACAGCTAAAGTCGTAAAAAAGCTAAATGCTGATCAAAGGTTTGCATTAACAGGTACTCCAATTGAAAATTCACTCGAAGAACTTTGGGCAATTTATCATGTTGTTTTTCCTGAATTATTTGGAGGGTTAAAGGAATTTAGCAATTTGACTAAGAAAACAATCTCTAAAAGAGTTCGACCTTTCTTATTAAGAAGATTAAAAGAGGATGTACTTAAGGAACTTCCAGAGAAAATCGAATCGAAGGAGTCTGTTGAATTGTTACCAGACCAAAAAAAAATATATGCAGCATACTTAGCAAAACTACGACACGATACACTAAAGCATTTAGCCGTGGATAAATTTACATTAGGCAAAAATCATATAAAAATATTAGCCGGTTTAACGCGTTTAAGACAAATTTGTTGCCATCCTGCCTTGTTTATCGATGGTTATGAAGGTAGTTCAGCTAAGTTTGAACAGCTATTTCAAATAATTGAGGCATCAAAAATAGCCGGTAGGAGAGTATTGATATTCTCTCAATTTACGAAAATGTTAGGTTTAATTGGTAGGGAACTATCAATAATGGGAGAGCATTTTTTTTATCTAGATGGACAAACTCCGTCAGAAGAACGTCTATCGATCTGCAATCGATTTAATGCTGGTGAACATAACTTCTTCTTAATTTCATTAAAGGCAGGAGGAGTGGGGCTCAATTTAACTGGAGCTGATACAGTTATTCTTTATGATAATTGGTGGAATCCTGCGGTTGAAAACCAGGCAACAGATCGAGCATACCGTTTCGGTCAATTGAATGATGTTCAAGTGATCAAGCTAGTTGCTAAAGGAACGATTGAAGATAAAATGAATGAATTACAAGAGAAGAAAAAGCAATTAATAGGAGAAATTATTGAAACGAATGGAAAAGCTTCATTTAATTTAACAGAAGAAGATATTCGTGAACTATTAATGTTTTAAAATAAATTGCCGCTCGCTTGAGTGGCTTTTCCCTTTCCGTCGAAAAAGCTCTTGGCCTCATTTTATTTCATTCTTAAATGTTTGAAAGCGAGTATATTAATAATGAAGCTAATAATTTAATAAATTCATAGATTGAAAATGAAATTATTTATATGAGAGGGAGAGTTAGCATGAGCAATAATCGAAAATTTGTTAATGTCTCAGCAGGAGTTCCAGGACCAAAAGGTAAAGAACTTATCGATTTACGTAGCGAGTTTGTTCCAAATGGTGTTGGAAATAATACACCTGTTTTTGTAGAAAAAGCAAACGGTACGATCGTTGAGGATGTTGATGGAAATAAATTTTTAGATTTTGCTGGAGCGATTGGTACTTTAAATGTAGGACATACTCCAAAGAATGTTGTACAAGCGATTAAAAATCAATCAGAGCGATTAATCCACTCTTGCTTTCATGTAGGAATGTATAAGTCTTATATTGATTTAGCTAAAAAATTAACTGAAATAACGCCTGGGGATTTTTCTAAAAAAACCATTCTATTAAATAGCGGTGCTGAAGCAGTAGAAAATGCTGTTAAAATTGCGAGGAAGTACACAGGTCGTTCAGGAATTATTTCGTTTACTCGAGGATTTCATGGGCGGACTTTATTAGGGATGTCTTTAACAAGTAAAGTAAAGCCATATAAATATAAAATGGGACCATTTGCTCCTGCTACATATAAAGCTAAATTCCCTTATTTATCAAATAAACCAAAAGAGTTATCTGAAGAAGAATATATTAATTTTTGTATTTCTCAATTTAAGGATTTTCTTTTAACAGATGTGTCACCAGAAGAAGTTGCTGCAGTAATTATGGAGCCCGTACAAGGGGAAGGGGGATTTATTGTTCCTCCAAAAAAATTTGTAAAAGAAGTATATAATATTTGTAAGTCACATGGAATTTTGTTTATAGCAGATGAAATTCAGACAGGATTTGGGCGAACGGGTGAATTATTTGCATCAACGATTTTTGAAATTGAACCAGATTTAATCACAATGTCAAAATCAATCGCAGCGGGTGTACCAATTAGTGCAGTCACAGGTCGTACTGAAATAATGGATGCTGCATCACCTGGTGAACTAGGTGGAACTTATGGTGGCAGTCCATTAGGTTGTGTAGCAGCACTCGAGGTGATTGAAAAAATTGAAAGTGAAAAATTATGGATTCGAGCTAGAGAGATTGGCGAAAAAATTAAATCATTTTTTGAACAATTGAAAAATGATTTTCCAATTATTTATGACATTAGAGGACTAGGAGCGATGGTAGGTATTGAATTTGTAGATCCTACTACTGATCAACCAGCAAAAGAATTTGTTGCAGCATTAACAAAAAAATGTTGTGAAAATGGAGTCATTATTCTTAGCGCAGGTGTTCATAGTAATGTTCTTCGTTTCTTAACGCCTTTAATTATTTCTGACGAGGAATTAGTTGAAGGTCTAGATATTATAAAACAATCAATACATCAAGTTGCTAGTCTACTTGTATCTGAGGTGAAATAGAATGCAAAAACAATTTTATATAGATGGAAGATGGGTTGAAGGGAAAAAACATGAAAATCTTGTTGCCCCTCATTCTGGTGAAGTTTTAGCTGAAATACCAATCGCAACGATAGAGAATTTGGAAGAAGCGATCAGAGCGGCTAATAACGCGAAATCTCAAATGGAAAAGCTCAGCTCATATGAGAGAAGTGTCATTTTAGAGCAATTAGTTGAACAGTTTAAAGAAAATCGGTCAAAACTTGCTGAGATTTTAGCATTAGAGGCATCCAAACCTCTAAAGGCTGCTCTAGGTGAAATTGATCGAACGATTGCAACTTATAAAATAGCCGCTGAAGAAGCAAAAAGAATATATGGGGAAACAATCCCTCTTGATGCAGTAGCAGGAGGTGAAGGTCGAGTCACTTATACAGTCAGAGAGCCAGTTGGGGTAATTGGTGCAATTACTCCGTTTAATTTCCCGTTTAATTTAGTTGCACATAAAGTAGGTCCAGCAATTGCTGCAGGAAATACAATTGTTTTAAAACCAGCTAGTCAAACTCCACTCTCTGCGATTGCATTAGCTGAAATGATTGATAAAACGGATTTACCTAAGGGTGCGTTTAACTTAATTACTGGAAAGGGCTCCGAAATCGGCGATGCTCTAGTAAAACATCCTGATGTGAATGCAATTACATTTACTGGCAGTCCTGAAGTAGGCATATCATTAAAAAACAAAGCAGGATTAAAAAAAGTAACATTAGAACTAGGTTCAAACTCAGCGTTGATCATCGATGAAGATGTGAAGCTAACTGATGAATTAATCAATCGTTGTGTATGGGGAGCCTTTATTTATAACGGCCAAGTATGTATTTCATTACAAAGAATTTTTGTACACCATACACTTTATAATGAATTCTTATTGAAGATGAAAAATGCTTCCGAATTATTAAACTTAGGTTCGCCATTAGACCTTCAAACAGATATAAGTGCCCTTATTTCTAAAAAAGATGTTGCTAGAATAGATGAATGGGTTAAGCAATCAATTAAAGATGGAGCTGATCTAGTAACTGGTGGGGATATAATAGAAGACCGTCTTTATAAACCAACTATTTTAACAAACGTAAAGAATAGCAGTGATGTATCATGTAAGGAAATCTTTGGTCCTGTTGTAGTCATCAATTCATATGAACATTTTGATGAAGCAATAACTGAAGTAAACAATAGTCGATTTGGATTACAAGCTGGTGTATATACAAATAACTTACAAAGAGCATTATATGCTACTAAAAAACTACATGTAGGTGGCGTGCTAGTAAACGATGTCCCTACATTTAGAGTTGATTTAATGCCATACGGTGGAGTAAAAGAAAGCGGTTATGGAAGGGAAGGCATAAAGTATGCAATACAAGAGATGACTGAAATGAAACTAGTCTCTATTAAACTTTAAGACTGATGACAAATGCTCGCTTTCTTCGTTGCTTCGCCTGCTTACGCGGTGCTCATTACTGTCTAGGTTAACTTCGCTCCTCGAAAGACGAAAGCTTGCAATCAGTCTGATCAATTGAGTTTGGAATTTGTCTTCAAAATGAAAGGACTGATCATGTATAAATTTGATCAGTCCTTTTTTTTATTCTAAAACTTCAGAATTATATGTTATATTTGTATGAGACGAAGTAAGATGATACTGGTTTAAGTGAATTGTAAAAGTGTTATTAAAAATTAAGTACTTCTATGAGCTTCGAAGGGAGATTAAGTATGGAAATTCGAAAATTAACAATTGAAGATTTACCTGAGTTTATTCGTTTGAGAAGTGAAGGGTTAACATTATCACCAGAAGCATTCGGAGAAAGCTTAACTGAATATAAGGAAAAATCAATTGAACAGCACACAAATAATTTTCCTAAGACTTTCGATAATTTTATTATTGGTGCATTCGACAAAGACGTACTTGTTGGGGTTGCTGGCTTCTACCAAAAAAGATCTGATAAAATGAAACATAAGGGAACAATTTGGGGAATGTATGTTACACCTGATTATCGTGGTAAGGGTGTAGGGAAAAAAGTTTTAAGTGAAGCGATTCAGAATGCTATGGAGATTGAAGAAATTTTACAAATTGAATTGGCAGTCATTTCATCAAATGAATCTGCAAAAAGACTTTATGAATCTGTAGGATTTGAAAGCTTTGGGACAGAAAAAAGAGCATTATTTGTTAATGGTGAATTTTACGATGAGGATCATATGGCTAAGATTATTAAATAAGAAGAAAGAGATGATCAAATGGGTGATTTGATCATCTTTTTTTTTTTCTATTTAAAGTAGATTATTGATTTTCTAATTAAGCTAAATTGCAGGATAGTTTCTAAGGTGTATTAATGATAAATTAAAGAACCACATACTATATACGTAGGTTTTGATATAGGTAATTAAGTAGGCGGGTGACTTCAAAAATAATAATAATATTCCAAAAGGATATACTATCTTGGTAACGAATTTGCTTTTAAGGAGGAATGCACATGAAAAACCAAACTATCAACTTACTTCAAATGTCATTTATCTTAATTGGTAGTACTGGACTTATTAATCATGTCATTATCATTCCTATGGTTTTGGACGTTTCGGGTCGTGATTCTTGGATTACCATTTTGCTCTCAAGCGGTTCTTTACTATTCTTGATACCGATTCTCTACTTTATCCAAAAACGTATGAATGGAGAACAGTTGTTTCAATGGCTTAAGGGGAATTTCGGGAGATTTATTTCTTATCCATTAATAGCTATGATCCTCCTATACTTATTTTCCTCGGGTGTCGTCCTTTTAAAGGAAACGTTAACCTTTTTATCGTTTTATCTACCGATGACACCTAGAGTATTATTAGGCGCTACTTTTTCTATTATCTGTTTTTATAATGCAAAGCACGGAATTCAATCCATAGGGTTAACGGCGGGAATCCTTCTCCCAATAGTTATTTTTTTAGGTTTTTTTGTCATGACTGCGAATTTTCCGCATAAAGACTACACATTTTTAAAACCATTTATCGAACACGGTACTACTCCTGTTATAAAAGGCATGATCTATCCAATATCAGGATTTGTAGAGGTTGCTTTTATCCTATTTTTTCATCATCACTTAAATGAAAAAATAAAGGTTACTACTTTGATTTGGATTGGAATCACTTTTGTAATCCTTACTCTTGGACCAACGATCGGGGCCATTACAGAGTTTGGTCCATTCGTGGCTGCTAAACAACGATACCCAGCCTTTGAAGAATGGAGGCTGGTATCAATTGGTCGTTATATTGAACATGTCGACTTTTTATCAGTTTATCAATGGTTCGTTGGAGTTTTCATCCGCTTGTCTCTTCTAACATTTTTAGCCTCAGATATTCTTCAGGTTAAGAATAAGAAGGTAAATAGTGGAGTGAAACTTTTTTTCCTTGGGTGGGTGACTCTGATTTCCATTTTGTCCATTAATGACACGTCTTTTTATTTGTTTTTATCCCGACAATTTTTACCGGGTACTTTTGTATTCATACTCTTGATTCTTATACTTTTAGCCATCCTCTCCATGTTTGTGAATAAAGAGAATGGAGGAGGTAACACCAATGAAGCGTAATAATCAACCTGATCAAGATAACATGAAGGTCAAGTGGAATGAAGAAATTTTAAGGGGCTGGTTTGAAGGAGAGCAAGATGTCCTCTTCCAAAAACATCAAATCGATAGTGGCAAACGTTATTTTTCTATTTTATCTATATATTGTCAAAATCTCATTGACATAAAAGAATTGAGAAAAACAATAATGCCTCATCTTCATGAAGTGTTGGAAAATGGATTTTCCGGTGATGGAAAGGATTTGGAGTCAAAACTTGATTTCCCTATCACTTTCGTTAAATCAGACTTTTCACAGGAAGACCTCGCCCAAAAAATTTATGAAGGAGAAGTTCTCTTTTTCCTCACTGCTTCTAGGCTGGTTTTTTCCATCAAACTAGCGATGATACCAGCAAGATCTGTAGAATCACCTAGTACGGAAGTGACACTAAGAGGTGGAAGGGACGGTTTTGTAGAAGAAATTCAAACCAATATTGGATTAATACGAAAAAGATTGAAAACAAGCTCCCTTACTTATGAAGAATTTGTTATTGGAACTAGAAGTAAAACCAGGGTTGCAGTTCTTTTTTTGAAAGATGTTATTTCACAGGATGTTTTAGAACAAGTACGATCCAAATTAAATAATATTAAAGTCGATGGGATTGTTTCATCTGATCAAATTGAAGAACTTATTACAGACCGGCCTTTCAGTCTCTTCCCGTTATTAGAATATACGGGACGACCTGATTATGCTGTAAATTGCCTACTTTATGGACGTTTTGTTTTATTAGTGGAAGGCTCTCCAACTGCATCTATTGGACCAGTTACTCTTGTGTTTTTCGTTAATAATGCAGAGGATCAGCATTCGTCAGCCCCTTTTGCAAGCTTAGGAAGAGTACTAAGGATCTTCAGCTTAATTATAGCTGTTTTTCTACCAGGATTTTGGATTGCTTTAGTCGCTTATCATCCGGATCAAATACCCTACACATTGTTGGCAACACTAGCTTTGTCAAGAGAGGGAGTTCCATTCCCTACTACATTAGAGGGATTTTTAATGATTTTTTTATTTGAGTTACTGAGAGAGGCAGGTCTTAGAATCCCTACTACTGTTGGTCAGACGTTATCCGTAGTAGGTGGGTTAATTATTGGGCAAGCTGCCATCAGCGCAGGATTGGCTTCTCCTGGTATTGTCGTAATGATGGCTATTTCTGTGGTTTCGACATTTACTTTGATTAACCAGTCGCTTTCGGGAACATTAAGTATTCTCCGATATTTTGTCTATCTACTATCAAGCTTACTTGGAATAACAGGGCTTATATTTTCTGTTTTTATTATTTGTATTCATCTTGTGAATTTACGCTCTTTCGGGGTTCCATTTATGGCTCCCTACTCTCCATTTGTACCAACTAGTTTGATCCCTGCAACAATCCGAATTCGTTTTAGAAATATGATCAGGAGACCGAAAGAGATTCATACGAACGATAGCACGAAACAAAAGGATGAGGAAAAAGGATGAGGAAAAAATTTTTTCAAAAAAAACTTCTTATATTATTTCCATCTATTTTTCTGTTAACAGGCTGTTGGGACACAAGAGAAGTTGAGCATGTATGGTACATAAATGCCTTAGGAGTTGACTTTAAAAATAATCAATACGTGCTCTATCCTCAATTTATCAATTTTTCTACTTTTGCAAAACAAGAAACCACTATGCGGACACCACAGCCAATTTTTATTGGAAAAGGAACAGGGGAGATTTTAGACCATTCAGCGTTCGATTTTTATAAATCGACTCAACAAAGGGTCTCTTGGGAACACATTAATACAGTCGTATTCTCTGAGAATATATTAAAACATGGAGATATTCGACAAATTGATGAATTCTTTGCTCGTTTCTTTCAGTTTAGGAATACAATGTGGGTATTTGGAACAAAGGAACCAATTGAGGATGTTTTGGCAACTGGAACCATCTTAAATCTTTCACCCCTTTATACGGTGAGGGATATCCCAAATGAAATGACAAAAAACTATTCTCTTTTTAGTCCCTTGATATTTTACAAATTTCGTGCTTATTTTTATGAGCCTGCGATGACCACACAAATACCATTCTTATCGATCACAAAAAAATGGAAATCAGACAAAGATGATTTCCCATTATTAAAATATAGCGGGTCGGCTTTTGTAGCTTCAAAGCGCTACCAAGGGTATTTGTCTGAGAAAGACTTATCAGGTTTAAAATGGACGGGCAAGACCTTCACCCGAGCACCGATCCTATTAAAAAAAGATGGGGAGCCCGTTACAGAAATCGTATTGAAAAAACCAAAAATCAAAACAGTAGCCTACATAAAAAACCACGAACCGCATTTTCGAATGCAGATTCGCGTAGAAGGAGATATTTTTCAGGTAGTAAAATATTTGCCTATGAAAACAGTAAAACAAATAGCTGAAAATACATTTAAAAAGGAAGTTGAAGAAACATACAAAAATGGGATTAATAAAGGAATTGATGTTTATCAGCTTTCACAAACACTTTATCGAAATAATTTAAAAGACTGGAAAAAATTTGAAAAAAACGGAGTTATCCCGCTTTCGTCGTCATCCTTAGATGTTGAGGTAAAGGTGCAAATTTTGACAAGCGGCCAATGGAAGTCCACCAATTTACAGAAGCCATACTCACGAGAAGAATAATTGGGCTAATTAATTTGATGTTACATTTATCCATTTTGAAAATCGAATAATAAATTTAAACTTACATGAATCATAGATTCATGGTTGACTAACGCACGCTTTAGATGAACAGGAAGATCGACATAAAAGTCGATTTTTTTGTTGAGCTAAATGGCAGTTAAGGGTGATACTTTGGTAGCAGCCTCTCCTCCATCGGCATTACTACTCGACTAGTTGCATAAGAAGCCGAGCATTTTTGTGGCTTATAAATTTCCAATCACAAACACTTTACGAAGTATCCTTTACCCTTTAATTATTTAACAACTCTATCTATTCTAATTTTTCTTACAATAATTACCATTTTGGTTTAAAATTATGTTAATTAGATTTTAAACTTGAAGGGATGATGAAATTGAAAAAGCTTATTTTTGCAATCATTACACTAGGATTTCTGTTTGGACTTACATGGATTGTTTCAGATTTTATGCATGGTAAAATGATTGACTATGCGTTTTTTGTTGGATTGGTAGTAACGATCATTATCCGATTTTTCACGAGTAGCGGCGGATATGCATCCAATAGTCTTAATTTAAGTACTCAAACACAGACGGGTATTAAAGTAACGGGTGAGAATGCAAGTCCTTTTACAGTTTTTCAAAAATCATTTTCATTACTGGTGTCTTTTACTTTTACAATCGTTTCTTTACTCATTACACTAGCTTATTACTGGAAAGAATTTTGAAATAAAGGAGTGAGATTAAGTTCAAATGAGCATACGCTTTTATCTAAGGAAAAAATTCTACCAATTACTATTTACAATCATTTTGATGGGAATCATTGTAGCATTTTCAGCTAGCTTACATACGTCAAAAGTTGGACTATTTCATTCAGTTTTAGAACAAATTAAAATCTTTGGTCATAACTTTCTTCATTTAAACGAAATGACGATACAAGTGGGTATATCCTCAACAGAAGCACCATTATGGGGCTATCTAAAACAACCGTATGTCTATTCGTTTAGCATTCTATCAACTTCTTTTATCTGTATATTTACGCTAGGAATCTTGTTTTCGTATGGAACCTATCTGTTATCACCACAGATGCGAAAAGTCGTCAAAGAATGCTTATTTCTCTTACAAAGTATTCCAGATGTAATGTTTATTTTCGCAGTTCAATTATTCATCATTTGGTTGTATAAAAAAACGAATATCCTGATAGTCGATCCCGTTGCTGGTTTTGAGAACATTTATGTATTACCGATACTTGTCGTGTCCGTTTTACCTGGAATTATGTTATTTCAAATGACGTTTTTAGCTATCGAGGAAGAAAGTAAAAAGACATATGTCGAATTTGCAAAAGCAAAAGGGTTATCCAATGGGTGGATTCTCTTGAGGCATATTCTACGAAATGTAGTTGTAACGCTATTTTCCAATTCACACTTTTTATTTTGGATACTCATTTCAAATTTATTAGTTGTTGAATTATTATTTAATATCCATGGTTACTTTAAATTACTATATACTGTATCAAATACGCCTGATGTATTTTTCGTCTGCTTAATCGTTTTATTTCTGCCATTCTTCTTTATTGAAGCGGTTTTTAATCTTGTCGCAATAAAAGTAACTGGAAAGGAGCAATCTCAATGAATAAGAGTTGGAAAAGGCTACCATTCCTTTTTTCATTACTTTTTCTAGTCGGTTTGGTTATTTTCAGCTTTCTTTATACACTTGTATTGAAAGATCACATAAAAGATCCACCAGTCCTTTTGTATGATGGAAATGGGAATATTACAAAGGCTCGACCATTTCCTCCTAGTTTTGATTTTCCATTTGGTGTCGATCGTTTTGGTCATAATCTATTTTGGTCAGTAATAGACGGTGCTAAATATACAATATTAATTGGGTTGAGTGTAAGTTTACTACGTGTTGGTTTAAGTGTTTGTTTTGGAATTATTTATGGTATCTATTTGCAAAAAATGCGACAATTTTTCACAACATTTGAACGTGCATTCCGATTTATACCAGCTATTCTACTGGTCTTGTTGTTCTTTGATGTAAATTTATTTGGTAATTCGACAAAAGGTTTTTCCTATATTGCTTCAATCGTCATTTGGTTGACAATTGTTGCATTGCCATCACTCGTCCATGTAGTAGGAAATGAAGTCATTCACTTTAACAGGGAAGATTTCATTACAGCGTCTAGAGCCATAGGTGCGACCAAATTTCGAATTATTCGAAAACATGTAATGCCATTTCTACGTACTAGAGCATTACTCATGATTGTTCAGCAAATGATAAGTGTATTGCTATTACTTGTTCATTTGGGAATAGTCCGAGTATTTGTAGGTGGTAGGCATATAATTCAGATCGACTCTGTTAGGACAGTTATTTTTCCTGCCACATACGAATGGTCTGCGTTAATTGGTGTTTCCTACCAAGAGTTAATGCTCGATCAATGGATTGTCTTTGGACCGAGCATCGCATTTATTCTGACATTGTTGGCTTGTAATGTGATGAAAAGGATGTTGGAGGGTACTGAAGAAAAGGTTGTGGTCCCAATAGTTGGCAAAACACACAAAAAAGAAATTAAACAGCTAAAGAAATCGAACTTTACTTTTGCTGAAGCCGTGGTAATTAATAAGGACATTAAAGAGTTTCAGTAAAAAATAAAAGGAACTTCGACCGAAGTTCCTTTTCAATTTGTGAATTATTCCTTTATGCTGAAAATTAGTAATTGTTCTCTTTAGATTACTAACTTTGATTGGCGAATTTGTTGGTTTGTTGAATAGTGTTCGCAAAAGACTGGTACTGACAAATACTTCTTTTACATTCGAAGTTGTTGAGTCTAATCCCACAATGTCGCTACACCTTTAAAGCAAAATTTCGACCTAAGGAACACGAACTTCATATCTTCAACTGGTTGTTTGATATGATCAGGAACAAACAAGTATTCTATGGAGTACGATGTAGTATTCGATATTAGGGAGGAATACTCATTGAGTAATACGAATGTACATGCATTACTTAGATGGAAGAAAGAATTAAACGCGGAAATCAAAAGACTAGATAAAGAATTATTCGATTTAACAAAAGAAATAGATAAAGTTCGGACAAGATATTCAGTAGCCGAGAAAGCGTTTATACAATATCGTAACGAAACAATCTCACAAGATTTTGTTACACCATTAAGTGAACAACTTAATGAATTAAATAATAAATACGATGTTTTATTAGTAGTGAATAAACAAAAAAAAACAGCTATTACTTCAATTTTAGAAACTGTGGATTCAATTATAAACGGATATTAGACAAACTAAAGGGGTTTTCAATTTTGAGGAGATCCCTAGCCGGTAGGCAAGTCAAAACTAAGGTTTTGACAATATTAAGAGCATGTGGGTTTGGGTTCTTATTCAACTAAACACTGCTTAAAAAATTGGGTAAGAGTTCCTAAAGGTTGTCTAATTAGACAACTTTTTTTAGTTCAAAAATCAAAATTAACAGAGCTTTTATTTAAAAAAACAAACAAATAACCCAAAAAGAACCAAAGTAGATAACAGATTAGTTTGGATTGTAATTGTTGGATATTGTTCACATTTATATACATACTAACTGTGTTATGATGATTACGATAAGCCCAGTAATAGTAGTAGGAGAACTAGTTTGAAATCTAAACAAAAAATAATTCCATCATTATCATCAAATTCAGTCTATCTTGGATTATTGTTAGCTTTAGTAGGTGGATTTTTAGATGGGTATACGTTTATAAGTAGAGATGGTGTATTTGCCAATGCGCAAACGGGAAATCTTGTTCTATTGGCAATAAATCTATCATTTGGAAATTGGAAAAACTCTGTGGATTATATTCTACCTATTATAGCCTTTATTCTAGGTGTATTAGTTGCTGAATCCGTTAAACATCCACGTTTAAAGGAACTTTTATATAGCTACAGACGGTCGATTCTTATATTAGAATGTATCGTATTAATAATTGTAGGTGTATTACCTAGTAGTGTACCTAATTTGGTTGTAACAGTTTGCATTTCCTTTGTCTCATCATTACAAATTTCAACGTTCACTCATTTAGATAAATGGACATACAATTCAACTATGACAACAGGTAATATTAGAATTGCTTCACAGGCAGCATATACAGCTTTTGTAAATCGTGACAAAGAAGCAAAAACAAAATTTAAAGAGTTTTTAGTTATTATTCTTTCCTTTTCATTTGGGGCATTGTTTGGAAGTCTTTCTACAAAGTATATTGGGAACCAAGCTGTTTGGATTGCTGCAGGTGTATTATTAATCGCATTGATCCTATACCATAAAGACAAAGGTTATTTTAGAAGGAAACTACATTAATTTAGATTAAAAAAATGAGCCCTCTTTTGGGGCTCATTTTAGTTTATTTAAAAAATTGAATGAAACAAACAAAAATAAGTGCAAATATAATAGAAGGTAACATATTTCCGATTTTTATTTTTACTAAACCTAATGAATTCAAACCAAGAGCAATTAATAAAATTCCCCCTGTACCTGAGATTTCAGCAATGATTGAATCTAATAAATGTTGTGTAACTAGATTCGGTACAAATGATGCAAAAATGGCAATGAATCCTTGATAGATTAAGACTGGGACAGCAGAGAATAATACGCCAATTCCAAGAGTTGAAGTTAATATAATGGATAAAAAACCGTCCATCATTGATTTAGTATATAAAATTTCATGATTATGACGAAGACCGCTATCTAGAGCTCCAAGAATGGCCATCGCACCAACACAGAATAATAAAGTCGAAGTAACAAATCCTTTGGAAATAGAACCTTCGTTTTTAGAATGAAATTTACTTTCGATAAATAGACCTAGTTTATCTAATTTAGCTTCGATATCTAACCATTCTCCTACAACTGCACCTAATGATAAGCTGAAAACGACGATCAGGATTTGATTTGTTTTCATAGCTAAAGTAAATCCTATGACAATAATTACGAGAGAAATTGACTGAGTTACTAGGTTTTTCATTCGTTCTGGAATTCTTTTAATAAACAAACCTAGTAAAGAGCCAAAAATAATAGCTGCTGCATTAACAATTGAACCGAGTAGTACCATGATTATCCCCTTTAACTTGCATATAATTAATCTATTTTTAAGACTATTTTTCCGATATTTAAATTGTTCTCCATTCGAGAATGAGCTTCATTCACTTCATGCCAACTATATATTGAATCGATAATTGGTTTTATTTTCTTATTCATAAAAAGCGGTAATACATATTTTTTGAATTGATTCGTTAAGTAGATTTTTTGCTCAAGTGTTTGTGATCGCAAAGTACTCCCTATAATTGAAATTCTCTTTGTCAAAAGTGGTAATAAGTTCAGGTCGTCCACTTTAACTCCACCCATTGTACCGATCAAAATGAGCCTACCATTATTATTTAATGATTGTAAGTTTTGATGGAAATAGGATGCACCAATAAAATCTAAAATGACGTCAACCCCTACATGATTAGTAACTTCTTCGACTACAGTTTTAAAATCTTCATCTTTATAGTTAATCACATGATTTGCACCTAAATCAGTACAAGCTGCAAGTTTCATTTCATTTCCAGCAGTAACGATTGAACTCGTACCAAATTCTCTTGCAAGCTGAATTGCAGCGGTCCCAACGCCACTAGCTCCGGCATGAATTAAAACAGTTTCATTTTCTTTTAATCTACCTAATTCAAATAAATTTAAGTAAGCTGTCAAAAACACTTCAGGAATAGCCGCAGCCTCTTCGAACGAAAAATGATCTGGAATATAAATTGCCAAATCAGAAGGAATGGAAACATACTGTGCATAACCTCCGCCAGGCAGTAAGCTACAAACACGATCTCCAATTTTCCAATTTGTAACATTAGCCCCAACTTGTTCAACAATCCCGGCCATCTCTAAACCTAAAATTGGAGATGCGCCATTAGGGACGGGGTACTTACCATGTTTTTGAAGTAAGTCAGCTCGATTAATAGCCGTAGCATGAACTTTAACAAGAAGTTCATTCTCACCTAAAACAGGCATTTGATAATCGTCAATAAATAAATGCTTTGATTCATCAATTTGAACTGCCTTCATTCTAAAAACCTACCTTTAATTAAGTTAATTCTTATCATACTATATAACTAATCGAAAGAATATTTTAAAAACTCGGATTGATGAAATTTGTATTTTTTCTTAACACATTTCCATACACATTCTTTTTCAAGTAATTTTAAGGAAAAAATTTAAAAAAACTCCGAACTATAAACTGATTTCAAGTGTATATAGGGTAAGTGGTGAAAGGAGGAGAACTAGTGCCTGAAAGTATTAACAAAGATTGTTTAGAAGAATTGTTTAATAATCACTCGTCACTGGTGTATCGTACTGCTTACTTTTTAACCAAATCAAAAGTAATGGCAGATGATATTACGCAAGAGACGTTCATTCGTATCATAAAAAAATTCCATCTGTTTGATCAAACAAAGCCAATAGAACCTTGGATTTATCGAATGACAGTAAATATCACCCGCAATATGATACGCAAACAAAAAATTAAGAAACTATTCGGAATTAATCATGATGTTCTAACTGAAAATGACGTTGAACAATCGATTTTAAAAAATGAAATGGAAGATCAACTATGGAATGAGATAAACTTATTACCGCAAAAGAGTAAAGAAGTAATTGTTCTTCATTATTATTTAGAACTCAAATTAGATGAAGTGGCGGAATCTTTAAATATTCCAATCGGTACATGTAAATCAAGGCTTAATTACGCGCTGACAAAATTAAGATATCGTTTATCGAAAAACGAACTGTTTAAAGTAGAACAAAAACTGAAAGGGGGAGAACTAAATGGTGGAAAACAATCCTATTTCTGAGATTAAACACACTCTTCAGAAGAAATTAAATCAACATAATCCTTCCGTCACATATGATCAAATATGGAATAAAGCCAATTTCAATTTGGGGCATAATCGAATTCGAAAACCGGTTGTTTCAGTTGGGATTCTTTTGATTCTGGTATTTACCATTTATATAAATTCACCTATTCAACACGCACTAAAAGAAGACATAGGTATTACAAGTGAATCTAAAAGTATTTCTGCAGATGCCAGTATTGGACTATTAGTTGTAAACGGGGCTCAATATCGGTTTGAAGGGATTATACATAATACGGAATTTGAACTTAAAGACCAAATTGGTGTAGTCCAAGAAGTTGTTAAAGATCATATGATTCCGAAAGTGAATTTTTCGTCTAATATGTTAAAGGTTGGCGATAAAATTTATTTAACGAATGAGGACCAAAAAGTCATTATTGTAAAACAAGAGGACGGTACAATCTTAAAGTTTTTAAAAACTGAAAAATGATTGAAATTGGTGTCATAAATAAAGAAATAAAAATTCCAATTTGAAAATAGGGAGTGTCCAAAATGTCTAAATGGCTAAGTGTAACTGTACTTTTTTTCATTCTTATTCTCACTGGATGTTCAGCAAATAATGGTATGAAAGGTAAAAAGCCTCCAAAAACAATGGTTCAAGTAGAGAATCAGACATATGATACTAGGTTAGGTACTTATTGTTGGCAATCGAAAGGACAGGGGGAATGCGTTGATACGGCTGGACCTGTGCTACTATTAGAGGGGAAAAAGCCGATTGAAGTAAAACCTGGCGAAAACGTTAAAATTATAATGAATTTTAATCCTAAACCAAGTGAAATCCACTTAACTCAATTTAATAATAATAAGGAAAGTGAAATAGTAGTTGTGAAGAATCAATTTTCAGCACCTATGAATAAAGGGGTATATTATTACTCATATGCAGTATATTGGATGGATAAAAAAGATAAGCATTTATCACATGGTGATGCTTTTTATGCTTTTGCTTTAGAGGTGAAATAGAACGTTTTTCGTTATAATAAGAAAGGGTATGTTTTGAAAAATATTGATCAAAACATACCCTTAATAGATTACTAATTTATTCTTCTGTAGGATTCTTTGGTCCATCAAGTTCTAATTGATAAAATGACAAGTCGAGCCATCTATTAAATTTATAACCTGCCTTTTTAATAGTGCCTGAATAGATAAATCCGAAGTTTTTATGCATGGCAATACTTTTTTTATTGTCTGCATCAATTCCAGCAATTAAAGTCATATACGCTCTTTCTTTGGCAATAGAGATTAATTCTTTCATTAATGAAGTGGCAATACCCCTCTTTCTGTATTCACTATTTACATAAACTGAATGCTCAATCGAATATTTATAGGCCGGCCAAGCTCTAAAAGGACCGAATGTAGCAAATCCGACGACTTTTTGATCAAATTCGAAGACTAGAATAGGAAACCCTTCATCCATCTTTTGTTCAAACCAAATTTGTCTGCTTTCAAGCGTTTGTGGTTGATATGTATAAACAGCAGTTGTATTAAGAATGGCATCGTTATAAATCTCCAAAATGTCCATTAAATCCTTTTGAGAAGCTTCTCTGATCATTTTTTCTTTCCCCCAAATTTAATTTGTTATCACTTTATATTTTAGAACTTTTTAGACAAATCGTAAAATTTAAATTTATATCAATTTGATCATAATTTTAAATCCCAATTTAATTGTTCATAGCGAACTTTATAAACATTGTTCCCTATAGTAATCGATCCTTCCATATTGTGAAATAATGGATAATCATTAATCGATTATTCTCTATTTCATTATTTGACATGATTGTTCAAGAAGGAATCTACTCTATTTTCGTTGAATTAATTACAAATTGATTTTTCAGACCAATCTGGTAACTAGTGGGAAGAACAAATTAGTTTGTCAGATAGTTAGAATGTAAGTCTAATTGACTTAGGATTAAATAAAGAAATTAGAACAGAGAAGTATAAAAAGTTATTGAAGAGCTCTCTTCTAAGTGTGATTTATAAAAGGTAAGTTCAAAGGAGCGAGGAAGTTAAAATGAATCAATCCTATTTTTATTTAAAACTAGAAACACATCAATTACATATGTCTTATAAAAATGAAAAACGTCGCGTGCGTGTTTTATTGCCGAAAAATTATGATAAAGATGAGGATAAAAATTATCCAGTTGTCTATATGCATGATGGTCAAAATATTTTCTATAGTAGTGAATCTTATAGCGGGTATTCATGGAAAGTGATTCCGGCTATTAAATTAAACCCCGATTTACCGAAGATGATTGTTGTTGGGATCGATAACGGTGGACAAGACCGAATTAATGAATATACGCCTTGGAAAATTACTGAAAGCCCACTTCCTGAAGATTATGAACTAGGTGGGAAAGGGGTGGAGTTTGCTGAGTTTGTCATGGCAGTCGTGAAGCCGTTTATCGATAAGCAATATCGAACTATACCAGATAAATATCATACAGCGGTGATAGGTAGTTCACTTGGAGGAAATATTTCGGCTTTTATGGGTGTTGAATATAAAAATCAAATTGGTGGTTTAGGTATTTTTTCTTTAGCCAATTGGATTACAAGTAATGCTTTTGATAGTTATATTGCTAGTGAAGAGTTGGATCCTGAACAACGAGTGTATATTCAAGTTGGTACCCAGGAAGGCGATGATACCGATCGACAATTTATGTATGGAAATATGAAGCAAGCATATATCGATTGCTCGCTTAAGTATTATAAACAACTGATAAAAGGCTCTATTCCAATTGATAGCATTCATTTAAATGTTTATGCGGATGAAGTACATGATGAAAAAGCTTGGGCAAAGCACCTACCAGAATGTTTACGTTTCTTAAGTGAGAAGTGGTCTTAAATGAACTGTTTAATGATATTTGACTTAAATTAGATAACTATTACTTTTTATAAAGGAGCAATTTTATGAATTATATTTTGATCTCTCCATATTATCCAGAGAATTTTCAGGCATTTGCTCATCGTTTAAAAGCCGCTGGTATTAATGTATTAGGTATTGGCGAAGAGCCATATGACCAATTAGGTTCAAAATTACAAAACTCATTAACAGAATATTATCGTGTGAATAATTTAGAAGATCTAGATGAAGTGAAGCGTGCTGTTGCATTTTTATTTTATAAACATGGTCCGATTGAGCGTATTGAATCTAATAACGAATACTGGTTAGAACTTGATGCGCAGTTGCGTGAACAATTTAATGTATATGGAAATAAACCGAGTGACTTGAAAAAAGTTAAATACAAATCTGAAATGAAAAAGTTGTTTAAAAAAGCAGGTGTGCCTGTTGTAGATGGAAAAGTCGTTAAAACTAAAAAAGAGTTAACTAAAGCCATTGATGAATTAGGACTGCCAGTTATTGCTAAACCGGATAATGGTGTTGGTTCAGCTGCAACCTTTAAATTATGTTCAGAAGAGGCTGTACGACATTTTGAAGAAGTATGGGATGAAACACAAGTGTACTTCATTGAACCATATGTCGAAGGAGGCGTGCTTTGTACATTTGATGGTTTAGTTGATCAAAAAGGGAATATTGTTTTCCAAACAAGCTTTACATATAATGTGCCTACTCTGGAACTTGTTAAAGGTCAGTTGGATTTAGCTTATATTATTCAAAAAGAAATTGATCCAAAGCTTGAATACTATGGTAAATCAATTGTAAAAGCTTTTGGAATGAAGGAACGCTTTTTCCATATTGAGTTTTTTAAATTAGAAGATGGGGATTATGTTGCACTTGAATATAATAACCGCCTAGCTGGTGGCTTTACGATTGATATGTACAATTTCGCGTACTCCATTGATTTATTTGATCAGTATGCTTCTATTGTAAAAGGTGGAGAAATTAAGGAGTCCGATGCCAAAAACCAGTATTGTGTCGGTATAACACAGCGTGATGCGTATGAGTATAACCACGATACGAATGCAATTTATGATCGATTTGGCGATCGTGTGAAGTTTGAAAAGCGTATTCCAGATGCGTTTGCGGAACTCCAAGGAAATCAATTTTATGCCATTAATGCAGATTCACAGGAAGAAGTCGATGAAATCATTAGTTTTGTACATGAACGAAAAAATTGCAGCGTTGTAAACGTATAAGGATAGGAGATTTTTCTATGAATATAGAACATTTAAGCCATTGGAGCGGAGAATTAGGACGCGAAATGCAGTTGAACAGATATGGACACAGTGGCATGCCAATCCTAGTTTTTCCTTCATCTGGGGGGACGCATTTTGAATACAATAATTTTGGAATGATTGATGTGTGTCATGACTTTATTGAATCCGGAAAAGTTCAGTTTTTTACACTGTCTACCATAGATAGCGAAAGTTGGCTACACGACTCAAAATCGTTACATGACCGTGCATTAGCGCATGAGGCATATGATCGTTATGTAATTTCAGAAGCTATTCCATTTATTAAACATAAAACTGCTTGGTTTGATCCAATGATGACAACGGGTTGTAGTATGGGAGCATATCATGCGTTGAACTTTTTCTTGAGACATCCAGATGTCTTCCAAACAACAGTTGCACTTAGCGGCGTGTACGATGTGCGTTTCTTTTTTGGGGATTATGGAAATGATCCTCTTGTATACGAAAATTCACCAAGTGATTACATATGGAATCAAAATGACGGATGGTTCATTGATCGATACCGTTCAGCAGGTATTATAATTTGTACCGGGCTAGGTGATTGGGAACAAGACGGGCTGCCTTCATATTTTACATTAAAAGAAGCCTTTGAAGAAAAACAAATTAAAGCATGGTTTGATGAGTGGGGCGAAGATGTTTCGCATGACTGGGTTTGGTGGCGACGCCAAATGCCGTATTATTTAGAAGAATTATTTAAATAAAAAATCATAAAAACTTCAATACAGTAGAATGATATGTTTTTTTAATTTTATCTTAAAAGTAACAATATATGTGGCAATAAACACAAAATACTTTTTTAGGGCTACTTACACTAAAGCATGTTAGAGTTGAACATCATAACGAGGTGGTAATGAAAATGAAAATTTTGTTTGATGAAACTTATACTTCAAATGACGGAAAGAGAACAAGTAGGAATATTTGGTATGGAGATGCTGATTTAACTGTTGAAGGAAAATTTGGAAAAAACATGAATCTTAATGAAGATTTTATGGATAATTTATGCGAAATAATAAAAAATGACTTATCTAAAAATGCAGCAAATAAGGCTTCTGAAACTAACTGGTATATTTATGGAAGTGGTATAACTCAGGAGGCTATTGGAGACAATATCCGTCCGACAATTATGGTTCGTGAGAGGTCTGACGAATTTATAACTAATTTTAATATCAGTGACCACGATTTTGCAGTAAATATCGATGCTATTCTGCTGTTTAAGGCGGATTTTGAAAAACGTTTAGCTAGCCATTGAAGAGTTATTTTATTAAAAGAATTTTCATACTATTCGAGGGGAATGATTTCATATTGAAGTCATTCTCCTTTTTCATCTGGTGGGAGTCATTTTTGTGGAGAAAAAAACATTTAATAGGTACAAATATGAATAATTACACTTAAATACAATAAAAAAATCAACAAAATTTTAACTGATTAGATAGGTTGTAATAATTTAATAAACTGAATGAACTAGTGTATGATTAGTAAATTACTATTAAAGATTAACTTTCTATAGTGGTCAATAAGGAACGTTTTGATTGTTAAAATGATGTCTAAAATTTAAGGTAACTCAATAACGAAAAGTAGACGACTATAGAGAAATCTTTAAATATCAATTTCAAAATTAATAAGGTGAAATAAATGATTGTAAATACACTAAATGACGTAAATAAGTTAATTACAGAATGGCAGTCTGCAATTGAAGCAGAACGAAATTATTTAAAATTTCACGGTGGGAGAAGTTTTACACTTTCTAAGGGTACTCCATTGTACCAAATCGGACAAAGTACGGTGATCTTGTTTACAATTTATGCAGAAATTTTTGTGCCAGAAGGAACGCCGGTTCGAATAAAAATAGAAAATCAAGAGTATCAAGGTGAATTATTATCGTTTAAAGGCTCTCAAGTTGAAATTAAAATTAATGAAAGAATTACTTCGATGATTCCATATGCTGAACTATTTAATGAACCATGGGAGCTACTAGATCAATTAATTGAAAGACTTGAGGAAATAAAAGATTATCGTAGTAAACAAAAAAGAATTATGAAACTAATGAATGCTGATTCAACTGCTAAACATTTAAGTAAAATGAAGAAAGAAAGTTCGACAAAGCAGGAGTTGATTTATCGTTCGTTTTATAATGCAACAACATATATATGGGGACCGCCTGGTACTGGGAAATCTTATAATTTAACAAATATTATTTTAAAACATTACGAAAAAAATAAGTCAGTTTTAGTAATTGCTCATTCTAATGCTGCAGTAGATGTTTTAATGAAAAATGTAATTCATGAATTAGAACAGAAAGATAAATGGAAAAGTGGAGAGATTGTCCGCTATGGTTATACAAAAGATGAAGTGTTATTACAACATGAAGATATCCTTTCCTCAAAGCTTGTTGAGGTAAATGGAACTATTAATCAATATGAATTGGAAAATTTAGATGAACGAAAGCATTCAATGCTAAGGAAAGCTAGAAGAGGTGCAGCTTCAAAAAGAGAATTAGATGATATAAGTAAAATTCAAAATAAGTTAAATAAAATTCGAGGTGAAATTCGTGAAAAAGAAAAAGAATTGATTGATCAAGCAAAAGTGATTGGAACTACATTATCCAAATGTTCAATTGATCCTTTAATCTATTTACGCCAGTTCGATTTAGTTATTGTGGATGAAATTAGTATGGCATATACACCGCAAATCGCCTTTGCTTCTACATTAGGGAAACGAATTGTTGTTTGCGGAGATTTTAAACAATTACCGCCAATTGCATCATGTTTTCATAATGAATATGTGAAAAAGTGGCTACAGGAAGATTTATTTCATCATACTGGTATAGTCCAAAAAATAGAAAAAGGTGAACCATTAATTAATTTAGTTTTATTGAATCAGCAAAGGAGAATGCATCCGGCCATATCTGGATTTACGAATAACGAAATCTATCATTCGTTAGTGTTTGATCATCCATCTGTCAAAAAAAGACAGGAAATCGCTAAACATAGACCATTTCCAATGAAAGCGAATAGTTTAATAAATTCACAATTTCTAAAAACCTATGCTTTAAAAGATTCAAATACGAATTCTAGATATAATTTAGGGTCTGCGATTATTGCAATTCAATGTATACTTTCAAGTGTAGTAGATGGGGTCAAGTCTATTGGAATTGTTACGCCATATAGAGCACAGGCAAAGTTACTTACGGCACTCCATAAAGAGATTATCGGAAAAACAAAATATCGAGAATTACCAATACAAATCGCAACAGTTCACCGATTTCAAGGAGCGGAGTGCGACGTAATCATTTTTGATTCAGTAGATACGAAACCACAATATTCACCTGGTTTGCTACTAACAGATCAAAACAGTGAAAGATTAATTAATGTTGCTTTGACTAGAGCTCGAGGTAAATTTATTCATATTGCTGATATTCCATTTATAAAAAGTAAAACAAATTCAAAAAAAACGATTAATAAGTTAATTCATTATCAAATGGATAAGGAATACAAGGTGAGTAAAGAGGAGTTTGAAAAGGTTTTTTCAAAGAGTATATCAAAGAGGTTAAGACTGTTTTTAAATGATTCAATTGATCTGAAAAATGAATTAGTAAATGATCTAAAAAATGCTAATAAAAAAATAATCGTCTCGATGCCAAATTTATCTGAAATGTCTTTGGAAATTCGAAAAATTATAAATGATGTTGAGGTACCCATTCTCTTTATTAGTGAACTTCACTATGAAAATCAAAAAAATAGAAGTTTTATTAAAAAAGAGCAAGTTCAACCTTTTATTATGATAGATAACGAAATTTTATGGTTTGGAATTCCTTTGTCAAATGTAAGTTTAAACCAATCAAATAACTCGGCAAGATTGAATTGTCCTTTAACTTGTCAAATAGTAAAAGGATTTATCGATTTTTAAAAGTTACATAGAAAGTATTCTATGTAATTTTTTTTATTCTTATTAATTAATTTTCCGCATAAAATAAAAATAAAATGCTACGGGATAGGTGAATAAATGGTCGATCGATCGGTTTTTTCTAAGTTGTCTATGCCATGTGCTTTTTTAGATTGGGATGCTTTTGTTCAAAATGTGGATGATATTGCCACTAAATCAAACGGTAAGAAAATACGAATTGCTACAAAATCAATTCGTAGTGTACAAGTTTTAAAATATATTTTAGAGAGCAATGATTGTTATGAGGGGCTAATGTGTTATAACCCTCATGAAGCAGATTTTCTTGCTGAAAATGGTTTTGATAATTTATTAATTGGTTATCCTACAGTTGATCTCTTAGGATTAAATAAAATTGCATTACAAATAAAAAAGGGTAAAAAAATCATTTGTATGGTGGATCAGATTGAACAGATCAGTTTGATTGAAAAGATCGCAGTAAAAAATGAGATTGTTATTCCACTTTGTATCGACGTAGACATGAGTACTTCATATTTAGGATTTCATTTTGGAGTAAGAAGGTCACCAATTAAAGAAGCTAGGGATTTAGTACCGTTACTAACACATATATTGCAATCCTTGAATGTGCGCTTGGAAGGAATTATGGGATATGAGGCACAAATTGCAGGGGTTGGAGATGATGCAAAAAATAGGTTTTTGAAAAATAAAATAATCCAGTTTTTAAAGAAGAAATCATTAGGTGAAATTGCGAAAAAAAGAAGAGAAATTGTTAAATACATTGAAAAAGATGGCTACCACCTTGAATTTGTAAATGGTGGAGGTACTGGAAGTCTTTACTCGACATCAAAGGAAAAAGTGGTAACGGAAGTAACAGTAGGATCAGGATTTTACGCTCCAACATTATTTGATGAATACAGAAGTTTTCAATATCAACCGTCAATTGGCTTTGCTTTACCAATCATTCGAAAACCAGCAGATAAGATTTTTACATGCACAAGTGGAGGTTTTATTGCTTCAGGTGCTGTAGGAAAAGAAAAATTACCAACTCCATATTCCCCAGAACATTGTACTTTATTGCCACTAGAAGGTGCTGGTGAAGTTCAAACCCCAGTTTTTTATTCAGGTCATGAAGATTTAAAAATAGGAGAAGCTATTTTATTTAGACCAAGCAAGTCTGGAGAAATTGCTGAGCGTTTTTCTCATTTATATGTAGTCAGTAAAAATAAGATCATCGACCAGTTCACAACATACAGAGGAGATAGGGGGTGCTTCCTATGAAAAGTATGTTATGGAAAAACTGGTCTGGAAGTGTAAAATTTATCCCGAATCAAGTATTTTACCCATCATCGATTGAAGAAGTAGTTAGCCTCGTTAAAAGAGCTAGCTCGGAAAATAAGAAAATAAGAGTAGTAGGTTCAAGTCACTCTTTTACGCCACTAATTTCAACAAACGACTATTTAATTTCACTAGATAATTTAAATGGAGTTATTTCAATTAATAAAGAGGAACAAATTGCCGAAGTTTGGGCTGGAACTAAGCTTGAGCAATTAGGAAATGAATTATACGAATCAGGTTATTCACAAGAGAATTTAGGTGATATAAATGTTCAATCAATTGCAGGAGCATTTTTAACGGGTACACATGGCACAGGTATTGAACATGGAATTTTATCTACACAAATCGAAGAGATGACAGTAGTATTACCATCAGGTGATCTACTAGATTGTTCAAAGACAAAAAATACAGATATTTATAGGGCACTTGGCGTATCGTTAGGTTTGCTAGGCATCGTTGTTAAATTTAAAATTAGAATTAAACCTGCAAATACGTATCGTTATGAAAGTAAAAAAGTAATGATTGATGAAGTTTATAGTAATCTATTAAATTTGAAAAAAGAAAATGAACATTTTGAGTTTTACTTATTTCCCTATTCTGAGAATGTTCAAGTAAAGGTAATGAATGAAACTAGAACAAAGAAACATTCATTTAAATTTGAGAAATGGAAAGTAGCAACGATTGAAAATAAAGCATTCTGGTTATTAAGTGAGTTTAGTAGAAACTTTCCAAAAAGTAGTTCTCAAATTAGTAAAATAAGTGGCAGTAGTGTTCCAAATTCGAGAATGGTCGGACCGAGTCATGAATTATTTTCAACAACTCGAAATGTGAAATTTAACGAAATGGAATATAGTATTCCAGCACAATATATGAATGATGCGACTTTAGAAATACAAGAAGAGATTAAAAATAAACGATTTAACGTCCATTTCCCAATCGAATGTCGATTCGTAAAATCTGACAACTTTTTAATAAGTCCTGCTTCGATGCGAGATTCAGCATATATCGCAATCCATATGTATAAAGGAATGCCTCATCAAGAATATTTTAATAGGATAGAAGAAATTCTTCAAAGCTATAATGGTAGACCACATTGGGGAAAAATGCATTCAATGAATATAGAAAAACTAAATCATTCTTATCCATCATTATCTAACTTTCTTACGATTCGAAGTCAATTAGATAAGAATAATATTTTTGTGAATGCTTATTTAGAGAAATTATTTAAGATTGAATAATAGTTGTTGATTATATGTCTTGCTTTATAATGGATTAATAGTTTTAGTCATTTATATCTTTATTATAAAAGAGTTAATAATAAAAAATACGAACATTAAGTGAAATTAATTAGAAAACTTGGTCTAAATAATAGGTACATTACTAAATAGCTTTAAATGACTGAACAGGCTTCAGTCATTTTTTATGAAAATCTAATTGAAAATATTTATCAATTGTATTATGATAAGTAATGAGAAAAGTTATCAATATCAATTACATATATTAATTTAGATTTTTCGGGGGTATTTTCATGAAGAAGCAAACTACAATGATCGCAATTTCTCTTGCTACAAGCTTAATGATGGCAGGTTGTGCACAAAAAAGTGAAGAAGCTAGTAATGTAAAAAAAGATTCAAAAGTAGAACAAACAGTAAATTTAGATAAAGAGATTAATAATTATAGAGATTTTGTTGTTTCTCAAACTGAAGAGTTCGTAGCAAATACACAAAAGTTTGTTAATGCAATTAATGAAGGAAACATGGCAGAAGCAAAACGTTTATATCCAATTAGTCGTTCATATTACGAAAGAATTGAACCAGTAGCAGAATCATTCGGTGATTTAGATCCAAAAATCGATGCACGTGAAGGTGATGTACCTGCTAATGAGTGGACTGGTTTCCACAAAATTGAGCAAGTTCTTTGGGTTCAAAATACAACAAAAGGTCTTGAAAAATATACAGAACAACTTATGAAGGATGCTAACTACTTAAGAGCAAAAGTAGAAACAGCTGAAATTGATCCTGTATTATTTGTAACTGGTCCTGTAGAATTACTAAATGAAGTATCATCTTCGAAGGTTACTGGTGAAGAAGAACGTTATTCTCATACAGATTTAGCTGATTTTGCAGCTAACGTGGAAGGGTCAGATAAAATCGTTCAATTATTATCTGATAAATTAAAAGCAAAAGATGCTGATTTAGCTTCAACAATTGAAACTAGATTCAATGATTTAATGACAACTTTAAATACTTATAAAAAAGGTGATCAATACGTTGATTACAAACAGTTAAAAGAAGATGAAGTAAAAAAATTGGCTCAACAAGTAGATGCATTAGCAGAACCGATTTCTCAAGTTGGGGCAACATTAGGGGTTAAATAATATGAAAAAATTAGAAACGAATAAAGTTTCTAGAAGAGATGCACTAAAACTTCTTGGAGTTGGCGGAGCTGGCTTACTGATCGGTGCGACTGGAATTGAAGTAGCAACTGAAAAGGTAACTAATTTCTTTTCACCAGCAAAAGCGGATGCAAAGGAGATTCTGCCATTTTATGGAAAGTACCAACAAGGAATTATTACTCCTGCTCAAGATTTTATGTATTTGGCGTCATTTCAACTAGAAACTACTTCAAAAGCAGATGTCAAAACACTGTTTAAAAAATGGACGGAAGCATCAGCATTAATGAGTGAAGGAAAAGAATTAGGAGATTCTGAATTTCCTTCATCTCCACCGGTTGATACTGGTGAGGCAACAGGTCTCCAACCGATGAAACTTACATTTACATTTGGAGTTGGATCTACATTTTTTGAACGATTATCGATTCAAGCAAGTAAACCATCGGGGTTAAAAGATTTACCGCATTTCCCTGGTGATAACTTAAGAGAAGAATGGAATGGTGGAGACATCGTAGTTCAAGTTTGTGCAAACGATCAACAAGTTGCATTTCATGGTATAAGAAACTTGATTCGTATTGGACGTGGAACTGTTAGCTTAAAATGGATGCAGCACGGCTTCCAACGTTCATCTGGAGCGGATCCTTCTGGTAGTACACCTAGAAACTTAATGGGTTTCAAAGACGGTACTGGAAATCCAAATACAAAAGATGAAAATGAAATGAATTCTCATATTTGGGTACAAAACGGCGATGGTCCAGCTTGGTTAACTGGTGGTTCTTATTTAGTTGCAAGACGTATTCGTATACGTGTTGAGGAATGGGATCGTAGTTCTTTAATAGATCAAGAACAAACATTTGGACGTCATAGAGCAACTGGTGCACCAATTGGTGAAAGAGATGAATTTTCTAAAATAGATTTAAAGAAAACAGATGATAATGGTAAATTATTAATTCCTGCAGACTCACATGTTGCTTTAGCAAGAGGAAATGGAAAAATAAAAATTTTAAGAAGATCATATTCTTATACTGACGGACTAGATATCCAAACGGGAAAATTAGATGCAGGCTTACTATTTGTTAGTTTCCAAAGAGACTTAGAAAAACAATTTATACCAATGCAAGATAAATTAGCAAAAATGGATTTATTGAATGAATACATTCAGCATAATGGTAGTGCTGTTTTTGCATGCTTCCCAGGTGTTAAGAATGGAAGATATATTGGTGAAGGATTACTCTAGGTGAATGTCATGAAAAAAAATATACTTATAATAGCTAGTTTACTATTTTTTAGTTTAATAATTAGTCCGTTTCATAAAACATTTGCTGAAACTGATATTCAAGAACAAGTACTTTCACATATTGGTAACTCGTTAACAGAAGTTAAAAATGGTGAAAAAGATAAAATAAAATCAGATTTATTAGCGATTAAAGATTTAATTAAAAATGAGAAAAAAACGTCAAAATTAAATAAGCTTGTTGACCAAGCGATTAAAGATATTGACCAAAATGATCTTGCAACAGTAAAAGATGATATTCGCGGGGTTGCTTTTGAAACCGAAAAGTGGATAGAAAATACAAATGATAAAAAAGATCTTTCTCAAATTAATCTTACTAAACTAGTATCTCATTTAAATAATGTTAAAACTTTATCAAATGAATCGAATTGGGCAAAAGCACAATCTGAATATAAGCTTTTTGAAATAGAATGGTCAAAAGTAGAAAATGATGTAAGAAAAGCAAACAGTGGATTTTATGGTTCAATCGAAGCAAATATGATTACTTCAAGGTCAACTTTGTTTACTGAAAATCCTTCAATTGCTAAAGTAAATGATTCTTTTACTAAATTAATTGATGTTTTGAATAATCCAAGTAGTGACTCAACAAAAGAAGTAAGTATTGAGAAAGCAATTAAACTACTAAATCAAACAATCAATTATGTAGAATCAAATGATACAGGAAAAGCGCAAACTACATTTAATGAATTTATACAAGATTGGCCTTATGTTGAAGTAATGGTTCAATCAAATTCAATGGAATTATATAAGAAAATTGAAAATGATACATCCATTGCACTAACCAGGTTAACAGAAAAGCCTAAATCTGCTACAACTATGAAAACATTAAAAGAAATTCAAAACAATTTAAACTTAGCTACAAAGAAAACATCTTATACGATGTTTGATGCAGGGACAATTGTATTTCGTGAAGGTTTAGAGGCTTTAATTATTATTTCTGCTTTACTAGCATTAGTTTCAAAAGGTAATCAAGAATCAGCACGTAAGTGGATCTTTGTAGGTGGTGGTTTTGGTATTCTAGCTAGTTTAGTAGCCGGTTTATTATTCCAGTTCTTATTATCAAAAATCTCAGCTGGAATTAGCAATCAATTAATTGAAGGAATCTCTGGTCTTATTGCTGTTCTTTTCATGTTGACAGTTGGGTTATGGTTGCATAAACAATCTCGTCAACAAGAATATGGTAGTAAGATGAAAGAAAAAGCAAAAGCTGCTATTGCGGGCGGAGGAATACTTTCATTAAGCTTACTTTCATTTTTTGCTGTATTTAGAGAAGGTGCCGAAACTGTCGTATTTTATATCGGTATGAGTTCTTCAATTACAGTGAAAGAATTGATTACTGGTTTTGCAGGTGGAATCATTTTACTTGTTATTATTGGAATCTTTATCTTAAAAGGAAGTAAATTCATTCCGTTAAAACCGTTTTTTACAATTGCAAGTTTATGTATTTATTACTTGACGTTTAAATTCATTGGTCAAAGTATTCATGCATTACAAGGAATTGGCTACTTGCCTGACCATATGAGTACTATTTTTCCAACAATACCTAAATTAGGGATTTATCCTTCCTTAGAAAGTATCATTCCACAACTAATTTTATTACTATTTGTCATTTGGTTGTTTGTTGGAACAAGAATCAAAAACAATAATAAATCAATTGCTGCTTAATTTGCGTTAAGAAAACAGACATGATTGTCATTAATATAGACAATTAATGTCTGTTTTTCTCGTCTTTTCTGCGTATTTATTATCCAATCAGATTTACAGAATAGATTTGATAAAAAATTGGTAAATTATGAGCTAAAATATTTAAAAATTCTTTTAAAAGAGATAAGATAAGATTAAAGAAATATAAAGGTTTCACATAATGATATTATGTAAACTAGGTAATGTAAGGAGGATTTAAAATGATTCAAAAAGCTACTTTTGCAGGTGGTTGTTTTTGGTGTATGGTAACACCGTTTGAGGATTTACCTGGTATACATGGTATTGTTTCAGGTTATATGGGTGGGGAACTAGAAAACCCTACTTATGAAGAGGTTAAAAAGGGGACTACTGGTCATTATGAAGTGGTTCAAATTACGTTTGATGATGAATTATTTTCATACAAAAAACTATTAGAATTATTTTGGCCGCAAATTGATCCAACAGATCCAGACGGTCAATTCCAAGATAGAGGTTCACAATACCGTGCTGCAATCTTTGTTCATAATGATTCACAGCTTAATGAAGCAATGGAATCAAAAGAAAAATTAATTGAAAGCAATATTTTTAAGAAACCGATTGTAACCGAAATATTACAAGCAACTACTTTTTATGAGGCTGAAGAATATCACCAGGACTATCATAAAAAAAATCCAAAACACTATAAAGAAGACAGAGCGATGTCTGGAAGAGACGAATTTATTGAATCAAATTGGAAAAAGTAGGCAGGGAAATAATAGAAGCTCCATTAGAGCTTCTATTATTTTTAAGGAAGCATAGGAATATTTATCTATTCTAATAAAATTCAATCCTTAAATCTGCTCTCGAATGGAGGTATACTATGGAAACAAATCGGAAGTTAGTGACAATCGGTTTGTTGGTAGCTGTTACATTGTCTGCGATTGAAGGGACGATTATAACTACTGCCACACCTACGATCACTACGGAATTATCTGGTGTTAAGTTGATGAGTTGGATTTTTGCAGCATATATGTTGGCAATGACTGTAACGACACCGATTTATGGAAAGCTATCGGATTTATTTGGTCGTAAAAACTTATTAATGTTTGGCATCATTTTATTTATTTTAGGTTCAGTTTTATGTGGTTTTTCACAAAATATGGGTCAATTAATATTATTTCGTACAATTCAAGGGCTAGGTGCTGGAGCTGCATTACCCTTAACAATGACGGTAATAAGTGATCTGTATCCTTACCAAGAAAGAGCTAAAGTGCAAGGGTATATTAGTGCGGTATGGGCAGTTTCAAGTGTAATTGGTCCATTAGTTGGAGGGTTTTTTGTAGACTTTATTTCGTGGCGTTATATCTTTTTTATTAATTTTCCATTTGGAATCATTTCTATTATTCTATTTTGGAAATATTATCATCAAAAAATTGACCGTAAAAAAACAATTTCAATTGATTATTTAGGGTCCATTCTTTTTATATTAAGTACTTTATCTGCTTTATATGCTTTAGTAGTAGGAGGAGAGCAACATAACTGGACTTCTCCAAATTTATTATTCCTTTTTGCATTTGCAATCATTTTATTTGGGTTATTTCTTTTTATTGAAACAAGAGCAAAGGAACCATTATTACCACTATCTTTATTCAAAATCCGTCATTTAGTCGTAACATATGCAGCAATGTTTATCGCACATGCACTTCTAATATCGATTGAGGTATATTTACCTGTTTATAATCAAAGTGTGTTTGGTTTAAGTGCGACACAGTCAGGTTTAATGTTAATTCCTCTTTCATTTGCTTGGACATTAGGTTCGTTTCTATCTGGTCGATTCATTAAGAAAATGAAGGCAAAAAACATTATCCTAATAGGAGCTTTCTTATGTATTATAGGTGCATTAGGGATGAACTTTTTCCATGATTCGAAACTATTAATTTATCCATTTAATGCATTTTTAGGACTTGGCTTTGGGTTATCTTTTCCAATTTATATGATCCTTATTTCATCAGCTGTAGGAATGAACCAACGGGGTATTGCAATTGCCGCAAATTCCTTTTTAAATACTTTTTCCCAAACAATTACAGTTGCTGTGTTAGGAACCATTTTTACGATTAAGGCATCCGAAGTTTTGAATGGTCATAAATTAGTTCTTAATGCTCAAAATCAAATCAATCATCTTTCGACAGTAAAAGCTGTAACGGCTGGTTTTGAAATCATCACTTTATTTATGGCGGTATTTAGTATTATTACGTTTATTTTCGTCTTATTTTTACCGTCTGAACAATCTGAAGAAAAAAACGTTGAAATAGCACACTAATATAGAAAAAGAAAGCTGGGAGAGAATGAACAACACACTTAAAGGGATTTTGTACGGTGTTCTCGCGTATGTGGTATGGGGTGTCTTACCAATTTATTGGAAACTAATTCAAGATATTTCTCCTTTTGAAATATTAACACATCGTATTATTTGGTCTTTTGTAACGTTAATACTTTTCATTCTTCTTACAAAAAAATTAAAGCAATTTAAAATAACTTGGAAGCAGATTGTAAGTAATAAAAAAGTATTGGTCTCAATGATTGCTATTTCACTATTAATTAGTACCAATTGGCTAATCTATATTTGGGCAGTCAATTCAAATCATATTCTTGATGCAAGTTTAGGCTATTATATTAATCCATTAGTTAGTATTATACTTGGTGTGATCGTATTGAAAGAGTCATTGTCAATTTGGCAAATCGTTTCAGTTTGTTTAGCAGCAATAGGTGTAGGATATTTAACAATCATGTCAGGTACATTACCAATCGTAGCAATATTATTATCTTTAACATTTGCCTTTTACGGATTATTGAAAAAGATTTTAAATATCGATTCTTTTTTAAGCCTTACAATAGAGACATTATTAATTTTTCCAGTAGCCTTACTTTATTTTGGTTTCCTAGCTTATAAAGGCCAAGCAGGACTTGTACAAAGTGCACCAATTGAGCAATTATTAATAGTAGGTGCTGGCTTAGTAACAATTATTCCTTTATTATTTTTCGGTAAAGCAGCACAATTAATACCGTATACTTATGTTGGTTTTTTACAATTTATTTCACCAACAATTAGTTTATTAATAGGGATTTTATTATACGATGAAAGTTTTTCAAAGAAAGACTTTATCTCATTTTCATTTATTTGGTTAGCATGTGTCGTATTTGCGATTTCAACTACACCGTTTATGAAATCAATTGAACAAAAACTTAAAAATCGAAATAAGAAGCAATCAATATCTGCCTAAAAATATATTATTTTTGTAGCATTGAAAGGAGTAAAAATGGCTGTTAGTAAAACGAATGCAATGAGAATGTTAGATTCAAAAAAAGTTAGCTACACAACCTTAAATTATGAGTCGAATGATGGGAAAATTGATGGGGTTTCTGTAGCAAAAAAAATAAATAAAGCTCCCGAATTTGTTTATAAAACACTTGTATCAATCAGTCAATCCAAGGCGATTTATGTATTTGTCATACCAGTTGAAAAAGAATTAGATTTAAAATTAGCCGCAAAAGCTGCTGGAGAAAAGAAAGTAGAATTATTACCAGTGAAAGACCTTTTAGCAAGTACTGGATATGTTCGAGGTGGCTGTTCACCGATTGGAATGAAAAAGCAATACCCTACTTTCATTGAAGAATCTGTTAATTATATAGAAGAGATTATTGTTAGCGGTGGAAAAATAGGTATACAACTTCAATTGAATGCAAAAGATTTAATACAAACAACTCGAAGCAAAATAGCAAAAATTTCAAAATAAACGAGTCTTATGAGGGATCTAAATGGTAGGGTATTTTATGTTTTATCTAGTAATCATAAACATTATTTCATTTGCAATTATGGGAATTGATAAGTCTCGTGCAAAAAGAAAAGCATGGAGAATTCCTGAACGCATATTATTTTTATTTGCAATTATCGGAGGTTCGATTGGTTCAATTTTAGGAATGTATTATTTTAGACATAAAACAAAGCATCCAAAATTTGTTTTTGGTTATTGGATCATCCTATTTATCCAATTTGTAGTCTATTTTTTCTTCCTGTAATTTAGTGGGATAGTCTTACCTTAATTGTATAAAATATTTTTATGACAATTTAAGGAGGCGAAAGAAATGGGACGTGGAAATGGTGGAAGAAAAAATAACGGCGGTCAAAAACAACCAAACTACGAAGATAAATCAAATTTATCTGAATCAAAAAAAGCACAAAAGTAAAAAAGTTAGCCTGTGATCACTTGGTTGATGCAGGCTTTCTTATTGGAAATGGGGAATAACAAATGCAAAACGAATGGTTTACAAGAATTAAAGGAATAGATATAGATGAAGTCTCAAATGAAAATATGACAATCTATTTTATAAAAGAAGAAGATTTAAATGAGGCTAAAAAGGACTTAAGTAAAAAAATACAATGGCCAGAAAATTGGTTAATAATTGGCTTCGATGACGAAACGGATGATGTTATTTTTATCAACGAGGAATCAGGGGAAGTATGCACTACTTATGAATTTGAACGAAAATGGGAAGTCGTAACACTGTATTCAAGTTTGAATGAATTTTTAGCTGCATATGGATATTGAGTTTTTATAAAAACTAAGGGTGTTCCAAAGCTGAAATATGGATGGGACCCCTGTATTTTATGGGTAGTTAAGTGTAATTTGCAAATAAGTAATCTATCTGTGCAAATAAATGATGAAAAGCTGCAAAAAAACAGTGAACTGCAAATAAAAATTCGAAAATCGCAAATAAAAAAAATAATTACCTTTACCAGTTAGGGTATTATGTCCTTATATTTTTAAAATAGTTGATATGAATAAGAAACTAGTAAAAAAGTTTGAATTCTTACTAAATCTAATAAAAATCTATTCATTCTTTTAAAAAAAGATCGAATATATCACCTACAAACGAAAAGCGGTGTTGAGATACCCCTAATTACTGCTATTAAGTAAAAGTTTGCTTTAGTTATAGTTAAAATGGAACAAAAAAGCCATATCATTGATATGGCTTAAAACTTAAGTTTTCGACCTTTTATGAAAATCAAAACTTTATATTTAATTGATTTTTTAAATAAGTAAGTAATTCTGGATGTTTTTCCTTTGACCAATACATCATTTCTTGCCCTTGGCCATTAGAAGTTACTTTCTTTCCATTTGGCTTTTGAAAAATTATCCTTCCATCTTTAAAAAAATTCATTATATATACTTTATTGTCCATTGATTCCTTATCCGACAATACAAAGAAGTAATTCCCCTTGTTATTTAATTCTTTGTTTTTCTTCATTAATTCTTCTTTTGAAGGCTGAACTACTTCCATTTTGTTTACTTTTTCGATAAACGCTTCAATTTTTTTATTATCCTTTATAGTCATTGATGTTTTCTCAGAGGATACTCCTTTATTAACACCTTGAACCATTAAAATAACATATTCACTTGAATTTGGAATTTCTAAAATTTTATCATCAGACTTTGATTGGCACGCACATAATAAAATTGTAATTAATATAATTACAGAAACTTTTTGTATATATTTCATTTGATATCATCTCCCCTATGTACATATACGACATTAATGATTAATTTCCTTTTTTTACCATTACAATAGGAGTTTTAATAAAAAAAAGAGGTGCCCCAGTGTCAGCTAACATGACTTCTGAGACAGCCTCTTTAATTACATTGATAAGTTTTGATTTTCGTTCACTAACTCTACTTTAGATTTTTTATCTTTATACAATAATCTAGCAAGAATTAAGAGCGAAACCGTTCCAAATATTAAAACCATATATTGTAAACCAATTGTATCTAAAAATAATCCTGTACTTAATAGTACGATTTGAAATGTTACACGGTCATACATACTTCTAAATGAGAAAAGTCGACCATGATAAGATTTGTCAATTGAAGTTTGGAAAACAGTTGAACAAACAGGAAAGAAGCAACCAACTGAAAATCCGAAAATTGCAAATGAGATAAGTGTCATCCAATGGTGATCTGCAAAGAAAAGTGATAGCTGAGCAAAAGCTACTAAAAAAGTTGAAAAGTATAGTAATTGTTTATTCGTATACTTTTTTGTTAATCGTTTAATGACAAATGCTCCAATCATGAATGAGATACCTTCACTTGTATAAATAAGGCCTTTGATTGAAGGATCATGTTGAATATCACTTATTTCGATTACCATTAAATTAAATCCACCAAGGAATAGTACCGGGACTAAGTTCAAGATAAATAAATTTAAGATTGTTGGACTTTTTCTAATAAGTGCAAATATTTCAGCAAATCCTTTGTCAGTTTTAGATTTATTTGTTTTTTCTACATTCATTGGTTTGATCGATGGTTCTTCAATTCGTAAAAAGAACGTCATTAAAAATAAAAATGCATATGCTAACATACTCATTCCGTATACATTTGTGAGACTAGTTGATACAACTAAAATACCACCAATTGAAGTTCCGGCAATTCTTGATATTGTAGAAATATTCATATGAATACCGTTTAAAGTTAATAACTGTTCGTTTTTCACAATCATTGGTATGACAGCTTGAAGCGCTGGAAAGTAAAATGCAGCAGAAATTTGTAGCATAACTAAAAATAAGACCATGAAAATAATACTTCCGTATTGTATTGCGAAAAACATAAGAATCACACTTAACGTACGACCTAAACCACTAATTAATAAAATCTTTTTCTTTGAATATTGATCAATTAACCTCCCAGCTAACGGACCAACAATAACTCCTGCTAATAAACCGATAAAAAGAATTAACGATTTAAAGAAATCAGAAGATATATGTTTTTGCATAAATTCTAAATTTCCGATAATTCCGAACCAAAGACCTATACCGGCTCCAAATTCACCGAACAACACGATCCAAACGTTTCGGTTTTTCCACATAAAAATTTCTCCCCATTTAACCTAATATAATTCGACAAAATCTATTATCTCATCAATAGTTAAAAAAGACTATGTAAAATCGAAATAAAAATAGAAAAAGTAGTTTATAGGTATCGATTAATTGGGGTGTCGTAGTGCTTAATCAGCTAAATGGTAGGTTAGTGACTCAAGAAAAGGATTAAATAGAAATAGATTAGTGAAATAAGAAGGGTATTGTTGAATTTGAATTAATAAATTAAAATTTTCATAAAGTTAATTATTACATAGGGGATAAAAATGAATAATACTTATAAAAACTTATTTGATGAATATGTAAAAGAACTAGATAAAGCTGTCTCATTTGAAGAAGATAAATTGGATTTTATTAGAGAAAAAATGTTAATTGAAGGAAAATCAGAGGTAGAAATTGAGAATTATATTATTGGGAATTTTGACCCTATATGTTGTTCAGGAAGAGTTATTGCAGTGTTTAGGAAATATTGGTTAAAATGCAATGACTTAAATGTTAATTACAAAAATAATGGTTCTGATGAATATATTAACCCTAAGGTCTTTACTATTGACTGGCTTTCAAATGATGGAGACCCTTATGAATTAGTTGAATTAATGAATGGTATGCCTTACTTTCCAATTGGAATAGATGAAAATGGCGATTATTGTTAAATTTCCATTATTTTATAAATAATAGTTTCGCAAGTTCATTTTGGACATTTCTAAAGGCTGATTTAACTAACGTATTGTATTTTTCCCACCATTTGGAGATTATTTTTTGAGGAGAAAAAAATGAAGAATAATAAAGAGAAAATCGATACTTTAATGATTGAATTAGGATTTGAAAAAATAAAAGTGAACAATGTCTTAAACTATTTTTTAAAAGGAGCTTATTATAAAGTAAACTATTGTGATGAACTAAAATCATATATCATTGAAACTGCAAGTAGTTTAACTGAAGCAGAAAATAATGTGTATGAAGATTCTGATGTATATCCAAACTCACTTGGAGAAAAGAAAATTCTTGAAGAACTTCGCAAAGACTTAATTTGGTTTTACATTAGTGATTAAAGAACTTATGCAACTAATGAGATGCGATAGTTGAAGATTAAGTTGGTAATCTTATATCATATAACTTATTTAATCCAACAAAAAGAAACATAATTCCTGCTAACATACAGGCATCCAAATTATGGGTTCCTTTCTTTTATCATATAGGTATTAAGAGTATCCTTCAAGAGAAAAATAAAGGAAGAAATTACAAAGGAGATACCAAAAAGTTGAACATAAAATACTTAGATTTACTGGCTCATAAATATGATAGTGAAGAAAAAGTTGTAACTGAGATTATTAATCTTGAAGCCACTCTCAATCTGCCAAAGGGAACAGAGCATTTTGTTAGTGACTTACACGGTGAATATCAAGCTTTTCAACATGTGTTAAGAAATGGTTCGGGTAGAGTGAAAGAGAAAATAAGGGACCTATTTCAAGATGAACTATCTGATATGGAAATAAATGAATTTGCAACGTTAGTTTATTATCCTGAAGAAAAATTAAAGTTAATTAGAAATAAGTGTGTAAATAAACAAGAGTTACAACAGTGGTACACAGAAACCATTGACCGTATGATCAAGCTAATTTCTTATTCCTCAACTAAATATACACGCTCAAAATTACATAAAGCATTGCCTCAAGAGTTTGTTTATATAATAGAAGAGCTACTTTACAAAATAGATGAATCGATCGATAAGAAACAATATTATTCAAAAATAGTCCAGCAAATTATTTCTCTTGGTCAAGCAGATAAGCTCATTACAGGTCTGGCCTATTCTACTCAGCGGTTAGTAGTTGACCATCTTCATGTCGTGGGTGATATTTATGATCGCGGACCTGAACCTGATAAAATTATGGACACTTTAATTAATTATCATTCTGTTGATATTCAATGGGGAAATCATGATGTCTTATGGATCGGTGCCTTTGCTGGATCAAAGGTATGTCTAGCTAATATTATTCGAATCTGTGCTCGATACGACAATTTAAATATAATAGAAGATGTGTATGGAATAAATCTTATACCACTTTTAAATCTTGCAGAAAAGTACTATGTGGACAATCTAGCGTTTAGACCAAAGAGCAATTCGGATAAAAAAAAGTCTGATCATGAAATTTTGCAAATCACTAAAATCCATCAAGCGATTGCAATTATTCAATTTAAGCTTGAAATGCCAATCATAAAGCGACGCCCGTATTTTAATATGTCAGAAAGGACTTTACTTGAGAAAATTAATTATGACCAAAATGAAATAACAATTAATGGGGAAACTTATCCATTAGAAAATACTTGCTTTGCAACTATAAATCCAGATAATCCTAGTGAATTATTAAAGGAAGAAGAGCAAGTTTTGGACAGACTATTGTTTTTTGTCCAGCATTCAGAAAAGTTGGCCAGACATATGAATTTTCTCATGAAGAAAGGCAGTCTTTATTTGAAGTATAATGGGAACTTATTAATACATGGATGCATCCCAATCGATGAAAATGGTAATATGGAAAAAATGGTAATTGAAAATTATACTTATGCAGGTCGTGATTTACTTGATATTTTTGAACATTATTTACGACATGCTTTTGCACATCCTGAAGAGACGGATGATCTCGCAACAGATATGGTCTGGTATTTATGGACAGGAGAATATTCATCATTATTTGGAAAAAGAGCAATGACGACCTTTGAAAGGTATTTTATAAAAGACAAACAAACCCATAAAGAGATTAAGAATCCCTATTACCATTTACGAGAAAAAGAGGAAATCTGCAGTAAAATTCTAGCAGAAATGGATCTTAATCCAAAAGTTGGTCATATAATAAACGGCCATACACCTGTTAAAGAAATAAAAGGAGAAAATCCAATTAAAGCAAACGGAAAGTTGATAGTCATTGATGGAGGATTTTCCAAGGCTTATCAATCAACAACTGGTATTGCTGGATACACTCTATTATATAATTCCTGTGGTATACAACTTGTTGCACATGAAAAATTTAATTCAAAAAAAGATGTTCTACTTAAAGGGTCAGATGTTTTATCCGTCAAAAGGTTGGTGGGAAAAGAACTCGAGAGAAAAAAGGTTCTAGAAACTAATGAGGGAGAGCGATTATTACAGGAAATATCCGTTTTAAAAAGTCTGTTGGAAAATCGCTATAGGAGTTTAGATCACTCATTACAATCTAACGATTAAAGACTTTTATAAGCATAAAAGCACCATGAACTTTATTAAATCATAGTTAAGCAGCTAAAAATACTGAATGTGGTAGTCATTTTAATCTCAATGTTAAACATTTAGTAAGAAGATCATTTTATTGATGGTCTTGTTTTTAGTACAAGTAGAAAATACACATTATATTTAAACTTTAAAAAATAAAGTTGACACTCTTAACTGTTAAACTCCATGAGGGAACTTGTGAATGGTGTTAAGTATGATCTTGAATCGATGATAGACGAGATTCTACTTCGTTGAAGAATGCTATTTTCAAATGCTCCAAAAATAATAATGTTTTGATTTAAAATAAAATATCCTAAACACATGTTTTAGTTTAAGAACACGAGTTGCTTGCAGCTCGTTTTTTTTTTGAAGTAGATGGCTGTTTATTTACATATGAAAGGGAATACGATTACCTTTATAGAATTATCATTATTAATCCATTACATAAGGCGAGAAATAAATGAACATTAGAGAAATCAAACTAGACGATGCAGAAAATTTTGTACAACTCATTAAAGAAGTTGAAAAACAGGCTGATTTCATGCTGTATGGAGCTGGAGAAAGAAATATTACAGCCGAAAAACAACGTAAACAGTTAGAAGTTATTAAAAATCACCGAATTCAACCATATTTATTGCAGAAAATTCTTCTGGAATATTAGTCGGTTATGCGTTTGCGATTGGGAGTAGTACGATAAGAAAAAAACATTCAGTCTACCTTGCCATTTGAATCTTAGAGGAATACAAAGGTAAAGGTATTGGTACTAAATTATTTCAAAACATAGAAGAATGGGCAATTAAACATAGTATTTCAAGATTAGAACTAACTGTTGTAAAACAAAACGAAGCAGGTGTAGGTTTATATAAAAAAATGGGATATGAAATTGAAGGAACAAAAAGGAACTCACTAATAATAAACAGTAATAGTTTTGATGAATACTACATGGCTAAATTATTAACTTGAGTTCATATGTAACTAAAACATGCAATAGTTGAATAACACTGAGGTGCTTTACGATCAGCTCCTTTTTCAATTTCTTGAAGTAAATATTAATAAAAGGACTCTTAAAATAATATTGATGAACTTATGAAAAGAGGATTAAATATGATATTGGAAGCCGTTATGCTACAAGTTAAGCAAGGTATGGAAGAGGACTATGAAGAAGAATTTCGTGGTGCATCACAAATAATTTCTTCAATGAAAGGCTACATATCTCACGAATTACAACGTTGTATAGAAGTAAAGGGGAAATATTTACTACTAGTTCAATGGGAAACATTAGAAGACCATACAGTTGGTTTTAGACAATCTAACGAGTATCAAGAATGGAAAAAGCAATTACATCATTTTTATGATCCATTTCCGACTGTTGAACATTATAATTGGGTTAAACTTTAGTAAATCTTATTCAGCTACTTGGATGTACGATCTAAACTTCGATTCACTGTGGTGAATTTGAGAATTCATGGTTGGCTAAGGCATGCGATAGTTGAAAAGGAATTGACTGCTTCGGTGTTTTTTAAAATTAAAGTAAATGTCAGTTTAGTTGAAGATGGATTTTCTAAAATTCTATTAAATATGCAAAAATACCCCAAGTTACAGAAGTCAATCTTAGCTGTATAATTAGCCTATTATTAAACATGAGACTAGATAAACTATCAGGAGGATTATTGGGGGGATCAACAGGATACTTCGATTAGGACTGATAATTACAGGTGGTCTTCTATTCATACAAGGAATGATCACAAATGAAAAAAATAAAGAAAACTTATGGAATGCTACAGATATAACTGTATACGCAAATGAGTTTTTAGGCTGTATCGGGTTTATAATTACATTTTTTCTTGGAGGTTTTTTAAAATTTTTGCCTGTTTGGTTAGTAAAATCACTATGGTTTTCATTAGGAATTGGATTTATAATTCTTGGATTACTTTCAAATTTAGAATTTCTTTTAAATTATTGATCTAAAGAGGAATCCAAGAATTAAAACGATTAATTTCATTCCTTATTAGAATAGTATCTTTTAAATTTATAAGAGGAGAAAAATATGAAAAAAGAAGCATTTCGAATTAACGGCTACATCGTGTTGGTATTAATAATAGGATTATTATTGTTTGGAGGGATAATTTCTTTAACTAGTGGTAATGCATTTTTCATGATTACTTCATTTTTATTCGTTTGTTTGATTTCATCTGGATTTGTAATTAACCAACCTAAAGTAGCAGTTGCTATGGTATTTATGGGGAAATATTTAGGGACAATCTACGAGGATGGATTCTATTGTACTATTCCATTTACAAGTAAATCAAAAGTTAATCTAAAGGCTGTTAACTTCAATAGCGATGTATTGAAAGTAAATGACATCGATGGGAATCCAATCGAGATTGCAGCGGTTGTAGTATATAGTGTAGTTGATGTTGAAAAAGCATTGTTTGATGTTGCAGATTATCAAAAATTTGTAATGATTCAAAGTGAGACAGCAATTCGTCATATTGCAACGAAATATGCTTATGACACGACAAATAAAGAAGAATATTCTTTAAGAGGGAATGCAGAAGAGATTGCAGTAGAATTACAAAATGAGTTACAAGAAAGACTTCAAAAAAGCGGAGTAAAAGTTCAAGAAGCTCGATTAAGTCATCTTGCTTATGCTCCTGAGATAGCAAGTAGTATGCTACAAAGACAACAAGCGAAAGCTGTTGTTCAAGCTAAAAGAGAAATAGTAGAAGGCGCTGTTGGTATGGTGGAAGATGCCTTGAAAATGCTTGAAGAAAAAGGATTATTAACTGCAACAGACAGTCAAAAAGCCGATATGGTTACTAGTCTACTTGTAACAATTATTTCCGAAAAAGGTGCACAACCTGTTTTAAGTACAATAAAAAAATAGAAACCACAAAAAAGTGTGGTTTCTATTTTAAGTTCAAATATACATATATCTAACTCATTGCTTTAGTTGTAGAAAAATAGGCTACTTCAGTAGTCTTTTTTTTATATTACAAAATGTAAGTATTGTTAAATTAGAAAATACTAAATTGTGCTATGATTTAAATGAAATGTAAATACTAGATAACTTAAACAAAAGGAGATCATAATGAGATTATGGAATTTTATATTAATGGGATTGTTATTTCGCTATTCTCTTTTTAAAAAGAAATGCCTTAAGCAACTAAAGCATTGCGTTAGTTTAACAATGATGGACTACCTAGGTAGTTTTTTTTATTGGACTAATTTCATTATCTTAATAATGGCATTTCTTCTTATTTTTTCTCCTATAAAAACAGGAGCAGTTACTGTAGAAAATAATCCGCTTGTTTAATTAATTGACACGATGTACATAACTTCACATTTTCTAGTGTTTAATGTATAATATGAATATCCTAGGTAAACTTAAATGTTTTTGTAAACACTATTTTTTTAATAAATGAGATAGATATTCAATCTTTTTGAGAGGATGATTATGATGGGACGTTTAACAGGTAAAGTAGCAATTATCACTGGTGCAGCTCTTGGAATGGGGGCATCAGAAGCAAAGCTTTTTGCTAAAGAAGGAGCAAAAGTAATCGCAACAGATATTAAAGAAGATGCGTTAAATGAGTTAATAAATGAAATTAAAGCAGATGGTGGGGATGCAATCGGTTTAAAGCATAATGTTACATCTGAGAAAGAATGGAAAATTGTAATCCAAGAAGCAATAAATCATTACGGTAAGATAGACGTATTAGTGAATAATGCTGGTGTAGCTAGTCCAAAAACGATGACTCAAATGGAAATGGATGAATGGAATAAAGTAATGGATATTAATTTAAATGGCTGTGTTCTTGGAATGAAACATGTCATTCCAGAGATGCAAAAAGTCGGTGGTGGTTCTTTGATTAATATTTCATCTATTGGTGGGATAGTAGGTATGGCTGGATCAAGCCCATATACTGCTGCAAAAGGGGCATTACGTTCTTTATCAAAATCAGCTGCTGTAGAATATGGAAAAGATAAAATTAGAGTGAATTCCGTTCACCCTGGTATTATTGAGACACCAATGACAGCTGAATCGTTTAAAGAGGCTTTACCATACTATCAAACGTTTACTCAACTTCCTTATTTCGGAAAACCTGAAGATGTTGCGTATGGAGTACTATTCCTTGCATCTGATGAATCACGCTTTATGACCGGAGCTGAGCTTGTTATTGATGGTGGTTGGACAGCCCTATAATTTATTGCGATTACGGATAGAATGACGGCTGTGCTAGAAAGAATTTATAGAAAACATGACTTGTTTTATAAATTTCAATCCAAATAAAAAGTCGATCATTAGTTGATCGGCTTTTTATTTGCATTATTTTCAGCAGATAAACTTCTGTATTTCAGAGGATTATTTTTGTAAGGCCCTTTAATAGACAAAGTCATTAATTGAAAAGCCATTTCATGTTCAGAATAATGCATGTTATTTTCAATCCACCAAATAATAACTTCTAAAAAGGCAGATTCCACATATTTGATGATTAAATCTCTTTTAGCAATAAGGTTTTGATCACTAGGTTCTATTTGGTTAATCCCCTCGGAAACAAACTCATGAATAATTTCTAAAAGTCCCGAAGTTAAATAAGGAATACGGTTAGTAACAAGTAAAGCTCTATAAAACGCGAAATTTTCCGCAATCTGGTGAAATAATTGAACAAAACTTGGATGAGGTTGTTGGTCTAAATAATCGAAGTTGTCTAAAAATGATATTTGGACATTTACTTTTTCACGCAAATCTTTTAAAGTTTCGTCAATATATTGAATCATAAGTTCATTCTTATCTTTATAGTGAAGATAAAATGTAGCACGTTTCACAGTTGCTTGATCAGAAATATCCTGTACAGTAATTTCATCAAAAGCTCGTACTTCCATGAGGTCAATAAAGGCCTGCTTTAATAACCTTCTAGTTCTAATTACACGTGGATCAATTTTTTGTTTTGTCATAAATTCTATTCCTTTTCAATGAAATAATATTCGTTTTGATAATCAACTAAATAAGATGCTTGAAAAAACAGATTTTTAGAGCTGTTAAATATCATATTACCAATATTGTAATGGCACCCTTAATTCACCTTATAAATTGTATTCTTCAATATCTTACTATACTTATAAGATTTGATACACAATCACTTTTTAATATCAACCATAAAATGCTGCTTTCTTAATTTTAGGATGATAAACTGGAACAAAATTGCGTTAACTTTACTTTTTTATTCAGGAAACAATTTATTGTTGATGATACTAATTTGATAAAAGGCTATGAGGTCTTAGGCTATGAAACTAATACGTTCCATTCTTTTTTGTGTAACGGATTAGAAAAAGAGTTTAAAAATCAGTTTGATTTTTCATTGAATGAAAATGGTTTTATTAAATCTCTTGCTGAAGCAGAGAAAGGATGTGACATTGCAAATGACAAAAACCTTGAACAGAACCAGTTTTTTAGCTTCCTTGGGCTATTTTTGAATACAATTCTTATTGAACTAACGCATTGCAATACTTACATAAATATATGCCTATATCCAACTTATTCTCTATTTTCAGGTGAATTATTAACCTCTTTATCGATAATAAATTTGTTTAGAATTTAAGAACATTAAGATTAATATTTGTTTAGAGTTTTCTGGGGAAAATGCATTTCTAACTTTACAAAATGGACATTATCGACAATTTAAAAAGGAACTGCAGTTTGCAATTCCTAAACTAAAGTCTTTTATTTATTAGCAGCGTTTATTACACTAAGTGAATTATTTATTGCCGTTTTGCATTTACTTACATCAGGTTTTGATGAACGAACTGTTGCTAATACAACGTCAATTGTTCCGTCAATTTTTGTCCATGTTGTTCCATCTATTTTTCTAAGTTTAGCCTCTGATGAATCCCATTGATGTTCCAAATTATCAGCATTTTTATAAGCTGAAGTAAAGTTCTTTGAGTTCACATCTGTTAGAATTTGATTTTCAATATTTACAAAATCCGTTAATTGACCAGATAATGTAGTTTGAGTAGAAGCAGTTTGTGATGATAATTTTACATAACCGCCAATACCTACTGCTAAGAAAATAAACAATACTAAAATTGTTTGTGCCATAACATTTTTTTTACTACTATTTATTTCTTTTGTTTCACTTCTTGCGGAAATATCAATTTTTGTGACAGCTAGGAAAATGATGATAGCTAAAATTGCGGTTAGAAAAATTACACTTGTAACTGTTGTACCTAAGCCTAACCCGCCATTTACTTTTGGCTGAGATAAGTAATCGCCTAATGAAGCGCCGAGTGGTCGAGTAAGAATATACACTATCCAAAAAGCTAACATTCCATCAAGCTTTAAAAACTTCCATGCTAAAAATACACAAAGTATGATACCAATTACTGTTACTCCGGTCTTAAAATACCCAAGTCCAAGTTGTTCTGAATACAAATCTCCTACTGCAGTTCCTAGAGCAAATGTGAAAAGAATGGAAAACCAATAGAAAACTTCTCTTTTTCTTGTGAAAATTGAGTGTATAGAAAGTGTTTTTTCACTAAGATACCAAAAAAGGAAAGTTAATCCTAGTAGTATTGAGAAAACAATTGTACTTGTCTCAAGAGGTACTCCCATTGCGTCAGTCAAATTATCTGTTACCAAAGTACCGAATACACTTATTAACACAACAGTTATCCAATAATAACTAGGAACATATTTTTTTGCTCTGAATTGAAAAAATAATGAGATAAAAAATGCTAAACCCATAATGATCGTAGTAAGTCCTAATCCAAGACCAAGGTTAAAATTCAGGAAATCAGCAAATGTTTCACCAACGGTTGTACATAAAACTTTGATAATCCAGAAATAGATTGTAACTTCTGGTACCTTGTTAAGTAAAGCTTTCATTTTATTTTGGGTTGTTTCCATAAATAAATTCCTTTCATTTGATTTAAATATATTTTTATAGTTACCAATAGTTATGAAAAAAATGAACAAATAGGTAAATTGAATAATTTTTTTCAAACTTCTTAAATTTTTTTATTGTGCTATTTTATTTTTTCGGATTTAACAACATATTTGCAACAAACGCATGCGATAGTTGAATTAGATGTGACTTTTAAATAGGGGGAAAAATGGAAAGGCAATGATGAACTATTATCAATCACAAATATTTAAACCCTTATTCAACTAACATATTGCGCTAGTTGAACAACCTTAAAGTTGCCTCGGTAGCTTTTTTTATTAAGTAAATGGTAGTTTAGTTGAAATAAAATGGGCTTTTTGGAATAGAAGAAAATAATTATTAAAAAAGGGAATTTTATTCATCAAGGGAGATGAGGTGAACAAAAAGAAAAAAATTTTTATTATTGTTTTGATTGTTGTTTTTTCAGCAATCATTTTGTCTGGGTGTGGTGACGATATAAAAGAAAAAAAGTCCTCATATTCAATTGCAGCAATCGTTTACCAAACTTTATCGGATAGGGAAAAAGCCGAATTAGTAGATGATCGTGGCAAAGTAGAACAAAAAGTAGTTACAAACAAAATTGCACACTTAACATATAAAAATTATGACGGAAAAGAAGTTTATGCTGTTACGTTTAAAACAAAAAACAGTCAATTAGCTGGTGATCTTGTCGTTTATTTCGATGGTGAAACTCAGAAAGTTATCGGTAAAGGCATTAGAGAGTGAAAAGTTAAGCAAATTGTTGTACTACAAAATCGACACATTGATATTTCCCCTTATAGTAGGATACCTATCACTTATAATGGATAGGTATTCTACTATAGGGGGCTTTATTCTCATAGTAAATGTACTCGTACTTTTATTATCTATTATTTTAGTGAAAATTTTTATACCAGAAAATGGTCCATATAAGTTAATTGAAAGAAATATTTCTTCAATTTTCTATTTTATATTATATTTTCTAGGTCAATTAATCATTAGATTTATACTCCACGTTATAGCTATTAATAAATCAGTGTCAAAAGTGGAGTAAAAGTTTATATTCCCAAGCTAAAAAAACTTAGAAATTAAAACAATGGGTTTGTTGTTATGCAAGTAACTCATTCGTTAGTTCTATAAGGAATTAACAACTACTCAACCCAAAAATAAATTTAAAATGATTACGTTTCTTTTTTATTTGTTTAAAGCCTTCTTTAGAGTCAATTATAATAACTGTTTTAGCTAGCCAAATTCTTATATAGTATTGGTTCCGGTTAAATAAAAGCCTTTGACAAAGGAAAAAACACCCCCAAAGTCGTATAAATAATTATCGACATTTTGGAGGTGTTTTTTTTAGGTTAGAGGTCAAATAATAAATGAGTGTGCTTGTTTAAAATTGGTTTGCTTAAAAATAGGAGAAAATATACAAAATGAGAAGGGATTATGAAATGAATAAAGAAGACCTACTAAGTAAAGGATATCGGAAATATTCAGGAGAAGAGATTGAAGTTTATTTCAGCAAAGAGATCTGTACACATTCAGGTAATTGTGTAAGGACTTTGCCGAAAGTGTTTGATACAAAAAGAAAGCCGTGGATTCTTGCTGATAATGGAGAAGCAGATTCAGCTATGAAAACGATCGATTTATGTCCAAGTGGTGCACTACAATATATTTATAAAAAGGATGAAAAATAATATGAATATTGAAAAGGCAGATAAAAAACACTTCATTGAGAATGAAGAAGGGAAAATCGTCGCTGAAATTACATTTGTACAAGCTGGAGCATCAAAAGTGATCATTGATCATACTTTTGTCGAAGAATCCTTGCGAGGACAAAATATTGCCAGTAAACTTGTTGCTTCTGTTGTAGAAGAGATGAGAGAACAAGACAAAAAGATTGTGCCACTGTGTCCATTTGCTAAGGCTGAATTTGAACGCAAAAAGGAATATCAAGATATGCTTGCGTAAATATACACATTGTTAAATGATGTCAACATTCGTCCTTTTTTACATTTTTTTCTATCCATCATGTTAAAGTATCTCAATATTGAATAAAGAGGTAATAGTATCTCAAAGATTAGTAGTTAAATTGAAAAAAAGTAAGATCTAAATATATTAAAGGCGGTGTAAATTTATGAACAACAGCCCAATTGTGAAAGAATACTCAAATGATTATCAAGCTCAAGTAGTTGATTTAATTCTTGCTATTCAGCAAAAAGAATACAGTATAAAGATTACCAAGGATGATCAGCCTGATTTGTTTACGATAGAAGAATTTTATCAGAATGGAAACGGGAACTTTTGGGTGGCTCTTTCTGGCGATAAAGTAGTTGGTACAATCAGTCTTTTAGACATAGGAAATGAGCAGGTTGCGTTAAGAAAGATGTTTGTAGATAAGGATTACAGAGGTGCTAAATATAATACTGCAAGTCTCTTATTAAATAATGCTATTGAATGGGCGAAAGAAATGTCAATAAAAGCAATTTATCTTGGAACAACCCCTCAATTTTTAGCCGCTCATCGATTTTATGAAAAAAATGGATTTACAAGTGTAGAGGGTAATGATTTACCTGAGAATTTTCCAGTAATGAAGGTCGATAAAAAATTCTATAAGTATTCGGTAGAATAGATTTAAATGATTTTAATTATTTAGCACAAAACAAGAAAAGAACAACTGTGGACCTGAGAAGTCCGTCGTTGTTCTTTTTTCATCTAAATATAATGTTTATACATTTACCTGAGGAAGCAAAATATGTTTTAAAGTATTTTCAGCTTCGTTTAATCGGCTTGAAGTTTCAAATGTCGCTTGTGCTTGCCCTGCACCGCCGCCACCTTTTCCTTCAACCTGTTTTAGTAAATTTTTAATTAGTTCCCCACAATTTACATCATTTTTAAGTTGATTAATTAGCAATAATTTTTGCTCTTTTACACTTGAAAATACAAGTAAAGAAGGTTTTTTAGCCTGTATTGATTTTGCGAGTAACTGTAAGTCTTTAACTGATTCTTCTTCAAATGTTTTAATAATGATATCATTTGTTGCATTTAATAATAACTCATTAGAAATTGAGTTAAAGATCGTTTCTTTCATTTTCTCGATTTCTTTTTGCGCTTCTTTTAATTCATTAATTGTCAATTCGACTTTATTTTTAACTTGATCAGTATGTGTATTAAATAATTGATTAATAGTTGATAATGTTTTACTAGTTTTTTGAATTTCCTCAAGTGCTCTATAGCCACATTTAAAATGAAGTCTAGTAGTTTGTCTTACTTTTTCAGTTTTAATTAATTTGATAAATCCAATTTCACCCGTTTGTTTTACATGAGTACCACAACAAGCAGATAAATCAGTATGTAAAATCTCAACAATTCTTATATTGTCTTCAACTTTTGGTAATTTGCGAAGTTGAAGTGCATTTAATTCTTCTTTATTTACGAAGTAGGTTTTAATTTCAATATTAGCAAGAATCTTTTCATATACTGCTCTTTCAATTTGATTTAATTGTTCAGCTGAAAGAGAAGGGGTATCTAGGTCAATCGTAACTGTCTCTTTTCCTAAATGAAAACTTACAGTAGGTAGATCAAATAGTTCAATAATGGTTGCTGAAAGTAAATGTTGGCCGCTATGATGTTGCATATGATCAATTCTACGGTCCCAATTTATTTCACATGTTGCTTCCAATGTTTCCGGTTTTGCATTTAAGACATGGATTACTTCTTCATCATCCTCTATTAAATCAACAATTTCGATTCCATTAATTGTACCGAAATCAGATGGCTGCCCGCCACCTTCAGGATAAAAAGCAGAATCTTCAAGTTTGATATGAAATAATGAATCAACTTCTTTAATTTCAGTAATTTTAGTAAACCATTTTTTTAATGAGGGGTGTTCAAAATATAGTTTATTTGCCATGATATTACCTCTAATCTTTTAATTTCCTAAATTTGATGTTTAATTTAAATTATATAGAAACGAAATAAAAACTTAAAATAATATAAATCTAATCTTAGCATAATTGACTATTACACAAATAGATTTTAGTATTTAGTTAATTAACTAAATACTAAATCTTAGGGGTGTGAAAGGTGAATGAACTATTTAAAGCATTATCGGATCCAACTAGAAGGAAAATTTTAGATTTATTAAAAGAGAAAGATTTAACTGCTGGGGAAATTTCAGAACAATTCGATATGTCAAAACCTAGTATTTCTCAACATCTTAAAATATTAAAGTCAGCCAAGTTAATTCAAGATGAAAAGAAGGGGCAATTTATTATTTATTCTTTAAATATGACGGTTTTTCAAGAAATTATCAGTTGGGCATATAGTTTTAAAGAAAATAACCTGAGAGGAGACTTAGATTGAAAAAGCATATTATTGCAATTTTACTATTTATTTGTTCATTAGTATTTTGGATTATTAACTTTCATGATTTACCAAGTCAATTACCTGTTCATTGGGATTTTTCAGGACAAGTTAATAATTACGATTCAAAAATGCAAACGTTTATCGAGCTACATGCGATCATGCTTTTCGTTTATATATTGCCAATTGTTACTCCGAAGATTGATCCAAGAAAAGAGAATTATAAGTTATTCCAGAGAAGCTTATACTTTATGGTAACAGGGATTTTATTTATTTTCTTTTTAATTAATATGAGTGTTTTATTTTATGGATTAGGTTATGACGTTCATATCGGCTCAATGAGTTTTCTTTTTATTGGCCTTTTGTTTATGTTTCTTGGAAATTATATGCCTCATGTTCGTTCGAATTATTTTATCGGGGTCCGTACCCCTTGGACATTAAGTAATGAAAATGTTTGGAAAAAAACACATCGTGTTAGCGGTAGAGTATTTATGATCATTGGTTTATGTTTTTTATTGCTTTATTTTATACCAATGAGTGATAAGGGAATAATTGTCATTCCATTGATTATATTATTAATTGGATTCCCAACTATATACTCATATATTGCCTTTAAAAAGGAAATGAAAAACTAAATTAAGCTGTTTTTTTACAAAATTTGGAGATTGTTTTTGAATTTATTTTAGAAAAAATTTAATTTCCTTTTAAAATATGGTATTGTAAAGAGTAGAGCAAAAGAGTTGGAGGAATATAATTAAAATGATTACAGTTTCTAATGTTAGTTTGCGTTTTGCGGACAGAAAATTATTTGATGATGTTAATATAAAGTTTACACCAGGTAACTGTTACGGTTTAATTGGTGCGAATGGTGCGGGTAAATCTACTTTTATTAAAATTTTATCTGGTGATATCGAGCCTTCTACAGGTGATGTAATTGTAACACCAGGTGAGCGTCTTGCAGTATTAAAACAAAACCAGTTTGAGTATGAAGAGTTTGAAGTTCTTCAAACTGTAATTATGGGTCATACTCGTCTTTTCGAAGTAATGAAAGAAAAAGATGCAATCTACATGAAAGAAGATTTCACTGAAGAAGATGGCATGAAAGCTGCAGAACTTGAAGGTGAGTTTGCAGAGTTAAATGGTTGGGAAGCAGAATCAGAAGCTGCGATTTTATTAAAAGGTCTTGGCATTACAGAAGACTTACATTATAAAAAAATGGCTGAATTACAAGCAGGCGAGAAAGTAAAAGTTTTACTTGCTCAAGCATTATTTGGTCAACCAGATATTCTTTTACTAGATGAGCCAACGAATAACTTAGATCTTAAGGCTGTTCAATGGTTAGAAAACTTCTTAATTAACTTTGAAAACACAGTTATCGTTGTATCACATGACCGTCACTTCTTAAATCAAGTATGTACGCATATGGCTGATTTAGATTTTGGTAAAATTCAACTTTATGTTGGTAACTATGATTTCTGGTATGAATCAAGTCAATTAGCTCAAAGATTAATGTCTGATGCTAATAAGAAAAAAGAAGAGAAAATTAAAGAACTACAAGGATTTATTGCTCGATTTAGCTCAAATGCTTCAAAAGCAAAACAAGCTACTTCACGTAAAAAACTTTTAGATAAAATTACACTTGATGATATTAGACCATCTTCTCGTCGTTATCCATTCGTTGGATTTACGCCAGAGAGAGAAGTTGGAAATGATTTATTAACTGTAGATGGAATTTCAAAAACAATCGATGGTGAAAAAGTACTAGATAACGTACGTTTTACTGTAAACAAAGGCGATAAAATTGCGTTTGTTGGTAAAAATGACGTTGCGATTTCAACTTTATTTAAAATTTTAATGGGTGAAATGGAGCCAGATACAGGTTCATTTAAATGGGGTGTAACAACTTCTCAAGCATTTTTCCCTAAAGATAACTCAGAGTTCTTTGAAAAAAGTGATATGAACTTAATCGAATGGTTACGTCAGTTCTCTCCACAAGATGAGTCTGAAAGCTTCCTACGTGGTTTCTTAGGACGTATGCTATTCTCAGGAGAGGAAGTAATGAAAAAAGCTTCTGTTCTATCTGGGGGAGAAAAAGTTCGTTGTATGCTTTCAAAAATGATGTTAAGTGGAGCAAACGTATTAGTATTAGATGATCCTACTAACCACTTAGACTTAGAGTCAATTACAGCATTAAATAATGGTTTAATTGCATTCAAAGGTACTGCATTATTTACATCTCATGACCATCAGTTCATTCAAACAATTGCAAACCGTGTCATTGAAGTGACACCAAACGGTTTAGTTGATAAAGAGTGTACTTATGATGAGTTCTTAGAGAACAAGGATTTACAAAAGCAAGTAGAAGAGTTATATAAAAAATAATTCTATACACAAACCTTTGACATTGAAGGTCAATATTTGTGAAAAAAGTGAAACCACTAATCAAGTGATTAGTGGTTTTTCGTACTTTCATCTTGTTTTCATATTTGATAAACTATAAAAAAGGGAGGAGAAATAATGTCTGAGTTAAATGAAAATAAGTTTTTTAAAAAGTATTTAAAGAAAGCTTCTTCCTATTTAGGAAATAAAGAAAAATCAACGACTTTATTGAAAAATGCTGCTAAGCTCGCACCGAATAAAAAAGGAGCGTTAGGTGAAGCTTGGGAAAAAGTAAATTTATTTATAGATCTATTTAAATCATATATTAATGGCAGTTATAGAGATATTTCCACAAAATCAATTTTGACTGTAATTGGGGCATTAATTTATTTTGTCAGTCCAATCGATGCAATACCAGATTTTATCGTAGGCTTAGGCTTTTTAGATGATGCAACGATTTTAGCGTATACATTTAAACAGATTAACAAAGATATTGAAAAGTATAAAATTTGGAAAGAAATGAATAACGAAATAGATGAACCTTCAAATTTAGTGGAAATTGAAGTGTCAGAACAGGATCATGAGCTAAAAGATTAATATTTCTAAAAAAAGGTTGCCCGTTAGTTATTAATGAGCAACCTTTTTTATACTGATTAATAATGAACATGACTTTCTTCTTTTGACCAAACAATGAAAGGGTTTTCAATATCTTTGACTTTAATCATAATTTGTTCACTTGGTATCGTTCGATCTTCATAGGGCAATGAAAGTTCATCATAGATATGTGCATCATCAAAACCAATTTTTGCAGCATCATCTTTTGTGAAAAAATAATATATTTTTGAAATTCTAGACCAATAGGCGGCACTTAGACACATCGGGCATGGTTCACAACTTGTGTATAAGACAGCATCCTTTAATAAATATGTACCTAAATTTTGACATGCGTTTCGAATTGCTTGGACCTCTGCATGTGCAGTTGGATCATTTAATGTTGTGACACCATTTACTCCGGCACCAATTACTTTTCCATCTTTGACAATAACTGCCCCAAATGGTCCACCATTTTTATTTAATAAGTTTTCGTAAGCAAGTCTTACACTTAATTTAATCCAATCAGAGTGATTCAAACTAACACCACCTTTATAGTAATAAGGGCGAAAGGTATTTACATTTATTTAGTTTCTTAAATTAATATAAATAAACATTCAATCAAATTGGTTAACCAAATCGATTTACTATTCTTTCAATCAACCATTAATATTAAAAAGGGTATCTTACTTATTTGTACACTCTCTTACAGTATTTAAGAACAAAAAATAGAGTAATATTATACAATTAAATATTTTTAATATAAAATTAAGTCCTTAATGAGAAAGGAAAACTTATAAATATTAAAAATGTCGAATAATTTATTCAGAAATTTAAAGGAGTTATTTGAACCGAATTAGAATATGTAAACGGTTACAACTTTTTTAAGGATGTGTTTGGAATGAAGAATTTCGGGAATTCTATTCAATTGCAAGTGTATAGTACCGGGAAAAAAAGTGAGATTCCTGTTAGATTTGAGGATTTAGAAAAGTTAGCACAAGATCAATTAGAAGAGGGACCTTTTTATTATATAGCAGGTGGCGCAGGTAGTGAGCGCTCGATGAATGAAAACCGATTAGCCTTTGACAAATGGAAAATTGTACCGCGAATGTTACGTAATGTGGCTGAGCGTGATATTAGTATAAAATTATTTGGCAAAACATATAATTCACCAGTTTTATTTGCACCAATCGGTGTCCAGTCGATTGCACACCCAGAAGGGGAACTTGAAACTGCTAAAGCAGCAGCAGAATTGAATATTCCATACATTACTAGTACTGCATCAACTTACTCATTGGAAAAGGTTTCAAGTGTTCTAGGAAATTCTCCTAAATGGTATCAATTATATTGTAGTAGTGATATGGAAATTGCAGCAAGTATGATTAAACGTGCTGAAGCAAATGGCTATGAAGCAATTGTTATTACACTTGATACTTCGATAATGGGCTGGAGAGAAAAAGATATTGAAAATGCATATTTGCCATTCTTACAAGGACAAGGTATCGGGAACTATTTAGAGGATCCAGTGTTTTGCTCAAGATTAAATAATTCACCAAAAGAAGATCCACAGTCAGCAATTCTATTATGGACAAGACTCTTTGGCAATCCTGCATTAACGTGGGAAGATTTAGCATTTTTGCGAAATCAAACTAAATTACCAATTTTATTAAAGGGCATTTTACATAAGGACGATGCGATGCTTGCACTTGAATATGGAATGGATGGCATCATCGTTTCAAATCATGGTGGTAGACAAGTTGATGGAACAATTAGTACTTTAGATGCATTAGAGAGCATTTGTAGTGAATTAAAAGGTGAATTACCAATTTTAATGGATAGTGGTATTAGAAGGGGAGCGGATCTGTATAAAGCATTAGCAATCGGTGCTGATGCAGTATTAATTGGTCGACCGTATATGTATGGACTAGCTCTTGGTGGTAAAAACGGAGTAATCCAAGTAATGAAAAATATTTTAGCTGATTTTGATTTAACGATGGCTTTATCCGGACAAAAAAGTATTATTGAATTAAAGCCATCTTTGTTAGTAAAAGAAAACCTTAATAAACATTTTTAAAAATTAAAAAGAGCGACCTCAGTAAGTGCTTAGACTAATGAGCCGCTCTTAATTTTTGAAAATTAAATTATGCTGCGTTTTTTACTTCGGTATATTCTTTAACGAAAAACTTCTCCATCATACACCCAATTACAAAACCAAGTAAAGCGGGTATTACCCAACCGAATCCTTTACTTTGCATTGGAACAATCGATAATAATTCATTAAGTCCATTATTTAAAAATGATGAATTGATAATCTCAATTAGGCTATAAATTCCAACAAACAAAATTGTTAATAAATAAACAGGTCTACCTTTAAATGGTAATTGATCGTGTAAAAGTGCTAGAACAATGAGTGCAATTGCCATTGGATATAAAAGACCTAATATTGGAACGGAAACTTTTAATATTTGAGTAAGTCCTAAATTTGCTACGAATCCACTTATAAAACATAATAAGATTGCCCATTTTTTATAAGATAGTTTAGGGAAAATACTATTAAAATACTGAGAACATGATGTGATCAAACCAATACAAACACTTAAACATGCAAGTGTAAAAATAAGTCCTAATACAATCGTTCCACCATTACCAAATAATTGATTCATTACAGTCGTTAAGACGATTGCTCCATTGTCAATTTGTCCAGTAATCGTTGCTGAAGCACCTAAGTAGCCAATTATAAAATAAGTTAACGATAATAATAATGCACAAATTAAACCGAAAATCATTAAATATTTAATTTGTAATTTTTGATTTGTAACATTTAATCTTTGAAAAATATTGATGAAAACAATCCCGTAGATTAATGCACAAATCCCATCCATTGTTTGATAGCCATCTAAAATTCCTTGTGAGACAGGATTAGATTTATAAGTTAAGGATGCATCCTTAAAACTAGATAAGTCTGTAAACATTGCTTTCATAAAAACAATTAAAATTAAGATTAGTAAAGCTGGAGTTAAAATTTTACCGAATCTGTCAACTAATTTTGAAGGTGATTTAGCAAACCAATAAACGATACTAAAAAACACAATCGTATAAACTAATAGTCCTATTGGAGAAACAGCTAAACCTGCAGGCAAAAATGGTTTAACTCCCATTTCATATGCCAGACTACTAGCTCGTGGAATTGCAAGCCCAGGTCCGATCGACAAGTAGATTGCCATCGGGAAGAGAAGCGCAAAAATAGGATGTACTCTCTTTACAAGCGTATCAAAATTACCGGATTTAGCTATTGCTATAAATGCTAAAATCGCAATACCTGCATCTGAAATAATAAATCCAATTATTGCTTGCCATACATTCTCTCCAGCTGCTTGTCCAATGTATGCTGGAAAAATTAAATTACCAGCTCCAAATAACATAGAAAATAACATAAATCCAATAAACATAATTTCTTTTTTTGTTAAAGTATTCAAATAATTCCCCTCAATCATCGTTGCAATTTAAAAATGATTTTCTCATTCTACCAAAAATTAGCTCTATTTACTACAAAAACTATTAATATTCTTACGATTTTCACAAATGATGAAAAAAATTTTCTTTTGTCCTAATTTTAATTACTTAAAGCATAAGAAAACTTGTCCTCTAACTATATATACTTATAGGCTTTTTTAAGGGAGGACTAGAATGATCCAATTTCAAGATATATCTTTTAAGTTTTCAAATGGAAAAAGTGCAGTTCAGGATTTATCTTTTTCAATTCAAACAGGTGAATGTTTTGTTTTAATTGGCCCAAGTGGCTGTGGAAAAACAACAACAATTAAATTAATAAATAGATTAATTAAACCGACTGATGGTGAAATTTTTTATCATGATAAAAACATTAAAGAGTATGATGAACATAAGCTGAGGAGAGAGTTTGGATATGTACTTCAACAAATTGCATTATTTCCCCATTTGAATGTTGAAGAAAATATTTCAATCGTACCAGAATTAAAAAAATGGAACAAAGCACAAATAAAAGAACGCACTAAAGAATTATTAGAATTAGTAAAATTAAATCCTTTGGAATTTAGTAAAAGACCGATTTCAGAGTTATCTGGGGGTCAACAACAACGGGTAGGTGTAGCGAGAGCTTTAGCAGGGGATCCGGACTTATTACTAATGGACGAACCATTCAGTGCATTAGATCCGATTACAAGATTACAATTACAAAAGGATCTTAAGCAATTAAAAACAAAAATTAATAAAACGATCCTTTTCGTCACTCATGATTTAGACGAGGCATTTTATTTAGGAGACCGGATCGGGATTATGCACAATGGTGAACTAGTTCAAGTAGGTACGAAAGACGAAATTTTAAATAATCCTGTTAATCCTTTTGTTGAACAATTTATAGATCATTATCGAGGTAAGGCTGTTGTAAAGGAGGGAATATAAGATGATTCTAACTTCATTTACGACGACTCTTGCAAATAGAAAAGAACAATTATTAACTGCTTTGTTAGAGCATATTCAAATTTCAGTATTTGCACTTATTATTGCAATAATTCTAGCTGTCCCGATTGGAATTTACTTAACGAAGAAGAAAGTACTCCCTGAGTTTGTAATTGGAACAACAGCAGTTATTCAAACCATACCTTCATTGGCGCTGTTAGGGATTTTAATACCATTAGTCGGTATTGGAAAGATTCCAGCGGTAATTGCGTTAAGTGTATATGCATTATTGCCGATCTTGCGAAATACATATACCGGAATTAAGGAGATTGATCCGATCCTATTAGAGGCAGCAACCGGTTTAGGAATGAACGGTAGACAAAGGCTTTTTAAGGTTGAATTACCATTAGCATTACCAGTTATGATGGCGGGAATCCGAACTGCGATGGTCATAATTGTTGGAACTGCAACAATCGCTGCTTTAATAGGAGCTGGTGGATTAGGTAGTTTAATTTTATTAGGCATCGACCGAAACGATATGAATTTAATCATAATAGGGGCAATACCATCAGCGCTTTTAGCAGTTATATTTGATTTAATTTTAAGATTAATAGAGAAGAAGAGTTTTAAGAGTTTTTCATTAAGGATCATAACGGCTAGTTTTATTTTATTAGCATTATTATTTTCTCCCTTAACAATTAAATCTTGGAATAAAACAGATCTTGTCATTGCTGGAAAACTAGGTGCTGAACCAGAAATAATAATGAATATGTATAAATTATTGATTGAGGATGAAACAAATCTAAATGTTGAAGTTAAGCCTAATTTTGGTAAAACGACATTTGTGTTTAATGCATTAAAAAAAGGTGATATTGATATTTATCCAGAATATACAGGTACAGTCGTTTCTACTTTTTTGAAAGAAAAGGCTGTTAGTAATGATGCAAAAGCTGTATATAAACAAGCTGCTGAAGGTTTAGCAAAAAAATATAATTTGAGCTATTTGGAACCTATGAAATTTAATGACACTTATGCATTAGCTGTTCCAGATCACATTTCAAAACAATTTGGAATCGAAACGATTTCAGATGCAACTAAAGTAGCAAACCAGTTAAAAGCAGGTTTCACTTTAGAATTTACTGATCGTGATGACGGATATTTAGGATTGCAAAAATTATATGGTTTGAAATTTCAAGATTTAAAAACGATGGAGCCAAAATTGAGGTATGACGCAATTCAATCGGGGGATCTCTCGATAATTGATGCATATTCAACTGATAGCGAGCTCCAAAGTTATAACATGAAAGTGTTAGTCGATGATAAACATTTATTCCCACCATATCAATGTGCACCACTTCTAAGAAAAGAGACACTTAAAAAGTATCCTGAAGTTAAAAATATTTTAAACAAATTAGAAAATAAAATAACAGATGATGAAATGCGACAAATGAATTATAAAGTAAATGTTGGTGGAAAATCTGCCGAAAGTGTTGCTAGAGAGTTTTTGAAGGATGAGGGATTGCTAAAATAAACGAATTGGACTGTCTGGTCAGGGAAACTGATCTAAGCAGTCCTTTTATATTGCAAACATCGTAAAGTTCAGTGCATTCACAGTTAATATTTAACAGATTCATAGTGACTTTTTATTCGATTTGACTAGAATTAGTAGGAAATTGCTAGTTTTCTTTTTGAGAGTATTAACTTTTTAACAGTTTTTGTGGTGAAATACCTTAACTGGTATTGGAAATATTGTGGCTTAATTGCACTTTTACTAGATTTAATTGCAGATTTGCTAATTTTACTTGCAGCTTTACCAAATTTAATTGCAGATTCACTAATTTTATTTGTAGTCCAGACTAACAAATAAAAAAGAGGGTTGCCTAAAAAATAGGCTACCCTCGTCTTTATTATCATACGATAAGAATTTTAGTTTTTAATCATTATAGGCTCCAGTTAACATCTCACTTACGAAAGAATCATTTTCCCATTCTTCATAAGAGAAATCTACTGAATACTCCTGATCGGATTTTTCGTCTTTAATCTGAATGTCAAAATGATTACTCATTACTTTCAACACTTCATTGATTTCGTTAACAGTCCCATTAATTTGTAAAGTAGCCATTTTTACTCGCCTCCGATTTTAATTTACAGAAAATTCTGTTTAAATTAACCATATGATAATCCTTTTAAAAACATTTTTCAAGAGTAAAATTTTGTCGAAAAAATATTTTGAAAAAATGTAAAGGTTTTCATTGTTGATTTACCAATATTTATACGATTTTTGAATAAAATATGAATTTTAAATTTTCTAAAAACTTGTTGATTTATTTAGTAGATTGGAATAAAGTAAGTACAAATATTTTAACTCTTGAGGAGGATTAACCGTGACAGAGCAACAGATTTTTTTAAATGGTGAATTCGTTCAAAAACAAGATGCAAAAGTTTCTGTATATGATCATGGATATCTATATGGAGATGGAGTATTCGAAGGGATTCGCGTATATGATGGCAATGTATTTCGCTTAAAAGAACATCTCATTCGATTATATGAATCAGCAAAATCAATTTTATTAACAATTCCTTATTCATTAGAAGAGTTAACACAAATTGTAGTTGATACAGTAAATCGAAATAATTTACATAGTGGTTATATTCGACTCGTCGTCTCAAGAGGTGAAGGAAATCTTGGATTAGATCCAACTTCTTGTCCAAGAGCAAATGTAGTTGTCATTGCTGAACAACTAGCACTTTTTCCACAAGAACTATACGAAAATGGTATGGAAATTGTAACTGTAGCAACGAGAAGAAATCGAAGTGATGTATTAAATCCACAAATTAAATCTTTAAATTATTTAAATAACATATTAGTAAAAATTGAAGCGAAACTAGCTGGTGTTCAAGAAGCACTCATGCTAAATGATCAAGGCTTTGTAGCTGAAGGTTCAGGAGATAATGTCTTCTTAGTAAAAGGGAATAAGTTAATTACTCCACCGAGTTCAGCAGGTGCATTAGAAGGAATTACTCGAAATGCAATTATGGAATTAGGTGACACATTAGGTTACGAAGTTGAGGAAAAATTGTTCACAAGGCATGATGTTTATATCGCCGATGAGGTTTTCTTAACAGGAACAGCAGCTGAAGTAATTGGCGTATCTAAGGTAGATGGACGAGTGATTGGTGATGGAAAACCAGGACCAAATACACAAAGATTATTAAACGCATTTCGTCAATTAGTAGTAGAAGATGGAGAAAAAATTTACGTAAAACAAGGGTGATAAATTGTGCGAAGTGACATGATAAAAAAAGGTATCGACCGTGCGCCGCATCGTAGCTTATTATTAGCGGCAGGTGTTAAAGAGGAAGATTTTAATAAACCATTTATAGCGATTTGTAATTCATATATTGATATTGTTCCAGGTCATATTCATTTAAGGGAAATGGCTGATGTTGTAAAACAAGCGATTCGAGATGCTGGTGGAGTTCCATTTGAGTTTAATACGATTGGTGTCGATGATGGAATCGCAATGGGACATATCGGAATGAGGTATTCTTTACCAAGTAGGGAAATCATTGCCGATGCAGCCGAAACTGTAATTAATGCACATTGGTTTGATGGAGTATTTTATATGCCAAACTGCGATAAAATCACACCTGGAATGCTAATGGCAGCTGTTCGTACAAATGTACCGGCAGTGTTTGTATCAGGTGGACCAATGGCAGGTGGACTATCTAAAGATGGAAAGGCTCTATCTCTTGCTTCAGTATTTGAAGGTGTAGGTGCTTTTAAATCAGGAAAAATGAGTGTAGAAGAATTACTCGATATTGAAAAGTCAGCATGTCCAACATGTGGATCATGTTCTGGAATGTTCACAGCAAATTCAATGAATTGCATTATGGAAATGCTTGGTGTAGCACTACCATATAACGGGACAATACTTGCAACTAGTAAAGACAGACATCAATTAATCCGTGATGCAGCTTTCCATCTAATGGATTGCATTGAAAATGATATAAAACCAAGAGACATTATTACAAAAGAGGCAATTGATGATGCATTTGCACTGGATATGGCAATGGGTGGATCAACAAATACTGTTTTACACTTAATGGCCATCGCAAATGAAGCAGGAGTGGATTACGACTTAAAGGATATAAATGACGTAGCTAGAAGAGTACCTTATTTATCAAAAATTAGTCCCGCTTCTCACTATTCAATGCATGATGTTCATTTAGCAGGTGGTGTTCCAGCCATTATTAAAGAACTGACTACCATTCCCGGGGCAATTAATAGTGACCGCATTACAATTACGGGAAAAACTTTATTCGAGAATGTGCAAGAAGCCACAATCTCCAATAGTGAAGTGATTCGTAAAAAAGAAAATCCTTATTCACAAACTGGCGGATTATCGATCTTACATGGGAATCTAGCCCCAGATGGAGGAGTTATTAAAGTAGGTGGCGTTGACCCCTCAATTCAAACATTTATTGGTGAAGCAATTTGTTTTGACTCACACGATGAAGCGGTTGAAGCGATTGACAAAGGTCTCGTCAAAGAGGGTCATGTAGTTGTCATTCGATATGAGGGTCCAAAAGGTGGACCTGGAATGCCAGAAATGCTTGCACCAACTTCATCAATTGTTGGAAGAGGTTTAGGAACAAAAGTTGCGTTAATTACAGATGGCCGTTTTTCAGGTGCTACTAGAGGAATTGCAATTGGACATATTTCTCCAGAAGCGGCTGAAGGTGGACCAATTGCATATATTGAAGATGGCGATGAAATCATCATCGATCTTTTATCAAGAAGTATTACTTTATCAATTTCAAACGAAACGTTAGAATCTCGTAAAACATCTTATAAATTACATGAACCAAAAGTTAAAACGGGTTATTTAGCAAGATATGCAAAGTTAGTTACTTCTGCTAATACAGGCGGAATTTTAAAAATATGAAAAAGCATTGAAAGAGAAAAGTAGTTATGAAAAGGATCTTCAGAGAGTCGGTGGCTGGTGTGAACCGATGACCTTGATTAATGAAACTCACTCTTGAGTGTCAAGCTGAATTATTTTGTAAGGTAAGCTTGAACGTTGGTCACGTTATAACCAGATTTTGGTTAGCCAAAATCCCAAAGTTAGGTTATTAACCTAAGAAGAAGGGTGGTACCGCGAAAAGTCTTTCGCCCCTTCAGCATCTGCTGAAGTGTGGAGTTATGGCTTTTTTTATTGCGAATAAATGGGTAAATTTTATCCGAAAATGGAGGGGAAAGTAGAAATGAGTCATCATTCGATGAGAACTCTGTCAAAAGAATTGTCAGGTGCAAATTTACTAATTGATGCTTTGAAAAATGAAAATGTTGAAATGATTTTTGGTTACCCTGGAGGGGCAGTATTACCATTATATGATGCACTTTATGATGCTGATATTCCTCACATTCTAGCAAGACATGAACAAGGGGCCATCCACGCTGCAGAAGGTTATGCACGAGTAACTGGTCGTCCAGGGGTTGTTATCGCAACAAGTGGTCCAGGGGCAACAAACGTAGTAACTGGTTTAGCAGATGCGATGATGGATTCATTACCACTAGTTGTTTTTACTGGTCAGGTTGCTACAAATGTAATCGGAACGGATGCCTTTCAAGAAGCAGATGTTATTGGAATTACAATGCCAGTTACAAAACATAACTATCAAGTGCGTAATGTTGAAGATGTTCCACAAATCGTAAAAGAAGCATTCCATATTGCTTCAACAGGCCGTCCAGGTCCAGTCGTTATCGATCTACCAAAAAATATGATGGTTGAAAAAGGAGTGAAAAAAGACGAGATAGAGGTTAAATTACCAGGCTATCAACCGACATATGAACCAAATTATATTCAAATAACAAAGTTAATAGGAGCAATTGAAAAAGCTAAAAAACCAGTCGTATTAGCTGGAGCAGGTATATTACATGCAAAAGCAGCTGATGAGTTTACTGAATTTATAAAAAAGTTCAATATCCCAGTTGTCAATACGCTTTTAGGGCTAGGTGGATTTCCAGCAAATGAGGAATTATTCCTTGGAATGGGGGGGATGCACGGAACTTATACAGCAAATATGGCAATGTATGAAAGTGATTTACTAATTAACATCGGAGCACGATTTGATGATAGGTTAACGGGTAATTTAGCACACTTTGCTAAAAATGCGATTGTAGCACATATCGATATAGATCCTGCCGAAATTAACAAAGTTATTCCTACAAATATTCCAATCGTTGGATGTGCTAAGGAAGTTCTGAAAGTTCTATTAAAACAAAAAGTAGATAAACAAAATCACAGTGAATGGTTAGAGCTACTTAAAAGTCGTAAAGAAGCCTTTCCACTACAGTACGAAGCGAGTAGAGAAGTCATTAAACCACAAACTGTCTTAACTTTACTCCATTCGATTACAAATGGGAAAGCGACGATTTCGACGGATGTTGGTCAACATCAAATGTGGGCAGCTCAGTATTATCCTTTTGAAGAACCCCATAAATGGATTACTTCAGGTGGACTCGGGACGATGGGATTTGGATTACCAGCTGCAATAGGAGCACAATTTGCTAAGCCTGATGAATTAGTTGTAGCCGTCGTTGGGGATGCCGGATTCCAAATGACATTGCAAGAATTGAGCATGATCAAGGAACATAATTTGCAAGTAAAAATTTTAATTTTAAATAACGCAGCCCTAGGAATGGTAAGACAGTGGCAATCAGCATTTTATAATGAACGCTTCTCTAGTTCTCTATTAGACTGCCAACCTAGTTTTACGAAACTTGCTGAAGCTTATGGGATTAAAGGGATAACAATTTCAGATCCAAATTTAGTTGAAAGTCAATTAAGAGAAGCAATTGAGTTTGATGGGCCAGTTTTAATTGATTGTCGAGTTCATCAAGCTGAAATCGTTACACCAATGGTTCCACCTGGTAAAGGAATTCATGAAATGGAAGGGGTGAAATAATGAAACGGGTCATTACATCGACTGTATTAAATAACAGTGGCGTACTTAACCGAATTACAGGAGTGATCTCTAGAAGACGATTTAATATTGAAAGTATTTCTGTAGGACATACGGAACAAGATCATATTTCAAGAATTACGTTTGTCGTTCACGTAGAGGATTTACAACAGGTTGAACAATTGATTAAACAGCTTCACAAGCAAATTGATGTGATAAAAGTAGCAGATATAACAGAAGAATCAGTTATTGCTAGAGAACTGGCCTTAATAAAGGTGAGTACAAATGCAGCTACAAGAAATGAAATTTATAGTCTAATTGAACCATTTAGAGCCTCGGTTATTGATGTAAGCCGTGATCAGATTGTCGTTCAAGTAACTGGTACTTCTGATAAGGTAGAGGCTTTGATTGAATTATTAAGACCTTTCGAACTAAAAGAAATAGCTCGAACTGGTGTAACCGCATTTACTAGATCTGCTAAACATAAGGAGCATGCTCAAAAGCTACTCTCTTATTAAATAAAAATATAAAAATATAAAACAAAAAAATTGGAGGAATTTGAAAATGGCTAAAGTATATTATGGTACAGACGTGAAGGAAAATGTATTAGTAGGGAAAACGATTGCGGTAATTGGTTATGGATCACAAGGTCACGCACATGCTTTAAATTTACATGAAAATGGTCATAAGGTAGTTGTTGGTTGTCGTCCAGGTAAATCATGGGACGCTGCAGCAAATGATGGACTACATGTAACTACGGTTGCAGAGGCTTCAAAGGCAGCTGATGTAGTAATGATTCTATTACCAGACGAGCATCAACCAACTGTTTATAAAAATGAAATTGAACCGCATCTAGAAAATGGTAATGCGCTTGCGTTTGCACACGGATTTAATGTTCATTTTGACCAAATTGTTCCTCCTGCAAATGTTGATGTATTTTTAGTAGCGCCAAAAGGGCCAGGACATCTTGTTCGACGTACTTTTGTCGATGGAGCAGCGGTACCAGCATTATTCGCTGTTTACCAAGATGTAACAGGTGAAGCAAAAAATGTAGCACTTTCTTACGCTGATGGAATTGGTGCTACTAGAGCGGGTGTACTTGAAACAACATTTAAAGAGGAAACTGAAACAGATCTATTCGGAGAACAAGCGGTACTATGTGGTGGTGTAACTTCATTAGTAAAATCAGGATTTGAAACATTAGTAGAAGCAGGTTATCAGCCAGAAGTAGCATACTTTGAGTGTTTACATGAGTTGAAACTAATCGTTGATTTAATGTACGAAGGCGGAATGAGCTATATGAGATACTCAATCTCTGATACTGCTCAGTGGGGAGATTTTGTATCTGGTCCTAGAGTAGTTGCGAATGAGTCAAAATTAGCAATGAAAGATATTTTAGCAGAAATTCAAGATGGTACGTTTGCTAAGGGCTGGATTAACGAAAATAAAAATGGTCGTCCAGTATATAACGAAATTAATGAAAGTGAAAAGCAGCATCAGTTAGAAGAGGTTGGAGAAAAACTTCGTGCAATGATGCCATTTATCCAAAGAAAAGAAAAGGTCGAGGTGAAATAAAAAATGAGTAAAATTCAGTTTCTTGATACAACATTACGTGATGGCGAACAATCTCCTGGGGTTAATTTAAATCGATTTGAAAAGCTCGAAATTGCAAGACAACTAGAAGCTTTAGGTGTTGATATCATTGAGGCTGGTTTTGCCGCTTCCTCGGAAGGTGACTTTTTAGGTATTCAAGAGATTGCGAGACAGATTCGTTCTGTCTCTGTCTCTAGCCTTTCTCGCGCAAAAGATTCAGATATTAAGACAGCATGGGATGCGTTAAAAAATGCTGCGGAACCGAGACTGCATATATTTCTAGCAACAAGTGACATTCATATGAAATATAAATTAAACATGACGAGATTAGAAGTTTTGGAAACTGCTAAACATTGTGTGCAGCTTGCAAAATCCTTTTTTCCAAAAGTCCAAATTTCAGCTGAGGATGCATGTCGTACTGATCGAGCATTTCTTGCCGAATTTGCAGAGACTGCTATTAAAGCAGGTGCAGATGTGATTAATATTCCAGATACTGTCGGCTACACAAGTCCTTCAGAATACTACGATCTATTTAAATATTTACAAGAAAATGTACCGTCTTATCATAAAGCAATTTTTTCTTGTCACTGTCATGATGACCTTGGAATGGCAGTAGCGAATTCATTAGCTGCTATACAGGCTGGAGCAACCCAAGTTGAATGCACAGTCAATGGAATTGGGGAAAGAGCAGGAAATGCTGCACTAGAAGAAATAGCAGTTGCACTACATATTAGGGAAGATATTTACCGGAAAAATACTAATTTACGATTACATGAAATTACGAAGACAAGTGAACTTGTTAGTCGTCTTACAGGTATGGTTGTCCAGAAGAATAAAGCAATTGTTGGTACAAATGCATTTGCTCATGAATCGGGTATTCATCAAGATGGAGTACTAAAAGAACCAACAACATATGAAATTATACCCCCTTCATTAATTGGACTTTCTACAAATTCATTAGTATTAGGGAAACATTCAGGCCGTCATGCTTTTACTGACAAATTAAAAGAACTTGGATTCAACTTTTCAACCGAAATTATTAACGAAGCGTTTGTTCAATTTAAAGCTTTAACAGATTCAAAGAAAGAAATTACAGATGCAGATTTATTAAACATTATTAGTAAGTGGAGCAAAAAGGAGGTTCTAAAATGAAATTAAAGATCGCATGTCTTCCAGGAGACGGAATCGGACCAGAAATTATGAGTTCAGCTGTACAGGTTTTAGAACAAATTGCAAAATCTTATCAACATGATTTTACTTTTTCAACAAATTTATTCGGAGGTCACGCGATTGATGAAACAGGTACTTCTTTACCGAAAGAAACATTAGATAATTGTTTAAATTCAGATGCCGTATTATTGGCGGCAGTAGGTGGACCAAAATGGGATCAAGGTGTTGAACGGCCAGAAAGTGGCTTATTAAGGTTAAGAAAATCACTTAATTTATACGCAAACATTCGACCAGTCGATGTTTACGATGAACTTGTAAATCATTCTCCTTTAAAATCTGAACAAGTAAGAAATGTAAGCTTTGTCGTCGTTCGAGAATTAACAGGCGGAATTTATTTTTCCGAACCTCGATTCCATAATGAAAATGAAGCAACCGATACGCTTTCCTATACTAGAGAAGAAATTGAACGGATTGTAACGTATGGATTTGAGTTAGCAAAAACTAGAAAAGGCAAACTTACATCAGTTGATAAAGCAAATGTATTAGAATCTAGTAAACTTTGGAGAAAAATTGTAAATGAATTAAGTTCTAACTATCCAGAAGTAGAAGTTGAGCATATTCTTGTTGATGCAGCCGCGATGGAGTTAATTCGAAACCCAAGAAGATTTGATGTAATCGTTACTGAAAATTTATTTGGAGATATTTTAAGCGATGAAGCTTCGATGATTACTGGTTCATTAGGAATGCTACCTTCTGCAAGTAGATCTGGTAAGGGTCCTTCATTATATGAACCAATTCACGGTTCAGCACCAGATATAGCTGGACAAAATAAGGCTAACCCTATTGCAATTTTAAGGTCAGTGGCGATGATGCTTCGTGATTTTAACTTAGTTGATGAAGCAAACTCAATTGAAAACGCGATTGTTAATTCAATAAATAATGGCTATTTAACTGGTGACCTAGGTGGCAAAAGTTCAACGATTGAATTTACTGAGCAAGTAGTAAAGGAATTACAATTTCAAACAGTTGGAGGAACAATTCGATGAAACAAACATTGTTTGATAAACTTTGGCAAAATCATGTTGTAACTGGTGAAGTAGGGAAACCCCAGCTATTGTATATCGATTTACACTTAGTTCATGAGGTAACTTCACCGCAAGCTTTCGAAGGATTGAGATTATCTAATCGAAAAGTAAGAAGACCAGAATTAACCTTTGCGACAATGGATCATAATGTACCAACACAAAATCAATTAGTCATCACTGACTTAATTGCTAAACAACAAATGGATACATTAAGAAATAATTGTCAGGAGTTCAATATACCTTTAGCAGATATTACAGATGAAGACCAAGGTATTGTTCACGTAATTGGACCAGAGCTTGGATTAACTCAGCCAGGGAAAACAATTGTATGTGGAGATAGTCATACATCTACTCACGGTGCATTTGGTGCTTTAGCTTTTGGGATTGGAACAAGCGAAGTCGAACATGTGTTAGCAACACAAACTTTATGGCAAGTTAAGCCGAAATCAATGGGTGTGAAACTTGAAGGAAAGCTTCCAAAAGGTGTATATGCTAAAGATATCATTCTTCATTTGCTAGCAACTTATGGTGTATCAATGGGAACTGGCTATGTCATTGAGTTTTATGGTGAAGCCATTACAAATATGTCAATGGAAGAGCGTATGACTCTATGTAATATGGCGATTGAAGGAGGAGCAAAAGCAGGATTAGTTGCTCCAGATCAAAAAACTTTCGAGTATTTAAAAGGTCGAAAATATACTATCAATTCATATGATAAAAAATTAGTAGAATGGAAGAAATTATATACAGAAGAGGGAGCAACATTTGATAAAACAATCGAAGTCGATGTAGCAACCCTTGCACCATATGTAACTTGGGGAACAAATCCTGGAATGGGCGTAAGAATTGATGAAGTCCTTCCAAAAGCCAAGGATGAGAACTACGAACGAGCTTATGAATATATGGGATTAAAGCCAGAAATCACACCGAAAGAAATTCCTGTTCAGCATGTATTCATCGGTTCATGTACAAACTCTAGATTGTCAGATTTAGAGGAAGCGGCAAATTATCTTAAAGGAAAGAAAGTGAAATCTGATGTGCGTGCATTAGTTGTTCCAGGATCAAAAAAGGTTCGAAATGCAGCGATGGCAAAAGGACTACATAAAGTCTTTATAGAAGCAGGATTTGAGTGGAGGGAAGCTGGTTGTTCGATGTGTCTAGCAATGAACCCAGACCAAGTGCCAGCTGGCGAACATTGTGCATCTACTTCCAACCGAAACTTTGAAGGAAGACAAGGAAAGGGAGCAAGAACACACTTAGTAAGTCCAGTAATGGCAGCGGCTGCTGCAGTACATGGTCATTTTATTGATATTCGAAAGGAGCAAGCAAATGAAACCGTTACGTACGCATAAAGGCACAACTGTATCAATTATGTTAGATAATATCGACACAGACCAAATTATTCCAAAACAATATTTAAAGCGAATAGAACGAACTGGCTTTGGAGAATTTTTATTTGATGAATGGCGATATCATGATGATCGCTCACCTAATAAATCATTTATATTAAATGATGATGATCGAAAAAATGCTTCAATCTTAATAAGCGCAAATAATTTTGGTTGCGGTTCATCTAGAGAACATGCACCTTGGGCATTAAATGATTATGGATTTACAATTATTATTGCCGGTAGTTTCGCAGATATTTTCTACAATAACTGTATAAAAAATGGTATGCTGCCGATTGTCTTAAATGATGAGATTCGTTCAAAATTATCTACATTAAATGGAAATCAAGAAATTGAAGTGGATTTGGAAACACAAGTCGTAAAAACAATATTTGGGAACTTTGAATTTTCAATTGATCCTGTTTGGAAAGAAAAATTACTAAATGGCTTAGATGATATTGCGATTACGATGAAATATGAAAATGATATTGAAAAATATGAAAAATTACACGCATAACTAAAAAAGGAAGTGTCTTATAAGACACTTCTTTTTTATCTGGTTTCGTGTGAAAGCATGGGTATAAATAGGACGGTAAGTTAAGTCGAATATTGAATTTTGAATTTTAAAGAGCACTTTCTAATTTGACTGTATTTATAATAACGCGTTAGTTACATATAAAATTACAATGCCAATCAGGAAATTCCTGGTTATGTTCAAGAAGGTACTCGATCATAATTTTTGAATCTTCTGGTAGTTTTCGCTCTAATTCTGACCAACCAATAAATTGAAGTTTCTTAGGTAACTCAACTTGGCATGCAATTATAGCCCAAAAGTCATCCCAATCTTCACTATAAGTATCTGGAAATGATAGTTTTTCTTTCAATACTTGATGCAATTCGTGACTGTTGTTGATTAACGATACATCAATCGTTATACTTTTTTCTTCTGATCTGCTAAATTCTTTTAGAAAATCAGTAAAAAACTTTCTAATGACAAATCGATATCGATAAACTAAATATCCTAACACATTAAAGAAAGCAAATAGAATAATCCATCCAATATTTATTCTTTTATGTTGGTATGTATTTTTCGTTGTCCATATAGTAAATAAGGTTAAATAGATTAATAAGCCTACTAATAAAACAAATCCTGCAAATGTACTAAAACTCCTATGTTTCATCTCAATATACCATTCACGTTCTCCTTCTCCACTATGGAAAAATTTAGGAACTAACCATTTAGGGGACCATACAATTCTTTTAAATTGAAAATCTGGCTCCATGTTTTCAGTATGATAAGAAGTCAAATTTATTCCTTCATTCCAAATTTTCATCGAATTGAATACTCTAACTTCAGAAATATGATCGGTACTTTCTATTAAGCTTTCTATGTTTTTGATCAATTCTGGAGTAATTAATTCCTTGTTTTTTAATTCATCAGCTATTTGCGTAAAAATAATTGATTGTTCTTGAGAATTTTGTTCTTCGTTTATCCAAACGAAAGTAAAAATTGATAAAGATAATATAAGTACTGTAAACGCAATGTAAAGAATCCCTTTTGCACATATTTTTTGTTCATTAAACAATTGGTTATTGATCAATCGCATTTCCTTTTCTGAGCCATAAAGCTCGAAATCAAACTTAACCGGTACTTTCTCTGATTTTACTTCTGCATTTAATTCCACTAGATACCTCCGAAAATTCCATATAATTCCATTTTACCATAAAATTAAAAGCGAAATAATTCATAATTTTAGAAATGCTAATCAATTTTTTAAATTATTTTATTGGAATTCGCTTTTTATACATCGAATTTCTGACATTCTTATTCAATTAAACTACCATGTTGTAGAACAAGTGAATTTTCAATGTACTTTTCGTAAAATTAATTTTATTTTTGTCGATAAAATTAACTTAAAAGAAAAATGGTTGTTTGAATATTTAGATTGTTGTTTAATAAGATTAAAAATACATTATTTTTGTAAAAAGAGGTGATTAAGTTGAACCTAAAAATAATTGTGGATAGCTCTTCTGATCTTCCAACTGAGATATTGAAGAAATACGATATTTCAGTCATACCATTAAGAGTCTACGACCAATCAGATAAAGAGTATCTTGATGGAGTCAATTTAAAATCACATGAGCTAATGCAAAGAATGAAAAATGGAGAGAACTTTACTTCATCTTTACCTTCTTACGATGCAATTTATCAAACTTTAGTCTCATGTAGTGCTAATCAAAATTGTATCTATCTTACTTGTTCCGGTGATTTATCTGGTACGTATAATTTTGCACAATTAGTAAAACTAGATATTTTAGAAAACAATCCAAATGCCTCTATTCATATAATTGATACTCGTTCAGTATCACTTGGAATTTGTGTACTAGTGATGGAGTTAATCGAAGGCTTAAATAATGATGAATCATTTGAAAATCTAATCAAAAGATTACATCACAATATAAATAAGATCCAACATATTTTTACGATAGAAGATCTCCAATATTTAATACGAGGCGGTCGTGTTGGTAAGTTTGCAGGATTTTTAGGAGGCATGCTAAATATAAATCCGATTATGGAAGTTAGCGAAGGGAAATTTAAACCACTTGAAAAGGTACGAGGTCGAAAAAAAGCATTAAATCGCATGCTTGAACTAATGAAGATTCGAAAAGATGAACTTAGTAAAAATGTTGCAGTTGTATACGGGGTAAAAGATGATTCTACCGAACAATTTATTAAACAATTAAAGGATTTAATTGGTATTGAACAGATTATAGAAAACTCAGTTGGTTCAGCAGTCGGCGTCCACACGGGGCCAAGTGCAATAGGAATCTTTTTTCTATCAAATTAAGAAAATTCATTTCGACTCTCAAAGTGGTGAGAGTTTTTTTGTTTTAGTAAAACTTTTAAAATAAAAAATATATAGATATAATAAATAATAGTTTAGTAGGAAATAAGAATACATTCCTGTATGTTATAAAGAGACAGATTTATTAATAATAAAACAGGTTTTGACAAAGTGGAGTGTAGAAAAGTTAGAAAGTTTGTAATATTTAAATATATAAATTCTTATATTTTGAATTCAGTAGATTATTCCTGTGGAAATTAATTTTAGTAGGATAGAAGTTTAAGTTGCCATTATTTCAATAGGAAAGAACGCTTGAAAAACTAGGTTGATAATATTATTGAATTAAGGACTATTGGTGGATTGTTGTTTCTAATAACTGCAAATTAAAACGTCAAAAGTGCAAACAAAATATCCCAAGCTGCAAATAAGATGTTCCAATCCGTATGTAACCTACAAAAATTAACTTGAAATCTAGAAGATCTTTTATAAAAAAGTTTCAAATAGCACAAAAATAGAAGAATTTAGCAAATAAATGACTAGTTTATCATGAATCAATCAATTTTGGATTCACACAATATCAAGGGTATTAAATGGAATTTCACGTACCGAATTAGTTTGAATAAATATAAAACCACATAATTAATAGGTAAAGCAAATCTAAAATCCTTCCCTAAAACTCATAAACTATAGCACATATATCCCAGAATCCATCTCATAATATCCCCCACAAACTTTCCACCCTAATCATTTTACTAAACCGTATTTAACTTTTTTGGTAAAATAAAAATGAGTAAGATTTGTCTTTTTACATATTTAAATTCTTTGATGAATAGGAGAGGTGTAATTGAAAGCTTATATTTTAAGAGACACTAAAGGGCCAGAGTCACTAAAATTGGAAAATGTTGAGATTGGTACTGTTCATTCGACTGAAGTAGTAATTAAGCTAAAGGCAGCATCATTAAATAGACGTGACTTTTTTATAACTCACGGCATGTATCCAGGAATGAAGCTAGATGGAATTTTAGGATCTGACGGTGCAGGAGTTATTGAGGCTATTGGAGATGAAGTAACAGGGTTTACTGTAGGTGATGAAGTGATAATGAACCCGAGTTTAAACTGGGGAGATCGTGACGATATCAATTCTGATGAATTCACTGTACTTGGTATGCCTTCTAATGGCACGTTTGCTGAATTTATTAAACTACCAGTTGAAAATGTTTATAAAAAACCTGAGTACTTGTCATGGGAAGAGGCTGCTGCAATTCCATTAGCTGCACTTACTGCATATAGAGCATTAATTACACGCGGTCAATTACAAAAGAATGATACAGTATTGATTCCAGGTATTGGTAGTGGAGTAGCATTGTATGCATTGCAAATTGCTGTAGCATTCGGGGCAAAAGTACTAGTTACATCTAGTAGCAATGAAAAAATTGAAAAGGCAATTGAAATAGGTGCGACTGCTGGTTTTAATTATCGAGAAAATGATTGGTATAAAAAACTTCGTAAAGAATATGGATTTGTTAATCTTACGATCGATGGAGTTGGTGGAGAATCATTTAATCGATTAATAGATTTGACAGCTCAAGGTGGAAGAATCGTATCATTCGGTGCGACAAATGGACCAGTTCCTCAAACTGTTTTGCCAAAAGTATTCTTTAAAAATATGGACATTCGAGGGACAACGATGGGAAGTCCAAGAGAGTTTGAACAAATGTTAGCATTTTTTGAAGAACATAAAATTAAACCAATTATAGATGAATCATTTGAATTTACCGATGTGCTTAGTGCATTACAACGTATGGGTGAAGGAAATAATTTTGGTAAAATTACAATTAAAATTGGTTAATTTGTCTTATTTTTCTGAGGTTTGTCTTCAATCAAAAGAACTGAACTATTCAGTTCTTTTTTTTTTGCTCCTTGATAAATTACAATTAACATCATATGATTATTACAAATGTAATATTTAAAAAATTTAGTATTTTGAGTATTGTAAGCGTTTTAACGAAATGATTAATTATTTTGGGGGGCTTATTATGAAACATTCTTACTTAACTAGAGAACATGAAATCTTCCGCACGGCTCTTAGAAAGTTTTTACAAAAAGAAGCTGTACCATTCTATGAAGAGTGGGAACAAAACAAAATGATACCTAGAGCATTCTGGGATAAATTAGGAAATGAAGGATTTTTATGTCCTTACGTTGACGAAAAATATGGTGGGTTAGGTGTAGATTTTGGCTATTCAGTCATTATTATAGAGGAACTTGAGAAAGTTGGTTCAAGTTTAGTTGGTGTAGCATTGCACAATGATATTGTTGTACCTTATTTGACTGCTTATGCAAATGAAGAGCAAAAAATGGAATGGTTGCCTAAATGTATTTCAGGTGAATATATTAGTGCTGTTGCGATGACTGAACCAGGTGCTGGATCGGATTTAGCAAATATTAAAACAACTGCGGTAAAAGAAGGGGATTACTATATCGTTAATGGTGAGAAAACGTTTATTACGAATGGTATTCATTCAGACCTAATTATCATTGCAGTTAAAACTGATACGACAATTCGACCTGCTCATAAAGGAATAAGCTTGCTAGTTGTCGAAAAAGATACAGTTGGGTTTTCTAGAGGAAAGAAATTGAATAAAGTAGGACTTCATAGCCAAGATACGGCTGAATTAATTTTCCAAGATGCTAAAGTACCTGTAAAGAATTTATTAGGTGAAGAAGGAAAAGGCTTCTATTACTTAATGGAAAAATTACAGCAAGAAAGATTAGTAGTTGCATTAGAAGCATTAGTTTCAGCTGAACAAATGTTGAAAGTGACAACTGAGTATGTAAAAAGTAGAAAAGCATTTGGAAAATCAATTGCTGGGTTCCAAAATACTCAATTTAAACTTGTAGAATTGGCTACTGAAATTGAAATTGGTCGTACTTTCATTGAGGACTTAATTTATAAGCACATAGAAGGCGTAAATGTTGTTAAGCAAGTATCGATGGCAAAATGGTGGATTACAGATTTAGGCAAAAAAGTTGCTTCAGAGTGCCTCCAATTGCATGGTGGATATGGATATATGGAAGAATACGAGATTGCTAGACGCTTCAGAGATATTCAGATCATGTCAATTTACGCAGGTACAAATGAAATCATGAAGACGATTATTGCAAAACAAATGGGATTAAATTAATCCAGACTTAAAAATGGAGGAACAAATTTATGAGAGAAGTAGTTATTGTTGATGCTTTAAGAACACCTATTGGTAAAAGAGGCGGCAGCTTTAGCGAAACAAGACCTGATGACTTAGCTGCAATAGTACTAAAGGAATTAGTAAGTCGAAATGAATTTGATCCAAAAGAAATAGATGATGTGATTATGGGCTGTGTTACTCAAATTGGAGAACAGGCTGGTGATATTGGTAGAGTTGCCGCTTTATTAGCAGGTCTACCAATTGAAGTGCCTGGTGTTACGATTGACCGTCAATGCGGGTCAAGTCAGCAATCTGTCCATTTTGCATCACAAGCCATTTTAAGTGGAGATATGGACATTGTCATTGCAGCTGGTGTTGAAAGCATGACACGTGTACCAATGTTTTCGAATTTAAAAGGATCAAAATGGAATGAAAAACTAACGAATAGGTTTGGTGACTTTAACCAAGGGATTTCAGCAGAACGCATAAATGAGAAGTGGAATATCAGTCGAAGTGAGCAAGATGAATTTGCTTATAATAGCCATCAAAAAGCATTAAAAGCAATGAAACAAGGCTATTTTGAAGAAGAAATTGTAGCAGTTTCTGTTACGAATCAAGAAGGTGAACTTGTTAAAGTTACAAAAGACGAAGGACCTAGAGAAAACTCTTCTATTGAGAAATTAGCAACTTTAAAACCAGCATTTACTGAAACTGGTTCGGTTACCGCTGGAAATGCAAGTCAAATAAGTGATGGTGCTGCAGGCTTACTTTTAATGAGTAAAGAGAAGGCTCATCAATTAGGATTTAAACCAAAGTTTCGAATTATTGGGAGAACAGTAGTAGGATCTGACCCTCAGTTAATGTTAACAGGACCAATTCAAGCTACTCAAAAAGTTCTACATAAATGTGGTTTAACAATCGATCAAATCGATTTATTTGAAATAAATGAAGCATTTGCTGCAGTTCCTTTAGCATGGCAAAAAGAATTAAATGTACCATTTGAAAAATTAAATATATTCGGTGGTGCGATCGCATTAGGTCACCCACTTGGGGCTAGTGGAGCAAGGGTTATGGTTACATTGTGTAATGCTTTAGAGAAAACAGGCTCACGTTTTGGATTACAAGCGATCTGTGAAGGCCATGGTATGGCAAATGCAACGATTATTGAGAGATTAAATTAATAAACAACAACAAATTGGGGGATTTAAAAAATGAACATTCGTGATAGCATAGCAATCGTTACAGGTGGAGCATCAGGACTAGGTGCAGGTACAGTTAGAATGATCGTAGAAAATGGTGGGAAGGCTGCTATCTTCGATTTAAATGAAGAAAGAGCTACTAGCTTAATTGCTGAATTAGGTGAAGACAATGTTTGTTTCGAAAAAACAGATGTTTCTTCAGAAGAAAGTGTAAAAAATTCAATTGCAAAAGTTTTAACGAAATATGGTTCAATCAATACAGTAGTAAACTGTGCGGGTATTGTTTTAGCCGAAAAAGTAATTAAAAGAGACGGAATTCATTCATTAGAATCTTTCCAAAAAATCATTAATGTAAACTTAGTTGGTACGTTTAACGTTATTCGTTTAGCCGCTGAACAAATGATTAACAATGAACCAAATGAATTTGGTGAAAGAGGTGTTATTATTAACACCGCTTCAGTAGCAGCATTTGATGGCCAAATGGGGCAAGCAGCTTACGGTGCATCAAAAAGCGCAGTAGCTGGAATGACATTACCAATTGCTAGGGATTTATCAAGATACGGCATCAGAGTGATGAGTATTGCTCCAGGTATATTTGAAACACCAATGTTTGATGTATTACCAGAAAAAGCTAGAGAATCATTAGGAAACATGGTTCCATTCCCATCACGTCTTGGTAAGCCATCAGAATACGCACACTTAGCGAAGAGCATTGTTGAAAATCCAATGTTAAATGGTGAAGTGATCCGTTTAGATGGTGCAATTCGTATGCAACCAAAATAAGAGTGACTACAAATGCAGGAAGAGCAGGGTATTAACTTGTTCTCCTGCTTTTTTTATGTTTGGAATTAGTAGTTGTTTTAAGTGGAGATCGTTTTAAAGAAGATTATTGATATTCTTATTTAGCTAACTTGGAAGATTAGTTGAATAAGAATTTTCAAAAAAACAACTATAAAATTTCCAATATATGGTAAAATGTATCAGTGCAGTAATTAATTTTTAGGAGTGTTCTAACTATGAAAAATAAATACACAGTATTATTTTTACTTTTGTTTATTGCTTCAATTACAGGTGGATTAGCGCTTAAAAATGTACTTGAGTTTTCAATGATATATGGTGTAGGATTAGGTCTTATATTTTTAGCTTGCTCTATCTATTTTGTAATAAAAAGTGAGAAGAAAATAGGTGTACGCTAAATTTACTATTACTATGAAACTACCGAAATTTCATTATACGGACCAAATTATTTTAAAAGAGTAGAGCAGGGTTTCGACATAATAGGATATGTTGATAAAAAGAATAATAGATTAATTGAATTTTGGTTGGGGGATAAAGTAATGGAAAGTCGTTTAGAGGATATAAACATGGATTAAGTTCAATAATAAAGAATTAGATATACTTGGATATTAATTTTTATAGGGGAATTTTAAATTATGATTAAACGGAAAGTAGTCATATACACTATTATTGTAATTTCTATATACATTGGTGCTTTTTATTTTTTTAGTACTAATCAGACAAACGCCATTACAGCATTGGAGGATGTCAATGTTAATAATCTTGATGAAATAAAACAACTTGAATCTCCTGACAAGAAACATAAACTAACGATTTATTTAAATGGTGGAGTATTTATGAAGTCAGATTATAGTTATATTGGTCAGTTGAGTTCCAAAGATAAGAAGGAAAAAGAAAAATTTATATTGTGGCTGCCAGGTGAACCTTTTAATATTCAATGGGTAAATAATAAAGAAATATTAGTGAATCAGAAACAAATTAACATCAGCAGTGAAAACTATGATTTCAGAAATATGTAAAGTCTTATACAATTAACAACAGCATATTACCTTGTTGTAGTAAACGAAGCGTCAATTATTGAAAATAGGGGGATATAATGAAAAAATTTTCTCAGACAGGAAAAACGTTAATTGTTATTGGAACGATTTTATTTGTTTGGGGATTTGGTTTGATTACAAATACTATTTCCTTTGGACTAATAAATACAACTATTTCATTTAGTGTACTTATTGTTGGAATAGTTTGTTGCCTTGCATCTAACTTTTATAAACTAGCTAAAAGTTAATAAGTAGATTCAATAAACTATTATCAAAGTATTGAATATAAGAAAATAAATAATTTGTATACATTTATGAGAAACGAAAAAAATGAATAGATAGAACGTTTTTTTGAAATCGTATACAATGTAGTTAGCCACAAATTTTGATTATTTTAAAAAATATTGGTATCAAGAGAGGCGGTATTAAAATGGAAACATCTAAACAAGTTACAGTAAAAGCAACTATTAATGCATCAATCGAAAAAGTATGGGAATTTTGGACAGAACCTGAACATATTAAAAAATGGAACAGTGCTTCAGACGACTGGCACACACCAATTGCAGAAAATGACTTGCGTGTTGGTGGAGAATTCCGTTCAAGAATGGAAGCAAAAGATGGCAGTTTTGGTTTCGACTTTGGTGGGATTTATGATGAAGTAAAAAAATATGAGGTTATTGCTTATACTCTAGGTGATGGAAGAAAGGTTAATATCACATTTAGTGGTAAAGAAAACGAAACGGAAGTAATTGAAACATTCGATCCTGAAACAACTAATCCTGTTGAGTTTCAACAACAAGGATGGCAAGCAATTCTAGACAATTTTAAAAAATATGCAGAACAAACAAACATTTAAGTAGATATAAAGAGAATGATGTTATTGAATCATTCTCTTTTTTTTGCTTAGAATGCATATTTTCATACCAAATCGATATATGTGGCCTTTTATTTAAGGTTTTTGGCTGATTAGTTGGTCAAGACTAAACAAGTTAATCATGGTATTCTATTTATAAATATAAAATGTAATAATTTACCAAAAAAAGAATTTAAGGAGGTATTTAAATGAAAAGGAAAACTTTCTGGATTCCAACAATTGTATTCATTGTTACAACTTTTGTATTGTACTTGTGTGGTTATTTATTTAACATCGAATATTTAAAATGGTTCAATTTTGAGGAAACTTCAAATGGAGGATTTTCCTTTGGTGGTTCATTGAATCCAATTATCTTTGGTTTTGTTATTGGAAAAGTTGTGGAATGGATATATAAAAGCAGGGAAAAAAACAACATAGCTTGGTAAATTACTAGGAGTTAACTTAAGGGAAAAAAGGAGCGGAATAAATGGAAGTTATTGTCCGAAAGTATAGAACAATTTTCTTTTTACTAATAATAATTGTAAATATAATTTATATGACTTTAGACAATAAAAAAATAGAATTAATGACATCAATCGTAACTGTAACGATTGCCTCAATATTGTACATTTTAAAATTGAGATATGATAATAAGGGCAAAAAGAACAATTAGAACCACGTTGATTTTAAACGGTAGTTGAAAATATGATTTGTAATAAAATTAAGGCAGCTCATTTTTAATGGGAAAATGATGAAAGTTTAATAAGTTTTAAGAGATTATTAAATTCAAAAATGAAAAATCGCTTAAAAGGGAGTAGTAATATTGACTAAATCAAATACTAAACTCACTGATCGAATTCAAAGAATTATTAGAAACGCAGAATGCGAAGTTAAATCTTCAAAAAATGAGGTCTTAAGACCAGAACACTTACTATTAGCATGTTTTCAGGAAAATACTGGTACGCTTGGCGAAATTACATTGAAATGTAATATTGATTTAAACTCTTTAAGAAATTTGATTGATCAATCGGATATTGTTCCAGTTCAAAATTTGGTGAGTGAATTTTTTAATGTATCTGTATCCAGTGAAGTATTGGCAGTAATGGTACTTGCTACTGAATATATGAAAAAATACAATCAAGTATATCTCAATGTAGGTCATTTATTAAAGGCATTAATTAATAAAAATGTAGTTGAAAACTTTCTCACAGAAGAGCAAAAACAAATTATTTTAGAACTTGGTACTACTTCTCGCGATATGATCACTCATCTTGATCATTACATATTTCCAGATACTACTAAGCAAATAAAAGTTCGAAAAATAAATAGAAATGATTATATCAATCTATTTAATTTTGTAAATCATAACTTTTCAAGTGATTGGATCCAAACAATAAAAGATGCGTTCTTACTAATTGAGCCTTCGATATTTATTGCTTTAGATAAAGATGGAGAAATTGTCGGATTCGCTTGTTATGATGTATATAAAAATAAAAAATGTTATTTTGGACCAATGGGAGTCTCGTTAACTAAGAGGATTAACGGAATTGGATTTTCTTTACTTCATCACTGTTTAAAAGATATGAATGAAATTGGTTATGAGTATGCAATAATCGGTGGAGCGGGACCAATAGAATTTTATGAAAAAACATGCAATGCAGTTGTAATTCCTAGAGCATAGATTGTGGTTTGTTATTGAACTAAAGCATTGCCATAATTGAATGAAAAGACGTTTTTTCATATCATAACGGTAATAATAGGTCTATCCATTTTAACTTTAGTTGAAGGAAAAAACAAAATATTAAGGTCATTAGCTAAAATGAATAAATTAAAGCGGTTTTCAATATTTTAGGAATATACAAAAGTTCAGATTTGAAAGGATTTCATTTGCAATTGTGCAAGACATTAGGTGTAAAGAAGGGCTACTATGGTAGCCCTTTTTAATGTTAATGACGGATCAAGAAATGATATAACTGAAAAACACAGAAAACTTGACCCCTTGTAATTAGATAGCTAGTTAATGCTTGAAAGCAAAGGATCGATATTCACTTTCCATGGAGAAATAGGAGACGTTCTCACCAATGAAAAAGAAAGTTTCTTTCTAATCCGGCCTATATCTTTTATAAAAAGATTAACCTCAACTGGGATTTCAGTTGCAATAGAGTATGCTCTTAATTCCTTGGTTTGGGGCAAAGTCCACTGAATCGCATCAATTTTTTCTAATTTCTTAAGTTCTTTTTTCATATTTTTTTGATTACTTATGGCAATATTTTTAACCAAGCCTTTATCTCTGTTTTTAATCGTAACAAATAATACATTTAGTAGTTGGGACGGTGGAAGGTTACTCATATATTCATTAATCCTCCCAGCAGCTTTAAGGATCATCACATGATGAGATAAGTCTGCCTTACCTGTCCGATGTGTCGTACTTCCCATAAAATGAATACAAAAATGACCACAGAAACCGTTTGGAAGCGAACCTGCACCATGTGGCATTCCGTGCATGGAGGCAGGGATTAGGTTGTCATCAGCTAAAATTAATACAGCCCTTCTTCGCCAACTCCAGTTCCCTCCGTATATTTCTTTCATTATCCTAGTATCTTCTCTTGTTAAAGGCTGCACATCTGCATGCCTACTACCAGCTCTTCTTTGTACATTAAAGCTCTTTCCACTTTCAACATCGATTACAGTGAACAAAGAGTATTTTGGGATTATTTTGTTTACAGCTTCCCAATCCTGAATTTCTATTTGAAAGCTAATTGGGGTAAGTACTGGTTCGTCTGTTATAGCGTAAGTAAAATCTGTAAAGCTAATTAATGAAAGGGACAGGATTACAATAAATAAAACTTTTTTCACAACTATAAGTCAACTCCGATGTTTAGAATACATCTATTTTGTGTTATTTTTTAGAAAAAATTGCTATTAAAAATTTGGAAATATAAGGCATCCTTCTTAAAAAGGAAAATGAGATTAGTCTTTTGGGGCTTTACTCATACTTAACTAAATAATATATTAATAAATCTTATAAAACTAACAACTGCTGAGCTGCACAACTTGACGACTGTTTAGTGGAATTTTTTTGAACAAAATAGCGGGGAAGTTGAAAAAACAAACATATTTGGATTAATAAATAAATAGTTTAAGGTAGATATGGTGATTAAATGAAAAATGGAAGTTTTCTAATTTTTTTATATGTTTTAGTAGAATTGACAGAGCAAGATGCATAATATATTATGAGTGAGTAACTCACTCACTATTTGACATTAGAAAGGAAAGACTCTAAATGACAAAATCCAATATTTTACCTGATATCTTTTTTCGTAAATTTAATCAAAGGAAAAATGAAAAGAAGTTAGAAATTAATTCTGAATATATGATTAATGAAGAAAAGTATGTAACGATTGGGGGGATTGATCAATGGATTACAATCCGAGGAGAAGATAGAAGAAACCCTGTTCTTTTATTGGTTCATGGTGGCCCTGCCTCAACTTATACTGTTTTTAGTTCTTTAATATGTTCTTGGGAAAAGCATTTTACGATTGTTCAATGGGATCAGCGTGGTGCAGGAAAAACTTTTAAAAGGAATGGTAAAGAAGGCTGTGGTAAAATTACATTAAACCAGTTGGTAGAAGATGGAATTGATTTATGTAGTCTAATTTGTAATGAACTTGAAAAAGATAAAATTATTTTGGTTGGAAGTTCCGTCGGTAGTCTTATAGCCACATTATTAATAAAGGAAAGGCCAAATCTCTTTTATGCGTATGTAGGAACTGATCAAAACTGTTTTGATTATGAAAATATCACATACCAATTGGAGATTGATGCTTTGACTGATGCAGGGAATACGAGGGGACTAAAGTTTTTAAAAGATTTAGGACCAGATCAATCAAAATGGACACAAAAAGAGTTTGATAAAAGAAATCAGATATTAGTAAAATCTACAAAAAATGTTCCTAATATGGTAATGGACCTTATATTGCCTTCTATGCTTTCATCACCACAACATAATGTAAGCGATCTATTCGATATATTTAAAGGGATGAAATTTTCGGGAAATCAATTGTTTAATGAACTGATAAACTTTAATTATGGCCGGCTAGGAACGGTATTTTCAATTCCTTTCTTTATTTTTCAAGGAGACCATGATATTATTACGCCTACCGAAAATGCAAAACGGTTTTTGCAAGAAATCGAAGCACCTTTAAAAGAGTTTATTTATATAAATAACGCCGGACACTTAGCTTGCTTTGCAAGACCTGAGCAGTTTTTACAAGAATTAATAAATAGAGTAAGGCCATTAGCAATTAATTAAAAAAATAAATAAGTAAGAATGTATAAATTGGAGTGAGTAAGTTGTTACCAAAAGATCATAATCAACAAACTGATAGAAAGGTGCTTATAAAACAATCTGCCTTGAAAATATTCGCATTGAATGGTTATAAAAATACGAAAACAAGTGTAATTGCAACTGAGGCAAAAGTTAGTGAAGGTTTAATATTCCGTCACTTTCAATCAAAGGCAGAACTGTTTTTTCAAATTATCGAAGGTTTAATGCTTGAGTCTGAAAGAGAGCTAAGTTCATTGCAATTTTTTCAAGGAACTCCATACCAACTACTAAAATTATTAACTGAAAAAATGTTAGACGAAAACCATAAATATGCATTTATGATTGTCCAACAAGCGAGGAAAAAAACAGAAGTACCAGAAAAAGTGACTGAATTATTATCTAAATATTCGCCTGATTATTTAATTGATTTACTAGTACCAATATTTATAAAAGGTCAAGAAAGTGGTGAATTTTTAAAAGAAGATCCACGAAAAATATTAGTATGGTATATCAATGTGATAAATAGCTTAACCATTCAAGATCTTGTGGATGATAAATTTGGCTTACCTACTTCTGATTTTTTGATGAAAATGTTAAGGGCTTAAAAGGTACGCTGATTGAAATAAAAATTCTTAGTAATAAAAGTCCTTAAGGGTTGTCTAGTTAGACAGCCTTTTATTTTCCATAATTAAAATAAATATGGATATTTAAGACATTTTATTCAAAAAATACTCTTATGCCAAACCTATGTAAGAGGAATCTATGAAAAAAATATTAAAATTCATCTTTAAAACTTTAGTTCTTCTATTTTCACTTTTAGTAATTTTATTTGCTTTAAATGAGATTGAAATGGAAAAAGCTCAAAAAAAGAATGTTTTTGCTGAAAAGCCAATAACTTATCCAATTGGACATAGTGATTTGTCGATTTATATGAACGGAAAGAAATTAAATAACCAATTATTTAATGATATTAGGAATGCAAAAAAGGAAGTCCATATCTACTTTTTTTCAGTTTCTAATGATCGTGTATCTCATGAATTTTTAGATGTCTTAAAAAAGAAGAGTGATGAAGGAATTCCAGTTTATTATGCAGTTGATCGTCTTGGTGGAATTTTATTAGAGCGAAAAGAAAGAAAATCTTTAATCGATCATGGAGTACATTTTACATATTTTAATAAACCGCAATTATCTTATTTTTTTGCATCGTTAAACAACAGAAATCATCGTCGAATGACGATTATTGATGGAGAAATTGGCTATATTGGTGGGTTCAATATAGGTAAAAAGTATATAGATGAAAAAAAAGGATTAAAACCTTGGGAAGATGTTCAACTTAGGTTAGTAGGTAGCGGTGTTGAAGGCTTAGAAAAACAATTTGTACATGATTGGAGAAAAAATTCAGACCAAAAAATTACACAGATGGCCATCAGTAAAAAAAATGGGAAAAGCCAGCATCAATTTGTTTCTTATACTAAAATAGGGATTGAGCAAGAATATAGTAAATTGTTTAAACAAGCAAAACATTCGATTACAATTTATTCTCCTTATTTTATACCGAATAATAAAGTAATATGGGATTCATTATTAGATGCAGCAAATAGAGGAATTGAAGTAAAAGTATTATATTCTCATAAGTCAGATGCACTTTTAGTACAACAAGCAGCATTTCCATATATAAAGCAAGCTTGGAAAAATAACATAAAAGTTTATGGGTTTAAAAAAGGTATTTTTCACGGTAAAGTAATTAAAATTGATGATAAAGTTCTAATGATTGGCACAACCAATTTTGATTCCAGGTCATTTCATTTAACGGATGAATTGAATTGTTATATATATGATCAACAGTTTATCAAACAGGTAGAACCAGAATTAGCCAATGTATTCAATCAATCATTTGAAATTACGCCTACTTATATTAAAAATTTACCTTTTAAAGAACGAATAAAAGAAAAAATTGCTAAAGTATTTGAATTTTATTTATAGGGCAAACAACTAGTTGTACTGTATTTTAATTTAAGGAATACAATGAAAAAATAATGAAAGATTAACCAAGAAAATTGGTTAATCTTTTTTTATTTTCAAATATTTATAAAAATACAATTGATTTTATATTTATTCATAATTATAATGAAGAATATAATTTTATAAAAGGGGATATAAAAATGAAAATCGGTATTATAGGGGCAACCGGATATGGTGGTCTGGAACTTGTAAGATTCCTATCAATGCATCCGGAAATAAGCGGTATGAATTTTTATTCAACATCAAATTATAAGGAAGATTTGTCTACTTATTATCCACATTTAGCTAATCGTTCTAGTGGGCCAATAAAAAAGTGGAATAAAAATAAATCTGTTTCCGAAAATGATATTTTGTTTTTTGCTACACCACATGGAGTTAGCAGTGAGTTAATGGAAGAAATCGATTTTTCGAAAACAAAATTGATTGATCTATCAGGGGATTTTCGATTAAACAAAGAAGAAACATATCAAAAATGGTATAAACATACGCATCCTTGTTTTTCAAAAACAAACGAATTTACATACGGACTATCTGAACTTAATCGAGAAGCGATCAAACAATCTAACCAAATAGCTAATCCAGGATGTTATCCAACAGCAACGCTACTTGGAGTCGCACCATTATTAAAGGCAGGAATTGTAGGGAAAAATTCAATAATAGTAGATGCTAAATCTGGAATTTCTGGAGCTGGAAAAACAGCAAATGAAACGACTCAATTTATGAATCGAAATGAAAATTTATCAGCCTATAAAATTACTGAACATCAACATATACCTGAAATTGAACAATTTATTGAATCAATTGATTCAAAACAGGATTTCATAACTTTTACACCACATTTAGTTCCAATGACAAGAGGAATTTTGTCAACAATTTATGTTACTTCAACACGTGAAATTAGTAACGATGAATTAAAAGAAATCTATAATCAAAGTTATGAAGATTCCTATTTTGTGAGAGTAAGAGATAGTGTACCTTGTACAAAAGATGTTTATGGTTCAAATTTTTGTGATTTATACGCAACTTACGACGATCGTACAAATCGAATCACAATCGTTTCTGTCATTGATAACCTTGTTAAGGGAGCGGCAGGTCAGGCGATTCAAAATATGAATTTAATGTTAGGTTTACCAGATGAAACAGGTTTACAATTTACACCAATATTTCCATAAGGAGAGATAAAAGTTGATAACAAAAGAAAAGAATATAAAAAAAATAAATGGAACAATTACATCACCAAATGGTTTTTATGCAAGTGGAGTTCATGCTGGACTACGTTATAAACGTAAAGATTTAGGATTAATTTATTCCGAGAAGCCAGCATCAGTTGCGGCAGTTTATACATTAAATTTATTTCCAGCTGCACCAATTGCAATTACAAAAAAGAGTATTTCATATAGTAATAAGCTTCAAGCAGTTTTAGTAAATAGTGGTTGTGCAAATGCATGTACAGGTAAAAAAGGAGAAGATGATGCCTATTTAATGAGATCATGGTGTGCTGAGCACCTTAATCTGCCAGAACACTTAGTCGCAATCGCATCAACGGGCGTAATCGGTGAATATTTAAAAATGGATCGATTAAAAGGTGGAATTGACAAGTTAACTCTCGGGAATAAGTTAGAAGATGGAGAAGATTTTGGCCATGCAATATTAACGACAGATACAGTTATAAAAACTACTTGTTATGAAGTATTGATCGATGGAAAGCTTGTAACGATTGCTGGGTCTGCTAAAGGTTCTGGAATGATTCATCCAAATATGGCAACTATGCTTGGTTTTGTGACAACTGATGCGACGATCAGTTCTTGTCAGTTACAAACTTTATTAAAAGAAGTGACAGATAAGACATTTAACCAAATTACAGTTGATGGAGATACTTCAACAAATGATATGGTTTTAGTTATGGCAAATGGAGCTGTTGAACATGAGGAATTAACTGAAAGTCATCCAGATTGGGCTAACTTTGTAGCCGCATTTCAATTAGTTTGTGAAGACTTGGCTAAAAAGATTGCTAGAGATGGTGAAGGGGCAACTAAGTTAATTGAAGTAAATGTAAATGGAGCTTCAAGCCAAAAAAATGCAAATCAAATTGCTAAATCAATCGTTGGATCAAATTTAGTAAAAACAGCTGTTTATGGTGAAGACGCTAACTGGGGGAGAATTATTGGTGCCATTGGATATAGTGGGGTCGAAGGTAATTTTAATCAAATCGACATCGCCATTAATGGTGTAACAGTTCTATTTGGTAGTAAACCAGTTGAGTTTAATGAAGAAGAGGCTAAAGTTGCTTTGAAAAATGAGATTATTTATATTGATGTCCATTTACACGAAGGAGATGAAATTGGTACTGCTTGGGGCTGCGATTTAACTTATGATTATGTGAAAATAAATGCAAGCTATCGCACATAAGGGGGAATTAAACATTGGAAACAGTAGTCATTAAACTTGGTGGTAGTTTAATCCATAACTTATCAAATACATTCTTTGAAAATATAAACCAATTAAAAATGAGCGGTAAAAAGGTCATCCTTGTTCATGGAGGGGGACCACTTATAAATAACTTATTAGTAAAGTTTTCAATTCCAGTAGAAATGGAAGATGGCATTCGTAAGACTTCATCTGAAGTTCTAGAAATTGTAGAATATGTACTAAATGGAAAAATCAATAAAGATTTAACGATTATTTGTAATCAATATAATATTAAAGCGATTGGTCTATCAGGATGTGACAATCTATTACTTGAAGCTTCACTTTTTAATAAGGGAAAATTAGGTTGGGTTGGAGAAATTGAGGATGTAAATACGAATCTATTAGATTTACTACTTAACAATGATTATGTACCAGTACTTTCACCTGTCGGGGTGGATAAAATAGGCCAAAAATATAATATTAATGCAGACGAAGCGGCAAAAAGTATCGCCAAGGCAATGAATGCGGAATTACTCTGCTTTATAACAAACACAAATGGTGTTTTAGATTTTGAACATAAATTAATTGAAAAGATTACACCTAGTGAAGTTAACAAATTAATTGATGAAAAAACAATTTATGGTGGCATGATTCCTAAAGTTACAAGTGCCTTAAATGCATTAAATGTTGTAAATTCAGTGGCTATTGTAGGTGAGAATTTCTTAAATGAAAATGGAACGATTAACGGGACAGTATTTTCAAAAGGAGTTGTGTTAAGTGAGTAATTTATTCCCAACATATAATAAAAAAACAATTAATTTTCAAAATGGAAAAGGTACTTACTTATATGATGACGAAAATAACAAGTACCTAGATTTTTTAAGTGGAATTGCTGTTTGTAACTTAGGTCATTGTCATCCAAACGTTGTAAATGCACTAAAAGAACAAGTAGAATCGATTTGGCATGTATCAAATTTATTTACAATTAAAAAACAAGAAGAGCTAGCTAAAATTTTAGTAAAAAGCTTTAAGGATGGATTAGTATTTTTCTGTAACAGTGGTACAGAAGCGAATGAAGCAGCTATAAAATTAGCAAGAAAACATTCAGGTAAATCTCAAATTATTAGTTTTAAACAAAGCTTTCATGGCCGTACGTTTGGATCAATGGCTGCGACAGGTCAGTCTAAAATTCATGAAGGATACGGCGAAATGTTAAGTGGTTTTACATATGTACCTTATAATGATTTAAATGCTTTACAAAATGAAATTAATGAAAATACTGGAGCAATTATTTTGGAGGTAATCCAAGGTGAAGGTGGTGTAATCGTTGGTAATAATGATTTTTTTGAAGGGGTTCAAGCTCTTTGTAAAAAACATGAATTATTACTCATTGTTGATGAAGTACAAACCGGAGTGGGCAGAACAGGAACAATGTTTGCCTATGAACAAACTCCACTAGATCCAGATATTATTACGCTAGCAAAAGGTTTAGGGAATGGTTTTCCAGTTGGGGCAATGCTCGGTAAGAACAAACTAGCAAATACATTCTCGTTAGGTGCGCACGGTTCAACCTTTGGTGGAAATTATTTAGCAATGGCTGCTGCATTTGAAACAATCAATATTATTAATGATTTGCCATTCTTAAATAGTGTAAAAGATAAAGGACAGTATTTATTTGATAAATTAGCCGAAATAAAAGAAGAGTTTCCACAAATAGTAGAAATACGCGGTAAAGGATTAATGGTTGGTATCGAATTAAATCTTTCTGTGGATCAATTAGTGGAGCAATTTTTAAAGAATGGTTTAATCGTTGGTACTGCTGGCCCTAATGTATTAAGACTATTACCGCCAATCAATTTATCATACGAGGAAATAGATGAAGCAATCCAAATTATGAAACAAGTACTTTCTAATTATTTTTTAAATAGCCAAGTTAAATAGTGAATAGTATTTTTTGACTAGAAGGCATTCATGGACCTATACCATGATGCCTTTTTATTATTTAGGTCTTTCTACTTGATTAGTAGAAATAGATTGAAAGTTGAATTTATTTTTTAGATAATGGAATAATCACTTTTATTAGGGGAGGAGCGCTAGGTTATGTATCATATTCGCGTAAGAGCATGTGCTTTAATTATTGAAAATGATTCAGTGTTATTAATTCAATTTACAGATGAGGACGGAATTCATTATAATTTACCAGCTGGTGGTACCGAACCTGGTGAGACAATTATTGAAGCTGTAAAAAGAGAAGCATTTGAAGAAGCAGGTGTAGATGTTGAGGTAGGTGAACTAGTATTTGTTTCAGAAAATGCACCTCATATGACCGGTCATAAAATACATGGATTAAGTTTAATGTTTCGCTGTCATATTAAAGAAGACTCAATTCCAACAATGCCACTAAATCCAGATCCAAACCAAACTGGCGTAAAATGGGTACCAATCAATGAATTAGACAAGATCATCTTATTTCCAAATATTAAAGCTCAAATTATTAAATATGCAAAAGGTAAACATCAAAATAATCGATTAATTGAAGAGTACAAATTAAAAGAACAACTAATTTGATTATACACTCCATCTTTCATTTAATGAGAGATGAGTTTCTCTATGTAATTTTTGAGGGACTCAACTTTTCTACTTTTCCAAAGCGCAATTATACGTTAGTTCATCTATCAAAAACGATTCTTTATAGAACAGGGTGATTAAATGATAGCTCTTCCAGATCAGTTTATAAAAACCATTAAAGATATCCATAAAGAAAAAGGAGAATTATGGCTCGAGAATTTTGAAGACTTGTGTAAAAGATGTGAAATTCGATGGAATATGAAAATATTATCTCCATTTGAATTATCATATAATTTTGTTGCGCCAATTTTAATAGATGGTCAGAAAAACGCAGTTATTAAATTAGCAGTCCCTAATGAGGAATTTAATAGTGAGGTTGAAGCTTTAAAGGAGTTTAAAGAGAATGATTTCGTTAAAGTTATTGACTACGATCTTAATGAAGGAATCCTAATTCTAGAACAACTACTGCCTGGTGAAACTCTGGCTACAATTGAAAATGAAGAAGAGGCAATGCACATAGCTGTCACAGTGATGAAAAACTTATGGATAGCTGCACCTAAATCTACTAAAATACCTTCCATATTAAGTAGAGAAAATAGCTTAAGACGAATTGTTGAAAAATTTCCTAATGGCTTAGACCCTATATCAAAAGAAATGCTATTAGATGCATTTACTATTTTTAAGGAAATGAATCGTACACAAACTACAAAATACTTACTTCACGGGGACTTACATCATTATAATATATTAAAAGCTGGAGAAAACACATGGAAAGTTATTGATCCAAAAGGATTAATAGGTGAAAGAGAATATGACATCATCCAGTTTCTTTTGAACAAATTAGAGGGGAAAGATATTTCTACAACTCTAGAAAATCGAATTGATCAACTAGTAATAGAATTGAATCTAAATAAAGAAAGAGTACTACTGTGGGGTTATTCGCATGCTGTATTATCAACATGTTGGAGTTTAGAAGATGAAGGAACTTATAATGAATACTTTTTTAAAGCGATAAATGTTTTTAAAGATTTACATAAAAAATATTATCAGTAAAATTTTTTTGGTTGTTTTATCTAAATATAAGGTTTTGTTAGAGAAGATAGTTGAATTTCTTATGGAACAAAATGGCAATAGTTGCATAAGAAAGAGCTAGGCAATTTGTTTTAATTAATGAGAATCTAGTGCAAGTTATTTAAATTTAATGATAAAGTGGGAATATTCTTACATTTATTAATTCTTTTATCCCTGAAACTAGCGAGGTTTAGCAAAATGAAAAGATTTATTAAGATTTTCGGTATCACTTTATCTGCCATAATACTTGTTTTATTTTTATTTGTCATTGGTGTGGGAGTATATTTTCACAAAGCTTTAGAGAACAAAACTAACGAAAAATTACCTTATCTCCAATCAATTAAAATGATTCTGACTGCGAATTTTGAGGGGAAAGCCGAAAGAGACCTAAAAGAAACTAGATTAAAAGATAAATTTCATAATGTTACTATTTACTATCCAAATGATTTTTCAGAACTTATTCCAATTACGAAGGAAACGTTAGATTGGGCGATTAATAAAAATAAAAAGGTCTTTGGAACAGTAAAAGTAAAGCCTGTTGATCTAATCGTATTTAAAGATAAGAAAGAGATGCAGGAGTTAAGTGGTCTTATTGATGTGTCTGGGTTTTATTCGGATTTTGATAAACTAATAGCAATAAAGTACGAAGATAAAGAATCGATTTTAGAAAAAAAGGAAACATCACTATATTTCTTTCAAAAATCTATTTTACATGAGTACACCCATTATATATTTAGTCAAATGGTAGCAAGTACAAAAGGTGGTGCTTCAGCTTATCCATTATGGTTTAACGAAGGTATATCTGAATATATTGGAAATGATAAAACAATAGTAGAGCCTACAAATTTCAAAGTAGTACCTTTTGATCAATTAAATGATGGGAAGCAGTGGCAAACCGCAAGATTTCAAGAGGATACAAATGTATATATGGAAAGTTACTTCGCGATAAAATACCTTGTGGATAACTATGAAGAAGGAGTTTTAAAAGAAATAATTTATTCAACAAACTCAACAGGGAAATTTGAGGAAAGTTTCGAAAAAATAACAGGAATAACTCTTTATGATTTGGAAGATAAATTTATGGTTTCCTACAAATGAAAAATAAATCATTAAAAATGGTCAACCAGAAATCTAGCTGGTTGACCTTGTAATATGTTAGAAAGTTGGTTTCGTTTTTTATTTTATTCCGCCTTGAAATATTGTTAAGTTTATAATATCAACTTAACAAACTTTTAAACATTGAAAAAGGCATCGTAAAAATAATACAAAATTATGATCATACCCACTGAGAATAATAAACTTCTAATCAAAGTGGTTTTCTTACTGCTTTTTGTTTCAGTTTTTCTTTTCTTAAGTTCTTCAACTAATTCATAAATGATCGGAAGTGTACCAAGCGAAAAATAACCGAGTTTTAACATTATTTCCATTTCTTTTCCCCCTAATGTTGTTATTTCTTTCTTTTAATTCTCAACATTATCTTCATCATTTTTTCAGCCATTTAAACAATTCTTCTAAATTAAAATGTCTAACTAGAAAATTCGAAAAATCAAATTTGGAGATAGTTCAATAATAATTTAAGCTAGTATAAAATAACTTTTAACAATTTTAAAAATGAAAATGACTATAAAACCAATAATTGCAGCAATTAGACTATGTCTAGTAATAGTAAAAGTATCTTTTTAAATAGTACCTTCTTTTTCATATTGTCTATCAAATAAATGATGGAATAAATTCACTCCAATAAAAAGAAAAAATAGTTGAAGAAAATTATAGATATTTATTGTACCCACGCCATTTTAATATGCTTTAAGTAAATTATACCTATTAAACGGGTATTTGTAATTTGGGGGAATTTCGCATTTTTTCTACTAAAATTAAATTTTTCTTGTTCAAGTGAATGGCAGTTTAGTTGCTTAAGAATGTTATACTAAAAGTAGTTATTTAAATGAATTGAGGTATATGTTTATTGAAAAAGACATCACATTTCAAGAAGATTATCATATTAATTACTTTATTACTTTTATCCTGTTTATTACTGGTAAAGTGCAATATACCTGATAACGAGAGGGATCAAATTTCTATTAAAAAGCTAAACCTAAAGTATGTTAAAGAAAATGATCCTGATTTTTTTATTGAATCAATACGAGTGAATAGTAATGACAAACGTTTAGGTAATCAAGTTGAATTAAAAAGTGCAGATTACGGATGGATGCTAGATTTATTGTTAGAAAATAAGAAAGAAATTTACAATGAAAGAAAACCGAATACATACAAAGTAAAGCTAACTTTTATGGAATATGGTTGGACATTTGAACACGATACGAGCCCGTATGACGGTAAACAATCTACATTTTATATTAGTCAAAAATTGCAAAAACAGTTTATCCAACAGTACTTAGCTTCGTATCCTAGAAATATTATTTTAACTAAAAAGAAATACAATTGGGATGAAAATATCGAAGGAAAAATTAGCATTGCAAAATACACTTCGCTTGATCAGGGCTTAATTCTAGCAATAAGTGGTAATGACGTTGGTGATGATTCAGAATTTCCTATTAAAATAGCTGATTTATTTCCTGAAAATACAAAATCAAATAATGAAGTAATAACGATTCCATTTAGTTTTAAGTTATTTGATTATCGAAAGAAATTGAGAGATAGTAATCAAGTTTATATTGAACTAATAAGTACTGACGGTACGCTGGTCCATGTTGATGACAAGATACATTTAAGAACAAAATAATATAATCTTAAGCAACTAACTCAATGGTTGAAAAAAACAATCGGCTGAATAGTCAATTGTTTTTTTTGAGCTTAATGGTAGTTTAGTTCCATAAAAAAACGAAATGATATATTTTCGCAAAATTAGAATCATGTCAATTTACCCCTAAGCCCCTCTCATGCTTCGTTTTGTCTCGACTACTTTATTTATAAAACCACATAATATGAAGGAATGCATTAATTACTTACACATTATCGAAGAAATTCACTCAAAACCAGTTCTTTTTCAATTTTTGTATTCCTTTAGCCTATCAAAAATTTGATAGAACCCATTGATTATATATTTTCTATAATATCTCTATAATATTTTCGTAAAGCTTCCTTTAAATTAGTGGGCTCTATGATTTTTACTGTTGGCCCTAATCTGGCGAGATATTTAATGATAAAACCAAGTTCATTTGGCTCATATGTACCAATAATATATGAATTTTCAAACTCGTAGATTAATTCCATAGATGGATAATGTTCCTGTTGAAATAATTCTATTCCTGCTTGGTTTATCAACCATTTAAACTTTATTGCTTTTTCTGATGGATTCCAAAGTGAATGCGAATTTTGCTTAGTTATTTCTTTTAATTCTTCCAAAGGTTGAATGGTTGTTATTTCAGCTGAAGAAATACGATCACAGCGAAAAACACGGTAAGCCGTTTTATCCATATCATATGCTTGACAATACCAATATCCCTTCATTACGTATATTGCAATAGGGTGAATAGTACGAAGGTTGTTTTGATAGGTTATTTTTAGTACGATATTTTGAACAGCTGCCATTAATAATATTTCTAAATGTATGCTTTCTTTGTTTTGTACAGTATGTTGAAAGGATACGCGATTTTGCATCCTCTCTATATCTTGTTTTTGAGATTCCGACAGTTCGTTAATGAATTTTTCATGAATTGTACGATAGGATACTTGAAAAGGTAAATTTGAAAAGCTTCGAAGTGCCTGCATTGCAAAGTAAAGCGCTAGGATTTCTTGATTATTAAAATAGATAGGTGGAAGCTTCATTTGATTAAGTAAACGATATCCCCCATAACGACCGTATTCTGCATAGATTGGAGCGCCAATTTCTTCTAATGAAGCCACATCTCTAAGTGCTGTCCTTTTTGAAATCTGAAATTCCTGCATTAAATCTTTAAGTGTAAAATGCTGTTTTTGATTGATGAAGCGAAGTATTTGATTAATTCGTTCTGATTTTTTCATAAAAACACCTCTTAATGGTGCCTAGATTTGTCACCTTTAGGCACTACACTAGTAAGTGTAATCAATATTGATGTAGGAAACAATACAATCACGTTGATATATTGGATTACTAACCTGACCAATGATTTAACATTACACTGAAATTTAAAGGAGTTGTATTACTTTGACAGTACAATTGAATTCATTTTTGATGATGGATGGAAATGCAAAGGAAGCTATTGAATTTTACAAGGAATCACTCGATGCAAATCTTTTATTTTGCCAAACATTCGGGGATGCACCAGAAGATCCTAAATCCCCTCTACCAGAAAAATTGAAGGATTTAGTAGCACACGCAATTATAAAAATCGGCGAGACCAATATCATGATTGCAGATATGTTTCCAGGTATACAATATCGAAACGGGAACAATGTTAACATCTGTATTACTACTAATGAAATAGAGAAAACAAATAAGTTTTACGAAATGTTAAAACAAGAAGGTCAAGTGGTGATGCCACTGAAACAAGTTCATTTTAGTCCTGCCTACGCCATTGTAACCGACAAATTCGGTATTACCTTTCAAATTTTTACTGCACTATCAGAAGAGGCTGTAAAAAGAGGTCATCAAAAAGAAAATTGATCGTTTTGAATTTCTTGCACAAATCTATTTAACACTTAATTTTAATGTAGGCTTTTCTTGCTATTTGCACAAAGTGCGGTCTATACCATATGGGACAATGTAGTAAAAAGTAAAAATAATAAGAAATTATTTAACTAATACTAGCGTATGTTGAATAAAAAATCGGCTAAATAGTCGATTTTTTTATTGTCTTAAATTGCAGTTTAGTTCAATAAGGTAAGCGGTATTATTTAATCAATTTTCAAAAATTGACTCTATCTTTTAGGAATCCATTATAATAAGTCCTAAGAAAGGGTGTATTTATGAAAAAGATATTTCTAGCAATTATTGTTTCTATCTTTCTAATTGATATTGTTCATATATTAATTTTTCCAGAATTTCGAAGTGAACAAAACTTAGCATATGCAAATGGTATGGGTTATTTGTTTATTTCATTAATGTTCTTTATTGTATACGTGGTTATTGGGATACCTGTAACTCTAATAATAGATTACATAATAAAAAGAACTCCTCCTAAAAAGCAAATATATGACTATTTGATACAATTAATCTTGTACTCATTTCCAGTGATTTTTGCTCCAGGTTTAGGCATCTTTGTCTATCTATATTTTCATATACTTTTCTTTTTTAGAGTTATGAAAGCTAAGAAAACACAAATTATAGAATAATTTTGTAATCAACCCCACGCATACGTTAGTTCAATAACAATTTGGAGCTGTGATCGGCTCTTTTTTTATGCAAAAAATGGTAGATTAGTTGAATAAGGAATATAATAAAATTGGTAAATTATGTTATATTTGGTGAGTGGTTAATAATTATTAGGAGTCGTAGAAATCTATGAAATTATTTATGAAAATTGTCTTAACCTTAGCATTTTGTCTATATCTTGTCGTCCTTACAAATCAAATACTATTTAAATATGTTTCTCCATCAGAAATAATCAGTCATTTTAATTTTAACAATAATGATGATCGTTGGCATGGACATAATTTTATTCCTTTAAAAACTATTATTTATTATTTATTTTTAGCTGACATAAATCTAAATATTAGGATTACAAACATAGTTGGAAACATTATAGGTTTTGTACCTTTTGGTTTCATCCTTCCAATATTATTGAAAAGGTTTAAAAATTTTAATGTTATCTTAATTACAACTTTTAGTTTAAGTTTAACTTACGAATTAATTCAGCTATTATTTGACTTAGGAAGTTTTGACATTGATGATTTAATTTTAAATACTCTTAGAGGGTTATTAGGTTATGTACCAATTAAACTCATTCAATTAATCTATAATAGGAAAAACCATCTAAAAATAACCACTGATTTATAACAAAAATATGACTAAACTATTCAACTATCGCAGTGCATTAGTTGTAGTTCATGAAGAGCAATTGATTCTCTTTTCTTTATAAGTAATTTCTAAATTATTTTGAGAGGAATGAAATTTGAAAGGTCAGATTAAAGTGGAGTTTCTTTCAAAAAAAACTAACATTAGGGAATGTTGAGGAGATTATAAACGAACTTTTTACTGAAATTCAGTTCGCGTACGAACAACCAGAGCAGTTAACAGCAAAGATAATTATAAGAGTAAAAAAAGAGAAAGATAAAGTTATGTATCTATAAATATGAAAAAGCTGATTTCTATTAAAATAATTAGAAATCAGTTTTTTTGTGCAAAAAGTGTTCCATTTTTTCCCACTATATCCTAGAGAATCTTTCTATTAAAATATATTTTGGTATTCTATTTGTTTTAATATAGGGAGGATTTATTTTGTTGAGTTTAAATAATAAATTGAGGACAACCTTCCTCATTCTTGTTTGTTTTTTGGTTGGATTATTTGGTTTATATCTTCCAAAAGAAGTTTATGCAACAGCAACAGATAATATTGAGATTACAAAAACTGAACATGAAATTTCTTTTAATTGGTTAGAGAAACCTAATCAAGAAGGTTTAAGTTATGAATTACAACGTGATAATGAAGTAATTGGTACAATAGATTATGGAATGTCTTTTAGATTGGATGATAGACGCTTAGTTTCTAATACAACGTATAACTATAAAATTTATGAAATAACTGCTGATGGAAGAAGTCTAATCTATAATACTGACATTTCAACAGAAAAAGACACTACGCCACCATCAATAACTTTGGAATCAACAGTTAACCCTTCTGTACTAAATTTTAATGGAAACGGTTTATTATATAAAGATGGTGTAGCTAAGCAAGTTTTCACAAATGATTTAATTAATGAAGATGGATTGTATACTTTAGTTGTAAGAAATGATAATTGCGAAGAAGTAAGTAAAAATTTTATTATTGATTATACGCCTCCCGGACACGCTGAACTCATTAAAGTTAATGAAAAGGGGGATTATGCTTACTTAACAGTCAAGCGTCCAAGTGACCCTGATTTTGAAAAAATGGAGATCTATAGTGGTGGAATAAAGACAATACCAAATCTTTTGAAGGTAATTACAAAAGATGAGTTTAATCCAGACGGAACTTATACATACCTCCAGAATTTTTATAACCTTACAAAAGGACCAGAAACATTAAATATAATGTCATACGACACTTATGGAAATCGTGATTTCTCAAGCACACCAAATTGGCATGGGGGTCCAGATTTAAATCTTCCTGGAGCATTTTTTGAAATCAAACAAAGCAGTCCTATTTTTTTTACAAGTCCTAAAATAAAATCTGTACAGCAAGTAGAAGGTGGATTTTCAATTACACTTGATATTCCGGCAGGTACAAGTTGGGGCTATCTAAGAAGTAACAAAGGATATACAGATTTTACATTTAATAAGATACCAACTAAAACAACGACTCAGGTTGTGAAGTTTCCAATAAAAAATCCAGAAACAAATACTATCACCCCAATCGGTGAGAAAGAAATTGTAAAATATGAGATTGCATTAAGCGGATTTGTTAATGATCCAGTTTATACTCAAGTGAAATCAAATACAGTATATGGATCTTTTAACTATATTGAAAATAACTACCGTTTAATATCACCTAAGTTTTTAGACGTTACCAAAACAAATGGAGCAGCCCTTTATAGTGACAAGTATTTGAAGAAGTATGAAAAAAGAGCACCTAAAAATATGCGTTTTATTGTAATTCGTGAAGATAAAACTTATGTAAAGATTGCCAACGGAGCAAATGTATATTATGTGAAGAAGTCAGAGGTAAAGATTACAAACGGTATTAATCAGAAAAAAACTACTACTGCTGCAATTCCATTAAAATTAACGAAAAGTACATCGTCTCGTTCAATAAAAGTTATTAGTAAAAACAAGCAGGTCATTGTACTTCAGAAATTTACTGGATGGAATTATGTGAATGTTGATGGGAATTTAGGATATGTGGTAAGTAAGTACTTGAAATAAATTAATAATAATTTAATTTTGAACCTATCAATTTGGATAGGTTTTTTTTATATCCTTATGTAACTACTATGGAAGTGCGACATAGACTTCCTTTTATACAGAAATTATTTTCATAGTACACAAAAAATAACCCAATTGACGATTACTGACACATAATAGATAATTTTCTTATCAACATTTTAGTTAAAATAACAGGTTGAAATAACCAATAAAAAGGAGTAATTATGAATAGGTATGAACGGATTGAATTAATAATTATTGGAATTGTTTTTATGATATTTTATACAATTATAAAAATGAAAATTTCGATTAGCATTGTGTTAGTTTTATTGGTTCTTTTTCTTGTTTTCTTATTCTACACTCAACATTTGATTAAAAAGAAAATGAAAGAACACGGTTTGAATCGTGGGTTTACTTCAAAGTGGTATTTTATTGTAATCTGCTTCATATTTATTTTTCTTTATAATGGGCTATTAAATATCGCATTTTTTGAACGCTCATTTTTAAAAGGTTCATCAACACTACTTTTTGGAGGAATAGGGGCTTTAATTGGTTCATTTGTGAACTTTAAAAAATAAAAGACAATCTTATTCAACAAACGCATTGTTTTAGTTACATTAATAATATTGAGGCGAACTATACCATAAGTAAATGAGTTTTATAGTCTTAGATATTGATATTATTAGCTTAGGGCTATATTTTACTAAAAAAGTTGTTTCTTAAACTAAATCACTTTAACGAAAAAATACGGAAAAAATATGTGGAGGTAAAAATGGGACTGTTTGATATTTTTAAAAAAAATAATAATTATCATTTAACATTACAACTTAATGCACGGGTACTACCTATTGATCGTGGCGAGTTATTCGAGGAACCTATAAACGAAGCTTTAGAGGCTAGTAAATGCGGAACCATAGACGGTGGCGGAACGATGCAACAGGCAACCGGCGAAATAGAGTTTTGTGATATAGAAATATTACTTAAAGATAACAAAATGGAAAACGTTGATAAACTATTACAAATTATTGATAGAATTGGTGTACCAAAGGGGTCCTTTCTGAGAGGCGATGGGCTCGAACAATCTGTTGGAACTCTTGAAGGACTTGCACTTTATTTAAATGGTACAGAATTGTCTGAAGAAGTGTATCAGAACTGTGATATAAACTATGTGATCGAAAAAATTGATGAAGTGCTTGATGGTTGTGGACGATTTTATAGCTATTGGGAAGGTTCTGAAAATACAGCTTTATATTATTACGGTATTTCATTTGGCGAAATGAAACAGAGAATGACTTCTTTTTTATCTGAATATCCACTTTGCCAAAAGTGTAAAATAGAACAAATTGCATAGTACATAAAATCGTAAATTAATTCAGTAAGAATATGCTGACTTGAAAGAAATTTGTTCAACTAACTCATTGCAATAGTTAAATAGGTAGCTTTATTTATATAAGCAAATGGCAGATTAGTTGAAGAAGGATATTTTCTGTTTTAAGGGAATTAGAATATCAAACAAACCTTAAACTACACAGAAATTGAAAATAACAGGAACATAGGAGGTTGAGATATGAAGATCAATAGAATAGATCATGTGAGTATAAACGTAAATGATCTTTCAGCGGCTAAAGCGTTTTTTCTTGATTTAGGACTTGAAGTGCACGCGGAATGGGAATTGGATGGAGAACAGTTAGACAAAATAGTTGGGCTTAAAGATGTTAAAACGGCATGTGTAGGATTAGGGATGCCAGATGGTCAGACATGGATAGAACTAGTCAAATTTTATTCGCCGTCAGATGAAACAGATATTCAGAAACCTTTTGCAAATACGCTAGGTATCCGACACATTTGCTTTGCTGTTGAAGATATCGAAGCTATTGTTGCAAAATTGAAAGAGAAAGACATGGAAATCTTTAGTGAGATACAGCAATATGAAGAAAGTTATAAGTTATGCTACGTTCGTGGTCCAGAGGGAATTATTTTAGAGTTGGCGGAGAAAATCAGTTAAATATTGAATGGTAGATCTCCAACTTTAAAGATTTCTTCTTAAACTATCGTGTACATTGGATGAACAACATGATCGGCTATTTAGTCGATTTTTTTATGGAAGTAAACGGCAGGATAGTTATTTAAGGAATGTTATAATTAGTTTAATAGTAGTACAGTAAAAACCATAAAAGAAAGGATAAAGTATATGAGAACATTAGAGTATGATTTATTCCCAGAAGCATATGCAGATTATGATAAGGTAATCCCCATTAAAATCACTTAACCTATTATTTTTAAAAGGTTTTTATCCTCGTTCTGGTGAATGGATTCCAATCGAGATAGACGAAGAAGAATACGATGAATTAATTAAAGATTAACTTCAATCCCGTCTCCAAGACCATACAGAACTAAAGAAAATACATAATAATTTTATACATGTAAGGAAGAATATTATTGAATTAAAGTATGATTTACTTGATTAAGATTTTCTTCAAGGGTATCAAATTAGACAATCTTTTTTAAGTTCAAAAATCAATCTTTAAATTCAACGGAGCCAAATATAAAAAAAGGCTGTCTAGATAGATAGCCTTTAGTTGAGAATGAAGCATGAGTTAGTAGAACAAAAATTTATTATTTTTTATACAAAACTCGGATTATTTAAATCATTATTATTAATAATTACATCGGCATTAAGCTGAGGTGAGTGTTGCTCCAAATAGAGTTTCGAAGCTGCATGATACCTTTTAATAAACATTTCTTCTGCTTTTTCAAGGCTTCCGAATGCTCGTTCTTCTCGGATTGCTCCTCTTTTTCTTGCAATATCAAATTCGGTATGTACGAATATTTTAAAATCGTACAGGTTACACAAATCCTTCTTAAATAAAAATGTTCCATCTATCATAAAGATCATATCATTGGTTGCAACTTTTAAATCTGCATTAATATACTCATCTTTAAGCAAGTCGAAGGAAGTTGTTTGATAATGTAGGTTGCCATTTGGTCCTAAAGGAATTAAAAGTTTTTGCTTAAAAGACTCGTAATCATGGGCAAACTCATAATATCCTAAAGCAGATTCCTTCCCGAGTTTGTAGCGAATCTCTCTCGGGTTATGAAAATTATCTATACTAGTTCTAATCACGTTCTTTTTCCTGTGTTTAAGTTCCTCAGCAATTTCATTTGCAATTGTTGTCTTACCAGATGCTGTGATCCCACTAATACCCACTCGAATTGGATGATCTATTTTTAAGCACAATATTTTATTTACTAAATCAGAAATTAGTTTGCTCCTTAACATATTTCCCCCTGTTTAGCGAAGAACTTTTTAGTATGGTCCATTAATATTATTCGAATTATTAGGATTGGTTGATTCTCTCCCTATTTCTTCATTTAATGTTTGATTATCGCTTTTATTTGGAGAGCCAGTTCCAAACTTCTTTTCCATAAAGAAGCCAAATGCAATTATTAAAATAACAATTCCCAAAATTACATATCCAAACATTGTAGTATACCTCCTGCCTTTTTTAAATGTAATATAAACAAAACTCAAATTTACGCAAAAAAGTATGTAAAATAAAATTCAGTTCAGTTCTATCTCCTTTAAAGATATTCCATATTTTGCCACAAAATTCCTCTACCTTTTTTTAAACTAAACTATTATTTAGCTCTAACAAATGCATATTATTAATGGTTTCCTTAGCCCTATACTTTTCTTCAACACCCCCGTAGTAAATAAAAACAGTAAGAATATCAAGGGGCATACATAAAAGGGACATAATATTAAACGATTAAAAGAAAAGAACCTATTTTGAATAGTATTTTCAAAATAGGTTCTTTTTCACTTATCTACCTAAAACATGTTCAATTAAACCAAAACTCCAAAATCCAAGTAAAGCTAAACTACTCGCTAAAATGATATAAGCAATAAAAATTTGCCATTTTTTACGATTACTAGAAACATAGTAAGTTTCTAATGTTTCCTGTTGTTTCAGTAAAGGTGCCACCTTTTTATGCTTAATTTCTTGAATCTTTTCATCAATATAAGTTCGCCAATCTAATTCTGGTTCATGGAGGCGTGCTCGAACAGTTCGAATTAGATAGTTTATTTCAAGACGTTCCTTATGAATTTCGAATTCTAGTTTCTTATTATCTTCAAAAAATGGGATAAAGAAACGTTTTACAATCGTACGATCAGAATAGTCATTAAAAATCCCAAATTGAAATTGTTTAATTGTATGTTCATATAGTTTTATTTTTTCTTTAATTACCTTTAACTGGTAAGCTTCTCGAATTCGTTTAATGAATGTAGTAATACCTAAAATAATAATATAAAATGCGATAAAGTTAGGTTGATAAAATAAATATACTAGCATCATCATAATACCGATAAACCAAAAAATTGGAGGTAAAACACTTAAAATTCTCCCTCCATCTAAAGGAGAAATCGGAATTAAGTTAAACAAATTAAGGATACAGCCTAAAGCAATTACTAATCCGAAAAATTCATTATGCGTGTAATGATAGAGAGGAATTGCTGGTAAAACTGAAATTAAGCCTAAAAACGGACCACCAAACGCTACATAAGATTCCGTTACAGCATCTTTTGGCATTTCTTTAAGTGAAATAACTGCCCCGACAAAAGGAATAAAAAATGCTGGTGAAGTTGGTAGACCCTTTTGTTTCGCAGCAATTAAATGCCCGCCTTCATGACAAATTAATAAGTAAACGAGTGCGAAAGCAAAATACCATCCAAATGTAAATCCGTATACAAATAAATACAAGATCATGCTTAAGAAAGATAAAAATTTTGCAGCTTTTAATAACGGTAATATTAGCTTTAATTTAGTACCTATTATTGCGATTACTACACCAATTCTTGTTAACGATTTTTTTGTTTTACTGTTGATTATTGGTTGTGCCATTCATTTCACCTGCTCGCTAATTATGATATGATTATGTAGTATTAAAATTATACCATTATAGACTAATAGAAAATAAGGACTAAAGTCGGTACTTTTATTGAATTTGAAATAAAAATTAAGATTAAAGTGTGAATATAGAATAGTCAAATTGATTGTTAGAAAGGTCTCTTTCTAACTTTTGTGTTTTTCAAGAATAATTAATTGTATGAAATACTAACAACGAAATTAACTAAGGATTGATAAAGTAATGAACATATATGGAATCATCAAAGAAGTAGCGGAAAATAAAAGGAAAAACATAGCATATAAATACAATGGAAATAAAACAAATTATGAAGAACTCATTTCATCTTGTGAATACCTGGCTCAAATTTTAGTCGAAAATAAGATTGAAAAAGGAGATAAAATTGCGATTTTATTAGGAAATTCTCCTGAGTTTATTCAAACTTATTTAGCAATATTAAGACTTGGTGCAATTGTAATTCCTTTAAATCCGGCTTTTACGGAGAGTGAACTTAGCTATATTTTAAATGACTCTTCTACAAAACTTGTTATTTCAACTAGTGAACAGGAAAAAAAACTTAAAAGTGTTAAAAAACAGTGTCCTACATTATTAAATATTATTTTAATAGATGAAATACAACCGATAGTGAAAATAAAAAATCAATTAGAAGAAATTGAAACCCGACAGGATGATACGGCTGTCATTCTGTATACATCGGGAACAACTGGTAATCCTAAAGGTGCAATGTTGTCCCATTTTAATTTAATTGAAAATGCAAATGATTTTTCTAAGTTAATCGAATTAAGCGAAAATGATCAAATGATTGCCGTCCTTCCTATGTTTCATTCATTTTGCTTAACATTATGTGTAAATATGATTTTGTTAAATGGAGCATCAACGATCATCATTCCTAAATTTAATCCAGCTGAATTAGTTGACGTAATAAAAAAAGAAAAAGCTACTTTAATTGCAGCAGTCCCGACGATTTATAATTATTTATATCAATTAAAAAGCGCGACAGCAAACGATTTTAGTAGTTTGAGAGCATGTATTTCTGGTGGGGCATCTATACCAATCGAATTATTACAGTCGATTCAAGAAAAATACAGTGTGTCAATTGTGGAAGGCTATGGATTATCTGAAACAGCTCCAGTACTTACTTTTAATCCATATCGTGGTATTTGTAAACCGGGATCGGTTGGTCTAGATCTACCTAGTGTTGAGACAAAAATAGTAAATGAATATGGTGAAGAAGTTCCAGTTGGTGAAGTAGGAGAAGTTGTTGCGATTGGTCCAAATGTAATGAGTGGTTATTTAAATAATATAGAAGAAACTGAAAAAGCATTTTTAAACGGTTGGTTTAAAACAGGTGATCTCGGTAAAAAGGATGAAGATGGGTATTTATTTTTATTAGATCGAAAAAAAGATGTTATTATAACGAACGGATATAATGTTTACCCTAGAGAAATAGAAGAGCGCCTTTATCAGCATCCTAATATTATTGAAGCAGCAGTTGTCGGAAAATCGAATCAATTAATAGGTGAGAGTGTATGTGCTTATTTAGTCGTTTCAAATGACTCACTTTTAGAAAGTGAAATCATTGATTTTTGCAAAAAAGCACTTGTTTATTATAAAGTTCCAAAGGAAATTTATTTTGTAAAAGAACTACCTAAAAATAGTACTGGGAAAATTTTAAAAAGAAATCTTAAATAATTTTAGAGACCAATCATTTGAATGGTCTTTTTTTTTTGCTATTTTGTAGATTTTTATTATAAAACAATGCTAATAAATCTTTTACTAACCTTTGTTTAAATTTTTGTTCGATAGTAAAAATAGATAAATTCTCCTTTTCTTATTATAGGTATTAATTCTTAAATCACACTAAAGTATCTCTATGAAAAATTATTCCTTTAGTAAACTGGTTTTCGAAGTTGTTGAATCCGTTAAATTTAGATTGTTTTTATAGGTATATTCTAATTGAGTGGAATAATTATCACATAATTAATCTGGTAAATAGTCCTGCTAAATTAAGAGGTTGGTATAGTCTGAAATTCTTATTATAGACACATTACTACAAACAAATAAATGCTAAATTTTGGTAAGATTTAATAGAATTCATTTTGTTGTTTACCATCTCAATTGATCTCAACAGCAAAAATGAGTTTAAAAAAATTATTTGTGGAGGGTTTTATGAAAAGATTTATAAAAAAAGCCTTATTGTTAGGAATAATGTTTGTTTTTATGATTCCAATTAACGCAAAAACTTATACCACTTATAAAGGCCATAAGATGTCTTCTGGAATTGGAAACTACGGAAAAAGTACAAAATTTTATTGGGTAGACTCATCGGCAAGTACGTTTTCTACTAAAATAGCAAATGCATTTGACCGGTGGACTTATTCAACAAAATACACTGGTATTACGACACCAATTTCATATAGAAAAACAACAAATAAAAGTGCTAGTACAGTTGATATTTACAAGGTCCAATCAATTGGAATAGGTATTGTAGGACAAACTATGTTTTTTGTAAATCAAACAAAAGTGGATCCGTCTGTACAAAATTGGTATTGGTCAAAAATTGAATTATCCGAAAGTTTATTGTCAAAATTTCCTCAATATCAACAAGTAACTATTAGTCATGAAATTGGACATGCATTTGGGCTAAATCATACTGCAAAGGAGTTAATGGATCCTGGAGCAGACATAGCTTATTCTATTGGAATCCAATTTCCTAGAAAAGATGAATTCAATGGGATAAATTATCTTTATTAATAAAGGTGGATTAAAAATGTATAAGAAGATGAGATCACTATTTTTTATTATATTATCGCTTTCCTTTTTAACTGCATGTAATGATCAAACTCAAAGTGATAAAGAAGAAGCTACTACTTCAATAGCAAAAGTCATTAAGACTGATAATTCTACTAAAAAAGAACTTATTAATGAGAACGGTCAAAACTTTACAGAAAATGCAAAAGTTGTAAATAAAGAACTTGCTTTTGCAGTTACGTACAATGATGTTAACCAACTAATGAAAGACTCTCAATTAGCTGTTGAGGGAGTAGTATTGTCTACTGAGAATTATGTAAACATGGATAAAGCAACTGGTATTGGTAATCCATTAACGAAATTATCCTTTAAAGTTAATAATGTATTAAAAGGAGATTCATCTTTAGAAGGAAAGATTATAACAATATTAGAGCAAGGTGGATATATTTCTGCAAAACAAAGTGGAATGAAAGATAAATTTCCAAATTTAACAAAAAAAGGAGTTAGACGAAACATATTTGATCATACCAGACGGTCATAGACCATCTGTAAAAGGTGATGAATTTGTTGCCTTTTTATCTAGCGATTCTTATTTTAATACAGGATTTGATTTTTACGAATTTATAGCCGTTTATCAATCAAAATTTAAATATAATAAAATTAATAAAAAATTTATTAGACCCTCTGATAATTTTACTGAAATGTTAAAAGAAGCAGATACTCTTGATGAAAAAAAGATAATTAAAGAAGAGATAAAAATTGAAAAAGAAATTAATGATCATGTAACCGATTTGGTGGAAGAAACGGTGAGGTAAAAAAGATTATAATAATTATGCTTTCCAACTCTTTGTAATTATGTGACTATTAAGTTAGTCATTAAACAAAGGGGATCGAAAATGAGAATGAAAATGTTTATTGTGTGTGCAAGTTTAATGTTAGTATTAATGTCGAGTTGTACAATGAAATCATCTAATGGCAACTCGTTTGAATTGGATGATTATGATAAAATAACTTCGTTTAGTGCACATAAAGGGGACGTGTACTATCTTGATTATTCATTTGTTGTCAATAAAGGTTATGTAGATTTAATGATCTATAATAAAAAAACGAGAGATATTGTTTTCACAACATCGATTAAAAAGAAGGCAAAATATCAAGGTTCTTTTAATATACAAAGAGGTGGTATTTATGTTGTCGAAATGGATGGTTATAAAGCATCTGGTGAATATAAATTCAAACTTAATAATGAATCGGTTGCAAAAAAAGAATCAACTATTGAACACATGGATGAAATGTTGTTAACGAATACAAAAAATCACGATTTTGAAATAGAGAGATGGAAAGATAAAAAAAATACTTATTACAATGTTACTTTCAAAACAGATTATACTGGAGTTGAGCTGTGTACGTTTGACGGTATAAAGAATGAAAACAGTGGACTAATAGCAGGAAATTACGATCGGCAGGATGATCTTGTTGCATTACCAACAACAATTGATGTTTGGAAAAGTGCAAAAACGATGATTCATTTTGATATTCCAAATGAAAAAACAATAGGTGGTATGGTAATTTGCTATATTCCTATTGAAAAAGATGGGGAAACACTTAGTAAGGAAATCAAATATGATCGAATCCTCTTTCATAAATAAATGATCATGCAATGCATCTCTTTAATAGAGGTGTATTTTTTTATTGGAAGCTCTACTTCAAAACGGAGTATAGCTTTTTTCTTTATTAAAAACAATATTTCAACTATATAATTCTTGAAATTTTAAAATGAATTCCTACAAATCCCACAATTTTTAATGAAAAATATCTTACAAAAAACAATAAAAATCATCTTTTTTGATTATTTTTTAGTGTTTATTTCCATAAAAAATGTCAATTAGAATATAATTTAAGCATAGACAAATATTAAGAACATGCTTAATAAATTAGTAAAAATAGTCAGTCATCGGTGGCAAAGATGGAAACCGTTATGATGCAACCATTAACAGTGCTGCTAGATTCTCAGTACCTAATCTCCCATACTAGATCAATCTTATGAAATCGTTATCAAAATACCTGGTCATTTCGAAAGACATGTAAAGGTTGATGAAATGGTAGATTCATGCGATAAAATGGTTGCTGGAAAATTAAAATATTTTTACTATGCTACAATGAAAGCTGGAGATGTTAACAATGATAACGTTGTAGATATACTTGATGCAATCTACATCACTAGCAAACTAAATACAAATGTTTGAAATGCAGATATCAATTTCGACGGAAAAGTTGAAGATCTTGATTATGTTAAGAGAAACTATCTAATGCAAAACCCTGACGTATCTGGAAAAATCAAACCAGTTACAAAATATAAAGGGAAAACGCTTGACGATTATATTAAACCATTGGGTTAAGTTAATTATGGCGACCAGCGCAATGCTGGTGGTATTTTTTTAGGATTTTTAGCGGATGAGAAATTTGTTAGATTTTTAGGAGATTATTAGTAAGTAAGAAGGCATGAAGAATATTGTTGTTTAGACTTATTTCACACAAATTTTATACTTTTTTAAGATTTATATGATATAGTTCACTTAATTTCAATAGAAAATGGTCATTTATTTTTGAATGTGTAGTTTACGAAAGGAGATTACATGCTAACAATAAAAAATGATTTGATTAAAATCTAAAAACTGAGTGAGTGAAAGAAATGTCAATTAAAATGAGGTTTCTGTTGTCATATATTGGGGTGATTCTTTTTTCAATCACATTACTATTGGCAGCGGGTTTTTTAATTATTTTTGCTATAACAGGAGATGTAAAGTCAGTTGAAAATCTTTACAAAAAAACTTATGTTCAAAAACCTTTGACTACCGTCGAAGAAAGTGTGTTTCTTGATCTGAAGCTACTTGCTAAACATAATCCAAATCTATTACTAAATAAGCAGGAGATTAAAAGGATTGAGCAAAAAAATATCGGTATTGTAGTTAGAAAAGGAAAAAATGTTGAGTACGCTTCACCGTCGCTTAATAAAAAAGCATTGATACATGCTCTTCCTGGGTTTGAGGCGACGAATATTAATACTCGAGATACGATTAAAATAAATGATTTGTTTTTTACGTATGTGAAATTTGATTTTTATTTTCCAGATCAAAGCCAAGGTAGTATTTTTGTCTTAAAGAAAGCAAGCTCATATACTGAGGTTATTCGTAATCTGTTTCCAATCTTGCTGGGATTATTGCTTTTTTTATTTATCGTGATTATTGGTATGCTAAATTATTTAGTTTCACGTAGCATCAGTAAGCCAATTTCTAAACTTAAAAAAGGTGCGGAAAAAATAAAAATTGGTGATTTGAATTTCGAGATTGATACGAATTCAAAGGATGAAATTGGTGAATTAAATAAGGCATTTGAGGAAATGAGAATAATATTAAAAGAATCGGTAATTCTCCAGATTCAATATGAAGAAAATCGTAAAGAGCTTTTGTCTAATATTTCACATGATCTAAAAACACCGATTACTTCAATCATTGGATATGTGGAAGGGATAAAAGATGGTGTAGCAAATACACCTGAAAAAATGGAAAAATATTTATCGACCGTTTATTCTAAAGCAAAGGACATGGATTTATTAATTGATGAACTCTTCTTATTCTCCAAGCTTGATTTAAAAAAAGAACCATTTCATTTTGAAACAGTCGATATTAATAAGTATATTGAGTCTTACGTCGAAGAAATTTATTTGGATTTACTTCAACAAGGCATAAATATAGAGGTAAATCTATTGAATCAATCAATCAATGTGAATGCTGATCGAGAAAAATTAAAAAGAGTTTTGTCAAACTTAGTCAGCAATTGTGTGAAATATATGAACAAAGAAGAAAAGAAAATTTCGTTTTCATTACATGAGCGATTAAATGAATTAATTGTACAAGTAACAGATAATGGGCAAGGTATCGATCCTGAAGCACTCCCTTTCATTTTTGAACGTTTTTACCGTGCAGAACAATCTAGAAATTCTCAAACTGGCGGTAGCGGGTTAGGACTTGCAATCGCAAAGCAAATTATTGAAGAACACGGTGGGAAAATCTGGGCATCTAGTGAGATTGGTAAAGGGACAAGTATATTCTTTTCCTTAAAGAAAGGTGAAAAAATTGAAAGAAATATTACTGATTGAAGATGATATAAGCATAGCAGAATTACAAAGAGATTATTTAGAAATAAATGATTTTCGTGTTGATATTCAACATAATGGCGATGAAGGACTTCAACATGCACTAAAAGGCAATTATGATTTAATCATTTTGGATATCATGCTGCCAGGAAAAAATGGTTTTGAAATTTGTAAAGAACTACGTGCAGTCAAAAACATTCCTATTTTATTTGTATCTGCTAAAAAAGAGGATATTGATAAAATTAGAGGCCTTGGTTTAGGTGCGGACGATTACATTACAAAACCATTTAGTCCAAGTGAACTAGTTGCAAGAGTAAAGGCACATTTATCTCGATATGAAAGACTAGCAGGGAACAATACCGTTTCAAAAATAATCTTCGTACATGGAATATCAATCGATCGTTCAGCTCGTAAAGTATTTATTAACGACAAAGAAGTACCATTTACCACAAAAGAATTTGATTTGATAGTGTTTTTTGTTATGAATCCAAACCAAGTATTAAGTAAAGAACAGATCTATGAAAAGGTTTGGGGTCTCGAATCAGCTGCAGACGTTTCAACTGTAACTGTCCATATTAGTAGATTACGTGAAAAAATAGAAAGAGACCCTACAAATCCTAAGTTCTTGGAAACAGTTTGGGGAGCGGGATATCGATTTAATGTATAAATAGCGTTTAAAACCGTCCAATTGTGACGGTTTTTTTGAATTATTGCATAGTTTAGCAACGAAAAAAAGAAAAGAGTTATAGTTTTCACACATATATAAAACCTAAAAATTTAAAGCTGATATTCCTAAACATAAGGAAAATCAGCTTTTTTAAAAGATAAATATAAAATTTTATTCTACCAAAGTCCGCTCACGCGAAAAAACATTTCTATGAATTAGGTTCGGTTGTGCTAATTCTCCTCAGCATATCGAGCTAAGTTTGATACTGTTTCGAATAGTTCCACTTGATTAAACGCCATCTCTTGAGCGAGTCGATCAGAATCTGGACCTTCGATTTCGATGGTGTGTGTGATCTGGGTGCCATTTGGAAGTGGGATTAACTCATGGCGACCGATAATTGCATGATTTGGTCCAATAGGTGTTCGATCAACAAAGCTATGTCCCTCCTTGACTAGAATGAGCATAAAAGGGAGTTCTGGCCCTCCCACAGGTTGCAATTTTCCGGAAGTGCCTGTAACGAAAGGGCCATCCGGCTGGTACTGAACGAGTCCATAATCCCAACGAGGCCAATTGGCGAAATCGCAATAGATTGACCAAACACTTGAGGCAGTGGCACTTGTGCGTGCAGATGCAGAAATAGTCCACATAAAAGTATGTTCCTCCTTTTAAAAACTAACTTCTCTCAAAAACTAACTTCTCTCAAAAACATTTCCACTAAGTTATGAAATTTTTTTACAGTCCTTATAGTCAAGGTAAGAAACTTCAATTAAAGAAACATTTAATGTTAGGTTCAGCTAGACTAAATATATGAATCATTTATGGTAAAATATTCCATTTTTGAACTCATTGATATATGAAAAAACAAACGATTATTTTGCTAATTTTTACGATTGTGACTGTCTTTTTGGCAGTCATTTTTTAGTTTAAAAATACTTTATAGGACGAATCTATAAAGAAATATTATTAAAAATTTTATACTTTTTTAATAATTTGTTTAGAAGGAGTTTTCATTTAAGGATTAACATAGATTTCAGACGAACTAGGGTCTAACTAATGAAAAAGATTGGAGGAAAATTTCCCAGGAATAAAATGATATTTTCATGTTGATTTGAAATGGAAAAGGAGGACGTTTTACTTTATGTGGAAGTTACTTGCAGTAATAATCAGCTGCATACTTTTGCTAAATGGATGTTCCTCATTTGCTAAGGGGGAAGAAAAAGTGAACGAACAGTTATTTCAAGCAGTTAAACAAGGAGACACTACTCTCGTAAAGAAGTTAATTGAGAATGGTGCGAATATTAATGCACAGAATTCTAATGGACAAACTGCCACGATGATTGCAACTTATCATAACGATGTCAAAACTGCAAAAGTACTGATTGAAGCTGGTGCGGATGTCAATATTCGAGATCATATGAAAAACAATCCCTTTTTATATGCTGGTGCTGAGGGCTTTATTGATATTCTAAAACTTACAATAAAAGCTGGTGCTGATCCAACAATTACGAACAGGTATGGAGGAACAGCATTGATTCCCGCTTCAGAACATGGATATGTAGATGTTGTGAATGAACTTCTTACTAATACAAAGATTGATGTTAATCATATTAATAATTTAGGATGGACGGCCCTTTTAGAAGCAATATTTTTAAACGATGGAAATGAAAAACAACAACAAACAGTCCAATTGCTTATTGATAATGGAGCAGATGTTAATTTGTCTGATCGTGAAAATGTTAGCCCTTTACAGCATGCACGTGAGCGAGGTTTTAAAGAGATTGAAGCGATTTTGCTAAAAGCAGGTGCTAGATAATTAAAGTTCATGACCAATTGTATGAATAATTGGAGATTATATAAATAACGAATAAAAAATTTGAGGAGACATTTAAAATGATTAAAAAAACAAAAACAATTTCATCAATTTTACTCGGAGTATCTCTAGTCGTAACAGGTTATAATACTGTTGCTAACGCACAAGTAGAGCATGGTAAACAAAAGCAAGAAAGAGTATACAAAGCTCCAAAAAAAGTTAAGAACAAGTTAACAAAAGGGCAGGAAATGGCTAAAATTTTAAGTAGTACTAATTGGCAAGGTACAAGAGTGTATGATAAAAATCATCATGACTTAACAAAAGAAAATGCTAATTTTATTGGTCTTGCTAAATATGATGAAAAATCGGGTAGATACGAATTTTTTGATGCAAAAACAGGTCAAAGTCGTGGGGATAAAGGAACATTTTTCATTACAAATGATGGTAAAAAACGAATTTTAATTTCTGAATCAATGAATTATCAAGCTGTAGTCGATATGACAAAAATAAATAAAAACGTATTTACTTATAAAAGAATGGGAAAAGATGCAAAAGGTAACGATGTAGAAGTGTTTGTAGAACATGTTCCTTATAAAGCAAAAGAGCTTTCTTTTACAGATCCTGATAAAAAATTAGATTCTAAAACAGGCGAAATTGTAAAAAACGTTGATGGTGATAAAATTTTAGGTAAAACACTTTGGAATGGTACAAAAGTACTGGATGAACAAGGGAATGACGTAACGAAATATAACACGAATTTTATTAGTCTTGCAAAATTTGATGGAATCACTAATAAATATGAGTTTTTCAATCTTCAAACAGGTCAAAGTCGTGGTGACTATGGATATTTCGATATTGCCCACGAAAATAAAATTAGAGCACATGTATCAATCGGAACAAATAAGTATGGTGCTGTCCTTGAACTGACTGAGCTTAATAATAATAAATTTACTTATAAAAGAACAGGTAAAGACAAAGATGGTAAGGATATAACTGTATTTGTTGAGCATGAACCTTATAAAGGTGATTTTAAACCAGTTTTTAGTTTCTAATAACGAATATTCAAAAGAAGAATGGAGGAATCCATTCTTTTTTTAAAGGGCATTATGAATAATCTTAGTAATATTTTAAAATGTTACTAAGATTAATTGTTATTTTAATAACACTTTTTTGTGTTTTTTATAAAATTCCCCCAATAAAGTTTTATTGAATTTATTGGACTTCCCACCTAAAATCAACCAAAATTTGGTTGTTTTAGAATTCTTTTCAAGATAAAAATAGTTAAATTCCCCCAATAGTAATTAAAGGTATTATCTTGTTTAATTAAAATGTGGATAGATTTAAGCAGAATACATAATTAAGTCTTACTAACTTCTAATCTATTATTTGAAAAGGGGAATTAACATGGAAAATAATTCTACATATTACGATGGTAGTGTACCGGTATATGAAGTACCATTAGAAACAGGAAAAGCAAAAAATCAAACTAGTGATGATCTGGATGAAGAAAAACATAAAATAACTGATGTAATGAGAAAAAACATCAGTGGTAATCCATATATTTTCGACTGAAAAATAAATTGTTAAAGCTTGTAGACGAAAGGGAGTTTCCCTAAGTATACAGGCTTTTTTTGTCCCATCGAAAAGAGTACATAAACTGAATATTTTCTTGATTCATTATTCACAGAAATAGGTCTTAAAACATACAATAAATGGGCACAAATACAATATTTTTGGTCTTAAAAGGATGTGAGGAAGATTTATCCATTAAATAATTATAACTTAACAAGTATGCGATATGATTATTCAAGCCCTCAATATCATAGTGCTTTCCAATCACGCAATGTGAATAGTAATTATACGATCAAAGCCACAGGAAAAGGAGAAGTATTTGTGAAGCCCGACCAGTCGTTTGTATTATTAGGATCAGTAGTAGAAGATATGAAAGTTCAAACAGCTCAGACAGAGAATGCAATCATTTCGAATAAAATTATTGAAGCATTAAAAGCTATAGGAATTAAACAAGACGAAATTGAAACGAATTCATATACAATCGATCGAATTGTTGATTACCAAGATTCACAGCAAATTTTTAAGGGATATCGTGTGAGTCATATTTTTAAAGTAATCGTAAAGGATCTTGCAAATGTAGGGAAAGTGATTGACGTTGCAGTTGAAAATGGGGCAAATGAAGTACGGAATCTTACTTTTGAAGTATCAAATCCCGATCCGTATTACGGAGAAGCACTACAAAAGGCTACTTTAAATGCAAAATTGAATGCAGAAAACATCGCAAAATCACTAGGTTTATCGATTAATAACATACCAATCTGGTTGGCTGAAGAAAGTATCCAAATTGTTCGTCCAATGTCTTCGTTAACAATGACTGCAGCAGCATTCAGCGGTCCAACAACACCAATTCAAGATGGACAAATAAAAATAACTGCTTCAGTACAGGCATTGTTTAATTATGTAAGCTATTAGATGTATAAAATATGGTTTGGAAGTAAAATTATAAATAGATGGCAAGATTAAATAAATGTGTTGGATAAATAAAAATAAAGATTAATAAATTTAATGTAACCATTTACAAAAAATCGGAAAAATGGGATAATATAGAAAATTTCGAAGGAGGAAAGTAAGTTTATGATGCCAACTAATTGCTGATATTAATTTAATTTAAATTAATATGTTTTCCAAATGAGTTGAAAATTGCCTAATGTATAGGCCTATTTGTTATGCTCTTATGGAATTAAGGCAAATTAGAAGGTAACTTACTTTACTGATAACGAGATGATTATTTATTGAGTACGAGATATTTTTTTAGTATTCCATCAGATCTTTGTTTTAGCTGATGGGGCCTTGATTATATAGCTCTAGATAAATGATAAATCACCAAGTTTATTAGACTGTGAGAAGATACTTTCTTCTTATGGTCTTTTTTATTTGGTTCCATAAATCTTAACAAACTTAAAAATAATGAGTCTTAACTAAATAATTAAATCGTATCAAAGTTCACTTTTTTACCTTGTCCATTTATGCATAACGAAATTTATGGATGAAAGAAGGAAATTTTATGTTCGAATTAAAAATAAATGGTCTTAAAAAATATATGGATGCAACTTTAGTGCTTAAAAATATAACATTTGAAGCTTATGAGGGGGATAAAATCGGAATTATTGGAATCAATGGGAGTGGTAAAAGTACCATTCTTAAAATAATAGCAGGAATTGTGCCGATGAATTATTACCCAGGTTATCCTCAAACCTCAAGTTATGGTTATGATGAAGGATTAATTAATTTCGTACCTAAAGGTCTCACTACTGCATATTTGGAACAAACGCCAGTTTATCCTAAAGGCTTAAAAGTAATTGATGTTTTAAATATGGCTTTTGATGAAATTGTTCAAATAGAAAATCAAATGCGTGAGTTAGAAGATCAAATGAAAGATATAGAAAATAATGCCCTAGAAAGAGCTATGAAAAGGTATAGTGATTTAGTCCAATTATTTGAAGTAAATGGCGGATATCAACGGGAAGAAAAGTTAGGTAAGGTATGTACCGGACTTAAATTTGAAGAAAGTTTTTTAAACAGAGATTTTGATTTATTAAGTGGTGGTGAAAAAACGACTGTATTACTTGGTAAACTTTTAATCAATAGCCCCGATATTCTATTGCTTGATGAACCTACAAATCATTTAGATATGGATTCAGTAGAATGGTTAGAAGAATTTCTTGAAAATTATAAAGGAATTGTATTGATTGTTTCGCATGATCGATACTTTTTAGATAATGTCGTAACAAAAATTGTAGAAGTTGAAGAATTAGAATCAATTACGTATAAGGGCAACTATTCATTTTTTGTTGAGCAAAAAGAAAAAAACATACAGATCCAATTTGAGCATTTTAAAGAACAACAAAAAAAGATAAAAGCGATGGAAAATACCGTAACCAATTTAAGAGACTGGGCGATGCGTGCTGATAATAACAAATTTTTTAAAAGGGCTGCAAGTATACAGAAAAAACTTGATAAATTGAATAGAATTGAAAAACCAGTTTTTGAAAAAGAAAATATGAAATTAGATTTAAAGGGATCCAAACGATCAGGAAATGACACAATTAAAGCAATTGAGCTTTCGAAATCTTATGAAGAAAAAGTACTATTCAAAGATACGAGTTTATTGATTAATTACGGGGAAAGAGTTGGGCTTGTCGGTCCTAATGGAAGCGGAAAAACTACTTTCTTAAAGATGCTTTTAGGTGAAGAAAAATCAGATAATGGCGTGGTACAACTAGGAGCAAATGTGCTGACCGCATATTTACCTCAGAAAATAAGTTTTAATAACGAAGAAATAACAGTGCTTGAATGTTTTAGAGAGGATATCTCAATACCTGAAGGGAAAGCAAGGGAATATCTTTCAAAATTTATGTTTTATAAACAAAGTGTCTTTAAAAAAGTTAAATTTTTGTCAGGTGGAGAGAGAATAAGGCTAAAATTAGCTATGTTATTATTCAAAGATATCAATTTGTTAATCCTTGATGAACCTACAAATCATCTTGATATAGATTCAATCGAAACGCTTGAAGAAGCACTTGATGAATTTAAAGGGACAATTTTCTTTATTTCACATGACAGATATTTTATTAATAAAATGAGTCAACGAGTGATCGCTATTGAGGATTATGAATTAAAAAGCTATCTTGGCAATTATGATGATTATAAAAGCATAAAAGAAAAGATTAGTTTTAAAGAAACAAAAGATCCGGTTGAAAAAAAAGGCATTCGAAAAAAAGTTAATAAAAAAGATGATAATAACCAAGAAAAAATGAAAGCTGAAGCCCTAGTAAAAATTGAACGATTTGAAAAAGAAATAAATGAGATTGATCTTGCGATGAATAGTGAGGAAGATTATCATAAGCTCAATGATTTATATTGTAGGAAAATTGAATTAAGTAAAGACTTAAAATCGGTAATGGAATTGTGGTTAGCGTTGTAAGATCTAAGGAAAATCATCAATATGTAGAAATAGATAAAATTAACTTTTTGATTGTTTATTTAAACATATAGGGATATAATAAATTCGGATGATATGGAAGCATGATAATGTATTTGTTGTGGATCTATTACATTCATTTAACTTAAATTGGATTGGTATTTTAGTAAATTTTTTGCTAATTAACTATTCCACCAAGATGACAGAAAGCCTCTGAATGGGCTAATTGTCTTCCTGGTGGAATTTTTTTTTTCTAAAAGGTAGGAAGTGAAGTGAATTTGTGGGAAATGTGATCGAAACTTAGACAATATTTCTCAGTCTGTGTAAATAGGTTAAAGGGTACAGTGCAAAGATATGTAATAACATTTAAAAAATTGAAATTGAGGCGAATAAGTAATGTCAAAAAAAATACATGAATTTAATGATATGATGAGAAAACTTCGGAAAGATTTGTTTGGAAAGGGTCCGGAGCGGATTCATACAGTGTTTGTTGAAAACATGGCCGTTTCAACATTATATGGTAATTTGACACCAACTGAAAAATTTATTTCCGGAACAATGAATGGGGCAGAAATGGTTCATACTGCACGAACAAAAATGATTCAAGAATTGTACTTAAATAACCCTCCAGAAGGTTTAGAAGAACTTGTTGGCGCAAAATTAGTCCATCTATTTTCAGATATGAAAGTTGAAGAAAATATAGGCATTTCAGTTTTTGTATTCGATCGAAACATTGTATAGAGAAGCGAAAATGCTTAATGTTAAACTTTTATGTCAACAAAATCAAATAAAGAATCTTTTTATAGGGGAAAAAATGGAGGAGACAAATGTTTGGAACGAGTTGGTTTAAAAACCGAAAAATGCTGATCAAGCTTTATCAAACTTTATTAAATATATCTTTATTTTTACTAAGTTTGATTCTTGCGTATTTCCTTTTTAGAGAACTTTATTATATTTTTAACGATATTTTATTAGGAAATAAAAATGTTCATCAGATTTTTAGCAAAGTTTTAATATTTTTCTTATATTTTGGATTTATATCAATTATTGTTCAATATTTCAAAGAAAATTATCATTTTCCAATACGCTATCTTCTATATATCGGGATTACAGCGACTATTCGTTTTATTATTGTAAATGGAGAATCGGCCCATAATCTTTGGTTAGCAATTATTATTTTAGTACTAACAATTAGTTATATTATTTTACCTTTTGGGGAATCGAGAAATGGTTAAATTGTCCCTATAAAGTAGCAGAAAAATTTTTACTAAAAATAAAGCAGTTTAACCCAACCTTAAGGTTGAGTTAATTTAATTATACTTTGACGATAATATCCATAGATTAACTTGAACAACCTGAACTTGAGCAACTCGAACTAGAACACGAAGAGTGAGAACCACTAGAACATGAAGAATGTGATGAACTAGAGCATGAAGAGTGCGAGTTATGATGATGACTATCATTCTTGCTTGAACAATCATTTGAACTTTCATTTAATGCAAAAAAAGAATTTGTAGCTAAAAATGTTGAGTTAATATGGCCATCATCTGATTTTTTGCTAGAAGATGGACGTTTAGATGAATTTGGGTAAGATTTTTGTGATTGGTCTTTTGTTCTTGCTTCTTCATTTTCTTTTTCTACTAAATTTTTTTGAATTCTAGCAAACTCGTTTAAAAAATTATTTTTAGTATGTGAGTTTAAATGTGAAACGAAACTTTTTGTTTGAATTGTTTTGCTCGATAAATATTCTTGAACTTTAGTATTTTTATAATTAACAACTAAACTTCCTAAGACATTGGTATTTACAGATGTCGTTTCAAACAGAGTATTATATAACAAATTGTAAACAGCCCTAGCATCGCTTCGATCGGTTATAGTTACATCATCTTTATGAATATTTGGTTCATGGTGTATCATTTCACCACAAAAAGCCTTGCAGAAGTTATGATAACTTTTCGTAAATAAAATCATTTCGTGCCAGATTTTATCAACTTCTTGACTATACATTGGTACGTTTTCAAAGATTGCAGCCATTAAGAAAAAGCGCTTTAATTCACTTTCAATAAAGGAATATTTTTCTTTGCTCCAACCTTCTTTTTCAATAATTCTTTCTTTAACATTAGCTAGGAAATCCATTTTCCATGCGTTTTCTAGTCTAGAAACGAACGATAAATTAACGAAGTTAGAATTTACTTTTAAGTCGTTTGTATTAAACTGATTGTAAAGATTGTTATAAAATGCATTATCATTTTTTATTTTCTTTTTTAAAAATCTTCCGAAAAATTTTTTCATATAAACCTCCTTTTATTTATTGTATTACAATTATATAATTAAAAAATAAACAAAAGAAGAAAATTGTTAAGATAAGGAAATACTTAGAGATCGAATAGGCAATTGGATAAACCAATAATAATATGCACATCCACATTATTTACTTCGTATTTATTCAATTAACTGCGAAGTTTTTTGCTGTGTAAAAATATGGTACAATCTATCTGATATTTACATTTTTAAAGGGGAAATATCAAGTAGAATTAATGAACTAGAATTGGTTTGTTTTTTAAGTTCTAAAACGAGGTAATTACAATTTGTTGGAGGGTTTCAAAGATGACACAAGAACAAGTAATACCGGTTGTATCAGGGCAAAGGATTACTCCATTTCTTACGTTTAGTGGGAATGCGGAGGAAGCAATGAATTATTATGTTCGTACTTTTCCGAATTCAAAACTCGTTTCTCTTCGAAGATATACGAAAGATGACCGAGGTGTTGAAGGGAAAATTCTAAATGGCATTATTGAAATTTTAGGACAGTCTTTTATGGTATTGGATATGGAAAAAGAACATTGTCCTGAATTTACTTGGGCTGTTTCATTTTACTTAGAATGCAATGACGATGCGGAGTTTGATTTAATTTTTGGCGGATTAAAGGTTGATGGGAAAGTACTTATGGGGCCAGTAGAAATGAATGATTTTAGTAAGGTTACATGGGTTACTGATTGTTTTGGCGTTACTTGGCAGCTAGTGTTAAGAAAAAGATCTTAACAATCGGCGAATTATTCCTTTTTCTGTTATTCAACAAGTTATTAAAAGATGACAAATGGACAAGTTTTCTTAAATAATAATTTATCGATAAATATTTTGAATATTCCTACAAGTTTTAATAAAAAAATATTTTTTAAAAATAATAATCTGAAAATATTGAAGTTTACTAATTGTTGGCATATAATGTAATCAGATACTAGTTTATTAGAGAAAGTAAGTAAGAGGTATTAGCGATATGGCAGAGCAAAGTCAACGAATAGGTCGAACAGCTATGATGCTTGCTTTGACTGATCAAGAAGAAGAATTAATGAAAAATGAAAACGTTGTATGGTGTGTAGGTAAGGTCGGCACAATGGATGCTCAAAAGGTCGTTGCTGCGATTGAAACCGCTGCCAAACAAAATGGTGTAATCAATGGAGCTCTATATAGAGAAGTTCATTCATTATATCATGCAACACTTGAAGCGATTCAAGGCGTAACAAGAGGTCATGTTCAATTAGGTGATGTTCTTAGAACAGTAGGACTTAGATTTGCTGTTGTTAGAGGTAAACCTTATAAAAACGTAAACGAGGGTGACTGGATTGCAGTTGCACTATACGGAACGATTGGTGCTCCAATTAAAGGATCGGAGCATGAATCAGCAGGACTCGGCATTAATCACATATAATCGCCCATAGTTTATTAGATGATAGGGGGCTATGATTCGTAAGTTACTATTTACGTCTCATAGCCTCTTTCTGTGTTTTTTTTGACAAAATTCGGAGGTGTTTTTTAATGGTAACTTTAACTGGTAATAGCTTAACAATGGAACAAATGAAAAGTATTTTATTCGAAATGGCGTATGTAAAAGCGAGTGAAGATAGCTTAGTAGCGGTAAAAGCATGTAGAGAAAAGGTTGAAGAAATCGTAAATAATGGCAAAGTCGTTTATGGTATCACAACAGGTTTCGGAAAATTTAGTGATGTATTAATTGAAAAAGAAAATGTTTCAACACTTCAATATAACTTAATAGCTTCTCATGCATGTGGAGTTGGTGAACCGTTCCCTGAATTAGTTTCAAGAGCGATGTTAGTACTTCGTGCAAATACAATGTTAAAAGGTCACTCTGGTGTACGTTTAGTAGTAGTTGAAAAATTACTTTCATTAATTAATGCTCAAATTCACCCAGTTATCCCATCTCAAGGATCATTAGGTGCAAGCGGAGATTTAGCTCCTTTATCTCACTTAGCTTTAGTTTTACTTGGTGAAGGTGAAGTTTTCTATAAAGGAAAACGTATGGAAACAGCAGAAGCTTTAGCTAAAGAAGGAATTTTACCAATTACTCTAGAAGCTAAAGAAGGTTTAGCTTTAATTAATGGTACACAAGCAATGACAGCAATGGGTATTCTTACTTATCTTGAAGGTGAAGAATTAGCTTATCAAAGTGAATTAATTTCTTCTATTACATTTGAAGCATTAAATGGTATTACAGATGTTTTTGATGAAAGAATTCATATTGCTCGTGGATATAAAGAACAAATTGAAGTAGCAGAACGTTACCGCAATATTTTAGCAACAAGCCAATTAACGACTAGACAAGGTGAAATCCGAGTTCAAGATGCTTATACATTAAGATGTATTCCTCAAGTTCATGGAGCAAGCTGGCAAGTACTGAACTATGCAAAAGAGAAGTTAGAAATCGAAATGAATGCAGCTACTGATAATCCATTATTATTCGGAGATGATGTATTCTCTGGTGGAAATTTCCATGGTCAACCAATCGCATTTGCAATGGACTTCTTTAAATTAGGCGTTGCTGAGTTAGCAAATATTTCTGAAAGACGTATTGAACGTTTAGTTAACCCACAATTAAATGATTTACCACCATTTTTAAGTCCAGAACCAGGATTACAATCTGGTGCAATGATTATGCAATACGTTGCGGCTGCTTTAGTTTCTGAAAATAAAACATTAGCACATCCAGCAAGTGTTGACTCAATTCCTTCTTCAGCTAACCAAGAAGATCATGTAAGTATGGGGACAATCGGTGCACGTCATGCTTACCAAATTTTACAAAACGCTAGAAGAGTTTTAGCAATCGAATGTATTTGTGCAATGCAAGGTGTTGAATATAAAGGGATTGAAAAAATGTCTGAGACAACTAGAAAGTTTATGGAAGATGCTCGTAAAACAGTTCCATCAATTACTAGAGATCGCGTATTCTCAAAAGACATTGAAAAATTAACAACTTATTTAAAAGAAAATTTCATAGCAAAAAACTATACAAAACAAACACAAATATAAGAAGAGGTGGAATTAAAATGGAAATCACAAAAGGATCTTTAAAAGCGCCAAGAGGTACTGAATTAAACACTAAAGGTTGGGTTCAAGAAGCAGCACTTCGTATGCTATTAAACAACTTAGACGAAGAAGTAGCAGAAAGACCAGAAGATTTAGTTGTATACGGTGGAATCGGTAAAGCTGCAAGAAACTGGGAGAGTTTTGATGCAATTATTGAATCATTAAAGAAATTAGAGAGCGATGAAACATTATTAGTTCAATCAGGTAAACCAGTTGCAGTATTCAAATCTCATGAAGATGCACCACGAGTTTTACTAGCTAACTCAAACTTAGTTCCAAAATGGGCAACTTGGGAACACTTCCGTGAATTAGATGAAAAAGGATTAATGATGTATGGTCAAATGACTGCTGGTAGCTGGATTTACATCGGTACTCAAGGTATTTTACAAGGTACTTATGAAACATTTGGAGAAGCTGCTAAACAACATTTCGGTGGTAGCTTAAAAGGTACAATTACAATTACAGCAGGACTTGGCGGTATGGGTGGAGCTCAACCTCTAGCTGTAACAATGAATGGTGGAGTTGTAATCGGTATTGATGTTGACGAAACTAGAATTCAACGTCGTATTGACACTAGATATTGTGACGTGTTAACACACGATTTAGAGGAAGCATTACAACTTGCTACTGAAGCTAAAAACGAAGGAAGAGCTTTAGCAATCGGATTAGTAGGTAATGCTGCTGAAATTTTACCTCAATTAGTTGAACGTAATTTTGTACCAGATTTAATTACTGACCAAACTTCTGCACATGATCCATTAAATGGTTATTTACCGATCGGAATGTCTATGGAAGAAGGAAAGAAACTTCGTGCCCAAAATCCAGATGAAGTAATTAAACGTGCAAAACATAGTATGGCAGTTCATGTTGAAGCAATTTTAGCGATGCAACAACGTGGCGCTCTTGCATTTGATTACGGTAACAACATTCGTCAAGTTGCTTTAGATGAAGGCGTTAAAAATGCATTTGATTTCCCTGGTTTCGTACCTGCATTTATTCGTCCATTATTTTGTGAAGGTAAAGGTCCTTTCCGTTGGGTAGCACTTTCTGGTGATCCAGAAGATATTTACAAAACAGACGAAGTTATTTTACGTGAATTTGCTGATAACGAGCATTTATGTAACTGGATCCGTATGGCTCGTGAAAAGGTTGCATTCCAAGGTTTACCATCACGTATTTGTTGGTTAGGCTACGGTGAGCGTGCTAAATTCGGTAAAATCATTAACGAGATGGTTAAAAATGGCGAATTAAAAGCGCCAATCGTAATCGGTCGTGACCATTTAGATTGTGGTTCAGTAGCATCTCCAAATCGTGAAACAGAAAGCATGAAAGATGGTAGTGACGCAGTAGCTGACTGGCCAATCCTAAATGCACTTATTAATGGTGTAAATGGCGCAAGCTGGGTAAGTGTACACCACGGTGGTGGAGTAGGTATGGGTTATTCTTTACATGCTGGTATGGTAATCGTTGCTGACGGTACGGATGCAGCTGCAAAACGTATCGAAAGAGTATTAACTTCAGATCCAGGAATGGGTGTAGTTCGTCACGTTGATGCAGGTTATGATTTAGCTGTTGAAACTGCAAAAGCAAAAGGCGTAAACATCCCAATGATGAAGTAGGTGTTAGAATTGAAAGCAGATATTCTATTAACAAATATTGGTCAATTATTAACGATGGATCATGGTAATGGTCCAATTCATGGAAAAGACATGAGTAATCTACCTGTACTAGAAAATGCAGAAATTGCATGGAAAGATGGGGAAATTATTTATATCGGTCAAATGAACGAACAGAAAATTGATGCAAAAGAAGTAATTGATTGCCAGGGAAAACTAGTCACTCCAGGATTAGTTGACCCTCATACTCACGTGGTCTTTGGAGGATCACGTGAGCATGAAGTTAGTTTGAAATTACAAGGTGCTTCTTATTTAGAAATATTAGAAATGGGTGGCGGGATCCATTCTACTGTAGGTCAAACTAAATTAGCTTCACATGAGGATTTAAAAAAGAAAACAATTCATCACCTAAACAGAATGCTTTCATTCGGTGTAACAACAGTTGAAGCAAAAAGTGGTTATGGACTTGATGAAGAAACTGAATTAAAACAACTTCGAGTTGCTAAAGAATTACAAGCTGAGCATGATATTGATTTAGTTTCAACTTTCTTAGGTGCGCATGCATTACCTAAGGAGTATAAGGGAAATGAAGAAGCTTTCTTAGAAAAAATGCTATCTTTATTAGATGTTATTAAAGAGGAAGAACTTGCTGAATTTGTAGATGTATTCGCTGAAACTGGTGTATTTTCAGTAGAACAATCAAGAGGATTTTTACTAAAAGCAAAAGAACAAGGCTTTAATGTTAAAATTCATGCCGATGAAATCGATCCTCTAGGTGGTACTGAAATGGCAGCTGAAATTGGCGCTATTTCCGCTGATCATCTATGTGGAGCATCTGAAAAAGGTGTTGAAATGCTTGGTAAGAGCAATACAATCGGTGTCATTTTACCGGGAACTACTTTCTATTTGAATAAACCAGAATTTGCACCTGCAAGAGCGATGATTGAAAATAACGTAGCAGTTTCATTAGCAACTGATTTCAACCCAGGAAGCTGCCCGACTGAAAATTTACAATTAATCATGACAATTGCAATGCTTAAACTAAAAATGACGCCTGAAGAAATTTGGAATGCCGTTACGATTAACTCATCACACGCGATTAATCGTGGAGACCAAGCTGGTAAGCTAAAAATTGGACGTAAGGCAGATGTCGTTATTTGGAATGTACCAAACTATACTTATGTACCTTACCATTTTGGTGTAAATCATGTAGAATCAGTATTTAAGAATGGTAAATTAGTAGTAAGTAGGGGTGAACACGATGTCGCTATCACATCTTAAAAAAGCAGGAGATGCAAATTTCATTGATTCAAAAGTAACAAAAGCAAATGAAATCATCTCTGCATGGAATGGAACAGAAGCATCCAATTTCTCAATTATCGGTGTACCATTGTCTAAAACATCAATTAGTCATTCAGGCGCAAGCTTTGCACCTGCTTCAATTCGAAAAATGCTAAGTAGCTACAGTACTTATCATATCGAAGACCAAATTGATTTAAAGGATTTCAATGTAACTGATTTTGGTGATATTACGATGCATGTGACTGATTTTGAAGAGTCAAGAAATCGTATTAGATCTACAATCTCTGAATTGCTAGGTCAATATAAAGAAACGATGCCAATCATTTTAGGTGGGGATCACGGAATTAGTTTTCCAAGCATTTCAGCTTTTGCAAAAGAACGAGGAACAGTAGGAGTTATCCAATTTGATGCTCATCATGACTTAAGAAATACTGAAGATGGTGGACGTTCAAACGGTACACCTTTCCGTAGCTTGATTGACGAAGGCATTCTAAAAGGTGAACATTTAGTTCAAATTGGAATCCGAAATTTTTCAAATAGTGCTCCATACACTGAATTCGGTGTAAATAATGGTGTAACTATCTACTCAATGCGTGATGTTCGCGAATTAGGTATCTCAAAAATTATTAAAGAGAGCATCAACCATTTAGTAGACAAAGTAGATGCAATTTATATTAGCCTAGATATGGACGTACTAGACCAAGCATTTGCTCCTGGTTGCCCAGCAATTGGACCTGGAGGAATGGACAGTCAAACTCTATTAGATGGTATCTGTTATCTAGCATCACATCCAAAAGTTACTGGAATGGATATTGTTGAGCTTGACCCAACAATCGATTTCCGTGACATGACAAGCAGAATCGCAGCACATGTTATCTTAAACTTTCTTGTTGAGAAGGTTAAACTGTTAAATAAGTAAAATGAGAAACTCGTAAACTTCTTTGTTTACGGGTTTTTTGTTTTGTTCGGGCGGGTGTGATCATAAAATTTGTAAAAGTGTAAATAAGAGATGTGTGGCTGCAATTAAATTTGGTAATAGTGCAAATAATAGCTTGTTAGGTGCAAATAAGGGTCGAAGTGCAATTGAGAGCTCCCTAGCAGCAAATAAAAGTCGAAGTACAAATAAAAATATAGAAACTGCAATTAATATTGGTTAAAGTGCAATTAAAAATAACAAAACTACAATTAAAATTGTGAACAGTGCAAATGAAAATTTCAAAACTGCAAATAAACATAGAATACATGTTCTAAAAAAGCAAATCATGATGTTTTTTGTTCTTTTAATCCAATATATCGATATTTGATAGCACCAAGTTTGCTTGTTATAATCAAAATAAGAACAAATATTCGGCGAGAGTTTCAAAAATAAAAAAATGTATAAAAGAAAGTAGGAGGAATAGTTTTGGAAAATAGCATAAAACAAAGAAAAATAATTTTGGATTTAGCGGTTACATTAGATGGTTTGATAGAAGGGAAAAATGGAGAAGTTGATTGGTGCATAATGGATCTTGAAATGGAATTCACAAATTTCTTGAATCAAATAGATACTATTTTATATGGTCGAAAAAGCTATGATTTGTGGGGGAATTATATTCCAAGTATAGACGACTCTGAATCTGATAAAGAAATGTGGAATTTAGTACATAGTAAGGAAAAATATGTGTTTTCCAGAACTCAATCAAATGATGAAAATAATGCAACATTTATAAATGAAAATATAATTGAAGAAGTAAATAAATTAAAGGAAACGCCCGGCAAAGACATCTGGTTGTATGGAGGTTCAAGCCTTATTACATCATTTTTAAATCTAGGGCTAGTAGATGAAATTAGATTATCAATTCATCCAGTTATATTGGGTGAAGGAAAACCTTTGTTTGTTGAAATAAAACAGAGAAAGAATTTAAACATGATGAATACAAGAACGTTTTCTTCTGGAGTTGTGCAGGTAACTTATCATTTGAAAGAAGAATAAGTTTCTTAAGAGGATTATATTTGGGTATATAAAGTAGTTTTGAACTTTCAAGAACCACAGGTAGCATCAATTTTTTTTGCTATGGAAGTGAATGTTTTCAATAAACATTTTTATATTCTTTTGAATGCTCATTATCCATTTTTAGCTTTTGCTTCAGCTGTTAATTTTGGAGAAATTAATTTTATAGAAGTTTCTCATCTAAAAGAAGAGTTTAGTCCATTTTATATAGTATTGAGTAAAAAGGAACTGAATGAACCACTCTTATTAAAAAGTGAGAATGAATTGAATAGTGCAGAATTAAATCAAATGGCTTACTGGAAACCAAATAGAATAGGTGAAGTTTTATTTAATCATTGGGACTAGTTCTAAAATACTTAATAATACAATGTTATTATTCAGCTAAAGCTAGTAGTTCGTTAAAGATAAGGAGGATTGAGTATGAACCCATGGAAATATCAAACAACAAACGATTATTTTGATTACTTAGATTTTCACGATTGTATTGTTGAAGATATAAAAATAGAAAAAGATATTGTTACTATTTATTTTGAGTTTATTTATATCTCTAAAGATCATCCTCTAAATCCTTATAAAGTAGCGAAATCAACAGATCAATGTAAATTGACTTTCTATAATGTAAAAATGAGTAAAGCAATTATCTATTTAGATGATGATAAGGAAAAAGAAGTCCAACTTTTAGACTTGGATGAGATGGAATTTTTAGAGTTTAAGCAACTACATGTGGGTCAAGATTTCGTATATGAAATGTTTGGCTCTGATTGGAAAACACATCATTTTTGTAGCATTAAACTCAAGGCGAAAAGTTTTAAATTGGAGTGGAATGAATTCACTGAAGATGCGTGGTATGTTTGACCTATATTCAACTAAACAGTATTTAGTTTGATTTAACGCTCTCTTCAAATGAGGTGAAAATTCATGTGTGATGAAGAAAAAAAGAAGATATGGAATATTTTAAGTTGATTAAAGGTGTATCTAATGAAGAATTAGACAAAATTGAAGCGAAATATGGGATAACCTTACCAAAAGATTTTCGGGAATTCTATCAGTACAAAAACGGAAGTGGTTACCATTTTCATATTTTATATCCTAAGTGTGAAAATGATAATATTGAACCTTTTTATTTGTTTTCATTAGATGAAATGATAGATGAAAAAGAAGCTTACTTTAGTGATCATGAATTAATGAGTGATTATTACGAAGAAGATGAAATTAATAATTTAGATAAGAGAATTAAACCTTATTTAAAGAATAAAAAATGAATACCTTTCGCAACCTTAGCTGGCGGAGAATTATATTTAATTCTTGACTTTAACCCTACAAACAAAGGAACTGAAGGGCAAATAATCTCGTATATACATGACCCTGACTTTGTATATTTTGTTGCAGATAATTTTACAGATTTACTTAAAAAATCAAATGAAAATTTGAAAAATATTTGGGGAGAAATTGATTATTAAAATTAACTTATTATAAAACGACAGTAATATACTGACGTTTTTATTTTTTAGTATTTTAATTAGCAATGTAGATAATCAGTTCATAATTTTTATTTGTCTCACTGAAGCAGGATTAGATTTACACTGTTATTTACTGCTCTTTTACTTAGAAAAACTTATTATAACAATAAAAATATAGAGGGAAATTAAGAACGAATTGCTTTGCTATTATAATTGTTTTTAATTTTAAGAGTAAAATAGGGACACTTTGTAAAATAGCATATATAATTAGAAAAGCCGAAACAATAGGCAAATGTGTAAATTAATAACAATATGGTTTAGTTAGAAAGTGAGATAAATTATTATGAAATATGATTTAATTTTTGATTTAGACGATACATTAATTCAAACCCAAGCCGCATTTCGGCATAATGTAGATTTATGTGCGAATTTAGTGCAGCAAGCGCTAGATGAAAAAGTATTTATAAATGACATTAAAGAGGTTTTCAATAAAATCGATCTGGAACTAATAAAAGATATGGGTTTTAGTAAAGAGCGATATCCTTATGCATGGGATTCAACTTTAGATTTATTGGCAACACGAAATAATTTAGAGATATCAAGTATTGTCATTGATCAATTACAATCTTTAGCAAAAACGATATTTAAAGTGAATATTCCACTTCAAAGTGACACATTTATAATAGAAGAATTATCAAATCACAAAGATGTGGAAAGTATGACTATATTGACTTTAGGTGAAAAAGACGTACAATCAAAGCGAGTGATGGAAACTGGCTTAGTACAACATTTTGATAACGTTTTTATTACTAATCAAAAAGATATAAATACCTATCTTGAGTTAAATGAAAAATTAAGTAATCCCGTAATGATCGGGAACTCTCTTAGAAGTGACATTGTGCCTGCTTTAGATGCAGGTATGAAAGCAATTCATATTATTAGAGATTCATGGTTTTATGACGAAATAGAGCATAGTCATAAAATAGAGAGTATTAAGTCATTAGTCGAAATAAAATTACTTTTATTTGGTAATTTAGTAAACCTTTAAGGGCGGTTTTTCAGTCATTTTATTTAACTATAGTATAATTAACAACTCTTTGGAATAGTCAATCATGTTGTTGAATTAAAAGATAAACTATTCCACTTATGTGTGATAATTGATCTAGCAATTTGATAAATAGAATAATTGGATTTGGAAATTTAAATTGAATTATTGTAATTATTGAGTAGAAAGTGAAAAAACCAGAAAACTTGTAATAAACTTTTCTGGTTTTTTGTCGTGAAAATTTAGAGTTTAATCAATTGTGAAGGCAGAATTCTTATTCAACAAAATAGCAATTTAGTTTATTAAAAATGGATAAATTTAGTAAACCAATTAAATGATTGAACAGAATTAATAGGTATTTCTTTTTTAAACAGGAAAATAGTAGCTGATCTATTAATTAGCTACTAAGTCCTGTTCAGCGATAGCATGCGATAGTTGAACAACATATGTTGCATATATACAGCTTTTTTTTATGTAAAAAGCGGGGATATCAATAAAGTTTTTGAATATAAAGGGATATTTACTTATTATAGAGAAATCTTTAATTAATGGTAAAATTAGCTAAAAAGGTATTTGAAAACGATAATTTTACATAATAGACTGAAGGGTTTCAAAAATGGTTCGAACTACATTTATGCCAAGCGATAAAGCAAACACCTATATACTCGTTGATAAGGTAGAAAAGAAGGGTCTTGTAGAAAGATAACCAAACCCAAATAATAGAATGACTTCTAATGTCGTACTAACTGAAGAAGGAAGAGCGTTATTTGACGAAATTTTTCCCAAACACGTTCCAACCATTTCTCAAAAATTATCATTGATCTCGAATGATGAAAAAGAACAGCTAATGGATTTATTTAGGAGAATGGAATTGGTGCACAAAATTTGGAAAAATAAATTTTAAAATGTTAAATAGGAGGAAAAAAACAATGTCAAATGAAAAATTAAATGTGGGTATTATTTTAGGTAGTACAAGACAAGGACGAGTTAGCCCACAAGTGGGAGAATGGGTTAAAGGAATTGCTGACAAACGTGGAGATGTAAACTATGAAATTGTAGATATTGCTGATTATCAATTGCCTTTTTTAGGAACAACTGATGGGACTGAACCAGGAATTGCAGCATGGAACGAAAAACTTAACAGCTTGGATGGATTCGTATTTATCGTTCAAGAATATAATCACAGCATAACAGGAGCCCTAAAAAATGCACTTGATTTAGCTCGTGAAGCCTGGAATAATAAAGCAGCAGGGATCGTTAGTTATGGTTCAACTGGTGGTGCCCGTGCAGCTGAACATTTACGAGGAATAATGGGTGAGCTAATGATTGCAGATGTTCGTGTTCACCCTACACTGTCCTTATTTACCGATTTTGAAAACTATACTACTTTCAAGCCAGCTGAATTACACCTTAATAATGTAAATGCAATGCTTGACCAAGTTGTTGCTTGGAGTGGTGCATTAAAAACCTTGAGACAATAGTCTTATAAAGTGAACTATGTTACGAATATCAGACACTAAAAAAGTGTCTGATATTCTTTTTTTATCTAGTGTAGCTTTAATTAAAATTAGAGATTATATTAAAAGGATAATGGACTGTTAATTCAGTCTATTTTTTATGTAAAAATATCATTCTTCCTTTCATTTAGGAGTAAATTGTTATACATCCTCCATCAATGGCAAAACTAATGGTAAAAGGAGGAGATTTAAAAGTGACTCAAGATCGATTTGAAGAAGCATATGAAATGTATAGAAATCAAAGTGATGAAGAACAAATGATAGAGGAATCAGTAAATCAAGACAAGGAACATATTGTTGCTGTTCGTAAAAATGAAGATGGTGATTTAATTGGTTTCAGAACGAGTTTAAATCGTGAACTAGATTATCTTCAAGCTTTACAAGAAGCAAAAAGTGGAAATTTAGCTCATGTGGATGTAATCCATAAGTATGGTCGTGACATCCTTAGAAGTGAACCGGATGGTATTGCAGAAAATAATTTAAGTAATTTACCGGAATTTTAAGACAGAAAAGCTTATAAAAATGAAGTAAACCCACTAGGAATATTCCTCGTGGGTTATATATTAGATATACACATTTGTCTTCAATTGATGTCAAATGTAAGAGAGTGAACATAAATTGCATCAGATTTCAATCTCAACATTCACAATCAAGATGTGGGATGTTCTATTTAAATTTTAGAAGAGCTTGTCCATGCTTTAAGATTTGAAAATAATGTGATGAGTCATCTAGCAACCGGATTTCGGTTATTCAGTTGTTCTGTTAAGTCTATTTAAACTTGGTAATTGGAATTGTTCAACGTCTTGGTCTTCAGTTACTGCTCCTTCGTTGTGAGAGGAATCTGTTCTGATTTTGCTTCTTTTGATTTTGCTGTCTCTGATTTTAATTCCTTGCTGTCCGCCTAATTCATCATTATCTCTTCCAGCAATACCACTTCTACCATTTCCATCTGCAAATTGTGAACGATCATTTGCTGTTTGGCTATTGTCTCTAGCATTTTGTCCGCCTTGATTTGCGTTCATACCAACATTTCGATTAATTTGTCCTCCGCCTTCAGCTCTTTGTTCGACTTGGATGCGATTTTCTTTAATTTCAATGTTAATAAAATTAAAATTGATTGCACCATCTGCATTAGCTGCTGCAAGTACCTCTTGAATTTCTTCTTTTATATCTTTGAATTCTTCAAACTCTGCTGCCATAGTAAAAAACACTCCTTTTCTATTATCCCTTCACTATATTCATTTTTAATAGATTCTGATTAGACAATTAATAGATTATTTAACTTTTTAAATAATTTAAAGAAAAAAGTACTCTATTTTTAAAAAGTAAATTTTTTATTTTCTTGAAATGCCCACCATAAATTGTTGTTTTTTCCAAGTATCTGGTACTAATTGCTCGGAATAATTCATTATTTCACATTTAAATCATAGATTAATAATGGAGTGTGATCTAATTGAATCCTTTATTAATAAAAATAGTAAAATCATTTTGCGGTGTAATTGTGATCGACCTGCTATTACTTACTTTTTGCTTGTTACTAGGTAGCTATTTTCATATTTTACATTCGTTTACTTGGTTCGGATTTAAAATAATGGTTTTACCTTTTAGCCTTTTAGCATTTATTATTTCAATTGTTTATTTTAGTAAAAAAATAGAAATCGAAGTATCAGAGGAAATTGATGATCTTGAAGAAATTGAAATTGAGCATTCAACAAGAATGGAAAAATACCATCAGCCTTAAAAAAAATTGAACTGAGGTGGTAAAATGGACCTCGAAAATATTGTTTTACGAAATATTGAAGAGCGGATTAAACGTCTAAGGACGAAACAAGATGAAGAAGGTTCTTGGGAATATTGTTTTGAAGGTTCATTAATAACGGATAGTTTTATGATTTTATTAATGAATGATCTTGAATACAAAAATCAAAAAATATTTGATGGGATTATTGATCGTATCATCAATCTTCAACATCCGAATGGAGCTTGGAAATTATACGAGGATGAGAAAGAGGGAAACTTAAATGCAACAGTACAAGCTTACATAGCTTTATTAATCTCAAAAAAGTATACAAAAGAACATTCAAGTATGAAAAAAGCTGAAAAATTTATTCGTGAAAACGGTGGGATTAAAAAAACACATTTTATGTTAAAGATGATTCTAGCTACTCATGGTTTAATTGATTATCCTAAATTATTTTACTTTCCTATGAGCTATTTTTTACTACCAGATAAAATGCCGTTAAGTTTATTTGATTTAAGTAATTATGCTAGAGTTCATTTAGTTCCTATGATTCTTTGTATTAATAAGCGATTTAAAGTGAAATTGGATGATGATTTAACGATTGATTATCTTTTTGAAACTAGTGAGGTAGAATGGTTTTACGAAGAGCGAGGGAGTTTTTATCAATTTTTACTTGAAGAAGGTAAAAAGCTAGCTTCATATCCTCTCTATTTTCACCAGAAAGGATATGAAAAGGCTGAAAGATTTATATTAGATCGTATTGAAACAAATGGAACCTTTTATAGTTATGGCAGTTCTACATTTTATATGATTTATGCTTTAATGGCTTTAGGTTATGAAGCTACTTCATCCGTCATTCAAAATGCGCTACAAGGACTTCTTTCATATGCAGCCGATACAGAAGCGGGCCTTCATATTCAAAATTCGCCATCAAAAGTTTGGGATACTGCATTATTGTCATATGCAATTCAAGAAGCTGGTTATCAAGTAAATGATCCGATTGTTTCGAAATCGATTAACTACTTAATCAAAAAACAACAAAATATGAATGGTGACTGGAAGGTTCATGCTAAAAATTTAAGTCCTGGCGGTTGGGGCTTTTCTGACGTTAATTCTTTTATTCCAGATAATGATGATACTGGAGCAGTCTTAAGGGCGCTTGCAAGAAGTTCTTTGGAACAACCAACTATAAGTGAAAGTTGGTTGAGGGGAGTTCATTTTTTACTTGGACTTCAAAATGACGATGGTGGTTGGGGAGCATTCGAAAAAAATGTTACGAATAAATGGTTAACATTTTTACCAATTGAAAATGCAAAAGATGCTATCATCGATCCTTCTACTGCAGATTTAACTGGACGTATATTGGAATTTATTGGACATTATACGACGATTTCAAACGATGATCCAATTGTGAAAAAGGCAGTTGATTGGCTTTTAAAGAACCAAAAATCAAATGGTAGTTGGTATGGTAGATGGGGAATTTGTTATATTTATGGAACTTGGGCAGCGATTACTGGCTTAAGAGCCGTGGGAATTCCTAAAAATCATGAGGCAATTAAAAAAGCTGAGAAATGGTTAGTTAGTATTCAAAATAAAGACGGGGGTTGGGGAGAATCAGGTCTTTCGCCTGTTAAATATAAATATGTTCCTTTAAAATATAGTACGCCTAGTCAAACAGCATGGGCAGTCGATACTTTACTTTCAATCCGTCATAAAGAGGATGAAGTAATTAGAAAAGGGATTAAATTTTTAACTACTCAAAGTGAATTGCCTAATAAAGCATTAACTTATCCAACCGGATTAGGATTACCTGGTCAGTTTTACATTCATTACCATAGCTATAATGAAATTTATCCGCTATTAGCACTAGCACACTATAAAAATAGTTAAATAATACTATTATGTAAACAAAATAAATTTATTTTTGGAAATCTTTCCATAAATGTCTTTTCTTTATCATATAAATATAGTAAACTGTTTTATATTGAATATAACTAAATAATCCTTATCGAGAGTGGTGGAGGGACTGGCCCTTTGAAACCCGGCAACTTTAGCGAAAGCTAAAAAGTGCTAAATCCAGCATGTTTAAAACATGAGAGATAAGGCGTGATCTGTACTTAAACGTCATTCTCTCATTTTTTTGAGGGAATGGCGTTTTTTTATTTTATATAAATGGGAAGTGATTGTATGGGCTTATTGGAAAAGTTAAAAGATGGAATTGTTTTAGGTGACGGTGCAATGGGAACGCTTTTGTATTCTGGCGGACTTCACAGCTGTTTTGAAGAACTTAATATTACTGAGCGTGATCGAATCATTCATATACATGAACAATATATAGATGCTGGCGCAGAAGTGATCCAAACAAATTCGTACGGTGCCAATGCTGGAAAACTGAGACAATATGGTTTGGAAAAGCTGGTTAAGCAAATTAATCAAATGGCTGTTAGAAATGCTAGAGAGGCTTCAAAAGGAAGAGCTTTAGTAATTGGTGGTATAGGTGGAATGAAATATGTAGGTTCTACTTTTACTACAGCTTTGGAACGAGAGATGATGCTACTTGAGCAGGCTTCGGCGTTACTAGAAGAAGGCGTAGATGGAATCATGCTTGAAACATTTTATGATGAAAATGAATTATATGATGCTGTAAATCTATTAAGAGGAAGAACGGATTTACCGATCATTGCACAAGTGACACTACAAGAAATTGGCGTCATGCAAAGTGGTCAATATATTGAAAAGATTCTTCCTAATTTAATTGATTTAGGTGCAGATGTAGTCGGAATCAATTGTCATCTTGGACCACTTCATATGCTGGAATCATTAAATACTGTTTCATTACCAACGAATGGTTATTTATCGGCATTTCCAAATTCAGGATTACCTTTATACAATGAGGGAAAATACGTATACAAATCGAATCCAGAATATTTTGAAGATATGGCAAAACCATTTATTGAGCAAGGTGTAAGACTAATCGGTGGATGCTGTGGTACAACACCAGCACATATCGCTGCTTTACGAAGTAAGATTGATACTTTACAACCTGTTACAAAAAAAGAAGTGAAAAACAGAACAATTAAAATTACAATCCCTAAACAAGAAGAGCAAAAGAATGAAACTTTAGCAGAAAAGGCAAAAAAGAGAACGACGATCATTGCAGAGCTAGATCCGCCAAAAACTTTACAAACGAGAAAGTTTTTTGAAGGAGCGAAAGCATTACATAGCGCAGGGGCTGATGCAATTACGTTAGCAGATAATCCATTAGCTTCACCTAGAATTTCGAATGTGGCGATGGCATCACTGCTTCAGAGATTGGATGTACCAGTCTTGACGCATTTAACTTGTAGAGATCGTAATATGATCGGACTTCAATCGCATTTAATGGGGCTATCAACATTAGGATTAAATGAAGTTCTTGCTATAACTGGTGATCCAGCAAGGGTAGGAGATTTTCCAGGTGCAACTTCAGTTTACGATGTAGCATCACTTGAACTTATTCGAATGATTAAGGAAATGAACGATGGTAGGCTTTATTCCGGTAAAAGCTTAGGAAATGGAACGAGGTTTTCTGTTGCTGCTGCTTTTAACCCGAATGTTCGAAAGTTTGATGCCGCAATTAAAAGGCTTGAGAAAAAGGTTGAGGCGGGAGCAGATTATTTTTTAACGCAGCCAATATATGATTTTGAAACGATTGATAAGTTATATGAGTCAACACGTCATATTAAACAGCCAATTTTTATTGGAATTATGCCGCTAGTTAGTAAGAAAAATGCTGATTTTATCCATTATGAAGTTCCAGGAATTACTTTATCTGAAGAGGTAAGAAATAGAATTTCATCAGTTGAACCCGAGAGAGCAGTTGATGAAGGTAAAAAAATTGCAAAAGAGCTTATTGATTATGTTAAGGATAAATTTAACGGGATTTATTTTATCACTCCATTTTTGAAGTATGAAATTACAGAGGACTTAATTCAATTTACTAAAAGCAGCAATAAAGAGGAGATTCAACTATGAAAACTTTAGACGTAGCATTAAAAGAAAAAATATTACTTCTTGATGGAGCAATGGGAACGATGATCCAACAAAGAGATTTAACAGCAGAAGACTTTGGTGGAGAAGAATATGAAGGTTGTAATGAATATTTAGTTGTTACAAGACCAGATGTTATTCAAGAAATTCATGAGGAGTATATAGATGCAGGGTCTGACATTATCGAAACGAACACATTTGGAGCTACAAATATTGTTTTATCCGATTACAATTTACAGCATTTAGATATTGAACTAAATGAAATTGCAGCAAGGATTGCAAAGCAAGCAGTTGTGGCATCGGGTAAAGAGGTATATGTAGCGGGTGCAATGGGGCCAACAACAAAAGCAATCAGTGTTACAGGTGGAGTGACTTTTGATGAATTAATTACTGCATATAATCGACAAGCAACTGGATTAATAAATGGTGGCGTAGATGTTTTATTAGTTGAAACTTGTCAAGATATGAGAAATGTTAAAGCTGCCTGTATTGGGATTAGTAATGCATTTAATGAGCTAAATAAAAAATTACCAGTTATGATTTCCGGAACGATTGAACCAATGGGGACAACATTAGCAGGTCAAACAATTGATGCTTTTTATTTAGCTATTGAACATATTTCTCCTATATCAATTGGATTGAACTGTGCAACAGGACCAGAGTTTATGAGAGATCATGTTCGTACATTGTCAGAACTATCTGAGACATTTGTATCTTGTTATCCAAATGCTGGCTTACCAGATGAGGATGGCCATTATCATGAATCACCAGAATCATTAGCGCATAAAGTACGTGATTTTGCTGAACAAGGATGGATCAATATTATAGGTGGTTGTTGTGGAACAACTCCTGAACATATTCGGGCAATGAAAGAAGCGATCAGTGGAATAACACCTCGTCAACCTAAAAAAAGAGAGGATCACGCTGTTAGTGGTTTAGAATCACTTCGCTATGATGATAGTATGAGACCACTTTTCGTCGGTGAAAGAACAAACGTTATTGGATCTCGTAAATTTAAAAACTTAATAGCTGACGGGAAATTTGAAGAAGCTTCAGAGATTGCTAGAGCTCAAGTGAAAAAAGGTGCCCATGTCATCGACGTATGTATGGCAGATCCAGATCGTGATGAAGTTGAAGATATGGAAAATTTCATAAAGCAATTAGTTAATAAAGTAAAAGTTCCAATCATGATTGATTCAACTGATGAAAATGTAATTGAATTAGCACTTACTTATATTCAAGGTAAAGCGATTATTAATTCGATTAATCTTGAAGATGGGGAAGAGCGATTTGAGAAGATTTTACCTTTCATTCATAAATATGGTGCTGCAGTAGTTGTTGGTACGATTGATGAAGATGGTATGGCTGTATCAGCAGAAAGAAAATTGGAAATTGCAAAAAGAAGTTATCAACTATTAACTGAAAAATATAAAATTCGTGCGACAGATATCATCTTTGATCCACTTGTTTTCCCTGTTGGAACAGGTGATACGCAATATATCGGTTCTGCAAAAGCGACAATTGATGGAATTCAATTAATTAAAGATGAATTTCCAGAGTGTTTAACGATTTTAGGCTTAAGTAATATTTCATTCGGATTACCAAATGCTGGTCGTGAAGTATTAAATGCTGTTTTCTTATATCATTCTACAAAAGCTGGTCTTGATTACGCGATTGTAAATACTGAGAAACTAGAGCGATTCGCTTCAATTCCTGCAGAAGAACGTGAGCTTGCTGAGAATTTATTATTCCATACGTCTCAGGAAACTTTAGATAAATTTGTTGAGCATTTTAGAAATTCAGTAAAGAAAGAAGAAAAACCAAAAGAACTGCTTCCGATTGAAGAAAGATTAGCGGCGTGTGTAATTGAAGGTTCGAAGCAAGGATTAATAGAAGATCTGCAAGCCTGCCTTGACCGTGGTGACATACCGTTAAATATTATTAATGGTCCACTAATGACCGGTATGGATGAAGTTGGAAGACTTTTCAATAATAATGAATTAATCGTGGCTGAAGTATTACAAAGTGCCGAAGTGATGAAGGCATCTGTAAACTTTTTAGAGCAATTTATGGAGAAAACTGAAAGCTCTAGAAAAGGGAAAGTCATTTTAGCGACAGTTAAAGGTGATGTTCATGATATTGGAAAGAACTTAGTAGATATTATTTTGACGAATAACGGATTTGATGTTGTCAATTTAGGTATTAATATTCGACCAGATGATTTAATTACAAAGATTCGTGAAAACAAACCAGACATTATTGGATTATCAGGCTTATTAGTAAAGTCTGCTCAACAAATGGTTATTACAGCTGGTGACTTAAAAAGCGCAGGGATTAACACCCCAATATTAGTTGGTGGTGCTGCATTAACTAGAAAATTTACCGAAAACCGTATTCAGCCAATTTATGATGGTTTAGTTGTTTACTCAAATGACGCAATGACAGGTTTAGACTTAGCAAATAAAATTGTTAATCCAGATGAATTAAAAGCATTAGAAGAAAAGAAAAAAGCAATTAAAAAAATAGACAATATTATTGAATTGCCAGTTCCAGAAGTTAGTACAAAGAGATCAGCAATACAAAAGTCAGATTGCTTAGTTCCTTCATCATTAAGCAAAACGGTCATAAAAAATATTCCAGTAGCTCAAGTGGCACCTTTTATTAATTACCAAATGTTAATAGGACATCATTTAGGGGTTAAAGGTAAATGGGAAAATCAAGAACGTGGTCAAGAATTATACGATTTAGTTCAAGAATTCTTAAAAGATGGAAATGAATATTTTGATTGCCAAGTAATCTATCAATTTTTCCCTGCTCAAAGTGAGGGAAATGATGTCATTATCTATGACTCTGAAACGAAAAAACCAATTGAACGTTTCCAATTTCCGAGACAAAGAAAAGAACCAAATCTTTGTATCAGCGACTTTTTAAATCCTGTTGGTGAAGAGATGGATTATGTTGGATTCTTTTCTGTAACATCGGGACCACGAGTAAGAAATATTGCCGAAAGATTGAAACAAGAAGGAGAGTATTTAAAGAGTCATGTTTTATTCTCATTAGCTTTAGAATTAGCAGAAGGTTTAGCTGAAAAAACTCATATGCTAATGAGAGAAAAATGGGGATTCCCAGATCGTCCAGATTTCACAATGTCTGAGCGTTTTAAAGCAAGATATCAAGGAATCAGGGTTTCATTTGGTTACCCTGCGTGTCCAAATCTTGAGGATCAAGAAAAGCTATTTAAGTTAATTAATCCAAATGAAATTGGGATTAATCTGACAGAAGGATTTATGATGCTACCAGAAGCATCTGTAACTGCAATGGTATTCTCGCATAAAGATGGAAGATATTTTTCAGTTTAAAAAGAGAGAATAATTATTCATTTAATTCAATAAAACCAAAATTTAGTATAAATAGTTAAATAGGTAGTAGAAATAGTTCATGCATCATTCTACTGCCTTTTTCCTAAGAAAAAAGAGGAGTGGAAAAAATGCCTGTAATTATCAACAAAGATCTACCTGCAACGGAAATACTAACGAAAGAAAATGTTTTCTATATGACCAAAGAGCGAGCGGAGTCGCAAGATATAAGACCGCTTCAAATAGGCATTTTAAATTTAATGCCAACTAAAATTGAAACGGAAACGCAATTATTACGTTTAATTGCAAATTCACCTATACAAGTAGATATCGATTTAATCGGTACTGAATCATACAAGCCAAAAAACGTTTCAGAAGAGCATGTTTCAAGCTTTTATAAAACAATATCACAAATTCAAAATACAAAATATGATGGCTTTATTATTACTGGTGCTCCAGTTGAGACACTTGAGTTTGAGGAAGTCGAATATTGGTCGGAGCTTAAAGAAATCATGGATTTCACAAAAGAAAATGTAACTTCTACATTGCATATATGTTGGGGCGCACAAGCAGGTCTTTATCATCACTACGGTGTTCCTAAATATACATTAGATAAAAAAATGTTTGGTGTTTTCCCACATACAGTAGAGGATCGCTTTGTGAAACTAGTACGTGGCTTTGATGACGAGTATTATGTACCACATTCAAGACACACTGAAGTTAAGAAGGAAGACATCGATAAAAAAGGAGAATTGAAGATTTTAAGTCTATCAGATGATGCAGGTGTCCATCTTGTTACTAGTGAGGACGGAAAGCAAATTTTCGCAACTGGACATCATGAATATTGTATAAATACTTTAAAATCAGAATATGAAAGAGATGTACAAAGAGGAGCGGAAATTACTATTCCAAAAAACTATTTTCAAAATGATAATCCGGAAAAACCACCGATTGTACGTTGGAGAAGCCATGCTAATCTACTATTCTCAAATTGGTTAAATTATTACGTTTATCAAGAAACCCCTTACAATTTATGATTTTAAAATTTAGGTTTCATAATTTCGTCAAATGTTAAATAAAAATAATTGGAAAATTTAAAAAAGTGTTTGCTATTTTCATAAAACATTCCCATAATGTAAATAATATCAAATTTTAACGGAGGAGATCATATGAAGGACTGTATATCTATTGGACTATTAGGACTTGGAACTGTTGGAAGTGGTGTTGTAAAAATTGTTGAAAATCATCAGGACAGATTAGCTCATCAAATCGGTTGTTCTGTACAAGTAAAAAAGGTTCTTGTTAAGGACCCTGAAAAGGAACGATCAATTTCAATTCAGAAGGAATTATTAACGACAAACGCTTATGAAATTTTAGATGATGCTGATATAGATGTTGTTGTAGAGGTAATGGGTGGAATTGAAGATGCTAGACAATACATACTTCATGCTCTTCGAAATAAAAAACATGTAGTTACAGCTAATAAAGATTTAATGGCTTTATATGGTACTGAATTACTCCGTGTAGCAAATGAAAATAAATGCGATTTATTCTATGAAGCTAGCGTTGCTGGTGGTATTCCTATTATTCGTAGTTTAGTAGATGGTCTTGCTTCAGACCGTGTAACTAAGCTAATGGGAATTGTAAATGGAACGACAAATTTTATTCTTACAAAGATGAGCAACGAAGGTAAGGCCTATGACGATGTATTAAAAGAAGCTCAGGAACTCGGCTTTGCAGAAGCAGATCCAACATCTGATGTTGAAGGTTTAGATGCTGCGAGAAAAATGACGATTTTAGCTAAATTAGGTTTTTCAATGGATGTTGAACTAGAAGATGTGCAAGTACGTGGAATTAGTTCAGTATCTTCAGAAGACATTGATTTTGCTAGATACTTTGGTTATACAATGAAATTAATCGGTTATGCGAAAAGAAACGATAATCGAATTGAAGTTAGTGTTGGACCAACTTTAATTGCACATAATCATCCATTGGCATCTGTTAGCAATGAATTTAATGCAGTTTATGTATATGGTGAAGCTGTAGGAGAAACGATGTTCTATGGACCTGGTGCAGGTAGTTTACCAACAGCAACTGCAATCGTATCAGACTTAGTTGCAGTAATGAAAAATATGAGATTAGGTGTTAACGGTACAAGTGCTGTTTTACCACAATATCCAAAAGAATTAAAAGAAGATCATGAGATTTGTTTTAAATCTTTCTTCCGCTTTACAGTAAAAGATCAATTAGGTTCGTTCGCAAAAATTACTTCAATTTTTACAGAATCTGATATAAGCTTTGAGAAAATCATTCAAGTTCCATTAAAGCATAAAGGTCTTGCTGAAATTATTTTAGTAACACACCATGCTTCATATTCAGCATACAAAAAGGTAATTGAAAATTTAGAGACATCTGATGTAGTCGATGAAGTACGTAGCTATTATAGAATTGCAGGTGAAGATCGTGATGTATAAAGGATTAATTGAAAAATATTCAAGTTTCTTACCTATAAATGAAGAAACACCAAAATTAACTTTAAATGAAGGAAATACGCCATTACTATTTTTACCTCGCTTATCAGAAGAGTGGGGAATTGAATTATTTGTTAAATTAGAAGGGCTAAACCCAACTGGTTCATTTAAAGATCGTGGGATGGTAATGGCAGTTGCTAAGGCAAAAGAAGCAGGAAGTTCAGCAATTATTTGTGCATCGACTGGTAACACATCTGCCGCCGCTGCAGCGTATGCGGCAAGAGCTGGTATGAAATGTTTTGTTATTATTCCTAATGGCAAAATTGCATATGGTAAACTTGCGCAGGCTGTCATGTATGGAGCACATATAATTAGTATTGATGGAAATTTCGATCACGCATTACAAATGGTAAGAAAAATTAGTGAGACTGAACCAATCACACTAGTAAATTCCGTAAATCCATATCGAATAGAAGGGCAGAAAACAGCTGCTTTCGAAATTTGTGAGCAATTGGAAGCAACTCCAGATATTTTAGCCATTCCAGTCGGAAATGCAGGGAATATTACAGCTTACTGGAAAGGATTTAACGAATACAACCGTTCAAAAGGTTATCAATTACCTAAAATGCATGGTTTTCAAGCAGAAGGTGCAGCACCAATTGTTAATAATAAAAAGGTTGAAAATCCCGAAACAATTGCAACAGCTATTCGAATTGGTAATCCAGCAAGCTGGGAGCACGCAGTAAATGCAATTGGGCAATCAAACGGTGCAATCGATAGTGTATCAGATGAAGAAATCTTACAAGCGTATAAATGGATTGCATCAAAAGAAGGCGTATTTGCAGAACCAGGTTCATGTGCAAGTATTGCTGGTGTATTTAAACAAGTACAGTCAGGTGTAATCAAAAAAGGCTCAAAAGTAGTAGCCATTTTAACAGGTAATGGATTAAAGGATCCAGATATCGCAATTCAATCAAGTAAAATTGAACCAATTTTGTTACCGAATGAAGAAAAAATTGTATTAGAACATTTACAAGGTGTGGTTTCGATATGAAAAAACTTTTCCAAATAACAGTTCCTGCAAGCACTGCAAATGTAGGACCTGGTTTTGATTCGATTGGTATCGCTTTAGACCGATACTTAACAATTGAAGTATATGATCACGATCAATATAGCTGTGAGGGATTTAGTGAATATTTGAAAGATATTCCACTTGATCAGACAAATTTAATCTTAAAAACAGCGATTGATGTTGCAAAAGCAAATCATAAATCTTTGCCAACATGTCATTTAAAGCTTGAAAGTAATATTCCTTTAACAAGAGGTTTAGGAAGTAGTGCCTCAGCAATAGTAGGTGGCATTATTCTGGCAAATGAACTTTGTAATCTTCAATTACCTATAGAAGAACAGCTTAGAATCGCAACTTCAATTGAAGGTCATATGGATAATGTCGGTGCTTCACTTTATGGCGGCTTAGTCATTGGGACTTTTATAGATGGAAAAGCTTATATCCAACACTCGAAATTAAATAAAGTATCAGTAGTAGCAATTATTCCAAAATACGAATTAGAAACTGTCCATGCAAGAAATATATTACCTTCAACGATTTCTTATAAGGATGCTATCCAATCTAGCAGCTATAGTAATATATTAGTTTTAGCACTATTAACGGAAAATTGGCCATTAGCAGGCGATATGATGAAACGAGATCTATTTCACGAACCATATCGATGCAAAATTGTAAAAGAACTAGACACCCTAAAACAAATCGAATTACCTGAATATGTGCATGGATTTGTATTAAGTGGTGCCGGTCCGACAGTACTAGCATTTGTTTCAATCGAAGGCTGTACTGAAGCAATCAACTATTTTACACGTTTATTTCCAAATTGTGATGTAAGTGAAATAAAAGTAGAAAACAATGGTGCAACAGTTAAGCATTCAATCCACTCGAATTAAAAGAAACCACTCAACTATTGAAGTGCACCCCAAATGTTAGACACGACTAATATTTGGAGGTGCATTTTTTATGACTAAATTTACTACTGAACATAAATTAGCGGTAGTTATGCGTTATTTAGAAGGTA
>NZ_LJIZ01000013.1 GCF_001420605.1 Bacillus sp. FJAT-25509
CCAGTAAAATACCGAGTTCATGCCCAACAGGCTGCCTAATTGAAGTAACCAGTCTAACTTTATGGGGTCACTACAATTAAGCTTAGGATGGTTTTCTTTTGTTTAAAAAGATTAGTTCAAATATTACTATAGCTAAGTTGTTTTTTCCCTTGAAACTCTTCAATTAGAGAAGTTCAATATAACTTTCGTCCACTTTTATGAAGAAAAACCAGCTTAAAATCAGTATAAATGTCGTTATTATACTTTTTTTACCATTAATTGACAAAAAATTCTGAATTGATGATATACTTTCTTTTATAAATGAAAAAGGAGGTATCTTTTGTTGTGAAATCTTTAAAATCAATAGTTGTTTGGGGATTAATTTCAATACTTGGAGCTTTCTGTTTTTCTGTTTTAGCTTTAAAAAGAGGGGAAACAATAAATGCAATTTGGCTCCTCACAGCGGCAGTTTGTACATATGCAGTGGCTTATCGTTTTTATAGTAAGTTTATTGCAGATAAAGTGTTTAAACTTGATGAAACTCGTAAAACACCTGCCGAAATTAATAACGACGGTAAAGACTTTGTACCGACTAATAAGTGGGTATTATTTGGCCATCATTTTGCAGCGATCGCAGGGGCTGGGCCTCTAGTTGGACCAATTTTAGCTGCGCAAATGGGTTATTTACCCGGAACGATTTGGATTATTGTAGGAGTTGTATTTGCTGGCGCAGTACAGGATTTTGTCATATTAGCTGCTTCGACACGTAGAAATGGTAAATCACTAGGTGAAATGATTAAAGAAGAGATTGGTCCTATAACAGGCGTTATTGCTTTAATAGGTATTTTAGGAATTATGGTTATTTTATTAGCTGTTTTAGCCCTTGTTGTAGTTAAAGCACTTGCGGGAAGTCCGTGGGGAATGTTTACGATTGCGGCAACAATTCCAATCGCACTTTTCATGGGTATTTATATGCGATACATACGCCCAGGCCGAGTAGGAGAAGGGTCTTTTATTGGTGTGATTTTATTACTAATTTCATTATATGCGGGACAATATGTAGCAGAAAGTCCAACATTAGCGGCAATGTTTACGTTTAAGGGAGAAACGATTGCCCTTATGTTAATTGGTTACGGGTTTATAGCATCAGTACTTCCAGTTTGGCTATTATTAGCTCCACGTGATTATTTAAGCACATTTTTAAAGGTTGGAACGATTTTAGCTTTAGCAATTGGCATTATTATTGTAGCACCGGATTTACAAATGCCGGCCGTTACAAAATTTATTGACGGAACAGGACCAGTATTTGCTGGAAATTTATTTCCATTTTTATTTATAACAATTGCTTGTGGATCTGTTTCTGGATTCCACGCATTAGTTGCTTCAGGTACTACCCCTAAAATGATTGAGCGTGAAACGCATGCACGTGCCATTGGTTATGGTGCTATGTTAACGGAGTCTTTTGTAGCAGTAATGGCTATGATTGCTGCTTGTTTATTAACTCCAGGAGCATATTTTGCCATCAATAGCCCACCTGCCATAATTGGAACTGACGTAAATCAAGTGGCTCAAGTAGTTTCAAGCTGGGGCTTTACAATAGCTCCAAATGATTTGAGCACGCTAGCCAAAGACGTAGGTGAACAAACAATCCTTTCTCGTACTGGTGGGGCACCAACTTTAGCAATCGGCATGGCGGCACTCTTCTCTAAAGTAATCGGTGGTAAGGCATTAATGGCTTTCTGGTATCACTTTGCTATTTTATTTGAAGCTTTATTTATTTTAACAACAATTGATGCTGGAACTAGGATTGGCCGTTATATGACGCAGGATATTTTAGGCAATGTGTATAAGCCATTTGGAAAAACGGATTCACTTCCTGCGAACTTAATTGCGACAGCCATTTGCGTTTTTGGCTGGGGGTATTTCCTTTACCAAGGAGTTATTGATCCGCTTGGAGGTATTAATACTTTATGGCCATTATTCGGAATTGCAAATCAAATGCTCGCCGCGATTGCATTATTGCTAGGCACAACTATATTACTGAAAATGGGGAAAAAGGCATATGCATGGATTACATTAGTGCCAACGATTTGGATCTTAATCGTAACAATGACTGCTGGTTGGCAAAAGCTGTTTCATGCATTACCAAAAATAGGATTTTTAGCGCATGCTAAAATTTTTAAAGATGGTTTAGATGCTGGCAAAATCCTTGCACCGGCAGCTAGTAAAGCACAAATGAATCAAATTATTTTAAATGACTATATTGACGCAACGATTTGTGGAGTATTTATGGTGATTGTGCTTTTAGTTCTAATTGCTTCGGTTCGAAATTGGATAAATATATTGTCCAATAAACCAATAAAATTACATGAAACTCCGTATATTAAACGCGAAGAAAGTGAACCGAAAAATTATGCATTATAAAGTGAAGGAGTTCAAAAAATATTATAAACAGTTTATTAGTTTATTAGTAGGTGTACCAAGTTATGAGAAATATGTTGAACATATGAAAACACAACACCCTGATCAACCAATTCAATCTAGAAAAGAGTTCTTTATCGAAGCACAAGAGTCACGTTTTAATTCTAAAGGCGGTAAAGTTACTCGTTGTTGTTAAAGTAACATCAAAATGATCTAATAAGTGAAGAAAATCCACAAGAGAAATAATCTTGTGGATTTTTTTTTCTATTTATTATCTCTACGATATAAATCCATCGTTTTATAACCAGCACCTAGGGCCATTTTCATTTCTTCTCGTCTTTTTGTTTTCGTTGCTTCTTGCTTAGCGCTATAGACGTGTCGTGCCCAATCTTTACGATACCCAGGAGTTAGAGACTTATAAATCGTAAGTAATTCAGGAGAATCTTCTAAATCCTTTTCGACGTTTGGAATCATTTCGATATAATCATCTACGCATTGACTTGCTTTTGCTGAGTTCACAGCTTTTGTTTTTGATTCGTCTTTTAATCCAATAACCGTAAAGACGTCATCCAGTCCAACCATACGAGCAAACTTAATTGTACTTGAACCAATATAGCCGCTCTCATCAGCACCTAATCCCTCAAATAAATCATCACGATGAATATAAGTCGGATATACTTTGTTGCCTTTTTTAGGGTAGGCAATAAAAATATAGCCATTCTTATCTAAATAATGATTTCGGGTAATCTTTGTTACTAGTTTTTTAAGCGAGTCCATATCAAGTACAAAAGCAAATATTAGATCATAAGGATGATTTAATAGATCCGTATCAAAATGTGGTAAATCTGCAAAATAATTTGCATCACTTGGCTGATTTAAAACGGTAGCTTTTTTATACTTTTTTAAGTTTAGTTTTTCAACAATCGTTTTCGTCATCCCGATCCACCTTTAAAGTAGTATGTATAATGTTATTATAAATCAAAATAAGTAAAAAAAATAATAGAAGCTCAGATAGAGCTTCTATTATTTAGAGTAGGGAATAGGGATTATAAAAGTTTAAAGAGCTTCTTTAATCACTTTTTTATAATAAAGAACGGATAAAAGACCAAACACAGAGTATAAAACCGCATATAAAACCATGACGATAATCATTGGTGTCCACACTTCAGCACCAAATAAGAACCATCCAGATTGAACGGCAAAATAGCTATGAACTAGTCCGACTACTAATGGGATACCAAAATTAAACAATTGCTTAGAGCGTATACCTCTTAATAAGTCTCTACGGGAGAAACCTAGTTTGCGCAAAATTGTATAATTTGGTTTTTCGTCAACACTTTCATCCATTTGTTTAAAGTATAAAATACATCCCGATGTCATTAAGAACGTTAGTCCTAAAAATCCTACGATAAACATAATAAGACCCATATTTGCTTTCTGACTTTTAACGATTTGAAGTCGAGAATCATTAGGATAATTCTTTTCAAGTTGATGGTCCACAAAAATATTATTTGCTTTTTCGATTAGTTTTTCATCACTTATATTAATTCCATTGTAGACAGTAGAATCTTTTTGAATTGATGGATCAAGATTCTGTTTTAACGTTTTAAATACTTGATCGTCCACTATGACAGTAGGAAATCCGCCATTTGTGAAGTAGGAAGGTATAATCTTTTCACGTTTTAATCCTAAATAGTTAAGGTTAAACTTTTTCTTGTTGCTAGTTAATTCAATATGCCCTGAATCCTTTAAGGTCATAAATTTTTGAAGCATATCATCGTATCCAGTAAATAACACTTCATTTGAAGCAAGGTTTAGTTTAACTGACTTTTCACTTACGACCGCAAGTGGAAACTTGTCTGCATCCTTCATCATGCCTTCTAACTCTTTATCGAGTATATTCTTTATATTTGCATTAACTTGAATAACCTCGGTGTGTTTTTCTCTATATTTAATACCATTTTTATCTAGCGCAGATGTGAAAGTTTGTAAATCCTTTTTATTATTTAAGAAAAAATCAGCAGGGACGTGGCTCTCAGCTGTCTTTTCTGCAGAATAATAAGATATATAGCTTAAAGATAATAAGCCAATCGCTAGTGCTGAAACAGTTGTAATAATAGTTAGTAATAAGGCATTAGACTTCATTCTAAACATAATTGAAGATAAAGAGAGAACATCATTAATATTTAAATAGCCATTTTTCTTTTTACGAACGATATTTAAAATAAAACGAACCGAACTTTTATACACTAAATAAGTTCCAATAATGACTGACGCTAAAATATAAATCATTACCGAAAATAGTTGAGTCATAGTAGTAAAATCGCCATCAAATAATTTTGATGATAGAAAATAACCTGAGATAATTAATAAAATACCTAAAACTCCAATAGAAATCTCGAAAATAGACATTTTTTTAAGCTTTCCTTCAGTCGATGAGACTACTCGGAATAAAGATAAAATAGTTTGTCTTTTAATAAAAGCATAATTCATTAACATAATGAACGCGTAAATGACGACAAATACTATTAATGTTTGTACTAATGCTTGTGAAGAAAAATGTAAATTAGCAATCGCTTTAACTCCTACGATTTTATATAGAATCATAACGATCAGCCTTGAAATAGAAAAACCCACTAAGACACCAAGAACCAATGAACTAAAATATAGAATACAATTTTCAACTGTTAAAATACCGAAAATCCTGTTTTTAGTCATTCCGATTAATTGGAACAAACCAATTTCTTTACTTCTTCTTTTTATAAAAATCATATTTGCATATAAAAGGAATATCGAAACGATCGCAACAAGTAAAATCGACGCTGAGCGAATTGCAGCAGCTCCTTTAATCGAACCTTTTGTCGCATCCATTGAGGGATCATACTGCAATGTAACAAATGAGAAATATAAAGCAGCACTAAATATTAAAGCAAAAACATATAGATAATAGTTTTTTAAATTCTTTTTTAAATTTCGGAATATCAAATGATTAATGCTCATGGTGAACACCACCTAATACACCTTGAGTTTTCATGATATCTTTAAAGAAATTTTGTCTCGTTTCATCACCTTTGTGTAGTTGTGAATAGATTTGTCCATCTTTAATAAAGACAACTCGATTGCAAAAGCTTGCTGCTACTGGATCATGTGTAACCATTACAATTGTCGCGCTTCTTTTCTCGTTTAGTTCGCTTAGTTTATTTAATAAATCTGAAGCAGATTTTGAATCTAATGCACCTGTAGGTTCATCAGCGAAAATAATACTAGGTTCATGAATAAATGCTCTAGCGGCTGAAGTACGCTGTTTTTGTCCCCCAGAGATTTCGTTAGGATACTTATCTTTTAATTCGTAAATACCAAGCTCTTTAGCGATTACATCAAACTTTTGATTGGCTTCACTTGGTGACGTTTTTGTTATTGATAAAGGTAGAAGAATATTTTCTTTTACAGTTAATGTGTCTAGTAAGTTGTATTCCTGAAAAATAAAGCCTAAATAGTATTTACGAAATTCTGCTAATTGCTTTTCTCTCATATCCGTTATATCTTTACCTTCAATTGCAATCGTTCCACTATTAATCTTATCGATCGAAGAAAGAACGTTTAGTAAAGTTGTTTTACCAGATCCAGATGGCCCCATGATACTAACAAATTCACCTTTTTCGATGTTTATATTAATGCCACTTAACACTTCTTGTTTATTAAATTTATTTCCGTAACTTTTATGAATTTTATTTGCTTCTAAAATATTCAATTCATACACTCCCTTATTTTCATTCGATAAAATTAGTATAAATGGTTACATAGACCGTTTCCTTTGATTAACCGAACAATAAACAAAAGCATGTGACAATTTTGTCACATGCTTGTTATTTTTACAAATTCATTTCGTTTAGGGAATGTTAGCGTGAAAATTGAACCTTTATCTAACTCAGACTTTACTTGGAAAGTAATATGTAGTGACTGGGCAGCTTTCTTTGCTAAATATAACCCCATCCCTGTAGAGGCATTGTCTTGATGCTGAAACGTAGAAGTAAATCCTTTTTCAAAAATTCGCGGCAAATCTTTTGAATGAATACCACGACCAAAGTCTTCAATTTCAAGAATCACATGCTCATTAATTTGCTTACTTATAATCCGAATGTCTGAGAATGTACTATATTTCACTGCATTTGTTAATAGCTGCCGTAGTATATAGGATAGCCATTTAGCATCACTAAATACTTCTAGCTCCTCTAATTCAATGTCAAATCCAATCCCTTTATGTATACACCATGATTGCAAAGTTTTAATTTCTGGATAAATGACATCTTCCAGCTCAATTTTTTCTATATAAAGATCATTTTCAATAAAAGGTATTCTTTTTTGGTGAAGCTGTTGATCTAATAATAGGTGAATACGTAGCCATTCATATGTTAAATTTGACTTTAACTTTTCATCCTTCATACGATCAATCATTAAGTGCATTGCTGTTAAAGGCGTTTTTACTTCATGGATCCATGATAGGAGCTCATCTTTTTCTTGCTCTAAATAAGTTTGATTTTGAATAGCAATTTTTTTTAATAAGCTTGTTTGATTTGTTAAACTGTTTTCAACAATTTCTTCAAATGGGCTATTTGACTCTTCAATTCCCGTCAAATCAAGGTTATCCTCACGTTCAACAAGACTTTTATAAAATTTTATTTCTTTAGGATATCGAATGACTAAAAAAATGATAAACAATAATAGTGATAGAAAGACAATGTAAAGTAATGATTTTAAAGGAATTGACAAATCAATAAATGAAACAAATACAATGAGTACTTGTGTTAGTAGAAAAAAAAGAATCCAACTAAATCGCTCAATTAGAAATGTTTTAATCATTAAATCTCCTCTTCTAAAGCAATATATCCTTGACCAACCTTAGTTTCAATAAATTGTCCTAATTCTATTTCATCTAGTCTTTTACGCAATCGATTTACGTTTACTGTTAAGGTGTTATCACTAATAAATCGCTTATCATCCCAAAGGGCATTAATTAAATCCTCGCGACTTACGATTTTATTTTTTTGTTCAATTAGCAGTTTTAAAATATAGATCTCATTCTTTGTAAGTTCAATTGCACCATTTTCATTTGATACAGTATTTTTTTCATAGTCCACGGTTGCACCACACCAAGTTTTAAGTGCAATTTTTTCGGTATTATAATTATAGACGCGTCTAAGAGTAGCCTGGATTTTTGCAATTAGTACATCAAAATGGAATGGCTTTTGTATAAAATCATCTGCTCCAAGCTGCATCGACATGACCATATCTGAAGGGTGATCTCTTGAAGATAAAAAGATAATAGGTACGTTTGAATGGGAACGAATCATCCGACACCAATGGAATCCATCGTATTTTGGCAGTTGTATATCAATGATGACTAAATCTGGTTTTATCTCTGTAAATTCTTGGATTACCTTACTAAAGTCTGTGATCCCATAAACCTCGTAGGACCATCCTGATAGCCGATCTTTAATCTCAGTGAATAGAGAAGAATCATCTTCAATGAGTAATAGTTTAAACAAATGGTTTCACCACACTTCTTATTTACTTTCCATTAATTGTAAAATAAAAACAAATTAAGTGCCATAAACGAATATAGTATTTACCTGAATAAAAAAAGTACACTGTATTTTATACAGTGCACTTTAAAGTGATTTTTTATCGATTATCAATTTTCTCAGGATATAAATCATGGTTCATCATGCGATGTTCAGCCATTTTTTCGTATTTCGTACCTGGGCGACCATAGTTGCAGTATGGGTCAATTGAAATTCCACCACGTGGAGTGAATTTTCCCCAAACTTCAATATATCGAGGATCCATTAATTTAATTAGATCATCCATAATGATATTCATGCAATCTTCATGGAAGTCACCATGATTACGGAAGCTAAAGAAGTATAGTTTTAATGATTTACTTTCAACCATTTTCTTTTCAGGAATATAGCTAATATAAATTGTCGCAAAATCAGGTTGACCAGTTTTTGGACAAAGTGAAGTAAACTCAGGGAAATTAAACTTTACGAAATAATCACGATTTGGGTGAGTATTATCAAATGTTTCTAATATTCCTGGATCATATTCAAATAAATATTTTGTGTTGTTGCTGCCAAGTAATGATACTTCTTCTAGTGAACCTTTTGATCTTCCTACCATGTTGGTTAAACTCCCCTCTTATTTCCCCAAACAAATGCATGTAATTGAGGTAAAACTTTTACATTTTTAAAGACTTTTGATTTCATTGCTTCATCTATAAGCCATTCGTAACGATTTAACATGTATTGTAATAAAGTACCATCATCCGCATTTAGCCAACTATTTCCGACTTGTAAAAAGAACGGAACATGTGGGAATTTTTGATGAACAGTTTCTGCATAAGCTAAATCCTTTTCATCAAAAATTACAACTTTTAAGCAAAACTTCGGGTGATTTTCTAAATTTTGAATGATGCTTCCTAGCATATCAAAATCAGTATTCATGCCACTGCTAGGCGGTTTAGGCGATAAAGTAACTTCATCAATAGAAGGTAACCATGGTTGCCACTTACTACCTTGAGTTTCAAGAGCTAAAGTCATATTCTTTTCCTTTAAAAACTCAACTACAGGGCCTAAAGATGGAAGTAAGGCAGGATTTCCACCAGAAATCGTTATATGAGAGAATGTATCGCCGCCTAGACTCATTAAATTCTCCCAAACTTCTTCTGCGGCCATCCATTTTATATTTTCTTTTTCACTACCATCCCATGTGAATGATGAATCGCACCAACTACAAGAGTAATCACAACCCGCCGTACGAATAAACATCGTTTTTTGACCAATTGCCATTCCTTCACCCTGTACAGTAGGTCCGAATATTTCAAGTACTGGAATTTTACTCATTGATCATCCACTCCCTACGAGCTTCTGCATAGCTTGTAGGCGTTTCAAATAAACGAACAAACTCAACTCGAATATCTTGTGCAGGATTTGTTTCATCTTTAAGCGCATTTTCCATTTGCTCAAAAATCCAAACAACCATATTCTCTGCTGTTGTATTCATCAGAGGTAGCATCTCATTTAAATAACGATGATCTAAATAGATTTCAATTTTTTCTTTCCAAATCTGCTTAATATCACCAAAATCGATCACTAAGCCGATCTCATCAACAAAACCACTAATTCCAAAAATAACTTTATATGTGTGGCCATGTAAATTCTTACATTTACCTTCATAGCAGTGTAAGTGATGTGCAGCATCAAAGGTAAATTCTTTATTAACAAGAACTCGTTTATGGTGATATTTTAAGTCTTCTTTTTTAATATGCTCATCAATTTTATGAAGTCTTTCTACGATGCGAAAATCAAACATGCTTTGCGGCTCCCTTCGATTGTAGATAACGATCTAAACCAGCCTGACGAAGCTCACATGCCGGGCATTCTCCACAACCATCAGAAATAATGCCGTTATAGCAAGTTAATGTTTTATTTTTAACGAATTCAAATGCGCCTAAATCATCAGCTAATTTCCATGTGTCAGCTTTATCAATCCACATAAGTGGAGTATGAATAACAAATGGATAATCCATTGATAGATTAAGAGTTACATTTAATGATTTAACAAAGATATCTCGGCAGTCAGGGTATCCGCTAAAGTCAGTTTCACAAACACCAGTAATAATGTGCTTTGCGCCTTTTTGTTTAGCAAGTACTGCTGCAAAAGATAGGAATAATAAGTTACGTCCATCAACGAATGTAGAAGGAAGTTCGCCTTCTTCGTGAGTTATATCAATATCTGATCTTGTTAAAGCATTTGGTGCAAGCTGATTTAACAAGGACATATCAAGGATATGGTGAGGAATATTTAATTCCTTACAAATATCTGCAGCTACATCTAATTCTAGTTTATGGCGCTGATTGTAGTTAAACGTAACAGCTTCAACTTCACCAAATTGTTGCATAGCCCAGAATAAACACGTAGTACTGTCTTGGCCACCGCTAAATACAACGATTGCTTTTTCATTTTTCATATTTCTTCTCTCCTTTACATGATTAAAAAGAAGAGGGCATCCCGAATAACAAAAATAAAAACAATACGACAAATATTGTTTTTCGCCTTATTTTTTTGTAGAGGGGAGTTTGCGACCTCTACCATAAGTAATAAAACTTATGGATTTTTTATTAAATTTTCTATTTATTAAATTGTACTAGAGAAGTACAATCATAATTCCTATTATAATCGTTTCATGAAAAAAGAACAAAAACTTTTGTAAGAAAGTAAAAATTTGCATATTTAACCTTAAAAATCACTGTGATTTATAAAATGTTAAATAAACTTCGCGGGGGTAGAGCAATTTCTTTTAGCGAAAGTAGAGGAAAGAAAATGGACTATATATTGATTGTCATGCTTCAAAAAGGAGGGAGCTAGTTGTGTAGGCACAAATGTTTTTTTGCGCCTAAAGCTGTATAGTAACTATTGTTTTTTTCTACAAAGCGGGGGAGGGCTAGGGGAAGTAATTGAAAATCCAAGAAGTTACTCGAAATTGTGATACTCTGGTGGATTAAAAATTGTAGAATCTTCTTCTATTATAGGGGATATAAATATAACTCAACGAATGATTGGTAAAATTATGACTGTATCAGGAACAGAAGTTGCATCTTGGGAAAAAGCATTTGTAAATGTAGGGGAGGACCTAATAACAGAAGCTATCGCAGTATATTGGAAGCTTCAAGTAAGAGTTTAGGGTTGTCACTATGAACTTGGTGCAAAAATGATACTATTTAAGTAAAAGCCTATTCAAGTGTTAGTTAATCAAAATAAAAATAAGTAATCCACATGTGGATATCAAGAAATAAGGAATTTATCCACAAACGGGTAGGTAGAAGTCATCTGATTATATTTTAATTTTTAGAGTAAAGTTAATTTAAAGTAAGTTGTACACATATTTGTACACAGGAATACGTTTTGTAAACAATTGTACACATATTTGTACACATATTTGTACACAGGAATACATTTTTGTAAACGATTGTACACGATAAAGTGTACTTGTGTACAATTATGTAAACTTTACATGTTATTGAAATAATGAGATTGTCTAATCCAAATATTCTTCATTATTTTTTATTTGATCAATTTGCTCTGGTTATTTGTGTTAGATATTCGTTGATTTCCACTACGGGATTCTCGCTTTCCGTGTGGAGCGATCTGAGCCTTCCCACGTATTTCACAGGAATCAACACCCATTCATTCCATTCAAGTTCTCCGTAAAAAAAATTTAATCTTAAAAAATATCTAAAGTAATCATTACTCTAAAGAATTACCTCTTAATAATCATCGGCTTACACATCAATACAAATATTGTAAACAATTTAATGTTTTGAGCCTCTGAAAAAAGATACTGGTAGTTATTATGACACTAATTTTGTAAATATTAGTTTAGTAAGTTGGTCGAAATAATTTTATCAACGAAATTCACAACATTATGAATGAAGCTCACTTAGTGTTAGTACTTTTCGATATTGACTCCAATATATTGAAACATTCTTATTTAAATAAAAATATTCATAAGCTTTTCGTAGGTAGAAGACAGCCGTCCCAAGAATAATTTTTAAATAAAAAAAGAAATGTATACATTTTTGTATACAAGTACACTTTTTTGTGTACAGTTGTATACGTTTTTGTACACATGTACACAAAAGTGTATACAAATTTATGTGTTTACAATTTTGTATACAAGATGACATTTCAGTTACATTTTTATAATAGTTCAGTACGGGACATTGACCGGATGACTAAAGTTAGATAATCTTAAATCAGAATTATCTATTAATATGTAAACCTATTAACGAAAGGGATGATTTAAGTGGTAAATGCTCGTATAGCTGCTATTGATGTAGGAAACGATTCACTCAAAGGAATTTTTGGGAAGATGGAATCTGAGATTAATATTCCTAATATTATTGCAAGGGATACAGAAGATCGTCCAATCATTGGGATAGAAGAATTAGACAACCAAGATCCAGTTGATGGAATACATATTCGCGTTCACTCTCCTACTTTAAAAGAGAATAATACTGTTTACCGAGTAGGAAACTTAGCAACAAAAAGTAGTAATGCAACGGAATTAGATCCAGGAAGCAATAAGTCTGAAGAAGATCAAACACTTATTATGTTATTTGCAGCGTTAGCATTAGATGCAGCTAGAGAAGAAAATAAACAAATAGTAAAGAACTCAAATAATGTAATTGAGGCAACTTACATATTAGGAACAGGCCTACCGCTTAGAGAAGTAAAAGAAGGTAAGGACGTTGGCTATCGATCTCGATTACTAGGTTCAGTTCACCAAGTGGAATTTTTAGTAACACCTAGACATCAAGGATTAAAAGTTAATATTAAATTTGAAGACGTTAAGGTTTATCCTGAAGGTTTTGCCGCTTTTATTAACCTAGTTATGGATAGTCATCTAAACATAATTAATAAAGACCTTATAGATAAAAAGATCCTTATTCAGGATATCGGAGGGTTATCAACTGATATTGCCGTCATTAGAAATAGAAAGGTAGATGACGATAAAGCTCAAGGCTTTAATCTAGGAGTAGCAGAATCTCTAGAAGCAATTCGTGAAGAGATTCGTTCTAGACATGGAGTTGAACTCGATAGTCGTAGAGATGTTGTAGAGATAATAACTAAAAAAAGCGACAGAAATCATATTTATGTTAAGGGAAGTAGGACAAGCGTTCATGATATTGTAGACCGAATTCTATTAGAATTAGCAAAAAAACAATATCGTCATTTAAGAAATATTTGGCAGAAAAACTCTCAAACGGAGATATGCTATTTCATCGGTGGAGGATCCCTAATCTTAAAGGATTATCTTAAGACACTAAATAACAACCTAGACGGATATAATATTGATTTCTTTGAAGATGAGAAGGAAAGTATCTGGATGATGGCGAATGCTTATTATAAACTAATTGCTGATTTTGATATAAAAAGAATAAGGGAATCCCGAAGAGAAGCAAATCAAAATCAAAATCAAAATCAAAATCAAAGAGAAGAACAAAAAATGTCTAAATCAAAATAAGGTGATTCCATGAAGGAAAAAGAATTGACGAGGGGACAACCTATTACATTTCGTATCCCTTCCGATACGCCTGATCAGATAATAAAACATTTGCAACAGCTTAAGCAAAACGAAAGGCGAAACTTTTCAGGTAAAATTGCTGAGTACGTAATGAGCGGAGTTAATGACTCATTATCAAAGCAAAGGCAAACAATAACGATTCCACTTCCGAAAAGTCTAAGTAAAGCCCAAAGAGATTGGTTGAAACACGAACATTCTGAGGCACTATTAGGTAGTATTGTGTACCAATTATTAGCCAATCCAGTCCGTACGGCTTCTCTTATTACATCGCTAAATAGTAATAGTCTAGCAATTGAAGAAGCTCTATATCTTCAAGAAGAAGAGAATGAACTAGAACCAGAATTGGAACCCGTTCAGACAGAAAGCCGTACAAAAGAACGGAGAGTAACAGATTTAGATAATACCGGAAGCAAAAATGATCGTGATGATGATTTAGAAAACTTTAATTGGGAAGTTGCAAGCAAAAGTGAAGTCTCTGCAGCTGAAGAAGAAGTTGAAGAGGAAGATATGGGTAGTCTTCTGGGAGATTTTCTTGCACAAATGAATAAATAAGGAATCATAAAAGGGACCGTAATAAACACGGTCCCTTTGTTCATTTTTAAATAATTTTATGCAGATTGAAGTGACTTTCTTTTAAGGAATTCAGGTATAACGATACCGATTAAAATTAAAATGATACCAAAATATTGCGGAGCTCCAACTGTTTCCTTTAATACAATCGCTGACATTAATGTAGCTGTCGGTAACTCTGCTGCACCTAAAATAGAAGCAAGACCAGAACCTGTTAAAGGAACGCCCTTTGAAAACATTAAAGTAGAGAAAAATGGACCTAAAAAGCCAAGGATCAACCCATACTTTATCAAAAGTTCTGCAAATAAGTTCCAGTTTGTGAAAAATGTAGGTGGAAGGAAGATAGCACAAATTATAAAACCACCTGTTATCATTAATGCCGTTTTTGTTATAGGATTGGCTTTTAAAGCTATTCTACCGCTAAGTAAGATAAAAGTACTGTACGAAACCGCGGACAACGCTCCAAATAAAACTCCTAACCAATTTAATGAACCAATTCCATCGGTTAAAACATTTGTCGCAAAGATCGTTCCAATAACGAGTGGAATCAATGAGAGTAACTTACTTTTTTCTGGAAGTTTTCGATTGACTACTGATTCTAATAAAACGCCAATCCAAGTGAACTGGAACAACAGTACAATCGCTAATGATGCAGTAATATATTGTAACGCCAAATAATAAAACATTCCCGTTAGGCCAGTGGTAGATCCTAATACTACAAGTAATAAAACATCCTTCTTTGCAGGTTTTAAATATTGTTGATTAGTTGACTTAGCAGATCTACTTTTATTAAAAAGTACGATGGACCATAACAATACAGCCCCAACAAACATTTGAATACCGACTACATCATTTACAATAAAACCATCACCATATGCCAATTTTACAAAGGTAGACAAAACGCCATAACAAACAGATCCGATAATGATATATAGTATGCCTTTCAAAATAACACCCCATTTAATAAAAAGAAGTAAAGAGGGAAAACCAAAACCTCTTTACTTATATCTAATTTCATATTTTGTTACTGTTGAGCGAGATATTTCTCCGGTAATACTCTCTCAGAGAGCCACTCAAACACTTTCCGCATTGTCTAGCTCCAGGCGTTAGCCCCCTCGAGGTCATAAGCTGAAGCTCAATAAAGGTAAAAAGCAACCTTTATCGTTCTTCGTCTTATGCTTGTCGGGGCTGATCAAACGCCTTCCGCATTTCGTATTTCGTATTTCGAATTACATTTCTTCTAAAATGCCCTTAACTAAGTTAACGAATTTTGTTCTAACCATGCTTGCTACTTCAATTACTTCTTCATGGTTTAATGGTTGGTCTAGGATGCCACAAGCCATGTTTGTTAGGCAAGAGATACCTAAAACTTTCATACTTCCGTGAACAGCTACGATTGCTTCAGGAACCGTTGACATTCCTACAGAATCAGCACCAAGTGTGCGGATCATACGGATTTCAGCAGGTGTTTCGTATGAAGGGCCACTCCACCAAGCATATACGCCTTGTTGTAATTTAAGGTCTTGTTTCGCAGCAACATCTAATGCAAGGCTACGTAATTCTTTGTTATATACTTCAGAAACATCAGGGAAGCGAGTTCCTAGTTCTGGGTTATTTGGTCCAATTAAAGGATTTGTTCCTACTAAATTAATATGATCCGTAATTAACATTAAATCGCCAGGATTAAAGCTAGTGTTAACAGCTCCACAAGCATTTGTTACGATTAATTTTTCTACTCCAAGTGCTTTCATTACACGCACAGGGAAAGTTACTTCATCTAAAGTAAAGCCTTCATAATAATGAAAACGGCCTTTCATTGCTACAACAGCTTGGCCCTTTAATTCACCGATTACTAATTCATTTGCGTGTCCAACTGCTTCAGACTTTGCAAAGTGAGGAATTTCACTGTAAGGGATTACAACAGAGTTTTCGATTTCATCTGCAAGAGTGCCTAAACCAGAACCTAATATTAATCCAACCGTTGGACGGTAGTTTGTTTTACTTAATATAAAATCTCTTGTTTCTAAAATATGTTCAGTTTTATGCATTTATTTTTCCTCCTAAAATGAGCGATAGGGATTTAAAAAGATTTCTAATAAATAATAATGCTTTCACTATAAGTCTAATGGATAATTCCTTACTTGTAAACAGACTAAAAATCATTTTGGTAAAAAGATTATTCCTTTTTACTAAAAACACTGTGAATATAACGTATAAATAGCTATACTTAATTCATAAAATATAAAAAGTTAAATGGATATAAAATAAGATTAGAGTTTTGGAGGAGTCAATGATCAGGCAATTTATAGGCTATCAGTCGCCTAAAATCAAAAGTTTAAAGCTTTTATATAGCTTAATACGAAAATTAGGACCAATTAAAGTTAGTACATTAACTGAAATGACAGGGTATAAACATACTACATGTGTACGTTTATTAGATGAATTAGTACAGGAAGGACTTATATATGACAGTGGTTTAGGGGTTTCTAGCGGTGGAAGGAGACCAGCAATGTATGTGATTAACCCAACTGCATTCTACTTAATCGGTGTCGAAATCACGAATTTATTTACAACGGTACTACTGCTTGATTTAAATCTAACAATTGTCGATTCAAAAAAATTAAAAATGAGCAATGTGAGTACTGGAGAATATACTTTAAATTTTGTAACCAAAAGTGTAAGTGAATTATTAGATCAAAATAATATGAATAGAGAACAATTATTAGGTATTGGTATTGGAGTGTTAGACCCAATTGATCAAGAAAAAGGTGTAATGATTAAATCGGGATCATTTTTAGCAGATGGATGGGATGATTTAAATATTGTTAAGCACTTAGAAGAAGCTAATCGGTGCCCGGTGTTACTAAATAACGGTACAAATTTAGCTGCCTTAGCAGAGTACAGACTAAATTTCAGTAAAGAAAACGAGAATATTGTTTTCGTTTCGAGTGATATGGGAATACGCTGTGGAATTATTCAACAAGGTAAATTAATAAGCAATAAGAACGAGATGGACGATGCTTTTGGACATATGATCGTTGATATTCATGGAAAACTTTGTTCATGTGGTTCATATGGGTGTCTACAAGCATACAGTAGTTTGCCTGCGATTCGAGAAGAGGTTATCAAACGTGTTAAGCGCGGTGAGATGACTTCTTTGATGGGTGAATTAAACGATGTCGAAAATATTAGCTATCATCAAATTCTTGAAGCTTTAGAGAAGGAAGACCCACTTTGTTTAGAAGTCATAAAAGAGGCAGCTAATTACTTTGGAATTGGACTGACTAATCTAATTTATATCGTGCGCCCTGATATTGTAATTTGTGGAGGTACACTAGTTCCAAAGCCATTATTCTTTGATGTAGCATGCGAAACAGCACAAGGAAGATTGAAAAATTATCCAAACAGTCCTGTTCAAATCATTAAATCATCAACAGCCTATAATATCGTTGCACAAGGAGCAGGCTGTATCGTATTTGATCACTTTACAGAGGAAACTAAGTAAATAAAAGGTAAAAACCGTTAATGCTCTACCTGGGAACAGATAGAGCATTAACGGTTTTTTTATCAATATTTATGGATTATTATTAGTAAATTGATTAGCAATTTCCATGGAAATTAGTAAGAAGTGAGAACGTTTACAAAAAACGCTTGCAATCCTGTACGTACAAGAATATACTAATCTTGTACGTACAGGATGAATTTGAAATTATAAAATAAATAATAGATTGCTCAAGGAGGGGATATCATGAGCCGATTTAATGATGAAGCAAAACAATTACTTCAATACATTGGCGGTAAAGATAACATCGCTACCGTAACTCATTGTGCAACACGAATGCGTTTTGTGTTGAAAGATGTTAAAAAAGCTGATGAAAAAATGATTCAAGAAATTAAAATAGTTAAAGGTACTTTTACGCAAGCTGGACAATTTCAAGTAATTATCGGTAATGAAGTATCTACTTTTTATAATGACTTTGCAAAATTAGCTGGGGTAGAGGAAACTTCAAAAGAAGAAGCTAAAATAGCTGCAAGGCAAAATATGACATGGATTCAAAGACTACTTGCTCACTTAGCAGAAATCTTCTCACCATTAATTCCAGCCATTGTTGTAGGGGGGCTGATCTTAGGGTTCCGTAACATAATTGGGGATATTAAACTACTAGACCATGGTACAAAAACACTTGTCGAAACCTCTCAATTTTGGGCAGGTACGCATTCCTTTTTATGGTTGATCGGTGAAGCCATATTTCATTTCTTACCAGTCGGTATTACATGGTCAATTACAAAGAAAATGGGTACGACTCAAATTCTAGGGATTGTTTTAGGTATTACACTTGTTTCACCACAGCTACTAAATGCATACGCAGTAGCAGGTGGGGCTGTACCACCAGTTTGGGACTTTGGTTTTGCTAAAATCGATATGATTGGTTATCAAGCGCAAGTTATTCCAGCTATTTTAGCCGGTTTTACTTTAGCGTTTTTAGAGACAAATATTCGAAAAATCGTTCCAAGTGCAATTTCAATGATTGTAGTACCATTCTTTGCACTAGTACCAACAGTTTTAATTGCACATGTAGTATTAGGTCCAATCGGTTGGAAAATCGGTTCAGCTGTCTCGCATTTAGTATATTCAGGATTAACGTCTTCATTTGGATGGCTATTTGCCTTAGTTTTTGGTTTCTTTTATGCACCTCTAGTTATAACTGGATTGCATCATATGACTAATGCAATCGATCTTCAACTAATGAGTCAGCTTAATGGAACAAATCTGTGGCCGATGATCGCTTTATCAAATATCGCACAAGGTTCAGCTGTTTTAGCAATCATTTATTTGAATAGAAAGAATGAAGAAGAAAAGCAAGTATCAATACCTGCTGCAATCTCTTGTTTCTTAGGCGTAACAGAGCCAGCAATGTTTGGTATTAACTTAAAGTATGCTTATCCATTCTTAGCTGCTATGATCGGATCTGGTATAGCTGCTATTGTTTCAGTTGGTTCAGGTGTAATGGCGAATTCAATTGGTGTTGGAGGCCTTCCAGCAATTTTATCTATTCAACCTAAACATATTGGGATGTTTTCAATCGCTATGCTAGTTGCAGTCGTTGTCCCATTTATTTTAACGATTATCTTTAACAAGAAAAAACTACTAGTGAAAAGCTCATAATTATTTAAGGGGAAGGAAATCTATTTTCCTTCCTTTCGAATTTATTTATAAATCAAGGAGATTATCAAAATGAAGGATTTTAAGAACAGTGTCGTATACCAAATTTATCCTAAGTCTTTTTATGATTCGAATGGAGATGGCTTTGGAGACTTAAGAGGAGTTACAAAAAAGCTTGATTATTTAAAAGAATTAGGTGTTGACTACATTTGGCTTACTCCATTTTATGTATCTCCTCAAAATGATAATGGTTATGATGTCGCAGATTATCGAAAGATTGATTCAGCATACGGAACAATGGAAGATTTTGATGAATTAGTGAAGGCAGCCAAACGCTGTGATATAGAAATAATGCTGGATATGGTTTTTAATCATACTTCATCAGAACACGAGTGGTTTAAGAAAGCTCTTGACGGAGATGAAAAATATAAAAATTACTATATTTTTAGGGAAGAAAAGGACGGAAAAGAGCCAACGAATTGGATTTCCAAATTTGGTGGTTCTACTTGGGAAAACATTGAGAATTCGAATGAATATTATTTACACCTCTTCGATAAAACTCAACCAGATTTAAACTGGGAAAATAGTGAGGTACAAAATGAACTATTCGATATCGTTAATTTCTGGATTGATAAGGGCGTAAAAGGATTTCGTTTGGATGTCATTAATCTGATTTCTAAGCCAGAAGTTATGGTTGATGACGAAATAGGTGACGGCAGAAAATACTATACAGATGGACCTCGAATTCATGAGTATTTAAAGAAGTTAAATAATGAGACGTTTGGTAAGAGTGAAGAAATCATTACTGTTGGTGAAATGTCTTCAACTTCAATCGACCATTGTATTCGATACTCAAATCCGTCTGAGAATGAGTTATCGATGGTTTTTAGCTTTCATCATTTAAAAATTGACTATAAAGATGGACAAAAATGGTCATTAATGGATTTTGATTTTATGTCACTTAAGTCAATTCTGGATCAGTGGCAAAAAGGTATGCAATCAGGAAATGGATGGAACGCCCTATTTTGGTGTAACCATGATCAGCCACGTATTGTTTCACGTATTGGAGACGATCAAAAATATCATAAAGAATCAGCCAAAATGCTTGCTACTACAATGCATTTATTAAGAGGAACGCCATATATTTACCAAGGTGAAGAAATTGGAATGCCTAATCCTAAATTTGACGCAATTGAAGACTATCGAGATGTAGAAAGCTTAAATTATTATAAAATATTAAAAGAAAATGGTGTTCCAGAAAGTGAAATATTAGCCATTTTAAAGAGTAAATCTAGGGACAATTCTCGTACGCCTATGCAATGGAATGGTTCAATACATGCAGGATTCACTACTGGTACACCTTGGATTTCAACAGGAAAAGATTACGAACAAATAAATGTCGAAAAGTCTCTAGTTGATGAAGATTCAGTGTTTCATCATTATAAAAAACTAATTAATTTAAGAAAAGAATTCGATATAATTTCGACAGGTACGTATGATTCTTTATTACTAAATCATGAACAAATTTTTGCATACACTCGTAAGCTTGATAATCGAATGTTGTTAGTCGTTAATAATTTTTATGGCGAGGATGCTCTTTTTAAGTTACCAGAAGATATTGCTATTGGGGAGTATGACAAGCAGATATTAATTTCAAATTATAAGGATTCTAGTCAAGATTTAACTGAGTTTACGTTGCGTCCATATGAGTCAATTTGTTACCTTCTTGAGAAAAATGTGAGAATATAATAAAATTTTTCTAGGTGATGAAAATGAACACAAAGTATATTTCGATCTATCATAAGTTAATTGAACAGATTGAAAAAGGAGCTTTTACTGTTGGTAGTAAAATACCTTCTGAAAAGTCATTAATGGAGCAATTTAATGTTTCTAGAGATACAATTAGAAAATCATTACAAATGCTTGAACAAAACGGTTATATAAATAAAGTCAAAGGCAAAGGTTCGTTTATTTTAGACACTGCAAAATTAAATTTCCCAGTAACAGGTTTAATTAGTTTTAAAGAATTATCAAATCAAATCGGTAGAGAAGCAGAAACGATTGTAGAAATTCTTGAAAAGAAGTGGCCTAGTAAATTTATAAGAGAACAACTAGAAATAGATGACCAAACCACGATTTGGAAAGTAGTTAGAGCTAGAAAAATCGACGGGAAAAAAATAATTTTAGACAAAGAGTACTACAATAGTGTTTATGTCGAAAAACTTTCAAGGTCAATCTGCGAAGGGTCAATTTTCGACTATATAGAAAATACTCTACACTTAAATATTGGCTTTGCGAAAAAAGAAATTGTCGTACAAGCTTGTACAGAAGATGACCAAAAATATTTAGATTTAGATGGCTATGATATGGTAGTAGTTGTAAATACATTCGTATACTTAGACGATGGTTCTCTATTACAATACGGTCAATCTAGACATAGGCCTGATAAGTTCAAATTTGTTGATTTTGCTAGAAGAATAAAACAGGTTAATGAATGAATTTAAAACCTTATTCAATTTAGACTACACCCCTTAAAGTAGATGTTGGAAATACCCTCTGTCGGGCAACATTGAATATAAGGGGTGTTTTTTATAGCTAAAAAGTTCTTACGTGCACGAATAAAAGGCTATTTCCAAAAGAAATTATGCTATTTTCTTTTAAGTCCTCTATTTGTTTAGTATTACATCAAAAGGTATTTGTGATATTAAAAATAAAATGGCTAGCGGGAGTAATTCCCTGGTCCTTTAAGTGAAAGAGATTATTCTATGTTTCCTATTATAAAACTACGAACATTCTTGCTAAGAAAAAGAGTTGATTAGTGTAAAAAGAGAGATTGCAATATAGAGAATAAGTCATTTGTTTGATTGTCATGTTATAATTAAAGACTTGACAGCGTGATGTGCGCGAAATGGCTTCAGCGGTTATTTCATAGAAAAAGATTATATAATATCAAAATCTACAGTTTTGACTAATAGGTCACACTATAAAAGTTGATAATGGAAATAATGAGTAAAAAAGAGGATGAATGGATGGGCTTATGGATAAAGAAATGAATCTAAAAATTAAACAAAAATTTGTAAGAGATTATAAAACCGGGTATCCACTAATTTCAAAAGAATCGATCGTGAATAGTAAAGATTTAAAAAGTGAAGGTACGATAATAAATCTAGTAGATGAGCGTAATGGTTTTATCGGAAAGGGTTACTATGGAAAGCAAAATAAGGGTTTAGGTTGGATTCTTAGCCTAAAAGAGCATGAAAAGATTAGTCCTAAGTTCTTTGAAGATAAAATTAAACAAGCAATCGAAGACCGCAAACAATTTTATAATAGCTCTGATACGACAGCATTTAGAGTATTTAATGGAGAAGGCGATGGGATTGGCGGATTAACGATAGATTTTTTTGACGGATTTTATTTAATTAGTTGGTATAGCGAAGGAATCTATCAATTCAAAGATTGGGTTATTCAAGCATTAGAGAATATTGTCGAATTCAAAGGGATTTATCAGAAGAAGCGCTTCGATACAAAAGGTCAGTATATTGAAGAAGATGACTTTGTGATGGGGGAAAGAGGTCAATTTCCTATTATCGTAAAGGAAAATGGAGTTAATTTTGCTATCTATTTAAATGATGGAGCAATGGTAGGCGTATTTTTGGATCAACGCGAAGTTAGAAAGCTAATTCGAGATAAATATGCTTACGAGAAAACAGTTTTAAATACTTTCTCATATACAGGCGCATTCTCTGTCTTTGCAGCAGTAGGAGGGGCTAGTAAGACTACTAGTGTTGACTTAGCTAATCGGAGCTTAGATAAAACAAAAGAACAATTTAAAATTAATGGGATTGATCCTTCTACCGAAAGCATAGTCGTTGAGGATGTATTTCATTACTTTAAATATGCAGTAAAAAAGAACCTTTTATTTGATATGGTTATTTTAGATCCACCAAGCTTTGCAAGATCTAAAAAACATACCTTTAGTGCCGAAAAGGACTATAAGAACCTGTTGAAAGAAGCGATTACGATTACAGAAAATGATGGTGTAATTGTTGCTTCAACGAATTGTAGTACTTTTGGAATGAATAAATTTAAAGGGTTTATTGACACGGCGTTTAAGGAATTAGGCGGGCAATATAAATTAATGGAAGAATTCAGCCTACCTAATGATTTTAAAACAAGTAAACAGTTTAAAGAAGGTAACTATTTAAAAGTCGTATTTATTCGTAAAATAAAGTAAAAAAATGGACTGACAGATCTGTCAGTCCTACTTTTTTACTTTGAAGTTGCTTTTTGTTCATATAATTTGATTACTTCAATCATAACATTCGTTGCTTTAGCCATATTGTCGATTGAGATGTATTCAAATTTACCGTGGTAGTTTTCTCCACCTGTAAAAATATTTGGAGTAGGTAGCCCCATATATGAAAGCTGTGATCCATCTGTACCACCACGAATTGGTTCTACAATTGGTGTGATTTCTAGGTTTGTCATTGCCTCGTGAGCAATATCAACAACCTCTTTAACAGGTAAGATTTTCTCACCCATATTATAATACTGATCTTTTAATTCTAAAATTATGGTATTTTCACCATGTGTTTCTTTTAATTGATTTACAATATTCGACAATGTCTCTTTTCGATTAGCAAATTTTGTTTTATCATGATCTCTAATTATGTAGTGCATTTTTGTTAGCTCTACATCACCTTCAATTGATACTAGATGATAAAAGCCTTCGTAACCTTCAGTTGATTCTGGCGCTTCTTCAACAGGTAATAAATTATTTATTTCCATGGCAATTTTCATAGAATTTATCATTTTACCTTTAGCAGTACCTGGGTGCACATTTTTACCTTTTACCGTAATCATTGCTCCTGCAGCATTAAAGCTCTCGTATTGAAGCTCTCCTAGTGGACCACCGTCCATTGTGTAAGCATATTTAGCATCAAATGCTTTTACATCAAATTTATGTGGGCCTCTACCAATCTCTTCATCTGGTGTGAATGCGACTCTTATTTTGCCGTGTTTGATTTCCGGATGTTGAACTAAATACTCCATCGCAGTCATAATTTCAGCGATTCCAGCCTTATTATCTGCACCAAGTAATGTTGTTCCATCAGTTGTCATTAATGTATGACCTATATATTTAGTTAACTCTGGTGAATGACTTGGAGATAATACTACATTTAAACTCTCGTTTAAAACGATGTCATTTCCATCATAGTTTTCAACTAGCTGAGGGTTAACATTTTTTCCTGTAAAGTCTGTCGCTGTGTCTAAATGCGCTAAAAATCCAATTGTTGGAATATCTTTGTCGGAATTTGCCGGAAGTGTAGCCATTACATAACCATTGTCATCCGTTGTTACGTCAACTAATCCAACTTTGTTTAACTCTTCCACTAACATGCGGCCCAAAGTTAATTGGCCAGGTGTAGAAGGGCATGTTTCACTACTTGCATTTGATTGTGTATCAACCTTTGCATAACTAATTAAACGATTAATTAACTCATTTTTCATATGAAAATCTCCTTTTTTACATTTCATATTTCTTGGGTAATACGCTTTCATTTTTTACTTTTAGCGAAAAGAGGCTATATTTATATTGTAGTTCTTTCTATATTTGAAAGTAAAATATTACGCAACTCTGTTCCTATTTAAAATGCTTTTAGCGATTAAAAACTGTGCCGAGTAGTAGGTAATCATGATTAATTCATGACCATATTTAACACTTTCTACAAATAGGTCCCACGATAAGATAGAATCTGAAATGATAAATAATAAACTCCCAAAAATAGCCCATTTGTTTCCAGTCATTATGGCTGTAAATACCATCAAAGAGATTGCTACTGAATAGGCTATTACCGGAATAACTAAGTTTTCCTGTCCACTTTCGTTTAACGATTTTACTAAATTAGAGCATAGAAAAAACGCATAAATTGCAATTGGAATGATCGCTAGTACGCGATAAATTGAAAATTTCCATCCTGATATAAAACCAGCAGCGTAAAACAAATGCCCAATTAGAAAAGCACTTAAACCAACAACAAACCAGATTAACGTTCCGTCACCAATCATACAAAAAATAAGACCTAAAAATATAAGAGCACGATATTTAGTTGATTGATAAGGAATTTGTGAAAAGGCATAACTAATAATCAACACCATTGGAATTACCTTAAATAGTATTTTTATGCTCACAGGTTCTGAAGGAATAAAAAAGATATAGAGAATACCAAAAAATAAAATAAGTATAGGTAAATACTTCTTCAAAATAAAATTACCCCTTTCTAACTATTTCCTTTTTACTAAATATTATCAGTGAAAAATGTAAAGAATGCTATTAGAAATAAAGATAGTAGTCTATTAAACTATAAAAAAAGCAAACCATAAATGGTTTGCTTTTATGCGATAGAAATACCATATGCGTGAGCAATTTGCCCATTTGTATTAGAGGATTTTGCAATAATAACTGTTGCTCCAACATTTATTTGATCGAATAACCATTCGATCTCACTGTTATGCATTCGGATACAACCGTGACTAACTGATTTTCCGATTGAGCTCTCATTAGCATTTCCGTGTATTCCGTATGCGCTACCGACACTTAAGCCCATCCATCTTTTACCTAGTGGATTATTTGGAGCTCCTCCAGGAATATTTTCTTTATACCAAGGTCTATTTTTAATTTTATTTACGATTTTAAACTTTCCAGTAGGTGTAGGACTCGAAGCTTTTCCTGTTGCTACACTAAATGTTTTAACTAGTTTTCCCTTGTTATAATATGAAAGTTTATTTGTATTTGTATTAATAATAATTAGCTGTCCATTCGAAAGGGGTTTGGAGCTCTTTGCCTCAGTAAATGAAGGCTTACTTTGATTTCCAGCAGCGTCAATTGATTGTACTTTTATAGGCGTAAATACTTTTAATTTACTGACCTTAAAAGTATAACTACCATTGTTTAATGCAGCCGTTTTAGCAGTATATTTACCGTTTAAATACAGTTTAACGGAAGCATTTGGTTCTGTTTTTCCACTAATGACAGTAGCATTTTCTTTAACTGTTTGGATTGTAGGTGCTGCAGGTGCAGTACGATCTAATACACGAATTGAAACAGGTTTACTTTGATTTTTACTCTTATCAACTGCAACAACTTGAAGAACTGTGTTTGCCTTTTGCTTCGCAATTTTAATAGTAAACTTACCTGCCGTGTTAACTTTACCTTTTGCTAATACTTTCTTGTTTAAGTAAATGAGAACATCAGCATTCGGCTCCGACTTACCTGATATACTTTGAGATTGATCTGAAATTGAAGGTATTGAAGTGATAGAAGGTGCGATTACATCTGAAACATATGATGTAGCAATTTTACTTTTTAATCCAATTGAAACACCAACTGCATTTATTTTAGTAAATTCTTTTAGAGGTTTAGTATTGAATAGAAAATTACCTTTTGCATCTGTTTGTACAGTGCTTACCAGCTTATTGTTGATGAGAATTTGGACACTGCTTTTTTCTAAAAATGCTCCTGATACTGAAGTAGATTTATTAGTAATTGGATTGATTTTTGGGGTTGGTAAATCTTTAATTATAAATTTAACATTCTGGTCTGAAACAGGTAGAGTTTGATCACCTAGCGTAATTGAACTAAGTTGATAAGTACCTTTTATAAAAGAAGCTGCAACTCCTATTTTTCCAGAATAGTAAAGATCTGATGACGATGGATTTTTTAGTAAAACTTCTGTCAAATTAGTTCCATTTTTAAATGTTAAAGATACATTGTCGAAATGTTCTTTAGTTGTTAAACCAACTTCAATCGATTGTCCAAAAGTGGCTTCAGTAGTGTTTAAATTTAGATTATCTATATATTTCGATAACTCACCATCACTAAAACCTTGAGAAAAAGAAGTTGCATTAGCAGTGGGTAAAAGGAATAAAAATACCCCCAAAAGTACAGATACAATCTTATTTATCATTGTCTCTCTCCTTATATATGGAATTTAATTACTAAATTTGCCATATATAGAGTGAATTCCTTTGTTTTTCTAATAAAATAAAACGTCAATTTTCAGCAAAAAAAAGAACATTTGTTGAAAAAACAGGAAGAGAGGAAAATATAGTAAAATTAGGTAGAATAAAAGAAAAAACGGATATTTTTGTAGAATAAATGTATTTTTTAAATCTTATATTGTCATAATTTACCCTCTTTCTTTAATCCTGTAATTTAGGTTTTCCCTATTGTATTCCGTTCACTTCCCTTTCCCCTGTCTTAAGTGTTAAAGTTAGTTAATAAGAAATTTGTAAATAAACTAAGGAGTATTATATGAGTAAAACTGTAGTATTAGCGGAAAAGCCTTCAGTTGCTAGAGATATAGCTAAAGTGCTAGGGTGCAATCAAAAGGGTAATGGTTTTTTAGAAGGTAAAAAGTATATTGTGACCTGGGCACTAGGGCATCTTGTGACTTTGGCTGATCCAGAGGGATATGATAATAAGTATAAGTCATGGAATTTAGAAGATTTACCAATGATTCCAGATAAATTAAAGCTTGTTGTTATTAAAAAGACAGGCAAGCAATTTCAAGCTGTAAAAACTCAATTATTAAGAAAAGATGTTTCAGATATCGTGATCGCAACGGATGCAGGGCGAGAAGGTGAACTTGTTGCAAGATGGATTCTTCAATTGGCAAAGGTTAATAAACCAATTAAAAGACTGTGGATTTCTTCTGCCACAGATCAGGCAGTAAAAAAAGGCTTTGAAAATTTACGTAGTGGTAAGGAATATGAAAATCTATATCTTTCTGCTGTAGCAAGAGCTGAGGCAGATTGGATTGTGGGGATAAATGCAACAAGAGCACTTACTTGTAAGCATAATGCTCAACTTTCATGTGGTAGGGTTCAAACTCCCACACTTTCGATGATTTTAGAGCGTGAAAAGGAAATAAAAGAATTTAAGCAACAAACTTATTATGGGTTACAAGTATTAGCAAATAATGTAACTTTTACGTGGCAAAATCGTAAGTCGAATGACCAGAAAATTAAAACGTCCGATGAATTACAAAAAATTATTGGAACTATAAAAGGAAAACAACTAAAGGTTAATGAAGTTTCAACAGCCGAAAAAAAATCTTTTGCTCCACAGCTTTACGATTTAACTGAGCTTCAAAGAGAAGCGAATAAAAGATTTAACTTTTCACCTAAAGAAACCTTATCCATCATGCAAAAGTTATATGAACACCATAAAGTTGTCACATATCCACGAACTGATTCAAGATATTTATCATCGGATTTAGTTGATACATTAAAGGAACGTTTATCAGCATGTAACATAAAACCTTATGGAAAAATCATTATGAAGTTAACGAATCAACCGATTAAAGTTAATAAGTCATTTGTAGATGATAACAAGGTTTCAGATCACCATGCGATTATACCAACAGAGCAGGCGCCTATATTGAGTGAACTTTCTTCAAAAGAATTTAAAATATATGAACTAATCGTAAGAAGATTTTTAGCAGTCTTACTACCTCCGTACGTATATGAACAGGAAAAGGTTATTGCAGAAGTTGATAACGAAGTATTTGTTGCCAAAGGTAAAAGGGTTATATCACTGGGATGGAAAGAAGTCTTTAAAGACGAAGACGATCTTGACAGTACAGAAGATCAACGATTACCAATTATTAATGAAAATGAGCGTCTTGAAGTCGCTAAAGTAATTGAAACAAAAGGGTATACGAAACCACCAGCATACTTCAATGAAGCCACACTTTTAAGTGCAATGGAAAATCCAGTTCATTTTATGTCTGGTAATAGTAATGATTTAAAAAAGACGATTGGCGAAACAGGCGGATTGGGAACAGTTGCAACAAGAGCGGATATTATTGAAAAACTTTACAGTAGCTTTTTAATTGAAAAAAAGGGAAAAGATATTTTCATCACAAATAAAGGCAAACAATTATTAAATCTTGTTCCAGAAGCATTGAAGTCACCAGCTCTAACAGCCGAGTGGGAGCAGAAGCTTCAAGCTATCTCCAAAGGTAAATTAGCTAAATCTAAATTTATGAGTGAAATGATTAGTTTTTCTTCAGATGCAGTGAAAGAAATAAAACAAACTGAACAAAAATTTAAGCATGATAACATGACAAGTACTAAATGTCCTGACTGCGGAAAGCTTATGTTAGAAGTAAACGGTAAACGTGGAAAAATGTTAGTGTGCCAGGACAGGGAATGTGGTCATCGTAAAACAATTTCACAGTCAACTAACGCGAGATGTCCTAATTGCCACAAACGTTTAGAACTAAGAGGCGAAGGAGAAGGTCAAATTTTTGTATGTGCATGTGGGCATAGAGAAAAACTTTCTACTTTTAAAGATCGACGTTCGAAAGAAAAAAATAGTAAAGTATCAAAACGAGACGTTCAAAAATATTTAAAGCAACAGGATAAACAAGATGATGAACCATTTAACAACCCATTTGCAGAAGCCTTAGCAAAGCTGAAAAAACAATAAAGGCAGGGACACTGCACTAGAACCAGTCATGTGAGTTTACTCTATGACTGGTTTTTTTCGTTCAATTGCATATTCATTTACGACTTCACTATAATGATCGTCAAAATAAGTGTCTAGTTCCTTTTTTATCTTTTTTGATAGGACTGGACTTTTACCAGAAGTTGAGACTGATACAATAAGGTCTCCTCTACGAACCACAGCCGGTGTATGGAAATCACTGTTATTTTGATCACTTACATCATTAAACCATTGGAAATCTGATGTGCAATCTTTGACGAATTTATTTAGATTTTTATCATCTGTAGCTGCAATAACAATATGTGCTTCAGTTAGGTCAGCTTTTTCAAAATACTTATTTATCCATTTTATTGTAGGTAACTGTTTAAATTCATCACATAGTTTTGGGCTTATAATCGTAATTGAAGCACCACTTTTTATAAACGCTTTTGCTTTTCGAAAAGCGATTTTTCCTCCTCCGATGATCACTATCTTTTTGTTTTGAAGTGAGAAAACTAATGGAACCATTTCAGTCATCTAATCGCTCCTATCTATTAATTGGATGGACAAATAGTAATGCATCATTATTTTATCATATGTATTGCCAATTTTTAGAACTAGCTACTAGCTAATAAATGATTCATGTGAGGATTTTTCATGTCATTTATTGTAGATATGCTACAGTTTGGTTAATAATTCAATAAAAGTTCATCTTTTCTTTAGCATAAAAGTATTTTTTCTGTTAGGATAATTAGTATTATTTTCTATGAAAAGATAATGATAAGACTGGAATCTAATTTAAAGAAAAGGTGAGTATTATGTTTAACAAATTAAAAAAAATGTTCGGTTTAGAGGAAAATGAACAGCAACAAGGATCTGCTCCTGTATCTACGGAAGCAGTTAAGGAAGTTGTCATTAAAGCGCCATTAACTGGTGAGATACATCCACTATCTGAAGTACCAGATCCTGTATTTGCAGAAAAAATGATGGGTGATGGATTTGCTATTACACCTACGGAAGGCGTTGTCGTAGCTCCTTTTGATGGAGAAATCGTACAAGTATTCCACACTAAACACGCTATTGGAATTCGTTCAAAAGAGGGTGTTGAAATTTTAATTCACGTTGGCCTAGAAACAGTAAAACTAAATGGTGAAGGTTTCGATGCTCATATTACAGAAGGACAAAGTGTTAATGCTGGAGACCATTTATTAACATTCAATATTGACTACATAAAAGAAAATGCCAAAAGCACAATTACTCCAGTTATTTTTACAAATGGAGATGCGCTAGAAAATATTAAAGTTACAGCAACTGGCTCAATCCAAAGAGGTTCAGATGCAGCTGTAGCTACATTAAAATAAAAAAAATAGCCCTAGGGCTATTTTTTTTATGCAGTTCTTACTTTTAAGTGTTGTTTTCGTTTTACATTTAAACCAATGAACAACGGTTTTATAGTAGGTTGTGTTTCAATAATAAATTTCTTCGCAACCATAGGTACGACTAAGCCAATCATTGTGTACAATAGCGGTCCATAATCGAAAAACTGTGAAAAAACAGCATTTGCAAAAATGTGGATGTACATAATCGTTAATGATTCTTTACCAAATATTGTGCAAGGCTGAATAAATTGTAGTTTTGCAAGCTTTTGACATAAATAAAGTAAGGCAATCGTCATTGTTATTGGAATTAATGCATCTAAAAATAGGTGGTTATATCTTAAATATTTAAGACTTAAATGGTAGTCTAATTTATTCAATTCATATAGGGTCATATAACCGATGCTTAGCGTAATACAGGATATTCCAATGAAGTTAGAAATGGACGCTAACAATTTTTTTGTAAAGAATCCTAACCCTAAAAAGAAAATAGCCAGTAGAGCAACATCCATATTCCAAGGAATCGTAATTTGATTAAAGGTATTTTTACCAACTTGTGGAATTAATTTAATTGTTTCAAAATGTGCAAGCAAATAGCATGCAATAACGATGAATAGACGGGTACTATTCTTTTTAAAGTATAAGCAGATTAACGCAAATAATATTTGAGTAATAAATAAACATGTCACATACCAAAATACGCCATGGACTCCAGTAATAAATCTACCACCAATTAACAAAGAAAGGACTTCTTTTGATAAATTTAATTGGTTAATGGTTCCGTTTAGTACCTCTATGGCGATGTTATATAAACTAAATAAAACTAAATACGTACAGTAAGGTACAAGCAATCTAAATGTTAGTTTTTTTATAAAAAATTTAAGTTCATTAATCGAATTGACCGGTTTAAATAAATAGCCACTAATTATAAAAAACAGGGGCATATGGAACCAGTAAATAAATGTAATAGAATTCGGACCTTCTGTAGAATGACCATAAACAACCAAAAAGATGCCGATCATTTTGGCAACATCCAACCATTTTTCACGTTCTATTTTCATTTTATCACCTTGTTTTTATGGCTTACTTAAAGCAAAAAAACTTCAGATTAAAGCCAATTTTTTTTAATAATGTCCAACATATTGTAACGGATGAGTATTACAAAGTGACAACATGGACATTACAATCAAGTTATAAAATGTAAATAAATATTTCATAAAAGGCTGCAAATAAGTTTGGGGGTAAAGTGTAGCGCCAGATAATACATGTTGGTAAAAAATGTAAATTTTTATTAAAAATTATTAATAATCAGTTCTTTCGACAAATAAAATATGTTTTGCATTATATACTTAGCAGGCTGAATTAAAAAAGATAGTGCACTCTTTAAATAATCATTTGATTAGTCGAGGTGAAGGAAAAACTATGGGCTCAATTATTAAAGTTGAAAATCTTAAAAAGAGATATGGAGATTTTTACGCTGTAAATGGAATTAGTTTTGAAGTTGAAAAGGGTGAAGTTTTTGGATTACTTGGTCCAAATGGAGCTGGTAAATCTACGACAATGGAAATGCTTGTAGGATTAAGAAAACCAGATGAAGGTACGGCTACTATTGCAGGCCATGTGATCGGTAAAGACTCATATAAAATCAAACAAGAGATTGGAATACAACTCCAATCAACATCCTTATTTGAACTGTTAAAAGTAAAGGAAATCATTGAAATGTATGCAAGTTTTTATCCAAGTCATATCCCGATTCAACCGTTGATTGATGAAATGCTTTTATCTGAAAAGCAAAATAGTCTAGTAAAAGGATTATCAGGTGGACAAAAGCAGCGATTAGCAATTGCATTAGCATTAATTCATGATCCTCAAATCATATTTTTAGATGAGCCAACTACAGGACTTGATCCACAAGCTCGTAGAACATTGTGGGATATCATTTTAAAACTAAAAGAACGCGGTAAAACAGTCGTTTTATCAACTCACTATATGGATGAGGCACATGTACTAGCTGATCGCATTGGTATCATGGATAAAGGCAAATTAATTGCGCTAGATACACCAAACAATCTGGTTAGTTCAATTTCTGCAGAGAGTGCGGTTGAATTTAAGACAAAACTACCAGAGCAAGAAGAAAAGTTTGCACATTTAGACAGTGTAATGAATGTCGTGATCAATCATGATTTTGTTACATTGTATACTCGAAACTTACAAGCTTCATTAATGGCTTTACTTGAGTATACAAAAGATCAAGATATGACGATTTCGGATTTATCGACTAGAACTGCCACTCTTGAGGACGTATTTTTACATATGACTGGAAGGGGGTTACGTGAAGAATGAAGGCTTATTATCAATTGACTTTAGCCCAACTCCGGATTTATGTACGTAATCGTCAAGCACTAATCTGGACATTATTATTTCCGTTTTTCTTTATGATTATTTTTGGATTAATGTTTAATGATGGGAATACAACTAGTTATTCCGTAAACTTAATTGATTATGACAACACTCAAGTAAGTAAACAAATTACAACTGTTTTAGATAAACAAAAATCGCTTAAAATTCATCAAAAAACAAATGAATTAAAGTCTAGGAAATTATTATCTGATGGTAAAACCGATTTTGTAATCGTCATTAACAAAGGATTTCAAGATCAAGTGACATCTAAACAAAAATCCGCTCCTGCACAAATAAAAGTACTTTATAATGAAAGTAATGCAGCCCAGCTTCAAGGTGGAATTGCAACAATTACAGCATATGTTGATGCCGCTAGTAAACAAATGGCAGGGTATACACCTAAAATCGTAACAGACTTTAAAGGGGTAGCTGGCATTACTCTTTCATATTTAGACTTTTTAGTACCTGGAATTATTGCAATGCAAATCATGAATAACAATATGAATGGTGTCGCAGGCCAAATTGCGTCTTGGAGAGAACGAGGAGTTCTAAGACGAATGCAAGGCACTACATTAAGAGCCTCAACGTTTATTGCCGCGCAAATTACAGCAAGGCTAATATTGAATAGCTTACAAGCAATCTTAACCATTCTAATTGGCTATTTTGGATTTGACGTAAGTATTCGAGGATCATTTCTATTAGTAGTGTTATTTGTTGTATTAGGTACATTAACATTTATGAGCATTGGATTTATTATAGCAAGTTTAGCGAAAAGTCCAGAAAGTGCTGGACCAATTGCAGGTTTCATCTCGTTCCCACTAATGTTTTTAGGTGGAGTATTTTTCCCTGTAAATAATATGCCCGAATATTTACAGCCGATTATAAAGACAATTCCAATCACACACTTATCAACTGCGATGCGCGATATTATGAATGTCGGAGCATCATTTGGAGATTTACTTCCAGATTTCGGCTGGTTATGTGTCTGGATGGTCGTAAGCTTCTTCATTGCTGCACGTACTTTTAGATGGGAGTAAGAGCGAAAAATTAGATAATGAATAATGTAGATAAAACAAAGTAATTCAAAGACTTTCGCTAATTTTAGTGAAAGTCTTTTTTTTTACCTTTTCTTTATCAAGATTCATCCATACTACTTTAAGAATAGTTATGCATTATTTATTGCATACTACTTAAAAAATTAAGATTAGGTGAGTTACAGGTGAGTTCAATATTTGAAATCTATTTTCGTGATGTAAAGCGGGTTGTAACAAATTGGGCTGCATTGATGATTATCATTGGTTTAATTATCATGCCCTCAATGTATGCATGGTTTAATATAAAGTCCTCTTGGGATCCGTATGGAAATACAAAGGGCTTAAAGATCGCGATTGTAAATGAGGATCGTGGTGCTACTGTCTTAAACAATAAAATTAATATCGGAAACGAAGTAATACATTCTTTAAAACAAAATCCCTCTTTAGGCTGGAGATTTACAAGTAAGAAAGTTGCAAATGAAGGGGTTAAACAAGGAAAATATTACGCTAGTATTTTAATACCGAATGATTTTTCAAATAAAATTAGCACGGTTTTAACAGATCAGCCTCAAAAACCCGAACTAATTTATCAAGTGAATGAAAAGCTAAATATAGTTGCGCCGAAATATACTGAAAAAGGTGCAACGGGTATTGCGAGTGAGATTACAAAGAAATTTGAAAAGACCGTAAGTAAGGAAGTATTGCAGGAGTTTAATAAAATAGGAATTGATTTACAAGCAAATTTACCTGAAATAAAGAAATTTGAGCAAATGGTTTTTAAACTTGAAAAAGATTTACCCGAAATAAAGACAACTGTGAATACAGCATTAAATGACTATAAAAAAGTACAAAGCGTTATTCAAACTACAAAAAAAGACATGGAATTGATTTATAATATTGTAGCGAATGGTGAAAAATTAACAGCTAGTTTAAGTGGCTTTTTTAATCAAATTAACCAATCAATACAAGATTCAACTCCATTTATTAAAGAGACACTTAACCTACTCCAGAACCAGTCTGCTGTTATACAAAGTACATTATCACAATTGCAGGATCAAACAATTAGTCAAGACGAATCGATGAGGCTATCGAATGAAATCGGAAAAGTACTACCGAATTCAAGAAATATGGTTACTTCTTTAAATCAAGTTCTGCAATCGTTTAATAGCTTAGGCAATAAAGCGGATTTTAGTAAAGATGTTAGTGTATTAAAAGGTCTAGAAGCAGATTTAATGACGATTCAAAATGAGAATGCTCAATTAAAAAATGCAATACAAAGCGGAAACGACCTACCGACTAATTTACTTCAAAAAATGAATGAGAACGCGGCAAGTATAAATAACAAGATAAACAGTTTAAACGGAAATTTTGATCAAGATTTAGCGCCAAAAATAAGTGAAGCATCAAGATTAGTGAATGAATCAATAAAAAATACCCAGACTGTTTTGGCTGATGCAAAAACGAGTATACCAACAATAAAAGGTGTACTTCAGGATACATCAATTTTATTAGCAACGAAAAAGGGTGATATACAGCAATTAGTAAATGAGTTACCAATGATTGAGACGAAAATAAAAAAAATAGCTAATGAGATTAGAAAGGCGAAAGAAAAAGGAAACATCGAGGATTTAATTAATTTTCTTCGAACAGATATAGAAAAGGTAAGTGACTTTTATTCTAGCCCAATCCTAATAAAAAAGGATCGAATGTTTCCAATACCGAATTATGGTACAGGTTTGACTCCATTTTATACAACATTGTCGTTATGGGTAGGAGCGTTATTAATGGTATCGTTATTAACTACTGAAGTTCATGAAGAAAAGCCATATAAGAGTAGAGAAGTTTATTTTGGAAGATTATTGACCTTTATTACTATTGGGATATTACAGACATTAGTAGTGACTACTGGTAACTTTCTGATCTTAGGTACTTATGCAGCAAGTAGGGGTTATTTTATCTTATTTGCACTATTGATTAGCATTGTATTTACGTTTATTGTTTATACGCTTGTTTCGGTTTTCGGAAATATTGGGAAAGGTATCGGTATTATCTTTTTGGTTCTCCAAATATCAGGAGCAGGAGGAGTTTATCCGATCCAAGTAACTCCACCATTTTTTCAAAAAATAAATCCATTTCTGCCTTTTACCTATGCATTAAGCTTGTTAAGAGAGGCGACTGGTGGAATCGTATGGGATACGATTTATAAGGACCTTCCAATACTAATTCTTTTTGTCATCATTGCAATTATAGTGGGGGTTGTTCTTAAAGCACCTATTAATAAAAGAGCAAGTAAAATTGTAGATCTTTCTAAGAAGAGTAGACTCATCCATTAGTCTTTTGAAAAAATAAATTCATATAAAAATCATTGAACTGTTTTGCCAAGTGCTATAACATAGATAAAAGTTATATCTTCATAGCTTTTAGGAGAAGTAGGTGTTTTGTATGAAATTATCAGTTGTTGTATATTGTTATAACAATGGAGAAAATTTTGAGAGATTTCACGTTGATTTATCAAATACAATAAAGTTACTAAAAGAAGATTATGAAATTATTTATATAAACGACGGAAGTGAAGATGATACATTATTAGCACTTCAAGTTGTTGCAAATCATAGCAGTCATTTGAAATATATCTCGTTTACCCGCCGCTTCGGAAGAGAGGGAGCAATTTGTGCTGGACTTGAACATGCAAAAGGCGATGTTGTCATCCTAATGGATGGAAACTTCGTACATCCACCGAATGTTATTTTAGAGATGATGGATGAATACAAAAAAGGTCATAACCATGTAGTGGCTTCAAAAAAAATAGAGAATTCAGTTCTTAAAAAAGCGAAAAAAGGCATTTTTGAGAAGGTCATTAAAAAATTTGTGGACCCTGATATTTTGCAAAATGAATCAGACTTTCGTTTATTAAGCAGAAAAGTAGTGAATGCTATTTTAAATATGCCAGAATCAAATCGCTATTCAAAAGGTATTTTTAACTGGATTGGTTACAAAATAAAAACGATTGAGTATGAAATAACATCAAGAATCATTAACAAAGAGTCAGAAGTAAGAAGACTAGATTCGGTAAAAAAATCCATTGAGTATATATTGTGTTTCAATACTAGACCATTGAGGTTGTTAACGAAAGTCGGATTATTATTAATTGGAATAAGTCTTGTAATTTTTATTATGATGAGCTTTAAAGTAATTTTTGTTGGGATTAGAATTCCTGGTTTATATACGATTTCCAATTTCATTATGTTATTTGGCGGAGTTCAAATCTTGATGATTGGGGTATTAGGCGAATATTTAGGTAAGATCTATTACGAAACAAAAAGAAGACCCCAATACATTGTTGAGTCTTCAAGCTATGATGAAGATTAAATTTCACGATATGATAAATTTGGAAATTCGACAAGAATCTTGTCGAATTTCTTTTTTCATTACATAATATTTAAAGATAGAATAATATTTTAATGAAAGCTTGGAGAATAATATGGGGAATCTTTATAAAGCTATTCCAGGGGTAGTTCTTTGCCTTTTTATTGCACTTATTAGTGAAACACTTTCTTATATATTGCCGGTTGGAGCAGCTACATTTTCAATATTAATCGGATTGATTGTCGGTAATACAATACACTTAAAGCCTTATTTTGAAGGCGGTAGAAAGTTTGCAGAAAGTAAATTATTAGAGATCTCAATATTTTTATTAGGTGCAACGATCAGCATTCAAATGATTGGCTTATTAGGATTAAAAGGAATTTTGTTAATCGTGATACAAATGTGTTTAGTCATCATTTTTACGATTTGGTTAGGCGAAAAACTAGGTTTTGGTTTGAATTTTAGCTATTTAATGGCAAGTGGAAATGCAGTTTGTGGTTCATCAGCAATTGGCGCAACAGCCCCAGCTATACAAGCAACTCAAGAAGAAAAGGGACTGGCTGTGACACTTGTAAATATGATGGGAACAGTCTTAATGTTTATTTTGCCTTTAATAGCATCTGTATTATATCACTCAGAAACATTGCCGACCTCTGCACTAATCGGAAGTACATTACAATCAGTGGGACAAGTAGTTGCTAGTGGTAGTTTAGTGAATGATGAAGTAAAGAATTATGCCACTTTATTTAAACTGATTCGAGTAGTTTTTTTAGTTTTTGTAGTTTTTAGCTTATCTTCTATAAAAAGAAGACACTTAGCGGAGGATTCGATTGAAAAAGTAAAAATCCAATTTCCTTGGTACGTAATTGGATTTGTCATCCTTTGTGTTTTTTATAGTTTGGGAGTGATACCAAGTTGGGCTGCGAATATTTCGAATAAGACTAGTCACTTATTTGAAATTATTGCACTCGCTGCAATTGGTTTAAATGTAAATCTAAAAATGATCATTAAACAAGGGAAGTCACTTTCACTTTATGCATTAAGCATCGTAGGATTTCAAATCATCATAGCAATTTTATTAATTCAAGTAATCTATTAATAAACGCGAACAACGACAAAAAACAACAATTCATATCTATTTCTCGGGAAATTTCGTCAGGAAAGGTGGTATTTCATTGTTTAACCTATCATCAAATTGGAGAGAAAAATTAAAACCAGAGTTTGAAAAAACGTATTTTAAAGATTTATTGCAATTTCTTGAAAAAGAATACAAAGAACAAACAATATACCCTGCCAAAGAGCATTTATTTCAGGCATTAAACGAGTGTTCATATGAAGATTGTAAAGTAGTGATAATTGGACAAGATCCTTATCATCAGCCAGGTCAAGCGCATGGGTTAAGTTTTTCTGTATTACCGGGAGTAAAAATACCGCCCTCTTTAAGAAATATTTATAAAGAATTAAATAGTGATTTAGGGTTAGAAATACCTACGAGCGGATATTTAAATAATTGGGCAAAACAGGGGATTTTATTATTAAATACTGTTTTAACTGTTCGTGAAGGGGAACCAAATTCCCATAAAAATAAAGGGTGGGAACTATTTACGAATACGATTTTATCCGAGTTAAATAAGCAAGAACGTCCGATTATTTTTGTACTATGGGGTAAACATGCTCAAGCTAAAGAAGAATTGATTACGAGTAACCACCATGTAATATTAAAATCACATCATCCAAGTCCATTGTCAGCTAGTAGAGGTTTCTTTGATAGCAAACCATTTTCACAAATTAACCAAAAACTAGTAGAACTTCAACTGGAACCGATTGATTGGACAGTTGAGTAGCCTATAAATGGGATTTAAAAAAGGTTGTCTTTTTAGACAACCTTTTTTTGTGTTTATTATTTATTACTCAATATAAACTTTTCAACGACTTTAGCCACGCCATCTTCATTATTTGTAGCAGTGACATAATCTGCTTGTTGCTTAATTTCTTCAGGAGCATTTCCCATCGCAACACCTAGACCCGCAAATTTAATCATCGGTAGGTCATTATATCCGTCTCCTACAGCGATTACTTCGTCTTGTCGTATTCCTAAAATTTGAATTAAGTGATTTAGACTTTTACCTTTATCTACCTCACTGTTTGTTAGTTCTAAAAAGAACGGCTTCGAGCGCATGACACTAATTTTACCTTCAAGCTCTTTTTGGAGTATCTTTTCAACTTGAGCTAGTTTTTCTGGGTCCTCTAACATTAACAACTTCACAACGTCATTTTGCACATGCTTGGTAAAGCTGCTTACTTCTTTAATTTGCATGCCTGTGAGTTGGCCTTCAATATCAGTATATTGATTCCCTTGTTCTGTAATAATATCATTTTCAACATATGTATGAACGAAGACATTATGTTTCTTACTAATCTCATAAAGTTCATGTGCTTGCTCTTTTGTTAGCTTACATTCATAAACATTATTTTTTGTTTGATAGTCAGTAATGATCCCCCCGTTAAATGATAGAACATAACTACCATAATCATGTAGTAATAGTTCCTCAGCTAACTTATGCATTGCAAAGGTTGGTCTACCGGAAGCTAACACTACTTTTACACCCATATCTTGAGCTTTGAGTAAAGCTTCCTTCGTTCTTTGCGAAATAACATGTTGATCCGTTAAAAGTGTGTCATCGATATCCAAAACGATCATTTTATAGTTCAAATTACATTACCTCCTAAAAATTAACTTTTTTAGTATACCACCGTTCGATTAAAATAGTGCTTAATTTGGTTGGTATTCGCTTTCAGAAAAAAGCCATAGTATAATAGGGTTTATTGGATTGTGTTAATAAAGTTTGGTGGTGATTTATCTGAATATCAGTGTAGAAAAAGTAATCCAGCAAATTGAAAATGAGTTACATAAGGCAAAAGTAAGTACGCAAAAACCTGGACAGTTACGAGAAAGAATTGCCAGTATTCGTTCTTTATGTGAGTTGCTTCTTGAAGACGAGGGCAGTGTAGAGGTTCCAAAGAATATAATAACTAGTAGTATCGTTCAATCAATACCAAGTCAGCCTATTATGTCCGGACCTTCTGTGATGCCTAAATTAGATGACTCGGAACAAAGTGGATCATTATTAGATTTTTAAGATAAAGGGGGAGAAAAAGTGAAACTATTTTTCTTATTTGGTAGTATTTTTGCATTTTTATCAATCGCATTAGGTGCATTTGGAGCACATGGACTAGAGGGGAAAATTTCCGAAAAATCGCTTCAAATTTGGCAAAAGGCTGTTCAATATCAAATGTTCCAAACAGGTGGACTATTTATTATCGCATTTTTAATTGATAAATTTGGTTCAACGACTCAATTAATGTGGGCGGGATGGTTATCTATTATAGGGATCGTCTTATTCTCAGGAAGCCTGTACATATTAAGTGTATCTGGAATTAAGATACTAGGTGCAATTACACCATTAGGTGGTTTAGCATTTTTAGTAGCTTGGATTTTAGTAGGGATTTCAGTAATGAAATAAAAAAAGTGTTCAATAAAAGTGCAATTATTGCACTATATTGAACACTTTTTTTTATAGTTGATAAGGTAAAGCTATTTCTTCGTCAAATGTGACGTAATCTAAGTAAATTGTCAACAATACGAATGTTTTGGTTGTATTTACATCTCTGAGTACAATATGGTCACGTCCAGCTCCCATAATATACCCGACAAATACTTGTTGCTGGTGACCAGTGAACGTCATATAAACCGTAGCAATTTTCCCACGATTGGCTCTAAGTATATTTTCTACATAGGATTGTTCAAACATACTAGCCGAGGCGGTAACTTGACCTTGTTGGGTAATCATACCGCCTGATGGGGCTGCATATCCTTGCCCCTGTCCGGTTTGTTGTCCTTGCCCTTGGGCAGGTTGCGCCGCACGATAAAGATTTGGATAATATTCGTAAGGATTACTCAAAGAAAAAACCTCCCTTAGTTAAATCAAACTAAACACTGTAAACTTTAGGACAATCTTGAGAAGTTGGTTGATAAAAGCAATGTGATTTAAATCTTCCTGCTAGTTTTTGGTTAAACCAAGTTCCTGGGCATGAACCTGCAGGTCGGAAGAACCATAGGCCATAAGTGGCTGGCCAAAAACGTTGCCCTGCTATTACTTTTCTAGATAGTTCAATATCTTGATCCCTGGCACGTTGGTAAAAGTAAGATTTTTGAACAGCTTCGAATCCACCAGGATTTTGATAAACCATATCTGATATACTTCGAATGTCTCTAAAATCTAAGCAATCACATAAAACCCTATTAACACAGACATTTCCAACCATTAACATACCTTGTTGACCTTCACCTTCAGCTTCAGCACGCATTAATCTTGCAAGCAAAGAAACCTCAGCATCGGTAAAACGAATTACAGCCATAAAAAAGCCTCCTCATCCGAATTAAATATTCTGCATGAATCCCATTGGTGATCGGAAAGCGAGGACTAATTAGTTCGTTCACTACTGTAACTATATTAAAATTGAAAGAAACATATGACTTCTTTTCCAATAGGAAAATAAAAAAAACTTCTCAAAAAAGAGAAGTCTTTTAATTTATATACTATGACTGATCGTATTCAGTGGATACTCTAAAGTATTCAATTATACGTAAAGATATTTCGAGAATCCATCTTCTTTTAGAATTGTTCCAACAAAGAATGAACCAAATACTCCATAACGAGCACTTACTTCATCAAAGCGCATTTCATAGATTAATTTTTTGAATTGTAGTACGTCTTCAGAGAATAAAGTAACGCCCCATTCATAATCATCAAATCCAACAGAACCAGTAATAATTTGTTTAACTTTACCAGCGTAACCACGACCAATTTTTCCGTGACTGTACATCATTTCTTTACGAGCACCTGAAGGAAGCATGTACCAGTTATCTTCACCTTCACGCTTTTTATCCATTGGATAGAAGCATACGTATTGAGATTTTGGTAAAGCAGGGTAAAGTCTAGCGCGAACATGCGGATTTTGATATGGATCGCCATCTTCTTCGCTTAAGTAATTACTTAATTCAACAACAGAAACGTATGAATAAGTTGGAATCAAAAATTGAGATAATGTAGTTTTGTTAATTTCTGTTTCGATATGTAATAACTCATCCATTGTAGGTCGTAAAACCATAAACATAATGTCTGCTTTTTGACCTAAAATATTGTAAATAGCATGGCTACCTTCACCAGAATCAGCAACTTGATTCCATTTTGAGAAAACTTGTTGGAACTCTGTAATCGCTAGTTGACGCTCATCACTACTTAATTGTTTAAAAGCATGCCAATCCATACTTCTAAAATCATGTAAACAATACCAGCCATCTAAAGTTTTTGCAGCTTCACTCATTTTAAATCCCCCAAACGTTATCGTATTGATTTTCATTTATATAGCATACTACAAATAAAAGTATTTTGTAAAAACATACAAAATTATACAGTATTCAAATTTAGTTTGAAAATTAGGAATTAATTTACTTTAAATGATAGCGCTTTATTAAATATATTATATTTTTCATTATACTAAAAAGGTTTTATTCTAATTATGTACAAATAAAATAATTTTAAAGATTTCGGAGGCTATTATGAGCAATCTATTTGAAAGCATTAAACAAAAAGTATCAGGTAAAGGTATTTCGATTGTTTTACCAGAAGGTACAGATGAGAGAATCTTAACAGCAGCTGACAGACTAGCGAAAGAAGATGTATTAAAACCGATTTTAATAGGTAATGTTGAAAGCGTGAAAGAAAAAGCAAGTAGCTTAGGTTTAGAACTTCAAGGAGTAGAAATTTTAGACCCATCTACTTATGGAGAAATGGAGCAATTAGTTGCATCATTTGTTGAACGCCGTAAAGGAAAAGCAACTGAAGAGCAAGCTCGTAAAGCATTATTAGATCCAAACTACTTTGGAACGATGTTAGTATATGCAAACATTGCTCAAGGATTAGTTAGTGGTGCAACACATTCAACTGCAGATACAGTACGACCAGCGCTTCAAATCATTAAAACAAAACCAGGCGTTACAAAAACATCTGGTGTATTTATCATGGTTCGTGAAGATGAGAAATACGTATTCGCAGATTGCGCGATTAATATTGCCCCAAATAGCCAAGACTTAGCTGAAATTGCAATTGAAAGTGCAAAAACAGCTAAACTATTTGACATTGACCCTAAAATTGCAATGTTAAGCTTTTCAACAAAAGGATCTGCAAAATCGCCTGAAACTGAAAAAGTTGCAGAAGCAGTTAAAATTGCAAAAGAGCTTGCTCCTGAATTAACTTTAGATGGCGAGTTCCAATTTGATGCAGCATTTGTACCATCTGTTGCAAAAAGCAAAGCTCCTCATTCAGTTATTCAAGGTGATGCTAACACATTCGTATTCCCAAGCTTAGAAGCAGGTAACATTGGTTACAAAATTGCTCAACGTTTAGGTAACTTTGAAGCAATCGGACCAATCCTACAAGGCTTAAATATGCCTGTTAATGACCTATCTCGTGGTTGTAACAGTGAAGACGTTTATAAATTATCAATCATCACAGCTGCTCAAGCTCTATAATTAGGGCTTGTGTTAAGTAAAAAGAGTGCTCTTAAGTCAATGAACTTATGAGCACTCATTTTTTATTAGAACACTTTGTGTTTATTGATTAAACCTGTATATAAGAAAAAACCAAAAAACCAAAAGGTATTTTTCAGCCTTTTGGTTTTTTCAATTTATAAAATCCTTATTCTGCTCTTATCTTTCTTGCATAGAACTTATTTCCGAATTACGATCGATCATTCGTTGCAAATGGTAATTATATAATTCTATTTCATCATCAAGTAAAGAGTTAGGAGTTAATTTTGGAGTTAATTTAATTAAAGATTGAAGTAGTCTTGTCATTACATCCGTCACTGTAAGATTTAATGATAGTAGTTCGGAAAGAGATGCCATTGTATCAGGAATAATTGTAGGATATTTAAACGAAGTTTCTTTGTTATCAATCGCAATTTCATAAAAATCTTTAATAACTGAAGCACGTTTTGAACCACTTTCGTTAATACATAAATAAATTTGAACAGCAACCCCTTTACGGATCCGACGTTGAGAAATACCCGCAAACTTCTTGTCATCAATACTTAAATCAAAATCTCCTGGACAATATGATCCGACTATTTCTTTAGCAACTATTTTATCTGTTAAGTCCTTAAACATATCTTGAATTAGTGCATACATCGTTTCATAGCCGTCATTAATTTGCAGCTTATGTTCAGCCTCTGGAAAGAGGATAGATATATTTAAAACACCTTCATCTAAAACAACAGCAAGCCCACCTGAATTTCGTACGATTGCCTTGTATCCATGGTCATTAAGAAATTTAACCCCATTTGTTAGATTCGGCAGTCTAGTATCTTGAATTCCTAGAACGATTGTATTGTGATGTACCCATGTTCGAATTGTTGTTGGAGACTCCATTTTCCCAATTTTTGTACATAATGTGTCATCTAATGCAAAAGATTGGATCGCCTCAAAGGATGGCCCTAAAGTTGAGCCGTCTATAAAACGTATTTCATCTGTTTGTAACCGATTCAAATGTTGATTCATTAAATAAGCCCCTTGCGTTTTGCGTTTGTTTTCCTATTTTAGCATGATTTTAAACTAAATAAAAAAACTTCATATTCTGAATAGTAAATATAGGTTGACAATAATTTAAATCAAACATATAGTAAATAAAGTAATGAAAATGATAATCGTTATCAATTAAGTATAAGGTTGATAATAATAAAAAAAGGAGATTTAAATGAAAAAGTTATTATTACCGTTTATTCTTATTTTTGTATTAATCACGAGCGCATGTAGTCATAATTCGTCAGATAAGAAGGCTAGCACTTCAAATATGGACGATCAATCTAAAACATTTACATATCAATCAGAAACTGGTCCCGTTGAAGTACCAACACATCCAAAACGCGTTATCTTACTTTCAGGTTTTACGGGTAATGTCATTTCTTTAGGAGTAAATGTTGTTGGGGTAGATGTTTGGTCAAAGAATAATCCAACTTTTACGAAAGAATTAAAGGATGTAGCGGAAGTATCAGATGAGAATCTTGAAAAAATAATTGAGTTAAAACCGGATTTAATTATTGGGTTATCAACTATTAAAAACATAGATAAATTGAAAGAGATTGCTCCAACGGTTACATACACGTGGGGTAAGTTAGATTATTTAGCACAGCATATCGAAATTGGTAAACTGTTAAACAAAGAGAAGGAAGCCAGAGAATGGGTTGGTGACTTTAAACAACGCGCGGAAAAAGCAGGAGATGAAATTCGAGCTAAAATTGGTGAAAATGCAACTGTATCAGTATTTGAATCATATGATAAACAGCTATATGTATTCGGTAATAATTGGGCCCGAGGAACTGAAATACTATACCAAGCAATGAAATTAAAAATGCCTGAGAAAGTAAAAGAAGTGGCTTTAAAAGATGGTTATTACACGCTTTCTACAGAAGTGCTGCCACAATATGCAGGAGATTACATTATTTTAAGTAAATACGCAGATGCAGATATATCGTTCCAGAAAACAGATACATATAAATCTATTCCAGCTGTAAAAAATAATCGTGTATACGAAATGCTTGGCAATGGCGCTTCGTTTAGTGACCCAGTTACACTTGAAAAACAGCTAGCATTCTTTAAAAAATCATTTTTAGAAAATTAATAGATTGTAGTCGGAATTTCAAAATTAGTGAACATAAAAATAGAGGGACTAAATCAAAACCAAGATTTAGTTCCTCTATATTATAACCGACAATGTTATTCTGCAATTTTTTCTAAATTTCCGTTCTTATCCATTCTAAAGGATGTTGCTGCTGGTTTCTCTTCCTCTTCAAATAGTACTAATTTTCTAGCACGGTTCATTATTTTCATCATTGTTTCATAGTCTTCTTGAACAGTAGTAGCATCTTTTTCAAGCTTTTCTACTTGTCTCTGTAACTGTGAATTTCGTTCCTGCAATTGAATAAGCTCTCTTTTTAGTTGATCATTTTCACGGACTAAACGATCACTACCAATCTGACTACTTGAAAGACCTTGTAAGAACTGGATGACATCAAACATTGTAATTGAACTTTTTCTAGTATTCACTGGTGAAGCTGGCGTAGTCTGTGATTGATACTGACTTTGAACTGAAGGAATACTTGAAAATATCTCAGTTGTTGGTTCATCATTATGCGTTACTTCAACAGTTGTGTCATTTTCATTATCAGTTTCCACAAAAGAACCAAATTCTTGATCGAGTTCAACACCATATTCTAAGTCTTGTTCATCATTTAAATAACGATCAAAATTACTAGATACATCTGTTTGTATATAACTAGATTCAGAAGGTGTATATAATAACTTTTTCTTAGCATCTTCACCTTTAGCGTGACGAAGCTTTTCTTTTCGGAATTTCTTTGCTAATTGAAGTGCTTTTTCATAATTATAGCGAACTACAGCATTCCAACGAAAACCACATGCAGCCGAGGTACGTTCTAAAACATCGCCTACTTCTTCAAAGGCATTTAATTGGGTACTACCTTCTCGCACATGACGTAAAACGGTTTCTGCTAAAAGTAAATCATTTTCTTCAGTCCAAGCATCTTGTCTTAATTTCATCATAGAAAATTCTCCTCAACTTTCTTTTATTCAATTAAATTGGTTTATTTTCGTAGCTGATTAATAGAAGTTTGGACAAAAAAATAGAAAACTATACAAAAAATAGAAAATAGTAGAATACTATTTGGAGTGATTTAATTGGAAAACTTGCATGTCCTTTTTGGAACGAGTAAAATTACTGCTGAGTATGTTCAATTTAGAACAGAAAGGATTGTAAAAAAATGTCAAATGAATTTAGAATATGTGATGACTGCCAGGCGACAAATATTAAAACATTAGTCCCTCGCTTAAAAAGAATAGATGATGAAGCAGAGATTAAAATTGGTTGTCAATCTTACTGTGGACCAGGACGAAAAAAATCATTTTGTTTCGTAAACAATCGCCCTTTATCTGCACCAAACGAAGATGATCTACTTGTAAAGATAAAGTCAAAACTAGGTAAGAATTAAACGTTCCTTCATCTTCAGGAGCGTTTTTTTGATATAATAGATTGAAATGTGGAGAAAGCTTGTTCAGCTCTGAAGGGAATATCTCCATTCAGCTGAAGAAGTGGCGATCTTTCCACTTCGAAGATGGATGGAATATTACCGAAGAGCTAGCTTTCGGAACTAGACATCATAAAATACATATTTTAATTTTGGTTTTACCTTCATCGGAATTTGGCTTATGACCTCGAGGGGCTAACGCCTGTAGCTAGACAATTTGAAATGTGGAGAAAGCTTGTTCAGCTCTGAAGGGAATATCTCCATTCAGCTGAAGAAGTGGCGATCTTTCCACTTCGAAGATGGATGGAATATTACCGAAGAGCTAGCTTTCGGAACTAGACATCATAAAATACATATTTTAATTTTGGTTTTACCTTCATCGGAATTTGGCTTATGACCTCGAGGGGCTAACGCCTGTAGCTAGACAATTTGAAATGTGGAGAAAGCTTGTTCAGCTCTGAAGGGAATATCTCCATTCAGCTGAAGAAGTGGCGATCTTTCCACTTCGAAGATGGATGGAATATTACCGAAGAGCTAGCTTTCGGAACTAGACATCATAAAATACATATTTTAATTTTGGTTTTTACCTTCATTGGAATTTGGCTTATGACCTCGAGGGGCTAACGCTTCGGACTACAAAGAGTAAGATAGAAGAGTCCTGTTCAGAAAGTAAATCAATTAGCATATAAAGAATTAGTGTACATATTGAAAGGGGGCCAACATATGTCATATCGTTTCCAAAAGCTTTATGAGGAAAAAGTATTTAAAGATCCCGTACATCGTTATATTCACGTAAGAGATCAAGTTATTTGGGATTTAATCGGAACAAAAGAATTTCAGAGACTACGCAGAATTAAACAGCTTGGTACTACATATCTGACGTTTCATGGAGCTGAGCATAGTCGATTTACTCATTCGCTTGGCGTTTATGAAATTATAAGACGTATGGTAGATGATGTTTTTTCTGGTCGTCCTGATTGGAATGATGATGATCGCTTATTAGCTCTTTGTGCTGGATTATTACATGATGTTGGTCATGGTCCTTTTTCGCATACATTTGAAAAGATATTTAATTTAGATCATGAAGAATTAACGAGAGAAATTATTGAGGGTTCAACAGAAATTAATGATGTTCTAAAAAAAGTAGGGGATGACTTTCCTAAGAAAGTGTCGGAAGTCATTGAGAAAACATCGGCGAATAAGTTAGTTACGAGCATGATTTCAAGCCAAATTGATGCAGATCGAATGGATTATCTTCTTAGAGATGCATACTACACTGGTGTAAGTTACGGTAATTTTGATATGGAACGTATTTTGAGAATTATGCGTCCTCGACCTGATGGTGTCGTTATTAAACAATCAGGTATGCATGCTGTTGAGCACTACTTAATTAGTCGATTCCAGATGTACTGGCAAGTATACTTTCATCCTGTGTCTAGAAGTGCAGAAGCTATTTTACAAAAGATATTACAAAGGGCTAAATATTTGCATGAAACAGGTTACCATTTTAATTATGTACCAGTTCATTTTGGTCAATTGTTTGAGGGGAAAGTTGACTTAGATGAATATATCAAATTAGATGAATCAGTCCTTTTGTATTATTTCCAAGTATGGCAGGAGGAATCTGACCAAATCTTAGGTGATCTGTGTCAACGGTTCTTAAGTAGAAAATTATTTCAATATGTAGACTTTGATACGCAAAAGCATACTGAAAAGTTTGCTGAACTAAAAGAGTTATTTTTAGAAATAGATATAGACCCAGAATACTATTTAGTTATCGATACAATTTCAGACGAGGCTTATGATTACTTTAGGTATGGTGAAGAAGGTGGAAAGAAGCCGATTCTACTATTACAAACGAACGGGGATTTGAAAGAAATCTCGCGTAAATCAGAGCTAGTAGATGGAATAACTGGTAAAAAGTTATTCGATTCTAAGTTATATTTTCCTCATGATTTAATTTATAGCAATCCTGATGAAAAGAAAAAGAAAGTAATCGAAATGATTGAAGAAATAGCAGGGGCTAAAAGAAGATAAAAACAGTAAACGGAAGTTACTCCGTTTACTCATTATTTAGACAAAGTACTAAAAACTTGTTTTTCAGACTGATTGAAAGCGTTTGGCGGGCAGTCTGACGTTTACTGTTGATGTATGTAAGGAATTCTATTCGTCACTTAGGCGTTTACCTGCAACGGCATAATGGTTTTTTGTCATTTCTTCAATGAAAACAACAATCTTTTCGGTTGGAGCACCTGTTGTTTCACTAACAGCTGAAGTAACTTTTTCTACTAAAGCTTTTTTTTGTTCTTCAGTGCGACCTTCTAGCATTTTTACTGTAACGTATGGCATATTATGACCTCCTTCGTTTTGTCATTTTTATTATAACTCAGGAAGTCAGAATAATAACGATTAAATCGATTAACATTGAAGAAATCATAAAGAATAAATTAAACTATTAATAAATTAACCGTTCAGTTAAGTAAAACAGTAATTTCTTGAGAGGAGTAAAGAATGGGATCATTTTTTCAATATCCATTAAAAGATATACCATTAATATTACTAGTTGTTGCGATTTCGTTATCAGTTCACGAATTTGCGCACGCTTATGTAGCTTATAAATTTGGAGATGACACTGCAAAAAGACAAGGCAGATTAACGCTTTCACCATTTAGACATTTAGACATTTTCGGAACAATTGCGATTATTATTTTAGGTTTTGGTTGGGCAAGACCAGTTCCTGTAAATCGCCATAACTTTAAACATCCTAGATTAGCGGGTATCTTAACGACAGCAGCGGGACCGATTAGTAATTTAATACTAGCGACGCTTGGTTTAATCGCTTATTCACTATTGTATAAGTTCGGATTTTTTCATTCTTTCCCACAATCGCTATCAATGACTTTAGATTCTTTCTTTAATATTTTCGTTCAAATGAATATCGTATTATTTGTGTTTAACTTAATTCCTCTTCCGCCATTAGATGGATATCGAATTTTAGAGGATTTGGCTCCTAATGACCTTCGTGCAAAAATGTCACAATACGAGCAATATGGAGCATTTGTATTTTTAGTTTTAGTATTAACTCCATTAGATAACTATACAATACAGCCAATTTTCCAGGTTGCTATACCTTCAGTTTTCCACTGGATTAATTCAATCGTTACACCATTAATTTTTTAGGAGGGGCATAATGTCTGAACAACCAAAAAAGAAATCACTAGGTTTTAATATATTAAAAAATGATTCAACGAGTGGGCATGGCGGATTCGGTGTTGGAGCAATTAGTTTAGAAAATATTTCTCCAGTCTTTATAGATATACAAGAGAATGATGTTTTTGTAGATATCGGTGCAATGCATGCAAGAAGTTCAGTTGAAAAAGGAATCAAGTTTTTAACAAATGAGGATGAAGTTCCTAATGGAAAACCATATTGGTTAGTGTGGGTCGCAACGGAGCGAACTGAAAGTGGACCTTATTATGCTGGAGTAACTGGCTGTTATATGACGGTTGATCGTGAAGCTAGAAGGGGATATAAACTTCTTCCTGACCACGTAAATAAAATGGATAAAGCAATGAAACGAAAAATAATGGTTGAAGAGATGGATGAAAAGTCTCGCAAATTATTAGCCGATTTCTTAAAATCGCACAATGAAGAGATGTGGAATAATTCATCTGACCAATTAAAAACTGTGCTTTTAGGATAGTATACTTTTTTGCACATTAAGTAAGTATAAATTGGCAGCGAAGAAGGAAAGTCCACGTAGTTTCCAATTTTAAGTATTAAGTATAAGTGCAACTACGTCTCTGTCTTCGCCCTAAGGCTCGCCAATTGACGAGTTTTCTTTTGGTAAATTATATAAAAAATTTGAAGAAATCGTCGAATAATCTTTTTACATTTAAGACTAAATAAAGTAAACTAATATTAGCTTGGACAAAGCTAGGACTAGGACAAACAAAAGACCTTACCAATTTGGTGAGGTCTTTTGTTTTTATAGTAAATATTTAGAATACCAAGGTTTACTGTCTTTATTTTCCTTTTTATGTTTTTGGTTCATTTTTTTATTCATACAAGGTTTTGTAGGTTGTGTCCCTCTACGAAAATAAAGTGAAACCTTATCGCCGCAGCCTTCTTTATACAAAAGGCCAGTCTTTTCATCTACAGCAACTTTTACTAGATCATTAGGTAGTTTAGAATCTATATTTTTATCCATTAAATTTGTCATAACGGATGCCCATACCTTCTTGGACAGTGTACCTTCCTCTGCGGTTAAATTTTTTGAATGATCATACCCAACCCATACTCCAACAATAAGATTCGAATGGAATCCAATCATCCAACTGTCCGTTTTTGTAGTTCCAGTTTTACCATAATAATCTTTTGATAGTTCAGGAATAATACTAGTACCTGTTACTGGCAAGTAGCTTGAAAAATTTGTGTTGAACATTCCGTTCATTAGTTGTTTAAGAATAATGGTTTGATCTTTATCTAATATTTGTTTTTTATCAAACTTTTCTTTATAAATCGTCTTTCCAGTTTGAGTTTTAATCTCTTTTACGAAATGAGGAATAACTTCTTTACCATTATTCGCAATTAGTGCGTATGCTCTTGTCATATCGAGCAATGAGGCATCTTGAGTGCCGAGTGCCATTGAAGGTAGTTTATTATTTGGTGTGGTTAAATGGAATAACTTCTGTGCTTTAATAAATTCGTCAGTACCAACTGCCTGTTGTGTTTTTACAGCGTATATATTGTCTGAAACAGCAATAGCTTTAGCTAGAGTAATTGAATCATGCGCGTATAGATTGCCACTGTTTTTGGGACTATATGAATTTCCATTTTCAAAGTGAAATATAGTAGGCTTACTTTGAAGTCTTGTTGATGGGGTATAACCATTTTCAAGTGCACTGTAATATAGAATTGGTTTTATTGTACTTCCTACTTGTCGTTTTGACGTTATTGCTCGATTAAATAAAAACTGTCCTTTCTCGCGGCCCCCAGTCATACCTAATACTTCACCAGTTTGACTATTTAATACGACTACACTAGCCTGTAAATCAGGTTGTGGTCTAATATATTTATCAAATGCTTGATCAATATGCTTTTGAATAGTGGAATTAAATGTTGTATAAATTTGACTACCATTGTTATTGATTGATTGGCCAATTGAAGCTGTAATCTCTTTTTGAACACTTTGTTGAAAATAGGATGTAAATGAAGAATTTGAAGTATGTTTAATCGGTTTTAACTTTATCGATTCATTAATTGCATTTTTAACAGTTTTTGAGCTGATTAGTTTATTTTGTTCTAATGCCGATAAAATTCGTTGCTGCCTTTTCTTTACAGATGAAAAATGAACGTAAGGATCATATGTTGAAGGATTAGCCGGAATACTTAATAAAAATGTAGATTCACCAATTGTAAGCTCGTTTGTCTCTTTTCCTAAGAAGGTATTCGCAGCAGTTTCTAGACCATAAATACCATGTCCAAAATAAATGGTGTTTAAATATGCTTCTAATATTTTATTTTTACTGTAGGCTGACTCAAGTCTCATAGTAAAAAAAGCCTCTTTTAATTTACGACTAATCGTTTTTTGTTGTGAAAGATATAAATTTTTTGCAAGTTGCTGAGTTATTGTACTTCCGCCTTGAGCGTATTGTCCTTTCGTTATATTAATTAAAATAGCAGAGCCCAACCTTTTTAAGTCAAAGCCATGATGATGAAAAAAATTACGATCTTCAGAAACTAAAATACTATTGATCGCAATCGGAGGCACATCTGCAATTTTTAGTGTTTTACGATTTTGAAGTAGCTTAGTTTTACTAATTAGTTTTTGATTGTGATCATAATAACTTGAATTTGACTCAATAAATAATGAAGGTTTAGTAGACGTAATTGCAAACAGATAAACACAAGATAAAAATAGTGTTCCTGAAATTGAAATAATAGTAAGCAAAATGCCGACCTTTTGAAGTGTACGCCAATGAAAAGAGTAGTTGATATTATACAAAAAATGTATCCTCCTCTCGATTCGTTTCTCTAATTTAATACTAGTATGGTAGATTAAGAGAAATTTTATTCAAATTACCGTAGTAAAAAATATCAAATAATTTAGCTTTAAAAATCTTGCATTTCACAAAAATTACTCTATACTTTTCTTTTGTACGGCAAAAAATTGTTGTAACAACACAAATCCGATAGGAATTAGGAAGAGTGGGGATAATACGGAACATAATCGAAAAGTCGAGGCGCATTGTTTTAGCCCCGACAAAACAATACTTATGTTTCAAACTAAATCTTGATAAAGAAGGGTAGATGCATTAAATGGAATTATGGTTTACTGAAAAACAAACAAAAAACTTTGGAATTACTGCTAAAATTAATAAAACTTTACATACAGAGCAAACTGAGTTTCAAAAGCTTGACATGGTAGAGACAGAAGAGTTCGGAAACATGCTTATTTTAGATGGTATGGTTATGACAACTCAAAAAGATGAGTTCGTTTACCACGAAATGGTCGCGCATGTACCTTTATTCACACACCCAAATCCTGAAAACGTATTAGTTGTAGGTGGCGGTGACGGTGGTGTTATTCGTGAAGTATTAAAACACCCAAGCGTGAAGAAAGCAACTCTAGTTGAAATCGATGGAAAAGTAATTGAGTACTCTAAAATATACTTACCTGAAATTGCAGGGAAATTAGAAGATCCACGTGTAGAAGTAAAAGTAGACGACGGATTTATGCATATTGCAAATAGTGAAAATGTATACGATGTAATTATGGTAGACTCAACTGAACCAGTTGGTCCTGCAGTTAACTTATTTACAAAAGGCTTCTATGCTGGAATCTCTAAAGCATTAAAAGAAGATGGTATTTTTGTAGCACAAACGGACAACCCATGGTTTACGCCAGAGTTAATCACACAAGTTCAACGTGATGTAAGAGAAATCTTCCCAATCACTCGTTTATACATTGCAAATATTCCAACATACCCAAGTGGAATGTGGACATTTACAATCGGTTCGAAAAAACATGATCCTCTTGAAGTAGAAGAGAATCGTTTCTTTGATATTGAGACAAAATATTATACAAAAGAGCTACACAAAGCAGCGTTCGTATTACCAAAATTTGTAGCTGATCTTACTAAATAAGGGGGCTTTATTTATGCGTTTTGATGAAGCTTATTCTGGAAATGTATTCATAAAGAGTCATCCAAGCTTTGAAGAAAGTAAAGCAGTTATCTATGGTATGCCTATGGATTGGACTGTAAGTTTCAGACCAGGTTCTCGTTTTGGTCCTACACGTATTCGTGAAGTTTCAATTGGATTAGAGGAATATAGTCCATATCAAGATAAAGAACTTGAAGAAGTTAAGTATTTCGACGCAGGGGATATTCCATTACCATTTGGTAACGCGCAAAGAAGCCTTGATATGATTGAAGATTATATTGACGGTTTATTAGCTGAAGGTAAATTTCCTCTAGGAATGGGTGGGGAGCATCTTGTATCATGGCCAGTAATGAAAGCTATGTACAAGAAATACCCAGATTTAGCAATTATTCATTTTGATGCTCATACTGATTTACGTGATTCATATGAAGGTGAGCCATTATCTCACTCAACACCAATTAAAAAAGTTTGTGATTTAATTGGACCAAAAAATGTTTATTCATTTGGAATCCGTTCTGGTATGAAGGAAGAATTTGAATGGGCTAAAGAAGTTGGAATGAATTTATTCAAATTCGAAGTGCTTGAACCGTTAAAGAAAGTACTTCCAACGCTTGCTGGACGTCCAGTATATGTAACGATTGATATCGATGTATTAGATCCTGCACACGCTCCTGGAACAGGAACTCTTGAAGCAGGTGGTATTACATCAAAAGAAATGCTTGATAGCATCTTAGCAATCGCAAATAGTGATATAAACGTTGTTGGGGCAGACTTAGTAGAAGTAGCTCCAGTTTACGATCATGCAGAGCAAACTCAAGTTGCTGCAAGTAAATTTATTCGTGAAATTTTATTAGGTTGGGTAAAATAATAAGATTTGAAAAGGCGATTTTTCGTTCATTAGAGCGAAAAGTCGCCTTTTTATATTGATTTGAAATTGAAACACTTGTAGCAATACAAATAATATTTAACAAAAAATGTAAAATCCTATTGATAATGATAATCATTACCTTTATAATTGAGAACGATTATTGTTATCAAACTATGGGAGAAGATGAAGATGAAAAAAGGGGTAAGGAAATCTATTTTAACTCTACACTTGGTAAGCAGCTTAGTTTTTGGACTTTTTATTATTGCTGTTTGTGCAACGGGTAGTGTATTGGTGTTTGGGAATCAGATTGAGCATGTATTAAATCCGCAGTATTTTAAGCCTGAAAGTAGTGAAAGAAATGTTGGAATTAAAGAAGCAGAAAAGGTTTTCCTTGAACATTACAAAGGTTTTCAAATTTCGAGGATGGATGTGCCTTCAAAGTTATCAGATGTATATCATGCAAGTATGTCAAAAGGACATAATGAAATTGATGCATATGTAGATCCTAGCAATGGAAAATTATTAGGTAATTTTGATAGAGAGAAATCGATCGTTTCTTTTTTTAAAGAGTTGCATACACATTTATTATTAGATGATATTGGTGAAACAATTATTGGTATCGTTGCAATTGCATTTATTTTAATTCTTGTTACAGGTATTTATTTATGGTATCCAGGCATTAAACGAATGTTTAAAAGCTTAAAAATTAAATGGAATAAAAGTCAAATGGCTAAAAATCTATCATTACATAATTTCATTGGGGTTATTACTTTACCCTTTTTACTTGTTGTAGCAATAACAGGAATGCTATTTCCATTCCAAGAAAAGATTGAAGAATCTTTGAAATTGAAATTTACATCGAATTATCCTGAAGAACTTAAATCAGTTGATAATGGTAAACATCAAATAGGGCTGGATACTATAGTTGCCCAAATTAATAAATTGCACCCGGAAGGTGAGTTATACAAGTTGAGAATTCCAACGGATAAAGATGGTGTAATAGAAGCTCAATTAAGCGATGGTAGTTATGATCCTGAAGGTAAAGGAAATACCAGTGAGTTTTTCGATCAGTTTTCTGGAAAGCATTTAGGAACTTTTTCGAAAAATACTGAAACAGCCTATGATAAATTTTTTGTTTGGCGAGAAAGTTTGCATAGAGGAACTTTTGGTGGTGTGTTCGTAAAAACAATTTATGCCTTAGTTGGAATAGCTCCACTTGGTTTGGGGATAACTGGGATTACAATGTGGGCGCTAAAACGAAAAAACAAAGTTAAAAAAATGAGAAAATTACAGCAAACGGCCTAAGACTAACAGAATTTTACAAGGAAGTATGATAACGATATTCGGTTGAAATATTTGTTAGAACCCGAAAGAAAATGCGCATAAGCCGTATTTATCTTTCGGGTTTTTTGAATAGGTAACAAAAATGATTATTTGTACTGTTTTTATAGTAAAACAACAATTTTGTAGAAAGATAAAAATAGAAAAATGTACAAAGTTAACGTTGACGTTAACGATACAATAGGAGTAAGATAGATAAGTGATATAAATAATTTAAATTCATTTCGAAAGGAGGAAATGATTTGCTATACAAAATAGATGATGTAGCGAAAGAATGTGGATTAACAAAGCGCTCGATTCGTTATTACGAAGAAATCGGTTTGATCTCTCCGCCTGAAAGAAGTGAAGGAGGATTTCGACTTTATTCTGATCTGCATATAGAACGGCTAAAGAAAATAATGAATGTTCGTGATGTTCTTGGTTTTTCTTTGCAGGAGGTACAGGAATATATGGAAATTAGTGAGGCGTATGAAGAATTCCGATTACATTATAGAGAAAACAAGGAAAAAATGAATGAAGATGAAAGAAAAGAAAAGCTATTAGGGGCGGAAGTAATACTTGCTCAACAATTAAAAATGATTGATGAAAAGCTTAAAAAAATGAACGATATTCGAGATGAAATGAATGCGATGTATCAGAGGGTGCAAAAAGCTTTAGAACAATAAATAATATGGGAGATGGATGAAATATGTCAAACTTGGCAGATCGTAAGAAGCAAACTGCAAATCAAAAATCTGGTCTTTTGAATCAGCCAAAAGCAATTTGGGCTGTTGGTTTTGCTTGTATTATCGCATTCATGGGGATTGGATTAGTTGACCCAATTTTACCAGCAATCGCTGAAAAAATGCATGCTTCTAAAAGTGATGTAACGCTTCTTTTTACAAGTTACAATTTAGTAATGGCATTCGCGATGTTAATAACAGGTTTTATCTCTTCACGTATCGGAATTAAATGGACACTGCTTTTAGGTATACTAATTATTGCAGTCTTCGCGGGACTTGGAGGAAATTCAAGCGGTATATGGGAATTAGTATGGTTACGCGGAGGTTGGGGTCTAGGTAACGCACTATTCGTTGCGACTGCATTATCTGCTATTGTTTCATTATCTAGATCAGGTGTTGCACAATCAATTATTTTATACGAAACTGCAATTGGTCTTGGGATATCAGTTGGTCCATTATTAGGTGGGGAATTAGGTTCAATCTCTTGGAGAGGTCCATTTTTTGGTGTTGCTTGTTTAATGGTTATTGCATTTTTATCTCTATCCTTAATGATGCCAAAAACACCTATTACACAAAATACGAAAAAAGCATCGTTTCTTGATCCATTCCGTGCTCTTAAACATAGATCATTATTAACATTAGGGATTACAGCATTTTTATATAACTTTGGATTCTTTACTCTATTAGCATTCTCTCCATTCTATATGGGATTAAAGGAACGCGGTTTAGGATTCGTATTCTTAGGTTGGGGACTTTTACTAGCAATCACATCTGTATTTATGGCACCAAAACTTCAAAGAAAATTCGGTACACTTAAATCGATGTATGCAATGTTAACTCTTTTCGCAATTACGCTTCTTATCATGGGAGTAGGAACAAATACGAATAGTGTTGTTATCGTTTGTGTAATTATAGCTGGTGCATTTTTAGGTAATAACAACACATTAATAACAACAGCAGTAATGCAAGCAGCACCAGTCGAACGTTCAACAGCATCAGCTGCATATAGCTTTTTACGTTTCCTTGGTGGGGCAATTGCTCCATATTTAGCAGGTAAACTTGCTGAATGGTATAATCCACACGTACCTTTCTATGTAGGTGGATGTTTTGTATTATTATCGGTACTTTTCTTGTTTATTAATAAAAAGCATTTAATTCATATTGATAAAGCAGAATCTGCACATTAATTTTATCGAGTATTTCTCGATAATTGGTGAAAACCCGCTAGGAATTACGTTTCCTGGCGGGTTTTTGTGTTTTTTTGAATATAAACAAACAAAAAACAGCCCTTTACAAGCTGTTTATCATGGTCCAAAATGACCGAAAAACATCAGATAAACAATAAAGCCGATGAGTGCGAGTACTCCGATTATTGCAGCTGTAAAACTGCCGAACATGATCGCTTTTCGTTTGAGAATGAACCACAAGATGATTCCCACAACGAATGGGACGAAAAATGAGTACAAATAAATGAGAAAAATGCTCGATAACGAAATGATTCCTATACCTAGTCCGATGAAAAATAGTTTGCTAGATGATTGTTGTGCGATTGTTTTCATAAAAACCCCTTTTATTCATCATATGTTCTTTATTGTCTCATAAACTGTTTTCAATTGAAAACAAAAATCCTCCTTACATTCATGGCAAGATTGTTTGTTAGTAGGTTGATGCGATTGAAATCCGTGGCCGTTTAATGAGTAATAGTGTCTGCAGTTTTAGATTTAGGGAGTCGAAATAACTAAATGAAATTCATCATTATAAAGAACGAAGCTACGGAAATTATGTGAAAAAGCTCTATGAATTTTTTTAGAAATAAGAAAGTACTCTAATTTTTCAGATTGTCCTATTATTTCGTTCACTTTAATGAATATTTTTCACAATTTTTTTCTTACCTATTTTATTTTTTTTATTAGATTATGCTAAAATGGGAAAAGATGATTTTTGGATGTGATTCGTTACGTTCATTGGGAGAAAAGGACGTGTAAAAGTGAAAGGACAACAAGGCATACCTGTCTCAATTGACTTTGAGACTTTGATAAAAGATCCACACGGGCGTGATAAAGTCAGTTTTCAAGCAAATGGCCTATACTATAAAAAAGATGATGTCTCATATTTATTATTTGATGAAAATCACGAGGACCGAAAAGTAAAGGCTACAATGAAAATAGGCAAAGGGGAAGTAACAATTATTCGTAATGGCGGGGTTATGATGCGTCACCAATACCGAGTAAATGAAACAACTGAAGGTACTTTCTCAAATGAATTAGGCGTATTCCAAACGAAAGCATATACGAAAAAACTACAATTTCTAGTATCTGAAGGACCTTTAAAAGGGGTACTTCAATTAGGGTATAAGTTATTCGTAGGTGATGAAAATGCTGGGTCGTATAACATTACAGTATCAATTAAGGAGGCAACGATATGAATACATTAGAACAAGTAAAAAGTCGTTTAAAAAATGAAATCGAAGCTGCGGTATTAAAAGCAGGATTAGCAACGGAGGAACAATTACCACAAGTTGTATTAGAAACACCAAAAGATAAAGCGCACGGAGATTTTTCAACAAATATGGCGATGCAATTAGCACGAGTTGCTAAAAAGGCTCCTAGAATGATTGCAGAAGAGCTAATTAATTCTTTTGACCAAAGTAAGGCAAGCATTCGAAAAGTAGAAATTGCTGGACCAGGATTCATCAATTTTTATATGGATAATAGTTACCTAACTGATTTAATCCCAGCAATTATTAAATCTGGAAATGAATATGGCCAAACTAACTTTGGTAACGGTGAAAAGATTTTAGTTGAGTTTGTTTCAGCGAATCCGACTGGCGATTTACATTTAGGTCATGCCCGTGGAGCAGCATTTGGAGATTCACTATGTAATATTTTAGACAAAGCAGGTTATGAAGTAACTCGTGAATATTATATTAATGATGCTGGAAACCAAATTAATAATTTAACACTTTCAGTAGAAGCTCGTTATATGCAAGCACTTGGAATGGATAAAGAAATGCCTGCAGATGGCTACCATGGAGCAGATATCATTGAGATTGGTAAAACATTAGCTGCTGAATTTGGTGACCGTTATATAAATGAACCAGAAGAAGCTCGTTACAAGTTCTTCCGTGAGTACGGTTTAAAGTTAGAAATGGAAAAACTACAACGTGATCTACGTAATTTCAGAGTAGAATTTGATGTATGGTATTCAGAAACTTCATTATATAAAAATGGCAAAGTGTTAGAGGCTCTTGATGATTTAAAACAACGCGGTGAAACATATGAAGAAGAAGGAGCGACTTGGTTCCGTTCTACAACATATGGAGATGATAAAAACCGTGTACTAATTAAAAGCGATGGTTCTTATACTTATTTAACTCCGGATATCGCTTATCACCGTGACAAACTTAGTCGTGGAGCAGATAAATTAATTGATATTCTTGGAGCTGACCATCACGGATACATTCCTCGTATGAAAGCAGCAATTCAAGCATTAGGATATAATGCTGATACGCTTGAGGTAGAAATTATCCAAATGGTTCAGTTATATCAAGATGGTGAAAAAGTTAAAATGAGTAAACGTACAGGTAAAGCTGTTACGTTACGTGATTTAATGGAAGAAGTAGGTACTGATGCTACACGTTACTTCTTTGCAATGCGCGGTTGTGACTCACATTTAGACTTTGATATGGACTTAGCTGTTTCTAAATCAAATGAAAACCCTGTTTATTATTCACAATACGCTCACGCTCGAGTTTGTAGTATTCTTCGTCAAGGAGAAGAAATGGGTATTGTTTACAATGGGGAAGCTGATTACAGCCTTGTTTCATCTGAAAAAGAATATGAGTTATTAAAGAAATTAGGAGAATTCCCAGCAGCGGTTTCATTAGCTGCTTCAAAACGTACTCCTCATCACATTACAAACTATGTGTTTGAATTAGCGGGGACTTTCCACAGCTTCTATAATGCAGAAAAAGTGTTAGATGCTGAAAATTTTGAAAAATCAAAAGCTAGACTGGCTTTAATGAAATCAGTTCAAGTTACATTACAAAATGCATTAGCTTTAGTTGGAGTTTCTGCACCAGAAAAAATGTAAGTAATTAATGAAAGTACCATATCCCAATTTGGGATATGGTACTTTTTTATTAAATAAACTACATACAACTAAATTTTTAAAAAGTATGATTTTATAATATTTTAGTTTGTTAATTTATAAAAATTTGTCGGTAAATAGGGAAAGATAACAAGTTTCACCATTTTTTTATTAATTTTTTAAATATTTTTTAAAACGACCCCCTAAAAAATGAAACCCTCTACGAATAGTTATAGTGAGAATAAATAAAGAAATTTTTACAAAGGGGAAAAATTCATGAAAAAGTTATTAGTACATACAACTGCAACAGCATTATTATTATCTCAGTTAGGATTTTCTAGTTCAGTACTGGCTGCTGAAAATGATACAGTTTCACCAACTGATCAAAAGGAAGAAGCACCTGCATTAGTTAAAGGTGATTTCTTTTACTTTGTAAAAACAACTGTAGAAAAAATCCAACTATTACTAACAACAGACAAAGTTAAAGAAGCAGAACTTTTAGCAGAATTTGCACAAGAACGTATTCATGAAGCAAGAGAATTAATAAAAGATGGCAAAGAAGATTTAGCAAAAGAAACAATAAAAGAAGCTTTAGGTCAGATGGAAAATGCTCAAGGCCAACTCGATGTTAAGTTACCAACTGTTACTGTACCAACGACTTCAGAAAAAACAACTACAGAAGTAGATAAAGAAGATCAAGAAAAAGTTGAGACAGATAAACAAGATACAGACAAACAAGAAACTGAAAAAGAAGATCAAGAAAAAGCTGAAACGGATAAACAAGATACTGATAAACAAGAAAAAGCTGAGACAGACAAACAAGACTCGGACAAACAAGAAACTGAAAAAGAACATGTTGAAAAAGATGAAAAACAAAAATTAACAAAAGAGCAAAAAGAAATTGCAAAAATTCAACACCATTTAAATAACAATTTACTAGTTTTAGCAAACGTTTTAGATCAAGTTAAAAATCCAAAAGCAAAAGCTGCGATTGCTAAAAATATTGAAAAGAGCTTTAACAAAATTTCTGAAAGATTAGAAAAAGTCTTAAAGAATACAGAACAGGATTCAACTACTTTAAAACCTGTTATTACAGTTCAATACCCTGATGCAACTACAGATCAATCAGCTACACCAGAAGTTATTACAACTGTAACGAAAATTGAAGACGTAAATGACAAAGACGTGAAAAATGACACAGACGTGAAAAATGATAATGAAGATAATCAAGGTGAAAATGAAGACAAAGATGACGCTACTGAAGTTGCTACAAAACCTGTAAAAGTAGAGCATAAGGAAGATCAACATAAAGTTGAACATAAGTCAAAAGAAGTAAAACCAGTTAAAGTAAAAAAAGTAAAAGTTGAAAAAGAAGAAAAACACGTAGAAAAGCACGTAGAAAAACATGTAGTAAAACACGAAAATGGTACAAACCATAGAAATCAAGAACACCAAGGAAACCAAGGTGAACATGAAAATCGTGGGAAACATAAGGAAAATGAAAAGCACGAATGGAAAAAAAATGAGGATTCAAATGATCAAGGTGAAAACCACGGAAATGGACATCATGAAGACTAATAAGTAAATATTTCCATTCGCCTTTCAATAAAATCACATGAAACATTTCATAAGATGCGATATGCTTAATTGCAAACGGTTAAATTAAAATGGTGCCTCTGATATTCATTGATTATATAATGAGTGGAGGCGCCTTTAAGTTTTAATAGCCAAGCAATCCTCTTTTGAAAGGAGATGGGGTCTTGTTACTTACAATTTTTCAAACGCTTTATAAAAGAAAAGAAAAAATTGAAGATATTGTATTAACAATACAACAGTCTTCATCAAAAGAACTAGATGATTTTATAGTTCAATATACCCCTTTTATAAACAAAACTGTTTCTACTATTTGTGGAAGATTTATTACAAATCAAGAAGATGAATTTAGTATCGGTTTAAATGCATTTCATGAAGCTATTAAACTATATTCATATAAAAAAGGTGCGTCATTTCTATCTTTTGCAAAGTTGATCATAAAGCGAGAATTAATCGATCACTTTCGCAAGGAATCTAAGTATCAATTATTAACTTCAGAACAAACTGGGTCCGAGGATCTGCATAAACAATACGACGACCATGTATATAGCACTTATATAAAAAATTTTGATGAAATAAATCGTAAAGAGGAAATTATTCATTTCAGTGAGATGCTTAAACAATTTGGAATTTCATTAGAAAGTTTAGTAGAGGTTTCACCTAAACATGAAGACACAAGGGAGCATATTTTTTCAGTTGTAGACCTTATTACATCTGATGAAGAAATGTTAACTTTTCTATATAATAAGAAAAAATTACCGATGAACAAACTAGAAACTAAAGTGAATATAAGCCGAAAAACGCTTGAAAAACATAGAAAATATATTATTGCCATGAGTATTATAAGCGTCAATGAGTATATTTATTTACAAAACTATTTAAAAAGGGGGAACTGAAGATGAACAATGGTATTGTATTAAAAGTAAATCGCTCATCCGTAGTTGTACTAACTGCGAACGGAGAGTATTTAAAATGTAAAAAACTATTGTCATCCTATTCAATTGGTGAAGAAATTCAGTTTCCCAGCAATGCAATTATTTTAAATAATAATAAAATAAAAATAAGTTTTCCTAAGTTGTTACCTGTCGTAATTGTTTGTGGGTTAATACTTTTCTCTTTTACATTTGTAAACTTGAACAGAGAAGAAGCATTAGCAGCAGGAAAGGTTACAATTGATTCTGGGGCAAAAGTGTCATTAATTTTGGACAAACAGTTAAATGTTATTGATTTAAAAGCTCACAATGAACAAGGTAAAAAAGTGATCAATAAAATGGATAACTGGAAACAGGAGCCCCTACATTTAGTTATGGATGATTTAGTTGGTGAAATGGAGAAGTCTAAAGTAATTGAACCAAATGAAAAAATCAAATTAACTGGTGAGATGAATAAAGAATTTGAAAATAAACAAAGTGTGCTAAATCACGAATTGAAGGATATTCAAGAAAGTGATAATCATTTTAATATCCCAAATTCTAAGGAACTTGATCAGCCAAAGATTAAAATTCAAAATCATAAACAAAATCAAAGTCAAAATCAAAATAAACAAGAAAAAAGTTTTAATTCTAATTCAACGAAAGTCATAAAAGGCGAAAATAATTACAAGGATAAATCTATTATAAAGTCACCTACAATCATAAAAGATAAAGAAAATGATAATGGTCATCCAAAAGAAGTTCAAAATAATAGACATCAAGAAGAGCACTGGGGAAATAAGCAGCGTCAATGGAATCATAGAAACCAAGATGAACATCATGAATCATCGAAGCAAAATCAAAAGAAACAATACAACAACAATGAAAAGCATCAAGACAAAAAAAAAAATGACTATAATGATAACCGCAAATTAAGAAGAAGTGATAATGATCAAGGCAGAAATGAACATAACGAAGGATGTCATGGGTGCAATAATCGTTATAAAAACAATGAAAACGAGAACGAGAACGAGAACGATAACGGCTGGCATAATGGTAGTGAAAAACGCTCAGATTAATAATCTGAGCGTTTTTTATACAAATAATATACTTTAAACTCATGAAAGAATAAAGGCTTAGGAAATGCCGCTCAAATGCTCATGAATAACCTTCCATTCACCATGTTCATTCTTAGTAAATAAATTAGTAGCCCTGCCATGTCCAAGTACAAACTTCCCGTTCATATAGTCTTCATATTGAAATTGATAAACACATGAAGCAGAATTTTGATCGATAGTTAACCATCTTACATTCGTAGCTGTATAAACTTCATCTTGAATTACATTCCAGGCATTCTCAAAATACTGCTGAATTTTCTAGTAAAGAAGTACAGGTTTTGTCTGAAAACCAATAAATGGCGTCCTTATGAATATATTTTTTTGCTTGATTAAAATCATGTGTATTTGTCGCTTTTATGTATTGTTGTAGCGCACTTTGATAGTTCATTTACAAACCACCTTTATAGTAGAATTGAAGTAAGACCTGTAGGTGAATATCTATAAACCATCATATCATTGCCATCCATAATTAATCAGTTGTTTTAAAGATATTGCCAAATGAAAGAAACCCTCAAGGTGAGTTAAAACTTCCTTAAGGGCTACGCATGTATAAATGAGCTTTTTAAATGCTTTCTTGACCCCTTTATTTCCTGTTGTTATCATTTCGTTACTCTTCTTAAGTAACTTCGATTATTCCACCACTTATTCGCTTATAACCTCTCCATTTCGACAGATCTTCCATTAACTGCAATAGAGCTAAATCCTTTTTTTTCGATTCAATCATTATATCGATATCACTTCCAATTGATCTGACAATGTCAAAAAAAGGCTTAATAAAATCAGGGTCAATTAGATCTGAATGCGCTCTAAACTCTTTATCGGATTTCGGAGATGAAATATGAATTTTAGGCTTCAAATCTGTATGATCCCAAGTAGAGAATATAAGGGGTAATAAGTTCTCTAACGGCTCTTCACATAAGTTTGCCATATGATGATGATAGTCAAATACGAGCGGAATGCCTTCGTTTTTGCAAACCATTAGTGTTTCAGTGGTATTATACGTTTTATCGTCATTTTCTAAAGTCATTTGTTTTTTAATGTGTGTAGGGAGCTTTTTTATATTTTCATAAAAGCGTTGGATAGCAAGCTCTTTATTTCCATAGGCTCCTCCAATATGTATATTAATGACGCTTTCGTCTGAAATACCCATTGCTTCAAGAACTTTATAATGATATTCCATATCAATCACAGCATTATCAGTTATATGAGGTTTATCACTTGTAAAAAGCGTGAATTGGTTAGGATGAAAACTAACTCTTAATTCATGCTTCTTGATAAAATCACCAATTTCTTTAAATTGTTTGTGAAAAATATTTATATAATCAAATTCTACATCTGGATGAGTCGCCAAAGGGACCATTGAAGAGGACATTCTATATAAGGGGATTTGTTGTCCCACATTATAATGAAGTGCTCTATACGTATTTTCGATATTTTGCGAGGTAACATAAATTAATTTCTCTAAACGCTCTTCTCGGTCAAGAGCCTTATAACGTGTAAATGTAAGAGTTTTTGCAGGTGAACAATTATATAAAGATAATGCATGTGATACATATCCGAATCGAATGATCATATTTTGTTCACCTCTAACTTGGTTTTTGTATACCTAAAAAAACTACATTAATGGAGAAAGAAGCTTAGATAAAAGCTTGCGACACTTCCATAAGAATGTTGTATTTTTATAATGCTGGGTAGGATATGATTTTGAGTGCTCTAAGTCCTTAATAAATATTTCCTTGATCTTCAATATGAAAGACTCACTTGAAAAAATACAACTCCATTCATCATTAATGCAAAGACTTCTACGATCAAAGTTAACGGATCCTACATCACAGCAACAATCATCGATGAGTAGTACTTTTGCATGAAAAAAACCCTTCTGATAATGAAAAACTTCCCCGCCACCTTCTAAAATTAAAAGGAGATGTGGAAAACTGGCCTCTTTAACTAGTCTGTGGTCTTCTTTTTCTGGGATCATTACGCATATTTGGACGCCTCGATTAAGAGCGGCAAGAAGTGCGTTCATCAGTTTTTTTGTTGGAATAAAATAAGGTGTACCAATATAAATATGTTTTTTTGCTTGATCAATTAAATCTTTATATAGGTTCTCAATGCGTACAAAGTCCGACGAATAGAAGTGATGCTCAATTTTTCCTTTTGCTAATTCACCGTCATTAATTAGCGTAAAGGATTCTCCGCCACTTCTAACCCAGTCAATTAAAAATTGAACGTGCAAATCTTTTACACCTTCACCAGTCATTCGAATATGATAATCTCTCCAATATCCTAAGTCTTCATCAAAACCAATATATTCTTTGCCAATATTAAAACCGCCAAAATAGCCGGTTTTTTGATCTATTACTGTAATCTTACGATGGTTTCGGTGTTGAAACCGATAGAGAGTATATGGAAATCCGGTTCGCCGATTAAAAAGTACTTCCACGCCATTTTCTTTTAGTTTTTTTATTCGTTCACGCTTTAGTCTAAAGCTTCCGATCCAATCAACAAGTAAGCGTACTTGTAATCCTTCCCGAGCTTTCCTTTCGAGCAGTGATAAAAATTTTTCGGATGTATCATCGTTTCGAACAATATAAAAAAGCATAGATATGCTACTACTTGCTCCTGTTATATCGTCTAGAAGATGCTTGTACAATTCATTACCTTCTGTTATTAACATTGTTTCACTATATCTTTTTTTAAATGGACAAGTTTTATCATATTTATGAAAAGCTTTATAACCAAAATAAAGATCTAAGCTAGCAAGGAGTATAAGAAAGAGTAGAGCAATTAAGCAAATGCAAAGAATCATATAATTAAACTCCTTTACCTTTTACGTGTTGATAGTATGACCATATAAATTGAAGAATATGAAAAAGAGCCAACTTAATATGAAAAAGTATTTGACTGAATAGTCATTCATAATATAATTAAAGTATATATTTTCTGAATATTATTATGGTTATAAATTTTTAAACAGTAAGCGTTTTCTTTATAGCCGGGAAAATTGGGGGAGGAATACATCATGGATCATGCACTTTTGTATTTGAACGCACTAGGGTTTGTGGCAATTACAGTTTATGCAATTTATTTATTCATTTACCTAATTAAAACAAGAATTGCCTACATTAAACTTGGTAAAAAAGAAGAATTTGAAAGAAATTTGAAAGATCGCTTTCAAAAAATTTGGGTCAATGTTTTTGGGCAAAAAAAGCTATTGAAGGATAAGAAAAGTGGATTTATTCATTTGTTATTCTTTTATGGATTCATTTTAGTTCAAGCTGGAGCTTTAGACTTTATTTTAAGAGGTCTTGTTCCTGGAGTACATTTACCACTTGGACCTTTATATGGTGCATTTACATTTTTTGAAGAAATCGTTGCGTTACTAATATTGGTGGCAGTTGTTTGGGCCTTCCATAGACGATATATTGAAAAATTAGTTCGATTAAAAAGAGGTTGGAAAAGCGGGTTAGTCTTAATTTTCATTGGTTTATTAATGTTATCAACTCTGTTTGGTAATGGAATGGGAATCATTTGGAGTGGAGATGGAACGAGCTTCCACGAACCAATCGCATCTTTAGTTGCAACAATTTTTAATGGTATTAGTGAACCTTTAGCAATTTCATTCTTTTACGTTGCTTGGTGGATTCACTTAATTTCACTTTTAACTTTCTTAGTATATGTACCACAATCAAAGCACGCACATTTACTTGCAGGTCCAGCGAACGTGTATTTTAATCGCTTATCGAAGGCAGGAAAATTAGAAAAAATAGATTTTGAAGATGAAACGCAAGAGACATTTGGTGTTGGAAAAATAAGCGACTTCCGTCAGTCGCAATTAATTGACTTATATGCATGTGTAGAATGTGGTCGTTGTACAAATGTATGTCCTGCTACTGCAACTGGAAAAATGCTGTCACCAATGGATTTAATTCTAAAACTTCGTGATCATTTAACTGAAACAGGGGCAGTTGTAACGTCTCGTGCACCTTGGGTTCCAACTGTTGCGTTTTCTAAAACAAAAGGAAATCAATTAGCATTTGCTTCACAAGGAAAACAAGAATCAGCGGCAACATTGGAATATAGTCCAAGTTTAATTGGCGATGTAATTACTGAGGAAGAGATTTGGGCATGTACAACTTGTCGTAACTGTGAAGATCAATGTCCAGTAATGAATGAACATGTTGAAAAGGTTATTGATTTACGTCGTTATTTAGTTTTAACAGAAGGTAAGATGCAGCCAGATGCTCAACGTGCAATGACAAATATCGAACGTCAAGGAAATCCATGGGGATTAAATCGTAAAGACCGTGAAAACTGGAGAGAACTTGATGAAAGTATCCATATCCCAACAGTAAAAGAAGCTCAGAAAGCTGGAGAAGAAATTGAGTACTTATTCTGGGTTGGTGCAATGGGTTCATATGATAACCGTAGTCAAAAAATCGCATTAGCATTTGCGAAACTAATGAATGAAGCTGGAATTAAGTTTGCTATTTTAGGTAATAAGGAGAAAAACTCTGGTGATACACCTAGACGTTTAGGTCAAGAATTCTTATTCCAAGAGTTAGCAAGTAATAATATCGCAGAAATTGAAAAATCGGGAGTAAGCAAATTAGTCACAATTGACCCGCATGCTTATAACACATTTAAAAATGAATATCCTGATTTTGGTTTATCAATAGAAGTTTATCATCATACAGAATTATTATCTCAATTGGTTAAAGAAGGTAAGTTAAAGCCGGTTCATCAAGTAAATGAAGTAATTACTTACCATGATTCATGCTATTTAGGCCGATACAATGAAGTTTATGAAGCTCCTAGGGATATTCTTCGTGCAATTCCTGGCGTCAAACTAGTTGAAATGGAGCGTAAACGTGAAACAGGTATGTGCTGTGGAGCGGGTGGAGGATTAATGTGGATGGAAGAGCATGTTGGTAATCGCATTAATGTAACGCGTACTGAACAAGCACTTGCAGTTAGTCCGAATGTAATTGGAACAGGTTGTCCTTATTGCTTAACAATGTTATCAGATGGAACAAAAGCAAAAGAAGTAGAAGAAGCTGTTAAAACACTTGATATAGCAGAGCTTTTAGAGTTATCGATTTTTGGTGACAAACAAAACCAAGCTTCATAAAAGTTCTATAACTTTTCACTCTTCATAAAATAACAATGAAAGGTGTGCAACTTGTACACCTTTCAGACTGCCTGCTGGCGTTTTTTATTTGGTGAATTGATTGATTATAGAATTTTATTATAGAGGAGAAATAGATAATATTTTAAGGGGGAAAATGGGATGAGTAAAACAGTTATAGTAAGTGCAGTTCGTACACCAATCGGACGTTTTGGAGGCGCCTTAAAGGGCTTTAGTGCTGCTCAGTTAGGTGGTATCGCAATTAAAGAGACATTGAACCGTGTTAACCATCCATTAGAAATGATTGATGATGTAATAATGGGTACGGTTTTACAAGGTGGACAAGGACAATTACCTTCAAGACAAGCACTTCGTAATGCAGGATTACCTTGGGAAACAAGATCAGAAACAATTAATAAAGTATGTGCATCTGGTATGCGTAGTGTTATGCTTTCTGATTTATTGATTCGTTCTGGCGAAAGTAAACGTATTGTTGCAGGTGGAATGGAATCCATGAGCAATACTCCTTATTATCAAACCTCTATTAGATGGGGAAATAAAATGGGGAACACAGAATTAAAGGATGGCCTTCTAGTAGATGGCTTAACTTGTTCATTTACTGGAGTTCATATGGGTACATATGGAAGTGAAGTTGCTAAACTCGAAGACATATCTCGTGAACAACAAGATGAGTGGGCACTTCGTAGTCAACAACTTGCGGTTGAATCGATTAAAACAGGTAAATTTGAAGAAGAGATTGTAACGATTGAGTCAGTTGGCAAAAAAGGAGTCGTAACAAAAATAGAAGTAGACGAGTGTCCAAGGGAAGATACTACGATTGAAAAACTAGCTAAGCTATCTCCAGCATTTGATCGCGACGGAACGATCACAGCTGGAAATGCACCTGGATTAAATGACGCAGGTGCAGCACTATTGTTAATGAGTGAGGAAGAAGCAAAACTAAATGGCTACTTACCTTTAGCTACAATTGTTGCAACAGAATCAATGGCTGTAGAAGCAAAGGACTTCCCTAGAACTCCGGGATATGTCATTCAAAAATTATTACAAAAAACAAATAAAAAGATTTCAGATATTGACTTATTTGAAATTAACGAAGCATTCGCAGCAGTAGTTTTAGCAAGTGCGAAAATTGCGGATATACCTTTAGAAAAAATAAATGTAAATGGTGGAGCTATTGCACTAGGACATCCAATTGGAGCAAGTGGTGCAAGAATCATCGTAACTTTAATTAATGCACTAAAAGCAAGAGGCGGAGGCCTTGGAATTGCTGCAATTTGTAGCGGTGGTGGTCAAGGTGACGCTGTTTTAGTAGAGGTACGATAAGAGAGAAAAGCAAGAAAAGCAGGGTATGGGAGGAGCAGGAAAGGTATGGAGGGAAATATTTCTTTCTACCTAAGTACTGCCTCCCTTAAGCTGTTATTTTTTTTGCTTTTCTATTATTGCCTATTAACTTGATCCTGTTTTTCCTTCCTTCCAGGCTTAAAAATTTTTCTACAAAAAATAACAGGAATTTTCAGATTTTTGTCTAATATTATACGAAGTAGACTATCTTTTTAGTCAAAGTAGAAAATATTTTGTTAACGCTTACAAAAATCGACAAAAACAACATGGCAGTGATAAGGAAGCAATTAAGTTAAGGGGAATAGGATATAAAATAATGATCTTTAATTAAAACCTTTCATTTGATTGTGATCCTTGTCCTAGCAAAAATCGGGGGAAATGATCTATGCAATTTCGTTTAAGTGAAGAACATGAAATGATTCGTAAAATGGTAAGAGATTTTGCTAGAAATGAGGTTGCTCCGTCAGCTGCTGAGCGTGATGAGCATGAAAAATTTGATCGTTCAATATTTGATCAAATGGCTGAGTTGGGATTAACAGGCATTCCATTCCCAGAAGAATATGGTGGAATCGGTAGTGATTATTTAGCTTACGTTATCGCGGTTGAAGAGCTTTCAAGAGTTTGCGCTTCAACGGGTGTAACTTTATCAGCACACACTTCATTAGCTAGTTGGCCGATATATAAATTTGGTACTGAAGAACAAAAACAAAAATTCTTAAAACCGTTAGCACAAGGAACAAAAATTGGTGCTTATGGGTTAACTGAACCAGGATCTGGATCAGATGCTGGTGGTATGAGAACGACTGCTAAAAAAGAAGGAAACGAATATATTTTAAATGGTTCAAAAATATTTATTACTAATGGTGGGGAAGCGGAAATTTACGTAGTATTTGCAGTGACTGATCCGACAAATAAACACGGGGTTTCTGCATTTATCGTTGAAAGTGATACACCAGGTTTTTCAGTTGGTAAGAAAGAAAGTAAATTAGGTATTCGTTCATCGCCAACAACTGAAATTATCTTTGAAGAATGTCGTATTCCGGCTGAAAACCTATTAGGTGAAGAAGGTAAAGGATTTAAAGTTGCAATGCAAACCCTTGACGGGGGCAGAAATGGTATTGCAGCTCAAGCGGTAGGTATTGCACAAGGTGCTTTAGATGCGTCAGTTGATTATGCTAAAGAGCGTGTTCAATTTGGAAAACCAATTATTGCTCAACAAGGTATCTCATTTAAACTTGCTGATATGGCTACAAGTATCGAAGCCTCTCGTCTATTAACATACCAAGCTGCTTGGTTGGAATCTAATGGACTTCCATATGGTAAGGAATCTGCAATGTCAAAATTACTTGCTGGAGATACTGCAATGAAAGTTACAACAGAGGCAGTACAAGTATTCGGTGGATATGGATATACGAAGGACTATCCGGTAGAACGCTTTATGCGAGATGCTAAAATCACTCAAATCTATGAGGGAACACAAGAAATTCAAAAACTAGTAATCTCAAGAATGCTATAAAAGTTAATTTTTATTCTTCTTTTCGCTTTACGAATGATTAGGATCACTTGGTACAAGGAATATTGATTGCCCTTTACCAAGTTTTCTTTTACAAAAAAAGGTAATTATAATTTCGGGGGATGATTAGTATGGTAGAAAAGTATCAAGCTAAGCACAAGATTCGTTTCGTAACTGCATCAAGCTTATTTGATGGCCATGACGTGTCAATCAATATGATTAGAAGATTATTGCAAGAAAATGGTGTTGAAGTTGTTCACTTAGGCCATAACCGCTCTGTTGAAGAAATTATTAACGCAGCAATTCAAGAGGATGTACAAGGTATTTCAATTTCTTCCTACCAAGGTGGACATATGGAGTACTTTAAATATATGTACGATTTGCTTCAAGAAAGAGGCGCATCCCACATCAAGTTATTTGGTGGCGGTGGTGGCGTAATTTTGCCTAAAGAGCAAGAGGAGCTAGAAGGATACGGAATCACTAAAATCTATTCACCTGAAGATGGCCGTATAATGGGACTTCAAGGAATGATCAATCATATGTTACAAAGCACAGATTTTCTTCCGCCTTTGAAGGACTTAGAAAACGTTCAAAAACTATCTGCTACAAATCATAAAGAAATTGCTAGATTTATTACTCTAGCTGAAAATAAAGGTTCTCTAGATTCAAGCTTAGAGATGGCTGCAACATTAGACAAATCAGAAACTAGTAAAAGTGTAGTAATTGGTATGACTGGTACTGGTGGAGCTGGTAAGAGTTCATTAACAGATGAGCTAGTGCGCCGTTTTATTCAAGAGTTTCCAGAAAAAACTATCGGTATTGTTTCAATTGATCCAACAAAACGTAAAACAGGTGGGGCATTATTAGGTGATCGTATTCGTATGAATTCAATTCACCATCCAAATGTATATATGAGAAGTTTAGCTACTCGAGATAGTCAATCTGAAATCTCAAATGCATTAGAGGATACTATTTCAATCTTAAAAACAGCTGATTTTGATGTTATTTTTGTTGAGACAAGTGGTATAGGTCAAGGTGATGCTGCAATTACACAGTACAGTGATATTCATCTGTATGTTATGACAAGTGAATTTGGAGCACCTTCTCAATTAGAAAAGATTGATATGATTGACTTTGCAGATTTGATTGCAATTAATAAATTTGAACGTCAAGGCTCAGAAGATGCATTACGTCTTGTTCAAAAACAATATCAACGTAGTCGCCATCTTTTCCATGATGATATAGCTACAATGCCTGTATACGGAACAATAGCTAGCCAGTTCAACGATGCAGGTACAAATAATTTATTTTTAGCTTTAACAAAATCAATTGAAAAACACACTGCTAATGAATGGAATACGACATATATTAAGCCGGGTAATGTTGAGAAACAACATGTCATTATTCCAAGTAATCGTCGTTTTTATTTAAGAGAAATTGCAGAAACTATAAGAAACTATCACGAAAACACTGAACTTGAGGCAGCAAAAGCTTCAAAGCTTTATCAAATTGAAGGAACACTGTCTGAAATAGAGTCACAAAATATTGAAGATGCAAAACCTACATTAGTAGATTTGAAAAATAAATTTGAAGAATCTCTTGCTCCTTCTACAAAACAAGCTCTAAATCATTTTAAATTAATTAAAGAAGCATATTCACAAGATCAATTAATTCAAAAAATTAGAGATAAAGAAATTAAAGTTGAGTTAACAACTACAACTTTATCGGGCACAAAAATACCGAAAGTATCTGTACCTACTTATCGAGATTATGGAGATTTATTAAGATGGGTAGCGAAAGAAAACGTGCCAGGATATTTCCCATTTACAGCTGGAGTTTTCCCATTCAAGCGCCAAGATGAAGATCCGAAGAGACAATTTGCTGGTGAGGGACCTCCAAGCAGAACAAATAAACGATTCCACTATCTATGTGAGAATGACCCAGCTAAACGTTTAAGTACAGCATTTGATTCAGTAACTCTATACGGAGAAGACCCAGCAATTCGTCCTGATATTTTTGGGAAAATTGGTGAGAGTGGTGTAAATGTATGTACTTTAGATAATATGATTGAGCTTTATAATGGTTTTGATTTATGTAGTCCATCAACATCTGTTTCTATGACAATTAATGGTCCAGCACCAATTATTTTAGCTATGTTCTTAAACACTGCTATCCATCAACAAGTTAAATTAAAAGAAAAAGAATTAGGCCGAATTTTAACAGTTGAAGAATTCACTGAAATCAAGAGAGTAACTTTACAAAAAGTTCGTGGTACTGTTCAAGCTGATATTTTAAAAGAGGATCAAGGGCAAAATACATGTATTTTCTCAACAGAATTCGCTTTAAAAATGATGGGCGATATTCAACAGTATTTCATTGATAATAGTGTTCGTAATTATTATTCAGTTTCTATTTCTGGATACCATATTGCTGAAGCTGGAGCAAATCCAATTTCACAACTTGCATTCACTTTATCAAATGGATTCACTTACGTTGAATATTATTTAAGTCGAGGCATGAAAATTGATGATTTTGCACATAATTTATCGTTCTTCTTTAGTAATGGACTTGATGCAGAGTACTCAGTAATAGGACGTGTAGCGAGAAGAATTTGGGCTGTTACGATGAAAGAAAAATATGGTGCATCTGAACGTAGCCAAAAACTTAAATACCATGTTCAAACATCAGGTCGCTCATTACATGCTCAAGAGATGGCATTTAATGATATACGTACAACGTTACAAGCATTACTGGCTTTATATGATAACTGTAACTCACTTCATACAAATGCATATGATGAGGCTGTTACAACTCCTACTGAGGAATCTGTACGTCGTGCAATGGCGATTCAGCTTATTATTCAAAAGGAAAATGGTCTATCGAAAAATGAAAATCCAATCCAAGGATCATTTATCATTGAGCAGTTAACAGACTTAGTAGAAGAAGCAGTATTAAAAGAGTTTGAGAGAATCAGTGACCGTGGTGGCGTATTAGGTGCGATGGAGCTTCAATATCAACGCGGTAAAATTCAAGAAGAATCACTTTATTATGAAACACTTAAACATAATGGTGACCTTCCTATCATAGGGGTAAATTCTTACATCAATCCTAACGAACAAATGGAATCAATCAATACAATGGAAATCGCTAGATCAAGCTACGAAGAAAAACAATCGCAAATTGATCATGTAGAGCAATTCCAAGTGAAACATAAATCAGAAGCACAAGTCGCTCTAGAACAATTAAAACAAGTTGCTCGTCAAAATGGCAATCTATTCGAAGAGCTAATGAATACTGTTCGCGTTGCTAGTTTAGGGCAAATCACTCAAGCATTATATGAAGTAGGCGGACAATACCGTAGAAATATGTAAAAAAGAATTGCGAAAAGCCACTTGTCCGCTTTAAGACAGCAAAAGGGGCATGTGACTGGAGCTAGATAGAATGGGCGTCTTTTTAGACGCTCATTTTACTATTTTCGCGAAAAATTAATCTAATATTGAAAAATATAGACAAGGTGCTAGCATATTTAACTTAGTTTTGTTTATAATGAAAGATATGTATTTTATAACTAACTAGTAAAATTTATACATAATGTTATTGAATTATGGTGAAAATATTATTTTTAAAGGAGTGCTTACCTTGAGTTTAAAGCAATACTCGGAAGAGCAATTAAAAGAATTATCGCTTATTGAATTAGCATATGAACTTTTTTCAGAAACAAAGGAACCTATTTCTTTTTATGATTTAGTTGACCAAATGGCAACAGTTTTAGGTGTAACTAGAGAGGCACTATTAGAAAAACTTCCTCAATTTTATACAGAACTAAATATTGATGGACGTTTCGTATGTTTAGGTGAAAATCGTTGGGGATTACGCGCTTGGTATCCATATGATCAAGCTGAAGAAGAAGTATTACCTGTTGCAAAACCTAAGAAGAAACGTAAACAGGTTGAAGAAGATGAAGAGTTCGAAGATTATGACAATTCTGATGAAGATGAGTTTGAAGAGGAAGAACTTGAATTAGACGAGATAGATGAAGATCTAGTTGATGATGATGAAACTGATGAGTTTGATGACGAAGAAATCGATGAAGACGATGAAGACATTGAAATTGATGATGAAGATTTAGAACTAGAAGATGAAGACGATGAAGAATTAGATGAATTTGAAGAGGAAGAAGAACGATAAGTTCTTGACTTTTAAGTACTGAATGAGTAGAATTCTTATTGGGCTCTTTAAAAAGAACGAAATATATTTTGACGCTCCCTATTTTAAATAGGGGGCGTCTTTGTTTTTTTACAAATACTTAATGTAATAAAACAATAAATGAAATGTTTGATTTAGATTCAAATATTAAAAATTTGCATGAAAAAACCCAATTTTGGATGACAATAAAGCATGCATACAAAATGTTATTAAATAATTTTTTATAAAGGTTTAGCTTTGTAATTTCTTGTAAGGAAAATAAAATACGAATGCTAAAAATGAAAGGGGCTCAATTATGACAAAGTATATTTTTGTAACAGGTGGCGTAGTTTCTTCTCTTGGTAAAGGGATTGTAGCAGCATCTTTAGGACGACTACTAAAAAACAGAGGATTAAATGTAACAATTCAAAAGTTCGATCCTTACATTAACTTAGACCCAGGAACAATGAGTCCTTATCAACATGGTGAAGTTTTCGTAACAGATGACGGTGCAGAAACAGACTTAGACTTAGGGCATTATGAAAGATTTGTTGATATTAATGTTACTAAATTCAACAATATAACTAGTGGTAAAGTTTATTCTACAGTTTTACAAAAAGAACGTCGTGGAGATTACTTAGGAGGAACTGTACAAGTTATCCCACATATTACAAATGAGATTAAAGATAAAGTTTTCCGTGCGGGTCGCGAAACGAATGCGGATGTTGTTATCACTGAAATCGGTGGAACTGTTGGTGATATCGAATCATTACCATTTATGGAAGCTATTCGTCAAATTAAAAGCGATGTAGGCCGCGACAACGTAATGTATGTTCACTGTACGCTTGTTCCTTATATTAAAGCAGCTGGTGAGTTAAAAACAAAACCAACTCAGCACAGTGTAAAAGAACTTCGTAGCATTGGTATTCAACCAAATGTGATCGTATTACGTTCAGAAACATCTGTACCTCAAGAAATGAAAGATAAAATTGCTCAATTCTGTGATGTGGATGCGAAAGATGTAATCGAATGTGTAGACGCAGATACTCTTTACGAAATCCCATTAGCTTTACAAGCTCAAGGATTAGATAGCATCGCATGTAATCATTTAAAACTTCAAACAAATGAAGCAGATATGACAGAGTGGATTTCTTTAGTAGATAAAGTTAAAAACCTAACTAAATCAACAAAAATCGCTCTAGTTGGTAAATATGTAGAATTACAAGATGCTTATATTTCAGTAGCAGAAGCATTAAAGCACGCAGGATTTGCTTTTGATAGTGAAATTGAAATCAAATGGATTAATGCAGAAGAAGTTACAACAGCTAATGTAAACGAACTTTTAAGTGACGTAGATGGAATTCTTGTACCAGGTGGATTCGGAGACCGTGGTATAGAAGGCAAAATCTTAACTGCACAATTTGCTCGTGAAAATAACGTACCATTCTTAGGAATTTGTCTAGGTATGCAAATTGCTTCAATTGAATTTGCTAGAAATGTTTTAGGATTGAAAGGTGCTCACTCGGCTGAAATCGATCCTACTACTAACTATCCAATTATCGATTTATTACCAGAACAAAAAGATGTAGAAGATCTAGGTGGTACATTACGTTTAGGTTTATATCCATGTAAATTAGTTGAAGGTTCAAAAGCACACGAAGCTTACGGAGAAGAAGTTGTTTACGAACGTCACCGTCATCGTTATGAGTTCAATAATGAATACCGTCAACAAATGGAACAAGAAGGATTTATCTTCTCAGGTACTAGCCCTGATGGTCGTTTAGTAGAAATTATTGAGTTGCCAAATCACCCTTGGTTTGTAGCTTCTCAATTCCACCCAGAGTTTATTTCTCGTCCAAATAGACCACAACCATTATTCAGAGATTTTGTAGGAGCATCACTACAAAATCGAGGTTAAGGCAATAAAAAAACACCCAACAGATTTTATTATAATCATGTTGGGTGTTTTTGTTATTTTAGAATTATTTTTCAGTCAAAATCTGATAGGATTTCACTCATTGTAAGTAGTAGGCAATGATAAATGAATAATCCTGTGAGTAGGGTAGGTAAACAGATTCGATCTCCCTCATCAGTTGGAACAAGCTTTCTTGTTAATTCATAGTTAATAAATACATCAGCTAGTTCTGATAAATGGTCTTCTCCATTGATTATGGTAGAGACGATCACTAATCCAATATTTGATTCTGATAGTTTATTCGCAAGAAGAATAGCTTCTTGATCATCCGTCTGTCTTGTAAATAAAAGCACTCGATCTACTGGTGATAATGACTGGAATTCACCGTTAATCATTAAAGGTTTAATTGAGTCGTTTTGTTCTGCGCCATCAGTTATTTCTGAAACAATACCAGCAAATTCTTTTGTACCATGAACATAAACGCATCCTTCTCCAATAACTGCCTGTGCTAAGAAGCGTGAAGCATCTTCAAATACTTCCTCTTGCTTTACTATTTTTTGAAAAACGCCATTCAATTGTGTCGAAAAAATTTTTAACATTAAATGATACTCCCTCTTATAAAAGTATGTTCTAACCATTATACTGTAATTTAGATAGATACAAAAAAAATTTAAAAAAGTAGTTTTTTGTAAAATTTTCAAACTAATGCAGGAAAAAAGGTTTTTAAGTAGAATGTAAAAATTTAGGGGATTTTGTGTTTTTTAAGAACGTTATCTGGTTAAGAAAGGTGGTACTATTTTTGGGAAGTAAATTACTTATAGTAGACGATCAGTACGGAATTCGTTTGCTTTTACACGAAATTTTCAAAAAAGAAGGCTATGAGGTATTTCAGGCAGCTAATGGTTTTCAAGCTATTGATATTGTAGTGAAGGATTGTCCCGACTTAGTTATTCTTGATATGAAAATACCAGGTATGGACGGAGTGGAGATTCTAAAACGAATCAAAGAAATTAATAAAGATATTAAAGTTATATTGATGACGGCTTATGGTGAACTCGATATTATTGAAGAAGCTAAAAAATTAGGCGCACTACAATATTTTCCAAAACCATTTGATATTGATGAAATTAAAAAGGTTGTTAGAGAGCATACTTCACAACCACAATCTCAGCAGTAAAGTAGCAGATGGGTAGCGGACCATCTGCTTTTATTTTTATCTTGAAATTGAAAGCGTTTTCGGAAATACCGAATAAATCCGGTTGAAATTGCGTTTAATTATCCAAAATGTTACGATAATACGAACATTTGATGATATTTGTTGTGTTTTCATTTCATTTTTTGTATTCTTATGTTGTGATATAAATACCTAATAATTTACATAATAAAGAACGATTTGTAGCATTCTATTCTTGTTAGTAAAATTATGGGTGCAGATTAATTTTCATAAAAGAGTATATAAGGAGGGCTTAAAATGCCTTTAGTATCTATGACTGAAATGCTTAATAAAGCAAAAGAAGGTAAATACGCTGTTGGTCAATACAATATTAATAACTTAGAGTGGACTTTTGCTATTCTTACTGCAGCTGAAAAAGAAAAATCACCTGTAATTCTTGGTGTTTCTGAAGGTGCAGCTAAATACATGGGTGGATTTAACACTGTTGTAAAAATGGTAGAAGGTTTATTAATTGATTTAAAAATTACTGTACCTGTAGCAATTCATCTTGATCACGGTTCAAGCTTTGAAGCATGTAAAGCTGCAATTGACGCTGGATTTACTTCAGTTATGATTGATGCTTCTCATGATCCATTTGAACAAAACGTTGAAACAACTAAAAAAGTAGTAGACTACGCTCATTCTCATGGTGTATCTGTTGAAGCTGAATTAGGAACTGTTGGTGGACAAGAAGATCACGTTGTTGGAGATATTATTTATGCTAACCCAGCAGAGTGTAAAGACCTAGTTGAGCGTACTGGCATTGATTGCTTAGCTCCAGCTTTAGGATCTGTTCATGGACCATACAAAGGTGAACCAAAATTAGGTTTCGACGAAATGGAACAAATCGGTAACGAAACTAATGTACCATTAGTTTTACACGGTGGAACTGGAATCCCAACTGAACAAATTCAAAAAGCAATCGCTCGTGGAACTGCAAAAATTAACGTAAACACTGAGAACCAAATTGCTTTCAATAAAGCTGTTCGTGAATTTGTTGCAAATGATGAAAAACAATATGACCCACGTAAAGTTCTTGGACCAGGTCGCGAAGCAATTATCGCAACAGTAGCTGGCAAAATCCGTGAGTTCGGTACTAGCAACAAAGCATAATATTTTAAGTTTTTTAGCTTGAAATATGATATATTATAATAAATTAAGCCGTCTAAATCATGTTTAGACGGTTTTCTTGTTTAACAAATCCATTTTTTAGCAATAAATTTATATGTTTTTTCATTTAGACTTGAAGATATAAGATAATAATGATTAGAATTAGTTTAGTTCTAGTTAAGAAATTACCAAATATCTAATTCTACTTAATTAACTAATCAAAATTTATTTAAAGGTTCTACTCAATCTCAATTTTTATTAAAATTCATGATATTGTAATTAACCAAACAAAAGCAAAAGTCTTTACATTAGACTGTAGCTCTCGTATAAACTAAGATTAGAGAAGTAGAATTTTGGAGAAAATAGGTAAAAACTATTCGACAGTTGAGAAGATTAAATACTTTACTTCTCTACTATTTTCTTCTGCTCATTTAGAAGGGAGTATGCTATGGAAAAGCTTGTATTAGAAGGCGGTATACCTTTAAAAGGGACAATTCGTGTTAGCGGTGCCAAAAATAGTGCAGTGGCTCTAATCCCAGCAACTATTTTAGCAAGCTCACCTGTAACACTTGAAGGAGTTCCTTCTATTTCAGATGTTCAAACACTTTGTGACCTTTTAGAGGAAATAGGTGGTCAAGTAGAAGTATCTGATGAAAAAATAATGATTGATCCAACAAATATGGTTGCAATGCCACTTCCAAGTGGGAAGGTAAAAAAATTGCGAGCGTCTTATTATTTAATGGGTGCAATGTTAGGTAGATTTAAGCAAGCGGTTATAGGCTTACCAGGGGGATGTTATCTTGGACCAAGACCTATTGATCAACATATAAAAGGTTTTGAAGCATTAGGTGCAAAAGTAACGAATGAGCAAGGTGCAATCTATTTAAGGGCAGAAGAACTAAAAGGTGCACGTATATACTTGGATGTAGTTAGTGTTGGTGCAACGATTAATATCATGTTAGCAGCGGTTTTAGCAAATGGTAGAACTGTTATTGAAAACGCTGCAAAAGAGCCTGAGATTGTAGATGTAGCTACCTTATTAACTAGTATGGGTGCTAAAATTAAAGGTGCAGGTACTGATGTAATTCGAATTGATGGAGTAGAATCTCTATCTGGCTGCACACATACAATTATCCCTGATCGCATTGAAGCAGGAACATATACAATATTAGCTGCTGCAACTGTGCAAGATGGGGACAAGGTTATTGTTGATAATGTTATTCCTCACCATTTGGAATCACTTATAGCGAAAATGAGAGAAATGAATATAGATATTGATACGAATGACGATCAAATTATCGTTTCTGGATCAAATAAAGAACTAAGATCAGTAGATATTAAAACTTTAGTTTATCCAGGTTTCCCGACTGACTTACAACAGCCGTTTTCTGTGTTGTTAACGAAGGCAAATGGGACAGCCGTTATAACTGATACAATTTATGGTGCAAGATTTAAGCATATTGATGAGCTTAGAAGAATGAGTGCAACCATTAAAGTCGAAGGTAGTACGGCTATTATTTCCGGTCCTTCGCAGTTACAAGGCGGTCGTGTAAAAGCAAGTGATTTACGTGCTGGCGCAGCGTTGGTTATAGCAGGCCTAATTGCGGAAGGTAAAACAGAACTAACAGGTTTAGAACATGTTGACAGAGGATATGAGGATTTAGTTGAAAAGCTTTTAGGATTAGGAGCAAATGTATGGCGTGTTCAACTAACCAAGCAAGAAGTTGAACAATTAAAAAATGCGTAAAATTGGGTGTCTATATACTCATTAACATATTAAAGATAGTTTTCATTTACATCAAAGGGGGAGTTTTGAATGGAAAGAAGTTTATCAATGGAGTTAGTTCGTGTTACTGAGGCAGCAGCACTAGCATCTGCAAAATGGATGGGTTTAGGTAAAAAGGATGAAGCAGATGATGCTGCTACAACAGCAATGCGTGATGTATTTGATACGATTCCTATGAAGGGAACAGTTGTAATTGGAGAAGGCGAAATGGACGAGGCTCCAATGCTATATATCGGTGAGAAACTTGGTAATGGATATGGTCCAAGAGTGGACGTAGCAGTTGATCCACTTGAAGGTACTAATATCGTTGCATCTGGTGGTTGGAATGCTTTAGCAGTTATTGCAATTGCTGACCATGGTAATTTATTACATGCTCCTGATATGTACATGGAGAAACTTGCAGTTGGACCTGAAGCGGTTGGTAAAGTTGATATCAATGCATCTGTTCTTGAAAACTTAACAGCTGTAGCAAAAGCAAAAGGAAAAAATATTAATGAAGTTGTTGCAACAGTATTAAATAGAGAACGTCATGCGAAGTTAATTGAAGAAATTCGCTCAGCAGGAGCTCGAATTAAACTAATCAACGATGGTGACGTAGCGGGAGCAATTAACACAGCTTTTGATCATACAGGTGTTGATATTTTATTTGGAAGCGGTGGAGCGCCAGAAGGAGTTATCGCTGCAGTTGCTTTAAAATGCTTAGGTGGAGAACTTCAAGGTAAATTATTACCTCAAAATGAAGAAGAGATTGAACGTTGCAAACGCATGGGTATAGAAGATCCAAACCGTATTTTATATATGGACGATTTAGTTAAAGGTGACGACGCAATTTTTGCTGCTACTGGTGTAACTGATGGAGAATTGCTAAAAGGTGTACAATACAAAGGGAATGTAGGATCTACGCAATCGTTAGTTATGCGTGCTAAATCAGGAACTGTTCGTTTTGTAGATGGACGTCACAGCCTAAACAAAAAACCAAACCTAGTTATTAAATAATTTAATCATTTAAAAACTTGGTTATGATGTTCGTTAATAATGAATCAAAATTCTTTGTTATCGAAATCGAAATCTAGATATTAATTTAGTAGAATAATGACTCTTTCCTTTATTTACCGAAGGGGAGAGTCATTAAATAGTTTAGTCGAAAAATAGTTGGCATAAAAAACTCTTTCGAATTATAATCTCAATAGATAGTAAACCTATTAATTCTAATTACTTAGAATATTTTTAGGGGAAAAGGTTACACTAAAGAGTAATACTTTATGTAAGTTTCCTTCAAAAAACCTTCTAAATAACCTTCCGAATTAAGAAAACCCTAATTTGAACGAATAAAAGTAAAGAGTGGTGTTATATGAGTTTAACAATCTCTGCATTAGAAAATATGAAATTAAAAGATTTGTATGAACACGCGAAGGTAATGAAAATTTCGTATTACAGCAAATTATCGAAAAAAGAACTTATTTTTGCAATCCTTAAAGCGCAAGCGGAAAAAGACGGATTAATGTTCATGGAAGGTGTACTAGAAATTATCCCTTCAGAAGGATATGGATTCTTACGTCCAATTAATTATTCACCTAGTTCAGAAGATATTTATATTTCTGCATCTCAAATTCGTCGTTTTGATATGCGAAATGGTGATAAGGTTTCTGGAAAGGTACGTCCACCGAAGGAAAATGAAAGATACTTTGGTCTACTTCAAGTAGAAGCAGTCAATGGAGATGATCCTGAGAATGCTAAAGAACGAGTTCACTTCCCAGGATTAACTGCTTTATATCCTAATAGACAAATGAAGCTTGAAACATCTCCTGCAAAGTTTTCAACAAGAATTATTGATATGATCGCCCCAGTAGGATTTGGTCAACGTGGTTTAATTGTTGCCCCTCCAAAAGCCGGTAAGACTGAGTTATTAAAAGAAATTGCAAATAGCATCACAACAAATCACCCAGAAGCTGAACTAATTGTATTGCTAATTGATGAGCGACCAGAAGAGGTAACGGACATTGAACGTTCTGTAAAAGGAGACGTTGTAAGTTCGACTTTCGATGAAACTCCTGATAGTCATATCAAGGTTGCCGAATTAGTATTAGAGCGCGCTATGAGACTAGTAGAGCACAAGAAAGATGTAATTATTTTAATGGATAGTATTACTAGGCTAGCTCGTGCGTATAATTTAGTTATTCCACCAAGTGGTCGTACGTTATCAGGTGGTATTGATCCTGCTGCATTCCATAGACCAAAACGATTCTTCGGTGCTGCACGTAATATCGAAGAAGGTGGAAGTTTAACGATTTTAGCAACAGCTCTAATCGACACTGGCTCACGTATGGACGATGTTATTTATGAAGAATTCAAAGGTACTGGTAATATGGAGCTTCACTTAGATCGTTCATTAGCTGAACGTCGTATCTTCCCAGCAATTGACATTCGTCGTTCTGGAACACGTAAAGAAGATTTATTAATACCAAAAGATCATCTGGACAAGCTATGGTTAATGAGAAAAACAATGTCAGATATTCCAGACTTTGTTGAACGTTATTTCAGAATGCTTCGTCAAACGAAAACAAATGAAGATTTCTTCAATACGATGACTGAAGAAAGTAGAAAAACGCCTGTCTCTAATAAATAGTTGGAAGATATAAGCAATCTGAAAGAGAAATAGTGGGTTGCATTCTCCCGGGTTAGTTGCTATAATTTCATTTGTATGTGAAATGTAAATTATGTGTTAAACACATGGTTTCTTATAACTCTGATTTCAAGGATTTCAGGGCGGAAGGAGATGAAAGACATGAAAGCGAATATTCATCCTAATTACAAGAAAGTAGTGTTTATGGATATTAACACTGGTTTCAAATTCTTAAGCGGATCAACAAAATATTCTAACGAAACAATCGAATGGGAAGATGGCGAAACTTACCCTCTAATCAAAGTTGAGGTTTCTTCTGATTCACACCCATTCTACACTGGACGTCAGAAATTTGCTAACGCTGCAGGACGTGTTGAACGTTTCAACAAGAAATACGGCCTTAAGTAATATTGATGAAAAGCAGGCGAGTTATTGCTACTTTGCCTGCTTTTTTTACGCATTTATAGTCAAATAACATATAAGTTAAATTCAATTTAGTGAATTTTTATATAAATAATCAAGATACTTACACGAATTATAAATACTGATGAATTAACCATCGTTAAAAATAAATAAAATAGTCTTTGTACTGATATAGAAAGGTGAGACACATAATGTTCTTTATGATGAAAAAAAATGGTTGGATTGAAATGATTTGCGGAAGTATGTTTTCTGGAAAATCAGAGGAACTGATTCGCCGTGTTCGTCGTACGCAGTTTGCTAAGCAAAGCTGTGTTACATTCAAGCCATCAATTGATAATCGATACAGTGAAGTAGAAGTGGTGTCTCACACAGGTATGAAAGTACCTGCTTATGCAGTAACACACTCATCACATATTCTTAAATATGTTACAGAAGAAGTTGAAGTAGTTGCAATTGACGAGATTCAATTCTTTGACGATGAAATAGTTATGGTAGTTCAAGAACTTGCGAACTCTGGAAAACGTGTGATTTGTGCAGGTTTAGACCAGGATTTTAGAGGATTACCATTTGGTAAAGTACCTGAGATATTATCAATCGCAGAACATGTAACGAAATTAAACGCAGTTTGTGCTTCATGCGGTTCGCCTGCAAGTAGAACTCAAAGATTAATAAATGGTAAACCAGCTTTATTTGAAGACCCTATTATTTTAGTAGGTGCATCTGAATCGTATGAACCAAGATGTAGACACTGTCACGAAGTACCAACGAAAACAATTCAACCAGCACTTCAAAGTCAGAACGATTAATTAGACAGTAGGTTGAAAATTAGCTATTAAGACCATATACTAATAAATGTGGAGAAAGCTCGCCCAGCTCTGAATGGATTATTATCGGAGAGCTAGCTTTCGGAACTGGACAATAATAATTGTGGATAAAGTGTTATTGGCGCTTTTACCTTAGAATTAAAGAAGCGATTTAGAATCGCTTTTTTTCGATATATATTTAGAAACTATTTAAGACGAAAATGTCGAGGTGAAAATTATGTTTGATCGATTACAAGCTGTAGAGGATCGCTATGATAGATTAAACGATTTACTTAGTGACCCGGAAATTATAAACGATTCAAAAAAGTTACGTGAATACTCAAAAGAACAATCAGACATACAAGAAACAGTTGATGTATACCGTCAATACAAATCAGCTAAAGAGCAAATTAAAGATGCAAAAGCTATGCTTGAAGAAAAGCTTGATGCTGATATGCGCGAAATGGTTAAAGAAGAATTAAATGATTTAGAAAACGAATCAAAGGATTTAGAAGAACGTCTAAAAATACTTTTAATTCCAAAAGATCCTAACGATGATAAAAACGTTATTGTTGAGATTCGTGGTGCTGCTGGAGGAGACGAGGCTGCATTATTTGCTGCTACGTTATACCGTATGTACAGCCGTTTTGCTGAGGTTAACGGATGGAAAACAGAAATCATTGAAGGTAACTATACAGAGCTAGGTGGCTTTAAAGAGGTTATCTTTATGATAAATGGTAAAGGTGCATACTCAAAACTAAAATTTGAAAATGGTGCACACCGTGTTCAACGTGTTCCTGAAACAGAATCAGGTGGACGAATTCATACTTCAACTGCAACTGTAGCAGTTTTACCAGAAGCTGAAGAAGTAGAAATTGAAATTCATGAAAAAGATATTCGTGTAGATACATTTGCTTCAAGTGGTCCTGGTGGTCAATCAGTAAATACAACGATGTCTGCGGTGCGTTTAACTCATATTCCAACAAATACAGTTGTATCATGTCAGGATGAAAAATCACAAATTAAGAATAAAGAAAAAGCGATGAAGGTTCTTCGCGCTAGGGTTTATGATAAATTCCAAAGAGAAGTACAAGCAGAATATGATCAAAACCGTAAGCAAGCTGTAGGTACAGGTGACCGTTCTGAACGTATCCGTACTTATAACTACCCACAAAACCGTGTAACTGACCACCGAATTGGATTAACAATTCAAAAGCTTGATCAAATCGTTGAAGGTAAAATCGACGAAATCATTAATGCTTTAATTATGGATGATCAAGCAAAACGAATGGAACAAAGTCAATAATGACAACAAAGATATATGAAGCCCTAAAATGGGCTTCTTCTTTTTTACAAGAACACGGTCGTGATGAAAATGTGGGTGAAATTGTATTAAAACATCTTTTGGACTATAATCGAACAGAATTATTGCTGAATATGAGAGAAGACTTAAAAGAGAATGATTGGATGCAGTTTCAAGAATTGGTTCATAAGCACGTAAAGGGCCAACCAATCCAGTATTTAATAGGATATGAATACTTTTATGGCCGAAAGTTCTTCGTTAATGAAGAAGTACTAATTCCAAGACCAGAAACAGAGGAGTTAGTGGAAGGTGTTCTGCATCGTATTCAAAAGCATTGGAAGAATACAGCACAACTTGAACTAGTAGATGTAGGTACAGGTAGTGGGGCGATTGCAATCTCGCTTGCGCTTGAAAGTAATCAACTAACAGTTCATACAGTTGATATTGCAGCAGAATCTATTCAAGTTGCAAAACGAAATGCACAAGAGTTAAAGGCAAATGTCCACTTTATACACAATGATTTACTGAATTACTTTATTGAAGAAAACAAGAGAGTTGATATTGTAGTATCAAATCCGCCGTATATTCCGCATGAGGACTGGTTGGGGTTAGATGAAGTAGTTAAGGAACATGAACCATACCGTGCTTTAGTAGGTGGCGAAGATGGTCTAGATTTTTATCGTCGTTTTGCAAATGACCTACCTAAAGTATTAAAAGAAAAATCACTGGTTGCATTTGAAGTAGGAGTCAATCAAGGTGAACAGGTTGCAGACATTTTAAGGGAAGCTTACCCGAATTCGAAGGTTGAAGTTGTTCTCGATATTAATGGAAAAGACCGTATGGTTTATATGGTAAATGGCTAATTTAAATAATGAATCGTAATGATATTGACTAGAAAAAGTCTATGTATTACGATTCTTTTTTTTGTGTTAAAGTTGTAAAAGATGAGGAAAATTTTAATCAAGAAAAAACAAAAACATTACGAAAGAAGATAGTTAGAATGAAAAAGTTTAAAGGTTGGATTGTATTTAATGGTCATATTACAGCTACAAAATTTACTGAACTTTTTGAATGGTTACGTGATACAGCAATCTCAAAAGGAATAGATGTTACTTTAGTTAAACATTATGAACTAATCCCAGTAATCGAAAAGGGTCAAGCGATTTTAAAAGGGAAATTCGCGAATGAGAAACCTGATTTTGTAATTTTTTGGGACAAGGATGTTCATTTAGCAAGGCATTTAGAAAATATGGGGCTAAAATTATATAATTCCGCGAGAACGATTGAAGTCTGTGATGATAAGGCTTTAACTTTTCAAGCGTTATCGAACTACGATATTCCCATGCCAAAAACAATTACGGCTCCGCTGCTGTTCCCTAATTGTGATTTAACAAACTATGATTTTTACGATGGAGTTATACAGGAATTAGGTTTTCCTTTAATTATAAAAGAGTCATTCGGTTCATTTGGTAGACAAGTTTATTTAGTTGAGAATAGAGAAGATTTTTATAAAAAGGTAGATGAACTAAAGCACAAACCTCACATTTATCAAGAGTTTATAGAATCAAGCAGAGGGACTGATATTCGCATCCAAGTAGTAGGTAAACAAGTAGTAACAGCAGTGTTAAGAAAATCAGAATCAGATTTTCGTGCAAATGTTACAAACGGTGGAAAGATGTATAAGTATGAGCCAACAGAAGAGCAAATCAATTTAGCGCTTAAATGTTCTGAAATATTGGGAGCTGATTTTGCAGGAATTGACTTATTGTTCGGCGAAGATGGAAAAACGTATATATGCGAAGTTAACTCAAACGCACATTTCAAAAATATTTATCTATGTACAGACGTGGATACAACGAAATATATTATTGATTATATTACCTGGGACTTGGAGAAAAACGTATGATTGGTTGGCTAATCTATTCCGATTCAGATGCAGAAAGAAATAGAACGTATATTGACTGGTTAGTAAGCGGAGCATTGGAAAATGGATTTGAGTTAAAGTTATTATATACAGAAGATATTGTAATAGGTATTCGAAGCGGTGTTAATATACTTTGCTATCAAGGTGAAGAGTTAAGTAAACCGGCCTTTGTAATTATGAGGACGATATCACAATTATTATCTTCCCACTTTGAAGAAATGGGAATCAGAACTTTTAATAACCAGGCGATTTCAACAATGGCCAACCATAAGTTTCTAACACACCAGAAGCTTTCTAGTCTAGGAATTCCAATGCTAGACACATTTTATTATCAAAAAAATACAATTACAAAATCTTTAGATACAATCATTTTCCCTTGTGTGCTTAAAAATTGCACAGGAAGAGGCGGAAGTGAAGTATATTTTATAAATAATCAAGAAGAGTTACTGGAGACCGTACAGAACGCAAACTTCGATGAAGTATTAATTCAAAACGTTGCAGAGCAATTAGGTAAGGACTTAAGAGTTTTTATCATCGGTAAAGAAATTGTTGCAGCCGTTTTAAGATATTCAGAAAAAGATTTTCGAGCGAATTTTTCTCTAGGCGGAGGCGCAATACTATACGAACTTTCCAAAAATGAAAAAGAACTCATTCAAAAAATAGTAGATCACTTTGATTTTGACTTCGTTGGAATTGACTTCATGTTTGATGCAAACAACCAACTAATCTTTAATGAAATTGAGGACGTAGTAGGGAGTAGAACACTTTATACTGTTTCAAACATAGATATTGTTTCGTTATATATGGATTATATTAAAAAGCAGATAAATTGTTAGAGATAAAAGGAATTTCTAAACTGTGTATTTCATACGTTCCTTTTTAATAGATTGTTAGTCAGTTAGGGGAAATCTATGAGTAAATCTCAACGTAAGATGCTCGGCGGCAATGGAGACTGGGACGGCAAGGATCCTGAAGTAATGAAAGGCTCAACATCTCTACAACGGAAAACGGCTATCTAAAACTGGAAATCATCGTTTACTTCCTTGTCCAAAAAGAAACTATAAAAAAATAGAATACTAGTGTTTAAGAAATAATCAAATTGTCTACACTGTTCCTAGAGGGATGGTGGAGAGAATGAAAACTAAAAATAAAAATAAAATAACATATAAAATTATTTCTTTATTTATCATATTATTAATTAGTTCATCAGTGTTAATGCCACTTCGAGATACAAACGCTAAAGGTAATGAAATGGTTATAATTCCTAAGAAGGCTGTACGACTAAGAATTCTAGCAAATAGCGATTCTAGTGAAGACCAAGCTCTTAAACGTAAAGTTAGAGATGAAGTTAATGCTCAAATTAATACTTGGGTAAAAGATTTAACTACCTTTGAAGAGGGACAAAAGGTTATTAAAAGTCATATTCCAGATTTACAAAAAACAGTTGCGCGTGTTATTAAAGAAGAAGGCTCAAATCAATCATTTACAATTACTTACTCTAAAAAAGTTAAATTCCCTACAAAGTTATATGGAAGTTTCCTATATCCTGCAGGTGATTACGAAGCAGTTTTAATTAAACTTGGTGCTGGTCAAGGGGCAAACTGGTGGTGCGTATTGTTCCCGCCATTATGCTTCCTAGATTTTTCAAACGGTGATGCAACTTTAAGTAAAGAATCACTACAATCTCAACAAAAGGTTGATCAAGAAACAAAAATCGAAAAAGAACCAAAAATCGAAAAAGAACCAAAGAAAGAATTTAATAAACAAGAAGCATTACGTTTAAGCGATGATGATACTAATACTGCAACAAAACAAAACAATGAACCATCTTTGCAAGATGATAATGAGATCAAGAGCAGTGACGATGCGGTTATGGCTTCTACTTTATCTAGCGATGAACCAAAAGATGATATTAAGGTAGAGAGCTTCTTTGTACAAATGTTAAAGCAATTATTTTAGTTCTAGCAATCTCCCTATGTGCATAAAGTATTACAAGCATACTAGGGAGGTTTTTTTATGAAAATACGTTCAGCAGTTCAGGAAGATTTTGAAACAATTTTTTCATTCTTGGGACAAGCAGGATTATCTACAAACGGACTTGAGGAGCAACAAGAATCATTTTTCATAATGGAAGATGAGTTTGGGAAAGCACAAGCTGTAATAGGATATGAGCAAGATGGAGAAGAAGCGTTATTAAGATCACTAGTAGTTGCACCTACCATTTACTCACAGCATATGGTACTCTTTTTACAAAGTGTTCTTGAAAAACTAAAAGAAGAAATGATTAGTAAAGTATATTTATTAACAAGACAGCATGTAGTTCAAGACTTATTCCTTTTACTAGGTTTTGGTCAAGTCGAACAGGAAAATGTTTCGAATAGTATTAAAGAAATGAAGCATTACCAAACTACTATTACGAATGAAGAAGTATTAGTTTATCAAAAAGAACTATACACAAAGTTATCCACAAATTAGCAAGTTTTGTCCACAATTTGTGGATAAAACTTGCTTTTCATTCTTTGGATAATGTCTAAATTTGTAAAATATACACTATTATTCACTCTAGAGAGAGGTGCTACGTATGGAAACGAAAATATGGTATGTGGATAATCCTGTGAATAAAGAAGAAGTTTACCCACAGATTGTGGATGCAGCAAAAAATTTACAGTTAGGACAAGTTGTCGCTTTTCCAACAGAAACCGTTTATGGGTTAGGGGCGAATGCTCTTTCAGATGAAGCGGTTCAACGAATCTTCCAAGCAAAAGGTAGACCAAGTGATAATCCCCTTATTGTACATATTGCCAACAAAGAACAGTTAGATCATCTAGTTGAAGAAATTCCATTAGATGCAAAAAAACTAATGGATGCTTTTTGGCCAGGGCCATTAACGTTAATTTTAAAAAGTAAGAAAAATGTTTCAAAATATGTAACGGCAGGGTTATCCACTGTAGGAATAAGAATGCCTGATCATCCAGTTGCTCTAGCATTAATTGAAGCTTGTAATTTGCCAATAGCAGCACCAAGTGCAAATACATCAGGGAAACCTAGTCCAACTTCTGCTAAGCATGTATTTGAAGATCTAAATGGACGAATTGTAGGAATTGTAGATGGTGGTAGTACAGGGGTCGGGGTTGAATCAACAGTTATTGACTGTTCTCAAGCTATTTTTACAATATTAAGACCAGGTAGTATTACGCCAGAAATGATAAAAGAAATAATTCCTACTGTTGAAGTAGATCCAGCAACTATGAAGGAAAACGAAGCACCAAAATCACCTGGTATGAAATATAAACATTATGCACCAGATGCTCAAATGCATCTTGTAAATGGAAGTATTGAGTTTATACACAAACTTATACACAATTCCAAAACAGAAGGAAAAAGAGTAGGGATATTAACAACTGAAGAAAATGCAACGAAATATGATGCAGATGTAATTCTTACATGTGGAAAACGTAGTGACTTATCAACCGTAGCTGCAGCATTATATGATTGCATTCGTAAATTTAATGAAGAACATGTTGATATCATTTATTGTGAAACCTTCCCTTATGAAGGCATTGGAATTGCGATTATGAATCGTCTGTGGAAAGCCTGTGGACATTCAGTTATTCAGGAAAAATAATAGATGCTAAGGTTCGGTCCATTATTATATTCATATTTAGACAAAGCTCATAAAACTTGATTTTCAGACTGATTGCAAGCGTTTGTCAACAGTCTAAAAAATTTTATTAATTTCCCTCATATCATTTATAGGACGTGCATATCTTTTAATAGCAAGTCCTAGGGGGGAAAGCATGAATAGCTCATTAATCAATGAACTAATTACATTAACTATTATGGGATCTGCGCTAGGTTTAGATGCATTCTCAGTTGGATTAGGAATGGGAGTTATACAACTTAAATTTAAACAGATCATCAATATCGGTATTGTAATCGGACTCTTTCATGTAATAATGCCCTTGTTAGGAATGATCATTGGATATGAGTTATCCGAGAATCTGGGACGATTTGCTGTATTACTCGGTGGATTCTTATTAATGGGGATAGGCTTTCACATGATCTACTCAACTTTATTTGGAAAAGAAGAAAATAAATATTCACCGACAGGAGTAGGGTTACTTCTTTTTGCATTTAGTGTAAGTGTGGACAGTTTTTCGGTTGGAATTAGCTTAGGAACATTCGGTGCTAAAACATGGCTAACAATTCTACTATTTGGTATTATCAGTACAATTTTAACCTGGGCTGGATTACTTTTAGGAAGAAGAGTAGAACAGGAACTTGGTAAATTTGGAGAACTATTAGGTGGTTCGTTCTTATTGATTTTTGGAATAAAACTATTATTTTTTTCTTAACAGATACATAAGGTGAATAAGAGCTAAGGATGGAGAAAATTGGAGACAATTGCCCCATCCTTTTATTTTTTAGTAAAATAGATTAAATAAAACGTTCAGATAAATGAGGGTGAGGTATTAAGATGAAAAATATATTATTTGTTTGTACCGGAAATACATGTAGAAGCCCAATGGCAGAAGCGCTATTAAGACATCATGGTAATGAGTTCTATCAGGTCAAGTCTGCTGGAGTATTTGCTATGTCAGGTGACCCTGCTTCTCAAAATGCAATATTGGCACTGAAAAATAAAGGGATAGATACAAATCATTCCTCGCAGCCAATAAATGAAGATCTATTGGAATGGTCTTCTAAAGTCTTATCAATGACATTGAGCCATAAACAAATGTTAGTTTCTAAGTTTCCTCAGTATAAGGATAGAATATTTACATTTTATGAATATATAAACGGTCAAGCTAAAGATATTTCTGACCCTTATGGAGGGTCATTAACAACTTATGAAAATACTTTGAGCGAATTAGAAGAGTTGGTAAAACAGATTGTACAGAAACCAAACGAATATTAATTTAATCAGTGATTAGATGTTAATTAGATGCCCTAAATCTGAACATAATAGTGTAAGATAGAAATTGAAGTCAATTCAATACGATAGAAAATTAATTCAAAGATATCAATACGGGGGTTATCTAATGAAAGTAGCAATAGCGTCTGATCATGGTGGATTAAATATACGTCAAGAAATCATGAATTTAATGGATGAAATGGGCATTGAATACGAAGATTATGGTTGTGAGTGTGGTACATCTGTAGACTACCCAGATTATGCATTCCCAGTTGCACAAAAAGTTGCAAATGGAGAAGTAGACCGTGGAATATTAATTTGTGGAACAGGAATTGGTATGTCAATTGCCGCAAATAAAGTTGAAGGAATTCGATGTGCTTTAGTGCATGATACTTTTAGTGCGAAAGCAACTCGTGAACATAATGATACGAATATTCTAGCTATGGGGGAACGAGTAATCGGACCTGGTTTAGCAAGAGACATTGCAAAAATATGGTTAACGACTGAGTTTGAAGGCGGTCGACATGAAAATCGAGTAAATAAAATTAAAGACTACGAAAAGAATCACCAATTATAAAACCTAAATGAGAAGCCGTTAATCCAAAACATAATGTGAAGATTATCGGCTTTTTTAATAATGAATAATAGAATGTTAGTCAATTTAAAGAATGATTCTACGAAAGGGGCAAAACAAGTGAATGAAGAATTAAGGTTAGTAGCCGGGCAAATAAAATCATTATTACACGAGCTAAATGATCATGTGAATTTTACAAGTGAGCATGTTTTAGTCATTGGATGTAGCACTAGTGAGGTTAGCGGACAAAGAATTGGAACTTCAGGAACAATCGAAGTAGCGGAAGTCTTATTTAATGAGATTAAGGCTTTTCAAGATGAAACAGGAGTACAATTAGCATTTCAATGCTGTGAACATTTGAACAGGGCATTGGTTGTTCAAAGAAAAACGGCAAAAAGTTTACAATTAGATGAGGTAACTGTGATACCAGTTCGTACTGCAGGAGGAGCACTTGCCTCATTCGCATATAGACATTTAGATCATGCTGTAATTGTTGAGCACATTAAAGCGGATGCAGGGATTGATATTGGCGATACTTTAATCGGTATGCATTTAAAGCACGTGGCAGTTCCTTTAAGAACAAGTATTAAACATGTTGGACAAGCCCATATTACGGTGGCAAAAACTCGTCCAAAGTTAATTGGTGGAGCGCGTGCAGTTTACGCAATAGATGAAGACGTTAAATAATGTGTTTTTTATTATAATAGAATAGTTAAATGTTAGTTATTTGAAAGATATATCTTTCATTTTCAATATAAAACATGGTAAAATAGAAAGGAATTCGGTCGTTTTATCGAATAATATAGTAAATTTATACTAGTAATGTTCGTGTTTTACAAAAAGGGGGATATAACTGTGGAAAATTTAAAAAAGCAAGATCCATCATTGTATGAGGCAATACAGTTAGAGTTAGGTAGACAACGTACTAAAATCGAGTTAATTGCTTCTGAAAACTTTGTAAGCGAAGCAGTAATGGAAGCCCAAGGTTCAGTATTAACAAATAAATATGCTGAAGGATATCCAAGCAAACGATACTATGGCGGTTGTGAATATGTTGATATCACAGAAAACATTGCAAGAGACCGTGCAAAAGAAATTTTCGGAGCAGAACACGTAAATGTTCAACCTCATTCAGGTGCTCAAGCGAATATGGCAGTTTATTTCACTATTTTAAAACATGGTGATACAGTATTAGGTATGAATTTATCACATGGTGGTCATTTAACTCACGGAAGCCCAGTAAACTTCAGTGGGGTACAATATAATTTCGTTGAGTATGGAGTAGATCCAGAAACTCAAGTAATTAACTATGAAGATGTATTAGAAAAGGCTAAAGCGCATAAGCCTAAATTAATTGTAGCTGGTGCAAGTGCTTATCCAAGAGCAATTGACTTTAAAAAATTCAGAGAAATTGCAGATGAAGTTGGAGCTTACTTAATGGTCGATATGGCACATATCGCTGGTTTAGTAGCAACAGGTCTTCATCAAAATCCAGTTCCATTTGCTGATTTTGTTACAACAACTACTCATAAAACATTACGTGGACCACGTGGTGGTATGATTTTATGTAAAGAAGAATTCGCAAAAGCGATTGATAAATCAATCTTCCCTGGAATTCAAGGTGGACCATTAATGCACGTAATTGCAGCTAAAGCTGTAGCATTTGGTGAAGCACTACAAGAAGATTTTAAAAAGTATGCACAAGCGGTCATCGATAACGCTGCTCGTTTAGCAGAAGGCTTAAAATCTAACGGCTTAAATTTAGTATCTGGTGGCACAGATAATCACTTAATTTTAATTGATGTTCGTTCATTAGAGTTAACTGGTAAAGTTGCTGAGCACGTATTAGATGAGGTTGGTATTACATGTAATAAAAATACAATCCCATTTGATCCAGCAAGTCCGTTTGTAACAAGTGGTATCCGTATCGGTACAGCTGCTGTAACTTCAAGAGGGTTTACTTTAGAAGATATGGATGAAATTGCATCAATCATTGCTGATACATTAAAAAATCACGAAAACCAAGAAGTACTAGAAGCATCTCGTAATCGAGTTAATGCTTTATCAAGCAAATACGAATTATATCCTACATTTTAATAAATAAAGTATAAAGTAAGCTATCTTTAGAACTGTATTTTCAATTGCAAATAGCATTGAAGGTGCAATTATACTAAAGATAGCTTTAATTTTTTAAAACTTTGTGATAAAGTTCACAAAAAGTTCATTTAAACTTGTGGAAAACTTCACATTATTAATCGGAAATGGATTACAATAACTCATGTAAACAGTAATTAAAAATTTATATAAACGGAGGCAAAAACTTATGTTTATTAATTTTTTAAGAACTAATAAAATTGCATCTGGTTTCTTAACGATTATTCGTCTTTATTTAGGTTATGAGTGGATCCATGCAGGTTGGGGTAAGTTATCAACTGGAGGATTCGATGCTTCAGGATTTTTAGGATTTGCAGTTAGAAGTGCCACAGGTGATCACCCAGCAGTTCAAAAGTGGTGGGCAGATTTTCTAACAAACTTTGCAATACCAAACATCGATTTATTTAATATATTAGTTCCTATTGGAGAATTCGCAATCGGACTTGGACTTATTCTTGGATGTTTTACAAAAACAGCAATGTTCTTTGGTTTAATGATGAACTTCGCATTTATGTTTAGTGGTACAACTAGTACAAATCCACAAATGGTATTATTAGGAATCTTTATAATAATTGCTGGTTCTAATGCAGGACGTATTGGATTAGATCACTATGTTAGCAAGTTTATTAATAGAAAAACTTCTTTCGCTCCAAAAGTACAAGATCATAATTTAAGAAACGCATCTTAACTATGTAATCAAAGAGGGAATCAATAGGTTCTCTCTTTTCAGAGTGTTGAAATATAAAATGGTCAATAGAAAAAACGGATTTTAAATGAACATTTATTAATGATGAGATGATCATTTTTGGTTGAGCTATCTATTAATGGTTTTAAATTTTAATATGTTTAACAATTTTATGATTCCAATAACGCTAGTAAGTTTTTTTCAGAAGTTAAAAATATTACAAAGCTATAAATTCAGTTGATTAGTTTAATAAATTAATGTTCGATCTTAATTGACCTACAATTTGATTAATAAACAACTGATAGGATACGCTAAGTAAAGGTTATTTGATTAGTTTATATTGCAGACTTCTTATTGATGAATAAGTTGATTGGAACGGAGGGGTGCTCGACTCCTATGGGATAAGCGGGAAGGCTGAGACCCCGCAGGCTCGCCGAGGAGGCTCAGGTCTCGCCCCATGGAAAGCGAGCATCCTGAAGTGGAAATCAACATCGCTCTACTCCATTACGAAAATTTGGTAAGTTAATTGACAAGGTTGTTTTTTAACAAGGTGCAAAGAGGGAACCAATAGGTTCTCTCTTTTTGTTTAAGATAAAAACTTCTCTGACTTATATTAATGAGGAAGAGGAGTTTTTTATTCAAAATGGGTCAAAATAGCAATTAGATTAATAAAAAAAGGCAATATTGAAGTTTATATGTAAAAAAGATCTAAATTAATTCTAAGTGATTGTATAATGTGGCTTGAATTATTTAACCGCTTTCGGTATTCTTTTTAAGAATAATAAATTAATAAGTATTTGCAAGGAGCGATAAAAGTGAGTAAAGTATACGTTTTTGATCATCCGTTAATTCAGCATAAAGTTTCTTTAATTCGTAAAAAAGACACTGGAACAAAAGAATTTCGTGCACTAGTTGATGAGGTTGCAGGTTTAATGGCATTCGAAATCACACGCGATCTACCACTACAAGAAGTGGAAATCGAAACACCAGTAGCAATTGCAAAGTCAAAAGTTATTGCTGGTAAAAAGTTAGGGATTGTACCAATTTTACGTGCAGGTTTAGGGATGGTTGATGGATTCCTTCAATTAGTTCCTGCAGCTAAAGTTGGACATGTTGGATTATACCGCGATCCTGAGACATTAAAACCGGTTGAATATTACGTTAAACTTCCTACAGATGTTGAAGAGCGTGACTTCATTGTGATTGATCCAATGCTTGCGACAGGTGGATCAGCGGTTGAAGCAATCAACTCTTTAAAAACACGCGGTGCTAAAAACATTAAGTTTATGTGCTTAATTGCAGCTCCAGAAGGTGTTGAAGTTTTACAAAAAGCACACCCAGATGTGGACATTTACATTGCTGCCCTTGATGAAAAATTAAACGATCATGGTTATATTGTACCTGGTCTTGGCGACGCTGGAGATCGTTTATTTGGTACAAAGTAATTACATTTTTAAAGCTTTCCTAGCATAGGAGAGCTTTTTTCACATTAAGAAAGTATAAATTGGCAGCTAGGTAGCTTACTCGACGAAGTCGTTAATTTTAGGAATTAAGTATAAGTGCAACTACGCCTCTACCTTTGTTTAAGGCTGGTCAATCGACGAGTTTTCTTTAAATTAAAAGGGGTACAATAATTAAAAATTTGAACGTGAAATAAGGATGGGTAAGTTAAAGGGGATTAGGGAATGTCACTCGAAAAACAAAGGTTAATAATAGATGCAGCAAGACTATATTATGATTCTGACTTTAGTCAACAAGAGATCGCGACACAATTAGGAATCTCTCGTCCAACTGTATCAAGATTACTCCAACAAGCAAAGGAATTGGGATATGTACGCATTGAAATTATTGACCCCCTTGAAGGCAATCAAGATTTAGCCCGAGAGTTAAAGAAGAAATATAATTTACAATCTGTTGAAGTTTGCTATTCACCAATTGATGACTACAATGAAGTTTTGCAAACAATCACTAAAAAAGCTGCAGATGTATTAGTAGATATAGTCCATGATGGTGACGTTGTTGGAGTAACTTGGGGAACTACGATGTATCATATTGCAACAAAGTTAAGCAATAAACAAGTAAAGGGTGTAGAAGTAATTCAGCTGAACGGTGGAGTAAGTTACTCTAAAACGAATACATATGCATCTGAAACGGTAAATTTGTTTGCTGAAGCATTTAACACCGTACCAAGATATTTACCACTACCAGTTATATTTGATAATCCACAAGTAAAACAAATGGTTGAAGAAGATCGCCATATTGGTCGATTAATTGATTTGGGAAAACAATCAAACGTAGCAATTTTCACTGTAGGAACTGTTAAAAAGGATGCCTTGTTATTTAAAGTTGGCTACTTAAACGAGAAGGAAGAGACGGATTTACAAACATTCGCTGTAGGAGACATTTGCTCTCGCTTTTTTGATAAAGACGGAAATATTTATTCTGAACTCCTTGATCGACGAACGATTGGAATTGAGTTAGATGAGCTAAGAAGTAAAGAAAAATCTATTTTAGTCGCGGGTGGAGAAAGGAAAATAAATGCTATTCACGGTGCTTTAATGGGTAAATATGCAAGCATATTAATAACCGATCAATTTACTGCAAAAAGATTGTTAGAGCAAGGATAGGAAAGGAAGAGGTAAAGCTATTCCTTCCCTTTGTCATGTTCTCTATTAGACAAATTTTAAAAAGAGGGTGTCTTAAGAGTGGATATCCCCAAAATTAGATATTTTTACATTTAAAAAGGAGGCGTCTTTTTTGTCAGGTAACCTGACTTTGGAGACAGCCCCTTTTCTATATATATAAAAGGTAAAATTATCCTTGAACATAAGTTCAATTTGTATTTTACAAAATTTCATAGCGGTGTTATAGTAAAGACATATTCAAAGTAACTTAGTAAATAAACATTTTTTATAATAAAACCAATAAGGGAGCGACTATATATGAATTACGCAAGTTTAGTAGATCACACATTATTACGAGCTGACGCAAAAAGAGAGGAAATTGCAAAATTAGCTGAAGAAGCAAAAGAATTTAGCTTTGCATCAGTTTGTATCAATCCTACTTGGGTTTCTTATGCAAGTGAATTATTAAAGGATTCTTCTGTAAAGGTTTGTACGGTAATTGGTTTCCCTCTAGGAGCAAACACTCCAGAAGTAAAAGCATTCGAAACTACAAACGCAATTGAAAATGGTGCTGAGGAAGTTGATATGGTTATCAATATTTCTGCATTGAAAGAAAAAAATGACGAATTAGTTGAAAGAGATGTACGTGCAGTTGTTGATGCTGCTAAAGGTAAAGCTTTAGTAAAAGTAATTATTGAGACTTGTCTTTTAACTGACGAAGAAAAAGTTAGAGCGTGTGAATTATCAGTTAAAGCTGGCGCTGACTTTGTAAAAACTTCAACAGGATTTTCAACTGGTGGAGCAACAGTAGAAGACGTTGCATTAATGCGTAAAACTGTTGGAGAAAACGTAGGCGTTAAGGCTTCTGGCGGTGTTCGTAGCTTAAAAGACGTAGAAAATGTAGTAGCTGCTGGTGCAAACCGTATCGGAACAAGTTCAGGTGTTAAGCTCGTTCAAGGTGAAGAAGCAAACACAGCTTATTAATTTCAAAATAATTTTAAAATAAAAAAAAGTGAGTGAGTTATTGCTCTTTAGCTCTTACGTTGGTAATATGGTAAAGCGAAGACAAAACTCACACACTTTAATTAAGAATTACCTAACAATTCGTTAAAGGGTGATAAATATGAATACACAATCATTAATCAATGAAGCTTTAAAAGTTCGTGAAAACGCATACGTTCCTTACTCGAAGTTTAAAGTAGGTGCAGCAATTTTATTGAATAACCAAACGGTCTACACAGGTTGTAACGTTGAAAATGCTTCTTATGGACTAACAAATTGTGCAGAAAGAACTGCTATATTTAGTGCGGTCGCTGCGGGTAACGGTTCAGCAAAAATCGAATCAATTGCAATAGTAGGAGACACTGAAGGTCCAATTTCACCATGTGGTGCATGTAGACAAGTAATCGCAGAATTTAGTGATGAAAATACAAAAGTATACTTAACTAACTTAAAAGGTGACATCACTGAAACAACTGTTAAGGAATTACTTCCTGGATCATTTAGTTCAAAAGATTTACAAGGTTAATCCTTGTCTGACATCTAACTTCTAAATGATGTCTGACATCCAACAAATAAAAAAGTTGTGTTCGTTTTGAAAGCGCTTAGATTAATTAAAAACAAATTTATTGGATTTTCGGGGGAGAAACATGAAATATATTATAGCTCTTGTTGGATTACTAGTTGTTTTCGGTCTAGCATTCATCGCTAGTAGTGATCGTAAAAAAATTAAATATCGTCCAGTTGTTATCATGGTCGTTGTTCAAATCATTTTAGCGTTCTTATTATTAAATACAGAAGTAGGTTTAATTTTAATTAAAGGAATTTCTAACGGATTTGGAAAGTTATTAGAATACGCTGGTGAAGGTGTTAATTTCGTATTTGGTGGTATGGCAAATGAAGGTGCTTTCCCATTCTTCACAGGAGTATTATTACCAATCGTATTTATTTCTGCATTAATTGGTATTTTACAATTCACAAAGATTTTACCGTTTTTTATTAAATACATTGGTTTAATTTTAAGCAAAATCAATGGTATGGGTAAATTAGAGTCTTATAATGCAGTAGCATCTGCAATTTTAGGACAATCTGAAGTATTTATTTCAGTAAAAAAACAATTAGGTCATTTACCAAAAAATCGTTTATATACTCTTTGTGCATCAGCAATGTCAACAGTATCTATGTCAATCGTAGGTGCATATATGACGATGGTTGAACCAAAATATGTAGTAACGGCAATTGTATTAAACTTATTTGGTGGATTTATTATTTCTTCAATTATTAATCCTTACACTGTTACACCTGAAGAAGATATCTTAACGATACAAGAAGAAGAAAAACAAACATTCTTCGAGATGCTTGGTGAGTATATTTTAGATGGTTTCAAAGTAGCAATCATCGTTGCAGCAATGTTAATCGGTTTTGTTGCATTAATTGGTGCAATTAATAATATTTTTGATATGATTTTTGGAATCTCATTCCAAGGGATTTTAGGTTATGTTTTTGCTCCATTCGCATTCATTATGGGTGTACCATTTAAAGAAGCGGTTGATGCAGGTAGTATTATGGCAACAAAACTTGTTTCAAATGAGTTCGTTGCAATGATGGATTTAGCAAAACATGGTAAAGAGTTCTCAACTCGTACATTAGGAATTGTGTCAGTATTCCTTGTGTCATTTGCTAACTTCTCATCAATTGGTATTATTGCAGGTGCAGTTAAAGGTTTACATGAAAAGCAAGGTAATGTTGTAGCCCGTTTCGGTTTAAAATTATTATTTGGTGCAACATTAGTAAGTGTTTTAACGGCAATTATCGTAGGTATCGTTTTAAAATAATTTAATCCAAGCGTTTGACTTAGATCAGGCGCTTGTATTTTTTTTTCTAATCTTAAAGTAGGAGGGTTGAGTTAAAAAGTGAATTTCTAACAATTTTCTTTTTAACAAGTCACTATGGGATCTGTAGGTTTACTTTTATCTGGTGCAACTCTGTTTTTAAATAGTCTTGTTTTATTAAACAAAGCGAATGCTAAAAGTGCAGCTTTATTAAACTTATTTGTTGGTACATTACAAATCGTTATTCCTTTCTATTTATTAATGCATTTAGGTGCTGGTAAGTGGGAATTATTTAATACGGCAAGTATTTTCTTTTTTGGTATTACTTATTTATATAATGGATTTACAAATCTTAAAGGTTTTAATGGAACTGGCTTAGGTTGGTTCTCACTTTGGGTATCAATCATGTCTGTACTTTGGGCTTTCGTGAACTTCGCTATTATTCATGATGTTGTGAACGGACTATTATGGGTTATGTGGGCATATTTATGGTATCTATTCTTTGCTGGCCTTGTATTAGGTAAGAAAATAGAGCGATACACAGGAATTGTTGCAATGATACAATCTTGGACTACAATTACTCTTCCTGCATTTTTTATGCTTTTAGGGATTTGGCAGGAGACAGTCATTTCAAATGCATGGATCGTAGTTTTAGGAGCTTCGATTTTGTATTTTATCATACATGAGATTAAAGCGTATGTTACAAATAAAAGATTCCAGTTGTTTAACCAACCTGAATTAAAAAATTAATCATAATACAAAAAGACTAACTTTTTAGGTAAGCTTTATGCTTTACCTAGAGTTAGTCTTTTTTTATTTTGAAAACTTTGTAGGTTCTAGAGAAAATTACCTTTTTATACATGAATGAACGATTAGTGAGAAAGCTAAAAAGAAAATATCTTATATAAAGGAGAACCTGCATTGAATGAAAAATTACTTTCTTAAAATAATTATTTGTTTAGTTTTTTTACTAGTTCCATTTAAAGATGTTTATGTAAATGCACATGAACAACAAAAACAAGTAGCTTTAATTTCAGTTAAAGACGGAATGATTACACAGGCGATAAAAAATATTGCTGAACGTTTCCCTAATGTAACCGTAAGACAACAATACACTGAGACGTACTATGGTTTTTCTGTATCGGGTTCTCTTGAAGAGTTATCACAGTTAGCTAAAATGCCGTTAGTAAAGGATATGCACTTTGTTACAACTTATAGAGCTCATTTAGAAGATAGCATCCCTTTTATTGGAGCGGACGAAGCTCAATTATATAAGGATCAAAGGGGAAGAAAGATTACTGGTGAAGGCGTAAAGGTAGGAGTAATCGATACTGGTGTTGATTACAGGCATCCTGATTTGAAATCAAATTATGGTGGCGGTTACGATACGATTGATTTAGATAAAGATCCAATGGAGACTAAGCTTGAAGAAAAAAGTACATTTCATGGTACCCATGTAGCTGGTGTAATAGCGGCAAATGGAAAAAGAAAAGGTGTAGCCCCTAAAGCTACAATCTATGCATACCGTGCTCTTGGTCCTGGTGGTGTTGGTACATCAGAAACTGTTATGGCTGCAATTGAGCGAGCAGTGAAGGATAAAGTAGATATTATTAATTTATCGCTAGGAAATGATGTGAACGGACCAGACTGGCCGACAAGTATTGCGTTAGATAAGGCAGTAGAAAAGGGTGTACTTGCAATTACGGCTGCTGGAAACTCTGGACCAGGGCTATGGACTGTTGGTTCTCCCGCTACGGCATCAAAGGCTTTAACAGTTGGTGCAAGCTATCCACCTGTTCTTTTCCCATCTATCCACGTGAAAAATAAAGAGACAATTATTAGTCCTATGATTGGATCTGCTAAATGGGATAAAGGTTTAAATGGGCGATTGGTATTTAAGAAATACGGCGAAAAGCGTGATTTAAAAAGAGTAAAAGACAAAATTGTCTTGCTTGAAAGAGGAAAAATCACGTTCACAGATAAAGTAAAAAATGCTCAAGACGCTGGTGCAAAGGCGGTTATTGTCTTTAATAATATCGATGGAAATTTCATTGGACAAATTAAAGGGAAATTTACTGTTCCAGCAGCGACTATTTCAAGAAAAGAAGGTTTATTAATTAAGAAAATCATTGAAAAAAGTAAAGTAGAAGCTAAGACTGGCCATGAAAAGAAGGTTGATATACTTGCAGATTTCAGCTCTAGAGGGCCGGTAACAGGTACTTGGCAAATGAAGCCGGATTTATTAGCTCCAGGTGTACAAATAAAAAGTACAATTCCGGGTGGGTATTTAGCGCTTCAAGGAACGAGTATGGCAAGTCCACATGTTGCCGGAGCAGCTGCTCTTGTAAGACAACTGCACCCAGATTGGAGTATGGACGATTTAAAAAGTGTGCTAGTCAATACAGCAACACCATTATATAAGAATAATAAAAAGATGTATCATGCGTACGAACAAGGTGCTGGAAGATTAGATATTGAAAAGGCACTTGAGACTGAGACAACATTATTTCCAACTTCTTTATCTTTAGGAGTAACTAGAAAAACCGATTTGCAAATTAAGAAAGATTTTGTCGTAAGAATATCTAATAAATCAAATATGCCAAAACAAGTTACAGCAATAAATAATCAGCCAGCCACTGGAATACAATGGGTATTACCTAAGCCTTTTACAATTCCAGCGAACACTAGCAAAAAAATTAGCCTTACTGCAACAGTTGATACGAAAGTATTAAGAGATGGATTTTATGATGGGGCAATTACGTTTAGTACAAATGATGATGAAAATCTAAGAATGCCGTTTTTATTACTACAAGGAGAACCGAACTTTCCGTCAGTAATGGGATTTCACTTTGGAAGGGTAAAAGGTAAAAATCGCTATAAATATGAGCTTTATTTACCAAGTAAGGTTGAGGAATACAAAATCGCTGTTTTTGAATCTGAAACATTCCGTTTGTTAGGTGTGATTGATGAACAGGAAAATAGTAAAAGGGGGATTATCAAGAAAGAACTAGTTTTAAAAGACTTTCCTAAAAGTGGAATTTATAAATTTGTGATTTTTTATAAACGTAAACAGTATGAAAGTGCAACGGAATCTTACGTAAATGTCGCAAAAATTTATGTAGAAGACTAAAAATTGGTAAGTAATTTTTAATAGTTTTTTAATTTAGGTAATTGACACATTTTTGTAACATATTGTATGCTTAACATGAATGTTTAAAAGGGTTTTCAATGTATGTAAATACTATGTTATTAAAATTTTTTGAACGTTTTGTGAACAATTTGTGAACGTTTTCAATGTTTAGAGATTTTAGCAAATATTTGTTGTAGAATTAACCATGATAAGACTTTTGGCAATTTTTTGGAGAATGACAATTGACATGGAGGGATTTTGTATGAAAAACAACAATCAACATCCTCTTAAAGCAATGGCACTCATGTCTTCCATTCTAGCTCAGCTTGTCGGTTCTATTCTCATAGGCATCTTTCTAGGAAGATGGATTGATTCATTTTTTAATTGGCCAGTACCAGTATTTATGATCATCTTTTTACTGTTAGGATTATTTACTGGAATCTACGGCACGCTTAAATTAGTTAAGCAATTCACACCAGGGGACTAGTTACATGCAAAAAGATAATTTTAGACGATTCACACGAGATATGTTGTATATCATTTCTTTAGCTGTTTTGGGTTGGGCATTTACCGACTATAAAACAATATTCACAGGCTATATTCTCGGAACAGTAACTAGCTTTTATTGTATATGGATTCTACACAGAAAGATAAATACCTTCTTTGACCGAGTTTTAAAGCAACAAAAAGTTCGATCTTTAGGTACTGTAATTTGTCTTTCAGCGGTGGCTCTAGCTATGGTCATCGCGCTTCGGTATGAAAATTTTGTGAGCATACCGGCACTAACTGCGGGACTAATGACAGGACATCTTGTCATTATGATACATTTTGCATTACAACAAACGTCTTTTGCAAGGAAGAGAGGTGAATAAATTGGAACACGGCACTTATGGTTTTAAATTTATTGGTTTAGATTTTACGTTAACAAATGTTCTAATGACTACCATTGCTGCAGTAATCGTCTTTATCATCGCAGTTACATGCGCAAGAAGTCTACAAATACGCCCAACAGGAAAGCAAAACTTTTTAGAGTGGGTTGTAGATTTCGTTAAAGGCATTATCAATAGTACAATGGATTGGGAAACTGGTGGTCGCTTCCTTACACTAGGTGTGACATTACTTATGTACATATTTGTTTCAAATATGTTAGGTCTACCATTCGATATCTCATTCGATGGAAACTCAGTTTGGAAATCACCTACATCAGACCCAGTCATTACTTTATCATTAGCAATCTTTATAGTTGGTTTATCACATTATTATGGTATCAAGATGCGCGGTTTTGGAGCGTATGGTAAAACATTCTTCCAACCAATGCCATTCTTATTCCCATTAAAAATTATTGAGGAATTAGCAAACACATTAACGCTAGGTCTTCGACTTTACGGTAACATTTATGCGGGGGAAATCTTACTAGGTTTACTTGCAACAATGGGTACACATGCTTATGCAACAAGCACAGGCGGAGGTATTCTTTGGACAATCGCAGCGGCAATACCAATGATCGTATGGCAGGGATTCTCTGTATTCGTTGGTTCAATCCAAGCGTTTATCTTCGTAATGTTAACAATGGTTTACTTGTCACATAAAGTGGCGGACGAGCATTAATCGGCTCATTGAATTTGGTAGTTAGATAAAAATTATAAAAAAAAATATATTTCTTATGATTAAGAAGGAGGAAATTTAAAATGGCTTTAATCGCAGCGGCAATCGCAATAGGTTTAGGTGCACTAGGTGCAGGTATTGGTAACGGTTTAATTGTATCACGTACAGTAGAAGGTGTTGCTCGTCAACCAGAATTACGTTCAACTCTTCAAACTTTAATGTTCATCGGGGTTGCATTAGTTGAGGCACTTCCAATCATCGCGGTAGTTATCGCATTCATGGCATTTGGTAAAGCGTAAGATTTATACAAGTAGTTAAAAAATGGCGAAGTTTGTGTTCACATTTACTTCGCCATTCCTTTATGACACTTTTGTTGTAAAGATTGAATTTTGAAAGTAAAGCTAAAGTCGGTAAGAGACCTAGGCTATGTTATAAAAAAGAAAAATTATTAAATGATACCCTCGAAGGGAGTGAAGGCTTGTGTTAAACGGTTCATTATTCGTAATCGGTGAAGCAAACGGACATGGTATACCTTGGGGCGATGTAGCGTTTCAATTAGTAATCTTCTTAATCCTACTTGCTTTATTACGTAAGTATGCATTAGGACCAGTAATGGGAATTATGAAACAACGTGAAGATCACATCGCTAATCAATTAGACTCAGCTGAGAAAAACAACGCTGATGCAATGAAACTAGTTGAAGAGCAAAAGCAAGAGTTAGTTGCTGCTCGAACTGAAGCTCGTGAGCTTCTTGAGAAAGCTAGAAAGCAAGCTGATGTACAACGTGAAGAAATCGTTGCCGCAGCAAAAGCAGAAGCTGAAAACTTGAAAGAAAGCGCTAAACGTGAAATTACTCGTGAAAAAGAGCTTGCAGTACAATCAGTTCAACAACAAGTTGCTTCATTATCTGTATTAATTGCTTCTAAAGTACTTGAAAAAGAAGTGAAGTCTGAAGACCAATCTGCTATTTTTGATCAATATCTTAAAGAAGTAGGCGAAGCTAAATGAGTAACGAATTAGTTGCAAAACGCTACGCAAACGCTCTTTTTGAATTAGCGACTGAACAAAATTTAGTAGAAACTGTTGAACATGACTTACAAGTAGTGAAAAAGGAGTATGTAGAAAACTTAGAATTAAATAAGTTTTTACAACACCCTGGTATCACAAAAGAAAGCAAAAAGTCTGTCTTAAATGACACGTTTGCTTCAATCTCTGAAACGGTATTAAATCTAGTATGCTTATTAGTTGATCGTGGGCGAATGAGCACTATTTCTAACTTAGTAACTGAATATGTAAAAATTGCGAATGAAACTCGTAATATTGCAGATGCAACAGTTTACTCTGTAACGGCAATGTCTTCTGAAGAACTAGATAAAATTGGAGCGTTATTCGCTTCTAAATTAGGTAAAAACTCAATACGTTTGAAAAACGAAATTGACCCATCTTTAATTGGTGGTTATAAAGTTCGTGTTGGAAACCGTATTTTTGACGGCAGTTTAAAAAATAAACTTGTTCGAATTGAACGTGAATTAATCGCAAAATAGTTTGTAGATAGGGGTGAAATGCATGAGCATCAAAGCTGAAGAAATCAGTGCGCTGATTAAAAAGCAAATCGAAAATTACCAAACTGAAATAGAAGTTAGTGATGTTGGTACAGTTATCCAAGTTGGTGACGGTATCGCTCGTGCTCATGGTCTTGACCAATGTATGTCTGGAGAGCTAGTTGAGTTCTCTAACGGCGTTATGGGACTAGCACAAAACTTAGAAGAAAACAACGTAGGTATTATCATCTTAGGGCCTTACACAGGCATTAAAGAAGGCGACGAAGTTCGTCGTACTGGACGCATCATGCAAGTTCCAGTTGGTGAAGCATTAGTAGGACGTGTAGTAAACTCATTAGGTCAACCAGTTGATGGTTTAGGCCCAATCGAAACGACTAAATCTCGTCCAATCGAAAATGCTGCTCCAGGCGTAATGGCACGTAAATCAGTACATGAACCATTACAAACAGGTATCAAAGCGATCGACGCTCTTGTACCAATCGGACGTGGACAACGTGAGTTAATCATCGGTGACCGTCAAACTGGTAAAACAGCTGTTGCTATTGATACAATCCTTAACCAAGCTGACCAAAACATGATCTGTATCTATGTTGCAATCGGTCAAAAAGAATCAACAGTTCGTGGACTTGTTGAAACTTTACGTAAGCACGGCGCATTAGATTACACAATCGTTGTAACTGCACCTGCTTCATCTCCAGCTCCAATGTTATACTTAGCTCCTTTTGCTGGTGTAACTATGGGTGAAGAGTTTATGTACAATGGTAAACACGTATTAGTAGTATACGATGATTTATCAAAACAAGCGGTAGCTTACCGTGAGCTTTCATTACTATTAAAACGTCCTCCAGGTCGTGAAGCATATCCAGGGGATGTATTCTACTTACACTCTCGCTTATTAGAGCGTGCAGCTAAGTTAAATGATGAGTTAGGTGGCGGTTCTTTAACTGCATTACCATTCATCGAAACACAAGCTGGTGATATCTCAGCTTATATTCCAACAAACGTAATCTCGATTACTGACGGACAAATCTTCTTACAGTCTGACTTATTCTTCTCTGGCGTACGTCCAGCGATCAATGCAGGTCTTTCTGTATCACGTGTTGGTGGTTCAGCGCAAACTAAGGCGATGAAATCAGTAGCAGGTACTCTACGTCTTGACTTAGCGTCATTCCGTGAGCTTGAAGCATTTGCTGCGTTCGGTTCTGACTTAGATAAAGCAACTCAAGCTAAACTTAACCGTGGTGCTCGTACAGTTGAAATCCTTAAACAAGGTTTACACAAACCGTTAAAAGTAGAAAAACAAGTAACATCTTTATATGCGTTAACACGTGGTCACTTAGACAGCGTAGCAGTTGAAGACATTACTCGTTTTGAAGAAGAAATGTTAGCTTGGATGGACGCTAACGCAAAAGGTCTTTTAGATGCTATTCGTGATACTGGTAAATTACCAAACGAAGCTGACCTTGACGCTGCAATCACAAGCTTTAAAAAGAACTTTATTGCTTCTAAATAAGAAGGCGATTTAAATATCTGGATTTGAAGGATCGGGCTCATAGCTCGTCCTTCATTTAACTGTTTACCAAAAGGTGGTGAAAACCTGTGGCATCATTACGCGATATAAAAACAAAAATTAATTCAACAAAGAAGACAAGCCAAATCACAAAAGCGATGGAGATGGTATCTGCTGCGAAATTAAACCGTGCTGAGCAAAACTCTAAGCAATTCGTTCCTTACATGGAAAAAATGCAAGAGGTAGTTGGTAGCGTGGCAAAAGGCGTAAACAGTAGACATCCGATGCTAGTAACTCGTCCAGTTAAAAAGACTGGTTACATTGTCATCACTTCTGACCGTGGTTTAGCGGGTGCATTTAATAGTAACGTATTACGTGCGGTAACTAATACAATTAAAGAGCGTCATAAATCGAATGATGAATTTGCAATTATTGTACTAGGTCGAGTTGGACGTGACTACTTTAAGCGTTTAGGTTACCCAATCGTTGAAGAGGTTCTTGGGCTTCCAGATCAACCTTCATTCGATGATATTCAACAATTTGCTAATCGTACAGTTCAAATGTATACAGACGGCATTTTTGATGAGCTTTACTTATCATATAACCATTTCGTAAGTAAGATTTCTCAAGAAGTTACTGAGAAAAAGCTATTACCTTTAACAGATATTGACACAGGTAAGGCAACAACTAACTACGAATTTGAACCATCTGATGATGAAATCTTAGAAGTTTTACTGCCTCAATATGCAGAAAGTTTAATCTTTGGTGCATTATTAGACAGTAAAGCTAGTGAACACGCTTCACGTATGACAGCGATGAAAAGTGCAACTGATAATGCGAAAGAAGTTATTAGTAAGCTTACTCTTCACTATAACCGTGCGCGTCAAGCAGCTATTACACAAGAAATTACTGAAATCGTCGGTGGAGCAGCAGCACTTGGCTAATCTGCTTACATCGGCTATATAAATTGAACGGCTTTTAATGAAACAATGCTAGGAGGAAAAGCGATGAGCAATGGTATTATTACTCAGGTATTAGGTCCAGTAGTAGACGTAAAGTTCGAAAACGGCCAATTACCACAAATATATAATGCGTTACGTGTTCGTAAAGAAGCGGGCGACGCAAACGAAGTAAACATTGATTTAACATTAGAAGTTGCTCTTCACTTAGGTGACGATACTGTTCGTACAGTTGCAATGGCTTCAACTGATGGATTAGTACGTGGAATGGAAGCAGTTAACACAGGGAAACCAATTTCGGTTCCAGTTGGTGACGCTACATTAGGACGCGTATTCAATGTGTTAGGTGACAACATTGACTTAGACGAAGAACTTGGAGAAGACGTACGTCGTGACCCAATTCACCGTCAAGCACCTAAATTTGAAGAATTAACTACAAAAGTAGAAATCCTTGAAACTGGTATCAAAGTAGTAGACTTATTAGCTCCTTACATCAAAGGTGGTAAAATCGGTCTATTCGGTGGTGCGGGTGTAGGTAAAACTGTATTAATTCAAGAATTAATTAACAACATCGCACAAGAGCACGGCGGTATCTCAGTATTCGCTGGTGTAGGTGAACGTACTCGTGAAGGTAACGACTTATACCACGAAATGAGCGACTCTGGCGTTATCAAGAAAACAGCGATGGTATTCGGACAAATGAACGAGCCACCTGGTGCACGTCAACGTGTTGCCTTAACTGGTTTAACAATGGCTGAATATTTCCGTGATGAGCAAGGACAAGACGTGTTATTCTTCATCGATAACATCTTCCGTTTCACTCAAGCAGGTTCTGAGGTTTCTGCCCTATTAGGTCGTATGCCTTCTGCGGTAGGTTACCAACCAACTCTTGCTACTGAAATGGGTCAATTACAAGAGCGTATCACTTCAACAAACAAAGGTTCTGTAACTTCGATTCAAGCGATTTACGTTCCTGCCGATGACTATACGGATCCAGCACCAGCTACAGCGTTCGCTCACTTAGATGCAACAACTAACTTAGAGCGTCGTTTATCTGAGATGGGTATTTACCCAGCGGTAGATCCATTAGCATCTACATCTCGTGCATTAAACCCTGAAATCGTTGGTGAAGAGCACTATGAAGTAGCTCGTCAAGTACAATCAACTTTACAACGTTATAGAGAACTTCAAGATATCATCGCAATCTTAGGTATGGATGAGTTATCAGAAGAAGATAAATTAGTCGTAGCTCGTGCTCGTCGTATTCAATTCTTCTTATCTCAAAACTTCCACGTTGCGGAGCAATTCACAGGACAAAAAGGTTCTTACGTACCAGTTAAAGAAACTGTTAGTGGATTCAAAGAGATCTTAGAAGGTAAATATGATACTCTTCCTGAAGATGCATTCCGTCTAGTTGGACGCATTGAAGAAGTAGTAGAAAAAGCAAAAACATTAGTATAATAATTGTCTAATCGAAAGGCTTGTTCATCATTCTATTTGAATGAACTTGATTAGCTCACGAAGCTAGACAGGAGGAGTTCACTATGAAGACAATGAAAGTCAGTATCGTCACTCCTAATGGACCGGCTTATGAAGGCGAAACAGAATTCGTTAGCACGAAAGCAACTAGCGGTGAGCTAGGTATTTTACCTGGACACATTTCAACTGTGGCACCGTTAGCAACAGCACCTGTTAAAATTAAATCACCAGCTGGAACTGATTACGTTGCAGTTAGTGGCGGATTCATTGAAATTCGACCTGAAGCCGTTACAATATTGGCTCAATCTGCTGAAGCATCAACTGAAATCGACGTTGAGCGTGCAGTAGAAGCAAAAAAACGTGCAGAAAAACGTCTACAAGAAAGACGCCCTGACACAGATATCAAACGTGCAGAACTTGCTTTACACAAAGCAATGAACCGTTTAAACGTAGCACAATATAAGTAATTAAAAAAAGAGCCCTTGGTTGGGGCTCTTTTTTTGTTTGAGTATGTGGGGTGGGGGTGTTTAGTAAACCGGTGGGTGCAATTAGACTAGAAGATACTGCAATTAAGTAATAGGAAAGTGCAAATAAACAGTTTGAGTGTGCAAATAAATTTAAATGAGAAGCAAATAAACTGTTAGGTGCAAATAAAATCGAAGAAACTGCAATTAAAAATTGTAAAACTGCAAATTAAATTAATGAAAGTGCAAATATAATCAGGTTACTGCAATTAAATTTTGCAGAACTACAATTAAAACTGAGAAAACTGCAATTTAATCTACCATAAATGCAAATAAAACAGACACATCATAATAAAATATCGAATTTATGATCAGCTTTATATAAAATTTGTTAGTTTCATCAAAAAATAGTTTAGTAATAGACCAAATTTAACTAAATTACAGAAAAAGCGACGGTTATCTGCTCAATTTTTATAGTTTGTATTAGAAGGTATCTGTACAGAAAATCTTGAATATAAAAAGAAATCTAAGAGAGGTGACTTTTTAATGATATTAAAAGAACGAACAGTTCCGTTAGTTATTAAAAAATTGGATGCTCTATTAAGGAGATTACCTAGTGATCATCCCCAATGGTCAAGAATTGAGGAAGATCTATTTAAGTACAAAGCAGGTTATCAAGGTGAAAAGTCTTTAGATTATCATCTTAGTTTTTTTCCAAAAGAGCGTAGTTTCATTTTGCATGATGTAAGGTTAGTCGATGATTTTCAGCACTTTTTTCAAATCGATACGATCATAATAACCCCACGTGTACTAATCATTATTGAGGTAAAGAATTTAATTGGTACTTTGTATTTTGATCAACACTTTAATCAACTTATTCGATCAATTGATGGGAAAGAAGAGTCTTTTATAAACCCCATTCTTCAAGTTGATAGGCAAAAAAGACAACTTTCACAGTGGCTACGAAAACATAATTTTATAAATTTAAGTGTCATTCCTTATGTGGTTGTAAGTAGCCCAAAAACAATCATAAAAGCTTCATCAAATCAAAGTGAGATTGCTAAAAAAGTTTTTCATTCTGAGTTACTTTATAAAAAAGTTGAGGAGCTAGAATTGAAATTTAAAAGCGATTTTTATACACATAAAGAAATAAGGAGATTAGCTAAATTATTAATAAAGCAACATCAGCTTTTAGATCAAAATATATTAGATAAGTACAATATTGGTAACATTGAACTTTTAACTGGAGTAATTTGCACTAATTGTCATCATTTTTCAATGGTACGAGATAAAGGGAATTGGATATGCAAGAATTGCTTACATGTTTCAAAACTAGCACATATTAGTGCTTTAGTTGATTACTTTTTGTTAATTGGAAACTCAATAAATAATAAACAAGTTAGAGACTTTCTCCATATACCCTCTATCTACAACGCTTCAAGACTCCTCCGCAAACTAAACCTACCATCATCGGGAACAACGACGAGTTGTCACAGCAATCCTCTTTTTAGTTTAATTCCAATCCCGCTGTTGTTAAAATTCCATTTCTTGAGATTTTTAAAAGGTATTCTGCCATGTGTTTTTTTGTGTATGGCATGTCATTTTCAACCCAAAATGAAATTACGCTGAGCGTTGAGCCTGAAATATAACTTACTAGTAGGTCACCTGGGACAAGGTATTTATTCTTTTTTGGCTGTATGAATGCAATGCCTCTTTCGAATGTTGTTGATAATACTTCGTAAAGTCTTCTTCTAAAAATATTTGGTCCTTGTCGTTTTAGGAGGACTTTGTAGAAGTAACTGTTTTTTTCGATGTGTTCGAATAGATGGTAGTAGGATTGTAAGGCCATTCCATCGAGTGAGTTTGGATTTCCGTCATACATGCTAAAATCTACATTCTTCATGGCGCTGTCTAAATCAACTAGTTTTTCTTTAACGATTTGGCGGACCATTTGGTACTTGTCTTCGTAGTGGCTATAAAAGGTTGCTCTATTGACGTTTGCTTTTTTAGTTATATCTTGTACACTGATCGCTTCGAATTCTTTATCTGCTAATAGTGTAATTAATGCATCTTGTAAAAGTTGTCTAGTTCGAATGACACGAGGGTCATGATTATTTTTTATGCTCATTTTAAAACTCCTTTATTAAATAACTTTAAGAAATTAAACAATTAATAATAGTAGTGTTGCTTAAACAACAAATTTTAAATTATTAACGGTTGAGTACGTTTATAAATCAATTATAATTAAAAACTATGAGAAGTAAAACGACAATGTGTTGCTTTACTTTTGTTACCTATATAGAGAAACGATTAAAAATTTAGGAGGAATTTTATTTATGGGGAACATGAAGAAAATGGTGTTTGTTAACATAATTACTTTAATCATATTAGTTGCTGGTGGATTTGCTGGTTATTACTATTATGATCAATCAACAAATTATATAAAAACGGATAATGCTAAAATAGATGGGCAACAAATTGTCATTTCATCTCCTGCTGCTGGTAAGCTTGAGTCATGGTCAGGTTCATTCGGAAAAACATTTTCACCAAATGAATCAATTGGTAAAGTTTTAACTGCACCTCAAGCAGCTGGAGATACTGCACATGAAGTATCAGTTTCAGTACCTACAAATGCTACGATTGTTCAAGCAAATGCAATTAAAGATCAATTGGTTGGTACAGGTTCAACTCTTGGTTATGCATATAACTTAGATAATCTTTGGGTTACTGCAAACATTAAAGAAACTGAAGTGGAAGATGTGAAAAAAGGTCAAGTGGTTGATGTATATGTTGACGCATATCCAGATACAACTTTAACAGGTACTGTAGAATTTGTTGGATTAACAACTGCAAATACATTTAGTTTATTACCTTCTGGAAACTCTAATGCAAACTATACGAAAGTAGAGCAGGTTGTACCTGTAAGAATTGCTTTAGATCATAATAAGTCATTTGAAATTGTTCCAGGAATGAATGCTTCTGTTCGTATCCATAAGTAAGGAGGAATTTCTATGTCTACAGGAATGATCATAGCATATGGAGGGTTTTGCTTAATTGTTTTCTTTATTATTAATCGAATTGTATTAAGGAATAAAGAAAATGACCTAAAAATAGATAAAAGAGATGAAATGGTCCAATCTGAAGAACCAAATAAAATAGAAAAAACTGAAGAAACTCAAAAGAAATCAATTCCATCTGAGTCAAGTGAAAAACAGAGCTTTAGCATGGGAAAAGTTTTGACAGTACTATTACTAGGTATGTTCATATCGATTTTAAATCAGACGTTAATAAATGTTGCTTTACCGAAGTTAATGGCAGATTTTAATGTAACAACTTCGACTGCACAATGGTTATCTACTGGTTTTATGTTAGTGAACGGTATTTTAATTCCAGTCAGTGCTTATTTAGTTGATACATTTACGTATCGTAAATTATTTATCTTTTCGATGATTGCTTTTACGATTGGTTCAATTATTTGTGCTTTATCAGGTAACTTCCCAATTATGATGGTAGGTCGTGTAGTTCAAGCTGTCGGAGCTGGTATTTTAATGCCACTTGGTATGAATATCTTTATGACGATCTTCCCACCTGAAAAACGTGGTGCAGCAATGGGATTAATGGGGATCGCAATGATTCTAGCGCCAGCTATTGGCCCTACAATAACTGGTTATGTAGTTCAAGATTATTCTTGGCATTTCTTATTTTACGGAATGGCTGTGTTAGGTGTCATTTCAATCATTTTGTCTAACGCTTGGTTTCATATATCACGTAAACGTTCATTCCCAACATTAGATATTTGGGGAGTAATCAGTTCGTCACTTGGATTCGGAAGTTTATTATATGGATTCAGTGAAGCCGGTAATAAAGGTTGGGGTAGCACTGAAGTAGTTCTTTCTTTGGTAATTGCATGTATCAGTTTAGGTTTATTTGTGTGGAGAGAATTAACTGCTAAACAACCGTTAATAAATTTAAAAGTATTTAAATCTTTTTCATTTACTTACACATTATTAATTAACTTAATCGTTACAACAGCATTATATGGGGGGATGATTTTACTACCTCTTTATTTACAAAACATTCGTGGGTTTACACCAATTAGAGCAGGATTATTATTACTTCCTGGTTCATTGATAATGGGTGCGCTCGGACCACTTACGGGTAAATTGTTTGATAAATATGGTATCCGTCCTTTAGCTATTTTTGGTCTACTTATTATGACTTATACAACTTATGAGTTCACTAAGTTGTCTATTGATACACCATATTTAAAAATTATGTTTTTCTATACTTTACGTTCATTCGGTATGTCATTTATTATGATGCCAATTATGACGGCTGGTTTAAATAAATTGCCTGTTAAGATGATTTCTCACGGTACTGCAACACAAAATACACTACGACAAGTTGCAGGTTCGGTCGGTACAGCGGTGCTCGTTACAATTATGACGACTCAAACGACAAATCATTTGGCTGACTTTTCAAATGAAGTGACTTCAACGAATTCTTTCATTATGGATTGGGTTCATCAAACAGGCGCACAGTTAGCCGCTGCAGCTGGAGTAACACCTTCCCAAGGCGGAGCTTTAGCAGTTACAACGCTTTATAGTCAGGCATCTAAATTAGCATCTATCAATGGAATCAATGATGCATTTATTTTTGCAACTGTATTATCAGGTATCGCATTAGTGCTTTCATTCTTTATGGGAAGTACAAAGAGCAGAAAGGTTGCACAACCTAAATCTAAATCTAAAAATCAAAATAAGCAGCAATCTTCAGAAACGATTGCATCTTAAAAATGAACCAGTTCATGTATTGAACTGGTTTTTTTTTCGACAATTATCACTATATTTTAACTTGTGGGAATTGTGAATAACTTTCTGTGGATTTGTGGATAACTCTTATACTAATATAAAGTTATAGTTAGTGATTACAATGATCAAAATATTAGAATTTTATTAGAACGACATACATATAAGATAAATAAAGAATAATGGAATTTATTTTCCAACTATATCATTCAATTTTCAGATTAATGGCAATAAATATCGACACGTTTTTGTCACATTTGTTATAATGGATACGATTACAAAACTGAATAGTAAAAATTAATGAAAAATACATTATATTTATAATAAGTATATAATGTAGAGCTCTGTAGTTAGAGGAGGGACAAGTTTCGTGAATGCTTATTTAAATAATTATGTGATCGTAGTTGTGTTTCTAGTTATAGGAATTGCGCTTCCAGTTGTCGCACTCTCGGTAATAGGTAAAATTTTAAGACCGAATGTACCAACTGAAGCAAAAGCAACGACCTATGAAAGTGGTATTGAACCATTTCATGATGCGAAGGTTCGTTTCCACGCTGGATATTACATTTTTGCACTATTATTCGTTATTTTCGATGTTGAAACTGTTTTCTTATATCCGTGGGCGGTTGCATATGATCAATTAGGCCTTTTTGCTTTTGTAGAGATGATTATTTTTATTCTTATGCTACTACTTGGACTTATTTATGCTTGGAAGAAGAAGGTGTTGAAATGGTTATGAAGTTAGATGGAATTTCTGTTGCTGAAATGGAAGAACTCCAAAAGAATATTTTTTTCACGACTTTGGAAGAAGTGAAGGCATGGGCAAGAAGTAACTCGTTATGGCCATTAACATTCGGGTTAGCTTGTTGTGCAATTGAAATGATGGGTGTAGGTTCATCTCATTATGACTTAGACCGATTTGGATCATTTTTCCGTACTTCTCCTCGTCAATCTGACTGTATGATTGTTTCTGGAACTGTTACGAAAAAGATGGCGCCGATTGTTAAACGCTTATATGATCAAATGCCTGAACCAAAATGGGTAATTGCGATGGGCTCATGTGCAACTGCTGGTGGACCATATGTTAACTCGTATGCAGTTGTTAAAGGAGTGGACCAGATCGTTCCTGTAGATGTGTATATCCCTGGATGTCCTCCGAATCCAGCAGCATTAATTTATGGAATTAACAAATTGAAAGAGAAGATTCGTTACGAAGCTAAAACTGGAAAGCAGGTGACGAATAAGTGAGTGAAGATAAGTCAAAAGAACAGTTAAAGAAAGAAGCAGCCGAGAAGGCAAAAGAAGCAGCTCGACGTAAGATGGAACAGTTGAAGGCTGAAAAGGAAGCTGCAAAAAATACTGAAGTTCAAAAAGAAGAAGTTCCTGTAGTTGAGGAACCAACTGTTGAAAATGAAGTTAAACAAGAGGAACCAGCTTCAGAAGATGAAAAAGCGAAAGCACTTGCACTGGCTAAAGCAAAAGCAGTAGCAGCAGCGAAGGCAAAGGCGGCAGCAATCGCAAAACAAAAAGCTGCTGAAGCTAGCGAACAAGCTGAAGCAGAAGAGCCAGAGCCGACTTCTGATGATGATAAAGCAAAGGCCTTAGCAGCGGCGAAGGCAAAAGCTGTAGCGGCAGCAAAAGCAAAGGCAGCAGCAATTGCGAAACAAAAAGCAGCGGAAGCGGGCGAACAGGCTGAAGCAGAAGAGCCAGAGGTGACTTCAGACGATGATAAGGCAAAGGCCTTAGCAGCGGCGAAGGCAAAAGCAGTAGCGGCAGCAAAAGCAAAGGCAGCGGCATTAGCGAAGCAAAAAGCATCAGAGGGTGGAGAAGCTCCGGCAGATGGTGCAGATGATGAAAAAGCGAAAGCACTTGCAGCAGCAAAGGCAAAAGCAGTAGCGGCAGCAAAAGCAAAGGCAGCGGCATTGGCGAAACAAAAAGCAGCAGGTGGAGAAGACACTGCAACTGCTGGATCGGACGATGAAGCGGCAAAAGCAAAAGCGAAGGCCATTGCAGTTGCGAAGGCAAAAGCAGCAGCAGCAGCAAAAGCGAAAGGTAAAACAGATGGTGGTAAAGAGGCTCCAATTGAAGAAGTGAAAGCTTCTCATAACCAACCATTATTAGATGAGGTAAAGGCATTAATTGAAAAAGAGTTTGGAGCGGAAGTTTTTGAGGAAGCAATTATTAATACGCTATCTAAACATGATCCAACTTTTACAATTAAAAGAGATGCTTATTTTAAGGTAGCACAGTTCTTAAAGAATAATGAACAGCTACAATTTACTTATTTATCTGGATTACATGGAACTGATTTTGTAGAGTACATGGAAGTTTACTCTTACATATATTCATATAAACGTAAACATGGAATCGCTTTAAAAGTAAGAGCAGACCGTGAACAACCTATAGTTGATAGTATTACTCCAATTTGGGAAGGTGCAAACTGGCCAGAGCGTGAGACTTACGACTTACTTGGAATTCAGTTTGAAGGACATCCAAAGTTAGAGCGTATATTACTGCCAGATAATTGGGTTGGCTATCCACTAAGAAAAGATTACGTTCAATTTGACGAGGGGGTGTAGGATAAGCCATGATTCGTACGGAAGAAATGCTATTAAATGTCGGACCTCAGCATCCAAGTACACACGGTGTATTTCGTCTTGTGTTAAAGATTGATGGAGAGATCATTAAAGAGGCGACACCTGTCATCGGTTATCTACACCGTGGTACAGAGAAAATCGCTGAAAATCTTCAATATACACAGATTATTCCATATACAGATCGTATGGATTATCTATCAGCAATGACCAATAACTATGTTATCTGCCATGCTGTTGAAACAATGATGGATATTAAAGTTCCAGAACGCGCGGAGTATTTACGCGTTATTTCAATGGAATTAGGGCGCGTTGCTAGTCACTTAGTTTGGTGGGGTACAAACCTTCTAGATATTGGAGCAGTGAGTCCATTCCTTTATGCTTTCCGTGAGCGTGAAATGATTATCAATCTATTAAATGAGCTTTGTGGAGCGAGGTTGACTTTTAACTACATGCGTGTAGGTGGGGTTAAGTGGGATGCTCCTGAAGGTTGGATTGAAAAAGTAAAAGAATTTATTCCTTATATGAGAGAGCAATTAAAAGGATATCACGATTTAGTTTCTGGTAATGAAATCTTTATTAATCGTGTAAAAGGTATTGGTGCATATTCACAAGAAGATGCAATTAATTTTTCATTAAGTGGTGCAAATCTTCGTTGTACTGGTGTTAAATATGATCTACGAAAAGATGCTCCTTATTCTATTTACGATCGCTTTGATTTTGATGTACCAGTAGGGACAGTTGGCGATGCATGGGATCGTTATATGTGCAGAATGCTAGAAATTGAAGAGTCATTAAAGATTTTAGAACAAGCTGTTGAACAATTCCCTGCTGAAGGTGATATTTTAGCAAAAGTTCCTAAAATCATCAAAGCTCCTAAAGGTGAAGGATACGTTAGAATCGAGTCACCACGTGGAGAAATCGGTTGCTATATTGCAAGTGATGGAAAAAAAGAGCCGTATCGTTTGAAATTTAGACGACCATCGTTTTATAACCTGCAAATTCTTCCAAAGTTATTAAAAGGCGAAAACATCGCGAACTTAATTACTATTTTAGGTGGTATTGATATTGTACTTGGGGAGGTAGACGGATAATGATAGAAAATCTTCTACAAAGTACACCGTCTTGGATTAATTTTCTCATCTATTTAGGCTTAGGCGTTATTTTTCTATTTGTAGTTTTAGGTTTCGTTACGTTTGGAATCCTATCAGAACGTAAAGTAATGGGTTTCATGCAAGGTCGTATTGGACCTAACCAAGTTGGTGGACGTTATGGTTTACTTCAAACTGTTGCTGACGTATTAAAACTACTTTTAAAAGAAGATACAATTCCAAAAGCGGCAGATAAACCATTATTTATACTTGCACCGATCATTGCATTTGCACCAGCGTTTATGGTATTAGCAACTCTACCTTTTACAGATAACTTACAGTTTGCTGATATTGGTGTTGGATTACTTTACTATATTGCTGTTTCAGGATTAACAACAGTTGGTGTTGTTACAGCGGGGTGGGCTTCAAATAACAAGTACTCACTTATTGGTGGTATGCGTGCTGCAGCACAGATGATTTCATACGAAATTCCGTTAGTAATGAGCGTATTAGGTGTTATTTTATTAACTGGAAGCTTAAATTTAAATGATATTGTTAATGCACAAGGGAATGTATGGTTCATTGTAACTCAGCCGATTGCTTTTATCGTTTTCTTAATCGCAGCCGTAGCAGAATTAAACCGTACACCTTTTGACTTACCTGAGGCTGAGTCAGAACTAGTAGCAGGTTATCATACAGAGTTTTCAGGATTCCGTTGGGCATTCTTTATGCTTTCAGAGTATGTTTACTTTTTTGCAATGTGTTCGTTAATTACGATTCTATTTTTAGGCGGATGGAAACCAATTGCGGGTCTAGACTTTATTCCTGGAGCTGTTTGGTTCTCTTTAAAATTTAGTGTAATTTTATATTTATTAATTTGGTTCCGTGTAACATTCCCACGTTTACGTGCTGATCAATTAATGGAGTTCGGTTGGAAAGTATTGTTACCAGTTTCATTAGCTAATATTTTAATAACTGCATTAGTAAAAAGCTTGTTCTTCTAAACAAATAGACCAATCTAAAGGGGTGTGAGTCATGATTGGGTTAGTAAAAGGTTTAAAATATACTCTTCAAAATTTAACGCGCGAGAAAGTGACGTATGATTATCCAAATCAGCCGATTCCGTTACCAGATCGTTTTCGTGGAATTCAAAAGTTTTATCCAGAAAAATGTATTGTTTGTAATCAGTGTTCAGCAATCTGTCCAACAGACTGTATTACATTAACTGGGAAAAAACATCCTGATCCTACGAAAAAAGGAAAAATTATCGACACATATGATATTAATTTCGAGATTTGTATTTTATGTGATTTATGTACAGAAGTTTGTCCAACAGAAGCGATTATTATGACTAATAACTTTGAACTTGCTGAATATTCACGTGATGAATTATTTAAAGACCTTCAATGGCTTGATGAAAATGATCAAAACATTCGAAAGGAGAATAAAGCATGAGTGGTTTTGTAGTTGCTTTCTTTCTTCTTTCTTTATCAGCCATTTTAGGTGGCGTAATGATGTTAAACTCAACGAAAGTTATGCATATGATGCTTTCACTTGTTTTAACATTCATTAGTATTGCAGGGATTTATGTCCTACTATCAGCTGAATTCGTAGCTGTTGTTCAAATTCTTATTTATTCCGGTGCAGTAACAATCTTAATGATTTTTGGAATCATGTTAACGAAACATGATATTGAAAGTGAAAAGCCAAAAAGAAATTGGAGAAACATTGCTGCATTTATCGGTATTGTTGCATTTGGAGTCGTTATGTTTTTAGGTGTAAATGGACTTTCAATTGATGCACCAGATGTTGATTTAGCAACAAATAATACGAAGAATATCGGATTACAATTATTTACAAATCATATCGTGCCATTTGAAGTAATGTCCGTATTATTACTAATTGCTTTAGTAGGTGCGATCATATTAGCAAAATCAGATGATTCAAAAGAGGAGGGTACGAAGGAATGAGTTCAGTTCCAATTAATGCTTATCTTCTTTTAGCGCTAATTTTATTTTGTATCGGATTATATGGTGCATTAACAAAACGAAACACAGTAATCGTTTTAATTTGTATTGAGTTAATGTTAAATGCCGCAAATATTAATTTAGTGGCATTTAGTAAACTTGGTGTAGCACCGTCGTTAACAGGACAAATTTTTTCATTATTTACGATTTCAGTTGCAGCTGCTGAAGCTGCAGTGGGCGTGGCAATTTTAATTGCATGGTATCGTCATCGTCAGACAGTCAATATTGATGAAGCTGATTCATTGAAAAGATAAATAGGAGGTGGAATTTGATGATGCAGTATGCTTGGCTTGTTCCGGTACTTCCGCTAATTTCCTTTCTAATCCTAATATTAGCTGGTACAAGAGGAAAGAAAGGTAGTGGGATTTTAGGAGCAACTTTAACAGGAATCTCATTCATCATCTCCTTGTTCGTCTTATTTGACCGTCTACAAGGGGATACAGTGCAGAAATTATACACTTGGTTAACAATTGGAAATATCGATATTCACGTTGGATATGTAGTAAATGCACTAAATTCGTTAATGCTAGTAATCGTTACGTTCGTTAGTACATTAGTACATATTTATTCAACAGCATATATGGAAGAGGATGACCGAATTACAGTGTTCTTCGCATATTTAGGCTTATTTACATTTGCGATGTTAGCACTTGTCATTTCACCTAGCATTCTACAACTTTATGTATTCTGGGAGTTAGTAGGTTTAGGTTCATTTTTACTTGTTGGTTTCTACTTTTATAAAGAGGAAGCAAAAGCAGCGGCTAAAAAAGCGTTCATTATGACTAGAATAGGGGACGTTGGTTTATTTATCGGGATGGTACTTTTATTTTGGAAAACAAAGAGCTTTGATTTCGATCAAATTTTCAATGTAATCCAAGGTGGACATGTGAGTACCGGTATGTTAACTCTTATTGCGATCTTGATTTTCGTAGGAGCAATGGGTAAATCAGGTCAGTTCCCACTTCACACATGGCTTCCTGATGCGATGGAAGGTCCAACACCTGTTTCAGCATTAATTCACGCAGCAACAATGGTAGCAGCCGGTGTTTACTTAGTAGCAACGACTTATCCAATCTTTATTGCAAGTGGAACTGCTTTAACTGTAGTTGCGATTGTCGGAGGATTTACTGCGATCTTTGCAGCAAGTATTGGTCTTGTGCAAAGAGATATTAAACGAGTACTAGCATACTCTACGGTCAGTCAATTGGGCTATATGATGCTTTCATTAGGTGTAGGTGGTTATACAGCAAGTATTTTCCACTTAACTACTCATGCATTTTTTAAAGCATTGTTATTCTTAGCTGCAGGTAGTGTTATTCATGCCGTACACACTCAAGACATCTTTAAAATGGGTGGATTACGTCAGAAAATGAAATGGACATCTACACTATTCTTAATTGGTACATTAGCTATTACAGGTGTACCATTACTATCTGGTTTCTTTAGTAAAGATGAGATTTTAGCTGCAACTTGGGAAAACGGAAATTACGTTTTATTCGTAGTTGCTTTAACTGCGGCATTCTTTACTTCATTCTATATGTTCCGATTATTTTTCTTGGTTTTCACTGGAGAAGAAAAGACAAAAGGTGCGCACGAGTCACCGATGTCAATGGTTCTTCCAATGTCATTATTAGGGATCCTTGCTATCTTTGCAGGTTATATTAATTCACCATTCTTTGGTCGTCACTTAAATGATTTTTTATTAGACGGAGCTCCATTTACAATTGCTGAGCATAGTCATGAGCCGGTTTGGATTATGATCGTAGCAACACTTGTTTCTTTAGCTGGAATTACGCTTGCTTACAATATGTATGGCAGAAAAGTGAAACAAACTAAACAAGAAGAAAATGGATTATTCTATGAAATTCTTCTTAATAAATACTATATTGACGAAATATATAACGGTTCAATCGTAAAAGGTATGTTTGCAATCGGGCATGTAATGTTTGCAATTGAGCGTTTTGTCATTGAAGGGCTTGCAGTTCTAGTAAAAGGAATTGTAAGTACTATCGGTGGAATTGGTTCAAGGCTTCAAAGTGGCCAAGTCCAAACTTATGGATTTATTACATTACTTGGTCTTGCGCTAATCTTATTAGCAATCGTTGTGACAGGGGGGTACAACTTATGATGTCTCATTTCTTATTATGGGTTGTTTTCTCACCTTTATTGGGATTATTACTAGTTTCTTTTGCTCCAAAGAATTCTTATAAGCTTTGGGCATTATTGACTTCGGTTTTATCATTTGCGGTTACTATACTAGCTTATATAGCAGGTCAGAATCATTCTAGTTTAAAAGATTGGAATATTTCATATGATTGGTTTTCATTTGGAAAATTTTTCGCTGGATCAACTAGATTGTTTCAAGTTAAGTTTGAACTTGGAGTAGACGGTCTATCATTAGTGATGATTTTACTTACTGGTATTATCTCATTGATTGCTGTAATAGCAGGTTACTCTATTAATAAAGGTTCAAAAGGCTTCTATCAACTATTATTTATTTTACAAGTAGGTATGTTCGGTGTATTTGCAGCTCAGAACTTAGTGTTATTCTTCTTATTCTTTGAATTAACACTAATTCCAATGTTCTTCTTAATTGGTAAATGGGGCCGCTTTGATAGTGAACGTGCTGGATACCAATTCTTAATTTATAACGGGTTAGGATCTGCATTCTTATTATTTGTTATTGCTGTCCTATTTGCTCGCACAGGCACAACAAATTATGAAGTTTTAGCTAACATCATTCCAGCGGGACAACAAACAGTTAGTCCAATTTCAGAGCATTTAAAAATGGCTCTATTAATTTGTTTATTAATTGCATTTGCAATCAAACTACCATTATTCCCGTTCCATCGATGGATGGTGAATGTTCATACACAAGCAAATCCTGCTGTAGTGATCATTCATGCTGGTATCCTATTAAAAATTGGAACTTACGGTTTAATTCGTTTTGCTTTAGGTATTTTCCCAGAGCAATTTGAAAAAATGTCGGTAGCTCTTGCGATTATCGGTGTAATTAATTTACTTTACGGAGCTTATATTGCTTTAATTCAAAAAGAGTTACGTTCTGTATTGGCATATTCAAGTTTCTCCCACATGGGAATTGTTATTATTGGATTAGCAGCAATGAATAGCGCTGGAATTCAAGGAGCGATTTTACAATCAGTATCTCACGGTTTAATTGCAGCACTTCTATTTTTAATAGTTGGAATGTTAGAAAACCGAGGTGATACTACTAGCTTTGACCGTATTTCTGGTCTTTCAAAATCAACTCCAAGACTAGCCGGCTTACTACTTTTTGGCGGTATGGCATCATTAGGTTTACCAGGTCTATCAGGGTTCGTAGGGGAATGGTTATCATTTGTTGGCCTTTTCCAATCTCATAAAGCAATTGCAACTGTCGGTACGTTAGGAATCATCTTAACTGCAGCTTATATTTTAAGAGCGATTTTACAATTAAGCTTCGGTAAAAGTAGTGAATTTATTTCATCATTCACTGATTTATCAAAACGCGAAGCAATCGCTTCAGTTATTTTAGTATTTGCGATTGTTCTGCTTGGTGTATACCCAGCTTTCGTAAATGATATGATTGTGTCATCAGTGGATTTTATCATTCAAGGGATTAGAGGTGTATAGAAGATGACTTGGAAAGCATTATCTGAATTTCAATGGGGAACAATGGGTCCTGAGATCATTCTAGTAGTTGCTGCGCTTCTTCTATTAACTCTTGAACTCTTATTACCTAAAAATGCGAGTCGTAAAATAGTCGGTTGGATTGGCTTGTTAAGTGTAGTTGGATCGCTTGTATGGTTAATCACACTTCACTCACATAAACCAATAAGTCTATTAGCGGGATCGTTTAAATTTGATTCGTTTGGGTTTTTATTTAAACTGATTTTATTAATTGGAGCAATCTTAGTTTTATTACTTGCACTAGGAGATAAATCAATCGCAGAACGCTCAGAATACTACACATTGTTTATTACGGCGTTAATTGGAACAATGTATATGGCTTCAAGTAGCGATTTAATTACCTTATTTGTTGGATTAGAGCTACTTTCGATTTCATCTTATATTCTAGTTGGAATTCAAAAGAGAAGAGAGGGCTCTTCTGAGGCAGCACTTAAGTATGTAATTAACGGCGGTATTTCAACTGCAATCACACTATTCGGATTAAGCTATACTTATGGCTTAACAGGTACAACAAACATTACTGAAATGAATTTGGCACTTCAACAAGGAATACCAAGCAGTAATGGGTTTCTAATGATCCTAGCATTTGTACTAGTATTTGTTGGATTATCATTTAAACTAGCATCTGTTCCGTTCCATATGTGGGCTCCAGATGTATATGAAGGTGCTCCAACACCTGTAACAGCATTCTTAGCAACAGTTTCAAAAACAGGTGGGTTTATTATCGTACTTCGCATCTTCTTAGCAATTTTCACTGGTGCATTATTGTTGAAGGAACAAAAATCTGTATTTGAAGTAATGCAACCAGTTGTTGCAACATTGGCTGCGTTATCGATGATTATAGGTAATACAATTGCTTTAAAACAAAACAGTCTAAAGCGCATACTTGCATACTCAGGGATTGCACACGGAGGTTATGTTCTAGTTGCATTTGTAAGTATTTCACCATTCATGTTTGAGGGGATCTGGTTCTATTTATTAGCTTATACATTCATGACAATCGGTATTTTAACAATTGTCTATAATGTACAACAACAAAGGGGATCTGATTCATTATCATCATTTGCAGGACTAATTAAAACGAATCCATTTTTAGCGATTACAATGACAATATTTGTTTTATCGCTAGCGGGTATTCCATTAACGGCAGGGTTTATAGGAAAGTTAAATATTTTCTTGGGAGCCTTTGTCCAAGTTAAAGGATATTATGTATTAGGTGGAATTCTACTTTTAACTACAGTAGTATCTTATTTTTACTATTTCGGCATCCTTCAAAATATTTTCTTTAGAAGTGGTGAAGAGCGTAAAATTGTACTTCCTAAGACACATATATTCGTTGTATTGGTTTGTGCTGTCATAACAATTCTATTAGGTATTAAACCGTCTTTAGCATTAGATGTATTTCATAAGCTAGACATTGTGAAAGACTTCTTTATGGCGTAAAATATATTTAAATTAAAAGTGTAGGATGATTCCTACACTTTTTAATTTGTAGAGAAAGTATACTATTTGGTTTTCAGACTGTTTGAAATTGCATGCACTTAAGAACAGCAATCTGAAAGTTTTTCTATAAAAATCGATCGAAAAGAGGACGTGAAAAATGGAAGCTTTAGTTGGGACAGAAGCGTTATTAGCAATAATTGTCCATTTATTTTTCATTATTTTAACTTGGTGGGCTTTAACCGCAATTAAGTGGGAGAGTATTATGAAAAAAGGTCATGTCGCCCAAATTCGACTTTTTATGGTGCTATTGACGATTACAATTTCCTCTGCTGTAAGTAGTTTTTTCTTAGACTATCTACAATATACAAAAAACATTACATATTTATTGAAATAATTTGTCAAAAAGTATGTTACGATGTATCGTATAAACCCCTCTCTACCTGTGAAAAATGGAAGTAAGAGAGGGGATTATTTATGAAAAAGACTGTGTACATATTTTTAATTACAATTACTTTTGCTTCTGCATTATTTTATAATTGGGGTAAAATCGGTATGGCAGACACAGGTATAGGTCAATTGAACCGTTTTGCAGACGTATTAAATAAAAAAGACATTTCGGTTACAAGTTGGAATTTATACGCAAGAGAAGCTAAAATGAATACTTCGGTGTCCAAAATAGTCGGTAAATATAAAGCGGATTTTAAAAAATTTAAGTGGACGAAATCTAATAATGGTAATAAAATAATTGGTACATTTAACCATAATTTGGTCACAGAAAGAATCGTTGTTACATCTACTGGCAATAACAGTAGCTATGTAATTTATGAACTTAGTGGGACTAAATGGGACCAGCAGGCTGAAAAAGAAACAAATAAACTTATTAAGAACTCACTGGAAAATATTTTTAGTAAAGAACCTACTTTTTTTACTTGTATAAAGGGGACAATGGGTGGTAAACTTGAAGGTGTTTTGCAGGGTATAAAAAATGATTTTTTGGGGACTTTTAAAGCAACAAAAATTGAAGAAATAAAAGAAGGGGCATTCGTCTCTGTTTCAGCATATACTGAACAGTGGAATGACGCTCTGGTTGCAAATGGCAAAAAAATTAATTTACAAATTGCAATACGTGAAAACAATGTTGATAAATCAACGACAATTATTATTGGCACACCGATTATAACAGTAGAATATTGATAGATCTATTTTAGGACACGGAGGGGAAAAGTTTGGATAAAATCATTGTCCGTGGCGGGAAACAGCTTCAAGGCACAGTTCGTGTAGAGGGTGCAAAAAATGCTGTCTTACCAGTTCTTGCTGCAGCGCTACTAGCTAGTGAAGGAAAAAATATAATTCATGACGTACCAACTCTATCTGACGTTTACACGATTAACGAAGTTCTTCGTAATTTAAATACAGAGGTTGGGTTCAAAAATAATACAGTAACAGTTGATGCTTCAAAGGATTTACATGTTGAAGCACCATTTGAATATGTTCGTAAAATGCGAGCATCTATTCTTGTAATGGGGCCACTTTTAGCAAGAAATGGTCATGCACGTGTAGCGTTGCCAGGTGGATGTGCGATTGGATCTAGACCAATTGAACAACACTTAAAAGGATTTGAAGCAATGGGAGCTCAAATTACGGTTGGTAATGGTTTTGTAGAGGCAAAATCAAACGGTCGTTTAAAAGGGGCAAAAATCTATTTAGATTTCCCAAGCGTAGGAGCAACAGAAAATATTATGTCTGCAGCAGCACTTGCAGAAGGAACAACAATTCTTGAAAATGCTGCGAAAGAACCTGAAATTGTTGACTTAGCAAACTTCATTAATGCAATGGGTGGTAAAGTTCGTGGTGCTGGAACAGGCACTATTCGAATTGAAGGTGTACCAACATTATTTGGTACAACTCATCACATTATTCCTGACCGTATTGAAGCTGGAACGTTTATGGTAGCAGCAGCGATTACGAATGGTAATGTATTAATTGAAAATGCAGTTCCAGAGCACTTAAGCTCAGTTGTAGCGAAAATGCGTGAAATGGGCGTAACAATTATCGAAGAGGAAGAAGGACTTCGTGTAATTGGTACAGACAATTTAAAACCTGTAGACATCAAAACAATGCCTCACCCAGGCTTCCCAACAGATATGCAATCACAAATGATGGCACTTCTATTAAAAGCTAATGGAACAGGCATGATTACTGAAACAGTCTTCGAAAATCGTTTTATGCACGTGGAAGAATTCCGTCGCATGAATGCAAATATTAAAATTGAAGGTCGATCAACTATTATTCATGGACCAAATGATCTTCAAGGAGCAGAAGTAGCTGCTACGGATTTACGTGCTGCTGCATCACTTATCCTTGCTGGTCTAGTTGTTGATGGATATACTCGTGTTACTGAATTAAAACATTTAGATCGTGGTTATGTAAATTTCCATGAAAAGCTTGCTGCACTTGGAGCGGACATTGAACGTGTAAACGAACCAAGCACAGCTGTAGAGGAAGAAACACTAAAAGATTTACAAGCGTAAACTAAAAACTAATTCTAATGCCTGGCACTTTGTGTTACCCCACATAGAGTCGGGCATTTTTGCATTTTCATGCAACTTTCTACTATCAGTTATAGACAGAAACCTTATAAAATATTCTAAAAATAATAAAAAAATAATACTATTTGTTAAAAGAAACTAATTTGAAATCAATCTATATTTGTTCTAAATGCTTGTCCATATACATAAATTATCTTTAGAAAGGGCAATTAGTTGAAAATTGTCATTTAAAGTTGTTTTGAAATGGATAGGAGGAAAATATGAAGTCATTTAAAACATTAATCACTGCAGGATTAACTACTTGCTCAGTCGTTATTATTATCCCTACATTGCTTGTTCTACCATTTCATAGCCATACAGATGGTAGATTGGTTGATCAGCTACAGAAAAAAGCAAACCAAGTCGCAGCAGCGAACAAAAATGACAATCTAAGTATTGAAGTCTTTAGAACAAAAACACAAAAAGTTGAAAAGCTACCAATTGAGGAATACGTATTAGGAGTAGTCGCATCAGAAATGCCAGCAAAATTTGAAACAGAAGCACTAAAAGCACAAAGTTTAAGTGCAAGAACATTTATCATCAAACGATTGAAAGAAGGAAAACCACTTCAAGAAGGTGGAATTGTCGATGATTCAGTTAATTTTCAAGTCTTTCAGGATCGCGACGACCTCAAGAAAAGATATGGCGCTGAATACGATAAAAGTATAGCCAAAATTGAAAAAGCTGTAAAAGCCACTGAAGGACAAATATTAACATACAATGGACAACCTATAACTGCTTCATTCTTCTCCACAAGCAATGGATACACTGAAAACTCCGAAGAATATTGGAAAAATAGTGTACCATATTTGAAGAGTGTACCGAGTCCTTGGGATTCCGTTGCTCCAAACTATATATCAAAAAAATCATTTACAATAAGTGATTTCGAAAAGAAACTTAATGTAAAAATTAATAAGGCAGACATAGGGAAAGTCACGTCGAGAACACAAGGTAAACGTGTAGAACAAGTGGCGTTTGGTAAAAAAACTCTCTCAGGCAAAGAAATCAGAGAGAAACTAAACCTGCGTTCAACAGATTTTTCGTGGGAGCGTACAGGTAATGAAATCATCATTACAACAAAAGGTTTTGGCCATGGAGTAGGTATGAGTCAATACGGAGCAAATGAGCTTGCTAAGCAAGGAAAAACATACGATGAGATCGTTAAGTATTATTATAAGGGTATCGACATAAAGAAGCTTAGTAAGAAGGATTATGATGTATTGAAGAAGCTTTAAGAAATTTTCATTCGGAAAGACAAAAGGCAGACCACATAGAGGTCTGTTTTTTTGTATAATCGCTTAGATCGTTTTTTTTTTATGAAAAGAAGAAAGTAACTTAAAAAACACTCTAAAACGAACTAGGATTCGTCCGTTTAGAGTGTTTTTTGATTAATAGAGTTATTTATTTTGGGAAGCCAAGGAGCTTAATTACAGAGATTCTAGCGTAATTTAAATCACTCAGGTTCAAATTCAGTTAAGAAAGTCAGTTTCTTACGTTCCTTAAGATTACTCTACAATTCTACTTCTTTTCTCGACTCTTATTGCTTTTGAGCATATTTATAATAAAAGTATCCAACAAATGGACGTACTTTTATGTTTTTTACATTTGATTTTTGTAAGTACACATATCCAGCTTGGTAAACGGGAGCAATCGCAGCATCATCTAGTAAAAGGTCTTCAGCATTATGAAGGAGCTGAGTACGTTCTGATTCGTTTTGTAAGCTGATTGTGTTTGCCTTTTGTACAAATTCGTCATATTGAGCGTTTTTATAATTTAATACATTTAAAGCTGATTTAGATGTAAATAGCTCTAAATAAGTCGTTGGATCTGGATAATCTGCACCCCATGTATCTAGAGAGAGATCATAGTTTCCTTGCTGGCGTAATTCGAATTTTTGTTGTGCTGGTTGTACGACAATATTAACTGTTAGACCTTTTAAATTTGTTTCTAATTGTGATTTTAAATATTCACCGATTTTACGCGATGTATTATTATCACTTACTAGTAGTGAAATTGTCGCATTTGATTTACCACTCTCAGTTAAAGCTTCTTTAAAAAGTGATTTAGCCTTTTCTAAACTTACTGTAGAAGGATGAGATGTTGAGCTAACAAAGTCCACACCTTTAGTGTTTTTTACTAAACCTTTAGGAATAATTCGATCAGTAGGAATCGAACCATCGTTTAATAGTGTTGTACTAATGTCCTCTTTATTAAAGCCGTTTGCGATTGCCTTACGCACTTTTAGATTTGCTAAAAGTGGATTTTTTTGATTAAAGCTGATGTAAGAGACAATTGGCATAGCTAATTTGTTTAATTCTTTATTCCCTTTATAACGATCGATAACATTAGAATCAATAATTGCTTGGTCAAGTTCGCCAGTTTCATAGAGATTAACTGCAGTTGTTGTTTCTTTCATGATTTTAACGTCAATTTTATTTACTTGGACATTCTTTTTATCATAGTATTGTGGATTTTTTGTCATTGTAAATCCAGCTTCATGATTCCATTTACTTACAACGTAAGGACCATTATATAAAGTTGTATTTGCTTCTAAACCATATTTGCTACCTTGCTCCTTAACGAATTTTTCATTTAACGGGAAGAACATTGGTAAACTAGTTAGTTGAATGAAATATGGAATAGGGCGTTCAAGTTTAATTTGTAATGTTTTATCGTCTAGTGCAGTTACCCCGAGTTTATCCACAGATAACTTTCCTTGGTTAATTTCTTTTGCATTCTCAATATCATATAAATCGTATGCAAACTGAGCTTTAGTATTTGGATCAACTGCTCGTTTCATTGCAAAAACAAAATCTTTTGCCGTTACTGGGTCTCCATTTGAATATTTAGCATCTCTTAAAGTAAATGTATAAACCTTACCATCCGTACTAACTTTATGTGATAAAGCAGCCGCAGGAACGTATTCTCCTTTTTCATTTGGCATATAAAGACCTTCCATTACACTATTAAGTGCGTTTAATGATGGTCCATCTAAAGCTAGTGAACTATCAAGACTTACAATATCTGAAGTATCCATTAAATGTAGCGTGTGATCGTTTGACTTCGAAGCTGTCTGATTTGATTGTTGTCCACAGCCTGCTAGTGCCAATGTGAGTAATAAAGTAATTGATACGAATTTTTTCTTAGTAAATATCATTTTATTTTTTCTCTCCTTATTTTTGGGTACAAAAAAAGAGTCCCCGCCTTATAAAAAGGACGAGGACTCCCGTGGTGCCACCTTAATTAGCCTAAAACCGTTTAGACTCACTTTGCAGTATCAAAACAAATGAATTGAACTACCTTGTGACAAAAAGCAGTATCGAAACACTAGTTTGAATACCTGTCTCTTTTATCGGTGAGACGTCCGCCAAAGCCTACTGCATAAATAAATGGTTCGGTTTGGGTGCTCAGAAGCCCATTCAAAAATATGTCCGTACTGACTTGCACCAACCGTCAGCTCTCTGAAACTTTCATATAATCTACTCTTCTTCATCATCGCAAAAAATATATAATGACTGAAATAATTTTTTAAGTTTAAGTTTTTATTACATCGTACAAGCTTGTAGTGTGATTATATTTTGTAAAAAAGAAAAATGCAAGAAAAATATTTTATAAACTTCATAATGAGACTTATTAACTTATCCACAAATATTGTGTATAAACTCTGTGGAATTGTGGATAAATCGCTTTCATTTGTTAATATTTTTCTAGTATTTTGTGGATTAATGTGAATTAGTTTGAAATTGTGTGGAAAAATAAGAATTTTGTCGAACTAAAATTTTCTAAATTGCGTATATAATTCCAGAAATCTGTTGACAATGATTGCAGAGGTGATAAGGATGAGAGAGGAACAAAACAAAAAAACTTCTCAAAAGGTTATTAAAATGTTAAGAAAGCGTTGGGTAGTACCAGCAATTTATTTAGTGAGTGCGGCAGTAATTTTGACAGGTGCGTTATGGTATCAATACAGTAATGCTCCAACTCCAACAAAAACTGGAACTACAGTTGATACGAGAGAGCCTGAAGCAATTCCAGCTTCAAAGCCAGAAGAAAAATTAACTTACCCAGTTTCAAAGGATGCAACAGTTCAAGTTAAAAGTCATTATTATGATGACACTGCTTCAAAAGATGAGCAACAAGCATCATTAATTCAAATGGATAATAATACTTTCACGATCAACACTGGTATGGATTTAGTTGATAAAAGTGGAAAAGAATTTGATGTAACAGCAGCTCTTAGTGGTACTGTTACAAAGGCTCAAAAAGATGCTGAGCTAGGATATGTAGTTGTAGTAGAAAGTGGTAACGGATTAGTTTCATATTACCAAAGCTTAAAATCTGTAAGTGTTGAACCAGGAACAAAAGTTTCACAAGGACAAGTTCTTGGTGTAGCTGGAACAGGTTTAATTGGTAAAGAAAATGGCATTCATGTTCATTATGAATTACGTAAAGATGGTGTAGCAATTAATCCAGAGAAATACCAAGGACAAGATGTTTCATCAATTATTAGTTCTGAAAATACAAAAAGCGAAACAAAAGATTCTAATACAATGAATACTTCTGGTAATGTATCAGATGACAAAGAAGAAGGTTCTTCTAATACTTATTCAGGTGGAAATAAAATTCAACAATAATAATTAAGCAATTCACAAAGTGCCTAACACGTGGGAATCATACCCCATATGTGTTGGGCACTTGTTTTTTTCTGATAATTGTGCATAGTTAGACACCTTTGCTAATACAATGTTATAAACCCATCAAAGAGGTGTTTGAGGTGAGGAATCGTGGATTTTCTACCTAGTCAAAATAAATGTACCTCAGCAGGTCAGTCAGAGCAGGAAAAAGAGCAGCTTAGTCAGTCAAAACGAGTCTCATTTCACGCTTCTCACATCCATTTAGAGGAGGAGAGTAGTGTGCACGATTACATCAAAGAGAGAACGATCAAGATTGGGAAATATATCGTGGAGACGAAGAAAACAGTACGCGTAATTGCTAAGGAGTTTGGCGTGTCAAAAAGTACAGTACACAAAGACTTAACAGAACGCTTACCGGAAATCAATCCAGATTTGGCAAATGAAGTAAAAGAAATTTTGGATTATCACAAATCAATTCGTCACTTACGCGGTGGAGAGGCTACAAAACAAAAGTATCAAAAAGAAGACGTTGAGAAAGTAACTAAATAGGGTTTCTGAGCCTTGAAAACAAAATTAAAAATATTTAACCTCCTGTTCACAAATATTAATTACTAAAAGTAGTTCTTTATGGTAAAATTATATTTTGGTATGGAACGTATTCGGGGAACTGCTCATGAGTATAGTGAATAAGGAGGAGCCAAAAGGAATGTTTTCTAAGGATATCGGAATAGATCTTGGTACAGCCAATGTCTTAATACATGTTAAAGGTAAGGGAATCGTATTAAACGAACCTTCTGTAGTTGCAATAGAGCGTAGTAGCGGTAAAGTATTAGCAGTAGGGGAAGAAGCAAGCCGCATGGTAGGTCGTACACCTGGTAATATCGTAGCAATTCGTCCACTTAAGGACGGTGTAATTGCTGACTTTGATATTACTGAGGCAATGCTACGTCATTTTATAAATAAATTAGATGTAAAGGGATTCATGTCAAAGCCGCGTATTTTGATTTGTTGTCCAACAAACATCACATCTGTTGAACAAAAAGCAATTCGTGAAGCTGCTGAAAAGAGCGGCGGTAAACAAGTTTATCTTGAAGAAGAGCCAAAGGTTGCTGCAATCGGTGCTGGAATGGATATATTCCAACCAAGTGGTAACATGGTAATTGATATTGGCGGTGGGACAACCGATGTCGCTGTTTTATCGATGGGAGATATCGTCACCGCCTCTTCAATTAAAATGGCAGGGGACAAGTTTGATATGGAGATTCTAAACTATATCAAGCGTGAATACAAACTGCTAATTGGAGAGCGTACTGCAGAGCAAATTAAAATTGAAGTAGGTACTGTTTTCCCTGGTGCAAGAAATGAATCAATCGATATCCGTGGCCGTGATATGGTAACTGGATTACCTCGTACAATTACTGTACAATCTGATGAAATTCAAAGAGCATTAAGTGAACCAGTTTACTTAATCGTACAAGCTGCAAAAACAGTATTAGAACGTACACCACCTGAATTATCAGCTGATATTATTGATCGTGGAGTTATTCTAACTGGTGGCGGAGCATTACTTCATGGAATAGATATTTTACTTGCTGAAGAATTAAAAGTACCTGTTTTCATTGCTGAAGATCCTATGCAATGTGTTGCAGAAGGTACTGGAATTATGTTAGAAAACATTGATAAGATTCCAAGTCGCTATTTAAAATAAAAATCTCAAGCTTTGTAGCTTGACTACACACTGAAATCTCAAGCATAGAGCTTGGGATTTTTTTGTTTGGAATTTATTAGTAGCAGTTATCTTTGTTAGAAAAGTGTTTAGGTTTTGTAAAGTTAAGATGAACAAGAAGGTAGTCAAAGTCTGAATAGAGAAAAGGAAAGTATCAAAGTTTAAAAGGCTTCATTTAAAGTTTAAATTAAGTAATTGTAAAACGAGGATGATCTAGGTAACCGGTACATATGATTTAATACTTAAAACTCTGCCAATTTAAAAATTATGTGAAATAGCTCTACTAGCTTAATTTCAGATTTAATCTTAAAAAAATCGGAAAAGGATTGATGGGTAGAGTTTTAATTTAACCGGTGCAAATGATGATCGAACTTCAAGAAAGTAGAGATTTTATTATTACTTAAAAGTAGACCTATAGAAATCAAAACTGAATTTGCAATTAAATAGTAAATTTTAAAACTTAAATTATTCTTCACTTTAAGCATTGAGAAAGAGTTTTTTATCTTTACTGATTAATTGGATAGGATGGGGATGAACCATGACACATATAGTTGTTGCTGGTACGGGATATGTTGGTCTTACTACAGGAGTTTCATTTGCTACAGTTGGTTACAATGTAACATGTGTTGACATTGATGCTGAAAAAATTGAATTACTACAAAAAGGAATTTGCCCTATTTTTGAACCGGGTTTGAAAGAATCCTTATTAGAAAATAGTTCCTTTAACAAAATTGAGTTTACAACAAACTTCAAAGCAGCATATAGCCAGGCAGATATCATATTCATTGCGGTCGGCACACCAGAACTTCCAGATGGAACAGCCAATTTGCAATATTTGAAAGCTGTTGCGAAAGAGATCGCAATTCATGCTAAAAAAAATCTAATAATTGTCATTAAAAGTACTGTTCCAGTTGGAACGAATGAGGCAGTTAAGAAGATCATGTTGGAAAATGCCCCTCCGCATTTAACGATTGAAATAGTATCCAATCCTGAATTTTTAAGGGAAGGTTCTGCGCTATACGATTTATTTAATGGCGATCGAATTGTCATTGGTTCCGAAAGTCAAAATGCAACGGACTTAATAAAGGAATTATATAAACCATTTAATACGCCTATTTATACAACAGATGCAAGAAGTGCGGAATTGATTAAGTATGCATCTAATGCTTTTTTAGCTACTAAAATAAGTTTATTAACGAAATTGCCATGATCTGTGAAAAATTAAATGCTGATGTTGATCATGTTGCTCATGGTATTGGGCTAGATCATAGAATCGGTTCAAAGTTTTTAAAAGCCGGTATTGGATTTGGAGGGTCTTGTTTCCCAAAAGATACGACTGCTTTAGTAAAAGAAGCTGAGTTAGTAGGTGTAGACCTAAAACTATTAAAATCCGTTATTACAATTAATAATCAACAGAAAATAAAACTATCAGAATTAGCAAAATCCCTTTTTGGAAATTTAAACAATATAGAAATTGCAATTCTAGGAGCAAGCTTTAAACCAAATACAAATGATATTCGACATGCACCATCTATCGATTTAATTAATCAGTTCATAAGAGAAGGTACTAAAATTACAGTATATGATCCATATGCCTTACCTGAATTAAGAAAAGTATTTGGAGATTCCATAAATTATTCAGTTAATGTGAAGGATGCTATTCATAAGAAAGAGGCCGCATTTATTTTGACTGAATGGAGAGAAATCGTAGAAACTGACCTCCAATTGTATGAGAAGCTAATGAAGGTTCCGTTAGTAATTGATGGACGTAATTGTTTTGAATTAACTAAAATGCAAAAGAAGAACATCCACTATTACTCAATCGGTCGAAAGCCAGTGAATCCAATCCCACAGCTTATTAATAAATAATTAGACTCGTATGAACGAAAATTCTGTGACTCATTCTTAGGATTTCGTCTCTAAGTTGTGAGGATAAGAAACGCCACCGCGAAGATCGGGCACCATATAGGGGCAAATAAACGATTCTTATAATATAAGTGAAATGGGATGTCTCTATGAGACAGCCTTTTTTTGTGTGCAAAATAAACCACTTAGAAAACAATACATTAAATGAAATATTTTGGAAAAAGTATAAGAATAATAAGCCATGATTATGGGGCGGTGGAAAAAAGTGTTTAACTACAAAGAAACCAATAGTGCAGCTACAAATAAAAAAATTCCATTTCAAAATAATATATCTCGTTCTTTAAGTAAGGACATTTTAGAGAATATAAAAAGAATAAAAGATGATTTTGGAGATAGCTCTGACCTTGTGATTCGTCATGAAACACTTGGGGAAGGTATGCAGTATTCTTTTGCAGTCATTCATATTGACGGAATTTCAAACGAGAAACTAGTGAATGATGGAATCATAAATAAAATCGTTAAAATTAATGCAGAAAAAGAAACAACGCTGTCATTAACGGATTTAGAGAATGGCTTAAAAAGCGTAATCGCCGTTTCAAGTTTAAAATCACAATCAAGCTATACAAATCTCCTATCAGCATTACTGATTGGAGACACCGTTGTTCTTTTAGATCATGACAGTAACTTCTTAGTTGCATGTACAAAAATGGTGCAATCTAGAAGTATTTCAGAGCCTTCAACGCAAACTGTAATCAGAGGACCAAAGGATAGCTTCACAGAAAGCTTACGTACAAATACTTCTCTAATTCGTAATAGAATTCAACACCCAGCGTTGCGGATTGAGTCAATGAAAATAGGCGAAGTAACGAGAACTGATGTAGAAATAATGTATATAAAAGGAGTTGTAGATGAAGAGTTATTAAGGGAAGTAAAACATCGTTTAGAGGCTATTAATGCAGATGAAATCTTAGAATCCAGCTATATTGAAAACTATATTCAAAACGACCAAAAGACCATTTTTCCTACAATGATTAATTCAGAGAGACCTGATGCTGTAGTAGGTAATTTACTGGAAGGACGTGTTGCAATTTTTGTAGCTGGTACACCATTTGTCTTAATTTTACCAGCTACATTTACGCAGTTTTTTCAATCTCCAGAGGATTATTATCAAAGCTCATATATTGGAACTTTTTTAAGATTGCTGCGTTATATGTCGTTTTGGACAGCCTTATTTGCACCTGGAATTTTCATTGCAATTACTTCATTTCATCAGGCTGTAGTTCCTACCGTTTTATTAGTAAGTTTAGCTGCCCAGCGTGAAGGTGTACCTTTGCCAGCGATTGTTGAAGCTCTTGGTATGGAGCTAATTTTTGAAGTATTACGTGAAGCCGGAATTCGAATGCCAAGAGCGGTTGGGCAGGCACTTTCAATTGTTGGAGCCTTAATCTTGGGGCAAGCAGCTGTACAGGCAGGATTTGTATCTGCATCAATGGTTATCATCGTATCAATTACTGCGATTGCTAGCTTTACGATCCCTTATTATAATATGTCAATTGCCGCTAGGATTCTTAGGTTCATATTATTATTGGCAGCGGCTTATATTGGTTTATTTGGAATGTTAATTGGTGGTTTAATTATATTATTACATATGTGTAGCTTACGATCTTTTGGAGAACCATATTTTGCACCATTTGGACCATTCCGTATAAAAAGTCAAAAAGATACTATTTTAGTTGTACCTAGTCAAGGAAACACAAAAACCGTTAAAGAACAAAGATCTGGAGAATAAGTATGAAAAGAAAATGTATGATCTTAATTCTAATGACAAGTTTACTTTTGGTGAGTTGTTCTAATTATAAAGAACTAAACAGTGTATCAATCGTGGTAGCTATGGGTGTTGATTATATACCTAAAGATAATCAATACAATATGGTTCTTCAAATCATAAATCCGAGTGCAATTGCTAGCGTTACCGGTTCAATAGGTACACCAGTTATTTCCCTAGAAGAAAAAGGTAGAACGATTTCGGAAGCGGCTCGAAATATTACAAAAAGTGTTTCTCGATCAAATATATATTCTCATGTAGCACTCGTTGTCATTGGTGAAAACTTAGCAAAGGAAAAAACGTTGAACTATATATTTGACGTGTTTGAGAGGGATTCCAAAATACGTGTTAATATTCCAGTCATTGTTGCAAGAAACGACAGTGTTTATCGAGTAATGAATAATTTACCAGCACTTGATAAATTACCGGCTAAGTCAATCGTGGGAAAAATTAAAAATACGTCATCTCTTTTAGGAGAAAATCAAGAAATACAAATGCGCCAAGTAATATCAGCCCTTTCAAGTACTGGTAGAGAACCAGTTATTAATGGTGCAGTTTTAGAACATGCAACGAAGACTTCTGAAACACTTGATAATTTTTCAAGTGTGAAATCATCCTATAACAAGATTGAGGGGTTAGGCGTTTTTAAAAAAGGAAAGCTAGTGGGCTGGTTAGACGGCTCACCGGCCAAATCGGTACAAATAGTTGATAATGCAATAAAAGAAACAAATATACAAATAAAATGCAGCAAAAAAGAATATGATTCGATGGAGCTCACACGTGTGAAAACGGACACGAAGATTAAAATGAAAAATAAAACACCGATAATTCACATAAAGGTAAAATCGATCGCCATTATTGATGAAGTACTTTGCAATGACAATTTTGATAAAGCAAACACGCTAAAAAAATATGAAGTATTGAGTGAGAAAGCGATCAAGAAAACTATAGATGAAGGAATTAAGAAAGCACAAGGATATGGGGCAGATATTTTTGGGTTTGGCGATAAACTACATTTATCAGATCCAAAGGCTTTTAAAAAATATGAGAAAAATTGGGATGAACAATTTCAAAAAGCTAAAGTGAAAATTGATGTTGATGTCCAAATAAATAATGTAGGTATGAGAAAAAAAGCTTATCCATTTTAGAAAAGAAGGGAATGCTAATGAATCGAAAATTATCAATTGGTGCCTACCAATTCTTTAGTATTATATATTTATTTGAAATGGGGAGCTCTACATTAGTAGGACTTGCATCTGGTGCAATGCAGGATGCTTGGATTAGTGTTTTAATAGCTCTGGTTACTGGATGCTTACTGTTTTGTGTTTACATTAAATTATTTGATCTGTATCCCGAGCTACCATTAACGAGATATGTTCAATCTATTTTAGGGAAGTTTGCTGGCAAAATACTAGCAATGGTTTATATACTCTATTTTATTTATATTGGAGCAAGGGTTCTTAGAGACTTTGAAGAATTACTAGTGATTACACTTTACAATGCGTCCTCACTTATTTCAATCGGTATTTTATTTATGTTCTTATGTATGTATGCAATCTTTAAAGGCTTTGAAAGTTTCGGTAGAGTATGTGAGTTTTTGTTTATCGTAATCATCTTCATAATGGTATCAATAATTGGTTTTGAAGTAATTGCAGGGCTAATAAAGACTGATAATTTAAGACCCGTATTAGAGACAGGCTGGAAAAAAGTAATAAAAGAAGCATACCCTTTGACCGTTACATTTCCATTTGGCGAAATGATTGTATTTACAATGATTTTACCTTATTTAAAGAAACCAGAATATGCATGGAAGGTCGGTATTCCTGGATTAATTTTTGCGGGTCTGGTTTTAACATTAGTAACAATGCTTAATATTTGTGTTTTAGGTGCAAACACGGTGGTGAGAGCTACTTATCCTATCTTAACGGCAATTAGTTACATCAACATTGCTGATTTTATTCAAAGACTGGATTCAGTCGTTGTCATTGTTATTGCTGTTGGAGGATTTATTAAGATAACGATTTTTTTCTTTTGTGCGATTGTTGGAGCGGCAGATTTATTTAAAGTAAAAAAATCAGATACACTTACTTATCCAATTGCAGTAATTATCTTAATTTGTTCCGTCTGGATGGCACCTGACTATTTAGAGCATTATAAAGAAGGATTTGACATTGTTCCTTACTATTTACACATACCTTTACAAATCATTATTCCTGCGGTTCTGTTGATCATTGCAATGATCCAAAAGAAAGCAAAAACAAAAGAGAATGCAGCATAGAAACTCTAACTGCATTCTCTTTCGTTTTAATTAGAAGTATTTTGATTTTGTTCTTGATTTCGTTTCTTTTTTAGTTTTTTCATATACGATAGGACGACTTTGGCAACGCCGAATGGTACAGTAAAAAAGAAAATTAATACATAATCCTCACCTACTAGTTCTGTTTTGCTAAGTTTTATATTCGTTAGTAGATGAGGAAATTGATCACCATTATATAAGTCAATCCCTTCCAATAAGCACATCTCTAGTATAAATAAACATAGAAATACCCAAAACACCTTCAATATCAGCACCCCACTTACAATAACTAATTACAATTATTTTGGTATATGATGGCAGTGATTATACGGGAAGTTAGGGAAACTTCAACAAAAGTCCAAAAAAATCTATCTAAAAATTTTGTATGTAATATAAGAAGTGTAAAAGGGGAGAGCTAATTGATCTGTAGTAAGGATGACAGCATTTATGTTGTACTTATTAAGAAAATTTTTAAGTCAGCCATATTATGCAATGAAAACCGAACTAATGTATACCCTACCTAAAGCTGAGTCTATTAAAACCGTAGAGGTTGAAAAATCAATAAATGATGGAATAAAAAAGAGACAGATATAAAAGGCGATTACCTATTTTATATCTGTCTCTTTATTTGGATTTGAGAACCTTGACTCAAGTGAAATTCATTATAATTAGTTTAAAGAACATTAGTGAATTTATCTAATAATCTAGTTTGAACTTAATAATTAAAGCGCTGATTTATTATTTGTATTATGTTTATGTGAAATCGATTTGCGATTTTTCTGGATCCAATAGCCAATTGTTACTAAAATGACCCACGGTACACCAATTTTCCATGCTGAATTCCAATCTGGTGAAAATGCCATTGTAATTAATATACCACTAAGAAGAAGTATTCCGATCCATTGAAGAAATGGAAAGAGCGGTGCTTTAACTGGTAATGGCTCTTTATAATGAAGGTGAACGGTTTTTCTAAAGCGAAGATGACTAATTAAAATCATAAGCCATACTAAAATTCCACCAAAGATTGAAATACCAAATAATTTATTAAATGTATCTGGGTAGTACATAGACAATACAGTTGCGATTAATACTCCTGCACTTGAAATGAAAATTGCCGTTACAGGCGTACCATTTTTTGATAATTGACCGAATGATTTTGGGGCATAATCTCCACGAGATAAGGAGAATAACATACGTGATGTTAAGTATAAATTAGTATTCATACTAGATAGTGCAGCTGTTAAGATAACAAAATTCATAATGCCAGCCGCATATCTCACACCTGAACTCTCGAAGACTTTGACAAACGGTGACCCTGATACTTCATGGGCACCTGCTTGCATCCAAGGTATAACGGCAACGATGATTCCTAACGATAGAATATAGAATAAAAACAAACGTAGAACCATGCTCTTCATTGCTTTAGGAATTGCTTTTTTTGGATCTTTAGATTCCCCAGCTGTAACTGCGACAATCTCTACACCATAAAAACTAAAGATTGCCATAAGCACTGCCATCCAAACTCCTTTAAATCCATTAGGTAGGAATCCGTGCTGATCGGTATAATGATGAAATCCTACAGAATGCGAATGCCCAATTCCGAATAGGAGCGAAACACCAAAAACTATGAACAGTACAATAGCCACGACTTTAATCATTGCAAACCAATACTCGATTTGGCCAAAGTTAGCAACAGACCTACTGTTCACAAGAACTAAAGCTATACCAAAACCAAGTGTCCATAACCAAACAGGAATACTAGGAAACCAATACTGCATATATAGTCCAACTGCGACAGCTTCTCCACCAATTGCGATTACTTGTGCCGCCCAATACGTATAGCGGATTAGGAAACCTGCCCAAGGGTTTAAATACATCTCTGCATAAGTACCGAATGACCCGGCAGTTGGATGCACAACAGCCATTTCAGATAAACTAAACATCATAATGACTGCTATAAATGCAGCAATAATATAACTTAGAATAACCCCAGGTCCAGCGTATCCGATTGCAATACCACTTCCCATAAATAAACCGGTGCCAATTGCTCCACCAATTCCAATCATGGTCAGCTGTTTACTCGTAAGTGAACGACTTAGTCCTCCTTCTCGTTCAATTACTGTTTTATTTTCCTTCATACTGTTTCGCCACCTTTCTTGAATTGTTTACGATAAGATAACGTCCAATCAACACTTTTCCCGGCAATCAGCATACTAAAAAACGTAAGGAAAGTTCGCTGTAATCCTTCTCCGATTAAAGAACACAAAAGGACAATTCCGTTTATAACCATCATCGTTTTACCAATAGAAAAATTCGAGAATTTTCTATTGATTACTACACTTGCTATATCAAGCCCTCCAGTTGTACCACCTGCTAATATCACGATCCCAATCCCGACTCCTGACAAAATACCACTAAGGAGGCACCCTATTAAAGGTAGGTGCGGTCCTGGTATTGAGGTAAATAACGTTAAGAAGAGTGATAAACTAAACATACCGAGTAAACTTAACAGTGCAAATGGTACACCGACTGCTCGGTATCCAATTAAAAATAGTGGAATATTTAATAGAAAATATAGGAGCCCTAGTGGAATAGGTATTAATTTAACTAGCATCATACAAATACCACCTAGTCCAGGAGCCACAATTCCGTTTGGTACTTGGAAAAAGTAATAGGTAAGTGCGACCAAGATTGTTCCGACAATTACCATAATTACTTTTTGGAAATACAATTTTTTGTTAGATTTTAATAATTGCATAAGCAATTTCCTCAATTGCACGTACAACTTCGTCTTCTGTATTGTAAAAATGAGGAGCTACACGTAAGACGTCATTTCGAGCAGAGACAATTATTTTTTTCGTTTTCAAGTAACGCTCAACGGCTGTAGCTTGTTCCACTCGAATAGCAGTGTTACTACCTTTTATAGATAAATCTGTTGGGCTAACAACGGTCAAACCGCGTGAATGAGCGGTTTCAATTGCAACAGTTGATAAGTGAGATAGATACTCCTGAATGGCAGGAACACCAATTTGATTTAATAAAGAAATACCTGCTTCAGCTGCATAAGCGTTGATCATCATAGGAGTTCCAGTATCAAATCTCCTTGTCCCTTCTGCATAATCAAGAAGATGCTGATCAAATGCAAATGGATTTACTCGACTAAACCAACCAGTCGTTGGGGGGTGTAGAGACTCTGCTAATTCTTTTCTTACATATAAAAAGCTAATCCCAGGTATACCAAGTAAAAACTTTTGTGCACCTGTTGCGAGTGCATCGACTCCCATTTCCTTTACATCGATTGGAACACTTCCGGCAGATTGATAGGCATCGACAAATAGTAGTGATCCATTCGCTTTGGTAATGTTTGATATAGCTTTGATATCCTGAATAAAGCCATTATAATAAGAAACATGTGGAACAGAAGTTACAAGTGTGCTTGAATCCACTGTTTCTTCGTATTGGTCGATTTGAATTTGATGACTGTTTTCTTTTAAAAACGTGACGTTTGCGCCGCGTGGTACTTGTGATAACCAAACATGACCAATGCAAGGAAAATCAATATCCGTAGTAACAACTTTATTTCGACTTCCAGTAAAATCTAACGAGGCTGCAAATGAAGAAGCGGCATCCGATACACTAGATAGCACCGCAATCTCATCTGGAGAAGCATTTATTAAAGTAGCAAAAGCAACTTTTGCTTCATAGACTTTGTCCATCCATCCTTCCCAGTCCATACCTTTTTCGGTCCAGCTTGTTAGGTAAGATTGAATACTTGCCTTCACCGGTGATGAGATTGCACTTTGGGAACAACTTGATAAATGAATTGTTTCAGATAAGGTCGGAAAAAGAGAACGTTTTTCTATAAATGGGTTTATCATTTTAAATCATCCTTCCACTAATTTGGTAGCGTTTTCATTTTTGATATTTAATTAATATGAGGTGACATATGAATCATCAGTCCTTATGGTTTGAACAAGGTGAATGGGCAGCAATTCCTTTTCTTGAAATAGGTAAAGAACTTTCATTTTCGCGTGAAAATGTATTAATTCAACAAGATGAGAAACATCCTTTTGTGTATCTCGTCCTTGAAGGGCGAATTCGAATTTATTTGTTATCGCCTAATGGGTCTGAACGCCATTTATATATCGTTGGACCTGGTAATATTATTGGAGAATCAAACGTATGGGCAGAAGAAGTATATGGTTACAACGCATCTACTTCATCAAGTGCACGAGTCCTTCGAATACCCAAACCAGCATTTCATGATATTGTTATGAGAGACCCGATGCTTATTCAAAAAGTACTAAGATCATTGAGCAACAAACAATCAGCTTTATTACTTCAAACGAAGTTAATGAGTTTTTCAGATATAGGTGAGCGGGTTCTAACTATGTTGCGCCAATTAGCATCCTCATATGGTAAGGAAACACCTAAGGGGATAACAATTACGATTCCATTCACTCATCAGGAACTTGCTTATGTAGTTGGTTCTTCACGTGTAAGCGTGTCCTATGTAATGAATGAATTATGTGAAAAAGGAATTATCGAGAAACAAAATGGCCGCTATACATTACTAGCCTAAGAGCGTTAACGCTTTCGTTTAGTAACTTAATCTTAAGAAATTCTTTCGCCTAAATCTGTCAAATACTTTACAAAATATCTGATTTTTTTAAATTTTCCATAAATAAAATAGATACTAATTTTAGATTATAAAATCTATAGGCTACTAGAATAAATAAATCCCTTAATCGGGGTGACCTCAAATGGCTGAAGTATAAATTGATAATATAAAAACTCCCAAATGAATATATCATCGAGCGATGGGAGATAAAATAGACAGTTCATTATTGGTTTGCGTTAACTTGCAAAATAAGATAGTATTATATTTATAACGCATAGAAGCTGGTCTTAAGACTTGCTTCTTTTTTATTAACATATAGAATCTTTTCAATTGGAGGACTACATAAAATGTTAGATATTAAAGCAATTAAAGAAATTCTTCCTCATCGTTACCCATTTTTATTAGTAGATCGTATCATTGAGCATGAAGAAGGTAAACGTGCGATTGGTATTAAAAATGTTACAGCTAACGAAGAGTTTTTTAATGGTCATTTCCCTGATTATCCTGTAATGCCGGGAGTACTAATTGTAGAAGCCCTAGCACAAGTTGGTGGAGTAGCAGCTTTAAGCTTAGAACAAAACAAAGGAAAGCTAGCATTATTTGCTGGTATCGATAATTGCCGTTTTAAAAGACAAGTAGTACCAGGCGACCAGCTAAGACTAGAGGTTGAACTAGTGAAAATGCGTGGACCAATCGGTAAAGGTAAGGCAGTAGCAACTGTAGACGGACAAATCGCTTGTGAAGCTGAACTTACATTTGCACTTAAATAAATCGAATTAAATTAGAAAAAATCCTATTTGAAAAAAATAGGATTTTTTTATTATTGAATATTGTAAAGCTACCAGTGAGATGGATGAGCTGCAAACAAAGAAGCTGAATCTGCAATTAAAAGGTTGTGCCCGTATAATTATGTAAAAAAAGTGGTTCATACACTAGTCTAGAGAATTTAAATGCCCAATTAGTTATCATGATTAAATGTGTAGTGAGCTTTATTCGTTTTTCTCCACTCTATAGCTTTTCGCTCTATTTCCTTCACAAAAGCATCTTTTCCATCCATGTATCCATAAATATCATTTGAAAATTTTTCAGCTAGTTGTGCTTTTAGTTCCCCATAAGCTTTCATCTCATCCTCATGTGCCCATAAATAAGCAGGAACTGCTAAATGGCGCTCAATTTCTTTTTCATTATCAAACTGATACATATGCATTTGATGGGTACGATTTTCTCCACCTTTTCGGTAGTATCTTCTACCTGTTAGACCGAACTCACCAAGCCCCTCATAACCAATCTCAGCCAATTGACTGTTATACTTGTCTATGTTTTCTATGTTTTTAACGACAGGCAACATATCGATAATCGGTTTAGCTTTTAAATTTGGAACTGATGTACTACCAATATGATGAATTTCAATAAGCTCATCTTTTAGGATTTTACGAATACGATTTGCTTCTTCTTGAAATAAGTTATTCCAATTTCTATCATGGTTTTTGACAATTACGTTCATTCCATTTTTTGTGCCCATATTACAACCTCCATTTAAAAGAAAATGGGATTATCTTAAATACAATAATCCCATTTGCCTTGCATATTAAACTCCTAACAAATCAACAAGCTCATCCATAGACAATTCTGTAATCCATTGTTCGCTCGTTATGATTGTATCGTTAAGTGATTGTTTCCGTTGTAGCATTTCATCAATTTTTTCTTCTAGTGTCCCAATCGTTACAAATTTATGGACTTGAACGAATTTTGTTTGTCCGATTCGGTATGCACGGTCAGTCGCTTGATTTTCAACAGCTGGGTTCCACCAACGGTCAAAGTGCATTACGTGATTTGCTGCTGTTAAGTTTAGTCCTGTTCCGCCAGCTTTGAGTGACAGAATAAACACTTTTACATCGCCGTTTTGAAAGCGAGAAATCATATTATCACGGGCAGTTTTAGGAACACTACCGTTTAAGAATAATACTTCTTCACCAAATTTTGCTTGGATTGCCTCTTTAAGCATATCGCCCATTCTCACATATTGAGTAAAGATTAGACAGCTTTCGCTTTGTTCAAGGATTGGGTCTATTAATTCGAATAGTCGTTCAACTTTGCTTGATCTCTCTTCGAATTCAACAAGCTGTGATTCCTTTAAGAATAAAGAAGGGTGATCACAGATTTGTTTTAATTTATTTAGCATCCATAAAATACGGCCACGACGTTCGATACCAGTTAATGTATCGATTTGTTTTAAGCTGTCTTGAACAACTTGTTCGTATAATGCCGCTTGTTCAACCGATAAAGGACAGAGCATCTTTTGTTCTTGTTTCGGTGGAAGATTTAAAGCAACATCTTCGTCTTGCTTTGTCCGTCTTAGTAAGAAAGGCGAAATTAAACGATGAACAGCATTTATCTTTTCTTCATCTCGGTCCTTTTCAATAGGGTTTACATAATTGCTAGCGAAACGGTTTAGCGATCCAAGATATCCTCTATTTATAAAATCAAATATTGTCCAAAGCTCCGTTAAGCGGTTTTCCATTGGGGTACCGGTAAGAGCAATGCGATGCTCAGCTTTTAACCCACGAACTGCACGAGACTGCTTTGTTGTTGGATTTTTTATATTTTGAGCTTCATCAAGAATGATACTTTTCCAAATATATTGCGTAAGGTCCTCATAATCTAAAACGCTTAAAGCATAGGAAGTAATGACAATATCAACATCTCTGATTACTGAAAATAAATCTTCACCTTTTAATCGATTTCCTCCATAGTGAACATGAACAGTTAAATCAGGATAAAATAATTCAATTTCACGTTTCCAGTTGTTGATAACAGAAGTAGGGCAGACAATCAATGATGCCCCTTGTTTTTCTTCGTTTTCTTTACGATAAGCTAAATAAGAGATCGATTGAATTGTTTTACCAAGCCCCATATCGTCAGCAAGTAATGCACCAAATCCCATATTTTTCAAATGAACTAGCCATTCGAATCCTTTTTGTTGATATGCACGTAAAGTTGCTTGCAGACCATGAGGAACATTAAGCTCAGGAACTTCTGAAATGGATGTTAATCGTTTAGTTAGTTCTCGGAATACATCATCTACTTCGATTTCAACTTCGGCAAAAGGTGAGTGATCGTCCTCAGGTTTTTCAGTCCCCTGTAGTAGCTCATGTTGAAGAACTTCGTGAAATCTAAGTCCCTGTTTTTCAGCCTTTGCCATCATTTTCTTCATACGTGCAATAAAAGCAGGGTCAAGTGCAATCCATTGACCGTTAAATTGAATTAAGCGTCTTTGATTTTCAACGAATTGCTGGAATTGTTGTTCTGAAAGCTCCATCCCATTTGTAGAAATTCGCCAGTTGAAGTCAACCAATGTTTCCATATTGAAAAATGAATTTCCAGCAGGTTTACCTTTTACGCTTGCTTTTAAAGTCATCTTATTTTGTTTTAAAGCTTGCCACCAGCTTGGTAAAAGAACCTGAATATTTGCGGAAAGTACTTTTTCACTATCCTCTGTTAAAAAAGTCCAAGCTTCTTGTTCACTTAAAACTTCTTTTGGCTTATGATCATCGATTAAGTTTGGTGCTAATAAGCCTACTCCTTGGAACGTTCGATCTAAATACTCAGCATAAGATGAATGCTTTTTATGTAATGATTCATGTCCGTTATATTCATAAGGTTTTATCGTTTTTCGTTCATCAATTAAATATGTACGTAAATTCCAGTCATCATGTTCACTCAATGGCTCTTCAAGTACTAATCGAATTGAAAATGGAACATCATCGTCTCTTAAACCGATTTTCACATGCCAATCATCTTCATCAATACTATGTGTGAGTTGCTGTTTTATATAACTTGGATTGTGATACAAGCCCCTAGCAATATCCCAACGTTTAGACTGTAATGTTTCGATTTCAAACTGCTGTTTAATTGTAGAAGAAACCAATTCCTGTAAAGTTGGTTCTAATTGTTCAAATCCATCAATTTTCCATAGCTCTTCGCCATTCTGATAATGAGCAAAACTTGGCGAAACGTGGCCTTCGTTAAAATCATCGTATAAACGTGAGATGACCGAATGAAACTCGTTTGCTTCATCTAAATAAGTAATCTCTACTAGTGAGTTTTCTTGATGTTCTCTAAAAAAAGTAAGTGCTTCGATGGGAGTTAAAAGAATTCCTTCAATCTGACCGACTCGGGTCGGCTGCAATAATGTCCCATAATATGAAGGTTCATGCCATTGAAACACTAGATGCTTCCATGCGGTTACCGGTAAAATGACACCGTGACTTTGCATTCCATAAATGAGTAAGCCTTTTCGCTCGACCCATTTTACGGCAATACTAAGATTTGCTAGTCGCTTCATTGACTAATTTTCCTTTCTTTAATTCCTCTTGAAGTGCACGTAAACGAATAAATTGAGATTCAACATACTGAATATAGTCATCCCACTCATTCATACGCTTTAATTTTTTATAATTTGTTCTTAGTTTTTTTAAATATCGTACAGCTATTTTATAGTTTGCTCGACCTTTTAACTCAATGTAATAAAGAACCAAGTGATGGTAAATAGGCAATACTGATTGAGGTGAGTACTTATGTACTTCCTGAAGGTCATGTTTATCAATGTAATCAGGATTGTAAGAATATAAGTGCATTTGTAGCTCAGCCCATCGTTTGTATTCACGATTATGCATTAAATAATCAGTGTACTGCATCACACTATATGGTAGTAATGCTTGATAAACTACTTCTAACCCAGCCGTTTCATTAGTGTAAAAACTATTGTACTCATAATTAGTAAGGAAATGTTTCGCAAAAGTAGTTTTTGCATATTCATCATCGCCATTTTTTAAAAAGTGTAAAAGCATCTCGTAATATAATGGCAAAAACAATGTTAGTCGATCTGTTTCATTGTTTTTTCGAAGACTTTCAATCCAGTAAGTAAAGCAATAGAGAGTACGTTCATTATTGCTGTATTGCTTTATAATGGACAGCATTGATTCATCTTCTTTTAATAAAAAGTATAGATGAGCTTTTCCTAAATCTGCATAATAATTGTCCTCAACCTTTGATAAAGTTTCTAAATCCTTATATAAAATCTTTGGACTATTTAATAGCTCTTTATATACATGACGAAAAGAGTTATATCGAGGAACTAAACAAAGGTTTCTTTCTAATAAAAGAGATTGCAACTGCTCACGAAGAACCTCTTCGTACTGAGTAGAAACAGAACCTCCAGTTAAATTATGTAATTGCCTACTAACTGCGTCAATTTGATTTTCTAGCATTGTCATTTCACGTGGTAAATGAGCATTGTCGTAAACTGTACTTTGAATTTCTATTTGTCCGACCATTTTATTCATTGTAAAAATTGACGCAAGTAACTGATATTGTAGCTTTTCCTTTTCTTGACGTGGTTGTTGGTTCAATAATCCATGATAAAACCGTTCATATAATGGATAAACAAAATAAACATCTTGGTAAAATGACGTCCTTTGCTGTTCTATGTACTCCTTATACTTTTGCTCAAACAACGCCACTGTCTCTTTAGGTTGATCCTGTTCAAACATATTCATTTGATCCAGCAGTTGGCGACCGGTCATGATATTCGGGATACTTTTTAAAGAAGACTGTTTAAACTTCCTCATAATATCTCCGACTAAAGAAAATGAAGCGGCAGCATAGCAAAGTAGTGCAATTTGATGTTGGCATGGAGGAGCTTCGTAGCAATCACATCCATTTTGATCATGGTTTTCAATATGTAGAATTGGTAAATGAATTTGGTCGCCCTCTTCGACAACCCCGACTAGGCGACCTTCGCGAACCGATACATTGTATACTTGACCTAGCCTATACAACTGCAGGCCAGTTTCAACAAGCTCTGCGTCCCTCGTATTTTGAGGAGAAAGCTTTGAAAAAAGTGAATATGAAAGTTCATAAATAATATCTTTACTTAAATCACGCTGAAGCATTCGATGCCTCCTTACTCGAAACATTCTTATTGGTAATTATACCCTAAACAAATACGATACACATAGCCGAAAAGGGAAAAAATGAAAGTTGGTAACTCGGAAACAGCAAATAAAAGTGTGAAACGCAATTAAATTCCAGGAGCGCAAATAAAAAGTGCAAATCGCAATTAAAATTCAGGAATCGCAAATAAAAAGTGTGAAACGCAATTAAAATTCAGGAATCGCAAATAAAAAGTGTGAACCGCAATTAAAATCCGGGAACGCAAATAAAAAGTTTAAATCGCAATTAAAATCCGGGAATGGCAAATAAAAAGCATCGAATCAAATAAATTCAAAAAAAAATCGTATTTATATTGTAAAATCCTCATAGTTTCAACTAAAATCTATAAAAACATACCTATTTTAAAGTAAAAAACGTAACAGGAATAGACAGGTGTGTAATACAATTTTAATATGCAATGAAAATGCTAATATTATAAACTAATAATATATTAGACAATTAAAATAAGCTCCCTAAATAGGGAGCTTTTCGTCTGTTATGAGATTATTATATAAAAACAATTACTTACATATACACAATTGTTTTTGATTAATTAGAGAGGTGAAGGGTTTGAAAAAAGGTTTTATTAGTTTAGTTGTTTTAGTACTTATGTTTAGTATGTTTAAAGATGTATTTGCAGAATCAACAACAAATGCAAATTCAGAAAAATGGGTTGTAACGCTAAAACCTACAGATTTGACGATTCAGAATAATGAAACTGGAGGAACGACCGGCGGAGCAACAACTGGAGGAACGACCGGCGGAGCAACAACTGGAGGAACGACCGGCGGAGCAACAACTGGAGCAACAACTGGAGGAACGACCGGCGGAGCAACAACTGGAGCAACAACTGGAGGAACGACCGGCGGAGCAACAACTGGAGCAACAACTGGAGGAACGACCGGCGGAGCAACAACTGGAGGAACGACCGGCGGAGCAACAACTGGAGCAACAACTGGAGGAACAACCGGCGGAGCAACAACTGGAGGAGCAACCGGAGGAACAACAGGTGAAGCAACCGGAGGAACAACAGGTGAAGCAACTGGAGGANCCGGAGGAACAACAGGTGAAGCAACTGGAGGAACGACCGGCGGAGCAACAACTGGAGGAACAACTGGAGGAGCAACCGGAGGAACAACAACTGGAGCAACAACTGGAGGAGCAACCGGAGGAACAACAGGTGAAGCAACCGGAGGAACAACAGGTGAAGCAACTGGAGGAGCAACCGGAGGAACAACAGGTGAAGCAACCGGGGGAACAACTGGAGGAACAACAGGTGAAACAACCGGAGGAAAGACTGGTGCAGCAACAAACGTAACAACAACTACTATAACAATACCAGCAAACGTTAAGTTAAAAGTAGATAAAGAGGAGAATGACCTTTACTATGTTACTTATAATGGGAATGCTGGGACTATTTTGAAAAGTGCGGTCCGAAATGCAACGCCATGGGAAATCTACCCAACGGCGAAAGTTTTTAAGGTAACTAGCGATACACCTCTATTATTAAATGAAAATGGTAAATTAGTGAATAGGGGAACAGTTAAAGCAAATACGGTTTTTAGTAAAACAGGTGAGAAGAATCAGTATTTAATGATCCAATATTCTAATCAAACTGCTTATATTGATAAAAATAAAACAACCCCTTTACCAAATGAGACATTGCCTGTAATCAGTATTGTGACGCAGCCTGTTAAAATTACGGCGGGTGTTGCAGTACGAAATACAAAAATCGTTTTCCCACGGGATCCGAAACCAACGATGGTTAGTATACCTGCTAAACAAAAAATAGTAATTGATTCAGCTTATTCATCTTATTATGTCGTTAAAGTTGGAGGGCTTAAGGGGCTAATCCCTAAAGCAGATATTTCGTTAAAAACTTATAACTACGTTGACCCAAATGGTGACTACTCATATGACGAGTTGACAGCGGATTTACAGGAGCTGAATGCTTGGTACCCTGGATTTACTAAAGTTGAAACAATTGGTAAATCTGTAGATGGTAGAAATTTATATGCGATTAAGTTAGGGACTGGTAAATCTGAAATTAGTATAAACGGTTCGCATCATGCACGTGAGCACATGACGACAAATGTCATAATGGAAATGCTTGATCAATACGCTAGTGCGTATGAAAAAAATACAAAAATATCTGGTTTTGATGTAAGGAAAACATTATCCCAAACGTCTATTTATTTTGTACCAATGGTTAATCCTGATGGTGTAATGCTTGTACAAAAAGGTGCGAGCAGTGCAAAGAATCCAAATCAGGCCATTAAATTAAATAATGGTAGCAAGAATTTTAAAGCTTGGAAGGCAAATGTACGTGGCGTAGATTTAAATCGTCAATATCCAGCTGGGTGGAATACAATTTCTGGTAATAAGTCAAAGCCTGGCCCTGATAACTATAAAGGTACAAAGGCTCTAAGTGAACCAGAAGCTAAAGCTTTATATGATTTCACAAATAAACATTCATTCAAAAATACAGTTGCATATCACTCATCAGGAAATATTATTTTCTGGCATTATAACCAATCAGGAACTCAAATGGCTAGAGATAAGGCAATTGCTACAAAATTATCAAAACAAACAGGCTATAGTTTGGTCGCTCCCGCAAAAGGTGGAGGCGGTGGATATAAGGACTGGTATGTCGCTGCAAAAAAACGACCTGGATTTACTATTGAAATTTCTCCTTATGTAGGGAACAAACCAGTTCCTAATAGTTACTTTAGTAGTATTATGAAGAAGAACTTACCAGTTGGTTTAATACTTGCTAACGAAAAGTAAAAAATAAGGTCATTTTTTATAAAAATTATTAATTTTTAATTATTCTTCGTGCACAATTTGTTTTTCATTTCATTTTATGTTACGATAGGGACATACTTAATAAGAAATTGGTTAATTCAATTCATGTGTTAAAAGGGACGAATTTTCATCCTGTTCTAATGTGTGTATTTTTTCTTAACAATACTCATTAAGTGTAAAAAAACAGGTATAATGGAGGTTCGTACAATGAACACAGGTACAGTAAAATGGTTTAACGCAGAAAAAGGTTTCGGATTCATCGCTGTTGAAGGTGGAGACGATGTATTCGTACATTTCTCAGCTATCCAAGGCGAAGGTTTCAAATCTCTTGAAGAAGGCCAAAAAGTAAGCTTTGAGATCACTCAAGGTAACCGTGGCGCTCAAGCTGAAAACGTAGTTAAATTATAATTTTCACTTTTGAGTGAGTAAAAGGCTGCTAGCATTTTTGTTAGCAGTCTTTTTTATTTTGTTTGGAGAAGTGAAGTGGTAATGGCGTCGATTGCAAATAAAATATCTGCAACCATAAAAAACAGCCAAATCTGCAAATTAATTAAAAGTAAATTTGAAAAAAATTCTAAAACTGCAAATATCTGCTGGCTTCTCTATTATAATTGTACTAAATCAACTAAAAGTGGTTTAAAAACTGGTGGAAAAACAATAATAAATTTTATTAAAAAAAATGCGGACTCGTAACTTACATACATACATACCTTGTTTAATCAAGTAGTGTCCTAGGTATTCTTGAAGCTAAATAGTTAAAAAATCAACAAAAAAAAGAGCTTAAAGTAAGCTCCTTTTCTTAAACAAAACTTTATTTTAATGCAGAATCAATTAATTCGGTTGCTTCAAGTTGCGATATGCCTTTAATTAAGCTAAGTTCACCAACAAACATGCGTTTAGCCGTGTCTAGCATTTCTCTTTCACTAGGATTTAAAGGTTTCTCTCTACTTTGAAGTGTTAGATCACGTACCACTTGAGCACCAGCGAGTAATTCGCCAGACTTTAATTTTTTCATGTTTAAATCATATTTCTGTTTCCAAGATAAGGAATCGTCGGGAAGACCATTTGAAAAGTCATCTAATACATTACTTAAATGTTCATTGTCTTCGACTAAACGAATTTTCGTGTTTGAAACATTCCCTTGAGGAACCATCAATTTTAAATTGCTGGATGGTATGTTGATTATGTAGTACTGTTGTGTTACACCTTGTATAACTTTCTCTTCGATGGAATCAATTACTGCAGCTCCCTGCATTGGGTAAATAATTTGATCGCCAATTTTGAACAATGTACCCACCTCCGAAAATTCTTATAACTTAAGTATAACATTAATAAATGAAATAACAAAATTTATATGATAACATTTGTAAAATAAAACTGTCAATAATTTTATGTATATTTTTTTGCTTTTTTGGGGAAAAGATGAACATGTCATATGGTCGTGGACATAATATGAAGAAAGAGACTGTCGAAAGGAGGCTAGGTTACTAATGAATTTTCGTGTAGTTATTTTTATCGTTACAGTACTTACTTTTTTTACAACGACCACTGGATGTAGCCAACAAGAGCAAAGAGAGCTAGAGAAGCTTCCCAATGGCGTATTACTAGCAGCATCTGAGCTTTCTTATGAAGCATTTCTAGATAAAGAATTAGGCAAAAGCTTAAGAGAACATAAAGGGATTGCTGATCCATTACTTACTCAAGTTCATAAGAATCTTAGTGATTATCAGCTTGTTTCTATTACATCTGGTAATATTGGATTTTCAGCAATAGCATTAAAAAACAAAAAAAATAATAGTTTGTTATTTGCGTTTAGTGGATTAAAGAAAATCAATTTACAAGATATTTATCAAAGACTAGTTGAATTTGAAACTCCAGAGAATGGTTCACCAGTTGTCGTAGATCAACAAGCTCAGCAAGCATATGCCTGGGTTACATCAATATTAAATAAAAAAGAGAACAATCATTCAAGTGTATATGTTACAGGTCATTCCTTTGGAGGTTATTTGGCCCAATTTGTAGGCTATCAGCTTAAAAATGATAAAAAATTGAAAAATCATCTATTTGTACAGGGAGTTACATTTAACTCATTAGGTGTACTATTAGATGATGGTTCGAAAAAACTTCATGCAAAGTCACAAAAAGTCCAAAAAACTTTTAAACCGCTGTTTACTAATTACATTGTAAATGGTGACCCATTGGATTACGCCAATAAAACCTTCTTTAAACAAATAACTGGGTACTCACTCCAGCATCTAGGTAATGTAAAATATATTACAGTTGATGAAAAATATAAAGCATCTTTAACTGCTTTAGAAAAAACAACAGATTTATGGACAAAAGCAAGATTATTGAAACCTTTGTACCCTTATCACGATTTAGTTGAGTTTGAGGGAGTGTTTTGGAAATAATACGCCAGAAGTATAAAAGCTACTATCATCAGATAGTAGCTTTTATACGTTTTATTTATATTGTATGTCATCTCTTAGTGATTCTACTGTTGTTAAGGCTTGATCAATGTCTGTCTTGCTTACCCCAAAGTGAGCAAGTGCATCATGGAGATGTGTAGCAATTGCATTAAAATGTTCGGGTTGGATATTCATTCCTTCATGAGCTTTTGACATGGATTTACCAGTATATTTCTTAGGTCCACCTAAAGCGAAGCTAATAAATTTCGTTTGATGACGGCGTTGTGTGTCCATATCCGTTTTATCAAAGAAATGATTAACTGTTTCATCTTTTAGTACTAATTCATCATAAAAATAATCAACTACTTTTCCAACTGTTTCTTCTCCACCATATTTTTCATAAAGAGTTTGTTCCATATAATAGTTTCCTTTCAATATAAGATATAAGTAGAATCCCCTTAAAATGGTAAAATATAACTTGATTTATGAATGAACTTTATTAAAAAAAGTTTATTGGTAATAGCTGTATAGGAAGTTTGTTTGTGGTTCATGGAAGTAAGTAAATAAGCACTATCTATTTCTAGTTTATTGCCAGCCTACTAGACATATATTGAATATTGGCTAATAAATTAATAGTGAAGATATAATCGCCAATAAATTCGCAGGGTGTGAGAAATTGGGATATAAAAACCAAAGACAACTAGGGGTATTCTTTGTTATTTCTGGTGTATTGGTCTTATTAGTTAGTATGTTGGCCTACTTTAAATTTTCTTCCACCGTTAGTACAGATCCCTTCACAAATGTACAGTTAGATTTGTCCAACAAGGGAACGAAAAAAACAACTGATTTAATTTATTTAAAGCACAATGAAAAAAACGGCTTTCCGGTTGAAATTAAACATAGCTTAAAAAATTCAGGGAATAAAGATATAACTAGTATCACTTTAGAAATTAACCTTCTACAAAAAGGTGATCGAAATGAGGGGCAATTTATTTGTCTCCAAACAATTAAGTATGGAAACAAAATTTATACGTTAAACTCCAAAAAATTTGATAGTTTGGATTTAAATAAAGATGGCAAAATTTCATTGGATGAATTTTCAAAGAGACCCTTTCCATTAGGAAGTTTAATTAAAGGAAGAGGTAAAGAGTTTGTTCTTAACGGCGAATATAGTAAAGGTTTAGCACCGTTTAATAGTGATAGTAAATCCACTAGAATTATTTTAGATATTACATATAAGATAGAATAGAAAAAGTGTTTAGCTAGTATTTGCTGAACACTTTTTTTATTTTTTGGAGGGAACAAGTTGCTAGTCATAGCATAGGATGATAGGACAGGAAGTGATTAAATTAAATAGCTGCATTAAGAATGCGTGCTTTAGTAGAAAGAAGAAGGATAATGAGAGTATTTAGTAGGTTTATAAATATTCCATTAATTATCATACTGCTAATTTTGGGTTTTAAAATAATGCAAAGTAAGTTAGAAGGAAAACCTCCAACATTTTTTGACCACCAAGTTTACTATGTGTTATCTGGCTCAATGGAACCAACGCTTCCAACGGGATCAATCATAATTGCAAAAGATTTTACTAGTGAAACTAAACTTAGTTTAGGAGATATTATTACTTTCAAAATGCCATATAATGAAGATATTCTAGTAACACATCGAATAAATGAGGTTATTAATGAAAACGGGCAATTAGTATATCGAACAAAAGGTGATGCAAACCCAGTTCAAGACCCTTGGATCATTGAGAGAGATAGTATTGTTTCGGTATATAGCGGTGTTAAGCTTCCGATAGTAGGATATCTTTATAAAGAGATTCATAAGAGCTTTAGTATATTTTTATTATTAACTATTTTAGGGTTAATTCTTATATCATATGGGTTAAAGCTGATTAATAAAAAAGAGTAAAAACCACTTCACCTTTCAAGCGGTTTTTACTCTTTTAGTTTTTAACTTTACTGTATATTTGTTTATTGATTCCTCGTCAAAAATTGATTGGATTGAAACGAATTTCCTCGATTTGCCAATCTTCTACCTAATTGCATACTTGGAACCTCTACGTATCTCCATGCAATATAAGCGATTGCTATAGAAAAGACAATTGTCATTATGAATACAACCCATAAAGGAAGTATGTTATAGAAGAGATGAACAAAACTTAGTAGAACTAATGGGTGGTATAAGTATAAGCTAAACGAAATTTTTCCAACAAATTGAATAGGTTTATACATTAGTATCTTTTCAATTTTTGACGATCCAATTGCTATTATAAAGAGACCAGTTGCACCTAAGCCCATTCCATATTCTTGTATAATTAACGAAAACTCCGTGAATGCATGTAGCTTAGTTACCTCATATATATCATACAGAGCTAGGCCCGAAAAATTAAATAGTAATATAGAAAATAGAAAGAACATAATTTTATATTTTAATTTTAGTTTTTGGAAGAAATCAACAAGTTCCATTCTATGTTTAGCCAATAGAATACCCATAATAAAGATTGAAAGATATGATAAAGTATCAATGTATGAGATATGAAATCCATTTGATTGTTCTATATTAAAGACGATATCCAGTGCTTTCATACTAGTTAAAGCAATACAAATTAGTATACTTATTTTCCAGTTAACACGTTTAATTAGTAGAACGATAAATGGGAAAATTAAAGCGATTCTTAGTTCATGAATTAATGTCCAGATTACGCCATTAAATGCATCAGCATGTATATTTCCAATTAAGTAGATCTGTTCAATAATTAGTTTGCCTGTTAGATGAGATTTCCACTGGCTATCAATATACCCACTAATACTTCCTATATTTTTCGTTATAAATAGTTGAGATAAAATAATTGCAAGTGTAATTGATAAAAGGTATGGAACATAGATTCTAAATAATCTTTTTATGAGAAATGAAGGATACTCTATTTTATTTTTTGTAAAGAGAGGTATAGATAAAACAAAGCCACTTAATACAAAAAATAACATTACTGCGCCATGGGCATTGGTTATGCCTGTTGCCTTTAGCACTTTGTCAATCATTACAGATAGTGGTATTAATGAAATTGCGTGACTTACTAAAACACAAAAAGCTGCCATTCCACGAATCGAGTCTAATTGTTCAATTCGATTTTTCATAGTAATCTCCCCTAAAATCAAATGGTTTTCCTCAAATATATTCTTTACTGAGAATTCACTTCCTCTTAAATTAAATTTTGTTAGAGATTTTTAATTTATTTTGAAGGTTACAGGTAAGAAAAATGGAATTAGATTAAGTAATTTTTAATATATTTAATTGTTAGATTAAAGGATGAAAAGTAAATAAATTTATACGTTTTTGTAAATTTTTTAAAATTTAAATAATAATAGAGAAGGGGTGATTGACTTGTTCGTTATAAAGAATTATCATGTTTACATATAATATTAATGTATGAAAAATGCACTAATTTAATAAGGTAGTGGGAAATTTTTACTGTAGTGTTCTTTAATAAGAACAAAAATTTGAAAGTGGGGAAAACATGGAAAACGAGTTAAGTGTAAAAAGGATATTTGAACTCATTAAACAACGCATTTGGATATTGGTTATCTTTTCTATCCTCTTTTCTGCAATAGGGGGAGTTTATAGTTATTATTTTACAAAGACGCAATATGAAACATCTTCTAAACTAATTGTAAATGCAACTTCTCCTGAGATGATGAATACTCTTTTGGTAATGATCAAAGAGCCAACATTATTAGAGAGCGTTGTTAGAGAACTTGATTTAAGTATATCTCCAGAAGAACTAAGTAATAGTATAACACCTGAAAATGTATCAGGATCACAGCTTGTAGAAATAAAAGTTGTTAATACAGATCCTAGTTTAGCGGCGCAAATTGCGAATTCAACAGCGGATGTATTCTTAAGTCAAATACCAAAAATTTTAGGATTTAAAGACTCAAAAATTTATTCATATGCTCAAATTAATGAACAGCCTACAAACAATGATTATATAAAGAAAGCCCTACTTGGCTTTGTATTGGGAATTATTGCAGGGATTGGCATTATATTTTTAATAGACTTTTTCGACGATACAGTAAAATCTGAGGAGGACACTGAACTATTATTAGGTATACCAGTCTTTGGGACTATTTCAAAGTTTAATAAAAGAAATACAACTTTTGAGAAGAACGAAAAGCTAAGACTTGATGATAGGGGAGAAACATATGGGAATAGTGAACAGAAAGTTATCTCACTTAACTAATTTAAATATAGTAACAACGACGTATAAGAATAGCAAAATATCAGAGGAATACCGAACGGTTCGTACTAACTTTCTTACTTCCATAGAGTTACAAGAAAATAAGGCTATAATTGTAACTTCTCCGAATCAGGGGGAAGGCAAGTCGACAACAGTTGCGAACTTTGCAATATCATTAGCGCAATTAGGAAAGAAGGTTCTTTTAATAGATGCAAATCTTAGAAGACCAACATTACATATATCTTTTAATACAAGTAATTTTGTAGGGTTAAGTAATATTCTATTAGGCAAAACAGACCTTGAAGAAGTCATTGTAAAAACAGAAGTTAATGGTTTGAATTTATTGCCATGCGGTCCAGTTCCATATAGTCCAGCCGATTTATTAGGATTAGAAACATTGAAAGACTTAATTAATAAGGTGACCGAAGAATATGATGTGGTCCTAATAGATACCCCACCTGCACTTGAATTTGCAGATACAAAAATTATAGCTAGTAATTGCGATGGACTAATACTAGTTGCCCATTGGGGTAAAACGAAAAATAAAGAAATAGCATTTGCTCAAAAAAAATTATCAAACAGTATAAAAATATTAGGTGTAGTAATGAATGAAAAAAAATAATGAGAATTAAGAGTTAGTAGTTAATTAATATAGTATGGTGTTCGTTATAGTGAACAGGACTTAACAAACAAAAGCTTGTAGGTGATGTCTTCTAACCTTTATCAACGAAGGCACTCGGTTATGCTGTGGGTTGAATAAACCTTAGACGCAAGTCGTCGAAAGTGTAGTGTGAGGACAGGTTAGATGCCTACTTTTTTAATATCTTTAGCTATGTTGTTTTTCATAAACAGTATAGTTAAGGAATTTAAATTTTGACTCTGATAGATATTTATTTACTAAAAATGAAGTCATATAAAAAGTATAGAATTTAGCAATTCAACGTTTTTTATAGTAGTTACATCAAATACATAAGTTGTACTTAGCTGACAAAAGGATAGAAGGGAAGGAAATGGCGTTATGACTTATAGACAGAGAGTTTCTTTTATTATTTTTGTAGATTCTTTTATTGTATTAACAACTGTTTTCTTTAGTCGGTTTTTAGTAAACGCGACGATTGATGTTATTACACTTCCAATCGTCATTAGTTCCATTACATTATTGGCAAGCCATCATTTCTTTTCCTTTTTATTCAAGCTGTATAAGAAGGCGTGGGAGTACGCAAGTATAGGAGAATTAATTATTATTACAAAATCGATAACCTATTCAATCGTTTGTACCGCAATAGTGCAAGCAATCCTGGTTAAAGATACGTATTTTCGCCTTTTATTTGTAACTTGGTTTTTACATATTTTATTAATTGGTGGAGCGCGTTTGTTTTGGAGAGTTTATCGAGATTTATCATATAAGAAGGCTGAAAATAAAAAACGCACGCTTATTATTGGGGCCGGTGCAGCTGGAACAATGGTCGCAAAACAGTTAATAAAACATTCGGATTCAGAATTACTACCTGTAGCATTTATAGATGATAGTTTAAAAAAACAAAATCTACATATTTTAGGTATTCCAGTTGTAGGCGGAGTTAACAAAATTGAATCTTTTGTAAAAGAATTAAACATAGACAATATCATAATTGCTATTCCTTCCCTCCATAGAAAAGAATTAAATAAGATTTTCCAGGAGTGTACTAAAACTAAAGCTAAAACACAAATTTTACCTATGTTAGAAGATTTGGTGACTGGGAAAGTATCCGTCAATCAATTCCGTGAAGTAGAGGTTGATGACCTTTTAGGGCGAGAAGCAATAATTTTAGATATTGAGAGAATTTCAAGTTCAATAACAAATAATGTTGTGTTAGTAACCGGAGCTGGTGGTTCAATTGGATCTGAAATATGTCGCCAAGTTTCAAGATTCAAACCTAAAACGTTAGTACTGTTAGGACACGGTGAAAATAGTATTTATAATATTGAAATGGAATTGAAAGAGCAATTTGGAACAGACCAGATAGATTTTGTTACAGAAATTGCGGATTTACAAGATGAAGCTAAAATGAAATTAGTGATGAAGAAATACAGTCCGAATGTGGTATATCATACTGCTGCACATAAACATGTACCTTTAATGGAGCGAAATCCTGAAGAAGCAGTTAAAAACAACATTATCGGAACTGTAAATGTTGCAAATGCGGCAAATCTATTCGGAGTTGAAACCTTTGTTATGATTTCGACTGACAAGGCAGTAAACCCAACAAGTGTGATGGGTGCATCGAAAAGACTTGCGGAAATGATGGTTCAAAATATGAATAAAAATAGTATGACAAAATTTGTTGCAGTACGTTTTGGTAATGTATTAGGCAGCCGAGGAAGTGTCATTCCCCTTTTCAAAAAACAAATTGAAAAAGGGGGGCCCGTTACTGTAACTCATCCAGAAATGGTTAGATATTTCATGACGATTCCCGAAGCTTCAAGGCTGGTGATCCAAGCTGGGGCATTAGCGGAAGGTGGAGAAATATTTGTTCTCGACATGGGTGAGCCAGTAAAAATTGTGGACCTTGCTAAAAATTTAATTAAGCTTTCAGGAAACACAGTAGAAGAAATCGGAATAGAATTTACAGGAATCAGACCTGGGGAAAAACTGTTTGAAGAACTTTTAAATGAAGAAGAAATTTACGAAAAGCAGGTACATCCTAAAATTTATATCGGTAAAACATCGAATCTATTAATCGATGAGATTAATGAAATAATGTTAACTTATCCTACATATGAAAAAGAGTTTTTAAGAGATAAATTGTTACAAATTGCAAATAATCGAATGGAGCCAAAGGAATTGGTTCCAATTTCTTAGTTAAGTGAAACGGGGGATCATTATTAAAATCCTATATATTACAACTTTAAGTAGAACGATTAATGCATTTTTAGTACCACATATCGAAAAGCTTATAAATGATGGTAGCACTGTCGATTGTGCTTGTTCGATTGATCTAGCAGTTAATCAGAAGCTTAAGAACATGGGAGTTAAGTTTTTTGACATACCTTTTAAAAGAAATCCGTTTCATCCTATAAATATTAAAGCTTTAATGGAGCTTATTAAAATTCAGGAGGAGTTTGACTATGATATTGTTCATGTACATACTCCAATAGCTGCATTATATGGAAGACTTTTAAAAGTAAAATTTCCTAATCTAAAAACAATTTATACTGTACATGGTTTCCACTTTTATAAAGGGGCCCCAATTTTTAATTGGGGTCTTTACTATCCTATCGAAAGGATTATGGGGAATTTCACTGATAAGATGATCACGATGAACTCGGAAGATTATGAAAGAGCTCAAAAATTTAAGGTGAAGGAAACATATAAGTTAAATGGAGTAGGTCTTGATTTAGATTTGTACAATCCTGATTTAGTAGAAAAGAATGAAATTAGAAGCAGATTAAATTTAGATAAAGATGATTTTGTAGTTCTTATGATTGCTGAAATTAATCAAAATAAAAATCACAAACAAGTCATTAATGCGATTGAGATTCTTAAAAATAAAGGGATTAATATTAAATTAATTTGTGCAGGAGATGGACCATTACTTTTAAATTTAGAGAAAGATATCGCTGAAAGAGGATTAAAAGAAAATATTCAATTGCTGGGTTTTAGAAATGATATTAATGAACTTATTGTGGCGTGTGATATAGGTATCCTTACATCAATTAGGGAAGGGCTCCCAAGAAATATTATGGAATTAATGGCTTGTAAAAAGCCAGTCATTGGAACAAATATTCGTGGGGTGAGGGACTTAGTAATCGATTCAGTAAATGGATTTTTAGTTAACGTTAATGATTCTGATGAAACTGCAAAAAGAATTGAAGTTTTGTTTAATAAAAGGGACCTTTTAAACGATATGGGCTCTAATGCGTATCAGTTTATCTTAGATTATCATGTGGAGCATGTTATAGAAGATCTTCTCGAAGTTTATGGGTAATAAAAAATACGATGTTATAGGTGTTCTTATGAAAAATACTATAAAGCTGCAAAAAGATATTACCTTTAATGTACAATATATTTTAATTTTAATAATGATCCTATTTTTCGGTTTTACGACACTAAGGATCGGTATGTTTGGAATTGGTGAAGCAATTTTATTATTTTTTTGCATCACCCAAATAACGAGTCAACGGGACATTTATATATCAACAGAAAAGCATTTATTTACGATATTTTGGGTTTATTATATTGGAGTCATTACTATAGGCTATACAGTAAATACATTTTTAGCAATCAATCCACAATTTATAAAATTTGACCTTATGTCTTATACTGTAATTTTATTTTTATGTTTTACGTTTGAATCGGCTTTTAAGAAAAGTAGTTTTTCAAGTTTATTTAAGTTACTCCGTTTTATTTATTTCGGAGGGATTTTTGTAATTGGATCTTTGTACTTTATTTATTTAAAAGGAATTTATACCCTATTTGGTTTTCCTTTAACATATGCAGGCTCAAGTATTTTTTCGCCATTTGCAAATGACTATCATCAGTTTGCTTACTTTGTAGCTCCTTTACCGTTTATTGGATTATATATGATTGGCAAAGAGCGTAATCTTTTTTATAAGATTGTAGTATTACTAGGAATAGTTTTATGTATAAAAATCGGGATGGCAACAACATCTTCTACATTAGAATCATCTTGGGTTATTACAACATTATTGTTTTGCGTATTGAAGGTTTTGGAAGTTTTAAAAGGACTAAATAAATCTAGGAGTATTATTATCGCATTCTTTTGTTTCGTCATTTTAATGTTAATCATTAATTATGAAAGCATAATCTTGTTTATTAATGATTTCTTTAAAGGAGATTCAAATGGCGAGAATAGGCTGACCATATGGAGTAATGCTATAAAAGCTTGGAAGCACTCTCCGATTTTTGGATTAGGGCCTGGAGCATTTAGTGGGCAAGAGGTATTCTTTGGCTATGAAGCGCATAATACTTTTCTTCAAATATTAACACAAGGAGGTATTATGGGAGGGATTGCTTATATCGTTTTAGTAAAAAAGTTAACTAAAATGGCATCCGTAAATATTTATATTTTGTGTGCAGTAGTATCGTTACTTGCTTATGGATTAGGTATAAATGATTTACGAAGAACGGTTTTATGGTTTTACTTTATCTTGTTTTATTTTCTAAGTTTAAAAAGTAAGGGAGGTAAAAGTCATGAAGCCACCGTTATTAACCATAATTGTACCGGTATACAACGCTGAAAAAACAATTGTTCGTGCAATCAACAGCATTATAAAACAATCGTTTAAGGATTTTGAGTTAATTCTTATAAATGACGGTTCAAAAGATAATAGTCTACAAAGAATGAACGAAATAGCAATAAGTGATTCGCGTATAACGGTTTATGATATACCAAATTCGGGTGCAAGTAATGCGAGGAACTATGGTCTTGAGCATGCAAAAGGAAAATATACTACATTTTTAGATGCTGATGATTACTATATAGAAAATGCATTTGATGAAATCTTAAGAGTTCTCGATGAAAAGACCCAACTAATCATATTTGGATACAATGTAGAGTCAGATCAAAAAATTTCTTCAAATAGAACAACAAATAAAGAATCGCTCCAATTCTCGAATAAGAAGCAATTCAGAAGCTATGTAGTAACGTTAATACAGAATGAACTGATTAATGCTCCATGGAATAAGGTTTATTTAACTAGTTATTTAAAAGAAAATAAAATTTTGTTTGATCCAAATCTAAATATTGGTGAAGATTTAAAGTTTAATTTATCCGTAATACGCGATATTAAATATGTAACTATAATAAACAAGGCCTTAATAAATTATTGTGTAAAAAAAGGTGAAGGGCTTGTATCACGATTTAGAATAAATCGGTTTGATATTCGATATAACATTATCAATGAAATAAAGGAATTATTAACTTATTGGGAAATATATTCCGAACATAAACCCATGGTAGACCAAATGTTAATTAGGGATACGATGGGTTATTTTATGGACTTTTATAAGACCAGCTGCAAACTCTCTTATAGTGAAAAGCTTGAACGAATTAATGAAGTTATTAATCGAAATGAAATTAAAGAAATAGTGGTCAAAAATGAGATTAAGGATTTTGCTACAAATCTAATTAAACTAATACTTAGAACAAATAATAGTATGTTTATATTGTTTTCAGCGAAAATTTTTAATACAAGGCGAGCGATGAGATGAAAATTAGTATTATAGTAGCGGCATATAACGTTGAGCATTATATTGAAAAATGTCTTAAATCGATTATCGAACAAACATATAAACACCTTGAAATCATAGTAGTCAATGATGGTTCAACAGATCGTACACTTGAGGTCATTCAAAGGATATCTGAGACTGATAAAAGAATTGTTATTGTGAACAAGTCAAATGGGGGTCTTAGCTCTGCTAGGAACGCAGGACTAGATCTAGTCACGGGAAATTATGTAGGCTTTGTTGATGGTGATGATTATGTTGCAACAGATATGTACGAAGGCCTTTTAGAAGAAATGAATAAACATGAGTGCGAGATTGCTATGTGTGCTGTATTAAAGGTTTATAACGATTTTACTGAACAAGATAGTCTAATGGATCACTTAGTGGTTCTAAAAACGGCAGAAGCTTTGAGTGCTTTAATTGAGGAAAAATATATTAAACATTACGCAGTTAATAAACTGTATAAAGCTACTCTATTTCATGATATAAGATATCCAGAAGGCAAGCTATACGAAGATATTTTTACAACTTATAAGCTAATTGCTTGTGCGAATCAAGTAGTATACTCCAATAAAATAGGCTATTACTATATTCAAAGAGAAGGAAGTATTTTAAGGTCAAAATATAACGTAAGAAAATTAGATTGTATTGAAGCCTTTAGTGAATTTAAAGACTATGTCGATCTAGATTTCCCGGAACTTAGTAGGAAATTATTATGGCGTTTAAATTTGTCAAAAATGAATTCATTAATGGATATGCTAAAGTCTGAATCTCTTTATGGAAATTGTGAGTTTAATGAGATTGGATCAAGACTTACAAAAGAGGTAAGGAAAAATAGCTTGTTTTTTATAAGAGGTAATAATATACCAACCACATTTAGAATATTAGCTCCGTTTAGTTACGGTGGTTATCCATTTATGAGAATGTTGTTTAAAACTACTATTGTTAAAAATTATGTTCATCAAAGATCATTAAAGCTGTTATAGGAGCGAGACTTTTTATGAAAAAAGTATTATTTGTAGTGGATAAGATGGTCTTAGGAGGAGCTGAGAAAGTATTAGTAGATATTATAAAAAATCTACCAAAAGATAAATATGAAATAACCATTTTTACACTATTTGATGGGGGTGAACTGAGTAACCAAATACATAATAGTGTAAAAAGAATTAGTTGGTTTAATAGACAATATAAAGGAATTTACAGGATCATCAAGTATATGAACCCTAAAAAAATATATACGGACAATATTAAAGAAGAATATGATATCGAAATCTCCTTTAAAACGGGTATGCCAGAGAAGATAGTAGCTGCTTCACCTAATAACAAATCATTAAAAATAGCTTGGATACACGGCGATATGACTTATCAAAATTATGGACTTGAAAGTCATAGATCAAAGAAGAAACAGTTAGATTGTTATTCAAAGTTTGATCGCATAGCGTTTGTATCGGAAAATTGTATCGAAGGATTTAGGGAAGTTGTCGGAGATTTTAATAAATTTAGAGTTATATATAATGGTGTAGATCTAGCTAAAGTAAGACTGTTATCCAATGAGCAAAAAGAGATTGACTATTCTCCCGACAAAGTTATTTTTTCTAGTATTTCTAGACTTAATTATGAAAAAGGTATTGATCGTTTAATTCTTGCTGTTGAAAAACTTGTTATTGAAAAAATATTAGACTTCCACATTTATATTGTTGGTGGTGGAATCTTAAAAAATAATCTTCAGGATATGATTAATGAAAGAAGCTTAAATGACTATATTACGCTTCTTGGCCCAAAAGGTAACCCATTTAAGTACATAAATGGAAGTGATGCATTTATATTATCGTCAAGAAGTGAAGCACTATGTATTTCTGTGATTGAGTCGATGGCATTAGAACTTCCGGTTATAGCTACGAATTGTGGTGGAGTTACTGAAATAATTGGAGATTCCGAGTTTGGTATGTTGGTAGAGAATAGCCAAGAGGGCATTTATGATGGACTTAGGCAGTTTATTCAAAAGAAACGATTACTTAAAGAAACTTATACTAAAAAAAGTTCGGAAAGAAGCAAAGATTTTAGTTTGGATTCCATGATTTCTAAAATTGAGGTGTTATTTGAAAATGCCTAATAATCCTATGGTTAGTATCATAATTCCTATTTTTAATTCGGAAAAGTTTCTCAACAATACAATAGAGAGCGTTTTGAATCAGACTTATGAAAATTTTGAATTACTATTAATCAATGACGGCTCAACTGATTCAAGTGCTAAAATATGTGGTGCTTTCGCTAAGATTGATCATAGAATCCAAGTTCTTCACATCTCTAATAATGGACCTGGAAATGCAAGAAATCTTGGTATTTCCTTAGCAAAAGGAAACTATATACAATTCGTTGATAGTGATGATTCAATTGAATTAAACATGGTTGAGGAATTAGTTAAATGCATGACGAGTGAGATGGCTGAAGTAGTAGTCTGTGGAATGAAAAATTTAGACTCGTCAAATCGAGTGACTATTAGTTCCCATCCTACAAAGCTTTCACTGGATAACGAAATAAAAAATGACTTTGTCCATCTTCTTAAATTAGGGCTGGCTTATTCACCTGTCAATAAGATGTATAGGAAGTCTATTATTGATGAGTATAACATCAAATTTAATGACGAGTTATCAATTGGAGAAGATGCATTATTTAATATCAACTATTTTTCGAAATGCAGTAAAGTTTTTATATATGATAAACCGTTATACATTTATCATCAAAGAGAAGGAAGTTTAACGAAAAGGATTTTTCATGAAAAAGAAATGGCACAAATTTTGTTATATCAAAAGCTGACGGAATTTTTAGATAATGATTCGACATTCGATACGTTAAGAGAACTAAATGCGTATTATCTTATGGAATTCAGTTTTATCATCTATCAAAATAGCATTGGAATAAAAAGTATAGGTGATTTTTTTAACAAAGTTAAAGATACTAAAAAGTTTATTAATCGCCCAGAATTTAAAGCAGTGACTAAAAATAGTTATTTTTACAGTTCTTTGCAGCGAGTAATGCTATTGCTTTTAAATATGAAGTGTGAGTCTTTACTCATGTTATTTTTATACTGCCATAACAGATTCAATAAAAAGCCATTACCTTTATAAATCGAGCAAAAAATATAATTGGAGGTAAAAATTTAAATGCCACTTATTTCGGTAATAATCCCAGTGTATAATGTTGAAAAATATTTAAGCACTTGTTTAGATTCAGTCCTAACACAATCGATGATTAATTTTGAAGTATTGCTCATTAATGATGGCTCAACTGATGGATCAGCAGATATTTGTGACCAGTATTCAAATAAAGATAACAGAGTAAAGGTCTATCATAAAATGAATTCCGGACCTAGTAGTGCTAGAAATTTTGGGATTCAAAAGGCTCTAGGGGAATATATAATGTTTATTGATGCCGATGACTATATAGATCAAGACACTTTTAAAATAGTAAATTTTGAGGCGGAAAGATTTGGTGCAGATATAGTAGTGTTCCCTATATTTGAAAAAAAGGGAGAAGTCATTCAAATATATAATATTGCTGAGAGTTATTTTGATGACAAAGAAAGCAAAAAAGGTTTCTTAAAAGAAGTTTGGCTGAAATCTGGTTTATTAGCTTCACCAGTTAATAAAATATATAAAACGGAGATTATTAAAAATAATAATATTTTATTCAATGAGGAGTTTTGTATAGCAGAAGATTATTTATTCAACATGGCATATATTGATGCTGCTAGGAAAGGTCTTAGTATAAAAACACCCTTGTATTATTATGTTAGACATAATAATAGTATTTCAACTAAGGTTTTTTATAATAAATTTGATATTGCGTTAGCTGTATATAAAGAGTCTTTAGGATTATTGAGCAAGTATAGTATTAAAGAGGTAGAGTATATCAATAAAATTCATACAGAATTTGCAACAGGCTTAATTCGTGCAATGTATGAGGCAACTAGGCGGGGGTATAAGAGAAACTTTTTTAAAAAGCTAAAAGAAATTAAAAAGTGTATGAGTAGTAAAGAGACGAGGGCACTTTTTACAGGTTCTCTAGATTTTTCTACTTTCAACAATTTTGTTGTTTTTTGTTTAAAATATAAACAAAGCTTTATTTTTTATTTAGTGTTTAAACTAAAAAATTTATTTTTTGAATAAACTTTAATGTCATAAAAATCTTAGATTTCCGTACCGAATAATGGACGGATTTTTTTATTTTGTTTTATTTAAAATCAACCTAAGAATAGAACTCCAAGCTAGGAAGAATAGTAGGTCTAAAAATTAACTTATTTTAGTATATTTGAATATTTTTTACTGAGTATTTTTTAGTAAGAGAGGGGTAATCTTGATTTCAATTAATCTGACACAAGGGCAACTATTTGAGATTATGGAGAATATTTTTAAAAAGGGTAATGAATTGGAAACAAAAGATGCAGTAAATGAAATAAAGCAAAGCATACTCACTGTTTGTGCTACAAATTCTGGAGACAAAAAATAAATTATTCATTATAGGAGATAAGGAATATGAAAAGAGTAATCGATTTAATTATTTCACTAACTCTATTAATCTTATTATTTCCAATTTTAATTTTAGTAGCCATAGCAATAAGGTTAAAAATGGGCTCACCTATATTATTTACCCAACAAAGACCTGGCCTATTCGGGAAGCCATTTTCTCTTTATAAATTTCGTACAATGAGTAATTTATATGATGAGCAAGGTAATTTACTCCCAGACGACAAAAGATTATCAGGCCTAGGAAAGTTTTTAAGAAAATATAGTTTAGATGAGTTTCCCCAGTTACTAAATATTATAAAAGGCGAGATGAGTCTAGTTGGCCCAAGACCATTCTTAATGGAGTATTTATCTCTTTATACTAACGTTCAGATGTTGAGACATAATGTTAGGCCTGGAATAACTGGTTGGGCTCAAGTGAATGGTAGAAATGAAATTACATGGGAGGAGAAATTTAAATTGGATATTTGGTATGTAAAAAATCAAAATACGCTTCTAGATTTGAAAATTCTCTTCTTAACTTTTTTTAAGGTTATTAAAAGGGAAGGTATTAGTCAGCAAGGCCATGTAACGATGGAAAAATTTAAAGGCTCAAATGAAGTAATGTAATTATGAAGATCATTATATTGGGAAATGGTGGCCATAGTAAGGTCGTTCAAGAAATGGTTAATTCATTAAAAATCCATAAAATTACTGCCATTTTAGATGATAGGTATGAATTTGAAAGACAAGAAAATGGAATGATTTATGCACCTTTTTCTTCAATTAAAAGGCTAATGAGTAAAGACACTAGAGCTGTCATTGCGGTAGGTGACAATTTTTCCAGAAAAAAAATTGTTTGTACATTAAAACTACGAGATGATCAATATATTTCAATTTTTCATCCAACCGCAGTTATAAGTAAGTCAGCTATTATAGGAAATGGTACAGTTGTAATGCCAAAATCAGTTATTAACGCAGAAGCTTTTATTGGTAATCATTGTATTATTAATACCGGCTCAATTGTAGAGCATGATAATAATATTGGTGACTTTTCACATGTTTCGCCTAATTCCACATTAACCGGAAATGTTACATTAGGTGAAGGTGTTCATATTGGTGCATCAGCAACAATAATTCCTGGAATTAGCATTGGGGAATGGTCCGTTGTTGGGGCAGGATCGACAGTTATAAAAAATATCCCTTCATACAGTAAAGCTGTAGGAACTCCAACGAGAATTATTAAAAAGATTAAGAGTTAAAATTTTTATAAAAAGGGGGTAATTTTTGTGACGTCAACAAGGATTTATTTATCACCACCTCATATGAGTGGGAATGAGCAAAAATATATACAGGAAGCATTTGATTCAAACTGGATTGCACCTCTTGGACCAAATGTGGATGCATTTGAAAAAGAGATTGCATCTTATGTAGGAGCCAGTGAAGCAATGGTCGTAAGTTCAGGTACGGCAGCGATTCATTTGGCTCTTTCTTTATTAAACGTAACAAGAGGAGATATAGTATTTTGTTCAAGTCTTACGTTTATAGCAAGTGCGAATCCAATTCTTTATCAAGGTGCTGAGCCGGTCTTTATCGATTCCGAACGGGAAACATGGAATATGTCACCGAGAGCCCTTGAAAAAGCATTACGTGATGCATACATAGAGAACAAACTACCAAAAGCAGTAATTGTTGTAAATTTATACGGTCAAAGCGCAAAGATGGATGAAATTGTCTCTTTGTGTAATCAGTATGAAGTTCCAATTGTTGAAGATGCAGCTGAATCACTAGGTTCTACATATAAGGGAAGAGCAAGTGGTACGTTTGGATATTTTGGTATTTATTCTTTTAATGGAAACAAAATTATTACAACCTCTGGAGGAGGAGCTTTAGTATCAGATAATGAAGAGTTGATACAGAAAGCACGTTTTTTGGCTACACAAGCTCGTGATCCAGCACCATATTATCAGCATTCGGAGAGCGGATTTAATTATCGAATGAGTAATCTATTAGCTGGAGTTGGAAGGGCGCAACTTCAAGTGTTAGATGACAGAGTTAATAGTAGAAGACAAATATTCAACCGATACTTTGAGGAACTGTCTCGTATACCTGGGATCAGTTTTATGCCTGAGTTAGCAAATACGCAAAGCAATCGCTGGCTAACTACATTGACGGTTAATGAAAAGGACACAGGAATTTCCTCTAAATCATTAATTAAAATACTAAATAACGACAATATCGAATCGCGCCATGTTTGGAAACCACTTCATTTACAACCAATCTTTAAGAATAATAAATACTACTCCCACACAAAGCAAGAAAATATAGCTGAGCAATTATTTGAAAAAGGTATGTGTCTTCCATCTGGTTCGAGTCTTACAGATGAGGAACAAAACAGGATTATCAGTTGTATCAAGAAAAATATTGATAAGAGCGTGAAAAAGCTAAGCATGAAATAACTGAAATAAAGAGGTGACAGATAGTGATTGGGAGAAATATTCATAAAATCCGTAAAAAGAGAGGACTTACTTTAACTCAATTAGCTGAACAGGCCAATATATCTAAATCTTACTTAAGTAATATTGAACGTGAAATTAATGACAATCCTTCAATTCATGTAATGGGAAAAATCTCGACAGTATTAGGTGTAGATTTGAAAAATTTGTTAAATGAAAAATCTGAAACTACACTTTCTCCGGAAATTGAGTGGCTTGAATTGGCAAAGGAGTTAAAAGAATCTGGAATTGGACTTGATGATCTTCGTGAATATAAAACGGTTTTTGAATTTGTGAAATGGAAAAATACAAAGATTAATTTTTAGTAAAAGGTAACTTTTTCTAGCTATTAATCTATGAAAGAAAAGGTGTGAATGAATTGGTAGAAACTACGAAAAAATTACTTCTCTTATTTGAGAAAGGGGAAAAGAAAAAATTACTTTTATTATTTTTTATGATGATAATTGCAGCGCTTTTTGAAACTTTTGGAATAGGAGTTATTGTACCATTCGTAGGAATTGTAACAAACCCTTCCATTATTAAAGAACATTCTAGCATCAATTTTTTATATAAACTGTTTAATTTCCAATCGACAACATCTTTTTTAATATTTTCGGTATGTATATTACTAATAATTTTCATTGTTAAAAATTTATATATACTCCTTTTCCAATATGCTCAAAACCGAGTTATTTTAAATCAACAAGTTAAACTATCTAGGAGACTATTTAAGGAGTATTTATCAAAGCCCTACATATTCCATATTCAAAGAAATACCTCAGATTTACTTCGAAATGTAAATATAGAAGTGCAGAATCTATTTCAAGGAATTATTATGTCGGCATTTCTGTTATTAACGGAATTGCTTGTAATTGCTAGTATTATAGGGCTGCTACTTTATACAAATACTCTTTCAACCCTTGTGGCTTCAATTTTATTAGGGGGAAGCGTATATTTGTTTTTTAAAGTTTTTCGAAAAAAAGTGAACGAATTTGCAAAAGAGCAACAGGCTGTTAACGGAACGATGATTAAATGGGTTAATCAAGGTTTAGGAGCAAGTAAGGAAGTAAAAGTATCAGGTAAAGAAAGCTTTTTCGTTAATGCATATACAAGTAAAAGTCAAATTAATGCAAATATCAAACGTTATAGAATAATGTTAGAACAATCTCCTCGTCTTTTTATTGAAACGATTTTAGTAATGATTGTATTGGTGATGGTTCTAATCATTATTTTACAAGGTAAAAATACATCAAATATAGTATCTACAATGGCACTTTTTGCTATGGCGGCATTCCGATTAATGCCTTCAATTAATCGTGTTATGGCAGCAGTAACAAGCATTCGCTTTAGTAAACCTTCTTTATCTGTAGTTTACGAGGATTTATTTACTAATAATGAAACGTATCCAACTCAAATAGACGGTGAATCTGATTCAATTAAAAATGAGAATAGAGCATTTACAGATTCTATTGAGTTAATCAATGTTTCATTTCGTTATCTAAATCAACAAGAATACTCTTTAAAAGATATTTCATTATCGATCCCAATAGGGCATTCAGTGGCATTCATCGGTGAGTCAGGTGCAGGTAAAACGACATTAGTAGATATGATTTTGGGGTTATTCGAACCAGAAAAAGGCAGTATTTTAGTGGATGGTAAAAATATAAGTGAATTGAAATCTGTATGGCAAAAGAAGATTGGTTATATCCCACAAACAATATTCTTAACAGATGATTCGATTAGAGAAAATGTAGCATTTGGAATTCCAAAAGATCAGATTGATGAACATGCTGTTTGGAAAGCATTAGAGCAAGCTCAGCTAAAAGGTTTCGTTAAAAGTCTACCAAGTGGATTGGACACACCAGTGGGAGAACGCGGAATCAGGCTTTCAGGAGGGCAACGTCAACGGATTGGAATTGCTAGAGCTCTATATCATAATCCAGAAATTATATTTATGGATGAAGCAACTTCAGCATTGGATACTGACACCGAAAAGGATATCATGACTGCAATTGATGGTTTAAAAGGTGAAAAGACTTTAATTATTATTGCACATAGATTAAGTACAATTAAAAATTGTGATACAGTTTTTAAAATGAGTAACGGTAGATTAGTTTCGATAGAGAATAAGCTTGGAATGTCAGTGATATAGATTTGTACATTAAATAAAGGATTGTGGGGTATCAAATGAAAAAATTAATAAAAGAAACTCTAAAGAAACTTATAACAAATTATTATAAAAGAAAATATTGGAGAAGGTTAACAATAGATATTAAAAATAACAACACAGATTCTAGTAAAGAGCTTAGTGACAAAAGATCCATACCGTTTATCAATAAACCTGGTATAGCATTTTCATTTGATGATAGCTTTAGGGTTAATGATTGGTATAAATATGGAAAAGATATGTTTGGATATTATGATGTGAAAGTTACCTTTAATATAAACGCTTTCCATCATCACGAAGGTAAACGAGAACATACTCAAGAAGAAATCGATAAGATTATTGAGCTACAGTCAATGGGTCACGAAATAGCTCATCATGGTTTCAATCATCAAAACGCAGCTAATTACGTCAATGAAAATGGTTTAAGTACATGGATTGAGAATGAAATAAAAGCATTATTTAGTTGGATTGAAAATCAGGCTCATTCTAAAACAAAAGAAAAATTTAAAAAAACAGTTTCCTTTGCTTTTCCATATTCCAGTTACAATGAAAGTATTGTTTCAGAAATTACACCTAAATATTTTAAGGTCGTTAGAGGAGATTTAAGAAATAATAAACTAGTATCATTTAATCATACTGGCTTTGTTGAGTCTATTTGTATAGATAATATAAAGTTAGATGGTGCAAATTCAATTAAAGAGATACTTAAAATAGCAAAAGATGCTGGGAAAAATATAATCTTTATGTGTCATTCGATTTTACCAGACGAAGTAGATTGGAATGATTTTGGTTGGGATGAGAAGTCTGAAGAAAGTGGAAAGTGGAGAGTCTCAACAAAAACAATGCAAACAATCATTAATGAAGCCAAAAAACTCGATTTGGAATTTTATACTACGTCTGAAATCGCCGGGGTGGCTAGTTTTATTGATCGCAATATGGAAAAAGCTATAAGAGAGAAGATTTCAAATCCCTTTGAAAAGTGGATTTCGATTTTAGAACTAATCAAGATGACAGAATTAGACCTAAGTGGAAAAAATATTAGCAATTTAGACGGAATACAATATTTTCTAAATTTAGAAAGGCTAGATTTGAGCAATAATAATATTTCTGATTTTAGACTCCTAGACAAACTCCCTAAATTAAACAAGTTAAATATTAGTAACAACCCAGTAAGTGGGGACCAATCCTACTCTAAAAAAATTTTAAAAAGCTAATAAAGTTTAACGAATTTAAATTAAGGGGTGAATGAACATGGCGCTTAAAGAAGCTCTGTGTAAAAATAAATTTACATATTTTTTTATTTCCCATATTAGTAAATCAAAAAGAGCCTTACTTAAACATATAATTCCTAGAAGTGTATTTAATCTAAACAAACTCTTTAGAGTAATCAAAGTGAATAAAACTAGTCAATATGAACAACTAAAAATACTTCAAAGTAAACACAAAGGTCAAAGATGCTTTATCGTAGCTACAGGCCCTAGTTTAACTGCTGCAGATTTACAGCTTTTAAAAGAAGAAGTAACGATTAGTATGAATTCAATTTGTTTAGCTTTTGATGAGACAGACTGGAGACCAACATATTATGGTATTCAAGATGTAGGAGTATTTAATCTACTGCAACCTTCCATAGAAAATTCAGGATTACAATATAAATTTATTAGCCACACAATTGCGAAACAAAAGCAAGTGTCTGAAGGATATTATGTTTTTCCATTAAATTTGTTAGATCATATGATTCCTCATAAAAAATATAAAACTAAATTTAGTGATGACGCTTTTAAGGTAATATATGATGGATATTCTATTACATATTCAATGATCCAATTAGCAGTCTATATGGGGTTTAGTGAAATCTATTTGATAGGTGTAGATTGCAACTATTCTCTTAATAGTCCACAACATTTTAAGGACTATGGATATAGAGAAACTTCATCAGAGGCAGTTATTAGAATGATTAATGCTTATAAAGAAGCAAAGAAATTTGCAGATCGTAATCAAATCAAAATCTACAATGCTACAAGAGGAGGAATGCTCGAGGTGTTTGAAAGGGTAAACCTAGAAGATATTCTAAATAAGAATGATAACCAACAATTATTAAGTAAAAAGACTATTTAGATACAAAATTTGGATCACTAAAATTTGGATTTTAAGTATAGAGTTAAATTCGGAATATTTTATCTTTAGCAATTGACACTAATATAATTAAGTGATAATTTAACTTTATCTATTGTTCTTTATTGTGAACAAACTAGTTTTATTATTAACTTTAGTGAATCATTAACAAACTTTTTATATGATTTTGTTCGTTATAAGAAACGTATATTCAGGAAATTAGGAGGAGAATTCTATGAAAATGATTGGAGTTATTCCGGCTAGATTTAATTCATCAAGATTTAAAGGTAAACCTTTGGCTGATATATGTGGGAAACCAATGATATGGTGGGTTCATCAACAAGTAAAGATGGTAGAGGAACTTAGTGAAGTTTATGTAGCGACAGATGATCTAAGGATTCAATCTGTTTGCGAGGAATATGGTATTAAAACAGTAATGACATCTGAGAGTCATAAAACACACTTAGATAGACTTTATGAGGTCTCTACTAAGGTAGATGCTGACTTTTATGTAAATGTAAATGGAGACGAACCATTAATCGAGTCTGAAGCAATATCTAAAATATTACCGAAAGATGTTGATTCAAGTTCAATTTATGTAGCGAATCTTATGACGGTTTTAAAAAATCCGTTAGAGGCTGTCGACTTTTCGAAAATAAAGGTTACAACAGATATATACGGAAATGGACTGTATATGGCTAGAAGTCCAATTCCATATCCAAAAGGTACTTATGAGTTTAATTTTAAAAAATTTGTCGGCGTTCAATGTTTTACTAAAAGTGCTTTAGAGTTTTGCTATAACGCTAAAAGGGGACCTATTGAAGAGGCGGAAGATATCGATGAATTTAGATTTTTAGAAAACGGACAAAAAATCAAATTTATCGAAGCTGAAGTTACTACGTTATCCGTTGATACCCCTAAGGATCTAGATAAAGTGAGATTGATCATTAAAGATCGATTGGAATGCGTGGTGTAAATATGAATAATATTAGGTTACTCGACTGCACATTACGCGACGGTGGCTATATTAATAATTGGAACTTTGGGCAAAAGAGCATTAAGAAAATAATTGAAAAATTAACAAAATCAAATATTGATATTATAGAATGTGGTTTTGTTAGAGATGTTGATTTTGATAATCATAAGTCAATTTTTAATAATGTTGAAAGGATTAAAGAATTTATAAGCCCAAAGAATAAAAACATTACCTATGTAGGAATGATCGATCAACCTTATATTTCAATCGATAAAATTAAAGACAATGATGGTACATCCATAGACGGTTTTCGAATAACATTTCATGAGAACGAAAAAGAAATTGAAGAAGCCTTAGCTTATGGTCAAATGTTAATGGATAAGGGATACAAAGTTTTTATACAACCAGTTGGTACTACAAGCTATTCTGATGAAAAGCTTCTTGAGTTGATTAAAAAAGTAAATAAGTTAAAGCCATTTGCATTTTATTTAGTCGATACACTTGGTATTATGTATAAAAATAATTTGTTAAGAATGTATCACCTAATTGATCATAATTTAGATGAATCAATTAGTATTGGATTTCATTCACATAATAATCTCCAATTATCATTTTCAAATGCTCAGGAACTCCTATCACTTCATACAAAGCGAAATATCATTATTGATTCCTCAGTATTTGGGATGGGGAGAGGAGCGGGCAATCTATGTACTGAGCTTGTAACTCAATATATTAATGAAAATATAGAGAAAAAGTACAATGTTGTTCCTTTACTGGAAATTGTAGATGAGTATTTAAGTAAGTTTTCAAATGAATCTAATTGGGGATACTCGGTCCCTTACTATATCGCAGCTATAAACAATTGCCATCCGAACTATGCTTCATTCTTAATAAATAAACAAACCATTTCAGTAAAATCTATTAATACAATTTTAAAACAACTCCCAATTAAGAAAAGGGATATTTACGATGAATTATATATAGAAGACTTATATATTAATCATCAAATTCATTTGGTTGACGATTCAGAAGATCTAGAAGCCTTAACAGAAAGAATATCCAATAAAAAGATACTAATAATCGCTCCAGGTAAATCAATTGAAACAGAAGGAGATAAGATTTCCAACTTTATTAAAGATCAAAATCCTTATGTCTTTAGTGTGAATTTTATACCAGAACAATATCAAATTGATGCGATATTTATGAGTAATATCAAAAGATTCAATAGTATGTTCGATTCAATCAAAGAGATAAAAAATTCTATCTCAATTATAACTACATCAAATATTCCTAATACACTAGAATCTGATTCACTTGTAGTCAATTACTCTGACTTACTCGTAGACAAGGTAACAATCTCTGATAATGCTGGTTTAATGTTATTAAATTTATTAAATCGTTTGTCGGTAGATACAGTCTATCTTGCTGGCTTTGACGGTTTTACGCTAGATAAAATGACAAATTACTTCTCTACTGATTTGATTAACAATATAGAGATGGAAGAGCTTGTAAAGAAGAATGAGGATATGAGAGAGCAATTGGAGTCACTTGAGCAAGCAATGAAAATAAACTTTGTAACGACCACAATGTATTGTGATCTCAACCTAATTAGTAAGGCTTAATCTTTAAATAACTGGAGGTAAAATGAAATATTCTACTGTTATATTTGACTTAGATGGAACATTACTAGACACCTCAGAAGGAATTATGGTAGGCGCTAGTTATACAGCAAATAAGATGGGGGGACCAAACTTAACTTTAGCTCAACAAAAGAACTTTATTGGCCCATCACCTTTTTACTCCTTTATGCGAGAATGTGGTTATAATGAAAGCGAAGCGAGAGAAGCTGTAGAAATCTATAGGGAAAGATATAGGGAAAAAGGTCAATTTGAAGCAAAACATTATGAATTTATTCATGAACTACTAATTACATTAAAGGAGAAAGAGTATAAAATTGCAGTAGCTACTCTTAAAAGGGACGATTTGGCAAAGGAAATCCTATTAAATTTTAAGTTAAAGTCATACTTTGATTCGGTGAATGGGATTGATGAGATGGATACGCTGAGTAAAGCGGACATCATTCAAATGTGTCTAAAAGATTTGCAACAGAATGATTTATCAGAAGTTGTTTTAATAGGTGATAGCATACATGATGCAATTGGAGCTGAACACGCCGGCGTTGACTTTATTGCTGTAACGTATGGATACGGTTTTAAAAGTAAGGAAGAAGTTATAGAAAGTAAAAATGTTTTTATAGCGGAAAATGTCAAAGATATAATAAAGTTTTTAGATTTATAGGTTATTTTCTAATCTATTTAAATTCCTTTGATGAAGGTCCATTTTCTAATAAGCTGTAATAATTAAGTTTTGTTCTTAATAAAGAATAATCCGTTAGTAATAGAGCCGTTCTTATTTAAGGATTTATAGTGAAAAAGGAGCAAGTAATCGTGACGTGGAAAAAGATCCTTTTAAGATTTGGTTTAACATTAATGGGTTTAGTAGTAGTAGCCGGGTTAACTGGTTTGTTCATATATCATCAAGTAGAAAGTACGGGTAAAGTAATTTATCAACCGATTAAAAAAACTACTAAAAGATCTGAGCCAGTAAGTGTCGTTAAAAAAGATCCATTTTCTATTTTGTTACTGGGTGTTGATAAACGTGAAGGTGATCGAGGGCGATCTGACTCATTGATGGTACTAACCGTTAACCCAAATACTAATACAACGAAAATTATTAGTATTCCTCGAGATACCCGTACATTAATTGATGGAAAAAATAAAGTAGATAAAATTAATCATGCCTATGCCTTTGGTGGAGTACAAATGTCAATTAATACAGTAGAAAAATTCTTAAATATTCCAATAGACTATTATATGGAAGTGAATATGGAAGGTTTTAAGGATGTTGTAGATGCAATTGGCGGTGTAAAGGTTGATAACGGATTGGACTTTTGGAATGATGGAGTGCATTTCAAAAAGGGATCAATTTCACTGGATGGGGAAGATGCGCTTAGTTTTACACGTATGCGCCACGATGACCCTAGAGGTGACTTTGGTAGGGAAGAAAGACAAAGACAAATTATTGAAGCCGTTATCCATCAAGGGGCAAGAATTGAAAATTTAATTGCTTATAATGATATTTTAAAATCGATTCAAAATAATTTAGTAACAAACTTTACATTACAGGAAATGTATAAAATTCAAAAAGACTACCGCCAAGCAGGTGGGAATGTTGAACAAGAACAGTTGCAGGGAAGCGGAGAAATGATTAAAGGGATTTACTATTATCAGGTCCCTGAAAAGAACCGCCTAGCACTCTCAAATGAATTACGTACACAACTAGAATTAAAGTAAAAGTATGATTAGAAAAAAAGCGAGATCATTTGATCTCGCTTTTTTTTAGCTTGTCCAATTTATATATTAGTTGAAGATATTATTTTGAACGAAAGGAAGCAATACTTTTGGAACAGTAATCTTATTGACGGCATTACCAGTTAAGGTATTAGTTGTAATGGAAACATTTGTTGGCGGAGTAGTGTTTTGGTCTAATTCAATTGCAGCGCCAGTGTGCCATGCATCACCTTTATCTGTAGTGTAAGAAATGAGGTTCCCTGAAATAATTAATCCTGATAAAGAACCTTTTTTTCCACTCGCTGTTTGGTAAATACCATTTTTACCAGAGGAAATCGAGTTATTTGTAATATTTATGTTTGTCATAGGTCCATCTTGAACAATTATTGAAACCCCTGAAACCCCAGTAAAAGTATTTTGATCTACTGTTACATTTTTTGTAGTTCCCTTGATATTTACCCCGAAAGAGTTAATCTTTTTAAACGTATTCCCTTGAATTGTGAGTCCATCTATTTTTAGAACATCATAAACATTATAATCTGTGACAATTCCGGTATCAAAATTCGTAAACGTATTATCAATGAAGGAAGTATTTTTTATATCTGTCACGGATGCAAAAGTATAAACAGCTGTACCAGTACCATTTCCAGTAAAGTCATTTCTCATAAATTTTGTACCCTCTGAGCCTGCCACGACTGTAACTGCGTTTTGGTTTGTAGAAACGATGTTATCGTAAACTTGAGTATTTACAGAATTGATTCCCCAAGTACCTTCTACCCTAAAACCTTCCTCTGTATGAATTGTATTATTGTAAATTTCTAGATCCTTGTTTTTTATCCAAATAAAAAACTGTTCTACATTAATAGTATTATCATGAATTTTTGCACCATTTGTTTCCATTACTAAAAATCCACCAGTAGTACATGTTACTGTGTTATTGTTGAATTCAACATGATTGAAATAGTTATTATCATTCTTTCCACCCTCAAGCTGAATACAGTATGCTCCATCGGATGCATTAGAGGTAAAAGTATTATTGTATATTTTTGCATCATCAAAATTCATTTCTTCCCACGGTTCAAAGTGTAACACAGGACGTCCGATTGTGCTTGTACTAATATTATTGAAGATTTTTAAATGATTTGCTTGTTCAACGACTATATTTGAACGACCATTATTTTCTAGAATATTATTAGAAATTGTTACATCGTCACTAGCAAGTGTTGAGCCTGAAATAGAGACTCCATCACCGACAGCATTTATTAATCGATTGTTATCTATTACGATTCGATCCGCATCATATGCAAAAATACAATGCATGTGCTCAATGCCATCCGGATGTTTTGATGCATTTCCATCACACGTAATATTTTGTATTTTTGTATCATTTGCCATTGTAATGACACGATAATAACCAGACCCACTTGTATCGGACAGTTTTAGAGTAACAGTATCACGGCTCTCACCTTCTATGTTAACAAATGGTTTTAAAAAGATTGGATTCAAACTATAAGTGCCTGCGGGAACGAATACAGTACCTCCACCTCTTGCGCCAAGATAATCAATCGCTGATTGAAAAGCGGCAGTGTCATCTGTTGTACCGTTACCAACTGCACCAAAATTTTTAACATTAACTTGTCCGTTCGGAGCTGAGACGTTTACTAGAATTGACTGAGTTAAGCCACCAAAACTAGCGCTGATTGTAGCTGACCCTTGATTAGTAGTCGTTACAACACCCGAAGTGTTGACGGTTGCTACGTTTTGGTTAGAAGAAGAAAATACACTTTGAGAGGTAACATTTATGACTGATTGATCTGAATAGATTGCTTGGACGACGAGTGTTTTAGATTGGTTTGTCGTTAGATCAAGACTACTTGGAACGATAGTTAATGATACTAACGTCTTGATAGGAGGGACTGTAGTATTAACTGTAATTGTAGTAGTCGCAACTACGCCATTCAGACTTGCCGTTAAAGTCGTAGTACCATTACTTTTAGACTTTATTAAACCCGAACTACTAATTGATGCTACTAATTTGTTTGAAACTGTATATTTAACTGAGTTTGTAACGTCTTTGTTTGTTTGATTTGAATAAGTTGCTGTTACTTTAACTTGTTGAGTTTGATTAACTTTTGTAAATGTATAGTTTGATGAATTAAATGATAGAGACTTAAGACTAACAACTTTTGCTTGTTGTGTTTTAGCGGTTCCTGAAGTCGATTTCTGTGGATTTTTAATTGCAACAACATTTCCTATTACTATAGCAAGCAATAAAATTGCACTAATAAACAGAAATAATGTACTTTTCAAGAATTTAACATCTCCAATTACTTTTGATTTATGTAATATAGTATGGTCCTAATCTATTATGGTGATAGTAGATTAGTGGAAATTATTTAATTGAGGGGTTATAGCTAATTTGAAACTATATTAATAGGATTAACGGATTAATAGACTATTATTCAATCTCAATGACCTTCTTATAACTAGTTAGGTTATTTTTTAAAATAAATGTGACTAAATCAATAAAAAAACACAGGGAAATTAACAATCATCCTGTGTTTTTTTATTGAAATCCAATAATAATGACTAAAATCGAGGCTTAAAAGTAGAAAGGAGCAGGGAATTTTTGTCTCTCAGAGATAAGAAAATTTTCCTATGTCTTCAGATTCATTAATAAATTTTATACTTAATTTCTCGTCAAATTAGTGATAATTTCGATATTTTCTATAATAAGTAGTACTAAAAAGCGGGTGTAAATAACTATTTGAATTAGGTATGAAGTACTAGTTTATAGTCTTATAGACAAATAGATTTGTTTTGGCTACATAAAACAACATAAAAACTTAAAATTAGTCAATTAATTCTTAAAATAGACAAATAATTATGTCGAAGTTTGTAGATAGAGCTGTTTTTAAAAATTTAGGGTAATTGTTAGATTATTTAGTCTTTTGTATAGTTAAATTGTATACGTTCTCACTGGAGAACAGAATACAAAATATATACAATTTAGGGAGAGAGAAAGAAATGAAAAAGGTTAAGAGTAAAGTTGTAATAGGTATTGTATCTGCTGGTTTAGTTATTTCTGGAGGGATTGCATTCGCAAGTACTAATGCAGGGGAGTTATTAACAAACTGGGCTAATTCGAAAACTTCTGATGCAAAAACTGAGCTTTCTTCATCATACCAACCAAAATATGATTCTTCTGTTGCAGATATGAAAACTAACGTAAATAATTACAAAGTTGATGCTGCAAACACAATCGAATCAGTTGGAGACGCTCAAACAAAGTTGGCAAATCAACAAATTAGTGCGGCTTTAAATGAGCATATTGCGGCAATTTCTGAAGCTATGGCAGCTTTAAATATGAGTATTCCTACCGATTTTGCTAACTATGTTTCAACAACAAACGGCAAAACAACTTCTGATTTAAATGCATTATCAGATACGCTAAATAGTAGCTTTAACACTCAGCTTTCAGCAGTTGCTAAAAGTGCGGATACAAAACTTCAAACTAATTTAAATTCTTCTCGCACAACAGCTGTGAACACTTTAACGCAAAAAATTAATGATGCCAAAACTGAAATCTCTACTTTAATTAATGGACAAGCGTCTGATTCAGAAAAAGCTGTTTTAGATCACTTATCATCTGAAATTGCTCGCATTGAGGCTTCACTAAAAAATGAGATTGATACACAAAAAGCTGATTCTATCAAAACTTTAGAAGATACGCAAAAACAAACTGTTAGCGATGCAACTAAACAGCTACAAGATTTAGTAGATGCAATTAATAAGTAAGAAGTAAATTCTCTAAAGGTTTGTTTTTTCATTGTAGTCATTGGGAGGTAAATTATGCAGAATAATACAGAAAAAACAGAAAAACAAACATGGATCTCCAAAAAAATAAATAAGCTTTTAATTGGATCTGTTACGTTAAGTGGTGGATTACTTATCGCAACAACATTTTCATTTGCCGATACGAATTTACCAGCAGCAATGACTGCGTGGACAAAAAAACAAACTCAGGAAGCAAGTGATTATATTATTGGTATGACAGAAGCAGAAACAATTAAGCAAAAAGCACGCTTAGTTAAAGAGGTGCAAGAAAAGTCTAATGAATCTGCCGAAGAAATTCAAAAATATGCAACGCAAAAAAGCTTAGAATCGCAAGAAGAGCTACAAAAGTATGGAGATCAACTAATCAAGCAAATAGATAGTAAGAACGAAAAAGATGTACAAGAAGCAAAAGCAAAAATTGATAAAATTATACAAAACGCTCAGAAACGAGCTGAAGAAGAAATGGATCAGCAGGTTCCTATGGTGAACTCAAATAATGAAAATGAAACATCTAACTCAAAAAAAGATGATTCACAAAATAGAAACAGCCAAGAACAGTCAAGCGAGGTAGGTCAACAGTAATGGGTGCTACTAAAATTGAAGAACAAAATACATTAGAAGAAAAGAGTACAAAAACTTTTAGTCAATCATTAACTGAATGGCTAAAATTCTTCCTGATTTTAAGTGTTCTTTTAGTAATCTTGCTAAATACAGTTGGGCTAACAAAGGTGAGCGGATTTTCAATGTACCCTACTTTAAATGATGGGGATTTAGTCTTTGTGAATAAATTAGCTCGTTTTACACATGATCCAGAGTTGGGTGATGTCGCGATTATGAGATTAGAATCTGAAGGATTTGATGTTGTAAAACGAATAATTGGCGTTCCTGGGGACACAGTTTTTATTAAAAAGGGAATTATTTATGTAAATAACGAACCAGTCCCTGAAATCTCTACAAATGGGACTTCGGAAGATATGGAAAAAATAACGGTACCTAAAAATGAATTATTTGTTATGGGCGATAATCGAGAGCCGGGAATTAGCTACGATAGTAGAAGTAAAGATTTTGGGTTTATACCTATTAAAGATATTAAGGGTTACGTACTTATTTCAATTTTACCAATTCATAAAATTGCAAAACCACTAAAAGTGTAATCTGTCTAATGGAGGCACGAAGGAAAATGGAGAAGAAATCAATTAAAAAGAAAGTTGCAGTCGGCGTATTGGCTGCAGGAATTTTAACAACAGGTACTGCATTCGCATCTACAAATGCTGGAGCGTTATTTACAAATTTTGCCTCTCGACTTTTAAATGATGCGCAATCTACTGTAAGTAGTACACTGGGTACAAAAACTTCAGATGCAATTGGTGCGATGAAGGATCGATTAAATTCTTTGTTATCTAACTCAGAAGATGGGGTAAATAATAAACAAGGTGAATTATCTCAAGCTGGAGCTAATACAATTAATGGTCAGTCAAGTGAACACGTTGAAGCGATTAACAATGCTTTAACTGGCATTAAACAAAATACGCCAAACGAATTTACCCAATTAGTAAACCAACTAAATGGGCAAACGACTAGTGGTGTTGAAGCTGAAGTAAAGGGATTAAAACCAGATTTCAGTTCACAAGTTGCAAATGGCAAACTATCAATTTCTGCTGAGCAAGCAAAAGCGCTTGATGCTTTAGAGGATGAATTAGATAAAGCTAAAGCAAGTTTAGCAGATTTAATTAAAGTACAAAAAAACACTAGTGATGCAAAACTAAAAGATTATTTATCAGGTGAAATTGCTAGAATAACAGATGTTATCAATACTGCAACAAATGACTTAGAATTTAAGAAATCAAAAGCGTTAGCTACTAAAGCTACAACTATTAAAAATGATACACTTAATGATTTAGATTCTTTAGCTAGTGGATTATATGAGCCGCAAAAGAGTTATCTAGCAGACTTTGAAAGTGCTAGTTCACCATTTTCAATTGCTGGTGATTGGCAAAGAATTAATTCAAAAGTAGATGGGAAAACTGACTATTATTTAATTAGCAATAACATTTCTAATAATAGTTCTTCTACTGCTGAAGTGACAATTAATGTACCAAATAACGGATACAACGCATTCTTATCTTTTGATTATTTAGTTCTATCACAACTAGATAAGGATATCTTAACGATTTCATTAGATGGCAATGTTCTTGTCAATGCGTCAGGAACAGATAACCACTGGTCTAATGTAAATCTTGGAATCAAACCAGGTAATCATGTGTTAAAGCTTACATATGCTAAAGATAAATCTGGAAGCGCAGGCAAGGATGCTGGATATATCGATAACATTTCTTTAAAGTATGATTTACGTAAATAAATGATAAGAAGGGCACTCTTTCGTTTGAAGAGTGCCCTTCTTATTTTTGTTAGAAAAAAATCTTCAAATTAAAATGGAAACATTTTAATTTGAAGGTTTATTTGCCTTGCTTATACTTGTTAAACTCAATAAATTTTAATAATTCATCTTTTGGTATACCTGAATTAATTGCTTCTTGAAGGATATCCATCCATTCAGAATCAATAATTTTTGTTGGATCAATATCATCTTTCAGGAGGCTTTCTGCCGTTGTATTGAAGACGCCAGCAATTTTTTCAAGTACTTGAATTGAAGGATTGCTTTGTAGATTTCGTTCAATCGAACTTATGTAGGATTTTGCGATACCAGCACGTTCTGCAAGCTCTGTAAGTGACATTCCATGTTGTAAACGTAGTTTTTTAATTCGTTCTCCAATCATATAAGCTACTCCATATCTTTTTGACTATTACAAAAAGTATATCATAGTAGTGAGTAGTTCTCCTAGTTTTGACACGAATCTTTAACGCAATTGTAAAGAAATGATCGCACTTCATCAGGACTTATGCCTACTTCAATGCATTCTAGTAGTAAGTCGATCCAGTTTAATTCGGCAGAATGTTTTTCCAATTCACTGTACATGGATAATGGCCTCCTAAAATTAAGGTATAAAATACCTAGGTAACCCTGCTATCTTAGTTCGTTTAATAGTTAAAAAATACAGTGAATTAGTGCTTTTTTCCTATGTTCACAACTAAGATCAGTGGCTTTGCGTCCCAATCTCTCAATTGGTTTGCCTTTTTCTAGTGGGAGTTCTAGTTTATTAATTACAATTTTTAAAAAGTTTATAAAACAATTATATAATGAATCCAATACGTAGTTTGTAGGAATTTGTAGTTTCAAAAAAAACAATAATATTACTAATATTTCAATTATATTAAACGCATTAGATAAATCAAGGTGTTTTTTTATATTTGCAACAATTGGAAAAATTTTGAGAAAATAGATTTCGACATTAGATTAAAAAATGTCGAAACACTAATAATTGGTTGGGAAAATTTAGTAATTTTAGGATAATTTTCTTACCTTAGGTCAAATCAGAAAAAAATGATAATAAGAATTGAATTTCTAGTCACAGTGACATAGTCTATCTGGAAACATAAGTAGGAAAAAAGTAATGGGATAATTGGAAGATAATGAAACTACATTAGTTAAGTAAAAAAATAAAGTAATCATTAATTAGATTACTTTATTCTTTTAGTTTTATTTTGGTTCTCTTAGTCTTTTTAATGCATAACGATAACTAGATCGAACACTTGATTCATTCATATTTAGGTTATATGCGATTTGTGGAAACTCATGATCGTAATAGAAACGCCTAATTAGAATTTGCTTTTGTAGGGGAGAAATACCATCTAGAAAACTTATAAAATGATCTAGTGAAAATGTCTCGTCGCAATATATTACATCCCCGTGGTTTTGTTCTACGACTACATTTCGCTCATCATATTTAATTGCCTTTGTTAGCTCATTTAGTAAATAGCCCCTTACTGTAACAAATGCATAATTTGAAAAGCTCCCTTTATCACTTTGATAGTGTTGATAAGCCTTCCATAATGCTATTTGACCAATTTGATAATATTCATCTAAGTTTTTGTATATATGTAGCTTCTTCATAGTTGCTTTTATCATTCGGGAATACTGGTTTAAGCATTCCTCGAATGTACTTGGCCTCAATTTTCCTGAAAAAACTTCATAATTTATATGTTCTTCACTACTTTTCATGCTTACTGCCTTCCTAAAAGGCATGCCCTTATGTTTATTCCGCGGTGAAGTAACTATATAAAAAAATAAGAAATATATCATATTTGGAAACATCAATTAAGAATAAGAAAATAGAGTGAAAGTTGAGTATTGAATTTAAAACTTTAAATTTGCCAGAAATAATCAATTGAAATTTTATATATTACTATTTTTAAAAGAAGTAAAGTTTACTAAAACACTGGCTAGACGGTCATAGAAGTTTCAAAAATACGGAAAGATAATTTTGATATAATCGATATGTATAAAATCCTCAAAGGAGGCATATATGTCGAAATTAGATTATGTTGTAACGTATGAAACAATGCTGATTGAAGCTGCAGATCATGCAGAGTATTTAACCAAAATAACAGATAAAAACAAAGGGGTAATCTATTCAAAACGGCCAATGAAAGCAATCTTAAAAGAATCCGCCCTCTACCATAATCAATCTATTAAAGGTCATCTCGAAGTCGTAAAAAGTAAATATCCAACTATGAAAAAGATTCCTCTTATGATTAATCCCACATTATCAATTATTATGATTCCTACATCTTCGCAAAATAACATATCTTGTAAATGGCTAAATTTTATCCAAATAAATAAATATATAAAAGAGAAAAGAAAAACAAAAATACAGTTTAGGAATGGAGAAGAGAGGACATTACCAATTTCTTATTACATCTTTGATAAACAAATTAGTAAAGCTACAAAGATTATTAGTATGTATTTAAGTCAGAAAGTAGAATATAAGCTAAAATCAGATGAAGAAAAGTTAATGATGATTAAGGAGTTAATAGAAGGATATTCTTCTGATGGGTAGATAGAGGCAAGTTTCTTTGGAGAGAGTAGGGGCAGGAAATACAAAAAAGCAGGCTTTAAGATCTTATTTGATCAAAAATCCTGCTTTTAACTTTTTGAATCTATACTTTAATTATTCCTTAAATAACTTCTTGATCAGGTATTCTGATTGTCCATTGTGAGAACGCATTTATTTCTACTAGTTCTTTAGGGAAGATAAATGTCCATGGTTTACTCGTATTTGCCAGGATTGTTAATGGAGGTAGTGTGAATAATCCTTTCGCAATTATTTCGCCATTCTCATTTAACATTTCTAGTGGTAGTAATTCTAAATTAACAGCTTGTGTTGATCCATTTCGAACTAAAATATTAACGCCTAAGTTTCCTTCTTCATTATAGCTTGCTCGTAAAGCATGTAAGCTCACTTCATTTATGCGTAATTTAGGTAAGGAATTTACAAGATTGCTTAATTCTGTAATTTGTTCTTCAGAAAGTCGTCCTTCCCATGATGGATCTATATCTAATCTGTGGATAGTTTTCGATAAATCAAATGCTAACTCAAATCCTGTTTCAGGTAAATCCTCTTTTAGTAAATACTCTCGTTCAAATACAAAGCGCCATGGGCGGCTACTGCAAGGAGGCATTTCGCCAAGCTCTTCCAATCTAAATCCTTTTTTAGCTAATAGTTCTCCTTCTTCACTAATCAATAAAAGAATAGCATCTTCTAAACGAACTAATTTTTCTAAACTATTACGAACGAATGCTGTAACAGTTGCACTTCCGTCATCATTAGTTTCAAGTTCGATTGCAGATAATGACAATTGATTTGGTTTTAAAGGAGAAAGCTCATTATTTAAAAATTGATATACATAACGCTTTTCATCTTCAATATGCATTAATGGATGGAATGAAACTTTAGGAAAAATTTCAACCACTTCGTTTTCTTCAACTTGAACTGCTTGATCAGTAGATGTTTGTTGCAATAAATCACTCGATGAAACTGTTGAATCTTTACCCTTTTGTAATAAACGCTTAATCGATGATAACATTTTGTTTTACTACCCCCTGTGGACAAGATAATTCTTGGAATGTTGAAGCAAGATTTGTTGATATTTCTTGTTGTATTGAGTTATAAGTATGTTTAAACAGAGTAAATCCTTCAAATTCATATAGTCGAATTGGATCTTCTTGTTGATACTGTCTTAAGTGTATCCCTTCAATCAATTGTTGTAAATGCTCTAAATGTTCAGTCCAATATAAATCTATAGTACTTAATGCCGTGCTTTTTAAAATACTAATAAGTTTTACTTTTTTCTCTTCCTCTATCCCACTTAATACATCTTTATATACTGAAAAAGCTTCTTTTACGTTATGCCAAATCTCTTGTTCAGTATTAAAATGTTCAATATCTATTCGAAGTGGTGGTATAAGTTGTTCAAGTGCTGTTTTTCCTTCAAATAGATCCCAATCTTCAGGTGAACTATCTTTAGGATAGAATTGCATTAATAAGTGGTCAACAGTTTCTTCAACTTGACCAATAAGCCAATCTATCCCAATTTCATTTTGCAAAAAATTATTTCTTAATTGATAAATAATACGGCGATGTTCATTCGCAACACCATCTAATTTAAGCTGCCAATCACGAATTGAGGACTGTTTTTCTTCGCAAAACTTTTGTGTAGATGAAACAAAGTCATGTATGGTGGAATTTAGTACCTTACCAAATTGATCGGCTTGTAGATTCTTATATAATTTCTCTAGCTTTTCTGGATTATATTTTACAAATAATTCATCTTCTAATGAAAGATAGAATTGAGATGAACCAGTATCTCCTTGTCGCCCTGCACGCCCTTTTAATTGTAAATCAATACGCTCACTTTCATGACGTTCGGTTCCAATTACATGAAGACCACCTAAATCTGATACCCCTTCACCTAATAAGATATCAGTCCCCCTACCTGCCATGTTGGTTGAAATGGTAATCATGCCCTTCCGACCAGCTAGAGCAATCATCTTTGCTTCTTCTTCAACATTTTTTGCATTAAGGAGCTGAAACTTTATCGATTCTTTTTCTAATAATTCCGCTAAAATTTCAGATTGACGAATGGAGGTTGTCCCAATTAGAATTGGTTGTCCCTTGTTATGTCGTAATTTTACATCAGCCAGAACTGCTCTGAGTTTTTCTTCTGTTTTTTCAAACACAATATCCTCGTGGTCAATACGGATTACCGGTTTATTTGTAGGAATTCGAATAACTTCCATGTTATAAACATGTAGGAGTTCTTTTTCTTCCGTCTTTGCAGTTCCAGTCATGCCAGAAAGAATTGGGTACATACGGAAATAATTTTGTATTGTTACAGACGCAACGGTATGGTTTTCTTCAGTTGTTATTAATCCTTCTTTTGCCTCAATTGCTTGATGGAGACCGTTACTTAACGATCGTCCTTCCATAATTCGGCCAGTAAATAAATCAATTAGTTGAATCTCGCCTTCTTGAACAATATAATCAACATCGCGTTGAAATGTTAAATCAGCTTGCAATGCATTATGAACATAGTGGAAAAGCGTTGTATGTTCTAGGTCATATAAATTATCAATCATAAATGCCTTTTCAATCCTTGAAATACCTTCTTCAGTTAAAGTAATTGCTTTAGTTTCTTCATCTAAAGAATAATCGCGATCTTTTAGAAACGTACGAATAAAGCGCGCACATAGCGAGTATAAGTGTGTATTTGTTGGTTTTTTTCCAGCAATAATTAGTGGTGTTTTTGCTTCATCTATTAATATTGAGTCAACTTCATCAATAATTGCATAATGATATGGGCGTTGAACTTGTTCAACTAAAGAAGTGACCATATTATCGCGTAAATAATCAAAACCAAACTCTGTTCCGATTCCATAAGTAATATCTGCATTGTATGCAGATTTTTTAGCCTCAAAAGTTAAGTTGGGAATGTTCAAACCTACTGTAAGACCTAAAAATTCGTGAATTTGCCCAATTTGGTCCGCATCTCGTCCGGCTAAATATTCGTTTGTAGTAATAATATGAACGCCTTTTCCTTCAAGCGCACGAGTATAGGCAGGTAATGAGGAAACCAATGTTTTTCCTTCCCCAGTTGGCATTTCAGCAATATTTCCATCAAGTAATGCAAGTCCGCCGACCAATTGGACATCATAGGGGCGCATCCCTAAAACGCGTTTGGATGCTTCGCGCACTAGAGCAAAAGCATCTATTGTAATTTCATGAATAACAGCTTCGTTATTAGAAAATTTTTGCTTTAATTGATAAGTAAATTTACGTAATGCTTCATCGGTTAGACTTTCAAAGAACGGCTCCTTTGAATTTATCTCTTGAACAACTTTTTCATACTCTTTTAATTTCCGATTGCCAATAATTTTTTGCAAAGTCTGGATCAAGGATGTTCCCTCCTGAGCTGGTAATCTATCAATTCTCTTCTTTAAATGTAACATAAGTTTTAGGGGACTCAAGGTGTAAATAGTGGGAATTTATTGAAAAGAATGAAAATTATACTGTTAATACTAGAGTAAGAATTATTAGCATTCAATATGTAGTGAGCGATCTTTAAGTAAAAATAACTAGATAATTTCAAAATGTGACAAATTGCTTACTTCCTATTCTATATAATCTTAGTAGTTTCATATTAATAGTCTACTAAGATATGAGGGAGAGAGCTTAATTGAAGACAAAGATCGGTATAATCTTTTCTGCTGCAATACTTTTAACAAGTATATTTAGTTCACCATCGTTGATACACAGAGGCACTAAACATGAGACAAATTTAATAAGTAGTAATGAAGTAAAAGCTGCAATAAATCAAGAGAGCAGTGAACAGTCAACAATTCAAAAGGTTGAGACGAATCAACAAAAAAAGTGGGAAGCACTTCAACTGAATCCACTCCCAAGTAGTAAAAACCTAACTTATAGTTTCAGTAATAGCACAAAAGTTTTTACAAAGCCTTTCCCAGAGCAGTATCAAACCGTTAATGGAATACTGAGCTTTCGAGGCGGACCTTTCCGAAATAATGGTTCGATGGGAACGACAGTTATTTCAAAGCAAAAGTTAGTTAAGAGCTGGTCTTTTCAAACTTCTTCTTCAGCTGGATGGGGCGGGGGCTCAGGATGGACTGGTCAACCTAGCGTAATTGAATGGAAACCACAAGAACAAAAAATTATGAATTTATATTCTCAATTTAAAACAAAGTCAAATTTTAAAGAAGTAGTTTATGGGTCTTTAGATGGGAGAGTTTACTTTTTAGACTTGGCAACAGGTAAGAAAACGAGAAATCCAATTAATATTCAAAATCCAATTAAGGGTAGCGTGGCTCTTGATCCACGTGGATATCCTCTTTTATACGTTGGACAAGGTATACCGCAAACCGGGAAAATAGGCATGAGGATTTTTAGTCTAATTGATGGCTCTCAATTAGCATTTATTCCTGGAATAGATTCTTATTCTTTCCGTGGTTGGGGTGCTTTTGATGGATCTGCGTTATTTAACCGAGATGATGATGCTATGTTAGTTGGTGGGGAAAATGGACTAGTTTATTTTATAAAACTAAATACTAAATATGATCCAAAGGCTAAAAAGATAAAAATTTCTCCAGTCATTTCAAAATATCGATATAAACTTAAAAATAATTCTTACCAAGGTATTGAAAATTCAGTAGCAGTATTCAAAAACATTGCATATTTCGCCGATAATGGTGGCAGTATTCAAGCGCTAGATATTATTAAGAAAAGGCCAATTTGGGCAAATAATGCATATGACGATACGGATGCGTCAATTGTCATTGAGAATTCTAATGGTACACCGTTTTTATACACAGGTTCTGAAATTGATAAACAAGGAACTAAAGGCTATGCACGCATTCAAAAGTTAAATGGAGTTACTGGTAAAGTAATTTGGGAGAAGAAAATACCAGGTTATTCGATAAAAGGTAATCATCCAGTTAATGGTGGACTACTGGGGACACCAATTGTTGGAACTGGACCATTAAAAGGACAGGTTATTTTTAATATTTCAAGGTATAAAACGATGAATGGTGGCTTATTAATTAGTTATGATACAGTTACTGGGAAAGAAAAATGGCATTTAGATTTACCAAACTATGCGTGGTCTTCTACAGTAGCGGTTTATACAAAAGACAATAAAGCTTACTTAATTCAAGGTGATTCTGTTGGTAACATGTACTTAATTAGTGGTAGCGGAAAAATTATCAATAAGATTAATCTAGGTGCGAATATTGAGGCGTCTCCAGTTGTAGTTGGCCAACAAGTGATTGTTGGAACTAGAGGTGGTAAATATATAAGCGTCAATATCCAATAAATATAGTGGTGAATGATCCCTAACTCCGTTTGAGGAGCTAGGGATTTTTTGTTTATTTGTATAATTTTTTTAAAAACGCTCTTTTCAATTGTGTTAATAACGTATTAAACTTCTATTAAAATAATTGGATTTTAAGCAAATAGATTAGATAATATGATAAGTGTATCTATTTATTACTGTATTAGGGGAGTGAAAGGATTTGGCTAATAAGGGAGAAAATGAAGTTGAAAGTCGTTCAGAACATAGAAAACTTAAGAATAAGGATGATGGTTTTAGTAGTAAACGATACTTTTCGTTAATACTCGCAATAGCTGGAGTACTAATAATAGGCGCTACAGCAATTTTTTATGTTTACCCAAAAATAATGAACGAAGGTAATATTCATCCAAAAAATGCTTCTACAGAGTCAGTGGCGGATAAGGATGTAAAAAAAGAAACAAAAAGTGAAAAGACGGCTGAAACAAAAACTAAGGAAGTAGCTAAAGAAACAACTACTAAGGAAACAAAAGTTACCGATGTAGAAAAGCAATCAAAAGATTATATTTTACCAGGTAGTAATAGTAGAAAACTAACGAATGCAGATCTAATTAAATTAGCTCCAAATGATTTACGTTTAGCCAGAAATGAAATCTATGCTAGGCACGGTTTAGTATTTAAATCTAGTGATTTGACGATTTATTTTAGCTCGAAGTCTTGGTATAAACCTAATCCAGCATATGGCGGACAGCTTAATGATGTAGAACAATATAATTTAAATTTAATTAAATCAAGGGAATAGTTGGATATACAAAAAATCTTAAGAAAAATAACTACAGTTCCTTTTAATAAGCTATTAAAAAAAGCAAAGTTCAGTGATTAATGAACTTTGCTTTTTTCATTTGTTATAATACAATGCGTTTGAAAAGAAAATAGCTACAGGAGTATGTCTTAAAGGTTAATCTCGCTTCCTTGATTAGCTAACCATTTTATGATTTTCGTTGCTCCATTTTCCTTTGCTACTTCTTTTACTGTCATTCCATCCACGTTCTTTATTGATAAGTCTGCACCTTTTTTAATTAGGTATTGGAATGTTTTTACATCATCTACATCATATGTTGTATCAAAAATAGGTGTTTCCCCAGAACTGTCTTGCTGGTTAATATTTGCTCCGTATTTTAGTAGTAAGTCAATTGCTTGCTTGTCTCCCAAAGAAGAAGCGGCATGTAAGAGTGTCCAATCATCTGCATCTCCTATAGAAGGATCAGCTCCGTTATCAAGTAATAATTTTAACATCTCTAAGTTAAGATGGTCTTCATCAGTATATGAAGTTACGAGAAGTGGAGACTCGTAGTCATCATTCAATTCATTTACGTCTGCACCTTCGTCAATTAACTCTTTAACTTGTTCAACATCGTTATCAAGTACTGCTTGCGTTAATGGTGTTTCCTTAGATAAATAACCATCAACGAATGATTGTGCTAGTGGAATCGCTTTTTCTACTAATAAGCCTGCACCGACTAAAACTCCGAACGACAATGCAAAAACAGTTATAGCAATCCCGTATACGCGTTTTGGAGTTTTAAATAGAATATCGCTTTCTACATTATTAAAATGATGCAAAGCGTTAATACGTTTTGGTAAAGTTGGATGCGACATTAATCGTTCACTTAACCAAATTAAAAAACCTTTTTCATTGCTACTATTTAATAAATATTCACGTTGATCAATTCGTTGATAATATTTGCGTCCAACTGCTAACATCGTAAGTGCTTGAGTCGATGCTTCAAAATCATTTATATAATAACTAGCCATTCGATCACTTGTATACTCACATGCACGTGAATAAGCCGAACCTAAAAAAGGAACCCAATTTGCAGGTAATACTAAAGCTTGTTTCAGAATATGATTTCGTTTAATATGTGCAAGTTCGTGTGCAATCACAAAATCAACTACTTTTGGGTTTGATTCAATCTCTTCGAATAGATCTGAATATAAAACAATCATATTCCGTCCAAAGAAACGCGTAGCAAAAGCATTTAATAATCCTCCAGATTGGATTACATAAAAATCTGGTAGAAAATAAAAGCCCATTTCCTTTGAAATTTCTCTTGTTCTCAAATATACTTCTGGAAATTGTTTTTCAGTAATCTTAACACCATTTATACGTATGTGGGCGGTGTAAATTAAATGGGCAAAGAGTGGTAAAACGATTAATATTCCTAAAATAATAAGACCAACAACACTTAAAATTAGTAATAAATAAATTGGAATACTAATAATTAAAAGTAATATAAAATAAAACGATTCTTTCCGATTAACTAACGGCTTCACTTTTTCTCCTCCTATCTCTCAGTCCTTATAGTTTAACAAGTAAATAGAGAGGATGTCATACATATATTTAAGAGAAATGAAACCAATTACTTCCACTAAATATTAAAAAAATTTCTTTTTACCCTTTAAATAAAAAATAGTATGATAGACTATAGTTTACTTTTTTAAGTATTTATTTAGATTCAATTTATATAGTAAAAACAAGCATGATTTAGAATGAAAATTTAAGGGGAAGTTAAAAATAAATGGAAACTCAGTTTAGAGAACAAAATTCCTTGTCAAGAGCGGGTATACGAACAATGAGAAATAAACGAATACCTAGTTTTAATAGAAAATGGATGTTTATTTTAATACCGATAATCGTCATATTAATTACACATTTAACATTAAATTACTTAAATTCGCCTAAAAGATTAGTGAAGATTTTTGATAAAGCTGTGTCAGATAATAATTTTAAAGAAGTCACACATATGCTACAAAAAGGCGGTACGGGGGCATCCCTAGATGAAGACTCAGTAATCGCATTTATGGATTACTTGAATAGCTATGATGTATTAGATAATTTAGACGATATGATTCAAAATAATAAAGTGGTTAATAGTAAATTAATAGATAGTCGTGGAAATTATGTGCTTTCAATTAAAAAGGGTAGTAAATTTTTAGGGATTTATCAAACTTATTTAATAAGTGCCCAACCATTCGAGTTAACGATTTCTTCGCCAATTGACGACATTGACTTAAAATTAAATAATCATATTACACACTTGAAAACAGACGAATACGAAACAACATATCACAAAATTTTACCTGGAAAGTACACTTTGGCTGTTTCATATAAAGGTGTTTATAGTGATGTTAAGGATGCAGTTGATATAGATTTTTCTTCTGCTACAAAAAATAAATTATCACAGGAATTAACCTTTAATGTTAGTTATGTTCAAATTTACTCCAACGAACCTGATGCAGAACTTTTTGTAAATGGAAAAGACACTGGGGAAAAAGTAAGTGACCTAGATCGATTTGGTCCGTTTTTATTAAATGGTAAAACAGTAGTTCACGCTGAAATTGAAAAAGATGGTGAGTTATTTAAAACAGATGATATTCCAGTTACAGGAAAATATGTGGATTTAATGTTTGATACGCCAGTTGAAAAGCAGGACGATACTGGTCAAAAAGATGGATTCTTTGCAGGACTTAAACGATTTTTTGATAAGTATTTACCAAGTCCTAAGCCTTCTTCTGATTTGGAAGAAAAGCAATTAATTAACGGATTGTTTAATCAAAATGGCCAAGCATTCTTACAGTCTAAGGAATATCAAGACAAAATTAAGAAAAAAGATACAACACAAAAACTCACAAGCTTTTCTATGAAAAATTCAAAGCAAGATGATTCAGGTATGATCATTACAACAAATGAGACGTATGAGATAACTGAAAAAAATGGAAAAACTAAAGTGAAATCATTTGAAATTACTTACCACTTCTCAAGAGAAAATGATGAATTGAAAATGGATCGAATAGTAGAAGTAAAAGAGATAAAGTAAAGTGTAGTAAAAGAGTCCACCTTAGGTTGGACTCTTTTTAGGGTAATGAAATAAAAATGGTCAAACGTAAGTTAAGTGAACATTATTGATAATACAATTCATTCTTTGATGATCCATTAATGGTTTTAAATGTTAATATGTTTGAGCGGTTTTAGAATAACAACAAACTCTAGTAATTGTTTACTCTTGAGAAGTTAAAAATTTTTAAGAACAAATTTTTATAAAAACAAGTATAAATGATTATTATAATAAGTTATGTTTGGTCTTAATTGACATACAAACTGATTAACAAGCTATTGTGTTACTCTAGTAAAAGTTATTAGAGTAGTTTTTTAGTATAATCATTTTTTTGATGAAAGAGTTGATTGGAACGAAGGGGTGCTCGACTCCTATGGGATATGCGGGAAGGCTGAGACCCCGCAGGCTGGCCGAGGAGGCTAAAGAATCTCGCCCCATGGAAAGCGTGCACCCTGTAGTGGAAATCAACATCACTAAACTCCCTTTACGAAAATTTGATAATTACTTGAAAAGAGCCCAATTAAGATTGGACTCTTTTTTTGTAGATTCAGAGTTGGAGGAGCCCGCAAATATTAAGCTGGGGTTAAAAGGGCGACATTCTTATTAAGTTTTTATTAAAAGAAATATTTCTTTTTTCACATTTTAATGTCAAATATATGTAGTTTTAGCACATTGCTTTTTTAAATAGGAATATTCGTTATAATGTATTAAAGAGAAATGTTTGGAGGTAATGAAAAAGAATAGAATGTGGAAATTTATTAAAAAACTTCTTTTATTTACACTTCTGATGTCAATTATTGGGTTATTTGCGATCTATCGTTACTATTTCCAAGGCGTGTTGAAGTATGAAACACAAGTTTATACTGAATTAAAGGCGTCTGATTTAGAAGAATACACTCCTTTATTACTAGGTCTAATGATGCAAGAAACGAAGGGGAAAGGAAAAGATCCAATGCAGGCTTCAGAATCACTAGGACTTGCAAAGGATAGTATTCAAGATACTTCAAAAAGCATACAACAAGGGGTCTCACACTTTAAAGACGTATATTCCTATGGTAAAAAACAAGGCGTTGATTTACAAACCATAATACAAAGTTACAATATGGGAATTGCCTATATTGATTTTGTAAAAAAACATGGTGGTAAACATTCAGATCAACTTGCTAAAACGTATTCACTATCGATGGTGGAGACGAATCCTGAGCTTTATACGTGTAATAATAATAAGAAAAATTTCAGATATCCATATTGTTATGGAGACTTCACATATAGTCAAAAAGTAATGAAAAAAACAAAGTACTTTGAGATTTTAGTCCCACTTAAACATAATATTGTAGGAAAACCATAGTCCATGGAGAAGAGTAAATGTCTTCTATATGGACTTTTTAACTTTTTTTTTAGAATTGTGTCAATTTAATTACAAAATGGTTGTCGTTTCGATAAAACAAAACAATTTCCTTTTTTTACCGATATAATTATTGAACAAAACAATTCAAATTCCGACATTTTATGACTTATACTTAACTTTAGTGTTAATTTTTGTTAATTTCATTTTAAAAACATTTATAATTTATTAATTTTACTAGCTTAATAGAATTGGATTGTTTTATTCTACGGTTTAAATGTAAAAATGGTAGGAAAGGAAAGTTAGATACATGAAAAAAATGGGAAGAGTACTTTTGGTATCAACAGGCATCTTAGTAGGCACCTCCAGCATTTCCTGTCCTAATATTGGTTTGGAAACATCAAAAGCGAGTGCAGCGATCGTAAATATTAAAACGAAGTATCAAACGACAGCAAATCTAAATTTAAGACAGGGGGCAGGTACAACTTATAAGTCCATTTTGACTATTCCAAAAGGAAAAGTAATTACTGCTACTCAAAGAAATGGTAAATGGTACAAAGTGACTTATAGTTCAAAAACTGGTTGGGTAAGTGGTACTTATTTAAAGGAATATTATAAATATACTACTCAAGCGACTGCATATTATTTTACAAATAAAACTACTAAACTATATCCAACGCCTGATACCAAAAAAGCTGCAGTATATTCTGTAGTTGTTAATAATGGGTTTTATAGTACTCAAAATATTGTAAATAGCATTGGCCAAACATGGTTCCGCGTTAGTTACAATGGCAAAACATTGTATGTAAATAGCGCAGATGTTACGAAAAGTGCTGTAGCTACATTTGCCCAAACAAAATATAAAGCAATTAAAAATACAAGTTTATATCAAACATATGGTATATCATCTAAAGCGCTATCAAGTATTCCGGCTGGTACGGTTATTTCATCATCAAAACGTGTTGGTAACTGGTATATCGTCACGCTTAATGGTAAAACGGGATATGTTTATATTAATAACTTTACAAAAGTAAATGAAATAAAATATGAAACAACAAGTACTGCATATTATTTTACGAAAGCAGTCACGAACTTATACGCAACTCCAGATGCAACTAAACCTGTAGTAACTACAGTTAGTGGAGATAATGGCTTTGCTTCAACTCAAAAAGCAACAGATGTAGTAGGGAAGCTCTGGTATCGAATTAATTACAAAGGACAAAATCTTTATGTTAAGAGTGAAGATGTAACTGCAAATAGCTTTACAACGTTTACCACTACGAAATATAAAGCACTTAATGCAACATATTTATATGATTCGTTCGGTAATGCATCAAAACAGCTTATTCAAATTCCAAAAGATACAGTTATCCTGATTAGCAAAAAAATTGGTAATTGGTATAGTGTGACTTATAACGGTGTAAGTGGATATGTTCATATTAGCAACTTTACAAAAGTAAATGAAATAAAATATGAAACAACAAGTACTGCATACTATTTTACAAAAGCAGTCACGAACTTATACTCAACTCCAGATGCAACTAAACCTGTAGTAACTACAGTTAGTGGAGATAATGGCTTTGCCTCAACTCAAAAAGCAACAGATGTAGTAGGGAAGCTCTGGTATCGAATTAATTACAATGGACAAAATCTTTATGTTAAGAGTGAAGATGTAGCTGCAAATAGTTTTACAACGCTTACTACTACGAATTATAAAGCACTTAATGCAACATATTTATATGAATTGTTCGGCAATACATCAAAACAGCTTATTCAAATTCCAAAAGATACAGTTATTCCGATTAGCAAAAAAATTGGTAATTGGTATAGTGTGACTTATAACGGTGTAAGTGGATATGTAAAAGCAGTGGATTTCGGAAAAAGTGATGTCGTGACAATAACTAATATAACAGATACGACGTATATTACGACTTCAGAATTAAATATGCGTCAAACGTATGATGCTTCTTCATCATTACTTACAGTAATACCGGTTAATATGGTTTTAATTGCGACTGATAAAGCTTCTAACAATTGGTATAAAGTTAGTTACAATGGTAAAACGGGATATGTATCTGGATCATATATCAAGCAAGTAAAGACTGGTGACCCAATGACATCAAGAGATAGCTACCAGTTTATCGATCTGCGTACACCTTCGCCTGTAACTGCTGCGCAAATTAATACCTATATTGCTAGTAATGTGAAAAGCGGAGCTAAGAGTATACTGACTAATCAAGGACAATTATTTATTAATGCTGGAAATAAATATGGTGTAAATGCACTTTATTTAGCAGCACATGCCATTCATGAAAGTGGATTTGGTACTTCTCAAATTTCATTAGGAAAAAATAACTTATTTGGCTTTGGTTCATATGATGCAACACCATACATAGCATCATACAAATTTATGAGTGTACAAGAAAATATAGAGTATATTGCACGCTCAATTAAGTCTACCTATTTAAATCCAAGTAACTGGAAATATCATGGTGCATATCTTGGATTTAGTACTAAAGATATGAGTAATGTAAGAATAGATGCAGCGAGTGAAGGGATGAATTTTTATTACGCGACTGATCCAAACTGGGGTAATTTGATTGCGCAACATATGCAAAAAATTCTACCGTTTGATAAAGCGTATTATGATAAAGCTCAACCGAATACTACGATTCCGGGCAGTCCATCTACCCCTGTTGGTAGTGATGTATTCCCTGCTAATATCCAAGCAGTTGCAAAAGGAAACATTGATCTATACACTGCAAAGGGAGATGCGGCTAAAGTGAAATCGATCTCAGCTGGTACCGCCTTCCTTCTTCTTGAAAAAACAAATGATTATTGGATTAAATTATCAATTGATGGAAATGTTTTTTGGACAAACAGTATCAAGTTAAATGCCTATAGTCAAACTTTATCTGTTAAAAACTTAGGTAGAACAACAGATGCTTTAAACGTGCGCTCATCTGCAACTACAGCTGTAAGCAATATAATTAGTACGTTGAACCTTAATACTTATGTAAGTATTGTTACAAATACAGATGGTACTTTAACAATGGATAGTACAAAAAAATGGTATAAAATCCAATTAGCGGACGGAAGCTTTGGATGGGTATCTTCAAGTTATGTTAGACAAGAATTAAAATAAAAAAGTGACTCCTCGTGAGTCACTTTTTTACTAGTTTAATTGAGTAACAATTTTTAAGATAAATATGTTTATATGTTACAATGAAAAATAGAAAATTATTTAACTAGATTGGGGAGGAGTAAAATTTTGAAATCAACAATGTTAAAAGTAGGTTTATTAACGACGCTTTCCATTGGCTTAGTTGCTGGAAAAGCATCAGCAGCAACGGATTGGTCCACGAAATGTTTACCAATGGGCGCAATTAAACAAAATGTAAATCCATCTAATCAACAAATTAACTGTTTATTAACGAATGCAGCATTAAGTAAGAATATTCCACCTGAGGTTGTAAAATCAATTGCAATGAAAGAATCATCATGGAGACAATTTGATGAAAAAGGACAACCGGTTGTTTCTACAGATAATGGATTTGGAATTATGCAAGTGACGGATTCAAACATTGATACAGAGAAATTGAAAAGTGACATCGTATATAATATTGAAACTGGTGTTAATATTTTAGACCAGAAGTACAAATTATCGTCATTACCAAAAATAAAAGATGCAGGAAGAGAAATTATTGAAAACTGGTATTTTCCTGTAATGGCGTATAACGGCACAATGCCTGTGAATAGTCCGTTAAAAAGAAATGATGACCATTTAATCATAAGGAACTTGGAAACTTATCAAGATAAAGTATTTAACATCATTGAAGACCAAAGTTTATTAGGAAGTACAAAACTTGCTCAATATCCATTTGCATATGATGATTTTACTTATGATCCAAAACTAAACGAAAGTATAAAATTTAATAAGCCGGTTTATACGATGACAAGTGGATTACATGAGTCTGCTTATTTATTGAAAAAAGGCGATATCGTTAAAGTAACAATGGCTGGCACAAAGCTAAGAACTCAACCGAATACTTCATCTTCATATACAGATCAACCTTTAAATCAGGTATTTGTTATTAATGGAGAATTTAAATACACTGAACCAAATAGTAGCTTAAATCATTTTGTATGGTTCCCAGTAAAATCAACTGATGGGAAAAAATCAGGTTATATCGCTTCTTCATATATTGCCAAAAAGAAAGATTTTGTAGCTCCAATCGTAACTGGGGTAAAAAATAATATTTCATATAATAAAGACGTAAAAATTACCTTTGATGAAGGTACTGCTTTATTAAATGGTGCAGGATTTAAAAATGGTCAAATAGTTAGTAAACAAGGCAAATACACTTTAGTTGTGAAAGATGAGGAAAGTAACACAACTACAATCACCTTTACAATTGATAAAACAAAACCTACAACACCAACAATGAGTACAGTTTCAGATCAATCAACTACTGTTACGGGAACGGCAGAAGCAGGTTCTACAGTTAAACTATACATTAATGGTAAGTTTCAAAAAAGCACAACAGCCGCATCAAATAAAAGCTATAAGTTTACAATTTCAAAGCAAAAAAGTGGTTCGACAGTTAGTGTAACTGCTACGGATAAAGCTGGAAATGTAAGTGCAACAAAGTCTTTAAAAGTATTAGATAAAACACCACCAGCTCTTCCAGTTGTTAATAATGTTACTTCAAAATCAAAAACTGTAACAGGAAGTGCTGAGAAAAATGCTTCAGTGAAGGTTTATCGAGGAAGTACATTAATAGGTCAAAGCTCCGTTAATTCTAGTGGTAAATTTTCTGTGTCAATAAAAGTACAGAAAGCAAACACGTATTTAAAGGTTTATGTCATTGATAAATCAGGAAACAAAAGTGTTCGTACGATTAAAGTTATAAAATAGCAAAAAGCGATGCAATAAGGTTTTTTCTTATTGCATTGTTTTTTTTTTTGATTTTTCAAGTTCTTATGGAAAGAGTAAATATATTTGTTACAAACTTTGAATTAATTGTTTCATTTCTAATGCTCGATAAATTAGAGACGAGCATCTGCTTTTTCATAATCTATTTAGGATGAATGCAATTTGTTTTTAATATGTGGATAACTTGTTAATAAAATTAGTATTTATCGACAGGAAGAAATGTTTAACATTTTTTATTTTGAAAGAATTTTGTCGTATCTTAATATTTCTTAGCTGCTTGTATTAATTTATAAACAAGTGGTTTGTGGATAAGTATTATATGTTATCCACAAATTGTTAATAAACTTCAGAAATTGTGGGTAATTTTCGGAATTTAAAGTGTTTTTTTACCTTAACAATTATTTAATGATTAATACAACTTATTATTAAAGAAATTAAAAGGCCTTTTCCCAAATGAGAAAAGGCCTTTTGTTAAATTATTCTTATTTTTAATTAAGAGAATTCTGAACTTGTCTTATATTACTTAACGAGCACCTTCACCAGTCAAGACAACTTTAATTGTTTTAAACATAATTCGAATGTCCAAAATGATTGATCGATGTTCTATATAATGTAAATCCAAGACTAACTTCTCTTTCGGTGTTAATTCATACCCGCCATTCACTTGTGCCCAACCAGTTAACCCTGGTTTGACTGTTAAGCGATTAGTGAAGCCTGGTACTTCGTGATTAAATTTGACTAAAAAAAACGCTCTTTCAGGTCTAGGACCAACAAGACTCATATCTCCACGTAAGACATTGACAAACTGCGGTAATTCGTCGATACGAGTTTTTCGAAGGAAGTGACCAAGTTTTGTAATGCGAGGATCATCCGTACTAGCCCATTGTGGTCCATTTATCTCTGCATCCATACGCATTGTTCTTAACTTATAAATATTAAAAATCTTCCCATTTAATCCAACTCGTTCTTGTATGAAAAGAGCAGGGCCAGGAGAATCAATTTTTATTAAAGCAATAAAGAACAATACAAATGGTAAAGAAATAACAAACGCGAGCGACGCAAAGACAATATCCAATGTTCTTTTTATAAATGAATAAAAAATACTTTTCTTTTTTAATGACTCAAGTTGTTGAATGGAATATCGGCTTTCAACCTTTTGTTGAGTATTCTGTAAGGCCATTTAAACACCCCAGTTTATAATTTAGGCCCATCCTTGCAAGTGCATTGCAACATGTCCTAATGTATAACGTTTACGTTGTATAACATCATAACAATTATAAATGTTCGCAGAAAAAAATCAAATTAATTTTATGTTACAGGCTTATTACTCCACATAAAAAGTTCACAAGGGTACCTTACACTTGTAGTGTGTGCAAGAATGATTTATTAATCGGCATTACATTAATTAGTAATAGATCAAGTTTTTGTCCAGGTCGACTTTTTAGTTATTATTATTTTAGCATAAAGTAAGTGGAAAAATACGTCGCTTTGAATAGCACTTTTCCAAAGAAATCAAAACCCCATATAGATATCTCCATACTTAAATGCACTATCATACGTTATTGTAAGAAAATAACTAAATAAAAGCATCTGATATAAGAACAAAAGAGGATTTTACTACCTTTTAATTACCTTTGTTTTGTAATTGGGTATGTAATAACAATATTTTGATGATTCTCCTTATAATTTATTATGAATAAATTTAGGTTTTTTATCCTTACTTTAAATCATAAGTAATCCTATTTTTATTTTCTTCCAAAAATCAACTCCCTCTTTTGTAATTGCCCAAAATTTTTAAACTTATGTCAAACATTCGTTTAGCACTTTTCATCGCTGTTCTATTTGGCTTTGAATTAAGTTAACGCAATTTATAATTTATAAAGTCTCATAAAGGACTATATATAATTTTCAGAGTGGAGTGTCCCTTTTAATTTTATGATGGTAAATAAAATGCTCTTATTAACCGCAGTTTTAATCACCGCATTATTAAACTTATTACCGCAGAAGAAATATGATTCTAATATTTTTTGAACGTTTAGATAATCTTCTTCCTCGAAAAAAGCGTAAGCCGAATAAACTTTTGTATAAAACTTTAAATAGTAAATGAAAAAACAAATATTAGTGGGGACATGACTAGATATGATTAAAGATGAAATGGATATCACTTAGTTTTCAATATGGTTAAATTTAATTTAAATTGAGTAGAAATCTCTTGATGTGGAAGCAGTAGATGATATAAATTTTTTTATGCATAGCGGATAGACAGTTTGAAATTCGTATGAATAAGAAAACTATACTTCTGTATGAAATGATTAGATCAAATCGGCTGATCATATTGTAGTTGCTTAAAGTTTCCTACTAGATAATTAAGCATTATTACTAATGTTACTGTATAAAATCTTGTCAGTAAATACTTACTTTTGAAGAATGTTAGTGTTTTTTAAGGAATGGAATGAATAATTGTAGTAATATATTGAAGTGAGTCGAAATTTTTGTTTAATTTAGTCGAAAGGTTAGGTGTTAAATGCTAGCGAATTATTTCACGGTTTGTGGCTTTGGTAGTCATGAGATTGAGATTGAAAAATCGAAATTTATTTGTTACATAAATGAAGCGAAAACTGAAGTTGATGCGCAACGATTCATTTCAGAAATTAAAAAAAAGCATTTTGATGCATCCCATAATTGCTCAGCTTATTTAATCGGTGAAAACGATGAAATTCAAAAAGCCAATGATGATGGTGAACCGAGTGGTACGGCTGGGGTTCCAATGTTAGAAGTTTTGAAAAAGAGAGGATTAAAAGATACTGTTGTTGTTGTAACAAGGTATTTTGGCGGTAAAAAGCTTGGAGCAGGAGGATTAATTCGTGCATATGGACAGGCAGTCAGTGAAGGGTTAAACGCTGTTGGAATTGTTGAGCGCTCATTAGTAAAAGTAATGAACATAAAGATTAATTATAAATTGTTAGGTAAAGTAGAGTTCGCTTTACGTAACTCACATTATCATTTAGAAAATGTTAACCACATGGAAGATGTAAGCTTTGAACTTTGGATTAAGATTGATGAAGTAGATATCTTCAAAAACTGGATGATTGAGTTAACAAATGGTAGTTGCCATATAAATGAAAGTATTGTTAAATACATGTAGTAGTTTAGCTATTATAAATAGTGAATTTTTGACTAATTTCAAATAGAACAATCATACTAACTTTAAAGGAGGTCTCTTCGAACGTATGAATCAGAATCATTCTCGAAAAATGGCCAAGAAAAGAAGAAAGAAAAAGAGAGGCTTAATTGGTAGGCTATTATTACTTGTCATTGTAGTAGCCTTAGTGTTTGTAGGATATAAAGGCGTTAGAACATATCTAGAATTAAATAAAGCAACAAAAGGAGAAGACATTTCTTCAAACTTAAGAAATGAAAAAGTTGCAATATCGAAAGATCCAATATCGATTCTCTTCTTAGGGATTGAGAACTATTCAACTGGTGGAAAGGGTGGACGAACTGACTCGATGATTCTTGCTACCTTTAATCCAAAAGAAGAGACAATTAAAACAATGAGTATTCCTCGTGATACATATGTAAGTATCCCTGGACATGCAGATAAAACTAAAATAAACCATGCATATTCATATGGCGGTTTACAATTAACAGTTGATACTGTTGAGCAATTCTTAAATGTACCAATTGATTATTACGTTACTGTCGACTTTAATGGATTTAAAAACATAGTTGACGCTGTTGGTGGAATAGATGTTGATGTACCTTTTGACTTCTGGGAAAATACAGATACTACACCAAGGAAAAAGGTTTACTTTACAAAAGGTATGATGCATTTAGATGGACAACAGGCATTAGCGTATTCACGTATGCGTAAACGTGATCCTCGTGGTGATTTTGGGCGTGAAGAAAGACAACAGCAAGTAATTAAAGCGATCTTAAATGAAATAAAATCACCTGAAACAATCATGAAAATGGATCAATATGCGAAAGTGTTCAGCAAAAATATTAGTACGAACATGAAAATGAGCGGTGGTATTTCACTTGCGAAGCATTTACCTAATATCTCTGAAAATGACTTAGAAACAATAAAACTAAAAGGTCACGACGATACGATTCACGGTATTTACTATTATGTTCCTGAAGAGGAGAGTGTAAGCGAAATTACTAGCAAATTCCGTGTTCACTTAGGTTTAGAAAAACCACCTGCAAAAAATACAACTAATACAATTAATTCAGATAGTAGTTCTGAAAATGAAAATAGTACCAATCAATAAATAGGCAAAAAGCTGATTCTTTTACGGGAATCAGCTTTTTTATTGGGTCAATCGTAATATATTTGTAACACTTGTTAACATTGTGTTAAGGATGTTATAGAAGGGTATGTATTTTTTAAAAAATATAATAAAATACCAATATGTATTGGAAAAATAAGGGTTGAATCGGAAAATATAAAAATTTTTGCTTATTTCAAATTTTTGTACAATTATAATCCTAATTACATTATAATATTAAATATACATAAATTTATTAGTCATTTAGTAATAGACTAATGGGGGAAAAGGTGAATGACAGCTAGGAAAATGGACAATCAGACACTAGACGAAATCATGGATAATATGCTCTCATCTGTTATAGATAGTAAGTCCCATGTGTTTGGAATTGTTGAAGATACTCGCTCTGAATACGAGACATTAAGAGTAGAGCTTGAAGAAGTAAAATTACAAGTAGTAGAGAAGATTGAAAATACGGTTAGATTAGACTTATTAGCACGAGCGGCACGCCAAAAATTAACTGAAGTAGATGGGGATTATACTAGATATACTGAATTTCAAGTAAAGGCAGTATATGAAACAGCCCAAAATATCCAGGAACAGCATTTTCTTTCATTAAAAGAAGAAAAAGTTCTAAACCATCGTAGAAAAGAATTAGAATATAAACTTCAGATTTTGTTAGAGAAACTACAAAAAGCCGAATTGTTAGTTGCCCGTATTTCAATTGTTTTAAACTACCTTAATACAGACTTTAAGCAAGTTAGTCATTTACTTGAAGATGTAAAACAAAAACAAGAATTTGGATTTCAATTGATACAAGCTCAGGAAGAAGAGCGCATAAAGTTATCACGTGAAATACATGATGGGCCTGCCCAAACGTTGGCTAGTATATTAATGCAATCAGATTTTTTAATTAAAACATATCGCCAAAGACCAGAAGAGGATGCAAGAAAGGAATTAGGTGATATAAAGGAACAAGTCCGTTGTGCGCTAGGGGAAGTAAGAAGAATTATATACGATCTACGCCCAGTGGCATTAGATAATTTAGGATTAGTTCCAGCCCTTAATAAATATTTAAAATCGCTTGAGTCGTATAAGCATATTGAAATTAAATTTGAATATTGCGGTCAAAGCAAAAAAAGACTTAATTCAAAAATAGAAGTTGCGATCTTTAGAATCGTCCAAGAGGCAGTTCAAAACGCATGTAAGCATGCTAATCCATCAACAATTTTTGTTAGATTAGAGTTTTTAAGAAATAAAATTAATGTTTTAGTACAGGATGATGGAGTTGGTTTTCCTGTTGAAGATGGCCAAAGCGAAAACTCTTTTGGATTAATAGGAATGAAAGAACGCGTTGAGTTACTAAATGGTGATTTTAAAATCGAATCAATACTAGAAGTAGGTACGACAATTAGCATTACTTTAGATGTAGAAATAGAGAATGAGTTAGAAATGGTATTTCAAAATGAAACGTCTGAAAATTTTTAAAAGTAAAATTTTATTTCATGTTTTTGGATATTTGCGTCCAAACCACCCGTAAAACATGTTAGAATATACTATAATTTAGAAAAAAATACCAATTTATACAAATTTCGATAGATTAGCAAACTAGAACAAATAAACAGAGGAGTAATGAAATGAAAACTAGAATTGCAATTGTAGATGATCATAAACTGTTTCGTGAAGGAATTAAGAGAATCCTAGATTTTGAAGAGAGTTTTGATGTTGTTGCTGAAGGTTCAGACGGTACAGAGGTCGTAGGTATCATGGATCAACATCAAGTAGATGTATTAATTGTTGATATAAACATGCCGACAATGAACGGAGTAACTGCTACAAAAGCATTACTAGAAAAATATCCTGATGCAAAAGTAATCATTTTGTCAATTCATGATGATGAATCATATGTAACTCATGTCTTAAAGGTGGGTGCAAGAGGCTATTTATTAAAAGAAATGGACTCAGATACACTAATTGAAGCGATTAAAGTCGTTACAAAAGGTGGATGTTATTTACATCCGAAGATTACTCACAATCTAGTAGAAGAATTTAGAAGACTATCACTTAAGGAACAGTTATTTAAATCTCGCGAAGTAGAAGTACGCCGTCCATTACATTTACTTACTAGAAGAGAATGTGAAGTACTTCAAATGTTAGCAGATGGTAAAAGTAACCGTGCTATAGGTGAAGCTCTCTTCATTAGTGAAAAAACTGTCAAAAACCATGTAAGTAATATTCTGCAAAAGTTAGAAGTAAATGATCGTACTCACGCTGTAGTAACGGCAATTCGTAACGCTTGGGTTGAAGTGAAATAGTAAGGTGCAAAAACAGAGTATCGGAAGATCGGTACTCTGTTTTATTTTTTAGACAAAGTGCAATTAATTTGATTTTACACTTTTAGTCTGAAACATGGAATCAATAAAATAATGCCCACTTTTTCTTTTCAATAAAGAGGCTTTTAAGTATAATAAGTCTTTCTAAGTCTAACTGAATTGTCGAATTGGCTCAGAGTAAAGAGAATGAAATACAATGATTTTACTTAATTAGTTGTGTAAAATTAAACCATTAAATACATAGATAAACGTTACTATATATAATAAGAAAGGATATGACAATGAGAACTGCAATTGTTACAGATAGTACATCTTATATCCCAAAGGAAGTAAGAGATTCTTTAGATATACATATGTTGCCCCTTAATGTAATCTTCGGAGATGCGTCCTACCAAGAAGAAGTAGAAATTACAGCCGAACAATTTTTCCTCAAGGTCCGTGAACAAAAGGAGCTTCCAAAAACTTCACAGCCTGCATACGGCACGATAATTGAAAAATTTGAACAGCTATCAAAAGAATATGAGGCTGTTGTTGCAATCACTTTATCAAGTGGAATTAGTGGAACATATCAGAGTATTGTATCAGCTGGTTCAATGATTGATAACTTAGAAGTAGTCGCTTATGATTCAGAAATTAGCTGCATGGTCCAAGGGTTTTATGTCATTGAGGCTGTAAAAATGGCAAAGGAGGGTGCTGGACCAACTGAAATCATTGAGCGTTTAGATGAAATAAAAAAATCTGCAAATGCTTACTTCATGGTTTTTGATTTAGATCACCTACAACGCGGTGGAAGACTTTCTAGTGCACAAGCATTTGTAGGAAGTTTGCTTCAAGTAAAGCCAATTCTAACATTTGTAGACAAAAAAATTGTAGCCTTTGAAAAAATCCGAACTGAAAAAAAGGCAATGAAACGAATTACAGATTTATTTGGCGAAGTTGCATCAAAAGGCGAAAAAATGAAAGCAGTCGTTATTCACTCAAATCGTGAAGAAGATGCAAAAAAATTAGCCCAACAACTTAGTGAAACATATCCGAATGTTGAATTAGAAACTTCATATTTTGGCCCAGTAATTGGAACGCATCTTGGTGAAGGTGCCTTAGGGTTGGGTTGGTATGTTGTTTGAGAAGGAGCTCCTTTGATTAGGGGCTTTTTTTGTTTTGTGCTGTGAAAATTTGTTATCGTAATGATTTTGGTATGCTTAACAAATGTAAAAGACACAAATTATTTATATAGCTGACAAGAAATTTTCACTAGTGTTCATGCTATTAGTGACTGATTGAATGTAATATTGAAAGATGCCCATATTGGGCAATTACTAAAAGAAAGTAGGTTAATAAATGGACAAATTTTACGGTAGAAAACTCCAACTTCTCCCCTCAACAAATCATCAGGATATCCCTCCAACCAGTCTAGTCATTCAAGCGGTTCAAAAAGTTAAAACTCGTTATCAATGCTTCCGTTGTGGTAATCAAAATCAACACTTTTTCTCTACTCACTTTTGTGCAAAATGTTCATCACTGTGTACATATTGTCGAAAATGTATCATTATGGGAAAAATGTCGACATGTATAGAGCTAGTCATTAATGAAGTTGATATGAAATTAGATTCATCAATTACTGGACTCGAATGGGATGGAAAACTTTCACCTCAGCAAAAAGAAGCATCTATTAAAGTAGTTGAAGCTGTGAACGAAAATCAGAATTTGCTACTTTGGGCAGTTTGTGGTGCAGGAAAAACAGAAATGTTGTTTGAAGGGATTGAAGCTGCACTTCAGCAAGGTAAATTCGTTTGTATTACAACTCCTAGAGTTGACGTTGTTTTAGAGCTAGCGACTAGATTCAGACAAGCCTTTCCTACTATTTCACTTTCAGTACTTTATGGAGGTAGTGAAGAGATATGGGATGGAAATAGGATAACAATTTGTACAGTACATCAGTTAATGAAATTTAGGCGTACCTTCCACTTATTAATTATCGATGAAGTTGATGCTTTTCCTTATAATATTGAAACACATTTGCACTGGGTTGCAAATGAATCAAGAACAATTAAAGGTTCTACAGTACAAATGACTGCTACCCCCTCTAGTGAACAACAACTACTTGCACTTAAAGATAAAATCAAAAATGTAATGGTCCCCGCAAGATACCATAGGCAACCCCTACCAGTACCGAGCTTTGAATGGATTGGTAACTGGCGTAAAACGATCCGCAAATCACAAGAACTTCCAACTTCTTTAGAAAAATGGATAAAATTATTTATTCAAAAAAGCTGCCCAATCTTTTTGTTTGTCCCTACAATTAATGAATGTATTTTTATAGAAGAGGCTGTTAAAAAGATAACAATTAAATCAGCATCAGTTAATAGTCAAGATCCTCAAAGACATGAAAAAGTAAGTGCTTTTCGAAATGGTGATACTCAAGTTTTAATCACAACGACAATTTTAGAGAGAGGCGTTACGATTTCGAATAGCCAAATTGCGGTAATAGGCGCTGATGAAGAGATCTTTACTGAAAGTGCACTAGTTCAAATTGCAGGGCGTGCTGGTAGGCATATTAAATATGCAAATGGAGAAGTTATCTTTTTTCACAATGGAATTAGCGAAGAAATGGTCAAAGCTAAAAAGCAGATACTTCTAATGAATCATTTAGGTTTCGAGAAAGGTTGGTTGGATCATAAGTGATTTGTGTATATTGTGGTGTTCGATTTATTGAGAAGTTCTCCTTGCATAAATTGTTTTTTCAAAGCAATGAATCAGTTTGTTCACAATGTCTAGCGAAATTTAAAAGAATTATTGGTCCTGTTTGTGAAATTTGTTGTGGTTATATTATGGAGAATCAAAAGCATTGTAAAAATTGTATAGAGTATATGAGGTTAAAGCCAGATATGCCGTTAATTATTAATAAGTCGATATTTCATTACACAAATGAAATAAAAGAATGGCTCAATAATTTTAAATTTTTTGGTGATGTTCAATTAGCATCTATATTTGCAAGTGATTTGAGGGAATACTATGAAAATTCTTACGAAAATTATAAAATAGTTCCAATACCTCTAAGTGATGCGAGACTAAAGGAAAGAGGTTTTAATCAAGTTGAAGTACTCGCACAATACGCAGGTTTAAACTTAACAAATTGTTTAGAAAGAATTCATACTGAAAAACAAAGTAAGTTAAACCGTTATGAGAGACTAAGCCGAGAACAAGTTTTTTCTTATTGTGGTGAGGAAAATTTCGATAACGAATCGATCGTAATACTTGATGATGTGTATACAACTGGTAAAACGGTACAAGATGCCGCAACAATATTGTTACAAAATGGTGCCACGGAAGTACATTCACTCACTTTGATTCGGGCATAAAACTAGGTAACTTGTCATGTATAAAAGGACTTAATTTTACCACTAGTTTTACCGATATAAATAGTGGTCATTGGGCAGAATAAAACAAAAATATAATTAATAATAAAGTGACGAGGTATAAAACGATTAGCGATGAGGTGAGAAAAGTGAAGGGTAATGCATCTGATGAGGATAAAGTTCATTTACATCAATACAACATAGAAAAAATCGAACTAAATAAACGAGAACAAGAAGGAAAAATAGAAATCTCCCCTCAAGCGAAGGATAATCTAATCGCCAATCAGATAATCGCAAAACGTGATGAACGTATACAGCAATTAAAAAAACAAATTGACGAGGGAACATACAAAGTTCAACCAATGAAAGTGGCTGAAAAAATGCTTAGTTATTTTAATAAGAAATAAAGATAAAACAAAAGACTAAAAAAAGAGATAAATTAAGAAGTTAAGCATTAAACTAGTTGGATCAAGGCCAACAATCGAATCGGGCTGTACTAAAATGGTTAACTATATAAGAAGAAAATAGGGAAGAACTTAGCAGATAGGTTAAGTTCTTTCTGTATGTTGGTAAGGAAATTAAAAAGGATTTTCATACAAAACGAAAGCTTCTATTATTTGAGTTGTAAAGTTTTTAAAGTGGCTTTTCATTTTATTGTATTTTAAATTGATTTGGAGGAAAGTTAATATTAATTATTTTGTCAAAACCTTAATAAATTTATGGAAAGATTTTCTTAATATATCACACAATTTTTTCTAATAATGTGATAAACTCAAATGGTTTAGTTTTTAACTTTTTATGTAGAGGTGCACATATGTTATCGATTTTAAAACGATACTTAATTGGTAAACCACTTAAGTCAACAGAGTTAAGTGAACAAAAGTTATCGAATACGAAGGCCTTGGCGATCCTATCGTCAGATGCGCTTTCTTCAGTAGCATACGGTCCAGAGCAGATTCTGATCGTTTTAACTACGGTTGGAGCGGTAGCGTATTGGTATTCGGTTCCGATTGGTATAGGCGTTCTGATTTTATTATTAGCATTAATTTTATCTTATCGCCAAATTATTTTTAGTTATCCACATGGTGGAGGCGCTTATGTCGTATCTAAACAAAACCTTGGTGTTATTCCAGGTTTAGTTGCCGGTGGATCTTTGCTAGTTGACTATATCTTGACAGTAGCGGTTAGTGTGTCAGCAGGAACGGACGCGATTACGTCCGCCTTTCCAGTTTTGCACGCTCATACAGTCTTTATTGCTGTTATTCTAGTTATATGTATTACAATTTTAAACTTACGTGGACTAACTGAATCTGCTTCGATCTTAGCATATCCAGTTTATTTATTCGTTGTAGCACTTGTTATTATCATTATCGTAGGTTTATATAATGTCTTTACAGGCCATGCGCCACAAACAGCGCATTCAGCTATTGGTACGGTTGTTCCAGGGATTTCGCTCTTTATTCTTTTAAAAGCATTTTCATCTGGTTGCTCAGCCTTAACTGGTGTAGAAGCAATTTCAAATGCAATTCCGAACTTTAAAGTACCTTCAGATAAAAATGCGGCAAAAACACTATTGTTGATGGGTTCGATTTTAGCAGTACTATTTTCGGGAGTTATGTTTTTAGCTTACTGGTATGGAATTGTACCAAATGCAGAAGAAACAGTTATGTCCCAATTAGGTTCCGATATTTTCGGACGAAATATAATCTATTTCTTTATACAAGGGACAACGGCGCTAATCCTTGTATTAGCAGCTAATACAGGATTTTCTGCATTCCCATTACTAGCTTATAACTTAGCAAGTGATAAATTTATGCCAAGAATGTACTTACTTCGAGGAGATCGTCTAGGATATTCAAATGGTATTATTACACTTGGTGTAGCTTCAATTTTATTAATTATTGCTTTCCAAGGTAAAACAGAAGCGTTAATTCCATTATATGCTGTTGGTGTATTTGTACCATTTACACTTTCTCAAACAGGTATGGTAATTAAATGGATTAGAGAAAAACCGGCTGGCTGGTTGCCGAAATTAACTGCCAACTTTGTTGGGGCATTTATCTCAGCAACAGTTTCGATTATTTTCTTAACGACTAAGTTAAATCAAGTTTGGTCAATATTTGTTTTTTTACCTATAATTGTTATTCTTTTCTTAAGAATTCGTAAGCACTATGAAGCAGTAGGTGACCAATTAAGATTAAATAATGATATTCCTGAAAAAATTAGTGGAAATATTATGGTTGTTCCCGTTGCTGGGATCACAAAAGTAGTTGAACGTACAATGCAATATGCTCAAGGTATTGCGGATGAAGTTTATGCTGTTTACATTTCTTTTGATAAAGAAAGTGAAGAGCAAATGAGAGAAAAATGGGAAGCTTGGAATCCTAACGTAAAACTCATTGTTGCTCACTCAGAGTATCGAGAAATTACTAGACCACTTTTAAAAGTAATAGATGAAATGGAAGCTAAAGCTCATGAGCAAGGCTTTGAAATTACAGTTTTAATACCACAGTTTATTACGAGAAAAAATTGGCATAATGTTTTACATAATCAATCAAGCTTGTTACTACGAGCGTATTTACTTCATAAACGAAGCGTTATTGTAACTACTGTACCATATAGATTTAAGGTGTAGGGTCAGAGGTTATGAAGAAGGAAAAACTTTAGTAGGAAAAATGATATAAATTTTCGTTTCATAAAACAGGAAAATAATAATAGGGCAGGTCAGAAGGTAAGCGAATATGATAGGTAAGGGAATAGTTAGAATTTTTCGTTATTTGTCGAATTCGTGAAAAAAAAGGCGATAAGCTACTTTTGACTTGTCCTAGTTTTATGATGTATAGTTGAATTGTGGAGAAGATTCACAAGTTTTCGACTGAAGGGAATGGATTTGAATGCAAGGTAAAGTAAAATGGTTTAATGCAGAAAAAGGTTTTGGATTTATCGAGCGTGAAGATGGAGACGATGTATTCGTACATTTCTCAGCTATCAACGCAGAAGGATACAAATCTTTAGAAGAAGGCCAAGCAGTTAGCTTCGAAATCGTTGAAGGTAACCGTGGACCTCAAGCTGCTAATGTTACTAAAATCTAATTTATCCGTTAATAAGTAAATATTTGCTTATATAGATTCGGAACACAAAGGCTTACTCATTTGAGTAAGCCTTTGTTTGTTTTAAATTATTATAAAAAATAATCTGATCTAAACCAAAAAAGTTCAATAAATGGACACAGAGATTTCTCATATTTGACAAAAATTTCAAGGAGGAAATTGAGATAGAAGTGTAGAATATAAATATGACAGCTTTCATTATTTGGAGCTTGATGAAGGAGGAAACCCATATGATGCTAAACATCCGAGGCGAAAATATTGAAATTACTCCAGCGATTCGTGATTACGTAGATAAAAAATTATCGCGATTTGATCGTTATTTTGACGAAGAGTTAACGGCGAGAGTTAATGCTAAAGTATTCCACGACAAGCAAAGAATTGAAGTAACTATTCCTGGAACGTATATGTTATTACGTGCAGAAGAAGAGCATGCAGATTTGTATGCAGCTGTCGATTTAGTTATTGATAAACTAGATCGTCAAATTAGAAAACATAAAACGAAAGTAAATCGTAAGTTAAGAGAAAAAGGTTCATTAAAATTCATGTTTGCACCATCTACTACTGAATCAGCTGTTGCAGTAGAAGAGCACGAAAATGATATTGAGTTAGTTCGAACAAAGCAATTTGATTTAAAACCTATGGATGCAGAAGAAGCAGTGCTACAAATGAATATGTTAGGTCATAACTTCTTTGTATTCTTAAACGGTGAAACGAATAAAACGAACATCGTTTACGCTAGAAAAGATGGTCGTTACGGTTTAATTGAAGCCAAATAAAATTAATAAAAATAATAATAAAAGGACTGAGCTGAAGAATTAGCTTAGTCCTTTTTTGGTCTTATTTACTTATTTTCAAAAAAATTAATTAATTCTAATAGAACAATCTCGACATAAGGTTGTCACTTATCTTCATTTAATGATAAAATTAGAAATAGTATCTACTAACTTAATGACATTTTAGTTTATGACTTTATAATAGAGGAGCGTTACGAATGCTTGGAATGATAAAAAAGGTTTTTGATCTTAATCAGCGACAATTAAATAAAATGCAAAAACAAGTTGATCAAGTTTTATCTTTACAGGATCAGTATACAAAATTATCTGATGATGAACTTAGAGGTAAAACATTTGAATTTAAAGAGCGTATTCAAAAAGGTGAAACTCTTGATGATATTTTAGTTGAAGCGTTTGCCGTTGTTCGTGAAGGTGCTACTCGTGTGCTTGGTATGACTCCATATCCTGTACAGTTATTAGGTGGAATTTCTTTACATGAAGGTAATATCTCAGAAATGAAAACAGGGGAAGGTAAAACTTTAACTTCTACTTTACCTGTTTACTTAAATGCTTTAAGTAGCGAAGGTGTTCACGTTGTTACGGTCAATGAATACTTAGCTAGTCGTGATGCGCGTGAAATGGGTCAATTGTATGAGTTCTTAGGACTTACTGTTGGTCTAAATCTAAATAGTATGGAACCAGATGAAAAGCGTGAGGCATATGCTTGTGATATTACGTATAGTACAAATAATGAATTAGGATTTGACTATTTACGTGATAACATGGTTGTATACGCTGAACAACGAGTACAACGTCCACTAAACTATGCTATTATCGATGAGGTTGACTCAATTTTAATTGACGAAGCACGTACTCCGTTAATTATTTCTGGACAAGCAAAACAGTCTGCACAATCTTATATTGCAGCGAATGCATTTGTTGGAATGCTTAAACTAGACAAAGATTATACGTACGATGTAAAAACGAAATCTGTTTTATTAACTGAAGATGGTATTTCTCGTGCAGAGAAAGCTTTTGGCGTAGATAACCTATTTGATTTGAAAAATGTTAACTTAAACCATCATATTACTCAGGCATTACGTGCTCATGTTACGATGACTCATGATGTAGATTATGTAGTTCAAGATGGTGAAATTGTGATCGTTGACCAATTTACTGGTCGTTTGATGAAAGGTCGCCGATACAGTGAAGGTCTTCACCAAGCGATTGAAGCGAAAGAAGGATTAAAAATCCAAAACGAAAGTATGACGCTTGCGACAATTACTTTCCAAAACTACTTCCGTATGTATAAAAAGCTTTCTGGTATGACTGGTACAGCAAAAACTGAGGAAGAAGAGTTCCGTAATATTTATAATATGAATGTTCTAGTTATTCCTACGAACCGCCCAATCGCTCGTATGGATAAACCAGATTTAGTATATAAAACAATGGGTGGAAAATTTAATGCTGTAGTTGATGAAATCGTTGAGCGTCACAAAGCTGGACAACCAGTTCTAGTTGGTACAGTAGCGATCGAGACTTCAGAGTTAATATCTCAATTGTTAAAACGTAAAGGTGTTAAACACGAAGTATTAAATGCGAAGAACCATGAACGTGAGGCTGATATTATCGCATTGGCTGGTCACCGTGGCGCAGTTACTATTGCGACAAACATGGCTGGTCGTGGTACAGATATTAAATTAGGTGAAGGTATTCGTGAGCTTGGTGGATTAGCTGTTATTGGTACTGAGCGACATGAAAGCCGTCGTATTGATAATCAGTTACGTGGTCGTTCTGGTCGTCAAGGAGACCCTGGTGTGACAACTTTCTATTTATCAATGGAAGATGAATTAATGCGTCGTTTCGGTTCAGAAAATTTATCAGTTATGATGGACCGTTTAGGTTTAGATGATTCTCAACCGATTGAAAGTAAAATGGTTTCTCGTGCAGTTGAATCCGCACAAAAACGAGTAGAAGGTAATAACTTTGATGCTCGTAAACAATTACTTCAATACGATGATGTATTACGTCAACAACGTGAAGTTATTTATGCTCAACGTTCTGAAGTTATTGATTCAGATGATTTACAACCAATTGTTAAAAATATGATTGAAGGTACTATTAACAGAGTAGTTCAAGCTCATACTCCAAACGAGCAGCTTCAAGAAGAGTGGAATGTAGAAGGAATCATTGATTTCTTAGAAGCAAACTTATTAAATGAAGATGAAATTACAGTTGAACAATTACGTGTAATTGAACCAGATGAAATGGTTGAATTAATTCAAAAAACAGTATTCGAACGTTACGAAGAAAAACAGGTAGCTTTACCAATTGAACAAATGCGTGAGTTTGAAAAAGTTGTATTATTACGTACAGTTGATAACAAATGGATGGCTCATATCGATTCAATGGATCAACTTCGTGAAGGAATCCATTTACGTGCATATGCACAAATTGATCCACTACGTGAATATCAAATGGAAGGCTTCGCAATGTTTGAAGAGATGATTGCTTCTATTGAAGAAGAAGTATCTCGCATTATTATGAAAGCTGAAATTGAAGCTGACGTAGAGCGTGAAGCTGTACAAGGCGATGCAATTCATGTAAGTAATGATGGTGATGGTGAAGTAAAGAAAAAACCAATCGTAAAAGGCGAAGAGACTGGTCGTAATGAAGATTGTCCTTGTGGATCAGGTAAGAAGTATAAAAACTGCCACGGTAAAGGAATCTAATAAAATAGAAACTATATGAAAAGGGGCAAGGGCAAGTAGTTATTAAAAGAGAAGAGTAACTTTCAAAGGTTATTCTCACTTTACTACTTGTCTTTACCTGCTTTTTATTGTTCGTAAAATTTAAACGAGGTGTTATGTAATGGAATTAGTAGAAGTAAAGCAAGAACTAGAAAAGATGGCGAAACGCCTTCAAGCATTTAGGGGGTCTCTTTGACGTCGAAACAAAACAGGCAAGACTAGATGAGCTTGAAGCATTTATGTCAGAGCCAGATTTTTGGGATGATCAAAAAGCTGCACAAGTAGTAATTAGTGAAGTAAATGGTTTAAAAGAGGTTATTAATGAATTCAATGATTTAAATGATGGATATGAGAATCTTGAAGTAACATATGAGTTAGTTAAAGAAGAAAATGACGATGAACTATTTGAAGAACTAATAACTGAAGTAAAATCTTTAACTGGAAAACTAAATGATTTCGAACTTCAATTATTATTAAGCGAGCCATATGATAAAAATAATGCAATTCTTGAGCTTCACCCAGGAGCAGGTGGAACCGAGTCTCAAGATTGGGGTTCAATGTTATTACGTATGTATACTAGATGGGCTGAAAAACGTGGATTTAAAGTCGAAACTTTAGATTATCTACCTGGTGATGAGGCTGGTATTAAGAGTGTAACTTTAGCGATTAAAGGTCATAATGCATATGGCTATTTAAAAGCAGAAAAAGGCGTTCATCGTTTAGTGCGTATATCACCATTCGATTCATCAGGTCGCCGTCATACTTCTTTCGTTTCTTGTGAAATAATGCCTGAGTTTAATGAAGAAATTGAAATCGATATTCGTACAGAGGATTTAAAAATTGATACGTATCGTGCAAGTGGAGCGGGTGGTCAGCATATTAATACAACTGACTCAGCAGTACGTATTACACACGTACCAACTAACACAGTAGTAACATGTCAAACAGAGCGTTCACAAATTAAGAACCGTGAACATGCAATGAAAATGTTAAAAGCAAAACTATATCAACGTAAAATAGAAGAGCAACAAGCTCAATTAGATGAAATTCGTGGAGAACAAAAAGAAATTGGCTGGGGAAGTCAAATTCGTTCATATGTTTTCCACCCATACTCAATGGTTAAAGACCACCGAACAAACACAGAGGTTGGTAATGTACATGCAGTAATGGATGGAGATCTTGATCCATTTATTGATGCTTACTTACGTTCTAAGATTTAATGTTGAAAAATGGGCTGATAAGATTGGGGGAAACTTCTTTCTTACCAGCCCTAATCTTTGAGGACAAAAGAGGTATATTTAATCATTTAGTTAGTCTGTAAATCCATCTTTTAACCTAAACCATCTTCTATCAGACTGCCCGCCAAACGCTTGCAATTAGTCTGAACATCAATTTTTTTGGACTTTGTCTAAACGGACATCTTCTAAATTAGGAAATGTTATTCTTTTGAGCTTTTTTCCTTAGGGGGTTAGTAAGGATTTTACCCTACTAATGTGAGGGAGTTACATGAATCATATTTATTTTTAAGGTGTTTTACAAATGGAAGAAAGTAAATTTTGTTTATATGTAATTAAATCTTATTGTTTTTTTCATAATAAAAAATAGAGAGAGTATCCGATAAAAAGGATATAAAATAGAAAAGTTGTCTGTTAGTGAGAAATATTTGAGGGGGATAAGTTTGAAAAAGATCAGATATTCTACTGCTCTAACTGTAGGGTGGGGAAAAACGTTTTTTGAGTACTTTTTTGTATTAGTTGGTTCTGCAATTATTGCTATCGCGTTTTGTGTGTTTTTATTACCAAATCATATTGCTTCTGGTGGAGTAAGTGGTATTTCGACGATTTTAAAGAGTACGATGGGATTTAATCCTGCATTTGTACAATGGGCATTTAATATACCTTTATTTATTGCAGGGGTATTTTTCTTAGGTAGACAATTTGGGGCTAAAACATTAGTTGGAACTATTTTTATTCCACTTGTTGTTTATTTAGTTGATTTATACAATATTAAACCAGCAACTGATAATCCACTTTTAGCATCAATTTTTGGTGGACTATTTATTGGTTTAGGTCTAGGAATCGTGTTCCGAGGGAAAGCTTCTACTGGTGGAACAGATTTAGCAGCTCAAATTGTTCATAAATATACTGGTTTATCACTTGGGATTTGTGTAGCATTTATTGACGGATTAATTGTTCTTACATCTGCAATTGTTTTTAATCTTGAAAGCGGTATGTATGCACTGATTGCACTTTTTGTTACGAGTAAAACAATCGATTTAGTTCAAATTGGCCTTGCTAGATCAAAAATGGCACTAATCATTACTTCAGAAGTGGAGCCTGTAACAACAGCAATAGTTCACGAATTAGATCGTGGAGTAACAAAGCTAACTGGTGTTGGTGGATATACAAATGAAGACCGTTTAGTATTAATGTGTGTACTTGATCAATCTGAATTTTCTTCTCTTCGTGATATCGTTCGGTCAGTTGATCGAAATGCTTTCATTACAGTCGTAGATGCAACAGAAGTTCTTGGAGAAGGTTTCACAAATTTGACATAAAAAGGTAAAATAAATATTTTTATTAGTAGTAGACTATAGTTATGGGATTTTTAAAGGGGCGATGATTTTTGTGAAAAAGCTACTTCTTGCTTTTATAACTGGTGGTATGCTGTTAACGATTACAGCGTGTGGTTCAAATAATAATACAAGTAAAAAGAATGATTCAGGTGAGCCGGTATCGGTTGCAAGTGGGGAAAAGTTGTTTAAACAAAGCTGTGCTAGCTGCCATGGTGGAGAACTTGAAGGTGTAATTGGACCAAGCTTAAAAAAGGTCGGAGCGAAATACTCTGAAAAAGAAATAGAAAATATCATTCATGATGGTAGAGGTTCAATGCCTAGTGGAGTTGTTCAAGGAAATGACGCGAAAAGTGTAGCGAAATGGCTTGCAACTAAAAAATAAAATGTTTTAAATTCTATAGAAAAAAATTAAAGAAACGGACAATTTTCTGTTAATTAGAAAAGGTCTGTTTCTTTTCATTTTAGTTACATTTTTCCATAATTTGTTAAACAAGCTCGTGAAACGTTCGGAAATAATCCTGTCTATTATTAAAATGTAACATAAATTTATCAATTTTGACATTTTTTAAGTGGTATAATAGAGGAGCTTAGCTGAATTTATCGAAATATGTAAATAGCAGGCGAAATAATAAGATCAAGTAAAGTTAAGTATAATTTCATCCAGAGTGGATCTTATATAGTTTGATAGAAGAAAACGGAACAAAAAATTAAGGAGAATGTCATGATTGAGTTAAAAGATGTTTATAAGACTTATCCTAATGGTGTTCTTGCGGTAGATGGTATTAATGTAAAAATTCGCCAAGGTGAATTTGTGTATGTCGTGGGACCAAGTGGTGCCGGGAAGTCGACATTCATTAAAATGATGTACCGTGAAGAAAAACCATCAAAGGGTGCGATCTTAATTAATGGAATGGATTTAAGCCATATGAAGGATAAAAAAGTTCCTTTATTACGTAGAAATATTGGGGTAGTTTTCCAAGACTATAAATTGTTACCGACTTTATCAGTTTATGAAAATATTGCATTTGCACTTGAAGTTATTGAAGAAAATCCGAAAACAATCAAGAAAAGAGTTATGGAAGTACTTGAACTTGTTAAATTAAAACATAAAGCGCGATTCTTACCAACAGAGCTTTCTGGTGGTGAACAGCAACGTGTTTCGATTGCCCGTTCTATTGTAAATAAACCACAAGTAGTGATCGCCGATGAGCCAACGGGTAACTTAGACCCTGAAACTACATGGGAGATTATGGACATATTTAAAGAAATCAATGATAGTGGAACAACTGTTGTAATGGCAACTCATAATAAAGATATTGTAAATACGATTAAGCGACGTGTAATTGCAATTGAAGCTGGAAAAATTGTACGCGACCAAGCGAGAGGAGTGTACGGTTATGAAAGCTAGAACTGCAAAAAGACATGTTCGTGAGGGACTACGTAGTTTAAAACGAAATGGTTGGATGACGTTTGCATCGATAAGTGCTGTAGCAGTTACTTTAATGCTTGTTGGTGTATTTTTAACTGTAATTATGAATGTTAACCATATTGGTACAACTCTAGAAAAAGATGTAGAAGTACGTGTTTTAGTGGATTTAACAGCAAACAAAGAGCAACAAGCTACTTTAAAAGAAGAAATCAAAAAATTAGATCATGTAACGACTGTTAAGTTTTCGTCGAAAGATCAAGAACTAAACAATCTAATTAAAAGTATGGGAGAAGATGGGAAAGCATTCCAACTGTTTGAACAGCAAAATCCATTAAATGATACGTATATTGTTAAAACAGATTCTCCAGAACAAATCGCACCAGTAGCCAAAAAAATTGAAGGCTTAAAATATATTGATGAAGTAATTTATGGTAAAAAACAAGTTCAAAAATTATTTAATGCCGTTTCGGTAGGGCGTAATATCGGTTTAGTACTGATTTTCGGTCTATTATTTACTGCGATGTTCTTAATCTCTAATACTATCAAAATAACAATCATGGCAAGACGACGTGAAATTGAGATTATGAGATTGGTAGGGGCAACTAATAACTTTATTCGTTGGCCATTCTTATTAGAAGGTTTACTGTTAGGTGTGTTAGGATCCGTTATTCCAATTGTTTTACTATTAACAGGCTATAAAGTCATTTATAATATGCTAATGCCAAAATTAGCAGGAACAATGTTTACATTATTACCATTTTCACCGTTTGTGTACCAGCTATCTGCGATTTTAATAGGTATTGGTGCAGTAATCGGGATGTGGGGTTCTGTTATGTCAATTCGTAAGTTTTTACGTAAATAAGATTAAATTTTTCATTTATAGTTTTAATAGAGTAATACGATTGATAAGCTCTAGTTCCCAATTTAACGTCTGTCTGAGTTGATACAGGTACTAGGGCTTTTCTATATACATAAGGAGGGATCTTAGATGAATAAGAGAAAATCAACGAAAGTAATAACGATTATGTTATGCAGTACTTTCATCATCGGTGCTATCCCATCCGTTTCTTTTGCTGAAAGTAAATACCAAACTGAAATTGACCGCATTAAAAAGAAGCGTAGTGAGGTTAAGGATAAGACGGACGCAACAAACAACAAAATTGCTGATATAAAGCATGACCAGCATGAAGTTGTTGCGGAGCTTGAAAAACTTGATGCTCAAATGAAACTGACTAAACAAAAAGTTAACCAAACTGAAGATGCAGTTAGTGATGGGAAAAAGCAAATTTCAAAACTAAAGGAAGAAATTAAGTTTATTGAAGAACGTATTAAATCTCGTGAAGAATTATTGAAAAACCGTATGCGTTCTCTTCAAAAGTCCGGTGGAATGGTATCCTATATTGATGTCATTTTAGGTGCTAATAGTTTCGGAGATTTAATTCAACGAATGACTGCCGTACAAATTATTATGAAGGCTGACGAGGACATTATTAACAAGCAAAACTTGGACTTAAAAGAAGTTAGTGCTAAAAAAGATGATTTGACTATAAAGCAAGAAAAAATCGAAAGAGATTTAACGAACTTAAAGAGTCTAAATAATCAACTAGCAAGTCAGGTTAGCGAAAAGAACAAATTAATGGCTTCATTAAAAGCTAAAGAAAGCGAAGCTCATGCAGATGTTTTAGATTTAAAGGAACAAGATGAATTACTAGCAAGTCAGCAGGCTGCAATGCAAAAAGCGCTTGAAATCGCTAAGAAACAAGCTGCTGAAAGAGCTGCCGCAGAAGCTAAACGTAAAGCGGAGGCTAAACGTAAAGCAGAAGCTGCTGCAAAAAGTAAAAAATCATCTACTAGTACAAACCATTCAAGTGGATCTGAAAGCTCTAGTAGTTCAACTAATGCTAGTAATTCAGATAGTACTGGTAGTTCTGATAATACACCAACCGTGTCTAGTGGTAACTTTACAAGACCAGCAAACGGTTATATCTCTTCTGGATTTGGACAGCGTTCATTTGAGGGTGGAGAGTTCCATGAAGGTGTTGATATTGCTTCAGCGGGAAGTGTACCAGTTGTAGCGGCAGCTGATGGAGTTGTAATTCGTGCTTATGTCTCATCTTCTTATGGAAATTGTGTATTTATAACGCATAATATTGATGGACAAGTATGGACAACTGTATATGCTCACTTGGATAGTTTTAATGTATCAACTGGACAAACTGTTTCAAAAGGTATGCAAATTGGTTATATGGGAAATTCTGGTCATTCTACGGGACAGCATTTACACTTTGAATTACATAAAGGTGAATGGAATTATGCTAAATCAAATGCAGTAGATCCTATGAAATATATTAATTTTTAATTTACTAAAAACCTATCCTAAATTATTAGGATAGGTTTTTTTCTTTGTTTTTTGTGATTATTGAATACAAATAAAACAGATGAATAGTCGCAAATAAAACTGTGGAATGGCAAATAAAAATGGAGAATCGCAATTAAAATTTCCAAAACGCAAATAAAGCCAACTAAACTATTAAAAAGAACACATATTATCATAAAAAACTAATAAAATGGTTCGATTTGGAATGCTTAATGTTGAGTTATAGATGAATTTTAGTATTTATATGGCTCTTTTACGTTGAATTTATTAAATCAGCACCTTTTTTAATATAAGAACGGCAAGTCATACCTACATAGTGAAGAATTAATTAAATCAATTAATAGTTTATAATAATTATAATTTGATATTGATTTTCATTATAAGTCAGCTTATTATATAATTATTACTAGATTATAATTATTCTAATTAAGGAGAAATGATATGACAAATAACCGATTAACAACAAATCAAGGCGTGCCAATTGGAGATAATCAAAATTCACTTACAGCGGGACGTAGAGGTCCAACTTTATTAGAGGATTATCAATTAATTGAAAAACTAGCTCATTTTGATCGTGAAAGAGTACCTGAGCGTGTTGTGCATGCACGTGGAGCTGGAGCACACGGTGTTTTCATTACTAAAAATAGTATGAAAAAATATACGAAAGCTAAGTTTTTACAAGATGCCGGAACAGAAACACCAGTATTTGCTCGTTTCTCAACAGTTATTCATGGATTACATTCTCCTGAAACATTACGTGATCCTCGAGGATTTGCTGTAAAATTTTATACCGAAGATGGTAACTATGATTTTGTGGGTAACAATCTTCCTATATTCTTTATTCGCGATGCAATGAAATTCCCTGATATGGTTCATTCATTAAAGCCAGATCCTAGGACCAATCTACAAACACCTAACAGATACTGGGATTTTATGTCTCTAACACCCGAGTCAACAAATATGTTATTACATGTATTTTCTGATGAAGGTATTCCAGCGAACTATCGTCAAATGAGAGGTTCAAGTGTTCACGCATATAAATGGATAAATGAATATGGTAATACTGTTTATGTAAAACTTCGTTGGGTACCAAAGCAAGGAATTGAAAATCTTTCAATGGAAGAAGCCAGTGAAGTTCAAGGTAAAGATTTTAACCATGCAAGTCGAGATTTATATGATTCAATTGAAGACGGGGATTTTCCAGAATGGGACTTATATGTTCAAGTATTAAATCCAGCAGATATGGATGATTTCGACTTTGATCCTTTAGACCCAACAAAAGATTGGTTTGAAGATGTGATTCCTCGACAATTTGTTGGAACGATGGTCCTTAATCGAAACCCTGAAAATATATTTGCGGAAACTGAATCAGTTGGATTTAATCCAGGCGTGTTAGTTCCTGGTATATTACCATCTGAGGACAAGTTACTACAAGGAAGATTATTCTCTTATTCAGATACCCAAAGATATCGTATTGGGGCAAATTATTTACAACTTCCAATTAACTGTCCTTTTGCGAAAGTAGCGAATGGTCAACGTGATGGACATATGCCTTTTGGTCAGCAAACACATCAAATTAACTTTGAGCCAAATAGCTACTCGGATACGCCAAAAGAGGATACGGATTATGTTGAAGTAGCTCAGCCATTAAGTGGTGTTTCTGAGCGCAAAAAAATAGAAAAAACAAATGACTTCGGCCAAGCAGGAGAAGTATGGAATAGATATAGTAGAGCGGAGCAGGATGCTGTAATTAAAAATATTAGTGCTGATCTAGCAGATGTAGATGAAAAAATTAAGCTTCGTGCAGTTTGTAACTTCTATCGTGCAGATGCAAAACTAGGTGAGAGACTTGCGAGCAAGATCGGTATTAATCTAACGCCATACTTACAACATCTACCAAAATAAATTAAACTCTTCTAATAAAAATTTATTAAATCGTGTTCTACTTGCAAACATAAGTGATACAGGCTTATCATATAATAGAACAGAAATAGCATCGCACGTCTGTGTGATGCTTTTTCAGGTACATACACTATTTAATAGATTGGTACGTTCTTAAGGAACGAAAAATAGGAGGTTCTGCATGAATCGTAAAACAACGGCTCTACTTGCGACAGCAACATTTGTTGTTGGTTTGGGGGTAGGAAAATTTACATTTGATGATGGTACAAGTACAATCGTTTCTAAATTCTCTGAGAGTAAAGAAGTAAAAGCTTCTGAAGATGAAAATATTGCTAAAATACAAAAAGCTTACGAAATTATTGCAAATCAATATGTGAAAAAAATTGATCCCGATAAATTAACTGAAGGTGCAATCCAAGGGATGGTAACAACTTTAGATGATCCGTTCTCTACTTATATGAATGGAAGGACAGCCAAACAGTTCCATGAATCATTAGGTTCATCTTTCCAAGGAATTGGGGCAGAAGTTTCTAAAGATGGTGACAAACTAATAATTGTATCTCCAATTAAGAACTCTCCTGCGGAAAAGGCTGGCCTGAAACCAAAGGATGAAATTTTATCAGTTGATGGTAAGAGCGTAAAAGGTTTATCTCAATATGATGCGGTGTTAAAAATCCGTGGTAAAAAAGGAACAAATGTTACGATTGAAATACAACGTCCAGGAGTTCCGGACCCAATTAAATTTACAATTAAACGTGATGATATTCCAATGTATACAGTGTTTAGTTCGGTGAAAGACGTAAACAACGAAAAAATCGGTTATATTCATATCACTTCATTTAATGAAAAAACGGCTGACGAGTTTAAGAAAGAATTGAAAAAACTAGAGGATCAAAATATCCAAGGTTTAACAATTGACGTTCGAGGAAATCCTGGCGGGTACCTACAAGCTGTAGAAGGCGTTTTAGGAGAATTAGTTGTAAAAAGTGAGCCATATTTACAAGTTGAAAATAGAAATGGCCAACGTGAGAAGTATTATACTAAATTAAATAAAGCGAAACCATATCCAATTGATGTATTAATTGATAAAGGAAGTGCATCTGCGGCTGAAATTTTAGCAGCGGCATTAAGTGAAGCAGGACATTATGAATTAATTGGTGAAAAATCTTATGGTAAAGGTACTGTACAATCCACATTAGATTTCAAAGATGGTAGTAATATTAAGTTAACGCAATTTAAATGGTTAACTCCAGATGGTACTTGGATTCACAAAAAAGGTATTAAACCAGATGTTGCTGTGAAACAACCTGATTATTTCTACGCAACACCAATTGATAAAAAGAAAACATTTAAATTCGATGACAATGATGAAAATATTAAACAAGCGCAAATCATGTTAAAAGGATTAGGATACGACCCAGGCCGTAAAGATGGATATTTCAGCAAGCAAACAGAGACAGTTGTTAAGAACTTCCAAAAAGCTGTTGGGATTACTGTTAACGGTAAAATTGATCCTCTAACTTCAGAAAAACTTGAATCATCATTAATTGATAAAATTAAAGATGAAAAGAATGATCTACAGTTAGAAAAAGCTTTAGATATGGTAGCTCAATAATAATACACAGAGAGGACAATTTTGAATTGTCCTCTTTGTATAGACAGAGTTCTAAGATTTGGTGGTCAATCTGAGAGAAGGAAATTTATTTCGCCCTCATTTGACATAATTCCCGGGAAATAGATTTGAAATTACAATCCATGCAGGAGTTTTAGTTTAGTATGTCGAAAGTACACTTTATGGAGAAGTGTGCTTTTTTTATTGTTTTGCAGCATATTCTCTTTGAAAAAATATCAATAAACCGATAACATAAGAATATCAATCTATTATATAAAAAAGGTGGTGAATGTTATGTGGTCAAATTTATTATCTGAACTCTTAGTTGGATTAGGTAAGCTATTTTTAAATCCATTTACTTATATATTTTTCATCGCATCAATTTTCTGTGGTAATTTACGTGTAAAACGAGAACGTAAGCATTTTTCAGTTCGAAATTTTAATGTAACGTTCGAGTGGAAAACTTCACTTTGGAATGGATTATTGATCGGATTAATTCTTTCAGTTATAACATTGGTAGTTGGAATTAGTATTCCGATTGAAATGGTTTATTTACTAAGTGTGTTAACGATTATTTGTGCACTAATTTTACAATTCAGATGGATGTCTCCTGCTTATCTTTTTGGACTAGCATTAGTTGCTCTTCCGTTTCTTAATAGAGGGCAAGATTCATTACCTTTTTTGAAAAACTTTATACCAAATGATTTGAATGCCATGCTTCCTGCTATAACAATTCTATTGGCTTTACTTTTATTGGCTGAAGGAATTTTAGTTCAACGTAATGCCGCAAATCATACAACTCCTTTATTTATTGAGAGTAAACGTGGTAAAAGAGTAGGGGCACATGAGGCAAATAGATTATGGATGGTACCATTATTTTTACTAATACCAAGTGGTTCGATCGTTAGTGACTATTCATGGTGGCCGACACTTGCTTTAGGTGATAGTGGTTATTCAATTCTTTTTGTACCATTTGGGATTGGATTTTACCAGTTAATTCAAGGAATGCTACCAAAGGAATCAGTTAAAACTGTGGGTAAACAAATAGTAGCTTTAGCAATTATAGTTTGTGTAGGTGGAATATTAAGTTATTTTATTGGATTTGTAGCATTCATAGCTGTAGCTATCGCAGTAGTGGGACGAGAAGCTATAAACTATATTCATAAAAATAGAGATATTAATACACCATCATACTTTACAGTTAAATCAACTGGCCTAATTGTTTTAGGGATTTTACCAAATTCTGTAGCAGATAAAATGAACATTAAAGTAGGCGAAAGCATTACAAAAGTAAATGGACAAAATGTCTCTACTGTTAATGAGTTTTATGAAGCACTACAAATTAACCGCGCGTACTGTAAATTAGAAGTAGTTGATTTCAATTCTGAAATTCGTATAACTCAATCTTCAGTCTATGAAGGTGAACACCATGAGTTGGGGTTTTTATTCCCAGAAGAAGAATCTAAATATAGTGGACAGGTCGGATAAGAGTAGTAGGATAAAAGCTTTCATTTCCACAATATAAAATCAAAAGGAACATATTCATATCTTGAATATGTTCCTTTTTTATTTCTATTCTTTATTCCGGTTTGTGGGCCTTATGTAGTGGTATTTTTATAGGTATCATGTCATGTTTTTGATTATGTTAAGAGACCTATTGCTCGTGTGAATGGAATCTAGCATTCTATAAAAGTAGCCATTAAAGAAAAAGGTTGTTTCCTTTTCTAAATCTTATTTAGCCCTTTTAAATTTTGTCACATTAGTAGGCGACAAATACGAATATTCATTTCATTGTATTGATACTGTAAGCGTTTTATCATTTATATATAAGCTTCACAGGGGAGGTAAAATATTGAATACAGAAAAAAATAACATAAAAGTAAAAATACAAAGCTTTGGTAGTTTTCTAAGCGGTATGGTAATGCCAAACATTGGTGCGTTTATTGCATGGGGATTAATAACAGCACTGTTTATACCTACTGGATGGTTACCTAATGCAAAGTTGGCGGTATTAGTAAGTCCAATGATTACTTATTTATTACCATTGCTAATTGGTTTTACTGGCGGAAGAATGGTCCATGATATTCGAGGTGGAGTTGTTGGTGCTATTGCAACAATGGGGGTAATTGTTGGTGCAGAGATGCCGATGTTCCTAGGCGCTATGATTATGGGACCACTTGGTGGTTTGGCTATTAAGAAATTTGACCAAGCTATACAAGGAAAAGTTAAGTCAGGATTTGAGATGTTAGTTAATAATTTCTCAGCGGGTATTTTAGGAGCAATTTTAGCAATAATTGGTTTAATAGGCGTTAATCCAGTTGTATCGACACTAACAGAAGTGTTAGCTAACGGTGTAGATATGATGGTAAAAGCAAATGTCATTCCATTGGCAAACATATTTATTGAACCAGCAAAAATCTTATTTTTAAACAATGCGATCAACCACGGAATTTTAAGTCCAATTGGTCTTGAACAAGCAAAATCAGCTGGAAAGTCACTTTTATTCTTACTAGAAGCCAATCCAGGACCAGGTTTAGGTGTACTATTAGCATATACAATCTTCGGAAAAGGTACAGCTAAACAAACAGCACCAGGAGCTGTGATTATCCATTTCTTAGGTGGGATTCACGAGATTTATTTCCCATACATCCTAATGAGACCTTTATTAATCCTTTCAGTTATTGCTGGCGGTGTGGCCGGTACATTTACTTTCAATATATTAGGCGCAGGTCTAGTAGCAGCAGCCTCTCCAGGAAGTATTATTGCAATATTAGCAATGGCTCCAAAAGGAGGATACTTACCGATTCTTGCAGGAGTATTTGTTGCAACAGCCGTTTCATTTATTGTTTCAGCTGTAGTTCTAAAATCATCTAAGTCAGTTGCATCGGATGATGATTTAGAGAGAGCAGCCCAAAAAACACAAGATTTAAAAGGTAAAGAAAGTAAAGTAGCTAGTCTATTACAGACTGAAAAAGAAGTAGCTAGTTCTCTTGGTATTGATAAAGAAGTAAAGAAGATTATTTTTGCATGTGATGCCGGTATGGGATCTAGTGCCATGGGAGCATCAATATTACGCAAAAAAGTAAAAACAGCGGGAATAGAATTAGAGATTACGAATGTAGCAATTAATAATTTGCCAAATGATGTAGATGTTGTAATAACTCATAAAGATTTAACTGATCGAGCAAAGGCAAAAGTACCGAATGCAGTTCATATCTCCGTAGAGAACTTCTTAAACAGTCCAAAGTATGATGAATTAGTGAATTCTTTATTAAAATAATAAAAATTTAAAGAGGTATATATGTATATATCAGCAAGAGAAAGAGAAATCATTAATTTGTTGTTGGATCATCCAAATGGAATCAATGTTCAAGAAATTGCAGAGAACTTAAATGTTAGCAGCCGAACTGTGCAACGGGAACTAAAAGGAGTCGAAAGCATTGCCTTGGCTCATAGTCTTTTCTTAAAAAAGATATTGGGTGTCGGAATGTATATTGAAGGGAAACCTGAGCAAAAAAATGAGCTTCAAATTGCAATATTAAAAAGTGGGCAAGAGTTTACTCAAAAAGAAAGACAGGAGTTAATTCTATGTTCCTTATTAAAAGAACCGGAGTCTATTAAACTAAGCTCACTAGCAAATGATTTGCATGTTACCGTTGCAACAGTTAGTAACGATCTTAATAAAGTAGAAGAATGGTTAAAAGACTTCAATTTGGAGCTAATGAGAAAGAAAGGGTACGGCATTGCTTTACTAGGTTCAGAACGAAAAAAAAGAAAAGCCCTAGGACATCTAATTGCACAGCAATTAAATGAATATGAGTTTTTATCTGTAGTAGAAGATGAGCATGAGTCAACGAATAGTTTCTCAAATGGATTATTAGAAATAATAAAACTAGAAAAACTCACCATGATTGGAAAAATGATTCGGGATATTGAGCAACAATTACCTTATTCTCTAGCTGATAGTGCATTTATGACATTTACAATTCACTTATCTTTAGCGATTGAAAGAATTATTGAAGGCGAAGTAGTACAAATGGATCAACAGGTTCTCGAGGAATTAAGTACCTCTAAAGAATTTAATATCGCAGGTCAGATTGTTAATGAATTAGAAGAAGTGTTCAAAGTTAATATTCCAAATGTTGAAAAAGGGTATATTACGATGCATTTATTAGGTGCAAGGCAACGTAAAGAGAAAAATGATTGGCTAGAAGAGAGCAGTACGGAAATCGTTGTAGGCTCAAAAAAGTTAATCAATTATGTATCTAAAGAACTTGAAATAAATTTTGAAGAAGACCAAGCATTATTTGAGGGACTAATTACTCATATTGAACCAGCAATCTATCGAATTCAAAAAAAACTAGATGCAAATAATCCTTTAGCAGGCCAAATTCAAGAGGATTATCCTGCAATGTTTAAGATCATTCAAGAAGGATTAAAAGAAGCTTTTCCATCGATTGTTTTTCCAACTGAGGAAATCGCTTATCTTGTCCTACATTTTGGTTCATCTCAAGTAATCTATGATAACAGTAAAGAAGTTAGAGCGCTTGTATTATGTTCAAGTGGGATTGGTTCTTCTAAAATGTTAGCGAGTCGAATCAAAAAAGAGATAAAAGAAATAACAGATATCGAAGTATCGTCTTTAGCAAACTTAAGAAATATTCAAATTGAACAATATGACATTATTTTATCTACAGTTGAGATGCCGGGATTTTCCAAAAAATATATTACCGTTAATCCTTTATTGCCAAAGAAAGAGGCTGAGCAGATTCGTGATGAAATAAAACGCAACTCTCTTACTACAGAAGCAACATTACTAAGAAAGCTCCATAGCAAAAAGTTTCAAAAGCAGATCAAGCTAGAAACGCCAGAATTAATTAAACAAAATATTGAAGTAGTTCATCAGTACTCTGAAACTGTACTTCATATTTTGAATACTTTTGAGACAATTTCATTACCGTTTATTCCAACTTCTTCTATTTTATTATTGGAAGTATGCAAACAAGCAAATGTTAGAGGATTAATAGGTGATTATTTTGAGGTGACTAATCAACTCGCAGAAAGAGAAAAGAAGGGTGGCCTAGGGATACCAGGTACTAGCATAGCATTGTATCATTGTCGGTCAGAATATGTTATGCAACCAGTGTTTTTATCCTTTTTGCTTCATGAGCCAATGGTAGTCAAGGCAATGGACCACAAGTCAATAAAAATTAATACATTATTATTATTACTAGCTCCAGTTGAAATGCAGACAGGTCAGTTAGAGGTGTTGAGCACTATTAGTTCAACAATTATTGAAGATGAAGAATCAACTCGGATCTTTACATCTAATAACTATACAAATATATATAACAAATTAAGCTATGCATTATATGAAAATTTACAAAAAAGATTTAAGAATTGAGGGATTAATAAATGATTCAGACAGTATTACCAACAGATAATGTTTTATTAAATGTAGATGTAAAAACAAAGGTTGAAGCTATTTGTTTAGCAGGAAATCTTTTAGTAAAAAACGGTTATGTAAAAGAAAATTATATTGAAAAGATGATTGAAAGAGAAGAGTCTTTAACAACTTATATGGGGAACTTTATCGCGATTCCACACGGAACTGAGGAGTCAAAACAAGAGGTAATCTCATCTGGTATTTCGATTCTTCAAATTCCTAACGGAGTAGACTTTGGGAACGGAAATATTGTAAAGGTAGTATTCGGTATTGCCGGAAAAGATAATGAGCATCTTGAGCTTTTATCTCAAATTGCGATTCTTTGTTCAGAGGAAGAAAATGTACATAAATTAGTCGCAGCCACATCAAAAGAGGAACTAATTTTAATGTTTAGCGAGGAGGAGTAAGATGTTAGCTGTACACTTTGGCGCAGGAAATATTGGAAGAGGATTTATCGGACAATTATTACACAAGGCAGGATATGAGATTTGCTTCGTTGATGTAAACGAAGAGATTATTAATGAGCTGAATGAAAAGAAATCGTATGCTGTCATGTTAGCAGATCGTACCCAAGAAAAAATAAAGATAACAAATGTAAGAGGTATTAATAGTCTGAAAGATCCTCTGGAAGTAGCAAAAGTAATCGCACAGGCTGACATTGTAACAACAGCGGTAGGTCCATCAATTCTTCCTAAAATAGCAAAGCTAATTGCAGATGGATTAGTTGAAAGGGCTAAGAATTCAGATAAAGCGTTAAATATCATTGCATGTGAAAATATGATAGGTGGAAGTACTTTTTTAAGAGAAGAAGTTTATTTAAACATGACATTATCTCAGAAGAAAAAAACTGAACAGTCGGTCAGTTTTCCAGATGCTGCAGTAGATCGAATCGTACCGATTCAAAGTCATGAAGATAAATTATTAGTAGCAGTAGAACCATTTTATGAGTGGGTAATTGACCAATCAAATATGATAGGTGAAGTTCCAACAATTGATGGTGTAACTTATGTAGAGGATTTACTTCCATATATTGAAAGAAAACTATTTACCGTAAACACTGGTCACGCGGCGACTGCATATTTAGGCAATTTCTACGGATATAAAACGATTAAGGAAGCAATTTCTGATGAGAATATTAGAAGTATTGTTAATTCTATTTTAGATGAAACAGGAAAGTTATTAGTTAAAAAATATAACTTTGACTTAGAACAACATAACGCCTATATTAAAAAAATAATAGGTAGATTCGATAATGAATATATTTCAGATGAATTATCCCGTGTTGCTCGTTCTCCAATACGTAAATTAGGAGCAAATGACCGTTTTATTAAGCCAGCAAGAGAGTTAATAAACTTTGGAATAACACCTAACTATTTAGTTAAAGCAATTGCAGTTGCTCTATTCTATAAAAATAATGATGATCATGAAGCAGTTGAACTACAAAGCTTCCTCCAAGAGCACACTGTGGAAGAGTTGCTTGTTAAATATTCGGAATTATCAGATTTCATAGGGTTAATTAATTTAATTGTTGATGAATTCAATCAGTTAGAGAAGGACTTACTTGTACATTAATTTTACTAGAATGATAGACTAACTAAAATTCATTGTAAGGGACAGATTCAATAGAATCAGTCCCTTAATCTATTCTGTCTTACCCGTTTTAACTAATTACCATTAATAAACATTTCTCCAGCTTGAACTGCTCTCTCATATTGCTTAGTCTTAACATAGTACGAGTAGAGCAACTTAGCATACTTACTTGAGTGTGTGACATGATGGTGTTCCTTAAAGAAAGGAAATGCAGTTTGTTCCATGAAATTATAATATTCATCAAAATTTTCGTTAAAACGTAAAATTAAAAGCTTAAAGAGAATTCTATATAAATCATTTGTAGCTTTTTCTGAAAGAGCAAGTCCTTCATATGCTTCTTCTAGCAATTCATTTGTAGATAGGAGCTTTCCTTCCCCAGCATTATCTAAATAGTTGTATAAACGATTCAAATATGGCAATGATTGTTTATCAGCTTCTTCAATGGATTTTTTATAAAAGATATGTGCATTTTTAAAGTCTTGCTTCCAAAAATACATTAGACCTAAATTATGTAAGATCATTCCACTCTTATCCAAAAGTCCTAAAGCTTCGCTATGCTCAATTAAACTTTCATACCTATTTACAATCTCTTCAAAATCTAGTTGTGCGCTGTCTTTTAATTGTACTAGCATTAATGATTCTGCCAAAATTGCTCTTGCGTAATTATTTGTTTTATTAAAATATCTAAATGCCTTTTCACCGTAGAAATATGCCATTACTTTAGACCGAGTCCAATGATAGGCTGAACCGAGATGATAGTAATATTCTTTATTTCCATATTCCTCTATATTGACCTTCTTTAATTCTTGTAGTGCAATTTGTCTATTTAGATTTCCAAGTCGTGTATATTGATTTAAATAATAGATCCCTCTAACGTGATGGAATAGGTTCCTTTCATATGCCGACATAGGAGGAGAATCTTTTTTGATCTGTTTAATAATGCGATCTGCTTTATCTGTATTTTTACTTAAAATAAAGTAGCGGGCTAATAATAGCTGATAATAGGTAGCATAGTTGGATGCGTTAATATAGTGAATACTTTCTAATTCTTCTTTAATTATTATGACATCCTTCATTCGCTCTAATATGATTGCATTATGCCATTTTTGTAATTTCTTTTCGATATCTTGAACAGTGGCTATCTCATTTTTAATGTCAATCTGAAGACGTTGAGAGAACAGTTGAATAATTTCTTCAGAATAACGGGTTTCCCCTCTTTCTATTCTACTTACATGGGTAGCGGTACAAATGTCTTTTCCTAATTCCTCTTGGGTTAGTCCTGCTTTTTTACGATAAAATTTAATGATTTCTCCTTCAAGCATATGTTCTCTCCTTTTCAAATCCCAGTTGCCTTACTATGAAGTTTTTTGCGAGCATAAATCTAAGAAACTAGAAAGTACAAAGACTTTGAAATACCTACTAATTTATTATAACTAGAATTTTTTAAAGTCAAATACTTTCAATTCAAATTAAAAATAACACAAATTTCATAGCAAAATTTCATGCTTTTTTAATATTTAATGAAATTTCCTTTCAAATTTCAATAGTTTTTAGGAAAAAAAACCTACAAAATGACCAAAATTTCGATAAAAATTAACACAATATGCTTTTTTCCTAAATGCTATTACTATTGAAATAGTAAGAATTTTTTAACTATAAAGATAAAAATGGGGGATGAAGTCTATGAAGGTAACAACATTAGCAAAGCACTCGGCAGTACTTGCCCTTTCAACGAGTCTGCTTATTGCACCTTTTAGTGCAAAGTCATACATAACGGCAAAAGCAGCAACTTCTAAAGCAGAAGAAATTTTAGCTTCAATTACTAAAGAGCAAAGAGAAGCATTAAAACAACTAGAATTGAACAATCAAGAGGGGCTTCAAGGCTTTCAAGAAAGTGAACTGAATTCTGATAAAAACATCTCTGTCATCGTTCAGTTTAATTCAGATCCAAGTAATGTTGCAGTATTAGAGGCAGCAGTTGATGGAAAGTCATTAACAAAATCATCAGCACAAGCACAAGTTGACAAAGAGCACAAAGTTTTTAAAGAAGATGTAGGCAAATTTGTTAAGGGTAAGGAAAAGAAAAACGCTCCTGTTATTACAAAAACGTATAAAACAGCATTTAATGGTGCAGCGATTACACTTCCTGCAAACCAAGTAAAAGAACTTTTAAAATCAGATGCTGTTAAAACGATATATAAAGATATAGCTTTTAATGTAGATCCAATTAAAGAGGATGTTCCAACAGATGTTGCTAGTAAAACAACTACATCAGTAGATAGTATTCCATATTTAAAAGTGGACAAGCTACATAAAGAAGGAATAACAGGTAAAGGTGTTAAAGTAGGGGTTCTAGATACTGGTATTGACTATAATCACCCTGATTTAAAAGACGCTTTTAAAGGCGGATACGATTTTGTAGATAATGATAATGATCCAATGGAAGCTACTTACAAAGACTGGCAGGCTTCAAACCAACCTGAAAGTAATGGTAATGGCACTTACTATACAGAGCATGGTACGCATGTATCGGGAACAATTGTTGGACAAAATAAAAATGATAGTGAAGTTTCGGTAGAAGGAGTTGCTCCAGATGCGGATCTATATATGTACCGTGTGCTTGGTCCATACGGAAGCGGATCATCTGAAAATGTAATTGCAGGTATTGATAAAGCAGTTCAAGATGGTATGGATGTTATTAACCTTTCATTAGGGGCGGGAATTAACGATCCGTATTATCCAACTAGTACGGCAATAAATTATGCTGTACTAAATGGCGTAACAGCGGTGGTTTCAGCAGGTAACAGTGGACCTAATGCTTATACTTTAGGATCACCAGGTACGGCAGCATTTGCTTTAACAGTAGGAGCGAGTGATGTACCAACGACAATTTCAACATTTGAAGGAAAAGTAGAAGGCGGATGGTCAACTGATCTTATAAGTATGGCTAGGAGCTTCGCTGATAACTTTAATAGTTTAGAAGGAAAATCTCTTGAACTAGTAGATGTTGGATTAGGAACATTAGATGATTACAAAAATAAAAATGTAGCAGGAAAAATTGCTTTCGTTCAGCGTGGAAACTTTGCTCTAGTAGATAAAGTGAAGTTTGCAAAACAAAATGGAGCAAAAGCTGTCATTATGTACAACAATGTTGATGGCCATGTTGGATATAACTTAGGTGAATCAATGGAATATATTCCTGCATTCTCAATGACAAAGAAAGCAGGAGAAGAATTAAAGGCCAAAATTGCAAATGGAAATACAACGTTCACTTTTACAAATTTAAAGGAAAAGTCTACTGAAGGTGATAAGCTAGCAGACTTCAGCTCAAGAGGACCAGTTAATGGAAACTACCAAATGAAGCCTGAAATCACATCACCTGGTGTGAGTGTTCTATCTACAGTTCCTTCTTATATTGCAAATCATGATACACCAGAAGACTATAAATACGCATATCAAAGAATGGATGGAACATCTATGGCATCACCATTTGCAGCTGGTGTGGCGGCCTTATTAATCGGACAAAATCCAAACCTTGAGCCAGCAGACGTTAAATCAATTCTGATGAACACTGCTGATCAACTTAATGGAGACTATAGCGTTTTTGAAGTAGGAGCAGGTCGCGTAGATCCATATCAAGCTCTTCACACTCAAACAGAAATAAAGGTACAAGATGAAACATTAATTCCAGTTGGTGATAAATTATTAAAAGCAGAGAATGAAACAGGTGGGTTAAGTTTCGGTAGACAATTTATTAAAGATAATTCTCAATTGAAATTAAAGAAAGATATTGAATTTACAAACAATAGTAATAAAAAGCAAACATTCGATGTCAAGGTTGTAGATAACGCACAAGGAGCAAACGGATTAGAAGAGAATGGCGTAGTAGTAGATTTAGGTGACTCAATTAAAATTAATCCAAATTCTGCTAAAACAGTAAAAGCAACACTAACTGTGCCTTCTACAGCTAAAAAAGGTTTTTATGAAGGGTACATTTTAATCACTAATAGCTCAAATAAATCAGAACAATACCGTATCCCATTTAGTTTCAAAAAATCAGATGAAGGCTTTGACACGCTTAGCATATCATCGCATGCGATCTCTCCATTATTTTATGGAACATATGACGCGTTTAAAACATCAGCAACATCGTTAAAGTTCAATTTAGGTTCTCCAGTTAACACGTTAGATGTTGTATTACAAGACGGTAATACAAATGAAGACTTAGGACTTGTTGGCACGCTTAATATGAAAAGTGCAACGTCAGATGTCGACTACTTTATACAACAAGCATTTACTGGATCATATTACAAGTTTACAGGTGATAAAAAACAACCTGTATCATCAGAGATGAGTCAGGCTAAACCTGGACATTATAAACTGAAATTTATTACAACATTACCAAATGGTAAACAGAAAGTTAATTATGACGATATCTTTATTGATATTGACACACCAACAGTAAAAAGTTCCCTAGATGGAGATTCACCTTTTATTGAGTATAAGCCAGGACAAGAGACTTACCCTTTTGAAATGGAGGTAAAAGATGCTGCTTTAACAGATATGCAACAAGCTGGTATTGATGTAGACGAAACATCAAACTTTGCAGTATATACGTATGGATTTCCTATTCCTAACGGTCCAATCCATATGGACAAGAACGGCAAGTGGGTTGATGAAGTACAAATGGATGAAAGTACACAATCACTGTCATTCAACTTAATTGGGTATGATGCTGCTGGAAATCAAGCAAATTGGAAAGAATACTACTTTGTTAAAGAAGGTACACCAGTTGCATATGCTAAGCATAACGTACAACTAGCTAGATCAGGAGATATTCTATCTGCATCTTTAGTTCTAGACAACGTACAAGGTGTAAAAGAAGCAACCTGGAATTTTGATGATGCTGGGGCTGTAGGTATTCCTTTCGTAAATCTTGTAGAGGCGTCTTTAACTAATAAATTTAAGGATAAAGCAGAAATTCAAGTAACTGGTAATAAAGTTAAAGTGAAGTTTAAAGAAGCAATGGTATTCGATCGCTCTGAAGTAATAAACGTAAAAGTAAAAGTACAAGATCAAGTTTTTTATCCAATCGGATATATTAACCCATCAGCTACTATCGTAGATGCTAATGGTCAAACCGTGAGGTTATTAAACGCAGGTAAACGATTCCAATTAAAACCAAAATTTAACCGTGTTCAAGGAAATATAATTCCTGAAGGGTATCTAGTGCAAGTAGAGGGTCAAGTACCTTATTTAGGATCTCGTGACTGGACAAAAGTAGGAGCAACATTAAAAGTAACAAATGGTGCTTATAGTTTAGATGCTACTAATTTGATTAGTAGAGGTAAATTTAATCTTGAACCACTTGCATTAAGCAAAGATGCCTATACATTTGAAATAAATGTTCCAGGTCACTTTATTACGAAGAAATCTCAAAAATTCGGTTTTGAATACAACAGCGTATTATATGGGAAATCAGAAACAACTAACATTAATTTAGTTGGTGGAGATGTTAACCAAGATAACGTAATCGATGTACAAGATGCACTTTATGTTCAAACTTACTGGGGAACAAACAAACGAAGTGCTGATATCAATTTTGATGGTACTGTAGACGCAAAAGATTTCGCTTTTATTGAGAAAAATTACTTGCAGAAAAATCCATCAGTACAAAATGCACCAACACCGAAAACGATCTATAAAAACCAAACGTTAGAAACGATTAAGAGTCAATTAGGCTTATAATCTTAAAACCCAAAGAAGCTGCTATTAATATTACTTAATAGTAGTTTTTTTTTTTTTTTTTTTAATTAATTTAAATTTTTTTTTTTTTAAAAAACAAAAAAAGACTAATTCAATTAAATTGAATCAGTCTTTTTTAAATTCACCATTCATTTGGTTCATAATTTAATTCTCTAAACAACTGAGTTTTTTCTTTCTTAGATAAGTCTCTCCATTGACCCATTGGTAGATTGCCTAGATTAATATTCATAATTCGAGTTCTTTGCAATCGGTATACTTCATATCCAAGTGCCTCACACATGCGACGAATTTGACGGTTTAAGCCTTGTGTTAAAATGATTTGGAAATCAAATTTTGAAAGCTGTTTTACCTCACATGGTAATGTTTTTGTACCTAATATTTTTACCCCTTCAGACATTTTGGTTAAAAAGTCAGGAGTTATTGGTTTATCTACTGATACAATATATTCTTTTTCATGCCTATTTTCAGCTCGTAAAATTTCATTTACAATATCTCCATCATTTGTAAGGAGAATCAAACCCTCAGAGTCTTTATCAAGTCTTCCAATATTAAAGATACGTAATGGGTGGTTTACGAGATCAACAATATTGCCTTTAACACCTTTTTCAGTTGTACTCGTTATACCAACTGGCTTGTTTAAGGCTATATAAACATGGTTTCGAGCTAATCTAATATGTTCACCATTTACAATTACCTCATCGCCAGGTTCAACTTGGTCACCGACTTTGGCTACTCTACCATTTAATTTTACTCTACCTTCACTAATTAATTTGTCAGCTCCACGTCTCGAAGCCTTTCCAGACTCACTAATAAATTTATTTAAACGAATGTTAAACAACTCCTTAAATTCTAAATTATACTTTCAGAATAACATAGATAGCTTTTTAATGAGAATACCATTCGACTATTACTAAAAAGTACTTTTAAATAATTGTTGTTTACTACTATTTTATCCACATTCTTTGTATTATTTTCTAAATTATATAACAAAAATGTTTTTTATTGACAGACTGTAGGTCAGGTCGTATGATAGAAAAAATATATTAATATTTTCTCATATAAACTTGAAAATAAGGTTCAAGAGTTTCTACCTAGCGCCCGTAAACTGCTAGACTATGAGGAAGAGCTCTGGATTTTTGTTTTCTTTACATTGTAAAACTGCCTGCTTTTTCTCATGAAAAGCGGGCAGTTTTTTTTATTTTAATATAATAAAGGAGTCATCACATGTTTCAACTTAAAGAACGAAATACTTCAGTTAAAATTGAAGTATTAGCTGGTTTAACTACATTTTTAACTTTGGCGTACATCATTATTGTCAACCCTATGATTTTAAAGGATGCAGGTGTACCGTTTAACCAGGCATTTTTAGCTACTATTTTAGCGACGATTATTGGTACTTTAACAATGTCATTAATAGCAAATTATCCAATCGTTATTGCACCTGCAATGGGATTAAATGCCTATTTTACTTATTCTGTAATTGGAGGACATAATCTTCCTTATTCAGTCGGTTTTTCTGCTGTTTTTATTACCGGAATTTTATTTTTACTACTTTCTTTAACATCCTTCCGAACAAAATTAATACAAGCCATTCCTGCTAACTTAAAGCATGCAATCGCTGCTGGAATTGGTTTGTTTATTACTTTTATTGGTTTACGTTTATCAGGTATTGTCGCAGATCATCCTACTAATCTAGTTCAAATTGGTGATTTTAGTTCTCCTAAGGTCGCACTTACATTGATCGGTTTATTAATAACAATTGTATTTATGGCACTTAACTTAAATGGCGCATTATTTCTAGGGATGATTACGACAGGTTTAATTGCATATTTTACAGGTCAGTTAAATTTTGCAAATGGTTTTGTTGCGATGCCTCATTTACCAAAAGGAATTTTAGTATACAACCCAATTGATTCCATCAAAGACATTATTGAATATGGACTTTATAGTGTAATTTTTTCATTCTTACTCGTCATGTTATTCGATACAACAGGCGCTTTACTAGCAATCGTTAAACAAGCAGGTCTTATCAAAAATGGTAAGTTAGAAAAGGGTGGAAGTGCATTCTCTGCTGATTCAATTGGAACAATTGTTGGTGCAATGTTAGGAACAAGCCCGACTGCAGCAACAGTAGAATCCTCTGCTGGTGTTGGTGCTGGTGGAAAAACTGGTTTAACGTCATTAACTGTTGTGGTCTTATTTGTAATCGCAGCATTTTTTAGCCCAATGATTGGTTCTGTATCAGAAGTGGCCGCAATTACGGCGCCAAGTTTAATTATTGTTGGCTGTTTTATGATAAAGAGTATTTCGGAGATTAAATGGGATGATTTTGAAGAAGCATTCCCGGCATTTTTAGTCATCGTTACTATGCCATTAACATCAAGCATTGCAAACGGTATTGCTTTAGGCTTCATTTCTTACCCAATCATGAAAATCGTAAAACGTAAATTTAAAGATGTGCACCCATTTGTTTATTTATTTGCAGTATTATTCCTAGTTCAATTAGTATTTTTTGCACATAAGTAATAGTGAACAGAAAAAGCAGGTAAAAGATATTGAAATCTTTTACCTGCTTTTTATAAACCTTGATTCATACCTATCTATCAACTTGCTTTATATTTTTCATCGAATCTATTAGTCGACTTTAGTTTCCAATAAACAGGCAAACCAATAATTGCAATACCAATTGATACAAGTGCATCTATTGGTGCATTTATAATCGTACTACCAACGATGTAAAGTGTACCTATAATTGCTACAATCGGAGTGATCGGATATAAAGGCACTTTATATAATTTCTTTCCACCTTTATCTTTTTTACGTAATATGAAGATTGCATTAAATGCTAGTCCATAAAATAAGAAGACTGCAAATATAGCCATATCAGAAAGTCGATCAGGATTCCAGAATATCATCATTGCTAATGCTAAAACAATTTGAAAAACAGTTGAGCCTACTGGTGTATTAAATTTAGGATGAATACTAGATAATACTTTTGAACCAGGTAGGAAGTTTCGTTCTGCCATTGCAAATGTAACCCTTGGGAAAGTAAGAATTTTTCCATTTAAACAGCCAAAAATAGAAATTAAAATTCCAATGGCAAGAATTTTTCCGCCAATATTACCAAATAGTGAAGAAGCTGCTGCTGTAGCTGCATTAGGACCTAATTCAACAATTTTACTTGCAGATAAAACATGTAGCATTGCGATATTAACAGAAAGATAAGCTAAAATAACAATCACAATACCAGAAATAATTGCTCTAGGAAGAGTCTTTGAAGGATTCTTCATTTCTCCTGCCATAAAGCCTACATTCATCCAACCGTCATATGCCCATAAAGTCGCTAATACTGCTGCGCCCATACTAAGTGCTTGAGTAGAACTACCACTCTCTGCATTAAAAACTGATACGTCCCCTTGAAGAATACCAAAAACAGCAATTAAAATAATAGGGACTAGTTTTCCAGCAGTTGAGATTGTTTGAATGAATCCACCAAGCTGAGTGCCTAGTATGTTTAGACCACCAAGTAATATAATCGTGATAATACCAATAATTTTGCTACTTCCCTGAAAACCGAAAAAATCTGCCAATAAAGAGCCAAAATAAAGACTAAGAGCACCCATAACAGCTGGTCCATAGACAAGGGTTTGTACCCAACCGCATAAAAATCCCCACTTCTCACCATAAACCTCTTCTATGTATGCATATAATCCACCAGTTCTCGGGATTTTTACACTTACTTCAGCGATCGTTAATCCACTTGCTAGTGTAATAACGCCACCGATAATCCAGGCTAAAAGAGCCATAGTGGAGTTAGCAGTTGAAGACAGCACGATCCCAGGTTTCATAAAGATTCCAGAACCAATTACTGTACCGATTACTAAAGACGTTGATACGAAAAAGCCAATATTTTTCTTTAAATTTACTTCTTTTTCCACATTATACGCTCCTTCCAGGACTATATTTATAAAATTAGAAAGATTATAGCATATTAATTTTCTAAACTATTTTTTTCTGAAAAGTTAAATTTATGTCTTATGTATTTTTGATATAGCGGATAAGACCTATTAATTCTAATAAATCTTTCATGCTATTTATTCATTATGACTAGATAACATATTTATAAAAGGTTAATAGTCTTAAATATAGAACACTATAATGTAGGTATTTCAGACCGATTTTTAGTTAATCATGGAATGCTAACTATTTTGGAGGTGAAGACGTGGAGGTTTCTTTTGAACGTGTGGTACATAACATATATGCTTTAGCGATATGGGATACCGAATGGAAGTCATATAATAATTGCTATTTTATAATTCAAGATAATGGAGTTACTCTCATTGATTCAGGAAAAGGGATACACTCTAAGTATCTTAGGAAAGCTCTAGTTAAATTGGGGAAAACGCCAGAAGACGTCCATCTCTTTTTAGCTACACATGGACATAAGGACCATATTGAAGGTTCTAGTATTTTTAAAAATGCTAAGAAATTTATCCATTCAAATGATAATGATTTGATTGATTCACTTGAATTAACTCAGTTTAGTAATGACCTTGAAGCTTTTGAAGTAATAAAGGAGTTTGAGCATGATTTAGTAGGGTACCATACTCCAGGTTCGGTCGTTTTTTATCATCGTCCATCAAAAATAGTTTTTACGGGTGATTTCTTATGTTTCTTCGGTGATCCATTATCAAAGGATGGTTTGGTCTCTAAAGGAGATGACCTTAGAAATGAGTGGGTAAAATATTTGAGAGATGGCGGAGTCTCAACAGAACACTTAGATCATTTTCTAGGTGGACTAAAAAAAGTAAATCAGTTTGATAGTAGTGTAATGTGTACTGGACATGGCGGTGTCCTAGTAGGAAATATTAGAGAGTTTATAAGTGATCTAATTGATGTCGGAGTTCAATCTAGTAATAGAGAATCAGATTGTTGACAAGTGTTTGCAATCAGTCCTTTTTTATAGGAGTGATCGTTTAGAAAGAGCTTAATTTTTGCACTTTAAAAAGGTTAGAATGGAATATTCTTATCAATAATGAACTATATAGACTGTAAAAAGGTTTCTATAAAGTACTTATAATTACTTTAATGGGAGTGCATTGTAATGAAGTTAAAATCATTAATTGGGCTATTATTAGGTTCATTGACAACATTCTTCATTTTAAGTCTTCTAAGTAATAAACTTACCAATAAAGAGTACTGGTTTTATGCAATAATCTATCTTGTCTTTATGGTTTTAGCATACTTAGCAATTAATTTCATACGAAAAGTTAAGTCATCAAAGAAGACTGATTCATTTTGAATCAGTCTAAGAGTGTTGAAATATAAAACGGTCAATAGAGAAAGCGGACATTAAATAAACATTTATTAATAATGAAATTATCATTTTTGGATGATCTATCTATTACTGGTTTTAATTTTAATATGTTTGAGGAATTTTATGATTCCAATAACACTAATGAGGGTTTTTTCAGAAGTTAAAAATATTATGAACTAATTTTTAGAAAAACAATTTCATTTGATTTGTTTATTAATTAATGTTCGATTCTTATTGATCTACAAACTGATTAATAAACATCTGTTAGGATACTCTTAGTAAAGGCTATTTGTTTAGGTTTTATTGCAGACTTTTTTTAATGAATAAGTTGATTGGAACGGAGGGGTGCTCGACTCCTATGGGATATGCGGGAAGGCTGAGACCCCGCAGGCTTGCCGAGGAGGCTCAGGTCTCGCCCCATGGAAAGCGAGCATCCTGTAGTGGAAATCAACATCACTCTACTTCTTTACGAAAATTTGGTAAGTTAATTGACAAGGTTGTTTTTCAACAGCGTGAGACTGATTCATTTTGAATCAGTCTTTTTTATTTACCTGTTTTATCAAATTACTTATTATAAGAAAAATAAATGATGTTAATATTGATAATAAGTAAATCTGATACTAGGAGATAGAAAATGGATCAAATTCTTTTAGTTTTTATGGCGGTCGCTGAAAAAAGAAACTTTTCAAGAGCGGCTGAGGAGTTACATATGACTCAACCATCCGTTAGTCAGCAAATTCAATTACTTGAGAAGCATATCGGTGCAAAGCTTTTGATTAGAACGAATAAGTATGTTCAGTTAACGAAAGCTGGAGAAATCGTTTATTTGCATGCAAAGGAAATAACTAGTTTATACAAACGTATGTCGACACTTGTGAATGATCTGATGAATGAGGCTAGTGGTCATCTTAAAATAGGTGCAAGTTATACATTTGGTGAATATGTATTACCGCAAATTTTAGCGGAAATGAAGAGACTTTTCCCGAATGTCATCCCATCGGTGCAAATAGGGAATACTCGAGAAATTGTTCAGGCTGCACTTAGTTATCAAATTGATATTGGTATAGTTGAGGGAGAAGCGACGCATACAAATTTAAATATGCAACCTTTTGCAAATGATGAAATGTATATTATTGCTGGAACTAAAAGCGAAATTTATGCTATTGAAGCTGTGACATTGAATCAAATTGAAAATGAAACATGGATTGTTAGGGAAGAAGGATCTGGAACAAGGGAAGCGACTGAACGATTATTTGAATTATTAAAGATACGTCCTAAAAACATAATTGAATTTGGTAGTACACAATTAATTAAAGAGGCTGTAGAAGCTGGTATGGGAATTACCTATCTTTCTGAACTAGCAATAAAAAAAGAAAAGCAGTTAAATACCATTGATTACCTTAAAGTAGAGGGGACACCGATTCAACGGAATTTTTCAATTATCACAGATAAAATCGAACTTCAAACGAAATCGATGGAACTATTTATTGAGTTAGTGAAGAAATATTACGAGAAATAAAGTAGGAATCCTTTTTTTATTTAGTTGAACATATAGTAAAACAAAGTGTTCTTACGATAAAAAGATAAAGGATAATCATAATGACTTTCAAAAAACAAAAGGGTAAAACAGTATTAATTACCGGACCAACGGAAGGAATAGGCTACGAGTTAACTAAATTATTTGCAAAAGATCATTTCAACTTAGTTTTAGTAGCTAGGAATAAAATTAAATTAGAAGAAATGGCTAATTCATTGATGAAGCAATTCAATATAAAAGTAATGGTTATTGCTGAAGACCTTTCTAAAGTAAATTCTGCTAAGTCCATTTTTGATCAAGTTTCAAAGTCACAACTGGAGATTGATATTCTAGTAAATAATGCTGGAGTTGCTCTATACGGAGACTTTGGTCGGACTGATTTAAATAAAGAATTAAAGATGATTCAGCTAAATATTGTTACTTTAACAGCGTTAGTAAAATACTTCCTACCAAATATGCTTCAAAAAAAGTCAGGTCAAATTATTAATATTGCATCTACTTCAGCTTTTCAACCAGGGCCAAAAATGTCCGTCTATGCAGCTTCAAAGGCTTACGTACTATCATTTAGTGAAGCTCTTTCAGAGGAATTAAGACATACAGGAGTTACTGTAACAGCTGTTTGCCCAGGACCAACTAAAACGGGAATTATAAATTCATCCGGTGGAAATAATTCAAAGCTATTTAAAGGTAAAATTATGACCCCCAAAAAAGTTGCGAAGTTGACTTATGAGGCAGTTAGTAAGAAGAAAACCATTGTTATTACAGGTATTAAGAATAAAATTTTAGCGCAATCTGTTCGATTCATTCCAAGATCGATCATTAGAAAACTTGCAATAAAACTATTGGAAGAAAAATAAAAAAATACAGTCAACAGGCTGTATTTTTTAGTAACAATTTAATTACGCATTACCCATAATAATCTGTTCAAGTGTATTTGCTACATCTTGTGCACTATCAGAAACAGATTCTAACATTTCATATATCTCTTTGAACTGAATTATTTTGATTGGATCTTTTTCATTTTTAAATAACTCTTTAATGGAAGTGCGTAATAACGCATCACATTGTGACTCATAATCCTTTACTTGGATTGCATGTACGCGCATTTCTAATAATTTCTTCCTTGAAAGTAATTGAATTGCTTTTAAAATTTCGTTTGCAGCACTACGGATATTTTTAACAAACTTCACCATGAATTCATCGATTTGAACGATGGAGTACATTTCGAATGTTGCTGAACATTGCTCCATTCCATCTAGTACATCATCCATTTTATTAGCAAGTTCTAGTATATCTTCACGTTCAATTGGTGTAATAAATGTTTTGTTTAATTCAACAATAATTTGATGAATATATGTATCACCTTTTGTTTCATAAGCCTTCATTTCTGCAGAGAATGTTTTTAAATCAGTAGCATTTTTTATTTTAAAGTCATCAAAATAAATCGAACATTCATTTACATTATTTGCGATATTTAAGAGCATTTCAAAGAATGTATCATTTTTTTTACCTAGTCTCAAAGTATGATTCCTCCTAAAAACAGATTTATTTCAAATCCTTACATTATGTTGCTCAAGAAATTAATCTATTATAAATATTATCCATTAAAAAACAGGTCCAGTTCGATCAATTTTTGCCTTAACGGAAGTTTTGAACTTAACATCCTTATAATCTTTCTTCCAATTTAATTTTTTCCATAAAGTTTGATGAGAGCTTGAAATTCTTCTTCCAATCCCAAATGCATCACAATTAGCTTCTAGCAATGAATTAGTGATTTCATTTGCCCGTTTAGTAAGGAATTGTGAAATTTCTTTATTTAACTTGTCCTTGTTAAGTTTTTCTCCCACCTTACCCGAGTAGCTAGTAATTGTTAAATCAAGATTTAGATTTAGTTTACAAGTAATTTTTGACGTTTTTTTATCTATTTTTAAATCTAAATTCCTCTTAATATCTTTTGCCCTAAATGAGATTGAACGATTTTTCCCTAAATTTATAGCCATTTCACTATACTTAGTTATTTGGTCCATCATCAATAATAACAGGCTTCCCTTTTCATCAGGCAAACTAATTCCTGAGAACCGATCCCCATCAAATAAGTCTATTCCACCAATTGTAATTTTATCATTCTCATCTTTTTTTACATAAGGTAAAACCATATCACGACCCTCATCAGTAATCTGATTCCAAGCTGAAAAAACAGTCTCTTTCGGAATTTTTGTCGTTTCTTCAGCAGCTTCTAATCCTTTTAAGATTTCGAATGCAATTGGACTAGTTCCAGGATCGAGTGAAATAATGTCAGATGCTTTATCTTCTGCAATAACAATTCTAGTAGAAGGGGAGGCTTGCCTAGGTCGATAAAAAACCTCTAAAAAAGGGTAAATTCCTTTTTTTGCAAGTTCACTTCCAATTAAGATAATATGAGCTTTACTTACATCAATTTGACCAGGTAGTTTATTATTAATATCAATTGCCATTCCAGCTACATTAGAATTCTTTATTTTGACAAGTTCGTCTTTCACTTCAAATTGGCCGCCACCTTTATTTTCGATATTTAATGCTCTAACTGTGGCTAATATAGTATTGTCTTTGTCTAAGTCCAAACTGATCCCATTCACCATTTTTTTATCTACTAATAGATTCTGATCCCAACAACTAGCTAAAAAAAAGGTAAACAAACATAAGGTGATTAAGAAGGATTTTCTTATAATTGCTCACTCCTTTCAGTCTTAGAGATGATGAAGGATAGGCAAAAGAGAATGAACGGAAGCCCAAATACTATTACATAACTCAAATAAGTTACATATTTGTTAAAAAGAGCTAGTTGTTCTTCACCGATTGGCAAAATTGTAATGATAAAAATAAGGATTCCATTTAATATAACAATTTTTTTGAATGAATTTTCATTGCTAATACTTTTCGCTGATAAAAACATGTAAATTATTACCGATGTTGTCATAGGCACGATCCAGACTGATAAAAAAATCAAATCTAAACGGTCGATCATTTCAAATGAAAGTACTTTAAATAGATATAAAACAGGTTCCCGAATTTGCAAAAGCTGTGTTGGACTAAAGCTTAATAGACAAAGGATGGTGAAATATGTATAGAATAGTGTCACCGTAATATTGGCAAAACTCGCAGTTTTAAAAATTCCTTTTTCTGAATCAAGAATAAAAGGAAATATTAGTAAAAGGCTTTCAAATCCTAACATTGAGAGTAATGATTTATGGCTTCCCAGTAGTATATTTTTCACACCAGAATGTCCAACTGGTAGAATAAAGCGAACTTCTTTTGGTAAATAAAAGGTAAAAAAGGAAAGAAAAAACAGTAAGATAATTAAGACGGAAGATATAACAAAAAATCTTGAAATGATTCTTAAGTCGCTAATTGTTAAATAAATACTCGATAAAACAATAATAAGCGATAATACCCACATAGGAGTAAGTGGGAGTAACCAGAGATTTATGGTTCTTATAAAAAGAATACAAGCCAAACTTCCAATCATAATAAAATAAATATAGATAAATAAATTGCATAACTTCCCCACATATTTACCTAAAATTTTTTTTGTTATTTCCGTATAGATTTCATTTGGATATTTTCTTAGTAATAGCCAGTAGATGAATATTGTAATTTGAACTGCTAATCCTGCTACTAGCGTGGAAATCCAGCCATCACCTTTAGCTGTACTTTCAACCACATTTGGCAAGGAGAGTAATCCAATACCTATTTGACTTTGGACAATAAAAAAATAAAGCTGTAATTTAGAAATCGAATTACTATTCGTTATCATTTTTTCTTCCACACCCTAAACATTCTTTGCCGTTCAAGTTTTTGGGGAAGTGCATCAGTTGGTCTTGTATTTTGTTTCCATATAGGGAGTCTCATAAATGTATCCTTAATATCTTCCTTTCTAAAAGGTGCCATTGGTGAAAAGTACGGCATACCAAAAGATTTTAATTTACACATGTGCATAAAGATTAACATTAATGATAAAGTAATCCCAAAAAAACCTAGTACCGACGCCATAATCATAGTTGGGAATCCTAATAATCTCATACTAGTTCCCATTTCACTGACCGGGGCTACAAATGATGCAATCGCTGTAAAACCAATCACAACAATCATGGTATTTGATACTAAATGCGCTTCAACAATAGCCGTACCAATTACTAATCCACCTACTATTCCAATTGTTTGAGCGATAGGAGATGGTAGTCTAATAGCTGCTTCTTTCAACAGCTCCAATATGATTTGCATCATAAATGCCTCTGCAAGAGGAAGAAATGGTACAAACTCTAAAGAGACTCTAATTGAATAAAGAATTCCGATTGGTAGTATTTCAGAATGGAAAGATACAATCGCGATATAGATTGCAGGTAGACAGATTGCAATAATAAAGCTAAAAACTCTTATAATTCGAAAAAACGATCCAATCAGCCATCTATGAGTATAATCATCAGGAGCTTGATAAAAAGCAAAAAAGGTTATTGGTACAATTGATACGGTAGGATTCCCATCTACAAGTAAATTTATTTTTCCATCCAAAAGATAGGATACAGCCCGGTCTGGTCTTTCTGTATTTAATACTTGTGGAAATGGTGAAAAAGTATTATCCTCAATTAACTCTTCTAAATGCCCCGTTGATTGAAGACTGTCTAACTCAACACCTGAAATTCTTTCTTCTATGACCTCAACAAGTTTTTGATTTGCAATTGAATCGATATAAACCATAGCAACTCTAGTATTCGTAATCTTACCAATCGTAAAATATTTAACTTTTAGCTCGGGTGTACGGATTCGTTTTCTTAGTAATTGTATATTTGTATTTATACTTTCGACAAAACCATCATGGGCACCATTAATATTTTGTTCATTAGCGGGTTCTTGAATTGCTCGTCCTTTATCATCTGGGGCTGCTGCTAGAGTTCCGAATGAATTATTTTCTTCTAAAATAAGACAAAATCCGTCTAATAAACTATCTCCTAATTCTGAGATATTTGTTGAGTTTTTAATCTCATATGATTTGACAATATTGCCTGTTTCATCCTTTGTTTCTCTTAAAATAGGTTCAATAATAAATGATTGAAGTGCCTCAATTTTTATCATCGATTCAAGAAACAAAATAGCAAAAATTTGAGTGTTTTTATGGATAATCTTAACAACCAAATCTTCTGTATGACTTAAATATTCTTGAATCATTTCAATATTATTTTTAAGATTATTTGATAAAACTTCTTCTTTATTTGACTTCATTGTTGTTGTATTAGTTCTCATGTTGATACCTCTTTGATGGAAGGTCTAATTAGGTTTATTCTTTCCAAAATTAGGTTGTGTATGCGATTAATAAAAACGTATGATATTAGTTTTCTAAAAAGTTAAAAAATCGAATCTTGTAGAAATAAACTTGTTGACTTTTTATTTTTTGCATAATAATATAAGGACAATTAATTTAAATAAACATCCATATTTACTTTGCGTTGACGAAGAGTAGTAACGATTACGGAAACTAAAGAGAGCTGATGGTTGGTGCGAATCAGTGTGAAAGTAATCGCGAATGGACTTCTGAGCATTCAAACCGAACCTTAAATAAGTAGTAGGCTTTGGCGAGTAGTCTTCTCGTTACAAAAGACGGGTATTCAATGAAAAGTTGATTGGATACCGACAAAGCGAGCTGTTAATCAGCTAATGAAGGTGGCACCACGGGTCTCTCGTCCTTTTTAAGACGGGGGGCCCTTTTTGTATTTCTTTTAAATTATATAAACATAAATCGATGAGTAAGAAGAGTAAATATTGGTGAATGTCACAGAGAGTTAGACAATGGTGGGAGTCTAATACAGGAACCTTTATCGAATGGGCTTACGAGAGGCATCTTGAACAGTAAAGTAGGGATGCACGGATTTCCACCGTTAAAAGGATAGGGTATCGGAATTATATGCAACTAATTCTCGTATCCGAAAAGTGGGATTCAGTTAAATCTGATCCAATCTGAGGTGGTACCGCGGTAGCAACTAATCGTCCTCTATATGCACAATCTTTGTGCGTATAGGGGACTTTTTTTATACTCATCATTAAATTCCTGGAGGTCGAACAAATTGTCAGTACAAAACAAAGCAGAAATAATCATTGAAACGATAATGGGGGATTTGTTTACACCGATTTCATTATTTAAGAAATTGACCGATAGCAAAAAGTTTTTATTTGAAAGTTCGTTTAAGCATCAAGATTCTGGTCGTTATTCATTTGTCGGTTCAAAACCTGCTTTTGAATTAATTGGAACGAATCAAGGTGGCCAAATCATCCATAACAACGGTCAAAAAGAAGAGTTTATTGGAAATCCTCTTTTAAAACTGAAAGAGCTAATACCAAAGCAGGATTACTTGGAAGCACTTGAACTTCCTTTCATTGGCGGAGGAATTGGATATGTTGGGTACGATATGATTCGCCAATTTGAAGAAATTGGTGATGAGTTGGAAGACGTGATTGGAATGCCAGATCTCCATTTAATGTTTTTTGAAGTCATTATTGTATTTGATCATTTGGAACAGAAAATTCATTTGGTTGGAACAAAGCTTTCCGATGAAACAACATTAGAAGATTTGAAGAGCGAAATTCAGAAGTATAAGCAAGTAATTGTAGCTAACTCAAATCAAGAGGAGGAAGTAAAGCCAGTTGTATTTTCTACTTTCGAGTCTGAAGTTAGTAAAGCTGACTACATGTCCAAAGTAGAAAAGGCAAAGTCATTTATTCAAAAAGGAGATATTTTTCAAGTCGTTCTATCTCATCGAATGGGAGCAAAATTTGAAGGAAATCCATTTGACTATTATCGAAAATTACGAATCCAAAACCCTTCACCATATATGTATTATATCGATTTTGGTGATAGCGTTGTTGCTGGTACTTCCCCTGAAAGCTTAATAAAAGTTAAAGGTAATCAGGTCATAACGAATCCAATTGCTGGTACGAAACGAAGAGGGGAAACAGATGAACAAGACTTAAAAATTGAAAGGGATTTATTACAGGATGAGAAGGAGCTTGCCGAACATAAAATGCTTGTTGATTTAGGAAGAAATGATCTGGGCAAAGTTTGCGAGTTTGGAACAATCAAATTAGAAAAATATATGAACGTTGAGAGATATAAATATGTAATGCATATCGTTTCAGAAGTTAGTGGGGAAATAAAAAAACCACATACTTCACTTGATGCTCTTATTGCTTGCTTACCAGCTGGAACCGTTTCTGGTGCACCTAAGATTAGAGCAATGGAAATCATTAATGAATTAGAGCGTTCAAAGCGAGGGGTATACTCCGGTGCAGTCGGTTATGTATCCGTTAATGGAAATCTTGATTTTGCATTAGCTATTCGAACGATGATTATAAAAAATCAAATGGCCTATATTCAAGCAGGAGCAGGTATTGTTTATGACAGCAAACCCGAACACGAATATGAAGAAACCATTAATAAACTAAAAGCTTTTTTGGAGGAAAATCATGATTTTAATAATTGATCACTATGATTCTTTTACTTACAATCTTTATCAATTTTTAGGAGAGCTTGGCGAAGAAATGAAAATCGCTAGATATGACAAAATTTCAATTGATGAAATAAAAGAAATAAATCCAAAGGCAATTATTCTTTCTCCGGGACCAGGTAAGCCCGAAGAGAAGCAGGAAACGATTGAACTAATTGAAACTTTTCATAAGACTGTCCCAATACTAGGCATTTGCTTAGGGCATCAAGCAATCGGTTATGCATTCGGCGCAAAAATTAGTAAAGCTAGACAAATCAAACATGGAAAAACATCCAAAATTAGGCATGATGGTAGCAATTTATTTGCCTACATGTCCCAACCGTTAGAAGTTATGCGATACCATTCGCTGGTAATTGAAAAGGAAACGATACCGCCATTATTTGAAATTTTAGCATTTGCTATGGACGATCAAGAAATTATGGCTATTAAACACCGAAAATATCCAATTTACGGTATGCAATTTCATCCGGAATCTATTGGAACAGAATTGGGAAAACAGCTTTTATTAAACTTTTTAAATGAAATAAAGGAGGAATTAAAAGATGAAAGAGTACCTTCAACGCTTAGCTAATCGTGAGTCGTTTACAGCAGAAGAAATGCAAGTAGCTGTCGGTCGGATTCTACAGGATGATCAAATATCAGATAGTGAAATCGCAGCATTTTTAGTTGCTTTAAAAACAAAAGGTGAAACAGTAAACGAAATCGCAGGACTAGTAAACGCAATTCGAAATCATACGGTAGGATTTACTAGGAAGTTTCATAATGTCATTGATAATTGCGGGACGGGTGGAGATAACTCATCGAGCTTTAATGTGAGTACAACTTCGGCATTTGTTATTGCGGGAAGTGGAATTCCAATTGCGAAACATGGAAATCGTAGCATGTCCAGCAAAACAGGTAGCGCTGATGTATTAGAGCAGTTAGGTGTGGAGCTATCGATTCCAACACAAGCTTCCGAGGAGCTTATAGACGAAATAGGAATTACCTTTTTATTTGCACCATATGTTCATCCAAGATTGAAAAAAGTTATGAAGGTTAGACGTGAATTGCAAATTCCGACCATTTTTAACTTAATTGGACCTTTAACAAATCCAGTTGAATTAGAGACCCAACTATTAGGAATTTACAGAAGAGATTATTTAGAAGTATTTGCTGAAGTGCTAAATAAATTAGGACGTAAACGAGCGATTGTATTAAACGGTGCAGGTCATTTAGATGAAGCATCGTTAGCTGGTGAAAATCATATCGTCCTACTAGAAAATAATGAGCTGAAAAAGATGACCCTTCATCCGGAAGAAGTTGGATTAACTTATTACCCAAATACAGAAATCAAAGGTGGAGATGCAAAAAGGAATGCAGATATTCTTCTTCGAGTATTAAAAGGAGAAAAAGGAGCTTTTAGAGATACGGTTTTATTAAATGCTGGTTTAGCAATCTATACTTCAGGTATTGTCAATCAAATAACAGATGGTATTAAGAAGGCTGAAGAGAGCATTGATTCTGGCGCAGCTTATGAGAAATTACAAAAACTAGTCGAAAAAACTAGCAAACTGAAAAGAGAGGTTATATAAATGGAAACCATTTTAGATCGTATTATTTCTCAAAAACAAATCGAAATCAAAAGTTTAAGAGCGATTAGTCGGAAAATAGCGGATCAAAAAAAGAATTTATCATTAATTGAAAAGTTAAAAGCTGCAGACCATTTATCGATCATTGCGGAGTTTAAACGAGCGTCACCATCAAAAGGGGATATTAATACAAATCTTAATCCCGCAGAACAAGCAAAGAAATACGAAGAAAATGGAGCAGCCGCAATATCTGTTTTAACAGATACAACTTTCTTCAAAGGTTCCTTTAAAGATCTGAAAATCGTACGTGATTCCGTTAATATTCCGATATTATGCAAGGATTTTATTATTGATCCAGTTCAAATAGATATCGCAAAAGAGCATGGAGCAAACATTATTTTACTCATTGCTGCTGCATTACCTTATACAAAACTAAATCATTTATATCAATATGCTAAACAGCAAAATCTTGAAGTATTGATGGAAGTACATGACGAGGAAGATTTAGAAAAAGCACTAAAAATTGGCCCCCGACTATATGGCATCAATAACCGAAACTTAAAAACCTTTGAAGTGAACCTAGGAGTAACAGAAAGTCTAGCACCACTTATTCAAGCAACTGGGGGTTTCATTATTAGTGAAAGTGGCATTTTCAATGAGTATGATGCAAAACGAGTAAGAAATGCTGGAGCAAATGGAATTTTGGTTGGAGAGGCATTAATGAGGAGTAATGAATTATCATCCAACATGAGAGAGCTTATGGTTCCTATTCTAAAGGAGGCTAAGCAGTGAAAGTAAAAATTTGTGGCATTACCGATTTAAAAACAGCTCAAAGTGCAATAAATGCAGGAGCTGATGCAGTTGGATTTGTATTTGCAGAAAGTAAACGTCGTATTGAAATTTCTGAAGCAAAAAAGATTATCGAATCACTGCCAGATTCGATATTGAAGATTGGCGTTTTTGTAAATGAAACAAAGGAAACATTAGAATCCATCTACCAGGAAGTTGGTTTAACACATATTCAGTTACATGGAGATGAAACACCAGAATTTTGTCGCTCATTATCCTTTCCAGTAATCAAAGCATTACGAGTTCAATCGGAAAAGGACGTTGAAAAAATCGCAGAATATGATTGTGATTATATTTTAGTAGATAGCCCGAGTGGCAAATATCGTGGTGGTAATGGAACAACATTTAACTGGGAGCTTATGGGTTCAAAAAAAATAGATAACTTGATTTTAGCCGGTGGGCTGACGATTGAGAATGTAATACCTGCTAGTAGCGTCGTAAAACCAAAAATGGTTGATGTAAGTAGTGGAGTTGAAACGAACGGTAAAAAAGATCAAGAAAAAATAAAAAGTTTTATAAAAAAAGTAAAATTAGGAGGAATTTAAATGTCTACGTACACACTTCCAGATGTGAAAGGTCATTTCGGTATGTATGGAGGGAAATATATACCTGAAACGCTAGTTCAAGCCATAACTGAATTAGAAGAAGCTTATTCAAAAATTAAAGATGATCCAGCATTTAACGAGGAAATTGAAAGATTGTCAAAGGATTATGTAGGCCGCCAAACACCACTTTATTTCGCCGAAAATTTAACTAAGCATGCAAACGGAGCTAATATTTATTTAAAACGTGAGGACTTAAATCATACAGGTGCTCACAAAATTAATAACGCGATTGGTCAGGCATTGCTTGCGATTCGAATGGGTAAACGAAAAATCGTTGCTGAAACAGGGGCGGGACAACATGGTGTAGCAACTGCAACAGTTTGTGCCCTTTTAAATTTAGAATGTGTTATTTTCATGGGTGCTGAGGATGTTCGAAGACAAGAACTGAACGTTTTCCGAATGGAATTACTAGGCGCAAAAGTGATTAGTGTCGAATCAGGAAGTGCGACATTAAAGGATGCAGTAAATGAAGCCCTTCGTTACTGGGTTGCAAATGTAGATGACACTCACTATTTATTAGGTTCAGTAATGGGGCCACATCCTTTCCCTATGATGGTACGAGATTTCCAAAGTGTAATCGGAAAAGAAACAAGACAACAATTTTTAGCGAAGAACGGTAAACTTCCTGATGCAGTAGTAGCTTGTATTGGCGGAGGAAGTAATGCAATTGGTATGTTCCATCCATTTATAACGGATGAAAGTGTAAAGTTATTTGGAGTAGAAGCGGCTGGTCATGGAATCAATACAGATAAGCAAGCAGCATCTTTAACTAAAGGTGTACCAGGTGTATTACACGGTGCATTAATGTATTTACTTCAAGATGAAGATGGTCAAATACAAGAAGCCCATTCAATTTCTGCAGGGCTTGACTACCCAGGGGTAGGTCCTGAGCATTGTTATTTGAAAGATGTTGAACGAGTAAAATATGAATCAATCACAGATGAAGAAGCACTTGAAGCATTCCAATTATTAGCAAGATTAGAAGGAATAATTCCAGCATTAGAAAGCGCACATGCAGTAGCATATGCAATCAAGCTAGCAGCAACGATGAAGAAAGATGAAAATTTAGTCATTTGTTTATCTGGCAGAGGCGATAAAGATGTTCATACCGTTCGTGAGCGATTAAAGGAGGAAAAATAATGATGAATCGAATTGAATCCCAATTTTCTGAACGACTTAAAAAAGGGGAAAAACTATTTATTCCTTATGTAATGGCAGGAGATGGTGGTCTTGAAGTATTAGGAGGAAGGCTAGCTTTACTAGAAAAATTTGGTGCATCAGCGATTGAAGTTGGTATTCCGTTTTCAGATCCAGTAGCAGACGGACCAGTAATTCAACAAGCGGGAATTCGAGCATTACAAGCTGGTACAACTTTAAGAGCTGTACTTGAAAAGATAAAAGAAGTTCGTAAAATAATTTCTGTCCCTTTAATCGTTATGACATATATGAATCCTATTTTAGCTTATGGAATTGACAAGTTCGTATCTGACCTTCAACAAGCAGGAGTAGACGGCTGTATTATTCCTGACCTACCAATCGAAGAAGAAGAAATTATCATTCATAAACTTGAAGAATTTGGTGTAGAACTAATTCGATTAGTCACAATGGCTACACCAAAAGAACGAATCATTAAAATTGCTAAAAAAGGAAGAGGTTTCTTATACACAGTAACAGTAAAAGGGATTACTGGTGTTCGAAATGAGTTAGACGCCAGCCTATCATCCTTTTTAAAAACTGTTAAAGAAATTAGTAATAAACCTGTAATAGCTGGATTCGGTGTATCTACCCCAGAACAAGTAAATGAATTAAGCCATGATTGTGATGGAGTCATTGTTGGAAGTAAAATTGTTGATTTATTTAATCAAAATAAGATAAATGAAATTAAACTTTTAATGGAATCAAGTTTAGTAAGCGAGGAAGTAAGTAAATAAAAAGTGAATCAGGCTAGATCAGTGGCCTGATTTTTTTATGTATTTAGGAGTATTCTTTCGAGCCTAGCTATGCTTAGCTCTAATAAATAGCTGAAACTAGGTAATAATTGGACTGTGTTAACCTTTTTAGATCAAAAAGATTGATTAGGATAGGTATTATCATCTGATTCTAGTGAAATTACACGTGAAATACGGTAAGCGGTATGGGATAATAAACGTTTATTTGCGATTTTCATAATTTTAATTGCAGATTTACTATTTTTATTTGCGATTCCAGAAATTTAATTGCAGATTTGATCATTTTAATTGCGGTTATCGAAATTTACTTGCAGTTCCTCAAATTATTGCAGACTCTAGGAATTTAATTGCGAACCAATATACTTTATTTGTAGTTTTTTCACTAGATCAGAGTGTATTTCTTCATATAGTATCTGGACTTCAACTATATAACAACAAGATATCCACAAAACTAGACACGCCTCAAAGAAATACAACACCAATTTATCCACTAATAGTTACAATATTCCACATTTTTATTTGAGGTTTTCCACATAATAGCAGAGTATCCACAGAATTCCCACACTCCCAAAACTATATCTACAAACTATCCACAGAAATTTACATAATCTGAAAATTTTTCCACAATTGCAGAGATTGATTAATTTTCTCTTTAGGACATATGTCCTTCCCAAACAACCTTCAAATATCGTTTAATAATGAAGAAATCAATATGACAGGAGAGAAAAATATGAAAGGAATTTTATTAGCAATTGTTGGTGGAGCATTCATTACACTACAAGGTGTTGCTAATTCTCAAATAAGTAGTGATATAGGTACTTGGCAAGCAGCTACAATTACACAGTTTACAGGTTTTATTGTGGCTTTATGCGTCCTACTATTAATAAAAGATAAAAAATTAGCTGAAGTTAAGAAAGTGAATCCAATTTATTTATTAAGTGGGGCACTTGGAGCATTTGTTATCTTTTGTAATGTGACATCAATTCATATTATTGGTGTGACATTTTCAATTTCTGTTCTTTTAATCGCACAGCTAAGTTTAACATTTATCATTGATAGTAGAGGCTGGTTCGGAGTCAAAAAGCTTACTATTAGTCCGTCACAATTTATTGGAATTGGTATGATGATAATCGGTGTGATTGTGTTAGGATCTTAAAAGTAAATTTACAGGAGGTGAAGTTAACTTGAAAATCTCTAGTGATATTGAACAAATTAATCATTTTTTAGCTGAACATAATATTGAAGCAGTCTTTAATGAAGATTTAAAAGCTCATTTAACGCTTAAACGATTCATGCAAGGAGAACTTATTTGTTCTCAAGGAGACTCACCAAAAACTTTGTTTATTTTAGTAAAAGGGAAAATCAAAGTTTATACTTCTTCAGCGGAAGGTAAAACATTAATTCTATCATTTAAAACGCCTCTTGAAATAATTGGAGATGTTGAATATGTAAGAGGCTCTAACTATATAAATACGGTTCAAGCTATATCTGCAGTTGAGATGATTGCTGTAGATTATCGCTGGTTAAAAAAATTTGGTAAAGACTATGCACCGTTTCTTCAATTCTTATTAGAAATCATAACGGAAAAGTTTCTTATTAAGTCGAATTCAATGAGCTTTAATTTAATGTATCCAGTAGAAGTTCGACTAGCAAGTTACTTATTATCGGTTTCATACCACGAAGCGGATTTTTTACAAAACGATAATTTAAATCCGATCAATCTTAAAGACGCAGCAAATTTAATCGGAACGAGTTATCGACATGTTAATCGAGTTATTCAACAGTTCTGTAAGGATGACCTGGTAGAGCGAAAAAATGGGGGTATCCTTATTAAAAATCGAGCCGGTTTGAGTATTCTTGCAAGAAATAATATATACGAATGATAATTTTAGGACTCATACAGAAATTTTTTGGAGGTGTAATTTATGCTTTATGGATTAATATTATCTTTAATAGCAGGATCACTAATTGGTTTACAAAACATATTCAATAGTAAAGTTAATGAACGGGCAGGAATATGGGTAACTACTACATTTGTATTAGGAATGGGCTTTTTAGCTTCTTTAGGAATGGGGCTTTTATTTGAAGGTAAGGAATTATTTGTTTTGCATAATATGAAAAATTGGTATTGGATTAGCGGAATAGTCGGTGTAGGTGTTGTTTTCTGCTTAACGAATAGTACTAAAATTCTTGGACCAACTTATGCGATCTCAATTGTTCTCACATCTCAATTATTGTTTGCAATGTTATTTGATTCTATGGGATGGCTAGGTCTTGAGAAAGTTCCATTTTCTTCTAAGCATCTAATTGGTGTTTTGCTTATTATAAGTGGTATATTAATTTTTAAATTAAGCGGGATAAGTTTGAAACGTATTAAGCTAGTTAAAAATCAATCTAGTAAAATATGAATTAAATAAATAGAGATGGGGAAATGTTATGAAAACATACAAAACATTATTATTTGATGTAGATGATACATTATTAGATTTTGGTGCAGCAGAAAAAGTAGCATTACAATCTCTATTTAAAGATCAAAATTTACCATTAACAGATGAAGTTAAGTCACGATACAAAGAAATTAATCATGGACTTTGGAAGGCTTTTGAAGAAGGTAAAATAATTCGAGATGATATAGTGAATACACGTTTTTCAACTTTATTTAAAGAGTTTGGTATTGAAGTTGATGGTTTTATGCTGGAACAGTCTTATCAAAACTATTTAGGTGAGGGAAATCAATTAGTTGAAGGTGCGTTTGAATTACTGACAAGTCTTCAGAATGAGTTCGACTTATATATTGTTACAAATGGGGTTTCTAAAACACAATATAAACGATTGAATGCAGCTCATATTTATTCTTTCTTTAAAGATATTTTCGTTTCCGAGGATACTGGTTATCAAAAACCGATGAAAGAATACTTTCATTACGTGTTTGATCGAATTCCAAATATTGAATTAGATCAGACATTGATTATTGGAGATTCATTTAGCGCGGATATAATTGGTGGGGCAGGGGCAGGAATCGACACTTGCTGGGTCAATTCAAAAATGCTTTCAAATGACTCAGATTTAATTCCTACTTATGAGATACAAAAACTTGATGAACTTTATAACATCTTAAATATTGAACAAAAGGTTTTGGTTACCTCATCTAACTAATGACCTCTTAAAAGGCAAGGTTTTCAAACAGTCTGAATATGATTTTTAAACTTTATTACACACTGAAGCAAAAAGTTTTATCCTTTTTGCTTTTTTATTTTGCCGAATATTGATACAAACATTAAAAATAGTTAATAAAAATATAATTGACTAAAATCTGAAATAGCTTTATTATCAAGAAGTGATAATGATTATCATTTATATTTAAGGGGAAAATCAAAAATGAAGCAGACTCTTATTAAAGTAACTTTAACAGCTTTACTATTACTAGTTTTACCATTTAAAACCTTTGCGGCAAGCCCTGAAGAGGATTTAACACATGCAAATTCGTTTGTAGAAAGTGCAATCCAATCTGCACAAAATGGAGATTTTAAATCTGCCGAGCAGGAATATAAAAAATTCAACGACGAATGGCTTGATAAAGAGGATGGAATAAAAAATAAGTCGATTGATGCGTATGGCAAAATCGAGGAAGCTATGGGAATGGTACAGTACAACCTAGCTCAAAAAACAGTGAATCAAAGTGCACTCGTTACTGCACTTAAAGAATTAGAAGGAGTAAATGAAAAGTTTATTTCTCATCAATTTGCTAGTTCAAAATTAAATTCAAAAAGTACAGGTAGTGTTGAAGATTTAATTGAAATATTAAACAAAGCATTAGCAGAATTAAAAGATAACAATGTATCAGGAGCAACTTCGGAGATTGATCAATTTAGAAAATCTTGGATCAATATTGAAGGTGTTGTATTAACACAATCTCAATCAGTTTACACTGACGCTGAAAGAGATATGGTTACTTCTTATGCAATGCTAACTGCTAAAACGCCTGATGTGAAAGCGGCTACAAAAACAATTACAGATATGCGTGATTATCTATTACCATTAGCGTCTAAAACTAGTTATACAATGCTAGATGCTATTACAATTTTACTTAGAGAAGGCTTAGAAGCATTACTAGTAGTTGTTGCATTACTAGGATTTATTAAAAAGTCAGGACAAGAAAAGAAAAGTAAGTGGATCTGGTTTGGTGTTGGAACTGGATTAGGTGTCAGTATCATTCTAGGTGTTATCGTAAACATTTTATTCTCAGCAGGTGCTTTTGGAAGTAATAACTTCTTAATTGCAGGCTGGACTGGGGTATTTGCTGCTGTCATGCTCTTATATATGAGTTACTGGTTACATAGCAAATCTAATACGAAGCAATGGCAACAATATATTAAAACTAAGAGTGATAAGGCGTTAAATACTGGTAGCCTATTATCTTTATCAATACTTGCATTTTTAGCAGTATTTCGTGAAGGAACTGAAACCGTATTATTCTTTATTGGAATGGCATCATCAATTAAATTATCAACTTTATTAATAGGAATCGGATTAGGATTTGCAATTTTAGCAATACTGAGCTATTTAATCTTAAAGGTTGGTCTAAAAATTCCAATGAGACCGTTTTTCCTTGTCTCAAGTATTTTAATGTTCTACTTATGTTTTAAGTTTGCAGGTATGGGAATTCATGGTTTACAACTATCAGGATTACTTCCAGCGACGCAAGCTCCTATTCCAACAATTGATTTCTTTGCGATATATTCAACTTGGGAGAGCTTTATACCTCAAATAATCTTGTTATTAATAGCTTGTATTGCTGTAATTTATAATAGATTCTCAAATAAAAACAATAAAAAAAGTAGTAAAAATTCAGGGGGAACGAAAAATGTTATCTAATAAAAAACTAGTCGCAGCAATGGCTTTAGGACTATCTTTAACTTTATCTGCATGTGGAACGAAAACAGACGATGCCATTAAAACTGGTTCTGATGATATGATCAAAACGATTTCAGAATTAAAAACACAAATTTCGAATAATGATGAAGCAAAGGCAAAAGATAGCGGAGAATCTCTTGAAAAATCATGGGAAAAATTCGAAGACTCAGTAAAAGATAAAGACAAATCACTTTATGAAAAAGTTGAAACGCCACTCCATATTATTGAAGCAGGAGTAAAGGTATCTCCATTGAATGCAGATACACTTAACCAGGCTGGTGACGAGTTGGAAAGTGTATTAAAAGAAGTTAAAGATCTAAAATAATAAAGATATAATCACTCATTGTTTTCTAAAAAGCCTACATCGAATTTTCTTTGTGGGTTTTTTCTTGCTTTTTTTGCTCGATTTTGGGAATTTTTTCTTAGGTAAACCTTTTCATAAAAGTAGGTAGACAATTAACTTGACTTAATTTAAGATAAAGATATTGATAAGGATTATCATTATTAATTGTTTATATATAATAAGTTTCGATCCGGGGGAATCACTTATGTTACTTTCAGAATTAAAAAAAGGCGAAAAAGCAAAAATAACGGACTTGTCATCACTAGGTGAGGCAGTGAAGAGACGTCTTTTAGATCTAGGGATAAGTGAAGGGGCTATGGTCTGCTTACAATGTACAATGCCGTTCAAAGGGCCTTGTATGATTGAAAATTGCGGACAATCACTTGGCATTCGATTTCATGATGCATCTGGGATAAAGGTAGAAAAAATATGTTAAATATAGCGCTTATTGGAAATCCAAATACAGGAAAAACTTCTCTATTTAATAATTTAACAGGTACATACCAATATGTAGGAAATTGGAGTGGGGTTACCGTTGAAAAAAAGGTAGGGACTATAAAAAATAAACTTGGAAATCTAATTGATTTACCAGGTATCTATTCTCTGAGCCCTCTTTCAAAAGATGAGGCCGTTGTTTCACATTTTTTTGTAAATGAAACATTTGATGGGATGATTAATATTGTTGACGCTGCTCAATTAGAGAGAAATTTAATGCTCACTCTTCAACTTCTAGAGTTTAATAAATCAATGATTATTGGTCTAAATATGGTTGATGTTGCTAAAAGGAGAGGAATTTCAATTGATCCTTCTAGTATCTCAAAGATATTAAAAGTACCAGTTATTCCAATTGATGCTAGGTCGGGTAAGGGAACAGACGAAGTAAATGAAGTATTAGCGACAATTCCTCAATCTGAAGTTGAGTTTGAAATTGATTATGGAAAAATTGTTGAAGATGGTATTAAAAATATTATGACATTATTACCTACAACTTTATCTATTCCTAAAAGATGGACTGCAATACAAATCTTAGAGGGGAATAAAGAGGTAATCGAATTTATAGCTTCATCCTACGATTTTAGTAAAATTGACCAAGTAATTAAAATAACAGCGGAACAATTAAACAGTGAACAAGGTGTAGCACCTTCAAAATGGATTTATTCTGTAAGAAAAGAAATGATTTCAAATTTAATTGGTAGTTCGGTAGAGAAAGAATCGAATGAAGCAGTTACATTAACTGATCGCATTGATCGATTTGTGACACACCCAATTTTGGGTATTCCTATTTTCTTAGTAACAATGTTTTTAATGTTTAAGCTTACTTTCGATTGGTTAGGGTTACCCTTATCCGACGCATTAGATGGTTTTTTATCAGGACCTGTAACAGACTGGCTTACTAACGGCTTAAATGCAATTCATGCATCTGATTTTATCAAAGCAGTTATTCTTGATGGAATTGTTGCCGGTGTTGGTGGAGTTTTAGTCTTTGTTCCACAAATTTTTATTTTGTTTTTACTAATATCATTCCTTGAAGATTTTGGATATATGTCTCGCGCAGCTTTAGTAATGGATCGTTCGATGGAGATGGTTGGTTTAACCGGAAAGGCATTTATTCCAATGATTATAGGATTTGGTTGTAATGTACCTGGGGTTATGGCCGCTAGAACAATAGAACAGCCTAGAGAGAGACTACTCACGATTTTGTTAACACCATTAATGTCTTGTTCGGCGCGATTACCAGTATACGCACTATTCGTTGGAGCGTTTTTTGCGAAAAATCAAGCAATAGTTGTTTTTTCACTGTATATACTTGGAATCGTAGTTGCATTAATATTAGCTAAGGTTTTTTCATCTACTATATTAAAAGGTGAGTTTTCATTATTTGTCGTAGAACTTCCACCATACCGTATGCCACAAGGTAAAGCTTTGTTTAGAAGCACATGGGACAAAGGGAAGGGCTTTATTCGAAAAGCTGGTACGTTTATTTTTGGTGGTTCTGTAGCTATATGGTTATTATCTTATATGGGACCAAGTGGTTTCGGTGTTTCGATGGATGATAGCTTTTTAGCAATGATTGGGGGTATACTTACACCAATACTTGCACCTTTAGGATTTGGTACATGGCAAGCAGGTGCTTCTTTACTAACAGGGTTTTTAGCTAAAGAGGTTGTCGTATCTGCTATGAATATTATCTATCACGTGCCAAATGCACATTCTTTACAAGGAATACTGTCAACACAGTTTTCTGCACTTTCCGCATTTAGCTTTATGGTTTTTGTCTTATTGTATGTACCATGTCTAGCAACAGTTGCGACAATTCGTAAAGAGACAGGTTCAGCTAAATGGACATATTTCTCAGTTGGATATGCATTAGTTATTGCATATATATTAGCATTAATTATCTATCAAATTGGAAGTCTCTTAGGCTACTAGAGAAAGGGGTATCTACTTATGATTGTCAATATTATAATAGGAGCTCTTATTTTTGGATATGCAGGGTGGACACTTTTACGATATATAAAGAAAACGAAAAAAGGTAAATGTGGCTCTTGCTCGATCGCAAAAACTTGTAGTTCAAATTGTGATACAGTTAATTATTCAAAATAGCAATATGGTTTTCTTTAAAGACAAAATTTAAAGGAATCAGTCTAAATACTTGAATAAATTTAGAGGATTAATTAAGATGATAAAGTAATTAAAGTAAATAATTGAATAGTACTAGGGGTGCCGTAAATGGTCGGCTGAGATTAAGACACAGGTAGTCTTTGACCCTTTAACCTGATCTGGATAATGCCAGCGTAGGAAAGTGAACGGTAGAATACATTTTTTGTATTCATAACATTGATTTGTTCGAGCACAAGTCCTTATGGGATTTGTGCTTTTTTGTATTTAAAATCAAGTTTCATCTTCTATCTGTAAGATCAAAGAGTTCTATTCATGAAATAGGGGGAAGAAAATTGAAAAAAGTATTAACGATAGCCGGCTCTGATTCAAGTGGTGGTGCAGGTATTCAAGCGGATTTAAAGACATTTTCAGCTCATCATGTTTTTGGAATGAGTGTAATTACAGCTGTAACAGCTCAAAATACGCAAGGAGTGTTCGCTGTACAAGATATGACACCAGAGATTATTGCTAGTCAGTTAGATGCAATTTTTACTGATATAGAAGTAGATGCTGTAAAAATTGGAATGGTATCTCAAATAGAGACGATTAAAGTAATTGCTGAGAAACTTAAGCAATATAAACCAAAGCAAATCGTAGTTGATCCAGTTATGGTTTCAAAAAGTGGATTTGACTTATTAAGTCCAGATGCAAAGGAAGCTTTAATTCAAGAACTCATTCCTTTAGCAACTGTAATTACGCCAAATCTTCCTGAAGCAGAAGTGATTACTGGAAGTAAAATTACAACGATTGAAGAGATGAAAGAAGCTGCTATTCAAATTCACTCATTAGGTGCAAAGAACGTCCTTGTAAAGGGTGGTCATCTAGAAGGTGAAGCGACCGATATTTGTTTTAATGGTGAGGAGTTTACAAGCTTTAACAGCGTTAGAATTAATACAATTAATACCCACGGTACAGGTTGTACTTTATCTTCAGCGATCACATCTAATTTAGCAAATGAACTTGAATTAAATGAGGCAATTAGAGAGGCGAAAAACTATATAACATTAGCAATCCAACATTCCTTTTCAATTGGAAAAGGAGTAGGTCCTGTCCATCATTTCTACTCATTGTATGAAAAGGCAGGCGTTCAACATGTCTAAGCAAAATGCAAAAATGACGAAGTGGAACTTTACAACACTTTGGTTTGGTGCGGCAGTTTCTGTAGCGGAAATTATGACTGGTGCCCTAGTAGCACCACTAGGTTTTAAGAAAGGTTTAACGGCCATTTTAGTAGGGCATTTACTTGGAACATTATTGCTCATTTTAGGTGGAGTCATTGGTTCTCAGCAAAGATTGTCAGCAATGGAATCTACAAAAATTTCATTTGGTAGTTACGGTAGCTATTTGTTTTCGATTTTAAATGTTTTACAGTTACTAGGCTGGACGGCAATTATGATTTTAACAGGGGCTCGCTCTATCAATTTAGTTACAATAAAAGATTATAAATTCGATCACTTATGGGTTTGGTGTTTAGTAATTGGAGTATTAATCGCGATCTGGTTGTACTTTGGACAAAATGCTTCAAAAAAACTTAATAGTTTAGCCGTTTGTTTATTATTTGTTCTAACAATTGTACTGTGTTTTGTTATTTTTAAAAGTGATAAAATCTTAACTCAACCAAGCACTACTGGATTATCTTTTGGAGAAGCAGTTGAATTATCGGTCATAATGCCACTATCGTGGATTCCATTAATTAGTGATTATACTCGATTTGCAAAGACAACAAAGGATGGAGCAATTGGTAGTTTTATAGGTTATATGTTTGGAAGCTCTTGGATGTATATTATTGGGCTAGGCGCAGCACTGGCATTTAATGAAGTAGACCCGGTTGCTGTTTTAATGAGTGCAAATCTGGGATTATTTGCGGTTGGTATCGTCGTCCTAGCGACTGTTACAACAACATTCATGGATGCTTATTCTGCCGGAATATCAGTTACAACCATTTTTCCAAAACTAAATGGAAAACATATAGCCCTTATCGTTACAGCTATAGGAACATTATTAGCCGTTATTTTCCCAATTGAAAAGTATGAAGGATTTTTATATACAATTGGTTCATTTTTTGCGCCGCTATATGCAATTTTATTAACGGACTATTTTATCCTAAAAAGAACAAGTATAAGTAAATCGTTGAAAATTGATTGGATTGCGGTTATTACATGGATTTTAGGAGTTTTTATTTATCGTAAGTTTGTACAATTAGATTTCTTCCTTGGGGCTACTGTACCAAGTATGATTTTAATTTGTGTCATTTATATAGTTGTTCAGTTTGTTATTAATAAGCTTGTTCCAAAGCAAATCGGGGGAGAAAAAAATGTTAACTATGAATGAAATGAGTCAAATTCTTGAAAGCGTGAAAGAGAAAAAGCCTTTAGTTCATCACATTACAAATTATGTAACTGTAAATGATTGTGCAAATATGGTGTTAGCTCTAGGTGGATCACCAGTTATGGCAGATGATTTAGCCGAAGTAGAAGAAATGGTATCTTTTGCATCAGCTCTTGTTATTAATATTGGAACATTAAATGAAAGAACAATCCAATCAATGATTAAAGCTGGTAAAAAAGCTAATCAATTAGGCGTACCAGTTATATTAGATCCTGTTGGTGTAGGAGCAACTACTTTACGTACAGAAACGACTGCTAAATTATTGAAAGAAGTACGTTTTGCAGTAGTTCGTGGAAATATGTCAGAAATTAAAATGATTGCTGGCTTAAATGTTCAAATTAAAGGTGTGGATTCTGTAGCTGGTGAAGAAGACGGCGTTGAAATTGCGAAATCTCTATCAGCGAAATTAGGCTCAGTAGTTGCAATTACAGGTGCAGTAGATATTATTGCAGAACAGGACCGAGTATGTACCATTTCAAATGGAGATAAAATGCTAGCTGATGTAACTGGAACTGGATGTATGAGTACATCACTAATTGGAACTTATGCTGGTGCAACGACTGATTATTTCCTTGCAGCTGTTTCCGGTATTACTACGATGGGACTATGTGGAGAGCTTGCTAAGGCTCGCCTAACTGAAGGGCAAGGAATCGGTACATTTAAAATAAACTTATTTGATGAAGTATCTAAAGCTTCTGTTGATACACTTCTAACGGGAGGAAAAATCGAATGGCTATAACAAAAAGTAAAATAGATTATAAGCTTTATTTAGTAACTGACAGAGATGTATTAGGATCAAGAGATTTAGTTCAATCTATTGAGGAAGCAATTAAAGGTGGAACAACAATCGTACAAATAAGAGAAAAAAATTGTAGTAGTCTAGATTTTTACAAAATTGCTTTGCAAGTAAAAGAAGTAACTTCAAAATATAATGTTCCATTGATTATTAATGACCGTTTAGATATCGCTTTGGCGATACAGGCTGATGGATTGCATATCGGTCAAGAAGACTTACCTTTAACTGTAGCTAGACAGATTGTTGGAGAAGATATGATTATTGGTGTATCTGCATCAACATTAGAAGAAGCAATGATTGCACAGGAACAAGGTGCGGATTATGTTGGAATTGGTTCAGTGTATCCGACGAGTACAAAACTAGATGCAAAATATTTAGCACGAGATGAGTTACGAAGAATACGTGAGGCAGTAAAAATTCCAATCGTAGGCATCGGTGGAATTAATGAAAAAAACGTTTCTGAATTAATGGAAACAGATATTGATGGTGTTGCAATTGTTTCTGCGATCTTAGGGAAAGAAGATATAAAATCGGCTGCTGAGCATTTGAGTATGTTGGTTAATAAAAAATAAATTTGTATCTGGGTATCTATTACATCGTTATTTGATGGATAGGTGCCCTTTTTTATATAAAAGTATGTATTATGGGGAGATATATTAAAATGTGAAAAAATTCACAAATTATTCAATTATATCCCAGCCTTGTAACGATGTTTTCAGGTAAAATCTTTCAAAGAGTACAGCTCCTGGGGTAAGTGGAAAGGGGATAGTAGGTCATGCAGGGATCGTGATTGATTCTAAAACTGTGTTGCATATTGCTGGACCGAACAAAATAATAAAAATATACCTTATGATTTAAACTTTACTCCAAATCCAACTAATATTAAAAAAACTTATTGTAGTGAATTAGTATGGTATTCGTATTACAAAGCAGGTTTTGAATATAAAAAGCCTAGTACTTTATCAATGGGAGGTGGAGTTTTTAAAACAGTTTGGCAGCGTCCTTCAATTATCAAACCATACGACTTCTTAAATAACTTAGCTTTATCGTATAATAACTTTCATATTGTAAAAACATTTAATTGGTAAAAAGGAGGTCGCCTCCTTTTTTTAAGGGGTTTTACCTTTTATTTTTTCATATTCTCTAGCACTATATTCAACCCCATGTAAAATATAATAATCCAATTTTACTTTATTTTTTTGGTGGTCTTTATAATAATAATAAGTTCCCTGATCACCCAGTATTTCAACACAAACAAACCACTTTTTGTCTCCTTTTGCTTTAATCCAATCATAGACGGGTTTACTCACTTTAATATCTTTTTTAGCAACCCCTTTTTCTGTCACAAGATAATCTTCTACAGTATCCTTAGTTAAATCTAATTTAATATTTATATACAAATAAGAACTGATCACTTCAAATGCAATAACTACAAATATAACTACTATTTTCTTTCTCATAGCTAGACCTCCTTAGGATTAATAACTTAATAGTAAGGCATTAGTCTAAAATTAAAATGATATTTGGAAAACATTCATAAAGTATCCACTTATATACAAAAATTATTGTGTATTTTTGTTGAAACATACCGAAATAAATATAAAAGGAGGTAGAATTTTAGTGAAACAATTTAAGAAAAAAAGACTTGGATTAATTTTGTCATATGGAATTATTTTTTCTATCTTCGACCCATTATCTGCACTGGCAGCAGTTGTCCCTTCAAATAGTCGTCCTAGTGTTACTTATAGATCGACTAATGAATTTGGCAGTTCTGAACTTTTAGGTCCCTGGAAAGATAAAAAGTGGAATTATTACGCCTATTCTTATAAATATAATGGATGGGATAAAGATGCATTTGAAGCTGTAAATGCACAAGCGACAGTTACATTATCTTCTACTTCAAATTCTACTTATACCCTTTCCGGTTCTACTGAATTTGGAATTAAAAAAATTGCCGAAGCAAATCTAGGGGGAACATTTGGTAAGAGTTGGGGAAAAACATCAACTGTAGAATTTACTGCACAAAAAGGTTATATCTATGAATTATGGAGTGCTAATAAAATTAAGGTAGAAAAGTACAAATACACTTACAAACCTTTACTTGGCTCAAAAAAGACTTTGTACAGCAGGGCGAATGATCGTGACGGAACGTATAAATGGTTTTTCAGATATCCTCGCAAATAGTTTATTCTTTTTGAAATTTAAATTAGGAAAAAAAGAAGTGAGGAATATTATTGAAAAAACAGCTTTGTTTATTTATACTAACCGCTACACTCATTGCTATATTTACAGCATGCAACTCCCAAAAAAATAATCACCCTACGCATCCCATGCTTTCTGCTGTTGCTAAATTAGAAGGAGAAATTAAAAAAGAAAAAAATTATTTATTCTTTAATAAAAATGATTATACGAAAAGAATAACTTTATATTTCTACGATAATTACAATAAAGCACCAATTACAAATGTTAGATTATTTCGTGATAATGTATTAGTTAGTAAAAAAACGAAAGTAATTGATACATCAATTCATGATAATGGTATATTTACATTTGAATTGCGTGAGTATATACCTTTCTTTAATAGTATCGAATTAAGTAATCATAATGGTAGACTTTTAAAATTAAAAACAGGCGATTATCATTTTGAATTGGTCAATCTGGCAAATAATATAGAAAATGATTACAGGTGGTACTTAGAAAGTTATAACACAGGTGAAGGTAATTTTAAATTTGAAATGGATGCTAATTTTAGCAGGAAAAATTCTCAAAAAACAAAGTATGAGTTAAATTCTGCATATAAAAAGTTAAAAGGATTTAGTGTGGTAGAAATTCCCACGATTAAAGAAAAGAGTAATACTTTATTCTTTAAATACTCTGCAACTAGTTCAACCAAAGAGGCTGGTTCCTATGAAGTTTTAGTAGTTCAGAAGAATAGTAGTGGACAAGAGTATTTAATGGGTTCTGTTATTGTTCCATTAAAGGAATAATTACTAACTAGAAATAAGTCACGTCATTAATAAATGAAGTGATTTTTGTTTTTTTAAGAGGAAAACTTGATTGTCATGGACTAGTAGCACTTCAAACTATCTCTCCACCACTCCTCCCACTTTTCCTAACCTTTCCTCTTTTGTCTCAATTTGTCGAACATAGATTAAAGGAAAATGGTAGAAAATATCGAATATTATCAATTGTAAGACTAAAATATTTATTTCTTATACACGAAATATGGGACTCCACTGCTATTTGCTGCAGTTGGAGACATTCTTACGTTTTTAAAAACGTACCTAAATATTAAAAGGAGAGTGACTAACACATGGATTTTTTATTATCTAAAGAACAGCAAATGATTCAAGAAATGGTACGAGATTTCGCAGCGAAGGAAATTGAGCCTTTTGCAGAGGAACTTGATCGTGATAGCAAATTCCCGATTGAAACGTTCAAAAAAATGGGTGAATTAGGTTTATTAGGAATTCCGTTCCCTGAAGAATACGGCGGTAGCGGTGGCGATACGATTAGTTATGCGTTAGCTGTAGAAGAAATAGGGCGTGCATGTGGAGGAACAGGTTTAAGCTTTGCTGCAACATGTTCATTAGGTGCTTCTCCAATTTATTATTTCGGTACAGAGGAGCAAAAGCAAAAATTCTTAGTTCCAATGGCGCAAGGAAAAACACTTGGAGCTTTCGGTTTAACTGAGCCAAATGCGGGTTCTGATGCTGGTGGAACACAAACAAAAGCGGTTTTAGACGGTGATGAGTATGTGATTACTGGTGAAAAATGCTGGATTACAAATGCTCAGTATTCTAACACAATTATCGTAACTGCTTATACTTCTATTGATGAAAGAGGAAAGAAAAATATTTGTGCGTTTATCGTACCAACTGACTCAGAAGGATTAACAATTACAGATCCTTATGACAAGATGGGTGTTCGTGCTTCTAATACGACTCAAATTGTTTTAGATGGAGTACGTGTTCCAAAAGAAAACATTCTTGGCAATCCTGATAAAGGTTTTGGCCAATTCTTATATACATTAGATGGTGGTAGAATTTCAATTGCAGCACTTGCTGTAGGTATTGCACAGAAGGCTTTTGATAAAGCATTAGTATATGCAAAAGAACGTAAACAATTTAAACAACCTTTATCTAGTTTCCAAGCTATTCAATTTAAATTAGCTGATATGGCTATGGGAATTGAGTTAGCAAGAAATATGGTGCATAAAGCTGCATGGTTAAAAGACAATGGAAAACCGTTTACGAAAGAAGCGGCATTCGCTAAGTTATACGCATCTGAAATCGCTTCCAAAATTGCGAATGAATCATTACAAATTCATGGTGGATATGGTTACATGAAAGAGTATGGCATCGAACGTTTAGTGCGTGATGCTAAGTTACTTGAAATTGGTGAAGGTACGTCAGAAATTCAACGTATGGTAATTGCACGTCAATTAGGATGCCGATAAGGAGAGAGAATATGATCAAAATACTTATTGCAAACCGCGGGGAAATCGCATGTAGAATTATTGAAACATGTAAAAAGCTTCGTTATCAAACTGTAGCAGTTTATTCAGATGCTGATAAGGAAAGTTTGCATGTTAAGTTAAGTGATGAAGCATTTTCTTTAAAAGGTAATCATACAAAAGATACGTATTTAAACGCAGATTTAATTATAAAAATTGCAAAAGAAAATAATGTAACAGCTATTCATCCTGGTTATGGTTTCTTATCAGAAAATAGTGATTTTGCTAGAAAATGTAAAGAAGCAGGTATTTTATTTGTAGGTCCTAAGCCAGAGCATTTAGAGATGATGGGCGAAAAAATTAGAGCTAGACAAATAATGGAGCAATTAAACATTCCATTAATTAAAGGAAACTCTCACCCAATTCAATCAGTTGAAGAAGCGAGAGAAATAGCAGAGCAAATTGGTTATCCTGTTATGTTAAAAGCTTCTAGTGGTGGCGGCGGAATCGGTATGAAGTTAATCGAAAACGAAGCACAGCTAGAAAAAGAATTTTTAACAACACAAACGAGAGCACTTCAATTTTTTGCGAATGATGATGTATTCATTGAAAAAGCGATTATTAAACCGAGACATATTGAAGCACAAATCGCTGCTGATTCTCATGGTAACGCTGTTTTCTTATTTGAAAGAGATTGTTCTATTCAAAGAAGAAACCAAAAAGTTGTTGAGGAAGCACCATCACCATTCCTTTCTCCACAAGGTAGAAAGAAACTTGAAGAATATGCCCTAACAATAGCTAATCAAATGAAATATGTAAACGTGGGAACAATTGAATTTTTAGTTGATGAAAAAGAAAATATTTACTTCTTAGAAATGAATACTAGATTACAAGTTGAGCACGGTGTAACGGAAGGAATTACAGGAATTGATCTAGTTGAATGGCAGTTCCGTATCACATTTGGTGAAACACTTCCAATTCGTCCAACTCATGTAGAAATGAATGGTCACTCTATCGAAGTAAGGGTGTATGCTGAGGATCCTAAAACTTTCTTCCCATCGCCAGGAACAGTTCAACACTGTAACTTCCCAGAGGAGATTGGTGTACGTATTGATACACATCTTTATGATGGATGGGTTGTATCACCGTTTTATGATCCACTATTAGCGAAAGTGATTGTTACGGCTAATACAAGAAAAGAAGCTGTAATTCAACTGCACAATTATCTTAAAAAGGTAGAAATTGAAGGTATTAAAACAAATCTGCCGTTTTTGATTGATATTCTATCAACGGATGCATTCCAAGAAGGCGACTATACAACAAGTTTTATTAGTGAATATCAAAAAGTGAAATGAGGTAATTAAAAATGGAAAACTTAACTGCAATGATGGCTGGAAGCGTATGGAAATGTCTTGTATCTGTAGGAGACGAAATTAGTAGTGATCAAGATTATGTAATCTTAGAATCTATGAAAATGGAAATTCCGCATACTGCTCCTTATAAATGTAAAGTCGTAAATGTTTTCGTTAACGAAGGAGATTTTGTAAACGAGGGCGACTCTTTAATTCAAGTTGAAAAACTAGGTTAGGAGCTATTAGTGATGAAGCTACCTCAATCGGCTTTTATAAGAGAAGTAGGTCCACGTGATGGTTTGCAAAATGAAAAACAGTTTGTTTCCACTGAACAGAAGCTTGAGTGGATCAATTTATTAGTAGAGAGTGGTTTGTCTTATATTGAAGTTTCTTCATTTGTGAGACCAGACTGGATTCCTCAATTAAGTGACTCGGTAGATCTATTTACTAAGCTTAAGAAAAAAGATGGGGTCACTTATGCAGCTCTTGTTCCTAATAAAAGAGGGCTAATGAGTGCATTTGAAGTAGATGCAGATGAAATTAATTTCTTTGTATCTGCTAGCGAAACACATAATTTAAAAAACAAGAACGCGAGTATCGAGCATTCAATGAACGATATTCGCTCTATGATTACAGAATGTAAAAATAATAAAAAGACCACTAGAGCATATATTTCAACTGTCTTTGGTTGCCCATATGAGGGTGCTGTAGACCAAAAAAAGGTGATCAAACTTGCAAACCAATTACTTGAATGTGGAGTAGATGAAATTTCCTTAGGCGACACAATTGGAATTGCTAATCCTCTTCAGGTAAATCAATTTTTAGAAAATCTAGTTAAAGAAGTACCAATTAATCGAATTGCTATGCATTTCCATGATACTTATGGTCGTGCTATTGCAAACTTATATACTTCTTTACTATTTGGAATTGAAAAATTTGATTCATCAAATGGTGGACTAGGTGGTTGTCCATACGCACCAGGAGCTAGTGGAAATGTAGCTACTGAAGATGTTGTTTCATTACTACATAATTTAGGAATTACATCTAATGTGGATGAAAAGAAACTTCAACAAGCTACTTCATATATCTCTGAACAAATGAACTTAACACCAGTTAGTAAGCTATTTTCCGTATGGAATGGTTCAAAGGAGAGTATTTAAATGGAATCAAGTTTATTAGTAAGTGATATCGGTCATATTAGAATTCTTACATTAAATCGTACAAATGCAGCTAATTCATTATCACGTGAGTTACTAGATGCTCTTCATAGCCAAATGGATGAGTTAAAGAAATCATCTGTACGTGCTGTCATATTTACTGGTAGTGGATCATCTTATTTCTGTAGTGGTGCTGATTTAAAAGAAAGAAGAGGCATGACTGAGAGTGAGGCTCGAGAAACTGTTGAAAAAATCGGGACACTTTTTGAAAAAGTTGAAAGATTACCTATGCCAACAATAGCAGCAATCAATGGAGTTGCCTTAGGTGGTGGACTAGAACTTGCTTTAGCATGTGATTTAAGAATTGCTCATAAAGAAGCAATCGTTGGTTTACCAGAAACATCTTTAGCGATTATTCCAGGTGCTGGTGGTACACAAAGGCTTCCACGTTTAATTGGACTTGGAAGAGCGAAGGAACTAATCTTTACTGGCAATCGTTTAAATGCACTTGAAGCTGAAGGCTACGGAATTCTAGAACATGTTGTTGAAATAGATGAATTACAAAATAAGGCGCTTGAAATGTGCGAAACAATCGCAAGTAAAGGTCCTCTTGCAATCCGTGCAGCAAAAAAGGCGATTCAACGCGGTTTCGATCTTCCTTTAGATTTAGGACTAAGATTAGAAACTTATGAATATGAAACTTTACTGCATACAAACGACCGTATGGAAGGTTTAGTAGCATTTCAAGAAAAGCGTAAGCCGCAATATAAAGGAGAGTAATTGCATGTCAAACGAAGCAACATATCAAGCTCGAAAAGAACAAATACTTTCTGGTGGGAAAGAAAAATATCATGAGAGCAATGCCAAAATTGGTAAGCTCTTTGCAAGAGAAAGAATTAATCAACTTTTAGATAAAGACAGTTTTGTAGAAGATGGTTTCTTTGCAAACTGTATGAATGACGAATTTCCAGCAGATGGCATCGTAACAGGAATCGGTAAAATTAATGGCCGTACTGTTTGTGTAATGGCGAATGATTCGACTGTAAAAGCAGGTTCATGGGGCGAAAAAACAGTAGAAAAGATTATCCGCATTCAAGAAACATGTTTAAAAATGCTTGTACCTCTAATTTATTTAGTGGACTCTGCAGGTGCACGTATTACCGATCAAGTATTTATGTTCCCAGGTAGACGTGGTGCTGGACGTATATTCCACAACCAAATTAAGCTATCAGGTCAAGTACCTCAAATTTGTTTATTATTTGGACCTTCTGCTGCAGGTGGAGCTTATATTCCTGCATTTTGTGATTCTGTATTTATGGTTGAAGGTAATTCTTCAATGTACTTAGGATCACCTCGTATGGCTGAAATGGTAATTGGTGAAAAAGTTACGCTCGATGAAATGGGTGGAGCTAGAATGCACTGTTCAGTTTCAGGCTGTGGAGATGTATTATGTGAGTCAGAAGAAGAAGCGATTGCTAAGTTAAAAGATTATTTATCTTACTTACCGACTAATTTCAAGCAAGGGGCACCTGTTGTTGAGGCGAAAAATCCTGTACAAAAGGAGAAGTCTTTAGCAGAAATTATTCCAAGCAATCAAAACGTACCATTTTCTATTTATGAATTTATTGACCGAGTAGTTGATGAAGATTCATTCTTCGAAATTAAAAAGCTATTTGCACCTGAACTAGTGACTGGTTTTGCTAGATTAGATGGACGTAGCGTAGGGATTATCGCTAACCAACCGAGAGTTAAAGGTGGCGTATTATTCCATGATTCAGCTGATAAAGCAGCTAAATTTATTAATTTATGTGATGCTTACCATATTCCTTTATTATTCTTAATGGATGTACCTGGCTTCATGATTGGTACTAAAGTAGAGCGTGCAGGAATTATCCGCCATGGAGCAAAAATGCTTTATAGCATGAGTAATGCTTCTGTTCCAAAAATCTCAGTTATCGTTCGTAAAGCTTACGGTGCTGGACTTTATGCAATGGCAGGCCCAGCATTTGAAACAGACTGTGTAATTGCATTCCCATCTGCTCAAATTGCTGTAATGGGTCCTGAAGCTGCTGTAAACGCAGTATATGCAAATAAAATTGCAAGCTTACCAAAAGAAGAACAAGCTGCCTTTATCCAAGAAAAACGTAAAGAGTATGCTGAGGACATCGATATTTACCGTTTAGCATCTGAGCTAGTGGTAGATGTAGTCATTCAACCAGAAGAACTGCGTACAGAGCTAATTAAACGCTTTGCATACTACTCAGAATCATATGAAACTCCTGCTACGAAAAAACATGGTGTTTATCCTGTATAAAAGATGATGAAACAGCCCTAGAGATAGGGCTGTTTTTTATAAAGCTCTTAGTGGGAAATCTTATAATTTAAACAAACGTTTGATTAAACATATTCTCCTAAAATTTTAGATTTAGAGGTAATTTATGTTTTATTAAGAAATTATAATAGTAATGGAAGTATTTTTATATACTGCTACTAAAAGGGGGGGGGATTACATGAGTAAATTAGATCAGAAGCTAAAAGAATGGCACGAGAATAACTTACTAGATGAAGAATCATTAAATCGAATAGTTGAGTATGAAAGGCACCGGGCTAAAGCTGAAAAGCAATCATTTTTAGGGGATATTGTGCCATTTTTAATTGCCTTACTTGTAGCATTTTCAATTTTAGCGCTTGTGGGTAGTAACTGGAACGACTTTAGCCAAACCATGAGATTAGTCATTATTTTTATAACATTATTAGTTTTCCATGCAGTTGCTTTTATAAGCTATCAAAAGGGAAAAGAATTGTTTGGACATTGTTTAAACTTTATTAATGTAATTGGGTACGCATGTGCATTTGTTTTAATTGTACAAATGTATCAATTTACAAGTAACAGTCCAGTATTTTTGATCACTTGGACAATGCTCGCGTTTCTTTACTATTATGTGTTAAAGCATAAAATGTTTTATTATCTTTTCTTAGGAATCGGATTTTTTAGTTTGAGCTATAGTGCTGGATTAGAAACGGCACATGTTTATCTTCTTCAAATTCCATTGTTACTTTGCTCAATTTATTTCTTGAAAATCATGAAGAACAGGTGGAATGCCAGCTTTAATTATTCATTTATGGGATATATTGTCATTATGTTTTTCCAAACATTTTCAGATCGCCAATATATAACGCCGATTATTGTAGTAGTGTTTATTCTTTGGTTCTTAAATGAGCGCGGCGTTATAGATTATGTTCTTCTACCTGTATTTACAATATTTGTATGGCTATTTACTTTTATTACTTCAATTTTTGGAGGATCATATGATGCAGTTCACGAGATGCAAAAGGAATTTTCGCATGGATTTTTAAAGCCGATTGCAGTACCACTGTTTGATACGATCATTCTATTAATCCTTTTACTAGCAATCTATACTGTTTACAAGAAATGGAAGGACAATATATCGTTTAATAATTATCTTTGGATCTTCTTATTTATATTCTTATTACCGATTCTAGGAGTTCAAGATAAATTAGCAAATATGATTGTAGGGGTATTAATATTATTTGCTTATTCATGTATACGTTTATTTAAAGGTGTATCAGGTCAGGAAAAAGGAAGCATTATTATAGGCTTTATCACATTTGCTACACTCGTAATTGGAATTTATACAGGATTTGCCGTTTCGTTTATAAGTAAATCAATTGTGTTTATTATCCTTGCAGTAATTTTATATTTTGTCTATACCCAATCGAAAAAAGCAAGAGGTGATGAACATGCAAAATAAGAAGAAATTACTTTTGCTTTCAATCATTCAATTTGTTTTATTACTAGCTTTACTTGGAAACATAATGTACTTTAAGCAATCAGCCGATACGTTTAAAATAAATTCACAGAGTTTGGATCCAGTAGAACCTTTATTAGGACATTATGCAGCCCTTTCATATGATTTTGACTCAATAACTATGAAGGATTGGAAAGGTAATGGTAAGCCGAAAGAAGGGGAAAACGTTTATATTGTTTTTCAAAAGGGTCAAAACGATATTTATCAATTAAATTATGTAACGGATCATCGTCCAAAGCATTCAAAATACATTAAAGCAACGATTCAATACACATATATGGGAGAAGAAAAAGAAATTGTAATCAACCATAATCTAAGTCGTTTTTACATTCCTGAAAGCCAAATGGACAAATACAATAAAGGTGGGTCTAAGTATATTGTTACAGTCCAACAAAAGGGAGATCGATCAGTCGTTAAAGCTGTTGATGTACAATGAAGCAACCACTCAATTGAGTGGTTATTTTTTTAGTAACTTTAATGAGTTTTGCAGTAAAACTAAATGGATTTTGAATTTAAGACATATTAATTGAGAAACCATCTATAAAAAATGGAAATATGTGGTATTATTTAATGTGTAAAATGACGGAGATTTTAAAAGATGAATAAAATTATAAAAATAATATTATTACTATTAATCTGTTTGTATTTAATGATTCTTACTGAAAGAATTCTATTTAAATATTTACCAGTATCACAATTTATTAGCCATTTAGAATTTAATTTCACTAGAGATCATTGGTGGAGATCAAATAACTTTATTCCATTCAAAACGATTACTTTTTATTTGTTTTTGGCTGATATTAATTTTGATATTAGAATTAGTAATTTGGCTGGCAATATTATCGGGTTTATGCCATTTGGCTTCTTGTTGCCGTTAATAGTTAAGAAGTATGATCGTTTGAAATCAATTTTAAAAGCGACTTTCATTTTAAGTTTAACTTATGAAATACTTCAGTTATTATTTGGGCTAGGTAGCTTTGATGTTGATGATTTGATATTAAATACACTTGGCGGTGGATTAGGTTATTTAGTTTTGAAAATAATAAAATTGATTTTTAATTTGAAGAATAAACAAAGGGTTAATACATCTAAAATGTATTGAAGAATTCTATTTCTAAACTCCCTTTCAACAATATAAAAAGAGCTCACATCATAAAAATGAGCTCTTTTTGTATTACGCTGAAATTTCATCACGTTTTAATAAATTAGCTTTTGCTAAACGTTTTCCAATAATAACACCTAATGCAGATGCTACATATGCTTTAACTAATCCAAGAATAATGAAAGGATAAAAACCGAAAGCCATTGCATCGTGCCAGCTTAGAGAAGCTGCAATTTTTAACCACACAGTACCAAAAATTAATGTAACAAACATTCCGATTATGTTTGCAATCATTGCATTTAAGACTGTGAACTTAGTTTTTTCGATATAGTAAGCGATGATGAAAATAGTTGGAATAAATCCAATTAAATAACCGCCCGTTGAACCGACTAGTACGCCAAATCCCGCAGCACCACCTGCGAAAACCGGAATTCCGATTGCTCCAAGTGCTAAATAAAGAAGTAACGAGATTGTTCCGTATTTTTTACCTAAAATCGTAGCCGCTAAGCCAATTGCTAATGTTTGTCCTGTGATTGGAACAGGAGAAAAGGGTAAAGGAATAGATACTTGAGATAGTATACCAATAATTGCTGCAAATAAAGCTGAATTAATAAGCATTTTTAATCTTTCTTGTTGCATTACTATATCTCCCTCTCTGTATGTTAACTTATTTCATTTGTTAGTTAACATATTATAAATTAATTATATTTTATATAAGAAGATTGTCAATATGTATGAATCTAAAGGTAAAATTTATTTAAGAATAGAAAAAAATTAATGATGAAGAGGTGTAAACGTGACAAGAGCAAATGTCTTGATAAAAAATTATGATCCTAATTGGGAACTACAATTTGAAGAAGAAAAGGGGAAAATTCTATCCGCCATACCCCAAAAAATAATTCAAATTGAACATATTGGAAGTACTTCAATTAAAGGATTAGGAGCAAAACCAATAATTGATATTATGATTGGGGTAACTAAATTAGAAGATTTTGAAGAGCTAATTCAACCGTTAAGCACAATTGATTTTGAATATGTACCAAAGCCGGAACTTACAGATAGAAGGTTTTTTAGAAAGGGTTTATGGGGACAAGGTACTTGTCATTTACATATTTGCGAACATACAAGTAAAGAATGGATTGAAAAATTATTATTTAGAGATTACTTGAGAGAGAATCCTAAAATTGCCGAAGATTATTTGTATCTAAAAAAGAGTCTCGTTAAGGAATATCAATATGATCGTCAAACTTATACAAAGAAAAAAGAACCATTTATAAGAGAAGTTATTAAGTGCGCTCGGAATGAAATATATTAATATAATGTTTTTTTGTTAGTTCTATGTGAGCATGAAATAAATATAAAAAAGTAAATATAACTTTTTAAATATGTTAATTGTTAAATCATTGTTTAGATTGTACAGAACGAAAGGGTAAATGTGTTGTTTTTATATAAATTAGGATACGAATTCTTGAATAAGTTTATGGGGTTAAATGGTGCATTTTGAACAGTCTTTTCTAAAGATAATGATTTGAAACTATATCCGGATAATAAAGCTTCTGGAAAAATGGACATTAAAAAGTGTTGACATTTACGGAAAATAGGAATAAAGTATGTATTAATTGAATCGCGAAAAGCAATGATAGGAATTTTATTAGTGTAGTTTTCCCTGTAACAGAGAGCTGGTGGTTGCTGCAAACCAGTACATAGAACACATGAATTACGATCCTAGAGCATCTTCCTCGAAACGAATTGTGAGGGGAAGACGGTGAAGAGCCGTTATGAAATGAAGATATTAGTATCGTTTTTAATACTAATAATTTAGGGTGGTACCGCGAATATTTCGTCCCTACTGTGCAAACAGTAGGGACTTTTTTATTTTAAGAATATAATTTAATTAAATAATAATAAGCAATGAATGGAACTAAAGTAGTGAAGTTTTCCCTGTAACAGAGAGCTGATGGTTGGTGCAAATCAGTACATAAAACGTCATGAATTACAATCCACGAGCTTCTTCTTCGAAACAAATTGTGAGGGGAAGACGGTGAAGAGCCGTTATGAAATGAAGATATTAGTAAGTTTTAGTAAAACAGCTAATAACTAGGGTGGTACCGCGAATTTAAAGTTCGTCCCTACTGTGCAAACAGTAGGGATTTTTTTATGTTCAAAAATCTTGGATTCATGTATAGATGTAACGGAATATGCTACTAGTGTGAGAAGAACTAAGGTAAAACATAAGCTTGTCTTTTTTGAGTTGTCTAGTTCCAGGCGTTAGCCCCTCGAGGTCATAAGCCAAAGTCCAATAAAGGTAAAAACCAACCTTTACCGGCCTTTGTCTTATGCTTGTCGGGGCTGAGCAAACGCCTTCCACATTTCGTGTTGTCTAGTTCCAGGCGTTAGCCCCTCGAGGTCATAAGCCAAAGTCCAATAAGGTAAAAACCAACCTTTATCGGCCTTTGTCTTATGCTTGTCGGGGCTTTAGCAAACGCCTTCCACATTTCGTGTTTGAAAGGAGTGATGTGTTTGGTTGATTATGACTATGTATACCGAAAAAAAAAAGATTTTGTAGAAAGAAGGAGTAATTTGGAAAAAGTAGAAATGGTTAAATGATGGAAACTTGCTTAAAAATGCTCAAAAAAGCTTTTAGCAAGATATAGATAGAACGGGTATTTTTAAGAAAGTAGAGTAATAGATTTTTAAGTGAAATAATTTTAAAAAGGGGAATTGATGACATGAAAGAAGCAGCCTTTGAAACAAAAATAATACCACCTCATTTGAAACAATACTTATCGGAGCAAAATTATGATCTTTACACGCCAATTGATCATGCTGTATGGCGCTATGTAATGAGACAAAATCATCACGCATTAAAAGATAAAGCACATTCTGCATTTGTCGATGGACTAAAAATGTCAGGAATTGAAACGGAAAAAATTCCAAATGTAGCTGAAATGAACGAGAGCCTTTCAAAAATCGGTTGGGGCGCAGGAATCGTTAATGGATTAATTCCAGGCGCTGCATTTTTTGAACTATTAGCAAATGGTATTTTACCAATCGCAACTGAAATTAGACAAATAACGAATATAGAATATACACCTGCTCCGGATATTATTCATGAGGCTGCAGGACACGCGCCAATATTATTTGATCCTGTATTTAGAGAGTACGTACAAAAAATTGGATCAATTGGTGCAAAGGCATTTGCTACAAAAGAAAAACAAGAACTATTTGAAGCAGTTAGAAATTTAACGATTGTAATGGAAGATCCAAAATCGACTCCAGAAGAAAAAGCTGCTGCACAAAGATTAGTTGAAGAAAGACAAAAAGCAATTGTTGGAATTTCAGAAGCTGAAAAAATTTCACGCGTATTCTGGAGAACAGTTGAATATGGTTTAATAGGTGAACTAGATAATCCAAAAATTTACGGTGCTGGTTTATTATCATCAGTAGGTGAAAGCACACATTGCTTTACAGATGCAGTTGAAAGATTACCTTTCTCTATTGAAGCTTCTACATTACAACCGAAAAATATAACTGAAATGCAAGCACAATTATTTGTATGCAAAGATTTCGATGAATTAATGCAAGGTGCTGAGGAATTAGCAAGCACTATGGCATTCCGTGTAGGTGGCACTGAAAGTTTAGATAAAGCTCTTAAATCGAAAACTGTTGCTACATTTGAATTAAATTCTGGATTAAGTGTAACTGGTATTGTTCATGCAATCGTTAAAGACGAAAATGGTGAAGCAATTTACGTTAATACAACTGGCGAAACAGCACTTTCAATAAACAATAAGCAATTAGAAGGTCACGGAAAAGACTACCATGCTAAAGGATTTGGTACGCCAATTGGACTTCTAAAAGGAAATATTGAATTAGAAGAATGTAATGATGCTGCACTTAAAAATTTAGGTATTGTCATAGGGAACTTTGTTGATTTAGAATTCTTAAGCAATGTAAGCGCTTCCGGAAGAATTGTGAATATCATTAAAAATGAAGATAAAGTTGCATTAATCTCATTTGAAGACTGCACTGTTACTTACGAAGGAAAAGAATTATTCAAAAAAGAGTGGGGAACTTTTGATATGGCAGTTGGTTCTCGAGTTGAATCAGCATACCCTGGTGCAGCAGATCCAACGGCTTACTTTAGTGATTCAATTAAAGAAGTAGAGTTCGTAATGGAAACACCAGCTCAATTAACTGAATTAGAAAAATTATATAAAGAAGTTAGAGTAATTAGAGAAAAGAATACATTCTGTGATGACTGTATTTCTAAACTAATTGCTGTGCATAACGAACTTAATCGTGAACACCAAAGTGATTGGTTATTACGATTAGAATTACTTGAAATAGCTACAGTTAATGCTAAATTAGCGCAAATTGTTGAACCATTAAAAGCTGAATTGGAAGCATTAAGAAAAGAAGATTCTTTAAAGAATCTTATTACAAATGGCTTAAAGTTAGTTTGATAAGTTGGAATATTGGGAAAAGCGTTACTTCTATAGAGGTAATGCTTTTCTTATTTTTTAGTTCTGGTAATCTAAAGATATAAACTTTTCATAATGAGAGAGGTGCTAATCAATGGCATTTGAAGTAAAAGGAATTGACCATATTCAATTAGTTTGTCCAAAGGGTGGAGAGGACGAAGCTAGAAAATTTTATAATGGAATTTTAGGAATGAAGGAATTGCCAAAGCCGGAAAATTTAAAAGGCAGAGGTGGATGCTGGTTTATTTGTGGTAATCAAGAAATTCATATTAGTATTCAAGAAGATTTTATAGCACCTAAAAAAGCTCATCCTGGTTTAATTGTTACAAACATAGAGGCATTAAGAGAGCAACTCCTTCAACTCAACTTTGAAATCAAAGAGGAACCACCAATAGAAGGTCGTACTCGCTTTTTTGTTAATGATCCATTTGGGAACAGAGTCGAGTTTTTAGAATTTCATTAAGAAATAATTGCTAACCACTGTATATAAACAGTGGTTTTTTACTTTTAATCAGAGATTTATCGAGAATTAAATTGTTAAAATTGATATGATTTAATTATCAAATACAAAAGAAGGTGCCCCGTGGTTAAACAATTAAAGTTACCGAAAGAGTTACAGATTTATAAAGAAACAATTGAGTCTACTTTTAAAGATTCAGTTGAAATTGAACCAATCGTAAGAAAGACTTCTTTAATAGAAAGTAAATTTTCAGGAGACCCTTATTTTCCATCTAGTATGGAGTATCCAAAGGATGAAAACGAGGAGCCTATGAAATTACTTGCTCAGATTAATTTTTCTGAGTTACCTAAAATAGAAAATTTTCCAACATCGGGGTTACTTCAATTTTATATAGCGATTGATGATCTGTATGGGCAAGATTTTGAACATCCAACAAGTCAAAAAAGCTTTAGGGTTATCTATCATGAAAATTTAAATGAAACAAACCTAATTGAAGACTTCTCTTTTATAACTGTAGAAGATGAATTTCCAATTGGAATAGAAGCAGCAATGCATTTTGAATTAACAGCTCAACCAATATCCCCTGAAGCAATGGACTTTGAGAAAATCGACTTTGACGTACCGTTTGACGCAGAAATTGATCATGAGGATTATGAAGAGCTAGGTGAGCTTTATTTTGAATACTTTAGTGGAGATGGTCATCGAATTGGAGGGTATCCATACTTTACTCAGTCAGATCCAAGAGATTATGTTAAAAAAACTGAAAATCACTCTATCTTGTTATTACAAATTGATAGTGATGATACGATTGAATGTATGTTTGGCGATGTTGGTGTAGCGAATTTCTTTATTAAAAAAGAGGATTTGTTAAAAAAGGATTTTACTAATGTCCTATACACATGGGATTGTTGCTGAATTTTACTAGATGAAAGAGAGCATATCCAGCTATAAGCAGGAAGTAGTGAACTTTTTATGGAACTAGTAATGAGTGAATGAAATGATAATTTAAATAGTCGGAATTATTAAGTAGTTACACTTGTAAAAGTTGCAAGGAGGTTTGTTATGAAATTTATCGCATTCGAAAATATACACTTAGATGAAGCGGCTAGTCTCTTGGCTATCCGTCATATGTATGACCGAAGTATAAACTCTGAATTACCATCTAAATTTGAAGAGGCTACATATGCTAAGAAAGCTATTGAGGCGCTTTTTAATGAAAAGGATAGTTTTGGTATTGCAGCGATGAATGATTCGGAGTTAGTTGGCTATATGATTGGGTCAATTCAAACAGATAAAAATCGAGAACGTCATACTTGGATTAAGTATGCAGGGATGGCGATAGCAGAAAGTGAAGATGCAGAATTATATCGTGAGTTATATGTAGAGTTTGCGAAGAAAATGGTAGAGCTTGGTTCGTTTAATCATTATGTAATGGTTCCAAGTGGAAATAAGTCGACTTTAGATGCATGGTTTCACTTAGGATTTGCTTATGAGCAGGTTCATGGAATACGTGATTTGTCAGTTTCGTCGGAAAGAGTATTTGAAGATATACAGATTCGAGTGGCTACTAGTGAAGATGAAAAAAGAGTACGTGAATTAGCAACTGTGATCATGGAACACCAAGCAAAATCACCGGTATTTGCACCAGGGTTTATTGAAGAAAGAGAGGACTATCAGGAAGGTTACGCAGAAATCATTAATGATGAAGCCGCAACTTTATGGTTAGCTCTCTATAAAAATGAGATTGTAGGTTTTCAAGTATTTGAATCAGCGGCAGCATCTGATGAGAATTTATTAACACCTGAATCTTGCATTAGTTTAGTAGTGGGAGCAACGGTCGAAACTTCTCGCGGAATGGGCGTTAGCACGGCCTTACTACAGCATGGACTTACGTTTACTGACAAAGAAGGCTATAAACTGTGCGAAACAGATTGGAGAATAACGAATTTAGAATCCTCGAGATTCTGGCCAAAAAATGGTTTTAAACCGATAGCGTACCGTCTAGTCCGTAAGATTGATCCAAGAATAATATGGGCAACAGGCGTTTAATGGGTCAGGAAAAGCAGGGAAATTAGGGAGTGTAGGAAACAGATGCAATTAGTTGGTAATAATATATATTTAAGACAGTTAGAAGTCGCAGATGCTGAGGATTTTTTATCATACGAAGTTCGAAATAGAGAGTTTTTTAAACCTTTTACATATATAAAAGACGAGAGTTTCTATACTTTGGAAGCTCAGCAGGATCGCATTAAGTCATATAAAGAGAAAAGCGACAATGATCTGTATTATGGCTTTGGTATCTTTTTAAAGGAAACAAATGCTTTTATAGGTTTTACGATGCTAGCAGAGGTTTTAAGAGGAGATTTACAAAGTTGTTTTGTTGGTTATTCTTTAGATGAACAACAAAATGGTAAAGGATATACAACTGAAGCTGCAAAGTTAGTTGTAGAATATGCCTTTAATGAATTAAAATTACATCGCATTGAAGCAGGTGTAATGCCTCATAATATTGGTTCAATTAGGGTATTAGAAAAGGCTGGTTTCCATAAAGAGGGCATTGCCAAGAAAAATGTCCGTATAAATGGGAAGTGGGAAGATCACCAAATGCTAGCTATTATTAATGAAAATGAATAACTATCTAACTTTTTGGAGGGATTAATATGAATATTATTAGTTATCCAGATTTATCGAATAGACCACATAGTCTCACTGTGGAACGAGTAATGGAAAATTCAATAGATGTATTGTATGAGGCTTGGACAAAAAGATTTGGAGATTGGTTTGCTGCGCCAGGTTCGGTGATTATGAAGGCAGAGGTTAATTCTGTATTTTTCTTTGAGACGCATTTTGAAGATAAACGTCATCCTCATTATGGTCGCTTTTTAAAGCTTGAGCACAATCAACTTGTAGAGATTACTTGGTTCACTTCAGGATCAAAAGCAGAGACTGTAGTCACTGTAGAGTTTTCTACAGATGAAAGTGGAGCAGCAGTTATTAAATTGACACATGCGGGATTCCCAGATGAATTATCAAGAGACCAACACGAGCAAGCGTGGCCGATGGTGCTTGAACAACTTGATCGTCGAATGAAGGAATTAGCATAAGTATGAAAAAAGAATCATTTCTTTTAGAGCTACAAGTATTAAAAGAAATTGCAGAAATATTAAACGAGGGTACTGATTTACACAGTACCCTCAATTGTGCCTTAGCCAAATTAGTTCAAGTTACGGGTCTAGATACAGGATGGATTTTTTTAATTGATAAAAATGGAGATTTTGAATTAGTCGCTTCACATGAATTACCCCCAGCTCTCATGAACGAAGAAGCTAAGCCAATGTGCAATGGAGATTGTTGGTGTGTAAATAAATATAATACAGGCAGACTTAATAAGGCATCAAACATTATGGAATGTAAAAGATTAGAAGACTCAATTATTCATAATTGGGGAGAAACAAATGGTGTCACCCATCATGCGACTGTACCACTGCAAGCAGGTGAAGAATCTTTTGGTTTATTAAATGTTGCTGCTTCTAATAAATTAAAATTTGATCAGGAAGAATTGAATTTACTAGGTGCAGTTGCGTTGCAAATTGGAACGGCAATTAAACGAATTCAATTAACTGAAAAGGTAAAAGAGTTTGAGTTGATTCAAGAACGAAATCGTCTTGCTAAGGACTTACACGACTCAGTTAGTCAATTATTGTTTTCAATTAATGTAACTGCTAAAGCAGGTGCAAATGTATCCGACAGTCCGAAGTTAAAGGATACTTTTAATCATATTCAACAAATTGCCCAAGAAGCGCAAGCAGAAATGAAAGCTTTAATATGGCAGCTTAGGCCACATGGTATTGAAAAAGGAATAGTTAGCGCATTAATTAACTATGGTGAAATGCTAGGATTAAAAGTAATTACTAATATAAAAGGAACAACGATCTTACCTTCTAAAATAGAAGAAACGTTATGGCGTGTAGGTCAGGAAGCGTTTAATAATTGTAGAAAACATTCAGGACAAAATACGGTATATTTACAGTTATCAATCAGTACTAAGAAAGCAAAAATGACGATTCGAGATCAGGGTGTAGGTTTTATATGCCCAAAGGACGTACAAATCCCAACATTAGGTTTGAAAAGCATGAAGGAAAGAGTCGAATCGATAAAAGGGTCGTTTTTAGTTGAAAGTGATTTGAATAAAGGAACAAAAATTACGACGAATATCCCTTTTTAAGAAGGAGAGTTTTATGTCTATTAAAATATTAATTGCTGATGATCATCATGTAGTTAGGAGAGGACTTATTTTCTTCTTAAATACGCAAGATGATATTGAGGTTATCGGAGAAGCATCGAACGGAGAAGAGGCATTAAGCTTAGTAAAAGAGTTAAGACCTGATATTGTTATCATGGATTTAGCGATGCCAGTTCTAGATGGAATTGAGGCAACCAAAAGAATAAAAATAGAGGGTTTAGCTGTAAAAGTAATGATATTAACTAGTTTTTATGATCAAGATCATATTTTACCTGCTATTGAAGCGGGTGCAGCTGGTTATTATTTAAAAGATAGTGACCCAGATGAGCTCGTTTCCGCAATCCGAAAGATACATGATGGGGAAAAACAGTTTCATTCAAAGGTTACGACGCAATTAGTTTCTGCTTTAACTGGGAAGATAGAAACGAAGAACGATGAGTCATTTCAAGATAAATTAACAAAACGAGAAATGGATGTATTGAAGGAAATAACGAGGGGAAAAAGTAATAAAGAAATAGCAGCATCTTTATTTATTACAGAAAAAACTGTAAAAACTCATGTTTCGAATATTTTAGCAAAGACTCAGCTTCAAGATCGAACTCAACTGGCACTTTACGCAGTTCGAAATGGGATTTTGAAATAGACATTAGCAAGTTCAGATTTTTAATTTTTAATAGAAAGGAAGAGTTTGATGCGAATTCTTGTATTAGGAGCTGGAGGAATTGGCGGCTATTTTGGAGGACGCTTAGTAGAAAAGGGTGAAGATGTTACATTTCTAGTACGAGCTAATCGGAAAAAGCAGCTAGAGGAAAATGGTTTGGTCATTCGTAGTGTTAATGGTGATTTTTCATTTCAACCGAATCTAATTTCGGCAAAGAGTCCTGCAGAGATTTTTGATATTGTGCTTTTCTCGACTAAGTCATATCATTTAAGCGATGCTATTTTGGATGTAAAACCGTTTGTAGGTGATCAAACTGTTATTTTACCTCTTTTGAATGGGATTGCTCATCTAAATCCTTTAAAACAGGCCTTTGGTGAAGCAAAGGTTATAGGCGGTTTATGTTTTATTGAAACAACTTTGAATGAAGCTGGGGAAGTTGCTCAAACAAGTAAAGCATCTAGACTTGTATTTGGTGAATTCTTAAGTAAAGAAACTGACCGTATTAAAAGAATTGCTGATGCATTTAACGGTTCAAAAGCTGAATTTGTCCATAGTAAACAGATTGAACGTGATATGTGGCATAAATATTTGTTTATTACTGTAATGTCTGGTGTTACATCACTTATGCGTGCTCCTATTGGTCCAATTAGAGAAAGTGATGGTGGAAGAGCTACGATCCGTGAATTATTTGAAGAATGCGCTAATATTATGAGGTCCCATGGTGCACCGATTTCTGAAAGTATTGTGGATGAGCATATGAAATCAATCGATGCACTTGGATATGATATGAAGTCCTCTTTGCAGAGGGATATGGAAAAAGGTTCCTTAGTAGAAGGGGATCATTTGCAAGGGTATTTACTAGAACTTGCAAAGGAAAAGGGTATAACTGCTAAATTACTTGAATTAGTTTATCAAAATATTAAAGTTTATCAAAAAATGAATCAAGATCGTAGTAATCGAGAAACTGACCGTTTATCTGTTTGAAATCTACAACTTTAGTTGTAGATTTTTTTTATTTTTATATACTCCTAAACGTGTAGAAAAGTTCTATCAAACGACTGAAGTTTGGACGTTAGTAATTGACTATACTAAAGGTACAGATTAAAGGAGTGGAAAATATGAATATTATAATGATAAATGGTAGCCCTAGAAAAGAAGGGCGTACAGGTAAATTAACTACAATCATCTCGAAAAAATACAATGTAAAAACAATTGATTTAAGTGAACTGGTATTACCTATTTATAATGGTCAAGAAGAACAAAATGAAATAGCAAATATCCAAAAGCTAAGATCACAGCTAGAAAATGCTGATGCTATGATCATTGCAACACCGGAATATCATGGTGGAATGAGCGGCGCATTAAAAAATGCTTTTGACTTTTTAGGTAGTAAGCATTTTAAAGATAAGCCAGTTGCAATATTGGCTGTATCCGGTGGAGGAAAGGGTGGAATTAATGCACTTAACAATATGAGAATTGTTTTAAGAGCATTGTATGCAAATGTTTTATCGAAACAAGTTGTGATTGATCCATCAGATTTTATTTCAGAAGGTACTGCGTTAGAAGAAAACACATCATATTCAGTTGATAGCTTATTTCAAGAATTGAAGCTCTATACACAAATAACAAAAAAGCTAAATGAAGAATGGGTAGCATCAAATTATTAAAGGATAAGGTGATGACAATGAAAAACTGGGTTCAATTTAGAATTGCAAGACCTACAAACCAATTAGCTGAAATAAGTAAATTCTATGGTGAAGGGCTTGGATTAAAAAAAGTGGGCAGTTTTCAAAATCATAATGGGTATGATGGGATCATGTTTGGATTACCTGATGTTGAATACCATTTAGAATTTACTCAACATATTGATGGAAGCCCATGTCCTGCCCCAACAAAGGATAATCTTTTAGTATTTTATATACCTCATAAAGCTGAAATAAATCTTGTCAAAAACCGATTAAATAATATGGGTTATATTGACGTTGAACCTGAGAATCCTTATTGGCTCGGAAAAGGTACTACATTTGAAGACCCGGATGGATGGAGAATTGTGTTAATGAATACTGAAGGATTGAGGAATACTTAGGATTTTATTTTAAGTTTTAAATATAAAACACACTGAAGAGGGCGTCCATAAGTCAGTTAACCTGACTTATGAGACTCCCTCTTAATTAATTCGGTATAGACTTATGTATATTATTGTGAAAGAAATATACATAAATTGAATTTTACAATTGGCTTAAACTAATGGTCTATCGATTAAGGTAGCGAATTCAAGATCGTGTTCATGATTATCAATGATCGTTGTCATTCCTTTGACAAAGTGAACATGCTTACCGTTTCCTACTGGAATAGGAGGTCCAGTTTCAATAATAACCTCGTGATGATGATCTAGAAAATCTGTATTTACTATAATTCGATGTATATGACTGTGTCTTCCTACTGGAATGACTTCGCTTGTAACTCCAGCAAAACGATGATTATGTCGGTCTTCACCTTCTTCTGCAAGTTTAGTACTTGCTACGAACTCATGTACATGTGTTTGAGGCTTTTCTTCTTTGGGTTTTACTTCTTTCTCTTCATTAGGCTCTCTTTCATTTTCTTCATTTAGCTCTCTTTCTCTTTCTCGTTCTCTTTCCCTTAGTCTTTTTCGATATTCAAACGGGTCTCTTTTCATAAATTGACGCCCCCTTCGATAAAGATTGTCTTCCTTTTTCATCTTATTAGTACCAGTAAATAAATATGTTTATTAAACGTTAATATTTAGATGTTTTTTTATTTTAAATTATTGAATTACTTTCATAAAATAAGTAAAATATAGTTAATACTTATAAAAAGAAGGTAGATATGTATGGATTCTTACGATTTAAAAATTATTAATCATTTAATGGATAATTCTAGAATAAAGTGGGCGGATTTAGCTAGTGAGGTTGGCTTGTCAGCTCCGGCTACTGCTGAACGTGTTAACCGACTAGTTGAACAAGGTGTGATTAAAGGATTTGGTGTTCTAGTTGATTCAGAAAAAGTTGGAAGTGAATTAACTGCGTTTGTAGCTGTCTCGCTTGAGCGACCTGAAAATCGAGCTCCTTTTTTAGAACTTGTTAATCAATTAGATGAGGTACAGGAATGTCACCATATTGCAGGTGAAGATGATTATTTACTAAAAATAAGAAGTAGAAATACAAAAGACTTGGACCGAGTAATTAGTCATGAAATAAAAGGGTTAAAGGGCGTAATAAGAACAAAAACAACGATTGTAATAGATACAACGAAAGAAACCTTTCGACTGCCATTGCAAAAGCATAAATTTTCTATAGAGTAGGGAGGGCAACATGAATCTGGAATTTTATATTAAAGGCTTATTAATTGGTCTATCAATTGCTGCACCTGTTGGCCCAATTGGGGTACTGTGTATCCGTAGAACTTTAGCGTATGGAAGAATGGTTGGTTTAGCTTCTGGACTTGGGGCTGCTACTGCTGATGGTATTTATGGTTTAGTTGCAGGCTTTGGATTAACTATCATTATGAATTTTTTAATTGGTCAACATTTTTGGATTCAGTTAATCGGTGGTATATTCCTATGTTATTTAGGTGTAAAAACAATTATTTCAAAAGCCAGCTATACTCAATCTGATACACAGAAGAAAAATATGATTAATGCATTTTTATCGGTTTTATTTTTAACGCTGACAAACCCAATGACGATTCTATCATTTATCGCCATTTTTGCAGGATTAGGAATTTCGAATTCAGATAGCAATATTGCTTCGTCCATCATTTTAGTATTAGGTGTTTTTTGTGGTTCAAGTTTATGGTGGGTAATATTAAGCAGTGGGGTAGGGCTATTTAGATCTCGAATCAATGATCGGTCTTTAACATTAATTAACCGTTTATCAGGTATGATTATTATTATTTTTGGTGGTATAGCTTTGTATGGATTAATGTGAAATTTCACTTAGGATTAGTAAATAGCGGGTTTAATGATTGGTGTTTTAGGAATTATGTCACTTATTAAGTAAAGGAGGAAGCTATATACTAATAGCTCCCTTCTTATTGGTTCTTTGTGCTCTTTAGATTTGAATGGAAAGTCTTTTATTTATTGTAAAAAAACACAACATACCAAATTCCAATCGTTAGGAATGCTCCTAATGCGATAAATATTGCCTTATATACCCAATGAGGTAGGAAGAACAAGATAGCACCTATTCCGCTTACGCCATTTCCTCCAACACCACTGTTTTTTAAATCTGCATGAGCTTCTTTTTTATACATGATACCAAAACCAAGTAAAAACAAACCTATAATCGTAAAGCAAATTAGATAAGCAAGATCATTTCCATTCATTTTCTTCACCCTTTTATTAATGTTTCTTAATAACTTAAGGATAAGTTAGCTATTATAATTGTTCAACCATTTTTATCCATTTTTGAATAAATTTTAACTACTATGGCACTGGTGTAAGTTTACCTCTAATAGTAGCTGTTAACGATTTTCTGCTGTTTAACTTGGCTTTATTAAATAAAAAAATATAAATTGATCATAAGTTTGTGTAAAATAAATAGTATTGACATATAATAATTGTTGTAACTATAATGGTTACATCGGAGGTTGAATCCTATGAAAATCAGTAGTCGTTTTACCGTTGCTGTTCATATTTTATCTTTAGTTACGATGGAGAATAGCACGCTTTGTACTTCCGAATGGATTGCAGGAAGTGTAAATACGAATCCAGTCGTAATTAGAAGAGTAATGGGAAAACTTAAGAATGCTGGGTTAATTCAAGTCCGTCGAGGAACTGGTGGAGCTTCACTTCATAAGCCTTTAAGTGAAATTACACTTTTAGATGTTTATAGAGCGGTTGAAGTTGTAGATGAAGGAGAACTTTTTCAATTTCATGATAAACCGAATCCGAATTGTCCAGTCGGTGCAAATATTCAAGCAGTGTTAGAGCTGATCTTAAATCGAGCACAAGAAGCAATGGAAAAAATACTGGACGAAGTTACTATGGAAGAATTAGTTACAGTATTAAGCAAAAAAATTGGATAATATCATTCAATTTTTTTTGTTAACGATGTAACTAGATTTGTTACATCTGTATATTATTTATATTTTTTTAAAGTGGTTGTAACCTCCTTTGTTACAACTGTGAGGTCAAAATAACTTAAATTTTAGGAGGAAGAAAAAAGATGAAAATTGGTATAATTGGAGCAACAGGAAAAGCAGGAAATCTTATTTTAAAAGAAGCGGTAGAAAGAGGCCATGAGGTAACAGCAATCGTAAGAAGTGCTTCTAAATTAACGAATAAAGAAGTACCAGTGTTGGAAAAGGATTTATTAGATTTAAATTCAAATGACTTAAAGCAATTTGATGTTGTTGTAAATGCATTTAAAGCAGCGGAAGGTCAAGAGCATCTTTATATTGAAGCTGGGAATGTCTTAATAAATGCGTTAAAAGATGCCAAAGATACAAAATTAATCGTAGTTGGTGGAGCAGGAAGCTTGTATGTTGATGAAGACAAAACGATTCAATTAGTGGACACACCTGAATTTCCAAAAGAATATTATGCAACTGCATCAAATATGACAAAACATCTTCACGACTTACAAAAAACAACTGATATTAAGTGGACGTTTATTAGTCCAGCGGCATTTTTTGATCCGAATGGTAAGCGTACTGGAGCTTATCAAAAAGGAAAAGACAATTTTATTGTTAATAAAAAAGGTAATAGCTACGTAAGTTATGCTGACTATGCAATTGCATTACTAGACGAAATTGAAAATCCTCAACACTTAAATGAACGATTTACATTGGTTTCTGAAGCAGAATAAGCTTTTGTCTATGAAGCGATTCTTTATTAGAATCGCTTTTTGCTCTTTATAAAAATAAAAAGGACCGCATAATTTGAAGTCCACCAAGCTCAGGAGCGTACAATTAATATCTATATTTGTTTCTTTTTATAACTATAAAAATACATACTTAGAGGCCACCAAATAACTGCAAATATTGGATATACAGCCCAAATTGTATCTGGGGATGAAATGAGATTTACAATGATAAAGAAAATACTAATTAGAATGCTAGCTGTAAAAGAAAAAGCTACAAACGCTTTTCTTTTTGCATGATAAATTGATAATGGCCACCAAATAATTGCGAATGCCGGATAAATGACCCAAGGATATTCTGGAGAAGCGATAAAATTCAATAACCCATAATATGCGATTGTAATGATACTGCCAAGGAGAGCAATCGGTAAAGTTCTAGCATTTTTACCTAAATACATGAAGACTGGCCAACTAATAATAGGGAAAGCAGCATAGAAAAACCAAAGATAATCAGGTGAGTGAATTAAGTTTTCCGTTAACAAGAATGCTAAGAGTACGATACTGCCAAAGAGTGAGAATTGCTTCATCGATCTTTTTCCAATGAAGTATAAACTAATTGGCCAAAATAAAATGAAAAAACATGGGTAAATGAACCAAATCGTGTTAGGAGATGTAATAAAATTTACGAGCATAAAAAAGACCATTGTCATAATACAGCCTGCAGTTGCAAAACCGATATAATTTTTCACTGATATTCACCTCACTTTTTACGTTGCCAGTAGAAATACATTGAAAGGGGCCACCATAATAATCCAAAGGTTGGATACACAAACCATATAGTCTTTGGAGTATAGTAAAAATTAATAAATAAGAAAAAAGCGATTAGTAAACCACTACCCCAAATTGAGTAAGATAAATTTAGCTTTGCAAAATTTGACTTTTTGCTATCTGGTTTTCTAACACCAAGTTCACTCTTTAATTCCTCAATATCACCAAATTCTACAATTGCTTTGTTTATAGCGTCTTCTTCTTCCTTACCATTTTCCATTAAAAACATGACTTTTTCTTCTAAGTTTTGAATGATCTCTTGCTTAACTATTTCTGATTGTTCAGTTTTAGGAACATCTTTAAATAGTTCTTCAATATGATTTCTAATTTTTTTCATTATATCTCCTCCATGAATAAATCAATTATTTCTTTTACTTCCTGCCATTCTTTTACTAATTCACTTAAATATGCTTTACCTAATGAAGTAATTTTGTAATATTTTCTTTTTCCACCGTGTGTAATATCGCCAAAATAAGCTTCCACTAATTCTTTTTTTTCTAAGCGCTGAAATACAGCGTATAATGTTGCTTCTTTTATTTGAAACCGATTGTCTGTCCGTAAACCAATTTCTTGAGAAATCTCATATCCGTAGCGGTCTTTCTCAGAAATGAGCTTTAATATGATTGAGTCAAGATGCCCGCGTATGATATCACTTCTAACCATAAATCCACCTTCTATAATATTATTCTATCTGATAGAGTAATGTTAACAATAATTACTCTATCTGTCAAAGTAATTTTATGTAATTCTGTTTATCACTATTCGAGAGAAATGAAATAAGCCCGTCCGAAGCTAATATAAAATAATTATTTTTTCTTTGTCCTGCTCTACTATATGTCACATTTTTTGTATTTCATTCGTCTTAATTAATGAAGAAAAGGAAAGGGAGAGATAATATTATGAATTTAAATCAAATAGATGGTCATCAAAAATGGGATGTTACTGTATTAGGTGGTGGTATTGCGGGGTTAACTGCTTCGATCTACTTAGCTCAAGCAGGTAAAAAAGTACTTCTATTGGATAAAGCATCTAAATTAGGTGGGAGAGGTATTTCTAATACAATTGGCGATGCACATTTAAATCTTGGAGCACACGCACTATATACAAACTGTATCGAAATTTTAAATGAAGTAGGTGTTACTGTTTCAGGCAAACTTCCAAAATTGAGTGGGGCATTTATTCTTGGAGATCAATCTAAACAAATGAAAATAATAGAGGCAATTAATTTATTTTTGGGTAATCATTTAAAATGGAAAGAAAAAATGGAATTTATTCGATTTTACCGACATATTCGTAAAATGGACTTAGATGAGATCAATCATATTACTTTAGAAGAATATTTAAATAGAAAAATAACAAGTCACCGTATAAAGAATTTAATTTTAGCCTTTGTACGCGTATCTACCTTTACAAGTAATTCAGAAATGATAAGTGCAGGAGTGGCAATTGGCCAGCTTCGTAGTGCTAAAGTATTGTATATAAATGACGGATGGCAATCAATTGTTAACGACCTAATTAAAAAGGCGAATCAACTTGGTGTTACGATTCAAAATAGTGCAGTAGTATCTAAAATTACTGGCTCTTATCCAAACATAAATCTTATCTTGAAAAATGATACTAGGATCAACACTAGCTGTTTGTTATCAACTATTAACCCAATTGATTTAGTTAAGTTAATAGATGAGCCAGTCTCAGATTCATTTTTACAAAAATGTAATCAAATGGTGCCAGTAAAAGCTGCATGCCTTGACCTTGTGATGAATGGTTTACCGAATCCAAAACTCAACTTTGCTTTAGGTGTAGATCAACCATGGTATTTTTCAAATCATTCAACAGTAGCTAAATTATCGAAAGAAGGCGAAAGTGTAGTCCATATAATGAAATATTTAAACTCGGTCAACGAAACAGATTCTGCAAAAGATGAGGAAGAGCTTGAAAGTTTACTTGATTTAGTTCAACCAGGTTGGAGAGAGTACGTCATTTCACGTCGCTATCTTCCTAAGCTTATTGTATCCAACGACATAAAAAAGCCATTTGATAAATTAGGCAACAATTTATCAAATAATGAATTGGGCATAGAAGGTATTTACGTTGCAGGGGATTGGGTAGGGGAGACAGAACTTCTATTGAATGCATCACTAAAGAGCGCTAAAAATGCTACTAAACTTATAAATGAGAAGCTCGAACTTCAACTAATTTAAGATAGAGGAGAAGATACTCCATGGAAGTAGATTATCTATATTCTCAATATAAACCACTTTTATTTTCAATAGGATATAGTATGCTAGGTTCGGTTGAGGATTCGGAGGATTTGGTACAGGATACTTTTCTCACAGTTCATAAGATGAATCAATCCATCACAAAAGAAGAGCCGAATAATATAAAAGCATTTTTATGTAAAGTTATGACAAACCGTTGCTTGGATTTATTAAAATCCTCAAAAAATAAACGTGAAGTTTATATAGGACCGTGGCTTCCAGAACCGATTATTCAGAACTTACCTGAAGATTTACATGATGATCCGATGGAAAAGATGATTTTAGATGAAACGATAACCTATGCATTTTTAGTTTTACTTGAACAGCTAAATCCAATCGAAAGGGCAGTATTTGTATTACGTGAAGCTTTTCAGTTTGACTTTCGTACAATCGCAAATATTTTAAATAAAACCGAATTGAATTGCCGTAAAATATTCAGTAGACTTCAACGCAAAGTCCAAAGTAAGGATGGAGTTGAAAAACGTAATCTAAATCAAGAGCTAACCATTGCAAAACGATTTATAGAAGCTGCTGAAACAGGTAATTTAGAAATGCTAATATCACTTTTAACGGAAGATATCGTACTAATTACTGACGCTGGTGGCAAAACGAAAGCTGCACTTCGCCCAATCAACCTACAGAAAAATGTTATTGCATTCCTTGTTGGAGTGAGGAAGAAGATAAACTCTCCATCCGAAATCGAAATTGCTTTGATCAATAATCAAATTGGATTAATTGTTAAAAGTGAAGGCGAGGAGCCAACCGTAATTTGTTTTGAAATAGAAGGAGATCGTTATCGAAGTATTTATATGCTTCGAAACCCGGATAAGATAAGATTATTAGGTTGATTATGAAGATCATTTTAAACATTAGAACAGGGTGTCCCACTTTTTATGGGATACCTTGTTTTTTAGAGGTAAGAAAATGAAAGCATCTTACTTATAGAGGGTTCATGAGTAAGTAAAAATGTGAAAATGAGGAATTTAGTAACTCTTAGAGGGTTGATGAGTAAGTACAAAAGCAAAAATAAGAAAAAAGCTAACTCATAAGGTGCTCATGAGTAAGTAAAATAGCAAAAATAAGAAAAATACTAACTCAAAAGAGTAAAAGGGGTAAGTCTAAGAACAGCCCTTTTTTATTTTTGGTTTTTTTCACAAAAAGCTTTATAGTTTTAGTAGTCACTATGTTCAGATTAAAAATTTTAGGAGTGTTTATGGAAACGAAAGAGTATCTAATAATGCAGCTTAATGAAATTGAAAAATGGGAAAAAGATCAAAAAAGCGTATTTTTTTGGGAGAAAATTGGTAGAATTCCATTTATGATTTTGGATAAAATTACACCTAAGTTCATTCATGATAAGATTGGAGTTATTTTAGATGAGCTATCTAAGTATGTGAATGCTGGTGGTCAATATTTAGTAAGTGTTCCTTCAACTCTAACTAGGATGAGTAAGGAGCTTTCTATTCAAGAATTAACCGAAATGGAAATGGTCAATCAACTTAGTCTTGAACAAATGGATCTTGTTTCGAATGGTTTTATTGCTAGTCGTAAACAATTTGCAAAGGTCCAAGGAGCGACAACAGGTTTTGGTGGAATGTTTACGATTGCGATTGATATACCAATTTTATTAGGACTTACATTAAAGACACTTCAAGAAATAGCGATTTCTTATGGTTATGATCCAAATGATCAAATGGAGAGAGTCTTCATTATTAAATGCTTGCAATTTACATCTGCTGATATAGTTGGTAAAAAGGCTATATTAGAAGAGTTAACAAATATTGAAGGAAAAAAAGCCTTTTCTCAAATTGAAGGTTGGAGAGAAGTATTTTATACATATCGAGATAACATGGGCTGGAAGAAACTGTTTCAAATGGTCCCAATTGCAGGTTTAATATTTGGTGCATATGTAAATAAACAAGCAATTGAAGATGTTGGCGAGGCTGGTAGAATGCTTTATAAAAAAAGACGGATCATGGAAAGATTGCATGATTTAAAATAAGCAGAAAAAAGATGAATTTAGTTTAGAGCTAAATTCATCTTTTTTGTTAATTAATCAAACGTTTGTTTAAGATTTAAATTTATTCGGGAATTGCTTAATAATGCCTGAAGAAATAGTATCAGCTATAGGAATCATATGTTGAAGACCAGCATCAAATGCTTTCACATTGCCGTCCCAGTCCATTTTTATTCTAGTTACAGCTTCATTTGTTACCATTTTTAAATGTGTATATAGTAAGTCTTTTAAAGCTTGATTTGTCCAATTTGGATTTGCTTTACTCAAAAATGCAGCAATGTCATCTGCATTTTTAAACCATTGATCGTTTAATGTTTTTAAAGTTGCCATATCATTCGCTTTCGCAGCATCAACAATTTTACCAGCCAGTACAATATGTTCGGTTAATAGTTTAGCAAGTTGATCTCCAGCGGCAGCACCATAATATGGTTTAATTGCATTCCCAATATCTTGTTGATTTCTTAATAGTCTTGCAAGTACTACTTCCTTATCTGGCATTCCAGCAACAGCACTAACAATATACTTACTAGTCCATATTAAATGATCCATCCAAAGCTTTCTCATATCAGCTTTGAAATTACATGCTGAGTTACTTATGCATCTTCCATGAGCTCGAGTATCCATTTGTTCGGCACTGGATTTAATAGGGGATAAAATTAGTGCAAAACATAAAAATAGAGATGTGAATTTTAGTAATTGTTTCTTCATCTAGATGTCTCCTTTGAAATGTTTTCAAAATGTACCAGTATTATTTTGGATTTTTTTTCAAGTAATATTCAAAGTTTTATATTTATCTCAATTGTGAAAGTAATAATAAGCACCTGACTTATATGGAAATATCAAAATTGATTCGATGAACTATATAAAATAAAGTGATTTTGATATAGTATAATAAATTGTGGTAAAAAATGGTAAAAACGAAACACTGCAAGATGTTTCTTATTCCTTGGAAGGTGAAGGGGAGGAAAGTATTGTTAAATTATTTATATCCAAGTATCTTTATCATGACTGTAATCATTTTATTTTTTGGTTATAGATACTTTAAAGGTTACATTACTCTACTAAAATATTTATATTGGATCATCTTTGGAATCTACATTACATGTATCGTCGATATTACTTTGTTTCCATTTCCTTATCAAAAATATCTAATTCAGGTCATGATTGAGGATCACTTGGGATATACAAATAATTTTGTCCCTTTAAAAGTAGTTGTAGATTCAATAAGATATGGATCATTTTCAATTGCTCTCAAGCAAGTTGGCGGAAATATTGTATTATTTATGCCATTAGGATTTGCTTTGCGAGTCCTATATCCTAAAATTATGAAAAGTAAAACGATATTAGTTGGTTTTACTGTAAGTTTAGGGATTGAAATAATCCAAGGAACCACAGGAATTTTCCTCGGATACAATTATCGATCATGCGACATTGATGATATATTATTAAATACATTTGGCACTGTGTTAGGAGTTTTAGTCTTTAGTTTAAGCACTAAATTTTCCATAAAGAAGAAAAACGATAATCAATATATAAAAAGACAAGGAGCTTGATGCTACTTGTCTTTTTGTAACTTCTGAAGCTCTTTCACTGTCACAAATTTATATCCATCTTTCGATAATAAATCCAATATCCCCTTAATTGTTGCTAATTCTTTACCAGTTTTATCGTACATCGGATGAATTAAAATAATTGAACCCGGTTTAATATTTTTCTTTACGTAGTTTATTTTGTCTTCAGGATTTGTGTAAAAAGTATCTGGCTCCAAATTCCATGTAATCGTTTCTCGGTTATGTTTATGCATGTAATACGGTAACCCAAATAGTTTTTTACCATTTGGTGGACGGAACTCAATATCCCCTTTATAGCCAACTTTTCGAATTAGTTTATCTGTCTTTTCTATTTCATTTTTGATAAATGAAGGTGATTTTAGCACCATTCTTTCGTGAGAATATGTATGATTTCCAACTTGTTGTCCCGCATCCACAATTTTTTTAGTTTCCTCGGGATTCTTTTCAATTTCATTACCGATTAGAAAAAAAGTAGCTTTTGCATTGTATTGATCTAAAAGTGGAAGAATGTTATCAACGTTTTTGGTTGGACCGTCGTCAAATGTTAAAGCCACTACTTTTTGGTTAGTGTGTACTTCGTTTGTTAACCCACCAAAAAGCTGAAAAGATCTTGCATTCATTAGCTTGTACGATCCAAATAAGATCAGAAACAAAATTAGAATACTTGCACTTATCTTAAGTAATCTTTTTTTCATCAATTTACCTGTCTTTCTAGTTATTGAAATTAAACATAATTATAACATCACTAATTAAAAAAAGAATAAAAGAAGGAAATTAAAGGGAATTTAAGATTAATGGAAGAAGTAGTGTAATACAGTATTTTAAGGTATGAAATAGATATGAATTCGAAAGTAATTTTAGAAAATAGGTTTTTATTTAGATAAAAAACAATCTACTTGCAAAGTTATCAGTTTAGTATTAAACTGATAACAAGATCGAATCAAAGAGGTGAAAAAATGTTAAATAGTCATAATGAAGCTTCTGCAAACAAATCAAAAAATTTAGCAGTATTACTTTGGTTTCGATTAGCTCGTTTTTATCTTAAAAATGTTAGAGAATCAAATAATCAATTGAAAAAATGGGGACTGACGACTGCTCAATTTGATGTAATAGTCCATGTTGGGCGAAATAAGCGTCTTACTCAGCAAGAATTAGCCGATAAATTAGTTGTTACAAAAGGAAATGTGACTCATCTATTAAAGAAAATGGAAGAGCTTCAATGGATTAAAAGAGAAGTAGAATGGAAAAACAAATATCTCTCTTTAACAGAGATCGGTCACAAAATGTATGAAGAAATCGTTCCTACACAGGATGAGTTTCAACAAGCTCAATTCAGTAAATTAACTGAAGAAGAGCAATTACAATTACTTACTTTATTAAGGAAATTAAATAAATAATGAATTAGAACGGAGGAGAGTTTATGGAAAAAATGAAAGGTATACATCATATCACTGCGATAGTTGGTGATCCACAAGAAAATATGGATTTCTACGCTGGGATTTTAGGCTTACGCTTTGTGAAAAAAACAATTAATTTTGATGATCCAGGTACGTATCACTTTTATTTTGGAGATGAATCTGCAAAACCAGGAACGATCATGACTTTTTTCCCTTGGGCTAATGCATATAGAGGAAAAGTAGGAAGTGGGCAAGTAGGAATCACAACATTTTTAATCCCAGCTAACTCAATGGGATTTTGGGAAAATCGTTTAGCATCTTTTAAAATTCAAACAAAAAAAGTAAGTCGATTTGGAGAAACATTTCTTCAATTTGAAGACTTTCATGGCTTACAGCTTGAATTAGTAGGAAGGGATGCTGGCCAGGAAAATACTTGGGAATTTAATGGTGTTACAAAGGATGTAGCAATTAAAGGGTTTGGTGGTGCAGTTTTATATTCTGGAGCACCAAATAAAACAGCTGAATTATTGGAAAACGTAATGGAATTAGAATGCTTAGGTCAAGAGGGTAACTATTTACGTTTTAAGGCTGCTGGTGATATTGGAAATATTATCGATATTGAATTAGCAGCAGTAGGAAGAGGCGCTATGGGAGTAGGAACTGTCCATCATATTGCATGGAGGGCAAGTAATGATGAAGAACATGTAAAATGGCAAGATAAGTTATATGACAATCATTATGGAGTTACTGAAGTAAAAGATCGAAATTATTTTAATGCTATTTATTTTCGTGAAAATGGTGGCCTATTATTTGAAATTGCAACTGATCCACCAGGATTTATGATTGATGAGGATATTGACCATTTAGGAGAACAGTTAATGCTACCAAAGTGGCAGGAACCACATCGTGAAATAATAGAAAATCACTTACAACCAATTGTTGTTAGAGAAGTGAAAGGAGAATGACGATGAAGCACGTATTTAATAGAGGAAGTAATCCATCAAAACCAACATTTTTATTATTACATGGTACAGGTGGAAATGAACTGGATCTATTACCTATCGCAGGTATGATCGATGATGAAGCTTCTGTTTTATCTGTAAGAGGTAATGTGAGCGAAAATGGAATGCCACGTTTTTTTAAGCGATTAGCTGAAGGTGTATTTGATATGGAAGATTTAGTTTTCCGTACAAAAGAATTAAAAGAGTTTATTGAATCGGCTTCCGCAGAACATGGATTTGAACCAAACAATATGATCGCAATTGGTTATTCAAACGGTGCAAACATTGCAGGTAGCTTACTGTTCCATTATGAAAATGTATTTAAAGGAGCAATGCTATTGCATCCGATGGTACCGATTCGTGATCTAGAATTACCAAATATGAAAGATGTGTCAGTCTTCATTGGTGCAGGAAAAAATGATCCAATTTGTTTACCACAAGAAACGGAAGAATTAGCATCATTGTTAGACGGGGCTGGCGCAAAAGTCGTTACTCATTGGGAAAACATGGGGCATAGCTTAACTAGATCGGAAATTGAAGCAGCAGCTGATTGGTACAAAAATAACTTTTAAGGAGTATGCAATAATGATGAAATCTTTTTCTCCAGCGGATTTAAGTGATCGTGATAATTATAAGTTCTTAATTGGTGGGATTATTCCAAGACCAATTGCTTTTGTTACAACTGAATCAAATGAGAATGTCTTAAATGGAGCACCATTTAGCTATTTCAACATCGTAACGTCTAATCCACCTATGATATCTGTATCAGTTCAGCGACAAAACGGTAAACAAAAAGATACAGCTAGAAATGCGATTGAGAAAAAAGAGTTCGTTGTCCATATTGTTGATGAATCAAATGTTGAAGCGATTAATAAAACAGCTGCTGCATTGCCACCTACTGAGAGCGAAGTTAAATTAGCAGGGTTAACCCCAGTAGAAAGTGTAATGGTTTCAGTTCCAGGAGTGAAGGAGTCAAAAATTCGAATGGAATGCATTTTAGAGCAAGCAATTCCATTAGGAAAAGATAATGAGGCTTGCGACTTATTAATAGGCAAGGTTGTTTATTTTCATATAGAAGATGAAATTTATGAAAATGGACGGATCGATGCAGATGGCTTAAAAGCAGTTAGTCGTTTAGCAGGGAATGATTATGCTAAAGTTGGAGAAATGTTTACGATTGATCGTCCTAAATAAGTTTAATAAGAGTGAAGGGTAAAGTCGAATTTACCCCTCACTTTTTTTTTGAAAAAAATTAAAAGAAAAATGAACGATTTGCAGAACCTAATCGTATAACAAATGAAAACTAAATAAATATTGAATAAGTTAGCTAGGAAGGAGGAAGAAATGGCTGATTTAGATGAATTAGAAATTATTAAGGATGCTCAGCAAGGTGACCAAGATGCATTTGCTAAACTTTTTCAAATCCATTATTCCTTTTTATATAAATACGTATTGAAGATAACGTTAAATCAACAAACTGCAGAAGATTTAGTGCAGGATACGATGCTGAAAGGTTATGACAATATAAAGAAATACAATGGTCAATCAAAATTTTCAACTTGGCTAATAACAATCGCTACTAGACTTTATTTAGATCAACAAAGAAAGAAAAAGCGCGAATGGTTTTGGCAAAAAAATGAGTCTGTAGAATTATCCCGTTCCTTAAATTGGCAGTTGGCTTATAAAGGGTTTGAGTGGAGTGATATTATGGAGGGTTTTGAAAAGCTTAAATCGGAAGTGCGAGCGGCCATATTATTAAAGCATTACTACGGCTATACGAACGAAGAAATTGGAAATATGATGGAAATTCGAGAAGGAACGGTTAAATCAAGAATTCATAATGGAATGAAGGAGTTAAGAAAGGAGTTAATGCAAGATGGATAAAGAAGAAATTGTTTCGGCATTTAAGCAGTTTGATGAATTAACGAATATTCAAGAACCTTCAATCAACGCAATTACAGAAAAGATTAAAAGTCATCAAGAAAAAAAGAAAACGATTTTTCTTAAGGAATTAATAATATTCATTTGTGTAGCATGCAGTTTATTTATAGGTACACTACTTATAGCGTTAGAAGCACCAGTGAGTATTGTTATTATTCAAGGTTTAGGCTTTATTGTACTACCAATTATTTTTAAACGAGATAAAAAGAAAATAGAAAGTGAGTGGATTTAAAGTGGAATGGACAACAGAAAATATTATCATATTAGTTTTAGTCTTCACAATTTTAATAATTCAAAGTATCACACTTTTTACAAAAGCTAAAAAGAGAAATCGTTCAGCCTGGTTATGGGGGCTGTTAGGTATGATCCAATTTCCTTGGCCTAGTATCTTCTTTTACTTTTTAGTTGTTCGAAAAGATCGAAAAAAACTAAATTAAGGATAGCGTACAAATACTAGACTAATTGGAACGGTTCAATTAAGTCTAGTATTTTTTAATTTTATGTTTGACAATTTTAGTGTATTACCTGTATAGTACACGTATAAGGTGTATTAACCGAGTGACACGCATTGTTATGGATTAGGTGTATGAACTAAGTAGTACACACACATACTAATTAAATTGTATTAAGAACGAGGAGGTGGATTGATGGAATTTATAGTGAATAACCGTGAACCCGTTTATTTACAGGTCGTTAGGCATTTTAAACAACAAATTGCCAAAAGACTATTAGAAGCTGGTCAAGAAATACCATCAAGAAGAGAATTAGCTGTTCAATTTAATATAAATCCAAATACTGTACAAAAAGCATACAAGGAAATGGAGGAACAAGGATTGATTACGACTGAACGAAATTTCCCTAGTAAGATTACGACTGATATAAAAGTGTTAAATGGTGTACGAAATGAATTGATTATGGAAGCTGTAAATGAATTCGTCGATTCAATTAAAGTAATAAATGTTCCTGTAGAAGAATTACTTACAATGGTTAAACAAAACTATGAACAAAAGATAAAAGAAGAAAAGAAAGGAGATGCTTAAATGATCCAAGTAAAAAATGTTTCAAAAAAATATGGTCGAAAAAATGTTTTGCGTGATATTTCTTTCACTGCAAATAAAGGAGAAATCACTTGTTTAATTGGTATTAATGGTGTTGGTAAGTCGACAACGATGAAGGCGATTATGGGGATTACGCCAATCGATCGCGGTGAAATATTAATAGATGATAAGAAAATGAATCATACAATGTACGAAAATATCACCTTTATACCAGATACACTTACAATGCTTCCTAGTTTTACAGTTGGAGAAGCAATGCAGTTTATGAAAGACTTTTATGTAAATTGGAATCCAGAGCGTGCAAAAGAATTACTTGGATTTTTCCGTTTAAAGGAAGATGAGAAATTAGGTGAGCTTTCAAAAGGGAATGCTGCAAAAGCTAATTTACTTTTTGGTTTAGGACTAGATGTAGATTATGTTCTGATGGATGAACCTTTTTCTGGTATCGATATGTTTAGTAGAGAGCAAATTGCAAAAGTGTTTACAAGTCACTTAATTGAGGATCGAGGCGTGATTATAACTACGCACGAAATTAGTGATATTGAGCACTTAATCGATAAGGTCGTTTTATTAGATAACGGCGAGATTCTGAAAGAGTTTTATACAGAAGAAATTCGATTAGAAGAAGGTAAATCAGTGATGGATGTAATGAGAGAGGTGTATGAGTCGTGAATCGATATTTGAAACTAGTTAATTTTGAAGTTAATCGATTTTTTAAATTATATATAGGATTACTTATTATAGTAGCAATTTCGCAGTTCGTAAGTTTATTTTTAGTAAAGTCTTCTTATATGAAAATGGCGAATGATGCAAATTACGCAAGCTCTATGAAAGCAACCGAGGAATTCATTGCATCAAATGGATTGCTAAGCTTTAACCACGTTGCTAATCATGCATTATTTATTGGTCCAATTGTGATCAGTATCGCTTTAATGATGTTCTATGTTTTTATCATTTGGTACAGAGATTATTTCGGAAAAAATACGTTTATTTACCGTTTATTTATGCTTCCAACTTCAAGAATGACAATTTACTTTGCTAAAGCGACTACGATCTTAATTATGGTGTTGAGTTTACTTGCTTTTCAACTAATACTTATACCGATTGAAATAAAAGTATTTCAACAAATAGTTCCGAGTGAGCTTTTAGGAAAAATGAGTACGATTGACCTTTTTAGGAGTACTACTATTTTTACAATGATATTACCAAGTAATTTTATGGATTTCATTTTTAGGTATCTTATAGGAATGGGACTAGTATTTGCCCTGTTTACATTCATATTATTGGAGCGTAGTTATCGTTGGAAGGGCATAGTTTTTGGGATTTTATACGTGATTGCAATTGCAGGTGTACTTCTTATACCAGCTTTTATTGAATCCTATTTGTTTGGAGATGATTTTTCATTTTATCCTAGTGAAGTGTTCTATATGGAATTAGGCCTTATTACAATCATCATTACAGGTTCAATCTTATTTAGTAAATATTTATTAAAAAACAAAGTGTCGGTGTAAGGAGGAGTTAGAATGAAGCGATATCGTAATTTGGCAGTAATAGCCGTTGTCACGACAATTAGTTTAGGTACGTTTTTTACGAAAGTAGCTATGTCAGAAAGTAAGTTGCCTAAATTTTATTTAAAGACAGAAAGTGGAGATGAAAAATACGTTAAAGATTTAACTATGAGCGCTGGATATGGACAATTAGACGGTAGAAGTTTAAGTATTACAACTGATGGAAGTGTATATAAAGACAGTAATTCAATGTTTAGTGAGCTTGATAGTGACTACTTTAATTTAAAGAAATTAAATGATTTAAAAAAGAAAGAAAGAAACTTTATGCGCGGAAAAATTTCTTCTTCTCAATTTTATATCGATAAAGATTATGCATGGTACGCTGATGTAAAAGGTGGAAAAATTGGTGGCACTTATGAGCATAAAAATAATCACTTTAAAATGTATATAGATGGTCTTGATCTTCAAAATAAAGACCGTTTTAAATTTAAACTCGATATTCCAGAGGAAGAAAACTACTCATATATTAGTGTAGAAGATGTACAATTAATCGGAAAAGAATTAGTTGTTACTACTTATCAAAATAAAACCATGGATAATACAAATTCAGATGTAAATATCGATCAAACTGAACTGGTTATGTATCGAATTAATGTAAACCAAAAGAAAATTGTTGATCGTAAAGTTATTAATAAATCATCCAATGACCAAAAGACTCATACACATACTGACATACAAAATCTGATACAAGAATCAGATGAAACCGTTCCTTCTAAATACAATGTATTCAAAAAGACAAAACTAAAAGATACAGTTCAAACAAATGGTGAAACAACAACTGAAGAACTTAGAAATGAAGTAGTCATATTTAATTTAGAAAATAATAAAGATGAAACATTAAATTTATCGAATGAACAAAAAGAACAAGTGATGCAGAGTAATGTGATCCTTGAAAACGATAACTTGTATTTTATAACGAACGGTGATAAAGATCTTTCAGTATTAAAGTATAACCTTAACAATAAAAAAGTCGAAGGTGAACCAGTACTTATTTCTAAAGTAAATAGTAATAACCTTTCAAATTATAAAATCATTAATAGAAAACTATATGTAATTACGAATAATATAGAAAATCCAGGGAAGGTCAATAAAGATTTCATTATTGCTGACTTAGCAAATGGACAAAGTGTTTTCGAAGGTAAGATTGAAGTAAAGAATATTAAAGGAAATGCTAGTAAAGCATTAAAAAAATTACAAGTATATGATTTTAAGGTTGAATAAGTAGGACAGGAAAAAGATAAGAGATTGGTTATAGGGAAAGATTTTATAAAACTTATAAAATCTTTTCCTACTCCTTCTTCTTTCTTATTCCTGTTCTTTTTTCTTTACCTTATCCTTCACTTAAGGAATATACGTTCTAGTTTAATTACTTGAATTCGTACTTAAACATCGATAATATGTAAAGATGATTATTTTTTAAAGTACGTTTGTTCTGTTTTTGATTGATTTTTGAAATTTTGTGGTAAAATAGAAGGATAGGTATGTTTTGGAAATGGAGGCGGGGAAGATGGAGCAGGAATTCGAGGTAGTTTCTAATTATTCACCTCAAGGCGACCAGCCAAATGCGATTAAGCAGTTAGTTGAGGGGGTTAAAAATGGTAAAGAGCATCAAGTTTTATTAGGTGCTACAGGTACGGGAAAAACGTTTACCATTTCAAATGTAATTAAAGAAGTAGGAAAACCAACATTAGTATTTGCTCACAATAAAACATTAGCAGGGCAATTATATAGTGAATTAAAAGAGTTCTTTCCTAATAATGCAGTTGAGTATTTCGTTAGTTACTATGATTATTTTCAGCCAGAAGCTTATGTACCTCAAACGGATACTTATATTGAAAAAGATTCAAGTATTAATGATGAAATTGATAAATTACGTCACTCTGCGACTTCCTCCCTTTTTGAACGTAAGGATGTCATTATTGTAGCGAGTGTATCTTGTATTTACGGTTTAGGTTCTCCTGAAGAATATCGTGAATTAGTTTGTTCTCTTCGTATTGGAATGGAAATTAGTAGAGATGAACTATTGCATAAACTAGTAGATATTCAGTATGCACGTAATGATATTGACTTCTCACGTGGTACATTCCGAGTTCGTGGAGATGTTGTTGAAATATTCCCAGCATCACGTGATGAGCACTGTATTCGTGTGGAATTTTTTGGTGATGAAATTGAGAGAATTAGAGAAGTGGATGCTTTAACTGGTGAAATTTTAGGTGACCGTGAACATGTTGCAATTTTCCCGGCTTCCCACTTCGTTACTCGTGAAGAAAAAATGAAAATCGCCATTAAAAATATTGAAGCTGAGTTAGAAGTGCGATTAAAGGAAATGAGAGATAACGGTAAGTTACTAGAAGCTCAAAGGCTCGAGCAGCGAACTAGATATGATTTAGAAATGATGAACGAGATGGGATTTTGTTCAGGAATTGAAAACTATTCCCGTCATCTGACGCTGAGACCACCTGGTTCTACACCTTATACATTATTAGACTATTTTCCAGAAGATTTCTTAATGGTGATTGACGAGTCACATGTTACGGTTCCGCAAATTCGAGGAATGTTTAACGGCGACCAAGCTCGAAAGCAAGTTTTAGTAGATCATGGATTCCGTCTGCCTTCAGCATTGGATAATCGACCTTTAAAGTTTGCAGAGTTTGTAGAAAAGGTTCAACAAACTATTTACGTAACTGCGACACCTGGACCATATGAGCTAGAACTATGTCCTGAGAAAGTAGAGCAAATTATTCGTCCAACAGGTCTACTAGATCCGACAATAGATGTTCGTCCGATTGAAGGGCAAATTGACGATCTGATCGATGAAGTTCGTAATCGTATTGCTAAAAATGAGAGAGTACTTATTACTACTCTAACAAAGAAAATGTCTGAAGATTTAACGGACTATTTGAAAGAAATCGGAATTAAGGTTAACTATTTACATTCTGAAATTAAAACACTTGAACGAATTGAAATTATTCGTGATCTTCGTTTAGGTAAATATGATGTATTGATTGGTATTAACCTTTTACGTGAAGGTATAGATATTCCTGAAGTTTCATTAGTCGTAATTTTAGATGCAGATAAAGAAGGATTTTTACGATCTGAACGATCATTAATCCAAACAATTGGTCGTGCTGCAAGGAATTCAAATGGTCATGTTATTATGTATGCTGATAAAATGACGAATTCGATGGATATTGCTATTAATGAAACAAAACGTCGTCGTGAGATTCAGGAAGAATATAACGAAAAACATGGAATCACTCCTAAAACGATTATTAAGCAAGTACGTGATGTGATTCGAGCTACTTCTGTTGCTGAGGAAGAAGAAGTTTATGAAAACGGCATTAGTGCTAAATATAAGAAGATGAACAAAAAAGAACGTCATTTATTTATTCAATCAATTGAAATGGAAATGAAGGACGCAGCGAAGGCGCTTGATTTTGAACGAGCAACAGAACTTCGTGACTTAATATTAGAATTGAAGTCTGAGAGGTGAAGAACTTGAAAAGTATGAATGAAATAATTATTAAAGGGGCCAGAGCGCATAACTTAAAAAATATCGATGTAACGATCCCTCGCAATCAATTAGTAGTTGTGACTGGTTTATCGGGATCAGGTAAGTCATCTCTAGCATTCGATACGATTTATGCAGAAGGTCAACGCAGATATGTAGAATCTTTATCTGCGTATGCTCGTCAATTTTTAGGTCAAATGGATAAACCTGATGTTGATTCAATTGAAGGACTTTCACCTGCGATTTCAATTGATCAAAAAACGACTAGCCGAAATCCCCGTTCGACAGTTGGTACTGTAACAGAGATTTACGACTATTTAAGACTTCTGTATGCTCGAATTGGAACGCCGATTTGTCCAAATCACGGTATTGAAATTACTTCTCAAACAGTCGAACAAATGGTAGATCGTGTAATGGAGTATCCTGAACGAACGAAACTTCAAGTACTTGCTCCTGTGGTATCTGGTCGTAAAGGGACACATGTAAAAGTATTTGAAGAAATAAAAAAACAAGGGTTCGTTCGTGTTCGTGTTGATGGTGAGCTATTTGATGTATCTGATGAAATAGAATTAGAGAAAAATAAGAAGCATTCAATCGAAGTTGTAATTGACCGTATTGTCGTAAAAGATGGTGTAGCGTCTCGATTAGCTGATTCTCTTGAAACAGCTTTAAAACTAGGAGAAGGTCGAGTAATCATTGATGTAATAGGTGAAGAAGAATTACTTTTTAGTGAACATCATGCATGTCCTTTATGTGGTTTCTCAATTGGGGAATTAGAGCCGCGTATGTTTTCGTTTAACAGCCCGTTTGGAGCTTGTCATTCATGTGATGGATTAGGAACAAAATTAGAAGTGGATATAAACTTAGTTATCCCAAATGATGAATTAACACTTAAAGAAAATGCTATAGCACCATGGGAATCAATTAGCTCAATGTATTATCCTCAATTACTAGAGAGTGTTTGTAATCATTACGGCATTGATATGAATATTCCATTTAAAGACATACCAAAAGATCTGCAAGATAAAATTCTTTATGGTAGTAATGGCGAACAAATCTATTTTAAATATGATAACGAGCAAGGTCATGTACGTGAAGCGATGATTGAATTTGAAGGTGTTATTTCGAACGTAGAGAGACGTTTTAAAGAAACATCTTCAGATTTTATTCGTGAGCAAATGGAAAAGTACATGGCGCAACAACATTGTCCAACTTGCAAAGGGCATCGTCTAAGAAAAGAGGCTCTTGCAGTATTTATTGGTGGCTTGCATGTTGGTGAAGTAACAAAAATGTCAGTTAAAGAAGCGTTTGATTTCTTTGGATCGCTTGATTTAACGCCAAAACAAGAAAAAATTGCAAATCTAATCCTTCGAGAAATTAGAGAGCGGTTAGGCTTTTTAGTAAATGTAGGTTTGGATTATTTAACATTGAACCGAGCTGCAGGTACATTATCTGGTGGAGAAGCTCAACGAATTCGTTTGGCGACTCAAATTGGTTCGAGATTAACTGGTGTATTATATATTTTAGATGAGCCATCGATTGGATTACACCAACGTGATAATGATCGTTTAATCTCAACATTGTTAAATATGAGAGACATCGGAAATACTTTAATTGTTGTAGAGCATGATGAAGATACGATGCTTGCAGCAGATTATTTAATTGATATCGGACCGGGAGCCGGTATTCACGGTGGCCAGGTCATTTCACAAGGAACTCCAAATGAAGTAATGAATGATCAAAATTCATTAACAGGGAAGTACTTATCAGGTGAAAAGTTTATTCCTGTACCACTTGAGCGTAGAAAAGGCGATGGACGTGAAATTAAAATTGTTGGAGCAAAGGAAAATAATTTAAAAAATGTATCAACTTCATTCCCATTAGGTACGTTCGTTGCGGTAACGGGTGTATCAGGATCAGGGAAAAGTACATTAATTAATGAGATTTTATATAAATCATTAGCTCAAAAATTAAATGGTTCGAAAGTACGTCCAGGGGAGCATAAAGAAATTAAAGGCATTGAACAATTGGAGAAGGTTATTGATATTGATCAATCACCAATTGGTCGTACTCCTCGTTCTAATCCGGCTACTTATACTGGTGTATTTGATGATATTCGAGATGTATATGCTGCTACGAATGAGTCAAAAGTTCGTGGTTATAAGAAAGGTCGGTTTAGCTTCAACGTTAAAGGTGGAAGATGTGAAGCATGTCGAGGCGATGGAATTATTAAAATAGAAATGCATTTCTTACCTGATGTTTACGTACCATGCGAGATTTGTCATGGTAAACGATATAATCGAGAAACGTTAGAAGTAAAATATAAAGATAAATCGATATCTGAAGTTTTAAATATGACGGTTGAGGATGCAGTTTCCTTCTTTGAAAATATTCCTAAGATTAAACGCAAACTTCAAACGTTATACGATGTAGGTTTAGGTTATATTACATTAGGACAGCCTGCTACGACTTTATCTGGCGGGGAAGCACAGCGTGTAAAACTAGCTTCCGAGCTTCATAAACGTACGAATGGAAGAACTTTATATATATTAGATGAACCTACTACAGGGCTTCATGTTGATGATATTGCACGATTATTAGTTGTTTTACAAAGACTAGTAGATAATGGCGATACTGTACTTGTAATTGAACATAACTTAGATGTGATTAAAGCAGCCGACTATCTAATCGATCTAGGACCAGAAGGTGGAGACAAAGGTGGGACTATCGTAGCAACCGGTACACCAGAGAAACTATGTAAAGTCGAAGCGTCTCATACAGGTAAGTATTTAAAAGTGGTATTAGAACGTGACAAAGCTAGAATGGAAAAAAGAATGGCATTGATGGAGTCTTAATCTTAAAAAGATAGTCTCAAAATAAATTGAAAAAGAGATACAAAGAATAGGACTTAAACTCCTTTTCTTTGTATTTGTTTTTATATAGGCATTTTAATGTTATTCATAGTTCCTTTTACTTGAAAAGTAGTCCACATTTCTTTAATGTTTTAACATAGAATAAATAATGAAATAGAAAAATTAGTAATGATAAAAAAATGAGGACGTATCGATAGAGAGGAGATTTTTTTTGAAAAAACTATATCGATCTTCTAAAGATTCCATGCTTGCGGGTGTATGTGGTGGATTAGGTAAGTATTTTAATTTGGACAGTACATTAATCCGTTTACTGTTTGTTATTTTATTCTTCGTAGGATTTGGAGCACTTCTATTTGTGTATTTAATTTGGATATTTGTTGTTCCAGAAGAAGGTGACGTGAAATAAATGAGATGGTTTTTTTCATTAGCTATTAATAGCTTAGTTTTTATTGTAGTAGCAGGATTTCTGCAACCAGATTTTTATGTAAAAAATGTTCCAACAGCTATAATAGCTGCGTTGGTGTTATCGATCTTAAATACAATTATTCGTCCAATCTTAATATTAATAACTTTACCTGTAACCATTTTTACGATGGGATTATTCCTGTTTATTATTAATGCATTTACGTTAGAAATTACTGATTATTTATTAGGGGATGCCCTACGAGTAAATGGTTTTGGAACTGCTATTATTGCATCGATTCTAATTAGTACATTCAGTATGTTAATTCAATATTTTGTGTTTGGTTCAAAGGACAAAAAAAAGCATAGTCATCGGTAAAAAAGAGGAGTCTCTTAAGTTAAAGTACTTTTGAGAGTCTCTTTTTTTTGTTTTTTAAATTAGTGGGGAAATCGAATTATATGTGAACTCCATTGATATATGACTGATGAGGGGTGTTATAATGCTAAAACTGATTGTTTAGTTATAAAATTCAGTTGATAAATTCACTTTTACATTAATGATTTTTAATCGTTTTAGCGCAGATAGTGACTTGTCGACATTTTCCCACAAAGTTTAAAAATGGTACAATATGAGAGATAATACATAATTATTAATCCTTAGGAGGCTTGTATGGCTAAATTACGTACAAAGAATTTAGTTGAGTATTTTAAATTAGAGGTCATTAGTGGAAGTGCGGGTTTGAATCGTTCGATTAACACGACTGACTTATCTCGCCCAGGTATAGAGGTTGCAGGTTTTTTTACATACTATCCATCTGATCGAGTACAAATATTAGGGAAAACAGAATTAACTTTTTATCATAGCTTAACTGACGAAGAAAAACAGGGGCGATTAAGAAAGCTTTGTGCAGATGATACGCCTTGTATCATTGTGACACGAGGTTTAGAAATTCCATCCGAATTAATCGAAGCGGGTGAAGAAACTGGCGTACCTATTTTACTATCAAACAGTAAGACAACTACAGCGTACAGTAGACTTACGAGTTATTTAGAGGCTAAACTTGCCCCAACTACAGCGTTACACGGTGTACTAGTTGATATTTACGGTGTCGGTGTATTAATTACTGGAAAAAGTGGAGTAGGTAAAAGTGAAACAGCCCTAGAGTTAGTAAAACGTGGTCATCGATTAGTAGCAGATGATTCAGTAGAGATTCGTCAAACTGATGAGGATACGCTGATTGGTTCATCGCCAGAATTAATTGAACATTTATTGGAAATTCGTGGATTAGGAATTATTAATGTAATGACTCTTTTCGGAGCAGGGTCTGTACGAAATTACAAGCGTATTACGTTGAACATTGATTTAGAGACTTGGGACTCTCAAAAGGTTTACGATCGAGTTGGTTTAGACGATGAAAAACTCAGAATATTAGATACAGATATTTCGAAAATTACATTACCTGTTCGACCAGGGCGAAATTTAGCTGTTATTATTGAAGTAGCAGCGATGAATTTCCGTTTGAAAAATATGGGTGTAAACGCAGCGCAGCAATTTGCAGATCGTTTAGAGAAGGTAATTCAAGGCGGTAATAATGTTAGTGATTTAATTTAATGAAAAAGTGGGGAAATTGAAATGGAGTCAAATATTCAGCCATTAGATAAAGTATTTTTACACTTAGGTCCTCTTTCAATAAAGTGGTATGGGGTATTGATTGGATTAGGAGTTGTTTTAGGTTTATGGTTGGCAATTCGTGAAAGTAAACGACGTGGAATACCTGATGATACATTTTTAGATTTAATTTTAGTAGCTCTACCTTCAGCAATTATAGGGGCTAGAATTTATTATGTGCTCTTTGAGTGGAACTACTATTCTAAGCATGTTAGTGAAATACCGGCAATTTGGCATGGTGGTTTAGCTATTCACGGTGGTTTAATTGGAGCATTTATTGCTAGTTATTTCTTTGCAAAGAAAAGAGGCATTTCATTTTGGAAGCTTGCAGATATAGCAGCACCAAGTATTTTAGTAGGCCAAATGCTTGGACGTTGGGGGAACTTCATGAACCAAGAGGCTCATGGTGGACCAGTAACTAGAGCATTTTTAGAAAGTCTTCATTTACCTACTTGGATTATTAATCAAATGTATATTGATGGAACGTATTATCATCCAACGTTTTTATATGAATCTCTATGGAGTTTATTAGGGATTATTTTCTTACTAATTTTGAGAAAAGTGAATCTTAGACGTGGTGAAATGTTTTTAACATATTTAATTTGGTATTCAATTGGTCGTTACTTTATTGAAGGATTAAGAACAGATAGTTTAATGTTAACAAGTACTATTAGAATGGCTCAATTTATTTCAGTCGTGATTATCGTACTATCTATTATCATTCTTGTTTATCGTAGAGTTAAGGGGTTATCGAATGAGCGTTATTTAGACGCATAAGTTTGTAAAACAGGAGTGGGGAGCACGTTGGAAACTTTAAAGAGAGGGTTACTAGTTGGTTTACAAACTTCTTGGAAAATAGGGAAAATAATTTTCCCTATTTCTTTCATTTTAACGATTATTAAAGAAACTGCTCTAATGGACTGGTTTGTTCATATTCTTGAACCATTAATGAGTTTTATTGGTTTAAAGGGAGATGCGGCATTAGTATTAGTTTTAGGAAATGTTTTAAATCTATATGCAGCTCTTGGAGCAATGTTACCGATGGATTTAACTGTTAAGGAGGCATTGATCCTTGCAGTTATGTTAAGTTTTTCTCATAATCTATTTGTTGAAACGACAGTAGCTACTGCTGTAGGGGTTCGAGCATCTTTTGTTGTTTTAGTAAGGATAGGTTTTGCAATTTTATCAGCTATTTGTATCCATTTCTTTTGGTCTGGTGGAACAGAAATTGTTCATAAAGGCATTGCAGTTGCAGAAAGCGCTAACCAGACAGGATGGGATATCGTTTATACTGCCATCATTTCGTCATTAATGGGGATTTTAAACCTTATTAAAATTGTTTTTCCATTAATGCTAGTTATTCAAATTGCAAAAGATTTTGGGTGGATGAATTATATAACAAAATTATTATCTCCATTTACTAAATTAATTGGAGTTGAAGCAAAAGCTGGAGTTACATTAGCTGCGGGATTGTTTTTTGGATTAGCTTTTGGAGCAGGCGTTATGATTCAAGCCGTTAAAGAAGATGGTGTTTCGAAACGTGATTTATACCTCGTTTTCTTATTTTTAGTAGCTTGTCATGCTGTAGTAGAAGATACACTTCTCTTTATTCCTTTAGGGATTCCAGTCTTATACTTATTTTTAATTCGATTCTTTGTCGCGTTAATTGTTACTTGTATAGTTGCGAGAATCGTAGGAAGAGTAGGTAGGAAAACTGAATCAAGTTTAAAAACTGAAGTGAAATAGAAAGGAAATTCTTATGAAAATAAATACGATCCTATTTGATTTAGATGGTACTTTAATCAATACAAATGAATTAATTATTGCTTCTTTTTTGCATACTTTGAATAAATATTATCCTGAACAATATAAACGTGAACATGTTATACCTTTTATGGGTCCAACTTTAACTGAATCTTTCTCTACGGTAGATGAAGAAAGAGTTGAAGAGTTGATCTCGGAATATCGCCGTTTTAATATGGAGATGCATGATGAGTTTGTTGAGGAGTATGAAACGGTTTATGAGACGATTGAAACTTTACACAAATTAGGCTATAAAATTGGAATTGTAACAACAAAGGCACGAAATGTTGTTGAGATGGGCTTAAGTTTTGGTCGATTAAAGCAATTCTTTGATACTGTTATCACAATTGATGATGTGCAAAATGCAAAGCCACATCCAGAACCAATTCAATTAGCTTTAAAAAAATTAAATTCTATTCCCGAAGAGAGTATAATGGTGGGCGATAATTACCATGATATTGAAGGTGGTCAAAATGCTGGAACGAAAACAGCAGGTGTTGCTTGGTCACTAAAGGGAAAAGATTTTTTAGCTACTTTTAAACCTGATTTTATGCTTGAAAAGATGAGCGATATCTTACCAATTCTAGGAATTGATGAGAATTGAGGAAAACGAAACGCTACCTAATTGAAGGTGAGAATTCACTTTGGCAAGTGTACAAGACTGTTTCATTTTGGAAAACATTTCGAAATGTCATTGTTATTGAAATAGCTCGTTATGTCCCATTCTTTAGACTGAAAAACTGGATGTATAGGAATCTTATTGGAATGAAAGTAGGAGAGTATACATCCTTTGCGTTTAAAGTAACGCCTGATTTAATGTTTCCAGAATTAATTTCAATTGGTAAGAATTCGATTATCGGCTATAATACAACAATCTTGGCGCATGAATATTTAATTAATGAATATCGATTAGGAGAAGTCATTATTGGTAATAATGTGTTAATTGGTGCAAATACGACAATCTTGCCGGGTGTCACAATCGGTGATGGTGCGAAAGTTTCAGCTGCAACACTTGTCAACAAGGATGTTCCAGCAGGTGCGTTCGTAGGAGGTAATCCCATGGTTATTATTTCATTACCTCAATCTGAAACTACTATTTAACCTCTTAAAAAAGTGGTTTTCAATATTTTTTGTTTCGGTTAAAATAATACTTTGACAACTTATTTAGATAATGTGGAAATTGTACGTTCGTTTAAAATTCTTATAATTTGGACGGCGACTATTTCCTCTTTTTATGTGATATACTGTGATAAGCTTGAAAAACTGGAGGATCGAATGTCTGAAAATTTGGGGAATCAAACAAATCAATTTCATAATGTCGTTTCGTTCTCGTTACCGAAAGATTATTTCTACGAAAAAGGGATGAAAGCTTATAATAGTAACGATTCCGAGCAAGCGATTTATTATTTAAAAAAAGCTGCTGAAAATGAAGAAAATCAAACAGTTCTTATAGATATTTCTAGAAAGCTTTTATCATTACATCAATATCAAACTACGATTACAATTTTAGAATATATTTTAGATAAATATCCAACAAATGAGGATGTATATTATTTATTAGCATTTGCATTTTTTGAATTAGGATTGTTCCAAAAAGCTAATTTGTACGCTCAAAAGTATTTAGAAATTGGTACGGATGAAGAGCAATTAGAAGAACTAGAAGACTATTTAGATATTATTCATAGTGAAGAAGATGATGATTTAAGTATTAATGATGATTTATTAGTGCTTCAAGAGCGAGTTACAAGCTATTTGGCAAATCATGATTGGAAATCAGCTAAAACAACTTTACTTAGTATTGTTGATAAGTATCAAGAATTTTGGCCAGCTTATAATAATTTAGCTTTAGTAGAGCTTCATTTAGGGAATCCTGAGGAAGCTGAAAGAGTATTACAATATGTTTTAGAGGAAAATCCAGGTAATTTATCAGCTTTAATTCATTTAACAATGCTAAAAAGAATATTAAATGAACAAGAAATTGCTCTACAATATCTGGAAAGCTTATCAAATATTGTTCCAATTTCTGAAGAGCACCGCCACAAGCTTGGTGTACTTTTCTATCAATTCAAGAAGTATGAAGAAGCATATAAGTTATTTAATTTACTTTATATGGAACGACCAGATCGTGAAATACAGTTTTATTATATGTTCTGTGATGCAGCCTATCAATCTGGAAGAACTGAAACAGCGGAGCGTATATGGAATTTTGAGATGACGAGTGAATTTGATGATCATGAGGAATTGGCTCCTTGGGCTGAAAAAAAACATTCATCGAATGAAATCGAACAATTGATGGCAGAAACAGAGTACCAAGCAAAATACTCCAATTCGAATAGTGAGAGATGGGGATTAATCTATTTTATGAAGGAATATTATTATGAACAAAAATTTAGTTCGATCCTTCAAGATTTAAATCCATTAGAAAATATTGGTCTCGATGAACAATTAGAACAAGTTCTTCTAAATAATATGTGTTATTTAGAGCCACATCCATCATTGAATATTGCGATTAACGGAGCAAAGAAAGTCCAAACAACTTGGGAAGAAGATTATATAATACTACGTAATCATCTTCAATTGTGGTTTTTCGCTATTTGTGAACTTACATTAAAATATAAAGAATTACCTGTAAATGAAGAAGTTTTATTAGCTGCAACACATTATCTTGTTGAAAATGAAGTGAAACGTGTATCACAAAAGAAAATTGCAGCAAACTATAATATCTCTACCTATTTATTAAATAAAGGCATTAGCGCCATTCGAAGCTTGTTTTAATACCAGATGGTGTTAATGCAAGCTTTCTTTATTTCACATTAAGGTGAGTTTAAGTTGGTAGCAAGAAATCATACACTACGTAGTATCTTCGCCTAAAAGGCTCGGAAGTCGACGAGTTTTCTTTATCATGAGCATATGATTTGTTGTTTTATGTCTTCGCGTATTAGGATAGTGATAGTTAATGAAGTAGGGCAATTAGCCATTTAAGTACAAGGAGTGATTAAGTAATGGAAGAAAAAATTTATGATGTTATTATCATTGGAGCTGGTCCTGCAGGGATGACTGCAGCTGTATATACATCTCGTGCAAATCTTTCTACATTAATGATGGAACGTGGTATTCCAGGTGGACAGATGGCAAATACTGAAGAAATTGAAAACTACCCAGGTTTTGATAGTATTTTAGGTCCAGATTTATCAAATAAAATGTTTGATCATGCGAAAAAATTTGGTGCTGAATATGCTTATGGGGACATTAAAGAAATTATCGACGGTAAAGAATATAAAACAATAGTTGCTGGTAAAAAAGAGTACAAAACACGCGCAATTATTATTTCAACTGGTGCAGAATACAAAAAAATTGGTGTTCCAGGTGAGCAAGAGCTTGGAGGACGTGGTGTATCATACTGTGCTGTTTGTGATGGGGCATTCTTTAAAGATAAAGAATTAGTTGTAATAGGTGGCGGAGATTCAGCAGTAGAAGAAGGCGTATATTTAACTCGATATGCTTCTAAAGTTACAATCGTTCACCGTAGAGATCAATTACGAGCTCAAAAAATCCTTCAAGACCGTGCATTTGCAAATGAAAAGATTTCATTTATTTGGAATTCAACAATTAAAGAAGTTAACGGAACTGATGGTAAAGTAAGTAGCGTAACGCTTGTAGATACTAAAAATGGTGAAGAATCTGAATTTAAAACAGATGGAGTATTTATCTATATTGGAATGCTTCCATTAACAAAACCATTCTTAAATTTAGGCATTACAAATGAAAATGGATATATCGAAACAAATGATGTAATGGAAACAAGAGTACCAGGTATTTTTGCTGCTGGTGATGTTCGTGAAAAAACTTTACGTCAAGTTGTAACAGCTACTGGAGACGGAAGTATTGCTGCTCAAGCAGTACAACATTATATCGAAGAACTAAAAGAAGAATTATCTAAAACTAACTGATCTTAATTAAAAACGATAAAGTGATTTATAAAATTAAGTTTTAGAATTGTGAACGAAATTGTAATATTCTGAAACTTATATGTAATTAGGGTGTAACTCTCTTGAAATATAGTTCCTGTAATATAGACAATAACCAGAGAGCCCCCTAATATATATAGGAACATGGATATGCGCTTGTCCATGTTCCCTTTTTTTGTCTCCGAAAGTGATCGACTTTGTTCCTCAACCCTAGTTTTAACCTACAAAATCTTTTCCTTTAGTCAGGACCTTTCTACCCTAATTCCTATTCTTAACAAGTTGTTGTCTGACTAGTTTAACGGTATAATATAGATTGGGCAGTTTCAACCAACTGCAAGTCCAAATTGTAAGTGAGGTATAAGAAATGCAAAGAGTTACACATTGTGTTTTGGTAAATGAAAATAATATCCTCTTGCTACAAAAACCTAGAAGAAACTGGTGGGTTGCACCCGGCGGTAAGATGGAGCCAGGTGAAAACATTAGAGAAGCAGTTGTTCGTGAATATCGTGAAGAAACAGGTGTTTACTTAAAAAACCCAAAATTAAAAGGTGTTTTTACAATTATTATAGAAGAAGATGCTAAGGTAGTGAATGAATGGATGATGTTTTCATTTTTGGCTACCGAGTTTGACGGTGAAAATCAAGATGAGTGTGAAGAAGGAATTCTTCGCTGGCATGCAATAGATGAAGTGAAAAATCTTCCTATGGCAGCAGGAGACTATCACATAATTGATTATTTACTAAAGGGTAAAGAAATTTTACATGGTACCTTTGTATATACACCGGATTTTGAATTATTAAGATATCGTTTAAATCCTAGTTAACCGAAATTATAGAAAGGGTTGAGTTAAATGCCTACAAGATCACATGTAAAAATGGTTATTATAACTGGAATGTCAGGGGCTGGAAAGACTGTCGTTGTTCAAGCGTTAGAAGATATCGGTTATTTCTGTGTTGATAATCTTCCTCCTGCTCTACTTCCAAAATTTGTAGAGCTATTAAAGGACCCGGATCACAATACAACAGATAAAGTTGCTCTTGTTATGGATTTACGAGGAAGAGAATTTTTTGATCAGTTAGGGAATTCATTAGATCAATTAATGTCTACTCCATCAATCATCCCTCAAATTTTATTTTTAGATGCAACGAACGCTGCACTTGTTACTCGCTACAAAGAAACTCGTCGTTCACATCCCCTTTCTCCAACGGGATCTCCATTAAAAGGAATTGAGTTGGAGCGTACTCTTTTAGCTGAGGTAAAAGGGCGTGCACAATTAATTTATGATACATCAGATTTAAAACCTAAAATATTACGAGAAAAAATAATTGAACAATTTAGAGAAAATGAACAAGAAGGTTTCTCTGTAAATATTCAGTCATTCGGTTTTAAGTACGGAATACCGATTGATGCGGATTTAGTATTTGACGTACGATTTTTACCAAACCCATTTTACATTGAATCAATGCGTCCTTTAACTGGCTTAGATCAAGAAGTATCCTCTTATGTTCTTAAATTTAATGAGACAACCGAATTTATGCTGAAATTAATTGATTTAATTAGTTTTATGTTACCTCAATATAAAAGAGAAGGTAAACGACAATTAATCATTGCGATCGGATGTACGGGTGGACAGCATCGCTCTGTTACTTTAGCAGAGTATTTAGCTAACTACTTTAAAGATCAATATGATACGAATATTAGCCATCGGGACGTTGAAAAAAGGAGTCATAAGTAATGATTAGTCAACGTTCGAAAATAGTAATAATTGGAGGCGGAACTGGACTATCTGTTTTAGTTCGCGGGTTAAAAAAACATCCCGTTGATATTACCGCTATCGTTACAGTCGCAGATGATGGTGGTAGCTCTGGACGATTACGTGACGAGTTAAAAATTCCACCGCCTGGTGATGTACGAAATGTACTTGCCGCGTTATCAGATGTGGAACCGATGTTGGAAGAATTATTCCAACATCGCTTTGCTACATCTGGAGACCTTTCTGGACATTCTCTTGGTAATTTAATGCTAAGTGCAATGACTGCAATTACAGGTGATTTTTATCGTGCAATCATTGAAATGAGAAGGGTATTAAATGTTAGAGGTAAAGTTATACCAGCAGCTAATCAAAGTGTCGTATTAAAAGCTGAATTAGAAGACGGTACAATTGTTTCAGGTGAATCAAAAATTCCTTATTCTGGTAAGAAGATTAAAAGAGTATTTTTAGCACCAGGAAATGTTGAACCTTTAAAAGAGGCACTTGATGAAATTAGTCGTGCTGACTTAATTGTAATTGGACCGGGTAGTTTATATACGAGTATCCTTCCTAATCTATTAGTTACTAAAATTGGGAAGGCTGTTATAAATTCAAAAGCTAAAAAAGTATATGTATGTAATGTGATGACTCAAGCGGGTGAAACTTTGCATTATACAGCTAGTGACCATGTAAAGGCTCTATACGAACATTTAGACTCAAGTTTTATCGATACAATTATTGTAAATGAAGGCATGATGCCAAAAAATATTTTAGAACTTTATAAAGAAGAACATGCCCAACAAGTAAAACTAGATATAAATGAGCTAAAATCTTTAAATCTAGAAATAGTTCATAAGTCGATCGTTAAATATGATGATAATGTGATTAGGCATGATACTGTAAAATTAGCTGAAATCTTATGTGACCTAATCCCGACAAAAATAAAAGAATAATGAAAAAATATTTAGAGCTAGAAGGAGGGGGTGATTCAAATGTCCTTTGCATCAGAAACGAAAAAAGAATTAACAACGATTGAGATCAAAGATTGTTGTTCAAAATCTGAGCTATCCTCTTTAATTCGAATGAATGGTTCATTATCAATTGCGAATCGCCAATTTATTGTAGATGTAGTTACTGAAAATGCAGCAATTGCTAGAAGAATATATGTATTAATTAAACGTGTTTATGATGTGGACGTTGAATTGCTCGTTCGTAAAAAAATGCGTCTTAAAAAGAACAATGTATATATTGTTCGAATAAAAGAAGAAGCGAAACATATTTTAAATGATCTTTATATAACTGGTGAAGGATTTACCTTTACAAATGAAATAGCGAAAGAGCTAATTGCGAAGAAATGTTGTAAACGCTCCTATTTAAGAGGTGCTTTTCTAGCTGGTGGTTCGGTAAATAATCCAGAGACATCTTCATATCATTTAGAAATTTTTTCACTATATAAAGAGCATACGGAAGAAATTTGTCGTCTAATGAATGAATTCGGATTAAATGCTAAAACACTGGAGAGACGTAAAGGTTATATTACGTACTTAAAGGAAGCAGAAAAAATTACTGAGTTTTTAAACGTTGTTGGTGCTCATTCAGCTTTATTAAGGTTTGAAGATATCCGCATTGTAAGAGATATGAGAAACAGTGTTAATCGTCTAGTAAATTGTGAAACTGCGAACTTAAATAAAACGATCAGTGCAGCCTTCAGGCAAATTGAAAATATACGTTATATCCAAAACTCTGTTGGTTTAGATATATTACCACCAAAGCTACGTGAAATTGCAGAACTTCGAGTAGCGTATGAGGATGTAACATTAAAAGAGTTAGGTGAAATGGTATCTAGCGGTGCAATTAGTAAATCAGGAATCAATCATCGACTACGTAAAATTGATGAAATAGCTGATAAATTAAGAGCGGGAGAATCAATAAAAATAAAATAAAAGTTAAGAGGGAAGAAAAAATGATTGAGAAAAAAGGGAGAGTACTATTAGAAACAGGAATACAGGCTCGTCCAGCAGCGCAATTTGTTCAAGTTGCTACGAGATTTCGTTCAGAAGTATTATTAGCTTACAAAGGTAAACAAGTAAACGTTAAGAGTATTATGGGTGTTATGAGTCTAGCTGTACCTCATGGAGAAGAAATAGTAATTACTATTTCTGGCGACGATGAAGTTGAAGCGATGGAAGCAGTAATGGACTTTATTGGGGAAGAAATTTAATGTAATTGGACATTCACAAGTTGGATGTCCAACTTTTTTTTCTAATAAAAAAACTAGCCGAAAAATTACGGCTAGTTTTTTATTATTATTTAATAGCTGCAGTATTAGAAATTACTTTATCAATTAATCCGTATTCTAATGCACGGTCTGCAGTCATAAAGTTATCACGCTCTGTATCACGCTCGATCGTATCTAATGGTTGACCAGTACGATCTGCAAGAATTTTGTTTAATTTATCACGTAAGAACAAGATTCGCTTAGCTGCAATTTCGATTTCGGTAGCTTGACCTTGAGCACCACCTAATGGTTGGTGAATCATAACTTCTGCATTTGGAAGAGCATATCTCTTACCTTTTTCCCCAGCAGATAATAAGAAAGCACCCATTGAAGCCGCCATACCAATACAAATTGTAGATACTTGAGGCTTAATGAAGTTCATCGTATCATAAATAGCCATACCAGCAGTAATACTTCCTCCTGGACTATTTATGTATAATGAAATATCCTTATCTGGATCTTCTGCTGCTAAAAATAAAAGTTGTGAAACGATTGAGTTAGCTACGTTATCATCGATTGCGCTACCTAACATGATGATGCGGTCTTTTAATAGACGAGAGTATATATCATACGCACGCTCACCACGACTTGTTTGTTCAATAACTGTAGGAATTAAATTCATTTTTTCTCCTCCTTGTTTAAAACAAATGAATGATTAATACAATAATACCTTTAAGGTCAGAAAAGGTCAAATAAAAGAGATGCTATATTTAATGTATTATTTTAACTAAAAAATATTGACCTTTTATAACATATCTATTTATCTAATACTTCAACATCATTAACGACTTTTCCTATTATTAAACGTAACTTTATGTAGTTTTTCTTTTGATTAGTTAAAAAACTAATAACTTAATGATTCGAGTATATTCTTGTTTGAAAACAGGGCCATGTTAAATTACTAATTTTCGTAAAAGGAGTAGAGTGATGTTGATTTCCACTACGGGGTGCTCGCTTTCCATGGGGCGAGACCTGAGCCTCCTCGGTAAGCCTGCGGGGTCTCAGCCTTCCCGCTTATCCCATAGGAGTCGAGCACCCCTCCGTTCCAATCAACTTTTCCAACGAAAAAAGTTTACGATAAAAAGCTACTTTAATATCCTTTACTTAGCGTAAAATAATAGTATCTTAATTAAGATCAAACAAGAACTTATAAACTAATCATTTGGAATTATTAATCTAAACTTTGTTCTAAATTTTTTAACCTCTGAAAAAACAATTAATAAAGTTTATTAGAATTAAATATAATCTCAGGGTGTCCACTGTATTTAGAGGATGATGAGTTTCAAGGCATTTACCGGTACCAACAAGTCATCAAATCAAAAAAGAAAAACGTATAAATCAAAATTTATAGAAGAAAACACACACAAACCATTCCAAAGTGCATCTTCTTCTTTTTCCTAATCAAAAAGAAACCTAAATCATTGCGGTCAGAACATTCTAACGATATAATAAAATATAAGATTTTCTTATAAACTTACGAATAAGCTACATAGCGAAATATCAGCGCACCAATCGAGCCACACCTTGCAATTATCTACTTAGATTGGAGCGACAAAAACAATATACATATTTTACTTTTAAATATCATGCGTTCGTAGCTCAGTTGGATAGAGCATCGGTTTCCGGTACCGTGTGTCGCAGGTTCGAATCCTGTCGAGCGCGCTTAAAGAATAAACCGAGTGATAAAATCTGTAAATTTACAGATCTATCACTCGGTTTTTATTTTTCCTCAGTTAAACACATAATCTCAGCCCTAAATCCTATCCTTTCCCTACAACTAAAGATGTACTAAAACTCCATCCAATGAAGAATGGGTTCCCTTTACTTAAATTCATATATTTAAAGTAAATAAAAGGAGGTCATTCATATGGAAATGAATTCTTGGATTCTTGAGGAAATGGCAAGGTTTAATAAAGAAGAAATGGAAAGAGAACTAAAGTTTAATGAAACTTATAAATTGTACTCAACATCTAAAAAGAAAAAATACTGCATCGATCTAAAAATCATTAAATTCTGTTTTTAAACTAGAGAATGCTTAAAATCATTTTAAATTTACTATAAAAAGAGCCGAGTGATTTTATTTTTATAAAATTAATCGGTTCTTTTGCTACTTCTATTTTTTTCCTCTTTCCCTTTTTCTAAATATATGTTATATTACTCTTTGCGATGAGCTAATTTGAGTAAGACGAGAGATATGCGCAAGCTAAACGCGCGGATGTGGCCGCCCGGTCTCTCGCCTCAAACGCATCAAGACGTCTGCTGCGGCAGGCGTCTTTCTTTTTGTTCATTTCTTTGTGTATAATAGTACATATTATAATTGAAGGGAATGTTTTTGTGTTAACGATTACAGAATACACTGTAGAAGAAATAAAAGATCCATTTGGTATCATTGAAGGTGATCGATATGAGTTTATTCTTTATATCAATGTACCAGAGGATGATGAATTATATAATGAAAAAGGTATATACATAAAAGCGCTTTTCGGAGTAAATGGTGACGAGTCGAAATTAATTAAATATGACTTGTATGAAGCTGAATCAAATCAGTATTTAGATTTTGATTTGGAAGAAGATGAAGAAAAAGAAGTATTCAAATTTTGTAAAACCCATTTAACAGTTGAAGATTAATGTTAATGTGTTATTGAATGACACACTTCAGCTTAGAAGATATCCTATATTGGGTATTTCGCAACACACTACTGTGTAATTTTTAAACACAGTACTGATTATGATTACACACTTATAAAACACTATTATTTTAGGAAAAATATTATGTTTTGAAAACCTTGGATCTTCAAGGTTTTTTTTGTTGAGCCTTCAAATAAATAGATTTTTTAGAATATTGGCACAGATTTTGCAATATTTAAATTGATTCACAACTTGTCCTTGTAACGCGTAATTCTTTTGTCATTATTTGTAAAAATGTAAGCGTTTCATCGATGAGGAAAATTGAGGAGGTGTAGGATGAATATCTTATTGGTATGTTCTGCAGGAATGTCGACTAGTCTACTAGTTACAAAAATGGAACAAGTAGCTAAGGCAAAAGGAATTCAGGCAACAATATGGGCTGTTGCTGGTGATGAGGCAAAAGAAAATTTAGCCAAAGCGGATGTATTACTACTTGGTCCACAGGTTCGTTATCTAGCTTCAGAAATGAAGAAGCTGGCTGAACCTAAAGGAATACCAGTAGATACGATTAATCCAGTACATTATGGATTGATGAATGGGGAAGCTGTTTTAGAAATGGCTTTAAATTTGAAAAAATAAAACGGGGAATTAAAAATCTAGAGAGAAAAGAAGGTGCATTAAAATGATGCGTTTTGCTGAGAAGTATATAATGCCTGCTGCAGCGAAGTTTGGTAATCAACGTCATTTGTTAGCGATCCGTGATGCGTTAATTGGTATGATTGCCATTACGATGATTGGAGCTTTTGCTGTACTTATTAATAACTTAGGTGGCGCAATCCATGGCTACGATAAAATGATGGAAACAGTCTTTGGTGCAAACTGGAAAACACTAGGTAGTGATATTTGGTGGGGAACATTTGCATTTATGACCGTATTTGCCGTAGTTGGGATCGCACATAGATTAGCGCGTTCTTATGGTGATGAAGGTTTTGAAGCGATGCTTGTTGCATTAGCTTGTTATTTTGTTCTTGTTCCACAATCATTAGCTGCAGTATCTGTTACGTTAAATGGTGGAAAGACAGCTACAGGTGGAACTTGGGGATTTATTAGTTGGAATTCATTAAACTCAACAGCTTTATTTACAGGAATTATTGTTGCGATTATTGCAACTGAAATTTTTGTACGCTTAGCTAGAGTGAAACAATTAGTTATTAAATTACCAGACGGCGTTCCGCCAGCAGTATCAAAAGCATTTGCGAAGTTATTACCAGGTATGTTAACAATTTTTATCGTTGCATTAGTTGGCTTATTGTTTAGATTATACATTTCGGATGGCGTATTCTTTAATGATTGGTTAAATTCGGTTCTTGTAAAACCATTAACTGATGCAGCAGATTCATTAGGATTTGCAGTTGCGATTGCATTCTTTGTACATTTTTTCTGGGCGATTGGATTACATGGTCCAAATATTTTAGGAGGTATTACAACTCCTTTATTAACAACTCTAGGTAACCATAACATCGATTTATATGCTAAAGGTGTGACAGATTTAGATAAGTATTCTGTGTTAGCAGGTCCATTCTTAGATGCATTCGTATATATGGGTGGATCAGGTACTACAATCGGTTTACTAATTGCGATGTTCTTAGTTAACCGTAAACGTCATAAACAGATGATTGCTTTAGGAACACCACCAGGATTATTTAATATTAATGAACCGATTATTTTCGGTTTACCAATTGTGTTAAACCCAGTATGGTTAATCCCATTTATCTGTACTCCAATTATTTTAACGATTATTTCTTATTTAGCTGTTCAATCGCATATTGTTTTCCCGGTTGTTTCTACAATCCCTTGGGTAACTCCACCAGTTATAGGTGGCTATTTAGCAACTGGTGGTCATTGGAGCGGTGCAGTATTAGCGCTTGTTAACGTAGTGATTTCAATTGTTATTTACTTACCATTCGTTGTAGTAGCTGAAAGAATGGAAGCTAGAAAGTCAACAGAAACGACAAGTAGTAATTCATTAAATGTATAATAGAATGTGAAGGAGAAGAGTGCAAATGCCTACCGACACAAATAATGAACAAATTGCATTTCAGCTAATATTGCATTCTGGTAATGCTAAGAGTTTATTAATGGAAGCAATGTATAAAGCTCGTGATGGAGAGTTCGAGGAAGCTCGTGGGAAAGTAAACGAAGCGAATGCGGAACTTAGGCTGGCTCATCATTCACAAACTTCACTTATACAAAGTGAAGCAGGAGGGCAACAATACAAAATTAATATTCTTTTAGTACATGCACAGGATCATTTAATGAACACTCTAACAACAAGAGATTTAGTAGAGGAAATTATTTACTTGCATGAAAAGATTTCACTTTAATACTTGATAAAAAAGTGATGTAGACTAATTCTACATCACTTTTTTTCATAGATTACTAGAACAAAATGTATAATTTAAGTGAAAATCGTGAAAGTGTTTTAAAACACTACATGATAGTGTATATAAATCACGACACACTAACAGAGTAATAACACACTAAAACAATTTAAGAAGATTTACGAACAATCTTTAACACACTAGACGTTTTAAGTTACTTTCCTATTAAAGCAAAGAAAAAAGATTTCATGTCTATGAATCCTTATAGGGCAAGGTTTCTATAATTAAATTATATATTTTTTTATAAGTCAGAAAAAGTTGGCACGCCATTTGCAATATAAAGAGTGTACAAAATAAATTAATTTGCAGTTGCTTAAGAATCTTGTTTTTTACTTTTAAACAAATTTGTAAGCGCTACACTATATTTAATATTGGAGGAATAACGATGAATATTTTATTAGCTTGTTCAGCAGGAATGTCTACTAGTTTACTAGTAACTAAAATGGAGGATGCAGCAAAAGCAAAAGGGATTGAAGTAAAGATTTGGGCGGTTTCAGGTGATGCTGCAAAAGAAAACTTAGATAAAGCAGATGTTCTTTTATTAGGACCACAAGTTCGTTATTTAGCTTCTGAAATGAAAAAAGTTGCCGAGCCAAAAGGGATACCAGTTGATGTAATCAATCCAGTACATTATGGACTAATGAATGGTGAAGCTGTTTTAGAATTAGCACTTAGTTTAAAAAAATAGTCATGATCGTAGCATAACTTTTAAACAAAAGGGAGTCTTAAAAAATGATGAATTTTGTAGATAGATACATAATGCCAGCTGCAGCAAAGTTCGGTAACCAACGTCATTTATTAGCAATACGCGATGCGTTAATCGGTATGATTGCTATTACAATGGTCGGTTCGTTTGCAGTTTTATTCAATAATTTAGGTGGAGCAATCAAAGGTTACGACAAGATGATGGAAGCTCTTTTTGGAGTGGACTGGAAGACATTAGGTGGAGACATTTGGTGGGGTACTTTCGCATTTATGACTGTATTCGCAGTTGTAGGGATTGCTTATAAATTGGCACGTTCTTATGGTGATGAAGGATTTGAAGCAATGCTTGTCGCATTAGCGTCATATTTTGTACTAGTGCCACAATCATTAAATACAGTAACGGTTACATTAGAAAATGGAAAAACAGCAACTGGTAGTGTTTGGGGATTAGTGAACTCTACTTATACTAATTCAACTGCACTTTTTACTGGAATAATCGTTGCAATTATCGCAACAGAAATTTTTGTTCGCTTATCAAGAGTAAAGCAATTAGTTATTAAATTACCAGATGGTGTACCACCAGCAGTATCAAAAGCATTTGCGAAGCTATTGCCAGGTATGCTAACAATCTTGGTGATCGCGATTGTTGGATTGTTATTCAGATTATATTTATCGGATGGAGTATATTTTAATGATTGGTTAAGCTCAGTACTTGTTAAGCCATTAACGAATGCTGCAGACTCTTTACCGTTTGCAATCGGTATTGCATTCTTTATTCATTTCTTCTGGATGCTTGGCTTACATGGACCAAACATACTAGGTGGAATTACGACACCATTATTTACAGCTTTAGGAAATGAAAATATTGATTTAGCAGCAAAAGGTGTTACAAAGTGGAGTGAATACAATGTAATGGCAGGCCAGTTCTTTGATGCATTTGTATTCTTAGGTGGATCAGGTGCTACATTAGGGTTAATCATTTCAATGATATTAATTAATCGAAAACGTAATAAACAAATGATTGGATTAGGTGGGGCACCAGGTTTATTCCAAATTAATGAACCAGTTCTTTTCGGATTACCAATCGTGTTAAATCCAATGTGGTTAGTTCCATTCATTGGTACACCAATTATCTTAACAATTATTTCATATTCAGCGATTTCTTTAGGTATGGTTCACCCAGTAACTACGAATATTCCATGGGTAACTCCACCAATTTTAGGTGGGTGGTTAATTACAGGGGGACATTGGACAGGTGCAGCCTTAGCGGCATTTAACTTAGTTATCTCTGTGGTTATTTATTTACCTTTCGTTGCACTACAAAGACGAATGGAATCTAAAAAAATGAAAGAAGCAGCAAATAATCAAAGTGCTGCTATGTAATGCAGTTTGAGGAGGATACGAAATGAGTACTGTAACGACAATCGAGCAAACAGCATTCCAATTAATCTTACACGCAGGAAACGCAAAAAGCTCACTAATGGAAGCTATGCAAGCTGCTAGAGCGGGTAATTTAGAAGAAGCAAATAGTAAGATTGAAGAGGCAAAAGTAGAATTAAATCATGCGCACCATGCACAGACTTCTTTAATTCAAGGTGAAGCACGTGGAGAGAATGTCACATTAAGTATCTTATTAATTCATGCTCAAGATCATTTAATGAATGCATTAACGATGAGAGATTTAGTAACAGAAATAATTTTCCTACATGAAAAATTAAATAAATAAGAGAAACTAGAAAAGTAGTTTCCTAGAATGACCGGACTACTTTTCTACTATCATATAGAAGGAGTGAAGAAAATGAGAAACGGTATTAAAATTGCAACAATTGGTGGCGGTTCAAGTTATACTCCAGAATTAGTAGAAGGATTTATTAAACGTTATGATGAACTACCTGTAAGAGAGTTATGGCTAGTGGACATTGAAGAAGGTAGAGAGAAACTTGAAATTGTTGGAAATCTTGCGAAAAGAATGGTAGAAAAAGCAGGGGTACCAATGGAAATTCATTTAACCCTTGATCGACGTGCTGCTCTTAAAGATGCTGACTTTGTTACGACACAATTTCGTGTAGGTTTACTTGAAGCGCGTATGAAGGATGAGCGTATTCCTTTAAAATATGGGGTGATTGGCCAAGAAACAAATGGTCCTGGTGGATTGTTTAAAGCACTTCGTACAATTCCAGTTATTTTAGATATCGTTAAGGATATTGAGGAGCTATGTCCAAATGCTTGGCTAGTAAACTTTACGAATCCTACAGGTATTTTAACAGAAGCGATTTTAAGATATACAAATTTCCGTAAAGTAGTTGGTTTATGTAATGTACCAATTCATATTCACATGAACATTGCAAAAGGTCTTGGGGTAGAATCTGAGCGTGTGCATATTGATTTTATGGGATTAAATCATATGGTTTATGGAACAAAAGTATTATTAGATGGTGAAGATGTAACAAGTCGTGTTGTAAGTGAGTTTGCACGCCCTGCTGAAAGTATGACGATGCAAAATATTAAGGCAATGGATTGGAATCCTGATTTTATTGAAGCACTTGGAGCGATTCCATGTCCGTATCATCGCTACTACTATCAAACGAAAGTAATGTTAGAGGAAGAGCTTGAAGCGGCGAAAAAAGATGGTACGCGTGCTGAGGTTGTAAAAAAATTAGAAGAATCATTATTCGAATTATATAAAGATCCTAATTTAAATATTAAGCCACCACAATTAGAAAAACGCGGCGGGGCTTATTATAGTGATGCTGCATGCCGATTAATTTCGTCATTATATAACAATAAAGGTGATATCCAACCTGTTAACACAATGAATAATGGAGCTATTGCATCAATTCCTGATGATTGTGCTGTTGAAGTAAGTGCCGTTATTACAAAAGACGGTCCAAAACCACTTACGATGGGTGACTTGCCAGTTGCGGTACGCGGTTTAGTTCAACAAATTAAATCATTCGAACGTGTTGCTGCGGAAGCTGGAGTAACTGGTGATTATAAAACAGCATTACTTGCTATGTGTATTAACCCATTAGTTGGATCTGATAATTTAGCAAAACAAATTCTAGATGAAATGTTAGAAGCTCACAAAGAGCATTTACCTCAATTCTTCAAAAATGAAAAAGTAGCAGCAAATTAACGATTAAAAAGAGGGATGTAGCTCGAATGAATGAGTGCGTCCCTTTTTAACATACAAAAATGAAAAAGGGGAATGAATGATGACGAAGCTTATTGTGAATGCAGATGATTTCGGCTATTCAAAGGGTGTAAATTATGGCATTATTGAAACGCATCTGAATGGAATAGTGAACTCAGCGACTATGATGATGAATATGTATGCTGTGGAGCACGGGATCGAACTAGCGAAATTACATCCTTCATTAGGACTAGGAGTACATCTTGTATTAACAGCGGGTAAACCATTATTAACAGATTTACAAACAATCGTAGATCAAAATGGTGCTTTCCTTAAAAATAGTTATTGGTATGACAATCCGGTTGCTAATGTAGAAGAAGTTGAAAAGGAATGGGATGCGCAAATTCAAAAGTTCCTTTCCTTTGGTTTGAAGCCTACACATCTAGATAGTCATCACCATGTGCATATGATTCCAATCCTACACCCAGTTATTGCAAAACTATCTAAAAAGTATGATCTTCCAGTCCGTATTTCTCCAAAAAGTAAAATAGACGGGATCACCCCTTTTACAGATCAATTATTAACCGATTTTTATGGAAGTGACATTCCAGCAAACTATTTTGAGACAATAGAAGAAAGAATAACTAACGGTATAGAGTCGGTAGAAGTTATGGTACATCCTGCATTAGTAGATAATCATTTGAAAAATGGTACTTCTTATGGCTTTGAAAGATTAACAGAACTAGATATCTTAACGAACGCCAAACTTCCAAAGGGAGTAGAGTTAGTAAAATATTAAAATAGAATGTAAAAAGCCAGTTTCTTCGCTTGGAAGTAACTGGCTTTTTTGACTCAATTCAATTATTAATATAAATGTCTTCTACTATACTTTTGATGCTGTCTTCATCATGTCTAGAATAAAATTCCATTAAGTAACATATTTCATCATCAGGTATGATAATGTCACAAGCATCCTCAATTTGCTGCAGTATTTTTTTAATTTTTAAATATAGCATATAGTCACTATTTATTTTATCTTCTTTATCTTTAAATGGGATTAGAGGTTGAGCGTTTTGAATCCGATCAATCATACAGCTCATATGAATCACAATTCCCATTAAATCTTCATTCTTGAAAAATTTATTAGTCTGAGCTTGTATATCATTTAAAGCACGCCTAATCACACTAATTACTTTTTTAGCATCCTTTAAAGAAATCGTATCTTGTAATGTTTCAGCCATTTTTAAGTACGTTTCTTCATAAGTAATTAATTCTTGTATTTTTTTTGTAGCCTTCATATTTAATACATCCTGTAAGTGGAACATATTAAATGGAACATTTATATCAAAATTCGAAACAATACAAACGATACTTCGTTCTTTAGATATATCATTTAACATTTTTTGTAATTCGTTTTTATTTAAAAGGCTAATTGGCACGATTTCTAGCATCTCTTTATCATAGACCAAGTTATTCGCTAGTATATTTTTAATGGCTATTGCACTTCCCTGACCAGTCAGACATGCAGTTAAAATGACAGAACGATTAAATTCAGGTTGTTTCGTTTTATTAGAATGAGAATTGATGAAGAAAGTAGTTAAGTTTCGCACGTCCTGATAAAGCTCGTCTAAATTATATCCTAGTGTTGCTTTTCTAGAAGCTTCGATTACATGTGCGGTACTTACCATTTGAATCACTCGTACAGGAATTGAAAATTCGGCTTCAATTATGTCACCGATATAAGATAGTGACCCCATATCGATGCAAAGTAGAATTCCATTTAATTTGCCTAATGATTTAATATAATCTTTTACGCGAATTAAAAAATCTTGTGGTGGCTCACTTAATGGCATATCAATTCCGATAACTTCCTCGTTTTCTAGAAGCTCATTTGTTACATTTGCCATCTCTCTAGCAATACCATTACCGTGAGCTAAAACTATTACTTTCACATTTGAACTAGGCACTTTATAATCTTCGTTTCCATATACAAAAAACATCGTTATAAATGCTACTTCATCAAATGGGATTGAAACATTTGAAAAATCTTCAATCATTTTTACACATTCAATTGAAACGGAAAACTCATGCTTATATTGATCACGGATTTGCGTAATATTTGGATGATAAATTTTCTTGTTTGACTGTATACGTTGTAATAGCGTTTGTATATGTAGGCTAAGAGCAACAAGTATTTTTTCATTAAATCTCTTACTTAATTTTTCTTCTGCTAGTTTTAGTACTTTTTCACTTAGCGTAACGATTTCAGGCTTGATTATTTTTTGGACATTTTCTTTACTAGATAGTTTACGATTAATAGAAGTTAAATAATGCGTAAAATAGCTTTCGATATCGTTTTCCATTAGTAAGGATAACTCGTCCTGAGCAACGCCACGTTGTTTAAGTTCTTCATATTTCGTATCAATTCGGTCATAAATTGTATCTGCAGAATGATCCAATTGTTGGTTACTAGTTATACCCTTTGTTGGTGAAAACTCGAAATGCTCGTTTAATAGTGTGACTGCATGCTTCACTTTTTTTTCAATGAATAAGCCTTCCTTCACATACCAGTTCAAATCAGTACTATAAATACGTATTTTGTCATGTTTATGTGTAATAAAATCTGCGTAAGCCTTTGCACAAGCTAATTGAATATCGGCTTTAAGTTGTCCGATATTGTTTTGACACGGATAAAATAGAAAAGAGCGAATAGTATTTGCACTTACAACAATTTCTTTTCCTAGACGAACACTTTCTTCCGTGAAAAATCGTTTAATCAGTGTTAATCTCTCTTCGTATGTTCGATCACGAAGAGCTGGTAATGTAATGACCATAGGGATTCGGCGTGTAAACGTAGATAATAAAGTAGACTCGGGATCCTCTGTTGTTGCTGAAATGATTAAAACATTCGATGTTCGTTCGTTTTCTGTCTCTCCTAGTCTTCTATACAACTTATAATCAATGAACGTAAATAACATTTCTTGACCTTCAGGAGTAAGTCGATGAACCTCATCTAAAAATAATATTCCGTTATTTGCTTTCTCAAGTAGACCTTTTTGTTCCGTTGCACCTGTATAAGCGCCTTTTCGTACACCGAATAGCTGACCTAATAATAGTTGAGGATTATTAGCGTAGTCTGCGCAATTAAAAATAATGAATGGAGAATCCTTTTCTAAAACATTCGAACGAATTGCGTAATCATGCATTCTTTTAGCAAAAGCAGATTTACCAACACCAGTCTCACCGAGTATTAATGTATGCATACCATTTGGTGGATAGAGAATAGCTGATCTTGCTTTTTCAATGGCAGGTCTTAAACTAATATTTTCATCGTAAAAATATTCATATTTATACTCCGAACTTGCTATCTTAATTTGAGATTTATTCGATTGTTGTAAAGTATGAGATAGTAGTTTAAATACGACCGGTCTAGAATTTGTTTTAATTAATAATTCTTCTTTAACTAATTTATTTAAATCACTGCTAACGTTTGCCCTATCTAAACCAAGGTTTTGAGCAATCTCATTAGCGGTAAAACCTTGCTCCTTACTTTGAAGAAAAACTTCATAAATCTGATTTTTTCTGTTCATAATGGCCCACCCATCATAAAGAGTTGTATACTTTTACTATACAGGAAAAAGTAAACGTTTTCACTATATTTAAATTAGTATAACAATTCGTCAAGTACTATGAAAAAGTTAAATATCGAGTAAAATAGTAATAAGGGAGTGAAGTAGTATGGAAATGAATTTAATGCAAAAACAATCATTGAAACTTGCAATGACTCAGGAACTACGACAAGCCATTACAATGCTTCAATTTAATGCCCAAGAACTTACTGATTTTTTATTTGAGCAATCATTAGAAAATCCCTTAATTGAAGTCGAAACTCCTTATAACGATTACACTTCTTCAAAAATCAAACAACAAACTACTTCCAACGGACAAGGAATGGAGTTATATACTCGAAGAACAGAAACTTTACAAGAAGAACTTGTTAGTCAGTTAAATGAGTTGAAAATTGATAATGAGGAATATAAAATTATTAAATATTTGATTTATAACCTAGATAAAAATGGATTTTTGATGGAATCAGATGAAGAGCTTATACATGATTTAAATATTTCTCTCGTTCAGTTACAAATCTGCATTGAAATACTTCAACGTTTTGAACCCTCAGGAGTTGGAGCAAGATCTGTTAAAGAGTGCTTATTGATTCAACTAAATGGCCTTGAAGTTGACACAACTATTGCAAAACAGGTCATTAAAGATTATTTTGATCTATTTGTTAATAAAAACTGGAAAGAAATAGCGAAGAAACTTAAGATTAGCTTGCCTGATTTACAAAGGGAAATTGACTTAATTTTAACCCTTCAGCCAAGACCAGGTTTAAATTATTTCCAAGACCAGGTAAATTATGTAGCACCTGATTTAACAGTCGAAAAAATAGGCGGAGAATTTGTTGTACTTATTAATGATAAAATTATGCCACGTTTAAAAGTACTTAATGAATATTCTTCAATTTTAAATGGTCAACATGAGAAAGAAGTATCAGTTTATTTAAAGGATAAAAATACTCAAGTTAACTGGTTAATGAAAAGTTTGGAAGAACGAAAATCAACGATGTTATCAGTAATGAATTGTATTCTTCGAAAGCAAATTGCTTTTTTTGAAAAAGGTCCTGCAAATTTAAAAACTCTTACTTTAAAAGAGATAGCGGAAGAACTTTCATTACACGAGTCAACAATAAGCCGTACTTGTAAAAACAAATATGTCCAGACACCGTTTGGTTTGTTTGAAATGAAGAAATTCTTCCATCAAGGTGTAAGTGTAGATGGTGAGGAGCTTGCATCAACGAGTGTACAGGTTTTCATTAAGCAGCTAGTTGATGAAGAAAACAAAGAAAAACCATTTTCAGATCAAAAGCTAGTTGAATTATTAGCTGAAAAACATGGAGTGGAAATCTCTAGAAGAACTGTAGCTAAATATAGAGACATACTTAGAATTCCTGGTTCATCAAAACGAAAGCGCTTTAGTTAAAAAGGAGAATTAGATGTCGATTAAGTTAACTTTATTTACAAAAGAGAAATGTGGATTGTGTGAAGAGGCAAAAGAGGCAATTCATTTGCTCCAATCAGATTATGAAATCGAAGTAAATGAAATTGATATTTATTCTGATGATGCATTATTAGAGGAATATCAACTAATAATTCCAGTCATTCAAATGAATGGGGAAACTGTTGCATACGGTAGAATTCATAAAATTGACATATTAAATGCAATAAATGGGTAGTTATCAGTTGAAAGAAATGATTGACCCTGTTACAATGTAAATGTAGCAGGGTTATTTCACTTCTGGAGTAAATCTTGTTCAAAAAAACAACGTTGAAAAACGCTGTAATTTTTTTATAACAAGTGGGACATAATATGTCATAGTGGGACACATTTAGACCCGAGTGAATACTCTGTGAAAGAGGAGATGAAAATGAACCAAGTTTTAAAGCTACAACAAAAATTATTACCTGATCTAATACCCGTTATCCAAAAAAGATTTCAAATCCTACAATATATACGAATTATGCAGCCAATCGGTCGTAGAAATTTGTCTGCAAGTGTAGGTTTAACAGAAAGAGTACTTAGATCAGAAGTTGCTTTATTAAAAGAGCAAAGACTGATTAATGTTGCATCTTCGGGCATGACATTAACGGATGAAGGACTAAGCTTACTTCTAGACCTAGAAGAACCAATGCGTGAACTATTCGGTCTGAAAAATATCGAAGACTTGCTTAAGGAAACATTTAATCTTAAGGAAGTGATTGTTGTTTCAGGCGATAGTGACGAGCTGGACTGGGTAAAAAAGGAGATGGGTCGAGCGGCTGTAGGTTGTATAAACCAAAGGCTAGAAACAAATAATATTGTTGCTGTTACTGGTGGTTCCACTCTAGCTGCCGTAGCTGAAATGATGAATGATGACTCTAAAGAATTAAATACCTTATTTGTGCCAGCGCGAGGCGGCTTAGGCGAAGAAGTAAGAAATCAAGCAAATACAATTTGTGCAAAAATGGCTGAAATGGCAAAAGGTAATTACCGTTTACTACATTTACCAGATGAACTTAGTGAAGAAGCTTATCTCACTATGATGGAAGAACCAAGAGTAAAAGAGGTTCTAAATTTAATTCGATCTTCTTCAATTGTTGTACACGGCATTGGAGATGCATTTACGATGGCTAAGCGAAGACAGTCTTCATCAGAACAGTTAGAAATCTTAACTGAATCTAGAGCTGTAGGAGAGGCATTTGGATATTACTTTAATGAGAATGGTGAAGTTGTTTACAGAGTAAGAACAATTGGTTTACAACTGAATGAATTGGAGAATATACCATATGTACTTGCAGTATCTGGAGGATCTTCTAAAGCTAAAGCAATGGCTTCTTTCTTAAAGAAAGGTCATGTAAACATCCTCGTCACAGACGAAGGAGCAGCAAAAGAGTTAATTAAAGGATGTTCCCTTTAAAATAAAAAGAGATTCTACCTATTAAAAGGAGGAAATTAAAAATGGCAACTAAAATTGGTATTAATGGATTTGGACGTATCGGACGTATGGTTTTCCGCGCAGCTTTAAACAACCCAAACGTAGAGGTTGTAGCAATCAATGACTTAACAGATGCTAAAACTTTAGCTCACTTATTAAAATATGATTCAGTACACGGTTCAGTAAACGCTGATGTAGCAGTAAATGGCGATTCAATCGTTGTTAACGGAAGCGAAATTAAAGTAATTGCTGAGCGTGACCCAGCAGTTTTACCTTGGAGCGATTATGGAGTAGAAGTTGTAGTAGAATCTACTGGTCGTTTCACAGATAAAAAAGACGCTGAAAAACACTTAGGTGGATCAGTTAAAAAAGTAATCATCTCTGCACCAGCTTCTAATGAAGATATCACGATCGTAATGGGTGTAAATGATGACAAATACGATGCAGCTAGCCACAATGTAATTTCTAATGCTTCTTGTACAACTAACTGTTTAGCTCCATTTGCTAAAGTATTAGACGAAAAATTCGGTATCAAACGTGGTATGATGACAACTGTTCACTCATACACAAATGACCAACAAATTCTAGATTTACCACACAAAGATTTACGTCGTGCACGTGCTGCTGCAATGAGCATGATTCCAACAACTACTGGTGCTGCTAAAGCAGTTTCATTAGTATTACCTCAATTAAAAGGTAAATTAAACGGTGGTGCTGTACGTGTACCAACTGCTAACGTATCTTTAGTTGACTTAGTAGTAGAATTAAACGCTGAAGTAACTGCTGAAGAAGTAAATGCTGCATTTAAAGCTGCTTCTGAAGGTGAATTAAAAGGTATCTTAGGATATTCTGAAGAGCCATTAGTATCAATCGACTATAACGGTTGCACAAACTCTTCTACAATCGATGCATTATCTACAATGACTATGGAAGGCAACATGGTTAAAATCCTTTCTTGGTACGATAATGAAACTGGTTACTCAACTCGTGTAGTTGACTTAGTAGCTCACATCGCTTCAAAAGGTCTATAATTTTTAATAAAAATTAATATGAGGGTGAGGGGAATTTCCTCCCCTCTTTTGTTTGATAAAAATCCTCTTTTGTCACTAATCCAACACAATATAAAAAAATACTCTAGAAATAAATTCCAATTGATGTACATAATCTGTTAAAATTGCGGTGACAATATCACAGAATAGATACGACTTTGTATGAGACGGATCGACCAGTGAAATTGAATGGATGAATAAAAACAGTACTGGAGGCACCTACTATGAACAAAAAGTCATTACATGACATTGATGTAAAAGGGAAACGCGTTTTTTGCCGTGTAGATTTTAACGTACCGATGGCAAACGGAGAAGTAACTGATGATACTCGTATTCGTGCTGCTCTTCCTACGATTCAGTATTTAATAGAAAACGGAGCAAAAGTTATTTTAGCATCTCACTTAGGACGTCCAAAAGGACAAGTAAATGAAGACATGCGTTTAAATGCAGTTGCTACACGTTTAAGCGAAAAATTAGGTAAAAACGTTATTAAAACTGATGAAGCATACGGACCTAAAGTTCAAGAAGCAATTAGCAAAATGAATGAAGGCGATGTTTTATTATTAGAAAACGTTCGTTTCTACCCAGGCGAAGAGAAAAATGATGAAGCTCTAGCAAAAGAATTTGCTTCTTTAGCTGATGTATATGTAAATGATGCTTTTGGTGCTGCACACCGTGCACATGCTACAACTGCTGGTATTGCTAAATTTATTCCTGCGGTAGCTGGATTCTTAATGGAAAAAGAAATAAGCGTTTTAGGTAAAGCACTTTCTAATCCAGAGCGCCCATTTACAGCTATTATCGGTGGAGCGAAAGTTCGAGATAAAATTAGTGTAATTGAAAACTTATTAGAAAAAGTAGATAACTTAATTATTGGTGGAGGTCTAGCTTATACATTCTTAAAAGCTAAAGGCTATGAAATCGGTCAATCTCTTTTAGAAGAAGATAAAATTGATTTAGCAAATGAATTTATGCAAAAAGCCGAAGCTAAAGGCGTTAAATTTTATATGCCAATTGATGCAATTATTGCTGACAAATTCGGTGAAGATGCTAATACACAACAGGTTGATATTGATGGTATTCCAGCGGATTGGCAAGCTCTTGATATTGGACCAAAAACAACTGCTCTTTATGCAGATGTCATTAATAGCTCTAAATTAGTCATTTGGAATGGACCTATGGGTGTATTTGAAATCGATAAATTTGCTCAAGGTACTAAAGGAGTAGCACAAGCATTAGCAGATTCTGATGCGTACTCAATTATCGGTGGTGGAGACTCAGCTGCTGCTGCTGAAAAATTCGGTTTAGCAGATAAAATGAGCCACATTTCTACTGGTGGTGGTGCTTCATTAGAATTTATGGAAGGTAAAGAGCTTCCTGGAGTTGCGGTATTAAACGATAAATAAGTCTTAAAGCTTTACAATATTTAGTAATTGAAATAGAGTAAGATGTTATGTCTTACCAATTGTAGGAAGGTGTTTCTCATGCGTAAACCAATTATCGCAGGTAACTGGAAAATGAATAAGACGCTTAACGAAGCGATGACATTTGTTGAAGAAGTAAAAAATAGCATTCCATCATCTGATAAAGTAGATTCAGCAGTTTGTGCTCCTGCATTATTTATTGCACCTATGTTATACGGTACAAAAGGAACTGAATTAAAAATTGGTTCTCAAAATGTAAGTGATCAAGATAGTGGTGCTTATACTGGAGAAATTAGCCCAGTAGCACTTAAAGATTTAGGCGTAACTTATGCGATTATCGGACATTCTGAGCGTCGTGAATATTATGGCGAAACAGATGAGTTTATTAATAGTAAAACAAAAAAAGCTTTCGAACACGGTCTTACGCCAATACTTTGCTGTGGTGAAACGCTTGAAGAACGTGAAGGCGGTAAATTTGAGGAAGTTATTCGTACTCAATTAACAGTTGATCTTGCAGGTCTTACAGATGAGCAAGTAAAGAATTTAGTAATTGCATATGAACCGATTTGGGCAATTGGAACAGGAAAATCTGCTACAGAAAAAGATGCACAAGATTCATGTAAATTTGTTCGTGATGTTGTAGCAAGTCTTTATGATGAAACTGTTGCAGAATCTGTACGTGTTCAATATGGTGGCAGTGTAAAACCTGAAAATATTAAAGAATATATGGCTCAACCTGATATTGACGGTGCGTTAGTAGGTGGAGCAAGTTTAGAACCAGCTTCTTTCCTTGCATTATTGGAGGCTGTTAAGTAATGAGTAAACAACCAGTAGCGTTAATTATCCTTGATGGATTTGGTTTGCGCGATGAAACATTTGGAAATGCTGTTGCACAAGCGAAGAAACCAAATTATGATAGATATTGGAATAAATATCCTCATGCGCAATTAACTGCTAGCGGTGAAGCAGTAGGGCTACCTGAAGGACAAATGGGTAATTCTGAAGTTGGTCATTTGAATATTGGAGCGGGCCGAATTGTTTATCAAAGCTTAACGCGTGTAAATAAGGCTATTCGTGAAGGCGAATTCGAAAAAAATGATACATTCATCGATGCAATTAAAAGTGCAAAAGAAAAAGATAAAGCATTACATATTTTTGGTTTACTGTCTGATGGTGGTATTCACAGCCATATTAATCACATGTTTGCTTTATTAAAATTAGCTGCTGAAGAAGGTATGAAAAAGGTATATTTACATGCTTTCCTTGATGGACGAGATGTTGGTCCAACTACAGCTAAAAAATATATCGATCAAACAGAAGCAAAATTTAAAGAATATGGTGTCGGAGAATTTGCAACAATTTCTGGCCGTTATTATTCCATGGACCGTGACAAACGTTGGGATCGCGTAGAAAAATGCTATTGTGCAATGGTATATGGAGAAGGACCAACTTATACAAGTCCGTATGAATTAATTGAAGACTCGTATGCGAATGGTATCCATGATGAATTCGTTTTACCTTCTGTAATGGTAAAAGAAGATGGAACTCCAGTTGCAACAATAAGTGATGAAGATTCAATTATCTTCTACAACTTCCGACCTGACCGTGCAATACAAATTTCAAATGTATTTACAAACGATGATTTCCGTGACTTTGATCGTGGAAGTAAGTTCCCGAAAAATCTTCATTTCGTTTGCTTAACACACTTTAGTGAAACAGTACAAGGTTATGTTGCATTTAAACCAACTAACTTGGATAACACATTAGGTGAAGTACTTGCTCAAAATAAGTTAAATCAATTACGAATTGCTGAAACGGAAAAATATCCACATGTTACATTTTTCTTTAGTGGAGGCCGTGAAGCAGAGTTCCCAGGTGAAGAACGTATTTTGATTAACTCGCCAAAAGTTGCAACATACGACCTGCAACCTGAAATGAGTGCTTATGAAGTTAAAGATGCATTACTTAAAGAGATTGCTGCAGACAAGCATGATGTAATCATCTTGAACTTTGCAAATCCAGATATGGTAGGACATTCAGGAAAACTTGAGCCGACAATTAAAGCAATTGAAGCAGTTGATGAATGTTTAGGAGAAGTAGTTGATGCAATTCTAGCAAAAGGCGGAAAAGCGATCATTACTGCTGACCATGGAAATGCTGATGAAGAAATTACACCTGAGGGTGAACCTATGACAGCTCATACGACTAACCCTGTACCAGTTATTGTAACTGAAGAAGGTGTTACGTTACGTGAAGATGGTATTTTAGGTGATTTAGCTCCAACAGTTCTTGATTTATTAAAAGTAGAACAACCAAAAGAAATGACTGGTAAATCACTTATTAAATAAGTGAACAGTTAATATAAAAAAGTTTTTAATTAAGCGTATAACGCAACTAAAAGGAGAGATTTTATTATGTCAATGATTATTGATGTTTATGCTCGCGAAGTATTAGATTCTCGTGGTAACCCTACTGTAGAAGTAGAAGTTTATACAGAAGATGGCGGCTTTGGCCGTGCATTAGTACCAAGTGGTGCTTCAACTGGTGAATACGAAGCTGTTGAATTACGTGATGGAGACAAATCTCGTTACCTTGGTAAAGGTGTTGAGAAAGCTGTATCTAACGTTAATGATATTTTAGCTGAAGAAATCGTTGGATACGAAGTAACTGATCAAGTTTCAATTGACCGTCGTATGATTGAAGTAGACGGTACTGAAAACAAAGGTAAATTAGGTGCTAACGCAATCCTAGGTGTATCTATGGCAGTAGCTCGTGCAGCAGCTGATGAATTAGGTTTACCATTATACCAATACCTTGGTGGATTTAACGCGAAACAATTACCAGTTCCAATGATGAACATCATCAACGGTGGTTCTCACGCTGATAATAACGTAGACTTCCAAGAATTCATGATCTTACCTGTAGGTGCTGAAAGCTTTAAAGAAGCAATTCGTATGGGTACTGAAATTTTCCACAACCTTAAAGCAGTATTACATGATAAAGGTTTAAACACAGCTGTAGGTGACGAAGGTGGATTCGCTCCAAACCTTGGTTCAAACCGTGAAGCTTTAGAAGTAATCATGGAAGCAATTGATAAATCTGGTTATAAAGCTGGAGAGCAAGTATTCTTAGGAATGGACGTTGCTTCTTCTGAATTCTTTAACAAAGAGACTGGTAAATACGATCTTGCAGGTGAAGGACGCACTGGTGTATCTTCAGCTGAAATGGTTGATTTCTACGAGCAACTTTGCAATGATTTCCCAATCCTTTCAATTGAAGATGGTTTAGATGAAAACGACTGGGATGGTCACAAATTATTAACTGAACGTTTAGGTAGCCGAGTACAATTAGTAGGTGACGATTTATTCGTTACAAACACTAAAAAGTTAGCTGAAGGTATTGAAAAAGGTATCGCAAACTCAATCCTTATCAAAGTTAACCAAATCGGTACATTAACTGAAACTTTCGATGCAATCGAAATGGCTAAACGTGCTGGTTACACAGCAGTAGTTTCTCACCGTTCTGGTGAAACTGAAGATAGCACAATCGCTGATATCGCTGTTGCTACAAATGCTGGTCAAATTAAAACAGGTTCTGCTTCTCGTACAGACCGTATCGCTAAATACAACCAATTATTACGTATTCAAGACGAGTTAGGCGAAAGCGCGGTATACCAAGGATTAAAATCTTTCTACAACTTAAGAAAATAATTGAATCAAAACTAAGTGCATTAACAAAAAAAACATAATCCATTATAGACACGTTAAAAAGAGAAGGATCGTCACCTTCTCTTTTTTTTATTGATTAATTTTAAATTTTTTTAATTTATTGCACATAGGTTGAAAAAATCCTTGAATCTTTCACTTATATATACAAACACAAATACCGGTTTTGATGTTTTGTTTTAAAAAATTAAATTAATAGGAGAGATTCGAATGCCAGTTCCTGGAGAAATTTTTTTTGTTAAAAACTTAAGTAATGTTGATAAGACATATAAACAATTAAATGATGAATTTATTCGAAAAAATTCAGGAGGCTATAAAGATATTGTAACTGCTATAAGTCTCGGTGGGGCAGGTATAGTAGTAACGATAATAGGAGTATTTTTTGCAGCAGCTATCTATGCAGTAGCAGGTATTGCAATAACATTATTAGGGGTAGCAGATGGTGTTAAAAAGGCGCTTGATAATGCAAAATATACTTCTAATATGTCAAAGCTTAAAAGTGGAACCTATAAATACTTAAGAATAAAAACTGCGGTTTATAAGACATTTACAGGTTCTGCATCTGGTAATGCATGGAGCTATACAACAAAACAAACTGCACAATTCATCTAATAGTAAAAAATGTCATTGATTAACATCAATGACATTTTTTTGTAACTTTTGATGTTAAATTACTTTAGTAAAATCAAGTAAAATAATAATATAAATTACAATAAATAGGAGGTATTATAATGAGGAAATATGAGAAAGAGTTTATGAGTATTAATTGTTTTAAAGATATTAATTTTAAGAATGTGGAAGAATGCATTCGAGCTAAAAATTTTAACATTATCGAAAAAGTTGCACTAAGCGACGGGGTTATTTTTATACTTGAAAAGTTTTCTATTAATTTAGGTTGTAAATTAGTTACAACGATAATGATTTATGGAAAAGATAAAATTTTAGTAAAGATTGTAACCGCAGGAGGAAAGATAAAAGAGTTTCTAGATTTGGGTTCATTTAAAAATACGCATAATGAAGTTGTAGATATAGTTGAGGGTTTCTTAAGTCAGGTTAATTTTAAAGTAAACAAACAAAAAAACCTTATTAATTAAATAAGGATCTAAAATTTTTAGTATGAATACCTTACCCTTACCAGATATATGCTATTTGTATAGTTTGTTCGAATTCGGTCTTATTACCATTTTTTAAATCAAGATTATAAACATATAAAACATATTTTAGTTTTCCTTTTTTCTTTAACAAATTTAAAATCTCATATATTTTTATATCTTTCAGAGTATGGTAAAAAATTGATTTTATACCATCAATATTAAATAAATTTATTTCTTGAAACATTGTAAAGTTACATTTTGCTCCGAGTGTTTCAGATAATATCTGTAAGATTCTTTCTTCCCCAAAAGATTCAAAATCTTCTACTATATCTCTAGTATTGTGAGGTTGCTTTGTATATACATGATATAGGTCTTGAATATCGTTATAACTTAAAAAAATTGGTTGAAACTTTTTGTATAGAGTTCTAAACTCGGAGGTTTTAGTAGTTTTCATTTAATTTAACTCCTTAATTCTTTTTGTTTATAATTACCTTTAATTGCTTTAAATGTGCTAGTAATTCTACTTTTTTTAAACCAATATAATAGTTAAATAAGTACTACTATTGGAAAATCACAAATGTAATATTAGGTATTATCTCAGGCATCTTTTTCTCCTTTATATTATTTTTCATTGTCAATTTTTTGCTCGTTTATAAACTCAAAAAAACCAGGTGGTTCAGAGATAATATTATTGATATTTAAAAATTTCTCGTAGATTAATATTTTAATTTCCTGCGCTAAATCTTCTTGATTGGCATAAGTTACTTTCCTAACATGGCTGTTAATATAAAATTTGAGATCGTCTAATAAAGTTTGAAAATCCTCGTGACTAGGCATTAAAGCACAACTCCAAACATTTATGAATTAAATTTAGACTTAATTTGTTCAATAGCTTTTTTATGAATTCTATTGATATTTTGGGGAGAAGAGTTTGTCATCCTAGCAGCTTCAGTTTGTGATAAATGATGAAAATATATTAATTTAATAATTTGTTGCTGCTTTGGTGTTAAAGTTTTTATTGCACTTCTTAAGACATCGTTTTCTATTTGTTCAAAAGAATCCAAGCTACTATAGATATTAGGATTTTCATTAACGATAATATTGTTCTTTATACTTATTACGTCCAGTTTTATAGGTTTATCTATTGATAATATATTTCTGTTATTCAATTTATTTATTCGCTTATCGAAATCTATAGATTTATAGCGTATTAGACTTTTAAAGTAACTTTTCTTTCTAAATTCAAATAAAAACTTTTTAAAAGAAGAATCTATAATTCTTTGTTTTTCTATATCTGGATGTTCTAGATATGATACAAATAATAGAAAGTTTTTATTATCTTCGAGAAACTTTTCAACTATGAATCTTTTTTTTTCTTCTATATTCTCCAAATACTGAGAAACTTTTTTTCTATTGTTGTTCATAAAAAATATAACCTCCCTTATTAGTAAGATGTTTAATAATATAAGTGGTCATTATTATTAAGATTTAAACCTCAATAAAAAGCGTTCACAAATCTATCAAAATAAAGCTAGATAAATGAGTAGTACATTGCTTAAATTAATTACTAATTATCTAGAAACAAGTATGAAAAGATTAAGAAAATGTATCGAAGTAAAGTCTAATTAGGAAATAAATTATTAAATTATGGAGTGGTGAGAAAAAGAGGTGAAAGCATGTTAGAAGATAAGTTTTAGTATAAAAGAGGTAATAATATAATTGTAACAATAAAAAGTCAATATTAATGAGTTGAATAAATTGTTTCTGTGAAATCTATTAGGTTACTAATAATTGATACATACAAAATGAGTAAGGCTGCTGGTCAGATATTAATTTCCTTTCTTTCTTCAATGAGTTTAAATTTAATGTAAGTGGTGTCATCATCTATTTAATTGATCCGTTAGATAATTTTTGTATTTGTAATAATTAGGATTGATTATTAAAGAATCCTAATGTTAAAATAAGAATACGCGAACATTAGTTCTTGTGTTTGATTGAGATTAATTCGGAATGAATTAAAAATAAGAGAGGGGAAAAAATGTCTACATCTACTCCAACAGCTTCAAATCCTTCAATGGCTTCTTTGTTAAAAAATCCTTTTATCCAGACGATTCTTTCAGCAGGTTTGTTTATTCAAGTTGGTATTTGGATTCGTAATTTTGCAATATTATTATTTGTTGTGGAAAAGACAAATGGTGATGCAACTGCCGTATCACTGATTTCAGTTGCTGAATTTGCGCCGATTTTTATATTTTCTTTTATCGGTGGAACTTTTGCCGATCGCTGGAAACCAAAGCGTACAATGATTTGGTGCGATCTTTTAAGTGCTGTATCGATATTTGTTATTTTGTTAGCACTATTATATGGAACATGGAAGTTTGTGTTTTTTGCTACATTAGTTTCAGCAATCTTGTCCCAGTTTTCTCAGCCTTCCAATATGAAATTATTTAAAGTTCATGTACCAGGTGAGCAAATGCAAGCAGGTATGTCTATATTTCAAACAATGATGGCAGTCTTTATGATTTTAGGCCCAGTATTAGGTACGTTCGTATTTCAACAAGCTGGAATGCATGTCTCGATGGCAATTGTAGGTATTGCTTTTCTTATGTCAGCTCTAGTATTAACAAGGTTACCTAAAGATCAAGAAGAAGAAAAGGCAGAACATACAACATCATTAATGGAAGAGATGAAGTCAGGATTCCAATACGTTTGGTCTCGTAAAATTCTCATTTATTTAGGTGGAGTATTTGCAGCAGCAGGATTAGGTATAGGCCTTATACATCCATTAGCGATTTTTTTAGTAACTGAGCGACTAGGATTGGATAAGGAATATTTACAATGGATATTTGCTGCAAATGGAGCCGCTATGATTATAGGTGGTGGCCTAATAATGGTAATATCTAATAAGTTGGCACCGCATGTTTTATTATTAATCGGTATGGCGGTCAATGCGATTGGAATATTTGTAATAGGTTGGTCTGAGATGTTCTGGCTAACGTTAGTTGCTGAATTCTTTATCGGATTATTTATGCCTGCATTGCATATTGGTATTAATACAATCATCTTAAAAAATACTGATGAAAAGTTTGTAGGTAGGGTAAACGGTATATTAACACCATTATTTATGGGGGCTATGGTCATTACAATGAGCTTGGCAGGGATTTTAAAGGAGCATTTTTCTTTAGTCTCTATTTATCAAGTTTCAGCATTATTATTTGTTATTGGAATCATCATTATGGTACCAATGTTCAAGATTATGAAGAATGTCATAGTTGAGGCAAAATCAGAAAACTATTAATTAAAGCCTGATTATTCGTTAAGAGTAATCGGGTTTTTTATTGTGACTTTCGAGGAGTATATAACCATTGAAATCCAAGTGTGAATTTAAAATAAAATTGAATATTAAAGAGTCTTGGTAAATTAGTCGAATAGATAATTTATTTGATAGTATGACAAAAGTACCTATTCAACAAGAAAGGATTATTTATTGCCTATCTATTGATATAATGGAGGAACTAGAAATTTTACTAAATATTTAAATAAAGGATGAGAAGTTTGAAAGAGAAATACGGCATCATTGATATAGGTTCAAATACAATCAGACTTGTTATATATGAAAAAAGTAAAAGCGGGCGTATAAAAGAAATTGAGAATATTAAAACGGTAGCTCGTTTACGTAAATATTTAAATGATCAAGAAGTTTTGAATACTGAAGGAAAGAATATATTACTTAAAACACTTCTGATGTTTCAGGAAATCACTCGTCATCATAAAATTAGTGAAGTTAAATGTGTAGCGACTGCAACGATTAGACAGTCCATTAATCGAGACGAATTGATTCAACTAGTGGCCGAAAAAACTGATTTTACATTACAAATTTTATCGGGTTATGATGAAGCGTTTTATGGATTTCTTGCCGTTGTAAATTCTACTCCAATACAAGAGGGAGTTACAATTGATATTGGTGGAGGTAGCACAGAGGTAACTTATTTTAAGAATCGTGAAATGATCCATTTTCATAGTTTTCCATTTGGAGCATTATCTTTAAAGCAGGATTTTATATCAAGCAATATTCCAACTGCTGAAGAAATGAAGCAACTTACTCAATTTATACAAAAGCAATTTGAATCTTTAGATTGGCTTAGAGAAAAGCAAGTTCCGATTGTCGCAGTTGGGGGAAGTGCTCGAAATGTAGTACAAATCCATCAAAGTTTGGTTAATTACCCGATTACAGGTATACATCAATATGAGATGAATTTTGAAGAGATAAACTTCATAAAAAAACATCTTTCATCATTAGAGTTTGACCATATTTTAAGAACGGAAGGTCTATCAAAAGATCGTGCTGATATCATTCTTCCTGCAATTGAGGTCTTTAAAGAGCTTTATTCAATTGTTAATGCAAAGAGCTTTATTTTCAGTAATAAAGGCCTGAGAGATGGTATCTTTATGGAAGAGTGTATATTAAACGGAGAAAAGTTACTTCCTGATGTATTAGACAAAAGTTTTAGTGATTTAGAGAAAGATTATGATGTAAATATAAATCACGTAAATCATATTAAGGTTTTAGTAAACCAATTAGTAGAGCAAATAAATTTATACAATTTATATCAAATAAAGTATGGAGATATATTAGACATAAATCTAGCAACTCGGGTCTATAATCTTGGACAATACATAGACGAAGAATCAAGTAGTCAGCATACTTTCTATTTATTATCTAATCGTACAATTGAAGGATTAAGCCATAATGATCGCATAAAAATTGCCTTAATGGCTTCATATAAAAATAAAAATAGCTTTAAGCAATATGTTAAACCGTTTCTTGAGTGGTTTACAGCGGATGAGCTTAAGAAACTACGCTTTTTAGGGATCCTTTTAAAGTTTGCTAATAGTCTAAACGCATCGAAAAGAGAAGTAGTAAAGAATATTGAATTTAAATTAAACAATGATGACTTGATCGTACAACTTAAATGTATAGACGATTCAACAGTTGAAGAAATTGAATCTGAAAAACAGATAAAGCAATTAGAAAAACTATTTAATAAAACAACATATATCCATTTTGAAAAGCACAAATCTGAGTAATCAGATTGTGCTTTTTTATTTTAATTAAAAATTGTCATTAATTAACAATTTTTTCATATATTTACAATTTATTAACATGGCGTTAATAATGGGTAAATTTTATTATTGTAGGATTATGGAGTAGATATTAATTAAAAAATAAAGAGATCGTATTTCTAGAATATGTTCAAAAAGGGTGTAAATGATGATAGCGACAAAAGAGTATAGTGGTAGAAAAATAGAGTTAGCAGATCCACAATATTATAATAATCGAGAATTAAGTTGGCTTGCTTTTAATGAACGTGTTTTAGAAGAGGCCTTAGACGTACATAATCCTTTGCTTGAACGTTTGAAATTTTTGGCAATATTTAGTTCGAATTTAGATGAGTTTTTTATGGTACGTTTTGCTGGCCTAAAGGATCAAGTAAAAGCAGGTTTTAATAAGCCAGAAAATAAGGCTGGTTTAACACCAAAACAGCAACTTTCACAAATTTCAACAGTTGGTCATGAACTTGTAAATTTACAATATAAAACATTTACAGAAACATTAATTCCAAAATTAAAAGAGGAGAATGTTCATCTAGTAAAATATCATGAGCTTAGTGATCGTCAAAAAGATTATTTAGAAAATTACTTTGAAGAGCAAGTACTTCCCGTATTAACACCAATGGCAATCGATGCGTATAGACCATTTCCAATGCTATTAAATAAAAGCTTAAATTTGGCAGTTTATTTAGAAGATATGACAGGGGAGGAAGAAAAGCGCAATAAATTTGCAATTGTACAAGTCCCTTCTTTGTTAAAAAGATTTATATCAATACCTACACTTGATGAAAAGCATTGTTATATTTTATTGGAAGATGCTATTACTGCTTATATACATCTTTTGTTCCGAGGTTTTATCGTACGAGAAGTAGCGCAGTTTAGAATTACAAGAAATGCTGATTTGACGATTCATGAAGAAGGTGCGAGGGACTTACTTCGTGAAATAGAAATAGAGTTAAAAAAACGAAAATGGGGTTCGGCGGTTCGACTTGAAATTGGACAGTCTGGCGCGAGTGATTACATTTTAAACTATTTATTAGATGAGCTTGATGTACACGGTAAGGATGTATATAAGCTTGATGGTCCACTAGATTTAACCTTTTTATTTAGTTTTTATAAGGAATTAGAACAATATAAAGAGCATTTAGTATATGAAACATTAATCCCACAGCCACCACAAGATCTTGAAACTGATGAGGATATATTTGAAAAAATATTGGAACAAGATATATTGCTTCATCATCCGTACGAATCATTTGAGCCGGTATTAGATTTTGTATTAGATGCAGCAAATGATCCTGACGTCTTAGCGATTAAACAAACTTTGTATCGAGTAAGTGGTGATTCTCCTATAATTGAGGCGTTAAAGCGTGCAGCAGAAAATGGTAAACAAGTAACTGTTCTTGTAGAGTTAAAAGCTCGTTTTGACGAAGAAAACAATGTACATTGGGCAAAGGAATTAGAAAAAGAGGGCTGCCATGTTATTTATGGAATGACTCATTTAAAAACACATAGTAAAATCACACTCGTTGTTCGTAAAAAGAATGGAAGAATTGAACGATTTGTCCACTTGGGCACTGGCAACTATAATGATGCAACAGCAAAAATTTATACAGATATGGGACTAATGACTGCTAATCGACAAATCGGAGTAGATGCTACAAATTTTTTTAACTTCTTAAGTGGGTTTATGGAAAAGCCTGACTTTAGGCATTTATCTGTCGCTCCGTATAGTATTCGTCATGATTTTATTCGAATGATTGATGAGGAAATTGCTTTTCATAAACAATATGGAAATGGAAGAATCATCGCCAAAATGAATTCTTTAACTGATAAGCAAATTATTATGAAGCTATATGAAGCATCTAAAGCTGGGGTAAAGATTGACTTAATTGTTCGCGGAACTTGCTGCTTGCGTCCTCAAATAAAAGGTGTGAGTGAAAATATTCGTGTCATTAGTATCGTTGGGCGATTTTTAGAGCATAGTCGAATCTATTATTTTTATCATAATGGGGAGCAGAAAATCTTTTTATCATCTGCTGATTTAATGACACGTAATATGGAAAAACGAGTTGAAATCTTTTTTCCAATTTTCGCTGATCATCTAAAAAAGCGAATTATGAGTATCTTACTTATGATGCTCTTCGATACTGCAAAAGCACGTGAGCAAGATGAAAATGGGGTATATCAGTATGTAAAAAGTACTGGAAATGAGAAATATAATAGTCAAAGTGAATTGTTTAATTTGGCTTATAATGTGTGGGATGATGAAGAGTAATCACAGACTGAGTGTTCAACTTATCTTGATAATACAGACCCAAATAGTAACTAATTAAGAGTAGGATTAGGATTCAAATCATTTTAAAGGACAGAAAAAGCAGGGAATAGGATATTATAAAGACCCACAAGCATTTAATAATCTTGTGGGCCTTTTTATGAAGTTTATGTCTGTTCTTTAATGAAATGAAACTATCTACTTATTTTTTCTCGACCTTCTAGCAAACCCAATTGCGATAATGAGTGCTCCAATTGAGTCTGCGATTATATCTGTCATCGTATCAAAATTACCACCGCCTTGGGTATTAGTTCCAAAAAATTGGTCGCTACTGAATTCCCAAATTTCCCATAAGGCTCCACAAAATACTCCGAATGCAAATACAAATAGAAAAATGAATCCAGCTGACATTGCGCTTTGAGACTGTTTCGTTGTCAATTTTCCCAATAAATCAATTGCTAAAAATGCGACTAGTGTTCCACTTAGAAAATGTAAAAACGTATCCCACCAGCCTAAGCTATAAAATCTAAGCATTGAACCAAGACATAGGGACCCTATTAAAAAAGCAAAATAAGAGAGAATAAACGAAAATGCAAATCGAATTTTAAAAAATTTATCTAATATGAGTGGCACGAGTGCACAAACGAGGCCACCTAGTGCGATTGGATAGCGATAAGAATCGTCTTTTATGAAAAATATGACGAATAAGACAAGCATTAGAATAGCAAAGAAAATGCTTAAAAATGTTTGAATGCCTCTTTTCATTTCGAATCCCCCATTCATTCTGTATTTATCTCAATTCAAACTTCAATACAAAACATGCTTAGTTTAAAATCCTAAATATGAGCTTAACTTTGACATAAAAAGTTCACCAAATTGATGATAAATTGTTAAAAATTAAACTATAGAATTAGGAAATATGGATTAGTATTGAATTATGGATAAGAATGGCAATTAGTTGGGAGGATAATTATGAAATTTTTCGCATACTTAAAAGATTTTCTTTGGTATACTATAAAAACATATTTACTTCCATTTATGATTGTTATTGTTACAATAGTAATTGTTTTTTGGAGACTATTAGGTGATGAATTTACATTTAATTACATACGATTAGAAATAATCTATTTCACTTGTTTTTTCTTATTAGTATCTTTTACAACATATGAGATGAAGGGGCATAAAAATGAATAATTGGGAAGGATTAATTTCGGCGAAGGATCGAACAAAAATCTATTTGCGAAAATATATTCCTGCTGAACCAATTGCTGTGATTCAAATTGTACATGGAATGGCAGAGCATGGTGGAGCTTATGAAAAATTTATTGAATATTTAGTTCATAATCAGTTTGCAGTCTTTGTTCATGATCAAAGAGGTCATGGAAAAACAGCGGCTATTGAGGATGATTTAGGTTTTTTTGGTGAAGAAATCGGTTGGGATGAAGTTGCTAATGATATCATTTTTATAAGTAAGATGATCAGAAAAGAACTGAAAGATATTCCTTTAATTCTATTTGGGCATAGTATGGGATCTTATTTGAGCAGACGAGTTGTTCAATTAAATGGGGGACTATACGATGGGCTAATTATTTCTGGAACTGGATGCGATCCAGGAATACTAAGAAAATTAGGAGTTTTTATTTCAAGCGCAGAAGCATTTTTAATTGGAGCTAGTAAGAGAAGTAAGGTTTTAGACTTTTTAACCTTTGGAAACTTCAATAATCATTTTAAGTTTCCTAAAACAAAATATGATTGGTTAACAAGAGATGAAGCTGAGATTGATCGCTATATAAAAGATCCATATTGTGGTTTTATTTGTTCTGCAAGCTATTATCGCGAACTGTTGAAAGGGATCGGAATTATACATCGTAAAGAGGAAGTAACGAAGACACCAACTTCATTGCCAATTTATATTTTTTCAGGAGATAAAGATCCAGTTGGTCAAAATGGTGAAGGTGTAAAGAAGGTATATGGGTTATATAAAGATATTGGATGTTCAAATGTAAAGTTGAAATTATATGAAGAAGGTCGCCATGAGATGCTTCATGAAACAAATAAAGATGAAGTACATCAGGATGTAAAAACTTGGATTGAAGAAACGATCTTAAAACATTAAATAAGTGTTGTACTCTCATATTGAAGTATAGTATTCTTCATAGTAGAATAGGAAGTAACAGTATTTTACTGTGGAGGTGAAGAAATGCATACGTTTTTATCTGTACTATTAATTATTGTTTCAGTACTTATGATTGTTTTAGTTCTACTTCAATCTAGTAAAAGTAACGGCCTATCAGGTGCGATCTCTGGTGGTGCTGAGCAACTGTTTGGCAAGCAAAAAGCTCGTGGTTTCGAATTAGTTTTACAACGAATCACAGTTGTTGTAGCGGTTTTATTCTTCATTCTAACAATTGCTGTAACGTATTTTAAACTGTAATAAAACAAGCTACCAAAAAGGTGGCTTTTTTATTTTTCTAAAATTGTAAACTATGTAGTTCGATTTGGAGTAATAAAAAAGACAACCTAAAAACCAGGTCGTCCCACAATTAGCCACAAAAAATTATCCCTTCATTGCAGCCCATTCTTCTTTACTTGGACCGTACATTCCAGGAATAGCTAATCCTGCTTGTCGCATTAATACAGTCATTTGGCCGCGGTGATGCGTTTGATGTGAAATTGCCATACGTAGTAATGCATGGATAGGCATTTCAAGGAATCCAAAAGCATTAATGATTTGATTTAAGTCTTTTTCTTTCCATTCTTTTTCTGCTGCTTCAACCATTGCTTTACCTGCTTCTGCGTATTTTTCAGTAATTTCCTTCGCAGTTGCTGGCATCTCTTCCTTGCTCATGGATGCTTCGAATTGTAATCCTGATTGTGAAATGATCGCTTTAATTGCTGTAGTTATATGCCAAGCTAATTCTCCTAAAGAGCTAAAATCTTCACCAATTGATTGATCAAGTGACTCATCTGTCATAGCATTTAGTAACTTGATTGTGTTTGCTTCTTCCATTTTCCATTCAGTAATAAATTCTTCAACATTATTAAACATAACGTATCCTCCTTTTGTTGGTTAAATTACCAACATTATTATTACCACACCTTTCATTAAATCATAACTAGTTAATTAAAAAAACTGTTTATTGGTAAATTATTGAATTGAAAGGTAAAATAAAAGAACAATTTCTTTACGTAAAATTAGTTAAATATTATTATCAATTAATTATATTGAAGATATCGATTATTAATTTAAATAAACAAAATCATTTTAGATAATATAAAAGTAACGAAAGAAAAATGGATAGAAAAGTTTTGGAGTGAGTATATATGAGAGTAACAATGCCGAAGCCATTTACGTTTGAAGGTGGAGATCGAGCAGTATTATTATTACATGGATTTACAGGACATTCTGCGGATGTACGAATGCTTGGCCGTTTTTTAGAAAAACAAGGTTATACTTGTCATGCACCGCACTATAAAGGACATGGTGTACCACCAGATGAGCTTGTTCATACTGGACCAGAAGACTGGTGGAAGGATGTAATGGAAGCTTATCAGTTTTTAAAGGATAAAGGACATCAAAAAATTGCGGCGGTAGGTCTATCTTTAGGAGGAGTATTTGCACTAAAGCTAGGTTATACTGTTCCTTTGAATGGTATTGTCACAATGTGTTCGCCGATGTATATAAAAAGTGAAGAAATTATGTATGAAGGTGTCTTAGCTTACACAAGAGAGTTTAAAAAACGTGAAGGGAAATCTCCTGAACAAATTGAAGTAGAAATGGAAGAGTTTAAAAAAACTCCGATGAATACATTAAAGGCTCTTCAAGGTTTAATTAAAGAAGTGCGTGAAAATGTTGATACAGTATATGCACCAACGTTTGTCGTACAATCTACTGTAGACGAGATGATTAATACTGACAGCGCAAATATTATTTATAATGAAGTGCAATCTGATCAGAAAAAATTAAAGTGGTACGAAAATTCAACACATGTTATTACGCTTGGACAGGAAAAAGACATGTTACATGAAGATGTACTAGCATTTCTTAATGAATTGGAATGGTAGAATGAAATCTTTCTGGACAAACTTAAACTAAATATCCTTTAAGAGTTAGAAAAAAGGAGGGAAAATTATGAATCAACAATGGAAAGAAAAATTATTAGAATTGATGAAAAGTGAAGACTATAAGCCTTTAAATATTCAAGGTATTGAAGAGGCTATGGAGCTGACTGAAGCAAGTGACTTTCGAGAAGTAGTAAAAACGCTCGTTATTTTAGAAGATGAGGGTTATATTGTACGTTCTCGAAATAATAAATACAGCTTACCTGATCAATCTCATTTAGTAAGAGGTAAATTAACTGGCCATGCTAAAGGCTTTGCGTTTGTCATTCCAGAAGAAGCAGGGGCAGAAGATGTATTTATTTCGCCGTCAGATTTAAATGGTGCTTTACATGGAGACATCGTTTTAGCTCGTATTACAAAAGAAAAAAGTGATGCACGTAGAGAAGGGACAATTGTAAAAATTATTGAACGTGGTCAAACGAAAATGGTAGGTACATACCAGGCTCAGAAAAGTTTTGGCTTCGTAGTTCCTGATGATAAACGATTCGGAAGCGATATTTTTATTACAAAGAGCAATTCTCAAGGTGCTGTAGAAGGTCATAAAGTTGTTGTAGAACTTACTCAATTTCCAGAGAATGGGAAAAGTGCAGAAGGAATTGTAGTCCAAGTACTTGGACATAAAAATGATCCTGGTGTTGATATTCTATCGGTTATTCATAAGTTTGATTTACCTCAAGAATTCCCTAAGGAAGTAATGGATCAAGCAAATGCAGTACCGGATGAGATTGATGAATCAGCTATTGGCACTCGTCGCGATCTTCGTGGTGAACAAATTGTAACGATAGATGGAGCAGATGCAAAGGACTTAGATGATGCCGTTACAGTAACAGCGCTTGAAAATGGTCATTACAAGTTAGGAGTACATATTGCAGACGTTACTTACTATGTGACAGATAGCTCACCGATTGATCAAGAAGCACATGATCGTGGAACAAGTATATACTTAGTTGACCGAGTTATACCGATGATTCCGCACCGTTTGTCTAATGGAATTTGTTCATTAAATCCAAAAGTAAATCGATTTACACTTTCATGTGAAATGGAAATTGACCAAAAAGGTGAAGTTGTTAAGCATGAAATTTTTGAAAGTATCATTAAAACAACTGAACGAATGACATATAGCGATGTTAATAAAATATTAGATGAGCAAGATGCTGAATTACGTGAACGTTACGAACCGTTAGTCCCAATGTTTGAGGAAATGGCTAAGTTAGCGAAAATCTTACGTAATAGACGTATGACTCGTGGAGCAATCGATTTTGATTTTAAAGAATCGAAAGTATTAGTTGATGAAGATGGTCATCCAACTGATGTCGTCATACGCGAGCGTTCAACTGCAGAAAAACTAATTGAAGAATTTATGCTAGTAGCGAATGAAACAGTTGCTGAGCATTTCCATTGGTTAAATGTACCGTTCATGTATCGTGTTCATGAGGATCCAAAAGAAGAAAAGTTACAACGATTCTTTGAATTTATTGCATCATTTGGTTATACAGTAAAAGGTGCTGGAAATGAAATTCACCCGAGAGCGTTGCAACAAGTTCTAGATATGGTTCATGGGCAACCAGAGGAGACAGTCATTTCAACAGTTATGCTTCGTTCAATGAAACAAGCGAAATATGAGGCTGATAATCTTGGCCATTTTGGCTTGGCAGCGGAATATTATACTCATTTCACATCACCGATTCGTCGATATCCGGACTTAATTGTTCATCGATTAATTCGTAAATATTTAATCGAAGGAAAAATGGATAATGAGACAAAACGTGAGTGGGATGATAAATTACCTGCAATCGCAGAGCATGCATCAAATATGGAGCGTCGCTCAGTTGAAGCAGAAAGAGAAACCGATGATTTGAAAAAAGCAGAGTACATGCTTGATAAAATTGGTGAAGAGTATGAAGGTATTATCAGCTCTGTAACAAATTTCGGTATGTTTATTGAACTGCCAAATACAATTGAAGGATTAGTTCGAGTTGCTGATTTATCAGATGACTACTATAACTATGACGAGCGTACGTACGCTATGATTGGTGAAAGAACAGGGAAAATTTTCAGAATCGGTGATGAAGTTTCTGTTCGAGTAGTGAATGTTAATAAAGAGGAACGAGCAATCGATTTTGAAATTGTTGGCATGAAATCGAACAAACCTCGTAGAAGCGGCGGTAGAGGGCCGGTTAATCTTGGCGGTGGCTCTGGTGGCGGCAGAGGAAGAGGTGGACGCGGAAGAGGTTCTTCAGATCAAAATGGAGACAGCTCTCGCAGTGGCCGTTCTCGTGGAAGACGAGGCGATAGTTCACCTCGAAATGAAGAGAAAGAAAGCGGACGTGGTGGTAAATCATCGAGAAATAAACGCGATGATCGTTTTAATCCAACGAAAAGCAAAAGCAAGAGTAAAAAGAACAAGCCTTTTTACGAAAAAGTAGCAAAAGGTAATAAAAAACGATAGTAAGTAAAAAGCAGTGGATAAATTTGTCCACTGCTTTATGTATACAAACATAAATTATGGTAAAATAAGTAAAGATAGAGAGGTGTTATTTATGCCAAAAGGTGAAGGGAAAGTAATTGCTCAAAATAAAAAAGCGTATCATGATTACTTTATTGAAGAAACGTATGAAACTGGCATCGTTTTACAAGGTACTGAAATAAAATCATTACGAGCTGGAAAAGCTAATCTAAAGGATTCCTTTGCACGTGTTCAGGGCGGAGAAGTATGGCTTCATAATATGCATATTAGTCCATATGAACAAGGAAATCGTTATAATCACGAACCATTACGAACTAGAAAATTACTACTACATAATAGAGAAATCGTGAAGTTAATTGGTTATACAAAGGAAACAGGTTATACGTTAGTACCTTTAAAAATTTACTTGAAAAATGGCTATGCTAAGCTATTGCTTGGATTAGGTAAAGGTAAGAAACAATACGATAAACGTGATGATTTAAAGAAAAAAGAAGCAAAACGTGAAGTAGAACGTGCATTCAGGGATCGTCAACGAATTTAATTGGATAATTGTTGAAGCATTGGAATTCTGTTTTTCTTTTAGAAACAATTGTTAATTGCAACTTGAGTTGGATATGCTATAATAAGTTTGTAAGTTAATCAGCAACACAAATTGCACGATGTGCAGTTTTTATAAATTATGAAGCCTTTGCTTTATGCTTCGTAAGTCACTCATAGCGAACATATCTGAATAAGTTATGTGAGCATTTTATATGGGGGCGTTACGGATTCGACAGGGGTAGTTCGAGCTTAAGTCGCGAGTCGAGGGGTCGGCCTCGTTAAAACGCAAAAGCCAATAACTGGCAAAAACAACAATTTCTCTTTAGCTGCTTA
>NZ_LJIZ01000032.1 GCF_001420605.1 Bacillus sp. FJAT-25509
ATTTAAAATGATAAAAGCACATCAATTCATTGAGTGCTTTCAATGTTTTAAAACTAAACCTTATGCAACTAAAGCATACTATAGTTGCATAAGCGTTCCAAAAAGTTGTCTAATAGACAGCATCTTTTTTATTTCAAATATCAACATTTTAAGTTAACAGAGCCTTGAATTAAAAAAGAATGTCTAATTAGACATTCTTAGGGGATTCTTAATTTGATAAATTTAACTACGTAACTTTCTACTTTTTGAACTTACAAGTTCCACCATCTGTCACTACGACGACCATTATTATCGCGTCTTTCATTGTCGCAACGATCTACTGCGCGACAGAATTCTTCTTGATTAACCGTGATTTTCGCATTAAATGTAACCTCGTTATTTCTTCTATTATTTCTATTATTATTTCTTTCGTCATTTCTATTATTATTTCTTTCGTTATTACAATTGCAACTCATTATAACACTACCTTTTCCTTTAATTTAATCTCGATATCTTATGATTGGACAAGCAAAATGATATGGACAAGTGTTTGATTTTAATAAAAATATGATGCAATTCCATGGATTTATTTAGCATTGGAAAAAACGGCTAAATAGGGGTTTGGAGTTTAATTTTAAATTTACGAAAAAGGAAGTCGCTCAAGAGAGGGGCTTCTTTTTTTTGTACATGAAAAGAGTCTTCTTTTTATATAGCTTTCATAAATATATATGGATTAAAAAATATATTTCGTCCAATAAATCATGTGAAATTAATCGCATGATTTTCTTTAAAAATGTTTCTATATACAAAAAAAGTAAGGCGAGCTTCTAACTACTTTAAATAATGTAAGGTTTAATTAGTTTATTTTAATTGGAGGTAATGGCGAATGTTAGGTGCAATCGAAGCAGGTGGAACAAAGTTTGTTTGTGCAATAGGAGATGAAAATGGCAATTTAATTGAGCGTATTCAATTTCCAACAACTGTGCCAGAAGAAACGATTTCACAAGTAATCGAATTTTTTAAGAACTATCCCATAGAAGCAATTGGTATTGGATCATTTGGGCCGATCGATGTGAACGAAGCGAGCTCTACTTACGGATCGATTACATCAACTCCTAAAATGGCTTGGCAAGGCTTTCCTTTTGTACAAGCTATAAAGCAGCATTTTTCTGTTCCAATTGGTTTTAATACGGATGTAAATGCTGCTGCCCTAGGTGAAGCTACCTTTGGTGCAGCAAAAGGGTTAGATAGCTGTTTATATATAACAATTGGTACAGGTATAGGAGCTGGAGCTGTCGTAAATGGTCATTTACTTCAAGGCATCACACACCCTGAAATGGGACATATATTAGTGAGACGTCATCCGAATGATGAGTTTGTAGGGAACTGTCCATACCATCGTGATTGCTTAGAAGGCTTAGCATCAGGACCTGCAATTGAAGCGCGATGGGGGGAAATAGGTTCAAATCTAATCAATCGAAAAGAGGTTTGGGATTTAGAAGGATATTACATTGCCCAAGCACTTATGCAATACATATTAATTCTTTCGCCTAAGAAAATCATTCTTGGTGGAGGCGTAATGAGTCAAATGCAAGTTTTTGAAAGTGTTTACAAATATTTAAATGAGCTAGTTTGTGATTATGTTAGTTTACCAGAGTTGAATGAGTATATTGTACCACCTGGTTTAGGTAATAACTCTGGAATTATTGGTGCTCTCATGCTTGCCCAAAATGCATTAAATAAAAATGCACTAGTTTAAATAGCATATAGGAGGAAATTAGCATGCAACCTTTATTTTTAAAACCAGTATTTAAAGAACGAATTTGGGGTGGGACAGCTTTAAAATCAGATTTTAACTATAACATACCAAATGAAAATACAGGTGAATGCTGGGCAATCTCAGCTCATCCTAATGGGGCGTCAATTATTGAAAATGGCCCATTTGCAGGTATTGCATTAAATGAATTATGGAAAAAGCAACCGGAATTATTTGGTCATCCAAAGGAAGAAGTTTTCCCACTATTAACGAAAATATTAGATGCTAATATGGATTTATCTGTTCAAGTACATCCTGAAGATTCTTATGCAAAAGTTAATGAAAATGGTGATCTCGGAAAAACAGAATGCTGGTATATTCTTGACTGTAAAGAAGACGCACATATGATATTTGGCCATAATGCCAAAACAAAAGAAGAACTAATTAGCCAAATTAAAGAAGGTGAATGGTCAGATTTACTTCGCCGAGTAAAGATTAAGCCAGGTGATTTTTTCTATGTCCCAAGTGGAACCATTCATGCATTATGTGAAGGAACTCTCGTATTAGAAACACAACAAAGCTCTGATACAACTTATCGGGTATACGATTATGATCGAAAAGACCATGAAGGAAATTTAAGAGAGCTTCATTTAAATAAAGCAATCGATGTAACAACAGTTCCTCATCAAGAAACAAAAGTGGAATTAAAGTCGGAAGAAAAAGAAAATATAAAGATTAATACATTTGTAGATTCGGAATTTTTCACTGTATATAAATGGGATGTTACTGGAAAAGCTTATTTAACCTATAATGATCAATATTTACTTTTAAGTGTAATAAACGGTAAAGGAAAACTGATCCATAGCGGAGAAGAATATACTTTATCAAAAGGCTCGAACTTCATTATTCCTGTTGGATTTGGGGAATTTGTTTTAGATGGAGATTGTGAAATAATTGTTTCGCATACTTAAGAATTAAGGCATTCCATCAGAAGGTTTTCAGACTGAATGCAAGCGCTTGCTTTGTGAGGTAAATGAGTACCGCAGGCAGAAAAGAAAGCGGGCGTTTGTTAACAAAATAAAGGCAGCCTAATAGCTGCCTGCCTTTGCCTTTTAAAATTCAACTTCACTAGTAGTTTTAGGATTAGCTAACCAGCGCAATGTCTGATTATGGTGCTTAATAATTTGCTCAGCCGTAAGCTCATCTGAATTCCATGTACTATGAGCATCCGTTACAAGTGTAACCTCATAGCCATTTCCAAAGGCGTTTCTAGTCGTTGTATCAACACAGATTTCTGTTTGAATTCCCGCCATTACTAAATGATTAATTTCCTGCTTTGTCAGCTCTTCTTTTAAACTCGTCTTAAAAAAAGAGTCTGGTGTTGTTTTATGTATAATGATATCTCCATCAATTGGAGCAATATCTGACTGAATTTCCCAACCAGGTGTACCGTATTCAAGTGGAGAACCTTCTTCGGAATGTTGTATATAAAATATTGGCGTATTCGTAGCCCTTGCTTTATCGATCAATTTGTTTAGATTATTTAATAACGTTTCCCCGTTATATACGGGATTAGATTCGGAGAACATAAAAGCCTGCACATCAATTACTAAAAGAGCTGTATTTCTCATTTATAAATCTCCCCTTTGAAAAATGGATATTTTTTACACCTTATAGTAGAAAATATATCATTATTAACAGTAGAGGAGAAGGGTATTTTCAGAAAATTTCTGCTTGTTGTAATTATAAACTATTTTCCGGACAGTTGGATACCGTGCCAACTGCTTACATCACATTGGCCAAATTCATTACTACCTGCAGCAACAACCGTGCCATCTGATTTAAGTCCGAGAGTATGTGTGCAACCCGCCGAAATCGCTACAATATCGAACCAGTCACTTACATTACATTGGTCATGCCTATTCAAACCTGTACCAATAACAGAGCCGTCTGATTTTAGTCCAATCGTATGATTACTACCCGCCGAAATCGCTACAATGTCTTGCCATTCGCTTACATCGCATTGACCATCTTTATTCAATCCCACAGCAACAACCGTGCCGTTCGATTTAAGCCCGACGGTATGAAGATAACCCGCTGAAACCGCCACAATATCATGCCAGCCAGTTACTTTACATTGACCATACCGATTGTTACCTACAGTTGTAACTGTGCCATCCGGTTTCAGTCCGACAGTATGCCAATCACCAGCCGCAATCGCCACTATGTTGTGCCAATCACTTACATTGCACTGACCATCGTTGTTTCGACCTACAGCAATAACCGTGCCATCTGATTTAAGCCCGACTGATCGACGCCAACCAGCCGCAATCGCCACAATATCAAACCAGCCACTAACATTGCATTGTTCATGCTTATTCCATCCGACAGCCACAACAGTTCCGTCTGATTTAAGCCCAATGGTATGAGAATTACCTGTGTGAGCGTTACCCGCTGCAACCGCCACAATTTCGCGCCAATCGTTTACTTCTAGTTTGCCATATTGATCATCACCTACAGCTGTAACAGTACCATCTAATTTAAGCCCGACGGTATGACGATAACCAGCTGCTATAGGAGCTTTAGGCCATGTTTTTACTTTTAACTCTGCTTCGTTCGGGGAAGTATGATCCATGTTTTTATCACTCCAATTACTAACAGGATTTAAATCGTAATTCTGACTAAAATCTTTAGATTTAATCATAACTTCTAATCTACAATCTTTAGCCCCATCAATGATGCAAATTGAATGGCTTGATTTGATGAAACTTTACAGCCGTTTAAATTACTAATTGAAACTGTTAATTCATTAAAAGTAGAACTACTAATATCGATACCTTTGAGTGATGTTTGTTCGAAATTTGCTCCATCAATATCACATCTATTAAAATCAACTTTCTTGAATTTACAATCATAAAAATCAGTACTTTTTAGAACAGAGTCACGAAAAATTACTTTTTCTAATTTTGAATCTCCGAAAAGTGACAAATTTAAAACTGAATTTTCAAACTGTACATTTCCAATGCTAGATTCCGTAAAATTTGCGCCTAATAATTTACAATTTTTAAAGACAACTTTGTGGATGGAAGAATTTCTCATATTGCAATTTGATAAATCACAGTCTTCAAAATATACATCAGTCATACTGATATTTTTAAAATCTGAATTCGTGAATTTACAATTCTTGATTACCGCTTTATATAAATATACTCGATCTACAACTTCATTTTCAAAAACAGAGCCAGAGATCTCACACATTCCTAATTCTGGGTCCTCTTCATAAAAAATGTCATAAAAATTTCTAGCTATTAATTCTTTGGGGATAGTAGGTGTATCGATTTTCATAGTGATTCCTCTCTTTAAATAAAAATTCATTAGATTTGCTACTCATTACTATAAAGAACTTTGAGTTTTAAAAAAAGACTTTTAATTTTTTTTAGTCTGTGTCCAAAACCGCTTGTTTTTTTCTCTGTAATTTAAGAAGAGAGTATCATTTCGATTTTGAAAAGCTATTAATCTAAATCTATTAAAACTTCCATATTTATATTAGGATACTTGTCCAATCTACTTCTATTATTTTGAATAAATTATATTAAAATATCAGGAGGTGATTTTATGCATTCAATTCGTCCAGTTGCAAATGCTAGTGTAAATCAAAGACAAGGATCTTTTAATAGATTAGAGAATGCACAAGCAGAGATTCAAAGATTAGTAATTCGTGATGCACACAACATTACAGTTGCTCAGACTGAAGCTCAAGCTTTAGTTTTAGTACAACTTTCTCTAAGTGCTGCAATTGAAGCTGTAATTCTTATTTTTGGTGATGATCCAAGAATTAGTCAACTTCAAAAAGTTGCTCAGTCCTTAGAAAACCTTCAATTACAATCACAATCTGTTTTCATTGAAAAAGCAGATGGAATTGTAGTCACACAAACTGAACTGCAATTTGAAGCTGTCATTCAAGCTGCAATTGCATTATTAGCACAAGTAGTAGCAAAACTCGGCTAATAAAATTTGGAGAAGAAAAGGACAAGCGTATTAAGTCCTAACCTCATATTCAAATAATTTATTAAAAGATTTTTTGCTAGGGTTGATGACTTTTTTTGAAGTTAATGGTAGTCTTCCGTCTTCAAAGAAAGTTAACCTGATTTTGATTTTAATACCATCTATTTTTATCAATCCGACAAAAATAGATGGTATTTTAGTGTTCATCTATCATTAATTATTAAAAATAAAACAAAAGTATCGCTTCACGCTATATACTCTTTGTTTTAAAATAGTAGAAATAATAAAAATTTTAATAAGGGGTAAGGTAGATGGATATTACAACAACTGAAGTAAACGGACAACTAATTGCAATCGCCAATGCAGATTCAGTAATACTTATTGATGAACAAAGTGCTTTAGATCTGATTATGACAATAAGTTATGATCATAAAAGTAATCGTATAGCACTTAACAAAGAGGCGATTTCAGAAGATTTTTTCAATCTTAGTACGAAACTTGCTGGTGCGGTGCTTCAAAAGTTCGTTAACTACAATATTAAGTTTGCGATTATAGGTGACTTTTCTAGTTATACAAGTAAGGCTCTAAAAGATTTCATTTATGAGTGTAATAAAGGGAATAATGTATTTTTTGTTTCATCAGAACAAGAAGCAATTGATAAATTATCTAATGCAAAATAATCACTCCTTTTGACAAAAGATAAAATAATCACTCCTTTTGACAAAAGATAAAATGATCATCGTTATTCCAAACGTGGAGATGATCCGCACGATATCCGCGAAGCCATAGTACACCATTAATCCGTCTAATGTAAAAACCTTTCGGAAAATCTTCATCTTCAGATAATGCCTCAGATGCAATTGTAATTGAACCGGATGGAGCTTGATGTTGCTTTACAGAATTCCCTATAAAACCTTCTGGTTGATCTAAATATGATAGTCTTATGTAAGGTCCTAGCTCAAGAGGGCACAATTCCAAATTCAGTTCCTTTGCTTTTTTATAAATTTGAGGTGTTGTTGCCCCTTCTAAAAATCCAAGATCGCCAACCGTTAGTTCAACCGTTTGAAGGCTGTACTTTGTATTTGATACAGGAAAGTGATCATCTTTTAATAGCATCTCACCATATTCATTCATCGAGATAGAGGATTGTTGTAATTTCTCGATTAATTGAGATTTCGTAAGTCCACCAACATCTACTACTCTAGTAATAAATGGACAATTAGGGTATATTTTTTCATTTTCAATATGCATTTGTGTTCACTCCTACTACATATTTATTGTGCTTAAAATATTCTATAGTTCTATTTAAATTTCCTTGTTAAACTAAGAGATAATAATAGGTCATGATTTTTTTGATGAACAAATGAGTAAAAAATTTATAGATATTGGAGTTGAATGATGATGAAAACAATTGGGCTGATTGGTGGTATGAGTTGGGAGTCTTCATTACTGTATTATCAAATTATGAACGAACGCGTGAAAGAAAAGCTTGGCGGTCATCATTCCGCAAAAAGCTTACTGTATTCAGTCGATTTTCAAGAAATTAAAACGCTCCAGTTTGAGGATCGATGGGATGAGTTAACGAAAATTATGATTGAAGTTGCTAAAAAGCTGGAGAGTTGTGGAGCAGAATGTCTTGTAATTTGTACGAATACAATGCATAAGATGGCAAAAGAAGTTGAAGAATCGGTCAAAATTCCTTTATTACATATTGCTGATGCAACTGCTAAAGAAATTGTAAATAGTGGAATTAAAAAAGTTGCCTTGTTAGGGACTGCATTCACAATGGAGCATGATTTTTATAAAGGAAGATTAATTGAACAGTTTGGTTTAGATGTTATTGTCCCAAATGAAGATGAAAGAAAACTTGTACATAATATTATTTATGAGGAACTTTGTCTTGGAATTGTGAAAGAGGAATCTAAGCAAGTTTATTTGAACATAATCGATCATTTAATTGGACAAGGAGCTGAAGCTGTTATTCTCGGTTGTACTGAAATAACGATGTTAATCTCTCAGGAAAATTGCAGTATTCCTGTCTTTGATACGACAAGAATTCATGCTGAAAGTGCTGTAGATTTTGCTTTAGGTATTAAATAATAAAAGAAACCCACAAGGTATTAAATATTTCCTTGTGGGTTTTTATATTTTACAAACACTGTACTAATTAAAGCGGGGAGTATAGTAATTAACCTTCAATAGGGAAATCGTTGTTTGTTTGAGCAAGTGTTTTCTCTTTCCGAATCATGAATAAATTGAAGACAATATAATAAGCAAACATGATTAGCATTAGCCCAGCAGACCATCCAGAAGCCATACTTTGTAATTTGTTAGTTAAATCATCATTTTGTAATCCATTTAGTTTTTCAATTGAATAAATATCATAAATTCGATAAACCAAGCGACCGAAGAATAGTAGAGTAACAGTACCGCTAATCCAAATATTTGTATGATAGAACCATGCTCCATTTCTATTTTCATAATTTGTTTTAATTGTAGCGAAATAAGCAAGCCCAATGCCAATTAAAATACCAATCACATCTGATGTTAAAATAATTGGTTTTATACCACCTTGAAATAGTATTAATGCGCCAATTAAAAAGAAGATAACTGTACTTATACGCATTCTCTTCTTATTCAATTGCTGCCATCCGATATTTCGACGGATTCTTTTAAAGATGCGATAAACTAAAAGTAAAATAATGATTCCGATAAAAATATATTGTTGATTCATTGTTTTTCTCCTTAATTTGTATTGTATGTTCATATGATATTCTTTTATTTATTTTGAATCGACTTCTATTTGATAGAAATTCATTCATAAAGTCTATAACTAGAGATAGAGGAAAACAGGAAGAATATTGATTAAAATTAAGAGTGAATCTTTTAAAAGGTAAATGAGAGGAGTAAGTTTATTTTGAATAAGAACAATGTCTTCTTATTAAGACCAATTATAGGTGCCACTATTATTTTAATTTTCATGAGCACAGGGAAATTATTTAGTGGACCACCTCTTAAAACGGCACTTTATTTAACGATTTGGGTTACTTTAACTTGTATTTTATTGATACCTAAAGATAAATGGTCGAATGCAAATTTAGTTATTGCGTTTAGTATTATGGTGATTGAAGCATTGGTCGGATTAATTTTGTTTAAAGAAATAAATGTTTTGTATTTTTTAGCTTTTATGTTTCATGTAACGATTATCAGGTCATCTTTATCGAGGACTCCGATTACATCCATAATCGTTATGATCGTCATTGCTTTAATCTATACGCGATTCGGACACCAAGATTTATTAAACGTTTTAACCTATATTTTAATCTCAATTATTATTTATTTAAATATTCGAAGTAGAATGCAGCGAAATGAAATGTATGCATTGAATAAACAACATGTCGTTAATTTAGAAAAAGCATATAGTCAGCTACAAGAAGCGTCTTCTACTGTTATGCAAAATGGAATTTTAGAAGAGAGAAATCGAATTGCCAGGGATATTCATGATGCTGTGGGACATAGTTTAACTTCCATTATCGTTCAAATGCAAGCTGTACAATATATGATAAAAAAAGATCCAAATCAAGCCGAACAAAGTTTAAAGGATATGTTAGTAGTTGCTCGAAAAGGTTTAGATGATATACGTAAATCGGTTCATTCACTTGCCGATGATCTTCCTCAATCTGCAATTGGCACATTAGAAACTTTACTGACACATATGGAATCCTCATCTTCTATTCAATATTCCTTCATAGCGGAGATAGGTGATGTTGAATTAGATGTCGAGGTATACAAAATACTGTTTAGAATTTTACAAGAATCAATTACAAATGTTATACGGCATTCTCAAGCTACAAAATTAGATGTTGTACTGCGAAAGGAATCTAAAGGCATCAATATGACTATTAGGGATAATGGGGATTTAGAAGATGCTCAAAAAATTAGTGAAGGATTTGGATTAAAATCAATGAGAGAAAGACTAGAGAAAATGAATGGTAGTCTTTCCTATTCAGTTATTTTTCCACATGGCTTTGAAATTGTTGCAAAAATACCTTTGTGACGAAGGGAAGAGTGAGAAAATATGTCATATGAAAAAATAAAGGTCTTACTAGTTGATGACCAAACGATGATTAGGCAAGGCTTTAGTTATGTAATCAATCTACAAGATGATATGAACTTAATTGGTGAGGCATCTGACGGAATAGAAGCAATCAAGTTAGCAAAAGAAAAACGCCCAGATGTCATATTGATGGATATACAAATGCCTTGTCTTTCGGGTATTGATGCTACAAAAGAAATAATGAAACAATTACCTACGACGAAAATTGTTATTTTAACTACATTTGATGATCAAGAATATATTTACCAAGGAATTCGATCGGGAGCAATAGGATTTTTATTAAAGGATGCTGAAGTTGAGGAAATGCTTGATGCGATTCGCTCAGCCTATCGAGGTGAAGCTATTTTTAAAACAACTCTTGCAGCAAATGCACTTTCTAGAGCGATTGTTTCTGGATTTTCAGTCCCAGGTAAAAAAGGAGAATCAATGCTAATCGAAAAACTAACGGATCGTGAACAAGAAATCCTCCAGGAAATGGCCTATGGACTTCGAAATGATCAAATCGGTAAGAAATTATTTATAACAGAAGGTACTGTTAAATCACATGTCCATCGTATATTACAAAAATTTGGTTGTGAAGATCGAACACAAGTAGTCGTAACGGCGCTTAGGAATGGAATGGTGAAGTAAGAAGGATTTAGGAAAGTAAATAAAAAGTAGATGTTATTTCTATCTGAAATAACACCTACTTTATTTGGACCGAAATCTACATAAATGAAATTTTTCATAATGGCTTGTATTACTTTTAAAATCAATTCGGAGGAAAAAGTGGAAAGGGTAGTTTAGGAAAGATGTTTCGAATTGAATTGTGCTAATTTTAGATTAAATTTAGGGCTAGAAGAAATTATTGGGATGACTTTATACTCAGTAATAAAATGTTGTAGAAGATCTTCTTTATATAGACTCGGTAATAAATGTGATCATAAAATACATCTAATTAAATAGATATAATATTAAATGGTAGAAAGGAAGAGTTTGTTCTAGTCGATGACCTATTTTGTACAAGATTTTTTATGATAAAAAAAGAGGAAAATAAAAAAAAACTACGAACTATTATTATTATTAATTAATTCAGTTAATCGAAGTACTTCTTCATAAAAAATTGGATATGTATTTTATTAAGTATGTTTGTTAACAATACAGAAATTAAATAAAATTTACTAAAGAGGTGTATTCAATGAGCGTCCATGACCCAAACGAATTTGATGAATTGATCCCAAATGATACCGATTTAAATTTTATTAAGAAGTTTCCAGAAGTTGAAGAAGCGATTGGAATTGATGAAATTCTGAAGTGGTTAGAAGATTAACAAAATCAGATAATTTGAAAATAAAAAAGTACTTTCTAAATTTTTAGAAGGTGCTTTTTTTCATTTTCAATTAATTTAGAATAAACCTAGTCAAAGAGGATGATTTTTTTTGATTGCAGTTTGATTATTTCGGAATATAAATGACTGATGTTTTAAGCTTTGGTTATAAAAAATTGATAAAAGCGAACGGAAAAGCAATAGGAAAAAAGTTAGGTAGAAAATTTAGTGAATAAATAGTAAGAACCAATGCAAGAGAGAGTATTTTGCTACTTTCATTTTTAATTTAAGTCTTATATTGGATTAAGAGCATGTAATTTTACCTATAGTATGATCTATTGAAAGGTATTGCTTTCCTATATATAGAAGTAGTCTAAGTGAACAATTTGTAAGGGCTTTCATTTTAGGTTTTTGCTTTAATTAACGTTTGATCAATACGCACTTAATTAAGGAGGCTAATTAGAAATGAAGAAAAATCAGTTTGATACAAAGTTGATTCACGAAGGCTACAAAACTAGTGAGTATCACGGGAGTTTAACTCCTCCATTATTTCATACGTCTACCTATACATTTCCAACTGCACAACATGGAGAACAGTCCTTTGCCGGAGAGAAAGATGATTTTATTTACTCAAGATTAGGAAATCCAACCGTTCAAATTTTGGAAGAACGAATGGCTGCGTTAGAAGAAGGAGAGGTAGCGTTAGCATTTGGCTCTGGAATGGCTGCTGTATCTGCTACAATTTTCTCGTTAATTAGCACTGGCGATCATATTTTATGTTCAAAAGGCATATACGGATGTACGTATGGATTTTTAGAAATGTTGGAGAGTAAATTTGGAATTGAACATAACTTTTGTGAAATGGATACTGAAGAAGAAATCCATAACTTAATCCAAGAAAACACGAAAGTTATATTTATTGAAACACCGATCAACCCTACAATGAAAGTCATTGATATTGAAATGGTTGTCGAAGTTGCGAAAAATAATAATATTACAGTAGTAGTTGATAATACTTTTTGCTCACCTTATTTACAAAAGCCATTAACACTAGGCTGTGACATTGTGCTACATAGTGCAACGAAATATATTAGTGGTCATGGTGATGTAGTTGCAGGAATTGTTGTTTGTAAAACAAAAGAGCTAGCTGATCGAATGACCCCTATCCGAAAAGACATAGGTGCGATTATGTCACCATTTGATGCATGGCTGTTGCTTCGAGGATTAAAGACATTAGCAGTTCGAATGGACCGTCAATGTGAAAATGCAAAAAAGGTCGTTTCATTTTTACAATCGCATCCAATGATAAAGGAAGTATTCTACCCTGGAGACTTTAAAAATCAAAATTATTTTATTGCTAGTAAGCAAATGAAAAAAGGTGGGGGAGTCTTCGCATTTACATTTGACGGGACAAAGGAAGAAACTCAGGAATTTATTAACCATTTAGACATGATAAAAATAGCGGTAAGTCTAGGGGATACAGAAACATTAGTTCAGCATCCAGCGACGATGACACATGCAGTCGTTCCAAAAGAGTTACGAGAAAAAATGGGCATAACAGAAAATATGCTACGCATGTCAGTCGGGTTAGAAGCATGGGAAGATATTGTAGCTGACTTACAACAAGCTTTACTTAAATCTAATAGCAATACAGTATGTTAATCTTGATTTGATAAAAAAGTACTTTCTAATTTTTTCTTAGAAAGTACTTTTTATTTTAGCTCTAAAATTTAAATGGATAATTAACAATATCATTAACCCCCATAAATTTGATACTACATTTTAAGAAACAAATATTACACATCGAAACGTCAATTTCATTAGTTAAAAAACTTTATAGGACGAGCAGTCTTGCAAAAGGAAGATTTTTATGATTATTGACATAAATAGGGGGTATATCTAGTCAAAATCGTAATAATTATATAACAATGTCGATATGAAATTGTATGTTTGCTTTGATTTTTTGGCTAAATTGACTGCTTAGACTAAACGATTCACTTTAAGGCACTAGTTTATGGTGAAAAGTAGCCCGTAATACGGATAGCAGTATAGGTATATTTCTAGTTTAATTGCATTTTTCATACTTTTAATTGCAGTTCTAGAATTTTTAATTGCGATTCCGGGATTTTAATTGCAGATTTGCCATTTTTAATTGCGATTCTGGGAATTTAATTGCACTTACTTGAAATTACGATTTAATCCATAACCAAATCAATTAAAAAAAATCCAGCAAGTCCCCATAAAAATGGACCACTAGATTTTTAAACAAAACCTACTTATTCAAAGAATCAATAATCGGATAAAGCTCTTCTAAATGAGTAATTTCATATGTAGGTACAACTTCATTTCGTTCCTTATGATGCCTATTAATCCACACGTTTTTCATTCCAATTCTGCTTGAGCCTAAAATATCTGTCATAAGATTATCTCCGACCATAATGACCTCTTCTTTTGAAAGTTCCATTAATGATAAGGCATGTTCAAAAATACTTGGGTCAGGTTTACCTTTTCCGAAGTCTCCAGAAATTAGTATTTGATCAAAATACTCTTTAATCTTTGGTGTAATTGAAAGCTTCGTATGTTGCAAATCAGGAGAGCCGTTTGTTAGTAAGAGCAGTTTATATTGTTCATTTAATCGATCTAGCACATCAAATGTTTCATCGTATACAAAAGGGTTTCCTTTTCGTTCTTCAGGGAATGTTTCGGCTAATAAATGACCAAATTCTGGATCATCTATTCCAAATGCTTTTAAGCCAAGCGTCCATGCATTTTTTCGATAGGCAGGAGAATTCGCCTTCATTTTTGGAAATTGATCATGATCATCTAAAAAATTCCCCCATAGTCCTTCGAATGGATTGATGCCAATTAATTTTGTGAATTCGTATGTATCGTATGATTCATAAAGCTTTCTAGCCGAATCACGAACGGCATTTTCAAATTCAGTTGGGTTAATACCGTATTTTTCTGTAGCTAGTTTACATGTATTTGCAAATGCAACTTGAACACTTTTTTGGTCCCAAAGTAATGTGTCATCCAAATCAAATATGATTCCTTTAATCATAAAAAATAGCCCCTTCCAAATATGAACTGTCTAAATTATCCACTATCGTACTAGGAAAATATGAATTAGTAAATAGAAAGCTACTAAAATTTTACTTTTTTTTAGATACATTTAATGATTATTTATTTTAAATTAATAATTTAGTACAAATGACGATTAAATGGAATATAATACCTTGTTGATTTTGTTTTAATTAATGATGAAAAGAGTGAGTATATGTCATTTGAGGATTTTGTAAACTGTCATTCAATGCAAATTAACTCGAAGGCGGTCTTTGATAAACAAAATAAATTAATGCGATATTCGCTTACAAGAACTTGGGATGAATCGAAAAAGAAAGCTACGCTTGTATTACTTAATCCTTGTCGAGCAGATCATCTAAAGAGTGATTATATATTGGCGAGATGTCTTAACTTTTTTATAGATTATAAGAAAGGTAACTTCGGCTCGTTAGAACTAGTAAATCTTTTTGCATTAATGGAACCGGATTCAACAAAGCTAAAAGGGAAAGAATGCGAAGTTGGCGAACATAACGATGAAGCAATAAAATTAGCGATTAGTAACGCAGACATTATTATAGTAGCTTGGGGTTCAAGTAAACGATTTAAGTGGCGAATAAAAGAAGTTCTAGACCTGCTAGAACCTTATAAAGATAAATTATTTAATTTTTGTGATGACTCAAATCGGAAAGATATATTGATTCACCCAGTTATTTTAGCGGAACGACATTGGTTAGAAAAATTAAATTTTGAAGCACTTTACGAATGGACTACAAAAGATTAATCTTAATGATATTTCTGAAGGCAACTCATTTTGGGTTGTTTTTTTTATTGCTTGAAAATTCAAATACTTATATTTGTAAAAATTGTTATAATAAATTGAGCATATAGTTTTAGTTCAAGGTAGAAAGCTACCTCTTAAACTAAATACTAAACTTTACTAAAATTGCAGACTTCTTAGAAACTCAATTATTACTTGAGTCCATTTTCCATTAATTCAAGTAACACTTGATTTTAACTATTCAATTAACTAGATACAATGAAATTAACTTTTAAATAGAGGTGATATAAATGTTTGATATGAAAAAAGTAGGTAGACAAATCGCTCAATTAAGAAAAGCAAACAAGATTACACAGATGAAGCTAGCTGATCAATTAGGTGTTAGCTTTCAAGCAATTAGTAATTGGGAACGAGGAGAGACAATGCCTGATATTTCTAAATTACCTGAGCTTGCAGAAATTTTTAATGTAAGTATTGATGAAATTTTAGGAAATGAAAAAGGCGTTAAATTGATCAATAATTTAATTGAAAAAGATAATACGGATTCTTCAATTGAGTTAGAAGTTGAAAAAGAAGAATTTTTAAATGTTGCACCGATTCTTAATATCGATCAAGCAGACATCGTTTTTAGAAATGTTGAGAATCACCTTACAATTACTGATACATCGGATATTGCTCCCTTTGTTAGTGAAGATCTAATTGATGAATGTGCAAAGAAGGAATTTGATTCGAATGGAATCAAAGAATTATCACGCATGGCACCTTATATTAGTAATGATGTAATTGATGAATTTGCGGAGAAAGAGTTTGAGTCAAATGGAATTGAAGAATTAACTTGGGTTGCACCGTTTATTAGTACAGAATTAATGGACGAATTAGCGAAGAAAGAGTTTGAAACGAATGGTATAAAAGCTTTAACAACTTTGGCACCATTCATCAGCGAAGAAGTAATGAATGAATGCGCAAAGAAAGAGTTTGAAACAAGTGGTATAAAAGGATTAACTCAGGTGGCACCATTTATCAGTAACGAAATCATTGATGAATGTGCAAAGAAAGAGTTTGAAACAAATGGTATAAAAGGATTAACTCAAGTAGCACCATTTATTAGCGATGAGATCATCGATGAGCTTGCAATGAAAGAGTTTGAGCTAAATGGCATAAAAGAAATAACATCAATGGCAGCATTTATCGGTGACGAAATAATCGATGAATGTGCAAAGAAAGAGTTTGAAACAAATGGTATAAAAGGACTAGCTCAGGTGGCACCATTTATCAGTGATGAAATAATAAATGAATGCACAAGAAAGAGTTATGAATTAAATGGGATTAAGTCATTAGCACCGATTTGTCCTTTTATTGAAGGTGACCTACTTAATGAACTTGCTTTAGATGCTATATCAAAACATGGCATTAATGAGATTATTTCAGTGATCCCATTTTTAAATTCAAAAATTGTAAAGAATGCAGTAATTAAATAGCTTTCAAACTGAACTTGTATTTACTTTCAAGGGTCGCAATTAGGACCCTTATTTATTTTTTCTAGACATTTTATTAATAAATAAGGATATTTTCTGGACAATTCGGTAATATCCTTTATCATATAAATAGTAAAAATAATGAAAAGGTGACTTTATGAAAAAATTACTTGTAATTGTGGCTTTAGCAGTCTGTCTAATTATCTCTGCACAAACAAATCCATCAAAAGGAGAGTTTGTCACTTGGGCAAAGGATCAGCTTAAATTGGAATCAAAAAATAAATACATTGATTTTGGAATTGACTTATTAGGGGAAAAACTTATTAGTAAGGTTACAACTAAAAAAGATTATATCTTTTTTTCAGTTTACGAGGTTAAGGCTTTAGACAAGGAAATAAAAGTGGTCGGTTTATTTAATCACTTTATTCCAATTTCAAAAAAATAAATTATGAAGAGTTAGTGGAAAACTTTGATTGCTTGTATATAATAGAAGAATAAAGTTAAAAGAGGTGGAAAGAATGAGCAAATCAAAAGCAAGAAAATTACGAGACAAACTAGTTAGAGAAGGTAAACGAAATCCAGAATTAAGTAGAAGTTCATTTGCGATGTTAGATTTAAATACGCGTAGAACAAAAACGAAACAAGAAAAATTAAATCAAGTTAAACATAAAAAACAGTCCTTTGGAAAAGATGATTTTCAAACAAAGGACTGTTTTTATTTAGATGCTGATCTTATTGTTGTGTAACAGGCGCTTTTTTTACTTTATTAGCGAATTTAACTGTTAGATTTGTTTTATATACGTCGGCCGCAGCTTCAAATTGATTGTAAGTATTATTAAATTTTTTAAAAACGTTAGTTGCATTTACAAGAGCAATTTTTGCTTTTGCTACATCTCTTTTTTCAATTGCATTATCTAAGCTTTCATTCTCTTCTATATCATACAGCTCGTCAAAACCATCTTTAAAATACTTATCAAACATAGAATCTAGATCTTTTTCGATTTGACGATGTGTTGTGTAATCCATATCAAGAACATCGTATGCATAGCTAATAATTTCTTGTTCTTTAGATGTCATCCCATAAAAGCGTTGATTTACTAAAGCATATTCAGTTTCATAGTTTTTATATTCAGCAGGTAATTGCTTACGAATATAAATTTCATTTTCAGTATAAATTTGATCCTCGATATCGTATACATATGACTCGATCATATCATATGTGTGGTTTTGGTAATTTCTAACTGCCATCAATTTATTTTTTTGAGTTGTAAAGTATGTTTTAGCACCCTTTGAATCTACTTTTTTAATATATGTATTAAACTGTGCTGTTACTTTTTTCATATCTACTGCAGCATTGTCTTTACGCGCTTTATCAATTCTTGTTTTAAAGCTCGCTGTTTTTTTCACTAGTTCGTCTTTACCTGTATATCCGTATTTATTAAATAAAGTAACATCAGTTTGTAGTTCTTTATAATAATCATAAACTTCTTGATCTGTATAATAGATTTCACTTTTTAAGTTGCTAAGAACTTTTATGTAAGAGCTGACTTGTTTTTTTAAATCATTTTGAACTTGGACAACTTTAGTATTAGTTGCAGCTTGGGTTTCAGTTGGAAGTATACTTAATAAAATACCTGCTGATAGAGTTGTTGCAGTTGCTATAGTTGCGATTTTCTTAAATTTATTCATTTCGGTCTCCTAATATTAAAATTTTTCACACTATTAGTATATTACATGTTACAAAAATATTAAATATATATTAATAAGATTAAATATGTTTTAAATTACCTTTAAATGGAGTTATACCAGTTCACTCCACTTAAAGGTAAATAAATTAAGTGCTACAATCATAAACTAGTAAAATCTATTTTTAGTCTCGAGAGGCATTTACAATTAACTGTGCCATTCTTCTTGGGTATACTTTTGCAGTTGACATATGATCGCCACTTCCTTGTATAAAACGATAAACTCCCAATCTACTAGCCATATGAGGATACCAACCAGAATTTTCGCCTGTAGGTACTACTGTATCTTCTTGTAAATTAATAAAGCTTCTTGGAGTAGATAATTGGTAAAACGTTTTTAAATCTAGTTTTTCAACAAGGGGAGTTGCCGGTTCAGGTGTTGTCGCACTATAAATTTGCCTCGCCGTTTGTAAATCAGCCAAGTTAACAAATACATCTCGGAAATATTGGAATGGTAGTTTGATTGTATTATCAGAAGATTGCGCAGCTAAGTCTAATAGGAATTTTTGGGCTTGAAGTGGAAATTGATCTGTAAGGCTTTCACCGTCATTTAAAACAAAAGCATTCCAAAAAACTAATCGTTTAATTCGATCGTGAAGCTGTTCAGCGACTTTTTGAATGACAGTACCACCAAAGCTGTGACCTATCAAAATAATATTATTAAGCTTATTAGACGTTATATAATGAACTACTTGCTTTGTAATGATCTCATGATTTACATTTTTATCTTTATCTGTACCATGCCCAGGCAACTGTGGTGTGTGAACAATATGTCCCATTTTTAGTAGTTCTCGTGTGATTCCGTGCCAGAAGAATGGATCAACCCATGAGCCGTGAACTAAAACGAAAGTAGCTTGAGCATGCTGACGATAAAAAATGTCAGATTGGTCAATTGAATGATGCTGTTGATGTATAGGATATGATTGATATTCGTTATACCAATATTGGTGATAATCATAGTAAGGATTATTTTGATTTGGATTCATATTTTGATTCCTGTAGTTTATAGGTTGAATCATTTCATGGGATTTTTTACTGGTCATGCTAATTAGTCCCTCCTCGTTAATCTTTCTCATCGTATGCACCTATTCGTTAGAAGGTGCCCACTTAACTAATGGAAATATAAGTAAGTAAAGAGGGGAAAATAATATTTTAGGAGGAGAATATTATCAAAAAAGCTGTTATTTTATTAATACTATTGTTAATTGTTTGTACAAGTGTTTACATTGCGTTGAAGGATAAACTTTTCCAAGATTCATCACATTCGAATCCAAATAAAAATACAAATCATCAAACGGAAACGGATACTAATCATTCGAATCAACTTTCAACAAAAGAAATTTTAAATAATATAATTTCAAGCGCTAAACAAGGAGAAATTCCAAACCAAAAAAATATAGAAGTAGGAAAGACTTCCTTAAAAGATATAACAGAGCAATTTGGGGAATCTACCCAAAAAGATGAGGCTGCTAATAGTACGTACTTAACTTATCAAAAACAGGGATTTGCTGTAGGGTATGATCATCAAAATCGAATTTATGAAGTAAGATCATATAATTCTAATTTACAACAAGTTCACTATGACGATATTATGAAACAATTAAAAAAGCCAAGTAAGATTAAATATTATAAAGATCAACAAGTTGATCAAATTATTTTAGTTTATGAACTACCAAATCAAATTGAACTGAAGTTTATTTTACCAAGACCAACTAGTGAAAATAATAATCCTACATTGCATCATACGTCAGTATCAATTATTGACCAGCTTATTCCTAATACTGGCACTAAACTAGATCAGCTTTTAAATGCAATGACACTTCAAGAAAAAATAGGTCAAATGATTATTTCAGGTTTTTATGGACCGAATTACTCAAATAGTTTAAAAGAACTAGTTGAACAATATTATATTGGTGGATTTATTTTTTACAATGAAAATCTAACGAATAACAGTCAAACGGTTAAACTTGTAAATTCAATAAAGGCTGCTAATCGAAATAATCTTTTACCGATCTTATTCGGAGTTGACCAAGAAGGTGGAAGGGTATCACGTTTACCAGGAAATCTAGGTCAAATACCATCAAACGAAATAATTGGAAAGAAAAATAATGGACAGTTCTCATATGAAATAGGACAAATACTAGGAGAACAGCTACAAGCTTTTGGTTTAAATATGGATTTTGCTCCTGTTTTAGATGTAAATAGTAATCCTAAAAATCCGGTCATTGGTGATCGTTCATTTAGTAATAATCCAGCAACTGTAAGTAAATTAGGAATACAAACAATGAAAGGAATTCAATCAGAGAAAATCATTCCAGTTGTAAAACATTTTCCTGGCCACGGTGACACTTCGGTTGATTCCCATTTAGAGTTACCTGTTGTAAACAAATCGTATACTGATTTAAAATCGTTAGAATTAATACCATTTAAGGACGCTATTAATCAAAACGCAGATGCTGTTATGATTGCACATATTTTATTACGAAAAATCGATCCTAAATATCCTGCTTCAATGTCTAAAAAGGTCATTTCATCAATGTTAAGGAATGATTTAAAATATGATGGAGTGGTTATGACGGATGATATGACGATGGATGCAATTGGAAAAAATTATAATTTGGAAAAAGCAGCGGTTACTTCCATTTTAGCTGGAAGTGATATCATTATGGTTGCTCATGATCCTAACAAAGTAAAAGCTGTATATAAAGAAATCGAAACAGCCGTGAAAAACAAAACAATTTCAGAAGAACGTATAAACGAGAGTGTAAAAAGAATCATTTTACTAAAACAAAAATATAAATTAGACAATAATCAAGTAAAGCCGATGGACCTTCAAAAGCTCGTTGAAAAAACAAACAAATTAGTAAAAAATTAGCAAAAAAAGGAAATTACCACCTTTTGTCGAATAAATAGTCTAAAAAGGTGGTGTTCTTTCTGGCTAGTAAGATTTCAGATGCAGGATTAATGCTATTGGCTATTTTTAAAGAACTTCAAGAAAAAGAGCCAGACTTTGAAAAAGGGCTTCATAATGAAGTAGGAGTAGCTATTGATGATGTCGAACCTGCATTAATTGAATTGGAAATGCAAGGATTTATAAACGGTTTAACTTGGATTAAGAGTGATATAGATCAAAAAGAAAATGCTTCATTATTTAATATTTCAATAACACCTATAGGATTAGCTAGAGTAATAGAATTATTAAGATAATATGTATACATAAAATGACTACCTCAAATGTTACGAGGAGTATAGTAAATTTCCTTTTAGAAAAGTCTGTGAAACAGCCATATATTTTTATCGATTATAAACTTTCTTAAATAAACATACCAAATTACGCTGAAAAAAAGAGCCTAAAAATATTCTCTTAGGCTCTTTTTTTATTTAGAAACAGTCGTGTTAATTGTATAACTTATGATACCAGAACGGTTTCGTGCGTAAATACTTAATTTTGTTCCAAGCTTTTGTTTAGGAATTTTGACCGTATATGTTCCTTTGTTAGATGTGGTGGTTGAACCAATCGTTTTCGAACCAGATTTCACATAAACCGTTGTAGATGGTTCGGATTTACCTGTAACAGAAGTTGAGTTGATGCTAACTTTGTTAACCGTTGGTGTCTTAGGAGCAGTAACCACCTTGACTAATGTACTTTTACTGGTATTTTTTGAAGCATCCGTCGCTGTAATGGATAGTGTTGTGTTGGACGATTGCTTGGAAATTGCTATCTTAAAAGTACCAGTATTTGTTGCTTTACCAGTATTTAGTACTTTAGTTCCTTTTTTAATCGTAATCAGTGCATTCGCTTCTGATTTTCCTGAAACGGTTGCTGAAATATTACTGATTCGATTGACTGTTGGTGCATTAGGAGCAATTGTATCCTTAATTTTTGATACCGTGACTTTGCTTCGATTCCCAACTAGATCAGTCGCTGTTGATTGGATCGTTTTATTTTGAGCAATGTTTTTCAATGTAACTGTAAATTGACCGTATTTATTAGCTTTCGTCGTAACTGTTTTTCCGGTAGACGGTTGGCTAGCCAATGGAACAGTAGTTGCCATTGTGCTAAGAGATTTTGTGTTAACCATCGAATCGACCGAAAGTGCAGACGAACGAGAAGTGGTTGTTGGGATTAAAGAATCCGTCGACAGATTGATTGTAGCATTCGGTTCGGCTGTTCCTTTTACAATGTTGGTAGCATTATCGATACTCGTAATCACTGGCGGCTTTGGTGCAACAGTGTCACGAAGTACGTTTTCAACAACAGTGTCTGTCCCATATGGTGCTTCGGCTGGAAACAAATCTTCTAAGAAATACATAAAATGAACCGTAGTATTCGCTCGTAATGGAGTGATTAATGGAACAGAAAATGTTCCATCCGGTTTTGTTATAACTTCATAAGGATAATCTGCCGCATTAATCTGTAATTTAATATTTGGTGGTGCAGTCCCTGTGATGATCAACGATGAATCGTATAATGAGTTCACATGAATACGCGAATCAGGTTCAGACACAACATTTACTGATAAATAATCGACCAATCCCTGATAAGTTGCTTTTATAATCGTACCACCTGATTTTTTTGCGATAAGTTTATTGGATGAGTCAATCGATACAATTGATGGGTCAATTGGCGTTAAGGTAACTTCATTTGGGTCAAGGAATGTGATTTCGTTCTTCTCATTTATATATTGCAACCCATAATAGGTCGATTGGTTTTCTTTTAATTGAATATACGGATCTTTAAACTCAATCCGTTTAGTCAAAGGCTGACTTATTGGATAGTTTTGTACCTCAATATATTCAGGATCTTCGTAGTTTTTGTCATTTGTGTTTTTAGCATAAGCGATTTTATCCATGTTTTGAGAAAATACAACATTGTCAATATCATTTCCAACTGTGCGTAAATAAGCACCAGTTGTTGCGTTGAAAAATTTAATCTTATGGAAATAATGGAAAATTAATTCATTATTTTTACCGTAACTAATTGCACGAGAAGTTGTTCTATTATTTTTGGCTGATTCGTTGATGTACAAATTAAAAACAGTTGAAGACTTTTCAAAATTACGATTCACATCGTATTGCACAAATGGATTTGCGAGTCCTGAATCATTTGTTAATGATAGCGTATTGCCATCAGGACTAAAAATCATTTGACGAATCGGATAATACCGAGTCGTTTTAAACGGATTTTCAAACGATTTTATGACTTTTTTTGTTTCGTAATTGATAATTTCAACGGTCGAATCATCTGTAACAGCAACAATTGGTTCTGTTGGATGGATACTTACACGTAATCCGTATTTATAATCAAATGATTTTTCAAACAGTACGGTTTTTGTTGCATCATCATATATGGTTAACCCATATGTTCCATCTGATAATTCATGTGTTATACCCATGATTCGTTCATCGGACCCTTTAAATGAAATTTGGGCGATATAATAAGGTAATGTAAATAATTTGTCCCCTGTCTGAACATCGAAAAACTGTGTGTTTTCGCCTTCATTTGAATACAAATAAGAACCATTAGGACTATAATTAAGATAGCGAACAGGCATATGGTTTAGTAATGCTCCTGTTTTTGTATCGTACATTCCAAAGTTCACAAAAACTCGATTCCCGTCCGGTGAAAGAGTTGGGCTGTTACCAGGACTTGCAAAAATCAAAGAAGGATTCGGTTCAGTCGCAGCAATGACTGCTTTTTGTTGAGTAAGCGTAGCCTTCGTACAAAAAAATAGTAGTAGACACAGTATGGATAAACTCGTTTTTTTAATCATATATTCTCCTTAAATAAATAGTCACTACTCGATTATATAGTGCTAATGTCAATAAAGATATGAGAATATTCGTAATCGAAGGGCAAGTTGAAAAATACAAATGATGTTTTTGTTTTTAAAAAGTTTCAAAAAAATTTATAAAAGGTTCAAATTGTAACATATTGAAAGAATATACTTGGTCGAAGGAGTGGGGGGATAAAATTCACTTGCAAGAAATAAACACCATTTCCATTTCCATTTCCAAAAGAAAAAAGGAGGAAATAAAAATGAAAATTAAAAAAGTAAACCCCGAATCTGTTGCTGCACCTGTTGGCCAATATAGTCATGTCACAATTGTCCCAAGACATGCAGAGCTAGTAGTTTTATCAGGTCAAGTAGGAAACGACAAAAACGGAGTATTTCCAATTGATATCGAAAGTCAATTTGTCAATGCACTTGAGAATATAAAAAACATCCTTGAGAGCGAGAAAGTCGAGCTTCATAATCTTTTTAAACTCAACTTCTGGCTAACGGAGAAAATCGATCGTCAATTCTTTCTAGACTGTTGGAGCCAATTTCATTCCGGTAACCCACCTGCAACAACTTATGCTTATGTATCAGCTTTAGCAAATCCAGACATTAAAATAGAAGTAGAAGCATGGGCAGCAAGATAATCAACTTAGTTCGTTACAATCAATCGTTATTGAATTAAAACTATGGATGGTAATGATTGGTATAACATAGCGAACTTTGGGAAACTTAAGTGGAGGTAATTCGGTTCGAAAGCGAGATGAAAAATTGAAATGGATGAATTCGAGTCTCAATTAAATCCCACTGTAAGAAAAAATATAACAAAAACACTAACACAACTTAATATGAAAATCGAAGGCATGATTGGAAGAATTGAAAATAAAGGATGCGGCATATTAACTGAATTTGAAAATATCCATCGCGTCTTTAATAATTTACAAATGGATGCAGCCTCATTTTATTTAAATTCATATCTATCTCCGTATACTGATATCTTTGATGAATTGGCAATTACAGTTCAGCACTTATCAAAACGTAAACATGGCGGATTAATTGTAGTAAAAAGAGACGACTCACTTGAAGAGTTGATGAGTTCAGGGATACACGTCGGTGCAAAACTATCCCCAGCATTATTAGAATCAATTTTTTATCCAGGTAGCCCGTTACATGACGGAGCAGTACTAGTTGAAAATAACATGATCATTTCAGCAGGTAATGTACTTCCGCTATCTAAAATTACATACGATAATAAAAAACTTGGAACAAGGCACCGAGCAGCAGTTGGAATTTCAGAACAAAGCGATGCACTTGCTCTAGTTGTATCAGAAGAAACAGGAAATATATCTTTTGCTTATAAAGGAAGCTTATATCCTGTTAAATATGGGGCACCTATTAATTAAAACCGAAACGATCAATTAGATCGTTTTTTTTTTGTTGAAAAATGAGATTGTCAATTAGTGTCCAATATGACCGTTATGAGGAAGTAAATTACAAGTATAAGCAAAAGTACTACCTCATGAAGCTGTTATGAGGAAGTAAATTACAAGTTTAGGCAAAAGTACTACCTCATGAAGCTGTTATGAGGAAGTAAATTACAAGTATAAGCAAAAGTACTACCTCATGAAGCTGTTATGAGGAAGTAAATTACAAGTATAAGCAAAAAGTACTACCTCATGAAGCTGTTATGAGGAAGTAAATTACAAGTTTAGGCAAAAGTACTACCTCATGAAGCTGTTATGAGGAAGTAAATTACAAGATTAAGCAAAAGTACTACCTCATGGGATTCTATTTTAAAGATTGAAAATTTTTAATATCAACTCGCTGAACGATCATTTAGATCGTTCTTTTTGTTTTTATAATAATTTTACTTTTTTCAGATTTTATGGATTGAATTGTTTTTGAAATCATATTATGATTATACTTAATTATTCCGATACGAAAGGTTGGTTTTTGGTATGTCTAATCCAAAAATAAATACAATTCCATTACCTTTAGTTCGTACAAATCAATGGACGATCTTTATTTCTGTAATATTAACATGGATCACTGGTCAGTACTGGCTACTACTTATTCCTTTAATCAGTGGACTAAGTGGATTACTTTTTGATTTCCATCCAATCATAAAATTTGCTAAACGTTTTTTAAAAAAGAAACCATCGAGCTATCCGCAAGAGGATAAAGGTCAACAAAATTTTAATCAAACAATTGCAGTAACCTGTTTATCTCTAGCATTTATTGGTGCATTAGTTAGTTGGAACGTATTATTTTATGTGTTTTCAATTATGGTCGCATTAGCTTCGTTTATCGCAATCAACGGATTTTGCATTGGTTGTTATATTCATTTTCAATGGAACCAATATAAATATCGAAAAAGCTTAAGATAAATTAAATAAAAATCAGAGTCTTCTCATTAAATGAGAGGACTTTTTTTATGATTTCAAAACAATAATCTGATAGAAAAAGAAGTTGAATATAAAAAAATGGAAGGAAACTCGTAACAAAAAATTCATTGGTTTATTTCAAATATCTAACTGATGTATGATATGATATAATAATAAGTCTTTTATGGTGGTGATTTGGATGGAAAAAGCTCATTTCTCAGAAGAACTTATGAGATTTATTTCAAATATGGATCGTGAGAATTCTGTTGTTCAATTTTCTGTTCCAGGCAAAGGACGATTTACACTTGTCCTTCAAGAAGAAGAACAATCTATTAAAGCAGACGTCGAAGCAAATCCTGAAATAGAAATTATGATTAGAAAAAGTCAGGATGAGTACAAAAAGGGTTTAGGGGTGTCAACATCTGAGTTTTTAAAATCAATTTCCTCTAAAGACTTCATCTAACGATTTTTAGAAATGTTATATGGCCGCTTAATGTACGAAATAAACTTACCCAATTTAGAAGTATAAGATTCACTCCAGAAGAAACATTTGATTTTATTTCACAAATAGTCTTGGAAACAGAAGATTTATTAAAAAATGAAGTCATTGGAAAAACATATACTGAAGAACATGGAAATTATAAAGGAATATCAAGAGTCGTAATAAAAAAATTTCGAATTTATTTTGAAATGGTCAATAACGATATAGTTATTGTAGCAATCGTATTTCCAGGTGAAAAATAATAATAATCAGAGCCTTCTCATAAATGAGAGGGCTTTTTTTATGATTTGAATACATAATTCGGTATACTAGAAATAGTATTTGAAAATGTGACGTTCTCCAAGGTTTTTAAAGCAAATTAGAAATTGAGGATTTACTATAAAATTAAACGAAATAGATGGATTATTGCTTCAGGAAGGAGATTTAAAATGATTCAATGGAAAGAAGACATTGTTATAAATGAAAATATCGAAAAAGTATGGAGTCTATTTTTAGATAAAAACATTAAGAAAATAATGCCAAAAGTTGAAGAACATAATTTAATCGATAAAAATGAAAACGAAGTAGGTGCAAAGCATCAGCAAAGTTATAGAGAAGGAAAACGTGTAGAATCTTATATTGTTGAAACTTTGGCTTACGAGGATACTGAATCATATAAAAAAAAGCAAATCCATTTTGTTTTAGCAAATGCGTTTGTAACGAATCTGACATTTACATTAGAAAAAATCGACGATATACATACAAAATTTATTTATGAAGGCACGAATGCCGGAGTAAATTTTATCGGACGAGCTATGTTAAAGCTAGCTAATCCAAAGGGGAATAATTTAAAGGCAGTACATGATTTTTTACAAAGAGTCGAACAAGAAGCTTTAAAGGCGTAGGATTAATAGGAATTTATAAAACAACAAAAAGGAGAGCATTCCATACTCTCCTTTTTTATTATTTATTTGATACTTTACTTAATAATTCATATGAATATAAACGCGCTGCATGATCGAAAACAGAACCATTTACCATGATTTCATCAGCTTTTGTTATATTTAAAACTGTTTGTAGCTTTTCAGTAACGGTTTCGATTGTACCAATAGCAGATAGTTTCATTTGATTTTCAAGTGTTTCTTTTTCATATGGACTCCAAATTTCATCCATATCGTCAACTGGTGGTTTTAAAAGAGAAGGTTTACCACCTCGAATTAAGTTTAAAAATGATTGTTGTTGTGTGGTGAAAAGTCTTTTTGCTTCTTGATTTGTGTCAGCAACGACAACATTTAAGCCAATCATTGCATATGGTTCATCTAAACTTTTAGATGGTTTAAAGTTATTGTGATACAACTGCATTGCTTGAACTGTATAATCTGGTGCGAAGTGTGCTGCAAATGCAAATGGTAAACCTAATTCAGCAGCTAACTGAGCACTAAAGCCACTTGATCCTAATAGCCAAATTGGTATATTTAAACCTTCGCCAGGCACAGCTTGAACCGTTAAACTGCCTAATCCACCTGGCGGATTAAAGTAATTACGTAATTCCTCTAATTGAGCAGGGAAGTCTTCATGGCTGCGTAAATCTCTACGTAACGCTCTCGTTGCTGACATATCACTACCAGGAGCACGACCTAATCCAAGATCAACACGACCTGGATGTAGTGATTCTAATGTACCAAATTGTTCTGCTATGACTAATGGAGCATGATTTGGTAACATGATTCCTCCAGAACCAACTCGAATCGTTGATGTTCCACTTGCAATATGTCCAATTACAACTGAAGTTGCTGAACTTGCAACTGCAGGCATATTATGATGCTCGGCAAACCAGTAACGGTGATATCCCCATTTTTCAGCATGCTGTGCTAAATCAAGACTATTTTTAAAAGCATCAGCAGGAGTGCTTCCTTCAACAACCGGTGCTAAGTCTAATACAGATAAAGGTATTTCACTTAAATTCTTAGCAACTTTATCTTGGAAACGATTATTCATCATAAAATTTTCCTCCTAAAAAAACATTTTTCAATATATGGAAATAACGAGACGTTCTCATTTGATAAACTGTGTTTTAATTATATACAGTATGCTAAGATTATAGAAAATCTTTAGCCATAATACAAGTTTTTGAACTTGGAAATATTTATTCAGGGAAACTTCATTTGGTAACAAGAAGCACTTTTGGTAAAAAGAAAAAAATTTGTAAATAAATGTATAGAATAAATTTTAAGAATCATACTATCTTTAATCTGATAAACAACATCAGAGCATCCAAAAGACAAAGGAGTCGACAACATGGCAAACAGAAGATCTTCAAATCAATATGCTTCACCAAATGCAAATTCAGCAATTGAGCAAATGAAGTTCGAAATAGCTTCTGAATTTGGAGTGCACTTAGGACCAGACACAACTTCACGCGCTAACGGTTCAGTTGGTGGAGAAATTACGAAGCGTCTAGTTCAAATGGCAGAACAAAGCCTAGGCGGATATGCTCGTTAAATAAAAAATGAGGATGGAAAGCAAACTTTCTATCCTTTTTTTATTGTCTAAAAACAACTAGATCCATCCAGTAAATCGTTATCTACTTACATTTAAAAAAGTCTAAAAACTACTATATACTTGCAAGGGATACAAAAACGGGGGATAATAATATCACTGGATGGTGATAAAAATGTCAAGTTGTAAAAATTCCGTTACACCTAAGTGGTTCGGATTTGCTATTCAGGCATTAGTTTTACTAGCAACAACAGAAGGGGTTACACCAAGTAAAGCAATCGCAAAACATATTAGATCAGGTGTTTCATTTATGAGAAGAATTATGGCTCCCCTCGTAAAGGAAAAAATAGTAGAAGCAAGAGAAGGACGAGATGGTGGCTATTTATTAGCTAAGTCACCTGAGGAAATTACCTTAAAACAAGTCTACATTGCCCTACAAATGACAGAACCTCTATCAACCGCACTAATTGAATCCACATCTGACTGTACTAGTGGACGTGTAATGAACAATGTATTTTCAGACTTTGCAATTGAAGCAGAAGAACACTTACTTGGCTTTTTATGTAACTATACTTTGGCTGATTTTGTAAGACGTGCCAGTCATAAAACAATCGAATCACTTTGAAAATATCGTACATTTGGATGTACGATATTTTTATATTGTTTGGGATAGTGTGTCTGTTAGGAGGCGAGTACAATAAAATTTAGAATCGCAATTAAATTTAGAGAATGCTAATTAAAATAGTGTAATCGCAAATAAATTTCAGGAATCACAATTAAAATTGTAGAATCGCAATTAAATTTGGAGAATGGCAATTAAAATAGTGCCATCGCAAATAAATTTCGATAATCGTAATGAAATTAGTCATTTCGCAATGAAATTTTGAGAATCACAAATAAAAATAGCGAAATCGCAAATAAACCATACGAAGTGTATAGTTTACAGGGGAAAATATCAAATTTTTATTTCGAGAGAAGTGATTTCTCTCAGATCATGATCGATTGGACTTTTTTTAATGATATAAATTAAAAATTGCTTCTTTTCTTATGAAATGTGAGGTGTTTTAATTGGAGCAAAATGATTATTATCAAAATTTATTAAAAAGGCTTTGTAAAGCTAATAATATCTCTCCCCGAAAACCTATATTTGAAAGTATTGATGGTTTCGTAATGATCCATGTAAAAAATCATTTGAAAGAAGGAGTAGATTTAGAAAGCTTTAAAATATTAAATCTTATTTATCAAACAGTTGTACCTTTAGGCATAAAGTTCAATCAACAATTATTTTTATATCCAAATGGGGATCGATTAGATAGAGTTACGATCTCTTTTAGCAGAAATGATTATATGGTTTTAAACAAGAAACTGGAAACAGGAGATATAAATAATGAGTAAAAATAGTTTTAATTAATTATTTTTACAAAGCAACAGTAAAGTGATTTTACGAATTCTTTTAAATATATATATGGGATACTATAAAAGTAACAAAAAAAATTTAGAAAATTTTGAGGAAAAGTGAAAAATGTATGAATTTTATTAGATTTCAATAAATCATCTGTCAATGGCATGCGGACGAGGTGATAAATTCCTCCACGCTTTCTTCCATTAAAAATCTAGTCCCTTACGAGTTTCAGCTAGCCCTCAAATTTTAACCTTGAGAGTAAGGATAATCAAAAATCAAAAAATGTCCTTGAAATGAGAACAGTTATGACATATACTGTACTTAAATCAACACACTTACAAAAAGTAACCAACTAATTTTTACCGCACTATTTTTTTAAGTATTACTGTTTCTAAACTAAGAACAGTAAGGATTCAGTAAAAAACTCTAAAATTAACTGTACTTAATATAAGTTCAGTAAAAAACAAACAACAAAAGGGAGAGATTTTTAAATGAAATGGTTTACTCGAATTATTCAAGGGATTTTAATTATTGCATTTCTACTGTCTGGATTTGTGAAATTAAGTGGAAATGCTCAGATGTTACATGATTTTATAGAGGTTTATGGTTATTCAAAAGGTATGATGTATACGATTGGTTCATTTGAGGTGTTAGGTGCAATTGGTTTATTAGTTGGTTATTGGAAGTTGATATTGGGTAAGCTTGCTTCAGTCGGATTGGCGATTATTATGGTAGGTGCTGTATTTACTCATTTACATGCGGGTCAAGGCATGAGTGTTGCAATGGCTCCGTTCATTCTGTTAGTGTTAACATTAATTGTACTATTTTCTAGAGGAGGTAAATTAAAATGAATTTTCATCAAAAGCCAAAAGTTTATGCTCCAACTGTTGAATTAAAAGTTGCAAATTTAGAGCGTTCATTAACGTTTTATCAAGAGGTTATTGGTTTAAAAGTTTTGGAACATTCCACTACAAATGCTAGTTTAACAGAGGATGGGGTAAATGTATTAATTAAATTAGTGCAACCAGACAATGTTACACCTAGAAATGAGCAAAATACAGGATTATATCATTTTGCGTTATTAGTACCTACTCGAAAAGATTTAGGTATCGTGCTTAAGCATCTGATTGAAACTAGAAATCCACTTCAAGGTGGTTCGGATCATTTAGTCAGTGAAGCGATCTATTTAGCGGACCCGGATATGAATGGTATTGAAATTTATGTAGATCGTCCATCGGAGAATTGGCAATGGCATAATGAGTATGTCGTTATGGATAGTAAACGATTAGACGTAGAGGGACTTTTAGCACTTGCTGAGGATGAAGCTTTTACTGGTCTACCATCAGGAACAATTATGGGTCATATCCATTTGCAAGTTTCTGATTTAAATAGCACAGAGAAGTTTTATTGTGAAGGGCTCGGATTTGATGTTGTAACGAAATATGGAAGCCAGGCATTATTTATTTCAACTGGACGTTATCATCATCACATCGGTTTAAATACTTGGCATAGTGCAGGAGGAGTTGAACCTTCTGATAGCAGTGCAGGATTAAAGAATTTTACATTGTTATATCCAAGTGAAGAAGAAAAATCGGTGGTAGTAAATCGTTTAAAGAATATGGGAGCTTTTGTTTTTGAAGAAAATGGCTTTACATTTACGAAGGACCCTTCAGGCATAACAATCCAACTATTAGTTGGTAATGAAAAATAGAAATACAAAAAATATGAGTATCAGACTGATTGCAAACGCTTGTCTTTAAGGGGCGCGAAGTCTGGTGAGGAGCGGAGTTACCCTAGACGGTAATGAGCACCGCAGAAAGCGAGCGTTTGTCAACAGTCTAAAGAGACATTTTCAACTACTATGTTGTGAATGTCTCTTTTTTTCGTTTCTATTTTTTAGTTGCATTCTATCATATTTTTTCAATAAAAATAATATATTTGAACAACATGTACATTTACTAACTATGGGAGACGGGAAGAAAAAGGGAGAGTGAAAAAGTGTTACATATTGTGGTTTGTATAAAACAAGTGCCAGATACGAAGATCATTAAGATGAATCCTAAAACGAATACGATGGACCGTGCAAGCGCTCCAGCAATATTAAATCCGTATGATGCTCATGCGGTAGAGGAAGCTGTTCGAATTAAGAATAAATATGGTGGAACAGTTTCGGTTATTACCATGGGGCCACCACCTGCTGTAAAAGCTATAAGAAAATGTATTGAAATTGGTGCAGATGAAGGGTATATGATTTCAGACCGTGCATTCGCTGGGGCAGATACGTTAGCGACAAGCTATGCTTTGACGAAAGCGATTGAGAAAATAGGACAAATTCAAGCGATTGATTTAATCATTTGTGGAAAGATGACAATTGACGGTGATACTGGACAAGTTGGACCAGGTATAGCACGTCGTTTAGATATACCACCGTTAACATCTGTTAAGAAGGTCCAAGAAATTAATAAAGGTGATGGATATGCAATTGTTCATCGAAAAATAGAAGATGGCCATGAAGTGATTAAAACGAGTTTACCTTGTCTATTTGCAGTTGAGAAGGAAATAAATGAAGTTCCTTATTCATCACTTACAAATATGATAAAAGCTGCAAGGTATAACCCGACAATATGGGCCGTGAAGGATTTAGAAGATATCGATATTAAACAACTAGGTTTAAAAGGTTCACCAACAATTGTATCGAAAGTATGGGCTCCACCAAAGGCTAAAGGTGGTACGGTATTTGAAGGAACTTCATTAGAAAAAGTAAATGAACTAATGAAGATTTTAAATGAGAAGAAAGAGTTATTTGAAGTGAAGGGAGGGGTATAAATGGATTTCTCAGAGTACAAAGGTATTTGGGTGTTTATTGAAGAAAACGATAAAGTCATAGCACCCGTGTCACTTGAATTGCTTGGAGCTGGTAAAGAATTAGCAGAAAAACGTGGTTGCGAATTAGCAGGATTATTAATTGGTGAAAATGTGAAATCGTTAGCCCCTACGTTATTTGAATACGGTGCTGACATCGTTTATGTATATGATGACCCAATTTTTAAGGATTATCGTACTGAATCTTATATGAAAGCAGTACTTGAATGTTGTAACAAATATAAGCCTGAAATCTTATTATATGGAGCTACTTCTAAAGGGAAGGATTTAGCAAGTGCTGTTGCAACTGACTTACCTACAGGTTTAACAGCCGATACAACTGTATTAGATGTTGAAGAAGATACAGGGCTATTATTAGCTAGTCGACCTGCTTTTGGTGGAAATATAATGGCAACTATTCTTTGTAAGAAATATAGACCTCAAATGGCGACAGTTCGTCCAAAGGTTATGAAAGCGCTCACTCCTATTCCTGGCGCTGAGGGAGTTGTGATCGAAGAGGAAATTGATTTAAAAGAAGAAGATATTCGTACAAAAGTTTTAGAGATTGTACGTGCAACAACTAAGAAGGTTCGCATTGATGAAGCAGATATCATCGTAGCGGGTGGCAAAGGATTAGGTAGTAAAGACGGATTTCAGTTGATTCATATGTTTGCTGAATCGATTGGAGCGGCTGTTGGTGCAAGTCGTGATGTAGTTGAAGCTGGCTGGGTTGAACATCATCATCAAGTTGGTCAGACTGGCTTAACGGTTACACCAAAAATTTATTTTGCAATTGGGATATCTGGCGCAATCCAACATATTGTTGGGATGCAAAATTCAGGTCTCATTATTGCAATCAATAAAGATCCAAATGCGGCAATTTTTCAATCTTGTCATTACGGCATCGTAGGAGACGCATTTGAAATTGTACCAATGCTGATTAACCAATTCCAAGAAAGTTTTTCTTTAAAGGAGGAAAATCACGATCATGCCGGAAAAATTTGATGTAATTGTCGTTGGAGCAGGCCCAGCAGGAATTTCATGTGCATACGAACTCGCAAAAAATGGTGTTAATGTTGTCCTTATTGAAAGAGGAGAGTATCCAGGTTCGAAAAATGTTATGGGTGGCGTATTGTATCGTAAAATGATGGAGGATGTTATACCTGAATTTTGGAAGGATGCACCAATTGAGCGTGTGATTGTAGAGCAACGAGTTATGATGCTTGATAAACAATCCGCTACTACCTTTGGATATAAAGGTCTTGAATTTGCTGAGGAACCTTATAATAATTTTACTGTTCTGCGCTCAAAATTTGATCAATGGTTTGCTCAAAAAGCAGTAGAACAAGGTGCATTATTAATTAATGAAACAGTTGTTCTCGAGTGTATTGTTGAAAACGATATGGTTGTTGGGGTAAGGACGGATCGACCAGACGGTGATTTATATGCCGATGTGGTAGTTCTAGCTGATGGAGTAAATTCACTTTTAGGAAAATCTTTAGGTTTCCATAAAGAATGGAGACCAGATGAAGTCGCTTTGGCTACAATGGAAATTTTAAAGCTGGATAGTAAAATAATTCAAGATCGATTCGGTCTTGAAGGTAACCAAGGGGTAGCAATTGAGCTATTTGGAGATGCGACAAAAGGCATAGTTGGCACAGGATTTTTATATACAAATAAAGATTCTCTTAGCATTGGGGTCGGTACATTATTATCAGGAATGATTGAAAATAAATTGAAACCTTATGATTTACTTGAATATGTTAAGAATCATCCGATGATTAGACCGTATATTCAAGGAAGCGAACCACAAGAATACCTTGCTCATTTAATTCCTGAAGGTGGGTACAAATCGATTCCTAAATTGGTAGGAAACGGAGTGTTGGTAATTGGTGATGCAGCACAGTTAGTAAACGCAATTCATCGTGAAGGCTCAAATATGGCAATGACATCTGGAAGATTAGCAGCAGAGACCATTATCGAAGCAAAAGCGATTGATAACTACTCTGATGTTGCTTTAAAACCATACGCTGATAAATTATTAAATAGCTTCGTAGGACAGGATTTGAAAAAATATAAAGATGCAACACATCATTTTGAAAAATTCCCTCAATATTTCGAGCAATATATTCCACTATTAAATAAATCTGCCAGCCAAATGTTTACAGTAGATGGTAAATCTAAATGGGAAAAACAAAAGAATATTATGAGTAATATAGGAGGAGCAAAGGCTAAAATTAAGCTTGCGAAAGATGTATACAAAGCATGGAAGGTGATGAAATAAATGAGTGAGACAAAAAAAGAAAGTACAATCGAAGAAAAGCAGTATCTCGTTCGTTTTAATGCCGATACAAAATCGCACTTAACTGTACTAGATTCCGATATTTGTATGACAAAATGTCCTGATAAAATCTGTACGATCTTTTGCCCAGCAGAAGTTTATAAATGGGAAAATATTCGAATGCATGTTGGATACGAGGGATGTCATGAATGTGGAAGCTGTAGAATAGGCTGTCCTCATCAAAATATTAAATGGGAATATCCGAAAGGTGGGCACGGAATTATATTTAGATTGGGGTGATCTGAAATGTTCTCGATAGGCAACTATGTTATGTTTAGCTTAGATGGTGCTGTGGGAACGGTTATGGAAACTAAAGATAATCATTGCTTAGTAGCTTGGGAGGATCGTGTTTGTAGCTGGGCAAGTTTCGATCTACTAAGGAAAATTAGCTGCGCAGAATTAATTCAACTCTTCACTCCAAAATAATTCACCTATTTTTAAATGTAAAAAACCTATAAAATATGGGGGCTATATGGGAGGTACCTAAAACCACCTATATAGCCCCCAATTACATATTAGAGCATCACATTAACCCGTATACCATAAAAACAATTCTAAATGTTCCTTTTTCTATTTTCACTTTTTTAGGTTCTATGATAGATTTTTTTTCAGATTTCGGTTTACATATTTTACAGGATTTTTTTAAGTTATCACTGTTTTTAGGTATAGATAATTTTGTTTTTTCTTTTTGACTAGTTTCTAGTTTAGAGTGTTCAGTTTTATTAACTATCTTGGTTGGTTTAGTACTTATGTCTTTTTCTGTTGCTTCATTATATTCTGCTTCATTTGAAGGATCTGTAAAGGAGGTAAAAATAAATATAACAAATAAGGCCCCAGTAATAATAAAATTCTTTAAAGCCTTTCCGTTCATTTTAAAGAAAGAGATCATCCCCAAAATAATAAAAAATAGGATTCCAATAAGACATAAAAATTCAATAAACGTGTACAATAGATAGCCTCCCTATATTTCGCCACATAATAAATATTCGTTATAGAGGACTAAATAACCTTTTTGAAGTGAAATGAACCATTACTAAAGTTTAGGAGTGTTCCGTTAAACAAAATAATAAGTACTATTTTCCTGTGCTTAACAATTTGTTTTTAGTGCTTTAGTTGTTATTGTTTGATAACTAAATAACACCCGTAGATAAAAATGTTGTATACCTATAAATCCAATATCAAAGGAATAATTTTTTCCTAGAAAAAATAGACCACTAATATGAGCTCGTTCATTTATAAGGAAGACTCCTATTAATATAGAAGTCTTTACATAATTTTTAAATAACGTCAGTCCACTTAAATTAAAAAGTTCCCCAAATTGTCTCCTAGTTATTTAATTTAGAATACATCATTATACAAATCTAGGGGACATTAATAGTAGTAAAAAATGTTAATGTTCCAGCAATCCAAAACTATATACTTATAACATTTACATGCTAATGTTATTAATAGATATAGGATCTTACGACTATATCTTTTTTATTTTGAAGTTTAAGGGAAACGTTGAAACGAATATTAAGGATAAAGGAATTAATATTTACTAAAACTATACAATTCGAACCATATGAATGAATAAATTCAACCGTATAATTAAATTCATTAATTAAATACGAATAATATCATTGACTAAATAATAGATTGAATTTATATTTAATTTTAAATATTCAAATAATTAGGGGTGCTTAAATGGGAAATGCATTAGTGTTTCAGTCAGATTTTGGATTACTAGATGGAGCAGTTAGCGCTATGTATGGTGTTTCTTGTAATGTAAATCAAGATATAAAGATTTACGACTTGACCCATGATATACCTCAATACAATATTTGGGAAGCTTCATATAGACTTGTACAAACAATGAATTACTGGCCAGTTGGAACAGTATTTGTTTCAGTTGTAGACCCAGGTGTAGGGTCAGATCGTAGAAGCATAGTGGCTCGCACAAATACGAATCACTTCATTATTACACCTGATAACGGAACATTAACACATGTTGGCAAAATATATGGGATCAACCAATTAAGAGTCATTGACGAAGAAATTAATAGACTTCCAAATTCAAGTGAATCTTATACTTTCCATGGAAGAGATATATTTGCTTATACAGGTGCAAGATTAGCTTCTGGAATAATCGACTTCGAAAATATTGGTCCAGAAGTAGATTCAAATTCATACATACAATTACCTATTAAAGAATGCCATAGTGAAAACAATTCGATAACAGGAACAATTGATATACTTGATGTTCGTTATGGTAGTATTTGGACGAATATTGGTCGATCAGATTTTCTCAAACAAGGCGTTTCTCATGGGGACTTTGTCGAAGTGCTAATTACATACCAAGGAAGAAAAGTATACAAACAAGCCGTAAAATATGGAAAATCATTTGCTGATGTAGCAATTGGAGAACCAATTTTATATGCAAACAGTCTGGATCAAATGGCAGTTGCTGTAAATCAAGGTTCGTTTACTGATGAATACGGAATTGATACCGGGATCGAATGGGAAATAACACTTATAAGCAAGTAGGAAAAGCTTAAGAGTATCAAATATATAGGGCTAGTAGAAAAGAGCTAATTTTAGTAATTTTTCAATTGAATTTTAACTTAGAAGTTTACTTATATTTAAGTGGGCTTCTCTTTTTGTTGTGAATTTTAATCGGAAAATTGGAACTTTCGAAGTAGAATTTATAAGTTTACGTGAAATGTTTCACGTGAAAAACATTTTTGACTCTATTAAATTTCTTATATTTAGGGGATTTGTTTAATTAAAAGTAAAATTTAAGTGAACGTTTTCACAAATTATTCACAGACAATGGTATTTTTCTTTACTATAATTGGCCTTAACTTCAAGATAGATGTTTAGTTCTTTTTTGAAATATCTTTAATGAAGAATTTTATTTAAGGGGTTTTGATTAAATGAAGGTTTCAAAAATTGTAGCAATTGGTGTAGTAAGTTTTTCAACACTCGTAGGAGCGGCAAACACTTCCTTTGCAGCTGTCGCGTCTCAAGCAAATTCAAAAGCAGCTATTAATTTTACAGAAGGTTCTGGTCCAGTAACTCCAGTAGATCCAACTGACCCAGCAACTCCATTAGAGCCAATTGGACCTACTGATCCAACAGATCCTCCTACAGGTGAGACAGGTTCGTTAACATTGGACTTTGTTTCTTCAGTTCAATTTGGTTCGAAAGAAGTTTCAAGTAGTGATCAGGTTTATTCTTCTACATCTAAAAAGCCTTTTATCCAAGTTTCTGATCGACGAGGTACTGGTGCAGGGTGGGAAGTGACAGCTAAAGCTAGTAAATTTACAAACGGTGCAAGTGAATCACTACCTGGAGCGGTTCTTACATTTAAAAATGGATCAGTTGTAACACCAGGAAGTGGAACTGGCCCAACGCCTGCTCAAACGATTACATTAAATACAGATGGATTAACTGAATCATCAGTTGTTACTGCTGAAGCAGGTACGGGACTTGGTACTTGGTTAACTAGATGGTTAGGCCCAAATCCAGATGTTAATGATGGTGCAGTAAATAATAATGTTACTTTAAAAATTCCTGGTGGAACAGCAACAGTAGGTAATCATGAAGCAATTGTTACTTGGACACTAGTCGATGCTCCTGGAGTATAATTAAATCTACATAAAAAAGTTAATTGATTTTTAGCCTGATTAGAGTACTTTCTATCAGGCTTTTTATATTTTTCTACTAAAAAATTCTGTATAATTTAAACTGTCGTTAAGGACAGCTTAGAAACTAAAGGTGGAGATTTTATTGGAATCATATTCTAAATTAGCAAGTAGATCAAGTAGGTTATTAGCAATATTGGTTGATGGATTTATAAGTTTTCTTTTTATTTTTGCCATTTCTATTATTACTGGAATGACAAAGTTTTCAACATTTTTTGATCCTACTAGAGTAGACAAATTTGATATTTGGACTTCTCTACTATCCATTATTAGTGTCATTATATTTTATATTTTGATCCCTACATTTGTTTGGAAAGGGCAAACATTAGGAAAGCGTTGGTTAAATATTGTAATCGTTAAGAACGATGATCAGGAAGTAAATTTAAAGACGATGTTTTTAAGAGAAATTTTTTTCGTTTTAGGATACATTAAAATACCATATTTTTCGTTAGTTGTAGGTTTTGTTGCATTTGTCGATCCTTTTTTCATTTTTTCTGCAGATCGCAAAACACTACATGATTTAATTGCTAAAACTAAAGTAATTGATGTATAAAAAAGAAAGCTCATTTCGAGCTTTCTTTTTTATTTTAAAATTTTCATCTGGCTTATATGGGCACGTGTTTCTTCAGTACCTAATTCATAAATCATTGCATAAGCTTGTTTTAAAAAATAGTCATATCCATCGTTGTTTTCTTGACTCCAATTTGTGATTGGAATGATGAAAGCAGTTTGAATACCTGCTGCTTCATCATAACTGTCAATCTGATGGAAAATTCTTTCGAGTCTATGTTTTTCATCAATTGTAGCATCGATTTCTAGCTCATAAGGTGCGTCCCCTTGATTCGGAACAATTGTTTTTGCTTGAACAGATACATAATATCTCCTTTTTTCCATAAAGATCTCCCTTTTACGTATTTTTGGTTATCATTTTTATTATCTTCACCGACCAGTGCTTTATTCAAAATTAATAATCAGCGCTAATAGCCCTAAAAAGGAATTTCATAAATAATATTGAAATATAAATTTGATATTAAGATAATTTAGGTATGGATAAGGGGGGGAATTTATGAAGGGACTATATCGAGAATTTTTTCTTCATTTCGATATTATTGTGATGGGGGTACTTTTTTTAATTGGGATTATTTATAGTATAGGATTTCATTTTTCTTGGTTTACTGTCTTAATTTTCATTATAGGAATAATCTTTTTTATGTTTAGTGAGTATGTAACTCATCGTTTTATTTTCCACATTAAGGCACCAAAAAATAAACTATTTCTTAAATTTATGAAAAGAATTCATTATGATCATCATACGTATCCAGATGATTTGAAATTGTTATTTTTACCGATATGGTACAGCATTCCGAATTTAGGATCACTTTGTATCATTTATTTTTTGATATCTAGAAATCTAATTCAAACGATCGCATTTGGCTCAGGTTTAGTTTTTATGTTACTAGTGTACGAATGGAAGCATTATGTAGCTCATAGGCCAATTAAACCATTAACAAAAGTAGGGCGACAGATTAAGAAGCTACATATCCTGCATCATTTTAAAAATGAAAACTTTTGGTATGGCGTATCGACACCTATTTTTGATGGGATCTTTGGTACGTTGAAGGATGAGAAGGAAGTAGTAACAAGTAATACCGCGAAAGCCTTAGAAGAAAGAATGTAAGCAGAAAGTAAAAGAGTTATCTTGGAGGAATAATGTTTTACTTATTTTCTTTTTTAATTGGTGGTTGTTACGGCATTATTGCTGGTTGTACGTTTTATATAATTAAAATGATTAAGGAAAATGCCTAGTGTTTACGCTAGGTTTTTTTTGTCGGTTTTAGCACCTTTTATTTATGAAACAGCCTATTTTAATGAACTTTTACTAAAAAATTAATATTTTATTAAAATTGAAAAAAGGGTAAATATTTGATTGGATGGCCTACTATACTGAAAATAAGGGGGAATGATTGTGTCATTGGATCGAACTCAATTAGAAAATGTTTTAAGACAGATAAAAGAAAAGAGAAATTCAAATGACTAAACTAAATTACAAAAAAATTATGCTCTTAGGATTTGGATTTTTTGCAATCAGTCTTACTTGGTCAGTCTATAATGCTTTTATGCCAAAACTTTTAAGTGATTATATAAAGTCATCTGCTTTAATCGGATTTATTATGACGTTTGATAATTATTTTGCATTATTTTTACAACCTGCCGTTGGAATGTATAGTGATCGTTTAGATACACGATTTGGTAGAAGAATGCCATTTCTAATGATCGGTATGCCTCTTGCAGCAATATTTACCTTTTTAATTCCAGTGCATAAAACACTTTTTATGTTAATCTTTTTTATTGTGTTTATGAATTTAAGTATGAGTATTTTCCGTTCTCCAGTTATAGCACTTATGCCTGATTTAACAAGAGTTGAACAAAGAAGTAAAGCGAATAGCGTCATTAATTTTATGGGTGGAATTGGTGCCTTAATTGCATTCTTTATTGGTTCAATTTTGTGGGATCTAAATAAAGGATTTCCTTTTTACTTAGCAGGATTTTTAATGTTAGTTAGTTTTCTAATTCTTTTTTTCTTTATTAGAGAAAAAAGAGATGTTCTAAATTATGAGCAAGCTGAAGAAAAGGTGAAATTAAGAGAAGGTTTCCGTTCAGCCATTCAGAATAAAAGTGTATTATTTCTATTATTAGCAATTCTGAGTTGGTTCACGGGATTTAATGGAATTGAGACCTTTTTTACACGTTATGGAGAAGTTTATTTAGGGGTAAAGGTTAGTGCAGCGGCATTTTCATTTGCTTTCATCTCATTAGCATTTTTAATCTTTGCAATTCCTGCTGGGTTCATTGGAACAAAAATTGGTAAGAAACGTAGCATATTAATTGGTATATTTGGAATCATGATTGGGTTTATTGTTTTATTTTTCTTAAAGGATTTATTATACATTCGAATAGTCTTTTTGGTTATGGGATGTTTTTGGGCATTAGTGAACATTAATTCATATCCTTTTTTAGCTGAGATGGCACCGATTGGGTTTATTGGAACTTTCACAGGTTTATATTATTTATTCTCATCGATTGCCAATATTATTTCACCCCCATTTTTAGGTGCAATTATGGATCTAATTGGATTCAAATTCATGTTCTTGTATGGTTTTTTCTTTATTACAGTATCATTCTTTATGATGCTTAAAGTAAAAGACAATCATAAAACAGTCGAAAAAAATTCAAATGCATCTATTTAAATTTGATGCTTTGAATTTTTTTTAATAGTTATTAAATCGTTTCACATAATTAAAATTAAAAAACAAATAATAATGAATGCTGATATTTCAGTGTCTTTAAAAGAGTAATTTTGAAAAAAACAAAAGTTAGGAGCACTACAAAATGACAACTAATATCAATAAATTGATTGATCATACAGTTTTAAAACCTGAAACAACTAAATCTCAAATTGAAAAATTATGTCAAGAAGCAAAAGAACATAATTTTGCTTCGGTTTGTGTGAATCCAACTTGGGTCAGTCATTGTGCAAGTTTGTTAAAGGGCTCTGAAGTTTTGGTTTGTACTGTTATTGGATTTCCTTTAGGCGCGAATACAAAAGAAACAAAAGCGTTTGAAACTAAGAATGCAATTGAAAATGGAGCCGGGGAAGTAGATATGGTGATTAATATCGGAGCTTTAAAAGATAAGGACTATGATACTGTTGAACAAGATATAGCAGCAGTTGTAAATGCAGCAAAAGATAAAGCGTTAGTAAAAGTAATTATCGAAACAAGTCTGTTAACGAATGAAGAAAAAGAAATGGCTTCTAAGCTTTCTGTAAAAGCCGGAGCAGATTTCGTTAAAACATCTACAGGATTTTCAACTGGTGGTGCAACTGTAGAGGATGTAGCATTAATGAGAAAAACAGTTGGACCTGATATTGGAGTTAAAGCATCAGGAGGAGTACGCGATCTAGCAAGTGTAAATGAAATGGTTAAAGCTGGGGCAACTCGAATTGGTACAAGTAATGGAATCACGATTGTCCAAGGAAACGTAGCGACAGAAGGCTATTGATTCCTTTTAATGGTAAAGGGTGTTAAGTTTCAAACTTGACATTTACCTGTTGACCTATCAATAGTTTATGTATTATAATCGTAAAAGACATGTGGAAAAGGGTTTCTTTTTTTACAGTGTTTTATTGATTGTAAGTGGTAGCTTGGAGGGAGGGAAAAGTAAGATGTCTAAAACAGTCGTTCGTAAAAACGAATCTTTAGAAGATGCTCTTCGTCGTTTTAAACGTTCAGTTTCTAAAACTGGTACGCTACAAGAAGCAAGAAAACGCGAATTTTATGAAAAGCCAAGTGTAAAACGTAAGAAAAAATCAGAGGCAGCGAGAAAACGTAAATTCTAAGAGAGGGTGTTACTATGAGTCTTCTCGAACGTTTGAATTCAGATATGAAACAAGCGATGAAGGAAAAAAACAAAGACAAGTTAGCAGTTATTCGAATGGTGAAAGCGTCATTACAAAATGAAGTAATTAGCTTAGGGAATAATGTGACATTGTCAGCTGATCAAGAGTTAACAATTTTAACTCGTGAAGTGAAACAACGTAAAGACTCCCTCCTGGAATTCGAAAAAGCTGGTCGTCAAGACCTTGTGGATAAATTAAAGCAAGAGTTACTGATTCTAAACGAATACTTGCCTCAACAATTATCTGAAGAGGAACTTCTTGAAATTGTACGTGCTACAATTTCAGAAGTCGGTGCTACATCAAAAGCTGACATGGGGAAAGTTATGAGTGCAGTTATGCCTAAAGTAAAAGGACAAGCTGATGGCTCTTCTGTGAATAAAGCTGTAGCAAGTCTGTTAAAATAAACGTCTATTTTTAGACGTTTATTTTTTTTTTTTGTTTTTGGGATGAATGGCTGTATATGGAATTGCGATTGTTAAAGAGTGTGCAAATAAAATGATTGAAACTGCAATTAAATTCCTTGGAAGTGCAAATAAAATCTTCGAAAGTACAATTAATATCTTCGAAAGTACAATTAATATCTTCGAAACTGCAAATAAAAAAATCAAAACTGCAATTAACTCCTTAAAAATGATTGCTTCACTCGAATAAATCACATTAGTTTGCTGACTTTTTACGATAACAATACCGTTCACTAAAAAAAACTTAATTTCTTATAAAACTGTTAAGTATTCTCCTCCACCAGCCTACATCTGCACCATTTTCAGTCTTGGTGTAAACTTTATCCTTTAATTGCGCTCCACACATATCCAGTTAGTGTGTCCTGAACTAGTTTAAGATCCTGCACTTAACCAATTTGATTTGAAAGTAAATTTAATTGAAATTTGCATAATCCAGTTTGGAGAAAACGCAACCGAGAATAGCTATTTGCTCTCGTTTTTTTGCAATATAAATTAATGGAAAAAATATTAATTTTTTAGTCTAAATTTAACTAAGTGTGTGATTTATATCACATATAGAATTAATTTTATTCGGTATGATGAATTTAGATGAACAATGCATTTGTTTATCATCCACTTGTAAAGGAGAGATGGGAATAATGACACCGTTCGGGGATTTACACAATGATTTAGGTGGAATAGCATTTGCTTTAGGTTGGTTAATAATAGTCGTACCATTCGCGTTTACATTAATCTTTATTACGAAAGAGATGGCAATAGGTGACGAAGAACGATTACAAGATGAGATTAAACAAGGGGTTCATGATTATGCTAGAACAAATAAAGAACTATTCATAACAGAAACATATGATACACCACAAATTGATACATCTATGACTAAAAGGCCGTTACCAATTAAGTTGTTAGGTATTATAGTAAGTGTACTCATCACCTATGTTACAGTCAAAGGGATTTACGGTGATGGGAATAGTGATCTAACTTCAATAGGTCTTGTAGTAATGTGGAGTCTATTCTTTCTCACACAAGGGGTTCTTTGGTGGGTTACTACTTCACAAGGAAAACAAGATGTTTATCAAGATGTTACAATCCAAAGAAGAATGTAAAAACGTAAATAAAATATTTCAACCGAGAATAGTATTTGTTCTCGGTTTTATTTTTGTATCAAAAGATTTGGCTGTAACTTCAATGCTATAACTAAAAAATTAACTTCTTAATCATTTGGTTTGTTATCCGCACCCCATCTAGACGCCAGTACCCATAAATCTCAATTTCCTCACTAAAATTTAAAATCAATAAACCCTACTTTTATAAAATCCAAATATTCATCTTAAATTTCCATTGCCTTTTTCTTTTTATATCATACCTTCTCAGAAATCATCATAAATATGATATGAAAGGGGGAGGAGTCTATCTTGAAAAGATTAGCGCATAATTTAAAAACATGGATGTCAAGTAAGATGGACTTACCACCAGATGTACTATTGGAATTGCCACGTATTACGATGTTAGGTCAACTACATATTTATATTGAAAACCATAGAGGGTTACTTGTGTACTCAGACAATGAATTGCGTTTGTTAATGAAGCAGGGGCAGTTGTTGATTAAAGGGAAAGATTTTGTTTTGAAGACGATGTTGCCTGAGGAGATTTTGTTGGAAGGCGAAATTGAGCATGTGTATTTTATTAATGAATAGCATCTAGAACTTACACCATGATCAGTCTAATGACATGGGGGATTAGGATGAAAAACCAATGGACTTCAAATCTTACAGGGATGGTTCAAGTAAAAGTGATTGGGCTTGGACCAGAACGTTTTTTAAATGAGTGTATGCGTAAGGGGATTCCACTTCGTGATGTGAAGAAAAGTGGAACAAATTCGATTACGTTTACAATTGAGTTGAAAGATTATAAACGGATCAAGAATATTCCTCGGAAAAAAGAATATAAAGTATATTTTATTGGCCGGAAGGGGCTTCCTTTTGAAGTTAGACGAGCTTGGAAGTATTTTGGATTTGTTATGGGTGTTGTTGGCTTTTTATTAGTTTTGTTTTTACTTTCAAATATGGTTTGGAGAATTGATATAAAAGGTGCTTCACCTGAAGTTGAGTATAAACTTCGGAAAGATTTAACTGCGATGGGTGTTAAGACTGGCGCATCTCAATTTACTTTACCTAGAATGCAAACGATCCAGAAAAAGCTACAAGATGAGAATCCAACATTAACCTGGATTGGTGTACAATTAAATGGGACTACCTTTCATTTTGAGGTGGTTGAAAAGCACATACCTAAACCTGAGAAGGCATTAAGTCCACGTCATATTATTGCAAGTGAAGAAGCTGTTATTTCAAGCATGTTTGTTGAAAAAGGGAAACCTCTTGTAGTAAAGAATGATTTTGTGAAAAAAGGTCAAATATTAGTATCTGGAATAATCGGTACGGAAGAACATCCTATTTTAGTACCAGCTGTTGGCAAAATCATGGGAGAAGTTTGGCGAGAGGAAATTATTAGTGTCCCTTTAGATACTCCTTTTACGGTGCTTACAGGAGAAAGAAAAACTAGTTATTATATCGGAACAAAGGAAAATAAAATAAAATTTTGGGGATTTGATAAGAATAAATATAAGTCTTTTGAAGATGAAAGTAGTTCGTATCAATTTAAATTTATAAAATGGAAATTGCCGATTTTTTTTAGTAAAAAAACAATTCTGGAAAGTGAAAAATATGTTAGAACATACTCTAAAGTGCAGGCTGCACAACTTGGAAAAGAAATTGGGAAGAAGGAATTAATGAAAAAGTTAAGTCCGGATGCCAAGATTTTACAAGAAAAAGTTTTGCACGAGTCAATAGACAATGGTAAAGTTAATTTAAGAATGTATTATAAAGTTTTAGAAGATATCACAAAAACGAAAACTATTGTTCAAGGGGACTAAAGTAATGCCAGAACAACTACTAACGATTAATCAACAACTAGAGGATCCAAACGAAGCAATTGCCTTATTTGGTACAAACGATAAGCATCTAGAAATAATTGAGAATTTGCTTGATGTTAAGATTGTGTCACGTGGTCAATCTGTACAAGTTTCAGGTACGAATGAAGATGTGAAAACTGTTGAGCAAATCATTCAAGCTCTTTTAGAGGTTATTCGAAATGGAGTGAGTATTACATCGAGGGATGTTACATACTCAATTCAGATGGCTAAAGAAGGAAGGCTGTCATCATTTGCTAGGTTGTATGACGAAGAAATTATTAAGAATTCAAAAGGAAAACCAATTCGAGTTAAGACTTTTGGACAAAGACATTATCTTCGTGCAATTCAATCAAATGATTTAGTATTTGGAATTGGACCTGCTGGTACAGGTAAAACATATCTTGCAGTTGTCATGGCTGTTCAAGCATTAAAAAATAATAAAGTAAGTAAAATTATTTTAACAAGACCTGCTGTGGAAGCTGGAGAAAGTTTAGGATTTTTACCAGGAGATTTAAAGGAAAAGGTTGACCCATATTTAAGACCACTGTATGATGCTCTACACGATGTTTTAGGGCAAGAGCATACTGTGCGTTTAATTGAACGAGGAACAATTGAAATTGCACCTTTAGCTTATATGAGGGGACGTACTTTAGAAGATGCCTTTGTCATTTTGGATGAAGCTCAAAATACGACAATGGCTCAAATGAAGATGTTTTTGACCCGTTTAGGATTTGGCTCTAAAATGGTTATTACAGGTGACCCTTCACAAATTGATTTACCTAAAGGAGTAAAGTCGGGTTTAGTATCAGCTCAACATACACTTAAAGGTGTAGAGGGCATTGGTATGACGATCTTGGAACAAACTGACGTAGTACGTCACCCACTTGTACAAAAGATTATTCAAGCTTATGATTTAGCAAAAGAATGATTCGTAGTGACCCTACATTGATAGGGTCATTTCGTATTTTTATGATGAGGTGCATTTCTAGAAAGGGGAAACAATGAATAGTTTGCAAGCTTTAATCCAGCGTTTTAAGAATCAAACTCTTGTCATATTACTATGTACCATTGCATTCAGCTTATTAAGTTTTCTTCTTTTAGTTAGTCATGTTAGACCGGTAAAATACGACATTCAGCTATTATCAATTGCTGATGATAATATTTATTCACCTATCACGATTGAGGATAAAGGAGCTACAGCTAAAAAGCGACAAGAGGCTGAATCAAGAGTTGAGGATGTATATAAATACGAGGAAAGTTATACACAAAAGCGTATTGACATAGTAAATTCAATTTTTGATATTGTAACAGAAGTGAAAAACAAAAATGCAAAGAGTGATAATCCTACAGGACAAGCATTAATTGATAAAGAAACAAGTGATGTAAAGAAAAAACTGCCTGACGACATTCGTAAAAACTTAGAAGATAGTGTATTTAGTACTTTAGTTAAATCGTCAGATGAACAGTTAAATATTACTAAAGCTTCGTTAAATACAGCTATTAATAATGTTATGTCTGAGGAAATTACTACGAGCCAAATCGAAGAATCTCGTGGAAAGCTGCGAAATGAATTATCATATGTAAGCGTTAATCCTTCACTAAAGGATGCGATGATCTCAATTGGCGATTTTGCTATTGTTCCAAACTACTTTTATGATGTCGAAGCGACAAAAGAGAGAAGACGTCTAGAAAGTGAAAGTGTAGATAGTGTCTATATTTTACAAGGACAAGTCTTAGTAAAAGCCGGAGAAACAATTACAAAGGAAAAATATGATCAATTAAAATTAGTTGGTTTAATAAAAAACAAACAGTCGATTCAACCGTATATTGGATTAATTTTATTAATTGGAGTATTGGCGTACTTCGTATTGAAGCAAACGGCAACTTTAAAAGATAAAGGGAATATATACATCGTTACATACTATAGCATTGTAATTTTTACAATCTTAATTTTGAAAATTGTAAGCTTGTTTCAAAAAGTTGAGTTTTCTGGCCTTGTATATGTAGCTCCAGTTGCGATTGGGACTTTGTTAATAAAGTTTTTATTAGGTAATCGATATTTAATGGTTTCGTCGATTATTTTCTCTATTTGCGGTAGTTTAATGTTTAATGAAGATGTAAATGGCGCAATTAATTACTCGACTGGAATCTATATTTTATTTAGTTCAATCGCCGTTTTATTTTTAAATGAGGTTAAAAATAAGCGTTCAATGATTCTCCATGCTGGATTTTTAATTTCGCTTGTTAATATTGCTACTCTGTTTTCTTTGATTTTAATTCGGAATGGTCAATATTCATCTGTAGAAATTGGGATTTATTTATTAATGGGACTTACTTCTGGAGTTTTATCAAGTGTCATTACGATGGGGATTTTACCTTTTGTAGAAGATTCGTTTGGGATGGTGTCCTCATTTAAACTTGTTGAGTTGGGTAGTCCAAATCATCCTTTATTAAGAAAAATTTTATTAGAGGCTCCGGGTACATATCATCATAGTATAATGGTTGCAAATTTAGCTGAAGGTGCTTGTGAAGCGATCGGTGCAAATGGTTTGTTAGCTAGAGTTGGAGCATATTATCATGATATAGGTAAAACGAATAATCCAGGATTCTTTATAGAAAATCAAATGGGTGTTCATAATCCCCATGATCGTATTAAACCGATTCAAAGTAAAGATATCATTTTAAGGCATGTAAGTGATGGTGTAACAATACTAAAAAAATATAATTTGCCAAAAGATATTATTGATATTGCAGCAGAGCATCACGGTACAACTTTATTAAAGTATTTTTATTACAAAGAAAAAGAGACGAATCCTGATGTTAAAGAAATTGATTTTAGATATCCTGGTCCAAAGGCTCATTCAAAGGAATCAGCAATTGTAGGAATTGCTGATAGTGTTGAAGCGGCAGTTCGTTCGTTAAAAGACCCTGATATGGAAAAAATCGAGGTATTAGTTTCTTCGATTATGCATGATCGCTTGAATGATGGTCAGTTTGCAATGTGTGAATTAAATTTAAAAGAATTATATATTGTTGAGAAATCATTGTGTGAGACTTTAAAAGGAACTTTCCATTCAAGAATACAGTATCCAGATGAAAGATAAGGTGAAATAATGGTTCAATTAGAAATAGATTTTATAGATGAAACAAATGAAGTGACTAACGAACAGCAATCTGATATAAAGGGTTTACTAGAGTGTGCACTTGAATATGAGGGTGTAACTGGTGAAGTTGAAATTGCAGTTTCATTTGTAGATGATGAAAGAATTCATGAAATTAATAAAGAGTATCGAGAGAAAGATCGTGCTACTGATGTAATTTCATTTCCAATGGAAGAATTAGGGGAAGGAGAAATTGAAATCATTGGTGTGGACTTACCGCGTACTTTAGGTGATATTGTCATTTCAATTCCTACTACTAAGAGACAAGCTGAGGAGTATGGTCATTCGTTCCGCCGTGAATTAGGTTTTTTAGCAGTGCACGGATGTTTACATTTACTAGGTTATGATCATATGAATGAAGCCGATGAGAAAGTGATGTTTACAAAACAAAAGGAAATATTAGAAAAATATGGCCTTGAAAGACTTTAAAAAAAGAGCGACATTATTTAGATCTTTTGGTTTTGCATTTAGTGGTATTTTTAAAGTCATTAAAGAAGAAAGAAATATAAAAATCCATTTATTTGCAGCCCTTATTTCAATCGGCCTTGCATTTTATTTACATATTAGTCGAATAGATTGGTTAATTCTTCTACTTATTATTACAATGGTCATTTCGCTAGAGCTTGTAAATTCTTCAATTGAAGCAGTTGTAGATTTAGCATCACCTAATAAACATCCTTTAGCAAAAAAAGCGAAGGATGTGGCAGCTGGTGCAGTGTTAGTCGCTGCAATTGTTTCAATCATTATAGGTGCTTTGCTATTTTTTCCGTATTTTACTATACTACGTTAATAAGACCCCACTTTTTTTGTTCGGGCTTATAATAGGAGGCTACATAAATGGATAAACAACAACTTATAAATGAAGCGATAAAAGCTAGAGTAAATGCATATGTACCATATTCGAAATTTCAAGTTGGTGCAGCATTACTTACTAAGGATGGTCAAGTTATTCGTGGTTGTAATATAGAAAATGCATCATATGGTCTAACGAATTGTGCAGAACGTACTGCATTATTCAAAGCGTATTCAGAAGGCATTACGGAGTTTACAGCAGTGGCAGTAGTCGCTGATACCGAGGGACCTGTTGCGCCTTGCGGGGCATGCCGTCAAGTTTTATTTGAACTTAGTGGTCCAGATACAATCGTATATTTAGCAAACTTAAATGGAGCAATCCAAGAAACATCAGTAAAAGAATTATTGCCAGGAGCATTTACATCGGAGGATTTGAATGAATAAAGAAAGTTATAAATCAGGTTTTGTCTCAATTATAGGTAGACCAAATGTAGGGAAAAGTACATTCCTAAATCGAGTAATTGGTCAAAAAATAGCTATAATGAGTGATAAGCCTCAAACAACTCGTAATAAAATTCAAGGCGTTTTTACGGAAGATGATGCACAAATTGTCTTTATCGATACGCCAGGAATCCATAAACCAAAACACAAACTTGGTGATTTTATGGTAAAGGTAGCTCAAGACTCAATTAAGGATGTTGACGCTACGTTATTTATGGTAAATGCCAATGAAGGATTTGGTCGTGGAGATGAATTCATTATTGAGAAGCTGCAAGGAAGTCGTAGTCCAGTTATTTTAGTTATTAATAAAATTGATACAATTCATCCTGAACAGTTATTTGATTTAATCAATAAATACAAAGATTTATACCAATTTGCTGAAATTGTTCCAATCTCAGCATTACAAGGGAATAATGTCGATCGCTTATTAAAAGTTATTAAAACTTATTTACCAGAAGGTCCGCAATATTACCCTGCAAATCAAGTAACAGATCATCCTGAAAGATTTATCATTTCAGAATTAATAAGAGAAAAAGTATTGCATTTGACTAGAGAAGAGGTTCCACATTCAATTGCTGTTATTATTGAGCAAATTGAAAGAAGACCAGAAGGAAATGCAATATACGTGAATGCAACAATTGTGGTTGAAAGATCTTCCCAAAAAGGTATTATTATCGGAAAGCAAGGTAGCATGTTAAAAGAGGTTGGCAAGCGTGCTCGTTTAGATATAGAAAACTTGCTTGATACAAAAGTATTCTTAGAGTTATGGGTTAAGGTTCAAAAAGATTGGCGTAATCGTATGTCTCAATTAAGAGATTTAGGTTTCCGTGAGGATGAGTATTAAAAGGCAAAAATTAAGCGATAGGGGCTTAGAATCAGGGGTCTAGTAATATTACCGTTATTTTAAAAAGCCCAACACACTTCTTTTGATTTTGCAAGCTTTTTATTTGTTATTTTAATAAATTTTATACACATGAAAATCGGGAGAGAAGGTCACATTATAAGTAAGCAGGGAAAGTAATTTGGCTATAGGTAATGAGCAATGAGTTGTAGCTATTCTTGAAAGGTGGTTTCTCAATGTTGAATTTTACCTGGGATGTCTTTTCTAAAACTGGAAATGTTGAGACGTATTTATTGTTTAAGCAGCTTGAACAGGAACATGTGGATCAGAAAAGTTACATTGATGAAGAAATAGCTGATATTGATTCCCTACATACTTAACCTTCATCCAATTGGATGGTGAGTTAAATGTTACAGCGTGTAGAAGGAATTGTATTACGGGCAAACGCTTATGGAGAATCAAATGTTATTATTACTCTTTTAACAAGAGAATTAGGTAAGATAGGAGTTGTGGCAAGAGGAGCGAAGAAGACGAATAGTCGACTTGCTTCTGTTACACAACTCTTTACATATGGGTCGTTTTTAATTCAAAAAGGATCTGGATTAGGTACATTAAGTCAAGGTGAACTGATTGATTCATATCGAGAATTAAGAAGTGATTTAGTTGCAACTGCGTACGCTTCGATTGTTGTAGAACTTACAGATAAAGCTGTAGAAGAGAAAAAAAATAATCCGTATTTATTTGAATTAGTCCTTCAATTACTACAGCACATGAATGAAGGTGCAGATGCTGAAGTTTTGACTTATTTATTTATGACGAAAATGATACCTGTGTTAGGATATCACCCATTTTTTGATCAATGCATAAATTGTAGACGTAGTGCAAATGAAAATATATTTGTAGCCTTTTCTGTTAAAGAAGGTGGGTTTTTATGTCAGCGTTGTAAACAGACCGATCCATATGCTTTTTCTGTTACTGAAAAGTCGGTTAAGCTAATGAGGTTATTTTATCATTTTGATGTAAATCGACTTGGTAAAATTGAGGTTAGTGAAGCAACTAAGAAAAACTTACAACAAATTTTATTTTCTTATTATGATGAATATAGTGGGATCTATTTAAAGTCACGTAAATTTTTAGAGCAATTGAAAAATATGGATAATTTTCTGAAAAATAATAAAAATTCAGAAACCTAAGGAAGGAAATAGGCTACCTATTTCCTTCTTTCTTTTTTAAATTGTAAAAATAGTATATAATATTTATTAGAGAGTATAACATATTGGATAGTTAGGGGTGAGGGAAATAGAACTGACAAAGCGACAAACTCAAATACTTGAAATAGTAAAAAGTAATGGACCAATTACAGGTGAACATATAGCTGATAAGCTAGCACTTACAAGAGCTACGCTTCGCCCGGATTTAGCTATTCTTACAATGACTGGTTTTTTAGAAGCAAGACCACGAGTAGGATATTATTACACAGGAAGAACAAGCGGTGCACAGGTCATTGACAGAATAAAAAAATTGACTGTAAAGGAATTTCAGGCGATTCCTGTTGTAGTGGATCGAAGTTCATCAGTATATGATGCGATCGTTACAATGTTTCTTGAGGATGTAGGAACGTTATTTGTTGTTGATCAAAATTCGGTTTTAACAGGAGTACTTTCGAGAAAAGACTTACTCCGTGCAAGTATAGGAAATAAAGATTTGCATACATTACCCGTAGATATTATCATGACGAGGATGCCAAACATTACAATTTGCTATAAAGATGATACAATTTATAATGTAGCTAAGAGTTTAATTGAAAAACAAATTGATGCTGTCCCTGTTGTTCGTGAAAGTGAGCATGGACTTGAGGTAATTGGTCGATTTACAAAAACAAATTTTACTCGTGCGATTGTAGACTTAATGAACAATGATATGTTTTAGTAAAGTTAAGAGGTGAACATATGGGCAATTCAATCGTTTATGTTGTATCAGATTCTGTTGGAGAAACAGCAGAGCATGTCGTAAAGGCGGCTATTAGTCAATTTCATCAAAAATTCGAGATTAGACGTGTACCATACGTTGAAGATAATGCAACATTAATTGAAATAGTTCAAGTAGCAAAAGAAAATAATGGTATTATTGTATTCACATTAGTAAAACCTGATATGAGAAAGAAATTATTAGAAGAAGCGCAAGGTGCTGGTGTAATTGTTTATGACTTAATCGGTCCATTAATCGATAAAATTTCAACGATTCATAAACTTGAACCTAGAAATGAACCAGGTGTAGTTCGCAAACTAGATGAGGATTATTTCCAACGTATAGAAGCAATTGAATTTGCGGTTAAATATGATGATGGAAGAGACCCAAGAGGTATTGAAAAAGCTGATATTGTCTTAATTGGTGTATCTAGAACATCAAAGACTCCTTTATCACAATATCTTGCTCATAAAGGATTTAAAGTTGCCAATGTGCCTTTAGTTCCAGAAGTAGATCCACCAGAACAACTACTTAAAGTTCCAAAAGAAAAGTGCATTGGGTTAATGATTTCTCCAGAAAAGTTAAACAATATTCGAAAAGAAAGATTAATTTCCTTAGGACTGCACGACGGAGCTAGTTATGCTAATATTTCAAGAATTGAAGAGGAACTAAAACATTTCAATAATGTTGTTAAACAAATTGGCTGTAAAGTTGTAGATGTTTCAAGTAAGGCAGTAGAAGAATCCGCTAATGTAATATTAAATTATTATTATCAAAATAAGCAGATAAGATAATTTTTTAGAAATTAAAAATGATGATTGATCTTTTTAGACTGACACATTAGAGTAATCTAATGTGTTTTCATCTTTTTAAAATAGGAATTTAAATAAATTAGGATCGTATGTAAAAGTTGAAATTCTTTAGTACTTATTGCTAGATTTCCTAATTAAAATAGATTATAATAAAAAATTGTATGAAATGAACTAATAATAGGTTTAACTTTTTATACTTACGAATAAACTATGAATATGTGCTTCCTAGTTTATTGAAGGATGGAAATAAAACTACATAAATCGATACATGTTTTGAAGGAATTACAAAAGACGTGTAGAAATTAATCATAAGCGATAAATAAATGGGTTAATGAAAACCAGAACTAGCAGTTGAATGCAATGCTTATGAACTACTGTTTAGCACTTCTTTTTTAGATAATTATTAATTCATATATGACTTAATAAATTAAATTAACTTAAGTTTTAATATATGGAAATATTTTTGTCGAATCATGAAGGAATACAGTGAGTTTTATCGAATAAAATAGTATATGGAGCTGTCAGTATGGGAAACAGAATTCCCGATGAACTTGTCGAGCAGGTTCGTCAGTCAGTCGACATAGTTGATGTAGTAAGTGAGTATGTTCCTCTGAAAAAACAAGGAAGAAATTATTTTGGACTATGTCCTTTTCATGGAGAAAGCACACCATCTTTTTCTGTGTCTCCTGAAAAACAAATTTTTCATTGTTTTGGATGCGGTGCTGGAGGAAATGCGATTTCTTTCATTATGCAGCTTGAAGGACTTAACTTTCAAGAATCTGTCCATCAGCTTGCAAAAAATACAAATATCACTTTACCTTCAGATACGGTTGACACAGTCAAGAATCCACAAGCTACTGAGCAAGGCATTATGCTTGAAGCTCATGAGTTTGTCAAAAAGTACTATCATCATCTATTAGTTAACACAACTGAAGGTAAACAGGCGTTAGAATACCTACTTAACAGAGGTATTTCGAAAGAGGAAATAAAGCATTTTGAGCTTGGTGTTGCTTTAGATTCTTGGGATGCTGTTACTAAAGTGTTAGAAAAACGTGGCTATCCAATGCCGATCATGGAGAAAGCTGGTCTAGTTGTTCGAAGTGAACGTGATGGTAATTACTATGATCGATTTAGAAATCGATTAATTTTTCCTATTCATAACCATCAAGGAAAAATTGTTGCATTCAGTGGAAGAATAATGGGTGAAGGTTCACCAAAATATTTAAATAGTCCTGAATCTTCAATTTTCCATAAAGGAAAATTATTATATCAATTTTACCAAGCAAAGAATGTCATGAGAAAGCAAAATCGGGCAATCTTAATGGAAGGTTTTGCAGATGTCATTTCTGCGTTTAGAGCTGGTGTCCATGATGCAGTTGCAACCATGGGAACTTCATTAACAGAGGATCAAGCGAAAGTCTTGAAAACATCTGTTGATCAACTTATTATTTGTTATGATTCAGATCAAGCTGGTATTAACGCAACTGAAAAAGCAGCTAAAGTTCTTCAAAAAGAAGGATTTACAATTAAAGTTGCACAAATGCCTGATGGCTTAGATCCCGATGAATATATAAGACAATTTGGTCCAGAAAAATTTAATACCTCTATTATTGAAGCTAGTGTATCATTAATGAGTTTTAAAATGCAATATCATCGAAAAGGAAAAAATCTTTTAGATGAAACTGTTAAATTTCAGTATATAAAAGAAATGCTACAAGAAATTGCTAAACTAAGTCAACTGATTGAACAAGATTATTACTTAAATCAACTCTCAAAAGAGTTTTCTATCTCGATTGAAGTACTTAAGAAGGAATTTGGACAATATAGTAATCAGGCAAATCGTATATCTAATGTAACAGAAGTAAAAACTGATATCAAACGCGATATTACTTCTAAGACACTTCTTCCTGCACATGTTCGAGCTGAACAATTACTTTTAGCTCATATGTTAAATAGCAGTGACGTGGCTGAGAAAGTGAGACAGCAATATCAGGGTCTATTCTACAATAATGATTATTCCGAGATTATAATCCATCTTTATGCTTATTATGAAGAGGGCAATGAGTCTAATATTAGTAAATTTATGAATTACCTTCCTTCAAAAAGGTTACTTGAAGTAGTTTCAAAAATTGTCAATTTACAGATAGCACCTGAACTAACAGAGCGAGAGTTAAAGGATTATTTAGATGCATTAAACAACTATGATAAACAACAACGTATACGTGAAAAAGAAATAGATCTGAAAAAAGCTGAACGTGAAGGAGATTTTGTAAAAGCTGCAACGATTCTTCAACAAATCACACAGCTAAGATCTAGTATGAAATATGTTAAATGATTCGCGAACTTTTCGAAGGAGGGGAACAGATGGCTGATAAATCGGCTCGTTCTAAAGATACGGAAACAGAAGTAACACTTGATCAAGTAAAAGCATTATTAATTGAAAATGGTAAAAAACGTGGTGTAATTACATATGAAGAAATTGCAGATCGTTTAAACGGATTTGAAATTGATTCAGATCAACTTGAAGAATTTTATGAGCAACTAGGTGAACAAGGTATTGATATTGTTGGTGACGCTGATGATGAACCTAGAGGAGCTCAATTAGAGAAGGAAGAAGAATTTGACTTAAATGATTTAAGCGTTCCTCCTGGAGTAAAAATTAATGATCCAGTACGTATGTACCTAAAAGAAATTGGTCGAGTTGATTTACTTTCTGGACAAGATGAAATCAATTTAGCGAAACGTATAGAAGAAGGCGATGAGGAAGCAAAACGACGCCTAGCGGAAGCGAACTTACGATTAGTAGTAAGTATTGCAAAACGTTATGTAGGACGCGGTATGCTGTTCCTAGACCTTATTCAAGAAGGGAATATGGGATTAATCAAAGCCGTTGAAAAGTTTGATTATCGTAAAGGTTATAAATTTAGTACATATGCGACTTGGTGGATTCGTCAAGCGATTACTCGTGCAATTGCTGACCAAGCAAGAACAATCCGTATTCCAGTTCATATGGTGGAAACAATTAATAAATTAATTCGTGTTCAACGTCAATTACTTCAAGATCTAGGTCGCGAGCCATCTCCTGAAGAAATTGGTGAGGAAATGGATTTACCACCAGAAAAAGTTAGAGAAATCCTTAAAATTGCTCAAGAGCCAGTTTCTTTAGAAACACCAATTGGTGAAGAAGATGATTCACATTTAGGTGATTTCATTGAAGATTCTGAAGCAACTTCTCCAGCTGAGCATGCAGCTTATGAAATGCTTAAAGAGCAATTAGAAGATGTTCTTGATACATTAACAGATCGTGAAGAAAATGTTTTACGTTTACGATTTGGTTTAGATGATGGACGCACTCGTACTTTAGAAGAAGTTGGTAAAGTATTTGGAGTTACACGTGAGCGTATTCGTCAAATTGAAGCGAAAGCTCTACGTAAATTACGTCATCCAAGCCGCAGCAAACGTCTAAAAGATTTCTTAGAATAGAATGTTTAAAAAGAGTTTATCCTTTATTGGGTAAACTTTTTTATTTTTAATCAAGAATATCAAAAATGAAAACGTTTTAATTAGTAAATATGTCACGATAAAAATTTTGTCAAAATATATCGAATGTCCGTACTAAATATATAATTGTAGTGCTATGCTACATACTAAGTAATACTGAACTGGATGACCAATGAACGAGATGGAAATCCGATTCTCTTAGAACAATATAAAAAATGATCTTTCAACTATTTATTCTAAAGATGAATCAAAGGATAATATAAGCAAAAATGGTTATTATAAATTATGGAGACGCTAGTAGTAATTCCATCATTTTAAAAAATTGGTTACCTATTTACTTTATTTTACAGAATTGTCTTTAAATTTGCAAATACTCATTTTCCCCACTTTTTTAATAATTTTTATAATTAGTTCAATACTACTAAATATAAAATAATTGGTTTGAAGACATATTACCTATATTGTAATAGCAATTATTTATTAGAATTTTCATAATAAAATTTAGTTGAATCTTTTGCTTTAGCTTTTTAGTGGAGATGATTAAATTCGATTTAAGAGTTTAATGGGTGACAATGGTTTTAAATGGTTTCTTAAAAAAACTTACTTATTTCAATTATTAAGAGGTGAGTTTATACAAATATAATTTGCAAATATGCTAGATCGAATTTAATTCTTTATAGTAGGAAGGTTTATATAATTTTGAAATCGTTTAACAATTTTTAAATTTATCCAATATAATACTTTTTTTATTGTTTTTAATCGTATACAATAATAATGTTATAGTAATTAATTTTATTTTTTTAAGGGGTTACATAAGGGGGATCATAATGAAACGAAATCCATTAATTCCTTTTGCTCTAATTGCAGCACTAGGAATCGCAGTCATGCTAATTATTTCATTAAAAGGAGCAAAACAGGCTGATGAAATTGCAAACGGTGACAAAAAACCGGCGCAAACAGCATCAACTAAGCCAGATGAAATATATGCTCAAACATGTGTTAGCTGTCATGGTGATCAATTACAAGGGGTTGTAGGACCAAACTTAACTAAAGTAGGTTCAAGATACTCAGAAGATCAAATCAAAGACATTCTTAAAAACGGTAAAGAAGGCGGAATGCCAGCTGGTTTACTACAAGGACCACAATTGGATGCTGTTGCTAAATGGTTATCTGAGAAAAAATAAGCAAGCATATAAAATGACCTCTTCGGTAGAAGGGGTCATTTCACTGTTAGTCAAAGTGCAAAAATTTGATTTTCAGACTGTTTGAAAGCGCTTGTCTTTCGAGCGCGAAGGTCGAAGAGGAGCGGAGTTATCTAAGACGGTAATGAGCATCGCAAGCGGCTGAAGCTACAAAGAAGGCGAGCGTTTGTCAGGCAGTCTAAAATGACCTCTTCGTTAAGAAGAGGTCATTTTGGTTTATTGACTACTTTAGTGTAAAATGATGTTATGAAAATAAAATGAAATGGTGATTTTTTTATGAATGAAGTTAATTTATCAAAGCGTTTAAAAAGAGTATTTGATTACATACCAGAGGGCACAAAATTAGCTGATATTGGATCTGATCATGCTTATTTACCTTGTTATGCAGTTTTAAATAAAAGATGTACCGCAGCAATTGTAGGGGAAATTACTGAAGGTCCGTATAATTCAGCACGTTCTACGATTCGTCAAAGTGGGCTAGAAGGAATTGTTGAAGCGAGAATGGGAGACGGGCTGGAAGTTTTAGTACCAAGTGAAGTAGATGTCATAACAATAGCTGGAATGGGTGGTTCTTTAATTTCTAGCATATTGGAAAATGGTAAAGAAAAACTTCAAGGTGTTGAAACGTTAGTTTTACAACCAAATATTGGTGCACAACAAATCAGAAATTGGCTTGAGCAAGAAGGATATTCTCTTGTGGAAGAAGATATATTAGAAGAGGATGGAAAAATCTATGAAATTCTAGTAGCTTCCAAATCAAATCCTAATAGTGCATACGGTGAAAAGAAAGATATGGAGTTATTTATAGGCCCATTCTTATTAAAAAACAAAAACGATGCATTTAAGAAGAAATGGGAACATGAAAGAAATAATTTTGAAAGAATCCTAACTCAACTTGAATCAGCAAAACAAACAGAGGAATCAGTTCAGAAAATTAAAGAAGTCGAACAGAAACTTGAGTGGATAAAAGAGGTGCTTTCATGAAATCGATAAATGGTTTTCAGGTAGTACAGCAATTTGAAGAACTATTCCCTAAGCATTTAGCTGAGGAAGGTGATCCAAATGGTCTTCAAATTGGTACATTATCAAAACAAGTGACAAAAGTATTAATTGCATTAGATGTCACAAAGGATGTCGTAGAAGAGGCAATTTCAATAGGAGCGAACCTAATTATTGCTCACCATCCTATTATTTATCGTCCTTTAAAAAAGATTGAGACAGACAGTGAACCGGGTAAAATTGTGGAACTTTGTATAAAACATGATATAGCCGTTTTTGCAGCACATACAAATGTTGATATTGCAGAGATCGGTGTGAGTGATTTTTTAGCTGAAGCTTTACAATTAGAAAATACGAAAGTTCTCGCTCCTACATATGTAGAAAAATTAATTAAGTTAGTTGCATTTGTACCGAAAACACATGCAGAAATTGTATTAAACGCAATTTGTGATGCTGGAGCAGGTCATATTGGCCAATATAGCCATTGTACCTTTAGTTCGAATGGAACAGGGACATTTATGCCTTTAGAAGGGACAACACCATTTATTGGGCAACAGGGTCAATTAGAAGAAGTTGATGAGGTAAAGCTCGAAACAGTTGTTCCCCAATTAAAATTAAAACAAGTTCTTAAAGTGATGCAAAAAGCTCATCCGTATGAAGAAGTGGCATATGATACTTACACACTAGAAAATGAAGGCAAAACATTCGGGATTGGAAGAATAGGAAGCCTTAAAGAAGAAATTTCGTTAGAAGAATTTGCTTATTATGTGAAAGAAAAATTAGATTTACAAGGTGTAAGAGTGGTTGGGAACTTAAGCGATCGAGTAAAAAAGGTTGCCATTGTAGGTGGAGACGGAAATAAGTTTGCCTATCATGCAAAAAGAAATGGTGCAGATGTTTATTTAAGTGGTGATATTTATTATCATGTGGCACAGGACTTTAAAATGCTTAATTTAAATATAGTTGATGCAGGACACAATATTGAAAAAGTAATGAAATTAGGTGTTAAACGTCTTTTAGATAATAAATTAAAAGAAAAAAACATGGCTTGTGAAATTATCGCTTCAACGATCCACACTGATCCATTTACATTTATTTAATCGTTTTTTCACTAAAAAAAGGACTTCAGGGTTAAAAATCCAGAAGTCCTTTTTGTTTAGTCTTTTATTCTAACTTTAGGTAGTATTTTATTTAATTCTACTATTGATTTTGTATCCCAAGTACTTTCATCGTTTGGATCGTACTTCTCCAAAAATGCGATAACCTCACGTGTTATCGGAGTTGGAGTTGAAGCTCCAGACGTAACGGCTACAGTCTTAACGCCCTCTAACCATTTTAACTGAAGTTCTGTAATATCTGAAATACGAAATGCTTTTGTTCCTGCAATTTCATGTGAAACTTGTGCAAGTCTATTTGAGTTGTTACTCATCGGGTCACCTACGACAATTGTTAAATCGGCTTGACTTGCTTGATCAGCAATCGCTTCTTGACGTACTTGAGTTGCCATACAAATTTCTTTATGAACATGAGCAGTCGGATATTTTTTAATTGCGTATTGAATTAATTCTACTACGTCCCATTGGCTCATAGTTGTTTGATTTGTAATGATAATTTTATCAGTAGGAATATCTAAAGCATCAATATCAGATTTATTTTGAATTAAGTGAACAATCGAAGGAGCGATTCCAACTGCGCCTTCTGGTTCCGGATGTCCTTTTTTACCAATATAAATAAAGTGATAGCCTTCAGCCATTCGTTCTTTAATTAAATCATGTGTTTTAGTTACATCTGGACATGTTGCATCAATCGTCGTAAGTCCTTTTTTGATTGCTTTTGATTTTACTTCTGGAGAAACTCCATGGGCGGTGAAAATAACAGTACCCTTTTCAATCTTATCTAAAATATCTAATCTGCTTGGACCATCTAAAGTAATGATTCCTTCTTCTTCAAATGCGTCTGTAACATGTTTATTATGAACAATCATACCAAGTATGTAGATTGGTCTTGGTAATGATGGATCTTTAGCTGCATTTCTAGCAATGACCATTGCATCTACAACTCCATAGCAATAGCCTCGTGGGGTAACTTTAATAACTTTCATGGAGTAGCCCCTCCTTTATAATATTGTTGTCATTTTTTATTATAAAGGAGGGAGATACTACTATACAAAGAAAAAGAAAATTTACATAAACAATTTTGGTTTTGGATTTACATTTGATGCAGGTTCTTCAATATTATGAGATGGTTCTACTTCTACTTCTGACTTAACTGGAGCTTTTTTTCTTCTTTTTGGTTTTGTTTCTTTTATTTGCTCTACATCTATTATTGCATTCGCTTCATTTTTTTTGCTTTTTTTTGTGTCGACCGGATCATCGGTATTTACTGCTTTAAATATTTTGTAAATTGAAGGGAAATTTTTAATAGCAGGAGCGTATTGTTGAATCATTGGCGTAACTTGTTGAGCAGCTTGAACAGCTTTTTGCATACCACCGATGACACCTGTAATAGAAGTGTCTCCACCCATTAAACGTGAGAAAAAACCTGGACTGCCATCATCTTCTTTTTCGGGTTTTTGCCCAGTCATTGGGTATTGATTTTGTGGTCCTTGTTGCTGATAATTACTACCGCCTTGTGCCTGCATTACTGGCTGATTTTGAAAAGGAACAGGTTGTAAAATTTTATTTTGGCTTATATATTGTTGATGTGCGTTTAACTGCGGCTGATATGAAATTGGTTGCTGATAATGACCTTGTTGCCCAACTATTTGTTGGATAGGTGGATAAAACTGTTGTTGAAATTGCTGATAAGGTTGCTGTGGCGATTGGGGATATGGATATCGTTGATCAAAATTTGGTCTTGCACCGTATGGATTTTGTGAATTTTGATAAGGCTGTTGATAACTATTATAATAATTTGGACCGTTCATAGGAAAAGGCTGTTTATTTTTTTTCTTAAACTTATCAAGTAATCCCAATCTAATACCTCCTTTCAAAAATGCTCTTTATTACTTAGGCTATGCACATAATTTGAAATGGTTAGTATAGGACAGAATAAAAATTAAAATGCTAAAAAAGAAGAAAGAAAAATTAGAATTAGCCTTATTGGGCAAATCTATTGTATAATAGATAATTGTAGCAATTTTGTACGAGGAGTTAGATTCCTCATTACATAGAAAGTTTAAATTAAGAAGGTGAGTTATATGGCAATTTCATTTAAAAATTTTCAATTAAAACCATTTATTTTGGAAGCGATAGAGAAGAAACACTTTTCAGAACCAACAGAAATTCAACAAAAGATCATTCCTCAAGTTAAAACTGGACGTAGTGTAATCGGTCAATCGCAAACAGGGTCAGGAAAGACTCATGCATATCTAATTCCGACAATTAATACATTAGATCCATCTTTAGATCAAGTACAATTAGTAATAACTGCTCCAACTCGTGAATTAGCGACTCAAATTTATAATGATGTTCAAGCAATCATTGAATGTTGTCCAGAAGATGAGCAGTTAACTGCAAAAAACTTCGTTGGAGGAACCGACTACAAACGTACTGTTGAAAAACTAAAAAAACAGCCACATATCGTAATCGGAACTACTGGACGTATTAAAGATTTAGTAAATGATAATGTATTATTAGTTCATACTACGAAATATTTAGTAGTAGATGAAGCAGATTTAATGTTAGATATGGGATTTATCCATGATGTGGACCAAGTTGCGTCAAAAATGCCAAAGAAACTACAAATGCTTGTTTTTTCGGCGACAATTCCTGAGAAGCTTAAACCGTTTTTGAAAAAGTATATGGACAATCCTGAACATATTCATATTAATCCGCAACAACTTTCAGCTCAGAAAATTGAACATATTATTGTTCCAAGCAGACATAAAGACAAAGTTAAAATGGCTAAAGATATTTTATTAAGTTTTCAGCCATATTTAGCAATTGTCTTTACAAATACGAAGAAAAAGGCTGAAGAAGTTGCGACTCAATTATCATCATATGGCTTAAAAGTTGGTCAAATTCACGGAGATTTAACTCCTCGTGAACGTAAAAAAATGATGAAGCAAATTCAAGATTTAGAGTTCCAATATATTGTTGCTACTGACCTAGCTTCCCGAGGCATCGATATTGAAGGGGTAAGTCATGTAATAAATATTGAATTACCAGCAGATTTAGACTTTTATGTCCACCGTGTAGGACGTACAGGGCGTGCAAACTTCTCTGGAACTGCGATTACTATCTATGACCAAGAAGATGATCAAGCATTAGACAAGCTTCAAGACCGTGGTATTACATTTGAGCATCGTGAACTTAAAAAAGGTGAGTGGGTTGATTTAGGTCCACGCGCAAAACGTAAGCTTCGTAAAAAAACAGATCGTAATTTAGATGCAGTTGCTAATAAAGCAATTAAAAAGCCATCTAAAGTTAAACCTGGCTATAAACGTAAATTGAATGCACAAAGAGAATCATTTAAAAATAATGTGAAAAGAAAAACGAGTAGATAGTTTGAAAAAAGAAAGGAAGAATATTCCTTTCTTTTTCTTTTACACTTTAAGAAAGTATAAATTGGCAACGAGGAAGTTAATTCGACGTGGTAGCCAATTTTAGGAATAAAGTATAAGTGCAACTAAACCTCTGTCTTCGCCTAAGACTTGCCAATCGGCAAGTTTTCTTTATAAACGGGCGAACAATTTAACCATGTTTGATTTTCGTGTTAAAATGGTAAGTATGATTAATTAAGGTAGGAGCTGAAAGAATGTTACGAATAGGATCTCATGTTTCAATGAGCGGTAAGAAGATGTTTTTAGCCGCTAGTGAAGAAGCTGCAAGTTATGGTGCTAATACATTTATGGTGTATACAGGTGCACCTCAAAATACACGCCGTAAAGCAATTGAAGATTTAAATATTGAAGCGGGTTTAAAACATATGGCTGAAAATGGAATTGCTGATATCGTAGTCCATGCACCATATATTATCAATATTGGAAATACTACAAATCCAGCTACCTATGAATTAGGTGTTGAATTTTTACAAAAAGAAATAGACCGTACAGCAGCATTAGGAGCAAAACAAATCGTATTACACCCTGGTGCTCACGTAGGCGCTGGTGAAGATGCTGGTATCGCTAGAATTATACAAGGTTTAAATGAAGTATTAACATCTGAAACTCCTGTACAGATTGCGCTTGAAACAATGGCTGGAAAAGGATCAGAATGTGGTAAATCATTCGAAGAAATAGCGAGAATTATGGAAGGTGTACATTACAACGATAAATTATCAGTTTGTTTTGATACATGTCATATTAATGACGCTGGATATGACATCGTTAATGACTTTGATGGTGTCTTAAAGCAATTCGATCACTTAATCGGGATTGATAAAATAAAAGTACTTCATATTAACGATAGTAAGAATCCAATGGGAAGTCGAAAAGACCGACATGAGAACATTGGCTTTGGATCGATTGGATTTAAAGCATTAAACTATATTGTTCATCATCCACAACTAATGGACATTCCTAAAATTTTAGAAACTCCATATGTTGGGGAAGATAAAAACAACAAGGTTCCGCCGTATAAATTAGAAATAGAAATGTTACGCAATCAAGAATTCAATGAAAATTTAATTCAAGAATTATTGAAAGCATAATTTAAAGAAACCAGTCCAATTTAAATAAAGGGCTGGTTTTTATTTTCTTATTAGTGATAAACTAGCAAATATGCTCTTATTCTTCCTAAATTGAATAAAAAACTGTTAATTATATTTAAAATAGAGCGGTTTATCAGCTACAAATAAAAATCCTTGTAGAGATACTCCCCCAGCAATAAAAAAAGGGCACCCATATGTCAGTTAATCCGACTTATGAGTCCGCCCCATTTGATCTTCTTTATAATTCTATTTCTACAATTTTTTTTAACTTACTATCTAAATATGAAGCAATTATCTTTCCGTCTTTAATTCTTTTCACAGTGACAACATTACTAACTAATTCATGATCATGTTCGTCTAAGTGCATTAATTTAATATAGACCACATGTGCCTTGTCACGTTCGATTAAACTACTAGCGATATTAAGAGCTAAGTTATGGCTTAAATCATCCATATGAAACATGTGTTTGAATTTCACTTCATCATCTGTTTCTTTGTCTAAATAAATTATTTCATAATGTAGCTCATGCAAATCCATATTAATCCCTCTCATTTCGTTTTGGAATAATTAGGTGATTCGTTGTATGAGCATTATATGATTAGTGAAATGAGGAGAGTAATAAATTAAAGCTTTTTAATGAACATTTTAACCAAGCTTAAGTTAGCTTTTGAAAAATAATATCAATTTGTTGTGCAGTGGCCTTAGAGGTAACATTTGCAATTTGGGAAAGAATTTGTTTTTTATGTTCAGTGTCATATATATTATAATTTTTCCCGTTTAATATTGCAGCCACTTTATTGGCTTGATCTGGAGTAATATACACTTGATATTGTTGACTTAATTTTAATAAATCCTTTGGTGTTATACTATTAACCTTTTTATTTATGAGAGTCTGGATAATATTCATTCTGAACCTCCTCTTAGGTGAAATACTTCATCAATAAATTTTATGAAAGGTCATTATAAATAATGAGCATAGGACACTAATCTCAATTAATTTTTCAAAAATAATATGTAAATCAGTAGGAGGAGCGTTATAAAACTTTGAAATTTCTATGATTTCATGTGGAAGATTCAGAAGTAACTAAAGGTGTTTGAAAAGACAAATACTACATAATAGCCGTGGAGTTCTTTAAACAGTGTTAAAAGGATCAAATCGTATTGAGGAGTTGAGGTATTTGATTGATGAGATTGAAAATGGAATTAAATTAACAACTCAATTAAACTATTAAAATAGAAAAGCTTGAATTCATGATCGAATTCAAGCTTAATTGTTTACTATTAATGGATTGCTTTCTTCTTAAACTTTCCACCTTTAACATCAGCTATATTTCCGATGGCTACAAAGGCATTTTCATCATAGTCTTCAACAATCGATTTTAATTTTGCTTCTTCAAGTCTAGAAATGACTGTAAAGATGATTTTTTTATCTTCACCCATAAAGCCACCTTCGCCATGAAAATATGTAACTCCTCGACCTAATCGGGCATTTAATGCATCACCGATTTCTTTATCATTATCACTAATGATCCAAACAGATTTAGTATCTTGGAACCCTTCAATTGTTAAATCAATTGTTTTAAATGCTACATAATAGGCAATTAATGAATACATAGCATTATCCCATCCAAATACAAATCCTGCACTTCCGAGAATAAAGACATTAAATGCCATAACAACTTCACCAATTGAAAAAGGTGATGATTTTGTTAAAAGTATTCCTATAATTTCTGTCCCATCAAGTGAGCCACCATTACGAATTACTAAGCCTACGCCAATTCCTAAACCTAATCCACCAAATAATGCAGCTAGTAAAGGGTCATTAGTTAAATGAGGAATGTCCTTAAAAAGAGAGGTAAATACTGAGAGAACAGTGATACCAAATAAAGTTGAGATAGCGAATGTTTTACCTATTTGTTTATAACCTACTATTACAAAAGGTAAGTTTAACAAGAATAGAAAAATACCGAGATTAATCGAAGTAATATGGGAGAGGATCAAAGAGATACCTACGATTCCACCATCAATGATATCAGTTGGAATAAAGAATGCTTTTAAGCAAGCTGCCATCAGAGCAGCCCCTAATGTAATAAAAAACCCCCGTTTAATAATCTTAAAGTTTGAAAGCTTACGATGTGTAATTGCGTTCAAAAAACCACCTCTTTATCTATATTTATATGTTAATTGTAACACATTGTATTTTTCGTCACAAAGTGATAAGTCTTATTTATTAAAAATACATTAAAGATTTTCCGTGGAAATTAAAGGATTTAAAGTATTGATAAAGATGAAATTAAATTAAAAACGTATATAAATTTTGCCGAGTTTTCTTTGTTTACAAATAAGAACTATTCTCTTATACTAAGAACTTGAAGTAAAACGTAATTATTCCTAAATAGATGAAGGTGTTTTAATAAATGAGTCAAGATATCATAAAAATTGAAGATTTGTCTTATAGCTATGAACGTCAAAAGGTATTAACCGACATTAATCTTCTAGTAAAAAAGGGAGACTTTTTAGGTCTAGTTGGTCCAAATGGTAGCGGCAAATCAACCCTACTAAAATGTATATTAGGTATCCAACAACCAGATGAAGGAAAAATAGAGATATTCGGTACAGATATTCGAAAAATGAAAAGCTGGGATAAGATTGGTTATGTATCTCAAAAAGCGAATAGTTTTAACTCTGGATTTCCAGCATCGGTTTTTGAAGTAGTATCATTAGGTCTTGTTTCTAAACTAGGATTGTTTAACGGTTTTAAAAATTCGGATAAACAAAAAGTCGCTGAGGCCTTAAAATCAGTTGGTATGTATGAATTTGCAAATCGTAATATCGGCGAACTATCAGGTGGACAACAGCAGCGTGTCTTTATTGCGCGAGCACTTGTAAGTAATCCCGAACTATTAATACTTGATGAACCAACCGTTGGGGTAGATGCTGAAAATGTAGAAAGCTTTTATGAATTACTTAGCGATTTAAATACTAAGCTTGGTATTACTTTATTATTAGTTTCTCATGACATAGGCATTATTACTGATAAAGTATCACATGTTGCATGTTTAAATAAAAGATTACACTTCCATGGTAGTAGAGATAAGTTTAAAGATGCTACTGAGAAGGATTTGTCTCTTCTATATGGCCATTCTGTGCATGTACTATCTCATAATCACGAGAATGGGGGAGAGCGAATATGATGGATTTTTTTCATTATGATTTTCTGAGAAATACATTAATCACTGGTATGATTATTGGAGTTATGGCTCCTTTATTAGGTGTATTTGTTGTATTTAGGAGATTATCACTTATTTCTGATGCGTTGAGTCACGTGACTTTATCAGGAGTTGCAGCAAGTCTTTTACTTGAAAAGTATTTCTTTACATCTGGTTTTGTTAGCCCTTTATTTATGGGGATGACATTTTCAGTTGCAGGAGCATTTTTAATTGAAAAATTAAGAAGTGTTTATAAACATTATCAAGAGTTAGCAATTCCAATCATTCTTTCAGGAGGAATGGGATTAGGTGTTATTTTAATTTCATTAGCTAATGGATTTAATACAGATCTATTTAGTTATTTGTTCGGTAGTGTTAGTGCTGTGTCACAAGAAGATTTAATTACTGTCATAATTATAGCTGTTTTTGTAGTAATATCTATTATAGTACTTTATAAAGAATTGTTCCTATTATCATTTGATGAAGAATATGCAGTTGCTTCAGGTATAAATGCAAAATGGATTCATTACTTGTTTATTTTATTAGTTGCTTTAGTAGTATCCATTTCAATGAGAGTTGTAGGTGTTTTATTAGTATCTTCTCTAATGACTTTACCAGTAGCATCGAGTATACGAATTTCGAAGGGGTTTAAGCAAACAATCATCTTTTCAATTATTTTCGGAGAGTTTTCAGTAGTTGCAGGTATTTTGCTTTCTTATAATTTAAATCTAGCGCCTGGTGGTACGATTGTGATCCTGCAAATCCTTATTCTTATTTTTACTTTAGGTTTGAAGAAGTTAAGAACAAGTCAAAGGTAGTGATTAAATGAAATTAGCAGATGCATCAAAATTATTAAAAGAAAGAGGCTTTAAAAATACGCCTAAACGATATGATATGCTTGAATATATTTTTAGGCAAAATAAATATGTAACTGCAAGAGATATTCAACAAGCATTAATAGATAAATACAAAGGCCTTAGCTTTGATACAATTTATCGCAATTTATCTACGTTTATTGAAGTAGATGTAGTGGAAGTTACGGAACTAGATGGTGAAAAGCGTTTTCGATCAAAGTGCTCTTCTTCAGAGCATCATCATCATTTTATTTGTTTAGATTGTGGTAATACAAAAAGTATTTATCGATGTCCTATGGAAAATTTATCTGTTGATTTACCTGGTTATACAGTACAAAGCCATAAATTTGAAATATACGGACTATGTCCAGAATGTAGTTGAATTCCAACCACTTTTAGAGAGTACAAATAGTACTCTCTATTTTATTTTAGGGATAAGATCTAATTTTTAAAATGTATTACATAATTTACCAATTTCGTATATACTTAAATTAGAAATGAAGAATTATTTAATGTACATTGATAAAACTAAGGAGTAAAAATATGGAAAATATAGCTATAGGAGATTTAATCTTTCAGTTGATTGTATTTTTAATACCGGTTGCTATTATTATTTTTGTTGTATTTATTTATCGATCTACTAAGAATAATAGGGTTCAAATGCAGAGACTTGAGGCAAAGCTTGATAAAATAAACGAAGACATAAAAAAAGATTAGTAGACTATATTCCAAGTTTCTAAAGACAATATATTATTGTCTTTTTTTCATTTATAAGGTATAGTAAGTTTCAACATATGTTTAAATGTTTAAACATATAATCTTAATTGAAATTAAATGATAAATAATATAAATGTGAAGAGCAGGGAGACAAAAAGATGAAATCAAATGAGACCGTATTAATTACAGGAGCGTCTGGAGGAATTGGTAAAGAATTAGCTATTTTATTTGCAAAAGATGGATTCGACTTAGTTTTAGTAGCTAGATCAATTGATAATTTGTTAAAAGTAAAAAATGAAATTGAATCAATGTCGAATGTAAAGATTCAGCTATTTTCAAAGGATTTATCTAAGGAAGATGAAATAGTTTCTTTAGAAAAGGAATTAAATGCTGAAAATATTCAAGTTGATTATTTAGTGAATAATGCTGGATTTGGATTATTTGGGGAGTTTGCAGCTACAAATTTAGACGAAGAGTTAAACATGATTGATTTAAATATACGTACAGTTACACATCTGACAAAACTGTTTTTAAAAGGGATGATTGAACGAAATAAAGGTGGGGTGATGAATATTGCTTCTACAGCAGCATTTCAACCAGGGCCTTTAATGGCAGTTTACTATGCATCAAAGTCCTATGTTCTTTCTTTTACAGAAGCACTTTCGAATGAAATGAAAGGAACAAATATTAAAGTAACAGCTGTTTGTCCTGGTGCAACAGAAACGGATTTTGGAAAACGTGCTAATATGCATGAATCAAATTTATTCCAAAGTGGAGTAGGGAATGTAAAAGATGTTGCTAAAGTAGCATATAGGGGATTTAAAGATGGAAAGACAATTGTGATTCCTGGAATGACAAATAAAATACTAGCAAATTCTGTTCGATTCATGCCAAGAAAATTAGTTACGAATGTTGTAAGGTATATCCAAAGAAGAATATAATTGATCAAAACGACTCAGTCCTTGACCGAGTCGTTTTTTGCAGCTAAATTATGTATGAATTTCTAATTAAGAATTTTTTGAAACCTGGAAGTTTAGAACTTGTAAAAATTAAACAAGCAATTATTCACTAATAGATTATTGCTGCCCGGCAGGGTGTGTAAATACTTGGAATAATACGCCAAATTTGTCGACTACTTTACCATAACATGGGCTAAATCCAGTATCTTGTAAAGGTAATTCTACTTCACCGCCATCTGAAAGGCCTTCAAAAAATCTTTTTGAAATTTCAATTTCATTTGTAGAAATACAAATTGTTACTTGGTTTCCACTTTGGAATGGGTAACCAGGATAAGTATCTGAAACCATTAATACTGATTCTCCGATTTGGATCGTTGCGTGCATGATTAAATTCTTAGCATCAGACGGTATTTTTCCTTCTGAGTCGTCTCCAACTTCTCCATAAGTTTGACTAAATAATACCTTAGCATCAAGTGCTTTTTCATAAAAATTAATTGCTTCTTGAGCATTTCCATCCATGATTAAATAAGGGATTAATTCTAATGACATGTCCACTACACTCCTTGTTTAAAAATTAAATTGTGAATTGAAAAAAATATGACTTAAATAGTCTAAAACGCTTGTCTAACTATTACCATATTCTATTCTATTCATATCTAAATTATAAAATAGAGAACATGCGTTTGCAATATAGATTATTTTAAATTTTTTTCGACATAAAAAGGGAACTTTTGTTCTTTTTTAATTGTTGTTTTATCCGTTAAATAAAGGGGAATTCCCTCTATTGTTGAATAGTATGCATTAGGGCAAGATGTTTAATAAACTTATAGCCTAGGAGGCTGAGTGGTTTGCAGGAGCTCAAAAAATATAGAAGAAATGTCTTCTTATTATTGTTTGTTATACTTATTTCATTTATAGGACATTTTGCGAACTCATTGCCAATTGTTAGCAGAAGAATCTTAGAAGGGATTTTTTGGCTTTCGCTAATTAGTTGTTTTGGAATTATTACAAATGGAGTAATAAAGTTTAGCCAAAAAATCGGTAAGTTAGCATACTTTTTTGTTTTAGGTAGTTTAATTAGTGCAATTTTTGCGTTTACGGTCGAAACTTTAAATACAATAAAAGTTATCTCATTTTATATTTATTATATTTGTCTTTTTGCAAGTTTAATTACTGGTGTAATAGCAATTATAAAAGAAGAAAAAGGGTTAGCAAAATTATCAGGATTTATATTGATGTTCGTATTTGGATTAATTTTTGTGTGTACTTTTATTGTGTGGAATATAAATGGTGCTCAGTATTAAGCATCAGACTGTCTACTAAGCGCCTGCAAGTAGTCTGACATTCAAGATTTTTAGATACTTTGACTAAAGACAATTTTAAATATTAATTTAGGATGCTATTAATTCAATTTTTTCCATCTAGAAATAGATGGTTTTTTATTTTTTACCGTTTCTACTATTTAAAAAAGGTATTCAGTCACATTTCTAGAATAGGTGAATTATTGATCGAATTACCCATTACAATTAGAGATCTTTAAAATTAAATTACAGAATGATTATGGGGGACAAATATGAATAAGATGTTATGGAATTCACCTGAAAACTTGAAAAAATTACTTACAGAGCTAGTTAGCTGGAAAAGTATAACGCTAACAGATGGCGAACGGCAATTTCCAGTAAATTTATTTAAAAAGCTATCTGCTTTACAATATTTTAAAGATTTACCGCATCAACTGAAGTTGCATGATTCAGATAAAGGTCGGAAATTTTTAACTGCATTGTATAAACGGCCAGATATAAAGGATACGATTTGTCTTATAAGTCATTTTGATACAGTAAATACAGAAGAATATGGTGAGCTTGAACATTTGTCTACAAATACAGAGGATTTAACAAATGCTTTTCAAGAACGGATAAATGAATTATCAAAAGATGTTCAAAGTGATTTGAATTCTGGTGAATATTTATTTGGTCGTGGTTCGATGGATATGAAAATGGGACTTGCGATGCATATGAGTATTATTGAGAAAGCTAGTATTGAGGAATGGCCAATAAATCTTTTATTATTAACCGTTCCTGATGAAGAGGTAAATTCAGCTGGAATGCGTGATGCGGTCTCAACACTTGTAAATCTTCAGGAAGAATATGATTTGAATTTCAAATTATTTTTAAATGGTGAGCCTGTATTTTCACAAGAACCGGGAGATCCAAAGTATTATATTTACTCTGGTACAATTGGTAAAATAATGCCAGCAGCATTATTTTATGGGAAAGAAACACATGCTGGAGAACCATTAAGTGGCGTAACCTCTCCATATATTGCATCCTTTTTAACTAGAAAAATGGAGTGGAATGAGGAGTTTCAAGAGATTGATTTTGGTGAGAAGACTCCGCTACCTGTTACATTACAGCAGAAGGATTTGAGGTTAGAGTATTCGACTCAAACGCCATTTCGTTCATGTGCGCTATACAATGTGTTTTTAATGAAAAGAAATGCTTCTGAAGTCTTTAATTTATTCGAAAAAATAGCACAAGAAGCTGCTGAAGAATGTAATTTTGAATATGAAAAGATTTGTAATAGACATAACGTAAATCCGGTTGGAAAAGTAAAGGTTATCCAATATACAGACTTGCAGCAATATGCTATCAGGAAGCTCGGCGAGGATTATGTGTTGAACCTTAAAAAAGAAATTCATTCGCACAATGAGTGGGATGATCGTGAGAAGTCCTTTAGAATTGCAGACAATTTAATGATTGAATGTCAGGAGCTTGCGCCTGCTATGATCATTTTATTTGCACCACCTTACTATCCAGCAATAAATTCTACTGGAGATGAGTTAGTGGAGCAGTGTATAAAATTTTCTTCAGAGCTTGCTAGTAATCAGTTTAATTTACCAGTAAAACGTATTCACTATTTTAATGGAATAAGTGACTTAAGTTATGTAAATTACAGTGATTCGCTTGGCGGATGGACAGCATTCGAGTTGAACACACCAGTATGGGGAGATAGTTATACTTTACCTTTTAGCTTAATGGGAAAATTAAATGCTCCTGTGTTAAATATCGGACCGTTCGGAAAAGATGCACATAAGTTAACTGAGAGGTTACATATGAGAAATGCATTTGAAGAAGTGCCTTATATAGTAGAAGAAGTGATTCATATGATTAGTAAAATGAAATGATAAAAGGACCTTCTAATTCCAAAAAATTAGAAGGTCTTTTTTTTAGTATTCTATTTCTTCAATATCCTTTGGCTGCGGAAGTGGTTGGTTATTTTTTTGGTTCTGATTTACAATACTTATTTCGTCTTCTTTTCTTTCTCTTATAATGCTGTTTTGCTTTTCGTGATTTTTCAAATTATTTGCTCCCTTCTCTTCGAATACAGTTAATTTGTGCAAAATTAACTAATTTATTAGAAGATTGAGGAGGAAAATGTCATGGCATGGCCAATTTGTTTAACCTTTCATTTCTGCTTTTTGATTAAATAGATGATTAAAAATTGATTGCCACTCTTCTTGATTTTTTATTTCAGTTACACAAATTCTATGATTTTTGGTTACTTTTAATTGGTGATCTGATAATGAAATTCTTCCTTCTTTCGTTAATAAGTTGACGATTTTATATTGGGTGAAAATTGTTTCTTTACTAGTTTGGAAGTAATGAAATTGTTCTTCGAATTGTTGTAGCTGCTTAGGAATAATTGAAATGAATAATAAGTCATTCCAAGTTCCATTAAACTTTTGAAGTATGAAGTTCGAATTGTCTTGTTCAATCATTCGATAGGATCCATTTGGATCTGAGTATTCATAATGGTCATGAAGCAAGAGGGGTTCTAAAAAACCGCCACCAATTCCTACGTCTGCGAGATAATTTTGATCGTTAATTTTTACTAATATAGATAAATGTGAGAATTCAGGATTCCAACATTGTTTTTCTTCATTCCAAAATTTGGTTGAAATAAATGATACATTAAAACCTAATTCCTGTAAGACTGAAAAAAGTAACGAATTCGTTTCAAAACAAATCCCACCTCGCTTACCTGTAGCTATTTTTTTCATAATTTTTGAAGGATTCATTGAGAGCGGAATTTGAGAAATAATATCGATATTTTCAAATGGTATTGAAAGTAAATGATGCTTATGAATTTGTTTTAATGAGGAATATGAAATTGTTTGGATTTGTTTTAAACGGATGTGTTTAAAATATGACTCGATTAGCATGAAATCCTCCATAAAATTTAATGTAAATAGTAAATATAATGAGTATACAATGAGGCATGTATAAAAAGTGAATAATAAGAGAAATAATTTTAAAAATTCTAAAATCATAGTTGACACATAGGAATAGTGTGTTTATTATTAAGCTTATATAAAAATTCAATATGGCTGATTGGAAGACCAAAGGCCCTTAACTATTTTCATTAGTTAAGGGTCTTTTTGCACTTTAAAAATGATAAATTGGCAGCGATGAAGAGTACTCGCCATAGCTGCTGATTATAGGAATAAAGTATAAGTGCAACTACGTCTCTGCTTTCGCTTAAAAGGCTAGGCAATCGACGAGTTTTCTTTATATTTGTGCCTTAAAGGGGAGATTTTAATGTGTTGAAGTGTAGGGATGGGTACAAATAAAAATCGGAAAATTGAAATTGAGAGGGGCAGATCATTGTGGGGGCAAAGAAATGGATTATTAGCTCGGTAGTTGTTGTATTAGCAGTTTCAGGAGTGTTATATGCAACCTTGAAAGACGATAAATCTGAGGCAACCAATACTGAAGCAGCAAATAAAAAAGTAGAATTGTTAAATGTTTCTTATGATCCAACTCGCGAATTATATGAAAGTTATAATAAAGCTTTTAGTAAATATTGGGAAAAAGAACATAACCAAACTGTCACAATTAAACAGTCACATGGTGGTTCTGGAAAACAAGCTAGGGCAGTAATCGACGGTTTAGATGCTGATGTAGTAACACTGGCTCTTGGATATGATATTGACTCGATCAATGAAAAGGCACAACTATTATCCCCTAATTGGCAAAAAGAATTTGAATACAATTCAACGCCTTATACATCAACAATTGTTTTTTTAGTAAGGAAAGGAAATCCGAAAAATATTAAGGATTGGGATGATTTAACGAAAAAAGGAGTTCAAGTAATTACTCCAAATCCAAAAACTTCAGGTGGTGCAAGATGGAATTATTTAGCTGCTTGGGGCTATGCAGATAAAAAATATAATGGTGATGAGAAAAAAGTAAAAGCATTTATGAAGAAATTATATAAAAACGTTCCAGTTTTAGATACTGGGGCACGTGGTTCAACAACTACATTTGTTGAAAAAGGAATTGGAGATGTATTAATAGCTTGGGAAAATGAAGCATTACTTTCAGTGAAGGAATTAGGTGAGGGGAAATATAAAATTGTTTACCCTTCGATTAGTATTCTAGCTGAACCACCTGTTGCGGTTGTAGATAAAAATGTGAAGGAAAAGAAAACTGAAGAAGTGGCAAAGGGCTACTTATCTTATCTTTATAGTAAAGAAGGTCAAAAAATCATTGCCGAAAATTATTATCGTCCGAGAGATAAAGAGATTCTCGCTAAATATAGTAAACAATATCCTAGCCTACCATTGCTAACAATTGATAAAGATTTCGGAGGATGGGCGAAAGCTCAATCGAAGCATTTTGATGATGGTGGAGTATTTGACCAAATTTATCAATAATCACGTAATTGAAAAATAAGGAGGACATTGGACTTTATTGGGCGTTTTACTAGAGCTTAAGCCAAGTCTTCTTTATTTGATTTTTATTTTAAGGAGGATTGACATAATTGTTTAAGAAGCGAAAAAGAATCCTACCTGGATTTGGATTAACGTTTGGATTTTCAATATTATATATAAGCTTTTTTATTTTTCTTCCGGTATCGATGCTGTTCTTACATTCTTTCGATATAGGTTGGTCTAAATTTATAAAAATCGTGAGTGAACATAGAGTACTAATGTCTTATAAAGTAAGTTTTGGAACTGCCTTTATTGCTGCGATTATTAACGCTGTTTTTGGTTTATTAGTAGCTTGGGTGCTTGTACGTTATCGTTTTCCTGGAAAACGAATTGTAGATGCATTCATTGATTTACCTTTTGCATTACCGACTGCAGTTGCTGGTATTACTTTAACAACATTGTATTCTCCTGATGGATGGGTTGGAAAATTTTTCTCTTTCAAAATTGCTTATACACCACTCGGGATTATTATAGCTCTTACATTTATTGGTTTACCATTCGTAGTAAGAATGGTTCAACCTGTTCTTGAAAATTTTCAAAAAGATGTTGAGGAAGCAGCGGCAAGTCTAGGTGCAAGTCGTTTTCAAATTTTTTGGAAGGTAATTTTTCCAGGGATTTTACCAGCATTATTGACAGGATTTTCTTTAGCATTCGCAAGATCATTAGGGGAATATGGGTCAGTCGTGTTTATTTCGGGAAATATGCCAATGAAAACTGAAATTACTCCATTGTTAATTATGACAAAATTGGAGCAATATGATTACTCGGGTGCAACTGCACTTGCAATTGTGTTATTAGTAACTTCTTTCTTACTCTTATTGATCATTAGTATTTTCCAGAGATACGCAAATCGTGCTTTTGTTCAAGGGGGTAAGGGTTAAAAATGGAAAGAGAATTTAAGATTGAGAGAAAAATAGAAATGAATGCTAGTACTGAGAAAAGAGCAAAATTGAGCGTCAATACTATTCCGATTATTTTAATCAGTATTGTCATACTTTTTTTAGCGCTATTTTTATTTCTTCCTTTAGTTTCAATTTTTATAAAGGCTTTACAAGATGGTTTTGGAGTTTATAAAGAAACGATTGTAAATGATGAAACATTGGCAGCAATTAAATTGACGTTTTTAGTAACGATTATTACGTTACCACTTAATGCCATTTTTGGCGTTTCGATTGCGTGGGCTACAACGAAATTTAATTTTAAAGGGAAAAATATATTAGTAACTCTAATTGAATTACCTTTTGCAGTGTCGCCGGTTGTTGCAGGATTTTTATTTGTTCTTTTATTTAGTCCGAATAATGGAGTTTTTGGTGGTTGGTTAAAGGAACATAATATGAAAATCATTTTTTCAACCCCAGGAATTGTTTTAGCAACAATATTTGTCACATTGCCTTTTGTAGCGAAAGAATTAATTGCGCTTATGCAGGCAACAGGGAGTGCTGAAGAAGAGGCTGCACTAACTTTAGGTGCGAACGGATGGCATATTTTTTGGAAGGTGACACTCCCGAAAATTAAATGGGGACTTTTGTATGGCGTAATATTATGTAATGCAAGAGCGGTTGGAGAGTTTGGTGCTGTATCAGTTGTATCTGGACATATTCGTGGAGAAACAATTACAATGCCACTTCATATTGAAAATTTGTATAATGAGTACCAATTTCCACAGGCATATACAGTTGCATCACTTATGTCCATTTTTGCGATACTGACATTAGTTATTAAAAATATAATTGAATGGAAAGTTCAAAAGGAAGAGAAACAATAGGAGAGGATTGTATGTCAATTAAAGTTTCAAATGTAATAAAAAGCTATGATAATGAAACTGCCTTAAAAGGAATTGATTTAAATATAAAAAAAGGGGAATTGGTTGCTTTATTAGGTCCATCTGGGTCGGGTAAAACAACATTGTTAAGAATAATTGCCGGTTTAGAAAATCCAGACTTGGGTGAAATATTTTTTGAAGATCAGGATGTAGCAAATGTGCAAGTAAAAGAAAGAAATGTAGGATTTGTATTCCAGCATTATGCTTTATTTCAGCACATGACTGTTTTTGATAATATTGCATTTGGTTTAAAAGTTAGACCAAGAGCTACACGTCCTTTAAAAAGAAAAATTCATGAGAAAGTGATGGAATTGCTATCATTAGTAAAATTAGAAAGCTTTGCTAATCGATTTCCTTCTCAATTATCTGGTGGACAAAGACAACGTGTTGCATTAGCTAGAGCATTAGCTGTTGAACCAAGTGTATTATTATTAGATGAGCCATTTGGGGCATTAGATGCAAAAGTTCGAAAAGATTTAAGAAGATGGTTACGTAAACTCCATGATGAAATTCATATTACCAGTATATTCGTAACACATGATCAAGAGGAAGCGCTTGAAGTTGCAGATCGAGTTGTCATTATGAATGGCGGGAAGATCGAACAAATTGGAACACCGGAAGAAGTTTATCATACGCCAGCAAGTCCGTTTGTTTATGATTTTCTTGGCAAAGTCAATTTATTTCATGGAAGGATCAATAAGGGTAACTTAATAAGTGGTGGATTAGAAATCCCATTACCAGAATTAGATGAACAAGAACATAAAGAACATAAAGAAGTTACGGGTTATGTTCGTCCTCATCAAATTACAATCGAAAAATTTGAAACAAATCAAACTTCGATCAGTGCAATCGTAACCCATATTCATGCTGTAGGACCGATCGTGTATGTGGAAGTCCTTCGGGAGGATACAAAAGATTATGTTGAAATCGAACTCATGAATGAATTATTCTACGAACTAAATATTCAACTTGGAGAAAGGGTATTTGTTCGTCCTAATGAATTGAAGGTATTTATTCCTCAGGATTATTCGATTTGATAAGATAGGAAAAGAATAAAAAAAGGTTAAGGAGCAGTGTCCTTAACCTTTTTGTTATTATTAACCTTTTGCTGCTTCTAGTTCAGCTAGTTTTTCTTTTGCAATAATGTCGATTTCGCGTTTTAGTTCTTCTACCATAGTTGCTTCTGGAACTTTACGAACGATTTCTCCATGGCGGAATAGTAATCCTTCACCACGTGCTCCAGCAATACCGATGTCTGCTTCACGCGCCTCACCAGGACCGTTTACTGCACATCCTAGTACGGCAACTTTAATTGGTACTTTTAGTGTTGAAATGTATTCTTCAACATCATTTGCAATACTAATTAAGTCAATTTCAATTCGGCCACATGTAGGGCATGAAATTAATGTTGCAGCGTTTGAAGATAAACCGAAAGACTTAAGTAATTCTCTTGCAACTTTTACTTCTTCAACCGGATCTGCGCTTAATGAGATACGCATTGTATTTCCGATTCCTTTACTAATGATTGCACCTAAACCAGCGGCACTCTTAACTGTACCAGCAAACAAAGTACCTGATTCAGTAATACCTAAATGTAAAGGATAATCGAAAGCTTTTGAAGCTTTTTCATAAGCTTCGATTGCTAGGTTTACATCTGATGCTTTCATCGATACGATGATGTCATGGAAATCTAAATCCTCAAGAATTTTAATGTGATGTAATGCACTTTCAACCATTCCATCAGCAGTTGGGTAACCATATTTCTCTAAGATTCGTTTTTCTAATGAACCAGCATTAACACCGATACGAATAGGAATTCCTTTAGCTTTAGCAGCATTTACTACTGCTTCAACTTTTTCTTTACGACCGATATTACCTGGATTAATTCTAATTTTATCTACTCCGCCTTCAATTGCTTTTAAGGCTAATTTATAATCAAAGTGTATATCTGCAACAAGAGGTATGTTAATTTGTTTTTTAATATCAGCGATTGCATTTGCAGCTCTTTCGTCTGGTACTGCAACTCGAACAATCTGACATCCAGCTTCTTCAAGTCGTTTAATTTCTGCAACTGTTGCTTCAACATCGTGTGTTTTTGTTGTTGTCATACTTTGGATTGAAATTTCATTTGCTCCACCAACAACTACATTACCAACTTTAACTGCACGTGTTTTACTTCTATGTGTAATTTCGTTCACGAGTAACTCGCTCCTTCAAAAATAACTTTATTTCTATTTTGTATAAATCTACATTATCATATTTTCTTCATGATTACTCATTTTATCAACTGGTTCTAAAGAAATATATCACAAATTTTATTTTTGTGAAGAGTAAATTGGGAATTTATATGATTTTCCACTTTGAATTTTAGTAGGTGAAAGTCCATTATTTAATGCACTAAAATCTTTTGTAATTTGGCTGATTGGCTGGTTAAAATCAGGGTTAAGATTTTCGATAATACCTAAAACAGTGTCACCGTTTTTGACTTGAATTTTTTCATATTTTGGAAGTGAGGTTGATTTTTTTTCTGATTTTGTTGCTTTTGCTACTGTAGCAATATGTTTAGTGGGGATCGTCCCTACTTGAAGGTCAAAGAATATTATATATGCAAGCAATAAAGAACCAAGTAAAAAAGCTATTTTTTTCATTAATAATCACTCCTTTTGTAGACTATATGCTTGTCCACAACGAATATTCCTATTAGGAGCTTGGAATAAAAAATTTAAAACAAAAAAAAGAAGTGTGCAACACACTTCAGTAAACATTATTTTTTAGAAGGTAAGTTTTTAATTGTTAATGTGTACATACCAGCTGTTATTAAAATAAAAATTAAAGTTTGGAATGGGATATTTATTTTCAATAATCCTAGCAATAAATAGATAATTGTAGGTAATGTTAAGCTATATGAAACCATTGCAAAGCGTTGTCTAAAAGGCAAATGCTTAGTCGACTTAAATAAAGCTGTTAAAAACGCTAATAATGTAGCAACTATAAATATGAAGATACAAGAACCTAAATAAAATAGGAAAAATAATGCGATTAAGAATACTGGAAGAGCTTCTTTTATACTTTTAATAAATTTTGAAACTTGCGTTTTGTGTATTTCTTTAGATTTTAATGAAGGATAAGGATAATCTTGTTCGCCTTTATCATTTTTAATAACTAGTCTATTCTTTAATACAACAAATGCATACTGTTCGTTTTTTAATTTTGAAGGTATAACTGTTTCATTTGGATAAAAAGCATATTTATATTCACCGATATTTCGTTCAAACGGCGTATTGTCGTTAATTGTTAAAGATCCTTTGTTTAAAGAAATCGACTGAATATTATCTTTAAGCAAGTCAGAAACATTGTTGACCTGAAGCTTCACATCTTTTACTAATGAAAAGAATCCCGGAAGAGTATATAAAATTGCTAGTAGGAAAAGAAAAAAGATTGTTTTACCGATTTTTTGGAGTCTATATCTTGATATTGTTTTTGGAGAGTATAAACTAAACCAAAATTGTTTAAATATATTCATAAACTCATCCTTTCTTATTATTGTTATTTCACTTCCCGAAATTTATTATGTAACTTTCGGGCTATTTTGTATATTATAATCTTTTTTTGGAAATTGAATATTAAACTTTAATTAAAATGATAAGAGTAAATAAGAAGAGAATGACAATGGTTTAAGGATTGAATTTATGTTTGGCTTTAAATATCGTTAAAACAATTTATTTTCAATAAAAAATAGTTAATATAAATTAATAATGAAAAAAATAATAAAAAGTGTTGACGTTTAGTTTGAAACATGATAAATTAAATATTGTCTTAAGGACAACGTGAATTATTCCGCAGTAGCTCAGTGGTAGAGCACTCGGCTGTTAACCGAGTGGTCGTAGGTTCGAACCCTACCTGCGGAGCCATTTTTATAGTTTGGCGGTGTAGCTCAGCTGGCTAGAGCGTACGGTTCATACCCGTGAGGTCGTGGGTTCGACTCCCTCCGCCGCTACCAATATTTTATTATGGAGTAATACCCAAGTCCGGCTGAAGGGATCGGTCTTGAAAACCGACAGGGGTGTAACAGCCCGCGGGGGTTCGAATCCCTCTTACTCCTTAATTAGTGAAAAAGTCTTCAACTATAATGTTGAAGACTTTTTTCGTTTTGGTTATTAAATTAACAAATGATGAGTTTAAATCTTCGATAATCCACTTCGCTTAATCAGAATTTTTCTTCCAAAAATTAATCTTTTTTACTTTCTTTCCCTTTTCTCAAGCATTACTATTGAAATCTTTCAGTTTATTTGATAACTTTAAATTGAAATTCACTATTATCTTTGGGAGGAAATAAAAATGTCAAAATTTGAATTACCACAATTACCTTATGCTTATGATGCATTAGAGCCACACTTTGATAAAGAAACAATGAATATTCACCACACTCGTCACCACAATACATATGTAACAAACTTAAACGCTGCTTTAGAAGGTAAAGAAGTAGCTGCTTCTTCAATTGAAGAATTAATTTCAAACTTAGATGCACTTCCAGAAGGTATCCGTACAGCTGTACGTAACAATGGTGGTGGACATGCTAACCATAGCTTATTCTGGACTTTATTAACTCCAGAAGGCACTGGCACTCCAGTTGGTGAAGTTGCTGAAGCAATTAACGCTAAATTCGGTAGCTTAGATGAGTTAAAAGCTGCGTTCACTCAAGCTGCATTAACTCGTTTCGGTTCTGGTTGGGCTTGGTTAGTAGTAAACAATGGTGAGTTAGAAGTGACTAGCACAGCTAACCAAGATTCACCATTAATGGAAGGCAAAACTCCAATCTTAGGTTTAGATGTATGGGAGCATGCTTACTACTTAAACTACCAAAACAAACGCCCTGACTACGTTGGTGCATTCTGGAATTTAGTAAACTGGGATAAAGTAGAAGAATTATACCAAGCTGCTAAATAATTTATAAAAAATGAACACTACTTAATTAATTAAGTAGTGTTTTTTTATGTTTAAAAAAGGATAAATTTTCATTTACTCGGAAAACTAGTTCATGAGACAAAGGAGAGTTTATTATGAGTAAGTGGAAATTTTTATTAGGTGACGTAGATTTAAATAAAGACTTAATTCTTTTACTGAGTGTAGGTGGATTGTTTACTTTAGCGACAGCTTTATCTAGCACATTTGTAAATGTTTATTTATGGAAGCAATCAAATAATTATTTACCAATTGCTTCTTATCAATTTTCGATTGCGTTTTTTCAAGCTCTTACATTCATAATTACAGGTAGATTAGCTAAAACAATCGATCGGGTTGTCATTTTAAGAGTGGGAATTTCTTTTTTGGCAGTATTCTATATAGTTGTTTTACTATTTGAAACGAAAACATTATTAGCAACAATTATGATTGGAGCAATTTTGGGAATTGGGAATGGCTGTTATTATTTAGCGTTTAATTTATTAACATTTGAAGTAACAGAACCAGAAACTAGACAATTTTTTAATGGTTTTTTAGGTCTAATTAATTCTTTTACGGGAATGCTTGGCCCCTTTATAGCTGGAGCGATTATTTCTTCAATGATAGGAAACAAAGGTTATCATTTTGTGTTCCTCGCTGCAGTCATTTTATTTGTATGTGCAGTTGTCTTAAGTTGTTTCTTAGTTAAAAGGGAACTTGATAGTGAGTTCAATATTAAGCGCGTCATTCTAGAAAGAAAACTAAATGAAAATTGGCGAAAAGTTACACATGCTAATTTCTTTCAAGGGATTCGTGAAGGGATTTTTATGTTTGTTATTTCGATTTATATTTTCTTATCTACAGGAAGTGAATTCGCATTAGGGAAATATGGATTAATTACATCGTTAATTAGCTTTATTACCTATTATATTGTTACAAGAATTATAAAAGAAAATTTTAGAATGAAAGCGATCTTTATTGGTGGTTTACTTTTATTCAGCGCTGTTTTTGTAATCGCTTTTAAAGTTACTTTTCCATTATTAATAATTTATGGTGCAATAATTTCTTTGGCATATCCAATCATTTTAGTACCTTACTTATCTTTAACATATGATATAATAGGAAAATCGTATAAGGCCAGGGAATATAGAGTGGAATATATCGTAATACGTGAAGTGTATTTAAATAGTGGTAGAATGTTTTCAATTGCAGTTTTCATTGTATGTACTAAATTATTTCCACCAGAACAATTTATTCCTATATTAATGTGTATATTTGGTGCAGGACACTTTTTGGTCTATTTCGTAATGAGGGACTTAGAATATGAACATGCTTAAGTATTGTCACTAAATTGTCAAAAACTTAGCAGTGATTCTTTTTCCGAATCATTAAAATATTAATATGTAGAATTAGTAATTGTAGAAAAAAGAGGAGAGAAAATGAATAAGCCTAAGAAATATAAAATCACATTACCCACACGACTAAATACACTATTTTTTCTTGTGTTTGTCTTATTTTCTTTTTTAATTCTAAGATTAGGTGTCGTACAAATTGTAAAAGGTGAAGACTATAAATTAGAATTAGAACGTACAGAAAATATGACCGTCGATCAAGCTGTACCAAGGGGAAAAATTTTAGATCGTTACGGAAAGGTTGTAGTAGATAATACGCCTTTACGTACAATTACGTACACTAGAAAAAAAGGAACATCTTCAAGTGAGTTATTAACAATGGCTACAAAGTTAAAAAGTTATCTTAAGATGCCAACTAATAAAATAACTGAACGAGATCGAAAAGATTTTTGGTTATTAAACAATCCTGAAGATGCAAAAAATCTAGTATCAAAAGAAGAAGATAAAACACTAAAAGCTCAATATAAAGATGATGACGCTTCTTACAATAAAGCTTACTATAATTTACAGCTTGATAAAATTACAGCAGATGAAATGAATTCATTTAATGCAAATGAACTGCAAATACTTGCAATTTACAAGCAAATGAGTGCTGGTTATGCACTAACTCCACAAACGATTAAAAGTGAGGGAGTTACTGAAAAAGAATATGCAACAGTTAGTGAACATTTGGACGATCTTCCAGGTGTAGATGTAACGACAAATTGGGAAAGAAAATATGTTTATGGTGATACATTCCGAACAATTTTAGGTAATATTACTTCTGAAAAAGAAGGTTTACCTGCTCAAAATGTAGATTATTATTTAGCACGTGGTTATGATCGTAATGATCGTGTAGGAAAAAGTTATATCGAAAAGCAATATGAAGATGTTTTACGTGGTACAAAAGGTAAGGCACAAAATGTTATTGATTCAAATGGCAATGTTGTTGATACGAAAGTGATTACAGAAGGGGAACCTGGAAGTGATTTAATGCTATCAATTGATATTGAACTTCAAGGTAAGGTTGATAAAATAATAAAAGATAGGCTTTTACAAGCAAAAGCAACGTCAAATGGTCGATATTTGGACCGTGCATTTGTTACGATGATTAACCCGAAAACGGGTGAAGTTTTAGCAATGTCAGGAAAGCAAATTGTTAAAGACAAAAAGACAGGAAAAAATAAAGTTGTAGATTACGCAACTGGAAATCTTACTTCATCTTATGAGATGGGTTCAACTGTAAAAGGTGCAACTCTTTTAACTGGTTATCAAACTGGGGCAATTACTCCAGGACAAAGGCAATTCGATACACCGATTAAAATTGCAAGTACACCAGTAAAAGCGTCATATAAAAACTTCGGATGGATTAATGATTTAGATGCTCTAAAGTATTCATCAAACGTTTATATGTTCCGAACAGCTATGGCTATTGGACATGCACATTACGTAGAGAATAAGCCTTTAAATATCGACGTAAAAGCGTTTGATACATTCCGAAACAGTTTCAGTCAATTCGGGCTTGGTGTTAAAACTGGAATTGATTTACCAAATGAAGCAATTGGATTTAAAGGTGTAGACAAAAGCCCAGGTTTCCTACTAGATATGGCGATTGGGCAATATGATACTTATACACCACTTCAATTAGCTCAATATGTATCTACAATCGCAAATGGAGGTTACAGAATTCAACCACATGTTGCGAAAGAATTGAGACAACCTTCAATCGGCGAAGATACTGGTGTCATTAAACAAGAAATTAAACCTAAAGTATTAAACCGTATTGATATGAAACAATCATACATCGATCATGTTAAACAAGGTTTAATCAAAGTATATAATGAGACTGGTGGTACTGCTCACAAATACTTTACAGGTGTAGACTATAAAATAGCCGGTAAAACAGGTACAGCACAATCCGTATACGACGGTCCAGATCGTAAAAAATACAATGGACCAGTAAAAACTTATAATGAAACATTGATGGGATATGCTCCATATGATGATCCCGAAATTGCCTTTGTAGTAGTAGTTCCTTGGTTACAAACTGACCAAGCGCCAGTAAATAAATACATTGGCCGAGATATTATGGATGAATACTTTAAATTGAAAAAAGAAAGACAATCAATTTATAATGACGAACCAAAAGACATTTTAGATAACCAAGACAATCAAGGCACTCAAGATAATCAAAACACTCAAAATAGTAATCAATAAGAAGAGAAGGGGTTAAACCCTTCTCTTTTTTATTTGGAAAACTCCTTTTTTACACCTTTCCTTCAGCTTCTGAACTTATTTACATAATCTTTACATTCGGTTAAAACAGGTTTAATAGTTTGAGAATATGATTATTCATGTAACGTATTACTGAATTTACACGATTATAAATTTTATCTAATGATTAGTTAATATTTTATCTATCAAAAATAGAAAGCTTCCTTTAGGATGAGAGGGGATCGAAAGTTATGACAATGACATTAAATAGAGAGAATACAATTAAAAACGATGATATTGAAGAGACAAATACAAACGTAAAAAAATCAATTGTTTATGATACTCAAGATTTGAATTTATGGTATGGACAAGATAAAGCATTAAAAAATATAAATTTAAGTATTTATGAGAATGAAGTTACTGCAATTATTGGACCTAGTGGATGTGGTAAATCGACTTATTTAAAAACGTTAAATCGTATGGTTGAATTAGTTCCTTCAGTTCGTACGGAAGGGAAGATTCTTTACCGCGAACAAGATATTTTTGATAAAAACTATCCTGTTGAAGAATTAAGAACGCATGTAGGAATGGTATTTCAAAAACCAAACGTATTCCCTAAATCAATCTGGGAAAATGTTGCATATGGACCAAAAATACATGGTATTAAAGATAAAGCTACATTAAACCAGATTGTTGAAAAAAGTTTAAAAGGCGCAGCAATTTGGGATGAAGTTAAAGATCGTTTACATGAGAATGCTTTTGGTCTTTCAGGGGGGCAACAACAACGTTTATGTATCGCGCGCTGTCTTGCAATTGAGCCAGATGTCATTTTAATGGATGAGCCTACTTCAGCACTTGATCCTATTTCAACTTTAAAAGTTGAAGAGTTAATTCATGATTTAAAGAAAGATTTTAGTATTATTATTGTTACTCATAATATGCAACAAGCAGCCCGTGTTTCTGATAAAACTGCTTTCTTTTTAAGCGGTGAAGTAGTTGAGTTCTCAGATACAAATAAACTGTTCTCAACACCTAAAGATAAACGTACTGAAGACTACATTACTGGACGATTCGGATAATAGAAGGGAACAGGTGAAAAGAGATGAGAAATCAATTTGAAGCAGACTTAAAATCATTACAAGAAATGATTATTGAATTGGCTGAGAAAACGAAAAAAGCAGTTATTAAAAGTATGGAGGCATTTCGTACTGAAAATATAGAATTAGCTTTAGAAGTAATCGATGAAGATGATCGCATCAATAAATTAGAAAAAGAAGTGAATGAATTAATTTTAGTAATTATTACAAGACAACAACCAGTTGCTGTGGACTTAAGAAGAAATTTAACGGCTATTAAGATTGCTCATGATCTTGAACGAGTGGCAGATTATGCAGTAAATATTGCAAAATCGACAATTCGTATACGTAGTCGTCAAGAAAACTTACCATTAGAGAATATCGAAAAAATGCATGAACTTGGCTTAGAAATGTTAACAAAAGCTTCAGAAGCATACCGAACAGAAGATTTACAAGCTGCTAAAGAGATTGGTGAAATTGATGATCTCGTTGATGAACTATATGGAACAACTGTTAGAACTCTAATGACAAGTATTGCAAATTCACCTGAGCATGTATCCAATATCATGCAAATGGCATTTATTTGCAGATATCTTGAAAGAATTGCGGACTATGCAACAAATATTGCAGAGAATATTTATTATTTAGTTAAAGGGAAACATTATTTATTAAATCAATAAATATAAGACGATCGTTTATAACAGTCAAATATGTTAAAAGGGTGTTCAGACAAAATTTACCTGAATGCCCTTTTGTCATATTTGTGTAATATAAAGCATACTTCTTTAACTAGTAGAAGATATTGAGGTGGTAATAAATGAAGGTTGTTATTTTAGCTGGAGGATATGGTCAAAGGCTTTTACCAATTACTAACAACATTCCTAAGCCACTATTACCAATCGCAAATAGAGCGGCAATTGAACATTTAATATTACATTTAACAAGACTTGGGTTTAATGAATTTATCATTCAGCTTCATTATATGTCCCAAGCAATAATAGAGACGATTAATGCAATGAAATTAATAAATGTTTCAATTGATTATATTATAGAAGAAAAAAGTTTAGGTTCAGCTGGTTGTTTAAGACTGTCTAAGCATTTTCTTAATGACCCCTTTCTATTAGTGAATGGTGATATTTTATTTGACGGTGATATTAGAGATGCAATTAAAATTCATTTTGAAAGTAAAAGTAAATTTTCTATGTTTGTAAAACAAGTTGATAAATGTGGATCATACGGAAATGTAAAAATAAAAAATGGACAAATAATCGATTTTATTGAAAAGCCGAATGAAGGTAGTGAAATTAGTAAATTAGTTAATACGGGAATTTATATTATGAATCCTGAATTATTAATTCAAATTCCAGAAAATCGTTATTTTGACATTAGTAATGATCTAATACCTTTAATGTTAAAAAATAATATCGGTTTAAATGCTTTTCATTTAGAAGGTTATTGGATTGATTATGGGACACCTAGAAGGTTTGCAAAGCTGAACGTAGATTGGATTGAAGAGAAATTAAACTTACCTATTCCTGCTGTTCAAATTTTACCTAGAATCTTTTTAGGTGAACATGTAACGATAAATAATAATGTTAAGATTGTTTCTCCCGTTATAATTGGGAATGATGTTACGATTGAAGAGAACTGTGTAATTGGCCCATATGTGTCGATTAGTTCAAATATTCGAATCGATCAAGGGAGTGTATTACATCATCAAGCTGTCTTTCAAAAATATACTCTGAATTATGAGAATAAGTTTGTACATAATTCAATAAAAAAAATTTCAAAAGAAATACATTGAATCAATAAAAACTATGGAAATTATCGCGAAAGAATGTTATTATATACAAGTCTGATTATGTCACTATGTCAGGAGGGAAAATAAAATGCGCGTAAATATTACATTAGCATGTACAGAATGCGGAGATCGTAACTACATCACTACTAAAAATAAACGTAATAACCCAGACCGTCTTGAGCTTAAAAAATATTGCCCAAGACTTAAAAAAGTTACAGTTCATCGCGAAACAAAGTAAACAGTAGGAATTTTCCTACTGTTTTTTTTATATTTAAATACTTATAATTTTAATTAGAATACATTTTATTAAACTCTTGAAAATTTAATCCTGACCTAAGGAGGACATTATTATGAAAAAAAAAGAAATTAGAAATTCTATGATGAAAAACTTGAAAAATATTTCAGTATCGGACCGAGAAGAAAAGTCAAACCAAATTATTGAAAAATTATTAAGCACAGAACAAATGAAGAATGCAGATATAATAGCAACAACAATGCCAATGGAGCATGAAATAAATACTAAGTATTTAATAACTGCTTGTTGGAAAATGAATAAATCAGTTGTTGTGCCTAAATGCAATCATGAAACTAGAGAAATGCATTTTTACAAAATCAATTCCTTCGATGATTTAAAGAAGGGGTATTTTGGAATACAAGAGCCAATTGAAGAAAAATGCGAGGAAATAAAGAAAGAATTTATTGATTTAATCATTGTTCCTGGCGTAGCATATACAAAAAATGGTGAAAGACTAGGATATGGTGGTGGTTATTATGATCGCTACTTAGAAGATTATAATAAACAACTCCTAGCCTTAGCTTATGACATTCAAATCATTGATGAACTACCGACAGAAAAACATGACATTATAATGCCGTTGGTTTTAACAGAATCAAGAATCATAAAAGCGATTTAATAAGTGTATAATGTGACACGATTTGTTTGAAAATAGGTAAGACTTAATTAGAGTAATTCAACATTGCACACAATGTATTTGTATACGACTAATATTGTAACAAATTTGTAAAAAGTTTCACAAACTTTGAGTGGAAATACATATATAATATAGAAGTCCCAGTTACTTACACTTTTATAACACAAATGAGGTGGATATTATGTTACACAAAGAAATAAATCGTGTCGCACTTATCGGAACAGGCGCAGTTGGAGCTAGCTATGCTTTTGGTATGTTAAATAAAGGTGTTGCCGAAGAATTAGTTATGATTGATTTAAATAAAGATAAAGCAGAAGGGGACGCAATGGATTTAAGTCATTGTCTGCCTTTTGTAGATTCTAGAACAAAAATTTGGGCTGGAGATTACAGTGATTGTAAAGATGCGAGTTTAGTCGTCATTACGGCTGGAGCAGCTCAAAAACCAGGAGAAACTCGTTTAGATTTAGTTGCAAAAAATTGCGCTATTTTTAAAGGGATCGTTGGAGAAATTATGGCTTCAGGATTTGACGGTATCTTTTTAATTGCCACAAATCCAGTAGATATATTAACTTATGCAACTTGGAAATTTTCAGGATTACCAAAAGAAAGAGTAATCGGATCTGGAACAAGTTTAGATACTGCGCGTTTTAGATATATGCTTGGGGATTATTTTAATGTTGATGCAAGAAATATCCATGGATATATTATCGGTGAACATGGTGACAGTGAACTACCAGTTTGGTCTAAAACAAATGTTGGTACCTCACCAGTACACCATGTATTAAAGAAAAATCCAAAATACAGTCAAAGAGAGCTTGATGAAATCTTTTTAAATACACGTGACGCTGCATATCACATTATTAAGAAAAAAGGTGCAACATACTATGGAATTGGAATGGGCTTAGTTAGATTAACAAAAGCAATTCTAAAAAATGAAAATAGTATTATTACGGTTTCTGCATATTTAGACGGACAATATGGAGAACACGATATATATATTGGTGTTCCAGCAGTAATTAATCGTGGTGGAATTCGAGAAGTTGTTGAACTAGATTTGAATGAATTAGAGCAACGACAGTTTAAAAACTCCGTAGACACATTAAGAAAAACGATGGAACCTATTTTATAAATTGTACAACTAAGACCTCTTTCTATTGAAAGAGGTTTTAGTGTATAGATTATTTGAAAAATATGCCATTTTTTTATATTGTTAAAGTAACAAAAAAGATGTTAGGGAGGTAATTTTGAAAAAGATAAATGGGAAGTACTATTGGGTTTTAATAATATTTATCATAATTATTATTGGACTAGCTCTATTTTTTAGAAATCAAAATTACTTCAATCATCAGAAGACATCACTGAAATTTCCGAATTACGATTATACAGCAGTAGAAGTTGAGGATGGATTATTAGCTGTAAAGAATCCTACATCTAATTTAGTATTAGTTAATAAAGAAAGAAAGCTACCAGATGGGTATGAGCCACCGGATTTAGTTTATCCGATTGTTCCTTTACATGGTGTAAACAAAGATAAGACATTAATGAGGAAAGAGGCAGCTCATGCTTTAGAAAAATTATTTGAAAGAGCAGAAAAAGATGGCATAAAGCTTACTCCAGTGTCAGCATATCGCTCTTTTGATCGACAAAAAAGCTTGTATAATTATTATGTACAAATTCATGGTGAAGATTGGACGCAATCTTTTAGTGCTGTTCCTGGTACAAGTGAACATCAAACTGGTTTATCAATAGATGTATCATCTCCAAACTTCGGTAACAAGCTTGAACAAGCATTTGGAGAAACGATAGAAGGAACTTGGCTTGCAGACCATGCACATGAATTTGGATTTATCATTCGTTATCCAGAGGACAAAGTAAAGATTACAGAATACAATTATGAACCATGGCATATAAGATATATCGGAATAAAATACGCTACATATCTCTATAAACATGATTTAGCTTTAGAGGAAGTAATGAAGCCTAAAAAATAATTATAAATGCCTATAAAATTAATGGTTTGTTTGGTATCTCACATTGACGAGTAATCGTTTGCAACTTATACTTATTACATGTTTAGAAAGATAAAATAATAGGAGTTAAGTATGAAATCCGTATATGATATTCAACAATTTCTAAAAAGTTATGGCACCTTTATTTATACAGGTGATCGATTAGCTGACTTAATGTTAATGCAAGATGAGCTAAAAGAATTATTTTTAGCGAATATACTTGAAAGTAAAGATTTACAAATTGCTACTATGATATTAAAGAAAGAAATGGATCAAATAAAAAATAAAACGGTTTGAAGAAATCGTTTTTTTTAGAATCTATTGCAAACGATTTCACTGCGAAGGGAGAAGGCATAATGGCTAAAATGATTGTAGGTGTAGATTTAGGTGGTACAAGCATTAAATTAGCATTATTAACAAATAACGGGGAATTCATCGATAAATGGGAAGTACCAACTGATAAATCTGATAGTGGTAAGCATATTCCTAAAACAATTACAATTGCAATTGAAGAAAAACTTAAACAGATGGATAAAACAAAAGAAGATATCGCTGGAATCGGTATTGGAGCTCCAGGTTCAGTTCGATTAGAAGATGGACTTATATTTGCAGCAGTAAACTTAGGGTGGGTTAATTTTCCTTTAAAGGAAATTCTAGAAAAGGAATCAGGTATTCCTGTAATCGTTGATAATGATGCAAATATAGCAGCTGTTGGCGAAATGTGGAAAGGTGCTGGAAATGGAGCAAAAGATGTAGTAATGGTCACACTAGGTACAGGTGTCGGCGGAGGCGTAATTGTAAATGGTGATGTTGCGCATGGTATTAGTGGATCTGCAGGTGAAATTGGCCATATAACAGTACAACTTGAAAATGGAGTACTATGTAATTGTGGAAAAACGGGATGCTTAGAAACAATTTCTTCAGCGACAGGAATTGCAAGAATAGCAAATGAGAAGTTACAAAATACGACAAAAGAGACAGTTTTAAAAGAAATGTCGAATGATTCGCCAATAACAGCAAAGGATGTTTTTGAAGCTTATTCAAATGGTGATGAAGTTGCAGAAGAAATCGTTAATCATGTAATGAAATATCTTGCTTTAGTTTTAGCCGGAGTAGGAAATACATTAAATCCTGAAAATATCATTATTGGTGGTGGAGTATCAAATGCAGGTGAATTACTATTAAGACCACTAAAGAAATATTTTGACGAATTTGCTTTTACTACAGTGCGTGATTCGACAAAACTTTCAATTGCCAAGTTAGGGAACGATGCAGGAGCAATTGGAGCTGCATATTTAGTAAAAAAATTTATTACTAATGAAATTTAACTTAAATTTAAGGTGCTTCTAATTGAAGTGCCTTATTATGTTTATTGTATTGAATTGAAAAAAAAATTAGTTATTTGACGAGGGAACTAGTTTATGATAAATTGAATGACGTTAGAAAAAAACCTAAGGTACGTCAGATAAAATTTTTTTGATCCATACATTAGTAGCTAATAATTGTATGAATCATTTCAAAAATTCTTGGTATTAAAATGCCAATAAAATAGATATGTGAAATGCCAAACATTGTTTTTATATTAGATAAAATAGATTAATAGTCTTAACAAGAGGAGGAACAGAATATGTGGAAAAAGTTTATTAAAAACTTTGGATTCCCGTTACTTGCTGTATTCCTTTTATGGATTAAAGCAACGATTCTAAGCCAATTTTATTTTGATTTAGAAATTGAAAATTCAATGCAAGAATTTATTTTAATAATTGCTCCTATATCTTCATTATTAATATTTTTAGGTATAGCTCTTTTTGCAAAAGGACCAAAACGAAATAGAGCAGTTATTTGGATTAGTATAATCATGTCCTTTATATTAGTGGCCGATACGGCTTATTATTCATTCTTTGACGATTTCGTAACGATCCCAGTTTTATTTATGACACGAAACTTTGGTGATCTAGGTTCAAGTGTTAAAGCAATGATCAGCTATAAAACTATCTTAGCCTTTTCAGATATTTTTATCCTAATTGCAGTTAATTATTTCTGGGGTAAAAAATTCTTTACTACTGGTAACATTAAAGGGAAAGCTAGAACAGCTTATTTCTTAGTAGCAGTTGCTATTTTCTTAGTTAACCTTGGTTTAGCAGAAACTGAGCGTCCTCAATTATTAACGCGTTCATTTGATAGAGAATACATTGTTAAATTCTTAGGATTATACAATTACCATTTATATGATATGGTTATTCAATCAAAAACATCTGCTCAAAAAGCGATGGCTGATGATAGTCAATTAGCAGGAATCGAAAACTTTATTCGTGCTAACGATACTGGTGTGAATGCACAATTACATGGTAAATATAAAGGTAAAAACGTTGTTGTAGTTTCATTAGAATCATTACAAAATTTCGTAATTGGACGAAAAATTAATGGACAAGAAATAACTCCTTTCTTAAATAAATTTACGAAAGAAAGTTATTATTTTGATAATTTTTACCACCAAACTGGACAAGGTAAAACATCTGATGCTGAATTCTTAATTGATAATAGTTTATTCCCGTTAGATCGTGGTGCTGTATACTTTACAAACAGTAGTAATACGTTTACAGCTACACCAGCGATTCTTAAACAGGATCAAAATTATTACACTTCAGTAATGCATTCAAATAATAAATCGTTCTGGAACCGAGATATGATGTATCCAAGTCTAGGTTACGATCGTTATTATAATGAAGTTGACTTTAAAGTATCTGCAGCTACTTCTATTGGCTGGGGACTAAAAGATAAATATTTCGTTGAACAAGCAGTAGACAAAATGGTAGCAGAGCCTAAACCGTTCTACAACCGTATGATTACACTAACTAACCATTATCCATTCGAATTAAATGATGAGGACTTAATGATCCCACGTTTAAAAACTGGAGACCAAACTGTTGATAATTATGTAACAACAGTACGTTATTTAGATGAATCAATTAAACATTTCATTGAAGAAATGAAAGCAAAAGGTTTATATAATAATACAATCATTGTTATGTATGGTGACCACTATGGTATTTCTGAAAACCATAACCGTGCAATGAGTGAAGTATTAGGACAAGACATTACTCCTGCAGAACATGTTAAATTACAAAAAGTACCTTTCTTTATCCACTTACCTGGACAAACTAAAGGTGAAACAGTTCATAAAGTTGCAGGTCAAATTGATGTTAAACCTACAATTTTAAACTTATTAGGTGAAGATCCAAATAAAACATCTATCAACTTTGGTAATGATATTTTCTCTCCTAAACACAAAAACTTTGTAGTTTTCCGTGATGGAACAATTGTTACTGATAAATATATTTACACTGGTGAGAAGATGTATGATCCAAATACTGGTGAAGAATTAAAAGGTCAAAAACCACCTAAAGAAGACTTAGCAAAAGCAAATAAATCACTTGAGTATTCAAACTCAATTATTTATAAAGATTTACTTCGTTTCTATGAAGTTAAATATAAAAAAGCTGATACGAAGTTTGAATAAACATGAAAAGCACTTCCTTAATGGGAGTGCTTTTCTTATGAACAGAAAAAGTAGTTCATATAAAAAAGTAATATCATGTTAATTTCCACTTTAGGATGCATGCCTTTAAGTGCGGCAAGAATTTTGGATCCCTTGTCATATTCATTCCTCCTGCAAGTCTTTTAACTCCATCTCTCAGCCATCACGTATCTTCACAGTAGTCGAATTCATGAATCTTTAATAATTCAATATGACAATGATAAAAAGCTAAATAAAGCACTTCCTAAACGAAAGTGCTTTCAGAGTGTTGCAATATAAAATCGTCAATAGGGAAAACGGACTTTAAGTGAACATTTAATAATGATAAAATTAGCATTTTTTGAATAATCTTTTAATGGTTTTAAATATAAATATGTTTGAGCAATTTTATTATTTCAATAACACTAGAAATGATTTTTTTTAGAAGTTAAAAATATTATAAGCTTTTTTAGAAAACAAATTCGATTATTCTAAGTAAATGCTATTTGATTAGGGTTTATCGCAGACATTTTTTGATGAATAAGTTGATTGGAATGGAGGGATGCTGGACTCCTATGGGATTAGCGGGAAGGCTGAGACCCCGCAGGCTCGCCGAGGAGGCTAAAGAATCTCGCCCCATGGAAAGCGAGCATCCTGGCATCCTGCAATGGAAATCAACATCACTCTACTCCTTTTACGAAAATTTAATAATTAATTGACAGGTAGTTTTTCAACAGCATGAGAGCACTTTCATAAACGAAAGTGCTTTTCTTAATTTTAATTACATACAATTAACTAGAAAATAACTGATGAGGTGAAAATTTTGTATAAAAACAATCTACCTTTATCCTTTCATCCAAGAAGATACGATTTTAATGAACTTTCGAAAGATATTAGTTTATTAGTACAAGAATTTTCTTTTCTTCGTTTAAATACAATTGGGCGGAGCGTCTTAAATCAACCAATATATGAGATTCAAATTGGAAGTGGACATAGAAAGGTGCATTGGAATGGTTCGTTTCATGCAAATGAATGGATTACAACCTGTGTAATCATGAAAATGCTTTATTGGATCTGTAACACTTTAACCACTGAGGATTTGCCATTTCATAAAGAATTATTAGGTTTATTTAGTGAAAATACCTTGTCGATTGTCCCAATGGTAAATCCTGATGGGGTAAATTTGGTTATAAATGAAACTGTTGAACAAAGTGATTATATGGAATTTGTTCATAAAATTAACGAAGGAAATGACGGTTTTACTGGATGGAAAGCGAATATTAGAGGTGTTGATTTAAACAATCAATTTCCTGCAAATTGGGAGTTAGAAAAAGAAAGAAAGAAACAAAAAACTTTCTCTCATAGAGACTACCCCGGAGATGCTCCATTAACTGAACCAGAAACAATTGCAATGAGTAACTTAGTAATCGAAAGGAAGTTTGATCTTATTTTGGCTTTGCATACTCAAGGTAAAGAATTTTATTGGGGTTATGACAATCTTGAACCGCCTATCTCGGAGGTTTATGCAAATTATTTTTCTAGTATCAGTCCCTATAAGGCAGTAAAAACAATTGATAGCCATGCAGGTTTTAAGGATTGGTATATACAAGATTTTCGGAAACCAGGATTTACACTTGAATTAGGTAAAGGAATCAATCCATTGCCACTCTCTATGTTTGAATCTATTTTTTCAGAGACTTTCCCAATACTGTTAGCGTCTTTATTTAATTTAGAAAACCAATCATTCTCAAAATAAAAAAGCTGACAACTTTGTCAGCTTTTTTATTTTAGTAACATGTTTTCTATATGTAGAAAATAGACCGTTACAAAATAAATAAATATTATAAGTGCGCTGGTGGATAACCGTTATGTAAAATTGTCATAATGGCAAACCAACCAAATAAAACTAATGTAGCGGCAGACCAAAAAACGGCTAAAAAGTTCTTCTTCTTTAATGATCCTAATAAAGCAGGAACACTTAGAATAGCTACTAGTATAAAAATAATAACTGTACCCATTGTAAACCCCCTATAAATTTCGTCAAGCAACCCCTGTTTGCTATCACATCATTATTATTGTAAAACTTTTGTGAACAATTGTCTATTTGAAATTAAGTGCTGAAACAAAATTATGATATAGTATTATATAGATTAAAAAAGAAAGCAGGGTATGAATATGAATGTTTTACAATTACCATTAGGTCCATTACAAACTAATTGTTACATCTTAAGTAATGATATGAATGAAGCGGTTATTTTTGATCCAGGCGAAGAAGCACATGTAATCTTTAATGTTATTGAAGAAAATAAATTAAAGCCATTAGCGATCCTTTTAACCCACGCTCATTTTGATCATATTGGGGCTGTTGATGATGTGCGTGATGAATATAATATACCCGTTTATATTCATAAATATGAAGCAGATTGGTTAACAGATGGACAAAAAAATGGTTCTGAATTATTTATGAGAAATCAGTCAATTTTTGCAAGAGAAGCAGATCACTTGATTGAAAAAGAAGGCAAAATGGAAATTGGTCGTTTCTTATTTTCAATTTTTGAAACTCCAGGCCATTCACCGGGAAGTGTTTCATTTTATTGTAAAGAAATAAAGACAGTTTTTTCTGGTGATGCATTATTTGAAGGAAGCATTGGACGAACTGATTTACCAGGTGGGGATCACGACCAGTTGATCAGAAGTATAAAAGGTAAGCTTCTTTCTTTACCTGATGATGTCGTTGTATGTAGTGGTCATGGAGAAACTACAACGATTGGTGATGAGAAAAGACATAATCCATTTTTATAATAAGGTAATACAATGAAAAACATAATTATTAATGCAATAAAAAACAGTAAAGAAGGTTTTATTACATACGAACAATTTATTTCGTTAGTGCTATATGATCTTGAAAAAGGTTATTATCAAATGGAAAATGAAAAAATTGGACGAAAAGGTGATTTCTATACTTCAAGCTCAGTTGGTTCAGTATATGGTGAAGTAATTGCAGCTTCATTTTGTCGTTTTGTTAAGAATAAGCTAATCGAACCTTTTTTTGTTGAAGTTGGTGGTGGAAATGGCAGATTCGCATCATCCTTTCTTTCGTACTGTGAAAAAAAAGAGCCCGAAATATATCGTAATTTAACTTACTATATGATTGATGCAAGTCAATATCATCGTAAATTACAAATAGAATTATTGGCGAACCATTTGAATTGTAAATACTTCTCAAATATATTAGAAATCGAGCAAATCAAAAATGGAATGGTATTTTCAAACGAATTGTTTGACGCTTTACCCGTTCGAGTAGTTGAATTTAATCAAAACGAATGGCTTGAGGTAGTAATTTTAATTGATGAACTAAATAATCTGAAAGAAAATCTCGTTAAAATACAAGATGATAAAATTAGTGATTTTCTAAGAAGAAATAATTTTGTTGGAACAAATGGGCAAAGAGTTGAAATTCCTGTTGGTATGAAAAAAGTTTATGATCTTTTACAATCGAAAATTAGTAAAGGAATCATTTTAACTGTTGATTATGGTTTCACGAGGGAAGAATGGGATGCACCCCATCGAATTAAGGGAAGTTTGCGCGGTTATTACAAGCACGAAATGAAATCAAATATACTAGAGAATTTGGGACATATGGACATTACAACTCATATTCACTGGGATGAATTAAAAATGTTCGGATTACAGAATCATATTGAAAATCTATACTTTTCTAGCCAAAGAGAAGCAATATTAGATTTTGGTATATTAAATTGGCTTATTCCGCATGCTCAGTCAAATCCATTTTCAAGCGAATATAAACAAAATAGAGCAGTGCAATCTTTAATTATGCCAGGGGGAATAAGCGATTCGTTTCAATGGCTATTACAAACAAAAGGTATGTCAACAAACGATCATACTAAGTTGAATGAATTGATTTCATTAAATGAATACAAATAAAAAAACCAGTCATATGACTGGTTTTTCTATTATTCACTAAAGCCAGGTACTAATAAGAAAGTACTATAATATGTAAATCCAATAAAGAACACAGTTAAGTATGCGCCAAAGATATAGATGTACATACGCTCAGAAAGCTTTAGATAGCCTAATACTACGAAAAATGCTGTTTGACATGCGAAAATAAGTGCAGCTGCTGACATATGTCCAACAAAGAACATTACCGTAAATATTGCTGTCCAGAATCCTAGAACGCGGAACATTCGATCCATCCTAAATCCCCCCATAAAAAATTTCTACCCATTCATTATTATAAAATAAGAAAGTTACAATTGTAAACAATGTATTAATACAATTCTAAATTGATTCAATAGATATTCAAATGAACTATATCTGATATTATTTTTCTTATTTAATGATTTTCTATACATTAATTTGAAAACATACTTTTTGTTTTACAATATATAATTGATTTTTTTGAAAGTTATTTCGTTAAATTACCTTTAGTTGGTAAATAAATTTTAGCTAAATTTAATATTTTCGTTCAGTTTTATAAATATCATGATTTGATAGACAAGGGGAACAGAAATATAATTGCTTATATAGAAAGGGGGAATAAAAATGGTATCAGTAGAAAAAATGGTTGAAGAACTTCTAAAAAAAGCATGCTATTTTGGAGCATCGGATATACATTTGTTACCAAAAAAAGATGATGTACAAATCCTTTTTCGTGTTGATGGTGATTTGAAACTTATTCAACGAATAAATAAGGAGAAGTCTAAGAGGATCATCATGCATTTAAAATTTTTAGGAAGTATGGATATAGGAGAAATAAGGCGGCCACAGACTGGAATTTTAGTTGTTAATATTAATGAAATTATATTATCACTTCGCTTGGCAACTTTACCAACAATTATTGATGAATCAATGGTTATTCGTATTCATCCCCAACAAAAAATCGCCCCAATTGAAAGTCTTTCCTTATTCCCATCTACAACTCGTAAGCTTTTGTCTTTATTACATCATTCACATGGGCTAATGATGTTTACAGGACCAACTGGCTGCGGGAAAACGACAACTTTATATTCATTATTACAATCAGCTAAAAAAGACATAGCAAGAAATATTATTACTTTAGAGGATCCGATTGAACGGAAATCTGATGAATATTTTCAAGTCCAAGTTAATGAAAAAGCAGGCTTAACATATGCAACAGGATTAAAAGCTATTCTTCGATCTGATCCGGATATAGTAATGGTAGGAGAGATTAGGGATGAAGAGACTGCGAAAATTGCCGTTCGGGCAGCATTGACCGGTCATTTAGTATTAACGACAATTCATTCTAACAACACAAAAGGTGCATTATATAGAATGTTAGAGCTTGGAATTCCAAAAGAGGAATTATTTCAGGCAATGGTTGCAATCGTTTCTCAAAGATTAGTTCCAATAAAATGCCGTTATTGTGAAGGTGAATGTAAACCAAATTGTTTTGTTAATCGAAATCACCGAAGATTAGGGGTATATGAATTGCTTTATGGTAATGCTCTAAATTCGGTTATTAATGAATTTAGAGGGATACAAGAAGAAGTTCAATTATCTACATTAAATAGTCAACTCATTAAAGGATATGCCTTAGGTTTTATTGATAACAAACATTTGGACAGAAGTATGATCTATGGGTAAATTTTTTAATAAAAGAAAATTAACTTATATTGAACAAGCTAAGCTATTAAAAATATTAGGAGAGCTTTTACAAAAAGGTTATCCTCTTATTCAAGCAATTGAATTCTTAACGATTCAATTCCCAGATGACCTAAAAGAATTGATTCATAAAGCTAACATAGCTTTGGTGGAAGGAAGATCATTTATCGATTTTGCTAAAATGCTTGGTCTTCATCAAGATGTACTCGTTTACTTGTATTATGCAGAAAAGCATGGCGATTTGTCCTTAGCGCTAAATGAAGGCAGTTTTATGCTTGCAAAAAAGATCCAACATAGAGCTTACATAAGGAAAATCATGGGGTATCCTATTTTTTTAATCGCAATATTGGTGCTAATTTTGTTTTTGTTTAGAAATATAATCATTCCTCAATATGAAATGCTATTTTCAACATTCCATTCCAATCAAAATTCTTTTATTTTCATCTATCTACAAGTTATAAAAAGATTACCTTCAATTATGTTTTCTTCTCTTTTCTTAATTGGATTGATCGTTTATGGATACTTATTTGCAATTAATAAATTAAATTCAATCGAACGGATGGATAAATTAATTCAAATTCCTTTAGTTAGTAAGTATTTAATAACAATGAATACTTATGAATTTTCAATGCAGTTAAGTATATTATTACATGCTGGATTTCCCATAGTTGATGCCCTAAAAACGATGCAGAATAATGATAGTAGGACATTTATAAAAGAAAAAGCCGTAGTATTTTACAATCAAATTTTAAACGGAATTTCTATGCAGGAAGCATTTAAAAATGAACGTGCATTTCATAAAGATATTATATTTGTGATTGAACATGGCATGAACAATAGTACTCTTAGTAAAGAACTTGCTGATTATGCTGATTATTTAAAGGATAGTATTGAAGCATACTTTCACCGATCGATAAGGATCATTCAGCCGATTATATTAATCCTTATTTCATCAAGTATTCTATCACTGTATATAGCCATCCTGTTTCCTATGTTTCAATTGATGAACAATATCTAGGAGGAGTTAGTTTGAATGAAAAAGGATTTACTTTAATTGAAATGTTAATTGTTTTATTTATCATTTCACTTCTTTTATTGCTAGTAATACCAAATTTAGGAAAGCAACAACAGTCGATTCAAACGAAAGGATGTTCTGCACTTCAAAAAATGGTCCAGTCAAGTGTTGAATCGTATCGATTAGAAAATGAACAATTACCTGAAAGTTTATCAGTCTTAAAAGAACAGGGCTATATAACAACATATAAATGCAATAACAAAGTTGAGTTATCGTATGACAAAGCAACTGGATCCGTATCTATACCTTAAAAAAAAGTTGGGTAATTCGTTTGGTTTTACATTTGTTGAAATGTTATTAGTCCTTTCAATTATGATATTGTTATTAATTTTACCAATCAATCAAGTTAGGAAGATTGAAGATGAACAAAAGTTAACATTATTTATTCAAATGCTTCAAAATGATATTTTTCTTGCACAAAGAAACGCTATAATAAAACAAATTCCTACTAGGATCATCTTTTATCAAGATAAATATGAAATGGAAGATAATTTACTAAATCCCCCTGTAGTTATTCGAAATTTTGACAAATCAATTAGCATAACTTACCTTACTTTAAAACCTCCGTTAAGATTTAACTCCGATGGTAATATCTCAAGCTCTGGAACAATTTCAATTAAATATAAAAAAGCTGAATATATTATTACTTTTTATTTAGGAAGTGGTCGATTTAAATATGATCGGAAATGAAAAAGGGTTTACATTTATCGAGGCAGTTATTTCTTTAAACTTATTAATTATTTTTTGTATTATGATTGTTCCTTCCATGTCATTATTTTTACAAAAAAAAGATAAGTTAACGATTAACAATATGGCAGATGACCTATTAACAGATATGGTTCATCTTTATTTTATTAACAGAGAAGATTTTAAAGAGGGTTTCCATACAAAGAATGGAAGAGAGTTTTTAGTAAAAATAAACTCTAGAAATAATTTAAATTCGATTTGTATTCTTTGGACTGATCGAAATAAGGAAAGTGAAATATGTGAAGAATTTACTGAATGAAAGAGGATTTACTTTACTTGAAACACTTTTTTCACTTGTTTTATTTTTAATGATTATTTCGATTTCAACTTCAAGTTTAAAAAGCTTTGTTAAACGTAATTACAGTTATGAATCCGTAAATAGGTTAGAATTAGATAATTTTATAAAAGAAGTTCAAAAAGAGGCAAACAAGAGTATAAGTTTTACAGTTCATCCTGACCTTCTTCTCTTTGAAGAGTTTAATCAAGCTACGATTAGTTATCGTAAATACGCAACGATTATTAGACGACAAAGGCTTGGATTAGGACATGAAATTGTACTTCAAAATATAAAGGATATAAAGTTTGTACAAATAAGTGAAAGGCAAATCCTAGTAAAAGTAATCGATTTAAATGGTGGGACTTATGAAAAAACTATTCGGATATTTATCAATTAAATTTAAAATACTTGGTGAAAATGGAGTGTATATACCTTACACGATCTTTATGATAAATATTTTACTAATTTTTTTTCTAATACAGATTGATATGTTTCATTCGTTAAATACCTTTTATTCTTATACGAGAAATCAAAACGAACTAGACCGTATACATTCACAAGCAATTTACGATTTAAGGCATGGTAATTTATCACTTCAAGGAAATACAATAAAGTATTATAATAATACAAAAATTATATTGAATACTTCTTTAATAACAAATGATGAATATCATGTAACTTTAACTAGTAGTAATTCAAAAATAAAAAAATATGTAGTTCAATTTAAATATAAAAAAAGTACAAACCAAGTATTTGATTGGATCGATTAAGTTGGAGGATGAAATGGAATCAATTTATTTAGTAGGATTTATGGGGTGTGGTAAAACAACTGTTGGAAAGGAATTAGCTAAAAAAGTAAACAAAAAATTTATTGATTTAGATGAGGAAATTGTTTCTCAAACAGGCAAAAGCATACCAAAATTGTTTAATGAGTTTGGTGAAAGCGGATTTCGTGAGATAGAAACGCAAATATTAAAAAATTTACCATCAAAAAAAATGATCACTTCAACAGGAGGTGGAATTATTCTTCGTGATGAAAACATTGGGTATATGAAAGAAACTGGCAAAATAATTTATCTTGAAACACCAATTGAAATAATATACGAAAGAATACATTTGGATTCTAACCGACCAAACGCTGTAAATCGATCGGTAGAAGAATTGACTGAACTATTTCAAAGGAGAGAATCACAATATAAAAAAGCAGATTATGTGATTTCAACGAATAATTTAACGCCAATTGAAATTGCGTTGGAAATCATTGACTGTTTAAATTATTCAAAAGGAGGAGATAGTAAAGATAAGTGATAAGAAAGTAAGGTGATTTCTTTTGAAAACAAATGATTATGTAAAATATATGACAGAACAATTTATTAATTATATCGATCAACCAAAAGAGAAACGTGATTCAATAAAACAAGAAAAAGAAGAGTTGAAAGCTCCATTTTCTACTAACATGTTTGGAATGTTACCATTAAGTCTAGCTTTATTTATGAAAAAAATTCAAAATCGTAAAGAAAAAGAAAAGAAAAGTATTTAGTAAATAAGACTGATTTCAAATTTAGAAGTCAGTCTTTATTTTTTTTCTATAAAATTTTTAATAGTAGGAAGAGGAACAATCTAATATAGATCTCCCTCATTAACAATTCTTCACTTAAAAGCCTTTAACTTAATTTATTCATTGTGTTTGGTGATAGATAAAAAAGTCCACCATTAATTGCATCAACATGAATAATTGGTTCATAAAGTTCTTTAAGTGCATTGAATTCTACATGGTAATTTTCAGGTTTGTCTTCATCATCTTCATAAAATTGATTTAATAAATCTAAATCATGTTGCCATCTATTCCGTGCTTCTTCAGCCCATACCATATCTTCTTTTTCAATTTTGTTTCGAAGTAATTGTTCCATTCGATTTAAACCACTAATTGGTTTAATTATAGGTGACATCGAATAGCAAAAATCAGGTATTTTAGAGTTGAACTGGATTTTTTCAAGTTTTGTATGAAAATCTTCTATAATTCTTCCAGAAATTAAATGGATCCCAAAAGAATATAAATAATCTTTTTTATGATCACAAGTAAAAGAAACCTGATAATTAACAGCTAACCAAGGGTGTAATGCAATTTGTTGGCCCATAGGTGCTTTTGTGTCTTCATAAAGTCTAATTGACTGTCCTAGTTCATTAACGATTGAGAAAATTTGGTGAAGACGTGGCGAACCGAAATGAATTTGTTCACCTTTAAGATCTTCAGGTGCATTATCACTATCTGTAATAAGTGTTAACTTCATTGGATTTGGGATGCCGCCTGTTTTTTCTAAATAATGCCAATAGAAAGGGCGATTCATTAATTTTTTATCCATCTCAATTGTTAATTGTATTTCTAAATATGTCGGAGTTTTCTTTATGATTTCACAATCATTATGTGTGAAAAAGTATTCGATATAATCATGGATTTCATGTTGCTGCATAACTATCACCTGCTTGTTTATGTTGCTGTAATTGAATGATGGACGTTAAATTTTCCATTTTAATTTTCATTTCACCTTCAGTTTTAGAGTGAATAAATATTTCATTCATATGAGCTTCAAAATCCTTATAAGGTATTCTGGTTAGAATATCATCCAGTTCTCCAATCACACGCTCAAATAAATTGATTTTTTCATAAAGTAGCCTTAGTATGTGTTCTTCAATTGAGCCAACGGTCGCAAAGTTATAGATGCTTACATCTTCTGTTTGACCAAGTCGATGTATACGACCTATTCTTTGTTCTAGTCTCATAGGATTCCATGGAAGGTCATAATTAATCATGTTTGAACAAAATTGTAGGTTAATACCTTCACCACCAGCTTCAGTTGCAATTAGAACTTGTACACGGTTTTTAAATAATTCTTTCATCCAGTCTTTCTTACCACGTTTAAAGCCACCCCGAAATGGTACAGATGTAATACCGTTTTGCTTTAATAACCATTGTAAATATAACTGTGTTGCGCGATATTCGGTAAAAATAATTACTTTATCATTTATTTTTTTTATTAATTCAACTACTTTATTTGCTTTTGAATTAGAGGTAATTTGATTAATTTGATGAAAAATTTTCTCGATATAAGGATCGGTAATCTCGATATTTTCTTTTTCAAATCTTTGAAGCATTTTTTTCATTGATACATAAACTGCTTCGCGACTGCTACAAGCTTCACGCTTAAATGTTAAAAAGGAGAAGGCTGAGTTTACCCCAGTATATTGTGATTTCTGCCATTCATCGATTAAATCATAAAGTTTTTGTTCTTCCTCATTAAAATTAATTAATACTGTTTCTACCTTTCGCTTTGTCCATTCGATGCCTGTATCCTGTCTACGATTTCGAACCATTACTTTTCCAATTAGTTCACGTAATAAGTCTTCATGTTCTAGTGAGCGGTTTTTAGCAGAAAAGTATTCTTCAAAACTAGATTTATTACCTAAATGGCCAGGTTTTAATAAAGAAACTAAATGGAAAATTTCTTCTATGTTATTTTGAACTGGAGTAGCAGTAAGCAATAAACAATATTTCTTTTTAAGATGTTGTACAAACTCATAGTTTTTTGTTTTATTATTTTTAAGTTTATGAGCTTCATCAATAATGACGAGATCATAATTAATACTTAATATTTTTTCTCGATGAGGATCTCTTTTTGCAGTATCGATTGATGATACAACAACATCACAGCTATCCCACACATAATTCTTTTTTTGTTGTGCGATTGCAGGAATATGGAATTTTGTATTTAATTCAAAGGTCCACTGTGATACAAGTGATGCTGGAACTAGTATAAGCACCTTATTAACTAAACCACGAATCATGTATTCTTTTAAAATTAAACCAGCCTCAACTGTTTTACCTAATCCTACTTCGTCAGCTAAAATTGCTTTTCCATTCATTTTTTCAATTACAGTCGTTGCTACATCTAATTGATGAGGCAATGGAGTTAAGTTAGGTAAATGAGTAGGAGCAATCATTCCTGTAAAAGATGGAATTACTAATTTTGTAGAAGTATGATAGGCAAGCTTATAATTCTCCCAATTTGACCATGGTCCATCATTTTCAAGCTTCTCTAAGAACTCCTCTTGCCACTCTGTATGGAATTTAATCTCAATTGACATGTAAACCTCACCTATTTCATTTTTATATTGGTTAATCATGAACATTATTGTGAAATAACAGCTATAATGTTCGTTATTTTATTTTTAAAAAAATTCACTTTGATATTGCTGAAACTTGTCGTTTAATGTTAGGATAATAGTGTAGAAAAAAGTAAAAATTTATTATTCTTTTATTAAACAAAAAACTCTTATTGTTAAGAAAAAACAGTTAACTAATATAGTTTGATAATATTTTCTTGTTTTCTACTAGTTTTTCCGAAAATATACAAAATATGTAAATTATTTAATGGTTAGCTGGACGAACTATTAATTTAGTTTTCCATCATGCTAGCATGTAGATAAGGGGGAAATGGCTACATGACGACTTTATTACGCACACCATTGTTTGAAGATTACAAAGTATTAGGTGGTAAAACAATTGATTTTGGTGGCTGGGAGCTACCTGTGCAATTTTCGAGCATTAAAGAAGAACACGAAGCTGTTCGTACAGCAGCTGGTTTATTTGATGTTTCTCACATGGGAGAAATTGAAGTAACTGGTAAAGATAGTCTTAAATATTTACAAAAAATGATGACAAATGATATTTCAAAATTAAATGAAGAAGGCGCATTATATACTGCAATGTGCTATGAAAATGCTGGAACGGTAGACGACTTACTAGTTTATAAACATAACGAAGAACACTATTTATTAGTTGTAAATGCGTCTAATATTGAAAAAGATTTCGCATGGTTAATTTCACATGTTGAAGGCGATGTAAAAGTAGTTAATAAAAGTAATGAAGTTGCACAATTAGCTCTTCAAGGGCCAAAATCTGTTGCAATTTTACAACGTTTAACGAATGAGAACGTTTCTGATATTAAGTATTTCACTTTCAAAGATAATGTATTAATAGGTGATTTAAATGTTTTAGTTTCACGTACAGGTTACACTGGTGAAGATGGATACGAACTATACTTAGCTGCTGAAGATGCGTCTAAGCTTTGGACTTTACTATTAGAAGCAGGTAAGGAAGACGGTTTAAAACCATGTGGATTAGGTGCACGTGATACACTTCGTTTCGAAGCGGCTTTAGCATTATATGGTCAAGAACTAACAAAAGACATTACTCCATTAGAAGCTGGTATCGGCTTTGCTGTGAAATTAAATAAAGAAGAAGATTTCTTCGGTAAAGAAGTTCTGAAAAATCAAAAAGAGCAAGGTGTACCTCGTAAACTTGTTGGAATTGAAATGATTGACAAAGGTATTCCAAGAACTCACTATCCTGTTCTTGTTAATGGGGAAGTAGTTGGTGAAGTTACAAGTGGTACGCAATCTCCAACATTAAAGAAAAATATTGGACTTGCATTAATCAAATCTGAATTTTCTGCTTTAGGTACTGAACTTGAAGTTGAAATTCGAAATAAAAAATTAAAAGCAGTTGTAGTTTCAAAACCATTTTACAAAAGAGAGAAGAAGTAACTAGGGGGAGAAAGGGGATTACCTTAATGCATCGTTATTTACCAATGACAGAGCAAGATCGTCAAGAGATGTTAAAAGTAGTAGGTGTTTCATCAGTTGATGAATTATTTAGTGATATTCCTGAAAAAGTTCGTTTTAATGGCTTATTAAACATTAAAAAGGCAAAATCTGAAACCGATTTAATTCAGGAGTTAAGCGAATTAGCAAAGAAAAACGCTAACTTAAGAGAATATGTTTCTTTCTTAGGTGCTGGTGTTTATGATCATTATTTACCAACAGTTGTAGATCATGTTATTTCCCGTTCAGAGTTTTATACTGCTTATACACCATATCAACCTGAGATTTCTCAAGGTGAGCTTCAAGCAATCTTTGAATTCCAAACAATGATTTGTGAATTAACTGGTATGGATGTGGCAAACTCGTCAATGTATGACGGTGGTACTTCTTTAGCAGAGGCAACTACTTTAGCAGCAGGTCACAATGGTAAAAAACGTATTTTAGTTTCAAAAGGTGTTCATCCACAATCACGTGAAGTTATCTTATCTTATGCAAAAGGTCAACATTTAGAGGTAGTTGAAATTGGCATTAAAGATGGAAGAACTGATATCGAAGAATTAAAAAATGAAATGAATGACAATGTAGCATGTGTTGTTGTTCAATATCCTAACTTCTATGGACAAGTAGAAGAATTAGCTGAAATCGAACCAATTGCACATACTGGTAAAAGTTTATTCGTTGTTTCAAGTAACCCATTAGCATTAGCAGCTTTAACTCCTCCAGGTGAATTCGGAGCGGATATCGTTGCAGGTGATGCTCAAACATTTGGTATTCCAACTCAATTTGGTGGACCTCACTGTGGATACTTCGCTACAACATCTAAATTAATGCGTAAAATGCCAGGTCGTTTAGTAGGGCAAACTGTTGATGGAGAAGGTCGTCGCGGATTTGTATTAACACTTCAAGCTCGCGAGCAACATATCCGTCGTGATAAAGCGACTTCAAATATTTGTTCTAACCAAGCTCTTAATGCATTAGCAGCTTCTGTTGCAATGACAGCTCTTGGTAAAAATGGTGCTGTAGAGATGGCAATGCAAAACATTTCTCGTACTCAATATATGAAGAAAAAATTAATTGAAAACGGTATCTCGGTTGTATTCGAAGGTGCTGCATTCAACGAACTTGTAATAGATGTAAAACAAAATGTTTCTGAAATCAATAAACAATTATTTACTAAGAAAATTATCGGTGGTTATGACTTAGCAAAAGTTGAACCTACTATGGAAAATCATATGTTAATCGCAGTAACTGAATTACGTTCTAAACAACATATTGATACATTTGTAGAAGAATTAGCATTATTAGTAGACGGAAAGGGGATTCAACATGCTGAAGGATCAACCGTTAGTTTTTGAGATAAGTAAAGAAGGTCGTATTGCATATAGTCTTCCTATAATGGATGTAGAAGAAATTGATATTAATGAAGTTATCCCAAGTGCTTATATCCGTAAAGAAAAAGCGGAATTACCAGAGGTTTCTGAATTAGATTTAATGCGCCATTATACTGCTTTATCTAAACGTAATCATGGTTTAGATTCAGGGTTCTACCCACTTGGATCATGTACGATGAAATACAATCCAAAAATCAACGAAGCTGTAGCTCGTATTCCAGGTTTTGCGCATATTCATCCACTTCAAGATGAGTATACTGTTCAAGGTGCATTAGAATTAATGCATGAGCTTCAACAAGAATTAAAAGAAATTACTGGAATGGATGAAGTTACTTTACAACCAGCTGCAGGTGCACATGGTGAGTGGACTGGATTAATGATTATCCGTGCTTATCACGAAAGCCGTGGTGACTTCAACCGTACTAAAGTAATCGTACCTGACTCTGCTCATGGTACAAACCCAGCATCAGCTACTGTTGCAGGTTTCGAAACAATTACGGTTAAATCAAATGAAAAAGGCTTAGTTGACTTAGATGATTTACGTCGTGTTGTTGATGAAAATGTTGCAGCATTAATGCTTACAAACCCTAATACATTAGGTCTTTTCGAAGAAGATATTTATGAAATCTCTGAGATCATCCACGCTGCTGGTGGTAAAGTTTACTATGATGGAGCAAACTTAAATGCTGTATTAAGTAAAGCACGCCCAGGAGACATGGGATTTGACGTAGTTCACTTAAATCTTCATAAAACATTCACTGGTCCTCACGGTGGAGGTGGTCCTGGTTCTGGTCCTGTTGGAGTTAAAGCAGATTTAATTCCTTACTTACCAGCACCAATCGTTGAGAAGGTTGGAGATGAGTACGTATTAAATTCAGACCGTCCAGAAACAATTGGTCGTGTTAAACCTTTCTTCGGAAACTTTGGAATTAATGTAAGAGCATATACTTATATTCGTTCAATGGGTCCTGAAGGATTAAAACAAGTAACTGAAGATGCGGTACTAAACGCTAACTACATGATGCGTCGTTTAGAGCCTCATTTCGATCTACCATTCGATCGTCATTGTAAGCATGAGTTCGTTTTAAGTGGAAAACGTCAAAAGAAATTAGGTGTTCGTACTTTAGATATTGCTAAACGCCTATTAGACTTTGGTTACCACCCACCAACAATCTACTTCCCATTAAACGTGGAAGAGTGTATCATGATCGAACCAACTGAAACAGAATCGAAAGAAACTTTAGATGCGTTCATCGATGCAATGATTACAATTGCTAAAGAAGCTGAAGAAAATCCAGAAATCGTACAAGAGGCTCCACATACAACTGTTGTAAGTCGTCTTGACGAAACTTTAGCAGCTCGTAAACCTGTATTACGTTATATTAAAGCATAAATAAAAAAAGTTCCCTCATCGAAGGGAACTTTTTTTATGGTCGAACTTCTGAGTAGTATTATAGAATCATATCAAAATGAAACTCGTGTTTTTAAACCTTCTAAAAATCTATTTAATCCGATTAATCCGACCATCAAATGCCTGGACCAATGGTAACTTTTGTTCCTTCACATAATCTTCAAAAGCATCAAAAACTGTTTGACCTTCCACTTTATTTTTCCCTGTTAGTAATACCGAGAAATTGTCACCGCCATTGGCAAGATAGCTATTTGTAGTAACAGTATAACTAGTTTGTGGATTAATTGGAGTACCATCTGTATGCATGATATTAATAACTTTTTGCCCAGAATCCTTCGTACTATCCCAAGTGTATTTTAAGCCTGATATTTGTAGCATTCGAACACTTCCATTTTCCTGCCATTGCTGATTGAGAAGTTTCCGAATTTGTTCACCAGATAATGTCATTTTAACGAGTTTAATTTTAAATGGCTGGATCGTGAACAAATCATTCAAAGTTACATCCCCTTTTGGAAGATCAGCACGGATTCCACTAAAGTTCATAAATGCGAAATCGGACTTCATTGCAATTCGTTGTGAATCTGCAATCATATCTCCTAAACTAGATTCTCCATTATGATTCTTCTTACTTAAAATGTCGTTTGCAGCTTTTCCAACGACCTTATTTACGATCGGTTCAATTTTAGATTCATAATTTTGTATCATTTTCTTTATTTCAGGATCTGGTCTAATATCATCTTGATAGACCATCTTTATACTTGCCTTTTTGTTTATGATATCTTTCGTATTTGGATCAATTTTTAACTGAATATCGGAGAAAGCTGTTCCATAAGAGTAAGATTGGACAATCAGCTTTCCGTCTACTTCTTTGTTAAGAAAAGTATGTGTATGTCCAGAAATTATTACGTCAACTTCATCATCCATTTTTTTGGCCATTCTAACGATTTCACCTGTCGCATTTCCATTTGCTTTGGACTGATTTCCACCATTATGTGCCAGCACCACGATTGTTTTTACACCTTGTTTTTTAAGTGTTTTAACTGAATCATTGATTGCTTTTACTTCATCAATAAACTTTACGCCATCTGTTTTGTTTGGTGGTGCAATCTTCGGAGTATCTTTTATTACGACGCCGATAAATCCAATCAGAACGCCATCAATATTTTTTATACTGTATGGAGTCAGGATGGTCTTACCAGTTTTATCGTCGATTACGTTGGCACATAAATAGGGGAAATTTGCTCCGTTAAAATAACCAGTTTTTTGATTATTTCCACCTTGGATCAACCTCATCATTTCATTCACACCACGATCGAATTCATGGTTTCCTAGTGTCCCATAATCAAACCCCATCTTGTTTAATACTTCAATTGTAGGTTCATCCTGAAGGAATGAGGATATTGGAGGACTTCCACCAACCATGTCACCAGCATGAACTAAAATAGTATTTTTGTTTTCCTTTTTCTTTTGATTTAAATATGCGGAAAGATATTCTACTCCGCCAACATTCCTGCCGTTAAATTTTCGGGTCGTATCTAATTGTCCATGAAAATCATTAATGCCAAGTAATTGTACTTGAATGAAACGGTTCTTATCTTTCTTGGTGTTAATAGGAATGTCTCTAGCAGTCGGATTACCAGAGACCATAAATACTCCTGCAGATAATGTAGTCGTAAGAACAAAAGCAAGAACTGCTTTTTTCAATGCGTTCCAATTCAATATACTCGCCCTCCTAATTCGCTAGTAGGTTACTTACTAAGCATAGGGAAGGATTGTTAAAGCTTCTTTACTTTAGTGTGAATTTTCAGTTAAATTTGAAAGGAGATTATAAAAAGAATGTTTGAAAGCTAATCAATCGCTAAGTCAATAACGAATCGTTAAGGTGGGACGATATCTGCTTCAAGTATACAAATTTCATTGTATTACTAGATTGATCATAAAAAGCTCCCTAATTGTTAAAATAGGGAGTTTTCTTATTGTCATTGCTATTTTTTGTTCGATTTCTTGAATTATTTATTCAACATTTTTAAAATTATTTTTATTTGCATTTTTATACAATAATTTAAAAGACCAATGGTAAATAAGGTATAAAAGAAAATTGAAGAGAGGAGGAGGGACTAAAGAGAAATAGTGTCTTTAAAACTATTAGTATACCTTTATTTCTGCTTTCTCCATTTCATGCATATACCGCCTTGTTTATTTAAGCCTAAACTCATCCCTAAAGAATCTACACGTTCTTAGTGCTATTCTTTTCACTAGATTGAATAAATACCCACAACAACATCAAATTCTTTTTGTAAAATACTAAAATTTCCCAAAAAACTTATTAATTGGTGTTGATTTTTTCTCGCATAAGGAGGATAATTGTAACATTATTTTTAACTGAAAATTAACTAAATTAGGGGTAATAAAAATGAAAATCGTAAAATTTGGTGGGTCTTCATTAGCCACTTCGGAACAAATTGAAAAAGTATTTCAGATTGTTACATCAGATGTTGAACGTAAAATTATCGTTGTATCTGCACCAGGCAAAAGATTTCCAGATGATATCAAAGTTACCGATTTACTAATTAGTTGCGCACAACTTGCCCTAGCAGGAAAGGATTATTCGAAAGAATTCAATCAAATTATTCAAAGGTATTCTGAAATTGCAAATGGATTAGGTTTATCTGAGGATATTATGAATGAAATTTCACTAGGTATCGAACTTTCGATAAGTAGTAAAAAAGATCATCCTGCAAGATATATGGATGCTGTTATGGCATGTGGTGAAGATAATTGTGCGAGATTAGTAGCATCATATTTTCAGTTAAAAGAACTTGAGGCAAGTTATATTAATCCAAAAGAAGCAGGTTTATTTGTTTCAAATGAACCAGGACATGCCCAAGTTTTAGCGAAAAGCTATGAGAACTTATTTGAATTGAGAAAGAAATCTGGAATTCTGATTTTCCCAGGATTTTTTGGATATTCAGAAGATGGACATATCGTTACATTTTCTCGCAGTGGCTCAGATATTACTGGTTCTGTTGTTGCCAACGGAGTTAAAGCTACTTTATATGAAAACTTTACTGATGTTGATGCAGTTTTTTCTGTAAATCCTACGATTATTCGTAATCCAAAGGAAATTAAGGAATTAACTTATCGAGAAATGAGAGAGTTATCATATGCAGGCTTTAACGTATTTCATGACGAAGCATTGATCCCTGCCTTTCAAGCTGGTATTCCTGTAAACATTAAAAATACGAATAATCCAATAGCTCCCGGTACACGAATCGTTAAGGAACGTACGTTATCAAACGGTCCTTTAATTGGGATCGCGAGTGATAATGGATTTTGTAGTATTTATATAAGCAAGTATTTAATGAACAGAGAAATAGGATTTGGGCGTAAAATATTGCAGATACTTGAGGATTATCAGATTTCATATGAGCATCAGCCAAGTGGAATCGACGATATTTCAATTATTATTCGCCAAAATCAATTACCAGTTGAAATAGAATTTCAAATTATTAAACGGATCCAAGATGAATTAGATGCAGACCATGTCGTCGTTGAAAGAGACCTTGCTTTGATTATGTTAGTAGGTGAGGGGATGCGTCATAACGTTGGTACTACTGCAAGAGCAAGTAAAGCTTTAGCAAATGCGGGAATAAATATTGAAATGATAAACCAAGGTTCTTCAGAAGTAAGTATGATGTTTGGAGTAAAATCATACGACGAGAAAAATGCAGTACAAGTTATTTATGAAGAATTCTTCTCAAAAGTGTCATCTAACTAAATTAATAAAATATAGATGAATAGAATGAACATCTAACGTAATTCCAGAAAATGGAATACATAAGGAGTATAAGAATATGACAGAAAAAGAAATACAATTACTTCAGTGTATTGAACAAAATGGACGCTTAAGTAATGACGTAATAGCAAAAATGATTGGAGCTACAGAAGAAGAGGTAGCTGATATATTAACAAAATTTGAAAACGATCGTATTATTCTTCAATACATTACGCTTATTGACTGGGGAAAAGTGCCAGTTCAAGAAAGTATAACTGCTATGATTGATGTAAAAGTAGCTCCAAAACGTGGGGTAGGGTTTGATGAGATTGCTGAAAAGATCTATTTATACCCGGAAGTTAAATCAGTTTATTTAATGTCAGGAACATATGACTTATCAGTTGTAGTTGAAGGAAAAACAATGACATCAATTGCTTCATTTGTATCCCAAAAACTATCGACTTTAGAATCTATATTATCAACGACTACCCATTTTATTTTAAAACGTTATAAACATGATAGTATCGTATACGGTCAAAAACAAAGTGATAAGCGCATGGTGATCACGCCATGAGTAAATTTAATTTATCAAATACAGTAACTACACTACAACCATCAGGGATTCGTAAGTTTTTTGATTTAGCGGCTAGTATGGATAATGTCATTTCACTTGGGGTAGGTGAACCAGATTTTGTCACGCCTTGGAATGTTAGGGAAGCTAGTATTTATTCGTTAGAAACAGGGCATACAGCATACACTTCAAATGCTGGACTGCTAGAATTACGTCAGGAAGTAAGTCGTTATTTTGCTAAGAAATTTGATGTGCATTATAATCCAGAAGATGAATTAATTATAACTGTAGGGGCAAGTCAAGGGATTGATATTGCTTTAAGAACAATTTTAAATCCTGGAGACGAAGTAATCGTTATTGATCCATGCTTTGTTTCATATGCTCCTTTAGTTTCACTAGCAGGCGGTGTACCAGTTCATTTAGCAACGACAGGAGAAGAAGAGTTTAAAATCAATCTTCAAGCGTTGAAGAAGAAGCTTACACCGAAAACAAAAGCGATCTTACTTTGTAATCCTAATAATCCAACGGGTACTTTACTGGAAAAAGAATTATTAGAGGATTTAGCCGTATTTGTTAAAAAACATAATTTAATTGTTATTTCTGATGAAATTTATGCTGAACTTGTTTATGATGGCGAATATACAAGCTTTGCAAATATCGATGGAATGCGAGACCATACAATTTTAATTTCTGGATTTTCTAAGACTTTTGCAATGACAGGATGGAGACTTGGAATTGTAGCAGCACCTTCGGACATTATTTCCCATATGCTTAAAGTTCATCAATATGCAATTATGTGTGCACCTACTATGTCACAGCATGCTGCAGTTGAAGCACTTCGAAATGGAGATCATGATGTAGAACAAATGAGACGCAGTTATATGCAACGTCGTAATTATCTTGTGCAATCTCTTCAAGAAATTGGCTTATCATGTCATCTTCCAGGTGGAGCTTTTTATGTATTCCCATCAATACAGAATACGGGCTTAACATCTGAGGAGTTCGCTGAACAATTATTATTAAAAGAGAGAGTAGCGGTCGTCCCGGGAAATGTTTTTGGAGAATGTGGTGAAGGGTATATTCGATGTTCTTACGCAACTTCATTAAATCAATTAATTGAAGCTACAAAAAGGATTAATCGATTTTTACAAACTCTTCCAACTTACCAACCAACTAATTTTATAAAAGTTGAAAGTAAATAAAAATAAAGCTCTTGTTCTCTATTTGAGGAAACAAGAGCTTTTATTTTATTGCAGTAATTAATTCCTTTGCTTGAGCTTCAAGTATTCTTTCACTAAAAATTGATGTAATTAAGTCATCGTACCCTAAGGTGTCACATAATATCCAGTTATTTTGCAATTCCAGAGGTAGCGATTTTATTTTATCTTGTAATTCATTCATAAGAGTTCCTGAAAAAAATAAATAAGGAACGATTATTACTTGATGATTTTTTTCAGTCAATAGTTGATTCCAAGCTTCTTGAATCGACGGCTTTGAAACTGCCATAAAAGCGGGGAGAACAGGATACTTTAATTTTGCTTCAAGTAGTTTAACGATTGAATTGAAATCATCTATAGTTAATGGATCACTGCTTCCACGACCAACTAGCAGAATTTTAGTTGGCTTTATCAAATGCTTAACCTTTTCATTTATTCTTTTTTTGATTAATTCGATCATGTTTTTGTGAATTCCGATTGGAGTGGCAATCTTTATTTTTATGTGTGGATATTCCTCTTGAAATTTCGCGATTTCAAGAGGAATATCCACCTTTGCATGATTTGCAGAAAGGAGTAAAACCGGCAATACAGTTACCGATTTTGCTCCTTTACGCAAACAATTCTCTAATCCAACTGAAATTGATGGTTCAGCGAGTTCAATAAAACTAATTTCTTGAATAGGGTAATCAATTTGTTTTTGTACTTTTTTAACAAATTGTATGGCTGAATGGACAGCCGATTTTACACGGCTTCCATGACAAACATATAAGATTGCATCCATTCTAAATCACCTCGTTTTATTCTAGGCGAGAATTTAAAGAGAGGAATAATTAATGTTCCTATGTTCATTCATAGAATTATAATTAGTCTCAAACCATTGTAATTGATGGTGTAAATTAACTACTTCTCCAACGATAATCATACTAGGATTGGATACTTTTTCTTTTTCAACGTCTGATATTACATTTTTTAATGTACTAATAATCGTTCGCTGTTGTTCAGTAGTACCATAATGAATCAGTGCAACAGGGGTGTCTTGGTGTTTTCCATTCGATATTAGTTGATGACGAATATATGGTAAGTTATTAACTCCCATATAAATTGCTAATGTGTCAATGCCTTTAGCTAAAGAGGCCCATTTAACCGTATCCTCTTCTTTGCAATGACCTGTTACAAAAGCAAAGGAACTACTATAATCACGATGGGTGACAGGTATACCAGCATAAGCTGGAGCTGCTATACCTGATGTAATGCCAGGAACGATTTCAAAGGAGACACCACGTTCTACAAGATAAGTTGCTTCTTCACCACCACGACCAAAAATGAAAGGATCTCCACCTTTTAATCTAACTACGTTTTTTCCTTTTTTTGCATACTTCACTAAGAAAGCATTTATTGTTTCTTGTTTTAATGCATGGTAGTTTGGGAGTTTACCAGCGTATATTAACTCGACAGATTCTTTTGCATACTCTAATAGCTCTTTATTAACTAGTCGGTCATATATAATGACATCTGCATTTTGAATGCACTTTAGTCCTTTTACTGTAATTAGATCAACATCCCCTGGTCCAGCACCAACTAAATAAACTTTTCCAATCATTCCACACACCTCGTCATCATCGTTTACTTAAAACTTCTATATCTAAAACAAATCCACCACTTTGACTTACTTTCTTCTTTTCATACATTAGTAGTTCTTTAACGTCCGGTTTTTTTACATAAAACTTTTCAAGTTCTGTATCAACAAGCTTAAATGCTTTTTCATCATCACTTGCTAATATAACAATAGGAACTATACGGCCTTCGATTGATGCTTCAAATCTATATAAAAACATATGTCACCGACTTTCTTTAAGATGCTTTTACAGTTTCAAGAATGGAAGTTAAATATGTTTGTAATTCTTCAATTCCAACTCTTGCTACATAATCTAAAAAGGCTTCTGAAGGGAGTTTATTTTCCTTAAAGTGCTGCAAGAATTTTTCTAATACTAGGTGAAGGGCAGGGGATTCAACCTTCCCTTTTAATTTTTCATTTAATTTACCACCGTTGGCTAATGTACCACCTACATAGATCTCAAAAGCCTCTACTAATTCTTTTTTCTCATTACGAGCCTTGATTCCTTGAAGTCCTATATCAGCGATTGCTCTTTGACCACAAGAGTTAGGGCAACCAACCATATGAATTCTAACAGGTACATCTAAAGTGATTTTTTCATCTAAATAAGAAGCTGTTTCCTTCATACGAGCTTTCGTTTCGACTAAAGCTAAATTGCAGTATTCATTTCCTGTACAAGCAACAGAATAACCAATAAATTTTGGCGGTATTGGTGTGAATTTTTCAAGTATTGGTTCTTTCAATAATTCATCAATATTTTCTGCTGGAATATTTGGCAAAATTAAATTTTGTGAATTACAATTGCGTATTTCACCATTACCGTATTTTTTTACAATTCTAGCTAACTCAAAAACTTCCTTAGAATGCAATCTTCCAACAGGGATACTTAATCCAACATAATTTAATCCTTCTTGCTTTTGTGGTTGTACCCCATAAAAATATCCTGCATTCCATGACTGTTCAAAGCCAGTTCCTTTTGTTAATAGCTTACCTGTATATCCTTCTAAAACTTCTTTAAACTTTTCTACGCCCCAATCAGCGACTAAAAACTTTAAACGAGAGTGATGGCGTTTCTCACGGTAGCCATAATCTCTAAAGATTGTTGTAACGGCGATTGCAACTTCCTTCACTTGATGTGGTAACAGGAATACATCCAGTTCTTGAGCTAAATGTGGAGCGGAAGATAGCCCGCCACCAACTTTTAAATGGAAACCAGAAGTTTCTTTGCCGTTAATTTCTTTAATAGCCGGAATAAATGAAATGCAGTTAATTTCTGCATTCGAAGCATTATTTTTATTTGTACTGATCGACATTTTATATTTTCTAGGCAGATTCGAGAATTCTTCATTAAACTGAAAGAATTCATAAACTTCCTTCACAATAGGTGTAGTATCAAATAATTCATTCGGATCGATCCCTGCAAGTGGATTTCCAACGATATTACGTGTTATATCTCCACATGCACCAGCACTAGATAGACCAACTTTTTCTAAACGAGTGAAAATATCTGGTATTTGATCAATTGTTAACCAATGAAATTGGATCGCTTGTCGGGTTGTAATATCATATACATCTCGACCATAATCACGAGCGATTTCTGCTAATGTTATAAGCTGTTCATGTGTTAATATGCCAGACGGAACATTAACTCGCATCATAAAATAGCCGGCTTCCTTTGGTTTTTGTAAATAGCATCCAGCCCACTTGAATAAATCCCATTGATCTTTTGGAATTGATTCAAACCCATTTTTAGCATAGTAGGGGATGTCATCGTAAATTTTAAGTCCATCCTTAACGAGTTTCTTTTTTTCAGTTTCATTTAGCTTAAGATTGTCTTTCCATTTTTTCTCAAATGCCATCGAACATCACCTTACCCAATATAATTTTTACTCTTTAAAAATTGCAATATTGTTTCAACACATTCTTGTACAGATTGCTTATCAGTATTTAATGTAATTTCTGGATTTATTGGTGCTTCATACGGAGAGCTGATGCCCGTAAAGTTTTGAATTTCACCATTTTTTGCTTTTTTATAAAGTCCTTTCGGATCTCTACTTTCACAAGTTTCAACGGAGCATTCTACGTAAACTTCAATAAACTCATCTTGTTCGACTAATGACCGAACGATATTTCGATCAGCAATAAATGGGGAGATAAAAGCCGTTAAGACAATTTGCCCATTATCAACAAAGAGTTTTGCTACTTCACCAATTCGTCTTATGTTTTCAGTTCGATCATAATCAGTGAATCCTAGATCTTTGTTTAAACCGTGACGAATATTATCACCATCTAATACGTATTGTTGAACATTAAGATGGAATAGTGCTTTTGCAACCTCGTTAGCAATCGTCGATTTACCTGAAGCAGATAAACCAGTAAACCATAAAATACAGCTGTGGTGATTGTTTTTTTGACGACGGTCTTCTTTTGAAATACTAGCCTGATGCCAAACGATATTTTTAGACATTTAACTTTACTCCTAATCTACAGAAATTGATTCAGGTTCTTTTAAACCTTCAATTAGTACTTCAACAACTTCTTTTCTACTAAAAGCAGAAGGAGGAATTTCACCTTTTTTTAGCATTTCACGAACCTTCGTACCGGATAACGTTACGTGATACTCGCTACTATGCGGGCATGTTTTGGTAGATGCCATATTTTCGCACTTTGAGCAATAGAAACTATTTTCAAAGAATAGGAGAGAGATACCTAATTCGTCTTGTGAAAACTTTTGAAAGATTTTTTGTGCATCATAAGTTCCGTAATAATTACCAACACCAGCATGATCACGACCAACAATAAAATGCGTGCATCCGTAATTTTTTCTAACAATCGAATGGAACACAGCTTCTCTTGGTCCTGCATATCGCATTGCGGCAGGGAATACGGCTAAAAATACACGATCTGTTGGATAATAGTTTTGGAGTAATACTTTATAGCTTTTCATTCGGACTTCTGCAGGAATATCGTCCGATTTTGTTTCTCCAACTAATGGGTTTAAGAACAAACCATCCACAATTTCAAGTGCGGTTTTCTGAATATATTCATGGGCACGATGAACTGGATTACGAGTTTGAAACCCAACTATTTTCTTCCAATTTAATGATGCAAATTTTTCTCTCGTTTCTTTTGGACTTAAATAATGTTCAGTGAATTGAGTACGATTAATTTGTCTAATAACAGTTACTTCGCCACCTAAGTAAACATCACCACGAGAATACATTTTTGCTACTCCAGGGTGGTTTGTGTCAGTTGTACCATAAACAAACTGAGCCTCAAGTAATTTGTTAGGTGTATAAATATCATCAATCTTTAATAAGCCATATACATTATTTTCCCAAGTCAGTTTAACTAGTTCTCCTAGTTTTAGATTGCTAGCTAATTGTCCACTAATAGGAAGGGTAATTGGAATACTCCACACATTCCCGTCTTTTAATCTCATTGTGCTTACGACTTGCTCATAATCATCCTTTCCTAAATAACCAGTAAGGGGACTATAAGCTCCATTTCCAATTAACTCTAGATCACTTAACGCAATTAAATCTAAAGGAATTTCCTTCAAACCATCTTTAACAGTAACTTCTGGATTAAAGCGATTAATTAAGACACCGCCATGAGGGGCTAAACTCATTTCTAAACACTCCTTCAATTTTCCTATTTTAATAGTTAGTAAGAATAAACTTTCATTTTTTAGCATCTATTATAGACAACTAATCATGTAACCCACATTCAGTTTTTTGTGATCCAGACCAACGACCAGAGCGACTATCTGAAGAACTTGAAGCAGGTAATGTACATACCTCACAACCAATACTCGGGTACCCTATATCGTGTAAAGGATTGTACGGTAGATTTTTGTAATAGACATATCGCCAAACTTCCTTCCAAGTCCAATGGATTAACGGACAAATTTTAATTGAGCTGAACTTATTATCTAGATTAAGAAATTCTGTTTTTTGTCTTGAAGGAGATTGTTCCCTTCTTAAGCCAGACACCCAAGCTGGAGCCCCCTTTAGAGCTTCTTGAAGCGGTAGGATTTTGCGAATATTACAGCACTTATTCGGTTCACGTTTCCATAACTCATCTCCATGAATACTTGCTTGCTCTTCTAAAGTCAGACTTGGTGTTTTCTTTTCTATTTGTAAGCTTGGATATTTAGCTTGCACGCGGTCTATTAATTCATAAGTTTCCTTGAAATGTAGGCCGGTCTCTAAGAAAACAACCTTTGCATCAGGTTTTACTTTTGAAATTAAATCAATTAATAAGATTCCCTCAACTCCAAAGCTGCAAGCATAAACTAGGTCATCACCATAGGTTTTGTAAGCCCACTCTAGTACTTCAAGTGCACCTTTTGTTTCATTATCAATCGAAAAGTCAGGAATGCTTTTCACGTTCCAATTTTCAAATCTCATTTTCTTTCCTCCAATTGACTATTGAAGCCAAGTTATCCTAAAAAGAAAAGGCAGCTCAAATCTACATTTTCATACGTAGACTTGAGCTGCCTCTAGTTTTTCTAGTCAGCAGGAACATATTTACTTTAATCGTATTTTTTCTTGCTTTTCTACTTGAATAATTCTCCCATCTTGAACGACTAATGTGATTGTTCCAAATCTTAAACCATTAAGTAACGATTCCACGACCTCAATGATGGGTTTTAAGTCGTTGGTTTGGCTCATGAGCTTCCTCCTAGAATTTAATTACAACTAAGTCTATCAGAATTATATGGATTGTCAATTTCAAAAATGATAATTTATTAAAAATTTATATATTTCTTAATTTTGTATGATGTGATTAAAGTTCCCCAAGATATGTCAAATATATGGAAATTATTAGTAAAATCCATTATGATAAATAAAACAGTGAACTAATAAGATTGTTCCAAAAGTAAAACTCTGTTTTGCAATTTAATATTTAACAAAAATTATTTTGTTCTTATAAGCTATTAATGAATATACAATTATGTAAGAAAGTATAATAATGGAATAACAATTATTTACACCAAAAGGAGGCACGTTTTGACGATTCTTCATAACGAACCATTAATTTCAGCCGTAATAGCGTGGTTTATTGCGCAGTTTTTAAAAGTCATTATTCATTTATTTAAAGAAAAAGAATTTGATATATCTAAGTTTTTTGCTTCTGGTGGTATGCCAAGTTCACATTCCTCAACAGTTACTGGATTAGCATTAAGTGTTGGATTAACAGAAGGATTTGAAAATGTTACTTTCGCAATCTCAGCAATTTTTGCTACGATTATTATGTATGATGCTTCTGGTGTAAGATTGGCTGTTAGTAAACATGCAAAGTTATTAAATGATTTTTTTCATGGAAGAATTAAAAATTATAAAGCATTAAATGAACTAGTAGGTCATACTTCATATGAAGTTGTTGTTGGAGCATTAATTGGAATCATCATTGCAATCATAGTTTCAAGATTTTAACGCTCTAATATAAATCAAATTGATTTATATTATGGGCGTTTTTTTACATGTTTTCTGACTCAAAATATAAATCAATAGGCGAATTTACATCGGTTTGATAAGATATTGGTAGGATATGTAAATAAGGAGTGGAAAAATGAAAAGTACAGTAAGTGAAAATAGTGCTTGGAAAAAGGTGGGTCGAACGATTTATCAATTCCGATATTTTGTTATTGCAATTTTAGCTGTATTTTCAATCATTCTAGGTATTTATTCGAAGCATTTACCTGGCATTTTAGATGGAGATGGTTTTAGAACACCTGGAGAGTATGAAAAAGCTAAGAATGTACTTGAAAAAGAATTTGAACAATCGCCAGATTCACTCATCATTTTACTTGAGCGAAAAAAGGGTGCCACAAGCGTCGAATTCCAATCTGACATTGAACGGATTGTGAAGGAAGTTCAAAAAGAAAAGAATATAAAACAATTTCATGACCCTCTAACGAATCCGGGTATGAAAAAAGATAATATTGCTTACATGTCTCTTTTATACAATGAGAAGGATCACGATAAGCTTGTTGATCTAAACAATAAATTTGCAAAAAAGGTAGAGTCATTATCAGATGATACAGTAAAGGTAGGGACAACTGGATTTACAATCATTAGTGATGTAATGAATAAAACTAGTCAAGAAGACTTAAAGAAAGCAGAAATGATTGGTGTTCCGATTGCGTTTATCGTTCTATTTTTTGCGTTTGGAAGTTTAGTTGCATCTGCTATTCCAATCATAATCGGTATGATTAGTATTTTAAGTACATTTGGAATTCTATTCTTTATAGGTAAGCATGTTGATTTATCAATCTTTGTCTTAAATGTTGCACCGATGATTGGATTAGCATTATCAATCGATTTTGCGTTATTATTCGTAAGCCGTTATAAAACTGAATTACAAAATCATTCAACAGTGAAAGAAGCAATTAGTGTAACATTTGCAACTGCAGGAAGAGCGATTATTTTTTCAGGTATTTGTGTATTTATTGGATTATCAGCGCTGTACTTCATAAATATTGATCTATTTAGAAGTGTCGCAATAAGTGGGGCAGTTGTTGTATTAGTTAGTTTATTTTTATCTTTAACTTTATTACCAGCAGTACTTTCAGCTCTTGGTAAAAATATTAATAAAGGTACGTTAAAATCGATTGCGAATCGAAGCCAAGACCAGCAACAAGCAGTTTGGAGAAAATTTGCAAATTTCGTTATGAAAAGACCAATCATCATGGCACTAACATCATTAATCATTTTAGGTCTTTTCGTCATTCCAATCAGGGATGTGCACCTAAATATACCGACAATTGATGCACTACCAAAGGATGCAACGTCGCGAATTAATTATGAAAAATATCAAAAAGCTTTTCTTCCGGAAGCTCAAAAACACGGAACGATCTCAATTGTTTTAGAATCTAATACTGATTTTTTAAAGCAAAATAATGTTAACGCATTAGATAAAATTCAGAAGAAGCTTGAAGATGACAAAAATGTTTATGAAGTTAAAAGTGTATTAAATGCAGTTAATTTAAACGCTCAGCAATTATTACCTGCTTTAAAATCTCCAAATGCATCAAAAATTCAGCCTGCGATTGATGCCTATATTAAAAAGAATAAAACTTATATTCAAGTATTCTTTAATTCTGATCCTAAATCAGGAAAAGGAAAGCAATGGGTAAGGGATTTTGAAGATAAATATAATGGGAAAATTGAGGGACTTGATTATACTGTAGGTGGCCAAGTGAAATTTGAACAAGAATTATTTGATGAGATTACAGATAATATTGTATACGGTTTACTTGTGATTATGGTTAGTACTTTTATCATACTAATGATTGCATTTAGGTCCATTATCATTCCAATCAAAGCGATATTGATGAATGTATTATCTTTAAGTGCAACGTTTGGAATCATTACTTGGCTATTTCAAGGTGGTAATTTTGGCCTACCTCAATCTGATATCATGTTGATTTTACCAGTGTTTGTCTTTGGATTAGTTTTCGGTTTAAGTATGGACTATGAAGTATTTTTAATGTCGAGAATGCAAGAGCTATATTATGAATCGGGAGATAATACTTATTCAACAAGAGAAGGATTAGTATCGACGAGCCGAATCATCACATCAGCAGCATCCATTATGATTGTTATTACAGGAGCATTTGCTTTTACGGATATGGTACCTGTTAAACAGATGGGAATCGGGATTGCTATAGCCATTTTCTTGGATGCTACAATCGTTCGCTTAGTTTTAGTTCCTAGCTTAATGCAGTTATTTGGAAAATGGAATTGGTGGTTTCCATTTGCGAAAAATAAAATCGAGGAACCATCTGAACGAGTTGGATAATTCAATTAAAGGAAACTGTTATTCAGTTCATATTTGAATAGCAGTTTTTTTATATTTTAGTGAAATAACTCGGCCTGTGTAAAAATTCTCAATTTTTCGAAACTATAGATAATGCATGGTCAAATTTGGTAAACTAAAGAAATGAAAGAGGGGGAGAAGGGAAAATGTTAAAAAGATCGATTAGAGCAATTTTAATAAGCTGTCTTGTATTAACGCTCAGCTTATTAGCAGCATGTGGAAACAATAATGAAAAATCTGCAAATGGTAAAAAACATGGGAAATTACCAATAGCAACGATAAAGGTAAAAGACTATGGTGTTATTAAAGCTGAATTATATCCTAATATTGCACCAAACACTGTAGATAATTTTATCTCACTAGCAAACAAAGGATTTTATAATGGATTAACATTCCATCGAGTTGTTAGAGACTTCGTAATTCAAGGTGGCGATCCTCAGGGAACTGGTGGCGGTGGTCCAGGATATGCAATTGATGGCGAATTTACATCAAACGGCTTTAAAAATAACTTAAAACATACAACAGGTGTACTATCTATGGCAAGAACTGGTGATCCAAATAGTGCTGGAAGTCAATTTTTCATAATGGCGAACGATACTCCTGACCTTGATGGACAATATGCTTCATTTGGTAAAGTGACTGAAGGAATCGATATTGTTAAGAAAATTGACGCTGTTGAAGTAGATTCAATGGAAAAACCTGTTACTCCAGTAATCATCGAGTCTATAAAAGTAGATACAAAAGGCGAGAAATACGCTAAACCAAAAACTCATAAAGAATAATGAGTTTTTGGTTTTAATGGCTCCTACATAAAACGCAAAAAACTACTTCACAAAAATGAAGTAGTTTTTTCATTTAAATTAAATGTGGATTATAAACCTTTTTTTATTTTACCAGACCAAAGTTTGTAGCCGCCTTTAAGTTGGTAAAGTTCTGTTACACCTTGTTTACGTAAAATACGTGCAGCTTGTCCAGGACGAACGCCCATTTGATCATATAAATATACTGCTTGGTCTTTACGAATTTCTTTTGAACGCGTTTTTAATTGTGCGAACGGAATATTACGAGCACCTAATATATGGCCGTTCTTAAAATCTTCTTGATCTCGTAAGTCAATTAGCTGAGCTTTACGGTAGCCAGCACGAAATTCTTCCTCACTTAACGTTTTAATTAAACGTTTTTGGTAGAAATACATAACTATTGAGTATACAATGATACCTAGTACGACAAAAATTATTGGTAAAAACTGACTCAAATTTTTCAACACCTTTCAATTACCTACTTATCTTATTATAATTCTCTAGTAGGATTGTGCAAGAAACTTTCATTAAAAAAGTAAAAATTTATCGAAAAATGAGGAGATTTTCAACATGACAAAGACAAAGTGGAATTTTATTAATAGCGGAGTAAAATCAGGTAGCTATAATATGGCTCTTGATGAATGTTTAATCAAGTGGCAAAGTGAAGAAGGTTTTCTTCCAACACTTCGTTTCTATGAATGGGAAAATCCTACTGTAACAATCGGATATTTCCAAAAAAACCAAGAAATAAGTTTAGAAGCATTAAAAAAATATAACGGTGATTTTGTAAGACGCCAAACTGGTGGAAGAAGCGTACTTCATCACGATGAATTAACTTATAGCGTAATTGTCCCAGAAAGCTACCCAAATATGCCGGTATCAGTTACAGAAGCATATCGAGTTATTTCAATGGGAATTTTAGAAGGGTACAAGCTACTTGGTTTAGATGCATCTTTTTCTGTACCAAAAACTGCTGAAGAAAAAAATCAATTAAAAAACCCAGCAAGTGCCGTTTGCTTTGATGCTCCATCATGGTATGAAGTTGTTGTAAATGATAAAAAAATTGCTGGAAGTGCTCAAACGAGACAGAAGGGCTCAATTCTTCAGCACGGTTCAATTCCTTTAAATATTGATGTTGATATGCTATATGACCTATATATTTTCTCTTCAGACGCAGTGAGAGATAGAATGAAAAAACGATTCTTAGATCGTGCAACATGGATCAATGCAGAAAGTACTACTCCTAAAACAATGGCTGACTTGTATGAAGCATTTGAAAAAGGCTTCGAAATGGGCTTAGATATCGAGTTGGTGCCTTATGAATTAACAGAGGCTCAAGAGAAGGAAGTACAGGAATTAGCTGCTACTAAATACAATACTGAGGAATGGAATTTACGTAAGTAGTTTTTTATTGAAAGCCTTTTTGGCTTTCTTTTTTTGCATTGAGGAGGGCGAATAAAGGAAGAAGAGAGCAAATAAATCTGAGAGACTGCAAATTATGCAGGATATCCTTTTGGCTTTATTGTTGTGCTCCTATTTATATGCATGAAGATTGAGTTGTGGGCTATGAGGAGCTTTTTTTATTCGTTTAAAGGATGCATTAGGTGAATTGGCAAATGAGAAGATGATGTTTGAACTTTTTAACATCGTTTTACTAAGCCTGCCAAAAAGGTGATTTTAGAGAGGTATCCTAATACTAAACTTGAAATGGATGAAGAGAAAAGGAAATATAAATGGGGAAAATACGGAATTGGAAAATATGTTTATCAAAAAGAAGAAGCTGCTTCAATTTAAGAGACAATTTCTGGTTATATAAAAAAGTATTTTCCTAATGGAGAAATTCAATATTTTACATAATGAAGTGTATCTATTTCATAGGTACACTCTTATTATTTTCATCATACTCTTATACAGAATGACGATCTATTAACATTTAAATGAGTTCACCTTAATTGCACTTTTGGTTTATGTGTTGTATCATTTTATTTGATGCTTATTGTGACGGAATAAAGTTTGAATGACTGTATTGGAGGAAGATCATGCCCACACCAAGTATGGAAGATTATATTGAACAAATTTACCTTTTAATTGAAGATAAAGGGTATGCTCGCGTATCTGATATTGCCGAAGCATTATCTGTACACCCATCGTCAGTGACCAAAATGGTGCAAAAACTAGATAAAGACGATTACTTAATTTATGAAAAATATAGAGGGTTAATCCTAACACAAAAAGGTAAAAAGATGGGAAAAAGACTTGTCTATCGCCATGTATTACTTGAGCAATTCTTAAGAATTATTGGGGTAGATGAAAACTTAATTTATCAAGATGTTGAAGGAATGGAACATCATATGAGTTGGGAAGCGATTGATCGAATTGGAGAACTAGTACAGTTCTTTGAAGAAGATAAAAATCGAATCGAAGAATTAAAAAATATTCAAAAGTCGAATGAAACCCAATCGAATTCGAATAATTAAAAAGACCGTGCTTAGTAGGAAGCACGGTCTTTCTTTTTGCCCTTTTCACCCTCAATCACAGTTAAGTGACTTGCATCCTTTGTTCGTTTTTTTAACAAAGGTGTGGAGGTACTTTTTCTTGAAGTGGGCTTTGATTTGTTAATCGATTTTTTTAACGAGCTAGATTTTTGAGTGTTATATTTCTTTACAGTTTGTTTTGCAGCCTTACGATAGGAGTCCTGATGGCTTCTTTGGCTGTTTGAAGATGAAAAAACTCTATAAATAAAATAAATAATTAAAAGGATTAATCCAATAAACAAAAACCGTTGTAATAATTTTGCAGGATCGTTTATCAACTGAGCAATTAAGCCAAAAAGTGCTAATGCTATTATTCCATAAAATATTGATGAGTACACTTTTTGATTCACTTTAAGCACCTCCTAAGTGAAGAGTAAATTAGTTATTAAATGTATTAGAAAAATATTGTTTCTTATAGTTTATTACATTTTATCCAATAAGTTGATATTTTTTACAAAATTCTGTCAATTAAATCTTGTTATTTTTTTCCACTTCTAAAAGTCGGTTAAATGAAGCGATGGATACTTCAACTTGATCATCAGTCGGCTCTTTAGTTGTTAATAATTGCAGCCATAATCCTGGGTAACCTACCCATCTTAATATAGGAATATTTCGAACTTTATTTGTTAATTGTAGAACCTCAAACGAAACGCCTATAACAACTGGGATTAATAAAAGTCGATCCACAATTCTTAGCCAAAGTGGGCTTGTTGGAACTAAGAAGTATATGAACATACCAACAATTACAGTAAATAGAATAAAGCTACTTCCACAACGATAATGTAGTCGAGATTGTGATTGGACTCCTTCGATCGTTAAAGGAATATTGTTTTCATATGCATTTATCACTTTATGCTCTGCACCGTGATACATAAATACTCTTTTTATAAATGGAGTCAAGGAAACTAAGTAAATATAAATTAATAAAAAACATAGTTTTAAGACACTTTCTATTATGACTTGTTGAAAATCGGTTTCAAAAATTGGTTTCAATGTTGCAGCCAGAAGAACTGGTACAAGTGTAAAAATAACTTTACCAACTAAAAATGATAAAACGGCTAATAATGAAAGTCCGAGATAAGTTGCAAGCGTACCTTTTTGTTTTTCACGCTCAATTGCAATTTTCTCATCATCTTGTGGATCAATCCCGTATCTTTCAGTTGAGTAATTTAAATGCTTGGATCCATTAATGCTTGCTTGTATAATCGCGACTACACCACGGACGAAAGGGATTTTCTTTAATTTTTGCATTGTCCGATTTATATGTATCGGTTCTTCATAATATTGTATTTCTTCATTTGACCTGCGGATTGCAGAGACTGTATGTGTTTTGCCACCAAACATTACGCCCTCTACGATTGCTTGCCCCCCATAAACTGCTTTATTTTTCTCTCTCATGTTGCACCAACCTAAACTTGTTTTTTATCTATTACTATCTATTGTAAATGTAAGCATAATAATGGTGCAAGTAAGAAGTAGGAAAATAGTGTAATAATCGAAAAATTTTTAATTTTCTAATAAAAATTTAGAATCACATTAAAGATTTCTTTGTTGGACATAATACTCAGAGATATTTAGCAATGTATGGAAAGGGAAATGATATATGCCAGATAAAGATAAAGAACAAGAAAAGGAAATGCAGGATCAAGAAAACAATCAAAATCAAGATCAAAATCAGGATCAAAATCAGGATCAGGGTCAAAGTAAAAATCAAAATGAATACCTAGTGCAAGGTGGCGATGCTGATGCAAAAGAGAATAAGAACTTTAATAAGATTGCTAGTATTGGGTTTTTCGGTGGTATATTTTGGTCTACTGTTTTATTAGTTCTTAGTTATTTTGATTTTACTCAAATTGGTCCAAATTTTGTTTTAGAAAGAATCAAACTTGGAAAATGGGCAAATGGTTATATTGAAAACTTAATTTCTATAGTTGGTATAGGAATTATTTCGATCATTATTGCATTTGTATTTTATTTTATCGGTAGAAAATTTAACGGAGTTCTGCCAGGTATATTTTTTGGTGTGCTCCTTTGGGTTATTGTTTTTATTGTCCTTGGTAAATTAGCATTCGATTTAAAAGCAATTAAGAATTATTCGTCTGATACGACAGTTACTACAATCTGTTTATTCATTTTATACGGAACTTTTATTGCATATTCTGTTTCTTTTGCATTTCAAGAGCAAAAGGCATATTTGCGTGGCTATTCAAAATAGTCTGGCCTATGATAAAATAAACCTTGGGTATTCCAAGATATGTTTGTTTGGGATAAATATGCGAAAAATGATGGGTGGAGACTTTTAAAATGGCTAAGTTTTTGTTATTGAATGGACCTAATCTAAATATGCTCGGTCAGAGAGAAGTTTCTATCTATGGTTCAACTACATTAAAGGATATTGAGGATCATTTAGCATCGCTTGCACATGAAGATGGGGATACGATTGATTGCTTTCAATCGAATCATGAAGGTGAATTAATCGATAAACTGCATGCAGCAAATAATGTCTATGATGGGATTCTGTTTAATCCTGGCGCATTTACTCATTACAGTTATGCAATTCGTGATGCAATTGCAAGTATTACCGTGCCAACTATTGAAGTACACATTTCAAATATACATAAAAGAGAAGAGTTCCGACATACTTCAGTATTAGCTGCAGTAACTGTAGGGCAAATCGTTGGTTTAGGTGTGTATGGATATGATTTAGGTTTAAGTGCGTTAAAAAACATAAGTAGGGGAGAGCAAAACAATGGAAAAAATTAAAAAGTTACGTGAAGCTTTAGTAGAAAAAGGATTAGATGCATTATTAGTAACTAGTACATATAACAGACGTTACATGACGAACTTCACAGGTTCTGCTGGTGTTGCTTTAATTACTCAGGACAAAGCTTTATTCATTACTGATTTCCGCTATATTGAACAAGCTACTAGCCAATGTGAAGGTTATGAAATCGTTAAGCATGAAGGTTCAATTCCAGCTGAAGTTGCAGCTTTAACAGAGAAATTAGGCGTATCAAAACTTGGGTTTGAACAAGATCATGTTACATTTACAGAATTTGGTTCTTACCGCAAAGTAGCAAAAGCAGAATTAGTTCCTGTAAGTGGATTAATTGAAAAATTACGCTTAATTAAAACGGATGCAGAGATTTCAATCATTAAGGAAGCTGCTAAAATTGCAGAATCTGCTTTTGATCATATTTTAGGATTTATCCGTCCAGGTGTTACTGAATTAGAAGTATCTAATGAGTTAGAATTTTTTATGCGTAAGTTAGGTGCTACTTCATCATCATTTGATACAATCGTTGCTTCTGGTACTCGTTCTGCCCTTCCGCACGGTGTAGCATCTGAAAAAGTAATTGAAACAGGTGATTTTGTAACGTTAGATTTTGGTGCATACTATAAAGGGTATGTATCAGATATGACGAGAACAGTTTCTGTTGGTGAGCCTCATTCTGATTTGAAGAAAATTTACGATATCGTTCTTGAAGCTCAATTACGTGGTGTTAACGGAATTAAAGCAGGAATTACTGGTAAAGAAGCTGATGCTTTAACTCGTGATTATATCACGGAAAAAGGTTATGGAGAATATTACGGACATGGAACTGGCCATGGTATTGGTTTAGAAGTACATGAAGGACCTGGCGTATCATTCCGTTCTGATACAGTATTAGAGCCAAATATGATCGTAACTTGTGAACCAGGTATTTATATTCCAAATCTAGGTGGAGTTCGTATAGAAGATGATTTAATCGTTAAAACTGGTGGTAACGAAAACTTAATGTCTTCACCAAAAAACCTAATCATTTTATAAGTTTTCATTAGATTAGAAAATAGAACTACACAAAAAGCGTATTTTACTTTATGATATAAAGTTGTAAAAGAAATTCATGGTAAGAGAAATGGTTCTTTTTTACACAATACATACTTATAGAACCATTTCATTTTTTAGGAGGATATTTAATGATTTCAGTAAACGATTTTCGTACAGGTTTAACAATTGAAACTGACGGTGGGCTTTGGCAAGTAATCGATTTCCAACACGTTAAACCTGGTAAAGGTGCTGCATTCGTACGTTCAAAACTTCGTAACTTACGTACAGGCGCTGTACAAGAAAAAACATTCCGTGCTGGTGAGAAAGTAGCAAAAGCACATATTCAAAACCGTAAAATGCAATATTTATATGCTAATGGTAACCAACATGTATTCATGGACAACGAGTCATATGAGCAAATTGAATTACCAGAAGCAAATATTGAACGTGAATTAAAATTCCTTAAAGAAAATATGGAAGTTTATATCATGACTTTTGAAAGTGAAATTTTAGGTGTTGAATTACCAAACACAGTTGACCTAAAAGTAGTTGAAACTGAACCAGGTATTAAAGGTGATACTGCTTCTAACGTAACAAAACCAGCTACAATGGAAACTGGTTTAGTAGTACAAGTACCAATCTTCATTAATGAAGGCGAAGTATTAATTATTAACACAACTGAAGCTAGCTACGTTTCACGTGCAAAATCTTAATTAAATGTAAAAAATGGAGGCACTTATTTAACAAGTGTCTCTTTTTCTTATTAACAAATTTAAATAAGTAAGGGTGATTAAATGGTTACATCAATTGTTCTTTGGACATTGATTATCATTTGTTTTGCATTGGCGTTTATTGCGCTAATCAAACCAATAATTCCAGGTGTACCAGTATTATGGGTAGGGTTTTTAATTTATTATTTTGGAATTAATAAAAGTAATTTAAATATGTCGTTTTGGATTATTATGCTGATTTTTACAGCTGTTATTTTTCTAGCGGATATTCTGGCTAATAAATATTTTCTTAAAAAATACGGTAGTACAAAAACTGGTGAAAGAGTAGGTTGTTTAGCTGTAATCGTTGGCTCGTTTGTTTTTCCTCCCTTTGGCTTAATTATTGTCCCATTCGTTTCTGTATTTATAGCTGAGAAATTACAAGGGAAGAATACGAAAGATTCGATTAAATCTGCATGGGCGACAGTTGTCTCATTTATTAGCAGCTCATTAGCAAAAGCGGTATTACAAGTTATTATGGTTATAATCTTTTTCGTTTATATGATATTTTAATTTGCATTAAAGAAAGTATGGTCATGTTAATTTCCATTACAGGATGCGCGCTTTCCATGGGGCCGAACCTTTAGCCTTCCGGTATCTCACATTAGGGGTCGAGCATCTTTTTCATTCCAAACAACTTATTAACATTGATAAATTAATCTATGAGTAAGTAATTTTAAGGATTAAGCCTAAATAGTGACCTATGAACCCTTTTAATCCAATATTGACTATGTAATATGCAAACAAGCTAAGAGAGAAGTTATACGACTTCTCTCTTTTTTTGTGCTTTCTAATTAATGTTTGTCTTCTGAAATGGACATGTTCAGCATATTAGTAATAAAAAAGAATGAAAAAAGGAAAAGGTGTGTAGCTATGAAGGATTGGATTGATTCAATGGATCGAGCAGTTCTAAGTATGGGAATGCTCAGAGTTTTTGGTGGAAGTGTAGAATTGATTGCTGCTTTTACAATTTTATATTTAAACGACATTAAGAAGGCATTAGCAGTAAATAGTGTTTTGGCAACAGTTGGACCTATTATTCTCATTTCAACAATGGCTATTGGGATTATAGGTGTTGCATCTAAATTAGATCCTATTCGATTAGTTTTAGTAGTTTGTGGTGTGTTTTTAATCATGTTGGCAGTTTTTAAATGATAGGATGTGACCTTTTATGGAAGAGGTTTTCAATGTATTGCCTACATTAATTAAAGAAAAGCTACAGCGTTCATATGGAGACCTACAACAAGTAGAGGAATTAAGGTTAAGGATCGGGCGTCCAGTTGAAGTAATTTCTAATAATCAATCAAATTTTATACCTTATATCCTAACAGAAGAAGAAGGCGGGCAGATTCTTGGGAAGCTAAGTCAATTTTCAATTTATACGATTGAGGAAGAATTGAAAAAAGGCTATATCACAATTAAAGGTGGTCATCGAGTCGGGTTAGCTGGTCGCGTTGTAACTGAAAACGGAATGGTTAAAATGATTCGAGATATTAGTTCTTATAATTTTCGTATTGCAAAAGAAAAAGTAGGAATAGCTAATCCATTTGTAAAGTATGTTTATGAAGGAAGATGGAAAAACACTATGCTGATTGGCCCGCCACAAGCAGGGAAAACAACATTACTTAGGGATTTTGCTAGAGTGGTGAGTCAAGGTGATGCCATGAGGGGAATAAGGCCTGGGAAGGTCGGTATTGTTGACGAGCGATCTGAGATAGCTGGTTCAGTTAAAGGGGTACCTCAATATACATTTGGTGAAAGAATTGATGTATTAGATGCATGTCCAAAGGCTGAAGGAATGATGATGCTTGTAAGGTCGATGAGTCCTCATGTCATTCTTGTAGACGAAATTGGAAAAAAGGAAGATGTAGATGCGATTTTAGAAGCAATCTTTGCCGGTGTTCAATTAATAGTGACCGTCCATGGCTATTCACTAGATGAAATAAGAAAACGCCCTTCTCTTTTGCCTTTGTTTCAAAATGGGACATTTGAACGATTTATCGAAATTTCAAGTTTTCCTTCACCTGGTACTGTTACAGACATTAAAAATAAGGATTGCTCTAGTTTATTTCATCCAAGGGCGGTGTTTTAAATGAGGTGGATTGGAGCGCTTGTTATCATTTTTTCAACAAGTTGGCTTGGATTTTATTTTGCACGTAGATTATCAGAACGGACAAAAGAATTAAGGGGCTGGAAGTTGGCTCTTCAATCTCTTGAGGCAGAGGTAATGTATAGTCAATTGCCACTGCAAGAAGCGTTTAGAAGAATTTCGAGTCAATTAAAAGGACCGATTAATAGCTGTTTACAAGATTTTGCAATTCAACTTGAAACGAGTGCATTTTCAGCGAAAGAAGCCTGGGAAAATTCATTAATGAAATATGCTAAAACTGTCTCGATTAAAGAGTCTGACATACAAGTATTATTACAGTTTGGTGAGACGATTGGTATGCATGATAAATATTCACAACAAAAACAAATCATTTTAGCATTAAAACATTTGGAAAGAGAAGAGCAAGAAGCAATCGATTCGCAGGGCAGTTATGAACGAATGTCTAAAATGCTAGGAGTTTTAAGTGGAATATTAATCGTTATATTACTCTTGTAGGAGGGATTTAGATTGATTACAAATTATGCTCTTATGTTTCAAATAGCTGGGATTGGAGTAATTGCTGCAATTATCCATGCGGTTTTAAAAAAAGCCGGACAAGAAGAGTTTGCTACATGGACGATTATAACTGCATTCATTATCGTATTTCTTCAAGTTATCACAAAAGCTGGTGATCTATTTAATAAAGTTCGGGATGTATTTCTATTTCATTAGATTAGGGGTGAGAGTCTTTGGAAATCATCCAAATTGTCGGCATTGGGTTAGCTGCCACATTTGTCATTCTTTTATTAAATCAATTTAAAATGAATAATTTTACTTTAGCAATAACTGTTTTTATAAGCTGTGTATTATTTTTATTTTTATTGGATAAGGTGCAATTCTTATTGGAACAAATTCAAAAGCTAGCAAATCAGGCGAGTATTAAAAATGTGTATGTTGAAACTTTATTAAAAATAATTGGGATCGCATACATAGCTGAATTTGGAGTTCAAATTACGAAAGATGCTGGCCAAGGAGCAATTGCTTCCAAGATTGAATTAGGGGGCAAAGTACTTATTTTGGTTCTTGCAATACCGATTTTAACAGCTTTAATAGAAACAATTTTAAGTTTTTTACCAAAAATTTCTTAGATGTAAGGAAAGGAGGACATTATGTCAAAAAGGATGAAAGTTTTTCTTCTTTTCTTTGCTCTCTTTTTTTTAGTACCAAGAATTGTACAAGCTGCTCCTCCACCTGCTGAAATAGTAAATGAACAAATACAAAAGTTAGGGATCGATGATGTGCAACAATATTGGGATGAAGTAGTTCATCAATATGGTGGTTTTTTACCCGAGAGTCAAAAAGGGGACTTTATCCAATTTATTAAGGGAGAAAAGAAATTTTCATTACAAGAATGGTTTATTGCATTTGCTAAATATATATTTTTTGAGTTATTAAGTAATGGAAAAATATTAGGGATCTTAATTATGTTAGTTATATTTAGTTCTTTACTCCAATCATTACAAAATGCATTTGAGAAGAGTACGGTCAGTAAGATTGCAGATAATGTTGTTTTTCTAGTATTAGTAGTTTTTGCATTAAATAGTTTCTATATTGCTACGCAGGCCACCCAAGATGCAATTACAGTCATGATTGATTTTTTACGAGCATTAATACCTATTTTACTAGCTTTGATTGCGACATCAGGTGGTGTCATATCTGTTGGCGTTTTCCATCCAATCTTAATATTTTTAATGCATACAAGCGGATTACTAGTGACGTATTTTGTACTACCTTTAATTCTTGTATCTACAATTTTAAGTATTGTAAGCATTATCAATGATGAGTTAAAGGTAACAAAATTAGCTTCTTTAATAAGAAATGTTGCTGTAGGTGTACTAGGAATCTTTTTAACTATTTTTTTAGGCGTGTTAAGTGTACAAGGTTTGACGACTGCAGTATCGGATGGGGTAGCAGTAAAAACAGCTAAATTTGTGACAAGTAATTTTATTCCAGTTGTTGGTAAAGTTTTTGCAGACGTTACAGATACAGTTATTAGTGCATCTTTATTGTTAAAAAATACAGTTGGGATTGTAGGTTTAGTTACTTTATTAGCAATCGTTGTATTCCCAGCTATTAAAATATTGGTTTTAGCTTTAATTTATAAATTCTCAGCGGCGATCTTACAACCAGTTGGAAGTAAAAATATCATTAGCACGATTGATACGATCGGAAAAAGTGTAACTTATTTATTTGTTTGTTTATCAATCGTTTCATTAATGTTTTTCTTAAGTATGACTTTAATAATAGCGGCAGGAAACATTGTCGTCATGTTTAGGTAGGTGAGAAAATGGAATTCTTTATACACTGGGTTTCAAATATTATCGTCTATATATTAGTTGCAACCGTCATTATGATGTTAATTCCAAATACCGGCTTAGCAAAATATGTACGATTTGTAGCGAGTCTATTATTAATTGTCATGATGCTCCAACCAATTTTTCAATTATTCAGAGTAAATATACAAGAAGTGCTAGCAGGGTACCAGTCTAAAACGTATGAAGCAAATGGCGAAATAAAAAATGAAATAAATAATAAGAAAAATGAAATACAAGAAGCAGAACGTGCATATATATTAAAACAAATGGCTGTCCAAATGAAAAAGGACGTTGAAAAAAGCTTTTCAAAAGAATTTGAACAGGTCATTACAAATGTGGATTTACAAGTTAAAGATGGAGTTACTACAGTAAAAACAGCACAAGATCTATCTAAAGTAATTGTTTACGTAGGCCCTAAAAAAGATGAGACAAGCAATGTAGAGCCTGTTCAAGAAGTATCAATTAATTCCGATCAGCCTGTTCAGACAGACGATGAAAAAATTAAACAACAAGAGTTACAAACTTTTTTAGCAAATAAATGGGAGCTTGAGGACAAGCAAATCGAAGTCAAAATGGAAGGAGGGGAGTAATGACAAATGAAGAAAAAGATTCCACCAATAAAATTAGCAGACTTTCTAAAAGGAAATGGCGATGACAAAACCTCTTCTGACAAAGAAAAAAGTCCATTTAAACTAACGAGAAAATATGTACTAGCTCTACTGGGACTCGGGATTTGTTGGATGATTGCTAGCAATCTATTTGCTAATACAAATCAAAAAACGAATTCAATGCTTTCACCTATTTCGACAGAAACGAGTGGAACACCAAAAAATAATGAAAAAGCTGTTGAGACTCTTGGAAGTGATGGTGGAAAATCATCATCAAACAAAATGGAAGAATATGAAACAAAATATGAACAGCAGCTAACAGAAACATTAAATAATATGGCTGGTGTAAGTAATGTAAAAGTAGTAGTAAATCTTGAAGGTAGTGGAAAGAACGTTTATCAAACAAATAAAACGAATCGTACTCAAGAAACTGAGGAAACAGATAAACAAGGTGGAAAACGAAATATTGATGATCAATCACAAGAAGAGCAAGTAGTCATTATTGATAACGGTGATAAACAAGAACCTGTTGTAGCCGAAACTGAAATGCCAAGAATTAGAGGTGTACTCGTTATTGCTAAAGGCGCTGAAAACCTTGAAGTAAAGTCAATGATTCGAGAAGCTGTAACGCGATTACTTGATGTACCAAGCTATCGTGTCTCTGTACAACCAAAAAAATAAGAGGAAGAAGGTAAAATTTAAATGAAAAAACAAACGATTTGGTTATTAACAATGTTAAGTTTAGTTGTTGTATTATCAGTTTATTATGTTACGACACCTGATAATTTAAAAACAACAAGTTTTATGAACATGAATAACAATACAAATACAGATTCATTAGACTCAACTCCTAAAGATACTAAGAAGACAGATTCTAATACTGATTCTAAAACAAATACTTCTAAAACAAATACTTCTAAACAAAACGGTAAAGAAACTGCTTCTCAAGAAAATTCTACTAGTGAAGTATTCTTAAAACAGCGTATGGAACAAGAAGATCAAAGAAGTCAATTAATTGATGAATATAAAGCTACTGTTGACTCAGCAACTGCATCAGCAAAAGAGAAGAGTGATGCATTCACTAATATGAATGAACTTCAAAAATTAACTGCATTAGAATCAGATGTAGAATCTATGATTAAAGAAGCTGGCTATAAAGATGCACTAGTTCGTTCTGACAAAGATGAAGTAAAAGTAGATGTAACGTCAGCAAAACCAAGCAGAAAAGCAGCGAATGACATCATTCAAATGACAAGAAGTGTCTTAGGTGAAAAACTAGTAGTTGTAAAATTCCAAGTTAAATAATTTTTTGAACAAAGCCAGTAGAAGTTTACTCTACTGGCTATTATTTTTTTTAAAAAGGAAGCCCGCGTGAGGTTGATTTCCATTACAGGATGCTCGCTTTTTCATGGGGCGTGACCAGAGCTTCTCTAACATTAACTATATGGCAAAGTATTAGGGGTATCTCAAGAGAACTATTCATTTATAGTTTAGAGTATTGATTTATTTTTTTATAAATTAGGAGAGTTTTATGTGATTTAGTATGAGTTGGAGCACATTTGCTAGTTTTTTCGTTTTAAAGTATTTATATATAGTACAATTTTTAGGCATAATACCCTAGCTAGTGTAGGTAATTATAAATTTTATTTGCGATTCTCTTGGATTTAATTGCAGTTTTGCTAACTTTATTTGCGATTTTCAGATTTTATTTGCAGTACACTGTTTTTTCATCTCTTCAATATAGTTGGACTTCTTATTTGCCTTTTGCAGGGCTATTTGAACGAGGTTCCCATCAACTTTGACTTTTGAGACGTCCCATTTCATTTTTTTTAATATGCTTATTAATAATTAATGTGAATTTTAGGATTATTCCTAATTCCTACGCACTTTCTGTCTTTGGTTTTCCCTGTTATAATAGTTTATATTGAATTATTTTTGGTAAGGAATAATATATAAATATTCCTTGTAAAATAGCTAAAAATAATTAGGAAATACTTTGGTTAAAATAATTTGTTGAAAAGTTTAGTATTAGGTTATAAGATTAGACTATATGTCTTAAGGGGTGAACAGAATGAAAATTCATGAAATTAGAGAGTTAATTAAGTTAATCGATCAATCAACAATAAATGAATTCGAATTTGAGGATAATGGTGCTATCGTTAAAATTAAAAAAGGTGGACAAACAACTGTAGTTACATCTACACCAGTTGTACACCAAGAGCTAGCTCCAGTTGTTACATCTGCTCCAGTTGCAACTTTAGAAAGACCAGTTGCTGCAGAAGTTGCTGCACCTGTAGTAGAAAAAGAAGATACAAGTAACTTACATAAGATTACATCACCGATGGTAGGTACATTCTACGCATCTCCATCTCCTGATGCTAAAGAATACGTATCAATCGGCGATCGTATTAAAAATGATTCAATCGTTTGTATCGTTGAAGCAATGAAGCTATTTAATGAAATTGAAGCTGAAATTGAAGGCGAAATCGTTGAAGTACTTGCTAAAAATGGTCAATTAGTAGAATACGGTCAACCATTATTCTTGGTAAAGGCCTAAGTATCTACAAAATTAACAGTACTTTACTAGAGAAGGTGAAGAAATGAAAAAGGTTTTAATAGCGAATCGAGGAGAAATCGCCATTCGTATTATTCGAGCATGTAAAGAATTAAATATTGAAACAGTTGCTATTTACTCTGAAGGAGATAAAGAAGCATTACATGTTCAAATGGCTGATGAAGCTTATTGTGTCGGTCCTAAATTATCAAAAGATAGTTATTTAAATATGACTAATATCATTAGTATTGCAAAATTAACTGGTTGTGATGGAATCCATCCTGGTTATGGTTTCCTATCAGAAAATGCTAGTTTTGCAGAATTATGTACAGAGTGCAATGTGAAATTCATTGGACCAACGGCTGATTCTATTTCTAAAATGGGTACAAAAGACGTTGCTCGTGAAACAATGAAAGAAGCAGGTGTACCTGTTGTACCTGGTTCACAAGGTATTATTCAAAGTATAGAAGATGGTAAAAAGATTGCTGCAGAAATCGGCTATCCAGTTATTATCAAAGCTACAGCTGGTGGCGGTGGTAAAGGAATCCGTGTAGCAAAAGATGAAAACGAACTTGAAAAAGGTATTCAAATTACTCAACAAGAAGCTCAAACAGCTTTCGGTAATCCAGGTGTGTATCTTGAAAGATATATAACAGATTTTAGACATGTTGAAATTCAGGTTTTAGCAGATGAACATGGAAATACGATTCATCTTGGAGAACGTGATTGTACAATTCAACGTCGTCTTCAAAAATTAGTAGAAGAAGCTCCATCTCCAGTATTAGACGAAGAAACTCGTGAAAAAATGGGTCAAGCAGCTGTTCGTGCAGCTGAAGCAGTAAATTATTGGGGAGCAGGTACTGTTGAGTTCATTTATGAGCCACATACTAAAAACTTCTTCTTTATGGAGATGAACACACGTATTCAAGTTGAGCATCCAGTAACTGAATATATTTCTGGAATTGATCTTATTAAGCAACAATTATTAATTGCTAAAGGTCATCCATTAAAAATGACTCAAGCAGACGTTTCTTTAAAAGGATGGTCTATTGAGTGTCGTATTAATGCAGAAAATCCAGATAAGAACTTTATGCCGTCTCCTGGTAAAATCATTACGTATTTACCACCAGGTGGTCCGAATGTTCGTGTTGATTCTGCTGTATATAGCGGGTACACAATTCCGCCATATTATGATTCAATGATTGCGAAAGTTATCGTGCATGGCAAGACAAGAGAAGAAGCAATTGCTATAATGATAAGAGCACTTGAAGAATTTGTGGTAGAAGGAATTTACACAACAATTCCATTCCATTTAAATTTATTGCAAAATGAAATCTTCGTAAAAGGGAAGTATAATACTAAATTCCTTGAGGAGCATGCGCTTGTTAAAGGATAAAGTGGAGGGATCTGTATGAACGAAAATCAAATTTTAGAAATGGGTACTGCGACATTAGGTCGAGTAGAAATCGCACCTGAAGTAATCGAAGTAATTGCTGGTATTGCAGCTGCTGAAGTTGAAGGTGTTTCAAGCATGCGTGGAAACTTAGCATCTGGTATTTCTGAAATTATCGGTAAGAAATATCATGGTAAGGGTGTCCGAGTTGATTTATCAGAAGATCGAATTACAATCGATGTATACATTCTAGTTAAATTTGGTAAGTCAATCCCAACTGTAGCAGGTAATGTACAAGACAATATTCGTCAAGCATTATTAACGATGACAGGTCTTGAATTATCTGAAGTAAATGTTCACGTAGTAGGAGTTCAATTCGATACGAAACCTGAGCAAGAAGCTCCAATTGAACTTTAATATTATAAAAAGAGTCTCTATCTAATAGAGGCTCTTTTTTTGTTTTGCTAGAAAAGAAGTTTGTTTTATGCAGTTCTTTCATTTTAGTTTATCCTTCGCCCAGTTCTTATGTAATTGATTTTATGAAATATTTTGAAATATGTTAAAATTTATTTGTAAATAAAATAGAAATAGGTGACAATATGAATTTAAATTTGAGCACAAATAGAACAATCTTACGTGAATTTGTTGAAAGTGATTGGCAGGAAGTACATAAATATGCATCACAATTAGTTGTATGTCAATTTCAGCCGTGGGGACCGAATACTGAAAGTGAGACGAAGGAATTCGTTCAAACTATACTAGGAGATATGAAACAAATAAATAGGACTCGATTTGCATTTGCAATAATAGAAAAGGAATCTGGGGAATTAATCGGATCGATTGAGTTTAATATTAGGGATGAAATCAATCAAATAGGTGAAATAGGGTATATAATTCATCCGAACTATTGGGGCATGGGATTTGCTAGTGAAGCTACTAAAGAAGTAATATCATTTGGATTTAAAAATTTTAAGCTCCATCGAATTTTTGCTACATGTGATGTTAGAAATATTGCATCAGCAAAAGTACTTGAAAAATGTGGCTTAAATTTAGAAGGTAAAATGCGTGAAGATTTATTATTAAGAGACGGCTGGAGAGACACTTTTTTATTCAGCATACTGGAACATGAATGGCTTAGGAGACAGGAAGGACAGGAAAGACAATAAAAACTGGTAATAGTTAGAAAGTTTTTTTATGTTCTTAAAATCTTTTACAATCCCATTAATCCCGTATTTTCTTAAACTTTCTTTTTGAATGTTCGTGTTTTGGTGTATAAATATTATTTTAAAGTAAGAAAAAGGAAAAATATTTAAAAAAACACAAACATTGTTCTGTTATTTTATTGGATTTTAAGTTAAAATGTAGAAAACAGTTTAAAGTATTGAGTTTGCTTAGAAACGTTAATAATAATAAAAATTAGAGTTAATACAGACAGTCGTTGGAACTTATTAAAAAAAATGGTAAAATAACGTGTTACTATACAAAATTAGAATTCGTTATTACCTATGCAACGAATGATGAATTTAGCTTAAAGGAGTTTATTATTTTGATGAAACGTAGAAAAGCAAGGGAACTTGCATTACAAACATTATTCCAAATGGATTTAAGTGAAGCAAATGCTTCAAATGCATTAGAGCATGTATTAGAAGAAGCTGAGGAAAAACAAGATGCATTTTTAGATGCAATTGTAACAAATTTTGTTAGTCATAAAGAAGTGATTGACGAACAATTAGCTTCAAATATCGAAAGCTGGACGATTGATCGTTTAGGTAACGTTGATCGCAATATCCTTAGAATCGCTCTAGTAGAAATTAATTACTTAGAGGATGTTCCAAAAAGTGTAGCAATCAACGAAGCGATTGAAATTGCTAAAGTTTACGGTGATGATGATTCTAGTAAATTTATCAATGCGGTATTATCAAAATTCTAAATAGATAGATTGTTTATATGCATAGGGGGAAACTAAAATGGTAGCAACATTAATTAATGGTAAAGAAATTTCAGTATCAATTCGTGAGGAATTAAAGAATGGTGTTTCAGAATTAAAAAATCAAGGTGTTACACCAGGTTTAGCAGTTGTTTTAGTTGGAAATAATTCTGCTTCAAGAACATATGTGAATTCGAAGCATAAAGCATGTAATGAATTAGGAATGTATTCTGAAGTAATTGAATTACCTGAAACAGTTACTGAAGATGAGTTATTATCCGTTGTAAACAAATTAAACGATGATCAGTCAATTCATGGTATTTTAGTTCAGTTGCCATTACCTGCTCATATCTCAGAAAAGAAAGTAATTGAAACAATTTCTCCATTAAAAGATGTTGATGGATTTCATCCAATTAATATTGGAAGAATGATGACGAATCAAGATTCATTACTACCTTGTACTCCTTTTGGTATATTAAAATTAATAGAAAATACAAATATTACGATTAGTGGTAAACATGTCGTTGTTATTGGACGTAGTAATATTGTAGGGAAACCAGTTGGACAACTATTCTTAAATGAAAATGCAACGGTTACTTATACACATTCACGTACAACTAATCTAAAAAATATTACAAAGCAAGCTGATATTTTAATTGTTGCTATTGGTGTAGCAAAATTAATTACAGCTGATTATGTTAAAGAGGGAGCAATTGTAATTGACGTCGGCATGAATAGAGACGAAAATGGCAAATTATGTGGAGACGTAAATTTTGAAGATGTTAAAAATATTGCTGGTTATATTACTCCGGTACCAGGTGGAGTAGGACCAATGACAATAACAATGCTACTTCATAATACGTTAAAAGCAGCTTCTCAAATTGATCATAAATTAAATTTGAGTACTAACCTTTAATCATATTGCTTTGTAAGAATGAAAGAAGGGCTATGCATGACGGAAAAGCTACCAGTTACTGTTACCGCATTAACTAAATATTTAAAAGCAAAATTTCAAGCGGATCGTAATTTGCAAAATATACTTCTCCGTGGAGAAATCTCAAATTTTAAACGTCATTCATCTAGCGGTCATTATTACTTTACGTTAAAAGATGATGGTGCTAGAATTGCAGCGGTCATGTTTCAATCCTATAATGCAAATATCGCATTTCAACCAACCGATGGTATGCAGGTTATCGTACAAGGTGAAATAAATGTATACCCAGGATCTGGTAGCTATCAAATCTACATAAGAGACATGCAACCTGATGGTGTTGGCGGTCTCTTTGTAGCTTATGAACAATTGAAGAAAAAACTATTAGAAGAAGGACTCTTTGATCAGAAATTTAAGAAAAAGATTCCTTCTTTTCCTAGTGTAATCGGGGTTGTTACTTCACCAACCGGTGCAGCAGTTCGAGATATTATTACAACGATTCAACGAAGATACCCGATTGGGAAAATTGTTGTCATTCCGACTCTTGTACAAGGTGAAGGGGCGAAAGCGTCGATTGTGAAGTCAATTGAAACTGCTAATAGAATGAAAGAAATAGATGTGTTAATAGTCGGACGAGGCGGAGGATCAATAGAGGAACTGTGGGCCTTTAACGAAGAGATAGTAGCGAGAGCAATCTTTGAATCAAGAATTCCAATCATTTCCGCAGTGGGTCACGAGACGGATACGACAATTGCGGATTATGTTGCTGATCTCCGAGCACCTACGCCAACGGCTGCAGCAGAATTAGTTTCGTTAAGCCAAAGAGAAATACTTGAGCAATTCACTGTTCGAAAATCAAGACTTAATAAAGCGATGGATACGATTATTGAACGAAAACAAGCGCAACTAAAGGCAGTTCAAGATGCTTATGTTTTTAGATATCCTAATTCACTATTCCATCCAAAACAAGAGCAATTTGACCGGATTAACGAGCGTTTACATACATCAATAAATGAAATTGTTAAGTCTAAAATAAACAAGCATAAAGAACTAAATTCGTCACTACTAATACATCATCCAAGTAATAGAGTTCAGCTTGAAAAGCAAAAGCACCAGCAATTACATATGGCTTTGCAAAAAGAATTTAATCGGCTAGTTACCCAGAAGAAATTTGAAATGGAAAGAATACTTCATACACTTGATGCACTTAGTCCGTTAAAAGTTATGGCTAGAGGTTATTCATTAGCATATAAAAATGATAACGAATTGATGAAATCGGTTAAACAGGCAAAAAGCGGAGACCGATTCCAATTACAAATGACCGATGGGAAATTAAATTGTGAAGTACTTGAAGTAAAAGGAGAGTGAATCAATTGTCACAAAATGAGCGTTCTTTTGAAGAAGCAATAAAAGAAATTGAAGTGATCGTACAAAAATTAGAGCAAGGTGACGTACCACTTGAAAAAGCGATCGAATACTTTCAAGAAGGTATAAAGCTATCTCAAATTTGTCAAGAGAAGCTTACAAAAGTTGAAAAACAAATGACTTCTATATTAAATGAACAGGGTGAACAAACTCCTTTTACTGTTGAGGAGGAATAATATGAACACTTTCAAAGATTTTATGGAGTATTCCAGTAGAATAGTAAATGATGAAATGATTAAATCGGTTGAAAGATTAAAAGCACCAGAAAAATTAAAAGAATCTATGTCCTATTCATTGCAAGGTGGAGGGAAAAGAATTAGACCTCTTTTACTTTTCGCAACTCTAGATGCATTTGGTAATGACCCATTAATAGGGATAAAACCTGCATGTGCTTTAGAAATGATTCATACTTATTCATTAATTCATGATGATTTACCATGTATGGATGATGATGATTTTCGAAGAGGAAAACCGACAAATCACAAAGTATTTGGCGAAGATCTTGCGGTATTAGCAGGGGATGGCTTATTGACATACGCCTTTAAATTAATTACGGAAATGAATGATTTTCATGTGTCTGATCAAGTGAAAATACAATTAATTAGTGAGTTAGCGATTGCTGCAGGTCCTGAAGGTATGGTTGCCGGTCAGGTAGCAGATATGGAAGGTGAAAGTAAAGAGCTTAGTGGAGAAGAGTTGCAATATATCCATGAAAGAAAAACGGGTAAGATGCTAATGTATCCAGTAATTGCAGGTGCAATTATATCAAAAGCAACAGCAGAACAATTATCTCACCTAACGCAATTTGCCTATAAACTCGGTATCGCATTTCAAATACAAGATGATATTTTAGACGTAATAGGTGATGAAGAAGTACTTGGTAAGCCAGTGGGTAGTGATATAGAAAATGATAAAACTACCTATGTAAAGTTATATTCAGTCGAGGGTGCTAAAGAAAGGCTTCATACTTTTATTACTGAAGCTAAACAACATGTTCGAGCATGTGGGATTAAAGATGATTACTTAATCTCAATTTGTGATTTTGTTGAAAATCGCAGTTTTTGATTATCTTTGATTATGTAATTAATTCCATGTCCATTGAATAGATTTATTCATTTATGTATAATGTAACTACTTTATAAACGTGTTAATGTTGTTAATAAAATATACAGAAATGTAGGCCGTTAACACATCTGTGCTAGCGGCTTTCTTTTCATTTTGCTTAAAAAATATCGATAATTTTATTCTATAAAAATAAAAAACATTAAACAGATTTTAATAAAAATGGTATTATGATACATGGTGTTAAGAGTTAGTCATTTAAGAAACTAGCGTTTAACTACAAGTATGGTAAAATCATTTTATAGATAAAATTACATAATAATGAATTATTTATATAGATTTAACATCTAGGAAGGTGAGTGATCCAAGATGGATCTTACGACAATTGAAAATCCGTGCTTTTTAAAAAATAAAACGAACGGTGAATTAGAAGTATTAAGTGAAGAAATTCGTAAATTTCTTATTCAACAGCTTTCTGAGACTGGGGGTCATATTGCGCCAAATTTAGGAGTTGTTGAATTAACGATTGCATTACATAAAGTCTTTGATTCGCCTAAAGACAAATTTTTATGGGATGTAGGACATCAATCATATGTTCATAAAATATTAACTGGTCGAGCGAAAGAATTTACAACACTAAGACAATTTAAAGGATTATGTGGCTTTCCTAAACGAAATGAAAGTGAGCATGATGTATGGGAAACTGGACACAGCTCGACTTCACTATCTGCGGCAATGGGGATGGCTATTGCTAGAGATATAAAAAAAACTGGTGAATACATTATTCCGATTATCGGAGATGGTGCATTAACTGGTGGGATGGCACTTGAAGCAATGAACCATATTGGTCATGAGCAAAAAGATGTCATCGTTATTTTAAATGATAATGAAATGTCTATAGCTCCGAACGTAGGTGCTTTACATAGCATTTTAGGAAGACTGAGAACAACTGGGAAATACCGTTGGGCTAAAGGTGAACTTGAAGGTGTGATCAAAAAAATTCCTGGAATCGGAGACAAACTATCAAGTACATCAAAAAAATTAAAAGATAGCCTTAAATACTTAGTTACACAAGGGATGTTTTTTGAGGAAATGGGATTCACTTATTTTGGACCAGTTGATGGTCATAATTTTGAAGACTTATTTGAGTCCCTTGAATATGCTAAGAAAACTAAAGGCCCGGTAATAGTACATGTTCTAACGAAAAAAGGAAAAGGATACAAGCCAGCAGAAAGTGATGATATTGGAACTTGGCATGGCACAGGTCCTTATAAAGTAGAGTCTGGTAAGTTAATTAAGCCGGATAAAGCACCACCAGCATGGAGTAAACTTGTTAGTGATACTGTATTAAAATTAGCTTTAAAAGATGAGCGAATCGTAGCGATTACTCCAGCGATGCCTGTAGGTTCAAAATTGGAAAACTTCCAAGCTCAATTACCTGACCGAATTTTTGATGTCGGTATTGCAGAGCAGCATGCGGCAACAGTAGCAGCTGGATTAGCAACGCAAGGAATGAAGCCGTTTTTAGCAATTTATTCAACATTCCTTCAAAGAGCATACGATCAAGTATTACATGATATTTGTAGACAAAATTTAAATGTATTCATTGGAATCGATCGTGCAGGATTAGTAGGTGCGGATGGTGAAACTCATCAAGGTGTGTTTGATATTGCCTTCCTACGTCATATACCAAACTTAGTTTTAATGATGCCTAAAGATGAGAATGAGGGCCAACATATGGTAAACACTGCAATTCAATACGACGATGGCCCAATTGCGCTGCGTTTCCCTAGGGGGAATGGTATAGGCGTACCAATGGATGAGCAATTAAAAGAAATTCCGATTGGATCATGGGAAGTATTAAAAGAAGGTTCTGATGCAGTTATCTTAACTTTTGGTACAACAATAAAAATGGCACTAGATGCAGCGGATGAGTTAGAGAAGGAAAATATTTCTGTTAAAGTAGTAAACGCAAGATTTATTAAACCGATGGATACTGCAATGTTAAATGATATCTTTAAGGACGGAAAACCGATTTTAACAATCGAAGAAGCAGTATTACAAGGCGGTTTTGGAAGTGCTGTTTTAGAATTTGCAAGTTCAAATAATTTTCAAAACGTCCGCGTAGAACGTATTGGTATACCGGATTTATTTGTTGAACATGGTGATGTTGATAAATTACTTGATGAAATTCATTTAACAAAAGATGAATCGGTTAAGAAAATCCGTGAAATGGTTTGTAATAAATAAGAGGATGACATATAAATGGCAAAAAAGGAACGAGTAGACGTACTTTTAGTAGATCGTGGTTTAATCGAAACACGTGAAAAAGCTAAACGAGCAATTATGGCAGGACTTGTCTATACAAACGAGCAAAGATTAGATAAGCCTGGAGAAAAAATAGATATGGAACTCCCTTTACAAATTAAAGGTGAAGTTATGCCTTATGTGAGCCGTGGAGGGTACAAATTAGAAAAAGCAATCAACACGTTCGATCTATCAGTTAAAGATAAAATTATGATTGATATTGGATCTTCAACAGGTGGATTTACAGATTGTGCCCTTCAAAATGGGGCAAAAAAATCATATGCACTTGATGTTGGATACAATCAACTTGCTTGGAAATTAAGGCAGGATGAACGTGTTATTGTAATGGAACGAACAAATTTTCGTTATGTTAAACCAGAAGATTTAATTGAAGGGTTACCTCAATTTGCTTCAATTGACGTATCATTTATTTCGTTACGTTTGATTTTACCAGTCCTAAAAACATTATTAGTACCTTCAAGTGATGTTGTCGCGTTAATTAAACCCCAATTTGAAGCTGGTAGAGAGCAAGTTGGTAAAAAGGGTATTGTACGCGATCCAAAAGTGCATGAACAAGTTATTGAAATGATGACCGATTTTGCGCTTCGCCAAGGATATGATATAAAAGCTTTAACTTTTTCTCCTATAACTGGTGGAGACGGTAACATTGAATTTTTAATTCACCTTCATTGGGAAGGTTCAAAGGAAATTGGAAATAGCGAGTTAAATCGATTACCAATGGAAATTGTAAATGAAGCACATAGTGAATTAAAGAAGGTAAAATAATAAAAAGGAAACCAAATAGGTTTCCTTTCAATTTGTAGACAAAGTTCTAAAAACCTGATTTTCAGACTGATTGCAAGCGCTTGTCTTTCGAGGCGCGAAGCCTGGTGAGGAGCGGAGTTACCCTGGACGGTAATGAGCACCGCTCAACGGGCGAAGCAACGAAGAAAGCGAGCGTTTGTCAACAGTCTGAAAGGAAACCAAATAGGTTTCCTTTTCTCCTTTTTCAAATTAAGAAATTAGGATTCGAACATAATAAAAAAGAAAAGAAAAAATATGCTCAAAAAATGCATTTTATGAAAACGTTTAAAAAAATATATACAATAACCAGTAGATTAGTTAAGATAAACTTTAAGTAAGATATTTGTCGGAATTTGCAAAGAGGTGTATTATGAATAAAGGTCAGCGTCACATAAAAATACGAGAAATTATCGCAAAAAATGAAGTCGAAACACAAGATGAATTAGTACAATCACTAAGAGACTTAGGGTTTAAAGTAACCCAAGCAACGATTTCACGTGATATAAAAGAACTACATCTAGTAAAAGTACCGTTATCTGATGGTCGATATAAATATAGCCTACCTGCAGATCAACGATTTAATCCATTACAAAAATTAAAAAGACTTTTAATTGATTCATTTATTAAAATTGACAGTTCAAGCCATTTAATTGTAATGAAAACTTTGCCAGGTAATGCAAATGCAGTTGGTGCATTAATAGATCATTTAGATTGGTCAGAAATTATGGGTACTATCTGTGGTGATGATACGATCTTAATCATTTGTCGTACACCTGTAGATGCTGATGATTTAAAAGAAAAATTTATTGACATGCTTCAATAGGAGAATGGTTTTAAAAAGAGGAGAGAAACTCATTGTTATCTGAAATTATCATTAAAAATTTTGCAATCATTGAGGAAGTTTCCATTTCATTTGAAAAGGGTTTAACTGTACTAAGTGGTGAAACAGGAGCGGGGAAGTCGATCATTATTGACGCCATCGGTCTGTTACTTGGTGGTCGTGGATCTGCAGAATTCGTAAGATATGATACTGAAAAAGCAGAAATTGAAGGCTTATTTCATATCGAAAATGAGAATCATCTAATTTATTCTAGATGCAGAGAATTAGGCTTTGACATTGAAGATGAAATGATCATCTTAAAAAGAGATATTACTTCATCTGGTAAAAGTGTATGCCGTATCAATGGGAAATTAGTGACAACTTCTATACTTAAGGAAATTGGTGGCTTACTTGTTGATATTCATGGGCAACATGAGAGCCAAGATTTAATGGACCAAGAGCATCATTTACCGATGTTACAACAATATGATGAGAAAGCAATTGCTCCTTTGAATACTGAATATCAAAATATATTTAATAACTATACAGACTTAAAAAAACAGTTAAAGCAATTAACTGAAAACGAACAACAAATGGCTCATCGGTTAGATCTAATTCAATTTCAGCTAACAGAAATACAAAGTGCGAATTTGCAAGAAAATGAAGACGATCAATTGATGGAAGAAAGACTCAAAATTTCAAATTTTGAACGCATATATAAATCTTTAGTTGAAGCATATCAAGGTTTATCACAGGATGGATCAGGGTTAGATTCGGTCAGGTCGAGTATGTATTCTTTAGAGTCAGTAGCGAATATTGATAATGACATTAAAGAAATGCATGAAGGAATCAGTAGTAGCTATTACCTATTAGAGGATATATCGTATCGATTACGTGATTCCATTGAACAAATGGAATATGATCCAAATCGATTAAACGAAATTGAAACTCGTTTAAGTGAGATTTCTATGTTAAAAAAGAAGTATGGCCATAGTGTTGCTGATATCTTAAAATACGCAGAAAATATCGAACAAGAGTTGGATACTATTCAACATAAAGATATGCATATAGAGAAGTTACAAAAAGACTTAGATAATGTAACAATCAAGCTAATTAATGCGGCTTCGGCTCTTTCAAATAAAAGAAAAGAATTAGCAATCAACTTGACTGCTGATATACATAAAGAATTAAAAGAGCTTTATATGGATAAAACAACCTTTGAAATTATGTTTGATGTTGAAGAAGGACAAGAATCAGATCCGATTGTAGATGAAAAACATATTAGATTTAAAAAAGATGGATTTGATTTTGTTGAGTTTTATATTTCAACAAACCCAGGTGAGCCTTTAAAGCCATTAGCAAAGGTTGCTTCTGGTGGAGAACTTTCAAGGATGTTCTTAGCATTAAAGAGCATTTTCACGAAGCATCAAGGGATTACGTCAATTATATTTGATGAAGTTGATACAGGGGTTAGTGGAAGGGTAGCACAAGCAATAGCGGAAAAAATACACAAAGTATCGATAGATTCTCAAGTGCTTTGTATAACTCACTTACCACAAGTTGCTTCTATGGCAGATACGCATTTATTTATCGCCAAATTAATTGATGGGAATCGAACGAAAACTTCTGTTACACCATTACGGAATGATCAAAAAATTAATGAAATTGCACGAATGATCGCTGGAGTTGAAATTACAGATGTAACGATTCAACACGCTAAAGAATTGATCGATCAGGCAGCTTCTGCAAAATACCAATCTCAATGAACGTAAAAGAGAATGTTTGATGATAGAAATTTTTTTCTATACATTAAATATTCTCTTTTTTTTATGGGAATTATTGATAAATTAGTAATTGGAAAATGCTAAATGAAACATACTAATACAACATTATACGTTAAAGAATCTATCATATTTTTACAATCATATTTTGCTTTTACAAAGCTAACATTAACTACATAGCCACGAATTAAAAAAAATGAAATTTGGCGCTAAGGAGAGTGATTCGCTTGTGAAAAAAATAAATGTTCAACGAATAATAAAAATTCTTCTCCTTTTATTTATAGTTGGTATTGGCGTGTTTAATATAAATCAAAATAATGTATTTTCATCTACCATAAAAAATAAAGATCAACAAGAAATTGTTAATGTAGCACTTGGTATGAATGAATTACCAAGTAAAAAGGTGGATGTAAAAGTATTAAACAGTTTAAGAATAATACCAGGAGGACAATCAATAGGAGTAAAACTTAACTCAGTAGGTGTTTTAGTAGTTGGACATCATTTAGTAAATACTAATTTAGGACAAAAGTCTCCAGGTGAAATTGCCGGTATTAAAGTTGGAGACATGATTATAAAAATGAATGGTAAACAAATCGAAAAAATGTCAGATGTATTACCATTTATTCAAAAAGCAGGAAAGTATGGAAAGCCTATAAAAATCACTGTAAAACGCGAGGGTAAGTATTACACAAAAATGTTACAACCTATTCGTGATCAAGGTCATAATAGCTATCGAATTGGATTATATATAAGAGATTCGGCGTCTGGTATTGGCACGATGACATTTATTGAACCTAATTCATTAAAATATGGTGCACTAGGACATGTTATCTCTGATAGTGATACGAGAAAAGCCATTGAAGTAGAAGATGGGCATATAGTCTATTCAACAGTTACTGCAATTGAAAAAGGTGCAGATGGTTCACCAGGAGAAAAAATAGCGCATTTTGCACTAGATCGTGGAACAATTGGTAATATCACTTCAAATAGTCCATTTGGAATATTCGGTAAGGTTAACAATAAAATTGAAAATGGGATCATGTCTCAACCATTACCCATTGCATTATCAAATGAAGTGAAAAAAGGTCCTGCTAAAATACTTACCGTAATACATGATAATAAAGTAGAAGCATTTGACATAGAGATAGTAAGTAGTATTCAACAAAAATTCCCATCAACTAAAGGGATTATTTTAAAGGTAACCGATAAACGTTTACTTAAAGAAACAGGCGGGATTGTACAAGGAATGAGCGGCTCACCAATCATTCAAAATGGAAAATTAATCGGAGCAGTTACACATGTTTTTGTAAATGATTCCACTAGTGGATATGGGGTTCATATTGAATGGATGCTTGATGAGGCTAAGGTACCGATTTATGATTATCAAAATAAAAAAGCTTCTTGATTTAAAAAATACACCTATCAAATTATGTAGGTGTATTTTTTATGTGTTTTAGTTTATTTCCCCTATAACATAATCGATTTCCGTGAGACGATCATTAAGGGGCTCAGGAGGCCTCTATTGCATCTCCTACAAGTGTTAAATACCTTCGTTCAAAGTAACTTACTCATTATATGAAGAGCACGTAAAGGCACTTTAAAATACCCTTTTGTGAATTGGTTTATAGCATAAGATAACAATTTATATTTCAGTACTGAAAAATACACATATTAAATTTTGTCGTGTATTTAGTTAAAATTAAGTCAAAATAGGAAAAAAATGGTAATATACTATTAGCACAATGAAAAATTAAAAAAATTTTAATGTAGAGGATGATTGATATGACGGCTAATGTTACAGAATTGTAAATTTATATTAAAAATTATAAATTTACATACTATTTCATTTTTTATATAATGAATTATATGTATAATTCGACTTAATACATAGTAGTTTTTAAACCAATCGTCGAATGCTAGAAGAAATTGAAGAAAACTATCTATATTAATAAAAATATTCAGAATTTATAATAAAAACAGGAAATAAATTTTTATTGTCGAAATTATCGGTAATAAGTAATGAAAATTCACTATTGAGGATGTAGGGAGGAACGGGCGTGGAGAAAATTAAAGTATTATTAGTTGATGATAATAAAGAACTTGTTATTATGTTAGAAAACTACATTAACGCACAAACAGATATGGAAGTGGTTGGTGTTGCGTTTAATGGACAAGACTGCTTACCTCTAGTGAAAGATAAAAAGCCAGATGTACTAGTCTTAGATATTATTATGCCTCATTTAGATGGATTAGCGGTTTTAGATCGTTTACGCGCTGGCTTAGTTGAAAAAATTCCAAACGTTATTATGCTAACTGCATTTGGTCAAGAAGATGTTACTAAAAAAGCTGTTGATCTTGGTGCATCATATTTTATCTTAAAACCATTTGATATGGAGCATTTAATCAGCAATATCCGTCAAGTTGTAGGAAAGGGTAGTTCGGTAACTAAACGTAATTCACCTTCTCTAGTTTCAAATTACGAAAGCAAGCCACGTAACTTAGATGCTAGTATCACAAGTATCATCCATGAAATTGGGGTACCTGCACATATTAAAGGATATATGTACTTACGTGAAGCGATTTCGATGGTATACAACGATATTGAGCTTTTAGGTTCAATTACAAAAGTTTTATATCCAGATATCGCTAAAAAGTTCAATACAACAGCTAGCCGAGTTGAACGTGCAATTCGACATGCGATTGAAGTAGCATGGAGCCGTGGAAATATCGATAGTATTTCTACATTATTTGGTTATACAATTTCAATGTCAAAGGCAAAACCAACAAATTCAGAATTTATTGCAATGGTAGCTGATAAATTACGTTTAGAGCATAAAGCTTCATAATTTATTTTTATTATTAATTATTTAAGAAAAATTCAATCCCGATTAGCTTCTGACAGTGATTCCACAGACATTTCTCTTAGCGAATAACTTCTTACGAGATCTTCGGTATTTTTTCGCATTAGCAATTATACTTTTTCAAAAGAAAACGTTGTCTTTAGTAGACAACGTTTTCTTTTGTTGTTGAAAATGAGTTTATCGATTTAATTCAAAATTTTCATAAAAGCTGTTAGTTCAATATGCTCCATAACAACGAAATTCAATTTTTCATTTTGAAAAAATGTAAAGTACGTGTCCTTTGATTTTCTATGATATTAAAAATTAGTTTGCGTAATAATTTTTAGTATGCTATAATATTTACTGCGCCACTGAAACATTTAGAAAAACGATATTATTACTACGAAATTTGGAAGAAAATTGGACGTATTCCATGACGCGTCAGCTATTTCAACCTTGTTTAAAATTAGTAGTAGTGTCTGTTAGTGAAGATTGTTGTGAAACAAGCTGCCTAATGGAACGGCCCTGGAGCCGAATTGCGAAAGAGAGGTAGGGCTTTCGCCAATAGACAACAATTTTTAAATTTAAATAACTAACATATATATTACAAAGGCTATTCGTATACGTTGTACGAATAGCCTTTTTCCATTTGTAAAATAAGCTGATTAAAATGGAGACTAGAGTATTGTTGTATACAGCAATAAAAAAATAGGACATCCCATTATATGGTTGTCCTATTTCTTTATAGTTTTTAATTAGAATATAAATACAATCGTGAAAACAATTGCTACAATAAAACGATAAACTGCAAAACCTGTTAATTTTACTTTCTCTAATAATTTTAGGAAAGAAACGATCGCAAGTAGTGCTACAACGAACGCAGTGATGAATCCAGTTGCGAATAATGGTAAATCTGAAGCACTTAAAATATCGATATTTTTAATTAGATCTAATCCACTTGCAGCGATCATCATCGGTACTGCTAAAATAAAAGTAAATTCTGCAGAAGTTTTTCGATCTAAACCAAATAATAATCCCCCAGCTATTGTAGAGCCTGAACGTGAAAATCCTGGCCATAGAGCTAACATTTGAAAGCATCCAATAATAAAAGCTTGTTTATATGAGATATGATCTAAATCGGATGATTTAGGTTGTTTAGAGACTTTTTCAGCAACAATTAATAAAATACCGCCGGCTACTAATCCGATTACAACAGTTTTAGGTGAGAATAAAACATCTTTAATGAAATCATGGAATATAAGCCCAACAATTCCGGCTGGAATAGCACCGATAATAATATGAATTAAGTTGAGGTTCGTTTTTCTATAACCATCTGATTTAACTCCTAGTACTGACCATAGTCGTTTCCAAAAAACAACCACTACTGCTAGAATTGAACCAAGTTGAACAATTACTTCAAAAAATGAAGCCTTCTCACCCGTGAAATTTAATAAATCAGCAACTAAAATCATATGACCTGTAGAAGAAACAGGTAAAAATTCTGTTAATCCTTCTACCATCCCCATGATCAAACCAATTAACCAATCAGGTAACATTTAAAAATACCTCCATAAATACTTTTCGTTATAAAATATACACAATACATTACATTTTACTTGAAAACTTATTAATATGAAAGGAAGTTTAAATTAAATTTAGCTCATAATTGTTAATTATTTGTACAATTTTACATAAAAGTGTAATTTAAAGATAGAATTAAGAAAAAAGGTGCATAAAAAAAGAAGTAGAAAAACTACTTCTACCTTCTTTATTTATGCTAAATTACTATTTAGATTCGTTATCCTCAGATGCTTCTTCGTTTTTAGTCGAATCTAATTCCATCAACTTTTTCATTAATATATGCTGTGGCATATGCATAATTTGTTCTAAAGGAACGTTTAATTTCTTAGAAAGTAAAATTGCCGTTTCAGGCGAAATTTGCAATGGTCGCATAATAATCCTCCTTAGTTTCGTAAAATTAGTATACAATAAGAAAAAGAAGAAAGTACATATTTTCTCACATAGGGGGAATTTCAGTGGTCGATATTATTGGTCATAGAGGTGCTGCAGGAACCTACCCAGAAAATACAATGGTTTCTTTTATGGCATGTGAAGATTTAGGGGCAGACGGAATTGAATTAGATGTACATTTATCAAAAGATGGTGAAATTGTTGTTATTCATGATGAAACAATAAATCGTACAACTAACGGTAAAGGTTTCGTAAAAGATTATACTTTAGCTGAATTAAAGCAATTTGATGCTAGTTATCGATTTAAACGCCAATTTAAAGGGTGTACGATTCCAACCTTAAAAGAAGTTTTTGATTGGGCAAAAGGAAATAATTTTAGTATCAATGTTGAACTCAAAAATGATAAAATCGAATACCATGGACTTGAGGAACGTGTAATAAATTTAATCCGTTCATATGAATATGAAAAAAGAATCGTTTTATCTTCCTTTAATCATAAAAGTATGCTTAAATTCCACTTAATGGCACCAGACATTGAAACCGCAGTTCTTTTTAATAGAAGAAGTAAAGAGCCATGGAAAATTGCTGAAGATTTTAAAGCAAATGCAATTCATCCTAATTATCGCATTATTACTGATGAACAAATAGAAGAAACAATGGAACATCACATAGCTGTAAGACCGTATACAATTAATGAAACATCTGTTATGAAACGGTTATTTGAAGTCAAGTGTACGGCGATTATTACTGACTATCCAGAGCTTGCTTTCCAAGTCAGAAGTCAGCTTCTTAGCAAATAAAAAAAGTGCTTACATTAGCACTTTTTTTGTTTTGTTATTTATCTTTTGGTTTTAATGAGTCCCCGCAAAAGCAAACGTTACTTTACGCTCACAAAAATTATCTTTTTAAAAATTTACCTTGGACTTTGTTTCGTTTACGATCTCTAAATAATACAAAGCTTCCGACTAAATAAAAACCGACACCTAATGAAACAAGTCCGATTAATAATTGCAATAGAAGATTTGGAATGCCAAAAGAATGGATTAGAAATACCGTGTCACGAAGTAATTTAATTCCGATAACTGCTAAAGCTATTGGTACAACAATCACAACGAATGCTAACATACGTGTAAATGATTCTTTCATGTTAATTAATTCCTCCGATAAAAGTAACAATAAAGTATAAAATTACGAAATTCTCTTTCTTCATAATCGTATACAAGTATAGTGTTGTCAAGACTTATAAAACATTTGAAATAGACGAAAGAATAACTTTATATATATAATAGTCTAATGTGTTTAATAATTTGTTGAAATTAGTAGGTGAACTAAGATGAAACAAAACGTAATGATCGTCGGAATGGGAACAGGAGGTACTGCTGTATTAAAACTTCTATCACATTCTGATTTATTTCATGTTGTTGCAGTAGTAGATATGATAAAAGAGGCTAAAGGTTTAGAATTTGCTAAAAGCTTACATATTCCAATACTAAAGGATTGGAAGTCGAATTTAAACGATGAGATTGATGTTGTCATAAATACTACTGGAGATGAAACGATATACAAGGAAATAAACGAGTATAAAGCCAAGCATACTATAGTCATTCCAGGTTCGGTTGCAAAAATGATATCTGATCTTGTTCAAGAAAAAGAATCACTTTTTAATTTAATTAATAATAAAAAAAGACAACAGGAACTAATTTTGGACAACACTCACGATGGAATGATCGTGGTTGATAAGTGGGGAAAAATACTTTTATTTAATCGCTCTGCAGAAAGAATGCTACATACTGATAAAGATACTGCAATCGGTAGGTATATATTGGACGTTGTCCCGACTAGTAAATTACCTCGAGTTCTTCAAACGAAAAAGAAGGAAATTAATCAAGAGCATATTTTAATAAATGGAAGTAAGATTTTTACGACTCGTATTCCAATCTTTCGAGAAGATGGTGAACTTGAAGGTGCAATTTCTGTTTTTAAAGATGATACTGAAGTAATCGATTTAGCAGAAGAGGTTACGAATTTAAAAGAAGTTTATAGCATGCTTGAAGCAGTCATTCAAAGTTCGGATGAAGCCATTTCAGTTGTAGATGAAAAAGGTAATGGAATTATTATTAATCCGGCATATACAAGATTAACTGGTTTTTCGCGTGAACAAGTCCTTGGTAAACATGCAACAATCGATATTGCTGAAGGTGAAAGTGTTCATTTAAAAGTGTTAAAAACAAAACAAGCAGTTCGTGGGGTACGCATGAAAGTCGGGAAGCAAAATCGTGATGTACTAGTAAATGTAGCTCCTGTAATCGTAGACGGAAAATTAAAAGGCAGTGTTGGGGTAATCCATGATGTTTCTGAAATTTCACAGTTAACGAATGAACTACATAGAGCACGTCAAATTATTAGAACATTAGAGGCGAAATATTCATTTGAGGATATAGCTGGTGAATCAGAAGGGATCAGTTTAGCAATCATGCAGGCTAAATTAGCTGCGAGTACTCCTGCTACCGTATTACTACGTGGGGAATCTGGAACTGGTAAGGAATTGTTTGCTCATGCGATTCATAATGAAAGCGATCGCAAATATAATAAATTCGTTCGAGTGAATTGTGCTGCGATTTCTGAAACTTTATTGGAAAGTGAATTATTCGGTTATGAAGAAGGTGCTTTTTCTGGCGCAAAACGTGGCGGGAAAAGAGGACTTTTTGAGGAAGCTAATAATGGTAGTATTTTCTTAGATGAAATTGGAGAATTATCACCTGCGATGCAAGCCAAACTATTAAGGGTCCTACAAGAGAAAGAAATAAGACGTGTTGGTGGGACAAAGTCGATTCCTATTAATGTGCGAGTGATTGCTGCGACGAATGTTCATCTTGAGGAAGCAATCATTGAAGGAAAGTTTAGAGAAGACCTTTATTATCGTTTAAATAAGCTTCCTATTATTATTCCTGCATTAAAGGATCGAATTGAAGATATTTTACCGATTGGTGAGAGACTATTAGCAAAAATAAATCAAGATTACGGTCGAAATGTTGAAGGGATCTCATTATCAGCATTAAATAAATTAAAAAGTTACAATTGGCCAGGTAATGTTAGGGAATTGGAAAATGTGTTAGGAAGAGCGGTTATATTCATGAAATTTAATGAAAAACAAATCTTACCTGAACATTTATCTGCAATCGTACAAGTTAAGCAAGAACAAACTGTTAGTCATAACGAAGTTCATACTGAAGAAATAAGCTCCCTTGATGAAATGGTTACAAATTATGAAGGTGAAATTATTGAAAAGATATTAATGAAAAATAATGGTAATAAAACAAGGTCAGCAAAAGAGCTTGGAATATCAGTAAGGAATTTGTATTATAAATTGGAAAAATACCACACTGCAAAAAATAGCACGCAATAATTTGCGTGCTATGAATATTTTTGCATACAATTACTGTCATTTTTCAAAATATTGTTGTAGAATAGATTTATTGGTGTTACTAGTACCTGGTACTAGAATGTTGGTAATGTAAGGCTTTTCAACTATTTTTAAAATAGTTCTATCCTTTTTTAAAAGTTGGCACGCTAATTGCTTTATATAGTGCAAGGGGATGAAAGGAAGGGCTTTCAATGAATTTAACAGATATAATGTTACGTGCGAAAAATCATTCTAGGCAAACTGTTGCTGTAGCTGTTGCTGAGGACTTCGAAGTAAAAGAAGCAGTTTCAATAGCGTTAGATAATGATTTAGCAAATTTCTTACTTTTCGGAAATGAGCAAGCTATCTATGAAATGTATGAAGATTTATTAAAAAACGAACAATTTGCAGAAAGAATAAAAATTGTTCATTCTCATTCAAACAAAGAGGCTGCTAAAAATGCAGTTGTAGCTGTTCGCTCTGGTGAAGCTTCAATTGTAATGAAAGGTAATCTTTCATCTTCAGTTCTTCTAAAAGAAGTATTGAACAAAGAATATGGTTTAAGAGATAAAAGTGTTTTATCACATGTTGCAATATTCGACGTACCAGGTAGAGAAAATGCAGTAATCGTAACGGATGCTGCGATGAACATAGCACCTACGTTAGATCAAAAGGTGAAAATTATTGAAAACAGTGTTGAAATTGCAAGGAAAGTAGGATTAGAAACCCCTAAAGTTGCTGTACTGGCAGCTGTCGAAGTAGTAAATCCTGCAATGCAAGCAACGCTAGATGCAGCAACACTAACTGTCATGAATACAAGAGGACAAATTAAAAATTGTATTGTTGATGGACCATTAGCGCTTGATAATGCCATTTCTGTTGAAGCAGCAAAACATAAAGGCTTAACTGGAGAAGTTGCTGGGCAAGCTGATATTTTATTAGTTCCTACAATAGAAACTGGAAATATTTTATATAAATCTTTAGTCTTTATGGCAAACTCAGAAGTGGCTGCACTTATTGCTGGAGCAAAGGCACCGATTGTTTTAACATCGCGTTCTGACTCTGCAATGACAAAATTATATTCATTAGCATTAGCTATATGTAATTCTAAAAACTAAACTTACACAATTTAAGGGAGCTGTTATTACATGGAAATCTTCAAATACTTAGAAACTTATGATTATGAGCAAGTTGTTTTCTGCCAAGATAAAGAATCAGGATTAAAAGCAATTATTGCAATCCACGATACTACATTAGGTCCAGCTTTAGGTGGAACAAGAATGTGGACTTACGAATCAGAAGAAGCAGCAATTGAAGATGCTCTACGTTTAGCAAAAGGTATGACTTATAAAAATGCTGCTGCTGGCTTAAACTTAGGTGGAGGAAAAACTGTAATCATCGGTGATCCACGTAAAGATAAAAACGAAGCAATGTTCCGTGCATTTGGTCGTTATATCCAAGGCTTAAATGGTCGTTATATTACTGCTGAGGACGTAGGTACTACTGTAGCAGATATGGATTTAATCCATGAAGAAACTGATTATGTAACTGGTATTTCACCATCATTCGGTTCTTCAGGTAATCCATCTCCAGTTACTGCATTCGGTGTATACCGTGGTATGAAAGCTGCTGCAAAAGAAGCATTTGGTACTGACAGCTTAGAAGGTAAAAAAATTGCAATCCAAGGTGTTGGTAATGTTGCTTACAGCCTTTGCGAGTACTTACATGAAGAAGGCGCTCAATTAATCGTAACTGATATTAATAAAGAAGCTGTACAACGTGCAGTAGAAGCATTTGGTGCTACAGCAGTAGATCCTGATGATATTTATGGAGTAGAATGTGATATTTATGCGCCATGTGCTTTAGGTGCAACAATTAACGATAAAACAATCCCACAATTAAAAGCGCGAGTTATTGCAGGTTCTGCAAATAACCAATTAAAAGAAACTCGTCATGGTGATTTAATCCATGAATTAGGAATCGTTTATGCTCCTGACTATGTAATTAATTCTGGTGGAGTAATCAACGTTGCTGATGAGTTATATGGATATAACTACGACCGTGCAATGAAAAAAGTTGAAGGCTTATATGATAACATTGCAAAAGTTATCGAAATTTCAAAACGTGACGGTATTCCAACATATTTAGCTGCAGACCGTTTAGCTGAAGAGCGTATTGCTACAATGGCAAAATCTCGTAGCCAATTCTTATCAAATGGTCACAACATCTTAAGCAGAAGATAATTGACTAAATAAAAATTAATTAACATTCCTTTATTTTTTAGGTGGAAAGAAAGAGTGAAGTAATAGTACCTCTTTCTTTCTAGTTATAAAGGTAAGGTAAACTTAGAAGGGAGAGTGTTGACAATGCATCGTATTTTAGTAATTAATCCTGGCAGCACATCCACAAAGGTTGGTGTATTTGATGATGAAAAACCAATTTTTGAACAAACAATACGCCATGACGATGAAGAATTAAATAATTACAAAACAATAATTGATCAATATGAATTTAGAAAAAATGTTATTTTAGAGGTATTACACAAAGAAGGCATTAACATTTCAAAATTAAGTGCTGTATGTGGTCGAGGTGGACTACTTAGACCAATCGAAGGTGGAACTTATGCTGTAAATGAAATCATGTTAGAAGATTTGAAAATTGGCTATAGTGGTCAGCATGCTTCAAATCTTGGTGGGATCATTGCTAATGAGATTGCACAAGGATTAAACATCCCAGCATTTATCGTTGATCCAGTAGTAGTAGATGAATTAAATCCGGTTGCAAGAATCAGCGGACAATCACTTATGGAAAGAAGAAGTGTTTTCCATGCTTTAAACCAAAAAGCTGTAGCACGAAAAGTGTCAAAACAGTTAGAACAGTCATATAACGATTTAAACCTTATTATCGCCCATATGGGTGGAGGTGTGAGTGTTGGTGCTCATAAAAAAGGACGCGTAATTGACGTAAATAATGGTTTAGATGGTGAAGGACCTTTCAGTCCAGAGCGAGCTGGAACTGTACCAATTGGCGATTTAATAAAACTTTGTTACTCTGGTGACTACTATATTAACGAAGTTCAAAAAATGATGGTTGGTCAAGGTGGATTAGTTAGCTATCTTGGAACGGCTGATGCAATTAAAGTCGAAAACATGATTGAAGATGGTGACGAAAAAGCTGCTTTAGTATATGAAGCAATGGCTTACCAAGTCGCAAAAGAAATTGGAAGTGCAGCAGCTGTACTTGAGGGTAATATTGATGCAATTATATTAACTGGTGGAATTGCTTATAGTGATTTTATTGTTAATGAAATAACAAAAAGAGTTAAATGGATGGCACGTGTAATTGTTTTACCAGGTGAAAATGAACTTCAAGCTCTTTGTGAAGGTGCACTTCGCGTACTTCGAGAAGAAGAAGAAGCAAAAATCTATCCTGGAGAATTTGCAGTTAAATCTTTAGTATAAATGTGAGGAGAATTTCATCATGGCAACAGAATATGATTTAGTCGTACTCGGTGGCGGTACAGGTGGCTATGTAGCTGCTATTCGTGCTTCTCAATTAGGATTAAAAGTAGCAGTAGTAGAAAAAAATAAACTAGGTGGAACTTGCTTACATGCAGGCTGTATCCCAAGTAAAGCATTATTACGTAGTGCAGAAGTTTTTTCAACTGCTAAAAAAAGTGAAGAGTTTGGTGTTGAAACATCAGGCGTAACATTAAATTTTAGCAAAGTACAACAAAGAAAAGAAAATATCGTTGCCGGGCTTCATAAAGGTGTTGAACACTTAATGAAACAAGGGAAAATTGATGTATACGACGGTTTAGGACGTATTTTAGGTCCTTCAATCTTCTCTCCAATGCCAGGAACAATTTCAGTAGAAATGAACGATGGTAGCGAGAACGAAATGCTAATTCCTAAGAACGTTTTAGTCGCAACTGGTTCAAGACCAAAGTCTTTACCTGGATTAACTATTGATGGTGAGCATGTAATGTCATCTGATGAGGCGTTAAAAATGGAGTCACTTCCTGAGTCAATTATTATCGTTGGTGGCGGTGTAATAGGTATTGAGTGGGCTTCAATGTTAGCAGATTTTGGTGTTGAGGTAACAGTAATCGAGTATAGTAAAACTATTTTACCTTTAGAAGACGAAGAAATTTCTAAAGAAATGACTAGATTATTAAAGAAAAAAGGGATTAAATTAGTTACTGATGCGAAAGTTTTAGCTGAAACTTTAATAATCGATAATGGTGTAAGAATTAATGCACTTCATAAAGATACTGAGAAATCTTTCACTGCTGAAAAAATGTTAGTATCTGTTGGTCGTCAAGCGAATGTTGAAGGTATCGGATTAGAAAATACTGACATCGTAGTTGAAAATGGTTTTATCCAAACAAATGCTAATTACCAAACTAAAGAATCACATATTTATGCGATTGGTGATGTAATTGGTGGCCTACAATTAGCACATGTTGCTTCAAGAGAAGGTACAATTGCAGTTGAGCATATTGCAGGTAATTCACCACTTCCATTAGATCCAACAATGGTAAGTAAGTGTGTTTATAGTAATCCGGAAGTTGCATCTGTTGGTTTAACTGAGCGTGAAGCAAAAGAAAAAGGCTACACAGTTAAAAAAGGTAAATTCTCGTTCCGTGCAATTGGTAAAGCTTTAGTTTACGGTGAGCATGATGGTTTTGTTAAAATAATTGTTGATGAAGAGACAAATGATCTTCTAGGTGTTCATATGATTGGACCTCATGTAACTGATATGATCTCTGAAGCTGGTTTAGCACGAGTATTAGATGCAACTGCATGGGAAATTTCTCATACAATTCATCCACATCCTTCATTATCAGAAGCAATTGGTGAAGCAGCACTTGCTGTAGAAGGATTAGCAATTCACTCTTAATTTAAAATAATGAAATGTAGAGAGTAAATCTCTACATTTCATCACTATAATGATTTAAAACGCTTCCACATCGTATGTGGTAAAAGGGGGATATTTATGGAAAAGGTTACAACTTCAAACCGTCATGAACAGCTTGGTTTATCAAATGATGACGTTCTTAGTATGTATGAAACAATGCTAATGGCGCGTCGTATTGATGAGCGTATGTGGTTATTAAATCGTGCTGGTAAAATTCCGTTCGTTATTTCTTGTCAAGGCCAAGAAGCAGCTCAAGTTGGATCAGCTTACGCATTAGATAATACAAAAGATTACGTATTACCATACTACCGTGATATGGGTGTTGTTTTACAATTCGGAATGACAGCAAAAGAATTAATGCTTTCTGGTTTTGCTAAAGCAGAAGATCCAAACTCTGGTGGACGTCAAATGCCAGGTCATTTTGGACAAAAGAAAAATCGTATCGTTACAGGTTCATCTCCAGTTACAACTCAAGTACCTCACGCTGTTGGTGTTTCTTTAGCTGCAAAAATGGAAGGTAAAGATATCGTTTCTTGGGTTTCATTTGGTGAAGGTTCTTCTAACCAAGGTGATTTCCATGAAGGCGCAAACTTTGCTGGTGTACATAAGTTACCAGTAATTTTCATGTGTGAAAATAACAAATATGCTATCTCAGTACCGATTGAAAAGCAATTAGCATGTGAAAAAGTATCAGATCGTGCAATTGGATACGGAATGCCTGGTTTCACTGTTGATGGAAATGATCCATTAGAAGTTTACCGTGTAACAAAAGAAGCAGTTGACCGTGCTCGTCGTGGAGAAGGTCCAACATTAATCGAAGCTGTATCTTATCGTTTAACTGCACACTCTAGTGATGATGACGATCGTATTTACCGTTCTCGTGAAGAAGTAGAAGAAGCAAAAAGCAAAGATTGCTTATTTACATTTGCTAAATACCTTCATGAAGCTGGTGTGTTAACAGAAGAAATAGAAAAAGAATTAGATACAAAAATTCGTGCGATTGTTGATGAAGCAACTGACTACGCAGAAAACGCTCCATATGCAGCACCTGAGCATGCATTGAAGTTTGTTTACGAAGAATAAGAGGGGGTAGGACAATATGGCAGTAATGTCTTATATAGATGCAGTAACTTTAGCGTTAAAAGAGGAAATGGAACGCGATCCAAAGGTATTTGTATTAGGGGAAGACGTTGGATTAAAAGGTGGAGTATTTAAAGCGACTCATGGTCTGTATGATCAATTTGGTGAGGATCGTGTATTAGATACACCACTTGCAGAATCTGCAATTGCGGGTGTTGGTATTGGTGCTGCAATGTACGGACTTAGACCAGTAGCTGAAATGCAATTTGCTGATTTCATTATGCCTGCAGTAAACCAAATTATTTCTGAGGCATCAAGAATTCGTTATCGTTCAAACAATGACTGGACTTGTCCTATTACGATTCGTGCTCCTTATGGAGGCGGTGTACACGGTGCACTTTATCACTCTCAATCTGTTGAGAAGGTATTTGCAGGTCAACCAGGTTTAAAAATTGTAATGCCTTCTACTCCTTATGATGTTAAAGGATTATTAAAAGCAGCAATTCGTGATAATGACCCAGTAATTTTCTTTGAACACAAACGTGCTTATCGATTAATTAAAGGTGAAGTACCTGAAACTGATTACGTACTTCCAATTGGTAAAGCTGATGTAAAACGTGAAGGTGAAGATATCACAATCATCACTTACGGATTATGTGTACACTTTGCACTTCAAGCTGCAGAAAAATTAGCTCAAGATGGCATTTCTGTACATGTTTTAGACTTACGTACAATTTATCCATTAGATAAAGAATCTATTATCGAAGCTGCTTCTAAAACAGGAAAAGTTTTATTAGTAACTGAAGATAATAAAGAAGGAAGTATAATGAGCGAAGTTGCAGCAATTATTGCTGAAAATTGCTTATTTGAATTAGATGCGCCAATCGCTCGCCTTGCTGGCCCTGATGTTCCGGCAATGCCTTATTCTCCTACAATGGAAAAATTCTTCATGGTTAATCCAGACAAAGTAGAAAAAGCGGCTAGAGAACTTGCAGCATTTTAATGGCACTGTTTGAAAAAGGGGGACATAATGATGATCGAAAATATTAAAATGCCTCAATTAGGTGAAAGTGTAACAGAAGGTACAATTAGTACTTGGTTAGTAAAAGTAGGGGATCACGTAAATAAATACGATCCACTTGCTGAAGTTATGACAGATAAAGTTAATGCTGAAGTACCATCTTCATTTTCTGGTGTAATTAAAGAATTAATCGCAAATGAAGGGGAAACTTTAGCTGTTGGTGAAATCATTTGTACGATTGAAGTTGAAGGAGCTTCTGGTGAAGTAGCTGCTACAACAATCGAAGAAACTAAACCAGCTGAAAAAGCTGCACCTGTAGCACCAGCACAAATTCCTGTAGCTGCTGCACCGGTTCAAACTATTGATAAAACTGATGAGTCTGGTAAAGTACGTTTTTCTCCAGCTGTACTTCGTTTAGCACAAGAAAATAATCTTGATCTTTCATTAATTCCTGGTACAGGAAATAATGGTCGAGTTACTCGAAAAGACGTTTTAAATGCAATCGCAAATGGTGTACCTCAAGCGGCACCAGCACCTGTTGCAGTTGAAACTCCTGCTCAACCAGTTGTAGCACAAACTGCTCCTGCTGCCCAAGTAGCTAAAGCACCTGCTGCAGCACCAGCACCTGTTATTCCTACAGCAGTTGGTGATATTGAAATTCCAGTTACAGGCGTACGTAAAGCAATTGCTTCAAATATGTTACGTAGTAAACATGAAGCTCCACACGCTTGGATGATGATCGAAGTAGATGTTACAAACTTAGTAAATTACAGAAACAGTCTTAAAGATTCTTTCAAGAAAAAAGAAGGTTTCTCTTTAACATTCTTCGCATTCTTTGTTAAAGCTGTAGCGCAAGCACTTAAAGAATACCCAATGATTAATTCAATGTGGGCTGGAGACAAAATCATCCAAAAGAAAGATATTAACTTATCGATCGCTGTTGCAACAGACGATGCATTATTTGTTCCAGTAATTAAAAATGCTGATGAGAAAACAATCAAAGGTATTGCACGTGAAATTACAGAATTAGCTACAAAAGTTCGTACTGGTAAATTAAAATCAGACGAAATGCAAGGTGGCACATTCACAGTAAATAACACTGGATCATTTGGTAGTGTTCAAAGCGCGGGTATCATTAACTACCCACAAGCTGCAATTTTACAAATTGAAAGCATCGTAAAACGTCCAGCTGTAGTAAACGGTATGATTGGCGTTCGTGATATGGTTAACCTGTGCTTATCACTTGATCACCGTGTACTTGACGGATTCATTTGTGGTAAATTCTTAGGAAGAGTAAAAGAAATCCTAGAAAATACAACAAAAGAAAATACGAACGTATATTAATTCTTAAACGAAAGAGGTTGTCTTAAGGTGGCAACCTCTTTTTTTTATGTTTAAAAATAGATTTGTTGCTGAGGTAGTGAAAATAGACATATAAAATCACGCATAATGAAAAACGCCACCGAGATACCCCTCAACCATGCAAAGGTAATAAAAAAAGGATATATTTGTTTCCTCTTTCCTGAATTTATAAAATGCCCTTTTGTAATGACCTGTGATAAAATTAAATAATTATAAAATTCTGTATTTTATTAAAAAAGGGGTGGGCATTATGCTAGTTGAACAAAACGGCTATTACATATCAACTAATAAAGAATTATTAAACAGAGAAGTTATTTATCATTTTTTAGACAAAGATTCATATTGGGCAAATGAAATTCCTTATGAGTACATTGAGCGATTTATCAAAGGATCTTTCTGTTTTGGTGTTTACAAGGGGAGTCCAGGAGAAAATGAACCAACACAAGTAGGCTTCGCTAGAGTAGTTTCAGATGGCGTCACATTTGCCTATTTAGCAGACGTATTTATTCTCCCAGAATATCGTAAACAAGGCTTATCAAAATGGCTAATGGAACAAATCATGAGTTATGACAAACTCTCAACTGTACGAACATTCATGCTTGGTACAAGAGATGCTCACAACTTATACCGCAAATTCGGCTTCGAAGTGATTGATAATAGTAAAAACCGATTCATGGCTATATTAAAAGACAATCTTTATCGTGATACGAAAAACAATAGGGAATAGGATGTCATTCCTCTTCTCTATAGCCCTTATGTCTCCATGCAATACCATTTCCTAAAATAACTTTAGCATTGGCTATATTAGAAGCTTTCCCCCCTTTCCTAAGTCTTTTACGCAACCTCCAGTTCACTTTTAGGTCCCTGAACTAAAACCTTTACAAACTGTAACATTTGTAAGATAATTTACAAATATGTGACATCTTAGAGAAATAGGGGGGGATAAGATGTTTAAAAATTTATCTGCCGTACATCCTGTTGCTTGGAATATCGTTATAGGAACTTTATTCGTTAGGTTTGCTAGCACAGTAAGTATGCCGTTTTTAGCTATTTATTTAACTTCAGTTAAACATATCTCACCTGCAATGGTTGGGCTCATGTTAACAGTTTCATCTTTTTTAGGGGTACTTTTCAGTTTTATTGGAGGAACTCTTTCTGATCGTATTGGAAGAAAAACTATTTTATTATCGAGTATTTTCTTATGGTCTATTACATTAGTTGGTTTTGGACTAGGAAATTCTTTCGTCTGGTTTTTCGTGCTGAACTCGATCTTAAATATTTGTTCATCATTTTTCGAACCTTCTTCAAGAGCATTACTTTCTGATTTAACCGACGAAAAATCAAAACTGTTAGTCTTTAATTTGCGCTATGCTGCGATTAATGTTGGAGTTGCAGTAGGTCCTTTAGTTGGTTTATATCTAGGAAGCTCTAAAAGTACATTGCCATTTGTATTATCTGGAATTGTGTACTTTTTTTATGGTTTAACATTATTATTTATGTTATCAAAATATAAAATTGGAGAAGGAAAGTCTGCTTCAACAACTAACAAAGTTACGATGAAGGCGTCGTTTTCAATTTTACGTAAGGATATCATCTTTGCTTTAACAATTCTAACAATCTGTTTTTATGGGCTTGGTTATTCACAAAGCTTTTCAACAATGTCTCAATATTTCGCGAATGCACCACAGTTTCATAATGGAGTTAAACTGTATGCGTATTTAACAACAATCAATGCAGTAACTGTAGTAATACTTCAATTCCCAATTGTAAGTAGAATGAAGAATTTTTCACCTACTGTATCTATGATGATTGGAAATGTGATTGTTAGTTTAGCGGTTGCTGGATTTGGGTTATTTACTAACTTTTTCTTATTAGCAATCGTAATGATTGTGTTAACTGTAGGAGAAATATTTGCATTTACATTTACAGATGTATTTGTCGATCAGCTTGCTCCTGAAGAATTAAAGGGTACTTATTTTGGGGCAATGGGATTCTCAAAGCTTGGCTTCGTTTTCGGGCCAGCGCTTGGTGGAAGTTTATTAGCTTACTTCGGATATGAAAATGGCGGCCGTGGTTTTGTTATTATTAGCGCAATCGCTTTTATAAGTTTTCCAATGATGTATTTTGTAAATCGACTTTTTCAAAAAAGAAATGCAGTCAAGGTTGAATCGGATACAAAATTAACGGTTAATTCTTAAAAGAACGCAAATAAGCGTTCTTTTTTTGTTAGAATAAATATTTTTTCCATTCATTTCCAGTAACTAATTGTGATACATTTAAAGTAAGAATAAAAATAGCGAGGATGGGGAGTTATTTTGAATAAATATGGTAGGCTTTCTTTAATGATGGTTGGTATCAGTATAGTTATAGCTCTTTTTATCCATGATCACACTCAACAACTAGGCATATTCCTTTTATGCTTTTTAATCTTATCAATAACAGGGGTAATTTTTGCATTCCTCTCAAAAAAACTTACAAATATTATTCTTGGCGTCGTCTTAAATGTTGTCACATTTATTTTTTTCTTCTTATTAGTATTTTCGTTCGGTATTGGTGAAGCTTAATTATTAGAGTTTTTTCATTAGATACTAAAAAAGTATGCTTTCGTTCATTTCCTCATATATTTGTATAAACAAACGATATGGAGGGAGAGATATGGACGAACTTCTTTTTGATCAGTTTAAGTTATTAAGTTGGGACTGTATAATATTAGAAGGTGCTAGTGAGCAAGAAGAAGAACTAATGAAAAATGTATTATCCACGTTACATTCAGTCGGATTAAAAAATAAGATTGATGCAAAAGTTTTATTTATTGCAGGAAATGTGGAAAAGATTGATCAGTTTGTCATAAAAAATCCATTCGTAACCGTAATAAGAGTTGTTGAAGAATTAAATGAAGATTACCAATACGCCATATCTACTTTAGCTCATTTGCCGAATGTAATCGTAGAGTTAGTGAATGATTAATTAATGCGTTAAAAAGATTCATTTGAAATAATAAAACTAACAGGTTCAAAAGCTTGAATTAATAGCCGCTTAATTGGTAAGATGAAAAAAAGAGCATGTAAGGAGTAGATGAAATGAATATGAATTTTAATTTTTTTATGAATGATGTTGTCCATACTGCACGTCAAGAAATCGTAGCGGCTGGTTATGCAGAGTTAAAAACACCTGAGGACGTCGAGCAAGCACTAGAAAAGAAAGGCACTACACTTGTAATGGTAAACTCAGTATGTGGTTGTGCTGGTGGTATTGCGCGTCCTGCAGCAGCACATTCAGTGCACTATGATGCAAGACCAGACCAATTAGTAACTGTGTTTGCAGGGCAAGATAAAGAAGCTACTGCGAGAGCACGTGAATATTTTACAGGTAAAGCACCATCTTCTCCATCGTTTGCACTTTTAAAAGATGGTGAGCTTGTTGCGATGGTTGAGCGACATGAAATCGAAGGCCATGATCCAATGCAAGTTATTCAAAAACTTCAAAATTACTTCGATCAATTTTGTGAAGAAATTTAAATAAAAAAGTACAAAAATTTATGGGGGAAATTCCATAAATTTTTGTACTTTTTTTGTGCATAATAATATTATTATGTAAACTGAAATGAAATGAACCGTTCTAATTAATGGATAGTTTGTAAATAAAATAAAAAATAAAAAAGAAAGATAATGCAGCTAAGGAGCATGTAAAAATTAATAGCATTAATGCATCCTTATATGCTGTTTCGTCATATTTTACTCGAAAAGCGAAAGATTCTAGTTTATGTTTTTTGGATTTTCTATATTGGTTTAAATCGATAATATTTGATTGATCCACAACACACCTCTCCTTTGTAGTACTAATATATTATTTAAATTTTAAAATATTCTAAAAAATTAGTAAAGTTGTTTTACAAACAAATAAATAGCAAATTATGCCATAATTAATAGAGATAAAATATACTAATATGCTTGAAAGGTAAGTGGGAATTTGTGAAATATACTTTATGCTTTATCAAACGAAATGATGAACTATTAATGTTAAATCGTATAAATGCTCCTACAATGGGAATTTGGAATGGTGTTGGTGGAAAAATAGAAAATGGGGAAACAATCGAAAGATCAGTGCAAAGAGAGATTGCAGAAGAAACTGGAATACATATTGAGTTGAAAGATATTACTTATAAAGGGAAAGTGACCTGGCATGAAGAAGATGTGGATTTCGGAGGTATGTATGTATTTCTGGCCGAGGTTTCTAATAACCTAAAATATGATACGCCTTTAAAAACAGATGAAGGAATTTTAGATTGGAAAAAAATAGATTGGGTAATAGATGAAAAAAATCAAGGAGTAGGAGAGTGTATTCCATATTTTCTTCCTATACTATTAAAAAACGAGCGGAATCATCATTATTCCTTTTATTATAAGGAGAATAAGGTTGTTAATGTAGTAATAGAAGAGGAAGTTTTAGTATAATAAAATAATTTATAAATGAATAATGTAATCATTTTTATGAAAATACCATTTCCATAATGGTATTTTTTTTATGAATAAGCATGAAAACGCTTAAATTTGGGGGAATTTATGTTTTTGGTAATTTAAAATGTAGTAATATGCGAGATTTGTCGAAAACTTTTTGAAAGGTTTGAAAAGTTTGATAACAACTCTGTCATTCACCTAGATGAATAAATATATAAATGTAGTGAATATTAATGAAAAAATTTTTTAAATAATATCCTTGTAAAATTAGGCTGTATCTAATTTTTTTGTCGAAAACCTGAAAAATATAGTTGCATATTTATTAGTATGTGTTAAAATTCATTTTGTGGAATAATTATTCATTCGAAAAAAATGGTTGTTTAATAGAATACTAAAAAGATAATATAAATAATAAGTTTGAATTTTTAAAAAATTAGGGGGAAGCATTAATGAAAAAATTAGTCGGAGTTTTAGCTGCATCAGCATTATCAATTGGAATGTTATCTGCTTGTAACAAGTCAGATGATAAAACCTTAATCTTAGGAACAAGTGCGGATTATAAGCCTTATGAATTTATTGACACAAAAGATGATAAAATAGTCGGGTTTGATGTTGATTTAGCTAAAGCGCTTGGTAAAAAAACTGGTTACACTATTAAAGTAAAAGACATTGATTTTAATTCATTAATTACTGCGATGAATGCAGATAAAGTAGATTTTATTATGGCAGGTATGAAAAAGACACCTGAGCGTGCGAAAAATGCAGATTTCACTCAACCATATTTCACTGATCAAAATGAAATAGTTGTAAATAAAGATTCAAACATTAAAAGTGTTAAAGATTTAAAAGGAAAAACAGTCGGTGTACAAGCTGGTTCAATTCAAGAAACAAAAGCAATTGATGTTTCTAAAAAAGTTGGATTTAAAGTTGAAAACCGTAACCGAATCCCTGAGATGGTAGAAGAATTAAAAGCTGGAAGATTTGATGCTGTTGTTATCGAACAATCTGTAGCAAGTGGCTATTTAAATAAATTACCTGAAATGCAAGGTGAATTAATGCAAGAATTCTTTGAAACATCTGGATCAGCAGTAGCTCTTCCAAAAGGTAGTAAATTAACACCTAAATTTGATAAAGCACTAAAAGAATTAAAAGAAGATGGAACTATTGATAAATTAGTTAAAAAATGGTTCGGAGAATTGAAGTAATACGTAAGTTTTTAATAGATTAAAAGATAAAGCTATAGGGTATGGCAGAAGATATAAAAAATGATAAGTTTTGTTGTAATCAGGGGAGGAATTATTGATGGAGAGAGATTGGAGTCACTTATTAGAAAAAATGCCTTTACGTCTTGCGCCAAGCATGGCAAAGGATCATCCTAACTTACCGGTTGTAAAGGAAGAAGGCTGTTACTACTATGGTGTAGATGGTAAGGAGTACTTAGACTTTACATCTGGAATTGCTACTACAAATGTTGGACATCGTCATCCAAAAGTAGTACAGGCAATTAAAGATGGTGCTGACTCTTTAGCTCATGGTCCGTCGGGTGTTATTATTTACGAATCGATTTTAAAGCTAGCAGATGAGTTGGCTGAAATTCTTCCTGGTAACTTAGATACTTTCTTTTTTGGTAATAGTGGAACTGAAGCAATTGAAGGTGCTATTAAGCTAGCTAAACATGCTACTAAACGTCCATATATTGTTTCATTTATTGGTTGTTTCCATGGCCGTTCTATGGGAGCATTAAGCGTTACGACATCAAAAAGTAAGTATCGAAAATTTTTACAACCAACAGGCTCTTATCAAATACCGTATGCAAATGTTTCAGAATGCCCTGAAGGTTATGATGAAGAACAATATGTAGTAGAACAATTAGAAAAAGATTTTAAACGTTTATTTAATCATCAAGTAACACCAGAAGAAGTAGCTGCAGTTATTGTAGAGCCAGTTCTAGGTGAAGGTGGATATATAGTACCACCTAAAGCATGGTTAAAGAAAATACGAGAAATCTGTGATAAAAATAATATTTTACTAATTTTTGATGAAGTTCAAACTGGATTTGGTCGTACAGGAGATTGGTTTGCTGCACATACTTTTGATGTAACGCCAGATATTATGGCAATTGCAAAAGGGATTGCAAATGGTATTCCTTTAAGTGCGACTGTAGCATCAAATGAACTAATGAAACAGTGGCCACTAGGTAGTCATGGAACAACATTTGGAGGAAATCCAATAGCTTGTTCAGCTGCACTGGCTGTTTTAGAAATTATTAAAGAAGAAAAGCTTTTAGAAAATACGAAAGAAGTTGGAGCTTACGCTGTAGAAAAACTGAATGCATTAAAAGAAAAGCATCCGGTAATTGGAAGCATTCGCTCAATTGGGTTAATGATCGGCATTGAAATCATTAATCCCGCTACAAAAGAACCAGACGGTGATGGATTATTTAAAATTCTTGATCTGGCTTTGGAAAAAGGTGTTTTATTCTATTTCTGTGGTAACAACAGTGAAGTCATTCGAATGATTCCACCATTAACAGTTACGAAGAATCAAATCGATGATGGGTTAGCAATCTTAGATGAAGCATTAACTGAATATGAGCAATCCATTGGATATGAATTATATGAAACAAAGGGCATTGGTTTCTAAACCAGTGCTCTTTATCTAAACAGACTTTGTCGAATAAACTTGGCAATTTAAAAGACAAATAGTAAAGGAGTACTACAATATGAACTTAGATTTTTCTCAAATTGTCCCTTCAATTCCATATATATTGGCCGGATTAAAATTAACACTTCTAGTAGTTGTTTGTTCAATTTTATTAGGTCTTGTTTTAGCAATATTACTTGCATTAATGAAAATTAGCCGTGCAAAATGGCTAGTTGTAATAGCAGATTTTTATACATCAATTTTTCGTGGAACACCGATGGTTTTGCAATTAATGATTATTTATTATGGTTTACCACAATTAATTGGTGTCGATATCGAAAAGTTTCCAGCAGCCGTATTGGCCTTTGGATTGAATTCAGGAGCTTATGTATCAGAGATCATCCGTGCAGGTATACTAGCAGTAGATAAAGGTCAACAAGAAGCTGCATCAGCTTTAGGGATCCCTTATCGTAAAATGATGTCAAAAATTATTTTACCTCAAGCATTTAAAAATATTTTACCAGCTTTGATGAATGAGTTTATTACGTTAACTAAGGAATCAGCAATGGTAACAGTAATTGGTGCATCTGATTTAATGAGAAGAGCTTTCTTAGTAGGTGGAGAGACTTACTCATTTATGGAGCCACTTATTTTTGTAGCTGCAATCTATTACATTATCATTATGATTTTATCACTTCTAGGTAAATCTGTTGAAAGGAGAATGCGTACAAATGATTAGAATTACTAATTTAAATAAAAGCTTTGGAAATGTTCATGTATTAAAAGGAATAACAACTATAATTGAGCAAGGATCTGTTGTTGCTGTAATTGGCCCATCTGGTTCTGGAAAGTCTACATTTTTACGTTGTATGAATTTATTAGAAACTCCTTCAAATGGTGAAATTTGGATGGATGATATTGAAATTACAAATCCTAAAAGTAATATAATGAAAATTCGTGAAGAAGTAGGTATGGTATTCCAGCATTTTCATTTGTTCCCACATATGACAGTTCTAGAAAATATTACGTATGCTCCGATTAATGTAAAAGGTATGAGTAAGGCTAAAGCAGAAGAAAATGCGAAGGCTCTACTTGAAAAAGTTGGTCTTCTTGAAAAAGCAAACGTATATCCTCCTAAACTTTCAGGTGGTCAAAAACAACGTGTAGCTATAGCAAGAGCACTTGCAATGGAACCTAAAGTAATGCTATTTGATGAACCAACATCAGCTTTAGATCCAGAGATGGTAAAAGAAGTACTTGAAGTAATGAAATCATTAGCTCATACTGGTATGACAATGGTCATCGTTACACATGAAATGGGTTTTGCAAAGGAAGTTGCAGATCGAATTCTATTCCTGGACGAAGGAAATCTAGTTGAAGATGCAACGCCAATCGAATTATTTACAAAACCTAAAACAAATCGTGCAAAGTTATTCTTAGAGAAGGTTTTATAAGACATTTAATCACTTATAATATGAAGAATCCCTACTTTTCAGTTGAAAAGAGGGATTTTTTTATTGACAAAAAATTCTTTGATTTGGTTTTAACTTGTCTAATTATGTTTTCAGTTTGTAAGTCAGCGGAAGTTTTTTGTATTTCAAGTTGATCTTGAGTTTTAATTCTACAAAAAATAATTTAAAAATTAGAACTTGTTAATTCTTGTCTATCGAAAACATTTATTAAAGTGTTTCTAAATGAAATACAATTATCTTAGTTTCTGAATATTCTTTCATTTATTTTTAGCAATAATATTTTCAAATTTTTCAAGAAATAAAAACTTGAAAGGGGAGTATGATGATGGAATTGGACCAAAACTCTAGTACGAGTATGAGTGAAAGCAAATACTCGGAAGTTGCAAAATCTCATGAGTTTAAACAGTTACTGAAAGCAAAAAGAAAGTTTATCCTACCAATGTCTTTATTCTTTTTTTGTTTTTACATTGCATTACCTTTAATGACTTCTTATTCTAAAGCACTGAATACAAAAGCAATTGGGGAGGTCACATGGGCGTGGATATTTGCATTCGCTCAATTTGTTATGACATGGGTACTATGTATGATGTACAGTAAGAAAGCTGCATCCTTTGACAAAATGGCAGATCGAGTATTGGAAAAGTTAAATAAAGGAGGGGAGGAAATTTGAATACGACGGCATTTACTTTATTTTTAATTATCGTACTTGGAACGCTAGTTATTACATATTTCGCTTCTAAAAAAACAAAAGACGCGAAAGATTTCTATACAGCCGGCGGTGGGTTAACTGGATGGCAAAATGGATTTGCAATTGCAGGAGACTATATGTCAGCGGCATCCTTTTTAGGAATTGCAGGTGCGATCGCTTTAACTGGATTTGATGGATTTTTTTATAGCATCGGATTTTTAGTTGCATATTTAGTTGTTTTATATTTAGTAGCTGAGCCTTTACGAAATCTTGGTAAATATACGTTAGCAGATATGATAGCAGCGCGATTTGATCAAAGAAAAGTAAGAGGGGTAGCCGCGTTAAACACAATGACAATTTCAATCTTTTATATGATTGCACAACTAGTTGGTGCTGGTGCACTGATTAAATTATTACTAGGAATTGATTATACGACTGCTGTTTTAATAGTAGGTATATTAATGACTGTTTATGTAATATTTGGAGGTATGAGGGCTACTAGTTGGGTTCAAATTGTAAAGGCAATACTTCTTATGCTTGGAACATTAGTTATTTCAATCATCGTATTTGCTAAATTTAATTTCAACATTAACGAAATGTTTAGCCAAATGAGAACTGCAACTCCACTAAAGGACTCATTTTTAAATCCAGGTGTAAAATACACAAATGGATTAGACACAATTTCACTTAATTTAGCACTTGTTCTTGGAACAGCTGGATTACCTCATATACTGGTCCGTTTCTTTACAGTCCGTGATGCGAAAACGGCACGAAAATCAGTCGTATATGCAACTTGGTTAATCGGAGCGTTTTATATTATGACGATTTTCCTTGGATTTGGGGCAGCTGCATTTGTTGGAAATTCTGAGATTATAAAAGCAAATCCAGCAGGAAATATGGCGGCGCCACTTTTAGCTGAAGTATTAGGTGGTAACTTTTTATTTGCTTTTGTTTCAGCTGTAGCATTTGCAACTATTCTTGCAGTAGTAGCAGGTCTTGTACTAACTGCTGCATCTGCTTTTGCACATGATTTTTACAATGAAATTTTAAAACAAGGTAAAGCAACTGAAAAAGAGCAAGTTTCAATGGCTAGATATGCCTCGATTGGTGTTGCTTTAATCTCAATCTTACTTGCAATATTTGCACAAACATTAAATGTTGCCTTTTTAGTATCTTTAGCATTTGCTGTTGCTGCAAGTGCGAACTTACCAGTCATACTCTTTACAATCTATTGGAAACGTTTTAATACGACGGGCGCAATTACTGGTATGTTAACGGGATTAATATCTGCCATCATACTAGTAGCAATAAGTCCAAATATTTGGAGTCCAATTGAAGGAAAAGCCATTTTTGTTGGAGATCCATTAATAAATTTAACGAATCCAGGGATTATATCGATTCCTTTAGGATTCATAGCTGCATATTTAGGTACAGTTCTTTCAAGTAAAAAAGAAAATGAAGCTAAATTTGATGAAATTCTTGTGAAGTCTAATACCGGCCATGGTGTATCTGGTATTTCTACGCATTAATCATAATTAGAAAAAAAGAAACTGAAGAAAATTCCTCAGTTTCTTTTTTATTTAGGAAACAAATTAATTTACTCATCACTTTGTTTTAATTTTAAAGGTTTTGTAGAGATAATTGTTTCAATGTTTTTACTGATTAATTTATTATTTTTACGATTTTCGATTCTTGCTTTTGCTATTTCAGCAAGTTCTCGTTCTTCTTCAGTTTCAAGAATGATAGTTGGAACTGGTACCGTTTTATTATCTTTCATTCCAACAAATGTTAAAAATGAAGTAGCTGCAACTCGGCGATTGCCTGTAATCAAGTTCTCTGCAATCGCTTTTACGAAAATGACCATAGATGATGTTCCTGTAACTACGACAAAGGATTCATAAGAGATACAATCCTCTTCTGTAACAGGATGTAAGAAGTCTACATGGTCAATCGAAGCAGTAACACATTTCAATCTTGAATGTTTAGAAGCAGTAATTGAAGCAGTCATATCCATGTCAGCAAGAATTTTTCCACCAAATAAAGTTTGGTGATTGTTTAAGTCAGTAGGGAAAACTCGAACAGTTAAAGCTGACCGTGACTCATGGCAATATTTTGAACTCATAAATTCACACCTTTTATTAGAATAATGATATTTTTACCAATCTATTTATTATTAAGCGTAAATATGAGATGAAATTTTCATTAGATATATTTGAGAATGTGCCCTATTATCGTAAAGATTGAACGTACGCTTTAATGGAGCTTAGGCAACGTTGTTTTTATCAATCTTGATCATATTTTTATCTTTTCTTAACTTTAACCTATTAAATGAATCAAATAGCTCATAAAGTAGAACATAAATAATAGGTGATATTATGTATAGAATTGGTTCAAGGATTGTTAAAACAGCGTTAGGGAGTGCGGTAGCAATTTTTATTGCACAATCGGTGGGAGTTCATTTTTACGCGTCTGCTGGAACATTAACAATATTATGTATACAAACAACCAAAAAGCGTTCATTAGATACAGCATTAAGAAGGTTCGCTGCATGCTTACTAATCATACTTTTTTGTATTTTTTTCTTTCATATTTTTGGCTATACACCTTTTGCAATTGGATTATTACTTTTATTTTTTATTCCAAGCTTAGTAAAACTTAAAATTCAAGAAGGAGTCATTTCTAGTACGGTGATCATGCTACATCTATATGGTCTTAAAAAAATTACAGTTCCGATCATAGTAGATGAAATAACTGTAATTGTAATAGGAATTGGTGTAGCTTTACTTTGCAATTTATATATGCCTAGTTTAGATGATCAAATAAAAAACTATAAAGTACAAATAGATTCTAAATTTTGTTTTATTTTTGAGAAGATTTCTATTTTTTTAAAAGAACCAGCTAATAAGTGTTTTTTAGAAGAATATGATGAAACAGTAAAATTGCTTCAAGAAGCGAAAAGAATTTCTAAATTAGAAATCGATAATCATTATTTTAAATCTTCGAATGATGAAGATTATGAATACTTTTTATTAAGAGAGAGGCAACTTGAAATTATTCACCGTATTATTGACACGGTTTGTGACATTAAAGTGAGTAACGAACAATCTCATATTTTATCCAAGTTTTTTAATGACTTAAGTTTTTCAATCAATCCAATTATAAGTGGCGTTATATGCTTACATCAGTTAGAAGAAATCTATCATATGTTTCGTGAAATGCCACTCCCACAAACATCTGATGATTTTGAAACAAGAGCAGCGGTTTTAACAATCATTAATGAAATGGAAAGTTTTTTGATTATGAAATCAAAGTTTAAGGGAAAATACGTTAAGTGAAATTAAAAAGGAGTTGCTTTATTTGCTTAAACTAGTTCTATCACTACTTTTAGTAATTGGTCCAGTATGGCCACTTGGCCAAAACCCGAGGGTAGGCGAACCATTTATTATCATTAACAAAGAAGTTAATAATTTAGCATATATAGAAGATGGTAAAGTCCTAAGGATCTATCGAATTGCTACCGGAAAAACAGCAGATTTAACTCCTGAAGGTATTTTTAATATTACTTATAAAGCCAAAAATCCATATTGGCGCAAAAAGAATATTCCAGGAGGCGATCCTAAAAATCCTCTAGGAACTAGATGGATTGGTTTTGACGCATTAGGTACAGATGGTTCGATTTATGGTATTCATGGAAATAATGACCCTTCAACAATTGGTAAATATATATCAAATGGTTGTGTAAGAATGTACACAAATGATGTGAATGAACTTTTTGATAAAATCCCATATGGAACGAAAGTATTAATCACAACATCAACAAATTCATTTGAACAACTAGCTCGTGAACAAGGTGCGATCAGATAATAAAGAGGATCCACCATCAAAATCTCAAGATCTTGATGATGAATCCTCATTTTACATATTCTTTTTTCTTTTATAACATAGCAGCGATACCTGCAAGTAAAGTAGTAGCAAGCATTGAAATTAACATAATCATAACGACTACTTTTTGTGTTTTTTTTCTCATGTGATTACCACCTTATATTAAAGAATTACTATTTATTAATCATTATAAGAATAATACAAGTGTTGTCCTATTTTAGCATAAGTATGATTATTTTTACAGTATTAGCAATATATCAACGAAAATCACACATTTATTCAAATAAAAAGGTCTCATAAGCATTTATAGCTTACGAGACATCCCTGTTTTTACTTGGAATTTTACTTAATTCCAACCGCATCAAATGCTTTGTTTACTGTAGTTACTTCAGCGGAGCTTGTACCGTAAAGGTCAGAAGCTGCTTTAACACATGCTGCACGTGCTTGGCTGAAAGTAGAGGAAGCTGTTAAGTAAACAGTATTTGCACGATAGAAAATTTGAGCTAGTTTATCATTTCCGATTCCTGTAACAGTCACGCCGTATGCAGTTCCACCTTTAGCAATTAAATATGCAGCTTTATTAATAATACCGCTATTTGTATGAACTCCTCCATTGTCAGATGTTCCAGTGTAACGTTTTGAATAGTTGTCTGGATCTCCATATTTAGTTGGATCACTCATCGAACGAAGTGCATCACCTGCAATTTTTGGCGTATAAATATCTTCACCAATCTCGTAATCAGGGTTTTTATTATTATAGAACTCTATTAATGTACCAAAAATATCAGAAATTGCTTCGTTTAATGCACCAGATTCATTCTGATAAGTTAAATTTGAGCTCTTTTCTGTTACTGCATGAGTTAACTCATGTGCTACTACGTCAATACCACCTGATAATGGAATAAATGTTGTACCATCACCATCGCCATAAACCATTTGCGTACCGTTCCAAAACGCATTGTTGTAATTACGGCCATAATGGACACTCGATTTTAGTGCACCGCCTTTAGTATCATAGGAATTACGTCCAAAAACATTTTTATAATAATCAAATGTTAATCCAGCAAAATAATGTGCATCAACTGCAGCGGCATCATAAGTACTATTTAGAAGGTTATCTGGACTCGTCCAAAGTGTACCTGCAAGACGTGTTTTGTTAGCCGCATCATAAGTGAAAATACCACCTGAGGCTCTAGTATTATCTTGTAAATAATAAGATGAACCTGATAAGGTCATGTTTAGTGTTTTTGAATCACCAAGCACGCCAACTCCTGTTCCAGTTGTATTCGTACTACTCGCTGTACCGCCCGGTTTTGCAGCAGGGGCACTACTATCTGCTTCATCTAAATTATTATAGCTATTTAATATTTTTCCTGTTGATGCATCAATGAAATAATTAAAGTTACCAGGTTTAGGAGAAAGGAAGTTTAAGTTTACAAGGTAAGCGTAAGTAGCTTCATCACCATTTGTATAAACTACTAGATCAGCTGTAGGGTCTTTTTCATATGTAGGAGTATAACCAAGATCGGCTTCTGCAATTTTAATTGATTTGTTGGCATTTACTTTCTTTTCAGATTTAAGTCCTTTTTTCGTATCTAGATTAGGAGCTACCGTACCAGAGAAAACTGTTAGAACACCATCGTCTGCAACTAATGCTGTTTGAGTAGAACCCCAAACGGGTACACCATTATATACTTGTTGCAGTCTAAGAGCGGTGCCTAACATATCTTTATTGCTAGACTTGATGATGAATGATTCTTCTGAGGATTTTGAATCGAGTTTGAATTTATCTTTGTTAGCATTGAGATAACCATGTACAATGCCCTCGGGACTTTGAGTTGATGACTTTGTCAGCTGACCTGAAACAAATTCAGGAGATCCTACAGATTCATTATACTTGTAGCTAGATAACACATTTTTTGGTGCAGCATATGTATTTGTTACTGAAAAACTACTTGCTGCTAAACCTAAAGATAACCCAACTGCCAAAACTTTTTTGTTCACTTAAATTCCTCCCTAGTTAACAAATAGTGATAACGTGGTAATAGTATCATGTAATCTAGTAAGTTTACAAACTACAAAAAACTGCATTAATTGCACTTTTTTTTGAAAAAATAAGTCTTTTATATCGTGTCTATTTAACCTCTCGATTGTTAAGTAGACATATTGTTGTAATAAAAGAGAAAAGTGAGAAGAATGCCGTCGAACTTTTTTTGCATACTTTAAATTTTGGTTTTTTGCTTAAATCATGGTATTTTTTTTCCTCTTTAAAGGAGCAGAATCTGATCGGTGTTCTAGGTTTCAATATTACATCTGCATTGTTATCGCTACGGTTTTAATCATGTTTGTCCACTTTCTTGAATATTATTTAAATAATAGCTTATGTACTTTTGAACAGATTACAGTACATAAAAAATCTCATATGTTTCTAAAAAAAGCATTGATTTGAAGGAGAGGGCAAAAAAATGTTCACAAATATAGATCATATGGCAATCTGTGTAAAAAATTTAAACGAGAGTATTAAAAAGTATGAGGGTGATTTAGGTTTATCATATTCATACCGTGAAATAGTGGATGACCAAGGTGTAGAAGTCGCGTTTTTTAAAACAAATAAAATTAATATTGAATTAATCCAACCACTTTCATCTACGAATCCTGTACATAAATATATTGAAAAAAAAGGGGAAGGGTTGCATCATATTGCTTTTAAAGTAGATGACATCGAAAAATCATTATTAGAACTAAAAAAACGACAATTCAATTTAATCCATCACTCACCACGTAATGGGAGTGAAGGTTCAAAAGTTGCCTTTATACACCCTAAACAATTCGGAGTATTAATCGAAATTGTTCAAAAAAGGGGGGAGTTTAATGAGCAAGTATGATGATTTATATAAACTATATGAAAAGAAATCTGAAATAGAGCAAGGCGGAGGATTTGAACGGATTGAGAAACAACATGAACGTGGAAAGTTTACAGCACGAGAAAGAATAGACATGCTATTAGATGAAGGTAGTTTTGTTGAGTTATTTAGTTTCGTCCAGCACCGTTGTTCAGATTTTGGAATGGATGAACAAAATGGTGCATGTGATGGAGTGGTCACAGGTTACGGAAAAATTAACGATCGAACGGTCTTTGTCTTTTCACAAGATTTTACCGTGTTCGGTGGTGCATTAGGTGAAATGCATGCGAAAAAAATAAGTCAATTAATGGACATGGCAGTACAGTGTAAGGCTCCGATTATTGGATTAAATGATTCAGGTGGTGCGAGAATCCAAGAAGGTGTCCTTTCTTTAGATGGTTATGGACATGTGTTTTATCGAAATACGATTTATTCTGGGGTAGTACCACAAATTTCGGTTATTATGGGGCCTTGTGCAGGTGGTGCTGTCTATTCTCCAGCAATTACAGACTTCGTTATAATGGTTAATGGTACTAGCCAAATGTTTATTACTGGTCCTAAGGTAATTGAAAGTGTAACAGGTGAAAAAATCTCAGCAGAGGATTTAGGTGGAGCTAAAGTCCATAATGAGATCAGTGGGAATGCCCATTTCCAAGCTGAATCGGAAGAAGAAGCTCTTAAAATCGTTCGAAATTTAATAGAGTATTTACCGGCTCACTGGGAAGAAAAAGCACCTACTAAAATGAAAACTGAAAAAGATCTTGATGATTTAATGGAGCTTATACCTGATGAAAGTAGTCGACCTTATGATGTTAAAAAAATAGTAGAAATGATTGTAGATGATGATTCCTTATTTGAGGTTCAAAAATATTTCGCTAAAAACTTAGTTGTGGGATTTGCTAGATTAAATGGTGAAGTAGTAGGACTAGTTTGTAATCAACCTAAATTTATGGCTGGAGGTCTAGATTTACATTCAGCTGATAAAGGGGCAAGATTTATTCGTTTTTGTGATAGTTTTAATATACCAATCATCACGTTTGTTGATGTGACGGGGTTTTTTCCTGGTGTAAAACAGGAGCATGGAGGTATAATAAGGCATGGTGCTAAGCTTTTATATGCGTACTCTGAGGCAACAGTTCCAAAAGTTACAGTCATTACGAGAAAAGCATTTGGTGGAGCTTATGTTGCATTAAATAGTAAATCGATTGGAGCGGATTTAGTATTTGCATGGCCAAACGCTGAAATCGCTGTAATGGGTGCTGCAGGTGCTGTAAATATCTTATACGGAAAAGAAATCTCTCAAAGTAATCGTCCAGATGAGTTAAGATCTGAATGGATGGATCAATATAAAGAGAAATTTTCTAATCCTTACGTTGCTGCAAAATATGGTCTAGTTGATGATGTTATTGATCCAAGAATGACTAGAAAAAAGCTTATTCAATCTTTAGAAGTATTAAAAAACAAAAATGAAAAGCGCCCAGCTAAAAAACATGGTAATATACCTTTGTAGACATTTTTTTACATATACAATTTGGAGGCATGACAGAAATGATTAATGAACAACGTATAGTCGATGAATTTTTAGAATTAGTACAAGTAGACTCTGAAACTAAGTTTGAAGCTGAAATTGCAAAGGTTTTAAAACAAAAATTAGAAGCTCTTGGAATGAATGTTTTTGAAGACGACACGATGGGTGTTACAGGTCACGGTGCTGGAAATATTGTTGCTACAATTCCTGCTACTAAAGAAGGCGTTGACGGTATTTTCTTCTCTTGTCATATGGATACAGTAACTCCAGGTAAAGGAATCAAACCATCAATCAAAGATGGATACATCGTTACTGATGGAACTACAATTCTAGGTGCAGATGATAAAGCTGGTATCGCAGCATTTTTAGAAGCTGCAAAAATCATTAAAGAACAAAATATTGAGCATGGTGAAATCCAATTCATTATCTCAGTTGGTGAAGAATCTGGATTACATGGTGCTAAAGCAATGGATCCAAAATTAATCACTACTAAATTTGGATATGCATTAGATAGCGATGAAGAAGTAGGTAACATTATCGTAGCAGCTCCAACTCAAGCTAAAGTAATTGCTACAATTTATGGTAAAACTGCACATGCAGGTGTTGCACCTGAAAAAGGCGTTTCAGCGATTACGATTGCTTCTAAAGCAATTGCAAGAATGCCACTTGGTCGAATCGACGAAGAAACGACTGCTAATATCGGACGTTTCGAAGGTGGTAGTGCAACAAATATCGTATGCGATCAAGTGAATATTTTAGCTGAAGCTCGTTCATTAATCGGTGAAAAAATGGAAGCTCAAGTAGCTAAAATGAAAGCTGCCTTTGAAGAAGCAGCTACTGAAATGGGTGGACGTGCTGAAGTAGAAGTACAAATTATGTACCCAGGATTTAAATTTGGTGAAGGAGACCACGTTGTTGAAGTTGCAAAACGTGCAGCAGAAAAAATTGGACGTACTCCTGCATTACAACAAAGTGGTGGAGGATCTGATGCGAACGTATTCGCAGGTCACGGTTTCCCAATCGTAAACTTAGCAATCGGTTATGAAGAAATCCACACTACAAATGAAAGAATGCCAATCAAAGAGTTAGTAAAAACTGCTGAAATGGTCATTGCAATTGTAGAAGAAGTTGCAAAATAATTAAGTAAAAAAAGGGCTGTCTTATCTGTCAGATTAACTGACAAATAGGCGCCCTCTTTTTAATTTTAAACATAACTAATATATAGAATCTACTAATGAGAGGGGTATCTCATTAGTGCCATTGATTTTTATATGATTTGAACTTTATTTTAAAGATAATTAGCAGCTTTTTATCCAATTTTTAATCGAATTAGAGCAAATTTGCTAGTTTTTCATTTGAAAGGATCAACTATTGTACGATTTTTGGCTTTAATACCTTAACGAGTATGAATAATTATTTATTTGCGATTCTTTGGAATTTAATTGCGATTTTCAGATTTACACCGGGAGTCGAGTAACATTCGCACATTCGCTCCAATCAACTTATCTATCAAAAGAAGACGAGACACTATTATGTCTCGTCTTTTTTGTGTTATCACATATGTATTTCTCAAGACTCTAAAAGCCTACTCTAATTTGTAGTTAATCGTTTTCTAAATAGGAAAAAGAATAAAATTGCAATCAATAAGGCAGTTGAAAACATGACTAAACTGTACTTTGCAAAAATTGTGGCCACTTTATCCCATTGTTCACCTAAAATTTTTCCTAATGTTATAAAAGTGAATCCCCAAAGAATTGCTCCAATAAATGCAAACGTCGCAAATTTTCTAAAGGAATATTTATTAATAGCTGCAAAATAAGCAGTTAAATGTCTGATTCCAGGTATAAAAAATCCTATAATAAGAATATACGGTCCAAATTTTGAGAATAAGTTTTTTGTGATATCAATTTTTTTCTCTGTAATATGAACTTTTGGTCCATATTTTTTTAATAAAGGTAAACCAAATATGTATCCGAGTAAATAACTTAATGAGATTCCACAAATGATTCCGATAAAAGCACAAGCTAGAGAAGGTAAATATGACATTCTACCTTGAAATACATTATAACCTACGTATGTTAAAAGAATTTCATCTGGTAATGGCAGACCTATTATTCCACCTATTAATGCTAAAATGATGCCAATATAACCATAGTGACTAATTAATCCGTTTAAATGATGAACCATTAATAATACACATCCTCGATTTTTTCCGCTTAAATTAGATTGTGATAATATCATTGTGTACAAACAAATGTATTTTATAGCATTTTCTTTAATATGGCAATTCAAAATTCAAATAATTTTGTTATTATTAGAATAATTTAATACTATTTAGAAAATAAAGAAATTTAGGTGGGGAAAATGATTAATTTTTTTGAGATAAATCAAATTAAATATAGTAGTAAAGAAACAATCATGATGTTTCATGGTTGGGGTTCAACGATTGATTCACAAATACAACTTGGTAATCAGCTATCTGAATTAGGATTTAAAGTTGTTATTCCCGAAATTAAATATTTCGATCAAAAGGTTTTACAAACATACTTTTGGAAAACGATATTTGAAACGATTGAAGAAGAAGATGAATTGATCGATCAGCTTAATTTACAAAAAGAAAATACAATTCTGTTAGGTAGTTCAATGGGTGGTTTTATAGCAAGTGGAATGTTTTTTTCCAATACTAATTATGCTGGATTAATTAATATTAATGGATCAAGTTCTTATATTTATTCTCAGAAGGATTTTCGTAAAAAAGATAGAAGAGTACCATTAAATGATAAGGAATTGGAAACGTTTGTAAAATATGATCCTAAATTTAAAAATAGTTCGATAAGAAATCCTATTTTATTCTTACACGGAGAACTGGATTTTAGTTATTCCAATTGATGGGCAACTCGATTTGTTAGCAACAAAACAAAATGATTATATAGATTTTCTTAAATATAAGGATGTAAATCATACGATTACAAATTGTATGAAAAATGATATATTCAGTTGGCTTGATCAGAATTTTAAATTGGAGGAGTTTTAATATGAGTGAAAATTCACTACCAAATGGATTAGCTAAACCTGCTATTAGAGCACTAACTTCAGCGGGTTACTTACATTTGGAGCATTTCACACAATTAAGTGAGGCGGAAGTATTAAAATTACATGGGATGGGACCTAAGGCGATTACGACAATTAAAAATGCATTGGAAGAGAAAGGATTTTCTTTTAAAAAATAATATTGGCTAGATCAAGGACTGATAGTATTTCAGTTCTTTTTTTTTTGTCATTATTAAGTAATGAAAGTGGTATAAACAATCTTTAATTAAGTCTTTTTTACCAGAAGTTGTTAGGATATTAAATTAAATTATCGTGATATAATGTTTTTTATTGATTTAATTTCATAAAAAGGGGGGAGACTTCTGAAAGCAAACTTGTCTCCTATACAAAAAAAAGGAAACCGATATTATTTAACAGTAAATAAGAAATTCTGGTTTAGCCATTTTATTTCATTTTCTTGGTTACTTTTTTCAATATATTTATCGATTCCTTGGGTAAACGATTTATCTGACATTGTTACTACGCCAGTAGCAATCATCATAATAGGTGGTATTGCATATATACCGGGCTATATGAGCACTTTTTTAGTCATAAGTTTACTACTCGATAAACAACCGAATTTTAAAAATGAATTTCCAAATGATTCGGTAACTGTATTAGTGGCTGCTTATAATGAAGAAGGCGCTATTTTTAATACGTTAAAATATATTTCAGATCAGGATTATTCTGGTGAAATAAACGTTATCGTTATTAATAATAATTCAACCGATGGTACAGATCGTGAAGTAATGAGAGCGAAAAAAGAGTTGAATTCAAATATTACTTTATTACATCAATCAAAACCCGGTAAGTTTCATGCACTTAATTTAGGCTTGGAGTATGTAAAAACACCATATGTCATTACACTAGATGCAGATACATTAATTCATCCTTCTGCGGTGAGATACTTAGTTTCAAGAATAAAAAGTAGCCCTTCTGATGTTTGTGCTGTAGCTGGCTCAATGTTAGTTCGTAATAGTCGCGAAACATTTTGGACTAAGATTCAAGAGTGGGATTACTTCTTAGGCATTGCTTCCATAAAAAGACTTCAGGGATTATATCAAGGAACACTTGTTGCACAAGGGGCTTTTAGTTTATATAAAACTGATTGTGTAAAGGAAGTAAAAGGTTGGCCAGATGCGATTGGAGAAGATATCGTATTAACATGGAGACTTTTACAGAAGCAATGGAAGGTATACTTTGAACCATTAGCAGTAGCCTTTACCGATGCACCTACAACATTTGGTCATTTTGCTAAACAAAGATCAAGATGGGCTAGAGGTATGGTTGAAGGACTGATTGAAATAAAACCGTGGCAACAACCACAAGTTTATACAAAGTATTTAACTGGTATTAATCTCGTGATGGTTTACTTAGATTTTATTTACACTGTCTGTTGGATTCCTGGATTGATATTAGCGTTTTTTGGTATCAATATTATTGTTGGTCCAATGACTTTATTAGTTCTCCCATTGACATTTATTAGTTATTCAATTCTTTATTTTTATCAGAAAAACTATGTTTTCCGCAATTTAAATTTAAGAATAAGAAATAATCGTATAGGATTTATATTCTTCTTATTATGCTATCAAATGATTATGTCACCAGTTTCACTTTATGGCTATATTCAAGAATTCTTTAAATTTAAAAGAGTTTGGGAATAAAAACTTTATCATCATAAGGAAGGGGATCACAAAAAGTAACTATACTTTTTGTGATCCCCTTTTTGTTTTTATAAATTAGTTGTTTCTTTCTTTGTAGAACTATCTAACTTCATCTTTAATTGAACTTCTTGCTCAGCGATAATATCATCATCTTCGGCATTATCACGAACAACCTTTTGGGTTAAAATTGAGCCTACTGCTACTAACAGCATAACTGCAATATAATAACCTTTTTCGTTTAATTCCATATCTGCATTGTAAAGTCCGATACAAAACAAAAATACTCCTGCAACTAATGTAAAGTATGCCAAAACAGTAAATGCTGGTGTGTTTCTACGTCTGTGCTTCTGCAAATTAATCACGCTCCGCGTAAGATTTAACAAAATTGTCTGACGTTAAAAAATGCTATTAAGAATGTATAAATGATTTCAAAAAAATTCTTAACGTCTCATATTATTATATAAAATTTGTCGTTGAATAGTAATAAAATTCTAATAAATTAGTAAATTGGTAAATATTACTGGAATTTTTTGGGAGAAATCTAAATAGAAATAGAGAAATACAAAAAGATATCTAATCACAAATATATAGGGAATATTTATTTGGAGAGGATGGTCAGATTTTGAGTAATAGAGGTGCTGGTATTGGAGGAATCGTTTTTGTAGGCTGTATGTTTCTAGGCGGTGGAATTGGAAGTTTGTTACATGAACCACATTCAGGATGGCTAATCGGAATGGGTGTTGGATTTATTGGGCTCGCTTTAACAAGAGTTCTAATAAAAAGCTAATTCTGGACCTTGCTGTCATTCAAACAATTAAAAAAGGAAACTAAAAAGAACCACAAGGGGGATCTGTTTACCTTTGTGGTTCTTTCAATTGAAAAGAATTTTGTTCATTATAAATAAAATCGATCCCTAATTTCTTTTGATGGGATCATACACGATTCATTTTTTCCAAAGAATTTAAAACGATTTCTTGCGATCAGTCTATATAAATAGTCACGTATTGTTTTTGGGATTATCATAAAGGCATAGCAAAATTTTGGCCAACCTTCTAAATTTTTTGCAATAGAAAGTGCAGCTGAAGACTCAATTTTTATTTTTCCATTTTGTAAAAGAATAATTGAATCAATTGAACAAAGTTCGGGGTGATCCTTCTTAAGCTTTTCACCAAAGGTTGATTGTAGAGCGGCAAAATGAAAATAACCTTTTTGGTCGTGTTTAATAATAAATTGAACAGCTCCATTGCATAAAATACATTCACCATCAAATAAAATTATTGGCCTCTCGCTCATAATATATCCCCTAAAGATTATTCTTGGTTTACCATATGGTAAGCAACATTTCTTAAATGTTGTAATAATGGCTCTTTAATTTCTTCATCTAAATCGACATCATCCATAGCTTTTCCCATGCAATCCAACCAGTCATGAGCTAATTCAATTGTAATTGGAAATGGCAAATGACGCGCGCGCATTCTTGGGTGACCACGTTCCATACTATAATATTGTGGTCCCCCTAAAAACTGTGTTAAAAATAGCTTTTGTTTACGTGCTGTTTCTTCCCAGTCACCAGGAAATATTGGTGAAAGCCTCTCATGTTTTGAAACATAAGAATAAAAAGTATCCACAAGCTCCTCTAATTTTTCTTTCCCTATATAATCATACATTGATTGATTTTCGTTACTCAAAAGAAAATACCTCCATTAATTTCAAAAAATACAATATAGATAGGTTTATTTTATCTCTTTTTGTTCTTTATGAGAAGTAAATTGGAACCTTAAGGGTAATGAAAATCCCTCTTCTAATTCGAAGAGGGGTTTCCTTCATAAGCTTCAATTAAGTTATTTATACTGATTTTATTTTTAGTTTTGAGAATTGCTTTCATTACTTGTTCAGATTTTTCTGGATTGGAGTCATTTAATAATTCAGGTAAAATGGTCGGAACAATTTGCCATGAGACGCCAAATTTGTCTTTTAACCAACCACATGCTTGTGCATTTTTATCTCCATCCTTTGATAGCTTTTCCCAATAATAATCTAATTCTTCTTGTGAGTCACAATGGACGATGAATGAAATTGCTTCTGTAAATTTAAAGTGAGGACCACCGTTCAATGCAACAAAATCTAGCCCTTCCAAACTAAATTGGATGGTCATAACAGCTCCTTCCTCCATACTGTTTGGGTCATGTCTTTCTTTTCCATAACGAGTGATTCTTTCAATTTTTGAATTTTTAAATATAGAAGTGTAATAATTTACAGCATCTTCGGCTTGGGTATCAAACCATAAATTCGTAGATATTTTTTGAATTTTACTTTGCATAGCTTTTCTCCTTTATTACAAAAACGTTTATAATAATTAGATATTAGTTAGATTTGATTCAAACTTTATAAGTTTTAACTATATTCAACATTAATACACGTAAATAGGAAATATAAAAAAATGATATTATACTAGCATAGGAGGTGTAGCAATGAATCAATGGGCACCAAAGAGTGGAAGAGTCATTTTACATGTTGATATGAATTCATTTTTTGCTTCAGTTGAAATAGCGAATGATCCATCATTAAAAGGTAAACCAGTAGTTGTGGCCGGCAATGAAAAAGAGCGAAGAGGAATTATTGTAACTGCAAGCTATGAAGCGCGAGCTTATGGAATTCGGGCAACAATGCCATTATGGGAAGCGCGGAAAAAATGTCCTGAGATGATTGTTAAAACTCCAAATTTTGAAGCTTACCGAAAAGTCTCAAGGCAAATATTTGAAAAATTAGGTGCAATAAGTCCTAAAATTGAAGTGGCTTCAATTGATGAAGGCTATATTGATCTAACTGAATGTGATGAAAAACTAGGTCATCCAATTAAAATAGCTGAATTAATCCAGTCAATGTTGTTAGAAGATCTGGATATGCCATGCAGTATCGGAATTGGTCCAAATAAATTTCTTGCGAAAACAGCTTCAGATATGAAAAAACCACTTGGAATTACTGTTCTTCGTAAAAGAGATGTTCCTACTATTTTATGGCCAAGAAAAGTAGGAGAGATGCATGGAGTTGGTAAGAAAACTGAAGAAAAGTTAAATGAAATTGGCATTATTACAATAGAAGATTTAGCAAAAAGTAATGAAAAACAAGTTCAAGAATTATTAGGTGTAAACGGTATATCTTTAAGAAATAAGGCAAATGGAATAGATGAGAGAGAAGTCGATCCTAGTCGTATGCTTTCACATAAGACAATTGGCCAATCAACGACATTTTCATTTGATGTTTTTGAGGAACCTATGATTGCAGAAAAATTTGAAGCTCTATCTAAACGAGTAGCTGAACGTTTAATTAAGAAAGGTTTAGTTGCAGACACTGTGACAATTACACTACGATTTAGTGATCGAAAAACAATAAATCGAAGCAAAAAACTTTCTACACCTGTACAACAAGCTAATGAAATCTTTAAAGAAGCATTTGATTTATGGAAAAGAAATTGGAACGGAGAACCATTACGTTTAATTGGAGTAACTGCATCACAACTGAATCCAAAAGATGAAATATCAAAGCAATTGGACCTATTTTCTTTTGAAAAGGACGCCAAACAAGAACCATTATTTGAAACATTACATAAATTGCAAGATAAATATGGAGAACAAGTTATTAGTTTAGGTAGACAAAAAAAGAAAATTGACTCAACCAATATATTAGATATATTGAAATCTACAGAGTAAACAGCTGCCGAGCTTTCAATCGAAGGTCTTTTTAAGTTGCCTTCGTTTTGAACGGAAAAAGACGGTCTATAAATAGACAGTCTTTAATTCGTTAATATAACCGTTTAAACTTTCTCAATAATAATTTTAGTTGCTGTTGGAAGATACTGTTCTACTGCATTCAGTACATTTTGATCATCTTGATATGCTCCGACTTGTACTCCATCTACGATTACTCTATGCATTTCAGAATTAGTCTTATGCGTTAAGTTAAATGCTTTTACTAATCCATTTACATGCCCTTGAGCTACTTTTTGACGCCAATTTGGGTCTTTCAGTTTTGCAGCATCACTTGCATTATCAATGAATCCATTTTCAGTCAAAATCGCTGGCATATTTGATTCACGTAATACATGAAAATTAGCTTTCTTTTTACCACGATCAGTTAGACTATTTACCTTTACGATTTCTGGATGTAAAATGTTTTGATATTGAGCTGAAGTAGACGTATCTGACAAACCATCGTATATATAATCCTCATAGCCAGACGCTGATGTATTAAATGAATTAATATGAACAGATAAAAAGTAGCTGGCACCCCATGAGTTTGCATCGTTAGTACGTTCAGATAAAGAACGATCAGTGTCGGTAGATCTGCTCATTCTAACATCAACGTCATTATAGTTATTCAATAAATCTCTTATTCTTAATGCGATATCCAAAGTTAGGTCTTTTTCCTTTAATCCATTTCCTACTGCACCTGAATCAGAGCCACCATGCCCTGGATCTAAATAAAGTTTGAACATTAAATTAATCCCGTTGCCACAATCTATAAAAATATATAAATAGATGTTTGCTTCCTGTGTTCTACGTGTCCGATTTTGCAGAAGCTACTCTCGTTTGGTCTAACACTCCAAGTGCGTAAATTCGGATACAACGAATCCTACATAGTTGATTTACTGTTTCTTAGCAAACAATTAGGCAACGTTTCCTCCTTTCTTTTATAAAGTTTTAGAGGTTTTACAGAAATTTATTGCGTTTTATCTGCTAATGACCCTCCTAATGATAAAGTATTCAAAGTAACTTTTACTTGAAATGGACAAGCATCTAATGTATATAACCAAATTTAAGCCTTTTAGATTAATTAGCCATTCATTCTAATAGATTCTTTTATTTAGATTGATAGTTAAGTAGGGGATTACTAAAATATTGTCGAATTTAAAGATTAAGTTATTTTGTTATCCAATAGAACTATTGCAAAAAAGCCAAGGAGGAAAGAGTATGTATACAAAAATGAAAACGAGTGAACATGTTTATTCATCACATCGTAATGTGGTTTATGCTAGAAATGGTATGGTCGCTACTTCCCAACCATTGGCTGCACAAGCGGGCCTAGATATTTTAAAAAAAGGTGGTAATGCAGTAGATGCAGCAATCGCTACAGCTGCATGTCTAACAGTAGTAGAGCCAACTTCAAACGGTATTGGTGGAGATGCTTTTGCATTAGTTTGGATGAACGAAAAGTTATACGGTTTAGATTCAAGTGGTGCAGCACCTAAAAATATATCGATCGAAAAAGTAAAAAATTTAGGGTATGAAAAAATGCCTAAATATGGCTGGATACCAATAACCGTCCCTGGGGCTCCTGCTGGTTGGGTAGAATTATCGAATCGGTTTGGCAGGCTTTCGTTAAAGGAAGTGCTGCAACCTGCAATTGAATATGCTCGTGAAGGTTTTCCGATTTCACCTACTTTAGGTAAGTTTTGGAAAAAGGCTTATGAAATATACAAAAAGGAGTTAAACTCTGAGGAGTTTGCTGCTTGGTTTGATACGTTTGCTCCAAAAGGAAGAGCTCCTGAAGTAGGAGAAATCTGGTCGTCACTGGATCATGCAATAACTTTAGAAAAAATAGCAGAAACAAATGGAAAAGATTTTTATAAAGGTGAAATTGCAGATAAAATTATTGCTTCATCAAATCAATATGGTGGTTTTTTAACTAAAGAAGATTTAGAGTCCTTTAAACCGGAATGGGTAGATCCAATTAGTATAAATTACAGAGGCTATGATGTGTGGGAAATTCCACCTAATGGTCAAGGAATTGTCGCTCTGATGGCGTTAAATATATTGAAAAATGATCTGTATGATGACAAAGAGAACGTAATGACATATCATAAACAATTTGAAGCAATGAAGTTAGCTTTTACTTGCGGAAAGGAATATGTAACAGATCGAAAGTTTATGAAGACTTCAGTTGAAAGTCTATTAAGTGATGAATATGGAAAAGAACGCTTTTTAGAAATCACGGAAACTGCTCAAACACCATTACCAGGAAGACCGCCTAGTGGAGGCACTGTTTATTTAGCAACAGCTGATGGAGATGGAAACATGGTTTCCTTTATTCAAAGTAATTATATGGGTTTTGGGGCAGGTATTGTAATTCCTGGAACTGGGATTGGATTGCAAAATAGGGGTTATGATTTTAGCTTAAATGAAAATCATGCCAATGCTTTAATTGGTGGAAAAAAATCATATCATACGATTATTCCGGCATTTTTAACAAAAAATAATAAAGCAGTTGGACCATTCGGTGTAATGGGTGGTTATATGCAGCCTCAAGGTCATGTTCAAGTAATCATGAATAGTATTGATTTTCATTTAAATCCACAAGAAACCTTAGATGCTCCAAGATGGCAATGGATTGAAGGGAAAATTGTTGAAGTCGAACCTAATTTTCCTCAAGAGATTATAAAAGAATTACAGGCTAAAGGTCATGAAATTAAGGTTGCAAAGGATACTGGAAGTTTCGGACGAGGCCAAATTATTTGGAGAAATGAAGATACGGGCGTTTTAATGGGTGGTACAGAATCAAGAACGGACGGTTGTATAGCAAGTTGGTAAATAAGAAAAGGAATTGATTTAATGAAACAATTGGATATATTCATCGCGTTTTTTCGAAGTAGTATTTTAGGATATGGTGGAGGACCATCTACGATTCCTCTCGTTTATAAAGAAGTTGTCGATACATATAAATGGATGAAAGACGAAGAGTTTTCTGAAATATTAGCAATAGGGAATATGCTCCCAGGTCCAATCAATACAAAATTAGCAGGTTATATCGGTTATCGTATTGGTGGTATAATCGGAATGCTTAATGCAATCGTTGCAACCATCTTACCGACGATTATTTTAATGATTATACTTTTAACATCATTAACGTCTTTTAAAGATATAAAATGGGTTAATGGGATGAAAGAATCAATTGTACCTGTCGTAGGAGTAATGTTAGGTGTATTAACATGGCAATTTTATCAAAGTTCAAAAAAAGGATTGAAAACACCAACAATATTAATTCATTTAGTTGTTGGATTGTTTCTAATTCAATTTTTACACATACATCCAGCGATCATAATTGGTGGTTTACTAGTATTTGCAATCTGCCAGCCAGTAAAGGCAACTTCCTCAAATGAACAAAAGACGAGGAAGGGGAGTACAAACGAATGATTTATTGGAAATTATTTCTTTCATTTCTTTTCACGAATCTTTTAGGATATGGCGGTGGGCCTGCTACGATCCCATTAATTCAAAATGATGTTGTTACACGAAATCATTGGTTAACTCAACAAGAATTTCATGAAGCGTTTGCCATGGGGAATGCCTTACCAGGGCCAATCGCAACTAAAATGGCTGGATATATTGGATACAAAATTGGAGGAATCTTTGGATCCTTTATAGCAGTCTTTGCAACGGTAATCCCTTCTTTATTACTAATGATTTTTTTAATTGGATTACTTCATAAAAATCGTGACTCAATTCGAGTGAAGAGGATGACAGCGTATGTAAAACCGACAATTGTAGTACTATTAGGCGTACTTACATATCAATCATTTTCTGATTCGTTTCATGATATTGGAGCATTCCAAGTAATTTTTATTGCAGTTTGTACATTTTTCTTAATGGAAAAATTTAAAATTCATCCGGCTTTTGTAGTACTTGGTGCATTAATTTATGGTGCCATTAATCTTTAAAAAAAAAGAAACCAATTAATTGGTTTCTTTTTCTTTCTCTTTTTCTTTGCTCATAACTTCTTCATAATCTTTATTAAACCAAAGCGGATCCATATTATCTACTTCGCCATTATAATTAATCAAAATTTCTTCGCCAGCTTTAATGTCTTTGTAAGCGAAAAAATCAAATGTGTGATTATCAAAGTTAATATCGTAAGTCGCATTTGCATCATAAGAATGGTTGAATAGCATTCCGTATCCTAGAAGAATAGCTGAATGATTAATACCATATTCAAATGCATAGTCAGCTAATAAAGTTTTCTCGATATGCTCATGTTCCTCGTTCGGGTAAGAAATAACAGGCGCCTCATGTATTAGCTCACCTTTTGCAATATCACGTGTTGCAAAGACACCTCGGTTAAATTCACCGTCACTCAACGTAGAAGTTTTAATTTCAATCATAATTACACCTATAATTCTCTCTTAAGTCTTATAGATAGTTTGCCATTATTTTAGATATAAATCAATTTTTTTATCTAATTAGCGTTATTCAGATAAAAGTAGGCCTCTTTTTCAATCTAAAGAAGTGGTAACTACTATTTGAAGAAAAACTAATAAAATTAAAAAAATCTAAGTATATATTTTGCCAAATCATCAAATTATAAAATTGTTATATATACATATCGGGAGGCAGATTATAATGAAATTTTTTTATAAGATTGTGATTTTACTGATTGTAATGTCTTCTATTCTTCCAGGTAATAAGCAGGTAAATGCTACTACCAAAAAGGATTTTTTACAAATTGAAGGATTTAAGCCAAATCACATTGTTAAACAAATTCCTAAACTAACTGATATTTTTCAAGTTTCAACGAATCAGATCCTAGTAACGTTTGATTCACAAGTTGATATTGATTTAGGAACAAACGCTTCAGTATATTGGATTCAAAGTTTATCTGATAAAATCCCTACCGGCATTGCATCACTAGGAAGCAAGAGCCAATTTAATGCAAGGAATGCATTATCAAATAACCAAGTTACAATTACGAAGGTACAAGGAGATAACAATTCGTTCTTGTTAACTTTTAAACAAGAAATACCTTCAAATAAGCGATTTAAACTAGCAGTTCGTCATTTACACGCTCCTGGTGGAAAACCATTTGATGGTATAAATGGTATGAAAGTATTTACAGGTAAATAATTTATATTGTAGATTGTCTACACTGTAATCCCCTATAGAAGAGGGGATTTTTTTGTGCCCCTGGAATGAATAGCTTTCTTTTTTAAAAAAATTCAAAAAAAATATAAAATATAGAATTGACTTTAACGTTGCGTAAAGGTGTATTGTAAAGAAGTCAGGAGGTAATCGCCATGGAATATACAGTACAAAAGCTTGGACTTCTAGCAGGAATCAGCACTAGGACTTTAAGATACTATGATGAAATTGGAATTCTTAAGCCGGCAAGAATTAACTCATCAGGATATCGGATTTATGGTCAAGCGGAAGTAGATCGCTTACAACAAATCTTATTTTATAGAGAACTAGGCATGAATTTAGAAAACATAAAAGAAATTATTACATCACCTGATTTTAATAGTGCCAAGGCATTAAACGAGCATCATGAGCAGCTTCTTGATAAAAGAAAGCAATTAGATTTATTAATTTCAAATGTTGAAAAGTCAATTGCTCTAGCAGAGGGGAGAATGACAATGTCGAATAAAGAAAAATTTGAAGGCTTTAAGAAAGATATGATCGAAGAAAATGAAAAGAAATATGGAAAAGAAGCACGTGAAAAATATGGGGATGAAGCTGTTAATAAAGCAAATCAAAAAGTAATGAATATGACAGAAGAAGATCATAAAGAAGTAACGCGACTTGCTGACGAATTAGAAAAAACATTAGCTGAAGCATTTAAAAAGGGTGATCCATCAAGTGAAATTGCACAAAAAGCAGCTGATTTGCATAAACAATGGTTAACATTTTATTGGAATAAATATAGTAAGGAAGCGCACGCGGGTTTAGCACAAATGTATGTTGACGATGAGCGCTTTAGAGCACATTACGATAAAGAACAGCCTGGAACTGCTGAATTTTTAAGAGATGCAATTCATATTTACACGCAATATAAAAAATAAGGCAGAGAAGGTGTACTAGACTGTTCTTAGTACACTTTCTTTGTGAACTTATGAAATGTTCATCAGTAATTGAAACAGCAAAAAGAAGAAAAAAGGTAACTCATGAAGGGTTCATGAGGAAGTAAAACAATAAAAAATAAGAAAATACCATACTCATAAAAGGTTTATGATATGTAAAACTAAAATGAAGATGTTGTCATACTCCTAAGACTCCTATGAGATATGCAGAAGGGCTAAGATCCTATGACGGATATTAAATTAACATTTATTAATGATGTAATTATCATTTTTGGGTTAATCTATTAATTGTTTTAAATGTTAATATGTTTGAGCAATTTTATGATTCCAATAATTAATTAATTAATGTTCGATATTAATTGACATACAAACTGATTAATAAACAATTGTTAGTATACTCTAAGTAAAGGCTATTTGATTAGGATTTATGGCAGACTTTTTTTGATTAATAAGTTGATTGGAACGAAAGGGGTGCTCGACTCCTATGGGATAAGCGGGAAGCCTGAGACCCCGCAGGCTAGCCGAGGAGGTTAAAGAATCTCGCCCCATGGAAAGCGAGCATCCTGTAGTGGAAATCAACATCACTCTACTCCTTTTACGAAAATTTGATGGTTTAATTGACAAGGTTGTTTTTCAACAGCGTGAAAAAGTGTACTCAGATTCGATCTAAGTGCACTTTTTTTATATTTTTTTGGAAAAAAATAGTAAGTATATTCAACGAAATTTGGTATAATTATTTTTATGATTAATTAATTTGAAGCAAATTTTGTAGAGAAGTATTATAAATTTTTAAATAATGGAATGTTTATGTACAATATAGGTAAGAATTTGATTTAAATAATTCAATTTTTAAACTAAGGATGTACTAAAATGGATGAACAATTTATACCGAGGAAAGAGCGACATAAGAAGCGCTTTATTAGAAAGCGTCAAAATATAGAGCGTGAAAAAATAAAATTTAGTACTTACATATTAAGTGTATTTTATTATTTTTTATTATTTTTAATTTTTAATCTCGTACAATTTTATATATTTCAGCATTTTAATCACACAATTAAATCAGTTGGGCATTTTGATTTAGCTAGAGCAATCATATCAGGATTGATTTATTTACTATGTATTATTTGTATAGAGGATACTTATAGAAGATATCGAATCCCTTCGACTTTTATCCGAATATTATTACCAATTTTAGTGTTTATTTTAGCAATCATCACAATGTATACACTAATCAAAGTATTTTACTAAAACATTGTTAAGCGAAAACACCAAAAAGTATTACTTCATTAAATGATGTAATACTTTTTTTATTGAACTTAAATAGTAATTTTGTTAGAGAATGGTAAGTATGGGTAGGGAAGTTTTAACGTGTGCTGTGTAAAGGCTAAAAGATGGGGGATCAAATCGATTGTCTTTGAAAGTTATTTATGAATCTTTTTCATTCAATTCTAATAATCTCTTTTGAATCCAAACAGCCGCTTGAGTACCATCGCCCATTGCTATTGTGACTTGTTGGGAATGGGCTACTAAATCGCCAGCTGCCCATACATTTGGAACATTCGTCTCCTTTGTCCGCGGGTCTACAATAACATGCTTATTATTTAAAAGATTTACTCCTAGTTGAATAGCCAGATTATTTTGTACTTCATTTCCACCAAAACCAATAAAAGCTCGGTCGCCATAAATTATTTTACCACTTTGTAAACAAATTCCTTTAAAAGTGGAATCGTCTTCTTTTAGAACTTCCTTAATTTTTTCTTTTCGATAGTGAATTCCAATTTTCTGTAGTTGGTCATTTAATTTGGAATCAAGGTCATGTCCGTCGTGATTAATATAAGTTATTTGTTTTGACCAATAAGCTAATGTTATTGCAAGATTTGCACCAACATTTCCAGATCCAAGTATTAAAACACTTTTATTTACTATTTCGTATCCGTCACAGTCTGGACAAACAAAAATTGTCGATCCAAGACAGTCGACTAGGTTTTTAATTTGAGGAATTCGATCGATTAGCCCAGTTGCTAATAAGACTGTTTTGGCAGAATAAGATTTTCCTGCGTCCGTCTCCAATAAGAATTGATTGTTTACGTTTTGTATACTTATTACTTTATCTTGGGTGAATGATACACCATAATCTTCAGCGTGATTTCTTCCAAGTTGTCTTAGCTTTTGTCCACTTATACTATTTGGCCAACCTAAAATATTACGATATGTTTTACATAATGTAGAACGCCCATAATTTGAGTCAATTACGAGTACCTTCCTTTTGTATCGACCAAGCTGAATTGATGCCTGTAAACCTGCGAAACCTCCCCCTACTATGATACATTCATATAACTCTTTCATAGTCTTGTCTCCTAAATCAATTAATACAAAATCATATATGTTCAATTTTTCCAATTAAGCAATTTCTAAACACAATTAATCTAATTGTTGAAAATTAAAAGATTTTTGATTGATATATTCTGAATATTTAGGTACGATTTTTCTATTAACTTAATTTGATTTGTTGTTTTTAGTAGAGGGAGTAAAAATGAGTGCAGATAAGATTGCCCTATCTAATTCTAGAACGAAGGGGATTATGCTCGTATTAACTGCGGTAATATTATGGGGGATATCAGGAACTGTAGCACAGTCAATTACTTTTTAGAACAATGGAACGACACATACAAAGAAACTGGCAAAGGATTAATGTACAATTCTTGTTCTGCTAAATTAACAAAGTTGAAAAAAGAATTAGTATGGCTCAAAGAAGTTGACAGTATTGCTCTTCAATCCTGACTGAAAAACCTCGCAGATTCGTATTCACGATTCTTCAAAGTATATTCATGCTTCTGAATCTAGTTTACTTGCATTGTGTGGAACCATTATCCGCAGCTGTACTATCAGTAATTTGGTTAAGAGTAAATTTTGAAATGCTAGACTGGATTGGTAGCCTATGTATTATTAGTACAATTGTCATTTTATCGATGGCTGATCGAAAAGGGGCTAAATGATTTTTATCTGTCACAAAAGAGCATAAAAAGACAGGACTGAATAATTTTAACTTGTTAAGATGTAATTAAGGGAGGAGTCATATGGCTTGGATTGAATCATTACAAAAAGCAATTGATTATATTGAGGACAATTTATTAAACGAGTTAACAATTGAAGAAATATCTAAACAAGCTAATTCATCTGTTTTTCATTTTCAGCGAACATTTTCAATTTTAACTGATATTAATATAGCTGAATATATAAGACGAAGAAGATTGACATTAGCGGCCAATGAATTAACAACGACTGATCTTAAAATAATTGACATTGCCTTGAAATATAGGTATGACTCTCCTGAGGCTTTTGCAAAAGCGTTCCGAAGACAGCATGGTGTAACCCCAAGTGAAGCAAGAAAGTTTATCGGTAATTTAAAATCATATAACCGCCTCGTTATTCAGGTGAGTTTGAAGGGAGCAGAACCAATGCAATTTAATATTGTTGAAAAAAGTGCTTTTCAAGTAGTTGGAGTGAAAAAAGAGTTTTCTTATTTAAACGATCAACAACAGCAACTGATTCCAAAAATGTGGGAAGAGGTTAATGAAAATGGTACGAGTGATCGGTTGTACGAAATTAACAATGGTGACATTAAAGGTGTTTTAGGTGTTTGTATGATGAGCGAGGAGCAAAAATCAAAAAATCTACTAGAATATTGGGTTGCAACCGAATACGAAGGAGATGCACCAGAAGCTTTTTATCATCATGAAATTCCTGCATCAAAATGGGCTGTATTTGGTGTTCACGGAGCAATGCCGCACGCAATGCAATCAGCATGGAAGAAGATTTTTTCGGAATGGTTTCCTTCAAGTGGCTATTCACATGCAGGAATCCCGGAATTTGAACTTTATCCAGAAGGAAATCCATTTAGTGAAGATTATTATACTGAAATTTGGATTCCGGTAAAATAAAAACGATCTTTTAAAGCGTTTTAAAAGGTGCTTCTCAATTAAGAGAGCACCTTTAAGTTTGTTGCCAAATCCTAAAAACTTGATTATCAGACTGATTGCAAGCGCTTGTCTTTCGAGGCGCGGAGTTACCTTAGAACGGTAATGAACACCGCAGTCAGGCGAAGCAAGGAAGAAAGCGAGCGTTTGTCAATAGTCTGAAAGGTGCTTCTCTTAAGAGAGGCACCTTTACCTTTATGTATAAATTTATCCTCTTAATGCTTCTAAAACTACTTGTGCTTTGTAGCCTTCTGAGAAATCTATGATTGTTGCTTCTTCATCTTTTAGAGCTTTTACTAAATGATTAATTAATGAATCATCTAAAGATTGATCGGCTTCAATTTGCCTAATTGGCTCGCCGATTTTTCCTCCTTCTAAATTAGCCCAGTTCACTAAAGAAAGAGTTCCTTTCGAACCGTATGCTGTAAATTTAATCTCTTCTTCACCTGCAATTTGGCTTAATCCATCTATTAATACAGGAGTACCATCTTCTAATTCTAAAAAGGCGATAATGCCATTTTCGGATGCAAGAGGGTCAGCGGGATATTGTATATGTTTCGTATAGACTTTCATGTCACCAAAAATCTTTTGAATTTGTTGAATATAATGCACACCAACCTCTAGTACGTAACCTCCTTGTTCTTTTGTAGCAACCCATTCATTTTGTTGCCATAGTCTCGGCCAATTTGGAAAACGCATCTTTAATTCGATTCTTCTTAAGTCACCAACATATCCTGAACGAATAAGGCTAGCAAAAGACTTACTACCGACATTGTAATTTAATGGAAAGTTCATAGCATGAAAAATACCTTTTTCTTTCGCTTGAGTATAAAGTCCTAGAGCTTCCTCTGTTGAATTTGCCAAAGGCTTTTCACAAAGAACATTAATTCCTTTTGCGATTACATCAGATACTACCGAATAGTGATATTTAGGAGGTACAGTAACATAAACGAGGTCAAGTTCAACATTTTCAAGCATCTCAAGATGATTTGTAAAGGTTAAAACTGATTCGAATTGGTTACTTGTTTCTTGAACTCTTTCTGCCAATGTGTCACATATTGCTACTATTTTTGTTTCTTGGTGGTTTGAAAATAAAGGAATTAATCTTTGGCCAATTGCGCCAAGGCCAATAATACCAACTTTTATCATGAGAAAAACACCTTTCAAAATAGATTTATATTGTAATTATAGTAAGAAAAATTAAATAATTAAAGAAATAGATACGATGTTCTTATCTTAAGAAGATTGAGGCGCTACAAATTGCTCATTGGAAGTTAATTTTTGAGTAAAAAGTTTTGTGAATTACCAAGTTTAAAAAGGGAATTTCGACATAGAAAGAGAATATAAATTATTAAAAAGTAATGGAGGTGACATTATGGAGAAGAAGCCGTTGTATTATGATGGTAGTGGGGATGGAGAAAAAGTAATTCAATCAGAAGTTGTAAAAAAGCAAATGAGTATTGTTACTGAAGTAAGAAAAAGTTTAACTGGTAATCCGTTTGTGATTGATTGGAGTCAAGTTAGTGTAGCAGGGAAATAATTAGTTTTTTATGTTTGTTTGTTCTTGATAGAGAACTGGTTATAAAAATGAATCAAAAAATTATTTTTCCCAGATGATTTTTTAAAATTAAAAAGAATGTCCCATATGTTAGTAATGAAAACAAACTTAAGGGACATCCTTTTTGATTACAGATTATTAACAGTTTCCATCAATGTCGCAGCTTAATGAAGACTGCTCAACTAGTTTTTGGTTGTTTAAAGCTTGTATAAATGCTTCTTTACTTTGAACACCTTGTAAAACTTGATCACCAATTATAAAGGTTGGTACTGCATTAATAAAATTTGGGTTTTGGATCGATGAGTCATACTTTGTATTTGAAACAGCTTCAATGAATTGAGGACGGTCTAAGCCAAGTTTTTCAGCGATATCTGCAAGTACGTTTACATCACCAATTTCTTTGCCTTCTGTCCAAAAGTCTGCTAAAACTGCTTGGGCATATTCAGTGCCTTTTCCATTTTCCTCTGCGAATAAAAAGCCTCGATGAGCTTTTTTAGTTGAAGGATGGGGATCCATAGTTGGTAAAATCATCTCAACACCAAGCTTTTGAGCAAGTGGTTGAACACCGAATTTCCATCCTTGTTGGATATAAGAACTATTTGGACTTAATGGTTCAGCTCCATCAGGTCTTAATTGGAATGGTTTCCATTCAAGCTCTACATCGCTAACTTCCTTTAGAGCGTCCTCAAGTGGTTTTTTTCCTAAATAGCAAAACGGACATACATAGTCCGAATAAATTGTAACTTTCATTATGAAACCTCCTAAATCAATTAAAGAAAGTATATACAAAATTAGAACTAAATCTCAATTTATTAGCTTCGAAATACGAAATTTTTTTAAGGGAATAACTGTTCTACAAGTAAAAAAGAAATAGAGCACGAGAGCTCTATTTCTTAAAATCATTGTTAGAATGATCATCAGGTGGTGGATTCGTTTCGATTCTAGCAGTGTTAAGATCAACAAATGAGTTTAAAAAATATTTTCTTCTTAAAAGTAAAACGGATAATAGTAATAGGCCACAAATTGATGTGAAAATCATACCAGTAATCAATCCACCTATATACATGAATGTATCCATTTGTGATGTAAATAGTGACCAAACTAAAATTGAAAGGATTCCGTCTGCTAAAACAATGGCAAGCGATACTACTAAAAACGGTAAAAATTGTCCAGTTTCTTTTGTTTTCTTTGAAACATACCTATATCCGATTGGTACAGATAAAAAGATAATAAAACAATAGAAGAGTAATATGAAATCTCGAATTGACATAGTATCACACCTAACTTTTTTTGTTGGTACTATACTATATGCAGAATATTCATATAATTGGACAAGATTTTTTTATTTACCAATTTTTACTTTTTTCTTTTTAATTTCTGCTTTTTCAGGCTTTGTAGGAGAGAAGTTTTCAAAATCTTTTTTTGTTTCTGGTACTTCGATATGTCCTGTTCTTATGTTGGCTTTATATAAATCAACTTGTTCTTTTGTGTCTTTATTTAAATTCTTATCTGTTTTTGCAAGATCAACGCCATTTTCTTTTATGCCCCATCGCAAAATGCGTCCACCTTGAAAGTTCCCTTTTAATTTCTTTGTTATTACTTCATCTACGCCTTTATCAATTCGTTTAATCGCTGATGTTAAAGTGACATTTTCCGGTAATCCTTGTTTATATTGATCCCGGTCAACACCAATTACCCAAACCTTTTTACCATTTTTCTTTAATTTTTTAGCTTCAGTAAATACACCTAATCCTGTTTTACCTGCTACTTGGAAAATTATATCTACACCTTTATCATTGTATAAGGATTTTGCTAATTTACTTCCATCTGCAGGATTATCAAATGAATTTGCAAATTCCGTCAATACTTTTATTTTTGGATCGACGGACATAATACCTGCTTTAAATCCGTATTCAAACCTTTTTATAAATGGATCTTTTGTACCACCGATAAATCCAATCTTATGCGTTTTAGTGTTCATCGCTGCTGCAATACCAGCGAGGAATGCTGATTGCTCTTCACGATAGGTAACACTTACGACATTTGGTTTTTCTACAATCCCGTCAATGATGACAAAGTCTGATTTCTTTTCTTTACTCGCAACTTCAGAGATGGCTTTTTGAAATGAATAGCCAATTCCAAAAGTTAAATCATAATTTTTCTTTGCATACTTCATTAATTCTTTTTTTGCTGCTTTGTCTGTTGGGGCATCAGTTTTTACATAATTTTTCTTTTCCTTCCAACCATGTTTCTTTCCAGTTTCAATAATCCCATCCCAAACTGCTTGGTTAAATCCTTTATCGTGAATTTCAGTTTTACCCATAACAATTCCAATTTTAAAATCTTTTTCTTTTTCTTTCTCTGATGCACTTATATTATTATTTCGATTAGCACAGCTGGTCAAAGTAAGGCAAGCAATTAATGAGATTGTGGTGATTTGGAAAAAACGTCTTCGCATTGTTTTCCTCCATAAATTAAATTTAAAAAACTAAGCTCTATTGTGTAAATTTCCCAATCAATTCATAAATCATTCTTTAAAGTGTTGGCAATTTAATATACAAGTGGTACTGTAACAATTAGAAATGAATTAAGATGGAGGCATTAACGTGAAGCTTGTATTTTTAGGAACGGGAGCAGGAATGCCATCAAAAGGTAGGAATGTAACAAGTATTGCATTACAGCTTTTAGAAGAAAGAGGGGCGACTTGGCTTTTCGATTGTGGTGAAGCAACACAGCACCAAATATTACATACGCCAATTCGGCCACGACGAATCGAGAAAATTTTTATTACTCATTGCCATGGTGATCATATCTTTGGATTACCTGGATTATTAAGTAGTAGAACTTTTTTAGGTGGAGAAGATTTATTAACAATCTATGGACCTAAAGGAATAAAAGAATATGTAGAGACTAGCTTTAAGATTAGTGGTACTTATTTAAAATATCCGATTCATTATGTTGAAACTACTGAAGGTATTGTTTTTGAAGATGACCAATTTATTGTTCAAGCAGTTGAACTTGAACATGGAATTCAATCATTTGGTTATCAAATTATTGAAAAGGATTTACCTGGAGAATTGAACGTAGAGGAATTGAAGAAGATTGATGTAAAACCAGGGCCAGTTTATAAATTCCTTAAAGAAGGGAAAACAGTAACTTTAGAAGATGGAAGAATTTTAAATGGTAAGGATTTTATTGGGCCTTCAAAAAAAGGTCGACGCATTGCAATAGCAGGAGATACTCGCATAACTGATAAAAGTAATCTACTTGCAAGAGGTATGGATGTATTAGTGCATGAATCAACCTTTGCAGATGATGAAACAACTCATGCATATGATTATTTCCATACTACAAGTACTCAAATTGCAAATGTTGCTAAGTGTGAGGGAATTAAAACCCTCTATTTAACACATATTAGTGCAAGATATCAAGGAGAAGCTTCAAAAAAATTATTAGATGAAGCATATGAAATCTTTAATAATACATATATAGCGAATGATTTTGATGAATACGATATCACCAGAAACGATTGATAAAATACAAATGAAACAGTCAGTTAAGATGCAGTACTTTTAAAAAGTTGAGAAGTGTACATAAAAGAATAGTTTAGAGACATGATATAAGTATTCTGCGTAAAAGGAAGGTCATGGCTTTGAAACAGTTAAAAGTTATCCTTTTATTTATTTTTAGTTTCCAATTTATTTTTAACAGTTCTATTGATGTATCAGCTGAAAGTAAAAATCGATATTACTACGAAAAACAAGGTACTGCTATTTGGGAAGTACCTGTAAAAGAGAAGGTATTAGCAATTACATTTGATGATGGGCCGAATGATGAATATACCCCAGAAGTTTTAGATTTGTTAAAGAAGTATAATGCTAAAGCAACATTTTTTTTAGTCGGTGAGAGAGTTGCGAAATTTCCTGAAGTTGCATTGAGAGAAATAAAAGAAGGTCATGAAGTTGCGAATCATACATTTACGCATGCTAGACTTCAGTATTTAACTGATGAACAAATAAGAGATCAATTACATAAAACTCATGATGCAATTATAGCGGCAACTCATGTCGAGCCAGTATTATTTAGACCTCCATTTGGTTACTATAGTGAGCGTTCGATAAATACAGTGCATGATCTTGGCTATTTAACTGTTATGTGGTCTTGGCATCAGGATACATTTGATTGGCAAAATCCTGGAGTATATAAAATCGTATCAAATGTACTAAAAGATACTAGAAATGGAGATATTGTTCTTTTTCATGATCACGGTGGGGACCGTAGTCAAACAATCGCAGCACTGAAACAAATCTTACCGGCTCTTCAAAAGCAAGGCTATCAGTTTGTAACGGTATCACAACTATTACAATTAAAAGCTGGAGTTAAACTCCCCAATTTTTAGTCAAAACCAGATCAATGGATTATCCAAATTGATCTGGTTTTTTGTTTGTCTTGCTTTTCTACTTCTTAAGTCTGATATAAAACCATTCCTCAGGCCATTATTCCAATATAAAAACTTGTATAAGATAAGAGTATAAGTTGAAAGGAGGCGACGAGGTCATGAAGAAGTTCTTAACTTTTATCCTCGTACTAATATTAATTGGAGTTGCTTTAGCGAATTTAGGTGGCTTGATTACGTTAGCACTTGGGTTAGTAATCACATATTTCGGTTTTAAAAAGTTTATGAAAACAGATTCGATTTTTATGAAAATCATCTGGACAATTATTGGATTAATCGGTTTATCGATAGCAATAAGTGGTCTTCCTTCTTTAATAGGTGTAGCAGCAGCAATATTGCTTTATTACCTATATAAAGATTATAAAAATCAACAGAAACTTAAAGATGATGAATTTAATATTTATGATGAAAATTTCAACCCTATAAAATAAGAGGAGTGTATGACAATGAAAAACTTATTTACTCGTATTAAAAATCAAATCTCAGCGGATTTACATGGTTTATTAGATGAGAAAGAACAACAAAATCCTATCTCACAATTGAATTACTTCATTAAACAATCTGAAAGTGAATTAGGAAAAGTAAGGGGATTACTTGAAAGACATTATTCATTACGTACGAAATTCCAGGTCGAACGTGAGGCAGCACTACAAATGGTGCAAAAACGTGAAGAGCAATTAAAGGTTGCAAATGAAGCAGGTGCAGAAGATCTAATTAAACGTGCAACTGAAGATCTAGCTTTTTATAAAGAACAAGCTGAAAAGTTTGTTACGTTAATCGCTAAAACAGAAGAAGAAATTAGCTTTATGCATGAACAAGTTAATCAAATTGAAAAAAAGTTAAAAGAGCTTCATACGAAAAAATATGACTTAATGTCTCGTCAAAACATGGCTCACGCGACAAAAAAAATAAATGAAACTCACCATTTGCTTAATAGTAAAATGCCGTCAATTGACTTCAACTACTTCGAAAAACAAATTCGTGATTTAGAACTAAGAGTACGATCAGAATTTGATCTTCAATCATTTGATTACAAAATTGACTTATTAAAAAAAGAACTGACAAATAAAGTAAAGCAAGAAGCATAATTGTTTCGAGAAGAAGAGATCACACGAATCTCTTCTTTTTTTATGTAGATAAAAAATAACAAGTAATTTCAAAATTTAGTACTGGAGAAGAAGATTAGTGAGGTAGATTTCCAATACAGGATGTTATGAGTAAGTGATTTACTAGAATTAGCTATTTCAGTGACTCATGAACCCGATTTTTAGTCTTTTTTTGATTATTTGGAATGAATTTCTCTTTTAATAATATAGATATGATGTTGACTTTAAATAGTATTGTAAAATTATTTGAAAATTTAGAATTAGTTAGTGGAACAAAAAAGGTACATTTTGAGAAAGGGCGAATTTATTATGAAAGGCTTCGAGATCGTTTTAAAAGACATTGTTATTTATTAACGTAAGTTCCGTAAGATTCCCTCATAAATAAACATCAAAAGATCTACATTGATGAGCGTATAAGGAGGTTTTTAGAGTTCAATCATTTGGATGAGGGCTTGAATCGAAGCTATTTATGTTAACAATGCTTTTAATAAAATCATGCGACTTGATGGAGTTTTTATCTGAGTAATTGTGTTATTAAAAGAGAAAAATTAAGAATGATTAATAAAATAAATTTTGAAAGTAGGGTTATTATTGAGAATTAAGGGTAATATCGTAAAAAAACATGATGTAGTTCATTGTATGGTTTCGACTGAGGCGCAATTTGCATGGGATCTTTTAAAGAAAACAAAATATCGATGTATTCCAGTTTTAAGTGAAAATGATAAAGAGTATGTTGGAAATCTTTATCGTGTTGATTTAGCTGAGTATTTAGTAGATAACGATTCTTTGCAAGGCAAAACAGTAAATGATTTTGTTCGCAAAGAATGTCCACCTATACAGGAGGATTCACCATTTTTCAAAGTTTTCTTTACGATTAAACGTTTTCCATATTTAGCAGTAGTAAACGATCTAAATGAATTTGTAGGAATTTTAACGCATAAAACAGTTTTTGAATTATTAGAAGAAGCATGGGGAATGAAGGACGGCGGTTATTCATTAACTGTTAGTACAATGGAACATGAAGGTGCATTAGCAAGATTAGCTAAGCTTGTAAATAAATATTCTAATTTGAAGAGCTGTCTTACCCTTGATAGTGATTCAGTTTATAGAAGAATTTTAATTACACTACCACCAACTATTAGTGAAGACGATTATATTAAGTTGAAAAAAGAAATCATTAAAAAAGAGTTTCATATTATGCATGAAGAAGTTGCAACAAATCATGCTACTCAAAAATGATTAAAAAGAAGAGCAAGGGGATCAAAATACCTTCCCTTGCTCTTTTATTTAATATGTTGTTTTTTTGATGCCAGTCAAACAGGCATGGATATAGTTAAAACCTTAATTTAGCTTTTTATGTACTTCATCATGATTTGATTGTTTATCTTTCTTTAATGAATCGAATTTTAATTGTAGGAGAGTTGATACTTTTTGAGGGTAGCTAAGTGGTTTGCCCTTTGCTTCTACCATTGAGCTACCAACAACATAACTGATTGTTAGAAAGCCAACAATTAAAACTAATGTGACGATTAAAGCAATTGTGATGAGAATACGCTTAATACTTGCTCGTAATACTCTACTGTTTGTTATTTTCATCAGAAAACTCTCCCCCTTAGGACAACACAGTTACCTGTATCATTTTATTACCTAAAGAAGAGAGTCATGACAAGCTGATTAAATTTTATTAATTTTTTCATATTCCTCTTGGATCTCACGTGATCGGACAGTTGCTTCAATAAAGCAATTTAAAAATGAATTGGCAACTTCACGGTCTTCAAGCACAGATATTCCAGCTTGAGTAGTACCATTTGGACTTGTAACCTTCTTCCTCAATGTCAATGGCGATTTATTCGTTTCTTGAAGCATTGAAATCGAACCCATTAAAGTTTGTTGAATAAATGGTTTGGCAATATCACGATGGATCCCTAGTGCCATTGCAGCTCGTTCAAATTGTTCAATGACATAATATATATAGGCTGGACCACTACCAAATAATCCAGTCATTGCATGTAATTCATCTTCTTCAACTTTAGCGACAATACCAACACGCTCAAATAATCTTTTTGCTGTTTGCACTTTTTCAAAAGGAACTTCATCTGGATAAGCAAGTGCTGTAGCAGATTTTCTGACGAGTGAAGATGTAGTTGGCATTGCACGAACAATATTTAGATTTTCATTGTCTAGTAACTGCTTAACTGTACTGATTGAAACACCTGCAACTAAGGAAATAATTAATTGTTTTTCGTTGAAAAAATGTTTAATTTGATCAAGAGCGACTGCAACATCTTTAGGCTTCATCGCTAAAAAAATTACACTTGAACCAGAGATTGCTAGCTGACGGTTAGTTGTAGCTAATACACCATATTTTGTATGTAAATTATCTAAACGTTCTAAATCCTCCCTATTAGTGATTGCAATTTGATCACTCTCAATATACCCACTATCAATTAATCCTGCAATTAATGCTTCTGCGATACTACCTGCACCAATAAACGCAACTTTTCCTAGAAACATTACATTCACCTCTCCTCTATTGTAATAGATATTTATATTAGAGAAATAAATGCTATATTCCTTGTTGACATATTGCTTTTATTTATTTTATTAAAAATATTTTTAAATAATTTTTAGATGCAGGCAAAATTTTAAGAAAAAAAGAAATAATTGGGAAATTTTTTTAGTTTTGTAGCGATTAATACCTTTACGGATCCCCGTGTTATTTTGTGATTTCTAGATTCTGATTTTACGTTAATGTAAAATTCTAATACATCTTTGTTTGTATTTTTTAAAATGTATATTAGAATTAACTGTAAGAAGATTCAGATAAGGAGGAATTAACATGATCCCTGAAGATAAGATTTACCAAATTACACTACCGGTACCTTATGCTATGAATACAGTAAATGTTTTTTTAGTTGAAGGAGATTTATTGACATTAATTGATACAGGAACGAACACACCAGATACATTAGATGCACTTAAAGGTGAATTAGATAAAATAGGTTATAAATTAGAAGATATTGAACAAGTGATTTTAACTCATCATCATCCAGACCATGCAGGATTATTGGAAGAGTTTAATGAAGATGTGAAAATTTTAGGCCATGAACGAAATATTCCATATTTAACGCAGGAACAATCATTCCTAAAATACTATAATGAGTATTTTATTGAAAATGCAATATTATACGGTGTTCCAGCGGAATATGTTCAAAGAATGCCACGTACGACTGAGAAAATGCCATATACTAGTAAGCGTTCATTAACTCATATTATTGATGAAGGCGATATAATTGATAGTATTTTTGGATTGAAAGTATTGTACACACCTGGTCATGCAACTTCTCACATTTCTTTAATTAGTGAGGATGATGGCATTGCATTCGGAGGAGATTTATTATTAGATAAGGTTTCATCTAACCCAATCATTGAGCCTCCATTAAATGGTGAAACCGAACGTGTAAGGCCATTACTACAATACAATCACTCTTTACAAAGAATAGCAGAACTGCCGATTACAAAATTATATACTGGACATGGTGAACCAGTTACTGATATTAAAGGGTTAGTAAAAAGTAGATTAGAAAAGCAAAAGGCTAGAGCTGAAAAAGTATATGAAATGATAAAACAACAACCGTTAACTGCATATGAAGTTTGCCAAATGTTATTTCCAAAGGTTTATCAAAAGCAACTTTCACTTACTTTATCCGAAACAATTGGTCAATTAGACTACCTGGAAAACTTAGGTTTTATTAGTTTAAATGAACGAAATGATGGTATACTTGAGTATAAAACGAATGAGCATTCAGTCAGTCAATAATAGAGGTGGGAATTTTTGAGGTTAAGTAACCAAACGGTAGTAATAACAGGTGCTTCGAGTGGTCTTGGGAAAGATTTAGCTTTATCGGCAGCAAAGGAAGGCGCTAATATCGTCTTAATTGCTAGAAGAGAAACAGAGCTAAAAAACTTAAAGGCAAAAATACAAGAAGATTTTCCAGTTAAATGTCATTATTTTGTTGTCGATGTGACAGATGAAAATGCAGTATACGATGCATTTCACCAAATCGAGGAGCAATTTGATGGAATTGATGTTTTAATAAATAATGCAGGGTATGGTCTATTTCAGACAGTTGAACAAATGTCACTTCAAGATATGAAGCAAATGTTTGATGTGAATGTATTTGGAGTCATGATTTGTTCAAAACTTGCCCTAACGTCTATGAAGCTAAAAGGGAAGGGGCATATAATTAATATCGCTTCTTTAGCTGGTAAGATTGCAACTTCGAAGGCTGCAGCATATGCAGGCTCTAAGCATGCAGTACTAGGATTCAGTAACGCTTTGAGACAGGAAGTTGAAAAAGACGGTATCTATATTACGAATATAAACCCAGGTCCGATGGATACACCGTTTTTTGATATTGCAGATGAGTCAGGATCGTATGCTAAGTCCGTTCGTAAAATGATGCTGGACCCTGAAAAAGTTGCTTCGAAAGTTATTTCTTTAATTGGAAATAATGTACATGAAATCGATCTACCTTCATGGATGGGATTTGGAGCAAAACTTTACTCTGTCTTCCCTAAGGTTAGTTATTATTTTATGATGAAATTCGGAAATAAAAAATAACAGAAGCTGTTCATAGAGCGAGCTTAGATGAGTATAGAAAAAAGAGCTAAGAGAGGAATATTCTCGAAGCTCTTTTTATTTAGGACTGTTGTAAAACATTTATAAAGAGAGGATTTAAAATGGGTATTCAAGTGTTGATTGATAAAATAAATAATTTTCCAAACTGTGTGATTCATTCTCATTCAGGCTATCCAGATGTAGAAAAAGGTCATCAACTACCAGACGATTTATATGAATTTTTTACATTATGTGGCGGAATTGATTTATTTATAGGCAGTGATTACTGTTTAACAATTGTTTCACCTGAAGAGTTTATATTGGCAAACCCCGTTATAATCGGTGAAAAAGCTGAATACGATCTATCTTCAAGTTGGTACATTATTGGACGTGATCAGAATAACGATTTTTTAACAATAGATCTAAGTAAGCCGCGTTTAGGCAGATGTTACGATAGCAATTGGGAGACTCATGGTGTAGTTGGCAGTTGTCCGATAATTGCCAATTCATTTACGGAGTTATTGGAACGTTTAGTAATAAATGAGGGAGAACATTGGTATTGGCTTCAAGATGATTTTGCATCTTTAGGAGATGCCTATGAAGATTAAATTGAAATTTGCTTGTGTTTTAAATAATGTGAGTGCAATTGGGCTCTTCCGCATTGCCATAAATAAATAGAGATTTTTTAAAACCTACTTAAATACGATAAAATTCATAGTTTCATAAATGCATAATTTGGTTGAAAATCGGAAACTTGTTGATCCCTACACAGGTAGAGAGATATTATCAAAAATAGATTAACCCGTGGGTGTAATGATGAATAAATTAAACATTTTAGAAATTAAAAATCGAAAAGAAATAATTAATGATATAGAAGTTGAATTTAATGATCTAATTATTGATGGTATTTCTCTTTATCAAAAATTAATGAAATATAACTTCATACCAAGTTTAGGCTGGGGAGTTGTTGAATTTCAAAGAGATATGATCAAGTACTTTTTACTTGAAAAACCACATGAACTTTTATGGTATCGCATTCCTATCTTAATTTGTCCAGATTGTGGGGACTTAGACTGTGGATTTATTTCAGCAAAAATAGATTTACTTGATAACAAAGTTATTTGGAAAGATTTCTATGTGGGTGATTATAATAATGACTATGAAAGAAAACTAGATTTGGGTCCATTTTACTTCGATGATCAAAGCTATAAAAAAGCGATAATTTCAGCACGAAATAGTACAAAGAATAGAATTTTATGCAATTAACGCGTGAGTTTGCAACATAAAGAAAACTGAGACCACATTTTTGTGGTCTCAGAGTGTTGAAATTTAAAATGGTCAATAGAGAAAACGGACATTAAATGTTCATTTTTTGAATAGTCTTTCTATTCATGCTTTTAAATTTTAATATGTTTGAGCAATTTTATGATTCTAATCACACTAGTAATGGATTTTTTCAGAAGTTAAAAATATTGTGAGCTAATTTTTAGAAAAACAAATACAATTGATTAGTTTATTAATTAATGTTCGATATTAATTGACCTACAAACTGATTAATAAACAACTGATAGGATACTTTAAGTAAAGGCTATTTGAATAGGTTTTATTGCAGACTTTTTTATGATGAATAAGTTGATTGGAACGAAAGGGGTGATCGACTCCTATGGATAAGCGGGAAGGCTGAGACCCCGCAGGCTAGCCGAGGAGGCTAAAGAATCTCGCCCCATGGAAAGCGAGCATCCTGTAGTGGAAATTAACATCACCCTACTCCTTTACGAAAATTTGGTAAGTTAATTGACAAGGTTGTTTTTCAACAGCGTGAGACCACATTTTTGTGGTCTTTTTCAGTTACAATCAACATTTTGCTAGTCAATTTAAAACGTCATACTAACCTATTTTTATATCCAATCTTTCCTCAATACAGCTCATTCTTTTATTCGAAGTAAACCCTATTGTTTTTTCATTAGTCTAACTTCATGGGCTTTCAACTATATATATAGTAATGAGATTTAAGTGAAAGATGGTGGGGTAGTATGACTAAACGAGATTATTTAATAAAACCGCTTGTAGGTGATAGTTATCCAACAATTGATCGAGGAGATACTATCTACCTATGGGACAAGCAAGGAAAGAAATATATTGATGGTTCTTCGGGTGCAGTTGCGGCAAGTATTGGTCATGGTGTAAAGGAAATAATTGACGAAATGGTAAAGCAAGCTTCTAAAGTGGCGTTTGTTTATCGATCACAGTTTACGAGTGAGGCGGCAGAACAATTAGCTGAAAAAATAAGTCAGCTAGCACCTGGAGATTTAAACTGGAGTTTTTTTGTTAATAGTGGTACTGAAGCAACTGAAACAGCTATGAAAATGGCAATACAGCATTTTCAAGAAAGAGGAATTCATACGAAAACGAAGATCATATCAAGAAGTATGAGCTATCATGGCATCACGATGGGATCCTTATCTATGTCAGGTCATCCTTTAAGGAGGAAACGTTTTACTAGTTTACTAGAGGATTATCCGATGGTTGAAGCGCCGTATTGTAAAAGGTGCCCATTTGAATTAGAGCCTGGAAATTGTGGTTTACTTTGTGCGACTGCACTTGATCGTACAATTCAGAAATTAGGTTCTGAAAATGTAGCGGCATTTATAGCTGAACCTATTGTTGGTGCGGCAGGTGCTGCGTTAACTCCTCCAAAAGGATATTATGAAAAAATTAAAGAAATTTGTGATAAACACGATGTGCTACTTATTGCAGACGAAGTAATGACGGGAATAGGTAGAACTGGAGAAATGTTCGGAATGAATCATTGGAATTGTGTGCCTGATTTATTAGTCCTCGGTAAGGGATTGGCGGCTGGTTATACGCCAATTGCTGCAGCAATCGCAAGTGATCGTGTAATGCAACCTATTTTAGAAGGCAGTCGACTTGTTATGAGTGGACATACGTTTAGTGCGAATCCTCTCTCTGCAAGTATAGCTTTAGCTGTTTTAAACTATGTCGAAAAAAATGGATTAGTACAAAATTCTAAAATACAAGGTGAAAAGATTAAATTAAAACTAAGAGAATGGCAGAAAGAGTATCCTTTTCTATTCGATATCAGGGGTGAAGGACTACTAATCGGTATAGAAATAGATGAAGATTTCTTTGATTGTAAAAGTGTAACAAATCGTGTAATTGAGATTGCTAAAAATCATGGATTATTACTCTATCCATCTGTTAGTGGTCCATATGGAAGATCTGAAAATAGTTTCTTGCTTTCTCCACCTTTAGTCATTACTGATGAGCAAGTAAATGAATTGCTAACTTTATTAAAGGAAGTATTTAATGAGCTAAATCAAGAAGCAAAGGAGATCGAATAATGGCAATCAATACTTTCGGGAAAATCATTAGTATTGAAGAAGCTTTGCTTTATTTTAAAGATGATATGGTGTTAATGTTCGGTGGGTTTGGAGGAATCGGTAATCCACCAACATTAATAAGGAGCATTTTAGAGAAAGGTGTGAAAGATCTTACTCTAATTGGAAATGACACGGGTTTTCCTGATGTTGGGGTCGGACAATTAGTGACGGCTAAAAGAGTAAAAAAAATGATTACAACGCATATTGGATCAAATCCGAATGCTGGAAAGCAAATGACAGATGGTACGTTAGAAATAGAGTTTAGTCCTCAAGGTACATTTATCGAACGGATTCGAGCGGGTGGAGTTGGATTAGGTGGCGTTTTAGTAGATATTGGGATTGATAGTGTAATAGATGTTGATAAACAGAGAGTGAATGTATTTGGAAAAGAGTATTTAGTTGAAACTCCTCTCATTTCAGATGTTTCAATTGTATATGCGAAAAAAGCAGATCCTTTTGGGAATTTAGTTTTTGATAAAAGTGCTCGCAATACGAATCCTTACGTAGCAATGGCCGGAAAAATCACAATTGCTGAAGTTGAAGAAATTGTTCCTTTAGGAGCATTAGAACCTGAAGAAATTATCGTACCTGGCGCTTTCGTTAACCACATCGTTCAATCGGAAGGGGTGAATTGGAAGTGGGTTTGGGAAAAATAAATCCAAGGGAAATGATGGCAAAACGTGCAGCAAAAGAAGTAAAGAGCGGTATGATTGTGAATCTTGGGATTGGAATTCCTTCACTTATCCCAAATTACTTACCAGAGGATTGTCGGGTAATGTTCCATGCAGAAAATGGCGTGTTAGGTTTAGGCCCTACTCCACAAAAAGGTGAAGAAGACGAGAATTTATGTAATGCTGCAGGATTACCTGTAACATTAATTCCAGGTTCCAGTTATTTTGATAGTAGCATAGCCTTTGCGATTATTCGAAAAGGTTTATTAGATTTAACCGTACTAGGAGCCCTCGAAGTTAGTAAAAATGGCGATTTAGCAAATTGGATTGTTCCTGGTAAAAGAGTACCAGGAATTGGTGGAGCAATGGACTTAGCTCAAAAATCAAAAAAAGTAATTGTTTTAATGAACCATACTAATAAAAATGGTGAACCTAAAATAGTCTCTGAATGTACACTTCCTCTTACATCTCCATGTTGCGTTGATTTAATCATTACTGAAATGGCCGTAATTGAAGTTAAAAAAGAAAGTGGAGAGCTTTGGTTAAATGAAGTAATGTCTCCATATTTAGTCAGCGATGTAATTGAGAAAACTGGTGCCCCACTATTTGTGAACCCAAATGTTATTGTTCATCGTTGGGAGTGATCGAAATTGGATTTGAAAACTAAAATTAATGCCTACATTCATAAAAATAAGAACAAAGCAATTGATTTACTTCAGAATCTTGTTCAAGAAAAAAGTGTTTCAGGAAATGAAGCTGATGCACAAAAAATTATCTCAAATTATTTACAGAATCTTGGATTAGTGATTGATCGCTTTGAGCCGTCAATTGAGGAATTAGCTAAATCATCCTATTTTATTTCAGAACGAACTTCATTTGAAGAAAGTCCGAATATAGTTGCAATCTTAAAGGGGACAGGAAATGGAAGATCAATTATATTAAATGGACATATAGATGTAGTTCCTGAAGGTGAAATAAGTAGTTGGGAGCGCCATCCGTATAGCGGTGAAATCGTAGGGAATCGCTTATATGGTAGGGGAACAACAGATATGAAGGGCGGCAATGTTGCTGCACTATTTGCGATTGAGGCGATAAAAAAATGTAATATTCCACTTAAAGGCGATATCTATTTTGAAAGTGTTATTGAGGAAGAAAGTGGAGGGGCAGGTACGCTAGCAACAATATTACGGGGATACGTTGCAGATGCTGTCCTTATTCCAGAACCAACTAAAATGAAAATATTTCGGAAACAACAAGGCAGTGTTTGGTTTCGAGTAAAAGTAAAAGGTAAAGTTGCCCACGGTGGAACTAGGTATGAAGGTGTTAGTGCAATTGAAAAAAGTATAATGGTTATAAATCATATAAATCAATTAGAAAAACTTCGAAATACAAGATTACTAGATGATCCTCTATACAAAAATGTGCCAATTCCAATACCGATTAATATCGGAAAAATAAATGGCGGTACTTGGCCCTCCTCGGTCTCCGATTTAGTTACTCTTGAGGGAAGACTAGGTGTTTCACCAAATGAAACAATCGAAGAAGCTAAACTTGAAATAACGAGGTGGCTTAAAACACTCTCATTAATTGATGATTGGTTTATTGAAAATCCGGTTGAAGTTGAATTTTTTGGAGCAAGATGGTTACCAGGTAGTATCGATCTTGGGCATCCATTTATGGAATCTCTAAAGAAATCCTATCAATATGTTTATAAAAATGAACCGATTATTGAAGCCTCCCCATGGGGTACGGACGGCGGATTATTTACACAAATAAAACAAATACCTACGATTGTGTTTGGACCAGGGGAAACGAAGGTTGCTCATTATCCAAATGAATACATTGATTTAGATGAATTATTTCGTTGTGCGGAGGTAATTGCCCACACTTTACTAGATTGGTGTGGGGTAGAAGAATAAAAATCATTATACTAAATTAATTGTTAAAACAAGAAAAGAAGACTAATCACATCGACAATGTAGCTATACAAAAGAAGCTGAAGTCCAAAAATATTTTCACGGAAATAATATGAGCTTTTTTTTGAGTCTAAATTGATAAAAAAATTGATTTATTGCACTTATACATTTGCCATGCCAAGAGTATTATGAATGATTGCTTTATTCCATCAATTAGGATACAAAGACAATATTAATTACATCATTTATAAAATTAAGATATGAATCTATGGGTAAAAATTTTGACTGAAAAATAATTATATAATGTTAAGGGCTAACTTTAGGGTTAGTCCTTTTTTCTTGTTTAAAAATAGTGTTATATAATCAGCAAGTGATAAACGTTCAACTCTAATCAAATGAAATGGGCATTTTTTTTCTTAACAAGATGATGGTAATTGTTGAAGGAGCAACACTAGAATGACAATCTAATGGTTTATTTTAATCTAGTATTTGCCCCTAGAACAGTTCCTAAGGTAACAATATATTATTTTTAGAAAATTTAGAATTTAATCTTGAATAAAAGAATAAACTTTAATATAATGAAAAAAAAGGAAATCCTTCAAAAAAGTGAATGGGAGATTAGGAATGGAAGAATTAAAACAAAAAGTTCAAGATGAGTTTGATAACTTTTCGAAGGGTTTAAAAAAGGTCGCGAAATATTTCCTTGCAAATCCGGAAGACTTCGCAATGGACTCAGGTGTTCAAGTTGGACAAAAGATTAATGTAAGCGAAACGACTGTTATTCGATTTTGTCATGCTCTAGGCTATAGTGGCTTTAGTCCATTGCAAAGGGATATCCAGAGCCGACTGTTGAATCGTAAAAGCAGTTTAGTTGAATATCATTCCGTGAAAAACAAGATGGACATGGATCGAGATTTTTCTAAGAAAATGATGCAAAAGGACGCAGAGTTAATATTGCAAACTGCTGAAGTACTAAACGAAGAGGAATTTAATGTGGCAGTAGAACGATTAAGTCAAGCTGAAAGGATCCTTGTTTCTGGTACCCGTTCTTCCCATGCAATGGCACATTGGTTTTCGTTTGCACTTGAACTCATTCGAGGGAATGTTAGGATGTTTAGACCAGATACGGATGATATTGTTTTACGCATGGGTGAAATGAATGAAAATAGTACTTTCGTAGCATTTTCATTCCATCGGTATGCATTAGAAACAATTAATATGGCTAGGGAAGCGAAATTGCGGGGGGCGTTTGTGATTAGTTTTACCGATTCCGAGGTTGCACCGATTCGAGAATATACTGATGTATTATTTACGGTGCAGCTACCAATCAAGTCAACACTAGATGTTAGTCCGGCAGTTTTTTCTCTTATGAATTCTTTACTTGGTGGAGTAGTTGTCAAAAATTCTGATCAGTTTATGAAGCGTACAAAGGCATATGAGAATTTTCATTTGGACCATTTCTTTGGGGAATAAAGGCTATCTTTTTATTAGATAATACCTTCACCTTCCTCTTAATTTTATAAAGAAAGTGGGTATGAAAATGTTTCAAATTAAACGATTGGAGGATATTGCTGAAATAGAATCCATTCAACGAATTGAAAAAGAAGTGTGGAATATGTCACCGATACCTATTCACCAAACATATACAGCATCTCATAATGGTGGGTTGATTTTAGGAGCTTTTCACGATCAACAATTAATAGGGTTTCAATATAGCTTTCCAGGGTATATGGACGGTAGATCCTATTTATGCTCCCATATGCTAGGAGTTTTACCTACCTATCAAAAAAGTGGATTAGGTAAAAAATTGAAAGAGGCACAGCGGAAGTATGCCTTAGAAATGGGCTATTCATTGATTGTTTGGACATTTGATCCATTAGAGAGTGTTAATGCTTACTTAAACCTAAATAAGCTAAAGGGGATTGGTGCTACCTACATCGAAAATCATTATGGCGAGATGACTGACTCACTAAATAAAGGACTGCCTACTGATCGTTTTTTAGTAGAGTGGTGGATTCGTAGTGATCATGTATGTAAGGCCCCAAGTAGGGTCGACTTACAGGGGTACAAACCATTAGTAGAAACAAAGCTTGATAACTTTGGTTTTCCGACAATTAGTAGAGAATATGAAATCGATTTAACGGAAGGTATTTATGCAGTCCCAATACCTGAAGAATTTCAACAAATAAAAAATAAAAGACCTGAGCTTGCAATGGAATGGCGGTACAAAACTAGAAAATGGTTCCAAAAATTGTGTGAAAATGGCTTTGCTGCTAGTGATGTAATCCGAAATCCAGAAGGAAGAGTAAGTTATTATATTTTTGAAAAACGTGAAAAATTATCTATTTAAGCTTCTAAACTCTTTTAAGGAGGAGAGATTTCTTGTGGTTAATTTTCGAAATAGTGCATTAACAATTGATGGGCACTTTGATATTTTAATGGATGTTCAGATCCAACGGGAAAAAGGAAGAAAAAAAGTAATTGAAACAGATTATTATCCTAGGTTTGTAAAAGGCGGAATTAATGTTATTATCGCTTCCATATTTATAGAAAGTGCATTTTTACCAGAAATGGCACTTCGCAAAGCATTAAGTCAAGTAAGTGCGCTTTATGAAGAAGTGAAAGAGTCTCCTGATAAATTAATGATCTGTTATAACGGAGCTGACATGGATCTTGCAAAGGAACAAGGAAAGATTGGTTTCTTACTCTCTCTTGAAGGAGCAGAACCGATCGGAACAGATCTTAGTTTATTACGAGTTTTTTATGAATTAGGGGTTCGTAATCTGGGACTGGTTTGGAGCAGGAGAAATGCGGTAGGGGATGGGAGTTTCTTTCAGCCGGTCCCTGAAGGAAGAAAGGGGGGGATTTCAAGCTTTGGAGTTAAGGTGATTAAAGAGGCAGAAAGACTAGGTATATCTATTGATGTATCGCACTTAAATGATGAAGGCTTCTGGGATGTCATTGAAATTTGTGAAACGCCAGTTATTGCTTCTCATTCCAATGCACGCTCGATTTGCTCAACAATGAGAAATTTGACGGATGAACAAATGATGGCAATTGCTTCCACAAATGGTGTAATTGGGCTTAATGCTGCTAGTATGCTAGTTTCTGAAGATGATTCTAAAAGTAATATTGTGCAGCTCGTTAATCATTTAGATCATCTTGTGGATGTAGCAGGAATTGAACATGTAGGAATAGGGTTAGACCTTTGTAATGACTTTATGAAATACCTATCACAAGATGATTTAGCTAGTTTGCCAAGAGTACCCTTCGATGTGATTGATGGCCATGACCAATTACCTCTTTTTATCGAAGAGCTAATGAATCGAGGGTATAAGGAAGTCGAAATAACAGCTATATTAGGAGGTAATTTTAGAAGAATTTATTAATAAAGTGAAAGGTTTTTACAAACCAGTTCACTTTCATAGGAGGTTTTAGAATGACCTATAGTCCAATCTCGATTCGGCAAATTACGTTGAACCGATTAAAAATGAAGTTAAATGATCCTTTCACCACAAGCTTTGGGACCTTTCAAGAAAAAGAGTTTTATGTCATTGAAGTAGAAGATGAGGATGGGAACATTGGGTTTGGAGAATCCGTTGCCTTCTCTAGTCCTTGGTATAGTGAGGAAACCGTTAAAACCAATAAACATATTATGGAAGATTTTCTCATTCCATTATTGTTTGATGCTCCTATTTATCACCCTGATGAAGTGTCTGAACGTTTCCAACCTATTAGAAAAAATAATATGGCAAAGGCTGGACTAGAAGGAGCAGTTTGGGATCTTTTTGCTAAACGACGAAAATTACCCATCTATCAAGCACTTGGGGGAAATAAAGATAAAATCGATGTTGGAATAAGTATCGGTCTTCAGCCAACAGTAAAAGAACTTCTTGAAATCGTGGATTCTCGTGTCAATGAAGGATATAAACGGATAAAGTTAAAAATTAAACCTGGGTCCGATTACGACATGTTAAAAGAAGTAAGAAGGGTATTTCCACATATTTCAATGATGGCTGATGCAAATTCTGCTTATACTTTATCTGATATAGAGTTATTAAAAAAACTCGATGAATTTAATTTAACGATGATTGAACAACCTTTAAGTCATGATGATATTATTGACCATGCCAAATTGCAACAACAGCTAGTAACGCCTATTTGTTTGGATGAAAGTATACACTCACTAGAAGATGCTAAAAAAGCAATAGAATTAGGTAGCTGTCGAATTATTAATATTAAAATTGGGCGTGTTGGCGGACTAACTGAAGCTAAAAGGATACACGATTATTGTTTAATGAAAGGAATTCCTGTATGGTGCGGAGGTATGCTTGAAGCTGGCATTGGACGTGCTCATAATATCGCCTTAACATCATTAGATCAGTTTATTTTACCAGGAGATACTGCTGCTTCGGCAAGTTACTGGGAGCGAGATATTATCGATCCTGAGGTAATAGTAGACCAAGGAGTTATTCATATTCCACAGAGATTCGGAATCGGCTATGACATAAATCGAGAGGCGTTAGAATACTATTGCGTCGAAAAAAATGTGTTCATAGAATCGAATTACAAAGTAAAAACTTAAAATTATGAAAAGTCAGAAAATATATTGACTAGAAATTCTAAGAGACTATATAATAAGTAAAAAGGAAATTCTTTATAATTCATAAAAATGAAGTATTTACTTTTTTTGAAGAAGTACTAATCACTTTAATTAAGTTAAAAAAACAACTTGAATCTTCTACTAATCAACTAATCAACTAATCAACTAATCTACCCCAAAAAAATCTTACTTTTGTACAAGTAATGTTCCTACCCATTTATTCGAAAATCTAACACTGTAAAGAGATTAACTTAAATTCTAGTAGTCACACCTAAAGTTAACTAATTTTAGGTTTAATAAAATATTAAGGGAGAGTGCTGTAATGGGACACAATGTTATGAAAAAAGTAAAAGAGTTTGAGGTTTATTGCAATGAAATAGTAGAGAAGTATCAAATTCCTGGCTATGTTCTTGGTCTAGCTAAAAATGGTGAATTATTTTATGAAAGCGGTTTCGGTTACCGTGATAAAGAAAATGAATTAGCATTATCCTCTGACACAGTACTTGGAATTGGCTCTGTAACTAAATCATTTACTTGTGTAGCAATTCTCCAATTACAAGAGGCAGGGAAATTATCGGTTCAGGATCCTATTATTAAATATTTACCTGAGTTTAAGACAAGCAATGATGAATATACAAAGCAGATGACGCTCCACCATTTTATGACGCATTCAGCAGGACTTCCACCAATTCCAAGTCTTTATGGTGCTATGAGTAAAACACTAGCATTAGATCCAAAATTTGATGACGACAATGAGGAACAAAAATCTCCTGATATTCCATACATTGCTACATACGAAGAATTAATGGAAACAATCGCTAAAGGTGAATATACACTGCTTGGTGCTCCAGGTACTGAATTTAGTTATTCTAATGACTGTTATGCTTTACTCGGTGCTGTTGTGGAGAGAGTCAGCGGTATAACTTATGAGCAGTACATGAAGGATTTTATATTAGATCCTGCTGGTATGAAGAATAGTGTCTTCCATCTTCATGAATTGGAAGGGCACGAAGATATTTCAAACTTATATGCTTCTAGAAAAAAAGATGATGAGACGATTGTGTTTGAGTCAAATAACCCATGGGATGCACCATCGATGCGTGCAGCAGGATTCTTAAAATCAACTGTAAACGATATGCTGAAATATGCAGAAATCTTCCGAAATGAAGGCAAAGTAGGAGATGCTCAAATTTTGACACCTGAGAGTGTTGAAGCCATGACTACTCCATATATTCAATGTGGATATACTGAATTCTATGGATACGGAGTAATGATTCATCCAGATTTCTATGGATATAAACTTGTTGAACATGGCGGTTCTATTAAAGGGGTATCAGCTCAATTGAATATTATCCCTGAGTTAGGTTTAACTGGTTTTTCGAATGCTAATTTAATAGGCGTTCCTTCTAAGAAACTTTTAAATAGCGCTTTTGCTGATTATTTGGAAAAACCATTAAAATCTTCACATTTAAACATATCGGAAATACATTTAGATGTAGATCAATTACAAGAATATGTTGGGAAATTTGTTTCAGGTGAGGGTGGAAAGGTTGAATTTTCTATCAATGATGATGGAAAACTTTGTGCTCAAATGGAAGGGATGGTAGACTCGCTCGTAAAACCGATTGAGGAAGACTGGTTTTTATTTGAAATGAGAGAAGATGAATATTCTATTCAATTTAAACGAGACGAAGAAGGAAAAATTATTCGTTGTGTATTTGGATTCAGACAATTAGTAAAAACGGAATAAGGAGGCTAATCAATTGCGTACAAAAACTGCACGTAAAATATTCCCAAGATTCGCACTGTTATCAGTGAGCGTTCTTACTATTTTTGCATTGACTGCATGTAATTCTACTGACCAAGCATCAACGAATAATAAGAAAAATACGACAAATACTTCAGTTGCACCACAAACAGGTGGAACGATTACAGTGGGGCTTTCGCAAGAACCAGATACTCTTGATATTCAAAAAACAGCAATGAGTACAGCCGATGAAATTTCAAATCGTTTAGGAAATACACTTTTAACTCTTGACCCGAAAACGAATGAAATTGCTCCAGGCCTTGCAGAAAGCTACCAAGTATCAAATGATGGTAAAACGATTACGTTTAAAATTCGTCAAGGTGTTACCTTTCACGATGGGTCGCCTTTAACATCAAAGTCATTTAAAGAAACATTTGACCGTATGTTAAATCCTGCCACTGGTGCACCTTTAGTTAGCTTTTTAGCTGGTGTAAAATCAGTTTTGACTCCAGACGATCAAACGCTAGTCGTTGATTTGGAACAACCATCGGCACCTTTTTTAAATAACTTAACAACTGGGTTTTTACAGCCATTATCTGTATCCGCTATCAATAAGGATGGAGCTAATTATGGAAGGAACCCTGTCGGAGTTGGTCCTTGGAAGTTTGAGAAATGGACAACGGGACAATCTGTTACATTAGATCGAAATAATGATTATAATTGGGCGCCATCCTTTTTTGCAAATAAAGGAAAGGCTTACCCAGATAAATTAGTGTATAAATTTATTACGGATCCACAAACGATGCTTGCTGCTCTTGATAGTGGTTCGATTGATGTCCTAGTAAATGCAGCTCCAAAAGATGCTGAAAGATATCGCAAGAATGATAAGTTTCAAGTCCTCGATGCTGATCAACAAGGGCTAGGATTATTCTTAGAGATGAATCTTGATAACGAATTGTTAAAGGATAAAAATGTGAGAACAGCATTGAATATGGCTATTAACAAAAATGCCATCATTAAAGCAGCTCTTAATGGTGAAGGAACAGCAGCATATGGACCACTTTCATCCTCTATTTTTGGATATGATCCGAATGTAAAAGAATATGGTATTAAATACAATAAGGATGAAGCTATCAAACTATTAGAAAGCTCAGGCTGGAGTAAAAATAGTCAAGGTATTATGGAGAAAAACGGAAAGAAACTAGAGTTTGATCTTTCAGTCTATAGTACACAAAGTCAAGCTGCACAAATCGTTCAAGCGATGTTAAAAGATATAGGCGTTATTATTAATATTAAACAAATGGAAACAGCAACCCTAATTCAAAAAGCATCTAAAGGAGAATTCGATCTTTCATTCTTAAGTTATTCTTATTCTGATCCTGACATTCTTTATATGCTATTCCATTCAAGTCAAATTGGTGGATTAAATCACATTCGAGTGAAAAATCCAGAGCTTGATGCTTTATTAGAAAAAGGCAGAACAACTACCAATGCTGAGGAAAGAAAGCAAATTTATGCTGACGCTCAAAAGTTGATTGTTGAAAATGCTTACTGGGTGCCAATCTATTCTCCTAAAGTGTTTTATATTGCCAATAAGAGAGTACATGATATCAAACTTCAGTCAACGAATATACTTTTAAATGATAGTTGGGTGAGTAAGTAATGACTCAATACATTCTAAACCGGATCATTTCAGCCATCATTGTTATCTTTGGTATCTCGATCCTCTCATTTTTTCTAATACACTTGATACCTGGAGATCCAGTCAAAATAATGCTCGGTTTAAATGCATCACCGGAACAAGTAGCAAAACTAACACACCATTTGGGGCTGGATAAGCCCCTTTTGGTTCAATATTTACAATACATTAATAATGTTTTTCACGGCGATTTTGGGACATCCTTGAAAACAGGTAGACCGGTATTGACTGAAATCTTAGATCGTTTTCCTGAAACAATAAAGTTAGCAGCATCTGGGATGATATTTGCCGTCATTATTGGAATCGCGTTGGGTGTTTTAGCAGCGAAATACAAGGATACGATAATCGATACATTTTGTACTGGCTTAGCAACCTTAGGCGTATCTATTCCGAGCTTTTGGTTAGGAATCTTATTAATTTTAGTATTTTCGGTGAAATTAAGCTGGTTTCCTATAGCTGATGGAACTGGATTCAGATCACTCATTCTACCTGCTATTACTTTAGGAGTAGTCATGTCTACTATGATTAGTAGATTAACTAGAAATGGAATGGTGGAGGTTTTATCAAATGACTTTATTCGTACTGCACGATCGAAAGGTCTAGAGGAGCGTCATATATTATTCCGTCATGCCTTTAGAAATGTGCTTATTCCAATCATTACTGTTATTGGATTGCAAATAGCAGCGCTACTTGGTGGTACGGTGATTATCGAGCAAGTCTTTAATTGGCCAGGTTTAGGTACACTATCCATTGGTGCGATAATGTCAAGGGATTTTCCGATGATTCAGGGCACTGTCTTATTTATGGGAGCTGTTTACGTTAGCGTTAATATATTAGTAGACATCGTTTACAGTTTAATCGATCCACGTGTTAAATTGAATGAAAAGGGTGAAGGGTAATGGCGAAATTGAGTGAGGCATATAAACCAATTGAGGCTCCCACTCTACGTAGGAAACCTAAACTTATTAAACTCACAACTTTCCATAAAATTCTTAGCTATAAGCGGGCTAAATACTGCTTAATTTTCTTACTATTAATTGTTTTAATTGGCATCTTTGCCCCATTTATTGCACCTTATAATCCTGAGAAGCCGTTCTATGATGCCATTTTACAAGCTCCAAATAAGGAGCACATTTTTGGAACAGATTCATTAGGAAGGGACGTATTTTCGCGGTTAGTTTATGGAGTTCGCGTTACTTTAACTGTATCCACACTGGCTTTAGGGATCACTTTAGTTGCTGGTACGTTTATAGGGTTAATTAGTGCATATATTGGCGGACTTGTTGATAACATTTTAATGCGTATCATGGATGTCTTGTTAGCTTTACCGAGCATTGTTTTAGCTCTTGCCATTGTCGCGATATTAGGGCCAAGCCTTACAAATGCCATGATTGCTGTTGGAATCGCTTCAATACCGGGCTTTGCTAGATTAACTAGAGGTGCTGTATTGACGGTGAAATTTTCTGATTTCGTCGAAGCAAGTCGCTCGATCGGTAGCTCAAATAGCTGGATTTTGAGAAGACAAATTTTACCCAATATTTTTGGGGTTCTACTTGTTTATACAACTTTATTTATCGGTGTTGCCATTTTAGATACAGCTGGACTTAGTTTCATTGGTCTCGGTGCCCAACCTCCGACTCCTGAATGGGGAACCATGCTCAGTGAGGGGAAGCAATATATTAATGACGCTTGGTGGTTAGCTACATTTCCTGGTCTAGCGATTACGGCAGTTGTGTTTTCAGTTAATTTTTTAGGTGATGTTTTGAGAGATGTATTTGATCCAAAAGCATCAGGGTAACGAGAAGGAGAGGGCGATTATGTCTAATGTACTAGAAGTAAGTGGCCTTACTACGGAATTTAAAAGTAAGCATGGTTCGCTTAAGATCATAGAGAACATTGACCTTACTGTAAAAAAAGGTGAGATACTTGGGATAGTTGGAGAATCGGGCTGTGGTAAGAGTGTGACTTCACTTTCTATCCTTCAGCTATTAGATAAAAAGGCTAAGATTGCTAGTGGTAGCGTTACATTTAATAATAGTAACTTAGTAGATAAAACTGAAAAAGATATGAGGAAAATAAGAGGTAATGAAATATCTATGATTTTTCAAGATCCTATGACATCTCTTAATCCTGTTTTAACGATTGGAATTCAAATAGGCGAAGTGATTCAAAAGCATCAAAAATTAACTGGATCAAATTTGAAGGAAAAGGTTGTACATTTATTACAATTAGTTGGAATACCACGTCCAGAAGCCATCTATCACGAATACCCACACCGTTTATCGGGAGGAATGAAGCAGCGTGTCATGATTGCCATGGCTATATCTTGTAATCCATCACTTTTAATTGCTGATGAACCAACCACTGCACTTGATGTAACAATTCAAGCCCAAATATTAGCTTTACTTAAATCCCTAAAAGATGACTTACATATGTCGATTTTGCTTATTACACATGATCTTGGAGTAGTAGCAGAGATGTGTGATCGAGTAGTGGTTATGTACGCTGGACAAGTTGTGGAAACAACGGATACAAGGACACTTTTGCGTAATCCTAGGCATCCTTATACAATCGGGTTGATTCAATCCACTCCTCATCAATCTAAAGGCGAAAAACGTCTAAAATCGATCCCGGGTCAAGTTCCAACTCCTGACAACTATCCAAAAGGTTGTCGTTTTGCTGACAGATGTCCAAAGGTATTAGGAATATGCAGAAATAGCCTTCCACCACTTATCGAAGTTGATAATCAAACATCTTGTAGATGTTGGTTGGTACAACAAAAGGAGACGTTCGTATGACAGCCCCCCTCTTACAAGTGAAACAGTTAGAAAAAAAGTTTAAGACCAATAAATCTTGGTTTAAACCTCCTCAATATGTACGTGCAGTAAATGGGGTTAGTTTGAATCTAAATCAGGAGGAGACCCTCGGGATCGTTGGAGAATCCGGTTGTGGAAAATCAACAACTGGTAGATGCTTATTACGCCTTATTGAACCCACAAGTGGAGAAGTATTTTTTCAAGGAACAGATATTACTAAACTTAGTAAAAAAGAAATGAATAAATTTCGTAAGGATATTCAGATGGTATTTCAAGATCCAATGGCTTCCTTAAATCCGAAACTGACAGTGAGAGAAATTCTATCTGAACCTTTAATAGCTAATCGTGTTCCAAGGAAAGAACATGATGGTTTAATTAAAGATACTCTTAGTTTAGTAGAACTATCTGAAAGCTATTTATCGAGATATCCACATGAACTTTCTGGTGGACAACGCCAACGTATTGGGATTGCGAGGGCAATTATTATAAGACCAAAGGTAGTCATACTTGATGAACCTGTTTCTGCACTTGATGTTTCAGTTCAGTCTCAAATTCTTAATTTATTACAAGACTTACAAGAAGATCTAGGTCTTTCATATATATTCATTTCACATGATTTGAGTGTAGTTGAACATATCGCACATCGAGTTGGTGTGATGTACCTAGGGGAAATTGTAGAAATTGCAGATAAGGAACAATTATTTAAAAAACCTCTGCACCCATATACGCAAGCATTAATCTCTGCTATTCCAAAGACGGATCCAGACGAACAGAAAGAGCGTGTCATTCTTACGGGGGAGTTACCTTCGCTAGACAACCCACCAAGTGGATGTTCTTTTCATCAACGATGCATATATGCTATGGATTCCTGTAAAACAGTTAAGCCTCAAATGAAAGAAGTAGACGGAAGAAGAGTTGCTTGTCATTTGTACAATGAAGAGAATAAACGATGATTAATGGATAGTGAAGCCAAATATTTGGATTCACTATCTTCATTTTGGAGGAGATATAAATGAGTTTAAGACTAACTATACCTGAAGATATTTATCGATTTGAATGGCCAAGTAATCCTGTAATTTCACCTGATGGGAAACATGTAATCTATGAAAAAACGAAAGCACGTCAGAATGAAAATGACTATGAATCCCATTTGTTCTTATCTAATATAGAAGGAAAAACGGATGAGCAACTAACGACGAACGGAACAAGTAATACTTATCCTATATGGTCGCCAAAAGAAAACTCCATTGCATATCTATCTAATTGTAGTTATGGTTCGCAAATTTGGGTTTTATCGTTAGACAGTAGGCAGGAGACCTGTCTAACTAAATTTAAACATGGCATTAGCTCAATTGTTTGGTCACCAAATAGTGATCTAATTTATGGTTTAGTGCCAGTAGCGCAAGACGGAGAAGTAGAAGTGTTTGATGAAAATATAAGTGAAGCGGAAGCCAGTGATGAAATCAATGGTCGAAAAAAGCTATGGCTAGAAGGTTCAAAACATTTCAATAAGCTTTATTACAAAAATGATGGGATTGGATTACAAACGCAATTCATTCGCCAACTTGTTTCGATAAATGTTAAAACTGGTGAGTTCAAACAATTAACGAATAGGCAAAATCATCTATCAAATCCTGCTATCTCACCGAATGGAAAATATATTTCTTTTACTTCCTTTAATGATGGAGAGAGTGGTCTTTATGGGGGAAGAATCTACTCTATACCTACTCATGGTGGAGAAGAAAAGTTAGTGTATCCTGAAGCAAATGCGCATTCGCCATCGTATTCACCTGATGGAAAATGGATTGCGTTTTTTTCATACCGTCATAATCAAATTCAATTATTTCTTATTCCAGCTGATGGAGGAGATGCAAGATGTTTAAGCAAACAATATCATGATACGCTAAATGATATGATTTTTACTGATATGCGCTTTTTGAAAAGTCCTTTAAAACCTGAGTGGTCCCAAAATGGAAAGTACGTTTTTTGCCTCGGAACTCGTGAAGGTAGAAATGAAATTGTCCGATTTGCTGTGGAAGATTCAGATGGAAGAGGGCTGATTGTAGTTGGCGGGGACAGAACTATTTTTCATTTCTCTTACAATGGGGATCAAACATTTGTTGTAGCCTATTCGTCTGTTAAACACCCTGGAAAAATTGCTGTGGTTAATGTTGAGAAAGATACAGGAAATCATTATAAAAAAAGAGAACCATCAGAAGAGTTTTCTATTCCAGAAGCACCTTCCCTTTCAACAAACGAAGTACGATTAGATCACTGTAATGATGCCTTATTATCTGAGGTAAAGGTTGTTAAACCAGCAGTCTTTTCGTATCTTTCAGAGGATGATTGGCAGATTCAAGGATTTGTTCTTAAGCCAGCTAATTTTGAAGAAGGGAAAAAATACCCCGTATTATTAGATATTCATGGTGGTCCCCATTCCTCGTTTGGCTATACTTATTTTCATCAAATGCAACTATTTTCTGCAAAGGGTTTTGCTGTTGTCTACCTTAATCCACGAGGGACATCTGGGTTTGGTACAGATTTTACGAATGCTGTGTGTGGTGATTATGGCGGGAAGGATATGAATGACCTTTTAAATGGGTTAAACGAGGCCTTACGTCGTTTTGATTTTCTTGATAAAAACAAGGTGGCAGTCAATGGGATTAGTTATGGTGGATTTATGGTCAATTGGCTAGTTACAAATACGGATCAATTTTTTGCTGCCGTATCAGAAGGCTGTATTTCTAACTGGGTGTCAATGTATGGTACTAGTGATATTGCCCCTGAATTTCTTGAAGTAGAGTTTTTTGGGAAAACGGATGTAGAATCACTTTGGAAACGCTCACCACTTGCTTATGTGGAAAATGTGAATACGCCACTTTTGCTTCTTCATAATGAGAGCGATTTAAGATGTCCTATAGAACAGGCTGAACAGTTTTACTCACAAATAAAGCGTAGGGGAGGAGAGGTTCAATTTACTCGGATACCGAACTCAAGCCACGCACTCCTTCAAACAGGAAAACCGACGCTACGAATTGAAAGGTTAGAAGCCATTCTAGATTTTGTAACCTCACATTTACCAGAATAAATTGCAAAAGGGAGATTGGCTAATTATGAATAAGATTAATACATGGGTTTCTAAGCATGAAGAATCCATAAAAACTACTTATCATTACCTTCATAATCATGCTGAAATTAGTTGGAAAGAGGTTGAGACAACTAAGTTCTTATGTAAACAATTAGAAAAATTGGATATTCCATACGAAACATTCGAGGACATAACGGGTGTCGTTGGATACTGGGGAAATAAAAATGAAGGACCAACAATCGGGATTAGATCAGATATGGATGCTTTGTGGCAGCTAGTGGATGGAGAATGGAAAGCGAATCATTCTTGTGGACATGATGCTCATATGACCATGGTCCTTTATGCCATTACTTGTTTGAAGGAAATTGGTTATGAACCTAAAGGATTGATAAAAATAATCTTTCAACCAGCAGAGGAAACAGGGAAAGGTGCCAAAGCAATAATTGAAAGAGGTGTTCTAAATGACGTGAAACTCTTACTCGGTCTTCATGTACGTCCTATTCAAGAATTGAAATTTGGAGAAGCGGCACCTGCTATCTATCATGGGGCTACTACTTTATTAAAAGGGAACATTAAAGGACTACAGGCTCACGGTGCTAGACCCAATCTTGGTATAAATGTAGTCGATTCACTTGGAGCAATCATTCAAGCAGTCAATGCGATAAAGGTAGACCCATCTGTTTCTGCATCTGCAAAGCTGACTATGGTTAAGGCCGGTGGAGATAATGTAAATATCATCCCAGACTATGCTGAGTTCGGAATTGATGTTCGAGCAGAACGAAATGATATAATGAAAGAGCTAATTAAAGATATTGAACATGCGGTTTTTGCAGCTGGAACGGCTAATCATGCAGAAGTTTCTATGGAAACCATTGCAGAAATGGTAGCTGCAGAAAAGAGTCCCCTTATGGAAGAGGTTATAAAAGCGGCAATCGTGGAAGCGATGGGAGTTGAAGGTTTGGCACCAGCGGTTATTACTCCTGGAGGAGAGGACTTTCATTTTTACAAAACAAACTTCCCTCATATACAAACAACAATGGTTGGCTTAGGAACAGATTTGGAGCCAGGCCTGCATCACCCGAATATGAGCTTTAATCTAGATTCTCTGTCAAACGGCGTTAAAATCTTAAGTACTGCTATAATCAAGATGTTGACATTATCACAATAAATGGATGAGGACTCGGTTGTTTACGAGTCTTTTTTATTTTGTAAGAGAATTAATTATACAAGGGACTGAATTTGGAACACTAATAGAAAAAGATAAAGGGAGGATTTTTATGCGAAAAATAACTTTATTTTTTCTATGTCTATTTTTGTGGATACAGTTGCCAGAAAAGACACATGCTGCAGACAAAATTCCAATTTTAATTTATCATAATATTGATGAGTTTACGGGTCATGGAGTAAGGGATTTATTTGTTTCACCAGAGAATTTCGAAAAACAAATAATTTATTTACGTGATCATGGCTTTACGCTTTTAACGTTTGAACAATGGGGAGACCGTAATAAAGTAAAGAAACCGATTTTTATTACGATTGATGACGGTTATAAAAATAACTTAAATGTATTAAAAATCTTTCAAAAATTGAAATCGGATACGTTTACACCAAAAGCAACTATATTTGCGATATCCGACTATATTGGATGGCCGGATCGTCTTTCAAGTGCGGAGTTAAAAAAGATGTCTGATTCAGGGATGTTTTCAATCCAATCGCACACTGCAACCCATCCAGATTTAAGGAAGATAGATGACTACAAGCATGAATTAAAAGATTCAAAAGATAAGATCCAATCAATTACTGGAAAAGCTGTGATCGCTCTCTCGTATCCTTATGGTTATCATAATGATAAAGTTATTGAGGAAACAAAAAAGTACTATACTTTTGCAGTAGCGACAGATCCGAAATATTTTGTAGAAAAAGGTACAAAGAATGAAGTCTATCTTTTACCTAGAATCTATATTAAATATGACACTACAATGGATGAATTTGCTAAGCTTGTAGAAGGACAAGCTAAAGTAATTGTAAATTTTAGAGAATCTGAGACTATTTATAACGAGTGAATGCGGTTTTCTCATAAGTCTTTAGACTTTATGAGAAAACCTTTTTTTATTGATCAGCTTTAAGATATTCTATCTATCATGAAATTGCTTAGTTAAATGATTAATTTTTTCTTTTACCATGGGGAAAATTACCTTTTTTTAACTTTGTCGATAAATAGGAGGTTTGTGAATAGTTTGTCTCATGGTATGATATAGTAAGTGATAGATTAATGAGATAGAAAAGGTGATTAAATGAGACCAAATCCATCACAAAGACCATCACCTAAAATGAGGTCAGTATGGAGAATAACATCACTATTAAGTAGTATCTCTTTAGTTGCATTACCAATTATCTGTTATTTTCTTATGAGATATTTTTCACTTCCCTTCTTTATTCTGATGATTATTATAGGTGTCGTTATAGCGTTAATTATTTTTTTAACTTTATTTTTACCAACACTTAAATTGAAATATACCGCATATGAGATTTATGAAAATGAGTTAGAAATCCAAAAAGGAATATTTGTTATTAAACGAATTGTAATTCCTATGGTCAGAGTTCAACACGTTACGACAGAAGTAGGACCAATACTGCGTCGATACGGTTTATCTACAGTGAATATTTCCACGGCAGCCACCACACATGAAATTGAAGGCTTAGAACACCATATCGCTGAGAAGCTTAGAGATAAAATTATCTACTTAGCAAGGATAAGTGATGAAGATGTATGAGCCAAAAAGACAACATCCAGCTTATATACTTACCGTATTTTTAGAACAAATTAAAAACGTACTAATACCACTAATTATACTTTTAGTTTCAGGTGGTAAAGGGTCTATGTTTCAATATTTGTTTGCTGCTGTTCTGATTGTTTTTCCAGTTGCTTCAGCAATTATAAAATGGTATCGATTTACTTACTATATAACTGAAGATGAATTTAGAATTCGTTCGGGATTATTTGTAATCGAAAATACATTTATTCAAAAAGAACGTATTCAGTCTTTTTCAATTAATGCTGGATTTATTCAACAGTTTTTTAATGTGGTGAGCGTACGAATTGAAACAGCTGGTGGAAAAAAAGCTGAAGGTATATTAAATGCAATACCTAAGGAAGTGGCACTTTCATTAAAAAATGAAGTATTAAACTCTAGAAAGAAAAAAGTAGGTTTGGGTGTAGCTGAGGAAAATAGTGTACAAGCAGTGCCATTAGTCGATATAAGTTTAACAATTGAAACGAGAAAACTTTTCTTAGCTGGAATCACTTCCTTTGAAGTTGGACTAGCTTTTGCCGTTTTAGCATCATTATTTTCTCAAATTGAGGATTTACTCCCGCATAGTATTTATGTGGCAATATATAATCAAATACAAACATTCACTTACATGATGTTTTTTATTGTATTTTTAGCTAGTTTATTACTTTCCCTAATTTTTTCAACCATTCGATACATATTAAAATTTGCAAACTTTACTGTCCAAAGAAGAGATGATCGAATTATTATTACAAGAGGGTTATTCGAAAAAAATGAATTTACGGTGTCTTTAAAACGAATTCAAGGAGTAGTTGTAAAAGAAGGGATCCTTCGTCAATTATTTGGCTATTCTACAGTTTACGTCGAAGCTGTTGGCATGGGAGATAAGCAGGAACAAGGTAGACATGTACTTCATCCATTTATTAAAACGAAGGATGTGCACTTATTCCTAAAAAATTTTATTCCTTCTATTAACTATGATGAAATATCAAACCGAGCACCAAAAAGAGCTCGAAAAACATATTATTCAAGAATGATTATTACTTTTCTTCTAATAGCAAGTGGAATTGTATTACTTCCATTTGTTCATTTCTGGGCTTATGGCATTGTTTTAATCGGTATATTTATTGGGGAATTAGGATTTAGAAATGCAGGCTATACATTATTAGATCGAACTGTGATCATTCAGTCTGGTTATTTCTCAAGAACAACTGCGATTTTACCAAAAGAGCGAATACAAGTATTGATCGGTGAACAAAGTTTCCTTCAAAAAAGGGTAAAACTAAAATCGATCTACATTACGATTCTTTCAAGCCAATTTGGTCGTACTTATCAGGTAAGACATTTAGATGAAAAAGACGTTAATCGAATGATTGGTTGGTTTAGTTAATAAATATTTGTACATTATTTTTAAATGAAGACGTGTATACATTAGTGTAAGCACGTCTTTTTTTAACGCTTAAATTTATTTTTTCTACTGGGAGGAAAAGAACTTGAGGAAACGAATATTTGTAGGAATACTCCTCTTAACCGTGTTTGTTACAGTTTTACATACGCTGTGGAACAAACCTGCACCATTAAGGCATGGAGTAATTGATGATGTTGGCCATCTTCTTCCTACTAAAATTGATCGGATTGTCAAAGGAAAGGAAGTAGATCAATTAAAGAAAATTGTAATCGATGCAAAAAAACAAGGGAAGACAGTTTCAATTGCAGGCGAGCGACATAGTCAAGGTGGTCATACATATTATAAAGATGGTGTGGTGATCGATTTAAAAACATTTAATAAGGTTGAAAAAGTGGATCCCGTTGAGAAGACAGTGATTGTTCAAAGTGGTGCAACATGGGGAGATATACAAAAAGCGATTAATCCTTATCATCTTGCATTAAAGGTAACTCAGTCACAAGAGATTTTCTCAGTAGGCGGTTCATTAAGTGTGAACGCACACGGTCGTGATATTCGGAATCACTCATTAGCTAGTACAGTTAATTGGTTTACATTATTAACACCTGAAGGGAAAGTAATGAAAGTAAGCCGCACAGAGAATAAAGAATTATTCCCTTATGTATTAGGTGGATATGGATTATTTGGAATTATTTTAGAAGTAGAGTTTCAACTAACAGATAATGAATTATATCGAATAGAAACAAAAACGATGGACTATAAGAAATATCCAAATTATTTTAACAAGAACGTTTTAGAAAACGAAAATGCAAGAATGCATATTGCTAGAATTTCTGTAGCACCAGATAGCTTTTTAGATAAGGTTTATGCAATTAATTATATGGCAACTTCCCGTAAAATGTCCGATTCAGATCAAGAGCTGAAGGATGATCATTCCGCTTTTTTACCGAAGTTGGCACTAGGTATGTCCAGAACTTCGGATATTGGTAAGGATCTCTTTTGGGATTTTCAATATCGCTTTATTCACTCCTTAAATGGAAACTATGAAACTCGTAATAATGTCATGCGTTCTGAAAGTAAGTTTATGGAATTCGATGACCGTCAAGATACACAAGTTTTACAGGAATTTTTTGTACCTGTAAATGAATTTGTTCATTACATTGATGATGTTAGAGACTATTTACAATATGAAAATTTAAATATATTAAATATTACGATCCGTTACGTTGAAAAAGATGATGAAACAGTCATGAATTATGCGAAAGATGATATGTTTGCATTCGTTGTTTTGATTCAACATGGTAAAGATAAAGATTCTGTTCAATATGCAAAAGAGGTAATTCAAAAGTGGACTGATATAACGTTGGAGCATCGCGGTACCTATTATTTACCTTATTATCCATATCAGTCGAAGCAACAAATGGTAACAGCATATCCAAAAACGCAAGATTTTTTCAATAAGAAAAGAGAGTTTGATCCAAATGGTGTATTTATGAATACTTTTTATGAAAATTATGGGGAGTAGTCCTATGAACCGTTTTTTAATCGCATTACTTAGTATTATTGGGTTTAGTAGCTCTTTAGTATTTCCATATTATGTCCTCTTCTTAAGGAATATAGGAGATGCGTATGATGTATTTAGTTTATTATATGGACTCTTTTCATTAAGTTTGAGTGTGGTCGTATACTTTGGTGGTCGATTCGTTGACCGCGTTTCACCATTTTTATTAATGATATTTCATTCATTATTTTGCTGTTTATTGTTTTTTTCACTGCCTTTGATCGATAATATAAAGATTGTCTATATTGGGCAAGTTTTATTTGGAGGATTTACTGCGTTATTCAAGATCGCTGAAAAGAAATTATTTATGAACGCTTCATCTGATTTTTATAGAAGTTACTTATTTTGGACATCTTTTGTAACAGCTATTTGTATTATAGGTGTAGGAACTTTACTTGAATCAATTGACATTCAATTTATGTTTCATTTAGCGGCTTGGCTTTTCTTAATAAGTGCACTCGGTCTTTGTTATAAAATGATAATGAGCAAGGTGTCGACTAGTTGAATGTTTTTGGAACGAATGGTCTGGTTCTTAGCAATGAAGTTTATTCTATAAATTCAATTCAACACAACAATGTTTTGTTTTTTATTGATTGTTATTATGCGTAACGTTGTTATATTCCTTTTTATACAATAAAGTTAATGAACTAGTAGTATATTTTACAGATAAAGTACTGTTTTTAATAAAAATAAAACAATAAATTTAAAATTTTATATTGTCTAAGTAACGAAACAATGTTATATTAACTTTAAATTAATTAAAGTATTTATGGAGACATTCATACTTTATGTGAAGTTAAATTGTATGGAAGGAATGATTATATAGTATGAGACATGAGGAAGCTGTAGGAATTTTTTATGCTGCTTTTGTAATTTTAGGATTAACGATTGGTTTAGGTGTAGGTTATTTTACATCACATTTAATCGTAGGAGGATTTCTTGGTTTTGGAATTGGAATAGGTTTAGGTCTATTAAGTAATGCTATTTTATACATTAATAAAGACTGATTTTGACTGCTGTTCTAATGATCGCCAAAGGTTACTTTAGCTCGTCATCAGGCTAAGCGCCCGTTTTTTTAGCAGTCAGATACTTAAGTTAGGCCATGAATACAAAATTGAAGTTAAATTTTATGCTTGAAATGTTAAAGGAGAGATGGTCATGCAAAAAAGGGAAACTAAATTGGTTCCTGTTATGATTGCGTTATTGCTTGGGATATTTTTCGCTTCCCTTGATAACACAATCGTTTCTACCGCGATGCCTACAATTTTAAAGGATTTAGGCGGCTATGATAAATTTGTTTGGGTAACTTCGGCTTACTTAGTTACAGAAATGGCTGGTATGCCAATTTTCGGTAAACTTTCTGATATGTACGGTAGAAAAAGATTTTTTATGTTAGGTATTATATTATTCATTTTAGGTTCAGTTCTTTGTGGAACAGCGACTTCTATTATTCAGCTTAGTATTTACCGTGCAATTCAAGGTATAGGTGGAAGTGCGTTAATGCCAATTGCTTTTTCAATTATTTGGGATGTGTTTCCTGTTGAAAAGCGTGGTAAAATGAGTGGTGTTTTTGGTGCTGTGTTTGGGTTATCAAGTGTTCTTGGACCTTTAATTGGTGCTTATATTACGGATTATATTAACTGGAGATATATTTTCTATATTAATATTCCTTTTGGACTTTTAACACTGGGACTAATTAGTTATTTTTATGTCGAGTCAAAAAACCACACAAAGCAACAAATCGACTGGTGGGGTGCTACAACATTTATTATTAGTATCGTCTGTTTAATGTTTGCACTTGAGCTAGGTGGAAAAGAATATGCTTGGGATTCAGTTCAAATTTTAGGTTTATTTGCTGGATTTGCTGTTTTCCTAATTGTCTTTTTATTTATTGAACGTAAAGCAACTGAACCGATTATTTCGTTTAGCATGTTTAAATATCGTCTTTTTGCTGCAAGTAACTTTGTTGGCTTATTTTATGGAGCGGCATTCATCGCTGCAACAATTTATATACCAATCTTTATCCAGTTTGTTCAAGGTGGAACAGCTACGAATTCAGGTTTAGTTTTATTACCAATGATGGTGAGTGTAAGTATTTCTGCCGCATTTGGTGGAACTTTAGCAAATAAAACTAGTTATCGTAATATCATGATTGGATCGGTTGTACTTTTATTAGCAGGTATTATTTGTCTAGGTACTTTAACACCTGATACGTCTAAATTCCAAGTGATCGTTTATATGATTATTGTTGGATTTGGTGTAGGGGCATCATTTTCAGTTCTTGGTATGTCTGCGATGCATCATTTTGATAATGAAAATCGTGGTTCAGCAAGTTCAACTAACGCATTCCTTCGTGCACTTGGCATGACAGTAGGTATTACGGTTTTTGGTGTTATTCAACGAAATGTATTTACAGATAAAATTGCTGATGCATTTGCAAAAAGTGGCGCACCTCAGAATTTCTCTAATATTAATCAAGCCTTTACTCCTGAAGCTGCCAAATTGATTCCTGCGCCAATACTGACAAAAATTACTGACGTGTTTTCAACATCAATTGCCCATACATTCCTTTGGACATTAGTTCCTGTAGGATTAGCATTGATTTCAATTTTCTTAATGGGTAACGAGCGTTTATCAGATAAAGAAATAGCTAAGAGCAATGCGTCATAAGTAGAAATAAAAAAGAAAGACCTTTGGTCTTTCTTTTTTTGAACACAATAATATAGCTCAAGTGGAATGATTTTTGAAAGGGGATTTACATATGACAGAATTTTGGGAATCGAGTTTTATAGATAATCAAGCGATGTGGGGATATGAACCTTCTGACTCCGCAATTTTAACAAAGGACTATTTCCTTGAAAAGAATGTTAAGGATGTATTGATTCCAGGGATTGGATATGGTAGAAACGCAAAGATTTTTACTGAAAATGGAATAACCGTAACAGGTATTGAAATATCGAAAACAGCGATTGAATTGGCAAGGCAAAATGGGATTGATTTTACTATTTTTCATGGTTCAGTAACCGACATGCCTTTTGATCAAAAGCTGTACGACGGCATATTTTGTTACGCACTGATTCACTTATTGAATAAACATGAGAGAGAGAAGTTTATTAAAGATTGCTATAATCAGTTAAAGCCGAATGGCTATATGGTATTTACTACGATTTCAAAAGATGCACCAATGTTCGGAAAGGGCAAACAGCTAGATAAAGACTACTTTGAAATAATGGAAGGGATAAAAATGTTTTTTTATGATTCTGACTCGATCAAACAAGAGTTTGGAAACTATGGATTGATCGAAGTTTCCGAAATTCTTGAGCCACATAAGAATATGGAAAATAAACCTCCGTTTAAATTTACGATGGTGAAATGTCAAAAGAAATGATTATTACCTTTATTAAGAGTGAATTTAGGAAAGATGTAGGGATTTTCTAATTTCGCTTAATTTCTTTCATCACGCTATAACCCTATCTCTTAATAATTTAGATAAGGTTGTCTTTTTCTAAAAATAGTTTAGACTAGTAACTGAGGTGAATGATCTTGAAAGATAAGGTTTCTAGTACGAAATGGTTTGGACTAGCACTGCAATCTCTACTAGTTTTAGCAGAGCAAGACGGAATCTGTCCAAGCGCAGTATTAGCTCAAAAACTTGAGGCACAGTCTACTTTTTTAAGAAAAATTCTTGCCAATTTAGTTAAAGCAGGCATTATTTCAGCTAAAGAAGGACGAGATGGTGGATATTATTTAGCCAGAGATGCTAATGAAATTACTTTAAAAGATGTTTATGATGCGATGAGATCAGATCCATATTCAAAAGGCTTTTTAGATGTAAATAGTAAGGAATGTTTTGCGCCATCTACTCGATCTGCTTTATATGATTTAAAAGATGAGATGGAAAGCTGGCTTGTTGAGGGTCTTGCAAAGAAAACAATTTCAGACTTATTACCAAAAGAAAATAGGTAAAATAAGATCGAAACTAGTTTCAGACTGCCCGCCAAACGCTCGCTTTCTTCGTTGCTTCGCCTGTTGAGCGGTGCTCATTACCGTCTAGGGTAACTCCGCTCCTCACCAGGCTTCGCGCCTCGAAAGACAAACGCTTGCAATCAGTCTGAAAATCAAATTATTAGTATTTTTTCTAATTTAGTCGAAACTAAAGTGTTTCGATTTTATTTTTTTTATAAACTGTAGTTGACTTTTATACAGTTAAAGTCATATACTGTATTTGTAAAGGATACAGTTAGTTAAGGAGAGATTAAAATGTCTAAAGTTAAATCTGAAAAAGAAGAGTATTTAAATAAAGTAAACGAAATTGATTTTGGTAAAGAAGCTCCAAAAGAACTTGATAGTACGGATTTCTTTACTGTAGCAAAGGAAAGAAGATCAGTTCGTCACTACGATCCAAGCTTTCAAATGTCTGATGATGAAATTAAAGAGTTATTAGAAATTGCAGTTCAAGCTCCATCTTCTTCAAATCTACAGCCATGGAGATTCCTTGTTATTAAGGACCAAGATACTAAACAAAAATTATTACCAATCGCTAATAACCAACAACAAGTTGTGGATGCTTCTGCAGTAATCGCTGTTTTAGGTGATACAGAAGCATACAAAAATGCTGATCGCATTTATGATGAATTAGTTGAAAAAGGTATGATGACACAGGAAGTGAAAGACTTCTACGTAGGATCAATCGTGAAAAACTACGGTGGTTTACCAGAAGAAATTGCAACAAAAATTGCTATGGTTGATGGTGGATTAGTTTCAATGCAATTTATGCTTGCAGCAAAAGCAAAAGGTTTAGATACAGTTCCAATGGGTGGATTTGATCAAGCGAAGTTTGTGGAAGCATTCAATGTACCAGCAAACTTCAAACCAGTTATGTTAATTTCAGTTGGTAAAGGAATCAAAGCAGGCTTCGAAAAAGTTCGTTTAACTTTAGATGAAGTTGTTGCTTGGGATCAGTACTAATTACTTAGAAGAGTATGAAGAGCAGTGATAAGGGAAACCTTGGACCTGTTCTTTTTTGTATGAAGGAAATTTGCATCCGTTTAAAGAATAAATTTTTGGAGGGAACTAATTCTCCATCAAACTAGCTAAAAATAAGTAAAAAATGAGTTAATCCGAGTGGTATTATAAAAACATGTATAGTAAAATTTACTAAAATAATAATTCTTAAGTTAATTTATATTTAAATAAACGCTAAAAAGTTGTCTGAAAGAATTAATGTGAGGTGTTTATCGATGACAAATAATAATATGCATCCTAAAGTTGAAGCATTTTTATTGAGAGCGAAAAAGTGGCAAGAAGAATTTTATAAGTTAAGGGAAATCGTCATTGACTGTGAACTGACAGAAGATTTTAAATGGATGCATCCTTGTTACACACTTGATAATAAAAATATCGTTTTAATTCATGGTTTTAAAGAATATTGTGCACTTCTGTTTCACAAAGGTGCGTTGTTAAAAGATCCAAAAGGCATTCTGATTCAACAAACAGAAAATGTACAATCAGCACGTCAGATTCGTTTCACCAATATTCAGGAAATAATTGAAATGGAAAGTGTTTTGAAGGACTATATTAAAGAAGCAATTGAAGTGGAAAAAGCAGGTTTGCAAGTAGAATTAAAAAAGACTTCAGATTATGAAGTTCCTGAAGAATTACAACTTAAATTAGATGAAAACCCGACGTTAAAAACGGCTTTTGAAGCATTAACGCCAGGACGTCAAAGAGCTTATATTTATTATTTTTCTCAACCAAAACAATCAAAAACCCGTACGTCTAGAGTTGAAAAATACATTGATCAAATTCTCGATGGCAAAGGATTAAATGATTAGTATATTTTTATTAAAACCAATAAAATTTAATATTGCTTTCAGTGAGTAGACAAAGTACAAAAAACTTGATTTTCAGACTGATTGCAAGCGCTTGTCTTTCGAGGCGCGAAGCCTGGTGAGGAGCGGAGTTACCTTTACACGGTAATGAGCACCGCAGGCAGGCGAAGCAACGAAGAAAGCGAGCGTTTGTCAACAGTCTGAACGATTAAAATTGCTCTTTAATTTTAAGGTAACAAAAAATTAATTCTCTCCAATCATGCCGACTTTTTTGTTTGTCTTTGTATCTATATAGATAACGATCTTCTCTTCAGGATGATCTCCATTAAAAGTAACAGAATATAGCTTATCTTTATGATAATTTTTATTAAATATTGTAGCATTATTAGGTATGGATTCTTCTTTTTTAACGACCCCATGTTTATCACTTAACGCAGCCTGTTCATTTCTAGTTAGGCTAGAATATGCAATGCCTTGAATATTTTCTTCATTATTTTTTTCACAACCAATTACTGAAAGAAGCATAGATGTTATCATTAATATGAAAAAACTTTTTCTCATAAAATCAACTCCCTTTCTATATATAATAACATGTAATACATAAAAAAATGTTAAATCTTGGTATTTTTACTTATTGTTCTAAAGTATTGAAAAGGTAAAAGTATATAGGAAGTTGAGTAGAAATTAATAGAAAAAATTAAACGTTTATGATCTAGTTATTTGCGAATTTTTTGAGCTGGTATTAACTATAAGGGAGGTGGGAATTCAGATGGGACAAAACAAACATGCATTACATCTTCACAAGCGTTTGCATACAAAACATAATGAACGAGTTGCTGAGTTTCATAAACAGCACGCGATTCAGATTGAAAATGGTGAAAATGGAAATGGCTTATTAGCTAAATGGGAAAGATATATTTATTTCAAAGGAAGAACTGTAATTAAGGCAATTAAGGGAATCGCTAAGTGAAAATTATGAAGATAGGGGATTGGGAAACCTTTCCCTTTTTCTTATTTTCAAAATAAAAAGAGGTTATCCTAATACGATTAAATGAGCTGCAGATGGACTGCAAATAAAACCTGAAAATCGCAATTAAAATTGGCAAAACTGAATAAAAACTTGATAAAAATCTGCTGATTTTCTATAAAAAAGATCAATCATATCAGCTGAGATCCCCACTAGCGTCTGTACATTCCCTTTTTTACAATAAAAAAAGGGCGCCTCATTCATCAGTTAATCTGACTTATGAGACAGCCCCATTATTTGTAATCAGCCTTCACCATGTAATCGATAAGCCATGTGGTTTGTTGGACCAACGTATTGATTAATTGGGAATGAGTGACGAATTGCTTCCGTAATGAATTTCTTTGCAGTGTAGATTGCTTCCCTTGGTTCTGCTCCTTTAGCAAGCTCTGCACAAATCGCTGCAGAGTAAGTACAGCCTGCACCGTGAGTATATGTAGTTTCAATTCTGTCAGATTCTAAGTGCTCTATTTTTTCACCGTCGAATAATACATCTATTGCATTTTCATGCTGAATTTTGCTTCCACCTTTAACTAAAACAAATTTAGCACCTAATTCATGGATTTTGCGTGCTGCTTCTTCCATTTGTTCAACAGTGCAGATTGGAGGCATTTTAGCTAATTGAGCTGCCTCAAATAAATTTGGCGTTACAACTGTTGAAAGTGGTACTAAAATTTCTCTTAATGCATCATTCGTCTCTGGATGAAGAGCTTCGTCATTTCCTTTACAAATCATAACTGGATCTACAACTACTCGATCAATATTATGTTTTTTGATTGTTTTTCCAGCTAGCTCAATTATTTCAATTGAACCTAGCATACCTGTTTTCATTGCTTGAATACCAACGCCAACAACGATTGTTTCTAATTGTGCTGCAATTGTATCTATATCAATTGGAAATACTTGATGATGCCAATGATTATGAGGATCCATCGCTACTAATGTTGTAATTGCACTCATGCCATAAACATTACGTTCCTGAAACGTCTTAATATCAGCTTGTAATCCAGCTCCACCACTACTATCAGATCCCGCAAGTGTCAATGCTTTATAAATTGTCATGTGAAAAATTCCTCCTTTGAATTACATAGAATTATTATACAAAAACATATGTGCTACGTACAAGACAAGAGTATCCTGAAGCGAAAATCAAGAGATACATCTCTTAAGTTGAGTCTATTTTTGTCGAAAAACCTATTGACAAACTAGATTAATAGATTGTATATTGAGTTTATAAAAATTAATTTAATATGATCTTTATCTCGTCTGGATAGAGGCGCAGTTTTGATTAGTCGTTACTTTGAGGTTTATGGTACCTGTGAAAAGTAATAAAAGGTGAAACTGCCGAAGTAATAAATTTACCATTTAAATTTATTACTGGGCCTATTGCTGAATAAGCATAGGACTGTCACAAGATTTCTTGTGGAGGGCTATTGAAGAGATGTTGATGCTGTTTGACACATATAATTTGGGTCTTAAACACGTGAACATTGCTTCACGTGTTTTTTTGTATTTTACCAGATTTTCCAAGTCTTTACATATTGACGAAAATACTGAGTAAAATACACATCATACAACACTTTTATACCGTCCCATATTCTCGCGTAAAGATAAGATTGCAAGAATCAAGAGGAGGCAATAAGATGGGACTAACAAACCCTAAAAATGATAAAGTAGTATCGAATACTCACGATGGTTCTTTAAAAAGGGGCCTTAAAGCAAGACATTTAACGATGATTTCAATTGGTGGTTCAATTGGGACAGGTTTGTTTTTAGCTAGTGGAACTTCAATTAGTCAAGCTGGTCCGGGTGGAGCTGTTTTAGCTTACGGACTAATTGGTATTATGGTTTATTTCTTAATGACTAGTTTAGGTGAAATGGCGACGTATTTGCCAGTTTCTGGTTCATTTAGTACTTATGGATCTCGCTATGTTGATCCAGCATTTGGTTTTGCTATGGGTTGGAATTATTGGTATAACTGGGCAATCACTTTAGCTTTTGAATTATTAGCTTCAGCAATGCTGATGAAATATTGGTTCCCTCATTCTCCAGCAGTATTATGGAGTGGAATCTTTTTAGTGATTATATTAGGTTTAAATTTACTTTCAGTTAAAGGTTACGGTGAATCAGAGTTTTGGTTTTCATTAATTAAAGTTGTAACTGTAGTTGTCTTTTTAGTTGTTGGTATTGCAATGATTTTTGGCATTTTAAGTGGACATCATGCAGGTTTTAAAAACTTTACTGTTGGAGATGCTCCGTTTCATAATGGATTTTTAGGTGTATTATCAATCTTTATTGTTGCAGGTTTCTCATTCCAAGGTACAGAGTTAATTGGTGTTGCAGCAGGTGAGACAGAAAATCCAGAAAAAAATGTTCCAAAAGCAATTCGTCAAATTTTCTGGCGTATCCTTTTATTTTATGTTTTAGCCATTATCGTAATTGGTTTATTAATTCCATATACAGATCCTGATTTAATGAGAGGCGACGTGGCTGTTAGTCCATTTACTCTAGTGTTTGAAAAATTAGGTGTTGCATTTGCGGCTTCTGTTATGAATGCAGTTATTTTAACTTCAGTTTTATCTGCAGGTAATAGTGGAACTTACGCTTCGACTCGTATGTTATATACTCTAGCAGTCGAAGGAAAAGCTCCTAAATTCTTAACAAAAGTAAATAAAAATGGTGTTCCTACAAATGCTTTATATGTAACACTTGCAGTTGGTTCACTTGCTTGTTTATCTTCATTTTTCGGTGAAGGTCAAGTGTATACTTGGTTATTAAATTTATCAGGATTATCAGGTTTCCTTGCTTGGTTAGGTATTGCGATTTCTCATTACCGTTTCCGTAAGGCTTATGTTGCTCAAGGAAAGGATTTGAAAGATTTACCTTATCGTGCAAAATGGTTCCCACTAGGTCCAATCTTAGCATTTTTAGCTTGTTTATTTATTGTACTAGCTCAAAACTGGCAAGCTTTCACTGGTAATGCAATTGATTGGCAAGGTGTACTTGTTTCATACATTGGAATTCCTGTGTTTTTAATTGTTTGGCTAGGTTATAAATTTAAACACAAAACAAAAGTTGTTTCTTATAAAGAGATGGATTTATCTAGAAAATAATTTTAGTCTGAAAATCAGGTTTATAGATTTTATCTAAATGTAGCCCTTTCATCTTGGATGGAAGGGTTTTTTAGTTATTTTAACGATTTTTACATAAATTTGGAATTTTTGTTCACAAAAACTAATACCTTTAGTATTATAAAACTAAAGGTTTTAGTTTTTATTATTAGGAGGGTATAATATGAAGATTACGAAAAATAATTATCTTTATGAGTTGAGCTTTTTACCCAATTTCTTTCCTGTAAATTGTTTTTTAGTTGAAGAAGAAAACGAGCTTACATTAATTGATACAGCACTATCTTTTAGTGCGACTAAAATTATTGAAACAGCTAATCATATAGGTAAAAAAATTACAAATATCGTTTTAACACATGCTCATGGCGACCACGTAGGATCGCTTGATCAATTAAAATCACTGCTTCCTGATGCAGTCGTCTCCATTTCAAAACGAGATTCAAAATTATTAAAAGGAGACACTAGTTTAGAAGCTAGTGAGCCAAATACACCTATAAAAGGTGGCGTTCCTAAAAATATCCAAACTATTCCGGATCGGTTATTACAGGAAGGAGACACTATTGGGTCTTTAATTGCAGTTGAGGTTCCCGGTCATACACCTGGTTCAATGGCATTTTTAGATCAACGTACAAATGCCATTATTGCTGGTGATGCTTTTTCATTAAGAGGTGGTATTGCGATCTCTGGTCAATTAAGAATTTTATTTCCTTTTCCATCTATCGCAACATGGAATAAAGATGCTGCGCTAAATAGTGCTAAGAAAATTAGTGAATTAAAACCTACATTATTAGCAGTCGGTCATGGTACGATGTTAAGCAATCCACAAGAAGCAATTGATCGTGCCCTTAAAAAGCAGTAAGTGGAGGTGTATACGCAATGTCACCAAGAATTGGATTGAATTTTAATGAATTACTGAGAACTTCAATTAAAATTGTTGATACAGAAGGGTGGGAGGCTTTAACGATTAGTTATCTTGCAAAGAAGCTAACGATTCAACCACCATCGATTTATAATCATATTAAGAATTTGGATGAACTAAAAAATAGTGTTGCATTACATGGGATTACACAGCTTTATGAAAAACTTCGTGAATCAGTTGAAGGTAAGAATAATGAGAAGGCAATTTTTGCATTAGCTTTTGCTTATCTTGATTATGCTAGAACTCATCCAGGTTTATATAAAGCTACCTTATCTCCGTCTCAAACACCAGGAGATGAGTATCGTTTAACTGGGAATAAGATATTGAACTTAATCTATGAAGTATTGAAGCCGTATAATTTAACTGATATTGAACTTATTCATGCGGTAAGAGGTTTAAGAAGTTTGCTACATGGTTTTGTTTCGCTTGAAAAAAGTGATGGATTTGGTATAAATATTCCAATTGATGAAAGTGTACTTTTTGTATTGAAAAATTATGTAAGAAATTTGAAGCCAGATCTGTAATAATAATTAAAAGGATAGGAAGGTCTAATACCCTCCTATCCTATTTATAGAGAAAATACGTTAATATTTATAATTATGCGTTTACGCCGTCTTTGAAGTTTTTATTCCAGTTTTTATCTCCCACATGCTCAAGATCTTCAGTAGTACGTTCTAATACGTCTATTAGTAACGTCTTCATATGGTGAATATTGTTATAAAATACTTTTTCTTCTTCTAAATCTGGTTTTGCATGATGAGCTGCCTTGATTGCTGTTTCTTCGCGAAATCTTTTAACTTTTAAGTCTAACTCATCAAAGACGTGTTTTACATACTTTACAATATTTCTATGGTTTAACGTATTTCTCTCATTTAATTCCTCTAATTTGTTTACCATAGTCATTTTCCTCCATGAATTAAGATTAAAAGATTAATATTGATTATACTTAATCAACGTGAAAAAACAATATAAATTATAAATTTTTAACCATTATAATCAAAACCTTAAGATTCAATTTGAGGTCAAAATTGTATTTTTTTCGATCTGATATATGCTACAATGACTTAAAAATATTTTCTATTTTGCATAGGAGGCTATTATGAAAGCAATTGTGATTCATCAATATGGAGATAGCTCTGAGTTTAAAAATGTTGAAATTTCAATACCGAAGCCATCTGGTCATCAAGTTTTAGTTAAGGTTTCTGCGACTAGTATTAATCCGATTGATACAAAGATTAGAAAAGGGATTGTACCAAATGCGTTCCATCCAAATTTTCCGATGATTTTACATAGTGATTTTTCTGGTGAAGTTGTTGAAGTTGGTGAAAATGTTTCACGTTTTTCAGTTGGAGATTTGGTTTTCGGTTTAAATGTTTTTACTGGTGCTCTTTCGGATTATTTTTTAATAGAAGAATCAGTAATTGCTAAAGCTCCAACGAATTTACCAGTTCAAGAAGCAGCAACTTTACCATTAACAGCTATTACTGCATGGGAGGCACTTTTTGAAAGAGGTAATTTAAAACAAGGTGATCATATTTTAATTCATGGCGGGGCAGGTGGTGTTGGTCATCTAGCTATCCAGTTAGCGAAAGCTTTTGGAGCTACTGTCACGACAACAGTTTCATCGAAAGAAAAGGCTGATTTAGTTAAAAATCTAGGTGCAGACCATGTCATTAATTACAAGGAAGAGACCGTCCAAGAATATGTTAACCGCCTAACGGATGGGCAAGGATTTGATCTTGTTTTTGATACTGTTGGCAAAGAAAACCTAGATAAATCATTTATTGCAGTTAAACCAAAAGGTACTGTTTTAGCAATCGCAGCACGTTCGACGCATGATTTAACACTTTTACATAACAAATCTTTATCTTTACATGTAATTTTTATTCTGCTTACTCAAAAAACTGAGGAAGGGCGTAAAGAACATAGTACGATTTTAAATAAAATTGCTACTTTAGTTGAAGAAGGAAAGCTAAAACCGTTGATCAATCCAAAATCTTTTACATTTGATCAAGTGAAGGACGCTCATGATTACTTCGAAAATAATGAAGTACAATTTGGTAAAGTATTAATTGAAAATAAGTAAACTTTTTAAATCCCTTTTGCATATGCATGGGGATTTTTTTAAAAATAATTTTTGAATGATTCCAGGTCTTATTAATGTGACTAAGTATTTAAGTTATTTTGTTCAAATTTCAAATAGCAATTTTAGATATTTTTGGATTTTGCACAGAATTGCACCAATCAATAAAAAAAAAGCCCAAATTTCTGAGCATTCTAGTTTTTAGAGCTATATTTTTATCTTTATTGTGGAGATTAGTTTTAATTATGATTTATACTTTTACGACTGTATAATGATTTAATACAGGTACCTTTGTATATACGTCACCTACATATTCCCATGTTCCGCTACCCATAACAGCTTTTCTATATTGCTTATATTTTTTAACTTTGATATCTTTATGAATTAACAGTTTAACTGCTTGTCCCTTATATGGAGATTTTACTACAACCCCAGTTCCACTAATAGTTCCCGGAGTTACCCCAAGGGAATAAGCACCATATGCAACGGTTATTGTAACTGTAACTTTACTTCCACCTTCTGACCAATAAAAACTTCCTGGTGAATGAAATATAGTCCCCTTTGGTGGTTGACCTGCAGCATAACCAATTTTGACTTTTTTTGCTGTTTGAGTTCCCGCTAGTTCATTTTTATATTCATACAATGGAGTTCTTGCTTTATTATTTTGTTGTTTTAATTGCAGTTGTTCTTCTCTATCAATTTCTTCTTGAGGTACAGGTATTACAAAAGCTTCTTGGCTTGTCTCATCAGTTGGAATTTCTTGTGCATTAATTGAAGTTGAAGATATTAAGATGCTTAAAAAGACTAGTAAACTTACTATTTTTTTCACAATCAAACTCCCTACTTTCATAATTTGTTTGGATATATGGGTTTGCATCAATCTGTTTAAAATAATAAGTCTTTTCATTTCTCATAATCTTGAATCCACTATTTTTATAAGTGATTTCTACTTTATTAAAAATCGAACTTTGTATAATATATTGGGATTCTGTTTTTCTTAAATAGGTTCCTTTATCTAATTTTCCATTACCTTGTAAATCTTCGTAATAATAATAAAATGTATAATCATTTTCTGGATCAAAGACGATTGATTCAAAAGGCAGTTCTTTGCATAAAAATGTACCTCTCAATAAAAATGTCTTATTTGGGGAATTACAACCACTAGTTAAAAATACCAATATAAATATAATGAGTATTTTTATCGTATTAAATTTTTTCATGAACTTATTTTTCTCCTGTAAAAAGACTTGTAATGTTTACTATTTACTAACTTAATAAGGGGAAAAGTTTACCTTTTCATTTTGCCGGCGTTAATTAATGTGTTAACTTATTTGTAATTTTTTTGAAAAAGTTAGAAGTATATACAAATAAGTTAAAGGGTAAATATTTTTTAGTAAAATTTAACAGAGCGCTCAATTGAATTTTACTAAATATTTCGAGAAATTTTACTTCAACAATTGAATAAATTGTGAAATTTATCACAAATGTAGAGTTCATGTGTTTTTCTTTACCTTTTTATTAATGAATACGGAAAGCTAATCGTTTTAAAGCAATAAACTTATGTAATGAATGGATTTATTTTTTGAAATCAATGAGCTAATCTTTCTCTTCTCATGGTAATTAGTCAATAGTGGTATATAATGGAAATATAATTCGTGGAATAAAGGATGTGAAAACGAGGTAGAAATTTTCTCCCTCTATTCAAATGAAAATAAAATTAATTATTGCTGATGATAATTCATTTATTAGAGAAGGTCTTAAAATCATATTGAGCTCTTATGAAGAGTTTGATGTATTAGAAACCGTAAATGATGGGAATGAAGCGTTCAAATATTGTCAAAATAATGAAGTAGATGTTGCGCTTTTAGATGTTCGAATGCCAAATATGAATGGTGTAGAAGCTACTAAGCATATTTCCGAGCAAACTAAAACGAAGCCACTTATTTTAACGACTTTTGATGATGATGAGTACATTATTGATGCTGTGAAAAATGGCGCAAAGGGCTATTTATTAAAAAATAATGAACCAGAACGAATTCGAGAAGCGATTAAAAGTGTTTATCATGGAAATACAGTCATGCAAGATTTAGTACTAGATAAAATTAGAACGAATTTAGCAAGTAATGTGAGTACAACAGATACGAAAATAGATACGAGTTTGTTTACCCAAAGAGAGTTAGATGTAATGGCACTAATTGCAAAAGGGTTTTCGAATAAGGAAATTTCTAAGCAAATTTTTATTTCTGAAGGAACAGTTGCTAATTATATTACTTCAATTCTTGGAAAAACAGGGCTAGAACATCGAACACAAATTGCTATTTTCTATATTACTGGGAAAGTAGACTAACGCGAAGGAGTTACATATGGAGCGTTGGATTATTTTAAATAAACTCTCTATTATCTTATATATAGCTTTAATTTGTATTCAAAATGAAATTCCTAATTTCTCTTGGGTACTTTTTGCATTACTTGTTTATTTTTGTTTGAATATTAGTCTTTATTTAATAAAAAATAGATCGTTGATAAATCTTTTACTAATTTTATCAATTTGTTTAATTGTCTATTCCAATTTAAAGATTCAGCCATTATTTCTTTTACTACTGCCAGTGTCTATCTTAGAGCTCGTTTCTTTTTTTACTTCGAAAAAATGGATTGGTTGTTTTCTTGCATTACTTCCAATTTTCTACTTACCAAAGTCTTTACAGCCTATTTATGGATTAATTTCATTATTTAGTTTTATCGTCTTTTCGATTGTTAATTTGTATAACACCAGATTACAGTTTAAAGAAGATCAAATTGACAAGATGAGGAGTACGATTCAAAAGCTTTCAAAAAAGATAAATAACCATAATGAGTTTATCGAGCAATCGGAATATACCTTTAAATTGGAGGAACGAAATCGTATTTCTCAAGAAATACATGATAAAATTGGGCATTCAATGACTGGTGCGCTATATCAAATGGAAGCAGCTAAACATTTAATGAGTACTAATCAGGATAAAGCATTAGAATTGCTTCAAAATGCGATTAATATTTCTAAGGATGGAATTGAAAACATAAGACTCACTTTAAAAAATATGAAGCCTCCAACTGAACAAATGGGAATTCATCATATGAAATTATTCATAGATGAATTTTCTGCTAAGCATGATTTAAAAACATTGTTTGTCTATAAAGGAAACCTCGACCTTATTACACCAATTCAATGGAAAGTAATTCAAGAAAATGTAGTTGAGGCTTTAACAAATACGATGAAATATGCAGATGCTACAGAGGTTTCGATTGAAATACATGTCATGAATAAAATGATAAAAACAAATGTAAAAGACAATGGTAAAGGGAAAGTGAAAATTAAAAAAGGTTTAGGCATCATTGGGATGGAAGAGAGAACAGCGGCTATAAACGGGAAAATAATAGTTGATGGTCATGATGGTTTTTCAGTTACAACGTTGCTTCCAATCCAATAATTTCATCATGTGATATGAATTTCTATTAAGTCCATGATGATTTTGCCTAAATAAAAACATGAATATTCTCATGTAAAAAGGGTGAACTAATACACTGATATTAGTTCACCCTTTTGCTTATAATAGCATCATACACAAAGCTTAAGAGGTGAGAGGATGAAAGTTTTAGAGATAAAAAATTTAACTAAAAAGTTTGGGGATTTTATAGCAGTCGATAATATGTCTTTATCAATTGAAGAAGGAGAAATTTTTGGATTTCTTGGAGCAAATGGAGCAGGAAAAAGTACGACAATTAATATTATTTCAGGGCTACTTCGAAGTAATCAAGGTACTGTAGAAATCCTAGGTAAAAACAGTAAGAAGAATAGTAAGTTCGCAAAAATGAATATTGGAATGGTACCTCAGGACTTAGCTATTTATGAAGATTTAACTGCCTATGAAAATGTAAGATTTTTCGCTGGACTTTATGGTTTAAGAGGTTTGGAATTAAATGAAAGAGTAGAAGAAGCGCTACAATTTGTAGGGTTAGAAGATAAATTTAAGGAATATCCAAAAAATTTCTCTGGTGGAATGAAGAGAAGATTAAATATTGCGTGTGCGATTGCACACCGACCTAAGCTTATTATTATGGATGAACCAACTGTTGGGATAGATCCACATTCCCGAAATTATATTCTTAATAGTGTACGTAAGCTTAACGAAATGGGCTGTACAATCATTTATACGAGCCATTACATGGAAGAAGTTGAAGAAATATGCTCACGTATTTCAATTATTGACCATGGGAAAATCATCGCTGAAGGAACGAAAGAACAGCTTAAATCGATTATTACGAATACAAAGGATATTCGAATTGAAGTTAAAACGGCTGAAAACATTGATGTTACTGAGCTAAAAGCGATTAATGGCGTAGAGAATGTTCATATTTTAGATAATGTTATTACGATTACTTCAGATAATGGTGTGAATAATCTAAATAAAATCATTCAGCATTTTATAAATAATGAAATTGAAATCAGTTCATTACAGGAAAATGCTCCTAACTTAGAAACTGTTTTCCTTACATTAACCGGTCGAAATTTGCGTGATTAACTTCATGAAAAATTATTTAACAAGGAGGCAATTGACTTGAACATTTTTAATATTGCTTTCATGGAAATTAAGCGAGACTTTCGAGATGTAAGGACCTTATTTTTTATGTTAGCTTTTCCAATCATTTTAATGCTTGTTTTAGGTACTTCACTTTCAAATGCTTTTACAACATCCGTCCCGATTAAGGATGTGCATGTTCTATATAAAGATCAATCTACAACTGGTGAGTTTTCGAAGTATTTTAACGAATTAATTAAAGGTACGAAAAAGTCTGGGATTCATTTTAAAAAAGCGGCGAGTAATACAAATGGTGAGAAAGAAGTTAAACGAAATCATTATGATGGCTATATTTCTATTCAAGATAACGGAATTAAGCTTTATATAAATGAAGGAAACAGTGTTGAAGGTAGCGTTATTCAAGGAATGTTAACTTCTTTTGTAGATAAATATAATGTTGGAGTTGAAGTTGCAAAAATTGACCCAACTCAAGTTAAAGAAGTCTTTTTAGGTAATTCACATGACGATTATATTAAGGATACTTCCATTGCATCAAATAAACAGCCAGGTTCAATGGATTATTACGCGATTGCAATGACGACTATGATTGCTCTTTATGCAGCAATGTCTGCAAGTAAGTTGATTACTGGAGAAAGAATGAGAAAAACAGCTGATCGATTAATTGTTTCTCCTATTTCTAAATTTGAGATTTTTATAGGAAAAATACTTGGAAGTTTGGTTGCTAACTTTCTGTGCATTATTGTAGTTGTCTATTTCAGTAAATTCTTTTTTAAAGCTAACTGGGGTAGCCATCTATTATTAGTCTTTATTGTTTTACTAACGGAAGTTCTTCTATCAATTAGTTTAGGATTGGTTGTAAGCTATATCACGAAATCAAATGCATCATCTAGAGCAATTATCATGATTGTTGTGCAGTTATCTTCATTCTTTGGTGGAGCTTACTTTAAATTGGGCGATACTAGCGGGTTTTTAAAAATCATTACACATTTTTCCCCACTTACATGGGTTAATACTGCAATTACAAAAATTATTTATGCAAACGACTTGTCAGCTGCGATTCCTGCGCTTGTCTTTAATATAGGTTTTTCATTGTTATTCCTATTTCTTGCATCTATTTCTCTACAAAGAAGGGAGGGACTGTAAGATGCAGACAGTTTTTTGGCTAATTTCGAATACTTTAAGAGCTACTTTTAAAAATAAGAAAAATGTTATTATGTATATTTTAGTACCTCTAATTGGTATTTTTATTTCCTTTCTAGCTTATGGTGGTTCAAATAAAACGATTGTTCACGTTGGAGTTGTCAATGAGGATCATCAATATATTGCAAATGATACGATTATGTTTTTAGAACACTTAGATAACGTTCGTATTGAAATAATAAACACTTCTGATGCCAATGATAAGCTTGCTTCAGGATCACTTGATTGTGTTATTTCGTTCCATGATGGTTTTACAGATAGTGTACGTTCTGGTAATCCAGATCATATTCAAATATCTTCTATAAAAGGTGCTCAAATTACGAGCTTTGTAAAATCTTATTTATACAATTATATCGATAATGTTTCGGCAATTAGTAAAGTGGCAAAAACAGACCAAACTAAATTTAATCAAATGTATTCCAACTACCAAAACGCAAGCTTCAAGGTAGCAACAAAAACATTATCAGATTCATCTCAGTCTGAAAATATGACGACATATAGTTTAGGCTTTTTGATTATGATTATGTTAATGTCTGCAGGGAATCTTTCTGAAATTATTTTAAAGGAAAAAGAAAATCGAATTTACTACAGACTTTTGTCAGCACCTATTAATGCTAGAAAATATATTTTCTCAAATGTTGTAGTCAATATGATTGTAATGACTATTCAAGTAATTATTACGCTTCTCTTTATGACTAAAGTGTTTCATATTGATATTCATATTCCGTTTTGGGAAGCGGCAATTGTTATGATGCTTTTTGCTTTGATCTCAGTAGGAATCTCATTAATGATTGTGGCGTTCTCAAATAGTTCAAAATCATCTGGAGCATTGCAGAACTTAATCGTTGTTCCAACTGTCATGATCTCCGGTTGTTTCTGGCCAATTGAGATTATGCCATCATCAGTACAAAGAATTGCAGATTTTCTCCCTCAAAGATGGACGTTAGAGACTTTGGCAAAATTGCAACAAGGAAGTAGTTTAGGAAGCTTATATTTAAATATTTTAATCCTTCTAGTTTTTGCGGCAGCATTTTTCTTAATTGCTATTTATAAGTTTAGTCGTAATAGTTCTACTAGAAATTTTGTGTAAGTTTGAAAAAATATAAAATGCTTAATAGAGAAAAAGGACATTAAATGAACATTTATTAAAAATGAAATTATCATTTTTTTGATGATCTATTAATGCTTTTAAATTTTAATATGTTTGACAATTTTATGATTCCAATAACACTTGTAAGTTTTTTTCAGAAGTTAAAAATAGTATGAGCTAATTTTTAGAAAAAAAAATTCAATTGATTAGTTTATTAATTAATGTTCGATATTAATTGACCTTCAAACTGATTAATAAACAACTGATAGGATACTCTTAGTAAAGGCTATTTGATTAGGATTTATAGCTGACTTTTTTTAGATGAATAAGTTGATTGTAACGGAGGGATGCTCGACTCCTATGGGATATGCGGGAAGGCTGAGACCCCGCAGGCTCGCCGAGGAGGCTAAAGAATCTCGCCCCATGGAAAGCGAGCATCCTGTAGTGGAAATCAACATCACTCTACTCCTTTACGAAAATTTGGTAAGTTTATTGACAAGGTTGTTTTTCAATAGCTAAAAAAATCCATCTCTTTTTAGAGATGGATTTTTTTAGCTATTTTATTAGTCCATTGAACTACAAATTTCAATAAAATGTCCGTCTGGATCTGCTACATATGCTACTGTTTGACCCCATGGCTTTGTAATTGGTTCTTTGATGATATTTACACCTTTTGTTCGTAAATCTTCTATTGTAGAATTCACATCATCAGTTACAAATCCGATTTCAAAGGTTTGAGAGGTTGCCTCAGTATATTTATAATTTAATCCAGTAAGCTCTTGAACATTGCTACGTTCAATCATAGCAAGTACGGTATTGCCTGTATCTAATTCTACATACGTACCATGATTTCCACGAATAGGAAGGCCTAAAGACTCAGTATAGAAAGTAAGAGATTTTTCTAGACTTGAAACATATAAAATTAAATACCTCATTTTCAACATTTCACTAACCTCCAGAATAGTTTAATCTCTTTTTCTTTCTACATAAATAAGGTTTTTACCTTCTTATACTGGTTTTTGCAAGTTCTTATTCAAACTGATAAGTATAGAATGATTCCTTCGCAAAAAATGATTTTAATCGATCATCGGGTATATCCTCAAATTTTTCGATTTTTACAACGTCTTTTAGCATCGCTTCTGTTTGAGAACGGTGTGCTTTCATTGTTCTTAGTTTCTGGGTTGCTACATCCATTACATCATTCACGATATCTGGTTTCCCTAATACTTCAAAACGTTCTTTTGTAATTGCAATACACCATACTGTTGGACGATCTTCTTCATCCATTCGTCGAACTGCTTCAACAGCAGCTCTTGCAGTTGCATCATGGTCGGGGTGGACACCATGTTCTGGATAAAAAGTAATTAATAATGTTGGCTGAATCTCGTCGATAATTTCCTTTATTGGATTAATTACATCCTCAGGGTTTTCGAATTCAATTGTTTTATCATGGAATCCGAGCATTCTTAAATCTTGGATTCCCATTTCTCTACAAGCGTCGATTAATTCGTTTTTACGTATTGTAGGAAGTGATTCTCTTGTTGCGAAAAATGGATTTCCCATATTTCGTCCCATTTCTCCTAAAGTTAAACAAGCGTATGTAACCGGAATCCCTTTATTTGTAAACTTAGAAATCGTTCCAGCAGCCCCAAAAGCTTCATCATCAGGGTGAGGGAACACAAGTAATACTTTTTCTTGTTTTTGACTCATTTTTAGTGCTCCTCTCTTAAAATGGCGTATAGCTTAAATGTATTGCGATTGCAAGCTTTCCATCCTCATTATGACCTGCTAGTAGGAGGCGACCTTGGTCATCAACTTCAAAATCAGTTAATCCTTCTGCAACAACCCAGCCTTCCTCAAGCTTTAGTCCGACACGGTATGGGTATTTGCCTGTGATCGTAGCACGGCTAATGATTACTTTCGTATTTCTGATAAAGGCATTTACTGTCATTACTTTTTCATTAAAGTGATTAGCATATGCACCATTTGTAGTTTCTAAATGTAAATAGACTGTTTGATTTATATAATTTTGAAGTGCATCTTGGGCAGCACCAATTTCTAATTTTTGCATTTTCTCGTACCTCCTTTAAAAAGTATTATAATCCAACTTTCCCTAAATTGGTAATTTGTTGGCTTGTGATTTTGAACATAAAAAGATCCCTATCTAATTGGGTGATAGGGATTGGGGGGATGTGTATAACATGATTACTAAAATTTAACTGTTTAAATATTCAGTTAATTTATATTTAATATACATGATGGGAAAATATTCGTCAACCACTTTTGTTAAAAAAATTTAAAATATTCAAAAAATAAGAAAATGAGGTAATTAATGGTATCTTTTATTGATAGGATACATGACGAGAACTCGACAAAAAAGACGAGTTTTTGTGTAAAATAGTCAAATTTTTACTTGTTTTACCTTTTTTTTCTTTTCTAAAAAGATATTACTTGTTAAACTAGAGTAGAATAATATTTTTAAAGGGAGGTTTTTAACGTGAAGGCAGAAGCACGAAAGTTATATAATCCACAAAGAGAAGAATTAAACAAGCCTTCTCGTAATCAATTTCCGCAAACTCAAAAAAGAAAAACAATAAGAATCCATCGAATCATTTTGACAATATTATTTTTGTCTTTCATTGTCGTGTCTGGAATATATATGTTTAGTCAAAACAAGATCGCTTCGGCAAAGCAACATGAACTTTCAACATTACATGTCGAACAAAAAAAAGTGGCTAAAACTGAAAAAGATTTAAACAGACAGATTAGACTATTAAATGATCCGGATTTCATAGCAAACTATGCGCGTGATCAATACATGTTCTCTAAAAAAGGAGAAACAATCATCATCGTGCCGAAATCAAAAGATGAGATCAGCTCAAACTAACAATTAATTAAACTAAAAGATTCTCATATAAATGGGAATCTTTTTTCTATTTTTATTATAGAACTAACGTTCGTTTGGTGCAAGTTTAAAGTCGAACGTACAAACTCAAATAGGAAGAAGGGAATAGAATTTTTTAGTCTCTTTTACATTTTTCTCTTATAAACATACTCAATTTCTTATCCTTTTGTTGTCTATTTAGTTCTAATTACCCACGATTTCTACAAAATTTTTACTATTCTGAAAAATACATCTTTGTTATAATTTAAATAAGCTTAAATAAGGAGGATTAACATGAAAAAGTTCATTTACGTTTTTGCTATTTTAATTGTACAAGTAATTTTGACGTTCCTTGTTAGTGTTCTCTCGGATTCATCGGCTAGTAATATTGCTATTATGGTAGGATTCGTTACGACGGTCTTCCTTTATTGGAAAACAGCTAAAAAAGTAAGTTATACTCCATTGCAGCGGTATCAATGGTTGCGTGCTGCTGGATTAGAATTTAATGATTTACATAAAGATTTTCAAAGAAAAATTGCTATTAAAGCATCGTTAATTTATAGTTTTTCAGGTTTGGTTGTTACTTTGTATACATCACATATTTTATTATGAGGAATAGTCAAGAAAAAATGGACAAGCATGTTAATTGCTGTCCATTTTTGTTTTTTATTCTGATTCATGTTGTAGTCGTTTAATACGTCTTCTATATGCAAGTGATGAAACAAGAATACTTAATTCGTATATAACTAACAATGGTAAGCTTGTCATCATATCAGATACAAAATCAGGCGGTGAAATTGCTGTTCCGATAATAATAAGGATAAAATATGCAAATCGTCGAGTTTTTCTTAAAAATGCCGGTGATACGATTCCGATACTTGTTAAAAATAGTATAATGACTGGTAAATCAAAGAAAAACGCAAAAGGAACAACTAAGTTAAATAAGAAGCTAAAATAGCGTTCAGCTGTGAATGTAACTGTTACTAAGTCTTCTCCAATATCCTGTAAAAATTTTAAAACGTTTGGAAAGATGAAATAATAGCCAAATGCTAATCCACAAACGAACAATAAGAATAAAGCTGGTATGTAAAGCATTGTGCTTTTTCGTTCTTTTACATGCAAGGCCGGCTTTACAAACGCCCATATTTGGTAAGCTATGACAGGGATACTACACGCGATCGCGAACACCCCACCAATCATTAGATAAATCCAAAGGACATCACTTGGACCAAGCGCTAGAAGCTTTCCATGCAAATCTTGAACAAGGAAATTGAATATAGCTTTCGTATAATATAATCCAATCCCTAAAAAAATAACGAATGCAACAATAACTTTTATTATTCGATTTCGAAGTTCATCTAAATGGTCAATGACACTCATTTCTTTTTCTTGCATAATTTCCCCCAAAGCAAACTGTGAAAGTATTTTATTACACTTTAAAAAGTAAACTGGCTAGCGACGTCGATTACTTGATGTAGTAGCCAATTCTAGGAATAAAGTGTAAGTGCAACTACGTCTTTAGTCTTCGCCCAAAAGGCTTACAAACCGACTAGTTTTCTATAACACCTAAGCTTCCTATATTTTGTCAGAAAAAAGAACAATCGTCAATGAATATAAAGACATTAATTATTCTTAAATTACCATCATTTGCTAATATATTCATATGAAAACTAACCTTATCCGACTATAATAAAAGTATGAGTATGTAAGATAAGGAAGGTAAATATTTTGGATGGAAAAAGTCATGTAATTGTAGGATTATTTGCAACTGGTGTCACAATGTATGCAACAAAAAATGATTCTATGACCGTCCCACTTATAGTTGGTGCAATCAGTAGTTTAGCTCCTGATTTAGATCATCATAATAGTTCATTAACAAAAAAAGTTTCAATGCCGCTAAAAGTTCTTTTCAGCTTATTATTTTTAGCAGCTACATTATTTATTGTTGTGAAAACAGGGAAATTAATTTATTCTGGTTCATGGATTTATGCAGTAGGTATTCTCACATTATTTATTGTTTGTGTTAGCTGGTTACGGAATATAAAAACAATATTAATGTTAACAGGCATATTAATTGCAGTTATTGGTTGGTTTTTCTTTCATGGTTATTGGTCAATCTTTGCGCTTGGAGTATTTGTTGCTGTTTCTTCGAGATTAAAGCATCGTGGACCAACTCATTCCCTTTACTTTTTAGCTTTTTGGTGTGGAATTTGTTATTTGCTGCAAAAAGACTTAATGATAAATGGATTATGGTTAGCTGGTACAGTCGGTTATTTTTCGCACCTATTAGCGGATCAGTTGTTTACAAAACAAAGTATTAAGTGGTTATAGGCCTCTTTAATTATCACATTTTTTTATTAAAATAATCCATACTAAGAAAGATGTGATGATGAAAGAAGGGTCAATATTGAAAAAAATAAATTCTCTAATATCAATGTGGATTTTGTTTTTTATGCTTGCTTTGTCAATCCCGGTTGATGCAAGTAGTAATACATATAACCATCAACGTATTAAGGTGAATACTAATTCTTTTGTTTTTAGCAAACAACCATCAACGCATCTTGCCATTAGGAGATCGTATCGTTCTAATAGAAGTTATCGACCAACAGCACCTAGGTCGAGTTATCGATCTTATAGAAGTCCTGGAAGGAATTTTTTAGGGTATGCAGGTGCATTTGGGTTAGGCTCTCTTTTTGGCTCGATGCTAAACCCGTTTGGTGGCTACTATGGTGGTCAGCACTTTGGTTTTTCATTTTTTGGATTACTATTAGATTTTTTAGTGATAGTAGTGATTATTTGGTTTATTAAGAAAATCTTTCGTAGAAACCGATATTAATTTTTTCCCTTCGAGGTGACTTGTGAAAATCTATTTTGATGAACAAGATGTTGCCAATGCAATTTGTGTATATGTGGCTGATTTAGAAGGAATACGCCCAGAAAGTGTGCAAATTGAGTTTCAATTTGATGAAGATGTTGGGGTAAGTTGTCAAGTTTCGGCCAATCATCTGAACGTATTGTATGGTGAGCAACAAATATCAGACGCAATTGGTTTTTACTTAGAAGAGATTCATCGTTTTTCATCCTATGCAATGGAAATCATTATTGGTTTTGATGAAGAAGTTGGAATTACGAGTGAAATATCATTTATCTATTCATAAAACCCGAGAGAGAACTGGACGTTCTTTCTCGGGTTTTTTCGATTGCTTAGGCATAATTCGTTACGTATTCGTAAACAATATCTTGTACTAATTCATATAATTCACGATCATCATTTAATTGTTCGGTAACGATTTGATCGTACAGTTTATCTAGCATATCAGCTGTAATCCACTGTTCGTGTTCTCCTCTATATTGCATTAACGCTCGTTTAATCATCTGCTTTACAAACTGTCCATCCACTTTTAGTTTCCTCCCTTAAGCTAACTTTAGTATAGCTAAAATTTTGTATTGTTCCTAATGAAAAAATTTTATTGAAATCGAACGTATATTCGTTTAATATATGTTTATAATAAAAATAAGAACATTAGTTCTGCTATTTTTTGGAAAATCGGAGTGATATGTATGAGCATTTGTTATGAAGAGTTACCACATCATCGGATATTATGCATCGATATGAAGAGCTTTTATGCAAGTTGTTCTGCGGTCATGCTCGAATTAGATCCATTAGAATGTTATTTAGCAGTTGTTGGAGATGTAGAGAGAGAAGGAAGTATCGTCCTTGCAGCTTCCCCACGATTAAAAAAGGAATTTGGGATTAAAACGGGATCAAGGGTTTTTGAAATACCGAAAGATCCGCGAATTAAAATTGTAAATCCTTCAATGTCAAAATATCTAGAAATCTCAACAAACATAGTAAAGTTATTAAATGAATTTGTACCCTTAGAGGATTTACATGTATACAGTGTTGATGAATGTTTTTTAAAGGTGGATGGAGTGAAGAGATTATGGGGTGATGCATGGGAGATTGCCGAAAAAATTCGTACTGAAATTATGGCACGATTTCAATTACCTTGTTCGATTGGGATTGGACCGAACATGCTTTTGTCGAAGCTGTGCTTAGATTTAGAAGGAAAAAAAGATGGGATAGCGGAGTGGACTTATGAAGATGTAGAAAAAAAACTATGGCAGGTGAGTCCTCTTAGTGAAATGTGGGGAATCGGTAAAAGAACCGAACGAACTTTAAATGCAATGGGTATTTTTACAGTAGGACAGTTAGCGAAATATCCTCTTCATTTGCTGGAGAAAAAATTCGGGGTGATGGGAAATCAACTATATCATCATGCGTGGGGAGTAGATCTGTCTGAGCTAGGTGCGCCAATAATGAATGGACAGATTAGTTTTGGTAAAAGCCAAATATTAATGAGAGATTATACGAAAGTCGAAGAAATTAAGTTTGTTATTCGTGAAATGTGTGAAGAGGTTGCACGCCGAACTCGTAATGCTAAGAAGGCAGGACGTACGATTACATTAGGAATTGGATATAGTCGTGAAGAATTCGGTGGAGGATTTTCCCATGCTTTTACAATGGATGAACCTACAAATATTACTTCAGATTTGTATGAAATCTGTACAAAATTATTTGATCGATATTATGAAGGGAAGACAGTTCGGCAAATTCTCATTTCTCTTTCGAATATTGTAAGTGACGAAATCATGCAGTTAAATTTGTTTGACCAGAAAAAACCTCAAAAGCGTAATTTAGGATATGTGATGGACGCAGTCCGAAAAAAATACGGATCATCTTCGCTCCTCTGGGCTGTTTCTTATGCAGAAGGAGGAACAGCACTTGCCCGAAGCAAGCTGGTAGGTGGACATAAAGGGTAAAAGATTTCCTTTCGTCCTTTTCTCCCTGCAGGTGAAAACCACTAGTTCTACCTAAGATAAAATGAGAAAAAAGGAGAAGAATGCCGATGATACGTGACCGTGGCACGATTAAATGGACGTCAATGATGTTACCAGAACATGTAAAAATGCTTCGTGATTGGAAAGTATCACAAAATTATGAACAACAAAAAGATGTAGATGAACAACTATTAGAGGAAATGAACCGTCATCTTCAACAGGCAATTCACGAAGATGAAAGTGTACAAATTACTTATTATAAAGATCACTATCACCATAATGTAAAAGGAAAAATAGGGAAAATTAATTTACACCAAAATAGGCTATCCATTTATGAAGAACAAGCTGGATATATGGAGCTGTTATTAAGTGATATTGTGGACGTGAAAATTGGATCTTGAAAATCAAAAAAAATAATGAACCGTTAACGAAAACTCCCTCTTTTTTAAGTACATATACATCGAAAGGGGGAGTTGAAAATGGCACAAATTGCTACTCAACAACTAACATTGTATGTAAATTTACATGCAGGAAAAGACGCACAAGGAAAAATCATGATCAAGAGGAAGGCATATAAAAATGTCCGAGTTGATGTTGATTTAGTGAAGCTAAGTGAAATTGGCAATGCTTTAGCATCATTGCAAGATCTACCGTTAGTAGAACTAGAAGTATTAAGCAATGGACTACTTTTAAACAGTCTATAAAAAAGGAGGAAAGCGACATGATTCAAACATTAGAACTTAAATTTTTAAATGAAAACGAAAAGGTCGTTACGCTAACAGTAGACAATCCAACCATTCCAGTTAATCCAACATTAATCAATCAAGTAATGGATAAAATTGTAGCAAACAACGTATTCACTTCTACAAGTGGAATTGTCGTAGCAAAACAAGGCGCACGCTTGGTTGGTAAGGAGATTATTGAGATAGAGTTATAGGCTTTATTATGGTTAGAAAATGAGTTTTGTAGGCAGTCCAAAGACCTTCTGAAATGCAGAAGGTCTTTTTTTGCGTTATAATAATAGAGAATGAAATCATAAAATAGAAATAGATAAATTGTAATAAGAATAATTTAGTAGAATTGGTGAATAGTTAGCATTCAGATTATAAGAGAATAGTAGAAAAGGAGAGAACGACATGGCATTAATTGCAATTGATATGGATGGTACACTGGTAAATGGTAAGAATGGAATACCTATGGAAAATGTTGAAAGCATCCGGGCAGCACAAAAGGAAGGAATCCATGTTGTTATTTCTACAGGTAGAATGTATGAAAGTGCAAAGGAAGTATTAGATGAAGCTGGTCTAACTTGTCCGATTGTCTGTTTAAATGGCTCCCAAATATATGACTATGAGGCAAAAATTTTGCACAACGATTCAATGGATAAAGAAATTTTTGCGAAAGCCTTAAGCATATGTGAAGCAGAAAATAAAACATTTATTATTAGTACTAGTGAAGGATCATTTACAAAGTGTCGAGATACACTATATGATGAATTTTTTACTGATAAGCAAACTGGCAAGACACACAAAGTGACAGCTACTTTAAGAAAGGTTCGAACTTACTCTTCTATTGAAGATTTTAAGGATCTTGATGTATATAAAATATTATTTCTTTCCAAGAATGAAGAGGTTATTAGTCGCATTCGTCTAAAACTAATGCAAGAAGAGGGACTATTAATTACTTCGTCAGGCTCAAATAACGTTGAAATTAATGCAGCAAATGTAAGTAAAGGAGCGGCATTATTAAAGCTTGCACCAATCCTTGGAGTAGATTTAAATGAGAGCATGGCAATTGGCGATAGTTTTAATGATGTCTCTATGTTTAATCGAGTAGGTTTTCCAGTAGCTATGGGAAATGCGAAAGAAGAACTAAAAAGCTACTGTACATTTGTTACAAAAACAAATGAAGAAGCAGGCGTAGCCCATGCAATCTATCATTTTTTAGATCAAAAACAAAAATTGAAACAAAGTTAATTACATTCAATTTGTAGACCGGCAAGAGAGAGTTTAAAAGTCAAAGTACTTTTGAGACTCTCTTTTTTTGCATTCTTTCTATACTTTGTAGACACTTCTTATTCCTTTTCCCTATTTTAAAGACATAAAGATTGTATAGGTTAACATAATCTAAATATAAACTATAAAGGATGTGGAGTGTTAAAATGGATGTAGCCTTAGGTATATTTCCAATCATTATTATGCTTTTTTACATTGCAATTCCTATAGGTCTTATAGTAGTAATCTCCTACTTCTATAAATTATTTAAAATCCGAAACGAGGAATTAAAGAAGCAAAATGAACTATTAAATCGGATTGTAAATGTACTAGAGAGGTCATAGAACTCGCAATACTATATGATTTAACAGAACTTAGTCCGATGATGACTAAGTTTTTTTATTCTATTAAAATTGAAAAAAATAAAAAAACTAGTGGACATGCTGTAACGAAAAGAAAAAACTTTCATATTAATAAACTATATAGACAAGTCTTTAATATGTTACTCCTAAGAGGATTTATGTCTAATAATAATGAAAGGTGATAATATGAGACATTCAAGACACCCAAGACATCATTGTCCACCAATACCTCCTGGCGAAAGCTTTGCATTTGTTACAAATAGTGGTGGAACAATTTCAGTAATACAAGAAGGAACAGTTGTAACTTTTCCATCATTTCAGTATTTAGGTGAAGGAATTACAATTGATCGAGCAAATGATCGACTAACAGTTGAGGCACCAGGTAATTATTTTATTACTTACACTGTGAATTTAAATGCACTATTAGCCGTATCTACAAGAATATTAATAAACGGTAGACCTATTAATGCATCAGCAATCGTAAATGAAGTGAATAGATCCATTTACGGTAGTCAAATGATCTTACCATTAGAAGCTGGAGATACAATTTCACTTCAATTATTTGACTTTGTTGGAGATGTTAAGTTGTTACAAGGTGCTGGAGCAACAATTAATCTATTCAGAGTTCATTAGTATAAGATTTTATCGTTATGCTTCAAAAGATTCTCCTATCCCGTTACAAGAATGCACTGCTTTTTAAAAAAGTAGTGCATTTTTTAATAAGTTAAAATCATAAAGTAATAAAGGTGAATCTAGTAATAACCACGAAAGTACATATCGTAAAGTATAAAATTAACAAAGGAGAATGATCTATGAGTAAAAAAGAGTTTATATTAGATCAATTGGAAGTCTGTCGTAATGTTGAAAGTTGGATTCAACCTTTAAATGTAGCATTGGAGAATTTAAGTTTAGAGGATATAAGTTGGAGACAAAATGATTTTACTCATACGATCGCTGAAATCGTATACCATCTGTATTTCTATAATGAACGATGGTTGAGAAGATTTAAAGGAGAAATACCAACTGAAGTAATCGATAGTAATGCTTCAACTTTTCGAGAAATGGAAAATTTAACAAGGGAATATTGGCAGGAGCTTGTTGAACGGTTAGACGAGAATTTAGCGAATTGGCAGCAAGCCATAAAAGAAGCAGATGAATCAAAGCTTTATGAACAAATTCCAAACTTTCCAGTAGATGCAGTCTGGTGGGGAGCATTATCTAATTTATGTACACATAATGCTTATCATATCGGGCAAATACTCTACATACGAAAAGCACAAGGTTCATGGGTATCAAAAGAAGAGTAGGAAGCTAATACGGAGAAAAATCATTAAATAATTTGTATTGCCGTATAAGAAATAGTAGGCTATTTTGGAAGAAGTAGGAATAGATGGAAATAGAATTGAAAAAAAGATAAATAAGGGAAAATGGGGAACAAAAGATGATCACACAAAATGTTAGGGATTACATTTTGAAAAAGTACAATATAAGCGAATTGAATTTTTTAGGAAAGGGACAAGAAGCAGAAGTCTACTCTTATGATCAAAAGAGAGTCTTAAAATTATATAAACCAACAGCCCATTCAAAGCTAGAAATATTAAAGCAATTTTATGAATCAATGAATTCTAGTGATGCAAATTTTGAATTACCTAAAATTCACGAGATTATAAAAGAGAAGGGCGTTGTTTTAACAATTGAAAAACGAATTGAAGGCAGAAATATACAAAAGGATTTATCAAATTATGATGAGCAAGTATTAGATTCTTTCTTTGAAAACTATCTATCTACAATATTAAGTATTCAAAGGATTGAATTAGAAAAGCAATTTAAAGGCATTAAATTATTAAGTGATTATGAAGAAGTTTCTTCAAAGGACTGGAACGGTTTTTTAAAGCAATCGCTACTAAGAAAGAATACAGAAGTAGATTATTATTTGAAAAGAGATGTATCAGATTACGAAGTGAAATTAAAACGTTTAATAGATGCATTTTCAGTTGGATATGAAGGGGAATATGCATTAGTACATGGTGATTATTATCCATCAAATCTATTAGTAAATTCAGATGGACAAATTAATGGTGTAATTGATTTCGGATTAATGACATTATATGGAGACCCGTTATTTGATGTTGCATTAAGCTGGATTTTATTTGATTTATATGATGAATTGGGTGAAATAAAGCTAGCAAAATATTTAAATAAAGTAGTTGATCGATTAGGAGAAGAGGTTAGAAGTACAATCCATTTATACGTTTTATTTTATAGTATTTATTCGGCAAATTTCTTTTCAGAAACTTGCAGTGATGGACACTACCAATGGAGTGTTCGCAATTTAAATAACGAAAAATTTTGGGCTGTACTAGAAAATTAATGAAAAATATGAAACTACTAATAAAAAAATGCTCACTATTGTATAGTAAGCATTTTTTTGTTTATTTATTTACTTCTGATTTGACTAAACCAGCTACAAGTATATAGCGCTGCGGTGCATGTCCAATAAAATTAAACGGATAACAAGTACTTACCGTTAAAGTTGGTCTTGGTTTTGGAATAATAACAGTGCGATCATCTTTATCAACGATACGAATTTTATGAACCTTGTAAGTAAATGTGCCAGCCGAAGTTTTAACAATTAACGGATCGCCCACTTTTACTTTACCGAGCCCACGAAATACAGTATCTCGATGTCCAGCAAGAACACTATTATCTCTTTCACCTGGCATCACAGATTTAGCGTAATGACCTATTCCTTTTGCAAGCTCATCCTCATCTGTCCCGTGGAAGATTGGTAGAGTTGCTTGAAGTCGAGGAATCGTTAATGTACCCATTTCATCGCCAAATTTAGGATAAGTCTTGTAAAGCGGTTCATCTCTTTTAATTTGCTTCAATTTAGTTGCTGTTTCTGTTTTGATTTCTTTTTTGAAATCATCCTTAGACTGTTTATACAGTACGTAGGTTTTAATTAAAGAATAAGCATTTGTTGTAGCAAAAAATAATCCGACAATAAAAAGGAGTGCTGAAAATATAAGTAGAACTTTTCGTTTACGATTCATAGCTTATCGTTTAACAATTACCTTTTTACGTAAAACAACAGCAGCTAACATCATTAACATACCAACCATTGTCCATTCAGTTGTATGAGTTGCAGTAGTAGGAAGTTTACCGCCATTTTCCGTTCTTACAATAACATTAGGTTTTGGGTTCTTAGTTGCTGGTTTTGGGTTTTTAATTGCTTTTTGAGTATCTTTAACGATATCTACAATCTGGTCATCACCTAAAAGTTCATCTGGTGAAAATACAGCGTCTAATAATAGATTACCAGCATTATCATAAATCTCTAAATATACTTTTATATTTTCCATAGAATCCATAGAATCATCCATAGTAAGTAATTTAGCAAAAGTTAAAGGAGATTTAACGCCATTTTGTTCAATCGCAACTTTAATATCAATTTTTAAAGTAGATTGAAGCTCTTTTACGATATTCATTAATTCTACTTTTAATTCAGCTGGTAATTCTTTTGGAGCAGCCTCAGAATCCATTGAGAAAATTTCAGGATACTTTTCTTCTAAAGCAGATGCACGTTCTCCTAATGCTTCTAATTTAGCTTCAACAGCAGGATCATCATTTACAACTTTTTCTAAGTATGCAGATAGATTATTAATTTCTGCTTGAGTAATTCCAAACTCTGAAAGAGCAGAAGAAATATCTTCCATAGAAGGGAATTGATCTTCTACACTACCTGACTCATCTTCATCTAAATAAATTAAGTTTTCGATATCAGAAGTAAAATAATATGTATCTAGTAATGATGCATTTTTGTCCATATCATCATAGTAGACTGCTAGATCTTTAATTTCATCTTCAGTGTAACCGTACTCATCTAGAAGAGCGTCTAAAGTTTTTTGTGTAAGTCTTTCACCTAAAGTATCTTTTAACTCATCAACTGAATCGAAATCAGAGATCGACTCACCGTAGTAAGAATTTAAATAATCCTCTAATTGTTTTTGAGTTAGGTTGATACTAACTAAATAAGATTTTAATTCATTTGCATTTGGCGCTGCATATGCAGTTACACCTGGTACTACTAATGCTGCAGATAAAACGACTGAAGCTAATACCTTTTTCATATTGTTTTCCCCCTAAATAGTACATTCCCTAAATATAAAATGTGATTAGATCAGTATTATGAATGATTCAAATATAATAAAGGTATGAGGGCATAAGAAAGCCGATTATTTAGGATTGCTCAATAATCGGCGCCAGAAAAATGAAATTATTCTGATTCTTTAGGAGCTCGAACGACAGATTCGAATTTTCCTTTATGAGTACCGTCACAATATGGTAATTTACTTGACATGCCGCATCGACATAATGAGAAAGCTGCTTTTTGCGGATATGTATTCCCTTCAGCATCAACTAAATCAACTGTTCCAGTTACACGTAAAGGACCATTATCTAAAACCTTAATTTGAACATCAGACATATTAAATTTCCTCCTACACATCTTAAAGTTATTATATATTACATTTATGTTAAAATAAATGGGGTATTTTAATAAAGTATTAACTTTTAATATGAAATTAACATGAATTTAGTATAAAATGAAAAGGTTATTTTTTTTATACTAAAAAAATGTTAAAGATAACTAAGTAAAAATTTATGTTAAGGAGTGACAATTCATGATTCGAATAGCAAAAAAAGAAGATGCCAAACAAATTGTCCCTCTAATTGTACAAGCGATTGAAGATATTGTATTTATGTTAACAGGGACAACATCATACGAACAAGCAACCCCAATTTTAGAATATTATGTTCAATCTGAACAAAATCGACTAAGTTACCATAATTGTTTAGTGAAAGAAATTGAAGGGAAAGTTGTAGGAGTGATTATAGCCTACCATTCCTTAGAATTATCAGTACTTGATCGTGAAATGCTTGAAATAATAAGTCGTAATTTAAATATCCAAAATGTAAAAGTAGATAAGGAAGCAGATGATGAAGATTTTTATATTGATACATTATCAGTGCATCCAGATTATCAAGGCAAAGGAATTGGAACTGAATTATTAGAGGGATTACTTTCTTTTGCCAAAAACAAAGGGATTACTCGTGTTTCATTAAATGTTGATCAAGACAAAACATCTGCCCGCCGATTATATGAAAAAGTGGGATTTAAATATGAGAAAGTTAGATTTATTATGAATCATTCATACGATTATTTAGTGTTCCCAATAAATGAAAAAATATTCGAAACAAAAGTCGTTTAAGATGCATCCTTTCGATTGTTTAAGTTAAAATTAAGTTTGAACAATAGGAGGGATACATATGAATTTTTTTACATTCGCAAATCCAACAGAATTAATATTTGGTAAAGATAGTGTACAAAAGTTAAAAGAAAAGGCTGCTAGCTTTGGAAAGAATGTTTTAGTTGTATACGGTGGTGGAAGTATTAAGCGAAATGGCCTATATGATCAAATAGTAGATATTCTTAAAGAAGCTGACAAAACAGTTTATGAACTAAGCGGAGTTGAACCAAATCCGAAATTAACAACAGTTCATAAAGGTATACAAATTTGTAAAGACGAAAATATTGATTTTGTTTTAGCTGTTGGTGGTGGTTCAGTAATCGACTGTACAAAAGCTATTGCAGTTGGTGCGAAATTTGATGGTGAGATTTGGGATATTATTACACGTAAAGCATTCCCAACAGATGCATTAAAATTTGGAACAGTATTAACACTTGCAGCAACTGGTTCAGAAATGAACGCTGGGTCAGTTATTACAAATTGGGAAACAAATGAAAAATTAGGTTGGGGAAGTAAATTTAGTTACCCAACGTTTTCAATCCTAGATCCTCAAAATACATTTACAGTTCCTCGTGATCAAACAGTTTATGGATCAGTGGATATAATGTCACATGTTATTGAGTCATATTTCCACCATGGAACGAATACAAAAATTCAAGACCGTTTCTGTGAAGGAATCTTAAAAACAGTTATCGAAACTGCTCCAATCGCAGTAGAGAAATTGGATGATTATGAAGCGCGTGAAACACTACTATATAGTGGAACAATGGCATTAAATGGAATCTTAAGTATGGGTGTCCAAGGTGATTGGGCTACACATAATATAGAGCATGCAGTTTCTGCAGTAACAGATATTCCACACGGTGGAGGATTAGCAATTATTTTCCCTCATTGGATGGAATATGTAATGAGCGAAAATGTTGATCGTTTCTGTCAATTTGCAGCTAGAGTATTTGATATCAGGCAAGAATCAATGTCAAAAGAAGAATGGGCATTAGCTGGTATTAAAGCTTTACGCACATTCTGGGACTCAATCGGTGCACCAAGTCGTCTAAGTGAGTACGGTATTACAAAAGAACAACTACCTGAAATGGCTGCTAAAACGGTTAAATATGGTCCATTTGGTAACTTTAAAAAATTAGATCAAGAAGATGCATTGAAAATTTTAGAGGCAGCTCTTTAATAGATCCAAAACTGGGCAGAGAAAAACTCTGTCCAGTTTTTATATTGAATTATGGTTAACGCCAATATTATTTAAAAAAGATGAAACAATTGAATAGTAATCATCTTTGTTTTCATTTAAACTCATAGCGTGGGCACCATTTTCGGCAATGAATAGTTCTCTCTTATTTTGATTTTTCGCTTCGAATAATTTAAGTGTATGTGTAAATGGAATATAAGGGTCTGGTTTACTATGAACAAATAAAACAGGATTTTTAATATTATGTGTTGCCGATAAAGGAGAAATATCTTTAATGAAAAATCCATTCCGAAGCTTTAACCAAATGCTAGAAACAGGAAGGATTGCCCATTTAGGAAGTTTATAATCCATTTTCAAACGATATGTAAGCTGTTCTTCGAATGTAGAGAACGCGCAGTCTGAAATATAGAAAGCTGCTGAATCCTCAACAAAACCAGCATATTGTAACATTGTACATGCTCCCATTGACTCTCCATGAATGCCAAGAACAATCTCACCTTTTAAATCCTTTAAATATTGAACAACAGATTGTAAGTCATATTTCTCATAATATCCATAGCTAGTTGTATGACCACCTGACTCCCCATGTCGCCTATGATCATAAGTAAGTACATTAAAGCCAAGCCTTAAAAATAGCTCAGCATATTTAATTGAGTTATTCTTATTAACCGTTACACCATGTGTAATAATGACCCAATTATTTGTATCAAAGGACTCAAACAAGTATCCCTTTAATTCGTATCCATAACGAGATTGGATAGAAAAAGGTTGTTTTTGAACAGAACGATACAACCCTTCATCAAATCGGAAATTTTCCAACTCGCGCTGATAAATAAACTCAAGTGAATTTGTTTTCATAAACAAAACTTGCTGCGTAAAATAGTAGCCAACTCCAATAAAATAAATAAGAAAAAGAACAGCTACAACAAGCCAGATCATCATAATAGAACCATCACTTTCTATCCGAAAAGAATATCAAGAATTGTCGTTAACTCACCACGGGTTTTACCTTCTAAAATTGAAGGATTATAAACCTCAACAAAACCGCAATTTAAACAAGAAACAAATAAAAAATGATTATAATCAATATCTAGTAATTTACTTAAACCTGAACCGGACATTGATACTTCTTTAGTTTTCGCGTGTGTATGTTTACATTTCGAACAAACAAATTTATCCCTTAACAATTCTTCAGCTCTAGCCATAAATTAAACCCTCCTTTTTAGTAAAGTGTATCATAGGAAAAAGAAAATTTAATAAAGGGATTTTGACAATTAAATTAAGAATGACGAGTTTATAAATTGAACATTGTCGCTTCATGTTCATAAATAATCCTTATAAGATATAAAAGGATTCATGAGTAGGAAAAAATACAAAATATGAAATATGCTAACCCATTAGGTGTTCATGAGTAAGTAAAAGGGTAAGAAGAAGAGTTTAGTTACACATAAGGTGTTCATGAGTAAGTAAAAAGGTAAGAAGATGGAGCTTGGTTACTCATGAGGTGTTCATGAGTAAGTAAAAAGGTAAGAAGATGGAGCTAGGTTACTCATGAGGTGTTCATGAGTAAGTAAAAAGGCAAGAAGATGGAGCTTGGTTAATCAAAAGGCTCAAATGGAAAATGTTGTGTATCAGATCGATTTAATTAGGTTAAGCTGTTTAAAAGTATAGATTCCAATGAATATATTTTTAGGGACAACTAGACAAGAGATTATGATTTATGATAAATTATACAAGAAAAATTCCTTTAAAAACTACATATTTTAAATCGATGAAAAGGACAGTAGTTTTTGCTATATTCGATAGCGAGCTAGGGACGGTGGAAGCCTAGTGATGAAGCATGAATGAAGAACACCTTTGAGTTCTAACCGAAAGGGATCACTTAAGTAGGCTTAGACGTTACCAGCACGTTATTAACTGGGATAAGCAGTGTTAGCTTTAAAGTTGGTCATATTATGACAATTTGGGTGGTACCGCGGAAGTTAGTCTTTCGTCCCTTTTATAGGGATAGAAGGCTTTTTTTATTGGAAAATTAACATAAGGAGGCTAATTATGATAAAGACTGTAGTAAAAGATTTATACAGAAATCAAGAAAATTTTAAAGACCAAACCGTTCAAATTTCAGGATGGATTCGTACTCTTCGTGATTCTAAAACAATTGGTTTTATGGAGTTAAACGACGGTACATTCTTTAAGAGTGTACAAATAGTATTTGAGGACAATCTTGAAAACTTCAAAGAAATTACGAAGTTACCTATTAGCTCAACTGTTTTAATAGAAGGTGAATTTATTCCAACTCCGGAAATGAAACAACCTTTTGAAATTAAAGCAACAAAAATTGTGATTGAGGGATTATCAGATACAGATTATCCATTACAAAAAAAGAGACATTCTCTTGAGTATTTAAGAACAATCGCTCATTTACGTCCAAGAACGAATGCTTACTCAGCGGTTTTCAGAGTAAGATCTCTTGCATCATATGCCATTCATAAGTTCTTCCAAGAAAAAGGATATGTATATGTACATACACCAATCATTACTGGAAGCGATACAGAAGGCGCAGGAGAAATGTTCCGTGTGACTACAATGGATCTGAACCAAGTTCCAAAAGCTGAAGGCGGAAAAGTGGATGACGGCGCGGATTTCTTCGGTAAAGAAACTAACTTAACTGTAAGTGGCCAATTAAATGGTGAAGCTTATGCCCTTGCTTTCCGTAATGTGTATACATTTGGTCCGACTTTTAGAGCAGAAAATTCAAATACTGCACGACATGCGGCAGAATTCTGGATGATTGAGCCGGAAGTTGCTTTTGCAGAACTACCAGATATTATGGATCTTGGTGAAGACATGGTTAAGTTTGTAATTAATTATGTATTTGAACAGGCACCTGAAGAAATGGAATTCTTTAATAGTTTTATTGATAAAACACTTATTGAAAGATTAAAGAATGCGTTAGAATCTGACTTTGGTAGAGTTACTTATACTGAAGCTGTTGAATTATTACAGAACTCTGGTAAAAAGTTTGACTACCCAGTTGAATGGGGAACAGATTTACAAACTGAACATGAACGTTACTTAAGTGAGGAAATTTACAAGCGTCCTGTATACGTAACTGACTATCCGAAAGAAATTAAAGCATTTTATATGAGAGCAAATGAAGATGGCAAGACAGTAGCTGCGACAGACTTATTAGTTCCTGGTATTGGCGAATTAATCGGAGGAAGTCAACGTGAAGAAAGAGAAGACATCCTTGTAGAGCGAATCAAAGAACTTGGTATGAATGAAGAAGATTACTGGTGGTATTTGGAGCTTAGAAAATACGGCGGTACAAAACATTCTGGTTATGGAATTGGATTTGAACGACTTGTTATGTATTTAACAGGAATGAAGAATATCCGTGATGTAATACCATTCCCACGTACACCAGGAAATGCAGATTTTTAAATATAAAAATAAACAATAGGATGCTGCGGCATCCTATTGTTTTTATGAAGAACCAAAAGAATCTGAGTTTTAGCATTTGAAAAAAGAGAAATAGTAGTTTTATAATATATGTAAAGATGAAATACTTCTCTTTCTACTATAAATTATTATAAAATAATGGAAATGGAAGGTGATATAATATGAAAAAAAGAAAACCACAACAGCCTGTAAAACCAGCGTATGAACAGAAAGAAAAAATATCATTAGGATCATTAATGAATGAAGAAATTCTTCAAAAATTAAAAAATACAAAAAAACAATTGCAAGAAAATGAAACGAAGCTAAAAGAGGAAGAAGAAGCACGTATTCGTGAAGAAAAGAGATTACGTGAGAAAAATAAATCATTCGAAGAGTTACTTAACGAGAGTAATATCTCTTGGAAGGACTTTAAATAAGACGCCATTGGTGTCTTATTTTTTTTGTAAGTGTAAAAAATTAATTTAATCATTTTTTTATAAGAAATTTCACATTATGAAATTTTTTGATTGTTCTAAATTTTATAATTTTTTATAGTGAAATTAAGTTAATTAAAAAGTAGTAGGTGATGTAAATAATTTAAGATAGTGAAATTGATCTTTTTGAAAGCGCTTTAAAAAATTTCCGAATTCGATTTAAAAAACAAAGTTTAAAAAAATTACATATCGGAGTGGAGGAATTATTAAATGGGTATTCGTACAGGAGCGCAATATATTGATGGACTAAAATCTAGAAAGCCAGACGTATGGTTAGGTGGAGAAAAGGTAGAAGATATCGTAAACCATCCAGTTTTCAAACAACCGATTCTAGAGATTGCAAAATTATATGATATGCAGTTCGATCCAGCTTATCAAGAAAAAATCACACATATTTGTGAAGAAACTGGTGAGCGAATTTCTAATGCATTTTTAGTGCCTAAGTCATCTGAGGATATTAAGAAGCGTGGAGATTTATTCGAAGCATATGCAAAGTCAACATTTGGTTTAATGGGAAGAACACCAGATTTCTTGAACATTGTCTTAACTTCAATGGCAAGTAATTCATGGTTTTTAGATAAATATAATCCAGAGTGGTCAAAAAATGTCCAAAATTATTTCAAATTTGTTCGTGATAACGACGTCTTCTTAACGCACGCAATTATTAATCCACAAAATGATCGCAGTAAGCCATCTTATGAACAAAAAGATCTATTTACACATTTAGGTGCTGTTGAAGAAACGGTTGATGGATTAGTTGTTAGAGGGGCTAAAATGCTTGCAACATTAGCACCAATTACAGATGAAGTCATTATTTATTCATTCCCTGGATTCCACGAAGGTGATGAGCGATATGCTTTAGCATTTGCACTTCCGATTGACACGCCGGGATTAAAAATTTTATGTAGAGAGCAAATGCAAGATGGTAAAAGATCATTTTTTGATCATCCATTAGCATCTAGATTCGAAGAGATGGATGCTGTCCTTGTATTTGAAGATGTGTTAATCCCTTGGAATCGTGTATTTATTCATAATAATGTTGAAGCTGCAAATAATCTATATCCCAAAACAGGTATTGCACAACAGCCTGCTCATCAGTCTGGCGTAAGAGGCTACGTAAAATTAGCTTTTGCAGTAGAGGTAGCTTGCAAATTAGCTGATTCAATTGGAGTAGATGTTTATTTAAATGTCCAAAATGACTTAGGTGAACTACTACAATCAGTTGAAACAATTCGTGCTTTACTTCGAGTTTCTGAAACAGAGTATGAGACATTACCTTCAGGCGAAGTAAGACCGGCATGGGAACCACTTGAGACAATTCGTGGCTTGCTTCCAACTATGTACCCAAGAGCAATTGAAGTGATTCAAACAATTGGTGCAGGTGGTTTATTAATGTCACCAACAGAAGCAGACTTTGAACATCCGGAGCTAAGAGATGCAATGGATAAATACTATGTTGGACGTGAAGGAGTATCCTCTTTAGAACGAATTCAATTATTCAAACTTGCATGGGATTTATGTGGAGAAGCTTTTGGACAAAGAGCTCTTCAATATGAAAGATATTATACTGGTGATCCAATTCGAAAAAGAGCAATTTACTATAACCAAATGAAACGCAAGAAAACATTTAGTATGGTAGACGATGCATTAAACGGAGCAAAAAACTTAAAAGGAGTATCGACTAATCTAGCGAATTCTAAAGTTAACTGATTAATTTTAGAAAGCAGGGATTTTATGAAATTTTTTAGTATCAAAGAGGAGGGGATCTAGTGATCTCTTCAGTTCAAAAGATTTCTAGAATATTAGATTGCTTTACAGAAGAAGAACCAGTCCTAGGAAATTTAGAAATAGCTGAAAAGTTAAATATGAATGCAAGCTCGGTCCATCATTTAGTTCGAACTCTTTGTGCTGAAGGAATTTTAATTCAGGATAGTAAGAAAAAGTATCGACTTGGTTGGAAGCTGCTTGAATGGAGTAATCACGTTATGTATCAACAAGACATATATAGTGAAGCCATTCCATTATTAGAAAATCTACTAAAAAATTATGATAGTACCGTTCATATCGGAATGTTTGATAAAGGGGACGTAAGATTTGTCTTAAAAGTTTCATCAAAACATTCGATACCTGTCCCGACATTTATAGGTGCTAAACGACCTGCATATTGTACGAGTACTGGTAAAATTCTATTATCATATAATCCAGCATATTTAAAAACAACGATTGAAAAAGGCTTTAAAGCTTATACAACAAATACAATTACGAATATTGATGCATTAAAAAAAGAAATGACTGCGATTAAAGAGAATGGTTATAGCATTAGCAACAATGAAAATGATCTAGGATTATTCGGAATTGCAGCTCCAATTCAAACATATACTGGTCAAACTTTTGCAGCATTAAATATGGTTGGACCGGTTTCGTATATGATGAGCCAAGACATTGGTCGAATGATTCAGGATGTTGTGAAAACTGCTAAAACAGTCTCAAATCAGCTTGGTTATATTAATGCATAATGATAGCGCTTACTTAAGTTTAAATAAAAATGAATTAATTGGAGGATTAGAGATGAATCTTAAAAGTCGAGTTTTTAATATTTTCAAATTGATTGAGGATAATAAAGAGCTATTAAAACCACCAGTTAATAATAAGGTTATTTGGGAAGATTCGGAGTATGCTGCGATGATCATTGGAGGACCAAATAAACGTAGAGACTTCCATATCGATCCTGCAGATGAATTTTTCTATCAAATTAAAGGCAATTGCTATGTTGAGTGTATTACGCCAGATGGTAAGCGAGAAGTTGTAACAGTTGGAGAAGGTGAAATTTTTATGCTTCCTTCTTTTGTTCCACATTCACCTCATAGAGTAAAAGATTCATATGGAATTGTGCTTGAACGAAAAAGGGCAGAAGGTGAATTAGAAAGCTTTGTTTGGTTCTGTGATGAGTGTAATGAAGAAATGCATAAAACGACCGTTCAATTAACGGATATTGGTACACAAGTAAAAGAAGCGATTGAACAATTCAATGCTAGCCTTGAATTAAGAACATGTAAAAACTGTGGTCATGTCATGAAAGAGGAAGCGGATGAATGGGTATGCGTATAGACTTTCATACACACATCATTCCTGAGGATTTACCGGATTTTTTTGAAAAATATGGTCATGAAAGATGGCCAATTTTACAACCGACATGTTCATGTGGTGCCAATATTATGGTTGCAGGAAAAGTATTTAGGGAAGTAACTGATCAAGTTTGGAGTCCTGAAAAGAGAATTGAGGACATGAATAATGAAGATGTAACAATGCAAGTGCTGTCGCCAATTCCAGTTACATTTTCGTATTGGGCACCAGCTCCAGCAGCATTGGAAATGGCTCAAATTCAAAATGATTTCATTGCAAATACAGTTAAAAAGAACCCTACAAAATTTATTGGATTAGGGACAGTACCAATGCAGAACGCCGAAGTAGCTATCAGGGAAATGGATCGCTGTATTCATACACTTGGATTAAGCGGATTGGAAATTGGTACAAATGTAAATGGAATAAATTTAGACAGTGATGAGTTTAGTCCATTTTTTGAAATGGCTGAAAGATGGAATGTCCCATTGTTTATTCATCCGTGGGAAACATTAGCGAAGGATCGTACTCCAGATCATAACTTTATGTACACGGTTGGAATGCCGAGTGAAACAGCTTTAGCTGCTGCTAGCTTAACATTTGGTGGTGTGATTGAAAAATATCCAAAATTAAAGATTTGTTTTGCACATGGCGGTGGTTCATTCCCATTTATTCTGCCTAGATTAGATCAAGGATGGAAGGTATGGCCGCATTTGCGAAAAACTGCCTATCCACCAAGTCATTATGTAAGTAATTTTTATTTTGATTCACTTCACTATGATCCTATCAATATTCAATTTTTAATTAACCGATTTGGTTATGACAAAATTGTGATGGGCTCGGATTATCCTTTCTTATTAAGGGAAACGCCACCTGGAAGAGTCATTAATCAAATGGATATTAATAAAGAAATGAAAGAGGCTATTTTAGGCAAAAATGCCCTGAAATTTTTAAATATTAAGGAGGCAGATTTACTTCATGGAAAACAAAGTATTGACTCCAGAAGATAGATTAATCAGTTTAGGTTATGCACTTAAAGCAATAAGACCGGCTTCAGGTAATTATGTAAAATCTGTTCGTACTGGTAATCTACTATTTACATCTGGTCAAGGTGTAGATGAATACCATGGAAAAGTTGGACGAGAGTTAACGCTCGAGGAAGGGTATGCTGCTTCAAGAGAGTCAATGTTAAATTTAATCAGTGTCTTAAAGTACGAATTAGGTGAACTTTCGAAAGTAAAACGAATTGTAAAAATATTAGGCTTCGTAAATAGTACAGAAGATTTCTATGATCATCCGAAAGTGATGAATGGAGCTTCTGACCTTTTAGTAGAAGTGTTTGGTGAAAGAGGAAAACATGCTAGGTCGGCTGTTGGGATGGCACAGCTTCCACATAATACAGCGATCGAAATTGAAATGGTTGTAGAAATAGAGGATTGAAAAATTTGGTGGCACTCGTGTCACCTTTTATTCTATTAGAATGGTAGGTGCCTATTATGCAAGTTACAGAGAAGAAAAATAAAACATTACCGATCGATTGTAAGCATTTTATTGATGGACAATCTATTCCTTCTTTTAATCAAAAAACATTTTTAAATATTAATCCTGCAACTGAAGAAGTGTTAGGTTCTGTTTCTGAAGGTGGGGAGTTAGAAATTGATTTAGCAGTAAAAGCAGCAAAACGAGCGCTAAAAGGTGAGTGGAAACAATTTACTAGCAATCAAAGAGCGGCAGTATTAAGAAAAATCGGAGACGGAATATTAGCTCGAAAAGAAGAATTAGCAGCTTTAGAGGCAATGGATTCTGGAAAGCCATATGAACTTGCTTTAGAAGTTGATATTACTAGATCGGCTCACAATTTTTATTTTTTCGCTGATTATATTACAACTTTAAGCTCTGAGTCTCATATGCAAGATCAAACTGCCTTACATTATACATATCGTAGGCCTGTTGGTGTAGTCGGAATGATTAACCCATGGAATCTTCCTTTATTACTATTAACATGGAAGCTTGCACCTTGTTTAGCGGCTGGCAATACAGCGGTTATGAAGCCGGCAGAATGGACACCAATGACAGCTACAGTTTTAGCTGAAATTTGTAAAGATGCAGGCGTACCTGACGGAGTTGTGAATGTTGTACACGGATTTGGAGCAAATGCGGCGGGCTCAGCTTTAACAGAGCACAGCGATGTTGATGCAATCACATTTACTGGTGAAACAAAAACAGGTACAGCAATTATGAAGGCGGCAGCTCCAACGTTAAAAAAATTATCGTTTGAGCTTGGAGGAAAAAATCCAAACATTATCTTTGCTGATTCTGATTTAGACGAAGTGATTGAAACAACTTTAAAATCATCTTTTATGAATCAAGGAGAAGTTTGTTTATGTGGATCTAGAATTTATGTTCAGAGATCAATCTTTGATGAATTTATTGATAAATTTGTCGCGAAAACAAAGGAATTAAAAATTGGCGATCCGTTTGAAGAAGGCACAAAAGTGGGTGCGGTAATTAGTAAAGAACATTTCGAAAAAGTATTATCTTATATCGAGATTGCAAAAGAAGAAGGCGGAACTATTTTAACGGGTGGCAGTAGACCAGCATCAATTGAAAAAGGATGCTTTATCTCACCGACAATCATTACAGGATTAAACCGTGATTCTAGATGTGTAAGAGAAGAAATATTTGGTCCAGTCGTAACAGTTATGCCTTTTGATTCGGAAGAAGAAGTGATTGAATGGGCAAATGATACTCATTATGGCTTAGGAGCTACAATTTGGACAAATGATTTACGCAGAGCTCACCGTGTTGCTCATCAAATTGAAGCTGGAATTATTTGGGTGAACACTTGGTATTTAAGAGATTTACGTACACCATTTGGAGGAATGAAGCAAAGCGGTTTAGGGCGCGAGGGTGGAATTCATAGCTTTGAGTTTTATAGTGAATTATCGAATATCACGATTAAATTATAAGAATTAAAAAGGGGGCTAAAGAAAGTGAAGATTACTAGTGTAGACGAGCTTACGATTCTGCTACAAGAAGCAGAAGAGAGTGGAGTAAGTATAAAAGCTTTAACTGAGATTTTTCCTGGATTAACTGAAAAAGAAGCCTATCAAATTCAATTAACAAATGTTGAAGAAAAATTGAAAAAAGGGCAGAAAATTATCGGTAAAAAAATTGGCTTAACTTCAATTGCTATGCAGGAGTTATTAGGAGTAGATGAACCAGATTACGGTCACTTACTAACAGATATGAATATTCCTAATTTCGGTGAAGTTCAAGTTGCAAATATGATTTTACCAAAAGTAGAAGCTGAAATTGCATTTGTCTTAAAAAAGGATTTAATCGGGCCAAATATTACATTTGAGGATGTAGTTAATGCAACAGATTATATTGTACCTGCATTAGAGGTAGTTGATAGTAGAATCGAAAATTGGAAAATTCGATTAGAGGATACAGTAGCTGATAACGCTTCATCATGCTTATTTGTTCTTGGCAATGAGCGTTTTGATGTAAAGGAAATTGACTTACCGAATGTTGCGATGGAATTATATCGTAATGAAGAATTGATGAATTCAGGTAAGGGAGAAGCAGTGCTAGGAAACCCAATTCATTGTGTAGCATGGTTAGCCAATAAATTAAGTGAATTTGGAATCTCGCTAAATGCAGGAGAAATTATTTTATCAGGAGCTTTGTCAGCTGCAATTAATGCAAATGCTGGGGACTTATTTACTGCGAAGTTTCCATTACTAGGTGAAGTCTCGATTTCATTTAAATAAATGAGGTGGTAATTATGAATAAATTAAAAGTCGGAATCATTGGTTCGGGGAATATTGGAACAGATTTAATGATGAAATTACAGAATAATCCATTTCTAGAATTAACAACGATGATCGGAATTGATCCAGAATCTGATGGGTTAAACCGTGCGAAGGAATTAGGAGTTGAAGTAATCGATAATGGTATTCAAGGTTTCATTGAACGAAAAGAACTGGCTGATTTATTGTTTGATGCGACTTCTGCAAAAGCTCATTTTCATCATGCAAAAGTACTTGGTGAATTAAAGAAGCGCGTGATCGATTTAACGCCAGCGGCAATTGGGCCGTTTGTCGTACCACCTGTCAATTTAGGTTCACATATAGTCGAAAGGAATGTCAATTTAATAACATGTGGTGGGCAAGCAACAATCCCAATCGTTCATGCGGTAGGTCAAATTGCCGAAGTTGAGTACGCAGAAATCGTTGCAACAATTAGCTCAAGAAGTGCCGGTCCTGGTACACGTGCTAATATCGACGAGTTTACTGTAACAACGGCTAGAGGACTTGAAGAGATTGGTGGAGCTAAAAAAGGAAAAGCAATCATTATTTTAAATCCAGCAGAACCGCCAATTATGATGAGAGATACAGTTTATTGTAAAGTTACGAATGAAGATTTTAACCATGAAAGCATGATTCATTCCGTTAAACAAATGGTGAAAAAGGTTCAAGCGTATGTTCCAGGATACCGTTTAAGAATGGATCCAATCATAGATGGTTCAACTATAACTGTATATTTAGAAGTTCAAGGATCAGGGGACTACTTACCTAGCTATGCAGGAAACTTAGATATTATGACTGCATCAGCAGTAAGAGTAGCAGAAGAGATTGCACAATATGAAGTTGTAAAAACTGTTTAAAAAAGTGCTTAAAGAAAGTGAGGGAGTGCAATGTTTGGAAAAGAAGTCATTGTAACTGAAGTAGCACTTCGAGATGGAAGTCATGCAATTGCTCATTCATATACAGTAAATCAAGTCGTTCGAATTGCGAAGGCTCTTGATGATGCAAAAATGCCTTTTATTGAAGTATCACATGGAGATGGTTTAGGTGGTTCTTCATTACAATATGGTTTATCAACAACGAATGAATTTGAATTGATCGAAGCAGCGGTAAATTCATGTAATCATTCAAAGATTGCTGTCTTACTATTACCTGGTATTGGAACAGTAAATGAATTAAAAACGGCAGCAAAAATCGGAGCAAAAATGGCTCGTATAGCTACACATGTTACTGAAGCTGATGTTTCGAAACAACATATATCTATGTCTAAAGAGCTTGGATTAGAAACTGTTGGTTTTTTAATGATGTCCCATATGGCACCAGTTGAAAAATTAGTAGAACAAGCCAAATTGATGGAAAGTTATGGTGCGGACGTTGTATATATGGTTGACTCTGCAGGTGCGTTTCTTCCACATGAAGTAAAAGACCGTATTGCTGCTTTACGAGGGTCCCTTGATATTGAAGTTGGATTCCATGCACATAATAATCTTTCTCTAGCGATGGCAAATACACTAGTAGCGATTGAAGAAGGAGCTACTAGAATTGATGGCAGCGTACGTTGCTTAGGTGCTGGAGCAGGAAATACACAAACTGAAGTGTTAATTGGAGTGTTAGAACGATTAGGAATCAAGACAGGAATTGATTTCTATAAAATGATGGACTTAGCAGAGGAAATCGTTGCGCCAATTCTTCAAACACCACAAGAGATTACAAAAGGTAGTCTAATTTTAGGCTATGCAGGAGTGTATTCTAGTTTTCTATTACATGCTAATCGAGCAGCTAAAAAATGGAATGTTGATGCAAGAGATATCTTAATTGAATTAGGAAAACAAAAAGTAGTCGGTGGGCAAGAGGATATGATTCAAGAAGTTGCTTGTATGTTAGCAAATAAAAAATTGTCTGTTTTTTGAGAGGAGACGGGTTTTATGATAACTGAAATCGCGAATAAAATATATATGCACCAAAAAAACGGTCTAGAAATGGATAAAATTACGATTGAACATCCAGAATTAAACGTTAATAATGCTTATGAAATTCAAAAATTAAGTATTGATAATGCGATTAAAAATGGTGATCCATTAATTGGTTGGAAAATGGGACTAACAAGTATTGCTAAACAAAAATCTGTTAATGTTGACGAGCCGATTTATGGACGCTTAACAAAATCGATGGAATTAGAAGAAAAAGAATTAAAGATGGAAGGTTTAATCCATCCGAGGGTTGAGCCAGAAATAGCATTTATGATCAACAAGCCATTATTTGGACAGGATGTAACAGCAAAAGATGTATGGGAAGCAACTGAGTATATTGTACCTGCATTAGAAGTAATTGATAGTCGATATAAAAATTTCTCATTTACGCTAACAGATGTAGTAGCAGATAATGCATCTTCATCAAAATTTATTATTGGTAAACAACAATATTCACCTACATATACTTCTTGGGATGAAGTTAATGTTGAATTATACAAAAATGGCGTAAAAGTACAAAGTGGTGTAAGTTCTGATGTACTAGATCATCCAGTAGAATCCGTCGTAAAGTTGGTGCAGATGCTAAGTAAAAACGGCGAACAAATTGAACCAGGGATGATTATCTTAACGGGTGGAATTACAGAAGCGATCCATGTTGAAGAGGGCGATAGTGTAGAAGCACGATTTGATGGAATCGAGACAATGGAACTACAGGTAACGAGGTAATACAATATGCCAATCATTCAAATTCAATTGATTGAAGGAAGAAGTCCAGAATTAAAAAAGCAATTAATGAGAGAAATTAATGAAGTTGTATGTCGTACATTGGATGTTCAGCCAGCACAAGTAAGAATTTTAATAAACGAATTCGAAAAAGAAAATTGGTCCGTTGGTGGAGTTGCAAAGGATGAGTAAAAAAGTCCCTTTTTTAAGGGGCTTTTTTCTTGTTGGGAATAGTTTTATATTTTAGGCTCTATTAAAGTAAATGGGGCTTTATGAAATTCTCAAACATAAAAAGGATAGTGAACTTAATCACAGAAAACCCATAATCGTTTGAGTATGATGTAAGAATAATAAGGAAAGTGGGTGCTATATTGTGAAAATAGTAGTTCCAAACCAACACGGTGCTTGGGCAATGCTTTTAATTCCATATATACTTGGAGTTGCCGCAAGTTCATTTCGTTTAATTCATATCCCTTTATTTATAGGCTGGTTTTTTCTATACCTTGCTGCCTATCCATTAATTATGGTGATCAAAGGAAAACAAGTGTCATTTTATTTTTATTGGGCGTTAGGTTATTTTTTCATTTCATTCGTATTTTTAGCACTCGTTATGTTTGCTGAATGGAGATTGATATACTTCGGTCTAGCTATGCTTCCATTCTTTCTATTAAACATATATTTCGTTAAGAGAAAAAACGAACGAGCCTTTACGAATGACATGGTTGCGATTGGTGTTTTTTGTATAGGTGGATTGGCTAGTTTTTATATAGGGAAGGGGGCACTTACAAGCGAAGGCTGGAGTGTAGCACTCTTCGTATTTTTGTTCTTTTTAGGTAGTACATTTTTTGTGAAATCAATGATTCGAGAAAAAAAGAATAAGAGATTTCGTTGGTATTCGTGGGGATACCATTTTATCGTTCTATTATTTATTTTTACTTTAAAAGAGTCTTGGCTTTGGATTCTCCCTTTTGCTCCTAGTTTGATAAGAGCAATTTCTTTGTACAATAAAAAACTTACTATTATGCAATTAGGGATCATTGAGATTATCAATTCTGTCATATTCTTAGTGGTAACTAGTTTTCTGTTTTTGTAGATTCTGCCCATTTTTACTGCAAAGTATCAATATACAAAAGCGACTTCAGCTAAGTGAAGTCGCTATTTTAGTATAGTTCAATCTCTTATAACAGCATTTAGAGCGTTAAATTTCAGATTAATAGTTGTAGCTAACTCTTTATAATGATGAAATAAACTAGTTTTCTCATCGTATATGGACGGAGTAGGTGAATTCTCGATAACTTCCTCAATCGGAAGTTTGGCAAGTACTTCGGTTCCTAATCGATCGGCTAATAAATCGCCACCTCCTTTTCCGAATATGTAGTACTTCTCAGAACGATCTATAGGTTGGAAATAAGACATATTTTCAACTACTCCAAGAATTTCATGATTTGCTTTTTGGGCCATCGTACCTGCTCTCTCGGCGACAATTGATGCTGTTTGATGAGGGGTGGTGACAATGATTTCCTTACTTTGAGGAATGGTGTGATGCATATCAAGTGCAATATCACCGGTCCCTGGAGGCATATCTAGAATGCAATAGTCTAATTCTCCCCAAATGACATCTTTACTGAAATGCTCAACCATTTTTCCTAACATAGGGCCTCTCCAAACGACTGGATCGTTGTTTTTGATGAAAAAACCCATCGAAATAATTTTTACTCCGTGTGACTCCACAGGGATGATTTTTCCGTTAAAGGTTTTTGGACTGATGTCGATTTCCATCATTTTAGGAATGCTAAATCCATAAATATCTAAGTCAATTAAAGCAACTCTTTTTCCTTGTCTCGCAAGTGAAACTGCAAGATTTGCCGCTACAGTTGACTTACCAACCCCACCTTTTCCACTTGTTATAGCGATTACATTACCTGATAACATGTTCACACCTCTTTTTAAATTTTAAGGGTCTATTGTGTGATGTACTTCACAGTCTTGGATACAGTCTTTCTGTACAATTATGACAAAGAAGAAGACTTCATCATGTACCCAATTTTATCAATTTATCAGGCACTTCGATGTTAAAAAAGTCACATGGAGGTTGAACATGAGATGAGAAAATCCCTCGAGCGCTCATTTTACTCGAAAATCAGTATGTATTCATTTTTTATTATTTTGCTTCTACTCTTTACAACGTGGGTTGGAACAGACCGATTTTTACACTTCGATATGGCATTAATGGGCTATTTTATTTCTTCGCTCATTTTTGCTGTAGGCTTAACGATCAGGATGTCTGCATGGCTTATCAGGCCGGCAACACATCAAGTTATAAGGCGTAGTTTGAAAAATTTAAAAGAAAATTCTCGAAAAAAACGTAATCTAATATCGATCACCAAGACAGCGCTAGAAAATATTTTCTTACAGAAATTTATCTTTAAAAGGGGTATTTACAGAGGTGTACAGCATTTACTAATTTCTTGGGGATGCATTGGTTCCTTTGCAATCACCTTTGGTTTGACATTTGGCTGGATGCACTTTGAGCTCGTTGATCCAAATACATACACGATTGTCGTTATGGGTGTAGATACAATTACAATGGCAGCACACGGTATATTCGCTGAAATGGTTTACAACGGGTTAAACATTACAGCTAGTATGGTTCTTGTTGGTGTCATCATGGCAATCGTAAGAAGAATTATGAGTCAAGATGTGAAGGTGACACAACGAGCTGAATTTGATTTATTACCTTTATATTTACTACTAGCTGTAACCGTGACAGGACTTCTATTAACTGTTTCATATGTACTTTTAGATGGTTGGATGCATCATTACTTAACACTTATTCACCAATTGACAGTCGTAATTTTACTGATCTATTTTCCATTCGGAAAGCTATTTCATTTACCGATCCGTCCATTAGCAACAGCAGTTCCAATGAACTATCAACAAGAACTTAGGGTAGATACGAGGCCATGTAAAAGATGTGGGACACCCTATAGTTCTGATGATCAAATTAGCGATGTAAAAGATATATTATCTGCCCAAAGCTTTGATTTACAACTTGAAGATAGAAGTTATCTCTCAGACTATTGTTTACCATGTCGAAGAAGAATTAGGGTCATGAAGCAACTAAATTCAGAGCCACATCTTAAAAGCAGTGATCCAATCTCTACATTAAATGGAATTCAAATGTCTGGTTTTAGCAAAAAGAGATCTGATGACTATTATCATTTTCCAGAGGAAGTTCAAAAAGATATTAATCAATATAACAAAGGGGATCGTGAAGAATGAGCCAATACATCGTCAAAGAAGGTGTTAAAAACCTTCAAAAACCAGGAGAAAAATTAATTACTACTCATTGTTGTTATTGTGGAATGCAGTGTGGAATGCATATACGTGTGAATGAGAAATCAGGAAAGATAGTTGGGGTAGAGCCGAGATATGACTGGCCAGTTACAAGAGGAAAAATGTGTCCAAAAGGAGTAACAGCATACCAAACTGTTGAGCACGATGAACGAATCCTTACACCACTTATTAAGAAAAACGGTGAATTTGTTAAAGCTACTTGGAAAGAAGCACTAGACCTGATAGAAGAAAACTTTAAACGGATCCAAAAAGAAAGTGGGAGAGATGCTTTATCTGTTTTTGGTGGGGTATCTATGACGAATGAAAAGTGCTATTTGGTAGGTAAATATGCGAGGGTTGGTCTCGGTACAAGGTTTATCGATTACAATGGTCGATTCTGTATGAGCTCAGCTGCAGGTGGATTCCTTAAGACACTCGGAACCGATAGAGGTTCAACCCTACCGTGGCCAGAATTAGAACATACCGATTGTTTCTTTATAGCAGGTTCAAATACCGCTGAGTGTCATCCTACAAGCATTCAATGGTTGTGGAGAGCAAAGGACAAGGGAGCTAAACTGATTGTGGCAGATCCGAGAGAGACTCCAACGGCACGTGTTGCAGATGTACATTTAGATCTTAAGCCAGGTACAGACTCTGCATTGGCGAACGGAATGCTTCATCTACTCATTAAAAATGGCTATGTAGATCAAGACTATGTAAATGAAAGATGTAATAATTTTGAAGAACTAAAGAAAACAGTTGAAAAGTTTACACCCGAATATACTTCAAAGATAACAGGCGTGTCGGTTGGAAAAATTGTGAAAGCTGCTCATATTTATGGATTATCCCAAAAATCAGTTGTTATGTTTGCACGAGGTGTTGAGCAACAGTCAAAAGGTGTAGATAATGTTTCGCTTTATACATCGATGGCACTGCTCAGGGGACAAATAGGTAAATTTGCTTCGGGGGTTGCAACTTTTACTGGACAGGGAAATGGTCAAGGAGGAAGAGAACACGGGCAAAAAGCCGACCTTTTACCAGGATATAGGAAGCTAACAGATCCAGAAGCGGTGAAGTATGTATCAAAAGTATGGGGAATCGATCCGAGCGAAATGCCAAAGCCTGGTGTTTCTGCATATGAAATGTTCGATGAAATTCAAAAAGGTACTATTCGTGGTATGCATGTTATTTGCAGTAACCCTGCAGTTTCAGCTCCGAATCTTGAACATATTTGGAACGGGTTTAGGAAGCTTGATTTCTTAGTTGTCAGTGATTTCTTCTTATCTGAAACAGCGGAGTTTGCTGATGTAGTATTACCTGCGACTACTTGGGCAGAGGACGAAGGAACAACGACCAACCTCGAAGGCCGAGTGATTCGAATCCGTAAAGTACGTGAACCTTTAGGTGAGTCAAAGCCAGATTGGGAGATTGTTAGCTTAATTGCAGAACGAATGGGCAAAGGTAAATATTTTCCATATAAAAATGCTGAAGAAGTTTTTGAAGAGTTTCGCATTGCCACTAAAGGTGGGAAAGCAGATTATTACGGAATAACATGGGATCGAATTGATAAAGAAGACGGGGTGTTTTGGCCATGTCCTTCTGAAGACCATCCGGGAACTCCAACGATGTTTATTGACAAGTTTGGAACGCCAGATGGTAAAGCTAACCTCCCAAGTGTTGAATGGAAAGAAGCAGGTGAAACTCCAACGAAGGAGTATCCTCTGTTCTTAACGACAGGAAGGGTAGTGTTTCACTATTTATCTGGTGCTCAAACAAGAAGAGTCAAATTTCTTATGGAACAATGTCCAGAGCCATTTGCTGAGATGCATCCAGCACTTGCAAGTCAATATGGATTGGAGAATGGCGACCTTGTAAAGTTGATCACACCGCGCTCCCATATGCTTGTAAAAACGAAATTAACAAAAGCTACGAGAAGAGATACGGTGTTTGTTCCATATCATTGGGGAAAAGAATTAGCGGTCAATCAATTAACCAATCCATGTTTAGATCCGATTTCGAGAATGCCAGAATTTAAAGTATGCTCACTGAAGATTGAGAAATATAAATAACTTTTGAATGGAGTCGGGATCGATGAATAAAATCATGTATTTAGAATTTGAGCGATGTATTGGATGTCGTTCTTGTCAAGCGGCTTGCCGAGAATGCGGTGATCATGACGCAAAAGAAAGAAACTATGTAGAATATGTTGATTTCATGGAAAGTCGACAGACCTATCCGATGCTTTGTATGCAATGTAAAGATCCAGCTTGTGCACGAGTTTGTCCCGCGAATGCCATTCAAATAACTGAAGAAGGTGTAGTTCTTTCAGCTATGGAAGAGAAATGTATAGGATGTAGGAATTGTACTTTTGGATGCCCGTTCGGTATTCCTAAGTTCGATTTTGAAGAAAATAAAATGTACAAATGTGACATGTGCTACGATCGCTCAAAATACGATATTGCACCAATGTGTGCTTCTGTATGTCCTAGTGATGCGATTCGTTTTATTGACTTTGATGAAATGCAGCTGTTGCGTAGAAGAAGATCTCAGATGAATCTCGTTGAAGGGAAAAAACCACAAGAAGGAAATAAGTGGGAATACGTTCCGGAATTCTTTGGAGTATATACGTAAATAAGTTCATATTAGGCGAAAGGAGACGGACTTATGCCTCAAGATAATAAAAGTAAACGAAATATAAAAGAAACAAATGATGATATGATTAACTTAATCGATAACTTAAACAGAAATGAAGATTTAAAATTAAACAGAAGATCTTTTCTGAAATCTGTTGTAGGTGCTTCTGTTGCTCTTGGATTAGCAACTGTTCCATTTTCAGCTATTGCCCTTAATAACAAGAAAGAGGATTTAAATAGACAAAAGATTATCAGATTGAAAGACTTACCAAAAGATAGTTCAATAAACTTTAACTATCCAACTGCCGATGAACCTGCAATACTAGTACACACAAAAGATGGTAATCTAAAAGCTTATAATAATAAATGTACTCATCTACAATGTCCTGTTTTTTATGATAAGGAAGAATCAAAGCTATTGTGTCCTTGTCACCGCGGATTCTTTAGCGTGGACAATGGTCAGCCTCTAGCTGGCCCACCTCAGCGTGAATTACCACTGATTGAATTAGAAGTAATCGATGGGGTTGTTTACGCAGTCGGAAGGAAAGTTCGTCATGGTGCGTAAAAAATATTGGATAATCATATTTATTACCTTAATTGTTAACGTAGTGATGCTTCAATGGACAATTGAGTCTTTTTATGGAGAAAAATATGAATCTGTTAAGCTATATACTGTTATAGGAGTTCTTTCTTCTATCGTTTGCTTTCTTACTTACTTAAAATGGAGAAAGAAAGAATATCAGAAATAATGAAGGTTAATAGATTGATTTGATGAAGAGATTGATGATGAATGAAATGAACGATTTTTAGAAGAAAACCCGCAAATAAATGAATTTTCTTTGCGGGTTTTTACGTTTCAATATATTTTTTCTTTATCGCATCAGTTAATTTTATAACTCATTAATATCAGAAATGAATTTTTGATATTTCAATAGATTTAATGGAAATCCGCGAGCATCATTTAACAATAAAAGGTATTCAAGAATTTAGGTTAATCATTTGAACAAGAATCTTTAATTCCTTATTGAACAAGCTCGGAGGATAGTTTAATAAGAAAAAGGGAAATAGATTTAAAAGTTGAATTGTTTTAAAAAAGACTATTTAAAATCTAGTTAGGAGTTTTCTAAATGATAAAGAATAAAATTTATAAAATAACATCACAAGAAATAAATGAAATAAAAGAAGAAATGATATATGATCCTTCTTTATTTCTAATTGAATTGGATGGAGAAAAAATCCACACCTGGGAGGAATATATCGACCAAATTGAGAGGGAATTTGAATTTCCTACAACTTGTATAGATAGTATGGACAGATACCTAGATTGGATAAGGGATTTAGATTGGATTGAAAAAGATAGTTTTGCAATAGTAATATACAACTATAATGATTTTTTAAATACAGAATTAGAGCTTAAGGATATAATAATTAATACATTTAAAGATACTATACTGCCTTTTTGGGAGGAAGAGGTCGAACGAGTTGTAGTTGAAGGTAAAGCTAAATCTTTTAAGGTTTATTTGGTTGAGTAAGAAATATCTTCCTATTAGTTATATAAATTTAAGCATTACTTCAAGTTAGCAGGAAGTAATGCTTTTTTAATTGAATAAGTGATATAGTTCTTCAATTCTATAAATTTTAAAAATATAAGAGTTAATCAAGGGGGAATATTATGCATCAATTATCAAGTATTAAGCATATGGAATCAAAAGATGAATTAGTAAAAGCTTTTAACCTTTTAAATCAATTGAGAACACACTTAACTTTAGAAAAATTTGAAGAACAATATAATCAAATGCATAAAGAAGGGTATCGTTTGATTGGTTTGGAAGTAAATGATGAGATTGTTGCAGTTGCAGGGATAAATATCTTATCAAACTTTTATAATAATAAATTTCTTTTCGTTTACGATTTGGTAACGAAAGAAACAGAAAGGTCAAAAGGATATGGTGAAGAATTAATGACGTACATTCATCGCTACGCACGCGAGCAAGAATGTTCACATGTAACATTAGAATCAGCTCTTCACAGAGTTGACGCTCATCGATTCTATGAGGAAAAAATGGGATACGATAAGTTTTGTTACTCATTCCGCTATACTCTATAAATAATGGAGATCATCCACCTTATGTAACAAACGTAGTGCGATTCTTCAATAACGAAGGATCGTTTTTCTTATACAGCTATATGGCAGATTAGTTGAATAGGATATGGTAATTTTTTCAAACGAAAAGCAAGGGATTAGTATGATAAAATTCAACTATTAAAACTATTTAGGGAGAAAAGTTGTGATTTTTGAAATATTATTTTTTGTATTTTTTATGTCTGCATCATTTCATTTTTATAGAAAGTACATATTAATTGGACATGGATGGAACTATTTTATCGGAGGAAATTCATTTATTGCAGGTTTTGGAATTATAAAAGACAATATTCCTGATGAAAAGAAATGGGTTTTTCATATCGTAACAATAGTAATAGGTTTATCGATTTTAGTTTTAGTTGAATTTTTAAGGAAAAAACATAAGAATAAAGTCATTAGTTAAGCTTTTCCCACCATTTATGAAGCAACAATCTTAGGAGAATATTTTGATAACTATCATGGGTCAATTTATAAACAGAATATTTAAAGACAGAATTAAACAAATAGCAATTATCCAAACTATGTTGATGATTCCAATGATGATGTATGTGGTTTATTCTTTTACATCGGATAACACTAATCATATATACGAAGGACTGTTTCATATTTCATTAGCAGCTATTTTTTTTTCAAATGTGATTAAGGAGAAAATTTTAAAAAAGAAAGAATCTAATGATCTTAATCTTTGGTTGATGAGTGCAATTATGTTTTTTATCATTGGAATTTTAGATTTATTTTTTGATATTTAAGTTGTTCTTGTTGAACTAACGCATGCATTAGGTAAAGAAAGGAAAATATTTATGGGGAAGATTTTCTCACGCTTAGTCCCGCTATTTATAATGATTTTTGTAACAATACTTAATTACAATTCTAAAGATTATCTATCAGCTGTATTTTGTTTCTCTATTGTCATTTGGCTAATATATTATTTTATTGTTGGAGAGAAAAAAGAAAATCGGGAAATTTAATCACTCTTTCATTTTATAACTGTTATATACTTAAAATCCTTATTCAACTAACGCATGCGTTCGTATTATAAGGTCATCCAGTTTTTACTGGTTGACCATTTTTCATATGGTCTTATTATTATGGTAGCC
>NZ_LJIZ01000008.1 GCF_001420605.1 Bacillus sp. FJAT-25509
AAGATTTAATAGAAGCAGGTGAATGGATGCTTGCTCCTAAAGATAAAAATGGCGTACCACATCCAGAAATGGCTCCTAATGTAGTTAATAACTCATGGGGAGGCGGTCCTGAAGTAAATGATTGGTATAAAACGATTGTAACAAATTGGAGAGCAGCAAATATATTCCCGGAATTTTCAGCAGGAAATACAACTCAATACAATCCTGGTGGGCCGGGATCAGTTGCTAATCCTGCAAACTATCAAGAATCCTTTGCAACAGGGGCAACTGACATAAACAACAACTTAGCCAATTTCTCATTAAGGGGACCATCACCATATGGTGGAATACTTAAGCCTGATATTTCAGCACCTGGAGTTAATATAAGATCATCAGTTCCAGGAGGTAAATATGAGGGGGGATGGAATGGAACCTCGATGGCAGGTCCACATACATCAGGACTTGTAGCATTATTACTTCAATCCAATTCATCTTTAACAGTTAGTGAGATTGAAAGAATAATAAAGGAAACAGCAACTCCTAGTACTAACTCTGAATATCCTGAAACCCCTAACAATGGATATGGATATGGTGTGATTAATGCATTTAAGGCAGTAACATCAGTTATGACAGGACTTGCTGAAATTAAAGGCCAAGTATCAGAAGAAAACACTGAGAAAGCAAGACTTCCATTATCAGCCACAGTGACTATTGTTGAAAATGGTCGTTCAACAAAAACAAATCCGCAAGACGGGTCATATAGTTTTAAGGTAAAAGAAGGAGAGTATACATTAAGAGCTGAACAGTATGGGTACTATCCACATGATCAGAAGGTTCAAGTAGCAGCTAACCAAGTTCTTGAAAATACAAACATTACATTGGCTCCAATACCTAAGAGAACATTAACAGGTAAAATCACTAATGCGCAAACAGGAAAACCTGTGAAAAACGCTAAAGTTTACTTAATCGAGGATGCAGCAGTAGCACCAGTTACAACTGATGCAGACGGTAATTATTCAATAACTGGATATGAAGGCAAATATACAGTTCAAGTTACAGCAGAGAACTATTTTGATGAGAAATTTACTGTAGATATTACGGGTAATGAAAATGTCTCACATGATCTTCAACTAAAACCATTTATAAATTTTCCAGGAGAGATCGGCTATGATGATGGAACAGCAGAATATTCAGTGGGTCAATGGGAAGCTGGAGGTGGCTTTGCAGTAAGAATGTCACTTCCGGAGGGAGAGACCACAGGAATAGTAACCTCTGGATTATTTATGCTTGATACAACATATGGAAAAACATTTAAGGTGGCAGTTTATGATGCAAGTGGAAAGGATGGCGCCCCTGGAAAAATGATAGCAGGGCCGTTTAATGCAACTGCTTCTAAGGAGATAGGGAAATGGACAGTCGTTGATTTATCCGCGCAGCAAATAGTTGTAACAGGCGATTTTTATATGGTTTTAATACAGGATCAGATGGCTCCTCAAAGCCCAGCAATTGCATTGGATAAAACGACAGTACCAACAAGAAGATCATGGGTGTTTGTAAAAGACGGTCCATTCACTATAGCAAGTAAAGATTATGGAAACGTAATGATTAGATCAACAGTTAAGCTTGAAGCACTAGCTCCAGTTATAACATCACCAGTGGACAACCTATATGTAAATAATGAAAAAGTAACAATAAAAGGTATGGCAGCTCCAGGAATGGACGTTCATATATTTAGCGGTGATAAAGATATAGCAAATGGAAAGACAAATGATGATGGAAGCTTCTCAATTGATGCTGTACTTCAAGAGGGAGTTAATATACTAAAGGCTAAAACGATAACAGAAATCGGATCTACTCTTTATTCGAAGGAAACAAAGGTTATAGTAGACAAGACAGCACCAGTTTTAGAAATATCAAGTCCACAAAATAACGCATATATGAATAGTCAATTAATAACTGTAACAGGAACAGTTAAAGATGATCTAGATTATGTTGATGTAAACGGAACAAAGGTAGATATAGATTCAAATGGAAACTGGACAGCAAAGCTTATATCCAAGGAAGGTAAAAATGTAATAAATGTTGTTGCTAGAGATAAGGCAGGAAATGAAACTGCTAAGAGCATTACAGTTAATGTAAAATATTCAATAAGTGAAATTAAAAATATCATGCCATCGAGTGATGTAATATTAAAGGCAGATCAAACATTAAAGGTTGGATTCGACAGTGAGCCTGGATTAAAAAAGGCAGTATTTACAATTAACGCTCCGATTAATGGCATAACAAGTGCAGCATTTGTGCCAACTGCAAGTTTAAGCAACTTTGAAGTAGTTATGACCGAAGTAAAGGATGCAAAAGGAAATGGTACTGGACACTATGAGGGCTACTGGAAAGCAACTAACAAGCTTATATTAAACGGTGCACAAATAGTGGTAAAAGTAGAAGATATGTATGGAAATTCATTAAGTTCCACGGCAGCAGGAAAGCTATATGTAGTATATAGCAAACCAATTCCTAAGCCTGTTCCAGACAAAACAGCACCGAGTATTCCTTTGGTAAGTAAGGTGACATATACAGGAATATCTGGAAAAGCTGAGATAGGTTCCAACGTATACGCTAAAGCAGGCAAAGTAATCATAGGTTCCTCAGTTGTAAACAGCAAAGGAATTTATTCTATTACCTTCAAAAGTCAAAAAGTAGGAACAATCATTAATGTATACGCAGTAGACAAATCGGGGAATGTTGGAGCGGCAAAAAAGGTAGTAATAAAAGACATAACACCACCAGCAATTCCTTCTGTTAAAAGTATAACTAATACAAAAGTAACAGGGAAGGCCGAACCGGGTGCTAAAGTTTATGTGAAAAAGGGAAAAGTAATCATTGGTTCTAGTACTGCTAACAGTAAAGGAATTTATACCGTTTCTTATAAAAAACAAAAAGTGGGAACAGTCCTTTACGTTTATGCAAAAGATAAGGCAGGGAATACAGGTAAAGCGAAAAAAGTTGTAGTGAAAAAATAAATTAGGTTCAATACAATCATTCAGAATGCAAATGAAAAGCCTTAGAGTACCCCATTCGTTTGATTGGTCTTGACAAAATAATAAGCAAGTACAGCAACTGGTATGTTATGACATCAAATGTGAAACTACTGATAGATCCTAGTTGACTTAAATGATGACAAGAACCGGTGACGCTTCATTATGACGTTGCCGGTTTTTTACACTTTATTTCTCTATTCTATAGGAATAAGTAGAGAAAAGAGACTACAGATAGGATTATGGGTTTGAGCGTTTATCCACCAGCTTTCATGAGAACTAACAAAATAAAGCGCGCTTTCAATTGATTAATAAAATTACTTTAATGGCAAAGGGCATTCATATTCTAGATACTGTAACAGTTTTAGAAGCTAACAACGGGGCAGCTTATTTCAGCAGTCACATCAAGATAGAATTCTTACTGGAGAGTTATTAAATGGAGGGGTTTAGGGATGGCTACTTTATTACAACAACAAGCAAAACTAGAGGTAGAGAAAAAGAGAAATGAATTATATGATTTTTGTAAGCAGTATGGATTTCTTCATTCTAATACCATTCAATGTAGCCAAGAGTTAGATCAGTTAATAAATCAGTTATTTAAAAGCTTTATGGCTTTGAGGGAAGAGCGGTATGAGTACTTAATAATTTAGATACCAATAAACTAATCTTGTAGTACTTGGCACCAATTCGTATTCATACTAATGGTCAATTGTCCTTTATATTTAGCGATTAGATGTAAACTAAAACATCATCTCATGTATTGTCAATTACGTACTGCACATGTAGAGTGTGTGGCAGAGCTTGTTTTAAAAACTAAATAGTACAAAATAAAAGGCAGCGGAAATTAGTACGTTGCCTTTTTCTTCTTTTAAGAGATTTGCCAAACTGAAGTGCTTTAGGGTCAGTTTTTTAGTTTTTCAGATTCAAAAGTTTTTATTCCTTCCATTCTTTCAAAATTCATCCTCCTAGTTCCAAAAAGTTTAACCTTCATAAATAAAAAAAAAGATTTAGGGAATATTTACCACTATGGACTATTTTTCGAGTTACATAGGAGGTTTATATGATACTTAGTAATGAACAATTAAAAGAAAGAGGACGTGAGTTTGCTTTAACTCAGGAAATTTTTGTGAACAATTTTTTAATTGTTCGTTATTGGCCAGGATTTCGAAAAGATATGGCTAATCTACATACGTTTGCAGAAAAACTGAGTAACAATAAAGTGAATTGTAGGCAACCAGCGGAAGACTGGCTACTAGATCACATTAATTTTATAGAGACTCAAGCTCAAGAAGTGTTAAGTAAGCTGCCACGTGAAACACTACATAAACTACCAAAGTTAAATTCTACTGGGATGCCAAGAATATATGCACTTTGCAATGATTACTTAGAGCATGTGGGTGGTCGATATGAGGTCAACTCATTTGAAGGGTATATAAAAGCCTACCAAGAGGTGTCTGTTCTAAAAGATCTAGAATGCTGGGCTTTGCCAAGTGCTATGCGAGTTACTTTAATACGCCGTTTGTCTGGAGTGATGGTTGAAGTACAACGTCGTCACGAAATATGTGATTCTATTACTTCAATTCTTGAAAAAATAACAAAGTTATCAGACGATAAAATTCGAATTTTATTGGATAGAGAAGCAAGTAAAAAACCGTTTGGTCCAATTGAAATTGTACATTTAGTGAGACATTTGAGCGAATTGGAACCGAATATGCATATCGTTCATGACTGGCTTGCAGCTCACATAGAGAATAGTGAATCTAGCCTTGAGCAGATGGTTTCGTTTGAGAACCAATTGCAAGCAGACTTGCAAGTAAGTTGTGGGAATTTAGTTCAAAGCTTGCATAAGTTAGAGCGACAGCCATGGAGATTAACATTTACAAAAATTTCACATCTAGAACAATTTTTACTTTCTGATCCATCAACTATCGATTATAAAAGTTTAGATTTAGACAGTCGAGACATAATTCGTGGACGTGTTGCAGAGATTGCAAACAAGTTAAAAGTACCAGAAATGTTAGTAGCTGAGACAGCACTACATCTGGCCAAATCGAAAATAGTAGAGCCGGATCAAACAAATCTAATGCCGAGAAAGGCTTATATTGATTATTATTTGTTTGATGCCCAAGGAAACATAGAAATACGTAAAGCACTTTTGAAGAAAACTAGACCACGTATTCTTCCACAAATATCTTTACGAAAACGACCATTGTATTTGTATTTATCAACTGTAGCTTTATTGTTTATTGGAATATTGGTTCTCTCTGGTGGATGGATAACAGCTGGTGGATTCTTTCGACCTTTATCGTGGATAGCGATAATAGTAGCTCTTGTATTACCTGTTAGTGAGTGGGCTATAACGATTGCCCATAAATTAATTTGTCGATATAGTCGCACTGTAAAACTTTTAAGGTTTGATTATTCAGAAGAACTTCCGGAAGATGCTAGTACAATGGTCGTTATTCCAGTTATATGGTCAAACACCAAAGATGTAGATGAAGTAGTGGATCAACTTTTAGTTCATTATCTTGCAAATCGTCAAAATAATATTTATTTCGGTATTTTAGGTGATTTTACAGATGCGTTGACTGAATCAAAAGCTGAAGATCATGAACTATTGACATATGTTACTTCAAGGATCGATGCATTGTGTAAGGAATATGGGGAAGAAAAATTTTTCTTATTTCACAGATCCCGACTTTACAATCCAACAGACAATCTTTATATGGGATGGGAGAGGAAACGTGGAAAAATAGTAGAGTTTGTTGAGTTATTGACTGGTAGTGATAATTCTAATTTTACAACAATTCATGGAGATAAAGATATATTAAGGAAGATTCGATATGTATTTACAATAGACCAAGATACCCAATTACCAATTGGAGTTGTTGGCCGAATGGCTGGGACCATTCATTACCCGTATAATCGACCACGATTAAATGCAGATGAAACACGCGTAATTGAAGGTTTCGGATTATTACAACCACGAGTAGGCGTGAGTTTTGACTCAACACAAAAGTCACGCTTTACTTCATTATGGGCAGGGGAGCCAGGAATTGACCCGTATTCTTTTGCCGTATCAAACGTATATCAAGATTTGTTTGGTCATGCAATTTTTGTAGGTAAAGGTATTTTTGATGTAGAATCATTTCAAAAAACCTTGGTAAATCGGATACCGGATAATCATGTACTTAGTCATGATCTATTAGAGGGTGGGTTTCTTCGAGCAGGACTAACTTCTGATATTGAAGTTGTTGAGTCGTATCCGAGTTCCTTTTATTCATTCCAACATCGAGAGCATAGATGGATCCGAGGAGATTGGCAACTTATAAAATGGTTAGGAAAAAATTGTGTAGATCGTAATGGTGAGAATAAACGAGTTAATTTATGTGGATTAACACGTTGGCACATTATTGATAATTTGCGCCGCAGTCTACTTGCACCAGCTCTTTTACTAATTGCCTTACTAGGATTTAGTGTATTACCGGGTAAAGCTTGGGTTTGGGAAACAATCGTACTTTTAACTGTTTTTCTTCCCTTTCTTTTTTCACTTTTACAAGGTGCAATTGGGAGAGGAAGCATTCGTGCAATAAAGATTAATTTTATGCAGAATCTGGTTAAATTTGTAACATTGCCGTTTACATCGGTTCTTGTAGTAGATGCTACTTTACGAACTCTTTACCGGCTATACATTAGCCGACGTAATTTGCTAGAGTGGGTCACATTTGCTCAGACTAGTAACAATCCTGCTACAAAAAGAGTCTTTATGTACGAGTCTATTGGATATGCAGTAATTATATTGTTTGGTCTATTGGCATGGTTTTCCAAAGGTACTTTAAATTACATATTTGGTACTGTGGAACTAATTATGTGGTTTTTAGCAAGGCCAATCATACAGCAATTAAATCGACCGTTAAAAGTTGAAAGTAGAGATTGGTTGGATAAAGCACGTGCTGAATTAAAGGAATTAGCATTTCAAATTTGGTCGTTCTATGAAAAATATGTTACATCAGAAGAATCTTGGTTACCACCTGATAATGTACAGTATCTATCAAATGAAACCGTTGCCCATCGAACATCGCCAACAAATATTGGACTATATTTAACTTGTGTTGTAGCCGCTCGTGATTTAGATTTTATTGATACATCTAAAATGCTTGATCGAATCGAATTATCGATGAAAACCATTTCTAATATGGAAAAATGGAATGGACATCTGCTCAACTGGTATGATACATGCTCTGCAAAGCCGCTTTCTCCTCGATATGTTTCCACTGTTGATTCAGGAAACTTTATTGCTTATATGATGGTAGTAAGACAGGGACTAATAGAATGGAAAAAAAGAGAAGAAGAATTTCAATCTCGTATTGAAAATATTATTATTGAAATTAATCAACTCATTGAACTGACAGATTTCAGATGCCTATATAACAATGATGAACGCTTGTTTAGCCTTGGTTATCACGTTGACTCAAATCATAAAGATACGATTCTATACGATTTACTTGCTTCAGAAGCTAGGCAAGCTAGTTTCGTAGGGATTGCACTTGGTCAGATTCCTGTTTCTCACTGGTTTACACTTGCTCGTACTATGACAATTTTTAATAAGAAAAAGACACTATTGTCTTGGTCGGGAACAATGTTTGAGTACATGATGCCAAGCTTGATTATGCGGACATTTAAAAATACCATTTGGGAATCAACTTATCGAGGAGCTATTTATCGTCAACGTCAATATGCAGATAAATATCAACTCCCGTTTGGTATATCAGAAAGCGGATATTACGCGTTTGATTATCAATTAAATTATCAATATCGTGCATTCGGTGTTCCAGGGCTTGGACTTGAACGAGGTTTAGAGCGAAACCTGGTGTTAGCACCTTATGCAACCATTATGGCTATTCCATATGCAGGTGATGATGCTCTTTTGGCACTTCAAAAATTTAAAGAATATGGTGCAAAAGGTGAATATGGCTTTTATGAAGCTGTTGATTTTACAAAAGCTAGAATGCCTAAGGGGCAGGATTATAAAGTAATACAAAGCTTTATGGCACATCATCAAGGTATGAGTATGTTAACTCTTGTCAATTTATTGACTGATGATATTATGGTAAACCGATTCCATCAAGATCCACGAGTTTGTGCAGCGGACTTGCTACTCCAAGAAAGAGTGCCAGTAAAAGCAGCATTAATTGAAAAACCAATAGGAATTGATGCAAAAGCTCCTGAATTTGATGGTAATTTGGATGACACTGAACGTACATTTACTGGACCGAGCTCCATTCCAGAGGTTAATGTTTTGTCAAATGGACATTTAACTAGTGTAAACACGAACGATGGCACAGGCATGATTTTATGGAATGGGTTAGCTGTCACAAGATGGAAAGAAGATCCTGTTTCAGGAACTTCTGGGCCAATTATTTTTATTCATGATGTCAACTCTGAAGAAACTTGGAGTACATCAGGTTTCCCTTATGAGACAACGATGGATATGAAAACACAATTTCGTTTTGACAAAACTACTTATGAAGGAACGAAAGAAGGGATATCTTATAAACTTGATTTGACGATATCTTCTGAGATTGACGCAGAAATACGACGACTTCAGATAGTTAACAACAGTAGTGAAAATCGTACATTAGAAGTAACATCTTTCTTAGAGTTAGCGCTAGCAAGTCAGTCTGCAGATAGTGCACACCCAGCATTTAGTAAGCTTTTTATTGAAACTAGCTTCGATAAAAATGCACAATGTTTGCTAGCTAAGCGTCGTCCGCGAGAGGATGAGGAGGATGAAATCTGGGCAGTTCACACAATTTTTGTAGATGGACGTGAGAAAGGCGATTACGAATTTGAAACAGATCGGGCAGAATTTATAGGTCGTGGTAATACTCTTGAAACACCAAAAGGTATTTACTCACATCTAAAAGGATCAACTGGTTCCGTTGTTGATCCGGCGTTTTCAATGAGGCGTTCATTACAATTGGGAACTAATGAGACCGCTACTATTTATTTTGTTACTGGTGTTACAAAAAGTCATGAACAAGCGCTTGAAATAGTACAGCGCTTTAGTGATTCTAAACAAGTTGATCGAGCATTCCACTTGGCTTGGGTACGATCACAAATTGATCTTAGACAGATGAATTTAACACCTAAGCAAGCTACTGATGCAAACATTTTAGCGGGAAGACTTCTATTTAACCCACCGTTAACAAAAATTCGTAGTGAGGCAATTTCACACAATAAATTGGGACAATCTTCCTTATGGCCTCTAGGTATTAGTGGGGACACGCCAATTATTTTAGTTTCCATCAAAAAAGAGTCTGATTTGTCCTTTGTTACTCTTTTAGCTTGTCAGCATCAATATTTAGTGAAGATGGGGTTAGCTATTGATTTAGTGGTATTAGATGAGACAATTGGCAATTATCAAGATCAGTTCATGAGGACTTTAAATGAAAATCTTATTTCTCGTGGAATCTATCACATGAATCGAATTGTTGTATTGAAGTCAACCCAGTTGTCAGAGGATGAAAGAAATTTACTCTTAGCTGTTGCCCGAGTAGTATTGAAAGCAGGAGGGCCAAGTTTACGTGCACAATTACGTCTATTAGAAAAATATTTACATCCAATACGGAAAATCAAGGTTTCAAAACAAATACACCACGAGAAGCGAGCGATTAGTATCCCTGTTGGTGAATTTTTTAATGGTAGGGGTAGTTTTATCGATGATGGCCATGCGTATCAAATGATTGTAAAAAACGGAGAGCATTTACCTAGACCATGGAGTAATGTAATTTCTAATCCAAGATTTGGATGCTTATTAACTGAATTAGGTACTGGATATAGTTGGTGGCGAAATTCCCGTGAATGTAAACTTACGCCTTGGAATAATGATCCGGTCCTCGATCCTCCTGGTGAATGTCTTTATATAAGAGATCTTGGAACAAATCAAGTTTGGTCAGCTACTCAAAAACCTGCGGGTGGTGATCGAACATATAAGGTTATACATGGTAGGGGATATAGTAGTTTCGAACAACTTGATGGAGATGTAGTTTCTACTATGGATACAACAGTTCCGTTAGATGATCCTTTGAAAATTATTAGACTTCGATTATTTAATAAAAGTGATAAATTAAAGAAGATAGCCATAACGTATTATGCTGAATGGGTTCTAGGGGTACTTAGAGAGGCTCAAGCACCATTCATTGTTACAGAATGGAATTTAGATAATAGTACACTACTTGCACAAAACAAGTACCAAGAAAAGTTTCGTGACGCGATTGGTTTTATACATATTGCGCTTCCAGAAACGATAGCGAATTCTCATCAGACGTATTCTTGGACGAGTGACCGTACAGAATTTATTGGGCGGGGCAATACATTAGAGTGTCCAACAGCATTATTAGAAGAAGCACTTAACAAGAAAACTGGTGTGTTTTCAAATTCTTGTGGGGCCGTACAAACTGTTATCGAACTTCCAGCTAACGAAGAAGTGACGATTAGCATATTGCTTGGTTGTGCAGCTTCCAAACAAGAAGCGTGTTCACTAGTACAGCAATACGGAAGGCCTTCTGCGTATGAAGAAACATTTTCAAACGTTAAAAAGTACTGGGAGAGTACTCTTGGACAAGTGAAAGTTAAAACACCTGATCGAGCGATGGATATAATGATGAATGGGTGGCTTCTGTACCAAGCACTTAGTTGTCGATTATGGGCTCGCACTGCTTTTTATCAGGCAGGAGGCGCATTTGGTTATAGGGATCAATTGCAAGATTCACTAGCCTTTTTACATGTAGATTCGACAATATTAAAAAACCAAATACATATAAACGCAGCGCATCAGTACCTTGAAGGTGATGTTCAACATTGGTGGCATGAAGAAACTCACAAAGGAATTCGAACGATGTTTTCTGACGATTTATTGTGGCTACCATATGCTGTTTCACGTTATATAGAACAGACAGAAGACCTAGAAATTCTCCAACAAGAGGTACCATTTTTGTATAGTGAAGTGCTAAAAGAAGGAGAATTGGAGCGCTATGAGGATACTGTTGTGTCTGATGAGAAGGGGTCAGTTCTAGAACATTGTCTACGCGCGATTAAACATTCTTTGAAGTTTGGTGAACATGGTATTCCATTAATGGGAATAGGTGACTGGAATGATGGAATGAGTCGGATTGGTGCTAAGGGACGTGGGGAAAGTGTGTGGCTAGGTTGGTTTTTATTAGATATTTTAAAGAGGTTTTTGAAATTTGAAAAGGGTATCCTTTCACAAGATATCGTAAAGCAATTTGAACATGAAGTAGCTCAATTGGAAATAAACATGAATAAAAATGCTTGGGATGGTACTTGGTTCCGTCGTGCATTTACTGACGCAGGAACATGGCTTGGCTCAATGGAGAATATCGAGTGCCGAATTGATGCTATCGCTCAGTCTTGGTCAGTTATTGCTAACGGGACACCAATCGATCGTCAGGAAAGAGCAATGCGCTCATTTGATCGTGAACTTGTAGATCGAGATTTGAATCTGGCACGTTTACTAACAAAAGCATTTGATAAAACATATCCAAGTCCGGGGTATATACAAGGCTACCCACCTGGAATTCGAGAAAATGGTGGGCAATATACTCATGGAGTTATTTGGGGAATTGTAGCTTGGGCAATCTTAGATCGTCGTGATAAGGCATTTGATCTGTTCTCTATTTTAAACCCAATCTCTCATACAAAAAATATTCGTGATATTAAATCATATGGAAATGAACCATATGTAATGTCGGCCGATGTCTACACAGCAAATCCACATGAAGGACGTGGAGGTTGGTCATGGTATACAGGTGCTTCTGGTTGGATGTACCAAGCAGGTCTAGAATATATTTTGGGAATCAAGTGTAGAGGAAACCGTCTATATATACAACCTTGTGTTCCTATAGAGTGGGACTCATTTAGTATTGATTACATATATGGTAATTCGGTCTATTCAATTGAGGTTTTTTGTGGCCAAAACCAAGATGAATCAACATGGTTAGTTGATGGGAAAAAACAAGAAAATAGCGAGTACTTATTGCTCGAAAATGATGGGGAAAATCATCAAGTAGTAGTTTATGTAGGTATACAATATTCTAAAGTAATATAATTGTATGTAAAAAAGGAGTGCATTTTTTGCACTCCTTTTTAGTTGTTTAAAATTTATAAGTAGATTTGTTTTTAAAATAAAATGGGTAACTCGAATGGATGAGGGTCGGTTCATTAGTGTGAATGATTTTATAGGGTATGTGAGGATATATAATAAAAATTGATATAGAGATATGATAACGCATACTGCACACGTGGAGTGTGTGGCAGAGCTTGTTTTAAAATAATAAACCTTTTCTAAAATCAGAATAGACAACTGACAAAAGGCACAAACAGGGGAAAGGATGGAGGGACTAATGTAGTCACCCTTATCCTTTTCCCTGTTATTTTATGAGTTTAAAAATTATTTATTTATTTATTTATTTATTTTCTATTTTTTTGGTACCCATTCCATTAGTGTAATATCCATGATCATAGGTAATGTTGCATTTATCATACCATTTCCCACGTAACTCACCATCACGTTTAAATGTTTTTGTACAGGAATCATAATCCGATGATTTCAACACTTTCACATGTACATCAAAATTTGTTCGTAATTTATTTTGAACATGATCAAATGCAAGAAGTAGTGGAACGATGTAAAACTTTTTCGTATCTTTCACAACTGTTTCGACAACCACTTCTTTATTTTCAGATGTATACACATTTGTTTTTCCGATAAATCCTTCTTCTTTGTATACTTTGTCGAACACCTTTTCTGCCGAATGGTTTCTTTCTTGATCTTCAAACTTCGATTCAATTGTAGTTCCTTTACAACCACTTAATAACAAGCATATTATAGTTGCAAAAGATATCGCCATTGAGTTCTTTTTATTAAATGACATTAAAACACCTTCTTTTCTATCTCTTCCTTTGCATTATGCAATCCTTCAATATTACAAACTTACCTTTTACTGAAACAGTAGCGTTTCATAAAGTCCTGTAGTAGATGGTATCAAGATTAAATGCAGGATATAAATTATCCATGTTTTTTTCGTATTTTTGTTTCCCAAAATATGTTTGAATATAAAGTTCAATACCGTTGAACCTGATAAACTGATAAATGCTAAATATCCGTACCACATCCAATCAATTGTTGAATTTGTAACAGACGGATCATCTGTCATAAATGTCATGATTATCATGAGTGGTATACTGAGCGGAAATACCACTAAAAATGACCCGAAATATATAGTCGTTTTAATTATTCGTGAATTTTTGTTTTCAATCATATGGCTGCCCCCTATTCATTAGTATACTGAGTATCTATATATCTTTAAATATCGAATACCAATTTTGTTCAATATTCTAAAATTTTATTAGATTCTAATTAAGGGTGTTCATCACGTGTGAACAGTATTTTTTCGAAAGTTGATCTTGCACTAATTTAGTTGATATCAATTAATAAATTTATTAAAATTACACAAAATGTGACAATATTTTAAAATTGTTAAGTATACAATATTTAAAAAGTGTAAACTATGCTAAGATAGGGGTGTGAGGTGATATGAGGATGAGTACATTGACTTTAAAATTGACAGAAGAACAAATTGATCAAGCGATTAGTGAACAAGATGTTGTTAGATACGAGAAAGAATCATTGTTTTTAATGAACAACTTGGCTGTTAGTATGAGTGAAGTTTATGATGACATTCTACATTATGTTATGCCGAAAAAGGTTAAATTTAATTTAAAACCAGAGGTAATAATAAATGCTGAATTAACTTCCCTTTTGAAAGAAATGATGGATATCTCCTCAAAAATTCATGAGGAAAAAATGGATTTTAATAATGTGAAAATTAAATTTGATACGTGGTTCTATCAGATTACTTCAGAAGGTAGATTAGTATTTGACTACGATTTAAAGGAATTAATGTCTATTACTCAGGCTTCAAAAGAATTAGGTGTCTCACGTCAAATGATTTACAAGTATATTGATAGGGGCTTGGAAGCAGTTGGTGAAAAAGGACAACAAAAAATACCTAAGCATGCTATTGAAGCGTGGAAAAATCCTGTAATGGCTTTTCAAATTCAGTGGAATTATCAAATGAAACGAATCAGAAAACAAACAGTTGACGAACGCATTGCGTTGATCAATGATCAAATCCATGAATATGAAGAACAGTTTGGAGATAATTTTTACAAGCTTTTCGGAAACTACACCGATGAAGATATTGATCATTCGGCTGAGTCTGTTGATATCTTTGATTGGAAAGAGTTAGAGGAAGAAAAACGTAATTTATTACTTAGACGCAAGGAGGGTAAGAATGATTAATCCTTCCAAATTTTATAACTTATTAATCAAGTATGAAGTGATTTTTCGAACTTCTCCTCCTATGTTAAATCTTGTTCCCCTAAAAGGTGGTATCATGAAAGTTCAACTCAATATTGATTTAAAACCACACCCTCAGTTTGGAAATACGAAGGCTCGAATCAGAGAGTGGTATGATTCGAATGGTCATTTAATACAATATCGCTATTGTTGGGAAGAAAAAAGTAATCCTTCAGGAAATATCTGTTCTTTTGAAAATGAACACAATCATGGTGTAGCAACAGATCCTCACCATACACATCCAGTAATTAATGACCGAAAACCATGTGACAATAACTATAATGTTCGTTCGGTTGATGACTTTCTAAATTTTGTATCACAGTACATATTGGTTGGGAAAAACTATGTATCTCCAATTCTTAATCCTACATTGATTTCAACGTTGAAAAATCCCCCTAAGTGAGCTTCTAAACAAATTCGTAAAAAAGAAAGAATAATTCTTTTGTTTTTAAGGTGTATTGAATCTGCTCAGAAGTCTTTGATTTAATGAATATGACTATTTGGACAAGAAAAGATGGGTGGAATCCCTTCTAATTCCTGATAATTAAAAGGAATACATACTCGGAAAAAACTTTTTAGAATTAATTGAATAGGAAAACGGAGGCAATTAAACCCTTGTGGCTGTTGCCTTTTTTTTGTTCTTCGAAAGGATTTACGAGGTTGTAATGGATCCGGTTACCATCTTGACTATTGCAGGTCTTTCGAAAAGTTAATGAAGAACTTTAGGAGATAGATCTTCAATTAATAGGTTTAACAAAGAATTTATATAGCTTTACAAATCTGAAATTGTAGATTAACAGATGGGGATTAATCTATTAAAAAGGAGAGTAAAGAAGGCAACAAGATTGCTTGCTGTGTCATTTAAAGCAAATGGTGAAACAGATGACCTTAGTTTTACAACTATGGTTGGTCATCTACTGTCTGTATACGTACATAATAATTTCTTTATAAAGGAGAGAATCGGAAGAAAATGAATCGTTTACTACAAGCCTCTATCAGAAGAGCTGGCCTCATTATTACCCTTACTGTCATCGTTTTAGTATGGGGTGCAATATCAGCCTTTCAAATGCAGAGGGATTATCTACCGGAAATTAATAATCCTACACTTACGGTTACGGTAAAAGCACAGAGTCTACAGGCTGATCAGGTTAAAGAATATATAACAAAGCCGATCCAGGAAGCGGTCAGGGTAGTAGACAATCTTCAGGATGTGGAAACCAATTCCTTTAATGGGGGCGCGTTTATAAGTCTAAATTTTCCTATGAAATATGATATGGAAAAGGCAGAGCAGCAAGTGAATAAAGCGATAGAAGAAATTTCATTGCCAAAAGGAACCGACAAACCCCTTGTGAACCGCCTTAGTACGCATTCGCTTCCTATTATGACAATCAGTCTAAAAAGCAATAATGTCAATATTACCGAAAACATACTTAGGACTTCAGTACAAGAAGAAGTGGTAAAAGGACTTAAAACTGTCCCTGGAATAAAGGACATTCAAGTGTCAGGCGGTGGAAACGCTGGATACGCCATCTCAATTCGCAAGGACGATTTAATTAAGTCCGGTTTTAGTGTGGATGATATCAATAATTCCCTCAAACAACAACACACAACTGAAACAGAAGGGGACTTATCAGACGGCCAGATGACACTTCCCATAAAAGTGAACGGCTGGGGGCTGAACAAAACAGATCTGCAGAAGTTGCCTATAAGTCGGGCTGATGGTAAGACCATTTCTCTATCTGACGTGGCAGATATTTCGAATTCGATTGTTAATCTTCAGACCATATCCAGAACAAAAGGTACACCGAGTGTAGTACTGGATATATTAAAAACGCCTTCATCAAATATTACCAATTTGTCGAAAAGCATTCACAGCCGACTACAAGATATAACACCGATTAAAAATAAAGATGTAAAAGTTTCCATACTTTTTGACCAAGGGCAGCAGGTGAACCATTCTTTACAGGGACTCGTTAAAGAGGGATTATTGGGGTGCTTGTTCTCCATGATCTGCGTTTTTTTATTCTTTCGCAATGTACGCTCCACTTTATTGATTGCTATTTCCTTGCCAATCTGTCTTTTAGCTACTACCGGCATCCTAAAGTTATTAGGAATCTCCCTTAACATTCTTACCGTTTCCGGCCTTGTGGTGGCGATGGGAAGAGTTGTGGATGATTCGATTGTGATCTTAGACAATATCAACAGAAAAGTAAAAGAAGGAAAAGAATTAAAAAGCTTTTCATTTATTACGCTAGCTGTAAAAGAGATGATTCCAGCGATTGTTTCATCTACGGCCACTACGGTTGCCGTTTATATTCCCATAGCCCTTGTCGGCGGTCTCGTTGGCGCAGCCTTTTCAGGTTTTGCATGGTCTGTTGTTATTGCTCTTATTATTTCCTTAGTAGTTTCAGTTCTTGTCGTTCCTGCTCTATATAATCTTATCTGGAAAGGAAAGCCCACAGCACACGATGATTTCATGGCTCAACGTTCTGATAAGATTTATGGCTGGTTTTTTCAGAAAAGGAAGCTTTTTAGTACAATAACTGTAATTATATTTGTTGTTTTGGGTGTAGCCTCAGCCTTGCTTCCTGTAAATTTCCTGACCATGACGAATAATACAGGGCAGCTCGGCATTCAAATTGAATTACCGAAAAATACATCGCTGAGTGAAGTAGACGAAGAAGTGAGGAGAGTTGAAGGACTTTTGCGAATGAATCCAAACGTTTCTTCATTTTCTTCCGGCCTCGGTTCTTCTTTCACTCCTCAATCAGACGATGTATTTGATGCTGGAGGTGGATGGATACAGCAGCCGAATATAGCCAATCTGTCCCTAAGTATTAGAAAAAGTGCAGATAAAAATAGAATGACCAGCCAATTACAAAAGCAGTTGAATTCTCTTAAAAGTTCAGCAATTTACACGGTAACTGATAAGAGTATCTCGGGAGATGACTCTTTATTAAAAATTAATCTAAGTGGTGCGGATAGCCAAACTCTTGAAAATTTATCACGCTCTGTTGGAAATCGCCTAAAGTTGATACCGGGCCTTGCCGTACAAGGTTTGGCTGATGAAGAAGGAACAGTTTCTCAATATCAATTAACCTTAAACAGAAAGATGATTGAACAAAATGGTCTGAATTTATCAGATATAATAAATAGGTTCAAGTTATACACTGCTGAAGGCACAATAGGCGAGATTTCGATTAACAATAATACATATCCTATCGCTTTACATCTTAAGAGTGTGGATAGTAAGAACGACCAGACAATCAATGAAACAGATCCGGCTCTGCGATTATTAAATCAGATGGGTAACGAATCGTTTATAAATAAAGAGGGAAGAAATTTTAGATTAAATCAGCTTGTTGTTGCAGCTCCCATAACAGATTCATCTGTGATACAAGAAAAGGATGGTCATCCATACGCTGTTATTAATGGAAACATTCTCTCTAGAGATGTAGGGAAAGTAACGAAACAAGTTAAAAATGTACTTAAGGATACTCCGCTGCCCGAAGGAGTCAAATACTCTTTTACAGGAGCTCCTGAGCAAGTAAAGGAAATGATCTATGAAATGGGCATAGCTTTATCATTTTCCATTTTGATCGTTCTTTCCATTATCAGCTGTGTATTCAGGGGATGGAAGGCACCTCTCACAGTATTAATTTGTATACCGCTTGCCTTCATTGGATCAGTCGCAGGAATGCTAATCTTCCAGTTAGAATGGAACCTGGCCGCTCTGGTCGGGCTGTTAATGTTAACCGGAATCGTCGTTACGAATGGTATTGTATTAGTAGATAAAATAGAGAGAAATAGGTTGGCAGGATATAGTTTAGATGAAGCACTATTACAAGGTACATTATCTAGAATTAGGCCGATCCTCACAACTGCTTTAACAACAATTTTAACACTAATGCCTTTAGCTTTATCATCTCGAACTGACACCATTATCTCTCAAACTCTCGGTATAGTTGTGATTGGTGGGTTAGTTAGCTCCACATTTATCAGCTTATTTATGATTCCTATTCTGTATAAATGGCTACATAAGAACTATGAATCCAACGGCATCGTTGATGATTTCAGTCATAACTTTAAGAAAACCGTTTAGGAAGTGTTTAGTATTTATTGTATCCCGGGAATTAGGTCTTTGGTTTTGGCTGTAGACTTTATGCTCATTCTTGTCGTTATATCAAAGAATCGTTTTAAAAACGGTTCTTTTTTCTATTTATGAATTCCATTTATATGATCATTTCTGGCCCATAACGGTAAACGGTCTAGACTCCTGGAGTACATTTAGAATTAAATCCTATCTTTCTACTTCTTTTACGCAGTAATTGTTCTACTACGTCCCCGATTAGATGGGGCCGTTCAAATTCATAGTAAGTAATTATTTATGTTATTTACTTGTATTTTATTTAAATTATGTAAATTTGTTTAGATGAGAGATTGAGCATACAAGGACTACCAATATTGATATACCAACGTTTTGATGTGGTAGATTATTCAATTACCCTATTCTTTTAGGAAAAATTTACTAATTAATACTTAACTCTACTAAATATAACCTTTATATAAATTTACTAAATTGGAGTAGTAGATTAAAAGAATAGGAGTATTCTTTAAGAAGATTCAGAAAGGAGTGAAAATTAATGAAGAAAAAAGTAAATAAGACAAAATTGATCGCTGGGGTTGCCTTAAGTACGGTTTTGTTAGGATCTGCCGGTGCTTATGCTGCAAATGATAATGCATTTGGAAACAGGCTCGTAGGCAATCAGGCAGACGGCTCTGTATTAACACCTGTCAATCAACTTATCACACCAGCAGGAAAACAAATTGAATTTGGGGGCAACCCTATATCGGTTGCTGTACATCCAAATGGTAAGACAGCAGCAACTATCGTTGGACGCAATAATTACGGTGGAAAAGGAATTAACATTGTTGATCTTTCGACCGGAAAATTAACTACTCAAGATTTATCTATTGGCCTCTCTCAAATGTGGGGATTAGCTTATTCTGCGGATGGTAGCCAGTTATATGCAACAGGTTCATCAGGAACAACCGGAAAAGTAGTCGTCTTGTCAGTTAGTGAAGATGGAACCCCATCTGTCACAAAAAGCATTAATCTGCCGAAAGCATCTGTTGGCGGAAATATTAATCCACTTGATATAGCGGTTACGCAAGAAGGTAAGCTGCTAGTTGCCCTAAATCGTGATAACAGCCTTGGAGTTATTAATCCTCAAACGGGGTCTGTAACTAAAGTAGCAGTAGAAAATGCGCCTACAGGTGTATTAGTTAAAGACAACTTTGCTTATGTAACGAATCAGGGGGGCCGTGCCGCAAAAGAAGGGGACACAACGGTAGATTCTTCAGGGACAAAAGTGGTTGTGGATCCTAAAACAGGAGCAACGACGACAGGAACAGTATCTGTTATTGACTTGACTACGAATAAAGTAATAAAAACGATCGAAGTTGGTGTGCAACCTGAACGTATGACGCAGTCTGGCCAATACATATTTGTAGCAAATACAAATAGCGACACGGTTTCTGTCATTGATTCCAAAACTAATACGGTCGCACAAACAATAGACATTAAACCATACCCTAATGCTGCTAAAGGATCAGCACCTAACGCTGTGAAAGTGGTAGATAATAAATTAATGGTAAGCCTTGGGCGGGATAATGCGATTGCAGTATACGATTGGCAAGGACCTAAAAAGACTCCTGAACTACAAGGACTCTTGCCGACAGCCTGGTTTCCAGTAGATATCGCTGTTGATTCTGAAAATAAGAAGTTAATCGTTGCTAATGCGGATGGTATTGGTTCACGTGGACCTGCACGTGATTTAACGATTCAAGGAATTAAGGTTACCGGGAAATCGTCATATGCCCAAATTGGTTCTCTTTCATTAATCCCATTCCCATCTGCCGAGGATCTTGCAAAAGGAACCAAGCAGGTTTTTGCCGACAACAACTGGTTTGGTTTAAAGAACCTAAACGCAAAACCTCGTCAAAATAAAAAACCTGTTGCTATGCCTGAGCGGGTTGGTGAGCCTTCAACAATTAAACATGTATTCTATATTATTAAAGAAAACCGCACTTATGATCAGGTTTTAGGAGATTTAGGTAAAGGGAATGGAGAACCAGCCTTAACTCAGTTCCCAAAAGCAGTAACTCCAAACATTCACAAACTTGCAAGTACCTTCCCGCTCCTTGATAACGTATATACTTCAGGTATTCAATCAGCAAGCGGACACCAATGGGTAATGCAAGGAACTAACACGGACTATGAGGATAAAGAAACAGATTCAGCTAATGTTAGAAGCTATCCTGGAGGGGCCGGGGATCCTATGGCGTACGCACCTACAGGACACTTATGGGATCAAGCAGCAAAAAATAATTTATCTGTAGAAAACTTCGGCGAAGATACAACAGGTTTCTCCGGATCAGCACCTTTTGGTACTTGGACGGACTGGTACAAAGATTATCAGATCCTTTCCGGTCAGAAAGAGGGCGATCTTCATGTACCAATAGGAAACTATTCGGCAACATATGATATTCCATCTCTCGGACCGATTACCTATAAACCTTTCCCAACCTTTGATACGAATATTCCAGATCAATATCGATTTGAAATATTTAAGCAAAGGTTTGAAGAACACGTCAAAAATAACGATTTACCGGCCTTAAACACGTTGTGGGTAATGGATGACCATACTGCAGGAAATGCAACAGGTTCTCCTGCACCACAGGCAATGGTTGCGGATAATGATCTTGCTATTGGTAAAATCGTTGACCTTATTTCACATAGTCCTTATTGGAAGGACTCAGTCATCTTCATTACTCAAGATGATTCACAGAATGGATTAGACCATGTCGATGGTCATCGTCAGCCTGCGCATGTAATCAGTCCATGGGTGAAAAAAGGTATTACAGACAGCCATTATTGGACGGTCATAAATATGGTAAGAAGTATCGAGCAAATTCTTGGTCTCCCTGCCATGAACCAAAATGATGCAGCTGCAGAACCAATGAGTGAACTCTTTACAGACAAGCCTGACTTTACACCATATAACTTCGAGCCTAACCAGATACCGCTTGATACTTTAAACGGACAGCCGAACTCCAATACGGCTGCACTTGCCAATACAGAACAAGTTACACCAGAGTCAAAAGAACTTTCAAAAAAATGGACGGAATGGTCTAACAAGAACAAGCACCTATTCACCGGAAAAAATGCTTCTCCGGATGAAGTCAACGCCAACATGCTGAATCATTCAGTTTGGTACGCAACAGAAGGCTTTGATCAACCATATCCGGGGGATAAACAACCGCTCAGCCCAGAAGAAGTGCTGAAGCAACCTGAAAGCAGCGCACCTTCTCCGGCAAATAATTAAAAAAGTAAAGGATATCTAAGAGAAAGAGGCTGCTTTCATTATTTATGGAGTTAGCCTCTTTTTCGAATATATAATAAAAGGTATGGATTAGTATGAAGGTTACCTGGAGATAAAAAGCTTTTAAGAATGTTAGTAAACCCACCAACATTCAATGTTTTGTCAATTAAAGTCCACACATGTGAGTGCGTGGTTGAGCTTGTTTTAAAATAATAAACCTTTGTCAAAATCAGAATGACAATTGACAAAAGAAAATAGGGGAAAGGAAGTAGGGAATATTGCAGTCACCTTAATCCTTCCCTATTTTGCTTTAGTACTATTATGAATTTATAACGGATCGAGAAAGTGGCTCTAGACTCTTTATTGATAAAGATATAGATTGTTTTGAACAGGTAATTGAATTAAAAGAAGTTATGAAGGTAGAAGAAGCTGTTAAACAAGTTATTAAAGGAAATTCAGTTCGCCTTTATAATCCTGTAACACCTTTTATAATGAACGAAAAACTTGATACAATATTGGAGCTTTTGAAGTTTACAAATGAACGTTAATTTATTTTTTGAAAGATAGAAAAAAAAATTAAAAACAAACCAAAAAACAAATCGATACGATTAGTCACCTTTTTATTTTTGTAACTTAAAATACAAGATTCTAATATAAGAGAACCACCTAAAATGCACATTAAAATTATTTTCAAATCAATATTTTGAGGTTTAATAATAAAAAGACTACCTATCATCACAGCTATAAAAAAAGGTTTTATTTTTTTGGTCAAATTACTTAAATAAGTCATCACAAACACCTTCTAAATCTGTTAGATTAATTGTTATATTATACCATAGGATGGTTTGATGGATATTCCAAAAAAGTATAAAGAAATGTCATTTATGGAACACTTTTCCTTCTAATATTTTGCTAACATTAAATATGAATAATTTAATGTTAGGAGGAAATCATGAAAAAATTAGGATTAACCGCACCCTCTAAGTATGGAGAAAAGCTATAAAGTAAGAATATTTCTTGATCTGCACAGAAGTCTTTAATTTAATAAAGTTTTTATTCAAAGCATATATTTGATACTAGTAATAATGGGCTAAAAGTGCTCAATTTTAAAATTTGAGTTCACTGTTGATAATTCAATACATTGAAAATAATAGAAATGGGGAGATTTATATAATTATTGATTGTCATTTTCACGTGGATGAATCCATGCTGACTTTAGAAAAAATGATAGAGGAGATGGATAGAAATCATATAGCAAAAACTGCTCTAATCCCGCCTATGAGTGAAACAATGTTTGAATCGGATAGTACCACTCAGTATCAGATACAGCGATTATTCCGTTTTCTAATACTTAATACACCTCAAATTGGGCAAAAAATTTATGATGGATTAGTGAAAGATGGCTATTTGAAACTTTATGGTAACACATATAAGATTTTTACCGAGCCGGAAAACGAGATCGTGGCTACTGCAATTGCTAGATTTCCAGACCGTTTTCTAGGTTGGGTAGCTGTCAACCCTATGATTCCTAATTTTATGGAAGAAATAGATTTCTATCTTAATAACCCTAGTTTTATTGGGGTAAAGGCTCATCCATTTATGCATGGTTATAGTATTAAAGCTCTTGAACCAGTTGCTGCTCTATGTGAATCAAAAGGTGTACCCATGATTATTCATCTTTCTTCTGAGATTAACTCCTATAAATATCTACCTGAAAAATTCCCTAATCTTAAATTAATTTATGCTCACGCTGGTCTACCATTTTGGAAAAAACTATGGAAATACGTTAAGGAACAACCAAATGTATATGTTGATACATCAAGTGATTATCTTAATCCGTCAATTGTAAAACAAGCGGTAGAGGCTTTAGGTTACCGTAAAGTTCTTTTTGGCTGTGACGGACCATATGGAATGAAGACATTTAATGAATATGACTATTCGGACAAGAAAAGATGGGTGGAATCCCTTTTAATTCCTGATAACGAAAAGGAATACATACTTGGAAAAAACTTTTTAGGATTAATAGAATAGGAAAAAGGAGGCAACTAACCCTTGTAAATTATACCCTTTTTTTTATCGTTCTTTACAAAGGGTACAATTTAGTGTGAAGGTTACCTTCTTTTTATTGGCATAAGTATTCTGACTGAGAAAACTGATAGAAAAGGGGAAAAGGAAAAAGGGACGAACATAGTCACCTAAAGCCTTTTCCCTATTTTTTTATCAAGCCTTTTATGCTCTTCTTTATTACCTTCGTTAACCCACTTATTCTCTCCATTTCACTAATGGTGAATTTTCCCTTTATTTTCATAGGAATTATCTCATGAAAAAAATAAAAAACACTTATTGACCTTTGTGTAACAACAAGGTTTACACTAAAAATACTAAATCTTCAAAATGATTTGATAATTAAATTTATTAATATGGAGGGGGTTAAAGAAGAAGTAAGCGCTAGTGAATGGCGCACTAGCAGACGCGTATGATATTACGTTTATGGCTATTCTTTTCAGCAAAGGTAAGATGGGGAAAAGCTTAACCTATCTTATACCTTTATGAAATAATCTATTAATCTCAAATAATATCCTAGGCATCGACTGTGAGGTTATCTCTACAGGCAATGTAAAAATAACATATTGGAGGTTTATCAAAATGTTAAAGTTGAAAATGTTTATTAATGGTGAATGGATGGATTCAATAAGCGGAGAAAAGAGTCATGCTGTGAATCCCGCAAACGGTAAAATCATGGCTGAGTCTCCACGCGGGAGTAGAGAAGAGGCCCAAATGGCAATTAATGCAGCACGAACAGCTTTTGACTCAGGAATTTGGTCAGAATTACCGGCATCTGAACGTGCTTCTTATTTATTTAAAATAGCAGATAAGATTGAAGAAAAGGCAGAAGAGCTAAGCAAACTTGAAACAGAGAATATGGGAAAACCCCTTAAAGAATCAGAGTTTGATCTTGCTGATACCGTGAATTGCTTTCGATATTATGCAGGGCTAGTGACTAAGCCAAATGGTCAAACCTATTCTGTTGCCGATCCTGTCCAAGCCATGGTTATTCGGGAACCTGTCGGTGTATGCGGACTTATTGCCCCATGGAATTTTCCATTGTTGACGGGAGCTTGGAAAATAGCCCCTGCGCTTGCTGCGGGAAATACGCTTGTTTTTAAACCTGCTGAAATCACTCCAGTCACTACTTACAAATTATTTGAAATCATGGAAGAAGTTGGAATACCAGCTGGTGTTGTAAACCTAGTTTTGGGAGGTGGTTCAACAGTAGGAAATGAAATAGCGGAAAGTCAAAAGGTAGATCTGATATCTTTTACAGGTAGTACAGCAACGGGTAGAAGCATTATGAATTCTGCAACAGGAAATATTAAAAACATTTCACTCGAGTTAGGCGGCAAGTCACCAAATATTGTTTTTGCAGACGCTGATTTTGAGACAGCCATCGATTATACTCTGAATGGAATTTTTACAAATACCGGCCAAGTATGTAATGCAGGATCCCGTTTGCTGTTAGAAGAGAGCATCCATGATAAGTTTATTGCTAGATTGGTAGAAAGAGCGAAAAAGATTCAGGTTGGCCCTGGGGATGATTCTTCTACAGAAATGGGACCGCTTGTAAGTGAAGACCATATGAAGAAGATTCTTGAATATATTCAAATTGGGGTAGACGAAGGAGCAACATTAGCTTGTGGTGGAAACCGTATTTCTAGCGAAGGGCTTGAAAATGGTTACTTCATTGAGCCAGCAATATTTGTTGATACTAAACCTGACATGAGAATTGTTCAGGAAGAAATTTTTGGGCCAGTTCTTGTCGTTCAAAAGTTTAAAGATGAAGAGGAAGCCATCCAACTGGCAAATGATACTTCATACGGTCTTGCTGCAGGTGTTTTTTCACAAGATGGCGCAAAAGCTTTGAGGGTTATTAAAAAAGTAAGAGCCGGAATTACCTATGTTAATGCATATAACCTTGCCTATAATGAAGCACCGTGGGGAGGTTACAAGCAGAGCGGGATTGGACGCGGGTTAGGAACCTTTGGCTTAGATACGTTTACTGAAGTAAAACAAATTAATATAAATTTAGATGTTAAGCCAACTGAATGGTTTAGCCATTAAATCGAGGAAAAAAATCAGTTATAAATTCTAAATATTCAAAAAACGAGGAGGAATTTATTATGTTATGGGATTTTCATTTTAATCTGCCTACTTCTATAGAGTTTGGGAATGGAACAGTAAAGAATATTGGGAAAAGAGCTAAAGAATTAGGTGGAAATAAAGCCCTTATTATTACCGATAAAGGTCTTGCACAAACAGGAATCTTGGATAAAATCACACAGTCATTAGATCAAGAAGGTGTCAATTATATTGTTTACGATAAAATAGCTCCAAATCCAAAAGATGTAGATTGCGAGAGTGCTTATCAACAGTTTAAAAACGAGAACATTGATCTTTTAATTGGTCTCGGTGGCGGAAGTTCGATGGATACAGCCAAAGCAATTGGAACACTACTTACAAACGGAGGAGAGCTAAGAGAACGTTACGGCGTAAATTTACTGGAACGTGAAATTCCACCATTAATTTGTATTCCCACAACTTCAGGCACCGGTAGTGAAGTTACAAGAGGTTCTGTCATTACCGATACCGTGACAAAACAGAAGGAGGCGATACTAGATTTGAAAATCGCTCCTAAACTAGCACTTGTCGACCCTGAATTGACGCTAACATTGCCTAAATCAATTACAGCCGCTACAGGAATGGATGCACTCACACATGCAATCGAAGCTTATACCTGCAAAGTTGCACAACCACTATCAGATGCTTTAGGACTATATGCAATAGAATTAATAGCAAAATATCTTCCATTAGCAGTTGAAAATGGCCACGATTTAGAAGCTAGGAAAAATATGCTATTGGGCAGTTTAGTTGCGGGAATCGCCTTTGATAACACGGATCTTGGGGCAGTACATGCGATGGCTGAACCACTCGGAGGACTTTATGATACTCCACATGGTGTAGCGAATTCTATTTTTCTTCCACATGTATTTGAATTTAATATTCCATCCAATCCAGAAAAGCACGCTATGGTAGCAATCAAACTTGGGGCAAATCCAGAAGGAAAAACAATGGAAGAAACTGCATACGAGGGTGTTGCGTTGTTAAAAGGGCTGGCAAATAAAATTGGTATCCCTAGCTTCCAAGATTTAGGGAATGTAAATCCCAAAGACTTCCCTTTCCTAGCGGAAGGAGCCTATAAACATTTGTGTACTCAAGCCAATTCAAGAGATTTGACAGAGAAAGATTATCTGAACTTATTTCAAAAAACTTATGAGGTTAAAAACACCACTTTTATTAAAAATTAAATTAATGTGTAAAATGGATCGAAGCAAAATGTAAAATCCTCAGTTAAGAAATGGTCATCCGGCAGAAAATATTTCATAAAGAAGCGAGGATAAAAATTTGGAAGGAGGTAGCATGAATGTCTAATCGGGATGAAAAGCAGGTATTAAATTTACCTTTTACAGGCATTTGTACTTTTGGAAAATATCCAATATGTGCGAACCTGGATGAGCTTGATGCAGATGTGGCGGTCATCGGGGTGCCTAATGACATGGGTACACAATGGAAATCAGGAGCAAGAATGGGCCCTAGAGGAATTCGCGAAGGCTCTACATTATATAGTTTCGGTCTGGATGGTGCTTATGACATTGAAAACGACATTATGTACCTTGGGCCAGAATGGAAAGTCGCCGATTGCGGTGATGTAGACATGGTACACGGGGATATTATGCAATGCCATGAGAATACAGAAGAAGCTATCCGAAAAATCATTTCTAAAGGTGCTATGCCGGTTGTATTAGGCGGTGATCATTCTATCACAGCAGCAGTCGGAAAGGGACTAGAAGATATAGGTCCGTTTCATGTGATTCAAATTGATGCCCATTTAGACTGGGCAGACCATCGCTCTGGAATGCGGTATGGTCATGGAAATTGCATTCGCCGCTTATCAGAACTAGATCATGTTCAGAAAATATTTCAATTTGGCATTCGCGGGATCAGCAGCAGCAAAAAAGAAGACGTCGAAGCAGCAAGATCGTATGGCAGCGTGATCCTATCGCCGCGGCAGATGAGAAAGATGGGACTTAAGGAAGTGCTGGAGCTAGTTCCTGCCGGCGAAAAATATTATGTAACAATTGATATTGACGGTATCGATCCATCCATTGCACCTGGAACAGGAACGCCTTCTCCAGGTGGTCTCCTCTACGATGAGGTTAATGAATTGCTTGAAGGGATTTCCAAAAGAGGAGAGGTCATCGGTTTTGATTTAGTAGAAGTTGCTCCGCAATATGATCCTACTGGCATGACCGGACAAGTAGCAGCCCGTATTGTACTAGACTTACTCAGCTATGTATTAAAGGAAAAAGAGATAAAAGGGAATAAAAAATACGGAAAAGAGAAGAACGAAATGTTATTTTAAACGGATTCGTTTCGTCACCAAAAGGGGAGAAAGTTCTAGCTAAAAGGACAGTGAAGGGGAAAAACTACCCTTGCCTGTCCTTTTTGCATGCAAAAATGGAAGTTCTGTTCAGTTTCACCCAGGAGTACGAGTAAATTTTGCCTGGTTTTACGCGCTGCTTCAGCCTTAATAAAGTTATGGGAATCAAATTTTCATATTGTAGGAATCGAACAAACGGATGTTGTTCTGTCAGCGTCTTAGGAAAATGGTTTAAATTAGTGCCCTAACGTGTATGAGGAAGTGTTCATAAACGCCATAAATAAATTGGTTTTACTGGGGATACAAGGTGGACCGTTACTTTCTCATAACTTAATCACATTGTTATCGAGTTAGCGTAAATAATTGTCCTGTAATTTATTAAACTATTCACTCAAAACACCCCAATCCTGAACGCTCTATTTCATAATGATTTACTACAAATGCTACTGTGTACTCAAGTTTTTCATTATAGCCTGTTTTAGATCCCTTTGGCTCTTTGTTTTAATGAGCAAAAATAAAAGGAACTCCACAAATTTTGAGGAGTCCTTTGGATACTAGATTCCTTAAACACAAATGGGAAATCCAGTTTTTTATTTTATTCGCTTCCTTTTCCTACTACATACTATTATGAATGGACTGGAATATTTTTCTCTTTACCTTCCATTAACATAAATTCATCATTCATTTCATCAAAATGTAGTTTTCGAAGACGTTGACGGAAGAATTTTGTCAAGAAAGTCAGATATAAAAACCCAACTGCCATCCAGCTGACCCCTAAAATTAACGCATTTATATTCAAATAGGACCATAGCCATAAGATGAATCCTGCCCCAATTAAAGGGAAAATTAAGTACTGAATAGTCCCTTTGGGAGAACGCTTACAATTTTTAATATAATAGTGAGCGATTACAGAAAGATTGACAAAAGTAAATGCAATAAGAGCTCCGAAATTTATAAAAGTGATCGCTGTATCAAGGCTTAGGACAGTCCCTAACATAGAAATTAAACTAACAATAAGAATATTAGCAGTTGGTGTTCTAAATCGTGGATGTATGTATCCAAATGTCTTTTTAGGTAAAACAGAATCGCGTCCCATTACATATAGCACTCGAGATACGCTTGTAACAGAGGAAACACCTGAAGTAAAATTACCAATTATCATAACCGTTATGAATAAAGAGCTAAATAAATTGCCACCAACCATTTTTACGAGCTCTAGCGCCGCAGAATCAGTGTTTTTGAAGGCATATCCAGGAAAGACAATCTGAGCCAGATAGGAGGAACCAATGTAGATTAAACCCATAATCACCATCATGACAAAAATTGCTTTAGGGATCGTTTTTTCAGGATTAATGGTTTCCTCAGACAATGTTGTAACAGAATCAAATCCTAGAAAGCTGAAGCAGAGAATGGAAGCTCCAGACAGGAGAACAGAAGTTGAAACATTTGATTTAAAGAAAGGTTCAACTGCTAAAAGTGTACCTGTACCCATTCCGTTTAAGACGCTTTTTATCGTTAAGAATGCAAAGACAATTATAAAAAGGATTTGGGCGATCACAAAAATCTTGCTTGTATTTGCTGAAACGTTTATACCAATATAACTAATGATCGTAATGCCGATATTTAGGATTACAATCCAAAGCCAAAATGGAACTTGTGGAAATTGCGATGTTAAAAATACAGCGGACATAAGACAGGTAATCATCGGTGTCAGTAAATAATCTAATAAAATGGTCCAGCCAATCATAAAGCCGGTTTCGGAATTCATCGACCTCTGAGTATAAGTATAAGCTGAACCTGAAACCGGGTGAGCCTTTGCCATCTTTCCATAGCTTAATGCAGTAAAAACAATCGCCATAAATGCAATTGCATACGCACCCGCCAGCACTCCCTTAGAACTATTCGCTGCAATGCCATAAGTGTTAAAGAAAACCATCGGATTATTCCATGCTAAACCTAAAAAAACAACGTGAAACAATGTAAGTGATCTTCTAAGCGTTATTTTTTCAGCCAAGTTCCATATCTCCTTTACGAATTTAATAGGGTCTTTTAGCTCTAAACATTGTTTCTTTTCAATCTTACAGAGGTCAATGAGGTTATACTTGGGGTTCTCTACTAAACAAAAAATCTTCTATTTTTATCACCACCCTTATTTATTCATTCGGATTAATCTGAATATTGTGTATAATCATAGTAAAGCTTTGTGTTACACAAAAGTCAATAGAATTTGTTTTAGCATTTTTCTTCTATTCTAACTCTCGGAAACGGTGGTGTTTTTATGAAAGAAAGGTTAACGATAAGTGAGATAGCCAAGTTAAGAGGAATGACGACAGAGGCTTTGCGTCATTATGACCGAATTGATTTATTTAAACCGAAATTTGTTGATCCCGAAACAGGATACCGATACTACTCCATTTTTCAGTACGAGATCCTTGGAACCATCAAAGAGCTTCGTCAAATTGGGATGAGCACAGATGAAATTAAACAGTATTTCAATCAACGAAATTTTAAGAAATCAAGTGAGATTCTTAAAGCCAAACATGCTGAACTTGTTTCGAAACTAAAGGAATTAACCGAGATAGAAGTAAACATCAAAGAAAAAATAGCCTATTTAGACAATATTTCAAGAAAAGAAGCATTTCAAGAGATTATCTTTCGCGAAATAAAAAGTAGAAAGTTAATTACTTTAAATGAAAAAATTAATAGTAATTTGGAACTTTGTTACAGTATTATCCGGTTGGAAACCATGCTAACAGAGAAGGCACCCATTCTCGCGAGTAATCGCTTGGGCATTATCATCGAAGAAGATGACATTAAGGATAAACGGTTTGAAGAGCCCTCAGTGATATTTGTTGTAGCGAAAAAGGATGAAAAAATACAAAAAGAGTATCTGAAAATGATTCCTGAAGGGTTATTTGCATGCATCCGCTATAATGGGGAATTATTAAGGAATCGCAGTAAAAGCTTAAATAAATTATTTACATACCTTCATGAAACAGGCTATCGTATTATTGGTGGCGCATTGCAGATCATGGTGGTGGATATTACCGTAACGGATAATCCGAATGAAGTGATGTTTGAAATTCAAGTCCCAGTTAAAAAAATTTGAAATTTCTCTGGATATACGAATTTGGAGAGCTATTCACTCTATATTAGTAGAGATTAATGAGCGTAAAGGTCCCATATAAAGGGACCTAAAAATAATTTAACAAAATTAACCCTAGAAAGGTCTGCCAAACTCAGCAGACCTTTTCCGTTTCTATTTATTTCGACTCACTAATCGTCTTATTAACAACATCAATCACATAGTTTTTAGTGTTTTTGTTGATCGAATCGCCATCACCTTTAAAAATCGTGGATTTGGTTGTATCAGTTGGTTCAATGTGTACTGGTACTTGTGTCTGCCCTTCTTTTAGATTAATAGATTGAGTGAATTTCATCTCATTATCGGTAGTTACTTTTTCCCCGTTGATTGTGAGGTTAGCTCCTTTAATTGAATTCCCTTTGACAGTTAAAGTTGAACCATTTACATCAATTTGGCTTACTACAAGTGGCTTATCAATCCAGCGTAAAATTGTATCTTGAACAGTCATTTTGTTGCCACCTTGGTTTGAAACAACTATTTTCATATCAGTTCCAGTCGCACCGTAACCGTAGTAACTGATATCATCGTCTGATGGATCAGATGGTGTATGGTCTGCTAACCCTTCGTGATCCCATGTGTTGTCTCTCGTATATTTGTAGGTAATTTCAGTTCCTTCTTCAAGCTCAACTGTATATTCCCAATCTGGTGTAACAGCGCCATTTCGGCTCATTGACCATGCACCTGTATTCCAACCATTTAAGCTGTTAGGTATATTCATTTGTGCTGACAATGGTGTGTCATCTGGTGCATGTACCTTAAATGTGACTTGTACCATGACAATATCTGGTGTAACACTTACAGTATTTGAATCCACATAGTTCCCTGCTTGATCAAAGACACGGATTTGGTAGTTATATGCTGTACCGTTTGTGACCTGATAATCACGTAAGGTAGTAGTGTCCCCGTTTACTGAAGTAAGTAAATGACCGTCACGATAAATGACTGCTTTATATGGCTGATCTGGCTGCGTAAGTTTCCAGTTCAAGTTAACTTGACCAGACTCTTTAATTGGTGTCTCCAAAGTGACCTTACTAGCAGGGGGCGTAGTATCTAAAGTGCTACGTGTATAATTCACTTCTTTTGTTTCAGAGTATACCCATGTATTACCTAAATTAGGTGTGAAGGCCATTCTGTATTCATATATGCCAGCCTCTAATGGTGTGAAGCTACCTTGAAACTCATTAGCTTGATTTTCTTGAGACTGACCATTATATAGAGTTTGGTATGATTCCCAAGCAGTCTGGCCTTTCATTCTTACTTGAAGCTCGGCTGTAACTCCTTCAGCTGGACCTGTTTCTGTTGCACCTTGCAAGTAAAAAGTTGCTTTAACAGTAGAATCAAGCGCTAAATTCAGCTCCTGATTAGCTAAGGCTGTCATGTTGGCCACGCTAGCTTTGCTAACATCGTAGTGAGGTACGAGACCAACTGAGACTGCAGGTTCAGATTCGTTCCCGTTAGCATCTACAGCAGTTACAGAAAAATAGTAGTTACGACCATTATTTAAATCTGAAATGTTTACAGAAGTGTTCGTCGTTTCTTTTACTTTTGTCCATAATCCGCCAGCAATAGTAGATTGATAAACATTGAATTTTGTGCCAGTTCCTGTCCAGCTTAAAGTAATTTGTTTAGAGCCTACAGTCCCAATTACATTTTTAACTGACTGTGGATTTTTTACTTCATTATTGGATATTAACATTCTTCCTGATTCAGCAGGAACGCTCAATGTTAACTTGCCATCCTTCACTGTAGCAACATATTTTTTATCCAATTGGTCTTCTAGACGAATTCCGTTCGCAATCAGCGTTTTAGTGTCAACTTCAACAGTTTGTGCAGTTTTCCCTCTGTTGATGATGATGAGGGCTGATTTTGTTCCTTTAGTACGAACGTAAGCTAATACATCGTTTTTAGCATAAATATGGTGAAGATCTCCGTGACTAAATAGATCGGAATTTTTACTTCGAATTTGACCAATCGTTTGATAATGTTTAATCAAATCTTGGTTTTCATTTCCCCATGGATACGTACGGCGATCATCTGGATCTTTTGATCCTGTTTGACCCGCTTCATCTCCATAATAAATGGTCGGTGCACCAGGATAACCCATTTGAAGGATAGAGGCTAGCTTTAATCGTTTCACACCTTCATTGTAATTATAGTTTGGATCTTGTTCAGCTCGATTGTAAGTATCTGTTCCGTTGCCTAGTAGGAAGATAGCTCGTGCAGTATCATGAGATCCCATTAGATTCATGAGAGCATAAAAAGCTTCCTTTGGATAATCCTCTTGAACAGCAAGAAGGGAGTTTTGTGCATTTTCTGCATTACCATTCTTTAAATAATCTAGTATGGCACTGCGGAAACGATAATTCATTACGGAATCATATTGATCTCCTAAAAAGTATTTGGAAGCGTCATCCCAAATTTCTCCTAAAATAAGTGGTTTTTCATCTTTTTGAAGAGTTTGACCTGCGCCTGTCATCTTCTTGGATTTAATTTCTTTTCGAAATTCCTGCCAAAATGAGCTGTCTACTTCATTCGCTACATCTAAACGCCAGCCAGAAGAACCGCGATCAATCCATGATTTGCTTACAGAATCCTTATCATACATTATATAGTTAGCAAATTCAGTGTTGTTAAGTTCACTAGGGTGATCTACCTTTGAACCTTCTTTTGATTCAAATACTGGGAGACTGTCATAGCCCCACCAACCTTCATACTTATAATGTTCCCCAGATGAAACACCGTTGACTTTTTCATTTGGCACTTTAACATTTTCAATATGGAACCAGTTTTCAAAACCGTACGGGCTAAAGGATTGGCCTTCGGAGATAAATTGCTTTTTCGCTTTCTCTTTGGCAGTAGCCTCTAACAGTTTTTCATTATTCATCAAATCATAAATACGAGACCAGTACTCATATGCACCAACTGTTTTATATTTGTTATAGCGGTCAAAATAGATTGAATCATCTGAGACGTGGTTAAAAACACCGTCTAAAATTAAATGCATATTACGTTTTGCTAATTCTTTTGTGAAGTCTTTAAATTCTTTTTCTGAGCCAAACATTGGATCCACTAATTTGTAATCTGTTGCATCATATTTATGGTTGGATGGTGCAAGAGCAATCGGATTTAAATAGAGTGTGTTGACTCCCAGTGATTGAAGGTAATCAAGCTTTGCTTTGATTCCAGCAATGTCACCTCCATAAAAGTCATTACTAAACTCACCGTCTCCAGTATATGATCCATTTCCTTGTTCATAAGGATTATCTGGTAAGCTTGTCCAAGAAGGGGGATGTTCGATTGGTTGATTACCACGAGCTCCAACCTTGTCCTTTACATTGTCATTTGTCTTGTTTCCGTTAAAAAATCGATCCGGAAAGATTTGATAAACGACAGCTTCTTTCATCCAATCTGGGGTTTGATAGTTAGGGTCATATACTGTCAGTTGGAAAAGGCTTGCATTTTTATCTACTGCTTTTCCAGTATGACCTTCTTGTGTGTCTTCTCCATATTCTGCCGTTGTATCTTGGTCTCTGACAATGAATTTATACCCATGAACACCTTTGTCCGTCGGAGTAAACGTAGCCTCCCAGTATTCAAGGTCACCTTTGTCTTTTGTGTTTGACCAACCTACATTCTTCATAGTCAAAACCTTTGTTGTACCTGAATTATAGTTTTTTACATAAAGGCTCGCGCTTGTTAAATCGCCTTTTTTAGCTGATATCCTGAAGGTGACAGGTGTCTTTTCTGGAACGGCCCCAAATGGCTTTTTGTATACTTGATCCCATGAATCATGATAGAGGGCATTCTGATCAATTAAGCCATCAGATCCTGCTGGTTTATAATCTGTATAAACTTCTTTTGTTTGGTTATTAAAGAAAAATGTAATAGTAGATTCAGAGAGTACAGTTAACTTTAGATTGGAAGTAGGGTAGGACTCTGTCCAATCTTTTCCTAGTACAATCTTGTATTCGTAAGTACCGCTTGGCACTTTTGTAGTAAAGGAATAGATATTTTTGAAATTATCATCTTTTAATATGGCCGTTGAGTCTGCTGGGCTCCAAGCTGGCCCTGCATTAATAGCAGGCTGGATTGTTCCAACAAGGCGTGGTTGTCTTTCGTCCGCTATTGGAGTGTAATGAGTGCTGTCAGTAATTGAATGAGTGTTATCATTATAATAGAAAGTGACATCCTTTTGTTCGGATAGTGTTAGTTTAATGTTGTTGCCGCCAGGATTTCCGCCTTCACCGTAATTTTCTGACCAGTTTCCACCAATGGCGATTTTGTACTCATATTCTCCAGCTGGTAAAGTACCAGTAAATGTATAGAGACCATTACCTTTATACACCATTTCTGTTTGTTTTGAAGATGGGTCCCAATCACCTGAATTTCCTAACAACTTTTGAAGGCTTCCTACAAGTACAACTTGTCTAGCTGTCGTTTCTGCTGCTTTTACAGTTCCGTTTGTAAAAAATCCCGGAAACATCTGGAGAACTAATCCTAATACAGTAACAATCGATAATATTGATCTCTGTTTTCTCCTCATGAAAAAACCCCTTTCTCTTTCTAAGTTAGGAAAACGTTTATACAAAAGATGCAATAAAAATATGTATGTAGGTAATGCTTACTTATTGCAAACGTTTGCACAAATTGTTTTCAAAATAATTATATCTTTTTATTAACACAAATCAATGGAAAATAGCAAAATAATACAAATTTTCTGAATTATGGACACTTAATGTCAGTCATAGAAAGGCTCATATAAATAATCTTTCTGTCTTTGTTTTGAATGAATAAGTAAGATGCAATTCCTAGTATTATAAAAGCAGTTACCATCGTATTATTTAATGAAACAACTTTATTTAAATTAGTAAATATTTTCTCGAATATTCTAGTTCACTAAATGAATTATCCGCAATTGTTATTGAAGATATTGCCCAATAATTAAAGGAGGCCTTCATATGATCAAGACGAATGCTAATCGGCTTCAAAGATTAATTGAGTTGTTTAGTGAATATGGTAAAACGGAAAACAATGGAGTAACTAGACTAGCATTATCTACTGAAGATATTGCTGTAAGGAAGAAATTTCAAGCGTTATGTGAAGAAGTGGGAATGACAGTAAAGCATGATGATATGGGGAATATGTATGCTACTTTACCAGGGAAAAAAAACCTACCTCCAATTGTAATTGGTTCCCATTTGGACTCAGTTATAAAGGGAGGACGTTTCGACGGCGTACTAGGTGTACTTACAGCTTTAGAGACTGTTTATACAATTATAGATGAAAAGATTGAATTAGATTATCCAATTACCGTTGTCAATTTTACAAATGAAGAAGGGGCAAGGTTTGAGCCATCTCTTATGTCTTCTGGCGTACTATCAGGTAAATTTGATAAAAAGAAGATGATTGCTTCTACAGATAAAAATGGAATTACATTTGCAAAAGCATTAAATGAAAGCGGTTTCTATGGTTCTGAAGCAAATCGCTTAAAAGAAGCTAGCGCGTATATCGAACTACATATTGAACAAGGACCTGTACTGGAACGGAAAAACTTAGAAATCGGGGTAGTAGAAGGTGTACTAGGAATGGTATGCTACGAAATCTCTGTATTTGGAGAATCCAATCATGCAGGTACGACGCCAATCAGCATGCGTAAAGATCCGATGTTCACTGCTGCTAATGTGGTGGTAGATTTACAAAAGCAATTACAAAGACTAGATTCAGAGCTCGTTTACACAATCGGTCGTATAAATGCATATCCAAATATTCATACGGTCATTCCTTCAGAAGTAACCTTTACTTTAGAGGCGAGACATAAAGATCCGAGTGTTATTGTAGAAGTTACACGAATGGTTGAAGAATTACCAGTAAATATAAGTGGCTGTCCAATCAAATCCACCCGACTATGGGATCGAGACACAGTTGACTTTGATGAAGAAGTAGTCAATGCTGTGGAATATGCTTGCAAAGAGTTAGGGTATAAAGAAAATCGAATGTATAGCGGCGCTGGGCATGATGCTCAATTCATTGCTTCCTATATTCCAACAGCTATGATTTTTGTACCAAGTGTAAATGGATATAGTCATCGTGAAGATGAATTAACTTCATATGAGGATTGTGCTAAAGGGGCGAATGTTTTACTTAATAGTGTGTTAAAACTTTGTCTTGAGAAAGTGAAGAAATAGGGTTTGTTCATAAAAAACTCTGGTGATATGCAAGTAGAGTATGTGACTGAGCTGTTTTAAAATTTAATTAATATATCTAAAAAAGGCAACGTATACAATGGTACGTTGCCTTTCCTTCTTTATGAAAGAAGGTTTCTAAATTAAGAATTTTTTTGTATTTACTTATGTAAATTTGAATGATTGCTATTAAATGGAGCTCTTCTAATTAAATTAAGAAAATGGTAAATTAAGCCTTATTAATATTATTGTATACAATGTGAGTGCGAGGATGTAAACTAAATTTGTGAAACGAGTAACAAACTTAATTTGTTTTGTGAAATATGTAACAAACTATTTAAGTTAGTTTGTAGTTTTCGTTTCAATTAAGTAAATTAACTAGCTACATCTTAGGAGGAACATCATAGTGAAAGAGCAATTTAAGTCAGTTCGAAAAGTTTTATCTTCAACAGTAATCGCTGCTATAGTCGCAACCTCAGTAACCCCAGCGTATGCTGCTTCGTCTTATACAACTTATGTAAATGCATCAAAGGCAACAGATAAATTTGTAAAAGCTGGCCTACCTAAGCAAACTTCTGATGAAAAAAGAATCGCATCATTAGAATCTACAGCTAGAAAAGAAGTAGCAAAATTAACGAGTAAATATAAAACAAAGAAAAGCTTATTTACTAAACAAATTACGAGTCAACACAACAAAGTAGTTTCTTATGAAGCATTAGAAGATAAAGCAGAAAAAGGTGCAAATGATGCAATTAAAAAATTTGAAGCATTTAAGGGTAATGTTACAGTAAAAACAACAAGCACTGAAGTGACTGCTCATTATAATGATGCTTTGAAAGCAATAAATAATTTAAAATATGCAAATGTTAAATCAGCTTTTATTTCAAAGTTGACTAGCATTAAGTCGGACATTACAAAGAAAATTGCTGGATTACAGGTTTCAAGTATAAGCAATATTAGCGACATTAAAGTTAACGGCAAAGAAAATGTACCCCTTCCAAAAACAGTAGTCGTAACACTAGTAAACGGTACAAAGGTTTCTAAAGCTGTTCAATGGAATCAAACTAACTTTAGCAAGGCAGGCACTTATACTGTTTATGGTACTGTAGCTGATACAACGAAGAAGGCAAGCGTAAAAGTTGTAGTTGCTGGACCAGTCATGATCGCAAATTCAGAGGACTATGTACATGTACAGGACTTCAAATTTTCAAATAACTATAATGCTGGATATTTTGCTTATAAAGTAGGATTTAAACTAGACGTAAATGAATTACCATCTAGCTTATTAAAAGAAATTAAAATTACGTTGATTGATGAAAAGGGAAATACAATTGCAACTAAAACAGCTTCTGGTACTCAAATCGACCAATTAAAAGTCGACGGTGGTATGATCAGTACGGAGTTTATCCAAAGTGATAAAGTGGTAAAGGACGATTGGTGGACAAGTTCAGCTTACGACTTAACAACACCGTCAAAAGCAGTGATACAAATCACAGATAAATATCAAAATATTTATAAAGTAGAAAATAGCAATCCAAGTGGAATTCCTAATAGCATTATGTTATCAAGCCAAAATAGCACAAGTAATTTCACGGATATCCAATCAGCAGTAGATGCCGCTCAAGATGGAGATTCAATTTATATTCCTAAAGGAACGTACGAATTAAATAAACAAATTAGAATTGAAAAAGCACTTACTTTAATTGGAGCAGGAGATTCAACAGTTATTAAAAAAGGTTCTACATCTTGGACAAACACTACAGGAACAAAAGGTTATGCCTCATTAATTACAGTAAATAGTGGAGATAAAGCAGTTAAACTTCAAAACATTACAGTAATAGGTGCAGCGAATATCACAATGACAGGATCTGGTTCAGGAACTGATTATGGAAGCGGTATAAATGTAGTTAGTTCTTCAGATGTAACTTTAAATAATGTTAAGTCAACAAACAATGCAGCAGCTGGCTTAATCGTAAACAGTTCAAATGTTACAGCTAACAATTTTAATACAAGTGGAAACAGTTGGTATGGTGTAAATGTCGATAAGAGCGCAAGTGGAGATGCGAGCTTTACTTTAACAGGCAACAGTGTGATTAGTGAAGCTACTCCAATCATGTCAGATAAATCAACAAATGTAACAGTAGATGTAAAAGGTTATACTGCTTATCCTATTGAAGGAACAACATCAACAGTATGGAACAATAAAGTTCCAGAAAATTTTATTAAACTAACAAATGCAAATAGCACAAGTTATTACTCAAACCTTGAAAATGCAGTAAATGCCGCACAAGATGGAGATACAATCAAAGTACCGGCTGGAACATACAAATTAAATAGCCAGCTTAGAATAGAAAAATCAATTACGATTATTGGAGCAGGAGATTCAACAGTTATTACAAAAGGTACTGCACCATGGACAAACGCAACTGGAACAAAAGGCTATGCATCATTAATTACAGTAAATAGCGGAGATAAAGCTGTAACTCTAGAAAATCTAAAAGTGACAGGTGCCGCGAATATCACAATGACAGGATCTGGTTCAGGAACTGACTATGGTAGTGGTATAAATGTAGTAAGCTCAACAAATGTAACTTTAAATAACATCACTTTAACAAATAATGCAGCAGCAGGTTTAATTGTAAATAGCTCAAATGTTACAGCAAACAATTTAAATACAAGCGGAAACAGTTGGTATGGTGTAAATGTTGATAAGAAGGCTAGCGGAAATGCAAGCTTTAATCTAACAGGTAATGGTGTAATAGGAGAAAATACGAAAATCTATTCAGAGTCACCAGACTATGTTACTGTAAATGCTCAAGGTTATACTTCTAGTGTAATTACAGGCGGAGCAATGGTTTGGACTAAATAATCTAAGTAACTATTTTAAAACACCCTATTCCTTAAAGGAGATAGGGTGTTTTCTTTTTATGATTTAATAAAAGAAATACTATGTAATCCTAAAACAACTTTACGAATTATTTACAATCGTTTAAAACTAGGTTAATTATTCTTTTCTATAGTTAGAGATGTAGAAAATAATAATTTTCCTTAGGAGGACAAACAATAATGAAACGTGGATTAAAATTAACATTTGCAGCAATGGCTATTACAGGTATGTTAGCAGGATGTTCTAATAAAGACGAAAAAACAACTGGCAAGACTAGTACAGATGATAAAAAAGTAGAATTAACAGGAACAATTGGTGCTGCAGGATCAACAGCATTACAACCACTAGCTGACGAAGCAGCAACTGAATTTATGGCGAAGTTCCCACAAGTATCAATTACAGTTCAAGGTGGCGGTAGTGGTACTGGTGTAAACCAAGTATCTACTGGAGCAATTCAAATTGGTAACTCAGATGTACCTGCTGCTGAAAAATTAGAAGATAAATCTTTAGCAAGTTCATTAGTAGAAGCTAAAGTTGCTGGTGTTGGTTACTCAATGGTTACAAATAAAGATGTTGGTGTAGATTCACTTACACTTCAACAAATTGAAGATATTTTCGCTGGAAAAGTAGCAAACTGGAAAGAAGTTGGCGGTAAAGATGAGAAAATTAATGTAATTAATCGTCCAGCATCATCTGGTACTCGTGCAGCGTTTGAAAAGAAAATTATGAAAGACGTTAAGATTAATGATGGCGTAGGAACAGTTCAAGATTCAAACGGTGCAGTTGAACAAGCTGTAAACTCTACTCCTGGTGCAATTTCTTATCTTGCTAATTCATATTTAATTGGCGATAAAAAAGACGCTTTAAAAACTGTGAAAATTGATGGAAAAGAATCTTCAACTGATAACATTACTTCTGGTGCATACCCATTCTATTCATATGAGTATATGATTACAAAAGGTGATGCAAAATCTCCAGTAAAAGAATATATTGAATTCATTAGTGGCGATGAATTTGCTAATAAGTTAGTTGAAATGGGCTATATCCCAGCTTCAGAAATGTCAGGTTTACAATAATAATGTAATTTGAGCTGACTCTAAAGGTCTATGACTTTTTGAGTCAGCTTTTTTTATTTCTTTGTAATGGACAAAAAGCTTTTTTCAACAAATTCCGTCGCTATATCAACAAAAAGCATCACTTTATCAACGAGGTTCACAGCTATATCAATTAAAGTCACTATATGTTCGGGCTTTTCAATATTGACTACGTTAACGATCAACATGATGAAACTACTTAAAAAGTAAAGTTAGTATTAAGTAGTTTTCTACTTTATATTTAGTAAGTTTTAATAAATACTTGATAGTTTAACGCAACGTTTAGTGCCCTTATATCGACTAAATATACAATTCTTAAAAAGATTTACAATTTCTTTACGATTGATTAAAACTTGCTTAACCTAAAAACTTTAAAGTAGAGAATGTAAGAGAGAAACAAACAAAAATAAAAAACAAAATTAAAAATAAAAACAAACATTTTAGGGGGATTAAAATGAAACGTGGATTAAAATTAACATTTGCAGCAATGGCTATTACAGGTATGTTAGCAGGATGTTCTAATAAAGATGATAAAACAACTGGAAAGACTTCAGATGATAAAAAAGTAGAATTAACAGGAACAATTGGTGCTGCTGGATCAACAGCATTACAACCACTAGCTGATGAAGCGGCTACTGAATTTATGGCTAAGTTCCCACAAGTATCAATTACAGTTCAAGGTGGCGGTAGTGGTACTGGGGTAAACCAAGTATCTACTGGAGCAATTCAAATTGGTAACTCAGATGTACCAGCTGCTGATAAATTAGAAGATAAAACTTTAGCAAGTTCATTAGTAGAAGCAAAAGTTGCTGGTGTTGGTTACTCAATGGTAACGAATAAAGATGTTGGTGTAGACTCACTTACACTTCAACAAATTGAAGATATTTTCGCTGGAAAAGTAACGAACTGGAAAGAAGTTGGCGGTAAAGATGAAAAAATTAATGTAATTAATCGTCCAGCATCATCTGGTACACGTGCAGCATTTGAAAAGAAAATTATGAAAGACGTTAAGATTAATGATGGCGTAGGAACAGTACAAGACTCAAACGGTGCAGTTGAGCAAGCTGTAAACTCTACTCCAGGTGCAATCTCGTACCTTGCTAACTCATATTTAATCGGCGATAAAAAAGATGCTTTAAAAACTGTGAAAATTGATGGAAAAGAATCTACTACAGACAATATCGTTTCAGGTGATTACCCATTCTATTCTTATGAGTACATGATTACAAAAGGCGATGCGAAATCTCCTGTAAAAGAATATATTGAATTTATTAGTGGCGACGAGTTTTCTAATAAGTTAGTTGAGATGGGTTATATCCCAGCTTCGAAAATGGCAGGCTTAGAATAATATAAAAAATGAGAGTTGGTTTTATACCAACTCTCAAACTAATTTATTAATGGATGATAGGGGTTTATCATGAATTTCAAAAAAAGAAACTTTTTTCTAATTGAATACCTTGGAAGAACTCTTGTAACTTTATGTGGTTTCTTAATGATCGGTATTACAATAGCAATAATAGGATTTATTGTTAGTAAAGGGATTCAATCATTTACAGTAAGTGATATATCGTTAAGTGAAATTTTGTTTTCAAAACATTGGAGTCCGAATAATGCTTCAAACCCAACATATGGTGCTTTAATCTTTATTGTTGGATCAATTCTTGTATCTGTTGGCGCTGTAATTATAGCTGCACCAATTGCGATTGCATTAGCAATTTTCATGAATTTTATTTCACCTAAGTTTGGTGAAAAAGTATTAATTCCAGTTTTAGAAATTCTAGTCGGTATTCCCTCAGTAGTTTATGGATTTCTTGGGGTAACAATATTAGTTCCACTTCTTAGAAATACTGTAGGTGGAGTAGGTTTTAGCTTAATTGCAGGGATTATTGTGCTTAGTATCATGATTTTACCGACAATTGCAAGTATAGCATCTGATGCTGTGCGAGCTGTTCCTAGAACTTATTTAGAAGCATCATATGGACTAGGCTCTACTAGATGGCAAGCAATTAAATTGGCAATTGTACCCGCTGCAAAAACAAACATTTTAACAGCAGTCGTTTTAGGTCTGGCTCGTGCATTTGGTGAAGCATTAGCTGTACAAATGGTAATCGGAAATACAGTTAAGTTCCCTAATGGTATTTTTGACCCAACAGCAACATTAACAGGAATTTTAACAATGGATATGGCAAATACATTAAACGGTACAGCTTGGAATAACACTTTATGGACTCTAGCAATGATCTTACTTTTAATATCCTTCCTCTTTATACTTGTCATTCGATTAATTGGGAGAAAAGGAGGATATGAATCATGATTGCAAGAAAAATGGATAAGATTTGGACGGGAATTCTTTGTTTAATAGCTGGCTTAGTTGTAATATTATTACTATTTTTATTAAGTGAAATTATTTTTAAAGGTTGGGGATTCTGGGACTTTGATTTCTTGTTTGGAAAACCTAGTAATATTCAAGCAGGTGGTGGGATTGGACCACAACTTTTTAATTCATTTTATATCTTAGTGTTAACATTAATTATTTCAGTTCCGATTGGAGTTGGAGCTGGGATTTATATGGCAGAGTATGCAAAACCAGGTCGATTTTTAAATTTCTTAAGACTATGTATTGAAACGTTGGCTTCGTTGCCTTCAATCGTAGTAGGTTTATTCGGTTTATTAGTATTTGTAACAATGACTGGATGGGGTTACACATTAATTGGTGGTGCACTTGCGATTTCAATCTTAAATCTTCCAAGTTTAACAAGGATAAGTGAAACAGCGTTATTAAATGTTCCTAAAACTAGTAAAGAAGGTAGTCTTGGATTAGGAGCTACAAAGTGGCAAACTATTACTAAAATTAGTATCCCAACAGCAATTCCACAATTAATTACGGGGATTATTTTAGCAGCTGGAAGAATTTTTGGTGAAGCAGCGGCATTAATCTATACTGCTGGACTTACAACGCCTATTCTAAATAATGCTGCTCCATTAAATACACCGATGAATCCGTTTAATATTTTTAGACCAGCAGAAACGTTAACAGTTCATATCTGGAAATTAAATTCAGAAGGTATTGTTCCAGATGCACAAAGCATCGCTACAAAATCTGCTGCAGTCTTAATCGTAATGATCCTTTTATTTAATCTATTTGCTAGATTGTTTGCTAAGTTTTTAAATAGACGTTTTACAGGGGCAAAAAGATAATAAAATAAGTATTTTTAAAAATCTCTATGGAAGATTCCGTAGAGATTTTTTGTATTAGTTGGTTCTGTCTTTTATACATTTTGGGAGCGCTATTTTGATTAAGAATATTATTGATACAGTAGGGAAAATCCTTTTTATCGATAATGTTATTAACGATTTAAAGTTAAGCGTTTTTTATTTCATCAACCTCACTAAGTAATGATTCTAAATGTTTTAAAATTGTCTTAGCTATTTGATGTTCTTTATTTTGTTCTAAGTGCTCTTTAGCAACTTTAGATAATTCAGTATAATTTTGATGTGAACTTTGGTTATGCTTATCATTAGTTTCTGAAAAGTTGAAAGCATTGCTAAGCTTAACACTTATTTCATTGTGTAGACTTTTCAGACTTTCAATAATTTCATCCATACTTGGCACACTCCACTTCGTTTAATAAGTTTAATTCATAGTTAGTATTTACATGTGAGCTTTAAAAATGAGTTGATAATTATTAATAATTAGGCTCAGTTAAATAAAAATGTTGATTTTTGAACTAAAAAAGAGGTTGTCTAATTGGAACGGGTTCAGATTTTGAGTACAAAAATAATAATAACAGTTCAATTTTAAGTCCAATTTGCAAATGAATTGGACTTCTTTTATTTGTTAGTATAAAGGTATTATTTTGATTTTAACTATTAATTTAACATAGTAATTAGCAAGTGTCTGATGACCAGCAGACAGTCTACAAAACCTATGTTAAAATTAGTGTTAATTTGGCATACAATGTATGACCAATTTTTGATGTGGAGGAAATTATGTCATTTGAAGAATTAAGAAAAAACAAACCAACAATTCAATGGGTCGAGAATGATGAGGATAATGAATTTTTTAATGAAGAAAATATTAATGCAACAAATGAAGTTCTTGACAGTTTTATTAATAGCTTAGAAAAACTGGGTGCAAACCCTCCAGAAGCAGAAATAATGAAGATTGTTAAAGGTGTGGTAATTAAATTTAATGAATTAAATGAACAACATGATTATTACATCGAAACGATGGAGCGAGAAGACCTTTGTGAGTTTATTGATACAGCAGTAAGTATTGCAGGATTAGAAACTGATGATGACATTACCGAAGAGTGGAGAGAATGGTAATCAAAAAGGAGCGAACTTCGCTGCTTTTTTGTTGTCTTATGTGCTAAATTTACTGTTAATTTGATAACTAAAATGTCTGCTTTTTTGGTTGCTGTTTGATTTTTTGTACCTCAAAACTGAACACATTAGTCTAATTGGTGCTCTTTTTTTATTGAAGTATCGACCAGATAAGTTGATTAAGAATCGGTGTGACCCTGTTCTTATTGTTTTTTATATTAAATTATGTGTTTTTAATAGCAATGAAGTTCATTTTTATCGTTTTGGGACAATCTGTTCTGTTAGCTTGAGAGGCATGTGGCTGTACCCCTTTTAGATTGGAATTTTAGCTTTGGAAATGATTTTACACTTGAGGGATAGGATAAAGTATAGTAAAATCAACAAAGTGATCACTTTTAATATATATATGAACTGTATAACTTCTAGAATATGGCTAGAAGGTCTCTACCAGGAACCTTAAAAATCCTGATTACAGAAAATGAATTTATTCGTTTTTTGTAATCAGGATTTTTTTATTGTTTTCTGTAAAGGACCTTCAGGGTCATTTCTTTTTATATTAACTAAGAAAGGATAGAAATATAGTATGAATTTGAAAGTTTTTATAATAGCATTATCGACCGTTGCGGTAGGATTAGTTGAATTAATCGTTGGTGGAATATTGCCAACAATCGCCGATGATTTCAACATTTCATTAAGCACTACAGGGCAACTTATAACAGTGTTTTCGCTTATCTATGCCATTGCCGGTCCGATTTTACTGGTATTAACCAGCAGAATCGAACGCAAGAAATTGTATCTTGCTTCCTTGTTTGTCTTTTTCATCGGTAATGTAATGACATATTTTAGTCCAAACTTTACCTTTATGATGATTGCTAGGGTGTTGACGGCAACAAGTACAGCACTTGTCGTTGTGCTTTCTTTAACCATTGTTGTTAAAATTGTTGCTCCTGCCCACCAGGCCAAAGCTTTGGGACTCATTTATATGGGGATTAGTTCGTCATTAGTGTTAGGCGTACCATTGGGAATCCTGATTTCCAATATGTTTGGATGGCGTGTAATATTTCTTGGAATCGCTGTATTATCAATCGGATCGATGGCGCTAATTTCACTATTTTTGGGGCGCATTCCTGGGGAAAAAACAATTCCGCTTTCACAACAATTAAAGGCTTTAGGAAGTGGGAAAATAATCAGCGCCCATCTTGCTACCATGTTTATGTTAGCAGGACACTATACGATTTATGCCTATTTTACCCCATTTTTAGAAACGAATCTTCATCTAAATTCCAACTGGATTAGTATCTGCTATTTTGTATTTGGTATTGCAGCTGTAAGTGGTGGAGCATTCGGAGGAACACTTTCTGATTGGATTGGTGCTCGGAAAAGTATCATCATCGTTATCAGTGCATTTGCTATTGTATTGTGTTTAATACCATTAACAACTTCTTCACTAGTCTTATTCATCCCAACGATGATGGTTTGGGCAGCATTGAGTTGGAGCTTGGCGCCACCTCAACAAAGCTATTTGATTCAAACCGATCCAGCTACGTCTGATATACAGCAAAGTTTTAATAATTCCGCATTGCAAATTGGTATTTCGCTTGGTTCAGCAATTGGTGGCATTGTGCTAAACCAAACTGGCTCGGTTTCCAACACAGCTTGGTTTGGGAGTGGCATTGTCATTATTGCGTTACTATGCGCAGTCTTTTCTTTTACGAGACCGAACATATCAAGAGAACAAAAGGCTTCGGCCTAGTCTTCCCAAAGGGTTTAAAGATGGTACTCTGCTCTATGTTGAAGACAAATTAGCTTTAAAAACAAAATAATTTACTAGTTTTGATACTTCCTTATGCAACTAACGCACTGCTTTGGTTCAATAAGATTTATTCCCCATTTAATCTTTTGACCTCATTTTCTAAGTAGGTAAGTCGTTTATTGATTTTATAAAGAATAGGTAAATATGCTATAACAATAATGATTCGGACGGCCGAAAATGTCATCTTTCTTCATACTTTGCAACGGAAGTCAATAAAAAGCCAATCCCTTCTGCGGCAAGGGATTGGCTTTTTCCTTTTTCTCTTCATATGCATCATTTTATACATCGTAGACTTCTCAACGTTTGTAGGGGAATCTGTAACTATCCTATTCTCTTATTTTTGTATAAAATCCTGAATGATTCATGTAGCCTTTTATTAAAAAGGGAAATTTGATGAATTATATTCGGTAGTATTACTAGACTCTTCAACCGAATTTGGTTGACATTCTGTTAGCTTATACATATCTTCATTCATTGAAAAACGAGGTTGAATATTATTGCTCGTTAAAGCTGTGTCAAATTCTTTACGTAATTCATATCGATCATTTGAATGACTTTTACCAATATAAAATAGGTGAGGATTAATCATATATCCATTCTCTATTTTTGCAATAAATTGCTTTTGACATAATCTTTTTAGACTTTTTGATACATTCCCTTTATCCATATTTAGGTCTAGTGCAATTCTTTTCCGAAATCCAATTTTTTTGTGAAATAAATTTTACCACTTACGATCTGCGCCACCACCACCACTGCCGCGTTTACATTTATTATCTATGATACATTTTGCTTCATTAGGATAATATTTTCTCAATTTCTTTTCCGCATCTTTTAAATTACTATTTGCTTTTAAATATTTTTTGTAAACATAGACTCTCATCGGTATTGTAACGGTTTTGCTCATGGTTTTGCTTCCAGATTGAATACCAACTTTTGTAATAGTAGTTACATTATCTACAAAATCTGTCTTTGAGTATTCTCTTTCACTTGACAGGGTTAAAGATTTATACTCATCGTATGCTTTTGAAGATATATCTACAATAAGAGATCCCAAACTAAATTGATCATTTAAGCTACTCCAAAAAAATAATTTTTGAACAGCACTATTATAGTTCTTTTCTAAAGATTTAAGCGTTGGTTTTGATGCCGCTTCGGTTGAACCAGGTTGCACTAGCAATAAAAACAAAGAAAATGCACTTAAAAACATAATAATTTTATTTAAATTTTTTTTCATATTAAACACCTTTCCCATTAGTATTATTTTTTTGTTTTCTACAATTCTATTATACATGACTTATTTATCCATAAAATACCAAAAATGGAAAATTTAAATCTATTAGAGATACAATCCAAATTAAAATTTTTAATTTTTTTTGCTATTAGGTTGAGCTGGCTGGGTTTTTTTGATTTTTCGTATGTCAGGAATTTTTGAGATATTTTTTCTGTGGCAAAATTACCACGAACAAAATATGGGGTAGCGTTAGGGTTATGCGGATCGTGAGAACCAAAATAAAGGAAATTAAAAAATAAATTCCCTTGTGCAGTAAGAACAAAAACCAACCCATAATTTACATACTCCCCTCTATAAAATCGGATTCATATTATCATAAATATTCAATATCTTACTAAACTAAACTGCCTTTTAGTTCCACAAAAAAAATCGGCTAAAGAGCCGATTATCGTGGGGGGGTAACGATATTGACTGATGATACTTCAATAAATATAAAAAATAGTATTTTACGGATTCATTTAACTTTTGAACCAATCTGCCGAGGATTAATTCTTTAAAAATATTATTCTGAAAAAACTGTTGACAAGTTTGCTTTGCGTCCGTATAGTATTAGTTATTATAAAAAATATTCAGAAAATATTTATCAAAACGCAAAGATCAGGAGTAGTAAAAGTTAATTATTAGGTAAAGAGAGCTGCGGGGTGGTGCGACGCAGTCCAATGATACTTTGAACTTGCCTGGGAGTGGTAAAGCGAAAGATTAGATTTAATCTTTTCTCTTGTTTTAACGATTGACCTACGTTACAAGGTTTTTAAAGTAGGGTTCGAAAAGAGCCAATAAGAGTGGTACCGCGGTAAGCTAAGGCATGTCGTCTCTTTCTTCATTTGATTATGAAGAATGGGATGATGTGCCTTTTTTGATTTTTTAGGAGGTTAGGATATGAAAACGGACAAACAGAAATTACAAAGGACAATGACGTCAAGACATATTACGATGATGGCATTAGGAGGTGCAATTGGGGCAGGTTTATTTAAGGGAAGTAGTTCAGCAATTGATATGGCAGGCCCATCCATCATAATTGCTTACTTGCTAGGAGGCATCATCTTATTATTCGTTTTACAAGGTTTAGCTGAAATGGCAGTTCGCAATAGCGATGCAAGAACATTCAGGGATCTTGTCCAATCTATATTAGGAAAGTATCCAGCTTATTTCCTTGATTGGATTTATTGGAAAATGTGGGTATTGAACATCACGGCTGAATCAATCGTTGCTGCTATTTTCATTCAATATTGGTTGCCAGATTATCCAATATGGATGCTTGCATTAGTTGTTTCGGTGTTGGTTACAACAATCAATTTGCTATCGGTAAAGGTTTTTGCTGAAACGGAGTACTGGCTTGCTTTAATTAAAATTACTGTCATCATTGTATTCATCTTAGCTGGGTTAATATTGTTACTTGTGAATTTTGGTGATCATAAAGCAGTCGGTTTCTCTAACTTAACTGACCATGGCGGTTTCTTTCCGAATGGGTCAACAGGTTTAATTTCGGCTATGTTGGTTGTAATTTATTCATATGGTGGTACTGAAATTATCGGGGTCACATTAGCAGAAACGAAAAATCCAGAAAAAGTGGTTCCAAAAGCCGTTCGAAGTACTTTGGTTAGAATCATTTCTTTCTATATCATTCCATTTTTCATCATCGTTAGTTTAATTCCTTGGAACAAAGTAAACGGGGTGCCAGAAAGTCCGTTTGTAATGGTCTTTAAAATGATAGGGATTCCTGGTGCTGACCATATTATGAATGCTGTTGTTCTAATAGCAATTATTTCATCGATGAACTCTGGATTGTATGGTTCATCCCGCGTTCTGTATACGCAAGCTGCGGACGGTCGCATTCCGAAAATCTTTTCAAAATTATCTAAGAGGAAAGTTCCTGTATACGCAATATTAATGTGTACTTCCACTTTACTTGGCGGTGTACTAATTTCCTTATTTGCTGGAAGCAAGACATTTGATTTCTTGATGGGATCGCTAGGATATACTGTATTATTCATCTGGTTGATTATTGCCTTTGCTCATTTGAAATCACGTAAACAGTCATCTGGAAAAACAAGTGAATATTTAGTTAAATGGTTCCCATATACGACTTGGGCTGTAATCATCGCTTTAATGATGATTCTAATCGGAATCATTTTCACGACACCGATCATCGTAACGATCATTACACTTTGCATCTACGTCTTTATTACGTTAACGTATGTATGGAAAAAACGTCTTAACAAAAACTTGTAGAAGAGATAATTAGCAATAATTGAAATTGATGGTGATTATTGAGCCTTACTTAAGGCAGGTAATGTAATCACAACACTTATACTATTCTTGTTCTTCAATTAACTGGTGCTTTACTTTTAATGAGTAAAGCCCTTTTTTTCTGAATAGTAAATCAAATATAGCTATTGCTCATGGACAAGCATACAATCACTTAAGTCTATTCTAAATATAATGATAGGAGTTTATTAGAGAGTGAAGTGAAAAGTGTGCCTCCAAAAATGAAAAAACCAAACGATTCAAATGAAGAGAATAAAGAGAATAAAGAGAATATTAATATTGCATCGGCTTTTAGAGCTGTAAGCAATGTAACTCAAACCGTGCCCGAAAATACTTTTGTAAAAGTAAACTACAATAAAAAACAATTTGATTTAGCAAATGAATATAATCCGTTTACTTCAATATTTAGAACAAGAAATAATGGGGTCTATTTAGTTTCTGGAACGATTACTTTTTTCCCTGTTAACAACAATGTCGATTATAGAGTACGGATCGAAATTCGCGTAAATGGAAAACCTGCAATCGCTATTGATAATGATTTCTTTGGTCCAATACTCTTTGGAAATACTGTAAATGTCTCAACAATCGCGAAACTTAATGCTATGGATAAGGTTGAGGTTTTTGCTCAAAGTAGCATAGCTGGTACGATTGATACAAATGTTGATGGTGAGGTTAGTACGCATTTTGAAGCGGCAAGATTTCCGTCTCCATCATAATTAGATTAAATTTATATCCGTGTTTAAGAAGGTGTGCTTATTGCTAGCCTTTTTTATGTAGGTCTGGTACTTCGCTTGAAAAATAAAGAAGCCACCTTATAAGGTGGCTTTAAACTGTTGAAAAATGAGTTCGTCAATTAGTGTTCAACAACATTATCATGGTTAAGGTTGATTTCCATTAAAGACAGTTATGAGGAAGCACATTTCAATTTTCAATAAATCAATTACATATTCAAATCGGCAATTGAACAATAAACGTACTACCTTTTCCTGAAACACTTTACTTTCTACTATTATATTACCGCCGTGAGCATTAGTAATTGACTGGGTAATTGATAAGCCTAAGCCAGCGTCACCGTATTTTCTAGTGCTTTTGTAAGGTCTGATTACGAAACGAAGTAATTTAAAAATGCAAATAAAGATTATTCACAAAGTGCAATAAAAGCAGCGCGTGTGATTGCCATGATTACACCGATTGTTACATTTATTATGAATTTGTGCCTTGTTGGAATCCTTTTATATGGCGGGTATCTGATTAGGTTGAATTCAGTTCAGGTAGGCGATTTAATTAATTCACCATGTGTTTTTTGATCAAAAAAAGGGATTGGTAAGCTTTGATATTTTTTCAAACAGATCTTGTCTCATATCGGATCTTTTTTTTTGAAAAAATCTCAATATAACGTTTTTTTAGTAAAGGTAGTTTGAGGTTACAAATTTCCTTATTAAACGATTCATTCGTTCGAATAAAATAAAAGGGAAAAAATTGTAAAGTTTAATAGTCTTGTAAACTGTATAATCAAAATGTACTATTTTAATATAGGACTGGAGGACGTTATGGAAGAGAAAAAGTGGTCGATTATTTTAAGCGTACTTTTTTTATTGTTTGTTTATGTACTTATTCATTTTGAAATAAATGCTAGAAATATTGAAAATTCAGTTCAAAAACTACAGGATCGAGAAGTAGAACCGAAGAAAAAACTCCATTTTGTCCTTATTTCGCAGGAGTTTGATAATCCTTATTGGAGGAAAGTACAAGAAGGGGCAGATGTTGCTGCAGAAAAATTTGGAGTAAATGTTGAATATATCGGTCCTTTACGTACAAGTCCGGAAGAACAAATTAAATTATTAGAAAAGGCAATTGCTTCTCAGGTGGACGGTATTATCGTACAAAGTCTTGATGAGAATACTTTTTCGCCCGTAATTAATAAAGCGGTTTCACAACATATTCCTGTTATTACAATTGATACAGATGCGCCAAAGAGTAAGCGTATTGCTTATGTTGGTACAAATAATTTTAGCGCAGGAGAGCAGTTAGGAAAAGTTGTCGTAGAGGAAACGAATGGTGTTGGAAAAATTGGCGTTATTATTGGGAGTGAAAAATCAGAAAGTCAGCAGGCGAGATTAAATGGCTTTTTAAGTATTGTGAAAAAGCATCCTAAATTAGTAGTAAAGGATATCGAGTCCTCTAATATATCGATTATTCAAGCAAAGCTTCAAACTGAAAGTATGTTACGTAATAATAAAGACATTTCAGTTATGGTTGGTACAAGTGCTTTAGACGCGATTGGCATTTTGAATGCATCAAAAAATTTAAAGTTAAATCAAGTAGAGATATTTGGATTTGATAATATCGAAGGTACACTCCAAGCAGTTCAAGATGATGCGATTAAAGCAACTGTTATTCAGAAGCCATATGAAATGGGCGTTCAATCTGTCGGATTATTAATTGATTCGTTACATGGAAAAGTTATTAATAAAGAAAATTTTACACCAACCGAGGTGGTGACTAAAGAAACGTTGATCAGGAGGAGAAACGTTGAAAATTAGGACAAAGTTATTTATTTTTATTCCTATTTTAGTTATTTTACTAAATCTAGTTTCATTTTTTATATTTGAAAATGGTAAGAAGGTTCAAGAGAGTTATAATTTAATGATTAATAAAATATTTTTATATAAACAAATCTCTTCTGAAACCCAAGAGAATTTAAGTTTGGTAAGTAGTTATATTATTAATCCACAGCCAAAAAACTATCGATCGATTTTGCAGCATAAAAGTAATTTACAAAAATTAAAAAAAGAATTATTAACACATAATGCTACTAAAAATAATCAGCTTGTGTTAGAAAACTTTACCCATATGATTGATTCTTTTCTAGGGTTAGAATCATCAATTACAGATAATTTAGTCTCTCAAAATTTTTCAAGTTATACAGATCAATACCGGGATATAGAGAAGATATCAGGGTTTATTAGAGAGGATAGTCAAAACTTAGTTGATTTAGAGCTCAGTAATTATCAGCCTATTTTTCGAAAGATTATTGCAAATACTCAGTCTATGAATCAATTAGGTGTCCAGTTGTTCGTTATAACGACTATCATTAGTATTGTTTTTGCAATATGGTTGTCTAGAAGTATCGTCATTCCAATCAATCGATTAGTTTATATGGCTAAACAAATTGGTAAAGGTAATTTTAATGTGGCTCCCCCCACATTGTATCAAAACAATGAAATCGGAATTCTTGGGAAAATCCTCAATGAAATGTCAAAGAATTTAAGTAATTTAATGATTAAAAATATTGAAATTGTAGAAAAGGACCGACTTGTAAAGGAACTTGAATTAAAAGCCTTACAAAGTCAGATTAACCCGCATTTCCTGTTCAATACGTTAAACGTTATATCTAAGTTAGCTTATATAGAAGGGGCTGAGCAAACGAGTGATCTAACAGTATCGACCTCGAATTTGCTGCGTTATAATTTACGAAAACTAGACGAGCCTGTCACTCTTTTGGAAGAAATCAAGAATGCTGAAGAATATTTTTCGATTCAAAAGGCGAGGTTTAGAGATCGTGTACGCTTCGAATTAAATATAGAAGAATCATGTTTAGGGAATAAAGTTCCTTGTTTAACATTGCAACCACTTCTTGAAAACGCATTTATACACGGTATCGAGGGGATGGAGCAAGGTGCAGTAATAGGAATTACGATTAAGAATTCTGAAAAATATATTTACATCGAAATTTATGATAATGGTGCTGGTATGAAAGAGGAGACTAGAGAGGCTCTTTTAACATCGTCTATGCCGATCATCTCTCAAAAAAGCTCAACTGGATTAGGTACAACAAATGTGTTTAAACGCTGGCGCCTCTTTTATGGAGAAGAAGATATTGTTGATATCAAAAGTGAAATAAATAAAGGGACAACCATTATATTAAAGCTTCCTGTCTCATCAAAATTTTAAAATTAAAGGAGGTAACTATGTATCGTTTATTAATTGTTGATGATGAACCATTAGAGCGCGAGGGACTTGAATTGATGATAAATCGATCAATGCCTAATCAATTTCAATTTGAACAAGCTGAAAATGGACGAGTTGCGATTGAAAAATCAATAGAATACCAGCCTCATATTATCTTTATGGATATAAAAATGCCTGGTATTCAAGGGCTTGAAGCTGTTTCGGTTATAAAGCAAAAACTACCTGATACAAAAATATTCATTGTCACTGCATATGACTACTTTACATATGCACAAGAAGCCATTTCATTAGGTGTTAAAGATTATATTTTAAAGCCTGCTAAACGAGATCATATCATCTCTTTACTTCAGAAGATGATCGATGAAATAGAAGATGATCATAAGAAAAGATTACAAGAATTAGAGGCTATTGAAAATTTATCGATTATACGTCCTCTCACTGAAAATGAATATACATTAATGTTAATGTTTAATACTGTTCAAGAACTAAATATGTCTCAACTTTCTAGCATTCTCGGTTTTGAAATCGAGTTAGGTTATGCAAGTGTCATTAAATTGCCTAAAGAAATTAGTCAAAATGACAAAGAACAAAGGAGAATTTATGAATGTGTTAGACACTTTATGAAATCTTCGAGGAATTGTTTAATCAGCCCTGTTGTAGATGGCCAATTAGCAATATTTATTCCAGTACAGCCTAACCGAGAAGCCGATCTTCAAACACTTGTACTCTATCAAGATGCTTTAAAAACGATTGAATACATAGAAAATCAAACTGGTTATCAAACAGTGATTGGTATTGGGTCTTTAAAGCAAGGAATTGAAGGGTTACGACAATCATATAATGAGGCATTTCATGCAAGTTTAGAATGTGATGAATTAACGCGTGTTAATCAGCATTCATTGAGTCATTCTATCAGTATACCAGACGAGGAAAAACAAGTTTTAATTGATTCTTTTAGAAAAGCGGATCTAGAAGACGTTATGAATCAATTTAATAATTTGTATGAAAGATTTTGTCATTATGATGTTTCGCAAGTTAGAACGGAATTAAATTCACTATTTAATCAAATTTTCCAATCTCTTCGTAATTCATCGATTGAAGTTGAGAAATTTCATATTCCAGAAATGAATGAAATCAATCAATTGAAGATGATTGTGGAGCAACAAATCATTAATTTAATTACAAAGATTGATCGAGAAAAAGAAATTAAGACGAATCATCTGATGATATTGGCAAGGGAATTTATCGCTCATCACTTCATAGAGGATCTCTCACTTGAGCAAGTGGCCAACTATTTAAAATTGAATCCAGTTTACTTTAGTAAACTATTTAAAAAGCAAACAGGTGAGACTTTCAGTGATTATTTAATGAACTTAAGAATTAATAAAGCGAAACAATTAATGGAAAAAAGAGAATTGAATTTAAAAGAAATTTGTTACCAAGTTGGCTATAATGATCCAAATTATTTTAGTCGAGTATTTAAAAAATGTACGAATGAATCTCCTAAGGAATATAGGAAGAAAGTTTTAATGAATATTTAAAGGGAAAAATACTTGAATTTGAACTGATAAACGATTACTTATTTTATTTGAATAGTTAGTAATAAAAGAGTCTAACGACATACTTAATGACTGTATTTACGAATTGCTTTATTAATTTGTAAATACTTTTATTGAGTTTTCTGTTTGACTCTTTTTTTGATTTAAATCGAAATTAACTGTACTAATATGTCCCAAAGTTAAGATAATGCTAGTTTTAATATTCTGAATGTAAACGTTTTCCAAGTTGAGGTAAATTAGTGCAGATAATAGACAAAAGAGTGAAGGAAATGGGTAAGCGTTTCCAATAAAAATCGTGATAACCTTATTTATGTAAGCGTAACCAGAAAAAAAGGGGGAAACACTTTGAAAAAGTTATCAAAGATTTTTGCAATAATTTCAGTATTTTTAGTAATGACTCTTGTTGCAGCTGGATGTGGATCATCAGCAACATCAAGTGATAGCACTTCTGCTGGTAAGAAAAGTAAAAATGGTAAAGTCGATATTGGTATCGTTTTACCTACGAAAGATGAGCCACGTTGGACTCAAGATGAAACTCGCTTTAAAAATGCTTTAAAAGATACAGATTATTCAGTTGAAATTTTATTCTCACAAGGTGACTCTGCTAAAGAAAAAGCAAACGTTGATTCTTTAATTGCAAAAGGCATCAAAGTTTTAATTATTTGTCCTCAAGACGGTGCTGCTGCTGCTGCTTCAGCTGAAGCTGCAAAAGCTGCTGGTGTTAAAGTAATTTCTTATGATCGTTTAATTACAGGTACTGACGCAGTTGATTACTATGTATCATTTGATAGTGTTGCTGTAGGTGCTGCACAAGCACAATATCTTGTAGATCATGCTTCAGGGAAATCAGGTCAACCTTTATACCTATACGCTGGCGCTGCATCTGATAACAATGCATTCTTATTCTTCCAAGGTGCTTGGAAAGTTCTTCAACCAAAAATTGCTGATGGAACTTTCAAAGTTGAGAATTCAGCAGCTGCAAATAGCTTAAAAGCTAAAGCTGATTTAACTCGTGATGAGCAAGCAAAAATTATCGGTCAAGTTACAACTAACTGGGATTTCAACGTAGCTAAAAACTTAACTTCATCTAACTTAACAAAAGCTACAAAAGCTGATAAAGGCGATGTATTAGTTCTTGCTCCAAATGACGGGACTGCTCGTTCAATCGCAGATACATTTAAAGCAGATAAAGATGTAACTTCATATATAATTTCTGGTCAAGATGCTGAAAAAGCTTCTGTACAGTACATTATTGACGGTAAACAATCTATGACTGTTTTCAAAGACGTTCGTACATTAGTTAAAGATGCAATCGCTACTGCAACTTCAATCTTAAAAAATGAAACACCTGATGCTTCAGGCGTTACAAACAACGGTAAAGCTGATATCAAAACAAAACAAACAGATATTATTGTTGTTGACCAAAGCACAGTGAAGAAGGATTTAGTTGATTCTGGATACTATAGCGCTTCTGACTTCACTGGATTGAAGTAATTAATAGAAGAAAGAACTTGCAAAATAGTGATGGTCTAACCGTCACTATTTTGTTAATTATTCAATTTAATCAATGACTCAAGTAGATGGCAAATTCGGGAGACGGATCATATGAGTGAATTTATTTTAGAGATGAGAAATATCTCAAAAGAGTTTCCAGGTGTGAAGGCATTAAGCGATGTTAACTTCAAGGTTAGAAAAGGGGAAATACATTGTTTAGTCGGTGAAAACGGTGCTGGAAAATCGACTTTAATGAAAGTATTAAGTGGTATTTATCCATTTGGAACCTATACAGGTGATATTGTTTTTGGAGACGAAGTTCAAAAGTTTTCAAAAATAAGTGATAGTGAAAAAAAGGGTATCGGAATCATTTATCAGGAATTATCTCTTTTTCCTGAGCTGTCCGTTTACGAAAATATTTTTATCGGACATGAAATTAAAAAGGGAATAACTGTTGATTTCAATGAAACGATTGTTAAAGCAATCGAAATGCTAAAAAAAGTAAAGCTAGATGTAAATCCGGAAGTGCAAATTAAAGAGTTAGGTGTAGGGAAACAGCAACTGGTTGAAATAGCAAAAGCACTTAGTAAAGATGTTAAATTGCTTATTCTCGATGAGCCTACGGCTGCTTTAAATGAAGATGATAGTGAAAACCTACTTTTCTTGATGAAAGAGCTAAAGAATCAAGGAATTTCTTGTATTATGATTTCGCACAAACTTAAAGAAGTAATTGCTGTTGCAGATACGGTTACTGTACTTCGCGACGGAAAAACAATTTGCTCTTTAAATAAAGAAGAAATCACCGAAAACACAATAATCAAACATATGGTTGGTCGTGAAATTGATGATATTTATCCGAAGCGCCCAAATCAAAAGTTTGGTGAAGTTTCATTAGAATTAAAAGACTGGAATGTGTACGATCCAAAATTAGGTCGTAAGATTCTTCATCATATTGATCTAAATGTTCGAAAAGGCGAAATTATCGGTATTGCTGGATTGATGGGATCAGGTCGAACAGAACTAGCAAAAAGTATTTTTGGAAATCCGACAAATTTCAAACTTGATGGTTCCGTTTTAGTGCAAGGGGAGCAAAAGCGTTTTAAACATCCAAAAGATGCAATAAAAGCTGGTATAGCTTATGTAACAGAGGATCGTAAAGGCGACGGATTGATCCTTGAACAAGATATTAAAAATAATATTTCGATTACGAACTTATTTGAAATTTCCAAGTCAAGCGTGATTAATCAACATGAAGAAATTGTCGTTGCAAATGATTACTTAAACAAGTTAAACATAAAAGCTCCATCAATTACTTCAATTGTAGGGAAGTTGAGTGGTGGTAATCAGCAAAAAGTATCGTTGAGTAAATGGTTATTTACGAGCCCAAATGTACTAATTCTCGATGAACCTACTCGTGGAATAGACGTAGGTGCAAAATTTGAAATCTATAGTTTTATGAATCTACTGGTCGAACAAGGCATGAGCATTATCATGATTTCCTCTGAACTTCCAGAAGTCCTTGGTATGAGTGATCGAATTTATGTTATGGCAGAAGGTAAAATAACCGGGGAATTATCAAGAGAAGAAGCAACTCAAGAGAGCGTTATGGCTCTAGCTACCGTTTAAGAGAGGTTGAATAAAATGAACTTTTTTCAAGAAGCAGGCATGTTATTAAGAAAAAACATCCGTGAATATGGAATGTATATAGCTCTTGCAGTAATAATGTTAGTTTTTACGTTAAATACAGATGGATTATTTATGTCATCTCGTAACTTAAGTGATTTAATCAATATGACAGGTTATGTTGCAGTCCTTGCAGTTGGTATGACATTAGTAATTGTCATTCGACATATTGATCTTTCAGTTGGTTTCGTTGCTGGTTTTCTAGGAGCAGTAGTTGCTCTATTTCTAACACATGGTTTGCCAGTCTGGATTTCAATCATTGCAGTTCTAGTATTTGGCGCTATTATTGGTCTAATTAATGGATTCTTTGTTGCTAATTTAGGAATTCCTTCATTCGTAGTTTCATTAGCAGGCATGTTAATATTCAAGGGATTACTACTAATGTCTCTTGTTAAAACTGGTACGATCATCGTTGCTAACGAAAGCTTTAAGGCGATTGGAAATGGCTATATTCCTAGTTTAGGAAATTTGAATGGTTTACACATATCAACACTATTAATTGGTGCGATCTCTATCATTCTTTTTATCTGGAGTGATTTTAAAAAGAGAAACGTAAACATAAAGTACGGTTTTGAAGTACTTTCAATGCCGATGCAAATTATTAAATTATTGTTTATTTCTGGTATCATTGGTTACATTTGCTATATTCTTGCCGGCTATCAAGGAATTTCTTGGACTGCTGTGATCATGTTTATTGTTGTAGTAGTCTACCATTTCATTACAACAAGAACTCCTTTAGGGCGTCACATTTATGCAGTTGGTGGAAACCCTGAAGCAGCACAGTTAAGTGGAATTAGCGTAAAGAAAATCACTTACATTGTATTCGGTTCAATGAGTATGCTTGCAGCCCTTTCAGGCGTATTGTTTACAGCTCGACTTGCATCTGCTTCTCCCCAAGCAGGTACAATGTTTGAGTTAGATGCAATTGCTGCAGCTTATGTAGGTGGTGTTTCTGCTGCTGGTGGTGTTGGTAAAGTAACAGGTACTATTATCGGTGCATTCGTAATGGCTTCATTAACAAGTGGGATGAACTTAATGGGTATTGATATCTCATACCAATACATCATCCGAGGAGCAGTTCTTGTTCTTGCAGTTGTATTTGACGTAATGACACGTAATAAAGGGAAATAATATTTAAAAACAGAAACAGTCGATTGAAGTGGCTGGTTTCTGTTTTTTTATTATTTATGAAATAAATTTGATAGTGCCAAAAAATGCAATTTAGCCTTTTAGTATTCAATTGAAAGATAAAGAAATATTAGTGAAACAGAACAAATTAAAGAATCGGGAAAAGGGGTGCAATTGCAATTACTTTTTATGTTTAATTTAAAAAAACGACTCTAAGAGTCGTTTTTAAAATTTATTTTTTATTATAAAAAAGGTCCGGCTTTCCACAATTTGGACACTCATATTCATAATGTTCTTGAATTACATTACTACTATTTGAATACTCGTCATTAATGGAAATGTTTGAATTACAGTTTGGACAATTAATGCTCGTTTTGGTGGATTTGTTCTTTGAATTCTCCATCTTCATCATCCTTTCTTTTCATTTGTCTGATAAATCCTTTCTATTTTACCCATTTTTTTCTTATTCAAGTAAATGGCAGTTAGTTCAATAAGGAAAGAGGATAAAACAACTGTTTTATAGAATGTGTAAGAATTTGTTAAATTTTGTAAAATGGAGATGTGGAAAATGAAAAGTAATTCAGCTTTTATGGGTGTTTCAATTATAATTGGTTGTGCTATTTTAGGGTTATTTATAATGTTAACTTTTTCAAATAATAAAAATAGTACATCCAAATTTTCAAATGATTATAAATACGAAATGATTCCAGTAAACGCTAATAATGTCATTATTTTTAATAAAGAAACTGGTGAATATTGGAGAAAATTTTTACCCGAAAATGAGGGTCCTTCAAATTGGGAAAAAGAAAAATCACCAATTAATAAGTAATAAATACTTAATAACATTATGTAACTAAACCAGTGACCTTATATACAAACGGAGTGCGTTAGCCATCCATGAAACAAGGGTTCATTACAATGTTTAAAACTACCAGTTCATCGGTTTATTACTGGCGGCAAAAAACGTAAAAGAGAACAATTTAAGCCCAAATCATGATCTTAGTTATTTGTTAGAATAAAATAAAAAGTGAAAAAAATGTTGACTTTCTCATTTTTATCTATAAAATAATCATTAATAAAATGTTTCAGAGATGTGACAACATAACGACTGTGAAAGGACGAGTAGTAGTAGGACGTAGACAAAGCGAGTCAGGGGTGGTGTGAGCCTGATACGAAGCCTATTATGAAGAACCTCCTGGAGTCGCTAACCGAAATCCTTTAGAGGAAAGTAGACTTAGCCGTGAACTTCGCCGTTAAAGAAGAACAGTATCGAGATCTCTCTAATCTCCGTACTAAAATAAGTGAGCAACCTCTGTTGCTAATTTGGGTGGTACCGCGGAACCAAAGCCTTTCGTCCCAGTTTTTTGGGAAAGAAGGGCTTTTTTTGTTGGCTTTTTTCTACTACATCCAAACATTTTAGGGGGAAATAGGCATGTATCAATCATTAATGACAGTAAGAGAGACACAAATCGCAATTAAGGAAGTTAAAACATTTTTTGAGGATCAATTATCAAAACGTCTTGGAATGTTCCGCGTATCTGCACCATTATTCGTAACAAAAAAATCAGGTTTAAACGATCACTTAAACGGTGTAGAACGCCCAATTGAATTTGATATGCTTCATTCAGGAGAAGAGTTAGAAATTGTTCACTCACTAGCGAAATGGAAACGATTTGCACTGCATGAATATGGTTATGAAGCTGGTGAAGGTTTATATACAAATATGAACGCGATTCGCCGTGATGAGGAACTTGATGCAACTCATTCAATTTACGTTGACCAATGGGATTGGGAAAAAATTATACAAAAAGAATGGCGCACAGTAGATTATTTACAAGAAACCGTAAAAACAATTTATGGAATCTTCAAAGATTTGGAAAATCATTTATTTGAAAAATATCCGTATCTTGGGAAGTATTTACCAGAAGATATCGTATTTATCACAGCCCAAGAATTAGAAGATAAATACCCAGAATTAACACCGAAAGATCGTGAGCATGCGATTGCAAAAGAGCACGGTGCAGTTTTTATTATTGGAATTGGCGATGTACTTCGTTCTGGTGAAAAACATGATGGACGTGCAGCTGACTATGACGATTGGAAATTAAACGGAGACATCTTATTCTGGCATCCAGTATTGCAATCTTCATTTGAATTATCATCAATGGGTATCCGTGTTGATCGTAAATCACTTGATGAGCAGTTAACGAAGACAGGTGAAGATTTCAAACGCGAGTATGATTTTCATAAAGGTATTTTAGAAGAAGTGCTTCCACTAACACTTGGTGGTGGTATTGGGCAATCAAGAATGTGCATGTTCTTCTTACGTAAAGCGCATATCGGTGAAGTTCAATCTTCTGTATGGCCTGATGAAATACGAGAAGCATGTAAGAAGGAAAACATTCATTTGTTTTAAGAAAAATAAGACCTGTAAATGAAAGCATGAGTCTATATCAAGAAGAATTTAGTTGTACAAAAAAAATCGAATGTAATTCGATTTTTTTTTATTGCACTGAATGACAGTGGCAGTTTAGCCGAATATTGAAAGGATTAATAGGAAGTAAAAATAGAGTTTAATATTCAAAAAAATACTGATAAAACCGATATTACGAAGTGTAATGGTAATCTTATGACAATATGTAACTAGTAAATGTGATATTGAAGCACTAACAATTGAATAAAAGCAATTGATTGAGTCCGTGTAAGTACATGAATCAAAATTGCTTTTGAAAAAATTCAATTGAGGTGAGGAAAATGAATAAGAAAAAGAAAAAGATGTATTGTGCAATGGTTAGTACAGCTATATTAGTCGCTGGATGTGTTGGAGAAGTAAAAGCTCAAACGGTAACAGTAAAAGATTCAGCTCAACCATTCCAAAATAATATCGTTAAATCAATACAATCACAGGCAAAGCCATTAAACACGATAGAACCGTCTAAACCATTTGACGATTTAAAACCACTTAAGACCATGATTGGGAGCGCACAATATGTAGGATTAGGAGAGAATACTCATGGAAGCTCTGAAATTTTCACCATGAAGTTTCGCCTTGTGAAATATTTGGTTACCGAGATGGGTTTTACGAATTTCGGAATGGAAGAAGATTGGGGAAACGGCTTAAAGCTAAATGAATATATCCAAACAGGAAAAGGAAACCCTAGGGAATTTTTAAAATTGTTATATCCTACTGATGAAATTATAGCCATGATTGAGTGGATGAAAGATTATAATGCTGATCCATCCAATAAAAAGAAAATCCAATTTATCGGACTTGACTTAAAAACAATGGACCAAAGTGTCTTTAATAAAGTAATTGATTATGTAAAATTACATCGACCAGATTTGCTTGCAGAAGTAGAAGAAAACTATAAAGAGCTTTCTTCTTACACTGGAAGTATACAGGAATATATGCAGCTTGATCCTAAAACAAAAGATAAATTCAAGGCAAATGCTGAGAAAGTAGTCCAATTGTTAAATGATGAAAATGAACATGCAAACACAGAGACAGTTTCATCCGAGTTGATCTGGGTGAAAGAGACGGCGAATGTAATAGAGGAATTTACCACAATGCTACTTCCTAATGATTATTCAAGTATGGTGAAACTACACGATCAATATTTAGCCGATCATGCAATGTGGGCACAAGAGACATTTGGCGGTAAAACTATGGTTTGGGCACACAATATTCACATAGCCAAAGGTATTATCGATGAGAAATTATACCCTAATGTTGCTGGACAGTTTTTGAAAGAACGTTTAGACAATAATTATGTCTCAATTGGTAGTACAACTACGGAGGGGAAATTCACCTTATACAGCGAATATAGTCCTTCCACTGGCGGTAAGATTGCAACGGATACTATTCCACAAGATGTGAATAGTTTCAATTTTATCCTTGGAAAAGTCCCATATAATATGTTTTTGTTAGATAATCGTCACCTTAATGGTCAAGCAAAGAAATGGGTTAGAGAAAAGAGGCCATTACTGAGTATAGGGGGACAGCTCATCCCGAATAGTTCGTTATATAATGATACTTCATTGCTTGAGCAATTCGATATAATTTTTCATATCCGAAAAACAAGTCCATCTCATATTAAATAAGAGTTCAAAACAATCCCTTCTTGCAGAGTCAAGAACGGGATTGTTTTGTAGAGGAAATCATCTTGTTTTAAAAAGGAGTAGGCTGCTTCTACTTTTTTAGCATTATATAAAAATGTCATATGACATTTTTACACTAGTGAGTTTGACAAAGTCAGCAGTATGATGCTGTTATCAAACGGAGAGGAGTGATGAACCTTATGAAATTAAGATTCATCCAGAATGGTTACTTTTTATTGCTAACTTTTGTTACAGGACTGTTTTATTTTTGTTTTTATCTCGTAGCTTTACTATTGAGTTTGACCCTTTCATTTACCGTAGTCGGGATTCCACTAATTATACGCGTACTTCAGACTACCACATCTTTTATCCAATTCGAGCGCATACAAACGAAAATTTACACTGATATTTCGACAGACTCTTACAATAGAAGTGTAACAATAGATACATCGGACTGGGCTCAAGTAAAATTAGGGCTTACGAATCGTCGCAGCTGGTCTGCTGTATTTTGGTTAATGCGGAAATTTGTGATTGGAATTTTCAGTCTCATTAGTGCAGTCATTTTATATGTAATGCCACTTATGTTTCTATTGGCACCACTACTGTATCAATACATCGACATGAATATTATTTTCATGAAGATCGATACTTTGGCCAAGTCGCTCCTTGTAATGTCTTTTGGTATAGTGACTACCGCCATAAGCATTAAAATAGTAGATGTTCTGGCAAAAAAAATTGGAGGTTATACACGCAGTATGATTCGACAGCTAAATCGATAGAAGTTTGCGGCCTATACTTAAAAGTTATAAAAATGCGAGAAAGATTATTCTATAATATAGGAAGTAAGAAGGAAGGCTACTTAGGGGGTAAATGACTTGTTGAATATGGTTAAGTATTGGTTTTGGTATGATTGGATTATGTTAGGAATCCGTCTACTTGTTAGTATGTCTATCATCCTAGCTACATTAAATTTTCAGGATGGTTTAACATTACCACTTTGGATTATTATTCCTTGGGAGGTTGTTGCCTTCTCTATTCCATGGGTAGCCTTACTGTTCAATTACAAATATTACTTGTTCACAGAAATATTGCTATATGGCGGACTATGTATCTATTTAACTTCTTTATTTCCAGAAGCTAACAACACATTTCTTATATCGGTGTTTCTTATCGCAGCAAATAGTAGGCATTTGTCCTATTATTGGACAGCTCCGACAACAATTTTTATTATAACTGGAATTTTCTATGCGGTTGCACCAAGTAATAGCTATTGGATTATGGTCACCTACTACGGATTTGCTTATGTAATGGGATTCGCTTTTCATTTATTAATCGTCAATCATAAGCAAAATGAAGCAATTTCTAAACAAAACGCTGTTCTTGAGCAATATATGTCTCAGATCGAACGTATTACACTTGCAGAGGAACGAAGTAGGCTGTCGAGTGAGCTTCATGATACAGTTGGTCACGCTTATACCTCCATTATTTTGGGTATGGAAACGCTGCGTACCGAACTTGTTTCTGAAAAGGGTATAGAGAAGCTAGATTCTCTGCTTGAAATGGGACGTAAAAGCATTGGGGACGTGAGAGGTTACCTACATCAAATGAATTCTCCGTGTCAATCGCTTTCCTTAATTCAATCTCTACAAAATCTTGGAGCTGAATTTCAAGAGTATGCTCGGGTGAATGTAAGCTTTCGAGCATTTGGAGAGGAATACGAACTGTCTCAGCAAGCGAGAATAGCATTTATCCGTTGCTTACAAGAGTCGCTTACAAATGCAGTACGTCATGGTCAGGGAAATGAAATTATAGTTTCATTGCAGTTTGAACAACAATTTACTAGGTTGGAAGTGCAAGATAATGGTAAGGGAAATGTAGAATGGCAGGAAGGCTTCGGTATTAAAGCGATGAAAGAGCGGGCAATGAATTTGCAAGGTCAATTGTCTGTCTATACAAAGCCAGATGAAGGAATGCTTGTTACATGTACTATACCGCGACAAACTGAAATAAATGATGGATTGATTCGTTTGTTAATTGTCGACAATCAACCGTTTGTTCGGGAAAGTTTGAGGACGCTTCTCGAAAGATATGAAGATTTAAATGTAGTCGGTTTGGCTGAAGATGGCGAGCAAGCCATCAACTTATGCGGGCGCTTTCAACCCGACATTGTACTAATGGATTTAGATATGCAGCACATGGATGGAGTTGAAGCAACCAAAAAGATTAAGCAACAATGGCCACATATCCGTGTATTAATTTTTACAACGTTTCAGGATACAGAACAGGCGTTGGACACACTTCGTAACGGTGCGAATGGTTTTTTACTTAAATCTATGGAAACGTTGGAGCTAGCTTATGCGATCCGACTTATTCATAGAGGTGGGACCCTGATAGATCAGGGAATGTCTCACAAAATATTTGAGAAGTTTGATGCGCAAAATGAGACACCACAATCAAAAGCAACTGCTTATGAGCTAACAGCTAGAGAGGTAGAAATATTGCAGCTAGTAGCAAAGGGACTACGATACAATACAATCGCATCAAGGTTATATTTATCGAATGGAACGGTCAGAAACTATGCTTCCACGGCTTATACAAAGTTAGGGGTGCGTAACAAGGAAGAAGCTGTCCAGATGGCTCAAGAAATCGGAATTATTGAATGAGAAAAATGTTTGTTGTTTCTTTAGAGCTAAGCGGAAGACGACTTAAGACAAAATTAAGAGGATTGAGTCCTGGATAATACAGGATTCAATCCTTTCAAGGTTTGTACCAATTTTTTCATCTTAACGTATAATAACTGAAAGATTGTCTAAATTAGGCAGTCTTTTTTTTAGTTCTAAAAAAATCCTAAAATACTAGTCTGCTAAATTTAAGTACAAGTATATCAAAATATAAAAAGCATTAGCTTCCTCCACATCCTAATATAATAAGAGTATCCTATGATTAAAATTTCCTGAAATGGAGTGAATTTTATGCTTGAAGTAAAAGGACTGGCTTCGTATTCACCTTTAGGGCATTTGAATGAGTTTCGGAAGGATCCAATATTTTTTTTAACCGAACTTTATAGAAGTCATGATTCAATTGTCTCATTTCGATTTGCTCATCGTAAAATAAACCTGCTATTAGAGCCCGATTTAATAAAAGAGGTATTAGTAACTAAGCAACATTCTTTCCATAAATCAAAGCCATTTCAAGAGATGAAAACCTTGCTTGGTGAGGGATTATTAACGAGTGAAGATGAAGTACATATGAGGCAGCGGCGTTTAATTCAGCCATCGTTTACAAAGCAACATATACAATCCTACGCAGGGGATATGACGTTGCTCACAGAAGAGTTTATTAGTTCTTGGAAGGATGATGAAGAGCGTCTCATTAGTAGAGATATGATGGAACTTACATTAGCTATTATTGCTAAAACTATGTTTAGTATGGATCTGAATCAAGGACATGATCGTGTTGGGAAACACTTTGACATTATTATGGATATTGCAACTAAGAGAATTCGATCAGTTTTAAAGGCTCCGCTCAAACTGAATACGCCAAAAAATAAATCTTTATCGGAGGCTATTAAGGCAATCGATAAGGTGTTATATGAGATTATTGAAAAAAGAAATAGTTCAGAAATAAAGAATGATTTACTAGGACTACTAATGCAAGCAAGGGATGAAGAGTCTAATGAAGGCATGACGAATCGACAATTAAGGGATGAAGCAATGACAATTTTCCTTGCAGGTCATGAAACGACAGCAAATGCATTATCTTGGTGCTTATATCTTTTATCTCAGCATCCTGGCAAAGCTAAATTATTATATGAAGAAGTAGAACGTGTTCTTGGCAAAAGACGAGCAGACTATCATTCTATGAAAGATTTAATTTATACTCAGCAAATCATTTGGGAAAGTATCCGGCTATATCCACCTGCATGGCTTATTAGTAGAAAAGCAATAGAAGATGTCAGCATTGGAGATTATAGAATTCAAAAAGGTGAGACAGTCATGATGAGTTCTTATATTATGCAGCATTCTGAAAAGTATTTCTCACATGCAGAAGAGTTTCTTCCAGAGCGGTTTAAGAATGGAAAGGTAGAAGGTGTGCCTGAATATGCGTATTTTCCTTTTGGTGGTGGGCCTCGTGTTTGTATTGGAAATCATTTCGCAATTATGGAAGCTACTTTAGTATTAGCAACAATCGTTCAGCATTATAGGATTGAACTAGCCCCTGATCATCATAAAGTGGAGACAGAACCACTGATTACACTTCGGCCGAAAGATGGATTGCGTATGATTGTAAAAAAGAGAAAATGAGCGGATATAGTGAATACACTTAGGCAAGTGTCTTTTCCAGGAGTTTTTTCATAGAATATAGCATTCTCTTTACAGTATGTTGAAAGGGGGTATATTTTTTGGAAAAGACAAAACTTACTGGAAGGATTGTTACCCCAGATAATCCAGATTATGAACAGGCTAGAACAAACAATACTTTAAACAATCCAAAATTCCCTAAAATCATTGTATTTTGTCAAAAGAAACGAGATGTATTAAATGCTTTGAACTGGGTGAAAGAAAATAATATGCCATTTAGAGTAAGAAGTGGCAGGCATAACTATGAAAATTTTTCACTTGTAGATGGTGGTCTTGTGATCGATGTTAGTGAAATGAATACGGTTAGTGTAGATTGCAAAAGCATGACCGCAAAAATACAATCCGGGGCTGATTTAGGGAAGGTATATAATATACTATGGGAAAATGGTACGACAATCCCAGCAGGCACTGAAAGTAGTGTTGGTCTTGTAGGACTTACACTTGGCGGTGGTATCGGGATGCTTTCGCGCTTGTATGGTCTTACATGTGATAATCTACTTGAAGTAGAAATCGTTGTATCGAATGGACATGAGAAAGCTAAACTCATTAAAGCAAATAAGAACAAGAATAGTGATCTTTTTTGGGCTTGCTGTGGAGGGGGAGGCGGGAATTTTGGTATTGTCACGTCGCTTAAATTTAAAGTGCACCCAATTTCAACTGTTTCAATTTTCTCGATTATATGGGAGTGGGAAGACTTTGAAGCCGCTTTTGATGCCTGGCAAAATTGGGCAATTAACACGGATAAAAAGCTAACTTCAGAAATTGAATTTAAATCTAGGGAAGTAAATCAAATTATTGCTCAAGGGGAATTTGTAGGCCCGGCAACAAAATTGAATGAACTGCTTCGGCCACTAACAGAAACTGGCTCACCTATAGACGTAATGGTAAAGGAAGTACCTTATATAGAAGCTGTGCATTTCTTTGATGATCCAAGTGGTAATGTTCCAGCTTATAAAAAGAGGTCAGGATCTTTTCTAAATCAAACTTTTCCAAAGAGAGCAATCTTGATTATGAAAAGTTTTTTAGAAAATACACCAAATGGAAATTCTAGCATATGGCACCAATCTCTTGGAGGCGCAGTAAAGCGAATTAGGCCAAATGAAACAGCCTACTATTACAGGGATGCCATTATCGCTCAAGAATATCTTGCTAATTGGAGCACACCTGAAGAAGAACGAGAAAACAATCAATGGGTCGAAGAGTTAAGGAATGCCTTATCAAGATATACTACTGGTGATTACGTAAATTGGCCTGATCGGTTTATTAGAAATTGGCCAACAGCATATTATGGTGGTAATTTAAATCGCCTTAGAATTGTGAAACGAGAATATGATCCATTCAATCTATTTAAATTTCCGCAAAGCATTCCACCTTTTATTAGTTGGTTTTAATGTGAAAAATTCATAAAAATTTAGTGAAAAACCGATCGATTGAATTTCCAAATAGGTCGGTTTTTCTCATAAGTTAGAAGTTACTAGAAATCGGTTCTTATTGCTCCGAATTACTATTTTTAGTGCCCTTTATAAAGATAAAGTAATTACCAATTATTGAAAATAATAGCAGTGCAAAACCGAAAATAACAATTTGGTAGTTTTTATCTAAGTAACCAAAATAACAACACACGATCGTAACAGGTAAAATCATTAAAATGATGCAAAACTTAAGAATAAAATTAGGGACATCCATATAGTCTTCACCTTACTTAGTATTTTTTCATTTAGTTTTTCTTCATTAAAATTCTTTATTCAAAATATTTTTATACAGTACTATTAAATTGAACATCCTATCGAAAAATGAAATTTGGAATTATTACTTATACTAATTAAGAAATAGAATAACAAAATAGAAGGTGTAAAAATGAATGATAAGCAAATAGTAGGAGAAAAGGCAGCAGAATTTGTAAAAGATGGTATGGTCGTTGGTTTAGGCACGGGATCTACAGTTTTTTATACGATAAAAAAGCTTGGGCAATTAGTTAAGGAAGGACTGCAGATAAAGGGTATTCCGACTTCCATTCAAACTGAAAAGCTTGCTAAAGAGGCTGGTATTCAATTAGTAAACTTTAGTGAAATTGATCAGATTGATATTGCAATTGATGGTGCCGATGAAATTAATTCAAACTTTGAATTAATTAAAGGTGGGGGAGGCGCACTATTAAGAGAGAAAATCATTGCGAAAGCAGCTAAAACATTTATAGTAGTAGCAGATCCAACTAAGATGGTAGAGAGATTAGGTAAATTCCGACTTCCAGTAGAAGTTATTCCATTTGGCATGGAAATGACGATGAAACATATTATGGCAATCGGTTTAAGTCCAGAACTTCGTTTAAATGGAGCGACTCCGTTTATTACTGATAACGGAAACTATATTTTTGACTGCAACATACTTAATCATATTCAAACTCAAATAGTAGAAAGAGAGCTCAATTTAATTCCAGGAGTGGTAGAAAACGGATTATTTGTTGGAATGACTGATCTGGTTATCACCTTAGATAAAGATGGAAGTGTAGAAATATTAAGTAAATAGTGATAAATAAGTTATTTTATAGATGTAATGAAGAGTACATACTTGCCCGTTCCTTCTATCTATTCAATAATAATAGTAAGAGATAAAGAGTTAATGGGAAGAGGGGGATTATATGCAATTAAGAGTTTCAGCCGTTCAATATCATCTTCACACAATAAACTCCTTTGAAGAGTTTGAAAATCAAGTCGAGCATTATATTAAGACAGCAGCGGAATTTGAAGCGGAATTTATCATTTTTCCGGAATTTTTTACAACCCAACTTATGTCAATTGGAAATGAAAAAGGTGAGGCATTAACGATTCAAGATTTACCTAACTTTACTGAGCAATATCGTTCTTTATTTTTAAAGTTGTCAAAACAATACAATATGCACATTATTGGAGGAACGCATGTTATAAAAAAAGGCAATCGACTATATAATGTTGCACATTTGTTCTATCCAGATGGCCGAATTGGTGAGCAGGCAAAGCTACATATTACACCAACAGAGGTAAATGAGTGGAATATGAGTGCAGGTGACGGTCTAGAGGTTTTTGAGACCGATAAAGGAACAATTGCGATGTTGACTTGCTATGACATTGAATTCCCAGAAATCGTTCGAATGGCAAAAGCGAAAGGAGCAGATGTCATTTTCTGTCCATCATGCACAGACGATCGCCATGGGTTCCACCGAGTTCGTTATACATGTCATGCAAGAGCAATTGAAAATCAAGTATATGTTGTAAATACAGGTACGATTGGTTCACTTCCAACTGTTGATTTTATGCGTGCAAATTTCGGTCAAGCAGTTGTAATCACTCCAAACGACATCCCATTTCCTCCAAAAGGAATTATGGTAGAAGGTGAAATGAATCAAGATATGATTGTTACAGCCGATCTTAATTTAGATTTATTATACAAAGTTAGGGAAAAAGGATCCGTTACAACATGGCGTGATAGACGTACAGATCTTTATCCAGATTGGTAAACTTATTCTTTAATAGAAAAGAGAGGTTTAGCACATGTATCGAAAGGAATTTTTTGTTTTCGACCAGGACAAACCAGTCCCAGTGGTAATCCGTCATTATAATGAGAATGACTTTACTGATTTAATCCGTATTCAACAAGAAAGCTTTCCTCCACCATTCCCATCGGAACTATGGTGGAATGAGGAGCAACTTAAAAATCATGTAACACTTTTTCCAGAGGGAGCCTTATGTATGGAAGTAAATGGTCAAATGGCGGGTTCGATGACAGGTCTACTTGTTCATTTCGATCCTAGCCATCCTGACCATTCGTGGGAAGAGGTTACTGATCATGGTTATATTCGTAACCACAACCCAAACGGTAATACACTTTATGTCGTTGATATCGGCGTCAGACCATCCTATCGAAAATTAGGTTTAGGTAAATGGCTAATGTTTTCGATGTATGATGTTGTTGTACATCTTGGTTTGGAAAGATTGCTCGGAGGAGGCAGAATGCCAGGATTTCATAAAGAGGCGAATAACTTGTCACCCGAACAATACTTAGACGCTGTAATAAAAGGGGAGCTAAAGGATCCAGTTATTAGTTTTTTACTGCGATGTGGTCGTACCCCGGTTAAGGTAGTAGCTAATTATTTAGAGGACGAAGAATCATGTAATTATGGGACTCTAATGGAATGGAAAAATCCATTTAAACATTCTAATTAAAGGGAGAGAAAGAAAATGGAATATAAAAGAATTACAAATATCAATGACCCATTATTTAAACAAATGCATCAATTAATGCAAGATGTATTTCCCCCAGAAGAAGTATTAGAATTCGATCTTTGGAAAGAGCCTTTGGAGGATCCAGGAATTCGTGTTTTTGTTGCTGTCCATGAAGAAAGAGTAGTAGGTGCTACAGAATATCGCTATTATGATGATTTTAATGTTGCTATGACTGACTTTACAATATTAGGCCAAGCTGGTTTAGGAATCGGTCCTTATTTGGCACAAAATAGATTAGAAGATTTACAGACATTAGCAACTGAAAATAATAAAAAATTATCAGGTATGTTTGCTGAAATTTACGATCCATATCGAGTAGAACACCATGAGTTTGGCGGCGTTAAACCAATGAATCCATATGTTCGTCGAGAAGTTTTAGCTCACCTTGGTTATAAGCGTCTAGATTTTGAATATATTCACCCATCATGGAACAATGACGGTGAAGCGGTAACAGGTCTAGATCTTTGTTTCCTTCCTATGGATGGGGAGATTAATGAACTTCAATCGGACTTAATCGTAAAGTTCCTAAAGCGTTATTATACAGTATTACCAAATAAGCCAGAGTCTTGGTATTCAATGATTGAAAACTTAGAAGAGAAAGAAAAAGTCGCATTAGTCTACTTTTAAGTGAACATAAAAAAAGCTTTTCGATAAAGTCTAATTATAGACTTCGAGAAGCTTTTTTTATATTCGATCTAATGAAACTAAAAGTGTTTTCGAACAATCCTTTATTTGAGAATTACCATATTTTTAGTCTGCTTGTTTTTGTTTTTCCTCTTTTTTATTGCTCACTGAAGTAGTATAGGATTTTGGCTTATCGGATCCATTTATAATTTTATAAATATAGTCAGTTGTTAGTTTATAGCTGTCTTCAAGTTTTGTCGTGATATAGCTTGCTCGTTCAAAAATAATCGAGCGTATGTTGTTGAGCTGATGAGAGATTCTATCCATCATTGCTTCTTGAGTATCAAGGCGATCTAAAACCCCATGTTGAAATTCCTCTTGCTGTAATAATCCATGAGCTACTTCATTTTGTTTTTCAATTAGCTTATCAAGTTGTAATGAGAGAGCTTGATTATCAGTTTCACTTTTTTCCAATCGCTTTGCTAATTCTGTATAAGCTTCATTTAAACTAATCATTTGAGTAATCAACGTTTGTTTTTCCAGACTTTCATTTGCGTCTGATGTATTTAACCGCTGAATCATGATTCTTTCAAATTGTTCACGCTCACGGTTACTCCCTATGAGACTACTTATTTGATTTTTAACATGATTCCACTGACTTGTTTGCAATTCTTCTAATTGCTCATATCGTGGCTTTAATTCAGAGATGGATTTTTCTAGACTCATGTTATTTTTTTGTTGTTCTTCCATTAGTTCAGCTAAATAATTATGCCGAACATGCCCTTGATTCGGTGTTTGTATTGTTTCATTATTTTTAAAAACATCAGGGTGTTCATTCTTATTAATAAATAATCCCACTACTATTTCTTCCTTTCTATGTTTTTTTACTAATATTTTATGTTCAAGTACAGATGGGGGAACTTGGGTATGTTTAGTTGGGCTATAGTGTAGCTTGAAAACGGCGATTGGTTAGGAAATTTGAAGTATGTAATGTTTTGTCTCCCCTATAAAAAATTTTAGTAAAAGAGTATTTTTAGTAAATATGAAGTGGGAACTAAAGACTCATTTTAGCAATTAATCTCTTATTAAATTAATATGATAAACACAAGGATAAAGAACAGAACAATGGTCTTTAAAAGCTACAAAAAAATATCTGAAAATTAAGTGAATTCATATCACCAGCCTATTTTCTTTGAATAGTATGATGTAAGGTGGTGATAACTATGGATTTAGGCTTCGGACTTGCGGATTGGATGCTATATACTATTTGGGCAGTTACTGGATTAATGCTTCTTGATTTTGTAATAGCATTTATACGTTCATTCTGGAAAGGTTCATTCGATACATCTTTTATACTAGGATATTTAAAGGATATTCTATACTTCATTTTTCCACTGAAGTTTTTAATAACAATGTTTGGACTCGATCCTACTGGATGGATTTTAATAACATTTTATTTCATTGCTGGAATCGCAATCGTTATTAAGTATTTGAAAGACATTTTTAGTAAATTTCAATAATTATTGAAAGCTCTCTTACAAGGAGGGCTTTTTAGTTTGAAATCAAGTTTAAAGTACTTTGTATACGCACTTAAAAAGCTAATGTCAAAGAGGCTTTTTTATTTTATTTAAATGAACAAAATTATTTAGTTTTTGCATACATATATTTCTAGGCACCAATGGGCTGGTTTTTTCATAGAATATTCAAAAAATTCCCTAGAAGGAAGAATGTTTATGACAAAATATCAATGGGTTAAATGGCGAAGAGTATTAATTTGGTTAGCTGTAATTGTGTTTATTGGTGTTGTGCTTGTTAAAGGAGGGCCAACATACTGGAGTGTAGCAATATCGATTGTTAGTCTTTTATTTCAGTTCGCTGTTATGATTTTCATGGCGATCATCCAGTTTGTAGCAATTTTCTGGTTTCTAGCCAGAGGTCGTACCTATTGGATCTTACCAGGTGAGACAGGGTCGACGTGGGATGATTATCGTGGGAACCCTGAGATTGTTGAAAATGCAAAACGAATCGTAACACTATTAAAAGGTGTTAAAACGTTTAAAGAGATGGGAGGAGAGGCAATTCGTGGATTGCTGCTTTGCGGTCCTCCAGGTACAGGGAAGTCTTATCTTGCACAAGTTATTGCGAATGAAGCCCAAGTACCATTTGCTTATGCCTCGGCTCCAAGTTTTCAAAACATGTTCTTTGGTGTAGGGAATTTGAAAGTAATGGGAATTTACAAAAAGGCTAGAAAGTTAGCTAATATTTACGGAGCGTGTATCATTTTTATCGATGAAGTCGACGCAATTGGTATGTCTCGTCAAGGGGGGGGAGCCGGTGGTGGTGGATTGTTCGGTATGGGAATGGGTTCTGGATTATTGAATGAGCTATTACTACAAATGGATCCTCCAAACATTGATAGTTCTAAAATAGCAAAATTTCTTCGCTCACTCGGCTTACGTAAAAAGAAAGCAGAGCGTCCCCCAGTTCTAACGATTGCAGCTACAAATTTACCTGATGTACTTGATCAAGCATTACTACGACCAGGGCGTTTTGACCGAAAACTTTGGGTAGATTCTCCTGATTATGATGGACGTATTGACGTTTTCCAATATTATCTAAAAAAAGTGAAAATCGATTCAACTTTAACACCAGAGCGAGCTGCTCTTGATACGATTGGATATAGTCCTGCACAAATTAAACATATAGTGAATGAATCTGTCGTAATTGCTCATCAACGAGGTGCTGAGCTTGCAAATTACACTGACTTCCGAGATGCAATGGAAACGTATGAGTGGGGACTTAAGCAGCCACTTAGATCGATGAGTGAAGATGAGAAGAGAAATGTAGCGTATCATGAAGCAGGTCACGCCGTAGCTCAATATTTGTTAAAGCCACATGATCGAGTATGGAAGGTAACGATTATTCGTAGAGGTGACGCACTTGGTCTGGCTGCGACTAAGCCAACAACAGAAAGATATAATCGAAGCGATAGCGAAATACTTGCAGCAATCCAAGTTTGTTTGGCAGCAAGAGCAGTAGAAGAAGAGTTTCTCCACAAGAAATTAAACGGTGTCACATCTGATTTACAACAAGCGACCCTACTTGGTGGTGCATATTTAGGTTTAGTTGGAATGGGCGACGAGCTATTCAGCTGGAATGCATTAGGCTCTCAAGCAGAAGGCCTTAGAGCACTACGACCAAAAATTAACCTTCTTCTAAAAGACCAAATGAACCAAGTAAAAAAACTTGTTACTGAACACGCCGATTTCGTACACTCAATCGCACAAGAGCTACTAAAAAGAGGCGACTTAACAGGCGAAGAAATAGAAAATCTTTACGAAAGCATTTATGCACGTACGCGTCCTGAACCACCTATTGTAAAGATTGGGTCCGTTTATGAAAAAAATATTCAAGGATTGCTTAAAGATTTTGATAAATTACCTGACAGCGATCAGAATTAGCCGAAACATTAGTACTTCATTGATTAAATATAAAGAGAATCCACAAGGTAATTGCCTTGTGGATTTTTTTCAATTGTAGTCATCAGAAATTGTGAACAAATTTAGAATAATGATTTAATTTCATCTTTCCTTCACATTATTGAAACCAATTAATAGAGAAACTGAAATATAATAAAAGTCCAATACATAGCAAGGAGTGAATTTAAATGAAGAAAAAGTTCTTAGTAACAATATCTAGTTTAGCTTTATTATTTGTTATGATGGCCCTACAGCATTTGCCGCATCTTATTCCTCAACATATAAAATGTATCATGGAGTATTAGGTAAGGTTTGCGTTAAATTAAAGAAAGGGAACGTCGTTAGGTTCTCTACTACACCAAACAAAGATAATAGAGCCTCAGGGAAATATAAAATTGGAACTCATCTATATCAACAAACGGGTTATGGATATATAAGTGTAGGTGAAAGTTGGAATTACGCACATGTTTCAGATTCTAGTACTATTAAAGTAGAATACTCTGAACCTCATTATTTTTACTTAGAAAATCAATCTTCAGGAAATGAATTTTTTAGCGGAAATGTAACAATTAATTACTAATGGAAATAATTATTGATCCTAATCTATTTCTAATACTGAAAATTGTTGTAGCTCTATCTATCATCTCTATAGCTATTAATTTTGTTAAACACAAAAATAAAAAAAAGTTTATTGAATATATAGTGAGTTTGGGTCTTTTTTTATACGTAGCTGGAGTAGTTAAAGTAGCGATTTTTCCATTTCATATTTTTATAGGTGATAAACATCCATTTAATATTTATTTACTAAATCAATATATCGAACTTTTGCCATATCGCAGTATTGTCATTTCTCTAACAAGAGGATTATGGATCCAGGTTATTGGAAATATAATTATGTTTGTACCATTAGGTGTTTTTATAGGTTTATATAAATCTAATTATTTATTTAAAAATCTAATTTTACTAGTTTTTTTATATAGTTTATTAATTGAAATTACCCAGTTATGTATTTCATTAATAACTGGTTATCCAAGTAGAGTATTCGATACAAGTGATTTAATTCTAAATACAATAGGTGGTTTAATTGGTTGGTGGTTTTTAAAAATTTTATCTACAAATCTGCCGGCAAAAATTATTAATATTTATAAACTCAAAAGGTGAATTTTTAAATAAGGAGAATGTTTTTGAAATACAAGAACAATTTATTAGTTATTTCTATTATTTTTTTTAGTATTTGCTTTTTAATAAGTGCAAGATTAATCTCTAATTCATTAGATAGTATTACAAGAAATCAACAAATTGAAATGAATAATAAAGATTTAACGCGTAATTCGGAATTAATAAATGAAGTAGATTTACAAATGTATTTAGGTCTCACGGAAAGTGAGCTAACATCATTACTAAATCAATATAAAAATACCAAAAATCCAATGCCTATCATTAAAATTGAGGGAAAAACATTTTACTCTATAAAAGCAATCGATATTTGGTTAAAAAATATTGGTCAAAAATAAATAAAAAGAGCACTCATGATGAGTCGCTCTTTTTTTGTTATTTAAGCAAAGTTATGAGGTATTCGCAATAACGAAGGAATTCTCAAAAGACAAACTGAATATCAAAAGATAGCCCTACTATTAAAAGTATCTTTTCAACACTAATAGCATATTGATTAACAAATCTAATTCAACATACTTGTCACAAAATTTTAGGAGAGTGAGTAATGAATAGTTTGTCAAAGCAAATAGGGAACGCAAGTACAATCGATGATGTAATTGAACAATTAGATGAGATTATTTCAATGAGTAATAAAACAAAAAATAAACTAGGTTATTTTGCTTCTTTATATCGATTGGTAACGATTAAAGTGAAAGATGGAATTTTAACTAATCAGTTCGAAGACGGAGCAAGAATGGAAAGTCTGGATGTGAATTTTGCAAACTTCTATTTAAAAGCACTTAAAAATTACTTAAATGGGGAACCTTTAAGTCTCAGTTGGCAATTGGCGTTTCGTCACGCTGAAAAACGTCAATCTATTTTGTTACAGCATTTATTGCTTGGCATTAATGCTCATATTAATTTGGATCTAGGAGTAGCAGCTGCAAAGGTATGTCAAGGCTCTGATATTTTATCTCTTTACAATGACTTTATGATAATAAATAGTATTTTGGCGTCACTAGTGGACGAGGTAAGGGATGACATGGATCGAATTTCGCCGTGGATTGGATTTTTAGATCACGTTGATCCAAAAGCTTCAAAGGCAATAATAAACTTTAGCCTAGAAAAGTCACGAAATTATGCCTGGGATTTTGCGAAAAAGCTTGCTGCAGCTAGTGAAGGTGAGTGGGAAGGGATAATTAAAGTGCATGATAATGAGGTTGCATCGATTGGTAACATGGTCGCACGTCCAAGTAGTTGGATGCTGAAGGCTGGTTTATGGGCAATTAGTTTTCGAGAATCCAAAAATATTGAACGAAACTTAGATCTTTTAAATCATAATCGGTTTGAAACTTCAACTGGCGCTATTCAAATGTAGGGTGAACTTGAGTAAGAAGCTTACTTTGAAAAACTTAAGCTTCTTTTATTGTATACTATATAAGGTAGCTAAGTTTAAGGATTGGAAATTAAGAAAAGTAATTAAAAGGTTAATTATATTATAGGTGATAAAAAATGATACATACATATTTAAACGAAACAATTAATTTTAATATAAAGTATAAAAAGCGAAAATCGATCGGTATTTATATAGATGCTTATGGAAATGTTGAGGTTCAGGCTCCTAAAGATGCATCTGATCAAAGTGTCATTGAAGTTTTAGAAGCTAACTGGGAGTTGATTCTTCAAAAATCAAATGAAATGAAGGAGCGACTTCGTGGTCCAAAAGAACGGACTTATGAATTTGGTGAGACATTTCTTTATTTAGGGAATTCATATCCTATCCAAATTTCACACGATGAAAGTATTCAACAAGATCAGGTAGTTTTTGAAGGAAATAGGCTAAATATTATTGTAAAACAACTAGAGGATGAACGAATAAAACAGGCACTTAAAAGATTTTATTATCAACAAATTAAAGCAATAGTTGAAAAAAGTATTCAGAAGTATCAAAGCAATTTTAAAGTAAAGCCGTCGTCTATTCGTATTACTGATAGTAAAACAAACTGGGGGACATGTGATTCAAAAAGGCAACTAACATTTAATTGGAAATTAGCAATGGCACCGCAAAAGGTGATTGACTATGTAGTTGTTCATGAAATGTGCCATATGGTTCATATGAATCACGACAGGTCCTTTTGGCGACTTGTAGGTAAAATAATTCCAGAATATAAGGAAAGAGAAGAGTGGTTAGCGTTATCTAGTTGGAAAATGACTGTATAATTTTCAAGTTTAATGTACTATGTCTACAAACTAAAATGGGAACGACAGTTGTCGTCCCATTTTTTATTTTTTGTAAAAAAAGTCTGCTAATTCCTTACTTTTAAGTCTTCTATTTTTACGGATTTTTGCGCGTTCTTCTCCGCCTTGATATAAGAATTTTTCTTCCTCAGTTTCGGGAACAATTTGTGGAACTTTAACTAAATTTCCATCTTGATCTAAGGCAACAAAAGTTAAAAAGGCGGTTGCTGCGATTTTCTCCTCACCCGTTTTTAAGTTTTCTGCAGTTACTTTAACGAATACTTCAAACGATGAGGTACCAGTCCAAGTTACATAACTTTCGAATGCGACCGAATCTTTCATCGTGATCGGGTGAAGAAAGTCCACTGAATCAGTTGAAGCAGTTACAATTGAAGATCGGCAGAATTTCATTGCTGATATACTTCCGATTATATCTAAGTCATTCATTAATTTTCCACCAAACAAAGTGTTATGACTATTTACATCATTGGGAAGAACTAAATTTGTTCTAATGACTCTCGTTTCATTACAAGTTACCATGTGTTTTCTCCATTCTTTAATATCTATAAATTGTACACTATTTAATAGAGAAATTAGCATGCTTATTTAAAAAAATATATGAACAATCTTTCTATTGAAGGTTATTTATGAGTAAGGAATTCTTGTAGTTATTTTTAAACATCAGGTAGTAAAATTTTTATTTGTCAATGAAATTTGTGGGAAATAGAGCAAATTTAAATAAGTTTATTTCAGTCGTTTACATTGACTTTTACTTCTTAACTCGGTATATTTATATCTTGTTGAGACGGGATAAATACTACATATGGGTGTTGAAAATAAAGAAAACACCTATATATCGATATATGGTAAAATCGATATAATCTTTTGCGAGGAGGAACAGGTGATGATAAATACAATAATTGATGCTGAATTACCTGCGAATATACAGAAATTAAATCAAGACATAATGCATTTTCCAATGATTACACCTATTGATCAAAAAATGCATAAAACAACTTTTAAAGGTGTATCTAGAACGGTAATGTTAGATCGATACGCATTTAAAGATATTAAGCTTGTTACATTAGGTGTAGGTGACCTAGTTGTACTAACATATAAGGATGATCCAAAGTTTCCTCGTCGTGGTTATGGTGAAGTAATTGCTATTGACAATAGTCAGGAAGAAGTAACTGTTCAATTAGATTCTCAGTTTGAAGACGGAGCAATCATTACAGTTGCATTTAATAAAGTAGACAAACCACTTGAAATCTTCTACGAACAAATTGCAGACCGTGTGGCACGTGGGCTTGCATCTGCAGAAACTCCAGAAAAATTCTCCGAAGTAAAAGATATGTTTTATGAAATTTTAGCTAACAAAACTTTTGTACCAGCGGGACGTGTTTTGGCTGGTGCCGGTACAGGCGCTTCAACAACATTCTTTAACTGTTATGTAATGCCTCATATCCACGATTCTCGTGATGGGATTGGTGAGCACCGTAAGAAGGTAATGGAAATTATGTCACGTGGTGGTGGCGTTGGAACAAATGGATCAACTTTACGTCCTCGCGATGCAATTGTATATAGTGTGAATGGACGCTCAAGCGGATCAGTTTCTTGGTTACATGATTTATCTGAATTAACTAATTTAGTTATTCAAGGTGGTTCAAGACGTGGTGCGCAAATGATTATGATGAACGTCAACCATCCTGATATTGTAGAGTTTATCGTATCAAAGAACCAAAATCCAAAGGTTTTACGCTATATTGCGCAAACTACAAAATCGAAATTAATTCGTGAAGAAGTAGAGCGTAAATTAAAGTTCGAGCCAATTAGTGCAACTGAAAAAGCAGCTTATGAAGCATTAATTCATATTGCAACAATTGAAGGGAAATTAAATACACCTGAAATAGAACAGGCAAAAGAACTGCTTAATGATGGTGGTAAGTATTCAGTTCACAACCCAGAGTTTTTAACTGGTGCAAATATATCTGTTTGTTTAACGGATGATTTTATGGAAGCAGTTGAAAATGATGGAGAATACAAGCTTCAATTCCCAGATTTAGAAAACTATGATGATGAAATGCGTTTAATTTATGATCAAGAATGGCAGGAATGTGGAGATGTACGTGAATGGGCTGCCCGTGGATATGGTGTACGAACGTACCACACTATAAAAGCAAAAGAACTTTGGGATTTAATCAATGTGTGTGCAACTTATTCTGCTGAGCCAGGCATCTTCTTCTTAGATAATGCAAATAAAATGACGAACGCTGTATCGTATGGTCAAAAAGTAGTTGCAACAAACCCTTGTGGAGAGCAACCACTTGCTCCATTCTCTGTTTGTAACTTAGCAGCTGTTAACTTAGCCGAAATGACGGAAAATGGCAAAGTTATCTGGGAAAAGTTAAAGCAAACTGTTCAAATCGGAACAAGAATGCAAGATAACGTAATCGATGCTACGCCATATTTCCTAGAAGAGAATACAAAGCAAGCAAAAGGTGAACGCCGTATTGGATTAGGTGTGATGGGATTACATGATTTACTAATCCGTTGTGGCCTAGTTTATGGATCAGAAGCCGGCAACAAATTAGTTGATGAAATTTTTGAAGTGATTGCAACTACTGCTTATAAAACTTCAATTGATTTAGCGGAAGAAAAGGGAGAATTCCCGTTCTTATCGACTTTTGAAGATGGACGCGAACGTTTTATTAACTCAGGCTATATGAAAAAAATGCCTGAAGAAATTCGTGAAGCTGTTTTAGAAAATGGGATACGTAATTCGCACTTACTAACAATTGCTCCTACGGGAAGTACTGGAACGATGATGAATGTCAGCACTGGACTTGAGCCTTATTTCAACTTCGTATACTTCCGTTCAGGACGTTTAGGTAAATTTATTCCAGTTGTAGCTGATATCGCACTAGAATGGTTAGAAGCTAACGGATATGAAGTAAATGAAGAAAACGTTTATGAGATGATTGAACATCTTCCAGAACAATTTGTTGGAACAATGGACCTTTCTCCAGAAGCGCATGCTGATGTTCAATGTATTATCCAAAGATGGATTGATTCTTCAATAAGTAAAACAGTTAATGCTCCTAAAGGTTATTCTGTTGAACAAGTAGCAAAAGTGTATGAAAGATTACACAAAGGTGGAGCAAAAGGCGGGACTGTTTATGTAGACGGTTCACGTGATGCCCAAGTACTATCGCTAACAAATGAAGAAAATGATTTAACAAATGTAGAACTAGAAACAGTTGAAAATAGTAAAGCTGCAACGAAAAACGATACTGATGAAACTACTCAAGCTAAAACAGGTAACGTAGGTGTAGAAAACGGCGACACTTGTCCAATCTGCTTAGCAGGTACTGTAGTTGAACATGGTGGTTGTAATACATGTGATAATTGCCAAGTTCAGTTGAAGTGTGGAATTTAAAAGAAAGTGAAGAAATACCTCTTTAGATGTGATGATCTAAAGAGGTATTTTTTATGTCTAAAGAATTTTGAAAAAGTTAAGTCTTATTCCAAAATAGACCATATTCTTGAAGAATAAGAGGAAATAATAGAAAATAAGACAGAGCCTAAAGTTTATTGGGCAACTAAAGCTAGCGGTAACTCACATTGCTAATTCAAATCTTTTTAGAGAAATCATCGTTAGGATATTTAATTGGATAATCATCCACTGAATGTAACGATAAATAGGAGGAAAAGATGAAACCTATATCTATTTTAATAGCGGATGATGAACAGGAGATTGCTGATCTGGTAGCATTACATTTAGAAAAAGAAGGATATCATGTTATTAAAGTTTCGGATGGACATGAGGCAGTTCGTGTAGTCGAGACCGGGTCGATTGATTTATTAATATTGGATATTATGATGCCGAAAATGGATGGATATGAAGTAACTCGGCTCATTCGTGAGCGGTATAACATGCCGATAATATTTTTGAGTGCTAAAACATCTGATTTCGATAAAGTACAAGGTCTGGTCATTGGGGCAGATGATTATATAACGAAACCATTTACCCCGATTGAATTGGTTGCACGTGTGAATGCTCAATTGCGGCGCTTTATGAAGTTGAACCAACCAAAAGTAGATGATCATAAAGGTATCTTGGAATTTGGTGAAATAATGATTTCCCCTGATCAACGTACAGTTAAGCTTTATGGTGAAAACATCGAGCTAACGCCGAAAGAATTTGATATTTTGTATTTATTAGCCAGTCATCCAAAGAAAGTTTTTAGTGTAGAAAATATTTTTCAGCAGGTATGGGGTGATGCATACTTTGAAGGTGGTAATACCGTAATGGTACATATACGCACCTTGCGGAAAAAACTCGGAGAAGATAAGCGGAAAAATAAGTTAATCAAAACAGTTTGGGGAGTGGGGTATATATTCAATGGCTAAATTTATATACGGTTTTCGTTCTAAAATCATCGTATTATTTGGCTTAAGTATGACTCTGGCTGGTATGATAACCTACATAATTTTTAAAGGATTACAGATTTATTATCATACGATGGTTCGTTACGGTGACCCCTTGGCTCAGCTTCGTCGATTCATACAGAGTATTGGAGACGTTAACTTCTTTTTATTTCTATTTATCCCACTTTCGATATTGTTTTTCTATTTACTGACTAAGCCTTATTCTACATATTTTCAAGAAATATCAAACGGCATTCATTATCTTGCTGGTGGCAACTTTAAACATCGGGTTTCGATTCAATCAAATGATGAGTTTGGAGATATTGCACAAGCAATTAATCTAGCAAGTGAAAAATTAGAAGAAGCCGTACAAAGAGGCGATTTTTCAGAAAACAGTAAAGAACAGTTAGTTGTAAATTTGGCACATGATTTGCGTACTCCGCTAACTTCTGTGCTAGGTTATTTAGATTTAATCCTTAAGGATGAGAAGTTAACTAAGGAACAAATCAGACATTTTTTAACGATTGCCTTTACTAAATCTCAGCGTTTAGAAAAACTGATTGATGAATTATTCGAAATAACTAGAATGAACTATGGGATGATACCACTTGAAAAAAGGGAAATTAATTTAAGTGGTCTACTTTTCCAATTAAAAGAAGAATTGTACCCAGTTTTCGAGAAAAATAATTTGATTGCTCGAATGAATCTTCCGCCTCATTTACCTATTTTGGCTGATGGAGAGATGTTAGCTCGTGTGTTTGAAAATCTTTTAACGAATGCAAATCGTTATGGATATGATGGTCAGTTTGTAGATATTAACGGGTTTGTTGATGCAAAAGAAGTGATTGTTCAGATTGTTAATTATGGAGATTGTATTCCTCCGGAGGAACTTCCATTTCTTTTTGATATGTTTTATACCGGTGACAAAGCACGGACGCATCAAGAAGATAGCACGGGTCTTGGTTTATTCATCGCAAAGAATATTGTAGAGCAACATAATGGAACAATTACGGCCGACAGTAGTATAATCCGTACTGTATTTGAAGTTCGATTACCGCAGGAAAGTGTCCAAATTGACCAAGTTTAAAAGTTTCATAAAGAATTTAAGAAAAATTTAAATTTTACCCTACTTTTTATTTAAAAAGTTTTTCCTATTCTAGAATCAATCAGAATTAGGAGGAACGTGAAAATGAAGAAGTGGGGATTTTTAGTGTTTTTAGTAATTTGCCTGAGCTTTACATTCGTTAATAAGGGAACGTCTCTTCAAGATAAAGTAGAGATTCAAAGATATAAAAAAATTAATAATGAACAATTAGATCACAAAGAGACTGCTGAAAGTTTCCAAACGAAGAGCATTACAAAAGAAATGGTCTATAAAGGAAACTTACTCTTGATTAACAAAAAATATCCTGTGCACCAAGAAAGTATAAAATCAGATGTTGTAAACTTATTTACTTACAAAGAATTGAAAAAGGAATACGAATTGCTTGATACTAAAATTGAATTGTCAGAGGATGTCGCCCGTAACTTTTCGGAGATGATTGTTGTTGCTAAAAAAGAAGGGGTTCACCATTTTACAATTAATAGTGGCTTCCGAGACTTTGATGAGCAAAATGCACTTTATCAAAAGATGGGATCTGACTATGCCTTGCCCGCCGGCCGTAGTGAACACAATTTGGGTCTATCTCTTGATGTTGGATCTACCGAAATGAAAATGAATGAGGCACCTGAAGGTAAGTGGCTAGAAAAAAATGCTTGGAAATACGGCTTTATTATACGCTATCCAAAGGATAAAACGTCAATTACAGGCATTCAGTATGAACCTTGGCATATTCGTTATGTTGGATTGCCACATAGTGTGATTATGGAGGAAAAGAATTTTTCTTTAGAAGAGTATTTAGATTTCTTAAAAAAACAAAAGTCTATTTCCGTTACTATAAATGGCGAAAAATACGAAATATCTTATTATCCAGTTACTAAAAATATGAACATTCAGGTGCCAACCAATCTTCATTATGAAATATCAGGCAACAACATGGATGGTGTGTTTGTAACTGTATTTCATAACTCAACAAATCTTAAGGAGGATAGCTTAGCGGAATGAAAATAATAAAATTAATGAACAAAATTTTTGTTTCAGCATTATTTGTCTTTTATATGTATGCAGTAATTAGGGTCATTCTATTTAAGTTCCGCTGGAGAGATCTATCCTTTCTTTCGTATCAACTTCAGACTAATCTCGGGAATCCTGTTAATCTCATAAACGAATTGAAAATGGGAAATCTTATCCCATTTAAAACTATATTCATTAATATTAATACTCTATCATCTTGGCCTGATTTTAGTAATTTGGTTGGGAATATCGTAGCTTTCATCCCATTTGGAATGTTTCTTGTTCTTTTATCTAAAAATAGAGGGATGTCATTCATAGGCGTATTCGGTCGATCTTTGATTTTTAGTTTATGCTTAGAAACATCTCAAGTTGTTTTTTAGTTAGGAATTTTTGATGTGGATGATTTAATACTAAATACCTCTGGGGGATTGCTTGGCTATTGTGCGATCAAGTTTTGTGATAGGGTTTATAATAAATTTATAGATATATCAGGCGTTGGCCAAGATAGAGAGATTGTTGATAAACAGGAATTTTAAAATTTCGAGGAAGACCATATCATTAATAATAGGACTGGTTATTAGGTAAGAAACGGCTGCTATGAAGTAGCCGTTTTTTTTTGTTAAATCAGCTAATTGAAGTTATGCCTTTTTCAGGCAATGTTAGAATATATTGAAGTTGTGGAGTAGAAACTAACGTGAGGAATGGATTGTGAAAACAAAATCATAGAAAATCTATGGTTTTTTTGTTATATGTAGAGAGTAATTAATAAAAAAGAAAAAAGTGGAAAAGGGGGATAAGATGACTCAGGGAAATGTAAAAAGTGATGCAGGATGGAATTTTGATAATAGTTATTCAAAATTACCGGAATTCTTTTTTGCTACTCAGGATTTAAATCCGGTAAGTTCACCGAAATTGGTTGTTCTAAATAAACCGGTAGCATTATCACTTGGTCTAGATGTTCAATCACTTCAAAGCGAAGAAAGTGTAAATGTTTTTGCCGGAAATCAAGTGCCAGAAGGTGGATTGGCACTTGCACAAGCATATGCAGGGCATCAGTTTGCACACTTCAATATGCTAGGGGATGGAAGAGCTTTATTACTCGGTGAACAGATCACTCCAAAAAACGAACGATTTGATGTACAACTTAAAGGTTCAGGTAGAACACCTTATTCACGCGGTGGAGATGGTCGTGCAGCACTTGGCCCGATGCTTCGGGAATACATTATTAGTGAGGCGATGCATGCGCTTGGGATACCAACTACAAGGAGTCTTGCCGTTGTAACGACGGGTGAACAAATCCAGCGTGAAACCCGATTACCTGGGGCAGTTATGACCCGAATTGCTGCTAGTCATATTCGTGTTGGTACGTTTCAGTATGTTTCAAGATGGGGTAGTGTGAATGAACTTCAAGAACTTGCTGACTATACAATCCAAAGGCATTATCCAGAAATTGATCAAAATGATCCAAACCGATATCTTTCACTTCTTCAAGGAGTCATTAAACGTCAAGCTTCCTTAATTATCAAATGGCAACTTGTTGGTTTTATACATGGTGTAATGAACACTGACAATATGACAATTAGTGGTGAGACAATTGACTATGGTCCATGTGCATTTATGGATACATACGACCCAGGAACAGTTTTTAGCTCAATTGATCTTCGCGGTCGTTATGCATATGGAAATCAACCAAAAATGGCTGGATGGAATCTTGCGCGATTTGCTGAAACATTATTACCTTTATTGCATGATGATCAGGAAAAAGCTTTAGAAATAGCACAGAATGCAATTTCAGAATACCCTATTCTTTATGTAGATAATTGGATTGCAGGAATGAGGAAAAAGTTAGGAATATTTAATGAAGAAGAGCAGGATAAGTCATTAATTGATGAGTTACTTGAAATAATGGAAAAGTATAAAGCCGACTATACGAATACGTTCAGAGCATTATCATATGGTATTCAAGATGAAATGCCTTTGTTTACATCATCTGAATTTAAACAGTGGGAGAAACAGTGGCAGGAGAGATTAAGTAGACAATCAGAAACAAATGAAGCATCTCTTCAACTGATGCGAGACAATAATCCGACCGTAATCCCAAGAAATCATCGCGTAGAAGAAGCATTAGAAAAAGCGGTAGAGAACGGAGATTATAGCGTGATGGAGAAATTGCTTAAAGCACTTTCTAATCCTTTTATTGAATCGAAGGAACAGATAAATTATTGTACACTACCTCCTGACCCAGATCGTCCTTATCAGACTTATTGTGGTACTTGATTCTATTCATATATTTTTATAGTACAAATACTACCTTTATCTATAGGTAGTATTTTATTTTTTTAGTAAAAACAAGGAACATATTTTTAGTGAATCTGAGCATACACTTTGAATAAAAGTCGAAAATTTACTATATTAGAAAAAGTAAATTAAAAGTTTTCTGAATGATAATATAAGAGGGCAAATTTCCCTCTTTTTATATTTAGGCCAGTAGAAAGAAGTGGGGAAGTTGAAGAAGCAACAAATTTATATCATTTTATTTTGTATTATGGTGGTATGGGGATTTAATGTAATTGCAACAAAAGTTCTCGTAGAGAACTTTATGCCAGTTACGATGACAGCTATTCGTGTTTTCACTGCTGGAGTAAGTGTTTTTATTATTTTATTTTTAATAAAAAAAGTTCGTTTACTTACTAAAAAAGAGTTTGGGTATGTATTTTTTGCGATGCTATTGAATGTAGTTGCACACCATTATTTTTTATCAATTGGTCTTTCCCAAACTTCAGCATCAAACGGAGGTCTAATTCTAGGAATGGGGCCGCTTTTAACAGCCTTATTGTCGGTTTTCTTTTTAGGTAGTACTATGAACTTTGTTAGAATTTTAGGCGTTTTATTTGGTTTTGCAGGTGTTGCTTTTATTGTCTTCCAGAGCGGAGGAGGTTTTCATGGCGTTTCGCATGGAGATTTTTATGTGTTTTTAGCAATCTTAGCTCAAGCATCTAGCTTTGTTTTAATTAAAAAAGTTTCAAAGACTTTAGATCCACGGTTAATGACTGGATATATGCTAGTGATGGGTTCGATTATATTATTTGGAATTAGCCAAATACTTGAGCCGGGTGGATTGGCTAGTATGGTGCATCATTCAGTAGGAATTTGGGCGGTATTTTTTGCATCAGCAGTTGTTGCAACAGCTATGGGGCATATGCTATATAATTTTGCTCTTGGTAAGGTTGGCACAACAGAGGCGGCTATATTTTTAAATTTAAATCCATTCTTTTCACTTATTGGTGCGGTATTATTTTTAGGTGAAAAAATTGTTTTAACTCAAGTAGTCGGTTTTATTTTAATTTTAATAGGTGTGATGTTTGGTTCAGGAGTATATGAAGATGTATCCCGCAAATTTAAAAGGGATAATCAATTCCAAATCTAAATTCAAAATAGTATAACCATGTATCTTAAGACAATTTACCAATAAGGTGATTGTCTTTTTTTATTTTAAGAAATGATTTCTAATTCATTTTTTCATGAAAAAAAACTACAAATTTAGGGCATATTATAAAGTATTCAAGCTATTAGGAAGGACTCATCAAGATGCCAATCGATCCAAGAACTCAATCATTAAATGCAGAAACAATTGAGAATGAACTAGAAATACCTAGTTGGTTTACAAAATTAAACAAGCTTAAATCTAATTTAAATAATTTGGAGATAGAGTCTCAGTTTTATGAACAGTTCTTAACCGTATTAATTAATGAAGAAACAGCGTTAGAGCTGCAATATAAAAATATAAAGTATATTGAAAAGCTAGAGAATGAAATTCAAATAATGGAAGAACGCTATCGAAAAGTAATGCACTCAAAGCTTGGCAGATTAATTCAGTTTTATTGGAAAGCTAAAAGATGGCTTTTTAGAAAGATAAGAGGTTGGTGAGTAAGTTTTGAACAAATTTGAAATTCAGCAAAGGTTAGAAGAAATTGAAAAAATTAAGATCGAAATTTACCAACGAATGAATAAAGAAATCCCGGAAGACTTAATATTTTCAAAATATCATTTTAAAAAATTAATAAACGGTATTAGCGTAATCGTCCCGACATATAAAGGTGAAAAAGTTATAAGAAAATGTATTGAATCATTAAAAAATCAAACTTTATCACCAAAATATTTTGAAGTGTTCTTTATAATCAATGGAGAAAAAGATCATACCGAAGAGATATTAATGAATTTCATTAAGGAACATAATATAAATCACTTTAACATTCTTCATTCAGAAGAAGCTAGTGTTTCATCTGCAAGGAATATGGGAATTCAACAAGCGTCAAAAAAATACATTACATTCTTGGACGACGATGATTACATTTCACCGAACTTTCTTGAAAAACTATTCAATCATGCTGATGAAGAATCTGTTGTCATTTCACAAGTTGTGGACGTAGATCTAGAAGGTAATAGTAATCCTAATAACCCTGTTAACTCTCAAATAAAAAAAGCGTTAGATACTAAAATTTATACTTATACTGATTTAAATAGTGTTTTAACAATGAATGCTTGTAAATTAATACCAACAAAGAAAGTAAAAACGCAACGCTACGAACTCGGTTTAAAAAGTGGAGAAGATGTAGTGTTTTTTACTAAATTATTTGCTTTGCATCATTTTCATCTAAAGATTGTCCCATTAGAAGATCAGGCAATTTATTATCGTGTTTTAAGAGATAACTCAGTTTCTAGACGTAAAAACTCATTTGAGTTTAATGTAAAAGAACGTTTGGAAGTAATGAAAAATCTTGATGTTTTACTAGGAGAAACGAATAGTCCAACAATCCAACAATTCATTAAAGGTAAAATACACGCTCAATACGGATTTATAGATCGATATATAAACAATAGCAATGAATTGAGAGAACAAGTAATTGAAGAAGTAAATAAACATTGTTTCGTCTATTTCCCTTATTTTAAGTTATACAATGGAGAGACGCGTTCTTTAATTATTTCTTATTGTTTTCCACCGTACGTTGATACAAGTGGAACTGTAATGGCTAAGCGTATTATCGAAAATAATGAAGTGGTGGATGTAATTTATAATAATATGTCGAAGGTAAGGGAAGTTGATTATCGACAAAATGCAATGGTAGACGGTTTTATTAATAATCGCATGGAAATATCTTCTGCTAGTAGTTTTAAACAATGGAAATCAATGAAAGATTTTATTAAAAAATCTCTTAAGGAAATTAAATTTAAAGAAAGAAAAAATGGAACATACCATAAAATCTATAGCCGAGCACTGTGGCCTGCTTCACATTTTTTAGCATTTGAATACAAATTAAAAAATCCAAAGGTAAAATGGGTTGCAGAATTCTCTGATCCGATCCTATTAGATATTCATGGGAATGAACGGAAGTCAGCAATTATTGATTTAGGGTTTTATAAAAAAGTAAATGCACTTTTAAAGAAAAAAAACTTCCCACTAGCGTTAAATAACAATATGTTTTTTTGGTGTGAATACATTGCCTATGCATTTGCAGATGAAATTGTTTTTACAAATGAAAATCAGTTGAAATACATGTCAGAAATGTTCCCAATGCAGGAAATGAAAGAAGTCATTTTAAGTAAAGCAAAAATTTGTAATCAACCGACATTACCGAAGCAATATTATCACGTTAAAGCAAGTAAATATAGAATTGATGAAGACAAAGTGAACTTAGGGTACTTTGGTACGTTTTATCAAACGAGGAAGTTAAATGAAATAATTGAAGGGCTTAGTTTAACTAAACCTGAATTAAGAGATAAAATTAAACTTCATATTTTTACTTCTGATCCAAAATCACTTGCAAATGAACTTTCGGGAGAAGTAATTGAAAAACATATCAAAGTAAATCCATATGTTAACTTTTTAGAGTTTTTAAATTTTACAACAAAATTCGATTGTCTAATTGTTAACGATGCGTTTACGAAGGATTATAAAAATATTAATCCATACTTACCTTCTAAATTGAGCGACTACAAAGGTAGTGGGAATAATATATGGGGAATTTTTGAAGAAGGCAGTATTCTAAGTAGATTTGAAACGAAATACAAATCAGAGATTGGCGATATTGAAGGTGCTACTAAAGTGTTTGAATCTTTAGTTACGGAGAAGTTAATTCAACAATACAAGCAGCTTGATGAAGCATTACCGAATGAGAAATTAATGTAATAACGAAAAAAACAAAGTTAATTATTATAATTTTGTAAAGGGTAGATTCTTCATGATTAAAAAGGGTTTTAATTTGCTCGGACCAATTCTAATCGGATTGGTCTGTAGCTATTTACTTGTAATTTGGTCTCATAATTATTTGTGGAAGAACAATGTGAATCTTTATCAGAATTGGATTATCACGGATTTTTTTAAGTGGAACTTTATGATTGTGTCAGTTGTTGTATCAGTATTAATCATTGGGCTTCTTGTTCTAGGCTATAATGTTTGGTGGATTTTAATTACGATTGTAGGTTCAATTGGGATTTTTTCATATGCGCTATCAGAAAAAATAAAATATACTGGAGAGCCTTTTCATCCAAGCGACTTATTTTTCCTGCGTGACCCAATCGTTTTTTTACAATTTTCAAAGCTTCCATTTCTTCTCAAATGGGGAGCATTAATTGGAATCATAACATTTCTTTTTTTAGGGACTTTTTTTGCCTATAAAAAATGGAGAAATGCTTCTGCAAGGAAAAATAGTCTACGCTTTTTACTAATTGTATTTCTTGGGGTCTTTTTTACAATTGGTTCAAAAGAAGGCTATGCTTATTTTGTAAAAAACTCAAATGTTGAATATATACCTTGGAATTACGAAACTAGTGTTGAAAGATATGGTATGTATCCAGCATTTTTAGTAACTTATGTAAATAGCAAGCGTGGAGAACCTCAAGTATCTAATGAAGTGAAAAATGAGGTCATTAAAGAGATCAATTCTTTAAAACCACTTTCCAAACCTAAACAATTACCAGATATTTTAGTGATTCAAAGTGAGGCCTACAGCATTCTTGATGACATGAAATTAAAATGGGACTCTGATCCCAATGCACCTCTTCGCTCTATAAATGAAGGGATTCATGGAACTTTAATAAGTAATACATTTGGAGGACGGACGGCTAACGAGGAGTTTGAAGTATTAACTAGTCTAAAATTAAAACGTAAATTCGAAGAGCGGACACCATACCAAGAAGGAAAAATGGGTAATAGGCCATCACCTAGTTTCATTCAAGATGTTAGAAACTTTGGTATGGATACAATAGCCCTTCATCCATTTAAAACATCATTTTTCAAACGAAAAGAAGTTTATCCTAACATAGGATTTAACCAGTTCTTGTCAGAAGCAGATTTATCTTCTTGTGAAAAGTTTGGTTCATATTTATCAGATGAGTGTAGTTTGAAAAAAGCATTATCATTAATTAGTAAAAAAGGGAGCCAATTTGTATTTTTTGTGACAATGCAAAATCATTTTGATTGGCGTAAAGGCCATTTTCCTGAAGAAAACATGAAAGTTAATGGAGTACCGATGGATGAGGATTTAAAAGGAAAAGTGGAGAGTTATGCAAGTGGGATTTATAAAAGCGGCAATTCTCTCGTTTCAGTATGGCAAGAAATAAAAAAACGTAAGAATCCTACAATCGTCCTTTTTTATGGTGACCATCGTCCAACATTTGGCGATAAAAAGGCAACATACGAGCAGTGGGGAGCACCAGTGGAGAAGAGTGAAGAAGAAGATTGGTATAATGAAACTCCGATGTGGATTTGGAGTAACGACAAAAATACAATGGACAAGATCCGAAACTATTCGAAGCCATTTTTAGAGAAAGGAAATCTTAAATTAGAATCATACGAAATTGCACCACTTTTAATGAAAGTTCTAACAAACGGTCAGATTGAACATTCATGGTATGACTGGGTACTTCAAAAACATTCAAATGATATTTGGGATTGGGTAATCTATGATCGAGTATATGGTGAAGGAATAACCTTTAATAGAAAATAAAAACGGGCCAAAAGGGCCCTTTTTTATTGGGAAAAACTGACTTATTTTAATACTTCGGAAAGAAATCTGATTGCATTTTAAAAGTGTTTACATAAATTGGGAGTTCTTGAAAAAAATACAAAAAGGGATAAGTATACTTTAGGAGGTTTGAAATGAGGAAACTAGTTTTCTTAAAAGGTCCTTTGATCTTACTAATAGTATTTGTTAGTTTCTTTTGTAATGTTCAACATAATAATGTAAATGCTTTTACAAGCCAAGTACTTCAAATGGGTGCTACAGGAGAAGATGTTATTGAATTACAGTCTCGGTTAAAATACAACGGCTATTACACAAGCAAAGTGGATGGGGTATTTGGATACAACACATATTGGGCAGTTAGGAATTTCCAAAATAATTTCGGAATGCCTGTCGATGGGATTGTTGGAGCTAAGACAAAAGCGATGCTAGTAAAAGCTACAAAATATGAAAAAGGTGAAAATGCAGGTGCTGGATCGAATGTTCCGAATGGCTATTCGCAAAATGATATTCAGTTAATGGCTAATGCAGTTTATGGGGAATCACGTGGTGAACCGTATATTGGACAAGTAGCAGTTGCTGCAGTAATTCTGAATCGCGTTAGCAATTCATCATTTCCAAACACAGTGTCTGGTGTTATTTTTGAGCCGGGTGCATTTACTGCCGTGTCTGACGGACAAATTTATTTAACACCAAATGAGACAGCCAAAAAAGCTGTTTTAGATGCTGTAAATGGTTGGGATCCGAGCGAAAGTGCACTTTATTATTTTAATCCTGACACAGCAACAAGTGCTTGGATTTGGAGCAGACCACAAATAAAACAAATTGGTAGACATATATTTTGCCGATAAGAAAGGAGTGTTTTAAGTGATTAAGGAAGCTACAATAGGCGTGTTAGCAATTGGAATTATCGGAACATCATATTGGGGTTATACAGAGCATAAGGCTAAAAACGAAATCAATATCCAGGCAGAAAACAACTATCAACGGGCATTTCATGAACTAACTTATGAAATAGATTTATTACATGATAAAATTGGGGATACTTTAGCAATGAAATCAAAGTCATCTCTTTCTCCAGCACTAGTTGAAGTATGGGGACTAACTTCTCAAGCTAGATCTAACGTAGGGCAACTTCCTTTGAGACTATTACCAGTTAATAAAACGGAAGAATTTCTAACAAATATTGGTGATTTTAGTTATCGAACTGCAGTAAGAGATTTGGATAAAGAACCATTGACTCAAAATGAATACGCAACACTGCAAAAGTTATACGATAACTCTGCTGATATTCAAGGAGAGATTAGAAAAGTTCAGCATATGGTATTTGAGAATAAATTACGTTGGATGGATGTAGAGCTTGCTTATGCAAAAGATCAAAATCCGAAAAATAACGTAATTATTGATGGATTTAAGACAGTGGAAAGGAATGTAATGACATATTCCGATGCAAATGCAGATCCATCACTGACAAATTATAAAGTAAATCGTACAAACCTTTCGAATGTAAAAGGTGAAAAAATAACGACCGAGCAAGCAAAGGACATTGCAAAAAAGTTTCTTGAATTAAATAGTACTGCACAAATAAAAGTTGATCTTACAGGTGAAAAATTAGCAGATCGGTACTATAGCTTAGAAATTCGGGAACCAAAAACAAATAGCGAAATTTATATGGATATTACTGAAAAGGGAGGATATCCAGTTTGGGTTATTGATCGTCGTGATATTAAAGGGCAAAAAATCGATTTAAATCAGGCTTCAATTAACGGTCTGAAATTTTTAGAGCGTAATAAATTCTCCAATATGGAACTAACAGAAAGCTCGCAATATGATACGATTGGTGTATTTACATACGTAACAAAGCAGGATGGTGTAAGAATTTATCCTGAATCTGTTACGATGAAGATTGCTCTTGATGACGGAAGTATTATAGGTTTTTCATCAAAAAATTACTTAGCAGCATATACAAAAAGAACGATTCCAAAGCCGAAAATATCGGTTGAAGAAGCGAGAAATAATATTAATTCAAACTTAAAAATAATGGAAGAGCGTCAAGCGATCATTTTAAATAAATTGAATCAAGAAGTACTTTGCTATGAATTTGTAGGAACACGAGGAAACGACACATATCAAATTTTCGTGAATGCGGATACTGGTGTAGAAGAACAGATTAAGAAATTGAATGTCTTAATCGAAAACTACGACTGAAGCTTACACTTTTTTAATGATGAGGACTTAAGTATGTAACTTAAGTCCTCTCACACTGTTGAAAAAAGCCTTGTCAATTAAATTACCAAATTTTCGTAAAGGAGTAGAGTGATGTTGATTTCCACTACAGGATGCTCGCTTTCCATGGGGCGAGACCTGAGCCTCCTCGTCACGTTCGTTCCTGCGGGGTCTCAGCCTTCCCGCTAATCCCATAGGAGTCGAGCACCCCTCCGTTCCAATCAACTTATTCACCAAAAAAAGTCACCAATAAAACCAATTCAAATAGCCTTTACTTAAAGTATCCTATCAGTTGTTTATTAATCAGATTGTAGGTCAAATAATATCGAACATTAATTAATAAACTATTCAATTGAATTCAAAAAAACTTACTAGCGTTATTGGAATCATCAAATTGCTCAAACATTTTAAATTTTAAAACCTATAATAAATCACCCGAAAAATGATAATTTCATCATTAATAAATGTTATTTAATGTCCGTTTTCCTACTGACCATTTTATATTTCAACACTCTGAGGACTTAAGTATGTAACTTAAGTCCTCTATTTACTTTAAAGATTCTCCCAATAATAATGAAGATAAAAAAAGAAAAATGAAATAAGCTATAACCATTTCCTTTTTTACTAGATTTAATAATAGTAGGAATACCAAACTAGCATTTCAGTTCAAAATACATGCATTATTTATTACAAATACGAGACTTTTTTCAGATCGTTTACATACATAATCCTGTCCGTTAAGTCTGACAAGATATCATACTTTAGGCTTGTACAAAGCTTTATTTTAAGCGACTTTAGGAGTAGGAATTTATAGAATTCAAGTAGCAAAAAAATATTTTTTATATTTGTCCTAATGTCCAAAATGGCGAATATATATTTCTTGAGATTAAAATTCTAGAGGGAGAGAGGTAAGGGGTAGATTCTGCTTGTTAGTAGAAGTTTAATTGTCTTGTAAGCGTTTCCTTTAGAGAGAAAGGGGGATTAAATGAACATATTATTATGTTGTGCTGCCGGTATGTCTACAAGTTTATTAGTTACAAAAATGGAAGCTGCTGCAAAATCTGAAGGAATCGATGCAAGGATTTGGGCAGTGGGTGCTAATGATGTTAAAAATCATCTTGATCAAGCAGATGTATTACTTGTAGGTCCCCAAGTAAGGTACCTACTCCCACAATTAAAAAAAGAAGGTTTACAAAAAGGAATACCAGTTGATGCCATCAATCCGGTTCATTACGGGATGTGTAAAGGAGCAGAGGTCCTGAAATTTGCAATCGATTTAATAGGTTCATAATTTCATATAGGGGTGATTTGTGATGGCCAACTTTACTCAAATGTTAGAAGAGAAAGTAATGCCTGTTGCTGGTAAAATTGCAGGTCAAAGACACTTGCAAGCATTACGTGATGGAATTATTTTAACACTGCCTCTTATTATTGTCGGTTCTATTTTCTTAATTTTAGGCTTCTTACCGTTTGACGGATATCCAGATTTTATGGCAAAAACATTCGGTGCAGCTTGGCAAACAAAACTTCTTTATCCTGTAAGTGCTTCATTTGATATAATGGCGCTCATTGCAGGATTTGGTATTGCATATCGACTCGCTGAACATTACAAAGTAGATGCATTGAATGCTGGTGCGATCTCGATTGCCTCATTTATTTTATCAACACCATACTTCACAATGTTTACTCCAGATGGAGCAACTGCTGCTATTAAAGTAGGCGGCGTACTTCCTATGGCATTTTTAGGTAGTAAAGGTCTGTTTGTTGCTATTATTATTGCATTATTCTCAACTGAAGTTTATAGATGGGTAATTCAAAGGAACTTCGTAATTAAGATGCCAGATGGCGTACCACCTAGTGTAAGTAAATCATTCGTTGCTTTATTCCCTGCATTTTTAGTTATTCTCCTAGTATGGATTATTCGTTTATTAATTGAAAATACACACTATGAAACTCTACACAATGTCGTTGGAGATCTATTACAAGATCCACTTAGTAGACTTGGTGGGTCATTAGCTGGCGCGTTAATTGCTGTATTATTAATTCAGTTATTATGGTCAGTTGGTTTACACGGTGCGGCAATTGTTGGTGGTGTAATGGGCCCAGTATGGTTAGCTGCAACTGATGCAAACCGTTTAGCCCTGCAATCTCATCATGCAATGCCAAATGTCGTTACACAACAATTCTTTGATATCTTCGTCTACATGGGTGGTTCTGGTGCAACAATTTGTTTTGCTCTTATGATGCTATTATTTGCAAAGAGTCAGCATGCAAAACAACTAGGAAGGCTATCAATTGGACCTGGTATCTTTAATATTAATGAACCAATTACATTCGGTGCGCCTGTTGTAATGAATCCACTGCTTTTAGTTCCATTTATTCTAACTCCATTAGTTCTTGTTGTAACCACATATATAGGAATGAAAACGGGATTTGCTCCAAAAACACATGGTATTGCTATTCCTTGGACGACTCCACCAATTATCGGCGGTTGGCTAGCAACTGGAGGTAACTGGAGAGGTTCTGCAATGCAATTGATTAATCTTGTTATAGCATTTTTAATTTACTTCCCATTCTTTAGAATGTGGGATAAACAAAACTTACAAACTGAACAAGGCGCACCAAAATAAGAAATGCATAAAGGGGCTTGCTAACTAGCAGGCTCCCAAACTATTGGAAAGAGCTCGCTTTCAATCAGTCAGATTACAAAAGTTTTGATTCTGCGTAAACACACTGGAAGCTTGCCTATGGGCAAGCTCTTGGTATTGTTTTCTTAAATTCTTGTAAAGGGTGTGATTCTAGTGACAAAAGAAGAATTGTACAACCTTTCCTTTCAGTTAATCTTGCATAGTGGAAATGCTAGAAGTCTTTCAATGGAGGGAATCTATGCAGCAAAAGAAAAGAATTTTGAACTAGCTTTTGAGAAGCTTTCAGAGGCAGATCGCGAGTTTAGTCAAGCACATCGCTTTCAAACTCAATTGATTCAGGCAGAGGCTGGTGGAGAAGATTTTGATACACCAATTCTATTAATTCATGCACAAGATCATTTAATGACAGCAATGACGCTTAAAGATTTAGCAAGGGAGATAATTGAACTGCGGCAAGAAGTAAGCAATCAATAAAGGGAGGTTACAACAGGTAATTTAAATTGATACAAGTTTATAAAAATATCACAATTTGTTCTAAATCAAATTCACCTATTGTGTTTAAATTTACATGAGGTGATTAATTTGAAATTATATTTGAAAGGTGGATTTGCCCAAAAGATAAGGAGACTGAACAAACTCATAGAAAATGGTTCAAAACAATGATACTTGCGAAGAAAGTGAGATTAAAGCCAACTAAAGAACAAGAAATACAATTATGGAAATCAGTTGGTACAGCACGATGGGCATATAATTGGGCATTGGCTAAGCAGAAAGAAAATTTTAAAACAGGTGGGAAATTTATTTCTGATAGTATGTTAAGAAAAGAATTAACTAGATTAAAACAAACTGAAGAATTTTCTTGGTTGTATAAAGTATCGAATAATATTACAAAGCAAGCGATAAAAGATCTTTGTAATGCGTATAAAAAGTTCTTTAAAGGGTTAGCTGATAAACCAAAATTCAAAAGTAGAAGAAAATCAAAACCATCTTTTTATAATGATAATGTGAAGTTAAAAGTAAAAGGAAAGAAAGTGTTGATTGAAAAAGTCGGTTGGGTTGTAACTTCTGAAATTATATCAGATGAAAAATACTATAATCCTAGAATTAGTAATGACGGGAAATACTGGTATATATCTATAGGAATGGAAGAATTAAAACCAGTAGTTGAAATGACTGAAGTCTCACTTGGTATTGACGTAGGGATAAAAGAATTAGCAGTTTGTTCAGATGGCATCAAAAAGAAAAATATTAACAAAACAAGCACTGTTAGAAGGTTAGAGAAACGCCTGCGTAGGTTGCATCGTCAAGTTTCTCGTAAATATAAAATGAATAAGGAGGGAGACCGTTACGTCAAAACAAGCAACATTATAAAAATCGAAAAGAAGATACAACTATTATATAGAAGGTTGTCAAATATCAGAATAGACCATCTTCATCAATCCACGAGCGAAATCGTGAAAACCAAACCATTTCACATCGTAATGGAAACTTTAAATATCAAAGGAATGATGAAGAATAAGCACCTGTCAAAAGCAATCGCGAAGCAGTGTTTATGTAAATTCAAACGCCAAATTCAATATAAATGTGAAAAATATGGGATTGAATTTGTTGAAGCTGATAAATGGTACCCATCTTCTAAAACGTGTTCAAGTTGTGGAAATAAGAAAAATGATTTAAAACTATCAGACCGATATTTTAAATGTGAATGCGGTCATGGAATAGATCGAGATCTAAACGCAGCGATCAACTTGTCACGATATAAATTAGTAATCTGACACTTAGACGTCATTACTGATATGTAGGATTCGTTGTATCCGAATTTACGCCCTTGGAGTGTTATACCAAACGAGAGTAGCTTCGGCAAAATCGGACACGTAGAACAGGGAAGTAAACAAAATCTATAAAAATAGTAGATACTTGGATTTTTATAATTTTTTGGCAACGGTTACATAGCATGAGTAAAACTATCAAAATTGCGACAATTGGTGGGGGATCAAGTTATACTCCAGAGTTAGTAGAAGGTTTTATTAAGCGGTACAATGAGCTTCCTTTACGAGAGCTCTGGCTAGTAGATGTTGAAGAGGGCAAGGAGAAATTAGAGATTGTTGGTCAATTAGCAAGACGAATGTTTGAAAAGGCAGGTCTTCCGGTAGAAGTTCATTTGACTCTTGATCGAAAAGAGGCGCTTAAAGATGCCGATTTTGTTACAACCCAATTTCGTGTTGGTTTGTTAGATGCGAGGGCAAAAGATGAAAGAATTCCTTTAAAATACGGGGTACTTGGTCAAGAAACAAATGGACCAGGAGGATTATTTAAAGGTTTGCGAACAATTCCAGTAATTTTAGATATTGTAAAAGATATGAGAGATCTTTGTCCAAATGCGTGGTTAGTTAATTTTACGAATCCTGCTGGTATGGTTACCGAGGCGGTACTTCGTTACACCGACCACCGAAAAGTAGTTGGCTTATGTAATGTCCCAATTGGAATGGAAATGGGAATTGCCAAATTATTAAAGGTTGAGCATTCACGCGTACGGATTGATTTTGCTGGATTAAATCATATGGTTTATGGGTTAGATGTATTTGTTGACGGCGAAAGTGTAAAAGATCAAGTAATTGAATTATTAACGAATCCGGAAAACTCTAGTTTTGTTAAAAATATTCAAGGATATGGATGGGAACCTGAGTTTCTCCGTGCTTTAAACGCACTACCATGTCCATATCATAACTATTATTATAAAACTCGTGAAATGGTTGATAAAGATATTAAAAATGCCGAAACTGTAGGGACCCGTGCTGAAGTTGTTAAAAAATTAGAAGATGATCTTTTTGAACTTTATAAAGATCCAAATCTATCAATCAAACCACCTCAGCTCGAAAAACGAGGGGGAGCTTATTATAGTGATGCAGCCGTTCGTTTAATTTCTTCTATTTATAATGATAAAGGTGATATTCAACCAGTTAATACGATGAATAATGGTTCGATTGCTAGTATTCCAAACGACTCAGCAGTTGAGGTTAGTTGTGTCATTACAAAGGATGGGCCAAAACCAATCGTAATGGGGGATCTACCGGTTTCTGTAAGAGGGCTCGTTCAACAAATCAAATCATTTGAAAGAGTAGCTTGTGAAGCAGCGGTAACAGGTGATTATGAACTGGCAATTCTAGCGTTAACGATTAACCCGTTAGTTGCATCTGATCAAGTTGCTAAACAAATTGTTGATGAAATGCTAGAAGCACATAAAAAATATTTACCTCAATTTTTTAAAGAGGTGAAGGTTAAATGATTAAATTAATTGTTAATGCAGACGATTTTGGTTATTCAAGGGGAATTAATTATGGAATAATTGATGCACATAAAAATGGAGTTGTTAACTCAGCTACGATGATGATGAATATGCCCGGCGTAAGTCATGCGGTAGAGCTAGCAAAAGAAAATCCAAGCCTTCAAGTTGGAATACATCTTGTTTTAACTTGTGGAAAGCCACTTTTAAATAATGTTCCAACACTTGTTAATGAAAAGGGTAACTTTAAAAGTAGACATGAATTCTTTGAAAATAAAAATATATTACTAGATGAATTGGAAAGAGAATGGACTGCACAAATAGAAAAATTCTTAGAATCGGGACTGAAACCAACTCATTTTGATAGCCACCACCATGTTCATACTGTTCCTGAATTTTTACCAGTCGTACAGAAGTTAGCTCAAAAATATAATTTATGTGCTAGACGCATTTCTGAAAATGCTTTACAAGGGATTGCTCCTTTTACAGATGTTTTTCTTCATGATTTCTATGGAGAAGGCGTAACGGATGACTATTTTGATAAGATTTTAACGCGGGTTCAGGACGGTCAATCTGTTGAAGTCATGTGTCATCCTGGTTATCTTGATCATGAGATACTAAACAATTCTTCTTATGCTAAAGATCGAGTAAAGGAGACGCTAATTTTATCTGCTGTTAAACTACCAAAAGGGATTGAATTATTATAGGCTAATTTGATTTATTAGCATAGAGTCGGAATGGGACTCTATGCTTTTTTTTGTATAAATATATAATTAGAGTTTTATAATCATGGGAAAAAATGTAAGATGAAATAGGAGTAGTTTTACACTATAATGAATATTAACAATATTAAAATAATATTTAAGGAAAATACCTATGAAAATTGGAAAAATTATTAATTACCATCGAAAAAAACAACAGATGACACAAGAGCAACTCTGTGATGGAATTTGTTCAATTTCTCATTTAAGTAAGATTGAGAACAACTCAAAAGAGGTTAATATCGAAACTTTAAACTTATTGTGTATGAAGTTAGGTATATCAGTTGAGGATGAAAAAAATAAAGTTAATCATATTAAAATAAAATTACATGAGTTCTATGACTCAATTGAACGACTTCATCATAAAAAAGCAGATGCGCTCTATTTAGATCTAAGGAAATATAGGGAGTTTGTTCTATATACGGAACTACTTTATGTATATGAATTGTACATGTTAAGGTATATTTTGTTTTTAAATCAACTCGAATTAGCAGAGCAAATGATTGAAAAAATGAGTCAAAATGTAAGGATGTTTTCTGAATTTGAATTATTTGTTTGGAATGTATTAAATGCAATTTTTAATCATAAAAGGAATAATTTTATTAAATCTTTGAATTTTTTAGATGAAGTAAAGGATTTAAGGAAACAGTATCGAGATGAAATAACAGAATATTATTATTTAAAATCATTAATGCATTGTAGATTAGGACAATCAGCATTAGCAATTTATTTTGGTAATAAAGCATTAGAGGTTTTTAAACAAAGGAATAACATTATACGAACGTTAGATGTAAAAACAATTTTATCAATTCATTTAACTGAAACTGGCGAATACGAAAGAGCAGAAAATTTATTAAAAGAAATACTAGATGATGCAGAATTAATTCAAAACACAACAATTGTCGAAATGGCATGGCATAATTTGGGTTACTTGTATGGCGCTAAAAACCTCTCAGAAAAAGCGCTGGAGTGTTATTATAAATCACTAGCGTTAATTGAGAAAAATACCGAGAGTTATTATCTTACATTAGGGAATATTGCTTCTCATTTGCTAAAGCTACAAAAAAATGAACAAGTTGTGAATATGCTAGAACATGAACTAGAGTTATTTGAAGAAAAAACAAAATTAGAATATGTGAAATTACGCGTATTATATTTTGAAGCAAAAAATGAAGAGAAAGCATTAATCCAATATTTAATGGAAGACGGCTTACCAATCATGGAGAAACATGGTAATCGAATGAAGGTTTATGAATATAGTGAACGAATCGCCGAGTATTACCAAGATCAAGGAGACCCACTTTTAGCTAACAAGTATTTACAAATCAGTTTACATCAAATGAAGAAGACACATAATAAAGGGGTTATCAGATGAAAAAAATGATTAAAATTATCGCTCTCTCCTTAATCATCACTGTGCTGGTGAATGTAGGAATAAATACTATTCAAATTCATCACTCTTCAAACAATGAAATTTACGCATCCAATAAGAAGCAAGACGATCCAAAACCTCCAGGCAGTTGATGGGGATATAAAGAAGAAACACAAGGTTAGTTCATTTTCCTTGTGTTTTTTATTTTTATTTGAATTAAGCCGATTCCTTAAAGTGTTCGTGATTGATCTCTATCCAAAAAAATGGGATGTCTCAATACTACTAAGACATCCCGCATTTATTTACAAACTTACTGGCTTACTAGTATCTTGCTTTCTACGTTGTTTTCTAGATTTTCTAAAATAAAGTAACTCATAAATGACAGGGATGACAATTAGTGTTAATAATGTTGAAACAGTTAATCCGCCAATTACTACAACTGCAAGGCTTTGTGATACAAGACTACCGGTTTCGGCTTTTTTGAATAGTAGTGGTAGCATTGCACAAATTGTAGCAACAGCCGTCATGAGAATTGGCCGAATTCGAGTTACCGCAGCATCAATAATTGCTTCACGTAGAATCATTTGTTTTTCTTTTTGTTTTACTCGGTCTAGTAATACGATTGCGTTTGTTACGACAATTCCGATGAGCATCAGTGCTCCTAATAGTGCTGTTGGTTCAACTGATATGCGACTTATAATCAATCCTAGCACAGCTCCAATCGCTGCTAAAGGTAAAGAACATAGTATAGCAATTGGTGCACGGAATGTTTTAAATGTAATAATCATGATTAGGAATACTAAGCCGATTGAGACAAGCATGATCATATATAGATCTGAGAAATCTTGTGATTGTTGTGCAAGAGCACCACCAATGTAAACATTTACGCCATCGGCAATTTTCATACCTTTTGATTTTTTATCTCCAAAAATAACTTTATTTAAATCTGCATTAATTTTTGAAAGTTTATCCGGCTTTACTTCAGCGGATATACTTAAATATGGATCGCCGTCTTTATGATATAGATTCGTAGACTTTTCCTCTACTTTTAGTGTAGCTACTGACGATACCGGAATCATTCCAGTTTTAGTCATAATCGGTACTGATTTAATATCGTCAGGAGTTTTAGGTTCTAATATTGGTTCAAGATATACATCAGTCGGTTGTTGATCAATTGTAACTGTTCCAAGTGGAGTTCGATTCAACATAACAAATAACTGTTGCGATAGTTGTTCAGCATTACCTTTGGAAGGGTCAACCTCTAACGAGTAAACCGTTTTTTTGTCTTCCTCATTTGTTGTTACCTTTTTAACTCCATCAATATTTTTTATTTTATTTTTAATTTCACTTGCGGTATTCTCTAAATCATTTAAATTATTTCCGACCACATCAATTGTAATTTGAGTTTTAGATCCTCCAAATAAACTAGATGCCATTGTACTTAATTCTGCATCCGCATAGTTAGATTTTTGCGTATTGATTTTTTTTACGACTTGATCAGTAAGTTTTTTATTGTCTAGTGTAATTAAATAGATTGCTTGGGTAGAAGAGCGGACATCCCCATATTTTGCAGCATCAGCTGTACTACCTAATTGAGTGTAAACTCCTTTTATTCCTTTTTGTTCAAGAATATACTTTTCTAGTTTAAGCGTGTTTTCCTTTACTTTTTCAACTGGTGTATCACTTGGATACGTTAATGTTGTTTGAACAAAGTCTGAAGATGAATTATCTGTCGCACCTTTTGGCATAGCGAAATAAGTACCTATTGAGCCGACAAATAATAAAAATGAAACGACTAAAATGACCCATTTATGATTTAATGACCATGTGAGAACTTTTTTATATCGTACTGAAGGCTTATGAGCTTTTAATTTAGCCTTTTTAAGGAAGAATGCACTTAATAATGGAACGACCGTCAATGCAACAAATAATGAAGCTAATAAAGAGTAAGTAATAGTTAAAGCAAATGGAAGCATGAAATCTTTAAGCCCCGTGCTAATAATTCCTATTGGTAAAAATACTGCAACAGTCGTTAAAGTAGAGGCTGTGATTGCACTCCCGACTTCTTTTGTAGCGTCAATAATCATTTGAACCGAAAATTTCTCTGATTGAGTTTTTCTAAAAATATTCTCAATAACTACAATACTATCATCAACTAATCGTCCAACTGCTACAGCTACTCCACCAAGTGTTAAAACATTAAGTGTAATGCCGGACTCCGCAAGTAAAAATAATGTTAAACATAAAGATAGAGGAATTGAAACAATTGTAATTAGTGTTGAACGTACATTTCTTAAGAATAACATGATGACAATCGTAGCAAATAATGCACCAAGTAAAACTTCCTTAATCATTGCATGTACAGAAGTTTTAACCATATCTGATGTTGCGACCATTACATCTGAATTCATATTTTTATATTTTTTATTTAAGTGTTTAGTAGCTTCTCTTACATCCTTTGTAATACTAACAGCATTAGAATTACTATCCTTTGTGATGATTAATAATAATCCGTCTTTTCCGTTGATTCTTGTTAGATTGTTTGCTGGCTTTTTCACTTCAACAGTTGCAATATCAGCTAATTTAACATGATCAGCGACCATAAGACTCTTTACTTTGTCTATATTGTCTAAATTCCCAACAATTTTTATATTACTAGTTTTATCATTTATAATACCTTCACCAACTGAAACTGCAGAATTTTGGCCTCGAATAATACCCATGACAGTTTCTAGTGATACTTTATTTTGCGCAAGCTTCGTATTATCGACTTTTACAGAAACAAAAGATTTTTCTGTACCGTATGTTTGAACGTCAGCTACGCCTTTTATGTCTTTGAAATATGGAATAACTTTTTTGTTTGCAAAATCAATATTATTCGGACTTAATCCATCCTCAAAAGTGATTGCAACATCTGCGATAGGGATCATGGAAGTGTTTAATTGAACAATTGTAGGTTTACTAACATTTTGAGGTAGGGTGACTTTATTTAAAGATTCTTGGACTTCTTGTTTAGCGTCCTTCATGTTTGTTCCTGATTCATAATATACATCAATCTTTGAGAAACCATTGCTTGTGCTTGAATAAATATGACTTTTACCTTTCACACCAGAGACAGCACTTTCGATCGGAGTAGTTACTTGATCCTCCATTGTTTTCGAATCAGTACCTTGGCCCATAACAATGACAGAAACAATTGGCTGATCTGCAGCAGGTAGAAATTCCATTGGAAGCTTTTTATAACTTAATACTCCAATTAATAAAATGAGAACTGATAAAAAGGTAATGGCGGCTTTATTATTAAAGGCCCATTTTGTAAACCACGACATTCAAGTTATCCCCCTTTATGGTAAATATATCCAGTAACGCACAAGTTGAATCGTAACACACTAATCTTAAAATTAAAATACATTCAATTTAGAATTTACAAAATATTTAAGAGCACAATTCGACATTTGAACAGTTTAAGTGGTAAATGAATTAATACATACTTTACTAAAATATGAGACAATTTGTCTTTTATACTTGTTTAATGATTAAGATAGACGATTTAAAAAAACAGTTTTATTAATTCCGTTGTCGTTCTTAACTAGTCCAGCCAGCTAATGAATCTGATAAAGAATTCGAGAGATTATAGTTGAATGACTAGCGAAAGAGAGCGATCATTGACAGGGGTTGAACGGAGTGATCAAGCAGAGCTACTAGCTGTCAAATTAAAAAGCTGCCACTATAAAATGGCAGCTTTTATAATTACTATTTTAGACAATCGATTCCAGTGGATTTAAATAAAGTTTTATAAAACCCAATTACCCCTTGAAAATACCAGACGATTGTGTTTTTTCCCTAGAAAGTCTTTCGAAAACCTCTAAACAAATGTATCCGGTAGCAGGTATTAGTATTAGTACAATAAATCCAACTGGTCCACTAACAAATTTTGCTACATATCCAGCTTTCGGAACCTTCAATATTAGTTTACCGACGAGATTATTAGAGGTGACAACACTGGAATCTGCTGTATTGTTATTGTCCCCTTTTGTTACAAATCCAATCTTTCCTTGATTTTGTTTAATGGAGACGACACGATGGGTAAAAAACTTTGTAGGTGAATCTCTAAAAGTAATCACATCATTTACTTTTACATCCGATGGCTTCGCCTTTTTAATAATGACTAAGTCACCCGCTTTAATGTAAGGGTGCATACTGTTAGTTAACACGGTTAATGGGCTGACTCCAAAAATGGAGGGCATTTTCTCTGGATGTTTTTTTGATTGAAATGTGAAGTAAAGCAAAAATAATATGACGAATAAAATAATAATCAGAAAAATAATAGAAATGCTTTTAGATACAGTTTTAATCATGAGTTCCCCAACCTTCATTTGATATCAGAATATTCTTATAACCCCTCTTATTTCACTTATTATAAGCTCTTGCTATTTTTTTTAAAACTGAAGAATATTGCCACACCGTTTTCATACTTTCAAAAATTAACGATATTACCCCTTTTTTGGGGTAATTGTTATCGTTTTTTCACTTTTTGTTATTTTTAAATAGGAAAAAAGACTATAGGTATAAAGTCGTTTTTTTCATGAATCGCATCAAAAGAAAACAAAAATGAGAAATATTTCCTATAAATTTTCAGGAAAATGGGCCCGCTTTATGATGATCCAATAAACCACGATTTACGAAAAATAATGGCCTATTTACAATGTGAGTAGAGTGAATATTCGTCCAATTTAGAAAACAAATCTAAGTAATCGAATAAAGACATCTAGAAACATTATTACTTCTTAGTTCACTAATAAAAAGGGAAATAAAGGAGGAAGCGAAAGGGAATGAAGAAAGGGAAATTTGGCCGTGTATTGTTGGGTTCTGCGTTAACCGTTAGTTTAGTAGCAGCTTCGGGTGTTCCTTTTAATGTGTTGGCGAGGGCTCAGGAAAAGGCAAAGGTTACGAATGCCGAAGAAATACTGAACAACTTAAGCGTTGAACAAAGAAAGGCACTTAAGGAGATTGAAGTAGGATCAGGGTTTGTTATCGCGCCAGATATTAAAGTTAACAGTCCTGAAATGGTAAATGTCATTGTAGAATTCAAGCAAGAACCAGCACAAGTGGAAATGATGAAACAAATGGCTTCAGGAAAAAGAATGGTACTATCCTCTGCACAGAATAAAGTAGAGGAATCTCATCAACAATTTAAAAAAGAGTTTAATAAACTTAAAGGTTCAAAAACTACATTCAGTCAAAATTTAAATGAATCAAAGATTACTAGAGAATATAAAAATGCCTTTAACGGAGTAGCGGTAACTATGCCGGGTAATATGATTGAATCCTTGGTTCAATCAGGTATTGTTAAACGCGTATGGAATAATAAGGAGCTAAAATTGGCTCTTCCGAAAGAAACGCAAGATTTAAAGTCAACCGCAATGTCAGGATCCGAAGATAGCAATAGCCAAATTGGCGTGGACAAGCTTCATAAAGAAAAAATCACAGGGAAAGGCATCAAAGTAGGGGTAATTGATACAGGAATCGACTATCATCATCCCGACTTAAAAGATGCATATAAAGGTGGATATGATTTTGTTGACAACGACAATGATCCAATGGAAGCTACCTATGAAGATTGGAAAAAAACAAATTATCCTGAAATAGACCCTTATTCTGGCGCACCTTATTATACTTCGCATGGGACGCACGTTTCGGGAACAATTGCTGCGGAAAAGAAAAATAATGTTGACCATGCAGTGGAAGGAGTCGCACCAGAAGCTGATCTTTATGTGTATCGTGTGTTAGGACCTTATGGAGGAGGTACTACAGATGCAGTTATTGCCGGAATTGATAAAGCGGTAAAAGATGGAATGGATGTAATCAATTTATCTCTTGGTGAAGGTATTAATGATGCCCTTTCCCCAACATCCGTAGCTATTAATAATGCAATGCTTGCTGGAGTAGTTTCTGTAGTTGCAGCTGGAAATTCGGGGCCGGGTGAAAAAACAGTTGGCTCGCCAGGTACATCTTCATTTGCCATAACAGTTGGAGCGAGTGATTATTCACAAACGATTACGACGTATTCCGCGAGTGCGGGAAATGAGAAGTTTAATGAAATGAAGTTACTAGGAAAGAACTTTACGGATAAGTTAGATGAATTAAAAGGAAAATCTCTCCCAGTTATCTATGTGGGGTTAGGAAAAAGTAGTGATTTTACAGGAAAAGATTTAAACGGAAAATTAGCTTTAATCCAACGCGGAGAAATCGCGTTTGATGAAAAGATTCGTAATGCCAAGAACGCGGGAGCTAAGGCGATCATTGTATACAACAATGTAGATGGAGAGATTCCAGCTTATTTGGGAGAAAGCGCTAGTTATGTTCCAACCTTCCAACTTACAAAAGCAGAAGGGGAACGTTTAAAATCTCTGGAAAGTGGCTCCTTTACATTTGAAGAAATGAGCAGTGTGCATACAGAAGGAGATCATTTAGCAGACTTTAGCTCTCGTGGACCAGTTGAGAAGAACTATGATATTAAGCCAGACATTGTTGCACCTGGAGTGGCGGTATTTTCAACCTATCCAGAATATATGAATGACCCTGGAGATGGTGAAAATTACGATATCGCCTACACACGTATGTCAGGAACTTCAATGGCGACCCCTCATGTTGCAGGGTCAGCAGCTTTAATTTTACAAGAGCATCCAGAATATACACCATTTGAAGTGAAAGAAGCCTTGATGAATACAGCAGATGAGTTAAAAGAAAAGTATTCAGTAAATGAAGTAGGGGCAGGTCGTATTGATACGTACGAGGCGGTTCATGCTAATACATCCATTAAAGTAATTGATAAAACAGAAAATATGGATGGAAACCAAACTGTTGAAATTGATGAAGAGACAGGCTCAATGGCGTTAGGCAGCCATTATCAAAAAGATAAGGATATAGATGAAAGCAGAAAAGTAGTGATTCAAAACAGAGATGCGAAAGAAGCGAAAGAATTTAAAGTGGAAGTGGAATATTCACCAGCAAAAGGAAATGTGAAGGATGCAGTGAAAAATGGTGTGAAGGTGACAACACCATCATCTATTACGGTAACCGCTGGCCAATCAAAAGAAATTCAACCATCCATCCATGTTCCGACGAACGCTGAACCAGGAAGATATGAAGGATATATTCATTTTGTAAATGAAAAGGATGGAACCGAAAACTATCAAATACCATTTTCGATTCGCTACACAGATAAAGGGATCGACTATGCTGAATTAGATAGACCGGCTGTTGCAACGGATACAACGAAATTTCATCCATACTTAACTCCATTCGTAAATGCAATGTTTAAATTGAAGAGCCCGATGAAAACAATCGATATTATCATCAAGGACGGAAAAACGGGTCAGCCTGTTGGCTTTCTTGGTTCACTAATAAATGTCGATAACATTGAACCAGATTCAGAAAAATATATTTTATGGGCTTTTACAGGATCTGTTTATCCATTTACCAATGACCCAGCGAATCCTATAGCTAATAAACGTATTAGTTTGCCTGATGGTGATTATACATTTGAAATGATCGCTAAAGATAATGATGGAAAAACTTATGTGAATGATCAAGTGATTATTGTAGATAATAAGCCACCGGAATTAACTTTCAAGGACTATAAGCCAGGTTTCTACGAAGTGGATCAGTCAATGTACACGGATGAAGACGGCTACCACGCTTTATGGGCACATGGTAATGTATATGACTCTACGATTGATCTATTAAAGTCAAAAGGTCTTAACTATGATCAAACTGCAAATTGGCTCTTTTATTATCAAAATTCGGCATGGCCAACAGGCATCCTGCCTATTCAACCTAACGGGGATTTCAAATTTGGATTATTACCGGAAGAAGTTGAAACACCTGTAAATCTAAAACTATACCCATTTGATCTAGCAACAGCTGGGAATCTTTTAGGCTATAATTATACATTTGTCAAAGAAGGAACAGAGTATGTATTACCAAGCTACAACAAGAAAAAAGTAAAACTAGGCGATACAATTACGATGACATTAAGTATCAATAATGTGAAAAAGCTCGTTTCCGGAAAATATGGAGTTGAATATACGAAAAGTTTATACGAATTTAGAGATGTGGTGCTAAACAAAGCTTTTGAAAAATATGCAAATGACCACAAACTAAATGTTTCTCTAGATAAACCGACAATTAATGATGATTTATGGACGAAAACAGTAAATGTTGGTGCATCCTTTAATCAAAAGGATTTTAAAGGCTTTGATGGTGATACCCCATTCCTTGATGTGACATTTAAAGTCATTAATGATGAAAGCTACGATGGACTTGCAGGCATGAATGTAAATAAATTTATGTATACGAAAGTCGGAGAAACGAAGGAAACAACGATACCGGGATACACAAATGAGCAGTTCTCCATCATCCCAAAACATTCCAATGTACGTGGATTCGTTAAGCCGGAAGCATTAGATTCAAATAACAAAACCCAAATCCATGCCAAAGTTTATGCAAAAGCAGGAAATGGCCAAGAATATGTAGGAACGATTGATAAATCGGGACAATATGAGATTCATGGAATTCCAGTTTCAACTAAAGATTATGATATTTATGTAGAAGTTCCGGGGCATTTAACTAGTAAGACAACTGCTAAGTTAAGTAAAGAGGTCGATGGAGAACTAGTGGGAGTAAGCCTTCGAACGTACACAGATCAGTTTCCTGCTGGCGATGTAAACGGGGATGAAGTGATTGATATTAATGATCTAATTCAAGTTGCAGCACAATACGGTAAAAAACATGACAAAGAAGACATCAACCAGGACGGCATAGTAGATGAAAAAGATGTTCGTTTTATTGAAAAGAACTTCTTGAAAATAGGAGAAAATGCGAAGAAAAATGCAAAGCCGCAAGAAAAGCTTGGTAAAAAAGGGTTAGAAGATATTTTACGCACGTTAGGTCTTGAGCCTAATAAAAAATAGAAAGCTAGAAGGATTTTTAATCTAGGAAAAGGCGGGGGGGATTTGTCTTTACATAATGTTTTTGTAGGTAAAGGCAAATCAGTCCTCGGTACACAATCAAGATTAGTGACCTTTACAAAAAAATGTGATTTACATGGGAGAAGAAATTTATGAAAAATGTGAAAAGAGCATTATTAGGCACGACATTAGTAGGAGCACTTGTTGTATCTGTGGGATTTGGAACGTATTCCTGGTTTACTTCAGAGACAAATGCTGCTGGTCAGATTGTTAACGGAACATTACAACTAAATAATGGACAAAATATTACAGAAAAAGTTATTGATGGCGTTGATTTTGCTCCTTCCCAATTAAAGTATGGGGAGTGGATGACGGTCGATAATACAGGAACGCTAGCAACAAATATTAAAGCTACTCTAAATCAGAAATTGGATAAGGACGTTAATATAAAAAAATATAAAGTTGGGTATATTGCGATAAAATATAAGCAAAAGCCAACAGGTGATGTTCAAAAAGCGGCGAAAATCAAGCTTGATAAATTATTTGATGGAACGACTAATGTAGTACAATCTCAAACATTTAGTAACGAATCCGAAATTGCACCAGGCGTAAGTGCGGTTACAGGTTTAGTAGGAGAAGAAGGTGTAGCAGGTTATACAGCTGTATCTAATAAAAATTGGCAGCTTGGAAATGGTGCGAACCAAGGATTTTGGAAATTGAAATCGGATGAGTATATTGATATGATGTTTGCCATTAAATTAGATGAAACCGCAAATAATGACTATCAAGGAGTAAAATATTCAGCTGATTTAAAAGTTCAAGCGAAGCAAGTAGATGAAGGTTCTAAGTATGAAGGTGAATAATGTTGTTGGGCAGTCGGTTAATCGACTGCTTTTCTGATAGGAGTAGGTTATATGCGAAAAAGTAAGCGCATGCTAGTTTTTTACTCCATTATTTTAATCTATTGCCTATTTCTATTTGTTGGTAAATTGAATACATATGCTTGGTTTACGGACGAGGTTCGAGCAAGTGGAGAAATAACCAACGCTACAACTAAAGATTTACTTTCTATTTCCACTGGTGATGTGATCTATCAAAGCAAATGTGAGATTTCCCAAAAAATCTCTATTAAAAATATTTCAGACATAATGATTCCTATTAAACTAGTAGATCAACCCCTATTATTGCATCCAGGGGAAACATTTAATAAAACGATGAAACAAAAAGTTTCTTGTGAGGAGAAGGAACATCACTATCATCTATTAGGATTAAATCATTATATTGATGAAATGATAAGTGTCCCTCTTGATCAAAACAAGCTCTCGGGAATGGAGAGTAACAGTGAAGATCCACAGGATAAGACAAACTATTCACCTAAATCAATGAATGATAAAAACGTGGAGCCTAAAGAAAATGATCAAGTAGACAAAGAGAAATCGGTACAATCATGAAGACTTATTTCTAAGTTTATCTTTTACATCAGTGTCCTATAATGTTTTCGGAACTTGGAGCCAGTTAAAAAGAAGCAGGTCAGGAGGATCTCTCTCCTGACCATATTATTAATTAAACGAACATATTCACTCTCCTATGCTTGTCAACTAGTGGAGTAGCAAATTTATTTGCCTTTTCAATATCTCCTTTTTCCATGTAATGATCAAAAAGTTGTACTTGATAATGCTCTGTCAATAAAGACAATCCAGTTTCGGTTAAATAAGGATATACTTTTGCCTCTAAGTAGTGGAAATATTTTTCTTTCCTATGTTGAAGTTTATACAAATGCATGCGGAAGAAGTGAATGAAAATTATGTCTTTCCTCTTTTTTGCAAGTTTCAGCCCTTTTTTAGCAAGCTCAAAGAGTGTTTCTTGAGGTGTTTCTACTTGGTGACTTAATGCATTTAAATAACCTTCCAATGACCCGATATAGTTTTCCGAGAGAGGATTTCGACCCTCTAATGCCTTCTTAAATAATTCACTAGCATCGATAAAATATCCATGTCTAAGTAGATAGTATGCATAATTATGAATGATCATCGACCTTTGTCGCTCTAAACCGTAATTTTCAGCCATTTCGATTAATCTTTTATAGCTTAAGATACTTTCAGGATTATAAAAGTCATCTTGTTCAACTTGAATAAGCATTAGCATCTCTGAATCAATTATTCTAGAAAAACTGCGAGCCTCAGTAAAATATTGTAGTGCCTTATTCGCGTAATAATAAGCCAGTGTTTTAGAATTGATGGAATGATATGCAATAGCCAAATGATAATAAAATTCTGGATTATAATAGTGGGATAAGTCAAACCTTTTTAAAATAGCAATGGCATTATTGTAGTTCCCTTTATGTAATTCTAAGATTCCTTTAATATGAAGTAACATATTTGTATTATATGGGGAATCATCAAGTTGATTTTCTATTTCTGCAATAATAGGAATGGCCTTATCTGCTTCACCAAAAGATAAATAGTATCTAGTAAGAATAAGTAAGTATTGATGATAAAGTTTTGGAATATGTAAAAGAGGAATCTCCTCCAATTGTTCTTTTAGAAGCTTTGCTTTTGAATCAAATCGTAAAATAATTGCTTCATGCCATGATTTTAATAGTAGCTCCGATTGAGCATATGATTCTATTTCTGCTTTTAAATCAATCCCTAAGCGATTAGACAATAATTCTATTAAATCTTTCGAAACTTCTGTTAAACCTCGTTCAATTTTGCTTAAATGAGTGTTGGAACAGATGCCATTTCCTAATTCACTTTGAGTCATCCCTTTACTTTCTCTGTAATATTTTATAATTTTTCCTTCAAGCACTTTTTTTGTCCCCCCTATCTAAATACTAGGTAATTTACCAAATTTTCCTTTTAATTTAATCAGGTTCAACTATTGGAAGACTGGAATTTTATTTCTTTGTGCAGTATGCCCAAATGAAATTATTGCTTTTTGGATTATCTAAACGAAGACGGTAGTAGGTAATCATTCTAAAATTATTATGTTCCACTAGCTAATCGATGTTCTCCGGAGTTATTTCATTATATACAAGTGGGAAAATTCTGTTAATTGGGAAAAATATTGTAAATTACAGTAGAATTTTCGTACTTTATACTTTTTTATCTCAAAATAAACTAGCATTAATAATTAAAAATTGTATGTTTTCTAACTTGGGAAATTTTTTGAAAAAAGGAAGATTATCATACTTTTTTTATTAAAAAAAAATTAAAAATAAAACTCTAACCACTAAAAAATGGTTAGAGTTTGGTTAGAGTTTTTCTTTTTTTCTTTAATCGTTCTATAAGCATTAAACAAATAGCATATTGAATTCAAATAAAATGCCTTGGTTGAAAAATAAAACATCATATATGTTTATATAGATTATGACATATATAATGTTATTAGATTGTATTTGGATTAAAAAGGGGGAGTTGCTTTATGTCTATCGGGAAAATCATTTATTATCATCGCAAGAAGCAACATATGACTCAGGAACAACTCTGCCATGGAATTTGTTCTGCTACTCACTTGAGTAAAATCGAAAACAATTCCAAAGAAGCGAATATAAAAACGTTGCAAAAGCTATGCGAGAGATTGGAAATCTCAATGGAGGAAGAAACTAAAAAAACGCAACTTTTAAAGCAGAAACTTGATTTGTTTTATGATGCAATGGAACGTCTTCATAAAGAAAAAGCAGCAACATTATATGACGAGCTAATGGAGCATAAAGAATTTGTCCAATGTATAGAGATCATCTATTTGTATGAATTATACATGCTTCGTTATTTATTATACTTGGATCGATATTCGGAATTTGAAGAAGAGTCGTTGAAAATGAAAAAGGATGTACCAAAGTATTCTTCATATGAGCTATTTGTATGGAGGTTTCTCAAAGCCATTTATTACGGCCGAACACAAAAATACGCACAAGCGCTCAATATTCTAAACAAGTTGGAAGAACAAGCAGAACAATATAGTGAAAGAATTACTGATTATTATTACTATAGATCGACAACACATGGTCATATGTTTCAGTATTCTTTATCCATTGATTATGCAAATAAAGCATTAGCAGTTTTTCAAGATAAGAACAACATCTTACGGATTATGCATATCAAAATCATAATGGCTGTTAATTTAATTTACATTGGTGAATTTAATAGAGCGGAACAAATGCTTGATTTAATCTTAAGCGATGCTGATTTACTACAGGATATAACCATGAAAGCAATGGCTCTGCATAATTTAGGCTATTTGCATCAAAGACAGGGGAATGTTGAAACAGCACTTGATTTTTTCTCTCAATCTCTTAAATTTAAGCAGAAATATACACATTCCTATTATTTGACTATCTCAACGATTGCAGACATGCTTATCCAATATAACCAACATGAAAAGGCGTTAGAACTATTAAAACCAGAATTGGATTACTTTCAAGACGATAAATCTTCAAATTATATTAAGCTTAAAATATTGTATCTAGAAGCCACTAGGAATAAAAAGAAGCTTGTTAAATATTTAATAAAGCATGTGCCTCCAAGGGGAGAACAGAATGTAGTGTTAAATAATGGGATAAAATATTTCGATATGATAATAGCATATTATGAAGAGAAAAATGAGATCACTACTGCTTATCACTATCTAAAAATATCCAATCAATTTCTTAAGAAGTTACTTCATAATCTAGAAAGTCCTTTGGAACTTGAAAATTTGAAATTAATATCAACGGAGAATAAATTAAATTTTTAATTAAATAGACAAGTTGAACTGAACAAGTTTAGCCTTAATTGAACGAAATATTTTATTTAGCTTTTTTCAGTTCTTAAATAGTGCTGATCATTGTTTTCTCTTCTTCTGTTATTTCTTCTTTTTTAGAATATCCAATCATTAACTCGATAAGGATTTCTCAATTTCTACGAAACCTCTATATTGTAGAATAGCCTCTTATAGTAAAATCACAATTTTAACTGATATGATTTATTCATCATAAAAGTTGGTACTAATTAATGAATTATGATTACTAGTTCAAAGTGATATACATTAAGTAAATCTTGAATGTAGACAAGTAATGACTACTCTTAAACGAGTAGTTTTTTTATGTCTACTTTTTCTTATAAATAAAAATAGAATTCCATTTATGCGAATGAATAAAATTATCTATATTAATAGCAGTCTCTAAAACATAATTAAGTTCACAAAAAAGTATTTCTTCCTCGTAAATCTTGTTTTGGATCTCCTACTAAACTTATATTGGAAAATTCTGAAATGATAGCACACTTAAAACACATATGGTAAGGTATTAACATCTAACGAACTAGATTAATCAATAGAATAGAGGTGCCGAATTTTGATTAAACGCTTTTTTAGTTATTATCGCCCGCACAAAAAGTTATTTTATATAGACTTTTTCTGTGCAATATTAGTAGGGTTAATGGAGCTTGGATTTCCTTTAGCAGTGTCTTGGTTTATTGATAAACTGCTGCCGGAAGGGAACTGGAGTAAAATTATCTCGATCAGTATCGGACTTTTAGTACTTTATTTAGTAAGTTCTGGTATGCAATTTGTTGTGAATTATTGGGGCCATAAACTTGGTATTAATATTGAGACTGATATGCGTCGTGAGTTATTTAATCATGTTCAACGTCAATCTTTTCGTTTCTTTGATAATACGAAGACTGGTCATATAATGAGCCGGATTACAAATGATTTAATGGATATTGGTGAATTAGCACACCATGGTCCAGAGGATTTATTTATTGCAATTATGACCTTCATCGGTGCATTTTGGATTATGCTAGCAATTAATGTGAAGCTTGCATTAGTAGCAATCATAATCGTTCCATTTTTAGTTTGGTTAATTTCATATTCAAACATGAAAATGAATAAATCATGGAGTAAAATGTATGGAAATATTGCAAATGTTAATGCGCAAGTTGAAGATAGTGTTTCAGGCGTAAGGGTAGTTCAATCGTTTACAAATGAACAATATGAAATGAAACGATTTAATAAAAATAACCAATACTTCCGTAAAACGAAACTAAAAGCTTATAAAGTAATGAGCATGAATTTATTAGGAATCTATGTATCTACTCGATTAATGACACTTGTTATTCTAGTTTTTGGAGCTTGGTTAAGTTTTACGAAAATTTTAACGTATGGAGAATTAGTAGCGTTTATTTTATATTTAAACATTTTATTTAAACCAATTGATAAGATTAGTGCTTTATTAGAACTATATCCTAAGGGTATGGCGGGCTTTAAACGTTTTACTGAATTAATTGATAATGAGCCAGACATTGTAGATACTCCTGATGCAATTGAAGTAGTTAATTTAATAGGGGATATTAAGTTCAAAAATGTTTCATTTGGTTATGAAAACAAACGTAGAATCTTAAATGATCTTTCCTTCTCTATTGAGGCTGGTAAAACAATTGCCTTTGTAGGTCCTTCAGGAGCTGGGAAAACTACAATTTGTTCATTAATTCCAAGGTTTTATGATGTTTTAAACGGTGCGATTACAATTGATGGAATTGATATTCGAAACATGACGAAAGAATCATTGCGATCAAATATCGGAATCGTACAACAGGATGTCTTTTTATTTACAGGTACATTAAAAGAAAATATAGCTTACGGTAAGTTAAATGCAACAGATGAAGAAATAGAAGAAGCAGCTAGAAAAGCCCACTTAACTGACTTAATTGCTTCATTACCTGATGGTTATGAAACTCAAATTGGAGAAAGAGGATTAAAGCTTTCTGGGGGACAAAAACAACGATTAGCAATTGCTAGAATGTTTTTGAAAAATCCACCAATCCTAATATTAGATGAAGCTACTTCAGCATTAGATACAGAGACAGAAGCAATTATTCAAGAGGCATTAAATGATTTATCAAAAGATCGAACAACATTAGTTATTGCCCATCGATTAGGCACAATTAAAAAAGCAGATCGAATTTTAGTAATCACTGAAGAAGGAATTGCTGAAGATGGTACTCATACAGAATTGCTATCACAGGAAGATGGGATTTTTGCTAGACTTCATGCTCATCAAATTTAACACAAAAAACATTTTTAATAAGAAGGTGTTTTGTATTGATTGAAAATTTTACTGGTAAAGCAGATCTATATTCGATGTTTCGCCCCAGTTATCCGAATGAATATATCAATTATTTACTCTCAGAAAATCATTTAAGTGAGGGGAGTGTTATTGCAGACATTGGCTCGGGTACGGGTATTTTAACGAAACTTTTACTTGAAAAAAAGTTAAATGTTTTAGCAATTGAGCCAAATAATGATATGCGAGGGATCGCTGAGAAGACTTTGAAGATATATGATCAATATAAGTCAATTAATGCAACAGCTGAAAATACTTCTCTAAAAATTAATAGTGTTGATTTAATAACAGTAGCGCAAGCATTTCATTGGTTTGATAAAGAAAAATTCCGGTTAGAATGCAAACGGATCTTAAAAGAGAAGTCAAAAGTATCTCTAGTTTGGAATAGTAAAGATTTATTAAGTCCCTTAATGATTGAACTGCAGGAGATTTGCAAAGAAACTTGTCCTAAGTTTAAAGGGTTTAGCGGTGGAATAGAAGACACGCCAGATGTTACTAACCAATTTTTTAAAAACGGGATTTATGAAACGATGGTTTATAGAAATGATTTGGAAATGGATTTAGAAGGATTTTTAGGGAGAAACTTATCTTCTTCTTTTTCTCCGTTACGTGGGGAAAAAGAATTTGAGCCATATAGAACTGCACTTACAAATTTATTTTATAAGTACAATCTAAAAGGGAAAATCGTTTATACGTATATTACTAAAAGTTATTTAGGTTATGTGTAGACAAAGTACTAAAAGCTTGATTTTCAGACTGATTGCAAGCGCTTGTCTTTCGAGGCGCGAAGCCTGGTGAGGAGCGGAGTTACCTTTACACGGTAATGAGCACCGCAGACAGGCGAAGTAACGAAGAAAGCGAGCGTTTGTCAACAGTCTGAAAGAGCATCAAAACCGATGCTCTTTTTTTTTGAAAAACTAGCGTTGTTTATTCTCCTCTATATATAATTTTCATCCCGTCTACATGTTGATCCAATTTATTAGAAATGTATCGTCTGACACAAATGTATTTCCTGATTTATTCGGTAACTTCCGATCTGAACCAAGTATAGATAAATGATACGAATATCCAGTTGTAGCACCGCAATCTCTTTGGAAAATATAAGCCACTTTATCGCCTTTAGGAGATACTTCTTTATGGGTTATTTCATTTCCGCACATATCTCCAAATAAATAATCTAGTGTAAAATATCCAGCTAGAGATATTACCGTTATGACCGCTGCAATGATTGGAAATATTTTTATAATCTTTATCAATTTGTATTTCATTATTTTCTCCGTCTTAAAAATCTATAAGCTATCCTATAAATTAAAAGAGGACTTATTTTTTTATGAAAGCACTAAATCCCATCTTTCCTCAATTAACTCAGATCCAGTCCATTCGAAGTTAGGTTTCTCTTCAGTTAAAGTAAAGTTATATTTTTTGTAAAGATAACGTGCGGTCTCTAATGTGCTTACAGTCCATAAAAATACATGTTCGAATTCATTTTCTTTACAAAAGTTGAGCGCTGTTTCGATTAGCTTTTTACCGATACCTAATCCTTGGTATTTTTCATCTAATACAAACCATCTAAGCTGTGCTACTGACTCATTTGCCTTCGTTATAGCAATTGATCCGACGATTTCTCCATTTACTTCTGCGACCCAAAGTTCTCCTCCGTTAGAATTCATTAAAAATTCACTTAACCCTTTCATTACATAATATTCAAATATATGTCCAAATTGGTAGGTCGTACTATAAATCTTTCCATGAATATAAGCGACATAACCTACATCGCCAGGTTTAAATGGTCGAATTGAAATTTCAGGAATAGGTGTCTGATTTAATGAGAAAATTGATTCAATTGTTTCCATTGATTTTACTAGCTCTTTTACTTCAGGGGTAGAAAGGCTTTGAATCATACTTTCTACTCCGATATTCGCATCTTTAACTAATTTATTGTAAATTTCGTTTCCTTTTACCGTTAAATGAAGAGTATATTGACGTTTATCTTCAGGAGATTTGATTTTTGTAATGATGTTGTCGTCTTCGAATCGTTGAATAATGCGACTTAAATAACCACGATCAATGCCGAGTTTTTCAATAATATCTGTGGCAGTACATCTGTGGTTTTCATTGATTTCTGTAATGATTCTGGCTTCGGTTAATGGAAAAGGGTGATTATAGATTTCTTGATCAATTTTTCCCAATACATTAGCATAATGTCTGTTAAATTTGCGTATTTTTTCAACATAATTCATATTTTTATCACCCTTCAATATTCTGAAATTTTAGATTACTAATAATATAAACTAAGATAGTTGACTAAGTCAACTATCTTGAGTGTGATAAAAGTACAAATGGTGAAAATTGTACTAGAATATTCAAAAATTTGGATAAGAAATTTATAAAAAACAGAATATAATTAAAAAGTGGTTAAAAAAAGGTTAAAAGTAAATTAAATAGGGGGAAAACATGGAGCTATCTTTATTACTAGAGTACGGGTGGGTACTAATTATTCTAATTTTATTAGAGGGTTTATTATCGGCCGATAATGCACTAGTGCTTGCTGTTATGGCAAAACATTTACCAGAGGAACAACAAAAGAAAGCAATAAATATTGGTTTACTTTTAGCTTTTATTTTTCGAATCGGTGCCATTTTTATTATTTCATTTCTTTTTAATGTATGGCAGGTTCAAGCAATTGGAGCGGCGTATTTAATCTTCATAGCATTAAAGCATTTATTTAAAAAGCATGATGGTGATAAAGGAAAAAAGGGAAAAAGCTTTGGTATGACAGTTGCTCAAATATCATTAGCAGATATAGCATTTGCGATTGATTCTATTTTAGCAGCAGTAGCGCTAGTAATCGATCTGCCTAATTCAAAAATGGGTAATATAGGTGGCATGGATGGAGCTAAATTTATAATCATTGTAATTGGAGCAATTGCAGGTTTAATCGTCATTCGTTTTGCGGCAGGTATTTTTGTTAAATTGCTGACAACACGTCCAAGTCTAGAAACAGCAGCAATGCTTTTAGTAGGTTGGGTAGGGGTTAAACTATTAATGCATACTTTGGCACATCCTTCTCTACACATTATTTCACATTATTTCGTTGAAGGACCAATCTGGAATACGATTTTCTGGTCAGTCATGCTTTTAATCGCTTTAGGTGGCTGGTTTCTCTCTAAAAAGAAATCAACAGATACAAACGTAGAATAAATGAAAAATAATAGAAAAATCGCTTAGGTTTATGGATCTAAGCGATTTTTAGTGTTCACTGTTTAACTAACATAATAAAATCATGCAGTTTATCTAGCGACAAAATATTTTGATTGCATACTTGGCTATCCTTGCAAATGTAATTTCCTCTTTGTGTAAAAGTACCTTCAATTTTTCCTTTTGTTTTTGTCATGAATAACCCTAAGTCTCCGTATTTATTACATATTGTGCAGTTGCCTCTTTTTTTCATAGGATTAAAAGTACCTTGTAAGCCAATTAGTTTGTCATTTAAATATGTGACAATAAACTTTGAATTAGAGCCTAAATCATCCCATCCAATATATGTTGTCTCAACTAAATCAATATTTTGTAATAAAGGAAGCTTTAATTTTTTTGCTTTAGGAAATAGCTTTTTGATGGATTGTTCTGATACTTCTTTAAAAGGTATTATATAAGGCTTTAGTCGGTTCAGTAAAACATCCGCTTGATCAGAGTTTTTAATTGTACTAATTGAACTGAATAGTAGTTGTTGATCTTCAGTTAGTTCAGGAAATAAACTTAGTATTTTGTCGTTAACTAGTGAATGTAATGCATTTAAAACAGCTTTATCATTTACTGTGGAATATCCATTTGTTAAGACTTGAAGTTGATGTTTAATAAAATTATATTGTTCTGTTCGAATAAAAGGTTTCATTTATATCACTCCTAATCTTTAATTTACATCAAAAAAGTGAATTTATATATGTTGAGTTTATGTAAGAAACAAAGTTGCCATAAAAAAACACTGATGAAGATATCAGTGTTTTTTTTATTTATTTAGTATATACAATTTTTTTTATCGTTTCGATTGAGAGAAAATATTCTTTTGCTAATTGCTCGATTGATTGACCATTTTTAAATGCTTCTTTGATCGCTTTATTTCGGCTGTCAATTAGCTTCCTTGTACCTGAACGTGAGCCCCATTTTTTGTGAACTTTTTCAGATTTTGGAATATAAAGTGTTTCTCCCTGTACGTACTTTTGTATTTCCAATAATAACTTTTCAGGTAAAATAGCAGTTGCTTTTATATATGCCATCTTTGCCAGCCCCTTATTCTTATTTAGTAAATAAGGTGCAAAGCCGTTGAATCAGAACTGCTTACTTGGGCGATTAGTAAAACCTACCCATGCAAAGTATCGCCTTTCTAAATCTAGGCTTTGCATGGGATGCTGATTTATCTGACAAACTAACAGTACTTGTCATAATAGATCACCTCCTAAAGAAATCATAAAAACTTTTTATTTATTATAAATTATATTTGTTCGGATTGCATTTGTTACTTATGAATAATATGAAAAAGGAATAGAAAGCCTTATAGAGATTGTTCCTATTCCTTTTCATTATTTATTTAACTGAAATAATATGTGTTTAATCATCTCACTAGATGAACTTGATAATCCATGTTCCTGCGAATAAATAGCCCATATATCTTGATATATGTAATTCGTTTCGTCAGTATAAGTAATCGGTATTACCTTGAGTTCATCATTACGAAACGTTGGGTAGTTTTTTACTGTAAACTCATGAATAAAAGAAAAACCAGCACTTTCCTTAACGACGTTTAATAGTAGTCTAGGATTATTTGTCGTTAAGATCACATGATTAGTAATACATTTTGAAAACTTTTTTACTATGCCATTTTTTGTATTTTTTAATATTACTATTTTCTCATTATTTAAATCTGCAGGTGTTACATATTCATAATTGAATAATTTAGAATTCTTTCCAACTACAATACCTACTCTTGCTCTACTGATTAACTTTTTACCCAATTTTGGATATTTATCTAATTCTTCTTTCTCTATTGGTAGGAAACCAACATCATAACGATCTGGATTAAAACTTTTTAGTAGCTGTTCTTGAAGCATTTCTTCAACGTCAATTGAGATTTGAGGATTTTCTAAATTGAAGTTTGTCACTGCTTCTTGAAAAATATCAAAAAATGCTGTTGCTGCAACGATCTTTAACTGTTTTTCTTTTTTTATATTTAAGTTAAAAAGTTCCTCATTTAACTGCTTAATATTCGATAATATATTTATTGCTTTCAATATTACAATATTTCCTTCAGGTGTAGGTGTAGTGCCTATCCTTGAACGATTAAATATTGTTATATTTAATTCTCTTTCTAGTTGTGAAATAGACTGGCTTATAGCTGATGTAGAGATATATAACTTTTCGGCAGCTTTAGATATTGATTTTTCACTTGCTACATAAACAATATACTCTAATTGTTCGAAATTCATAGTAATCTCCTAATAATAAAAAATTCTAATACATGTAGTAACTTAAGAACATAAAAACTTAAAAGATAGTGGACATAGATGGTCAAAATTTAGTAATTTCATTATTTTAGAGGAGCTAATAAAATTATATTGTGGATATGGTATGAAGGAACAGTTAAGATAAGAAAACAGTTTAATAATACACCTTTTTTATTGGAAAATCTTGTACATAGTTAAATTTATATTATTAAAATAATTCTTGTATTTTGTTCATTAATCGTTTTTTACTAAAAAAGCAAGAAGTTGAAACGTTGCAAAGTAAAATTTTTCCTGGAGAAAATTATAGTAATAAAAAAATATGTGTACATAGATATCATAATATAAGACCGTAAGTTTTTGAAACCTTTATTTTAACGATTTAGTTTAAATTTTAATAACAATAATCTTTTGTTTAAGAAGTACTTAACTTTAATTTCAAAAATATTTAATTTATTTAATCAATTCAAATATGTACAATACAAATGTTGCTATAAAAAAATTGCAAATTGGAGGTGGCAGTAATGTTAGCAAAATTAGTTCAAAATCATCCAAGAAATAATAATACTGTTATTTTTGTTGAAAATTCGCTTTTCGTTGCGGGTATTCGTACAATATTAGAATTTAATCAAATAAATGCTATTAAAATTAATTTAGAAGATAGTTTTTCTTTCCAGGAAGTAAGTCATTCAATTCTTATAACACAAGTTTCAGGAGAAGAAATGGTAAAGTATGCAAAAAGTATTATGTTACATGATGATTCTTCGAAAATAATTACCATTAAAAACTCTTTAGACTTTTATGAAATAGATCGTTTATTGAATGTAGGAGTAAAAGGTATTTGTTTAACAGATGTTGACGAGGCATATTTAGTGAATACTGTTAAGCTAGTACAAGGTGGACAATTCATGGTAGATAATCGCTTTACAAATGAATTGATAAAAGAATACAAGTTTCTCAAGGATAATTCAATCCATTTTATGCCGCCCAATGATTCATATATAAAAGAGTTACTTACAAATAGAGAATACGAAATACTTCACCTTTTAGTAAAGGGATTTTCGAATATCCAAATTGGTAAGGAATTATTTATTTCGAATAAAACAGTCAAAAATCACGTTGCCAATATTTTAATGAAATTAGACGTTCCGGATCGCTTAAATGCAGTCATAAAAGTAATTAAAAATAACTGGATTTCAATAAAACAATAATTTAAAGTAAAAGAGCACTCTATTTCACACATTCTTGCGTGTTAAATAGAGTGCTTTAATTTTTATAAAATTAATTATTTATGGATGAAGATTCTTCTAATTTTTTTAAGAAATACATTTCTTCTCTGTACATATGATCTGCCATTAAAGGGGAAAAGTTACTCAACATTTGGCTTGAAATATCTAATTCTTCAATTTCTTTTAGAAATATTTGAAATAGCTGGATTTCTAATTTAACGTCTTGATTCATTCTTTTTAATGCAGGAAATGTACTTAGTTTAGTACGTAAATATCCGGTAAGTTCTACTGCTTTCAGATAGAAGTGTTCAAAATGCTTTGTAAATTCGTGACTTTTCTTTCTTAGCATGTTTTCTGTACCATCGAGATTAGTATAAATGGCATCTGCGTGACCTGCCGCATCTAGCACCCATAATAAATGATGATGAAGTTCATTGAAGATCGGTGGGGTTTGATTTTGTTTTAAGTAGGTTAGTACTAATAAATATTCTTCCAATTCATTAACCATATGGTTTAAAAATGTAGGTGTTAAGTGAATCATAAAATTAGCGTCTGTAATATGTTTCGTTAGCAGTGAAAGTTTAAAATCGCGTAGTGCTAAAGCACTTTTTTCAGCTTGAATTGTAATTTCGTTCATATTTTCATTGTTATTTACACTAGTAAATAAATTATTAAAAATTACGTAAAATTGTTTTGCAATCTTAATTTCTTCCTCTTGTTTAGACGGTAAAGCATCTAATATAAATTGAGAATGATCTCTTAACACATGCAACCAAAATGAATGCTCAAAATTGGCAGTTTGTACAAAATCCGGCATAAAATCCCCCCTATAAACTCTACAAGGTAATTATATTAAGAAGTGTCCTAAAATATTAGCAGGAAGTGTTGGAAAAGGTAGTGGGTAAATTGGGTCCTACCTCAAAGCTTTTTTAATCAATTTAGCTAATATATTAAAAATAAAAAAAGTGAAAACATTGTTTAATCAATGAGTTCACTTTTTGTCTATTATTTATCAAGAGTTGTATCCGTTAATAGTTTTAATACTGATCGGGCCATTAGTTTTACACCAATTTTTATTGAGTCTTCATCGACCATAAATTTTGGGTGATGCCATCCATACGTTATATCTTTTCCTTTATTGCCAGAGCCTAACCATATATAAGAACCAGGGACTTTTTGTTGATAGAATGAAAAATCTTCTCCGCCCATTGTCGATTCTGCAGTCACAACATTTTCTACTCCGACTATTGAGATTGCTGCTTCACGTACTACTGAAGTAACCTTCGAATGGTTAAATACTGGTGGCAGTAATACTTGATAATCTATTTCTACTTCTCCACCAAGTGAATGTACAAGGTTTTGAACTAGTGTTTGAAAGTTTTCTTGAATTTGCTTTCGAATTGTTTCATTTGAAGTTCGAACTGTGCCTTTTAAGACTGCAAATTCCGGGATCACATTATTTGTATTCCCAGACTGAAACGATCCAACAGTTATGACAGCAGATTCTTTTGGAGAAATTGTTCTGCTAACTAGAGTTTGTAGTAGGTTGACAACTGCGCTGCCAATTACAATCGGATCAATTGCTTTTTCAGGAAGTGCTGCATGACCGCCTTTTCCTTTAATCGTAATTTCAAAATCATCAACACTTGCCATTAGGAAGCCTTCTTTAATCCCAACCGTACCAACTGGGAGATCCGGCATATTGTGAAGACCAATAATTGCTTTTACATCGTTAAGTAAGCCTTCAGCAATCATTTCCGCAGCGCCTCCTTCAGATTCCTCAGCAGGTTGAAAGATCAGTCGAACTGTACCGGGAATCAGGGGTTTTAATTCCTGTAAAATTAATCCAACTCCGAGTGTAATAGTAGTATGAACATCATGTCCACACATATGAGCGATTCCATCTACAGCTGAACGAAATGGTAAGTCAGATTCTTCTTGAATTGGAAGTGCATCAATATCAGCTCGGAGTGCAACAATCGGCCCTGGATTACCACTTATTTCGGCTGCAGTTCCTGTTTGACTATTCAACTGTATTTTTTTGATATTAGCTTTTTCTAATTCTTGATTGATAAAATTCGTTGTTTGAAATTCTTGATTACTTAATTCAGGATACATATGTAAATGTCTACGTATCTCTATTAATCTAGTAAAATATTGATCTGCTAATTCATCTATTTGTGTCTCTAAATGCTTCATCTTAGATTCTCCTTATTGTTATATAGAATTTTTGTTTGATTATGTAAAGAATTGTATAATTATTCTGTTGTTCATTCAATACTTTTTTACTAGTTACTAATTTGTCTCAGATAATTATGCCTAATTTATCAACGCAATGAATGGGTTTTTAGAAATTATATTGTATGGATTTTTTATTAAGTATAATTTTTACGGGAGAGGATTAAATGAGTAATAATTCATATTGGAGCAATTTATTATTCTAGATAAGAAATGAATCATGGGGGGATGTGTGGTGTTTAAATAAGTCTATAAAAATCCCTTTCTATTCACAGATTTCTTAAAAACATCAAAGATTGCTTTTTGAAAAATTCTAAATAAACTTTCATTGTTTTCTTTTACAAAATTGAAATTCTGTTTTAAGGTATTAGTAATAAAAATATGAAGGAGTGAATGAATTGGGATATGCAGTTGGATTAATGTCAGGTACATCTTTAGATGGAATCGATGCAGCTTTAGTAGAAATCACTGGATGTGGAACTGAAACAGAAGTAAGATTGATTGATTTTATGACAGTTCCTCTTGAGGAAGGTTTATTAAAAGAAATTCAAGATGCGATTACACTTGTTTCTTCAAACGCTCAGCATTTATGTAGTTTAAACTTTAAGCTTGGCTATGCTTTTGCAGATGCAGTAAAGGAAATTTGTAGTAAAAACGAATTTTCATTAGATCAACTTGAGTTTATTGGGTCGCATGGTCAAACGATTTATCACCAGCCTGAAGCTCTTGGGAATTTCATTCAATCTACATTGCAGTTAGGGGAGCCAGCGGTTATTGCATATGAAACAAACACGAAAGTTGTTTCTAATTTTCGAGTGATGGATATGGCAGCTGGCGGGTATGGGGCGCCTTTAGTTCCACATTCAGAGTTATTACTTTATAAAAGTAAGACTAAAACTCGTTTACTACAAAACATTGGTGGGATCGGTAATGTTACGATCATTCCAAGGAATTCTACAATCGATGATTTGGTAGCCTTTGATACAGGTCCAGGTAATATGATTATTGATGAAATTTGTAAGCGTTATTTTAATAGTCCATATGATGTTAATGGAGATTTGGCTGCGAAAGGTAATGTAAATGAGAGATTACTAGAAAGATGCATGAGTATTCCTTATATTTTAGCACCTATACCTAAAACAACAGGAAGAGAGTTATTTGGTACACAGTTTGTTGATGAAATTTTGGAAGAGTTTTGTGATATTTCACCGGTTGATTTAGTAACTACAATGACGATGTTTACTGCAAAATCGATCGCTGAAAATTATAAAAAGTTTATTTTACCAGACCATCCAATCGATGAAGTAATTGTAGGTGGCGGAGGTAGCCATAATAAGACGCTACTACGCATGCTTCAAGAATTATTAGGTGTGGATTCAAAAGTATTAGTTCAAGAAGATATTGGTTTTTCTTCGGACGCAAAAGAAGCAATTGCCTTTGCGATTTTAGCAAATGAAACTTTAAACGGTTTACCAAGTAATGTACCTGGAGCAACAAAGGCAAATCGTTTAGTTGTTTTAGGAAATATTACACCAATACCATACTAGGAGGATTAATCGTGAAAAAATTAGGAATTTCAATTTATCCAGAGCATTCAACTGTTGAAAAAGATAAGGCTTATATTAAATTAGCTCATCAATATGGTTTTAAACGAATCTTTACTTGTTTATTATCGGTTAATGGTGACAAGCAACAGATATTAAAAGAGTTTAAAGAAATAATTGATTATGCAAATAGTTTAGAGATGGAAGTAATTGTTGATATTGCTCCTCGAGTATTTGGCACATTAAATATTTCATATAATGATTTATCATTTTTTGCTGACTTAGGAGCTTATGGGATTAGACTTGATATGGGATTTACTGGGAATGAAGAGTCCATTATGACTTATAATCCATATGGTTTAAAAATTGAAATTAACATGAGTAATGCTACGAAATATCTAGAAAATATATTAGCCTATAAGCCAAATCAATCTAATTTAATCGGATCTCATAATTTTTATCCTCATCGTTATGCAGGTTTGAGCTATTCACATTTTGTAAAATGTAGTGAAGAATTTAAAAAGCATGGTATTCGTACAGCAGCATTTATTAATTCACAAGCTGCAACATACGGACCATGGCCTGTATCAGAAGGTCTTTGTACTTTAGAGATGCACCGTAATTTATCAGTCGTAACCCAAGCGAAACATTTATTTTATTCGGACTTAATTGATGATGTCATTATCGCAAATGCATATGCATCTGAAGAAGAGTTCAAACAACTTGCAGAGCTAAATCAGAACGGAAAAGACTTATTTACTCTAAATATTGACTTACATGATTCAATTACAGATTTAGAGAAAAAGATTGTTTTAGAAGAGTTTCATTTTTACCGCGGGGATGTATCGGATTACTTAATACGTTCAACTCAGTCTCGCGTTAAATATAGAGATGAAGAGTTTAAACCTACTTATACTCCACATATTCGTAGAGGAGATCTTTTAATAGAAAATGAATTGTATGGACAGTATAAAGGTGAATTGCAAATAGCACTGCAGGATATGGAGAATTCAGGGAAAACGAATGTAGTTGGACGTATTGCAGAGGAAGAAATTTTCCTACTAGATTTCTTACATCCTTGGAGTAAATTTCAGTTTAAGGAAAATTAAATGATGATTATTTAAAAAAATGTGAAATTTTTTTTTACATCTTTTTAAAATTTTATTTCATTTTTTCGAACAAATAATTGAAATTTAATTTTATTGGGAATATAATAGCTTCATAGAAAACGTTTTCAGTTTTTTGAATCTTTTATATTATCGAATTTAAATTAGGAGGATAAGAGTATGAAGGTATTATTTGTATGTGCAGGCGGTATGTCAAGTGCGATTGTTGTGAATGCATTAAGAAAAGAAGCGGAAAAAAACGGTATCCAAATGGAAGTACAAGCAGTGGGAACTCAAGAGTTTGGTGAAGAAGTTAAAAACGGTTGGGACGTAGCGATGGTTGCACCGCAAGTTCGTCATCGTTTTGATAGCTTTAAAGCTGAAGCAGATGTAGCAAATGTTCCATGTGAAGTAATACCTCCTATGGCTTATACACCACTTGGTGGACCAAAACTATTAACAATAGTACAAGAGATTGCAAAAAAATAATTTTAATAGTTATCTAAAATGAAAAAGGGGGAGAATTATGAACAGTTTTATTAATTTTATGGAAAACAGGCTTTCTGGCCCAATGGCAAAGATTTCTGAACAAAAACATTTACGTTCAATTCGTGATGGAGTTATTTCTGCACTACCTTTTATTATTATTGGTTCTCTATTCTTAATAATTGCTTTTCCTCCATTACCAGAAAAGTGGGCAATCTCACTTTGGGCAAAAAAACATGTTTTTGAAATTTTAATTCCATATCGTTTAACTATGTATATTATGTCGCTCTATATAGCCTATGGTATTGGATATAACTTGTCGAAAAACTACAAGATGGATCCTTTATCAGGTGCTCAATTATCGGCTGCTGCATTCCTTTTAACTTTAACACCTCAACTAGTTGATAAAGTTGGAATGGTATTACCGATGGGCAATATGGGTGGCCATGGATTATTCGTAGCAATGTGTACATCTATTTTTTCTGTAGAATCTTTAAGATTCTTTAAAGAGAAGAAAATTACAATTAGAATGCCAGATTCGGTTCCACCATCAGTGGCACGTTCATTTGAATCATTAATTCCTGTTGCTTTTGTTGTATTCGTATTAACTTTAGTAACTGTTGTGTTTAAAATTGATTTACATAGTTTAGTTGATAAAGCAATTTCTCCTTTAGTTAGTGCTGGAGACAGTCTTGGAGGTGTATTAGTACCGGTATTCTTTATTACATTTTTCTGGATTTTTGGTATTCATGGTGACTCAATTGTTGGTACAGTGGCAAGACCACTTTGGGAAGTATATTTAGCAAAAAATGCTGAAGCTGTTGCAGCTGGACAAACTATTCCTCACGTAGCACCTGAAACTTTCTTTCAATGGTTTATTTGGATTGGCGGCTCTGGAGCAACAATTGGACTAGTATTAGCAATGTTATTTTTCTCAAAGTCACAATATACAAAAGCTGTTGGTAGATCAGCAATTATTCCTGGTATCTTTAATATTAATGAACCAGTAATTTTCGGTGCACCAATCGTATTAAATCCAATTTTAATTATTCCATTTGTATTAACACCATTTATTACAGCAACATTATCATATTTTGCTACAGTTGCAGGTTTTGTAAGACCTACTTATATCATGGTTCCTTGGACTTTACCTGCACCAATTGGAGCTTATTTATCTACTGGTGGAGACTGGAGAGCAATTGTACTGGTGTTTATTAACATCGCAATTTCATTCTTTGTGTATTTACCATTCTTTAAGGTTTATGACAATAAACTTGCACAAGAAGAAAATGTAACGACTGTAACAGAAAAAAATAGTCTTACTTTATAAAAGTGAAAAGGTTGGACTGTTTTATAGAACAGTTCGACCTTTCTTTATTACTTATTTAAAGGGTGATCAGATTGAAAGAATCTAGTTGGTTTATAAAGTTTAATTATAAGAGCGCAATTATCTTTTTCTCCTTCGTAATAATCATCAATTTATTACTTTGTCCTCTGATTCAACAAATAGGCTTAGCCTACCAAACATCATTATTTATTGCGAATAGTATTGCTTGTAGTATAGGTTTACCTTTTGTCGTCTTAAAGCTAGAAGGGAAATACAAGAATAGAAGACAAGCACTAAAGTTTATTTTAATTTCTACCGCTGTTTGCACATTAATGAGTTATTTTCTGTTATTCCCACTATAAAAATGCACTACTATTTTTGGTACTTAAACTATTATGAGGTGAGACAATCATGAGTAAAGAAGGAATTAAAATCGTAACAATAGGCGGCGGATCTAGTTATACGCCTGAATTAGTAGAAGGCTTTATTAAAAGATATAACGAGCTACCAGTGAGTGAGTTATGGTTGGTAGATATAGAAGCAGGCAAAGAAAAGTTAGAAATCGTTGGGAACTTAGCTAAACGAATGGTTAAAGAAGCGGGAGTACCAATGGATATTCATTTAACGTTAGACCGAAAGTTAGCGCTAAAGGATGCTGATTTTGTAACGACTCAAATGCGAGTAGGATTACTAGAGGCGCGAATTAAAGATGAACGTATCCCTTTGCAATTTGGGATGATTGGTCAGGAAACGAACGGTGCAGGTGGTCTATTTAAAGGTCTAAGAACAATACCCGTATTACTTGAAATTGCTGAAGAAATGCAGCAACTATGCCCGAATGCATGGCTAATTAACTTCACAAATCCTGCTGGAATGGTTACAGAAGCATTACTTCGATATAGTAAACATAAAAAGGTGATTGGAGTTTGTAATGTACCAATTAATATGACAATGACGATTGCTAAATTGTTAGAAGTAGATCTAAGTCGTGTACATATTGATTTCGCTGGATTAAACCATATGGTATATGGACTTCATGTTTATGTAGATGGAAAAGAAGTGACTGAACATGTATTAGAGTTATTAGCGAATCCTGAAATACAAATGACTATGAAAAATATCGCACCATTACCATGGCAAAAAGAATTTATTATGTCATTAGGTGTACTTCCTTGTCCATACCATCGTTACTATTACAAAACGAAACATATATTAGATGAAGAATTAGAATCTTTTAAAACGGGCACTACTCGTGCAGAGGTCGTTAAGAAGTTGGAAGATGAGTTATTTGAATTATATAAAGACGAGAATTTAGCTATTAAACCACCTCAACTTGAAAAACGAGGTGGAGCTTATTACAGTGATGCCGCTTGTAGTTTAATTACATCTATATATAACGATAAAAAAGATATCCAAGTATTAAACGTTCAAAATAATGGTTCAATACAAGGGATTCCGAATGAATCAGCTGTAGAAGTAAATTGTATCGTTACAAAGCAAGGACCAATTCCGATATCAGTAGGTGAATTACCACCTCAAATAAATGGATTAGTTCAGCAGATTAAATCATTTGAACGAGTTGGAGCTGAGGCGGCTGTTACTGGATCTTATGGGAAGGCATTATTGGCACTAACAATTAATCCATTAGTTCCAAGCGATGAAGTTGCAAAGGATGTACTAGATGCACTTTTAGACGCTCATAAAGAATACTTACCATTATTTTATAAAGAAGAATTGGTAATTCAATAAGGATAAATAGAAAAACAAAACTTAAGGAGTATGAATATGATGATGACTAACGAGCAAGAAATTTTTGAAATTATATCACATGGTGGGAATGCAAGATCACTAGCTTACGAGGCATTAGAGGCTGCAGAAAAAAATGATTTTGAAACAGCAGATCGCTTAATTGAAGAATCACACCAAGAAATTGGTCATGCACATAAAACTCAAACGACTTTAATACAAGCTGAATTAAATGGTCAGCCATGTGAAAAGTCTCTATTAATGATCCATGCTCAAGATCATTTAATGACTGCAATGAGTGAACAAAAGCTAATAGAGCATATCATTCGTTTACATAAAAAATTAGCCGAGAAATAGTACGATTCATATCGTAATAGAATAGATGAAAGATGGTAGGGGGCAGTTTTAGTGAAATATGTTATAGGTCTTGATGGTGGAGGAACTAAGTCAGAGGCGATCGCTTATAATTTAGATGGTGAAATTATTAGTCAAGGATATTCTGGTTTTAGTAATTTACTAATCAATGAAAAAGATGGAATTAATCATATTATAGAAGCAATTGAAAATTGCTTGAGCCCTTTATCAAAAGAGAATTGCTTGTTCTTATTTTTAGGAATTGCTGGAATTGGTGGAGTGAAAGATCGAGGTCCTTTAGAAAAGGCACTAAATGGTGCTTTTCGTATCCCTTTTAAAATTGTTAATGATGCACAAATTGCACATGCAGCATTACTAAATGGACAAAGTGGTGTTTTAACAATCGCTGGTACGGGTTCAATTTGTATCGGAATGCATAAAGAACGGACTGTTACGGCAGGTGGATGGGGTCATCTTCTAGGGGATGAAGGAAGCGGATATTGGATTTGCATGGAAATCTTTAAAAAGATTACACAGGAATCTGATGAAGGTATTCCATTAAGTTATTTATCTTTAAAAATGCTAGAAAAATTGCATTTAAAGGAAGCTGAAGAACTTAAAAAATACATTTATCACAATACAAAAGCCGAGATTGCTTCACATGTTCCATTTATAGTTGAAATGGCCAATATGGGTGATTTAATGGCCTTATCAGTTCTAGATAGGGCTGGCCAACTTCTTGGAAAAACGACGATCCAAGCCATAAAAAAGTTAAATCTTCGAGAAGAGCCACGTGTTGCAACAAAAGGAAGTATTCTAAGTCGAATACCAGTCGTTCAGAAAACGTTTATTCAAACAATACATGAGCACTATCCAAAAGTAACATTTTATACGGACGAAATCTCTTCGACCTTCGGAGGATATCTATTAGCTATGAAAGAAGTAAATTCACGTAAGGAATAATTAAATGCGATAAAAACAGGAAGTGCAGGAAGAACAAAAGAATAAAAATCCTGCCTAATGATCGAGGTGAAATTATGTTAGAGAACTTAACAACCGAAATTAGAAACAAGCGTACGAGTAACTTAGATCAACTAAGCGTCGATGAGTTTTTAAATATAATGAATGAAGAGGACCAAAAGGTGGCTCTTGCAGTTAGAGAACAAATTCCGATGATTTCAAAGGTAGTTCAACTAGTTGTTGAAGCATTTCAAAACGGAGGACGTTTAATTTATGCAGGGGCTGGTACAAGCGGAAGAATTGGTCTGCTGGATGCGGTTGAATGCCCACCTACATTTGGAACGAATCCTAGTGAAGTCATTGGATTAATTGCAGGCGGTGAAAGAGCTTTTATTAAAGCTGTTGAAGGTGCCGAAGATAGTGAAGAGCTAGGTAAGGAAGACTTATTACGAATATCCCTTACAAGAAATGATATCGTGATCGGTATTGCAGCATCGGGTAGAACGCCTTATGTAATAGGTGCTTTAAAGTATGCAAACGAGATTGGAGCAAAAACTGTAGCGGTAGCATGTAATAAAGGTTCAAAAATTGGAGAGGTTGCCTTCCAAAAAATTGAAGTCGATAATGGTCCAGAAGTGTTAACAGGCTCTACCAGATTAAAAGCTGGAACATCTCAAAAGTTAATTTGTAATATGATTTCGACGGCTTCAATGATTGGAATTGGAAAAGTATATAAAAATCTCATGGTAGACCTTCAATTAACGAATAGTAAACTAGTTGATCGAGCGAAAAGGATAATTGTTGAAGCGACTGGCTGTGAATATGAAACGGCGAGTAATTACTTACAAAAAGCAAATAATCAAACGAAAATAGCAATTGTTATGATATTAACGGGAATGAATTATGATGAAGCAATAATCAGTTTGAATAAAGCTAGTGGTTTTATTACCAAAGTAGTAAAAAATTAATTAAAGGGCGACAACTAGTCATTTGATACTAGATGTCGCCTTTCTATTTCATATTAAAATATGATTTTGCTTTTCTATTTTATACTTTATAATTTGGTTGTAATCATATTGCGAAAACGATTAAAAGAGAAAAAAATGCCGGTTGAAGATTTTTATCATTCATCATTTTATACTAATAAAGAGAGAGTTGAGTAGATTAAATGAATGCACTAAATGGCGGTTTAATCATGTTAAAGGAAATGCTATATAAACTTCCACCTTCTGAGAGAAGGGCGGCTAAATATATAATTGAAAACCCGGAAAAATCAATTCAATATACAGTTTTTGAACTTGCAGAAAAAAGTCAAACAAGTAACTCTGCAATTATTAGATTATGTCGCTCATTAGGCCTTAAAGGCTTTCAAGAACTTAAGCTACGAATTGCAGGTGATATCATCACGACAACAGAGGTAGGGTCAAGAGATATCAATTTAGGAGAATCAACTGCTTCCATCATTAAAAAGATGACGAACAACAATATTCAGGCAATTAAAGATACTAGCGATATTATTAATGTGAGTGATTTAGAGGAAGCAGTACAAGCTTTAACAAAAGCTAGAAATATATATTTCTTTGGAGTAGGTGGCTCAATGGTAGTTGCCTTAGATGCACAACAAAAGTTCTTGCGTATAAAAAAATATACATCTGCATTTACTGATTTGCATTTGTTAGCTGTTCAAATAGCGAACCATGAGGAGAATGATGTCTTAGTAGGAATTTCATTTTCTGGAGAAACACTAGAGGTTCAAAAAGCTGTTCAAATTGCCAAGGAAAACGGTGTTAACACTATTAGTATCACGGGCTTTGGTTCGAACTCTGTATCAAACTTAGCGGACATTAAATTATTCAATTCTCCACATCGTGAAGCAACATTTCGAAGTGGAGCAACGTCATCAAGGATGGCTCAACTACATGTCATCGATATTTTATTTATGGCTGTCGCAACACAAGAGTACGATCAAACAATTCAGTATATCGATCAAACAAGAACGGCTATTTCTTCTTTAAAAAAGTAAATAATGTAGGTTTACGGATAAAACAGAGAATAGGCAATTTAATAAAAAGCACAAGGAAATCAATATTTCTTGTGCTTTTTATTTTAAAGAGAGTTATTATGATGGGCAGTTAGGTGCTCAAAAAAATGAAAGGGTAAGTTGGTAGAATATGGTTAACATCAAAAATACAAAGGAGGATTAGAAAGCTGCTTGGGAAGGCAGAAATAACGAAAATGCTATTGTGATTGGTGTTGTCCAATCACTTTGGCCAGGGAACTGTTTAGTGGTCATAAAGTTTTAATAGTATAGTGCAAAATTTTTATTGCACATAGCTAATTATTGAAGGATACTAATAAAGGATTCACTATAACGAACGGAAAAAGAGGGGAAAGAACATTATGATGAAAAAGGGTATTTTATCTTTAGCAACTTTAGGTTTATTAGCTTCACCATTATCTTTCACAACTGCTCATGCAGAAGGAAACGGGTACAATCTATCAAAGAATATGATTGAACATCTTGGAAACGAAATTAAATACTCACGGTCTTTTTCAGTAAAAAACATTAATAAAATGGGTATTCTTAGTAATTCCACAAGTTCAGACGATGATTTTATTTTTGAGACAGAGCCAAATGAAGAGTTTGCAACTGCAGATAATACTTCCTTCAAAAAACCGTTAATTGGCCAGTTACTTTCAACAGATGAGTATTATGATTATGATTTACATAAAGTAGTCGTACCAAATGATGGACTATTATATGTAGCTGGTTATACTGATTCTACTAATATTGATCTATCATTTTTAGCTTGGGAAAAAGGTTATGTTGAAAGTAATAGATTACAATATTTAGATAATTGGGAAGAAGACGGGATTGAATACCAAGTATATCAGGCAAAAGCTGGTACATATTATGTAGAAGTTTACGATAATGATCAAGAACAAGACATTGACAATAATACAGAAGATGACCAATATGTGATCGCGACTGGATTTGAGGACAATGTAGCACCAATTAAACCTTCAGTAAATAAAGTTGATAATAATGATCTAGTGGTTACTGGAAAGGCTGAAGCCAATTCTACTGTAACAGTTAAAAACGGTAGTACGGTATTAGGAACTCCTACAAAAGCAACATCAACTGGAACTTATTCGGTTAAGATTCCTGTTCAAAAAGCTGGAGTAACTTTAAGTGTTTATGCTAAAGATGCAGCTGGGAATACGAGTGTTGCTGGGACAACAAAAGTTGTTGATGTTATTGCGCCTGCAAAGCCAATTGTTAACAGAGTTGATAATAACGATGTAGTTGTAACAGGTAAAGCGGAAGCTGGTTCTACTGTTGCGATTAAAAGAGGGACAACAACACTAGTGACTGTAAAGGCTACAACTTCTGGAACATATACAGCGAAAATCGCTGTTCAAGTAGCTGGCACTAAATTAACAGTAACAGCTAAAGATGCTGCAGGAAATACAAGTGTGGCAACTACTGTAACTGTCGTTGATGTAATTCCTCCAGGAAAACCAACAATTAATAAAGTAGACGACAATGATTTAAAAGTAACTGGAAAAGCTGAAAAAGGTTCAATTGTGACGGTTAAGAAAGGTTCTACGGTATTAGGATCTGCAACAACTAACACTAGTGGAGTTTATTCAGTTAGTATCAAAGCACAGAAAAAAGGAACAGTCATTTCTGTAACTGCAAAAGATAAAGCAGGAAATACTAGTGCTGCTGCAACATATACTGTTGTAAAACATTAATATTTCCATGAGAGCCAAGGATTTATTCCTTGGCCTTTTTATTGTGTAAATTATGACGCATAGAAGGGCAGTAAAAAACACAAGGATTAGGTTCCTTGTGTTTTTTTAGAATTAATTTGCTTTATATTCAGCAGCTTTTAAAAGTAAATCAACAATGTGTACAACTTCCACTTGTTCTGATTGATTCTCTCGATCTACACCTAGCTTCATTTGTAATAAGCATCCAGGGTTAGCTGTTACAATTGTAGTAGCTTGTGTTTTTGTTGCTTGCTTCATCTTGTAATCTAGTATTTGCATCGACATTTCGGATTCGACGATATTATAAATACCAGCTGAGCCGCAGCAACGATCTGCATCTTTCATTTCGTGATAGTATACATTTTGTATTGACTTCAATAATGTTCTTGGAGCGGAAGCGGTTTTCATAACATTTCTTAAATGGCATGAATCCTGATACGTAATGATTTGTTCTGGTAAACTTAATTTTACTTTATTATGAAACTCAACTTCTACTAGAATTTCTGAAATATCTTTTAGTTTATTTTTAAACGAAAGAGCTCGATCTTTCCAAATTGGATCGTCTTTAAGAAGATGATCATAGTCAATTAGGAAACCACCACAGCCACCTGCATTTGTAATGATATAATCTACACCGAGATTTTCGAAGGCTTCGATGTTTTTCTTTGCCATATCTTTCGCAATCGACTTTTCACCACTATGACCATGTAATGCACCACAACACGCCTGGTCTTTTGGAATGACAATTTCACAACCAGCCAATTGTAAAAGCTTCATCGTTGCATTGTTTGTTTCTAAGAACATTGTATCCATTAAACATCCAGAGAAAAATGCAACCTTCTTTACTTTCTCTTTTAATGGTGGCAAATAGTCAGGGCGTGACTTCATTTGTTTCATAGTTGGGACCTTAGGTAAAACCTTTTCCATTGCAGATAAATTGTTTGGAATCAGCTTCATAATACCAGCTTTTCTTGCTACGACTTGAAGGCCTGTTCGTTGATATAAGCCTAATAGACCAACTGCAAGTCTCATACGTTTTTGATGCGGGAAAAGTTCTTTAAATACGACTTTACGAACAGCTCGTGCAGGAAGTGAATGTTTTTTGTGTTGAGCAATAATATCTCTAGCTTCTTCTAGTAAATGACCGTATTTCACACCAGAAGGGCAAACAGGCTCACATGCACGACATCCAAGACATAGCTCAAGTGTACGTTCCACATCTTCATCTGGTTCAATTAATCCGTCCGTTACTGCTTTCATTAAAGCGATGCGTCCACGTGGTGAGTGTGATTCTTTTTGACCGGATTCAATATAAGTTGGACAGCTCGGTAAACAAAAACCGCATCGCATACAGTTTAAAAGCTCATCTTCGTTCATACGCTCTTTAAATTGTAGACCAATAGCTTGTTGTTCTTGAAGTGTTGTCATTTTGACACCACCATTCTTTTACGACTGTCTTTTGCAAAGACTTTGCCTGGGTTCATTATATGATTCGGATCTAAAGCTGATTTGACAGCGAGCATTGCGTTAATTCCTTCTTTACCAAGCTTTAACTCAAGGTAAGGTGCTTTTACGATTCCAACACCGTGTTCACCTGTAATCGTGCCACCAAGTTCAATTGCTTTTTCAAATATCTCTGCAAATGCCATTTCTACTCGTTCCATTTCTTCGTGATCACGAGCATCGGTAGGACAAGTAGGATGTAGATTTCCATCGCCTGCATGACCGAATGTACAAATTTTTACATTATGTTTTTCAGCAATCACATTAATTGCTGAAACCATTTCAGCAATTTTAGAACGAGGGACAGTTGCATCCTCTAAAATTGTTGTTGGTCTTAATTGTGCAAGAGCTGAAAGAGCAGAGCGTCTAGCCGTTCGTAATGCTACTGCTTCTTCTTCAGACTTAGCTACACTAACTGAAATACATTGTTCTTGCTGACATATTGATTTTATTAATTCGATATCTCTGTCTACAACTTCCTTAGGACCATCTTGCTCAATTAATAAAACGGCTTTTACATCGGTCGGTAGCCCAATCTGTGCAAAATTTTCAACTACTTCTAGAGTAGGTTGATCCATAAATTCAAGGGAAGTAGGGATAATTTTATTAGCGATAATTTTAGAAACCGTTTTGGCTGCATCTTCCAAGCTATCATATAATGCAAGCATTGTTTTTTTCGTTTCTGGCATTGGAATAAGCTTTAATGTAGCCTCGGTAATAATACCTAAAGTTCCTTCAGAACCAACAAATAAACGAGTAAAATCATATCCAGCAACATCTTTTGCTAGCTTTCCACCAGTTCGAATAATGTCTCCGTTTGCTAATACGATTTCAAGAGCAATGACGTAATCACGTGTTACACCATATTTTAATCCACGTAAGCCACCTGAATTTTCATTAATATTTCCACCTATTGTAGAAATTTTCATTGAGCTTGGATCTGGCGGATAAAATAAGCCTTTTTCTTCAATTGTATTAATCATATCAAGAGTGACTACACCAGGCTGAACTGTAATAGTTAAGTTTTCTTCATCTATCTCAAGAATATTATTTAAGTGTTTAAATAAGATAACGATACCACCATCTGTTGGACAAGTACCACCGCATAAATTCGTTCCAGAGCCTCTAGGGACAATCGGAATGTGATTTTCGTTACAGATTTTCACGATTTCGGATACTTCTTTAGTCGAACGAGGACTAATGACTGCATCCGGAAGAGCTTGCAAATTCGGTGTAGCGTCATAAGAATATACGAGTCTCTCTACTTTTGAATCATCATAATTTTCTTTTCCAACAATTGCTATAAAACTTTGTGCAATGTCATTTGTAATCATAAATAAATTCCCCCCATTATCTTAATTCAAGTATAAAGAGTTAATAGATGAATTTACTATAGAGGAACATACAGAAAAAACACCATTTACCGGTGTTTTTTTGTAGAATCATCTAGTAGGTATGTTCCGATATACAATTTAACTAAATCTTGGATATCTTTCGGATTCAATTTCGTTAATTCAGTAATTTTACCTAGGCGATATAGAAGTGTGTTGATATGAATATGTAAGGATTGTGCGGTATTTTTAAGGGATTGATTTTGATTTATATATTCTTTAATTGTAATAAATAAATCCTCTTCACTTAATATAGGCGCAATTGTCCGTTCTATAAATGTTTTCTTAATCTCTTGCGAAAGTTCCTGCAGAATTAAATCAATTGTTAAATCTTCATCAAAAATAATTGAACTTGTTTTTAATGCTACTTTTAATGCGCGAGCCGCTTGATGATATGATTTATGTAATTGTTTTGGAGTGATTTGTTGCCCAACGCCCGCAGCAATGGGGGAGTTTAATCGACTTTTTATAATCTCATATAGATCATGTATTCTTTGTAGTTGATGAATATCTTTATTCGAATCATCAATTTTCATCAAAAATACAATTCGATTATTGCCCCAACGAACAAATACGTCATCTTTATTTCGATTTGCTAAATCAATTATTAGTTGCCTTGTATCGATTGGGACCATATTGGTATTTTCCCATTCAAAAATAATAACCTGCCTAATATAATTTAAATCAATAGTTAGCATAGTAGAACGTTCATAAAAATAATCATCCCACTCAATATCTTGAATCCAATCAAATACAAATGCTTCTAAAGTTCTTTGTTGCAAATCAATTTGATCAGTATAATAGTTTTCTCTAATTAATAATTCTGTCATCCTACGAAGCATTTCTCCAAAAGGGGAAATTTGCTCGGGATTTCCTGTGATTCCAATTACTCCAACTATTTCATTTTGAAAATAAATAGGAAGATTAATTCCAGCCTTTACACCATTTAAACGATTTTCATCGTCTGATGTGATCGTAAGCGTTTTTCTTTCATTAATTGCAATTAATGAGCCTTCATGAAATGTACCAGTTCGTGCTGGGTCTGTACTTGCTATAATGATGCCATCTGTATTAATAATAATGATATCCTCTTGTATTAACTTTCTAACTTCATTAATGATCTTTAATGCCAACTCATCAAGTACCATGTCAAACTCCTATCACAATTGTTACTATTAGTATAATGTAAAATGCCTCATTTCTACTAAAAGTAGTTTGTGAAAAAGGAAAAAAGTTATGAACTTATCTAGAATGGGCTAAAAATAGGATATGTAATAAAAAAGTGGTAAAGTGTTAAGAGCAGGAATTACAAAAAGATCAGTACTTTAAAATCTTAACGTAAGAGGAAAATAGTACATACATAGTGTTAGATAAGGAGCAAGAGATGAACAATTATAAATTAGTCATTCAATATGATGGGGGCCGATATAAAGGCTGGCAAAGGCTTGGTAATGGTGAAAATACAATTCAAGGTAAAATCGAGAATGTAATATCAGAAATGGTAGGAAGAGAAATTGAAATTATTGGAAGTAGTCGAACGGATGCAGGTGTACATGCATTTGAACAGGTTGCTAATTTTAAAATAAAAGAGAACATGCCTGAAATAGAAATTAAAAGTTATTTAAATCGTTATTTACCTAAAGATATTAGTATAAAGGAAGTTTCAATTGAATCTGACCGTTTCCATTCAAGATATAATACTAGTGCTAAAACGTACATCTATAAAATTTGGAATGAAGAATATACGAACCCATTTATGCGCAAATACAGTATGCATGTAGAAGAGAAACTAGATCTTAAAAAAATGAAGGCTGCAGCCGAGTACTTTTTAGGCGAACACGATTTTACAGCATTCTCAAATGCAAAATCTAAGAAGAAATCAATGGTACGAGAAATTTATTCAATTGATTTCGAAGAGAAAGACGGATTTATCCAAATAAGAATAAGTGGAAATGGTTTCCTTTACAATATGGTTAGGAAAATCGTTGGGACACTAATTGAAGTTGGAGCAGGTAGATTACACGCTGAAAATATATCGAAAATAATTGAATTAAAGGATCGTGCTCAAGTGAGTAATCTTGCGGATCCTGGTGGTTTATATTTGGAGAAAATTGAATTTAAATCATAACTTTAAAAAAAGCATTGGAATTTATAAATTCCAATGCTTTTTTTACTTATATTCGTTATTATTTTTCTTGTTATCCACTACAATACAAGCACTTTCCTTAAATAAAATCATAAGGAAAAAACCAATCAGCATTAAAATTAGCACGAAATAAACTGAATGAATCCACGTTGACTGCTCGCCTTTAATTAGCTGCATCACCCCAATGACAATTACAGCACCTAAATTCCCTGCCATCAAAAGTAGTCCTGTTGCTTCACCGGAAACTTTTTCACCAACTAGCTCTTCCGTAGCTGACAGCAGCAAAGCAAAGGCTGGTAAAAATATGAATCCAAGGAGGCTACCTATTACAATTAGAAAAGCAAAATTACCTGAAGTACAAACAGGATAGATTAATAGAAGTGAGCCGATAATCGTGACTAATAAAAAGGGCTTTCTTTTACCAACTTTATCTGAAAACACCGGGATCACAATTGAACCAATAATACCGCCTATTATTAAAGTGCCACCTACAATTCCGGCTTGTTCTGATGAAATTCCGTACGGTTTTAAGATTTGTTCAAGCCAGGATGTTAATCCATTAAAGACTCCTAAACCTAAAAAAGAAACGATGTTTAATAGTAAAAGATTCTTGTTTTTCAATAATTTAAATGTAGTGCTAAAACTTCCTGAAGTACTAGAATTTCGTTTTAATTTTGAGTTATGGTGACCGATGAAGAAGAAGAGGAGTGTTGCAAAAATTGTTAAAATTGCCATGATGATTAATGTTGGTTGGAATCCAAAATGATCTACAAGAAGCGGTGTCCCTGCTAAGGCTACTGCCATACCGATGAACATACCGACTGTGCCAATGCCAGTGGCTGTTGCTTGTTTATTTTTAGGAAACCAGTCAACTACTAAACTTGATATTGCATTTAAAGTATAAGGCTGGCCAATCGCAATTCCTATTTGACCAATTAGCAAAAATAAGAAGCTTGAATCGAAAATTCTAATAGTAGAAAAAACGGACATGAAAATGCCACCTAGTAAAATACTAAATCGATATCCAGCTCGATCAATTACCTTACCTGAGTGAATTGAAAATAAAATATAGATTAATGGAAATACAATTAATAACCAATTAATATCTGACTCAGAAACTTCGTAATGTGATTTTAAATATGAAATTAGAGGTGCAAAATTTAACCAAAGCATTTGACTAATACCAGCAAGTACAGCAAATGACAGTAAGACATACCAGTTCGATGAGTACTTAACAGCTTTAGTGGACTTCATTCTAACACTTCCCCAATTTATATTCTAAAAAAAGCGATTTAATAGAATATATGTTACTTCACTAATTAATAACTACTTGTTTACAAATTTGAATAAGCAATTTTTAACTATTTTCTTCAAATGAATAAACCTCTAAAAGTAGTTTTTTGAACTTCTACTTTTAGAGGTTTATTAAATTAACTATTTCTTAGTTTCTAAGTAATCTATTGCATTTTTTAGCCGATTTAATCCCTCAATAATCTTAGACTTTGGACAGCCGATATTCATGCGGATAAATCCTTTTCCAGCCTCACCATATGTCTCTCCAGGCATGATGGCTACTTTCGCATGATGAACAAGTGCATGTTGCAACTGTTCGCTAGAAAAAGGCAGCCCTGTAATATCAATCCATGCAAGGTATGTTGATTCTGGCACTGTAAATTTAAGATTCGGAAGATGTTCGTTAATAAAATCTTCTACTGTTTTTAAATTATCATGAATATATTCGGTCAATTCATCAACCCACTCTTCACAAGTTTTGTAGGCTTCAATTGTCGCTAACGTCCCAAAAATACTTGCGGATGAAAGGCCATCTCGATTTTTCAATGATAGAAGAAAAGATTGTTTTATCGTTTCATTAGGTAAAATTATATATGATCCGCCTAGTCCGGGAGTGTTAAACGTTTTACTCGCGGAAGTGCATATACACACATTTTTCAAGTCACTGCTAGAGTTTATAATCGGACTATGGGAATAAGGATCATGTACAATATCCATATGAATTTCATCTGAAATAATAAATATATTATATTTATTACATAAGCCAACAATTATTTCGAGTTCATGCTTTGTCCAAACACGTCCTGTTGGATTATGCGGACTACATAGTAGAAGGACCTTGGCACGCTCGTGAGATAGTTTTTGTTCTAAATCTTCAAAGTTGATTCGGTACTTGCCATTTTCGTAGATTAATTGATTGTCAGAAATGAAACGATTGTTATCTTGAATGACTTTAAAGAAAGCATCATAAGCCGGAGTTTGGATAACGACGTGATCACCAACATTTGTCAAGTATTCGATTAGTTTTGAAATCGAATAAATGACACTTGGACTATAAACAATCCAATCTTCTTTTATTTCACAAGAGAATCGATTGCGAAACCAATCTATAATTGCTTCTTTAAATTCAGCATGATTCCATCGCGTATAGCCAAATATACCGTGTTTCATTCGCTTTTCTAACGTATGTACTATATCATCGGGACTTTGAAAGTCAGTATCTGAAATCGAGAATGGTAGTAGATCTGGCACTCCAAATCGATCTTCAATATAGTCCCACTGTGTACAATAAGTACCGGTCCGATCAACTATCTGATCAAATTTGTATTTCATTTCGTACAACCCCAATTTATTTAAGATGATAATTTTTCTAATTGTGTTTTAAGAATACCAACTTGTGGTCCAATAACAACTTGTAAATTGTGTTCGTCTAATTTCACGACACCAAGTGCGCCACAATCTTTTAAAACTTTTTCATTAACAATATTCATATTATCTACAACAAGTCTTAATCTTGTAATGCAGTTATCTAGTGATTGAATATTCTCTTTCCCACCTAAAGCAGTAAGAATTTTTAAAGCTTGAGTATTTGTACCTTTAACCACTGGTTCCTCACTTTGTTGATCCTCAGTTACTTCTTCTCTACCAGGAGTTTTTAAATTAAATTTTAAAATTGCATATCTGAAAACTGAATAGTATACGGCAAACCATATTGCTCCTACTACAGGTACGAGATACCATTTTGTTTTAACTCCTTGTAAAACACCAAAGATAATGAAGTCTAATATTCCACCGTCTGTGTTACCAATTGTTAAGTGTAATAAAGCCATTACCATAAAACCTAGTCCCGTTAAAATAACGTGGATGAAATATAGAGGTGGAGAAATGAACAAGAATAAGAATTCGATCGGTTCAGTGATACCGGTTACAAAAGTTGCAATAACACCAGAGATTAATAGTCCTTTAATTTTATTGCGATTTTCTGGACGGGCAGTCATAAATTGCAAGTGCTACTGCAGGTAAACCAAACATGAATGTTGGCATTTTTCCTTGAGATAAGAAAGCTGTCGCTGATGGACTGATCGGAGCACCGGCTTTTAATTGTGCATAGAAAATATTTAGAGCTCCTGAAACCGTTTGACCGTTAACGACTTCAGTACCACCGGCTTCTGTGAATCTAATCATTGCAACTAAAATATGGTGAAGACCAAATGGTAGTAGTAAACGCTCACCGGCACCGAATAAAAATGGTCCGAAAACGCCAGATTTTTGAATTATACTTCCGATTCCTGTAATCGCAATTGCAAAAACTGGCCAGATCATCGGAATAATGATCCCAACTACTGATAATGCAAGTGTCGTTATGATTGGAACAAAGCGAGCACCACCAAAAAATGCAAATGCATCTGGAAGTTTAATACTATAAAAGCGGTTGTGTAATAAATAGACAATTATACCGGCGATGATTCCGCCTAATACGCCCATTTCAATTGTTTGAATGCCCATAACCATACCTTGACCGGCTTGACGCATTTTATCTGCCGCTACTAATTGATTTGTTTCTGTTAAATAAAAATTAATTGATAAGTGCATGATGACGTAACCAACAAATCCCGAGAAAGCAGCGACACCTTTTTCATATCGTACAAGTCCAAACGGAATTGCCATTGCAAATAAAACGGGTAAGTATGAAAATGCAAATCCACCAATAGTGGACATAAAGCTAAAAAATACTTGGAGTACAGAATTTCCTAAAAATGGGAATGTCTCGATTGTTGTTGGACTAGTAAATGAGCTTCCGATTCCTAATATAAGCCCCATAAAAGCTAGTAATGCTACGGGCACCATAAAGGTCTTACCTAGCCCTTGAAAAAATTCCCAAAATTGTGATTTAACGGACTTCTTCTTTGCCATGCTTTTAGCTCCTTCGTTTTTTATTATGTCTTAAGAATACTCACGGCAAAATCGTTTAACAACCGTTTGAGGCGTTTATGTAAGCGTGTACATTTTTTGTATATTGCTTACTTTAAATAGATTAATAAATTCATAAATAAAAAGAGTCAGTGGTGGTCTAGTAATAGACTACTTCTGTCTCTTTAATGTACTAACATATTTTCATTTCGTTTAAATAAGCAATAATAATAAAATCTAATACCATACTTAACGGAAACCTTGAAGTCATATCAAGCTCACCAAAGTACGTGTTTGTAATATAAGCTTGAAGAGATAAATTTACTTCTTTTTGTAAACGATTCGAGTGGTTTCCAGTTATGGCAATCGTTTTAACGTTCCTATTCTTTAAAATATGGGCAAATTCTAACATATGTAGAGTCTCCCCACTATATGAAACTAGTATGGCCAAATCATTTTCTGTTAAACTATTTGCTGCACTACGTAGCTCGTCCCAATCAGTTCGCGCATTACATAACTTACCTGCAAACATGAGTTTTCTAGAAGTGTCGACACAAGCGGGAAGTGAATTACCAACTCCGAATATTTCAACATGTGTACTTTCGTTTAGATATTTAGCAGCTAGCTTAATCTTTTCTTCATCAATATATTCCAATGTTTTTTCCATTTCTTCTTTCATTCTCTCAATATGAGTATTAAGTAGATAGGAAGTAGAAGAAACTGGACTTTGAATCTTATTTGTTTCCATTGAAAGAGTATATTTTAAATCTTGAAACCCACGAAAGCCTAATTGCTGGCATGTTCTACTAATTGTTGCTGTAGATACATAAAGCTCTTTTGATAATTCATCAAGATTCACCTTCGTAATATAATCCGTATTTTGTAAAATATAATCCAATACTTGTTTTTCTAGCTGGCTAAGTTTTTCTCTATTTTGTGATAACCGTTTTAATAGTATTTGCATAAAATTCCACCTACTTTTAGAGAACTAGAATTATACCTTATTATATAGTAAATATTCTGATTGAAAAGAAATATAGAATGAGGAGAAAGATGAGAGTTACCTTAAATGAGGAAATGTAGTAGTGATCTGTAAAAAAGGAAATGAACCCTATTAATGAAGGATTCATTTCCCTTTTTATTTATAAATTAAAATTCACCAGTACCGTGATTAAACATCCAATGAATGCCGAACTTATCTGTTAGGCTACCATAAGCTTTACTCCAAAAAGTTTCTTGAAGTTCCATTTCTACTTTACCGCCATCACTTAATTTAGAAAAGACAGTTCTAAGTTCTTCTAAGTCCTCACTTAAAAAAGATAAAGAAATATTATTGCCTTGGTTAAAAGGGAAATTAGGGAAAGTATCAGAGAACATAACGTTGCTACCGCTAATGTTCAGTCTAGTATGCATAACTAAATTTTTCGCTTCTTCAGGTAGTGGGTATTCTGGATTTGGGGGTGCTTCACCGAAAGTCATAATTTTTGGTGTTTCAGTGTTAAATACAGACGCATAGAATTCAACTGCTTCACGTGTATTACCATTAAAATTTAAATAAACATCGATTGGCATTTTTTTCACTCCTAATGTTATGTATTCAAGACTTTTAAAAGCCTACTAATCCATTCTATCCAAAAAAAGGTAATTTAACAAACTAATATTTGTTAATTGTATGAAAAATTCTGACTTTATTATGAAATGGGAAGAAATAATAGTGGAGTTTTAATTAAGAAGGGAAATTGTATTAATCTCATGGGGGGCTTAAAAAAGGCAAATCGCAGTGAAAATTGATGTATCGCAATTAAATCGTGGAATAGCAATTAAATTTATGGAATGACAATTAAAAACGGGAAACGGCAATTAAATTCTTATAATCGCAATTAAAAACGGGAAACAGCAATTAAAATAGCAGAACCAACTTCCTTCTTAAACTTAAAAACAATTTTTTCAAAAAAATGCTCCATTTTAGATCAACTCACCAACCTTACCATTGTTCAGGTGAAAAATAAGTAGAAACTTGTCGTAAATGTAGTGAAGACAGATTATTCTGACTTCTATTAATACAGTATTTTTACCTATTTAAAAAATAATAGACGTCGGTTGAAAATGTCTAAATGCTTCTTTTGTCTAATACAGACTAACTTAACCCCAAAATGTCTCAACCTAATTATTGCAATTTTCCCGAGTTAATAAACTTTTTTCGAACATCCTCGACTGAATATGTCAAAATCCACTTTTTTTCTACTTGAACTCTTTCAGTTCTCTCCAAATTGAATATGCCAAAAGTCTGATTGAATAACCCAATATGATTATAGGGATAACGTAATTAAAATTAATATAGTATCAAGTTTCTTAATAAAGCATTAGCAATTATTTAAATCAGTTTGGCTTGAATCTATTTTTATTTTAATAGATTAAGAACATTAAAGTTTACTGTAGAGGAGATTAGAGATGAAAAAGAGAAAAAGCTTTCCTTACAAAGTCCTTGCAACGACAACTTTAGCTTCAATGTTATTTACATCAACTGGATTTGCTGAAGGAACAAATGAAAATCAGGTGCCAGCTCCAAGTTTAGATGAGATTGCAAAGCAGGGTCAAAAGATTTTTGCTGAAGAAAAAAAACAAACTGGGGAAAAAGCTGTAGACCCATTTGGCTATAAAGATTTAAATGATGCTCATGCTTATAAACCAAATGAAAAAGTACGTGTAATCGTTGAGGTAGAGCAACCAACAACTTCTGATGATTCTACTCAAACTAAAAAAGCACGTTTTAAAGAAAAGCAAGATCAAGTCATCTCAAAGATTTCAAAAACAAGATCTGTACCAAAAATAAATCAACGCTTTTATGAAGGCTTTAATGGTTTTAGTTTAGAGACAGAATATCGTAACTTAAAAGAAATTCAACAAACAGAAGGCGTAACGAATGTACATATTGCAAGAAAGTTCCAACCAACAATGGGAGCAAGTAAAGAATTAGTACAAGCTCAAAAAGTATGGGAAAGTTACGGATATCAGGGTGAAGGATTGTTAGTAGGCGTAGTCGATACAGGTATTGACTATACGCATAAAGACATGACAATCACTGAAAAAGGAAAAGCAAAAGAAAAATGGAATCAAGAAAACATTAAAAGTAAACTTGCTGAAACAAGTGTAGGAGACGTTTGGTATAGTGACAAAGTTCCAACTGGATATGACTGGGCGGATCATGATACAGATGTCATTCCACATGGAGCAGGAAATGAGCACGGTATGCACGTAGCTGGTACAGTTGGTGCAAACGGTGATGATTCAAATGATGGGGTTGCAGGTATTGCTCCAGGTGTACAATTACTAGCAGAAAAAGTATTCTCTGATACAGCAAATGGTGCATATGAAGATGACATCATTGCAGGGATTGAGCATGCGGTAACAATGGGAGCAGATGTCATTAATATGAGTTTAGGAACTGATTCAGGATTTGTTAGTGAAGTGGATGATCCGATTCAAAAGGTGATCCGTGAAGCGACTGAGCAAGGTACGCTTGTCGTTGTAGCAGGTGGAAACTCTGCTTATAGTACGCAAAATAATTTGCTGCAATCTTCTTTAAAACCATATGCTGAAAATCCGGATATTGGTACAGTTGGGGAACCAGGTGTAAGTCCTTTTGCGATATCTGTGGCTTCATATGAAAATTCAAATATACATATGAATACGCTAAAAGAGGAAAATGGAATACAGCTTCCATACCAAGACCAATCACAATATAACTTTAATCTATCAAAAGTATTATCACCATTAGAATCATATGAAATGGTATATGTTGGAGAAGGTAAAACTGCCGACTTTAAAAATCTTCCAGACTTAACAGGAAAGATCGTTGTAGCAAAACCAAATGTAAAGTATGCTACTTACAATTATATTCAATCTGAAGCGAAGAAAAAGAACGCAAAAGCAATCATTCTTGTTCCAGCTAATTCAGATGTTGACTATCCATTAGTATATTGGAGTCCTTATTTTAATGTAGAAGCAGCTACAACAAGTAAAGCGATTGGCAATGCATTAATTTCTAAGTTACAAAGTGGTTATGTTGTAAAAATGAAACCATCTAAAGGGGTATATGTTGATAATCCAGATCAGAATACGATGTCATATTTTTCTTCATATGGAGCTCCACATACATTAGACTTTAAACCAGAAATATCTGCACCAGGAGGAAATATTTACTCAACTGTACCAGGTAATGGCTATGAGGTTATGAGCGGTACATCAATGGCATCACCACATGTTGCTGGTGGTTCAGCATTAGTTTTACAATCACTTTATGAAAAAGGATTAAAACATTCAGAGAGTACAGCGTTAAAAGCGAAAATTGCTTTAATGAACACTTCTAAATTAGTACAAGATCCTAGTACGAATAATGAAGTACCGTATTCTCCACGTATTCAAGGATCTGGTTTAATGCAAATTCAAAATGCAATTAAAACGCCTGTACTTGTGACAAGAGAGAAAACTCCGCTTGAACAAGCTGGAGCAGTTGCACTAAAAGAAGTTAATAATAATATTCACTTCAAATTAAATGCAGAAGCTCTTCAAAATCTGAATGTAAAAGATTTAGAGTATCAAGTGTATGTAGATGTATATACAGATGGTAGAGAAACAAAAGAATTTGACTTAGACAATGATGGGAAATTAGATTCAAAAGAATATTTAACATTAAAAAGTGAGCGTATCCAAGGGGCTACGGCAACTGTAAACGGTGAAAAAGTAACAAGCACAGAAGGAAAGACATTAAAAATTAAACCGGGACAAGAAAAAAATCTTGATGTTCAGATTCAACTTCCATCAAGCTTAAAAGATGGTTCATTTGTTGAGGGATATGTACGTCTAGTTCCTTCAGGAAGAAATAGCGATTCAGCAGTACCGTTATCAGTTCCTTACATGGGGTATTATGGCAAATGGGATCAACCAAAAAACATTGATCCAGCAGCATATGAGAAAGATGCATTCTTAGGTTATACTACACTTTGGAATGATGAAATAGGAGCAGAAGGGGTATTCCCATTAGGATATGATCCAAGAACAGGAAGTTTTAATATGGATCGAATTGTAATGTCACCTAATACTCCATTGAAAGAAGTATACCCATCATTTACAGTGCTTCGTAACTTAGCTAAAACAGAAATGTACGTAGAAAATGATAAAGGTGAATTACTCCAATATTTAGGTGATTTTAGTGAATATACTGGTAAGCCATGGAAATTCCGTAAAAACATTATGTCTTACAGAGACTATTTGAATACTGGATATGGTTGGGATTTAAAAGATCAAAATGGACAAGTTGTGAAGGATGGCGTTTATAACTATGTAATCAAAACAACGCTTGATTATAAAGGTGCGAAGCCACAAATTGTAAAACTTCCATTGCATGTTGACTCAATTGCTCCAGTTGTTACGGATATAAAAGTAACACCTAAAGATGGCCAATACGAAATCTCGTTCAAAGCGGATGATGTTGGAAGTGGTTATATTGGTGCGGTCATTTGGTATAACGGTAAGTATAAGTCATTACCTGAAGGTGCAACATCTACTCTAGTAAAAGAAGAGCCAAAGAGTGTCGTAGTATTAGGAGTAGACTATGCTCTAAACCAAAGTTATACAGTTTGGGGGGATCCTACTTATATTAATGAAGGAATGCTTGTTAGCTACTTCAGTGTATATCCAAATAAAAATGTAAATAGTAAAACGCCAGCAGGAATCAATGGATTTGCAAATAATAATGTAAATTGGAAAATTTATATTAAAGATGCTAACGGAAATGTAATTGATTCACTAGATGTACAAAACAAAAATGAAATTCACTTGAATTGGACCCCAGAAGCAACTGTTCCAAATGGTACGTATACAATATCGGCGGATGTATCTAGTAAAGATGGATTTAAAGTATCAGTAAGTCCACAAACAATTACTGTACAACAATAAATAATCAAAAAGTAAAAGTGTAGGGAATATATTTTCCTACACTTTTCAGAGTGTTGAAAAATAACTTAGTCAATAGAACTAAGCATATTATTTTAGAAAAAATACCCTTTGTCGGAAAATTATTATAAAGGGGGTTTTTATGTACTACTACCAAGAGAACTTAGACCTCGCAAAAAATCGTAAATTTTATGAGAATATGATTGATGTGGAATAACACATTGAACGTGAAGAATGGATTAAAGAGGTCGTTATTGAGGAAGATCTTAAGAATTTAGAAAAAAGTAAAATTTATCATTTATCAAAAAAAGGGATTGCTATGTTTCCATTAAAAAATTATTAGGATTCATTTATAGAAAAAGAAATAGTTGGTACGCAGAAAGAAGTTGTGTTAAACGGTTAGGAAATTTTCTCACTGCCCTGTAATTAGCAAAAAAAGTAACGAATCCATTCACGTGAGATTTTTTTCTTGAAAGCTAGAAGGCACTGAAATGGTTCCCAATGCTGATCGGTGGATAGTAACGATCGCTTTAAAATTAAAAGGTGTCCATGTTATCGATTGAGCTATTTCAGTTCCAAAATAGATGAGATTTCAATAGTTCCCTAATTTGTAACAATTATTGGAAAAATTTCTCTGTTTTTATGTTAGTTTTGACATAGAAAGTGAGGAGATTTTTATATAAAAAAAATTTTATATTCTATTTTATCAGTACTGCTGGTTTTTAGTTTCATTTCTCGGGTATCTGCAGAAGAAACAGACACCACTACTCAAAATCAAGGTATTAATGAACAAAAAGAAAATATTAAAAGTACTTTTTTAAACTTAACTGAAGAACAGAAAATAGAAAGATTTTCAAAAATTGATAAAGAATATGATATCGGAGAACCTTTTGATTTAGAAGATCAAGTTTTTATTGAAATGTATGCGGAAAAACAAGGAGTACAAAAAATAACACCTTATGCTTCTTTTCCAGCAAGTAAATCTAAAACTGTAAACGGTGTTACGGTAAAAGTTAGTGGTAATGTATCTCAAGATATTAATAATTTTATAAATCAAAGTTTTGGAGCAAACGTAAAAACACAAACAACAGCAGGAGCAACTAAAGTAAATTCTATTAAAACAGTTGTGTATCATAATGCTTATGGCATTGTAGGTAGTAAAGGCGTTGGCAAGGTGTATGACGGGACTCTTTCAACAAGTGGGAAAAATACTACTTTGAATGCTACAAAAAAATATACGGCTGTTGTAGTTTACGCAAGCACATGGTGTGAAGTAACAGTAAATCATACAGCTGGGACTTTTACTGTAAATCCTTAGGAGGGTTAATTGATGGGAAGTAGTTTTGGAGTACCTGGAACAATTATTACTATTTTATTTATTGTAGTACTATATTTTTTAATTAAAAATATAGGAAAAAAAAGAAAGATTGACTAAAAGGTTATAAATAAAGAAAAACACATGATTTCTCTCAGAGATTGATATTATCCCCTTTAGGTAGACATTCGAAAAAAACTCCATGGTAACATGGAGAAATGAATGTGACTTAGAGGGGATTTTTATATGGCTAAAAAGGGTCAACAGTTTAAAAGTTATACAGAAGAATTTAAATTAAATGCAGTGATGAGTGATGTTTGCCAAAGTTAACGGGTGTTAGCGGAAGAACTAGGAATTCGACATTGCACTCAACTTAAAGTTTGGATGAAGAAGTGGAAATATGGCGAACCATTTGATGTACGAGGTAGTGCTACAAATCCACTTAAAGGTAGACCAACAAAATTTAAATCAGGAGAAGAAGATAGATACTACTTAAAAGCACAGGTAGAGTACCTAAAAAAGCGGTATCCAAATCTGATAAAGGATGATCTTCCCGAACAAATAAATTATAAAATCACTCTGAAAAGTGTAGGGAATATATTTTCCTACACTTTTTATATTTACCAAGATATTAAATGTAGAAAGAACTAAAAAAACAACTTTAATTTGGTTATTAATATGATTTTCTAAACATTTGGTTCATAATAGAGAATATTAGTAATTTGTATGTTTTTTAGCAGAAAGGTGTTTAGTAAATGAAACATTTAACAATCTTATCAAAAATTGAAAATTATATGGATCGATTTACGCAAGCCGAAAAGAAAATCGCTGTTTATATAATGGATCATGCTGAAATTGTCCCTAACTTAACGACTAAAGATATTTCTAACAATACTGGAGCTAGTGAAGCAAGTGTTGTTAGATTTTGTAAAACAATAGGAATCGGTAGTTTTAAAGCCTTTAAAATAGCATTAGTGCGAGATTTGACTGTAGCAGAAATGAATATTAATGATTTTTCTGTAATGGATAAAAAGGACACACCGTATGATTTATTTAATAAAGTAACGTATGTAAATAAAGCCGCTATTGAAGCTACGGTATCAACTTTAGATAAAAGAGAATTAGAAAAAGCAACTGATGAAATTGTAAAAGCTAAGAAGATTATATTTTATGGAGTAGGCGGTTCAGCTGTGTCAGCTATGGACGGAGCCTATAAATTTGGGAAAATTGGCTACCATGCCATTATGTCTCCTGACTTCCATATGGTCATCACTTTAGTAGGGCATATGGAAGAAGGCGATATTTTTGTTGCCGTTTCTAATTCAGGGAAAACAAAGGATGTATTAGAGCTTGCTCGTTTTGCTAAGAAAAAGGGAGCAACGATCATTGCGATTACTAAGCTTGGCAAGTCTCCATTATTTAAAGAAGCCGATATCAAGCTTTGTACACCGGATATGGAACAAGATATAAGAATTGGAAGTATAGCTTCTAAAATGGCACAACAAAATATAATCGATTCTTTATATGTCATATGCTTTAACCGAATCGGTAACAAAGTATCTAGTAGGCTTCAGGAGTATAGTGAAGAAGCGGGTAAATTAAGAAGATAAGCAAAATTTAATGAGGAAGATGAGCAAAAGTAAATTTTTGACTTATCTTCTTTTTTCTTAAGTGAAAAAGGAAGAAAATGTCAAAAAATGAAGCGGGGAGTTTAATAATTAGTTACAATTACATGGTTTACAATTTAAATTTAAATTTTAATGAAATTTTAATAATGCTAAAGTGCTAATTTTAAAAACTAGATTGAAAGAAAAAAATAAGACTAAAGACAGGATTCGCCAAAAAGCAAGTTAAAAAAACTGACGAATTTCGTCACGTTTTTATGTAGTAATGTAAATTTTTTGTAAAAATATTGTGAAAATTGTTAGTATTTGATGAAAAAAACCCTCTGTAATCATAAGAATTTTTAGAATATTATTAAAATGTACTTTGAAAATTATTAAAGGGGGATTTATTTTGAACAAGTTTGTTGTAACTAGTTTTGCATCAGTAATGGTTGCCGGAACTTTATTTTCTGGAATTCCATTAAAAACAGCATCATCTGAAAGCTTAAGTAAAGTACATAGTGCATTAGCTAAGCATTCAAAAAGTACTTTAGATTTATCATTAGTTAATGACGAAAAGTTATTAGAGGCATTAGTTAAACGCGGAGTCATTTCTGCAACTGCTTCTAAAGCTGAGAAACAAGCTGCGTTACAAAATTATTTAGAGGTTAAAGGCCAAGCGGATCTAGTAGCTGATAAAGATCCAATTGCTAGTAAAGTAAAGAAAGCGGAAGCTACTAAACATAGTGAATTTAAAGATTTTAATAATGGCCTATTACACGGAAACGGTAAGAAAAATGGTCAATTAAAAGGTACTCCGGATCCAGTTAAAGAATCAGCTTCTCCTGGTATTCAAAAGAAGGGGAAACTTTTAACGTTAATGGTAGAGTTTTCTGACCTTCCTCATAACAGTATTAAGAAGAATGAAACAGACAACTGGTACCCAGATTTTACTCAACAACACTATGAAGATATGATTTTTGGTAAAAATGGTGTGAAAGGTCCAAACGGAGAAACTTTCCTTTCACAAAAACAATATTATGAACAACAATCTGGTGGAACATATACAGTTGATGGTAAAGCATATGGATGGTTAAAAGTACCAGGAACTGCAGCATTTTATGGTCAAGATTCTAAGACTGGACATGATAATGTATCACCAGGTGGATCAAAACAATTAGTAATTGATGCTTATGCTGCTGCAAAAGCTGCAGGAGTTCCTTTACAAGATTACGATTTAGAAGATCCACATGATTTAGATGGAGACGGTAACTACTGGGAGCCAGATGGTTTAGTTGATCACCTACAAATCATCCACTCAGGTATGGGACAAGAAGCTGGCGGTGGAGCACAAGGAGACAACGCAATTTGGTCTCACCGTTCTGCTAAATTAGTTGATCCAGATGGACTTGGTAAAGGGTTACCTGGATTCTATGACTATACAATGATGCCAGAAGACGGTGCAACTGGTGTATTTGCACACGAATATGGTCATGATTTAGGATTACCAGATGAGTACGATACTATCTACTCAGGTGCTGGGGAAGCTGTTGAATATTGGTCAATCATGTCAGCAGGTTCATGGGCTGGAACAGTTCCTGGAACAGAGCCAACTGGTTTCTCTCCATGGGCAAAATCATATTTCCAAACAACTTTAGGTGGAAAATGGACTAACCCAACTGTAGTAAATTGGGAAGATGTATCGACAAAAGGTACTCAATTCTTATTAGATCAAGCAAATTCACCACTTGGACAAAACAACCAAGCTATTCAAGTGAATTTACCGAAAAAAGTTTTACCAGTCAATAAACCAGCTGCTGGCACTTATGAATATTGGGGTGGACAAGCAGACGAAATGGATAACAGCATGGTTACTTCTGTAGATTTAACTGGTAAATCTTCAGCAACATTAACTTTTGATGCTTGGTACGATATGGAAGAACAATGGGATTTCGCATTTGTTCAAGTTTCAACTGATAATGGTGCAACTTGGAAATCATTAGGTAACAGCCACACTAGAAGTGATGTTGTAGCTGAAGGATATCCAACAATCTTAAATTCAATGCCTGGTTTCACTGGGAAATCAAATGGGTGGGAAGCACAAAGCTTTGATTTATCAGCATATAAAGGTCAAAAAATTCAACTTCGCTTACGTTCTGCAACTGACTGGGGTACTTCAAACATTGGATTCTTTGCTGATAATATTAAAGTAGTAGCAGACGGTGCAACAATTGTTGATGATGGTGCTGAAAATGCAACTTCTCCATTCACATTAAAAGGATTTTCAAAATTCGATGGAAACAAATATGCAAATCATTACTACTTATTAGAATGGCGTAACCATAAAGGTGCTGACGAAGGTTTAGCTCATATTAAACGTGGAAACTCTCTATTAAGCTATGATGGTGGTTTAGTAGTATGGTATGTTGATGATAGCTTTACAGAAAACTGGACAGGTATCCACCCAGGTGATGGTTTCTTAGGTGTTGTTGACGCTCACGATGATACTAATTTATTATGGAACTATGGCGCTGAAGCAAGTTCTCGTTTCCATGTTGCGGATGCAGCATTCGGATTAAATCCGACATCAGGTTATGACATTTCTTATGCAACAGGAGAAGCATTTAAATCTCCAAGTCAAGAAGGTATCTCTTTATTTAATGATAGCAAAGACTACAATAATGAATTCTTACCAGATGCTGGTCGTAACATCGGACACTACGGATTAAAAGTACGTGTTAATGGTCAATCTACTGATAAATCAGTTGGATCAATTGTAGTTTATAAATAATAATGACGAGAAAGGTAACTTAATGTTGCCTTTCTTTTTTTATTTTAGGTAATTAATAGACCAATAGAACAATATTAATTTTAAATGAAATTAAGTTTCGTTTATTCTTTATGTTTTATTGACTTTTTATTTCGAAAGTTTAAAATGATAACCAAATAGGATTTTTTATAGAGGAAGAAGGAGAGAGACTATGCTAGGTATATCAATCTATTTATCTGAAAAAAATATTGAGAAGAATAAAAAATATATCGAAATGGCAAAAAAAAATGGATTTCATTCAATTTTCACATCATTACACATTCCTGAAGATGACCCTTCAACTTATAAAAAACTTCTTCAAACACTTGGTACAGAGGCAAAGGAAAATGAAATGGAGCTTATGGCAGATATTTCAGCAAAATCACTTACACATTTAGGCTTAGATTATACAAACGTTAGTGAGTTACTAAATTGGGGAGTTACTGGTTTGCGAGTGGACTACGGACTGAAAGAAGTACAAATAGCAGATCTTTCTAAGAAAATGAAGATTGCACTTAATGCTAGTACACTTACACCTGCATTTTTAGATGAACTACTTAAATATGGATTACAAACTGAAAATGTAGAGGCTTGGCATAATTTCTATCCTCGCCCAGAAACTGGATTAGCAACAACTTATTTAATTGAAAAAAATAAATGGTTAAAAAGCTGCGGAATTACAACAATGGCATTTATTCCTGGAAACGATGAAATTAGAGGACCATTATTTAAAGGATTACCAACATTAGAAAAACATCGCGGAGTAGACCCACTACTGGCTTATTTAGATTTAAACCAAAACTGTTACGTAGATAAAGTTTTGGTTGGCGATATTAGTATAAAAATAGAAACGATGGAAGCACTCTCAAAGACGAAGAACTATATGGAATTAAGATATAAACCATATTCACAAGACGAAGAAATCCTTTCCATTGTAGAGCAAGTTCATACGAACCGAGAAGATCCTGCACGCGACGTTATTCGATCAATGGAGTCTAGACTATACGGTAGCTTTGGTGAAAATAGTCTAAAACCTGCAAATACGATTACCCGCTCAGTTGGATCTGTGACAATTGACAACGAATTATATGGCAGATATGAGGGGGAACTACAAATAATGCTTACTAATCTACCAAGCGATGAGAAAGTAAATGTAATAGGGAAGATTATAGAAGACGATCTATCATTATTACAATATATTGGAGCGGGTAAGAAGTTTAAGTTAATGCGTGTTTAAATATATATTAATCAATACCGAAAGCTAAGTGAATTTTATTGATAAAGTCGTGAACTTCATTGATATAGAGTTGGTTTTTGATAAAAAGTTGGGACCTTTCTTTTATATCAATTTTAGGATACTTATTTTTGGGTTTTTCAATCCTTTTACTCTATTTCTCATGATTATTGACCTTGTTTGAAAATTACTAATTTTTGTTACAGATATGACTTTTTTATTTGTTGATTTACCAAAGCTATTTGCAGTTTTAAATATATTAATTACATTTCCTCTGAATGTTTATTATAGGTTTAAAGTATAACTTTTTTAGATGAATATGATTGGAACGAAAGGATACTCGACTCCTATGGGAGATGCAGGAAGGCTAAAGACCCCGCAGGTACGAGGAGGCTCAGCTCATGCCCCATGGAAAGCGAGAATCCTGTAGTGGAAATCAACAAGGCATTACTTATTTAATTGACAAATCATTTTTCAATGGAAAGAATCGTGTTTTAATAAGACGGTTCTTTTTTTAGGTTAGACTGGGTCATTCTTAAACGGTATGATAAAGATACTTACAAAATATTAGTTCGAATGGTCGTGGAAAAATGGACGATAAGTATTATGATAACCTACTTAATATAAAAACAGAGGGTGAGCAAAAAGGATTTAATGAATCCTTTCATTATCACCGGTATGAGCCAACACCCTATATCGCTTTACAACAACTATTTAAACAATACACACTTTCAAGCAATGATCGAATAGTTGATTTTGGATGTGGTAAAGGAAGATTAAATTTCTATATAAATAGCTTATTTAATGCTACCGTTGTTGGAATTGAAATGAATGAAAAATATTATAATGAAGCTGTTGAAAATAAAAAGAATTACATAAAAAATACAAAGACAAGTGAAGACAAAATCCTGTTTTATTGCTGCTTGGCTGAAGATTATCAAATTAATCCATTAGATAATTGTTTCTATTTTTTTAATCCATTTTCAATCCAAATTTTTATGAATATCATTAATAACATTTTAATTTCAGTTGAGCATTCAAAAAGAAATGTGGAAATCATTTTGTATTATAGTTCTGATGATTATATTTATTTTTTGGAAAACCAGACTGCCTTTGAATTAAAACAAGAGATCCTACTGGCGGATGCTTATATGAAAAATCAAAATGAAAGATTTTTAGTCTATCGATTAACTTACTAATTTTAAAAGATTCAAGGATTTATTGATTATTATGGAGAATTTTTTTAAGTGGGATAAAAGTAAATTAAATAGCCGGAAGGAAGAGTTCAATTTGAATAATATTAATCCTTTTATAGAATCATTTAAAAATACAAACCAACAATTAGCAGGTAGTGGATTTAGAAATATTCAAGTACTAAAGGATGCACTAACAGATTTCAATGGTAGTGAAGAAAGTGATCTTTATGGGGCAGGGAATTTTATTGAAGATTTTCAAGAAAAAATGGCAGAGTTTTTAGGTAAGGAATCTGCAGTGTTTTTTCCTAGCGGAACGATGGCTCAGCAAATCGCATTAAGAATTTGGTGTGATCAAAAAGGAATCAATAAAGTTGCTTATCATCCTTTATCACATTTAGAAATTCATGAAGAAGATGGTTTGAAAAAACTACATAATATACAGCCTATTTTACTAGCGGATAAAAGTCGTGTTATTGAGTTAGAGGATGTTTTAGCAATGAATGAGGAAATCTCTTGTTTATTACTAGAATTACCACAACGAGAAATTGGTGGACAACTACCATCTTATGAAACACTAGAATCAATTTCTTCATACTGCCGTGAAAAGGGAATTAAATTACATTTAGATGGTGCTAGATTAATGGAAATTCTCCCATACTATAAGAAGACAGCTTCTGAATTATGTAGCTTATTTGATAGTGTTTATATGTCATTTTATAAAGGCATTGGGGGAGTGGCGGGTGCGATTCTTTCTGGTGACAGAGATTTTATCGACGAATCAAAAGTTTGGAAAAGAAGACATGGAGGAGATTTAATTAGTCTTTATCCTTACATAATAAGTGCAAATTATTATTTTGATCAAAGAGCAAATAAGATGGGACAATACTATGACGATGCAGTTGAGTTAGCCGAATTCTTTAATGGTTGTCATGCGATCAATACTGTACCGACTATTCCTGTTTCTAATATGTTTCATGTCCATTTTAATGCTCCGATCGAAAAGATTAAAAACATTCTTCAATCTATACATGAAGAAACAAAAATTGGTATTACCGGTAACTTAAGACCAGTTAATGAAGAAGTTAGTTATTGCGAGATTAGTATTGGAGACTTATACTCAACAATCTCTAAAGAGGATCTTCACAATATTTTTAACAAATTAAACGAGGAAATGAAATCACTATAAACCATAATTGTTTAAGCAATGAAAGTTTAATTTAAATAAAAAAAGGGAGTTGACTTAAATGCAAAAAATTACAACGTTTTTAATGTTTGAAGGACAAGCAGAAGAAGCAATGAATTTTTACATGTCACTATTTAAAGATTCTGAGGTCGTGAATATTTCGCGTTATGGAGCAGATATGGGAGAGTTTGAAGGGAAAGTAATACATGCAACTTTCACATTGAACGGCCAACAATTTATGTGCATTGATAGTACCGTTAAACATAAATTTACGTTTACACCAGCTGTTTCATTATATGTGACTTGTGAAACAAATGAAGAAATTGAAAATGCATACAAAGAATTAAGTCAAGATGGTGAAATATTAATGCCTTTGCAGTCATATCCATTCAGTGAAAAGTTTGTATGGGTGAATGATAAATATGGTGTATCTTGGCAATTAACTCTTGCAAAAAAATAAATAAAGAACTGCAAAGAAAAAATCGTGTTGGTAACAATGACACGATTTTTTTTTATTGTTATTAATCCTGTTTTTAACAAATCACCCATTATTTTTATAATATCAAGTTTAAAATAAGAAGATTTATTGCACACTTTTACTATATGAATTTTTATAAAGGTGAGAATTTAACTATATGAATGAAGTAAATTTGATTACTGAAAAAGAGTTTGACGAACAATTAATTAATAAATATGCAAGTTTAATGGCATTAGGTAATGGTTACTTAGGTTTACGATCTTGTCATGAAGAAGACTATGAAGGACAAACTAGAGGGATGTATATAGCTGGTATCTATAATCAGTTATCCCCAAGTCAAACGACAAAGATTGTGAATCTTCCAGATCTAATTGGAATGGAAATTGAAATAAATGGTGATATTTTTTCGAATGCAACTGGCCAATTTACATTCTATGATCGAAAGTTAAATATGCTGACCGGCGAATTAATAAGAGAGGTAATTTGGAAAAATAAGGATGGAAATCGATTCCACTTTTTGTTTCAGCGTTTTGTTTCAAAGGATGATTTACATTTACTTGCTTCAAAAATTAGTGTCACAGCTTTAGATTGTAATGCCAAGATTAAAATAAAAACAGGTATTAATGCGGAGTGTGTCAGTCAACAAAAGAATGAACTTACAGAAGAATTAGTAAGAATAATGGATAATAGAATTATGCATGGTGTTTATCAAACTACTGAGACTAAACATAAAATTGCGATTGCAACATGCTGTGTAACTCCTGATGAGAGTGAGGTTTCATATTTTGCTTTAAATAATCAGCTTCTTGCCTCAATTACACAAGATCTCGTCGTTGAGCGGACTGTTGAGTTTTCAAAAATTAGCTCAGTTTATACTTCTAATGATATGTTACGGGAAGAACCTTCTGCAGCTAGTGTTAATACTGTACAGAAATTTTTATCAGAGGGTTATGATAATTTGAGAAATAGCACGACAATCAAATGGCAGGATTTTTGGAAGCAAAAAAGAGTTGTCATAACCTCAAAGGATCAAGCAGATCAGTTAGCTCTAGATTTTTCTTTGTACCACATTGAAGCAATGACTCCTGGGCATGATGATCGATTAAGTATAGGCGCAAGGGGATTAACTGGTGAAGGAAATAATGGTTTAATATTTTGGGATACAGAGATGTTTATTGCACCGTTTCACTTATTTACTGAACCAGATATTGCTAAAAGATTAATAAGATATCGCTATCATCATATTAAAGAAGCAAAAGTAAATGCGTTCCAATCAGGGTATGAGGGTACTTTATTTCCTTGGGCAAGTGCTTTTTCCGGAAAAGAAGAAACACAGAAAGCTTCAGCGAATAATACAAAACCCGAGATCGTTCATAGTTCAAATTTAGCGAAATCAAGTGAACATATTGTAGCTGACATTGCATTTGCTGTCGTACAATACTATGAAAATACGCTAGATGAAAGCTTTATGACCAATAATGGACTTGAGCTACTCAAAGAAACTGCACGCTTTTGGGTGAGCAGGACAACTGATACAAATGGCGATTTAATCATTAAAAATGTCATCGGTCCAGACGAATATACAGATCAAGTAGATAATAATGCTTATACGAATTACATGGCTTTTTATAATGTGCAGAATGCGTTAAATTATATGGGAAAATACAATGATCCTGATGCAGAATTAAAGCAAAACTGTACTGATTTTTTAAAAAGATTATATTTACCAACCCAAAATGATGAAAATATCATTCCGCAAGATGATACATTTTTAAGTAAACCCGAGATTGACTTAACGGAATATAGACAATCCATTGCAAGTCGGGAAATACTATTAGATTATTCTCTACAAGAACTATATGAACTACAAGTTATAAAACAAGCTGATGTAGTCATGTTGCTCTATCTTTTCCCGGATTTGTTCTCAACGGAAATCGCTAAAAAGAATATAGAATACTACGAAGAGCGTACTGTTCATGATTCTCCAATAAGTAAATCAATTCACGCAATTGTTGCTGCAAGATGCGACTATCAAGAAGAGTCTTATCAATTATTTCAAGAAGGATGTTTAATCGATTTAGGACCGAATCCAAAATCTTCAGATGAAGGAATTCATGCTGCGCCTATGGGAGCAAATTGGCTAGTTGCAATCTTTGGCTTTGCAAATATCTCCATGGATATAAATCGTTTAAAAATTGATCCAAAATTACCTGCAAATTGGGATAAAATGATGTTTCCATTCCTATGGCAAGGAGCAAGACTTGAAATAACAATTACCCAAAAGTCGATAACAGTCACAAAGGAATATGGCCCACCAGTATCATTAGAAATTAATGGTGAAACATATAATTTAACTGAAAAGATAAAGGTTTCTCTTTAAGAAGATAGAAGATAAGGATAAAAGGAAAAAGCAAAACCCAATCTTTCATTAAGATTGGGTTTTCACGCTGTTGAAGAACAATCTCATTAATAAATACCCATATTTTCGTAAAAGGAGTAGAGTGAGGTTGATTTCCACTACAGGGTGCTCGCTTTCCATGGGGCGAGACCTGAGCCTCCTCGTCACGTCCGTTCCTGTGGGGTCTCAGCCTTCCCGCATTTCCCATAGGAGTCGAGCACCCCTCCGTTCCAATCAACTTTTTCATTTAAAAAGTTTACGATAAAAAGCTATTTAAATATCCTTTACTTAGCGTGAAATAAAAGTTTATTAATCAGTTTGAATGTCAACTAAGATCGAACATCAACTTTTAAACTAATCATTTGAAACATTTATATAAAAATTGCTCTTGATATTTTTAACTTCTGAAAAAACAATTACTATAGTTTGTAGGAACATCAAAAAATGAATTTTAACATTAAAAATGTTCAACTTAATATTGTTTTACCTAAAGAACGTTTTATATTTCGGCATTTTGAAAACCCAATCTTTCATTAAGATTGGGTTTTGGGTTTTCTACTCTTCATACAATTCTAAAGGTAAGCCGTCAGGATCCTGGAAAAATGTGAATCTTTTATTTGTTATCTCATCATTACGAATTGGTTCTACAAATACACCATTTTGTTTTAAGTATTGAACACTTTTTTCTATATTAGCTACAGTAAAGGCTAAATGGCGTAACCCAACTGCTTCTGGATTTGTTTGTCGCTTCGGTGGATTAGGGAATGAAAATAGCTCAATTTGTCCATTTTCTCCTATACTTAAGTCCAATTTATAAGAGTCTCGCTCCTCTCGATAGGTTTCGTTAATTACCTTACAACCTAATAAATTTATGTAAAAATGCTTAGACAATTCATAATTAGAACAAATAATAGCGACATGGTGGATATTCTTAACATCCATATTAAAACACCTTCTTACTTTGATTTACTAAAACTTTACTAGTTTAACATGATTAGTACTGTTTGAAAAAAGAATTCTTTTCATTTTGACAGTATAGTTCATTGTTTTAAGTGGAAAAATGAATTGTGGAATGTAAAAAACTGGGTAATTCAAAAAAAAATAATGGGAATAATCTCCCATTAAGTTTTAGAAATTTATCTTCTTCTTTTTTTATCATCTTTTGCTAAAACCTGAACTTTCTTAATAACTTCTAGTTCTACAATTACATGTACATGTTTATCATTTATTTGATTAACACTTAATACTTTACCTTTTCGACCTTTAATGGAAATAGTATCTCCTTCAGAGGGGACATTTTTGAGTAGTTGGTTTAATAGTTCAACGTTTTTCTCGATATAATGAACTACAATCATAGAGCTTCAACTCCTCTAATCATTCTTATCTTTATACAATATTTAAGATTAAATAAAATAAGAACAAATTTAAGCTGATTATTTAACAATACAAGTTCATATATTAAGGAATAACTTCAATTAGTTGATGGTTGTTTTATTTCCGAAAAATTCTAACAAATTATTTCTATTTTAAAAGTTATTTAATACAATTTAAGAAAAAAACAGATTGTGAGGTAGCCAATGCATAAGAAAATTTTATCAATAATTGTGATAAGTATGCTTCTAGTAGGATGTAAGCATGGCGAAAAGTCTGTAAAAACAGTTAAAAATGATAATAAAAATCCTTCGAATGAACATGTAATTGATAAAGGAGAAATAGATACGATTTATTCTCCTTTAAATGGATTACCTATAAGTCAAGTTAGTGAACAGAGACCTGTTGCAGTTATGGTTAATAATTACTATTTGGCTAGACCTCAAAGTGGTCTAAGTAATGCTGATGTTGTTTATGAAATTTTAGCAGAAGGAGATATTACAAGATTTCTAGCCATTTTTCAAAGCAACATACCAGAAAAAATTGGACCTGTAAGAAGTGCGAGAGATTATTACATCAATTTGGCAAATGGTTATCATGCATTATTTATATGCCACGGAAATAGTCCTAAAGCGAAACAAATGATGGATTCAGGGATGATTGATGCATTAAACGGACTGATCTACGATGGTACGTTATTTAAAAGAGACAAAACGAGAAAAGCACCTCACAATTCCTATATTTTGAAAGAAGGTATTGAAAAAGGGGTTGCTCAAAGACATTACTCTTATTCAGAAAAAGTTACTCCATTAGATTTTACGCAGAAAGAATTGATATTTGATAACTCTTGGCAAAATGCTGCTGAAGTTTTTATAAGATACTCTCATGATGCAAGAAATAATGTGACTTACAAGTATTCCAATTCAACTAAACAATTTCAACGAGTTCAAAATGGAATTATTGCAAAAGATGCTTTGAATGGGAAGGACCTTCAAATTAAAAATATTTTAGTCGTAGAAGCGACTCATAAAATTATTGATAGCTATGGTCGCCGTTCAATTGATATTGAACATGGTGGAAAAGGATATTATATAGTTGATGGAAAGTATATGAATATACAATGGAAGAATGTAGATGGTCGAATCATACCGTTTACACTAGATGGAACTGAAATAAAGCTTTCACCAGGTCAAACTTGGATTAATTTTGTTCCATTTTTAAAAGATGTAACAATTAAATAAAGTACATGAAAGCAGATAATTTTATATAATTATCTGTTTTTTATTGATAAAGAAAGACTACTAATTAATATTGAAAGATGCACTTCATAAGCTGTAAGTCTATGTTTGACCAAAAAAAATTACGATGTTACGATAAAAAATATTAATCGTTTCTATATGGTGGGAAGGGGGCTCAAAGTATGGCTAGCAAAATTGAAAATATAGATTTAGTAAACGAGCGTTATAAAAGTCTAAATGCGGATTGTGAGAGTTGCTTTGGTTTATGCTGTGTCGCATTACCTTTTGCTGCTTCGGTTGATTTTGCTAATGATAAAATTGCAGGCAAACCTTGTCATAATTTACAATCAGACTTTCGTTGCGGGGTTCACAAGAATTTAAGAGAGATCGGTTTCAAAGGCTGTACTGTTTTTGATTGCTTTGGAGCGGGACAAAAAGTATCTCAAGCAACCTTTAATGGAAAAGACTGGCGACAAAATCCTGAATTGGCTAATGAGATGTATGAAGTATTTCCAATTATGAAGCAACTGCATGAAATGCTTTGGTATTTAAATGAAAGTTTGATGATTAGTGCTGCAAGTGAGATTCATAAAGAAATAAAAATAATTTTAGAAGAAACTGAAAAGCTAACACTTATGGAGCCTAAATTAATATTAAACTTAGATATTATAGCTCACCGAGCAGAAGTTAACTCTTTACTTATACGTACTAGTGAGCTAGCAAGGGCCGTGGCTTTAAAGAAATTTAAAAACAATAAGAAGCCTCAAAAAGCAACCGGTAGGGCTTTAGACTTTATAGGTGCTAAATTAAAAGGGGTAAATTTAATCGGAGCTAACTTAAGAGGGGCCTATTTAATTGCTGCTGATTTAAAGGGAGCCGATTTAAGAGGTTCTGATCTAATCGGTGCAGACTTACGTGATACTAATTTGAGTGGAGCGGACCTTACTGGAAGTATTTTTCTTACTCAAGCTCAAATTAACTCAGCAAAGGGAGATTATCACACTAGAATACCAGCAACACTTAAAAGACCATCTCATTGGTGAGGAAAATAAAAAAATGAACCATTTTAAAATGGTTCATTTTTTATTATAAACATACCAAGAAATAGCAATTAAGTAACCGATAAAAGGAGATGTTCCATAACCCATAATCGGTACCGGGAAGTTTCCGAAAAAGCTTGAAAGGATAATAATTGAAAAATAGATCCCTAGACTAAACGATAATGGTTTAGAACGGGTTGGCGGAAATAAGAAAAATGGCATTAGTAAAATTAAAAGTGCGATTACCGATAAGACTAGCCATCCGATTCCCATTTCCTTTACTAAACTTAAAATGTCCTCAACATAAGAAATTGGGGCAAGTTGATCTAAGTGAGACCAACTTAAGATAATGAAAAATATAAAAACAATTAATAGGAGTATTTGAACACTTTTATTCTTTTTTATATTTAGTAATAAACATAAGATAGAAATCGTAAAAGCTGTTAGTTGAGATGCATCTGGTTGAAAAAGTAATATTATTGTAAAGCATAATGCAAAACTAACGGTAACCCAAAATGGTTTTGATTTCATTAAACTGGCTAGTTGTATTATTAATAATGGAACTAAAACTAAAGCGATATTAAATCTTAATGGACCAATTGCTATCCAGCGATGAACACCATGTAATCCTTTGTCCAAAAAGGTAAGTAAAAATAGTATGAGTATGCATGCAATGACAATGATATTTGTCTTTTTCTTAGTAGATTTCTGCTGTCTAAACAGTACGAAAAAGGAGATTATGCCCCCTACAATCGCAATAAAAATATTTTGACCGTAAATGGACGGGGACACTTGGTTATTGATCATAGCAAGTACTCCGACGATCATTGCTGGCATGGTTATGACGAGCGGTAATAAGTTTACTTTTTTAAAATTAAGCATCTTGTTCTAAATAGCCTACCTTTACAATAGTTTTATATTTGTTTAATTATATTGCGTAGTTTCTCTAACCCCGCGGCTAAATCATTTTCGCTAACTAGTGAGTAACTAATCCGAAATGATGAAATATCTGTATTGTTGTTAAAACAAGCTACACCAGGTAAGAATGAGATATTTTCATGATTAGCTTTTCTTAATAAATTAAAAATATCTAGATTGGAATCATAAAATGTAAGCCACAAATTAAAACCACCATCAGGTATCCTAAAAATTAATCGATCATTAAGAGATGAAAGTATTTCAACACTTGTATCACGCCGAATTTGTAGAGCGATTCGTAGTTTTTCAACGTGACTTCGCATTCGATCGGTTCGTAGAAATGGTAAAATCGCTTTTTGCGTCAGTAAAGGGCTACCGACATCCATTGAAGCTTTAACTGCAAGTAGCCATTCTAGAACCGGTCCATTTGCCAGCATTGCAGCAATTCTCACTCCAGGTGCTAAAGTTTTACTAAATCCTTTAATGTAGATGACATGATCTGATAGATCATAATGCTTAATTGGGTAATATTGAAATGCTTTTTCGAAATAAATATCACTAAATGAATCGTCTTCAAGAATAAAAAAATGATACTGCTGTGCTAGTTCAATTAATTCTTTTCTACGACCATTACTCATTGAGATGCCAGTTGGGTTTTGGAAGGTCGGGTTAACATAAATTAATTTTGGTGTAAATTTATTGCACATATCTTCAATTAAGTCTGATCGAATTCCCTCTTCATCCATCTCGACAGGTATTAGATGAATCCCCTTATTTATAAAAATATCAAGTGCACCACCATAGCATGGACTCTCGACTATAATTGAATCCCCAGGCTTTAATAGTGCTTGTGCTACTAAGTCAATTCCTTGCTGAACACCGCTTGTAATAATTAGATTTTCAGCTTTAGATCGTATTTTTTGGAATTCATATAAATGTTTTACAATTTCCGATCTTAATTCAATATCTCCTTGAATAGGTCCGTAGGTTGTTAATATAGATGCGTCATCTCTTAATAGTTTTTGCATTTCATCCGCTAAAAATTTATTTGGAAGCAGACGTGGATAGACAACTGCCTTTGAAAAATCATATTTTAACTGTTCTCTATTTATTAAATACTGAGATCTTACAATATTGATTCCTAAAGTCTGTTGCCAGTTATTACTTGGATCGACTTGTGATGTTTTTTTTACTTTCTTACTAATAAATACTCCTTTACCTGGTTCCACCGTGACATAGCCATTTGTCTCTAACCATTTATAAGCCTTTCTAACAGTTAAAAGGCTTATTGAAAGTTCCTCTGCCATTATCCGTAAAGACGGTAATTTTTCGTTAGGCAAAAGTAGACCACTTTGAATGCTACCTGCAATTTGAGAGCTTAATTGGAGATAAATCGGTACTGTTGATTTTTTATGGATTTGAATTTTCATAAATCACCACTTTTTTAGTTATAAATTAAATAAAAAAAGATCAATCGTCAATGGAAAAAGAGCTAACTGTTATATGCTCTATTATACTGTTATACTCCGACTTTAATATAATACTTTTATCAAAGGGGTGATGAAATGATCATTATTAATTATATTTTTATTTGTATTATTTTCGGTACAACATTTCTAGCAATAAAATTTGGAATCGAGTCGGGAGTTTCGCCTTTATTTTCTGCTGGCATTCGTTTTACATTAGCTGGACTGATTGTCATTTTATATTTCCTTCTTAAAGGGGTAAATGTGAAGAAATTTATTTTTTCAAAACGAATTATGTATATTGGATTCTGCTTAACTTTTATGACATTTTCAACATTATATTGGGCTGAGCAATATATAACATCAGGGTTAGCCGCGGTTTTGTCTGCAACAGGTCCAATGATGATATTACTTTTCCAATTAAGGATAAATAATAAGAGAATTGAGCGTAAACAACTAATAGCTTTATTAATGGCTTTTGCAGGTGTAATTTTTGTCTGTTTGCCTGGAATAAGTCAGCATGTCTCTTACTTATGGGTTGCTGCTTGTATCGCAGTATTATTAGGAGAATCTTTTTACGGATTTGGATCGATTTCCTCAAAAGAAATATTAACAGAATACTGCACTGTATCGCCATTTTTAATCAATGCTTTTCAAATGTTATATGGTGGAATATTTCTATTATTATTTTCGTTTTTATTGGAAAAACCGAAAATTGCAAGTTTAAGTTCTTGGGACGCCTGCTGGCCAATATTGTATCTAGTATTTATAGGTTCAATAGGGGGACACGGATTATATAGTTGGTTATTATCTAAAACGAACCCGGTCTTCCCCTCAACATGGCTTTATGTATCACCTTTAATTGCAACTGTTTTAGGTTATTTTGTAATAGATGAACCAATCAAACCAATTATGGCGATTGGTGGCATACTAATATTATCTGGAGTATTCATTGCAAATTGGTCAACGTTTTCTATGTATAGAAAGCAAGGGAGGCTTTTAAAGAAAGAAGTGAATATTTCTAAGTAATATTGTTAATCTTGAATTTGCGTTCCGTTGAAATATTGTAAAACGAGTTGAGTTTACAGAATTCGAACGTATAACTAAAAAAGAAAATCCACATGGGAAATGAATTATCATGTGGATTTTCTTCATTTTATGGAACTGTTTTAATTAATTATGATTTTTGAACAAATGCCCATATGTAACCGTCTGGATCTCTTAAGCAAAATTCCTTGTAGCCCCATGGTTGAACAATAGGTTCTGTGATGACTTTTTCTCCATTTGAGAAATCTAATGGCGTCAATTCTTTTTCCATTACACTTTCAAATAGTGGATCGACTTCATTAACGACTAATTGAAAGACTGCATCAGTATTGGATTGCGTATCTGCAGGATGGAGCATTAGCTCGCCATTCCCTGCTTTAAACCAATACATACCATCGTGACCTCTTAAATATTCAAATCCAACTTTTTCATACCAGCTCTTAGAAGAGTTTGTGTCTTTACAAAAAATAACAATATCTAAAACTCCATTCATTTAATCAGCTCCTTTATATTTACTGTATTAACTATTCTTTGCAGAGCATATACTTACCTTTTTTATTATTTGGCTCTGTTAAAGTAGATTGTTAATATTCTTATTAAATAAATGGCAGTATAGTTTAAGTGAAACAGTACAAAGTTAAGTTTATGTCCTAATAAAACTTTTAGTAAAATACAAAAAAAGAAGTGCATTATTCATTATTGGAGTAATGCAATTTCTATAAAAATGTTGTTTTAAACCGGTTAATATCTTCCTTAGGTGGTAAACCAAACAATCGAGAATACTCACGACTAAATTGAGATGGGCTCTCGTAACCTACACGAAAGGCTGCTTCTATGGCATCTGTTGACTCAGATAATAATATGCGACGAGCTTCCTGTAATCTCAGTTGTTTTTGGAATTGAATAGGGCTCATTGCAGTTAATTCCTTAAAGTGTCTATGAAGAGAAGAAACGCTCATATTTGCAATTTCTGCAAGGTCTTCAATTCGAAAAGACTGGTTAAAGTGATTCATTATATGATCGACAACCCCACTGATTTGATTAGTGGAACTTCCTTCAATAGCCAGTTGCGCAAGAGTTATTCCTTGCTGTCCTTGCAAAAGTCTATAGATGATTTCCTTCGTAATAAGAGGCGCGAGTATAGGTATATCTTTTGGAGTTTTAAGCAAGTGAGTTAATCTAGTTACCGCGTCTAATAAAGATAACTCTATTCGGCTAACATACATACCTCTTTTAGTATTATCTTTATGAAGAGGAAATTCCGAATCCTTTAATACTTCCAATATTTGATTGGGGGTAAATTCAAGTTTAAGTGCCAAATATGGGTTTTCTATAGAAGCTTCAGTTACTATTCCGGTAATTGGTAAATTAACAGAGGCAATTAGGTAATCGGTTGGGCTGTATACATAATGCTCTTGTGCTAACACAACCTCCTTCTTACCTTGAACGATAATGCATAAGGAAGGCTTGTAAACTCCATAATTTGGCCCTGTAACATTAGAATAACGAGAGAAAAATAAAGAAGGAATAGCAGTCGTATAAGAACCATCTAGGCCCGTATGATTCTCTATAAGTTGAATTAGTTCAGCCTGGAATTTATATATTTGATCAGACATAAAACCCTCCTAGATTCTAAATCGCTTCTAGTCTATTTTAATATACATTTTTCAAGAATATAAGTGACTTGAGAGAATTAGGCAATGATTTGATAAGAATTGGATAACGGTAGCTTTTTCATTTATTGCATAATAAGGGTACGAAAATATTGTAACCATTACAGAAATACTAATCTTTAAAACTTAAACATATTATCTTCTTGGAAAAAATGTATTAAAGAAAAGGTGTAGAACTGGAGGGATTTATATGCAAAAAGTCATTTTAAACAATGGTGTAGAGATGCCTATTTTAGGTTTTGGTGTATATCAAATTCAAGATGAAAATGAATGTGAACAGGCTGTTTATGATGCACTTATGGCAGGTTATCGATTGATCGATACTGCTGCCTCTTACTTAAATGAAAAAGCAGTCGGCCGAGCATTAAAACGAAGTGGAGTGCCAAGGGAGGAAATGTTTATTACCACGAAACTTTGGGTTCAAGATACAGGATACGAACAAACAAAGATAGCATTTGAAAAGTCCCTAGAAAGATTACAACTAGATTATTTGGATTTATATTTAATACATCAGCCATTTGGCGATGTATATGGTTCTTGGCGTGCAATGGAGGAATTGTACCAGGATGGTAAAATTAAGGCTATTGGAGTTAGTAACTTTTATCCAGACCGACTAACTGACTTTATTATTCATAACAAAGTGGTTCCTGCTGTAAACCAAGTTGAAACGCATCCTTTCTGTCAGCAAATTGAAAGTCATGACCTTATGAAAGAAAATAATGTACAGATAGAGTCATGGGGACCATTCGCTGAAGGCAAAAATAACATGTTCCAAAATGAAGTTTTAGCATCTATTGCTGAAAAACACAATAAATCAGTAGCACAGGTTATCTTGCGCTGGTTGACACAAAGAGAGGTTGTTACGATACCTAAATCAGTACGTAAGGAAAGAATCATCGAAAACTTTAATATCTTTGACTTCAAATTAAGCCAAGAAGAACTAGTGAGGATTGGTGCATTAGATACGAAGGAAAGCTTGTTCTTTTCCCATAGGGATCCTGAAATGGTGAAATGGATTGGTAACCGAAAACTTGATATTTAACACACTAACACTCACTTCCGAAATGAGTGATAATAATTAGCCGATTTCCCTAGAGAAACATCGGCTTTTTTATTAATACTTTAAGGAACGTCTTAAAGTTAAAAGTAGATTCATATTATATTAACTAATTAATGGGGCTCTCCATAAGTCGCTATGTGACTAATGGAGAGCCATTTTTTTTGATATTTCTTCTAATAATCAAATGTTATTAACGATTAAAACAAATTGACTAAATTTCTCAGAAATAAAATTATATCAAGTCTCGTTATAATGAAATTGTAATTAAATAGCTTTAAGAGGATGGGGCACTTATAACGCTCGGGAAAGAGCCGAAATAAATAAGAAGAAAATTGGTAGGTGAGAAGAATGAACGCAGCTCTATTTAAAGAAATTCAATGTAAATGCCTAGAGAAAGGCTGGACAAAAACTGATTTGGCTCAGGAGTCAGGTATTCATATTAGTGAAATAAGTCGTATTTTTAATCATAAACGCTCACTCACACTAAAATATTTGGATGCCATTTCAAAAGCTATTGGGTTGGAGGAAGGTACACTTTATTCATATTTTTATGAGGAGTGCTTTAATGAAGAACAAATTTTGGACAAGCGTAAAAGCATACAGTTTTTATTCAAATGCTTTACTTATGGTTACGAGGAACACTGTCAAAATCTGTTACATGTTATGACAACTGAAAAATCAGTTACGATTCAAATCGATTATTTGAATTATATTTTCTTCGTCGCAGAGGAGCTTTTTAAAGCTGGAAAAGAAGAAAAAGCTTTGTTTTTGTACGAGATTATTATTGAATGTGATTCGAAGGACGTTTTAGAACTGTTGGCAATTAGTTATTATAGGCGTTTTTATATTTTAAGAATGACAGAGGATGGTAAGCACGCATTGACATATGTGTTGGAGTATCTGTTTTGCATGCCGAAAAAGATTAGAATGGAAGCATATTTATGGATCTCAGCTTTCTATTATAGGCGCGAGCAATGGGAAGAGGTGCTTTACTACGCCGAGAGATTAAGTAAATTGGTTAAAAACGGAGAGTATTATGGAAGAGCACTTATGTATAAAAGCTTCGCACTTGCACGTCTTGGGGGCTCATTAGAAGAGATATTAGAACTTATAGAACAATATGCGGGGGTAAATGATTATTTTGCTGATATAGCTAACGGAAATCGCCTTGCTTCTTATTTAGATTACGGACAGCTGGAGTATGTAGATCAATATCTTAATTGGCTAGAAGATAGAGAGGATGTATATGTTGGATTACCAAAGGTTCTTGAAGCCTTTATCCGCTTGAATAGATTAGATGATGCTAAAAGAGTCTTAGATTTATATCAACATACAATTGAAGAATTGATAATAGATTCGGAACCATGGTTAAAGCAGAAGGTGCATTTGGATTTTCGTTATGCATATGCTTTTTATCAGTGTGAAAGCTTACAGCTACCAAATGGTTTAGATGAATTACTGGATGTGGCTTATACAGCAAATCAAATAGGCAATTTAGAAAGATTTAATAAATGCCTTCTCATTTATTGGAGATATAAGGACCATGCGACTTCAGACCAAATAAATAAGTATATACAATTATTAAGCATTAATGGTATTAAGGAGAGCTCCACGCGCAATTTTGCATAGTCTTGTTATATTTTATTTGAAGAAGTTGAGATTGAGGTGATTGATTAAGAAAATTAAAAAAAAACACTATTTGACGTAATTTTCAGAAAATAAAATTGTATCAAGTTTCAATATAATGAACTTATTAAGAAAAGAAAGTAGGGATAGTAGTTGAAAAAGAAAATGTTTAGAAATGTTACAACATTAGCATTAACAACAGGACTTATAAGTACTACAATGACACCAGGTTCCTTTTCACAACAAGTTCATGCACAAGCAACTTCAAAGATTGAACAAGTATTAGCAAATCTCACTCCACAACAGCGTGAGGCAATTAAGCAATTGAAGGTAAGTGACAAAGAGGGACTTCAATTATCTTCTGAAGTCGATCAAACAAGTGACAAGCTTACTCCTGTCATAGTTGAGTTTAAGGACAAGCCACAGCAGACGGCGGTTTTAGAAGCAGAGTCAGATGGTACAACTCTAACAGCTGCAGATGCAAAAGCAAAAGTAGATGCTTCACACGAAACATTCCAAAAAGATTTAAAAACAATTTTTAGCAGTGAAATAAAAGCAAAGAAAAATCCATATTCAATTAAACGTTCATATAAAAAAGCATTTAATGGAGTTGCAATGACAATTCCAGCTAATAAAATAAAATCTCTTCTTAAATCAAATGCAGTTAAAGCAGTCTATAGTGATTTACAAGTTCAAGTAGAACCACCGTCTATAAGCGAATCATCATCATCAACAGGTCAAGCTGCAAAACATACCATGGTAACATTTCCTGGCGTTGAAAAACTTCACCAAGAAGGGTTTACAGGAAAAGGTGTAAAAGTTGGTATTATTGATACTGGGATTGATTACAATCACCCAGATTTAAAAGGCGCTTTCAAAGGTGGTTATGATTTCGTCGATAATGACAGTGACCCAATGGAAACGACATATGCAGATTGGCAGAAATCTGGGGAGTCTGAATTTGAGTCAAGCGGTGAAGCTTACTATACTGAGCACGGAACACATGTAGCAGGAATTATTGCTGGACAAGCAAAAAATAATGCAGATTTTGCTGTAGAGGGTGTTGCACCTGAGGCTGATATATATTCTTATCGTGTTTTAGGTCCATATGGTTCCGGTTTTACATCAGCTATTTTGGCAGGTATTGATAAAGCAGTATCTGATGGCATGGACATCATTAATATGTCACTTGGAGCAAACTACAATGATCCATTATATCCTACGAGTATTGCTGTAAACAATGCTGTACTTGCAGGGGTAACAGCGATTGTCGCTGCTGGTAACTCTGGGGACAGAATGTATTCACTTGGCGCTCCTGGTAATGCTCCTTTAGCAATTACAGTAGGTGCAAGTGACACGTCTGTTACAATTCCAAGTTTTTCAGGTGCATTGCATCCTTCAACAGGCGATATATCCGTTGATCTAAAGTTAGCGGCTCAAGGTTTAACCGATAACGTTGCCGATTTTGAAGGGAAAACTTTACAAATGGTGAATGTATCATATGGTAATGAACCTAGTTATTTTAAGCGTGATGGAAATGGTAATTCTGTACCAATCGATGTAAATGGAAAAGTTGTTCTGGCCCAACGTGGTAGCATTGGTATTACTCAAATTATTGCGACAGCTAAATCGCATGGAGCAAAAGCAGTTGTATTATATGATGCAGATGTTCCTTTAGGTGACGTGTATCTTGGAGATGCATACGGCTTACTACCAACATTTTTACTGAGTAACGCACAAGGAAAAGCTTTAGCTGCTAAATTACCTGTAACTGGTGCATCAGCAGGTATACCTTTAGACTTTACTTTTAGTAATATGAAACAAACAGTGACTGTGGGCGATAAATTGGCACCATTCAGCTCACGTGGTCCATCCCGTGTGTTATATGATATTAAACCTGAAGTAACAGCACCTGGTGTATCTGTATTCTCTACTGTTCCTTCTTATATGCATGGAGCAGATCAAATAGGAAACTATCAATATGCTTACGAACGTTTATCAGGAACTTCAATGGCAACTCCAAACGTTGTTGGGGTTGCAGCATTATTAAAGCAAGCTCACCCAGACATGACTCCTTCAGATATTAAAGCAACACTTATGAATACAGCGGATCCATTATCTGATAAATACAGTGTTTATGAAGTTGGGGCAGGACGTGTAAATCCTTATGACGCTGTTCATGCAGCGACGGAAATTCAAGTAAAAGACAAAACTTCAACTGTAAAAGATAATGCAAGTAATAATGGTGGAACTACTTTAGCAAGTAAGGGCATTAAACAAATTAAAAATATTACTGGTGCAATGAGCTTTGGTGAACAAGGAATTAGTGGTAAGGATTTGACAGATCAACGTTCAATCACGTTATTTAATAAAAGCTCAGTAGATAAAACATATGATGTGAAAGTACAATTCCAAACGTTAAGTGCAAGGTTTACAGGCGACTCAAGAGCAGATCAGGATGCTACTGCTAATGGCGTTACATTAGATGTTAAATCATCTGTAAAAGTGAAAAAATATAGCAGTGCGAATATGGATGCTACGATTAACATTCCTAAATCGGCAAAGCTTGGAACATATGAAGGTTATGTAGTATATACAAACCAAAAAGATCCTAATGAATCATATAAAATTCCATTTGCTATTCACACAGTAAAAGAAGGTATTGATTATTTGACTGGTAATCCACAAGCATTTACAGTACCTTATGAAGCGGCAAGTAATGCAACAAGATGGTCAATTGGCGTAAACTTTAAATTAAATTCTCATATGCGTTATTTTGATTTCTTCCTTGTCGATCCAAAAACAGACAAAGAAATCGGATTCTTAGGATCAGCTGACGGAATGGGAGCAGATGAAAATATTGAGTATTATTTCCGTGGAGTTCTAAATAGTGGTCAATATTATCCATTAACTGGTGATCCGGACAATCCAATTGCGTATGATCTTAAAGAGATTGACCCAGGGTTATATAAAATTAGAATGGTAGGTACAAACGATAAGGGCGAAACGTTCACTGCAGATGCACCGGTTTACAATGGGGTGAAAGAAGCAAAAGTATCAATGGATAATATGACAGCTGGAGGCATTTACGAAACGGCTAATCCAACCGACACGAAAGTTACTGTATCAGGTAATGTGTTTGATAAAGAAATAGACGAAATGAAGGCAGCAGGTATTAAAGCTTCTCAAGGCGATAACAACTTTACTTACTATAATCCAAATAATTCTCAAGAGAAAAGTATACCACTAGATTCACAAGGTAATTTCAATGCTGATATACCTTTAAGTACATCTGGTCCAATTGTCAATGCCATTACTGAGTACGACTTCTCAGATTATAGTAAATCAACTGTTCGAAACTACGGTAGTTTCATTGATGCATATTTTGTTAGAAAAGGAACGGCTTATACTACAGCAATCGCTGATAAACAACGTATAAATATGGGTGAATCAACAACTGTTACGTTCTCTACAAAAAATGTCAAAACAAATGTGAAGAAAGCTGAATTCACTTTCCTTTATCCAAGTCAGTACCTTGATTTAGTCAATGTACAACCGAATGCTGCATTTAAAGGTAAACTAGATGTTCAATATACGACTACTCCTTCTAGTACTACGAAAACTAAATTGACGGTTACTGCAACGGCAACAGGTGACTTAGCGAACACTGGAATTGTTGGCGATGTATCATTAGTAGACTTAACATTTAAAGCAAAAGACTTATACTACAAAGGACCGATGAACTTCTATAATGGAACAGGTTCAAGTAGATTCTTTAACGCAGTTTATACAAATGTGGATAATACGACTGTAACGACACAAGGTATTCAACCATATTTCTATATTACTCCGACATATTCACTTATGAGAGGATCAGTCCAAGCAGAAGGATTAATGATGTTTGGTGGTTTAGAGCCTGAAATGAAACAAGTTGATTATAATAAAGCAGGTACAAAAATTAGTGTGAAAGATTCAAATGGTAAAGAATTTGGTGTAACTGATCCGTTAGGTTATTCTCAAGGATTCTCATATTCATTTAGAACAAGATTACCAATAACAGATGATGATTTTACGCTTAAAATTGACGTGCCAGGTCACTTTACATTCTCGAAAGATTTTAATATTGGCGTAAAAGAAGATGGAAAAACGACAGCAGGATCGAAACCAATTAACTATGACTATATACCTGGTGGAGACGTAAATAAAGATAATGTCATAGACGTAAAAGATGCAATCTACATCCAAACGTATTGGGGTACAAATAAGCGTGATGCTGATATTAACTATGATGGTATTGTTGATGCAAAAGATATGCAATATGTCATCAATAACTACTTAATGCAAAATCCTTGGAATGATAATTCGCCAAAAGCAGCTACGAAATATAAGGGCAAAACATTGGATGATGTTTTACAAGCTCTTGGATTAGAGTAATAGAATAACTAGTAAATCGGTAACCATTATTTGGTTACCGATTTTTTTATTGTTGAAACAATACGAAATTGGAAAGGTAGAAATATTTCGTTAAAAAAATAGGCAGGGGCTTGATTATTTCACCGATTGATTGAGAAAAATAAATTGATGGAGCAAAAATCTGATCGAATTGACTAATTCAGTTAAATAGGATTATTTATAAAAGATTAATAAACGTTGTGATACAATGGATTAGTCGTTTTTTGAGTAAATATATGAAACAACCATTATTATTTATAATGATAGAAAATAGAAAGTAAGGTAAATATAATGAATAAATTTTCTAGTTTAGGTTTAAGTGAGGAATTAACTGAGTATTTAACTGAATTAGGGATAACAGAGCCTACTCCGATTCAAGAAAAGGCTATTCCGATCGTATTTGAAGGGAAGGATTTAATAGGACAGGCGCAAACAGGAACTGGTAAAACATTTGCATTCTTATTTCCAATCCTTGAACGAATTAATTTAGAATTACCACATACCCAAGCATTAGTAGTTGCTCCAACAAGAGAATTGGCTCTACAAATAACTGCTGAGGCTAAAAGGATTGTTAGTGATGATTTTGGAGTACTTGCTGTGTATGGCGGACAAGATGTTGAACAACAAGCCCGTAAACTAAAAAGTGGTGCACATTTAATCATTGCAACACCTGGTAGACTTTTAGACCATTTAAGACGAGGAACAATAAATTTAGATAAAGTTAATTTTCTAGTGCTTGATGAAGCAGACCAAATGTTACATATTGGATTTTTACATGAGGTAGAAGATATTATCAATCATACTCCAGTATCAAGACAAACTTTATTATTTTCTGCTACAATGCCAGATCAAATCCAATCACTTGCAAAGCGTTACATGAAAAAGCCGGAAATTATTAAAGTAAAAGCTAAAAGAATTACACTAGATGAAATTGAACAATTGATTATTGAAACAACAGATCGCGGAAAACTTAATGCCTTATTGAATCAAATCAAAGAAGCAGAGCCGTTTCTAGCTATCATTTTTTGCAGAACAAAAAGAAGAGCTAATAAATTAAATGAACAGCTTAAAGGAAAAGGTCTTTTATCTGAAGAACTACACGGAGATTTAACTCAAGGCAAGCGCGAAAAAGTTATGAAATTGTTCCGTGAAGCTAAAATACAATATCTTGTAGCAACAGATGTAGCAGCTAGAGGAATTGATGTCGAAGGTGTTACTCACGTGTTCAACTATGATATACCACTGGATACAGAAAGCTATGTACATCGAATTGGAAGAACAGGACGTGCAGGAGATACTGGTATTGCGATTACCTTTGCTACTCCAAAAGATTTTCAAGATATGAGAGTAATTGAAAAAGAACTTAATCTTTCAATTAAGAGAATTGAAATGGAAAGAGGAGAAAGTTCGGACAGAGCGGATAGAACCAAAAATGTAGGTAGAGAAGAAAGAACAAGAAATGCTGGTAGAGTAGAAAGATCGAGAAATGCAGGCAGAGCAGAAAGAACAGGAAATGCTGGTAGAGAAGAAAGAACAAGAAATGCGGGTAGAGCGGAAAGAACGGGAAGTGCAGGCAGAGTAGAAAGAACAGGAAATGCCGGTAGAGCGGAAAGAACGGGAACTGCAGGTAGAGAAGAAAGAACAAGAAATGCGGGTAGAGCGGAAAGAACGGGAAATGCAGGTAGAGAAGAAAGAACAAGAAATGCGGGTAGAGCGGAAAGAACAGAAAATGTCGGTAGGGCAGAAAGAACGGGAACTGCAGGTAGAGCAGAAAGAACGGGAACTGCAAGCAGGGCAGATAGATCAAGAACTGCAGGTAGAGCGGAAAGAACAGGAAATACTGGAAACTCAAGAAGAGGCGAAAGAACAGATAGTGTAGGAAGATCGAGAAGTACAGGAAGACCAAGAAATGAAGGAAGATCAGGTAGGAGAAGTAGATAATAAAAACGGGAAGTTTAAGTAGGGAGTTAATTGTTGTAGGCATACTCTTAAAAGTGATTTTGGGAGTATCCTTTCCCTTAAAAATGAAATAAACAGGTGATTTTATGACGCAGAATGGATTTCGAGAGGAAAAAGAAGTTCACCGGATGGAGGAATTGAAAGTCCTTATTGAAGATGCAAAGGAGTTTATCCAGTACGGAAAAGTAGCTAATTATATTCCTGCTCTTGCAAAGGCAAATAAAAAGGATTTATCGTTGGCTGTGTTTTTGCCGGATGGACGACATTTTGAAGCTGGTAATACGAGCATTCGTTTTACTTTGCAAAGTATTTCGAAGGTAATTTCGCTAGCTTTAGTTTTAATGGATCGTGGAGAAGATTTTGTATTTGAGCGAGTAGGTATGGAGCCTACAGGTGATCCGTTTAATTCGATTGCAAAATTAGAAGTTAGGTCAGCTGGAAAGCCGTTAAATCCAATGATTAATGCAGGGGCTTTGGCAGTTACAAGTATGATTAAAGGTCATAGTATAAATGATCGCTTTCATCGATTATTAAACTTTATGAGGATTTTAACTGATAATAAAGAACTTTCTTATTCGAAAGAGGTTGCTACATCAGAATTTGAAACAGCGCACTTGAACAGATCGCTTTGCTATTTTATGAAAGAGCATGGAATTATTACTGAAGATGTTGAATTGTTATTAGATTTATATACAAAACAATGTTCAATCGAAGTAAACTGTTTAGAATTGGCGAGAATTGGACTTATTTTTGCGCTTGATGGTTGGGATCCAATTTCAAAAACGCAGCTTATACCTGAAAAAGTAGCAAAGATTTGTAACACTTTTATGGTTACTTGTGGCATGTATAATGCATCAGGTGAGTTTGCGATAAAAGTTGGAATTCCTGCTAAAAGTGGTGTTTCTGGCGGTGTTATGGGTGCGGTACCGCGCCGATTTGGAATTGGTGTTTATGGACCGTCACTTGATGAAAAAGGAAATAGTATAGCCGGTATAAAATTATTAGAGTTACTGGCTTCGCGATATAATTTGAGTATTTTTTAAACATAGAGGGCTGTCTATAAGTCAGGTTAATTGACGGATGGGCATGTCCTTTTTATGTTGAGGTGAGGTATCTCGTCAGTATTATTTAATTGTGATGGATTTTGATGTCACTCTTTATAGAGAACTAGTAATTTCTTTCCGTTTTTTATCCGATTAGAGTGAACTTAGAGCAATTTTAGCTACATTAGTACAATTATTATGTTTTAATACCTATACCACTATAGGTAATTTTCTATCTTATTTGCGATTCTTGGGATTTTAATTGCAGTTTTGTTATTTTTAATTGCGATTCTCGAATTTTATTTGCAGTTCTGCCATTTTTATTTGCGATTTTCGAATTTTAATTGCAGTTGGCCGTTTATTTGCAGCTATTCTTCATTTAATTGCATAGTTAGTTCCCTTTCCCTTATTTGCGTTCCTCCCACACTTATTTACAGTGTTTCCTTAAATTAAGTTATACATTTTATCGCATTCTACACTATAGTGATAAAGTCCCGAAACCCCTTTAATTTTCCTCCTTAGTCCTACTATTCCATAATCATCTACATAAGATGAGGACTTTTGTTTCCCTTTTTTCGAATATTTTGTGTATATTAAAGAGAGATGTAAAAAAGGGAGATAGGAAAATGGACTCACTATTATTACTTTTTATTTTAGGAATCGGTGCAGCAGTAGTTGGAACATTGGCAGGTGGTGGGGGATTAATTACACTTCCGATGATGATTTTTCTTGGCATTCCTATTCAAACGGGTATTGCCACAAATAAGTTTGCCTCGGGATTGGGGTCGTTTAGTAGTATTCTTTATACAATTAAAAAGAAAGATTTTAAGGCTTCAGTCATTTTTCAATTTATATTAGTTTCAATCATTGGTGGGGGAATAGGTGCATTTGTAACAAGTATGTTAGATGAACATGTGATGAATATAGTCGCATTAGTTTTATTAGCTGGCTCATTATGGTTAACATTTGCTAGTAAAAAGTGGAGCTATGAAACTACGAATAAAAGTGGTGTTGAAAAGCAAACATTGCTAGATAGGGGCATCTTAACAGGGATTGGTGTTTATGACGGGGGCTTCGGTCCAGGTTCTTCAACATTTGCAATCTTGTATTTTATTAAAAAAGGCTTTACTTATGTTAATGCAGTTCAGTTAGCTAGAGTATTAAATTTTGGGAGTTGTTTATCAGCATTCATCATATTTTATATGACAGGTCACTTCCAATGGAAAATTGCAGTGACGATGGCTGCTGCTTCAATTGTTGGTAATCAAGTAGGGTTAAGATTTGCAGAATTTGTTCCAATGAAGCTAGCTAGAATTTTATTGATTTCAGTTTCTGTTTTATTAATTGTTCAAGTAAGTCTTAAGTTATTTGTATAAAGGAATCAAGGTCTGTGTGTATATCCGCAGACCTTTTATTATTTTGTTTAAAGGTGATTTTTACCACTCGGTAGAATAGCTTAATTAATCAATATTTTAAGAGGTGATTGTAGTGAATCTGAAGGAATATCAATGGGTAAAAGAAAATCGTGAAGCATTATTAAATTTTTGTGGTGAATTAAAGCAAGAGGATTTTACTCGTAAATTAGACGGGTTCGGTTTCCAAAGTGTAAGAGAAACGCTACTACATATGGCTGAATGTTATATCGCATGGATTGGATCTTTTATATTATTGAAAACGAAAAAGCCAATTACGCCAAAGGAAAACATTGTAAATATTAGTCTTGATGATATTAAATCAAGATTTGAGCAAGCTGATTTATTCGTAAGTGAATTATTGGATATGACAGTTGAACAATTAAATAAACCAATTGATAGAAAAATTCCATGGAGAGATCATAATGAAGAAATATCATTCACACCGATGAAATTGCTAGTACATACGATTACACATGAATATCATCATAAAGGACAAATTGTCGCGATGACTCGACAGATGGGTTATATTCCACCTAATACTGATGTTTTAGGTACAAAGGATTAAGGAGAGATAAAATGAATCTGAGATTGGCAGAAATAAAAGATATAGATCAATTAATTAAGATGAGATGGGACTTTACTTTGGAAGATTATGAGACCGGAAGAATGAAAGAGAGCGAATACAATGAATTTTACAGTGAATGTCGTGATTTTTTATTAAATGCAATAGACAGTAAACAGTGGTATATATGGGTTGCTGAAATGGAAGGTACAATTGTTTCCCATATTTATATTGAACTTGTACAAAAAGTACCCCGACCTGGTAGAGTGACTTATCCTTTTGCATTCATGACGAATGTATATACATTAAAGGATTATCGGGGGAAGGGGATTGGAGGTAAATTAATCTCCAAAGTAAATAAATGGGTAAGCGAAATGAACTTCGAATTTGTTATTGTTTGGCCGAGCAAGCAAGGAGTTAATTTTTATAAGCGGAATGGTTATAATCAATGTATTGAAGCAATGGAGTACTTTCCAAATATAGATAAATAATCTAGGAGAATGATTTATGAATCAATTAGATACAGCTTATATAGACACTCCGTTAGGTATATTAAGGATCGTTGGAAATGAAAAAGGAGTAGCATATATTGATTTTGTCAAAGAAGATAATAACGAAATTCAAAAAATAGTACCACCTTCTTTGAAGGATGCAGGAAATGAGTTGATTGAATATTTCAATGGATCTAGGAAGGAATTTAGCATTAAATCGATTGCAAAAGGAACTCCTTTTCAAGAAAGTGTGTGGAGAGAACTCGTTAAGATTAAATATGGAGAAACTGCTTCGTATGCCGATATTGCTAACCGAATAGGAAACCCAAAGGCAGTAAGAGCAGTCGCGAATGCAAATGCAAGAAATCCATTAAGTATCATCGTTCCATGCCATCGGATTATTGGGTCAAATGGGAAGCTAACAGGCTATGCAGGTGGCCTGTGGAGGAAAGAATGGCTCTTAAATAGAGAGCAGGGAAGAGAGACGTTTAAATTGTAAAAAGAAAGAGCAGGAATAACGGAAGTGGTAAGAGTGAATATCACTCCAACTTCATTATTCTTGCTCTTATTTATTCTTTTTGATCGTTATCGTTGTTAATGTTTATTTCGATATTTGTTTCAACATCGTCATCAATAATTTTATCCGCGAATTTCGCTTTTTTCCTTAAATTGATGATTCTAGTTATATTAACAATCACTACTTTAAATATTGCGTATGTTGGCACAGCTAAAACCATACCAAGTACACCTGCAAAGTTACCAGCGAATAATAATAATAAAATAATCGTTAAAGGATGAATATTTAACTTTTTCCCCATGATATATGGTGAGATTAAGTTGGAATCAATTTGTTGAACAATTAAAATGATCAGTACTACGAATAAAGCTAATTTAGGAGAAATTAGAAAAGCAACGATCACTGCAGGAGCTCCACCAATAAACGGGCCAAAGTAAGGGATAATATTTGTAATAGCAGCTACTAACGCTAAAATTAAGGCATTAGGTATACCGATAATACTATATCCAATAAATGTTCCAATTCCAACAAAAATACAAACAATCGTTTGACCTTGAATGTAAGAAGCCAGTGTTTCACTTGTTTCATTAGCAATATGAATTGCTTCTTTCCTTAAGCTTTGCGGTAAAAAACGAGACATTGCATCTGGAAACTTGTGACCATCCTTAAACATATAAAACAATATAAATGGAACTGTTAAGATGATTAACGTTACATTACTTAAAATATTGAAAAACGCACCAATTCCACCAGTTATGCCACCGATAAATACTAGGGCATAGTCTGCAACTTTCTTTTCTAAATCTTTAATTTCAACGTAATTTTGACTTCCTAACCATTTCTCTAATAGCCCAATCTTATCTGTTGCTTCATTTACAATTGTTGGCATATTATTTACTAAATCTTTAAATTGTTGAGTTAAGGTTGGGAATACATTAATGATAGATACTACAGCAATTAAGATTAATCCGAGATAGAGAAGAAGAATGCCTATTGAACGGGGCACTTTTTTTCGCTCTAAAAAATCAACTATTGGTGCGAATAGGAAATATAGAAAGATTGAGACAAGTATTGGAGCGAATAAAGTACTAACTAAAATGGCAATTGGTTGAAATAAGAATGATATTTTTGTTCCAACGAATAAGACTAAGAATAATAATAGTAGTTCGATCGTCCAAAATAATAACTTAGAGTTTTTATACAATTAATATCCTCCCACTATATTTTGATTAAAAAAACTTATGTATAAATACCATATTATAACAAAAAGAGATGCTTGTAAAAGCATCTCTCGGTGTATAGATAAAATACTAAAAATTTGATTTTCAGACTGTGAGGTTCTTTTGAAGTACCTTTTATTGATTTGGTTCAGTTATTGTTTTCATTGTACCTGTTTTATGCTTGTTGCCACTGTAGAAACGGAATAAATCACCGTAAACAATATTATCTGAAAGTGTAAGCTCTTTTTTTGCTTTATCAATTAATAGTTTCGCATCTTGATCAGGAACTTCAACTTTTTCGGCAGTTAAACGATTATAAAATTCATTTGAGCCAGCTACATAATAATATTTATTTGTAACGAAACTTCCGTCACGGAAAACAATAAATTCCGAATAATCTGGGCTAAATAAATCTTTACCAAATTCGATATCATTTTTTGTATCAACACCTAATAGATGAAGAATCGTAGGTTTTACATCTATTTGACCAGCAACCTTTGAGATTGTTTGACCTTGTGTTTGCTTAGGTAAATGAATAATAAATGGCGTACGTTGTAAATCCATATGGTCATATGGAGTAATTTCGTCTTTACCTAAGAACTGAGCCATTGCGCGATTGTGGTTTTCAGAAATACCGTAATGATCTCCATACATTGCAATAATTGTATTATCATATAGACCTGATTTTTTCAGACCTTCAATAAAGTGTTTAATTGATTCATCCATATATCGTACTGTCGTTACATAACGATCAAGTGTCTCGTCACCAGAATTATATTGATCAATGTATTGATCTTTAGGATCAAGTACGAAAGGATAGTGGTTTGATAAAGTTAAAAATCTAGTATAAAAAGGTTGTTTCACTTGTGATAAAAGAGGAAGTGATTGTTCAAAGAAATCTTCATCTTTTAATCCCCAGTTTACCGAGTTTTCATCAGTAATATTATAATCTACTTCATTAAAGTAGCGATCATAACCTAAAGAAGGGTACATTACATTTCGATTCCAAAAGCTTTTATTATTTGCATGGAAAACAGCTGAATAATATCCTTGATCTTTTAAAATTTCAGGTGTAGCCATAAATTCGTTATTTGCGTGTGTGAAATAGACAGCACCGCGATCTAATGGATATAAAGAGTTATCAATAATGAACTCAGCATCAGATGTTTTTCCTTGACCAGTTTGATGATAGAAGTGGTCAAAATAATAACTTTCTTTAATGTATTTATTTAAAAATGGTGTTATTTCTTTACCATTAACCTTTGCACCAATTGTGAAATTTTGCATTGATTCCAAAGAAATAACAATAACATTTTTTCCTTTATATTTACCGAAAAGCTTTGCATTTGCTTTTACGCCGTTACTATTTACATAGTTTTCAATTTCAGTTAATTTACTACTATCCGCAAAGGCTTTTTGCGTTGAAGTTTTTGTTTGAAGTGATAAATCATAGCCTTGGTAAACATAAAGTCCAAGATTTTTTACTAGCATTTCACGATCAAACGAACGAGTAAGCAATTCAGGTCTTTCCATTTCAGCCAAACCTAAGTTTAAAACTGCAATTGCAATCGTAATTAAATAATAAGTTGACTTCATAAATGAAGGAACTCGACCTGTGTTTGAAAATTTAGGAAATTTCTTCGAGATCAAATATAGGATAAGGATATCAACAAACATAAAAATAATTTTAAAGCTTGCTAGTTCTTTTACACTTGATCCTAAATCTCCCATATTACTAGTTTGGAACAGCACTGGTAAAGTTATGAAATCATTAAAGAATCCGTAAAATAAAACGTTTCCACATAATAGCAAGGTTAAAATAAAATTAATCAAAAGAGCAATCGTATTACGTTTTTTCCCTTTGAAAAAAAGTGCAATCCCTACAAGAAATAAGGAGGATGCTAAAGGGCTAATAAATAATATTACATTTTGAAAGACTGTATCAATTTTTAAATCGAATCCAAACAGAGTAACAATATACGTTTTTAGCCAAACTACTAACGCAACCAATAATACGAATCGTACGCGTAAAAATGTTGCTTTAAATGAAGTAGGCATAGTCTAATCCCCCTTAAATACAAACAAACTAGCGGTCATTCACTAGCTTTTCTTTAAATATGCATCTCTCTAAGTCGTCAAAATTTATCGTACTCCGTTTAATTTTAAAAATCAATAGGAAATACGATTTCGTTATGTAAATCCGTTCGACAAAATATTTTAACTTCCTATAAAATAAAAAGAAATAGGTTACTAGTAAACCTATTTCATTTCATTTTATGGACAACTATCTTATTCTATGCTTCTTAATAATAATTTTTTAAGCATTGGTTTTAATTGAAGTCTTAAATCTTCTGCATTTGAGGCGATTAAGTAATGGTGTTGATAAATATTTTTCATTAATTGTGAAGTTTCTTCTTGATGTTCTTCTTCTTCAATGAAAGTACCGATTACTTCAATTCCAAGTTTTCTAGCTTGCTTAACTGCTTCGTGCGTATCGATAATCCCATCCTGGAAATAATCTAATGCTGAAGGTTCGCCATCTGTAAACACGAGCAAAAATTTGTGCTTTTCTGTGCGTTTAGCGAGTTCTTCTGAAACAATTCGAATCATTAAGCCGTCACGATTGTCCTCTTCTTCTTGAAGTTGCATGATATTTGGACCTACTGAAGGTGATAAAGAGCTTGAAAAAGGAATGACTCGATGTAAAATATTTGGTTTATTTTCTTTTGTAGCATTTGAAGCATCTTCCCAAAAGCCACTAATGCTATGGGGGATTTTTAATTGTTTTAATGTTTCATGGAATAAAATGACGCTTTTTTTCACTTCATCCATTTTATTAAACATCGATCCAGAGCAATCAACTAATAAATAAAAGACAGCATCTAATTCTTTGGATTCAGTTTGTTTTTTATAAAACATTTTAGGATTTTCTTCTGTGAAAAGTCGAACCCATTTTTTATTTAACTTACCATAGAATTTATCAGTCGGTGCATTTTGTTTATTTTCTAATGATTTTTCAATTGTTTTTCTTAGTTCTTTAACATCTTTTGATACCATTGAAGACAATGTAGAATACTGTTTCTTTTCAGTAACTGTTTGCCCAATTGCTTCTTTATATTTAATCGAAACATTACTATTGTATTTACCAAAAGGATTTTGCTGTGAAGAGGATGAATTTGTAGCCTCATGTGAATCAGTTTGTTTTGACTTTTTATTCTCTCCTTGTTTGGAGGAACCGAATGCATTTGCAATTGCCTGATCGCCGGCCTCTTCTTCTCGTGCAAAATTTGCTTTAATAGAAGTTTTTGTACCACTTTCAACTTCAAATCGTAAAAAATTGTCATCTGTTTCATTATTTTTACTTTCTCTATGCCAGGTTGATAATCTTTCATTTTCGCTATTTCTTTCATCAAGACCTTCTTGCTGGTCGTCATTTTGAAGCTCTTTTACCTTACTATTACAAGAAGTTAATTCATTAATTTTATTTAACGGTAAATAGCCAAAGTATGTGTGAATCATATCTTCCTTATACAGTGAGAGTAATCTCTGCTGCACTCTAAATACAATAGAAGCAATATCACTTGTTTTCTTAGCTTCAAACGCTTGAAAGAGGATGGGTAAAATATCCTCGAGTTGTTCATTCGTTTGATAAGTTAATTGAGTTGAAGTAAGTGAAAGATAAATTAAACAAAACAATTGATCTAATTGGAAATTACGCATTTCATTTGCTTTAAATTGTGATTGAAAATAATGTCTATATATTTTTTTTCTCGTAGAAAATAATTGTCTTGTACCTGGTCTTTGATGAATAATCAACTCTTCAAGTCGGATATCCTCTAGAAGGACAAATAATTGTGTGAAAAAACTTTTTAAATGAGTTTCTTGCAATTCCTTTAGTGTATCTTTGAATTCACTAAAATCTGAGTAATGTTTATTACCTAAAGCTTTTAAGTACACATCTGATTTCAAACCTTGTAACTGTGTACTATGCTCTTGTGTATCCCAAAAATGACTTACAGTAAATTTTTGTTCTTCATCGTCGTAATACGCCTGAAAATCAAATTCTAAAAATGAATTACGATCTTTCGAAAGAGAAATCGATAAATTTTCCATTTGAAGAAAAGTGGAAGCGTCGATTTTTTTATTGTTAAAAATGATTTGTTTCATATATTAATCATCACTCATTTCAAGAAAGAAAATAACTTTCAGCTAGTTCTCTAACAGTTTCACGCTCAATATCATCACTTAATTTAGCGATAATTGTACGTTCAATTGCTCGAAGTACTGGTATATGAACAGATAAATCACATGCGTCAAGAACACCACGAATACTTGCTGCATCCTCACTAATTCTGCCTTCACTTGCTAATGGGATTAAATCACTTGAAAAGCTTGTGAATTTCTTAAGTAGTTCTTCATCTTGAAGCTCAGATTCAACTTTTAATAACTGAAGTAATGATTCCCCGTTAATGTATGGAACATCTATAATAATGAAGCGATTTTTTAAAGCTTCATTTAATTCGCTAGTTCCTACATATCCTTCATTAATTGCTGCGATTACTCTAAAGTTTTCGTCACCTTTTACTACTTCTTGAGTAAATGGATTTGTAATCATTTTACGATAATCAAGCGCACCATGTAGTAATGGTAATGTTTCTGGTTTAGCCATGTTAATTTCATCGATATATAAAATATGACCTTTCTTCATTGCTTTCATTAAAGGTCCATCGATGAATATTACTTCAGATCCGTGTGTATTAGAAGCAATTGTGTTGTAACCAACAATTCCTTCTAAATCTAAATCGACTGAGCAATTTATGCTATGCATTGGTTGATAAAACAATTTTGAAAGAGTCTCAGCTAAAACCGTTTTACCACTTCCTGTTGGACCTTTTAATAATATATTTTTACCAAGTAGAAGGGCAGTAATAGCATCTTCTAAAATCGTTTTGTCTTGAGAAACATATTGCTTTGTTCCGATTAATAATTGCTCTTCTTTTAGAACTTTTTGAATTTGTTCATTATATATTAAATTTAATTTTTCATTAATCGAACTAGAAAGATTTAGTTTTGTATTCATAAATTACTCCTTTAAATAAACATTGTTCAATTTCGGTTTTGTATTAACCATAGTATTAGCACATATCCGGATTGTGATTGTCTTGTCCATATTTTTCAGTGAATTTGCTAATACAGTTTCTATCTTTTGAGTATAACAGTTTGTTGTTTAACAGGAAAGTTTTCAGAGCGAATTACTATATATATGAAGCAACTGTAATTTAGTGGAAAGAATTAGGTGTTAATATTATTAACATCAAAACTACTTTGTTCAACATTTCACAATATGTTCATAATATAAGTGAAAGTTTCAGTTCATCGTATGATAAATTATATACGTAATCTGTTATATACCTAATTAGCTTTCTGTATTATATACAGAAGAGGAGGAGTAATACGATGGAACAATGGAGACAATTTGAAACTGGACGATGGGAAAAATCGATTGATGTAAGAGACTTTATTCAAAAAAATGTTAATTCTTATGTTGGGGATGAATCTTTTCTTGTTGGTCCAACTGAAGCAACTAGCAAACTTTGGGATTTAGTACTTAAGTTATCTAAGGAAGAACGCCAAAAGGGCGGAGTTTTAGATATGGATACGAAAATTGTATCTACGATCACTTCACACGAACCAGGTTACTTAGAAAAAGAATTAGAGCAAATTGTTGGATTCCAAACGGATAAACCTTTTAAAAGATCATTACAACCATTTGGTGGAATTCGAATGGCTGAAGCATCATGTGAATCTTATGGATATAAAGTTGATGAAGAAATAAGCAAAATATTTACAGAATATCGAAAAACGCATAATCAAGGCGTATTTGATGCTTATACTGCAGAAATGAAAGCAGCAAGGCGTTCAGGTGTTATTACTGGTCTACCTGATGCATATGGTCGTGGAAGAATTATAGGTGACTATAGAAGAGTAGCTCTATATGGCGTCGATCGACTAATTAAAGATAAAATTGATACATTAAATAAAATGACAAGTGTAATGACAGAAGAAGTAATACGAGATCGTGAAGAACTAAATGAACAAATTCGCGCATTAAATGAATTAAAACAAATGGCTGCAAAACATGGATTTGATATTTCTGGGTCGGCAACAAATGCAAAAGAAGCTTTCCAGTGGTTATATTTTGGATATTTAGCAGCTATAAAAGAGCAAAATGGGGCGGCGATGAGTTTAGGTCGAGTTTCAACATTTTTAGATATTTATATTGAACGCGATATTGAAGAGAATACTTTAACCGAACAAGAAGCACAAGAATTAGTCGATCATTTTGTAATGAAACTACGATTAGTTATGTTTGCTCGTACCCCTGATTATAATGAATTATTTTCTGGCGATCCTACTTGGGTAACAGAGTCAATTGGTGGAATAGGAATAGATGGTCGTCCACTAGTAACGAAAAACTCATTCCGCTTTTTAAATACTTTAGATAATCTAGGACCTGCTCCAGAACCTAACTTAACAGTACTTTGGTCAGAAAAACTACCAGTCGGATTTAAACAATATTGCGCTAAAATGTCCATTAAAACTAGCTCAATTCAGTATGAAAATGATGATATCATGCGTCCGGAATATGGTGATGATTATGGTATTGCATGTTGCGTATCCGCTATGACAATCGGTAAACAAATGCAATTCTTTGGTGCACGTGCAAATCTTGCGAAAGCATTATTATATGCAATTAACGGTGGTAAAGACGAAAAGTCAAAAGCTCAAGTAGCACCTATGTATGCTCCGATTACATCTGAGTATCTTGACTATGAAGAAGTGAAAATGAAGTTTGACGTTTTATTAGATTGGTTAGCAGGATTATATGTTAATACATTAAATTGTATCCACTTTATGCATGATAAATATAGCTATGAACGAATAGAGATGGCGTTACATGATGCAAATATAAAACGTACAATGGCAACAGGTATTGCAGGATTGTCAGTATGTGCTGATTCATTATCAGCAATTAAGCATGCAAAAGTTAAAACAATCCGCGATGAAAATGGAATTGTTGTTGATTTTGAAATTGAAGGAGACTATCCAAAATACGGTAACAACAATGATCTCGTAGATGATATTGCAGTAGAACTTGTTGAAAGCTTTATGGCAAAAGTAAGAAAGCATAAAACATATCGTAATTCAATCCATACAACATCAGTGCTAACGATTACGTCTAATGTTGTTTATGGTAAAAAGACAGGTAATACACCAGACGGTAGAAAAGCAGGTGAACCATTTGCTCCTGGTGCTAATCCTTTACATGGACGCGATACAAATGGAGCTCTAGCATCATTAAGTTCTGTAGCGAAATTACCTTACGAAGATGCACAAGATGGAATTTCAAATACTTTCTCAATCGTTCCGAAAGCTTTAGGAAAAGACGAGAGTACACAAATATTAAACTTAGTAGCAATGTTAGATGGATATACAGTAAAAGGTGGTCATCACTTAAACGTAAATGTATTCAATCGAGAAACATTAATGGATGCGATGGAACATCCTGAAGAATATCCGCAATTAACGATTAGAGTTTCGGGTTATGCAGTTAACTTCATAAAACTAACTAGGGAACAACAAATTGACGTTATAAATAGAACTTTCCACGGTTCTATGTAAAAATCCCAGTAATTAAAGCCTAGTGGGGGACATGCTTCACTAGGCTTTAATATTTTTACTAATCAGGAAAAAAACAGTTAAAAGGAGAATGACAATGATTTCAGGAAATATACATTCAATTGAAACTTGTGGAACTGTCGATGGACCAGGTCTTAGATATGTAATCTTTACGCAAGGATGTTTATTAAGATGTCAATATTGTCATAACGCAGATACGTGGAAAATTGGCGCAGGTAAAGAAATGTCAGTTGATCAATTAATGAAGGATATCAAGACGTATAATCCATTTATGAGATCATCTGGAGGTGGCGTTACGGTTAGTGGTGGAGAACCATTATTACAATTAGACTTTCTATTAGAACTTTTTAAATCTTGTAGAAAAAATGGGATTCATACAACAATTGATACATCTGGTGGATGTTTCAGTACTGATCAAAATTTTCTTTTAAAATTAGACGAAGTTTTAGAATACACTGATTTAGTATTATTAGATTTAAAGCATTTTGACGAAAAAAAACATATAAAACTTACGGGAAAATCAAATGAGCAGATTAAAATTTTTGCTAAATATTTGAGCGAGAAAAATATCCCGGTTTGGATAAGACATGTTCTAGTTCCTGGAATCACCGACTCAGAAGATGATTTAATAAAACTAGGTGGTTTTATTAACACTTTAGGTAACGTGGAAAAAGTAGAAATTTTACCATATCATCAATTAGGAGTCTATAAATGGGAAGCATTAGGATTAAAATATCCCTTAAAAGATATTCAACCACCTTCAAATGAAAGTGTTAATCATGCTTATCAACTATTAACTCAAAAGAAAGAATTACAAACTTGTTAATAAAACGAATTACTTTGAACTGTCCTTTAAATGTTAGTAGGCGTCTAACATTTAAAGGACAGTTTATTTTAATAGCTTTTTATTATTATTTAGACGATTGACTAAAATAAATTTGAGGTTAGTGAATATAATGAAAAATAGTTATTTATAGTTTCTTATTTTAAAGGGTGAATTTTTATGAAGGAGTTTCGATTTTCGTGGTATGTTTTACTAGATGAACAGAATGGTATCGAAGGGGGATCTTTTGTTCGAGGAGAAAAAATTGAAGATGAAATACATCGAATAAAAGAAAAACTTAGTAAGGAATATTATGTTAGACCGTCTTCGGTTTATATTTTTGAATCAAGTGAAATTTAATTAAGATATTGTAAATTTTTAAAGATGTTTTTATTCGTTAAAAAGTTATTCTAGAAAAACAAAAAGGCTTCCTAAGAAAGCCTTTTTGAATAAAATTATTTGCCTACTCCATTAAAATTAGTATAACCTGCAGCACGATCAGCTCTCTTAAATTCCTTTGCATATAATACTTCTTGAGTAGAACTTAAATTACGTCTCGTTTTATCTTTTCGTTTATCCACAAAAAACACCTCGCTAAGTTATAAAATCCTTAGTAAGTCTCTCCATTTTTTGTGGCTGATATACTAAATTATGCTTCTTTTAAATGCGTAACTTCATGTTGTTGGTAATCTTCACGCATTGTATGCAATAAATAATTGTCTTTAGTGATTTCAAATAAATCGTAAATTTCTTCATTTTGATTAATTTCATCATATAAACATTTACGTGATTCATTTGCTAGTGATGCGTATGGTAGTTTACTTGCAGCATAAAAAGAACGTTTATTAACTTTACGAATACGCATAAATATAGAGTTTATTCCTAAATCGTGAAATAACTCATGGAAGAAAGCGTCTTTTGCTGGTTTGTTATAACCCATTCCGTGAAAAGGTTTGCCTAACCAAGTTCCTAAAAAGCCAAATCCATCTTCAATATCATGTAAAGAAATGTTACCAATAGGGTTACCCCACTCATCTAAGATAGTTCTTGATATCATTTTTCCTTGTTCTTCTAGCTCGATTGCCTGCTTTGTGATAAAAAGAAATTCTTCGTACGAATTTGCTTTATGACGCACAAAGGGAAAGACATCAGGATGCACCATAAGTTCAAAAAGTACAGAACAATCTTGTAAATCTCGCTGTTTCAGCATCTCTACTCCTCCTCATTATAAGGGTAGCGAAAGAAGGTTACGCCACCCGCGAAATTTTTGTGAGGACTAAACAATAAAATTTAAAGTCCTGTGAAGTGCATTAACTATGAATAAATTAAGAATAATTTTTTTATGCACCCTAAAATTTCGGGGTGGGAATCGAACCCACTAGGACCAGCGATTTACTGGTGGCTCACCATTTGCCTTTCCCGTTAAAATACTATATAAGAAAAGTGTTTTCACACTTTCTATTTAATTTACCGCAAACGTTCTTACTATACTATAATAAACGATTTTGTTCAAATTGCAAACTAAAATTATTCGATATTTTTATACACAATTCTACCATCTATGACAGTGAGTAATGGTTTAGCCATATAATGAAATGGGTGATGGGACCATAATACTACATCACCATCTTTGCCAATTTCTAAACTACCAATTCTATGAGATAAATTAAGGTTTTTTGCTGGATTAATCGTAATTGCTTTTAATGCTTCTAGCTCAGGTAAACCTTCTCGAACTGCGATAGCTGCACATACATTTAAATACTGAATTGGTGTATAAGGATGGTCAGTAGTAATAGAAACACTTACACCAATATCAGCAAGAGCTTTGTATGTAGTCCAGGATTTATTTTTTAATTCGATTTTTGAACGTCTAGTTAATGTAGGACCAACAGATACTTGAAGGTTTCGATCCTTTAGATGGTCAATAATTAAATGACCTTCCGTACAATGTTCAATTCGTATATCTAAGTTAAATTCTTCCCCAAAACGTATAGCTGATAAAATATCATCTGCACGATGAGCATGAATTCGTACTGGAATTTCTCTATTTAAAGCTTTAATAATTGGTAAAATTCGAAAGTCATCTGGGTTATGCGAGTTTTTAGCTTCATAGAATGCTTCACGAAGCATTCCCATAATACCCATTCTAGTAATTGATTCTTTATTCCCGTTACTGTGAGTTCTTTTTGGATTTTCACCAAAAGCGATTTTCAATCCAGACGGTTCTTGAATAATCATTTTATCGATACTTTTACCATATGTTTTAATTGTACAAGTTGTTCCACCAATTACATTTCCACTACCAGGCATGATATGAGCTGTTGTAATTCCATGTTGGATCGCATCAGTAAAAGCAACATCAAGTGGCAATATTCCATCCATTGATCGAATATGCGGAGTCAATACCTCAATTGTTTCATTCGCATCATTTCCAGCCCAACCTGTTCCTTCATCATATAGTCCTAAATGAGTGTGTACATCAATAAAACCTGGAAAAAGTGGTTTTCCAGCACATTCTATAACAATCGTTTGATCTTCAATCGAAAATATCTCAGGTGCAATTTCTTTAATTTTCCCATTTTCAATTAACAAGTCATGGTTATATAAAACTTGTGATGTAATGGGGAAAATGGTTGCATTTTTAAATAATAGATTCATGATAAATCCTTTCAAATACTAATTTAAAGTTAACAGTAAAGCTTCTTTTAAAGACGGGAATTGAAAGTTATAATTAGTTTGAAGGGCTTTAGAAGGCATAACTTTTTGACCTTCTAAAACTAGCATACTCATTTCACCTAGTAATAATTGAAGGGCAAAATTTGGAACTCTTACTTTATTTGGTCGATGTAAAGCCGCTGAAAGGGTTCTGCTAAACTCGTTCATTGTTACGGGATTAGGTGACACTAAATTGATTGGCCCCCTAATTTCGGTATTTTTTATCGTATGAAGTATTAAGCCAACTACATCCTTCTCATGAATCCAAGAGATCCACTGGGTACCTTTTCCGATTGGACCACCAATAAACATTTTATAAGGCAAAATCATTTTTGGAAGTGCTCCACCATTTAATCCTAAAACAAGACCAAATCTGGCGAGAATAGTCCGAATTCCCAGTTCTTCAGCTTTTTTGGCAACAGTTTCCCATTCTCTTACAGTTGAAGCTAAAAAATCATCTGAAATAGGCTTGTCATGTTCATTAAAAGTTATTGACCCTGAGGTTCCATAAAACCCTATTGCGCTAGCATTAATAAAAAGGTTTGGACGATGGGCTTGTCTTTCAAACCATGTAATTAGAATATTTGTAGATTTTATACGACTTTGTAGAATTTTGTCTTTTATTTGTTTAGTCCACCTACCGCTGTTTATTGATTCACCAGCTAAGTTAATGACTATGTCAATGGACTCCCCAAAAGAATTCGAGGTTAATTGATCCCAATTAATATAAGTAATAAATGGATTAGATGATGTTCTTATATTTCTTGTGACAATATAACATTGAAATTCATGTCGAATAAATTCATTTATTAATTGAGATCCAATAAACCCTGTACCGCCTGTAAGAAGAATCTTCATCCACGCATCTCCTTAATTCATAATATGATATTATAATTTTTATGTGTACATAAAAACAAAATTTCTTTTGAGGTAAATTATGTCTATAATTACGAAAATTCAAGTTCAAAAATTAAATAAAGAACGATTTAATATTTACACAGATAGTGGTAATGGTGAAGAGTACTCGTTTAGTGTAGACGCTGATACTCTTGTTAAATTTAACATACAAAAAGGGCAATCATTTGTGCCATTTGAACTAGAAGAGATATTAAATGCCGATCAACTTAGAAAGGCATATCTTTCTAGCATTGTTTATTTATCTAGAATGATGAGAACAAAAAAAGAAATAGAACAATATTTAACAAAGCAAGAATTCTTAATTGAAACAATACAAACTACAATTATTCGACTTGTAGAAGAAGGGTATATTAATGAAGAAAAATATGCTGAAAGCTATGTCCGTACGTCTATTAATACGACGTTGAAAGGACCTACAGTCATTAAGAATGAATTATTAGCAAAAGGTATTCATATTTCTGTAATAGAGAAAAGCTTAAATTTATTTTCAAAAGATAAACAAATTCAACATGCTATTTCACTATGCCAAAAAAAGGTTTCTGCACTTTCTAAGTACTCAACAAATCAAAAAAAGGCAAAGCTTGAAGAGCTGCTAAGAAGAAAAGGATATTCTACTAACATCACTTCGATTGCAATTGAAGAAACACATTATGAAAGTGAAGAGGATGATGAATTACAAGCTCTATTAATACATGCAAGAAAAGCGAAAAAGAAATATGAAAAATTTAGCGGCTGGGAATATAATCAAAAAATGAAAACAGTATTATTTCGAAAAGGCTTCCCAATTGATCTAATTGAAAAAGCGATTTTAATTTTAGAAGAGGAAGAACTAAATTAAATTGCTTGTAGTATGTGTAGACAAAGAACTAAAAACTTGTTTTTCAGACTGATTGCAAGCGTTTGTCGACAGTCTGAAACTAAATTTATTGGTTGTCTGTTATTAGCTTGATATAATAAATATATCTAAATGATTTCGAGGAGAATTAAAATGGAAATTCCAAAACGATATAGTGACTTAACGAAAGATGAATTAGTTCAAGAAATCAGCAATTTGAATCATCAAGCTAGAAAAGCTGAACAAATGGATATGATCAATGAACTTGAAGTTATACTTCGTAAAAAAACGATGGCTCAATCATACTTATTAGACGTAAGTCAATTTATTCCTGGCGAGCAATATGAATTAATTGAAGAACCTGGTGTATTATTTATGATCACATACATGAATGGGATTTTTGCTTGGGGCCATAAAAGCACTAGTGAAGAAGAAATAGGAATCCCAATTGCATTATTAAAGAAACCAGGGATGTAAAAACCCTGGTTAAATTTCTATTCATCACGATTACTTTTTGCCATACGATCTTGTGGATTTGTATTAATGCTCCCATTTGGACGGATAGAAGCATTTTGTGATTTGTAATCAATATTACCATCAATAGCCATATCATGCTTTTGTTTTGAAAAACGTTCGCTTTTTGTTGTCATTAAAAAAACCCCCTAGTGATTTGATTAAAACTAATTGATGAAATGAACCATCATCAATATGATGACCATTTTGGATTCAGATATGATGATAATAAATGTTTAAAAATTGGAAGGTGTAATAATATGGAGAAGTATTTAGAGCAATTAACTGAGCTATTACTTAAAGAAAATAGTCATTTAACATATTCACAAGCAAAAATTTGGGTTGAATGGCTATGGGAAGATTTTGAAGCAACTTATGCTAAGGCAGGAGAATATCATGGTGAACAAATGTCTAAAAAGGTTGTTCAACAATTTATTTTCCAATATGGAAAATATTTGCATGAAACAGATATCAAAATTGCGAAGCCACCTAGTTTAGAAATTTTAGAAACGAAAGAGAAGGATAATCTTCTTCATTAATTAAATAACCCTTAGCAAAAAAATGCTAAGGGTTATTTTTTGATTAGAGGATAAAACGAATGGATTTTCATTAAGTGATGCGTTTTTCAAGATTCCACTTTTAGTTTTTTCTGCAATTTTTTCTCACTAAAGATCCAGCCCGTGAATGAACTGATAATATTATGTTCGTAGTCGAATTTGACTACTGCAACAAATGGGTAGTATGTTTCGGTTCGATACCTTAGATCGATTAGTCTTAATTCTTTATGGTCATCATGTCCAATCAATTCCCAAATATAAACTGGTGAAAATGCCAGAAATGATTTAACGTTTTCATCCTTAAAGGCTGCTTTTACATCTTCAATTACTGGTAAGGGGATTCTTTTAAATACGTCGTGGATTTTAAAGATTCTTTTCTTTATTTTGCCAACGTAATGATGAGAATCTGTACTTGCTACAATATGATAATGAGTGTATTTTATAGAAGGTGAAACATAGACCCGTTTTACATCTGGTAATTTTTTTGTGACGGTCTGAATCACGATTTGTTTTTGTCGATATCTAAACGCATAGTAAAAAATCATAATGAAATAGAGCATGACACAGATCGGACCAGCTCTAAAATGAAAAATAACAAATGGAACTCCAACTAAATGGATTGCAAAAATAATTGGATCGAAAGTGTTGATAATGCCAAAAGCAATCCAGCGTTTTGAAAATGGCCTTAGTGCTTGAGTTCCATAGGCATTAAATAAATCAACGAATACGTGCACACTTACTGCCATGAAAGACCAAAATAAATAGAGTGCATAGTGATCTCTATGGTTAAATAATGTCATAAGCGCAGAAAGTGATAATGTCCATAAAATGACTGCAGGAATTGAATGCGTAATTCCACGATGATGTTTTAAATATTTTGCGTTATTTCTTAATTTTAATATCGTGTCACTGTCTGGTAATTGTGATCCAATGATTGTTGTTAATAAGAGTGAGTTTGTCAAATGTGGATCATGTAGGACAATTGGACTCAGGGTTGCTAATCCGCCAAGTGTAAATCCCATTACAAGATGAGTACCAGTATCCATTTAGTTCCTCCCTTTACTTACCCTTTTAATTTTTATAGTATTGACTATTAACAAAAACATATAGATGTTAGAGAAAGGTATAAGTTATGAATAATGATTTAAATAAGACATTAGAAGTTTTCCCCAAAAATGACTTTAAAAATAATTTAGTTAATTGGTTTTTAGCAGAACAGAGAGATTTACCTTGGAGAAAGAATAAAGACCCATATCGAGTATGGGTTTCAGAAATAATGCTTCAGCAAACACGTGTAGATACAGTAATCCCTTTTTATAATAAGTTTATGCAAAATTTCCCGACTATTGCTGACTTGGCGAATGCCGAGGATGAAAAAGTATTGAAAGCATGGGAAGGACTTGGGTATTATTCTAGAGCTAGAAATTTGCAATCTGCTGTACGAGAAGTCCATGAAGAGTATTCAGGGAAAGTACCAGATACACCGGAATTAATAAGCAAATTAAAAGGCGTAGGACCATATACTGCTGGAGCTATCCTTAGTATTGCATACGGTAAACCAGAGCCAGCGGTTGATGGGAATGTAATGAGGGTATTATCTAGAATACTAACAATTTGGGAGGACATTGGTGTTCCTAAAAACCGAAAAATTTTTGAACAAGCTGTAAGAGCTTTAATTAGTCATGAAGATCCATCTGCCTTTAATCAAGGTCTGATGGAATTAGGTGCATTAATATGTACACCAACAAATCCAGCATGTTTACTTTGTCCTGTGAGGGAACAATGTTTAGCGTTTGAAACTGGAGTTGTTACTGAGTTACCGATAAAAAGTAAAAAGAAAGCACCAAAACCAGTTAATTTAGCAGTAGGTGTCATTAAGAATAAAAATAATCAATATTTAATTCAACAAAGACCTTCTAGTGGATTACTTGCTAATATGTGGGAGTTTCCAACTGCTGAACTACAATCAACGTTGTTATCTAAAAGTGATACGCTTAGCTTTTTCTTAAATCAAGAATCTCAATTAGTAGTTGAAGGGTTATCATATCAATTTAATATTGAGCATGTTTTTTCACATCTTGTATGGAAAATGGAAGTTTATATTGGAGAAGCAGTAAATGAGGGTAGTTTATCAAGTAATCAGAAATGGGTAACATTAGATGAGTGTAAAGAGCTGCCGTTTCCAGTAGTGCATCAAAAGATTTATCAGCAAATCGAAAAGCTTTGAAACAAAAAGCCTCCAACAAGTGTTTGGAGGTTTTTGTGATTTGAGAGTCACTTTAGTCAATAGTAGGGCGGGTACCACTAGTCCAGTCTGCTTCATTTCTATGAAGACCACCGCGTGATTCAATTTCTTTTATTATTTCTTTTTGCATTGTGCTACCTTCAATATTTAAATAACCAGTTATTTGCTGAAATGAATGATGATAGTATTCCAACTCACTATCTTTCCACTGAGTTTTTGGAGTCATTGATAATTCTGAAAGATCTCTGCCAACGTACATAAATAAACCTCCTTATAATTTCTTCTCATAGTTTTCCACTCAACTGGTTCAATAAACAAAAAAATTAGTAAAGTTTTTTTACATAATAAACTGAATGATGGACATCATATTATTTGTGGAGGTGATAAATCATGAACAACAACAACAATCAATTCAATGCTGGAAAAACAGCATCTGGAACTAACATTGGAAAAGTTAAACAACAAAACCAAAGTTTTGGACAAGAGTTTTCAAGTGAAACTGATGTTCAAGCTGTAAGAGAAGCAAATGCACAATCTGCACAAAAATCTGCTTCTAAAAACTTTGGACAACAAAACCAACAATAATCCTTTAAAGAGGAATTACTAGAAGTGCGCTGTTGATGAGGAGATCGTAAGTAAAGTCTTACTTTCTAAAAATCATCTTCCTGTCTGATGAGAGATCATGCAGTCTAGTTGTTATAAAGAACGTTCAAAAAGAGCACCCTTATATTGAGGGTGCTCTTTTCATATTGTTGAAAAATAAAAGGTAAATGGTCAAACGTATAGTAAGCGAATCTTATTGATAATATAATTCTTCTTTTATGCTCTAATATTTTTTTTATTGTTAGTATATTTGAGCGGTTTTATAATTTTTAAGAGCATTTAGAAAAACAATTTCAAAAAATTATAATACGTTGATGTTCGACCTTAATTCACCTTTAAACTGATTTACAAGTTGTAATAAAACTCTAAGTAAAGGATATTAAATTAGGTTTTTAGAGTAACCATTTTTATGATGAATAGTTGATTGGAACGAAGGGATGCTCGACTCCTATGGGATAAGTGGGAAGGCTGAGACCCCGGAGGCTCGCCGAGGAGGCTTAGGTCTCGCCCCATGGAAAGCGAGCACCCTGTAGTGGAAATCAACCTCATTAACTCCTTTTACGAAAATTTGGTAATTAATTGATAAGGGTGTTTTTCAACAGCATGAAAAGAGTAATTTAAATCCAACATTTTAAATCCACATAGAATTATTAATTTCTTCTCAATAGTCAAATATCGTCAAATGTAGTCAAAGGGATTATGTTAGTTTTCAAGAAATAGTGTAATAATGAAATAAGGATGGTGAATGGTATGCAAGTATTCGATGAATTGGTAAGTCGTCAGCTTGAAACAATGGATCAGTTAATAAAGATTCAAGAAGAAATTGAACGTTGTCAAGAAATTGAAAACCAACTATTTGAATTAGAGGATTTATCAAAATTGTCTTCTATCCAAGATGAGATACATATAATGAGATCTGAATTAAAAGCTATCCAAGACACCTTTTTAATACAAACACAGCAAATTATTAAATCTTTCTCAGATGAGAGAAAAATTGCATTAAAATAAAAAAAACAATGGGGCATTTTACCAAATTAATCTCCCTTTTGTTTAAAAATGGATAAGAACTAGTTATAATAGAAGTGTAAAGTATAAATAAAGTGTTGAAATGCGTCCACACTAGAAAGAAGGGAGAAACAATGAACGTTCCCAAACCAGGAGAAAAAATACAGATACATAGTTACAAACATAATGGACATATTCATCGTATATGGGAAGAGACAACCATTTTAAAAGGGACGCAGCAGTTAGTAATTGGCGCAAATGATCGCACGCTTGTAACTGAATCGGACGGTAGAACATGGGTTACACGAGAGCCAGCAATTTGTTACTTTGATATGGATTATTGGTTTAATGTCATTGGAATGATTAGAGAAGATGGAGTTTATTATTACTGTAATATTAGCTCACCATTCGTCTATGAAGATGGTGCCATTAAGTATATTGACTATGATCTAGATATTAAGGTTTTTCCAGATATGACTTACGTGCTGTTAGATGAAGATGAATATGAGAATCATCGACAAATAATGAATTATCCTCCTATTATTGACCCAATCTTAAAAAAGAACTTAGGTTATTTAAAGGAATTAATTCATCAACGAAAAGGGCCGTTTGCTACCGATTTTATTGATAATTGGTATGAACGATTCTTAATGTATCGTGATTAATCGAAACTGTTGAGCGGACTTAGTCTTTTGAGAATCAATCATCTCAAAAAGATAAATTCTTGTGCTCAACAGTTTCTTTTTGAATGATATGAAAGGATGAAAATATGGGAAGTATTAAACGTTATTTAAAATTTGTTAAACCATATCGATTTCATATTTTTTTAACGATTGCGATCGGGATCATTAAATTTGGAATCCCATTGATATTACCGTTTTTATTAAAATATGTAGTAGATAACATCATTAATTCATCATTACCAATTGCAACTAAAAGTTCACATCTTATCTATATCATGCTAATTGCATTTGGAATATTTGTTATTGTAAGACCACCTATAGAGTATTTCAGACAGTATTATGCTCAATATATCGGTAGTCGAATTTTATTTGATATTAGGGATCATTTATTTAAACATTTACAAAAACTAAGCTTAAGATATTATGCTAATGCAAAAACGGGCGAAGTCATTTCGCGAGTAATAAATGATGTTGAATCGACAAAAGACTTTGTTATTACTGGGTTAATGAATGTTTGGTTAGATTTAATTACAATCTTAATTACAGTTACAATCATGTTAACAATGGATGTAAAGTTAACGCTTGTATCACTAATCGTATTACCGTTTTATACATTAGCAGTAAAGTACTTTTTCGGTCGACTTCGTTTCTTGACTCGTCAAAGATCTCAAGCTTTAGCTGTTTTACAAGGGTTCTTAACAGAAAGAATTCAAGGGATGCAAGTAACACGAAGTTTTGCATTGGAAGATTATGAAAGCGGACTATTCAAAGAAAAAAACGGTGAGTTTTTAGATCGTGCTCTTAAACATACAGGCTGGAATGCAAGGACATTTACAATCATTAATACATTAACTGATATTGGTCCTTTATTAATTATCGGTTTTTCTGCTTATCAAGTTATTCATGGTCATTTAACGCTTGGTGAGATGGTTGCATTCGTTGGGTATATTGATCGTTTATATGATCCACTTAGAAGATTAGCGAATTCTTCAACGGCGTTAACTCAATCGTTTGCTTCGATGGATCGTGTCTTTGAATTAATGGATGAAAAATATGACATCGTTAATCGCGATAATCCAATCAATGCCAAAAAGTTAGATGGTCAAATCCACTTTAATCAAGTATCGTTTCAATATAATGATGTTGACGATGAGGTCATTCAAGATGTAACGTTCCAAATTGAGCCTGGTCAAAAAATTGCATTAGTTGGATCGAGTGGTGGAGGAAAGTCTTCATTAGTTAGTTTAATACCACGTTTTTATGACGTAACAAAAGGGTCTATTAAAATTGATGGTGTTGATATAAGGGACTATGATTTGAAAAGCATGCGTGAAAAAATCGGTATTGTTTTACAAGACAATTTTCTATTTAGTGATACTGTAAAATCGAATATTCGTTATGGGAATCCGAGCGCTAGTGAAGAAGAAATTATTGCGGCTGCCAAAGCAGCAAATGCACATGATTTTATCATGAGTTTACCAGATGGGTACGACACGCTTGTTGGGGAAAGAGGAGTAAAGCTTTCTGGCGGTCAAAAACAACGTGTAGCAATTGCCCGTGTATTTTTAAGAAATCCTTCTATTCTAATATTTGACGAGGCTACTTCAGCTCTTGATTTAGAAAATGAAAGGTATATTCAAGACGCGATTCATGAACTAGCAATGAACCGTACAACAATATTTATTGCACATAGATTATCTACCATTACACATGTAGATAAAATCGTTTATATTGATCAAGGTCAAATTGTCGAAATTGGTTCTCATGAGGAATTAATGGCTAAAAAAGAAGCTTACTATCATTTGTTTGAAATTCAAAATTTAGAGATTAGTTCGAGTTCGGTATAAAAGATTAGCACAAAGAAATTAGTTTCTTTGTGCTTTTTTATTACTTTCAAATCGATCTGGAAATGGATAAAAATCGGTTAATTATCTATGGCAAGGATTGAAAAAAGCAACAACCATATAAAGAATGCGGTCGAGATACCCCATTTACAAACACTCAAAACAAAAAGCCTCCGCAATTCGGAGGCTTTTACATTGTTTCAGCCTGTTCAACTTGAACTTGGTATTCTTTGTGATAAGTTTGATGGCTATCAACGAGTGTATTTAAATGCTCAACATTTTCGCTATATTCTAAAATGGCAGATACTACTTGGAATAAATGTAACCATGTTTTTTGTTTTTCTTCGTCATTAATATCATGGTGGTCCAAGAATGCCTTTGTTAATTTATCTTTTATTATATTTTCTTCTCTGTGAAGTGGAGCAGTTTGATCAAAGTTTACTTTGCCGATTAATTTCATTAAAGCATGTTCATGAAATTGAGTTAAACATGTTAATTCATTTTTTACTAAATCTTGGAATTCTTTCGGAGATGCGTTAATTTCATATTCTAATCGGTTTAAAGCTTTTAACGTATCAAATGCGTTATCGGCTGTGACAAGCATTTGTCTAAACAATACGATTTTACGAGCTTTTTCATGCTCTTTTTTCTTACGACCAACAAGAATGATTCGGTCTTCTTTGTATAAGCGATATATTTTCGTAACATTTCTCATGATTTCTTTTAATTGATAAATTTCATCTTTTAAACCATTATGGCTAACAGTTTTGTGTAGAGCCATCATCATTAGTTTATTTGTTTGTTCAGTAATCGAAATCATGCCACGAGATAATTTTTTTTCATAATTTGGAGGCATTAAGAAAATATTTACAAATGATGCAGCTAAGACACCAATCGTTACTGCCAAAATACGATCGAAAGTAAAAATGGCAAAGTGTTCGGTACTTGTACTTACCTCCATAATAACGACTACAGTAACTAATGTTGTAGCAATTGTATTTTCGAGTTTTAGTTTTAATGTAATTATAATCACTAGAATACATGTAAATCCGATAATTACTGGATTATTCCCTAGAGTAATCACTGCGATAATTGCCAGTATCGCACCAATCAAGTTAGCCTGAAGTTGTTCAATTAACGATTTATATGATTGGTTTACTGATGATTTTAATGCCGAAATAGCAGAGATACCTGCAATTGAAGCTGTAGATAAATCAAAAAACATCGCGCTATAAATGGCGAGCGTAATAGCTATACCAGTTTTTAGAACACGCGCTCCTAATCTCATTGTATTACTCCTTTTTGTTTGTCTAGCTTAAAGCTTGTAATGAAATATGAACGTTTAACTATATTACTACTAAACTACTATTTATTACATCGAGTGTTTTTCAAAATTTCTTCAATTAAAAGTAACTTTTATTTTTTTCTCATGTAACATCTTGTAACTATACAATGAACTACACGCATTATCAATACAAATTTATAAGAAATTTTGTTAATTATATGACTGGGGAAAAAGATTAAATTATTAGTTAAATTAAAAGATTTTGAACTTAAAAATGAAAGGGCTTTACTATTAAATAAGGTGGTAGAACTGTGAAAAAAGAAGCGAAATTTTTCGCTTCTTTTTTATAAAATCATTCAGTTGAAACAGACGGATCCGCTTGTTCTTTTTTAGGTTTAATTTGTAAGAAGTTTTGTTCAATATCGTCTAATAAACTTTGAACAAATACAGCTTCGTCATGTTGATTATACTGATTTAAAAGTGATATATATTTCACTAACAATTCATTTAGATCGTTTTTACCAGTTTCATCGACCGGTACAATACTTACACTTGCACCTTTTGCGATTCGATTTTGGTAAGCATCTTTAGTAAGACCTAATTCAGATGAGTTTCGAACGTAAATTACTCCGCCAGTCATACCTGCACACATCCATGGACCTGGATCTCCTAGAACAACTGCACGACCACCAGTCATATATTCAAAAGCAAATCCGTTTATATTTGCTTTTGCACCAAGACGAGTTTTCTGTGTTATAGGTTGACTAGATTGATTATGGCCACCAATTACTACATCGGCTCCTGATAAACGAATGCCTGCTCGTGAATCAGCGTTACCTTGAATAAAGAATTGTCCTTTTTGTGCTCCATATGCAAAGCATTTTCCGACCGAACCACCAAAGTATTGACCGTTAGCACCTAAAGCTTTACTAATAAAAATCGTTCCACCAAAAGCAGTTTTCGCTACACCATCTTGAGCTCCGCCTTGAACGAATACAGAATAATCTTCCACTGTATAAGTTCCTAAGCCATTTCCAGGAATAGATTGGTCCTCGAAGCTAATCTCGACAGGGGAAGCTACACCTTGCGTTTGTTTTTTTACTACTAGGTCATGGATTAATAAGCTGCCGGCATGTCGATATTCATTGTCAACCTTTGCATAAACTCCAACGTCATTACTTTGAAGTACTTTAGCAGATTCTCCATTCGAAAGTACATATTCTTTAGCCTCAATTTTATTAGTAGATAATAAATTAGTTAAACTTAGCGTATCTAAAAATCTTGTTTGTTTTAGGAATTTAGTTTTACCAACAAGCTCTTGAGCATTTTTTACTCCTAATGAACCGACAATCACTTGTAATTCATCTTTGAATGCAGTGAAGAATTGAACTAAGTTTGTTACAGCTGTTTCAAGTTGTCTAGGTGTGAATTTTCGTAAACCGTGATGCATTGCTTCTATTTCTGATTCGATTTGTGTTGCAATACCAACGTGGCATGTATCTAAATGACAACCACGACATGTCGTACAACCGATTGCAATCATTGATAAAGTTCCAAATCCGATTCGGTTTGCACCTAAAATCATCATTTTTACTACATCATTTACGCTTTTCATTCCGCCATCTGCCCAAATTTCGACAGAGTTACGTAAACCAGATTCTAGTAGTGCATTATGAGCTGCACGAACACCTATTTCAACTGGTAAGCCTACATTTTGAATTGCATGAACACGGGCAGCTCCAGTTCCACCATCAAAACCACTAATATTTATAAAGTTTGCACCCGCTTTTGCAATACCAACAGCAATTGTGCCGATATTAGGAACAACAGGGACTTTTACAGCAACTTTTGCTTTAGGGTTAACAGCTTTAATTTCACTAATCATTTGAGCTAAATCTTCAATCGAATAAATATCATGATTATTTGAAGGTGAAATTAAATCAGAACCAAGTGTTGCATTTCTCGTTTCCGCAATTTTTTGTGTAACTTTTGAAGCGGGTAAATGACCACCTTCACCAGGTTTTGCACCTTGACCGATTTTAATTTCAATTAAGTTAGAAGAGTGAAGTAAATTAGCATTAACTCCGAATCGGCCCGAAGCGATTTGCTGCCCACGAGTGTTTGGATATTTTCCAATCATATCTTGGATTTCTCCACCTTCACCATTTAAGCTAATCATATTTAGTCGATTAGCGCCTTCAGCATATGCTCTGAAAGCAACTTCATTTTGAGATCCAAATGACATAGAACTAATAATAAATGGTAGTGAGTGAGTACCTATTTCTAATGAAACCTGTCTTGAATCAACTGGTTTACTGCTCTCAACTAAAGAAAGCGCATGACGTACTGTAGTTGGTCTTTCTTCTTCGATTTGATTTAATTTTTGACGGTATGTTTCATAACTACCAGTTTGTGCTGTTTCTCCAATAGCTTTCCAAATTCGAGGGAATACATGGAAAGATTTTGGCATTACTGCGTTATTTGCGTTGTAATCTTCAGAACGTTTTTTCGAATCAGCCTCTAACAATTTGAATCCAGAAACTGTTTGATCACCGAAGAAATTTATTATACCTAAAGACGAAGAGATATCTTCTTGTAATCCAATGCTACTGAACATTTTTGCATAACCTCGTAGTTCATGCATACCTATTGTTGAAATAACTTTTTCGATTCCTTTATTTAAAACATCATAAAGTTTTACTATTTTTTCAGGAGCTTCCAATTCTGAAATTGTTCCAAAAAGGAAATGTGGATTAATTGCATCTGCTCCTAAACCTTTCATTACCATTAAATCGTGAAGATTACGGACTGCAGCTGTCTTCAAGACAATCGAACAGTTTCTTCTTAACCTAGCATTCACAAGTCCATTATGGATTATCGCTGTAATAAGAGCCGGATCGATCCAGTATTGATTATTTTTATGAGCTTCATCATCGGTAATAACAATACATTCTGCACCATTTTTTACAGCTTCTATTGCTTCGTATTTATATTGAGACAAAGTTTCTTCTAAAGGTAAATTAGAAAATGTACTTTGAATTGTATAAAGTTTATTTTCTAATTGATATAGATTTAGAATTTCTTCATACGAAATTTGTTGACGACTAGCTTTTAGCGTATTTCCTACAAAACCATCACCTAATATCGGAGAAGGGAGTTGTAGTACAATACCTGAATCTTTCTTTGTAATAGATGGCCTTTTTCCTAATATGACAGAAATAGAGAAATGCTCTGTTTCACGATCTCGATCGATTGCAGGGTTCGTTACTACGGCAACTGTTTCTTTCATAAAGTCAGAAAGATTTTTTCTAGCTTCATCTAAACATGCTAGTGGTGCGTCATGCCCTAATGAACGAATAGGTTCTGCACCTTTTTCTGCCATTTGTTCAACTAATTGGATTTGTTCCTTTTGCCATCCAAAAGCTCCATATTCAAACGGATGAATTGAAGGAGGTGAGTGTTCAACGTAATCAGCTGAATTTGCTTCTTTATTTGCTAGATTCATCGTTAATTTTTCGTTTAGTTTCGTTGTAACGAAATGTGATAATTCACGGTGTGTTAATAGTTGAGCACGGTCTTTTAGTAAATTAATACCGATTTTTTCTCCGGGCGAAAGGGCATGTGGCTCAGATATAAATAATTCTGGAGAAAGGATGCCTTGCTCAGATGAAAAAACATAATAATCATTTGTTTCAAGTAACCAAACAGGTCGTAATCCTAATGCGTCCACACTAGCAACAAATTCATTTCCTTCCCTTGTAAGTACACCTGCAGGACCTTGACAATATGGACCGAATGTACTTCGAATCGTATTGTAAATGGAGTTTACTTCTTGATCTGATTCATATTCTGCAGGTACAGGCGGGAATAATAATTCCATTGCTTCTTTCAAAGAGTAGTTATATTTATGAATAAGTGTTTCGAGTGTTATATTTACATCTTGTGAATCACTATTTCCATGCTTAATATTTGCGCCAATTTGTTTTGCTTCAATTCTTAATTGTTCAATTGTATTAATTTCTCCATTATGTGCTAGCATGCTAAATGGTTGAACTCTTGAAAACGAAGAAGATGTGTTTGTTGAGTAGCGATTATGACCTACTACAACGGATGATTGAAAATTAGAATCTTGTAAATCAGAATAGTATGACAATAAAGTATCGATTGTTCCCATTACTTTATAAACGCAAGTTGATTGGCTGAGAGAGACAACAGTTACATTTGTTTTTTTGCTAATAATATTTGTTAAATCAAATAAAGTTGTGTTTTGGTGATTTTTAATTGGAAGTAGTGCTACTTGTAAAAACTCAGGCTCTACTGCTTGAGCGATTGGACCAAGTGCTGAAGTAAAGGTTTGATTACAACTATGATATAAGGTTTCATAACCATTATCTTCAAAAATTTGGAGTAAAGTTTGTATTTCAGATTTTTCATCTAAAAAGAAATGTCCAACTGTAAAAGAAGGGTGTGTAACAACTTCTGGACTAATTCCTACAGATGTAAGTTTTTCTTGCCAGAGTAGAGTAGGGATGTCAGTCTGAATTCCTACACCATCACCTTCACCGTTCGTAAATCCCGCTCGATGATTCATCTTTCGTAAACTTTCAGCAGCAATATCGATCGTTTCTCTTGTTTGAGTTATAGAACGATTGATAAAGGCAACGATTCCACATGCATCATGTTCGTTATTGTAATAATCTCTAAATAAACCTGGTGACCATTCTGTTTTTGTTTGAAATTTCATTTAACTACCTCCTATTTTATGGTAAAAAGATTGATTATTCAGAATTAACTATGTATGAATAGAGGTCACTTCAAGTTGTAGTGACCTCAGATATATCATAGTTTAATCGTAGATAATTTTAGGAACGCGTTCCCAACAGCGTTAATTGTTTGGTGAACATCTTGTTCAGTATGAGCTGTAGTTAAGAACCATGCTTCATATTTTGATGGTGCTAGATTAATACCTTCTTCTAATAGAAGTTTAAAGAATCTCCCGAAAACTTCTCCATCGGATTCTTTTGCTTCTTCATAATTCGTTACTTCGTCAACATTGAAATAAACTGTCAATGCACCTTTTAAGCGGTTGATTTTTATATGGATGTTATGCTCATCAGCTTTTTCTTGAATACCTTTTTCAAGAATGGCACCTAGTCGATCTAATTCTTCATAGACACCTTCTTGTTGTAATACTTCAAGACATGCAATACCAGCTGCAATTGATGCTGGATTACCTGCCATAGTACCAGCTTGATATGCAGGACCAAGTGGGGCAACAGTTTCCATAATTTCTTTCTTACCACCATAAGCTCCGATCGGTAATCCACCGCCTATAATCTTTCCAAGAGCTGTTAAGTCTGGTTCAATTCCTAATAAATTTTGAGCTCCACCATACATAAATCTGAAGGCAGTTATTACTTCATCATAAATGACTAATGCACCATGATTGTGCGTAATTTCATTTACAGCTTCTAGGAATCCTTCTTTCGGTTCAACGATTCCGAAGTTACCGACGATTGGCTCAACAAGTACACCAGCTACTTCATGACCCCATTTTTCCATTGTTTCTGCATATGCTGTGGTGTCATTAAATGGAACTGTAATAACTTCATTAGCTATACTTTGTGGAACACCAGCAGAATCAGGTGTACCAAGAGTAGATGGTCCAGAGCCAGCAGCAACTAGTACTAAATCCGAATGACCGTGATAACATCCAGCAAATTTAACGATTTTAGTACGACCAGTGTAAGCTCTCGCTACACGAATAGTTGTCATTACGGACTCAGTACCTGAATTTGTAAATCTGACTTTATCCATACTAGGAATCGCTTCTTTTAGCATTTTGGCAAATTGTACTTCAAGTTCATGAGGAGCACCGTAAAGGACCCCATTTTCAGCTGCATTTGTAATTGCAGCTGTAATATGTGGATGAGCGTGGCCAGTTATAATAGGACCGTATGCTGCTAAATAATCTATATATTGATTGCCATCAACATCCCAAAAATATGCGCCTTTTGCACGCTTCATTGTGACAGGAGCTCCGCCACCAACTGCTTTAAACGATCTTGAAGGACTGTTTACGCCTCCAACGATGTGTTCTAAAGCTTCATTATGTATTTCAATTGATTTTTGATTATTCATGGAGTACCTCCCATTATTGATAAAAAAATGAAAGAATTTAACCGGCATCTTTACATTATTTATGTGGTTAAATTACATTCTAGCACGAAATTTTAGCGCGTGGTAAATGTAAGCCTTTACAAGTTAAAAAGAAATTTGAACATTTTGTAGAATCTATATTTTTCACAAAAATAGTCCGAAAAAATTGGAAACTACATTTTAGTACTTTTTTATTGTACTTAGTTCGTATTTCAAATACACTAAGCGACGGAATAAAAAATGGAGGAAGTCTTATGGAAAACATAATCGAAGTTCAAAACTTACACAAAGAATTTAAAACTTTCTTGAGTCGCTCTGGTGTAAAAGGTGCATTTAGAGATTTGTTTACAAGAAACTATAGAACAAAAACAGCCGTTAATCATATAAACTTTTCTGTAAAAAAAGGTGAAATGATGGCTTATATCGGGGAGAATGGTGCAGGGAAGTCGACTACAATTAAAATGTTGACGGGAATACTAACACCTACTTCTGGTGATGTAACAGTTAATGGATACCACCCTCAAAAAGATCGAGAGCGTTTTGTTAAATCAATTGGTGTTGTATTTGGGCAAAGATCTCAATTATGGTGGGATATTGCTGTACAAGAATCATTTCGCTTACTAAAAAAAGTTTATCAAATACCAGATAAACAATATGAAGAACATATGGGTTATATCATTAAGACTTTAGATATTGAGCCTTTATTAGATCAACCTGTAAGAAAACTATCTTTAGGTCAAAGAATGAGATGTGAATTAGCAGCTGCTTTAATTCATAATCCACCTTTATTATTTTTAGATGAGCCGACAATTGGATTAGATGTATTAGTAAAATTAAAAATTCGCGAGTTTTTAAAAGAGTTAAACCAAAAATATGGGACAACAATTCTTTTAACAACCCATGATATTTCTGATATTGAGGCACTATGTGATCGAGTAGTTATGTTAGATGAAGGAAAAATCATTTATGATGGAAAACTTGAACAGTTAAAAGGTCAATGGGGCGAAGAGAAAGAAATTCAATTCCAGTTTATTAAGCCTGTCAATCATAATACATTAAACGAATTAATCGGACGAACTGATGTCAAATGGAAGGAAGAAGAAGGCGAAAATATTTGGAGTGTTACATTACCGAATGATGAAACACTTATTTCTATGATTATCGCAAAAGTAGTTCAATCAAATCCTGTTAAAGATATGAAGATGTTAGAGATTTCTACAGAAGAAATTATACGAAACATCTACCAAGAAGGTATTAGTAATGAGTAAGTATATTGAAATCATTCGAATTCGTTTTTTAATGATGTTAGCGTATCGTACCAATTATTACACTGGGATTGTTATTTATACGATTAATATAGGTGCTTATTTCTTTTTATGGAAAGCAATCTATGGTCACCAAGGATCTATTCAAGGTGTTTCAGTAAACCAGATGACTACTTATGTTGCGATTGCTTGGATGGCAAGGGCGTTTTATTTTAATAATCTAGACCGTGAAATTGCTGAAGAAATCGTAGAGGGTAAAGTAGCAATAGAACTTATTAGACCTTATAACTATTTACTTACTAAAGTGATGCAAGGGTTAGGTGAGGGGATTTTCAGATTCTTTTTCTTTTCAATTCCAGGCTTTATTATAGTTGCTTTAATTTTTCGTTTAGATGTTTCATTTAATTTAAAAACTTTAGGTTTATTTTTAATTGCTTCGATTTTCAGTTTTGCAATTAATACACAATTAAATTTATTAACAGGGTTAATGGCATTCTTCCTTCAAAATAATATGGGATTTATTCAAGCTAAACGTGTCATTATTGATTTGTTTTCAGGTTTAACGATTCCAATCACGTTCTTTCCGGTTTGGGCACAAGATGTAATGAAGTACTTACCATTTCAAGGAATCAGCTATATTCCTAGTATGATTTTTGCTCAAGGCATAAAAGGTGAATTAATTTTAAGAGGCCTTTTATTTCAAGTAATTTGGATTATTATTTTATGTATCCCTATTACTCTTATATGGTATAAAGCTAAAAAGCATCTTGTTATACAAGGAGGTTAAAGAATGTTTTATTTAAATATATTTCTTCAATATTCAGGTCAATATTTAAAAACGAAATTACAATATAGAGCAAATTTCTTTTTATCATTTTTATCAGATTTGATGGCTCAGGCTGTAAATTTAATTTTTATATTATTAGTTTTTAATCATACTTCACTTATTGAAGGATGGAATCGAGATGAAATTGTATTCATTTATGGTTTCTTTTTAGTTCCGTTTGCTCTTTTTGGTTCATTTTTTAATATATGGGATTTTAATGATCGTTACATTGTTAAGGGAGAGTTTGATCGTATTTTAACTCGACCAATTCATAGTCTTTTTCAAGTTGTATTAGAGAAAATGGAGTTAGAATCTTTACTAGGTGCTATTACTGGATTGATTATTATGCTCTATGCAGGTTTTAAATTAGGACTTTCAATCACTTGGTATGATCCATTTTTATTTCTACTAATGGCTTTTGGTGGAATGTTTGTTTATGCCGGAATCTTTATTGCTTTAGCAAGTATCGGTTTTTGGTCAGATGCAAGAACGTCGATTATGCCGTTAATGTATAATATAGGAAATTATGGTCGTTATCCGATTAATATCTATCACCCTATAATTCGCTTTGTATTAACATGGATTTTACCATTTGCATTTGTTGGTGTTTATCCAGCTGCATATTTTCTACGTAGAAGTGAATGGTATGTCTATTCATTTTTAACGCCAGTTATGGGATTAGTTGTTTTTGTAATCTCAGTGTTAATTTGGAACCAAGGTGTAAAAAAATATAAAGGTGCTGGTAACTAAGCAGTATTCTATTTCAATAGCTTGTTTCATAAATTGAAATGAGGTGATTGGAATGGGAACTGCTTTTTTCTTTTTTATTTCAATATTTGCGATTTTGTATAGTCTAGTGTATTTATGGAATACTTCAACTACTAAAGTTAATAAAAGTCTTATTTCAATTAATAATTACATTCTTTTATTTTTAATATATGGAACGGTACTTATAGGCTTTAGCGCGGTGTATTTTATATTAGAGCGAGGGCCACATCCAATTTTAATTGAGCATTCTATTCCTATTGAAGGGACTAATTACAATATAATGGGGTTATGCTTATATTTTAGCGCAATCACCCTTTTATCTGTAGGCTATGGGGATATTGTACCAGTGGGGATCGGAAGATGGGTTGCTATGGTTGAAGCTCTTATCGGATATACGATGCCAGCGGCTTTTGTTTTACAAGTATTTAAAGAAGAACGTTAATATTTATGAATAAGGAGATTATTATGACTGTTGAAATTGGAATGAAAGCACCGGAATTTACTTTACCAGCAAGTAATGGAGAAGATGTAGCTTTATCAGACTTTAAAGGTAAGAAAGTAGTTCTTTATTTTTACCCAAAGGATATGACACCAGGTTGTACTACGGAAGCTTGTGATTTTAGAGATTCATATGAAAGGTTTTTGAATAGTGGAACTGTCATTTTAGGAATAAGTCCTGATCCTATAAAAAGACATGAAAAATTTATAGAAAAGCATCAATTACCATTTTTATTACTTTCAGACGAAACAACTGAAGTTGCAAAGTTATATGATGTTTGGAAGTTAAAGAATAATTTTGGTAAGGAATATATGGGAATAGAACGTACAACATTTTTAATTGATGAAGAAGGTTGTATCGAAAATGTATGGCAAAAGGTTAGAGTAAAGAATCATGTTGAAGATGTTTTTAGTGTAATCAGTCGTTCTTAAAATTTGTACAAACTAATCTGAGTCAATTAACTTCATTTATCTTAAGTTTTTTTGAGAAAGAATCGTTTTATCTAAAATAATCGAGCTTTTCGTCTATACCTATATTACTTTAGGGAATATATTGGAGTATAGGGCATACCTCCTCAGATGATAGCATATTGAAGTGCGAGAGAATTCTCGCACATTTTTTTTGTTTTGATATATGGAATACAAACAAATGACTAATTTTTTTTAGAAATTCTCAAAAAGTTGACAAATATTCTTGCAGTTGAATAAACTAATAATAAGTAATTAATTTTGGAACTATTTTATAGAAACGGGGAGAGCGGCGTTGCATAAGGAAAATATTCAAGATGCAATTTTACATTTAAAGAATAGCGGCGTACGTATTACACCTCAGAGGCATGCAATTATAGAATATTTAATAGGAAGTGGAACACATCCAACTGCTGATGAAATCTATAAAGCACTTGAGGGAAAATTTCCAAATATGAGTGTGGCAACAGTTTACAATAATCTAAGAGTATTACGTGAAGTAGGAATGGTTAAAGAATTAAACTTCGGTGATTCTTCTAGTCGTTTTGATTATATAACAACTGATCATTATCATATTATTTGTGAAAAATGTGGTGAAATGAATGACTTTCATTACGACGGGTTAGAAGGAATCAATCTTTATGTTGAAAAGGAAACGGGATTTGAAGTAACCAATCATAGAATGGAAGTATACGGTATTTGTCCTAAATGTAAAGAAAAAACATTATCATAATAAAGCACATTACATAATTGTAATGTGCTTTATTTATTATGCTATTGTTTAGCATCTCGTTTGCTATTATATTTTTCATTAAATTCTTTACCTTCTAATGAAGGATCTAATGTAAGGGGCTCATTACAATACATACAGATGTCAACTTTACCAAGCATTTTAGTCGTTTTGTTACAATTCGGACAGATGACTTGAATTGTTTTTGTAGACAGCATTCCGATCCAAAAATAAACAACTGTACTACCAATAATCGCTAAAAATCCCACAAGCATAAAGATCGTCATGACAATCTTATGCTCTCTGAAAAATACACCACCATACATAATGATGAAGCCAATAAATAATAATGAAAGTGCAAACGTTCTTATATTATTAATTTTACTACTTTTCTTTTTTGCCACTTTGTCCACCCCATTCATTGTAAATATAGCATAAATGAGATAGGAAATGTTAGTGCTAACATGGAAAACAATTGGAACTTATTTAATGGAATGATTTTAGTTGATGAATTTTGATTTTAAGCTAAATATAGGACATTCTCATATTAATTAATTGGTAGTTTGATCGGATGTTACTTGGTTTATTTTCAGCTTTTTGTTAAAAAAATGAATCGGGAGATATAAAATCAAAAAATAGGGGATAAGAATTAAGCTTAATACAATTAAGCAATATGGCCATGGCCCAAAAAAGTCTAGCAAGTTTGCTCCGGTAGGTTTAGCTCTTAAAAATAGGTAGTTTCCTTTAATGACATAATCCAGTAAGTAAATAGGTATAGCTAATAAGATTAAATAAAGGAAGGACTTTATTAATGAACGGAGAGTCGGAGTATATCCAAAGATAAACGTCATATAACAAATAGAAATAATGATCCCTCCGTGGGTAATGAAAAATTGAATATATTTAAAATGAGGAAAGCTATATTTGATATCTGGAGTAATTACAGCTTGGATAGCCCCAGCCAATCCCCAAAAATAGATAATCTTATATATTTTATAATTTTTTGTAATGAGTGTTTAACAGCATAGATACATACTTATACCGCATAGTTGGAGAGGTAATGAATCGCCCCAATCCCACTGGTTCGTTTTAATTAACCATCCATATAATAGAAATTCAACTGTAAGCATTGAGACGATTAATAGAGTCCGAATGAATAAATCTACTTTTTTCTTATTGTTTATAAAATTTCTGAAGTTAAACAAACAGATAAGAAGTAGGAGAATGATTAATAATGTAATAATATGTTGCTTTGAAAACAAGACGAAACCATTCATTATTTACACCTCTCTCAATTCAGATAGATGATATTGAACAATTCGCTACTGTTAGGATCTTTTTCATTGTACATTTTTAAGTGTATTCAGCTTGTTTGTATTAAAGTATTCTGACTTGATATTTGTATGACCGGATCGACTTGTATTCTTTTTAGAAAAGAGTTTTCATCTTTTTTGAAAAAAACGTTTAAAAAGTGTTGACGGTAAGATTTATCGATGTTATATTATTCTATGTCGCCAAGAGATGACGGCGTCGAAAGAAAAAAGATTTTAAAAAAATGTTGACAGGCTCTACTGAGAATGTTAAGATGAAAAAGTCGCTAATGACGCGACGAAGTGAACTTTGAAAACTAAACAAAACATGAAGTAAACGTCAATTATTAGTTTTTTGAGCAATACAAGATT
>NZ_LJIZ01000019.1 GCF_001420605.1 Bacillus sp. FJAT-25509
ATTTAAAATGATAAAAGCACATCAATTCATTGAGTGCTTTCAATGTTTTAAAACTAAACCTTATGCAACTAAAGCATGCATTAGTTGAATAAGCATTAAATAGACTGTTTGGTAAAAACAGTCATTTTTAAGGAGGAACAACAATGAAAGAAACAATTAATTGGTTTGATTTTTGGTTAAATATTCACTGTTAAGCGCTAACGCATTATTAGTGTGTTTTTCAAGAAGTAAACAACTAATTTATATCGTATTCCCATAAACCTAATTTTCCTTTAGCTGGTATAAAATCGATTAACATTTCTTTATTGGAAACTTCCCAAATATAATTCCCTACTCTAAAATCTCCTAAGAAGTAGTCATTTCCTGAAACAATACGTCCATCTTCCAATACTGCACTTTCTTGATTATCTTCTATTACTTTTAAACAATTAATAAGATTACAGACACCAATAATCATGCCGGTTGGTAGATTGCTCCTATTCAACTCGTGCTTACTAAGCAAATGCTGAATTGCATTGTTATTACAAACATTACTATCTATTTTTTTACTTGTGTGAATCGCCAATGGACCACGATATTTAGTTTTCCATGTTCTTGTTTCGTATTGTGCTTCATTAAAAAGGAAAAGGCTGGCCCAAGGTTGAATCATTGAAAGTACCTTCATATATGTAATTACACTTCCTTAATATATAATATATATCAAATGGAAAAAGCCGTATTCCGAAGAGTACGGCTTTTCTTCTTGTTTTTAATTATGGTTTTAGAATGACCTTGGTACGTGACTGCTTTCATGTGCTACCTCCTGAATTTATGATACTTCCATAAAATATCCAAATGAAATAATCGTTATTCAATGCAATTTTTAAAAATTCTTTTGCTTTTCTTAATGCAAATGTGTAAAGGAAAATACCTTTTTGTAGAATCAAGTCGCCGCAGTCAACTCAAAAAAGTTCTGATGAATCAATTACTAGAAAAAGACATTTAGGCTTACGCATAATACAGTACGAAGAGAGTAAACAAGAGTTCACATTAAACATAACCCAAGTGTTAGTTTTCCAAAAGTACAATAAACTAAAAAAAGCAATAGTTTGTAGATTGAATCTCCTATATAACTAACTGGCGCGTTAGTTGTACAACATTTAGAGGGTAATCATTTGATTATCCTCTATTTTATTAAAAAGGACTAATTGTCTGTTAAGAAGAATAGTAAAAAGAAGGTACTTGAAAAGTTTTAAATTTGATGAGAGGTGGAGATTCGTGAAAGTACACGATTGTCCTAATTGTAATACAAATAGTAGAGAATGTATTATTGTCATCCAAAATGCTCCTAACTTTTCGGAAGAGATATTAAAGTGCAGTATTTGTTCCTGGATCGGCAAGTGGTCAGACATGACAGTGCGGGAGGTCAAATTACCGGAGATTCCAGGTGGGATAGTGATCCCTGGCGTCGAACCTATTACTGATTATTATGTACTTCATTCAGATCAAATTAGATTTACTTATACAGGAGGGTATTGCCCTCATTGTGGTGGAACTGATCCTTTATGTTGGTGCATGACGTAATAAACGATTAGAGCCCCAAACTTGGTAAGTATTATTAACTTTATAACACATAGATAATAAATATCTTATTGAACTAAAACAACCGTTAGTTCAACAACATGAGTTGTTTAGGTGGTTCTTTTTTGTGGAGTAGTAGTTTCAAACGTGACTTATAAAATGAAATATCATTTAAGTGTCATAATTAACATATTATGAGAATTAGAGAGCGTGGAATAAAAGTAGAATTTTCTTTTTAATTCGATTGTCATCTTAATTAGAGTGCTATTAATGATTCGGAGTGATTGCAATGAATAAATCAACCAAAGGATGGATTTATGGATTCCTAGGAGTACTCATCTTCAGTGGATCGCTACCTGCGACGCGCTTGGCTGTGGCTGATTTTGATCCGTTGTTCCTAACAGTCTGCCGCGCGGCAATAGCAGGTGTATTGGCAGGCGCTCTCCTTCTAATTTTTCGGCAGAAACGACCTGTCAAGAGCGACCTTGTTCCACTATTTGTAGTGGCGTTTGGTGTTGTGATAGGTTTCCCTCTACTAACAGCATTTGCCCTTCAGTATGTTACGTCCGCACATGCTATTATCTTCATTGGATTACTTCCACTCTCGACTGCAATTTTTGGCGTACTTAGGGATGGGGAACGCCACCGACCAACCTTTTGGATCTTTTCAGCTATAGGCAGCTTCTTAGTGACAGGATTTGCCCTAATTCATGGTGGAGAATCATCAACAATCGGTGATGCTTTCATGCTGGCTTCAATCATTGTATGTGGTCTCGGTTATGCAGAAGGTGCTCGACTTTCACGTCGGCTAGGGAACTGGCAGGTGATTTCTTGGGCTCTCGTTCTGTCGTTGCCCTTTATGCTCCCACTTACGTTCTATTTTAGTCCAGAATCATGGAAGGACATCGGACTTCCTTCGATCTTCAGCCTTGCTTATGTATCCTTATTCAGCATGCTCATTGGCTTTATTTTCTGGTATCGAGGACTGGCGCAGGGAGGTATAGCGGCAGTTGGACAGTTACAACTTCTCCAACCTTTCTTTGGACTATTGCTTGCCTCCGTGATTCTGCACGAGAAGGTTGGTTGGTTACTTGTGGCAGTTAATATTGTCGTTGTACTATGCGTGGTAGCAGCTCGTAGATTTGCAAAGGAACAAGTTGTCCCATTAAAAAACGAGATTGAACAAAATTAGTACCCTGTTCAATCTCGTTTGTAGTTTACCAAATTCAGAGCTTATTCAACTATCGCATGCGTTTGTTGAATAAAAGATTTATTAATCTTAGTATTCATTTTCAGTTCATATCTTTTTAATTATTTGTTGAATTTTTGTTTGGATTCTAACGTTTTCTACTATTAAAAAGCAATCCTCCCATAATCTATTGACTTAGAGTTTACTCTAAACAATATAATTAAAAAAAGATATGAAAAAGTACTGTAATTAGTAAAAAATTGGGTCTTTATCATAATATGGTTCAGATGGAAAATTCGATTTGATTAATGTTAACAGTGATTTTTTCTATTAAATATTTAGATAATAGAAAGGGATAGAACAACAAATTTAGAAAAATAGAAATAAAAATGGTGGGAGTCGGTAATATGGAGCAGTCAAATAAAGCATTTAGTGACACATTAGTAAAATCATTAAGAGGAGAACGTGGTCATCTTCCTATCAAGAATGCTTTGTTGGATATAGATATGGATCTTGCTGGAAAAAGAATAGAGGAGCTACCTTATACTATTTATCAATTAGTCAAACACATGACATACTGGCAAGAATTCCTCTTATTATTCGCACAAGGAGAGAGGCCTAAATTACCTTCTGATGTGAAAGAAAGCTGGCCTGTTGAAGAAGGACCTAGTAATGAGGAAGAGTGGAAACAGATTATTCAGCATTTTCTTCAAGGGATAGAACAGGCATGTACGATTGCCCAAACTGTTCAATTGGACAAATCATTAGAGAAATGGCCAGGCGAATCCCCAGGTGGTGTACTACGCAATATTGCATCTCACAACTCCTATCATTTAGGTGAAATCGTACTAATACGCAGATTATTTAGTGCTTGGCCACCACCAACCGGAGGATATCCTGCTTAAACTTTGGATCAATAGTGAATTCATGGAAACCAATTGAAATTCACTATAAAGGTTTTAGTTGAGTCAACAATTTGGGGGCATTGCATTAGTTCATTATAACTAACGCATGTGTTCGTATTATAAGGACAACTAGTTAAATTACTAGTTGTCCAATTTTTTTATGGTCTTATGATTAAAGTAGTCGGGGTGGTAGCAGAAGTATCAAAGAAGTATGCAGGTTTCATCGTGAATGTAGATCATGCAACTTCAATGGATTACCTCGACTTGATTCGATCTATGCAAGAAACGGTGAAAAATAAATAAAAATTGATATTGAAACAGAAGTGAAAATTCTTGGTGAGGAATATCAAAAAGAAGATCGTTTAGAGAAACAAGGCTGGGCAAGTTATTGGCATATAAGAATTATGCGTGAACTAAACCTCGACTCAAACGAAGCAATCGAATACGCAAAGCTTAATGCAGGAGTAGTTCAGCCATCGAAAACAAGCATTAACCCGTATTATTTAGGACTAAGAATGTTTGAAGATATTGAAGAGCGATATAATAATCCAACAAAAGAAATGCGTGAGTTAGGAATTAAACCTGGCAGCGGTCGAGAAAAAATGTTTGAAGTACGAGAGTTAGAGTCTGATAGTTCATTTATACGAAACTACTTAACGAAAGACCTTGTCATGCGTGAAGATATGTATCTATTCCAGCGACAAGGTAAGGAATATAAAGTTACTGATAAAGCATGGGAAAATGTACGAGATCAACTAGTCGTTAGCCGAGTAAATGGAGGATTCCCTTATATTGTAGTTCAAGAAGGAGACTATTTAAAAAATGGGGAGCTTTATTTGAAGCATTCCTATGAAAATATGGAACTAGATGTGAAGTATGTTGAGAAAGTAATGCCTTATATTCATCAGTTGTGGGGTAGAGGGGTTCATTTGGAGACAAATATAGAGAATAAGTCTGTGTTGTTTAGTTATGATGGGAAGAATATTCATCGGAAGTATATCTAGAGCCACCTTTAAAAGGTGGTATTTTTCTTTAAAACTAATTTCTAATTCTTAATTAGTTAAAGATATATATAATATTCTATAGCTTGGAAATGCAGTTAATAACTTTTACGAACATCATATATATACCCTTAGAGTTTTATAATCAACGAAAAGTCTTAGATGTGGCATATAGTTGAAATGCTTTCCTGCGAAAAAAAATATTTACATTTTACAATATTCAGAGTATTATAAAGTTCATCTTACATACAACTTACATGTAAGTTGTATGTAAACTAGGGAGGGATTTTTTTGAAGGGAAAAACACTTCAAGAAACAGCGTATCAAGAAATTAAAAACAAGATTATAAGGGGGGATTTTTTAGAAAGCGGTTTCACTTCCCAGAATCAGTTAGCGTCTGAGCTTGGAATAAGTAGAACACCGATAATGGCTGCTTTACAAAGATTGCAAAATGAAGGGTTTGTAAAAATTATTTCAAACCATGGCATTCAAATTTTAGGACTGAATGTTCGTGAGATAGAAGAAATGTATGAACTGCGATTGGCGTTAGAAACTTTTATCATACCGAAAATAGTTAAATTGATAACTGCGGAACAAATAGAGATACTTGAGGAATTCATTCAAGAACAGAAAAAGTGTGTTGAAAACAATGATCTGATTGAATTTTTGAAATTGGACTCTGCCTTTCATCTACAACTTACTGAAGTTTACGGTAACTCTTTATTTATTCAAACACTTTCTAATATTCGAGAAAGATTATTTAGTAATCCATATTATTTTCGTAGAAAAGATTATCAAATTTCTAGATATATTAAGGAGCATGAACAAATAATTGAGGCAATTAAATCAAAAGACATTAACCAAGTGATTAAAGAGTTAGAATCTCATATTAATGGATAGATTTTGAATAGTTGGTGGTTTTCAATAGAATGCGTTAACCTTGGAGGAAATTATGAAGAATAAAACTTTAACCGACAGTATTATTATTGGATTTGCCACATTTGCAATATTCTTTGGAGCAGGAAATCTTATTTTCCCACCATATATTGGTTTTACTTCAGGAACAGAATGGGTTCCGGCGTTACTTGGTATGACAATTACAGGTGTAATTTTACCGGTATTAGGAATTGTAGCTGTATCTGCTAGCGGAGAAACATTCGCAGACTTAACTAAGCCGATAGCGCCATGGTTTTATAAAGTATTTTGTACATTAATCATGATAGTCATTGGAACGTTCATCAATGTTCCACGAACTGCTGGAACTAGTTTTGAAGTTGCTATTCAACCATTCTTCCCTAAATTTCCTACAGTCTTGTTCAGTATTATTTTCTTTGCAATTGTGTTTTTAGTTTCTGCTAACAAAGGAAAGGTTATTGATACAATTGGAAAATTTTTCACTCCTTTTAAATTAGGATTGTTGCTAGTTATTGTTGGATTTGCCATTTTTTCTCCTATTGGAAAACCAGTTTCAACCAATTTATCGAAACCATTTTTGAATGCATTTGTTCAATCCTATCAAACAGCCGATGTATTGACTGGATTGCTCATTTCAAATATTATCATCGCGACGATCCGTGCCAAAGGATATGCTGGAAAAGAATTAAAGAAAGTCACAATCTATGTTTCTGCCATTGCTGGTCTTGGGCTTTTCGTAATTTACGGAGGATTGCTCTATCTTGGATCAAGCGGTAGCCAAGTAATTTCAAACAATAATATTGAAAGAACTACTTTGTTGGTAGATTTGATGAATAAATTGATGGGGCAAGGCGGAGTGACACTACTTGCACTATGTGTTTTACTAGCTTGCTTGGTGACAGCAATCGGATTAACAAGTGCGACTAGTGACTTCTTGACAGACCTAACAAAGAATAAAATTAATTATCCTACATGGGTGGCTATTAATGCAATAATAAGTGCTATTTTTTCAAATGTTAAAGTGGATGCAATTATTTCAGCAGCTGCACCTATCTTCCTTGCTTTGTACCCAATTTCGATTACACTCGTTATTTTAGGATTGTGTAGTAAGTATATACCAAATAGAGGGTCATATATTGGAACAGCATGTTTTACATTCGTCTTTAGTTTAAATGATGCTTTTAATGCAATGGGGATTAAATCAGATGTTTTTAATTCATTAGTGACAAAGATACCATTCAGTTCTCAAGGTTTCACATGGTTGATACCAGCAATTGTAGGTTTTATTGCGGGAACGATTACTTATAAAATATTCATAAAAAAGCCTAGCAATACTATTGCAGCTTAACTTACACGAATTGAAAGAAGGACGTTTTATGAAAAAACCTATTATCGGAATTTCTTGTAGTTTTAGTTCAAATGGTCAGATTGGAGTTGTGTCTCACCTTGGCGCACCAAGCCAGGAATGGCAACTTCTTGCTGACGACTACATTCAAGCAATTGAGAAAGCCGGAGGGATTCCAGTAATTTTGCCAGTCGTTGAAAACCCAGAAACAATCCTTCCGATTCTTGGGAAGCTAGATGGAATTATTTTTACTGGTGGAAATGATGTGAGCCCACTTTGTTACAACGAGATACCTTCAAGTTCTGTTGGAGAGGTTTCTGTGAAAAGAGACAATGCAGATTTGGTACTAATTAAATCTGTATTGGAGAACCATCAAATTCCGATATTAGGGATTTGCAGAGGCTGTCAATTGCTGAATGTAGTTCTTGGTGGCACATTACATCAAGATCTTGCTAAAGATGGTGTCACAAAGAATGAGCACTTTTTATTGTCATATCCTATCGAAAATATTTCTCAAATAGCAAATATTGAGGCAAACAGTAGACTTGCAAAAATTTTCAGAAGTAAGAGTATAGGTATCAATAGTTTCCATCATCAAGCAGTTAAAGATTTAGGGAAAAATTTAGTAGTAGCTGCAAAAGCCGAAGATGGTGTTATTGAGGCTATTGAAATTCCAGGTGAGAGATTTATAGTTGGTGTACAATGGCACCCCGAGATGATGCAGAGAAACAAAGTAAATCACTCTGTCTTTTTTGAGAGCTTTATTAAAGAGTGCTCCCTTAATTAATTATTATTGTAAACTTGCTACATAGTGGCAATTTAATTAAATGATTATGGTTTTAGAGTTTATCAGAGTTAAAATACCTATCTTCAAGATAGAAAAACGTAAAGGTAGATTTTATTATCACTACTTTATTAATCTATTTTATTCTAAATTAATCGTAAGTTAAAACCTTCAAAGCCTTAGATTTGGTTCAGACAGAAGTGGAATATTTGCAATATTAATAGATTAAAAAAAGATGCCTAATTAGGTATCTTTTTTTTATATACTAATAAAATCCCTAAAGTTGAACTCTCTTTAATACAAATATAATTAACGATCGCATGCAATAGTTGTATTATCTGAACCATGTAACACTAATTTTTTTCTAGTTGGCTTTAAAGCTGAAAAAGAGTGTATTCGATAATGCAAAGTATTGTATAAATTGGAAGGAAATGTAATAAAGTATAAATGTAAACTCAATTAAGGATAGTAAATACATTTTATTTACTTTCAAACACAATTTGGCAAAAAGAGTTACACGCCTTGGGGTATAGATTAGTAGTTGACTCTTTGTATGTTCAACTAGTATAGATATGTTAACAATTAAAGTGAAGTATTTTAATTTAATATAATGTAACGTTACCGAACTTTTGCGAGGGGGAAATATAATTGAATATAACAAATGTATTAATTATCCTTGGATTCATTTTTTTTGCCTTAATATTTACAGTTTTAATAATAGGTACACTATATTTGTTTTTTATAGATCGAAAACAGAAGCAGCATCCAATACTCCGTAATTATCCAGTAATCGGACGAGCTAGGTACTTCTTAGAAACTATTGGACCTGAGTTACGTCAGTATTTATTTAACAATGACCGAGAAGGTAAACCTTTTTCAAGAGATGAATATGAGCATATTGTCAAAAAAGCAAAATATAAACGAGATGTCCTTGGGTTTGGATCTAAAAGAGATTTTGAAGATAAAGGGTATTATATTAGTAATTCGATGTTCCCTAAACTGTCAGAAGAATTAAAAATGGACCAGGAAATAAACGTAACAACAAATCGATATTTATTGATAAAAGAGCCTTTATTTACACAGAAGGAAGAACGATTAGAGGAGAATGATTCACTTGCATATTTGTTGGATGATAGTGATGCAATTGTAATAGGTAAAAACACGAAGTATCCATTTATTGTAAAAGGCCAGATTGGAATGTCTGCAATGAGCTATGGATCTTTAGGTGAAAATGCTATTACTGCACTCTCAGAGGGATTGGCAATTGCAAAGGGGACATGGATGAATACAGGTGAAGGTGGTTTGTCGGAATACCATCTAAAGGGTGGCGTAGATATTATCATGCAAATTGGCCCAGGTTTATTTGGTGTTAGAGATCGTGAGGGGAATTTTAATTGGGATGCCTTGATAGAAAAAAGTAAAATTCCTGAAGTGAAAGCTTTTGAACTTAAATTAGCTCAAGGTGCTAAAGCACGTGGTGGGCATATTGATGGGGAAAAGGTAACTGAGGAAATTGCAAGAATAAGAATGGTAGAACCTTATAAATCTATTGATAGTCCTAATCGTTTTCGAGAGTTTCAGGACTTTCCTTCTTTGTTTGACTTTATGGAACAGATCCGAGAACAAACAGGAAAACCAGTAGGAATGAAAGTGGTTATTGGTAGTAGTCATGAAGCGGATGAATTAGTAAAACATATAAAAAGTACTGGGAAGGGTCCTGACTTTATTACTGTAGACGGTGGTGAAGGGGGGACGGGTGCCACATACCAGGAACTGGCAGATAGTGTAGGGTTGCCAATTAAGTCTGCATTACCATTATTGGATAATGCTTTAAGAAAATATGGTGTACGTGATCAAGTTAAAATAATAGCTTCAGGAAAATTATTTTCGCCAGATCGAGTAGCGATTGCACTAGCAATGGGAGCTGATCTTGTTAATATCGCAAGAGGATTTATGATTACAATCGGTTGTATTCAAGCATTAAAATGCCACTCCAATGCATGTCCAGTCGGTGTGGCCACAACAGATCCTGATTTACAAAAAGCCCTTGTCATTGATGAAAAAAAATATCGAACAGCGAATTATCTAATTTCAATGCGAGAAGGTTTATTCCGATTAGCTGCCGCCGCGGGTCTAGATTCCCCTGTCCACTTTCAAAGGGAACATGTCGTTTATAAAGATGAAAAAGGGAAAGTGTGGTCACTGAAGGAAATTTATCAATCAATTGTAGAAAACGTAGATTAAAAAATGTATTGGAATTTCAAAGTTGACAACTTCAAATTGAATGAACCAATTTAATAGCTGAACAAAGATAGACTACTTAGGTAGTCTATCTTTATTTTAAACAGTATAAAGAAAATGAATAGCAATTTGAATGATATTAACTAAATATGGTGTCATCTTTTTTACTCTAAATATGACTGCTTAGGTGACTATCGCATGTGTTAGTAGCGTTAACAAATTTTTTTATAACTAACAAGTGTAATATTTTCATTTAATCGTATTGTTTCTCCATTAAGTCTATAACCTACTTTTTCGTATAAATAACAATTACGTTTTTCTTCTAAAATTGTTTTTAATTCCCAAGTAGTTGCCTGTGGAAATTGTTCCTCGATTAACTGGATAGCTTTCTGGGCAATTCCCAATCCTTGGTATTCTGGTAAAATAAACATTGGACTGATCCAAAATTTAGTTTCTTCTTTCCAATAGATACAAATTGCTCCTACAAGAGCATCATTATAATAAATTTTATAAAAACCACCAGAAGAATAGTTAATTCTCCTAATAACATTTTCAATCGGTTCATTTGCTGGATTAGTATTGTAATCTTTATATTTCTCTAATAATGGCATAAAGGCTTTCACTTGCATTTCGAAAATTACTTGTGCATCTGCGTCTGTTGCTTTGTCTAATCTTATTTTCATTGTCTCGCACCTCTGAATATTTTAGTTCCAATTATTGAATTCTATATTATTTCTCGTTGTCCTTGTTGAGCTAAAGTATCGCTTTAGTTCAATAAGCTTTTCATTTCCTTTAATTCGATGTTGCTTAATATAGTTGGAATAGCACGATTAATATAATTAACTAACTGTTTCATTTGCTCAAAAAAATGCTCATTGTTAGGTTCGCCAATATTGACTGCTGTTTGTAGACCGTTATAAACCTCGTTAAATAAATAAATATCACGATTATACTGTCGCTTGATAAATTCTCTATGTAATTCACTCATACCAATAATAAGATCGAACTTATCAAAGCAAGATTCATCAAATTGTAATCGATTGAACCCAGTAGTATCAATTCCCATCTCATTCATTATATTAAAATGAATTGTAGAGTATTTACTAATATCACTATTAGCCCTAATACCCGCAGATGCCACTTTAACCGATGTGTTATTCGTTTTTTGCAGATGATCTTTCATACAAAATTCAGCAATTACGCTTCTAGTAAAATTGTCGGTACAAACAAATAGAATGTTCATTGTTACTCCCCTCCATAAAACCTTAATACCCCTTTATTTATCAAAAAAATTATTTTTATTATAGCATTCCTTATGTAACTAAACTGCCATTTACTTCAATAAAAAAAACTGCAATTAAGCAGTGGTGTTATGGAAGGATCTTGTCGATACTCCATGAGTGAGTTGAATACAACAATTGTAGCGAATATTATACCTCTTGTTGGTACCAAAAATGACAAGATTACCAATATTAAAGCTAGTTTTGACTTAGTGATTTTTTCTTTCATTAAATTCTAGCCTCTTTTCTACTCTGTATTAAATATTTTTTTAATACCAATAAAATCCCTAAGATAACACCCATAGAATTTAATATAATATCGTCTATGTCAAAACTTCCAACTTCATATTTTGTTTGACAGAATTCTAATGAAGTTACTAACAAAAAGCATAAGAAGAATAGATAAATATGCTTTACTAGTTTATGTAAACAATAATAAAGAATTGCTCCAAGTGGAATAAAGATAACAATATTTCCTAATAAATTAGACACTTTATAGATTAAATCCGTTTTACTAGTTAAAAACCAATAGATGGTTTTAAAGGGAATAAAGTTATTTTTATAAAAGTTTCCTAGAGAATTTCGTGAAAATAAAATAGAAATTACAAAAACAATATATGAAATTACAAATATACTAAATCCGAATTTACTAATGTGAATTTTTTTATACTTAATATAATGTAGTATCACATTTAAGATTGTATTAAATGTTAAGAACAAACAAATAAACACACTGTAAAAAAATACTTCACTAGCATTTGGAACTACTCTCGATAATATTTCACCAAGAAATACTCGCATTAATACAAATGCAACCATAATTGAGATGATTAATGTTATAGCTAGTGGTAAAGCAAGACATATTGCACCAATAATTCTCTTTTTCATAAAACTTTCCCCATTTCCATATTACCCAATAAAATTTTATCAGAACTATTCGTAAATTACCATATTTTTCCATTTCCACCCTGCACATTCTATAAAGTTACAAAAAAGTAAAACTATCTTGAGCAGGCATTAAAATCTCCTCCAAATATATAAAAGGGGGAGATTTATTTGTGCAATAAATTAAGAGTTTTAAATGCTTTCAATATAACCAATGTACTCTTCCTATTTAAAAAGCACCGATTTTTATTAAGGGAATTTTAAGGTACACAATCCAAAATGAGCTTATCAAATGAAATTAGGAGGAGTAAAAAAATAAATAAAACAAGCTCTAATACAAACTTCCAATAGTAGAGTATGTTTGCTGTATAAACGCAAGGTAAGCCCTGGTTTTCTTAAAATGGTTACAAGATATTAGAGGTTCTGAGGATATGCGGGATCGAATGAATCTCGTTAAGAATAATCGGGTATATATTCATATCAAACTCAATGATGGAGAGGAGAAAAGAAAATTGAAAAAGTGGGTTATTATTTCAGTTATTGTTGTTGCTGTTGGAGGAGGAAGTGGTTGGTTCATATATAGTAAGAGTCAAGCAAATCAAGCCCAAAATGTGATGGCTACAGCACAAACAATTACGGCACAAAAAGGAAATTTAGAAGTAGCTGTTACTGGGTCGGGTTCGGTAACTGCCAATACTGATGAAGATGTTACTGCGGCAAATACAATTCTAGTTGTGGATAGTGTAAGTGTTTCATCTGGAGAATCAGTAGATAAAGGTGACACACTTGTAACATTTAAAAATGGTGATGTTGTTACGGCTCCAAAAGATGGAGAAATTACAAAGGTTTATGTAAGTGGCGGTAGCGGAGCTTCACAAGGAAAAGTACTAATTCGTATGGAAGATGAAGATGGAGTTACATTAGCAATTACAAGAGAAGATAGTGGCAGTTCCTCAAATAATTCTAGTACTGGAAACACTGGAGGTAGTAGTTTAGTAGCGGATACTGTATATGTAAAAGAAGGATCAGTTGTAAAAGAAGGTGCATCACTTGTGAAATTTACAGATGGTAGTGTTTTACAAGCACCAGTTGCTGGAACAATTACTAGTCTTGCTGTTAATAGTGGAGATTCTGTACAAAGTTCTGCGACAGTTGCGCATATAACAAATTACAGTTCTTTGGAAACAACGATTAGTGTTGATGAATTAGATATTCCAAAAGTAAAGGTTGGACAGTCAGTAAAAATAACTGCAAGTGCTTTTGAAGGTGAATCATTCGATGGGATTGTAACGAAGGTAGCAAATGAAGGCACATCGACAAATGGCGTTTCAACATTTGATGTAACTGTAAAAATTAAAAATCCAAAAAGTTTGAAAATTGGTATGTCAACAGAAGCAAGTATTTTAATCCAAAGTAAAGCAGACGCGCTATATGTTCCAGTAGAAGCAGTGTATAAAAATGGAGATGAAAAATATGTACTTGTTCCTACTTCAACAGACGATTCTGGAGAATCCACTAAGAAAGTTACAGTAAAAACTGGTATTACAAATGATACGAATGTAGAAATTACAAGTGGATTAAGTGAAGGAGAATCTGTTGAAATTCCGAGCGTTCAATCTAGAGGTAATTCTGGTGGATTTATGATGCAAGGTGGCGGATTCCAAGGTGGTGGATTCTCTGGCGGCGGATTCTCCGGTGGTGGATTCGAACGTGGCGGAAACTTCGGAGGTAAAAACCAAACAGGTGGCGGACAAGGAGGTAAATAATGACTAACTTAGGGCCGATTATTCAAATTAAAAATATGACGAAAATGTATGAACTTGGCGGAGAAACAGTAATGGCTCTTCAGAGTGTATCTCTTGATATCCAAAAGGGTGACTTTATATCAGTCATCGGTCCATCAGGTTCAGGGAAGTCAACATTCATGAACATGATTGGATGCTTAGATCGACCTGATTCTGGGAGATATTTGATTGATAATGAAGATGTAGGGCAAATGAAGAGCTCGCAACTAGCGACTATACGGAATGAAAAAATTGGATTTATATTTCAAAATTTCAATCTTATACCAAAGTTAACTGCGGTAGAAAATGTAGAGCTTCCTCTCATTTATAGAGGGATGAAAACGGCAGAACGAAGAGAAGTTGCTCTTTCGGCGTTAAAAAAGGTAGGACTAGTAGATCGAGCGAATCATTTACCTACACAATTATCAGGGGGGCAGCAGCAGCGTGTCGCAATTGCGCGTGCCCTTGCTGGAAGCCCTCCTATTTTACTGGCAGATGAACCGACTGGTGCTCTTGATAGTAAAACAAGTAAAGAAATTTTGGAGATTATGAATTTGTTAAATGAACAAGGGCATACGATTATTTTAATTACACATGATCTAGATGTAGCAAAACAAGCAAGTCGTGTTGTCCGAATTCATGATGGCCAGTTATACGAGAATGGGGGTGAATGGTTTGCAGACACTGAAAATGGCGCTTAAGAGCATTAATGGGAATAAAGTAAGAGCATTCCTAATGATGCTAGGGATAATTATCGGTGTAGCCTCCGTTATTGTTATGGTTGCAATCGGACAAGGATCAACGAAAGAAGTACAAGATCAAATTGGAAGTTTAGGTACAAATGTATTAACAGTAAGTGTTACTGGTTCAGATGTTACCTTTAAAGAAGATGATGCCAATCAACTTAAAGATGTCAACGGTGTAGAAGCAATTGCTCCGACTGTTTCTGGAAGAGTAACTGCCAAGAATGGACAAACGAACGCACAAGTGTCTGTGACAGGAACGACTTCACCTTATTTAAAAGTTCGTGATTTGGAGCTACAATCAGGGCGATTTATCGCAGACTTAGATAATGATAATCACTCGAAAATAGCAGTACTTGGATCAAGCACAGCACAAACATTATTCGGTTTTGGAAATCCAGTTGGCCAATCCGTAAAAGTGAACGGTACTTCATTTAGAGTTGTTGGGGTACTTCAATCAGTTGGTAGTTCGTTAGGTTCAAGTGGAGACAGTACAATCATTGTTCCTCTTAGCACAGCGCAACGCTTGGCATCTACTACTACAATTGGATCTGTCTATGTAAAAGTAGAAAATGAAAATATGGTTAATTTTGTACAACGTAGAATTGAACAAAAGATGTTTACGATTATTGGTGATGAAGATAGCTATAGCGTTTCGAGTCCTGAAGATTTAATGGAAACAGCTTCATCAGTTAATGAAACAATGACATTAATGCTAGGCGGAAGTGCTGCAATCTCACTTATTGTTGGTGGTATCGGTATTATGAATATTATGCTTGTATCAGTTTCAGAACGCACAAAGGAAATCGGTATTCGAAAAGCAATTGGAGCAAAACGTGGAAGTATTCTTCTTCAGTTCCTAATTGAATCAATGGTATTAAGTTCACTTGGAGGGATTATAGGAGTTGGAATAGGCGTAATAAGTGCCAAAATATTTACTATAACGACAGGAACTACAATTGCATATTCCATTCCGGTTATGCTGTTATCATTTGTATTCTCTTTATTAGTTGGAATCGTATTTGGTGTTTTTCCAGCAAATAAAGCGTCTAAGCTTGATCCAATTCAAGCACTTCGATATGAATAGAACGAATAAAGAGGTTGTCCCAAAAGTAAAACTTTTAAGGGGCACCCTTTTTTTGTTTAAAAAGGTTTTTGATAGATTAATCTTCTTTTCGCTTTCAAAAAAAATAGATTCGTTATTAAGTTGATTAACTAATAAAATAGTATTTTAGGTTTCTATTCAAAAATGTCAGAATAGTCTATAATTATGGTCGTAACCTGAATTCAACCGTAAATAGTATAGTGTATTGGTCTCGTTAGGAAAAAAGTATTAATACAACCCAATTAATAAGGAGGCAATGACGTGGAAGAAATAATCTCAGAATTAGTTGATAACATGAAAGAAAGTTTAATCAAAATTAGGCGTGATATCCACTGTTATCCGGAGATCGGATGGACGGAATTCCGAACCTCATCTCTTATAGCAGATTTCTTATCAGAATTGGGATTTGAAGTAAAAGTAGGAAGAGAAATAATTGTACCTGAATCGAGAATGGGAGTCCCGGATGAAAAAACGATACAAGAAGCTAAAGAGCGGGCATCGTCGTTTGGGGCAAATTCATATTGGATTGAGAAAATGGAAGATGGGTTAACTGGTGTTGTAGGAATTTGTGATACTGGGCGGATTGGTCCAACACTTGCCTTCCGATTTGATATCGATGGATTAGAAATTTCAGAGGAAAGAGGATCAAATCATGTTCCATGGAATCAAAATTTCCGTTCGAAAGTAGAAGGCTATATGCATGCTTGTGGACATGATGGCCATATCGCAATTGGGTTAGGAATGGCACAGTTGATTTCAAAAATGAAAGAGAAGCTTTCAGGAAAAATTAAACTCATATTTCAACCTGCAGAAGAAGGTGCGCGTGGTGCGAGAGCGATGGTTGATTCGGGAGTCTTAGAAGATGTTAATTATTTCTTTAGTGGTCATATTGGTGTAACGGCAACAAAACAGAACCAGCTTGTCTGTAGCGTAACAGATTTTTTCGCGTCAACCAAGTTTGACTTAGAACTGGAAGGTGTGCAGGCACATGCAGCATTAGCACCACATGAAGGTCGAAATGCATTACTTGCGGCATCTACTATTACATTACAATTATATGCCATCTCACGCCATGGATTAGGGGATTCAAGAATAAATGTTGGAGTTATTCAAGGTGGAGAAGGTCGAAACATCATTCCAGCACATGCTAAGTTAAAATTTGAAACAAGAGGAACGACCAATGAGGTTGATCAATATATGAAGAATGAATCACTGCGTATCATACAATCAGTTGCTCAGTTGTATGGGATTAAGGAATATACCGAAGTAGTAGGACGTTCGATTATAGCAGACTGTGACTCTGGTCTTGCGAATATTGTATATGATATAGGATCAAAAGTTAAACAAACGAGTGAAATTGCTATTTCTCAACCTTTCCTTGCTTCAGAAGATGTAACGTATATGATGAAAGAGGTTCAAAAGAATGGTGGAATGGCTACTTATCTACTGTTTGGAACTGAATTGGCAGCAGGGCATCATAATTGTGCATTCGACTTTAATGAAAAAACAATTGCGTATGCAGTTGAAGTTTATGGAAACTTACTTGTACATTTAGCCAGATAAATGAACTAGAGAGAGAGGAGAAAAGAATATGTTTTTTCTTGCATTAATTAGCTCTTTTTTGAATGCAGTAAATGCGCTGTATGCAAAAAAAATCACATTGCAAATGAAGGATAATAATAGCTTTATTGTAACATCTTTTCTGGTAGTCACCATATTGTTAGGCTGCGTAATGCCGTGGTATTATTCCTTTTCTGTTACTCCAGCTACAATAGGTTTATTAATCATTGTAATTATTTTAGATGCATTGTCCAATGTATCATTTTTCTTAGCGCTAGGACGAATAGAAGTATCTCAACTAGCAGTGTATACTGCGCTAACTCCATTATTCACGTTTATTCCAAATAGCATATTGCACGGATTTGATGTACATATATTAATTCCTGTCCTACTTATAGTGCTTGGTGTATATTTTCTAAATGTAAAAGGTAGAAACATGTTATCTCCATTAGTAGAAATTAAAAAACCGGGAAATTTATTAGGGGTTGCAGCTGCAGTTTCTGCTGGACTCAGCATGGTTCCTACACAACAACTGCTCGTTCATCAATGGATAAATGCTCCTACACTTTACTTTTTCAGAGCGAGTGGAATTGCCCTAATCATCTATTTAATACATCGTCCGAAAATTTGGTATCCAAAACTGAATATACACCTTTCGATTCGTGGTGTGCTTGCGATTACTCAATGGATCGCATTGTTTGCAGCCTTAAAGATTGCCAACGGGACTCTAGTTGTAGCCTTAGCCTATACCTCACCAATATTTGCGTTGTTTTTAGCAAGAATTTATTATAAAGAAAAAATTACAGCGGCAAAGTTGATTGCCTGCTGCATTACCATTTTAGGAATTTTATTTATTTTAGAGTAGTGGAGGAAAAGATGAAAAAAATCCGTTTAGGTTTACTTGGATCTGATGATTCGATTGATGTTATTCAATCTGTAATAAAGGAATACCCAGAATTTGAATGTACCCCGATCATCTATTGGAGAGAAGAGGAAATTATTGATTTATTAAGTCCTATTGCAAATGATTTTGATATTTGGCTCTTTTCAGGTAAGGTCCCTTATGCAATCGCAAAAAGCTGGGGTGGAATTACAAAACCTATGTTTTTTACACCACACACTGGACCAAGTCTTTATAAAACCTTGTTACAAATATTTTATCATAACCAGATTGCAATGGAGCAAATTAGCTTTGATAACTTCCATTTTGATGAACTCAAAAGTATTTTAGACGAAGCAGAGATTAAAGCTGATAACCTATTTTTGAAATATTATGAAGGAGAAGTTGATGCGGAGGTACTTGCAGGATACCACTATGAGTTATGGAAAAGTGGAAAAACAAAAGCAGCAGTTACATGTCTCAGGTCGGCACATATAGAACTTGAGAAAATGGGTGTTCCTGTTTATCGAGTACTTCCTGCTAAGTCAGCTATTGAGTCTGTACTAAATTTAGCACTTCGAACTTATGAGATGTTACATTTTAAAGAAAGCCAAATTGCAGTTCAAATGATTGAGATCGACTCTTATTTTGGATTGGCGAAGGATACTTTTTCGACTGATGAAATATACAAAATAGAAATTAAAATGGCAGAGAAGCTTCTTGTTTACGCAAATAAAGTGCAAGGATCACTTAAATCTGCTGGTCCTGGTAGATATGTCATTTTTACAACACGAGGGCTTTTACAAGATATAACGAATGAATTTTCAATTATACCGAATTTGGAAGATCTTGAAGAATTAAAGAAAGAAGTAATTACTTGTGGCATTGGAATTGGTAAAACGGCTTATGAAGCGGAAATTCATGCCGGAAGAGCTTTATTTCATGCTAGAGAGTATGGAAAAGGAAGTTGGATGGTTGCACTCGATAATCAAACGATAGCGGGACCATTGGGAAGAGAAGAACAAATTACCTATTCTTATGTCTCAAAAGAGCTACAAAAAATAAGCGAACAAACATCTTTAAGTATTTCGACACTTAGTAAGCTAGAATCTATTCTTAAAAAAATAGGAAAGAGTGAAATTGGAGCACACGAGCTGGCACAGTATATGCAAATCATGCCGAGAAGTGCGCGTAGAATTTTAAAAGAATTAGAAGAACAAGGAATTGCTCAGGTAATTGGAGAGGAAACACCTTATTCGCGTGGAAGACCTAGAAACATATATAAAATAAGCCTTTGACAGGTGATTAAGATTTTTTCCAGTTTTCATACAATATTCTGAATATTATTACTTAACAAACTAAATGATTAATGATATAGTTATGGTCATAACCATAAATAGACCTAAAATACAAACTTTATTGTAGGAGGAAAAATGATTAATCAGGAAAGATTGTGGAATCGCCTAATGGAATTAGGATCCATAGGAAAACAAGAGTCTGGTGGAATTACTCGTTTGTCCTTTACTGAAGATGAGAGAAAAGCTAAGGAATTAGTTACTTCCTATATGGTTGAAGCAGGATTAAAAGTTTACGAAGATTCCGTTGGAAATCTTATTGGACGTAAAGAAGGAACTAATCAAAACGCATCAGTTGTTCTAGTAGGCTCACACGTTGATTCTGTATATAACGGCGGAAACTTTGACGGACCACTTGGTGTTCTCTCAGGAATTGAAATACTCCAGACGATGAATGAGCAGGGAATCACAACAGTCCATCCAATTGAAGTGATTGTATTTACAGATGAAGAAGGAGCAAGATTTAGCTTTGGAATGATTGGGAGTCGAGGAATTGCTGGAACACTCACTTTGGAAGAACTACAAAATAAGGATCAACAAGGAATTACAGTAGCTCAAGCGATGATCGATGCAGGTTATGACCCATTATTAATTGATCAGTCAGTCAGAAGTATTGGATCAGTAAAAGCCTATGTAGAATTACATATTGAACAAGGTAAGGTGCTTGAAAACGATAATTTATCGGTTGGTATTGTTACAGGAATCGCCGGACCGTTGTGGCTTAAGTTCACAATTGAAGGCAGAGCAGGGCATGCGGGGACAACCCCAATGAATGACCGTAATGATGCTTTAGTTGCCGCTTCCCAGATTGTTCAACTAATTGAAACTGAATCAGCTAAGACACGTTCAACGGTTGGAACAGTTGGTCAATTGCAGCTATTTCCTGGAGGAATCAATATAATTCCCGGGAAGGTTGAATTTACCTTGGATCTTCGCGATGTTAATGAGGCAATTCGTGATGAGGTTGAAAATCGAATTTTAGAAGAATCAAAAATTTTATGTGAACAACGTGGTGTAGGATTAGAAATTGAAGTTCTGCAACGAATTGCACCTTCATTATGCTCTAATGAAATTCAAGGTATAGCAAAACTTGCTTGTGAAACGATTGGTGTGGAACCATTTTTTCTCCCAAGTGGAGCTGGGCACGATTGCATGCAGCTTACAAGTCTCTGCCCTATAGGGATGCTTTTTATCCGTTCAAAGGATGGGATAAGTCATAATCCTGCTGAATGGAGTTCAAAGGAAGATTGTACAGACGGTGCTAATGTACTTTATCATACTGTACTTCAGTTATCTAATAATAAATAGAGGGAGATACAATTATGCAAACAATATCATTAGATAGTTTAGTAGAGCAAACAAAAGAAGAAGTAATTAAGTGGAGAAGGCATTTTCATCAGTATCCGGAGTTATCTTTTCATGAAGAAAAAACAGCTCAATACGTGTATGATACACTTCAATCTTTCGGGAATTTAGAGATATCTCGTCCAACAAAGACGAGTGTTATGGCTCGTCTGATTGGTTCTCAGCCAGGTAAGGTGCTAGCAATTCGTGCAGATATGGATGCTTTACCGATCGAGGAAGAAAACACTTTTGAATTTACTTCTAAAAATCCGGGTGTAATGCATGCTTGTGGGCACGATGGTCATACAGCAATGCTTCTAGGCACAGCAAAAATTTTAACTAGTTTAAAAGATAAGATCAAAGGTGAAGTTCGCTTTTTGTTTCAACATGCTGAAGAGCTGTTCCCCGGTGGTGCAGAGGAAATGGTACAAGCAGGTGTAATGGATGGAGTAGACATGATAATTGGTGCTCATCTTTGGGCTCCTATGAAACTAGGTACAGTAGGTGTAGCTTACGGACCGATGATGGCTGCCCCAGATACTTTCTATATCACTGTTGAAGGTAAGGGTGGACATGCAGCACTTCCTCATGACACGATCGATTCGATTGCTATAGCTTCCCAAGTGGTAACGAATCTTCAACATATCGTTTCTAGAAATACTGATCCGCTTGATAATCTAGTACTTTCTGTTACAAAGTTTATTGGCGGTACAACTCATAACGTAATCCCAGGTTCAGTTGAAATCTGTGGTACCGTTCGTAGTTTCAACGCCGAACTTAGGAAATCGGTTCCTGAACTTATGGAAAGAGTTATAAAAGGTATAACTGAGGCACATGGTGCACAATACAAATTTAATTATGAGCTTGGATATCGCCCAGTTATCAACGACGAGCATATTACGAAGGCTATTGAAGAAACCATTCTAGAAGTGTTTGATGAAAAGACACTCGACCTTATGAAACCAAACATGGGTGGTGAAGATTTCTCTGCTTTCCAACAAAAGGCACCAGGTACTTTCTTCTATGTGGGAGCAGGAAACAAAGAGAAAGATATTGCTTATCCTCATCATCATGCTCGTTTTACAATAGACGAGGACGCATTGGAAATTGGTGTGAAATTATTTGTTCATGCTACATTTAAGCTTCTAGATTGATAGACTTATGATTAAGTAGACCCTTTTTTTACAAGGATCTACTTAATCTAAACTTATATTTTCTGAATATTTAAACTAATATAAATTTTAAATTGAAAGTGGGGAACAATTTTTGAAAATCTATCATTTGTTAGCACTTATTCCTTTTATTGCTATTCTGGGCTTTTCATCTTGGGCAAACCACGTTGAACCATTTGTATTAGGAATGCCTTTTCTCCTTTTTTGGGTTGTACTATGGACTGTTTTTTCAACACCAGTTATGTGGATTATCTTTAAATTAGATTCGGCTAATAAGGGGGACAGATAAGATGAATAGTGCATTAATTATAATTTTTCTCTTTCTTGCTGTATCGATTTTTCTAGGGGTACAAGCTAGGAAAGGAAAAGACATGAATCTTGAGCAATGGAGTGTTGGAGGAAGAGGATTTGGTACTATTTTTGTCTTTCTCTTAATGGCTGGCGAAATCTATACAACTTTTACTTTCCTAGGTGGAAGTGGCTGGGCTTATGGAAAAGGAGGTCCAACCTACTACATCACTGCTTACGGTGCACTTGCTTATATTATGTCATATTGGTTGCTTCCAAAAATATGGAAATATGCTAAAGAAAATAATTTAATGTCTCAACCTGACTTTTTCGCAAGTAAATACAAAAGTAAAGGCCTTGGCGTTTTAGTTTCACTAGTTGGTGTATCTGCTGTAATTCCCTACTTAGTTCTACAATTAAAAGGGTTGGGAAGCATAGTTTCGGAGGCTTCTTATGGATTGATTTCACCAACTTTTGCGATTTGGATAGGTGCTATTTCAGTGACTATCTATGTTATGATATCTGGTATCCATGGATCTGCATGGACTGCAGCATTAAAGGACATTATGATTCTTGGTGTTGTTCTTTTTCTAGGAATCTATCTTCCATTGCATTATTATGGTGGATTCCAAGCGATGTTTGAAGCAGTTGATCAAGCTAAACCAGGTTTTCTAAGTCTCCCAAAAGAGGGATTAAGTGTATCTTGGTTTAATTCTACGGTTCTTCTAACAGCTTTAGGTTTTTACATGTGGCCGCATACTTTCGGCTCTATTTATTCAGCTAAAAGTGAAAATGTATTTCGTAAAAATGCGATTATTATGCCTTTATACCAACTTGTGTTGCTTTTTGTATTTTTCGTTGGATTTGCAGCAATTCTTCAAGTTCCTGGATTACAAGGTCCGGATGCGGATTTGTCTTTATTAAAATTAAGTAAACAATCTTTTAACCCGTGGTTTGTTGGAATCATTGGTGGAGCAGGAGTATTGACCGCAATCGTACCAGGCTCGATGATTCTAATGGCATCTGCTACTTTAATATCAAAAAATATTTATAAAGTGTTTGTACCATCTGCTACAGAAAAGCAAGTTGCTGTTTTAGCTAAATACCTTGTTCCTGTGGTAGCCTTATTCGCAGTTTATTTCACATTTAATGGTGGAACTACATTAGTAACTCTACTTTTAATGGGATACAGTCTAGTTACTCAATTATTCCCAACACTTGTCTTTAGTTTAATGAAAAAGAACTTTGTAACGAAGCAAGGAGCATTCGCTGGTATTTTTACTGGAGTTGCAACAGTTACTTATGTGACTATAAGTAATACAACAATTGGATCATTATTTCCAGCACTGCCTCAATACATTAAAGATTTGAATATCGGTGTAATTGGCTTAGTTGTAAATCTAGTATTTTTAGTCGTTGTTAGCTTGCTTACTAAAAATGTAGCGGTTCAAAGCAAAAAAGAAATTGTAGCTTAAATAAGAATATTTTGTAACAAAGGGGTTGATTACTTTAACAACCCCTATTTTCTGTGTAGGGATTTTTAAAAATATAGGAGATTTACGAAGTTTGGTTTTTATCTACGAATTCTTCATAACTTTTAAAGTACCTAGAACTTGCTTTATAACTAGCTAATCCTATAATTGTTCCAATTGTATTTAGTATTAAGTCATCAATATTACATGATCTGTAGTTATAGCCAAGGAACAGTCCAGAAGTAGCTTGAATTAATTCTATTGCTAGACTTAATGTAAAACCTATTAAAATCGTTTTTCTGTTTGTTATTTTTATAAATAGAATAGGGAATGCAAATCCTAGTGGTATGAATAATAAGACATTACCAGCAATTTGTTTTAGAACAATTGAAATTGAGCCATAATTGGCGGTATCCACAATCGATTTAAAGGGAATAAAATTATGATTAAATCCTAACTGATCTTCTATCATTACTTGAATTAAATATTTTTGAAAGGGGAAAGGAAATAAAGTGAAATTAATAAGACATGTAAAGTAAATACCAAAGATTAGCCAATAAAGAAGTTTTAGGAGAGTTATTGAACCTTTTAGAAATTGATATCCAAAAAATAGGATAAAAAAAGTAGGGATGATTATGCTAGGATATAAGAAATTTAACAATCAATTGTACCAGCCTTTCATATTACTAGACTTAATAACTTAGAGATCCTGAACCTGCTTGTACCATCATGTGACTCATGAAAAATTGCACAAAAAAACAAAAGTGCAATTATTTTTTTGCTACCTCCGTTTCCAATCTTATTTATTACATCTTGAGAGTATCATGCTTGTATAGCTTTTCTCCATCATTTTTATGTCAAATTTTAGAAACTTACTAAATATACGTACCACCAATTATAGGGATATGGATTGAAGGAATAGATAGAGAAAGATTCATTAAGTAACAAACAGACTCGTCTATTGGAATATAGGAAATAAATCTAGACCAAAATATTTGTGTGGAGTGCATACTTGCCACTGGAAAAATTATTAGTTTTTAACGAAATTACCCCAAATGCATATTTATAGTTAAAAAGATTTCAAGAATAAAGAATCCCTAATAAAACCACCAATTATAGGTGGTTTTTCTATTTGAGTAAAATAATATTGGCCTATTTAACATAGGTTTTTCCTGAAAATAGCAGTATCAAACTCGAAAATTCAATAAAATCAAGGCGAAAATAACCCAAGTTTAAATCAAAGGGAAATCAATTTAAATTGTAGAATTTTTCTTTATTGGAGTTGGAATCAATTGAGTTTGTTCAATTGGTTTTTAGGAAGGAGATAACATACACATTTATATACGAAAAATCATAATTTAATCAGAAAAACCAATATTGATACTTTTTATCAAAATTAAAATCACATCAACACTTAATATAATAAAACTAGAACAAGAAAGAGAACATCCTGGAGTATGGAGGGAACTAAATGAATATTGAACAATTAAGTCATCTATGTGAAGTTTTAGAGAGTGGTTCCTTTACGATTGCAGCACAGAAATTTTCTATTAATGAAGCTGACATGAAAGAATCAATCATTAGTTTAGAAATTGAATTTGGCATAAAGCTAATTGAGTGTGACGAAGAATCTAAAGTGATTCCTTCATTTGAATGTTTACAAATTATTTCACATATAAAAGAAATCGTAAGGAATTGTCAGGGAATTGAAGAAGAAATTAAATCCTTAAATAAAAAATCTTCTGTTAATACAATGTATGATGTGAGCTTGTTTTAACTCCTTATAGTAAAGAACTTTAAAAAATAGGACCAAATCATAAGTGATTTGGTCTTTTGAGAATGACTTTACTTTGCCAATAAGTAGTAAAAAAGAAGGCTGCAATTTGAGTAGCCTTCTTTCAATTTGTCTCATATATAATTTTTCCTGTCATAGAGGTATCATAATCTCCTAAAGAATCAACCTCTAATTGAAACTGATTTGAGGATAATATTTCTTTGACAATCCTGATGAGTCGTTCATTTGCAGGAGTTTTTAAAATAACGAGATCATATTGCTCTGTAATCAATGGAATAAAATCGATTCCAACAATTTTAGCAGCTTTTTCAATTCCGACCCCAACATCTGCTACTCCAGTAGAAATAGCGGAAGCCACGCTTAAATGATTGCTCTGTTCATGCTCATATCCGTTAATCTTTTTAGATGAAATTTCGTTGATACGGAGTTGTTCATCAAGAAGGATACGTGCGCCCGAACCTTTCTCTCTATTTACAATCTTTATATCTTGACGTTCTAAATCTTTCCAAGTGGTAATCTTTAAAGGGTTACCTTTTTTTACGTATAAGCCAGCTTTCCGAGATAGAAGGTTGATTAAAATAAATGAATGGCCCACTAAAACTTTTTTAAGATAAGGTAGATTATATTCACCTGTATCCCCGTCAAAAAGGTGTAGGCTAACGATATCACATTCTCCATTATACATAGAAATAAGGCTGTTTAAGCTCCCAGTAAAAGATCTTAATGATTTATAAGTTGAATTTTTCTCGATCTGTTTACCAAGCATATCTAAAACTAAATCTTGTCCACTAATAACAACATGATTAGATTCCTTTGAATCGCTTCTGCGAGGTTCAAAAACAGAGGTAGGCAATATGGTATTTTGATTTGTTTTATTGTTTTTTATGTAATTGTCCAAGTCATTTGCTGCTATTCTCATCTGTCTTCCAACACGGAATACAGGTAATTCACCTTTTTTGACAAGATCATAAATGGTTAATTTGGATACTTTTAAAAACTGTGACACTTCTTCGATTGTATAGGAAAGTTCCATCGTCATTTCCATCCCTCCATTATCTATTTTAACTCAATGGCTTTTAAAAAGCATATTCCTATTAAATTTAATGTAAATTTTAAAAAAAGTTATTTCTTATTTAGTTATAACTAAATATAATTAAATATAATTAGTTATATTTTGATATGGAAGGTAGATGAGGAATGAAAAAACTTTTTTCTCTATTTTTTTCAATGATGTTATTAGGACTAGTTGTATCTGGTTGTTCAACAAATGACCAAGCTAAAAAGTCAACAGCACAGAAACAAGAAGTTTCTCAAAAGAATGTGGAATTGACGATTTCAGCTGCAGCTAGTTTACAAGATGCACTAAATGATATTAAAGCAAACTTTGAAAAGGCTAATCCGAATGTGAAAATAAACTTTAACTTTGGAGCATCGGGAGCATTACAACAACAAATTTCTCAAGGAGCACCGGTAGATCTTTTCTTCTCGGCTGCAGAGGACAAATTTAATAATTTAGTACAAGCAGGTCTTATTGATAAGAGTGAAGGCAAAGATGTAGTTGGAAATGAATTAGTTTTAATAGTGCCAAAAGATTCAACTAAACAAATTACATCTTTTGAAGACCTTGCGAAAGCGGATAAAATTTCAATCGGTACTCCAGAAGCTGTACCAGCAGGAAAATATGGTAAAGAAACATTGGAAGATTTGAAAGTTTGGAAAGCGGTTGAAGGAAAAGTAGTATACGGTAAGGATGTTAGACAAGTTCTTTCTTATGTAGAAACAAATAATGTGGATGCAGGGATTGTTTATAAAACAGATGCCCTAACATCTACAAATGTTAAGATTGTAGCAACAGCAGCTGAAAATACACATGACCCAATTATTTATCCGTTAGGCGTTATAAAGAATAGCAAGCAACCTAAAGAAGCTAAACAATTCTATGAATATCTTCAAAATGACGAGTCTATGAAGATATTGGAGAAGTATGGGTTTAAAGGACTAAATTAATTTACTTTAGCTTTTTTTGAATAACAGAAATCAATAAATGAGCCGTTTAGTTGATTGGCTCATTTTTTTTGTGGGAATACATCCTTAAAAATACATGGTTTAGTACGTTCTGTATAAAGAACGATTAGGTGGATTTGTTAAAGTTTGTCTAGAAGGGGAAATTTAAGAGGGGAGGATATTATTTTAAACAGTAAAAATGGGAAAGGAATTGGCTAGGAAAAAATAATATCAAATAAAATCCTTTTATAAGATAAAAGAAAAATATAATGCCGAATAATTATTATGCTAGTGCATGTATTCCTTTATTGATATATTGAAGAGTTTTCGGTCTCTTTTTCCTTTTTGGCCAATTAGCCAGTACCAGCTCTGTCCAATATAAAAAGAGTTTGATACAAGCTGTTCAATATATTTTGAAATAATTCCATTGATTTTTTCTTTTTCAATTTTATTTTTTATAGATAAGGCAATGACAAAATAGGATTTATCACTTTCAAATTCGAGTAATTGAAGATGATATTTACCACCTTTTTTTTCATTAAAGTCATTTAGTACATGATCTATACAGTTTCGGACGTCAATTTCATATTTAGCCGCATCGTTCCAATTTGATATAAGAGAGTCATATAATGAGACTGTTAAGATGTAATAAGATGCATAATCTTTAGGATTAAATTTTCGTTTCTCACCTTTGTATTTATATAAAGGTGGAACAACAAATTTTTCATAATCAGCAAAAAAATCTTCATTCATGTTTTATACCTACTTTCTAGTTTGAACAAGAGTTTACTATATCGAATCTCAATTTAGTTTTTCCTATTCTTTCCAAAAATAGACACAAGTAAATAGCAGAGTTGAAAAAATTCAACTCTGCTTTTTTGTTTTATCTTTTGGTTTTATTTTAGTTTTAATCTTATAGAAAATGAAATTAATCTAGTTAGCTTTATAGTATTTGAAGCGAGATCATTAACAACTGTAGAACATGACATCTTTCTCCTCTTTGATTCGCATACCAGACTGAAAATCATAAAGAAATTAGTGAACAAGTTAGATGAAGTGTAAGAGAAATTTGGACATACCTTTCAGAGGAGAATGCAGAAAGACAAAAAGAAAAGAAAAATGATTTATTAAGTAGGTTATTCTCTGAGACTCCCGGTGAAGATGGTTAACTTAATGATGATCAATTAATTGCTCAAACAATACACTTAATTTTCATTGGGCATAAAATTCCTCAATTTGAGTTATTAAAGTGTGCTTTTAGTTGAACGATGATTCATTTTCGATATTGACAGTAAATTTAGTGTGTAATAGTATAATAGTTAATTTTTAAATATTAAGTATTTTTAGAAAAAAGATTTTAGCTAATACATAAAGGAAAGACTATAAGGAGTTTTCATCAAAAGGTTCGGGCTATACGTAGTTACTGTCTTATTAAAATAAATAGATTGCTAATTTAGGAGGAGTAATAATGAAAGCGATTACTGAAGGTGCTTTATTATGGGAACCATCTAGGCAGCAAATTGAAAATGCTGGAGTTAGCCATTTTATGAACTGGCTCGAAAATGAAAAAAATCTATGTTTCAATAAACAAAGTGAGTTATGGAATTGGTCAGTCGATGAATTAGAGTCCTTTTGGGAAAGCGTTTGGAAATATTGTAATGTAATTTCCCATGCACCATATGATCAAGTTCTTGAAGAGCGAAAAATGCCAGGCGCAAAATGGTTTACCGGATCTAAAATTAATTATGCAGAACATGTATTTCGTAACGATAAAGGAGACCAATCTGCATTAATTTTTCAATCTGAAATTACTCCAAAAACAGAAATAAGTTGGAAAGAGCTTAAGGAAAAGACAAGCTTGGTCGCAAATTCTTTAAGAGAATTAGGTGTTAAACCTGGGGATCGAGTTGTAGCATATATGCCTAATATTCCTGAAACGATCATTGCCTTTTTAGCTTGTGCAAGCATTGGAGCAATTTGGTCAAGCTGTTCACCAGATTTCGGAACGAGTAGTGTAATTGACCGATTTAAACAAATCGAACCGACTATTTTAATTGCGGTGGATGGTTATTCTTATAATGGAAAAGTGCAAAATAGGTTATCAAGCGTTGAAGAACTACAGTCTGAATTACCTACATTAAAGAAGACAATTTTAGTACCATATGTGAATGTTGATGAATACAAAATGGAAAACGAAACAATTCTTTGGAATGAATTATTAGTGGGAAGCAGTGAACTTACTTTTGAAAGTGTTCCCTTTGATCATCCACTATGGATCTTATTTTCTTCGGGGACAACAGGTTTGCCTAAACCAATTGTACAAAGTCAAGGTGGAATATTAGTTGAGCAACTTAAGACATTAGTAGTTGAACAAGGGATAAATCAAGATGATGTAATTTTTTGGTTTACTACTACTGGTTGGATGATGTGGAATCAATTAGTTGGAGGCTTGTTATCTGGCAGTACAATTTTATTGTTTGATGGAAGCCCTTCTTATCCTAGCCTACATGTATTATGGGACCTTGCAGAAGAAGTAGGTGTAACATTCTTTGGTACAAGTGCAGGATTCTTAAGCGTGTGTGAGAAGCACGCAATAAAACTAAAAGATAGACATAGTTTTTCCAAATTAAAGTCTATTTGTTCAACGGGATCCCCACTATCGGTGGAAGGATTTTCGTGGGTATATGAAAATATAAGAGATGACATTTGGCTTGTATCAACTAGTGGAGGTACCGATGTTTGTACAGCATTTGTTGGAGGTTCACCGATTCTCCCTGTTTATGCTGGAGAGATACAAGGTCGTTCATTAGGAGCTCATGTACAATCTTTTGATGATGAGGGGAAATCAGTCATTAATGAGGTGGGGGAACTTGTGATTACTTCTCCTATGCCGTCTATGCCGCTTTATTTCTGGGGTGATTTAGATAATGAACGTTATCTTGAAAGTTATTTTGAAGTTTATCCAGGTATTTGGAGACATGGAGATTGGATTAAAATTGATGAAAAAGGTAGTTGTGTAATTTATGGGAGGTCAGATTCAACTATTAATAGACATGGAGTGCGTCTAGGTACAAGTGAAATCTATCGAGTTGTTGAATCACTTGATGAAATAATGGAAGGTTTAGTGATCGATTTAGAACTACTTGGCCGTCAGTCATTTATGCCATTATTTGTTGTACTGAAAAATGGGGTTGCTTTGTCAAATGAATTAAAGGAAAAAATAAAGGTAGAAATTAAGCAGAAGGTTTCACCGCGATTTGTCCCTAATGAAATTTATGAAGTTGAGCAAATTCCAAAAACCTTAAGTGGCAAAAAATTAGAAGTTCCAATCCGTAAAATATTATTAGGTTTTTCTCCTAAAAAAGTAGTTAACCAAGGATCGATGGCTAATCCAGAGTCATTAAAGTTTTTTACTGAGTTGGCACAAGTTTTAAACTGTTGTAACTAGCATTATAATATCTATTATGCCATTTGCATAAACAAATGATTCAACATAGTATGAAACAAAAAACATAGTTGTCGCATCAAAAAAGACCCCTTTAATTGTAAACATAAGTTATGTCAGCTTTTAATTAAAGGGGTAAATAATAGATAAAGGGGTTTTTTAACGATTAAGATTTTTCATGGTTGTATTAATTCATATATTTCAATTAAAGTTAACACTCATTATTAATAATTTTACCTTGATCAGTCAGTTTAACGAGTGCCGCATAACCAATTCCTTTTTTTACGACAGTCGCCATACCTTCACTGACAAGTGTATTTAATGTTTTTAGTTCGTCTTTATTTAATTTGGTATATCGGAAATAACCATCTCCAATTTTATGAATTAATCTGCCTTCTCTTGTCATGCCTAAAACGCTTGTCATATTTTTCCCTTCTTTCGAAAGTTGTTTGGATTAATGATTACATAACTATCGTATATTGTTTGCTCAATATTGTCTGTGTATATTTTGTGAAATGTTTAACAAACTTAATCTGTTAACTAGGTGGGATCTTCCTTCGTCTTGTAAGAATTTGGAAGGATAAACATATTTTCAACCCGCCATACTATTTTTGTGTCAAAAAAATGGAGGTGTGTTGGTATGTCGTTTCAAAATCGTGGTATCGGACATCCTGAACATCAAGATGATCCAAACAAATTACATATCGTCGCAGTACGAAAAAATGGCGATGGTGATATTACAGATGTAAAATTTCAAAATGGTGAAATAGTTGGGATTGAGCAGGCCATTGCGATGGCAGAACTTGAACAAATTGAAGATGTGAACACCGGTCTAACTCGTGGAGAGAATCCACATAAAACACTTCGTTCTTACCCTGACGGTGATCCTACAAATAATTTAAGTAATTTACCTACTTTTTAATGTCTACACGCTAAAGGTGCACAAGTTCTGTGCACCTTTTTTATTTCAGAGTAATTAAGGAGAAAATGGAAAATTTAATATTAGATGACAAAAAATACCAGTAAAGTAGGGAGCTAATTTGAAACAAACTTTTTTATTTCTTTTACTAGTGACTTGTTTGTTAATCGGAAATTATTTAGTTGCTTCAAATAATATTGTAAAAAGTGAAATTAATTCTTCCCTTATCTATCAAAATGAGAAACCCGATAAAGCAACGGAAGCTCTTAGAGCATTAAATATAGAAAAAGTAAAAGAAGGAAGAATGGCATCATTAGAGCAAAAACGAATCGAAATTGAAAAACAAATAGTGCGAACTCCTTCGAATATTAAAATTAAGGGTGATAATATTGAAGGAACAAAAGTGGAATGGTTAATTCCAAATGGATCTCCAGAAGATAAGATTGTTTTTTATGTACACGGCGGAGGTTGGTCTAGAGGTGGGTTAAAATTTTCAAGGAATTTAGGTACAATTTTAGCAAGAGACACAGGTTATAGAGTACTTACGATAGAGTATAGGCTTTCACCAGAAAACCCGTTTCCAGCTTCTTTAACCGATGTGGAGAAAGTTTATAATTACTTAGTAAAAAATTATGGACCAAAGTCAAAAGTTGTTATTGTTGGAGATAGTGCTGGTGGTAATCTAGCATTTGCTTTGTTAAATAAAATAAAGGCTTCAAATGGAAACATTCCAGCAGCTGTTGTAGGAATCTCTCCAGCGACAGACTTAACGAAAGAAAGTCAATTATACACTTCAGATTTTGATAGTATTCATGCGAATTATCATGGAAATGATATCAATATTGTTGATACTTACATAGGTAATAATAATCGGAAAAATCCTTTAATTTCACCACTATATGGTGATTTAAGAGGTTTGCCCCCTATGCTAATCCATGCTGGCGCACGGGAAGAGTTAATCGATGATATTTTAGCTTATGCGGCAAAAGCAAATGCTAAAGGAGTAGAAGTTACATGCAAAGTTTGGAGAGGGATGTTCCATGATTTTCAATTAATGGACAATGCTTCGAATATTAGTAAACAAGCGAATGCTGAGATTGCACAGTTTATTAAACAACACTTGGAAGATAGATAATCAAAATATAAAAAAAGTAAGGCGATCGTGCCTTACTTTTTTATGTCGAGTGTGAATTTAAGAAATTTGAAATTTGATCAATATCTCTTTCAGTAAGTACAGGATCAATTGTAATGACAGGATGAATGATTTCTCCTTCAAGTAAGAAATCAGAAATAACTAATTCAATGTTTAGTTCATTTATAATTGTTGATTCAAACTCACCTATTTTAGGACGAATAAAATCAATTTTATGACCAAAAGCAGTAACCAATTTCGTTTCAATATAACGATGAACTCCTGGACCATTACTTGTTAATAATAAAACCTTTTTCCTTGAAGATGATAAATTAATTTTGGAAGCTTGAATATTTAATGTAGCTTTTGCAATCCGATCTCTTGTAATTTCAGGATAAGAATATTTTTTAGTCCAGATTTGTAAGGCATCTGATACATTTCCATATAACTCAGGATACTGATTTTGAACATATCGGTCGATTGAATAGGATGGTTCCTTTATATCGATCGAGTTAAAAATTAGAAAGTTCCTCTTAAATTGGTCTTGAAATGTGTAAAGAAATTCTTCGTCTTCATTTAGAGATATACCTGTCTTTTCCTCTAATATTTCGATTAAATTGTGAAGTTCCTTATAATATTGTGTTTTTTGATTTCGATATAAGTAAAAAAATTCATTTTTTTCCATATTATCAAAACTGTGAAAAGGAAGCGTTGACATTAATAAAGAGAACGCAATTCGTTCATTCATTGAAATATGATGTTTATATTGATGATCTAATTGATCACAAATTTCATTAGAAATCTTAAAAAATACAGAATCTAAAATTTTATTTATCGATTGATTAGTTAGTTCAATTTGCATTTTTTTATCTATTCTATATAACATTGTTCCAAGCAAATAGACGTACTTTTTAGTTGTTGAAGGATATAAAAATAATTTGAATTTTTCTGTAGTGGCTATAACAATTTCTTTAATATCTTGGAATGTAAATGATTCTATTGGCCATTCTTGATTTGAATGAGCGTATAAAGCATCAAGAATATCACGGCATAATAGGCGAATTTCAAATTCTCTTCCTACTATTTCAAGTGGGCCACGTTTTAATTTTAGATGATAGGCCCCCAATAATTCTTCAACTCGGTCTAGTATAGAATAGACAGCAGGTTGTTGTATAAAAAGAGCGTTTGCTAATTCTGCTATAGTAGTAATTTGTTTAAATTGTATGAGCATAATGACTTGAAAACTCAATGAGTTTTTTACATAAATTGAACGAATTTGATTAATTGATGAAGAAATTGGTTTATTAATATAAATTCCTTTACCTTTGATTGTTTCTATTTGCCATCCTTTAGGCAAGCTCGAATTAATTGCCTGTAAATCATTTCGTATTGTTTTTTCAGTACATAATAACTCACTTGCTAATTCTCCTGTTTTAAACCACTTATCCTGTTTACTTAAAATATTGATTATTTGTAATTTCCGTTTAGTTGATTTATCCATTCAATATCCCCATAAATTTTGTCCATTTTATTACTATTATTGCTACTAATGTTCTGTCTTAATTCAGAAAAAAATTTATTTCACAGAACGAGAAGCACCTATTAATGCGTTTTTTTGTGTTAAATGTGAAATTTTTTTGAAGACAAAGTATTATTTTTACCTAAACCAAAGGTAAAAAACATCATGGGAATCACTTTATTACAACGATATAATGACATCGTTGAAACAAAAAAATAAATTTTTAGAGGAGTAAAGTGAAATGAAAATTACAAAACTCGCACTTGTTAGTGTTATTGGGATGTCATCATTAGTAGGAACTGCACACACAACTTTTGCGGAGGTATCGTCCGTAGGTAATTCAAAGGGATCAATTACATTTGTTGCTGGTACTGGTCCAGTTACACCTGTTGATCCAACAAATCCAATTGAACCATTAGAACCATCAGGTCCTACTGATCCAAAAGATCCTCCAACTGGGAATGCTGGTTCATTAACATTAGATTATGTTTCATCAGTTGACTTCGGGGTAAATGAGATTTCAAATAAAACAGAAACCTATTCGGCTAAATCTAAAAAGCCATTTATTCAAGTGTCAGATCGCCGTGGAACAGGGGAAGGTTGGTCAGTAACTGCTAAAGCAAGTAAATTTACAAATGGAACAGCAGATTCTCTTCCTGGTGCAGTCATTACATTAAAAAATGGTTCCGTAATCTCTTTAAGTACAAGTGGCTCTCCGGTAGCAACTGAAACAATTGCCTTAAATACAGATGGAAGTACAGCATCATCTGTTGTTTCCGCATCACAAGGAAATGGTTATGGTACATGGGTAACTCGTTGGCTTGGACCAAACCCGGAAGTGAATGATGGGGCATTAAATGATAATGTCACTTTGACGATACCGGCAGGCTCAGCAACAATTGGTAATCATGAGGCAACTATTACGTGGACATTAACGGATGCACCGGGTTTATAGTAGTTAATTTGAAAAATAACAATTAATGGAATGGACTTTATATTATATTCAACCTACTAGATGAAGCATCATTAAATCTCTTATAGTGAAAATGATATAAAGTCTCTATTTTCTAAAGGGGAATATAAATGGATTTTATACGTCAAAAATTATTGCTAATTTTTTCTGCTATTCTGTTAACTTTATCGTTCATCCCTCTATCTGTAAAAGCAGAGAATAATATCGACTTTTCTGTAAAAGCAATCATTCCGACAAATCAAATTGATCATCTGAAATCTTATTTTGATTTAAAAATGAGTCCAGGACAAAAACAGGATCTTAAAATTGAAGTCTTTAATAATAGTAAAAAAGAAGAAACAATTCAAGCGAATATTACTTTTGCAACGACTAATGATAATGGACTGATTGATTACTCTAAATCGAATAGTAAAGATGCAGATCAATCTTTAAAGTATCCACTAACTAGCTTAATAAAAGAACCTCAAAAAGAAGTTGTTATTCCATCAGGTAAATCAAAGGTAGTGTCATTTTCGATTACAATGCCGGAAGAAGAATATAATGGAGTTATATTAGGAGCAGCCCACTTTAAGAAAAAGATTGATGAGTCTGAAAAAAGTTCCAAAAGTGAGAGCATTAATATAAAAAATGAATATGCATATGTGGTTGGAATAAAATTATCGGAAAACAGTAAGGAAGTCGAGCCGGATCTACATTTGCTTGATATTAAACCTAAATTAGTAAATTATCGAACAACAATTGCTGCGACAATCCAAAATAGTGAATCTTCTATTGCGAAGGATATGAGTATAGATGCGCAAATCTTTAAGAAAGGTTCCAATAAAGTTTTATATAATTCGAAAAAAACTGAGATGAGCATGGCACCTAACTCAAATTTTGATTACGCAATCGATTTAAATAATAATCCAATTGAACCAGGGAAATACAGATTAAAGATGAAAGCGATCATCGGAACTCAAGTATGGGAATGGGATGAGTTATTTACGATTGGTAAAGAAGCAACAGATTTGAATAATAAAGCAGTTGAAATAAAAAATAATCATTATTGGTATTATATCGGAGGCGGATTATTACTTTTAGTAGGAATCATTGGCTTAATTGTTTTCCTAAAAAGAAAGAAGGAAAAAGAACAATCGAATGATAATGAATGATTTTTGAAAGAGTGAATTGGATTAATCAGATGCATTAAGTAATTAATCTTAAAGTGAAAGATATATTGATAAAATAAAAAGGCTCATTTCTACATTTGAAATGTTGCCTTTTTTATTAAGATGAAATGATTTCAGTTTTCAAGAAATTGATAAATTGTTTTTCAACTTTCGATAATTTTTTCTTTTTTGAAGTGATTACCCCAAGTTCTGAGTTCACAGGTTCGTAATCTACGAGATCAATTTCAACGAGTTCACCATTCGATAAATATGGATGATTTTTTAATGAAAAATTTGGTCCCCATGTTATAGCATTTCCATTTAAAATTGCTCGTAATAACTCTTCAAGATGGTTGGAAGAAAATAAAATATCTAATTTTCCAATATTATGTTGGAAGTTATTTGTAAACCATCTTATATAGTCACCGTTATATAGAACGAATTTTTGCTGAAGAATTTCTTCAGGAGTTATTTTTTTCGAGATGGCAAAAGGGGAATCTTTTTTTGCATATACTTTCATCATTCCAGGTACTAATCCTTCGTAATGAAATTCTTCTAATTCTTTCATAATGCCTTCGTAAAGACAGATGATTCCTATATTTACTTGATTTTTTTTAACAATTTCAATTGTACGTTCAGTAGTGTTTTCTAATATGTCTATGTGCAAATTTGAATGTTGGTTTTTAAAATCAACTAACGGTGTTAATAAGTAATTAATAAAAGCAGGTACCATGGAAACTCTAAGTTCACTGAGTTGGGTATCTTTACTTTTCTGTGCTATTTCTTTTAATTCTGCGTATTTTAGGAGTACTTCTTGTGATTTTTCCACGATTTGTACCCCATCCACTGTTAATCTTGCCCCTAATCTAGATCGATTGAAGATTTTTATTCCTAGCTCTTCTTCTATTTTAGTAATCGCTTGACTTATACCGGATTGACTTACATGAAGATTTTCTGCAGCGATTGAAATCGACCCCGTTTTAGCGACTTCTACTAAAATCTCTAGTTTTTCTAAATGCATTACATTGACCACCTTTATGCTTTCATACATGAACTAAAACTTTTCCAATATAGATTTTTTATTTCAATTTTTATATTACAAATCGTGAAGTTATATTTAAAAACTGTAAATTTACTTAATCATTTTGCAAATATAGAATTGGGTTTAACTAATAGTATTATTCTATTTTCCGCGATTGAGTCTAATGTAATTGAAAAATAATACGTTCTAATGTTGAATCAAAACATTAGATTTATCAAGTGCTTTCTTATATTTAGAAAAATTTACAATAAATGATACTTTTTTGTTCAATTTGAACGTTGCCTAATATAGAGGAGGCTAAATATGTTAGTTGGAGAAATCATCAAATATTATCGAGAGAAAAAAGGAATTAGTCAGTCTAACTTAGGTGAAGGAATTTGTGGTAAAGCGTATATTAGTAGGTTTGAAAGTGGAAAAGTTACTTTGTCAGAAGAAATTATTTACAAATTGGCTCAAAAGTTAGAAATTGATATAAACAAAGAAATTGAATCATTTTATCTTATAGAGAAGCATTTAAATGAGTGGAATCAAGCAATTATTATGCAAAGAACACCACAGATTGAAGGAGTAAAAGTAGTATTAGATCAAAATCCGTTCATTCTGGCTTCAAAACATGCTGCAAACTATCTGCTATTAAAAGGGAGATATTATCTTCATAAAAATATGTTTACAGAAGCAAAAAATATAATTGATTACGTAGAAAAAGAGTTTCAGACATTATCTAATTATGAGAAGAATGTTCTTCTACACATTAAAGGAATATACTGTATCAGTACATTTAGAACTGCCCACGGTGAAGAATGTCAAACTGCTGTGAACCTTTTAAAACAAATTAAAATAGCAGAGTATAATAATGAAGAGTATTACTATCACTTAGCAGTAGCATATCATCATGCAAAAGCGAAAGTATCCGCATTTACATATGCAAAAAAAGCTCTTCAATTTTTTAATAAAACATATAATCATGTGAGTGCTATGAATGCTCAAATCTTAATGCTAATGCAATTGGACAGTGAAAGAGACATTGACTTTTTAGTGTTAGTAGAAAACTATAAGGATTTGATTCATAATTGTGTCATTTTAGGTGCTCATGAAAGTAAAATAAATATTTTATTTAACTTAGGAGAAGAGTTTTATAAAAGAAAGGAATTTGATCAAGCAGTTAGTTTCTTTGAAGAAGCATTTTTACTAACTGATAAATCATCAATAAAATATTTAAGGCGATTATATCATTTTACTGAAGCATGTTTAGATGCAAAGTTATTGAAAAAAAAGAATCTTTTAGAAAAAATAGAAACAGGGACAAAGTTAGCTAAAAAATCATGTCCAATCTATTTTAATCTGTATAAATTATTAGCTTTGAAAAGTAAAAAAAATTCAAGTCAATATTATCAATTTTTAGCTGAAGTAGTGGTGCCACAGCTTATAGACACTAATAATACCTCATTTTTTGAGCAGTATGGAAAGATCTTATATAATCACTATATCGAGCAAAAAGAATATGAAAAGGCAATTGAAGTAGACAAAAACTTTAAATTGATGCATAAAGCTTTAAATTAAAAGTCTATAGATAACGAGTATTCGTTGTCTATAGACTTTTTTTGTTATAAGTAAATGGAATTTATTTCAAAATATCAAAATTTATAACAAATGTTTATAAACTTCAGACAAGAAAATTGTCGGAATTTGTTCGGGTTATTCTATAAACCATGTGATATAGGGACTCGATAACCCGATTGATAAAAGATTGAAAATTCTCAATAATGAAGTTGAATAAACAGACAAATTGTTTATTTTTTGGGAAATAATCCATATTTTTGTCAAAGTAAGAATATTTTTGTACTTCAATGTAGATTTCTACCTTGTTGTAAATTTTCTAGGAGGAAGAGAAATGGGGAAAAGGACAGAAAAAAAGTTTTTAAAAAGCTTTACCGTTTTAGCTTTAACATCTAGTTTTATTCTTGGTTCACTTGGACAAGTAACTACTAGTACTAAAGCAGCAAGTCCAAGAAATGTAGAAGATATTTTAGCAAACTTAACTTCAGAGCAAAGAGCAGCACTTGAACAGCTTTCGACTAATGAACAATCAGGTCTTCAAATTTCTTCAGATATTAATTTAAACTCAACGGAACAAACAAGTGTTATTGTTGAGTTTGCAAATAAACCTGCTAAAGTTGCTCAAATCGAAGCAAGTGTAGAAGGTAAATCATTAACTGCATCTGAAGCAATAAACTTAGTCGATCAAGATCATGAAACATTTGCTAAAGATGTAGGTCAAGTATTAGAAAATGGCAAAACTAAAAAGGTAGATTATACGATTAATCGTTCATATAAAAATGCCTTTAATGGTGTTTCAATGAGACTACCAGCAAATCAAATTAAAAACCTATTAAAATCAAAAGCTGTAAAAACAGTTTGGAGTAACCAAACATTTTCAATTGATCCTCCTAAGGAAAACGATCAGTTAAAAGCAGATGAAGCAAATGTTGGAAACTATACACCTTATGACGCTTTAGATCGATTACATGCAGAAGGATTTACTGGAAAAGGAATTAAAATAGGGATTTTAGATACAGGTATTGATTATAACCATCCAGATTTGAAAGATGCATATAAAGGTGGATATGATTTCGTAAACAATGATAATGATCCAATGGAGACAACGTATGCAGATTGGAAAAAATCTGGCCAAGCAGAAATTGTGAGTGGCAGTGCATACTATACTGAGCATGGTACACATGTAGCGGGAATCATTGGCGGTCGTGGGAAAGCGAGTAGTGAATATAAAACTATTGGTGCGGCTCCAGAATCGGATATTTATTCTTATAAGGTACTTGGTCCATATGGTAGCGGGACAACTGATGCAATTCTTGCCGGGATTGACAGAGCTGTAAAAGATGGTATGAATGTTATTAATATGTCATTAGGTGCAACGTTAAATGACCCACTATATGCGACTTCAATTGCGGTAAACAATGCCGTATTAAGTGGAGTAACGACAGTTGTTGCAGCAGGGAATAGTGGGGATCAAATGTACACGGTTGGTTCACCTGGTACAGCAGCATTAGCTTTAACAGTTGGTGCTTCATCTATCGCACTTGATATCTATCAATATGCAGGTGTACAAGATGGTAAAAATTATTCATTAAGACAATTAGCAAGAAATTATAAAGATGATTTAACTACATTAAAAGGTAAAACATATCAACTTGTTGATGTTGGACTAGCAAACCCAGCAGATTTTAATGGAAAAGATCTAAACGGTAAGATTGCGTTCATTAAACGTGGTTCGATTGCATTGATAGACAAAATCAAAAATGCAAAAGCAAAAGGCGCTGCTGGAGTTTTAATGTATAACGATGAAACGAATAAAGCAGAAGGTGCAATACAATCATTCCTTGGTGAATCAGTCGATGCGATTCCTGCGTTTTCAGTTTCAAATGATGAAGGTAATACAATCGCTGCTGCAATTAAAGCCGGAAAAACAGACTTTACATTTGGTGATTTCACAAAACTAAAGACTGCTTCAGATGAATTAGCGTCATTTAGCTCTAGAGGTCCATCTCGAGTAAACTATGATATTAAACCGGAAGTAACTGCACCTGGTGTGTCAATCCTTTCAACTGTACCATTCTATGTAAACGACAAAACAGTAGATGGAACAAAATCAGAAGATTACAAGTATGCGTATGAGCGTTTATCAGGTACATCAATGGCAACACCTTATGTAGCTGGGGTATCGGCTTTATTACTACAATCAAATAAAGATTTAAAACCAGAAGATATTAAATCAATCTTAATGAATACAGCAGATACATTATCAAAAGCTTATAGTGTCTTTGAAGAAGGTAGCGGACGAGTAGATGCTTATGAAGCAATCCACTCAAATGTAGAATTAGAAGTAGTTGATAAAACGCCAACAATTATTGATGGAAAACAAAAATCAATTCAAGAATTAACAGGTGGAATGAGCTTTGGTTCATTTGGATTTGATGATCAAGATATTGCTGATTCACGCATTGTTACATTAAAAAACCGTAGCGAAAAAGCAAAAACATTTAATGTAGACGTAAAATTCCAAACTGGCTTAAGAGGTTCTTTAGATGCAGCTAAAAACAATATAACGCTAACAGGCCCTTCATCGGTAAAATTAAACGGAATTAGCCAAAAATCAATTAAATTTAATTTAAACATTCCAAAAACAGCAGATAAAGGCACATATGAAGGATACATCACTTTCACAAATACGGGGGACCCATCAGAAACATATCAAATTCCATTTGGTGGACGTGTAATAAATGAAGGCATTGATTCAGTTGACGCCTTACCAATGTTTTCAACTGATACAGCTTGGCCTGAAAATGCTTGGCCTTTCGAATCGTTTACATTCTCATTAAAATCACATATGAAAACAATAGATATTATTTTACAAGATTCTATTACAGGTGAAGACCTAGGATTAATAGGTTCCTTGAGTCCAATATTATTGAATGAAAATCAAACTTATTATGTTACAAGAGGATTTACTGGATCATATTATCCATTTACTGGTGATTCAAAGAATCCAATTAGCTATCTATCAGCAATTGCACAACCAGGACGCTATAAAATAAAGTTGGTTGGAACAAATGAACAAGGTAAATCATTCACAAAGTCATCTGATTTTATTTACGATTTAGGTGCACCAACTATGACTTCTAGCTTTGATTCATTAGACCAAAAAGTAATTGAAACTAATGATAGTCAATTTGATTCAAATGGACAATTCTTATATGATTTTAACATTCACTTAAATGATCCTGAAACAGAGGAAGCAAATAAACTAGGTTTCCCAGTTGATCAATCAAACAATTCAGTTGTTACGTTTAATAATAGTCCATGGCCAAAAGCACCAATTTATACAGATAAAAATGGAAATTACACTGATAAACTTGTCGTTAGAAAACAAGCTGCACCTTTACAAGTTCAGTTTTATGGTATGGATTATGCAAGAAACACTATAGGAAATGCTTTTAATATGTTAAGAGTTGTTTTTGTGGATCACAATTTACCTTATTACTATTTAAAGGCAAATAAACAAATCGTATCAAATGGAGACACAGTAAATTATAGTGTTCGTTCAAATAATGTTAAAAACTTAAAAACATCTAAAATTACAATACCAGTTGATCCTAACCTAGCTTCAATTGAGAATGTAGTAGTAAATGATGCAGTTAAGCAGTATGGTGATGCGCAAGTTTCTGTAGTTGCTGTTCAAACAAGTCCGTCTAATACGAACTATACAATTACATTCACTTATTTAGGTGACAAAACATTACCAGAAGACTTACAATTATTTAATTTCGACCTTAAAACGGCTAAAAAGTTTACGGATGGACTTTATGGAGGATCTGCTTTCAATTGGTTTACGATGACAGCCTCCACAACTGATCAATCAAATGTAGAGACTAATAATGTTTACTCTTACATGGAAAGTATCAAATATAAACCAACTTATTCAAGATTAGATGGAACAGTACAAGTTGAAGGGGCAAAAGATGCCTCAGGTCAATCTATTTATTCAATTGATTTAAGTAAGGTTGGGGCAAATGTAAAAGTTACTTCTTATGATGGAAAAACAACTGCTACTCCGTCAAGTTTAAACAAGAGTGGTCAGTATATTATTGAAGGACTAAAAGCGGAAGTAAATCCATTTACGTTAACAGTTGATGTACCAGGTCACTTTACGATGAACAAACAAGTTGTATTATCGAATAATGTACGTGGTGAAATAGTTGGAAAAAGATTGGCCTTTAATTTACCAACTGCAGCAGCAGGTGATGTAAACAAAGATAATGTGATCGATATTCTAGATGCATTAGCAGTACAAACATATTGGGGTACTAATAAAGCAACTGCAGATTTTAATTTTGATAAAGTAGTAGATAAAAAAGATATGGATTTCATTGTTAAAAACTTTGGACTAAAAAATCCGACTGTATCAAATGTACCAAAAGCAAAAACTGCTTATAAAGGCGTTACATTAGATGATGTATTAACTCAATTAGGATTACAATAATTTAAAAATTAAGGGAAGTCGAATATCGACTTCCCTTAATTTTTATTAATAAAGAATCTATAGATCAACCAAGAAACTAAATTTTAAATTTTCTCGACGAACTTAATTTATAAAAAAATAAGAAAAACTTATAAAGATATAAGAAAGTTTATAAACTTCTTTTGTGAAAAGTGTCGAATTTTGTAAAAGAAAAGAAGAAACGTTGAAAGAATCTACTCCATATAACCCGATTGTTAATTATTTGAATATTTTTAATAATAAGTAATAGGAAGTGATTATTAGGTTGATGGATTTTTAGAATATAAAAGCTAGAGTTTTAGATTCAAAGTTCCTCTACTATTAATAACTTCATTTTGCGAATCTTACTATAAATGGGGGAAGAGTATGTTAAAGAGAACGAGTAAAAGTAAAATTGCAAAAAGCCTTACAGTAGCTGCGTTATCAACTAGTTTTATTTTAAGTTCTTTAAGTCATGTTTCAAATGTAACGAAAGCAGATGTTGTCTCAAATGCAGAAACGATTTTAGCTAAATTAACTCCAGAACAAAGAGAAGCTCTACAAAAGATTTCAACGACTGATCAATCAGGTCTTTTTCTTGATTCAAATGTAAATCTTAATAGTCCTGAAACTGTTTCGGTAATTGTTTCATTTAAACAAAAACCACAGAAAATTGCTGTATTAGAAGCTGCTTTAAAAGGACAAGCTTTATCAGATTCAGAAGCAGCAAGCAATGCGAATGAAGATCATACTAAGTTTAAATCAGACATAAGTTCTTTATTTAAAACAAAATCTGATGGTTCATATAAAATAAAACGTGAATATAAACATGCATTTAACGGGGTAGCTTTAGAAGTCCCTGCAAATAAACTAAATGATTTAATGAAATCAACAGCTGTACAAGCTATTTATAGCGATGTAACAGTGAAATCGGAGCTTCCGGTTGAAGGGAAAGATTCATCTACAAGTTCAACAGGAAAAGGAATGGCAGATGAGCGTTCTTACTTACAAATTGATAAATTACATCAAGAAGGCTATACAGGTAAAGGAGTAAAAGTAGCTGTTATTGATACAGGTGTTGATTATAACCATCCAGACATTAAAGCCGCATTTAAAGGTGGATACGATTTCGTAGATAATGACAATGATCCAATGGAAACTACTTATGCTGATTATATAAAAGCGGGTAAACCTTATGGAGCTACTGGTGCAGCAAATTACGTAACAGAACATGGAACTCACGTATCAGGTACGATTGTAGGGCAAGGCAAAAATGAAAGTGAAGATGCAACAACTGGTATTGCTCCAGATGCCGATCTTTATGTATATCGTGTATTAGGACCAGGTGGCAGCGGTACAACTGATAATATCATCGCGGGAATTGATCAAGCAGTTGCAGATGGAGTGGACGTTATGAACCTTTCACTAGGTGCAAATTATAATGACCCACTACTTCCTGAAAGTATTGCAATTAATAATGCTGTACTAAATGGAGTTACTGCAGTAGTTGCTGCTGGAAATGCAGGAAATAAGATGTATACGTTAGGTTCACCAGGAACGGCTGGTTTAGCATTAACAGTAGGTGCAAGCAGTGTTCCAATTACGACACTTGGAGGGAAAGGTGCGATCGATAATGTAAATGCATCTTTACTTTTAATGGCAAAAGGCGCTGGGGATGATATTTCAAAATTAAAAGGTGTAACGAATTCGGTTGTAGATGTAAATCTAGGAGAAGCATATTCAGGTAAAGATGTAAAAGGTAAAATTGTTCTAATGAGTCGTGGAACGTATACATTAGATTCTAAAATTGCGGTTGCTAAATCACAAGGAGCTGCAGCAGTTCTTATGTATAATGACAATCCAACTGAAGGACAAATTCCAACCTTCTTAGGCGATGGTGTAAATTTCATTCCAACGTTCTCGCTATCTAACGCAGATGGTCTAGCTTTGAAGCAAAAGCTACAATCAGGATCTGTTAACTTTACATTTACTGACATAGGTGAAGCGAAAACGCAGGGCGATACTTTAGCTGACTTCAGTTCAAGAGGACCTGCAAGATTAACTTATGATATTAAACCAGAAATTACAGCTCCAGGTGTGAGTGTATTATCAACAGTACCAGGTTTTATAAACAATCCAGACAATCCAACAGATTATAAAAAAGCATATCAGCGTATGTCAGGTACATCAATGGCTACTCCATTTACAACAGGGGTTGCAGCATTATTAAAGCAAGCAAACCATAATTTACAACCAGAAGATATCAAAGCGATTTTAATGAATACTGCAGATTCTTTAAGTAAGCCATACAGTGTATTTGAACAAGGTGCAGGACGAATTGATCCATATAATGCAATCCATTCAACGATTGAAATTAAAGTGCAAGAAAAAACACCAACGATCATTAATGGAAAAGAAAAACAAATTAATGAAGAAACAGGGGCACTTAGCTTCGGCAATGTATCATTCGATGGAAATGACTATTCAAATAACCGCACAGTCACTTTAATGAATAGAGGAGAAAAGTCAAAAACATTTGATGTAAAAGTTAATTTCCAATCAAACTTACGTGGTTCAAAGGATGCAGCAGCAAATGGTGTAACTGTTCAAACTCCATCGACAGTTACATTAAAAGGAATTAGCCAAAAGAAAAGAACTATTACTTTAAATATTCCAAAGACAGCTGAAAAAGGAATTTATGAAGGGTATGTAGTGTATACAAACAAAGATAACCCATCAGAAACATATCGCATTCCATTTGGCGTTCACTACGTCGAGCAAGGATTTGATTACTTTAGATTGTATAAACAATCAGTGCCTGAATCGCTTAGTCAAAGTAGTCAAAAATGGAATCGAACTGATGCTGCTAATATTGCCTTAAAATCACATATGAGATCAATTGACGTTGTTATTTCAGATGCAAAAACTGGTAAAGATCTTGGTGTTGTTAGTTCGTATGATGGGGTAGCATTTAATGAAGGTGTAGATATTTCACTTCCTTTCGTCTATTTTGGATTTTACTATCCGTTTACAAATGACCCAGATAATCCAATTGGAACAAGAGATGATCAATTGGTAGTACCAAAAACAGGGCAATATGTATTAAAAATGATTGGTACAGATGATAATGGAAAACAATATACGATTAGTCAAGATTTATTTGTCGATGGTACAAAACCTAAATGGAATATGCATGTGGAGGGGGAAGTACCGGGTAAACAAATTGTTGAGTATAAAGATGGTCAGGATACTTTAGGTGTAACAGCTCAGATTACTGATGATAATGTAGATGTAAAAAAAGCAGCTGGTATGGCTGCAGATCAAACACAAAATCAAATTTACTATTCTTACAACTCTTGGTTACCAAATGGTAACTTGAAGCTAGATAAAGAGGGTAATGCATCCGATGATATTGCGATGTTACCGGACCAAAGTGTTCTAAGTGTTAAATTTGAAGGGATGGACGAAGCAACAAATGGTTATCTTCAAAAACAATACTATTTTGTAAATGAACATACACCATATGTTTCTGTTGAGGCAAATAAACCGACAAAATTTAATGCAGCTTTTGTAAAACCAGGTGAAATTTTAACGATGACATTAAATGCAAATAATGTAAGTAAACTATCGAAAGCAAATTATAAGTTCTCTGATACCCCAGGGACAAAAATTACGAAAATTTCATTGAATTCTGCTGCACAAAAACATGGTGGATCACTAGATGTTAAACAAACTACATCAGGAAGTACAACTTCATCAGATGTTACAGTTAACTTTAACGGAACTTCTGGAGTTGATGGTGATTTACCAATGGTGGATTTAACAATTGAAATTCCTAATCCATTAGATCCGAAAAATGCTTATTCATTTAGCTCAGTTACTTCACAATTTACAGATATAAATAATGTATCAACTAATGTTTTTTCAAATGTTTCGCCAATCTCGATCTTAAATAATCAAACTGAATTCCAAGGATATATTCATGCTCAAGGATTTTTAGATGCAAAAGGCAACTATGATTATGCAAAAGATTACTCAAAAATTTCGCCAACTTTAACCGTAATTGATCGTAATGGAAAAGTAGTCAAAACAAATATAGTCGCGAAAAATGGGTCATTTGATATTACAGGAATAGACCCATCAAAAGATGATTATACATTAATCCAAGATATACCAGGTCATTTTACAACGCGATATTCGAGAATTAACGCTTACTTTGGTTTAGATGACGATGTATACGGTACATCATATAGAGTAGGTACAGAAAGTACTCCTTATGCAACTGCTGGAGATGTAAATAAAGATGATGTAATCGATGTAAATGATGCATTAGCAATCCAAACATATTGGGGAACAAATAAACGTAGTGCAGATATTAACTTCGATGGAACGGTTGACGCGAAAGACCTTGCATTCGTAGAAAAAAATTACTTAATGCAAAATCCTTGGGTTCCAGCACCACCAAAACCAGTTAAAAATTATAAAGGAAGTACATTAGAATCAATTAAGAGTCAATTAGGATTATAATTAAAATGTAAAAGCCTGTTCATATTTTTGGACAGGCTTTTTACTTTAACTGTTTAGCCTTTGAAGTTAATCTCCAGTCGTTCCTTTCTCACGTAATTCAATATAGAAACCTTCTTATTTCTCAAATTGTGTTTTTATCTAATGAAAGGGGGGAGATATCAATAAAGACAATGTAATCGATATTAATGATGCTCTAGCAATTGAAACATATTGGGGAACAAACAAACGCTCAGATGATATCAACTTTGATGGTACAGTTGATGCGAAAGACTTTGCATATGTAGAAAAGAACTTCTTAATGCAAAACCCTGCTGTAGATAATGCACCAAAACCAGTGAAGAAATATACAGGTAAGTCAATTGACGTGATTAAGAATGAGTTAGGCAATCAATAATTAGGGTGCCGAGGAAAAACCACAAGGAATTTTTACTTCCTTGTGGTTTTTGTGCGTTTTCTCTAAAAAAGAGGTCAAATCAATTTCGTTATTTTTCAATAATAGTAAGAAAAGTGTTGTAATAAAGTATGTTTTATTAGACTTAATTAACATTTTGGTATAATATAATTTACAAAATGGTTTATTTATTATTATTTTATCCACTATAATATGTAAAACATTAATAATTATTTTTACTTTATATTTTCCCATGATATTGCGAAGGGTGGCTCAAAATGAGTTTAGAAGCTGATGATCAAAGACAAGTTGTTTTACAAGTAGGAACAGTACTAAAAAAACTACGTAAAGAAAGGCGTTTAAGTCTTGAAAACCTATCAGAATTATCGGGTGTGAGTAAGCTTACGTTAGGAAATATTGAACGCGGAGAAACCAATCCAACAATAGGAATGTTATGGAAAATTTCAAATAGCTTATCCATACCACTCATGGCTTTATTCTCATCTGAAAATAATGTGAATCTATCTAGAGCCGGTGAGGGACTAAAAATTGTTGGGGACGAAAATAACTGGGCAATTGAGCCGATTTTCCAAAACGTAAATAATAATATGGAAATGTATCGTGCTTATATACAGCCGAATAGCACCTACCATCCAGAAAAACATCATCAGAATTCAACTGAAATCGTGACTGTTATGGCTGGAACCCTTACAATTACAGTCAATAATGAAACATTTACACTAAATCAATATGATTCGATTAGTTTTTCTACAAATGGCACTCATTCATATGCCAATCATACCAACGATGTCGCTGTTCTCCATATTATATTAAAATATAGAATTTGAATTTCTATAGCTTAACCTAAGGTATACCTCAATCAACTGAACAGATTAGGTATTCCTTTAGCAATTTAATTTCTCTCTTCATGGATAAATCGAAACTCGTCTTTACAGTAAAACATATTGAACAAACTACAATACATGAATTTTTTTAAAGCTAGGAGGGAATAGGATGAATTCAATGGATCAAGTCATTAAAAAGGAGAATAAAGGGGCCATTTCAACTGTTGGCAAATCAACAGTTTGGATATTGATTGTTGGTATTGTATTTATTGCTGCTAACTTAAGGGCCCCTTTAACCTCAGTAGGACCAATTGTTGGTCTTATTAAGAATGATATGGATATTTCAAATACATTGGCAGGGATGATTACCACGTTGCCATTATTAGCTTTTGCGTTTTTTTCACCTATTGTACCTAAATTAGGGCAAAAATTTGGGGTGGAACGAATTATTTTTGGTTCCATTGTCTTTTTGACTGTTGGTATTGCTATACGTTCTCTATCAGGGGTTGCTGCTTTATATATAGGTACGGCTATTCTTGGTTTAGCTATCTCCGTTGGTAATGTATTGTTACCTGGCCTGATTAAACGTGAATTTCCTGAACGAATTGGCTTGATGACGGGCGTGTATTCCATTTCTATGAACTTATTTGGAGCGATAGCTTCTGGTGTGAGTGTTCCCATTGCACTTGTAGTGGGATTTGGATGGAAAGGCGCATTGGTAATTTGGGGGATTTTAAGCTTTATATCTATTTTAATTTGGTTACCACAGTTGAAACATCTTAACGCAAAAAGGGATACTGTTCATAATAAAACGGCTAACAGTCATGAGAATTTGTGGGGTTCGGCACTAGCGTGGAAAGTAACCTTGTTTATGGGACTGCAGTCCATGATCTTTTATGTACTTGTCGCCTGGCTGCCAGAAATTCTTAAACAACAGGGATTGAATTCAAGTCAGTCTGGCTTGATGCTTTCTGTTATGCTATTGGCTTTGCTCCCATTTACCTTCATTGTCCCAGTCATCGCAGGGCGCATGTCCAGTCAACGTTCGTTAGTGACTATTGCAGCAATTTTATTTTTAATTGGGATGTTTGGGTTACTATACGGTAGTTCAAACTTAATCGTCTTGTGGATCATCGCTTTAGGCATAGGAGGTGGCTTCGCATTTAGCCTAGCCATGATGTTTTTTAGCTTACGTACAAGGAATGCGCAACAGGCTGCTGAGTTATCTGGTATGGCCCAATCGATTGGATACTTGCTTGCGGCTGTAGGCCCAACCCTATTTGGGTTTATACATGATGCAACCAATAGCTGGACGATTCCACTTTTAATATTAGTTGGTGCATCGATTCTACTCTTTATATTTGGTCTAGGAGCGTCCAAAGCGCAATATATTGGTTCTGCTCAAAAGGAAAACATATAATTTATACAGCATTTATATAAGTATATATCAATCATTTGCTCAAAAAAATCAAAACTGAGCCCAAATAAAAAAGGGATGTCCACTAGTTAGAAATTTAACTTATGAGACATCCCTTTTATTTGCAATTGAATTCTAAAAAATAATTAAAAGGCGAAGCAAAAAACAAAAACCATTTTTAATCGATTGTTGTCCAATCTTGCGACCATTTCATTAATTCCTTAATAACTGGTTCTAAAGCCAGTCCTTTTTCTGTCAAAGAATATTCGATCCGAACTGGGGTTTCTGGGTATACATCTCGTTTTACAATACCAGCTTGTTCTAAATCCTTTAATCTTTCTGAAAGGACGCGCCCGCTAATTGGCAAAGTTGATTCGATTGTACAAAATCGTTGTGATCCAGAAAGAAGTTGAAAAACTATAAGAATTGCCCATCGTTTACTAATTAACTCTACGCTTTTTTCAAACCGAGGGCATAATAAAGAAAAATCCATTTAAAACCACCTCACCTATACCCATATTATAACTAAATTTGAATTAATAACAAGATTACCATACATAAATTTATTACTTGACGTAAGTTCATTACTAAATTAAACTTACTTACATAAAGTAACTAAATAATTTTTTTAGAAAAATAATAAATGTCTATAAATAGGTGGCAAAACAACATGAATATGAATACAGATGTATGTATTGTAGGTGCGGGACCAGGTGGTGCACTATTAGCATATTTGCTTGCAAAAAATAATATTTCGACAGTTCTTGTGGAACGACATAATGGAATTGATAAAGAATTTAGGGGAGAACATCTAAATTCTGAAGGTGAACAAATATTAAAAAAGCATCATCTTTATGAAAAAGTTAAAGAATACGGACTACTGCTAATGGATCGTGTTGAATATTGGAATCATAATAAAATAATAAAAAGTATTTTTCCATCACAAGGTTCAAAACACGTTGGTATTCATGTTCCACAAAATCATTTATTGAATGTTATTTTAAAAGAAGCAAATAAATATGAAAACTTTAAGCTTTTAATGGGCACACGAGTGTCTAAATTAATAGAAGATCAAGATGGTCGTTATATTGGTGTTAAAGCAGTAAGGAATGGTACTGAAATAACAATTAATAGCTCGATTATAATTGGTGCTGACGGTCGATTTTCAACGATCCGAAAATTAGCAAATATACCCACGGATATTATAAAACATGGATACGACCTACTTTGGGCTAAAGTACCAAGACCAGCAAGTTGGGATCCAACAGTTAGATTAACTTTGATTAATAAACAACAATTGGCTTTGTTTACTCAAGCTGGAGGATTCATTCAAATTGGATGGAACATAGAGGAAGGTTCTTTTTCGAACTTAAGAAGTAAATCTTTCAATCCTTTTGTAAATCAGCTAATCGAAGCATTTCCAGAACTGACTGAAACAGTTCAAGAAAATATAAAATCTTGGAATGATTTTGTATTATTAAATGTTCAAAGCAGCCGTAGCAAAACATGGGTAAAAGACGGCTTAATTATAATGGGTGACGCGGCACACACAATGAGCCCTACTGCAGCGCTTGGTGTAAATATTGCAATGAAAGATGCAGATATTTTAGCAGAAATCATTCAAGATGCTATTCAAAACAAAGATACTAGTACAATAGTGTTAAAGAAATTTGAATATGCTAGACGAGGAGAAGTTGAAAGCTTACAAAAGCAACAACTAACACAGGAAAGTACCTTCAAACATCACTTTGATGTGACTATATAAAGAATGCCTTAAATGTTTAAATATGGACAAGTAAAAATTAAAATATATTATCATTAAGAAATAGTGTTAGAAAACAGGAGGAAGCCTCATGATCAACGAAAAAGTAGTTTCTTTATTAAAAGAGAAAATTAATGTCATAAAAAATAACGATAAATCAATTTATTTAGTTGGACCAATTAAACTGCCTGTAAATTTAGATGGAGAAACAGTCATTTTTCAATGGTATTGTTGGCTACGCTGTGAGGATATCGAAGGAGATTTTTGTAGCGATGGATCATATAACACTGAAAAAATTATTAGTAAATTAGCTTCATCCAATTTAGCAGAAATGCAACAATCAAGTGTATTAGTTTATGGTGACTTTGAAAATTCAGAGGACGCACTAATTCGAATGCATAGTATTTGTCATACGGGTGATATTTTTGGAAGTAAACGTTGTGACTGTGGATTCCAATTAAAAGAAGCAATGAAAATGATTTCTTCAAATGAATCAGGTGCATTATTTTATTTAGCAAACCATGAAGGAAGAGGAATCGGATTATTCAGTAAAGCAATGGCATATGTACTTCAAGAGCAAGGATTTGATACTGTTGAAGCAAATGAAGAGCTAGGTTTCGTAGATGACGCACGAAACTATGAAGATGCTATTAGAGTATTAAAAACACTTCGTTCAAAACCAGTTACTTTAATTACAAACAACCCAAGAAAATTGGATGCTCTTCAAAACTCTGGAGCTAATGTATCTGGAAGAATTCAATTATGGGGAGACAAATCAAAGTATAACGAGAAGTATTTAGAGACTAAAATTGTTCGTTCTGGTCATTTTAAAGGAGGACGTACAATTGAGTAATCATGAATTTTATATGAATTTAGCTATTCAAAATGCCATGGCTACGAAAGGTCAAACCGATCCAAACCCACTAGTAGGGTCTGTAATCGTAAATGATAATCGGATTGTTGGAATTGGTGCTCACTTAAAAGCTGGTGAACCTCATGCTGAAATTAATGCACTTAGAATGGCAGGAGATAAAGCTGAAGGTGGAACAATTTATGTAACTCTTGAGCCATGCTCTCATCATGGACGAACTGGTCCTTGTGCAGAGGCGGTTGTACGTGCAGGCTTGAAAAAAGTTGTTATTGCTACACTTGATCCAAATCCGCTAGTTGCAGGAAGAGGAGTAAAAATTCTTCAAGATGCGGGAATTGAAGTAATCATCGGAGTTTGTGAAGAGCAATCGATCAAAATGAATGAAGTATTTAACAAATATATTGTTAAAAACATTCCTTTTGTCGTAATGAAATCAGCGTCTACATTGGACGGGAAAATTGCTACCCATTCTTCTGATAGTAAATGGATCACTTCAGCAGAAGCTCGAAATGATGTTCATCAATTAAGAAATGAAATTGGTGCGATATTAGTTGGCGTAAATACAGTATTAAAAGATAATCCAGAATTAACAACTAGAATTCCAAACGGGCGTAATCCAGTTAGAGTCATACTAGATTCAACTTTAAAGATTCCTTTAGAATCAAAAGTTGTAACTGATCAACAAGCAGATACATGGATATTCACAAGTCAAAAACACTCTGAACAAAAAAGAAGTGAATTAGAAAACTTAGGTGTAAAAGTATTTGTAACGAGCGATCCAAGTCAGGTTGATTTAAACGAAATGCTAAAAATTCTAGGAAAACATTCAATCTCTTCTTTATTAGTAGAAGGTGGTGGAGAAGTGAATGCTTCCTTTATGAATCAAAATTTAGTTGATAAAGTGATTGTCTATTTAGCTCCTAAATTAATAGGTGGAAAAAATGCACCTACATTTTTAGAAGGTACTGGGTTTGATAAAATGGGACAAGCGATTGAACTTGAAGAGATTGAATTAACGAAAATTGGTCCTGATTATAAATTCATAGGCTATCCGAAATATATTACTTCATGAGGAAGGACTTTTAGAATGAAATTCGGTTTCGATATTGACGATACTTTAATTGATTTAAGACAGCATGCTTTTCACATTTATAATAAAAAATTAAATAAAAATATCCCTATAGAAGCTTACAATGAATTGAAAACTGTTGAAATTCATGAACCTTTTGGCTTAACGGCAGAAGAAGGAAGCAAAATGTGGAAGAGTAATCTAGAAGAGACATACTTTACGACTTGTCCTCCATTTCCATATGCAGTTGAAACATTACAAGAATTAGAAAAGCAGGGACACGAAATTTATTATGTGACTGCTAGAAATAAAGAATATGGTGAACGCACAAAAGAATGGTTATTAAAAAATGGATTTCCAGTTCATCAAGATCGATTTTATTGTGGAATGAAAGATTCTGAAAAAATTCATATTATAAAAGAATTAGGCTTAGATTATTATTTTGATGACAAACCAGAAATATTGAATACACTCTCAGAATTAACTTTAAAAGCATATGTGAAAGACACTTCATATAATAGAGGGATGGACATCCCACGTATTACGTGTTGGTCTGAATTAAAAGAGATTATTTCGTTTAATCAATGAAGAAAAAAACACCTTGATAGGTGTTTTTTTACGTGTTGAAATAATTGAAATATATTGCACTTAATTTATTTATGAATGGTTTACTTTTTTTGATAAAGAAGTTGATTGGAACGGAAGGTTGCTCGACTCCTATGGGATAAGCGGGAAGGCTGAGACCCCGCAGGCTTGCCGAGGAGGCTAAAGAATCTCGCCCCATGGAAAGCGAGCATCCTGTAGTGGAAATCAACCTCAAACATCTTCTTTTAAATAGAAAAATTGACAAGTTCTTTTTTCAAGTAAGATGTTGAAAACTTATTTAAATCTTTTAAATCCTAAAAAATGTTGGTTCCAATATGAATTGTTTATTTTAGAAATAGTTACTCCTGAACTACTACTTGCATGGATAAACTCATTATTATTAATCACGATACCCATGTGGGACGGTCCATAAGTATAAGTGTTTTCGAAAAAGATTAAATCTCCAGGTTGAAAGTCATCTACAGTTTTTAAATTTGAACTATTATACCAATATCCTGCAACATTTGTTCTAGGAAGTGACAATCCAGATTCTTTGAATACATAGGAAATAAATCCACTACAGTCAAAACCTGATGGAGTTTCCCCACCCCAAATATAAGGTACACCTGAATACTTTTTAGATAAGGTGATTAAAGTTTGCACATCAAATGATTGAGAGTTATTAGAATCAACTTTATTTGAATCTGTCTGACTTGAATCTACCTTGTTTGAATCTGTCTTATTTGAATCAGTCTCTTTTCCAACATAAGATGCACCAACATACCCTATAACCCCATTAAATTTTATCTTATACCAACCATTAGAAAGTGAGATGACATCTAGTTTTTGATTTTTATTAACACTACCTAAAATCTGATAAGAAGTTCCAGCCCCAGATCTTACGCGTAAACCATTAATAGTAGAAATATAGTTTCCATAACTGACCACTTGATTATTATTACTATTATTCGATTCGGTAACTTTTCCAACATAGGATGCGCTAATATACCCTATTACCCCATTAAATTTCACCTTATACCAACCATTAGAAACTGAGATTACATCTAATCTTTGATTTTTATTAACACTACCTAAAATCTGATAAGAAGTTCCAGCGCCTGATCTTATGCGGACACCGTTACCAGTAGAAATGTAGTTCCCCGAAGTAACCACTTGATTATTATTACTAATATTCGATTCGGTAACTTTTCCAACATAAGAAGCACTAATATATCCAGTTGACCCATTAAATTTTATTTTATACCAACCATTAGACGATGAAATTACATCAAGTTTTTGGTTTTTATTAACACTACCTAAAATCTGATAAGAGGTACCAGCTCCAGATCTTACATGGACACCATTACCGATTGATTTATATGTACTAATATTATTATTTGAATAAAGTGTACTAGATTGCAGAGTTTTGGAATCAATAGAGGCTGCAGCTGCAGTAGTATTATATGGAATTTGAATTGTTAATGTTGATGCAAGGCCAACTAATGCCATTGAGTTTAATGCTCGTTTTTTATTTCTTTCTCCTTTCAAATTTAACTTAATTAAGGTACTTGCTGATTTTGATTTCATTACTTACCTTCCCTCTAACCAATAACAGAAATAACAAAGAAAAATCCCTTACCTCTTTTGATAGTAAGGGCAAATCTTAGATTACATGAATTTGGTAATTAAATTATTTAGAATGTGAGATCACATTTAGTTTAAATTCTAACATAAGTACATAGATGTCTTCACTTATTTAGTGTTAAATTTTTCCGAAAAAGTAAATTTAGTTCAAAATTTACTAAAAAAAAACAAAGAAATAACGTGATATTTTCACTATTCAGCAACTTGAAAAAAACGTAATAGATTTTTTTATTTCCGTAAATAAAGATAAGATTATTGCTTTATGAAAGTTTTGTTAAGTAAACTAATAATATAGATTATACAAGTTGTCAGGAAATACAAGCGTAAAAAAGTCTATTAAAATATTAATCCTACCCTTTAATCGGAGGTGCTAGTCAAAGTGACAAAGCTTGAACTTGATATTCAAAACATACAAATTGCAAAACATACGGATTATAAAGGCTATAAAATTAAATTTTCGATTGATCAACAGCAGTTTGCACTTTTAGTCGGTAAAACAAAGATATTATTTCCTTTGTCTTTAATTCACACTTTTAATGAAAAAGGAACATGTCAGCTTTGCAATAAACTAGTTTTTCCATCAAATATTAGTCAACAAGTTTGTCCAACATTATTTAATAGAAGAAATGAATTATTAGCTTATTTCCAAGAACATTATTCTGAGCAATTTTAATTAGCTATAAAATGGCTTTTGACAATCGTCGACCAAAGTAAAATAATAAATTAATAAAGAAATCGTGATAAAAAACTACTTTTTGGGTAGTTTTTATTTTTTTATGAAAATATTTAACGATAATGAGTCATAAAAATAGCATTTCGTCATATATTTTGTTGAAAACGGAGGTGCTATTTCACATGGTGATTCAAGACTTAGATATTCAAAACGTGGTAATTAGTAAGCTTGGAGGGTACGACGGTTATAAAATAAGCTTTTCCGTTAATCATCAAGGTTACATATTATTAGCTGGAAAACAAAAGACGATTTTCCCTTTGTCTATTAAACATGCATTTATTGAAAAGGAAAAGTGTCAGTTTTGCAATAAACTTGTATTTAAATCTGCGATAAGCCAGCAAATTTGTTTAAATCTCCTTCTTAAGAAAAGCGATTTATTATCATATTTTCAGCAAAGGTATCCAGAACCATTTGAGCAAATATAAGTTTTAAAGAAAACTATCGAGGAAAAACCACTAGAGAGGTGGTTTTTTGTTTATTAAATGAGTACATATTATTATTTATCCCTCCATCAATTCAATATAGTTGATTAAGAATTGTAATAATTTAGTTAAAAAAACACTGTAGAAATACGATTGTAATTGTTGTACTATTCTTATAATTATATTTTTATTGGAGGATATTTTCATGCCTAATTCTTTATTACCGACAAATACTATTTCTTTACAATTTTATAATGACAAATATGATGATCAATTAAAAAACTATTTTCTAGCTGATGAGCATCTAAAATTTACTGGTCTTCCTATAGATAATATAGAAAAGTGTATATTAGAGGCTGATCGTCATGCGATTTTAATTTTGAGTAATAATGATGTTGCAGGATTTTTTGTTTTGCATGGTTGGGATGGAGTTAGACAATATAGTGATAATAAAAATGCAATTCTATTAAGGGCTTATTCTGTTGATTCAAATTTTCAAGGAAAAGGGATTGCGAAACAATCTTTGAATTTATTGCCTTCTTTTGTAAAAGCGAATTTCCCCAAGCGAGATGAAATTATTTTGGGTGTGAATCATAAAAATATTGCTGCACAGCATGTTTATTTAAAAAGCGGATTTATTGATAAAGGAAATAGAGTAATGGGGAGAAAAGGTGAGCTCTTTATTCTGCATATGGATCTAGTATAAGTTTAGAAAGAAGGAAGAGATGATGTACGGAGTTGTAGCGTTATTTGATGCAGAAACCGAACAAATTATTAAGGATATTTGGACAGAGTTAAGAGAAAAATCGATTTCTTTCTATGCTGATGAAGTAGTAGATCGTAAACCTCATATTACTTTAGCCAGTTATCATCGTTTAGATAAGCTAAGGTTTATTGAACAATTAGATGATTTTTATGAAAATAAGCCAGAAATAGATATTAGTTTTAATTCAATTGGTTCTTTTTTAAATACTGGCATATTGTATTTTTCACCAAATGTTACTAAAAATTTGATTGAGTTTCATGAGAACTTTCATATTCAGTTTAAACAATTTCATGATAATCCAAAGTCTATTTATCTACCTGGAAAGTGGATCCCACATTGTACCTTAGCTAATAGATTGTCACCGGATAAACTGGTTGAAGCATATAATTATTGTTTATATCGAAATGATACGATTGTAGGGAAAATACAGGAAATTGGTATTATTGAGATGGTTAGTAAAAATAATGCTCCAATTATCTATTCGAAGTCTTTAAACCCAATAAGATAAGCTGAAAAACTCGTAAAAAATAACGAGTTTTTTATTTTTGGCTCTATTAATACCTTTATAAAAGGTGGTTTTCTTTTGCCCGAAAATCAACTATTAACGACAACAGATGCTTATTTTTAAATAGTCTTACTCATAATCGTTCGATGAGTGAGTGAAAAAACTCAAATAATCGAATTGGAAACAACTCATTCGAGTTGTTTTCAATTCGATTATTTTATTAGCTCGAGTCGTTTTGAATCATTAAATGTTGATTTATAGGTATTTTTAAATTTTGGCATGGATATTGCAATATAAAAGATACAGGGGTAGAAAATAGGGAAATGAGAGGGGTTAAAACAAATGACTTTTAACAAAGTACAAAATGCAACGACTGAAAATTTCGAGAGAACGCTAACTTATGATTTATACACTGATCCAAAGGTTTTAGAGCAAGAGCAAGAAAAGATCTTTTCAAAGTCTTGGCAGTTAGTTGGACATGTTAGCCAGCTAGAAAATATAGGAGATTTCTTTACAGCAGAAGTAGCAGGTGAACCGATTATTGTAACACGTGACAAGAATGGGGTTATTCAAGCTTTTTATAATGTTTGTCCACATCGAGCAACTAAGCTAGAGAAGAATGAAAGTGGAAATAAAAAAATTCTACAATGTGGTTACCACGGATGGACTTTTCATTTAGATGGTAAATTAAATAAAGCTCCTAATTTTAAAGGAGAAGATTTGGCTTGTGTATCAAATGCTTGTTTACGAGCTGTAAGGATGGAAATTGCTGAGGCGTTTATTTTCGTTAATTTAGATGACGATGCTACATCATTAATTGAGACTTATGGAGATTTTTTTGAAAAGCTAAGCAAGTTTACTTTTTTAAGTGAATTAAAAAGAACGAGCAGTAGATCTAGAATTATTAAAGCAAACTGGAAAGCATTTATTGATAATTATTTAGAATGTGATCACTGTCATGTAGCTCATCCAAGCTTTGTGGCTACTTTAGATATGAAAGACTATCAAATTATTACATGTCAGAATTATTCTGTTCAAGGATCTGTTGTGAAAGCAAATAAGAAAATGGGTTCATTAGATTTTAATGAAGTAGAAATGCAAGGTGGTACATTCTATTGGTTATGGCCGAATTTAATGATGACGATTTATCCAGGCCCAGGAAATATTGCCACAATCCAAATGATTCCAATCGATCATGAGACAACACTTGGAGTTTACACATACTACTTTAGAGATGAAAATTTAACACAGGAAGAAAAAGACTTAGTTGAATTTGCTGAAGTAGTACGTAATGAAGATGTTGAATTGGTTGAACTTGAACAAGTAGGATTCCGCTCACGAGCATTTAATAAAGGCTTCTATTCTTCTTCAGAGCAAGCAATTGTTCAGTTCCATGAGACTGTCCTAAAAGCACTGGAGGAAGAATGATGATCAACAAAGTAGGTCCAATGAAACAATATTTATTCATTAATGGTGAAGAAGTACAAACAACAGAGTATTCTAATTTGTATTCTCCATTTTCAAGAGAAGTAATTTCAGAGATTGCTGTTGCTACAGAAGAACAAACGAAAAAGGCAATCGAAGTAGCCTATCTGTCAAAAGATGAGTTTGCTAGAATACCAGCGTTTGAGAGAGCACAAATTCTTGAAAATGTCGTTCAGTTATTAAAAGAAAATTTTAATGAAGCTGCTGAAATAATTACAAAGGAAACAGCTAAACCAATAATGTTTTCAATGGGAGAAGTAACAAGAACAATAGAAACATATAAATTTGCCGCGGAGGAAGCAAAACGAATTCATGGAGAAACAATTCCATTCGATGCTGCTTCTGGTGGTATAGGAAGAGTAGGATATACAGTAAGAAATCCGATTGGTGTAATTGGAGCGATTACTCCGTTTAATTTTCCTATGAATCTAGTAGCTCATAAAGTTGGTCCAGCTATTGCATCTGGTAATACCGTCGTTTTAAAACCGGCATCTCAAACGCCACTTTCGGCACTATTTATAGCTAAGTTATTCAAACAAGCTGGTTTACCAGACGGTGTATTAAATGTTGTAACGGGACCAGGACGTACAGTTGGTGACACGATTGTTGAAGATGCACGTGTAAACATGGTTACATTTACAGGTAGTACAAGTGTTGGGATTAACATTAGAAATAAAGCGAAGTTAAAAAAAACAACGCTTGAACTTGGATCAAACGCCGCAGTTATTATTGATAAAAATACCAACGTTGATAAAATTATTGATCGATGTGTAATGGGAGCCTTTTCAAATCAAGGACAAGTATGTATTTCTTTACAGAGAATTTTTGTTCATGAAGAGATTTACGAAGAGTTTACGAACAAATTCGTAGAAGCAACTAAAAAACTAAAACTAGGTAATCCATTCGACCATGAAACCTATCTTTCATCATTAATTTCACCTGATGAATTAGATCGGGCGTTAGGTTGGATTAATGATGCAAAACAAAGCAATGCAAATATACTTACAGGTGGTAAAACACAAGGGAATATATTAGAGCCTACAATAATTGCTGATGGTACTTCTAGTTTAAAAGTTTCATGTCAGGAAGTTTTCGCTCCAATTGTAACGGTTAACAAAGTGAAATCAATTCAGGAAGCTATCTCTCATGTAAACGATTCACGCTATGGATTACAGGCTGGGATTTATACGGATAGTGTATCGAATGCATTACTTGCTTCAAATGAACTTCATGTAGGTGCGGTCATCATTAACGATATTCCAACATTTCGGGTTGATAATATGCCATATGGTGGTGTAAAGGAAAGTGGTACTGGAAGAGAAGGGATAAAGTTTGCAGTAGAAGAAATGACGGAATTGAAGCTAATTGTCTGGAATCAAAACTGATGTTAATAAGGTGGGAAATCTGATATGAAAATTCATAAAATAGCAGTTATTCCAGGGGATGGAATAGGTCCAGAAGTGATTAATGAAGGTGTGAAAGTATTAAATAAAATTGCTAGTTTCGATGATTCATTTAAATTCGAATTTACATCTTTTCCTTGGGGATGTGAATACTATGCTCAATTCGGAAAAATGATGGATGATGATGGAATTGAAAGATTAAAAGAGTTTGAAGCAATTTATTTAGGAGCTGTCGGATTTCCTGGTGTACCTGATCATGTCTCATTGTGGGACTTGTTATTAAAAATTCGTAAAAGCTTTGATCAATACGTAAATATACGTCCTGTAACCCTATTAAAAGGAGCACCGTGTCCTCTAAGTAATATGGTAACCGAAGACATTAATATGTTATTTATCCGAGAGAATACAGAAGGCGAATATGCAGGAGCAGGTGATTGGCTATATAAAGGAAAAGAACATGAAGTAGTTTTACAAAATAGTGTTTTCTCACGCAAAGGTACTGAGCGCATTATACGTTATGCATTTGAAGTAGCCCTTAAACAAGGAAAAACATTAACAAGTATTAGTAAAGGTAATGCTTTAAACTATTCTATGGTATTTTGGGATCAAATATTTGAAGAAGTGAGCAAAGAATATCCTTCAGTAAAAACATACTCTTATCTTGTTGATGCAGCTGCTATGCTTATGATTAAAGACCCGAAACGGTTTGAAGTAGTAGTGACTTCTAATTTATTTGGTGATATTTTAACAGATTTAGGTGCAGCCATCGCAGGAGGTTTGGGTCTTGCAGCTGGAGCAAACATAAATCCCGAGAGAGAATATCCTTCAATGTTTGAACCGATTCATGGTTCAGCACCAGATATATCAGGAAAACAGATTTCTAATCCACTCGCAGCAATTTGGTCAGCTAGCCAATTGCTTGATTATTTAGGGTATGAACAGTATGGTAAGGTAATTCTTACTGCAATTGAGGAATTATTAATTGAAAAAAAATTCTTAACGCCTGATTTAGGTGGATCATCGTCAACATCAGAAGTAGGGAGTTATATCGTCGAATTGGTAGCTTCAAAACTGAATGTTTTACAGACTCAAAAAAATTAATTAGTCGTATTGGCTTCCAATAATAAAAAGGGAAATACTACAGAAGTATCTCCCTTTTAATTTAATCTTTCAAAGTCTACTAGACCTTACAATACTTTTGGATTAATTTGTTCGCTTTTGTTTGACTTAAACCAAGATCCTTTGCAACTTTACGAGAGCTTTTATGAATCTTGTAAGATTCGATAATCATTTTTTTCTCAGTTTCTTCTAAAATATTTTCTAATGAATTTTCTTCATGGATTGTGATTTTACAATCATCAGGAATTAATTGTGATGGCAAGTCAGATAATCGGATGACAGATTCGCTAGTAATAACGAGTCTTTCAATAATATTTTCAAGTTGCCTAATATTACCTGGCCATTGAAAGGCTTCAAAAGTATTTTTTACATTTGATGAAAACGACCGGTTAACTTTGTATTTATGATTGAACTCAGTTAAGAAATGATTAGCTAATAAGGAAATATCTTTTTTTCTGTTTCTAAGTGGCGGAATTTGAATATCAATTACATTTAATCGGTAAAATAAATCTTCTCTAAACTGTTTTGATTTTACCATTTCCAAAAGATTACGGTTCGTTGCCGTTATTATACGAACGTCTGCTTTTTTTAATTCTCTGCCTCCTACTGAAAAAAAGCTACGATCTTGTAATACTTGGAGTAGTTTCGCTTGAAATTTTAAGGAAATTTCACCGATTTCGTCTAAAAAAATTGTTCCTTCATTTGCCGTTTCGAGTAAGCCGATTTTTCCATTCTTTAAGGCTCCAGTAAATGCACCAGTAGCATAACCGAATAGCTCAGATTCCAATAGGTCTTCAGGGATTGCTGCACAATTAATGGCAAGAAAAGGACCGTTTTTCCGATTACTTAAATCATGAATATATTTCGCTAGCACACCTTTTCCAGTTCCAGATTCACCTTGAATTAAAATATTTGTATCAACGGGAGCAACCTTTTTACAAAAATCAATGATATTTGTCATTTCATCATCAATTGTTAAAAATCCATTTGAATTAAATTGTTCTCTCGAATCAACCATTTCATGAATGTTATTATGAATAATAGATATATAGTTTTTTTCACGAGATGTAATGAAAATGAAATCCAATTTTTTATTAATCGGATTGAATATTGGAATGGCAGTTGTGACTAATTCCTTACCAGTATGTGTGGTTTGGTTAATTGTGACGGTATTATTTTTCTCTAAAACAATTGGAATGATGGATGGGGTCCAATACCCTTTTTCCAAAAAAATATCATTATGTTTTCCTATAATTTCGTTTTGACGTAGACCATAATGTTGTTCACACATTTTATTAACATAAATGATTTCAAGATTTCGGTTTAAAATATAAATTTCATCAGAAGAATAATTTAAAATGTTTAACAACACTTCTTTATCGAATTCTAGTATTTCTGAAAGATTAGAATAACTGTTCATAATGTATGCTCCTTTTTAAGCGCTTACAATAAGAGGCTAATATTTTACTATTTTATAAAACGAGTTTAACATAAGTCTACGAATTATTAACAGAATTTTGTAAAAAATCAACCGATTGAGAGGTAAGGGGGAAATAGAATGAAATATTTTGCAATTTTTTTAACTATCTTTGCTTTCATAGGATCATTAACTATTGTGAATCGGGTGGAGCCTTACATATTAGGATTACCGTTTATTGTATTTTGGTCAGCGAGTTGGTTAGTCATTACATCTGTCTGCCTTTTTATTAGTAATGCAATTTTAGAGAAGCAGGAGGAAAATCAATGAGCATTCTATTAATTGGAATTACGTTTCTGTTAGCACTTTTTTTAGGTATACGTGCCCAAAGAGGAAGAGAAATGAAATTGGAATCATGGGTAGTGGGAGATCGAAATTTTGGTAGTATTATTATGTTTGTCCTAATGGCTGGTGAAATGTTTACAACTTTTATATTCCTAGGTGCTAGTAGTGCCTCCTATTCAATGGGGGGACCAGTAATCTATATTTTCTGTGCTGTTACTTATATTATTCCATTTTGGATTTTACCTCATATTTGGCGTTATGCGAAAAAACATAATTTATTAACTCAACCAGATTTCTTTGTTAAAAAATATAATAGTAAATCTTTAGGACTGATCGTTGCAATAGTTGGAGTAGTTTCCATTATTCCATATATGGTACTTCAACTAAATGGTATAAAAATTATTGTATCTGAAGCTTCATACGGAGCTATTTCTCCAAATTTAGCAGTATGGATTGGTGTAATTGTTGTGACAATCTTTGTTTATATCTCAGGAATTCATGGTTCAGCATTCACTGCTATATTAAAAGATATTTTGATGCTCATAACGATTTTGTTTTTAGGGATCTATTTACCTTTCCATTATTATGGTGGTGTAGAACCGATGTTTAGAACGTTAGATGCTGCTAAGCCTGGTTTCCTATTACTACCTAAGGCTGGCTATAGTATTTCTTGGTATGTGTCAGTTTGTTTAATTATTGCGCTCGGTCAATATATGTGGCCACATGTTTTCGGTGCGAGTTTATCATCAAAAGATTCAAAAACATTACGTAAAAATGCAGCACTAATACCTCTTTATCAAATTCTGATGGTTTTTATTCTTTTTATTGGCTTTACTGCACTTTTACAAATGCCACATATTCCAGGAGGACGAACTGATTTAGTTTTATTCGAAATTGCTAAAGCGACACTTCCACCTTGGTTTATTGGTGTAATTGGTTCAGCTGGTCTACTTGCAGCGTTAGTTCCTAGTTCGTTGTTATTATTAACGGCTTCAACATTACTTTCTAAAAATATTTATAAAGTAATAAAACCTGATACAAGTGAAGCGAAATTAGCGGGACTTACAAGAATCTTAGTTCCGATCATAGCTTTAATAGCATTAGTCTTTACGTTCTATGGTGGTAAGACAATGCTTTCTCTTTTATTGATGGCATATAGTTTTGTCTTACAATTGTTCCCTGCATTAATTGTTACGTTTTTAAAACGTAATCCGGTTACAAAAATTGGAGCAGTAGCAGGGATACTATCTGGCCTTACTACAGTTGCATACGTAACAATAAAAAATACAACATTTGGGACATTATTCCCACATGCACCTCAATTTTTAAAAGATTTTGATTCAGGATTTATTGCATTTACGATTAATATCATCTTTATGTTTGGAGTTAGTGGAATTGTTTACTTAGTAAAAATAAGACCAAGAGTAGGTCAAAAAGCTATAAAAGAACAATGGTGAGAAAGATGAAAATTGTATGTATAGGTGATAGTCTTACAGAGGGTTTAGGAATATCAAAAGTTGATGCATGGCCAACTATCCTTCAAAACGAATTATCAGTCGAGATTATTAATAAAGGAATTTCAGGTGATACAAGTACTGGAATGTTGTCACGATTTTACCATGATGTCGTATTAAACAATCCATCACATGTTATTATTTGTGCAGGTGGGAATGATTTGTGGTGGGAAGTTGAAATAAAATATATACTTTCAAATATTTATTCGATGGTAAAGCAAGCAATTCACAATGGAATTCAACCTATTGTAGCAATCCATCCACCAATTCACATAGATCTTATCAATCATGAAGAAGTATGGGAACCGATTTCTGGTTTTGAAACATTCGTGTTGAAGGCACAAGAGCTAGCCAATCGAATCGAGCAAATGGTAAAAGTAAATCAATTTAAACTTATTGATTTTCGAATTCCATTTCAACATCACCAGAATCTAAAATCAAAGTTTTTTGAAGGCACTGATGGAGTACATCCAAACGAATTTGGACATAATGCATTAGCAAAACAAGCATATCAAACGATTATACAGTTAAATAATGATTATTAATAAGGTTTCAAATGAACGGATAGCGAATTAAAGCTATCCGTTTATTTGAACCTACAAAATAATGTACATATTTGCGCAAACTACAATCTTTTTCTTAGCTGTTAATTCAAATTTTTTTTATTTTTACTAAAAAAAGGACTGTATTTTTGACAGTCGTTTTAGGTTCTAATATAAGTAGTGGTTTCTTTTTAATTAACTGTATCAATTGCTTTTAGTTCATAAAGCATATATGTATTGTTATTTCTCCATTCGATTTTCTCAATAACAGCTACTCCAAAAGGTTTTTCATCACTCTTTCGGGTGACGTTGATTGGTGTGTCAATGGGATATAAATGGTATCCGTTTTGCTCTAGCGTGAATAGATTGTTTTCGTGTCTAACGGCGTGATCGTTCGTTACAATTAACCAATTAAATTCAAATGGCATACTCATATTTTGAAAACTCCTTAAATTGAATAGTAGAATATTTTATATAGAAAAGATTAAACACTTAAAAATATCTTAATATATTTTTGTTCTGAACACAAAAATGGGATTGTATAAAATTTTATAAGATAGTAGGGACTTTTAATGAAAAGGAAGCAAAGTAATCAAGTTCGGTTAGGCGGAGGGCTTCAAAATGATGTATTTTATGATAAAGACTATAATAGGGTGGTTAGGCAGTCTAAATTAGGAAAAACAAAAGAAATGGTGTTACAGGAAATTGATTTTATAAATTTTTTACATATGCAAGGAGTAAATGTCCCAAGAGCGGATCGTAATTTAAGAGAAGAAGATGGAAGAGTCATAACTTATTTTGAGTATATTGATGGCGAACAAATTGATGTGACAAACCCTAACCATTGGAATAAACACCTGTTTGAACAATGGGGTAAAAAATTGGGGAAGATACATTCTTTAGCCAAGAAGTATAAATTAAGTGAAGTTCATCGTCCTATCTGGTCACCGAATCGTATTGATGTTTTTGGCATTAGAGATCAGTTAGTTCCTAATATGAAAGGGATTTATGATAAACACATGGAAAAGCTCTCAGAATTTAGTGTGACATCCGATACATTTGGAATGATTCATAATGATTTTCATCAAGGGAATATAATTTTAGTCGGTAATACTCTCTTTTCGATTGATTTTGATGATTGTGCATTTAATTGGTTCGCACAGGATATTGCTACAGCTTTTTATCATGCGTATTGGCAACAGAACTCTTTTAATAAAATAAGTGATCAGTTTATTGAGACATTTATGGTGAACTTCTTTAAAGGATATAAACTAGAAAACTTTCTTCATAATGACATAGTAAAACAAATCCCGATTTTTCTTAAATTGAGAGAAATATTTTTGCACCATTTATTTGTCCACATATGGGATATGAATCGATTAGAAGAGTGGCAAAAATATACACTTATTGATTTAGAAAATAAGATTAAAAATGATGTGCCATATGCAGATATTATAGATTTTTCGATTTATCAATAATGGAAGCCATAGGATAGCTCTAGTTATAATAACCTAGCTATCCTTTTAATTTTTTTAAACTTTTACATATACTCATAAACGTATGGTCATTGATTCGTTAATTCGACTATATAATAAAACAAACAGTATTTTTTGTAGTTGCTTTATTGAAAGGGGCTGATGTTTATGCGAAGAAATAAGAATGCGGCTCTTATTGTTATTTTATGGTTATGTATGGTGCTTTTTATAGTTATAAATGCAATACGTCATATTCGAGTATATATGGTTTACAGTTCAGGCTTAATGCCTTTTATTGTTTGTGGAATGATTATTTTTGCGATTATTATCCTTTATGTAAGGGGTTCGAATCAGCGAAGATAAAGTGTTTTATTGAAGCCATTATGTCAATTTAGTAAAGTAATTGAGACAGTATATGGTTGCATTTTAAAAATTCCGTTCTTATTCTCATATGTATAAGAGTGCTGCGACGCGCGTTTTTTAGTATGCTGTTTAATAACTATGAGTCTTGCCAATTAGGCAAGGCTCTTTTTTTGTTGGGGATGAAGATTTTATGTCACTAAAAAAATACCGGAAAGGGAAGCATTTGCCCTTAAAATCATTTTGGATACGCTCGTTTTCTCTTGTAAATACAGATTTATAAATCAGTCATAAAGAAAAAGAATTAAAAATATAATTGACACTGATAATCATTATCATATAAAATTACAATTGAAAATGATTATCAATATCAAACAATGATTGATTCTCTTATTAAAAATAAATAATCAGGATGGGTATGAAAGAGCCATTAAGGAGGCAGTTGATGGATAAACATTTCATTATTTTAGAGTCATTTCATCAGCAAGTAACATGTTGTTGTCCAGGTCAAAAGCATCAACACGTAATTGAATTTAGTGAGGGCGATTTATGGACGATGACTAGTGAGAGAAAATATGTTGATTGCTTAGGATGGCATTATTTAGTTGATAACAACAATGATTTTGAATTTTACTTGCATGTTGAAGACATACAAAGCTTATACGAAAGTGGTGTACTTTGTTCCATCTGGGATATAGATCTTAAAATAAATCATTTGAATTTTAAAATTAACGAAGCACTTGATGTGAATGATCGAGAGTCATTTCTTACAATTGCAAATGAATTACGTAGTTTAAAAGAATTAAAGAACAAATTCTTCACAAATAAAGATGCTGTTTAAATAATGGTCATAAATAAAACGCATGGAAGAGGAGAGAGCAGAATGGCTAAAATTTTAATCGCTTTTGCAAGTATGTCAGGTAACACAGAGGAAATAGCTGAGTTAATTAAATCAAGTATAGATACAATGGGCCATGATATAGAGATGAAAGAAATTGAAAATATCAATACCCAGAAATTATTAGAATTTGATGGAATCATACTAGGGGCTTATACGTGGGGAGACGGAGAGCTTCCATATGAAGTTGAAGATTTTTACGATGACATTGAAACCTTAAATTTAACTGGTAAAAAAGCTGCTGTATTTGGATCGGGCGATCATGCTTATCCTAAGTTTTGCGCTGCAGTAGATCTATTAGAAGAGAGATTAAAAGAATGTGGTGCTGAAATAATAGAGGAAGGATTAAAAGTAGAATTAGCACCGGAAACGGAAGAAGACATTGATCGTTGTGTTACATTTGCAATTAACTATATTAGCCAGTTTGAAGATCAATTTGAGGGAACTGTATGAATAACATGTTCAGTTCTACAGCAGTAACAAGAACTGAAAATGGTAGTACGATTATAGCTACTGTAAATAATGGAATGATCATCGATTATGATGGAAACAGGACTTACAACTTTCCATTAATAAAAAATCAAATTCGTGATCTGAAAAGTGTAGGACGAATTGTATATGGTGTTGGAGATAACGGGCTGTTTATTAAGAGTCTAAATGAAGGTAAAGACTGGATCATCAAGCAGTTTCCTACAAAAGCAAGTATATGGAGTGTATGTTGTAATTCGAACGGACTGGTCGTAGCACATGGAGATAAAGTAATTTACATATCAACAAACTTTGGTGAAACTTGGAAAATCATTTCTCCATTTAAAGTAAGTAAACCACCATCCATACGCTCTTTATGCTTACATGGCAGTATGTTATTTATTGGTACAAAAATTCATCCAACTGATGGTGGAATTTGGATGTTAGACTTACGCACATATAAATTCATAAGAGTGAAAGCGGAGTCTGATAAAATGATTTCATCGATGCTAGTAAATAATGGACTATTCGTTACAGTCAGTGGTTCATGTAGGGGAAGAGATGGAGTTGTAGAATACTTACCGATCAAAAGTCTATACAAAGAAAATTGTCGTTGGAATCAATGCTACAGTACAAAAAGCAATGGAAGTTATTTAGATATTAGTGCGCATAATGGAATCGTGTACACAACCTCCAGTCAAAATGATTCAGGCTATAGCACCGTTTCAAGGGTATACTTAGAAAATCAATTAATTGTTCCATGCGATTACGTAAAAGGTCATGGCTGGAGAATCTGCAATGAAAATGAAAATTACATCGTAGCTGGACAATATGAAACTAGATTTTTTGAAAAAGATTCTAAGAGAGTATGTTGAAAAAGGTAGAATATGGGGGTTCCATTAGTCACAGAGGCTGACAGATGGAGGCCCTTTTTTATTTGAACAGTATTAAGATCTGAAGGTTGTTAATATATGTAACTGTGGGTATCTTAGCGGTGTTAGTCATTTGGAATTAGCGGGTTTGGTTTTCAACACTACTTATCGTATAAATGAAAGTAGGAGGGTTCTCTTAAAACTGAGAACCTTCCTGCTTTTATTTATTCTGCAATTACCAGATTTGTATTTGTCTTATTAAATTTAGAAATAAAACTTTTATTTATATGAGAATCCGTAATGATATAATCAATTTTTTCAAGCGGTGCTATATGAACAGTGACGTTCTTCCCAAATTTTGTGCTGTCAGCTGCTACATAATTAAGGTTGGATAACTCAATTATTTTCTTCCTTGTAATAGCCTCTTCTAAATTATAATCGGAAATTCCTTTTTCAATTGTAATTCCACTCGCACATATAAACGTCTTTAGAATATTTAATTCATTAAAATTAAATAAGTAATCGTACGTAACAACCGATTGTTCATTTCGTCTAATTTTACCACCGATTATGATCAATTCAATTGAGCTATTCATTAGCTCATTGATGATTGGGATCGAATTCGTAACGACTGTTAAATTCTTTTTATCTTTAATATATTTTGCAATTTGGAGTGTAGTAGAGCCGCTATCTAAATAGATACAATCTCCATCTTCAATATGTTCAGTGCATTTCTTTGCAATCTTTTCTTTTTCCTCTAAGTGACTTACCATTCTTTCTTCCATTGATGATTCAAAAAACTTCGACTCAGCTATTTTCGCACCACCATATATTTTCTCTATTTTACCTTGTTTTTCAAGTAGATTTAAATCTCTTCGTAAAGTATCAGTAGATATATTTAGAGCTTCAGTTAGCTCAGTTATTTTTAAAACATTATTTGTTTTTAATAAATCGATTATTTTATTTTGTCTTTCAAGTGGAAACATAACCTCACCCATTCAGTATTTATTAAGACTTGCTTTCAGTTTAATGAAACGAATGCAGATTATCAATAGTAGTAATGCAAATGTTTGGTTAATTAAATGTAAAAATGTGCATAAGTTATGCAAAAGTTACTGATAATTTACATATTATTTACTTAAAATGCTAATTGAATTTACATATGAATTTTATACTAAGGTTGTACTTAAGGGGGGGAACACGGCTTGCTGAAACTACAAAATATTAGCAAACAGTTTGATAAAAAAGTCGTATTAACAGATATAAATCTTGAAATTAAAACTGGAGAAATCGTCTCATTATTAGGACCAAGTGGAAGTGGTAAAACTACTTTATTAAATTTAATTCTCGGTCTAACGCAAATGGATCAAGGTCAAATAATATTCAATGATGTAGATATTACAAAAACACCAATGAAAAATAGAGGATTCAATATTGTTTTCCAAGATTATGCACTTTTTCCTAACTTGAATTCATATGAAAACATTGTTTATGGATTAAGAAATAAGAAAGGTCTTGTATCGGATCAAGAATTAAAGGAATATATTGACTTCTTAGAATTAAAACCCCATTTAAATAAGAAAATAGGAGAGCTATCTGGAGGGCAGAAACAAAGAGTTGCACTTGCTAGAACGTTAGTAACGAAGCCAAAAATTTTATTATTAGATGAACCGTTAAGTGCACTAGATGGTGTCATAAAAGAATCAATTAAAGAGCGAATTAAATCGATCGCAAGAGAATTTAAATTAACTACGATTATCGTTACACATGATCCAGAAGAAGCTTTAACTTTATCAGATAAAATTTTAATTATCAATGAAGGTGAAATTTCACAATTTGGAACGCCAAGTGAAATCATAAACCAACCAAGTAATCAATTTGTTGAAGAGTTTATATTAAAGCAGCTTCAAATTAAGAGACATAATATTTACAACTTATTTGGTGAGAAATATGCATAAAGTTAAACCGGAAATGCGAGTTATTTATTTAGCAATATTACTATTATTTGTCTCATTTCTATTACTACCATTAATCATATTATTTTATCGCTCGTTCGAAACGGATCATGGTTTTGGGATAAATAACTATTTAACAATCTTGTCAGACAAAACGTTAATACAAGCAATTGGAAATAGTATAAAGGTTTCTACAATTACAGCTTGTATTAGTACAGTCTTAGCCTTTATTCTGGCATATTCAATTAACTGTACGAAAATGATTCAACCTTTAAAAGGATTTATGAAAATCGTTATTCTCATACCAATGTTGCTTCCAACGATCACTTATGGATTTGCGATCATTTATTCGTTTGGTCAACAAGGTTTAATAACAAAACTACTAGGAAAAAACCTATTTGAAATTTATGGGTTTAATGGATTGCTAATTGGATACGTCATTTATACATTACCAGCGGCATTCCTATTAATTAATAATTCTTTTAAATATATTGATAAGAAATTTATGGTTGTTTCTGAATTGATGGGTGACGGTCCATTTAGAAGCTTCAAAAATACAATTATTCGCCCATTACTTGGAACGCTTGGTGGAGCTTTTGTTCTTTCCTTTATTTTAAGCTTTACAGATTACGGTATTCCAGCTTCAGTAGGTGGTACATATTACGTTGTAGCTACGCAGTTATATCAAGTTATGCTTGGATCAATTCCTAATTTTAATAATGGTGCAGTTATTGCAGTATTAATGCTAGTTCCAGCTGTATTTGGCGTTTTATTACTAAACTATCTTGAAAAATTCAATTTTCATTACGACAAGTTTACAAACGTTGAAATGCTTTCCAACAAAGTACGAGATATTTGTTTCGGGATCATTTCTACAATCATTTTAGTTGGAATCCTGTCAGTATTTGCAGTAATGTTCATCATTCCATTTTTTATTAGTTATCCATTTAAATTAACTTTTACGATACAACATTTCGTAGATGCTTTTCAATCTAGTGATTTAATTGGAGTTTATAAAAACTCGCTATATGTTTCAGTTGTAACAGCAATACTAGGAACTCTTGTTGCATATAGTTCGGCACTATTAAATGTGCGAACAGCTATAAAAAGTAAATCTAAGTTAGTTATTGATTTAATTTCGATGCTAACAAATACTGTTCCAGGAATGGTTTTAGGTTTATCGTATTTACTATTTTTCAATAATAGTAGTTTAAAAGGAACATTTGCAATTATCATTCTTTGCAATATTGTTCATTTCTTTACTACACCATATCTATTAGCGAAAAACTCATTATCAAAAATGAATCCTGGTTGGGAGACTACTGGAGAATTAATGGGGGATTCATGGTTTAAAACAATTTACAGAGTTGTTTTACCAAACTCTAAATCAACAGTTTTTGAAATGATTAGTTACTATTTTATCAATTCAATGGTAACGGTAAGTGGGATCATTTTCTTAATAACTGCTGAAACTTCATTGGTTGCAAGCAAAATTAAAGAACTTCAGCATTTCCAAAAATACGATGAAATATTTGTATTATCTCTATTAATCTTTTTCACGAATTTAATCGTCAAATTTATCTGTGACTATTTCCAACGAAAAAGTGTTATTCAGGGATAATCAATCATTTATAAAAAATAAAAATAAGTGGGGTTATTTTATGTTTAAGAAATTTAAAGGAATTATGTTGTCGTTGTTAGCCTTATGTTTAGTTTTTTCATTAACTGCATGTAATAGTTCAAAAACAAATGCCTCAGGAAAAGTTGTTATTTATACGAATGGTGATGAAGAAGCCATTACATCAATGGAAACTGCTTTAAAGAAAGCAGGTTATGAAGGAAAGTATGTGTTCCAAACTTTTGGAACTTCTGAATTAGGTGGAAAACTAATGGCAGAAGGTGACAAAATCGAAGCGAACTTAGTAACAATGAGTTCATATTTCTTAGATAGTGCTCAAGAAAAACACAATATGTTTGAAGACTTAACGTTTAAAACAAATTCACTTGAGAAATACCCTACATTTTATACACCAATTTTAGCTAATACAGGATCAATCTTTGTAAATACAAAAGTAATGAAAGAAAAAGGCTTACCAATGCCGACTTCAATTAAAGATTTAGCAAAACCAGAATTTAAAGGCTTAGTATCAATTCCAAATATTATGGATTCTTCAACTGGATGGTTATTAATTCAAGCAATTATAACTCAGTATGGAGAAGTAGAAGGTAAGACAATTTTACATGATTTAATCGCAAACTGTGGTCCACATTTAGAGAGCTCAGGTTCAGGTCCAATTAAGAAAGTAGAAGCTGGTGAGGTTGCAGCGGGTATCGGATTACGTCACCAAGCAGTATTAGATAAAAAATCAGGATTACCAATTGACTATGTAGATCCAACAGAAGGAAACTTCTCACTTACTGAATCAGTTGCAGTTGTTAAAAAAGATAAGAAATCAAATGAATTAGCGATGAAAATGGCGGAAGTAATTATTAAAGATGCTCGTAAAGATTTAATCAAAAATTACCCAGTTGCTTTATACAAAGGTGAAACTGTTAGCGACGAGCATAAACCAGCTCATTCTATGAAATTTAGCCAACCATTAACAGTTAAATTATTAGAAGAGCACCAACAGTTCTTTAATGCAGCAAAATAATTACCAAGGGGATGAAAGACTATGAAAAACTATAAATTACTAACACCAGGTCCATTAACAACTACAAGTACGGTCAAAGAAGAAATGCTCTTTGACCGATGTACTTGGGATCAAGATTATAAAGACATTACTCAAAAAATTAGAACTCAACTTTTAGAGTTAGCAAATGCATCAGAAGAAGAATATACAGTTGTTTTAATGCAAGGTAGTGGTACGTTTGCAGTTGAATCAGTTATTAGTTCAACTATCTCGAAAAATGACAAAGTATTGATTGTAACGAACGGAGCTTATGGTGAACGAATTGTAAAAATGGCTAAGTATATTGGACTTAATTTCGTTCAATATAGCATTGCATATGATGAACTACCTAAAGAAGAAGAGTTAAGGGACATTATTGAAAAAGATCAAACCATTACTCACATCGTAATGGTTCATTGCGAAACAACAACTGGTATTTTAAATCCAATTGAAATGGTGGCCGAACTTTCAAAAGAATATAGTAAGACGCTTATTATTGATGCGATGAGTAGCTTTGGTGGTATTGAAATTGACGTACAACAACTGGAAATTGATTACTTAATTAGTAGTGCGAATAAATGTATTCAAGGTGTACCAGGATTTGGGTTTGTTATAGCAAAACTAGATAAGCTTGTTCAATGTGAGGGAGTCGCTCGAAGTTTATCTTTAGATTTATTCGATCAATGGAAGGAAATGGACAAGGATGGAAAATGGAGATTCACTTCTCCGACACATGTTGTTGCAGCATTTTCAAAAGCGATTGATGAATTAATTGAAGAAGGTGGCATTTCTGCTAGATTTGCTCGTTATCAAAATAATAACAGCTTGTTAAGAAAAAGACTGAAAGAAGTTGGCATTCATGCTTATATTACAGAGGAAAACCAATCACCAATTATTACTACCTTCTTATTTCCAAGTGAACAGTTTAGCTTTGAAAAATTCTATTACTTCATAAAGGAAAAAGGATATGTTATCTATCCTGGTAAACTAACTGATGCTGATACATTCCGTGTAGGAAATATTGGAGAAATTTATGAAGAAGACATCCAAAGTTTATGTAATATTATCGAAGAATATATGGGAGTGGTGACAAAATGAATAAAGTTGAAGGAATCATTTTAGATTGGGCAGGAACAACAGTAGATTTCGGATGTTTTGCACCAGTAAATGTGTTTATCGATATTTTTAAAAATGCAGGAATTGAAGTAACGATGGAAGAAGCACGAGCACCAATGGGGATGTTAAAAATCGATCATATTCGTGAAATGCTTTCAATGCCTAGAATTTCTAATCTTTGGATCGAGAAATATGAGAGACCATTCAATGAACAAGATGTGAATATACTTTATGCAAACTTTGAGCCAGCTCTAATGGCTTCACTATCTGATTATGCAGATCCGATTCCTGGAGTCGTCGAAGTAGTACAGGAATTAAGGAATAAAGGTCTTAAAATAGGTTCAACAACTGGTTACACAAATAAAATGATGGATGTAGTCGTTCCAAATGCTGAGACGAAAGGCTATTATCTAGACTTCTATATTACACCTGACGAAACAAATTCATTTGGTCGACCTTACCCTTATATGATTTACCGAAACATGGAAGCATTAAAGCTAACTGCTCCATGGAAAGTTGTGAAAGTAGGCGATACAATTTCGGATATTAAAGAAGGGATTAATGCAGGTGTTTGGTCTGTCGGCGTCATTATCGGAAGTTCAGAAATGGGACTTAGTTTAGAAGAGTTTAATAGCTTAACAGATAGTGAGAAAGAAGCGATTATTTCAAAAACTGAACAATCATTTAGAGAAAATGGAGCAGACTTCACAATTAAATCGATGAGTGAATTACCTATGTTAATTGAAAAAATTAATAATTTAATTGTAGGTGGTAAGAAAGTAACATGTTAAGCACTCATTTGAAAAGAGAAGGTGACATTAACTTAAGCCCTCTTCGCACGGAATGGATGGACCAATTAAATCAAATTAGTAGAGAAGTCATTCAAGAGGATGAGAGGGTATTTGTAAGACAATCAATGTCTACGCCCTGTCTTAATGGGATAGTCGACGCTATAGGAAGTTATCTAATTGATGTGAATGGGAAGAAATATTTAGACTTTCATGGAAATAGTTCACATCAAGTTGGCTATAAAAATCCATATGTAGTTGAAGCAATCAAAAGGCAAGTTGATGAACTCCCATTTATTCCAAGAAGATTTACATCTGAGATTGTCATTAAGGCAGCTAACGCATTAGTAAATAAAACAACTTCAAAAGATTACAAGGTTCTATTTACTCCATCTGGAAGTGCAGCTGTCGGATTAGCTCTTAAAATTGCGCGAAAGGTGACTGGGCGTCATAAAGTCATTTCGATGTGGGAATCATTCCATGGTGCTGGATTAGATGCGATTGCAGTTGGAGGGGAATATGTTTTTAAAAAGGATATAGGCCCTCTTATGCCCGGTACATTAAAAGCAATTCCCTTTAATGGATATCGTAATCTATTAAAAAGTGACTCACATGAAGACGTAGCAAATTTTTGCTTAGACCATATTGAATATATGATTGAGCATGAAGGAGAAATTGGAGCAATCTTATTAGAACCAATTCGGGCAACTGATACACATATCCCTCCAAAGTCTTATTTTAAGAGATTAAGAGAAATATGTGATCGACATGGCATCCTATTAATATTTGATGAAGTACCGACAGCCTTAATGAGAAGTGGAGCATTTTATGTTCATCAAAACTTTGAAATCGAGCCTGACATTTTAGTTCTTGGAAAAGGATTAGGTGGAGCAGTTATACCTCAAGCGGCTGTACTAACTCGCACAAAATACGATGTTGCCGAAGAAATATCGCTTGGACATTATACTTTTGAGAAACCAGCATTAGGCTGTGCAGCGATTTGTTCAACAATTGAGTATATAGATGACTACAACTTGGAAGAGAATTGTCGAGTACAATCCGGATTCGTAAAAACTAAGCTAGTTCAACTTTATGAACAGTATGAACAGATTGGAGATATTCGAGTTGCCGGATTGTTAATCTCTATTGAGTTAGTCAAGTCTCGTGATACAAAGGAAAAAAACGATGAATTAGCCGAAAAAATTCTATATTTCTGTTTAAATAATGGGCTTTCATTTAAGCTATCCGGAGGCAATTGCATCACTTGGCATCCACCTTTAATTGTTACAAAAAGTGAACTAGAGTTTGCAGTTGGACTTCTTGAAGAAGGCTTGAAAAAATTTAGTTAAATTGTATAAGTGTAGCTAATATTCTTCTTAAGAGTTTTAGCTACACTTTTTAATTAAAAAACAAAAAAGAGTAGAGACTATTAAAGTCTGAGTATCGTAAATAAATTCTGGCGCTGCAAATAAGTTTAATAGAGCTGCAAATAACGTGTCCAACGGTGCAAATAAATGGTGAAATGATTCAAATAAACAGCGAACTGCAATTAAAATACGAGAATCGCAAATAAAATTGGAGAAACTTCAATTAAAAATGTAAGCTGAAATACCTCCACTACGTATTTCAACTTACATTCTATTTACAATTAAAAAGGGGGCACCCAAGAGTTAGTTAACCTAACTGATGAGATCCCCCCATAGAATACCGTATTACTTTAAAATTATTTCACTAATCCGCCTCTTAACTTAGTTACACCAAATTCTAAATAACATTTTAAACAGCTAAGCATGAATACCCAGCCTTCTTTATTATCGATTAAATGATGAACATATTCTGGGTTGCTTTCACTAAAGCCTTCTTCCACCACTTCAATAATTGTGTTATCTTGATCCTGTTCATTTAATGTGATCGTTACGATATTTCCTTCTTCTGTAGGTCCCCAAGCAAACACAATCTTTTTATTTTCATCAACTTCGATGATCTTTATTTTGCCTTCTGCATTGTAAAGATCGTATTTTAAAGTAATGACTTTTCCTTCTTCCCATCGTTCAGAGCTAGAAGAAAACCAAAAGTTACCTATTTTAGTTGGATCAACAAATGCTTCAAATATGTCTTTTGCTGGTTTGAAAATATTAAACTTAGTCACATTATTCATTTAAGTATCAGCTCACTTTCAAATAATTTCATATGTATCATCATTGTCCTTACAAACTTATTTTAAACTGTTATCTTTTAATTGTGAATATTGAGTCGTAATATTCAGATAATAATCTTTTAACTATATCTAATATTTTGTTCGTATTTTTGATAATAAACTAATATGCTAAAAAGGATAGGCGACTGCCTATCCCAATTTATACTTTTAATATCGATCCGATTCATGTCCCATATTTTTGGCTTTGTCAGACGCTGCATCAGCTGCTTCAGTACTAGTGTGTTCAGTTCGATTACGATTCGCTTTTTCTAAACCTTCGCGCACTCTGCGTCCGTATTCTTCATCAGCTTTTGTAAAATAACCGACCATCGCTTCTTGAATATGAGGCTTACATACTTTTAGTGCATTTACTAAATTTGAAATTAGTTCACTTTTTTCAGTTTCGTCGAAAGCACGGTAAGTATTACCAGCTTGGATAAAGTCGTTAGGTCGATCTATTTTTTGTCGTACTAACTTATTATTGTACGCAGGTTCATGATCTTTTCCATCCTTTGGTGCTTCTTTTAATCCACCTAGTGATGAAGGTTCATAGTTTACATGTGGGTTTTGACCTGGCGCTGCGTCAACTTTATATTCCATTTGTCCATCACGTTGATTTGTTGCTACATGATTTTTTGGTGAATTAACTGGTAGTTGTAAGTAATTTGTTCCAACTCGATATCGTTGTGTATCTGAGTACGAAAAAGTACGACCTTGAAGTAATTTATCATCTGAAAAATCAAGTCCATCAACTATTACACCAGTCCCAAATGCAATTTGTTCAACTTCTGCAAAATAGTTTTCTGGATTTTTGTTTAATACCATTTTTCCAACTGGTAAAAAAGGAAACTTTTCTGGATCCCATAGTTTTGTAGGATCAAGTGGATCAAAATCAAGCTCTGGATGCTCATCATCACTCATGATTTGGACACATAATTCCCATTCTGGATAATCGCCTTTCTCAATCGCCTCGTATAGGTCTTGAGTTGCATGATTATAATTTGTAGATTGGATTTCATCTGCTTCATGTTGCGATAGATTTTTTATTCCATGTTTTAGCGGTTCCCAATGGTATTTAATGAGAACTGCCTCGCCATCTTTGTTTACCCACTTATATGTATTAACACCGGACCCTTGCATTTGTCGATAGTTAGCTGGAATTCCCCATGGTGAAAAGAGAAATGTAACCATATGAGTAGATTCTGGTGTTAGATGAAGAAAGTCAAACATTCTTTCAGGATCAGGAAGGTTTGTTACTGGATCCGGTTTAAATGAGTGAACCATATCTGGAAACTTTAAAGGATCACGAATAAAAAAGATTTTCAAATTATTACCGACTAAATCCCAATTCCCATCTTCAGTATAAAACTTTGTAGCGAAACCACGTGGGTCACGTAAAGTTTCAGGAGAATGTCCACCACCTACAACTGTGGAAAATCGAACATACACAGGTGTTTTTTTTCCCTTTTCTTGAAATAATTTTGCTCTAGTATACTTAGAAATTGCGTTATCGCCTACTTTTCCATATGCCTCAAAATATCCTTGCGCTCCGGCTCCACGAGCATGCACAACACGTTCTGGAATTCGTTCACGGTCAAAATGAGAGATTTTTTCAAGAAAGTCATAGTTTTCTAAAGTTGTTGGTCCTCGATTACCAACAGTTCTTACATTTTGATTATCAGTTATTGGATGGCCTTGCCGATTCGTCAATATTTCTTCATGGTTCGCTTGATTATCCATAATTGCCTCCATTCATACAAATACAAAATTTAGAATGTCCACAAAATTGGAAGCATATGCAAATTTTTCCTGTTAGATGTATCCGATCAGTATAATTGAAAAGTTTACAATTTGGATACATCTCATGACTAATTTTGAAACATTAATTCAATATTATTGAGATGTAAAGCGAGAGGGGGAATTTATAATGAAGAAAAAATTATTAAAAGCTTTTGTATCAACGATGGCCTTATCCGGTGCATTATTATTTTCAAATGGTGTAGTAGCACAGCCGACAAATGTTAGTGCAGCGGTTTTAAATGCTCCGATTAGTGTATATGAGGTAACTGCAAGTGTATTAAACGTACGAAGTGCTCCAAATACAAGTTCAAAAGTAGTAGACACTTTAAGAAAGAAAGATCAAATTGAGATTGTAAAATACTATAATGCTAGCTGGGCACAAATTAAAACAACAACTACTAAAAATGGTATAGCTTATGTAAGTACTAAATACTTACAAAAAGTACCAACTACTGTTACAACAAAATCTAATTTAAATTTACGTAGCGGTCCTAGTACAAAAAATAAAATTCTTACGGTAATTCCTAAAGGTGCAAAAGTCAGCTTCCTTGGCTATCAAACTGAAGGGAAAACTCAAATTGATTATAATTGGGCAATTGTTTCTTACAATGGTAAAAAAGGATTCGTGAGTACTAGTTATTTAAATATGAAATAACCAGAAATAGCTAGAACCAACAATTAAAATCAAAATGACGATATCGTAACAATACGATTAAAAAAGATTACCTTAACTCTGAGTTAGTTGTTTCCCTATTCCCCCAAAAAAAGAAAGTGAGCTTTTAGCTCACTTTCTTTTTTTAGACCTAATAAGGAAGAACCTTATAAGCTAATTTATTAATAATCTCTTTATGTTCAGGGTATTTATTATGTAATTGCTCTTGAGTAAATAATTCAAAGTCTTTAAAATCAAATCCAGGTGAAACCATGCAGCCAACTAAGGAAAAAGTATTTTCTTCCATAACTGATGAACCGAAAATTGAATTTTTAGGTACTAAATATTGAGGCACTTCTCCACTTTCTAAATTAAGTCCTAATTTTATTTCTTCGTATTGACCATTCTCATGAATAACATGAATCGTTAATGAACTGCCTGCATGGAAATACCATAATTCGTCAGACTTTAATCTGTGAAAATGAGAAATATCATGTGATTGTAGCAAAAAATATATACTAGTATAAAGTAATCTATGATCATCATAATTTACGGTTAATTCACGATCAGATATTTGCTCCTTTGATTGATAGGTAGATTTGTAATATCCCCCTTCTGGATGTGCTTCTAGTTCAAGTTTAGAGATCCAATATTCTGGATTATTGTTAAACATTATATCAATCCTTTCTTTTACTTCTCCCACCATATTACCTTAATTTTTGTTATTTCTATGATAAATATGTTGAAAATTATCTTATTTTAATAAAGTGAATAGTATAAATTAATTGATGGAACATTCACGAAAAGTACAGAATTTTCCCAATATACAATTTAATAGAAATAGATTACATTAAACTTAATAAATGAAAAAATATGGAGCGGAAGTTCGATGTTTAAAAAAGGGATCATATATTTAGTGGCAATCTTTACGATTTCGATCATTATTAACCAAACTATTTTGTCTAAAGATGAAAAACCGGAAGTTAAATTTGAGTTAGCAGATAAAACAATCCCTTATAAAATAGCAAATTATTCGTGGGGAAAATTATTAGATAAAGATAAAGTAACAAATGGTACATATAAAAATCTTAAAGAAGAAGTAGCTATTCCAGCATTCGAAGGAGAGCTTCTAAAGATTTATTTTTCGGAACAACCCGAAAATGTGGAAATATTAGAGCGTAGTGGGACTAAAAAAACATATATTTATGACCATAATTTAGATAATTACGGAAGTTACTCTTTCCAACTTGGATCTAAAAAAGGGGAAAGAATATATGAAGTAAAAGGTATTTGGAAGGGGAATAATTATTTTACTTATTTGATAAAAGTAAAGGTTATATAAAAATTAGGGCATTACTTCAAAATAAGAAGTAATGTTTTTTTATTTCCACTAATTTTTAGTTACGATTAATTTCGAAAAAAAGTGTAAATGAGGTATAATATTAAATGGTAAATGTTTGGCGAAAGTCAAATACATAGTAAATTAATCGTAGATTTAAAGTTGAAAGAGAGTGGAACAAGATGGGTCGTAAATGGAACAATATTAAAGAGAAGAAAGCTTCAAAAGATGCAAATACTAGTCGTATTTATGCAAAGTTTGGACGTGAAATATATGTAGCAGCGAAGCAAGGTGAGCCGGATCCAGAATCAAACCAAGCTTTAAAAGTTGTACTAGAGCGTGCGAAAACTTATAGTGTACCAAAGCATATTGTTGATCGTGCGATTGAAAAAGCAAAAGGTGGTTCTGAAGAAAGTTTTGATGAACTTCGTTACGAAGGTTTCGGACCAAATGGATCAATGGTAATTGTTGATGCGCTTACTAATAATGTAAACCGTACAGCTGCAGAGGTTCGTGCTGCATTTAGCAAAAACGGTGGTAACCTTGGGGTAACAGGTTCAGTATCATATATGTTCGATGCAACGGCTGTAATTGGACTTGAAGGTAAAACTTCTGATGAAGTGCTTGAAATCTTAATGGAAGCGGATGTTGATGTTCGCGATATTTTAGAAGAAGATGATGCTGTTATTGTTTATGCTGATCAAGATCAATTCTATGCAATTCAAGAAGCGTTTAAAAACGTAGGTATTACTGAGTTTACAGTAGCTGAATTAACAATGTTAGCGCAAAGTGATGTAACTCTTCCAGAAGATGGTCTTGCAAAGTTCGAAAAAATGTTAGACGTTCTTGAAGATATAGAAGATGTTCAACGAGTTTACCACAATGTGGACTTAGGTGAATAGAAGCTTAAAATGTTGATATAACAACATTTCTGCTGAGTTAACTCACCTAAAGTTGAGCATATTTTTGTTTAATTAATCATAATCAATTGAGATAAACTATAGCAAAGCTTTTTTCTAATGAAAAGGAGCATCGTTCAATTACGAGTAGCTAAGTAAAAATCAACCCGATTTTTACAGCCATGATTAAAGGTTTGAAAAAGAAAGATATATTATAACAACTTAAATAAACGGAACTTTCATTAATTTGGGAGTTCCGTATTTTTTTTGTTTAGCTATCCTGACAGGAAATTTGCTTCCATTAAAATAATATTAATAATAATAATAATTTTAAAGGAGCTATTGAAATGAATAAATACTTGAAAATTGGCCTGTTGATTGCAGGTTTGATTGCTGTTTCATTTGCATCTTGGAAAGTAGTTAAAATTATTGCTTTCAAAAAGGAATATCATGTTGTAAATTTAAAATTTGATGCAGAAAAAATTCCTTCAATTACAAAATCAGGAGCAGATATTGCAAGGACACACGATATATTGAATAATTTAACTGGCTGGTTAAATTACCAACAATTTCAAAATCCAAAATCTTCAGCTTGGGAAGATAAAAAAGATGATTTAAATGCTGTATCTACATATTTTGAAAAATTGCTCAGTAAAACAGATAAAAATAGCGACTTATACGATGATTTAAATTTAGCAAACGAGCTAATGAAATTAGCAAATGATAAAAAAGACGTAAAAGCTTTATTGTATACTCATCGAATAATGCACGATTTAGACAATAAGCTTAATTACAACCAAGGAAAGATTGTTGTATTCAATAGTGCAAAGGCTGGAAATGGCAATGCAGAAAGAGTTGATAATTACATAGCATATTTGAATAAACATCAATGAGATAGCTTAACGGCTGTCTTTTTTTATGTAGGCTCTGTTAAAGTAGATTGTTGATTATCTTATTCAACAAAATGGCAGATTAGTTTAAGTGAAAAGGTTCACAAATAGGTGCATATTCTAATATACAAAATATTTCTACTTTTATAAATAGGCTTGTACTTTTAGAAAAATTGATTAATAATATTTTTAGGTATTTATCGTTAGGTAAGTAATTTAACACCCTTTGAATATAGTGTGAATTACCTAAAATTTAATCAGTTTACTATTTCGAATTTTCAGACTTGGTGTTTTTTTTACAAATACTGATTATTTTGTGCTATTCTATTACAGAACTCAAATCTACATAATGTTATAGGATATGAATAATTTAGTTTTCTAGTTTCAAGCCTCTATTATAGGGCTACTTTTTTTATTTATCATTTGTCGAATTTTGTCGAGTTTTTGATTTATAAGAAATTGACAGAATAGTATAGGAATTAACTACGATTATCTGCACAAAGATTAACAACATGGGGAGGAATAGGAATGAGCGTAGCAACTGAGACAAAAACAGCAAATCAACCAAATGCGAAAAAGAAACATCCACCAGGATTGTATTTGTTATTCGCTACAGAAGCATGGGAGCGCTTTAGTTATTATGGTATGCGTGCCCTTTTAGTACTATATTTAACAAGTACTGCCATCCAAGGTGGTCTAGGATTTAAAGAAAGTTTCGCACTTAGTCTGTATGGATTATTTACAGGTTTAGTATATTTCACACCAATCATAGGTGGTTGGTTAACAGATAACTTTATTGCAAAACGTACCGCTATTACAATTGGTGGTATCATAATGGCAACTGGAAATATCGTTCTTTTCGGAATTAATAGTGCTACCGGTTTATATATTGGATTAACACTATTAATTATTGGTAATGGATTCTTTAAACCAAATATTTCTACTCTTGTTGGTGAATTATACGATAAAGACGATAATCGTCGTGATGCAGCATTCACAATTTTCTACATGGGAGTTAACGTTGGTTCTTTCTTTGCTCCACTAGTGGTTGGTTATTTATCTTCAAACTTATTTGCTACACATTCTGGTGGAGTAACAACATTTGGATATAAATATGGCTTCTTAGCTGCAGCAATTGGTATGATTTTTGGACAAGTATTATTTAATGTACTTGGTAATAAATTTTTAGGGGATAAAGGTACAAAACCTAATGTTAAGGTTCTAAAAGAAAATGCAACAGCAATTGATAAAAAAATTCCTTTAACGAAAAAAGAAAAACAAAGGACGCTTGTTATTGTTATCTTAACTTGCTTTGTTGTTTTCTTTTGGGCAGGATTTGAACAAGCAGGTTCATCTTTAACACTTTATACTGATAAATTTATTAACAGACAAATTGGAAGCTTTACTGTTCCAACAGAATGGTTCGCATCAATTAACCCATTTTTTATCATTATACTTGCACCAATCCTTTCTTCTTTCTGGATTAAATTAGCACGTTCTGGTAAAAACATTAGCATTCCTGCTAAAATGGCAATGGGTATTATTCTATTAGGCTGTGGGTTCATTTTCGTAATTCTTGCTGTTATGAAAACTGGTTCAGATCCAAATCACATTACTGTAAAAGCTAACATCATTTTCATGGTTATGACTTATTTCTTCCATACTTTAGGTGAACTAGTATTATCACCAGTTGGATTATCTGCAGTAAGTAAATACGCTCCATTAAAATATGCTTCACTTTTAATGGGTGTATGGACCTTATCAAGCTTCGTAGCAAACACATTAGCTGGTCAATTAGCAGCTTTGACAACAAGTTTAGGTATGCTTGAAGTATTCATGTATATCGGTGCTGTAGCTGTTGGAATAGGTTTAATCTTACTTGCTATCTCACCAAAATTAGCAAAAATGTTAGAGTAAAGATATGGTTACCAACAAGAATGGATTTTGAGGTTCATTCAAAAGTAACAAAAAAACCATAAATATAGGCTTTTTTGTTACTAACATTAATGTTCGCGAACAGTTGTTGAATTACAAAAAAAAACTATTTTGTTTACAAAAAAGTTAATTTGAAAAAAATAAGACTGCGAGTTGGAAATAATGACCCGTTTTGAAAAATGAAAATATACCAACAAAAGAAGATTTTCATGTAAGTGAAATAGATGAGCATATAGTAATATGAAAACCAATTAATTAAAGTATATAAAAAACAGCTTGCTGGATAACAAAATCTTAGCAAGCTGTTTTTTTATATGACAATTATAAATTTATAATGGCAAAATGCGAAAGTATTAAGGATTTTTTGCTTGAAAAGAAATTTTATAATTAAGATACAATTAAGGTGAAATTGTGAAGGTTTACACTTAAAGTAAATGGCAGTTTAGTTGCAAAAGAAATGTTATAATTTTTGATGAAGTATACATGTTGGGAGTACTATTTTGATTAAAAATATTATTGATACAGGTGCGTATATACCGTTTATATTTGGAGGTTTTTTTGTAATATTAGGCATTCTGTTTAATAAGTCTAAACATGATGTAATTAAAAAAGGAAACAAAAAGGGTAGAGAAGGGAGTAGCATTTTAGTTGAATTGGTTTATATAATTATTAGATTCTTACCTTGGCATATTGTAAAGGTGATAACTATATTATTTGGATTATTTTTTATTTGGTTAGCTATTATGACAATATAAGTACTTATAAATAGTAAATAACAAATTTCCAATTTAAATTAATTAATACAACTAACGCAATGCGTTAGTTGAGCAACATGATCGACATACATTTATTTGGTGGCAGATACATACAAAGTATCTATTTAATTATGATAATCATAATTTTAATATAGATTTATGTAGGCGCTCAGCTTATGATAAATGTAGCGATTCAGACAGGAAAACAACGATTGAAAATACTGGTGTTTCAACGTTTTTCATAAAATAACAGAAGATGTTCAACGTGTTTACCACAATTTAGATTTAGGTGAATAGAAAACAATAAACACAATGAAGTAAGATCAACGCGTTCATATAGATGAATTAATTTTCATCTGTATGAACGCGTTTTTTGTTTTTTGAAATAAGCATTTGCTCATAGAATTTTTATGATCCATAAGTGGCAGACAGGAAAATATGAATAGTACAGAGAATAGTATTGTTAGTCAAGATTTGCTAAAGAATTATCGAATATCATTTCAATTTGAGGAGATCTATACATATGGATAAATTATTAAAAAACGGGTACAAGGCATTTAAGTACACGGCTCTAAGAATTGGTGTATTTTTGTTAGTTTTAGCAACTCCAGTAGGTATTTTAATGAGCTTTAATGCTAATGCCGATGAGCGACAAGAACAAGAAATAAATTATTATGAACAATCCGTTGGCGAAAAAGGATTGAAGCTAGAAGAGCAACGAAGAAATGAGGTTATTCAAATTAAAAATAGCTCAACAGGCTTTGAATCCGCAGCTACCTGTGATGCTGGCTCAAACTCGGTATGTGATTAAAATTATTTTGCATTCCTAGATTTTGGGGTAATAATTCTTGATTTTATTTATGGAGGAGTAAATTATGGAAGAGACGATTAAACAAAATAGCTTCACTCATAGGGAGCTTGCTGCTTCATGTTTTAATAAAGTCTGGGATCTACTTGAATTAGAAAATAGATCTGAAAGTGAATCAGAAGAAATGGTTCATTTATGTCATAGCTCTTTTTGGCATTGGACAAAGGTTGAGAGCCATACACCAAGAAACATTTCGATTGGATATTGGCAATTATCACGAGTGTATGCTGTTATAGGGCAAGGAGAAATGGCTTTAGATTACGCAAAAAAATGTGTCAAAGTTAGTTTAGAAAATGAAGTTGAGCCGTTCTACATAGCATATGCATATGAAGCTTTATCAAGAGCTTATGCAAAACTAAATCAGTCTCCAGAAAGCTTAGCTGCTAAAGCTAAAGCATATGAATATGTAAATGATGTAAAGTTTGAAGAAAGTAAAGAGTTGTTGCTGAAAGATTTGGATACAATTTAATCCGTTTTGTTTTAGTAATTAGGCTAATTGATTTGGGAAGAATCTACAGATGACTTAAAAAGGAGGTCTCAAAGTCAGAGTACTTTTGAGACCCCCTTTTTTGTATTAATTTTTTAAAAAGATTTACGAAAAGCGAACAAAAATGAAGATTATACATAAAAAAACCACAAGGAAAATTAATCACCTAGTGGATTTCTTCATTGATCACGGTCTTTATTGAGAACATATTTTTATTTAGATAACATTTAAATCATAAATACTTGAAATGACCCATTTATTTTTTAATTTAACAAGATCCAATGTTACATTACATATATTTCTACCGTTTTTATAATTTCCATCAGGTTTTATCCCGTCAACAAATGTTATTTCGTATTTTATATGTACGGTAGCTTTATGATCTTTCTTTTTTAAATGGATGACAGATAAATTATCACCGATGAATTTTGCATCAATTACGTTAGACATGATCTTAGTAAAGTAGTAAGAATGATTGCTGATTTTTAATGAATCTACTACAACAGAGTTATAAATCTCAACATCTTTCCACTTTAAAGCTGTAATATAGTTTCTTACAGAGTTTTGAACATTTTGTTCAATTATTAATTCTGTAGACGCTTCATCGTCCAATCTCTTCTGTTTTTCTTTTTCAATCGATAGTTTTAATGTTAATATAATAATGACAATTATTCCAAAAATTACCAAATATAAGGTGAGTGGTTTTTTAGTCATATGGGACCTCTACAAGTATTAATTAATTTGGAAGATTACTAGCTTGAATTTTATAAAACTATATTTAAATTATTTATTGAGATAAAAATGGCTTTAATCAAAAAAATCGCAAGATGTAATGATTACATCTTGCTTTAAAACTGGTTATTAAATGGGGGTGCATTTAAATAATACTAATGAAGTTATTAGTCGTTAGTATCGTTTAACTGCTTGTACTAAAATCATACCATTCAGTTTGATTTTTTTGTATTGGGAAAATTTTTTGAATATAATTTGTCTGAAAAAAATCGAAAAAGTATATTAATGTGTCGGAAAATCTAATAGAATTTAATTATTAAGAGAAGATTAAAAATATTAATATAGGAAATTATTAGTTACTAGTCATATATATATCTATTTTAAATAAAGGTGAACAGGAGATATTATTATGGATTATGGCATGATGATCTTTCATCATCGAAAAAAATTAGGATGGACCCAGGAGAAATTATGTGAAGGAATATGTTCTGTTTCGCATTTAAGTAAAATTGAAAACGGTACAAAAGAGGCTGGTATAGAAACGATTGAATTGCTTTTAAAGAGAATGCAAGTTGAAATAGATGAAAATAATAATATAGATGAGGTGACTGGTCAACTTAAACGATTATGGAACTCGATTGAACGAGCTGACTATGATTCTAGTAAAATGGTGTTTGAAGAATTGATTGGTAAAGAGGAAAGTATAAATTATACTAATATATCAAATGACTTTTGTATTACAATTTGGAGATATTATATTTTTATTGAAGATCTTAAAATGGCAAAGAAAAAATGGAAACAACTTGAGGCAAAAAAGAAGAAATTTTCCCAATATGAAACGATAAAATATTTGTTTACACTATCAATATATTACATAAAAGAAAAAAGATATAATGACTCTCTTCTAATAATGGATGAGGTACAAGAAATTACACCAAACCTTGAGATCGATTTCCAGGAATATTGCTTCTATAGAGCTTTAGTATATAGCTTTATAAATCAGACTTCCTTATCTATGTATTTTTGTAATAAAGCAATTCCTATTTTTTTACAAAATAATAATATTAAGCGGATTCTTGATGCAAAAATGTTACTTTCACTTCAATTAATAAAGAGCAAGTTTTTAGATCGAGCCGAGCAATTTCTAATTGAAATACTAGATTCTTCTGTCATATTAAGTGATAAAACAATACATATGAGTGCTTTACATAATTTAGGCTATTTATATTACCATTCAAATCAACATAAAAAGGCAATAAAGTATTATCAAGACTATTTATCTAATATACAGGAGGATACTGAAGAGTATTTTTTAGTCATATCAAATATAGCGAATAATATGATGATCATTAATGATTACGAGACTGCTACTAAGTTGTTATGTAAGAATCTCTCCAAAATAAAGGATAAAAATAGTGCATCCTATATTCGAATGAAGGTTTTATTACTAGAGGCAAAAAAGGACGAGGCAAATTTAGTGACATATTTACGTGAAGTTGGCCTGCCATTATGGGTTCAAACCAATGATCATGAAAAATTAATCAAATACTATGATGTTGTTACAGATTACTATGAAAAACACGAATCATTAGAAAAACAAAACATGTTATATAAAGAATACAATAGCACTCTATTAAAAATTATCGAAAGCAGGAAATAACATGATGAAAAGATTATCCAACATTATAACCATATTGTGTTTGTTCACTGTACTATCTATTAATTATGGTCCTAATTTAGTTTCTGATGGTTCGCAGACCTCAATTGTTTCAGATAATCCAGGAACACAATTTTATTCTAATGATATTGATCAAAGTGAGTCTACAGATAAAGGGTTTCAACCATATGATCGAACAAATCGTTCTTATGTAGATGAGCCAATTCATCCTAAAGTTGAAAGACAATTATTTATAAGAACTAAATAAAACCATTAATAAGTATCATACATTTAGTGTGGTACTTTTTTAATTAGGAAGGAGGGAAGCTATGTCTCTTGAACAATGCTATAAAATTTATAAACAAATGAAGGATTTTAATAAAGGTTGGTATATAGCTGGTGGGTGGGCGATTGACCTTTACTTAGAAAAACAAACGAGAAATCATCATGATATTGAAATCGCCATTGCGCGTAATGATCAACTATATCTTAAAGAGTATTTACATAATTGGACGTTTAATAAAGTCATTAAAGGGAAATTATCATTTTGGGAGAATGAATATTTAGAACTGCCTATTCATGAAATACATGGTAAAAATGATAAAACAAACGATGAATTAGAAGTTCTATTAAATGAAATCGAGTTCAATGATTGGAAGTTTAGAAGAGATGAATCGATTACTTGTAAGCTTGACTCATTTTATCGTGTTACAAATAAAGGTATTCCTTACTTGAGTCCAGAAATAGTGCTTTTATATAAAGTTAGAAATACAAGAGAAAAGGATCATCAGGACTTTAAAAACGTGAAAGATTATTTGTCCTTTTACAAAAAAGCATGGTTACGTGAAGCAATCATGATCCATCATCCTAATCATGAATGGCTTGAAGATTTAATATAAAAAAGTTGTAGGAGTGAGCATAGATGGAAGTATTGATTAGACCAGTAGAAATAAATGATGCCAAGGCACTTCATCGTATATGCACCCAAGAAAATGTTTTTCCTTATATGATATTTTTGCCTAGTATGCGAGTAGACATGATGGAAAATCGAATTAGAAACTTACAAGCAAACGAATTTGAATTTGTCGCAGAATGTAATGGAGATGTAGTAGGGTTAGTTGGTTTAGCGCAAAGAACTGGTCGCAGGTCTCATGTAGGAGATTTATTTATCGCGACTGATGGTAATCATCATAATAAAGGAATTGGAAAAGCTTTGCTTACGAAAGTATTAGATTTGGCAGATCATTGGCTAATGCTAGAAAGAGTAGAACTAGGAGTATTAGAAACAAACCCTAGGGCACAGGCGTTATATGAAAAGTTTGGGTTTAGAGTTGAAGGTGTCAAAAGAGGGAATATAAAAGCGAATGGCCGATTGGTTGATGAAATTATGATGTGTCGATTTAGGCCAGATGGTCTGATTCAATAATAATAGTTAGTAATCATGTTGTGTTTGGGCAAGTTGAACGGAGCTTATACAAAACCTATGGTGTGAACTAATTCATTAGATAAATAATTAAAACTAAGTATAACAGAAAAATATTTGTTAGTTTAAGATCGGACCGGGCAGTGATTGCCCGGTCTTTACTTTTAAGTAGTTTAGTATAGATTATTAATCTCATATGCAGCCCGTATTCCAGATTCAATAGCACCTTGTATCCAGGCGTGGGAACGAGAAGTATGCTCCCCTGCAAAGTGTAACCTTCCTTCAGGACTACTTATATAAGAATTTAGTTCTTCCTCTTGCCCAGGTTCAAAAAATGTAAAGGCACCAATAGAAAATGGATTCTGGCTCCAGTTAAAGGACGTTCCAGTTACATATTCAGAATAAACTTGGTTGCCCCAAATCTTAGACAAGTCCCGTAAAGCATAATGAATACGCTCTTCTTCAGTTAAGGCACTCAATGTTAGCGCCTCATCTGCCCACGTATAGCTTGCCTTGACAACAGCTGGTCCTGTGGTACCAATTCCAGTACTAGGATAGAGTGAAAGTCTGGTAGGTAAATCGGTTGTGGACATACCACCGAATTGACCATATTTCTCCCAAAATCTACTTTTAAATTCAATTCCAATTTTCGTTGCAGACATGTAGTTTATTTCGCGAATTGCTTTTCGTTTGTAATAAGAAATCGAATGGAAAGGTTCAATTTCCACAAATCTTAAAAGTGAAAATGGGATAGCTATGATGGCAAGATCTGCGTTTATAGTGTATTGGTTTGAGGTTTTATTGTCAGTTGTTTGGATTGTTAGTGAATTACCATTTTGAATAATTTTCGTCAGTTTTTGATTTAATAGAATATTATCCTTTAATTGAGGAAGAAACGCTTTTGGTAATAGATCCATTCCTCCTGTTATTTCATAAAATTTCGTTGCTGTTTTAAAAGTGACCTGTTCCCTTAAAACTTCTAAAAAGGACATTCCCATAAATGCTTCAAAATCAAGGAGCACACCGATCATATCAACTGCACCAACTGAAAAGTACGAATTTAAAAAAGAACCAAATGAAATATTACCATAATTTTTTTCGACTATTTCCCAATTAGTTAATGGATTTTGATTAATAAAATTGATAAATGGCTGTAATGCTTGATCTAATAACACATCTGAAGTTTTTCCTTTTTCGTTTGGTGCTACTGGATAATTTAATATGTCGGGATTGCTTTTATAGTTAGCTTGATTCGTTTTTATTCCATTTGCATAAATGATATCGTTTGGCGTTTCATTAATAAACTCATTTACTGGCAAATGGAATTTTCTAATATACTCTAAAGTTAAATGATGGACATTTGGGATTCGTAATGGACCAGCATTTAAATAAAGCCCATCACTAAATGGCTCACGCAAAGTATAAGCACGACCTCCAATTCGATCATTTGCCTCGATCATTGTGACATGATGTCCTGCATCCTTTAATAATGAAGCCGCGGTCAAACCGGCCATTCCAGCGCCTGCAATAACTACTTTTTTTGAGAATTGAGTTTTTCTAAGGCCGTTTCGAATGATTGAAATCATTTGTTCAGTTGTTAGTGGAGAACTTGTCATAGATTCTCCTCCTTTACATTTCCTTCATTTCATTTTATTCACATAGAAGAAATCGTATGTAATTGATTTGAATTTGAAGTAATAGCTAGTTTCAGTTGGTATTATTAATCTTTTTTTAAAAAATTAAAGGAGAATTCTGTCAAAAAATCTAATAGTTATTATTGGATATCTCGTCCTTAATTTACTTTCATACTTTGGTCGTAGACGGATTGATACTGCAGGATGTTATCTAGATTTTTTAATTTCCATAAAATGTGATTATTAGAAGTTTTTAATTGGAGGTTAAAAAAATGAAAAAATTATTTATTTCTGCTTTATTAATGATTTCCTCGGTATTCGTTCTTACTAGTTGTTCAATTTTTAACAATGAAAAGGTAAAAGAAGAAACTGTTTCTATTCATAAAGATCGAGCTAAAAAATTGGATGTCAGTTTAGATTTAGGTGCAGGAGTAATGAACGTTTCAAAAGGTACAAAAAATTGGGTAGATGGAACGATCGAATATAACAATAAATATTTGACTCCAGATGTATCATATAAGCTTAAAGACTCCACAGGAGAAGTAAGTATTGATCAATCTAAAAAGCATTTTCCAAAAGTGAAAATTGGTAAATTAAAGAATGAATGGAATTTGAAGCTTTCGAATAAACTTCCGATTGATTTAGATGTTAATACAGGCGCAGCAAAAACTAATCTTGATTTACGTGGCCTGAATTTAGATGAATTGGATATTGAGTCTGGTGTCGGAGAGCTTAATGTAAATTTAGGTGGAAACTGGAATAAAAGTTTCGAAGCAAATATTGAAACTGGGGTTGGGAAAACGACCATCGTGCTACCTTCCGATGTGGGTGTAAAAATCAATTTAAGTAAGGGAATTGGCAAGGCAAATGTAATCGATTTAATTTCGAAAGGTAACGGTGTTTATGTTAATGAAGCGTACGAAAACGCTAATGTTAAAATAACAATAAATATGGATTTAGGTGTAGGAGAGGTAAACTTTAAATTAGATTAATATAAAATCAATTTAAAAGTTATAGAAAAAAAGTTTCATGAAATTTTTATCTCTAAGGAGGGATTCAATGCTAAAAGATGCAGTTGAATCAGTTATTGATTGTATGGCATCAGGTAAGGGGATGTCTGATATACAAAGAATTCAAACAGAACATCGTTTTAAATTAGTTGAGTTTTGGAATATAGAAGAAGGAAGTAAAGTATTAGAAATAGGTTGTGGTCAAGGAGATACGACTGCCGTTTTAGCATATACAGTCGGGGAAAATGGATTTGTTCATGGAATCGATATTGGCCCACCAACATACGGCAGTCCAATTTCATTAGGAGATTCCGCAGACTTCCTATTACATTCCAATTTAGGTAAACAATTAAAGATGGAGTTTGAAATTGACATATTATCACCAACTGTTAATTTTCATGAAAATGAGTTTGATTATATTGTTATGTCTCACTGTTCATGGTACTTAAAATCACATGAAGAATTTATTGCAGTCTTAAAAAAGATTAAAAAATGGGGTAAAAAATTATGCTTTGCAGAATGGGATACAAGAATTAGCTCAATTGAGCAGTACCCGCATTTACTATCTATTTTAATTCAAGCTCAGTACGAGGCATTAAAACAAAATAGTGAATCAAACATTCGCACCCTTTTTAATCCAAATAATATTAAAAATATTTGTGAAGCTTCAGGCTGGAACATAATGAATGAAACATCTATATTCTCTCCAAAATTACAGGATGCTAGATGGGAGATTAATAAGACTTTGGCAGATATCGATATTGAACTCAATAATATTGAGAATATGCCTAGTAAATTAAATGGACTAATTCGATCAGAAGTAAAAATGCTAGAAGAGTCTATTTCTTCCAATGAAATCAAACCTTTATCGATATTTGCATTTGTAGCGGAATAAAACTTTTAAAAAAAAAGCATCTATTTTTACTAGATGCTTTTTTTACTATTGAGGATGATAATTTCTTTGATAAATATAAGGATAACTTGGGTAGTAATACGGATACAAGTAGATTGCTGAAACTGAAGTAAGTGGTACAGTGATCTTTTTATAGATGCGGTATCTAGGGCTAAAAGTTTCTCGACCGCTTTGTCTTACTTCAAAATAACGCGATTCAGGTGCGGCGAGGTCTTCTGGGACAAGCAAGCTCGCACTATTCGTGTCGCTATCTAATAAAATACCCTCTAATAAAGCTCTTTCGTTGGTTTGAAAGACTACATGGCAGTACTTATATTTTTTACACTTATTTTGCATATTTCGAACATGTGGATGTTCCATGAAATCCCTCCCATTTGTCCTCAGTACTTAATGTATGATTTCAGATAAAGTACTAGAATATTGTCCAAACTAATTAAATGATAAGAAAACGAAAAAAAGAGAACAAGATGTTTCAAAGATGTAAATTTTTTGTATTTACATAAAAAACGTTTAGTAATTCAGTAATGAGCCATCTATAATTTTTCCTAAGGAAAATATTAATAAAGTTTAGTTAAAGAGAAAAAACATAAATTATGAATTTAGGTGAGGTAATTGCAAGGGAAAGTATTAATTGTAGATGATGAAAAAAGTATTGTAGATCCATTAACTTACGCATTTCGTAGAGAAGGTTTTATCGTAGAAAACGCATTTAACGGAAAAGAAGCATTAGATAAGATTCCAGATTTTAATCCAGATATTTTAATATCGGATATTATGATGCCTGTAATGAACGGTTTGGACCTATGTAAACAAATAGGAAATAAAGAAGGGCTTGGAATTATTTTACTTACAGCTAAGGATGATATTATTGATCGAGTTTTAGGATTAGAGTTTGGAGCGGATGATTATATAACAAAACCATTTGATATTAGAGAATTACTTGCTAGAACTAGATCTTTACTCCGAAGATTAAAAAAACAATCAACTCCAGATGAAAAAAAGAGCATTTCAATTAATAAGCTACAAGTAATTCCTGCTCAAAGAAAAGTTACAGTTGATGGAACAAGTCTAGAATTAACTCCTAAAGAATTCGACCTTCTTGTTTTATTAATTTCAAATATGGATCGAATTTTTAGCAGAGACGAATTATTAGATTTAGTATGGGGAATGGAGTATATCGGTGGAACAAGAACGGTCGATATTCATATACAACGTTTACGTAAAAAGCTAGGTAATTCTTATCAACATTTAATTCAAACTGTTTTTGGAGTCGGATATAAGATATCTAGTGAAAATAAATGAAACTGAGTATTAAAGTTAAGTCGAGCTTATTTTTAGCCATGCTTTTAATCGGAACGGTCATTGTATTAAGTATATTAGTCTTACAAGGTATCAAACAAAACCAGCAAAATCAAACTGAAGAAACACTTGCTAGACAAAGTAAATTAGCAAATGTATATGTAAAGCAAGTTTATTTAAGTCAAACATCAGAAGATCCTCAAGATTTTTTTAAACGATATGGTCGGGAAATTGCTAGACAGATTGGGATCATTAGTAGTCTTCATGTCACAATTTTTAATATGTCTGGAAAAGTTGTTGGAGATTCGCTTCCTTTAGAATCTACAAGAGATGTAGGAGATACTTTAAGTTATGCGTTAAAAGGTAAAATTGCATACCAAGAGAGCGGTGAAATATTATCTTATTTTGCACCGATTTATAATGCTAATAATCAAATTGGAGTTGTTCAGTTCGATTATTCATTAATTAATAATCAGAAGTTTTATGATAATACAACTAAACTATTTATTAAAATTGGTTTAATCACTACAATTCTTAGTTTTATTATTGGATATTTCTTTTTTAATTCTCTTGTTATGAGTATTTTAAAACTCAGAAAAGTAACGGAGGAAATTAAATTAGGAAACTATCCAGACCGTTCTACTTTAAGTCGAAAAGATGAGTTGGGCTATTTAAGCCAAGCAATCTTCTACATGAGTAATGAAATTCAAAATAATATAAAAGGCATTCAACAAGAAAAAGAAAATCTCCAATTAGCTGTTGAAAAGCTAAAAGTTTTAGAAAAACAACAAAAGCAATTTATTGGATCGATTACTCATGAGTTTAAAACCCCACTGACTGTAATTAGGGCTTATATTGATTTATTAGACATGTATTCGGATGACCCAAAATTATTAGAAGAAGCAATTAGCAATATAGGGAAAGAATCACTTCGTCTTTACGATATGGTAGAAAAAATATTAAAGCTAGCAGAACTTGAGAAGTATGACTTTGAAATTGTAAAAGAAAAAGTCGATGTATATTCCCTTTTAGAAGATATCTGTTTAAGAATGAAAGGGAAAATGACTAAGTTTGGCTTATCGATCCGTACAAATTTTGAACATGCGACGATCCTTATTGATAAAGAAAGCTTTACATTAATTATTATGAATTTTTTAGATAATGCCATTAAATATAATAAAACAAATGGTGAGATCAACGTTTCAAATAAAATTGAAAATAATTATTTAGTTATTAAAATATCTGATACGGGTATTGGGATATCTTCGGAATTAGTGGATAAAATATTTGAACCATTTTTTACTGTAAATAAGGATCGTTCTCGTCAATCTGGAGGATCGGGTTTAGGGCTTGCCTTAACAAAGGATTTAATTGAAAAGCAAAATGGTACGATTCGTGTTGAATCTATAGAAGGTAGCGGGTCAAGTTTTATCATTACATTTCCGTTGGCAAAGTAAAAGTTTACAAATTTTACAAATTGGAAACATGATATGTTAAAAATTGAAACATCCTATACGTATCATAAATTTGTACGAATGTAGGGGAGTGATGTGATGTTTAACAAGTGTATGATTAAAGTGTTTTTTCTAGTTAGTACATTTCTATTAATTTCAGGTTGCCAAAGCCAAAATGAAGATATAGTAATTGAAAAAAAACATAAAAAAATTACTGTATTAACAGGAAATGAAGAGGTTGTAACAAACGAGTTAGCCCTTGAGAAAATAGATCGCTATGAAGGTATTCGTGGGACGGATTGGTTGGATGGTCATACGATTTTAACTGAACAAAAAAATATGAAATTACCAAAATCAGTTATGACAGATAATGGTGATTATACTTATCACATTAATTTATTCTCGTATGATCTGAACACGAATAAATCGCAAGTATTAGCAAGTGAGGAGCATGATCAAGTAGGGGCCGTTATTTCACCCGATAAAAAGCATATTTTCTATAAGCAAACAGAGGATGGAAATTCTGGTACAGGTTATATTATCAATTCTGAAGGAACTGAAAAGGTTAAAGTGTCGGAGCCGGATGCCATTTATGCATTTGCGACAGAAGGACGATGGATCGATAATCAAACAATCATTTATTCAACGATATTTAACCAAATGTATTCAGCTAATCTAAATGGGCGAGTAAAAAGGATTGATCCTAATTCTGATAAAGTTAATTTAATAAGGAAAAAATACAACGAGCAAAAAGTTGAATGGGTTATTCCATCTCAAGATCAAAAGCAATTCGCTATTGTAAGAAAAATTGCAGCAACGAAAAGAGAGTTGTTTATAACCGATGAAAATGGAAGAAAAACCGTATCTTTAGCTACTGGAACTCAAATTTTCGGTGCAGGTTGGTCGCCAAACTCCAAAACATTAGCTTTTTCCGTAATTTCGGAAGATAAGGGAGAAAGAGGATTATACGTGATCGATGTCAAATCTAGAAAGATAACACAATTATCGACTGATTTAGACGAGATTGCTGGGCCAATAACTTGGAGTCCATCTGGTAAAAAAATATTGGTTTCTAAAGTGATGTTAAAAGATAATCTAAATGAGTTTGTGACATATGTATTAACGTTGAAAAATTAAGAAACGAATTAGTTTCTTCTATAAGAAAGTGAGAGAAAAACTCACTTTCTCTTTTTTCACTTTAGGAAGTATAAATTGGCAGCAAAGAGTCGTACTCAAAGTGGTAACCAATTTTAGGAATAAAGTATAAGTGCAACTACGCCTCTGCCTTCGTTTTGCTCGTCATTCGTCGCGTTTTCTTTATCAATATTTTGTGTAAAATCTTTGTCTAAATGTAGTAGGGGAGGCTCAGGTATCCGTACTAAAAAGAAATAGATTTTTTTACTAATAATCGAAAATATATTTCTAGCAAAGATATTAAAAGGAGATATAAAAACATATGAGGAGTCGGAAGGATAAAAATACTGAAAAAAGAAATAGTAAAAAAATATTTATATGGATTTTGATCTTATTTCTATTTGGCTGTATATCAGGATTTAGTTATTTTGTTTATAAGAAAGTTTATGAAGAAAGCAATTTAGTAAAAAGTGACACTAAAAATAAAGCTAAAAATAAAGTAGTAGATGAAACAAAATCGATTAAAAAGCCAGTTCAAAAGCCACCAATTCAAAAGCCAGAAAATAACAATACGGCAAAACCAGAAAATGTAGAAACGACTATTAAAATTAGTGCCGCTGGCGATTTTACACTTGGATCAGATGAGGATTTTCAATATATTAATTCTTTTCCAGCAGAAGCAAATAAAAATGGATTAGCTTATTTTACAAAAGGGCTAAATAATATCTTTAAACAAGATGATTTATCAACTGTAAATTTAGAAACGACTTTAACGAATGCAAAAATAAGAGCAACTAAAACATTTCGCTTTAAAGGTAATCCTTCTTATGCCAAAATATTAACTTTAAGTGGTATTGAAGCGGTAAATTTAGCAAACAACCATAGTCATGATTATTTGCAAAAAGGTTTTGAAGATACGATTAACAATTTGAAAAAAGAAAAAATAGGTTATTTTGGCTATAACGACCAATATGTAACAACGATTAAAGGTGTTAAAGTTGCTGCACTAGGCTATGAAGGCTGGAATGATTCACCTGAATTAAGGATTAAAATTAATAATGATATACAAAATCTAAGAAAAAATGGTGTGAAAATTATTCTAATCCATTTCCATTGGGGAATCGAGCGAGATTACGTACCGAATAGTACTCAAAAAAATTTAGCCCATTATGCAATCGACCATGGAGCGGATTTAATACTCGGCCACCACCCACATGTTGTTCAAGGAATTGAAGAGTATAAAGGGAAATTTATCGTATATAGTTTAGGAAATTTTATGTTCGGCGGAAATAAAAATCCAAAAGATAAAGATACATTTGTTTTCCAACAAACTTTTCATCTAAATAATGGAAAACTCACAAATCAAAAAGAAATAAAAGTTGTACCATTCTCAATTTCATCAGTATCTAGCCGAAATAATTACCAACCATTATTTCTAAAAGGCTCTGAAGAACAAAGAGTTAAGAAAAAAATCATTGACGCTTCAAATAAGATTCACGGATCTAGTTGGACTCAATACGAAAAATAATAAGATAAGAGAGAGCAATCCTTTAAAGGATTGCTTTTTGCGTGTTGAATTATAAAATGGTCAAACGTACTTTAAGTGAATCTTAATGCTAATATAATTTTTTCTGATCTAATGTTAAATTTTTGAGTGGTTTTATAATAACAACAAACTCTAGTAATTGTTTATTTTAGAGAAGTTAAAAATATTTAATTGCTAAATTTTAGATTAACAAGTTCAAATGATTATTATTATACGTTGATGTTCTTACTTAATTGACCTGTAAACTGTTTAACAAGTTGTTATGCTACTCTAAGTAAAGGATATTAAAGTAGGTTTTTAGTGTAACCATTTTTTTTGAATAAGTTGATCGGAACGGAGGGTTGCTCGACTCCTATGGGAAATGCGGGAAGGCTGAGAGCCCACAGGAACGAACGTGACGAGGAGGCTCAGGTCTCGCCCCATGGAAAGCGAGCATCCCGTAGTGGAAATCAACCTCACTCTACTCCTTTTACGAAAATCTGGTTATTTAATTACAACTTTGTTTTTCAACAACCTGAGCAATCCATTAAAGGGTTGCTTTTTTAAATACGATGGATTTTTAACCAAAAGTTATAGGTAAAAGTCCTTATTTAAAATGATAATGCTATATTTTGGAAGGAATTTCTTCTTTTTTAACGAATCAAAAGAATAACCTAATAGTAAGTTGATTGCCAAATAAAATTTAGGAGGAATAAGAAATGAATCTACAGTTTATTGAATTCCTTAGTATTATTTTCGTATCCTTGATTTTATCTGTGTGGGTAGAGGTTAAAATGCAAAATAAAACACACAATGTATTAGCTACAATGTCGATTGCATTTAATATTAACCTATTCATCTTAGGCATTGCGAGTATTTGGTGGATCCTTAATTCTAGTGATAATGCAAGCCTGATTTTGGGTATTCAGTTATTATTAGCAGCATTTTTTGGAATTTTATTAATTAATATCGGAGTATTCTTCTTTGTTAGAAATAGGGTAGTTTCGTAAATTTATTATGCTCGATCAGGTAGTTTAAGTTTAGATAGACTTTAATTTAAATCTAGCATTACTCTATTTAAAATGAGTAATGCTTTTTATATTTGCAGTTTTAACAAATACAAAAATGAGGAGAAATCATGGAATTATACATTAGTAAAATGACAGAATCTTACGCTACTGAAATACTTAATTGGAGTTATGCTCCCCCTTACGATTTTTATAATAATGAATTAAGTCAAGAGGGACTAGAGGAACTATTAAATAATCAGTATTTAGCAGTTATTGACCAAGATGAGAACTTAATCGGCTTTTATTGTATTGGTCAGTCAGCTCAAGTACCAAAAGGGAACGAGTTTGGTGTTTATGAAAGAAGGATGATTGACATCGGATTAGGAGTTAGACCAGATTTAACGGGGAAAGGTTTTGGGAGTGGAATTTTCAGGTTTATTCTTGAAAAAATACATGAGACGACTAATCTTTCTACATATAGATTAACAGTTGCTAAGTTTAATAAAAGAGCGATTCGGCTGTATGAAAATTTTGGTTTTAAAGTGGAGAATGAGTTTTATACTGAGCGTGCTGAATTTATAACAATGATCAGTGGAAACTAAATAGCCCCAGACTCTATTAAATTGTCTGGGGTAATTTTTAGCTCATAAACTCACTTATTATTAAATCATAACGGTATGGTGTAACTTCTTCATTAAATGAAAACACGGTATCTGCTTCATCTTTATTTGTTACAAGCTCACCACGAGCAACTGAATGTAACTCTAATAGTTCATAAAGTGAAATACTATTCTTTTCAGACATAGCTTCAGTTAGTATTGCTAAACTATTCGAATTACTTTTTGCGTTGTTATAGTAATCAATATTGTCTTGTAAACCTAAATCACACCAAATAACTTTCTGTTCAAAAGTGTCAAAAATTAGTGGAATACTTATTTTTTGATCATTCGCTAGATCGAAGCGATCCATAACAGTATTAGGTTCAAAGACTTTACCAGACTTGAAATCGTCTCGTAGCATCCATCCAGCAAAACAGCTAGGTAAATTACAAAATGAATGATCTGAATAACTATTTACACTTAATACAACATAACGAATCCCATTATTTTTAAGAGTAGGAATATGGCAGTCTATGAACTCACTAGCCCCTTTAGGAGCACTTGTGAAATCACCACTGTGATAGCATTTAAGCTGTTTATTTTTTAGTTCATAGTAAGAGATATCACTTATATAATTAAAATTATCATCGTAAAATACTGCACTTAAATCAATATCGACAGTTCCAGTATGTACGCCATTTACATCTCCTTCTTTCCAATAAAGAAAGAATCTAATTATATCTCCTTCACCAATCGGAATAGTGGAGCCTCGAGGAATTGTTCTAAGTGATTTACTTGCTGAGCGCAATCCATTTGGCAAGGTAAAGTTGTGATATGATTCATCGATCCATACTTTGCCAAGAGATTCTTTAACAGAAAAACGTGCGTATAAAGTTTTTTTAACAACATTTAAAACATCATCGATTATAACTTCACTAAGTTTTGTTATTTTATTTTCAATAGCATAGAGTTTCGCAATATTTCCTTTAGGAAAAAAAGTGCGAATTCTTCTCTCATCATTTCGTTTATTAAAATGATTCCATAGACTTAATAGAACCGGAGTTGAAACATCCTTACAAACGATTGAAAACTGTGAAACAATATATTGCTGATCATTTTCTTCAGTAAATGAACGTAAAACAAAATCTAGTTTTCTAGCAAACTCACCAGGACGTTTGATTAATTCACTTGTTAATTTAGTGAGATTTTTTTTACTTAAGTATTCAGTGATTTTACTTTGGTATGTACTTACTTTTTTTTCGTTTCTAAGGATATTGAATAAATTTTCAGTATGTGGAAAACGCTTCGAATATTCACCAGGATGTAGTTTTTCTCCAATTCTTATCCATACGTTTCGTCTTTTAACCATATCCTCAATTGCGTGAGGGATTTCATTTAATAATGAAAGGATTAATTTACGCTCTTTTCTACTAAATGATATAAATTTAGTATTCATGCTTAAAGAAGGATCGCCTTCACTTAATGCAGCACAAAAGCGTAAAATATCTGTTGCCGTTTTTAAATAATTTGCGATTTCATTTTCGCTTATTTTTTTAGATTGATACAATAGTTTGAGGACTATAGCCATTTTTTCTTTTGATAAGAATAGTTCTGGTAATAAGTTTAGTGGTTTATTTTGAGTTAGCAGTACATATTGAATATCCTCAATGTCTTGGGACTTAAAAGAACCAGTACTATCAATTAATCTTTTAATAATTTGAATTAAATCATCTTGTTTTGCTAGATTAATTATTTTTAGATTTTTTTTATTTCTAAGAGGTGGTCGTTTTTTAATTAGAGTAAGTGGTTGAACTCCGAATATATAATACAATAAGCTATTCATATATAACTCTGCTTCATCAATTTTCATTACGTCATTAGGAAAGTTTTTGTAAAAAGGAATGTGGTCAACATTATAGCCTAATTCATTACTGATCGTTTCCTTGAAATCTATAAACCAAGCTATAAATTCTTGATCGTTCCATGTTTGTAAAATTTCAATAAGCTCAAGTGAAAAAGTATAACCGAACGCTTCTAGTTGCTTCAAGGCTGTTGCAAGTAATGGCTTTGGGAGGTTGTTTTCTTGTTTTTCGATATAGAGGGAATTTTTTCTTCGGAAAAGGATGTTTGTTTGATTCATGTATGGCCTCCAAATTTTATAATAAAAAAACGAGGAAATTATTGAATCTAGAAAAAGTACTTAAAGTACAAACCTAATAGAAGGAAGATTCAATATAGCCTCGTAACCTTATCAATTCTGATAAGGAATACAGGAAAGAGACTCGCTAGATAAATTCTAACAGGAATGTAGAAGGAAGCTGAGTCATAGCCTGTTTTATTAGTTTAGTATTTATGAAAGCGTTTTGCAACAGAAAACATATTATCGGTGATGAAGGAAAATACCGTAATGTAAAATAGTTTACCTATTCATCATAATTTAGTAACTTAAGGAAAAAATAAGTACGCAAAATTAGATTGACATAAAACCAAATGGTTGTATATAATTTCAAATATAACCAAAAGGTTTTATATTAACTTGAAAGAAGGATTGAAATGGGCGTACAAAATCAAGTTGAAGATATTAAACAAACTCTAATATATAATGCACCTATTCAAAAAGTCTGGGAGGTCGTATCAACATCAGAAGGTATATCTGCATGGTTCATGCCAAATGACTTTAAACCAGTAGTAGGTCACGAGTTTCATTTGCAAGGTCCATTTGGTCCATCACCTTGTAAAGTTTTAGAAATTGATGAACCAAATCGAGTATCGTTTACTTGGGATGTTGATGGATGGGTAGTATCATTTATTTTAAAAGATTTAGGGGATCAAACTGAATTTACGCTAATCCATAGTGGATGGAAAACTGCTGATGAAATTCTTCCAAAACCAAACCAAAAAAGTGGTGTTGTCCGCGACAATATGAATGGTGGTTGGGTTGGTATTGTTCAGAAGCTTAAAAAGGTTGTTGAAAACTAGTGTCCAGTTCTGCACAAAAATATGACGTATTTCAAGCGATAGCCGATCCTACTAGAAGAGAAGTACTTAAATTATTAGCTAATAAAGAATTGCCGATTTCAGAGATATCAAGTAATTTTCCGATGAGTCGAACAGCAATTGCAAAACATCTCCATATACTTTCAGAAGCTGAATTAATAAGTGGAAGAAAAGTTGGAAGAGAAAGAAGATACAGATTAGAGCCAGAAGCATTTTTAGAGATTAAACAATGGTTAGCATATTACGAGCAATTTTGGGCAAATAAATTATCAATCTTACAACATCTAGTTGAAAATAAAGAAGATCAAAGTATAAAACTAGTTAAATCAAATAAAGATAATAATGAAGAGTAATGTCAAAACGAATCTAAAGTAGGTTCGTTTTTTTTGCATAGACATTTTTAGTTATACCTATATAATAAACTAATGTGGCAAAAAATTATTATGAAAAAATAGTTTCATACTTGAGGAGTTAAGCAATGCATAAAGGTATATATATTTTAGCTATTGCAACCTTTGTCGCAGGAACCGTTGAGTTTATTATTACTGGTTTACTGTCAATGATTGCAGGGGATTTACATGTTTCAGTTGGTGCGGTTGGTCAGCTAGTTTCAATTTTTTCAGTAGTATTTGCATTTGGAGCTCCTATTTTTATAGCGATCACTTCAAAAATAGAACGTAAAAAATTACTATTAATCGCATTAACAGTATTTTTCTTTGGAAATATTCTTTCCATCATTAGTCCGAATTTCGCTGTATTATTAATCGCACGTATTATACTTGCAGCAAGTTGCTCGGTTGTAATTGTCGTTTCAATAACGACTGCAACAAACATCGTTTCGCCTGAAATTAGAGGTAGAGCAATTGGAGTTATTTTTATGGGGATCAGTTCATCTCTAGTTTTTGGTGTCCCTTTGGGTACAGTTATCGGTGAAAACTTCGGTTGGAGAATGACATTTGTTTTAGTCGGTATATTAAGCTTATTGGCTATGTTAGGGATTTATAAATTCTTACCGAAAGTTAAAGGTCAGCCAACAATCCCATTGATCAAGCAAGTAGCAACACTTAAAAATAAACGTATTTTATCGATTCAACTAATTTCTTTTTTACAATTAACAGGACATTTTACAATTTATACTTACTTTACACCATATTTAATGAAAACGATGGGATTATCTACTAATATGATTAGTATTGTTTTACTAGTATTTGGAATGGCAGGAATTTTAGGTGGATGGTTAGGTGGTTGGTCTACTGATAAATTTGGTGGAAGTAAGACATTAGTGTTTAATTTAGGGTTATTAGCTATTTCTATTTTAACTTTAACATTCGCTCCTAGTTCAATTATTAGTTTATTTATTATAGTTGTTCTTTGGGGAACTGTATCTTGGTCAATTAGTCCAGCAGTTCAAGATAGTCTAGCGAGAGTGGCAAAAGATTCGGCTGATATTCAAGTTGGATTAAACAATTCTTTTTCTCATACGGGAATTGCATTAGGTTCGAGTTTAGGTGGAATCCTAATTACTCAGTATGCAGTAACAATGAACGCATTAGTAGGAGGAATTATTGTTATTTTTGCTTTATTTTCTGCGATTTATTCTTTTGCTCTAACAAATAAAGTGAATGAGAGTAAATTAATATAAAAAATGAAACGATGCGATTTTTATTGCATCGTTTTTTCTAATTTATTTTTCAGAATTGGACATTCTAAAAATATAGTTTTGCGGCATAAAACTAATCTTAATTAGAAGGTGATTTGTATGGAAAATAAACCAGCACATTTTGATGGCAGCGGAATTAATGAAGAAGCATTAGATCAAAATTACCAACAAGAGGATTATCAAGTAACAGAAGAAATGAGAAATAACATAAGCGGAAATCCTTATTTTTTTGAGTAAGATTTGAAAGCGATACAATTGGTATCGCTTTTTTTATTTGCATTTTTTGAATTGACTATGTTATTTAACTCTTTCATCAAATATGATTATTAGAAGAAGGAGGGATAAAAATGAGTTCATTTGCAAAAACGCCAAAACCTCCATATTATGCAGTTATTTTTTGTTCTAAAAGAACGGATGGAGATAATGGGTATAGTAAGATGTCTGAAAAAATGATTGAATTAGCATCGAGTCAACAAGGATTCCTAGGAGTTGAAAGCGCACGTGATCATGAAATGGGGATAACGGTTTCTTATTGGGACTCCTTGGATGCTATTAAGACATGGAAAGAGCACGCAGCTCACAAGGTTGCTCAAGAACGTGGAAAAAAAGACTGGTATGAATCCTTCGCATTAAGAGTGAGTAAAGTTGAAAGGGATAATTTTTTTGAAATGTAGTCAGTAATTGGTGGTGTAGATGTAAAAAATATTAAATAATTGGAATAAATTTGAATGAAAATGATAGTTATTATCAATACTATAAATAAGAAAGGGCAACCTTCTAAATAGGTTACCCTTAAGGACAATTACATTCCAGCTTCAAATGTTTTACAATCTGTTTCAGCATTGTTTTTAGCTTGTTTCCCTTTATGGCTCACAACATAAATGGAATCTGCACTACATTTGTTTCCAGAAGCCCAAAATTTACAGTTATCAACTTCGCAAAGTACATCTTTTGCCATTATAAGACACCTCCCTTAATTTTTATCATTCACATTAATAAAGGGATTGATACATCCATAATTTCTTTTTTTAATGTTTATTAATTCAAGTGAGAAACTTTAAAAGGCAAAGCTAAAACCTTATCGAAATACGGTAAGGTTTTTTTATATTTTGTGAACTCCTTAAACTTGGTTAAACAAATTGGAATTTGAATATAATAATTTTTAAAACCATAAAAAGATTGGTACTCATCTTTTTAAACAATTATTTATTTAAATTTTGTAATTTCCAAAGTCAAAGTTCAACATGTATTCCTCTTTAACTTATACCTAACTTTCCAAATGAAAAATGGAAAAAGATAAAATTGTATACCAAAACTAGGTATTTATGGTATAATTTCTTGTAAAATATACTAATTAAACTCTTTTGGTATACCAAGTTTAAGGGGAGGATGGTGATACGATGTTGAAGTATGTGTTTGGATTAGTAATCTTTTTATATTTATTTTCCTCTTTATTTCATTTGGATTTACAATTAGTTATTTCTTCTTTATGTGTCTTAATAGTTCTTTATACGATGTTTACTGTTAAATTGCTCGTTAGAACAATAGGAAGTATTTTCTTACTAATAGGATGCATTCTTCTTTGGAGAACTAATGCCAGTTTAAAAGAATTTATTCTTTCATTCGGTCCAATGTTGGATTTACTTACCTTGTTTGCATTAATCCCAATATTAGGTTTTCCAGTTAAACTTGGAGGGTATGCAAAAGGGATTCAAGCGATCATACAGAAAAAAGTAAAAACATCCGGTCAATTATACATCATGACATCGGGAATATCTTATTTTTTAAGTATGTTTATGAATTTGGCCACTCTACCAATGACTTACTATTCTATTCAACCATCCTTAAGTCTTTTTTCGATAAAAAAAGAAGATCGATTTATGAGTAGAGCCATTACCCATGGCTTTGCGATGCCTCTACTATGGGCTCCAATTACACCAATCGTAGGGATCGTAATTGGCGTAACTGGGGTAAGATGGATATCTATTTTGCCATATGTATTACCGTTAAGTATATTGGGGGTTGTGTTAGATTGGGTATTGGCTTCAAGGAATTCACGGAAAAATGTTACGAAAGGACATAGAAATGATTTAGTAAAAGATGAAACTGCTGCTTCACTAGAAGGTGTGGTTACTCAAGGAAGAGTGTTTCATATTTTCATAGCTATTATTATATTCAATCTCATCATCTCACTTTTAGAACATCTCTTTTCGTATTCTTTTGTTATTATCGTATCATTTTTAGTCATTCCGTTTGCTCTTGGTTGGTCTCTTCTCATTAAGCAACAAAAAGCATTTTTACATAGTTTTAAGGAATATTTTCATTCCTATTCCTTTAAAATGAAAGACCAATTTTTTATCTTTTTGTCAGCTGGCTTTTTTATTTCCGTTGTAAAAGATACGAATATAAATGAAACAGTAAATATAGCAGTCACTCATTTTAAAGATATTGTTGGACCAGAAGTGTTTTTAATTCTATTACCATTAATTCCGTTAGCATTTGCGTTTACAGGGTTACATCCTGCAGTAACTTTGACGTTAATGGCAGAAGCGCTTGATCCACATAGCCTAGGTATTTCACCGTATATTTTAACAGTGTCATTACTTGCCGGAGCTATTTCTGCGTTTTTAGTAGGGCCATATAATGCGACGATCGGATTAATGTCGAGCATCGTTAAAGAAAGCTCCTTTAAAGTTTCGAATTGGAATATTCCATATACAATTAGTTATTTACTCATTGTTATGTTTTATTTGTTTGGTTTAGAGTGGCTTATTTAGAGGAATCGAAAGGACAACATTATGATAGTTGTCTTTTTTTATTTGTAAAATTAAGAAATAGCACTGGATCAGTGCTATTTCTATGTAATCTATACAGTTAGTACGTCCGACTTCACTAATTTGGAATGCTGTGAGTCCTCGCTGTTTCCTTGAGCTTTTACTATTTCGTATAACTCTTCATGCGCCGCTTCAATCGTTTCAAATGTCTCAAAGAACTTTACGCGAATATCATTCACGTATTCTTTTCCTTCATACTTTTCGTAAAGTTTAATTTTAATATTGTCATCTAACACTTCGGCAATTGTGTATTTAGCTTTTAGTTCGTTAAAAAAGTAGAAGTGGTATGTTTCGATTGCCTTTAATCCCTCGTTATCTACAATAGTTTGAAACGTGTCTTTATTCGTCAAAACAATATACTTACCCATCTTTGCACACTCCTCATCTAATTATGTAGTATTGAGCACAAGGTATTTTGTATACCAAATTTCTATTCATAGTGTAATACAGAAAAAAATATTAATCAATATAATTTTCTGAATTTTTAATAAAAAAATGAGCGGTTACAATTAAAAGGTTTTTTTGAATAGACATAACAATTAATGTTAAAGATTTCCAAATTAATAATAGTATTTACTTTCTAAAAAATTCGAATTATAATCAGATTAAATTTTTTAAATTTTAAGAAAATTGTATTGGAGGGATACATATGCCAAAAGTACGCTTGCATGTAGAAGGAGAAATAATTGAGCAAGAAGTGCGTGATCACGCGAATTTAGTAGTGTTGGCAGGCATCCGTCAATTCCCAAAACTGAAATATGGGTGCGGGATGGGAAAATGTACAAAATGTGCATGTAGAGTGCTAGAAGGAGCAGAAAAGCTTGATCCGCCAAACTGGAAAGAGCAGAAAATGCTAGGTGAAAAGGTTGAAGAAGGTATTCGATTATGCTGTCAGTTAACGATCAAAGATGATATTGTCATTTCACAAGAAAATATAAACGCCCCAATCCCTAAAGTTGCAAAGCCAGTAAATGCACAGTAATTTTTTTGCCTCATCTAGGTATACAAAATACCTCTTTAATTTAAATGTTGATTTCATAGACGAAAGTAGAAAGTTTTTGTAAGCGGATACAACTATGAAAGGGGGTGAAAATATGAAATCATATTTGTTAACTGAGATGACTTGGGAAGAAGTAAAGGATGCATTACATACTGTAAAACTAGCAATCATTCCAATTGGTGCACACGAACAGCATGGCCCTCACATGGTTGAAAGTTGTGATGCTGTACTAGCTGAGAAAATGGCTGAGAAATTAGCTGAAAAAATGTATCCTCATGTAATGGTAACGCCTACTGTCAATATGGGAGTCTCGCACCATCATTTGAACTTTCCAGGAACCATTTCATTGCAACCGACTACGCTTATAGCCATTTTAAAAGATATGATTGTTTCTCTTAAACATCATGGTATTCAAAAATTTTTATTATTAAACTCTCACGGCGGCAATCAGTCAACTTTAAATGTTGCTTGCACCATTTTGTCAGAAGAGCTAGGTTCAGAAATCTATTATGCTAAAACGACAGCATCTGCCAAACTTTCAATCTCAGAATCTATTCACTCGCCATTGTTCGGTCACAGCTGTGAACGAGAAGTGTCAGAAGCACTTTACTTGGCTCCTCACTTAATTAGACCAAATAAAATTACTAAAGGAAGTATCCAAAACGAAGGTAGATGGAAGCAGCTACGACCTGGTAAAGCTATTCAAGGGTTTTATCGATACGAAGAGATGACGACTAATGGTTGCATTGGGGATGCAACGAAAGCAAGTTATGAAATAGGGGAAAAGATTGTAGGTGAAGCACTCGAAAACCTTTCAAACGAACTCCAAAAGCTATTACATCTAGAAGAAGAATGTAAGTTGTAAGTACCTATAAATGAGAGGGTGGGGTTTATGGATTTAACTGTTGCTCACTGGCTTTATGGTATCATGACACTTGTTGTAATTGTGACTATGCTATTTCGAAAAGGGGTTGTATTGCCTACCATCATTGGAACCTTTCTTGTTTCTGTTGCTTATAAAGGATCAGTGGTTGGTGGATTTCAAGCGTTGTTCAATGCAAATCTTGTAGCAGCAAAGGAGTTATTTACGATTTTTTTAATCATCACTTTTATGGTGGCTTTATTACATTCCTTAAAAGATACTGGTGCAGATGAAAGAATGATAGCTCCGATGCAAAAGGTAATGAAAAACGGACATATTGCTTTTGCTGTTCTATTAGTCGTCACATACGTCATTTCTTTATTCTTCTGGCCGACTCCTGCCGTTCCGCTTATTTGTACGTTATTAGTACCTGCGGCTATTCGTGCTGGTTTGTCGCCAATTGCTTGTGCCATGGTTGTTTCGATTGCAGGACAAGGTATGGCATTATCTTCGGACTATATTATGCAGATTGCTCCTATGCTTACTGCAAAATCTGCAGGTATTCCAACATCAGCTGTATCAGGTAAGGTCATGATTCTCTCTTTAATTACAGGGGGAGTGGCAATCGCGATTACGTACTTTACTGAACGCAAATCGATCGGTAAATCAGAAAGTGAAGCTTCATTGCGACATTTACAATCACTTGCAAACAAAAACTCTTCCGCAAATGAAATAGCTGCTACAACAGAAGCTACTGTGGATGAAAGAGAACGTGAAAAATGGGGGAAAATCTTTGCTGTATTAGTCCCACTATCTCTACTAGCAGTTATCATATTTATGTTTTCAACGAAAATCGGTAATGGTAAAATGAGTGGTTTTGAAGGAGGAGACGGTGCAGCATTTATCGGTGGTGTTGCGACTATGTTGTTAGTCGTAACATGTGTAGCGTTTCGTCGTTTACAAGCTCTTGATAAAATTAGTGAGCATATTACAGAAGGATTCGTATTTGCATTTCGTGCAATGGGACCAGTTATTCCGATTGCAGCATTCTTCTTCTTAGGCAGTTCGGATTTTAGTGGTACCATTTTTTCCTTAGGAGAAAATGTAGCAAAGCCAGCGTTCTTAGTTGATTTAGTTCAGGCTGGTCAATCAATCATTCCACATAATTCGGTTTTAACGGCATTTGGTCTATTAATTACTGGAGCGATTACTGGGTTAGAAGGTTCAGGCTTTTCTGGATTACCGCTAGTTGGAGCTTTATCAGGAGCATTAGCCCCTGGAGTTGGTATGGAACCTGGAACGCTAGGAGCAATCGGTCAAATGGGATCTGTGTGGACAGGTGGTGGAACGTTAATTGCGTGGTCATCATTGGTAGCGGTTGCTAGTTTTTGTGGTGTGAATGTTTTAGAGTTAGCTAGGAAAAACTTACTTCCTGTTGCTACAGGCTTAATAGTCTCTACCATTGTCGCTCTCGTTATATGGTAGAGCAATTTCTTGAATTTAGAAAAATTAGAAAATTTAATTAAAATGTATTTACAAACAAAAAACAATGGGTTACTATAAGGTTAGTTGGTATACCAAATACAAAATACGAATAATCACTCGATTTAAGTAGTTTTTATCAGTGTTTTCAGTGATTTGGTATACTTCGATTGTTTAACAAAACTATTAAACTACATAAACATATTGGAGGAGGAGTTTGGATGACTAGATTATTATCTAAAGATGAGTTTCGTAAGGAATTAGAAGAAGCGATTAAAGGGAACCACAGCCAAAAAGCACCTTTTACTGTAGCATGGGCTGAAGGAAAATTAGAGCGTAGTCACTTCGCTCGCTGGGCTGAAAATCACTACCATTATGTTGGACCTTTTGCAGATTACTTAGCTTATATCTACCATAACACTCCAAACTTACCAAAATATGAAGATGCAAAAGATTTCACATTACAAAACATGTATGAAGAAGAAATCGCTGGCGATCGTCATACAGACTTATTAATTCGATTTGCAGAAGCTTGTGGAACAACTCGTGAGCGTGTATTGGATCCTAATAACATGGCTCCAACAACGTTAGGTTTACAAAGCTGGTGTTTTGCGGTAGCAGCACGTGAAAACTTCGTAGTAGCAACTGCAGCGTTAGTTGTAGGACTTGAATCTCAAGTACCAGACATTTATCGTAAGCAAACTCCAGCATTACGTGAGAAGTACAACTTTACAGATGAGGAGATTGAATTCTTCGACTTACACATCGTATCAGATGAAATTCACGGAGAGCGTGGATACAAAATTGTACTTGACCATGCTGATACTCCTGAGCTACAACAACGTTGCTTAGAAGTAGTTCGTACTGGTGCAAAAATGCGTCGCATGTATATGGATGGATTATGGAGAGAATATCTTGAAAAAGATTTAGGTGCTTTAGTACAAGCATAATAATTAGAAAATAAAATGGCAGTTTCCGTCTAGGGAACTGCCATCTTGTTCAGAAAGGATGATAAAGTTGCTAACTACTAAACTAGAAACTTATAAAAATTACATATCTGGAAGTTGGGTCGAGTCTGTAAATAATAAAACGTTCCAAAGCGTTAACCCTTCTAATAAAGAAGATATTGTTGGTACATTTCAAGCATCGACAGAACAAGACGTGAAACAAGCAATTGATGCAGCTCACCAGGCATTTCCTGCGTGGGCACAAACTCCACCTTCTAAACGTGCTGCCATTTTAAATAAGGCGGCAGCAATACTTGAACAGAGAGTGGAACAACTAGCAGAGGAATTAACACGAGAAGAAGGAAAAGTGAAAAGTGCGGCCAAACAGGAGGTGCTTCGCTCAGCGGAAACGCTTCGTTATTATGCAATAGAGGGACAAAGTTTTACGGGGGAAACGTTCCCAAATGATGATCCAAATATGAGAGTCACAACAGAAAGGGAGCCACTTGGTGTTATTTCTGTCATTACACCGTGGAATTTCCCATTATCCATTCCATCGAGAAAGATTGCTCCGGCATTAATAACTGGAAATACAGTTGTTTTCAAGCCTTCATCTGATACACCTTTAATTGCATTTCGACTCGTTGAGGCGCTACATGAAGCTGGTATACCAAAAGGAGTAATCAATTTTGTAACAGGAAGTTCATCCGATATCGGGGATATATTAGTTAAACATCCCGCTATACGAGGCGTTACTTTCACTGGTTCTACTAGTGCTGGGGAACATATTCATAAAAACACATCCTTTACTACAAGAACACAAATGGAGCTTGGTGGAAAAAATCCTCTAATTGTAATGGATGACGCAGATGTTGACTTAGCAGTTAACTTAACTGTGAATGGGGGCTTTCACCTTACTGGTCAAGCATGTACAGGCACTAGTCGTGTAATTGTTATGAAGGAAGTAAAGGAACAATTTGTTCAGAAATTAGTAGATAAAACAAGTGCTTTAAAAATTGGCGACGGCTTTGACGAAAGTGTCATTATTGGACCACTAGCAAACGAAAAGCAGTTAAATAACGTTTTGAAGTATATAGGAATTGGTAAAGAAGAAGGGGCTACACTTGAGTATGGAGGTCAACAGCTTACGTACGGAAAATACGAAAACGGCTACTATATTGAACCTGCGATCTTTACGAATGTAAAACCTGGTATGCGCATTGCTAAAGAAGAAATTTTCGGCCCAGTAGTTGCTGTAATTGAAGTAGAAAGCTATGAAGAAGCCATATTAATTGCTAATGATGTTGAATATGGATTATCTGCATCGATTGTTACGAATAATTTGAAACTCGCTCATCAATTTACAAAAGATGTTCAAGCAGGGACAGTTAAAGTAAATCGTACAACGACAGGTAATTTGATGAATGCACCATTTGGTGGAGTAAAACGCTCTAGTACTTCTACATTCCGTGAGTCTGGCAGAGTTGGACTTGAATTCTTTACACAAATAAAAACAGTCTATATCGGTTACTAAAGGAGGGGTATAAATGAAAAAAATTTTAAAATTAGAACTAGATGAAGCAAAGGTAATGATTGAAGCTGCTAAGAAGAAATCTGAGGATATCAACGTTCCAGAGACGATTGCTATTGTAGATGACGGAGGATATGTCATTGCACTTGAACGAATGAATGGTGCTCGTATTACGGGTCCTGAAATTGCTATTGCTAAAGCATATACGGCAGCAGGGCATAAACGCTCGACTCATTTATTTAATACAGAACCAAACGGCCCAGCTCTACCGGGCAATGAAGCATTTGGAATCCAACATATGCTTAATGGAAAATTTGCAATCTTTGTCGGCGGTTTTCCAATTGTAGTGAATGGAGAAGTCATTGGTGGCGTGGGGATCAGCGGTGGAAATGGAGAGCAAGATACAGCGGTAGGAACAGCTGCTTTACTAGCATTGCAAGAGTTCCTTTCAAATGACGGTTATGAAGTTGTTACTGATGCGGACATTAAAAAATAATACTTTGGAGGCGGTTAGGTGTTGTTCCTACATCGCCTTTTTTGGTTTACAGACATTCGCATAGTAAAATAACTGGGATTAAAGTTCATATTTGTAGGCAATAAAACTAGTTAGCTATGAGAAAATCTACTTATCAAAATATAGGTATAAGAGATAAAAGGACTATAAAGCAAAGACCCGTATAAATGGTTAAGTGGAATTTTTTACCACCTATCTACTCGATTACTTATTTAAAAGATACTATAATAGAAATATCGATTTACTTTTAACAAAATGATGATACACTATTTTAAAATAGGCAAGAAATGGGAGGCAGGTGAATGGAATGGAGATGGAAACTAATTTTCTTTCAATCCGGGAACATGCGTATAGATATTTAAAAGAATTGATTTTAGAAGGGCATTATAAGCCAGGTGATCGCTTAATTGAACGGGAACTTGCTGTTAAGCTAAACATTAGTCGTACACCTATTAGAGAAGCTTTATTCCGCTTAGAATCACAAGGGTTTGTAAAAACGGTTCCACGTAAAGGTGTCATCGTTTCGAATATTTCTGATGAAGACATTATGGAAGTATTTACAATTTTATCTTCGCTAGAAGTGTTAGCAGCAAAATTAGCTGCTAAAAAAATGACGGACGAAATTCAACAAGAGTTTGATCAAAAAATCGAAGAGCTTCTTTATATTGAGGAACACTCTGACGAGACATTTGAGAACGAGCATATCGAAATGAATCTCCTACTATATAAGGCAGCAAGAAGTCCGAAGCTATTTGAAATTTTATCAGGCTTAACAGATTATATCCATATGTCTGCTAATATGGGGTACGAAACACCTGGGAGACGTAAGGAATCATTGAGGGAACATATTGAAATAATGAAAGCAGTACGAAATAAAGAAATAGAAATGTCGGAGTATTTAACGAAAATTCATATCGAAAATTCTAGACGTGCGTATATGAACTACATAGAAAAAAGAAAAGAAAAAACGACATAAAATAGTTTGTGGATGTTTTCATCTCTTTTCTTGTCTGGAAAAAATCATTTTTCTAAAAAATAATAAAACCCCTTTAGTTAGACTGACTAAACTAAGGGGGCTTTTTATTTTAGTTTCGTATTTCACAAATAGTAAAAGGAAAATACTAGGTCCCAATAACGATAGAAGACGTTCTATTTTTTAAAGTATTACAAATACTCATTGCTACAATATATCCCGTCTTCGGATTAGTAGATGAAGGAATATTTTGCACCTTCACTTCCATTTCACCAAAATATCCCTTTACGAAAATTTGGTGTGTATTGCTGGTTATGCTTGGGTCTACATAAACTTGAACTTTTGTTTTATCAAATCCGATTCCAGCAAGACTTAAGGTTGCTGAAACATTTGTGCTTTCCGGAAAAAGCTTAGAAGATTCTCTAGCAACGCCACTATAAATGCAAAAGGGCTCTTTAACTGTGTTTAAATCTACCTTTTCTTCTGCAATTGTTCCTCGCCAAGCACTCGGTGGTTTTCTCGTTACAAGTTTTACTTCATCAACGCTCTGTAACATTGAAGCAGCAACACGAACCAATCCGGCAATTGCCGCAGAAGGGATGATAATCTTGCTATTAGTAAGTTTTGCAGCAGTTTCTAGTTCTGCTAATAATGCATCATCTGCTAGGGCACCTACAGAAGCGATGATAAAATCACTACTAGAAGATAGCGCCCTTTTCCCATACTTATAGACAGCTTCATGACCTGCAGCTTCAATAATAATATCCAATCCCAATCCGAAAAAATCCTCTTCATTGTCGTAAAATAAATCGCTTATATGCGATTTGTATTGATCCTTACTTCGTACGAGAACCGCTTTTAATAATACATCTCCAGCCTTGCCTTCGTTTATATATTTGACGATATCTTGTCCGATTGCTCCATATCCAATTAAACCAATAGTAAGCACATTGATCACCCCGTTTTTTGAAAATTAAGACGTATTTGGTATACAAAATATTATATCAGACCGGTATATAAAAACAAATAGAGTAATATAAATTAAGAAAAATAGCTTATTATATGAAATTTTTATATTGTCAGAAAATTATAAATATGGTATATTGTATACCAAAGAGGTAAAGAGGAGGATTTGAATTATGCCGAAACTGAATTTTGCTACTAGTGGAAAAGTATTAGAAGTACCGGAAAACTCCAATATTTTACGTATGTCTCTTCGATTTGATGGGGAACTGCCAAATCGATGTGGTGGAGGCGTTTGTGGATCCTGCGTTTGTAAAATTGAAGAGGGGACTGTTGATCATATAAAAGTGCAGGAGCGTCGAAAGCTTGGTGAAGAATGGTTAAGCAAAGGGTTTCGTTTAGGATGCCAAGCTTTCATCACTGACGAAGATGTAACGATTTCATGGAACGAAGAAGTAACAGATGAAGTAAAAAAACGAAAATTAGATCATCCGAAAAAGAAAGTGACATCTACACCATAAAATCCAATTTTAAGAGCGGGAGTGAATGATATGTTGTTAGTATGCGACAAACATATGGAAGAAGCCTTAAAGTTAGTAGAAATGCCTCGAATTCAAAGAACTCAAACTGGTGAGACATGCTCGTTTTGTAATGTGGAGTCCTCGCTTTTAATGAACATGGTCAATCAACCTAATCCAGTTAAGAAAAAAACATGTGGCAATTGTGTGAAGTGCTCTTGTCTTATTGCAAACTAAAAGAAAGATAAACTAAAGGGATGGATTTTATGAAACAGTTAAATATCTTTATCGCCTTTTTTAGGAGCAGCATGCTTGGATACGGAGGTGGACCATCGACCATTCCTTTAGTACATAAAGAAGTGGTTGAACGTTTTAAATGGATGACTGATGAAGAATTCGGAGATGTGCTCGCTATTGGAAACACACTGCCAGGGCCTATTAATACAAAAATGGCTGGATACATTGGGTTTAAAGTAGGCGGTAAAATTGGAATGATCAATGCAATAATTGCAACGATTCTGCCGACCATTATTTTAATGGTTGTTTTATTGACCACTCTAGTAACTTTTAAAGATCTAAAATGGGTGCAAGGAATGACTAAAGCAATTGTCCCAGTAGTTGGAGTCATGCTTGCTGTGCTAACTTGGCAATTTGTAGAAGCTTCCGGTAAGGGGCTAAAATGGCCTATTACAATCGGACATATTTTAGTAGGACTTGTTTTAATGCAATATTTTCATATACATCCAGGATTTATTATTGGTGGGCTTCTGTTATTTGCGGTCGTTAAGCCAGCCAAATCAGTTGAAGGTAAAAAATCAAAAGGACTGTCTGCATAATGATATATTGGAACATTTTCTGGGCGTTTTTTGTTGCTAATATTTTAGGGTATGGAGGAGGCCCCGCAACAATTCCTCTTATTCAAAAAGAAGTCGTCACAAGAGGATGGCTTACGCATCAAGAATTTAATGAGGCTCTTGCTATGGGGAATTCTCTACCTGGACCGATTGCTACGAAAATGGCAGGGTATATCGGATTCCATGAAGGTGGTATACTAGGTTCATTTTTGGCTGTATTCGCTACAGTTGCACCGTCATTAATCCTCATGCTGACTTTAATGGGAATTTTGTATAAATATCGTCATTCGATCCAAGTAAAGCGAATGACTCTTTACGTTAAGCCAACAATCGCAGTTTTACTTGGCGTTATGGCTTATAATTCATTTCATGATTCATATTTTCAAATTGGTATTGGACAGTTTTTGTTTTTAGCAGTGATCAGTTACATATTAATGGAGAAAGTAAAGCTTCATCCGGCTTTTATTGTAATGGGAGCTTTGTTGTACGGTGGATTAAATTTATAATTTGAAAAAAGGGTGAGCAAGGCTTACCCTTTTTTGCACATTAGAAAGCTAAAATTTAAAGCGACGAAGGGGACTCGAAGTAGTTGCATATTTTGGAATTATGTAAAAGTGCAACTGCGCTTTTTGTCATCACTTTAAAGTTCGCCAATTGGCGAGTTTTTTAGAATGTTTAAGATATAACTTTTGTTGTAATTTGTTATTGTAATCTACTTTCAACTTGTTGACAAACTTCATCAGCTGTTAAGCCACTTGCCTCGATTACTGATCCTTGTGTAGCTACATTTTGCATTCCCATTACATTTGAATCAAGTCCTGTTACTACGCAGCAATCGCAACCATTTGCATCTGATTCCTGTTTTAATTCAACAACATCATGTCCCGCTGAACGTAATGCTTCTTGGACATTCGTTAAAGATTGTTCTACTCCGATTCTAGCCATAAAAAACACCTCCTCAGATATATAAGATTGGCAATTTACAGGAAAAATATTCTTTGAATAAAGAAGTTTAAGTTTAGAAAAAGTAAAGATGGAGGTGATTAATATGGGAAAAACTAAAAAAGATCCATCTAGAGTAGGCTTAGGATCACCAAATGTACAAGGTCAAGGGACTACAACATCTGAAACTGGTGTTGAGATGTCTTCTAGTAGAAAAAAACAAAAAAGAGAGATTAAATAAAGACTATTGGTCAGAATTCAAATGTTGCAATGACATTCAAACTAATCTGACTAAAAAAACTATTTAATAAGAAGATGTCTCGCCACCTATTTATAGGTGGTTTTTTATTTTGATAAAAAATAAAATAGATAAGAGGAATCTACGATTGGTAAGAAGAATTAAGAACTTAATTAAATGATCTTGTTATCATACATTACATCAATTATAAAGTAATGTATTTTCTTTTTAATTAAACTATTGGGGAGAGTAGATGAATAGATGAATCATATTGTAAATGGTGATGTTGTTGGAGGAAAACTAAAATCTTTAAATGGTAATATGGTCGTATGGAGAGAAATGTATGATTTTGGACCACTTCATCAAGATTGGACTTTAGAAGAAACATATAAAAGAAGAGCAGAATTCTTTGAACAAAAACTACAAATTCCTTTGAGTTTTTTTATTGAAAATTGCAAAAGCCAATATCAATTATTAAATGAACTATCTCGTTCTGAGGAAGTTGTTCTATGGTTCGAACATGATCGATACGATCAGGTGACGATCCTCTATTTATTATCGGAATTATCGGCACTAGGATTTCAAAAAATTTCGATGGTTAGTATAAATGAATATGAAGGCATTGTACCATTTCACGGATTAGGTCAATTATCAACAGAACAATTAATTGAATTACTTCCAACTAGACAGGAAATTACAAACGTACAAATAGAAGAAGCATGTGCTGGATGGAAAGCTTATTGTTCAGATAATCTAGATGAACTGAATGAATTTATTCAAAAATGTCATGCGCTTCCGTTTTTAAAGCACGCATTATTAAGTCATATGACATATTTTCCTTCTCAACAAAATGGATTAAATGAAATAGAATTTTTAGCATTATCAATGATCAATGAAGGTATCAACTCTTTTGCAGAACTATTTAATAAGCTCGTAAGACAAAGAACAAATGATGGATTAAGCGATTTATATTTTGCAGCCATTCTAAATGAATTAATGAAAGGTGATTACCCATTAATAAGTAGTGACAGTGAATTACCAAGTTATAAACAACATAACCCTAAAGCAAAAATTGGTTTAACTAGATGGGGATTAGACGTACTAACGGGAAGAACAAATCGAATGAATTTAGTTGGAATAGACTGGTGGGTTGGAGGAGTACATTTAGTTGAAAAATCCTCTAATCAAAATATGTAAGGTCAGGTATTAATCATGGATGTTGTATTTAAATCAGAGAACAGAGTATTTAATTTAAGGGTTGCGGGTATTTGGATTGAAAATGGTCATGTCTTAATTCATAGACTAGCAACTGACACAATTTGGTCTTTACCTGGTGGGCGAATACAATTCAATGAGGAATCACATTTAAGCTTAAAAAGGGAGTTTATTGAAGAATTAGGAATTGAAGTTGAAATTGATCGGATGATGTGGACAGTAGAAAATTTCTTTTCTTATAAAGGAAATGATATTCACGAAGTTGGTCTTTACTATAAAATAAAATCAGAGAATAAGCTTACTAGTACAATGAATGGATCATTTTACGGTAAGGAAGGTAATCGATTAATTTTTAAATGGGTAAGGATAGAGAATCTGGAAGAAATTGAATTATACCCTGAATTTTTGCGAAATAAACTAAAGGAAGTTTCAACCGAAAATCATTTTATCGTAAAAGATAATTGAAAACGTTATAGAGGTGGTAATATGCGCCCGATTTTATTAGGAGTATTAGCGGCATTTTTCTTTTCAATCACATTTATTTTAAACCGCTCGATGGAATTATCCGGTGGAAGTTGGATTTGGAGCGCATCTTTAAGATACTTTTTTATGGTTCCTTTTTTATTGATCATTGTAATAGCTAGAAGAAATTTTTATGATTTATTGAAAGAAATGAGAGGGAAATTAAAAAGTTGGATTATATGGTCAACAATTGGATTCGGTTTATTTTATGCACCAATATGTCTTGCAGCAGTTTATTCTCCAGGATGGCTAATAGCTAGTTCATGGCAGATAACGATTTTATCTGGGTCTCTATTAGCACCATTTTTCTTCATATCAGTTCAAACATCAAATGGAACCCGAAAGGTACGTGGGAAAATTCCTTTTAAAGGATTGGGAATGTCTTTACTAATCATATTTGGTATTTTATTAATGCAAGTTGAGTTAGCTACAAAAATAGCTATTTCAACAGTTTTAACAGGTATTTTACCAGTTATTATTGCCTCATTTGCATACCCACTTGGCAATCGGAAAATGATGGAAATATGTGATGGTAAGCTGGATGTATATCAACGCGTTTTAGGAATGACTTTAGCAAGTTTACCGTTTTGGATCATCCTATCAATCTATGGTTTATATACTGTAGGACTACCAAGTCAAAACCAAGTATCACAATCATTAATGGTAGCGATCTCATCGGGAGTAATTGCTACTGTATTATTTTTTCAAGCTACTGATTTAGTAAGGGGAAATATGCAAAAATTAGGTGCAGTAGAAGCAACCCAATCCATGGAAGTATTATTCACGGTAATTGGTGAAATGATCTTCTTATCATCAGCATCTCCATCAATTATTTCTTGGTTTGGAATGGTTATTATAATGATTGGCATGATTTTACATAGTTATCTATCACAGAGGGGTAAGTCCGTACAGCAAGATAGGGAAACTGTTAATTTATGAAACGTTATTCAATGAAATTCAACTAACGAAAAAACTTCAAGTATATACTTTTTGAATGACTAACCTAGTGGAAAGAGGTGATTAATATGTATAAAGAATTCAATGAATCACTTGTATTAGATAAAAATAAGAATTCAGTATCCATCTTAACACCAAAAGATTTTAGTTTTAAAGAATGCTTAGTATTTTTGGCAAGATCAAAAAATGAGGTAGTCCATCAAGTTAATGGGGAATATTTTTTTAAACTTATTAAAATAGAAAATAGATTAATTTTACTAAAAGTAAGTAGTGCACATAACCAATTATTAATTGAATTTCCAGACCAAAATCCAAATGAAGAAATAAAAGTAGCTTCAGCAGCCTTTATATGGGAATTATTTGATTTAAACAGAGACCTAACCGAATTCTATCAATTAAGTAAAGAGAATCAAATGCTACAGTTGCTAATTGAACAGCATTTTGGCCTTCGCATAATTGGAATTCCGGATTTATTTGAAGCATTTACATGGGCAATTATGGGGCAACAAATCAATCTGTCATTTGCGTTTTCTCTGAAAAGAAGCTTTGTTGAAAAATATGGAGAAAGCTTTAGATGGAATGATGAAATTTTTTGGCTATTTCCAACTCCAGATGTAATATCCAAACTTGAAGTTTCTGATTTAACTAGTCTGAAATTTACAACACGAAAAGCGGAATATGTGATTGGGATTGCAAAATTAATGACAGAAGGATTCATTTCAAAAGAATCTCTCAATCGTTTAATTTCATACGAGAAAAAGTTAAATAAGTTATTAGAAATTAGAGGAGTTGGGAACTGGACTGCTGATTACGTTTTGATGAAATGTTTACAAGAGAAATCTGCGTTTCCAATTGCCGATGTAGGAATACATAATGCATTAAAAAATCAACTATCATTAGAGAAAAAACCTTCAATTGAAGAAATTAAGAAGATGGCTACAAAATGGAAGGGCTGGGAGGCTTACGTAACGTTTTATTTATGGAGATCATTATATTCCTAAATACATAATACAAAGTAAAGTTCACTAAAATTGAAAAATCCCCCTAAATTTCGATACATGATTGGTATTTATTGTTAAAATAATGTTGTAACAAGAATAATTGGGGGAAAAGCATGAAAAGACTTATTTTATCATTTTCCGAAAGAAGACTCCTTCCTCAATTACGTGCAGGTGTGATAACATCACCAGTAATAGGTGGTAGTTGAATGTCGGTTAGGCGTATGCTTAAAGGCTTTTTTTGTTGCCCGTTTCATATCTCAATGATCTATTCAGTCTTAAGTAAGATAAGGGCTGAGGTTACAATTATTTTAGATAGCGATAATCTGTATTCTTAATATATTACCATCTTGTGTTAGTTGTAATGAAGTGAGGTGAAAACAATGCTAGTCAATAAAGCATATAAATTCCATATCTATCCAACTAAAGAACAGGAAACCCTAATTGTTAAAACAATCGGATGTAGTCGTTTTATATTCAATCGCTTTTTAGGTCAATGGAAAGATGCATACAAAGAAACTGGCAAAAGATTAACATACAATTCTTGTTCTGCTGAATTAACACAGTTGAAAAAAGAGTTAATATGGCTAAAAGAAGTTGACAGCATTGCTCTTCAATCCTCACTGAAAAGCCTTAGCGATTCTTATTCACGATTCTTCAACAAGCAGAATAACGCACCACGCTTTAAGTCTAAAAAGAATCAAGTTCAATCCTATACAACAAAAGAAACGAATGGAAATATTGCCGTTGTCGAAAACAAAATAAAACTCCCTAAACTTGGTCTTGTTCGCTTTGCTAAAAGTCGTGAAGTACATGGTCGTGTTTTAAATGCGACCGTTAGACGTACTCCGAGTGGTAAATACTTTGTATCCATTCTTGCAGAAGTAGACGTACTACCACTGGTGAAAGCTGAATCATCGATTGGTATCGACTTAGGCATTACTGATTTTGCCATTTTGTCTGACGGAAGAAAAATTGACAACAATAAATTTACTGCCAAAATGGAAAAGAAACTAAAACGTGAACAGCGGAAACTTTCAAGACGTGCGTTACATGCTAAAAAGAATGGGGTTAATCTTTTTGATGCAAAAAACTATCAGAAACAAAAACGAAAAGTCGCTAGATTACACGAAAGAGTATTGAATCAACGTGACGATTTCCTTAACAAGTTGAGTACAGAAATCATCAAAAACCACGATATAATCTGTATTGAAACCTTGAAAATTAAGGGAATGTTACGTAATCACAAATTAGCCAAATCTATCTCTGATGTATCATGGTCTGCATTTGTATCTAAATTAGAATACAAAGCTACATGGTATGGTAAAACAATCATGAAAGTAAGTAAATGGTTTCCATCCAGCCAAATATGTTCTGATTGTGGGTACCAAGATTGCAAGAAATCTCTTGCAATCAGGGAATGGACCTGTCCTATTTGCCATCAACATCACGATCGAGATATAAATGCCAGTAAAAATATCCTAGCTGAAGGCTTACGAGCATTGGCTTTGGCATAAATAACCATAGAACCGTAGGAATCTACGGGGATAGCTTGGCAAATATGAGAAACCTCTGCTGGCAAAGAAATAACACTTGCAAGTATGCTCAGTTCCCAAGAATCTCCCACTTCAAACAACCAGTAAAGGTGTTAAGTGGTGAGTAGTTCAAGATTATGGTAATTATTCCTATGAAGCAGAGCTAAGAAGCTTACAAGCAACTGCTAAGCAGCTGGGTGTTGGTTTTTGGAGCAAAAATAAAACCAATCAAACAAAAACGAATAATTCGTCTAAAAATAATAAACAGTATTTTAAAAATTGCACGGACTTAAGAAAAATCTATCCAAATGGAGTACCAAAAGGGAATAAAGCGTACCAAGCACAACTGGATCGTGATCATGATAATTATGCGTGTGAAACAGAGTAAAAACACCTATTACTAGGTGTTTTTTATCTGATTAGGTCTGTTATTTTCGAATTAAATCCCTGAGTCTTGGAATTATTAAGTTTTGTCTTAAAAATTTTAAAAGAGCAGCAATTCTACAAAGGATTTTCGGTTTAATAATAGAATAGTATTAGTGCCTAAAAAATTATTTTTACAATCTTGTTTAATCATGACAAAATATAAATAAGAAAAATTGAAGAGGACGGGACTATGATTAAATTTTTTAAACGACTATTTAGTAAAGAAAAAACAAATCAAGTTACATTGCCATTAAAAGAAACTCGTTCCCTATCAAAAGTGGAAATCGAATATATTATTAGTGAGTTTACTGATAAACAGAATAAATTAGTAGGGGATATGAAAATAAATTCTGTTAATAATGCCGATATTGAGTTTAATGAACTAATCACAAATAGAATCACGAATAATTTAAAGTACAGAATACCTTTTTTAGAAATTGAGTTAATTTATTTAAATAATGTCTTAAGAGGAAAGAAAGTAAAATCAATAAAATATAAATTGTTTCATCAAGTCAGAGATACTGAAACGACAGAAATAACAGATATGGTTATAAATCAAGGATATTCTTTCGTTCCTTCAGTAGGTTATTTGAAAATTGGATAAAATTATAATGAAATCCCACAAGGTTATGTTCCTTGTGGGTTTTATGTTTTTCTTGAATTGCGTTTGGTATAAGTGGTTCAATTAATTGGCCATAGTATTTTGTACATAAAGCCATAATGCTCACTTTCTAAGGTTAGAAATCCAAAACTCTGATGGTTACCCTTGATTATGTGCCTCAAAATTCTCATTTGCCGTTGATTTAGGTAAATCGTTAACCTCATAAGCCACCCTTATTCCAGATTCGATTGCGCCTTGAATCCAACCTGGCGCTGTAGAAGTGTGATCACCAGCGAAATGGATTAGTCCTTCTGGAGTTGAAATATATGGAGCAATCTCTGTTTGCTGGTCAGGTTTGAAAATAGCAAAAGCTCCACCTGAAAAAGGATTTTCTGACCAACTAAATGTATTACCAGTAATAAACTCATTATATATTTCTTTACCGTAAATTCTGGATAAATCTTCTAGCGCATTCTCTATTTGTTCTTTTTCAGTTAAGCTATCCCAAATTGATGCATTATCTTCCCATGTATAGCTAGCTAATATGACGCCTGGGCCCTCTGAGCCAACGGATTGGCTTGGGAAATAGGAATAACGAACAGGTAAATCAGAAATCATTTTTCCACCAATATTACCTGTTTTCTCCCAAAATCTAGTTTTAAATTGTAATCCAATTTTAGTCGAAGGAACATAATGTAATTGTCGAATTGCTTTATATTTGTTATAAGAAAATAAATCGCGTGGAATGATTTCAACGAAGTTTAGTAAAGAAAAAGGTATGGTAATGATGGCTAAGTCTCCAGTTACAGTATATGCCTGCGAGGTTTGTGTATCCTCTGTATGAATCGTTACAGAAGAATCGTGTTGTTCAATTTTTTTCATTTTTTGATTTAAAAAAATATTTTCTTTTAATTCAGGTAGGAATGAATACGGTAAGTGATCATTTCCACCTTTTATTTCATAAAATTTTAGTCCAGGAGTAAATAGAATCATTACTTCTCGAAGTAAGGCAGTGAATGAAAGCTCAGGAAAGCCTTCCATCCCAAGCATAACCTTAATCATATCAATGGCTCCAACTGATAATGTTCTACCATATGGATTGTATTTTAAATAATATTCCATTGAATAACGATCAAGTAATTTAATAACGATTTCCCAATTCTTTTTTGGATTCTTTTTAATAAAGTCAGTTACAGGTTGCATGGCGTATTGAGCCAAATATTCAGCTGTTTTACCTTTTTCAGATGGTGAAGTAGGGAAGTTAAGAATGTCGGGATTTTCTTCATACAGCTTTTGAATGGTTCTTACATTGTTTACGTATATAATATCGTTTGGAGTACTATTAATGAATTCTTCTAAAGGGAGGTTAAATTTCTTAATATATTCTAAAACAAGCAAGTGAATAGATGGTAATCGCATTGCACCATTTTCCATATACTGTCCTGCATAAAAATTACGATTAGTAAAAATACGACCACCAATTCGATCATTTCCTTCGAGAACTGTTACTTCATGTCCTGCTCCTTTTAAAAGTGAAGCAGCTACTAAACCTGATATCCCAGCACCTACAATAATAATATTTTTAGGCTCAAGTGTTTTTGGTAGTCCTGTACGAATTGTTTGAAGCATTATTTCCATTGATATAGGAGGCTCCATACTAACTGGCATAATTTCGCTCCTCTATATTTATGACATTCATAGAAGTTTATTCAAAAATAGAAGAATATAGAAGAGGTTAAAAGCAGGATTAGGAATAGAAATGGCATAAGAAAAAGAGCTTGAAAAATCAAAGCTCTCGGTTTGTAGAAAATTCCCCTAAAAATTTGCTACTTTTTACGTCTAAATAGGTTAACGATAAATACAATAATTGCGATAATTAATAGAATATGAATTAGACCGCCTGCGATATGGAAAGTAAAAAAACCTAATACCCATAAGATTAAAAGAATAAAAAATAAAATCCACATAATATGAACATTCCTTTCTTGATGACTGTATTATTACGTTGTCCAATTTTAACTTTCATATCCATTTATTGAGCACAAAAGTGAAAAAGCTACCAAAATAGGTAGCTTTTTCGGGCTGTCTGAAATGTATTAAAATTTATCAAAAACAGTGTAAGGCATTTGTCTCTTATGTCTTGATTTATTAAACCATGATTCGATTTTTGCTTGAGAGTCACTATTAATTTCTTTGCCTTCTAAGTAATCATCGATATCATCGTATGTAACACCAAGTGCGACTTCATCTGCTAATTGAGGACGATCCTCTTCAAGGTCAGCAGTCGGAACTTTTTCATAAAGCTTTGGTGGACAATTTAATTCTTTTAGCAGCATCTTTCCTTGTCGTTTATTTAGACGGAAGATCGGACAAAGGTCTGAACCACCATCGCCATATTTAGTGTAAAAACCAGTAACAGCCTCAGCGGAATGGTCAGTGCCTAAGACAACACACCCATTCATAGCAGCAATGCTATATTGAGCTTTCATTCTTTCACGAGCCTTTTCATTACCTTTTGCAAAATCAGTAAGGTCTACGCCAATATCTTTTAATGTGTTAACACTAGCATCTACAGCAGCTTTAATATTCACTGTGTAGGTCTTAGTTGGTTGGATAAACTTTAACGCTTCCTGGCAGTCCTCTTCGTCCATTTGAACGCCATATGGTAATCGAATTGCGATAAATAGATAGTTTTTTTCTGATTGCTCACTATTTAATTCATCTATTGCGATTTGTGCAAGCTTACCAGTTAAAGTTGAATCTTGACCACCTGAAATACCTAATACAAATCCATTTAAAAAAGGGTGTTTTTTAAGATAGCTTTTTAGGAAATCAACACTTATTCTTACTTCCTCTTTAGGATCGATAACTGGCTTTACTTTCATTTCTTCGACAATTTCTTTTTGTAAACTGTTCAATCTTCATTCTCCTTTTGATACAGATTGTATTTTTTTATATAAGCGTAGCAATCCTCAGGTAATAAATATCTTGGCTCGCCACCTTTTGCAAACTCTTCTCGGATATATGTTGAACTAATTTCCATCGCTAATCCTTTATCAATTAGATGAAATCTTGAACCGTTATCATTGTTTCTTAATAAGGGAGAACGAGAGATGGTTTTTAACATATCAATTCCATCACGAGCCATTACAATGAATTTATTTTCGGAAACTAATTGGTCCCCGTATTTCCATTTTCCTTCTGCAATATCTTCTAGGAGATCAGCTCCCATTATGAAATAAACTTCATCTTCACTGTATTTCGCTTTAAAATGGTTCATTGTATAGTAAGTGAAAACTTCCCAAGCCTCTTTACTCATTTCATAATCGTCTGCAATAAACTTTGAGTTGTTTTGAATTGCCAGTTTTAACATATTCCAACGATGTTCATCAGTATTATGTAATTGTTTATCTCTTCTTTTTGAAGAGCATGGTAAAAAGATAACTTTGTCTAATTGACAACGATGAGCAATCGTACTTGCAGTCCATAAATGAACGTTTGTAATCGGATCAAACGAACTGCCATAAATCCCAATTTTAGCCATTTTTCATTTCCTCTGTTTTCTTTCTAGCTTCTGCTATTTTTTCCATTTTGTTATCCCAACATTTTTGACTTAAGTCTACTGGATATTCTTCAGGGTTTAATGCACGTTTGTATTCTTCCCAAAGTACACTTAAGTTGTTTTCAGCAAAATCCTGAATGTCTTTAATTGCAGGAACTTTGTAGACTAATTCACCTTTAGTAAAGATTTGGTGATGAAGTTCTCTAGCTTCAAAATTAGTTACAAACTTACTGATATATGGATGGATTGGGTGGAATAACTTTATTTTTTCCTCAGACCCTGGATCTTCATCTTCAAGGGCAATATAATCAGCCTCAGCGTGATGGTTCACTGTATTAATAATTCGATACAATTTCTTTAGTCCAGGAGTTGTTACTTTTTCAGGGTTTTGAGAAATTTTTATTGTATCGATCATTTTCCCATTTTCATCTTCAATACTTACTAATTTATAAACAGCTCCAAGGGCCGGTTGATCATATGCTGTAATAAGTTTTGTTCCTATTCCCCAAGAATCAATTTTTGCTCCTTGCGATTTTAAATTTAAAATTGTATATTCATCTAAATCATTCGAAGCAACAATTTTTGTATTTACGAAACCAGCTTCATCGAGCATTTTTCTAGCTTCTTTCGATAAATAGGCTAAGTCACCACTATCTAGTCTGATGGCTGCAAAGTTAATTTTATCACCTAGTTCTTTTGCGACTTTAATCGCATTAGGCACTCCACTTTTTAGTGTATCGTATGTATCAACTAGGAATGTACAGTTATAATGACGATCCGCATATTTTTTGAAAGCTATGTATTCATCTCGATATGCTTGCACGAGCGCATGTGCATGTGTACCTGAAACAGGAATGTTAAATAGTTTACCAGCACGAACATTACTAGTCGCATGGAATCCACCAATATAAGCGGCTCTTGCTCCCCAAATGGCAGCATCAAATTCTTGAGCACGTCTTGTTCCAAATTCCATTAACGTATCAGTACCAACGATATGTTTAATTCGTGAAGCTTTCGTAGCAATTAATGTTTGATAATTAACGATGTTTAATAACGCAGTTTCAATTAATTGCGCCTCTAGAAGTGGGGCCTCAACTCTTAAAATTGGTTCATTCCCAAATACTAATTCGCCTTCTTGAATTGATCTAATTGAACCTGTGAATTTTACACCAGACAAAAATTGAATATATTCATCCTTATATCCTAGTTCTTCTTTTAAATAGTCAAGATCTGAACTACTAAATTTAAAATTCTGCAGATAACTGATTATTTTTTCTAAACCTGCAAAGATTGCATATCCATTTCCAAATGGGAGTTTACGAAAATAAAGTTCAAAAATGGCATTTTTATTGTGAATATTGTCTCCCCAATAAGTTTCGGCCATATTAATTTGATAAAGGTCTGTATGAAGTGCAAGGCTATCATCTTGAAAGTTGTAATTCATCTTATTTCCGCCCCTAAAGTATTTTTGAAATGACTTAAAGCCCATTCATGCCCAGCTGCATTAAAGCTTGCAACAGCCTGCTGGTGAACGACTATTTTATACCCCTTATTATAAGCATCGACCGCGGTATGTAATACACAAATATCAGTGCAAACTCCTATTAAATGAAGTTCGTTTATGCCTCTTTCATTTAGTTTTATCTCAAGGTCTGTTCCGGCAAAAGCGGAGTAACGAGTTTTATCGAGCCATTGAACAGTTGAATTGCCCTTTGATGAATTGTATAAGCCCATTAATCCACCATATAAATCTCTTCCTTTAGTATGTCTAATATTATGAGGTGGGAATAATTTTGTTTCGGGATGAAACGGATCATTCTCATCATGGACGTCTACTGCAAATACAACATAATCTTGATTTTCTATGAAATTTTTAGTTAATTGAAGAATGCTTTGCTCAATAACTTGCGCAGGTTTACCACAAGTTAATGAACCAGCATCAGCTACAAAGTCATTCGTATAATCAATAATAATGAGCGCTTTTTTATCCATTTATTAATCACCCCAAATAATAAGAATGTTAATTTTTTCACATAATAGAAAAAATTAAATTAGTTTTTCATCTACAATATTATTATAAGTTAATTCAGATGAAAACCTAAATTTTGGAAATTTAATAGATCATTTTTATATTATTAACTTTACAATTAAAAATTACTATTTTTCGTAGGTTTTATAACCTTTGTATTGATTAGAGGAAATTAATGAAATGTACCGAACTAACTAGATAGATTAATTAACAGTTAGAAGAGGTGACATGATGGAAGTAGTTCGTGCAAAATTAGAGCATATTTCAGAAGTAGCGAATTTATTTGATCAGTACAGAATGTTTTATAAACAAGAAAGTAATTTAATTGGAGCGATTGATTTTATAACCGAGAGAATTAAAACACAAGATTCTGTTATTTTTCTTGTGAAAGAAGAAAATCAATCTATAGGATTTACTCAGTTATATCCTTCATTTTCTTCAGTATCAATGAAAAAGTTATGGATTTTAAATGATTTATATGTAACCGAAACAGCAAGGCAAAAAGGAGTAGCTCAATTGCTGTTAAATGCAGCAAAGAAATTTGCAATCGAATCGAACGCAAAAGCATTGGATTTACAAACTGCGATTGATAATAAATCGGCACAAGCATTATATGAAAAAAATGGCTATCAAGTTGATCAAGAATTTCTTTCGTATTCATTAAATTTAGAAAATCAATAAAATAGAATCTTTAAGAACTATTATCAAATGCTTTAAAATAGTTTAATAAAGTCAGGCCTTAAAATAAAACTAACTTGAAGGAGAAGACAATGCTTACAGTTAAAGGCTCATTTAATGAAGCTAAAATATTTACAGATAATGTGGAACAAGGAGCAATTGGGCAAATTATTGAACTATGTAATCAAGAGTTCGTGAAAAGTTCTAAAATTAGAATTATGCCAGATACTCATGCAGGTAAGGGATGCACGATTGGAACGACAATGACGATTCAAGATAAAATCGTTCCAAATCTCGTTGGGGTTAACTAAAACGGCTCCAACGTTAAAAAACTCGCTCAATTGCTGGAAACCCTAACGTAAAATATAGTCGAGGGCAATCAGCAGCCAGAGGTTATGGTGACATAATCAAATGGTTCAGAGACTTGCACGTTGTTAGCAGACGATTGTGCAGAATTATTCTACTTGCTAATCTCGGATGGAATAGTTAACACGGCGAGCCTACATAAGGAGCTGCATACTCCGATGACTGTAGAGAAGGTATAGTCCACTCTCTAGGAAATTAGAGGTTAACGTACGATATAGGTTGCGGAATGGAAACAATAAGAGTTTCACAAAAAGATATCGATTTTCAAAAACTAGATGCTGTCATTCGTAAACATGTTCCATCAGGGTTTTCAATTCGAAATAATAAGCATGATTTTGTGAAGAAAATTGATTTTTCACAGCTGTACTGCTTTAAAGAATTAAATGAAACAAGAACAAAGCTTAGCTTGGGCTCACTTGGTGGTGGAAATCATTTTATTGAGTGCAATTCTGATGAGGACGGAAATATTTATTTTGTTATACATTCCGGAAGCCGAAATTTAGGTAAAGTTGTAGCGGAATTTTATCAGAAAAAGGCGTATGAATTATTAAAGAGCCAGTCCGAAAATCGTTCAAAAGTCATTCAGCAATTAAGAGATGAAGGACGTGAAAAAGAAATTGAAGCTGCATTAAAAAACCTTCCTTCGCTATATATTCCAAAGGATCTAGCGTATTTAGAAGGAGTTTGGTTTGATCGATATATGCACGATATGGCGATTGCCCAAGAATATGCCTTATGGAACCGTAAGGCAATGATGGATGAAATCATAAAGAATATGAATTTAACAGTGGTTGAACAATTTACAACTGTTCATAATTATATTGATATCGAAAATATGATTCTGCGTAAAGGGGCAATTTCTGCTCAAAAAGGTGAGAAAGTATTGATTCCGATCAACATGCGAGATGGTAGTTTGATTGCAATCGGAAAAGGAAATCCAGATTGGAATTACTCGGCTCCTCATGGTGCAGGTCGAATTCTCAGTCGCACAAAGGCAAAGGCAACTCTTTCACTTGATGAGTTTAAAGAAACAATGAAGGATGTTTGGAGTACTTCAGTTTTAGAGAGTACACTAGATGAAAGTCCAATGGCATATAAGGAAATGAAAGAAATCATTGAAAATACTAAGGATGCGATTGATGTTATTAAAGTCATTAAACCACTTTATAATTTCAAAGCAAATTAATTCTAACTATATTACAAAATAAAGCCACCTATATGGTGGCTTTAAATTGGTAATGTACTATTTATGAGTAAGTGATTTTCAATATTTAGCCAATATACTACCCCATGAACCCGCTATGAGGAAGTAAAAATCAACATTAAGCCAATATACTACCTCATGAACCCGTTATGAGGTAGTAAAAATCAACATTAAGCCAATATACTATCATGAACCCGTTATGAGGAAGTAAAAATCAGCATTCAGCTAATATGCTACCTCATGAACCCGTTATGAGGAAGTAAAAATCAACATTAAGCCAATATACTACCTCATGAACCCGTTATGAGGAAGTAAATATCAACATATATCCTATGTACTACCTCATAAACCCGTTAGGAGGAAGTACATATCAATATTAAGCCAATATACTACCCCATGAACCCGTTATGAGGAAGTAAAAATCAGCATTCAGCTAATATGCTACCTCATGAACCCGTTATGAGGAAGTAAAAATCAACATTAAGCCAATATACTACCTCGTGAAACCGTTATGAGGAAGTAAAAATCAACATATATCCTATGTACTACCTCATAAACCACTTAAATTAATTTTCTATAATTTCATACGTATCAAACTCTTGAATTGTCTTTTTATTCTCATCTACTCTTTCAGTAAAGTTTCCTTTTGTATAATAATGAATTACATTTCTCCAAAAAGCTTTAGCAGGTTCATTTTTTTCAATTTGTGAGATACTCCATTTTCCAGGAAACAGATTGAAAAGTTCTATTGCTACTTTTTTGCCAAAACCATGCCCTTTATATTTTTCAATTATAAAAAACTCTTCTATACAATTTGAAGTGGATTCTGATGTAGTTTCAATTAAAGCGAAGCCGATTAATTCTTCTTTATACAACACAAAAAAAGCGTGATAATCTTGTTCCTGCCAGTATTTTTCCAAGTTAAACTTATGAAAAAATCCATTTTCTCCAAGTTTAATTTCAGGAAGATATTTAGTGAATTCATAAATATAAAATTGCATTAAATTGTGTAATTTTGATTCCTCTTCTTTTTTTACCTTAACGATTTTAATCAAAATTTCTCCTCCAATGTTTAGTTTCAATATTTATAAATAATTGACTATTTATAATGAAATCCCTTTATTTTAAGCATGAAATTATAAAAGGAAATAGTTTACAAATGTTGAATAAATAGTAGGTAGTAAAAAAGGAGGACTTAGCTATGTCAGAGCATTTTAAAAGAATTGATACAGTTTTTCTGCAAGTAACTGATTTTGAGAAAGCAGTAGATTGGTATTGCTCGGTATTGGGTTTTACGATTAGATGGAACGATCCGATAAATGGATATGCTGCATTAAATATTGGGGAAACACCATTAACGCTTGTGAGAAAAACAAATCAAGTAGAAAATCTGAATACGCATATGAGTTTTAATTTTTATACTCCAAATATCGAACAAGCTTATAGTCATTTAAAAGAACACGATGTAGAATTAGAGCAATTGAATGAAGATGGAACGTTTAAATGGTTTGAATTTAAAGATTTAGAAGGAAATCGTTTAGGTGTGTGCTCTTTTCCTGAATAAAAAAGTAAGAAAGTAAATAACTTAGCGTTCTATTATCCTAATGAGCCGATGAATACTACTAAAAATAGTTTAGTCTTTACAGAAGTTACATATCGTTAAACGTTTCAGACTGCCCGACAAACGCTCGCTTTCTTCGTTACTTTGCCAGTTGAGCAGTGCTCATTACCGTCTAGGGTAACTCCGCTTCTCACCAGACTTTGTGCCTCGAATGACAAGCGCTTGCAATCAGTCGGGAAATCAATTTGTTTAACTTTGTCTTCTCACTGATGCAATACTAATAAAGAGTATTGCTTTTTCTATGGATGACGATTTTAAAAGTTAATAAAGGGGGTGGATAAATGTTCAATCAATCTAATTATGAATGCCGTGTCGAGTGGGGAAAAAGGGGGGCTAGGGAAGCAGCGGAAAGAGGGGATATCACAATTATTGTTGATGTTCTTAGTTTTTCATCGACTGTTGTTTCAGCAGTAGTTCAAAACGCAATCGTCTACCCATATCCACCAAATTTAGATGGGAAAGCTTATGCTAAAAAGATCGGAGCGGAGTATATTTTAGGAAGAAATGAAGCGGCTAGTTTAGGGAAAGCAACTCTCTCCCCGGTCTCATTTACTAAAAGTCATGCCAATAATAAATTCGTTTTATGTTCATTAAATGGGGCATTTTGTTCATGGATCGCTTCAAAGGTGCCCGCGTTATTAATTGGTTCTTTACTTAATGCATCTTCGGTTGCAAGTTTGGCTAATCGCCTAAAAAACGAAAACAATGTTAATATAACAGTCATTCCGTGCGGTGAGGTTTGGAATGATTTACATGAAAATGAGGACGCACTTCGACCTTCAATTGAAGATTATTTAGGAGCAGGAGCAATTTTAGCAGAGTTAGAAGGAACGAAATCACCTGAAGCGGAAGTCTGTATTGGTGCGTTTCTTCATTCGAAACATAAAATTAAAGAATTGATTTGGGAATGTGGAAGTGGAAGAGAGTTAAGAAAGAGGGGCTTTGAAGATGATGTTACGCATTGTAGTCAGTTAAACCGTTTTAAAGTAGTTCCAGTTTTACAAAATGATTGCTTCGTTAATGGTCTTGAAATAGAAAAAGGATGAAACTAATTCATCCTTTATTTACGCTCAAAAATAGAATATGAACTAACATTTTTTAATAAAATTTTAGGTTTACTACCATCCAAATTGGCGATCCATACATTACCGACAACATCTAATTCGCCTTTTCTAGTCCATGTTATTTTATTGGAAGACTTAGAGTAGACTGGGTTATAATCTCCTTTTCCAATTGGTGGACTAGTTATTTTTAATTGTTTATGAGTAGTAAGATTAATCACATTTAATGATGGTTTAGGTCGTTTCTTTTCATCATTTGACCACTCACTTTCTTTTACTCTTGAAACAACGATCGATGTATCATCACACCATGTAAATCCTAATTCAGCAAAATGTGGTGGTGTTATATTTGTGGATGTAAATGCTGGCATTTCAGTAATATTCATCTTTTTATTTTTGTATCCGAAAACTAATCTGCCCCCACCTGCAATGTATCCTAATATATTTTTAGTTTGAGCCCATTTTGGATTATCTAAATGTAAAATAATTTCAGCTTGAACTTCAAAAACCTTTCCATCTGAAGAAATGATACAAAGCATGTCACTATCCATAGACCAAGAAGCTGTTGGATTAACAATAAAAGAGATCCATTTTTGATCAGGTGAAAATTGAAATGTTGACGCATTTATAGACGGAATGGAAGTATTGCCTTTTGTTAGAGTTTTTGGAACAACAAAAAATTGTTTAACATTGTTTGTTACGCTAGTAATATTTTTTAAATCCTTTGGTAAGGTGATTTTATATAAAACTGGATTTGTCCAACCGCCCGGATTTAGTGCTGCGGGTGATGAAGCTATAAAGCCCTTACCATTTGGAATCCAATTATAATCATCCACACCTAGTGCAATATTGTAAAAATTTTTAAAATCAGAGACATTCAACACACCACTATCTAGAAAAGCAAAAATATTTTTAGTAGGGGACCATTTAGGATTCTCACCATCGGAAATAATCCTTTGTTCTTTTTTTGTTTTCATATTATAAATCCATATTTCTGAGCGAGTAGGATAAGATGCTGTAGGACCAGTTGGTATTTCTTTTTGGTACATTAAGTAATTTCCATTAAATGACCACTCGGGTTGATTCGAATAAACCCCTTTTGCTTTTGTTATTTTTTCCTCTTTATTATTTAATTTTATCCAAACATATCCATCGCGAATAAACGCAATTTTTAATGAGTTAGTAGTCGTTTCGGCGTAACTAAAGTTCGGAAAAATTAAACAAACAACGATCAAGAAAGAGAGTAGAAATTTGCGATTCATAAATTCACCCCGTTTAATTATTTTGATTTATTTTTCCCAAGAAATTATATAAATATCAAAAGGGCGAAATTGTTAAGTCAATCATTTTCAGGCCGGATAATACATTAAATGATTGAATAGCTAAGTTATATAAAGTAACTAAAAGAGGTGGCTTTTCATGGAGAAATGGATTGGGGCAGCGGGTATTTGTATTAATCGTAAAGGGCAGATTTTAATGGTTCTTCAAGGAAAACCTGATGAAAAAAAGCTTTGGGCTGTTCCATCAGGCGGTTTAGAAAAAAATGAGTCGCTTGATGAGTGTTGTAAAAGAGAGGTTCTCGAAGAAACAGGATATGAAGTTGAAGTAATGGAGCAATTGTTTATTAAAGAAGATATCTCGTATGGTTTTCAAGTAGAAGTACATTATTTTGAGGTTAGAATTATTGGAGGTTATGCTAAGATCCAAGACCCTGATCAATTAATATATGAAATTGCTTGGAAATCAACAGAGGAAATTCTTGAATTAGAGCTTAGTTTTCCGGAGGATCGAAACTTAATAATAAACTTAATTAATAAAAAAGTTAACAAGGAATAAATTAAAAAGCCGTTTGATTAAAAATCAATCGGCATGTTTTTTTAAAATTAATATTCTTCTACAGTTGCGATATACGGTAGATTTCGATACTGCTGCGCATAATCAATTCCATAACCAACGATAAACTCATCTGGAATGACAAAACCTACATAATCAACCGGTAAATCGATTTTTCTTCTTTCAGGTTTATCTAATAAAGTACAAATCTTAATCGATTTTGGCTTATGCATTTGAAGATGATCGCGTAAAAAGTGTAAAGTTAGACCACTATCAATGATATCTTCAATTACCACCACGTTTTTATCTGTGATATTCTCATCTAAATCCTTTAGAAGTCGGACTTTTCCAGTTGATTCAGTTTGGTTACTATAACTGGAGACAGAAATAAAGTCTACATTAATATTACTCTTCATTTCACGAACTAAATCAGCTGCAAATACAAAAGATCCTTTTAATACAACTACAAGGATAAGGGGTTCGTTATTAAAGTCATGTTCAATTTGTTTAGCAAGTGATTTTACTCTATTTCTTAAATCTGTTTCGGAAATTAAAGTGTCTTTAATTCTATAAGCCATGTACATTACCCTCTTTACTAATTATTAACTATTTTTTTACTTTGTTAGATGAGCATTCATCATTATCTCCATTTTAACAATATTTACTAATTTGTAGTATTAAAAAGTTAGATTAATGAACATTCATCAATTTGGTAATAATAACCACATAACCAAAATGGAGGTATTCAAAGATGAATGAAAAGATTGATTATAATGGCTTGCCGAAACACTCAAAGCCAATATGGAGAAGTGGACTAAATATCCCTACTTTTGAACCATATAACGATGGCGAAGAGTTTGATGCAGTAATCGTTGGTGCCGGAATAACGGGAATTTCAACCGCATATTTTTTAACGCAAGCGGGAATGAAGGTTGCTTTACTTGAAGCGAATAAAATTATAAATGGAACAACTGGTCATACGACAGCAAAAGTAACGGCTCAGCATGATTTAATTTATGATGAACTAATTCAACATTTTGGATTAGAAAAGACAAAAATCTTTTATCATTCTACTAAAAATGCAATGGATTTTATTCGGAAATATACGAATGATAACCAGATAGAATGTAATTATGAGACCCAAGATGCAACAATTTATACGACTTCAGATGATTATGTAAGAAATCTAGAAAATGAGTTAAAAGCTTACGAAAAGTTAGGAATTGACTCATTTGGAGCAGTAAAAACATTATTACCTTTTGATACAAAATATTCGATTACAATGAGGGATCAGGCACAGTTTCATCCATTAAAATACTTGATTCATTTATTAAAAGCCTCAATTGAAAATGGATTAAAGATTTATGAAGAAACTGTAGTCATTGATGTTGAAACCGGCAACTGTCCAGTTGTAGTCACTCAAAGTGGAAGAAAAATTAAATGTAAGCATGTTGTTAGTGCATCCCATTTTCCTTTTTACGATGGGAATCAAATGTTTTTTACGAAATTACATGCTGATCGTTCCTATGCCCTAGCTGCAAAAGTAAAAACAGCTTATCCAGGAGGCATGTACATAAGTGCGGAAAATCCAAAAAGATCACTAAGATCATTTAAATATAATAATGAAGAATTAGTACTAATTGGTGGGGAAAGTCATAAAACTGGTGTTGAAACTCGTACAATGAGTTTTTATGAAAATTTAAAGCTCTTTGGTGAAGAAACCTTTGGAATTGAAGATGTTAAATTCAGATGGTCTGCCCAAGATTTAATCACTTTAGATAAAATGCCATACATTGGGAGACTATCATCATCATCAAAACATCAAAACATTTACGTTGCCACAGGTTTCCGTAAATGGGGTATGACAACTGGAACAGTCTCTGCCCAGTTAATTAGTAATTTAGTTTTAGGAAAAGAAGCTGTTGATGCTGATGTATTCACTCCTTCGAGATTTCAAGCAGATCCAAGTATCAAACATTTCTTAATGCAAAACATAGATGTAGCTAAACACTTAATTGAAGGAAAATTAGAACCTGTTTCTAGAAAAATAGAAGAGTTATACAATGATGAGGGCTCAGTAGTAACACTAGATGGGAAAAGAGTTGGAGCATATAAAGATGTAAATGGTAAAGTTCATTGTGTAGACACAACTTGTACTCATTTGGGTTGTGAAGTCGAGTGGAATAATGGTGAAAAATCATGGGATTGTCCTTGCCATGGCTCAAGATTTTCAATTTATGGTGAAGTATTAGAAGGGCCAGCCGATCAACCTTTAAAACAAGTTTTTGTTCAATAACTTTAAAATAGTTGATTATGAGGGATTTCTCAAAAAGTGAGAGATCCCTTATTATTTGCCAGTGGTCAATTAGAAGATTGATTAGATTCACATTGCTACTCATACTGTTTTAAACCCATAAAACAACCGAACCTTAAATTTCTAAAGATAATCTGTTCAAAAATGTTTTAGCGGCTTGCGATGAAAATTTTCCATCGTGTCGAACCCAACCATAATGAACAGGTAAAGGATTAGGTAATTTAATTTCAATTGGAACAAGGCCATTATTTTTCAAAAATGAAAAGTCTAAACCGATTGTTAAGCCTAAACCGCTCATTACCGCGTTTTCAATAGCGACAGTATTATTCGTCGTAAATAAAATATTTGTCTTCCCAAATTTAGAAATGTATTCTTCTACGAAATTTTTGATAATTGGATCGTCATAAAGAATTAGCGTTTCTTGTTGCAGTTTTTCGGGGGAGAGCGATTTTAGAGAAGATAAAGGTGAAGTTGAGCTAACCCCTACGACCATTTTACCTTCGAGTAATCTTTCATATATTAATCCACTGTTTTTAGGGATTAAATCCTCGGATACTATTAACCCAATGTCAATTTTGTGGGACTGAATACTTTCGATAATTTCATTTGGTCCCCTTTCAAAAATTTCTATTTTTACATTTGGAAAATCTTGTTTAAAACGAGAAACAGTATTAATAAGTAGGTGAGTTGGACCAGGAATCGTTGCAATTCTAAGTTCACCTGATAAAGTATTTTTAAAATCATTTGCTTCTTCTTTTAACTCATTTACTTTCATTAAAATTTCGGTTGCTTTCTCAATAATTACTTTTCCTTCACAAGTAGGTATAGCACTTTGACCTCTAGAACGTGTGAAAAGGGATACACCTAGTTCGTTCTCCAACAATGAGATGGATTGGCTAATTGCAGATAAAGTGATATGTGATTTTTGGGCTGCCAAAGTTAGTGATCCCGATTTTGAAACCTCAATAATATATTGTAATTGTTCAAGATTCATGTTTTTCTCCTATATTAAGTTTAAGTGAATTATTAGTAAGTATAACTAAATTTTATTTAATATAAAACGTTGATACAATTAAGTTGTAATAAAGTTCTACACATATATAAATCATTTATTAGATCTTAAGGGGGAAAACATAATGACAACAAAAAGAGTAGCAGTAATCACAGGTGGAGCTAGTGGTATCGGGAAAGAAACAGCTTTAAAATTTGCACGAAAAGGCGACCAAGTTGTTGTTGCAGACTTCAATGAAGAACTAGGAAATGAAGTAGTTGATCTAATTAAAGCTGAAGGTGGAGAAGCAATATTCGTAAAAACGGATGTTTCTAAATTTGAGGATGTTGAGGGCTTAATTAAAAAAACAGTTGAAACATTTGGCCGTATCGATGTGATGTTTAATAATGCAGGGATTGGTGCGAATTCACCATTAGTTGATATGAATTTAGACGTTTATAACAAGACGATTGCCGTTAATCAACACGGTGTTGCATATGGTATTATGGCTGCTTCACGTAAAATGAAAGAGTTAGGGATTAAAGGTGTGATTATAAACACAGCATCTGTATTTGGATTTTTAGCTTCACATGGTACTTTTGCTTATCATGCAACGAAGGGTGCTGTAATTATGATGACGAAATCAGCAGCTCTTGAATTAGCTGAATATGGTATACGAGTTGTTGCAGTTGCACCTGGCGCAGTTGATACACCAATCATTCAAGGATATAAAGACAAAGGAATTATTGATATGATGAAAGCAAAAGTAATGGGCAATAAATTAACAGGGCCAGAGCAAATTGCTGACACAGTTTACTTACTTTCTTTAGAAGAAGCAAGTGCAATTAACGGTAGTGTAGTAATGGCAGACGAAGGGTATGCATCTTTCAAATAAATAAAATTAAGGCTGTCTAATTATATTTAGGCAGCCTTTTATTCTAATTTAATTGTACTCCATCACATAACAATCTCTATATTCGCCTTCATGTAACTCATGTTTCGGAAGTAATCGGATTTTTTTAAATCCACATTTTTCGTAGCATTTAATCGCGCGTTCATTCCATGTTTGTGGATCTACTACTACTTTCTTTGCGTTTTGATTATTAACTAAGAAATCCACCAACGATGAGACAAGTAAACTCCCAATCCCACGATTCCAAAAATCAGTTTCTCCAATAAATTGATCCATTCCGTAAATAACTTCACTTGTATTTTCATATCCATAATCAATTTTTGATTCTTCGTCTAACTTATAAAATTGTATATAGCCTATATCAATATTTTCATAAACTATAATACACATTTGAATAGAGGGATCTTTCGTAAAAAAAATACTTTTAACTTTTTCAGCGTTGAATGGATTATCACGACCTTCATAATATTGAAGAACTTTAGGATTCGAAAGCCATTTTGCAAGTAGTTGAACATCACTTTCATTTAATTGACGAATAGTAAGATTATTTTTTTTGAAAATCACGTACAAACCTCCTTCTATTTGGAGTTAAAGTTAATTAAATCATATCATCTTGGAGATAATCTTGAGAGGTAAAAATTCAGAATTTTTCAAAACCAAAGAACTTAGTGCTAAAATATAAATACTTAAATGAATAAGTAGGTGATTGATATGTTAATCAATAAAGTAGTTTTACAAACTGGCCAACTAAATAAAACGAAAGAATTTTATATTAACCACTTAAAATTCAACTGCCTAAGCATGAAGAGTAATAGCTTCACAATTGAAGTAGGAGAAAGTTTATTAGAGTTTGTAGAAACAAATGAAGACACTAATCCCTTCTATCACTTCGCTTTCAATATTTCATCAAATCACTTTCAAGAAGCAAAGAGATGGGCCCAATCTTTTGTAAAATTAACAATAGAAGATGGACTTGATGAAATTTACTTTGAATTTTTAGATGCGCATTCATTTTATTTTGAAGATCCTTCTGGAAATATTGTGGAGTTTATTTCGAGGCACTCTATTTCACCGAAGAGTGCTAAACCATTCTCTATTCAATCAATCATAAATATTAATGAGATAAACCTAACTACACTTGATGTATTTCCAGTAGGTAAGCAATTAATCTCTAATGGTATCTTAGTAAGAAATAATAAAGAAATGGTAAATAGTTTGAATTTTATGGGGGCAAAAGGTTGTTACATTCTTTTAGGACCGCCAAATAGAAAATGGTTATTTTCAAATAAGCAGGCTGAAATTTTTCCGGTCGTCATTACAGTCGATAATGAGAAGATAATTAAAGTAAGTGATCGTGGGGAAATAAAGATTAATAGGATAAAGTAATCCAAAATTAATTCATTTGATGAGAGGGGAAAAAGTGATGATTAAAAGTATATATGAAACTCATTTAGAAGTGAGAAATTTAGAAGAATCCATTATGTTTTACGAAAAACTAGGTATTAGGCTTGCTCATAAAATTGAAGAAAGAAGAGTAGCTTTCTTTTTAATTGGTGAGGACAAACAAATGCTCGGTCTATGGGAAGTAGAAAAAGGTAAGGAATTTCACAAAGGTCACTTTGCTTTTGGAGTAAGTCTACATGAACTAGAGAATAGTATTGAATGGCTAAAAGAGAGAGGGATTCAACCAACTGAAAACTTTTTCGGACTAAATCCAATTGAACCAGTTGTACATACTTGGATGCCAGCAGCAAGTGTTTATTTTCGAGATCTTGATGGAAATAGTTTAGAATTTATTTCACTTCTTGATGGAGAATCTGTAAAAACAAATGAAGTTCTCTATTTAAGCGAATGGAAAGAAAAATATTCATAATAACTCTTTTGATTTTTGTATGAAAAGTAGTGTGAAATCATTTTATACAAACCTGACAGGTTGAATATAAAATTGTGTAAATAAGTTAATAAAAAAAATTAAAAAATCACCTAATTAGGTGGTTTTTTATTTTGGCAATAGGTATTTAAACATAATTTGTCGAATATAGTATTTCGAAAGCAAAATAATATTTTATCAGATTTAAAGGTCAAAGCTTCTATTTCATTCTGAAAGTAATTTTAAAATGAAAAGAGGTGGAAATTTGAGAAAAATTCGAGTTAAGCCAAGTAAAGGGCAGTCATTTTTTGGTTTAATGGTTGGCATTATTTTTATCATCCTCGGTTTTACAATTGTAATACCACAAGCTGGTTTGTTCGGATTGTTATGGACTGGAATTGCTCTAATGATTACGATTATTAATGGATATAACGTTTTTAGTGATCGTGGTATATCAAATTATGAAGTAAATGTTGAAGAGTATATTACAAGAGAAAATGAGGACTTTGAAGTGAAACTTCGTAAATTAAATAAATTAAAAAATGACGGGGTGATCACTGAAAATGAATTTCAGAAACAAAAGGAAAAAGTTTTTAACCGAGATATGTAGAAAAAATAAAAAGCGGTTTATCATCTGAAAGAAGGAAAAGAAATGGTCATAAAATTACTACTAGAAGTTATGCTACCTCTATTTTTTTATGTTATATTAGGCTATATATTTAATCGTCTTTTTAAACTTCACTTACGTACTTTAACAACCCTCTTAGTTTATTTATTTCTTCCAGTAGCAGTATTTATTAAAATATACGATAGTCCGTTATCTGGTAAAGTTGCAGGTGGTGTTTTATTTTACTTGGTTATCCAATTTGTCTTCATGTCCCTAATCTCAACATTAATATGCAGATGGAGAGGAATTGAAAAATCTATGCAAGGTACATTTGCTAATAGCATCGCTTTAAATAATTCAGGAAATCTTGGATTACCAGTAAATGCGTTAGTATTTAAAAATGATCCTTTTGCATTGAGTATTGGAGTTTTAATCGTTTTGTTTCAAAATATAATGACATTTACTGTTGGTGCATATAATGCAGAGGCTTCGGTCCAAATGAAAGAAGCAGTTATGAAAATGCTTAAGCTACCAATCATATATAGTGTAGCACTTGGTTTTATCCTTCAAATATCTCATGTGAAACTAAATCATGAATTAGTTACCATTTTAAATCCTATTACTGAATCATTCGCCCCATTTGCGTTAATTACACTTGGAGCTCAATTAGCTGAATCGGGGAAAGAAATTAGCTGGAACAATTTAGCGATTAGTAACTTCTTAAGATTAATTGGTGGTCCGATTATTGCGTTTGCTCTTATAAAAATTTTCGGTTTTGAAGGCGTAATTGCCAAAGCCCTCTTTATAGGTAGTGCCTTTCCAAGTTCAAGAAACAGCGCATTACTATCCTTCAAAGGTCCGCATGCAAGTTTTGCAGCACAAACTGTTATTACCTCAACTATATTAAGTAGTCTAACTTTACCAATCGTAATACAGCTTGCTAGTACGTTCTTTTAATGTGTTTAAAAATTCATTCCTATTCCTAGAAGTTCACCTCGGTAAAAATGCATTTCATCTTTTATTAAAAATAAATAGTTTGATTCAGAACAATATTTAATCTATGGCAATAAATTAATTTAGGGGTGATTAATAGAATGAAAAGATTTTTATTTATTGGACTTATAATTTTAAGCATATTCTGTTTAACAAGCTGTCAATCAAGTGACTACGGTTATGGCAAAAAAGATGATCAGTCATCACATGTTGATAAGGGCACTAAACCAGATAAGGATAAAAATACTGATAAGGGTACTACACCAGATAAAGACAATAATACTGATAAAGGAAATAATAATCCGCCAAAAAAGGATGAAACTAAGCCACCAGTAAAAGTATTTACACCAGTTGAAAACGATGCATTTAAAGTTACTTCAGTCGTAAATGACTCAACAGGTAAAAATGTGTTAATTGTTGAAGGGAAGGCTAGTGTTTTTGAAGCAACCTTTCTTTATCGAATAGAAGATGGTCATAATGTATTAGCGGAAGGTCACACAATGGCTGATATGGGTGCTCCAGAATGGGGGAACTTTAAATTAGTGATAAATTATGACCAGCCTACTAGTCCAAATGGGGTACTTACTCTATATGTTGCAAGTGCAAAAGACGGCCAACCTGAACATATACTAAATATTCCGATTCAGTTTCCTAATTACAAATAAGGTAAGTGGAAATTAATTTGATTAGACTTACTTCATTGACAAATATTTTTTTTAGTATGAAAATGACTTTAGCAAATGCTAAAGCCATTTTTTTTTGAAATCTCAAGAAATTAACTTTAAAAATTACATAAAATAAGCGGAATTAATAAAACTTTTACCTTATCTTTTGGAAAGCATTAAATATATTCTTAAATAAATTTTAATCGTTTTTAAGTGAAATTATTAGAAAATGTACACAATAGGTAGTAATATCGAGATTATTAAGTTAAACTATTAAAAATTTCTAATAAAACTCTAATTGAATTTTAAAATATTCGTAAAGCCATTTTCATCTTAAACAGATATCCTTATACAATACAAATAATAATTTTATAGATGTTATTATAAAAAAAATGAGGGATAAAATAAATGAAAAAAATATTAATTATAGAAGATGAGAAAGAATTAGCAAATTTTATACGTTTAGAATTAGAGTATGAAGGAAATGAAGTTCATATTTCAAATGATGGAAGAGACGGTTTAAACCTAGCAATCGACCAAGAATTTGACTTAATCTTACTTGATTTAATGCTTCCTAATTTAAGTGGAATTGAAGTTTGCAGAAGAATTAGAGCGCATAAAGACACGCCAATTATTATGATCACAGCACGAGACAGTGTTTTTGATCGGATTTCTGGATTAGATAGTGGTGCAGATGATTATATTTCAAAACCATTTGTTATTGAAGAACTTTTAGCTCATATGCGAGCAATCTTTAGACGAATCGATCGCTCAACAAATTTACACTGCTTAAAGTTTAAAGATTTATCATTAGATTCTGCAGCTCGAGTTGTTAAAAAAGATGAAGCGATCATTGATTTAACTAAAAAAGAGTTCGATTTATTGTATTTATTAATGAGCAATGTAAATCGTGTATTAACTAGAGAAATTTTATTAGAAACTGTATGGGGCTATGGCTCTACAATTGAAACAAACGTAGTGGATGTTTATATTAGCTACTTAAGAACAAAACTTGATGATAAAAATAATACCTATATTCACACTGTAAGGGGTACTGGGTATGTAATGAGGATGTAGAGGTGGATCTTACCTTGTTAAATAAGCTTTCGATTAGATGGAAAATAACAATTACAATCGCCGTGCTTATGTTTTTCATATTTACTTTATGTAATCTTATTCAATCTGCTTTGATTCAAATGTCTATAATGAATCAGCAGCAACATCGAATTGAAAAAAGATTAAATGATACGGCAGCTTATTTAGATGAAGAATATAAAACAAAACGACCTAATGCGGCTTCTTTTGCAGAAAACAAACAATATTTTGAAAAAATTATTCAAAATAACGAGATGATTCGATTAATAGATATAGATGGAAAAGAAAAATTTACAGTTTCAAGAACAATGCCTAAAATTCATATTAATAAAAAAGACTTCGGTGAAATTCAAAAATATAGAAAAAACAATCAAGAAATTTTAATTAATAGTAAGGTGTTACATTATAAGAATTTTGACGGTGTATTAGAAGTTGCAATGAATGTAGAAATCTTTTCAACTTTAATTAAAGAATCTTTCATGATTCTTATTTTGGGAACAACCATTTCGTTAATTTTGAGTATTTTAAGCGGTTATTTCTTATCTAAAAAAATATTAAATCCTATTAAAAATTTAAACCAAACAATGATTAAAATTAAAAATAATCAATTAAAAGAGCGTGTTTACGTAGGAGAAACAAAAGATGAGCTATCTGAACTCGGTCTACTCTTTAACAAAATGATGGATGAGTTAGAGGCTTCAATTACAAGACAAAAGCGATTTGTTGAAGATGCTTCTCATGAATTAAGAACACCTTTAGCAATCATTCATGGTCACTTATCACTAGTTAATCGCTGGGGGAAAAAAGACGAAACCGTTTTAGAAAACTCATTAAACACATGTATTAATGAAGCAAACAGAATGATTATTTTAACGAACGAGCTTCTACAGTTGACGAAGCTAGAGAAAAATAGCGAAAAGATTGAACAGTATGCTCCAACAAATATTAATGAAGTATTAAATGAGATCATAAACAATTATCAACTGTTGCATGAAGATTTGGAAATTCACTTCCATACTTCTAATCAAATTGTCGATAAAGCAAACATCGCAAGAGAGCATTTAATGCAAATATTAATTATTTTGTTTGATAATGCAGTTAAATATAGTAAAGAACACACCATTATCGATATAACGACAGCTCAAGTTGCAAACAAGATCGAAATCAAAGTGAAAGACAACGGGATCGGTATTAAAGAAGAAGATATCAATCATATATTTGACCGATTTTATCGAGCGGATAAAGCGAGAAGTCGAGCTAACGGTGGTAATGGTTTAGGATTATCAATAGCAAAAGACTTAATTGAAAATTATGGTGGCAATCTAGAAATTAAAAGTAAAAATGGAGAAGGCACAACTGCTTTCATCACATTAAACACGATTTAGTTTAGATGGAGATTCTAAATTCTCCTAAAAGAAGTAAAATCACAAGTTCTGTTAAAGGATCTTGTGATTTTTTTCGTGTTCACAAAACATTCCTATCCTCATTATCTCCGTGTAAATCTCATCAATTTAATAGTTTAGTCCGGTATTTTATGATAAAGTTGAATAAAAAGAAAATTCTTGTAATTTGGAGGGAGAACAGAGATGAGCTTTGTTAGTATTGCTATAAATAATGCAATTATGATTGAAAGTCTACGTCATGCTGGTGTAGAAAACATTCAGTTAATAAACGCTGTAAAAGAAGAGAATTTCGAGTTTTTAAATCAATATGGTAATGGTTTTCCTAACTGGGAAACATTAATAAATCTGTACAAAAGTAATGAAGAGAATTTTAATAAAATCGTTAATGATGGCTACCAAATCAAATTTCTGACAAAAGGCTCATTAATGACTTTATTAAGATATAAATTTGGAATTGTAGTTGAAAAAGATTATGAAGATATTGGAACTGCAATTCAAGGAATTCATTTATCTGAAGAAGCAATTAATCTAATTAAACATACACTTGCAGCAAACTGGAAATTAAGTACATATGTTGATGAAAAAGACAGGCTTAAAAAAGTGCGTATTGAATTAGTCAAAAGTAGTGAAGTTGTCACAAAGTAAGTAAAAGTGGAAACTAGTAGAGGGACAATTTATAGAAATTGTTCCTTTTTTTTACTTAATTATTGCATCTTATACTTACACTAATATTGCTCCTATTCTAATCCCGTATTTAATTAATTCATCATAAGGATCGCCTTCTAAACCTAAAATTTTACAAAACGCTGGTTCTGTTTTATAGCCTTCTTTTTTAAGTTTAATGATTTCATCTTTGATAGCAGGATTTTGGTTTAAAATAAATTGTTCAATTATTAAATGAAGATAAGCATTTTGTTTAATAGATGGGACTGGTTGTCCAAAAATTTCAATTTCAAATCCCTCATAAGTAAAATTTGCAGTAATAGTTGGGATGCCTCTTACAAGTGATTGTGAAATTCGAAATAGTTTTTGCTTTTCATAACTATTTTTCAATAGTTTTTTAAATGAGTTTAAGTCATGTGCCTCTGTAATAATATCTAAATCCGATCCTTCTATGTCAATCCCAATTGGAATCGTTCCACACAGTACAGGATTAAAATCCTTAAGTTCATTCAGAATATTTAATCGTGATAATGTTACATATGCATGCCGTTGTTTAAGGCTACCATTTTTTAAATAATCAATTGAAAGAAACATTTAGACTCCTTTCATATTAAATAAATTGAGTTAGAGCTAATTTAGTATAATACGTAGTTTATAAAAATAAAAAGGGGAATCATCATATGAAAGGAAAACAAAAGTTAATAGAATTCAAAATCAAAAACTAAAAAGGAGTAAAACGATGGCGGTAAACAAACTTTTTTGGGAAGATCCTTATCTTACAAAAACCTCTGCGATTGTTACGGAAGTAGATGATCAAAGGGTCACAATAAACCAAACCATTATTTATGCTTTTTCGGGTGGGCAACAATCGGACTCAGGGAGAATTGGAAATTATGAGGTGATTGAAGCTAAGAAGGACGGATTAGAAATTAAATACACTTTACCAGAAAATCATGATCTTCAAAAAGGACAGGAAGTAGTGGTTGCGATTGATTGGGAGAGGCGATATCGAATTATGAAGCTACATTTCGCTGCGGAAATCATCTTAGAACTAATGAATCAAAACTATGATAAACCTGAAAAAATTGGCGCAAATATTACTAGTGATAAAGCTAGAATTGATTTTTATTGGGATGGAAAAATCTCAGAAACTTTCCCACTTTTAGAAACAAAAGCAAAAGAACTGATTGATGCAGATTTGGAAATAAATAGTGAGTTTGATGACCCAGAAAATCAAAGAAGATATTGGGAAATCAAAGGCTTTGGTAAAGTTTCGTGCGGTGGGACACATATTAAGCGCACAGGAGAAATTAAAGGAATAAAGCTAAAACGAAACAATATAGGGGGAGGGAAAGAACGGATCGAAATTTATTTAATTTGATCTAAAAAGAGGTTCTTAAAGGTTAGTAAAAATGAACTTTAAGTTATTGCTATAGGAATCTAAGGGATAAAAAAATGGCTACCTTTCAAAAGATTGGTAGCCATTTCGATCTTCATTATTATAAATTTCCTCTACCCTAATCTTGCCTCTTAGAAATCAAAATTATCAGGGTCTGGACCTACACGTTTATTTACATCTAGTGTAGCAATTTGTTGCATATCATTTGATGATAGCTCGAAGTTAAATACTTCAAAGTTTTCTTGAATTCGTGAAGGTGTTATTGATTTAGGAATAACGATTACATTGCGTTGTAAGTGCCAACGGATGATGACTTGGGCAGTTGTTTTTCCATATTGATCCGCAATCTCTTTTATAACTGTATTTGTTAAAGCTTCGCCACCTTGCATTAATGGGCTCCATGCTTCTAATGCAATGCCGTATTTATGACAATATTCATGTAGTTCGTTTTGTTGAAACATTGGGTGCAATTCGACTTGATCGACCATTGGTTTAATATTGCGATGAGCGGCAATATCTTCTAAGTGATGGACATGGAAATTTGAAACACCAATTGCTGGCACAAGCTTTTCATCGTAAAGTCTTTCTAATGCTTTATATGTATCTAAATATTTTTCTTTTACTGGCCAGTGAATTAAATAAAGATCAACATAGTCCAAGCCTAATTTTTTTAGACTTTCTTCATGAGCTTTTAAAGTTGAATCATAACCTTGATCAGCATTCCAAACCTTTGTTGTAATAAAAAGTTCATCACGGGAAACACCAGATTGGCGAATTGCTTCACCTACTTGCTCTTCGTTTTGATAGACAGCTGCAGTATCAATATGACGATAACCTACTTCGATAGCTGTTCGTACAGCATCTACACCATCTTCTGGTGACACACGCCACACACCTAAACCTAATTGAGGCATTTTAACTCCATTATGTAATGCAATAGAATGTTCAAACTTCATTTTAATTCCCTCCTTATTAAAGACTAAGTCTAGTGTACAATATAAACTTTCAAAATTAAAAAAATTGATAGCAATTAATGGTAATTTAATAAAAAAGCTATTCGATTGGTTATTTGTTCAAAACGTGTATTTATCGAACTAAATAATAAAAATAAAACGGTTTAAATGAAAACATAATTTTAGAATAATACTATGAATGAGTGCAAAATGGTTGTATATTTTGAGCTTTTCCTTCAATATAGGTATAGGAAAAATGCTCTTTATTTTTGTTTGGAGGGGAATATATGTTAGATCAAATTTTAGATTTTAATAAGAAGTTTGTTGAGAATAAGGAATATGAGCAATACATAGCTTCAAAGTTTCCGAATAAAGAGGTTGTAGTTGTTACTTGTATGGATACACGTCTAGTTGAGCTTTTACCAAAGGCTCTTGATATTAGAAACGGTGACGTGAAAATGATCAAAACAGCTGGTGCAGTTATTGCGCATCCGTTTGGTTCAGTTATGAGAAGTATTCTAGTTTCAATCTATGAACTTGGAGCTAAAGAAGTATTAGTAATCGGTCACCATGAGTGTGGAATGGGTAATACAAATCCTACACGAATGAAAGAAAAAATGGTTGAACGAGGAATTAAAGAAGAAAACATAGAAATTTTAGGCTTCTCAGGTCTAGATTTAGACAAATGGTTAACTGGTTTTACGAATGTATACGACAGTGTTAATCACAGTGTTTCAATTATTAAAAACCATCCACTTGTTCCAAAAGAGGTTGAAATTCATGGTTTAGTAATTGACCCACATACAGGAAAATTAGAAGTAGTTCATCGAGATGAAAAAACTGCTGAATAACGATTTAAATAAAGAAGTTATCCTTTAGGTAGGATAACTTTTTTTGTGGTGTTGAAAAACAACCATGTCAATTAAATTACCAAATATCCGTAAAGGAGTAAAGTGATGTTGATTTCCACTACAGGATGTTATGAGTAAGTTGTTTACAGCATCCTGCAATAATAGTTACTCATGAACCCGCTATGAGGAAGTAAATTTGATTAAGCTGCATTTATAGTGACTCATGAACCTGTTATGAGTAAGTAATTTTCATCATCTTGCAATTATAGTGACTCATGAACCCGTTATGTTTACCAAGATTCAAATAAATCTCTACCATTTAATGGCTGAACGGGACGGCTATTTGGTTTGAAATAATTTTGATAAGAGTGGACTTGTTCTTCGGAAAATTGTATTGGTTTGTTAAAGACGATCCATTTAATCCCTTCAGTACATGGAGGAGTTGTAAATGAGCCAGTGTATGAAAATTTTTTACTAGTATAGGGAATGAAGGGCTGCAAATTTAATTTTACAACTTTTCGACCAAGTTCCTCATCCGTAGGATTTACATCAAGGATTTTTTGGAATTCTTTATTCAATCTACCAATATCAACAAGTACTCCGATGGTAATTATGGAATTTTTTTTATTTTCATTTATAAAATGAATCTCTAAATCACTTTGTTTCCCATTTATAGTATGCTCACTTGGAGTATGGAAATGAAATTGTTTTAGTGTATAGTTTGTTCCATTTAAATTAATTGAGTTGGAGTGATTTACTGGAATGAAATTTACCGTGTACTGCGATCTTTCTATTTTAAAAAGATCATTATGATAGTTTATACCTAAAGGTAGTGATTTTTTTATGGTTTGATCAATATTAACTGGAGATTGTTGTTTCCCATTGGAACATAGTGAATAATCTTTATTGATTGAACTCCAATAATTAGGTCCAGTATTACCTGTGTAAGACCAGTCTTCATTTCTTGCAGCTGAAACTGTTGATTTATTTAGATAAACCTCATGCACATTATGATTATTTGAACAGGCTGAGAATGTAAGACTGAATAGTATGATGAATAGAAAAAAATAGTTCATTATATACTTTCCTTTCATGATATGTATGATAGGATACATTTTAGACAACGATGTTACGGAACAAACCTTTATTAAGGGGGAGAAGATGATGACGCTAGAAGAAGTAATGAAATCATTAGAGGAAATGGGAACTGAGCAAACGAAAAAAACTTTTTTGCGCCATGGTGCAAAGGAACCTTTATTTGGCGTTAAAATTGGTGATCTGAAAAAGCTTGTTAAATCTGTTAAAAAGGATCAAGAATTAGCATTATCACTTTTTCATACAGGAAATTCAGATGCAATGTATTTGGCAGGTTTATCAATTAATCCAAAGTTAATGACAAAGGAACAGCTTCAAAATTGGGCGAAAGCAGCTCACTGGTCTATGATTGCTGAAAGTATTGTAGGTGCTGTTACAGCAGAAAGCAAGTATGCAATCGAATTAGCTAGAGAATGGTTGAAGTCAGATGATGAATTAATTGAAAATTGTGGATGGAGCACTTATAGTCATTATTTATCAATTGCACCAGATGAAGAGATTGATAAAGAAGAAGTTCATAAATTACTTAATTATATTGAAAATAATATACATACTTCAAAAAATAGAGTTCGTTATACGATGAATGGGTTTGTAATTGCAGTAGGAAGTTATGTACCAAGTCTTACAGTTGAAGCAATGATGGTTGGTCAAAAGATTGGAAAAGTCCACGTGAACGTAGGAGATACGGCTTGTAAGGTACCTCTAGCAACTGATTATATTGAAAAGGTCGAGGCGAGGGGAAAGCTCGGAGTAAAGAAAAAAACATGTATTTGTTAATGTGATTAGTCACCTATTAATATGGTGACTTTTTATTAGAAAGAAACAGGAGATAAACATGATTATAAAATCAAATAGACTATATTTAAGAAAGCTTAAAATGGACGACTTAGATTATTTACACAAACTTCAATCTAATGTGAATGTAATGAGATACATAACAAATCGTCCCAAAACATTAGAAGAAACTGAAATTGAATTAAATAAGATTCTTCAATTGTATGAGGAGAAAAATGCTGATTTTGAAGTGATGGCAGTTAGTAAAAGTGGGACTAATCAATTGATTGGAACATGTGCAGTCATAAAAAATGATTCAGATGAGTTTGAAATAGGCTATCGATTAGCTGAAGAAGAATGGGGAAATGGTTACGGCTCTGAAATTGCTAGTTTAATAGAAGATTATTGTTTTGGAATCAGAAAGTTAAATTTTATTGTAGCTACCGTTGAAGCAAAAAACATCTATTCAGTAAAAATCCTTGAGAAAAAAGGATTTAATTTAATTTTAGAATCAATTGATGATGAAAATGAGGAATTAACTAAATATTATCGTAAAGATCGTCATAATTATTAGAAATAATCAAATTAACTAAAAGGAGAAATCTAATGGACTTTAATATCCATTTTGATGAATTTCACTTTGTTTCTACCATCATTATTACGCTAGTAAATTATATAACTCTTGGATTTTTATTTATTTGGATCTATAGAACAAATGATTTGAAGCCAGAAATATGGAAGGCTATTATTGCAATCCTTATCGGTTTATTTGTCTTTAGTATTAATTTAAATTTTGATGAATATCGAATTGAAATACCAATTTTACCTCTTGGATTTTGGATTTTAATGTGGGTCTGTAAACGTAATGATAATCAGGAACGATGGGAAAAATATAGGCGTTTTGCATGGGCTGGTTTTTTGATTAGATTTTTCTTTTTACTTACAAGTTTATTGCAAATGTTAATTGATTCAATAATCTATTCATAGTTAATGTTCAAGTATTTGTTTTCCACTCCAATAATTATTAGAATAAGATTAAAAGTGTAATTATTGGAGGGAAAGGATGAAACGAAAAACAATTCATAATGTATTTTCAGCATTAATGATTTCCATTTTATTTACAGGATGCAGTAATCAACAAGCTGAAACGAATACAACGAAAAACCACGAAAATCATGCTAAACATATTCAAACAAGTGATATTAGAGAACAAACAATTAATAAAGAAACTCTACCGAAGTTTTTAAGTGATAAAGAACAACAGATTCAACAAATTTATATGGTGGCAGCACAACATGCTACTTTACTTAAAAATATCCCATGTTATTGTGGTTGCGGTGAAAGTGTAGGTCATAAAAGTAATTTAGATTGCTTTATCCATGAAGTAAAAGAAGATAATTCAATTGTGTGGGATAGCCATGCAACTTCGTGCGTCAACTGTATGGAGATTGCAGTTGAATCAGCGAAATTACAGCAAGAAGGAAAAACGCCTTTAGAAATTCGAAAATATATTGATAATAAATATAAAGATGGATATGCCAAACCAACAAATACACCAATGCCAAAAGAACAGGGTTAAGGATATAGGAAAAAAAGGGATCGTAAATAAAAAGTCAGACAGTTACTGAGAAATTCTAGTAACTGTCTGACTTTTTTATTTCTATTATTTATCTTGCATGATAGATCGATCAATTTTCGTAATTTCTTCATATAATACTTGATGCTCTGTTTTATAAGGAGGCGTTGTTCCTAATTTTTTTGCGATTAAAAACATAAATAATACGGCTACTAAGCAAATTCCCCAAAAAAGATATCCGATTAGAGTCATTAATTTTCTCCTTTTGTATGCATTACTAATCATTTCTTTATCATATGTAATATTCCTTTAAATTTTACAAATAATATTTTGACACATATGAACAATCACTCATATAATATAAATATAGAAAACATATGAATGATTGTTCATGTATTCATAGGAGGACAGTTTATGATTGAAGAAAAGAAGAAAGTTGACGAAGTATGTGATGAAGCATGTCAACAAACTGTTATGCATGAGGATATAATTCTTTCAGTAAAAGAAAGTATGTTGAATATTGAAACACTAACAGGAGTAGCAGAACTTTTTAAAGTTCTTGGAGATAAGACGAGAACGAGAATATTACATGCACTTAGTCAATCTGAGATGTGTGTATGTGACCTAGCTTATTTATTAGAAATGACCCAATCATCTATATCACATCAGTTACGTGTATTAAAACAAGCGCATTTAGTGAAAAATCGTAAAGAAGGTAAAGTAGTTTATTATTCGTTAGCAGATGATCATGTTACACAAATTTTCAATCAAGCACTAGAACATATTTTAGAGGATTAATATAGATGTTTCTTGAGAGGAGTTGAGTTTGTTGAGTAGGGGGCAAAGGCAAGTAAATAGTGAATTAAAATTAGAAGGACTTGATTGCGCCAATTGTGCAATGAAGATTGAAAAAGGAGTTTCCACACTTGAAGGCGTTGATGCATGTTCAGTAAATTTTGCAACATTAACGATGACAATTACGACGAGTGAGGAACAAAAAGAATCAGTTATCGAAAGCGCTAAAGATAAGATTCGTGTTTTAGAACCGCATATTAATCCTGTTTCAAAAATGGATTCAAAACTTGGGCAAGAGAAGCAACAGGGAATGAATGCTGAAACAAAAAAACTTATTGCTAAATTAGGGATTGGTACTGCTTTATTAATTTTAGCCCAATTACTTAATGTACCAATGCTCTATCAATTGATTATTTTTATAGCAGCCTATTTAATAGCGGGTGCTGACGTTGTTTTAAAAGCTATTCGAAATATTTTCAGAGGGCAAGTATTTGATGAAAATTTTTTAATGGGAGTAGCTACAATTGGTGCATTTATGATTGGAGAGTACCCTGAAGCTGTTGCGGTAATGCTATTTTATCAGCTAGGTGAATTGTTCCAAAGTATTGCAGTAAATCGATCACGGAATTCGATTTCCAAGTTAATGGATATACGTCCTGATTATGCGAATTTAAAAAATGGTGACAAAACTGAACAAGTATCTCCTGAAAAAATTCAAATTGGTGATCTAATCATCGTCAAACCTGGGGAAAGGGTTCCGTTAGATGGAATTGTAAAAAGTGGATATTCAAGTGTTGATACTTCTGCATTAACTGGAGAGTCATTACCAAGAGAAATATTTGAAGGTGATGAAGTATTAAGTGGATTTATAAATGTTCAAGGTTTACTTGAAATTGAAGTCACGAAGGAATTTAATGAATCGACAGTATCAAAAATATTGGAACTTGTTCAAAATGCAACAAATAAAAAGGCACCTACTGAAAACTTTATCACAAAATTTGCAAAGGTTTATACACCTATAGTTGTCATCACAGCAGCTATTATTGCAATCATCCCACCAATTATTATTCCTGGTGAAACACTTTACGATTGGGTATATCGAGCATTAATTTTCCTAGTTATTTCATGTCCATGTGCTCTAGTTGTTTCAATTCCTTTAGGATTTTTTGGAGGAATCGGAGCAGCTTCAAAATCCGGGGTATTAGTAAAAGGAAGTAATTATTTAGAAGCATTAAATGATTTGAAGTATATTGTGTTTGATAAAACTGGAACGTTAACGAAAGGGCAATTCCAAGTAAGCTCGATTATACCTACACGTGGTCATTCGAAAGAGGAGTTACTGGAATTAGCTGCTTATGGAGAGTTTTATTCTACTCACCCAATCGCATTATCAATTCGTCAAAAGTATGGTAAAGATATTGTTGAAGCAAAGCTATCTAACTATACTGAAATTGCGGGACATGGAATTAGTGTTACGATTAATGAAGACACACTGTTAGTAGGTAATTCAAGACTAATGGAAAGACATTCAATTTTATATGAACCAACTAGAGAAGTAGGCACAACAGTTTATTTAGCAAAAAATAAGCATTATATCGGATCAATTGTCATTGCAGACCAACTAAAAGATGATGCGAAAGAAGCTATACTTGAGCTTAAAAAAGTTGGAATTAAAAAGACTATCATGTTAACCGGGGATTCTAACTCAGTTGCGAAAAGCATTGGTAAAGAATTAGCAATAGATGATATTTATTCAGAGCTTCTTCCACATCAGAAGGTAGAAAAACTTGAATTGATCGAAAAAATAAAATCATCGAAAGAAAAAATTGCATTTGTTGGGGACGGTATTAATGACGCACCAGTTTTAGCTCAAGCAGATATAGGTATTGCGATGGGCGGTATTGGTTCCGATGCAGCGATCGAAGCTGCGGATGTTGTATTAATGTCCGATGAACCTTCAAAAATTGTAGATGCAATTATAATCGCTAAACGTACAAGACAAATTGTATGGCAAAACATCTTTTTTGCTTTAGCGGTGAAAGGATTTTTCTTATTACTAGGTGTAATCGGAATAGCGACAATGTGGGAAGCAGTCATTTCAGACGTTGGTGTTACTGTATTGGCAGTATTGAACTCGATGAGAGTATTAAGACTTAAATAAAGCTAAAAAACTCAGACTAAACGAAATTAGTCTGAGTTTTTTCTTTTTTTGATAAAAAGGAAGATAAATACGGCCAATCCAATCGCTAAAATTCCATAAATAATACTCGAGTACACATCCATATACTCTACAATCTTTTCCCAGGATGCACCGACTGATGCACCAACTAAAACTAAAATTGTATTCCATATTAATGAGCCTAAAGTTGTAAATAACAAAAAGATCCAAAATTTCATTCGAGCCATTCCAGCTGGAATAGAAATTAAACTACGAATTAGTGGAATGAGTCTACAGAAAAAGACTGTCCAAACACCGTATTTTGAAAACCATTCGTCCGCTTTATGGACATCCTTTTTAGTTAAACGTAAAATATGCCCCCAGCGGTCTACGATTTTTTCTAACGTTTTTACATCTAGTAAAGTACCAATCCAAAAAAGTATGATTGCTCCAATTACTGATCCTAAAGTTGAAAAGCAAATAACCCCTATTTTAGATAGTGAAGATTCTGTAGTCATGAACCCGCCAAACGTTAAAATGACTTCGGAAGGAATTGGAGGAAATATATTTTCTAATGCAATTAATAAAAAAATGCCTAAATAGCCAAATGAATCCATCGTTTCAATAATCCAGTTTTGCATGAAATTACCTCAGGTTTGATTTTATTTTTAAGGAATAATTAGAAGTTTTTAATATTCCTTGTGAAAGAATATACTATGTAACTAGTGATTTAGGCAAGTAATTGTGAAACTTGCTCCATAAATAGAATAAACAAATATCTAATAAAATGTAGATTTTATGTCTGGTCAACACTGTATTAGCATTGTAAGGGAGAATTTTTTTGAAAGTCAGAGGATTTAGAACAGTTGATAGAGAATTAAAGTAGATTAATATAAAATCAGAAATTAGATTTTGTTACGATACTTCTCCTAAATCTGAAGAAATGTAATTAGCTATTTAGGAATAATGTCTTTGTAAAAAAAGGAGGATGGACATGTTTAAGGTTCAATTAAGTGAGGATTTATCAATCAATTTATTAACACCAAAGTATGCAGCAACATTAGTAGAGGCGCTGAAGGAAAATCAAAACTCCTTAAAAGAATGGTTGGTTTGGGCTGAAAATATTCCATTGATCGAGGATTATCAAAACTCGATTATACCTATGTGGTTACAAAAGTTTGCAGATAATAATGGTTTTGAAGCGGGAATTTTTTATAAGAATGAACTAGTAGGTATGTTGGGATTACATTATATAGACTGGTCGAATCAAACAACTGAAATAGGTTATTGGTTAAGTGAACAAACACAGGGTAAAGGAATAATGACTCGTGCTGTAGAAGGTTTAGTTTCATATTGTTATGATGAGCTTAATCTTAATCGAGTAGTGATTAGGGCAGCTGTTGAAAATGCGAAGAGTAGGGCAATTCCTGAACGTTTAAATTTTAAACAAGAAGGTATCCAAAGAGAAGCACAGCAAATTAGAGAAAAGTATTATGATATAGCTGTTTATAGTATGTTGAAAAAGGAATGGAAAAAGTAAATGAATCAATTTGCGTTAGCTAAAAATGCTAACGCTTTTTTGTGGGGGAATAATGATGGAGGAAGAAAATAATGACTTATAATACAATCTTGTTCGATTTAGATGGTACATTGACCCAAAGGTAGGGATTTTAAACTCGGTAAAGTATGCATTACAGAAAATGAATAAAGCTATTCCATTCGAATCAGAGCTTTTAAAATTTATTGGACCACCTATTCAGCAATCATTTTCGGAAGTTTGTCAATTTAATGAAAAAGAAGTATTAAATGCAGTTCGTTTTTATCGCGAATACTTTTCGCAGAATGGTATGATTGAAAATAATGTTTATGATGGGATACGTGAGCTTCTAAGCGATTTGCAAAAAGAGAATAAAAGATTATATGTAGCAACTTCAAAACCAACTATTTTCGCAACGAAAGTATTGAGCCATTTTCAACTCGATGAGTTTTTTATTCAAATTGTTGGAAGTGAACTAGACGGCACAAGAATTGATAAAGGCGAGATAATTGAGTATATATTCGAAAAGAATAATGACCTTTCTAAGGAAGATTCAGTAATGGTTGGGGACCGACTTCACGATATAAAAGGAGCAAAAATCGCTAATATTGATGCGATTGGAATTACTTACGGATATGGAAGTGAATTGGAATTAATTGATGCAGGTGCGAATGCAATTATTAATAGTGTAGATCAATTGAAAAAAATGTTATTAAATGAGTTAAAGATAATGGTCTAATAATGAAGGGGGAGTTTGATTGAAGAGTGGAAAAATACATTATGCTTGGATTATTTTAATTGTTACGTTCTTATCCGTCATTATTGCAGCAGTAACAAATACGATGTCTGGAGTGATGATGATTCCTTTTGAAAAGGAATTCGGTTGGAGTAGAGCATCAATTTCAGGTGCATTTGCGATTTGTATAACTCTCGTTGGATTCTCTGGACCATTTATAGCCGGCTTATATCAAAAGTTTAGTGTAAGAAAAGTATTGTTAGTAGGTATGGGAACATTATTAGTTGCTATTTTACTAACATCAATTATGTCCCAAATTTGGCATTTATTTATCATTTGGGGAATCATTATTGGATTAAGTGCGGGGGCATTTTTGACCGTGTTAAATGCGTATGTTGCAACTACTTGGTTTGAGAAAAAACGTGGTTTAGCGCTAGGGCTTTTAACGTCTAGTTCAGCAGCAGGTCAGCTTGTTTTTTTACCATTGATGGCATATATCGTTGAAAATTATTCATGGAGAAATGCCGTTTTAACTATATTTTCTTTTGGTGTTTTCATTTATGTTTTACTTTGGATTTTTATGAAAAATGATCCAGCAGATGTTGGAGTTTTCCCTTTAGGTGCTGAAAAAAGTAATAAGAAGCAAGCCAAAAATGTTAATCCAGTGAAGGCAGCTTTTGATGGGTTCAAGTTAGGTGCTAAATCGAAAGTTTTTTGGTTATTAGCGGGAAGTTTTTTTGTCTGTGGCTTTTCAACTAGTGGTTTGATCGGTACGCATTTTATCTCACTTTGTATCGATTATGGATATAAAGAGGTCACGGCTGCTAGTATTTTAGCGTTCATGGGAATATTTAATATTATAGGAACGACTTTATCAGGATATATTTCCGATCGCTTTGATAATCGTTGGTTATTATTTTGGTATTATGGTTTAAGAGGATTATCATTACTAATTCTTCCTTTTGCTTTATCAACGAATTCAATCATTTATTTAAGTGCTTTTGCCATTTTCTATGGAATGGATTGGATTGCTACAGTTCCTCCAACTATTAAACTAGCGACGGATCATTTTGGTAAAGAGAAGGTAGGGGTAATCTATGGATGGATTTATACCGCTCATCAATTAGGTGCTGGAGCTGCAGCATATGGTGGAGGTTTAGTTTATTCTTGGTTAAATGCCTACCAATCAATCTTTATTGCAGCAGGAATATTTTGTTTAGTTGCAACTTTATTTGTACTTAATATTAAAAAAAGAGCGGTATTAAATCAGAATCTTTCAGCGTAGAATGAAAATTAATAAAAAAATAATTAAATAATTGAGGTAGAATGAATGACCTATCTTTATAAAATAACAAAAGATAAATATAAAATAATGCGTGAGAAAAACTGTTTTTGGGAAGGTAAGATTCGTAAAATTTGTGAGTTAGAAAAGGTCGATTATGAGAAGCTTACGCGATTTTCGTACGGTGGAAATATTGTTTTTAGTATAGATGGAGAAGTTGTAATTAAATTATATCCTTCTTATGTGAATGATGAGTTCATAAAGGAGAAGCAAGTTCTCGAGTTTTTAAACGGCAGAACACTTTCCGTAGATATTCCTAAATTAATTTCAACTGGTCAATTTGAAGGCTGGAGCTATTTAATAATGAGTGAACTAAAAGGGACTCTATTAATTGATATTTTTGATGAACTGTCTTTTGAAGAGAAAAAGCAAATTGCGTTTGATTTAGGAAAAATAATAAGAGAAATCCATGACGCAACCATCTCAACAAAACAAGATGATTATGAACATTGGAAGCAATTTATTACGAATCAATTGGAGCAAGTAGAGAATCATCATAAAAACAACGAAATGAATGATGAATTATTTAACCAATTAACAAGCTATGTTGAAGAAAAAACATTGCAAGGAAAAGAACAAATCGTGTTATTAACCGGAGAATACACACCATATAATTTAATCATGAATAAAGTTGATGATATGTGGAGGTTTACTGGTTTAATTGATTTTGCTGATTGCTTTGTTGGAAACTCAAAATATGATTTACTTGGACCAATAGCGTTTATGTTTTATCCTTTTGAAGGACTAAATAAAATTTTTCTAGAGAGCTACGGCTATTCGAATAACGAATTAAACGAGGTCTTACAAAAAGAATTAATGACTTATTTATTACTACATCGTTTTAGTAATATTAGTTTCTATCAAGAAAAGTCAGAAGTAGCAATGAAAGCTACTACGTTAAAAGAATTGGAAAATATATTTTTTAATTTTAAGATCTGTTAAAAACTTATTTAACTAATTGACAGATTAGTTGAATAAGGGCTGATTGTTTTTCCACAATGCAATAGGTTAATTATGAGGTGGACAAAGTGGAGTTTAATGAATTTTTATTGTTAATAGAAGAAATCAAAGCAAAAAAACCAATATAGTTTGAATTAGAAAATGCCCAAATTTGTACTGATACTCAAATTGCTAAGGCTGAAAAACACCATTCAATTAGACTACCAAATGAATATAAACTTTTTGTAAAGACGTTTGGTGGCGGTTATTTCGCCTTCACTAATATATTTACAGTAAATAACGGTGAATGGAACATAATTCAACTAAACAACCAAATTAATCTTATAAATTCACATAAGTTTATTGCTGTATCTGATAATGAAGTTGGTGATTTTTACGGATTTGAGATTGAAAATGGCATCTGCAATCCAAAGGTAAAATACTATAACCACGAAATAAATAAAGTAGTGGAAACCCAGTTTGAAGATTTATACCAATATGTACTAAAAGTTGGACTTCAACAAGATTAAGGTAATAATGCTTATTCAACTAAATGATGCGATTCTTCAATAACGAAGGATCGTTTTTCTTATGCAGCTAAATGGCAGTTTAGTGCAAGAAGGATTGCAGGAAATAATATACAACAAACAGAAATACTAAAATAACAAACTAAGTAAGGAGATAATACCTAATTTGAACATTCTAACTCTGATTTTAAGTTACTTAATAGGCTCAATTTCATTTGCTTTAATAATCGGTAAAGTGTTTTATAAGAAAGATATTCGTGATTATGGTAGTGGAAATCTTGGTGCAACTAATGCTTATAGAGTTTTAGGCATAAAAGCAGGAGTAATTGTTGCAATTGCTGATATATTAAAAGGTACACTTGCTTGTTTACTTCCACTAATACTTAATTCTACGATTAACCCTATTTTTTGTGGTTTATTAGCTATATTAGGACACATATTTTCTGTATTAGCTAATTTTAAAGGTGGAAAAGCTGTTGCGACAACAACTGGAGTTTTTTTATTTTTGACACCTTTAGGTGTTTTGGTTGGTTTTGTTGTGTTTTTACTAACATTGTTATTTACTAAGTATGTATCACTAAGTTCAATGTTGGCGAGTATAGCATTATTTATTTACAGTCTAATATTTGAAGATAAAGTTTTCATAACACTTTCGCTACTAATAAGCGTATCAATAATCATTCTTCATCGACAAAATATAAAGAGAATTCTAAATGGGTCAGAGAACAAAATAGTCTAAAAATATTGAGTATATTTGTTAAGCTAACGGGTGCGTTAGTTCAATTAGTTCTACCTCTCTCTTCGCTTTTATGTCCGTGTTATAATGGATATGATTTTTTAGACATTATAAAGGGGATTACATATGTACGTTTGGAATATAAAAGGGCTCGTTCAAGCTTTAAAAGAAGAGAGTATGTCCAGTAAGTCACAAAGATACCATAAAATAATAGGTATTTCTTTATTCGCAATAGTTTTACTAGTTTATCCGTTATTATTGTTAACTGAAACTTTTAACATCTTAGATATTATTGATATGATTAGTTTTCTGGTTATCAATCTAGTTGGAATTTATTTAGCATATAAAATAAATCAAAGAGGAGATGGGAAGGGATTTGTCTTTCGCTATTTTAGTTTGTATCTTCCACTCACACTCCGATTTTTTGTCTTAGTTACGGTTATTATGATTGTCGGTTATTTAATTCTACATTATATTGATCCAACAATTTCTTTGAATGAGACCAACTGGTTCGATTTAGTCACTTCTGTTGGAACAGAAATATATTTCAATGTCTTAATGATTAAATATATAAAAATGTTAAATAAGTAATTAGTTTCTAAGTTGTATCTATCATTTAATCAATGATTAGCTTATGCAACTAACGAATGCGATAGTTGAACAACGTGATCGGCTGTGATGGTCGATTTTTTTTATTGCGCTAAATGGCAGATTAGTTTAATAAGGAAATGGGAAATAAAGGGATTTCAGGTATAGAAGAGAAATATTTATTAGTGGGAATATTATCCAATATGGAGTTTGTGGATTATTTTTCTTCCTAGATGGAGCAATGTAAAGAAAAGTCTGTATATTGATGATTTATATGATACGAATATTGACTAAATTGGGGTGATAAAATTGAAAAAATATTTTCATATAATCTTGAGTGTTGCTTTATCAGTAATCATTTTGTCTGGCTGTGGTAATGATAATGAAGAAAAAGCATCTTCATATTCAGTATCAGCAATCGTTTATCATACCCTATCTGATAAAGAAAAAGCAGAATTAGTAAATGGCAAGCCAGATGGTGGTGGTATAGTAGAGCGAAAAGTGGTTACAAAGAAAATAGCACATCTAACGGATGAAAGTTACGATGGAAAAGAAGTTTATGCGATAACATTTCATACAAAGAATAGTGAAATACTTGGTGATATTACTGTGTTTTTCGATGGTGAAACACAGCAAGTAATTGGAAGAGGATATAGAGAGTGAATTGGTATGAAAATCATCTTTCTTCAATTGACATTATCCATTTAATGAAAACCTTTTATTTTTAAATATATTATATTTTTATTCAACTTACGCAAGCATTAGTTGAAGATCACAAACTGCTTAATTGCAGTTTTTTTATTGAAGTAAATGTTAGGTTAGTTTAAGAAAGTTATAAACGAGGGGTGGAAGTATATGTTTAAAAACAAGGAAGACAGAATGTGGGTTTATTTGGCTGTACCAACGTTTATTATAGGAATCATCATTATATATTATAGTGAACTAAATTATTATCAGTGGATTCTTTTTCAGGCGTTTTTGGCTATCTTTTATATATGGCGTTTTTTCTACAGGAGGAAACGGAAGAAAGAAGAAAAAAAATCTTATTAAACTAACTGATGCTTTAGTTGTACAAAATGATCGGCTGTTTAGTCGATTTTTTTATATAAAAGATAAAAATCCCACAACTTACTAAAGCTGTTAGGTTAGTTATAATTTAACTAATACGATTTGTTCTATTAACGGAGGTGTTATTATGCTTTGGTCGATATTGATAGATGTTATCTTGTTGTTATTTACAATTACTTATTTTGTTAAAACTTTTTTAAATGGATTCAAGAATAAAATGACTTTTAAAGAAATTATTAAATCAAATTACTTTTTGATGTTATTTTATTTACTTATTCTTTATCCTATAATCATCAAGGATTTCATCCGATATTTATTAAAATAAAACAGAAATGATGTAAAAGATATTAATTGGAAACTATTATAATTTCAAAATCTTATTCAACTAACTGATGCATTAGTTGAACAACAAGATCGGCTGTTTAGTCGATTTTTTTTATTCAACAAAATGGCGATGGCAGGAAAGTTGGATAAGGATTTTTAACAAATTTACCAATATTTGGGTTATAATTATTGCTACTATGGTTATAGGAGGAAATAATGAAAAAGATTATATCCACAACAATATTAATTTTGCTAGTATTTTCTATGAGTGCTTGTACTAATAATCCAAAATCAAACAATGCTATTTCTGAAGCTAAGTTGACAAAAAGAGAAAAGGCAATACTTTCAACAACATCGGATAAATCTTTTGTTTATGACTTCAATGTTAACAGTAATTACAAGGAATTATCTGTTTGGATTGAAAAATATGAATTTGGTAAATTAGTTGGAGATAAGATAGATCATATTACTTCTGGGATTAAAGAGGATGGCTCAATTATCTTTACAACTTCTAAAACACCTAATAATCAAAATCAATCTCTGTTTAATATCAGTATTAATAGTGATGGTTCAACAGATGTAGTTAATCAGTTGGAAACGACTTTTAAAGATGGATTAGAAGGCGTTACGAGTATTTCGGGAAGCAACCAAACAGAAAACAACCCTATTAAAAATAATATAGTCTTAGCTAGCATCTGTTATAAAAAAGAGGGACATCGTATGGATTCGCTTACTGATGATTTTTATAGAGATGTGAATAAACATATTGATGAAATAAGAGACTATGATGTTGTCTATTTACTTAGAGCTGAGTTTATTAAATAGGTGGAAGTATTACAATAAATAAATACGGTCTAAAATTAGAGGTTCTTGTTACTACGTTATTTAACTAAAGCACTGCATTTGTTGAATAAGCATTAAAATAAAAGATTGTTGGGTGAAAACAGTTTTTTTAGTACTCATAAATCAACATTTTAAATTAACAGAGCCTAATTTTAAGTAATTTAACCATAAGTGCATCGAGAACGACTTAAATTAGTCAATTTCGATGCACTTTTTGTATTTAATTTAATGCGATTAAAAATGGATATAATTCAGCAGTCATTACGTTCTTTTTAACAGCCGGATCATTTTGCATGATTTCTTTAGCATGCAGTAAGCTTTCTGTTTTTAAGATGACAATACCAAACTCAGCTTGTTCGGTTCTTCCAGCTAATGATACAGTCTTTTCTTTATTTAAGTTCTGTAGATAATGAAAATGTTCCGATACAATATTGCGTTCTTCTTCCGTTGAATCATGTAAAAAAGTTGATCGAACTGGTTTTAAAACATAAATAAAGTTTTCCACTAAAAGTCACATCCTATCGTTTATAATAGTTATACTATAGCACGTAATCATTAATTGTAAGGGTGATACATATGCAGAAAATTATTATAGAAAGACTAAAACAAATAGAAGCCGAACATGACGTAAAAATACTATTTGCCGTTGAGTCTGGTAGTAGAGCGTGGGGTTTTCCATCTAAAGACAGCGATTATGATGTGCGTTTTGTCTATGTACATAAGAAAGAATGGTATTTAAGCATTGACCAAAGACGTGACGTAATTGAATATCCAATCAATGATTTACTCGATTTTAGTGGCTGGGACTTAAAAAAGGCTCTTAATCTTTTTGCAAAATCAAACCCGGCATTATTAGAATGGTTAAGATCTCCAATTGTATATCATGATGATTTAACGATTTCAGAAGTATTAAGAAAAATGGGGAATGAAATTCTTTCTAAAAAGGCGTGTATTTACCATTATCTCCATATGGCTAAAGGGAATTATCGTGATTATTTGCAAGGGGAAGAAGTTAAGATTAAAAAGTATTTTTATGTATTAAGACCAATTTTAGCTTGTATGTGGATCAAAAAATACAATGAAATTCCACCAATTATGTTTGATGAACTTCTAGAAATGGAAGGGCTAGACCAGGAATTTTTAGAAGAAGTAGGCAAGTTATTAATCCGAAAAAAACAAGGTGATGAATTAGATTTAGAGCCTAGAAAAAAAGTATTAAACGATTTTATTGAAAATAACATTCAGTTTTTTGAAGAGTATGTTAAGGGGATTACTGAATCGAACAAGGTGAATATCGGGAACTTAAATGAATTATTTCGAACGACAATTGAACATTCATGGGAAAAATAGAATAGACTACACACTTTTTGGGAAAAATTTCTTTGTATGTTAACAAAGAAATTGGAGTGTGAATGAAGTTGGCAAATTTAGAAAGTTTATTAAATCAACAACTAGCGAATTGGAATGTGTTATATGTAAAATTACATAACTATCATTGGTATGTAAAAGGACCGAATTTCTTTACGCTACATGAAAAATTTGAATTGTATTATGACGATGCAAAAGTAATGGTAGACGATTTAGGAGAACGGATTTTAACAATTGGTGCAAAACCAATTGCAACACTTCGTGAATACTTAGAAACGGCTACGATTAAAGAAGGAAATCATACATTTTCTGCAGAAGAAATGGTATCTGATCTAATTAAAGACTATGAAAAAGTTGTACAAGAATCACGTGAAGTCATTTCAATTGCAGAAGAAAGTGATGATCAAGAAACAGCTGACTTATTTCTAGGTAAGATTGCTGAAATTGAAAAGATGCTTTGGATGTTAAAGTCATTTCTTGGTAAATGAATAAATATTTAAATGGGTGAATTAACCAATCATTAATTATGATTGGTTAGTTCACCTTTTTTTATTTTATCCGTTTTTTTTATCTTGTTTTCCAGTGTGAAACAAGTGGTTATACGGGTTTTGATGGCGTGTTAAAAATATTAATAAAAAAATTACCAAAAAAAACTAAAAAACCAATTGTATAATTATTTATATTTGTGTATAATCATTCATTATATAAGAATCTGAGCTTCTAAAAAAAGGGGATGGATTTATGAGTAAAGTATTGAAAGAAAACCATGTAAAGAAAAATGGTTATATTCAAAAGACAAAAGGGAATGTTACAAAAGGTAATTTTAGTTCTGTAAAATGGTCGGATTTTAAAGGTAAAAATTTTCTTACAATAAGTGAGTTTTCATCAAGTGAATTATTATTCTTACTTGAAAAATCATTAGAAATGAAAAATATGCAAAAGGCGGGAGAGGCGCATCCTTATTTAAAAGACAAAGTGCTAGGGATGATTTTTGAAAAGAATTCTACTAGAACGAGATTATCATTTGAAATCGCGATGATGCAATTAGGTGGTCATGCCATCTTTATGAGCAGTAAAGATTTACAGCTTGGTAGAGGAGAAACTGTCCATGATACATCGAAAGTATTTTCTCGTTATGTAGACGGAGTCATGATTCGAGCAAATACTCATGAGATGGTGAAGGAGTTTGCTGAGCACTCGTCCATTCCGGTTGTTAATGGATTAACTGATCTGCACCATCCTGCTCAAATTATGGCTGATTTCTTAACGATTCTAGAGCATAAAGGTAGATTAAAAGGTTTGAAGATTGCTTATGTAGGAGATGGAAATAATAACATTTGTCATTCTTTAATTGAAGGTGCCGCTAAGCTTGGTGTTTATTTAACGATTGCATGTCCCGTTGGGTATGAACCTAATAAAGTAGTACTTCAATCGATGAAGCATGTTGCAAAAACTACTGGAAGTGTTATTGAAGTAGTTAATAATCCTGTAGATGGTGTAAGTAGAGCTGATGTTGTGATAACAGATGTTTGGACCAGTATGGGGCAAGAGAAAGAGACTGAAATTCGCTTAAAAGATTTTAGTCCGTATCAAGTAAATGATCACTTATTAGAGAACGCAAAAGAAGATTATTTATTCATGCACTGCTTACCTGCACATAGAGGGGAGGAAGTAACAGCTTCGGTAATTGACGGTAATCATTCGGTAGTATTTGATGAAGCTGAAAATCGACTTCATGCTCAAAAAGCAATCTTAGTTGCTTTAATGGGTAATTTATAATTCTAAAAATCTATTATACTTTTTAAAAATCTAATCGGGGGTAATAACATGGGAAATGAAAAAATTGTTTTAGCATATTCAGGTGGTTTAGATACATCAGTTTGTATTAAATGGTTACAGGAGAAATATAACTACGATGTAATTGCACTTTGTCTTGATCTAGGTGAAGGAAAAGATGTTGAAGCTGTTCGTCTAAAAGCGTTAAATTTAGGAGCAATTAAGTCCTATATGATCAATGTAAAAGACTTATTTGCAAATGAATATATTGTCCCCGCTCTAAAAGCGAATGCATTATATGAAGGTAAGTATCCACTATCATCTGCTCTATCAAGACCTTTAATCGCAAAACTATTAGTTGATGTAGCACAGCAAGAGGGTGCAGTTGCGGTAGCACATGGTTGTACAGGAAAAGGAAATGATCAAGTTCGTTTCGAAGTTTCAGTAATGGCCTTGAACCCGAATCTTAAAGTAGTAGCGCCTGTTCGTGAATGGGGCATGACTCGTGATGAGGAAATACAATACGCTCATGAAAATGGTGTTCCGATTCCGGTCGATCTAGATAATCCATTTTCAATAGATGCAAATATATGGGGAAGAGCTTGTGAAGCAGGTGTATTAGAGAATCCATGGAATGAAGCACCTGAAGAAGCTTTTGATTGGACGAATGCAATTGAAAATACTCCGGATGTTCCTGAATATATTGAAATTGAATTTTCAAAAGGTGTACCTGTTAGCTTAAACGGTCAGCCTATTGAGCTAGTTCAACTAATTGAACAATTAAATGGTATAGGTGGAAAGCACGGTGTTGGAAGAATCGACCATATTGAAAATAGATTAGTAGGCATAAAGTCGCGTGAAGTATATGAAAATCCAGCAGCGCTAATCTTAATCAATGCTCATAAAGAATTAGAGTTCCTTACATTACCTCGTGAGGTGACAAATTTTAAAGTAAGTATTGAACAACAATTTTCAAAAATGCTTTACGATGGATTATGGTATTCACCTTTAATGGGTGCTTTAGATGCGTTTGTAAATACAACACAAGAAACAGTAAGTGGTATTGTTCGTGTGAAATTATTTAAAGGTACTCATACAGTAGTAGGTAGAAAGTCAGAAACTAGTCTATATAATGAAGAGCTTGCAACTTATTCAAAGGGTGATTTATTTGATCATAATGCAGCGGTAGGCTTTATTAAACTATGGGGATTACCAACAAAGGTATATAGCGAAGTTACACAGAAAAATACAGTTTTAAGTAAATAAAATATAGAGTGGATTAAGGAGGCAGTTATGTCAAAGCTTTGGGGCGGACGTTTTACGAAGGAAACAAACCAATTAGTAGAAGAATTTACGGCATCAATTGAATTTGATCAAATTATGGCTAAGGAAGATATAGCTGGAAGTATCGCACATGCAACGATGCTTGGAGAATGTGGCATAATTGAAATCAATGAAGCTGAACTTATAATAGAAGGTTTAAATACGATCTTAAAAAAAGTTGAGAAAAATGAAGTTCAATTTAGTATTGAAAATGAAGATATTCATATGAATATCGAAAGTTTGTTAATTGAAGAAATCGGTCCTGTAGGAGGGAAACTACATACAGGTCGTAGTCGAAATGATCAAGTAGCAACGGATATGCACCTATTTTTAAAAAATAATACGTCCTCCATTATTCATTTAATTGAAGAGGTTCAAAATAAAATCGTTGCACAAGCCAAAAAGCATGTAAATACAATTATGCCTGGGTATACGCACTTACAAAGAGCACAGCCTGTTTCATTTGCACATCATTTACTTGCGTATTTTTGGATGCTTGAGCGTGACAAAAGCCGATTCATAGATAGTTTAAAACGAGTGGATATTTCACCATTAGGGGCAGGTGCATTAGCTGGAACGACATTTCCAATTAACCGTCAACGTACCGCTGAATTACTTGGTTTTAGTGATATCTATCATAATAGTTTAGATGCAGTAAGTGATCGTGATTTTATCGTAGAGTTTCTTTCTGATTCGTCATTACTAATGACACATATTTCTAGACTATCAGAGGAATTTGTCATTTGGTCTAGTCAAGAATTTCAGTTTATTGAATTAGACGATGCTTTTTGTACCGGCTCTAGTATTATGCCGCAGAAAAAAAATCCAGATGTTCCAGAATTACTTCGAGGTAAAACAGGGAGAGTTTATGGCAGCTTAATCGGGTTATTAACTGTTTTAAAAGGACTACCTTTAGCATATAACAAGGACATGCAAGAAGATAAAGAAGGTATGTTCGATACTGTTTATACTGTTGTAGGGGCACTGCAATTACTATCAGGAATTATTGATACAATGAAAGTAAACGAAACTCGAATGTACGAAGCTGTTAAAAATGATTATTCAAACGCTACTGACCTTGCTGATTACTTAGTTCGAAAAAATATTCCATTCCGACAAGCACATGAAATCGTTGGAAAAACGGTTCTATATGCTATTGAGAATCATAAATTTCTTGGGGAATTAAATCTTGAGGAATTTAAGATGATTAATGAAGTATTTGAAGAAGATATTTATCATACATTAAATCCAAAAACGGTTATGGAAGCAAGAATAAGTGAAGGTGGAACTTCTACAAATGAAGTTTGGAAACAAATAATGAAAGCGGAAGAGTGTTTAAGCATCACAACAAATATGGTATAATTTTCTATTCAAGAGCGTCCAATCTTTTTGGACGTTTTTTTGTGCTTCTAATTATTAATAATTTTCTATTCATTATGCAAATACTAGAAGTAGTTACTAAAAAAAGGTAGGTATTATATGAGTAAGCAAGAAAAAAGTAGTGTATTTAGAGCATCAGAAGGGATAGCGCATGCTGTGTTCGTAATGATCGGTATCGGGTCTTTACTTGAGAGTATTGGGAAAATTTTTCATTTTGAATCTTTAGTGACGATCGGATTTTCAACTAAGTTATTAATGGCACCAGCTATTGGAGCGGGTATAGCTGTTTTATTAGGTTCAAGTACATTAATTATTTTTTCCGCAATGTCTGCTGCAATAATCGGTTCCGGTGCATTATTAATGGTAGATACGGCTATGACCATTAAAATGGGTGAACCAGTAGGAGCTTTATTATCAGCTTTAGTTGCAATTCTGATTGGAAAAGCTGTTCAAGGTAAAACGAAACTAGATTTAATGGTTGTACCTCTATTTGCAATTTTAATTTCAGGACTAGTTGGATTATATTTATCAAAATGGATTTCTCCAATCTTAATAGCGGTTGGGAATTTTATTAAAAGTTCAACTGAAGGTTCTCCAATTATTGCTTCAATAGTATTAGCAGTAGTTTGGGGGATATTGATTGTTTCGCCTGCGTCTTCTGCTGCATTAGCAATTGCGTTGAATTTAGATGGACTTGCTGGCGGGGCTGCCTTAGCAGGATGTGCAGCACAATTTGTTGGTTTAGCTGTTATCTCTGCACGAGAGAATGATCCAGGAAGTATCCTTGGATTATTAATCATCACGCCGAAATTACAACTCCCAAATGTAACAAGGAATATCAAAATACTTATACCGACAGCAATTGCAAGTGCTGTGGCAGGACCGGTTTCTGCATTCTTATTTCATATTGAAGCGCCAAAAGAAATCACAGGTTTAGGGTTATGCGCATTAGTTGCACCAATGAATTTATTAGCTACATACGGAAGTGCAGTTATTATTCCAATGATTGTTACTTATATCTTAGTTCCAGGAATCGTTTCGTATATTGTGTACATATTCTTAAAACAAGCAAATATGATTAAACCTGGAGAGTTGAAAATATTATAAATATATTGAGTGCTATATGTTTGATGAGCTGCAAATAAAGATATTGAAAGTGCAAATAAATCAATCAGGGTGCAATTAAAATATAGCATATCTGCAATTAAAAAATTCAAAACTGCAAATAATATTTTGGAATCTGCAAATAAGGACTCACTAATGACAAATAAATAGAGTGTCACCTACTAAATTCAAAGAAACAACAATAAAATAGAATGTAAATCGACTAAAACATAACGAAATCCAGTAAAATGGATCATGATTGATACAGTTCCTTCCCTACAAAACAAAAAATGAGTACTATCCACAGTACTCATTTTTCTGTTTTAGTGATTACGTTCGATCCATAAAAAACAGCTTCAATCCAATTCCTGTAAAAATAATGCCTTGTGCTAGATTGATAATTTTAGATGATTTCTCATTTTGTAACAATTTTTCACCCAAGCTACCTGCAAAAATCGCTATAATTGAAAATACAATGAGAGTTAATACCATAAAAGTTAAACCTAAAACGATCATTTGTAGGGAAACTGCCATACCGCTTTTGTCTATAAATTGAGGCAAAAGCGCTAGGAAGAATAAAGATACCTTTGGATTTAGTACGTTCATTAAAAATCCTCGACGATATAAAGAAGGTAAAGTTTGTTTTTGGGGTTTCGTGAAAGAGCTTACTTCATTGCTTGAACGAAAGGCCTGGTAAGCTAAGTACAGTAAATAAAAAGCACCTAAGTATTTTAAAATGGAAAAGCGATATCTGACTTATACCAAATGGCTGATAATCCAATTGAAGCAGCAAGTGTATGGATTGTAACGCCTGAACAAAGGCCACATGCCGGTGCAATTCCTTCTTTTTTTCCGTATGAAATGCTTTGTGCCATAACAAAAATATTATCTGGTCCAGGTGCTATTATTAATAATAAGGACACAGCAATAAACGACAGGTAAATCGTTAATTCCAATGAAATACCTCCTATCAATTTTTTGTTTTTTTATAATACTTTAATATGAAAAAGACAGGAAAAGCCGGAAAAGATAGGTGAAAAAAGATTTTAAAGGAGAGGTTAATGTGAGCGAGAAGGAAAAAATGATAAATGGTGAGATGTATTTAGCGTGGGATGATGAATTAGTTGAAGAGAGAGGTAATGCTCGAAGGTTGACGCGTGAATTTAATTCAACGTTTGAAACTGAAAATAGTAAAAGAGAAAGTCTATTAAAACAATTATTTGGTTCTACGGGTGAAACGATAAATATTGAACCTACCTTTAGATGTGACTATGGTTACAATATTCATGTAGGTGAAAATTTTTATGCCAACTTTGATTGTGTCATCTTGGATGTTTGCCCGGTACATATTGGGGTAAATTGCTTTATGGCACCTGGGGTTCATATTTATACTGCCACACATCCACTTGATCCGGTTGAAAGGGCTAGTGGAGTTGAATTTGGTAAACCAGTTACGATTGGTGATAATGTTTGGATTGGTGGAAGAGCCATCATTAACCCTGGAGTAAAAATTGGACATAATGTAGTAATCGCATCTGGGGCTGTTGTTACAAAAGATGTTCCTGACAATGTAGTCGTTGGAGGAAATCCAGCTAGAATTATTAAGGAAATTAAGTAACAGATTTTACGAGAAGGCATTTAAGAAATGCATAAAGCGTGAATCTAATTTTTCCAATTCTGAAAATGGGGGGGCTATATGATTTATTTAATATTAATTTGTATATTACTAGGTTTTATGTTGCTAGTGTATATGTTTATTGAGGCTCATATGAATATAATTCGAAAACATGAGTTCTCTTTTTCAACTACTCCCCTTGAAAAGCCGATTAGAATCCTTTTTATTTCCGATATTCATAGAAGAAAAATAGATTCTTCTATTATTAAGAAGTTGTCTAATCAAGTTGATCTTGTCATTATAGGCGGTGATCTATTAGAAAAGGGAGTGCCTCTTGAAAGGATTGAAAATAATATTCAAAAGCTATGTAGTCTTGGTGAGGTCTACTTTGTTTGGGGTAATAATGATATAGAAATTGAAAAAAGGGATTTACTGACTATTTTTAATAAATGGAATGTAACTGTTTTGAAGAACGCTTCTGTTACCTTAAACCATTTGCAAAGAGAATGGGCATTAATTGGGGTAGATGATTTGAAAACGGGGAAGGTGGATCTTGATCTTGCCTTTCAAGGTGTTAAACAAGATGCATTTAAGCTTTTAGTTAGTCATAATCCAAGAATCTTGAAGTTTTTAAAGGAAGAACATGGAGTATCGCTTGTATTAAGTGGTCATACGCATGGAGGACAAATAAGAATTTTCGGATATGGTCCATATGAAAAAGGTAAAACGCATGTGTATAATGGGATAACTCAAATAATAAGTAATGGATATGGAACAACGACTATACCACTTAGGTTAAATGCACGCCCTGAAACTCATTACATTGTGATTAAAAGTATATAAAGTCATAAGAAAATGACTTAAACATGAGATATAAATATATTTCATGTTTTTTTTATACTCTGTAACCTGAAATTCGACTTTTATAAACAAAATAGAGAGTAGATTTATAGCTTTCGAAATGGACAGTTTCTTAGTTTGGAGGGGGATTGAAATCTACTAAATGACAAAAAAGGGCTGTCTTAGACCTGAATAATAGACACATAAAAAAAGAGTCTATTATTCGTGTATTTTTTATGTCCTGGTCATCAGTCTCTTTTTTTATGTGTCCACTTTAAAGGAAACAATTCAGCATTTGTATCTTCTTTTTTTATTACAAAAACTCTTTTAATATTTTTTTTGATAAAATATTATAAAAATATAAAATTAGAAAATTATAATAATTATTTTGTGTTCTTATTTTTTTGGCAAAAAAAATGATAATTCCCCCAAATGAAAAATGTTTGAAAATTAAGTTTTATAGGGCTTTAAAAAAAAAAATTTACAAATTGTACCTATTATCTGATTTTTTTATAGTTTATTTGGTCAAATTCCCCCAATTTACGATAACGATTGCTAGCGTTAAAATAAAAAAAAGATAGAAAATTGTCAAAAAATTTCAAAAATGGGGGAGTAAAGTGTGAGTAAAAGAAACTTCAAAGTAAGTTTAGCTAAAACAACGATCAGTGCTCTGGTCGTGGGCTCGATGATTCCATTTAATGTACTAGCAGCTACACCAAATGCTAGCACAGAAAATACTGTCGTCGGTTCACATACACAAAAAACAAGCACACCAGACTTAACAGCTGATCAAATCGACGCTTTAAAGAAAATATCAACAGAAAGTGATGTAAAGGTTTCGCAAAAGATTGATACGAAAAGCTCAAAAATGGTCAAGGTTATTGTCGAATTTACGCAAGAACCAGCAAAAATAAGTGTCCTACAAAAAGAAGTAGCTGGTGAAAAAACGACATTAAGCGCAGAAAATAGCGCAGTTAAATCGTCACACGCCACATTCAAGTCATTTGTAAATGAGCTAAATAATAGTGCAAGTAAAACCAATTCAGTAAATGCAGTATCAGCATTAAGTATCGCACCAAATGAAGTATCTAATGAAACAACAGACACAGCTGGGGAGGCTACCGTTCAAATTACGCGTGAATACACACATGCATTAAACGGGGTGGCAATGACACTACCAGGTAACTTAGTTGAGAAATTATTTGATTCTGGTGTAGTAAGTCGTGTATTAAACGATGACATAGTAAAGCTTGACCCAAGCGAACTGAAAGCTTCTGCTGCAAGTGAACAAGGTGAGAATAATTTACCAGAAAATTACATTCCATTACCAGGTATTGAAGATTTGCATAAAGAAGGTACTACTGGAAAAGGAATCAATGTAGGGGTTATTGATACAGGGATTGACTACAATCACCCAGATTTAACAGACGTATATAAAGGCTACCGTGCAAAAAGTGGAGAAGATGCAAGCAAAATCGATCCAACAACAGTTAAAGGTTGGGATTTTGTTGACAACGATGCTGATCCAATGGAAACAACAGTTGATGATTGGGTAAAAGCTGGCAAACCTGAAGGTGATGGTGGGGAACCGTATTATACATTCCACGGTACACACGTTTCAGGGACGATTGCAGCTCAATCGAAAAATAATGTAGATTTACCAGCACAAGGGGTTGCACCTGGTGTAAACTTGTATAATTATCGTGTACTTGGGCCGTACGGTACAGGGTCTCAAGATGCGATTATTGGTGGGATTGACAAAGCTTTACAAGATGGTATGAAAGTTATCAACTTATCTCTTGGGGCACCAAGTAATGATCCGTTATCAGCTGAAGCTGTGGCAATTAATAATGCAACTCTTGCAGGTGTAACATGTGTTATTTCAGCAGGGAACTCAGGTCCGGGTGCAGGCACACTAGGTACGCCGGGTGCATCAGCGCTTGCAATTACGGTTGGAGCAAGTGATTTCCCAGTAAGTGTCCCTACAGCATCAGCAAAAGTAGGGAATGAAACATTTACTAACTTCAAGTTACTTGGAAAAGGTTATAACGATCGGGTATCAGATCTTGAGAATAAAACTTATCAATTCGTTGATGTTGGTTTAGCACAAGCAGCTGATTTTAAAGATGCAAACGGTAATCCAATCGATTTAACTGGAAAAGTTGCACTGATTACACGTGGTACAAGCTCGTTAGCTGAAAAAATAACAAACGCAGCGAAAGCAGGCGCGGTTGCAGCGATTATGACTAACAATATTGACGGTGACATTGATAATTACTTAGCAAGTGACGAAGGGTTTATACCAACATTCCGTATGACTAAAGCTGATGGTGAACGATTACGTAGTGTAGGCACAAATACAATTACTTTTACGAATGTAAGTTCAACGAATACACAAGGAAATCACTTGGCAAGCTTTAGTTCTAGAGGACCAGTTGCTTCGACATATGACATTAAGCCAGATGTTGTTGCACCAGGAGTATCGGTGTACTCAACTTATCCATATTTCGTCCATAGCCCAGATAAAGTAGACTATAGCAACGCTTACGCTCGTATATCAGGTACATCGATGGCGTCGCCACATGTCGCAGGAATTGCTGCGCTAATCTTACAAGCACATCCAGACTACACACCAGCTGACGTGAAAGCAGCATTGACGAACACTTCTGGAAATCTAGACGGAGATTACTCTGTATACGAACAAGGTGCTGGTTTAGTCAATGTAGTGAAAGCAGTAAAACGTGACGTGAGCTTTAAAGCACAAGACACAACGGCAAACATTGATAGTAGTGGTAATACTGTGAACATGAATTACGAAAAAGGTTCATTAACGTTTGGCGCAGTGTATAGAAAAGAAGGTGCGGTCAATACGAGTAATCGAACAGTGAAAGTAAAAAATAGAGGAAACTCTGACAAAACGTTTGATATATCTGCAACTTTTATTAAACCAAATGCAGCGGTAAGTGATGCAACTAAAAACGGCATTACAGTGACTGCAAGTTCACCATCACTAACAGTAAAAGCAGGTGAAACAACAAGCTTTACAGCAACCGTGAACGTACCAAGTAGTGCAGATTATGGTCGATACGAAGGATATTTGAACATTGTAAATCATGATAATCCAAGTGAAACGTACCGCATGCCATTGGCTGTTCGTACGGTTGAAAAAGGATTCAGCAACTTGATGATGGACGACAATGCGGCCACTACTAGAAAGCCGGTCATCCCTTCATTTTTTAATTATGGCAGTGCACGAAATATCGGCTTTACATTAAACAGCCCGATGACATATGTCTGGGGGGTAATTTATGACAAAAACGGCAACGCACTTGGAGCTACCACAGTATCGCCACTTAGTGCAAGTACAGCGCCAACGGATCAGTTTATATCGTTCTCTTTTGACGCAGCTAGTTACTATCCATTTATCGGAGATCCGTCGAAAGAGTTGACAAGCCAGTTCACAAAAGCATCATTGCCAGAAGGTCAGTACACGATTAAAGTACGCACAACGGATACGACAAATATGTATGCGAAAACGTATGAGAAGTCGATGCCATTTATAGTGGACAACCAATTGCCGAAATTGACTTATAAAGACCATGCTCCAGGCGTGTACGAGCTAAGTGATTCAGACTTTACGGATGAAAAACAGGATGGCAATACCTATCATGCGTTTTGGGTTCATGCTAACTTATTCGATGAAGGAACCGCTCAGTTGGCTCCTCTAGGCATCACTCAATCGGATAACACGTTGTTCTATTACTATAATCGCATTGACGATCCGGATGCACAATTCCTAACCGATGCAAATGGGGATACGAAATTCGGGATTGAAAAAGCGGACATTGAAAACAGTCCTGCAGTCGTCACACTTTTCCCTAGAGATGTTGCAGGAAACGCGGAACTTGTCAATGATTTTCATCAGTATGCATTTGTTAAAAAAGGCACGCCGTATATGGTGCCGACGTATGACAAACAAAAAGTGACCCTGAATGATACAGTCACGATGACACTGAACCTTCACAATGTTCAACAAATGATGTCAGGGACATATAATGCAACGTACTGGAAAGATGTGTACGATTTGCAAGGGGTGACGGTAGCGCCTGAATTCCAAAAATGGGCAGATGATCATGGCGTGAAGGTAAATGTGGATACGTCTGTTGCAACGGCTGACCCTCTTTATTCAAGCAAAACAATGATCAATGTGGGCGCTCATTTAAGCGGCGGAGAAGACTTCAAAGGATTCAGCGGCGATAATATGCCATTTTTGAAAGTAACTCTAAAAGTGAAGAACGATGACCCGCAAGGGCCGGCTTCGATTTTATATGGGAATATGGTTGAGGATGATGTAATGACCAACTTCAGCATGATGCAGTATGGTCAAACGCAGCCGACCAACATTACAGCGTTTAGTCGAGTGAACAGCTTCCAAGTTCTTCCGACGCATAATTCAGTTCAATCCTTTGTTAGACTTCAAGCGTTTGCGAACAACGTAACGATGGACTATACAAAACTAAATGCGAAAGCATATGCACTACTTTCGGATGGTTCTAAGTACCCAGGAACGATTGATGCGAAAGGGTATGTCAATATCTTAAACATTCCGATTTCAAAAGACCCATTCAAAGTAATCATCGAAGCACCAGGGCATTTAAAGAGCGTTCAGACCATCACAATGAATACGCAGACTCCATGGGGCGACAATGTTGGTACGTTTAGCGGCTATATTGGAGCTACATCAAGACAACCGAATGGTCTAGCTGGTGATGTGAACGGCGACGGCGTGATTGACGTCTTAGACGTGAAACAAGTTGCGAAAATGTTTGGAGTTCAAAATACAACAAAATTCAATATCGAAGATCTAAACCAAGATGGGATTGTAGATAAGAAAGATATGAATTTCTTAGTAAGTAACTTATATAAATCAAACTTTGATGCTTTAATCACACCAAAAGAGATGGTAGATGGAAAATACGCAACTGACTACTTTAACGCACTTGGCATCGCATCACTCGTAAACACATTCAAAAATGTGGATAGCAGTGCTCACAAAGCAACATTCACATGGAACCCAGCGGTGGATGCAACAGCGATCAAAATCCAGCAATCTTCAAATAATGGATCAAGCTGGCAAACGGCAACAACAGACGGCACATTGTCTGTGACTGATGGCAAAGCAACTATAACTGGTTTAACTGAAAATACGAATTATCAATTCAGAGTATCGATTACAGGTGGTTTAAACGCTGGTGTATCAAACACTGTGAGTTTAACAACAAAAGTAGTGCCAATTCCAAACGCACCAGTTGTCAAAGGATTAGGTGACAGTGATACAACAATTTCTGGAAAAGCAGACCCTAATGTTACTATTACTGTAAAAGCGGGTGATACTGTTGTAGCAAGTGGCAAAGCAAATGAAGCAGGGGACTTTACGGTTCCAATCGCAAAACAAAAAGCAGGAACTGTTTTAGTGATTACAGCTACAAATGATGATGGAAAAGTAAGTAGTGGAACAACTATCACTGTAGTGGATATTACAGCACCAGATGCACCAATTGTTAATACAGTAACGAAAAAGGATCAATTTATCACAGGTAAAACCGAAGCAAATGCGACGGTTATGATCAAAATCAACAATGTAGTAAGTGAAGTAAAAGCTGATAAAAATGGGTACTTCAGTTTAGAAATACCTCATAACGCGAATGGCACATTCACTGGAACTGTCATCTATGTTACAGCAAAAGATGCTGCAGGAAACGTGAGTACTACAACTCAAACAGTTGTATTAAACAAATAGTAATAAAAAATGGAGAGCCCCTGATCGTTTAAATGGGGCTCTTTTTGATTGGTTATCTTCCAAAAATGCAAAAAAGTTACTAATATAGTAAAAGAAGTTTTCTATATAAAAAGGTATTTTGTTGCTTAATGGCGAATAGTTAATACGTGTATTTTTCTTTGGAGGCTAGAAAATGAAAAAAGTTTTAGTATTAGGTGGTACGAGGTTTTTCGGAAAACGACTTGTTCATAAACTAATCAAAAAAGGTTATGATGTTTCAATCGCAACTAGAGGTCTTACAGAAGATGACTTTGGAGAACATGTTAGTCGATTTATCATTGACCGACGAAATCCTGATACGTTAGCTCAATTAAGTAATTATAATTGGGATTTAGTCTATGATAATATTTGCTATACTCCAAATGAAGCGAAAGAAATTATTAATCTATTAACTGATCACGTTAAAAAATATATTTTCACATCATCTTTAGCCGTTTATGATACTGGATTAAACCATGTTGAAAATGACTTTGATCCATTTAATTATCAAATTGAATATAACAATGATAATAAGTATTCATATGCGGAAGGGAAGCGCCTTTGTGAAGCTGTTTTATTTCAAGAAGCAGTCTTTCCAGTGTTTGTGGCTAGATTTCCAGTCGTATTAGGGCCAGATGATTATACGAAGAGATTACTCTTCCATGTTGATAAAATTGGAAGAAATGAAGAAATTATTATATCTGATTTAAACAAAGAGATGACATTTATCGATTCTGATGAAACTGCTGAGTTTTTACTTTGGTTAGGTGAGAACGAATCGATTAAAAGTGGTCCTTTTAATGCGTGCTCCAATGGTGTAGTAACATTTAAAGAAATAATAAATATTTGTGAAATGGAAACTGGTAAAAAGGCTATTATTAAATCTCAGGGTGCAAATGAAAAACAATCTCCATTCGACGCTTATAGCGATCAATCGTTGAGTAATGAGAAAGCTAAAAAAGCAGGGTTTCAATTTTTAGAAGTACATAAATGGATGAAGGAATTAATTCATCATTATTGTTCCCTATAAAAAATTCACAAAATGTTCGAAAAACAAAATTCCGAATTTCTGGAATTTCCAGGTTTTCGGAATTTTATTGGAGATAAATTCCGAAATTTCGGAAAAAATTACTTTAAAAATATTGAAAATTATAAATTAACTTAATATTATTAGAATTATAAAATAAAATATTCATAGTGAAGATGAAGTCCAGAGAGTATTCCAACAGTCTGAACAAAATCCATAAATAACTTGGCACACTAATTGCTTGTATTAAAGCAGAAGAACATTCTGTTGAAAGGAGCAAAATACAGTAAATAGTGGAATTTAAACTAATACTTAGTTTGAATGAAAGCGTTGTCAAAAAGTGCCAATACGTAAAGATAACAAGGAGGTTATTATGGAAATCTTAATTATTTTATTAGCATTAGGACTTTTAATGTTTGTTGCTTATCGTGGGTTTTCTGTTATTTTATTTGCACCCATTTGTGCTTTATTTGCAGTACTTTTAACTGAACCAAGTTATATTCTTCCATTCTTTAGTAATATTTTTATGGAAAAAATGGTTGGTTTCATAAAGCTATATTTTCCTGTATTTTTACTTGGTGCAATTTTTGGTAAAGTCGTTGAAATGTCTGGAATTGCTGAATCGATCGCCAAAACAATTATTCAATTAGTTGGAGCAAAAAGAGCTATTTTAGCGATTGTATTAATGGGCGCAATTTTAACATATAGTGGAGTAAGCTTGTTTGTTGTTGTATTTGCTATTTATCCATTTGCTGCAAACTTATTCCGTGAAGGTAATATTCCAAAACGATTAATTCCTGGAACAATCGCACTTGGCGCGTTTACGTTTACGATGGATGCATTACCGGGTACACCGCAAATTCAAAATGTAATTCCAACTACATTTTTCAAAACAGATATTTATGCGGCACCATTTCTAGGTATTTTAGCGGCTGTTTTTGTACTTGCAGTTGGTCTTTGGTACTTAGAATCAAGACGTAAAAAAGCAGAAAAAGCGGGTGAAGGTTATTTAGGATTTAATGGAGAACTAGCTGCTGCAAATGAAACGCAAACAGAAGTTCCTTCAATAACGACAAATACTCCTACACCAGTATTAAAACAGATTTTAGCATTTGTTCCACTATTATTAGTTGGATTTTCAAATAAATTTTTTGTTGTTTCATTCCCAAAATGGTATCCGAATGGTTTTGACTTTAAAGCAATCGGACTAGAAGCTTTTGGGGTTGTTCAAATTCCTGCAGTTGTTGGTATTTGGTCAGTTGAATGTGCTTTAGTTATTGGGATTCTTTCAGCGATGATTTATGGCTATAAGAATTTGCGTACAAATCTAAAGACAGGTATGAATGCAAGCATTGGTGGAGCACTACTTGCTTCTATGAATACTGGTGCTGAGTATGGTTTTGGTGGAGTAATTTCTGCATTACCTGGATTTGGAATGGTAAGTAAAGGAATTTCTCATACATTTACGGATCCATTAGTAAATGGAGCTGTAACGACTACAACTTTAGCAGGTATTACAGGTTCTGCATCAGGTGGTATGGGTATTGCACTTAGTGCAATGTCTGAAAAATATATCGAGGCAATTAATAAATACAATATTCCTCCAGAAGTTATGCATCGTGTTATTTCGATGGCTTCAGGTGGTATGGATACTTTGCCTCATAATGGTGCAGTCATTACATTATTAGCTGTAACTGGTTTAACACATCGCCAGTCATATAAAGATATTTTTGCATTAACAATCATTAAAACAGTTGCAGTATTCTTAATCATTGCAGTATTTAAACTTACAGGACTTGTTTAAGAATGTTAAACTACTAATCTTACTTTTGAAGGGAGCAAAATAATGGGCAAGAATAAGGTAATTACTTCAGTTGAAGAGGTTGTTTCACAAATTCATGATGGAGCTACGATTATTGTAGGTGGCTTTGGTCTTTGCGGTATTCCTGAAAAAATGATTTTAGCATTACGAGATAAAGGGACAAAGGATTTAACAATCGTAAGTAATAACTGTGGAGTAGACGATTGGGGTCTTGGTCTTTTATTAGCAAATAAACAAATTAAAAAGATGGTTTCTTCATATGTTGGAGAAAATAAAATTTTTGAAAAGCAGTTCTTAAGTGGAGAACTTGAAGTTGAGCTTGTTCCTCAGGGCACCCTAGCTGAACGTATTCGTGCAGGTGGCGCTGGTATCCCAGGATTCTATACAGCAACAGGTGTAGGTACACCAATCGCAGATGGAAAAGAACATAAAGTATTTAATGGAAGAACTTATTTATTAGAAGAAGGAATCGTAGGAGACTTTGCATTTGTTAAAGCGTGGAAGGCTGATAAGCAAGGAAATCTAATTTTTAGAAAAACTGCTCGTAACTTTAACCCACTTGCAGCGATGGCTGGAAAAATCACAATTGCAGAAGTCGAAGAAGTAGTAGAAGTTGGAGAACTTGATGCTGATGCAATTCATACGCCAAGCATTTATGTACAACACGTATTCCACGGTGAAACATACGAAAAACGAATTGAACGTAGAATGACTACAGGAGTATAGGAGGCTAATAACATGAAAGATATTCGTCAATTAATTATTCAAACTGCGGTTAAAGAAATTCATGATGGTATGTATGTAAACCTTGGAATTGGATTACCTACTTTATTAGCAAACTATCTTCCAAAAGGTATTGAAGTTATGCTTCAATCTGAAAATGGTTTACTAGGTATTGGACCATACCCAACAGAAGCTGAACTAGATGCTGACTTAATCAATGCAGGTAAAGAAACAGTAACTGCGGCTAAAGGAGCTTCTTATTTTGATAGCGCTGAATCTTTTGCGATGATTAGAGGAGGCCATATTGATTTAGCTATTTTAGGTGGTATGGAAGTCTCTGAAACTGGTGATCTTGCTAACTGGATGATCCCAGGGAAAATGGTAAAAGGTATGGGCGGTGCGATGGACTTAGTAAATGGTGCTAAAAAAATCGTCGTTGTAATGGAACATGCAAATAAATACGGTGAAAGTAAAGTTAAAAAAGCATGTACTTTACCTTTAACTGGAAAAGGCGTAGTCCATAGACTAATTACTGAATTAGCCGTTTTTGATTTTACAGAAAATGGAATGGTTTTAGTAGAATGCGTTGGTGGAGCAACGATTCAAGAAATTACTGAAAAAACAGAGGCTACATTTACAATTAGTCCAAAGTTATTAAATAACGTGAACTAATCTTTAAAAGGAGGCAAACAAATGCAGCAAATGCTTTCTGAGAAGGTTGCACTGATAACTGGTGCCGGTAGTGGAATTGGTTTTGAAATTGCTAAAACCTTTGCAGAGCAAGGAGCAACAGTTGTCTTAACCGACTTAAATGAGGAAAATGTTCAAAAGTCAGCTACTTCATTACAAGAGCTAGGGTTTAATGCGATCGGTTATGCATGTGATGTTACAAATGAAGAACAAGTAGTTGACACGTTTCATAAAGTAATCGATCAATTTGGTGAATTACATATTTTAATAAACAATGCTGGATTACAATACGTTTCATCAATTGAGGATTTCCCTACTGAAAAATTCGAATTACTTATTAAGGTCATGTTAACTGCACCTTTTATTAGTATCAAACATGTATTTCCTATTATGAAAAAGCAAAAGTATGGTCGCATTATTAATATGGCTTCGATCAATGGATTAATAGGATTCGCTGGTAAAGCTGCTTATAATTCTGCGAAGCATGGTGTAATTGGTTTAACAAAGGTTGCTGCATTAGAAGGTGCAAATGATGGTATTACAGTCAATGCAATCTGCCCGGGCTATGTGGATACACCTTTAGTTCAAAACCAGTTGGCTGACTTAGCAAAATCAAGAAATGTACCAATTGAAAGTGTAATTGAAGAAGTAATTTATCCTTTAGTACCTCAAAAAAGATTACTTACAGTAAAAGAAATTGCAAATTATACAGTTTTTCTTGCTAGTGAATATACTGGCGGGGTTACAGGTCAAGCGAATGTAATAGACGCAGGATATACAGTTCAGTAGGAAAAGGATGAAAGGTTTTTTGAGCAGGGGGAGATTCCTGCTCTTATCCTTTCTAGTTACCTACTACTTTAAGTGAGGTATGGTATGAAAAGTATGTTAGAGAGTCTTCCTTTTGAGTGGATTTCCGAGATTATTAATCTTGCAACTGAGTGGATTGTTGTCGTTAATCGTGATGGAAAAGTTTTATATATGAATGAATCGTATTGTGAGTTTGTTGGGCGTTCTGCTGATGAAGTGATTGGTATGGATGTGAGTGATGTTATTGAAAATTCTAGAATGCATATAGTCGCTAAAACTGGTCAAGCAGAGGTGGCGGAGATCCATCCAATAAAAAATACTGAAATGGTAGCAAATCGTTATCCACTGTATGTAGGTGATGAATTAGTAGGTGCTGTTGGAACCGTAATGTTCCGTAATGCGCAAGAATGGCTAGAGTATTCTAAAAAAGTAGAACCTTTAGTAGAAGAATTAAACTATTATAAAAGAAAATTTGAGAAAGAGTTAAGTAGTAAATATAACTTCAATCAAATAATTGGTGATACGCCAATCTTTAATTCTGCAAAAAACTTGGCAGAGCAAGTATCTGCAAGTTCTTCTGCAATCTTACTTTTTGGGGAATCAGGTACTGGTAAAGAATTGTTTGCACATGCAATTCACGATGCTAGTCCAAGAAGAAACTTTCCGTTTGTACGAGTAAATTGCGCTTCGATTCCAGAGCATTTACTAGAATCAGAGCTTTTTGGCTATGAGGAAGGTGCTTTTACAGGTGCAAAAAGAGGCGGGAAGAAAGGAAAATTTGAAATTGCGAACCGAGGCACAATTTTCCTAGACGAGATTGGTGATATGTCTTTGCATATGCAAAGTAAATTACTGCGAGTACTTCAAGAAAGAGAGATTGAAAGAATTGGTGGAAGTTCACCTATTTCCATTGATGTAAGAGTCATTGCCGCTACGCATCGAAATCTTGAAAAGATGGTCGTATTAAAAGAATTCCGCCAGGATCTGTATTATCGCTTAAATGTAATTAAAATAGACATTCCTCCACTTAGATCAAGGATAAATGATTTACCTCTCATAGCAGATTCATTAATAAAAAAACTCGAAAGGAAATTTCATCGAAACGGAATTCAAATTTCAAATGAAGTTTTTCAAATTCTTAAGTCACATCATTGGCCAGGAAATATTCGAGAACTTGAAAACGTACTTGAGAGATGCATAAATGTCCTAAATGGTAAAGTGATTACACCAAAACAATTACCTCTTTATTTATATGAAAATCCAACTAGCCCCAAAAATACATTTGAATTCGAAATAAATGCATCTCAATTACACAATCATAATTCTTTAAAATCATTAAAAGAAATGATTGAGGAGACTGAAAAGGAAGCAATTAAAAGAGCTCTAATAGAATCTCAAGGTAATAAGATTGAAGCTGCAAAATTATTAGAAATAAGCAAGTCAACTTTTTATGAAAAATGTAAAGCTTATAACATAAAAAATTAAAAGATTTCGTGTCGTTTGGTTCATTAGGATGAAATAAAAAGGGGGAAATAAAATGAGTGAGAACGTTGTAATTGTTAGTGCTGTTAGAACTGCGATCGGAAGTTTCAGTGGTACATTGAAAGATGTAAGTGCAGTAGAATTAGGCGCTAAAGTTATTAAAGAAGCGATTAATAGAGCGGGTATTCAAGAAAGCCATGTTGATGAAGTCATAATGGGGAATGTACTTCAAGCTGGCTTAGGTCAAAATCCAGCAAGACAATCAGCATTAAAGGCAGGACTTCCAAATACTGTCTCTGCAATGACAATAAATAAGGTTTGTGGCTCTGGATTAAAATCAGTCCATTTGGCGACTCAAGCAATTATAGCAGGAGATGCTGAAATTATAGTTGCTGGTGGGATGGAAAATATGAGTCAATCCCCATATTTACTTAAAGGTGCTAGAGATGGATATAGAATGGGCAATCAACAAGTTGTTGATAGTATGATTGCGGACGGACTATGGTGTGCGTTTAATGATTATCACATGGGAAACACCGCTGAAAACTTAGCAGTACGCTATGAAGTCTCTAGGGAAAAACAAGATGAGTTTGCGGTAAATAGCCAACAAAAAGCTGAGAGTGCAATTAAGGCAGGTAAATTTGAAGGCGAAATTGTTACCATTGAAATTCCACAACGAAAGAAGGATCCAATCATCTTTAAAGAGGATGAGTATCCAAAATTTGGTGCTACAGTAGAGAAGATTTCATCACTAAGACCAGCCTTCGAAAAAAATGGAACAGTTACAGCAGCAAATGCCTCAGGTATTAATGATGGCGCAGCAGCAGTTGTATTAATGAGTGAAAGTAAAGCAAGAGAACTAGGCATTAAACCTTTAGTAAAAATTAATGCAAATAGTAGTGCAGGCGTTGATCCAAGCATAATGGGAATTGGAGCAGCATTTGCAGCTAAAAAAGCACTTGAAAAATCATCGATTGAATTAAGTGATATTGGCTTGATTGAAGCAAACGAAGCATTTGCAGTGCAATCGCTTTCTGTATTAAAGGAATGCGGCTTTGATGAAAATATTGTCAATGTAAATGGAGGTTCGATTGCACTTGGACATCCAATCGGTGCGAGTGGAACTAGAATACTAGTTACATTGATTCATGAAATGAAGAGAAGAGAGACACAATACGGTCTTGCAACACTATGTATTGGTGGCGGAGAAGGCGTTGCGACAATTATTGAAAATTGTTTTGAATAAATAATAAGTAAAAAGCGGTAGGACTCTTATAATGAGACCTACCGCTTTATTGTGAAGACAAAACCAAAAAAACAAAAAATCTGGGTTCAGACTGATTGCAGTCGCTTGTCACAAGTCTGAAGGTTAGATGATTCTTACTGAAATAACACCCTCAATATCTCTTAGCATCTGTTCAACTGGTCCATTGATCGTTTCATCAAGATCAATCATTGTATAAGCAAACGCACCTTTACTTCGGTTAAGCATATCAGCAATATTTACTTGATAGTTTGCTAGTAATCCTGTTATTTGACCGACCATATTTGGAATGTTTTTATGTGCAATCGTAATACGTTTTTTCCCTGTATAAGGTAATTCTACATTTGGAAAATTAACGGAGTTTTTAATATTACCTGTTTCTAAATAATTTTTTAATTGTTTTGCAGCCATACGGGCACAGTTTTCTTCTGATTCAGTTGTTGATGCTCCTAAATGAGGGATTGGAATGACGTTCTTCATACCAATCACTTTTTCATTTGGGAAATCTGTCACATAAACTCCTACAGTGCCGTTATTCAGCGCATATTCTAGCGCAACATCATCTACTAATTCAGAGCGAGAAAAATTAAGTAATCTTGATCCCTTTTTCATTCCTGATAAAAGTTTTTCATTCACAAATCCTTTTGTTTCAGGAGTTAAAGGCACATGGATTGTTATATAATCACATGTTGAAAAAATTTGATCTAAATTATCGATTCGTTGTACATTCCTAGATAATCGCCATGCAGTTTCGACTGAAATATAAGGATCATAACCATATACTTCCATATCTAACGCAAGAGCGTCATTTGCTACAAGTGCACCAATTGCTCCTAAACCAATAATACCTAATTTCTTTCCTGCAATCTCTGCTCCTGCAAATTCTTTTTTACCAGCTTCTACAATTTTCGAAACATTTTCTTCACCAAATAAAGAACGAGTCCACTCAATACCTTCTATAATTCGTCGTGAAGAAAGGAATAAACTTGTCAGAACTAGTTCTTTAACTGCATTTGCATTTGCACCAGGCGTATTAAATACAACAATTCCTCTTGAAGTACATTCTTCGATTGGAATATTATTTACACCAGCCCCAGCCCTTGCGATTGCTTTAACACTGTTTGGTATGCTCATTTCATGCATACTATGGCTTCTTAAAAGAATGCCATCCGGTTCATTTAATTCATTGTTAATCTTAAAGTTTTCCAAAGGAAATTCTTTTATTCCGTGCTCAGAAATATTATTTAATGTTTGAATTTTAATCATCTTACAATCTCCTCTAATATTTTCTTTTCAAATTGAATCATAAACTGAACTAATTTCTCAACGCCTTCTAATGGCATCGCATTATAAATACTAGCTCGCATTCCCCCAACTGAACGATGGCCCTCAAGATTCACCAAGCCAGCTGAATTTGCCTGAGCAAGAAATTGCTTATTTAATTCATCAGAAGTTGATGTAAATGGAATATTCATAAGTGATCTGTTCTCTTTCTTAACTGGTGAAGAGAACATGTCAGATTGATCGATAAAATCATATAATAATTGAGCTTTTAAAAGATTAGTTTGATAAATACTATTTAAGCCACCAGATTCTTTAATCCATTCTAAAACTAGCATCGCTACATAAATGCCGAATGTAGGTGGTGTATTATAAAGTGAAGAAGCTTCGACATGTGTTTTGTAGTCGAGCATTGTTGGGCAATTTTTATCAGCACTTCCAATAAGATCATCTCTAATAATGACAATTGTTAACCCTGCTGGACCGATGTTTTTTTGAGCTCCAGCATAAATTAAACCGAATTGTGAGACATCAATTGGTTCAGAAAGAATATTTGAAGAAAAGTCTGCAACTAATGGAGAATTTGTTTTAGGGTAAGTAGAGTATTTTGTCCCCTCAATCGTGTTATTCGTCGTAATATGTAAATAATCGTATGGTTCAAAAAGGGCTAAATCTTCTAAATTAGGAATATATGAAAAATTTTCATCCTCAGACGAAGCGATAACATGAACATCTCCATATTTTTTTGCCTCAGAGATTGCTTTCTTTGACCAAGTTCCTGTATTAATATAAGCAGCATTTTTGTACTTACTTAATAAGTTTAATGGAATCATTGAAAATTGAGTTGATGCTCCACCTTGTAAAAATAACACTTTATAATTTGATGGAATTTCTAAAAGTTCACGTAATAAGCTTTCACATTTCTTAATAATTCCTTCAAACTCAGCCGAACGATGACTCATTTCCATAACTGACATACCAGAAGTACCGTAAGTAACAAGCTCTTTTTGTACCTTTTCCAATACTGGAACAGGCAAGACAGAAGGGCCAGCAGAGAAATTAAAGACGCGTTCCATAAAAATCATCCTCACTAGTTATTTTTTTAATATTCTAACTTTAAACTACTCATATACGTTGGTCAATAAAAGATGAAATAAAATCATAAAAAATTCACAAATATATTAATTTTCTAATTAATGAAAAGGGAATATTAATTATTTTAGTATTTAAATTTGTAAATTTATATGAGTAAAAACCAAAAATTAAGTCGGATAATACTTTGATTGATAAATAAAAATACATAGTTTTAAAAGATAATGGAAAATTTAATGATTATATTGTTTTTAAGGGAGTTTCTACAATAATAGTCGTTTCTAGATACTATTTGGTTCCACAGGCAGGGCATATTATTAGCTACCTAATTACATATTACTTAATCACGTACATATCAGTCGGTTTAATGAAACAATATCAGAGAGTTAAAACGGGATCGATCGAGTTAATATTAGCTCTTTCAAAGGCGTTAGATTCTAGAGACAACTACACTGCACATCACTCAGAATGTGTTGCCAATATTGCTTATAAAATCGCAAAGAAAATGAAATTATCTAAAAGTCTTTGTGCACTCATCCACCAAGGGGGACTATTACATGATATTGGTAAAATTGGAATTCCGGAGCATATTTTACTGAAGGATGAGAAATTGACTGAGGATGAATACAATATAATTAAAAAACATCCTGTGATTGGATATGACATTATTAAACATATTGCTATTTTTAATGAAAATGGCATTTTTGATATCGTTTTATACCATCATGAACGATACGATGGAAAAGGATATCCAGAAGGTCTAAAGGGTGATCAAATTCCTTTAACTGCTAGAATTGTAGCAATAGCCGATAGCTATGATGCGATGATTTCAAATCGATTATATCGCAAGGGGATGTCTTTAGAAGACTGCTTAAAGGAAATAGAAAATAATAAAGGAAGCCAGTTTGATCCAGAGATTACTGATGTTTTCCTTAGCTTATTTGATTGTAGAGAATGAAATAATTCATAAAAAATAGAGGGTGTCCCAAAAGTATGATGGGGGCCCTCTTTTTCGTAAATTGATTAGATTTGAAATAACTTAAAGAAGGAATCGGACGAATTAAAGTCCTGTGTTGCAAATAAGTATTATAGAATAGCAAATAAGGAGTTCAAATGTGCAAATAAACGATGAAAAACTACAAAAGAACAGGGGACTGCAATTAAAATCTGAGGCAATTAAATTTAGGAAAACTGCACATAAAAAAAGAACTTCACTCAAAAGGAAATTTTTTTTAAAAAAAATTTTAATAAATGTTGTTTTTCATTGGTTTTGTTCAACCAACTAAAAATAATGAAAAAGATTGGAGCGTAAGGTGCTCGACTCCTATGGGAAATGCGGGAAGCCTGAGACCCCGCAGGCCTGCTTAGGAGGCTCGGGTCTCGCCCCATGGAAAGCGAGCATCCTGGAGCGGAAATCAACGTACCAACTTCTTAAAAAACATCAAAGATTACTCAAAAATTTATAATAATATTTATTTTTATACCTCACATATTACGAAATTTATGTAGAACTGTAACGTTTGACTGTATACTTTCTAAATTATATAATAGAAATATTACTTAAAATGGGGAGGGTTGTCACTTGGGATCGAGTATCGCATTGGTGAGTTAGCTGAAATAGCTCAAGTTTCAAAAAGAACAATTGATTATTATACAAAATTAGGGTTACTAGAAGCAAAACGATCAGAATCAAACTATCGATATTATTCCACAGAGGCAATTGAGACTCTCAGATTTATTGAACATTGTAAAAAAATGAGAATATCCTTAGAAGAGATAAAAGATTTATTGCAAACTAATTATAATAAAAAAAATTGTGTTTTTGAACAAATTCAACAAATATCAAATCAAATTATTGAGCTTGAAGCTAAATTAGCTCAATTAGTACCAGTAATATCAGATATGAATGATTGTGAAAAAAACGCTTTAGTAGATTCATTGTCACATCATACATTTCCGTTATTTGAAACATTGAAACATTTTGTAAAATAATGACTAAATTAATTTTAAAACTTAACAATTTATTAAAGCTATAAAATATGTGCGTTTTACTAAATTATGGTAATCTATTAAGTAAGTAAAATAATAATTTTATATTTTTGTAGATTGAAATTCTCAGGAGGTGAATACTCGAGTAATATACTCGAGTTCGTCATTGGACATAGTTAACTTGTTTATGATTGCAGTTTTAATCGCACTTACAGCTTTTTTCGTAGCAGCAGAATTTGCGATAGTGAAAGTTAGATCAAGTAGAATTGATCAACTAGTAGCCGAAAAAAAGCGAGGTGCAGTAGCTGCTAAAAAGGTTACGACGAGTTTAGATGAATATTTATCAGCTTGTCAATTAGGTATTACGGTTACAGCTTTAGGATTAGGTTTTTTAGGTGAGCCAACATTTGAGCATCTTATACACCCAGTGGTAGAATTTCTTGGATTAAACGGAACAATCGCTAAAACTATTTCGTTTATTTTAGCTTTCTCAGTTATGACATTTATTCACGTTGTAATTGGTGAGCTAGCACCTAAAACGGTTGCAATTCAAAAAGCTGAATCAATCACACTAATACTTTCTACTCCACTTATTGTTTTCTATAAAATAGCTTATCCATTTATTTGGGTATTAAATAGTTCTGCAAGATTTTTTACAGGATTATTTGGAGTTAAGCCAGCATCTGAATCAGAAGAAGTTCATACTGAGGAAGAATTGAGAATTATTTTATCAGAAAGCTTTGAAAGCGGAGAAATTAATCAGGCTGAGTATAAATATTTAAATAATATTTTTGAATTCGATAACCGACTTGCAAAAGAAATTATGGTCCCTCGTACTGAAATTATCGGTTTATATGAAGAAGACCCAATTGAAGAACAAATTGAAATAATTAAAAATGAAAAATATACACGTTACCCAGTTTTTGGGGAAGATAAAGATGATATTTTAGGTATGGTAAATGTGAAAGACTTTTTTATTCGATATCTGGATGGAAAAGTTGAAAAAACATACGATTTCGCAAACTTTACACGCCCAGTTATTCAGGTAATTGAAACAATCGCAATTCATGATTTATTATTGTTAATGCAAAAGAAACGTATTCCACTTGCAATATTGTATGATGAATATGGTGGAACAGCGGGATTATTAACAATGGAAGATATTCTTGAGGAGATTGTTGGGGAAATACGTGACGAATATGATGATGATGAAAAACCAGCCGTTCAACATATTTCAGAATCACATAAGATTGTAGACGGAAAAGTATTAATTACCGAAATTAATGACTTATTCGGTCTGTATGTTGAGGAAGATGATGTTGATACAATTGGTGGGTGGATTTTAACTCAAAATCACGACATCCAACAAGGAGAATCTGTCATATTTGAGGACTTTGAATTCAAAGTTGTTGAATTAGATTCACACCAAGTTAAATTAGTTGAAATAAAAAAAAATGAGTTAATTCAAGCAGTAAAATCATAAAGATAAGATGAAAGAAGGATAAGGGCATAAGTCTTTATACCTTCTTTTTTTGATTCTTAGACAAAAAATACTATAACCTTATAGTGTTATACTTTGTACAATGATTCACAAAAAGTTAACAACTTACATCGCCAATTCAATTCCTTTTATTATAAAATAAGGTTGTAAGGTTGATTTGTGCAGAAGTCCTTATTCTTCTACTAGTTATTTTATTAACTATTTCAATCAGCTTATTTTTTAATCGTTTCGTACAATACCTCATTTTTCCCCCTCTACTTTTGTAAAGTTAGAGGCTTTTTTTTGCATAATTTTACCTTTATTGAATACATATAAATTAAATATTTGTAAAGGATTGTCGATAGTTAATAATTTAAAAATTTGTTATAGGGATGTGAAGTGCTTGTCAGATGCTCCCTCGGGTAATGGTATAAAAAATTTTTTAACCTTTATTAATCGACTTTTTTTTAGGAATTCAAAGGATCGAAAAAATGAAGAAACAATAGAAAAACATCTCTTAATTCATAATGAACTATTTGATGTTGTTGATGAAGACCAATTTAAAATGTACGAAGATGAATTATTTTTGAGAACAATCACTTTTAAAGAAAAAAAAGTAAATGACATTTTGACACCCCGGACAAATGTTGTAGCGATCGATATTAATGAATCTGTGGACTTTATATATAATTTATTTTTAGAAGAACGGTACTCTAGAATCCCAGTTTATGAACAGGATATAGATCATATAATCGGTGTGATTTCTGAAAGGGAATTTTTAACTCAACTAATACAAAAACAAACAGTTAATATTCATAATCTGATTAGAGAGCCGATTTTTGTTATAGAAACGATGAAAATTTCTACAGTGTTAAAAATTCTTCAGAAACAAAATGCACATCTTGCTATTGTTATGGATGAATTTGGAGGAACTTCCGGAATCGTTACGCTTGAAGACATAATAGAAGAACTCGTTGGCGAAATTAGGGATGAATTTGACGAGTTAGAGGATGATTTTTTTCAAATAAATGAGAATGAATACCAATTCCAAGCCTCAATCGACTTATCGAGTTTTTTTAATCGGTTTAACATAAAAAAGCCTGGTAGTAGATATTTAACATTAGGTGGATGGTTACTTGAAAGTTTTAAACATATACCCAAAAATGGGGAATTACTTCAATTTAAAAATTTAACCTTCATCATTAAAGAAGTTCAAAATAGAAGAATACAAAGTGTAATTGTAAAAATAAACCACCAAAATTTGCAAAGTAAACTCGGTTCTTAGGAGCCGAGTTTTTTTATGTGTTGAAATACCTAGTCATTATAATAAATAGAACAATAAATGAAATTTGATCAAGTTGTGAACATTCCTATGGGATATGAGGGAAGGTTAAGAACCCAAAGGCTCGCAGAGGAGGCTCAGGTCTCGCCCCATGGAAAGCGCGAGCATCCTGTAATAGAAACCAACCATATTTACTTTTTTGCAACGTAAATGATTAGTTTATTCCAACCTAAAACAAAGTAAAATACTCGGTTTTAAGAAAATGAGCTTTTCAATCATAAAAATTGAATTAAAAAGACAAAAAGAAAAATAATAAAAATATAAGATTTTTTTGTTGTAATTTTTTAATACATGCAATATATTTAAGACACACATTTAAAAACAAACAATTCCGATAAGGTTAAGGGAGATTAAAGAATGAATATTAAGAAAATTGGTTTAACAATAGGTTCGCTATTTTTAGCAGCAGGTGTTATGGCAGGCTGCAATACAAATAAAAAAGAAGAAACTGCAAAAGGAAAAGATTTATTAACTCAAGTGAAGGATAGCGGAGAGTTAAGAATTGGTACTGAAGGTACATATGCACCTTTCACGTTCCATGATAAATCTGGTAAATTAACAGGTTTTGATGTTGATTTATCAAATGAAGTTGCAAAACGTTTAGGAGTAAAACCAAAATATTTTGAAACTCAATGGGATGCAATGTTTGCAGGTTTAGATGCAAAGCGTTTTGATATCATTGCAAATGAAGTTGGTATTAGAGCAGATCGTGAGAAAAAATATTATTTCTCTGATCCATATATCACATCATCAGGTGCATTAGTTGTAAAATCAGATTCAAAAGTTAAATCATTTGATGATATTAAAGGTTTAAATGCTGCTCAATCTTTAACAAGTAATTATGGCGATTTAGCTAAAAAATATGGAGCTAAATTAGTTGGAGTAGAAGGATTTAGCCAAGCAATCCAATTAATTGAATCTGGCCGTGCTGATGCTACAATTAACGATAAATTATCAATTCAAAACTATTTAAAAGAAACTGGTGACAATAAAGTTAAAATTGCAGCTTTAGAAAATGATGCTTCTAACAGTGGATTTATGTTCCGTAAAGATGATGATTCATTAGTAAAAGCAGTGAACAAAGCACTTGCAGATATGAAAAAAGACGGAAAGTATGATGAAATAGTACAAAAATGGTTCGGTAAAGATGGACTTAAATAGTATATTCAGCCAAGAAAATTTAACCATTGCGAAGGATTCTTTCCTTCCAATGGTTAAAACTGCTTTAATCGGTACTATTCCATTAACAATTATTACTTTTATAGTTGGTATAGTTTTAGCATTTATTACCGCTCTTTTCCGTCTATCAGGTAATAAATTCTTAAATGGTGTAGCCAAATTTTATGTTTCAATTATTAGAGGAACACCTCTTTTAGTGCAATTATTTATTATTTTTTATGGATTACCTTCAATAAATGTAACAATATCACCATATATTTCTGCTATTATTGGTTTTTCATTAAGTGTTGGTGCATATGCATCTGAAATTATTAGAGGATCAATCCAGTCGATTGATAAGGGGCAGTGGGAAGCTGCTTCATCAATAGGCATGACATATAATCAAACATTAAAACGAATTATTATTCCTCAAGCGGCGAGAGTTTCATTACCGCCATTATCAAATACCTTTATAAGTTTAGTAAAAGATACTTCTTTAGCATCCTTAATATTAGTAACTGAGATGTTTAGAACAGCTCAGGAAATAGCTGCAACTAACTATAAATTTTTAGTTGTTTATACAGAAGCTGGGGTCATTTATTGGATAATCTGCTTCTTCCTTTCAATCATTCAAGGTCGATTAGAAGCACGGGTTGCACGCTATGTTGCTAAGTAAGGGAGGAAGAACTTATGATAAAACTAGAAAACATTAAAAAAAGTTTTGGTGAATTAGAAGTATTAAAAGATGTAAGCTTAAATGTAGAAAAAGGTACTGTTACAGCTATTATTGGTCCTTCTGGTTCTGGGAAAACTACATTTTTAAGATGTATTAATATTTTAGAGCAACCTACAGATGGAAAAATAACAATTGATGAACAGACAATTGATTTTTCAAATAAGGTGTCAAAAAAAGAAATTATTTCATTAAGAAGTAAAACAGGTATGGTTTTTCAACAACATCATTTATTTCCTCACTTAACAGCGCTAGAAAATGTTATGGAAGGTTTAGTAACAGTACAAAAAGTAAAAAGAGATGTTGCAAAAAAGAAAGCAATTGACTTACTTACAAAAGTAGGATTAGAAGAGAAAATAAATTTATTGCCACATCAACTTTCAGGTGGTCAGCAACAGCGTGTAGGGATTGCTAGAGCGTTAGCATTAGAGCCAACAGTAATCTTATTTGATGAACCAACTTCAGCGTTAGATCCAGAGCTTGTACAAGAAGTTCTAAAGGTAATGAAAGAGTTAGCTGAAGAGGGGATGACAATGATTGTCGTTACACATGAAATGAAATTTGCTCGGGATGTAGCGGATGAAGTCATTTTTATGGACGGTGGTTATATTGTTGAACAAGGTCATCCTAAAGATGTTTTAGAGCATCCTAAACATGCAAGAACAAAACAATTTTTACAATTAATACAGTAATTTTAAGATGAAATATTTTACAATATAGTGTAGAAAACTAGTACTAGATGTTGATCTAGTGCTTTTTTTTATGTAAAAAATGCGGAAAAGCAAATTAAATTCTTATTTCCAAAATTTACATTTGCTAAACATACATATGTTAATCGATTAGAGTCATACTATCATTACACTACTTAAGGAGGTGAGACAACATGGCAAACAACAACAGCTTAGTAGTAAATGGTGCACAACAAGCATTAGATTCTATGAAGTATGAAATCGCTTCTGAGTTTGGAGTAACTTTAGGTCCTGATTCTACAGCTCGTGCTAACGGTTCTGTAGGTGGAGAAATCACTAAACGTTTAGTTCAAATGGCAGAACAAAGCTTAGGTGGTTATTCAAAATAATATCTATGGCTAATAAGGGATGGAGATTAATCTCCATCCTTTCTTAATGAAGTAAATGAAATTGGAGTGAGCTTTTTATGGATGGTATTTGTCCACTGTGCAATGGAATTGAGCATTATAAACTAAAATGTCCTATTTGTGAAAATCATTGTGAAGATAAAGGCAGAGCTGTTGATTATGAAGATAAATATAGTCCATATTTAGATTATGACATTTCAGCAAAAGCTGATGGATTAACCGAGCATAATTCAAATCAGTATTGTACTCATATGTTTAATTGTCCAGATTGTAATGAAGGTTTTCTTAAAATAATTGAGAAAATAAAATAACGCAGTACCAATTAAAATGGTACCGCGTTTATTTAATTAACGAATACGAGATTCAGTTTCTTTATCAAAGAAATGAACTTTGTTCATGTCTACTGCTAATTTAATGACTTGACCATGTGTAAACGTTGAACGTGCATCTAATCTTGCTACTAATGTATTTCCTTCAAAATTAGTGTATAGCATTGATTCCGCTCCTAAAAGTTCAGCTACCTCAATTTTTAAATCAAGAACTGTACCTTGAGATGCTTCGATAAATACTGGTTCGTCATGTAAATCTTCAGGACGTACACCTAAAATCACTTCTTTTCCAACATATCCATTATCGCGTAATGTTTTCATTTTTCCTTCAGGTATAGCAACTTTTTTGCTTCCAAAGTTAAAGTGACCATCTTCGACCTTACCTGAAACAAAGTTCATTGCAGGTGATCCAATAAATCCACCAACGAATACGTTTTCTGGGCGATCATAAACTTCCTTTGGTGTACCTACTTGTTGAATAATCCCATCTTTCATTACGACTAAACGTGTAGCCATTGTCATTGCTTCAGTTTGATCGTGTGTTACATAAATAGTTGTCGTTTGAAGACGTTGATGTAATTTTGAAATCTCAGAACGCATCGCAACACGTAATTTAGCATCTAAGTTTGATAATGGCTCATCCATTAAGAATACTTTTGCATCACGTACAATTGCACGACCAAGAGCTACACGTTGACGTTGTCCACCAGATAAAGCCTTTGGTTTACGATTTAAATATTCCTCAAGACCTAAAATACGAGCAGCATCTTTTACACGACGATCAATTTCTGCTTTGTCAAACTTACGTAATTTTAATCCGAAAGCCATGTTATCATATACAGTCATATGTGGGTAAAGAGCGTAGTTTTGGAATACCATTGCGATGTCACGATCTTTTGGTTGTACATCATTTACACGCTTGCCATCAATAAAGAAGTCACCTTTTGAAATGTCTTCCAAACCAGCAATCATACGAAGTGTTGTTGATTTACCGCATCCAGATGGACCAACGAATACGATAAATTCTTTGTCATCAATATTAAGATTAAAATCTTTTACAGCTGTTACGTTATTATCATAAATTTTATAAATGTGATCTAATTTTAATTCTGCCATTATTATTACCTCCAACTATTTGTAATCGGTTTCATTGATTAAATTGTAAGCATTTAAACGTTTATAAACAATGGCAAAGGTTCACAAAAAAAATAGCCTACTTTGTACAAGGTGCACAAAAAAGGCTTTTATACTATTCATTCACGATCTCAAGTAAATGAATTGCTAAAAATATAACGAGTCCATCCTCAAAATGTTTTAAATCTATACCAGTTTGTTCCGAAAATTTATCAAGACGATATTGAACAGTATTTCGATGTAAAAAAGCTTTTTTTGAAGTAGCAGTAACATTTAAATTTTGTTGAAGAAAGATTTTTACTGTTGAAAGAATTGGATCATCAATTTTCATATCATTCAAAAATAAATTAGGTAATTCCTTTTGTAAATCATCTGGTAAAAAGGAAAGGATGTAATAAAGCATTTCCTTTGAAAACCAAAGAATATTTTTTTGCTTTTTTACGGATAATGCTTTTTTAAAACATTGATGTTCAATATCAAAATAAAGGCTTAGATTTGCTAATGGTGAATAACGTTTTCCTACAAAAAAGGTAACATCATGGTACAAGTCAGCAGCAATGATTTCTTGCATATGCTCTAAAAACTCTTTGTTAAATGGTTGATCGATTATTTTTTCAATAATGACGCCTTCCCTAGCAGAATTCCAAACCACTATTACTTCTTTATGAAAGAATGCATTGATTGCTTCTTCAAACTCATTTTTACTCGAGAATAACTGATTGCTATAAAAATGAATAAAACGAATTGAAGTAGGGAGAGAAACTTCGCTTTCGAAAGTGAAGGGATTATGTCCTTTACTGTGAAATAAATAGTGAAACCATTCGCTTTGTGCAGATGGCATCAAAATCGCCTCTGATTCTAATTTTGTAAAAAGACATTCCAGTAGGTTATTTTGTTCCTCTGATATTGAAACTTTTTTAATCCCAAAGATTTCTTGATTCTCAGTAGAAAACCAAGAATAATCCATATATGTACTCTGATCAGGTGTGACTGAAACAGACTCACTCCCAAATAATGTCTTAATTTTATCAATCATAATTATTATTACCTTCCGAAGCATTATTTCATTTTAGTTTATCATTGTTGGAAAAAATAAAAAAGCTCAGACTGTTGACAAACGTTCGCTTTCTTCGTTGCTTCGCCTGTTGAGCGGTGCTCATTACCGTTTAGGGTAACTCCGCTCCTCACCAGCCTTCGCGCCTCGAAAGACAAACGCTTGCAATCAGTCTGAGACTTAAGTTTTTGAATACTGTTAAAGTACATTATAAACTACTGTTTAAAATTTGAAAGTTCATAAAATAGTCGTATTAAGTTTTCTAGTCCTTGTTCTTTGATCGCAATTTCGTCAAAGACCATTGGTTTAGAGTTAATTTCAAAAATATAGTAATGATTGTTTTGAATTCCGATATCCATTGAGAATTCAAAAAAATGTGCATCGTCCATATTTAATGCTTTTCCTGTTTGTCTGACTATTTCTTGTAATAAAGAATAATTTAATTCAATCGGCAGTTCTTCAATAGCAATAATGCTACCACCTCTAGGTACATGAGTTGTAATTCCATTAAATGTACCTACTCTTACACCAACACCGGAAAGAATATAATTATCTTCATTTTTATGTGCAAGAATTCGTAGATCAAACTTTCTTCCATCGGGTAATTCGCTGACTATACCTTGTTGACAAATAAATTCCTCGCTTAATGAACTAAGGAATTTCCAACAATCACTAATTGATTTCACCAATTCTACATGAAAAGCATTACGGATTATGACTTCTTTGTCACTTTTCAAGGAGAGCTTAAACACGCCAAATCCCCTTGAAGAATTATGCTTCTTTATATATAGAAATTTCCATTTGTTTAAATAGAAATATAAATCTTTTTCACTAGTTAATTCGATTGTCTTTGGAATATAACTTTTTAAAAAGTCGTTTGAAGATAATATTGACGTTGTTTGTATTTTTGAGAGATATGATTCGTTAAAAAAAGGAATAGTTAGTTCCGAGATTTTTTCTCGAAAATTTTTATAATCATCATTCGATTCGTATTGTACAGATGGGATGCGATTATAAATTACGTCCGGTAAAGGGGAAAATAGTTTAAGCCATTTTTTTGTTTTAAAACAAAACGTATAACATTTAACCGAATTACCTGAGAGGGCGGTGGGGGTTAATATGATAGGTATACCGCCATCAGCTAATATTTTCTTACAAATTCTTTTAAAGGTCTTAATATTCCCACTAAAAGGTAGCCGATCTTCGTTTGTTAATATACCGATAATAGGGCCTAAATGTGTTCCAATTTTTTTTACCTGAAATTGAATGGAATTTGAACGATCGTCATGAAATGGTAATATAGGTAGCCGATTATGACCTATGGAATATCTTGATTCACTATGGTCATGTGACCAAGTATTTTGATCAAGATGATAGAAAACAGAGATCATTTCATTGAAACCTCGAGTTCATTACCCTTTCTGGAAAGATGAGTAGCATATTCCAAAAAAAGTTTTTTGATCTGTTTGTCATTTTCTTGGAAACTAGGATTTGAAAAGATTGATCTTCCAGGTTTAGAATTCGCTTCGAAAAGCCAAATTTTTTCATCTTTATCAACACCTATATCAAATCCAATTTCTCCGATATGACCATCTACTTGACGATCTAAAGATTCACTAATTTTTAATGCTGCTGTAGATAATTTATCATGTATTCTTTTCGCTTTTTCCTGATCAAATAATTCTTCAAGAGTTTTCACTCGACCACCGTTATTTAAGTGAGTAGTTGTGCTACCTTTTCCTGCTACTTTTGCGGCAATAACCGTTACATGCCACTTTCCTAAAGCATCCTTGTTTGTATGAACTCGAAAATCAACAGGCTGATGCTCGTAACGAATTAGTGAAATACCTTGTTGTACAATGAAGTCGTGTAACTTCGTGCTACGAAAAACATGATTAATTAAAGATTGGAGTGTTGAGAATTTTTGAAGTTTATTTGTTTCGAAATCACGATATCTACAATAATAAATTCCTTCTTCTCGATTGTAACGGATTAAAATGACTTTTGAACCGAGGCTTCCATTTTCAGGTTTAACATATACAAATTGGTATTGCGATAATAATTCTTCAATCGTATCAAAATTATTGAACTTTACTGTTTTCGGGAGATAATGAGCAACTGATTCCTCATTTTTTAATTTTAAATATAAATCCCATTTATTGAAAAATCCAGGATTAAACCAAGGGATTTTGTATTCTTTTTCTAGTTTTTGACGTACGCGTTTAATTGATTTATGAACCTCAACTTTTCGATTTGGTAACCTATTATAAATAACCGTTGGAAAAGGAACGACCTCTTTGGTCCATCTTTTATTTGTAAAGAAATACCCTTGAATTGTTTCAGATTCCCAATCGATTCCATGAGCACCAAATACAAATATAAAGCTATTCTTTTGATTATTTTCAGCTATTAAGTTTGCAAACATAAAGCTACGATCCCCGATTGGGCGAAGTAGTGACTCAGTAAAGCCGGCGGTGAAAATTCCGACCAATGGTCCAAGCTGTAAAGTATTTCCGATAATAATGGGCTCAATAGAACCCTCAAAAGGTATACAGAGCATTTCGACTAAATGCTCTGATATCGAAATAATATTGTGAAGTGTATTCATCGTAACTAGTTGACATGGGTATTTTTTTTGACCAAAAGCAATATATTCAATATTTCTAGAAGTAGTAAGCTCTTCAGGTATACATACTAGGTTCTTACTCTGTCGATGAGTAACGATTTTATAAACTTCATTCATTATTTAATTTCACTTCTTTCACTTTTAGATTTCGATTGTAAATGTAAACAATACTGAATTGGTGCTGAGTAAAGCTTTTGTTGGATAGAAGGGTCGGTTTGAAGAAGAACTTTTCTACCAGGCTTTGAATTAACATCTAAAATCCAAATGGCTTGATTTGAATCGATGCCTAAATCTAAACCAATTTCAAATAAAGGAAGAAAATTCTTTTCAAGGGTGATTGGTAATTGTTTACAAATTGTCTCAATATCTTGCTGCAATATTAAAGCAGTTCTTTGATTGAATTGAGTGATCCATTCTTCAAATGGAACTGCATTACTTCCTGCGCTTAAATTTGCAACAATTGAATTAGGCTGGCCAATTCGAACACCTTTTCCAACAGCTTGCCACTCACCTTTTTCATTTTTTTGTAAAAGGATCCTTAAATCAAATGCTTCACGTGATTTTGTTTGGAGGTCTAAATAATTTTGATAAACATATCCTTTTGATTCAACAATCGGTTGTAGCCACTCAAAAAACTCATCTCTTGTTTCGTAAACAGTTTCAATTACTTCCTTTTGTTTTTGTGTTGAAACACTAATCGAATATGCACTTAACGTAATAAAATAAATATTTATTCCTCTTGAACCATGGATGGGTTTAATGACGAGCTTGCGTGTTTTTCTAAGTTCTTCAAAAAATACAGCTAGGTGTAATAGTTTCTTTGTTTTAGGGATATATGGATTCAAACTTTCATCAGTTGAAAGAGCCTGATAAGTTTCCCATTTTCCTGGCAGTCCATATCCTAAAAAAGTGATGTCTTTACGTTTTTTTAGCCAGTCAACAATAGGCTTTGCCTGCTTACTTTTAATGCTTGGGGAATAGAAGCATCGATCATAAATATAATTCGGGATTTCAAATGTTGTTTTCTCCCATTGCTCTGTTTCCGCTATATACTTCCAGCCCATAATTTCTTCAGAAGCTGGTTGAATATTAAAAGGGGTAAATTGAACGAATTCGTAACCAAGTTTACTTGCTTCTTTCGCCATATGTTGAACGTATTCACCTTCTTGTCTTTCTTTAAGAGATAAATAACCTATTCTCATTCTTTTCACTCCTTGTACTTATAAATATGATTGAACAAGAGAAAAAATAGCTTTTGTTGAAGGTCTAATTTTTTGAGTTGGGTCTGAAACTTGTAAATCCTTAGATGGTTTTGAATTTATTTCGATAACCCATGGGTTAAATTGATTGTCTATAGCGAGATCTACACCAAATTCAGCGAATAATCCATCAAAGGAGGAGTCTATACATATACAGCATTCGATGGCTAACTCGATTAATAACTTTTTAAAGTGAATTCGCTCTTTCTTTGGTAAATATTGACCTAAAAATTCATCAATTTTTTGAAGATCTCCCCCGCGGGCCAAATTGCTTACAAACTGTGTGGGATGACCAATCCTAGCTACAGTTGAAGTTACTTCCCATTTATTAAATTTATTTTTATGACATAAAAATCTAAAATCAACAAGTCGATCATCCTTACTGATTAAAGGTAAGCCTTCTTGGATGATACAAGTCCGCTTATTTAATTGCTGATTAATTGGATGAAATAGTTGTGAAATTGATTTATATTCAACTTCTACTTCAGAATTTTGGCTGTTTTTTAAACGATACAAATCTTTATTTTTTGTAACCTTAAAAATGTTTCTTCCTTGACTACCGTGAATCGGTTTAATAAAAACCGTTTCATATTTTTGGATAAAATTATCTAATTGTTCGACTGAGCAGCATTCCTCAGTGTATGGAACGTACGGCTTTATATAGGCTGAATCAATTAGAGCTTTAAAAACTTCAAGCTTATTTAAGAAGCGAGCATTAAAAAAAGGTATTTGTTGACTTGTTAGCGAAGAATTAAGTAATTTAAACTCTTTCGTTCGTTCAAGTCTTCTCGAATGAATTCGATTATGGATGATTGAAGGGGCAGATACATTCATTAAAGTCCAGCCATTTTCTGAACGTTTATATCCTTTTAATTCATTCGTTAGTAGTTTTTTAAATGTAGTTACATAGAAATCAATTTCAGAGTCTCCGCATAACTCTGATAGTTCCTCACAAAGTGTCGATATTGAACCGAGTGGATTTAATGACTCCTCATTGATTGAATCAGTTACTACAACAAAAGATTGGGGTTCTTGATTTTTAGGAAAAGATTGCAATGATTCTCCTCCTTTCCAAAATAATTGTCGTTGTATACTATGTGATATTCGCCTAGTTGGTGAATGTCTTTTAGGAAATTTTTAGGGTAGAAAGTTTGATTTGTTTTAGAAAAACTGACATATAATAGAATGTTTGCTATAGTGGAGATACAAAAGTTTATAGGAGGTAGTAACATGTCAGTAAATATTTATGATATTGCATACTCACTACAAAATGCTTTTAAGGAGCAACCAGAATTTAAAAACTTACAATCACTATACTCACAAGTATTAGCTGATCCAAATGCGAAACCATTATTTATGGAATTCCAAAATTTCCAAAAAGCGATGCAACAAAAAATGTATCAAGGTGAAGCAGTTACACCTGAAGAAAATGCAAAAGGGCAAGAAATTGTTGCAAGAGTGTCTCAAAATCCTTTAATTGCAAACTTAATGCAAGTGGAACAAAGACTAAATTTAGTTATTCAAGATGTAAATAAAATTGTCATGAGTCCATTAGAAGAATTTTATAAATCTTTACTTGAACTTTAATAGTTAAAAGGCAGGATAAGAAGAGGAGCTTTTAATTCTTTTTCTTTTTCCTGCTTTACTTAAAATCCTTGTTATACATAAGAGAGTCTTCAATGATTTGGAGTATAAATAAAATATAAAAAATTTATATTCAGACTGATTGCAAGCGCTTGCCTTTCGAGGCGCGAAGTCTGATGAGGAGCTAAAGTTACCTTAGACGGTAATGAGCACCGCAGGCAGGCGAAGCAACGAAGAAAGCGAGCGTTTGTCAACAGTCTGAGACTTCATTGAATTGGAGTCTTTTTTAGTATACGAATGGATATAATAAGAAACCTACATTGTTCTAATTAAATGAAGCATGTCATATATTCTAGTAAGGTATTTCTTCGCGAAATGGGGGAGATTAAGTGATTTATAAGTTACTTGCAATTAATATAGATGGTACTTTATTGCAATCCAATGGAAAACTCTCAAAAGAATCGAAAGAAGCTGTTGAATATGTTCAAGACAAAGGGATTTATGTAACCTTATTTACAAGTAGAAATTTCCAAGCTACAAAAAAAATCGCAAAAGCTCTTAAGGTTAATAACCTTTTGGTCTCTCACTCAGGTGCCTTTATCTCTTCAAAGCTTGATGAACCATTATTTGAAAAGAGAATTGAAGAGGAAGAAGCTTATGACATTGTTAAAAAACTAGAAAAATATGATTGTAATATTCGTTTGTCACATGAACATTTTTCAATTGGAAATCGAAAAAAATTACAATCTAACTTAGTGGCAAAAGCAGTTTTATCAAATGCTGATCCTGTCTTTTATCCAATCCAATTTGTTGAATCACTTTCAGATAGTATTCTGGAAAATTCAATATCTCCGTTAAAAATCGAATGTTATTTCTCCGATGAAGTAGAGAAAAATAATGTGAAAAAAGAATTGAATGCAAAGTATCCGCATCTTGATTACTTATGTGATGAAGATCGCAAAATTGAAATCGTCCGAAAAGGAATTTCAAAATATTCAGGCTTAAAACGATTAGGTGAACATCTCGGAATTTCTTATCACGAGATGGTTGTAATTGGAGATAATTATAGTGATTTACCATTAATCGAGCATGCAGGTTTAGGAGTTGCTATGTCAAACGCTCCTGTAGAAATTAAAAAAGTTGCAGACTGGATTACAAGATCAAATGACCAAAATGGTGTCCCATATATGATCAAGGAGCATTTCAGGAAACAATTCCCACTGCCATTCTTAAAAACACATTTAAAAATCGAAAAATAAATAAAAGCCTGGCTTTCAAGAGAATCCTCTTCGAAAACCAGGCTTTTTTACCTTATTTTAAATAATTGACCTAGTTACTCTTTAATTTTATACTTAAGTGATAACTTAAAAAGGTGATAAAAAATGAAAATATATATTAATGGCTTAGAGGATATTCGTTTTCAAAGACCGTTAGAGCTTTTAGCTCAACTGTTTTTTGAAGACTGTGATGTATCGTTAGAAAAAATAGATGCAGATATAGAAGTAAGTTTTGAGTTAGATGAAATAAATAAACAAGTATCTGGTAAATTAGGTACGCAATTCCAAGCAAATACAAGCTATGTAGATGGTAAAGATGCTAGAGAATCATTTAAATTTAAAAAGAAAGCAGTTAACTTTGTCTTTTTATCATTACTACAAGAGCATACTGGAATTCAGCAAAAGTGGGGAATCTTAACTGGTATTCGACCAACGAAGCTTCTTCATTCAAAACTTAAAGCTGGTGTATCAAAGGAAATGGCGCATGAAGAGCTAAGAAATGACTATTTAATCCATGACGAAAAAATTGAATTAATGCAATCAATCGTTGATCGTCAATTAAAAGTAATTCCAGATTTATATAACTTGCAGAATGAAGTTAGTCTTTATATAGGTATCCCTTATTGCCCTACTAAGTGTGCTTATTGCACATTCCCAGCTTATGCTATTCAAGGGAAACAGGGTGCAGTCGATTCATTCTTATATGGATTACATTATGAAATGGAAAAAGTCGGCGAATTTCTAAAGGAACGTGGAATTAACATTACTACGATTTATTATGGCGGAGGGACACCGACTAGTATTACAGCAGAAGAAATGGACTTACTGTATGCTAAGATGTACGAATCATTTCCAAATATGAAGCAGGTTCGTGAAATTACGGTGGAGGCCGGTAGACCCGATACAATTACACCCGAAAAATTAGATGTTTTAAATAAATGGAATATTGATCGAATAAGTATCAATCCACAGTCCTATATTCAAGAAACTTTAAAAGCGATTGGAAGACATCATACTGTAGATGAAACAATAACTAAGTACCATTTAGCCCGTGCCATGGGGATGAATAATATAAATATGGATTTGATTATTGGTTTACCTGGAGAAGGTTTAAAAGAATTCCAATATACATTAGATGAAACTGAAAAGTTAATGCCTGAATCATTGACTGTTCACACACTTTCATTTAAAAGAGCTTCAGAAATGACGCAAAACAAACAAAAATATAAAGTTGCAGATCGAGATGAAGTGCAGCAAATGATGAATGAAGCAACAGTTTGGACAAAAAATCATAACTATCATCCATACTATTTATATCGTCAAAAAAATATATTAGGTAATCTTGAGAACATAGGATACTCTATTGATGGCCAAGAAAGCTTGTATAATATATTAATTATGGAAGAAGAACAAACGATTATTGGTTTAGGCTGTGGTGCATCTAGTAAATTTGTAAATCCAGAAACTCGTCAAATTACACGATTTGCTAATGCGAAAGATCCTAAATCATATAATGAGGGTTATGAGCATTATACAAATGCAAAAATCAAGATTTTAGATGAGTTATTTTCGAAAAGTAATCAATCAAATTAATGAAAAATAAAGGAATATCCCCTTGTGATGTTTAATGTTTAAATTAACCATGAAATTAAGGGGGATTTTTTTATGTCAATTTCGAACACGGCAGAACATGTTTTATTAAGAAAAGAGGGACGAGTTGCAACTGTTGTATTTAATCGTCCTGAAGTATTGAATGCAATGAATGAAGATACATTCAGACAATTTCGAGATGTACTGGATGAAATCGCAAGCTCAGACGTTGATGTAGTCGTTCTATGTGGAAATGGCAAAGGTTTCTCTTCAGGTGGGGATTTAAAATCGATGCTAAGTAATACAGATGAGTCTGCTTTTGGTCCAGTAATGGATTTAATTACAGATGTAGTAGTTAAATTATATACTTTACCTAAAATCGTTATTAGTGCGATTCATGGACCAGCTGCTGGTATAGGACTAAGTTTTGCTCTTGCTAGTGACTTTGTTCTTGCTCACGAATCAGGTGTATTGGCAATGAACTTTATCGGAATTGGCTTAATACCAGATGGTGGTGCACACTACTTCTTAGAAAAGAGATTAGGTGAAACAAGAGCTAAACAACTGATCTGGGAAGGTAAAAAACTAAATGCAACTCAAGCGCTAGAAATCGGTTTAATTGATGAAGTAATTAGTGGGGATTTTGAACAAAAAATTAATGAACGAGTGAAGTCTATACTTCAAAAACCAGTAAGTGCGATGATTCAAACAAAACAAATTTATTGTAACGGTAACTTAGAGTCTTTAAAAAATGTCCTTTTATTTGAAAAAGAAGGACAAAGTGCAATGAGAAGAACAACAGATCATCAAGAAGGTGTTCAGGCATTTTTACAAAAGAGACTGCCGGTTTTTACTGGTAAATAAGGATAATGAAATCGACTGGATTCGGTCGATTTTTTTGGTGAAGAAGGAAAGAAAAGATGTACAAATAAAATGAACAAAAGTACAATTAAATAACTTAAAATAGTAATTAACAATAAATTTGATATAATGACTATTTACTATTACACTACTATTTTCTTTCTGTAATTCTATGTTTTTAATATAAATAAGATTAAATCATTAAAAATTAGATTGTCTATTTTCTATTATGCACTAGTCTTTGTTAGTTAAATTGTGTCTAAAAATGAATAATAAACTTAACAGTTGTTTTACGAAATGGTTAATTTTAAAATACAAGACTACAAGTTTTTCTTCACTCATGGTAGAATGTTGACATTCTCAGTTTTGGGAGAGTGGTTAGATTGAAAAAGATTCAAAGTAATTCACGTTCAACGTCAAGAGCGAAAAGAAAAAAAACTAAACTCATTTTATTTGGATCAATTGGAATCGTACTGATCCTAATAGCATTTATTTCGTATTCCATTTTTTCGCCGAATGATAATAAGGCAGGATCTAAAAATAGTGCTTATGCATCGGCCAAAAACAGCGAAAAGAATGATGATAATGGTGTAAAAGAGACATCAACAACAGTTCAAACTGTTGATGATGACGATTCAGATGGCACGGCACCTGAAACACCGGAACAAACGGGTGCACAAAATGGTGCGAAGCATGTTACAAGCTATGATCGAAATTCCCAAGACTGGCAGGCGATGCTGCAGACAATCTCTTCTGCTGCTGGAATAGATTCAAGCAATATGACTGTATGGTTTTTAGGAAGTGACAAAAGTAATCCAGGCGGCTCAGTCGGGACTGTATCAGCAAAGACAAGAGGCTCGCAAAAATATCGAGTACATCTCATATGGGATGGCTCCGGCTATAAAGCTACAAAAGTTGAACCTGCTTCATAAAATGTAAATAGGATGCACGTAGGTAATCCTAAGGCTGTCGAGAATTTCTCGACAGCCTATTTTAAATCAATTATTTATTGTCTTTTAGTTTTATGTAAATCGAAAGGAGAAACAACAAGGTATGAAAAATCAAAAAACAGCATTATTAGTAATGGATTTACAAAATGGTATTGTATCCCGTTTTGGTGAAAATCAAGATATCCTGAAACCATTTCAAAAAGCTGTTGAAGCGGCTCGTCAAAATCATATTCCAGTTGTTTTCGTTCGAGTAGGTTTTAGTGAAGGCTATCCGGAGGTCAGTCCACAAAATAAGATTTTCTCAGCAATGACTAAAACAGGTGGCATGACTTTCGCTGATTCAGCAACACGTATTCACCATTCAGTTGAGCCAAAACCGAACGAACCAGTAATTACGAAGTATCGTGTTATTGCGTTTGCAGGTAGTAATCTTGAAATTATTCTTCGTTCACAAAAAATTGATTCACTTGTACTTTGCGGTATTTCAACAAGCGGAGTCGTTTTATCGACTTTAAGAGAAGCTGCAGATAAAGACTTTTCTCTTACTGTACTTTCGGATGCATGTCTCGATATTGATCCTGAAGTTCAGCGTATTCTCATTGAAAAAATATTTCCACGCCAAGCAGAAGTTCAAAGCGTCAACACATGGATAGGTACTTTAAACTAATTTAGATAAAAAACAAAAAAGCTGCGATAAATTTTCGCAGCTTCTTTTTTATTATGGATGAAATAAAAGAAGTTTACCAGTTTGACTAATGCAACGGTGGGTTTTATCAAGTGCACCGATTGTAGTAAGTTTTTCTGTACCAATATTTTTTGCTTCTAAGTCAGAATTAGCTTCAAATTGTTCATCGACAATTGATTCTCCACTTTTTTCAAAAGCAGTAATTCGATAAGTTGCCATGTTCTAGACCTCCCTAAAGTAGTTACGATATTACTATTTTGGCATAAATTGAAAAGCTGTGTAAAGTAATAAATTGAATTATAAAAAAATTCAGTGCAGATTTAAAATTTTGACGTTTGGAGGCTTTAACAGATTTTAAGAATTGTTAGATTATGTCTTAATTTTTTGTATGAACATTGTTGGGCTAAGTATCTATTTTAACGTATAATAGGATAAGTAAAACGACTAATACATAATTTGATTTTCCTTTTTTTATTTTGTGAAATTGATTTTCCAAAATATTTTAAGCTAATTACTTAAGTAGAGCTTAAGGAAGCATATACAAAATGGAGGTACTTATGGATAAAAAAGTATATGATCATGAAGTTGGCGAACGTTTTGTAACATTTTTATTTGTCAAAGCTGTTACGAAAGGTGTAGCAAGTAATCAAAAAACATTCTTATCTTTAACTTTACAAGATCAAAGTGGAGATATTGAGGCGAAGCTTTGGGATATTTCTTCAGAGCAAGAAGAAGCGTATGTAGAAGGAACTGTTGTAAAAGTTGAAGGGGAGCTACACGATTATAGAGGAAAACTTCAACTTAAGCTACGCCAAATTCGTCCAACTAAAGATACAGACGAAGTTAATCCAGAAGATTTTTTCGCAAGAGCACCAGTTTCTAAAGAAGAATTATATGAGAAAATTACTTCATACATTAATAATATGACCAATGAAAAACTTAAAAAGCTTACCGAGTATCTAGTATTAAAAAATCAGGAGGATTTTCTTGATTTTCCAGCGGCAACTAAGAACCACCATGAATTTGTTTCTGGTTTAGCATACCATGTTTTTTGTATGTTGAAATTAGGTGAATCAATTGCAAATTTATATCCTTCGATCAATAAGGATTTACTATATGCTGGAATTATACTACATGATTTAGGAAAAGTAAGAGAATTATCTGGTCCAGTTTCAACAAAGTATACTGTCGAAGGTAATTTGTTAGGCCATATCTCACTTATGGCAATTGAAATTGGAAATGCCTCAATCGAACTAGGTATTGAGGGAGAAGAGGTTACTGTTCTGCAGCATCTTATTTTAAGTCATCATGGTAAGTATGAGTACGGTAGTCCAAAACTACCTTTAATTAAAGAAGCGGAAATTTTACATTATATTGATAATATTGATGCAAAAATGAATATGTTAGACCGCGCACTTGAAAGAGTTGAACCAGGAGAATATACAGAGCGTATTTTCCCATTAGAAAATCGTAGTTTTTACAAACCAAAATTTTAAATTAATCATACTTCCTCCTTATTAGCCATATAATGAAGCAAATGCTTGTCTACTAAGGAGGAAAATCAATGCCAATATTACCATTTTGGATGTATATCGTGATCTTAGGAATTTTTGTAAGTGGATTTATGGTGCTTTACACTTCTAAACAAGAAAGAGATGCAGATGAAGCTTTCATTGAAAAAGAGGGAGAAATTTACTTACAAAGAATTAAAGAAGAAAGAGAACGAAGAGAGCAATTACTTATTAACTCTGAGATTTCATCCAATTAAATTAAAAAACCTGCCAATTAGGCAGGTTTTGTTTTTTATGATTTTTTCTCTTGGCTTTCTAAGTCTTTATCTTTTACTTTAAATTTAGCTTTTTTAAGAAGTTCATCAGAGAATGCTGAGAAGTTTTCTTGACTTAGCTTAGACTCAGCAATTTTTTTGCGAGCATCTTTTTCGTTAGCAGTCTTTTTACCAGTTAATTTAATAACATGGTATCCAAATTGTGATTTGACTGGTTGGCTAATTTCTCCAACTTTTAATTTATAAGCAGCTGCTTCGAATTCAGGTACCATAGCACCTTCTCCAAAATAGCCTAAATCTCCACCTTTATCTTTTGAACCAGTGTCAGTAGAATATTTTTTTGCTTCTGCAGCAAAGTCTGCGCCTTTAGCTAATTCTTCTTCGACTTTTTTAGCTGTAGCTTCATCTTTTACTAAAATATGGCTAGCTCTAATTTCTGGTTTATATTTTGCAAGTTCAGTTTTTGTTACTGAAGCTTCAGCAGCTTTTTCAGTTAATAAATCAACTTTAACACGATCTTTAAATGCTGCTTCATCTTTAAATCCATACTGAGCTAAGAAAGCTTTAAATTGGTCACCATTTTGTGTTTTATACTCATTGAACTTTGCATCAACATCTTTATCACTAACTTTGTAGTTTTTCTTTAAATAATCTTCAATAGCCATTTGCTTAAGCATAGCTAAGCCTGCTGTATCCTTCATCTTGTCATATAAATCTTTTGATGTGATATCTCCCGCACTAGATGTAGCAACTACATCGTTACTAACACCAGCAGTTCCACATGCTGCTAGTCCGAATACTGAGGTAGCTAAAACTGCAGATACGATTAACTTTTTCATTTAAACATCTCCTAAAAAAAAATTTTGCTTATTAAAGTATAGAGCGTAAACCTTAATTTTTCCTTTATTTAGACATACCTTTTACTGGAAATTACTTCACTTAATATAACATATTTTTCCTCAATGTGACAAAGTTTATCCAAAAAAAGAATAATTTGGTATACTTTTTAATTAAAAATTAGTCAATTTTAAGGAATCTTGAACTAGTTATTAAATGAAATATAGGCAATTATGAGAGTAATAAATGGAAGGATAAATTCTATTTTTTATAGCTCTAATTTTATACTTTATCCCCAGACCTCACCTAAAAAACTGGCTTATCCTACAAATAAAAAACTTGTCAATCGTGACATTCGCCCAATCAATTAAGACATTCGTCTATATATTATTAAGAATTACTTTTAGGAGGGTGGAAAAATGGAGGGGAAAGCATCGAATGAATTTGTATTAATCGTGATCCTATTTATTTTGTTAATCATTATCGGGTGTTCGTTTTTATAAGTAGTATGAATCTTCAAAAATGAAGGTTATTTATACATTTGCCCAGACCATTTTTTAATACACGCATAAGATAAGATATGTAGCAAAAGGAGGTGTGAATGATGGGCGTAGGATTCCATGGTGGAGGATTTGCGTTAATCGTTGTATTGTTCATCTTATTAATTATCGTAGGAGCAGCTTGCATCTAATTTGTAAATAAGACAATTATTCGACCGGAGGTATTGTACCTCCGGTTGAGTTTTTATTCCAGATTAAAATAAGTTAAAGATGTACATATTCTTTGATTAGTTAAATTTTGAACTTGAAATGAAAAGGAAATGAGCCTGAGGGTTTCAAAGAGGTATTTATGTGAAATTTTGAACAAAAGTGGCCGAAATAAAAAGCGGAAGGATTTAATTAATCTTGCCCCGCTTCTATTTGATTGTACAATTTCAAGGACAGATAAACTGAAATTGTAACTTTAAAGAAGATATTAAGGTTTCTTAATTAAACGGTTATCTTCTTCAATAAATTCTTTATCTATGTTACCTAACGTTGTTTCGAATATATCCATAAAATCTTTTCCATAAATATTACGTAAAATAGCCATTATTTCCATGTTTTCTGGGAATTTACCATAAAATTCTTTTAATGGTAAAGTACCTTGAAAAACTGAATTTGTCTCTGGATCAAATTCTCCTAGGATCTCTAGCAGCATATTTTTACCTTTTTCAGTTAATTCAATATACGTATTACGTTTATCTTCTACTTTCTTAGAAAACACTAATAAACCACGTTCTTCAAGCTTTTTAGAGAAGTTAAAAGCAGTCGATACGTGCATTACACCAAATTTAGCAATTTCAGAAATAGACGCACCCTTTAAGTGGAAGGCGATCATTAAAATATGATGTTCATTGATATTTAAATCATAGGGCTTGATCCATTGTTGCCAGTCCTTTTCAACTGACTTCCATAATGCTTTAGAAATTTGGGCAATTCTTTGACTAAAAATCAAAGCTTCTTTCATTGTGTATAATTTTTGTTCAGTTTTCATCAATTCACCTTCTTTTCTATTTAACTATCTATTTATTATTATGCCAATAATATGTGAAGAAATAAAGAACTTTTAGTTAGAATTTTTAAAAATTTTCACAAAGTAGTTGATAAAATTCTACATTTTTATATTATAATTGAGTGTTATAGGTTGTGAAAACTATGTTTATATAATATTTTTAGCGAAACTATAGAGTGATTGTCGATAAAACATTGTTGGTAATATAGTAAATATATAATATAAATCTTTAAAAATATAGTGTAAATTGCAGAATTTAGATGGAATTTAAATGAAAAAAACGAAAACAGGAGATATTCACTCTCCTGTTTTCGTATATAAATGGGACTATTTTATTATTTTTTAATAATGTTATTTTCGATAGATTTTGCAATCTCTTGAAGCGTTTCATTTGTGTATTGATTTTGATTTGAAAGCCATTTTACATCAAAACCATCATTATTTCCGTATCGTGGTAAAATATGCATATGATAATGAAATACAGTTTGACCTGAAACTTCTCCGCTATTATTTAAAATATTTACACCTTGAACATTAAAAGTTTCTTTCATTGCATTAGCAATGTGAGGTATTTTTCGGAAGTATGTACTAGCTGTCTCTTCACTCATTTCGAATATGTTTTCAACATGATCCTTTGGAATGACCAATGTGTGTCCTTTTGTAACTTGACTTAAATCTAAAAAAGCTAAAACATCATCATCCTCGTAAACTTTAGAAGCTGGAATGCTACCTGCAACAATTTTGCAGAAAATACAATTAGCGTCATGTGCCATTTTTTATACTTCCTTTCACTTTTTTCCTTATTTTAACATAGGCGTAGGATAAAGTGGAAATAGGGGTTAAGTAAAAATAAACAAGAAGCAACCTATGTTGCTTCTTGATGAAGGGGAAAGATTATTGGAGTAATTATAAATTGTCTTTAATAGACACCTCATTTGCTTAAATGTTCAATAAATTGGTACACCTTAAAATAAATTTATATGCTCTGGTCGAGACACCTCATTTACAAATTGGTATACTAAAACCTTTGTTTATAAGTGATAATGTTCAAGCTAACCATCTCCTTTGATGTTTTCACTGCTGTTTTGTACAACGATGTTTTATCTTTGGAGATATTTCACTTCAACGAACTACCCTTGCATAGGTTTGAACGCAAATTAAATTACCTTTAACACACACCTCATTTCAAATTTTGAACTGGAAAGTGTGTTGCTTTCCCTTCAAGAATTATGATGCCCTCTATTAAAGAAAGTATGCAAAACAATGAAAAACTTTTAATAACAGTAAAAGCAGGAAAAGGATATATAATATTAAAAAAGGGCTTAGTAATGAGATTTGAGTGGAAGTTACAACTAAATTAATAATAGGAAATTAGATCAATTTTGAGTATTACGTGGAGCGTGAATGCTGAACCCTCGTAGGAACGAACCTAGGAGGAAATGGAGCACCCCGGAGTGGAATCAACATAAAAAAAAGAAGCAACCTAAGTTGCTTCTTGATGAAGGTGAAAGATTATTGGAGTAATTATAAATTGTCTTTAACAGACACCTCATTTGCTTTAATGTTCAATAAATTGGTACACCTTAAAAT
>NZ_LJIZ01000002.1:0-23188 GCF_001420605.1 Bacillus sp. FJAT-25509
GGGTCATATCCTCTATATTTTGTCTTTAATGCAGGGTGATCCCACTGAACTCCTGTATCTATGCTACCAACAACTATCCCTGTTCCATCTATTCCTAGACTCCAAACATCAGGCGCTCCAATTTTTTCGACGCCCCATTCTACATTATTAGTCGCTTGAACTTGAACTTCAGTAGTTTTTGCAGGCTCAATTAACTTTGTAATGCCATTAGGACTTATACTTTCAACCTCAGGCATGGCCGCTATGTTTTTCATAACTTCCTCTGTTCCTGTAACTGCCATACCATTTACTATATAAAACGACTCATAATCCTTTACATTTCCTTTAAGCTTTTCTTTTTTAATATAATTCTTCAAATTTGTCTGTGATGAATCTGATTTAATTCTTAATTCAGAAACGATTGATGAACGAACTACTAACTCTTTTTTTACATTTGATAGTTGCTTATTCTTAGCTTTAACATCATTAGCAACCTTTACTGTATCTACCTGATCCTTAAATTTTACAAGAAAGGTAGCTTGAGACTTATTTGCAAATTCTTTTTTAAGCTCTGGACTTATTTTATTCGCTATTACCTCTTTAGCTTCTTGGTTATTGCTTGACTCAATATTGTCCTTTGCATAAGCCTTAACATAATTTCCAGCTGGTGCAGCAAATGAACTAATAGTTAGTAATAAAGCTGTCGACAATGTAAGTAATTTTTTGGGTATTTTTACCATGTTTATACCTCCATATTTAGATTAAATTTACCTAACTAATCCTTTAACCTCCTTCCCCTTCACTGCTTGAAACTATTAAGTTATAAAAATATGTTTTGAGATTGGCAGCTCCTAAACCAATTACCGATTCTGTATCACAGTTATGTAGTTTCTAGCTGTATAAATGAATAGTAATAGATTATCCTTTCTAAAGATTCAGAATCTTCAGCGCATTAAAGTTGCTTCAGATCGTTTTCCCGGCTGCTGCATCTTATATCAAAACTTTAAGTTTTTACTCGAATATTGTAAAATCATGAAATTTTATTGAAACCATAACATTATTTTATTGATGTTCAACACCACTAAAAAAATGGATGCAGCTGTGCCAAAAGATCCGATAAGGACCCTCCTCCTAATAAGTCGATAGTCATGTTACACGATTTTATTCAGATATTTTACATGTCCTATTAAGGAGTTTTCCGAGCTTCTATTTAAACAAAATTTGTTTACCATACCGATCATTTATCATTAAAAATAATCGTAACAATATATCTAAAAGTTAGAGAGTTAGAGATTCATAGCAGTTATTATAATGTTTTTGGACTAGAGTAAAGCATACTACTTAAAAGTAGAGTCCTTCATTTATAATAAAATAGAGACATCACTAGGGCTTAAAATGGACCTTTTGGCTCCTGTTACACCAGTCATTATGTTACCCCCATACTAATAACGATGTTAGATTACATTTAAAAGAATATCGTTAAACGCTTTTCCAAACTTTTTGGATTATATTGATAAAAGATTGTGTTGTTAGTACGTTTTCTTTTCCCTTCAACATAATGATAGAGCTTTTTACTTTTACTTTGTTCTCAGTATTTAAGATTATGACTAAATCCCTATTGCTAATTTCATTTTTTCCAGACTTGGCAAATACAGCATTTACAACGAATATACTTCGTGAAATTGAACTCAAATATATGAATAAATTGTGTACATATTCAAATAAAATTTAAGGATTCTATCTTACAATTGGTCCAGGGCGATATATGTTTTTTCTACAAGAGGTTTTTTGCAAGATATCACCAACAACTTTACACTGAAAGCAGAGATCGATAAATATAGCGGATTGAATGAAGAAGTAGAGACTTGTGGAATTGGTATTGGTCATTCAGCATATGAGGCTGAAATTAATGTATGGAACGCTTTATTACAAAGTAGAAAGTGAGGAAAAGATTCATGGGTAGTTTGCTCAGATGATAAGAGAATCGCCGGTTTACTTGAACAAGAAGAACAAATTTCTTTTTCTTACATATCAGAAGAACTAAAATCCATAAGAGATAAAACCTCTCTCAGTGTAGCTACTCTTCATAAATTGAAATCGATTATATAAAAGCGTTTAAATGAAGAAATGAGTGCTAATGATCTCGCACAATATATGCAATTGCCCCCCCGTAGTGCTCGACTCCTTGTGGTTACAACATTAAAATCAATTGCGCCACACACTCCACGTGTGCAGTACACAATTGACAATACATGAGATGATGCTTTAGTTTACATCTAATCGCTAAATATAAAGGACATTTGACCATTAGTATGAATAAGAATTGGTGCCAAGTACTACAAGATCAGTTTATCAGTATCTAAATTATTAAGTACTCATACCGCTCTTCCCTCAAAGCCGTAAAGCTTTTAAATAACTGATTTATTAGCTGATCTAACTCTTGGCTACATTGAATGGTATTAGAATGAAGAAATCCATACCGCTTACAAAAATCATATAATTCATTTCTCTTTTTCTCTATTTCTAGTTTTACTTGTAGTTTTAATAAAGTATCCATCCCTAACCCCCTCTATCTAATAACTCTCCAGTAAGAATTCTATTTTGATGTGACTGCTGAAATAAGCTGCCCCGTTGTTATTTTCTGAAACTGTTACAGTATCTAGAAGATGAATGCCCGGCTTTAAAGTAATTTTATTGTTCAATTGATAGCAGGCTTGATTTTGTTAGTTCTCATGAAAGCTGGTGGGTAAACGCTCAAATCCATAATCCCATCTGTAGTCTCTTTTCTCTACTTATTCCTATAGAATAGAGAAATAAAGTGTAAAAAACCGGCAACGTCATAACGAAGCGTCACCGGTTCTTGTCATCATTTAAGTCAACTAGGATCTATCAGTAGTTTCACATTTGATGTCATAACATACCTGTTGCTGTATTTGTTTCATTATTTTTCTCTATATACAATAAAATCATTGAGTATATATCAGTTAAGGTACTGGTATATAGTGTTTATCTACCTCAATTTAGTACTCAGAAGTCTCAAAACTACTCAAAATTTGAATCTATTATTATTTAATCATTTTCACCAACGGCAATGTTTTGAACGTGATTTTATTGTTTGTGGCTGGTGTACTTGCTCCAGGTAGAACCTCTCCTGTTGTCCCCTGTTTCACACCACCACACTATTAAACCGTGTTATATCACAAAAAAAATATCGTAAAGCTTTTTTACTCTAAAGCATAAATATTATTCCAATTTTTTTGAATTATATTATTAAAAGATTGAATTGTTACTGAGTTTTCTTTTTCCTTCAACGTAATGATAGAGGTTTTTACTTTTACCTTATTCTCAGTAACTTTAATCGAGACTAAATCACCATTATTAATTTCTTTTCTCATACAGGCACTTACTCCCAATCCCACTCCGATATTATTTAATACTGCCTTCTTGATCCCGTCTAAACTTCCAAATTCAATTAGATTGTGTGTTGAGAGATTCGTTTGCCTCAAATATTTGCTCATAATCGACTCAAAATATCCATCAGTTTGATATTTAATTAAAGGAAATTTCATTAGTAGTTGGTCTTCTGTGTATCTAGCATATAAATCTTTAGAAACCACTAGAATCATGTCGTCCTCTGCAATTACGATGTTTGTAATTTCATGTCTACATAGTTCACCCGAAATAATCCCAATATCGTATTTATTCGATTCAATCCCTTTTATAATTTCATCTCTTTTGCAGGAATACAACTTAATCTGTACTTTGGGATATAGCTTCAAGAACTCAGAAATTACATAAGGAAAATAATTCGTACAATGGCTTTCACATGCGGCAATCGATACAATGCCATACTCATTTGGAAGTTCGGCCAATGATGATTCAATCTTCTCTACTATGGAAAAAAGCTGATCTGTGTATTTTTTAAGAATTCCACCTTCTGGCGTCAAATAGGTCTTCTTACCTATCCGTATAAATAGCTCCTGTTTCAACTCTTGTTCGAGCGTCTGAATTTGTGCAGTTACAGCAGGTTGTGTGAAGTTTAACTGTTGCGCAGCCTTTGTAAAATTTAAGTACTCTGCTACGTATTTAAAAGTTTTCAGATGTCTTAATTCCATTTAGTTGCTCCCCATCCATCAAATTTTTTAGACTGTTGCATAATAGAATAGTACTGAATACCAATAAAAAAATATTATGGCTTAAAGGGCATATTTAGCACGCAAAACTACGAGCTCTGTATTTGGATGAACCCATTAACTTATAAAATAGGTTTTGCGATGAGTCTTAAAACATTAAACTGTCTGTTCATCAATTAAATTAACTAATTGGTTACAAATCTATTACAACCTAAATGTATATCCATTAGATTGTGGTGACAAATGGGGTTTTATAAAGGACTTTTGACATGCGCATTTTTATAATTTAAATATTTTAAATAAAATAGAAGGAAAGATTGATTTCTGCTCTAGGCGCTTTCTTTCAGGGGGCGTTCGCCCGGAGAGGAAAGCAACTTCTCTAGTACTTAGTTAACTTCTCCCAAGAGTGTCTGTTTTACGAACGATCATAACACTCCTATAGGTCCAAAAAATAAATATTATAACAACCTATACTACCATTATTTAGGTGTAGTCATCACTCAGTCCCCCCATATTCAAAAAAATTACTCTTTTTTCATACGATGGGCACGCAAAGGAAGGAAACTACCAATCTAGTAAGAAAAATAATCTATAATTAGAAAAAAATGTTGATAAATGTAGAGATAAGGCGAAAAACGAGAGGAAAAACCCCACTTTGATTTAAGGGTATTTGATTCTTAAGCACCAAAAACAGCTATAAATTTAAGCTATTTTACTGGAGAAGAAATACATCAAAAGTCACAGTTAAAACCCCCATAGCTACTAATAGAAAATGGCATTACGATATAAATGTAATATTCAAGGCTTTTAGAAAGTAGTAATCGTTTACAAATATTCTGAAAAGTTTTTTGGAAAACGGGGGTCTTATGGAATTTAATTCATTAATCAAGAAAGCAGCTGCTGTGGCATTTTTAGCAGGCTTAATAATCTCCCCTATTCATTGGTGCTTTAATTAAAAACAATTAATTGAAATAAGTATTTAAAATCAACTTAAAATTAATCATACTTTTATATTTATAGAATCGAAAAAGAAAACCATCTCAAAACAAAATAAATGCTTTTAAGATGGTTTCCTTTACTTTTGTAAATTTATCTGTTGATTACTTTTTTAATTGGAGCCACAGCTTCTCATTCTCCTACTGTCCGATGCATGATATATGTAGCTAATGCCAGACCAATAAATGGATTGCTTTATAATGGACGAAGTATAACACGATTTCCTTAAGGTTATTAATTTAAAAATCAAGCAAATTTATCGTTTCTACGGTATTTTTTCACGAGATACGCTGCGTATTGATTTGCTTCTTCGACATTGCCTTTTTCCATATGATAGTCGAACAACTTTATCCCATAATGTTCAAATAAGCGAACATGTTCCATTTTCTGATAATAAGGAAATGCTTCTTTTTCAAGGTAATGGTAGTAAAGCTCTTTTTCGTTTTGAAGATTATATTTATGTAAATAGAAGAAATGTTTATAGATTGGATCGGTTATTTCTTCAGAAAGAGCAATACCCTTTTCGACCAATTGGAGCAATTCTTCGGATGATTTCAATCCTTGTTTCGTTAATGCATTTATATAACCTTCCAAAGAGGCTATATGAAGGGCCGTACGAGGGTCTTCTATGTCCATAGATTGTTTGTAGTATTCACAAGCTTTATCATAATTTCCTTGACGAACTTTCTGGTATGCGAGATTGTGTGACAGCAATGCTCTTTGATGGTCTAATCCTATGTATTCTGTCATCTCGATTAATCTTTGATATTCGATATCTTTTGGATCGTAAAACTCGTCCCGCTCTACTTGGACCAACATAAGCATTTCTGCTTCAATCATACGCGTAAAACTGCGTACTTCTGTGAAAAAGCTCAGGGACTTTTCGGCAAAATAATAAGCCAATACTCGTGAATTCAGAGAGTGATAGGCAAAAGCCAAATGATAATAGTACTCTTGGTTGTTATAATAGGTTAGATCAATTCCTTGAAAATATGAAATCGCCTTATAATATTCCTTATTTATCAATGCATTGATCCCTTTAATGTGAAGAAGCATGTTTTTTTCATATGGTGGAAGATCAGACCATTTGTCCATTTCAGCAATTAGAGATGTAGCTTGATGCCCCTGTCCTATCAATAAATAATATCTTGTGAGTATGAGCGTATAGAAACGATAAATATCCGGCATATGCAGCAGAGTAATAGCTTCTAATTGCTCCTTTAAATTCGTAGCCTTTGTTTTTAGTTTTAAAATGATCGATTCATGCCATTTTTTTAAAATGGAATCTATGCCATTGTATGTTTTAATTTCTATTTCCATATCAATGCCAAGCCGCTCTGACAGCAAGTTTATCGTTTCTTTAGAAACTTCTGTTAATCCTCGTTCAATTTTGCTAATATGTGTACTCGAACAGATGCCAATTCCTAAATCCTTTTGCATCATGCTCTGACGTTCACGATAGAATTTGATTATTTGTCCCTCTAGCATGATGATCACCTCACTTTATTCCCTCAATATGAATTTTTGGCTCTTATTTTACTAAAGAAAACCCCTCTCGAAATATTACAATTGAGTCTCTATGACTAATTTTAATAAATATTTGTATTTATTAAAATAACCAAATAATGGAAAATATTAACTATTATTATATATTGGTTAATAACTTGGGAGGATGATTCGTATAAATAAGAATCTATTAGAAATATTTTTCCTACTTGATCGAAGCGGATCTATGGCAGGACTTGAGAGTGATACCATTGGCGGGTTTAATGCTTTAATTGCAAAACAGTGCCAACTTGTTTGTGAATTGATTCTTACTACACTCCTCTTTAATGACGAGTATGAGGTACTGTGGAATGGGATTGATGCAAACAATGCAAGATTAACAGAAAAGGAATATTATGTTAAAGGTTGTACGGCACTGCTGGACACAGTGGGAAGGACTATTTTGGATGTTGGTTACAGATTGTCAAAAACTAGTGAGGTGAGATTGCCTGGCAAGGTGATTTTTGTCATTACAACGGATGGAATGGAAAATGCAAGTCGTGAATTTACGAGTAGCTGCTTTGGATGATCTAGGCAACAAAATTTCTCAATAAATCATTAAGGCCTATGGCTTGAGATAAGATTAATGGCCTATCCATCTGCAAATGATGAATAGGCTATTTTATCTTTTAACTAGACATTGTTATAGTTTTTTATAAAGTAATAAGCAATATTAAAGGGATACATCTATACATTAGGAAGGAGTATCACCTTTGAGAATTTTATTTTTGGATGATTTTTGTTTGCTGTAATCAATTAATCTTAGCTAAGGAGGTTAGAAGCATGACAGATTGGATATTGGATGGAGATGTCATCGCAGATGTGGAACGAGCCACATTTATTTTTACGTTTAAAAATAATAGTGATCAACCAATGCTTATTGAGTTTCCAACAAGCCAGTTTTATGATTATAAGGTGTATAATGCACAAGGAGAACAGGTGTATCATTATAGTAATGGGAAATTTTTTTTACAGGTGCTTAAATATGAGTCGTTAAACAGCCTGGAACAAATCCAATGGAAAAGTACGTGGAATTACAAAACGAATGATGGAGTGAGAGCACCTGCAGGAACATATACAGTAAATGTCATTTTAGAAATATGGAAAATAAATGACAAACTTGTTCATTCGAAGCCAGCTACTTCCTTTACATTCAATATTCCGCCTGAAAATATAGCCATTCGATAAGTGAAAGTTACAGGAAGAGAATTTAAAGCAGATGGTTCAGCTAAAATCTTTTATAGATTCACGGTTCCATCTGCTTTAATTTAATGTAGTTCAGTAATAATAATCTCCTGTTACTCCATCCCTCTCCAAACCGTATTCTTAAGTTCCCGTTATCTTCTATTCAAAATAAACCCTTGCTACACAACCCGCGTTTTCTCATTATTTAATCCAATTTTTTTAGATAAACTATTTTATTTTCATAATAAAGTCTTGATAAAAAAAGAGGGACAAGGCTTTGGATGACTACGATCTTCCCTTTCTCCTTCTCCCTACACTTGCCTTTTATCAGATGTTTATTCTGATTTTGGCAAAGGATTATTTTGTTAAGCAGAAATTTATTTTGTGGTTAACACTTTAATTTGAGTTCTGCCGCACACTCAACATGAGCAGTTTATAATTGACAATACATGAGATGTTGGTGAGTTACAACGTTCATCACAATCATAATAATATCGATTGATTGTGCTCGAACATTATATTACTCTTTTTCTCCATGGATATTTTTTAACATTTTGTTGTTTGACATGTTTCGACTTATGGTCTGAAAAGATTAATTTGTCCTTCGATAACTTTACAAGGACTTAAACTAGTTTTACGAATTTTTTACCAGAAGGGAAACTCTAGTTTAACGTTCATTTGATTTAATAGAGTTGTGGAAGGAAATCAATTTGCCAGGAGGAGAACAATGAATAAAAAACATTTTATTAAAAAGGTGTCTGTGCTTGCACTAGGATTATCCATATCCATTCCAGCTTTGACACATGCTGCTGTATCAGGAAATGGTCATGTAACAATTGATTCTGTAAGATTTATTGGGATGGAAGCACCAAAAACGATTGATAAAATGGTTCAAACCTATACGAACGCATCAATGGAAGTGAAATATAGCAATAGTGAAGTGAAGAAGTTCCCACTTTCTTATAAGAGATTATTTAAATCTGAAGACAACGTAGCAATGAACAAAGGAAAGCTGATTCCAGCAGGTACACCAATTGATGTGAATGGTGACCCAATAATGGATATAAGTATTGAAGGCAAACCTACATATTATGTATCAGATGCCCCAGATTCAAACAGTTTATTGAAGCCAATTGACGGAAAACTTTTCATGGTAACCCATTATGAATATCAAACAATCGATGCGGCTGGTAATTCAGCATATGGTATCGTTCCTGCATCCATGTCATTATCTACACTTCAACAAGATAAGCAAACGGGTGAATTGACACCTAAATCGGTTAAGAAAATTGATTTTTCAAGTGTAAATGGGCTTTGGATTCCATGTAATGGTTCCCTTTCGCCATGGAATACTCATCTAGGTTCAGAAGAGTATGAGCCGGATGCCCGCAGTTTTGAGCAAGATCCAAACTCTTCAGCAAGATCTTCGGTTGAAAGCTTTGCTAAGCTTTATTTCGGTGATAAATCAAAGGCTAACCCTTATTTTTATGGATTTATTCCTGAAATTAGTGTCAACAAAAAAGAGGAAGCTTCTGTTTCCAAACATTACAGCATCGGTCGTTTCTCACATGAATTAATGAAGATGATGCCTGATAACCGGACTGCTTTCTTTGGTGATGACGGTACTTATACAACGTTGTTCATGTATGTAGCCGATAAAGCGAAGGATCTTACTGCAGGTACGCTTTATGCCGCAAAATTCCACCAAACTGGTACTGATAATGGCGGAGCGGGTAACTTAGAATGGATAAAACTTGGCCATTCGACCGATAAAGAAATCAAACAAATCATCGACAGCGGTATCAAGTTCAGCGATATGTTCGAAACATCCGATGTTCCAAAAGAAGGCTTTAAAGCCATCAAGCAATATTCGTACGGTAAAACTGAATATTTAAAATTGAAGCCTGGCATGGAAAAAGCTGCTGCATTCTTAGAATCACGTCGATATGCAGCAATGCTTGGTGCGACTTCTGAATTTAATAAAATGGAAGGTGTAACTTTAAACGAGAAGGATAAAAAGGTTTACATTGCGATTTCCGATCAAAGCAATGGAATGGTTGCAAATGCTACGGATCCAGTAGATGATATCAAACTTCCAAAAATTAAATCAGGTGTTACGTATCAATTGGATTTAACAGACGGCCAAAAAGATAGTACAGGTGAAAAGATTAATAGTAAGTATATCGCTGCTAAAATGTCTGGGTTAATTGTTGGTAAGGATATGACATCAGCAGATGCATATGGAAACACTGCAGATGTCAATTCAGTAGCTAATACTGATAATCTAAGTTATTCTGAATCATTAAGAACATTATTTATCGGTGAAGACAGCGCAATGCATACCAATAACTTTGTCTGGGCTTATAACGTTGATACAAAGGAGCTATCTAGAATTTTATCAGTCCCAGCTGGAGCTGAATCAACTGGTTTGTTTGCGGCCGATGACCGTAACGGATTCTCTTACGTTATGAGTAACTTTCAACATCCAGGGGATGAATTAGAAGGGAAGAATATTACTGCAGTGGATAAAACCGCATTAAAACAGGCGATGGAAAAAGAAATTGGAATAGATCGCACTGGTGGAGTAGGCTATATTTCCGGGATGCCTTTTGTAGGTGATTTCCAAAATACCAACCGTGATGTAAAAAATGATTTGAAATAAAAATATTTAGAATCAAATTGTTTATCAAAAACATTCTTCTTGAAAGAGGCTGACTCAAAAGATCGTTTAAATGACGACTTTTTGAGTCAGTTTTTTTAACAAACAAAGAAGTGTAATTTTTGTTCTCCGATTTTATAATAAAGTGCAAATCCATCAGCCTCACCCTTATTATAAGTAAAAAAGGCAGCGCCCAAATGGGCTTGCTGCCTTACTTTAAAATGAGTTGCGCCACGCACTCAACGTGTGTCGACTGTAATTGACAACACAACAGATGTTGGTGGGTTTATCAACATTCTTGAAGAATTAAATTTAACAGTAAAATAATCAAAAAAGAGCATTGAATGGACACTGCCAATGCTCTTTTTATCATTTAAATATCAAATTCAAGCTTAAATATAAAAATGGTTTACTTACAATATAAATTATAGTCAAATGTATAATGAGACTTAAATAAAATGCAGTTCATGCTAAAAAAACTATAATAAGAACTTTTATATAACAATAAAAATAGCCTATCCATCATTGCAGATGGATAGGCTATTAAACTTATTTCAAGCCATAAGCCTTAATGATATCTTGAGAAATTTTGTTTCCTAGATCATCCCAAGCAGTTGCTCGTAATGATACATACTCAGCATTCTTCGGATTTTTGATCTTTGTTACCCACTTGTTATCTGCTGAACGCTCGAGGTTCACAGTCTTCCACGACTCACCTTCATTAAAGGAGACCTCTAATGTCGCTCCTTCTAGCTTACCGTAACCTGCTACACTTTCAAGTTTTGCAACAGATAGTTCGAGTTTAGCAGGACGTTCAGCAGGTGCGTTACCATTCATATCGGTATCAACCTTATAATCCAGTGAATAGAATGGGAGTAAAGCCATGGATTCTTCGCCTTTTTGAGACCAGAATGCCCATTCCGTATGCGTACTTAATGATGTTTTCCAGCGATTCGGGTCTCGCTTCGCATCACTTACTAGACGGTATTGTGTTTTTTCTTCTGGGACTGGTTTATTTGAAATTAAAATTTGTCCTTTTTCTTCTTGAAGAAGAGTATCTCCTTGATACAATTTAAGTGTTTGATATTTTACGGATTCTGCATTGTTCACATAACCTGTAGAGCCATTTCCTGAATCTGCCCAAGCAGGAATATTAAATCCTAAATCGTTCTCTATGCGGCGAGGTGCATAGCCTTTACTCAAACGCGGACGAACTACTGGAGAGAACCAGTCTTCCTGAAGTCTTTGTCCTTTTTCATACGTAACTAAAGGTCGGAAAACATCCCATGAACTGTCGGAAACGCTGGCTTTGTGAGCCCAGCGAGTATCTTTATCTACTGAAACCCACTCTGTTCGCACAGTAGGCAAAGGTAGTTTCTGTAAATACCTACTGCTCAAGCCCACCATATCATTCGGACGAAATTCATAACGCCACTCTAAACCAGGTGCTTCACGATCTGATTTGTAACGCGTGTCGATCTTAACGAGTTCACTGTTAGATGGTGCATATTTTAAATTATTGGGAATCTGGTCTCGATGAACATCAATCAAATCATATAAATATGATGGATTTGCTTCACCTTCAACAAACAGGTTCAGGTTGCCAGAACGTGCTGCTGCAATCACTCCATCGCCTTCACTCTTACTGATTCCAGCAACGGCAAGCGGAATGTCCGTCCAATCGGTGGTATTTCCTACATACCAATAGAATTCCTTATCTTCATTGTTTACGATAATCAACAGCTTTGCACCCGCTGTATGTGCCGCAGCGGCCTGCTCAGAAGGCGTAACTTCCGTGTTACGATCCACGACAACCGCTTTGCCATTTGCTTTCAAACGCTCATAGTCAGCTGGTGTTCCTTTTCCTGCATAAACCGTTGATAAGTTATATTTACCATCAAGAAGTGTGCTTCCCGGCAACGGTATATCATCCAACACTTTTCCTTTAAAATTGATCTCAAGGGAAGGTTTTATTAAACGCCAGCGAGTCGAATATTCGAATTTTCCTGTCGTAACTTTCTTTGTTGGGACAGCATACATTTTATCGTTCCATGGAAATAACAAATATCCAACGTACGCTGGTACGCCATCAACAAAGGTTCGGTCGTATTTCATGTACTGAAAACTTGGTTCTGCCTTCTTTGGTACATCGACTGTAATTTCTTTTGCTTTTCGAGCATCAAGTTCCACAGTTTGAGGACCGTCTAGCTTGATTTCAGGATTACCGACTAATGCTACACCACTATGATCTGTTTCAGTATCCACTTCCATATAAGACATGGCCGAATACGTACCAGGTGGTAAAAGAATTTCTGTTGTTCCTTCTCCATATACAAACTGAAATTGCCCTTCTTCGTTATGAATAAATAGGTAACCCGTATTAGTCGGGTTGCCATTACGATCCGTAGCCTTAAACGTTAGCGGATACCTCTCTTTTTCTTTCATCATGCCTATTGAAGTATGAGCCACTTGCTTGCCTTCAGAATCCGTTGCTGTTAGGTGCCCCTCATAACGAACGGGGTCGGCAAGCTTCGGATCTACTGTAACGGTTACGGTCTTTGTACCATTAGCCGGAACAGTGATTTTGTTTTCGGAAACCGTCAGCATACCCTCAGGTGCATTTTTACCATCTGCATTTTTAAAATCAGCTTGGAGATTTAGCGTAACAGCAGAATCGCTGTCGTTTGTATACGTGACCGTTTTTTGTACAGGCTGAGCATTATTATTAGGCCATTTGGACACAAACGATAGGGAACCAGTTGCTCTCACTCTGCTGAATACCGCTGCTTGTACATCCAGTCGTCCCGATCCGATATGGTAAGGTGAATAATCTAATCTCTTTGACGTACTCATCAACGCATCTTTCAGTTGAGTTCCATTCCACTCAGGATGCTTTTGCAAAAGGATCGCGGCAGCCCCCGCCACATGTGGGGTTGCCATGGATGTACCACTCTCACTCATATAAGATCCGCTTCCTGATATTAGTCCAGATTTAGCAGCAACAATTCCAACGCCTGGTGCAGACAGATCAGGTTTCAATCCCATATCTTTACGAGGTCCTTTTGATGAGAAATAAGCAATTTTGTCTGCCTTATCCACAGCACCGATCGTTAACGCAGCATCTGCAGCTCCCGGTGAAGCGATAGTTCCTTCAGCACCTGAGTTACCGGCAGCAATAACAAATAGTGCACCTGTTTCTTCACTTAGTCTATTTACGGCTTGAGACAGTGGGTCTGTTCCGTCACTTGCCCCGCCTCCCAAACTCATGCTTACAATTTTGGCTTTGTGTGCAGCCCATTCCATACCGTCAATAATCCATGAATCGTAACCGCTTCCAGAGTTATCTAATACTTTCCCTACTAGTAGTCTTGCTTCAGGAGCAACTCCTTTGTACTTACCTCCTGAAGCAGCACCTGTCCCTAATACCGTTGAAGCAACGTGTGTACCATGCCCGTCAGCATCATCAGCCGTTTGTCCGGGTACAAAGCTTTTTACCTCGTCTATTTGATTTTTTAGATCGGGATGATTCGGATCGACTCCTGTATCAAGTACCGCTACCTTAACCCCCTTACCTGTAAAACCAGATTCCCAAGCCGCCGGGGCACCGATCTGAGGTACGCTTTCGGCTAATGTAGCTTTCACACGACCATCAAGCCAGATCTTTTCAATGCCCTGGTCGAATTTTGTGTTAGATTTGGTTTTCTGGGAAGCCTCAGGTGTGATATCCTTCCAGAACGTCTTCGCTTCTTTTTTAGATTCTGCAAGAGCGGCACCATTAATACTTTCTAACACTCGAACCTTTTTTGCCCCTTTTGGATCGGCCTTCTTTGTTTGGACGGCTCTCGTTGTTTGGACAGCTCCCGCTGTGGGCTCTGTGTATTCTACGATAACTGGCAGGGAAGAAAGACTTTTATCATCATAGCCGTTCTCTATTAGTTTCGTTACATTAAACAAATCCTTGTCCAGTTTGCCAGCAGCCAGATAAGGGGTAGCTGAATTTGGTATGACATACGTATCTTCACCAATCGTTACCACTTGTACACCTGCAGCGTTCTGATCGGCAGGATCCACGTCTATGACACTCTTGCCGTTTTCTATCTTTTTAACCCTAACGACGTCGCCTGTGATCAAGGTGACCTTTTTCTCGTCAGATTCACTCAAACGATCAACAACAGCAGCATTCGCAAGTGTTTTTTCTAATGGGGTTTTATCATCGGCTTTTACATTATAATACGATGAACCAAGAACAACCGTAGATAAAGAGGCAGCTAAAAGAGTCTTCATTTTCTTTTTTTTCACCATACTTCCTCCTTTTAGATATGAATAAGTTCAGAAATATCTTGAAGCAAGATTCATTGTTGAATAAGGTAAATTAAGAGATTGCTAACAGGTTAAAAGGGACACCTCCTTGACCATCTACCGATTCTGTATCAGAGGTATGTAGTTTCTTTCTGTATATGAAATGAATAGATAATATTGAAATTAATAGAATTGTTTATATGTTAGATTAGGGCGACAAATATTGAGAAATTTCTTAAAAGCAGGGTTCATTGTTGAAAAAGGTAAATTAAGAGATTGCTAACTTGCTTCTAGCTGTAGAGGTATGTAGTTTCTAGCTGTAGAGGTATGTAGTTTCTAGCTGTAGAGGTATGTAGTTTCTAGCTGTAGGGGTATGTAGTTTCTAGCTGTAGGGGTATGTAGTTTCTAGCTGTAGGGGTATGTAGTTTCTAGCTGTATTAGAGATTCATTGCACGTGCTTTGAAGTTATAACACCTGAATTAAATAAATAATTGAAACTACTTCAGTTCATGTTCTTGCCTGCTATAGCATATATTAACTTTAAGTTTTTACGAGATTATTGTAAAATCATGAAATTTTATGGTAACCATAACAATATTTTATCGATGTTCAACAATATGCACTAAAGAGAATAAAGCCATCTATTCTTAGTAGAATCGTATATTATGATACAAGCCTAAACAATTGATGGATGAACTCATAAATCAGTCTGTTCTTTTTTTATCATATGTATAGCTTCTAATCCTGGAGGAATGAATTTAGCTGTTTCAAAAAACTTGAACACTAACATAGGACAGACTCTCGAATCAATAAATCAATGATCCTGTTCCTCGATATTGATTAGGTTTTTTTCTTTATTGTAAATGCCCTTTTAAATATGTACATTTTTGATTGCATAAGCTTGTACAAAGATGGTTGAGTAGAGAGACAAAAACAGCCATATTCTTCTACATACTAACGCCTTTCGCTTACGCTTCAGTTATTGGCAAATTTTAAGTTAGAACGGTTTAAATAACTAAACCACTCCAACTTAAACTATGAAATAAAATAATAAGATTATGTACATTCCCTTTCATGTACATTTATTCTCCAAAAAAATCTTATCGTACCAATAGTTCAACTTTAAATATTCAAGCATATTAGTACATCCTTATCCAAGCGAAAGTGTCCACCCCACTGGAAGAGTATTGGAAACAAATAGATCAGGAGATAACCAATCTAGAATCAAGAAAAGCTTGAAGAGTGCGAAAGCGAGCACTCTGTAATTGACTTAAGTAAAAGGCTAAAAGAAGTTTCATTACTAAACGATTTAACTCCTCAGGTTTTACACTCTTAAGTGAATAAAGTCACTAGTAATACTGAAGGTAATCTACGTATTCATTACAACTTTGTAAATCCTTTCGAAGAACAAGAATAGGCAACAACCACAAGGGTTAGTTGCCTTACTTTAAAATGAGTTGCGCCACACACTCAACATGTGCAGTATGCGGAAACATATCAACAGGCTGTAAATACTTCACTTCATAACTCTTACTTAATACCTTTAAATCCCTAGCTAAAGTAGAAGGATTACATGAAACATAAACTAATTTCTTCGGTTTAATCTGTAATACAGTATTTAAAAACTCCTCATCACAACCAGTTCTCGGTGGATCAGTTATGATAACGTCTGGTTTCCAGCCTTCTTTTAACCATTTCGGTAATACTTGTTCAGCTTCTCCTGCTTCGTAATGAGTATTTGTAAATCCATGGCTTAGGGCATTTGTTTTAGCATCGATGATTGCTTCTTTTGTTACGTCCATGCCTCGAACTTCTTTTGCGTCTTTTGCTAGCCATAGTCCGATTGTCCCTACTCCACAATAAGCATCTACGACTTTTTCTGTTCCAGTAAGTGCCGCTGCTTTTTTGACTTCATCATATAGCTTAACTGTTTGTTCAGGATTTAATTGGAAAAACGCTCTAGCCGAAAGTTCGAATGATAAGTCTCCAAGCTTTTCTTCAATTACTTCTTCACCTGATAAATAGACAGTTTCACGACCAAAGATTACTGAAGTCATTTGATTATTAATGTTTTGCATTAAGCTTGTCACTTCAGGAATTCGCTTTTTAATTTCACTGATTAGTTCATTTTTCTGAGGAAAATCTTTCGTTCCTGTTACAAGTACTAATTGGATTTGACCTGTACGTAACCCAACTCGCGCTACGATTGTTCGAATTACCCCTTTATTTTTTCGTTCATTATAAACAGGGATATTTAAACGAGTTAAAATTTTCTTCACTTTACCAGTAATTTTATTTAAATCCTCATGTTGGATTGGGCAATGGCCAATATCGACAACATTATGAGAGTTTTGTGTATATAGTCCAGCGATGATTTTATTTTTTTCTAGTCCAGCTTGAAGCTGACTTTTGTTTCGATAATTCCAAGGATTTTCCATACCGATCGTTTCTTTAATTGGTGTTTTTTCTAGTAAATCTTTCGCATACTTTTCCATTGCTTGGATGACAATATCGCGTTTATATCGAAGTTGTCCTTCATAAGATGCATGCTGAATTTGACAGCCACCACATTTTTCGTAGATTTTACAAGTCGGCTCTACACGATCTGGTGATGTTTTTCGAATACGTTGAATTTTCCCTTCAGCAAAACCGTTACGAACATTCGTTACCTCTGCTACTACTTCCTCACCAGGTAATGCTCCTTTAATAAAGACTACTTGTCGTTTGAAGTAACCGACACCCTCACCATTAATCCCAATACGTTTGATTGTTATAGGAAAAGATTGGCCTACTTCTAATTTATTTGTTAACTGATTGCTCATATATACAACTCCATTATTCTATGCTCTTCCAAAGATAAAGGGCAGCGTAGCTTCCAAACGGGGAAACCTGCTCTTTTACATAATCCATTATTTCTTTCGAAGGCTTTTCATCTAAATTTAAAAGCTTTTGAAGTGCAATTTGAATTCCAACATCACCAACCGGGAAAATATCTTTTCGACCTAGACCAAATAATAAGAAGTTTTCAACTGTCCAAGGACCGACTCCCTTTAGTTTAATTAACTCCTTAGAAATTTCATCCGAAGATAATGTCTGATAATCTTGATGACTTAAAACTCCCTCACTCCAAGCTTTAGCAATTCCAATCATATATTCAGCTTTTCTAGTACTCAGCTGCAAATCTCTTAACTCATCTATTGTTAAATTAGCAATTATTTCAGGTGATGGAAAAAACCACGAATTACCAATTCTTTCACCATACATTCGAACAAATCGTTTTGTTACTTGGATTGCAAATGTACGCTGTATTTGTTGATGAATAATACATGTAATTAAACAGGCAAAAGGATCATTAGAAACGGTTATTGGTGTATGTCCAAAAAGGTCTATTAGAGGAGAAATTGTAGTTTGTCTTAAATGATGATGTAGTTCGTCAAATTCTGTTTGCCATTGTAAAATAGTCGCAACTTCTTCGAGAATTTTCTCTTTATTTTCATGTTCACTAATGACTTCAAACAAAACCGGAGCATCATTTATTTTCTTAACCTTTACAACTACTTGATCCCTATCAATATAAAGTGGAATGCTTAACCGCTTTTCAGCAGAATGCACTGTAAACGTTGGCTCATGCTCTAATCTCTTTAAAACTTCTTCCCATTGATATGGTGTTTCTAAAGCAACCTCTTCCTTCCACATTCTCCCGTTCCTCCTTAATTACTCTGAAGTGTATTATAGCATAACAAGTACCGCTTAAGTAAATTTGTGTGAAACGCAAAAAAACTAGAGAATAATCTCTAGTTAAGGTGTGCATAAAATCTGATTTTCAGACTGATTGCAAGCGCTTGTCTTTCGAGGCGCGAAGCCTGGTGAGGAGCGGAGTTATCTTTGACGGTAATGAGCAACGAAGAAAGCGAGCATTTGTCAACAGTCTGAGAAATGCAAAAAAAGCTTGGGGACTAGTCAAGCTTTCTTTGACACATTAAATTTTAAGGGAATGGGGAAACTTTCAAGTCCAATTAGGTTTCAAAACTTATCAAATATCGCTACAGCGGTGTGGATATTTGCTATACATAAATGATAACGATTATCATTTTCAAAGTCAAGTGTTGGATAAAAATAATTTACTTTTTGCAGCTACTTTCTCAAAACGATTATTCCCCTCTTCTCTCCTCTATCTCAAAATATCTCCGTAAATAATTGGAAATAATACAAGTTATATACCTACTTACCATTCGTAAATTCTGTTCTTTCGAAGACGCATTAGGTTATAATTTATGATAAACTATTTAATTGAAAGTAGAGACTAGTGAGGTAAGACTATTATGGAAAAAGCCAAAGTTAGTGTAGTCGTTGTTGCACATAATCATGAAGATGTCTTAAAAGATTGCCTAAACAGTTTACAAGGTCAATCATTAACTGATATTGAAATAATTATTATAGACAACGGTTCATCTGATAATAGTAAAGAAATAATTGAGGAATATTCGAATTCACATAAAAATTTTCGCTCCATACCATTAGAGCTAATGACAAAAAACAAAGCGCGTAACATAGGTTTACATGAAGCTACTGGAGAGTTTGTGGCATTTATCGATGCGGATGATCTTGTTAATCCATCAGCCTATGAAAATTTATATAACAGTGCAATAAAAGATCATACTGATATTGCTTTAGGAAATATCCAATTATTCAATGGTACAAGAAAATGGGAGCACCATGAATTAAAATCAATCATAAAAAAAGATTTACCAACATTACGAGAGTTCCATAAACATCCGGAACTTCTGTTAAATCCTTCTATTAAAAACATGATTATTAAAAGAAGTTTATTAAACGATAATCAATTGCAATTCAATGAGTCTTTAACAGAACAGCAAGATTTATTATTTACCCAGCAATCTTTTATTTGTTCAAATAAAGTTTACGTAACTTCAGATATCGTAATTAAAGTGAGAGATTTAACGAACAGTGATGTCATTAAACAAACTAGTACGTTAGAATTTTTTGATAACCTTCTTGTTACTCAAACAGAATTAATAAACTATTATAATCTGAAAGATATCACCTCTCATTATTCACATGTAGAGAAAAAATTATGGGATTATTATTTAACGTCTTTACTGACTAAGGCTTACTATTTCCCTTCTGAACAGTACAATGAACTTTTAAGGATTTCATCGGATTTTGCTAAAAACTTGTCTAAAAATCTAATGGAAAATAATACTTCTAAAATTAGTAAAGTATTTTATACAGTTTTTCTAAATCAAGATCCAGAAGAATTTCATTTATTGATGACTCTATTATCAGATCGTACCTTACAAAAAGGTGCAGTGATGATAGAGGGAAAATATTATCATTATTTTGCAAAGTATTTTCCAAAATATAAAGAGTACCTAGAAATTAAGGAATTTAATTTACATCAAAAAATTGAAATCCTTTCGTTACGAGGTGACCGCTTGCAAGTTGGTGGCTTCGCATTTATCGAGGAAATTAATAATTTAGATTCTATTAAGGAATTACAGTTTAAAAACAAATCAAATGGTCAACTCATTACAGTTACACTCGAAACTCTTGAGCGTTCTGATTTGTCCTATCTTTTCTCAAAAAATAGTATCAATTATAGCGATGGTGGCTATAAAACAACTACAATTGAGCTAAGTAAAATATTAGCTGATGGCGATTATGAAGTGTTTATTTCAGTAAAAGTTGGAGATATTTCATTAAGAAAACCACTTCATATTTTCTATTTTTCAACAAAGGCAAATTCAAAACCAGCAACAACTAAAACACACAGTATCGTACCTTATTTTCCAAAGAAAAATTTACACATTCGAATCAAAAAAACAGGCTTACTCGGAAAATTAAAAACAAAGATCCAAAAATCATTCCGTGATATCGTTTATGAATTTGGGTTACTTGTACTAAGAAGAGAATGGAAATCATTCCTTATTTTTTACCTATACCGTTTAACCCAAAGATACTATCGAAATAAGCATATTTGGTTAATTGGAGAACGAAAAGATACGGCACAAGATAATTCATATCACTTATTCAAGTACATTCAAAAAAATAAAGTAAGAGATAACTGTTATTATTTGATTGATAAAAAGGCAAAGGATTACGAATATATAAAGGAATTCGGAAACATTGTACAATATGGCAGTTTAAAGCACACACTTTACTTGTTAACTTGTGATAAAACAATTAATGCCTATTCAGAGCGTGCAAACATGTACACTCACGAGTACTTACAAGTTTTAAAATGTCATCCTGAGTGGCAGCAAAATCAAAAAATCCTTATTCAACATGGCGTTATTGGAGTAAGTCGTGTAAATCATGTACTGAATAAAAATCGAATGGGCTATTCACTCTTTATCGTTTCATCTGATTTTGAAAAAGATCATATCGTTAACGAATTCGGCTATGCTGAAAATGAAGTGGCCGTTACTGGATTAGCTAGATGGGATGCACTTGAAAATACAGGGAATGGGAAAACCATTTTAATCATGCCAACGTGGAGAAACTGGAATAAAAGTACTCAGCAATTAATGAACTCTGAATACTTTAACCGTTATTTCTCTTTACTAAGTAATCCTGAATTACATCAAATACTAGAAAAAAATGATTTAAATATCATTTTCTATCCGCACTACCAAACTCAAATTTATATGAAGGATGTTCCGGATTTCCATAAAAGAATAAAAACAATCCGTCAAGGTGAAGAGACTGTCCAATCACTATTAAAAAGATCAGATTTATTAATCACTGATTATTCAACAGTTTCATTTGATTTTTCATATATGGAAAAACCAGTTATTTTCTATCAGTTTGACTATAAGCGATTTTATTATGAGCATTACAACCAAGGACCAATTACACAAGAACTACTTTTTGGTGAAGTTGTAACTGAAGAAGAGCAAGTTCTTAACGGAATAAAAAAATTCGCTAATCAAGATAAACAATTCTTAGAAAATACAGTTGAAAATCCATTTGTAATCAAAACACATAAGCAACACGCTAAACTAAACTACGAAGCAATCGCAAACCGTTAAAGAAAACTCTAAAATTGGCTACTACCAATTAAAGAATAAAAAAGCTAATGATTTAAGCAGTTAATAAAACTACTTAATCATTAGCTTTTTATTTTTTAGGTACATAAAAGTTCGGATCAAATCCGCTTCGTTCCATCATTAAGTCATCTAAACTTCTAAAATGATACCCACGTTTATGTAAGCCAGTAATAATTTCATCCATCGCTTCTGCATTATCCTTCGATACAGTATGCATTAATATAACTGCTCCAGGATGAATCATTTTCATTACATTATCATAAGCATATTTCCAACCTCTTTGTTGATCAACCTTCCAATCAACATATGCCAATGACCAGAAAATATTTTCATATCCTTGTTTATTAACTAGTTGTAAAGTACGTTCGCTAAATACACCTCTTGCAGGTCTGAAATATTTCATATCCGATCGGCCAGTCAATTCCTGGTATGCCATTTTAACTTGTTCCAATTCCTCAACAATCTTTTGATCACCAATCGTTGTCATATCAGGATGACTCCATGAATGATTTCCGACTATATGCCCTTCATTAACCATTCGTTTCACTAATTCAGGATTTTCCTTAATATAATGACCTGTTATAAAAAAAGTCCCATGAACACCATGCTTCTTTAAAACATCCAAAAACTTTGGTGTATAGCCATTTTCATACCCATTGTCAAAAGTTAGATAAACATCTTTTTTTGTAGTATCCCCTAAATACACTGACCCCGTATTTGATACCAATTTATTAAGTTGCTCACCAGCATCAGGTGGAGTCTCATTTTTCGCAGGAACAATCCCCCAGCCATGTGGCGTATTACTATAAGCAAATGTAGTACTAGGATATACTAAGAAAAAAGTAAGAATATATACAATTATTTTTTTCAATTCATTCACCTCACTTAAAAATAGTATCTGTTAAAAATAGTATCTGTAAATAATTTAGAAATATGAAAAGAATTGGTGCGCTTTTGAAATAAAACTAACATTTTCTAACATGGATTTTTGAAGAAAAGGAGACGCTTGTTTGACTGGATGTGTTTTTCGATTTAACCTGAACTTTTTTGAACTTAGGACCATTAATTTACCCTAAAATTAGACTTTTTCTTCATGATTTAACTACTTATTTGCACGTTAGAGAAGCTTATTTGCTATTTTCATTTATTTATTTGCAGATATGCCATTTTTATTTGCAGTTTTCGTATTTTTAATTGCTGTTATGCTATTTTTAATTGCAGTTTTCGTATTTTTATTTGCAGTTTCGTTCTTATTTGCAGAGTTAAAACGTTTATTTGCCCTTATCATATTTTTATTTGCAGCTCTCATTCCTTTATTTGCA
>NZ_LJIZ01000002.1:23226-100107 GCF_001420605.1 Bacillus sp. FJAT-25509
AACGTTTATTTGCTCTTATTACATTTTTATTTGCAGATATGCCATTTTTATTTGCTGTTTTCGTATTTTTAATTGCTATTATGCTATTTTTAATTGCAGTTTTCGTATTTTTATTTGCAGTTCTATTCTTATTTGCAGAATTAAAACGTTTATTTGCACTTATCACATTTTTATTTGCAGCTCTCCTCACTTTATTTGCAGTCCCTACACACAAAAAAAGCAATGCCAAAAAAAATGACATTGCCCTAAAAACTCAATTATTAAAACACCTTCTCAGCCATAGTAGCTAATTTCTCAAGTGAACTCTTATCTACATCTTTATGCAGCGAATTACCATGAGAATCCATTGTTACAACTGCTTTGAAGTCTTCAACTTGTAAGTGCCACATAGCTTCAGGAATACCAAACTCTAGGTAGTTTACGTCTTTTACTTCTTTAATACATTGTGAGTAGTATTGTGCTGCTCCACCGATTGCATTTAAATAAACGCCGCCGTGCTCTTCTAGAGCTTTTAATGTTTTAGCACCCATTCCGCCTTTACCGATAACAGCGCGAATGCCGAATTTTTTCATGATATCGCCTTGGTATGGCTCCTCACGAATACTTGTAGTTGGACCAGCTGCTTTAATGTGATATTTGCCTTCTTCGTCTTTTAATACTACAGGTCCACAGTGGTAAATAATTTGTCCATTTAAATCTACTGGACAATCGTGGTCTTTTAAATGATGGTGGATTGCGTCGCGTCCTGTGTACATCATGCCACTAATTGAAACTACATCTCCAACTTTTAAATCACGAATTTGTTCTTCTGTAATTGGAGCTACTAATTTCACTTCGCGAGGTGCTTCAGTTGTTTCATCAGTTTCATTTGTAAAGCTAATTTCTTCGCCTTCCTTATATAACCATTCTGAAATATCACCAGTTTCAGGATTGATTTTCATTCCTAAACGGCGGAATGCCCAGCAGTTATACGCTACTGATACGAAGAAGCTCGCAGGTAGACGGTTCATCACACCGATTTTACAGCCAAGTAGCGTTGTTTCTCCACCAAAGCCCATTGTTCCTACGCCTAGCTTGTTAGCATTTTCCAAAATGTAATCTTCCATTGCTTTAAGCTCTGGAATTGAATTTTCATCATCAGATAAACGGAATAATTGATCCTTTGCAAGCTCATAACCGCTAGTACGGTCTCCACCAATACCAACTCCGATGAAACCTGCGCTACAGCCTTGTCCTTGTGCTTGGTATACGCTGTGTAAAATACATTTACGGATACCATCTAAATCACGACCTGCTTTTCCAAGTCCTTCAAGTTCGCATGGTAAGCTGTATTGGATGTTTTTATTTTCACATCCGCCACCTTTTAAGATTAAGCGAATATCGATATAGTCACCCTCGTGTTGTTCAAATTTAACAACAGGAGTACCTGGTCCTAAGTTATTTCCGCTGTTTTTACCAAATAAAGAATCTACAGAGTTAGAACGAAGCTTACCATCTTTTGTAGCTTGTTCAATTGCAGCATAAATTGCTTCTTTTATCACAAGTTGGTTTACCCCAACTGGTGTTTTCACTTTAAAAGTTGGCATACCAGTATCTTGGCAAATCGGTGAAACATCACCTTCTGCCATCATTATATTGTTTGTAATCGTTTCCAATGCGATGGCACTTCTTGTACCCGCAGTTTCACTTGCTTTAGCTTGTCTGATTGCTTTACGTACGTCTTTTGGTAAATTTGTTGATGTTTCGACAATTAATTGATAAATACTTTCCTGTATGTGTTGCATTCATGCTCCCCCTTAAAACCCTTTATAAAAATACTGAATGTTCCCCTCTTCATTATAATACAATTTTTAATAAACGGAATAAAAAAAGCCCTTCAGAATTAGTTTCTGATTTGGGCAAATATTTAGCTACTTCTTTTGATCACAATTAAACTATGTTCTCGTTCCAATAAAAAAAGCCCATTATAATGGACTCAATCTGGGCGATTTACTTCACGACATTTACTTTCTAAGTCATCTAAAACTGATAATAATTGATCTAGTTCTTCTAAGCTCACTTCTTCAGCTTCTAATGATTCGATTGTTTCCATTACTGAATTAAAACGTTCTTTAATATAAGATAATTGTTCAACTGTGTTTGACATGAAATGATCGTCCTTTCTAATACAATTATAGTTTATATTATACCCTTCTTCTCCTATATATCGTAAACTTTCGACATTTTTTTATATTTTAGGAATTTATTTCTATACAACGCTTAACTTTCTTTCTTATAATAGTTGAGGAAAATTAATTTAGTCTAATACTTATGGATGCAGTTATTGTATCTAAAGGAGTAATCACATGAAAAAATTATTACAACAAATAACACCTACATATGATCCTTGGGAAGCATATTTAGATGTTGAAGAGTATGGTAAGAACATACTTACAAATGTAGAGTTTACGACTACAACGATTTGTAATATGCGCTGTGAGCATTGTGCAGTCGGATATACTTTACAGCCAAAGGATCCAAATCCACTACCTATTGAGCTAGTATTAAACCGCTTAGAAGAAATTGAAAAGCTACGTTGTATTAGTATCACTGGTGGAGAACCGATGCTTTCAAATAAAATGTTGAACGGTTATGTTGTGCCTTTATTGAAATATGCACATGAACGTGGAGTTCGTACGCAAATTAATTCAAATCTGACATTAGATTTTGAAAGATACGAAAAAATAATTCCTTATTTAGACGTGCTACATATCTCTCATAACTGGGGAACTGTTGATGAATTTGTAGAAGCAGGATTTGCGATGATGGATCGTAAGCCGACATATGCGCAGCGTGCGAAATTATTCGAAAACATGATTGAAAACAGCCGACGCCTTGCTGATGCTGGAGTTATGGTATCCGCTGAAACAATGTTAAACAAACGTACTCTTCCATACTTAGAAAAAATCCATCGTCAAATCATAGAAGAAATGAAATGTCATAGACACGAAATTCACCCTATGTATGCCAGCGATTTCGCTAGTACATTAGAAGTCCTGACAAAACCAGAGCTTCGCGAAGCAATTTCAACTTTACTTGATGTACGTGATGAAAATATTTGGATGCTATTTGGTACTCTACCATTTTATCCATGTAGCGATGATCAAAACGATTTAGACATCATTCAGAGATTATATAATAGTAAAAATGTAACATTACGAAATGACCCTGATGGTCGTTCTCGCTTAAATGTAAATGTATTTGATGGTAGCATCATCGTTACTGACTTTGGTGATGTACCTCATCTTGGAAATATTCAAACCCATACATTACAAGAAGCATATGATACTTGGACATTATCAAAAACAGCAAAAGAACTTAGCTGTCATTGCCCAGCAGTTAAATGCTTAGGACCTAATATTCTTGTAAAAAACAGCTATTATCCTGAAACTGATTTTTCGAATAGAAGTACTAAGATTTTAAAAGGAAATTAAATCCCTAAAAAAGAACATGTCATATTGATGGCATGTTTTTTTATGTACTTTTTTTCAAACACAAAAAACCACAAGGAAAGTGATCTACCTTGTGGATTTCTCTATTATCTAGGGTGTGGAGAAGCAAAATAACCAAATGAAACATAATCCTGAACAGGAATCCATGCACCTACACCTTGTGATACTACATTTTTAACTTGTAGAGTTCTTTTATTCCCTTTTAAGATTAAGTACACTTCTCCAAATGTAACTTTCCCTTTTTCATTAACTGCAGGAGCATAAGCATATAAATAGCCGAGTTGCTTTGGAGGAACATTATATACTCTTTCGTTTTTAGTTCCAGCTCCAACTACTGTTTGGAATGCTAGTGGAAGAGTTGTTTTTTCTGATGCATCATGCATCATTAAATTAATCACGTCATCCGAATTTCTTACTTTAGCAGTTAAGCCACCTTTAACAATCTGTTGAGAATTTTGGTAGTATTTTATTCGTTTGTACGCTCTTTCCCCTCTATTATCTAGAAAGTTTGTATTAATTTTTTTATATTGCCAATTAATTGTTGTCTCATTTGACTCGTAATTTAAAGGCCAAACCCCTAAGAAAATTTTCGCATTATAGCCTATTGCAAATGGCGCTTTACTGACATAGGATTCATTAAACATACGAATGAGATTTGGATTCTCAATTTTGACATTTGATGAATTTAACAACTGCTTAGCTAATCCCCCTGGTTGAAGTTCTGGAAGGTCCTGAGTTGGATTAGGGTAAGTATTCTCTTTTGTCACATTTGCAGCCGAACGTGGGACTTTAATATCTGAATTAGCTGCAAAAGTTGTTTGTCCATTATTTAAAGAAATAATTAAAATAGCTATAGTAATAAGAACGAATGGCTTAAACCATTTAGACATATTCATGCCCCTTTCACAAATAAGGAAATTATTACTCTTAGCATGAACATTTTATGTAAATATATGTATTCCTTAAAATGAAAATTTTGCTATGAACTAAAGCTTACTATATAGTTTCTCAATTGGACCTCTTAACTTCTGCAAAATAGGGCCAATACTGAATGTAATTAAGACGGTTCCGATTCCAATTGGACCTTGTAGTAGAAATGCCAATATTAAAGCAAACACTTCACCAATCGTTTTTGCGACTCCTAAACTTACGCCGAACCGCTTATTGAGCGAGATCATTAAATCGTCTATTGGACTTAAAGGAAACTTTGCTTGCAAATAAATCGCAATACCAATTGTCATACTTAAAATGGCTAGTACTAATTGGATATATCTAGTGACCATATTTGAATCAAATAAATGCTCCGACTCTACAGTTAGCCAAAAATCTAGAAATCGTCCAATTAAAATAAACGTAATCGCTGCAAGCCAATCCGGTCTTTTCTTTTGCAAAAAAGCATTTACAAACAATAGTACGGATGAGTTTATGATAATCCAATTTCCAACAGATAAGCCAAAGGTTTTCGACTCTCCAACTGCTAATGCATCCCATGCACTAGCTCCTAGGCCAGCTTTAATCGCTAAACTGATTCCTAAAGTTAAAAATAGTAATCCAATTAAATAAAATAGAACTCTTATTATTATTTTCAAGTATTACCACCTTCAACTTTCGTTTTTATAATAAATAGAACCCAATCCCCATAATGAAATAAGCTGCTAATAATGTTAACCCTTCAAACCAGTTTGTATCTCCATCATTCATAATGGCAATTGTTAAAAATACGGAAGTGATCATGGAAATTAATTCAGGCATAGAAAATATTAATGGCATTCTTTCCCCTATAAACAATGAACAAATCACTAATACCGGTGCTACGAACATAGCAATTTGTAATGATGAACCAACAGCAATTTCTACTGAAACCCCTACTTTATTTTTATATGCCATTACAATTGCAGATGCATGCTCAGCCGCGTTACCAACGATTGCAACAACGATGATACCGATAAATAATTCAGTCCATCCGAACTTATCTCCGACTGTTGTAAACGTGTGAACTAGCTTCTCTGAAACATATCCAACCGCTACAGTAGCTAACGCTAAAACAATCATGGCTTTCCCTGTTCCCCACTCAGCTTCTTCATGCTCTTCTACGATCTCTTGATTTTTAGCTACGTAAACCCCTCGATGTGTAACTAATTTAAAGTAAAGTGCTGCTAAGTATAAAACCATTAAAACAATCGAAACGCCTACACTAAGTGTCATCTTATCATTTGCAGTCATTTTAACTGAAAAAATTTCAGGAATAACAAAGGCTAGTACGACCGCAAAGATCAACAATCCTGAATTATGTCTCGCATCGTAAACATTGAAGCTTTGGCGTTTATATTTTAATCCACCAATAAAAAAGGATAGTCCACCTACTAAAAGTAAGTTTCCTATTACAGAACCAGTTAATGATGCTAAAACTACTTCCGATAAACCATTTTGTAATGCAAAAATCGCGATAATTAACTCTACCGCATTCCCGAATGTCGCATTTAAAAGTCCCCCAATTCTTGGGCCAGCTGCAATCGCTAAACTTTCAGTAGCTCTTCCCATAATGCCAGCTAATGCAATAATCGTTAAACAGAAAATGATAAATAATAAAATCTCGCTCCAATGCATCAAGCTGCCGATTACCGATAATGGTACACCGATAAATGTAACAATAAAAAATAAACGATGAGCCATAAAAACCTCCTAAATAAATATCCTTATAAATATCATATGCAAAAGACTTAAAAAAATAGGTTTAAATGCAAAACAATTAACAAACACTTAAAGTGTTGTTGGCTAAATGATTTCGATCACTTGGATAAAAGTTTCCTTTTCACCTATATTGCTCAGGAGGATTATAACCTCGAGAAATAGAATTACTTATGTTGGAGATTCGGTTGGTAGAATAAATTTCTACCTTCCCTTCTTCTGAACTAGGAGGGAGTTAAAAAAATGATTCAACAAAATATTATGAAAGTACTTAAAGCGAAACAATTAGGTCTATTTACAACCATTCGTGAAGACTTTCCGCATAGTTGTTATATGGTATTTTTCTTTAAAGGCTTAACGCCTTATATCGCTACAAATAAGAATTCACAAAAAGTAGAAGATATAAAAAATAATCCAAATGTACATATACTTCTTGGCCATGATGGTGACCGATTAGACGATAACTTTGTTGAGATGTTTGCAAGAGCTGAAGTGATTGAAAATGCAAGTCCTGAAGAGAAAGTATGGACAGAAGAATTGTCTAGATGGCTTGAAGGTCCCGAAGATCCTAACTATGTATTGATTCAAATGAATCCAGTTAAAATCGGGTATGTAGAGAAAGCAGGTACAGAACCTACTTTTATAAAGCTGTGAAAAACGAAATCTTATCTAATTGAATTTAGATAAGATTTTTTGTTGTACTTCAAAAAATTATTTCATACAAAAAAAAATCCATTCGATTAAACTCGAATGGATTTTTGAACTTTTGCTTTAAGTTTCTTATTTATTAATAGAAATAAACATGCCCCTACTAGAGCACCAATTGAATCAATTACTACGTCTTGAACTAACGGAGTTCGATTTGCAGTGAATGATTGGTGAAATTCATCAGAAGCTGCATAAATGATTGAAAAAATTTCGCCTACTAAAAAGGCTTTGTTCACATAAAGCTTTGCTAATCTTGTAGCAAAAAAGCAAAGTAAGAGATAGATTGAGAAATGGGATAGTTTACGAATAAAGAATTCTGTAAATCCTGCTACTCCAAGTTCTTTTATACTTACTTCATGTCCAGCGTAGTTAAAGTGGACAAAGGTGAAATGTTTCATTAGATCATATAAAAATGTAAAATGATTTATTTCTGGTCTTATATCTTGTTTTTCATATGGTGTTGCCGATGAATAAAAGATAATACCCGCTATAAGGATTACAGGTATCCAATATTTAATAAATGTTTTAAAAGGACTAGAATTTTTCATTCTAATTGATCTATTGGTCTAATTCATTAATTTTTTGTTTTAAGTAGTCTAATAAGTCATCTCTTAAATCATCACGTTGGAGTGCAAAGTCGATCGATGTTGTAATAAATCCTAATTTTTCACCAACATCATAGCGCTTACCTTCAAAGTCGTATGCAAATACTCGTTGAATTTTATTCAGCTTTTGAATTGCGTCTGTTAATTGGATTTCTCCACCAGCTCCAATTTCTTGTTCTTCTAGGAATTCAAAAATTTCAGGAGTTAATAAATAACGGCCCATAATTGCTAAGTTTGATGGTTGAGTTCCTTTTGCTGGTTTTTCAACAAAATTGCGCACTTGATAAAGTCGTCCATCTTTCTCAACCGGGTCAACAATACCATAACGATACGCTTCATCTTCAGGAACTTCTTGCACACCGATTACTGATGAATGAGTTAACTCGTACTGCTGAATTAATTGTTCAACACCTGGTACTTCAGCTTGAATAATATCATCACCAAGTAGTACAGCAAATGGCTCATCTCCAATAAATTTACGAGCGCACCATACAGCATGTCCTAATCCTCTTGGCTCTTTTTGTCTAATATAATGAATCTCTACTTTTGAAGACTCTTGTACTCTTTCAAGTATGTCAAATTTCTTTTTTTCTAATAGATTTTGTTCTAATTCGAATGAAATATCAAAATGGTCCTCGATTGCACGTTTACCTTTACCAGTTACGATAATAATGTCTTCAATACCAGCTTCAATTGCTTCTTCAATAATATATTGAATTGTCGGTTTGTCTACGATTGGTAACATTTCTTTTGGCATTGCTTTTGTAGCCGGTAAGAAACGAGTACCTAATCCCGCTGCTGGGATAATGGCTTTACGTACTTTTTTTACTTTGTTATTATTTTCCACAATAATCACCTAATATTTTTTATAGTCTATATTAATCAAGTTTAAGCCTTTAATCATCACTCAAGTGAATAATAAAGTATTTCACATATATAATGCAAGGAAACCTAAGCTTTTCAAACTTAGGTATCCCATAAACTATTTAATTAATTATAATGCATATTTTTTTCACGATCTTTTGTACGTTCTTCAGTAGATAATTTATTGTACTCAGTAAGGAACTTTTGATAGTTATCGCATACAGGACTAATGTCTCCATACTCTACCACTTTTCCGTAATGAATCCATAATCCTTTTGTACAAAAATCTCTTACTTGACCTAATGAGTGACTAATAAAGAAGATTGTTTTTCCTTGTTCTTTAAAATCATTCATTTTATCTAAGCAACGTTTTGTAAATGTTGGGTCACCAACAGATAATGCTTCGTCAATTACCATAATGTCTGGATCAATATTTACGGAAATTGCGAATCCTAATCTTGATCTCATACCGCTTGAATATGATTTAACTGGTTGGTTAATAAACTTACCAATTTCAGCAAACTCAATAATGTCAGGCGTAATTTTTTCAATTTGTTTTACCGTTAGACCCATCATTAAACCTTTAAGTCTAATATTTTCTAAACCAGTTAGTCGATTATCTAAACCAGCTTGAATCGCAATTAGTGAAGCAACACCATTTACTTCGACTTCACCTTCATTTGGCATTGTCACACCCGCAATTAAGTTTGACATGGTACTTTTACCAGATCCATTTAATCCAATGATCCCTACGATTTCACCTTGTTCAACCTCGAAGGATACATCTTTAAGGGCATGAAAGAATTCGCCACCTTTACCGCCAAAGAATAAATCCTTTAGCTTGTCGGTCGGCTTACTATACATTTTAAACTTTTTTGTAACATTTTTAAAAATAACTTTTTTTGTCATTGTGTTCACCTTCTATAGGAAATCAACAAATTGCTTTCTAAACTTGATATGGAAAATAGAGCCAATTGTAAAGATGATTATTAACACTGCCCAAAAATAAACTGTATATTTTGAGAAAATAATATCAGAATGACCATATAAAAGAGCTCCACGATAACCTTCTACAATATAATAAAAAGGATTTAATTTCATTATAAAAAATAAAATTTTTGATGCACCAGAACCTCTAGATGGCTCCCACAGAATAGGAGTTAAATACAAGAGCATTCTAGTAAAGGACTGAATAAAAAGATGAATATCCCTAATCATTGTTGAAAGTGTAGAGGTAAATAGCCCTAATACAATATTGAATATTAAACCTGCAATCATAAAATAAATCAAAGCAAAAATATTCATTTGATCAAAACCTTGGCTTACAACAACCCCAATAAATAGAACTCCCATCATAAATACATGGGTATTAAATCTTGAAAGTACTACATAAGTAGGAATGATACTTAATGGGAAATTCATTTTAGAAACGGTCCCAATACGATTGAAAATAGAACTTGATCCTTGCATGATTGAGTTACTAATAAAAAACCAAGGAATAAGTCCACAAAGCATCCAAATTAGAAATGGAATACCATTAACTGGAGCACCGCCTCTTATACCTGTACCGAAAGTTATCCAATATACTGCAATTTGAAATAGTGGGTTTAAGAAAACCCAGATAACGCCAAGTTGGCTATCAGCATACTCTTTACGCGTCTCATATGACGATAATCGGAATATGAGTGATAGATTATTAATCTGTTCTTGCAAAACTGTTTTTATACTATTCATAGATTTACCACATTCTCTTTAATTACTTTATTTATATTACCATAGTTTACAAAATTCATTTTTGAACTATTTGAAGGATTAACACAGTTTCTAGTATCAAAAACGATTGGATTTTTCATGAAAGGTGCTAATTCATCATAATTCATGTTTTTGAATTCATTATGATCAGTTAATACTAAAATTAAATGAGCATCTTTTACTGCATCTTCTGCAGATAGAAGTGTAAATGTTTCTGTACTAGCAACGTGTGGATCATGAGCTGCTACAGTAATGCCTTCATTTTTTAATAGTTCAATGATATCCATTGCTGGACTTTCACGCATATCATCAACATTACCTTTATACGTTACACCAAAAGCAGCAACTTTTGGATGATCAACATTTCCAATAATTTTCTTAACATTTTCAACAACATAGCTAGGCATAGATGAATTTGTTTCACGAGAAAGATTGATTATTTTAGCAAGATCAGGTGCTTTTGCCACAATAAAGTAAGGGTCTACTGCTAAGCAATGCCCCCCAACACCTGGACCAGGTGAATGTATATTAACTCGTGGGTGTTTATTTGCCATTTCAATTACATCTAGTACATTGATATCAAGCGTATTACATACTTTTGTCAGTTCATTTGCTAGTGCGATGTTAACATCACGGAATGTGTTTTCCATTAACTTAGACATTTCCGCTGTTTTTGCATCAGTACGAATAATTTCACCTTGTACGAAAGTACTATATACTTTTGCCCCTGCTTCAGAACACTGAGGTGTAATTCCACCAACAATACGGTTATTATATATTAATTCGTGCATAATTTGACCAGGTAATACTCGTTCTGGACAATGTACTAAAAATAAATCTTCACCAACTGTAAAACCTGATGCTTCTACTAATGGTTTTACAAAGTCATCCATACTACGTGGAGCAATTGTTGATTCCACAATCAATACATTCCCTTTTTGTAAATAAGGAATTGTCGATTTAACTGCACTTAATACGTAAGTTAAATCACAAGATTTATGCTCATCATCATTATTTGGTGTTGGTACAGCGATAATAAATGCATCAGCAGCTTCAGGTGTTAAAGAAGCTTTAAATAAACCTTTAGACACTACATCTTTCACTACTTCTGCCAATCCAGGTTCTTCAATATGAATTTCCCCTGCATTTAGTTTATCTACAACACTTTGATGTATATCTACACCAACTACTTCTACCCCATGTTTCGCAAACATTGCTGATGTTGGTAAACCAATATATCCTAGACCAATTGTACAAATTTTCATTTAGATTACCTCTTTCAATAAAATCACTTAATTTGTATTAATTACATTAATGCTATTTTATAATTATTTTCTAAAATAGATATACACCGTAACAATAATAATACAATAAATTAATATTTTCAGTATTACCCAAATGCGAAATATAATATAAATTTTACAATTTTATATCCACTTAACAAAACTTTTATAAAATTTTTAATACAAATTATTTGGTCCCTATCATTTAAATAGATTTTATATCTTTATACAAATCTTTTAGTAAAACTTTTAAGCTTATTGCCTAAAAATTTAATTCTACCACTAGTACTTACTTCTTTAATAGATAAAGTTAACTCATGATTTACATAAACAGGTGTAATTTGTTGTTTACCTATAATTGACGATTTTAAGTGAATTCTATCGTTTTTAGAAATTTGAAGATCAGTTTGATAGGATAATTCTTCTACTTCCGTCTTAATTGAGACTTTCCAATCACCTGATGACAAATACGATAGAATGGGAATCGTTACTGTATTAAAATCAACGTATTTATATTGTTTGGAATGCGTTTCTTTACGTTCATTCGTTGCATTATCTACTAGTTTAATGTTGATTTTTTCATTACTTTTTTTATTAGTAAAAACTATTTCCATACTTTTAATTGTTGATGGGATATTCGCGTAATAAATGGAACCACCAAATGTAAAGATCCCTTTTTCTAAACTAATATTTTTGATGTTTTGACCGATAAGAAAAGTATTTTTCGATAAATTAACAGCATAATCTGGAAAATGCTCGATCAAGTATTTATGATACTCACTATTCATTCTTATTTGGTCTTTTGGAACATCACTGTTTGTTAATACATTTAAAAACTTCAAAAAGCCATCTTTGTTTTCATCTAATATTAATTGAAGTAATAACAAATCCCGATTTTTTAAATTAGTAAAGATCTCCTTATTATTAATTATGTTAATAAAATCAACACAAATATTATATAAAGAAAATTGTTCTTCCTTACTTAATTTAGAAGCTTTAAGATAAATTGAGTCAAAAAAGAATCTTAATTGTCTATTTTCAATCGTTTTTATCTCTTGTATTAACTCTAATTCATTATAAAGGTTATTTAGTTCGTTTTGCGTTTTTAATAATTGTTCGAAAAAACTTAGACTTACTTTTTTTACTAAACTACTATCTAAATCATTTACACGATATTGAATCATATCAATATCTTTCACTACTGTTTTATTCGAAAGTAATAAGCTTTTCTCTGTAAAGAGTAAATCTTCGCCTATTCTTAATGATTCATCAAATTGAATATTTTTTTGTAAAATAAACTCTCTTTTATAAAGTTTATTCCAAACAGCAGGTGTAAAATGTAGTTCGCTATTTTTTCTTACATGTCTAATGGAAGGTAGATTTTTCTCAAAAACCTTCCCCATATATGCTAGGCGCCACTTTTTTAAATCATTAAAACAAATAAAATTTCCGATTGCTGTATCTGCATCATTTTCATTTGCTATTTCCAGTAATTTTTCATAAGCACCTTTAATTGTCAGGTCATCACTATCTAGAAAGGTGATATACTTTCCAGTTGCTTCTTGAATCCCCTTATTTCTAGCGGCACTAGGACCGCTATTTTTTTGAGAAATGAGTTTGACATTAGGGTGTCTTTCAGTAAAGTTTCTACTTATTTCTAAACTACCATCTGTCGAACCATCATCTACTATAATCAACTCTAAATTATTCATTCGTTGATTTAGAACTGATTCAATTGTATCTTTAATAAACATTTCGTTATTAAAATTAATTAAGATTACGCTTAGACTGTAAACTGTCATTAAATTACACCCCATATTAGGAAGTAAATAGTTTTTTATCCTACGTTAGTCGCTAACTTTTGACCATTTAAGACTTTGTCATAAATATCGATAAAAATCTTTTTCTCATTATTCCAGTTGTAATGATGACGTGCTTCTAAACAATTCGCACTCATTTTATCCCTTTTTTCTGGGTGATCTAAAAGATAGTTCACACCTTCAGCAATTGAATCAACTTCATGTGAATCAACACATACACCGACATTTTCTTTTTCAACAACCTTTTGAATCTCAGGAAAGCTACATGCTACAACTGGTACACCACTCATCAAATACTCAAACAACTTATTAGAAGATGCAGAGTAATGATTGAAATTAATATTATTTAATACTTGAAAACCTAGATAAGCATTTCGAGTATAATTTAAAAGCTCATCTACTGGAACTTTATCGATAAATTTCACTCGATTTTCTAAATTCAATTGATCTACTAAATCTAAAAGTACAGGCTTAATTTTACCGTCTCCGATAAATACAACTGTCCCTCGTTTAAACTGAGGAGTAGCCTTAACGATTAGCTCTAAGCCACGCCCTTTTTGAATCCCACCTTGATACAACAAAATAGGTTCATTCGGATCTAATCCAAGCACTTCATGTAAATTGATTGCCTTTTTTTCTTCAGGTTTTGAAACGAATGGATAGTTATGGATCACCTCAGGTAAATCAATATGATATAAATCTTGAGTGTATTTCGCACGAGTATAATTTTCATGAATCATAATATCGATGTAGCGTATTAAAAACTTTTCAATCTTACCAAAGATTGGATTTTCGTAGCCAGATCGACTAGATTGTACTTCATGTGAATCATACACTAATTTACTACGATGAAATACTTTAGCACATAAAATACCTTGTGGTAATGTATTTAAATCATTTGCATGGTATATATCATATTTCTTTTTACTGCCATGGTAGATCATTTGAAGAATATTATAACCCCTCGTTAAAATCACTCTTACATAACGATTCCCAAATAATATAATAACAGCTGCAATAATAATCGTTGCAATGATGTTAACAAATAACCCAGCAACTAATAAGATTGCCGCAAGTAATTTTGTCATTATATTTGATTTAAAGAAAATGATGAGCTTTGCACAAAAGTTGATTAGATGATAGATTCCAAATGGTAAACGATTATTTACACGAATGACATTAAAACCTTCTTCATATCTTTCCCTCTTCGGTAATGTATCCGAATCATCGTGTAATGCAATTAAATCTACATCATAACCTACTTCGGCTAATGCTGAACACTCACGTAATACACGCGCGTCATTTGTAAAGTGGTTAAACACAAATGCACAAACTTTCTTATTCATGGATTTCCTCCATCACTTGAATTAACACATTAATATTCGTTTTCCATCTTAAATTTTTATAAGCATAATTGTATCCATTCTCACCAAGAGTTTTTCTTGCTGTAGGATTATTTGCTAATTCAATTATTTTTTCATACAACTCTTGTACTGATCCCTCTTTCAGAGCAATACCACAATTTGCACTTTCAATAATTTCACCTGCATAACCTGATACATTTCCAATAATAGGTTTCTTTACGCTCATATAATCGATGATTTTTCCAGGTAATACAGTTTTAAAAACTTCCTGTTCAACAAGACTGACATATGCAATATCAGATTCTGATACGATTTTAAGTGTATCATTACGAGACTTTGCAGTGTGTAATGTTACGTTTTCTAATTTTTTATCTTCAATATATTTTTTTACTTCATTCGTATTTTTACCGTACCCTACAATCGTAAAAAATATATTTTGATTTTCCTTGAACATTTCAGCAACACTTAAAAGTTTGTTCAAGTCTTGAGCAAAACCTAGGTTACCTGTATAAGTAACTTCAATTTTTTTGCGATCCTCATTATTCGGAACTTCAATAGAAAGTTCTTCTTCAGATAGTGAGTTTGGAACGAACTTGATTTTGTCAGCCGGGACATTTTTATTTGTCATATAGTTAATAAAGCTGCGACTATTAACTATGATTCTTGTTGCTTTTTTATATAATAGTTTTTCTACTTTATATGCCGTAGATAGGATTAATTTATTGGAGAATACTTTTACACCTACTAAGGATTCTGGCCATAAATCCCTAATATCTAATATTAAAGGTGCTTTTAATCTCCACTTTGCGATTAATCCAGCAATACCAACGAAAATTGGTGGTGATGTTACAAAAATATAATTGAATTCCTTTTTATATTTAAAAATAGCTCCTATAAAACGGAACATAACTTCTAAGTATAAATAAAGTCTCTTAATAATACTTGTAGAATGAGTCTTAATTGATGTATCAACTCGAACAATATCATCTTCATCGATTAGCTTTTCATTCCAGAATCGCTTATTTTCATAAAGTTCGCGGCTTGGATATCTAGGGTGTAAAGTAAGTACCTTCACATCGTAATTTTTTTCTTTTAATTCTAGATAAATATTTTTTAATCGATTTGCAGCACTCCCAATTTCAGGATAGAAGTGTTGAGTAATTAATAAAATTTTCTTTTTGTTAGCTGTAATATTAATACACCTCCTAAACAGTAATATTACATTCGGAAACTACAAAACAAGAGGTATTGTAACATAATTAGACCTATAATTCCATTAAATGCCCATTGTATTCATGTTACAGTTTGACAAACTCTGTCGATAAAAGAGAGACTGTCCAAATTTGAACAGTCCCTCGTTGATCACATCGATTACTTTAAACCATTTTCAATTTCTAAAATTTCATCAAATACCCTTTGAGAATTATGACGATCTGTATAAGCATAGAAAGAATCAACACGTTCTTTGTATTTGTCTTCCATTTCACACTGATTAGCCATATATGAGATAAATTTATCCACTAACACATCGTGGTTATCGATAATATCCCCAAAGCCCATCGTCTCAAAGTTAAAATAACCTTTTTCAAAATGATAGTAATCATATTGATAGTAGATAACTGGTTTTTTCTGATATGCAAAATCAAAAGCAACAGAAGAATAATCTGTCAGTAAGATACTCGATTCATTAAATAGTTTTTGATAACTTGTGTTATATTCAGCAAATTGAACATAATCATTTTTATCAAAATCTCTGTTTTGAATTTGAATCTCTGGATGTGGGAAAAAGATAATTTTGTAATTATTCTTTTTCGCAAAATCGATTAATCTCGGATCATTAATCAAATCATTGTAACGCTTAAAATACTCTGATTTTTTGAATGCTTCATTATAAGGTCTTACCCCTAAAGCCTGGTTTTTTCTTAGAACTAAATTCTGTCTCCAAGTAGGCATAATTAAAATTTGTTTTTGGTCATTATTAACTAGACCATCATATCTTGGAAAACCAGTTAATCTTATATTTTCACTTGTATAGCTATAGTCACCCTCAATTAAAGATTGAGCTTCCAAGTGAGCTGAAGTAAACATTTTACGAATGTTTTTATTAAATCTATTTAACCAATGTGTTAAGTTGGCCATTGTAATACCATGTTGTAAGAAAATATAATCAAACGTCATCAAATCACGATAATAAATCTCCGCTTTAAAGAAAGGATTCGTTACCCATTGGTCTGCATGGGACGAAATAACTTTTGACGCTCTTAACATTAAGAATTTATGCTTATAAGAACCATAAGGAACGACATTTCCTACTTTTGAAATTCTTTCAAAATCAGGTGCGTCTTTTTTGATGACATAATAATTTTTAATTGATTTTTGCTGAGAATTAGCAAATTTAAATAATCGTTCTGCATTATCATCTGCTTTATCTTGTCGATCCATGAATAACCATACTGGTTTTGACTCTAGCTTTCTCAATGTCTTTGCGACAAGTCTCGTAACGATTGCCTTTTTCGCATGAACTGAACCAAGTTTCCATAAACCACGCATAATCTTAAGTTCGTTAATAAGCTTTTTGGCACCACTTTTTTTCGTTCCCTTTATATGATGCGTTCTGCAAGAGTAGATATATCTTTCTTTTGCTGAATAAGAACCTCTAATTCTTTTTGAAAGACCTGTAAATTTATTCACATTATAATTTACTTGAACTTGTACTCCATCAACTTCAACAAAAAATTCGATTTTATATTCATTTGGAAGTTTAGAGAAAGGAATTGAAATTTTGAATCCCTTATATTGTTTAATAATTTCATCTAAACTTTTATATTGATTAACCGTACGATCTACATCTTCGCCTACATAATCAACACCATTGATCTTAGCGATAATTTTACATTCTTCACGATCAAATAACGATCCAAAGAACCCTTCAATCATAAGGTTTGAATTCTTTTCTTCAATAAATTCGATTGTAACTTTGTTTTTAGATAGCTTAGTAACTAAGTACTCGTCACGATATAATCCTATATCTTGACCTTGCTCTAGTTCTTCAATCGATTTTGTAAAAACTTCTTTTAAAGGTATATTGTGTTTAAGACTTAGTGCAAAATGTAAATAGAACTGACTAATCTTTTTCGTTTTTAAAATTACTTCATCGTCGATATAAGTCAAAATTTCTTTTATCTTATTTTTAAATTCAATATAGTCTTCATCACTTAATGGAGTATCTGCCTGGCTTTTAATAGAAAACTTCCATTTTAAATCATGCATGATTATATATTGAATATACTCGGGTAATTCCCCAACTTGTTCAATACTTTTATGAATAAGATCTAAACTAAACGTATCTAATGAATGGATAAACCAGTCATTTTTCATAGCATTTTGCATTGCCGAAGTACCGTCATTTCTTAAACGGTAGTTGTAACTAGCATTTTTTAAAACACCATATTTATTTTTCTCTAAAATAACATGGCTTACTAACTTACAATCCTCACCAATTCTACAATTACGGTCAAATTGATATTTCTTCATTAAATCACTTTTAATAAAAGCTGAAGCTGCGTGAGTTAATAATAGATTTGGTTGTTCAATGATATCAATCACTCGAGTTCTACCAAATTTATTGTTTAATGTGTGATTACCCGTTCTAGCTTCAAAGAATTTAATTGGAATCGCAACAAGATCAATCTCTTCTTCGTGCTCTTCAAAGAATGTATACACGTTTAACAATGTATCAATTGAAATCGTATCGTCTGGATCAAGAAACTGAACATATTTTCCTTTGATATAATCTATTCCATAATTTCTAGCGCTACTTACTCCACCGTTTGGCTTCTTTAAATATTGAATATTTTTAGGATATCTATTTTGATAATCTACACAGATTTTTTCGCTATCATCTGGACTTTCATCGTTAACTAAAATAAGTTGTATATTTTCTTCAAAACCTATTGTTTGGTTTATTACACTATCAATAGCCTCTACAAGAAATTTTTCAACATTATATATTGGCATAATGATTGAAAATAGATAATCATGACTTTTATCAATAGAATTCATTTAGTACTGCACTCCTATATTTATTTAAATTTAATTCGCAATATGATTTTCATATTATGTTTTACTCATCAATTGCCAAATTATTATATCATACTGTATAAAAGAACGATTCATTATTCTAATGATTGTTTTGTTTTGCCAATATAAGGCTTTCATTAAAAAAGCGAATTGTAATATTATTATTTTTTCAAAAAATCTAGTTTATCATACCATTTTTAAAATGAACAATAAATTAAAAACCATTTTTGAATTCTTGTACAAATATTTCTGCAGAATATAGGAACAGATTAATAACATTTTAACCTTTTGATGTTTTAATTTTTTTGTCTAACCACAACTCTATATGCCCAATCTCAATAGATGAATATGGATATTTTTATTTATTTTTGATAGACTAAAAATGATTAATTATGTTTACAATCTACTACCATTGTTTTCCTAAGTTAATTTTACATATATTGATAAACTAGAGATCAAAAGGAGAAATAAGTATGAAAAAGGTATTAGTTACTGGTGGGGCCGGATTCATTGGTTCTAATTTAGTAAAAGCATATATAAATGAAGGTTATAAAGTAGTTGTCGTTGATAACTTATCGACAGGTTCTATACATAATATTCCATCAGATGTAACTTTTTATGAAGAGGATATTAGAAGTAATAACTTTGCTGAAATAGTTCTAAAAGAGCAACCAGATATTATTAATCATCATGCTGCACAAATTGATGTACAATTCTCAGTTAAAAATCCTATGGAAGATGCTAGCATCAATATTTTAGGAACAATCAATGTACTTGAATCAGCTCGTCAATTAAAACAAGTAAAGGATGTAACACTTGTCTATGCTTCTTCTGCAGCTGTATACGGAGAACCTCACTATCTTGGTGTAGATGAAAAGCATCCAATTCAACCACTGTCACCTTATGGTGCTTCTAAGTTTTCTCCTGAATTTTATTTTGATATGTATAATAAACTACACAACATTCAATATACTGTATTCCGCTATGCAAATGTATATGGCATTGGTCAAGATCCGAAAGGTGAAGGCGGAGTTGTTAGTATTTTAGTGGATTGCATAACATCTAATTCATTATTTACTATTTTTGGAGACGGTGAGCAAACTCGTGACTTTATCTTTGTAGATGATATCGTTGCAGCTAATCTTCTTGCAAGTAAAAATCCAGTCAATACGATTTGTAACGTATCGACAAATACACAAACATCTTTAATTGATTTATTAAAAATTTCAGAGGAAGTTATTAATAATAAAATTGAAATGGTATTTGCAGAAGAAAGATCTGGCGATATTAAACACAGTTACTTAAACAATGAAAAAACAATTCAATTACTAAACTGGAAGCCAAGTAATACACTTAAAGAAGGTTTAGATAAAACAATTCAATATTACAAAACACGCTAAATAAAGAAAGCTGATTTTTGATCTATTTCAAAAATCAGCTTTTTATTTTGACAAAAATAAAAGATTAAAAACGACTATCCCTGCAAAATTTGCAAAAATAGTCGTTCAACGTTAAATCTTATTTATTCTTATTTTTAAAATGTTGAATAATCACTTCAACAATTCTTCTTGAAGCTTCACCGTCCCCATATGGGTTTGATGCTCTCGACATTTTTGCGTGAGCTTCCTCATCTGATAATAGTTCATCTGCTAATGAGAAAATCACTTCTTCATCAGTTCCCGCAAGCTTTAATGTACCAGCATCAATACCTTCTGGGCGTTCTGTCGTATCACGTAAAACAAGGACTGGTACGCCTAATGAAGGTGCTTCTTCCTGCACACCACCAGAATCAGTTAGAATCAAATGCGATCTTGCAGCAAAGTTATGGAAATCAATGACATCCAGTGGTTCGATTAAATGAATTCGCTTGTCATTTCCTAAAACTTCATTTGCAATTTCACGAACAACAGGATTCATATGTACAGGATACACAACTTGAATATCATGATGTTTTTCGACTAAACGCTTAATCGCTTTAAACATATTTCTCATAGGTTCCCCTAGATTTTCACGACGATGTGCAGTCATTAAGACTAATCTGTCATTACCAATCTGATCAAGAACCGGATGAGCATACTCTTCTTTTACTGTTGTTTTTAGTGCATCGATTGCAGTATTACCAGTAATAAAAATTGTTTCTTCCTTTTTATTTTCAGCTAATAAATTTTGTGCTGATTTTGTTGTAGGAGAAAAATGTAAATCCGCCATGACACCAGTTAATTGACGGTTCATTTCTTCTGGGTATGGTGAATACTTATCCCAAGTACGTAAACCGGCTTCAACATGCCCAATTGCAATTTGATTATAAAAAGCTGCAAGACTAGCAATAAAAGTCGTTGTCGTATCACCATGAACTAATACGATGTCCGGTTTCACTTCTTGCATAACCTTATTTAAACCTTCCAAACCTCTAGTTGTTACATCGATTAAAGTTTGGCGATCTTTCATTATATTTAAATCATAATCAGGCGTGATTTCAAAAATTTCGAGAACTTGATCCAACATTTGTCGATGTTGAGCTGTAACCGTCACAATTGATTCGATTTCATCCGGATGTTTAGCTAATTCAAGCACAAGTGGCGCCATCTTAATCGCTTCTGGTCTTGTTCCAAAAATTGTCATTACTTTAACAGTCAAAATTCTTTCCCCTTTCAAAAACAAATCGGCTTATTGAAATATATATCTATCTATTGTATCTTAACTAAGGAAATAAAGACATTTTTTACCATGAAAAATACCGTTTTATTCCTCTATATACATGATTAATTGTAAAAATTGATCGTCTTAACCCTAATAAGTTCTTTAACTAGTAATTATTCGATTATTCATCACTTACGACAAAGTCTTATATACTTAGTTTCCCACATATTGAAATCATTCATACTCGATGTAAATAATAATAGAAGAAAAAAACACAGTTCCTTCTACTAAAAGAATTCACTGTGCTCTCCGAAATACTTAATGAACTAATTTTACTTGTAACTCATCAATTAGACTCAAAATCTCTGAACACATTTTATCCATACAGTAATTTTCCTTCACAAATTCAACTAGCTCTTTCCTAGATCCTTTTTTACTATCCGCAATGTACTGCACTGCTTGATCGAGTGATACAAAAATATACTCATCAGGGAATATCGTTCGAGCTCCTTCACGATTTAAAACAATTGGCACAGCGCAAGAAGCCATCCCTTCAACGGGTGCTAAATGAAAACTTTCATAATCGCTGACTGATAAGACAAAACCAATCGACTCGAGCCATTCCGCTGAATCTCCCCACTCTTCAAACTGCACTTGATTACGATAGTGGGATTTCTCAATTTTTCGGAATAAACTTGTATAATAATCCTGCTCTTGTTGATTATTCCATACCCATGGAAACTCTTTCGGATGCTTTCCTTTTATCGAAAGAGTATATCGGCTGTCTTTTTCGTATAACTTTTCAAATATCTCAAGCGCTCGATCTAACCGTTTTAACTTCGGTACATAACCAAGTAATCCAATTCGAAAATCTGCATCATACTGCTTAGGCAAATGGAATCGATCTACATCAACACCATTTTGAATGACAATCATCTTTTCTCTAGGAATCTTTGCAACACGATGAAATTCCTCATATATATAAGAAGAAATCGCAATAATCTTATCGATTTTCGTAAAATCAAATTGCTCTGGAAAAGGGGTATTCATTTCAAAACGGTGCATTCTAACAATTAGTACTTGATGATCTTTTTTATGCTCCTGGTACCATATCACATTTCCAAGTCCCCACTCGCAAAAAAGAACATCGGCCCAATTAACGACCTCTAAGCTTTTTGCAACTTGATGAATTGTATGCCCTTCCCATAAATCAATTTTTATTTCAATATCATCTTTAGCTTCAAACCTCTTAATGGCATCGTTTATAAATTTTAAATCATGCCCTATAATCGCCAGTTTCATAAAAACAGCTCCTTATACTAAAATTCTCTCAATTTTGTCTCGGCTAATGGCTTGTTCATAGGCATCTCGATAAAAATTAAACTCATCAATTTCAAAAAATTGAACGCCAGCTTTTGAGAAGTGTCCAATTGATGGTTTATCATCTAAAAGCTTTATAAATTCATTTGGATGTAGAAATCTAGTCGCCTTTTTGCAAATCAATGATTCGTCAATCTGGCAATCATTTACGTAGTTATAGCTATTTCCATTCCCTTTTGCGATAATCGTATCATTCGTATACTTAGTAGCTAACATCAAGTCTCTTAAATAATTTTCTCCATAATAATGATCTAGATTAATTGGAGCAATATAATTCGAATCAACGAGATCATTCAAGCTGAAGTAATGATGGCAATAATCAATTAGGTAAGTTTTTACTTCCCCATGATTGTTTTGATTAAAAATATCTAAATAGCCCTCAAACAAATCGAGTAAGATCACTAGTTTTTTCTGTTTGATTCCTTGTCTATTGTAAATTGCGATTAACTTTTCATAGTCGGCTTTACTTCGAACAACGCCAACTAACGTAGCAGTTTCTTCATATTTTTCGAATGGCAGATTAATAATGTTAAATAAATCTTCCACTCGATTCGTATAAGTGTGTTCTTCTAATACTTTTCGTAATGTGAGTAAACGATTTTTTTTATAAAAGGTCTCATCTGAATAATAGTTAGATAGTCGTTGTTTCATTATTTTTTCATCGTCTGTAGCCGTTACAATTTCACCAAACATTCGATGAATCCCCTCTGAATGGGAACTAATAATCGGCGTATTACTTGCCAATAACTCAAATACTCTCCGGGCAAACATTGTCGGAGATTTCGTAATACTATTTACATTTAGTGCTACTTTATATCCTTTATACGCAAGATCGATTTCATTTTGTTTTAAGTTTCCAACAATAAATGGTTTATACTCATCTGGAAATTGATTAGGACTTGTTGGATTATGATAGTTTCTATCATATATATCTAGTCCGTATTCCTTCGACGAATTTACTAGTTTCTCCATTGCACTCGTACGCTCAGGAAACTTTTTACCATAATAAGCTCCAGCAAAAACTACTTTCTCTTTACGTGGAATATATTCAATTGGATTATGAATTTTCGGTTGAGCTGCAAAAGGTAAGCAATAAACATTTTCACAGCCTTCATCCACATAGTTCTGAACTGATTCAAAATCAGTCGTACATACATAATCAAAATGCTTTGCCGTATCAATAAAAGCTTGGTAATGAAACGGATCTTCTTTATTCCAAAAGACGGTTGGGATATTGTGCTCTTTACACCAATAAACTAGTTTTAATAGTTTCGTATGATTTCTGTGATTTTTCGTACCGATTTTATCCTTCCAAGCTCCATCGTTTCCAAGCCACGCAGACTCACAAAAGAATAAATCAATTCGATGTTTTTTAAATTCAGTCAACCAATTCTCTGGCGTGATTTTTACAAGTTGAAACTCATAATCGAAACATCGTGTCGTAAATTCGTCTGCAATAAATCCAACACGAAAGTCCTTAATTTCTTTCTTTTGTTTCTTCAATTGACTATTGTCTATCGTACTATTTTTATATGAACCCATTAATTTAGCATGAAATAAATGAAGTGTGGCAGCACCTGTCATGTAAATTGAAAAAGAAGCCGATTGTATCTCATTTTGATTAAATTGAGATAGATCAACTAACTCGTCCATATGAAAACTGACTGTGCTAGCGTTATGCTCATGATCTATAAATCGCAATTCACAAACTACCTCACACTTACCGCTGACAAAGCCTGTGATGCCAAATTTAGTAAATAATTGACTTCTTCCTTCATTAAAAAGTAGTTCCATTAATTTTTTTTCGTCTTTATAATCAATGACCGCAGTCTGCTTTATTAGTTTGTTATGAAATAATGTTTTCTTTTCCTTTTGAAACCTTTGAATACCTTTACTAACTGTAAAATCATCAGCTGAAAATAGAAGTAACTCATGGTTTTGAAAATAGAAGGGTTCATCCACGTTCATTAATTCTTGCAGCATCATTTTTGTGTCATATTTTTCATTACGTAATCTAGTTATTTGTTTTTCAATTAATTCTTTTAACATAAATGACCCCTCATTTTCTTTTTAAATACTTCAAGATCTTCCAATACTTCCTTGCCAATTTTCCAAATTTTGAGTTCCTAAACGTTTCGTAATTTATTTGAAGCTTTTGATATTCCTCTTGTAATTTTTCATATTCATACGAACCAAACGACTGCTTTACTTCGTTTACAAGAACATAATCATCGAGTCCCATCATAAATTCCTCATGCTCTACGATTAAATCCAACTGCCGAAATAATTGCTCTTCCATTTTTTTCTCTAATTCCATCACTTTATTAGAGAGGAACTCATTTTCTTTCATTAATAATTCATTTTTCCGTAGAATATTAGCATCGAAATCCTCAGTCGAAACCTCTATTAAACTCGGTTTAAAATTTACAGTTGTTGAATCAACATGACTACTATTCAATAATTCACTATTCTTCATTTCAAACCTCCAGAACAATAAGATAAACACCGTAAGTAAGACGTGTTTATTAAAAAGGAAAATATTATTATTAATTAGAGATTAACGAATTTTTGTGAATCTTAATGAGTATCCATGTTAAAAGTATGTAAAAGATATAATAAGATGATTTTCCAAATTAGTAATGTATCAGAAAGTATTAAAATATAAAAAATCCCCAACTGTAACGTTCCTTTCCAATGGAAAGTGAGTGCTACAACCGGGGTGTAATTTCTTGTAAAATATGATCCATAGATACATAATCTTAAATTCTTGTTAACATTCGTTCATTTAATACTAAAAAAACTAATGCCTTGTTTAATAATTATAATCATTATGTTAATGTTAATATCTGTTAGCATTTCGTAAATTTTTTTACGAATTCAAAAAATATTTTAATTAAATGGGATGGGCTGTTTTATGCTTAAAAAAATTGAATACTTAAATGATGGAATTAGACTATGCATAGAAGATCTAAATGAGAAAATAAATGAAGCATCTTCATTAGTCGTAAAACAGAGGTCAAATAAACATGTGAAAGTAAGCAATGAAATATTGCAGTGCTTAATAAAAAAGATTGATAACCAATATATAGTACATATTAACTTTTCTGATTTGAAAAATATCACATTATATCCAATCGAGATTTTTGATTTATATTTAGCTAAAGATGCTGAATTATTACCATTAGAAATTAGTCGTAATCTTGAAATGCCAGCTAAATATATGAGCACGAAACTACTAAACATTTATTATGTAAAGACATATATAACAAATGATAATCGTATTGCGCTTTACTTAACACAAGATAAATTACATTTTAATCTAGTTAAAGCAGATTGTTTTGAAGATTTTGTTCAACTCTCTATTTCTGATCAAAAACAATACAATCAAATCAAAACCGAACTAGCGATTAATACTCATTCATATAGTGCGCGTAGTGGAAATAACAATGAAATTTTGTGTTCAACGTTTAATGTATTTGATTTATTAAATAGCTATCCTGAATCGACTGAATTAGAACTATATGCTCAAATTACCTTAAACAAAAATATTAAAGTTTTAATTAACTTATTAACCGAGAATGAATCTAATCATCAAACTAAACACTTTTCACTTTTACTAAATAAGAACGTTATTTCAATTAATAGTAATGAAAAGAAATTAAAAGTCGCTGCATTTGGATCGTGTGTTACACGCGATAATTTTAATAGTAAATTTAACTTAAATTATAAAAATCATTTCGAATTAATTCGCTACCAAAACCAATCGTCAATCATTAGTTTAATGGGTAATCCGATTCCATATAATAGAGAGAAAATTGACAACCTAAATCAATATGAGCAAAATGATGTTTTCGATGACTTAGAAAAGAACTTTTTAAATGATCTAATCAATAAGCAACCTGAAGCTCTCATTCTTGATTTCTTTGGGGATGTTTATTTTGGCTGTTTAAAGACGAATAGTTCATATTTTACTAATAATCGTTGGAAGATCACTAAAACTTCATTCTATAGAGAATTAAACGAAGTCACTACATTTAATTTGAATACTAATCTTAGCGAATACTTTACACTTTGGAAGCAATCGATTGATAAATTTTTACAAATTATTAATAGAGAAATTCCGAATTGTAAAATCATACTTCACAAAGCTAGATTTACTGGGATGTACTACGATCAGGAACAAAACATTAAGAAAATTAATTCCGACACTGATATCGAATTATTAAATGCCTTTTGGGACCAATTGGATGAATACGTGATTTCAAATTACGAGGTTTCAACAATAAATGTAAAACAAAACTATATTTCTATTGCAGATCATGCTTGGGGTATTTTCCATTTACATTTTGAACCAAATTATTATAAGAATTTTCTAGCTCAATTAATAAAATTAACGAAATAAATAAAGAGGGTGATTTTCAATCACCCTCTTTTTGATTTATTCAACGTTCTTATTAATTTTGAAATTGTGATAAGATGTTTCAATTGCATCAAATATTCTCTGTGAGTTATTTGTGTCTTTATATTTAAAAATTCTTCTCGAATTTTGTTGATATAGTTGATCTGCTGTAAAATCTCTATTTGAGATTTTAATGATTTCATCAAGCAACTTTTCTTCATTATTAACGATAATTCCAAGATCGCTATATTTAATTTGTTCAGTAGGTGCATGATGATTTTTATGTGGATCAAATTGATAAAATACTACTGGTTTATTCATATAAAAGAAATCACTTGAAACTGATGAGTAATCAGTTAATAATAACTTCGATTCTTTTAGTAAATCTGAAACTTTGGCATCTTTTTTTAATAAGAATTCAATGTTTGGATGCTCTACAATAAAGTTTTCTAAGAAGCGCTGCATCTGATGATGAATATAGAACTTAACTTGAATATTTTCCTTACTAATAAAATCTTGAAACTTTTTATTTGATATCAAGTTTTTATACGTCTTAAAGTATTCCGAATTAGAGAATTGTTTTTTATTTATTTTAAATAAATGACGTCTCCAAGTTGGCATAATTAATATTTGTCTCTTCGTAATCGCATCATGTAAATTATCAAATCTTGCTAATCCTGTTACTTCAACTTCATCTTTTGAATAGTTTAGAGTTTCCATAATAATTTCTTTTTCAAATTCTGAACTAGCTATAATTAAATTTTGTTGATACTTTTTCTTTGATAAATACGGAGAAATATTATGAATAATAACGCCATGCTGGATACATACTTGAAACTTATTCTTTAATTGCTTTCTAAATCTTGAGGTGAAATATTTTGAAGGATTTGGAAAACCACTTTCACTAAATGTCCAAGCACTAACATATACATCCGCTAATAGTGTGTAAATTTTATGTTTAAAGGAAGAGTGATGAATAACATTTCCTAATTTAGCTACTTTATCATAATGCGGAGAATTTTTCTCAATTATATAATAGATCTTTCTGTTTGGATGTTGCTCTCTACAATACTTAAAAAAGAAATATCCATTATCTTCAGCTTGATCAGCTCTTTCACAAACTAACCAAACCTCTTTATTTAAATATAGAAGTTTATAGAAAGATACAATTAGCAGTAATAAATATTTAAATATAAATCCTTTTACTTTGCGCATTGTTGGTTTTGCTAAACGTAATGGTTTCGTCATTTTCCATGTTAAGTCTTCACTAGGATCGATTGGATGCTTCTCTAAATATTTGCTATATTTGTTTGCCGTTTGATATTGGTATCTCTTACTCCTGAACAACTTCATATAACTATTGGCTTCAGAATACTTTTTCATATTTAAGATTGCAAAAAAACCTTTATAGCCTTCTAGTTTTATATTCTTTAAAGTTTCAGGTAAATTGACTTCTTTTGTTATTAAATATAATAGTTCTAATAATTGAATTTGAAGCCCTTCATCTAATTCATCAACAAATATCTTTTTATCAACTAAAATCATTAGTTGCTTAATGAACATATCATATGTAAATTTTTGAAGGTCTTTATCGGATTCTTCTCTTACTTTTACAAATAAATAGTTAATTTCTTGAACTTGATTATGGATATACTCATCATTAATCTCAGTATTTTTAATCTCTAATACATCATTCGTTCCAATATTTTTATTTTTAAAATATTGCTTTAATTGAAAATACTTTAATTCAAAATAATTGAACGCTTGAATTTTATTTTTTACAAGATAATCCTTTAAGGTAACAGTTCTCAGTAAATTCATACTCATTAGATCTGAATAAGTAAAATCATTTATATTTACTGGGTTCACTTCTAATTTTTTTGTATTTTCAGTAGGAAAAATGCAATCATATTTACCAGAATCTGCTATTCTCAAAAATACTTCTAATAAATGCTTATTAATATTGATTTTACGATCATAAATAAAGACATATTTGCCATTTAAGTCTTCTGGCTTCAATTTTGTATTTATTACACTTAGGTCATTAAACTGATTAGTTAATGTTTTCTCAGTCTCTTCATTCAGTACTTCATTTTCTGTATTAAAAAGGATTAATTCAATTTGATTTTGTTTAATACTTTGATCCTTAACTGAATTAATACAATCAAGAGCTTGATTGATCTCCTCTTTTCCAAATGGAATTATGATGCTAAATTGCAACTTACGACACCCTCTTCACAAGTCTGATCACTTTTCTTAATGGACTTGTCACTTTCCAAAAATTACTATTTCTTATTTTTGATGACTTTTTATAGTCTTTCTCTAGTTCTTTGCTTCTTTTAAACCACCATCTTCTAGCAATTAATAAAAGATTATATTCTAAAGCTTCTTCAATATGGCCCGAGCTAATCAGACTAAGAATTGGTTCTTCCACTTCCATATAGTCCTTCGCTAAATCTGGATCATAGCCCACCATTACATCTTTTACTAAATTAAAAAGATAAAGTTGTTGTTCTTTTTTTAAACGCTTAAAGTCTGCATCTCCGGTTTTCCAAAAAATTGATCTAAATACATTTATTTGAAAATACTTGTAATCGCTTTTTGAAAGTAAAGGCTTAATCGTTAAAGCAGATTTCACATCATTTTCAACTGTACTAATAATATCTCTTTGTGTTAGAGATAAATTTTTCACATCATTTCTTCCTCGATATAGATAGATTACTTCAGGTATATAGCTGAATTTTTTTGCTTTAGAGAATAATAGAATATCATAATACTTATCTTCACCGTTTTTCATACCCTCAATAAAGTTAATTTTATTTTTTAATAGAAACTCAGTTTTCACTAATTTTAAATAAACAGCCGTTTTAACTTGATAGAAAAATGGAACATTCTCTATATTTACATCGATATATTTCTTTTGTAATTGATATTGTTTAAATGTAACGTGTTCATGTCTGCGCTTTGTTTCATCATCAAAGCTGATCATCTTACCCATTACAAAATCAGACTCACTGTTTTCAATGATATTAATTAGTTTTTCATATGCATCCAATGGTAATACGTCATCCGGATCTAAAAAGATTGTATATTTACCTGTGGCATTTTCCATTCCAACATTCCTTGGTTTACCTGGAGCACCAGAATTCTCTGTGAAATGAATGGCTTTAAAATTTTCATATTTCGTTGCATATTCATCAATAATTAGAGGAGTACGATCTTTAGAGCAATCGTTTACCATAATTACTTCTAAATTTTCATAGCCAATGGTTTGGTTTAATAATGAATTTAAGCATTCATGAATATAATTTTCTACATTATAAATAGGTAAAATTACCGAGATTAACGGTTGATTCATCCCTTGTCCTCCTTGAATTAATAATTAATTTTTCATTAGAATAAGTATTTTTTTCTAATCAGTTTTTAATGGTGAAACTAGTAATCTACAACATTATATTTTTCTGAAAAAACATAACATTAATGAAACATATTTGAACATAAAAAAATTGTAAATTTCGCAAAAAAAAACTTACAATTTTGTAATGAAATTGTCATTTATTGATACAAAATGTATTATAACATAAAAAAATGTTACTTATAAATGGTAAGTAACATTATAGTTAGAAAATGATTAAAAGAATCATATTTAGGAATATTTACCGAAACATTAGAATTTTTTTGGAATTAACTAGGTTATTAGTTTTAGTCAAAATTACTCATAAATCACATATATTAAGAAGTCTAAATTACTATACATATGAAATTAAAAAAGACGTTTTCAAATTAAAAGAAACCGTCTAAATTACTCTTATTATTTTAATGAAATTCCCTCATCATGTTCATTTCTAATTATTTACCGTATTGTTTTTCAAAATATTGTTTATACCCACCAGAAACAATCGTTTCCCACCATTCCTTATTATCTACATACCATTGAACTGTTTGAACAATCCCTGTATCAAAATTATAAGTTGGTTTCCAGCCTAGTCTTTCTAGTTTACTTGGATCAATCGCATATCTTTTGTCATGACCTAAGCGATCTTGTACAAATTGGATTAAATCTTGAGATTTACCTAGAGTAGAAATGATTTGCTTAACGACCTCTAAATTTGTCCGTTCGTTATGGCCACCTACATTGTAAACTTCCCCATTTTCTCCTTTATGCATTACTAAATCGATTGCAGAGCAATGGTCAAGAACATGTAACCAGTCGCGAATATTTTCACCAGTACCATAAACAGGAACTTTTTGGTCATTAAGTACACGAGAAATGGTTAATGGAATTAACTTCTCTGGAAAATGATATGGTCCGTAATTATTAGAACAACGTGTGATGTTGATAGGAAATCCATATGTTTCATGATAGGCACGAACTAATAAGTCAGATGAGGCTTTACTTGCAGAGTACGGACTATTCGGTTGTAGAGGTGTATCTTCTGTAAAAAAAGTTGTAGGATCAAAATCTAGATCACCGTACACTTCATCTGTAGATACATGTACAAATTTCTTAACGTTTATTGCTTTTGAAGCATCTAGTAAAACTTGAGTTCCTAATACATTTGTTGTCACGAATATACCCGGGTCAGTTATTGAACGATCAACATGACTTTCTGCTGCGAAGTGGATGACATAGTCGAACTTTTCTTTTTTAAATAATGTCATGATTTCTTCACGATTCGAAATATCAATTTTGATAAAATGATAGTTTTCATTTTGTTCGATATTTTTATGCTTTGTTAAGTCACCTGCATAGGTTAAAGCATCCAGATTATATAGGCAATAGGACGGGTATTTATTTATCATGTATTGAATAAAGTTTCCACCGATAAACCCGGCACCGCCTGTAACAGCTACTTTCATGTTTTATTGTACCTCGTCTCTTTTATTTAATTGAACTAAATACCTAGCTAATGCATCTTGCCATGTAGGTAAAGATTGAAAGCCATTTTCTACTAGCTTTTGTTTTGATAATCTCGAATTTTTCGGTCTAGCTGCTCGAGTAGGGTAGTCTTCGGATGCAATCGGTTTTACTAAAGTTTTACTGTCGGTTTGTTTGAATATTTCTTTTGCAAAATCAGCCCAACTAGTAAAGCCTTCATTTGTTGCGTGATAGATTCCAAATTTATCTGACTTAATTAAATCTACTATTAATATAGCTAGATCAACTGTATAGGTTGGGGATCCGATTTGATCTCCGACGATATTTAATCCATTTCTAGTTTCTGATAGTCTTAACATTGTTTTAATAAAATTATTCCCATTAACTCCAAATACCCACGAAATACGAATGATAAAATAGTTTTCGATCAGTGATTGAACAACTTTTTCACCTTCATACTTTGTTAAACCATAATAACCGATTGGGTCTGGTTGGCCATCTTCATTAAAAGGACTTTCACCTTTCCCATTAAATACATAGTCTGTACTAATATAGATGAACTTTGAATGATGCTTTTTCGCAGCTTCAACTAAATATCTCGTTCCTTCAACATTCACATTCCAGCAAGTCTCTTTATCATCTTCAGCTTTGTCTACCGCTGTATAGGCAGCGCAGTGGATAATAACATCTGGTTTATATGAATCTACTATAGAAAATACGGATTCTCTCTTAGTAATATCCAGCTCTTGTCGACCGCAGCCTTTAACATTTAAACCATGCCGCTCACATTCTTGAACGACATCGTATCCTAATTGCCCACCGTATCCAGTTACTAAAACCTTCATTTATCTTACTCCTTATAGATAAAATTATTTTCAGCATCCTTTAATAATGGTGCGATTTTGTCCTTTGCAGATAATAATGGTGAAATATTGATTGGCCATTGCACCTGAATAACCGGGTCGTTCCAAAGAATGCCTCGATCACATTCAGGGGAATATAGCTCATCAACCTTATATTGGACTTCCACATCATCTGTTAAAGTCATAAAACCGTGAGCAAATCCTTTTGGTATGAATAATTGTTTTTTATTTTCTGCACTTAACTCAATTCCGAACCACTTTCCGTATGTCGGACTCCCTTTTTGAATATCGACAGCCACATCAAAAATGGAACCCCTTGTACAACGAACTAATTTCGTTTGTGCTTTTGGAGACAATTGATAGTGTAATCCACGCAACGTGCCCTTCAATGCTGAAAATGATTGATTATCTTGAACAAAATTTAAATCCATTCCAAAATCCTTCATTTTAGAATCATTATATGTTTCCATAAACCAACCACGGTGATCACCAAAAACAGTTGGCTCAATAACTACAATTCCTTTTATAAAAGTTTCTGTAATTTTCATTGATAATGACCCCTTAAGCTAATATTTAATCTCACCATTTGCAACTTTTCGTAAATAGTTACCATAACTTGTTTTACTAAGTGATTCGCTTAAACGTACTAATTGTTTTTTATCAATCCACCCATTAATATAAGCGACTTCTTCTGGAGCAGATATTTTAATTCCTTGATGCTCTTCAATTGTTTTGACAAAATTTGTTGCCGACACTAAACTTTCATGCGTTCCAGTATCTAACCATGTATAACCGCGACCAAGTAACTCCACTTCTAGTTCACCTAAATTTAAATAAGCTTCATTTACAGAAGTAATCTCCAATTCTCCCCGATTAGATGGTTTTACGTTTTTAGCAATTTCAATGACACGATTATCGTAAAAATACAATCCCGTTACTGCATAATTTGATTTTGGAGCCACTGGCTTTTCTTCAATGCTCAACACTTTCCCAGACTCATCAAATTCTACAACACCAAATCGCTCAGGATCATGGACATGATAACCAAATACTGTTGCCCCTTTTTCCTTCATCGCTGCTTTCTTCAAAATACTACGTAACCCACTGCCATAATAAATATTGTCACCTAATATCATCGCAACAGAATCATTTCCTATAAACTCTTCACCAATAATAAACGCTTGAGCCAATCCATCTGGACTTGGCTGTACTTTATATTTCAACGAAACTCCAAACTGAGAACCATCACCTAATAGTGCCTCAAAACGAGGCAGATCCTCTGGAGTCGATATAATTAAAATCTCCCTAATACCCGCCAGCATTAAAGTAGATAACGGATAATAAATCATTGGTTTATCATACACAGGCAATAGCTGCTTACTAGTCACCATCGTTAATGGATAAAGTCGAGTACCACTACCACCTGCAAGTATAATTCCTTTTATCGCAAAGACCTCCTAAACATTTAGAAATATATATATTATTATGTTGGTGATTAAATGGATGTGTAGGTTAAATTCTTAGGAGATTGGAATGAATGACGAATTCAGTTGAAATCTCATTGGAAGTAAAAAAGGCATAAAAAAAGAACCACCGTTAAAAAGATAACTTTTAACGGTGGTTCTTGAAGAATATTTCATCAAAGATTTAGATGTTATTTTGTTTCCGAAGGTAGTTCTAAATGCTGGCGAAGATCATTAGATATACTATCTTTTTCTTGTTTGGATACAATAAAATAATAAATTTTATCAATCATCTTGCCTTCACCTTTAACTTGAGTTTTACTAATATTCTGCGCAGCCTCACGGTAATCCTTTTGAATCGAAACCATATCATCTAAAGTAATATTCGTCACAACGTTCTTTTGAATTGCTTGTAAAATAGATTGATAGTTTGTTAAAGAAGAAATTGAAGCCCCCTGTTTAATAACCGCTTCAAGAATTTCTCTTTGACGAAGCTCTCGACCAAAGTCACCACGAGGATCTAACTTACGCATCCGAGAGAACTTTAAGGCATCTACACCATTTAAATGAATTGGTCCTTTCGTAAAGTGAACACCATCATAAGTAAAGTCTAAGTCATTATTTACATCAACTCCACCTACTGCTTCAACGATATCTTTAAAGCCTTCCATATTAACTTCAAGATAATAATCAATTGGAATGTTCAAGAAGTTTTCAACCGTATCAACAGACATTTGAATTCCGCCAAACGCATATGCATGGTTAATTTTATCCTCTTTACCTTTTCCAACAATTTCAGTTCTTGTATCACGCGGAATACTTACCATTTTTGTTGTATGTGTATTTGGATTAACCGTCATCACAATCATTGAATCCGAACGACCTTTATCTCCAGGGCGATGATCAACCCCTAATAGTAAAAGAGAGAAAGGTTCTTTCTTTTCAACATTTACTTCTTCTTTTCGTTTATCTGTTTTCTTTATGTCTTTATAGATTGCGTCTGTTGTCTTATTTACATTGTGGTAAATTGAATACGCATAACCGCCTATTCCTAGACCGATTAGGACTACTACACTAACTAGGATTAATAGTACTTTTTTTGTTGTGGACATTTTTTTAGATGAGCTTTTTTCTGATCTGGACAAGATTTTTCTCCTTTGATTAGGAATTTAATTTGTAAAAATTTAACAATACTATTCTATCTTACTTGATTAAACAACTTTTTGCATTTGTTTGTTAACTAATTTTAATAAAGTAAAATAAAAAAATTACACGACCTCATTTTAAAAGGCCGTATATTTAAATATATCCGCATTTATTATCTATTGATCAAAGCGACTTAATAAATCTTTTTTAATAGCTTCTAATTTTTCAATGCTATTTTCTAAAGAATTTCCTTTTACGCCAAAATAGAATTTAATTTTCGGCTTTGTACCTGATGGTCGTAATGCACACCATGATTCATCTGATAAAATGTATTTTAAAACATTTGATTTTGGTAGATTAATGTCAACTGTCGTACCATCTTCGAGACTTGTTTTAGTACTTTCCTTATAGTCTTCAATTATTGAAACTTCAAGACTAGCAAACTCTTTCGGTGGGTTCATACGGAACTCATTCATCATTTGTTGAATTTGCTCCGCTCCATCTTTTCCTTTTAATGTCATAGAAACTAAATCTTCTTTAAAGAAACCATACTTTTCAAAGATTTCTAGTAATCCATCATATAATGTTTTACCTTGTGCCTTATAGTATGCAGCTACTTCACAAGCTAAAATAACAGATTGAACTGCATCTTTATCTCTTACAAAATCACGAATTAAATAACCATAGCTTTCTTCATAGCCAAATTGGAACTTGTATTCACCTGTTTGTTCATACTCTTTAATTTTCTCGCCAATAAACTTAAACCCTGTAAGTGTATCAATCGTATCAATACCATAGTTTTGTGCAATTACTCGTCCAATTTCAGACGTAACGATTGTTTTTAAAACTACTCCGTTTTCAGGTAAAGTTCCAAGTGATTTCTTTTGAGATAATAAATACTCAAGCATTAACGCACCAGTTTGGTTACCTGTTAAAATCGTAAACTCACCTTCAGAGTTGCGTACAGCAACACCTAAACGGTCTGCATCTGGATCAGTTGTAATTAATACGTCTGCATTCACTTGCTCACCATACTGAATACTTAATTCGAATGCGGAGTGCTCTTCTGTATTTCGTTAATGACGCGAGTATTTTCACAATTACCCCATTTAAAAACTTGACCTAGTGTATCTGAGCCCATTTCTTCAGTTAACCTATTCCAAGTTCAAAGGTCTTTCCAATAACCTTCGTAACCAATTGCAACTCTTGTTACTGCTTTTCGTTGGCTGTTTGTAAATAAATAAGGACTTGCATCACTAGAACAATTGCAAACTGTCAAACGACGTGATTTTGATACAAATGGGCTTGGAGGTCTACTTGCAGAAAGATTTCAAGCAAGTCCGAAGAGAGCAATTCAATATGCGAAAGATCATCTTAAGGAATTTTGCTATAGCCAGTAGATTAAAAGTCAAATCAGTATTGTTACCACTCTGGAAAAGGAGGGTCTTTCTAGACCAGTGACAGGGTTTTTTCAAAAAGCGAATTTGTGATATAGAGTGAATGATATATTATCTAACTATAGTAATGTTTGTCCCATTTACTGTGCCGTACTCTACATCATTAAAGCGGAATTTACCGCAAGATGTTGTTAGAACCACTGTATCATTTGGTAATGATGTCACAAGTTCACGATAATATTCTCCACCTTTTCCTTGGGTATCACAACCTGCTACAACAAATAAACATTGAATTTCCCCAACTTTTACAGCTTGTACAATTTCAGGTGCAATAGCCAAAACTGTTTCGTGATGGTAACCAGTTGTCATTACTTCTTCTGATTCCATATTTGCTTTTAAAAACTCTAAAGCACGTTGAATTAAAGGTGAAAAATCTTCTCCTTCAATTTTTGTAACTCCTTCTAATCCAGCTACTTCATAAGAACAGAAATGATCTGCATAACTTCCTTTTTTTGGCATCACACAGTTTGTTGTTGCCAAAATAGCTCCAGGGAATTTTTCAAATAAATGACTTTGATCAAACCAAACTTTCCCAATTTTTCTTTTTCCTTTTATATGTGCATAGTTTTTCAATGCTGGAAAATCATGAGCTGGAAGCATTTCAAATTGCGTGTAAATATTAATACCTTTTCACTCTGTTTGCTTTAACAATTCTTCTTATGCTAATAAATTATGACCAGTCACAAAACTGCATTTTCATTCGTGAAAAACAAATAAATAAAGACTTTTTCAGCCTTTATTTCAGATTTCAAAAACTATATTTTTTTGAAGTTATTTTTTGGCTTGAATTGGTATGTATGATTTGCCCCCCTAGTTAAACGAATAACAGAATCAACTTCCGAATATCGGATTATGTTTGGAACAGATGTAATTCTTCTGAAATTGAGCAATTCAAAAAAAATGCCATACTTCCTGAATATAATACAGTAAGAAGAGTATTTTCACCGTTTTTTGGGGTAGTTCGTTTCGTTATTGATGGAAATATGTCGGCCCCCTAGAAAGTCATTGGCTTATTGGGGCAAAATCTTGTTATAATAGACCATTGACATGAGAATGATTTGAAGCAGTATTACCTTCCTAATGGCTTTTACACCCCTCACTTCAAAACTGAGGCCACTGAAAAACACCTATATTTAATTTTCCTACTAAAAATGGTAAATTTAAAAGGAGGTATTTCGTTCAAAATTGAACGAAATACCTCCTTTTTCTTTATTCTTTTTTATTTTTTTCGCTCCTTGTATTTCCATGCCAATCAGACCCGAGGAATTTGCAACATTGTACCCGTTTCTGTGTTTTAATTCACTATTTTTCGCTTCAATTTTATAACGTACTCTTGACTTCTCTTTGAAGTAGTCACTTTCCTGAAATTGTTCTTGTTCCTTATGTTCGGTTAATTTAATCGTGACAGAATTCGATTTAGTTTTTGCGCCTTCTTTATAACATCCGTCTTTGAATGGTCATACTTTACATTTTTCAATCTCAAAGTAATATTTATAACGTTTATTTCTTTTCCCATTTTTTCTTCCGCAATATTCTTTACGAATCGCTATATGTCCAGCTTTACAAACGTACATTCCTGCATCTTTGTTGAATTCAAATTTATCTTCTTCTTTACGTCTTCCTTGTATAACGGTTGGATGTAATTTTGAAACTAATCGTAAGTTATTTTCGTTAGTTAATTGGATATTTTCCCTCTCTGAATAAACTGTATCTCCAATAACAGTTTCAATCTTCATTCCTGTATCAAGACTCTTTTCAATCAATGTTTTTAAGTATCTTCCGTCAGTTTTCTCGCCCGTTGAAATGACTGCAGCTGTAATGATTCGTTATTTGTTCATCGCTAAATGTGATTTATATCCAAAAAAAGAGGTATCAGTAGTTTTATGACCAATCCGTGCGTCGGGATCATTTGATAAATCAAGGTGATCATGATAATCTTCTACGATTTCTTTTAAGTAGTTAAGTTTTTCTTTTACTTTTGGATTATTCACGAATCGCTTCTTCGTTTTCCACAGCCTGAATTTCGTTTTGACAATAGGCAAGTTCTTCGATTACATCATCAGTTGTTAGTTTTTGAGGAAATTTTTCTTTCATTACTTCATTAATTTGATAAACAGCTTTTCGAAGTAGTTTTGATTTTTCCATTAAAAATTCTTTTGGTGATTTTTGATTGAAGCGCGCTCTTGTGTGAGTTGCGTCAACTATAATGAAAGTACTTTTGATTAGTTCTTTTTCGAGTGCGATTTCGACTGTTTTATCAATTAACATGTCTAATAATCCAACATCTTTTAAACGAAGCTTACGAAATTTCGTTAAAGAACTTGGATTAATCACTAATTCTTCTGGAGCTATATCAAGGAAATATTTAAAAGACATATCATATTTTGATGTTTTTGGAGTTTTCATAATTTCCTCCTAATGAACTAATTGATATGCTTTACATTTCATTATTAAGCCACTTAACATAATCAAAGTTATCGTAGAATTTTTGGCCAAATATGTTTTTATACAAAGATAAATCAGTAATATTTGGTTTCTTTTCAAATCCTTTAATGTAAAAAGACGAATTATATTGTTTATAATTTTTATTCGTCAAAAAAACCTTCTTAAATGGTAATTTTTCAAAACGTTGGATTATTTCATCAGAACAACCATCGCCATCCACCATGATAATATACAAATTCTCATAGTTTATCCTTTTACTACGTTCATACCATTTTTCTTTAGCTTCAATTATAGTTTCAAAGTGCATGAAATGAAGTTCAATATCTCCTAGTTTACCAATTGGATAATTAATACCTTCCTTAAATATCTCTTCAATTTTCTGTTGTAAGTAAAAATCAATATTCTCAATAAATTTTATAAAATCTCTAGTAGAAAGAAAAAGATTTACTGTAGGTGTTAAAAATCTTTTTCCCAAATCATGAGTAATAAGAGAACCGGTACAGTTATTTGAAATTATTGAAAAATCATGGTTTTTTAGTTTTTTTCTATTTATTGGGTTGATAAAAGTTTTTCGATTTATTCTTCCTATCGCTCTGTAAACTTTCGAAGTCCTGTTAAACATTTTTTCTCCTTTTTCTGCAAATTTATATAATAATATTTTGTATTATCATGTTTACATTGGATGGTCATTATGTTTTATACTTTAAGCAAGATGTTTAGAAAATATATGTTCCCCACCACAATTGATTTTCCATCAGTATATATATGTTCAAAAAATGCCTAAGCATTATTCTTTCGCTTTTGTTTAAATTGTGTATTCATACTTTTCTATTTCTTGCCGTTCTTTACAGCTATGATTTTATTAATACTTTTGTTCATACCCATTCGGATTCTTTTCTTGCCATCTCCAGGAATCTATACACATTTCAGAAATTCCTTTCTCCGCTTCCCAATCTAGTTGCCTCTTGGCTTTTGTTGGGTCCGCATAACATTCTGCAATATCACCAGATCTTTGACCAACAAACTCATATGGAACTTTCTTACCTGAAACCTCTTCAAAAGTGTGTACTAAATCAAGTACGCTATATCCTCTTCCGGTCCCCAGATTATATGCCTCAACTCCGTTACTAGACATGACTTTTTCTAATGCTTTCAAGTGTCCCCTAGCTAGGTCTACAACATGAATATAGTCTCTTACACCTGTCCCATCTGGAGTAGGATAATTGTTGCCAAACACCTTAAGTTCACTTAATTTTCCAACCGCTACTTGTGTAATGTAAGGCATAAGGTTATTTGGAATACCGTTAGAATCCTCACCAATACATCCACTTTCATGTGCTCCGATTGGATTGAAGTATCGTAATAACGCTATACTCCAGTCGTTTTTAGAATAAAAAATATCTTGTAAAATTTCTTCAATCATAAGTTTTGTACGACCATAAGGATTCGTTGCTACCAAAGAGAAATCTTCCGAAATTGGAACCTGTTTTGCCATTCCATATACGGTAGCGGAAGAACTAAATACAATATTATACACATTGTACTTTTGCATAACATCAGTGAGTATTAGAGTACTAGTAATGTTGTTATGATAATATTTAATAGGGTTTTCAACTGATTCACCGACTGCCTTTAAACCTGCAAAATGGATAACAGCCTCAATTTGATTAATAGAAAACACTTCTTCAACGGCATCTCGATCAAGTAGGTCAACCTCATAAAAATTAAAATCTTTACCTGTTATCTCTTTTACTCTATTTAATGATTCAGGTTTACTGTTAGAAAAATTGTCTAGGACGATAATTTTATAGCCGGAATTTAGCAGTTCAACACAAGTATGACTACCGATATATCCTGCTCCACCTGTAACAAGTATAGCCATGATTAAAGCCCTCCTCTTTTCTATTAATGATTAATATCATTAGAACATGTATTAATACAATAATTTACAATTTTCTATACTTGTACCAACCACTTTTCGACAAATTCCATAGTGGTGTCAGGCACTAGAAGTTATTTTCTAATGTAACTAATAAGTATAAATACTCTTAAGTGATAATGAGAAACAGATGATAAAAAACGGCATGGATTTATGATCATGCGATGCTAATCCTCCATTTCTAATAAAGCTTCAAATTCCATGAACAATATATGAACATTAGTTTTTAAAAGTTAAGTTTATTCTTTTTAGTACACCATACAATAAAACTTTTAAATAAATAAACTCTGGTCTCTTATAATAAGCAATTAAAAACACTACATTTGGTACAATTAAACAAATAATTAATTTATAAATAAAAGTTATTAAATTTGTACTATTAAAAGTATTTGCAAGTGACCACGTTAAAATTGCTCCCCCAAGAGTAACAAGTAAATATACAAAAAAACTTTTAAAATACTCTCTTAATCTAACTTCAAAACCGTATCTAAATAGAACTAATGGTTCTATCCAAAAACAAGTAGATAGTGTTGATACTAAGGTACCTATAAAAACACCAGCTAACCCAATTCTTTGTGCTAAAATGATTGATACTACTAAATTAATAATAGATTCAAATATAGGCTTATATCTGTCCTTCCAAAAAAGCCCCATCGCATCTCTAAACACCAATGTAGTTTTTCTAATAATTGTCATATAAGAATTTATTACAATTAAAATTACAACTGATAATTTGAAGGTAAAATCCTTACCAATCCACAGAGAAATAAATGGATTTAGCAAAATAATGAGAGATATTGAAGATACTCCCCCAATCCAAAAATTCGAAAAAAGAATATTTTTGTAAATGGTGTATGTTTTCTCTTTCGATTCCGTAACATTTAGATTTCCTACACTTGCAGTTAATGCGTTATAAATTAATGTAATAATTGTATTGATTGCTTCGATAATTAGAACATAGTTGGAAAATAGCCCAACCATATTTATCCCTACAAATTTAGATATTACTAAACTATCTGTTCCATTTACTACAACCGTTCCCATGCGATGAAAAAATAAAGCTCCTATATTTTTAAATATAAGATTTATTTCTTTTTTTGGTAGTACAGAATTTGTTTTTTGTTTAATAAAGGGAAACATTCTATTTGCTTTTAATGATATATTAATATTAATAATAATATTTACAACTAAAGAAACTAACAAAAATAAAACATAACTTTTATAAAACAACAAAACTAGTATTTGAAAAATATACATTAGTAATATAAACTTCATTCTATTAGCTGAAATGATGTAGTTTTTTTGTGCAGCAGTTATTATTGATGCTTTATAAACAAAGAAATATGAGGATGCAGAATTTAAAACATATATGATAAAGTATAATCTCAAATGCGGTATATTAGATGCATCAGAGGTAAAGTTATCTAGAAATGGTATTAATAATAAACCGATTGTAATTACTATGATACCAATGTAACTATATAATTTAGCATACAAATTAATTAAGAGCCGCAGTTTCTTTTTATCATCCTCAGCCATTGGTTTGTACATCGAATAAACAATGGCTGTTCCAACTCCCATTTCAGCAAGAGACAGCATTTGAAGTAGATTACTGAATAATCCATTAATACCAAGGTATTCAGTACCTAACATTTTTATAAAAATCGTACGAACAACAAAACCTGATATTATTGTTATAATCTGCAAAGATATTGCAAATAATGAATTTTTAATCGAATTTTCCACTCTCATTTATTTCTTTACCTCTTGTTCTTTTCCTTTATCCTCCTCATAAATCTAATATTGCTTCGTAGGTTCTCTTACAGTTATTAGAATCACGTAGGATAAAAAAATCATTAATTTCATTCTCTGTATTCTTAGGTAATTTACAATCTTTCTCGATAATATCACTTATAGCACTAATTAGATCACTTTCATTAGAGTACCAATCTCCAAATGAACAACTTTTCAAATTTAAATATCCAGGCTTTCTATAATTTTCATCACTATCAAAATGATAAAAAAGAATGGGCTTTTTCATATAGGCAAAGTCAAAAAACACACTTGAAAAATCAGTAATTAATAATCGTGCCTTCTTAAGTAAATGCTGTACATCATATTGTGTCTTACTTGCAATAGTAACTCTATCATTTATATTATTAAAGCAATGTACGAATTTTTGCATTTCATAATGCGGATAAAATATTAACCGATAATTATTCCTAGTCAAAACATCTAATAGCTTCGGTGAACAAATTAAACTATTATAATTCTTATAATAATCTGTTTCCATAAACTCAATATCACTTTTACAATTTGATAGAAAACTGCGCCAAGTTGGCATAATCAAAATAATGCGATCAGTTTTGTTATTTGACAGATTATCATATCTACATAAGCCCAAGTATTTCACCACTCCTTGGGGATGATTAAAATTCTTACTAACATATTCAAATTCGGGCTTAGCACCACATATAAATAAATTTAATTTAGCATTAGGATAATATAGTTGAGGAAAATCATTATAAATTATTCCATGCTGTAGAAATACCTTTTTACCAAAAATAAGAGAATATTTATCTAGCAAATAAAAAATATACATATCAGGGGAATAGCCCATTATATGTGTACTAATTTTATAGGAAGAAATAGCGAAATATAACCAATGTTTAAAACTATTATGTTGTATAATATTTGAGTGTTGGTGAATTTTTGAAAAATCTTCAGAATTTTTGTCTATTACGTAATAAATATTATGTCGATCAGAAGTCGACATAATATAATTAAAAAAGTGGTATGCATTATCACGTGCATCATATCCTCTTTCCGCTATAATCCAAATATTTCTATAACTTGGATGTATTTTAAGTAGCGACCCCAATATCAAAAAAAGGAAATATTTTAAAATCATATATATTCCAATAAGTTTATATTTCATGAGAATTCCGCCTTGTACTTAATTATTAATATATTTTTGTGAAATCACCTAAAGTCTCATCAAATCTACCTCTTACAAAACCCCGCACTTAATGATTTGTCGCCAAATAATTTTTTGCTAATATTGACAAGAGTGTTATATAGAAAAACTCATCAAAAAATAACATATCCAGTGAAAACCATGAAAAAAAGTAAGCAATTATTAATATCAAAAAGTAGTATTTTTCAATATTGCCTAGTTTCACTTTATTAGATAATGTAGAATAAACCATTCCCCACCAAACAATTAAAAAAACTGAACCAATTACACCGACTTGATATATACTTTGTATTAAAGTATTGTGAGAGGCTCTTTCGTTAACAAATTCCAATGAAGAAAGTCCATCTCCAAAAAACAACTTGAAATTACTTGAAAACAAATAATTAATATACATATCAAACAATACGCTTCTCCCGGTGGTTAATGACTGAGTATCCGTAACCATTCCAAATCTTAATAAATAAAGATCAAACTGTTCGGAGAACAAATTACTTGCAATAGCGATTCCCACAATAAAAAATATGGTCAACACCATTCCAATCTTATATGAAAAATTACGCTTTGCTAATATAAGACCAAACATCCAAAGGACAGCTATTAAAGCGATACATATTATAAACATCTTTGAAACAGAAAGCATACCATAATACAATAAGGCCATTATGGAAAAAATTTGAAATGCTATCAATGTTTTATTTCTCGTTTTGTACATAACTATTAGAAGTGACCCGATTGCTACAAGGATGTTCGCTGAGTAAAAATTAGCATCACCATAAAAACCACTTAATCTTGTTAAACCAATGTTTTCCCATTCATAAACATCTATATATTCAAGCATATGTGGAAAATTCATCAGTATTTTTGCAGCAATACAAGCCGACAAAACGCCTGCCGTTAAATACAATACACACGTTTCAAAGTCCATCTCCTTCCTGTATCTATTGACGTAAATAGGAATAAAAAAGAGCATCATGATAAAAAATAAATAAGACATATCAATGGAGAGGCCCTTCAACATTTTAACCACCAGTGTATATGCTATAAAAAAAAGTGGCAGAAATATATGCACTTTTGAAGATATTGACTTGGTAAACCCATTCAAGATCATAAGAAGGAAGACACAAGGTACAACTAGAGTAAAGAATGTAAGCGTACCTGGATTCGTCTTTAGAACTGGGGACCATGGAAGATAAAACAGCATAATTGGTAAAAAGTATTTTTTGTGAGGAACCAATGCTACTCCTGTAAACATCAGCAATGAACCCAATAGTAATATTTGATTGTTAAAAACATGTCCAATTGAGAGGCTAAGTACGCTTATTAAGGCTAAAATTAATAATTTTACATTTTTTTTCCTAACTTGCTCCATTTTTTTACAGCTCCTCATCTGATACCAACTTACTAAACTGTTCGATTGCTGTTTCGTTTGTGTGGTTTTGTGCACTTAGATATTCTCTACACTTTTCAATAAAAAGAGGCTCGTCAAGAACTCTTTTTAATTTGTTATATATTTCTTCTTCATTATTTTCGCAAACAAAACCTTCAAATCCCTCTCTTACCATTTCCTCTGCAGATGTAGTATTTGTGGTAAATATTGGTACCCCAAGGCATTTAGCCTCATCAAATACCATTGGCGCTGCTTCATGAAATGAAGGAAGAAAAAATAGGTCTGCGTTTTTAATATACTGATATGGATTATCCTGATTGCCATATAAAATAACGTGCTCTGACAAATCATTAATTAAAATTTGATTCTCAATTTCACTTTTTTGTGAACCGTCACCAACGAGATGCCATCGTATCTTGTAATTTTCTTTAACGAGTCTATTTATGACATCTATCCCTCTTAAAATCCCTTTTTCAGGACTTAGTCGAGCAACTGTCACAATATTTAAACTTTCTCTGGGGTATTTAACAGGGTTAACGTTAGCCTTATTAATATATTCATTATAGTTATGACAGTTATAAACACAATGAGTTCTCTTCGCCAGCTCTGGAATGGCTTTTATAAAACTTTGTCGGCACCCTTCTGATACAGCGGCTATCTTGTCAAAATACCTATATACTTCCCGGTTTCGGGATGTATTCCCTCCATAATTTAAAAAATCACAGTGAGAAAATGTAATCTTTTGTTTTGCATTTACTCTTTTTAACACAAACTCATTGCACCCACCATAAAAGGATTTTTTATCAGCATTGTGCAAAAATGAAATTGCAATATCAAACCCTGATAACTTCTTCTGAGTCGAAACAAGTAAGGAGATAGGTAAATGATTACTAAAAATTTTTGTATATAAAGCAAAAGTAGCCCTAATAGCATAGAACAAAAACCCCATTTTTTTTGTTTGTGCTTGTGACATACCGAGCAATTTTAATAATGGTGGTGCCTCGATTACTTTTATCTGTGAAGGTATTAATTTTAAATAGTCTCCACTGTAATCAAATACAAATAGTGTTAGATCATATTGATCTTTTACTTGGTTAATAAGATTTACTAAAGAACGCTGTACTCCACCAGTTGCAAGGTTATTATTCACAATAAGCACTTTTTTCTTTCCATTAGCCATACGATCCTCCAACTTTATTTCATTTCTAGAATAAAAATATAAATATAATCTAAATCTATTAATCCATCTTTTCTGAATCATTACTAATAGAAATTTTTATTGAATGCTTAACAAAATATTTTCATATTCGGTATTTTAATATAAAAATAATTTTTATATCTTCATACAAGTCATCAACCCTATATGATTTTAATTTTCTACTGCTAGATGACTTAACATTATACAAAATTATTTCTTCTACCTTCACTCATATATTTTATTGCTTGAATCATGCCCATTTCGTTTTTATACAAATTATGCTTTCTTATTGCATACTGTAAAATTAACAAATAAGAGAGTTTTTTGGAAAGAGTAGCATATAAAATCCCTTTGTCATAAAAATATTTTTTATTATAGCCCCTAAACCAAGTTGAGTCTTTTTGACTAACTGTACCTATTTGAGCGGTATTTGTAGATATTTTTAATCCTTTTTGTAAACATTCAAATAAGAAGAGTGTGTCTTCACCTGCACTGTATTTAGCTCCACCACCAAATAATAAGGAGAAATATACATTTGCTTTTTTTATACTTTCTCTTTTAAACGCTATACTAACTGCCCCATACCTCATAAAATTAAAATAATTGACTTGTGAATTTCTTTTAATTTCAGCAGTGTTCTCTCTTTCTTTATTTAAACTTGGTACATTAAAAATTATTATGTCTGCATTTGGATCACCCTTAAATGCATTTAATACAATATTTTCATATTCGTCATTATATATAACATCATCATCAGCAAATAAACAAATATCTCCTGTTGCCCTCATAAGTGCATTATTCCTGCTTAAACCAATTCCACGTTCATTAAAAGATAAAAATCTTATAATATTTCCCTTATATGGAAATTCTTCAAATATAACTTTATCGCACTGATTAATAAATATTGCATTTGAATGAATGTTCATTTTTTCTAACAAACTATTATCTTTCTGATGCATGGTTGAAACTAAAACTTCTAATTTCATAATTTTCTCCTATCCTATCTTTAATAATAGTTTCAAACTATAAATAGGTGATGTGATAAATGCATTGATTGAATACTTAGCAAAGTCAGTATATTTTTTTCTTCTTAACTCTGCAAAAGCCAGTACGGCAAAGTGTCTCATTTTTATATATCGAATATCCTTTTTAGTTAGCTGTGAAAAGAATTGCTTCTTATACTCAAACAAATTATTTTCACCCTCAATTTTACTTTTCCCACTTGATAGTCCATCTGTATTTGTATGAACATATGCCTTAATATCACAGACAGACAGATAGCCAAATTTACCTCCAGACTCTATAGCTTTCTGCATCAAATAAAATTCATCACCTACATTAATTGGAGGAAAGCCTCCGATACTCACTATAAATTCTCTTTTAAACATCATTGTATCGGTTCCTGTCATGTGGTGCATGAGATGGTACCTAAGTAAATCACTTTTAGTTGTTTTCTTGATATATTTCCGATTACGCCTTTCAAGCAGTTTGCCATTTTCACCATAAAGGAATAAATCAGTTATGGAAAAATCAGTCTCGTTTTCTATCATAAACTCTACCTGATTTTTAATTTTGTTTGGTAAATAAATATCATCATCATCAAGAAATGTAATATATTCACCAGAAGCAGTTTTAATACCAATGTTTCTGGTTTCGGCTGAACCCTTATTAACTTTGTTCTGAATATATTTAATCCTCTTATTTAATTGAGGCTCAAAATTATCAATGATAGATTTGACCTTATTATTCCATGTACCATCTGCATTATCATCAACCACAACAATCTCTACATGTTCATATGTTTGTCTCATAAGTGAGACCAGTGCTTTTTCCAAGGATGTATCCCGTCGATAGGTTGCAACGATTACGCTAACTAGCGGTAGTACAACCAATTTGTTACCATCCTCAAAATCATTGAGGTTATTAAAGCTAACAATCCCCACTGCCATTATCTTAATTTCCTCCTATTTTTGAATTAATGGACGTCATTTTATACTACACTTTCTTCGACCTCTTTTTCTTCCAATGTTCCAGTCTTACCTTCAACAACGCCCTCACTCTTTACAACACTTACGATGGTCCCAAAGAAGCACTTAACATCCATCCAAAAACTTATTTTCTTAACATATTCCCCATCCAACCTTGCCTTTATTTTTATAGGTAGCTCATCTCTACCATTAATCTGCGCCCACCCAGTGAGTCCAGGTAGCACATTATTAGCTCCATATTTATCTCGTTCAGCAATTAAATCATATTGATTCCACAGTGCTGGTCTTGGACCAATAATACTCATCTGTCCAACAAATATATTCCATATTTGTGGTAACTCATCTAAAGAAGTTTTCCTCATAAATTTACCCATTTTTGTAATGTATTGCTCTGGATTTTCCAAAAGATGTGTTGGTGTGTCATTTGGTGTATCTATACTCATTGTTCGGAATTTTAATATATGAAAATGAGTTTTATGAATACCGATACGTTTTTGTTTGAACAACACTGGACCTTTTGAATCCAATTTTATCGCCAAGATAAGAAGTAAAAATATTGGTGATAAAAAGAATAACCCACAGAAAGAAAGAATAATATCAATAAACCTTTTTACCTTCAAATACATTTTTCTCACACCCCAGCTTCAAAACTATATTCTCTTAATTTCTTTTTTTTAGAATAAACCCTACCAGCATCTAATTTCTTTTGTCGGTCAACTCTGCATCCTGCTTTAACAATAGCACCTGAATTAATATGTGAACCCTCACCAACAAAACTATCGTGATCCACTAATGCTCCTATACTAATGATGCAGCCTTTCTCTAGTTTTGCATTTGTATTAACAACTGCCTTTGCGCAAATTATAGATCCTAGGTCAACCCTCGCTAACGGACTTTTATAAGCAGTAGGGTGCATCAGCACTGGAATCTGAAAGCCTGCTTCAATCAATTCTTCAAGCCATCTCATCCTCTGCTCATTGTTACCTATAGCAACAAAAGCATAGTTGTATTTGTTAACAAACAATCTATAATCATTGCAAATTCCTATCGCTATATCAGAGTAGTCATCTAGGAAATCAATTTTGGCAAAACAATCCATTGCAATAGCAGTTTCTTTAACTACTCTTCCATGACCACCAGCGCCCAGTATTAGTAAATTTTCTTTCAAGAAAATCAGCTCCATTATTATATCCTAGGAGAGTAGCTTAGTGTTTAATTAGAAATAAGCACTTTTAAAAATCTACTAAAATACTAATAACCTCTCACTACTTTTCTCACTATTTTTTCAATACTTACATAATGCTTTGACCAGATATTTTTTTCAAGTTCTCGATTACCTAATGGCTAATTTTCTATGTGTTTTATATGAAATGTAATCTAGTTAGTATTAAATATCAATTTCATCGAATATGAACTAGAGATTTATAATTAGCCATATCTAAGAGTCTTTCACGTATTACTTCTTTACTCATATTATCAAAATCATTCATAAACATTTCAATAATTTCACGATCCAAAAGGACTGCCTTACCCACATGTATCTTAGGAAAAATTTGCTTTGGATGAACCTCATTTTCATTCAATAATTCCTCAAACAATTTTTCTCCAGGGCGAATTCCTGAGAATTCGATTTCTATTTCTTCAGTTGAAAAGCCTGACATTGTAATTAAGTTTTTTGCTAGATCCACAATCTTAACTGGCTCACCCATATCCAGGACAAAAATTTCCCCACCCCTAGCAATGGCACCAGCCTGTATTACTAACCGTGAAGCCTCTGGAATTGTCATAAAGTAACGAATCATATCTGGGTGGGTTACCGTAACAGGGCCTCCTTTTTGAATTTGTTTTTTAAATAATGGAATAACACTACCTCTACTACCAAGGACATTTCCAAATCGAACCGCAACAAACTTTGTATTACTAGCAGAAGCCATTTGTTGGACTACCATTTCTGCGACCCTTTTTGTTGCTCCCATCACATTTGTAGGATTAACTGCTTTATCGCTTGATACCATAACAAATGTATTAACTCCAAATGTATCTGCAGCTTCTGCCACATTCCTTGTTCCAAACACATTATTTTTTACCGCTTCTTCAGGATTTCTTTCCATTAACGGTACATGCTTATGCGCCGCTGCATGATATATTACATATGGTCGATGTTTATCAATGACCTCAAATATCTTATTTCGATCTTGAATATCAGCAATTTCAGTAATTATTTCAATACTATCTTTATATGTTTCTCTTAATTCCATTTCTATTGTATAAATACTGTTTTCCCCATGACCTAATAGAACAATTTTTGATGGTTGGTATTTTAAAACTTGACGGCAGATTTCTGAACCTATTGATCCACCTGCTCCTGTTACTAGAATCGTATTATCTTTTATAGAATCTAGAATTCCTTCATCATCTAGTTGAATTGGATCTCTTCCTAATAACTCTTCTACTTTTACTTCTCTAAATTCATTTACTGCAACTTTCCCCTGTAGTATATCCTCTAACATTGGAACAATTTGGGTTTTAGCCTTAGTTTTACTACACTCTTGAAAAATGGAATTAATTCCTTTTTTATTTAAAGATGGCATAGCAATTATGATTGTTTCAATATTGTAATCTTCAACAACTTGTTCAATTTCATTTGTTTTACCCACAACTGGAATATTCATTATTTCTAATTTAAACTTTGCTGGATCATCATCTATAAATGCAACAGGACATAGTTCTGTATCATTACTTCTAATTAACTGACGTACTACCATTGTCCCTGCTTTTCCAGCCCCAATAATTAAAGTTCTCTTTTTGTTTGTAGACTTAGCAATAAATGAATCACGGATCATCCGCCAAACAAAACGAGAACCGCCGATTAGTAATATATGAAGCATCCAAGTTATCATTAAGACACGAATATAAATTCCATTTGTAAAAACTAACTGCACAATTGCAGTAATCGCAATAGAAAATGATACTGCCTTAAAAATATGAAATAGTTCTCCAACACTTGCGTATTCCCACGATTTCTTGTAGAGCTTATAATAGAAAGCAAAAATATGATGACAAATTAAAATTGTAACTGAACCTATAATTAAAAAAGGTGGGATATCATCAAATATATTTGGATATAAAAACCAATAACTTAAATAAACAGAGGTAAGAACGATTATAGAATCGAGAAATGCTAAAAGTGAAATTCTTTTTTGATATGACATTATATATCCCCCTTACTCAATTCCAAAAAAATCAACTAAATTACTCACATAACTTTAATTTATTTCTCTTAAACTAAAATCAGTTTTTTTTAAAACTTCATCCATAAATTTCAATAAATCTTCTTTTAAGTCCTCATGCTGTAAAGCAAACTCAATTGTCGTTTTAATAAACCCTAATTTCTCACCAACATCATGACGTTTTCCTTCAAAGTCATATGCAAACACACGTTGAATTGAATTTAATTTTTGAATGGCATCTGTTAATTGAATTTCGCCACCTGCACCAATTGATTGCTCTTCTAAGTACATAAAAATTTTAGGTGTAAATACATAGCGACCCATGATTGCTAAATTAGAAGGAGCTGTACCTGGTGCTGGCTTTTCAACAAAGTTTTGTACTTCATATCTTCTACCTTCTTGCATAATTGGTTCTACAATTCCATAACGATGCGTTTCTTCTTCCGGAACACTTTGTACACCAATAACAGATGAATAAGTATTGTTATATTGGTCAATTAACTGCTTTAATCCTGGTGTTTCTGCTTCAACAATGTCATCCCCAAGCAATACTGCAAATGGTTCGTTACCGATAAAATTACGTGCACACCACACCGCATGACCTAGTCCTTTAGGTTCTTTTTGTCTTATATAATGAATGTCGATATTAGACGGCGCTTTAACCTGTTCTAATAACGCATATTTCTCTTTTTCTAATAAATTTTGTTCTAGCTCATATGAATAATCAAAATGATCTTCAATTGCACGTTTTCCTTTACCTGTTACGATAATGATATCTTCAATTCCTGATTCAATTGCTTCTTCAACAATGTATTGAATTGTTGGTTTGTCTACGATTGGTAGCATTTCTTTCGGCATTGCTTTTGTTGCAGGTAAAAAGCGTGTTCCTAATCCCGCAGCCGGTATGATTGCTTTTCTTACTTTCTTCATTTCTCTAAGTCCCCCCATCGCTTTCTTTCCCCAAAAAATATAAAGTTTCTCCTTCTATATTCATGCGAATAAATACACAAAAAGAAACTTTATTTTCATTTATATCAAATATAATTTAGGGCATCTAACCCATCCTCACACCATACTCTTGACGACTCGCGTCTAAGTAAAGGAATATTTATAATACATGTTTTATCTTACAGAATATGAAGTATTAGTCCGATGATTGAATTTTTTCACTGGAACTAATCACATGTCTAAAGTAAGCAAAACACTTTTAAAATCATCTACCACAGTAAAGCCGAGTACCTCCATTGATAACGGTAAGGAGATATCACCATTCATTTATTAAATTCCTAATAAACGACTAAAAATATTTTGTTTTATTTTAAAAGGTTGTTCTGGATAAAGAATATCACCATTTACAATTGATTGTGCATTTTCTCTCATTAGGAACTCAGTTTCTATTCCATATTTTTCTCGAATGATCCCATACGCATCTAATAACTCAAAATTCCGATTTTTCGTATTGTGAGCATCTGATGCAATTGTATGTACCCAATTCGCATCAATACATTTAAAAGCAAACTTCTGAATTCTTTTACCGAATGTTCCTGTTATTGATGAAGCAGTTAGTTGAGTTAAAATCCCTTTTTGGACAAATTCAAAAAGAATATCTGGTTCGTTTATAAGAACTTTGTTCCGTTCAGGATGTACAAGTATCGGTATAATTCGATTTGCTTGCATCTCATAAAATAACTTTTTAGTAAAATGTGGTATATGGGATGACGGAAGCTCGCATAGTAAATAGCGTCTTCCATCATTAATTGAAACAATTCGATTAAGCTCAAAGTCTTGAATCAATTCCCCATAAAGCCTTACCTCTTGCCCTGGTAATATTGTTAAAGGTATAGCTTTTTGTTTTAATACATAATTTAGCTCTTCTACTTTTTCTAAAATCTTTTTTCTGTCTGTATTGTAACGTCCGTTCTGATGATGAGGTGATGCAACAATTGTATGAATCCCATTGTCCACGGCTGCTCGAGCCATATTAATACTATCTTCCATTGTAATTGGACCGTCATCTAGGCCTGGTAAAATATGACAGTGAAGATCAATCATTTTTCGCTACCATAATAATCGTAATAACCGTCTTTATCCTGTTCCGCTCGATTTAACACAACACCTAGAATATTTGCGTTTACTAATGTTAATAGCTCTTTTGCTTTTTTAATTTTTTCTTTTGCCGTGTATCCTCTACGGACAACTAAAATCGTACCATCACATACTTGTGAAATGATTTGTGCATCAGTAACTGCTAACAATGGAGGAGCATCAAAAAGAATCACATCATATTGTTCATACATTTGTGCAATCAACTTCTTCATTTTTTCTGAAGATAATAGCTCAGATGGATTTGGCGGTATTGGTCCTGAAGTTAGAATGGATAGATTGCTAATATCAGTTTTTTGTATAACGTCCTTTAAGGACTTTTCTTGCGCAATTGCAGTTGTTAAACCTTTAAAATTCTCTAATTTAAAATCGGAATGCAATTGAGGTTTACGTAGATCTGCATCTACTAAAAGAACTTTCTTTTCTTGCTGAGCATATGTAACAGCAAGATTGGCAATTGTCGTTGTTTTACCTTCTGAAGGCTCGGAAGATGTTACTAAAATCGATTTTATTTTTTTATCGATTGAAGAAAATTGGATATTAGTACGAACCGTTCTATATTGCTCTGCAAATGGTGATTTAGGGTTTGTTAATGTAATAAGAAATCTTTTTAAACTTTCTTTAGCCATTTTTCTAACCATTTTACGTTTACGCACCCTTTCCCATTTTTAAATTTATTTTAGGAGTAATTTTCCCCTTTGATACTTCAGTAATAACACCTAAAATTGGTAATTCTAATAATTCTTCAAGTTGTTTTTCAGTTTTTACTGTGTTATCTAAAAACTCAAGTAAGAATGCAATACCAACTGAAAGCATTAATCCAACAGCAAAACCAATTGCAATATTTAATTTCTTATTTGGTTTAATCGGATTTTCACTTAAATCTGCTTTTGCTAAAACAGTTACATTATTTACACTCATAATTGTTTTAATTTTTGCCTGAAATACACTTGCAATCGTATTCACAATCGCTTGTGCTTGCTTTGGATCAGGATCTTGTACAGAAACAGTAAATACTTGTGAATTTGCTTCGTTTGCAACTGTGATATTATCCGTCAGTTCTGCAACTGTATAATCTAAATTTAATTGATTAATAACTTCATTTAAAATAGCTGGACTCTTTATAACTACATTGTATGTGTTGATCAATTGAACATTTGTTTGTACTTGGTTATTTTGATAAATCGAAGAATCTTTTGTTTCTTTTTGATTAACTAATAATTGTGTTGAAGATTGATAAATCGGGGTTAAAAATAAAAAGCTAATGACTCCTGTAACCACCGTGGCTACAACTGTAATACTAATTATCATGATTAGACGTTTCTTAATAACGCCGAATAATTCCTGTAAACTAATCGTCTCTTCCATCGCTTCCTCCTTAAATTCTATACGTTTATTATTCTATTAAAATATACACTCAGATTCAACAGTGCCTAGTATAACAATTACTTAACAAAAAGTTAAGTAAAAATTAATCAACATATAGGGGATTTTGGTTAAATTTACCATAAAAAAAGGTATTTTGTCGGATTATTTACCCACTTTATGGAAACCCTTACAAACTGGTCTAGTTATGTTACATTCATTAATGAAAATTGTAACAATAGATATTATATTAGAATAATTCATATGTTGTAAATTGAATAATAATTACTGAAATCGTAAAAATGTTTTTTTACCTTTTTAGTAAAAATCACTAGCACATTTTGGTTTTACTGTTATATAATAACTAATAAATAAATATACTGTATTAAAACAGATTGAATACAAATTAATCAATCATTTAAATCAAAGGGAGTGTTGTTAATGATGAGTAGAGAAGAGCGTAAAAACATGGTTCAATTTTTGGAATTAACAAAAGGATTATCAACTGAGGACTTAGTTTTCATGACAGATGCTGATTTAGAGCACCTTTACGACACGGCTTATACGTATATGTTACATCACTCTGAGTAAGATCTTACAACTTTGGTTTACTGCACTTATAAAATAAAAAGCTAGGTGAACTTCCTAATTTGGATTCACCTAGCTTTTTCATTTACCAATGTTTCATATGTAAATGCTGTATCCAATTACTTATATTTCCTCTTATTTTCGATAAAACAAAAGACAACAAAATTCCTACTTCTCTGACTATTTACCTCAACTTGAGATACAAAAATTTTAAAAGAGTATTTCTTATGCATCTTTTTGTTATATCGAAATTTTAATATTACCAATATATGGTAAATAAACAGATTGGTTATTTTTGTTGTTTAGTTATAAAAATTGTATACAATTTGTACGTTTTTACCCTAGCATTTTGTTTAATAGGGTTAGTACAAAAAAAAAAATTTTTTATTTAATTTTTAATAAAAAATTTGTCTATTTTTTTATTAAAAACAATAAAAGTGCATTTCTCTATCCAAGCCTCTGCCTTATAAAAATAAAAAAGCTAAAATGGATCCTTTAAAAGAATTCACCTAGCTTTTTAATTTTACTCTATTCAATTAAGAAGCGATTCAAACCGATAGCCTTTTCCTTTAATCGTTTTAATCTATTTAGGATAATTCGGAAGTTCTTCGATTTTATGTCGTAAACTATGACTATAAAGATTAATTAATCTCCTATTATATTATTTCCTAATTTCCTTCAACACTTTCTTAATTTCATCCTGAGTCAACTGTTCCCATGGTGCTGCATCATCATTAGCAAGGGGTTTTTCAGGATTTTCATCTTTGTTCCACCATTTTGCCTCATACGGGATGCCATTAACCATTACACGATCACCAGCTCCATAGACTGCTCCTTCTTCCCATTCCTGATAGGTTCCTTTAGGCAAGCTAACTTTTGGCAATGGTTTTTCTCCAGGCAATACCGGACCAACAAGTTCCCAAGGAATTGTATTTTCATCTAAAATAGGTGCATCAGGAGCATCTCCTTTTGTCCACCATTTAGCTCTATACACATTGTGCTTCCATACAACACGAGTACCTTTTAAATAGGTTGTAGATTCATTCCATATCTCATACGGAGAAGTTTTCGGATCATCCGGTTTATTCAAATCTATATCCGTTACATCTGACTTGGTTGTCCGTTTTGCATCACTAGAAACACTACCATTCATATTCTGTTTCAAAATCGTTGCAAACTCTTGATTGTTTTGTTTAACACCACTGTAAAAGTTGGAAACACTTTGAATTCCAACACTATTCTCACTGGACTTCCTGTCACGGTTTGCTGACCACATAGACAATCGTCCCAAACCATTTTCTACGGCAAATTGATTCAGCTTAGCAGCATCTTCTAAACCAAAAACTTCACCTTGGATGTCATTTTGGCCAATCATTGGTGTTGCGCCGAGTTTTCTCCACAATGCTTTATCACTCAAGTTAACTCCTTGTTTTTGATAAATAATCTTTAGTTGGCGATGGGTTTTTTTCAAGGCATTAATCGAATTGTCTGCCATAGAGAGTTCTGAATTACGACTTCCCCCATAATCCATTGTCATGATATTGACGCCAGCTAAATCTACTCCAGCTCTCAATAATGTTGTTACGGCATCCGTACCATCCTCAGTCAAACCTTGCGGGGTTACTGGTAATGTTACCCAAATAGCTAACTCTTTTTTATCTTTTTTCCGTTCTTGCTGCAATTTTGCCAAAGCTTCCCCACGAAGTTTAGCAGCATGCTTATTTCTCAATCCTTCTTCTTCTAAATCCACATCAATCGTATTCAGATCATAACGCTTTACAACTTTAGCATATGCATTTTTTATTTTTCCAACATCTGTTGTTGTAATTGCTAATTCTGAATTGGATAAGCCACCAAATGAAACAATGACTTCCCCTCCTTTTTGTCGTAGGCGAGCAATTCGTCGATCTATATCTAAATCATCAGATGCCTGATCCAACGAATAGGCGCCTCCCCAACTAGGAACAGCACTATTTTTATCCTTAGCTACTACGAAAGAAAGCACAACATTACCATCAATTTTTTCAAATTCATATTGCGGTGTCAGTGTAGCATCGACATAAGGGGCAAACCAAGGATTTGATTCTGCCGCTGTTTTTTCTGTTTTTTTTGTTTTTTCTATTTTACTAACTACGACTATATTATCTCGATAAAAATAACTAACTCCTACAGCTACCACAACTAAACATACCAACATTAAACGCGGCATTGACAATTTCTTTTTATTTTGCATAATCTATTTTCATCCTATTTTTTTATTGCTGAAATTATGTTTATCTTCAACTTCAGTTGTCTCTGTATTTTCCCATTTACCAAGTGATATGCTTAAAGGAACTTCTGTTTGCCCCTTCTCATCACCATAGTATAAAACCGATTGCCAATTGATTTCTGATTGATCTTTTTCAGCTTTTTCAGTTTGCTTAGGTTTTACTTCTACAAATATCCAATCTTTAAAGTTATGAATTAAATCCACAAGCATATTGACAGGTCCGATAAATGTTAATGCAGCCCACCCACAAGTAAAGGCGTTAAAAAAGGAAAATATAGCATTCGGCCAATTTCCGAGCATGAAAGAGCGCCAGCAAATAAAAACAGAGTAAGCAATAATAATGATCGGCGCTAAGATATAAAGTGTTGGCGTGCCAGTTCGATCATTAACCTTAGGCGTTCGTGCAAAAGGAATTTTTTCACTTGTTAATATCTGTTGGATCGATTTTAGCACTCCAGCCGTATTAACAGCCAACAAGATTAGATTAAGACCATAAATTCGGAAGATGTCCATTCGTTTATAACGATTGTATTTTAAATCACTCGCCATTGCAGTAAAGTAAGGGACAGCAGCACCAACAATAAAAATACTCAATAAACGATCGTCAAAGGGATAGGCTAAAAGGAAGATTAAGCCAAAACTAGACCAAGCAATCGATGCCATGTAATTGACTCGCAACACGATTTCCATTAACTTGATTGGATTCCCTTCCTGACGGCGTTGACGAATAGTAGCAAATAGTTTCGACATAATTAATAATCCACCATTGGCCCAACGACGACGTTGGATGACTAGAGAACCGAAATCTGGTGGAGTTGCTGAGTAACTCAAACGCTCCGGATAATTTGCCAAGGTCCAACCATTTTTTTCTAAATCAATACTAGACTCCGTATCCTCAATTACTGTACGGTCTTGGATAAAACGGCGGACCTTAAATCCATTTACATATTCTGTTTCAGCAATATCCTCGATCGCACGTTTTCGGATGACCGCGTTCGCCCCTACCCAAAAGGTCGCGCCATAATACGTTGTTCCTTGGTGTAAAGTGTGTTGAATATCTGTTGTAGCACCAGCAATTCGTTCGATTCGAGTTGGACATCCACGGAAAGAAGAATAAGGAGTTTGTGTTACAGCTACATTTTCATTTCCTTCTTGATTCAATAGATATACAAGACGTAAACAATACTCTTTTAGCAGAATAGAATCGGCATCGAGCGTTAGTAAAAATTCAGTATCTGGAATGACTAAATCTGCTTCCGCCTCAGAAGATACTCTCTGCAATACTTTACCAGCTGGTGTTTGGCGAATCTTGTAACTCCCTCCCATTAAATCAATATAAGAGTTAAGATTCATAGCTTTATTGGCTTCATCAGATAAAGAAACAAACTGTTTTCGTTGGAAATACCCTACTTTTCCGGTGAAAATCCATACTAATCGAGAATAAAACTGATAGATTCGTTCATAGCTCATGCCATAATTTTCTTTTGAGGATTTCTCTAATGCTACTGCCGTTACGGTTAATTCATTAGCTAAATCTCTTAAAACTTGATTATTAAAGAAATCATCTACATGAGTCTCATCTGGTTCATCATCAGCAAATTTATTAATCCATTTGGCAGCATAATTATATTGCTTTATTAAATCATTTAAAGTAGAAGAAGAGATTTCCCCAGTTTTGTTATAAGTCTCTTCAAAATCGTCACGAGCTTTTGCTAGTTTAGTATAAGGGACTTCCAAAAGCTCTGTAATTTCTTTTGCAAGATTCATAGTTGCTTGCAATTTTTCCCTTTTTTGCGGATCTGTTGGATTCGGCTTATCATCAATCAGAAGTTGTACATCGATTGTCGGATATTCTTGTAAAACAGCTGATAGTAATGTTTTTCGAATAACGTCAACCTCTTCATCATACGAAGGAACCAAAACAGTAATTCCTGGTTGATTCTCAGAAAAATAAGCAGATAAGGTTTCACGTGGGATCCGAGTATGCTCTTTAAAGCGGATCAATGCCCCTTGTCTAGAATAAAGATACATCAATGCGGAAAAACATAGTGTCGTAACAATCAGGATATATAATCCCGCTTCAACGACTTGTTTAAAACTACCATTCCCATTATGCAGTTGATCAAAAATTGTGGATGCTACATAAAGCAACCAAAATCCAATCGTAAACAAAATATAGATTCGATTCAATGTCAATTTTGCAGTGGATGGTTTTTCATGCACTCTTGGTAATGGTTCCATATTGCTTTCAGTGTACCGTTGTCTTTTCATTTTGTTCATCCCTCTTGTTAGTCAAGTCCCTATTATTGGGTAAATAAAAAAATACAATGTTTCAACTATTTATGGATGGGCAGATTAAATTGTCACGCCAAAAATCTCCCATCCTTTTTTTGAATAAACTCTTTTCCATTTTTACCGGAGTTAAAAAAAAGAAAATTGGACCTTTAGGATCTTCTAACGTTAAAATAATAGCAATAATCATATGAACTGGTAATAGTAGTATAAGACCCAAAAAAGCGCCAGATAAATCCACTAAGCGCTTAGTAAATAAATAGATCCTTCTTTTTCAATTGTTTCCTTCGATAAGAATGGCTTTAGAAGCATATTCTGCTTGTTCAAATCTCATTGCTTTCAATCTAATCATCTATCTTATTTAATATTGACTGTTAACATGTCATGTAAATACTTCAATAAATCTTCTCTTAAGTCTTCATTTTTTAATGCAAAATCAATTGTTGTCTTAATAAACCCTAATTTTTCACCAACGTCGTGACGCTTTCCTTCAAAGTCATATGCAAACACTCGTTGAATTGAATTTAATTTTTGAATGGCATCCGTTAATTGAATTTCTCCACCTGCACCGATATTTTGTTCTTCTAAGTACATAAAGATTTCAGGTGTAAATACATAACGACCCATGATTGCTAAATTAGAAGGTGCTGTACCTGGTGCTGGCTTTTCGACAAAGTTTTTTACTTCGTATCTTCTACCCTCTTGCATAATTGGTTCAACAATGCCATATCGATGCGTTTCTTCTTCTGGTACTGTTTGAACACCAATTACTGAAGAATATGTATTATCATATTGGTCCATTAGCTGCTTTAATCCTGGTGTTTCAGCTTCTACAATATCGTCACCAAGTAATACCGCAAATGGTTCGTTGCCGATAAAATTACGCGCACACCATACAGCGTGACCTAATCCTTTAGGTTCTTTTTGTCTTATGTAATGAATGTCAATATTAGATGGAGCTTTAACCTGTTCTAATAACGCATATTTTTCTTTTTCTAATAAATTTTGTTCTAGCTCATATGAAAAATCAAAATGATCTTCAATTGCGCGTTTACCTTTACCTGTTACGATAATGATATCTTCAATGCCTGATTCAATTGCTTCTTCAACAATGTATTGAATTGTTGGCTTGTCTACGATTGGTAGCATTTCTTTTGGCATTGCTTTTGTTGCAGGTAAAAAGCGTGTCCCTAAACCCGCTGCTGGTATAATTGCTTTTCTTACTTTCTTCATTTCCAAATTCCCTCCATTGCTTTCCTTCCCCAAATGAATAAAGTTTCCACTTCTACACTCATGTGATTAAATACACAAGAAGAAACTCTATTTTCTTTTAAACTAAATATAATATAGGGCATCTAACCCCTCCTCACACTCATTGTTAGCAGTTACTGATGCAAAAAATCATTTCACAAGTGTGTGATGACTGGTAATGATCTGCTTAGTCGCTAGTTGTCAGAGGTACTTTCGGAGCATCAAACAGAATCTCATCATATTGTTCATGCATTTGTACAATCTAAATTTAATTGATTAATAACTTCGTCTAAAATAGATGGACTCCTAATAACGACATTGTATGTTGATCAATTGAATATTTGTTTGTATTTGATTATTCTGATAAATCAAAGAATCATTTGTTTCTTTTTGGTTAACTAATAGTTGAGTTGAAGATTGATAAATTGGGGGTATAAATAAATAGCTAATGACTCCTGTAATCCATTTATTATTCTATTAAAATATACTCTCAGATTCAACAATGCCAAGTATAACAATTACTTAACAAAAAGTTAAGTAGAAATTAACCTATAATAGGAAGTTTTAGTTAAATTTACCATAAAATATCGCTTTTTGTCGAATTTTTTACCTAACTTATTGAAACTCTTACAAACTGGTCTTTTTCTGTTACATTCATTAATGAAAATTGTAATATTAGATATTTTTCTAGAATAATTAATACGTTGTAATTTGAATAATAATTAATGAAATGATTAATTTATCTTTTTTACTTTTTCAGTAAAAATCTCTAGCATATTTTAATTTTATTGTTATATAATAGTTAAAATATAAATACACTGCATTAAAACAGATTGAAAACAAATTAGTCATTCTAAATCAAAGGGAATGTTGTTAATAATTAGGAGAGAAGAGCGTAAAAACATGGTTCAATTTTTTGAATTAACAAATGGATTTTCACTTGAGGACTTAGTTTTCATGACGAATGCTGATTTAAAGCACCTTTTCGACACGGCGTATACTTATATGTTACATCACGCTGAGTAAGATCTTACAAGTTTGGTTTACTGCACTTATAAAATAAAAAGCTAGATGTACATCCTTATCTGGATTCACCTAGCTTTTTCATTTGCCAATTTTTCTATCGTTATTGCTGTATCTAATTACTTATATATCCTCTTTTTTCGAATTTACAAAAGACAACAAAAGCCCTACTTCTTCGACTATATTCCTCAAATTGAGACAAAAAAATTAAAAAAGAGTATTTACTACGCATCTTTTTGTTATATTAAAATTTTATTTTTACCATAATATGCTAAAAACAAATTAGGTATTTTTGTTGTTCAAGTTGAGAAAGCGTTTAAATCCACCCGCTTTTAACTTAGTTTTTTGGTCTATTTGGGTTTATACGAAAAATAAATTTTTTTTAATTTTAATAAAAAAAGTTGTCTCTTATTACAGAAAACTGCTTTTTAAATAAAAACATAATATTACGTATTCCCTACTCTCCCCAAAGCTCTGCCATATAAAAATAAAAAAGCTAAATGTCATCCTTAAAAAAGAATGCACCTAGCTTTTTACACACGTGTTCAATTAACAAGCGTTTCAAACCGATACCCTTTCCCCTTAATCGTTTTAATATATTTAGGATAATTCGGAAGTTCTTCGATTTTATGTCGCAAACTATGAATATAAATATCGATTAATCTTCTGTTTTTATAAACAGATATTACTTCCATTAATTCTTCTCTCGTTACAATGAAACCAGCTTTTTTTATTAAAAAAAGTAAAATTGCGTATTCCCTACCATTTAATTCGATCCTAATTTTATTTTTATAAACCTCTTCTCGATTTAAATAGAAGGAAATTTCTCCAAAATTTAAAACTTTTTCTCTGTCTTCTTCATTTTTTTCATTGCCTGCCCTCCTCATAACTGATTTTATTCTTGCGGACAAGTCTCTAGGATGAATCGGATATTTAACATATTGATCCGCTCCAGCTTCAATACATATTGCTGCTTCGTATGAATCATAAGTTTCAACTAATAATATGATCGGTATTTCTGTTATCCGTCTTATTCTCATTATCAATGGAATAAACTCGTCCAAAACTTGGCTTTTCATTAATACTATGCAACCTTTTAAGAAACCTAAATGTGTTTCTTCATTAAACTCTCCATATCGATATGTGCTGATTTTAATTAATCCGAATTGTTTACTTTGTTGAAGCACATGTTCAATCTCGTTTTGATCTTGGATGATGACAATTTGCTCCACCTTATATCTCTCCCATTTTTTACTGTTTATACGGTCATTTTAATTGGTTATTAACAAAAAAGGGGGACTTTCACTATACCTTTACAAATTCTTTACGTAGCGTTAAAAGCAAGTTAATCTTTGTGGGATATTGTAAGAAATGTAGCAAAAACAACGAGGGGAGGAACTGTAGATGCAACTAAAGAAAGTCATTATATTAGTTGTCGCAATCACAGCTATATTATCTTTAGCAGCTTGTGGAATTGCCTATCATCCTAATTCAAGTACATCTGAAAAACAATTAACTGGTAGCATACTAATCGATGGTTCATCTACCGTTTTCCCGATAATGCAAACAATAACGAAACAATATAGATCTGCACAACCCGAGGTAACTATTTCAATAGGTAATAGTGGTACAACTGATGGTTTTAAAAAATTCGCAAATGGTGTAACAGATCTAAACGACGCATCTCGTCCAATATCAAATGAAGAAGCTACAATCGCTAAACAAAATAACATCGATTATATTCAATTAAAATTAGCTTATGATGGTCTATCCGTCGTAGTAAATAAAGACAATGATTTTGTGGATCAATTAACAATTGAACAATTAGCAAAGTTATTTTCAGTAAAAAGTAAAATAAAAACTTGGAACGAACTAAACTCTGCTTGGCCAAAGGAAGAAATTAAATTCTTCAGCCCTGGTACTGAGTCAGGAACTTACGAATACTTTAATAAAACCATTTTAAATCAAGCTGGCGAACGGAAAGATGCTCAAACGTCTGAAGATGACAAAAATCTTGTCGATGATGTTGCTAGTGAAAAAGGCGCTATTGGATACTTTGGTCATGCTTACTATGAAGAAAACAAAGATCAATTAAAAATCGTACCAATTGTTAATCCTAAAACAGGTAAAGCAGTTTTACCAACTGAAGAGACAATCAAAAACGGGACTTACGTACTTTCTCGTGAACTCTACACATATGTAAATATAAACTCACTTAAACGTCCTGTCGTATTGGACTATTTGAAATTTGCCAATGAAAATGCTCAAACTTTAGCTGAGCAAGTTGGCTATATTCCATTACAAGATGATCTATATGAGAGCAATATTACTAAAATAGAAGAAGCTACACATAAATAACCTTACTCGCCCCCCAATTTAAATATAAAAAGAAGCTATGATTCGTATTTGAATCGTAGCTTTTTGTTTACTGTAATTTTAAAGATCAATGATTGATTTCTTATTTATGATTCGCTCTTTTAACTCTTCACAAAGTTCAATAACTCTTTGCGTTTTCTCTTCATATTTCATATTCAATACATGGTAAAGCGTAATATCACGACATTTTAAAAATGAAGGAATTCGGTTATACCATTCTTCATCTAAAACATATTCGGTTTCATAACCTTTTCGAAAGATTTCTAACTGTCTTTTTGCGAAATTCGATTTTTCTTCGAATGATGCCTTACTACCCCAAGCAGTATAATATAGAACAATTGCGATATCTGAAATGAAATAATTATATTGCAGGTCATCGAAATCAAAAGCCGTTATTTCACCTTTGTCATTTACGAAAAAATTCTGGAGATGTAAGTCACTATGGATTAATCCATATGAATCTTTCTTTCTGTCATAAGCTTGGATTTCTTCTATTAATTCCTTCGTATAAATACCAAGCTCATCATCAGCTAACATTTCATTCAAATAAGCTTCTTCGTCCCAATGTTCACGATGATTTGTAACAGGATAATCAACTGTTAACGCATGAAGCTTTCCGATCGTTTTTCCCCATGTGTACATTAGGTCATCATTCCACACCGCTGGGTTTGTACGATCAACTAATTGACCATCTGCCCATTCAAACATTGATGCGTAAAAACTGGTGCCATCACTTGCATTTTGAACTTCTACTAAATTACCGTTCAAAGAAGTTAAAGAACCTGCTGCATTTGCTCCATTTTCTCTTGCATATTGTAAAAACTTAAGTTCTGCCTCAATTTCATCCTTTGAGCGATGAGATGAATGCGTTAATCGTAAAATGCGATCCGTTCCATCTGCCAACTTACCTTTAAATAGATAGTTCTCGAACTCTCCGACTGGTTTTTCTTCTACTGTAATACCAAATTGTGATGCTGCATTCGTTAAAATCTCTTTAGTAAAAACTCTTTCAACTGCCTGTTCCATTTTTAATCCCCCGAAAACATAGAATAAAAGCGTAGAATAAATATCTAATTACTTATTCCCCAGTTCCCAAAGATTTCCTGCAACTTTTTTACTAAATAATGACTACTCATTCATATTTCGGTATTCATTCGGGGTCATCCCAACGATTTTCTTAAACACTTTTCGAAAGTATTTATCATCTTGATAGCCAATTTTCCCAGCTATTTCATATATTTTCAAATTCGGGAACTTCAATAATTCCTTCGCTTTTTCAATCCGAATTGAAACAATATAATCTGATATATTCACACCGTAAATTTGTTTAAACTTACGGGATATATATTCACGGCTTAAATAAAATTTCTCTGAAAACTCCTGAAGTGAAATCTCTTCAGCATAGTTCAGTTGAATATAATTTGCGATTGCTTCAATACTATTCAGTTCTTGATTTGTTTGATTTTTTTCTTGAATAATCGACTGCACTCTTTCTCTTTGAGTCGCTACATAATCACCAATTTCAAAATGCCCTTTTGCATTCCAGAACAGTTCTAGATTCACTTCTTGAATGGTTTGAAGCGAAAGTTTATTAATCCAGTGATTTAAGAAGATTAAAAACTCCTGATGCAATGAAAGTAACTGTGCAAAAGGAAGATAATTCTTCTGTGCGATTCGTTTACTAAAAAGTTGAATGACTTCATCGTAAATATAAATATCCTGCTTCTCAACCATTTGTTCAAATAAGTTGATGATTTCTACTAGATTAATCGGATTATACCCTTTTATATCTTCATAAGAATAAACTGGCACATCTCGCTTTTCTAAAATATTTACATGCTGTAGGACATTTACAACCTCTTCGTACCCAGACTGGATCGACTCAATTGGTAACTTCCTACTGATCGCAAAATGAAACGGAAAAGGCACAACTGTCGATAAAATTTTAGCAATATGTTGAATACTGTCAGTGACTTGCTCGCCCCAATATAGTAAACAAATCTCCTTCGCACCTTGTAAATTACGAAACGCAATTCCTCCATTTTGGTTTTGAAGAACTTCATTTACAATATTCAAAAGGGCAAAGAAGCATAAATCCTCTGGCCAAATATCTTTGAATGTCTCTAGATTTCGTAATTTTAGTAAAGATACATGTAAAGTTTGACCTTCTTCATATCCTAATTGGTTTAACATGTTCTGATTATATTCTTTATCGTAAATCGCATTTGTTAATTGTTTATCTCTATAAACAGGTAAAACTTCCTGAAGCAAACGAAAATCATTTAATGCATCAATTCTCTCTTTTTCTTTTTCATTCCAATCTGAAGCTACTTTTACTAAAGTTTCATTCAATATATCCGGATCAATTGGTTTCAATAAATAATCAGACGCACCGAACTGAATAGCTTCTCTCATATAATGATAGTCATCATATCCCGTTACAACGATTACTTTACAATTAATGTTTTCTGAATGAAGCCATTTTAATAATCCTCTACCGTCTAACTCTGGCATCATTAAATCAGTAAATATAATTGTCGGTCTTTCCTTTAGAATGATGTCTTGCGCGATCGCTCCATTTTCTGCTTCTAATATTTCAGTAACTCCAATTGCATCCCACTCTGCAAGAAGTTTTACACCTTCTCGTACATGCTTTTCGTCATCTATTAGTAGAACCTTCATGATTAACTTCTCCTCTTGTCATTTCAATCGGTAAGATTATCGTTACAACAAAGTTTTCATGCTTCACACTTTCTATTTTTACTTCTGCTTTTTTACCATAATAGAATTGAATGCGATCAGAAATATTTTTTAAACCGATACTCTCGTTAGTATTTAATCCACCTTCTGACAGCGATGAATTGATGATTTCTAATTCCTCTTCTGATGCACCTTCACCATTATCAGCAATGACTATTTTTAAACGATCATCTAGTTGTCTATGAATCGAAATATTTAATTCACCAAGCTTTTGTTGCTTTTCAAAGCCGTGTTTAAAGAAATTTTCTACGATTGGCTGTAAAATCATTTTTGGCATTTTTACTTTGTTTAACCCTTCATCCACTTCCAGGTTATAAACAAATCTGCCATCATACCGTTCATTTTGAAGCGATAAATAATCTTTTATATGGTTTAATTCATCCTTAAGCGCTACAAAATCTTCATTATTTTTCATGCTATATCTCATGATTTTTGAAAGTGACATAATTAATCGATACACTTTAATTCCATCATTTTTTAATGATAGAGTTCCAATTGACTGCAAGGCATTGTATAAGAAATGCGGATTAATTTGAGACTGAAGTACTTTTAATTGATTCGTTTTATTTTCAATTTGAAGCTTGTATTCTTTTATATATAAATCATTTAACGTTTCGACCATTGAAGTAAAATGTTTACCTAACTGACCAAACTCATCATTTCCTAACGTATCAAAAGAAACGGCAAGTTCTCCCTTCTCGATTCGCTGCATATCTCGAATTAAGATTCGAATTGGTCGTGTAAATCTGAATGATACGATAATAGTTAAAATGATGACTAATAAGACTGAAATCGCCCCGAGTGTAACTGTAATTTTCAATAATTGATTCGAATTATGATAGAGATTCTTATAAGGAATACTTTTAATGATTGTCCATTGTTGATGATTGCTGCTTTTTATTTTGTCATACACATAGACCCCGCTAAAATCCTTTCCCTTCCATTCAAAACTAGTTTCACCTGACCGATCCGAGCTAATTTTTTTATACCATTTTGTTTCTAACTTTTTACCAATCAGTTGTTTTTCAGATGAATAAAGAACAACATTCCCATCGCCAACAACGAAAAGATGCTCCTCTCCCTTTTTATAAATACGATCAAAAATCTCATTAATTCTACTTAATTCAATATCGATTGATAAAAAGCCAAGCCACTGGTCGGATGTAACATTATTTAAAAAATAATGAAATGATACAACTTGCTTAACTGGCTCAATTCGAAAATCCGATAAATTATTATAATTTTGAATCGGATGAGTCGGTTGAATATAATACGAGTCCCTTGAAAAACTTAAATTTCTATATGTGGGAATTTGATTGAAATTATACATTTTCCCTCGACTACTCACCTTTGCGTTGTATACGGTGTAATCGTCCTTACCCTTTGTTAAATACAAATGCAACTGCTCGATCTCTCTTCTTGAAAAATAAAGTCCTAGTAAACTCCGTTGAATTTCAGCAGAATTTTGTTCGATGTAAGCTGTAGCACCATTTTCTAACACCGACAAAAACGGTCTATTACTATAAATGGACAATGGAATACCGTAAATTTCATTAAAATAATTCATTAAATCATTTCCACTACGCTTCAATAAATCATAATTCGTATTTACAAATTCCTTCGTAACCGTGTTTTTCGTATAAAAATAACTTGCTATAATCGATAAGCCAAATGGAATAATAGTTGCGATTAATAATAAGGTGATCAGCTTACTTCTAATACTGTTTTTCATGATAACATCCTTTGCGGAAACGTTTGCACTTTCTTATATCTAGTTTATCAGAGTTAAAGAACGAATAACACCTTTATAAGGATAAAACAATCCATAAAAAGAACTATCAAATATTATGACTTTCGGCTATGCAGATACTGGTAGTACTTTAAAAATGATGTTAAATCTTCCTAGTGATAATAGTGTGGATTTCTGTGATTTTTAAATAATGTTTTGTGGACTTGTGAACCTTATGCAATCGAGTTATACTCCAAAACAAAAATCCACAAGGAGATTGATTCCTCGTGGATATCTACAACTATATAAAGAAGTTATTTTTCTCATTCATAAACAAGAAACTGTTCTCTTTCTTTATCTGTCAAATCTTTAGGATTTAATCCTTTTTTCCTACAGTATTCATACAATGCCTTAACCTTTACTTTAGGTTCACTTGTGCGGTTTGGTTCTACATAAACTCCGTCAGGAAATCCTCTTTCGAACTTTCTCATTTCATCATGCATAGCATCACTCACCTTTTCATCAGTATGCCCAGCTATTCTATTAGAAAACACCTTAAAACTTGAAAGCGCATTAGCTATTTTAGCCATTGTATTTCACCTCCCGGAAAATGTTTTAATGCCAAACGTTGTCCTACAAGTTCTTGAAAAACTATTGTTTGACTACCTTCATACAATTGATCTCCTCCAAGCCCTGTATAAAAAGGAATTGTATCTGTTTTGGAAACTAAATACATATAACCTTCGAAGCCTTGGACTATACTATACTGGCATGCAAAAGCTACCAAGTTATAACCGACACCTTCATAGACCCTATCATGATTCATTCCATGACTTATTTTGCCTATATTATAATACTTATTAAAATCAGCAGTCTCTACAGATTTAAGATATACGCAACAATCATCTTGACTGGACTTAAGTGCAATAATTCCTTGAGCCATACCAGGAAACCTTTTTGTTTCTAAGGAAAAAATCTCGTATTCTTCATCAAATTCTTTTTTAAAATTGAATACCCAACGAGGAGGCATGTATTCTCCAACTTCATCAATATCTATTTTTCGAAAATAACATTCTTCCCATTCTTCAAACCTTATATTGAATATCATTTTTTCAATTCACTTTCTTTAATTCAATAATAAAATTATATCACGGGATTAGTAATTTTTGGTAAAGAAACAAAGCTTGAATCAGAACACTTTGTGAACTAAATTGAAGGTTTACTTTCTAATAAAGTAAGGAGTTTTATTCATGAGTTATTAATAACATAAAGCCGTCAAAGACACCTCTATTACAGATAAAAAACCCACAAGGAAATTATTCCTTGTGGGTTACCTTAATCTATAGAGGAATTTTTAGGGAAGCCTCGAATTAAGAATTTATTTCTTTAATTTCATCCAAGTATCTTCAAGAGATTTTAACATTTCGTCAGCAGATTTTTGCTTTCCAACGTAAGCTTGCATTGATGCACCAAACTCATTTGTAGCTCCATCTGGGTATTTGAACCAGTTCCAAGATAATGTTTTACCTTCAGCAGAGTATTTTTGTAAGTCGTCTGCGATTGGTCCTAAGTTTTTACCTTGAATTGTTTTTAACGCTGGGATAAACTTGAATTTTTCTACAATGTATTTTTTTCCTGTGTCAGAAGTAACCATCCACTCTAAGAATTTTTTAGCTTCTTCTTTGTTTTTAGAGTTTTTGTTAACTACCCAGTTATTTGGTACACCCATTGGTAATTTGTCCATAGCTGCTTTGTCATCGTTGATTGGAATTGGTAACACACCTAAGTTCATGTTTGGAGTGATTCCATCAACCATACCTTGAATCCAGTTACCTTGTTGGATCATAGCAGTTTTACCTTGAGCAAAGTTAGTAACTTGAGTGTTGTAATCTGTTGTTAAAGGATTTTTATTTCCGTATTTGATTGTTAAATCAAACAGTTTCATAAATTGTTTGAATTTCTCGTTGTCTTGAATTTTCACTTTACCAGAGTTAACGTCAGCCATGAATTTATCTGGATCTTGCTGTTGAGCGAAAGGAATATTTAATAAGTGAATTCCTAGAATCCACCACTCACCATATCCAACTGAGAATGGTGTGATACCTGCTTTTTTAAGCTTTTCAGCTGCTGCAGTTAATTCGCTTAATGTTTTTGGTGCTTCAGTAATACCAGCTTTTGCGAATAAATCTTTATTGTAAATAAAGCCATAACCTTCAGTGTTCATTGGCATACCGTAAAGTTTGCCATCAATTGTCATTGGTTTTTCAGTTCCTGGATATAAGTCTTTTACCCATGATTGATCAGAAAGATCTTCTAATTTATCTTTCCAAGTTACTGCTTCTTGGAATCCACCGTTGTTAAAGATATCAGGCTCATTACCTGAAGCAAATTGAGCTTTTAATGCAGCACCGTAATCAGCACCGCCACCAACAGTTTGAATTTTAACTGTTACGTTTGGATTTTCCTTATGGTAATCCTTAGCCATTTGTTCTAAATCTTTCGCAATCTCAGCTTTAAACTGGAATACGTTTAATGTTACTTTTTTATCCTTTGAATCATTTGACCCTTTGTCTGAAGATCCTCCAGAACATGCAGAGAATAACATTACTGATGTTGTTAATGCTGCTGCTACCTTTAGCATCCTTTTCATCCCAAAAACCCCCGTCTCAATATTCTTTATTTTGAATACGCTTTCATTATACATTCAAAAACAATCAATTATAGATAGCCTATATTGACATGATGGGTGGAATATATTGATAGCTTCCACCCAATCACCCTATTTAATTGAACCGCTTGTAATACCTTTAATAATATGTTTCTGTGCTGCAAAGTAGAAAATTAATAGTGGCGTAATACCTAAAACAAGTCCAGATAACGCTAAGTTCCACTGTTTTGTATATGCTCCAAAGAAGTAGAATGTAGCAAGAGGAATTGTTCTTAACTCCATATCTCTTAATACAAGTGATGGTAATAAGAAGTCATTCCAAATCCATAACGTATTTAGGATAACAATTGTAACCGTAATTGGTTTTAATAGAGGAAAAACAACTTTCCAGAAAACCATAGTCGGTGAACATCCATCAATAATTGCTGCTTCCTCTAACTCAATTGGGATTGTTTTAATAAATCCATGATATAGGAAGATTGATAATGCTGACCCAAAACCTAAATACATGATTACTAATCCCCAATGACTATTCATTAAATGAAGTGTACTTCCAACTTTCACTAATGGGATCATAATTGATTGGAACGGGATAACCATTGTTGCTACAAAGATAAAGAAAATGATATTTGAAATTTTACTTTTTGAACGAACTAGTTTATAAGCCGCCATCGAACAGAAAAAGACGATTACAACATTACTAGCAATTGTCACGATTAATGAGTTCATTAACGCTTTCCAGAAATTCATGACTTCAATTGCTTGTTGATAGTTTGTAAAATCTAAGCTTTTTGGAAGCGAAGATGTATTTTGTAAAATATCAGCAAATGATTTAAATGAGTTTCCTAACACATAATAAAAAGGAACTAAGAAGATGAGAGCAAGTATAATTGCCGCTATTTCTAATATAAAAGTAAAGCCAGTATATCGTTCTTTTAGCATTATGCCTCAACCTCCCTCTTCTTCGTAATGTAAACTTGAATTACTGAAATTAATGCTACGACTACGAAGAATACAATCGCTTTTGCTTCACCTAATCCATAACGGTTATTTACAAAAGCTTCCGTGTAAATGTTTAAAGCTAACATCTCAGTAGACTTAAATGGTCCACCATTAGTTAATGATAAGTTTGTATCAAACACTTTAAATGACCATGAAATTGTTAAGAATAAACAAACTGTTACAGCTGGTGCTACCATTGGAATAATGATTTTGCGTAACACTTGGAATTTATTTGCACCATCAATTTGAGCTGCTTCAATTAATTCTTGTGGTACACCTTGCAGAGCCGCTACATAAATAACCATTATGTAACCTGCACCTTGCCAAACTGCCACGATGACAATTGCCCAGAACGCACCTTTTTCTTCACCTAAAAGTGCTCTTTGTAAAAAGTCTGAATGTAATAATTGTCCAATAGAAATTAAACCTTTATTAAAAATGAACTGCCAAATGAAACCTAATAATAATCCACCGATTAAATTTGGAAGGAAAAAGATTGTTCTTAAAATATTACTAGTCTTTAATGCTTGCGTTACGATTAACGCTAAACCAAAACCAATCACATTGGTTAAGATCACAGCGAATAATGTATATTTACCGGTTAATATAAACGAATGGATAAAATCCGTATCTTTCGTAAAAATGTATTTATAATTTTCAAGTCCGACCCACTTAGCAGAATCAGCTACACCATCCCACTGAGTAAATGAATAGAAAAAGCCGATTAAAAATGGCGTTAACACGATCGCTGCAAAAACAATACTTACTGGTCCTACAAACGTAAGATAATTTAAAAAATCTCTTAATTTTTTAGATGACTTCTTTGTCTTGGCATCTGATAAATTTGTATCAATCACTTTTTTCGTTTCAATCATCTGTAACACCTCCACTATCATCATAAAATACCTCTCAAGTTGTGAAAACGTATTCATTTGAACAGTAGGGTGGAATATATTGACTAGATTAATTTTGATGATTGTTTTTGATGACTTTAAATTTTAGATAAAATTCGAAAGTTCCACTATGTTTTTTAAGGGGACTAGCTATTTTTTATAAAAAAAAGAATCTCCTATTGAAGATTCGCAGTCACAAATTAGTTAATATTATTTTAAATCCGTACAATAAAATCAAGCAGATGACCATACTCAACCGGAAATTCTACTTTTAAATCCAAAGTTTTATTATCTAATATTAATACTTTATAACTCTCTTCATTATTAGATAAAACATATATTTCTTCCTTATCAATATCTTGATAAATAAACTTGTAATTATTCTTATTATTTAAATAGCTCTTTTTTAATGGCTCGAAAGTTGGAACTGGTTCAAATGTAAGGAGTCCAAGTGTGTTCCCATATTCATAACTATACAAATTATATAATGCAGTTTTTTCATTAATCATTATTGGTCGAAATTCCTGATAATAATAGAGATCCTGCTTTTGCAGATTTTTAAAGGGTTCAAAAACTTCATATTTAAGTTCATTATTATACACATACAATTTTCCTGTATCACTTACTATATAGACATGATCTTTAGTTGAATAAACAGGAAATAAGTCAACATCGTTAGATTCTGGTGATTCGTAATGAATTAATTGATTTTCTAAGTCTATAATACCAATCCCAGGATACACTTTTATCTCCTTTTCATTAACTTCTCCACTCGTTCCATAAAATATCTTATTTTTAAAACCTAATAAGGGTGTCCATTTAGGCTCATATCCATATTCAGTTTCGAAGCTTTTTTCTGATGTATAATTTGAAATAGACATATTGAAATCATTTGTCTTTTGATCAATATTTTGATCACCTGTTTTATGAGAGGCAATTGTTTGAAACAAAGTGTCTTCACCATAATGTTGAATATGGTCTACTCCAACAGGATATTTAAAATACTCAAGATTTACTTTATCGAACTTTCTTTTTGTCATATCGTAAGTAAAAAAATAGTTATCTATTGAAGCGTCTCCAAAAAATGATATAAATAATTTATTTAAGTTATTTGGCTTTTGATGAATTAACATTCTGCCAAAATCACGATCCTTAATTGCGTATTCTCGAACAATTTTACCCTTTTTAGTCACTTCTTTTACAATGGTAGATTCTTGTGAAACCCTTGGGTCAGCTGGATAAAATAATAAAAAATTCTCTTTTTTATCGGGATATTTTGGTTTGAAATTTTCAATTCCATTGATTATAGTACGGTTTTCATACTCTGTATTTCTAAAAATTGAAAATGCTGAAATAATTATTCCTGCGATTAATAGTACCATCAATAAAAATGTAGATTTTCTTTTCATAGTATCACCTGATATTTATTACAAATTTCCAGGTAATGTTTTTCCCCAATTTTTAATAAGGCGAACATTGGCGTCAGCAATTATATCTCTAGGGAGTACCGCTATAACTCCGTCAATAGTATAAGCATTTGATGATTGTAAATTATAGCCGACATGATTCCACATTGCATTTGTTAACTTAGAACAATACCATGCATTAGTAGACCAAATTGATGTTTTTAGAGCATATGGCTCCCCTTTCTGTTCTAAACCAAATTGAACAGCTTTATTTCTTTCGGTAGCTGTTGCATCTTTACCCAGTTTAGTTGTTACTTTATATTGTTTAATGCCGCTAGCCCCACTCCACAATTTATCCCTGTTCCAATGAAAAACTTTTGCTCCATTATTTTTTGTTCTAGCTGCTTCAATTACAAAATAGTCTTTTGTTGATAATACTGCAGTATGTCCTGTTAATGATTTATCTCCAGCAGCATTATTATTACCTATCCCATAATAAAGAATATCACCATATCGCCAGCTTTTTGATGCTCGCAGCATATTTTTATTACTGTATTGCTCTACTTTTAAATCTAATTCTCCAAGTTTATCAATCAACTCGATATGAACTTGTGTATTATAAAAGTTATCTGAATCCAAAGATTTTAAATAATCTTCAATTTCAATGTGTATTTGATTGACCTCATTAAAAAAATTTTCCCTACTATTAAATTCAATGCCAACATCTTTTTCTAATAAGGTATTTACTTTAGATAGTTTTTCTTCTAATCCATACTCAATATCCTCCAAAGTGGAATTACTTTTTTCTTGTGCATTTGTGCTAATTGGCACCGTCAAAAAAGCTGTGCATAATAAAATACTTAATGTTTTTTTGAAATACACAATATATCCTCCTCTAATTTTTTTTTAGAAACTTCATTAGAAATTCCTAATAAACTTAGCTTAGCAAATTTATCCATCATATTCTGTTTTACATTTGACGAAAATTAGTACAAAATTTAACAATCTGGTGAACGCAAAAAAAACCGCCCTCATATGAAGTGCACCCCAAATGTTAGACACGACTAACATTTGGAGGTGCATTTTTTATGACTAAATTTACTACTGAAC
>NZ_LJIZ01000021.1 GCF_001420605.1 Bacillus sp. FJAT-25509
CCAGTAAAATACCGAGTTCATGCCCAACAGGCTGCCTAATTGAAGTAACCAGTCTAACTTTATGGGGTCACTACAGAGCTAGCGGCGTGGTTCTTTTTTATTGTTCTGAATTATACTTCAACTGAAATTTTTTGGCGTGAAAACACTAGTAGTTGTTAAAGCGTTTTAAGAGAAGAGTGGTAAGTTAAGTGAACGGATTGGTAAAGGTACTTCTAGATGTATAGAAAAAAGCAAAAATTTTAAAATGTTAGATAGATACTTAAAAAAATGGTAGTGAACTGCGAAGAAAAAACTCGGAGTAAATTGAAAAAATAGAATTTATCTTTAAAGATTAAAACTGTCATTATAATAGCTTTCTTATAAATCTACCTATTACTATAATTAAAACAGCACTTAAAAATTGTATAGTAAATAGTGATAAAGTACTTATGTCCATATCGAATAGATTATTGAGAATGGAATCTCCCCAAAATCCTATAATGATGCATAAAAGTACTTCTGTCTTGAATTTAAAATTACTAAAGATAAATTTAAATACTTCGTTAGTATTCTTAAACATCAATCCACCCATTCTTTGGTTTTTTATCTTTACTATCAATAAAACTTGCTAGTTTACCACCTAAATCCATATAATCTAATGCAAAATCTAAGCCTTTGCTAAGTAAATAAGCTACTGGAGCTGCACTAATTGCCACAAATTTACTTTTTAAAGTTTTTGTAAACATTTTTTAGCTTGGTCTTTCCCGACTTTTTTTATATATGCAGAAACAGAACCATCTTCATTAGAAAATCCTTCAACTGTTGGTGCAGGCATTTGAGGATACTCATCGTTTACTGCACGACCTTGTAAAATTGGTGGAGCAGGCAAACTCGATTGAGAGTTTACATGTTTGGCATTGTTCTCAGTAATATGTTTAGTAATTCCTTTATTTAGCGTTTTCATTATTACCTCCAAAATGATTTTTGGGATATATTATCCAATGAAAACTTTACCACATTACATCGATAAGTGTGAGATCATATTTGAAATGCAATATTTCAAATATGACTTGTACATTTCAATTAGTACAAGATAATTTATGTGTTGGTTGACAAAATATAAAAAATCCCTAGAAGTGTTGATATATCAACGTTTCTAGGGGTTTTATAAATGCTATTTACATAGCATTGTTATTAACGGTTGTAGAATTCAACGATAAGAGCTTCGTTGATTTCAGCTGGTAATTCAGAACGCTCTGGTAAGCGGTTGAAAGTACCTTCTAATTTGTCAGCGTTGAAAGTGATGTACTCAGGTACAAAGTTGTTAACTTCAACAGCTTCTTTAACTACAGCTAAGTTTTGTGATTTTTCACGTAAGCTGATAGTTTGGCCAATTTTCACGCGGAAAGAAGGGATGTCTACACGTTTGCCATCAACTAAGATGTGACCGTGGTTAACTAATTGACGAGCAGCACGACGAGTACGAGCAAGACCCATACGGTAAACTACGTTGTCTAAACGAGTTTCTAATAAGATCATGAAGTTTTCACCATGTTTACCAGTTAATTTACCAGCGATATCAAAAGTGCGACGGAATTGGCGCTCATTAACACCAAACATGTGACGAAGCTTTTGCTTCTCTTGTAATTGTAAACCATATTCTGATAATTTTTTACGTTGGTTAGGTCCGTGTTGACCTGGTGCGTAAGGGCGTTTTTCTAATTCTTTACCTGTTCCGCTTAATGAAATGCCTAAACGGCGAGATAATTTCCAAGTAGATCCTGTATAACGAGACATTGATTGTCTCCTCCTTTAGTTTTTATTTTGGAGTAAAATAAAAACGTTCGTGTAGCTCCAGATTGTTTATTTTGCTTTCATGTATCCTCGCTCCAGCAGCCAGAGTTACGCGATGACACCTCTTAAACAGTAGAGGAACAAAATAAATATCAAGCCTGTGCTTACAACGCTGCGTTATTTTACACAAAAAATATTATAACCAGATAGTATAAAATAGTCAAGGGCAGTTTTGTTTTTAACTTTTTATATAAAGAAAAAAGAAATCCACAAAAGATTCCTTTTTAAAATCAAATTTTCTTATCTGATTGTTTCTTCAATTAAATTGACGATTGCTTGAAGATATTTTTGATCCGTTTCATCAAAACGATTGAATTCAGGACTATCGATATCTAAAACTCCAATTACTTCACCGTTATTCATTAAAGGAATAACGATTTCTGAATTTGATGCAGCATCACAAGCGATGTGGCCAGGAAAGTCGTGAACATTATCGATTCTTTGAACTGTTTTTGTTTCGGCAGATGTACCGCAAACACCTTTGCCGTATGGTATACGCACACAAGCAGGAAGACCTACAAATGGGCCTAAAACTAATTCATTACGATCTCCATCTTTTAAATAAAATCCAACCCAATTTATTTGGTGCAAAAACTGATTTAATAAGGCAGATGTATTTGCTAAATTAGCAATTAGGTTATGTTCACCATCTATTAAAGCTTTTACTTGAGCTGTTAGAGTATTATATTGTTGTTCTTTCGTACCTGAATATTCGACTTTTTGAAACATTTGTAGACCCCTTTCCCTATTTCATGTGAAATATCATAGCATATTTAGAAAGAATACTGGTAATTTTGTCGACCGATTTGTAGAGGAAATTATCAATATTTCGCTAATTAGTAAAGGAATTGATGTTGTAAAAGAGGGTGACGAGTATGGAGCAAGATAAACTTGCAACAAAGAAGAAAGTCATCGAGACAGCGCTTACGTTATTTAAAATTAATGGATACCATGGTACTTCAGTAAGGGATATTTCTAAAAAGGCAAATGTAAATATTGCGACGATTTCATATTATTTTAAAGGTAAACAAGGTTTACTTGAACATATTATAGTAGAGTTTTTAGAAGGATACGTTGAAATTTTAGATAAACATTGTTTGTCATTATACGATAAAAACGCAAATTTAATTTTAATGAACCTTGTTGATGAAGTATTAAATTATTACTTTTTAAAAAAGGAATATGCTTCGATTTTTTACAGAGAACTGACAATCGACTCTGTCTTCATTCGTGAAATTATGATGACTTATTTAGCAAGAGAGCGTTATACTTTTACTCAAATTTATGATGCCATTCGTATATCTAATACGAAACTAACGATGCCATTTTCAGTCTTTTTCGTCCAGCTAAAATCCTTCCTTTCAACACCGTACTTATTTCCAAGCTATTTAAATGAGGTATTGTATATACAGCAAAATGATCTATATTTTTTTGAGAGATACAAAGAGTATGTAGAGAAGTGGATCGAATCACTTATCGATAAGGATGAGCGTCTAGTTAACCGAGTAGAACTATCATCCTAAATGGTCGCCTTTTCATTGTGAAAAATCACAATAAAAGGCGTTTTTCGTTGCTTAAAAATCTGAAATTTCTACAAGCTTTTACAGTATTTATTATAGTTTGATAAAAATATGAAAAAATTGAAAAAATTAAGCCAAAAATCAACTTTATCATGTTATTATTAACTATGACCTAAATAAAGTGCGATTTATTAATTCAGAAATTAACGTACAAATAAATAGATACTAAAATAGATTCAGATGGCAGTAAAGGAGGTACATCAGGAAAAATGACAATGACATTCTATGTAATTTTAGTCGTAATAGGTATTGTTATCGCATTAATGATTGTAGCCTTAACAATTCGACAACGTTTATACAAAAAGCTTGATGAACTTGAAGCGTGGAGAATGCAGTTAATGAGTAAGCCCGTTACGGATGAACTTTCAAAGCTAAAGGCCTTAAATATGACCGGCCAAACGGAAGAGCTTTTTGATAAATGGAGAACCGATTGGGATGAACTAGTTACAACTTTTTTACCGAAAGTAACTGATTCGATCTCAGTAATAGATGAGGCAATTAATAAATATCATTTCATGAAAGCTAAAGCAGGGATTAGTGAAATTGAGGGAAGCTTAACCGAAGCAGAATCAAGCGTCGAAAAAATTCTAAATGAGGTAAGCGACTTAGTAGGTAGTGAAGAACAAAATAATTCGGATATTGAAATGTTAAACCAAGAGTATCTAGAGCAAAGAAAGCTTTTATTAACTCATCGTCATCTATATTCAATTTCTGAAACTCAGTTGGAACAAAAGATGGATGAAATCAAACAACAAGTCCAATTATTTAATGAAACAACTGAAAAAGGAAACTATTTAGAGGCAAGAGGCTTAGTAAGAGAAATTGCTGATCAAGTACATATACTGAAAACAAATATGGAAATCATTCCGGATTTATATATTGAATCTTCTACTACAATGCCCTCTCAAATACATAATTTAGTTGATGGCTTAAAGCAAATGAAAGCAGAAGGATATGCGCTTGATTTTGAAGTATTAGAAAATGAAACAATTGATTGTTCTAAAATATGCATCGAATGTGTCGAATTAATTAAAAAACTAGAAATCACAGAAGCGAATGACAAGCTTGAATTTGTGAAAGCAAAAGTCGATTCAATTTATGATTTATTAGAAAAAGAAGTAGAGAGTAAATTTGTAGTAGAAAAAGAAATATGGACTGCCCAAGAAGAAATTCAAAGTATTCGAGAAGATAATTTAAAAACAAAAGAAGAGACTCAATTAGTTCAGCAAATTTATGAATTAAGTGAAGAAGATACTCAAGCTCAAAAAATGGTTGAAAAACAAGTAAGTATCATTACAAAACGGTTTGAATTATTGCAGATTCGTGTAGCAGAACAAGATCTTGCATTTTCTGTAATAAGAGAAGAATTAGATTTACTAAAAAACCAAATGGAAGATGTTAAAGAATCTCATTTGATGTATGTTGAAATGTTAAAAGCACTTCGAAAAGATGAATTACAAGCTCGTGATCAATTAATTGAAATGAAACGATTAATGTTAGAGGTCAAACGTCTTGTTCAAATTTCTAATTTACCTGGTATGCCAGTTTCTTCTATGAAACAAATACAAGATGCTCAAGAAAGTATGCAAATTGTTTATTTGGAATTAGAGAAAAAGCCATTAAAAATGACGCACGTATCATTTTTACTAGAAAAAGCAGTAACAACTGTAAGTGATTGCTATAATGATACGAAATATATGATTGAACAAGGATATTTCGTAGAAAAAGTGATACAATATGGAAATCGCTATAGAAGTAAAAATGTACAAATGGCAACGTCAATGGACAAGGCAGAGCAATTATTTAGAGAATTCCAATATAACGAAGCTCTAGAAGAAGCTGCCGTTTCAATTGAAAAAGTTGAACCTGGTGCAATCGATAAATTACAAGAAATACTAAATGAACAAAAGTACACACTACCCCTATAGATGAAAATCTTAGGGGTTTCGTCTGTTTTCAGATATAATGAAAAATGGACTCAAGCAATATGGAGGTACGGAAAAAATATGATTTATTTTGATAATAGTGCGACTACTAAACCTTATAAAGAGGTATTGGACACATATATTACTGTTTCAGAGCAGTTTTTTGGAAACCCCTCTTCGATCCATAAGCTTGGTGGACGCTCAGAGCAATTACTCTCAAAGGCTAGAATCCAAATTGCAGAGCTTTTATCAGTTCAGCCGTCAGAAATCATCTTTACATCAGGTGGAACAGAGGGTAATAATCTAGCAATAAAAGGAACTGCCATGATGCATCGCTCGAGAGGGAAGCATTTAATTACGACTGAAATTGAACATCCGTCAATTTATGAGGCATATAAACAATTAGAGGATCTAGGGTTCGAAGTAACCTACTTATCCCCAAACGAAGATGGATTTATTTCTGTAGACCAATTAAAAAATGCGCTAAGAGATGATACGATTTTAGTTTCTGTAATTCATGTAAATAATGAAACAGGAGCAATTCAACCAATAGCTGAAATTGGGCAATTATTAAAGGGTTATCCAAAAGTATTTTTCCATGTTGATGCTGTTCAAGGGATCGGTAAAGTACCATTAAATATTAAACAAGCTGCGATCGATTTATTAACTATTTCTGGTCATAAATTTCATAGTGTAAAAGGAACTGGAATTTTATATATTAGAGAAGGTGTAACATTATCGTCTTTAATGACAGGTGGTTCACAGGAAAGAGAGATTCGTTCAGGAACGGAAAATCTAGCAGGAATTGTTTCGATGGCAAAAGCTTTAAGGATCACACTAGAAAAACAAAAGACAATGAATGACCACTTATATGACATGAGAAATGAACTCATTCAAAATTTAGAAATGAATGACGCTGTGTTGAACTCACCAAAATCAGATTTTGCTCCTCATATAATAAATATTTCATTTGTTGGATTAAAGCCTGAGGTAATTGTCCATGCTCTATCTGAAGAAAATGTTTTTATTTCTACAAAATCAGCATGTTCTTCTAAAACTTTTGAGATAAGCCGTGTATTACAAAGTATGGGTAAGAGCGAAAAAGTAGCAAGTAGTGCTGTCAGAATTAGTCTTTCTTATGAAAATACAATGGGTGAAGTAGAGCAGTTTAATAAAATAATTAAAGAAGTAATTAAAAATTTATATAAAATAATGAGGTAACAGCATGAATGTAGAATATATTTTAATTCGTTATGGAGAAATGACTACAAAAGGAAAAAATCGAGGTCGATTTACAAGTATATTAAGAGAAAATGTTCGTAATCGATTAAAAGCTTTTGAAAAAATTAAAATCACTGCAACGCGTGATCGTATGTATATAAAATTAAATGGTGAAGACCATGAGAAGGTTGCTGCCAATTTAAAAGAAGTTTTTGGGATTCATACGTTTAGTTATGCTAGAAAAGTTGATACTGAATTAGAAGCAATTAAAGTAGGTGCTCTTGAAGCGATTAACGAGCTTGGTGATAGCGTTAAAACGTTTAAAGTTAACGTACAACGTAGTTATAAACAATTCCCATTAAATACGCCGCAGTTAAATCGCGAGCTAGGCGGGTATATACTCCAAAATACAGAACACTTAACTGTAGATGTTCATAAGCCAGATGTAGCTGTTCGAGTAGAAGTACGTGATGATGCCACTTATATTACTTGTGGAGAAGAATATGGTGCAGGTGGCTATCCAGTTGGAGTTGGCGGAAAAGTTATGTTATTACTATCTGGAGGAATCGATAGTCCAGTAGCAGCGTATATGTTGTTAAAACGAGGCGTATCAATAGAGGCGATTCATTTTGAAAGTCCTCCATTTACGAGTGATCGTGCAAAACAAAAAGTAATTGATTTAGCAAGTAAACTAACTAGATATTGTAGACGAGTGACTTTACATGTTATACCATTTACTGAACTTCAAAAAGCAATTCATAAAGAAATGCCTGCAAGCTACACAATGACAATCATGAGACGTGTTATGCTAAGAGTTGCTGAGCAAGTTTCTGTTGATCGTAAAGCACTTGCTTTAGCAACTGGTGAAAGCCTAGGTCAAGTGGCGAGCCAAACATTGGAAAGTATGCATACAATCAATGAAGTAACTAATTATCCAGTTTTAAGACCTCTATTAGCTATGGATAAATTAGAGATTATGGATATTGCTAAAAAAATTGATACGTATGATATCAGTATTAGACCTTATGAGGATTGCTGTACAATTTTTACTCCAGCTAATCCAACAACAAAACCAAAACGTGATAAAGTGGCTCGCTATGAGAGTCGTTTTGACTTTACAGAACTAATAAATGAAGCTGTTGTTAATAGAGAATCAATCATTTTTGAGAACGAAATGATTCGAAATCAATCGTCAACAAAAGAAGTAGAAATCGATATCGACGCACTTTTATAAAATTACTAAAAATTACCAACAGAAATATGAATGAAGATATGTGTTTTATCACACTCTATACTCACAAGGAGGTGACAACACATGTCAAATAGAAATAATTCAGGTAGCAATCAATTATTAGTTGATGGTGCACAATCTGCTTTAGATCAAATGAAGTATGAAATCGCTACAGAATTTGGTGTAAATCTTGGCGCTGATACAACTTCTCGTGCGAATGGATCTGTTGGTGGTGAAATCACAAAGCGTTTAGTACAAATGGCTGAACAAAGCCTTGGTGGATATTCAAGATAATAAATTTAAATAATTATGGATTAAGGGGTAGGGTAAAACCTACCTCTTTTCTATTTGCTCAGACTACCTGTAAAACGCTCGCTTTCTTCGTTGCTTCGCCTGCCTGCGGTGCTCATTACCGTCAAAGGTAACTCCGCTCCTCATCAGGCTTCGCGCCTCGAAAGGCAAACGTTTTCAGGTAGTCTGAAATCTGAATTTTTGGGACTTTGTCTTTACCCATTTTTAAAATTTTGGAGATTTTGTTATACACTTTTCGGTTGATTTAATATTTAAGATTAACTTTGCTATAATAAAGGGAAAAATTAAAGGAGAGACCTGTTCATGTCATATATTGAAAATGAATTTATTAAAGTTATAACAAAATCACAGGGAGCAGAGTTGACGGGTATCTATACAAAAAAAGATAATTTAAATTATTTATGGAATGCTGATCCAGTTTATTGGGGGAGACATGCACCTGTTTTATTTCCGAATGTAGGTAAATTAATTGATAATCAATATAAAATAGATAATAGAGTCTATGAGCTTTCTCAACATGGTTTTGCAAGAGATATGGATTTCCAATTAACTGAATTGAAAGAAGACTATATCAACTATGAGTTAATCAGTAGTGAAGACTCGCTTTTAAAATATCCATTTCAATTTTCATTAAATATTAATTATAAGATTGAAAATAATACTGTTTTTATTAAATATGTTGTAACGAATAATGATCAGAAATCAATGCCATTTTCAATAGGGGCTCATCCAGCGTTTAACATACCTCTAAAGGAAGATGAAACTTTTGAGGATTATTACTTACAGTTTGAAGAAGAAGAGAGATTAGAAACAATTAAATTAGAAGGACCATATCGAAGTGGTAAAAGAGAACTAATCGCTCAAAATATTAAAAAATTACCATTAACACGAGATTTGTTTAAGGATGATGCATTAATTTTTGAAAAACTTAATAAAAATGTGCTGACAATTCGTTCGAAAAATCATAATAATAAAATCAAAGTTGATTTCGAAGGGTTTCCATACGTTGGAATATGGACTACACAAACAGCACCTTTTCTATGTATTGAGCCATGGTATGGAATTGCAGATGAAATCGGCCCAGTAAAAGAAATGAAAAATAAACTTGGTATTCAAATTTTAAATCCAAATGAAACATTTACTTGTACATATAGTATTACAGTTGAAAGTGATTGATTTACTGGAAAGGTAAGTGACGAAAGTTTAGGTCTAGCCCTTTTGAAAGCGGGATCCTGTAGTGAAAATCAAGTTCACCCTAATTCACTTTTTATCATGAAATAAACTATCTTTTTTAGGTAGTTTATTTTTTTTATGAGTTTTTGTTTAAATTTTCTGAAAAATAGTCGAAAAATAGCAGGAATTGACTAGACAAGTAACGAAACCATTATTATTCTATTTTGCAAAATTCAAAATATAATTTTAGTAATGATCAAAAGGGGGACTAACTAAGATGAACAGTACAAGTCTAATCGCTCCAAAAGTATATAATCTCGTTTGGGAAATTGAAAAGTTTGCTACAACCGACAAAGTGGCGTTAAAGTGGGTTGACCTAAATGGAGAATCCCATCAGTTAACTTATAAGGAACTTTATAATCAAGTTCACCAATATGCTTTTACATTTAAAAATAGTGGCATCGAAAAAGGGGACAAACTTTTTGTCATGATGCCAAGATGTGTTGAGACTTATGTAGTTTATTTAGCTATTTTAAAAATTGGATGTGTTGTAATCCCAGGATCTGAAATGTTAACGGTTAAGGATATTCAATACCGTCTTGAACATAGTGAAGTAAAAGCGATTGTATCGCATGATGAATATATAGGTACTTTTAGCGATATTGCTAAAACTGGAAAATATAAATTATTTACTATTCATAATCAACAAACCGTATGGACTTCATTGAATGACCAAGCAATTAGTGGAGCTCATGTATTAACTGTAGAAACAAAAAGTGATGATTTAGCGTTTATTTCTTATACGTCAGGAACGACAGGCAATCCTAAAGGTGTTGTACACACTCACAGTTGGGGGTACGCTCATATTCGTACAGTTGCTTCGAATTGGCTAGATGTGACTGAAGATGATACTGTATGGGCGACTGCAGGACCAGGATGGCAAAAGTGGATATGGAGTCCATTTTTAGCGACATTAGGCAGTGGGGCAACAGGGTTCTTTTATGAAGGGAAATTTGATGCAGATACTTTCCTAACATTGCTTAAGGAACAAAATATAACAGTATTTTGTAGTACGCCAACCGAATACCGATTTATGGCAAAGGTTGAAAATCTAGATCAATATCAATTACCAGCATTAAGGAGTGCTGTATCAGCAGGAGAGCCTTTAAACCAAGAAGTAATCCGTACATTTAAAAAGCATTTCAATGTTGATGTAAGAGATGGTTATGGACAAACTGAAAATACATTATTAATCGGAACGATGAAGGATATTAAAGCAAAAGTAGGTTCAATGGGTATCCCGACTCCAGGAAACTTAGTTGAAATCGTTGATGATGAAGGAAATCCAATCGGGGTTAATGAAGTGGGGCATATCGCAGTACATATAAGCTCTCCAGCATTATTTAAACATTATTATAATGATATGGAACGTACAAAAGCTCAGAGAAAAGGTGAGTATTATTTAACGGGTGACCGAGCTAAGAAAGATGAAGATGGCTACTATTGGTTTGATGGACGTAGTGATGACATTATTATTAGTTCTGGTTATACAATAGGTCCTTTTGAAATAGAAGATGCGTTAGTACAACATAGGCTTGTAAAAGAATGTGCGGTTGTTGCTAGTCCAGATCCGTTACGTGGAAATGTTGTTAAAGCTTTTGTTGTTTTGACTGAAAATGCTTCAAATCAAGAAGACTTAGTATCTGAACTACAAGAACACGTTAAAAAAATTACTGCTCCATATAAATATCCACGTAAAATTGAATTTGTCCAAGAGCTACCAAAAACAACTTCAGGTAAAATTCGCCGAGTAGAATTACGTGCGATGGAACAATTGCGTGAATCGAATTAACTAAATACTTATGTTAAAATGAGGGGAAATTCCCTCTTTTTTGTTTTTAGGTAAAACAATAAACGAGATGAATGAACGGATGGTGGAATGTAATGAAGAAGCTTTGGCATAATGGTTTATTTTATACGATGGAACGCGAAGGGGAAACTGTAGACTCAATCATTACTGAAGAAGATCAAATTTTAAAAATAGGAACATATGAAGCTTTACTTTCTTTTTTAGAAGGTGAACAGTTTGAGAAAATTAATTGTAATGGAAAAATCGGCTTTCCAGGTTTTATTGATAGTCATTTACACTTAATTGGTCATGGTGAAGCGATGAATCGTGTTGATTTGTCAAAGTGCCAATCATATGACGAGATGCTTAATCGAATGAAAAGAGTTGTAAAGGATGCACGCCCGAATGAGTGGATTGTTGGGGAAGGGTGGAATGAAAACGAATGGGAATCAACAGCAGTATTCAGCATTGATGATTTAAATAGTCTATCAAATACAAATCCAATTGTATTAAAAAGAACTTGTAGACATGTCTACTTTGTAAATTCTATTGCACTTAATCATGCAACAATAAGTGAACATATGCAAATCGAAGGAGGACAAATTGGTTGCTCTGATGATGGGCGTTTGAACGGATTATTGTATGATGAAGCCGTTAATTTAATTATAAAAGCGATGCCGGCACCTGACGATCAGTATTTGTCAAAAGCAATCATTTCCGCTATTAAAGATTGTTACCAATACGGAATCGTTGGAGCGGTAACAGAAGATTTATCATATTATGGAAACGCAAATCTAGTGATTGATTTATATGAGCGATTATTAAATGAAGTTCCATTTCATACTCATGTATTAATTCATCATACGACTTTGGATGAAGTCAAAGGAAGATTACATAAAGGTAATAAGAATGTATCATTTGGAGGCGTAAAAGCATTCATTGATGGTTCATTTGGTGGTCGTACTGCACTATTAGAAAAACCATATGACGACGATCAAAGTACAACAGGACTACAAGTGACTTCTCCAGAAAAATTAGAAGTTATTACAAAAAAAGCACGTGAAAATGAATTGCCAATCGCATTTCATATGATTGGTGATTTAGCCGTAAAGCAGGCCATTGAAGTTGTTAAAAAATATCCTAATCAAACTCAGCTACCTGATCGATTTATACATTGTGCACTTTTATCTCCAAAATTAGTTGAGGAAATGAAAGAATTAAACATCGTTGTAGATGTACAAACCTCATTTATATATGCAGATTATCCATGGTTAGTTGAACGTATAGGTCAAAGCCGAAATGAATATGCGTATTTAATTAAAACACTGCTAAATGAATCAATCGCTATCGCAAATGGTTCAGATACACCGATTGATACAATTAATCCGTGGCAAGGGATATATACAGCGGTTACTCGAAAAGCAAAGGATCAGATAGCATATAATATCGAGGAAGCAATTAGCCTATATGAAGCAATTAAACTTTATACGATTGATAGTGCGGCTTCGTTTCGTCAAGAAGGCAAGAGAGGTCTCATAAAAGAAGGATATACTGCTGACTTTATTTTATTTGATGAAAATCCATTTGAGTTAGAAAAAGATGATCTACTGTATGTAAAATGTAGTGAAACTATTTGCCGAGGAAATATTGTCTATAAAAGGCAGGGGTAAGTTAAAAGATAATTTTGGTTGTTATCAACAAAAAACTAGAATTGATCAACATAGTTGAAAAGAATGGTATGTAATTTTACCATTCTTTTTTGTTTATCCAGAAGTTGGTTTGCCCATACTGATACAAAAAAGGGTGGTTTCTTGCTTTACATATACTCTATTCTAATTTTTATTGCGATCGTAGTTATACTTTTAATATTTTTCGTACTTTTTATAAATATGAAGGTCAATATTCTATCTGTTTATACAAATGAAGAACGATTTATGAATATTAAACTGTCTATTTTGAACAACCTATTGCGTTTCACCTTTACGATTCCTTTAAAGAGACCGAAAGAGGTAAAGGAGGACGTTTCAGATTTAGAGAAAAAAAGGGATTTGTCTGTCTTTCAACAAATTGATTTTTTCATAAATTTATACTCCAACGGACATACTATCATTACAAAATTTTTAAACACTGTAGAAATTTACAATTTAAATTATCATATTCATTTCGGTGTCGGAAATTCTGCTTTAACAGGGATATCTATTGGAACAGCTTATAGTGCGATCGGAATTTTTGAAAACTTATTAAAGAAATTTACGATATTACATCATCCGCCAACTATAGATATCACGCCCAACTATTATACATCCATAATGGAAACTACTGGAAAGATACGGTTTTCATTTTCGGTACGAAAGGCAGTCTTTGCGGGACTATTATTACTTAAAGCATATTTGAAAACTAGAAAAGACTTTAAAGCAACACATCCAATCGAAACTAATTAGAGGTGATTAACAATGAGTCAACATCCTATTGGAGACTTAATGCACGCGGCAATGGAAAATTTATCAGCAATGATTAATGTAAATACAATTATTGGTGATCCAATTTCAACACCAGATGGAAGCTTAATCTTAACCGTATCAAAAGTAGGGGTTGGCTTTGCGGCTGGTGGAAGTGAATTTCGAAATTACCATTTAGTAGATGGTGTTAAAGAAGCTGAAGTAAGAAGTCCACATCCATTTGGAGGAGGTACAGGTGGAGGTGCCTCAATCACTCCGATTGCATTTTTAATTGTAAGTAGAGATGGTGTTAAACTACTTCACCTAGATCAAAATACACATTTAATTGAAAAGCTTATGGATTTAACACCTCAAGCGTTAGAAAAAGTAAAAAAATATATGAAGAAAAAAGACGATTCAGATAATCAAGAGGAAGATTTTGATTCAAATTTAGATTAAATACAAAATTTAAGTAAAGTTAATTGCAATCAAGGTTTCCTTCCAGTAAGATAAATGTTGTGAACATTTTGTAATTTTGGGAGGAAATATCATGGCATCTGTAACATTTAAAAACAATCCAGTAACTCTTATTGGACAAGAAGTAAAAGTAGGAGAAAAAGCTCCAAGCTTTACTGTATTAGCAAACGATTTAAGCCCTGTAACTTTAGAAGCTTCAGCTGGTAAAGTACGTTTAATCAGCGCAGTACCTTCTGTAGATACTGGAATTTGTGATGCACAAACTCGTCGTTTTAACGAAGAATTATCAAACGTAGAAAACGTTGAAGTTTTAACAATTTCAATGGACTTACCATTCGCACAAAAAAGATGGTGTGCTGCAAGTGGTTTAGAAAATGTACATACATACTCTGATCACCGTGATGCATCTTTTGGTGAAGCATTTGGTGTTTTAATGCAAGAATTACGTTTATTAGCTCGTGCAGTATTCGTAGTAGATTCAAATGACGTTGTTACTTACGTTGAGTACGTAGCTGAAGGTACAACTCATCCAAACTATGAAGCAGCAATCGAAGCTGTAAAAGCTGCAAAATAATAACGATAACTCTATTAAGAGGTAAAAGGCTGTCGAGTAGAACTCGGCAGTTTTTTTGCATTTAAAAAGACATTCATAAATATGAATGTCTCAGATTGTATAAAGTACAAAAACTTAAGTATCAGACTGTTGCCAAGATTATTTACCTAAAGACACTGATTTCTCAGTACAACGTTCCATAGCCGAAATAATAGATGAGCGGAAGCCTTGTTTTTCTAATTCGGCAATCGCTTCTATTGTTGCCCCACCTGGTGTGCAAACTTGGTCTTTTAGTTCTCCAGGATGTAATTCAGTTTCAAGTACCATCTTTGCTGCTCCTAAAACTGCTTGGGCAGCTAATTTATATGCTTGGTCACGCTTTATCCCTTGTAATACAGCTCCGTCAGCTAATGCTTCGATCATTAAGTAAACATAAGCTGGAGAAGAACCACTAACTGCAGGAATCGCATCCATTAATTTTTCATTTACTAATTCGCATTTTCCAAAGCTATTGAAAATTTCCATTACTTCACTTAACTCATCATGGGTAACTATTTGATTATGACAAAGTGCACTCATACCTTCTCTAACTAATGAAGGAGTATTTGGCATCGTTCTAACGATTTTAACTTCTTTACCGAATGATTTTTCAACACCTTCTAAAGTAATTCCAGCGGCAATCGTAATGATCACAGTATTATTTGTAACAACTTCTTTAATTTCTTCAATAATTGTAGGATATAAATCAGGTTTTACTGCTAAAAACAAATAATCAACTTGCTTTGCTAAATCGATATTACTATTTAATGTTTGAACATTATATAAATCTTTCACTTTTACAAGTGTTTCATTAGACCTTGCACTTACATAAATTTGCTGCTTCTCAATTACATTCGAATCAATTAACCCACCAATCATAGCTTGGGCCATTTTACCGCAACCAATAAAACCAATCTTCTTATTCATTCGTTCTCACATCCATTATATTTAATAAATTGAATTATACAGGAGGGGTTAAATATTACCAAATAATAGATTATTAAAAAAAAATAATGAATGGATATCCACAAGGAATTATTTTTTGTAAAATAGAAATTGTAAAGAAAATTGACTCTTTATTTTGGGGGTATTATGAAACAAATTTTAAAAGAATCAAATCATAAAACTACAATTGAGATTATTCAACAACTTATTCAAACATATGGTGGAACTTCATTAACACATTTAGGATTACTTGGTGATAAAAAAGTATTTCTTTCAGAAGATCAAAAATCTGCATTTGTTTACCGTAAACAGAGGAATAAATTAGTTGTTCTATGTGATCCAATTGGAGAGATTTCTTTTGAAAAATTAATAGAGTTTGAAAATTATTCTAAGAGTATAAAATGTATTCCGTGCTTTTATCAAGTAGATGAAAACTCAAAAATGTTATATGAAAAAGCTGGCTATCGATTACTAAAATTAGGTGAAGAAGCAATAGTTGAACTAGAAAATTTCGAAATTGCAGGTAAAAAAGGAGCAAAACTAAGAACAAAAAGGAACAAATTTATTCGACAAGGATATCAATTTGAAGTGTCTATGCCAGGACATTCTAAAGGTCTACTTCAAGAGCTAAAAGGAGTTTCAGATGTATGGCTAAATGGAAGAGAAGAGCTGTCTTTTTCAGTTGGTTCATTTCATTTTGATTATGTATCAAATTTTCCAATAGGTATCCTAAGAGATAAAAATGATCAAGTTATTGCTTTTGCGACATTACCGGTTCAAGGCGAAAATATAACAATCGATTTAATGAGATATTTAAAAGAATTACCATATGGAACGATGGATATGCTTTTTGTTTCAATTATGTTTTGGGCAAAAGAAAATGGATTTAAAAGCTGCAGCCTTGGAATGGCTCCGTTAGCAAATGTTGGCCAAGATTCAAAAGCATCAATCATCGAAAAATCTGCAAAGATGATCTTTAAATATGGTAACTCAATTTATAACTTCAAAGGATTATTAACTTTTAAAAGCAAATTTGCAAATAAATGGGAATCAAAATACTTAGCATACAAACCATATACATTACTATCGGTTATCACAAGCTTATATCGCCTAGTTCATGGAACAAAATCTTTGAACAATATCACTCGATTTATGAAGCCGATAGAAAAGAAAGTAAAAATTAGTTAAACTGACGACCTTGAAAAATAGATCTACATATACTTAATTATTTCAACACAGTAAAGACCTCAAAAATTGGAGGTCTTTATTTGTTTTGTTAATATGTACTAATAATTTAAAACTACATAAAAAGTTCAAATTGTATTAAATAAAAGTAAACAATCATCAATTAAAATTAAAATAACAGTACTGGATTAAAATTTATAAAAAAAACCAAATACTTTCTAATAGATGAAATTTTTTAAAGTGGACACGTTTAAAAGCCATACGTATAATGAAACACAATGACTGTTCTATAATGAAAGTGAGGAATTAATAATGGTAAAAGAGAATTCAGTGGAATTTTTATTTAACTACATAGATGAATCGACAGAATGTTTAAAAGATAAATTAGAAATTTCTTATTTAGAGGCATTAATTGAGACTGGTGAAAATTTCTTTGAAGGGGAAGTTTTGCAAGAAGAAATTAATGGTCCGCAAAAAGATCAGCTTATGAATACAATTCATCAATTTACATCGGAGTCAAAAGATAATGAGAGTATTCGTAGAGCATTTCAATTAGCAATATTAAAAGGAATGAAGCAAGGGGTACAAACAAACCATGAAATGACCCCAGATGGTATTGCTTTTATTATTACGTATTTAGTTGGAAAGCTTACTGAGGGTAAACAAAATTTAACTATTTTAGATCCGGCAATTGGTACTGGAAATCTTTTATTAACAATTTTAAATTCTTCAAAGGATAAATTTACTGATTCTGTCGGAATCGATGTAGATGACGTTCTTGTTAGAATAGCATTTGTTATTGGCAACTTACTGGGACATGAAATAGAACTATTTAATCAAGACAGTTTAGCGCCTTTATTTGTAGATCCGGTTGATCTTGTTGTTTGTGATCTTCCTATTGGCTTTTATCCAAATACTGAACGTGCAAAAGAGTATACTTTAAAAGCAAAAGAAGGCATGTCTTATGCTCATCATTTATTTGTTGAACAAAGTATGAACTACTTAAAATCTGGAGGATTTTTCATTTCATTAGTTCCAAATCACTTATTTACTTCAGAGCAATCTGCACAATTACAGAGCTATATTAATGAAACAGGTGTTATTCAAGGATTGATACAGTTGCCAGTATCTGCCTTTAAGGACGAAAGACATCAAAAAAGTATATTAATAATCCGCAAAAATGCAGAAAATATGAAGAAGCCAAAACAGGCTTTACTAGTTGATTTCCCTAAGTTATCGAATATGAAGGCAGTTGAAGATATTATGCTTCAAATGAACGAATGGTTTAAAGAAAATTTACAATAATTGAACTTTTAAACACGTAAACTAATTTGTGTTATAATAATTTCAGCTAAAAAAATATAACAGTTTCATGTTTAAAGGAGATGTAAAAACATGGCAAATATTCTTGCTATTAATGCAGGTTCATCGTCATTAAAATTTCAATTAATTGAAATGCCTAGCGAAAAAGTACTTACAATTGGTTTAGTAGAACGTATCGGATTAAAGGATAGCGTTTTTGTTATTTCAGTAAACGGCGAAAAAATTAAAGAAGTAACTGATATTGCTGATCATTCTGTAGCAGTAAAAATGCTTCTTGAAAAGCTAACAGGTTTAGGAATTATTTCTTCATTCGATGAAATTCATGGAGTTGGACATCGTGTAGTTCACGGTGGAGAATTATTTACAGATTCTGCTTTAATTACTGAAGAAGTTGAACAACAAATTGATCAACTTTCAGATTTAGCACCGCTTCATAACCCAGCTAACCTAGTTGGTATTCGTGCATTTAAAGAATTATTACCAAATATTCCTGCAGTAGCTGTATTTGATACTGCATTCCATCAAACAATGCCTGAAGAGTCTTACTTATATAGCTTACCTTATGAGTACTATAAACAATTTGGTATTCGTAAATATGGATTCCACGGTACATCTCATAAGTATGTAACAGAAAGAGCTGCTGAATTAATCGGTAAACCTCTTGAAGAATTAAGACTTATTTCATGTCACTTAGGAAATGGTGCAAGTATTGCTGCAGTTGAAGGTGGAAAATCAATCGATACTTCAATGGGATTCACTCCACTTGCTGGTGTAACAATGGGAACTCGTTCAGGTAACTTAGACCCAGCTTTAATTCCATTTATTATGGAAAAAACAGGTAAAACAGCTGAGGAAGTACTTGATGTATTAAATAAACAAAGTGGTATGCTTGGTATCTCTGGATTCTCAAGTGACTTACGTGATATTGAGACTGCAGCTGAAGAAGGTAATAAACGAGCTAAAATCGCTCAAAGTGTATTCATTGAACGTATCCACAAATATTTAGGTTCTTACGCTGCTCGTATGAAAGGCGTAGATGCAATTATTTTCACTGCGGGTATTGGTGAAAATGGTCCGGAAATTCGTCAAGCCGTTTTAGAAGGTCTTGAATTTATGGGTGTTTATTTTGACCCAAGTAAAAATAACTTTAGAGGAAAAGAAGCTTTCATTAGCTTTGATCACTCTCCAGTTAAAGTAATCGTTATTCCTACTAATGAAGAAGTTGTAATCGCAAGAGATGTAGTACGAGTTGGAATGAAATAATCTTTTAGTAAACATAAACGTAGAGCATACAAAAATAGATGACCTCATATTCTTAAGATGAGATCACTTTTTGGCTCTACGTTTTTTTATATTTGAGGTGATAGTATGGATCAAATGAAAGAGTATAATCTATGGCTTGAACTTAACGAATTGATTGAAAAGAAACAACAACAGCAAAATTTAAATAAATTTGAATTGATGTATCAAAATGCTTCTAATTTTCTCCTCCAAAAAATACCTCAGAGTTATTCGAGTACTTTTAATGAATTTTTTTCAACTGCTTTTTTCCACACTCAATCTTTAATACAAACAACAAAACAGTTTCAAGAAAAGAAATTAGATATTCTTAATCGAGCGCAAATTTTAAGAAGTGATATTAAGACAATAAGCGATTTAAGAAAGTTACCATTAAGACAATTAAATTTCTTAGCTGAGCAAGAAATATCGAAAGCATTAATTGTCTCAAGTGTTCAAGGTGGTATAAGTGGAACTAGCTCAAAACTTGCTTTATTTGGCGATTTACCGGCATTATTATTTATTAATCTTAAAACGGTACAGGAAATAGCTCTTTGTTATGGATATGATGTAAGTATTCCAAAAGAGATGGAATGTAGCTTAAAAATATTACAAGGTGCAATTCTCCCATCAACTGAAAAATATGTTGTTTGGAGTAATTTAATGAATGATATTTTAAAGCATGAGGATTCTGACGTATTTGCAACTTGGGAAAATGAATTTAAGGGAGAAGGGGTTTATTACACAGTCATATTACAAATGTGCAAGTTATTAATGATCCATTCATTACGGAATAAAGTTTTAGGTGGTATTCCATTATTAGGCGTTTCTGTAGGGGCGAAATGGAATGAATCTTTTACAAAAAACGTATTAGAATATACAAAGAAATTTTATCAATATCGTATATTATCGGAACGGGTAAATCAGGAACCAACAGATTAAATCATTATTAGAGAAGCTAACAAATCTACTGTTAGCTTTTTAAGTGTGTAGAATGAGTGAAAACCGAAATACTTCGAACCTCCAATGGTCTATTTACTCTTAGTTCATCGAATACCCGTATGGTTGTAAACGAGTATATGGTATGCTAAAAGAAAACCATTCAAGGAGGCAATTATGAAGCCTACATCAAGTTTTCAACTAGAACAATCTGTCGGGAAGTTACGAAAAGTGATAGACCAACTAAACAAGCAAATTAAAGAAGCATCTTCCGAAAAAGTTGCCAATGAAACCATCAGACTCAAAGAGGAACTAAAAACAATCGGAGACACGCTTTTACAAATTCAAAAGCGCGAAAATGAATAAACAAAATAATAGTGATACAGAAAAAAAGCTAACAAATTTATTGTTAGCTTTTTAACCATGTATTTTTGTATCATTCGATATTTGTTGGTTACTTCTAAACCAAATCCAAAGATCATTAATAACTGATGCTAAATCTGCAATTTCAGAATTTAATTTACAGCTCAAAGAAAAATCTGATTCATGATTTAATTGTTCTTGTTTATGATTAATCGAAAACTCTAAACGCTTAATTTGATCAGGTATTCCACCACGTATATATTCCCATTCCGTAAGAATCATTTGTTGTTGGTCGTGAGAGTAATCTTCCCAATCTAAATTTAGGCTGGGTAGAAAAATACCTAATCGTTCATCGTATGAAAAATAATCTTGTAACATTTTTACTCCACCTCTTGACTATATTATACATTGAAAAAAATATGTGAAACATATTGATTTTTAAATTTCTAGATTTGCGAGATAAAAATTGTTTGTAAAAAGCCTAAAATCTAAAAATAAAAATTATTAAAATAAAAGGAAAATAATTCATAATAATAGAAAACATAGTTATCTTTTAATAAAATAATCTTACTAAATTAAAGATATATGTATAAGATAATGACATAATTTTTAAAGGATAGGTCTTTTGGCTTAAATAACCTTTTAAAAAGGTTAATGAGAATAGAATTTACAAATACATACAATTGATTGATTTATCTAGATGATTTTCACAAATATATAAAATTATTTAGACTTGAAAGGAAGAGTTTTATGAGGCATGCTGTCATTACGGCAGGATCGAAGGGGTTAGGGAAGAAAGTAACTGAAGCATTTTTAAACGAAGGTTATTCAGTAACTGTTACGTACTTTTCTGATGAACAAGCTGTCAAAGAGCGAAAAGAAGAATGGAAGGATTATTTGGACCGAATTCTTTTTGTAAAAGGTGATATTTGCGATAAACAATTTATTAATGGGATTGTCTCAAAAACGATGGAGAAATTCGGTAGGGTTGATTGTCTGATCAATAATGCTGGTCCGTATTTATTTAACCGTAAAAAACTGGCCGACTACACTGATGAAGAGTGGGAATACTTGATGTATGGAAATTTGCACAGCGTGTTTTATCTTTTAAAGCAAATTATTCCAATTATGAGAAAGCAGAAATATGGCCGAATAATTAATTATGGATTTCAAGGTGCCAACTCAGCTTCGGGATGGATTTATCGTTCTGCATTCAGCGCAGCTAAAGTAGGGCTAGTTTCATTAACGAAAACAATAGCCTATGAGGAAGCTGAAAACGGTATAACTTCGAATATGATTTGTCCAGGAGATATCGTTGGTGATATGAAAGAAGCAAGTCAAACTGAGGCAAGTAAGGATGGAAAAGGTCTTGCACCAGTTGGAAGATCTGGCACTGGAGAAGATATAGCAAGAATGGTGCAATTTTTGTGTAAGGAAGAGTCTGATTTTATAACGGGTGATATATTTGAAATCACTGGTGGTTTAGATGTCATTAATAAATACAGACATATTCCATTATCATAAGAAATCATGGGACAATTCCATTTTTAAAGCATAATTTATAGTAAAAAAGATTCTGAATTTATTTTTATTAAACGAAATTAAGCGTTTTCATTTTCTGCACATATGTTTTGTGTTAATATAAAAATGTATTAATTTTTACTAAATAGAGCTCATCCTAAGAGGCACGAATTAAATATATTTCAGGGGGAAATAACATGCGTATTGGGGTACCAAAAGAAATAAAAAACAACGAAAATCGTGTAGCAATGACACCAGCTGGAGTAATGAACCTAGTTGGACATGGACATTCAGTTTATATTGAAACAAATGCAGGAATTGGTTCAGGATTTACAAATGAAGAATACGTAAATGCTGGCGCAACAATTGTTGAAACAGCTGAAGAGGCTTGGAATAATGAAATGGTTATGAAAGTTAAAGAACCAATTCCAAGCGAATATGGATATTTCCGTGAAGGATTAATTTTATTCACATACTTACATTTAGCTCCAGAGCCTGAATTAACTAAGGCTTTAATTGATAATAAAGTAGTAGGAATTGCTTACGAAACTGTACAAGTTGGCAATACATTACCGTTATTAACTCCAATGAGTGAAGTAGCAGGACGTATGTCAGCTCAAATCGGTGCTCAATTCCTTGAGAAAAATAAAGGCGGAAAAGGTATTTTATTAGGTGGAGTACCAGGAGTACGTCGTGGAAATGTTACAATCATTGGTGGTGGTGTAGCAGGAACAAATGCTGCTAAAGTAGCTGTTGGTCTTGGTGCTCATGTAACGATGATTGACTTAAATCCAGATCGTTTACGTCAATTAGATGATATTTTTGGTCATCAAATTACGACTTTAATGTCAAACCCTTACAATATTGCTGAAGCGGTTAAAGAATCTGATCTTGTAATCGGTGCAGTATTAATTCCAGGTGCAAAAGCACCAAAACTTGTAACAAAAGAAATGATCGAATCAATGGAACCAGGTTCAGTTGTAGTTGATATTGCAATTGACCAAGGTGGTATTTTCGATACAACAGATCGTATTACAACTCATGATTTCCCAACATATGAGAAGCATGGAGTAGTACACTACGCTGTAGCAAACATGCCTGGTGCAGTACCTCGTACTTCTACAATGGCATTAACAAATGTTACAGTACCTTATGCAGTTCAAATTGCAAACAAAGGTTATCAAAAAGCTTGCTTAGATAACTCTGCATTATTCAAAGGTATTAATACACTTGATGGATATGTAACATACGAAGCAGTAGCGGAAGCTCACGGCTTAGAATACAAAGAAGCAACTACTTTATTACAAGGTACTTCTGTTTCTACAAACTAATAAAAAGAAAAATCCCTTTATCGATGATGGTAAAGGGATTTTATTTTATTCACAATTCCAATAACATTCATTTTATATTTATAGTAAAATGATATTATAATTTCCATTTTATGTAAAAAGGAGTGAGGATATTGGAATTTATTTTTATACTTATTTTTCTAATTGCAGGTGTTTTCGGGTTTAACTGGCTAATGGGTTATCGTAATCAAAATATTACATTAGATTTAGATGAGCGTTATTTAAATCTGAATGAATATGCGAAGGCTGTGAAGGCTGAGCTAGAAAGCCAAGGTAAAACAGTTGATTACAGAGGAAATAGACTTTTTATAATAAATGGCAAACAGTATCATCTAATTGAACGAAATGTATCAATGGGTGGTGTTCCGTTACAACATACAATCCTTCAAAAAGTATAATGAAAAACCCCTTTCTCCATCTTAATGAAGAAAGGGGTTTTTATTTGGTATTTAAACCTGACTCAAATTATATTCTTCTTTCAAAATGCTATATTGATACATATCATGATGAGCGCCTTTAAAAAACTCATGCTTGCGCAATATACCATCTAATTGAAAGCCTAATTTTGTAAGGCAATTTTGTGAAGCGATATTAAATTCGTATACTTCACCGTATATTTTTACGAGTTTTAATTCATTAAAAGCATAATTTAGTAGATAGTTTAATGCAAATGAACCTATTCCTTTCTTTTGCATTGATTGATCCCCAATTACGATTCCAAAAGCGGCATGATTATTCTCTTGATCAAGATTTCCTAATTCAATTCTTCCAACACAAATACCATTGTATTCGATTGTGAACAAACGGAGATTAGGTTTAAGTCCGTCAAAATATTTTTCATAGCCTTGTACCATTTCATCTAAAGAACGTGGCTTTTCTATTCCTACAAGCTTACCAATCTCATCATCACATTCCCATTTATGCATAATAGGGATATCTGATGGAAGTACTTGTCGGATATTTATTAATTGGCCTTGATTCATATTATAGGATGATTAATTCTTTAGGGAACTTTGTTAAAGTTATTGCACCAGTTTCTGTAATAACGATATCATCTTCAATACGAACTCCACCAACATTTGGCACATAGATTCCTGGTTCAATTGTATATGACATACCAGTTTTAATAATATCAGTATTTGAATCATTTACTGATGGGTAATCGTGGATGCCAATACCTAAACCGTGACCAATACGGTGAACGAAATATTCGCCATATCCAGCGTCTGTGATGATTTGACGAGCAGCGCGATCAACATTTCCTAATATCTCACCTGGTTTACTTACTTCGATTGCAGCAAGTTGACCTTTTAAAACGGTTTCATAAATTTCTCGTTGTTGTTCATTTGGTTGACCAAACATTACTGTACGAGTAATATCTGAGCAATATCCATCAACGATAAAACCTAAGTCCATAAGTACGAAATCACCTTTTTTAATTGGGTTTGTACCTGGATTTCCATGTGGTAACGCTGAGTTTGCACCAGTTAAAATTAACGTGCTAAATGATGTTTTAGAAATGCCTTTTTTCTTCATTTCGTATTCCATTTCAGCAATTAAATCCATTTCTGTTTTGCCTTCAGCAATACGATCAACAATAATTTGGCAAGCCATGTCAGCCGCTTCAGCAGCAACTTGCATACGACGAATTTCTTCACTATCTTTAATTAAACGTAAGTCATGTAATTTTTCTTCAGCTGCAAGGAATTGCACTCCAGGGAAAAGTTGTACTAATCTTTCATAGCGGCCAACAAGAAGATGCTCTTTTTCGATCGCCATACGATTTACTGTAATATTACGTTTTGCTAATGATTCTTGTATCATTGCCCAAGGATCTTGACTATCATTAAAGCCGATTACGTCATATTTCCAGCCAGCATTTTGTACATGTCCAACTTCCATTTGTGGACATACAAGAATAGGCTCTTCATTTGGAAATACAAGACAAGCTAAAAGACGCTCATGTGGATTACAATGGAAATTAGTTAAATAAAATACGTTCTCAGTAGATGTAATAAATCCTAGTTGAATATCTTGCTCTTTTAACCAAGTTGATAGATTTTGTATACGGTGTTCCATTTGTAACATCCTTTCTTAAAAAACAAATTACTGCAATAAACAAAAAAAGTCTTTACAGTTTATAACACTCTTATTTTATCATTTTTTATCGAATTTCGTAAAATAGTTAACTTATTTCTTATTTTTGAAATAGAAAATAATCTGTTAAAATGTGGTAGAGACTAATTTTATAATAAAGGAGCGACTTCATTTGAAAATTACATATTTTGGGCACAGTGTTATTTTAGTAGAACAAGGTCAAGATTCAATTATTATTGACCCATTTATTAACGGCAATCCACATACTAATGTAAAAGTAGAAAATATTAAAGTGAATTATATTTATGTAACACATGGTCATGGTGATCATTTAGGTGACACAGTTGAACTAGCAAAACGAAATGATGCAACTGTTATTGCTCCTGTGGAATTAGCAACTTGGATCTCGTGGCAAGGTGTCAAAGTTGTCCCTATGCATATCGGGGGAGAAAAAGAGTTTTCATTTGGTAAATTAAAATTAGTAGAAGCAATCCATGGTTCAAGTATTGTTGATGAAGAAAATAAACAAATAATTAATGTAGGACCACCATCAGGCGTTTTATTAAAAATAGCTGGTAAAACAATTTATCATGCTGGTGATACTGCATTATACAGAGGAATGAAAACTTTAGGTGAGTATGAGAATATCGATATAGCATATTTACCAATTGGTAATCATTTTACAATGGGAATCGATGATGCAGTAATTGCTTCTGAATGGATTAATGCACAGCAAGTAATTCCGATGCATTATAATACATTTCCACCAATCCAAGTAGACCCAAATGAGTTCCTTGCAAAATTACCAAAGAAAAATGGTTTCATTCATGAGCCAAATACAACAATTTCACTATTGTAGTATAGGCAATCGAAAAAAATATTAGTACAGTTTTAGTAGCACGTTGAAACGTGCTTTTTTTCATGGTATGAATTGTTATATAATAGTTAATAAAAATATTAATACAACCATTGAAAGCTTGGTGAGGTAATTGACTACAAAGCACGATCAAATACTAGAACATATTGAACAACTACCGGTAGGTCATAAAATATCAGTAAGACAAATTGCAAAAGATTTAAGTGTAAGTGAAGGTACTGCATATAGAGCAATTAAAGATGCGGAAAACAAAGGTTTCGTTAGTACCATTGAGCGTGTAGGTACGATTCGAATTGAAACGAAAAGAAAAGAAAATATTGAAAAATTAACTTTTGCCGAAGTTGTTAATATTGTTGATGGACAAGTTTTAGGTGGTAAAGAAGGATTACATAAAACACTTAATAAGTTTGTTATTGGTGCAATGCAGCTTGATGCGATGATGAGATATATTAGTGCAAATAATTTATTAATCGTCGGAAACCGAGTGAAGGCGCATGAATTAGCATTAAAAGAAGGATCAGCGGTTTTAGTAACAGGTGGATTTGATACAGAAGAAAGTGTAAAACGTCTTGCGGATGAAATGAAAATGCCGATTATTTCTTCTAGTTATGATACGTTCACTGTTGCGACGTTAATTAATAGAGCAATTTATGATCAGTTAATTAAGAAAGATATAGTACTAGTTGAGGATATACTCATTCCAACTGAAAAAACAGCTACACTATCTCCATTTGATGTAGTTGAAAAGTGGTATGAACATAATAGAGACACAGGTCATGGAAGATATCCAGTAATTGATGATCGAGGTAAGCTAATTGGAATTGTAACTTCAAAGGATATCATACATGAACAACGTACTCAAAGAATTGACAAAGTTATGACTAGACAACCAATAAGTGTAAATGAAAAGATGTCGGTTGCGGCAGCTGCTAGAATGATGGTTTGGGAAGGCATAGAGTTGCTACCAGTTGTAAATACATCGAATAACTTAATCGGTATTATAAGTCGTCAAGATGTACTTGAAGCACTACAGCAATTGCAACGTCAGCCTCAAGTGGGAGAAACAATTGATGATATAGTTACGAGTCAATTCCATAATAATAAAGATCAAAAAAATGATGACTTTACAATTAGATGTAATGTAACTCCGCAAATGACGAATGTAATTGGTACTCTTTCACATGGCGTATTTACGACTATTGTAACCGAGGCAGGTAAACGAGCAGTTCGTGACATGAAAAAAGGGGACTTAATCGTAGAAAATATTACAATTTACTTCGTACAGCCAGTTCAAATTGATGATGTAATTGAAATTAAACCAAAAGTTTTAGAATTAGGTCGTAAGTTTGGAAAAGTTGATGTTGAAGTATTTCAGCAAGGAATATTAGTAGGTAAAGCATTAATGATGATGCAGTTATTAGATCGATAAGTTTGGAAGCCTTTTTAGGGCTTCCATTATTTTTTAGTCACATAAAAAAAAAGCAGGAAACCATTCCCTGCCTTTGAAGTTTATGAAAAAATCATCCCGTATTTTTAATTCGAAAGTAGTTTATTAACTCGATTAACAAATTCATTATTTTCGTTTCTAGTATCAAAATCTTTTGCTAAGTCATATACTATTTTCTCTAATTTCTCTAAATCATAAATAAATTCATCTTCATTTATTTTCAATTTTTTCGCCATAAATAATGCTGCTAGCCAAAATTCGAATTTATGTGATAGATTCGAAAGATTGTCACATATATCAACATGTTTATAAAACAATTCAATTGCTCTGTCAGGATCACAAAAAGTTAAAAAGATCATTTGCTCACTTAGTTCAGGAATGTATTTTGTGCGATTATATGTTACAAAATAAGCTTTTTGTTGAATGATTAATGCTTCGTCTATTTTGCCATCTTCAAATAAAGGAAGAAGTAATTTGGAATAGGATTTGTGAATCGCTTCATCACAATCAACTGAGCTATTCATTATTTTATTTTGTAAATTTAAAGCTTCTTGAAGATGATCAGTTTTTAATAGATAAATCATTTCACCATACATTTCGCATTTTTCACAATTACTTAGATCATCCCTTGGAGATTTTTTAAATAGTTGATAGTTTTGTTTTGCGTAATCAATTTGATTTAAATATAAATTCATTATAAATAGAGCTTGAAAATAAGGTCTTAAAGAATAGTTAGCAATCACTAAACGATTCTTAAAATCCTCGAAATAATGGTGAATTTCTTCTAAAGTGAATCTGAGGGACTGAGGTATTATTTCCAACAACCATTTGTACAGCCATAGGATTTGCTCTTGCTCGATACGTTCTTCGTTTTGATCATATAAATCTACACACCACAAGAAGGTATCAATAAATAAGTCTATTTCACCAATAGAAAAAGCAGTTTCTGCTAATTCCATATTTACATAATATAGATATCCCCATTCCTCTTGATTCTCTAATTCTTCTGCAAAAGTAAGTAGTTTTTGAAGTTTATTACTAGAATGTGATAATTCTACTAGTTCATCAAATTTTGATGAAAATAGTTCTTCTGTCATCATGTAAGTTTTCTCACTTTCTAGATTACTATAAGATTAAACAGTTTGTTTATTTTCAATTGCTTTATAATGCTTATTCTGTAAGTATCCACGATATAGATTTGCCACACCAAATAGAATGAAAAGAATACCGACACAAATTGTTATTAATTCAAGCTTTGCTACCATTTGATTTATACCGTAAAGCAATAAGAATAATCCAAAAGTTAATCTTGCACGTGATCCTGCAATTTTTTTTGTTAATAGTTCGCTTGTAAAGAAAAATTTGGTAACGTAAAATAAGAAGAATAGAAAAGATATAATTACGATTGTTGCAATGCTATTCACTTAGCTTCCACCTTTCAATGACTAATACATAATTCTATTTTACAGTCATAGATACTATATTTCAAAAGTTTTCATATAAAGGAGAGTTTAATGTTGAAAGAACAAATTTTAAAAGATATACATTCATTTGATACGATCATAATACATCGTCATGTTCGACCAGATCCAGATGCAATCGGTTCTCAGTGCGGTTTAGCAGAGATGATTAAAGCAAGTTATCCTGCAAAAAAAGTATATGTTGTAGGACATTTGCCACAATCTCTAGAGTATTTATATAAAATGGATGAAATTGAAGATGAAGTATATAAGGATGCACTTGTCATTGTTTGTGACACTGCGAATACAGAACGAGTAGATGACGCTAGATATTCAACTGGAAAGAAACTGATTAAAATTGACCATCATCCGAACGTTGATCCATACGGTGACATTATGCATGTTGATACTACTGCCAGTTCAACAAGTGAGTTAATTTTTGAACTTGCAGAAAGTAGCAATGAACAATTAGTCGTAACTGACAAAGCTGCAAGACTAATTTATGCAGGTATTATTGGAGATACAGGAAGATTCCTATTTCCAAGTACAACAGAAAGAACTTTTCATGCAGCTAGTAATTTGATAAAAAAGGATTTTTCTATTAATGAAATATATGACAATATGTACGAAACATCAATTGAGATGGCACATTTAAATGGATATGTTCTTCAAAATTTTAAACTAACAGAAGAGGGAGTCGGTCATATAAACATGACAAAGGCTCTAATGGATGAATACAATGTAAACTCTGAGCAAGCTTCATTAGCTGTAAGTTCACTTGGGCATATAAAAGGGGTAAAAGCTTGGGTTATCTTTTTAGAAGAAGAGGATTTAATTCGAGTTCGTCTTCGTTCAAAAGGACCAGTTATAAACGGAGTAGCTGCTATGTTTAACGGTGGTGGGCATCCGCTTGCATCTGGAGCGAAAATCTTCTCATGGGAAGATGCAGAAAAAGTAGTGGAAGAATTAAAAAAGGTTTGTAGGGAAGAAAAATAAAGCTTAAAAAATAAATTTGAGAGGCTAATTGTAAGTTCTAGCCTCTCATTTATTTTGTGCTTTTTATTTTTAGGGTAATTTCTAATACGGTATCAAAATAGATTGTATCTATTTCTAGTTTAAATCGCCGATCATCTTTAATATAAACTTTGTTTTCGATTGCACGTCTTAATAACTCTCGGTTTTGGGAAACACTTTTTATGTCTTGAGTAAGTAAATTACTTAGGTCATCCTTTACATCATTAACAAGTTGAAGATTAGTAAATTCATTTAAATTGTATTGTTTGTAATTTAATATTGTCACTTTGATTTCTTGAACTGTTAATTTTCGTTTGTTTTCTTTGTTCATTCGCTCCATATTTTCAAAAAATATATTTTTATCTCTTAAATAATCTTTATTGAGCATTTTTAATTCAGATATTTGTTTTACTTGCTCTTCTTCTGTCACTCCATAAAAATAAATAAAAACAAGCCAACTAATGATAAATCCAAAAAAAATGCCTACAAAAAATTTAGCCCAACCGTGGGAAAGTTGTTCTGGTGGAGCTTTCATTAAACATGTTCTCCTGTAAACCATTGAATAATGATTGTACCTGTATGTGTTCCTCCCATGGCGGCTATAATCATGAAAATTTGCTTAATGAATTCGATTGTTTCTCCTTCAAATAATCCTTTTTCAAAACTATAAAATGTATCAAATGTTCCGCCAATCGCCCCAACAATTGCCCAAATTCTTAATTTCATTGATAAATCATACATGCTGCTTAGTGGTGGTTGCCCAATTACGTAGTAACCGATTGAACCGATGATTGATCCGCCTATTATGATTCCTAGTGAAATAAAATACATTGAAATTAATGCTGGTATAAATGGCAACTTAAGCTCCAATTGTCCTCACTCCCTCAATTAATATATATGGACAAAGTGTTATGTGTATGATGAGTATTAAAGTAAGCCTGCAAATAAATGATTTGTTTTATTTTCTCCGAACAAAAATAGAATGTAAGTTCGTATTTTGTGATAGAATAGATTATATTGAAAAGATGGTAAGGAGGAATGTAGATGAGTTTTGTTCATTTGCAAGTTCAAAGTTCTTATAGTTTATTGCAAAGCGCATGTAAAATAGATGAATTAATTAATGCTGCTGTTAGAGAAGGACATCCTGCGCTTGCTATTGCAGATGAAAATGTCATGTACGGGGTAATTCCTTTTTATCATGCGTGTAAAAAAGCAGGGATTAAGCCAATTATTGGGGTGAAACTCTCAATTTTAATGGATGAACAGCAGTCTTATCCGATGATTTTACTAGCAAAAGATTTGACTGGTTATCAAAACCTTTTAAAACTTACGAGTATTATAGGGACTAAATCACCAGAAGGTATTCCTAAAAAGTGGTTATCGGCATATAGCAGCGGCGTGATTGCAATTACGCCGGGAATCGAAGGAGAAATTGAAAACTTACTTTTAAATGGAGAAATCGAAAGAGCTATTGTTCATTTAAAAGAGTATCAATCGATTTTCGATCACTTTTTTGTCAGTATTCAAGATCACAGTTTACCTGAAGATCGTTCGCTATATCCATTAATTAAACAAGTACAAAAAGAAACAAACATCGGTCTAGTTGTAACAAATGACATTCGATATATTGAAAAAGAGGATGCACTTATTCAAGATGCATTATTTTCAGTTAAAAATGGTACTAAGTTATCGGACGAATCAAGACCAAGATTACATTCGAATGAATATTATTATAAATCAAAGGCCGAGTTAGTAAAGCTGTTTTCTGATGAAGAAGAAGCATTTCAAAACACGATACATATTTCAGATCTATGTAATGTAACGATTCCATTTCATCAGCCGTTATTGCCTAAGTATCCAGTACCAGATGAGTATTCAACGTTGGAATATTTAAAAATGGTTTGCGAAAATGGGATAGTTGAGCGGTACGGGGAAATAAATGATGAACTTAAACAAAGATTAGAATTTGAGTTAAATACAATCAATAAGATGGGATTTAACGATTATTTCCTTATAGTTTGGGACTTCATTAAATATGCACATGAACAAGGAATATTTGTTGGCCCAGGACGTGGGTCCGCTGCGGGATCTTTAGTGGCTTATGTATTAAAAATTACGAATGTAGACCCATTACATTATAATTTACTATTTGAACGATTTTTAAATGAAGAAAGAATTACAATGCCAGATATTGATATCGACTTTCCAGATCATCGAAGAGATGAAATGATAGATTATGTAGCTTCAAAATATGGTGATGTGCATGTTGCACAAATTATTACATTTGGAACATTAGGAGCAAAAGCGGCCATTCGAGATATTGCCAGGGTAATGGGGCTTACTCCAACAGAAATAGATCGGTATTCGAAGCTAATTCCATCATCATCACTAGGATTAAAAGATGTCTATGAGCAATCAAAAGCATTTAAAAGTCATGTTGAACATTCTGGTATTCATAAAAGGATATTTGAGGTAGCTTGCCAAGTTGAAGGATTACCTCGTCATACAAGCATCCATGCAGCAGGTGTTGTTATTTCTGAACTTCCGTTAACAAATGTTGTCCCGTTACAAGAGGGGAATCATGGAGTGTTTTTAACACAATATCCCGCAGAAATACTTGAAGAGCTTGGATTAGTAAAGATGGACTTCCTTGGCCTACGTAACTTAAGTTTATTGGAAGAAGTCTGTCGATTAATTTATGAAGCAAAAGGCGAAGTAATTAATTTGGAAGAAATTCCATTACAAGATCTAAAAACATTTGAAATTCTTAGTAAAGGAGATACTTCAGGTGTATTTCAGCTAGAATCTTCAGGGATGAGAAGAGTGTTACAGCAATTACAGCCTAATCAGTTTGAAGATATAGTGGCTGTAAACGCGTTATATCGTCCGGGTCCGATGGAGCAAATCCCTAGATTTATTCAATATAAGCATGGGTTGGAGCAGGTAACTTATCCTCATCCTGTTTTAGAAAAAATATTAAAACCAACCTATGGTGTAATTATCTATCAAGAGCAAATCATGCAAATTGCTTCAACTCTTTCAGGGTTTACTTTAAGTGAAGCAGATTTACTTCGAAGAGCTGTAAGTAAAAAGAAGAAGGAAGTTTTAGACAAAGAAAGAATTCATTTTGTAGAAGGTGCAATAGCTAAAGGTTATGATGAGCAAGTTGCAAATGAAGTATACGATTTAATTGTCCAATTTGCTAACTATGGATTTAATAGGAGTCATGCTGTTGCGTATAGTATGATTGCGTATCAACTAGCATATTTAAAGGCAAATTTTCCTCTTGAATTTTATGCAGCACTTTTATCGAGTTTTATAGGAAGTGAAGAGAAAGTATCGAATTATATTGGTGAAGCAAAACTGAAAGGAATCCCAATCTATCCACCTTCAATAAATAAAAGTCAATATGCATTTGTAGTTGAAGGAAATGGAATTCGATATAGTTTATTAGCTATTAAAAATATAGGAATAGCAACTGTAAGAGAAATTCTACAAAAGCGACCATATAAAGACTTTTTTGAAGTATGTATTAAAATTTCACCAAAAGCATTAAACCGTAAAAGTATAGAAAACTTAATTTTTTCAGGGTGTTTTGATGAGTTTGAGCTCGACCGAGCAACACTATTAGCAAATATTGATATGATTTTTGATTATGTGGATATAGTAAGACCTGAAAATGAAGATCAATATGATTTATTTCTTGATGAAGATTTTGTGCCTAAACCAGAAATTATTAAAGTGGAGCCAATGAAAGTTTCAATTAAGCTTGAACTCGAAAAACAGGCTTTAGGTACTTACTTATCAGGTCATCCAATTAGTCAATACGAGAAGTTGGTTAATGAAAGTGATGCTGAGAATATTTCATCAAGTATGATGAAGAAAGATACAGAGCATCTACTGTTTGTCTATATTAAGGATTTAAGAGTTACAAAAACAAAAAAACAACAGCATATGGCTTTTTTACAAGTTGAAGATTTAAGTACTTCGATTGATGCTGTCGTATTTCCAACTACTTTTGAAAAATACCGTCATAAATTAAAAGAAAAAGAAGTAGTCGTAGTTAAAGCAAAAGTTGATGAACGGGATGAAAGAAAACAATTAATTATAAATAAAGTTCTTACAATCGAAGAAATGGAAGAACTAAACGATCAAAAGAAGTATACTTTATTTATTAAAATTACGGGACATACTAATAAAAATATTTCATATACAATACAGCAAACAATCTCTAAGTTTAAAGGGCATACGAAAGTTGTGCTTTACTATGAGGAAGATAAAAAAGCTGTTCAATTATCTGAACACTATTATGTAAATCCATCTGTGAATTGTCTTTCGATGTTAAGGAATATTGTAGGGGATGCAAATGTTGTATTAAAGAAATAGACATTCTTCTCTAAACTATTTATTATTAACATACATGTGATATCATACAAAAAGAAAATTGTACCTTTTAAAGAGAAAATCACAAAGAAATATACAGTTGAAAAGTCAACTCGTCAACATTAGGGAGAGTGAATAGTTTGTCATTATTAAGTGAAGAAGCATTACATATGCATAGAGTACATCAAGGTAAATTAGAAACAGTTTCTAAGGTGCCAGTTACAAATGCTAAAGAACTAAGTTTAGCGTACTCACCAGGTGTTGCCGAGCCGTGTAAAGAAATTTACGAAGAAAAAAGCAGAGTTTATGAATACACAATGAAAGGTAATATGGTTGGTGTAGTTTCTGATGGTTCTGCCGTTCTTGGACTAGGTAATATAGGACCAGAGGCTGCATTACCTGTAATGGAAGGTAAAGCTGCGTTGTTTAAAAGCTTTGCTGGTGTTGATGCATTTCCTATCTGCTTAAATACGCAAGATGTAGAGCAAATCATTCAAACAGTAAAATTGTTAGAACCTACATTTGGTGGAATAAATTTAGAGGATATTGCAGCTCCAAACTGCTTTATAATAGAAGAGCGCTTAAAGCGTGAAACGAATATTCCAATATTCCATGATGATCAACATGGAACGGCTATCGTTACACTTGCAGGTTTAGTTAATGCTTTAAAAATAGTGAATAAAAATATGGCTGATATTAAAGTAGTCCTAAATGGTGCAGGGGCTGCAGGTATTGCTATATTAAAATTATTATATCGTTTTGGTGTTCGTCAAATTATTATGTGCGATACAAAAGGCGCGATTTACGAAGGTCGTCCAAATGGTATGAATAGCGTGAAAAATGAAGTTGCAAAATACACGAATAAAGATAAAATACAAGGTAGCCTTAAAGAAGTACTTGAAGGGGCAGACGTATTTATTGGGGTTTCTGTAAAAGGAGCAGTTACACAAGAAATGGTTCGTTCAATGAACGAAAATCCTATTATTTTTGCAATGGCTAATCCTGATCCAGAAATTATGCCTGAAGATGCAAAAGAAGCTGGAGCTTTAGTAATTGGTACTGGTCGAAGTGATTATCCTAACCAAGTAAATAACGTTCTTGCATTCCCAGGAATTTTCCGTGGAGCATTAGATGTTCGGGCTACACATATTAATGAAGAGATGAAAATTGCTGCAGTAAATGCAATTGCAAGCTTAGTAAGTGAAGCGGATTTATCGCCAGATTTTATTATTCCAGCACCATTTGATCCTCGAGTAGCTCCAAAAGTAGCTGCTAGTGTGGCAAAAGCTGCAATGGAAACAGGGGTTGCTAGACTGAATGTTGACCCGAAAGAAATCGAAGAAAAAACAAAAAAACTAGCTTTAATTAAATAGTTTTATTACCAGATATCAATATTAATGGGGATAGTATTACAATACTAAAATTAAGTAATGTAGTACTATCCTTTTTTATCTGATATAATACTTAGATGTGGTAAAAAGCGCAGAGATTGTTGGAAATTAAAGGAATTTCATAAAAAATGTATAAATTAATTTTTTAAGATTTTCTACAAATTTCATGTTGTTTAAATCGTTGAAATGACGAAATTTAGCTGAATTTTATCGACAAATGTTAACAAAAAGTGTATAACATTTATAGTATCCTATTAGTATTTAGTACTAAAAAAGTTAGGAGGAATTAGGTTGCAAATAAAAGACTTATTTTCCAAAAAGAAAAAATATGCATCTATACCTTCAGAAGTAATGAGACAAGATTTACCTGACGGTGTTATGACAAAATGTCCTAAATGTAAAAAAATTAGTATTACAAAAGAATTAATAAAAAACCTAAAAGTTTGTAATAGTTGTGGATATCACCATCAAATGACAGCATTCGAAAGAATCGAAAGTTTAATTGATGAAAATACTTTTGAAGAGTTTGATCAAAATATGATCTCTGCAAATCCTTTACACTTCCCTGATTACATAGAGAAGCTTGAAGGTGATCGTAAAAAAACAGAGCTTAACGAGGCTATTGTAACAGGAAAAGGAAAAATCGACGGAATTCCTGTTGTAATTGCAGTTATGGATGCAAGATTCCGAATGGGAAGCATGGGATCTGTTGTCGGAGAGAAAATAACTCGTGCAGTTGAGCGAGCTTCATCTGACGGTTCACCATTTATTATTTTTACTGCATCTGGCGGAGCTCGTATGCAGGAAGGTATTTTAAGTTTAATGCAAATGGCAAAAACTAGCGCTGCGCTTAAAAAGCATAGTGAACTAGGTTATTTAGCCATTTCAATTATGACAAATCCAACTACAGGTGGAGTATCTGCTAGTTTTGCGTCTTTAGGCGATTTTAACTTTGCTGAGCCTGGTGCTTTAATCGGTTTTGCAGGTAGACGTATTATCGAGCAAACGATCCGTGAAGAATTACCTGAAGACTTCCAAACTGCTGAATTCCTAATGAATCATGGTCAGCTTGATGCAGTCATTTCACGATTAGAATTACGTTCAAAATTATTTACAATCCTTAACTTACATCAAGGGGGTGTCTTGCAATAGTGGTTATGTTAGAATTCGAAAAACCGATTCATGAACTAAAGACGAAAATAGACGAACTAAAGGTTTATACAAGTCAACATGATGTTGATTTTTCTGAAGAAATCAGACGTTTAGAGGAACGTTTAAAAACCTTAGAAAATGAAATATACGGTAACATGGGAGTTTGGGATCGTGTACAAGTTGCTAGACATCCAGAACGACCAACTACTTTAGATTATGTTAATAGATTATTTACAGATTTCTTTGAATGTCATGGTGATCGATTATTCGGAGACGATGCTGCAATCGTATCAGGTATCGCATCTTATCGTGGATTGCCGGTTACTGTCGTTGGACATCAACGTGGTAAAGATACAAAAGAAAATATTAGACGTAATTTCGGTATGCCACATCCTGAAGGGTACCGAAAAGCACTTCGTTTAATGAAGCAAGCAGAGAAATTTAACAGACCGGTTATTGCGTTTATCGATACAAAAGGTGCATATCCTGGTAAGGCAGCTGAAGAGCGTGGGCAAAGTGAAGCAATTGCCCGTAATATTTTTGAAATGGCAGGCTTAAAAGTACCTACTATTTGTATTGTAATTGGCGAAGGTGGTAGTGGTGGAGCGTTAGCATTAGGAATTGGTAATAAGTTACTAATGTTAGAAAACTCAACTTACTCTGTTATTTCACCAGAAGGTGCAGCAGCATTATTATGGAAAGATTCCTCACAAGCACGTAGAGCAGCTGAAACAATGAAAATAACAGCTCCTGACCTTTTAGAATTAGGTGTAGTTGACCAAATTATACCTGAAGTAAAAGGTGGAGCACAAAATGATGTTGAACAACAGGCTAAATATATCGATAAGTACTTATACGAAACATTAAAGTCACTGTTATCTATGGATAGTGATGAGCTAGTTCAACAGCGATATGAAAAACACGCAAAGTTAGGAAAAATTTCTTTTAACCAATAATATTTAGTTTAACTTCTAGAGTGTGTGAAACAATATGTTAGCATGCTCTTTTTGTATTTTTTTTTAAAAATTAGTGAAAAATAGCAATATGCATAAAGATGTCGTCATACTTTTTAAAAGTGCTTCATTCATTAAAAAAAGTTTATGAAAAAGTTCACATAATTTCTATTGTTTAAATAGGCATTACATGGTACTTTATAAAAATGAATAAATGCATAAGGTAAAATCATTGAGGTGAATACATAATGAAAAGAATTGGCGTATTAACTAGTGGAGGAGATTCTCCAGGAATGAACGCAGCTGTACGTGCAGTTGTAAGAAAAGCTATTTTCCATGGCCTAGAAGTTTATGGTGTATACCAAGGTTATTCTGGTCTTATCAATGGAAATATTGAGAAGCTAGAGTTAGGTTCTGTTGGTGATATTATTCATCGTGGTGGAACAAAACTACTTAGTGCACGTTGTCCGGAATTTAAAACATTAGAAGGACAAATGAAAGGGATCGAACAACTTAAAAAGTTTGGAATTGAAGGATTAGTTGTTATTGGTGGAGATGGATCATATCAGGGGGCAAAGAAGCTGACTGAACATGGTTATCCTTGCGTTGGTGTTCCAGGTACAATTGATAATGATATTCCAGGTACAGATTTTACAATTGGATTCGATACAGCATTAAATACTGTTATTGATGCGATTGATAAAATTCGTGATACAGCGACATCACATGAGCGTACATATGTAATTGAAGTGATGGGTCGTAATGCAGGTGATATTGCATTATGGGCAGGGTTAGCTGATGGAGCAGAAACGATTTTAATACCTGAATGTGACTATGATATGGATGATATTATTAGTAAATTAAACCGTGGTAGTGAGCGTGGTAAAAAACATAGTATCATTGTTGTTGCAGAAGGCGTCGGAAGTGCAATTGAGATTGGTAAAGTAATTCAAGATCGAACTCATTTTGACACGCGTGTAACAGTTTTAGGACATGTTCAACGTGGTGGTTCACCAAGTGCTGCTGATCGAGTTTTAGCAAGTCGTCTAGGAGCGAGAGCGGTTGAACTTCTTATGGAGGGCAAAGGCGGACGTTGTGTTGGAATCCAAAATAATAAGTTAGTTGATCATGATATTATCGAAGCACTATCTCAAAAGCATGAACTTGATCGAGATATGTATCAATTATCTCAAGAACTTTCAATTTAATTAGGTAGATTTAATTGAGCAATCGATTTCATAAATTTCGATTAGTTTAGAGTTTTATATAAATTTGGAGGGTAAAAAATGCGTAAAACAAAAATAGTTTGTACGATTGGTCCTGCTAGTGAATCGGTAGAAAAATTAGTAGAGTTAATTAATGCAGGAATGAACGTAGCACGTTTAAACTTCTCACATGGTTCTCATGAAGAGCATGCTGCAAGAATTACAAGTATCCGCGAGGCTTCAAAAAAAACTGGTAGAACTGTAGCGATTCTTTTAGATACAAAAGGTCCTGAAATTCGTACTTTAGATTTTGAAGGCGGCCAAGCAGAATTAACAACTGGAAATGAAGTGATTATTACTACTGAACCAGTAGTAGGTACAGCAGAGAAATTTGCAGTATCTTACGAAGGATTAATTGATGACGTACATGTTGGTTCTAAAATTCTTATCGATGATGGATTAATCGGATTAGAAGTAATCGGTATTGAAGGAAAAGATATTCGTACGAAAGTGTTAAACAGCGGTTTAGTAAAAAATAAAAAAGGTGTAAACGTACCAAATGTACGTGTAAATTTACCTGGTATTACAGAAAAAGATATAAGTGATATCGAATTTGGTATTGAGCAAAATGTGGATTTTATTGCTGCGTCTTTCGTTCGTAAAGCTTCTGACGTATTAGAAATTCGTGAACTTTTAGGTAAACATGGCGCTGAATATATTCAAATTATACCGAAAATCGAAAACCAAGAAGGAATCGATAATATCGATGAAATTCTTGAGGTTTCAGATGGTTTAATGGTTGCACGTGGTGATATGGGCGTAGAAATTCCACCAGAAGAAGTACCTATTGTTCAAAAACTATTAATTAAAAAATGTAATAATTTAGGTAAGCCTGTAATTACAGCTACTCAAATGTTAGATTCAATGCAACGTAATCCTCGTCCTACACGAGCAGAGGCAAGTGACGTTGCAAATGCCATTCTTGATGGAACTGATGCAATTATGTTATCAGGTGAAACTGCTGCAGGTACATACCCAGTCGAGTCTGTTTCAATGATGAACTCAATTGCGCTTCGCATTGAAAAAAGCTTACAATACGAAGAATTATTTAAAAAGCGTCAAAGAGAAAATAAAGGTACAATTACAGATGCAATTGGTCAATCGGTTGCAGCAACAGCTTTAAACTTAAAAGTAGCTGCAATTATTGCTCCTACTGAGAGTGGACATACTGCGAAAATGATTTCGAAATATCGTCCAAAAGCTCCAATTTTAGCTATTACATCTGATATTCGTATTTGTCGTCGTCTAACTTTAGTTTGGGGAGTTCAAACTGAATATAGAGAAAGAGCAAACTCAACTGATGAAATGTTACAACATGCTATGGAAGCGGCTCAAGACGCTAAATTTGTTTCAAATGGTGATACTGTCATCATTACTGCTGGATTACCAGTTGGCGAAACAGGTATGACAAATATGATGAAAATTCATGTAGTAGGTGACGTAATCGCTCAAGGTCAAGGTATTGGTCGCAAAACTGCTGCAGGAAAAGTTGTCATCGCAAAAACAGGTGAAGAAGCTGTTTCGAAAGTTACTCCAGGAAGTATTTTAGTAACAAATAGTACAGATAGAGACATGATGCCAGCAATTGAAAGAGCAGCAGCTATTATTACTGAAGAAGGTGGATTAACTAGCCATGCTGCAGTAGTAGGTGTTAGCTTAGGGATTCCAGTAATTGTTGGAGTTGAAAATGCAACAAACATTTTAGTAAACGGTCAAGCTGTTACAGTAGATGCTTCAAGAGGAATTGTTAGTACGGGACATAAAAGCATATTTTAAGATATAATAAAGAGAAGGACAAAGTTTCCTTCTCTTTATTTTTTGACATGAATAAGATGAATAAAAGATATTTTTAATTCTAAGCAAGAGGTGAAGCTATCATGAAAAAACTTGTTGGTTGGCTATTGTTAATCCCATTAATTGATTTAATCTGTTTAACATTACTTGGTAAAGTAATTGGTTCCTTATCAGTATTTCTTTGGCTAATCGGTACGTTTTTGATTGGTATATATATCATGAGAACCGTTTGGGTTACAGTTAAACAACAAGCCGGAGAACAGCTTCAGGCAGGCAAAATGCCAGATTTAATCATGATAGAGGGACTATCATTCTTTCTAATTGGCCTCCTATTTTTTATTCCGGGACCAGTTACCGACTTATTAGCAATCGTGTTGCTAATTAAACCAATTAGAATCAAGTTTGTCCAACAACTTATTTATTTTGTCATGAAAAGGCTAAAAGGTAATGTTGTTTGGACTGGATTTATAAAGAAATAAACACTAGAAATGCAAAAGGTGTTTTAATAAGATACAAAAAACGAGAAAGCAGTGTTAGCTTTCTCGTTTTTATTTGTAAAGAAATAAAAATTTGCTATTCAGTTCACTGTGAACCTCGAATATAATACCAAATTTCATGGAAGACTCTTGCTCGATACAAGGTTGATAAAATTACTAAAGTTACTGGACCGGCAATCAATCCTAGTAGACCAAAAAATTTAAAACCAACAAATAACGAGATTAAAGTAGGAAGTGGTTGTAATCCAATATTTGAAGATAGAACTTTTGGCTCTGCAAGTTGACGTTGGACAATTACAACACCATATAAAATTGCGAGACCAATCGTTAATTTATAATCGCTAGACAGAAATGTATATAAGATCCATGGAACGAAAATTAAGCCAGTTCCTAAGTAAGGAAGTAAGTCGATGAAGCCAATTAGAATAGCTATAGTGATTGCAAAAGGAATTCTTAATATTAATAATCCGATTAAGACTAGCACAGTCGTCATAGAAATAAGAGTGATATGTGCTTTAATAAAACCAAATAAAGCTTTTCGTAAATCAATAAAAATTGTTTTGCTGTAATGTTGAATTCGATCTGGAGTATATTTTGCGAATAAATTTTTTATTTTGTACCAATCTTTACTAATAAAGAATGTTGCTAATAAAGAAACGAATATTAAGGTAGCAGTATTTGGTAATAAAGCGATTACTAATTTAATCCCTACAATAATTCCGTTTAATGCTTCTTTTCCTAGATTAATTGCAGAATCGCCAATCGATTGTATATTTGTGCGAATCGTTTGTTGTTGCCCTGCACCGAGTTGACTATATTTACTCATAATTAAGTCATATATAGGAATCACTTTATCGGTAACAATATTTTCAACGAAATAAATTAATCGTTCAAAGCTTTCTGGAACAACTTGAATTAAATAGGTTGAACCTGAAATGATTTCCGTAATCAGTAATGTAAATAATCCTGCTAGAACAGCTAATAGTAAAATAATTGATAAAAATGCCGCTATTCCTCTTGGTATCCTGGCTTTTTCGTTTAACAAATTTACTAGTGGATTTAAAAAGTATGCAATGATTAAAGCAATGATGAAAGGGTATGTAAGTTTTGTGATGAATAGTGCCACGTAAAGACCTAAAATAATACATGCAATTACAAATAAAAACCGGATGATCTGAAAAACTAAAGTTCTATTCAAACTTTTACCTCCTTCCAAAGTGAAATGAGTCCTCTTGTCTTATTTTATCAAGAATTATTTTTTTATAATAGTAAAGTTTGGTAGTATTTATTAATAAATTATACATTAAGGGGATACTAACAAATGAGTGAATCGACAATATTTCTCTTAGTTTTATTATTAATTGGTGCAATTGCTAAAAATAACTCTTTAATTATTTCAATTATAGTATTGTTGGTACTAAAATATACTCCTCTAGGAGATCGAGTATTTCCTTATATGCAATCAAAAGGTATTAATTTAGGGGTAACGGTTATTACGATTGCTGTATTAGTACCAATCGCGACAGGGGAAATCGGTTTTAAAAATTTGATTGATGCATTAAAAACCCCTGTTGCCTGGATCGCACTACTCTCAGGTATCGCAGTGGCACTTTTGGCAAAAGGTGGAGTACAATTATTAGCTACTAGTCCACAAATAACAGCGGCATTAGTACTAGGTACAGTACTTTCTGTAGCAGTATTTAAAGGGGTTGCAGTAGGGCCTTTAATTGGGGCTGGAATCGCATATCTATTCATTTGGATTGTAGAATTAATTAAGTAATTGCATAATAATTATATTTTAGTAAATTGTTTTCATTCACAAAAGTCAGATTATTGTTTATAATAAATGATAGTAGGGTTCCTTTCTATGTATACTCGGTAATTTAAAAGAGTTATACCAGTATATGTATGTATTAAATACTAGGGAAATTTTTGTGTAAAGGAGAGAGGGGAATATGACAGTTAAAAGTGGTTTAGAGGGTGTTGTAGCAGCTACGACTTCTATAAGTTCTATTATTGATGATACATTAACGTATGTGGGTATCGGAATTGATGAATTAGCAGAATATGCAAGTTTTGAAGAAGTAGTATATTTATTATGGCATCGCAAGTTACCAAATAAGGATCAACTTAAAAAACTTTCTTCTCAATTAGCAGATAATGCTGAATTACCAGAAGAAGTTATTACTTACTTAAAATCAACTAACTTAAAAAATGTACATCCTATGACTGTATTACGTACAGTTATTTCAATGCTTGCATTGTATGATAAAAATGCTGAAGCAATGGACTCAGATTCAAATTATCTTAAAGCAATCCAACTTCAAGCTAAAATTTCAACATTTGTGGCAGCGTTTTCTCGAATTCGTCAGGGGCTTGAACCAGTCGCTCCTAATAAAGATTTATCATTCGCAGCTAACTTCTTATATATGCTGACTGGCGATAAACCTAATGCGATTGCAGAAGAAGCAATTAATAAGGCTTTAGTACTACATGCTGACCATGAATTAAATGCTTCGACATTTACTGCACGCGTTTGCGTAGCGACATTATCTGATATTTATTCAGGTATTACAGCTGCAATTGGAGCTTTAAAAGGCCCATTACACGGTGGCGCAAATGAAAGCGTTATGAAAATGTTAGCTGAAATCGGTGAGATTGAAAATGTTGAATCTTACATTCAAGAGAAAATGGATGCTAAAGCTAAAATTATGGGATTCGGACATCGCGTATACCGTGGTGGGGACCCACGTGCGAAACATTTAAAAGAAATGTCTCGTCAATTAGGTGCGATTACTGGAGAGTCAAAATGGTACACAATGTCTGAAAAAATTGAAGAACTTGTTACAACTCAAAAGAATATTCCACCAAATGTTGATTTCTACTCTGCATCTGTTTATCACAGCTTAGGAATTGAACATGATTTATTTACTCCAATCTTTGCTATTAGCCGTATGTCTGGTTGGACTGCTCACATATTAGAACAATATGAAAATAATCGTATTATTCGTCCGCGTGCAGATTATACAGGACCAGAGAAAAACTCTTACATTCCAATTGAAGAGCGTGCATAAAGAAGTAATTGAATACTTAAAATAGTATTTAATATTCGAATAATGTATAGTAAGAGAGGAAGAGGAATCTTCCTCTCAAAAGCATGTATTTTAATGAATTTAATTTATTTATACAAGGGGGAGCATGTAATGCAAGCTGAAAAAATTACATTAGTAGACGGCCAATTAAACGTGCCAAACAATCCAATTATTCCTTTTATTGAAGGCGACGGTACAGGCCCAGATATTTGGGCAGCATCTTCACGTGTTTTAGATGCAGCTGTAGATAAAGCATATAATGGTAATCGTAAAATTGAATGGAAAGAAGTTCTTGCTGGTGAAAAAGCATTTAATGTTACTGGTGAATGGTTACCACAAGAAACTTTAAACTTAATTGAAGAATACATGATCGCAATTAAAGGACCTTTAACAACTCCAGTTGGTGGGGGTATTCGTTCTTTAAACGTTGCTTTACGTCAAGAATTAGATTTATTTGTGTGCTTACGTCCTGTACGTTACTTTGAAGGTGTACCTTCACCAGTTAAACGTCCAGAAGATACAGATATGGTAATTTTCCGTGAAAACACTGAAGATATCTATGCTGGTATCGAATATGAAAAAGGTTCTGAAGCAGTTCAAAAAGTTATCGAATTCTTACAAAAAGAAATGGGTGTTAATAAAATCCGTTTCCCAGAAACATCTGGTATCGGTATTAAACCAATTTCTGAAGAAGGTACAAAACGTCTTGTACGTGCAGCAATTAATTATGCAATTCAAGAAAACCGTAAATCTTTAACTTTAGTTCATAAAGGTAACATCATGAAATTTACTGAAGGTGCATTTAAGAACTGGGGTTATGAAGTTGCTGAGCAAGAATTCGGCGATAAAGTATTTACATGGGCAGAATATGATCGCATTGTAGAAACAAGCGGTAAAGACGCTGCTAACAAAGCAATGGATGAAGCAGAAAAAGCTGGTAAAATCTTAGTAAAAGACAGCATTGCTGATATCTTCTTACAACAAATCTTAACTAGACCACGTGAGTTTGATGTAGTAGCTACAATGAACTTAAATGGTGACTATATTTCTGATGCACTTGCTGCTCAAGTTGGTGGAATCGGTATCGCTCCTGGAGCAAATATCAATTATGAAACTGGACATGCTATTTTTGAAGCTACACATGGTACAGCTCCTAAATATGCTGGATTAGATAAAGTAAACCCATCTTCAGTTATTCTTTCTGGAGTATTAATGCTTGAGCATATGGGTTGGAGTGAAGCAGCTTCTATGATTCTTAAATCAATGGAAAAAACAATCGCTTCAAAAGTTGTTACTTATGACTTTGCTCGTCTAATGGATGGAGCTACTGAAGTAAAATGTTCTGAATTTGCAAACGAATTAATTTCAAATATGGAATCAGTTCTTGTATAATTAAATTGTGTTTGTAAACAAAAGGGAGGTATTTGTATGTCAATTCGAAGACGTAAAATTTCCGTAGTAGGTGCTGGTTTTACTGGTGCTACAACAGCTTTCTTGCTTGCACAAAAAGAATTAGGGGATGTAGTAATAGTTGATATTCCACAACTAGAGAACCCTACTAAGGGCAAAGCCTTAGATATGCTTGAAGCAAGTCCAGTTCAAGGATTTGATGCTAACATTATTGGTACTAGTGATTATGCTGACACAGCTGATTCAGATGTAGTAGTAATCACAGCAGGTATCGCTCGTAAACCGGGTATGAGCCGTGATGATCTAGTATCAACTAACTCAAACATCATGAAAGCAGTTACTCGTGAAATCGTAAAATACTCTCCTAACTGTACAATTGTTGTTTTAACCAACCCGGTTGATGCAATGACTTATACAGTATACAAAGAAGCTGGTTTTCCTAAACACCGCGTTATAGGACAATCTGGAGTTCTTGACACAGCTCGTTTCAGAACGTTTGTTGCTCAAGAATTAAATTTATCTGTTAAAGATATTACTGGATTTGTTTTAGGTGGTCACGGAGACGATATGGTACCATTAGTGCGTTATTCATATGCTGGTGGTATTCCATTAGAAAAATTAATTCCAAAAGATCGTTTAGATGCTATTGTTGAACGTACTCGTAAAGGTGGCGGAGAAATCGTTAATCTACTAGGTAACGGAAGTGCTTATTATGCACCTGCTGCATCGCTAGTAGAAATGGTTGAAGCTATACTTAAGGATCAACGTCGCGTGTTACCTACAATTGCTTATTTAGAAGGCGAATATGGTTACAGCGGTATTTACTTAGGAGTTCCTACAATTATTGGCGGAAACGGTATTGAACAAATTATCGAATTAGATTTGACTGCTGATGAAAAAACAGCATTAGATCGCTCAGTTGTAGCTGTCAAAAACGTTATGAACGTTTTAGCTTAAAAAAAAGACCCACAAGGTAACCTTGTGGGTCTTTTGATTTTTAACCTTATTTAATATTCACCTTTAATAACAAAATATGAGCCACGAATCGTTCCAGCTAATTTAGACTTTTGCCTAGCAAACTTGAATTTTTCTACTAACTCCATTGGTATTTCCATTCCGTCAGAAAGTTTAAAACCAACAGCACGCTTTTTAGGATCATCAACCGTATACATCACATTGACCGAAAGACCATCTTCATAAAAGACGTATGTAAATTTGATATTTTCCACTTGAAAACGAGAAGTTTCTAAAGGTTTAGCAGCGAATTCGATATCACGTTCTTCTTTCAAAATTCGGTTCACGTAATCAAGTGTCTCCTGACTTTCGCTAGCTGGTACTACTGTAAATTCATGTTTGTACTTGTTCATAAAATAACGAGCCTCATTAGCGCGTAAACCAGCTAGTGCATCAACAACAGGGGAAGACTCTAAACCAACCGTAGATACATTTTTAAAATCAACCGTATAGGACATTTCCATCTCTCCTTTTTACTTAGCCAAACTTTAATTTAAACATCTTAGCTACTAAATTATACCAAAAACTTATGCTTACGAAATGACATTTGACGATATAAGTATGTACAAGTTTCTTAAGACACAAACCGCATGATTTTTATACAAGTTAAACGGATTTAAAAGTCAGTATGCATTCGGAGTATTTAAATTATTTATTAAGGAGAAAGATAGAATTTTATCTTCCATAAGGGGGAAAATATGAAGAGATGAATATTAAAATTTTTTATAAGTTTTTTTATAAAAATTTTGCCGATTAAGAAGGAAATTTGCTGTTGTTTATCGAATTTTTAAAATATTAAGATAAACAGGGGGTTTAATATGTTAACTAAAAAAGCAAAAATCGGACGAAAACTTGAAGACATTTCAATTGGTGAAAAGTTAATTGTAACAGAACATATTGATGAAAAACATATTTACTTATACCTGGCTTTAACAGGCGATACAAATCCATTATATACTCAATACAACTATGCTTCGCAAACAAAATATAATAAACCAATTGTTCCAAGTTTTATTATAAGCGGATTAGTCTCTGCAGCAGTTACAAAACATTTACCTGGCCCAGGAAGTCATATTATAAAAAAAGAACTTCAATTCGACCAACATATCTATCATAATGAAACAATTTCAATTCATTTTGAGGTAGTTGAAATTAATTTAGATTTAAATGAAGTATGTATTAATGTAAGCGTTTTAAATAAAACGCAAAATGAAATTGCAAATGGAAAACTGACAGTTATTCCACCAACTGTAAACCAATCGAATGCTTTACTATATGAAAATTTTTAACTTAAAGAATGTCAACTGACATTCTTTTTTTGTTGTTTTACTTTTGTATGAACTTTTCCAACCCTGCTTTTTACGTTTTACGTCTGATAGAATTTTTAGTATGATTAAAAATAGATATAGATAAATAAAATAGGATATAAATGGATGAGGGTTTAACAATAACCTGGAGGAATAAGAAATGAACAATAAAATTCTAGTAGTAGACGATGAAGAGCATATCTTAACTTTAATCAAATTTAACTTAGAACAAGCTGGCTTTCAAGTTGTTACAGCTACTGATGGGGAAGAAGGTTTACAAAAAGCTGTAGAAGAAAAGCCAGAATTAATTGTTTTAGATTTAATGCTACCTAAAAAAGATGGTATGGAAGTATGTAAAGAATTAAGACTTCAAAGAAATACTACGCCTATTCTAATGGTTACAGCAAAAGATGATGAATTTGATAAAGTGTTAGGACTTGAACTTGGTGCCGATGATTACATGACAAAACCATTTAGCCCAAGAGAAGTCGTAGCAAGAGTTAAAGCAATTTTAAGAAGATCTAAAATAACTGAGACTCCAGTACAATCAAACGACGACGCTGACACTTTAATCATAGCTGATTTAAAAATCTTACCTGAGTACTATGAAGCATATTTCCAAGGTGAAAAACTTGAGTTAACACCTAAGGAATTTGAGTTATTATTATATTTAACAAAAAATAAAGGTAGAGTATTAACTCGAGATCAATTATTAAGTGCCGTTTGGAATTATGATTTTGCCGGAGACACTCGAATTGTCGATGTTCATATTAGCCATTTAAGAGAAAAAATAGAACTAGATTCAAAAAAACCAGTTTATATAAAAACAATTCGTGGATTAGGATATAAATTAGAGGAACCAAGATTAAATGAGTAATCTAAATCGAAAATTGCTCTATGGATTTTCTGCAATAATAATCGTTATTCTTGTTATATTAGGAATCGTACTAGGGCAAATTTTTAAATCCTTTTATCTGACAAACTATGATCAAAGAATTGAAAAAGAGACTAACTTAATTGCTTCAATCATGGAGTCGAATACACCATTAACAAAGAATATATCTAATCAAACGTTAAAAAAGATATCAAAGGACTTAAATATCGATATTATATTATTTGATGATCATTATAATCTTATCGCTAAATCTAGCAATGAGAATGTGGAATTGAATATATCATCAAAGAATTTAAAAGCTTATCTAGAACGACTTGATAAAGTAGAGAATGCAGCTAAATTTACAGAAAAAGATTCTGCAGCTAAATATTACGGCAAGAAAATAACAGATAAACATGGCAATAAGCAATTTTTAATTGTTGATTATTCAACTAAGTCAATCAAAGAAGTTTATCGAAGTATTTCGATGTTATTATTTTCATTATTAGGTTTTGTTTTATTTGCCATCATAGTTTTACTAATACGATACTCGCATCAATTTTCAAAACCAATTGAAGATATTACCCAAGTTGCAATTGAATTATCCAAAGGGAATTATAAAGCTAGAACATTAGCCGAAAGTAATGAATCGACAACGATGTTAAGTCAAGCAATGAATGTACTTGCAAAAAATCTACAAGAAATGACTAGTCAACAGGAAATGCAGCAAGATCGATTAAACACACTGATTCATAATATTGGTAGCGGGGTTGTTTTAATTAATAGTAGAGGTCATGTTAACCTAATTAATAAAACATATCGAGAAACGTTCAAAGTTGATTCGAGAAGTATATTGGGTGAGCTTTATTATGATGCATTTAAACATAAAGAAGTCATTGAAATTGTGGAGGAAATTTTTCTAAAAGAAATAAAAGTTAGAAAGCAAATCATTCTGCCATTATCAATTGAAAGAAAACATTTTGAAATATATGGTGCACCAATCATTGGGATAAATCACGAGTGGAAAGGAATCGTTCTTGTTTTCCATGACATAAGTGAATTAAAGAAATTAGAGCAAGTTCGAAAAGATTTTTTTGCAAATGTATCTCACGAGCTTAAGACGCCAATTACATCTATTAAAGGTTTTACTGAAACTCTTCTAGATGGGGCAATGGAAAATGATGAGTTATGTAAAAACTTCTTATCGATTATATTAACGGAAAGTGATCGTATGCAGACACTTATTCAAGATTTGTTAGATCTTTCAAAAATTGAGCAACAGAATTTTAAATTAGATCTTGCAGAAGTATCGGCAAAACAAGTTATTGAAGATGTACAGCAAATGCTTAAACAAAAAGCAGAAGAGAAAAATATAGACTTCAAATTATACTTGAATAGTCCGTTAGTTGTATACGCTGATGCTTTAAGATTAAAACAAGTAATTATTAATTTAGTTGATAACGCGATCCACTATACTCCAGCTGGTGGCAAAGTATTTATTACTTCCTCTGAGACAAATGACCATATTGTATTAAGGGTAAATGACACAGGAGTAGGAATTGGAAAAGAGGAAATATCTCGTATTTTCGAACGTTTTTACCGAGTAGATAAAGCAAGAAGTAGGAACTCTGGAGGGACAGGCCTAGGATTAGCGATTGTAAAGCATCTTGTCGAAGCTCATAAAGGCAAAATCGAAGTTGAAAGTAAACTAGGTCATGGGACATCATTCATTGTAACATTAAATAAAAATATTTCGATGTGACATTTACATTGATTTTACATTGGATTTATTTATAATTAATAAAAAATTGTTATAGTTATGATGAAAACCCCTTCATCCAAGGAGTTATCTTAAACCGGGAGTAGTTATACTTCCGGGATTTTTTATATTTAAATCTGTTTTATTTTTTCTTTAAGGTGTCTATACTAGTGGATACTTTTATTGCACTTTAAGCAAGGATCAATTGGCAAAAGAAGAGTCGTACTCGATCTGATTGCCAATTTTAGGATTAAAGTATAAGTGCAACTACGCCTCTGCCTAAAAGGCCTTGTCAGTCGACGAGTTTTCTTTATTTGATCATATTACTTTTATAATTTTTGGGGAAATTATGAGTGTTGAATCATACATCGGAGGGTGGATAAAGATGTACGAATACGAATTTGTAAAAGTTAACACTAAATCATCAAATCGTTATTATTATGATGTAGTTGGGAACTATGCTAAAAGTGGCTGGCGCCTTCATCAGGTTGTAAACAATCAGCAAGCAATAGAAGGCTCATGTGTCGAACTAATTTTTGAGCGAGAAATCGACTTAAACTAATTACAGAGGTAGTCTTACGATTCATTCTTAAAAGTCATCATTATTCAACTTTCAAATTGAGTGAGTAAAAACTTTTAATATGCCTGAATCAAAGACGGCCTCTTTTTCTTTTATAGATCGTTCATGTTAGAATGTTAAGAGCAAGGAAATGTTGGAACGATTAATTTTATGAAAAGAAAAAGCAAGAAATAAAAATTATACATAAAAAGATAGTGAGATTTGTAATAGGAAGGGGATCTATTTTGAAGAAGAAATTGGTTTTAATTGATGGGAATAGTATTGCCTATAGAGCTTTTTTTGCATTGCCACTTTTGAGTAATGATAAAGGTGTCCATACGAATGCAATTTATGGATTTACAATGATGTTAATGAAAATTCTTGACGATGAAAAACCTACACATATGCTTGTTGCATTTGATGCAGGGAAAACAACGTTTAGACATAGTACATTTAAAGAATACAAAGGTGGAAGACAAAAGACTCCACCAGAGCTAAGTGAACAGTTTCCACTAGTTCGCCAGCTATTAGATACATACGGAATTGCACGTTATGAATTAGAAAATTATGAAGCGGATGACATTATTGGTACACTTGCTGGTCAAGCCTCTAAAGATGAATATGAAGTAAAAGTCATCTCAGGTGATCGAGATTTATTACAGCTAGTTGATGACCGTATTACAGTAAGTATGACTAAAAAAGGTATTACTGAAGTTGAAGAATATACTCCTGCAGCGATTCATGAAAAGTATGAGATTACACCTGATCAAATTATTGATATGAAAGGTTTAATGGGGGATAAATCTGATAATATTCCTGGTGTTCCAGGTATTGGGGAAAAGACTGCCATTAAACTTTTAAAACAGTTTCAAACTGTAGAAGGTCTTTATGAAAATATAGAGGAAGTAAGTGGAGCAAAGCTTCTTCAAAATTTAAGTGAAAATAAAGATCAAGCTTTAATGAGTAAGCAATTAGCTACAATTAATAAAAACTCACCAATTGAATTGACTGTAAATGACACTACGCTTCCGGAAGCTGATACGAATAAAGTAGCGGACTTTTTTAAATCTCTTGGATTTACATCATTGTTAGCTAAGTTGGACATCAAAGAATCGATTGAAGATCTAGAAGAGATTAACTATGAAGTCTTAGATTCAATTGAGGAGAAACATTTAGCTAATCATTCAAGCTTAATCGTTGAAATGATCGGAGAAAATTATCATACAGAAGAAATTCAAGGATTTGGGCTTTCAAATGAAAAAGGTCATTTCTTTATTTCGACAGCTGTAGGGTTAGAGTCGGATTTATTTAAAAAATGGCTTGAGGATGAGAGTGTTAATAAAAATGTATATGATGCAAAAGGTGCTTATGTTGCACTGAAGTGGAGAGGTATTAATTTAAATGGTGTTAATTTCGATCCGTTACTTGCTTCATATATATTTGACCCAGCTCAGTCTAATAAAGAATTTGCTGATATAGTAAATGGTAAAATAGATTTTTCAATTCAAACTGCCGAATCGATTTATGGTAAGGGTGCAAAGCAAACTAAGCCATCAGATGAAGTTTTATCTGAATATATTGTTCGTAAAACAATTGCTATTAGTAAATTAAAAGAAACTTTAGAAGAACGCCTGCGAAAAAATAGTCAATTTGAACTGCTAACAGAATTAGAATTACCATTAACTTTTATATTAGGTGATATGGAATTTGAAGGAGTAACAGTTAAAGAAGAGACTCTTCGTACGATGGGTTCAGAACTAGCTAATACGTTAAAAGACCTTGAAGAGAATATTTATGAACTAGCTGGTGAAAAATTCAATATTAATTCACCGAAGCAATTAGGAGTTATTCTGTTTGAAAAGTTAAATTTACCATCTGGTAAAAAAACAAAAACAGGTTATTCTACTTCTGCTGATGTTCTTGAAAAATTAGAGGCAGAACATGAAATCATTCGATTAATTCTACACTATCGCCAAGTTGGAAAATTAAATTCTACTTATGTAGAAGGCTTATTAAAAGTAATAAATGAATCAGATTCAAAAGTTCATACACGATTTAATCAAGTATTAGCACAAACTGGACGTTTAAGTTCGATTGATCCTAACCTGCAAAACATTCCTATACGTTTAGAAGAAGGTAGAAAAATTAGAAAAGCTTTTGTTGCATCTAAAAAAGACTGGCTAATCTTTGCTGCTGACTATTCTCAAATTGAATTAAGGGTACTGGCTCATATAGCACAAGACGATAATTTAATGGATGCATTTAAAAACGACTTTGATGTTCATACAAAGACTGCAATGGATGTTTTCCATGTTAGCGCTGATGAGGTAACAAGCAATATGAGAAGACAAGCAAAAGCTGTTAACTTTGGGATTGTATATGGAATTAGTGATTATGGATTATCACAAGGATTAGGTATTACAAGAAAAGAAGCGGCTATATTTATTGAAAAGTACTTTGCTAGTTTTCCAAAAGTAAAAGATTATATGTCAGATATTGTTCAAAAGGCTAAACTAGATGGATTTGTAAGTACAATCTTAAATAGACGTCGTTATATTCCTGAAATTTCAAGTTCTAACTTTAATGTTCGTGGATTTGCTGAAAGAACAGCGATGAATACCCCAATCCAAGGTAGTGCTGCCGATATTATTAAAAAGGCTATGATTTTACTAGATGAGCGTCTAAAAGCGGAAAAGCTTCAGGCAAAATTAATTTTACAAGTACACGATGAATTAATATTAGAAGCTCCAAAAGAAGAATTAGCAATTTTAGAAAAAATCGTACCAGAAGTAATGGAACATGCAGTCGATTTAGTAGTGCCTTTAAAGGTTGATTATAATTTTGGAGATTCTTGGTTTGAAGCAAAATAAATAGATAGGATGACTTTGTATGCCTGAATTACCAGAAGTTGAAACGGTCAGACGAACTTTACTGGATTTAATAGTTGGGAAAACAATCTCAACAGTAATCGTTTCTTGGGGAAAAATAATAAAGAAACCTAATGAAGTAGATGAGTTTCAGATTTTATTAAAAGGTCAAACAGTAGAAAATATAAATCGTCGAGGTAAGTTTCTACTATTTCAATTAAGTGATTTTACACTTGTTTCGCATTTGAGAATGGAAGGGAAATTTCGCGTATTCCCAGCGGAAGAACCTGTAGCACCTCATACTCATGTTCGTTTCCTATTTGAAGATGGAACAGAACTTCGGTACCAAGATGTTCGTAAATTTGGCACGATGCATTTATTTAATAAGGGTGAGGAGAAAGAGGGTCCTCCACTTGCTAAATTAGGCCCAGAGCCATTTTCGGATGAGTTTACTGCTGATTATTTAAGAAAAAAGCTTAAAAATACAAACCGAAAAATTAAAGTCGTTTTATTAGATCAGGAATTAGTAGTCGGTTTAGGTAATATTTATGTTGATGAGGTTTTGTTTAGAGCTAAGATTCATCCGGAAACGCCTGCATCATCATTAAAGCCTAAACAAATAAAGTTACTTGCCGAAACCATTACAGAAACTTTACAAGAGGCTGTAGAATTAGGTGGAAGCACAATTCGTTCTTATGTAAATTCACAAGGTCAAATAGGGACTTTTCAAGATATCATTAAAGTATATGGTAGAAAGGGTTTAGAGTGTCATAATTGTGGCCAACCAATAGAAAAAATAACAGTTGGTGGCAGAGGTACTTCTTTTTGCCCGGTCTGTCAGCCTAAAAAAAATTAACATAAGGTTCCTTTCTTTCATACTATATCAAGAGTACGAAAGAGAGGGGCCTATTTTTATGGTAAATATGCTATCATTAATACTACTAGCATGCGCACTAAGCTTAGATAGTTGCAGTGTTGGATTTACTTATGGACTTCGAAAAGTAAAAATTCCTTTAAAATCAATCATTACAATTGCATCTTGTTCAGGGATTATATTAATGACATCCATGGGGATTGGGCATGCAATTACAGACTTTTTTTCACCAATAGTAGCAAAAAGAATCGGAGGATTTGTACTTGTTTGTATAGGATTATGGGTACTATTTCAATTTTACCGATCGAATAAAGCATCAAATATAGAAGAAAAGAATGAGATAGAAGATAAAGGGATTGACTGGGAATTTGAAATTTTAGGTGTTGTCGTAAAAATTTTAAAGAAGCCTACAACTGCAGACATAGATCGTTCAGGTAGTATTAATGGATTGGAAGCAATGTTACTTGGGTTTGCACTTTCACTTGATGCCTTTGGGGCTGGTATAGGTGCATCATTACTTGGATTTTCTCCACTATTGACAGCAATCGTAACATCTACTGCAAGTGCTTTATTCTTATTATTTGGAATGAAATTAGGAAATGTGTTATCGAAAACATTGTGGCTTCAAAAGTTAACTTTTTTACCAGGTGTTTTTTTAATATTAATTGGGTTAATGAAGATGTAATAAAAATCATGAAAGAGTGTATCCGAATGGATTTATTCCATTTGGTCCTCTTTATTTAGTGTAAGGAGAATAAAAGATGGGTAAAATTTTTGGACTAACTGGTAGCATTGCAAGTGGAAAAAGTACGGTTTCCAATTTTTTAAAGGAATTAAATGTTCCTATTGTTGATGCAGACATAATTGCAAAAGAAGTGGTTGAAATTGGACAACCTGCTTATAAAAAAATCATTGAAGCTTTCGGAAGTGAGATTCTTTTAGAATCTGGTGAAATTAATCGATCATTTCTCGGAAGTATTATTTTTAATAATAAAGAAAAGCGCTTACAACTTAATGAAATAGTACATCCGGAAGTCAGACGAGAAATGAAAGAACAGGCTGATCGATACATAAAACAAGGTGAATCACTTGTTATTTTAGATATTCCTCTTTTATATGAGGGTAACTCAATTGAATTGGTTGAAAAAGTGATTGTAGTGACAGTGTCAGAAGAAAATCAACTAAAACGTTTGATGAATCGTAATGGTTTATCGAAAGAGGATGCACTTTTACGCATAGCATCTCAAATACCAGTTAAAGAAAAAGCAGCACGAGCTGACTATGTAATAGATAACAATGGTGACATTGAGGATACAAAAAGACAGGTTAAAGACCTATTAAATAAAATTATTTGCTAAAATAATGTAAATAGTTTAACCAAAATCCGAGTTATGTGTTATACTAATTGCAGGGAGATAATAAACAGTATAACTTAATTGGGGGCTTTCTTATGGTAAATGTAGCAATAAATGGATTTGGTCGAATTGGACGCATGGTTTTCCGTCAAGCAATTAAAAATGGAGATTATAATATCGTTGCAATTAATGCAAGTTATCCTTCTGAAACTTTAGCGCACTTAATTAAATATGATACAGTTCACGGCAAGTTTGATGGTGAAGTAATTGCAAATGCAGATCATTTAATCGTTGATGGTAAGCGTGTGGAATTAATTAGTGAAAGAAATCCTGAGTTACTTCCATGGAACGAGCTAAATGTTGATATAGTAATTGAAGCAACTGGAAAATTTAATGATGCTGAAAAAGCAAAAATGCATATTACTGCTGGAGCTCAAAAAGTAATTTTAACAGCACCTGGTAAAAATGAAGATATCACAGTAGTAATTGGAGTTAATGATGATAAATTAGACCTAGAAAATCATCACATTATTTCAAACGCATCTTGTACAACTAACTGTTTAGCGCCAGTTGTAAAAGTATTAGATGAGCAATTTGGAATTGTTAATGGATTAATGACAACTGTTCACTCATTTACAAATGATCAAAAAAATATTGATAATCCACATAAAGATTTACGTCGTGCACGTGCTTGCAGTCAATCAATTATTCCAACAACTACAGGTGCAGCAAAAGCATTATCTAAAGTACTTCCACATTTAAATGGTAAGTTACATGGTATGGCTTTACGTGTTCCTACTCCAAACGTATCACTTGTTGACTTAGTTGTAGACTTAAAGAGAGAAGTAACTGTTGAAGAAATTAATGAAGTGTTTGAAACAGCTTCTAAAGGTTCAATGCACGGAATTGTCGAATATTGTAACGAGCCATTAGTATCAATCGATTTTAATACTAATACACACTCTGCAATTATCGATTCTCTTTCTACAATGGTAATCGACGGTACAAAAGTTAAAGTATTAGCTTGGTATGACAATGAGTGGGGCTACTCAAGACGCGTTGTTGACTTAGTGTCAATCGTTGCATCTAAAATAAAAAAGCTTGAAACTGTTTAATCATTAAATATTGTACTTATAAAAAATTGTAAACGAATACAAAAGGCTAACTAGTTAATCTAGTTAGTCTTTTTGAAGTTGTATGACATATTAAGAAGTAATGTGAATTTATGACTACATAAAAGGGGGAAGCATGACTTAATATCTATGAAAGAAGACTGTTGAACTAAGATTAGAAAAAAATTTAAGACCAGAAAAAGTTAAATATCCCCTTAAAAGGCATAGCTTTTGTGTAACTCGCTTTTCTTGTCATTCCTGTGTTTTCAAATCTGCCTGACGCATTTTCTTCACAATTAATTTAGTAAATAACAAAAAAATAAAATTTATCTTGCAATTCAAATTTAAAAAAAGTATACTAACTTTCGTGAACTTCTAAAAGTATAACTAATTACTTAAAGGGTTAGGACCTCTTTGGACTAACTTTCCCCCGTGGTAGTTGATCATACTTTCGCAATAGAAGTCATGACAAATTATTTTAAGGGGGAAATGAATATGGATACTATGGGTCGTCACGTCATTTCAGAATTATGGGGTTGCAATTCAGAAAAATTAAATGATATGAAATTTATTGAGGAAACTTTTGTTGATGCTGCGTTACGCTCTGGTGCAGAAGTTCGTGAAGTTGCTTTTCACAAGTTCGCTCCTCATGGCGTTAGTGGTGTCGTAATCATTTCAGAATCACACTTAACTATTCACAGTTTTCCTGAGCATGGTTATGCAAGTATTGATGTTTACACTTGCGGTGATAGAATTGATCCGAATGTAGCTGCAAACTTTATCGCTGAAGCTTTAGAAGCTGATACTCGCGAAAACGTTGAGTTACCAAGAGGAATGGGTCCCATTCAAGTTGATAATGTAAAAGTTGTAAATGGTAACTAAAGAGAATTGAGAGAGGTGATTTTTCATCTCTCTTTTTTGTTTTTGCTTAATTACCATACCCGAAAAATATATTCTGTAGCGGATTCAGATTATCTAAACAATCTTGCTTTTAATAGCCTTCTAGAGAATGAACTAGCTTTACATAGTGAAAAATATTTCCATTAACATAAAATAATGAAATTTTGTTGATCATGACGAAAAATAGGCTTTATGACTTTTATGAAATAAACTTTAGTTTATTTTGAATTTGTTATAGTATAGAGTTATAATAATACGTTTAAACAATTAAGTGTTTGGAGTTGAACTATAACGATGAGATGTCCAACGTGTAACTTTAATGGGACAAGAGTACTTGATAGTAGACCAGTTGATGAAGGTCGTTCAATTAGAAGAAGACGTGAATGTGAAGAATGTCAGCATCGTTTTACAACTTTTGAACGAGTTGAAGATAATCCTATTTTAGTTGTAAAAAAAGAGGGAGCTCGTGAAGAATTTAGTAAAGATAAGATGTTAAGGGGACTGATTAAAGCGTGTGAAAAACGCCCTGTCTCTTTATCTCAGCTAGAAGACATTATTCATAGTATTGAAAAAGAACTAAAAAATAGTGGCACATCAGAAGTTCCGAGTGAAGTTCTAGGTGAAATGGTCATGGAACATTTATCTAAAGTTGATGAAGTTGCATACGTACGATTTGCGTCAGTTTATCGTCAATTTAAAGATATTAATGTATTCATTGATGAATTAAAAGATTTAATTAACAAAGAGCGAGGTAAAGACGAATAATACTTCGCTCTTTTGATACAAGAAAGGGATGTTTGAATGTCTATTGATAAGCAACATTGGATGGATGTTCTACCGGCGGATCCTTATACTGTAATGGCAGCTGGGTATTTACATAATTTTCATAGGCAAGTATTAACGATGTTGTATCAACCAATAATTGGTAGTCAAGCTTTAAGTTTATATATGACACTTTGGGGTGAATGTGAGCAAACGGACCTTAATCCTAATACGTTAACACATCATTCTTTAATGCTTGGAATGAAAAGTAATTTAAAATCAATTTATGAACAAAGATTAATCCTTGAAGGAATCGGCTTACTTAAAGTTTATGAAGGATTTGAAAATGGTACAAAAAAGCTTCTATATGAGCTTCAATCTCCGCTAGATCCTCATTCTTTTTTCGAAGACCCTATCCTAAATATCTTTCTGTTTAAAACAATTGGAAAAACACAATATCAACGAACTAAAACCTTTTTTAGTAGACAATCATTTGCGAAAGAAGGGTTTCGTGAGATTTCACGTTCATTTGATTCGGTATTCCAAGCTATTACAGTTGAGCAATTAAATGAAATTCAGCAAAGTAACGATCTTTCTACGTCAAATGATAGTAGGATTTTACAAGACAATCAGCCAATTAAAATATCTGTCAAAATGGAAGAATTTGATTATGCTTTATTTTTAGATGGGCTTTCGGATTCGTTTGTTCCAAAAAGAGCATTTACTACAGAGGTAAAAGAAACAATTCTAAAACTTGCATTTTTATATGGCATAAATCCGATTCAAATGAAAACGATTGTTATGCGCTCGTTAAATGAAGATAATAAAATCAATATTGAGACTCTACGACTTGAAGCTAGAGATTGGTATCAATTCCAACATCATGAAGCTCTGCCTACGATTGTTGAAAAGGTTCAACCTATTCAGCATAGACAAATGGTTAATGAGCAGCCATCAACTCAAGAAGAAAAATTAATTCATTGCTTCGAAACAATTTCTCCGCGTCAGTACCTTAAGGAGATATCTGGTGGAGCTGAACCAAGTGAAGCTGATTTGAAAATTATCGAAGAGATTATGATTGATCAAAAGCTTCTACCTGGAGTAGCAAATGTGTTAATTGACTATGTAATGATCCGTTTAGATAAAAAGCTTTCTAGAAATTACGTAATTAAGATAGCAAGTCATTGGGCGAGAAAAGGTGTAACAACAGTTAAACAGGCTATGGATCTTGCACGTAAAGAGTTTGAAGAAACTAAACAGAGTGCAACTGCTGCTAAAACTCGCTCAAGTAATAGACGAAATAAAACAATTCGAACTGAGATTGTACCTGACTGGCTTCAATCAAATGAGTCGAATGATTCTCAGAGTGCACCGGCAACAATCAATAACCAAAATGATTCTTCGATAGATGAAGAACGAAAACGATTAGAAAAAGAACTAGAAATGTTTAAAAATAAAAAGAAACGTTAAATGGGAGGACGCTAATGGAACCTATTCAAAACGCATTTAGTGCATTAATGAAAAATAAACAATTCCAGGACACCTTTGAAAAAATGCGACAAGAAGTCCGTAGTCACCCAAAAATCATTTCATTTTTAGCCGAGCATAAAAATGAAATTACGGATCAAATGATTGATAGTAGCCTAGTGAAGCTATATGAGTATATTGGACAAAGTGTAAATTGCGAAGATTGCCCATCTTTTAGTGAGTGTAAAAATATGGTGCATGGATATCATCCCCATTTGATTATTCAAGGAAAACGCATCGATGTTCAATATGATCGTTGTCCAAATGGTGTGAAAAATGATAAACGCAAAAAACATGAGTCATTGATAAAATGCATGTACTTACCAAAGGATGTTCTTCAAGCTTCTATGTCAAACTTGTCATTAGAAGACCCTGGCCGTTTTGAAGCTATTTCTGCTGCTAGACAGTTTATTATGAACTATGAAAAAGGAAAAATGGCTCAAGGTTTATATTTACATGGTCCATTTGGGGTTGGAAAAACATTTATTCTTGGGGCTATAGCAAATGAACTAGCAGAGGAAGAAATAACTTCAATGCTCGTTTATTTACCAGAATTTTTACGTGAACTAAAAAGCTCTATTAGTGATGGCACTTTAGAGGAAAAAATTGAAGCTGTAAAAAAAGTGGAAGTTCTTATGTTAGATGATATTGGTGCAGAGCAAATGTCTAGTTGGGCAAGAGATGAAATATTAGGTACAATTCTTCAATACCGTATGCTAGAAAAATTGCCAACATTCTTTACATCGAATGCTGATTTAAATCAATTAGAGCATCACTTAACATATTCTCAACGTGGAGAAGAAGAAAGGGTTAAAGCAGCACGTATAGTAGATCGTGTTAAATTTTTAGCCAAACCAGTTAAAATTTCAGGTTCAAATTTAAGACATTCATAAAAAAATCAAAAAATGGCGTAAAATCACAAATTACTAAGTGATTTTGCGTCATTTTTTAATTATTTCTTTAATATATATAGGACTAGGTGGTGCTAGAAAGGGGGGAACAGGGTGATTGAAATTTTTTTCAATGAACCCATTGACGCAGCTTATGTCTACGAACGATTACAAAAACGCTTAAGAAAGCAATCGAGACCATACATTTTAAGAAGACACAAAATCAATACAATTTTAATCACATTTCCTCAAAACACTGAAGATTTAATAAAAAGTATTTTAGTTCCGACACTAGTACAATTTATTTTACTTCAAAAAGAAGATAAATGGATTCAATCCATTTTACATACATCTTTTTTCTATGAGGAAGACGAGCAAAGTCAAATCATACCTATTGCACAATCATTATTAAGAGGTACTAGAAGAAGCATACCAAATCAGAAAAAAATTCGTAGAAGTAAGAATTTAGTATCATATGCACTTTCTGAGTATATAAAAGATGGAGTAAATTTTAGCTTCGATTCATTTATTACATTTCGTTTGAAGGAATATTATAAGCAGTTAGCCTATGTTTGTGAAATTGCAATAGATGAGTACAAGTTAGAAAACGAATACCAGAATCTTATTGAGAGTCTAAGACAGCAGGTACTTAAAACGGATGCACTTATTCCTCATGTGCATATAGTGTTTGACGGGAAGTTTAGCGTTTATGATCATCTGTTTTTACCACTTACTAAAGATGTATTAAAAGAATATGGTAAACAAGTGGAAAATAGGGAATATATAGATAACGAATTAATTTTGCCCTTAACGGCAATTGCACCTAAAAGAATTCATTTATACACTTCATCAGTCGATATTTCATTGATTATTACACTTCAAAATATCTTTCAAGAACGAGTCCTAATACATACATTACAAGAGTTTTCACAGGAAAAATTGAAATGAAAATTTATAATTTAAAAAAGCATTGTCATAAATAAGTTTCTTTGATATAATAAATTTCGTTGCGAACAAAGCATACGAATATTGACAACATCATGTCGCTATGTTATAGTAACGAAAGAAAAGAATACTTATTTGTTGAAGAAGAGGCACCCGCTTCTCACCTGGATGACGCAAAAAGCTGTTATCAGGTAACAGAATCATTAATTACTTTGATACTGTCAGTGTGGGTGTATTTATATACCCACACTTTTTTGTTGGGTTATGATTGCTTCAACGATACAAATTAAGATCATTCTTACAATACCTTGGAGGTGTTTTACTATTAGCAAAGACATGATGGTAAACGATGGAATTCGTGCTCGTGAAGTTCGATTAATTGGTCCTAACGGAGATCAACTTGGAATCAAGACAAAACAAGAGGCTCTTGAGTTAGCTTCGAATGTTAATCTTGATCTAGTGATGGTAGCACCAACGGCAAAACCACCTGTATGTCGTATTATGGACTACGGAAAATTCCGATTCGAGCAACAAAAGAAAGACAAAGAGAGCCGTAAAAACCAAAAAATTATTAGCATGAAAGAAGTTCGTTTAAGTCCAACAATTGATGAACATGACTTTAACACAAAACTTCGTAATGCAATTAAGTTCTTAGAAAAAGGCGATAAAGTTAAAGCGTCTATTCGTTTCAAAGGACGCGCTATTACGCATAAGGAAATTGGACAACGAGTACTTGATCGTTTCTCAACTGCTTGTGCAGAAGTTGCAACTGTTGAGTCACATCCAAAAATGGACGGTCGTAGTATGTTCTTAGTCTTAGCACCTAAAAACGAAAAGTAATTTATTTGAGGAGGAAACACGATATGCCTAAAATGAAAACTCACCGTGGTTCAGCAAAACGTTTTAAAAAGACTGGATCTGGTAAATTAAAACGTGGTCGTGCATACACAAGCCACTTATTCGCTAACAAATCTACAAAAGCAAAACGTAAATTACGTAAAGCTTCATTAGTAAGCAAAGGCGATTTCAAACGTATCCGCTTTATGCTTACAAACATGAAATAAGAACGATAAACGTATTAGATAGATATCTAGGAGGGAAACAATATGCCAAGAGTTAAAGGCGGTACAGTTACACGCGCTCGTCGTAAAAAGGTTATTAAATTAGCAAAAGGTTATTACGGTTCTAAACATACATTATTCAAAGTTGCAAACCAACAAGTTATGAAATCATTAATGTATGCTTACCGTGACCGTCGTCAAAAGAAACGTGATTTCCGTAAATTATGGATCACTCGTATCAACGCGGCTGCTCGTATGAACGGACTTTCTTACAGCCGTTTAATGCACGGATTAAAATTAGCAGGTATCGAAGTTAACCGTAAAATGTTAGCTGACCTAGCTGTTGCTGACGAAAAAGCATTTGCTGAATTAGCAAACGCTGCAAAAGCTAACTTAAAATAATTCGTTTAAAAAATCCTTAACATTTGTTAAGGATTTTTTTTCACTTAATGTATAAATTGGCAACGAGGAAGTTAATTCGACGTATTATCCAATTTTAGGAATAAAGTATAATTGCAACTAAACCTCTGTCTTCGCCTTAAGGCTTGCCAATCGGCAAGTTTTCTTTATTTGAATTGATTTTTTTAACGAAACTAAATTCTTTTTTCATGTTATTAACGTTGGATTCATGACAATATTTCGTGAATCCAGATGGAAATGAAAACTCTTTTTCTAATAAATTTATTTCTGCCTCATTATTATTTTGTACAGCTTTTTGAAGTCTTTTTAAGTAACTTCTACCTAGCTCAATTCGAGTAGCAATCTCTTCTTTTTTTGATGAAACTTGACCGTGGCCTGGAACTAACAATGAGAATTCAAATTTACTAATCAGTTCTTCTGCCTTATCTAAAGTAGTGTAGTAACTTTTTACACTATCAAATACAATCGGAAGTTCAAAATCAGATAAATAATCCCCTGTAATCCATATTCCTAAATTTTCAATATAGAGGAATAAACCATCTTTAGTATGTCCAGGAGAATGATAAAATCTTAATGTTGTTTGTCCTATTTTAATTTCCTGACCATCTTCACTAATAATTAAATCAATTTTTGGGAATTGTATTGGCTGGGCATGATTAATGTAATTATCATTGTAAAATTGACGGATTTTTGATAGTTTATTATCCTTTTCAGGATGGTTATGTAAATTTTCGCTACCAATCGTCTTAGCGTTAGGAAATGCATAATAACCTATGATGTGATCAAAATCTCCATGTGTAAAGTATAAATAAATAGGTCGTTCATTTTTAATTGAATCAACAAATTCCTTTATCTCATTTATTTCGTGAGGTAACCAAGTTGGATCTACGATAATGATACAATCGTTTGTTGTTACAACGGTTGAGTTTGTTTGAAATAATGCACTTTGAAATACTGTAATATTGTCATTTTGAAATAAAATCATTGAATTACTCCTTTGTATAATTTTTAGAAAATTATGCTTATGCTTAATATTGTATCAAATAAAAGAAAAAACCTTAATGAATTAACTACAAATATGTCAATTCAATAAGGTTTTAACTATATTCAATGATTATCTTGGAAAGAAATTTGGCTTAAGCGTAGTATCATCGTATCGCTTATGAAATACATGAGTTGTAGCAGGCGACATAGGAGGAATTAACCACTTCCAATTACCTGTTAACTCACGGCAACATGATTCTTCTTGTTTTTCAAATTGGAGAAATTGCTGTGCAGCAGAATGATGATCAACAATACTAACGCCATTTTTTTTATATGAATATAAAACGGCAATATTTAATTCAACTAGTGCACGATCTTTCCAAAGTGTACTGTTTCTTTTTGTATCTTGGCCGATAATTTTTGCTACTTTAGGCAACAGATTAAAACGACTTTCATCAGCAAAATTTCGAGCACCGATTTCAGTTCCCATATACCATCCATTAAATGGGGCAGCACTATAAGATATACCACCAATCTCTAGAGTCATATCTGATATCATCGGAACAGCATACCATTTAGTATTTAGAGGGGAAAAATCATATTCAGGATGTTCGATTGGTACTTCGAGTACGATTTCATTTGGAATTGTAAAATAGTTTGGTTCATGATTGTCTAAGGAATAAACTATGGGCAAAATATCGAAGTTAGTACCATTTCCTTTCCAACCAAGCTTCTCACATTCCTTTGTAAACATGATTGATTTTGGATCTCCAATTATTCCATTTTCTGTTTCATAGCCAGCATATCGTATAAGCTGGTGATTATGGATTTTAAGAGAGTTATTTGTTCCTAGATTCGGTTTAAAAATTGTAATTGTAGGCAGAATCTTACCTGAATTTGTAGCATATTTTATATGATGCAATATTTCGTGCTCTATACTTTTACCATCGTTAATATGGCGAGCATCTAAAACATGAAGCTTATCCCAAAATAGTCTACCGATACAGCGGTTACTATTGCGCCACGCCATTTTTGCACCGTGCTCTAATTCCTCATAAGTATGAGTGTAAATTCCAGTATCTCGAATCTCGGCTTCGATATTTTTTAATCGTTTTTCTATTTGATCGGATTTATCGAGTTCCTTATAGCATTGTGATATAAATGAAAATGCTTCTTTATATAAAGCGGAAGTTGTTATCATATTAATCTCCAAATGGTTAATTTAAAAATCTAGTAGTAATTTGTAAGCTTCATTATTATACCCCACAAATAATTTGGAGAAAATTAATATTAAATTTATATGTTTTAATAGGAGGGTTGAAGAAATATCTAAAAATTTTGTCAAAAAGAATCCCAAATTGTATAATGTTAAATGTACATAATCATAAAAAAAAGGATGGATGAGTTTGTCTACTTTAGATGCAAAGTTACAAATGTTAAAAGAACTAACGGATGCAAACGGCGTAGCAGGATTTGAACATGAACCACGTGAAGTAATGAGAAAATATATTACACCACTTGCTGATGAGGTTGTAACTGATAATTTAGGAAGCTTAATAGCAGTTAAAACCGGTGACCCAAATGGTCCAAGAATTGAAGTTGCTGGACATCTTGATGAAGTTGGATTTATGGTTACACAAATCGATGACAAAGGATTTTTACGTTTTCAAACAATTGGTGGCTGGTGGTCGCAAGTAATGCTTGCTCAGCGTGTTACCATTTCAACAAAAGAAGGTAATATTACAGGTATTATTGGTTCGAAGCCACCTCATATTATGAGTGCTGAAGCAAGAAGAAAAGTAGTAGACATTAAGGATATGTTTATTGATATCGGTGCTTCAAGTAAAGAAGAGGCATTAGAATATGGTGTTCGTCCTGGAGACCAAGTTGTTCCATATTTTGAATTCCAGACGATGAAAAACGAAAAACTATTATTAGCAAAAGCATGGGATAATCGTATCGGTTGTGCTATTGCAATTGACGTTTTAGAACAATTACAAGGTCAAGCACATCCAAATATTGTATTTGGAGTTGGAACAGTACAAGAAGAAGTAGGACTTCGTGGTGCGAAAACATCTACATATAAAATTGAACCAGATATCGGTTTTGCATTAGATGTCGGTGTTGCAGGTGACATGCCAGGTGTATCTGAAAGAGAAGCACAAGGCAAATTAGGCAAAGGCCCTCAAATCGTTTTATATGATGCATCAATGGTATCTCATAAAGATTTACGTGAATTTGTAGTAAGTGTAGCAGATGAAATTGGTATTCCATATCAATATGAATCAATGCCTGGCGGAGGAACTGACGCTGGTTCAATGCATATTACGATGAAAGGTGTTCCAGCATTAGCAGTCACAATTCCAACGAGATATATTCATTCACATTCTGGTATCCTTCATCGTGATGACTATGAAAATACAGTTAAATTACTCGTAGAAGTAATCAAACGATTAGATCGCGAAACAGTAGAGCGTTTAACATATAACTAAGAAAAAAAAATCCCTCATTTATTGAGGGATTTTTTTGTAGATTTAAATTGAATTGCCTACATCTTGCATTTTTAGGTAACCCCTTATGAGTAACTAAAAACCAAGAATTTGTGATTATAGTACCTCATGGAGCCCTTATGAGTAGCTAAAAACCGAGAATTTGTGGTTATAGTACCACATGAAGCCCCTATGAGTAACTAAATAGCAAGATATAGCCGTTATAGTACCTCAAGAAGCCCTTATGAGTAACTAAAAACCAAGAAATTATGGTTATAGTACGTCATGAAGCCCCTATGAGTAACTAAATAACAAGATATGGCCGTTATAGTACCTCAAGAAGCCCTTAAGAGGAACTAAAATACAAAAATTCTGCAGTTATAGTACCTCATAAAACTCATAAGAGTAACTAAATTTCACAATCTTGCTTTATTACATCCTCATGAATTTCACTTGAGTAAGTAATATTCATATCTCCGAAAAAACCCTTATTTATTAAGGTTTTTTTGCTTTATCTACCTACCACCCCAACCAGATTTTTCCACTTTTTGCGTATTTAGCGTTATCGAACTGAAACAAATTGTATTCTTCCTATAACTAGTTTGAAATAGTTTTGTCATATCTTATTGTTATCATAAATGCATGCTTTTCAATAAGGATACTCGGAAATAGAATTAAAAAAATGGATTTTTAGAGAATTTTTAAAGCAAATAAATAACAGATAGACTCCTATTTTGTAAATGGAGTTTAATAAGGAGCCAAGACTTTTATAGTACTTGGCTGATTTTTTTATATCTAGGGAGAATCCTTATTTAAAAATATGGAAAAGTAAAATAAATAGAAAGTTTTGAGGTGAGTTAATGAAAGCAAAAGTTAAAGTGAAAAACGTAACAAAGGTTTTCGGTAAATCTCCAAAGAACGCCATAAAGTTACTAGAAAAAGGCTACTCAAAGAAGCAAATTTTAGAGCAAACAAATTCAACAATTGGAGTGAATAATGCAAGCTTTGAAATATTTCCAGGTGAGATTTTTGTTGTGATGGGACTGTCAGGTAGTGGTAAATCAACCTTGATTAGAATGCTCAATCGGTTAATTGAACCAACAATCGGACAAATCTTGATCGACGATGAAGACATCGTAAAAATGAATCCTCAGCAGTTAAGAGATGTCCGTCGTAAAAAAATCAGTATGGTTTTCCAAAATTTTGCTTTGTTCCCACACAAGACAATTCTTGAAAATACTGAATATGGTTTGGAAATACAAAATATTTCACAGGAAGAAAGAACAGAAAAAGCTCTGAAGTCATTAGAAATAGTTGGCTTAAAAGGATATGAGCATCAATTCCCATCACAATTAAGTGGTGGTATGCAACAACGTGTTGGGCTTGCAAGGGCACTAACAAGTGACACGGATATTTTATTAATGGATGAAGCATTTAGCGCGCTCGATCCATTAATTCGTAAAGATATGCAGGACGAATTATTAGAACTGCAAGAGACGATGAAAAAGACGATTATCTTTATTACGCATGACCTCGATGAGGCTTTGCGTATTGGAGACAGAATTGCTCTTATGAAAGATGGTAACATAATGCAGATTGGTTCTCCTGAAGAGATCATGGTAAATCCAGCCAATGAATATGTTGAACGATTTGTAGAAGATGTAGACCTTTCAAAAGTATTAACGGCGGCTCATGTGCAGAAGCGTGCTGAAAGAATTACGCCTGACCGTGGACCGCGTGTAGCTTTACAAATAATGAGAGATCAAGGTTATTCAAGTATTTTTGTTGTCGATCGTAGACAAAAGCTACTTGGAGCCATTAATGCTGATGACGCTTCAAATGCTCTTATTAAAAATAAATCGGTAGAGGAAGTTATGCAAAAGGACATTGTGTCTGTTAATGAAGATACATTATTAACGGATGTAATCGGGGCACTGGCAACTTCTGCTCTTCCATTAGCTGTAGTAGATGAAAATAATCGATTAAAAGGCGTTATTATACGTGGAGCTGTTATCGGTGCTTTAGCAGGTAAAACAGACGATTTGAATATAAAAGGAGGTTAATATATGGGTATTCCAAAAATTCCGTTAGCTGAATGGATTGATAAAATTGTCGAAGTGATTATTAAAATTTTTCATCCTCTATTTAACGTAATAACCAACATCACAGAAACCCTTTTAAATGGCCTTGTTAAGGTTTTAGGACTTGGCCCATCCATTATTCTAATATTAATAATTTCATTACTGGCTTTTTATACAAGTAGGTGGACAGTTGGTCTGTTTACATTACTCGGATTGTTATTAATAGATAATCTTGGACTTTGGGATGCTACAGTTGATTCGTTAGCATTGATTTTATCAGCGATCGTTATTACTGTTGTAATTGGAATTCCTTTAGGGATTTGGACGTCGCAAAACGATCGAGTGAAACAAGTGCTTACTCCAATACTCGACTTTATGCAAACAATGCCAGCATTTGTCTATTTAATTCCAGCCATTCTCTTTTTTGGAATTGGGGTAGTTCCTGGTATTTTAGCTTCAGTCATATTTGCAATCCCACCTACAATACGCTTAACGAATTTAGGTATACGTGAGGTTCCAAATGATTTAATAGAGGCATCAAATGCTTTTGGATCAACAACGTGGCAAAGACTCTTTAAAGTGCAGTTACCTTTAGCAGCACCTACGATTTTAGCGGGTATTAATCAAAGTATTATGCTTGCATTATCGATGGTAGTTATTTCATCACTAGTAGGTGCTCCAGGATTAGGTGCAGAGGTTTATCGTGCAGTAACACAGATTAAAGTAGGTGAAGGGTTCGAGGCAGGAATATCAATTGTTATTGTTGCAATTATTCTTGACCGAATTTCTCAAAATCTTCGTCAACCTGCTTATGGGAAAAAAATTGCGAAAAAATATGTTTATGGGTTAATTGCATTAATCTTTTGTATTTCCGCCATTACAGTTGCCGCTTCAGGTGGTAAAGATCAAAAAAAATCTTCAAATAAAATAGGTGCCGAGGTTAATTTTGAGATTACCGGAATTGATCCAGGAGCTGGGTTAATGAAAGCAACTGAAAAAGCGATGAAGGATTATGGTTTAAAGGATTGGACATTAAAAGAAGGCTCTTCTGCAGCGATGACTGCTGAATTGAAAAAAGCGTATGAAAATAAAGAACCTATAATCGTTACAGGATGGACGCCACACTGGATGTTTTCAAAATATAAATTAAAGTATTTAGAAGATCCAAAAGGGTCATTCGGTAAGGATGAAGAAATTCATACAGTAGTTAGAAAAGGATTAAAAGAAGACATGCCAGGTGCATATAAGATTTTAGATAACTTTTCATGGAAACCTTCTGATATGGAAGAAGTTATGAGTGATATTCAAGAAGGTGCGAAACCTGAGAATGCAGCGGCGAAATGGATCAAAAAGCATCAAGATCAAGTAAATAATTGGACGAAAGATGCTTCAAAAGGAAATGGTGAAAAAATTAGTCTCGTTTATGTTTCATGGGAATCTGAAGTAGCCAGTACAAATGTGATTGGAAAAGTACTTGAAAATCAAGGCTATGACGTTACATTAAAACAAGTTGAGGCAGGACCAATGTTTGCTGGTATCTCAGATGGAAGTGCAGATGCAATGGTCGCAGCTTGGCTTCCGACAACTCATAAAGATTACATGAATGAGTACAAAAAACAATTGGTTGATCTTGGACCGAATTTAAAAGGGACAAAATTAGGCTTAGTCGTACCAAAATATATGAAGATTAATTCGATCGATGATTTAAAAGGTAAAACGAAATAGTCAAAATAAAAGGACTAACGAAAAGTTAATAACTTAAGTTAGTCCTTTTTTATGTTTTGAACAGATTAGATTACTGACTTACTCCATTTTCTAATACTGAGAGTAGTTCATGCTTTTGATCTTCAGTAGCGTGACTCCAAAAAACCTCGAGAAGTACACCTAGACCTGGTAATACTTTTTCCTCGCCACTTTGAATAGCATCTACAATTGTTGCTTCTAATTGATCACTTTTATTACCTGAAATATTGTGAAGAACTGCTCCGCGAATATTAAAATTCATTTGGATTCTCCTTTCATATTAAGCTTTATGTAGTATTTGTAAACGGAAACGATTTTATGTATGATAAACGATATGATATACGATGAAAGGTAAAGGAAACTTATGAAACAAATTGATTCCATACAAAATAATTCTGTAAAGGCTTGGAAAAAACTACATACAAAAAAAGGAAGAGATAAAGCTAAACAATTTATCGTAGAAGGTTTTCATTTAGTGGAGGAGGCAATTAAGCATGATGCACCCATTCTTCATTTATTAATTAGTGAAGATATTGACTTACCTTCTAATTTTTCAACTGGGTCATTTGATATTACGTATATATCAAAAGAGGTTAGCAAAGAATTAAGCGAAACAGAAACATCTCAGGGTATTTTTGCAATTATTGAATTTTCTTTTGTAAGAATTGATTTTGAGAAAGTGTCAAAATTATTATTAATTGATGGAGTTCAAGATCCTGGGAATGTTGGAACAATGATTCGTACTGCGGATGCTGCTGGTTTTGATGGAGTTATTTTAGGCTCAGGTACAAGCGATCAATATAATGCTAAAACAATTCGATCCACCCAAGGATCATTATTCCATTTACCAATATTACGTGGTGATTTAGTTGAAGCAGTTTCTAATTTAAAAGATAAAGGAATAACTGTTTACGGAACATCTCTTCAAAATGCAAAACCATTTAATGAAGTAAACGTTACAAATCGTTTTGCCATTATTGTAGGAAATGAAGGTAAAGGTGTGAATTCAACATTACTTTCATTAACTGATGAAAATCTATATATACCGATTTATGGTAAAGCTGAATCATTAAACGTTGGTATTGCAGCAGGAATTCTAATGTATAGTCTGTGAGAAGTAGTAACTGTTAGAAGCCATGAGCTTTTTAGGTCAGTAAAAATGATTCAAATGATTTAGTAAATAATTATGTTGAGCAGTTGCATTAATTGAAAAAAATCAATATAATTAATTAAGAAAAATTTAATACATAAAAAGCTTTGACAGAGAGTAGTAAATTTGAATCTCTATTTTAGGGAAAAGGTGCCGTAGACTGTAAGCACTTTTATAGTAGACCAAATTGAATTCACCTCTTGAGCTAGCGCCGGGACCATTTTTAAATGTAAAGGCGACTCGGTCTATCTAAGTAGATCGTTATATGAATGAAGTGAGCAGTTAGTTTTTTGTAAATAATAACTGTTAATTAGGGTGGTACCGCGATCAATCCTCGTCCCTTTTTTGGGAGCGAGGTTTTTTTATGTTTAAATTTATGAATTTGAATAGGAGGATTATTCATGCAAGAGCGTTTAGTTTCTTTACAAGCAGAAGCGATTAAGCAAATAGAAGAAGCAAAAGATTTAAAAGCATTAAATGAAATAAGAATTGCCTATCTAGGGAAAAAAGGTCCGATTACTGAAGCAATGAAAGCAATGAAGGATTTATCTCCTGAAGAGCGCCCAAAAATGGGAGCAGTTGCTAATGAAGTACGTGCGGCAATCCAAGAAAAACTTGAAGCAAAGCAAGTTGTATTAGAACAAAATGCAATTAATGAGAAATTAGAAAGTGAATCAATTGACGTAACACTTCCAGGAAGACCAGTTCATGCAGGTGGAGCTCATCCATTAAGAGCGGTTATTCAAGAAATTGAAGATTTATTTATTGGAATGGGATATGAAATCGCAGAAGGTCCAGAAGTAGAAAAGGACTATTATAATTTCGAAGCCTTAAATTTACCAAAAGGTCATCCAGCTCGTGATATGCAGGATTCATTCTATATTTCTGAAGAAACATTAATGAGAACTCATACTTCACCTGTTCAAGCTAGAACAATGGAAGCAAACGCGGAAAAAGGACCAATTAAAATAATTTGTCCAGGTAAAGTTTATCGCCGTGACGATGATGATGCTACACATTCTCATCAATTCATGCAAATCGAAGGTCTTGTAATTGGTGAAAACATTTCAATGAGTGATTTAAAAGGTACTTTACAACTTTTTGCAAAAAAAATGTTTGGTGAAGATCGTGAAATTCGATTACGCCCAAGCTTCTTCCCATTCACTGAGCCTTCAGTAGAAATGGATATTTCTTGTATGAAATGTGGAGGAAAAGGCTGTAACATGTGTAAGCACACTGGATGGATTGAAATTTTAGGTGCAGGAATGGTGCATCCTAACGTACTTGAGATGGCTGGATATAATCCAAAAGAAGTTCAAGGATTTGCTTTCGGTATGGGTCCAGAACGTATTGCATTATTAAAATATGGTATTGATGATATTCGTCATTTCTATACGAACGATATAAGATTCTTAAAGCAATTCCAACAAATGTAAGGTAGGAGGGGACAAAACATGTTTGTATCAACAAAATGGTTACAAGAATACGTTGATTTAAGTGGTGTTACACCAGACGAGCTTGCAAAATTAATAACAAAAGCAGGTATTGAAGTTGAAGGTGTTAATCATCTTTCAGAAGGAATTAAAAATGTTGTAGTTGGTTATGTAATGGAACGTGAACAACATCCAGAGGCAGATAAATTATCAAAATGTACTGTTGATGTTGGAGAAGAACAACCAGTACAAATTATTTGTGGCGCACCAAATGTTGCTAAAGGTCAAAAAGTGATCGTGGCAAAGGTAGGCGCTGTTTTACCGGGGAATTTTAAAATTAAAAAAGCAAAATTACGTGGTGAAGTTTCTGAAGGAATGATTTGCTCTCTGCAAGAATTAGGAATTGAAGGCAAAGTCGTTGCAAAAGAATTCTCAAATGGAATTTTTGTTTTACCAAGTGATGCAGAAGTAGGAGCAGATGCATTAGATGTACTATATCGTGATGATGCGGTATTAGAACTTGGCTTAACACCAAACCGTGCTGATTGCTTAAATATGATTGGTGTTGCTTATGAGGTAGCTGCGATTTTAGATCGTGACGTGAAACTTCCAGCGATTAGCGCTCAATCAGCTATAACTGCTGATTATGTTTCAGTTTCAATTGAATCAAAAGAAGATGCACCATATTATAGTGCTAAATTAGTTAAAGGCGTAAAAATTGGTCCTTCTCCATTATGGATGCAAGCTCGTTTAATGAGTGCTGGTATTCGTCCGATTAATAATGTGGTTGATATTACGAACTATATTTTAATTGAGTATGGTCAACCATTACACGCGTTTGATTTTAATAAATTAAATAGTAATCAAATTATCGTTCGTCTTGCGAAAGAAAACGAAAAAATCATTACGCTTGATGGTGAAGAGCGCACATTACAGCCACATAATTTAGTAATCGCAACAGAAAAAGAAGCAGTTGCAGTTGCAGGTGTAATGGGTGGTCAAAGTACTGAAGTTGATGTTGAAACTGTAGACGTTTTAATTGAATCAGCTGTTTTCAGAGGTCAAAGTGTTCGCCAAACTTCAAAAGACCTGGGCTTACGTAGCGATTCAAGTGCTCGTTTTGAAAAAGGTATTGATGCATCTCGTACATTCCCTGCTTCTGAACGTGCTGCTCAGTTAATGGCTGAACTAGCTGGTGGAACAATTGTTGAAGGTACTGTTATTGCGGACAATTTAGTTGAAGATGCTAAAAAAGTTTCAGTTTCTGTTAGTAAGATTAATGGTGTTCTTGGTACATCAATTGATGCTGAAACAGTAAAAGATATTTTCCGTCGCTTAAGATTAGAAGCTACCGGAAATGGTGAAGTATTCACAATTACTGTTCCAAGTCGTCGTGGTGATCTTTCAATTGAAGAAGATTTAGTTGAAGAAGTAGGAAGATTATATGGCTATGATCATATTCCTGCTACATTACCAACGGGTGTTGCTAGCCGTGGGCAATTAACACCTTATCAAGCAAAACGTAGAAGAATTCGTCAGTATTTACAGCATGCAGGTCTTTACGAAGCTGTTACGTACTCTTTAACAAGCAATAATAAAGTAAAACGCTTTGCATTAGAAACAGTAGATGCAGAACCTGTACGTTTGGCATTACCTATGAGTGAAGAACGCAGTGAGCTACGTTTCAGTTTAGTACCACATTTATTAGATGCGATTGCATATAATGTTGCACGTAAAGAAGAAAATGTTCAACTATTTGAAACAGGCTCTGTATTCTTAACAAAAGAAAAGAACGATCTTCCACATGAAGAAGAATATTTAGCAGGAGCATTAACTGGTTTATGGTTGCAACATGCTTGGCAAGGCGAGAAAAAAGCTGTTGATTTCTATGTTGTAAAAGGTATTTTAGACGGATTATTTAATGAATTAGGTTTATCAAATAAAATAACTTATCTGGCTGCTAAGAAAGAAGAATTACACCCAGGACGTACTGCAAGTATTTTATTAAACGGAGAAGAAATTGGTTTTATCGGTCAAGTTCATCCTGTTACTCAAAAAGAGTGGGATCTTAAAGAAACGTATGTATTCCAATTATCTCTTGAAAAACTATTAAATACTGAATTTGATGATATTTTATACAATGCAATTCCTCGTTTCCCATCAATGAACCGAGATATGGCATTAGTAGTTGATTCAAAAGTATTTGCTGGTGATATTCTATCTACAATTCGTTCAACTGGTGGAAGACTTCTAAAGGATGCTACAATCTTCGATTTATACGAAGGAGATAAGATGGAAGCTGGTAAGAAATCAGTTGCCTTCTCATTAACATATTTCGATCCAGAACGTACTTTAACGGATGAAGAAGTAACTAAAGCTCATTCAAAAGTATTAAAAGCAGTAGAAGAAACACATAATGCTCAGTTACGTGGGTAAATAATTAATTAATAATATATTGAAATTGATAAAAACCAAGTTCTTTTTTTAAAGAATTTGGTTTTTTTGTGCTGCAGGTATGTCAGGCTTTACCTATATTCTTGATACAACTACTCAAAATTTAGATGCAGGTGAAGCGGTAAGATCACCTTTTCAAATAATATATATAAAAAACCCTTCAAAGTAGACGGGGTATAACTTTTTGCTGTCTACTATTGAAGGGTATTTAATCAGATATTTAAGTTAATATCAATAATCATACTTCAAAATTTATTTTCGATAAGCTTATTGAATCACTAAATATCTAGTCTAACGATGTTTAGTGCAGCACTATTTACACTTGCACCATCAACACTGTTTGCTAAATGGTCTGGGGTAGCACCAATATTTCTAAGCTGGAATTGTTCACCAGCTGTGAAATGTACCATTACCTCGCCATTAATTTGTAAATTTGTCATTGGACTATTAGGGAGATCTACACCAGTTCCGAATTCGCTGCCTTGAACCATGGTAAATATTGGAGTTAAGCCACTGAATATTGCATAGGCTCCTTCAATTGGTTGTGTGCCTGTACCACCCATATTTCTAAAAATCACACTGTAGTTAATTAAATAATCTCCGGTGCTCATTACTGTAATTGTATCTCCTCCAATAAGGGCGAAATCTCCAGAATTAAGTCCCACATTATTAAAGGATACTGGTGTATTTGTTGGTATATTACCTTGAGAATTAGTATTGTAAAAACTTGCATACATTGGAGTACAACTACATTCACCTGTTGCTCCCCTAGGTCCGGTTGCTCCAGTAGCACCAGTAGCACCAGTAGCACCAGTAGCACCAGTAGCACCAGTAGCACCAGTAGCACCAGTAGCACCAGTAGCACCAGTAGCACCAGTAGCACCAGTAGCACCAGTAGCACCAGTAGCACCAGTAGCACCAGTAGTACCAGTAGCACCAGTAGCACCAGTAGTACCAGTAGCACCAGTAGCACCAGTAGCGCCAGTAGCACCACGTTCACCAGTAGCACCAGTAGCGCCAGTAGCACCAGTAGCGCCAGTAGCACCAGTATCGCCAGTAGCACCAGTATTGCCAGTAGCACCAGTATTGCCAGTAGCACCAGTATTGCCAGTAGCACCAGTATTGCCAGTAGCACCAGTATTGCCAGTAGCACCAGTATTGCCAGTAGCACCAGTATTGCCAGTAGCACCAGTATTGCCAGTAGCACCAGTATTGCCAGTAGCACCAGTATTGCCAGTAGCACCAGTATTGCCAGTAGCACCAGTATTGCCAGTAGCACCAGTATTGCCAGTAGCACCAGTATTGCCAGTAGCACCAGTATTGCCAGTAGCACCAGTATTGCCAGTAGCACCAGTATTGCCAGTAGCACCAGTATTGCCAGTAGCACCAGTAGCACCAGTAGCACCACGTTCACCAGTAGCGCCAGTAGCACCAGTATTGCCAGTATTGCCAGTAGCACCAGTAGCACCAGTAGCACCAGTAGCACCAGTAGCACCAGTAGCACCAGTAGCGCCAGTAGCACCAGTATTGCCAGTAGCACCAGTAGCGCCAGTTGGACCAGTTGGACCAGTTGGACCAGTTGGACCAGTAGCACCAGTAGCGCCAGTAGCGCCAGTAGCACCGGTTGCTCCCGCCGGTCCAGTTGGTCCCGCCGGTCCGGTTCCTGTAGCTCCATTATTTTCTACATTTACACAAACGTTTACATTTTGCTTTACGTTGCATCCGCAATTTCTTTTTCCACAATCATGACATCTATCATCATGACATCTGCAATCATCATGGTCGTGATTACATTTCTTGCATTTATCACGGCATCTGCAATCATCTTGATGGTGATCACATTTTCTGCATTTACATTTGCATTTGCAATTTTTATGTTTACATTTCTTGCATTTACATTTGGAATCATCATGGTCGTGATCACATTTCTTGCATTTATCTTCTTTGCTCAATAATTTCACCACCTTCAAGTATTCCTGTTATTTTATGAGACAAGCCATTAAGACGTTTGGGCGAATATAAATTATTTTTGAAAAATATTATATAAATAAAAAATTGTTTCAATATAAATTCATTTATTCTGGCTTGTAAAAAGCACTTAATTTTTTGAAAGGGAAATTATATTTGAATAATGATTAATTTGTACATGTTTTTTGACTCATTTTTTTGATAATAATGAACCAATTTGTCCTTTTTTTATACAATAAAATGTACAATTAAAATTTTATGAGAGGTGTATTTTTTTGCCACTACCACCATTACCACCACGATTTCCACAACCATCAGAACAACCAGAAGAACCAGAAATGTCACTAAATACAGATCCTTCAGATTCGCCTGTAACAAATTCTCATTTTTCACCTAGTTATTCATTTGATTCGAATGATTCAAATGATTCAAATGGTTTAATTGGACCAGTAGGACCAATAGGACCTATGGGTCCAACAGGTCCAACAGGTGCAACAGGCCCACGAGGAGAAAGAGGTAAGCGAGGTAAAGAAGGTGATGATGGAGACAGAGGTCCAAGAGGTCATATGGGACCAATGGGACCAATGGGACCAATGGGACCGACGGGACCAACATCACCACCTGTATTTGTCTTAGGCCCAACAGGCCCAGCGGGAGCAACAGGTCCAGCGGGAGCAACAGGCCCAGCGGGAGCAACAGGTCCAGCGGGAGCAACAGGTCCAGCGGGAACACCAGGAGCAGACGGAGCAACAGGCCCAGCAGGAGCAACAGGTCCAGCAGGAGCAACAGGAGCAGACGGAGCAACAGGCCCAGCAGGAGCAACAGGTCCAGCAGGAGCAGCAGGAGCAACAGGAGCAGACGGAGCGACAGGCCCAGCAGGAGCAACAGGAGCAGACGGAGCGACAGGCCCAGCAGGAGCAACAGGAGCAGACGGAGCAACAGGCCCAGCGGGAGCAACAGGCCTAGCAGGAGCAACAGGCCCAGCAGGAGCAACAGGCCCAGCAGGAGCAACAGGCCCAGCAGGAGCAGACGGAGCAACAGGCCCAGCAGGAGCAACAGGAGCAGACGGAGCAACAGGCCCAGCAGGAGCAACAGGTCCAGCAGGAGCAACAGGAGCAGACGGAGCGACAGGAGCAGCGGGAGCAACAGGCCCAGCAGGAGCAACAGGCCCAGCAGGAGCAACAGGAGCAGACGGAGCGACAGGAGCAGCGGGAGCAACAGGCCCAGCAGGAGCAACAGGCCCAGCAGGAGCAACAGGTCCAGCAGGAGTAACAGGTCCAGCAGGAGCAACAGGAGCAGACGGAGCAACAGGCCCAGCGGGAGCAACAGGTCCAGCAGGAGCAACAGGTTCAGCAGGTATACCAGGTACAGGTGCAATCATTCCGTTTGCATCAGGTGCACCAATTGCAATGGCATCAGTAGATGTTCTTGGAGTCAGTGTAGCTAGTACGGCAGGTCTTGTAGGATTTGGAATTTCACTTCCGAATGTTTCATTATTACCTGGACCAGCGATTAATTTAACTGGAACTGGATTGCCAACTGAGATTCTTGATTTTGCATTCTCAATGCCTAGAGATGGTATTATTACAGCTATTTCTGCATCTTATAGTAATGTAGTAGCTTTGAATATTTTAGGAACGAGTATTACGGTTACTGCACAATTATATAGTGCACCGGTAAATAGCAATAACTTTACTCCAGTTTCAGGTGCAAGCGTCACTTTACCAGCTCTAGTAGGTCCGCTTACAATAGGCCAAATCACAAGCGGTATTTCTACACCTTTAGCAATACCAGTCACAGCACAAACTCGTTTAATGATGGTATATACTGCAACTGGATCTGGTATTAGCCTTGTTAATACTGTTACGGGATATGCTAGCGCAGGAGTAGCTATTAATTAATAGATAATAATGATAAATAGAATTAAAATTTGACTCTATTAAACTAGATCATATATGACTATCATTGATAGTTTTGAATCTAGTAAGTAGAGTTTTTTTGCGGATTTTTAATAGAAATAGTATTAATATCCAAACAAACTTGTCCTACAAAAATATGATAAAGTGTACGTCAAAATATTTTTGGAGGTGTATCTATTTGCCAATACCACCAGGCCCACCAGGCCCACCAATTCCACCATTATTCCCACTACCGCCTAGTCCAACGGGTCCAACTGGAGCAACAATGCCGCCAGGCCCAGGAGTACCGCCACCAGCTCCTCCAGGCCCGTCAGGAATCACAGGTCCAACAGGCCCACAAGGCCCAACAGGTTCAGCAGGAGCAACAGGTCCAGCGGGAGCGACAGGCCCAGCAGGAGCAACAGGTCCAGCAGGAGCAACAGGTCCAGCAGGAGCAACAGGCCCAGCGGGAGCAACAGGTTCAGACGGAGCGACAGGCCCAGCAGGAGCAACAGGTCCAGCAGGAGCGACAGGAGCAGATGGAGCGACAGGCCCAGCAGGAGCAACAGGTCCAGCAGGAGCAACAGGAGCAGACGGAGCGACAGGCCCAGCGGGAGCAACAGGTCCAGCAGGAGCGGCAGGAGCAGACGGAGCGACAGGTCCAGCAGGAGCAACAGGCCCAGCAGGAGCAACAGGAGCAGACGGAGCGACAGGCCCAGCAGGAGCAACAGGTCCAGCAGGAGCAACAGGTCCAGCAGGAGCAACAGGAGCAGACGGAGCAACAGGCCCAGACGGAGCAACAGGAGCAGACGGAGCAACAGGCCCAGCCGGAGCAACAGGTCCAGCAGGAGCAACAGGTCCAGCAGGAGCAACAGGCCCAGCAGGAGCAACAGGTCCAGCAGGAGCAACAGGTCCAGCGGGAGCAACAGGAGCAGATGGAGCGACAGGTCCAGCAGGAGCAACAGGAGCAGATGGAGCGACAGGCCCAGCCGGAGCAACAGGTCCAGCAGGAGCAACAGGAGCAGACGGAGCGACAGGCCCAGCAGGAGCAACAGGTCCAGCNACAGGTCCAGCAGGAGCAACAGGAGCAGACGGAGCGACAGGCCCAGCAGGAGCAACAGGTCCAGCGGGAGCAACAGGTCCAGCGGGAGCAACAGGACCAGACGGAGCGACAGGCCCAGCAGGAGCAACAGGTCCAGCGGGAGCAACAGGAGCAGACGGAGCGACAGGCCCAGCAGGAGCAACAGGTCCAGCGGGAGCAACAGGAGCAACGGGTCCGAGTGTAACTTCAACTGGATTCTCAGCATTCATTCCAAGTGTAAATACTGCTGCTACAGCTCAATTAACTAACTGGAGTGTTGCTAGTCCACATTTCAGTTCACCAGCTTTTGATCCAACACTTGGTAATTTTACAGTACCTGCTACAGGAAGATATACTTTTGAAGCAACAATTAACTATTCTACAACTGCAACAATAACGGCTGCTATCGGAGCAGGGATCAATCCTTCTTTTGTAATACGTAGAACTGCTCCTACTACTGCTGACTTAATAAGTGGTTTAGTACCAATTTTAGATGTAAATATACTTGCAGTACTGAACTTAAGAGCAATTCTAGGAGATGGAGCTGTCACGATTACAGGTGATTTCGAATTAACTGCAGGAGATGTGATTGGCCTCTTCTATGAAGCAGACGGATTGACAGTTCAGCTTACTTTAGGTGGAAACAATACAGCTGGTATCACTTGGTCAGTTCACCGTATTTCTTAACAATCACTCTTAGAGATTAGTAGTCCAATATTAAGGTGATGACAGTCCTCATTAATTATTCAATAGTAATCTATTCGAATAAATTAATGAGGATTTTTTTATTAAATAATTAATACTGACCAAATATTTCCATCTTGAATATATTGATTAATGTATGTGTTATTTAGATATATGAAGGGTAATGAATTTAAAAGAAATCATACTTGCTAATGCAGTGAGATACTAAGAAGGTGTTTAATGAATGAAAACTAGTATTATTATTTTGACCTATAATCAGCTCGAGGTATCGAAAAAATGCTTTGAAAGTCTTGCGAAATATACAAAGAAAGATGAAGTAGAAATCATTGTTATTGATAATGGCTCGACTGATGGTACCCGAGATTATTTAAAGAATAATCCTTCTTTTATTACAATCTTTAATGAGATAAATATGGGGTTTGCTAAAGGGTGTAATCAAGGAATTGAAGTCGCAACAGGTGATAACTTGTTATTTTTAAATAATGATACAATCGTTACAGAAAATTGGTTAGAAGCAATGCTTACTCTTTTATATAGTAACGATAAAATTGGCATGGTTGGACCTGTTAGTAATTATGTAAGTGGATTGCAGCGAATTAATGTTGATTATCAAAATGATCAAGAAATTAATGATTTTTCATTAAAATATTGTGCCAATGTAAAAGGAATGTCTAAGCAAGTATTAAGATTAGTAGGATTTTGTTTATTAGTTAGACGCGAATTAATTGATCGGTTAGTAGGATTTGATGAGAGATTTAAACTAGGTTCATTTGAGGATGATGATATTTGTTTAAGAACTATTTTAGAAGGATATGAATTGCATATTGCATTAGATTCATTTGTTCATCATTATGGCCACATGACATTTAATGGAAATAGTGATATTAACATAAATCACCTATATATTGAAAATAGAATGAAGTATATCGAGAAGTGGGGAAACAATTTAATTGATATTGGTTATCCGAAGACGGAAGTTATTGAAATGGTACCGGGTAACATAAATAATGTATTAGAAATTGGTTGCTTAGCAGGAGCTACAGGTCTAGAAATTAAAAATCTATACAAATGTGAATTATATGGAACAGAAAGTGATTCAGAGTTATCCTCAATTGCATCACAATTTTATAAGAGGGTTGATACAATCGGTGTTGACGAAGTGCCCCACAGTTATCCTAAGGCGTTTTTTGATTTAATCATAATTGATAATATTGTAAACCATCTTGTAGATCCTTGGAGTTATGTAAAAGAAATCACTAATCTTTTAAAACCATCTGGCTCAATTATTTGTAGAGTTCCAAATGTTTCCCATGGTGAAGTTCTCTTTCAATTACTACAAGGCCAATGGAATTATATACACGCTGGGATATTGAAAAAAGAAAATATTAGATTTTTCACGCCTCAAACAATTAATACGCTATTTCCAACTGACCAATTTGAAATGACCACGAAAAAGAATGAAAATATATATGTAGATTTAAATATTAAGTTGTTTTTTGAAGAAGTAGTTCACCTAGCTCATAGTTTTGGAATAAATCTTGAACAACTAACTTCAAATCTTGAAATATATAATATGCTCATGTTAATAAGGAAAAAATGATTAAAAGGCAGTTGAGAGATTCTCAGCTGCCTTCGTTATTTAATCGATCTGAAAAGTACTCTCTATTTGAAAGAATACTTGGGTGTGTTGGATAAAATTTATAAGCTAATTCATTGTGCTCATTTGCAAGTCGAAACTCACCTATTCTGTCATAGCATACAGCTAGCTGTAAATGTGGTAGCCAAGTAGTACATGATGGGTTGTGAAGAATCAAACGATTGTTAACCTTATTTAAGGTTGCTTCTTTATACCAATAAATAGCTGAATTAAAATTATTTTTTTCAAAAAATGTATAAGCCAATCTACAACATGTTTCTGGATGAGTATTACCATATTTAAGGGCTCTTAATAACCAAGTAGTTTCTAAGTCTCTTAGATTAAACTCATGATAACTATTAGCAATATAATGACAGGCAAGGATATTAAGTTCCTCAAATGGCTGATTTAATCTCAAAAATTTTAAAAAATACTTTATTGATCGATCATGTTGATGATCTGAACTTAACTCTTTTGCATAATAAAATAAATCCATCGTAGAAAGATTAATGTGATTACTTAACATTTGTTCATATATTTGAATATTTTCTTTTGTATTTTGTGTAAAAGGAAGATCTGTAATAACGAGATTAGTAGAAAATGATTCAGAGATTTGTTCATTATTCATATCCGGTGAATGACTATTTGAACTTAATCTTTTAAATAATCTACTAATTTTTTGTTTACTTTTTTCATTCCATCCAATCTGATAATCGACAGCTACATTATAAACTTCATTGTCTATTGAGTGTTTTAACTTAGACAATGTTAAACGATCATTTTCTAGTAAAATTTCACTATGGTTTAGTAAAAGTATAAAGTCTTTTGTTGCCAATGATTTTGAAAAATTTAATGCAGCTATTTCATCCACACCATCAAAGACATGTATTTGGTCTGTAAACTGTCTTGCTAGCTCTATCGTTCGATCGTGGGAATTCATATCAACGATGATAATTTCATCAACTATGCTACTAACTGAACTAAGACATCTTTCAATTGTGGCTTCATTATTTTGTACAACCATGCATAAACTGACTGTGATCAAGCTATCACCCTTTCTTTAATTTTGATTTTGTATAAAATGATTGATGTTATTTTAATGTTGATTTTATTAAATAGTAGTTTCCAGATCATCTATTTTAGGACTGAATTTCTAGTTCTTCTTACACTAGTTAGTTTTTCAATCAAAATTGGGTCTACTAAACTGTTAGGATCCAGGAAAAGAACGTTAGAAGATAGTAAGGGTGGGTTATTGGTCTTTAAAATATGAGCGGAAATATTCTTGGTTGTGTAGAACGGAAGGATTATTCGGAACATAACTAGCAGCTATATCATTATATTTTCTAGCAGTAAGTTGATCGCCTAATCGACTATAGCATAGACATAACTGTAGATTAGGTAACCAAGTGTAACAAGCCTGATTTATAAAAGGACTACTTGTTGGAACATCAACAAGAGTAGCAAGTTTATACCATGAAATAGCGCGTGTAAAATCACCTTGTTGAAGATAGACAAATCCTAAACGACAGCAGTTTTCTCCACGTGGTCCATCATATGAAAAAGATCTTAGACAACTACTAATCGCTTTTTCCAATTCGTTTAGATTAAAATAGCAGTCTGCCATTTTTCCGCACGCTTGAATATTATCCTCGTACCAGCCCTTTCCTTCATCAAGAAATAATTCATACCATTCAATTGCCTTTTCAAACAGCTGATGATCTACGCATTCATTCGCATAATAGTATTTGTCACGAGGACTTAGTTCATTTCCTGAAGAAATCGCATTTTCATAAATCTTTAAATTACGATCAGAAAACTCTTTGTCTTTTTGATGAATAATTGCGGCATCCGATTGAATAATTTCGCCGTAAACCTCCAAATATTCATGAACGAATCCAATCCATTTAAAATTTCTCTCTCGTTTAACGATTCGATTGCGTACAGAACTAAAGCTAGGATTACCATTTTCATCGAAAGCTAGATGATATTTCATCCCGACAGCGTCGACCTTTTTAGTTAATGACTTTTTTAATTTAAGTAATTTTTTTGCATTTTCATCAGTGATAATATCATCTGCATCTAGCCACATAATATAATCCTTCGTTGCTTTAGAAAACGCAAAATTTCTTGCCGCAGAGAAATCATTGATCCAAGTAAAATCATATATTGAATTTGTAAACTTTTTCGCTATTTCCTTTGTTTTGTCTGTTGAACCAGTATCAATTATGACAATTTCGTCTACTATATTAGATACAGAGGATAAACATCTGGAAAGTACAGCTTCTTCGTTTTTAACAATCATACAAAGGCTTAAAGTTATTGGTTTTTTTTTCATGAAATCCACCTCAATTTCTATGTTATTAAGGTTGTCAACAAATGGTGTCATTCATAAAGTTCAAAAAAAAGATTAATGTTGAAATTCTACATTAGATATGATTAAATGGAAAAAATGAATATTGAAAATTTTTAGATGAAGAGAGTAATCTTATTTTGATTCTTGTAGAGAGTTGGGGATGGTGGAAGCCTAACAGAGCGAATAAGATGAAGCGCACTTCGGAGAAGCAGTCTGAATTGATAGTAGGACTTTGCCGGGGAAGACCTCGTTAACAAATTTTAAAGTTGGTTCAATATATTTGAACAATTAGAGTGGTACCGCGGATTATTTAAACCCGTCTCTTATGATAGAGACGGGTTTTTTATATTTTGGAGAGGATTGATCATAATGAATTATGTAAATATGTATAGTGAACAAATTGAAAAAGCTTTAAATGGATCACTAACTTTAACTGAAATTAACACACTTATCGAAAAACCGAATTATGCAGATCAAGGTGATTTAGCATTTCCTTGTTTCCAATTAGCAAAAGCATTAAAAAAATCTCCAGTAATAATTGCAAAGGAAATAGCAGCACAGATTAACCATGATTTAATTGAAAAAGTAGAAGCAAACGGCCCATACGTAAACTGTTTTTTGAATAAAAAGCTAGTAAGTAAGCAAGTAATTGAATTAGTTCTTGGTCAGGGGAAGGAATATGGTAACCAAGTAATTGGAGAAGACAAAACGGTTGCGATCGATTGTTCCTCTCCAAATATTGCAAAGCCATTTTCGATGGGGCATTTGCGTTCAACAATGATTGGAAATTCAATTGCTAAAATAGCTGAAAAAAATGGGTATAAAGCAATAAAAATTAATCACCTTGGAGACTGGGGAACACAGTTTGGGAAATTAATTGTTGCTTATAAACTTTGGGGTAATCAAGACGAAGTAAAAGAAAATCCAATAAAAGAACTTTTAAAATTATATGTTAAATTTCATGAAGAAGTTGAAAAAGAGCCTCAACTTGAGGAAGAAGCTAGAAGCTGGTTTAAGCAATTAGAGGAAAAAAATGAAGAAGCTTTACACTTATGGAAGTGGTTCCGTGATGAGTCTCTAAAAGAATTCATGTTAGTATACGATTTATTAGGTGTTAACTTTGATAGCTTTAACGGAGAAGCATTTTACAATGATAAAATGGACCGAGTTATTGAACTTCTAGAGCAAAAAAACCTTTTAGTCGAATCTGAAGGTGCAGATGTTGTTGAATTAACTGAAAAGGAATTACCACCATGCTTAATTAGAAAATCTGATGGAGCTACGCTATATGCTACAAGAGATCTAGCAGCTGCACTTTATCGTAAAGAAACATATGATTTTGATAAAGCAGTGTATGTTGTAGGTGGAGAACAAGCATTGCATTTTGAGCAAGTATTTACAGTTTTGAAGAAAATGGGATACGAATGGGCGAATGAAATGGTACATGTTCCATTCGGCTTAATCCTACAAAATGGTAAAAAAATGTCTACACGAAAAGGAAAAATTGTTCTTTTAGAAGAGGTAATTGAAGAAGCGATTAGTTTAGCTAGTCAAAATATTGCAGAAAAAAATCCTACATTAAAAAATAAAGAAGAAGTAGCAAAAATGGTTGGAGTCGGCGCAATCATTTTCCAAGATTTAAAAAATGATCGTATGAATAACATCGAATTTTCACTTGAGCAAATGCTAAAATTTGAAGGTGAAACAGGACCATATGTACAATACTCCATTGCGAGAACAAATTCAATTTTAGATAAAGCTTCATCACAGGATTTAACAAAACAAGAGGGACTGGATGATTCATATAGTTGGGACATCATAAAACATATACTTGAGTTCCCTAATAAAGTAGCGCGTAGTTTTGAACAATTTGAACCATCTGTCATTGCTAAATATACAATCGATTTGGCACAAAGCTTCAATAAATATTATGGAAATACACATATTCTAACAAATGATGACCAATTAGAAAGTAGATTGGCATTAACTAAAATTGTTTCCGTTGTTCTTGAAGAAGGACTAAGATTATTAGGAATTCGTGCTCCAAAAGAGATGTAATAAAAACAGGTATTGAAGAAAATTTATTCTTCAATACCTGTTTTCTTTTTTGATATACTCTGAGCTTAAACACAGTCTTTCCATTTTTTACTACATATAAATAGTTATATCATTCTGTAGGAAGTAATTAACGATTTCATAATCAAAATAACGAAGTCTAAGAAAATAATTAAAAAACCAAAAGATTTATTGAAAATGATTATCATTTCCATTTATAATGAATTTAGTGATATTTAGAGACTAAGGAGATAACGTTCAATGTCAATTTTAGATTTTATAAAAAATAGAAGAACAATAAGAGATACAAAAAAGGATCCAATTAATATGGAAGAATTAATGGAGCTACTTGAAGCTGCATCTTATGCTCCTTTCCACAGCAAAGAAGAGCCTTGGCAATTTATTATGGTTTCCGAAGAAAAAGAAAAAGAATATTACGCTTCAAAAATTGTAGATAGCTACGAAAGAATGGAATTAACGGAAACATATACAGTAGAGAAAATTAAAAAATCAACGGAATTCTTTAAAACATATATCGTCGACACACCAATGCATTTAATCATAACGACAGACCACTCAGAAAATGAAAAGAAAAATTTAGAAGCGATTGGAGCAACCTGTGCATTTGTTCAAAATTTACAATTAGCAGCTTGGGAAAAAAATATAGGAATGGTATGGCGAACAAATCCTTATATTTTTGATAAACAATTTTATATAGAGATGGGCATTCCTGAAAATCGAAAAATTTTAGGAGCTCTTCATATCGGTTATATAAATACAATGCCAAAAGGAACAAAGAAAAGAAAACATCCAAGTGAATGGACTACTAAGTTAAGTCAAAATATTACACTTTAAAAACGAAGATAGGACAAAATAAAAAGAGAGTACGAAAATTTTTCGTCTCTCTTTTTTAAATTAATTAAAACACTTTAGTAGTCCAGTTTTCGCCATTCCAAACGTCTGTAACTAAACCTTGGTAGAATTCAGGTTCGTGACAGATAATTAAAAGGCTTCCTTTGTACTCTTTTAGTGCTCGTTTAAGTTCTTCTTTAGCATCTACATCTAAATGGTTAGTAGGCTCATCGAGAACAAGTAAGTTTGTTTCTTGATTAATTAATTTACATAAACGAACTTTCGCCTTTTCTCCACCACTTAAAACAGCAACTTTACTTTCAATATGCTTTGTCGTTAGTCCACATTTTGCAAGTGCAGAACGTACTTCATATTGAGTAAATGATGGGAATTCATCCCAAACTTCATCGATACATGTTTTATTATTATCACCTTTTACTTCTTGTTCGAAGTATCCGATGTGAAGGAATTCTCCGCGCTCAACTTCACCAGAAATTGGTTTAATATCGCCAAGTAAACTACGCATTAACGTCGTTTTACCGATACCGTTCGCCCCAACTAAGGCAATTTTTTGTCCACGTTCCATACGAAGATTTAACGGTTTAGATAGTGGTTCGTCGTATCCAATCACTAAATCTTTTGCTTCAAATATTAATTTACCTGAAGTGCGAGCTGGTTTAAAGTGAAATTCTGGTTTTGGCTTTTCACGTGCAAGTTCAATGACATCCATTTTATCAAGTTTCTTTTGGCGAGACATTGCCATGTTACGGGTAGAAACACGAGCTTTATTACGAGCAACGAAATCTTTTAGTTCAGAGATTTCTTGTTGTTGACGTTTATAAGCTGATTCTAATTGTGATTTTTTCATTTCATGAATTCCTTTGAAATTATCATAATCACCAACATAACGATTTAATTCTTGGTTTTCCATGTGGTAAATTAAGTTAATTACACTATTTAAAAACGGAATATCATGCGAAATTAAAATAAATGCATTTTCATACTCTTGTAAATAACGCTTTAACCATTCAATATGCTGCTCATCTAAATAGTTAGTAGGCTCATCGAGTAATAAGATATCTGGTTTTTCTAAAAGAAGCTTTGATAGAAGAACCTTTGAACGTTGACCACCAGAAAGTTCTGTTACATCTCGATCAAGACCGATATCTTCTAAACCTAAACCTCGACCAATTTCTTCAACTTTAGCATCGATAATATAGAAATCATTATTTGTTAAAGTATCTTGAAGAACACCTACATCCTCAAGCATTTTCTCCATTTCTTCTGGAGTTGCATCAGCCATTTTTACATATAAATCATTAATTTCGTTTTCCATATCAAACATATATTGGAATGCACTTTTCAATACATCACGAATTGACATACCTGGCTGTAATACAGCATGCTGATCTAAGTAGCCTACACGTACTTTTTTAGACCATTCAACCTTGCCTTCATCAGGCTGTAGTTTTCCAGTAACGATATTCATGAAAGTTGATTTACCTTCACCATTTGCACCAATAAGACCGATATGCTCACCTTTTAATAGACGGAACGATACATCATTAAAAATTGCACGATCACCGAATCCATGACTTAAGTTTTTTACAGTTAAAATACTCATTTATCTACACCTTTTCTATTGTTTTCGTTTTATATATTAATGTTCTTTAAATTAGGCTATTCGTAACTTTTATCTCTAAATATTATAGAAAAGCCATAAAAAAGAACGGAATTTAAGCAATCACCTTCTAATTATAGTCTGCAATTGGGTATGTGTTCAATGGTAAAATTAAAATAGCAAAAAAGGGAAAAAGCGGGAAAGCAGGGAATAGAGAGGTAGAAGAATTATATGAGTAAGAGAAATAAGGAGGTAAATTTTTATTGAAAAAAAGATTTTTATTATTAGCCATATTTGTTTTTTTAGTTAGTTGTAATCGAGAAGTAACAAGTAACCATTTAACTACTAGTGGAAGAAGTATTGTTGAATCTTATAATATGACTAATTCTGAGAAAAACGTAATTAAGAGAATAGGAGAAAATCCTGATCAAATAGCACTATTTAAATTGAATTTTGGAAATGTTAATCAGTTAAAAGAGATTAAAGTAAAAGTGAAAGTGTATGAAGATGGAAAACTAATTCAGACTATTTCAGATTCAGGCATATATATTACTAAAAATGATATTGGAAAACCATTTTATCTTTCATTTCAACGAAAACTTCAATTAGAAACAGAGCGAACTTATGAATGGAATACTACTATTTCACAAAGCGCTAAAACCAGTAGTACGGTTCAAACGGTATACAAACAGCCTCAAATGACGAATGTTTCAACAATTGGAACCATATTTAAGAAACAAGAAATCAAAAAGGATAAGGAAATTATTCTTGGGGCATTTATAGATGCAGTAGACAGGATGGAAACAGTGGAAGTATTTCCTGACATTCAAGATAATGAAAGACTATTTAAAAATAAATATGTATACTTATTATGTCTAGAAGTGAAATAGATAAAAGAGTGATAATGGGAAAAAGGGAATAGCTTTTCATTTCCTTCGTATAGATATCCCATACAAAGATCCAACAAATGAGGAGGAATAATATATGTTTGGTAAAGTTGCTGCAGATATGCTTGGTTTAAGTGATGTAGGTAGTGTTATTGAACCGAAAAATTATGACAAAGTTGATTCTGACGATTATGTAATGCATGAAGATAATGAAAAAATTTATTTTTTAATTAAATCAAAATCAGATGAGTATTGCTTTACGAATAAGGCTTTAATTCATTTAGACGGTACAAGTGCAATAAGTAAGAAGCGTACACTTCATCGTTATAATTATCACACTCATAAAATCACACATGTTTTACTTGAAACAGCTGGTACAATTGATTTAGATGTTGAAATTAAGTTCAACATAGGAGGTAGAGAGTTTTCGATTGATGTTCATAAAAAACATATTGAACAAGTAAAGGATCTATACAAAGCATTACTAATGATCGCTGAAATTAGTCATGAAAATGAAAAAGCACTTGACTATGCGAAAGAAAGCATTGAAATTGCTTCTACAACATTAGGCCGCGTAACTTCAAATGAAAATAATTTAGTGAACAGTTTTAAAGAAATTAATGAAGCTGCTTTTGAATGGTTAATGAAATCTAGAGAGCAATACAAAGTTAAAGATTTCGGATCAGTATTTGAGAAGTATATTAATAATTAATTATGTAAAGGGAAGTCTCGTAAGTCTAAGCTAAGCACTTATGAGACTTTTTTTGTGCCTTAGATTAGAGAAATGCGATTATAAGGATTCATGAGTAAGTGAAAAAGCAAAAGTATGAAATATAGTACCTCATAAAGTGTTCATAAGTAAGTTGAAAAGCACAAAGATGGAATATAGTACCAAATAAATGGTTCATGAGTAAGTGAAAAAGCAAAAGTATAAAATGTAGTACCTTATAAAGGGTTCATGAGTAAGTAAGAAAGCAAAAAGATGAAATGTAGTACCTCATAAAGGGTTCATGAGGTAGTAAAAAAATTTGGAGAGAAATCAAACTAAAAATCAATTATAAACACAAAAAACACGCAAGGAACATAATACCTTGCGTGTTTTCGTGGGAAAAGTCCTAATTAATTAAAACTTCTGCTTTTTGACGATTTAATATAGTAGCATCGGGACAACGTTTTTTTATTTCTCGTAAAAAAATTTCTTCATCTTTAGGAAGTGAAAGTAAGGCAAATCCGTACTTGTTATATTCGATTTTTAAACGTTTGAAGGTCCATGCAGGTGATGAAACTGGATTATTCGAGAAATTAATTGTTCTGATTTCACTATATGGAATGTTAATTGTAATAAATCCAAATTTTGATTTGAATTCAGTTTCGGTTAATTCATGGTATGTGTTGAATAATGCCCAAACTAGAACAATTAATATTGGTAATAAAAAGACAAAGACTACTAAACTTATGATGATTCCCGTACTATCAGTTTCAATAAAGCTGATGATGGGAACTGAAATAATGATGGGAATTAAGCTCAGAATTAGGACGACTAAAAGAGGATTTTTCTTCACTTTAAATTTCATGGCGACACCTTAATCCTATCCTAAAATTTGATTTAAATGGTGCTTCATATGGTCAATGTAATCAGTAAATAACCAGCTTAGTGTAACAGATTCTTCATTTTGACTATTATATTGTAATTTCCATTGGTCTTCTGAAATGTTTGAGATCACATTCATGAAACGAGAATTTAGAGCAGTCCATAAAGTAAGAATTTCTTCAATTGTATAGCTATTTTGATAATCATTTAATTCAACCCATGAATTTTGTTTATAAAGCTCCAAAACAAGTTCATCATTAGAGGACAATCGATCTATAAATCTTTTATGATTCATAGTCGCAGAATCGCAAAGATGTCCAAGGATTTCTTTTTTAGACCATTTAGTAGGACTTGGTTTATAATCTGTATTCGATAAAGCTCTAATGATTTTTGGAACGGATTGGATTAGACTACTAAATTCGTTTATTAAATTATTCATCTAAATATTCCTCCTTCGTTTCTACATGTTATGAATATGTTTAAACATTTTTCTTTATGAGTCTTTAGACAAGCCATAGGTGAATAGGTTATTAGTAGGACAATCTTGGAGGTGGCTTCATGTTAATCTTTTTACTTTATGTCGGATTGTTGGTTGGAGTCTTAGCTGTTTATAAAGATGCCATTAAGCGGGATGTTAGTAATCTTGGGTTTCAAATGATCGGTTATTATGTACTAGCTTCTTTACCATTTAGGTTATTTTGGTTACCGATCCCTTTTGGATTTTTGATTTGTTTATTTTTATTATCTAAACCGATGCTTCGATATAAAAAACAAAAACAAGTTGCTAGCTTATTAGGTTTCATTGTATTTATAGTAGATGCTTTATTCTAAATGAATTTTTCATTTAGAATAAAGCTTTTTTATTTTATTTCTTTGAAATCTTTAATGCCTTTTCGGTATTAGCAAAATGTAACTTCGTTAAACTTCGTAAAGCTTCAAAACCTTTTGATTTAATTAGCTTTGCAGCGGCTTGATCAACTTTTGCCCCGGCACCTTTTGGTAAGGTCATGCCAGCTTTTTCACTTAATTGATCCATTTGTTGTAGGAAAGCATATCGGGCTAAAATAGAAGAAACTGCAACTGAGAGATGCAAACCTTCTGCTTTTGTAGCGAATTGAACTTTATCACGAATAACTTCTTTTGTTCCTTTTAAATATCCGTAGTATAAATTTGGAGGAGTAAATTGATCAATTAAGATTGCATCATATTTTTTATCTTCTAATTTTGAAATAGTATTTCGAATTGCTTGATTATGTAATAGCGCCTTTAGTTTATTCATGTTATATCCTTTTTCTTGCATAGCATTATATTTCTCATTGTGCAGTACTAAGAGGCTGTAAGTTACGACATGAACAATTTTTTTTGCTATGCTGCATATGGCATCGTCAGTTAGTTCTTTGGAATCTTTTACGCCTAATTCTTTTAATAATTCAAATTGACTTGGTTCTACAAAGGAAGCTACTACTGTCATCGGCCCAAAGTAGTCACCTGTACCAACTTCATCACTACCTATAACTGCAAGACTGGAAAAGTTTTTTGGTAAAGTTGAATTCGTATTTGTAGGGTTTACTTTTTTAGGAGTTTGGCTAGCTGATTTGCCTTGCCATTTACTTACTTCAGCATCACAATTTGAGCCTTGAAACATAACTTTACCTGATTTATATGCAGTGATTGTACAGCCACTAGGTTTAGCCATAAATACTCCACCTTGTGGTACTTTTGATTGAAGGCTGCTTTGGTAGTGTGCTTTCATCTTTATGAGAGTAACTTCAGAAACTGTTAATACAGTGTTTGACATAAATTTCTCCTTTATAAATGGATATTTTCCTATACTTTTGTTTGTATTGAATTTCATGTTATAGTTAAGGTTAGAATGTTTATAGCTGAATGGAGGTATGAAGTTGTCCAATTCTTCATCGAAACAAAAACTAAATGTAACTATTTATGGGCAACATTATGCAATTACTGGTGACGAGTCAACAGATCATATTCGCCATGTTGCCTCAATTGTAGATGATAAAATGAAAGAAATAAATAAAAAAAATCCATTATTAGATACTAATAAATTAGCTGTATTGACAGCAATAAATATTGTAAGTGATTATGTGAAATTAAAAGAAAGAGCTGAGATGCTCGAAAAATTATTAGAAAAACAAACGAAAAGTGAGCAGAAAGAAAATGATTGATTTAATTATACTTATTATTTTTATTTTAGGAATTTTGACAGGTTGGAAAAGAGGATTTGTTAGCAGCCTTGTACGATTACTAGGTTTTTTACTTTCCATATACCTAGCTTATCATTATTATGAGCAGACCGCTACTTCGCTTAAAAAAATATTTCCAATTCATATAAGCGGAGGACAAACCGTTAATGCAGAACAGTTCGTATATGAAATTATAGCTTTTGCTTTGCTATTTATTGGGACAAGGCTAGTTATTTCATTTATTGGTTCGTTATTAAATGGAGTTTTCCAATTACCTGTTTTAAAGCAGATGAACTCCTTCTTAGGTGGTATTTTTGGTTTTATAGAAGTTTATTTATTTGCGGTTTTGGCGCTTTTTATAGCTTTAATTATACCAATTGATACGCTTCATGTTTTATTACATAAATCAAATATCGCGTATTTTATGGTTCAACATACACCATTTATATCAAATCAATTAATGGAATTATGGAACGGATTTTCTAGTTCTGAAATACTTTAACCTGAGTTTAAGTGAAAAAAAATTTCTATTGTTAAGTAGGTGACTTAAAATGCACAAAAAAGAGTTAATTAAATTGTTAGAACAAATTGCTACTTATTTAGAACTAAAAGGTGAGAATGCTTTTAAAATATCAGCATTTCGTAAAGCGGCAAATGCATTAGAAACTGATGAAAGAAGTCTTGAACAAATCGACGACTTTACTGCTATAAAAGGAATCGGAAAAGGGACTTCTGCAGTAATTTTAGAATATATTGAAACTGGTAAAAGTACGGTATTGGAAGAACTACAAGAATCATTGCCTAAAACTTTACTTCCTTTACTCAGATTACCAGGATTAGGTGGGAAAAAAGTAGCTAAGCTTTATCAATCATTACAAATTGAGAGCATGGAGCAGTTAAAAGAAGCATGCTTAAATGGTAAGTTACAAGGATTAGCTGGATTCGGTAAAAAGACAGAGAAAAATATTTTAGAATCAATCGAGGAATTTGGTAAGCAGCCTGAACGCTTGCCACTTGCAGATGTATTACCGATTGCTGATAAAATTGAAGCATATTTAGCAGAGATGAAGGATGTTGAAAAGTATTCAAGAGCAGGAAGCTTACGAAGAGTACGTGAAACTGTTAAAGATTTAGACTTCATCGTTGCATCAAATAAACCTGAAAGTATTAAAGAACAATTACTATCGATGCCGGAAATCGTTCGAATAATTGCACAAGGGGATACAAAAGTTTCTCTTGTTTTAAAAGGTGTTGAGTATGAGATTTCAGTTGACTTCCGAATTATTCAACCAAAAGAGTTTGCTACAACGCTGCATCATTTTACTGGTTCCAAGGATCATAATGTAGCTATGCGTCAATTGGCTAAAGATCGTGATGAAAAAATTAGTGAGTACGGTGTTGAGAATGTTAATACTGGTGAGGTTTTAACATTTGAAAATGAAGAAGATTTTTATGCTCACTTTAATTTACCTTGTTTTCCGCCTGAAATTCGAGAGGATGGAAAGGAAGTTTCAACTTTTACAAACGATTTTCCATTAATTCGTTTAGAAGATATGAAATCTGATTTGCATATGCACTCTACTTGGAGTGATGGTGGCTATTCAATTGAAGAAATGGCAGATGCATGCCGTGCTAAGGGATATAAATATATTGTCATCACAGACCATTCACAATATTTAAAGGTTGCGAACGGTTTAACTCCTAAGCGTTTATGGAAACAAAAAGAAGAAATTCAGCGTGTCAATGAAAAATACACTGATTTTACAATTCTACATGGGGTAGAAATGGATATTTTACCTGATGGTTCGTTAGATTATGAAGATGATGTTTTACGTTCACTTGATTTTGTTATTGCATCAATTCATTCTAGTTTTAGTCAAGATGAAGAGACAATTATGATGCGTTTAAAAAATGCAATGAGAAATCCTTATGTTAGCATGATTGGGCATCCAACAGGTCGCAAAATAGGTAGAAGAGCTGGGTACAAAGTAAATGCTGAAGAATTAATTTCTGTAGCAAAAGAAACAGGTACAATTTTAGAATTAAATGCAAATCCAAATCGATTAGATTTAAATAAAGAAATGTTAATGATGGCTGCGGAAGCTGGTGTGATGCTATCAATTAATACTGATGCACATAACATTGATATGCTAGAGCATATGACTGTTGGAGTTAGTGCTGCCAAGAAGGCTTGGTTAAAAAGAGAAAATATAGTAAATACATTTGAATTACACGAACTTTTAAGCTTGATTGAAAGGAAACGTAATCGAGTGTAAGGAGGATTACGGGGTATGCAACGTACATTAAGAGTTTTAGAGTACGATAAAATAAAAGAACAATTACTTAAACACGCTTCATCTTCACTAGGTAAGGAACGTATAAAAAACCTTTTACCAAGTACTAGTTATGATGAAGTTGTTGAACTACATGAATCAACTGACGAAGCTGTGAAAATTATTCGACTACGAGGAAATGTACCTCTTGGTGGTTTATCAGATATAAGAATGCAAGTAAAAAGGGCAGATATTGGTGGGATGCTATCTCCTTCTGAACTAATTGCGATTTCGGGTGTTACATATGCTGGACGTCAAATGATTCGATTTATTGAAGGCTTAATTGAGAGTGAAGTAGAAATTCCATATTTAGAATCATTAAGTGAGCAAATCATTCCTTTATTAGAATTAGATAAAAATATAAGGGCTGCTATTGGTGATAATGGAGAAGTTTTAGATGACGCTAGTGTGACACTTCGAACGATTCGCGGACAAGTTCGAACAGCTGAAGCTCGAATTCGTGAAAAATTAGAGAGTCTAACTAGAGGTACAAATGCACAAAAAATGTTATCAGATTCAATCGTAACGATTCGTAATGATCGTTTCGTTATTCCAGTAAAACAAGAATATCGACATGTTTATGGTGGTATTGTTCATGATCAATCTTCTTCTGGTCAAACATTATTTATTGAGCCACAAGCTGTCGTTACATTAAACAATAGTTTACAAGAAGCAAAAGTTAAAGAAGAACAAGAAATTGAGAAAATTTTAATGGCATTAACAGGCCAAGTAGCTGAGGCTTCAGCGGATTTATTGCAAAATGTTGAAATTTTAGCTGAAATGGATTTCTTATTTGCAAAAGCTAACTATTCGCACTCAATTAAGGCAAGTAAACCAATTTTAAATAACGATCGATATTTTAAATTAAAAAAAGCTCGTCATCCTCTAATTCCAAGGGATGTAGTAGTAGCTAATGATATTGAATTAGGTAAGGACTTTACTACGATTGTCATTACTGGTCCAAATACGGGTGGTAAGACGGTTACTTTAAAAACGATTGGTATTTGTGTTTTAATGGCACAATCTGGTCTACAAATTCCTGCACTAGACGGTTCAGAAATCTGTGTGTTTGAGCAAATATTCGCTGATATTGGTGATGAGCAATCAATCGAACAGAGCTTAAGTACATTCTCTTCTCATATGGTGAACATTGTAGATATTTTAAAACATGTTAATCATAGTAGTCTTGTATTATTTGATGAATTAGGAGCTGGAACTGACCCTCAGGAAGGTGCAGCTTTAGCAATCTCAATCTTAGATGAAGTAAGTGAATACGGTGCAAGAGTAGTAGCGACAACGCATTATCCTGAATTAAAAGCATATAGTTACAATCGAGAGCACGTTATGAATGCTAGTGTTGAATTTGATGTAGAAACATTAAGTCCGACTTATCGACTATTAATTGGTGTTCCAGGTAGAAGTAATGCATTTGAGATTTCTAGAAGACTAGGACTTTCAAATCGTGTAATTGAAAAAGCAAGAAATCATGTAAGTGAAGAAAGTAATGAAGTTGAAAATATGATTGCATCTTTAGAAACGAGTAGAAAAGGTGCAGAAACAGAATGGAAAGAAGCAGAAGATTTCCGTAAAGAATCAGAGCGTGTTTTCAAAGACTTACAAAAGCAAATGATGGAATTTTATGAGCACCGTGATGAATTATATCGTGGAGCACAAGAAGAAGCGAAAAAGCGTGTCAAGGTAGCGCAACAAGAGGCTGAGGAAATTATTAAAGAGTTGAGAGAGCTAAAAGCTGGCCAATTAGCTTCAATTAAAGATCATGAATTAATAGAGGCAAGAACACGTTTGGAAGGGGCAATTCCTTATGCTCCTAAGAAAACAATTCCTCAAGCTGCACCAAAGAAACAAAGAAAACTTCGTGAAGGTGACGAAGTAAAAGTAATTAGCTTTAACCAAAAAGGAACACTACTTGATAAAATTAGTGAAAGTGAATGGCAAGTTCAGCTCGGTATTATAAAGATGAAGGTTAAAGAAAAAGATATCGAATATGTAAGTTCACCTAAAGAAGTAAAAGAACGTACTGTTACAGCTGTAAAAGGTAAGGATTTTCATGTTAATCTTGAGCTGGATCTTAGAGGTGAAAGATATGAAGATGCGCTAATACGGGTTGAAAAATATATCGATGATGCATTATTAGCCGGTTATCCTCGAATTAATATCATTCATGGAAAAGGAACTGGCGCACTGAGACAAGGGGTACAGGAATACTTAAAAAAACACAGATCAGTTAAATCCTATCGATATGGAGCAGCCTCCGAGGGCGGAATAGGTGTTACTGTTGTCGATTTAAAATAAGGTAATAGGGGTTCTAAGATGGAAAAGTTGGCAAAAATCTTATTTGCGGTTTGTGCAGTATTTTTAATTTGGGGAATTTTGTATGTAACAGTTATTAAATAAAGTAATTGAGGCTAGCATCATTAATGTATTTCTATTAAATTATGTAGACGTTAAAATCTTACATAATAATGAACTTAGAAGACATAACCTGAGTTAGTCTCTTTTTTGTTAGAAAGGTGAATTGGCTTGAAGAAAATCATTTTAGCATTAGTCATCTTTGTTATTGTCTTTGTTGGTTTTAATGGTTTTCAACATAAACACCATAAGAAGATAAATGATGTAAGTAAAGATATTATTGTGCAAAGAGATGTACGTTACACAAATCCTGCCCAGGTTCCACAAACCTTTGATGTATACCGATCTAAAAATTCACATGGTCCATCACCAACGTTGATATTTGTTCATGGTGGTTCTTGGAGATATGGAAGTAAAGCGTTAAATAAGCGTTGGAGTACGGTCTTTAACGAAATTGTAAAAGATGGATATACAGCAATTAGTATAGACTATACACTTTATTCAAAAGAAAATTATTCATATAACTTTCCAGTTCGTGACGTGAAAACGGCAATCGACTTTATTTACAGAAATTCTACTGAGTTAGGAATTGATCGAAATCAAATCGGGATAGCTGGTGCTTCTGCCGGTGGACACTTAGCTTTATTAACTGGTCTTCAGCCAGATATACAAAACAAAATAAAATATATAATTGCTTGGTATCCAATATCAGACTTAACGACCATGAATCAATCCCCTTCTTCAAGGAGTTCAGAAATTGTAGATAAATATATGAATAGTACTGTAGATCAAATGACAGATGAGTATAATCGAATGAGTCCAATTCAATATGTAGAAACGACAAAAGTCCCAATCTTTATCGTACATGGAACTGGAGATAAGCTTGTTCCGTTCAGTCAATCTAAGCGTTTTGCTAAAAAAAATCCAAAAATGGTTACGTTGATTGCACTTAAAAATGGAAACCATGGATTTACAAATCTTTCGGTACAAAAATCTACCAATGATACGATAAACTATTTAAAGGCAAGATTAAAAAAGTAAGGAGTATCAATGAATCATATTAATAAAATTCAATTTCTAACAAAAGAGCATTGGAATCTATTGTTATTAGCTGATCCATCAAAAGAAATGGTAGATAAATATATTCAAAAGAGTAATATTTATGAAGTATTAGACCAAAAGTTACTCGTCGGTGTATTAGTATTAATGGAGAATTCAAGTGAAGAGATTGAAATTAAAAATATTGCAATTGATCCGGCCTTCCAAGGACAAGGATTTGGAAAAAATTTAATCCACTATGGAATTAATGAATCTAAAAAACTTGGTTACTCTAAAATTTCGATCTGCACAGGTAACTCAAGTACATATCAACTAGCATTATATAAAAATTGCGGATTTCAAATCAGTACTGTTTATCACAATTTCTTTATTGATCAATATGATGAAGAAATTTGGGAAAATGGCATACAGTGTAAGGATTTAATCAAGCTGGAACAATATTTATAAAAAAAGCTACCTATGAAGATTTAGGTAGCTTTTTGTTTATTCATTATACGGTTTGACATACATTACATAAGTATTACGGTCTTGATCAACTTCATTTGAAGTTTGCTCATAAATTTGATGATTTATAGTTAGATAAGTTGATTGGAGCCATGAAAGTAAATCCAATTCATCTCCGCTCTCATAGAAATGAATTTCATCAAAAGAATCGACATCTCTAATTTCAATGCCTAACGGTCTGTTTAAATGGTAAAAAGGAGTATTTTCCATATCTGATTCAATAACCTCAATTACATATCGATCTTCTTCGATATAAGAGCCTCTATTCTCGTAAACGAAACCATTTAAAATAAAGTAATCGCAATATCTTCTTGTAAAGATTTGGACCTTTGATAAAAATGGAAAATGGTAAATAGGTCTTGTAGATTCTCCATCAAGTAATCGATATTCAAGAACAAAGATGTTGTCTGTATTAAACATTGTTCAAACTCCTTTTAATAATTGTATATACATTAGTATATAACACAGTTTAGGATAGAAATGTATGTATTTATATATTGAATTAGGAGAATACAATGTCAAAAACATCAAAATTAATGAAAAAAGTGAGTATTGCCTTAACAAGTGGTATTGTAATAAGTTCATTAACCGGGTGTGGATCTGAACCAGAGTTTATTGAGACAACTGATAATTCTCAAGATTATTATGAATCAAGTCAACCGGTCAATGAAAATACAAAGCAAGTAAATGAGGTTGATGAGGGGACGACGACTGATGATCGTTCAGATGAGACTGATTACACTGATCCTATTTACGAACAAACTGATAGTGACGAAACAGAGTTTGCTTATACAGATACCGAAATGCCTGATGACGAAAATTGTAGTGATTGGGAATTTGACTATGAAGATAATATTTGGATTTGTGATGATAGTTCAAGCGCATATTACCGAAATTTCTTCTTTTTAGGCTCATTCTTTGCAACAAAAAATATGTTATATAGCAACAATGATTTTAATCAATATAAATCCTCGGGCATTATTAACGGAACAAACTCCTCGGTTAAAAAAAGTGGTTTTGGTAGTGGCGTTTCTGGGGGATTTGGAGGTTAATTTAAAAGATAACAAGAGTAAGAGGGATAGCCAAAGCTAATTTCTATATACTTTAAGAGAAGGATTAGTTTAGAATAGAATAATTCAATACTCGAAAGGAGATCCCAATGTCAAAAACATCAATATTAATGAAAAAAGTTAGTATCGCATTAACGAGTGGATTAGCAGTAAGTACTTTAGCTGGCTGTGGTTCTCAAAATGCTGACAGACCAGAAAAACCGAAAAATGACGATTGTCGTGATTGGGAGTTTGATGATGACGAAGGTGTTTGGGTTTGTGATGACAGCACTAGTCATTACTACCATAGTTATTATCATGGCGGAATATTTTATCCAACAATAAGGGCACTTCATGGGAGTAGTTCTTATAAGAGCTATAAATCTTCTAGTAAATATGCAGGGCATACTTCGTCTTCAAGTAAAAGTGGTTTTGGAAAAGGTTCATCTGGAGGATTTGGTGGTTAATAATGGATAATGTGAATTTACAGAATCATAGACGAAAACGTAAAGAAGTATATCAAAAACTTCCAGATTTTTGGGCGGATTTACAAGATTCATATTATGCTTTATTAGATTATTATCCATTGACTGAAAGTGAAGTTGATGAAATTCATTCAATAACGGAACAAATTGGGAAAATCTATGATAAGACAGCTCGGTTAATGAGACAGTTACCAGATGATATTTTTTATATGCTCGGTTATTCAAAAGAAATCGTACCATTTTTACGTCATAAAACGATTGAAAGTGAAGGAATCATCAGAAGAATTGATCTCGTTCGTACAGTAGATGGTTGGAAACATTATGAATGCAATAGTGACACTCCAACTTTTATTATGGAGACCCATCATATCAATGGCTATATTACAGATTATTTTAACTTGAAAAATCCAAATGCTGATAGTGAAATGAAACTTTCTAACGTCATAAATCATGTTGTCAATAAAAGTATAAAAGGGCTAGATGAACCAATTATTGTTTTTACAGCTCATGGTGATCATGAAGAAGATTGGAAGACAGTTAAATATATCCAATCCCTATACGATGGTAAGAGCCAATTAATATCACTAGAAGATTTACAGATTATTGAAAACGATGGACTTTATACACTTAAAGGGGAAAGAATACACATTCTTTACCGACAAACCTATCCAATTGAACACCTAGAGCATGATCAATCTTCAGATGGAACAAAAATTGGTCTGGCACTATTAGAACTTGTAAAGAACGGTAAATTGATTATTTTCAATCCATTATCTTCATTCTTACTACAGTCTAAAGCAGTTCAAGCATTAATTTGGAATTTACATATAGAGCAATCAGATGTTTATACTGACGAAGAACATGATGTCATTAGAAAACATTTTCTACCAACATTTTTAGAGCCAGAATTCTTTATTGAGCACAACCTTCCGTATGTTGAGAAACCTGCTTTTGGTCGTGAAGGAGATTCAATTAAGATTATTAACGGGGAAAACCGTCAACAAAGCAAACAAAATAACTATCATGATCAAGTTATGGTATTTCAACAATATTCACCTTTACCTATGAGCAAGGTTATGACTCCTGATGGAATGTTAGATTTACATGTATTAATAGGTAGTTTTTTGATTCGAGAAGATTACGGCGCAATTGGTGTACGTGCCGGGAATATTATTACAGGAAACGAAAGTTGTTTTTTACCAGTAGGGATCGTTGAAGAGAAAAATTAATTAGTGAGGGGATGAGAAGATAAATGGATAGTATTGTTAGTACTTTGATGTATTTAGGATCGGGACTTATTCTTTTATTTATTGGATTTTTAGCTTTTACTTTTACCACTAAGATGAGTGAACAAAAATTAATTTTAGAGGATGGTAATATTGCCGTAGCACTGAAATTAGCAGGAAAATTAGTAGGGTTAGCAATTGTTATTATGTCAGCAGCAAAGTATTCGGTTAACTATGGTGACTTCATTATTTGGAGCTTAGTTGGTATTATAGCTCAAATGGTTACTTATTGGATTGCAGAATTTGTATTATTTCCAAAAATATCGTTTGCTAAGAAGGTTGAAGAAGGAAATATTGCCGTAGCTACTTTATTGTTTACTTTAAGTGTAACAGTTGGGTTATTAATTTCAGGTAGTATTTCATATTAATCAGACTGCCCGCCAGTCGCTCGCTTTCTTCGTTGCTTCTCCTGCCTGCGCGGTGCTCATTACCTTCTAGGGTAACTCCGCTCCTCGAAAGACAAGCGCTTGCAATCAGTCTGAAAATCCGGTTTTTAGAACTTTGTTAACACACTGAAATGAGAATGCTAGAGTGACATTCTCATTTTTTCCTTTCTGTCTTAAGTATAACTATTTACTATTTTTACCTTTTATTAAAATTCTTTTAAATGTATGCTTAATGTATAGGAATTACATTTAAGTATACTTTTACTTAAACTTCAAAAAGGGGGAAGAGCGTTGACTTTAGAAATAAAACAGCTTTCTAAAAATTTTGGAGATACTATTGCAGTTAACGAATTGTCATTAACCTTGCCTACAGGAAGAGTACTAGGTTTACTAGGTAGAAATGGAGCAGGAAAAACGACCACCATTAAAATGTTATTAGGTCTTCTTACACCTACAAAAGGCGAAATAACTTGGAAAGGGAGCCCATTTAAACCCGATCAAGTTAAGGTAGGCTATTTGCCAGAAGAAAGAGGATTATTTACCAAAAGCAAGGTTGTTGATCAACTTAAATATTTTGGAAAGTTAGAAGGTATGTCTAATAAAGAGGTTGATGTAGCAATAACATATTGGTTAGACCGTCTTGAAATACCACATTATCGAAATAAAAAGGCAGGGGAGCTTTCAAAAGGTAACCAACAAAAAATTCAACTAATTGTAACTTTATTACATAACCCTGAGTTGATTATTTTAGATGAGCCATTTAGTGGACTAGATCCAGTTAATGCAGAGTTAATGGCTTCAATTATTACCGAACAAATCCAGAAAGGGAAAACGGTAATTTTATCAAGCCACCGTATGGATCAAGTGGAGGCTTTTTGCGAGCATGTTTGTATACTTAAGAACGGTAATGTAGTAGCGGAAGGTAGTTTAAGTGGATTAAAAGAAGACTATGGGTATAGAAATTTAATTTTAGAAGATATAGAATCAATTAAACAAATACTAGATTCCAATAATGTAAGTTATGAACAAAAGCAATTAGGAATTTACGTAAAGGTAAAAAGTGATGAGGAAGCTTTTACGATATTAAATCATATTAAGTCAGACTTGGGTTCTATTAGGAAGTTTCAATTATTAGAGCCTACACTAAATGATATCTTTATAGAGAGGGCGAAATAAATGAAGAAGTTTAGTACTGTCTTTTTATTTCATTTACGTGAAGGTCTTTTGGCAAGAGCAACGTTGATTATGAGTGTTATTTTATTTGTATTAGTCGTTGGAATATTTGGCGTACAAAAATATTTTGCTGGTACAGAAAAGAGCAATAAGGATAAAGATAAAATTGTTTTGATAAATAATTCGAAAAACTATTCGGTAGATATTGCTAGTTTAAATAAAACGATTAAATCCGCAAAGATCGAGCAAAGCGATGCATCGAAAGAAAAAGATTTAAAAAAACAAGTTGAAGATGGATCAAAAGATGGACTGATTATTCTTTCCGAAAAGAACAATGTCCCGTCAATTCAATATACGTATAAAAAGTTTTCAAATAGTGAAATGCTTTCGGTCGTAAATATGACATTGCAGCAAAATTACTTAAATAAAACTGCCCAAGATTTAAAGCTATCGCCTGAATCTGCAACAAAGTTATTGCAAAAAGTAGAAGTAAATGAAAATGTTCTAAAAAATCCTATGGCTACATTCGGAATTGCTTACTTTTTTGGTTTCTTACTGTATATGTTTCTATTAATTTATGGAAACTCAATTGCAACAGGAATAGTTGCTGAAAAGTCTTCTAGGGTTATGGAAGTATTACTACCAAAAGTTAGTCCGATCGTGACTCTTTATGGAAGAGTCATTGCGGTATTTTTTGTAGCTTGTGCACAATTAGTTGTATTAGGATTAGGATTTCTTTTTGCCAATTTATTAGGCTGGGTTAATACAAGTGCGATATCTTTTTTTGGAATGAAAATAGATTTAGAGGCATTAGATACGACAACAATCATTGCATTTGTAGTTTATTTCTTACTAGGTTATTTGCTTTATGGATTACTTTACGCTGCAATTGGATCAGTCGTTTCAAGAACAGAAGAGCTTCAAATGGTTCTGATGCCAATTACTTTTTTAGTCGTAGCGGCATTCTTTATTAGTATTAATGCATTAGTAAATCCAGGTGGTACATTTGTCCAAATTAGCTCATATATTCCATTCTTTGCTCCGCTTGTAGCATTTTCTAGATTTGTAAGTGGAGAAATGAATTTTATAGAAATTAGCACTAGTATATTAATTTTAATCGTTTCAATTTGGATTTTAACTCGTGTTGCTAGCCGTATTTATGTTAATGGGGTAATGTATTACAGTGATAAGGTAAAGTGGAAAGATGTAGCTAGATTATTAAAAAGACAATAAAAAAATAGATCTCATAGGTCAAATTGCTGACTTTTGAGATCTATTTTTTAGCTGTTTTTATTGTCTAAGTTTCAGTTTTATGATCATTGTCCTCTTGTTCAATTCTACATTTAACATCCTGCTGTAGAACCTCTAACTCTCCAATTACAATCTCCGAAACTCGTTTATATCCTCTTGTTTTATTTGGATGCATACTATCAATTAAATAATATTCACCGTTCATTCTATTCCACCCAACATTAGAGTATAGGTCGATGCATGGCAATGCGTAAAATGCAGCTACATCTTTTACAGCACTAGCATAATCAGCTGTTAAATAACCGACTTTATTTTTATCTTCATATTTTCCGTTGTGATATCTAGGTACAGGCGTCATAAGAATAATCCTGCAATTTGGTAACCTTGTTTGTATTTTTTCAATCATTGAACATAAAGCACCGATAAAAGTAGATTCGTCTAAATTGGGTCGTTCATTTGTTGGGAACCCTTTTCCTAAAGGAAGACCTCTACCAAAGTCATTTGTTCCACCCATTATTGTTAAAAGCTGAGTATCAAGTGGAATCGTAGCATTGATCCTTTGACTGTTACACATACTTGATAAAATTTCAGTCGTTCCATTTGGCTGTGGTTGAGGTGGTTGACCTTTGTAATTTCCATTTTTATCAATCCAGGCAATCGACCCATTTTCAGTTATAGTTGTTCCGCCAATCCCTCTATTTACATGAGTCAAGCCTAACCTTTCTGCTACAGCCGGCTGCCATCCGTTAGACGAAGTGATACTATCTCCGTAACTAATCCATTTTTTTGATTTGTAACCGGTTATTTTTTTTCCTTTTTCCATAGTTTTATTTATTAAAAATGAATTAAAAATACGTTTTACATACGATGTTAATCTAACCATAGAAATCACCCTTTTTACATATTTACTTCATAAACATGTAAAGCGTTTTTCTAAAAATGAAATTCCAATGACAGTACAGGATTTTGTAGTATGTAACATTTTATATGTGAAAATTATGACATATTACATTTATTCAAATAAAAATCAACTTAACAAAACTTTAAATCAATTGTTAAAACTGTTTATTAAAAGAAATTTGCACTTCGATAGTTAGTAAAACAACAAAAAAGCCTGTATCTTATAATTCTAGTCTAAGATACAGGCTATACTTTTCGGTTACTAATGGTGCTTATAAATATTTTTATCGGAGCTTTTTTTCATGAAGATCCCTATAATTAGCTGAATGAGACCAATAAGAAATATGATTGGATACAATACCCACATCAACATCCCTGCCCAGCCATCTCCTTTGATAATAGCATACGTAATTCCAATAGCAAATGACAAAAATGGACCAATGGCTACCATATTCGTGATACCCCATATGATATATTTTCGTTTTCTAGATTGCCCTATAGTAAAAACGAAAGCAAGAGATGCTCCAAAAAAGGCGATTAAAATAGCTATAAAAATTGCCAAATCAAGTCACTCCTCACTAAGGTAAAGCAATAAATTTTAATGCAGTTTTAGAATGCTAGTGAAAGTCTAGTTAGTTGACTGATCCTGCGGAATTTTATCAATTAAATTAGTGTATGAATCTTGAATTCTCTTTGTTATTTCTCCACGTTTTCCTAAACCAATAGTATAGGACTTTTCATCAATTAGAACCGAAGTAACAGGTAGTATGTCAGAAACTGATGCTGTTGTAAAAGCTTCATCTGCATTTAAAAGCTCATCAATTGTGAATGGAATCTCTTTTACTTCGAGTCTTTCTTTTTTGGCAATTTCAAGTACTACTTTACGGGTAATGCCATTTAGAATTAAGTGATTAGCAGGATGAGTGAATAGAGTAGAGTTTTTTACGATAAAGACGTTTGTTGCTGAGCCTTCTGTAATGATTCCATCTCTATGCAAAATAGCTTCTTTCGCTCCTTTAGCGTAAGCCTCATTTTTTACTAAAACACTTCCTAATAAGTTTAAACTTTTTATATCACAGCGGAGCCATCGAATATCATTTGTTACATAAGCAGTTATTCCTTTTTCCATTAGCTGTAATGGTCTATGATCTTCTCTTACTGTGTAAGCAATCAGTTGTGGCTTTAAATTAGCTTCGTCTTGATAAATATGATTGCGATTCATTACACCTCTACTAATTTGGATATAAACATATCCATTATCGTAATCGCAAGTATTCATTAAATAAACTAAATCACTTTCAAGTTTTTTGAGGTGCATTTTAAAAGGTATTAATATTTTTTCACAGCTTTCCTTCAATCGAATTAAATGTGCATCGAGTTCAAAGTACGACTTATTGAAAAAGCGAATAACTTCATAAACGCCATCTCCAAATTGATAACCCCGATCTAAAATATTTACATTTGCAGATTTTAAATCGACAATACGGTTGTTTAAAAGAACCTTTGTTTTCATATCATCCCCACTCCCTGTTATCATTTAAGTCTGTTTGACATAAGCCTTGAAATAGTCTGGACTTTAAATTTATGACCTTTGTAATCACTGTTAATTATGATACATTCAATATATCACAAGTTTATTAAATATTTTGTAAAAAGGAGAGAGACAATGAAATTATTAATTTTAGGTGCTAGCGGACTAGTTGGAAAGGCTTTAATAAAAGAATTTTCTCCTGATTATGACGTTTATGGAACGTTTAATCAAACAAAATTAGATTTGAAAAATGATCATCAATTACAATGGGATATTAATAACTCAGAGGAAATTTTGACCTGGATTGATCGTATTTGCCCAGATATAATTGTTTCTTGTTTACGTGGCGATTTTACTGTTCAATTCGAGGCGCATTCTAGAATAGTAGAAAAAATAAAATCAACTTCAACGAAATTTTTATTTTGTTCTACAACAAATGTTTTTGATGGAGAAGTTTCAAAGCATCACGCTGAAAACGATCTTCCCGTTGCAGAATCAGATTATGGACAATTTAAAATAAAATGTGAAGAATTAATTAAGAATGAGATTGGTGATAACGGGATCGTATTAAGGTTACCAATGGTTTGGGGTAAACAATCACCAAGACTAAATGAATTAAAAGATAAAATAGTAAAGGGTCAAGAAATTGACGCGTATGATAATATTTTTTTAAATCATGCCATCGACACAGGTATTGCTAAGCAAGTAAGAAAAATTGTTGAAAATGATTTAAAAGGAATATTTCATCTTGCAACAACCGATATAGACTCACAATATTCATTTATATTAAAACTTATAAAAAGGTTATCAAATGAGGGGAAAGTCAAATCTCTCTCTTTAGAAAACTTTGATGAATACAATTTTGGATTATTGACTAATCGCAGCGATTTGCCACCTAATTTTTACTACGATAGCGATGAAGTAATTGATCAATTAGTTCATTAATTCCCAAAACAAATTTGAATACCACTAGTGATTAAATATTCTTAATATTTTGATTGTATAGCTGAAATTTGTAACATATACTAATTTTAGTATGAACATACTTTTAAAATACTGGTGGTGAATGGTATGGAGGAACCAAGAGTAAAGCCTTGGGTGAGTCAGTATCCAGAGCAAATACCAGCTACATTAGAAGAAGATTTTGATTTATTACCAACATATTTAAAGCAAACAGCTTCAAAATATCCAGCTAAGAAAGCCCTTAATTTCCTTGGGAAATCGATGACCTTTAATGAAATTTATATTCAGTCTTTAAGATTTGCAAATTTTTTAAGGAATGTGGGAATTAAAAAAGGCGATCGAGTAGCAATTATGCTTCCTAATTGCCCTCAAGCAGTGATTGCTTATTATGGGATTCTTTTTGCAGAAGCAATTATCGTCCAAACAAATCCTCTATATACTGAACGCGAGCTTGAATATCAAATGAATGATAGTGGTGCAACAGCTATTATTTGTTTAGATTTATTAATTAATAGAGTGCACAAAGTAAAAAAATCTACTAATCTACAACATATTTTTGTTACTGCGATTAAGGACTATTTACCATTTTTTAAAAGGCTGCTATATCCTTATTCAAAACAGCCAAAGGCACCTGCGATTCCTGAAGATCATTCGATTCATCAATTTAGTTTTATTATGCAAATATCTGCACCTATCGAACAGGATCTTTCAAGTAGCAGTGTAGAAGATGTAGCAATACTTCAATATACTGGAGGAACTACTGGATTTCCTAAAGGTGTAATGCTTACACATAAAAATTTAGCATCGAATACGTTAATGGCAGAAAAATGGTTATATAAAAGCAAGAAGGGCCAAGAAAAGATTTTGACTGTATTACCATTTTTTCATGTATATGGAATGACGACATGTATGAATTTATCAATCATGTGTGCGTATGAAATGATTATTGTTCCGAGATTTGATGCAACTCAAATCCTTAAGGCGATCAATAAATATCGACCTACATTATTTCCAGGTGCACCAACAATGTATATTGCATTATTAAATCATCCTGATTTAAAGAAGAACGATATCTCATGTATTCATGCTTGCCTAAGTGGTTCCGCAGCATTACCTGTTGAAGTTCAAGATCAATTTGAAAAGGTGACAGGTGGGAAATTAGTAGAGGGCTACGGTTTATCAGAAGCTTCTCCAGTTACACATAGTAATTTCCTATGGGATAAGCGAGTAACGGGAAGCATTGGTGTTCCTTGGCCAAGTACAGATGCTAAAATTGTATCTCTAGAAACTGATGAAGAGTTACCTTATCGTGAAATTGGTGAATTAATCGTTTCAGGACCGCAAGTAATGAAGGGGTATTGGAATCGTCCAGAGGAAACCGCAACGACGTTAAAAGATGGCTGGTTATATACAGGTGATTTAGGCTATATGGATGAAGAAGGCTTCTTTTATATCGTTGACCGTAAGAAAGATATGATTAATGCAGGAGGATTTAATGTTTACCCTAGAGACATTGAGGAAGTATTATATGAACACGAGGCTATTAAAGAAGCAGTTATAGTCGGTATTCCTGATGCTTATCGAGGAGAAACAGTTAAAGCTTACATTGTATTAAAAGAAGGAAAATCGGTAACTGAGGCTGAACTTGATGATTTTTGTAGAAAATATTTAGCAGCTTATAAAGTACCGAGATTTTATGAGTTTAGGAATGAATTGCCAAAAACAATGATCGGTAAAATATTAAGAAGAACATTACTTGAAGAAGAAAAACAAAAGGAAACGAAACCTGAGAATTCAGATGAAAATTTAATATAATAATATAGGGGGGATGATCATATAAGCATCCCTCTTTATTTTACGAACTGATATAAAAATACTATGTTAAAATAAATTTTAAGATTGATTAAAAAAGAAGTCTGATAAAATTTAAAGAAAGTACAAAGATTAAAAAGAAATTTAAAAGATTTTTTATAAAGAAACTTTATACATAAAAATATTACGGGACAATTGACAATTTTCTGATAAATTTGTATTATGAGAATATGAATGATTATTCATTCACTGTAAGAAGGGGTAAATAACAATGAAAAGAGATAAACCAAAATATAAACAAATAATTGATGCTGCAGTTGTTGTAATTGCTGAAAATGGTTACCATCAGGCGCAGGTTTCTAAGATTGCAAAACAGGCTGGTGTAGCTGACGGGACAATCTATTTGTATTTTAAAAATAAAGAATCCATCTTAATTTCACTGTTTGAAGAGAAGATGGGAAATTTTACTGAAAAAATTCGTGAAAAAATTGAAGGTAAACCGGACGCGATATCGAAATTATTAATGTTGGTAAAAACTCACTTTTATGAAATGTCTAAAGATTCGCATTTAGCAATCGTTATGCAATTGGAAGTAAGACAAACAAATATTGACCTTAGATTAAGAATAAATGAGGTACTGAAAGAGTATCTACATATCATTGATTCAATTTTAAATGAAGGGATCAATAGTGGTTTGTTCGACAAACAATTGGATATTCGTACAGCTAGACAAATGATCTTCGGCACGATTGATGAAGTGATGACCCATTGGGTAATGACAGGTCAAAAACAAGATTTAGAGTCAAAAGCCGATAAAGTTCACCAACTATTAATAAGAGGATGCGGGTACCAAAATTAACGTCCTAGTACATTTTGAAAAATAGGGAGGAATAGTTGTGAGTTTAATTCAATGTAAAATATCCGATGGTATAGCATTATTAACAATTCAAAATCCACCAGCAAATGCAATGTCTTCGGTTGTATTTGCTGATTTAGTTAAGCGTTTAGATGAATTAGAAAGTAACGATGATGTAAGCGTTTTAGTTGTTCATGGAGAAGGTAGATTTTTCTCTGCAGGTGCAGATATTAAAGAATTTACTTCTTTCAAAAATGCTGAAGATGCAGCAGCTGTTGCAAGAAGAGGTCAACTAGTATTTGATCGTGTTGAAAATTATTCTAAACCGATTATCGCAGCAATCCACGGTGCTGCATTAGGTGGCGGACTAGAATTTGCGATGAGCTGTCATATTCGAGTTGTTGCAGAAAACGCAAAACTTGGTTTACCTGAATTAAACTTAGGAATTATTCCTGGTTTTGCTGGAACACAACGATTACCACGTTATGTAGGTAAAGATAAGGCGTTAGTTATGCTTGCGACTTCTGAACCAATTTCTGGTGTTGAAGCTGGTAAAATTGGATTAGCTACAATTGTAGTGCCAGAAGAAACTTTATTAGATGAAGCAAATGCTTTAGCAGCTAAAATTGCTAATAAAAGTATGCAATCAATTCAATATATTCTACAACTACTATCTTCTACTAGAACTACTTCATATCATGAAGCGGTGGAAGAAGAGTCTAAATTATTTGGAGAAATTTTTACAACTGAAAATGCAAAAGAGGGTATTTCGGCATTTTTAGAAAAAAGAAAACCAGTGTTTAATAAATAAGTAGTTTAATATTTTAAAAAAATAGATGTAGTTACATTTCCTGGGAGGGTATAACAATGAACATTTATGTACTATTAAAAAGAACATTTGACACTGAAGAAAAAATTACAATTTCAAATGGTGTAATCCAAGAGGATGGCGCTGAATTTATTATAAATCCATACGATGAGTATGCAGTTGAAGAAGCGATTCAAATTCGTGACGCTCATGGTGGCGAAGTAACTGTCATAACAATTGGTAACGAAGATAGTGAAAAAGAACTTCGTACAGCATTAGCTATGGGTGCTGATAAAGCAGTATTAATTAACGTTGAAGATGACGTTACAAATGCTGACCAATATACAACTTCTAGACTGATTGCTAAATACTTAGAAGATAAAGATCCTTCAATTATTTTAGCAGGTAATGTTGCAATTGATGGTGGTACTGGTCAAGTAGGTCCACGCGTTGCTGAATTATTAAATATTCCTTACGTGACAACAATTACTAAAATTGATATTAATGGTACGACAGCTACAATCGAACGTGATGTAGAGGGTGACACAGAAATCATCGAAACATCTTTACCATTATTAATCACTGCACAACAAGGCTTAAATGAACCAAGATATCCATCTTTACCTGGTATTATGAAAGCTAAGAAAAAGCCTTTAGATGAATTAGAATTAGATGATCTAGATTTAGAAGAAGATGAAGTTCAAGCAAAAACGAAAACAATTGAAATTTACCTACCTGCGAAGAAAGAAGCAGGCAAAGTTTTAGCTGGTGAATTAAAAGATCAAGTAAAAGAATTAGTTTCTCTACTACGTTCTGAAGCAAAAGTAATCTAATTTTATTGAATATTAGAACTTAAATAATAGATTAATATCGTAATAGAAAATTTTGGAGGGAAATAACATGTCACGTAAAGTATTAGTATTAGGCGAAGTTCGTGAAGGATCACTACGAAATGTTTCATTTGAGGCAGTAAGTACGGCTAAAACAGTTGCTGAGGGCGGAGAAGTAGTTGCTGTTTTAGTAGGTAAATCAGTTAGTGCATTAGCTACTGAAATGATTCAATACGGTGCAGACCGTGCAATCGTTGTTGAAGATGAAAAATTAGCATCATATACTTCTGATGGATATTCTCAAGCACTTTTAGCAGTTATTGACCAAGAAAAACCAGAAGGTCTAGTATTCGGTCATACAGCTTTAGGTAAGGATTTATCTCCGAAACTTGCTGCTCGTATGCAAAGTGGTCTTATTTCAGATGTTACAGCAATCGAAGTAGCTGGTGGTAATATCGTTTTCACTCGTCCGATTTACTCAGGTAAAGCATTCGAGAAAAAAGTTATGGTTGATCCATTTATTTTTGCGACAATCCGTCCAAATAACATTTCAGCATTAGAAAAAGATGCTACTCGCACTGGTGATGTGGCAACTGTTTCAGTTGAAATTAAAGACTTACGTTCAATCGTAAAAGATGTTGTGCGTAAAGCGAGTGAAGGTGTAGACCTTTCAGAAGCGAAAGTGGTCGTTGCTGGTGGCCGTGGAGTTAAGAGTGAAGAAGGCTTTAATCCATTAAAAGAATTAGCTACAGTATTAGGTGCTGCTGTAGGTGCATCTCGTGGTGCGTGTGATGCTAACTATTGTGACTACTCTTTACAAATTGGTCAAACTGGTAAAGTTGTAACGCCTGATTTATATATTGCATGTGGTATTTCAGGAGCTATTCAACATTTAGCTGGTATGTCAAACTCTAAAGTAATCGTTGCAATTAACAAAGATCCAGAAGCTAATATCTTCAAAGTAGCTGACTATGGAATCGTTGGTGACTTATTCGAAGTATTACCTTTATTAACAGAAGAATTTAAAGCTGTATTAGTTAACTCTTAATATAGAAGTTATAAATGATGCCCACAAGGTTAGTATCTTGTGGGTTTTTTATGTTTTTTCAAGTGGTCGTCATATAAAAAAGAGGGTTCAAAAGTACTTTAACTTTTGATACACCTCCTTTATAGTTCTTCTATTCGTTTACAAGCCATTGTCATTACATCCTAACAATGACTGATCCACCGCCACTTGTTACAACTTGATTTTGCTTTTGTTCAAGTTGTCTAAGTAATTCATTATTTGCTTCGATTGCTTTTACAAGGTTCGTAATTTGATTTTCAAGATTCATGAACATTTGCATAATTGATTGATGATCAGTTTGCACATGACCTTGAATACCGTTTCTCATAGGAAGATGGGGATGATGCGGATGTGAATTCCAAAAAGGATGATGCATACTTTTACCTCCAATTTCTAGACCAATGTACTATATAGTACGTCTATATTATTGTAAGAGTTCGCCTATTTTAGTTGGTTCAGTAATTATTGCTACTTATATCTATATGAGAAGATTATAGTCAAATTTAATTTCGTTTTTATAAAATTTAGTGAAGAAATATTAGAGCATATATATAAGAAAGAAGGAGTTTTGTTTTTTACCTTAGGTGTTCGGATGTATGGGGACGTTGAACATGAACTAATAGGTAGATTCAAGGGAAAGGAACAAATCCTTTTAGAACAAAACAAAAAAAGTAATCCCTCTTAAGGATTACTAAAAATTTATGATATAGCTTTGCCTAGTTTATTTTTTTCGGATAATAAATCGTGGCGTTTTTCAATTTTTCTTTCAATTTTTTCAATTTCTTCTTTGTTTCGTAATAAAGATTGTTTATTCTCATTAACTAATTGATTAAACGATTTACGTAAAGGTTTTCTCATAACTGCCACTCCATTCGTGATAAATTTTTTGAATATTATTATTATATTCAATAATATATTAACATAAAAAAAATACAATAATCGGCTGAAATTTTACAAAATTGTGACAAAAGCGGTGGATGTGTCATTACTCATGAACTTGATGTTTTCATGGAGCAACAATCACTAATTTAACATTTAAATATGAAAATCTGATGAAAAAACTTTTTCATAAACTTCTACTTCAATTCCATCTGCATTCGTTTTATTTTCAACATATTTAAATCCGTGAGTTTTCCAAAAAGATTTTGCTTGTTGATTAGTAATTAACACGCCTAATCTTAACCGATGAATATTTCTTTTTATAAGTATCTCTTCAAATAAAATAAATGCGTTTGTTCCAAATCCAAATCCATGGTAATCATTATGGATCATTAAAAGACCTAGCCAAGGAAAACCATCTTTAGGATTTAGTGCTAAAAAATCAATTAATCCTATATAAGTATCATCTAATTTAATAAAATAAGTTTCTGTTTGGTGTGAAGAAGAATAATATTCCTTCATTAGTTCTTCTTTTGTTCGCGTTAAACGACCATTCTCCATTAAATTGTAATTTTGATTCGAATTTGTAATTTCTTCAATTACTTCTATTAAGTCAGTTGTAATTCTTTCAAATGTTATCACTTTTTTAGTCCTTTCATTGGTATATCAACTATTTGTTTGGAAATAGTAAGTTTGAGCAAATAAATAGAAAATGCTAATTCTCATATGGTATACTTTCTTTAAAATTATAACAAATTATGTCAAACTACATATTTTACTTATGTAGCTTGCGCAGGTAGGAGGAAAAATAAATGGCAATTGTTAATGCAACAAACGCAACGTTCGCAGAAGAAACAAAAGAAGGTGTAGTATTAGTTGATTTTTGGGCAACTTGGTGTGGTCCTTGTAAAATGATTGCTCCTGTATTAGAAGAATTAGCTTCTGAATATGGAGAAAAAGTTAAAATTGTTAAAGTTGATGTTGATGAAAACCAAGAAACAGCAGCTAAATTTGAAGTTATGAGCATTCCATCATTATTCGTTCTTAAAGACGGAGAAGTAGTTGAAAAAACTTTAGGTTTCAAACCTAAAGAAGCTTTAGAAGAATTAATTACTCCACATATTGGTTAATTATAATTTGTAAGAAATGCACTCATAATATGAGTGCATTTCTTTTTTTTTGCATTTTTAACTAAAAAAGTCTTGGCTGAAACAATCTATTTAAAACCTATTCCTTAAGCCAATGTAAATGTTTTCATTATAATTAGCAATTTTCTCAATTAGAGTAATGTTAAAAATTTCTAATGTAAATTAGATTGACTATTTTTCTGTCACGTTTTATATTTAATAAGCATTAATATTTAACATACATTAAATATTTATTTGGATTAATTGTTAAAGGAGGTTAACTTTCTTGGGAAACAAAAATGAGTACATTGAACGGATTCAAATCGCACTTCAAAGTGCTATTCATAAAATGCAACCAAAAGTGACAGAAAGCATGAATAGTCATGGTGTAACGGCCACTCAATTTTTTGTTTTGATGTACTTACGAAAAAAAGAAAGCTGTAAAATATCTGAAATAGCAGAGATGATGGGTGTAAAACCAAGTGCGGTATCATTTATGATTGATCGACTTGAACATAATGACTTTGTATATAGAGAACATGATAAAAAGGACCGAAGAGTTGTAAATATTATGTTAACTGAGGAAGGTATAAAAAAATTAGAATCAGTGATAAAAGATCGAAAAGAAATTTTTGAAAGTTTCTTGTTTAACCTTTCTGACGAAGAGTTATTACAATTTGCAAAGATTACTGAAAAGCTTGCAAATGCTGCAGCAGATTTATAGAAATTTTTACAAGATACTTTTTGGTATTAGTAATTATAAAAAGAAAAAAGATATGGGAGAGAAGGGAGAAATATATTTTGACTACAAATACAAATACAGTTGTACAAAAAGATAGCAATCGTAAACTATTGCTAATTGGTCTAATTATTGCAATGTTTTTCTCGGCATTAGATGGCACGATCGTTGGTACTGCAATGCCTAAAATCGTTGGGGACCTTGGTGGTTTAAGTATGATGACTTGGCTTACAACAGCATACTTATTAACTTCAACTACTGTAGTGCCAATCGCAGGTAAATTAGCAGACTTATTAGGTCGTAGAAGTGTTTATATAGCTGGTTTAGTTATATTTATGGCAGCATCAGCATTATGTGGTATTGCCCATAACATGACTGAATTAATTATTTACCGTGGTATTCAAGGTATCGGTGGCGGTGTAATGATGCCGATGGCGATGATAGTAATTGGGGATTTATTTACAGGTAAAGAACGTGCGAAATTCCAAGGGGTTTTCGGTGGTATTTACGGTTTAGCTTCAGTAATCGGTCCACAAATCGGTGGGTGGATTGTTGACTCATTAAACTGGAAATGGGTATTCTACATTAACCTTCCAGTAGGTATTATCGCAACAATTTTTATTGCATTAGGTTTAAAAGGAAGAAAAAATACAGGACCAATCAATTTCGATATCGCTGGTATGGTGACTATGATTGTCGGTGTTGTAAGCTTACTCCTTGCTCTAAGTTTAGGTGGAGTTAAATATGATTGGAATTCTTGGCAAATCATTGGTTTATTTGTATTAGCAGTAGTTGGAATCATTAGCTTCGTTATTGTTGAAAATAAAGCTAAAGAGCCAATTCTACCAATGCATTTATTCAAAAATAGAACTTTCGTAACATTAAACTTAATTGGTTTCTTTATGACAATAGCGATGTTTGGTGCAATTATGTTCGTACCATTCTTCATGCAAGGTATTGTTGGAGTAAGTGCAACACAATCGGGGACAATTATGACTCCAATGATGGTCACAATGATTATTGCAAGTATTATTGGTGGTCAGGTTGTATTTAAAGTCGGTATTAAACCACAAATTATTACGGGAATGTTCGTAATTGCATTAGGTTTATACTTATTAACAACTTTAGATATGAATTCAAGTAAAACAATTGCAACAATCTTTATGGGAGTTATGGGTCTAGGTATTGGTTTAGTAATGCCGACAATTACACTAGCTCTTCAAGAAGTATTCGATAAGAAGGAATTAGGGATTGTAACATCTTCTAGCCAATTCTTCCGTTCAATCGGTGGTACTTTTGGGGCAACTGTTTTAGGTGCTGTAATGAATAGTAAATCAGGAACACTTCTAAACCATGATTTAGTTCCATTTTTAAATAAATTACCAGCTCAAGCTGCACCATTAGTAGACAAATTTAAAGACATGATTAATACAACTCCTCAATCTGTATTTACAATGTTATTTAATGCTGATGCTAAGAAGCTAATTCCAAAGCCAATTTTAGACGGTATGTTACCGATCATTAAAACATCTTTAATGGATTCATTACACCAAGTATTCTTTGTTGGTTTAGGATTCATTATAATTGGTGCAGTCGTAACATTTTTCCTAACACCAATTAAATTAACAAATAAAAAAGCCGGAGATAAAGAAGGTAATGAGCAAGAACAAGTAGAAGTAGAAACTGCGACTTCTTAATTTCTGAAGCTACAATAAAAGTGAAAACCATCCAGAATTATTGAAGTGCACCCCAAATGTTAGACACGACTAACATTTGGAGGTGCATTTTTTATGACTAAATTTACTACTGAACATAAATTAGCGGTAGTTATGCGTTATTTAGAAGGTAAGGAAAGTTTTCGTTCTATTGGTAAGTTATTTGGAACGTCCCATGCTGAAGTGAGAAACTGGGTAGCTCAATATAAGGAAAATGGGATTAATGGCTTGCTTAAAAAGTCATATACAAGTTATTCGGTACAGTTTAAACTAAACGTATTAAAGTATATGAATGACCACGGGACGTCACCGAATGAAGCAACTGCAATTTTCAATATTCCTTCCCCTAGAACGATTCGAAAATGGAGGACTCAATTTGAAACACAAGGACAAGACGCCCTAGAATCAAAGAAAAAGGGGCGATCTTCCATGAAAAAAGAAACAAAGAAAACAACTCCACTTAAAGGATCAGTAGAAGAGCTTCAAGCTGAAATAGAACGTTTGCGCATGGAAAATGCGTATCTAAAAAAGTTGAATGCCTTAGTTCAAAACAAGGAAAAATCACGAAACAAGACAAAGTAAAAGTTGTCTGTGAATTAAGGCATGAGTTTTCGTTAAAAGAACTTCTACTGCTCGCCAGTATTCCGCGTAGTACGTACTATTATTGGATGAAAAATCTAGAACGTCCTGATCCAGACACTGAGATAAAAGTAATGATAAAAGAAATTTATGAGGAACATGAAGGTCGTTATGGCTATCGTAAAATTCGAGACGAGCTTACGAATCGTGGTTATAAAATAAATCATAAAAAAGTTCAACGACTCATGAAAGTACTAGGGATAAAATCACTTGTAAAGGTAAAGAAATATCGCTCTTACAAAGGTGAAGTGGGTAAGGTTGCGCCTAATATTTTAGATAGAAATTTCCAAGCAGATAAACCAAATGAGAAATGGGTTACAGATATTACTGAATTTAAATTATTTGGAGAAAAGCTATATTTTTCACCTATGTTGGACTTATATAACGGTGAAATAATTGCTTATACAATTGGTTCACGTCCAACTTATTCACTTGTATCAACTATGTTAGAACAGTCTCTTGAACGTTTAACAGATTCCGATATACTACTAATTCATTCAGACCAAGGCTGGCACTATCAAATGGAAAAATATCGTACTACCTTAATTAAACGTGGTATCACGCAGAGTATGTCACGAAAAGGAAACTGTTACGATAACGCAGTAATAGAAAGTTTCTTTAGTATCATGAAATCTGAACTACTTTATCTAAAAGAATTTAACAGTGTTGAACACTTTAAACAAGAACTAGCTAAATATATAGATTACTACAATAACAAACGAATTAAGGCAAAATTAAAAGGCATGAGCCCAGTAAAATACCGAGTTCATGCCCAACAAGCTGCCTAATTGAAGTAACCAGTCTAACTTTATGGGGTCACTACATTATTTGGATGGTTTTTATTTTGTGTAGTGTGAGGATGTACGAAAAAAAAAGAAAGGTTTCATAAAAAGTTTCCCTTTTTAGGAACACCCTCATTATTTTTTAAATAGCCATGGATACTTTTTCTTTTCTTTTTCTCATTTTTCGTTTATTACTCCACAAGATCCAAGATAAAGCTAATCCTGTTCCAGTAAGGATAAAAAGACCGATACCACTTATTAGACCAATTATGCCGGTATGTAAGCTTTTCACTGAAAATGCAGACTGCTCAGGTCTTTTTCCAAAATTTTGAAATGGGGTTTGAGTATTGTCACCACTTTGTCCATTTTGTTGGGTTGTGTTTTGATCGCTATTTTGAGATTGTTGGTTACCGTTAAATTGACCACCCGATGGAAACTGACCTTGCATTGAAAATCTTCCTTTTTCTTCGCCACCTTTATTGAAATACAGAATAATACCTGTAGTAGATTCGATTAGTAGGAAAACTGAAACAATCACACCAATCCAAAAATGAACTACTCTTACTTTTTTCATTTTGACATTGCTCCTTTTCTTCTTTTGATGAAATTAAAGTTACAATAGAAAGCTTAATTTTTACTTAATATCATTAAAGTATTTTCAGTTTTTGAATGTGGGGATTATAATATTAGTGTACAATTGCACGAAAGAGGTGAGAGGAAATGGACAATCACTTAAAAGAAAAATTAGCGCTTCTACCAGATCAGCCTGGTTGCTATTTAATGAAAGATATTCAAGGGACGATCATTTACGTAGGAAAAGCTAAAGTATTAAAAAATAGGGTTAGATCTTATTTCACGGGATCCCATGATGGTAAAACCTACCGATTAGTTCAAGAGATAACTGATTTTGAATATATTGTTACTTCTTCAAATATGGAAGCATTAATTCTAGAGATGAATTTAATTAAGAAATATGATCCGAAATATAACATCATGTTGAAGGATGATAAATCATACCCCTTTATTAAAATAACTGCTGAAAAACATCCTCGCTTATTGATTACGCGAAATGTAAAAAAAGATAAAGGAAAATATTTTGGCCCATTCCCTAATGCTACTGCCGCTAATGAAACAAAAAAATTATTAGATCGTTTATATCCATTACGAAAATGTACTTCAATACCAGATAAAGTTTGTTTATATTATCATATTGGTCAATGTCTTGCGCCTTGCGTAAAAGAAGTAACTGATGATCAAAATCAAGAGATAGTTACTGAAATTGTCCGTTTTCTAAACGGAGGGGAAGACCAAATACGAAAAGAGTTAGAGGCAAAAATGCTTGCGGCATCTGAACAATTAGATTTCGAGCGCGCGAAAGAGTATCGAGACCAAATTGTATCAATTGAAGCCACTATGGAAAAGCAGAAAATGATGAGTAGTGATTTAGTAGATCGAGATGTATTTGGATATGCGGTTGACAAGGGATGGATGTGTGTTCAAGTATTTTTTGTTCGAAGAGGAAAATTAATTGAGCGAGATGTATCATATTTTCCAATTTACGATGAACCAGAGGAAGAGTTCCTATCATTTATTGGGCAATTTTATGAAAAACCACATAATATAAAACCAAAAGAAATTTTTGTACCAGATAAAGTTGATACAGAAATTTTAAAAGATTTATTAAAAATCCCTGTATTCCAACCAAAAAGAGGCCAAAAAAAGGAACTTGTTGTATTAGCAAATAAAAATGCCAAAATTGGACTCGGAGAGAAATTTAAATTAATCGAGCGAGATGAAGAAAGAACAGTTAAAGCAATCGAAAAACTAGGGGATATTTTAAATATTGAAACTCCGTATCGAATTGAAGCATTTGATAATTCAAATATTCAAGGAACAAATCCTGTTTCAGCTATGGTTGTCTTTATAGACGGTAAACCTTCAAAAAAAGATTACCGCAAATATAAAATCAAAACTGTTGTAGGACCCGACGATTATGATTCAATGCGTGAGGTAGTACGTAGAAGATATTCAAGAGCATTAAAAGAGAATTTACCTTTACCGAACTTGATAATTGTGGATGGTGGGAAAGGACATCTAGCTGCTGTGGAAGATGTACTTCAAAATGAGTTAGGTTTATTCATCCCAACAGCTGGACTTGTTAAAGATGAGAAGCACCGCACTTCAGAGTTATTAATAGGACAACCACCTCAAATTGTCCAACTTGGTAGACAAAGCCAAGAATTCTTTTTATTACAAAGAATTCAAGACGAAGTACACAGATTTGCGATTGAATTCTATCGTCAACTCCATAGTAAATCAATGGTTCAATCTGCTTTAGATGGCATAGCTGGTGTTGGTGGTACAAGAAAGAAAGCATTGCTTAAACATTTTGGATCAGTCAAAAAAATAAAAGAAGCTTCAGTCGATGAATTAATGGCAGCTAAAATGCCCAAAAATGTGGCAGAAGAGATTTATCAGCATTTCCATAAAGAGTGACAGAGTTACCAAAAATTTTATCTTGACACTATTTTCAAAATAATTTATATTTTAGTTAAAATTAAATGATTTTCTCTCGTAATAGAGGTGCAAAACTTAAGAGTATGCTGTCATAGACGTGTGGCGTTGTGATGGACAGTTGAAAGGAAGTTTTGCCGAAATAAAATGAATCCACAATTCATTTTGTTGGGACTGCATTTAAGAAATGTAGTACTGTCGCATAATAATTATGCGGGGAGCTATTGAAGAGATGTTGATGATTTGTCTATTTTATTTTGTAAATTAGGCGCGTGAACATTGCTTCACGCGCTTTTTTGTATTCTTTTTTAAGTAAACAGGTGAGGATGAGAAAAATGGGAATTATTGTTCAGAAATTCGGTGGTACTTCAGTAGGCTCAATTGAACGAATTCAGCATGTTGCTGAAACAGTAACCAAATCATATAAAGAAGGAAACCAAGTAGTTACAGTTGTATCTGCGATGGGACATCATACAGACGAACTAGTTAGTTTAGCAGCTCAAATTAGTCCACAAAACAGTAAACGTGAATTAGATATGTTACTTACTACAGGGGAACAAGTTTCGATTTCTTTACTAGCAATGGCAATCCAAGCAAAAGGTTTTAAAGCAATTTCACTAACAGGTTGGCAAGCTGGAATTCAAACTGAACCTGTCCATGGTAATGCGCGTATAGATACAATTCATACAGAAAGAATTCAACAATTACTTGATGAAGGATATATCGTAATTGTTGCTGGTTTCCAAGGTTTAAGTGACAACAATGAAATTACGACATTAGGTCGTGGAGGTTCAGATACAACAGCAGTAGCATTGGCTGCGAGCTTAAATGCAGAACGTTGTGATATTTATACGGACGTATTAGGGGTTTATACTACGGATCCAAGAGTTGAACCAAGTGCATCTAAATTAAGCCATGTCTCTTATGATGAAATGTTAGAGCTTGCAGCTTTAGGAGCAGCAGTTTTACATCCAAGAGCAGTAGAATTCGCAAAAAATTATAATTTAATTATTCAAGTTCGTTCAAGTCAACATGATGAAATCGGTACATTTATTGGGGAGGAAACACAAATGGAACAACAATCAGTCGTAAGAGGAATCGCATTCGAATCTAATGTAACAAGGATGACTTTAAATGGTTTAAATAACCATGTTGATTTATTACCTAAAATTTTTACTTTACTAGCAAGTGAAGGTATTGATGTTGATATAATTATCCAAAGTGTAACATCAGATAACTTAGTAAATCTTTCATTCTCGATCAAATCTGAAAATATGATGGAAGCAATAACGCTTCTAGAATCGAAGAAAGAATTTTTAGGATACCGTTCATTTGATTTTGAAAGTGAACTTGCTAAAGTTTCAATTGTAGGTAGTGGAATGGTTTCGAATCCAGGAGTTGCTGCAAAAATGTTTAAATTTTTAGCTGAAAGTGAAATTCCTGTAAAAATGGTAAGCACTTCTGAAATTAAAGTATCAACAGTGGTACCAAAATCAAAATTACAAGAAGCAGTTCATGCTCTTCATAAAGGATATGAATTAGATCGTATTAATGAAGAAGTAGTAGTAGAAAACTAAATATTTTAATAAACCCTTTTAGGTGTACAAATTCTTATATATAGGCTTTGAAATATTGATTTTATCAATATTCATCACGTTCAGAGTTACTGAGCCGTATAGTATAGAGATGGAGCTTAAAAGGGTTTTTTATTCGTTAAGCGAATAAATTATATAAAGATTCTGTAAATTTAAAATAAGTAAGGCGAACGGCTAAATGGTAATTAAAAGAAGGAGGTATTAATAATGAGGCATAGTTTAATTGCCTACGGATATGGAGAAATTGTGCTACAGTTCGTTCTATTAATACTCGCCATTTTGTTTTTTGTTTGTATATGTTTATTCTTGTTAAATTCTATTATTAAAGGAGTTAAAAGAAACAAGAATTTTGAGGTAATTAGAAGGCAGGATCAAAGTAATGAAAAGAAAGAGAAGGGGTAGGAAATGAAAGATGATATCATGTCCTTAACTGAACTATTCTTAAATTAAAGTAAAAATTGAACTTGATCATTTATTTATAAATACTCAATTTATAAACTAGTTGTACCTGTATTTGAACTTATAATTCAATATTTCAAGAAAAAATCATTCAAATGAAAACACCACAAGGGACTTAAACCTTGTGGTGATTTTCATTTTATCTCCTTGTAATAGGATCCTTTAAATCCCATTTTACTTGGAACTTTACTTTGTCGCCTCTTTTGCTTTGCTCTTCATACGTTTCAGCTATAACATCGATTTGCTGTTGAATTTGCATCGCTAGAAATCCAGCTTCTAATTGGTAGGATACGTTCTTTTTTTGTTGATTTCTGTATGTAATTAATTCAGAAGATAGAGTTAAATGAACTTCTTGCTTCTTTTCTTCTTCTACAGTAAGAGTACCCCAACCAGCCTGATCAAAAAATTCTATAATTTCTTCAAAGGTTGCTAAAGGATATTTTCTGGCAATCATTTTACCCGCCCAATATAAAATATCATTTTGCTCTTTTCCTAATAAATCATTCAATAAGTCGTTACGTATTAGCTCATAGCCAAAACCAGAAATATTTCCCGGAATATTTAAATCTTCAATGCCGTTCGTCATGGTCGGATAACTCTCCCTTTCCTAAAAAACATGTTTTTATTATATACAATATTTAATAGTAAAAACAATAATTCGACACTTGTAGATTACAAGGATTACCAATTTAAATGAGAAGTTTTTTCAGTAAAGAAAAATGTACGCGTTTTCTTGACCTGCTATATTATCAGGAGTAAAATGGGTTGTAGATAAATGTCATAAAAATTTCGACTTTTTATGCGTCTTACTTATTTATTCTATTTTTTTAGAATAATAGAGGAGTTAAATTTTCATGTGCACAAACTAAAGGGGGCAGGGGTTTACATGAGCAACAAGAATGGAAGGGAGTTTTTCTTTAGAAAACTTCATTCATTGCTAGGAGTTATTCCGGTTGGAATCTTTTTAACACAGCACTTAGTTGTCAATCATTTTGCGACAAATGGAGCATCATCGTTCAACAAGGCTGCTGAATTTATGGCGAACTTACCATTTCGCTATTTTTTAGAAGTTTTTGTCATTTTCTTACCAATTTTATACCATGCAATTTACGGACTATACATTGCGTTCACAGGAACTAGCAATGTTAAAAATTATGGATACTTACGTAACTGGTTATATTTATTCCAACGTATTTCTGGTGTAATTACTTTAATTTTTATTACTTGGCACGTATGGCAAACACGTATCGCTGCTCAACTAGGAGCAACGGTTGATTATAATATGATGGCTGATATTTTTCATTCAAAATTTATGTTAGTTTTCTATATAGTAGGTGTTATTTCAACAATATTCCACTTTGCTAATGGATTATGGTCTTTCTTCGTATCTTGGGGAATTACTGTAACACCTAGATCACAACGTATTTCAACATATGTTACATTAGGTATTTTCGTTGTATTATCATTCGTTGGATTAACTGCTATCTTTGCATTCATTGATCCACAACTAGCGAATTTGTAAGGAGAGAGAGTCATGAGTGGGAAAATAATTATCGTCGGTGGCGGATTAGCTGGTCTTATGGCAACAATTAAAGCTGCTGAAGCTGGCACAAAAGTAGACTTATTTTCATTAGTTCCCGTAAAACGATCACATTCAGTATGTGCTCAAGGTGGAATTAATGGTGCGGTAAATACAAAAGGTGAAGGTGACTCTCCTTGGGAGCACTTTGATGATACAATTTATGGTGGAGATTTCTTAGCAAACCAACCACCAGTAAAGGCAATGGCAGAAGCAGCACCTGGCATCATTCATATGATGGACCGTATGGGTGTAATGTTCAACCGTACGCCTGAAGGATTATTAGACTTCCGTCGTTTCGGTGGAACGCAACATCACCGTACAGCATTTGCTGGTGCTACGACTGGTCAACAATTATTATACGCATTAGATGAGCAAGTTCGTCGTTACGAATCTGAAGGTCTTGTTCAAAAGTATGAAGGTTGGGAATTTTTAAGAGTTGTTGTTGATGATGAAGGAGTATGTCGTGGTATTGTTGGACAAAACTTAACATCAATGGAAATCGTAAGCTTCCCTGCGGATGCTGTAATTATGGCATCTGGTGGCCCTGGTATTATCTTTGGTAAAACTACAAACTCAATTATCAACACTGGTTCAGCTGCTGCAGCTGTATATCGTCAAGGTGCAGTTTATTCAAATGGTGAATTTATTCAAATCCATCCAACTGCAATTCCTGGAGATGATAAAAACCGTTTAATGAGTGAAAGTGCTCGTGGTGAAGGTGGACGAGTTTGGACGTATAAAGATGGTAAACCATGGTATTTCTTAGAAGAGAAATATCCTGCATATGGAAACCTTGTACCAAGGGATATTGCTACACGTGAGATTTTCTCTGTATGTGTTGACCACAAGCTTGGTATTAATGGTGAAAACATGGTTTATTTAGATCTTTCACACAAAGATCCACATGAACTTGATGTAAAACTTGGTGGAATCATCGAAATCTATGAAAAATTCACAGGTGATGATCCGAAAAAAGTTCCAATGAAGATATTCCCAGCAGTTCACTACTCAATGGGTGGATTATGGGTTGACTATGACCAAATGACTACAATTCCTGGTTTATTTGCTGCTGGTGAGTGTGATTACTCAATGCACGGAGCTAACCGTTTAGGAGCTAACTCATTACTTTCTGCTATTTATGGTGGAATGGTTGCTGGACCAAATGCTGTAAGATACGTAAATGGTTTAGCTAAATCTTCAGATGATGTTTCAAGTTCTGTATATGAATCAAATGCAAATGAAGAAAAAGAAAAAATGAACCGTATTTATAAAATGGACGGTAAAGAAAATGCATACCTTCTTCATAAAGAGCTTGGAGAGTGGATGACAGACAACGTTACTGTAGTTCGATTTAATGATCGCTTATTAAAAACTGATGAAAAAATTCAAGAGCTTTATGAGCGCTATCAAAACATTAATATTAATGATACAGCTAAATGGAGTAACCAAGGTGCTTCATTTACTCGTCAACTTGAAAACATGCTTCACTTATCACGTGTGATCACATTAGGTGCATATAACCGTAATGAAAGCCGTGGAGCACACTATAAACCTGAATTCCCAGAACGTAATGACGAGGAATTCTTAAAAACTACAATGGCTAAATTTGATGAGAAATCAAATTCACCATTATTCCATTACGTAGATGTTGATACATCATTAATTCAACCTAGAAAACGTGATTATTCTAAGAAGAAGGAGGACAAAGCAAATGCATAATGGAACAATGACTGCTGAAAAGACAATTACTGTAATCGTTAAACGTCAAGATTCACCTAATACTGCGCCATATGAAGAAACATTTACTGTCCCTTATCGTCCGAATATGAACGTAATCTCGGCGTTAATGGAAATTCGTAAAAATCCAGTTAATTCAAATGGAAAAGAAACGACTGCAATTTCTTGGGACATGAACTGTCTTGAGGAAGTTTGTGGAGCATGTTCTATGGTTATCAATGGTAAACCAAGACAATCATGTTCAGCGCTTATCGACAAATTGGAACAACCAATCCGTCTTGAGCCAATGAGCACATTCCCTGTAGTACGTGACTTACAAGTTGATCGTAGCCGTATGTTCGATTCTTTAAAACGCGTTAAAGCATGGATTCCAATTGATGGAACGCATGACTTAGGTCCTGGACCAAGAATGCCTGAAAGAAAACGTCAATGGGCTTATGAATTATCAAAATGTATGACTTGTGGTGTATGTTTAGAAGCTTGTCCAAACGTTAATAGTAAATCTAACTTTATTGGGCCAGCACCACTTTCACAAGTGCGTTTATTTAATGCTCATCCAACTGGAGAAATGAATAAGGAAGAACGTCTACATGCAATTATGGGAGACGGTGGACTATCAAACTGTGGTAACTCACAAAACTGTGTACAATCTTGTCCAAAAGGTATTCCTTTAACAACTTCAATTGCAGCATTAAACCGCGCAACTACAATCCAATCTTTCAAAGACTTCTTTGGAAGCGACGAAATTTAATAATTATAAAAGCATGTTCCTTAGGGACATGCTTTTTTTAATACTAAATGATATGGTATATAAAAATAAGTGAGATGTATTAACTATTGGAAAGCACTTTTACTTTAGCTACATGGAAACATGTGAGTGCACCATTTTTCAATTTGACAAAGGTATTAGAGAGAACAAATTAAGTGGAACTTTATTGATGTTAAAATTCATATTTTGACGATTTATTAATGATTTTAATTAATGTGTTTCAACAATTTAAATAAACAAATTATAGTAAATGTTTTTTCAGAAGGTAAAAATTTCAAGTGGAAATTTAGATAAATAATTTTTAATTAATTAGTTTGTATGTTGATGTTCAGATTTTAATTGACTTACAACCTGATTAATAAACTGTTATTTTACGCTAAGTAAAGGTATTAAGATAGCTTTTATCGCACCACTTTTTTTGATGAATAAGTTGATTGGAATGGAGGGGTGCTCGACTCCTATGGGAAATGCGGGAAGGCTGAGACCCCGCAGGAACGAGGAGGTTCAGGTCTCGCCCCATGGAAAGCGAGCATCCTGTAATGGAAATCAACCACACTCTACTCCTTTTACAAAAATTTGGTTATTATTTGACAAGACTATATTTCAACAGCGTGAAAATCATATTCCTTAGGACATGCTTTTTCTATTTGCATTAAAATAAATATCTTCTAATAAACTCGCATTTCAAATCATATCAATAGTAAAGGCAGCAAAGTGAAGTGTCTTACCCCACTCACTGCTTTCGAACGGAGGTTGATTGGAATGCAACAGTCTGAAGTGACATTTGAAACGAAATGCTATGAAAAAGATTGGGAAATTCTCTTAAAGACAGATCGTTTAGAAAAAATGATTGAATATAATCAATTTCAATTTAAAGAAAAAATTTTATATATTAATAACGTACAAGATGTAAGGGAAGTCAGTCGTCATGCAGACAAACTTATCGCAAGAAATGTTTTATCCTCATATGTAATAGTTGATGATTTTTCAAAAGAAGCCCTTAATTATTTTGATGTTACTAAGGAGAGTTTCAAAGGCGGTTATTACTATTCTATCTCGGAGCTTGTTAGTATTTATCTTTGCAACACAGAGTATTTACTTCATTTTTCAAGCGATTCTATTTTAGAAAAGCCTTTTAATTGGATTGATTTATCACTATTAAAACTTCAAGTAGATGAAAGAATCAAAGTAGCAAATCCAGTATGGAATGGAAATATTTTTGAGGCAAAACAAGAATCAATAGATGAAGATGAAAATTTTTATATTGGTTATGGATTTTCAGATCAATGTTACTTAATCAGGACAAATGATTTTAAAAATAAAATATATAATGAAAAAAATCCTATATCAGAAAGGTACCCAATTTATGGGGGAGAGCTTTTTGAAAAACGTGTTGATGCTTGGATGCGAAACAATCATTTCAAAAGAATCACATTCAAACATGGAAATTATATTCATCAAAATTATTGAATCTACTAGGTTAGGGTAAAGAAAGGGAGAGCAGAAGATAGAAAAGGCTAGTAGAGAAGATATTAGACATTTCTCTAAATGGTACCTTTTACTATTTTATAATCCATTATTTTTCCTTCATCCTGCCTCCTTGAAAACTGAATGAATACTCATTCTTTAATGGAATTAATGATATAATAAAGAAAGTAAGGGGGCAAATTCGATGGGGAAAATGAATTATGTATCTAATTTACAGGAATGGCAATCTGAGTTTTCATTTAAGATTACAATTAAAGTTCGATTTAGTGAAACCGATATGTTTGGACATATGAATAATACAGTTCCATTCGTTTATTTTGAAGAGGCACGTATTGAGTATTTAAAATATTTAGGACTTATGCAAGAATGGACGGCAAATCATAGTGAATTTATTCCAGTTGTCGCTGATTTACAATGTGATTACCTAAGACAAGTATTTTTTAATGAAATACTTGATGTGTACGTAAAAATTGCTAAAGTAGGAAATTCATCGATTGATTTACACTATATGGGAATTAATCCTCAAAATGAAATTTGCTTTACTGGTCGAAATTCATTAGTAAATATAAATCGTCATACAGGACGAAGTGAACAATGGAAAAGTGAATGGAAAGAAAAATTATTAAATGAAACAATGAATACAGTAGTTAATGTTTAAAACAAGTAAAATTGTCACATACTGATTGAAGATTGAATAGAATGATCAAACAATTAAATTTATCTTAAGAGTACTTGAAGAATTCAATGACATTCTATATAATACTTTTATACGAATAAGGAAAAGCAAAGATCAAGGACACGAGCGTTCAAGACGATAGTAAGAGAGGAATTCATTTGGTGCGAGAATTCTCTATACGTTGAATGACTTACCACCTTGTAGCTATAGTGGGGAACGTAATTTATTTACAAGTAACTACTATCGGTGTAGACCGTTAAAACGTTGAGATTTTGTATACTTATTTATGTGTACATTAAATTAGGGTGGAACCACGAGCACATTCGTCCCTACGAGTGTGCTCTTTTTTTATTGTCAAAATTAATATGAAAAAGGAGTGAACTTAAATGATTTCAATTAAATTACCAGATGGATCAATTCGCGAGGTGGAACAAAATACAACAGTTGAAGATTTCGCGGGTTCAATCTCCATTAGCTTAAAGAAAAAAGCGCTTGGTGGAAAAATTAATGGAAAGTTAGTGGATTTAAATACACCTATTACTGAAGATTGCGAAGTTCAAATAATTACTCAAGACGATCAAGACGGCTTAGAAATGATGCGTCATAGTTCAGCACATATTTTAGCTCAAGCGGTAAAACGTCTATATAAAGGCGAAAAAGCTGCATTTGGAGTTGGACCAGTAACTGCAGACGGATTCTATTATGATATTGATCTTCCAGTTTCAATTAAAGTAGAAGACCTACCGAAAATTGAAAAAGAAATGGAAAAAATTATTAAAGAAAACTTACCGATTACTCGTTCAGAGGTTAGTCGTGAAGAGGCAATTAAATTCTTCACTGAATTAGAAGATGAGTTTAAACTAGAATTAATTCGTGATTTACCAGAAGATGCAGTTATTTCAATGTATACTCAAGGTGAATTCGTAGACCTTTGCCGTGGACCACATGTTCCTACAACTGGCCGTGTAAAAGCGATTAAATTATTATCTGTTGCTGGTGCATATTGGAGAGGCGATGCGAATAATAAAATGCTTCAACGTGTTTATGGTACTGCTTTCCCAAGTAAGAAGGAATTAGAAGAGCATTTATACTTATTAGAAGAAGCTAAAAAACGTGATCACCGTAAATTAGGTAAAGAGCTTGAGTTATTCATGTTCTCTGAAGAAGCACCTGGTATGCCATTCTTCTTACCAAAAGGTACTATTATCCGTAATGAATTAGAACATTATGAGCGCGGATTACAAACTTCAAAAGATTATAAAGAAGTTCGTACACCATTCATTATGAATCAAAGATTATGGGAGCAATCAGGTCACTGGCATCACTACCATGAAAACATGTACTTTACTGAAGTTGATGAAACAAAATTCGCATTAAAACCGATGAACTGCCCAGGTCATATGTTAGTTTATAAAAATAAATTACATTCATATCGTGATCTACCGGTTCGTATGTGTGAAAATGGTCAAGTTCACCGTCATGAATACTCTGGTGCCTTAAATGGTATGATGCGTGTTCGTACTTTTACTCAAGATGATGCACATATCTTCTGTCGTCCGGACCAAATTGAAGGCGAAATTATTGAAGTAATTAACTTAATTAAAGAAATTTACGGCGTATTCGGATTCACTTACAAAGTAGAATTATCAACTCGTCCAGAAGATTCAATGGGTTCAGAAGAGTTATGGAACTCAGCAGAACAGGCGTTAGAAAATGTTCTAAAATCTGAGAACTTAGACTTTAAATTAAACCCAGGCGATGGCGCATTCTATGGTCCAAAAATCGATTTCCATATTCAAGATGCATTAAAACGTAGTTGGCAATGTGCTACAATTCAATTAGATTTCCAAATGCCTGAGAAATTTGATTTAACTTATGTTAATGAAGATAACCAAAAAGAACGTCCAGTTGTTATCCATCGTGCAATTTATGGTTCAATTGACCGTTTCTTAGGAATCTTAACTGAACATTTTGCTGGAGCATTCCCATTATGGTTAGCACCAGTTCAAGTTGCAGTATTACCAATTTCAAGTGTTCACAATGAATATGCACAAAAACTTGCTGATCAATTAAAAGCTGCAGGAATCCGTGTTGAAGCTGATTTACGTGGCGAAAAAATTGGATATAAAATCCGTGAAGCACAACTTCAAAAATTACCTTATATGTTAGTAGTTGGTGATCAAGAGGTTGAAAATAAAACTGTAGCTATTCGTAAACGTGGCGAAGGTGATATCGGTACTCAACCATTCGAGAGCTTCTTAGAAATGGTCAAACAACAAAAATTAGAAAAAGTTCTATTTTAATTTTAAAAATCCTCTATTTTTATAATAGAGGATTTTTTTATTTGACCGATATAATTAAAAACGATTGTTTTTATTTTCTGGGAAATATGACGAAATTTGCAAAAACATACTTCAAAAAAAAATTTAATAGGATAATACTCAATAATATCGAACTTATATGAAGGATGTCTTTTTTGTTATTTAGTCTTAATAAAATACATAGTTATGTTAAGAGGTGATGCAGTTGGATAATCAGAATCAAGATCTTCAAAAAAAGGTAGAAAAGCTTGAAGAAGAAGTTAGAGAAATGAAGAAACAAATTGAATTTCTCTTAATTACGAAGGGAACTTCAAACGAGACTAAACATATAAGCCAAACTAAAGTAAATAATCCTAAACCACAAATAACAGTTAGTAGACAGGTTAAAGTAACAGTCGAAAATGAAAAGGTTGATTATGAAGCACTTATTTTCCAAAAGTGGTTACCTAGATTTTTTATATTTATTTTCATACTTGGAGTAATGTGGGGATTTAAAGCGGCATCAGATTATGGGGTATTAAACAAGTATGCAAAAGTAGGAATTGGATTTATTATCGCCATTGCTTTATTCTGGTACGGAAATCGTCAAATGAAAGCTAAGCGATCAGCACTTGGCCAATCATTAATTGGTGGCGTGTTGCCAGTATTATTTTTAACTACGTTTGCTATGCATCATTTATATCTCATGGTTGGATCAACGATTGCATTTGTCCTTTTAATTATTTGGGTATGTATTGGTTTTTATTCTATGAATAGATACAAGTCAGAAGTAATTGGATTAATAAGTATAATAGGAGCCGTTTTTGTACCATTCCTAGTTAAAAGTGATTCGCCAAACTATTTATTTTTCTCTATCTATGAAACAGTGATTTATTTATGCTTTATGTTTTATGCAACATTTAAGAAATACAAATTCATCTATCTTTCGTCTGCAATATTATTGCATTTATCTTATTTAATAGTTGCTTTAGTTAATTTTAATACGAATGGAATTGAATATTTCGCACTAAGTATTCTCGTTCAGCATATTAGTTTGCTAGCTATATTGATTAAATCTAAGTTTGCTATTAAAAAGCAAGTATTAATTCTTCACACTAGTTTTATTTTAACAATCGGTTGGATCTTTAGTGCATTTGAAGATCTGAATAGAACAATGATTTTAATCTTTTTATGTGTAGGATACTTATTCCTGACTTTTTATTATAAAAAGAAATCGGATTTTTTCTTTGGATTTTCGACTAATTTTATATTGGCCATTTCATTCCTTTGTTTGGATAGTGTTTCAGAAAACTTACTATGTACAGTATTAATAATTCAAGCAGTATCATCTTATTTATTTTATTTAAAATATCGAGATCTGCTGAAATTAATTATAGCGGCTCTTACATTCATTCCTGTAGGCATATCCATTTTATCAGTTGGAATAGATTCTTTTTGGTCTTTTGAAACGTTGAATTGGTTTGTGCTAATTGTAGCGCTAGTTACGATTGGAATTTTGTCTTATAAAAATGAAGATGAAAAGCAATTTATCTTATTAAGCAGTTCTTTATTAATTACGGTTATATTGATTGCTTTTATAACACAAATTGTTCAAATAATTGCGGTAGATCAGTCTGACAATATGATTCGATTATTAATTAATATAAGTTGGATCTTGCTTTCGATTTTAGCTATGATACTTGGTAACATTAAGAAGTTTAAAGTTTGGACATATACTGGGATAGGTTTATTATTACTGACACTAGGAAAACTTGTATTAATAGATTTACCAAATATTACATTGATGGTTAGAGCTGGTTTATTTATACTGCTTGGCTTGATTGGTTTAGTAATTTCTAGAATATTTTTTAAGGGAAGTAGTAGTCAAAAAATCGAAAAAATTTAGTATACAGGAGTCAGTTAATGCTAATCACTGAAACTAAAAACTTATTATTAATGACTTTTACAGCAGATGCCATGGTTTCTGTTTTAAGTGGAAATAAAGAGTTAGAATTTGAAAATCAATTTTATACATTCGCTAATGGATGGCCAATTCTTGTATATAAAAATCTTTTCCCTTATAAAATCTCTCGTTTTCAAACTCACCCTACTGAGGAAAAATATGAAGGAATAATTATTCATAAAAAAGATCGAGTAATTATTGGGGACATGGGATTTAAAGGTGGTCCTGATGAAACTGGAATTATGGAAATAGGTTATAGTATCGCACCTAGTTATCAAGGTAAAGGATATGCAACTGAAATGGGTAGGGCTTTTTGTGAGTGGGGAATGAAGCAAAAGCATGTTACAAGAATAACTGCAATTTGTTCCATTTATAATCACGCCTCTATTAGAGTTTTAGAGAAAATTGGAATGATAAAAGTAAAAGAAGAAATTGAAAAATATTATTGGATGTTAGATAAAAAATAAATTAGTGATTTTCACTTATTAGAATGATTAATTTTTCTAGAAGAAGGTGGGCTTATTCTTACAACAAGAAATACATCTATCATCTTTATGGTCATAACTAAACGTGAATTTGGTCGATTCGTTTTGTACGATCTTATGATAAGCGGCTTAGTATATGGCTCTCTAAAAAAATACTACTCAAGTGACCTAATCGCAATTTTTGGTAGCTTTACAATACCGACAGTTTTAAAAAGAGTGGCTGTATTATTAGAACGGAAATAAAAAGAAGCACTAAATTGAGCATTCTTTCTCAGCTTGTTGAAATATAAAAAGGTCTATAGGGAAAAAATATTAATTAGAACATTATTGATGTTAAAATTCATTTTTTGGATGATCTATCTATTAATAGTTTTAAATTTTAATATGGTTGAGCAATTTTATGATTCAAATAACACTAGTAATGGTTTTTGAAGTTAAAAATATTATGAGCTTATTTTTAGAAGAACAATTTCAATTGATTAGTTTATTAAATAATGTTCGATATTAATTGACCTACAAACTGATTAATAAACAACTGATAGGATACTCTAAGTAAATGCTATTTGAATAAATTTTAATGGAGACTTTTTTTGATGAATAAGTTGATTGGAACGGAGGGTTGCTCGACTCCTATGGGAAATGCGGGAAGGCTGAGACCCCACAGGAACGAACGTGACGAGGAGGCTCAGGTCTCGCCCCATGGAAAGCGAGCATCCTGTAGTGGAAATCAACATCATTCTACTCCTTTTACGAAAATTTGGTAATTTAAGTAACAAAGTTGTTTTTCAACAGCGTAAAAAAAGGATGCTCATTGAGCATCCTTTCTAAATATTAACCTTGTTGTACAGGACTTTTAGGTTCAGTATCTAAATTCATTGCTGGTCCGAAGAATTCATAATGAATTTGTGTATCTTTAATACCTAATTCTTTTAAACTAGTAATAATTGATTTTAAAAACGGTACTGGTCCACATACGTAATAATCTGCATTGTCTGATTTAATATTGTTATTTAACCATTCTGCATCAATATAGCCTTGCTTTTTAAAGTTATTGTTTTGAAGATCTTCCTCAGAAGGATTCTCATAAACAAATGATAAATTGTAATTTGTTAATTGCTCTTTTAATTGGTTTAATTCATTTTCAAATGCTTGTAATTTACCGTTTCTTGAAGCACTAATGAAGTTAACTCGACGTTGTGGTTGATTACTTGCAATTGACTTAGCCATACTGATCAATGGTGTAATTCCAACACCACCACTTAAGAAAACAACATCTGAATCAATTTCAGTATTTAAAGTAAATTCACCTGCTGGGGCAGTAATTTCTAACGTATCACCAACATTTACTTGATTGTGTAGATAGTTTGAGAATTTACCTAGAGGTTGGTTTTCTTCAGCTTCTCTTTTTACTGAAATTCTAAAGTGATTTTTACCTGGTGCCTCAGATAAACTATATTGTCTGTTAGATAGATATTCTTCACCAGGAATTTGTGAACGAACAGTAATATATTGACCTGGTAAGAAAGTAGGCACTGAAGAACCATCTTTAGGAACTAAGTAGAATGATGTTATTACATCGCTTTCTTCAACTTTTTCGATGACTTTAAATTCTTTAAATTCAGACCATCCGCCTTCTTGAGATGAAGCTGCTTCATACATTTCTTTTTCGATATCGATAAATACTTGAGCAATAATTCCATATGCTTCAGCCCAAGCACCTAGTATTTCATCAGTTGCAGCATCACCAAGTACTTCTTTAATTGCCCCTAGTAGATGTTGCCCTACGATTGGATAGTGTTCTGCTTTAACTTGAAGACTGCGGTGCTTTTGCGCAATTTGTTTTACAACCGGAATAATTGTTGCTAGTTTATCAATGTTTTGTGCTGCAGCTAAAACAGTATTTGCAAGAGCCGTTTGTTGTCTACCTTTTTGTTGATTTGTATGATTGAATACATTTAATAATTCAGGATGATTAGTAAATAAATTTTTATAGAATACTTTAGTGATCTCTGTACCCTTTACTTCTAAGACCGGAACTGTTGACTTAATAATATCAATTGTTTTTTGAGATAGCATGAAAAATCCCCCTAATCACGTTTCAAAGTAGTATTGTAAATACATCTTTATCTTAGACCTAGAAATTATTTAAAGCAATATGTAAAATACTTCTTTTGTGATTTTTTTCGCAAAAATACATAAAAGTTTAAAAAATGTTCACAATTATGCTATGATTAAATTTAAATAAAACAGTGAGGACAAGTTATGCGTTTAACAACTTATTCGGATTACTCTCTTCGTGTACTAATATTTCTAAGCTCTGAGCCACGTGAAAAATTAGTTAATATTAAAGACATCGCTGAAGCTTATGGTATTTCTAAAAACCATTTAATGAAAATAATTTATAATTTAGGAAAGATGGGCTATATCGAAACGATACGTGGTAGAAACGGTGGAATCCGTTTAGCTAAATTGCCTACAGAAATAAATATTGGTGAAATAATTCGTAAAACTGAAGAAGACTTTAATATTGTAGAATGTTTTGAGCACGGCAATACTTGTGTAATCACACCAGTTTGCTCTTTAAAACATATATTTAATAAAGCGTTGGATCAATTTTTACAAGTTTTAGATCAATATACATTGGATGATATTGTAAAGAACAATGCCATGCTAAAAGATTATTTTTCCATTAATACAAAGGAATAATATAACATTGAAGAGCGCACGCAATTAAAAAACACAAAAACCAACAAAGGATTACTTTGTTGGTTTTTTCATTTAGAATGGTCTATAGTTTTATATATTTTACGTTTTCCATCGGTTCTTGGAATAAAGATGACGCTATTTTACTAAAAATGGTTGGATCCCCAGTTGTAAAAAATTCATGTGAAGTGATTTCGGAGTTAGATAAGATATTTTGTTGATCTAGTATTGCACTTACCTCTAAAGCTGTTTCATCGCCAGAGCTAATAAGTTGGATCGATGGTCCCATCACTTTTTGAATAATTGGACCGAGTAGTGGGTAATGAGTACACCCTAGTATTAGGGTATCAATATTTGAATCAATAAGCGGTGCAAGAGTGTGCTTAACAATATCAAATATTTCAGGTTTATTGTAGTCCCCATTTTCAACAATCCCAGCAAACTCTGGACATGCCAAACCTTCAATTAAAACTTTGTCATTAATCCTCTTTAATGCAGAATGATAAGCTTTACTATTAATAGTAGCATTCGTTCCGATGACACCGATTTGGTCATTTTGTGTTAATTTTATTGCTGCTCTGGCACCTGGGCGAACAACACCAATGACCGGGATATGAAGTTTTTCCCGCATTTCATTTAAGACGACTGAAGTTGCAGTATTACAGGCGATGACTAACATTTTTATATCTTTTTCCAGTAGAAAATTAGTCATTTCCCAAGTGAATTCCCTAATTTCCGTATATGGTCGTGATCCGTATGGACATCTTGCTGTATCGCCTAAGTATAAAATGTCCTCTTTAGGTAATTGTCTTATAATTTGTTTGGCAACTGTTAAGCCCCCAACACCTGAGTCAATGACTCCGATTGGTTTATTCAAAAAATCCCCTCATTTTACTTAAATATTGTTGATGTAGTATATTCTTTATTCATATAAGATTTTACTATAAGAAATGATATTTTTGTTTATCATTCTCTTTTTAAAAATGTTATAATTTCATAGTTTTATTACGCCTATTAACTGAGTATTAAAACAATTAAACGCAAGTTAAAAATAATTCGTAAATTCAACCATTATCTGTTATATTAATGAGGAAAAGTTTATATATGAGAAAAATGTGGAGGAGCCGGTGTTGCTGGCTGAGATAGCGTCCTTAAGATGTTGACTCTTAGAACCTGATCTGGGTGATGCCAGCGTAGGGAACAGTATCTCTTTTTAGATATGTTTTTTACAGCGCATTCACGTCCGGGTTAATATCCGGGCGTTTTCTTTTTGTATAAACAAAGAACAAAAAGGAGATATAGATAATGAAAAAATTAGTAGTATTTTTAGTGGCTATTTGTTTAATGTTAACTGGATGTGGTCAAAACAAAACTACCACTACTAAAAAGACAAAGCAATTAAAAAAGGTGACTGTCGTACTAGACTGGACCCCGAATACAAATCATACTGGGCTATTTGTTGCTAAGGATAAAGGTTACTTTAAGGAACAAGGACTTGATGTAGATATAATCAACCCGGGAGAAACAGGAGCAGACCAATTGGTGGCATCTGGTAAAGCAGATTTTGGGGTTTCTTATCAAGAGTCAATTACACAAGCAAGAGTTCAAAATGTACCGATTGTTTCAATTGCAGCAATTATTCAACATAATACTTCTGGGTTTGCATCACCAGTGAAAAAAGAAATTAAGTCTCCAAAAGATTTCGTTGGAAAAACTTATGGTGGATGGGGTTCACCGGTTGAAAAGGCTATTTTAAAATCACTTATGTCAGAAGAAAATGCGAATGTTAATAAGTTAAATATCGTTAATATGGGCGATGCTGATTTCTTTACTGCAGTAAAAAGAGATATCGATTTTGCGTGGATTTATCAAGGATGGACAGGAATTGAAGCTGAGCTTCGTGGAGAAAAATTAAACATGATTTATTTAACAGATTATAGTAAAAAGCTAGATTACTATACTCCAGTTTTAGCTACGAATGAAAAAATGATTAGTAAAAATCCTAAAATTGTAAAAGCGTTTGTTGCTGCAGCGTCAAAAGGATATAATTTTGCGATTGATCATCCAAAAGAAGCTGCATCAATTTTAATAAAGGATAATCCGGATTTAGATAAAAAATTAGTTGAAAAAAGCCAAGAATGGTTAGCATCTAAATATAAAGATGATGCAAATCGTTGGGGTGAGCAAAAATTATCAGTTTGGAAAAACTATGCAGATTTCTTAGCTGAAAATAAATTATTAGAAGGAAACTTTAAGCCAAAAGAAGCATTTACGAATGATTTCTTACCAGCGAAATAAGGAGGAGTTAATATGCAAACTACTTTAATGAGTGTCCAAATTATACCGAAAACAAATAATATTGAGGATGTTATTCCAGCAGTTGATGAAGCGATTAAAATTATTGATGAATCAGGTGTAAAATATCAAGTTCAGCCTTTAGAAACAACTATGGAAGGTGACTTGAATCAATTGTTAAATGTTGTTCAAAAAATGAATGAAAGAATGATTGAAATAGGTTGCCATAATGTTATAACTCAAATGAAAATACTTTACCAACCACAAGGTATCACTATGGATGTATTAACGGAGAAGTACCGTTAATGAAATCTAAAAATATAAAAGGATGGCAACCAATCGTTGTCATCCTGCTTTTTTTAATCTGTTGGCAGCTAAGTATTAAAATTTGGAAAATCGAATCTTGGTTATTGCCAGGGCCGATCTCAATCTTTAAAGAAGGAATGAAATCATCTGATTCACTACTTCCTCACATTTCTTCTACAATTCAATTAACGATTATTGGTCTGTTAATTGGTAGTTTATTAGGATTTTTAATAGCATTTCTATTGCATTTAATACCTGGTGTTAGGGAAGCTTTTTACCCGTTATTAATTCTTTCGCAAAATGTACCAATTATCGTTTTGGCACCGCTTTTAATTATTTGGTTTGGATTTGGTGTATTACCTAAATTAATTATAATTTCTCTTGTTTGTTTTTTCCCTGTTACAGTTTCAGCGTTGGATGGTTTCAGACAAACACCAAGTGAACTAATAAATTATATGAAAATGGCAGGAGCATCTAAATCACAAATTTTTTGGAAAGTTGAGTTACCTTTTTCTCTACCTTCCATTTTTTCCGGCTTAAAGATTTCAGCAACTTATAGTGTTATGGGGGCAGTCATATCTGAATGGCTAGGAGCAAAATCTGGAATTGGGGTATATATGACTTTAGCTTCATCTTCATTTAGAACTGATCGAGTATTTGTTTCAATTTTTATCATTATGTTTTTAAGTATGCTTTTCTTCTTCCTAATAGTCGTAATTGAACGTTTTACTGTTAAATGGAAAGTTAAAGGGGAGAAACGGAAATGACATTACAAGTAGAACAATTATCAAAGAGTTATAGCGGGCATCAAGTGTTAGATAATATCTCCCTTTATGTAAACGAGGGTGAATTTGTATCAATTTTAGGTCCATCTGGTAGTGGGAAAAGTACGTTGTTTCATCTTATAGGTGGTTTACTAAAACCTGATTCTGGAGAAGTAAGGTTAAATGGGTCGATAATAAATGGAGAACTTGGTCATATTAGTTTTATGCCCCAGGATCATTCATTACTACCTTGGAGAACAGTATTAAAAAATATTGTTTTGTCACAGGAATTAAAACATAAACCTGATGAAAAGTTGGCAAGAGACTGGCTTAAAAGAACTGGTTTAGAAAACTATGAGAATGCTTACCCTCATGAATTATCTGGTGGGATGAAGCAACGAGTTTCATTTTTAAGATCATTACTAGCACCGCAGTCGTTTATGTGTATGGATGAGCCTTTTTCAGCTTTAGATGAATTCACTAGACTTGAAATGCAACAATGGCTTTTATCAATTTGGGAAGAGCAACGACGATCAATTTTATTGGTTACACATAATATTGATGAAGCGTTGTTAATGTCTGATCGAATATATATATTTTCTGACAAACCTGCCAAAATCAAAGAAGAAATCATTGTGCCATTTCCAAGACCACGCAAAAAAGAATTATTATTAAGTGACGAATTTATGGAATATAAAAGAAAAATCTATTTGGCTTTAGAGAAGGAGTAGTACGATGAAAATGATAGATGCTCATATTCATTTAGATTCTTATGATACTAGTCAAAGAGAAGAAATATTAACTAATATAGAAAGACACGAAATCGAGGCGATCATTTCGGTTTCGATGAATTTAAAATCTAGTAAGAAAAATTTAGAGTTAAAAAAACAAAATAATAGTGTATATCCAGCATTCGGATTTCATCCTGAACAACAAATTCCATCTGATGAAGAGGTTGATAAATTAATTGAATGGATTAAGTTCCATCAGGATGAAATGGTCGCAATCGGAGAAGTTGGATTACCATATTATAAGAATTTGGTAGAAAAGATTAATTACGTACCTTATATTAGGTTACTAGAAAAATTTATCTCACTTGCAAGAGAGTTAAATAAACCGATCATATTACATGCAGTGTATGAGGACGCCGAAACCGTATGTAATCTATTAGAAAAATATTTTATTCAAAAAGCTCATTTTCATTGGTTTAAAGGAGACGATCATTCAATTAAACGGATGATAAAAAATGAGTATTTTATCTCAATTACACCAGATGTATTATATGAAAATGAGATTCAAGATTTAGTAAAAAAGTATCCTTTAGAATTAATGATGGTAGAAACTGATGGTCCTTGGCCATTTGAAGGGCCTTTTGAGAATGAGTGGACACATCCTAAATTTATGCATCAATCGGTTGCAAAGATAGCTGAGTTAAAAGACATAGATTTATTAGTTGCATATAAAACTTTATATGAAAATACTAAGAAATTTTATAGTATTTAAAATAAGAAGATCGTTTTCTAAATGGAAACGATTTTTTATTTTAGATAGGTAAAAAGAGTTAAAATAAAATCCCCCTATAGCAGAGTTTCTATCCTAATATACGGATAGGCTTTTTTATCTACTATAAGTAGGATATAAAGTGAAAATTTCATTTCAGATAAACAGATTCTTACAAGCTAGAAAATAGAGAAAAATAAAACTTAAGTTTCAATGTAAATACCAAAACCGGCATGTCGATTAGAATGCCGGCAGTATGTTGGTTTGTAGAAGTGTTTCTACAAAATAACTACAGTTCAAGCTCTCCCATACGAAGAAGCTCAATAACTGCTTGTGATCGCCCCTTAACCCCAAGCTTCTGCATTGCATTTGAAATATGATTTCTCACAGTTTTTTCACTTATAAAAAGTTCTTCAGCAATTTCTCTTGTAGTCTTATCTTGAACAAGAAGCTCAAATACTTCTTTTTCACGCTTTGTGAGTGTGTGCTTTGTTTGATAGTCTCTATCCTTCAACTGTGCTAACCCTCCTTGCTTGACCGAGCTGTTCTTCGGATGGGTATTCATTTAGTCTTTTTATCATATGAACGATAGGTCTTTTAGGTGAATATTTCCAGTAAATTTAGAGCTAGATTTAAATTATTTATTTTTTTCTATTTAGCTTGTTCTAAAAAATGTACATGCTCGTATAAATAATAAAAAAGCGTGGGGGGAGTATGGTGATGAAAAAAAGATTGTTAGTAACAGCAGCGGTATGTGGAATCGCAACAATGAGTGGATGTAGTTTACTTCCAACAAAATCTTCAACTGACATTGATCCACCTAAAACTGTAGTTTATAAAAGTGATCAACCTTCAAAAGAAGTAGCAAAGAAGGAAGAAACGGTAAAAAGGGAATTATATTTAATTGACCGTAACGGGTATGTTGTACCGCAAACTTTCCAATTACCTAAGTCTACTAGCTTGGCTAAACAAGCGTTAGAGTACTTAGTAAAAGATGGTCCTGTTACAGATGAATTACCAAATGGTTTCCAAGCAGTTTTACCTCCGAATACAGAAGTTTTAGGTGTTCAAACTCAAAAGGATGGTACGATTATTGCTGATTTTTCACCAGAATTTAAGCAATACCGTGCTGAAGATGAATTAAAAGTGTTTCAAGCTGTTACTTGGACTTTAACTCAATTTGATAATGTGACAAAGGTGAAAATTCGAGTAAACGGAAAAGAGCTTGCATCAATGCCAGTAAATAAGGCTCAGATTGGTGATGGGTTAACAAGAGATGATGGAATTAACTTTGATAAGGGTGACATTGTAGATATTATGAACTCAAGACCAGTTACGCTATATTATGTTTCTCAAGGGGAAATGGGAGACACTTATTATGTACCTGTAACGGCAAGGATTTCTAATGCTGAAACGGATGCATATTCAGCAATCGTAAATGAACTTGTAAAAGGTCCATCCGAATATTCAAATTTAGTTTCCGATTTTGGAACTGATACGAAACTTGTTAGTCAACCTGTTTTCAAAGGCGGTAAGTTAGTACTTAATTTTAACGATGGTATCTATGGCAATATAGCAAAAAATATGATCAATAATGATGTATTACAGCCACTTGTTCTTTCTTTAACAGAGCAAAAAGGAGTTAAGTCTATTGAAATTCAAATCAATGGTAAATTAACTGCGCTAGACCAACAAGGTAAGCCTTTAAGCCAACCTGTTTCTAGGCCTAAGGATGTAAATACGAAAAAGTTGTAAGCTGGTAGTTAGGAAAAAATCATAATTGCCTTTTAAAAAATGTTAAAATATCAACCTTGTACAAAAATTATGATGATTTTTGTACAAGGTTTTTAATTTTATCTTTAAATTACACTTAATAAGTAGAAATGAAATCATATTTTTGTCTATACTAGTATTTGGAAGATTTTGTAGGAGGAACGAACATGACAAGAACAGATGGAAGATTAAATAATGAACTTAGACCAATAGAGATTATTACTCACTATACAAAACATGCAGAAGGTTCTGTACTTATAAGTATTGGTGATACGAAGGTAATTTGTAATGCAACAGTTGAAGACCGTGTACCACCATTTTTGAGAAATAGCGGAAAAGGTTGGATTTCAGCAGAATATTCTATGTTACCTAGGGCTACTCAAGAGCGTACAATTCGTGAATCATCTAAAGGGAAAGTAACTGGTCGAACAATGGAAATTCAACGATTAATTGGAAGAGCTTTAAGAGCAGTTGTTGATTTAGAGGCACTTGGTGAAAAGACAATTTGGATCGACTGTGATGTAATTCAAGCAGATGGAGGAACAAGAACTACTTCAATTACTGGTGCATTTGTTGCTATGATGCTAGCTTTTGATAAATTAATTAAAATGGATAAATTAAAATCGTATCCGGTAAAAGATTATTTAGCAGCAACTTCAGTTGGTATTTTAGATGAGCTTGGACCAGTACTAGATTTATATTATGTAGAAGATTCGGCTGCAAGTGTTGATATGAATATTATTATGACTGGAAAAGGGCAGTTTGTTGAACTTCAAGGGACTGGTGAAGAAGCAACATTTTCAAGAGAAGAATTAAATGAATTATTATCTTTAGGTGAATTAGGAATTAAATCTCTAATTGAAAAACAAAAAGAAGTGTTATTACAAGAAGGTATTAAATTTCAATAATTATTTCGAGGAGAGACTTTCAGGATGGAAACAATCATTATTGCGACTAATAATCAAGGCAAAGTGAAGGATTTTGAAGCGCTTTTTAACCCGATGGGATTTCAAATTAAATCTTTAAAAGACTTTCCTGAAATTCAAGAAGTTGAAGAAACAGGAACTACATTTGAAGAAAATGCGATTTTAAAAGCTGAGTATTTAGCAAGAGAGCTAAATACGCCTGTAATTGCAGATGACTCTGGATTAATAGTGGATGCACTTGATGGTAGACCAGGCGTTTATTCTGCTCGATATGCTGGATTACATAAAAGTGACGAAGATAATTTACAAAAAGTATTAAATGAATTAGAAGGCGTTTTTCCTGGCAAAAGAACTGCGCGATTTTATTGTGCTTTAGCTTTAGCAGTTCCTGGTAAAAAAACAATCACTGTTTATGGTACAGTTGAAGGGTATATTGCCAATGAAAAAAGAGGAACAAACGGATTTGGCTACGATCCAATATTCTTTTTGCCAGAATTAGATAAAACCATGGCTGAATTAACAACAGATGAAAAAGGTGGCTTAAGTCATCGTGCAAATGCAATTAAATCATTAATGAATGTTATAAATAAAGAAGATAAAGACTTGTTATTTAGAGGATCAAATTAATGAAAGTACTAATTGCAAGTGATAGCCATGGATTGACGAAACCATTACAAGAAATCGCCGACCGATATCGTGACAGTGTAGATTTAATGATACACTGTGGAGATTCGGAATTAGAAGTAAATGCTAAGGAACTAAAGGATTATAATGTTGTAAGAGGAAATTGTGATTTCAGAGGAGAATTCCCTGAAGAATTTATTCACCGTGGGAATGAATATACAATCTATGCAACACATGGTCATTTACATGGAATAAAACAGTCATTACAAAAGCTGTATTATCGTTGTAAAGAGGTTGGAGCAACAATTGCTTGTTTCGGTCACTCACATGTATTAGGAGCCGAGGTAATTGATGGTGTGCTTTTTATAAACCCTGGCAGCATTTTATTACCGAGAATGCGTAAAGAAAAGACTTATGCTATTCTTGAAACAATTGGTAAGAAAGCTAATGTTACTTTTTATAATACAGATGGAACGGAGCTTATAACTACTTCATTTGAATTATAATGAATAAAGGGAGGTTAGTAGCTTAACATGCTACTAACCTTATCTAAAAACAAAAAATTTCTAAGTACTAAAAGCCGAAAAACCCTAATAAACTAAGGTAATTATATAACTTATAAATTTTTTCCTTTATTTTGGAAAAAAAGTTTTAAAATAGTGTTGACTTTAATTTGCATAGTGACTATAATAAATATTGTCGACAGGGTGATGTCGCAAAGAAATAAAAAAACAAAACATATGCGGGTGTAGTTTAATGGTAAAATAGAAGCCTTCCAAGCTTCGGTCGTGGGTTCGATTCCCATCACCCGCTCCATATGTCCTGGTAGCTCAGCAGGATAGAGCAACGGCCTTCTAAGCCGTCGGTCGGGGGTTCGAATCCCTCTCAGGACGTCCAAAAGACACTTGTTTTACGAAATGTAAAATAAGTGTCTTTTTTTGTGTTTTAACTACTTTTAATTTAAGAACCTTAGAAATAAAATGATGAATTACGTTTACTATATAAATTAGTAAGGATTCCTTTCAATTATTAGAAATCTTAGATCATCATAAAATTTATACTAGATATGTTATTCTAGTATAAAAAAAGAGTGGAGTGATATAAATGAACGAAAAAGAATTTTGGAGTTTAATATCCAAAATGCATATTGTTGAAGAACCATATAAATGGGTAATAAATCATTTAGCTAAACAATCAGAGGAAGAGATAGCTAGTTTTGAAATTCAATTTGAAACTTTTTTTTCGAAAGCGTATACCACAAATCTTTTAGGAGCTGCATGGATCATCATGGATGGCTGTTCTGAGGATTCATTTGCAAATTTTAGAGCGTGGTTAATCGGTCAAGGAGAACAAGTTTACAAGAAAACGTTAAATGACCCGGATTATTTAGCTGAATACATCTTTCCTATTTATGAAGAAGAGGGACTTACGCCAGAATTAGAAGATATGTTAGATCTAGCTTTACAAGCATATACAATCAAGCGTAAAGGCGATGATGATTGGGATGATCAATTGTGGAATGAGTTCAATTCACTAATTGAAAGCAAAGGCTATGATTATCCTGAACAACAATTAACGATCGATTGGAAGTCGAAAGACGAATTAAAAGCTAAGTTTCCAAAGTTATGGAAAAGATTTGGCAATAAACCATTAGGATACTAAAAAATAGCTAAATACAGTAGTTGGAATAAATGGTAACTTAAAAACTGATTCATCCATATGCGTATCTTTAATATTTTAAATAATTTTAATTCATGATACACTTTTTCATAACTAGTTTGTGCAGGAAATAACAAATGTTAGGGGAGAGTAACATGGAAGACAATATTGTCTTTTTTCCTAAACTGAAGGATCGGATCATAAATTTAGGTAAAAAAGCATTAGAAGAAAAAAATTATAGTAAAGCTTTAATGTTATGTAATCAATTAAAAGAAATGAATGAGCATAATTCACAAACAGAACTTGCTGCAGTCGCGTGTCTTTTAGAAGGGAATCAGGCTAGGGAAGCTAAGGAGAGATGTGAGGATTTAGTTTTCGGGCCATTTGAGAGTGATGAAGCAATTGAAGTATACATAAGCATTTTATTCCAATTAAAAGAATATGAAGAATTACAAAAAAATATAAAAAGACTACTCACTCAAAAACGGATTGATGAAAATCAAATGGATAAGTTTCAGGCGATGCTCTCATTATCAAAGAAAGTAATTTCAGATCGTGAAGGCATTAAGGGTGAAGTTCTTAATTTACATATGATAGTTGAAAACTCTGAGCCCATTGATAAACAGCTCGAATTAATTAATGAATTAAGGGGATTGGATTGTAACCTTGTTATCGACCAAATTAGCGAAATATTAAAAAGCCCCAGAGCAAATCCGTTAATTCAAAGTTTTATTTTGTTTATTTTACAAGAACAATCAATCGATAAAGATTTTGAACTTAACAAAGTAAACCAAAGAATGGTTTGGAATACATCAGTTTCAGTCGATGAACATAAAACATTTGTAGATGCTATATTAAAAAAATTAAGTGACGTATTAGAAAGTGAAGACCCTTCTGCTTTCGAAATCGCAAAAACACACTTCCAGCACTTTATTACAATTTACTTCCCTTTTATCCCAATACCAGCGGATATCAATACATGGGCAGCTTGTTTCTATTGCATCGTTCAACAATTTTTTGATCGTAGCGTAGATGAAGAGGAACTAAAAGACTTATTTAATGTAGAATATTTTCCTGTAAAAAGTGCAATTGCTTTAGTAAAACGCTTTGAAGATGAAGGATACTTTAACATAAAATAACATAGTTGGAAAAACATAGATGGTCCATTCGGTCTTCTATGTTTTTTAAGTTAAAAAAGGAATGGAAAATAAGTACTATAAAGGAAGACTAGAAGGATTAGGTCGCGGCCTACTATAAAAGTAATATAAAAATAAAAATGATTTACTTCCTAAATTAAAAAATCCTAATATTTTCTCCTTATAAAAATAGGAAATATTGAAACAAAAAAGGAATGTGTTATAATAGAATGGTTGTAACGACTATTTACTTAATTATACATGCATTTTCTTTATTAAATATGGACAGGCATGTATAGTACGAAAATACGTAAACACATATATTTTTTTAGATAATTTTGGAGGGAACTAACAATGACTGCTAAATGGGAAAAATTAGAAGCTAACGTTGGTCTATTAACTGTAGAAGTTGAAGCTTCTGAAGTAGATAAAGGTTTAGATGCAGCTTTCAAAAAAGTTGTAAAAACTATCAATGTACCGGGATTCCGTAAAGGTAAATTACCTCGCCCAATTTTCGAACAAAAATTTGGTATTGAAGCACTTTATAATGATGCTTTAGATGTAATTTTACCAGAAGCTTACGGCAAAGCTGTTGAAGAGGTTGGTATTGAGCCAGTTGACCGTCCAGAAGTTGACGTTGAGCAAATGGAAAAAGGTAAAACTTTAATCTTCAAAGCAAAAGTTACTGTAAAACCTGAAGTAAAATTAGGCGAATACAAAGGCTTAGAAGTTGAAGAAATGGATGCAACTGTAACTGACGAAGACGTACAAGCTGAATTAACTACATTACAAGAGCGTCAAGCTGAGTTAGTAGTTAAAGAAGATGGTACTGTTGAAAACGGAAATACAGCTGTAATTGATTTCGAAGGTTTCGTTGATGGCGTAGCTTTCGAAGGTGGAAAAGGTGAAAACTATCCACTAGAAATCGGTTCAGGTTCTTTCATTCCTGGATTTGAAGAAGCTTTAATCGGTACTAAATCTGGTGTAGAAACTGATGTTAATGTAACATTCCCAGAAGAATACCACAGTGCTGAATTAGCAGGAAAAGCTGCTACTTTCAAAGTAACTGTTCATGAAATTAAAGCGAAAGAACTTCCTGAGTTAAACGACGAGTTTGCTAAAGACGTAAATGACGAAGTAGAAACTTTAGAAGATCTTAAAGCTAAAATCAAAAATGATTTAGTTGAATCTAAAAAATCTCAAGCTGAAGGTAGCTTACGTGATGCTTTAGTTCAAAAAGCAGCTGAAAATGCTGAAATCGAAATCCCAGACGTAATGTTCGAAAGCCAAGTTGACCGTATGGTTAAAGACTTTGAACAACGTATTGCACAACAAGGATTAAACTTAGAACTTTACTACCAATTCACAGGTACTAAAGAAGAAGATCTTCGTGCTCAAATGCGTCAAGATGCTGAAGCTCGTGTAAGAATCGACTTAACAATCGATGCAATCATTGAAGCTGAAAAAATCGATGCAACTGAAGAAGAAATGAACGAAGAATTAGCTCGTTTATCTGCAATGTATAACATTCCTTCTGAGCAATTAGTAACTATGCTTGGTGGAACTGACGCTGTACGTGATGATATTCAAATCCGTAAAGCTGTTGAGTTATTAGTTGATAGCAGAAAAAAATAAGCGTTAAATAAACAAATATTGACTTAAACAAGGCGCGAGATTTTTCGTGCCTTGTTTTTAAATAATGAAATATTTGGTAAAGAGAACTGTTTCCTTTAAAATACACATATACATATGTTAGAATCTGTTATACAGATTTTAAAAAATTATTGTGGCTATACTAAAAATAATTCTTCAAAAGAAGGATTATCAGCTTTAGATTAGAATATATATATTCTAAAAATTTAAACAATTTTAGAGTAGTATTTAATTGCTTTGTTTGTTTTGTATGCTATCATATAGCTACAAGATACATATTTTTGGGATTACATACATATTGAGTGTTTTTAGAAATTTTTAGAGGGAGTGAACATATGTTCAAATTTAACGAAGAAAAAGGACAGCTAAAATGTTCGTTCTGTGGGAAGTCACAGTCTCAGGTAAGAAAATTAGTTGCAGGACCTGGTGTATATATTTGTGACGAGTGTATTGAGCTTTGTACTGAAATTGTTCAAGAAGAGCTAGCAAAAGAAGAGGAAGTAGAGTTTAAAGACGTTCCGAAACCGAAAGAAATTTGCGAAATTCTTGATGAATACGTTATCGGTCAGGATAATGCGAAAAAAGCTTTATCTGTTGCTGTTTATAATCATTACAAACGTATTAATTCAAATAGCAAAATTGATGAGGTTGAGTTATCAAAAAGTAATATTGCAATGATTGGGCCAACTGGTAGTGGTAAAACATTATTAGCTCAAACTTTAGCACGAATTTTAAATGTACCATTTGCGATTGCGGATGCAACTTCATTAACAGAAGCTGGGTATGTTGGGGAAGATGTTGAAAACATTCTTTTAAAATTAATCCAAGCAGCTGATTATGATGTAGAACGCGCTGAAAAAGGTATTATTTATATCGATGAAATTGATAAAGTTGCACGTAAGTCTGAAAACCCTTCAATTACACGTGATGTGTCTGGTGAAGGTGTTCAGCAAGCGCTTTTAAAAATTCTTGAAGGAACTGTTGCAAGCGTACCTCCTCAAGGTGGTCGTAAGCATCCTCATCAAGAATTCATTCAAATTGATACGACAAATATTTTATTTATTTGTGGTGGAGCATTTGATGGCATCGAACAAATTATCAAACGCCGTTTAGGTAAAAAGGTAATTGGTTTCAGTGGTGATTCTGAAAAGAGCGATTTAAGCTCAAAAGAAATTTTAAACCACGTATTACCAGAAGACCTATTACGCTTTGGTTTAATTCCAGAGTTCATTGGTCGTTTACCAGTTTTAGCTAATTTAGAGCAACTTGATGAAGCATCATTAGTTGAAATTTTAACTAAACCAAAAAATGCTTTAATTAAGCAATATCAAAAATTACTAGAGCTTGACCAAGTTGATCTTGAGTTTGAGGATAACGCATTAACTGAAATTGCTAAAAAAGCAATTGAGCGTAAAACTGGAGCTCGTGGACTACGTTCGATCATTGAAGGGATTATGTTAGATATTATGTTTGAATTACCTTCACGTGAGGATATTCAAAAATGTATTATCTCAGCAGAAACTGTAAAAACTGGTGCAGCTCCTAAGCTTGTATTAGAAGATGGAACAGAATTAGATTTAAAGAAAAAAGAAAATAAATTAGCATAAGTAAAAAACCAAATGCATTTGCATTTGGTTTTTTATTTTGACTTTATTTAAGTGAGTTTTTTTAATCTTTCTTAAATGATTAAAAACTTTACTCGGTAAACCTTGCCTTTAATTTTTAAAATTTGGTTTATCCTTCCATTTAGAGGGCGATACTAAAATTAATTTCTACTTCAGTGGAGGGGTAAATAATGAGTTTAACAACTATTATATTATTAGCTCAATTAGCATTAGGTACAATCGTTGCATTGTATTTTATTCATTTATTAAAAGGTCAACGAACAACTAAAGTTTCGATTGACAGAGAATCAAAAAAAGAAATGGAGCAGTTACGTAAATTAAAGTCAATCTCTTTAACTGTTCCGTTAGCAGAGAGAGTTAGACCAACTACTTTTGATGATATAGTTGGCCAAGAGGATGGAATAAAAGCGTTAAAAGCTTCACTTTGCAGTGCTAATCCTCAACATGTGATCATTTATGGGCCACCTGGTGTCGGAAAAACGGCAGCAGCTAGACTTGTATTAGAAGAAGCGAAAAAGAGCCCAAATACTCCTTTTAAACAAGATGCAGTATTTATAGAATTAGACGCTACAACTGCTCGATTTGATGAAAGAGGGATTGCGGATCCTTTAATTGGTTCAGTTCACGATCCAATTTATCAAGGTGCAGGGGCGATGGGGCAAGCAGGCGTTCCTCAACCTAAAAAAGGAGCAGTAACCGACGCGCATGGCGGGATTTTATTTATTGATGAAATTGGCGAGCTTCATCCAATTCAAATGAACAAAATGCTTAAGGTACTTGAAGACCGAAAAGTAAAATTTGAGAGTGCATACTACCAAGAAGAAAATCCTTCTATACCCGCACATATTCATGAAATTTTCAAACACGGTTTACCAGCGGATTTCAGGTTAGTTGGTGCAACAACAAGATCACCAGAAGATATCCCACCAGCAATTCGTTCACGTTGTTTAGAAATATTTTTTAGAGAATTAGAACAGGATGAAATTCAAGCAGTAGCTAAACGTTCTGCTGAAAAAATTGAATTAAGCCTCTCGGAAAAAGCTTTAGAATTAGTCGGTACATATGCAAAAAATGGTCGTGAAGCGATTAACTTAATTCAGTTAGCTGGCGGAATGGTTTTAACTTCTGGTCGAAAAGAATTAATAGAAGATGATATTGGTTGGGTTGTTTCTGTAAGTCGTTTATCACCAAGACTTGTTAACAAAATTCCAGAAGCACCAACTGTAGGATTAGTAAACGGTTTAGCTGTTTATGGTGCAAATATTGGTGCATTGCTACCGATTGAAGTAAGTGCAATGAAGGCAAAAGAAATCGGTAAAGGTTCAATTACAATTACTGGGATTGTTGAAGAAGAAAGCTTAGGTAATCAAGCTAAATCTATTCGAAGAAAAAGTATGGCAAAAGGCTCTTTAGAAAATGTTACGACAATCTTACGTAAAATTGGTGTACCAATCGATGATTTTACGATTCACATTAATTTTCCAAGCGGCGCATTAATTGATGGCCCATCTGCAGGGATTGCCATGGTAGTAGGCATTTTTTCAGCGGTTAATAATGTTCCAGTATTAAATACAATCGCTTTGACTGGCGAAATGAGCATTCAAGGTGATGTAAAACCAGTTGGTGGTGTTCCAGAAAAAGTAAAGGCAGCTGTTAAAGCAGGAGCAACTAAAATTATTGTACCGAAAGAAAACGATCAAGCTACATTACATCAATATAAAGATGTAGAAATATTAGCAGTAGATCGCATTGAAAAAGTTCTTCATGAAGTCTTTAAAGATAATTGGAAATTTGAAGTACCAACTCAAACAAAAACTGATTTCCAACAATTAACATTGTTTGAAGAGAATCAATCGCAATCTATGTAGATAAAAATAAGTGTTCGAATCATTTCATTTTGAATAAATAAAGAATACAAACTATTTTTGCATTCTATTTTTCAATGAAGTGATCGAACACTTTTTATTTTGTGGAAATACATTCTATATGATTTAATCTTATTACGAGTCTTACTGCGTATTTTTAGTAAAAATCAAGATTATCGCTAAAAACATTTATTTATGGTATGTTTCTAGGCAGTTGTTGATTGATTATATTGCTTCTTTATTTCTTTTGATGCATATCATTGTAAATGATATATATGTTAAGGTAAAATAACTAAATAGAATGAAAAACATGGAGGTGTAACGTGATGAATGTTACAAAAGAAAAAGTTGTACCCCTCCTACCTTTAAGAGGAATTAGTGTATTTCCTGCCACTATTGCACATCTAGATGTAGGAAGAACGAAATCGATAAAAGCTATACAAGAAGCTGATGAGTTAGATCATTTAATTTTTGTTGTTACTCAAATAGATGCAGATACTGAAAATCCAAAGATCGATGAATTATACCAATTTGGAACTTTAGCTAAATTAACACAAAAAATTACACTTCCAAATGGTACTGTTCGTATTACTGTCGAAGGATTACACAGAGGAAAAATCAAATCAATTATTGATCAAAATGATTTCTTAACTGCAAAGGTAGAAGAATATCCAGATGTAGAAGATGAATCTAAAGAGCTTCGTGCTTTAATGAGAACTTTATTGCAGCATTTTAAACAATACAGTAAATTATCGAAGCGAATTTTGCCAGAGACAATTGCATCAATTGTTAAGCAAGACCATCCAGGTAAACTTGCAGATGCAATGATCGATTCAATTCCATTAAGGGAAGAAGAAAAACAAAAAATATTAGCAACAATTGATGTTACTGAACGAATACATATTATCTTAAATTTCCTTCAAGATGAAAAAGAATTACTAAAGCTTGAGGAAAAGATTGGTCTACAAGTTAAGAAAAATATTGATAAAACTCAAAAAGAATATTTCTTAAGAGAGCAATTAAAGGTTATTCAACGCGAATTAGGTGATCGTGAAGGTAAAACTGAAGAAGTTGATAAGTTTTTAACAAAAATCGAAGAGGCAAATATGCCTGAAGAAACAAAGGAAGTAGTACTAAAAGAGTTAGCTAGATATGAGAAACTACCTCCTAATGCTGCAGAAGCAGGTGTAGTTCGTACATATTTAGATTGGATGGTAGCTCTACCATGGTCTAAGCAAACAGAAGACACACTGGATATACATCGTTCTGAAAAGATACTGAATAATGAACATGAAGGTCTTGAAAAAGTAAAAGAAAGAATATTAGAATATCTAGCTGTTCAACAACTTACGAATTCATTACGTGGTCCAATTTTATGTTTAGCAGGTCCTCCTGGAGTTGGTAAAACATCTTTAGCGAAATCAATCGCAAACGCTCTGTCTAGAAACTTTGTACGTGTATCTCTAGGTGGTGTAAGAGATGAATCAGAAATAAGAGGCCATAGAAGAACATACATCGGAGCTATGCCAGGTCGAATTATCCAAGGGATGAAGAAAGCAGGAACAAATAACCCTGTATTCTTACTTGATGAAATTGATAAAATGTCGAGCGATTTTAGAGGGGATCCGGCATCAGCAATGTTAGAAGTATTGGACCCTGAACAAAATCATACATTTAGTGATCATTACATCGAAGAGCCATTTGATTTATCTCAAGTTTTATTTGTAGCAACTGCAAATGATTTATCAACTATTCCAGGTCCATTACGTGATCGAATGGAGATAATTACTTTATCTGGATATACTGAACTTGAAAAAGTTAATATAGCTAAAAAACATTTATTCCCTAAAAAATTAGCAGAGCATGGCTTAAATAAATCTACTGTACAAATTCGCGAAAGTGCCCTGAGTGCAATTATTCGTCATTATACACGTGAAGCTGGAGTAAGATCGTTAGAGCGAGTTCTTGCGACACTATGTAGAAAAGCTGCTAAGTTGATTGTTTCAAACGAAAGACAAAAAATAATATTTACCGATAAAAATATTGAAGAATTTTTAGGTAAGAAAACATTCTCTTATGGTCAAATGGAAAGCGAAGACCAAATTGGTGTAGCGACAGGTTTAGCGTATACTGCATTTGGTGGAGACACACTTTCTATAGAAGTATCACTATATCCTGGAAAGGGTAAGCTAACTTTAACTGGTAAGCTAGGGGATGTAATGAAGGAGTCAGCACAGGCTGCGTTTAGCTATATTCGCTCAAAAGCAGAAGAGCTGAATATTGACCAAAACTTCCATGAGAAATATGATATTCATATTCATGTTCCTGAAGGTGCAGTTCCAAAAGATGGCCCTTCAGCAGGTATAACGATGGCAACAGCATTGATTTCAGCATTAACAAATAAACCAATCCGCAAAGAGGTTGGAATGACTGGTGAAATCACATTACGTGGTCGCGTATTACCAATAGGTGGATTAAAAGAAAAAATGCTTAGTGCGCATCGAGCAGGCTTAACGACTGTTATCATACCAAAAGAAAATGAAAAAGATTTAGAAGATGTACCACCAATGGTGAAAGAAGGTTTAACTGTTATACCTGTTTCCCATTTAGATGAAGTGCTTGTGCATGCAATAGTAGGAGTGAAAAAATGAAAGTAACAACAGCGGATATTGTCATTAGTGCAGTCCGACCAAATCAATATCCAGAAACACAGTTTCCTGAAATCGCTTTGGCAGGTCGTTCAAATGTTGGGAAATCTTCATTTATAAATAAAATGTTAAATCGTAAGGCATTAGCCCGAACATCATCAAAACCTGGAAAAACTCAAACATTAAATTTCTTCCTAATTAATGAACAGCTTTTCTACGTTGACGTACCAGGTTATGGTTATGCTAAAGTTTCCAAAAAGGAACGAGAAGCATGGGGGAAAATGATCGAAACATATATTACAACTCGTGAGCAATTAAGAGCTGTTATTTTATTAGTTGATCTACGTCATTCACCAACAGAAGATGATGTCATGATGTATGATTTCTTAAAGCATTACGGAATCCCAGTCATTATAGTAGGAACAAAAGCAGATAAAATCCCTAAAGGAAAATGGGATAAACATGCAAAAGTGGTTCGTGAAAAGTTAAAGATTGAAGAAGGCGATGAATTAATTTTATTCTCATCTGAAACTGGTATGGGTAAAGAAAAAGCATGGTCAGTAATTGATCGTATGTGTAAATAAAAAATGCTGGTGGCTAAAAGGCCACCAGCATTTTTTTGTGTCCAGGTCTCGAGCAACCTGTTAGTATTTTTAGTTTAAAATAATCCTTAATAAAAGCTTTTTTAGTTATCTTTTTTAATAAAATTTTCCTAGCAATAAATTAACAATTAGTAGAATTCAATTTACATTCCCTTAGCTTTGGAATATTTAATTGTTCATTTAAATTTGGAAAGGTTTCTAGTTCTAAAATATGTATGGTTATTGAACCAAAAGAAACAATTAGAATAGATAGAATTATAATTGAAGCATAATTAAATGATACAAATTTTTTCCAAAGTACAAGGAAGTATACAAAGAATATTCCTCTTTTTAAAACGGCTAGTTATGTATAAAAAAGAATGTTTATTTTTTAGAAAATAGAAGATATAAACCGACAACAGCAATTAATATTGGCCAATATTGCTGGAAATAAGAGACTTGTGATTGAAGCGAACTTAGCATTGTTGCAAGCTTTTCATTAAAAAGGAAAAATAGAGACATAATAAATAATAGTAAACCTGGTAATAGCTCACCTTTTCCATTTCGAGATTGTAGCAACATTCCGATTGAAATGATGAGTGTAAGAACCGACCAATGGTTTGGCCAAGTTTGAAAATGTTCGATGGCATAAAAATGAATGCCAAATCCAAGGACGACTATTCCTGGAAATACATAATGGTATTCTCTTCCTTTAAAAGCTTGAACGAGAAGTGCAATTCCAGTAATCAAGATCGGAGTCGTCCAAAATGTAAAAATGTGTAAAGCTGGGACTTGCCATTTTGAAATAAGATAATAAATGCCAAAGCCAATTAATAGGATTCCAATAAATAATCGATTTTTTTTCATAACAACTCCTGTTTAACATTATTTGTAATCACTTTTATTTTAAAATTATTGTATAATAAAATTTGTGAACATTTAATAGTATAAATCGGATTAAAAATTCTACAAAATATTACATTTATGATAGCATATTGATGTAGAACATAGATATGATATTTTGATAAGTAAAGATAGATATAAAAACACAAGTTTGTACAAAGTTTTTAGGGGGGCTTTAGGGCATGCACATCATAACAATAGGGATTAATTATAAGACTGCCCCAGTTGAAGTGCGAGAAAGGGTAGCATTTGCTCCAAATGAACTACAGGACGCAATGAACTCATTAAAAAATGAAAAAAGCATTTTGGAAAACATTATTGTTTCTACTTGTAATCGTACGGAGATTTATGCAGTTGTCGATCAAATTCATACTGGTCAATATTATATGAAACGCTTTTTGTTACAACGTTTTGGCTTAAAAGACGAGGAATTATCACCATATTTAATCATTAAAACCGGAGATGATGCAATCAACCATTTATTCACTGTAGCAAGTGGTTTAGATTCAATGGTAATTGGTGAGACTCAAATTCTTGGACAAGTAAAAGATAGTTATTTACTTGCTCAAGAGAATAATGTAATTGGTACGATTTTTAATCAATTATTTAAGCAAGCAATTACATTTGCAAAAAAAGTTCACTCAGAAACTGGAATCGGTGAAAATGCTGTATCTGTAAGTTATGCTGCTGTAGAGCTTTCAAAAAAGATTTTTAGCAATTTAAAAGGCTGCAATGTACTGATTGTTGGAGCTGGGAAAATGAGTAACTTAGCTTTACAAAACTTGTATTCTCAAGGTGTAGGGAAAGTTACAGTTATTAACCGAACTGTTGAAAATGCAGTTAGACTTGCAGACCAATTTAATGGAATCGGAAAAGGGTTAGAATCACTTGAAAATGCTCTAAAAGAAGCAGATATCGTTATTAGTTCAACTGGATCAAAAGAATACGTGATTACGGAAAAAATGATTCGTCGAATTGAAAAATCAAGAAAAGGTAACCCGCTATTCTTAGTCGATATCGCTGTTCCAAGAGATATTGAACCATCAATTCATCATATTGATAGTGCATTCTTGTATGATATTGATGATCTTCAAGGAATTGTTGCAGAGAATTTAGCAGAACGTGAACGCGAGGCAGTAAAAATTAAAAAGTCAATAACTGAAGAAATTGATATTTTCCAATCTTGGTTATCAATGTTAGGTGTTGTTCCAGTAATCTCTGCATTACGTGAAAAGGCGTTAGATATTCAAGCAGATACAATGAGTAGTCTAGAGAGAAAGCTACCTCATTTATCCGAAAGAGATTTAAAAATTATTCAAAAGCACACAAAAAGTATCGTAAATCAACTTTTACGAGATCCAATTATGAAAGCTAAAGAAATGGGTACATCTAAACACTCAGAAGCACAAATTGCCCTTTTTAAAGAAATTTTTAGTCTAGATGAAATTTTCCAAGAATCTAAAGATGAAAAACACATGCAAACTAACAAAGAAAAAGAGACTATTTCTTTAAAACAAAATTTAGGTTTTTTATGAGGTTTAGCTAGTGGCGCTTTTGGAAAGTAGTTTTATCTATCATTTATTAATCTTATTGTTTGCATGGAGTATCGTTTTTTCTTTTATAGATTTTATAGATTCAAATAGGATGGCAAGTCGAGTAGCATTTTATTTGCTAGCGATTGTTTGGGTGTTTTCTTCTGTTTTAATGATTTACACTATTAGCCAATACAGTTTATACTCCTTTATTACTTCCAGAGAAGGGCTATATATTTATGTATGGATCATAATATCACTTTCAATGGTTATTAATTGGGTAGTAAAACTAGAGTACTTAGTTTTCTTTACAAATGTTGTTTCATTTTTAGTATTTTCATTATCAATTTTAATTCCGAAGGCGGGTAAAACAGCTACTTTAGTCGATCAGTTAAAATCGGAGTTATTATATATCCATATTGGACTTGCTTTCTTAGCATACGGTGCTTTTACCCTGTCCTTTATTTTTTCAGTTATGTACATTTTTCAATATGTATTACTAAAAAAGAAGAAATGGTCAACACATTTAAAGAAATTGGGGAGTTTAGGTAAGTTGGAAAAAATGTTTATTACATTTAACTTATTTGGAGTTCCACTAATGCTAACTTCCCTTATTTTAGGTGTTATTTGGGCGAGTATTCGAGTACACACATTTGTTTGGTATGATATGAAAGTAATAGGCTCATTTTTCGTTTTAATCATGTATAGTACATTTATGTATTTAAAGGTAAGCAACCGTTTCTATGGCAAATCTCTTTGCATATTTAACATCTGTTGCTTCTTAGTTTTGTTCGGAAATTATGTTGTTTCAAATCTATATTCAAAGTTTCATTTATGGAGTACGTAAGGAGATGTAACAATGCGTAAAATAATAGTTGGTACAAGAAGAAGTAAACTAGCATTAACACAAACTAAATGGTTTGTAGAGAAACTAAAAGAAGTAGCACCCGATTATGAATTTGAGTTAAAGGAGATCGTTACAAAAGGTGATGTAATACTTGATGTAACGCTTTCAAAGGTTGGAGGAAAAGGTTTATTCGTTAAAGAAATTGAACATGCAATGCTAACGAGTGAAATTGATTTAGCTGTACATAGTATGAAGGATATGCCGGCTATTTTACCTGAAGGTTTGATGATTGGATGTACTCCAAAACGTGTTGATCCTAGAGATGCGCTACTTTCAAATAGTGGAAAAGGTTTAATGGAACTTGAAGAAGGAGCAATTGTCGGTACAAGTAGTTTAAGAAGAAGTGCTCAAATTAAAGCAGTTCGTCCAGATCTACAAATCAAATGGATTCGTGGAAATATCGATACACGTATTCAAAAGCTAAAGGATAATGAATATGATGCGATTATTCTTGCAGCAGCTGGTTTAACTAGAATGGGTTGGGCTGAAGAAAGTATAACTGAATACATTGATGAAACAATCTGTGTACCAGCAGTAGGCCAAGGTTCACTTGCAATCGAATGTCGTGAAAATGATACAGAAATCCGTGAATTACTAAATAGACTGAATGATGAATTAACATATACAACAGTAGAAGCTGAACGTGTATTTCTTCATAAAATGGAAGGTGGTTGCCAAGTTCCTATTGCTGGATTTGCAACGATCGATGAAAAAGATGAAATCTCGCTAACAGCATTAGTAGCTAAACCAGATGGAACAATTATCTTAAAAGAAACTGTTAAAGGTACTGATCCAACTGAAATTGGTGAAAAAGCTGCAAATCTATTAATTGAACGTGGAGCAAAGGATATTATTGATTCTGTAAAAGAGGCAGCGGATGAATAATTCCTTAAATGGAATGAAAATATTAGTGACAAGGGCAGAGCACCAAGCTGATGAATTCAATCAATTAATTCATCAGTTTGGTGGTTGTCCTATTAATCTTCCACTTCAAAAAATAGTTAAAAGTGATATTTCAATGAATGAATTGGAAAAATTAGTACTTGAAACAGAATGGATTTTATTCACAAGTGTTAATTCAGTAAATTACTTTGTGCAAAACGTTACAAAGGATCTTAAACAAAAAATTCTTCAAAAAAAAATTGGTGCTGTCGGGGAAAAAACAAAGAATCGATTAATTGAAGAAGGATTTGAAGTAGCTTTCCTTCCAAGTCAATTTACTGGTAAAACATTTGCTTCTGAGTTAAGTTACATAGTAGAAAAAGGAACAAAATTTTTATTTTTACGTGGCTCTTTAGCGAGTGATAACGTACCAAAAATACTAGGAGAAAATGGTCATGTAGTTAATTTATTAACCGTTTATGAAACCATTGCAAATCTAGGGATTAAAAATGAACTGTTAAATTTATTAATAAATAAAAAACTTGATGTGATTACATTTTTGAATCCATTTAGTGTAGAACAGTTTTGTTTTTTGATTGGAAATGCATTTAGTATGGAAGATTTAAAGAACATTCAAATTGCTTGTATCGGCGAAGTAACCGCGCAAAAAGCTAGAGAAAAAGGTTTGAATAATATTATTGTTCCTAGTAAATTTACAACAGAGGCTTTAATTAAAAAAATAGTAGATGATATTGATTAATCAGTTCGTCTTTAAAAAGAAGGAGAAAAAAATGACTTATTCTATTCCGTTTGATCGTCACCGTCGTTTAAGAAGCACACAAGCATTACGCTCTATGGTTAGAGAGACACATTTACATAAAGAAGATTTTATTTATCCTCTTTTTGTTGTTGAAGGACAAGGGGTTAAAAATCCTATTAGTTCAATGCCAGGTGTATTTCAATTTTCGTTAGATGAATTAAAAAAAGAAATGGATGAAATTGTATCATTAGGTATAAAATCTGTCATATTCTTTGGTATTCCTGATGTTAAAGACGCAGTAGGTTCAGAAGCTTATTGTGCAACTGGAATTGTTCAACGTGCGATTTCACAAACAAAAGAACAATATCCTGAAATGATTGTTATTGCAGATACATGTTTATGTGAGTATACAGATCATGGACATTGTGGAGTTTTAGAAGATGGGTATGTTAATAATGATGAATCGTTAATACTATTAGCAAAAACAGCTGTAAGCCAAGCACAAGCTGGCGCAGATATTATTGCTCCTTCAAATATGATGGATGGATTCGTAGCAACAATTCGTCATGCATTAGATGAAGCTGGATTTGATAATATTCCAATTATGTCATATGCGGTAAAATATGCTTCAGCATTTTATGGACCATTCCGTGAGGCAGCTCAAAGTGCTCCAGGACAAGGTGATCGTAAAGCATATCAAATGGACCCTGCCAATCGTTTAGAAGCATTCCGTGAAGCAGAATCAGATACAGTTGAAGGTGCAGATTTCTTAATCATTAAACCAGCTCTTTCATATTTAGATATCATTCGTGATATCAGAAATAACTATCACCAACCAATCGTTGCTTATAATGTTAGTGGAGAATATGCAATGGTTAAAGCTGCTGCTATAAATGGTTGGATTGAAGAAGAAAAGGTTGTAATGGAAAAATTAATTAGTATGAAACGTGCTGGTGCAGATATGATTATGACTTATCATGCTAAAGATGCTTGCAGATGGTTATCAGAAGGGAAGTAATAATAAATGAGATCATATAACAAGTCAATTGAAGCGTTTGAAGAGGCTAAACAAGTACTTCCTGGCGGAGTAAATAGTCCTGTACGTGCATTTAAAAGTGTTAATATGTCACCAATTTTTATGAGCCATGGAAAAGGTTCTAAAATATATGATATTGACGGAAATGAGTATATTGATTATGTACTATCATGGGGACCACTAATTTTAGGTCACTCAAATGAGCGTGTAGTTGAAGGCTTAAAGCGAACAGCAGAAACTGGAACTAGCTTTGGGGCACCAACATTAAAAGAAACAGAATTAGCTAAGCTTGTGATCGAGAGAGTACCTTCGATAGAAGTTGTTCGAATGGTAAACTCAGGAACAGAAGCGACAATGAGTGCTTTACGTCTTGCTCGCGGATTTACTGGTCGAAATAAAATTTTAAAATTTGAAGGCTGCTACCACGGACATGGTGACTCTTTATTAATTAAAGCTGGTTCTGGTGTTGCTACACTTGGATTACCAGATAGCCCTGGTGTACCTGAAGGTGTTGCATCTAATACAATCACTGTTCCTTATAATGATTTAGAAAGTATAAGATATGCTTTTGAACAATATGGAGATGACCTAGCAGCGGTTATTGTTGAGCCGGTTGCAGGTAATATGGGTGTTGTTCCACCAGTTGAAGGTTTCTTACAAGGCTTAAGAGAAATTACGACTCAATATGGTACATTATTGATATTTGATGAAGTTATGACTGGCTTCCGTGTAGGTTATAATTGTGCTCAAGGTCATTTTGGTGTAACACCTGATATCACTTGCTTAGGAAAAGTAATCGGTGGAGGATTACCAGTAGGTGCATATGGTGGTAAAGCTGAAATTATGAATCAAATTGCTCCAAGTGGCCCGATTTATCAAGCTGGAACTCTTTCAGGAAATCCTTTAGCGATGACGGCTGGTTTCGAAACATTAAGTCAGCTATCTAAAGAAGATTATGTAGAATTTAACCGTAAAGCTGATCTACTAGAAGCAGGTTATAAAGCTGCAGCTGAAAAATACAATATTCCACATTGTATTAATCGTGCAGGTTCAATGGTTGGATTTTTCTTCACAAACGAAAAAGTTGAAAATTACGAAACAGCAAAAACTTCTAATTTAGAAATGTTTGCTAAATACTATCAACTAATGGCTGAACAAGGTGTCTTCTTACCACCATCACAATTTGAAGGTCTATTCCTATCAACTTCACATACAGACGAAGATATTCAAAAAACGATTGCAGCTGCTGAATACGCATTTTCGCAATTAGTTTAATTTAAAGTGGTGTCCTCTTTTAGAGGCACCATTTTTTGTTATAGCAAAATAGAGTTAGTAAAGTTTTAGTAGAATGATTGTAGAGAAAAATAGAGAAGTTCAAGCCGCCAATAGATGTAGAGAATCGCAAATAAGATGACGATCTGTGCAAAAATAGATAAGGAGAAGTTGCAAATAAGATGACAACCTATGCAAAAAATTGAAGTGAATCTACAAAGAAAAGTAAACTGCAAATAAAATCCTCAAATCGCAAATAAAATCAGAGCATCGCTAATATGATTAGCAAAACTGCAATAAAATCTCGAAGAAAAATCTATAAATATAATCCATTATAGTAATTGCGAATAAAAAGCATCCTATGGTTACCCGTATTAGTATTTAGTAATTAATTTTAATGACTTATATTGCCCATTTTTCTCTTTAGTTTTTCTGATACTATTCGTCCAGTGCTTCCCAAATCTTACTTTTGATTTTTCTTTTTCCCATTCCTTTATTACTGTTTTTCTTTAATCCTTCGATTATTAAACCTTTCTTAATATAAAATAACAATCTTTTCTTCATAAATTTTTCGTTTCTTTCATAAAAATGTAATGTCATAGACCAAATTGGACGATGAGAGGAGGACATTAAGGTGTCTTCAGAAAATCAAACAAACATTCGCTTTTCATTGAAAGAAACTGTCTGGTTCCAAAAAGGACAGGAAGTTAAAGAGGTAAGGTCACTCTCGTTAAATCCAGACATTACTATACAGCAATTTGAAGAATATGTTCAGGTGAAGGGTGTCTTAACCTTAGAAGGTAATTACACACCTGATTTGGCGAATCAAGGTGATTATTATTCATTAAGAGAACTAGCACCTTCAAGAATGATTGAAAATGTAATCGCTCTTGAAGATGGAAGTTGTGAATTGAGTCATCAGTTCCCTGTAGATATTTCAATACCATTAACTAGAATTACTGATCTTGAAAATCTATGTGTTTCTGTAGAGACATTTGATTATCAATTAGCTGAAAAAGGAAGTATTCAAATTGCTGCTGATTTATGTATTTCTGGTCTACACGACCATAATAGGGCAGTAGAAACTTATCAAGAACAAAGAGGCTATGAGCAATATAATAACTACTCATACGAAAATGAATATCGCTCAAGTAATGAGGGAAATGAAGGATATGAGTATCAGCCAGAAAGAGAACAAGAAGAACAATTCCAGTTCTTTCATCAACCAACTTCGGAACAGGAAGCAAGTGAACAAAATAATCTTTACGGCAGTGATTGGATTCAATCCCTTGAAGAGAATGATGAACAAGAAGAACAAGACACATATCCTGGGCAACCTACTTACTTAGAGGTTTTTCAGCCTGAAGAAGTAGTTGAAGATCGAGTCGAAGAAGTTGAAAATGAAGTGGAACATTATTATGAGTTAGTAGAAAGCAATGAACAAAGTTTTGAAGAGGAACAACAAGTCGAAGAACAATTTAATGTTGAAATTATGGCTCAGTCAGAGCAGTCAGAACAGTTAGAAGAACAATCAGAAGCCCAAGAGGAAGAAGAATATGAAGACGTATTTAGAGGCTTTAATATATCAGCCGAAGCAATGGAGCCACAAGTGTTTGAACCACAAGCAATGGAACCACAAGCAATGGAACCACAAGCAATGGAACCACAAGCAATGGAACCACAAGCAATGGAACCGCAAGCAGTGGAACCGCAAGTAATGGAGCCACAAGCAGTGGAAACAACCCCGAGCTTCTTAATGAATAATAATGATGCAGAAGCTAGTCAAAGTGTAAATGATGCACAGGAATCTAACAGTGTAAATAATAAGTATAATGAGCGACCTAGTTTCTTGAATAATGATTTTAATGTACACAGCTATTTAAACAATTCATTAAATAGTAGACCTAGCTTCTTAGATAATGATTTTAGCACTTTACAAAATGCTAGTAATGAAAGTAATGCTCAAAAAGAAATAGAAAAATATGAAGAACTATATAATCGAACTTTAGAGCAAAACTATCAACCATATGTTAACCAACAATTTCAGCAAGCACCATTTGCATATAATCAAAATCAGCAACAATACTATCAAAATCCATTCCCTCAAGTAAATCAAGAAAATTCTTTCGTGAGTCCAAATGATGATGTTCGTCAAACACCACCTTATTATGCGGATTATTATCAAGCTCAAGTAGAGCAACAAGAAGCACCACCTGAATTACCAAAAGTAGAAATAAAAGCTGAACCAGTTGTAAACAAGGAAGTAAAAGAAGAAGTAAGCGAAGCAAGAAGTGTTAAAAGTGACAATCTACTTTCAAGTTTGTTTACAGGCGAAGGAAGAGAAGATTCTTATACAAAATTAAAATTATATTTAGCTCAAAATGGAGATACAATTGAATCCGTAGCTAAAAAATATAACTTACAAACTCAGCAGTTAAATCGTGTTAATAACTTGAATGATGAATTTTTATCAGAAGGGCAAATCATTTATATTCCCGTAACTGCAATAAAACAATAACAATATGGTGAGAGCTTTGTATTAGTTAAGACACTTGTCTACTAATACAAGGCTTTTACGCATTTAGAAAGTGAGAGTGACGCATCTTGTATAGAAAACCTAAAGATGAAATAAGCGTCATTTTAGCACAGTATCATATTGTCCCAAATTATTTTGAAACTGTTGGTAAAGTAGTTAAAATCTATACGAATCAAGGTGTATTCGCACTAAAAGAGGCAAATGTGAATCGAGTTTATAGAAATAATTTGATTGATAATGTTCGTTCTTTACAAGATAAAGGCTTTCGAAATGTTGTGCCAATTTATCATACCCAGAGCGGGGATTATATTGTTGAATTTAATACGAAGCATTACTATTTAATGCCGTGGATTGAGAGTGTTGATGAAAAGTCAGATGAGAATTTACATTTTCAACGAATGTTTACTTCACTAGGTAAAATGCACAACAGTACACAAAAAGAGAAAAAGGTAGATAAAGATCAATTACAAATCCATTATGATACGTTAACAAAAAGATGGAGTAAAGATAAAGATGTATTGGAAAATTTCATTGAAGCTGCTGAAGATAATTGGTATATGTCACCTTATGAACTAAGCTATTGCACGTATTTTCATAAAATATTAAGTGCACATCAATTTGCTAAGGGTCAGTTAGATGAATGGTTTAAAAAAATGAAGGAAACTGAAAATACAAGAGTTGTCATGAACCATGGAAATTTATCTATTTCGCACTTTCTTGTAAATAAAAGAGGTGAAGGTGTCTTTATTAATCTAGAAAATGCACAAGAAACTACACCAATTCAAGACTTAACTAACTATTATAAGAATTCTTTTAAAACCTATCCTATTCAGCAATCTGATCGTAATAATTGGCTTAATATGTATGAAAAGAATTTTTCATTAAGAGAAGAGGAAAGAATGTTATTTTTAAGCTATATGGCATATCCAACTCAGTTTGCTTCCAAAATTTCTAAATATTTAAAGCGATCCGAGGTTAATAATGAAAAAGACAATGTAAGAGATTTATTAAATGCATACTGGCATATGATTAATATTGAATATTTTGTCTCTAAAATTCAAGAGGATATTGAAGCAGCGAAATCTATAGATGATTTATGAATTCAGACTGCCTAATTAAGAGAAAATAAAACATCTATCCAAAAAATGTATCACCGCATTAATGGTAGCAACAACTAATGGTGTTGGAGAATACATGGATAGATGTTTTTTTATATTTATTATTTTACATGACGTTTAATAGCATTAACTACACTCTTACGTACAAAATCCTTGTCCGTAATATGATCCTTTGAAAAAGAGATTCGAACATTATTTTCATCAGTACCAAATAACTTAGAAAACTTACTTGTTGTTTCTTTTTGTTTTTGATTAAGTTGAAGAATTAAGTCGACTGTTTTGTCAAAGCTTAAATAATTAACCTCAACCTCTTCTAATTTTCCACGGAATTCGCCATTCATTGGATAAAATTCAAATTCTTGAATAATTTTTCCATATTTCTTTTTGTTTTCACTATCTCTTAATACAAATCCTTCTTCTTGAAGTGCTTGGATTACCGTTTTTAAGCCAACTGAAGGAACTACTTGAACGCCATCAGCATCATATTGGTCAACAGCCTTTTCTATTTCTAAATGAGTTTTAATCCAAATATGGGATTTGTGAAGTGATACCGGTGTATTTTCAGATAAGGTGAAAAAGAAAGGAATAACAACTTCTTCATTTGCATTTATTATACGATCAACTGATACGATAAATTTTTGTAAAGTACCATTCTTATTAATAATCTTATCATTTGATTCAACTTGATATTCAGTCATTACATGTAAAAAGACGGAATCTAGTTCTTGCTTAACTCGTCCACCTTTTATATATAATTCACCTTTTACTCGTTCACCAGCTTGATATTCTTTTTTTTCAAGCTTTGTATCGATTCTCGTTCCACCGATTCCGAGAACACGAGCTAATGTATTTTTAAATAAACCCATGAATATCCCCCTAAAAATTATATCTACATACTTTATAATTATCGCATAATTAAATAAGTACTAGTATACCAGAATGTTAAATAATCATTACAATTATTTTTCGTATTTTTTTTATGTGTTAAAAAATATGGTACTATATTGACACTTATTGAATAATCTACAAAGAAATAAGAAATACTGTTGACTAAGCTTAAGTAAATTTTGTAGACTATTACATATATTCATAATGAAATGCATTGATAGGGAAGAGTACAACGAACTAGTTCTTCAGAGAGGAAACCATTTGGTGAGAGGTTTCTAGAAAATAGAGTTGGAATGTCGCCCTTGAGCAGTGGCTTCGAAAGCTTTTTGTGATTAGAAGTTACCGGATGATCCGTTATCTTTTTTAAGTGTGTCAGCTAAACACAAGTTTTTTCTGACAAAAAAAGGTGGTACCGCGAATTCAACTCCATTCGTCCTTTTCAAGGATGAGTGGAGTTTTTTTATTTTTCAATAATTATTAGAGGAGATGAATCCGAATGGAAACTACAAAAAAATCATTACCAACAAAATATGATCCAAATTTAGTTGAAAAAGATCGTTACCAATTTTGGTTAGATGGGAAATTCTTTGAAGCACAAGTGGAATCAGAAAAGCCAAAATATACAATCGTAATTCCTCCACCAAACGTAACTGGAAAATTACACTTAGGTCATGCATGGGATACAACATTACAAGATATTTTAACTCGTACTAAACGAATGCAAGGTTATGATGTACTTTATTTACCTGGTATGGACCACGCTGGTATTGCTACACAAGCAAAAGTTGAAGCAAAATTACGTGAAGAAGGCTTATCAAGATATGACTTAGGACGTGAAAAATTCCTAGAAAAAGCTTGGGAGTGGAAAGAAGAATATGCTTCTCATATTCGTTCTCAATGGGAAAAAATCGGTTTAGGTTTAGATTACTCTCGTGAACGCTTCACATTAGATGAAGGTCTATCAGATGCAGTAAAAGAAGTATTCGTTAAGCTATACAAAAAAGGATTAATCTATCGTGGTGAATATATCATCAACTGGGATCCAGCAACAAAAACAGCTTTATCAGATATCGAAGTTATTTATAAGGATGTTCAAGGTGCATTCTACCATATGCAATACCCATTAACAGACGGAACTGGAAACATTCAAATTGCAACTACTCGTCCTGAAACAATGCTTGGAGATACTGCAATTGCGGTTCATCCAGAGGACGAAAGATATAAATCAATGGTTGGTAAAACAGTTACACTTCCTATCGTTAATCGTGAAATTCCAATTATTGCTGACGATTATGTTGATATGGAATTTGGTACTGGAGTTGTAAAAATTACTCCTGCTCATGACCCTAATGACTTTGAAGTTGGAAACCGTCATGACTTACCTCGCATTCTTGTAATGAATGAAGATGGTACGATGAATGAAAAAGCAGGAAAATACAATGGTATGGATCGCTTTGAATGCCGTAAACAAATCGTTAAAGATTTACAAGAGATGGGTGTTCTTGTTGAAATCGAAGAACATATGCATTCTGTAGGTCATAGTGAACGTAGCGGAGCGGTTGTTGAGCCTTATTTATCAACTCAATGGTTTGTTAAAATGCAACCACTAGCTGATGCTGCAGTAGCATTACAAAATTCTGATGATAGCGTAAAATTTGTACCAGATCGATTTGAAAAAACGTATCTACGTTGGATGGAAAATATTCGTGACTGGTGTATTTCACGTCAATTATGGTGGGGACATCGTATTCCGGCTTGGTACCATAAAGAAACTGGTGAGATTTATGTAAATCAAGAGCCACCAGCTGATATTGAAAATTGGAATCAAGATAACGACGTTTTAGATACTTGGTTCAGTTCAGCATTATGGCCATTCTCAACTTTAGGTTGGCCAAATGAAGAAAGTAAGGATTTCCAAGCCTATTTCCCAACTAATGTATTAGTAACTGGATATGATATTATTTTCTTCTGGGTATCAAGAATGATTTTCCAAGGAATTGAATTTACAGGTAAACGTCCATTTAACGATGTTTTAATTCATGGCTTAGTACGTGACGAGCAAGGACGTAAAATGAGTAAATCACTTGGTAACGGTGTTGACCCAATGGATGTTATTGAGAAATATGGAGCAGATTCATTACGTTACTTCTTAACAACAGGAAGTTCACCAGGCCAAGATTTACGTTTCAGTATTGAGAAAGTTGAAGCGACTTGGAACTTTGTAAACAAAATTTGGAATGCTTCTCGTTTTGCTTTAATGAATATGGAAGGTTTCACATATGAAAATATTGATTTAACGAAAGAAAAATCTGTTGCTGATGAATGGATTTTAACTCGCTTAAATGAAACAATTGAAAGTGTAACAGCTTTAATCGATCGTTATGAATTTGGTGAAGTAGGTCGTGTACTTTATAACTTCATTTGGGACGATGTTTGTGACTGGTATATCGAAATGGCAAAGATTCCTTTATACGGTGACAATGAAGATGCAAAAAATATGACTCGTTCAGTTCTAGCACACGTATTAGAAAGTACAATGAAGCTTTTACATCCATTTATGCCTTTCGTTACTGAAGAAATTTGGCAATCTCTACCTCACCAAGGTGAATCTATTACAGTTTCTGCTTGGCCAACAGTTAGAGAGGAATTAACAAATAAAGAAGCTTCTGAAACGATGAAAATATTAGTTGAGTTAATTCGTTCAGTTCGTAATATTCGTGCAGAAGTAAACACGCCAATGAGCAAAAAAGTTCAACTAATGATCTCTGCAAAGGATGAAACGATTGCAGCAGCATTAGAAGAAAACCGTTCTTATATTGAGCGCTTCTGTAATCCAGAAGAATTAACAATTTCTACTAACTTAACTGCACCAGAAAAATCGATGTCAGCAGTAATTAGTGGGGCAGAACTTTATCTTCCTCTAGAAGGATTAATTAATCTTGAAGAAGAGAAAAAACGTTTAGAGAAAGAATTAGAAAAATGGACTAGTGAAGTTGAACGAGTTCAAAAGAAATTAAGTAACCAAGGATTTGTAGCGAAAGCTCCTGAAGCAGTTATTGAAGAAGAGCGTCGTAAAGAAAAAGATTATCTTGAAAAACAAGAATCTGTAAGAGCTCGAATTGCAGAACTAAGTAAATAAGTAGTTTAAGCAGTTGATTTAATTGACTGTAATAAAAGTTAGTAAGATAAAAACGGCGAATTGAGTTAATGATTCGTCGTTTTTTACTATAAAGGTAGGGTTATGATGGTTAATACATATGAGGAAGCTCTGAAATGGATGTATAACAGAACAAAATTTGGCATTGTACCTGGATTACAAAGAATGGAAGAAATGCTTGCTAGATTAGGAAATCCCCAGTTAAGTGTTAAAACAATTCATGTCGCAGGTACGAATGGGAAAGGCTCAACAATTACGTTTCTTCAAAGTATTTTATTAGATGCAGGGTATACTGTAGGAACTTTTACATCACCATATATATTAGATTATCGTGAACAAATCATGTTTTGCGGTGAAATGATTAGTGAACAAGAATTTATTCAACTAGTAAACTGTATGATTCCAGTTGTTGAAGAAGTTGAACAGTTACCTTGTGGTGCTCCAACTGAATTTGAAATCATTACGGCAATGGCTTTTTACTATTTCGGTAAAATTAAAGAACCAGACATATTTTTAGTAGAAGCTGGTTTAGGTGGGTTAGAGGATTGCACAAATGTTATGACACCCTTAATTAGTATTATTACGAGTATTGGCCATGATCATCAACAAATTCTTGGTGAAACAATAGAAGAAATCACTAAGCATAAGGCAGGAATCATTAAAAAGGGAATTCCAATTGTTACAGCAGAATTGAAAGATAAAGCTTTAACGATTATTCAAAATACTGCAATCAAGAATGAAGCTGATTATTTTGAATATGGAAAGCATTTTTTTGCTTCTCCTTTGAAAGATTCACTTAATGAAAAATTTAATTACCTTGGCATTGACAAGTTAATTGAAAATATTGAGTTATCAATGCTTGGGCAACATCAAATTAGGAATGCTTCTTGCGCAATTTGTGTTGTTCAATTATTACAAACTAAATATGAGATGAAATTTAGTGAAGAGAATATCAAAAGGGGATTAAAAATAGCTCATAAAGCAGGTAGATTAGAAAAAATAGCATCTAATCCTGTCATTTATATTGATGGCGCACATAATGTTGAAGGAATTCAAAGTTTAGTGGAGACGATGAATAGCCATTTTCATGATAAGAAAATAAAGATTCTGTTCTCTGCCTTAAAAGATAAAAAAGTTGAAGAGATGTTAAAAGAATTACGAGAAATAACAAATAATATTGTAATGACAACTTTTGATTTTCCTAGAGCGATGAATAAAGACGAGTTAATTTCGAATGCTAATACACTCGATATAAAATATGAAAGTGATTTATCTATTGCATTAGAGAAGAATATAAAGGATAGTCAGGAAAACGAGATATTGTTAATAACCGGTTCTTTATATTTTATCTCAGTAGTCAGAAGATACTTGCTAAAAAAATTCGCTTAGAATTGTAAAGGAGGGCCCATAATCTTGATTAGTAAGCATAGTAATAGGTTGATTTGGATCGCATGGATTGTTCTAATGCCTATCATATTTTATTATGCTAATTTGGTTAGCCCTCTTAGACATATAGATCGTTCGAGTTTTTTGATTATAATCGCGTTATTTCTAATTGTAGCAAATATGCCGATTAAAATTAATGATGCTACATTTTCTTTTATTTTCGGAATCTCAATATTAGTTTTTTTATCATATGGTTTAGTTGCAGAACTTTTAATTAGTCAATTAGCCTATATAATTTTATATATAAGATTAAGTATTACAAAAAAAACTCTCTACCGAATGCCGCTTAATTCGATGATGTTTGCACTTTGTTCCATTGGTAGTGCGCTTCTTTATTATTTAGTTGGAGGAAAGATTGAACCTATTGGGACTAAGGAAATATTGAGTAACTTAATTCCAATCCTCATTTACACACTTACATCTTTTTGGATTAATCAAATCGTTATTTATTTTATTACAATTTACTTGTATAAGAGAGAAATGAAATTGATTAATAGGGAATTTAAGTGGGATTTGTTTATTTATCTATTAATGTATCCAATCGGAATAAGTCTATATTTAATGTTAGAGACAAAAGGATATATTACAATCATTTACATAACAATTTACTATATTATTTTAATGATTATTTTAAACTCTTTATCCTCTGCTTTAAATATGAACAAATATTTAAAGAAAACGATGAATATAAGTCAAAAGCTGTCTCAAAGAATGGAAGAAGAGAAAGTAATCGATGAATTTTTTGAACAATTAACTACTTTAATTCCAGTTTCATATGGAAATTTATTTATAGTTGAAGATAAATCGCTTAAATTAAAAAGGTATTTTCAAAATAAATGTGATGAAAAAATATTCAGTTGTCCTTACTTTGAAACGCATGAAGGCTCAATATCTGAAAAAGTATATTTTGAAAAAAGAAGATATAGTTTTAATAGACGATCACAATGGTACACAAATGATCATTTAATATTTTTAGAAGCAGAAAGTTTATTATCAATCCCCGTTATAAAAAATCAAGAAGTAGTTGGTGTACTTACAATAGCATCAGAACAAAAAAATGCTTATAAAAAATACCAAATAGTGCTGATTGAAATACTTGCTTTATATCTCGCAATTGCGATTGAAAATGCAAGGTTTTACTTACAAACAAAATTCAAAAGTGAAACTGATTCTTTAACCGGCCTATATAATTTTGAATATCTCGAATCTAAAATAAAAGATGAATTTGAACGTTTGAAAACATTCAGGATAAAGTCAATTTCATTACTTCTACTTGATTTAGATTATTTTAAAAGAGTGAATGACATGTACGGTCATCAAGCAGGTAATGAAGTATTATTAGAAGTTGCTAGACGAATTAAAATGGTAGTGAATCAATCTGGTTTAGTTGCTCGTTTTGGTGGAGAAGAATTCTCAGTTCTACTAGTAAATCATAATGAAAGAGAAACATATAATTTAGCAGAAGAGATTAGAAAATCGCTTGAAATTATTCCATTTTACATAACAAATCATATGACTAACGAAAATCAAAAGATTAAATTAACAGTAACAGCAAGTATAGGTGCAGCAGTTGCACCATTTGTGGCGAGTGAACCGTCAGACTTAATTCGATGTGCTGACAAAGCTATGTATTCAAAAGCAAAAAATGCTGGTAGAAATAAAGTGGCAATGTATAGCAAATAACCACCGGGAATCCTACGGTGGTTTTTTATTTTGTATAGATAAGAAATGGGCAATTTTTTGTAATTTTTTGTTGCACGATACCTGGTTGTCCTCGACAAATGTCGGCGTGTTTTTCTGGAATTATATGTTAGTATTTTTTTACGTTTTAAAATAAAGTAGTAGGAGGATTCATATGGACAAGTCCTCAAAGATATCAATAAAAATTAATGGCGAGGAAAAAGCATTTGAAGAAGGTGCCGTGACATCCCAAGATCAGGTAGAGAAGGATGGGGAATTTGATTGGGTTTTACCAACTCCTGATGGGTTAGGTAAAAAAGTAATCGTTTTAGATGATGTTAAAAAGAAGAAAAAGATTAAGCCAGAGCAAAAGGTGAAAGTGAAAAAGAAGATTTCTTTTTTCACAAAGAAGTCACCTTCGAAAAGTATTATTATTTCGATAATAGGTGCAAGTTTAATAGGACTATGTTTTGGGTTTGTATTTTTAGGGATATTTAAACAATCAAAGCCAGATAAACTTAACCCAACAAAAAATAGTGTATCGGTTTCTGGTACAGCAACGACTCAAGTACAACTTAAGATTCCAGCGGTGAAGGTTGATTTGGCACAAGTTGGAATGTATAAAAGTATGGAATCAGCGAAGAAAAATGAAAAAGAATTATCTACAAATGGCTTAACCCCTGTCATTTATGAAAAAAATGATAAATTCTTTGTCATTATTGCATTGAGTGGGAAAGATAGCACGTTTTTAGCAGATGAAGTTAAGAAAAAATTAAAAAGTACTTATTTAAAAGAAGAAACAGTTGGTGGGCAAGTTTACAAAGGCCCAAAACAATCAGTAGATATGTATAAAGCTGAAGTGGAAACATTTAATTTTATGTTATCGTATTTAACAGAAAAAAACTTTAATAATGAGAAACAACTTGAACAAATAAGCTCAACGATGTTAATTTTGAGTAAACAAAAAGATTACATTAAAAATAAGCAATTACTAAGTGGACTTAAGCATCTACAAAACATCGAAAAAGTTATGTCTTCAAGTAGTAAGCAAAATCTAAATAAAGTAACCCTATCAGTCCAAGATGATTTGCTATCATTATTTAAAATATTAAAAGAACAAAAAAATACACTGACAAATTAAATTTTGTTAGTGTATTTTAGTTTGTTGAAATAAAACGGCGAATAGAGAAAAAGTACTTTAAGTGGACATTTATTAATGATGAAATGAAATTTTTATTTTTTGGATGATCTATTTATGGTTGTAAATGTTAATATGTTTGAGCAATTTTATGATTCTAATAAAACTAGTAATGTTTTTTTCAGGAGTAAATATTATGAGCTAATTTATAGAATAGCGTATTAATTGATTAGTTTAATTAATGTTCGATAGTAATTGACCTACAATCTGATTAATAAACAACTGTAGGATACTCTAAGTAAAGGCTTTTTGATTAGGCTTTATTGCAGACTTTTTTTGATGAACAACACTCTACTCCTTTACGAAAACTTGGTAAGTTAATTGACTTTTTTACAACTTGAAAATATTGCCAAAATATTTTTGTTTGTGTATTATTTATTACAAATTAAATGAAAGAAATTAATATATATCATTAAAAATTTCTTATTGTAATTTATATCTATTCAAATTTAAAGCAAACTTTATTCTGAAAAGACGGGATTTAGACATAAAATATTTAAAAATGAAATTTTATTATTAGGGCATTTTAATACTTAACAAAACTTTCAATTTTATTACATTTTAATAACGAATAGACAACTAAAAGTGTTTTTTACTAATTTGTGTTATAGTGATTACTTGGGTAGGATAGTCATGTATCCTTCCTTTTAAAAAAAAATAATAGGTGAATGAAATGAAAAAACTTATATTAGCCTCTGCATCTCCTCGAAGAAAAGAACTTCTTAGCATGTTAAATATCCCTTTTATCATTGAAACTAGTGATGTTGAAGAAGTAATGGAGCAGAACCTGCAGTCTTCTGAGATTGTAATGAAATTGGCGGAAGAAAAAGCAATAGATGTATCCAATAAATTTCCAAACGCAGTCGTAATAGGTGCTGATACAATCGTTACTTATAATGATAAAAAACTAGGTAAGCCTACCTCAAAAGAAGATGCATTTGCAATGTTAAAAATGCTATCTGGAAAAACACATGAGGTTTTTACTGGAGTTTCAATTATTAATGAAGGTAAAAGTAGTAGTTTTTATCAATGTACAAAAATTACCTTTAGTGAACTAAGTGACCAAGAAATAATTGATTATATCAATACGAACGAACCAATGGATAAAGCTGGTTCTTACGGCATACAAGGATATGGTGGTACATTTGTAGAGAAAATAGACGGCGACTATTACTCTGTTGTTGGACTTCCGATCAATAAAGTTAAGAAAAAACTAAATGAACTAAATTTTTAACTTTTGATTTGAGGTGGTACTTTGCCAAATTCGCTTCTCATTAAAGATTTTCCGAAAGATGAAAGGCCTAGAGAGCGATTGTTAAAATTTGGTCCCGGAAGTTTGTCTAACCAGGATTTACTTGCGGTTTTATTAAGAACAGGGACAAAAAATGAATCGGTTTTAAAAGTTTCAAACGAACTTTTATTGAAATTTGATGGACTAAGATTATTAATGAGTGCTTCCGTTGAAGAAATATCAAATATTAAAGGAATCGGCGAAGCAAAAGCTGTACAGCTGATCGCTGCCTTTGAATTAGGAAAAAGGATTAACCGACTTCAATATGACGAAAGATTTATGATTAAAAGTCCAGATGATTGTGCTAAATTTATGATGGATGAAATGCGATTTCTTGAACAAGAGCATTTTGTATGTTTATACTTAAATACGAAAAATCAAGTTATTGCCCGCGAAACTATTTTTAAAGGTAGTTTAAATGCTTCAATTGTCCATCCTCGTGAAGTTTTTAAAGAAGCTTTTCGTAGATCTGCAAGCTCGATTATTTGTTTACACAATCATCCAAGTGGGGATCCAACTCCAAGTCGAGAAGATATCGAAGTAACAAAACGATTAGTTGAATGTGGAAAAATAATTGGAATTGAATTACTAGACCATATCATAATTGGTGAACATAAGTACGTCAGTTTAAAAGAAAAAGGTTACGTTTAAGGGTGTTCATTAGTAGCTAATTGTTTTATAATGTAAGTTATGGATAAAAACCTGTTATTTACTAACGATAAGAGAATATAGTATAGATACTTTAAATATAAAGTTGTACGTTTTAGAAAGGAAGATACATATGTTTGGATTAGGTGGATTTACTCGTGATTTAGGAATAGACTTAGGTACTGCGAATACTTTAGTCTTTGTAAAAGGAAAAGGAATAGTAGTTAGAGAACCTTCAGTTGTTGCTTTAAAAACAGATACGAAACAAATTGTTGCTGTAGGGAGTTCAGCAAAACTTATGATTGGTCGTACTCCGGGGAATGTTGTTGCAACTAGACCAATGAAAGATGGGGTTATTGCTGACTTTGAAACAACAGCAACAATGATGAAACACTACATTGATCAAGCTCAAAAGAGTAACGGATTTTTCTCACGTAAACCTTATGTAATGGTATGCGTACCATCAGGCATTACTGCTGTTGAAAAAAGAGCTGTTATTGATGCAACAAGACAAGCGGGTGCACGTGATGCATTCTTAATTGAAGAACCTTTTGCTGCAGCAATTGGTGCTAATTTACCGGTTATGGAACCAACTGGAAGTATGGTTGTTGATATTGGTGGAGGAACAACTGAGGTTGCAATTATCTCATTAGGTGGAATCGTTACTAGCCAATCGATTCGTACTGCTGGTGATGATATGGACGAAGCGATTATCCAATATATTAAAAAGAACTATAACTTATCAATTGGTGAACGTACTGCCGAACAGTTAAAGCTTGAAATTGGTTCAGCTATTAAAACTGATTCAGATGAGCAAATGGATATTCGTGGTCGTGATTTAATTTCAGGTTTACCTAAAACAATTACAATCCATGGAGAAGAAATTGCAGCAGCTTTAAGTGACACAGTAGAAGCAATTGTTGAATCTGTAAAAAATACATTAGAGAAAACGCCACCTGAATTAGCAGCGGACATTATTGATCGTGGAATCGTTCTTACTGGTGGTGGAGCACTTCTTCGTAATATTGACAAAGTAATTGCTCAAGAAACAAATATGCCTGTAATAGTTGCGGAAGACCCTCTTGACTGTGTTGCAATGGGTACAGGTAAAGCATTAGATAATATCGATATTTTCAAAAAGAATTATTCTTCTTCAAGCTCTTCATATCGATAAGGTTGATTGGTAATAAATAAATTTGGCTAGTTTTCTAAAAAGTTGAACTAGCAAATAAGTTCTTTAATAAGAAGATTAATTAAAATTTGTAATCCTCACTACAATTAGTGAGGATTACATTCATGAAATCGTTAGAACAAAAAAGTTGAATTGTTATAAGAGGGTGTAAGAATGCCACAATTTTTTCAAAATAAACGTTTAATGATTGTCTTAGCTGCTATTATCTTACTAGTGGCACTTCTAGGTTATTCTTTAAGAAGTAATAGAAACCTTTCCATTCCTGAGCAGTTTATTAAAGATACAGTAAGTTTGACTGAAAAAGTTTTTAATAAGCCCGCACAACTTATTGCGGGTTTATTTAACAATATGGCGGACTTAAAAGATACATATGATGAAAATCAAGTTTTGAAAAGTAAGCTCGATAAATATGTTGAATTATCTGTACGTGAGAAAGCATTAGAAAAAGAAAACAAAGAATTAAAAGACACGATTGGAATCAAAAAAAGTTTAAGTGATTATGATACATTCCAAGCAACAGTAACAATAAGAGATCCTGATAAATGGCAACAAATCATTACTATTGATAAAGGATCTATAGGTGGAATTGAAAAAGAAATGGCAGTTATCACATCTAAGGGCTTAATTGGTAAAGTTAAAAATGTTTCTAAATTTTCATCAACTGTACAATTATTAAGTTCTTCAGATCGAACAAATCGAATTTCTGCTAAAATTCAAGAAAAAGATACGGTTTTTGGTTTGATAGAAGGCTATGATGTTGAGAAGCAAGCTTTATTATTCAAACGAATTCCTTCAAATGCAAAAGTAAAAAAAGGACAAACAGTTGTGACTTCAGGTCTTGGTGGTGTTTTCCCAGCTAATCTAGTAATAGGTAAAGTTGAGGAAGTTGTGCCTGATGAACATGGGCTAACACAAACAGCTTATATTAAACCGCAAGCAGATTTTAATGACATAAATCATGTACTAGCTGTTAAGCGTTCAATTGATCAGCCACAGAAAGGAGAGTAATTAGTAAATGAGTAAGTATGGTTTACCTCTCCTTTTAACATTTCTGTTTATATTAGAAAACATTTATGTATCAACTGTATCGCCAAACATTCTTGGTCATAATGCGATAATTGTTCCACATTTTTTATTTTTTGGTTTATTATTTATTACATTATATTACAATCCGAAGAAGGCACTTATTTATGGTGTTATCTTTGGATTCGTTTATGATATTGTTTATACAGAGATTATAGGTATATATTTAGCTGCTTTTCCGTTATTTATCTTTTTAATAAGTCAAGCAATTAAAATACTTTATGCGAATTTATTCGTTCGAAGTATTCTTGTTTTAATCTGGACAGCGGCTTTAGAATATTTAGTATACGGATTAAATGCGTTATTCGGATTTACTAATATGAATAATACATACTTTATGAATCATCGATTATTTCCGACACTACTACTGAATGCACTATTTATATTAATTTTTGCATATCCTTTCTCATCATTATTAAGAACGATTAGTGAAAATAATGAGGAAAAATAAAGGATTTTTCGGGTGCATGTCGAATTATACAATCGGGGTGAACACTTATCATGGAACAGAGGCAACAATATGTTACAATAAAAGGAACGAAAGATGGTCTAACACTGCACCTCGATGATACATGTTCTTTTCAAATTTTAGTAGATGAAATTGAAGAAAGACTGTCTACCCACTTGTTTGAGAGCAATGATCGTCCCTTACTTGCAGTTCGATTAAAAATAGGAAATCGTTTTTTATCTCCTGAACAAGATGAAATTATTCGTTCAATTGTTCGTAAAAAGAATAATCTTGTGGTTGAAACAATCGAAAGTAATGTGATTTCGAAGCAAGACGCTATTGAATGGATGAAAAGGGAGGAAATTGTACCTATTTGTAGAATGGTAAGATCCGGTCAGATTCTCCAAGTGAAAGGTGATTTACTGTTAATCGGTGATGTTAACCCAGGTGGAACTGTTATTGCGGGTGGAAATATCTTTATTATGGGTGCACTAAGAGGTACTGCTCATGCCGGCTTTAATGGTAATAAGGAGGCAGTTATTGCGGCATCAATAATGAGACCAATGCAGTTGAGAATTTGCAGCATAATGAACAGAGCACCGGATCATTATGGTGATGAAGGCAATGAGATGGAATGTGCGTATATAAACGAAGATAGCCAAATCATTGTCGATCGCATACAATTTCTGACTCATCTTAGACCTAGTTTGACAAGGTTAGAAAGGGGCATGATGTAACTGTGGGAGAGGCTATAGTAATTACATCTGGTAAAGGTGGAGTTGGTAAAACAACTACATCAGCAAATTTAGGAACAGCATTAGCGATGTTTGGAAAAAAAGTGTGCTTAATTGACACTGATATCGGCCTACGTAACTTAGACGTTGTCATGGGATTAGAAAATCGCATCGTCTATGATTTAGTAGACGTTGTTGAAGGTCGCTGTAAAACGCATCAGGCACTAATAAAGGATAAGCGATTTGAATGCTTATATTTATTACCTGCTGCACAAACAAGCGATAAAACTGCTGTTTCTCCTGAACAAATGAGAGAGCTTGTTGATGAATTAAAAAAGGACTATGATTATATATTAATAGACTGCCCTGCTGGTATTGAGCAAGGATATAAAAATGCAGTAGCAGGTGCAGATAAGGCGATTGTTGTCACAACTCCTGAAGTTTCTTCAATTCGTGATGCAGATCGTATTATTGGATTATTAGATCAAGAGGATATTGAACCTCCTAAACTAGTAATCAATCGTATTAGAAGTCATATGATGGAAAATAGAGATAGCTTAGATGTTGATGAAATTACTTCAATGTTAGCTGTAGATTTAATTGGTATTGTCCAAGATGATGAAAACGTTATTAAAGCAACTAATAGTGGTGAACCTGTAGCTATGAATCCAAATTCAAAAGCTTCTATTGCATATAGAAATATTGCAAGAAGAGTGCTAGGGGAATCTGTACCATTACAATCATTAGAAACTGAAAAGAGCATTTTCTTTAAAGTGAAAAAGTTATTTGGTATCCGATAACACTTCGTAAAAAACGAAGTGTTTTTCTTTTATCCATTTTTCAATTTTCTCCCAAAATCCTGCCTAATACCTTTGTCCATTTTTCAAATTATCTACTCATAAGTTGTCCTACCCGTTCATATAAATTAATTAACTAGTTTGCGAGGAGAGGTGACACTTTGAGTAAGCGCGTAGATGATATAAGAAAGCGGATCGCTAAACGGCGTGAACAAGAAGAAAAATGGGGAAATCCGAATCAAGCGATGAGCAAATTTCCGGTAAAAGAAGTGCAAAATACTGAGGGCGGATACACTTATACTTATGATGATTTGGTAGAAGAGCAAGGTAAGAAAATAATGAATAATTCTAACTTTATGTTTAGAAGTTTATTATGCGCGATCATTGTACTAGCTTTAGCCATCATCTTAAAAAGTAACTCACCTATGGCATCTCAAGTTCGGCATGGTCTATCCCAAGTTTATGAAAGTGAATTTCAATTTGCCTCATTACAGAAATGGTATGAAGATCGGTTTGGAAGTCCAATTGCTTTTTTACCGCAATTAAATGATCAAAAAAAGAATGTAGGAAATGATAATTATGCTGTTCCTGCAAGTGGTAAAGTACTACAAAGCTTTAAAACGGACGGCCAAGGGATATTGATTCAAACTGAAGCTAACCAAAAAGTAGAGTCAATCAAAAAGGGTCGAGTCCTTTTTGTAGGAAAGAAAGATAATTTAGGAAATACGGTTATTATTCAACACGCCGATGGTTCAGAATCTTGGTACGGAAAATTAGGAACAACTAACGTAAAAGTATACGACGAAGTGGATAGTAAAAAGATTATCGGAACGGTGTCATCTAATGATGAAGGGAATCTAGGTACTTATTATTTTGCAATTAAAATGGGGGAAAAATTTATTGATCCGAAACAGGTGATTCCATTTGAATAAATGGCTAATTCTTCCTTCAAAAATTTCAGTTCATCCACTGTATTTGTTAATTGCATGTATTGGTATTATGACAGCTAATTTTTGGTCAGTATTGTTTGTATCCATTATTATTTTTTGCCACGAATTAGGTCACGCCATTGCTGCTACTTCATTTAATTGGAGAATTAATAAAATTACGCTACTTCCGTTTGGTGGGGTTGTAGATCTTGATGAACATGGAAATCGACCAACTTACGAGGAGTTTATTGTTACAATCTCTGGTCCCATTCAACATTTAACTTTATATATAATCGCTAACTTTCTATTTCGAATGAATTTAATGCCAGAAAACCTTTATACGCTTTTTATCAACTACAATCTTAGTATTCTTTGTTTTAATTTATTACCAATTTGGCCATTAGACGGTGGAAAATTAATACATCATTTATTTTCATTGATCTTTCCGTTCGTTAGAGCCCATATATATAGCTTGTACTCATCATTTGTATTTTTAGTGTTATCCTCATTACTTACAATCATAATTCAGCCTATGAACATTACTATTTGGGTTTGTCTATTATTTTTAATCGTTTCCTTATGGGGTGAATGGAAAAATAGGCATTTTGTTGTTATACGATTTTTAATGGAACGATTTTATGGAAACAAACAATATATCCAAAAAATTAAATCAATCTCCTTGAATAAAGAAACAAAATTATTTGAAGTTTTTTCTAACTTTCAAAAAGGGTATAAATACAACGTCGTCTTTTCTCTTGATAAAAAAAATCAACAAATGTTAGATGAAAATGAATTATTACATGCTTACTTTACTGAGAAGAAAGCAACCTATTCGCTTGAAGAACTAATTAGTTAGATTGCATTTACTTTAAACTTTTCCCAACAACTTTGAGAAATTTTACTTAATCCCAAAAAAATATAAGAGTTTGCACAAAAAAAGATGGTCTCTAGTTGAGGCCATTTTTTTAAATTTGTATTATTCAATTCTATTTATACATACCACGATGAGTCTTTTGGAATATAGTCATAGTAATACAATATAGAAGGGATCCTTTTTTGAATTTTTATATCGTTTGAAACTCGTCTGCCCCATTCATCGTCTTCACCAAAACTAATATTAAGAAACTTATGTGCCGAGGCAATCTTTTTTGAATAGCACATTAAATGATTTGGTTTTCGATAATAATAATGATCATCTTCCCCATGGGCAAACTCTTTCCCATACTTACAAACTTTTGAATATTGGTTATTAAAATTTACTAAAACGTCAAATACAATACAGTCAACATTTGGCGTTTCATTTATTGCTGAGCACAATAATTCGATATAATTTGGTTCTATCCGATCATCGTCATCTATAAATACTACATAATCTCCTTTTGCTTGCTCAATTAGAACATTTCTTTTTTCACCAATGCTTCTTTTTTTATTTTCTAAAAGTACTAATATTTCAACAGGATATGTTTTACTCTGTTTATCTAATTCATTAATAATATTATTTAAATACCCCATTCTTTCGGGGACAGTTGGAATAAGAATTGATAGAATTATATCCATATAATCGCTCCTATCTAAATCAGGATTAAGTAAAAGAAAGGGAAAAATAATGTCTCTTTAAAGAACAATGTAAGGGAAATCTAAATATAATATTCAATTTCTAATATTCATGTGAGTAGACTAACTAATCGATTGTATTAACTAGCTTTTTTCTAATTAAATGAATAAAATGATAGGTACTATACATAGTTAGGAAGATGAATTTGAAGAAAGTTATTATGAATGTTAAACATTCAGAGAAAAGAATTGCTGTAACTGAAAATGACCAGCTAGTAGAATGGTTTTCTTCTGCTGATAAAAATACACATGTGGGAAATATATATGTAGGACAAATCCAAGAGGTCATGCCGAAATTAAATGCCATTTTTGTAAATATTGGTTTAAATAAAAATGGCTTCATGAGATTGGAAGATACAATCGAGGGTAAAGAATCTGAAATCAATAAAGATGAATTAATACGAAAAAAGTTCCAAAAAGGACAATATATTTTGGTTCAAGTAATAAAGGATGCGTTTGATGAGAAAGGTCCTAAGCTAACAAATAATCTTGAATTTTCTGGTGATTACGTAGTATATTTCCCTCTTACAAAACAAGTTGCTGTATCAAATAAAATAAAAAAAGAATCGAAACGAAATAAATTATATTCATTAGGTCGGGATTACACTAGTGATAGTGAGGGGCTAATTTTCAGATCTTCATGTGAAAATGCCGAATCGGATGAGATTTTAAATGAGTTAAAAGGATTTCAAATAGTTTATGAGTCGTTTAAAAATCAAAGTTTTAAAAAAATCACTTGTGTATGGGAAGCGAATTCCTTGTTTACTAAGTTTTTTAAATTGCATCCTAAAGATACAATCAGTGAATTAATAATTGATGATTTAGCTGCTTATAAAAATTATTTGCCTGAAGATCTTCAAATAATTAGTTATAGAGGAAATGAAAATATTTTTGTAGCATTTAAAATAGAAGAACAAATAGAGAAATCCTTTAAACAAATTGTATGGTTAAAAAATGGCTCATTTCTACTAATCGAGCAAACTGAAGCTATGACAGTAATCGATGTAAATACTGGTAAATTTAGCGGGAAAAATAATCGTGAAGAAACCGTGTATCATACAAATCAATTAGCTGCAATTGAGATTGTTCGCCAATTAAGACTTCGTGATATTGGTGGAATGATTATTGTTGATTTTATTAATATGAAGTCCATTGAACAGCAAAAAAGTATAGGTGTTTTATTAAAGGAAGCGTTTAAAAATGACCGAGCATATACAAAGCTATTTGGGTTTTCAGGACTTGGTTTATTCGAACTTACACGCAAAAGAACAGCTCATTCACATATCGAAGCAACACATCAAAAGTGTCCTGAGTGTAATGGTAGTGGGCTTGTAAAAAACACTGTTCAGACAGCCTTTGAGTTAGAAAGAGAGCTTTGGGAACTCTCAACAAGTCGTGATATTGAGGCATTACTTGTTGAATGTAGTGAAGATGTTGCAAAAGCGTTAAATGGAGATCAAAATAATCATGTTCAAAGACTAGAAAAAGCAATGTTTATAAAAATCTGTTTAAAAATTATATCTTCAAAAACACCATTTTATAATATAGCTAGAACTGGAACGACCAAGGAAATAACTAGCTATTTAGAAACTGACATTAACTGAAGTAGTTGTTGACATTCGACATATGTCATGGTAACATCATAATGTTATTGTTTGTAGCGCACCCGTGCTACAACCGCGCATAATAGGTATTAAATTGCTATTATTAGCATGCCTATTGGTGGCGAGTCTTAGACTATTGAGGAGGTGCAATTATGTACGCAATTATTGAAACTGGTGGTAAACAAATCAAAGTTGAAGAAGGTCAAGCAATCTACATCGAAAAGCTTGATACTAACGCAGGTGAAACTGTAACATTCGACAAAGTTTTATTCGTAGGTGGCGAAAACATCAAAGTTGGTAGCCCAACTGTTGAAGGAGCTACTGTAACTGCAAAAGTTGAAAAGAACGGTAAAGCTAAAAAGATTCTTGTATTCAAATACAAATCTAAAAAGAACTACCGTCGTAAGCAAGGTCATCGTCAACCTTACACTAAAGTTGTTATCGAAAAAATCAACGCTTAATTTTAAGTAATGACTAAAATAACAATTGAACGTTTAAAAGATGGACGTATAGGTTCCTTTAAAATAAGTGGACATGCATTTTTTTCTGATGCTGGGACTGACATTGTTTGTGCCGGTATATCAGCAGTTTCAGTAGGAACTGTAAATGCTTTGGAAGCAATTTGTCGTATAGATTCTGAATTAAATACAGTGATTGATGAAAAGAAAGGTTTCTTGAAGTATCAATTACCGATTGATTTAAATGAAGATAATATGCAAAAAGCGCAACTTATCCTTGAAGCGATGATCGTATCTTTACAAACTATCGCTGCAAGTTACGGTGACTATGTCACTATAAACGAGTAAAACAGGAGGTGTAACCATGTTAAAATTAAATCTTCAGTTATTTGCTTCTAAAAAGGGAGTAGGTTCTACAAAAAACGGTCGTGACTCAATGTCAAAACGTCTTGGCGCTAAACGTGCTGACGGACAATTCGTAACTGGTGGTTCAATTCTTTACCGTCAACGCGGCACTAAGATTTATCCAGGTGTAAACGTTGGTCGTGGTGGAGATGACACATTATTTGCGAAGGTTGATGGCGTAGTTAAATTCGAACGTTTAGGCCGTGACCGCAAACAAGTAAGTGTATACCCTGTAGCTCAAGAAGCTTAAGAAACTAACTTAGAAACTCTAACCTTTTAGGTTAGAGTTTTTCTGTACTTAAGATCTATTTATTTATAATAAATTGCTTTTCAACATAGAAAAAAGTGTTGTTATAGCAACCTCTCAAACAATATGCTCCGAGACTCGGCATTTTACAAGGTAAACACTAGTTTGAGACATTCAAAATGATCAATCAAAATGCCGAGTCTAACTTTTTTATACCTTCATAAATACCAAAAATGTAAACCTATAGGAGAAATACAATGCAGGAGAAATGGGACGTTCTAGAGGTATTAAGGCATTCGCGTCATGATTGGTTAAACCGAATTCAATTAATAAAAGGATATATGGCCACAGGTCAATCTGACCAGCTAGAAGAAACGATTACGAAAATTGTTGCTGATTCTTTAAATGAAGCTAAAATTTGTTCGTTACAAATTCCAGAGTTTGCAGAATTTATCATTACCTATAACTGGAAGCCTCGTACAATTGTACTAGATTATGAAATTTTAGGGGAACCATGTTCGCTTAAAAATCTAGACGAAGTGATGACAGTATGGATTCAAAATTTTTTAGAAAAACTAGAATCTTGGGTACATATTTATGAGGAAAATTTTGTTAGTTTAACAATTGAAATAAATGATAAAACAGTTAGTTTCTTTTTTGACTTCAGAGGTAAACTAACAAAGAAAGAAGATATGTTGAAGTGGATTGTTTCATCATCAAATGACAGCTCAAAAATTAGAATGATGTCATATTTTTGCGAGACAGAAGAATGTAGTATCGAATTTAAATTGGAAAAATAAAAGAGTGGTGGATTTATGTTTATTGATCAAGTCAAGATATATGTAAAAGGTGGAGACGGTGGAAACGGTATGGTAGCCTTCCGTCGTGAAAAATATGTACCAAAAGGTGGCCCTGCTGGTGGAGACGGTGGTAAGGGAGCTAATGTTGTATTTAGAGTAGATGAAGGCTTAAGAACATTAATGGATTTCCGTTATAAACGTCATTTTAAAGCAGATCGTGGTCAACACGGTATGTCTAAAAATCAACATGGTAAAAATGCAGAAGATATGATTGTAAAAGTACCACCTGGGACGATCGTAACAGATGCTGATTCAGGTGAATTAATAGCAGACCTTACAATGGATGGTCAAACAGCTATTATTGCAAGAGGAGGCCGTGGAGGCCGTGGGAATAGTCGATTTGCATCGCCTGCAAATCCGGCTCCAGAAATAGCTGAAAATGGAGAGCCAGGTAAGGAAAGAAACATTAAACTTGAACTTAAAGTGTTAGCTGATGTTGGTTTAGTTGGTTTCCCAAGTGTTGGTAAATCAACATTATTATCAGTTGTAAGTTCTGCTAGACCAAAAATTGCTGAATATCATTTTACAACAATTGTTCCTAATTTAGGTGTTGTAGAAACTGAAGATAATCGTAGTTTTGTTATGGCCGATTTACCAGGGTTAATTGAAGGGGCACATCAAGGTGTTGGACTTGGGCATCAATTCCTACGTCATATTGAAAGAACACGTGTAATTGTTCATGTAATTGATATGTCAGGTCTTGAAGGCAGAGACCCATATGATGATTACTTAACAATTAATCAAGAGCTAAAAGAATATAATTTACGTTTAACTGAACGACCTCAAGTAGTCGTTGCAAATAAAATGGATATTCCAGAAGCTGAAGAAAACTTAAATAAGTTTAGAGAACAAGTTGGAGATGAAGTTCAAATTTTCCCAATTTCTGCAGTAACACGTCAAGGTTTACGTGATTTATTATTTACAGTTGCAGATTTAGTGGAAACAACTCCAGAATTCCCACTTCATGACGAAGAGGAAGACAAACCATTACGAGTTCTTTATAAATATCAAAAAGAAGAACCTACTTTTGAGATTACTCGTGAAAGTGATGGAACGTTCGTCGTTAAAGGTGAAGAGCTTGAAAAACTATTCAAAATGACTAACTTTGAACGTGAAGAGTCAATTCGTCGATTTGCACGTCAAATGCGTGGTATGGGGATCGATGAAGCATTACGCCAACGAGGTGCTAAAAACGGAGATATCGTTAAAATTTCTGAATACGAATTCGAATTTATCGATTAAAAATTTCTATATAAAAAGAGGGTGTCCAACACCCTCTTTTTTTTATTTCAAAAATAAAGTACTGCAAATAAGGATTGGGGAATCGCAAATAAATCGCGAACTGCAAATGAATTTCGAAAATCGCAAATAAGATAAAGTTTTACCCATGCTAGTAAAGGTATTTTGGCTTAAAATTGTACAAAATAATGACCATTAAAAAGGAAGGGAGCAATTTTACTCTAATTCTTCCAATTTTGACTATAAAATGGCTAAAATGATCAATAAAAAAATTTAAAATATTAACTACAAATTAAAGTCTGGCTTAGATACCCTGCTCTAATAAAAAAGGGATGCCCATGTGTTCCTTACTCTGACACATGAGACATCGCCCTTACCGTATAATCAAAGAAATCTACCAATACCATTTCAAACCTCATAACCCTATACTTACGGTATATCTACCAAAAAACCTTCATTTTTTAATTGTAAGATCGCACTTTCTAGCTGTTGTTCACTATCTGCTTCGATTGTATGAAGATGTGTTCCATTTGTTAAATTAGACAGTGGGACAGAGCTAGTTTCTCCCATTTTTTGAAGAAATAAGGTTATATCATAACGGTTTGCAATTTGTAATTGGGCTGTGATATATCCATAGACAGGATGTTCAACCATTACATCCTTAACTGTAACACCGTGATCGACTAATATTTCTAGTTCTTTTTGAGTTTCTTCTGCTGTATGGTGACAAATAATTACTTTTTTAATTTTGTCAGTTTCCTTATTAGGGTGTATATAAATATAACCTTGAGCAGTTGCTAGTATAGGCTCATTTTTCGCTTTTAAAAGTGTAATATCACCTACAACTACTTGTCGACTAACATTTGCTCTTTTAGCTAAGGAATTACCTGATAGGGGTGACTCAGACTCCTTTAACCATTGTAAAACTTTCTTTCTTCTTTCTTCCCCTAAAAGTTTTTTATTCATTTTAATTTCCTCGATTAAAAATTTTGATTAATGATTAATTTTAACACAGACGAAAATTTGATTAAGTCATCTTCTGTTGTATGTTTTCCGATTGAAACTCTGAAGAATTGTTTTGCCTCATGAGGGTCTCTTCCAATGGCTAACATCGTTTCTGAAGGTTTCTGCATGCCAATGGCACAAGCACTTCCAGTTGAAATGGCAAATTGATGTCGATTACATTCAAGCATCACAAACTGACCTTCAAGTCCAATAATCCTCATTCCTATTATATTTGGAATACATTCGCCATCGTTACCTTCAAATTTTACAAGATGATTAACATCTTGTAATTGTGATTTTAAAACATTTTTTAAATCGTGACATCTCTTTTGCTCTTCGTCTTGATTTTTTATTATATGACCAGCTGAAGTTACGAATGATGCAATTGCTGGAACATTAACAGTTCCGGGACGAATTCCACTTTCATGTGATGTACCGGGATAGATAGGTTGACAAGTTAATTTAGGATTTAAATAAAGGGCTCCAATCCCTTTTGGTCCATATAATTTATGACCTGAAATACTCAAACTAGAAATTTCATATTTTGAGACATCTATTGCTATTTTTCCAAATGATTGTACACAATCGCAATGAAGTAAAATATTAGACGAACTAAATAAATTTGCAATCTCGTTAATCGGTTGAATTGCTCCAATTTCAGAATTTACATGTTGAAAAATACCTAATACAGTATCTTCACGAATGGCATTTTCAATCATTTCTAATGAGATAATCCCGCTATTTGTTACCGGCAAATAAGATACTTCATATCCTTGTTCTTCCAATACTTTTAAATAATTACCAATTGAAGAATGCTCTAATGTTGTAGTTAAAATATGTTTTCCGACTTTTTTTGTACTCTTTAAGAGGGTTTGGATCGCAATTAAATTTGATTCAGTTCCTCCACTTGTAAAGTAAATTGAAGCGGGGCTAGCATTTATAAATCCCGCTAATTGTTTACGGCATGCTTCAAGTAGCAGTGAAGCCTTTGAGCCAATATCATGTAAACTTCGCTCATTCCCAAAGTAATTTTTAGAGGCAGTGACAAATGTCTCAATTGCTTCTTCACTCATTGGAGTCGTAGCAGCATAGTCTAAATAAATCAATTTAAAGTCTCCTTTTTTACTCATTAAAAAAAAATTTCTTGTCATTAGTTTAAATATATGTAAATATAGGTGTCAAGACAGCTTTTTTATCTATAAGATAAAATTTAAATAGAGGTACTGTAAATGGAGGGGGCAACTATGCGAACTGCAGACGTTGTCATTATTGGCAGTGGGATTGCTGCTTTAATGGCTGCTGAGGAAATTTGTCAGTCTAAAAATGTGATTCTATTCACAAAGAAAAAAATTTGGGACAGCAATTCGATGCTTGCACAAGGTGGAATTGCAGCAGTAATGTCAGAGGATGATTCTTGGGAACTTCATAAACAAGATACGCTCGAAGCGGGTTGTAATGTAAATAATATAGATGCGGTAGAAGAGCTAGTAAAGAACGGAACAAAGTCTATGAAAGATCTTGTTTCTATTGGTATGGAATTTGATAAAGATGAATCTGGCCAGTTTCATCTTGGTAGAGAAGGAGCCCATCGCAAAAATAGAATTTTACATTCTGGCGGTGATGCCACTGGAAAGCATCTAGTAGAAACTGTATATGCTCGGATAAAAGATAAAATAACGATTATTGAACATGAAATGGTAATTGATTTAATAATACATGATGGTATATGCAAGGGTATTTATATACTTAATGAAAATGGTGAATTAGAATCTTGTTTTGCAAACACGACACTTCTGGCAACGGGCGGTATTGGGGCAATGTATCAATTTAGTTCTAATAATAGGGCCATAACCGGAGATGGAATTGCTATGGCATATCGAGCGGGTTGTGAGACCACTGATTTGGAATTTATCCAATTTCATCCTACCATGCTTTACATTAATGGAGCATGTAAAGGTCTAGTATCAGAAGCTGTTAGAGGTGAAGGAGCTTTTTTAGTAACGAAAACTGGTCGTCGCATTATGAAGGGAATCCATCCTTTTGAAGATTTAGCACCAAGAGATGTTGTTAGTAGGGCGATCTTTAATGAAATGCAAAACGGTGAAGAAATCTATTTATCGATCGAAATGATAGATGGATTTGAACAGCGTTTCCCAACAATTACTACCAATCTTATTAATAATGGGATTGATCTACAAAAAGGATTGATTCCAGTTGTTCCAGGTGCACATTTCCACATGGGTGGGATAAAGACATCTGCAAATGGAGAAACGACAATTCCAGGATTGTATGCAGTAGGTGAGGTTGCTTGTACCGGTGTGCATGGTGCAAACCGACTTGCTAGTAATTCTTTATTGGAAGGGATTGTGTTTGGTAAAAAGGTTGCGAAATTTATTGCTGACCTACCTTTAGCTAAAATAGATGGGAATCAACCGAAATACATGATACCAAGATTTAGAACGTTACCTACAAAAGATGAAATTAAAGAAATAATGATGAAGTATATCGGCATTGTAAGAAAGGAAGAAGATTTAAATAAAGCAATCACATATTTTTCTTACTTTTTAGAATCTAAAACAGTAGATTCACGCCCGATGAACAAAGAGGAACTAGAAAGATACAATATGCTAATTACTGGAAAACTAATTGCAGAAGCTGCTGTAAGAAGAAAAGAAAGCATCGGCTCACATTTTATAGAATATATAGATCAACCAGCTAATATTTGAGGAGAGAAATTCATGAATACTTTAAAAGCTAAAAAAATGATTGAGCAATTTTTACTAGAGGATATTGGAGAAGGGGATTTATCCTCAATTCATATTTTCCCAATGCATGAAAGAACAACGGGAAAAGTACTTGCAAAGGCAGATGGAGTAATAGCGGGTACTGAATTAATTGAAATAACTTATAAATTACTTCATGAAGATATTAAAGTAACACTTCACGTTAAAGATGGTGAATCTGTTGTGGCAGGGCAACTACTTGCAGAAGTAGAGGGACCAGTTCAAGTGTTATTATCAGGTGAAAGAGTTATGCTTAATCTTTTACAACGTATGAGTGGAATTGCAACACATACTTCAAAAGCAGTTGAAACACTAAGCGATGAGAAAATTAAACTAGTCGATACAAGAAAAACGATGCCAGGTTTACGTTTATTTGATAAATATGCAGTTACTTGTGGTGGTGGAGCGAACCATCGTTTCGGTTTATATGATGCAGTGATGCTTAAAGATAATCATATTGCTTACGCAGGTTCAATAAAAAATGCAGTTGAGTCATTACGAAATAAATTAGGTCATATGGTCAAAATTGAAGTCGAGACGGAAAACAAAGATCAAGTTCTTCAAGCTATTGAAGCTGGTGCAGATGTCATTATGTTTGATAATCGTACGCCAGATGAAATAAAAGAATTTGTTAAACTTGTTCCAGAAACGATCGTAACGGAAGCTTCTGGTGGAATTACTTTAGAAAATTTAGCAAGTTTTCAAAACTGTGGTGTAAATGTTATTTCTTTAGGCTGTTTAACACATTCAGCAAAAGCATTAGATATAAGCTTCTACTTGTAAAATAGTAGGGATTGGAGTGGGGACAATGAACGTTTTAGATATGATACAAAAAAATGAAGGATATCAAATTCCTGATGAGTACTATACATTATCAACTGAGGAAATGGAAAAAAGAGTAAAAGATATAAAAGAGAGATTAGGTGATGCTCTTTTCATTCCAGGTCATCATTATCAAAAGGAAGAAGTTGTAGTTTTCTCAGATTCGACAGGAGATTCTCTACAACTTGCTCAAGTTGCCGCTAATAATAAAAAAGCGAAATATATTGTATTCTGTGGTGTACATTTTATGGCAGAGACTGCAGATATTTTAACGGAAGATGAACAAATTGTTATTTTACCTGATATGAGAGCAGGCTGTTCAATGGCAGATATGGCAGATCATCATCAAACTGATCGTGCATGGGTAGAGTTACAGAAGCTTTTCGGAGACACAATTTTACCGTTAACATATGTTAATTCAACTGCTGCGATTAAAGCGTTTGTCGGTAGAAATGATGGTGCAACCGTAACATCATCTAATGCTAAAAAGGTAGTTTCTTGGGCTTTCACACAAAAAGAACGTATATTGTTCTTACCTGATCAACATTTAGGCAGAAACACAGCATTTGAATTAGGTGTACCTTTAGAGCATATGGCGATTTGGAATCCAATAACGGACACTTTAGAATATGAGGGAGACCTAAATAACATCAAAGTAATACTTTGGAAAGGTCACTGCTCTGTTCATGAGAATTTTACTGTGAAAAATATTGAGAATGTACGAAAAAATCATCCTGATATGAGGATTATTGTGCATCCAGAATGTTCTAGAGAAGTTGTAGCAGCAAGTGATGACAATGGATCTACAAAATATATTATTGACCAGATTGAAGCTGCTCCTGCAGGAAGTAAATGGGCAATTGGAACTGAGATGAATTTAGTTCAAAGAATTATTAAAAATCATCCTGATAAGGAAATCATTTCATTAAATCCATTTATGTGTCCATGCTTAACAATGAATCGTATCGATTTACCACACTTGTTATGGTCTTTAGAAAATATCGAAAAAGGTAATATCCAAAATATTATTACAGTTGATAAACAAACTGCAAAAGATGCAATTAAGGCATTAGATAAAATGCTTGAGCTTGCTTAAAAATAAAATAAAATATCATAAAAAATTTAAAATCATCTAGTTCAACTTGAGCTAGATGATTTTTTTATAGAAAAAACAAGAATAAAGTAAATACTTATACAAGCTTACTCGTCATAAATTAAAATACCTTCTATCATAAATATAAATATTCAGACATACATTGTTGTGAGGTACTAATGTACAATCCAACGTAGAGGCAATTGGTCAGGAGGGGAAAAGGTGAGAATTCACATAGTAATAAAGGGCGATACCCTTAAGAGCATTGCTCAAAAATATAATATCGACTATGAAGAGATAGTTAAATTAAATGCCCAACTAAGTAATCCAGATATGATCTATCCTGGCATGAAAATAAAAGTGCCAGAAAGGGGAGAAAAACCAGCCCCATTAGGTTCTAAAAAGGAGGTACAGCAACCTAAGCCAAGTGTTGCTTTGGAGGTAGAAGAAGGAAATGTTCAACCTGTAGCTCAGACACAACCTGCTGTCATGCCGAATACAAAGCCAGTTGATAATAATTTGAATATTAATGTAGAGGTTACACCGACAGTAAAACCTGTAATTCAGATACCTATTCCACCTGCGAAACCGACTGTATCACCTGCGACAAATAATGCGAATCAACAAGTATCTCCTGTTCAAACTGGAAAACCAAATGCGAACATACCGCAAGTTGTTTCGCCAGTGGCAGTTAAAAATCCGATAAATGATAATAAATCAAATGTGAACACCAAGGGAGGACAAAGCATGTCAGAGAAAAAGAACTACTTCCCAGGATCATTGGTTTCTCCATCAACACCAAATACGCAAGTATCTCCTGTGGAAACAGGGAAACCAAATCAACAAGTATCGCCAATAGCAACAGGCAAACCAAATCAACAAGTATCACCGGTAGCAACAGGAAAACCAAATGTGCAAGTATCACCAGTAGCAACAGGAAAACCAAATGTGCAAGTATCGCCAGTGGCAACAGGAAAACCAAAAGAGCAAGTATTACCTGTAGCAACAGGAAAACCGAATATGCAAGTATCACCAGTAGCAACAGGAAAACCGAATATGCAAGTATCACCAGTAGCAACAGGAAAGCCGAATATGCAAGTATCACCAGTAGCAACAGGAAAGCCGAATATGCAAGTATCACCAGTAGCAACAGGCAAACCAAATATGCAAGTATCGCCAGTGGCAACAGGCAAACCAAATATGCAAGTATCGCCAGTGGCAACAGGAAAGCCAAATGCGCAAGTATCACCAGTTGCAACTAATAAAGCTCAAACATTACCGGCGTATGTGGGACCAAATAATGCACCACAAACATTACCAGCGTATATGGGACCAAATGCACCACAAACACTTCCAGCATTTGCAGGACCGAATGTACCTCAAACACTACCAGCGTATGTAGGACCGAATCCAAACGCAGCCCAAACGCTACCAGCATATGTAGGACCGAATCCAAACGCAGCCCAAACGCTACCAGCATATGTAGGACCGAATCCAAACTTCCCGCAAACATTACCGGCATATATGGGACCGAACGGAAACTTCCCGCAAACATTACCAGCATATATGGGACCAAATGAAAACTTCCCAGCAACAATGCCAGCATATATGGGGCCAAACGCAAACTTCCCAGCAACAATGCCAGCATATATGGGACCAAACGCAAACTTCCCAGCAACAATGCCAGCATATATGGGACCAAATGAAAACTTCCCACAAACATTACCAGCATATATGGGACCAAACGCAAACTACCCATATTATCCACGAGGAGAAGGAGGGACATTACCAACTTTACCGAGTTTTGGAGCTATGCCGATGATGCCAGGAGTAACTGGAGAAGCACCAGTTCCGCCAACTGCGATGCCAACGCCATTACCAGCACCAGTGCCAACACCATTACCAGCGCCAATGCCAGGAAATAATATGCAAACACTACCAGCATATATGGGACCGAATCCAAATGTAGCACAAACTTTACCGGCATACATGGGACCGAACGGAAACTTCCCACAAACATTACCAGCATATATGGGACCAAATGAAAACTTCCCAGCAACAATGCCGGCATATATGGGACCAAATGAAAACTTCCCAGCAACAATGCCAGCATATATGGGACCAAACGCAAACTTCCCAGCAACAATGCCAGCATATATGGGACCAAATGAAAACTTCCCAGCAACAATGCCAGCATATATGGGACCAAACGCAAACTTCCCAGCAACAATGCCAGCATACATGGGACCAAATGAAAACTTCCCAGCAACAATGCCAGCATATATGGGACCAAACGCAAACTTCCCAGCAACAATGCCGGCATACATGGGACCAAACGCAAACTTCCCAGCAACAATGCCAGCATATATGGGACCAAATGAAAACTTCCCACAAACATTACCAGCCATGGACTATCCAAAGTTCCAAGGCGGTCCAGTTGTTTCACCATATGCTACTGGACCGACTCCAATGTATCGTGATTCATCTGAACCTTATTTTGATCCAAATTCGCAATTATTTACTCCTTATGCACAAAATCAGTCTTCCTACGGAGTACCATATTTTGAGGAAGATGAACAATAAAGAATTTTATTTAAAAAGGCGATTAATTACTAATCGTCTTTTTTTTATTTAGTTATTTTAATACAGGAATTAATTGGATTAGAAATTATTTCTCATGTAACAGCCTTTAAAGAGCACTTTTTTACTTAAAATGAGTTTCAAACCATCAATTAACAATTTAAAATCCACCTAAAAAGGTCAACCTAACTTTGTAATACATTTTAGTATTACAATTGGCTGTAATTAAAGGGAGGGTTTTATATTGAATAAAAAAGGTCTTATCGTTGCTACAGGTGTGCTAACAGCTTTAACATTATCTGCTTGTGGAACAAACAATAATGCCATGAATGACCATAAAAGAAATGTTGGTTATGAAAAAGTAAACTTCAATAAACCGACAAACCCTTATGCTGTTAATTATCGTTATGAAAACGTAAACTATCCTAATAACCAAGATTATTTCACAAAGAAAAATAATCACTACGGAAATGATCGTATAAATGAAGGTTTAAGTAGTGAATATTCTAATGATGGCGTAATCCATGACGGAACATATGGAAGAAATGTCAATTATACAAATAGAAACTACACGATGGATCAAGTTCGTTATAATAACGATTTAAACACAGCTCCTCTTGTACCATATACAAATATTAGTACAAACACTAATATGAATGCTGGTGAACGAAAGTTTGCGGACCAAATATCTAAACGAGTAGAAGAAATGTCAAATGTATCCAAAGCAAGCACGGTTGCTGTTGGTGATCAGGTTCTTATTGCAGTAGATCTGGTAAATAAAAATGTTGATGAAAGCGCATTTCGATCAAAAATCAAAGACGCTTTATCACCATACACGAGTGGTAAAAAAGTATATGTAACATTTGATGGAACAATTAGAAATAATTTAAATAACATGACAAATAATGTTCCAAATGCCACTAAAAATGTATTATACGATACAAAAGAAAATGTTAAACATATGTATCGTAATGTAAAAAATGATGTTAAGGATGCAACTAATCCAAACCGATAATAATCAATTTTTTACACTGAAAAGGAAGAAGCTCTTGCTTCTTCCTTTTTTAGAGCTTGTTTCTTTGTAATTTACATTTTTTTTAATTCGATGATTAAGATCCTTTTAGTTCTTAGAATAGTTTAACAATTCGTTTGATGAGGGTTAAACAATATGGTAAAGTGATTTTTATATTGACCAAAAGTTCGAAGTGGTCAATTGGTTAATAAGAGAATTTGAGGTGAGTTTTTTGAAAAAGCAAATTATTTTACAAGCTGCCACAAAGTCATTTACCATTTTTGGCTATAAAGCAACTACAATGAGTCAAATCGCAAAACAGGCAAATGTTGGAAAAGGAACGATCTATACTTTCTTCAAAAATAAAGAAGAATTATTTGATGAAATCATCAATAATTTGATTACTGAAATGAAATTTTTAGCAGAACAATCGATTCATGATGAAGATTCATTCATTGAAAAAGCTCATAAAGGAATTGAAGTATTTATTGTTTTTCATAATGAACATGAATTAACAATAAAGTTGCTTCAGGAACAACAAGAAATTGGAACGACTATAGTACATGACGCTTTAAAGCGATTGAATCAATCAATCATTCTATACATACAGAAAAAAATTGAAGAAGCAATAGTAAAGAAAGAAATTGTAGAATGTGATCCCGAAATAACTGCTTTGGTAATGTTTCGACTTTATACAACACTTAAAATCGATTGGGAGAAAGAGCACGAGGCGCTAAGTCCTAAAAAAATTACTGAGTTATTTAACTTTTATATCCTAAATGGTTTATCAAAAGGACAAGATCAGGGGATTAGGAGGAGAAAATTTTGATTTTTAAATTAGACAATAAAGATAAAAAAATGGCAAATTTAATTTTAAATGTACAGTTACCCGCATATAAGGTAGAAGCAAAGTTAATCAATTTTGAAGGAATACCACAATTAAAGGACAATGTCGAAAGCATTAGAGATTCCAAAGAAATTTTTATCGGTTATGTGATTGAGAATGAATTAAAAGGATTTTTGGCCTATACAGAAGACGATAACGAATTTCAAATATGTAGATTGGTAGTACATCCTAGTTGCTTTAAGCGGGGCATTGCAAGAAAATTAGTTAATTATTTTTTAAATGAAGTTGCCAAGAAGAAAAAAGTAATTGTTTCAACAGGATCAGATAACCTACCAGCCATTAACTTATATAAAACTTCTGGTTTTAAATTTCATAAGAAAATTGAAGTGGCACCTAATTTTTTTATATCTCTATTTGAAAATACATATGGTAATTAACCCCCTTTCCTAAAGACAACTCTTTAGGTTTTTTTGTTTAGAAGATTAATGGCCATTTACATATAAAAATTATAAATATGTTGGATAAAGATAAAAGGAATGGTCAAACTAAAAAAGCTTGTATGAATTTGTCTAAAGGAGTGGATGTTTGTGAAAAAGTTCATTTTAATATTTGTTTGTTTACTAGCTTTATTAATACCGGCACAAACTGAAACATTGGCAGCTCATAATGAACTTCAACATAGTTCTAACAAAAAGGGAATTACAATCATTTTACATAAAGTATATATAAACGGTGAAGTGATTGAGGAAATTTACATTAATCAACACAAAACGTTGGGTCAAGTAAAAAAAGAATTTAAGGGTTGGAAAGTCATAGAAGAAAATGATGACCAAATCGTACTAATGAAAAAAATTAATGATCTTTCACCTACTTTAAAGGCGAAAGGTTACTTCGGAATAAATTCAAATGGGGTTTTGAATTTATATATTGGAGTGCCAAGCGGTAATAATATTATCGAATCTTTTTTTCAAATAGATACGAATAAATTAGAAGTAAATAAACAAAAGCAACTTGAACAAGGGATTAAAATTTCGACGAAAGATCATTACGATTATCTATTACATTACTTAAAAGAGTATGAAAGAATCGTAAATTAAATTTCGGAATTTGACTGTGATCAATCGGACGTCTATCTAAAATGTCATATAAAAAAGAATCCACAAAGTAATTTATTTTCCTTGTGGATTTTTTGTATTTGGATGGTTCAAGTCATTTTTCTATCTTGAACTTCCAATTCCTCTATTCTTTCCCAATCACTTCGTAAAATTGAATAAACATAAGTATCATGCACAGTACTACCTTGTACTAAATACTGACGTAGTAGACCCTCATTGGTAAATCCTATTTTTTCAAGGAGTTTTTGGGAAGGTAGATTTTCCGGATAAACGATTGCTCCTATTCGATTTAGTTGAAGAATATTAAATCCATAAGATAATAATGCTTTTAAAGCTTCTGTCGCAAAACCTTTTCTCCAATAGTCAGGGTGTACCTCATAGCCAACTTCGGCCCTTTTGTTTCGTTCTTGGTAAGCAGTAAATCCACATGTTCCGATTAGTTTGTTTGTTTCATTATCAATCATTCCCCAACGGATGCCATTGCGCGCTTCATACATTTCTCTAAAATAATGAATTACGTCCAATACTTCACTACTATTTTTTAGTGCATCTAGTCCATAATATTTGGTGACATCTTCTCTTGATAAAATATTGAACATTCGATTAAGATCAGTGACTTTAATTTCTCTTAAATAAAGTCGCTCTGTAGTTAGAATTGGAAACATGTTCAAATCGAATGGCCTCCTTATGGATTTTCTTAAGTACCGATTTTTTAAAATTTCGCTAAATTTATTAGTCATTTTTATGTAAACTTTTTCGTTAAATCATATGTATAAAATTTTTATTTTCGACAGCCGACTATTTTTTTCCTTCTTCTTTCTATGGTACAATGGAATACATGTAAAAAGGGGAGAAAACCATGTACGAATACATAATTGGAAAGATAGAATGGGTTGGACCAGAATATATAGTAATTGATCATAATGGAATGGGTTATCAATTATTTACACCTAATCCATATGTTTTTAGACCTTCAAATGAAATCTTAAAAGTTTATACACATCATTATGTAAGAGAAGATGTTATGATGTTATATGGTTTTAAAACACTAGATGAACGTACTTTATTCCAAAAATTGTTAAGTGTGTCAGGAATCGGTCCTAAAGGTGCTTTGGCAATTGTTGCGACTGGAGAACCAAATCAGATAGTTCATGCGATCGAAGAAGAGGACGAGGTATTTTTAACAAAATTTCCTGGTGTTGGTAAAAAGACAGCAAGACAAATGATCCTTGATTTAAAAGGAAAACTTGAAAAAGTCTTTGGAGCAGTTCAAGTCGATTTATTTACTGACCTAGATGCTATTGAAGAGAAAGAAAGTGCAGCATCTTCATTAGATGATGCAATTGAAGCATTAAAAGCATTAGGCTATGCAGAAAAAGAAGTTAAAAAGATCGTACCGTTATTAAAGAATGAGAAGCTTTCAACGGATGAATATATTAAAAAAGCACTTCAATTACTATTGCAAGCTAAGAGGTGATGAAAATGGATGACCGAATTTTATCTGGTGAAAGTAGTGGCGAGGAATTTGATCAAGAGCTTTCACTAAGGCCTCAATCATTAAGGGAATATATAGGGCAAGATAAAGTCAAAAAGAATTTGCAAGTTTTTATTGAAGCTGCAAAGATGCGAAATGAGTCTTTAGATCATGTTCTATTATACGGTCCTCCTGGATTAGGTAAAACCACTTTAGCAGCGATTATTGCGAATGAACTAGGTGTTGGATTCAAAACGACTTCAGGACCAGCGATTGAGCGTCCTGGAGATTTAGCAGCTATTTTGACTTCACTTCAACCTGGTGATGTATTGTTTATCGATGAAATTCACCGATTGCCTCGAACAGTAGAAGAAGTACTTTATCCAGCAATGGAAGACTTTTTCTTTGACATCGTAATTGGAAAGGATGCAACTGCTAGGTCGGTAAGAATTGATTTGCCTCCATTTACATTAATAGGAGCAACAACAAGAGCAGGTCTCCTTTCCTCACCACTTAGAGATCGTTTTGGAGTATTAAATCGATTAGAATTCTATACTGTTGAACAACTTGCATTGATCGTGAAAAGAACAGCAGAGTTATTCGGAATGGAAATTGAAAATGACGCTGCTTCAGAAGTAGCTAGAAGATCTCGAGGTACCCCTCGAATTGCAAACCGTTTATTAAGAAGGGTAAGAGATTTTGCTCAAGTTCAAGGAAGTGGAATCATTACCTTTGAAATAGCTAAAGACTCTTTAATTCAAATGCAGGTAGATGAAGCAGGTCTAGACCATATCGATCATAAATTGTTACTAGCTATTATTGAGCGATTTAGAGGTGGTCCTGTTGGGGTTGATACGATTGCTGCTTCAATCGGGGAAGAGTCACAAACGATTGAAGATGTATATGAGCCATATTTACTTCAAATTGGCTTTCTTCAGCGGACTCCTAGGGGACGAATTGTTACTGATTTAACATACAAACATTTCGGGTTGCAGGTGCCGGAGCAATGATTGATTTGTCAAAAATTTTAATTACGTTAGGAATTATCTTACTAGTTGTTGGATTGTTTATTCGATTTGTTGGGAAACTTCCAGGCGATATTTTTATAAAAAAAGGAAATGTATCGTTTTACTTTCCGATTGTAACTTGTATTATCATAAGTATTTTATTATCACTTATATTTTCATTATTTGGGAGAAAATAAGTGAGTAGAAATAAATAGAGTTTGGAAAAGGGAATTGTGGATAATCTCCCTTTCTCCTTACTCCTGAAATTTATGAGGTGTATAGAAATGGATGTAAATTTATTTGATTTTGATTTACCTGAAGAGTTGATTGCTCAGACTCCTTTGTTGGACCGAGAAGCATCGAGACTAATGGTATTACATAAAGAGTCAGGAAATGTAGAGCATAAACAGTTTCCTGATGTGTTAGATTATCTACAAGAGGGCGATTGTTTAGTTTTAAATGAAACAAAAGTAATGCCTGCTAGATTATTTGGTGTGAAAGAAGATACAGGTGCTCAAATTGAAGTATTATTACTTCAACAAGAAGAGCAGGATGTATGGGAAACTTTAGTAAAGCCTGCTAAAAGAGTCAAAGAAGGCACAATCATTTTATTTGGAGATGGCAGATTAAAGGCAGAATGTGTAGGTTCTAGTGATCAAGGTGGAAGAAAATTAAAATTCCAATACGATGGGATTTTTTATGAGATCTTAGACCAACTAGGTGAAATGCCACTACCTCCATATATTAAAGAAAAGTTAGAAGATAAAGATCGTTACCAGACAGTATTTGCAAAAGAAATTGGTTCAGCGGCAGCGCCTACTGCAGGTTTACATTTTACAAAAGAACTTTTAGCTAAAGTTCAAGAAAAAGGTGTAAAGTTAGCATTTATTACATTGCATGTAGGTTTAGGTACATTTAGACCAGTAAGTGTAGAATCGATCGAAGAACATGATATGCACTCAGAATACTACTATATGTCTGATGAAACGGCTAAACTGTTAAATGAAACGAAAGCAAACGGTGGTAGAATCATTACTGTCGGAACAACTTCTACTCGTACAGTTGAAACGATTGCTACAGCTAATAATGGTAAGTTTGAAGGGTCTAGTGGTTGGACGTCTATCTTCATTTTCCCAGGATATAAATTTATGGGAATTGATGGGATGATTACGAACTTCCATTTACCAAAATCAACTCTAATTATGCTGATTAGCGCTTTAGCTGGAAGAGAACCAGTTTTATCTGCTTATAAAGAAGCAGTTGATCAAAGATATCGCTTTTTTAGCTTTGGCGATGCAATGTTAATACTTTAAGAATTGAAAGGAATCGAAAAATGACAGCAATTCGTTATGAACATATTAAAACTTGTAAGCAAACAGGTGCGAGATTAGGAATTGTCCATACTCCACATGGTTCATTTGAAACTCCAGCATTTATGCCTGTTGGAACTTTAGCCACTGTTAAAACAATGGCTCCTGAAGATTTAAAAGCAATGGGATCAGGTATTATTTTAAGTAATACTTACCATTTATGGTTAAGACCTGGTCATGAGATTATTAAAAAAGCTGGTGGCTTACATAAATTTATGAACTGGGATCGTGCAATTTTAACAGATTCAGGAGGATTCCAAGTATTTAGCTTGAGTCAATTCCGAAAAATCGAAGAAGAGGGCGTACATTTCAGAAATCACTTAAATGGCGATAAATTATTCCTTTCACCAGAAAAGGCGATGGAAATTCAAAATGCATTAGGTTCTGATATCATGATGGCGTTTGATGAATGTCCACCATACCCTGCTGAGTATGATTACATGAAACGTTCAGTTGAGAGAACAAGTAGATGGGCAGAGCGTTGTTTAAATTCTCACCAAAGACCAGAGGATCAAGGATTATTTGGAATTGTTCAAGGGGGAGAATACGAAGACCTTCGTAAACAATCTGCAAGAGACTTAGTTTCTTTAGATTTCCCAGGTTATGCAATTGGTGGATTATCAGTTGGAGAACCAAAGGATGTAATGAATAGAGTTTTAGAGTTTACGACACCTTTCCTACCAACGGATAAACCAAGATATTTAATGGGAGTGGGTTCTCCTGACTCATTAATTGATGGCGCAATTCGAGGAGTGGATATGTTTGACTGTGTACTTCCAACGCGTATCGCTCGTAATGGTACATGTATGACTAGCGAAGGACGATTAGTTATAAAGAATGCAAAATATGCAGAGGACTATTCTCCGCTTGATCCTAATTGTGATTGTTATGCATGTAAAAACTATACAAGAGCATATATCCGTCATTTAATCCGATGCGAAGAGACGTTTGGAATGCGTTTGACTACTTACCATAACTTACATTTTCTGTTACAATTAATGGAACAAGTTCGCCAAGCAATCCGCGAAGACCGTTTAGGTGATTTCCGAGAAGAGTTTTTTGAACAATACGGTTTTAATAAGCCGAACGCTAGGAACTTCTAAAATTTACATATTGAAAGGAAGATTAAGATGGGTAATGGTTTAATGGGGATTTTACCTCTAATATTAATGTTCATAGTTTTCTACTTCTTACTAATTCGTCCACAACAAAAGCGTCAAAAGCAAACAGCTTCTATGCAAGCTGGAATTAGCAAAGGCGATATGGTTGTAACAATCGGTGGATTACACGGATTAGTTGATGCTGTTAACGAAGAAAATAATACAATTACATTAAAAACTGCTGATGGATCACGTATGGTATTTGAAAAAAACGCAATTCGTGAAACAAGAAATCAAGCTTAATTTTACTTAATTGTAGCGTAAGAAACGCTAGTTCCTTTTGGGAACTAGCGTTTTGTTTATTCTGTAAGAAATTTAAATTAAGTCTAAAGTGATTTAGATATAACTCAAAAAACTTTATTGATTATAAGATTTATTACTTGCCGCATTCACTCCAAAAATTGACCCTAACATACAAACACCTAAGAAAATACCGTGATACATTATTTGTTCCTGTGAAAAAGTTCGATCATAGCCAAGAAACTGTACAAAAAATACAAAAATAGAATACGCTCCACTTGTTAATAATCCAAGAATCCAACCTTTTTCTTTCCCTTTCGCTCCTGTAACAAAACCACCAATTAACATAACGATAAATGATAGGATAAGAGTAGTTGTTGTGACACTTGCTTCTGTAAGTGAAGTTAGTTTAAGTAATAATGATAAAATCAAACTAATTGACAATACTAATAAAAGAATAGTTAAAAAGCCAAAAGAGACAGCTACAGCTGTTTTTTTCATTCATATTCCCCCTTGTACACTCTTTTAATACAAGCATATTCATGAGATGAATTTTTAGAATACTTATAGGGCAATTACAAATAGTAAAATTATGAACAAAATTCTACTATTATTTTCTTTATGGGAAATTAGTAGGGTTTGGATTCATATTTACAGGTGTCAGTGCTAGCTTAAGATCAATTTTTTTGAAAATCAACAAGTTTTGGATGTGAGGGTAAGTAAAATGGAATTAGGTTCTATGACGATTCGTACCATTTTAATCTATTTAATTATTGCATTTTTCTTTCGGATAATGGGTAAGAGAGAAATAGGTGAGTTAAGTTTATTAGATCTAGTCGTTTATATTTTATTAACTGAAATAGCAGCAATCGGGATCGAAAACCATAATGATCCGATCGTAAAAGTAATCTATCCAATGTTTTTAATTGTAGTTATCCAAATAATTTTTTCTTTAATTTCGCTAAAAAGTGTTAAGTTTAGAAAAATATTAGATGGACATCCTGTATTAATCATTAGTAAAGGTAAAGTTTTAGAGAAAGAGATGAAAAAACAAAGATACACATTTGACGACCTATTACTCCAACTAAGAGAAAAGGATATTGGAGATGTACGGGATGTTGACTATGCATTACTAGAACCTACAGGGAAATTATCAATATTTAAAAAGGAAATAAACGGTGATATAAATTATAGCTCACTCACATTTCCACTAATATTAGATGGCATCGTACAAGAAGATAATTTAAATCAGTATCATAAAGATAAACAGTGGTTATTAGAAGAGTTAAAAAAACATGGATATGATGAATTCAAACAAGTATCTTATTGTAGCTTACGAGGAGGAGAAATATTTTTTGATAAGAAAGACGAATAATTTAGGATTTAGAAATATCAGTATCCTGCAGTGGAAATTAACTAACATATACATAAAAGAAAATTAATAAACCACAAAGAACATTTAATTACTTTGTGGCTTCAGAGTTTTGAAATATAAAACGGTCAGTAACAAGACGTACATTAAGTGAACATTTTAATGATTAAATTATCAATTTTGGTGAGAAATTAATGATTTTAAATGTTAATATGTTTGAGCAGTTTTATAGATCAATGAACTCTAGTAATTGATTATTATTGATTAGTTAAAAATATATAAGGGCTGACTTATAGAAAAACAATTTCAAATGATTATTATAATACGTTGGTGTTCGATCTTAATTGACCTACATATTGATTAACAAACTTTTATGCTACCCTTAGTAAAGGATTTTAAATTAGATTTTTTAGTGTGAACTTTTTTTGATGAAAAAGTTGATTGGAGCGGATGTTGCTCGACTCCTATGGGATTAGCGGGAAGGCTGAGACCCCGCTAAAGAATCTCGCCCCATGGAAAGCGAGCATCCTGTAGTGGAAATCAACATCAATCAACTCCTTTACGAAAATTTGATAACTAGTTTACAAAAGTGTTTTTCAACAGAGTGAAACCACAAAGTACATTAATTACTTTGTGGTTTTGTTATGATCTATTCTATTGTCCATTATCTTGTAATTAACTTTTTAAAGAATGGGATTCGAATGATCTCATCTTTCTTAACTAGATTAAATAATAGAATTAATAAGATATACATTAAAGTGACAACCGAAATACTTGCTAAGGTTTGTACTAATAATGAGGATGAAAAAACTACGTATTCTTTGATGAATTTTCCGACATAAATACAAATTCCTAAAATGACTAGACAATAAACATAATCCTTAACGAAAATTGAAAAGTTGATGGCTTTTAATACAGTGAAATAGTGAAGTACCGTTATTGTTACAATACTAATATTCATAGCTAACGCAACACCGTTAATACCAAACTTTGGATTTGTAGCTAGTAATAAAATACTAGCAATTTTAACGACCGAACCGACAAAGCTATTAATCATGGCTGAATTTGCAAGATTAAGTGCCTGCAATACAGCTTGTAGTGGTCCTTGGAAATAGTAAAAAATAAAGCAAGGTGCTAAAAGTAATATAAAATTTGTAGCTTGGTCACTTTTGTACATTAGTGTTAAAATCGGTGAGGCAAAGACGTATAAAATAACAACAGACCAACCACCCGCAATCATTGAGTAGCGTAGTGCTTGCTGCAATCTTCTTTCAACAGTTACACGATCTTTTTTGGCCATTGCTTCACTAATCGCTGGCACAAGTGCTGTAGATAGTGCATAAGTAATAAACGCTGGTAAAAGTAATAGAGGTAAAGCATATCCTGCAAGCAATCCATATTGTTTAGTTGCAACAGCTGCGGTTACCCCTGCAATCGCTAAACTTTGTGAGACAACTATTGGTTCTAAAAACATTGATATTGAACCAATTAAACGACTTCCAGTTGTTGGTAGAGCAATACTTAATAGGTCGCTAAGAGTTTTTCTTCCATCTTTAATATTGTTCTTAAATCCAGAAATGAACTTTGCATTTTTTTCTTTCTTAAAAACATAAAGCATATAAATTAAAGAAGCTAATTCCCCTAATACAGAAGAGATAATGGCGCCACTAGCGGCAAATTCAACTCCATATGGTAAAAAAGTTTTAGTACAAACTGCAACTAGTACTATACGAACAACTTGTTCAATAACTTGGGAAAAGGAAGAAGGTCGCATATTCTGAACGCCTTGAAAATATCCACGTAATACTGATGAAATAGCAATAATTGGAACAACTGGTGCGATGGCAATTAGTGGGTACATAGTCCTTTCGTCCGTTAATAAGTTTTTAGCAATATAAGGGGATAAAAATATCATTGCTGTTGTAAAAATAATACTTAATATGCCAGTTATTGACATTGATACAGCTAAAATCTTTTTTATCCGATCTTGTCTATTTTGAGCAACTGCTTCTGCAATTAATTTTGAGATGGCAATTGGTAAGCCGAGCTGTGTAAGCGTCATGACCAAAAATAGTGTCGGGACTGCCATCATAAATAATCCTACGCCTTCTTCACCCATTATTCTTGCTACAACAATACGATTAAAAAACCCTAAAATTCTTGTGATGAGCCCTGCAATAAGTAAAAAAAACGTTCCTCTTAAAAACGTTTGCTTTGTCATTACTTTTACCACCTTCTCAAACAGCCTAGAATGATTTACAATTATATATATGCTATAAATGTAGGCAAGCATGACAAGTTAGTTCAACATCTAGGAAATGAATATGAAGGTCTAAAATCATTTTTCTAAAAATACAGAAAATTAGGGGGGAAGAGTATGTCGACTTTTCATCAACAAGCTGCAGAATTTAAACCTAAGCTACAGGTAGTAATTGAAAGTAAACTGGATGAATTTAGAATGCTTGGATTCGATACTGTCAGTGAGGATGGCTTATGGGAATGCCTCGAAAGAACCATATGGCGAAAGAAAGAGGACGAACCAAAGCTTTTTCAACTAGTAGAAGACATACTCTCATTAACTGTAAACGATTATATGAATTATATTCGAATCGAAGCATTTAAATCACCTACTTGGCAGTTTGGGGAGTCAGTTTAACCATTAATTGACAATAAAAAAATTGCATTTGTATAATATAAGAATGAAAACATACCATTTTCGTACTAGAACTTGAACTAGTTAGAGGAGGAAATTCACAACATGGTGAAGCGTAACAGAATTGTTGCCTTCTTCTTAATTATTGCTGTATTAGCAGCAGTAATCGGCACAACTGTATTTGGTACCGCGAATAATATTAAGCTTGGTCTAGATTTACAGGGCGGGTTTGAGGTGCTTTACAAAGTTAAGCCGATTAAGAAAAGCGACAAAATTAACAAAAATGTTTTAGTAAGTACAGCAAAAGCTCTTGAAAAACGTGTAAACGTATTAGGAGTAAGTGAACCAAACATTCAAATCGAAGGGAAAGATCGTATACGTGTACAATTAGCTGGTGTAAAAGATCAAGCTAAAGCACGTGATATTCTTTCTACTGAAGCGAATTTAACAATTCGTGACGTAAATGATAAGGTTCTGATGACTGGAGCGGATTTAAAAGAAGGCGCTTCAAAGCAAACATTTGACCAAATGGGTAAACCAAGTGTATCAATTACATTTAAGGATGCTTCTAAGGTTAAAGATGTTACAAGTAAAGTATTAAAAATGGGTGCTCCAAATAATATGATGGTTATTTGGTTAGATTTCAAAGAAGGACAAGACTCTTTCAAAAAGGAATCTGCAAAAGCAAAACCTAAATTCTTATCTGCAGCTAGTGTAAATCAAGTATTTACAGATGATTCACTTTCTATTGTAGGCTCTACATTTACGGTTGAAAGTGCAAAAGAACTATCAGACTTATTAAATGCAGGGGCACTTCCAGTACACCTTAAAGAAATGTATTCAACATCAATCGGTGCAAAATTTGGTACAGATGCTCTTCATGAAACAATTTTTGCTGGAATTATTGGTGTGGCAGTAATTTTCTTATTTATGCTTTATTTCTATCGCTTACCAGGTTTAATCGCAAGCATCATGTTAATGGCATATACTTACGTAACATTACTAGTATTTGACGGCATGAATGCAGTATTAACACTTCCGGGTATAGCTGCATTAATACTTGGTGTTGGTATTGCAGTAGATAATAATATCATTACCTTTGAGAGATTGAAGGACGAGCTAAAACTAGGGAAATCAGTTGCATCGGCGTATCGTGCTGGTAATCAGCGTTCATTTGGCACGATTTTTGATGCTAATATTACAACTCTACTTGCTGCTGTAGTATTGTTCTCATTCGGTACAAGCTCAGTAAAAGGATTTGCAACAAGTTTAATTGTAAGTATTTTAGTAAGCTTTTTAACTGCAGTATTCGGTACTCGTCTATTACTTTCTTTATTAGTTCAAAGTCGTTACTTAAATAATAAGAAAACATGGTTTGGTATTAAACAAAGTGAAATTCTTGGTTTAAATCATAACCTAGCACATCCTCCTACAAAATATGATAAAGTCGATTTTGTAAGTGTAGGTCGAAAATTTGTTTATTTTTCAATTGTTACAGTAGTTGTCGGTGTTATTCTACTTTCTATTTTCCGATTAAATTTAGGAATTGATTTTGCAAGTGGTACACGTGTAACATTTGAATCAAAATCAGCCGTTACAAAACAAGTTGTTAATGATGAGATTTCAAAATTGAACTTGAAGCCAGAAAGTATTACTATTTCAACAAATGATGCAAAAACAGGTTCAATCGTATTTAAAGGCGTATTAACAAAAAATCAAATTAATGATTTGAAAAAAGATTTTACGACTAAATTTGGGGTAGAACCAAACGTAAGTACTGTTGATCCAGTAGTTGGTAGAGAATTAGCAGCTAATGCCGTTAAAGCATTGATTATCGCGTCAGCAGGTATCATTCTTTACGTATCATTACGTTTCCAATTCTCATATGCAATTGCTTCAGTAATTGCCCTACTACATGATGCATTCTTCATTGTTGTAGTGTTTAGTATTTTTAGATTAGAAGTAGATATAACTTTCATCGCAGCGGTTCTAACGATTGTTGGTTATTCGATTAATGACTCGATCGTTACATTTGACCGAGTACGTGAAAATATGAAGCTTAAGAAGAAAATTCGTTCTAGAGAAGAATTGAAACAAGTTGTAAATGAATCAATTCGTCAAACTTTAGGCCGATCTGTTAAAACAGTTCTTACTGTACTATTAGCAGTACTTGCATTGCTTATATTCGGAAGTCATGCAATTCTTAACTTCTCACTTGCATTATTAATAGGTTTAGTTGTTGGAACATATTCTTCAATCTTTATCGCTTCACAAATTTGGTTATTTATTAAAGGTCGCCAACTTGATAAAAACCAAGTAATTGATGTTGAAGAAGCTAAATAATTAAAAAGAGTATAAGCTCATGCTTATACTCTTTTTTTCATGTTAGCGAAAAAAAGAATTTATCAATTAAAAAAGTAAGGTCTTTTTGATTTCCACTACAGAATGCTCGCTTTCCGTGGGGCGAGATTCTTGAGCCTCCTCGTCACGTACGTTCCTGCGGGGTCTCAGCCTTCCCGCATCTCCCACAGGAGTCGAGCACCCTTTCATTCCAATCAACTCCTCATCAAAAAAGTTTATCTTTAAGAATTTTGGAATAATCTTTTAGAGAAAGTGCAAATAAAAGAACATTTCTTTAATAATTAGGAAAACTATAAATAAGGCCATTGAATCATGAAGAAAGAGAAAAAACAAAGGAATTGAAGAAATTACATAAAATCAAAAAATAAAAATAAATCTTCTTCTTAATTTGTGTTCATAGATTGGTTTAAACTTTTTAACAAACAATATTACATAACTAAAATCAACCCAACATATCAAAAAAATTTAGTGTTCCATTTTTCAATTGAATATATTTTATTTATAAACGTTGAAAAATAGTATAGGCTCATGCTTATACTCTTCTTGTATTAAATTCATTATGATTTGAAGATAATAATATAATGTGTTAATAATGATTAGTGTATTTTTTAGAGTTAGAAAAAGGGAAGTAGGTAAAGTATATGGAACAGGAAGAGCGTTATAAGGAAGCCAGGAAAGGGGCTTATATCGGAATATATGGAAATTTACTTCTAGCAATTGTTAAAGCAGTTATAGGATATATTGGAAATAGTAAAGCGTTAATGGCAGATGCGGTACATTCTGCGTCAGATGTGGTCGGTTCGATCGCGGTTTTATTTGGTTTAAGAGCTGCTAAGATGCCTCCAGATGAGGATCATCCTTATGGACATGGTAAAGCTGAATCAATTGCTGCAATTATTGTTGCTGTACTATTATTTATTGTTGGAATTGAAATAACTAAATCCTCTATAACTGCATTTTTTAAACCAGTGCATCCACCAGAGCTAATCGCTTTATTAGCAGCTTTTATATCAATATTTTTAAAAGAATGGATGTTTCGCTATAAATATGCTTTAGGGAAAAGGTTAAATAGTGACGCAATCATCGCTAATGCATATGAACATCGCTCCGATGTATACTCATCTGCTGCAGCTATGGTTGGTATTGGAATTGCAATTCTAGGTACTAAATTTAATATGCCAGTACTTTTATATGCAGACCCTGCCGCTGGTCTTATTGTAGCAATTATGATTTTAAAAATGGCTTGGGATATAGGTGCAGAATCAATACATACGACAATGGATCATGTCCTTCATGAAGAAGATATTGAACCTTATAAAGAAATTGTTAGGAACGTAGAAGGAGTTAAAGAAATAAATTCTCTCTATGCAAGGGAACACGGTTATTACGTCATAATCGATATTAAAGTCTCAGTAGATCCATATATAACGGTTGAAGAAGGACATAAAATCGGTAAAAATGTTAAAGCACAGTTGATGGAACAAAAAGATGTGGAAAATGTTTTTGTCCATATTAATCCATATAATGATAAAAATAACTCTTTCATCCAATAAGTTTACTTTAGTATAATAGTACAGTTAGGGGTGAGAGTATTGTTAAAGTCAAAAGCACGTTGGAAACCGAAATTATCGAATCACCAAGAAGAGCAATTATTAAGTAAAGAATTACAGATTTCCCCTCTATTAGCTAAACTACTTGTTACTCGTGGATTTAATACAGTAGATGCAGCAAGTAAGTTTTTATATGAAGATCAAATGAGCTTTCATGACCCGTTTTTATTAGAGGGTATGGATATTGCAATTGACAGAGTATTTCAAGCGATTGAAGAAAATGAAAAAATATTAATTTTTGGCGATTATGATGCAGATGGAGTTAGCAGTACTTCAGTATTGTATTTAACATTAATCGAACTAGAAGCAAATGTAGATTTTTATATACCAAATCGTTTTACTGAAGGATATGGTCCAAATAAGAATGCATTTAAATGGGCGAATGACCAAGGTTATTCATTAATCATTACTGTAGATACAGGTATTTCTGCAGCAGAGGAAGTTAATTTTGCAAATGAACTAGGTGTGGATGTAATTATTACGGATCATCATGAACCACCAGAGGAATTACCAAACGCTATTGCGATTATTCATCCAAAGCTAAGTCCGAGCTATCCTTTTAAAGAACTAGCTGGTGTAGGAGTTGTGTTTAAATTCGCTTCCGCATTATTAGGTAGAGAACCAGAGGAATATTTGGAACTAGTTTCAATTGGTACAGTTGCTGATTTAGTACCTTTGGTTGATGAAAATCGTTTAATCGTAAAAAAAGGTGTAAGGCAACTAAAGCAAACTAAGCGTGAAGGACTAAGAGCTCTTTTAGAAATTAGTGGAACTACAACAGATTCAATTACCGAAGAAACAATTGGATTTGCAATTGGTCCTAGAATTAATGCAGTTGGTAGACTTGGTGATGCTAAGCCTGCAGTAGAGTTAGTTTTAGAAAATGATAGAGCACTTGCTAAAAAAAGAGCAGAGCAAATTGAAATTCTAAATAAGGAGCGACAAGAATTAGTTTCACGTATGACAGAAGAGGCAATTAAGCAAGTAAAAGAGCTTGATTCATCTTGTTCAAATAAAGTGATTATTGTCGCAAAAGAAGGCTGGAATGCAGGAGTAGTTGGGATCGTTGCTTCGAAATTAGTTGATCGCTTCTACAAGCCAGTAATTGTTCTAAGTATCGATCGTGAAAAAGGAATAGCAAAAGGTTCAGCAAGAAGCATTGAAGGTTTTTCTCTATTTGAAAACTTAACAAGATGTAAAGATATTTTACCTCATTTTGGAGGTCATACACTTGCTGCTGGTATGACATTGGCAATTGAAGATGTCGAGCTATTAAGACATCGTTTAAATGAATATGCAGATCAAATTATGACAGATGAAGATTTTATCCCATTAAAAGAAGTCGATTTAAACTGTCAGGCTAGTGAAGTTTCAATCTCATTTATTAATGAATTAAATATGCTAGCACCTTTTGGGATGCATAACCCAAAACCTGTTTTAGAAATAAACGAGGTTGATGCTCTAAATATTAAACAAATCGGTAATGAAGGTGCACATCTTAAAGTACAACTAAAAGATGAGGTTACATTCCTTGATGCCGTAGGGTTTGGATTTGGACATGTTGCTAATGAAATTGCAAGTGGATCAAAAGTATCATGCTTAGGAATGGCTTCTATTAACGAATGGAATGGTAAACGAAAGCCGCAGTTAATGATCCATGATATTAAAGTAAATCATTGGCAGTTATTTGACTTAAGAGGTCAAGAGCCACATCGATTAACTTTACCTTCAACCGAAGAAAAATTCATATTTTTACATCAATCATCAAATGAATATGAAAATTTAAAGTCTAAATATCCTATTTCTAAGTTTGTTGCATATGAAGATGTACTAAACTTAGATGTTAATATACAAAATAACTATGTGATCCTACTTGATTTACCTAGTTCTGAAAATGATTTGAAAGAAGTTTTTCGTAATGGGTTATCAGAACGTATCTACTTAATTTTTAATCAAGAAGAATTACATTTCTTCTCACCAATACCAAGTAGAGAAAGTTTTAAAAAATTCTATTCGATCTTAGCAAATACAAATCCATTTGACATGAACATGTATGAAGTGGCATTATGTCGTAAGATGGGTTGGAAAAAAGAACAAGTCGATTTTATGACAAAGGTGTTTTTTGATTTAGAATTTGTTACAATAGAGGATGGAAAAATTCGTTTGTTGCCACAAACTGAGAAGAAAGATCTCTCTTTATCTAATACGTATGCAAAAAAATTAGCTAGTATTGAACTAGAACGCTTATTTCTGTACTCAAAATGTGATGAATTAACTACATTTTTTCAAAATATGAAAAGTCATTTTTCCGAAAATGGGGAGGCACTTATTTAATGAATTTAAAAGATTATATAACGATCGTACCGGACTGGCCAAAAGAAGGCGTTCAGTTTAAAGATATTTCATCATTAATGAATGATGGAAAAGCTTATAAAGAAGCAACAGATCAAATCGTAGCTTATGCGAAAGAAAAAGATGTTGATTTAGTAGTTGGACCAGAAGCTCGTGGATTTATCGTTGGTTGTCCAATTTCTTACGCTTTAGAAATAGGTTTTGCACCTGTTCGTAAGCCAGGTAAATTACCTCGTGAAGTTATTAGCTACAACTACGATTTAGAATATGGTACAAATACGTTGACAATGCATAAAGATGCTATTAAACCAGGTCAACGTATACTGATCACTGATGATTTATTAGCTACAGGTGGTACGATTGAAGCTACAATCAAACTAATTGAAGAATTAGGTGGAATTGTAGTTGGTATTGCTTTCTTAATTGAGCTTTCTTACTTAGAAGGTCGTAAAAAATTAGAAGGCTATGATATATTTACACTAATGACATATTAATATTTAACATATGATAATGTTATCTAGACAGGGTACTCTGAATAATCAGAGTGCTCTTTTTCTATCAAAGATCTGCAAAAAAAAATGAAATTTGACGACTCCTGCTTTACAAAAAACGAAATTTTCATGATAATAGAAGAAATAATGATTTAAGGTGATTAGATGGCTACTGAGCAAGTTTTGACAGCAGAACAGGTTTTAGAGCAAGCGTCCCATTATTTAAAAGAAGATGATGTGGCGTTTATTAAACGTGCTTATGAATATGCTCGTGACGCACATAGTGAGCAATTTCGTAAGTCAGGTGAACCATATATTATACACCCGGTTCAAGTAGCAGGTATCCTAGTTGGCTTAGAGATGGATGCTACAACCATTAGTGCTGGGTTTCTTCATGATGTAGTAGAGGATACTGAAGTATCTAAAGAGGACTTAGAGAACCAATTTGGCAAAGAAGTATCTATGCTTGTAGATGGTGTAACAAAGTTAGGTAAAATCAAGTTTAAATCGAAGGAAGAACAGCAAGCTGAAAATCATCGCAAAATGTTTGTAGCGATGGCACAGGACTTGAGAGTAATATTAATTAAATTAGCCGATCGCCTTCACAATATGAGAACGTTAAAACACTTACCTCAAGAAAAACGTATGCGAATTGCGAATGAAACGTTAGAAATATTTGCACCGCTAGCTCATCGACTAGGGATTAGTAAAGTAAAGTGGGAGCTTGAAGATACAGCGTTACGCTATTTAAATCCACAGCAATACTATCGAATAGTTAACTTAATGAAGCGAAAAAGAGCAGAGCGCGAGCAATATTTAGAAGAGGTTATTAACGAAATCTCAACTCAACTTGAAGATGTCGAAATTAAAACAGAAATTTCTGGACGTCCTAAGCATATTTATAGCATTTACCATAAAATGGCTAAGCAAAATAAACAATTTAACGAGATTTATGACTTATTAGCTGTACGTGTGATTGTTAATAGTATTAAAGATTGCTACGCTGTTTTAGGCGTTATTCATACATGCTGGAAACCGATGCCAGGTCGTTTTAAAGATTATATTGCAATGCCTAAGGCGAATCTGTATCAATCTCTTCATACGACAGTAATCGGTCCAAAAGGTGAACCACTAGAAGTACAAATTCGAACACAAGAAATGCACCAAATTGCTGAATATGGTGTTGCAGCACACTGGGCATACAAAGAAGATAATGCAAATCTTCCTTCACAAAAAACTTTAGAAAATAAATTAAGTTGGTTCCGTGAAATTATCGAATGGCAAGATAATTCTACAAATGCAGAAGAGTTCATGGAATCGGTAAAAATGGACTTATTCTCTGATATGGTTTTTGTATTTACTCCAAAAGGTGATGTTTATGAATTACCACTAGGATCTGTTCCAATCGATTTTGCTTACCGAATTCACTCTGAAATCGGAAATAAAACAATTGGTTCAAAAGTAAATGGAAAAATGGTCCCACTTGATTATAAACTTAAAACCGGTGATATCGTTGAGATTATGACATCGAAGCATTCGTATGGACCTAGCCAAGACTGGTTAAAGGTCGCTCAGTCTTCACACGCTAAAAATAAAATACGTCAATATTTTAAAAAGCAAAGAAGAGAAGAGAATGTTGAAAAGGGCAAGGAATTAGTTGAAAAAGAAATTAAAGCATTAGAATGTGATTTAAAAGAAGTATTAACGTCTGAAAATTTAAAACGCGTCGCAGAGAAATTTAATTTCTCTAATGCAGAAGATATGTATGCAGCCGTTGGATACAATGGAATTACTGCAACACAGATTGCTCACCGTTTAACAGATAAATTCCGCAAACGTACTGAAATTGAGCTAGAAGACCGATTAAAAGAACTTTCTTCGGACCTTAAAAAAGCTCCATCACGTCGTAAAGATGCTGGTATTTCTGTAAAAGGTGTAGATAATTTATTAATCCGCTTATCAAAATGCTGTAATCCTGTACCTGGTGATGATATTGTTGGCTATATCACAAAAGGCAGAGGAATCTCAGTTCATAGAAGCGATTGTGTAAACATGTTAAATGATAGTGAAGAAGATCGTTTTATTGAAGTTGATTGGGAGGAAAGCCCTACGTTCGAACGTGATTATAACGTTGATATCGAAATTTTCGGTTACGATCGTCGTGGTCTTTTAAATGAAGTTCTTTCAGTTGTAAATGAAACAAAAACAAATATCTCTTCAGTAACAGGAAAAAATGACCGAAATAAAATGGCAACTATTACAATGAGTTTGTCCATTCGTAATATAAACCACCTGCAAAAAGTAGTGGATAAGGTTAAACAAATTCCAGACATATACTCTGTGAGACGTATTTTCCACTAATAGGAGGTGCCGAAAGTGAAAGTATTATTACAGCGCACAAAAGAAGCAAAAGTCGTTGTAGACGGACAAGTAGTAGGTCAAATATCTAAAGGTTTATTATTGTTAGTTGGAATAACGCATGAAGACACGATAGAAGATGTTAAATATTGCGCTGACAAAGCAGTTAACCTAAGAATTTTTGAAGATGAACTTGGAAAAATGAATTTATCATTAAATGATGTTGGAGGCCAGGTTCTATCTGTTTCTCAATTCACTTTATATGGCGATACGAGAAAAGGTAGACGTCCAAGCTTCACAGATGCAGCCAAGCCAGAAATCGCAAATGAATTATACGAATATTTTAATTCGTATTTACGCGAACAAGGTTACGAAGTACAAACCGGTATTTTTGGTGCAGATATGGATGTAACATTTACAAACTGGGGACCAATTACAATTATGATTGAAAGTAAATAATCCAATTTTTAACCTCCTTTTCCAAAAAGGAGGCATTTTTTTTAATAAAAAAAATTATTAAAATAATAACTTCAAATAGCGAATATATTGAAGTACACGGGTTCTTTCAAAGAATTTAGAGGAGGTCATTATATGGACATAATTACAATCGTGTTAATCCTTATCGCTGGTGTAATTTTGTTTACGATCCTCAAAAGTTTCTTAAAAGCACTTTTATTTGTTATTTTAATCATCCTAGTTTATTACGGATTAATGCATTTCATAGACGGATCAGTTGAAAGCATTCAATCTACTTTGAGAATATTTATTTAAACCATGGTATGTACCATGGTTTTTTTTTGAAAGCAACTGCAAATAAATTTTCAAGACTGCAAATAAACATCAATTTGCAAAAAATATCGTTAAATTTAACTAATTATTTTCTACTTCTACTAATATCTACGTTAAAGACTACTTAAATTTAATCAATTTCCACCTCTTTTTTTCTGAATCCATAGAACTAATTAAAATTGCTTAACCCTAAAAAAACGTGCCTAAGTTTTCAACAATATTTTAATTGTTTAATCCTTTAATTATTTGGACATCCTATATAACAACATACTTGGAAGGAGACTGCAGCATGAGAATAAATAATCGTAATAGTCTAGGATCAGGTAGAAAAGGTGTCTTGAATATGGATTTTCATGAGTTTCAAAATAGGGGACAAGAGTCCAATTCATTAGAGATGGCAAGTGAGTTTGGTTTAACTTTAAGAGAAGTGCGTGATTTAAAAAGACAGTTGGAGCGTTCGTAAAAAAATTTTAACTGTTCTTGACATTTGTCGTATCCGAACGTAAGATATTAAATAACATATTGATACATAGTAATAATCCATAGACGGAGAAAAGTAGGATAGGATCTCTTGTAGAGAGAGGAAGTGCCGTGGCTGAGAGCATTTCCACAAGTAGACTATTTGAAAGACACTCCCGAGGCTTTATTCTGAACGATTTCTAGTAAGGATAAACGTAATCGGCGTTAACGATGAAAGTGGGAGAACAGTTTATTGTTCTTCAATTAGGGTGGCACCACGGGCTTATAACTCTCGTCCCTACTGTTTTTATTTCAGTAGGCACGAGGGTTTTTTGTATTTATAAAGGTTTATATTTAGGAGGATTTAAAATGTCGATTAATATCCCAAGAGGTACTCAGGATCTTTTACCTGGTACGATTGAAAAATGGCAGTATATTGAAAAGTTTGCAAGAGATTTATGCAAACGATATAACTATAACGAAATTCGTACACCAATCTTTGAACATACTGAATTATTCCAGCGTGGTGTTGGAGATACAACAGATATTGTTCAAAAAGAAATGTACACATTTACTGATCGTGGAGATCGTCAATTAACATTACGTCCAGAAGGAACTGCGTCAATCGCTCGTTCTTATGTTGAAAATAAAATGTACGGAAATAGCAATCAACCTACAAAGATGTACTATATCGGTCCTATGTTCCGTTATGAACGTCCCCAGGCTGGTCGCTATCGTCAGTTCGTACAATTTGGTATCGAAGCTTTAGGTAGTAATGATCCTTCTATCGATGCAGAAGTATTAGCTCTATCAATGGAATTATATCGTGGTCTTGGATTGAAAAATGTTAAGTTAGTTCTTAATAGTTTAGGTGACCTAGAAAGCCGTAAAGCACACCGTGAAGCGCTTGTGAATCATTTTAAACCAGTAGCACATGAGCTATGTAGTGATTGTAATAATCGTTTAGAAACGAATCCTTTACGTATTTTAGATTGTAAAAAGGATCACGATCACCCTTCAATGAAGACAGCACCATCGATTTTAGAATATTTAAATGAAGAATCTATGAACTATTTCGAAGCTGTTCAATCTTATTTAACAGCTATGAAAATTCCGTTTGAGATTGATGCAAATTTAGTACGTGGTTTAGATTATTATAATCACACTGTATTTGAAATCATGTTAGAAGGTAAAGGATTCGGTACAATTTCAACTTTAAGTGGTGGTGGCCGCTATAACGGATTAGTTGAAGAACTTGGCGGTCCTAATACTCCTGGTATTGGTTTCGCATTAAGTATAGAGCGTTTAATATTAGCTCTTGAAACAGAAGGAATCGAACTTCCAATCCAACAAGAAATGGATGTATTCCTAATCGGACTTGGAGAAGAAGTGAAAAAAGAAGCGACTGCTATTTTATATCAATTGCGAAAAGCTGGTCTTGTTTGTGAAAAAGATTACCAAGATCGTAAAATAAAAGCTCAATTCAAAGCAGCGGAACGTTATAAAGCAAGATTTGTAGCGGTTCTAGGTGAGGAAGAATTATCTCGAGGAGTCATTAATTTAAAAGACCAAGAGACTGGTGTACAAGAAGAAGTTGCATTAGACATCTTTGTAAAATACGTAAGCTCTAAATAAACAAATGGGGGAATTGAAAATGGAACAACGAACGCATTTATGTGGAGAACTAAGGGAATCACATATCGGTCAAAGTGTAACACTTAAAGGATGGGTACAAAAAAGACGTGATTTAGGTGGATTGATTTTTATTGATTTACGTGACCGTTCTGGACTTGTACAAATCGTTTTTAATCCTGAAACTTCAGGTGAAGCTTTAGCTCTAGCTGAAACTGTACGTAATGAATTTATTCTTCACGTTCACGGGAAAGTAGTATCTCGTGGTGAAGGTACAGCTAATACAAATCTTGAAACAGGAGCAATTGAAGTTTCTGTTGAAAAACTTGAACTTATTAATAAAGCTAAAAATCCTCCATTTCCAATTGAAAATAAAACTGAGGTAGCAGAAGACCTTCGTTTAAAATATCGTTATTTAGATCTACGTCGTCCAGTTATGTATGACACATTTAAATTACGTTCAAAAATTACAAAATCAATTCGTGATTTCTTAGATGGTGAAGACTTCTTAGAAGTTGAAACGCCAATTTTAACGAAGAGTACTCCAGAAGGAGCTCGAGACTATTTAGTACCTAGCCGTGTACATCCAGGTGAGTTTTATGCATTACCACAATCACCTCAAATTTTTAAACAATTATTAATGGTTTCAGGATTTGAACGCTATTTCCAAATTGCACGATGCTTCCGTGACGAAGATTTACGTGCTGACCGTCAACCAGAATTTACTCAAATAGACATTGAAACTAGCTTCCTTTCTCAAGAGGAAATAATGGAAATGTCTGAAAGAATGATGGTTAAAATGATGAAGGAAACCAAAGGTGTTGAACTAGTTACACCACTTCCTCGTATGAGCTATGATGAAGCGATGAATCGTTACGGTTCTGATAAGCCTGATACTCGTTTCGGTTTAGAGCTAATTGATGTTTCTTCTTTCGCTAAAGAAAGTGGATTTAAAGTATTTACTTCAGCTGTTGAAAACGGTGGACAAGTAAAATGTTTAAATGTAAAAGGTCAAGCAGCAAATTATTCTCGTAAAGACATCGATGGTCTTCAAGAATATGCTGGCCGTTATGGAGCAAAAGGTCTTGCTTGGTTAAAACTTGAAGAAGATGGTTTTAAAGGACCAATCGCTAAATTCTTTAGTGAGGAAGAGTTTGCTACATTAAAATTAGCTGTAGAAGCAGAAGCTGGTGACTTAATTTTATTCGTAGCTTCAGATGCTTCAGTAGTTGCAAATAGCTTAGGTGCACTTCGATTAAAACTAGGTAAAGACTTAGATTTAATTGATCAATCTAAATTCAATTTCTTATGGGTTACTGACTGGCCATTACTTGAGTATGATGCAGAATTAAATCGCTATTTTGCGGCTCATCATCCATTCACGTCTCCTGTTCGTGAAGATATTGCGAAACTTGATACTGACCCAGGTAGTGTAAAAGCTCAAGCTTATGACTTAGTATTAAATGGTTACGAGCTTGGTGGAGGATCGGTTCGAATTTACGAAAGAGACATTCAAGAAAAAATGTTCAAATGCTTAGGATTTTCTGAAGAAGAAGCACAAGAGCAATTTGGTTTCTTAATGGAAGCATTTGAATATGGTACACCACCACATGGCGGAATTGCGTTAGGTTTAGACCGTATTGTTATGTTACTTGCAGGTCGCTCAAATTTACGTGACACAATTGCATTCCCTAAAACAGCATCAGCAAGTTGTTTATTAACAAATGCACCAAGTTCAGTTTCTTCTGCACAATTAGAAGAATTAGCGTTAAAAACAACTGTAGAAGAGTAAAATAAAGAGGAAGGGTGAAGGAATTAATTTTCTTAATCCTTTCCTTTTTCTTGTTGAAGGACTAAGAAAAATTCTGTTTTTCTTTAATTCAAGCTTGCTGTAAATAGCTTGTATCATGTATATTTAAATCATTGTAATCTGATTAAGATAGTGGGAGTTGAATAAATGTTACACCAATTTTCTCGTAATGAGCTTGCATTTGGTAAAGCAGGTTTAGAGCGATTACAAAACAGTACGGTAGCTATTTTAGGTATTGGAGGCGTTGGCTCATTTTCTGCAGAAGCTTTAGCGCGTTCTGGAGTTGGACGTTTAATACTAGTGGACAAAGATGTTATTGATATAACAAACGTGAATAGACAAATTCATGCTTTATTATCAACAGTTGGAGAGCCTAAAGTAGAGATGATGAAGCAACGTATTCTTGAGATTAATCCTGAGTGCGATGTAATTACACATAGAATGTTTTATACAGAAGAAACATTTGAAAAGTTTTTCGAAATTCCATTAGATTATGTAATTGATGCTTCTGATACAATTACATATAAAATTCACTTAATTAAAGAGTGTCGCCGCCTGGGAATTCCACTTATTTCAAGTATGGGTGCCGCTAATAAGATGGATCCAACTCGATTTAAAATTGCTGATATATCAAAAACAACTCACGATCCTATTGCGAAGGTTATTCGAACTAAACTTCGCAAAGAAGGCATTCAAAAAGGTGTTACAGTTGTTTATTCAGACGAAAGTCCTATTGTTATTCGTGAAGATGTACGTAAAGAAATCGTACCAGATGAAAATACAAAAATTAGAAAAGCAAAAATGCCACCGTCTTCAAACGCCTTTGTCCCATCAGTTGCTGGCTTAATCGCAGCTAGTCATGCAGTGCGTGAATTAATAAAGGATATTGAAATTAAGCGTGTAGGTAAAGAATAACCAATGCTCAAACATTGCTGACTGTAGGAATTAATTTCCTACAGTTTTTTTATTTATTAATGTAAAAACTACCTTCTATAGGAGGTGTTTGATGTTGAATAGAGCCTTGAAAGTATTTTGTACTTTCGGATTATCATTATCAATATTAACTGCTTGTAATAGTACAAGTGACGTGGAAAAAGATTCAAAACAGCATCATGTAGATAATTTATCCAATCGGATTAATGTTAAGTATAAAAAGAAAAATAATGTTGTCGAGAAAAATGGTAAGGTTGGCAAAGATGGCGTCGTTAACGATATGGAATCGATTGAAATGAATAAACGTAAGCCTAATAAATAAAAAAGACCCCCAAATTAATTGGGGGTTTCAGTCTGCTCGGACACATTGCAGGATAAGGTAAAAGGGATTACATATTTAAATCCTTCTCATTTTTAGCTCTAATTTTACGTCCTCTCACAAATTGACGTCCTATTAACGAAATAACTAATAGTCCAACTACAAGTAGTAGAATTTGAATATATGATAAGTTAAAGTATTTAGCACCAGTAATAATTAAGAGTGTAGATAACGTACCTTTAATAATAAAAAATATAATTATCCATAAACCGCCTTTTTTCCAATTCATTTCATTATACTCCTTACTATTGCATCCATTTTGTTACTTCATTATACAATAGGACAAGTGATAATATACTGTGAATGTTTTACATTATTTTGTCCGAATTTATTCGAGTAGATTGATTAATACATTTTGTTTCTTTTGGATTAATGCCTTTAGTTTAACAATTTTTTTATTTAAATTATCATTATCAATTTTTAAAAGATCTACTCTTTCTTTTAACTGCAAATTTTCCTCCGAAGCTTGATGCATTTGTTCAAAATTCTTTAAGAATTGGATGATCATTTCTAAATTTAGTGAAGGAGGATCTATTGGCTTATTTAATCTGGTAATTTCTTCTGTGGGTGTGTTTATTTCTTTACAATGATCTTTTGATAGTTTTCGGTATCTAGAAGCACAGGCTGTCTTTGTCCGATTAATAATATTTGCTACCATTTCAAATGCTTCTTGCTTCGATTTACCTTTACTTTCATATTTTTCAACTAGTTCTATTAATGTGTTTTCATCTTCAAGTGACCATTTTGTTTTGGGAGCATTCATTTTTTCACCTTCTTTAATTCATCTATTATTATCTTGACCAAATATATTATTAGTAAAAAGAAATATTTTCGGGTGCAGATGAAAAATGTTTCCAATTCATTTACAATAGTAAAAAGAGCTATAAAGGAGGGAGCAAAATGAGCCATGAACCTCTAGCATACCGAATGAGACCAAGAACGATTGATGAATTAATTGGTCAGGAAAAAATTATCGGAAAAGAATCAGCGTTATATCGATTAATACATAACGGACGAGTTCCTTCAATGTTAATACACGGGGAACCTGGAATAGGGAAGACATCGTTTGCCCATGCAATTGCTGGTACGGTTGATAAACGTTTTGTAACTGTAAATGCGACTACTTCTGGTAAAAAAGAACTTGAGGATATCGTTCATGAGGCGAAAATGTTCGGTGAGATTATTCTTTTTGCAGATGAAATTCATCGATGGTCAAAGCTACAACAGGATTATTTATTATCATATGTAGAAAGCGGGTTTATCACGTTAATTGGGGCAACAACTGAGAATCCATACCACGACGTTAACAGTGCGATACGATCTCGCTGTAACCACATTTTAAAATTAGAACCTCTTTTACCAAAACATATTTATAAATTATTAGATAAAGCCTTAAGAGATGAGGATAGAGGATTAGGAAATTTGCAAATCCAAATTTCAGAGGAACAAATTTTAAAAATTGCTCATGGAGTAAACGGTGATGCAAGATCATCTTTAAATATTTTGGAATCAATTGTATACGGTTCTACAAAAGAGTCAGACGGTACGATTGTAGTACAAGATGAAATTATTGATGAATTTCTTCGTTCAAAAGGTTTTAATCATGATAAAAATGGAGACTTTCATTATGATACATTGTCTGGTTTCCAAAAGAGTATTCGTGGAAGTGATGTAAATGCTGCACTTTATTATTTGGCGAGGCTCATTGAAGCGGGTGATTTAACTAGCATTATTCGAAGGTTATTAGTTATTGCTTACGAGGATATCGGATTAGCTGGCGATCCATGGAAGGTTGTTCTAGCGTGTGAAGCTGCAAAGCAAGTTGGATTTCCTGAAGCAAGAATTATTCTTTCAAATGCAGTAATTGAGCTTTGTTTGTCATCTAAATCTAATTCTAGTGTGACATCAATTGATCGAGCATTAAATGATGTGAGAAGTGGGCTACATGATGATATCCCAGCACATTTAAAAGATAGTCATTATGCCGGTGCCAAGGATATGGGGCATGGGATTGGTTATATTTATCCGCATGATCATCCTTTAGGTAATTTTGGCGGTTGGGTAAATCAACAATATCTTCCAGACCGACTTGTAAATCAGGTTTACTATAAACCAAAAGAAGCAGGTAACGAAAAACGTTACGGGGCTATTTTTGAAAAACTACGGCAGTTTAAGAAAGATCGGAAATAGATCAAAACTAAACGAGAAGGTAGATTAAAGCGAAGTTTGTCGCTTAATCTACCTTCTTTTTTAATATAATCCACTCAATTATGATTAAATTTATTAATAAACCTACCCATATATTAACGTTTAGAGCTTCCTCAACCATTCTTTCTCTACCACCAGGTACATGTAATCCATTTAGCAAAAAGTAGGCTAATAATATAAATGGCACTAAAACTCTACCACTAACTGCTACTAATGTGATTCCAAAACTTCGAGTCATCCAGATTTGGTGAGCCATGTAATTTTTCTTCTTAGCGCTATGGATACCTTTAATTGTAGTGAAAATCCAAAAGATAGCTAAAACAAGAAAAGAAATTACCTTTGAAAAATTTTCAATATAGAAAATTACAATCAAAGACAAAATTCCACTTATAAAAACGCTAATATAGTAAATCTTCCCGATTATTCGATGGATTCTTGGAGAACGAGTTCTAATCTTTTTTACAAACTGTAAGAACCCAGTAATTAAAGCAATAAATGCAAAAAAGATATGTGTAATTAAAGCAGGATATTGAATTGAAGTTGAACTAATTTGGATCCGACTTTTCTCAGGATTTATTAGAAAATAAGGAGCCATAAAAGGAATAATGACACAAAGCGAAATAATAAATAAAATCCACCAACTTTTCTTAGAATTCATAAATTAACCTGTCCCCCGATATTTAGTTTGATATTTAATATGTAATTTAGTAAGAAAATCTTTAATTAATATCATAGCAGTCTAATATGAACGGAACATGAATAAAAAAAGTCGAGACTCAGGTCTCGACTTTTTACACGCTGTTGAAAAATAATCTTGTCAATTAAATTACCAAATTTTCGTAAAAGGAGTAGAGTGAGGTTGATTTCCACTACAGGATGCTCGCTTTCCATGGGGCGAGACCTGATGCGGGGTCTCAGCCTTCCCGCATATCCCATAGGAGTCGAGCACCCCTTTCGTTCCAATCAACTTATTCATCAAAAAAAAGTCTGCAATAAAAGCTATTCAAATCGCCTTTACTAAGAGTATCCTATCAGTTGTTTATTAATCAGTTTGTAGGTCAATTAATATCGAACATTAATTATTAAACAAAACAATTGAATTTGCTTTTCTAAAAATTAGCTCATAATACTTTTAACTTCTGAAATAAACCATTACTAGTGCAATTACTCAAACATAATAACATTTAAAACCATTAATAGATCATCCAAAAATTGAAAATTTAATTATTAATAAATGATCATTTAATGTCCGTTTTCTCTATTGACCATTTTATATTTCAACACTCTAAAAAAAGTCGAGATTCGAGTCTCGACTTTTAAGCACTAACATCATTTTCAAAAACCTCAATAGTTGGAGAATCAACTAAATGACTAGTTAATAATTTTATCTCGAGGAAAAGTAGATCAGGTTTAATAAATGTAGAAGGGATTGATAATATCTCTTCGTCATCTTTATCGTAGAAAACAATATAATTTACTTTTCGTTGATATGCTGCCATTTTTCCTTCGTTTTTACCCCATTTTCGGAGTTCAATGGTCATTCTGTTTATTTTGTGAAGCTCGATCGACTTCAATTCATTACCTTTTTTTAAGGTTAGCTGTCTACTTGTTAAAATTAATTTCGACTCTTTTCGAAGTTGAATCGTTGCATACACTTTATATAAGAAAACAATCCATAGTAAAGCTAGTAATAAAAAATAAATAGGATCGTGATTTCCGAAAGCAGTACCTGTTCTAACAGCTGTTAGGAATCCAAGAAAATAGGTTCCAAAATGCCAACTTGGCTTTGATTCCAAAATGACTTCTTGACCTAATTTATCATTTTCTTCTTTATTCAATAATTCAAGTTGGCTTTTATGTTCGTCCTCGGTGTATTTGTCCCATTTTGTAAATGCCGTTATTGTTTCATCATAAAATCGTGGACTAGGAATTTGTTCAGAAATATAAGCCCCTACATATGCAGCCATCCAATCATTTTCTTCCCAATTTTCTTGCTTACTACGAAATTTAGTTAAATAATAAGTTACTTCTTGTTCATAATAGTTTGAAGTATCATAACGCTTTATAATTTCGATCTCGTCAGGGATAACACCAAAATCTTCATGAGCAATTAAGTAAAGAAATAGTCTGTTTTTCACAAAACTTAGTTGATGTTCTTCCGTAAATTGGTATATATCTTTCTTTGAAAATTCATTTAATTTTGTATAAAACCATACAGCAGATTCAATATTGTGAGCACAATAATCAAGAATTCCTTTTTCAAATTGTACGCCATGTTCCATCAGTGAGATAACAGCATCCACTTTTAGGTATGGATCTTTATACTCAAGTGCTTCTTGTAAAAATTCATGAATGCTATCATCAAAATAAAATTGCATTAATTGAAGGTAAATACCCATCTCTTTTCGAACGATGAGGTAAGATTCCTTCCAAGCCTGGTACACATATTTTATGTTGTAATCTTGATCATAAGTTAAATAGGAATCTCGCTTAAGCTTATATAAGACTTTAATTTTTTCGATTATATAATCTTTCTCATCGGATGAAAAAGGTAGAGAAATTGAATTCCTTTTACATAACAGAATTAGATGGAAAATTGAAACTGCAGTTTCTTCATTTTCGATTAAACGTAATAATTTTTTTACAATTTCAGGCGCCCAATTTGTCATTTCGAAAATGAATTGAACATCGATATCAAGCGAGAATCGATTACTATTTTTTTCAATGATTCGTATATAAGCATCTCTAGCTAACTCTGATTTAAGACTTATTAATAAATAAAGGGCTTGATGTTTAGCTCTTTCACTATATGCTTCAAAATTCTTTTCGATTGGAATTATTAATTCTTGGAGTTCGAACTCTGAACAAAATCCAACTAAGTGATAGCTTCCATCATCCCAATCTTCTATTGATTTCGGGAAATTGCTTCCCGCTTCTTCTAATAAATAAATTAATGATTCAATAGAAGCACCAGAACGAAGAGACTTTCTAAGTTGGTCTACGCCTTTTGCGCGCTGATATAGATCTTGGTGGCGTAATTGATTGACTATTTTCTTGAATTTTCTTTGTACAGCCAACTTAAAACCTCCTCTAGCTTCTTTTTAATTCCAATATATCATAATAAGGGTAATGGGAAATAGTTAAATAGTCTTGTAGTGTATTTGTTTAAATGGAAATTCAGGTCTTTTACCTTATTTATTGTCACAATTGGATAAATTTTACAAAATGTTTTGATAATTTATTTTTAAGCTTTTATAATAATAAGAACAAGCTGTTCATATTTTATATAGAACTTGTCCAATCCTAGCGATCATTTCGATTAACTTATTCTCGAAACGAAAGTAGGAATTTTTTTTGTACCTAAAATTAAGAATGGAGGATGAACATGGTTAAGCTCTATGTCCTGGCGGTTGTCATTGGTGGAGTGACCGGATTTATTTTTCACATCCTGTTTAACAAAGGTACGATTATGCTCCCGGTGAGACGAAAGAAAGGCTTTTATTTAGGTTTTCTTGCAGATATTTTATTTGGAGCAACAGCCGCGACATTATTTGTTTCTTTATTTATACCAGAAAACATGTTAAAGGATATGCGTATGGTAATCGGATACTGTATATTAGCTGGTCTCTCATCTCAAAGCTTTCTTTTAAGTAGGGCACTTAACACTGAACGGGAAAGGGTAAGTTCACTGCATAATATTTCTAAGCAAATTGTGTAGTATCTACAATAATTTACTTAGCAAAAGATGAAGGAGGCATGTAATGAGGCTAGTGCTAACACCTGAAGAGAAAGCAATTTATTTAGATTTATTAGAGGATTTATTAAATGCTGATACTGAATACGAAATAAAAAGTATCGAATTCCAAGTCATAAGCTTTTTAAATAACATAAAAGAATCTAGAAAAAATGTTGAAGATTTCGATGAAAAAGCAGCAGCCGCTCAATTCGTAAGAGCTGGTAAATTGAAAAGTTAAGCAATCATTTAATTGACTTTATTCAACAACTAAAAACTGGAACTCAAAATTAGAGTTCCAGTTCTTTATTTTAGTTAATTCCTAGTTTTGCTTTAATTGTTTGGAGTGTTTGACCTTTAAGCTCTTGGACTGGACTCGGTGTATCTAACACATAATCATTTTCTTTTAAATAATTGGATTCTAGTAATTTAAAGTCTTTAGCATCGGTAATGCCATCAAAGTTAATATCAGTATCTCGATTATTTTTATTCCAGTTTGCTTCAATTAAAAGTGCATCATTTAGATCGACCACGTTGTCTTTATTGATGTCTCCAGCTTTCGATTTAGCAGTGTAATAATAAATACTTTCTCCAATACTTATATTTCCAGCTTTTCTTCCAACTTCAAGCGGAGTGTAAGTAGTAAAATGCCCTGGAACATCTACAATAACAGTGTAAAAAAGTTCGTCTGCTGGCAAGTTATTAATAAAGATTTGCCCGTTTTTTTGTATTTCCCCTATATATAAATTACCTTTTGAATCTTGTGCTTTAACACTTGCACCAACAGCTGTGTAATCCGTTGAATAATTGTAAGTGCCATCTTCCTTATATAGGCCTTGGGCTCCAAGCTGAGCTTGTACTTTTGAATAGGCTGCAAAGATTGGAAGTAGACCTGTTTGAATTAGTGGTCTTACAGTTGCCCCACTCAAATCTTTGTATGCCCCTCCGTAAATACTAAATAGTTGACTAAGTACATTTACATATTCATCGGCTTTAGTATCAAATACTAGATCGATTAATGGCACATCGCCTGAAATACCATCGTTAGGCATTTTCAATGTAATATTTGAAGTTAAGCTAGTTGTACCACTAGTTGTAGAAGTAAGTTCTGTACCTTCTGGTAATGTTTTGTTTTTTACAATCTCAACAGAATCAAAATATTTATTTAAATAATTTAGCGAAAAGCTCATTTCTTTAGCGTTCTTTAATCCATGGCTATATAAAGTATAGGTTACTTTATCACCCATTGTGATAGATTCTTTATTCGGCTTAGCGTAAATGTATTGCGTTCCAGCTTTTACATAGTAAATAACTGTAGGTGCAACAGATGAATTACCGGCTCGATCAGCTCCTACAAATTGAAGCATTGTAGCGGAGGAAGACCCGGTTACAGAAATTTCTTTCGAGAATTTACCATTTTCATCTACGCTTATACTTAATGCTGGTCCATTAGAGCCGTAATATACCTTGTTATTGGATTGTGCTACATTCATTCCGTTCTTTTGCATCTCACTTACTTCGTTATCAATTACCGTTCCCGATAATGTAACTGTTTTTTGATCGGGTGCTAATTCAACAAATGGAAGATCTCCTTTTGGTAAAGCATTTGTTTGATCTAATGAAAGCGTCGCTCCGTTATTATCAATATAGACTTTATCAGTTTTTATAAATTGTTTCCCAGCTTGATTTGTTCCAATTGCTTTAATTTTATAAACGCCATCTGGAGCTGAAGTAGAAGTAAATCCAATCGGCTTTTTAGCATTTCCAGTAAACGGGAAGTATCTTCCTGCAAATCCATCTTGTAAATAATGATCATAGTCTACAGCAGCACCAGTAGTGTTAATTGATGTGATTAGCCCTAAATCTTTATCTGTTTTTGGATCAACTAAAACAAAATCGATCGTTTTCATAGGTGAATTTAAATTGAAATCTAAATCTGTATCTTTAACACTATATTGTGCGATTACGCGATTATTTGAGATAGATGGGGAGTGGACAGCAAAATATTTAAATCCTTCTTCAACAACACGTGCGCCGAATGGTATTTGATAATTCTCTTCAGGATTTTTTTCATTTTCAATACGAATGTATCCTTCATATGTTCCTTTTTCAGCTGTTTTAGGAACGATTAATGAGACAGAAAGCTCTTTTTGTGTACCTGATTTTACCTTAAAAGAGTCCTCAGATAATTTTACATTTACACCATTTTTCTCTGCATCCAATGAACCTTGCGCGCCTACGTTATATTCTACAGAAATAGCATATTTTTTCATTTTTTTGCTTGAGTTAGAGATTACTAGCTTTTTTGACTCGTTGAAAGAAGCTTCGTTATTCATAGGAATAAAACCATAGCTAAGACCACCTGTTTGCTCTTGAATGATTTGCTCTTGTCCATTTTCAATATACGGAGTTTCATCTATAACTGATATTTCTGTATCTGAATGAATAGCTTCATAAGGGTCAACCCTGCCTGCGCCTATTTCAAATACACTATTCTTACCCTTTAATGGGTCTGCTGTATTCATTAATACTGTTTTGATATCAGCAGGTGTATAGCTTGGGTTTGCTTGCAATAATAGTGCCGCAATACCTGCAACATGGGGAGTGGCCATTGATGTACCTGACATTCTTTCATATGCAGATGAATAATCATACTTATCATTTTTATTATTGATATAGGAAGGAACTGTCGAAAGTACATTTACGCCTGGCGCTGTTATTTCTGGTTTTATATCGTATAAAGTTCCTGATGGACCTTTTGAACTGAAGTCTGCTAATACGTCACCAGGAATTTCACTCTCTCCTAGTGCACCTAATGAAACAGTTAATGGACCAGTTGGTAATAAATCCCTAACCGCTGAGCCAGTATTATTATCCAACGAAAAGACTGGAATATTGTCATTCCTTTCTCCTAAGAAGTAAGGAATTTGCCCCTCGTTGCTATTGTTGTTGTATATAATAATTCCTTTTGCACCGTTTTGTTTTGCATATTGCATTTTATCGATTAAAGCATATGTACCACGTACAACAAATGCTATTTTACCTTTTACATCTTTTCCGGAATAATCATTTGGACCGCCTTCTCCAACATTGACAATATCAAATGAGCTTCCAGAAAGATTGCTAAAATCATCGGTCCATTTTTTAGTCATTAACTGTAAAGTTCCATTTATTTTTCGTTTTCCTACTTTGAAACTACTTTTAAAGGTTGTTACTTTAGTAGTTGCTGAGCTTGCACCAACTGTTAATGCTAGGGCAGCTGCCCCCGGAGAGCCTATTGTAGACATCCCGTACTCGCCTGAATTTCCTGCTGCAACAACTGCTGTGACACCACTTAGTACAGCATTATCAATTGCTAGACTTGTAGGGTCTAATGGGTCATTATAATCGCTTCCTAATGAAAGGTTAATCACATCCATGCCATCTTCTACGGACTTATCAATTCCAGCAATTACTGAAGAATTTGCGCCGCTACCATATGGACCTAAAACACGATATACATATAAATCAGCATCAGGCGCGATGCCTGTTACTTTGAAATTTGAATTATTTTTAGCTTGTCCAGCGATTGTGCCTGAAACGTGCGTACCATGCTCGGTATAATAAGAACTACCATTATAGAATTCCGGGTTTCCAGATTTCTTCCAATCATCATAAGTAGTTTCCATTGGATTGTGATCGTTATCTACGAAGTCATATCCACCTTTATACGCATCCTTTAAATCAGGGTGATTGTAATCAACTCCAGTATCAATTACGCCAATTTTTATCCCTTTTCCAGTAAACCCTTCTTTATGAAGCTGATCTATTTTTAAAAATGGTATACTGTCAACGTTTGTTTTGTCCTTCGTTTCATCAATCTGTTTTGGAGGATTCACTCGAACTTGAGAATCGCTGTAAATTGCTTTAACATCACTAAATTGCAATAATTTTTTAATTTGATTAGCTGGGATTGTTAATGAGACCCCATTAAGTGAATGCTTATAAGTATGTTTTATCTGATAAAGAGTTCGGTTTGATTTGGTCTCTTTTCCTACTTTTTCTTGTAAATCTTTTTTAAATTGAATGTGGGATTTCTCAACTTTTGCCATAGCTGTTTCAAGTGAAATGTTTTTTCCTTCAGCTGCTGCTGTTAACTGCTCAGTTTTTGCAGGAAGAACTTTAAATTCAACAATTACAGAAACTTCTTTCGAACTATTTAAGTTTACATCTGATGAAAGATGCAATCCCGTTTTAAATTCGTTCGAATTTAATGCTAGTAGTGCCTCTCTTTGTTCTGGTGTCAGTTTAGCTAATATCACTTCACTTGAAGAAATTGTTTCTGCCTTTGCATTAAAATGATCAGTAATAGGTGCAAAGGTTCCAAACAGAAGACAAGTACTTAATCCAATGGATGTAAGGTGTTTCGTTTTACTTTTCCTTGATTTTCGCATTTTTCCCCACTTCTTTCTCTATTAATAAACTACTAGTTTTTATTTTACAGAATATTCTTTGAATGGAAGGCGGGTTATTTTTGATGTATTTATCTAAATTTTAGCTGATTAAATTTTAAGGAATTTAGTGAAACCTTATATTAACAACATTTCATGTGAAAATCTGTTGGGCGGATTTTTAGGTATAGTAGATTATTTGTGAAAATGGAGGAGTAAGTCTAAAAGCTTTTATTCGGTTTGTTAAAAAGTTAGAATAGTAAAACTAAAAATTAAAACATACTATTTTTTAGATTGATATTGCACTTTTCCAATTGGTTTAGTGCATTTTTTTCCTGGCATGTGAATTTATAGGACAAATAGTGTACAATAATTGTATTACTACAGTTTAAAAATAATATAAATCTGATTAAAATAAAGAGTAACAGTATATTGAACGGAGTGAATTAATGAAGATTTCAACTAAGGGAAGATACGGACTGACAGTTATGATTGAATTAGCTAAAAGATATTGTGATAAACCAATTTCACTCAAGAGTATTGCGAAAGCACAAAATCTTTCTGAGCATTATTTAGAGCAAATTATTTCATTATTACGTAATGCAGGATTAGTTAAGAGTATTCGTGGAGCATATGGTGGGTATATTTTAACAAAGGAACCAAATGAAATTTCTGCAGGTGAAGTGATAACTGCACTTGAAGGATCACTATCTCCAATCGAAAATCTTGAAGATGAAAATCCTGCACAAAGAGAGTTGTGGACTCGGGTTCAAAAAGCGATTAATGAAGTGTTAGACCACACGAGTCTTGAGGACTTAGCAAAATTAGAATCTGACGATTTAAACGGATATATGTTTTATATTTAATTTTAGTGCGTTCAAAGATAGTTGAACGCTTCATAAAGAAAGGGTTTAATAAAAATGGAACGTATTTATGTAGATCATGCTGCGACTTCTCCGATGCATCCAGAAGTTATCGAAAAGATGGTTGTAGAAATGCAAGAGACTTTTGGAAATCCATCTAGTATTCATTCATTTGGCCGACAAGCTCGCCAAAAGATTGATACTGCACGCATGATTTGTGCTAATAGTATAGGAGCAAAAGTTAACGAAATTATTTTTACAAGCGGTGGAACGGAAAGTGATAATCTTGCTGTTCGAGGCGCTGCTTATGCAAATCAAAAATATGGTAAGCACATTATTACCTCTAGCATTGAGCATCATGCTATATTACATACATGCCAGGCTCTTGAAAAGGAAGGCTTTGAGGTTACGTATTTACCTGTTGATCATACAGGGTGTGTGAATGTAGAGGATGTAAAAGCTACACTGCGTGAAGATACGATTTTAGTATCAATTATGATGGTTAATAATGAAATCGGAACAGTTCAACCAATTAAAGAAATTGGTGAACTTCTTAGTGACCATAAAGCTCATTTCCATACAGATGCAGTACAAGCTTACGGCTTAATTCCAATTAATGTTGAAGAACTTGGTGTCGACTTTTTATCCATATCCTCACATAAAATTAATGGACCTAAAGGTGTAGGTTTTCTTTATGTAAGTGAAAATGCAATTTTTACACAATTGCAATACGGTGGACAGCAAGAGCGTAAACGTCGTGCAGGTACAGAAAATGTTCCTGGTATTGTTGGATTAGCAAAAGCGGTAGAAGTTATTCACATTGAAAGAGATAACCGTGTAAAAAGTTATTTGCGTTTCCATGAAATCTTATTGAATGTTCTAAAAGAAAATGGCATTCGTTTTGAAAAAAATGGAAATGAATCGTTTTTTGCACCACATGTGTTAAACTTATCATTTGAAGATATTTCAATTGAATCATTTTTGGTAAACCTTGATTTATCAGGCATAGCAGCTTCGAGCGGGTCTGCTTGTACGGCTGGTAGTATAGATCCATCACATGTTTTAGTTGAAATGTTTGGAATAGACTCACCTAAAATACGTTCTTCGGTTCGATTCAGCTTTGGTTATGGAAATACAGACGAACAAATCCGTATACTTGGAGAACGTGTATCTTCAATTGTAAAGCGATTAGTTAAAATATAAATTTTAAAAATGCGAGGGGATATCATTTATGAATAAAAAAGATCCAAAAGACACTCGCGTAGTAGTAGGAATGTCAGGTGGTGTAGATTCATCTGTAACAGCATATTTATTGAAACAACAAGGATATGATGTCATCGGTATTTTTATGAAAAACTGGGATGACACAGATGAATTTGGCGTATGTACAGCAACCGAAGATTATGAAGATGTAATTGCAGTTTGTAATCAAATAGGAATTCCGTATTATGCAGTGAATTTTGAAAAGCAATATTGGGATAAAGTATTTACCTATTTTTTAGATGAGTATAAAAAAGGTAGAACACCAAACCCAGACGTTATGTGTAACAAAGAAATTAAGTTTAAAGCATTTCTTGAACATGCCATGGAGCTTGGAGCAGATTATGTAGCGACAGGTCATTATGCTGGAGTTGAGTTTCGTGACGGAGAATATAAAATGTTACGAGGAATTGATAGCAATAAAGACCAAACTTATTTCCTAAATCAACTTGGCCAAGAACAACTATCGAAAGTTATGTTTCCACTTGGAGGCTATTTAAAGCCAGAAATTCGTAAAATTGCTGAAGAGGCGGATTTAGCAACAGCTAAGAAAAAAGACAGTACTGGAATTTGCTTCATAGGTGAACGTAACTTTAAAGAATTTCTAAGTAATTATTTACCTGCACAACCTGGTGAAATGAGAACAATGAACGGGGAAGTTAAAGGTAAACATGATGGACTTATGTATTATACAATTGGTCAACGTCATGGACTTGGAATCGGTGGAAATGGAGATCCATGGTTCGTTGTAGGAAAAGACTTAAAAAATAATGTTTTATTAGTTGAACAAGGTTTTCATAATGACTTACTTTATAGTAATGAAGTACTTGCTTCTGATATTAGTTGGACATCAGATAAACCAAAAGAAGGTTCATTTACATGTACAGCTAAATTCCGTTATCGTTCTGAAGATAACGAAGTAACAGTTCACATTTTAGATGATAACTCAGTAAGAATTCTTTGCCACGAAAAAATTCGTGCAATCACTCCAGGGCAAGCCGTTGTATTTTACGACGGAACAGACTGCCTAGGTGGAGGTACAATTGATCGCGCATTTATCGATGGTAATGAATTAACTTATTTAAGATAAATCTATTTACCCCAATCTTAATGGTTGGGGTTGTTTTTTTGAATGAAAATACTTAATTTACCGTTAGAATTTTGAAGAAACGTTCCTTTGAAATGTATACTATGGTGTGATAGTGTTAAATAGATATAGTAAGTTTCTTAAACTGATTAGTATAGAAAATGGATTCTATCCAAAATAATTGAAAGAAAATACATAGAGGTGTCATATATGAATAATTTTGAACGTGGTGTAGCAGCCCTGCAAGAGGGTAACTTAGAGGATGCAGCTAATTTTTTAACGAAAGAAATTGAAGAAAACCCTACTAATTCATTAGCGTATGTTAATTTTGGTCAGCTTTTACTATCGATGGGAGATGTAGAACGAGCTTGTCGTTTTTTTGAAAAAGCTTTAGAAATTGATCCGGAATTGGCAGCAGCGCATTATGCAGTTGGAACAGTGTATTTTGAAGATGGAAAGTATGAATTAGCTAAAAAGCATTTTCAACATTGTGTGAAACTTGGCATGAACGATAGTGATGTTCATTTTATGATTGGATTATGCTGCGTTAATAATGGAGAAGATCGTTTTGCACTTCCATTTTTTCAACGAGCGATTGAGTTAGATGATCAAGATGTAGACGCATTATTCCAATATGGCCTTACTTTAGCTAAATTAGAAATGTTAGATGAAGCAAAAATTAGTTTAGAAAAGGTTTTACAATTAGATGAACTGCATGCTGATGCACATTATAATCTAGGCATTATTGCAATGTTTAATGATCAAGTTACAACTGCGAAAGAGCATTTTAATAAAGCGATTGAAAGTCAAGATGACCATATGCTTGCTATGCATGCTTTAAAAGTAATTGAAAATAAAGACGAGGAATGAAGCTAGTTTAGTGTAAGACGGGGAGGTGGAGAAATGCAAACCCAAAGTGAAATGGAATTGTTTGTTGATGAGACACCATATATTAAAGGGCATATCACAACAATCATCTTTTATAATGCAGAAAACTTTTATACTGTTGCAAAGGTAAAAGTCGTTGATACAAACTTATCAAATTGTGAACAGGAAATGACCATTACTGGGAATATTCCAAGGATGAATGAAGATGAAACATATACATTTAAGGGGATTGTAAAAGACCATCCGAGATATGGTAAACAATTTCAAATTTCATCATTTGAAAAAGAGCTTCCATCTACTAAAAAAGGTGTTATTCAATATTTATCATCAGATTTGTTTAAAGGAATTGGAAAGAAAACAGCTGAGAAAATCGTTGACCATTTAGGTGAAGGTGCAATTAATAAAATTTTAGATAATGCTGATAGCTTAGAAGGTGTTCCCGGTCTGGCAAAATCCAAAGGTAAAGAAATTTATGAAACAATTCTATCTCATCAAGGTCTTGAAAAAGTAATCAGCTTTTTAAGTAGCTATGGCATTGGAACGGGTCTGTCGATTAAAATTTATAAGACTTATAATGAATCAACTCTTGATGTTATCCGAACGAATCCATTTAAGTTAATTGAAGATGTAGATGGGATTGGGTTTGGAAGAGCAGATGAAATTGGTCGAGCAATCGGTATTACAGGAAATCATCCAGATCGGATACGTGCTGGTTGTATTTATATTTTAGAGCATTTATCGATGCAAGAAGGACATGTTTATATAACGCAAGATCAGTTTATTGATGAAACTAGACAATTATTAATGAAACAGGATAAAGAACTTGTCGAAGCAGTCGACATTTCTCGGGAAATGAAACGATTAGTAGCAGACGGAAAGCTGGTTATGGAAGATGAGAGAATCTATCTAGCTGCTCTTTATTATGCTGAAAAAGGCATTGTCAATGCAATCCAAAAATTATTAAGCAGTGCTCCAGATTTAGGAGAAATGACTGATACTAGATTTGCAAAAGAGTTAGAAGACCTCGAATCAAAAATGAATGTAAAATATGCCCCTTCACAAGCGCAAGCAATCAAAAAGGCTATGGAGTCAGCTATGATGGTCCTTACAGGTGGACCAGGGACAGGTAAAACGACAGTTATTAAAGGAATCGTTAATCTATTTTCAACAATCCATGATTTATCATTAGATCAGCATTCTTATCCGAAAGATGATCCATTCCCTTATTTGCTTGCAGCACCTACAGGTAGAGCGGCAAAACGAATGAGTGAAGCAACTGGTTTACCGGCAGTAACAATCCATCGTTTACTCGGTTGGACAAGAGAAGGGGAATTTAGCCATCATGAGGAAAATCCTTTAAATGGAAAATTACTAATCATTGATGAGTTTTCAATGGTTGATGTTTGGCTAGGGAATCAATTATTAAAAAGCATTCCAGAAGGCTGCCAAGTCATTTTTGTAGGGGATGAGGATCAATTACCTTCTGTTGGTCCAGGTCAAGTCTTAAAGGATTTATTAAACTCTGGTACAGTTCCAACGGTACGATTAAAAGACATTTACCGTCAATCAGAAGATTCATCGATTATTACGCTTGCACATTATATAAAAGATGGAACAATTTCCGGGGATTTATTTGAACAAAGAAAAGATCGTTCATTCATTGGGTGTTCAAGTCAACAAGTTGTTGAAGTTGTCAAAAAAGTGTGTGAGAACGCCAATAAAAAAGGTTTTCCTGTAAGAGATATCCAAGTATTAGCACCGATGTATCGTGGTCCAGCGGGAATTGATGCCCTAAATGAAGGACTACAAGAAGTGTTTAACCCTAAAAAAGAAAAACAACGTGAAATGAATTTTGGGGATACAACTTTCCGTACAGGTGATAAAGTTCTCCAACTTGTAAACGTTCCTGAAAACAATGTTTTTAATGGAGATATGGGGGAAATTGTAAACATTTTTTTCGCCAAAGAGAATGTAGAACAACAAGATATTATTATCGTTTCATTTGATGGAAATGAAGTGACCTATACTAGACCAGACTTTTCTCAATTAACTCTTGCCTATTGTTGTTCAATTCATAAGTCGCAAGGTAGTGAATTTGATATTATTGTGCTTCCGATTGTCAAAAGTTATTATCGAATGCTTCGAAGAAATTTAATTTACACTGCAGTGACTAGAAGTAAGAAGTTTTTAATCATGTGCGGTGAACAAGATGCATTTATTCAGGGCATTGGAAGAACAGATGATGGTCAAAGGCAAACTACTCTTTGTATGAAACTAAAAGGGATTGAAAATGGTGAAGTACAACTAAACGAGGATTTACCATTTCAGCTTTCAGATGAATTACCAAATCTTTCACCTTATGATTTCATGTAATTGACTAAGAATATATAGTGCAAGACGATTCCTGTACTAACGTATATTTTTATGAAAATTTGGTCACAATGCTTAGAAACATTGCCTTTTTTAGGCTAAGGGAGCGAGCGTTGTGAATTGTCCAAATTGTCATAGTAAAGACTTAGGGAAAATAGGTGTAAATCAATATTATTGTTGGGGATGTTATATTGAACTAACAATTAATAAAGGCATTATTTATACCCACCAAGTTGAAGAAGATGGTACGTTAAGTTCGTTGGATGATTTATTTGACGAAGAGGATCGAAAACTTAGTATGTAGGAGTGGGTAATTGATGGCTAGAAAAAGCTCTTTATTAGGTTTAGGTTTAGGTGCAGGTGCACTTGCGATGAAGTTAATGTACGATAATAAATGGCTTACTTCAAAGAACATGAAACGTATGAGAAAGTCATTGAAAAAAATGCTTTAATTTTTTAAAGCACATGTCTTTAGGGCATGTGCTTTTTTATTGTCAAAAAAGAGTTAGACAATTAATTACTAAACAACCTTGTCAACTAAATAACCAAATTTTCGTAAAGGAGTTTAGTGAGATTGATTTCCACTGCGGGATGCTCGCTTTCCATGGGGCGAGACCTAAGCCTCCTCGTCACGTGCGTTCCTGTGGGGTCTCAGGCTTCCCGCATATCCCATAGGAGTCGAGCACCCCTCCGTTCCAATCAATTTATTCATCAAAAAATGGTTACACTAAAAACCTATTTTAAAATCCTTTACTTAGAGTAGCATACAGCATGGTAATCAGTTTGAAGGTCCAGTTTGTAGGTCAATTAAGATCGAACTTCAACGTATTATAATAATCATTTTAAAATGTCTTTCTAAAAATAAGCTCTTAAATATTTTTAACTTCTCAAGACTAAACAATTACTTAGTTTGTTAATTTTATAAAGCCGTTCAAAGATATTAATATCATTATAGGATAAAAAAATAATTATCATATCAATAAGATGCACTTAATTTACGCTTGAATATTTTATATTTTATCACTCTGACATATCTATAAAGGACATGTGCTAAGTTTTTTCAATGTATTTCATCCAATCCTAATCTTACATTACTCAATTATTTATAATTTTCCATTGAGAAAATGATCATCTTCTTTTATCATTTATAAAAACATGGAAAAGAGATGGTAAATGTGGGAATGGGAGTTAGGCTTGTTAAAAATGATTTGAAGTATGCAGAGCAGGTTTTTAATTTATCGTCAGATCCAGGTGTGAAAGATGTATTGGGAATAAAAGTAGATAATATTGATGATACAATTGGATTTATTAGTTATATTGTTCAGCAGGAATTAAAAGGTAAGGTAATAAATCGGATAATATTGAACGAACAAGATGAAGTAGTCGGTATAACAACTTTAAAGCACATTGACCGAGGAGATGGGATTTGTCATATCGGTACTTGGATAGGTGTTCCATTTTGGGGGCAAGGGTATAATGAAGCTTCCAAAATTGAAATTTTAAAAATTGCTTTTAAAGAGTTGAAAATGGATTATGTTTTTGCTGGTGCAAAAGAGTCGAATACTAGATCAAGGCGGGCACAAGAGAAGTTATCTTATATGACAATTGGAGTAGAGAATGAATTTCCAAAAGAACTAACAATCGTTGAACAAGAAGCAAAAACGAAATGTGTATTGAATGTTGTGAAGAGAGAAGACTTCGCAAAATTTTTAACAAGTCACATAATTTAATTGAAATTCTCCATACTATTATCAGTATGGAGGTTTTTTTATGGACGGTTTAAAGTTAAAGTGGATATATCGATTATGTTTAATTTTGCTCATTGGATTAGTTGGAATAGTTTTTTATTATTTAAAACCAGTTTATTTACATATTGTAATTGGTGTTTTAAAATCGATGGTTCCATTTTTGATTGGGTTAATAATTGCCTATTTGTTACATCCAGCAATTGAATATATTCATAAAAAAGGGATTAAACGAGTTTTTGCGATTTTATTGATTTATTTATTATTTTTTGGAGGGTGTGTACTAGGGCTTTATTTACTACTCCCAATTTTTAAACAACAGTGGCAAGATATTTTAAGAGCTTTTCCTAAAGTTATGGCATTATATGATAATTTTTTATCAAAAATCGATCGAAAAACTTCGAGGATGCCAATTTTTCTTCATAATCGGATTGATTTAATGATTAATGGCGCTGAAAGATCAGGATTATCATTATTGAATAAATCTGGTGAATGGATGAAGCAATTAGTAAATAATATGATTTCACTCTTTATCATTCCGTTTATCGTTTTTTACTTTTTAAAAGATTATAAGGTCTTATCGAATATGTTTTGGAAAATTATCCCTTACAAATGGCGATATGAAGCAAAAGGTTTAGCAAAAGAACTTAATAATACATTTGGAAAATATATTCGTGGTCAAATATTAGTTTGTTTTTTACTGTTTGTACTAGCAACAATATTTCTTTGGATTGTTCGAATGAAATATGCTCTAGTATTAGGAGTAGTCATAGGAATAACAGATATCATTCCGTATTTCGGGCCGGTTATTGGAGCTGTACCAACTCTGTTTCTAGCCGCTTCGGGAGGAACAAGTTTATTAATTAGAGTAGGTATTACATTAATTATTTTACAATTGATCGAAGGTAACGTTCTTTCTCCGCTCATAATTGGAAAATCAATTCATACTCATCCAGTTATCATTATGTTTTCATTATTAGTTGCAGGTGAAATAGCTGGTTTTATAGGTTTGTTAGTTGCTGTACCGGTATTAGTGGTCATCATTTCTGTTATTCGCTATTACAGTAATAGAAAAGAGCGTCTCTCAACTTGACTTTCATTTTTGACAATGATACTATTTTTTCATACAATTTATATTTGCAAAATTTTGAAGGAAAAAGTATGTCACTAAACCATTTAAGCTTATTCAAAAGAGAGAAGTTTCCTAGGCTGAAAGAAACTTTAATGAAGGGTGACAGAAAAGCTACTCCTGAATGCAGCTAATCACTGACGCGTCAGACCACGTTACGGTCTCTTGAGGTGATGAATAGACTTCGAGGCATTTGCCTAAGCAACAAGCTTTCTGTTCATAATCAGGGTGGTATCGCGAGTACATCTCGTCCCTGTTTTAGGGACGGGATTTTTTTGTTTTTATAACATTATAAATTTACTAAATGGAGGTTAATATAATGAAAAAGCTAACTGCTGCTCAAATTCGCCAAATGTACTTAGACTTCTTTAAAGAAAAAGGTCACTCTATTGAGCCAAGTGCATCTTTAGTACCAGTAGAAGATCCAACTTTATTATGGATTAATAGTGGTGTAGCGACATTAAAAAAATATTTTGATGGTCGAGTAATTCCAGAGAATCCAAGAATAACAAATTCACAAAAATCAATTCGAACAAATGATATTGAGAATGTTGGGAAAACAGCTCGTCACCATACATTTTTTGAAATGTTAGGTAATTTCTCAATCGGAGATTATTTCCGTGAAGAAGCTGTAACATGGGGTTGGGAGCTTTTAACTTCATCTGAATGGTTTGGTTTTGAAAAAGAAAAATTATTCGTTACAGTCTATCCTGAGGATAAAGTAACGTATGATTTATGGATTAAATTAGGATTAGATCCTGAGCATATTATCCTTTTAGAAGGTAACTTCTGGGAAATTGGTGAAGGACCATGTGGACCATGTACAGAGATTTTCTATGATCGTGGAACAAAATATGATCCAGAAAACATTGGAATTAAATTATTAAAAGAGGATTTAGAAAATGATCGATATTTAGAAATTTGGAATATTGTATTCTCTCAATTTAATTCAAAAGATGGTTTAGACCGTAAAGAATACCCTGAATTACCAAGCAAAAACATTGATACTGGTATGGGCTTAGAACGTATGGCAAGTGTACTACAAGAAGTAGACACAAATTTTGACACTGATTTGTTTATGCCAATTATTAATGTTGTTGAAACAATTTCGGGTCAAAAATATCGAAATGGACAATTAGATCAAGATACTGCTTTTAAAGTAATTGCTGACCATATCCGTACGGTATCATTTGCTGTTGCAGATGGCGCTCTTCCTTCAAATGAAGGTCGCGGATATGTATTACGTCGTTTAATCCGTCGTGCTGTTCGTTTTGCTAAAAAATTAGGTATTGAACGTCCATTTATGTTTGAACTTGTTCCAGTTGTTGCAGAAATTATGGAAAGCTACTATCCAAATGTGAAAGAAAAAGTACCGTTTATTCAAAAGGTAATTAAAAATGAGGAAGAACGTTTCCATGAAACATTACATGAAGGATTATCACTTCTTACAAATGTAATGAAGGATGCAAAAGCTAAAGGCAGTACTGTAATTAAAGGCGAAGATGTTTTCCGTCTTTATGACACATACGGTTTCCCAATTGAATTAACAGAAGAGTATGCAGAAGAAGAAGGATTAACAGTTGATCATGACGGTTTCGAAGTTGAAATGGAGAAACAACGTGAGCGTGCTCGTTCTGCAAGACAAGATGTTGACTCAATGCAAGTACAAAGTGAGGCACTTCGTGAAATCAAGGAAACTTCAGTTTTTGTAGGTTATAGCGAAGGTTCGGTTGAATCTACAGTTCTTGTTCTAGTACAAGACGGAGAAAAAGTTGAAGATGTAGCAAATGGAGAAGAAGCTCATTTAATTCTTGATGTAACTCCTTTCTACGCTGAAAGTGGCGGTCAAATTGCAGACCGTGGAACTTTAACTGCTCCTGGTTTAAAAGTAGAAGTACTTGATGTTCAAAAAGCTCCAAACGGACAAAATTTACATCGCGTAAGGGTTGTTGAAGGTGCTTTATCAGTTGGTGCTAAAGTTGATTCAACAATTAATAAAGCTAACCGTTCAAGTATTGTAAAGAACCACACAGCTACTCACTTATTACACCAAGCATTAAAGGATGTACTTGGAACTCATGTAAATCAAGCTGGTTCATTAGTAAACCAAGAACGCTTACGTTTTGACTTCTCGCATTTCGGTCAAGTAACGTCTGAAGAGCTTGAAACAATTGAAAAAATTGTGAATGAAAAAATTTGGGAAAGCATCCCAGTTCAAATTTCTGAAAAAGCAATTGCTGAAGCAAAAGCAATGGGAGCAATGGCATTATTCGGTGAAAAATATGGGGATGTAGTACGAGTAGTACAAGTTGGAGATTATAGTCTTGAGCTATGTGGTGGATGTCATGTTGATAACACAGCATCGATCGGTACATTTAAAATAATTTCTGAGTCAGGAATTGGAGCTGGTACGCGACGTATTGAAGCAGTAACTGGCAAATCAGCTTACGAATATATGCAAGAACAAATTGGCCAACTAAAAGAGGCAGCTGGTCTATTAAAATCAAATACGAAAGACGTTGTTACTCGTATTGAAACTTTACAATCAGATTTAAAACAAGTTCAAAAAGAAAATGAATCACTTTCTTCAAAATTAAGCAATATTGAAGCAGGAAATATTAGTAATAACGTAAAAGAAGTAAATGGAGTAAAATTTGTAGCTGCTAAAGTAAATGGAGCAGATATGAATAGTCTCCGCACAATGGTTGATGACCTTAAAAATAAAATTGGTTCTGTTGTTGTATTACTTGGTTCTGCTAATGAAGGTAAAGTAAACTTAATTGCTGGTGTTACAAAAGATTTAGTAAGTCAAGGATATCATGCAGGAAATCTAATAAAAGAAGCTGCTTCAATTTGTGGCGGAGGAGGCGGAGGCCGTCCTGATATGGCTCAAGCTGGCGGTAAAGATCCTTCGAAATTAGACGAAGCTGTTGCTTTTGTTGAAAAATGGATGAACACGATTTCAAAATAATATAAAAATCGTGTACAATAACAGATATAAAATTTTTTAGCTGATTCGTAACTGCGTAATAAAAATGGTACAATGTAATTAGCTAAAAATATACGGATAAGTGGGGTGCTTTGTATGGATTCATTTGATAAAACGATGAAGTTTAGTTTGCAAGATGAAGGTCAAGATATACGAGTTAATGAAGTTTTGTTAAAGGTTCATGACGCGTTACAAGAAAAAGGCTATAATCCAATCAATCAAATAGTAGGATACTTATTATCAGGTGATCCTGCATACATTCCTCGTCACAATGACGCAAGAAGTATGATGAAAAAACTAGAACGTGATGAAATCATTGAGGAATTAGTTAAATCTTACTTACAACAACATCGTGGAGAATAATTAATGAGAGCACTTGGGCTAGATGTAGGTACTAAAACAATTGGTGTAGCTGTAAGTGATGCTCTTGGTTGGACGGCTCAAGGTATTGAGACAGTCAAAATTGATGAAGAACGTCAGAAATTTGGACTAGACCGACTAAAAGAAATCATCGACAGCTACGAAATCGAAAAAGTAGTGGTAGGTTTACCTAAAAATATGAACGGAAGTATTGGAGAACGCGGTGAAGCATGTACGCGTTTTGGAAAAATGATTGAAGAAGAATTCAATCTTCCGGTTATACTATGGGATGAAAGACTTTCAACAATGGCAGCCGAACGATTTCTAATCTCTGCTGACGTAAGTCGCAAGAAAAGAAAACAAGTAATCGATAAAATGGCAGCAGTAGTTATTTTACAAAACTACTTAGATAGTATAAAGTGATAAAGAAGAATGGAGATTGGCCGACAACAATGGTATTTGCAGAAATAACTTTTTGTGCGGCCCCTCCACCTCTTCACTTTTATACTAATACATAAAAGGATTAAAATAATAGAGGTGATATAAATGGAACACGGTGAAGACAGACAAATTACAATCATCGATGAGGAAGGTAATGAGATTCTTTGTAATATTATCATGACTTTTGAATCAGATGATTATGGTAAATCATACGTAATTTATAGTCCAGTTGGACAAGAGTTTGATGAAGATGGAGACCCAATCTACCATGCATCTAGCTTCATTCCTGCAGAAGATGGTGAAGATGGAGAGTTATATCCAATCGAATCTGACGAAGAGTGGGAAATGGTTGAAGAAGTATTAAACACTTTCTTTGACGAAGAAGAAGGAGAATAATATCTCTGGATTTAAAAATGCTAATCGCTTATAAAAGTGTTTAGCATTTTTTTTATGTAGAAAATTGCCGATTTAGTACATATTTGTAGTATACTATAACGTGGAAAAGGAGGTAGATAAGTTTGTCATTTAACGATTTTGATAAAAATGGATACAAGAATACAAATAAAAAAAGCAGGATTATGCTTATTTTTACATATTTAATTATTGCTTGTATTGTCGTAGTTGGAGCGGGTTTTGCAACTTATAAACATATGTTAAAACCAGTTAATTCAGCAAATAAACAAATTAAATTAGTATCAATTCCTCAAGGAAGCTCTGTTGATAATATTGCAGCAATATTAAAAAAGAAAAACTTAATAAAAAATACTTCAATTTTTAAACTATATGTGAAGTTGCATAACAACGCTAGTCTAAAATCAGGGAATTATCATTTTAGCGAAAATCAAGGAGTTGCAACGATTATTAATCACTTACAAGTAGGTGGTAAATATCAAGTTGCTGTAAAGGATTTAATGATTCCTGAAGGTTCTCAATTAAGCGAAATCGCAGCGATTATTGCAAAAGGTTTTAAATTAGATCAAGCAGCTGTACTAAAACAGTTGAATGATAAAACATTTATTCAGGGACTACAAAAAAAGTTTCCGCAATTAATAACGAATGATGTTTTTAAACCAGGAATTCGCTATCCATTAGAAGGGTACTTATATCCTTCAACTTATATGTATGGGGATTATACTCCAAGTTTAGAGGAAATAATTACACCAATGTTAAATGAAACAGTGAAAACATTAGACCTATATAAAACAGAAATGAGTAGCCAAAAGCTTACTCCTCATCAGACATTAACAATGGCCTCATTAATTGAGCAAGAAGCCACTGGTACAACAGATCGAAAGTTAATTTCAAGTGTGTTTTATAACCGACTAAAAATAGGAATGCCATTACAAACGGATCCGACAGTTTTGTATGCACTGGGTAAACATAAAGAACGCGTATTATATAAAGATTTAGAAGTTAAATCTCCTTATAATACTTACTATGTTAAAGGGTTACCAGTAGGACCAATCGCAAGTGCTGGCGTTGATAGTATAGAAGCTGCTCTAAAGCCTGCTAAATCAGATTATCTATATTTCCTTGCTGATAAAACAGGTAAAGTAATCTTTACAAAGTCGTTAGCAGAACACAATACTGAAAAAGAAAAGCATATAAAATAAAAAGTTGGAAATACTTGTATAATATAGTAAAATCGTCGATTGACAAGCCTTTTTTGCGAAGCCAGAGACGTAGTTGCACTTATACTTGATTCCTAAATTGGCAACAACGTCGATTACTCTATCTTGCTGCCAATTTATTACTTTTTTTAAAATGAAAATATTAAATTCCTCAGTAGTATAAATAGTCTACTGAGGAATTTTGTAAATTAAAAAATAGTGAAAGCGTTGTAACTATTCTTGGTACTAGCCAAGGGTCTTTTTTTTATGTTAGAATATTACGGGTCTAAAAAAATTCAGATACAAAGAAATTTTACTTACACCTTGTTTTTGACAAGGTTGTATTTCTATTGGAGGCTTTATAAGCAATGAATGACGTTTTAGTTCGTCAATACTTGGCGAATTTTTATAAACATAGAGAACCTTTTATAGAAGAAATGGAAACTTATGCATTTGAGCATCATGTGCCGATAATGGATAAAGCAGGTATGGAATTTATGCTTGGTTTACTTTATTTAATACAGCCAACTTCCATTCTTGAAATTGGCAGTGCAATAGGCTATTCAAGTATTCGAATGGCAAAAGAGTTTCCAAATGTGAAGATTGTTACAATGGAGCGAAATGCAGAGAGAATTCGAAAAGCAAAAGAGTTTATTGAGCGAAGTGATTACAGCAATCGAATTCTACTTTTAGAAGGTGATGCTTTACTTTTAAAAGAAAAGTTGCCTGTAAACAGACAATATGATGTTATTTTTATCGACGCAGCTAAAGCTCAGTATAAACGATTTTTTGAATTATATGAGCCTTTGTTATCAGACAGAGGTGTTATCATTTCAGATAATGTTTTATTTAAAGGCCAAGTTGCTGAAAGTGCGGATCTTGTTGATGATCGACGCAAGAAAGCTTTAATAAAAAAGATTCAAAATTACAATGAATGGCTAATGAATCACCCTAAGTATGATTCGACAATTATACCAATTGGTGATGGAGTTGCTATTAGTAAGAAAAGGGGAGTTAATAATGATTAAGCCTGAATTATTAGTTACGCCAACTAACCTAAATGATATAGATAAATTAGCTGATGCTGGTGCAGACGCTTTTGTTATTGGTGAACAACGTTTCGGATTACGCTTAGCGGGTGAATTTAATCGTGAAGCTGTAAAAGAAGCAGTAGAAATTGCACATAAAAAAAATGTAAAAGTATATGTAGCGATGAATGGCGTCTACCATAATGAAATTCTTGATGAAATTGAAGATTATATTGCTTTTTTAAGAGATGCAAATGTGGATGCAATTGTATTCGGAGATCCTGCAGTTCTTATGTCTGTACGTGCGATTGCACCTAATATGCAATTACATTGGAACACAGAAACAACGGCAACAAACTGGTTTACATGTAATTACTGGGGAAAACGTGGATCTAAACGTGCGGTATTAGCTAGAGAGTTAAGCTTTGAAGCTGTCGCTGAAATTAAAGAAAATGCTAAAGTAGAAATCGAAGTACAAGTACATGGGATGACTGCTATGTTCCAATCAAAACGTTCACTTGTCGGTAACTATTTTGAATACCAAGGAAAGAATTTAGAGATCGTTCAACAAAAGAAATATGAAGAAAATATGTTCCTAGTTGACCACGAACGTAATAATAAATATCCAATTTTTGAAGATCAAAATGGAACTCATATTATGAGTCCAAATGATATTTGTATTGTTAACGAGTTAGAAGAATTAGTTGATGCAGGTATTGATTCATTCAAAATTGACGGAGTCTTAAAATCTTCAGAGTATATCATTGAAGTAACAAAACTATACAGACAAGCTATTGATCTATGTGTAGAAGATCGTGAAGCTTACGAAGATATTAAAGACGAACTTTTCGACAAAATCGAAGCAATCCAACCTGTAAATAGACCACTTGACACAGGATTCTTCTTTAAAGAAACGGTGTATTAATAGAAGCAAGATTAAATCATGGATATTTTAGGACAGCCAAGGAATTCTAGTGCAGGAAAAGCCGTATTTTAGAGCCTTGGACCTTAGTCCTGTATTAAAGAGGAGGATTAATAATGGCAATTGGACAATTAGATAAAATAGTTGATGGCAAACGTGTAATCGTGAAGAAACCTGAACTATTAGCACCGGCTGGTAATTTAGAAAAATTAAAAATTGCAGTAAGATACGGCGCAGATGCTGTATTTATCGGCGGTAGAGAGTTTGGTTTACGTTCGAATGCAGATAACTTCTCTATAGAAGAAATGGCTGAAGGGGTAGCATTTGCAAACAAATTTAATGCGAAAATTTATGTAACAACAAATATATTTGCTCATAACGAAAACATGGACGGATTAGTTGAATATTTACAAGGAATTGAAGCTGCAGGAGTAACGGGTATTATTGTAGCTGACCCATATATTATTGAAACATGTAAAGAGGCTGCTCCTAAATTAGAGGTGCATTTAAGTACACAACAATCTTTATCAAATTATCGTGCTGCACAATACTGGAAAGAAGAAGGATTACATCGATTAGTATTAGCACGTGAGACGAGCTATGAAGAAATAAAAGAAATCAAAGAAAAAGTAGATGTTGAAATTGAAACATTTATTCATGGAGCAATGTGTATTGCTTATTCTGGCCGTTGTACTTTAAGTAATCATATGACTGCACGTGATTCAAACCGTGGTGGATGTTGTCAATCATGTCGTTGGGATTACGATTTAGTTCAAACTGAGTCACAAAATCCTGATGCTTCAGAAAATGCTTTATTTGCTGAAGAAGATGCTCCATTTGCAATGAGCCCTAAAGATTTAAACTTATTACGTTCAATTCCTAAATTTATTGAAATGGGTGTAGATAGTTTAAAAATTGAAGGACGTATGAAATCAATCCATTACGTAGCTACTGTTGTATCTGTTTATCGTAAATTAATTGATGCATATTGTGCTGACCCAGAAAACTTTGAATTTAAAGAAGAATGGGTTGAAGAACTAGATAAATGTGCTAATCGTGACACTGCTTCTTCATTCTTTGAAGGACTTCCAGGAATGAAAGAGCAAATGTATGGAAATCATAGCAAAAAAACAACGTATGATTTTGCAGGTCTTGTATTAGACTATGATGATGAAACTGGTATCGCAACAATCCAACAACGTAACTACTTCAAACCAGGTGACCAAATTGAATTCTTTGGACCTGAAATGGACAACTTCAAACAAACAGTTGGTGTAATTGTTAATGAAGAAGGAACAGAAGTAGACGCTGCAAGACATCCATTAGAAATCGTAAAAATTAAAGTGGATCAAAAAGTTTATCCTTACAACATGATGAGAAAAAAGTTAGTTTGATAAGAAAGAGGGATTGAAGTATGGGGAATAAGCCCATTGTAATTGGAATTGCTGGAGGGACTGGCTCTGGTAAAACTTCTGTAACAAAAGCAATCTATGATCAATTTAAAGGTCATTCAATTTTAATGATTCAGCAAGATTCTTATTATAGAGATCAAACGCATTTACCAATGGAAGAAAGATTGAAAACAAATTATGACCATCCATTAGCATTTGATAATGATTTGTTTATTGAGCATATAAAAGATTTATTGCAATACAAAGCAATTGAAAAACCTGTATATGACTATACAATTCATACAAGATCTTCAGAAACAATCCCTGTAGAGCCAAAAGAAGTTATTATTTTAGAAGGTATTCTAGTATTAGAAGACGAGCGTTTACGTGATTTAATGGATATAAAGATATTTGTAGATACAGATGCTGACTTACGAATCCTTCGTAGAATACAACGAGATATAAAAGAACGTGGAAGAACAGTTGATTCTGTAGTAGATCAATATGTGAATGTTGTACGCCCTATGCATAATCAATTCTGTGAACCATCTAAGAAATTCGCAGATATTATCATACCAGAAGGTGGTCAGAACTTTGTGGCTATCGATTTAATGGCTACAAAAATTCAGACTATACTTGAAAGAGTAAGTGTATTATAATACGTTCATATGAGAGAATAATTCCTAAAAATAATTTTGGAAAGATGGAGAAGCACTCACTTCTTCATCTTTCTATATAAAAGAATGCGTTTTCATAAGTTGAATGTTTCATTAATTATTCTCATACACTGTTTGTACAACTACATTGTATAAACAGATATTTAGAAGTTCTACATAAAAGAAACGGTGGATACTAAAAGGAGTGTACAAAATGGCTAACGAAAAAAAATTCCCTATGACTTTAGCTGGGAAACAAAAATTAGAACAAGAATTAGAAAATTTAAAAACAGTAAAGCGTGCTGAAGTAGTAGAGCGTATTAAAATTGCTCGTAGCTTTGGTGACCTTTCAGAGAACTCTGAATACGATGCTGCAAAAGATGAGCAAGCATTTGTTGAAGGTCGTATTACAACTTTAGAAAATATGATCCGTAATGCTGAAATTATTACAGAAAATAATGATGCATCAGATACAGTAACTTTAGGTAAATCTGTAACTTTCTTAGAATTACCAGCTGGTGACGAAGAAACTTACACAATTGTAGGTAGTGCTGAGGCTGATCCATTTGAAGGTAAAATTTCAAATGATTCTCCAATCGCAAAAAGCTTATTAGGCAAAACTGTTGGTGAAGAAGTGACAGTTAATACTCCAGGTGGAGATATGCAAGTAAGAATCCTTGCTGTTAAATAATTTGATTTGTTTAACAATTTAATTGTTTGAAAAAAGAACACCCCGTCTACACTGTAGATGAGGTGTTTTTTATATGCATAGACGGATAAAAGCCATATTAATTATATTTTCATTACTATTTTCTTTAATCGCATACAGATGTTTAGATATTAGTGTACTTCATCAAAAGAATTTTGGCCCACAAAAGGTAAATTTAATTGAACGAAGTGTTGCTCAAAGAACATTTCAGTTTCGGATTGATAATGGACGTGGAAAAATACTAGACCGAAATGGAAAATTATTAAGTGCAGCTTACACTCCAAAAGTTATTTTATTTCCATTTTTAAAAACAATCGATTGGCCAATTGATAACTTATCGTCGATTACAGGAGTACCGGTTGCAAAAATTAAAGATCAGTTTAATGGTAAAAAAGAACCTTTTACATTAGAAGGAATGACAAAAACATTAACATCTGAACAAATTGATCAAATAAATAATTTACATGTTTCTGGATTAATTTCCATGCTGTCTCAAGACAAAGACGATAAACAATTGGCAGAACACCTAATTGGAATAGCTAGGGAAAATAAAGAACAATATGAAAAACAGTATGAAAGTGATCGAAATTATAAGCCTAAAGAATTTGGGGTAATTGGTTTAGAAGCTCAGTTTGAAGATTTCTTAAAATCTGATGGCACATCTAATTTAATGCTTCACGTGGATAATTTAGGTAAACCGATGTTTGGAAATGAAGTCAAATATGCAAAACCTAGTAATCCATTTTATCCTGTTTCCCTTTCTACTACACTAGATAAAGATTTACAACAAATTTTAGAACAAGCTGTTGACCAAGCTAAACTTCAAAAAGGTGCTGCAGTGTTAATTGACGTAAAGACGAACAATTTATTAGCAATGGTTAGTCGACCAACTATGAATTTCCAAAATTTATTTTCTTCAAATGATAATACTGCGACTAATTATGCATTATTAGCTAGTACACCCGGTTCCGTCTTTAAAACAGTTGTAGCGGCTGCTGCAATAGATCAAGGTATTGTGAAAGAAAATCAAATGTATAATTGCAATAATAATCTAGTCGGTAAATACGAAGATGAAGAGAAAAAGCGAAAAGGTAATTTAACTTTTCAACAAAGTTTCTATGAAAGTTGTAATTACACATTTGGCCAATTAGGTAAGCAATTAACTTTAAAAAATAAAGATATGTTTCAAGCCTATGCCAAAAAGCTAGGTTTAGATGGTCCAGTAGGATGGACAGGATCTGTCTATCATGAATCTAGTTTTAGTCAATTTCAAAATGAAGGGAAACCAACATATTTTGTAGGAAACTCTTTAAGTGATAAGCTCTTAAATACATCCATTGGACAACAGGATGTGAAAGTATCCCCTTTAGCTGTAGCTAATATGATGGCTACCATTGCGCGAGGTGGAAGCCCAAAACAAGTAAAAGTAGTAGATTCTGTAGTATATAAAAATGGTACAGAAATGTTTAAATTCCCAGAACAGACATTAGCTGATGATTATCTAGCTCCAGATTCAATGCAAAAATTAAGAGAGTTACTTCGAGGTGTAGTTACGGATGCGAAAGGAACGGGAAATCGATATACTAGTTTGCCTTACACTTTAGCAGGGAAAAGTGGTACAGCGGAAACAAAAGTAGTAGATGGTAAAATAGTCGAACAAAACAAATGGTTTGCAGGTTATTTTCCATATGATAAGCCAAGGTATGCATTCGCAGTTGTTAGTTTAAATGTTCCAAACGAAGTTACATCTACTTCTGACACTGTTACAAGTTTAATAAAATCTATATATAACTTTGATAAAAACCACACAAAATAGCTATTTTTAATTAATTAACTCTATGTTAAAATAGGGAAAAATTAGTTGTTTTTGGAGGATTTTGTCAATGTCTTCAATTGAATCAAACAAAAGGGTCCAAAAATTAAGACGAGTACGAAGAGGAAATTATTTTTTCCGAATACTACTTATTCCACTTCTTTTTGGAATCATCTATTTAGGGATAAAAATAACTTTACCAATCATCAACCAACAAAAGATAGAGCCTAATACTGCAAAAGCTCAGATTACTACGATTGCTCAAGAACCAAAGCAAATGACAGATATACCGAATCCTTATCAAGCGAAATATCGAGAAAAAGTAAATGAGATTATTAAAGATTCAATAAATGATGAAAATATTATAGAATCGACTGTAAAAGAATGGACACCTAATAAAACAAGACAAGTTGAGCCACATAAAGTTCATTATAGTCATATGTCTCAGGACTTTTATGAAATGGAAGAAGCAGTATCAAATGCGATTTCTTTAACAAAAGAAGATTATTCAATTTGGCATATTAGTCAAGGATACGATCAGCAAAGTATAAATGTATACGTTGCCACAAACGACTTAAGCTATAAATATGTCATTTACTTACATTGGGTTGTAAAAGAAGGCTGGCTCCCTATTTTGGTACAAGAAGTAAAAGAGTTAAAGTATTAAAAGCTAAAAAGTTTGAGTCTCTATGGGATCAAACGATAAGGTTACGCCACATGGAAAGCGAACGCCTTTTTAGGAAACTTTTAAAATTTAAAGTGTTTTTTGTTGTACGCATTCTTAAAGATGAATGATATGTCTCTATATGGTAAAATGATTAAAGTTTGAAAGAGAAAGTAGGGAATTTAAAGAATGAAATTAGCTATTATTGGAGCAATGGAAGAAGAAGTACATGTATTACGTGATAAATTAGACAACCTGAGAAAAGAAGAAGTTGCAGGCTCAGAATATAATATAGGTACATACGAAGGTAAAGAAGTAATTTTATTAAAGTCTGGAATTGGTAAAGTTAATGCCGCAATGGCAACAGCAATTCTTTTAGAAAAATATCAGCCAGATGTTGTTATTAACACAGGATCTGCAGGCGGACTTCATACTGACTTAAATGTAGGAGACGTTGTTATCTCAACTGAAGTGCGTCATCATGATGTAGACGTTACCGCGTTCAATTATGAATATGGTCAAGTTCCAGGTATGCCAGCTGCATTCCCTTCTGATGACAAATTAAAGTCTATCGCTAAAAAATGCGCTGAAAAAATTAATGGTATCCAAGTTGTTGAAGGATTAATCGTAACTGGTGATTCATTTATGAATGATCCAGTACGAGTAGACTTTGTAAAAGAGAAATTTGGTGATCTATATGCTGTAGAGATGGAAGCAGCTGCAATCGCTCAAGTTTGTTATGCTTTTAAAGTACCATTTGTTGTAACACGAGCATTGTCAGATATTGCAGGTAAAGAATCAAATATTTCATTTGATCAATTCCTTCATACGGCAGCTGTTAATTCAACATTAATGGTTGAGGAAATGATTAAAGCGTTATAAATCTTTTAAGTAAAGATGCCTTATAGGCATCTTTCTTTAGAAAATCTATTTTGTAATGTAGAAAAATAGAGTGTGAAATTAAAATAAAAAATGTATGGTAGCTATTGCTCCATACATTTTTTTACTTTGTTATTGAAGTCTAAACTTAAAAATAGGGATTTAAACTAAAGCAGGTATTAATATCTTATTTTTCTTTAAGCCAATCTTTAAAATGTGTTGGGGCAGTATGCAGAGTTTCTTCTAGAGTAGGAACTAACGAAAACTCGCCAAGTTTTGCACCAAAGTATAGATTTTTTTCGTCTGCTTCAATTTTACGTATATCACTTTTACTTTCTAAGTAAGCCTTTACGTAATCAGCAAATTTCATTCGATCTGGTCCGGCTAAATTAACAATACCGTTTACTGGTGTACTTAGTGCAAAGTCGACTATGCCTTCTGCAGCATCTTCAGAGGATATTGCCTGATTATACGAATCAGGTAAACGAATAGTGTCTCCATCGGTAAATAAATCTGTAAGAGTCAGAATAAAATCAAAGAATTGTGTTGTACGAACAATCGTGTAAGGGATACTAAAATCTTTTATTAATTTTTCTTGAGCCATTTTACCACGGAAGTATGCACTCTCAAGAAGACCATCCGTACCTATAATCGATAAATGAACATGATGTTTTACGTTGGTAATTTTCTCAGCAGCAAGAATATTTCGAGTAGAAGTTTCAAAAAAGTCCAATACGACGTTGTCTTCATATGAAGGGGAATTAGTTACATCAATTACAACATCTGTGCCCATAAGTACTTCAACAAGTCCTTCACCAGTAATTGTATTAACCCCTAAGGAAGGTGATGCTACAATAATTTCATGTTCTGTCTCACGAAGTTTGCTAACTATTTTAGTTCCAATAAATCCAGTACCACCAACTACTACAATTTTCATTTATGTTAACCTCACTAATTATGAATTTAATTATTTAATTTGATTATTTAGTATGCCGTTTTTGCTCATTGATACCATTTTTAAAATGACATATCCTTAATAGTTCTTAAGTCTAAATTTTTTCAATTATTTTATAAAACGCATTGCAGCATCTTCAGCTTCCTTATATGCATTAGCCAATATTTCTTCTCTTTTTAACAAAGCTGTGCCTTGTGCTCTTATTATTTGATAGTCTTCAACACCTAAGAAATTAAACATGGATTTTAAATACTTATGAGCGTACTCAACCTCTGTATACCAATCATCATTTGTATAAATTGCACCACTGGCTTGAATGACTAATAATTTTCGATCATCATAAAGTAACCCTACTGAACCGTCTTCTGTATACTTAAAAGTCTCACGCGCAATTAGAATATTATCCATATAATCTTTTAATTTAGATGGAATATTGAAATTATGAAGTGGGAAGGCGATTACATACTGCTTTATCTCTTTAAATTGCTTTAATATCTCATTCATTCTTTCTATTTTACGAGCTTCATCTGAGTTAAGTTGAATACCTTCACTTAATTTTCCCCAGGCAGATAAAACGTTTGAATCTACATTAGGTATAAATTCGTTATACAAGTTAATTTGCTCAATCTTTGCAGAAGGGTCCTTACTTTTAAGTGTGTTCTTAAAATGATTTAATACATTTACACTATATACCTCTTCAGAATTGAAATTTGGATGTGCATTTATTACAAGTATTCTATTCATTAATTATGTCTCCTCGTGTAGTATTGAATAATCGGCGACAAATGTAATCGGCGATTGACCACATCAGTAATATAACCCTTGTTTTTGAAAATGTCAATGATATTTGTGAAGTTATACACAAATAATAAATACTTCTAAAATATTGTTTATACATTTTATTTTTTGTAATGGAGGCGTTTTGGGTGCAATATAGTGTAGAGGTGGAATATTGTCTTCATTGCCTTGTTTATGTAATTGATATAACACCAAGTTCGAGTATTACGATTAAAGAACTTTCCGAGTTTCAAGGTGCAGATATATTGGTGCTATTATAAAACCAAGCGGATAACCAGCCCTAGCAGCCTTTTTTTATAGTATGATTGAGTGAGTACTCACTTTTTATTGACTGATCGTAAAGGATGAACTAAGATGAAAGTATAGAGTGAGTACTCACTCATTTTGAATAATATAGATTGTAAATATACTTGAACGGAGGATTACGATGAGCGATGTAGTTCAAATCCAGAAAGTCGATCGTTTATTTGGAAAAAGAGCTGTGCTAAAAAATATTTCAATGAACATCCGAGAAGGTGAAATTTTTGGGATTTTAGGCCCATCAGGTTCTGGGAAAACAACTTTAATAAAATTAGTAGCTGGAATTGATAAAAGTTCAAAAGGCGAGGTACTAGTTTACAACAAAAAAATGCCTAATTTTTCTGTCCTTCCGTCTATAGGTTACATGGGGCAATCTGACGCATTATATAGCGATTTAACAGGAACTGATAATTTAAATTTCTTCGGTGCTCTATATAATTTAAAAGGCAAAGAACTTAAGTCGAGAATTCAAGAAGTAGCTCAAATCGTTGGTTTAGAGGATTCATTAAACAAACAAGTTAATCAATACTCTGGAGGAATGAAAAAACGACTTTCTCTTGCCATTTCAATCCTCCATAAACCTACATTACTAATCCTTGATGAACCAACAGTTGGAATTGATCCAGTACTAAGAAAGCAAATTTGGAATCAATTTTTTGAGATGAAAAAGCAAGGTACTACAATCATCATTACAACCCATATCATGGAAGAAGCTGAAAAATGTGAACGGATCGGATTAATTAGAGAAGGAGAATTAATTGCTTTAGATACTACTGAAAATTTAATCTCGCAATCAAAAACAGGTAAAATCGAAGACCTATATTTTAATACTGAGGTGAGCTCATGAGAGTCTTTGCAATTTCTAAACGAATAATAAAACAATTTTTAAAAGATAGAAGATCTCTTGCAATGATTTTTGTTGCTCCTATCGTATTATTGTTTTTATTTTCGTATATCTTAAAACAGGATGATACGAAACCAACTTTAGCCCTTGTAGATGCACCTCCAGCATTTGAGCAAATTGTGAAAGATTATGCGAAAGTAAAGAATGTAAATCCTTCAGACATAGAAGATAAGTTAAAAAGCATGGATCTTGATGGTGCTGTTTTGTTTAAAGCAGGGAAAATAGTTGTACAAATTGAAGGGACTGATAAGGCAAGAACAACTGCAGTAATGGATGCTATTCAATCAGCAGTTAAAGAAAACACACCTTCGAATTTTAAAATTGTAATGGACCCAATTTATGGTAGTAAAAATATGGAATCATTTGATTCAATTGGACCAATTTTTATTGGGTTTTTCTCATTCTTATTTGTATTTATCTTATCTGGTATTTCTTTTGTAAGGGAAAGATTAACAACAACTCTTGAAAGATTACTTGTTACGCCAGTCAAAAGATGGGAAATAGTAGTTGGTTATATTTTAGGCTTTGGATTTTTTGCTTTAATTCAATCGATCATTATAACAGTCTTTTCAATCAGTGTGTTAGATATGTATAATGTAGGAAGTGCATGGGAAGTCTGCGTAGTTAATATTTTATTATCTCTAACTGCTCTAACACTTGGAATGCTGTTATCTGCCTATGCAAATAATGAATTCCAAGTTGTGCAATTTATTCCAGTTATTGCAGTCCCTCAAATTCTTTTTTCAGGTATTTTCTCAACAGCGTTTTTACCAAATTGGTTCAAATTTATTGGGGGTATTCTACCACTGACATATGGAGCAGAAGCGCTTAGAGGTATTATGATAAAAGGACAGTCGCTTTCAGATGTTGTAATTCAATTACTGATCCTACTTGGATTTTCAATCGTATTTATTTCTTTAAATATAGTTGCTTTAAAGAAACAGCGTTCAATTTAAGGAGTGTTACCAATTAAATTAGAAGAGTTTTTTCCAGAAGAAAAATTACAAGAAATGAATGAAAAAGAAATAAAAATTCTTGAAGCTGCAATTGAAATATTTGCAGAAAAAGGTTTTGTTAGTACTTCTACTAATGAAATTGCCAAAAAAGCAAATGTTGCTGAAGGTACTATTTTTCGTTACTTTAAAACAAAAAAGGATTTACTAAAAAGTATTATCAAACCGACATTAGTAAAAACAATTGCTCCTTTTGAAATGGATCGTTTTTCTAAAGCAGTATTTCATTTAGAATACGAAACATTTGAAGATTTTCTTAATGCGCTTATTAAAAATCGCATGGAATTTGCAAAGAAAAATAAAGCAGCTGTAAAAATAATCATACAAGAAATGCCATTCCAAGACGATATGCAAGAAGAGCTAAAAAGACTCTTTAAAGATAAAATGTACCCCAAAGTAGCTAGTGTATTACAATCGTTTATTGATAAAGGACAAATAAAAGAATTACCGATACCGACAGTACTAAGATTAATTATCTCAACAGTAATTGGTTTAGTTATCTCTTCAATCGTCCTAGAAAATACCCCTTTTTGGAACGAAGAACAGGAAACTGAACGTACGATTGAGTTTATTAAGAATGGGTTGAAATAACTTATAATTAATTTTGATAAAAATATGATTTTTGTTTATAAAAGGTAAATCTTGGTATGAGAATTTTGGAGTTTTTAATACTATTTGATTTTAAATGGAAATGCTTCTATTTTTGGTTCTATTAGCCTAATTCATGATGATATTATATTGAATTTTACAACCTTGATTTAGAGACAATTTGTAATATAAACTTTTTTAGATGAATTGATTGGACGATGATCGACTCCTATGGGAGATGCAGGAAGGGTGAGACCCCGCAGGAACGAGGAGGCTCAGCTCATGCCCCATGGAAAGCGAGCATCCTGTAGTGGAAATCACCAAGAGATTACTTATTAATTTGACAACTTCTATTTTTATCAGAAGAAAGGGATTTTAAATAATCTCTTTCTTCTTTGTGTTTAAATATGCTCTGGAATTGAGCTGAAATAAAATTAATTAGTAAGCTATTATACTTTAGCGATATAGTAATAAATCAAAATTACTTTATTCAGTTGTATCAATTATTTGATTCTTTTCTGTGTTCAATATTCTATAAGAGCTGTGGACAAAAGCGAGCAACCTGTAGTGGAAATCAACAAGACAATACTTATCTTATGACTTTAGTTTTTCTTATACTTACTAATCTCTACATATACTGCCTTTAATTACCTTCACTTTTCTTGTATAAAATATGTTAAAGTTAATTAAGTAAACAAGAAGGGAAGGTGTAGTATTCATGAATTTTAAAAAGCTACAGGCGAAGGTTAATGATTTTAAAACATTTGGAGCAATAACAACAGCATTGGCTACTTTTTTCTATATCGGAACTCTCCTTCCAAAGGACGGATTAACCCAACATAAAATATTGATCGTCGAGAGTATCGTTTTTACAATGCTGATTTTTGCATTAGGTTTCTTTCTGACATCCAATTATTTTAAACGCAAAATGCAAAAAGAAGAGCAAGCTTAAAAACCACTAAAAATGAATTCCCTCCAATTGGTAGATTTGACTAACAATTGGAGGTCATATTCATCTTTAGTGGTTTATTTTTTATCTTTTTTCTTTTCTTTTTCAGCTCTTAAAAACTCGTGGTACATTTTCATTAAAGCACGTTTTTCAATTCTCGAAACATAACTTCTTGAGATTCCTAATTTCTTTGCGATTTCACGTTGAGTTAGTTCTTTATCCATATCAATACCAAATCGTTGGATAATTACATCCTTTTCACGGTCATCTAAAATCTTAATATATTGCTTGATTTTTTCTAATTCCATATTCAGTTGAATTTGATCAACTACGTCTTCCGTCTCAGTTTTTAATATGTCTAATAGTGAGATTTCATTGCCTTCTTTATCCTGGCCTATCGGATCATGAAGTGAGACATCTTTTTTTGTTTTCTTTAAAGCACGTAAATGCATAAGTATTTCGTTTTCAATACATCTAGCAGCATATGTGGCTAATTTTGTTCCTTTACCTTGAACAAAGCTCTCAATTGCCTTTATTAAACCTATTGTACCAATCGAAATTAAATCTTCAGCATCTTCTCCGGTATTTTCAAATTTTTTAACAATGTGAGCAACGAGTCTTAAATTATGTTCAATTAATAAATTTCGTGCTTCTCCATCTCCATTTGCCATACGATTTAAATAGAGCGTTTCTTCGGCTTGTGAAAGAGGTTGAGGGAAGGCATTATTTTTAACATATGAAACAAACACAAACACTTCTTTTAAGAAAAGACTTAAGGCGGTAAATAAACCAGTCATATAATCACTCCTAAGGAAGGTAAGGTTAGTTGTTATTTATATATTTATGTAATGTACAAATTCTGTGTGTCTGTACCATAAAAAAAATGTAAGCAGTGTAAAAAATTTGTTGAAAATAGTAAGCGCTACCAATCCGATAGTGATGTATCTTTTTTTAAATCGTTACATATTTTAGAAAAAAAATGCATTGACAGCCTATTTAAAAGTGATTTATAATCCTCATTAATAACTTTTTTAATGAATCTTTTGACAATTAAATATATTGCGATGATAAGAGCACAGTAGGCATAACTTCCCTGTTTAAGAGAGCTGACGTAGGCTGCGAGTCAGTACAAATGGTATGCTGAATTACATTCTTGGAGCAATTTCTATTTCATTTATTGAAAATAGAAACGGTCATTTTGATCGTTAACAAAATGAAGGTGGTGAACAGATTTTTTGTTCACAACTAGGGTGGTACCGCGATTAATTAATTCGTCCCTACTGTTTATTCAGTAGGGACTTTTTGTTTTCATTTTTACATACTTACTTCTTGATAAAAGAAGTGGTATTGGAATAGACATTTAAAATTTGAGGAGGAAAAAGAAATGAGTACAAATAATGAGTTAGTGCAATTACGTGATAAGGTTGATGAGATTAATTTAAAAATCGTTGAATTATTAAACGAGCGTGGAAAAGTTGTTCAAGAAATTGGTCAGCAAAAGATTAAACATGGTATTAAGCGTTTCGATCCAGTTCGTGAGCGTGAAGTGTTAGATATGATTGCAAATGTGAATGAAGGACCATTTGAAACGTCAACTTTACAACATATTTTCAAGACGATCTTCCAAGCAAGCTTAGAACTACAAGAGGATGATCACAGAAAAGCTCTATTAGTTTCAAGAAAGAAAAAGCCTGACAATACAATTGTTACAGTGAAAAATGATATTGTCCTTGGTGATGGTTCTCAATCATTTATTATGGGACCGTGTGCAGTTGAGAGCTACGAACAAGTACGTGCAGTAGCACAAGCTATGAAACAACAAGGTTTAACAATGATGCGAGGCGGTGCATTTAAACCTAGAACTTCTCCATACGATTTCCAAGGTCTTGGATACGAAGGACTACAAATTTTAAGAGAAGTGGCAAATGAATTTGATTTAGCAGTAATAAGTGAAATACTAAATCCAAATGATGTTGAAAGATCGTTAGAATACGTTGATGTCATTCAAATTGGTGCACGTAATATGCAAAACTTTGATTTACTGAGAACAGTTGGTCAAGTAAATAAACCAGTGTTATTAAAACGAGGACTGTCAGCAACAATTGAAGAATTTATTAATGCTGCAGAATACATTATTTCGCAAGGAAATGACCAAATTATTCTTTGTGAAAGAGGAATTCGTACTTACGAGAAAGCTACAAGAAATACATTAGATATCTCAGCAGTACCGATTCTGAAGAAAGAAACACATTTACCAGTAGTAGTAGATGTTACGCATTCTACTGGTCGTAAGGATTTGCTATTACCAACAGCAAAAGCAGCTTTAGCAATTGGAGCAGATGCAGTAATGGCTGAAGTACACCCTGATCCAGCAGTTGCTTTATCAGATTCAGCTCAACAAATGAATATCCCACAATTTGAAGAATTTATGTTTGAGTTAAAAGACTTCCGTGCAAAACTACAATCATAAATAATATTACTTAATGAAGGATAGGCGGTGAATGCCTTGAAAAAGAACGTCCTTTTAATTGGCACAGGATTAATCGGAGGCTCAATTGCCTTGGCAATAAAAAAAGTTCATGATGTAAATATAATTGGATATGATATAAACGAAAAACAACTTGAAATTGGTAAAAGAATTCAAGTTTTAGATGAAATCTCGGTGCAGCTTAAAGACTGTGCCGAGAAGGCTCATCTAATCATTTTTTCTTGCCCTGTTGAGGAGTCAATAAAATATATACATATGTTAAGTGAATATGAACTAAAGAATGATGTCATATTAACTGATGTAGGTAGTACGAAAAGTGAAATTATGAGGCATTCGAAGACTCTTACAGATAAAGGATATTGCTTTATTGGAGGTCATCCAATGGCAGGCTCGCATAAAACTGGCATCGAGAGTGCAAAAGTTCATTTATTTGAAAATGCATATTTTATTTTGACACCAAGTGAAAATACTCAAAATGATCAAATTGATGAATTAAAAGAATGGCTTAAAGGAACAGGTTCACATTTCGTTGTAATTGATGAAGAAACACATGATCAAATCACCGGAGTGGTAAGCCATTTTCCACATCTAATTGCTGCTAATCTTGTAAAACAAGTTAAATCTTATTCGAAGGATGAGCCTTTAGTAACAGCCTTAGCTGCCGGAGGGTTTAGAGATATTACTAGGATTGCATCAAGCAGCCCGAAAATGTGGACTGATATTGTGATTCAAAATAGGGATACATTGCTTTCATTAATTTCAAATTGGATTGATGATATGAAACAAATGTATCAGCTTGTTGAAAGCCAGGATCAAGAAGATATCTTTCACTATTTCAAGGAATCAAAAGATTTTAGAGACAACATGCCAGCAAAAGCAAATGGCGCTATCCCAAGTTATTTTGATTTGTATGTAGACGTTTTAGATCGAGTTGGTGAGCTTGCTAACATCACGACAATCTTATCGATTCACCAAGTAAGCATTACGAATCTAAGGATAATTGAATCACGTGAAGGCTTACCAGGTGTACTAAGAATAAGCCTTCAAACAGAAAATGACAGAGAGAAAGCTGAAAAGTTCTTAAATGTTAATGGTTATGAGACGTATATTGTTTCATAAAAAATCAGTTTTTAGGACTTTATCTATACACTTAAAAGCACTTTTCGAAAGTGCTTTTTTTGTTTAAATAGCGACAAGTAATCAAGTCATTTGCTAATCTGCTAAGGTCTCTCTGACATTTCAAATAAAAATGAATAGTCAGTCTCTTTTATGTACCAATTTTCTGAACTTTATATTATAATTTAGTAGGTTAGGTTTTTAATTCGTTAAACATGGAGGGATATCAATGTCTCAGTTTGAAAAATCATTAGAGAAATATGCTGAACTTGCGGTAAAAAGTGGTGTTAATATCGTACCAGGACAAACATTACAAATAAATGCACCAATCGGAGCTGCAGAATTCGTTCGTAAAGTTGTAAAATTCGCTTACGAAGCTGGCGCTAAAAATGTAAACATCGATTGGAATGATGATGTAATTACTCGTACTAAATACGAACTAGCTCCTGATGAAGTTTTTGAAGAATTCCCAGGCTGGAAAGTAACAGCTATGGAAGAATTAGCTGAAAATGGCGGTGCTGTTTTATCAGTAATTTCACCAAACCCAGAATTATTAAAAGGGATTGATCCAAAACGTATTGCAAATTTTAATAAAACAGCTAGCAAAGCACTACATAATTATCGTGAATACATGATGGCTGACCGAATTCGTTGGTCAATCGTTGCTATTCCATGTGTTGAATGGGCTGAAAAAGTTTATCCAAATGAATCAATTGATAAAGCAATGGAATTACTTTGGGATTCAGTATTCAAAATTTGCCGAGTAGACAATGAAAATCCAGTTGAAGCTTGGGTTAAACATAACGATTTCTTACAAGAAAAAGTTGTTGAATTAAATGACAAGCGTTACAAAACTTTACATTACACAGCACCTGGTACTGATTTGAAACTAGATTTAGTAGATAATCATGTATGGAAAGGTGGCGGAGCGAATAGTGAAGATGGAAAATGGTTTAATCCTAATATTCCAACTGAAGAAGTTTTCTCTATGCCACATAGCCATGGTGTAAATGGTACTGTTCAAGCGACTTTACCATTAAATTATGGTGGAAATTTAATTGAGAACTTCTCTTTAACATTTAAAGATGGTAAAGTTATCGATTTCACAGCTGAAAAAGGCTATGATACTTTACAACATTTATTAGATACTGATGAAGGTGCTCGCCGTCTAGGTGAAGTAGCATTAGTACCACATGATTCACCAATTTCAAATACAGGTTTAATTTTCTTCAACACATTATATGATGAAAATGCTTCTTGCCACTTAGCATTAGGTAAAGCATATCCAAACAATATGAAGGATGGAGAAAAATTACCATCAGAAGAGCAAGAGAAATTAGGAATCAACCAAAGTTTAACTCACGTTGATTTTATGATCGGATCAGCGGAATTAAATATTGATGGAATTAAAGAAGATGGTACAGTTGAACCAATCATGAGAAATGGTAACTGGGCATTTTAATAGTAAATAAAAATAAAAGGGTTTCTCAAAAGATATTTTGAGAAACCTTTTTTTATACTTTTCTTAAATATTTTGAAATTGATCGTTACTTCTGAGAACCGTTATAAAACCATCTAATATTGTATGACTAACAGAAAAACCCTTGCGTTTATAAAATTCTAGAGCGTTCTCATTTCCATTTGAAACATAGATAAAATAATCCTCTACATCATCAAATTGTTTTAGCCAGTTCATTGACATTTTGAATAGTACAGAGCCTACTCCATATTTTCTATATTCTTCTTTTATATAAAATTGAGATAAACAACCAACATTCTTTTTATGGACTGATGAAAGGTCAAAAAAAGTTGCAAATTCGCTTGAGTATACTTCTTTTGGAGAAATATTCGAATAAACGTAACCAACGATTTGATCTTCATCTTTTACGATCACAATATAATTATGTATAGCTTTTCTAACTGAAGGAACCATGCGTGTATCGAAATTCATACCATCAAACAACTCTGGTTTTATCTTCGCTTTTGCCTTCTGAAAAGTCATTAATTCATTACATAAATCTCTACATAACTCAATGTGATCCTCGTCTATCACTTCATAAGTTAAATTCATCTTGTCACCCCTCATTAAAATTGATTTTGAGCTTTAAATAAATTTCGTACGATTTAATTTTAATATATAAATACTTGAAAACAAATGAAATAATAAGTTGAACCGTTTTTGGTATATAATGGAAGTGACATCTAGAGTCAATTCATCATTCTACACATAAAACGAATGGAGGATGAGAAAATGGAAGATCTTAAGTATGAGTTTTATATTGGAGCAAAACCGGAAAAAGTGTGGAACATATTTGTTTCGCCAGAAGGAACAAAGGCTATCTTTTTTGGTTGCATTTTAAAATCAACATTTGAAGTCGGAGCACAATATGAATATATTGGACCAGGAGAAGATGGAGATCGTACAGTGCATGTTTATGGGGAAATACTAGCTTTTGAACCCCACAAAATGATGAGCTATACTGAACATCCTGGCCCAGTTTACCGTGAAAATCATGCTGCATTAGAAACTAGAATTACACTTACACTTGAAGAGATGGGTGAATGCACAAAATTAACACTACTTAACGATCAATGGCCAGAAAATCACCCATCATATGAAAATACAAAATCTACGTGGCCAATGATTTTAAGTAATGTAAAAACATATGCAGAAACCGGTAAAACATTAGATTTCGGCTGGTGAAACTTGAAAATAAAAAACCTCTGGGATCAGAGGTTTTTGTTTTAGAATCCGGTTCATCTAAATATATGAAAACCGATATATGCACTGCAAATACTAATAATAGTAGATAAAATGATATAAGATAATGCAGTTTTATACTTTTTTGCCAGTAATAATTGAATCGCTTCGTAACCAAATGTAGAAAAGGTTGTAAATCCACCTAATATTCCGATCCCAATAAACAACCACATTGTGATAGAAATCGATTTATCGAGATATAAATGGTTTATTAAGCCTAAAATAAACGATCCGAGTATGTTGATAACGAATGTTCCAGCAGGAAAATTTGTTTTAACTTTTTTATTAACATAGTTTCCAAGGGCATAGCGAAAAATTGCTCCGATCCCCCCACCTATTCCAACAATAAAAATCATGATGAGGTTTCTCCTTTTACTTTATTGAATTTTTCAGCCATTTTAAAACCAAGATACGCCAAACTTATTCCTACAACTAAACTTGAGATGATATAGACTAAACTTACTAGTAATTTTTTTTCATCCATCAGTATTACATTTTCAAGTGAAAAAGTAGAGAATGTAGTGAATGCTCCGGTAAATCCTGTTCCGATTAGTAAAGTATATTCAGGTTTTAATTTAACTTTTGCCATTGGTAAAAAGAAACCTAAAAAGAAGCATCCAATGATATTAATTAAAAATGTTTGAATTGGAAATCCATTTGAAAGTGGATGAATTGATAGACCTATTATGTAACGAAGAATTGCTCCAAAAAATCCTCCGATTAGTATTAATAAATAATTCATTTCACACCTCATAAATGCATTATAAAAACGCCCCTAGGAGCGTTTTTTTGTTAGTTTACAATAAAAAAAGCAATAATTGAAACTAAGTTATTTAAAAAATGGGCAAAAATCGTAACTTCGATTTTTTTTGTTTTGATATAGATCATACCAAAAATTAAACCAGCTAAAGAATAAGATAGTAATGCATAGATTGAAAAGCCAGCAAGCATATGCAATAAACCAAACCCAAATGAACTTACAATTAATCCAATGATTGGAGAGTTTTTAAAAATTGAACCAATAATTAACTTACGTGTAATCCATTCTTCTTTAATTGGTGCAAGAATTACCGCTGATATAATCATAAGGATTGGATTAGTTCGCAATAAGCCTTCCACTGCTTTTTGGTTATCTGGAGTAGCAATTGAATAATTGAAATGTTGAAAAATAACATCAAGAAGTTGTGAAGAAGCCATAAGAACCACGTATGCTCCTAAGACGATTACAACGTCAATCACATTTATATTTATTCGTCTTAAAGTTAGTAGTCCTTTTTTCTTCGTATAATAATATAGCCATAATAAGCTGAGGACACCAAAAATTGAATCCGAATAAATTGAAACGGTATTTACAAGATTATTAAATTGTTTTTCAGTAAGATTTATATCTGCAACATTAACAAAAATCATACCCCATATTGAAGCAATCAAGATTAGTAAGTTCAACCCAACAATAAATATTAAAAAATAGTAGCCAAGGGTTTTTAAGGCGGACTTACGTTCATTCGGAATATTTTCTGGAATGATTGTTTTATAGTTTAATTCATTATCCAAATCGGCTCCTCCAATTTTTTGTTCTATGTTCACAAACTTTCTAGTTAATCTAATTTATATTTATACTAACATATCCTATTTTATCTTAAATTTAAAGCTGAAAGAACTAGAAATAGAATAAATGAGCCTAATTATTTTAAAACCATTGTTATTTAATATATGAGAGTTTCAATGAATTATATGATAGTTGAAAGGGTACTTAAAAATAATTAATGTATAAACAAGTTATGTTGATATACCTTGTTTTCGCACTGTTGAAAAACAATCTTGTCAATTAATTATCAAATTTTCGTAAAAGGAGTATTGTGAGGTTGATTTCCACTACAGGATGCTCGCTTTCCATGGGGCGAGATTCTTTAGCCTCCTCGTCGCGTTCGTTCCTGCGGGGTCTCAGGCTTCCCGCATTTCCCTTAGGAGTCGAGCACCCCTTTCGTTCCAATCAACTTATTCATCAAAAAAAATCTGCAATAAATACTAATCAAATATCCTTTACTAAGAGTATCCTAACAATTGTTTAACCAGTTTACAGGTAATTAATATTGAACATTGATTAATAAACTATTCAAATGAATTTGTTTTTCTAAAAATTAGCTAGTGTTATTGGAACAATAAAATTGCTCTAACATATTAAAATTTAAAACCATTAATAGATAGATCAACCAAAAAATGATCATTTCATCATTAGTAATTGTTTATTTAATGTTCCTATTTTAAATTTCAAAACTAAGAAAACAAGGTATGTTGATATACCTTGTTTTCTTCAATTCTAATTTGATTTTGGGATTAACAGGAAAGAAGAGAGAGGGTTCGAAGCTATCATCTTCTTAAGACCTTATCTAAAATCCTGCTCAAATCAATTCAACTGTTCTACTTGATCTCTAATCATTTCCATTTTGTAGTCTAATGAATTTACAGTTGCGGAAGCTTCATTTAAGCTTTCGATAATTGCTTTTGGAACTTGTTTATTGTATTTATAAAAAATCTTGTGTTCAAGGCTTGCCCAGAAATCCATCGCAACGGTTCTAATTTGGATTTCTACTTTTACTCTTTTCGTTTCAGAAGCAAGGAAAATTGGTATTTCAATAATCATATGAAAACTTTTATAACCATTTGGTTTTGGATTCTTTATATAATCTTTTATTTCTATTATATAAATATCGTCTTGTTGTTTTAACAGTTCATAGATCATATAAATATCACTAATAAAGGAACAACTAATACGAACGCCAGCTATATCACTCATATAATTTTCTAGATTATATTGTGTTAATTCTAAACCTTTTCGCTCAAGCTTTTCCATTATACTGTCAGGTTTTTTTAAGCGTGATTTTACGTGTTCGATTGGATTATGATTATGAGTTAAAGTAAATTCTTCATTTAAAATTCTAATTTTAGTATTGATTTCATCTAACGCAAATTTATATATTAAAAGTGTGTTAGTCCACTCACCTAAGCTTTGATCTTTCAACATAGGCAACCTCCTAATGTATATTACATCAGTATTCTACCAGCTTAATGTGAACTCAGTGTGAAATCTTGGTGAACAGTTAGTGACAAGTAAAGTATAGTATAGGGATTTTTAAGGTATTAGGAAAAAGGGAATAGTAATAGTAGCAATGGCAGGAGCCTTATACAAGGATCAAAGATGTAGAGAGTCCAAGTTATATTAAAAGAATAAGCAATTGATAGTAATAATAGTAAGATCATTTAGGGTTTTGTTAGTTTTGGAATAATATGTTATAAATTTATATATATAATTTTAGTTAGGAGTACATTGATGAAACAAAGTTTTTATCGTTTGTTTATAGAGTTGACGAATAATCGTTTTACTTCTGGTCTTTTGCGTAGGTTTGCTACTTCTAGATTTAGTAGACTGTTTATTAATCCTTATATTAAAGCGTTTAATTTAAATATGGATGAAAGTAAAGAGACTGATTTTCCTACTTTACATGCCTTGTTTACTAGAGAATTAAAACAAAATGTCAGACCGATTCATGCTGGTGAAAGTGAATTAGCTTGTCCTGTAGATGGTGTGTTAGAGTCTTGTGGGAAAATTGAAATGGATATTAAATTTGTCGTTAAAGGCAAGACATATAGCATTATTGAGATGTTAGGTTCAAAGGAAATGGCAGAAAAATATGATGAGGGTTATTATATGGTATTGTACTTAAGTCCTAGCCATTATCATCGTATACATAGCCCAATCGAAGGCGAAATTGTTTCACAATTCGAGTTAGGTGCTAAATCTTATCCCGTGAATAAAGCAGGATTAACGTATGGTAAAGATCCACTTTCCAAAAATTATCGAGTTATTTCAGAAGTATTATGCTCTGAAAACAATAAACATGTTGCGATGATTAAAGTTGGTGCTATGTTTGTTAACACAATCGTAGTAACCAAAAAAGAAAAGCGTATGAAAAAAGGTGAAGAAGTAGGGTATTTTTCTTTCGGTTCTACAGTTGTTTTACTTTTTGAAGCTAATAGTTTTTCACCAAATTTGAAACTTCAATCCGGCGAAGCGATAAGAGTTGGTCAAAATCTTGGTAAATTACACTAAGTATGCACTTTTTTTCACGAAATGGGAGCCATCATATAGAAAGATGGTTCTTTTTCTGTTATTGTAAAGAGTGCTTGTATTTTAATTTCGCTTGTATTATTTGCATATATTGAAAATAATAAAAATGATTATGATGTTTTTTTAATATAGAAATCTAATCCTCTTCGTTTTATTTCTTTTTCAATTAAATAAATGAAAGCAGGATCAAGCTGTAAACCAAGAGCTTTTTTGTACGACTCAAGTAACAACTCATCATTTAATTTGTACATATTTTTTGCCCGGTTGGGCATTCACCTCCGAGTGAGTAAAGTTTTTTGAATTTCTTCGTAAACTTACTGTATCAAATTTTTAAAAATAGAACAATCGTTCGTTTATCCACAGAAATAGGTGGATAAGTTGTGGGTAATTTGTTTATATATTCTGAAAAGGTAGGTTCTTGGACTAAGGATAATGTGTATAGATTTATCCACAGTTTGAATGGTTGTAGTTATTTGTCGAACGATTTTAAGAATATATTGAGGTGTAATAATGTTTAATAAATTTTTACCGAGTGAAACTGTTAATAATGTTTATGCAATTACGCCTGAGCATTTAAAAGGCTTAGGAATTAAGGGAATCATTACGGATTTAGATAATACGTTAGTAGAATGGGACCGTCCATTAGCTACTCCAGAGCTAACTAAATGGTTCAAAAGCATGGATGATGCAGGGATTAAAATTACGGTTGTATCGAATAACAATGCTGAGCGTGTTGGAAAGTTTTGTGATCCTTTAGGAATTCCATTCATTCATCGTGCACGTAAGCCACTCGCTACATCATATAAAAAGGCATATAAACAAATGAATTTAAAGTCAAATGAAGTCGTGATGATTGGAGATCAATTGCTTACAGACGTATTTGGAGGCAATCGACAAGGAATTCATACTATTTTAGTTGTTCCGGTTGCAAGCACGGATGGAATTTGGACAAGATTTAATCGAATGGTAGAACGTAGAATTCTTTCATCTTTAAGGAAGCAAGGATTACTACAATGGGAGGATAAAAAGTGAGTAATACAGAAGTAAGATGTATTGGTTGTGGGGTTGAAATTCAAACAGAGGATAAAAACAAGCTTGGATATGCACCTCCATCTTCATTAGAAAAAGACGAGATTATTTGCCAACGTTGTTTTCGTTTAAAAAACTATAATGAGATTCAAGATGTAGAGTTGACTGATTCTGACTTTATTCGTATCTTAAATGGGATAGGCTCTAAGGACTGTCTTGTTATCAAAGTAGTTGATGTTTTTGATTTTTCTGGCAGCTGGTTAAATGGAATTAATCGATTCGTCGGAAATAACAAAATATTATTAGTAGGAAATAAGGCAGATTTAATTCCTAAGTCAGTTAAGAAAAATAAGCTTACGCAATGGATGAGCGGAACTGCAAAACGTTGGGGGCTTAAACCTGCAGGTGTTCATTTAATTAGTGCGGTAAAAGGCACTGGTATAGACGAATTAGCTGAAAGTATTGAGAAGCATCGTGAAGGTAAGGATGTATACGTAGTAGGTTGTACAAATGTTGGGAAATCAACGTTTATCAACACAATGATTAAACGTTATAGTGAAGAAAATAGTAATATTATTACTACATCGCATTTTCCAGGCACAACACTTGATATGATTCAAATCCCACTTGATGATCAGAGTGATCTAATTGATACACCTGGTATTATTAATCATCATCAAATGGCTCATTTTGTTGATAAAAAAGGTTTAAAGATTATTACACCGAAAAAAGAAATTAAGCCTATGATTTATCAATTAAATGAGGGACAAACATTATTCTTTGGTGGGTTAGCTCGTTTTGATTATTTAGAGGGTGGAAGACGTTCTTTTACTTGTCACTTCTCAAACGAATTAACAATTCATCGTACTAAACAAGAAAACGCTGATGATTTATATGAAAGACAAGCTGGGGAATTATTAGTTCCACCATATGGTGAACAAATAAATGAACTTCCTAAATTAGTGAAGCATGAATTTATGATAAAAGATGCTAAAACTGATATAGTTTATTCAGGGTTAGGTTGGATCACAGTGAATGAACCAGGTGCAAAAATAATAGCTTATGTACCAAAAGGAGTAGCTGTAACTCTACGTAATTCTATTATATAAGAATAATTTGGGGGCTAAGAGAAATGAAAGACCAATATTATGTAATCGGTCAACCGATTGGTCATTCAATGTCACCAACTATGCATAATGAATGGTTTGGCTCTAATCAAATTCCGGGGCACTATTCAGCAAAAGAAGTTGGGATAACAGAATTAGAATCAGTTATGACAGAATTTCGTTCAACTGTAAAAGGATTTAATGTTACAGCTCCACTAAAAGTAGAAATTATGCAGTACTTAGATGAAATTGATCCATTGGCAAAAGCGATTGGAGCTGTTAATACAGTTATCAATAAAAATGGAAAACTGTACGGTAAAAATACTGACGGTATGGGGTATTGTAGGGGCTTATCCTATGTTTTGAAAAATCCGATTGAAGAAGAAAAGATTTTGATTATCGGTGCAGGCGGTGCTGCTAGGGCGATCCTTTATAGTTTACTGCACTTGGGTGTTAAGCATATTACAGTCACAAACCGAACGATAGAAAAAGCAGAGGATCTACTAGATGGTAAGCTGATGAATGAAGTTAATATTATGTCTATTTCAGATGCTGAAGAACATTTAGGTCACTTTTCTCTTATCATTCAAACAACTTCTGTTGGAATGAAGCCAAATGAAAATAGTACGCCATTAGCGCTAACTAATTTATCACCAGATGCAATTGTATCGGACCTAATATATAGCCCATTTAAAACAGTATTCTTAAAAGAAGCTGAAGAAAGAAATGCGACTATACAAAACGGATTACCGATGTTTATTTATCAAGGAGCATTAGCATTTCAAGAGTGGACGGGAATTTTTCCAAATACGATTGATGCATACTCATTATTAGAAAGAAAACTTGGAGGAACAAAATGTTAACAGGTAAACAAAAAAGATTTTTACGTTCGAAAGCTCATCACTTAAACCCTATTTTTCAAGTAGGTAAAGGTGGAGTTAATGAAAATATGGTTAAGCAAATTTCAGAAGCACTTGAAGTAAGGGAACTATTAAAAGTAAGCATACTTCAAAATTGCGATGATGATCGTTATGATGTAGCAGAGCAGTTAGCTGAAGGTTCAAATGCTGAACTAGTACAAGTAATTGGACATACAATTGTTCTATATAAAGAGTCTAAAGAAAATAAAACAATCGTACTACCTTAATATGTTAAATACCGTTAATTAGAGGAGAAGCGGATTAATGGATAAACAAAAAGCACTTTCACTTGTAAAAGAAAAACTAACAAACGGGCGTTTTACACATACTATCGGTGTAATGGAAACTGCAGTTAGACTTGCCGAGAAGTACGGTGCGGATGTAAAAAAAGCAGAATTAGCTGCAATTTTCCATGATGTCGCAAAATGTATGCCGATAAAAGAGTTAGAATCGATCATGGAAGAAAATAAACTTTCATTAAAGCTTTTAAAGTATAATAAAGAATTATGGCATGCTCCTGTTGGTGCATTTCTTACTGAACATGAATATGGGATTGATGATAAAGAGATTTTACAAGCAATCACATATCATACAAGTGGTCATAAAGAGATGACTTTATTAGATAAAGTAATTTATGTAGCAGATTATATTGAACCTAATCGTAATTTTCCAGGTGTAGAGGAAGCTCGTGAATTAGCGGATCAAGATTTAGATCGAGCTTTATTATTTGCATTAAAAAATACAATTACATTTTTGATTGATAAAGAACAAACAGTCTACCCATTAACGGTTAAAACATATAACTCAATATTAAAGCAAGTTAAAAGCCAGGGGGAATAAAAAGAATGAATGAAAAAGAATTAATGATGCTAGCTGTAAATGCTGCTGATGATAAAAAAGCTGAGGATTTAGTCGTATTAGATATGAAAGGAATCTCTGCAATTGCAGATTATTTCATTATTTGTCACGGTAATTCGGATAAGCAAGTTCAAGCTATTGCAAGAGAAGTAAAAGATCAAGCTCAACAAAATGGTAAAGATGTTAAACGTTTAGAAGGATTTGACGAAGCTCGTTGGGTATTAGTAGACATCGGTGACGTTGTCGTTCATGTTTTCCATCGTGACGAAAGAAACTATTACAACTTAGAAAAACTATGGGGAGATGCACCTTCTCTTGATGTTTACGGAGAGCTTCTTTCATGACATACAATCGCTTCGCGTATTTGTATGATCAATTAATGAATGATGTCCCTTATGAAAGATGGGTTCAATTCCTAAAAAATGTATTTCAAAAATATGAAGTGCTTCAGCCTTCAATATTAGATATAGGATGTGGAACTGGTACATTACCCATCTTATTGGCTAAATTGAACTATTCAATTAGCGGGGTAGATTTATCTGAGGAAATGTTAAGTGTCGCAATGGCAAAAGCAGAACAGGAAAAAGTTAATATACCTTTTTTTCAACAAAACATGATGGAATTAGAAGGTTTTGATCAATTAGATTGTGTAACAATTTTCTGTGATTCACTTAATTATTTAGAAACAGAAGATCAAGTAAAACAAACCTTTATAAAAGTAAATGAAAGCTTAAAAGATAATGGTTTATTTTTATTTGATGTACATTCTCCTTATAAAATTGAAGAAATCTTTGGTGAAGAGACATTTTTTATTGATGATGCAGAGTTAAGCTTAGTCTGGTCTTGTACGCAAGGGGAACATCCATTAAGTGTTGAACATGATTTAGTTTTCTTTATGAAAGATGAAAATCGTGATTTATATGAACGCTTCGAGGAATATCACAATCAAAGAACATTTCCGATCAATACGTATAAATCATTATTAAATCAAACTGGATTTGAAGTGAAGGAAATCATAGCAGATTTCGATGAAGCTGTAGATGATGCTTCTGAACGAATCTTTTTTATAGCAATGAAAAAATAAAAAAACCCTTTAAGAAAATTCCTTTTCTTAAAGGGTTTTTTACTTTATTAGACCTGCAAAATTGAATTTTGTATTTTTGTAACGAATGGATTAAAGCGGTATAATCATTTTTAAATTAATCAAAATTGTTCTTTTACACGCTCAATTTCCTTATCAAACTTATCATGTGTTTTCTCAAAAATTTCTTCGAATAAATCTCCTACTCGTGCTTCTAAAACTTTAATACCTTCTCCAGTAATTCCGCCTTTTACACATACCTTTTCTTGAAGTGTTTCAAGCGTAAAATGTTTTTGTTCAATTAGTTTACCAAAGCCAATAATCATTTCTTCTGCTAAAATCGTTGCTTGCTCTTTTGAAATTGAAGTTTGACAAACAGCTGCATCGATAAATTTTTGAAGTAAGTAACTAAAAAATGCGGGTCCACAGCTTGCGATATCCGATGAAACTCTTGTGATATCTTCTGTAATCATGACAGGTTTAGAAATGTTCGAAAAAAGTTCGATTATTTGTTCCTTACTTTTGGCCGTGCACCTATTCCCGAAATTAACTAAAGTTACTCCACTCAATGCTTGATTCGTAATGCTTGGAATAACGCGTGCAATCTGACAAGGTAATATCGCTTCTAATTGTTCAACATTAATCGGACTAGTGATCGATATAACGCAATGTTTTTTAGTGAAATGCTTTTGTAAAGATGATAAAAGTGGCTGAATTTCTAAAGGTTTTACACACACCAATACAATATCAGAAGCGGTAATTACTTCTTTAGCAGTCTCAACAACATTTAAATCAGGATATATATTTTTTAGCTCATAAGCTTTATACATTGAGCGGTTTGTAACAGTTAATTCGGAGGGCTTCACGGCATTTGATTTTATAAATCCATTGAGCAATATAGTGCCCATATTTCCTGTACCTATGATTCCTACGTTCATGAGTACATCCCTTCCTTTGCATACATTCTCTCCTACACTATATGAAGCAAGGTCGAAAATAATGATATAAGTTAAAATGGAGGACTAATAATGAAAAAGTTAATTCATAATAAACTAGTTTGGATTACTCTCGTAATTGTTGGTATTTTAGTTGTAAATTTTTATCAAACTGAGCGTAAAAATGAGGTGGTTTTTGCGAAAAAACCACTTGAAGAAGAAATAGTAAAGAAGAACGATGATCAGAAAAAAGAAGTTAAGATGCCAGTGATTTCAAAAGTATTTATGGTTGATGTAAAAGGTGCAATACAAAAACCAGGTGTAATCCAATGTAACGAAGGAGAACGAGTTTTTGACGTGATTAAATTGGCGGGTGGATTTAAAGAAAAAGCTGATGTTAATAAGGTTAATTTAGCCGAAAAAATATTTGATGAGATGGTCATTTATGTACCGTTCATTGGAGAAGAAACCGATCAAACGATTATTACTAAAAGAGGGGATGAAACCAAACAAAATGAGATGATCGATATAAACCATGCATCACAGGCAGATTTGGAAAAAATACCGGGTGTTGGTCCAGCAAAAGCAAAAAATATTTTAGATTATATTGATGAGAACGGACCATTTACTTCCGTAGAACAATTAGAATCTGTCAATGGAATCGGCAAAAAATCCCTTGGAAAAATGACTCAGTTTATTGTCATACGCTAAAATAAATGAGTATTTATCTGGCTTATATTGTTTTTGTACAAATAATTACAATCATCTTTTTTAAGAGCTATAATTTATTCTTTATCTTAATATTTCTCATTTTAATGATTTTTTTAGTCGGAAAGAAAAAATGGCTACTTTTATTAATTTGTATTATTTCGCTATGCTTTACGTCTGGTATATGTTATCTACAAAACAATAAGGTGAATTCCCCTCAACCAAAGCCCTCGCAAAATGTCCGTGGTGAGATCACTTCTACTCCAATAATAGATGGTAATAAAGTTTCATTTACATTTAAACTCCAAAACCAAGAAATCTTATTAAATAGTTTTGCTAATACAAAAGAACAATTAAAAGTTTTTCAAAAAAGAAAAATAGGTGAAATATGTGAAGTCAAAGGTGAAGTTTCATTGCCTTTAGAAAATTCAAACCCATACTTATTTAATTATAAGAAGTATTTATTAAATCAAGGAATTCACTGGATAATTACTGCAAATCCAAATAGTTTTGAGGATTGTGAAAATGGAAATCGAACCATCCTTCAATCAATAAATTATAGCCGACATGGCTTAATTAAATATGTTGAGATGAATTTTGATTCCAATACAGAAGGTTATATTAATGCGCTCCTTTTTGGGGACCGATCAAAGATGAATGCAATCACCGAATCTCAATATCAAATAGTGGGAATTGTACATTTACTTGCGATTAGTGGTTCTCATATTAGTTTGTTGAGTCTTGTCATCTATTTTTTATTAATTAGAATTGGCTTAACGAAAGAAACAAGCTTATTTATAACAATTTTGTGTATTATATCGTATGGATTTCTAGCAGGTGCTTCAGCATCAGTTGTCAGGGCAGTTATTATAGGTGTTCTAGTTTGTTTCTACAAGTTAGCAAAAATGAAAGTTGACATTACTTCGCTATTATTCATTTCTTGTATAATCATGTTATTTGCAAAACCAAATTATTTAGATGATATTGGATTTCAATTTTCCTTTGTAACAAGTTTTGTACTTGTTTTAACGTCTGAACAAATTTTAAATTACAAATCCTGGTATGCAAGGGCTCTTTATACATCGGGTATTACTCAACTAGTGTCAATCCCAATATTACTTTTTAATTTTCACGAATTATCACCATACAGTATAATAATTAACTTACTTTTTATTCCTTATATTAGTTTTATTATTATGCCACTATGTATTTTTTGTTTTAGTTTAAGTTTTATTAATTTAGAAATAAGCGAACAGTTAACATTACTGTTAACATACTTTATTAACTTGTCAGATCAATTACTGTATATTTGCATGCAACTACCGTTTATTAAGCTGATTTTTATACATCCATCCAAAGGAATTCTACTTTTGTATATAGCATTAATATTTTTAATTTTATTCTTTATGGAAAGTGAGAAATGGAAGAAGTTGTTTAATAATTGCCTGATTGGATTTTTTATTCTTATAAGCGGGCATTTATTTTATCCCTCTATTAACCCAGTTGGAAAGATTATGTTTATTGATGTTGGTCAAGGTGACTGTATTCTTATAAAATTGCCTTTTAATAAAGGGAATTATGTAATTGATACGGGAGGTAAGTTAACTATAAAAGAAGAAACGTGGATGAAGCGAAAAAAACCATTTTCAACAGGCAATGATTTATTGATTCCAATTTTAAAAGGAGAAGGAATTAGTAAAATAGATAAATTAATATTTACACATGGTGACATTGATCATATTGGAGGCGGAAAGGAAGTACTACAATCATTTCATGTAAAACAATTAATTGTAGGAGACAAGGCGAATTTTAGTTCAGCAGAAAAAGAAAGAATTAATATAGCCATAAAAAAGGGAGTCGAGATTAAAAAAATAAGCGAAGGTATGGGGTGGAAAATCGGTCCGAATTATTTTCAAGTTGTTTCGCCAATCAAAGATTATGTAGGTGAGGAAAATGAAGGGTCAATTGTTCTAAGGGCACACATAGGTGGGAAGGATTGGATGTTTTCAGGTGATTTAGATGAAAATGGAGAAAATCGACTGATCTCTATGTATCATGATTTAAAGGCTGATGTTTTGAAAATAGGGCATCATGGAAGCAAAACATCTACTTCTGAACAATTTATTAAAGCAGTTATGCCTAAAATTGGCATTATTTCCGTTGGGGAAAAAAATAGATATGGTCACCCAACAAAAGAAGTACTTAATCGATTAAAAAAGTACAATGTAAAAATCTTACGTACTGATGAACTTGGTGCAATAACTTATGAATTTAAAAGAGGACAAGGTACCATTTATACATTTAAAGCATATCGTAAAACAAATAACAGAAACCAAGAAGGAAATTAAAAAGACTGCCGAGGCAGTCCAATCATTTGATCCTATGTATTATCTCGTAACATACTCCACAACTGTTGCGATGATAAATAGAATTGCGAAGAAACCAAATGAAACAGCAAAGCCAACGCCAGAATCTGTTGAATCATTACGTTTGCTTTGAACATTTTTTTCAAAAGTATTCACAAATAACCCCTCCTAATTCAATTTTAGTATAAATCAATATAACTAAAAAATCCATAGTATGTTTGTTTTAGTTATACCGTTTTAAATGAAGAAACCGGGTCTTTATTTAAAACGTTAATATAAATTAGAGATTAGTATTTACTAATCTCTTCCTTCTCATGTAGGACATGTTATACTATACTAAGAAAATTAGTGTAGAGGAGCAAAACATGATTAATGATTTACATAAAAAATTGAAAAAGAATGTGTCACCAATGTATTTATTGGTAGGTACTGAAGATTTTTTACTTCAAGAAGCGGAAAACTTAATCGTGAAAGCAGCTTTACAAGGAGAAATTGATGATTTTAACTATCAAACATATGATTTAAAAGAGGCTTATTTAAGTGAAGCTCTTGAGGATGCTCAAACACCGTCCTTTTTTGGCGGCAACAAAGTCATCATCATAAAATCATGTTTGTTTTTAACAGCTCAAAAAGAAAAAATTGTACAAGATATAGAACCATTATTTGATTATATTGAAAATCCTGCACCTTTTACTACTGTTGTTTTTGTTGCTCCTTTTGAAAAATTGGACGAGCGAAAAAAAGTAACAAAAGCGTTAAAAAAACAAGTAGAGCTAGTTGAGTGTCATCCTGTTGAAACGAGCAATTTAGACGGCTGGATTAAAGAGCGGTTCACTGGGAATGTAACGATTACTAAAGAAGCAATTGAAAAATTAAAACTACTCGTTGGAAATAATTTATCGATATTAAAACTTGAATGTGAGAAGCTTCAATTGTTTATCGGTGATGAAGGCGAAGTTGATGCTGAACTTGTGGAAATGATGGTAGCAAAAACCATTGAACAAAACGTTTTTTCTCTTATTGAAAAAACAGCAGTAAGACAGACAACTGATGCGCTTAAAATTCTTCATGAATTGTTATTTATAGGTGAAGAACCGATTAAAATAGTTGCATTGTTAGCTAGCCAGTTTAGATTATTGTACGGAATAAAACAATTATCAAGTAGTGGGTACTCAAATAATCAAATCGCTTCTGCAGTTGGCGTATCTCCAGGAAGAGTGTTTTATGGACAAAAGCAAGCGAATAACTTTCAGGCAAGTGAATTAAAAGAAGCAACACGATTAATTGCTGAAGTTGATTATAAAATGAAGACTGGTCAAGGAGATAAGGTTATGATCCTTGAAATGTTAATTCTTCAATTAAATAAATAAATCAAATGGCAGTCCGGATGCAATAAATTGGACTGCCATTTTTTGATATAAAAAGGCTATAAATTTCAGTCTACTACTTATACAATTACTTATAATGGTGTAATTGTGAAAGTTTACCAATAAGTGGTATTTGGGAGATGGGTCAGTGGAAGGAAATACCTAAAGAAATAAACAGTGAATTAGATACATACTTTCATTATTTTGATTTGAAATTACCAAATTTAATTGATTCTTTTTATCTTTATCATTATCCGACAGAAGACTCCTTCCTCAATTACGTGAAGGTGTGATTACACCGGTAATAGGTGGGAGATGAATATCGGTTAGGCGGCATGTCTAAAGGCTTTTTTATTGTCTGCTTCAAAACTTAATGAATTAGAAAAGAGCTATTGGAAGAAATGTTTTGGTCAAGAAGTTTCTGCTTACTAACTACTGGTGGTTCTCCCATCAATGTAGTTAAGAAATAAATTAAAAATCAAGGAATGAAGTGAGGTGAAAACAATGCTAGTCAATAAAGCATATAAATTCCGTATCTATCCAACTAAAGAACAGGAAACACTAATCGCCAAAACGATTGGATGTAGTCGTTTTGTATTCAATCACTTTTTAGGACACTGGAACGACTCATACAAAGAAACCGGCAAAGGATTAACGTACAATTCTTGTTCTGCTGAATTAACAAAGTTGAAAAAAGAATTAGTATGGCTCAAAGAAGTTGACAGTATTGCTCTTCAATCCTCACTGAAAAACCTCGCAGATTCGTATTCACGATTCTTCAAAAAGCAGAATAAAGCACCTCGCTTTAAGTCTAAAAAGAATCAAGTTCAATCCTATACAACAAAAGAAACAAACGGAAATATTGCAGTTGTCGGAAACAAAATGAAACTTCCTAAACTTGGTCTTGTTCGCTTTGCTAAAAGTCGAGAAGTACATGGTCGTGTTTTAAATGCGACCGTTAGACGAACTCCAAGTGGTAAATACTTTGTATCCATTCTTGCAGAAGTAGACGTAATACCACTCGAGAAAGCTGAATCATCGATTGGTATCGACTTAGGCATCACTGATTTTGCCATTTTTTCTGACGGTCGCAAAATTGACAACAATAAATTTACTACCAAAATGGAAAAGAAACTAAAACGTGAACAGCGAAAACTTTCAAGACGTGCGTTACTTGCTAAACAGAATGGGATTAACCTTTTAGATGCAAAAAACTATCAGAAACAAAAACGAAAAGTCGCTAGATTACACGAAAGAGTGATGAATCAACGTGATGATTTCCTTAACAAGTTGAGTACAGAAATAATCAAAAATCACGATCAAATCTGTATCGAAAACCTGAATACGAAAGGAATGTTACGTAATCACAAATTAGCCAAATCGATTTCTGATGTATCATGGTCTGCATTTGTATCTAAATTAGAATACAAAGCTAAATGGTATGGTAAAACAATCATGAAAGTAAGTAAATGGTTTCCATCCAGCCAAATATGTTCTGATTGTGGGCACCAAGATTGCAAGAAATCTCTTGCAATCAGGGAATGGACTTGTCCAATTTGCCATCAACATCACGATAGAGACATAAATGCCAGTAAAAATATTCTAGCTGAAGGCTTACGAGCATTGGCTTTGGCATAAATAATCATAGAACCGTAGGAATCTACGGGGATAGCTTGGTAAATAAGAGAAACCTCTGCTGGCAAAGAAATAACACTAGCAAGTATTCTCAGTTCCCAAGAATCTCCCACTTCAAACAACCTGTAAGGGTATTAAGTGGTGAGTAGTTCAAACAAGAAGAAAAGATGCGATTGACTATGTGGAGTTTATGATTGAAGAATGTAATAAACTTATTTAATCTAACATATTGGTTCGAATGCAAATATGTATTTAAAAAACGTCTAGTTGAAAAACTTTATTGCACGAAAAAATGGTGTCTCAGATGAGACACCATTTAATTCATTACGCGTTCATAGCGTTAACTTTTTTAGCTAAACGAGACTTTTGACGTGAAGCAGCGTTTTTGTGGATTAGATTGCTGTTAACAGCTTTGTCTAATTTTTTAGAAGCAGTTAATAAAGCTTCTTGCGCTTTTTCAGTTTCGTTATTAGTAACTAAAGCTTCAACAGTTTTCACTGCAGTACGCATTTCTGATTTTAGAGATGCGTTGTGAGCACGATGAGCTTCAGCTGTTTTTACACGTTTAATAGCTGATTTAATATTTGGCATACCTTTCACCTCCCGAATGCAGTCGAGAAATTTGCCTCGAATACAAATAGAACAAAACTTATTTTATCAAAACAAGTCCCATTTGGCAATAGAATTCATAAAGCTATTTTCGCCTTTTCAAAAGAAAAATAAACAATTCGTTTAGAATTGGTAACATCTAGCTAAACTAGTTAAGAAGAGAATTGTTAAATTTCGATGAGTATTGTGGAGGCTAGATAAATGAGTGAGTTGGATTTAAGTCAATATAGTGTTCGAACAGATTTAGCAGTAGAGGCAAAAGAGATGCTCGAGGAGCGTGAACAGACAAAGGAAGAAATTACCGGCGTAATCGTTAAAGAACGTGAAGCAGATGGTGTAAGTATTTCTCATGTTCATATTAAAGAATCGGCATCTGAAAGAATCGGTAAAAAGCCAGGGAATTATTTAACACTTCAAGTTCAAGGTATTCGTGAACAAGATACTGACCTTCAAGAAAAAGTTGAAAAGGTTTTTGCAAACGAGTTTTCTGCTTTCTTAAAAAATTTAGGAATTACGGAAGATCAAACTTGCTTAGTCGTCGGCTTAGGTAATTGGAATGTGACACCAGATGCACTTGGTCCAATGGTTGTTGAAAATTTAGTTGTTACAAAGCATCTTTTTGAATTACAGCCTGAAAGTGTACAAGATGGTTATCGTCCAGTTTGTGCTTTATCTCCTGGTGTAATGGGAATTACTGGTATTGAAACGAGCGATATTATATCGGGTGTCATTGATAAAGTAAAACCTGATTTTGTCATTGCGATCGATGCACTTGCAGCTAGATCCATTGAGCGAGTTAATACAACTATCCAAATTACAGATAATGGCATTCATCCAGGCTCTGGAATAGGAAATAAACGTAAGGAATTAAGTAAGGAAACACTAGGTATTCCGGTAATTGCTATAGGCGTTCCAACCGTTGTTGATGCTGTTGCTATTACAAGTGATACAATTGACTTCATTTTAAAACATTTTGGACGAGAAATAAAAGAGGGAGACAAGCCTGCTAAAGCGCTAATCCCTTCTGGAATGGCATTTGGAGAAAAGAAAAAGTATACCGACGAAGATATGCCTAGTGAAAAGGAACGAATGGCATTTATGGGGATTGTAGGAACGCTAGAAGAGAATGAAAAACGAAAACTGATTCATGAGGTATTGTCACCACTAGGTCATAACTTAATGGTTACACCAAAAGAAGTGGATACATTTATTGAAGATATGGCAAATATTATTGCTGGCGGTATGAACGCTGCACTGCATTCTAAAATTAATCAAGATAATATTGGCTCATATACTCATTAATATTTCGTAAGTGAGGAGAAACAAATGAAATATATGGTTCGGTATTTTACGCTAATCATCATTTTTTCTATAACTATCATTACTTGTATGCAAATTGCGAAAGACGGAATAAGTAAAGTTACTTCGACTGATTACTATCATGTAGATGATGTAGTAAAAATCTCAAAAGAAGATGGGAAAGCTGGTCCAGTACTTTTTGGAAAAGATTACACGAAAGAAGGACTAGCAATTAGAGAAGATCATTTAGAAAGATTAGGGGCATTTAATTATTTTACAGTTGTTGGTAAAGGACTATCCCATTTTGTTACGTATGTAACTGAAAAAGGGGTTAAGATTGTTGAAAAAATTCCTTCTATTATTGATAGCTTTAATTAGACCTTCTAAACTTCATTCGACATATACTGCTAATAGAGATTGAATATTTCCCTATTTTTTTGATATAATCAAAACTATCTATGCTGTCGAGAAATTTAGGAGTGATGAAATGAACAAAGAGTCAAGATCAGAAAGACAAAAGAGAATTAGAAACTTTTCAATCATCGCACACATTGACCATGGAAAATCTACATTAGCAGATAGAATTCTTGAGAAAACAAATGCACTAACTCAGCGTGAGATGAAGTCTCAGCTATTAGACTCAATGGATTTAGAGCGTGAACGTGGAATTACCATTAAATTAAATGCTGTGCAGTTACAATATAAAGCTAAAAATGGTGAAGAATATATTCTTCATTTAATCGATACACCTGGACATGTCGACTTCACTTATGAAGTTTCACGTAGTTTAGCAGCGTGTGAAGGCGCAATTCTTGTAGTTGATGCTGCACAAGGTATCGAAGCACAAACATTAGCCAACGTATATTTAGCTTTAGACAATGATTTAGAAATCTTACCAGTTATTAATAAGATTGACTTACCAAGTGCTGAGCCTGAACGTGTAAGACAAGAAGTTGAAGAAGTAATTGGATTAGATGCTTCAGAAGCGGTATTAGCATCTGCTAAAGCAGGAATCGGAATAGAAGAAATTCTAGAACAAGTCGTAGAAAAAGTACCAGCACCAACAGGCGATCCAGATGCACCTTTAAAAGCACTTATTTTTGATTCATTATTTGATCCATACCGTGGTGTTGTAGCTTATATTCGTATCGTAGAAGGTACTGTAAAAGTTGGGCAAAAAATTAGAATGATGGCTACAGGTAAAGAATTCGAAGTAGTTGAAGCTGGAGTATTCACACCACGCACTACACAAAGAGACGAATTAACTGTAGGTGACGTAGGTTTCTTAACAGCTTCTATTAAAAATGTTGGAGATACTCGCGTTGGGGATACAATTACCCTTGCTGAGAATCCAGCAACTGAGCCTCTACCAGGTTATCGTAAATTAAATCCAATGGTATTCTGTGGATTATATCCAATTGATACTTCTAAATATAATGATTTACGTGATGCACTTGAAAAGCTTCAATTAAATGACGCAGCTTTACAATTTGAAGCAGAAACTTCACAAGCTTTAGGTTTTGGTTTCCGTTGTGGATTTTTAGGATTATTACACATGGAAATCATTCAAGAGCGTATTGAACGTGAATTCAAAATTGATTTAATTACAACAGCACCAAGTGTTATTTATAATGTTTATACAACAAAAGACGAAATGATTATCGTTGATAACCCTGCTCATATGCCAGATCCTCAATCAATTGATCGAGTGGAAGAGCCTTACGTAAAAGCAAAAATCATGGTTCCAAATGACTTTGTTGGAGCAATCATGGAGCTTTGCCAAAAGAAACGCGGTAACTTTATCGATATGCAATATTTAGATGCTAACCGTGTAACATTAACTTATGAAATTCCATTATCTGAAATTGTTTATGATTTCTTTGATCAATTAAAATCAAGTACAAAAGGCTATGCATCATTTGACTATGAACTAATTGGTTACAAAGTTTCTAAACTTGTGAAAATGGATATTTTATTAAACGGTGAACAAGTAGATGCTCTATCATTTATCGTTCATAAAGACGCTGCTTATGACCGTGGGAAAATTATCGTTGAAAAATTAAAAGAACTTATTCCAAGACAACAGTTCGAAGTTCCAGTTCAAGCGGCAATCGGACAAAAAATCGTTGCTCGTTCAACAATTAAGTCAATGGGTAAAAACGTATTAGCTAAATGTTACGGTGGGGATATCTCTCGTAAACGTAAGCTATTAGATAAGCAAAAAGAAGGTAAAAAGCGAATGAAAGCTGTTGGATCTGTAGAGGTTCCACAAGAGGCATTCATGGCTGTTTTACGTATGGATGATTAATAATCAATAGGAATTCATCGATTATAGAATTGATGATTATCTAGAGAGGCCACCGTAATTTATTTGCGGTGGCTTTTTTAATGTTAAATTGATAATTTTTCACTCAAATTGTTATTAATAAAAAGTAAGATGTAAATAATGATTAATAATAGTAAAGCGATTCATTAGACAAATATCATAAGAAAATATACAATCATAAAAGTTAAAATCAACAAAAGTCCCTGAATCTGCACCTTAGGTGGTATTGGATCAGGGGCTTTTCACATAGAAAAGAGGAGAAGGTATGGCATCTTCCGTTTATATTCATATACCATTTTGTCAGCAGATTTGTTACTACTGCGATTTTAATAAATTTATGATGGACCGTCAGCCGGTTGATCAGTATTTAGAATATCTAGAGAAAGAAATTGTTGAAAGTCTAAAAATAAATCCGATTTCAGATTTGAAAACAGTTTTTGTAGGTGGAGGAACACCTACAGCATTAACTTTGGCCCAAACTCAAACGTTAATAGATATAATTAATAAACAGATCATTAAAGGGAATAAAGAAATCGAAATCACTTTTGAAAGTAATCCAAATGAAATTTCTAAAGAAAAGCTTCAAATTTTAAAAGATGGTGGAGTGAATCGAATTAGTTTTGGAGCGCAAACATTTGATGAAGGTTTACTTAAAAAGATTGGAAGAACACATTCACCTAATGAGATAGAAGAAGCAATTCAAACTGCAAAAGAAGTTGGAATTGATAATATCAATCTTGATTTAATGTATGCTTTGCCAGGTCAAACAATGGAACAATTCGTTGATTCGTTGGATAAAGCTATGAAGTTACCGATTCAGCATATTTCAGCGTATTCATTAATTATTGAACCAAAAACCGTGTTTTACATAGAAATGAATAGGGGCAAGCTTAAACCGGCTCCTGAAGAAGATGAAGCAGCTATGTATGACTTTTTAATGAAGTATTTAGAAGAAAAAGGTTTTCATCAATATGAAATAAGCAATTTTGAAAAGAACGGTTTAGAAAGTAAGCATAATCTTGTTTATTGGAATAATGAAGAGTATTTTGGATTTGGTGCAGGAGCACATGGCTATATTAATGGCATTCGATATTCAAATGCAGGACCGTTAAAGAAATATTTTCAGTTGATTGATGAGACTGGTGTCCCAATTGTTCATGAGCATACGGTAACGAAGCAAGAAAAAATGGAAGAAGAAATGTTTTTAGGATTACGTAAAATGGAGGGAGTTTCAGAAAGAAAATTCCAAGAAAAATTTGGTTCAAACTTTAATGAAGTATTTCCGAACGTAATTGAAAAACTAATGAAAGATGGATTAGTGGAGATGAATGGAGTATTTCTTCGATTAACCCACAAAGGGAAGTTACTCGGAAACGAAGTATTTCAAGCATTTTTACTTTAAAAGCAGTAAGTGTGAAGAGCAGGAAAAGCGGATGAGATATGTGAATATAGAATAGATCTTATGTATTTAAAAATTCCTAATCCATTCATCCTGTACTTCTTTATTACTGCCCTTAACTTCTTGACATCGTATAAAGGATTTGTTAAGTTAATAATATATTTAGCACTCACTAGATAAGAGTGCTAATAGAGGTGATAAACATGTTGACTGAAAGACAGTTATTGATACTACAAATTATTATCGATGACTTTATTCGCATGGCACAACCTGTTGGTTCAAGGAGTTTATCTAAAAAGGAAGGTATTTCATTTAGTTCAGCAACGATACGAAATGAGATGGCTGATTTAGAGGAACTTGGTTATATTGAAAAGCCTCATAGCTCTGCAGGTCGAATCCCTTCTGAAAAAGGGTATCGTTTTTATGTAGACCATTTGTTATCACCACAAATTGTTAATGACGATGATGTTCGTTCGATAAAAGGTATTTTTGCCGAGCGTATTTTTGAAATAGAAAAGCTTGTGAAAAATTCAGCTGATATACTATCTGACTTAACAAATTACACAACAATTGCACTAGGACCAAAAGTTACTGAAAATAAGCTTAAAAATATTCAGCTTATTCCAATAGGACCTAATACAGCAGTATCAATTATTGTGACAGACACAGGTATTGTTAAAAATCGAACAGTAACTATACCACCTGGTGTGTCTATGAGTGATATTGAGAAAATGGTAAATATATTAAATGAACGACTAGTAAATGTACCGATTCATCAAATAAATGACAAGCTTTATAAAGAAATTGCTATGATTTTACGTACGCATATTTCGAATTATGAGAGCGTTATAAAGATGATTGGTGGCACTATTGACGTACCGATTGAACAAAAACTGTTTTTAAGTGGAAAAACGAATATTTTAGCTCAACCAGAATTTAATAATGTTGAGACAATGAAAATTTTGTTAAACATGATTGAAAGGCAAGATGAACTAAAAAGTATTATTCCTCTTGAACACATGGGTTTAAGTGTCAAAATTGGTAAGGAAAATGAAAAGTCTGGATTAGAAAATGTAAGTATCATTAGCGCAACCTATTCTTTAGGTGAAGATCAAATTGGTACAATCGCAGTATTAGGACCAACTCGAATGGAATATTCTCGAGTAATCTCATTAATGCATTTAATTACAGGACAATTGAATTTATTATTTTCATCTAAGGATGTTGAATAAATCCATTGTGAAAAGAAACAATGGATTACATATAAAAAAATAGGAGGTGAAGGTGACATGACAGAACGTCAGGAAGAACTTTTAAATGAAGAAGTAGTGAATGAAGAAACTACTGTTGAAGAGCCTTCAATCTTTACAGAAGAAAATACAGAAGAGAAAACTGATAATGTGAATTCTTCTGAAGAAGAGCTACAAAAACTTCGTGCTGAAGTAGATGAGAAGGAAAATAAGTACTTACGTCTACATGCTGATTTCGAAAATTATAAACGTCGTGCACTTTTAGACCAACAATCTTTAATGACTTATCGTGCTCAAAGTTTAGTGACTGATTTATTACCAGTACTAGATAATTTCGAACGCGCACTACAAGTTGAAGCAACAGATGAGCAAACTGCTTCTTTAAAACAAGGTATGGAAATGGTTTACCGTTTGCTTGTTGAAGCTGTGAAAAAAGAAGGGGTAGAAGAAATCCCGGCACTTGGTGAACAATTCGATCCGAATGTACATCAAGCTGTAATGCAAGAAAGTGATGATTCTAAACCATCTAATGAAGTTCTACAAGAATTCCAAAAAGGCTATAAGCTAAAGGACAGAGTAATTCGTCCATCAATGGTTAAAGTAAACGAGTAATTCGTTAAGCGTCTATTTATATCGCTAACATAAATATAAAATTTTTTTAAAAAAACTAAAATATAACTTATGTAGATTTTAGGAGGAACATGCAATGAGTAAAATTATTGGTATTGACTTAGGTACAACTAACTCTTGTGTCGCAGTATTAGAAGGTGGAGAGCCAAAAGTAATTCCGAACCCAGAGGGTGGACGTACAACTCCGTCAGTTGTTGCGTTCAAAAATGGTGAGCGTCAAGTTGGGGAAGTGGCAAAACGTCAAGCAATTACAAACCCTAACACAATCATGTCAATTAAACGTCATATGGGTACTACACATAAAGAAAACATTGAAGGTAAAGATTTTTCTCCTCAAGAAATTTCTGCCATCATTCTTCAAAACTTAAAGGCATCTGCTGAAGCTTATTTAGGTGAAGCAGTAACGAAAGCAGTTATTACTGTACCTGCATACTTCAATGATGCTGAGCGTCAAGCAACTAAAGATGCTGGTAAAATCGCAGGTTTAGAAGTAGAACGTATCATCAATGAGCCAACTGCGGCTGCATTAGCATACGGTTTAGATAAAATGGATGAAGACCAAACAATCTTAGTTTATGACTTAGGTGGCGGTACATTCGACGTTTCAATCCTTGAATTAGGAGATGGAATTTTTGAAGTTAAAGCTACAGCTGGTGATAACCGTTTAGGTGGAGATGACTTCGACCAAGTGATCATTGATTATTTAGTAGCTGAATTCAAAAAAGAAAACGGTGTTGATTTAAATCAAGATAAAATGGCGTTACAACGTTTAAAAGATGCTGCTGAAAAAGCGAAAAAAGATTTATCAGGTATTACTTCAACTCAAATTTCATTACCATTCATTAGCATGGGTGCAGCTGGTCCATTACACTTAGAGTTAAACTTAACTCGTGCAAAATTCGAAGAGCTTTCTCACAACTTAGTAGAAAGAACTTTAGGCCCAACTCGTCAAGCGATGAAAGATTCTGGCTTAACTGCTAGTCAAATTGATAAAGTAATTTTAGTTGGTGGTTCAACTCGTATTCCTGCAGTTCAAGAAGCAATCAAAAAAGAAACAGGAAAAGAGCCACATAAAGGTGTAAACCCTGATGAAGTAGTAGCACTAGGTGCTGCAATTCAAGGTGGAGTATTAACTGGTGATGTAAAAGACGTAGTATTACTAGACGTAACACCATTATCATTAGGTATTGAAACAATGGGTGGAGTATTTACAAAGTTAATCGAACGTAATACAACAATCCCAACAAGTAAATCACAAGTATTCTCAACAGCTGCTGACAATCAACCTGCTGTAGACATTCACGTACTACAAGGTGAGCGTCCAATGGCTAATGACAATAAAACATTAGGTCGCTTCCAATTATCGGATATCCCACCAGCACCACGTGGAATTCCTCAAATTGAAGTATCGTTTGATATCGACAAAAATGGTATCGTAACAGTGCGTGCAAAAGACCTAGGTACTCAAAAAGAACAAAACATCGTAATTCAATCTTCTTCAGGTTTAAGTGATGAAGAAGTAGAACGCATGGTAAAAGAAGCAGAATTAAATGCTGATGCAGATGCAAAACGTAAAGAAGAAGTAGATCTTAAAAACGAAGCGGATCAATTAGTATTCCAAGTAGAGAAAACTTTAAAAGATCTTGAAGGAAAAGTTGAAGAAGCAGAGGTTACTAAAGCTAACGAAGCTAAAGACGCATTAAAAGCTGCTTTAGAAGCTGGTAACTTAGATGACATCCGTACGAAGAAAGATGCTCTTTCTGAAATCGTTCAAGCTTTATCAATGAAACTTTATGAGCAAGCTGCTGCTGCACAACAAGCTGCAGGTGGAGCTGAAGGCGGAGCGAAACAAGACGATGTAGTAGACGCTGAGTTTACTGAAGTTAAGGAAGATAAATAATAACGAAAAGTGGAAGGCGTTTGCTCAGTAACGCCTGGAACTAGACAATAACGAAAAGTGGAAGGCGTTTTGGTCAGTAACGCCTGAACTAGACAACATATATATTTAAAACATTAAGGGAAGTCAAAGTCAGGGAAGCCTTGGCTTTGACTTCTTCTTTTTCTTTTAGAAAAGCACAGGATGTGTTAAAATATTCTTTATGTGAAAGGAGCGGATTGTAACACTATGAGTAAACGTGATTACTATGATGTGCTTGGTGTTAGTAAAAGTGCATCACAAGATGAAATAAAAAAATCGTTTCGTAAATTAGCAAAAACATATCATCCGGACGTTAATAAGGATCCTGATGCACCTGAAAAGTTTAAAGAGGTGCAAGAAGCATACGAAAATTTATCAGACGATCAAAAACGTGCTCATTATGATCAGTTTGGTCATACAGATCCAAACCAAGGTTTCGGCGGTGGCGGATTTGGCGGCGGCGGATTCGGTGGATTCGAAGATATTTTCAGTCAGTTTTTTGGTGGTGGCGGTGGACGTCGTCGTGACCCGAACGCACCAAGAGCAGGGGCTGATTTACAATATACAATGACAATCCAGTTTGAAGAAGCAGCATTTGGAATGGAAAAAGAAATTGAAATTCCAACTGAAGAAACATGTCATACATGTAGTGGATCAGGTGCGAAACCTGGTACATCAAAAGAAACATGTAATCATTGTCAAGGCTCAGGACAAATGAGTGTTGAACAAAATACTCCATTTGGACGTATTGTGAACCGTACGACATGTTCACACTGTCAAGGTACTGGTCAGATAATTAAAGATAAATGTAATACTTGTCATGGTGCTGGCCGAGTGAAAACTCGTAAGAAAATCATGGTTAAAGTGCCAGCTGGTATCGATGATGGACAACAAATTCGTCTTTCAGGTCAGGGAGAACCAGGTAAAAATGGTGGTCCTGCTGGAGATTTATATATTGCATTCCATGTTCGTGAACATGAATTCTTTGAACGTGACGGAAATGATGTTTACTGCGAACTTCCATTAACATTTGCACAAGCTGCATTAGGTGATGAAGTTGAAGTTCCAACATTACATGGTAAAGTAAAAACAAAAATACCTGCTGGAACGCAAACTGGCACTAGAATGCGTTTAAAAGGTAAAGGTATTAAAGATGTACGTGGATATGGTCAAGGTGATCAACACGTAATCGTAAAAGTTATCACACCTACAAAACTAACAAGCCGTCAAAAAGAATTGCTTGAAGAGTTTTACAATATTGGAAAAGGTCAAAAAGACGATAAACACGATTCTTTCTTTACAAAGTTAAAGCGTGCGGTTAAGAATTTTGGCGAACAATAAGGAAGTTATTAATTCAGTACGTTAGTTAAGGTAAAAAGTGGAAACACTAAATAGAAGAAGTAATTTAAATGGCACCCTCTAAATCTGACTATGATTAGAGGGTATTGCCAAGTAAAGAAGAGAGTATGAATGGAGTTGGTAGTTTTATGAAATGGTCAGAATTAAGTATTCACACTACACAGGATGCGGTTGAACCGATTTCTAACATTTTACACGAAGCTGGTGCAAGTGGTGTTGTCATAGAGGATGTGTTTGATTTGACGAAGGAGCGAGCACAGGTTTACGGTGAAATCTACCAACTTAACCCAAAAGATTATCCAGAGGAAGGTGTAATCGTTAAAGCATACCTTCCTGTGAATAGTTTTTTAAACGATACAATCGACGGAATAAAAGAAGCAATAAATAATTTAATTTCATATGATATTGATTTAGGAAAAAATACATTTGCTGTGCATGAAGTAAACGAAGAAGATTGGGCTACTGCATGGAAAAAATATTATCATCCAATTTCAATCTCAGATCGATTTACAATTGTACCTTCTTGGGAAGAGTATGAAGTCAAATCATCAGACGAATTAATTATCGAATTAGATCCAGGAATGGCGTTTGGTACTGGTACTCACCCGACAACTGTTATGTGTATTCGTGCACTTGAGAAGGTTGTAAAATCAACTGACCGTGTAATCGATGTAGGTACTGGCTCAGGAGTATTAAGTATTGCGGCTGCTAAACTGGGATCTACAAATATAGAAGCTTATGACTTAGATGATGTAGCAGTTCGAAGTGCAAGAGAAAACGTTGTATTAAACAAAGTAGACGATGTGATAAAAGTTGGACAAGGTAACTTACTACAAGGAATTGAAGGTCCGTTTCAAGTAGTTGTTGCGAACTTACTTGCTGAAATTATTCTTCGTTTCGTAGACGATGTTTTTAATGTTTTAGAACCAGGTGGAACATTTATTTCTTCAGGAATTATAGGTGCTAAACAAGCAGACATCGAAAATGAGCTTAAACGAGTTGGCTTTGAAGTGAAAGAAGTACTACATTTAGAGGACTGGGTTGCAATTATTGCAAAAAAGCCAGAACAAGGAATGTAATATGCAAAGATATTTTATAGAAGAAACGCAGCTTCAAAATGATCTTGTTACAATAACTGGTGATGATGCTCATCATATCGCAAATGTTATGCGAATGAAGCTTGATCAAGAGATCATTTGTACAGTTCCAGGATCTTCAACTGTTCGTTGTACACTTACAAATATTTCTAGTGAACAAATAACAGCAGCTGTTGTAGAATATGTTGAGAATACAAATGAACTGCCGATATCAATTACGATTGCTAGTGGACTACCAAAAGGTGATAAACTAGAGTTAATCATTCAAAAAGGTACGGAGCTTGGAGCTTCTGGTTTTTTACCATTCGCTGCAGCTAGATCAATTGTTAAACTAGATGATAAAAAAGCTGGTAAAAAGGTTGATAGATGGCAAAAAATTGCAAAAGAGGCAGCTGAACAATCATATCGATTTATTGTACCAACTGTGGAACAGCCAGCATCTTTTCAACAATTACTTAACTCAATACAGCATTATGATGCTTGTATTGTTGCATATGAAGAAAGTGCAAAAACAGGAGAATCAGCAGGACTTGTTCAGACATTCCAGTCACTAAAGGAAGGCTCACGATTATTAGTAGTTTTCGGACCAGAAGGTGGTTTGTCAGATAAAGAAGTTGATCAGCTAGAAGAAAAAGGTGCTAAGCTATGTGGACTTGGACCAAGAATTCTGCGAACAGAAACAGCACCATTTTATGTTTTAGCTGCTGCCTCCTTTCATTTTGAATTAATGGGGTGAAGAAATGCCACAAGTAGCTTTTCATACATTAGGCTGTAAAGTTAACCATTACGAAACAGAAGCAATTTGGCAACTGTTTAAAGCAGCTGGCTATGAACGTACAGAATACGAAACGAAAGCTGATGTTTATGTAATTAATACTTGTACAGTTACAAATACAGGTGACAAAAAAAGTAGACAAGTAATCCGTCGTGCCGTGCGCAAAAATCCAGATGCAGTAATTTGTGTAACTGGATGTTATGCACAAACATCTCCAGCCGAAATCATGGCAATTCCTGGGGTGGATATCGTTGTTGGTACACAGGACCGTACGAAAATGCTGGATTATATCGAACAATTCCGAGTAGAACGTCAACCAATTAATGGCGTAGGAAATATTATGAAAGCACGAGTTTATGAAGAGCTAGATGTACCTGCTTTTACTGATCGTACACGTGCTTCATTAAAAATACAAGAAGGTTGTAATAACTTCTGTACGTTTTGTATTATTCCATGGGCACGTGGTTTAATGCGTTCTCGTGATCCAAAAGAAGTTGTAAAACAAGCTACTCAATTAGTTGAATCAGGCTATAAGGAAATCGTTTTAACTGGTATTCACACAGGTGGATATGGTCAAGACATGAAAGATTACAACTTAGCAATGTTATTAAAAGATTTAGAAACAGTTGAAGGATTAAAACGTGTTCGTATTTCTTCAATTGAAGCTAGTCAAATTACAGATGAAGTAATTGAAGTACTTCGTCATTCAAATATTGTAGTTCGACACCTACACGTACCTTTACAATCTGGATCAGATACTGTTCTTAAACGTATGCGTCGTAAATATACAATGGCTGAATTTGCTGAAAGAATTGAAAAACTACGCGAAGTATTACCAAACTGTTCAATTACATCTGATGTAATCGTAGGTTTCCCAGGCGAATCTGAAGAAGAGTTTATGGAAACATACAATTTCATTCGAGATAATAAATTCTCTGAATTACACGTATTCCCATACTCTAAACGTACAGGTACACCAGCTGCACGTATGGAAGATCAAGTTGACGAAGAAGTTAAAAATCAACGAGTACATCGTTTAATTGAATTATCAAATCAACTTGCAAAAGAATACGCATCAATGTTTGATGGAGATGTACTAGAAGTTATTCCGGAAGAAAAGTACACTGAAGATGATGCAGAAGGACTATTAATTGGTTACACAGACAATTATCTAAAAGTCGTGTTCGAAGGAACAGAAGACATGATCGGTAAAATTGTAAAAGTTAAAATCGCTGAAGCTGGTTATCCAGTAAATAAAGGTGAATTTGTCCGAGTATTAGAAGATGTAGCTGTTAACTAAGGAATATATAAATAAAAGGATAGATAATCTAGAAATCTTCTGGATTATCTATCCTTTTTTATTTTACTTGCTTAAAAATTTAATTTATTCGCTTATTTATCTTTAGATAAGAAGGAATAAATGTTTGCTTCACCAGAACCATAAAGTGGATCTTGTCCTTTTTTCCCATAATCAAGTGCACTTTGTCTTATTGCTGCTGCTACTTGAGCAGGATTATATTCAGGATGAGCTGCCTTAATTACGCCTGCAATACCTGCAACCTTTGGTGCTGCCATTGAAGTTCCATGTAGATATGAATAGCCATGCCATTTTCCGTCACTAAATTGTGTTGTTGCATTCGTACCATTTGGATTAGCTGCATTTACACCTACTGGATATGTAGGATAAGTAGACAAAGTACGATATGTATAATCACGTTTATTTAAAAAGTTACCTGTTGGATTTTGACGGTATAATCCATCGTATACAGGCCCGTTGTCTCCACCAGGAGCAGCTACATCGATTACACTTCCATAATTTGAGTAGAATGCAATACTATCTTTTGACCACTGATTAGATGAAGAAACTGTAATGACACCTGGGATTTGTGCAGGAACAACACGTGAAGGTCCCTTAATATCTAAACCGTATGTAGTTTTCCAATAATCTTGCATATCGTGTATATTGTTAAAATCTCTTGAGTCATTCCCCGCAGATACAACGACCGTTACACCTTTTTTAATTGCATATTGAATCGCTCGATGATATGCCACCATTGAAGCTGACTCACCTTTTTCGTCTAAGTTATTAGCCATCCAACGCCAGCCGCCGATTGACATATTAATTACATCTACTCCATCGTTTGCAGCTGAAACAATTGCATCTGTAATCCATGACTGTTCAGCTCCACCAGTTGCACCGAAAACTCGATAAGCTCGAACTGTTAACTTAGGTCCAACGCCTTTAACTTTTCCATTTGCTGCAATTGAGCCAGCAACATGCGTTCCATGGCCATTTTTATCCCATGCATCTGTCGTTCCTGGAACAAATGTTTTTGATCCAGCAAGATCTGCATTAGCTTTTAAATCTGGATGACCAAAGTCGATTCCTGTATCGATTACAGCTACGACCGTTTTATGACTTCCTTTGTTAATATTATAGGAATCTCCATTGTGAGTTAAGTTCTGCATGTCCCATTGTTTGTCCCAGTAGGAGTTAGAGTTAGCATCAAGTGTTACTTTTTCACCATTCGGTGTTCCAGGAGTAAACTCAATTTTATCATCTGGGTCAGCTTCCAAGTATGCTTGAAGTTCTTTACCAGCTGATTGAATGCTTGTATCTTTTTTAATATTAGTTAAAAATTCACTATTAGATGATGAAACTTCAACAATTCCAACTTCTGAAATAATTCGTTCCACAGAACCTCCAGCTTTTGAAATTGTATCTGTGAAATTGCTTGGTAAATTACCTTTATAAGCTAAAACATAATGAAGCTCCTCAGGTGCAGCTTTTGCTGGTTTGGATTGTGTACCAATAAGTAATGAAAATGATAAAACAGAACAAATCGATAAGGCAGCAATTCTTTTTTTCATGAAATCTCTCCAATTTGTATTATTTACGTATACACGTATTTAATCAAATTTTAATAAAACTCCCTTTAAAAACTTGTCGAAATTTGGAAAAGAAAATACAAAATTTTTTGACAATTTATCGGGGAATAAATCGATAAGGGTATTTTAACTACATAAATGGGAGATAAGTGAAAAAAACAACATGATATAACCTTTGAAATGGATGTAATAATTCCCTCAAACTACCTGTAATTTAATGTTAACATCCATACACAATATAAATACGGAGGTGAACTTATAATGTCAGAACATAAAACATCAAAAGATACTGATGACAATCATATCCACGTTGCTACTAACTCATACTTAGACACAAGCGAGAACGATTCCTATAAAATTAATTATGACGAAGGTGGTAGCCCATACTTAGATACTAGTGAGGACGCATCATCCGCAGCAAACACAAGACGAGGAGCTCCATATTTAAATACTTAATGAGAAGAAGGTTAGGGGAAAGAAGGAAAAATACTTTCCCTATGCCTTTTTTACTTTCACTTTTCTGCTGTCCTATTAATATCTTCAACCTCAATTAAAGGCTTATGATAACCAGCCTTGGCAATATTGATCATGGATCGACCAATTTGTTCTGAATTTGTTATTGAGTTTGGAAATACTTTTTTTAGTATCGGATAGATAGGTTTCGTTACGTTATAGCCGTATTGATATAGTTTAGTTTTTGATTTTATATCTTTATGAGGAATAATAGCACCTGGTCGATACATGTATGCAGCTTTAAATGGTAATTTTAACAAGTCATTTTCTGTTTTTCCCTTCACTCTAGCCCACATTGTACGACCTTTCTCCGTACTATCGGTACCTGAGCCAGTGACATAAATGAAAGTCATTTGAGGATTCAATATTGATAATGTACGTGCAATGGATAGTGTAAGGTCATATGTAATCTTACGATAATCTTCCTCTGTCATTCTAAATGATGAAACACCTAGACAAAAAAAACATGCATCAAATCCGGTTATTTGACTCTCAATTGTAGATAAATCAAGCAGATTATAATGCTTAATTTCATAGAATTTTTCATGTTGAATACCTGTAATACTGCGACCAATTGAATAAATCGAGCTAACAGAAGGATCTCGTAAGCATTCTCTTAATACACTTTGTCCAACCATTCCAGTTGCTCCAAAAAGTAAAATCTTCATAATGTAACCCCCATAATTTAATTTCATCGATTTAATCTCATGGGCAAATAATAAATGATAAATCATTTTTAAGCAATTTAAAAATGAAAGGCGAGGAGGCTCAGGTCTCGCCCCATTGAAAGCGAGCATCCTGTAATGGAAATCAACAACACTCAACTCCTTTTACGAAAATTTTGGTAATTAATTACAAGATTGTTTTTCAACAACAAGAAGAGCTAATCAAGTCAACTGATTAGCTCTTCGTTACGACATATTTACAGTCTCTTTCTTACTAAAAAATTGGAGTGTAAAACCAAGAATAATAATCACAATAGAAAATAATAAGCTCAACCAAATACTTTCAAATTCACCTACATACGGCTGAACAATATAAGAAAGTATAATACTAAGTACAATACTAATTGGAATATAATTACCGACCTTATTCTTACTAAAGACAATAACTAAAATTGGAAATAACAATGCTGAATAGACATTTCCTGAGTAAAATAATAGCTCAATAATTTTTTTTGATTGAATAATTGTAGCGAAAAAGATGATCGCGCCAATAATCACAGATAGAAGATAAGCAAGTTTTATTTTTTTTTGATCATTTTTTATCGTATGAAATGGCTCTATTATATTGATAATGATTAAGCTAGCAAGCGAATGTAGAACCGCACCAAATGTAGAAGTAATTGCATTAAATGCACATAAAACAAAAAGTATGAAAAAAAATGGTGTTGTTATTTTATTTGCTAAACCGACTAATATTGATTGAATATCTGTAAAACCACCTGTAAATATAACAATAATAAAAAGGCATGAAAATGAAAGTGGGAAAATACACCATATTAAGCCTGATATTGAGAATGTTAAGCGGAGTTTTTTCGGTTCAATCATAAATAATCGGTGCCATGAAGTAATGTCAAAGAAAAACTGACCAAATCCGACTAATAAGCCAGAAAATAAAAAACCCCATAAATCGTAATGATCAATAACGAGCATGTATGGATGGTATAATTTAATCCCATCATATACGGGTTGAACACCCTCTTTTACGAAAAAATACAACGGAATTAAAATTGCCGCTGCAAACATTGTAATGACTTGGAATCCTGCTAATCCATGTATCATTTTTAATCCACCCAAACCTGCAAAAAGTACACAAAAGCTTATAAAAATGATTATTTCTATGTACAACGGTAAATTAAAAAGAAAATGAAATAAAGTAGAAGCAGTGATCGACTGTATATATAATATGTGTAAACTAGTTAATATTAAAATACAAATCATAATCCAATAACCAAGTGGGTGTAGTTTTTTCTTCAAATAATCTCCAATTGTTAGACCATCAGGGTACTCCTGTCGAACCTTTTTCCCAATAAAACTAAATACAAATAAAGCAATAGCACCTAAAAATGCATATCCGATTCCACCAAATACGCCATATTTAATCATTGATTCTGGCGAAGATAATATCGTAGTTCCTGTTACCCAACGTGCCAAGAGAGAAATAATTCCCATTCCCATTCCAATTTGAATAGGACCTTGCACGTATTCTCTAAATGAACGTGAATTCACTGTTATTTTCCTTTCTCACGATACTCTTTTGGAGTAATGCCCTCAATTTTGCGGAATAAAGTACTAAAGTAATGCTGACTATTGAAGCCTGAGTTTTCTGCTACATCGGATATATTCCAATTTGGATTATTTGTTAAATATCGCTTAGCTGCTTGTATTCTATAGTCTATTAAATATTCTGAAAACGACACACCGACTTCTTCGTGAAATTTTCTACTTAAATAAGTATGATTCGTATGAACTTCTCGAGCTACGTCAGAAAGAGACAGTTTTTCAGCGAAATGCTCATGAATATATAAAAGAGTTTGATGTATTAAACTAGAATATTGGTTTGACGTATCGGTATCACTATATTTAGATAAAACTTTATATAATTCACTTTCAATAATTGGCTTTGTTAAATAATCTAGAACGCCGATTCGGATTGACTGTTGAGCATAATCAAAACTTTGATATGCTGTAACCATAATAATATCTACGTCTTTATTTTGTGCTCTAAGCTCTTCGCCAAACTCTAGTCCAGACCGCCCAGGTAGATTTATATCTAGAAACGCAATGTTAATTTTATGATTTTGATTAATTGTTATTGCTTGGCATGCATCAGCAGCTTTATAAAATTTCCATAATGGAAACATATTTTTTATCAAATATTCCATCTGTTCAAGCTCTAATGGTTCATCATCTACTAATAATACATTCACTTCATTTTCCCTCCTTTACTCTATAGAGTCATATATAAGTGGCCAAACGACCTTAACATTTGTTCCTGATTCATTTGATGTAATCAGTACATGTCCACTGTTACCAAAATATAGTTGTAATCTCTTTTTTATATTGTCTAATCCATGGCCTTCTTGATTAGAAAAAGAATTAGTCATTCCCATTAAACCATTATCAATTACTTCTAAACAAACTAGCTCGGAATCTTGATAAAATCGAATATCCAGTAAAGCTTCTCCAACCTTTTTTTCTAAACCATGTTTAAATGAATTTTCTACTAATGTTTGCAAAATAAAAGGGGGGACTAGCGCTTTATATAATTCTTTTGGACAATCTAACTGAGTTTTAAGACGATCTCCAAATCGTAGTGTTTGAATATCTAAATAATATTGAGTATATTGTATTTCTTGATCTAAAGGAATTAATGGCTCTGAAGATTTATATTTAAACTTTAAAAATTGAGAGAATGTTTCTAGAGCTCGGATTAATTCCGAGGTTCGGTTTAAACGAGCTAAGCTTAATATGACATTGAGTGTATTAAATAAAAAGTGCGGTTGAATTTGCTGATTTAATTTATTGTACTGGGCTTCTTGTAATGCATGCTCTAACCGAATTTCTCTATTTTTATTTTCAAGTAAGTCAATTCTTTTTTCAAAGATAAACAAAAATAATAAAGCAATAGCTCCCATAATAGGAGCTAAAATAAATAGCATAATTAGTAAAGTAAATCCCTCGTAACTAAGCATGAAGAACCTCAATTAGTTTTTTTAATAATATTTTTAATTTTTTCGAAAACTTTGTTTATAAATGGTTGATTAAAACTAAAGTATCTCCAATGGAATGGAACGAAGCTGAGCATCCCATTGGAGATACTTAGAGGAGTCTCTAGCCTTCGCGCCTTTTTCCATAGGAGCATTAGAACATCTTGATCAAATCAAAATTCGATATATAATCCAATTTTATAAGCATTTAATATTTTTAATAGAAGTAGAATTTCTACATGGCAGGTTCAATTCTCTTCTTTTCTTTTCCTTTACTTCACGCCTATAAGAATACTATTTAATTAATTATGTGACAAGCAACTTGATGATTTTGTTCAGATATTTTTAATTCAGGTACTTTTGTTTTGCAAATATCGATCGCGAAAGGGCATCTTGTGTGAAAACGACAACCGCTTGGAGGATCGATTGGAGAAGGTACATCTCCTGTTAAGATGATTCGTTCTCTTTGATGTACCGGGTTTGGTACTGGAATAGCAGATAATAGTGCACGTGTATAAGGATGCTGCGGATTTTCGAAAATAGATTTTTTATCGGCAATCTCAACAATCTTCCCTAAATACATTACCATTACACGGTCAGAAATATGTCTTACTACACCTAAATCATGTGAGATGAAAAGAAAGGTAAGTGAGAATTTTTTCTGTAACGATTTTAATAAGTTTAATACTTGAGCTTGGATTGAAACATCTAGAGCAGATACTGCTTCATCACAAATGATTAGTTTTGGATCAACTGCAAGTGCACGTGCAATTCCGACACGCTGACGTTGACCACCACTAAATTCATGAGGATATCTCTCCATTGCTTCTGGTCTTAAACCAACATGCCCTAATAATTCCTCAATTCTTGCTTTACGTTCTTCTTTTGGAACGACATCTTGAATTGCTAATGCTTCAGCTAAAATTTGTCCAATTGTTTGTCTAGGGTTAAGTGATGCAAACGGATCCTGGAAGATTACTTGCAGATCCTTTCTTATTTTACGCATTTCTTTTTTTCCTAAGCTTAATAAATCTTTTTCCTTAAAATGAATGCTTCCACTTGTAGGCTCGTCCAATCTTAGAATGGCTCTACCAGTAGTAGACTTACCACAACCGGATTCTCCAACAATGCTTAAAGTTTCTCCCTCATAAATGTTGAAGCTAATATCGTCTACAGCTTTTACGTGATTGACCGTTCTTCCTAAAATGCCACCTTTGATTGGAAAGTATTGTTTTAAATGATCTACATTAAGTAGTATTTTTTTATCCACTAGTTGTAATGACATTATTCAATCCCAACTTTCTCTTTGATGGTATAGTCTGTTTCCCATTGCGATGTGTACATCCAACAGCTGACTTCAGTATTTTTGTCGATTGTTTGTAAATCGGGCACTGACTGATGGCACATTTCCCTTGCGTGTGCGCAGCGTGGCGCAAAACTACAGCCTTTAGGCATATTATATGGACTAGGTACAGTACCAGGTATTGTTGTTAATTCATCTTGATCCATATCGAGACGTGGAAGAGAGTTTAATAACCCGATTGTGTATGGGTGTTTAGGGCTATTAAAAAGTTCTTTTGCTGAAGTATATTCAACAATTCTTCCAGCGTACATAACAGCCACTCGATCACAAGTCTCATAAACAACGCCTAAATCATGCGTGATTAATATTACGGCTGTACCTAAATCTTTTTGAAGTGATTTAATTAATTCCAGAATTTGAGCTTGAATTGTCACATCAAGAGCGGTAGTCGGTTCATCTGCGATTAATACTTCTGGGTGACAAGCAAGTGCCATTGCAATCATAACCCTTTGTCTCATTCCACCACTAAGCTCATGTGGCTCTTGCTTTGCACGTTTTTCAGGAGATGGGATCCCTACAAGTCGAAGCATTTCAACTGCTTTCTCCCAAGCTTCCTTTTTGCCTAATTTTTGGTGAAGACGAATCGCCTCTGCAATTTGTTCGCCAGCTGAATATACAGGATTTAGAGATGTCATCGGCTCTTGAAAAATCATTGAAATTTCATTTCCTCGAATGGAACGCATTTGCTTTTCTGTTTTTGTTAGTAAGTCTTCACCTTTAAAAAGAATACTGCCACCAGCTATTTTTCCTGGAGGAGATGGGATTAATCCTAAAAGGGATAATGATGTAATACTTTTACCACTTCCGGATTCTCCTACTATTCCAAGTGTTTCACCTTTTTTTAGTGAAAAGCTAATTCCATTAACTGCTTTACTTGTTCCTTCATCTGTATAAAAGTAGGTTTGTAAATTTTTAACCTCAAGAATTGTTTCATCAAATTGTTTTTTCATTGTAGGACCTCCTTAATTCAAGTCAACTCGTTTATTAAAGTAACGGTAGAGAATATCGACAGCTAGATTCATAAATACAAAGATAACTGAAGCGATTAAAACTCCACCCTGAACCATCGGTAAATCTCTCGTTCTAATTGCATCAACAATTAATCTACCTAGTCCATTAATTGCAAAAACCGACTCTGTTAAAACGGTACCACCTAGTAATGCACCAAACTGAAGTCCAACAACAGTAATAACAGGAATAAGAGCATTCTTTAAACCATGTTTATAAATAATGACATGCTCTTTTAATCCTTTTGCTCTTGCTGTACGCATATAGTCTTGACGAACAACCTCAAGCATACTTGACCTAGTCATTCTAGCTACAATTGCCGCACCACCTGCACCTAATGTTAATGCTGGTAGGACCATATGTTTAAACGTTCCCCAGCCAGCAACTGGGAATATATGAAGATTAACTGAAAAGAAGTAGATCAGCATCAAACCAAACCAGAAACTTGGTAAAGAGATTCCTAGTAAAGCGACAATCATAATTGTAATATCAGCCGCAGAGTACTGTTTAGTCGCTGATATAATTCCTGCTAGCATACCAAGTACAACTGTAATGAAAATACTAGCCAGTGCAAGTTCAATTGTAATAGGCAAACGAATCATAATCTCATCTAATACTGGACGATTATTTCGAAGCGATTCACCAAAATCTCCTTGTAATACATGAACAACATAGTCGAAATACTGAATAATGACAGGACGATCAAGTCCAAGTGAATGACGAACCATTTCGATTGTTTGTTTCGTAGCACCTTCACCAGCAAGTAGTGTTGCTGGATCACCAGGAACCATCTGCATGATTAAAAAAACGACTAAACTTACACCAAGTAAAACCGGAATAGTTTGTATAATTCTTCTGACAATAAATAGAAACATTGACTTTCCTCCTTATTTTTTCATTCTTGGATCAAGAGCATCTCTTAGTCCATCTCCGAAAATATTAAATCCTAATACAAGTGTTGAAATCGCAATACCCGGAAATAAGGCAATGTGGGGTGCCGTAAATAAGTAATCACGTCCACTACTTAACATCGCTCCCCATTCTGGTGATGGAGGCTGAGCACCTAATCCTAGATATGATAAGCCTGCTGCTGAAAGAATAGCTGTAGCAAGTTTTAACGTAGCTTGGACAATTATTGGTGAAAGAATATTCGGGAAAATATGTTTGAAAATAATAGTTGAATCAGTTGCACCTAATGCACGAATTGCGTCTATATACTCAAGCTTTCTGACGGATAACGTAGATCCTCTAACGATTCGTGCAAACGTTGGGATTGAAAAGATACCGACAGCAACCATTACATTAATTAGACTAGGACCTAGTGCACTAATGATCGCAAGTGCTAGTAGAATACCTGGGAATGCTAGTAAAACATCAACAACCCTCATAATAATCGTATCAACCCATTTTCCGTAATAACCTGCAATCAACCCAAGAGTGATACCGAAAATTGCTCCAAATAGGACAGATACGAAACCAACAGAAATTGAAAGACGACTTCCATAAATGATTCTACTTAAAATATCTCTTCCTTTATCATCTGTTCCCATCCAATGTTCCAGCGATGGAGGTTGCAGTTTGTGCATTAAATCAATCGCAAAAGGATCCTTCGGTGAAATGAGTGGTGCCAAAAAAGCTACTAAAATATAAAAAAGTACGATATATCCACCAACTAGTGCCAATTTATTTTTTTTAAACTTCTTATAAAATACTTTCCATCTTTTTAGTTTTTGAGATTCTTTTTTTTCTAATTTGATTTCATTGTTATTCAATACAATCTCTGTTTTCATTCTTTTTCCCCCTTTTCTTTGTTTAAATTTATTCAAAATTGGAATTGAAGTAAATATAATGCGGAAAAGCAGTAAAGATAATTAAAAAACGAGTAAAGATTCTGAAAATATAAAATTTTATTTTTTTTTATAATTTGAATAAGCCTACGTACTCAGGAAAAATGGTGAACAAGAGAATCATGGGGGCAAGTATAAGAGGAGGAAGAAAAAAATGAAGAAAAAGACAGCTGGAGTATTATTTGCATCATTATTAACAGTTTCTACTGCGCTTGCAGGTTGTACATCAGACCAAACAAGCAGTAGTGCAACAGGAACAAAGGCAAAAGCAGGGGGAACATTGGTTGTAGCTAGACTATCTGATGCGACTACATTAGATCCACATTTTATTACTGATATACCATCAGCAAACGTTGTTTATGAAAAGGTATATGAAACATTAGTTGAACCAGATAAAAATATGGAGCCAAAACCTCTTTTAGCAACAGAATGGAAGCAAATTGATAACGTGACTTGGGAGTTCAAATTACGCAAAGGCGTTAAGTTTCAGGATGGATCACCATTTAATGCAGATGCAGTTAAAACAAATTTTGATCGAGTACTTGACCCAAAAACTGCATCACCACAAGCTGGTAAATTTGAAATGATAAAAGAAGTTAAAGTGGTAGATGATTCAACTGTTCAATTTATTTTGAAATACCCATATGCTCCACTTTTATCAATTTTAATGAGTAATGAAGGAGATATTATTAGTCCAAAATCGATTAAAGAAAACAGTGATAAAATTGGACGAAATCCAGTTGGAACTGGTCCTTATGTATTTAAATCTTGGAAATCAGGGGAAGAAATTAAAATTGAAAAAAATAAAGATTACTGGGGTAATAAGCCTAAAATTGATGGTGTAGTCTTTAAAGTAGTTCCTGAAGATGCTACAAGATTAGCAATGATCGAAACTGGTGAAGCACATGTAACTGATCAAGTGCCTGTAACAGAAATCGATCGAATTGAAGCTTCTGACACAATGGATTTATACCGTACAGATGGACTAGCTGTAGAATATTTAAGCTTCAATACAAAGAAAAAACCATTTAATGATGTTCGTGTCCGTCAAGCGATTGCACATGCAATTGAAGTAGATTCAATTATTAAAGGTGTATATAACGATGTTGGAACAAAAGCAAATTCAACAATGAGTCCAAAAGTATTTGGATATGATCCGAATATTAAAGGCTATAATTACGATATTAATGAATCTAAAAAACTATTAAAAGAAGCAGGAATTAAAGACGGCCTATCATTTACACTTACAACTAGTGACCGTAAAGAAAGAATAAATATGGCTGAAGTTATTCAATCTCAATTAAAAGGGATTGGTATTAATGTGAAAATTCAAGTACTTGAATACGGAGCTTATATTGATGCAATTGCAAAAGGTCAACATCAAGTTTCAATTGGTGGATGGGGAAATGCTACTGGTGATGGCGACTATAACCAATTTAACTTATTTGATAGTAAATCCCAAGGTGCAGCAGGAAATAGTTCATTCTATAGTAACCCAGAAGTTGATAAATTAATTGAATCAGCTCGTCAAGAATCGGATAGCGAAAAACGTAAAGAACTTTATGCTCAAGCACAGGAAATTGAAAACAAAGATGTACCATATGTACCTATTCGTAACTATGAGCATTTAGCAGTTACTGCCTCATCAGTTAAAGGACTTTGGTTAAACCCAGCAAGTTATTTAATGCTTGATGATGTAACAGTGAAATGAAATTTTAGAACTTTGTCTACAAACTGACAGCATAATCGTATTATGCTGTTTTTTTGAGAATATCACAAATTGATGAAGATCAGCCTACAGAATAGGAGGAGAAAAAATGATTGATTTGCTATTAGTTAATGGAACTGTTATCACAATGGATGCACAAAGAAGAATTATCCAAAATGGTGCAGTTGCAATTCATAATGGGAGAATTGTAGACGTTGATTTAACTGAAAACTTGAATACTAAGTATGAGGCTAAGAAAGTAATTGATTGTAGTCATCAATGTATTTTACCAGGATTAATAGATGTTCATGGCCATGGTGGTCATTCGATGTTTAAAACAATTGCGATGGAAAATATCGATTTTTGGATGCCGATTATGACGAATACATACAAGCATTATGTGACTGATGATTTTTGGTATTACGAAGGAAAGTTATCAGCACTTGAACGTTTAAAAGCAGGCATAACAACGGGAGTTAGCGTTTTAGGCTCAGAACCGAGATCGGATGATCCAATCTTTGCAATAAACCATGCAAAAGCATACAACGAAGTAGGTGTGCGTGAAGTAGTTTGTACTGGTCCGTGTAACCCACCTTGGCCACATTCATTTAGTAGATGGGTTGATGGGAAAAGAATTGAGAAAGAAGTTACTTATGAAGAAGTACTAAAAGGAGCAGAAGCTGTTATTGAAGCGTTAAATCATGCAAATGATGATCGAACAAGAGCTTTTATTACACCATTTGTTATTGTAACGTCTGTTGATCCTTCATACCCGACTTCTCCAGATCGACTTTACGGGTTAACAAAACATGATCTTTATCAAGCTAAAAAAATAAGAGAGATTGCTAGGAAATATAATACAAGAATTCACTCAGATGCATTTGGTGGAATGATTCATTTAGCAATTCAAGATAAAGAAAATGCGTTATTAGGTCCTGATGTTCATCTTCAGCATTGTCGAGGAATTTCATTCGATGAAGCCAAAATATTAGCTGAAACTGGTACAAATATTAGTGCTTCTCCAGGCTTTGGACAAATTAATGCACGTACACCAATTACAGAATTAATTGAAATGGGAGCAACTGTTGCGATTTCTACAGATGGTACCTCACCATCTACGAGCTTTGATTTATTCCAAGCAATGAGGAAAACACAGTTTGTACATCAAGCAGCGCTTAGAGACTATTATTATTTACCACCTGGCAAGCTTTTAGAAATGATCACGATTGATGCAGCAAAATGTATTGGCTGGGATGATGAAATTGGTTCACTTGAAATTGGGAAAAAAGCAGATGTCATCACAGTTAATCTTCATCAACCACATTTGACGCCAGAGTATATGCATGTTCATCGCTTAGTATTTCAAGCAGTAGCAAATGATGTACACCACGTAATTGTAGATGGAAAACATATTATGGAAGGTAGAAATGTACATACCGTTCATGAAAGCACTGTTTTAAATGAAGCAAATGAAGAAGCTTTTGCAACGATTAAACGCGCTGGATTAGAAAAATATATGCAACCTACAAAGTATTTCTGGGGTCATGCCCGTGCCTATGTTGACGAGATGAGGTATGTTGAAAAATAAAATAAAATTTTCAAATTCGAAGGGAGAAAAAATGAAAACGAAGCTAAAGGGAAGATATGTAATTGGATTTGACGGAAGAGAACATGTCATATTGGAAAATGCAGAAATCGTATATGAAAAAGATACAATTTTGTTTGTTGGAAAAAACTATACAGAAGAAGTAGATCAAGTAATTGACGTTGGAAACGCGATCCTTAGTCCTGGTTTTATTGATTTAAATGCTCTAGGTGATATTGATCATGATATTTTGCATTTAGAAGCGAAACCAAATAGACAAAAAAATCTTCTTTGGTCTGAGGAGTTTGTAAAGAATGGGCATCATGAGCTAATGAGTGAGGAGGATGAAGCATTTAAATCTTTATATGCATATTCTCAGCTTATTTTAAATGGAATTACTACTGCTATGCCGATTACATCCGTTTTTTATAAAAATTGGGCTGAAACATTTGAAGAGTTAGTAGCTGCAGCAAATCATGCGGGAAAACTAGGATTGAGAATTTATCTTGGACCAAGCTATCAAGCGGGAATTAGAGTAGTCGAACCTGATGGGAATATTAAAATTCATTGGGATGAAAAAGCGGGTGAGGATGGGTTAGAAAGAGCAGTAAAGTTTGTTGAAACTTTCGATGGTGCATTTGATGGATTGGTCAGAGGGATGTTAGCTCCAGAAAGAATAGAATCACAGACTGAAGAAATTTTAGTAAAAACAAAATATTACAGTGAAAAATTAAACGTTCCAATCAAGCTCCATGCAGCGCAAGGAAGTTTTGAATTTAATACAATTTTAAAAGAGCACGGAGTTACACCAATTAAATATTTATATAATCTTGGATTCTTAGGTCCAAATACAGGAATACCACACGCTCATTTTGTATCGGGCTATAGTGGAGCGAATTACAATATTGATAATGACATTTCACTTCTAAAAGAAACAAATACGACTGTTATCCATTGTCCACTTATTATAGGAAGACATGGAGAAGGGCTTGAATCATATGCAAAATATAGAAAAGAAGGAATCAATATTGCATTAGGTACTGATACTTTCCCTCCAGATATTTTTCAAAATGTACGTACTGGTAGTATGCTTTCAAGACTTGTAGAAAAAGAAGTTGAAGGATCTACATACGCTGATTTCTTCAATTCTATCACTCTAGGTGCAGCGGCATTTCTAAATCGTGAAGATTTAGGTCGCATTGCCGTCGGAGCAAAGGCGGATATCATTGCGATTGATTTAAATGGATTCCATATGGGCGTTATTGATGATCCAATTCGTACTATGTTTGTAAGTGGTTCAGGTAGAGATGTAAAACTATCAATTATAAATGGAAGAATTGTGATGCAAGATCAAGTAATTCCTAATCTTGATATGGAGGTATTAAAAGAAAAAGGTCAAGTGTATTTTAATAAGATGAGAAGAGGATATATGGAAAGAGATTACGAACAACTTCCTGAAAATGAGCTATTCTCAACATCTTTTAAAAGGCTTGAATCAATTAAAGAACTAGAAACAAAGTAAAATGATTGAAAAAGAAGTAAAGAAACTGAAAAAACAGGTAAAGATATTCAAAAATAATTATCAGAATATTTTATATAATTAGATAAATATTTGTAAGACAAACTTTAAACAGGGAGGCAGTGCCATTGAAACTAAAATCAGGAATAGGTAAATGTTTTCTAGTATTATTTTCTGCTATCACAATTACAGGATGTTCATCTAATCAAGACGTAGGTACGAAAGCAAATGGACAAGCAAATGATTCCAAAGGAGGAAGCACGCTAGTAATCGCTCGGTTATCAGATGCCGAAAATTTAGATCAGCAATTTATGTCTACAATAAATGCTGCGAGTGTTACCCATCATAAAATTTATGAAGGTCTAGTCCAACGAGATGAAAATAATGAAATTCAACCGATGCTAGCAGAGTCATGGAATCAAATCAATGATAAAACTTGGGAATTTAAACTACGACATGATGTGAAGTTTCACGATGGTACACCATTTAATGCAGAGGCTGTAAAGAAAACATTTGATCGTTTATTAGATCCTAAAGTTGCTTCACCAAGAGCTGTAGTCTTCAAAATGGTAAAAGAAGTTAAAGTAGTCGATGAATATACTGTTCAATTTATTTTAAGCGAGCCATTCTCACCACTTCTATCAATTTTAGCAAATCATGAAGGTGGAATTATAAGTCCTAAAACAATTGATAAATATGGTAAGAACATTATTCAAGAACCAAACGGAACAGGTCCATTTAAATTTAAATCATGGTCTCCAGGTCAGGATATTATACTAGTTAAAAATGAAGATTACTGGGGGAAAAAACCAAAGATTGACAAGGTTGACTTCAAGGTTGTTCCAGAAGACTCAACAAGAATTTCAATGATAGAAACAGGAGAAGCTCAAATCGCAGAACCACTCCCAATAGCAGTTATGAAACAAGTTGAATCATCCTCGGCTATGGAAGTGTACCGAAGTGAAGGATACGGAACAGAGTATATCGGATTCAATGTAACGAAAAAACCGTTTAATGACGTACGTGTACGTAAAGCAATCGCTCATGCAGTTGAAATGGATTCGATAATTAAAGGTGTATTTAACAATGTCGGTAAAAAAGCAAATTCAGCAATGGGCTCAAAAGTATTTGGATACGATGAACAATTAAAAGCATACAATTACAATTTAAAAGAAGCGAAGAAACTATTAACAGAAGCTGGTTATCCTGATGGATTTGATGCAACGATCCTAACGATGGATAGTAAAGAAAGAGTAAATTTAGCAGAAGTTCTTCAATCACAATTAAAAGGAATTGGCATTAATTTAAAAGTACAAGTGATGGAATACGGTTCGTTCGTTGAAAAAGTTAATAAAGGTCAATCAGAAATGTTTATTATTAGCTGGAGAAACGCAACAGGAGATGCTGATTACAACCAGTACAATCTATTCCACTCAGACTCACGCGGCGCTGCCGGAAACACATTCTTCTATAGCAATCCAAAAGTAGATGACTTAATTAATGCTGGAAGAAAAGAAAAAGACGAAGCAAAACGTAAAGAAATTTACGCTCAAGCACAAGAAATTGAAATGGAAGATTCACCTTATATTCCTGTAAGAGTAATTGAAAATGTCGCAGCCATCTCGAAAAATGTAAAAGGCTTCTCAATCAGCCCTTCAGGCTATTTAGAGATTAATGACGTAACAATTAAATAATCTGATTTTTCTGCAAGTGAAGGTTCATCCTGATTTAGGGGTGAACTTTCTTGCGTGTAGAAGTAAAACTATAACTTACTCAGACAGGTATTTGAGTAACGGGTTCATGAGGAAGTAAAACAGCAAAAAGAAGAAAATAACTTCCTCATAGAGGTTTCATGGGGAAGTAAAACAGAGCCTTAAAGATAAACTTTTACGTGATGAATAAGTTGATTGGAACGAATTTTGCTCGACTCTTATGGGAGATGCGGGAAGCCAAAGACCCCACAGGTGCGCCGAGGAGTGTCAGGTCTCACCCCATGGAAAGCGAGCATCCTGTAGTGGAAATCAACCAACGAACAATTAATTAACAACAAAACTAATGATGAAATAGCAATTAGTAAAAATAACTTAAAAATATGTAAATATACTAAAATCAAAATATTTCAAACAGACTTATAATTAAAATAGAATCAAAATTTAATGTGGGATGGAAGGGTGAGTATATTGTCAAAATCGTATTGGTTAACAAATGTAAGTCTGGAAAATGGTTTTACTTATAATGACAATGAAGTAATCAACGGAACTGCAACTGGAAAGTACAACGTTAAAATTGAAAATGGAAAAATTGCTTCTATTCAATTAGTTAGTGATTTAATTGCTGATCAATTGCCACAATATGATGTGCAAGGCCTTCTAATGGTTCCTTCATTTAAAGAAATGCATATTCATATTGATAAAACTTATTATGGTGGACCATGGAAAGCGTGTATGCCAGCAACAAATGGTGTGAAAACACGTATTGAAGAAGAGCAAATTTTATTACCAAAATTATTACCAACTGCTAAAGAAAGAGCAGAAAAAATGCTAGATCTATTATTAAGTTACGGTACGACTCACATTCGTACACACTGTAATATTGATCCAGTTATCGGATTAAAAAACTTAGAAGCAACACTGCAAGCTTTAGAAGGATATAAAGATAAATTAACACATGAAATTGTTGCATTTCCACAACACGGACTTTTAAGAAGTCACTCTGTCGAACTAGTAAGAGAAGCGATGAAATATGGAGCAAATCTAGTAGGTGGAGTTGACCCAGCTTCAATCGATGAAAACATCGAACGTTCTCTTGAGACGATTATGGAGATAGCAGTTGAATCAAATTCTGATATCGATGTTCATTTACATGACCCAGATCATCTTGGTTTATTTACAATGCAAAGATTAGCAGCATTAACTGAAAAAGCTGGATGGCAAGGAAGAGTTACAGTAAGTCATGCAAGTGGTTTAGCTGATCTTTCTGTTCCAGATGCTACTGCGATTGCTGAGAGATTTGCTGATTTAGGAATTTCGATTACTTCTACAGTTCCAATTTTTAGAACAATTCCAATTCCTTTACTAAGTGAAAAAGGCGTAAAAGTCGAATTAGGGAATGACAGCATTACGGATCATTGGACTCCATTTGGAATTGGAGATAATCTTGAAAAAGTTGGACGACTTGCTGAAAGATTTAGATATATTGAAGAAAAATCACTTGCTAATAGTCTTGGATTTATTACAGGCGGAGTAACTCCTTTAAATAATGAAGGTGAAAGAGCATGGCCAAATGTAGGAGATGAAGCAAACATCGTACTTGTAGAAGCTACTTGCTCAGCTGAAGCTGTTGCGAGACGAGCAAAACGAGCTGCAGTTATTTTTAAAGGTAATGTTGTAAGTGGTTCAATTTCAAATCTTGAATCAACAACAGTTTAAGTTTTATTAAAGAGAGTGATGAGATGAATCAATCATATTGGCTTAAGAATGTAAAACTTGATAGCAGATTTGTATTTGAAAATGGAAAAATTGATCGTACTGAGACTACTCTATACAATTTACTAATTAATGATGGGAAAATTGAACAATTACAATTGGCTAATTTACCATTACAAACAGATCTACCAGTCCAAGACGCAAAAAATTTACTAGCTTTACCTGCTTTTAAAGAAATGCATAATCATTTAGATAAGACTTATCTTGGACTTCCATGGAAGGCTTGTATTCCTGCAGCAAATTTAGTAGAGAGATTAAATTTGGAAGCAGCCGAACTTGTTGAACTAGCTGAAACAGGTCAACATCGTGCTGAACAAATGCTTCATCTATTATTAAAAGGTGGCGCGACCCATGTTCGAACACATGTTAATATTGATCCGTTTATTGGCTTGAAAAATTTAGAAGAAATTCAAAAAGCACTTTATACGTATAAAGATAAGATGACTCACGAAATTGTTGCCTTTCCTCAGCACGGATTACTTCGTACAAATAGTAAATCTTTCATGAAAACTGCGATGAGAGAGGGAGCAACGATTGTCGGAGGATTAGATCCTGGTGGTATTGATCAAAATATAGAACTTTCATTATTTGAAATGGTTGATCTAGCAGTACAGTTTGATGCTGATATAGATATTCATATTCATGACCCAGGCCATCTTGGTTTTTATACAATACAAAAACTAGTTTCATTTATAGAACAAGCTGGTTGGTATAATCGCGTAGCAGTAAGTCATGCATTTGCGCTAGGTGACGTATCGAAAAATGAATCAGTTGAAATGGCTAGCAAACTAGCAAACTTAGGCGTATCGATTATGTCGACTGTTCCAATCAACAGAATAATGCCTCCTGTTGATTTACTACATTCAAAAGGTGTACAAGTTGCTTTAGGTTGTGATGGTTTCTATGATTCTTGGTCTCCACATGGAACTGGAGACATGTTAGAAAAAGCTGGAAGATTAGCTGAGAGATACAATTGGAATAATGAATACGGGCTATCTCAAACATTACAATTTATTACTGGTGGTATAAGGACTCTTGATGAAAAGGGTACCCAGTTATGGCCAAAGGTTGGAGATGAAGCAAGTATGGTTTTAGTAGATGCATCATGTTCTGCAGAGGCCGTTGCAAGACGCACAAAACGTGCTGCTGTTATGGCTAAAGGAAATATTGTTTATGGTGGACTGAATTACGAAGCAGCTTTGAAGTAAAGGAACAATTGATTACAAGAAGGGGTGAAATTCATGAAATCTAGCTATTGGTTAAAAAATGCTCGATTAGAAATTGGTTTTGAAAAAGAAGACGGAAAAGTGATTGGTACTGCAACTGAATTATTCCATCTATTTATAGAAAATGGAAAAATCACGCGAATAACAAAAGATGAAACGGCTATTACAAGTGAATTTACAGTTCAAGATGCAGAAGGATTACTAGTTTTACCTTCTTTTATTGAAAAACATGTACATCTAGATAAAACGTTAATGGGAGATGTATGGAGAGCTTGCACTCCAACTTCAAGTGTTATAGAACGTTTTGAATATGAAAAAATGGTTTTACCAACAATTGCTTCAAGTACGAAGGAGCGTGCAGAAGCTTTACTTGAAAACCTTTTAGCTTCAGGCTCTACACATGTGAGAACGCATGTTGATATTTACCCAGAGGTTGGAATAAGAAATTTAGAGCAAGTCGAACAAGCATTAGCTAATTATTCGAACCGACTTAGCTCCGAGGTTGTAGCATTTGCTCAACATGGATTATTAAGATCAAATGCTTTCAATTATGTCAGAGAAGCCTTAAGAAATGGAGCAGGAATTGTTGGCTCAGTTGATCCTGCTATTGTAGACCAAAATATTGAGGAGTCGTTATACCAACTTTATAATTTAGCAGTTGAAGCTGATGCAGATATTGATATACATTTACACGATCCAGGTCATCTAGGCTCATTTACGATGAAGCGTATAGTAGAATTTACTAAACAAGCAGGCTGGGAAGGAAGAGTAGCCATCAGTCATGCATTTGGAATCGGTGATATCCCAAGGGAAGAAGCGTACGAACTGGCAAATAGTTTTAGAGACGCTGGAATTTCGATCGTTACAAGTGTTCCAATTAATAGACAAATGCCTCCAGTGGATTTACTAAATGAGCGAGGTGTCGAAGTAGCAGTAGGTAATGACAATATTTTTGATGTTTGGTCTCCACTAGGAAATGGCGATATTCTTGAAAGAGCGGGAAGACTAGCTGAACGCTTTAGATGGATTGATGAAGTATCTTTAGCACAAACATTAAAATATATTACAGGTGGAAAAACTCCACTAGATATTGATGGAAACCAAGTGTGGCCAAAAATAGGAGATTCAGCAAATCTAGTATTAGTTGATGCAAGCTGTTCAGCAGAGGCTGTTGCAAGACGCGCAAATCGTAAAGCAGTTATATATAATGGGAAAATCGTTAGTGGTTCATTATGTGAAGAAAAATTGATTCGTAAATAAATAGAACAATTAGAAGTATAGGATAGGGAAAAGCTAAGTGGGCTTTTTGCTAATCTCATTTAGCTAATGTTAAAAAAGGATGCCAAAAAGCCTCCCCAAGGAAAATAAACATCCAAACAATAGACTATAAACTACTTAACCTGTCCGAAAAAATAGTAACAAAGCTTAGAAAAAAGCCTAAATATTAGAAGAAAAAGGATCTCTAGAATTTTCTAGATTTCCTTTTTCATTTTTTCACATTAAGAAATGATAAATCGGGAACTAGGAAGATTATTCGACGTCGTAGTCAATTTTAGGAATTAAGTATAAGTGCAACTACGCCTCTGTCTTCTCCTGAAGGCTCGTCAATCGACGGGTTTACTTTAAAATAATTCGAGAAAGCAGGCTGTAAAATGGTTCGTTCTTACCTATTATTACTTTTTTGTGTAATCTGTTGGGGAAGTAATTTTGTTTTTGGTTCAATATTAGTAAAAGAATTTCCACCAATATTATTGTCAGCGTTAAGATTGTGCTTTATATTACTATTTATGGCTTTCTATGCGTTAATGAAGAAAAAGTGGAAAAAGATTAAGACAAAAGATTGGTTTATGATTGTTTTACTAGGGTTAATTGGTACTTGTATTAATCAATGGTCATTTTATTCCGCTTTAGAAACAACCCATCCTACAACTTCTGCATTAATACTTGCGCTTGCTCCTCTTACTACATCTTTTTTAGCTTCAATATTTTTAAAGGAAAGACTAACAAAAGGTTTTGTATTAGGTTCAATTATAGCTTTTATAGGTGTTTTTTTTGTGATTACAAACGGACAAAAGCTTCAAATTACAATTGGCTTGATTTGGATTTTTCTAACTATGCTCACTTTTTCAATCTCAATTATTATGATAAAAAAGCTAACAGCTAACTATGAATCCGCCACAATCACACTTTACTCCAATTTTATTGGTTTTGGAGGTTTACTACCGATTGCACTTTTATCAGATACTTCAGGGGCTTTGAGTAGGGAAGCGATGCCTTGGATCCTATTAATTGTAACAGCTATTGTTATGCATGGAATTTGTACTTTAATTTGGAATCATCAAATTCAAATAGTCGGAGCATCAAAAGCGGCTATGTTTCTAAACTTAGAACCTTTTGTGGCAATGCTAGTTGGATTGATTGTCTTAAAAAATCATATTACTGTATCACAACTTTTAGGTGGAGCACTCATTATTATTGGTGTTTTTCTTTCAACTTCATTAAAATGGAGAAAGGTGATTAAAGACCCAGTCTATATAAAAGACACAAAGAATTTTTAAGCAAGAGGAGGAGGAAACTATGAAAAACGCGAGGGTTTCTACTACTCTTTTTTCATCGGTTCAATGGCTATTTTTTATTTTTGCGAATACGATTGTAGTCCCTATATCAATAGGAGCTGCATTTCATTTGCCTTCAGATGTTATTGAAAGTACGATCAGAAGTTCACTGATCTTCACTGGTATTGCATCCGTTTTACAAGGATGGATTGGCCATAAATATCCAGTCATGGAGGGGCATTCTGGTTTATTGTGGGGAGTTATGCTAAATCTAGGATTATCAGCCTCTTCTTTTGGGTTAAGTTATACAGAAATTGGAGGGGGAATGGCAACTGGATTTATTGCAGCAGGTATTGTTACATTACTTTTATCTGCATTTAATTTGATTTCATTTCTTCAAAAAATATTTACTCCAATGGTTATGACAGTTTATTTATTTTTACTTTCATTTCAACTTATATTTGTATTCTTTAAAGGAATGCTTGGAATTACGAGTAAAGGTCAAATCAGTATATCAATCAGTATACTTTCTTTATGCATCGTATTATTTGTTAGTATTTTAAAATTAAAAGGTTCTCGTATAATTAGCAATTTTTCAATATTAATTGGCATTATCGTAGGGTGGTTATTCTACTCGATTTTATTTGGATCAGATGCAAAAGAAGTAGGGGCGGCAAGTGCTCACTTTTCTTTATTCCCATTAGGAGCACCAAATTTAGAAATAGGCATTATTGCGATCTCATTTTTTGCAGGAATTATGAATTTAAGTAATACATTTGCATCAATTAAAGCTGCATCTGATTTGCTAAAAGAAGAAGCGAGTACAAAACAATATCGTTTCTCACTATTATTCACTGGCGGCTTTACAATTATTGCTGCATTATTTGGAATTGTTCCATACACTCCATTTACATCATCACTTGGATTTTTGCAAAGTACACAAATATATGAAAGAAAGCCATTTATATACGGGGGAGCACTGCTAGCAATAATTGGCGTACTTCCACCATTAATTTCATTTTTAGCAACTATGCCTGTCACAGTTGGAAATGCAGTATTATTTGTCGCATATCTTCAATTGTTTGGAACAGCATTTAGTAGTACGAATGGAAAAGTATTTACATCAGATACAATTTTTAGACTGGCAGCCCCAGTTTTAGTAGGGGTAAGCTTAATGAATATTGCCCCTGGAACATTTGGAAATCTTCCAACGATTGTTCAACCATTTTTAACAAATGGACTAATTATGGGTGTAATTCTTTCAATTTTATTAGAGAAATCGATTAACTGGAATCAGTTTGAGAAGGTAAAAGGATAGAAAACGGCTCGAGGAAAATTTCCTCGGGCCTATTTTTATTTAAGGCCTGTCAATTTTACCACCTAAGAGGTCTTAACTTTTCAAGTAATGAAAAAAGAACCTTCTTATATTGAAGATTCTTTAACTTACTCTCTAGCATGATCATGACGATAAAGTCATTTTATTTTCCTTGCTCATCCAGCCACTTGGTTGTGACTTCAATCATTTTATCTTGTTGTTGCTTCGCTGTTATTGTAGCGTTTTTATCTCCTTTTTGCTTACCGTACATCCCAAATTGTGCATGGTTGCCACCTAGCACCTCATACATGGTTGCGTCTTTTGATAATAAATGTTTCGTTTCATTAATTTTTGACAATGTAGATAATCCATCACGTTCTGCGTATAACGATAACATTGGTACATTAAAGTTTGAAAAGTCATTAGAATTACTTGGATACGACCCTAGAAAGATTATACCTCCTATCTTGTTCATATTCTTATAGGCATAAGAAGCAGCCGCGGCTCCGCCAAGGGAATGCCCACCAATATACCATTTCTTTATAGAAGGATAACTTTCCATTACTTCTTCAGCTTTATTCACATCAAAAATAGCAAAATTAAACTTAACACTTGGAATAATAACAGTATAGCCATCTTTTGCTAGTCCTTTTGCAAAATAACTGTAAGCTTCAGGCTCAACCTTAGCTCCAGGATATAAAATGATTCCAGTTTCTTTATTTTCCTGAGGTTTAAAAATATCCCAATGGTGTTTTTGATCAGTATCCACGTTACCGACTAATGAGTACATCTCCTTTGAAGGCTTATACGACTGTTGAGACCAAATATAAAATCCTGTAAATGCGAGTAATAGTAAAATAACTAAACTAATTATGCCGTACTTTAAAATAGTTTTCATTAATGACTCCATTTTTGTTATTTGTTGTTCAATTGGAAAAATTAGAAGGCTGGATGTTTATAAATTAATCATTTTTGCCGCAAATTATCTAGTTTAATAGGGGGATGTTTCAGCACTTTTTATTGATAATATAATATCTTATCCACCAGATTATATACTTGGTCGCACTATCCTAACATTTGTTCTCCAAGCGTCACGATTGTACTTTAACAGAGTCTTAAATATAGAAGTTAACTAATTTTTGAAGTTCTTTTTTTAATTTTGTACTTGTAAGATTAAGCCATCTTTTTGGAACAATTAGATGTTTGCAATTCTTACTATTTAAATAGCTGTATATAATTTGAGCTTCGTCGATTTCATCGCGGCTTACATCTTTAGAAGATTGAACATGATTATTTTTGAAGTAATCAAGTGAATTTGAATACAATTGTTCAATCAGCTGATCAAATGAATCGGCTTCAATATTTACCAATTCACAATGCAATATTTGTGTCCGATGGATTAGGAAGTACTTGAATTTGTTGTTTTCTAATTGTTCAAGTGTAATAATATTATGATTTTGTTCAGTAAATTCGATTAGTTTTTCTTTATTAGTTAAAGACTTAACCATCTCAATCCAATCTCTGTATTTTGCTGCAGCCTCAAAATCAAATTGTTCAGATGCTGTTAACATAAGCTGTTCCATTTCTTCAAGAAGACTCATATCAGTACGATTAAGAAATCGAATAACTTTATCAATTATTAGATTGTACTCTTCAAGCGCTGATCCGCCTAAACAAACTCCATTACATGTCCCTAATGAATAATTTAAACATGCGCTATTTTTTACTGCCAGATGACCACAATTAATTTTAAAGCATTCCTTAATACCAGTAACTGCTCTTTCAACAGTACTTCTACTTGTAAAAGGACCAAATATTAATACGTTTTCGCTTTCAATCGGCTCGTAGCTAATTTCAAATGAAGGAACTTTTTTATTTAAGTTGATGACTAAGTAAATAAATGATTGCGGACTTTTCATCATACGATTATACATTGGTTTAATTTCTTTAATTAGATGACACTCAAGCATAAAAGCATCAAATTCAGTATCAGTCAATAAATAATCAAAATCCTTTAAATGGGTTACCAGTTTTTTCACTTTTGGTGAATGTCCTTTGGAATTTTGAAAATAAGATTGAACTCGTTTTTTTAAGCTTTTTGCTTTTCCGACATAAAGGATTTGCCCTTTTGAATCCTTCATTAAATAAACGCCAGGAGATAACGGCAGATTTTTTACTTTTTCTTGAAGATTAATAGTAGTTCATCCCTTTTCATGTAGTAAGTATAATCTCATTTTAACATGAGAAAGGAATTAAAAGTCGGAACAATTATGTGGAATATCTTTAACAAAACTTAATAAAAAAACAAAATTTAAAGTCTATAATACACGCATAAAAGAACGACTAGACGCGTAAAAATTGACTACAGATGATTTAAAGGAGAAGTGATTTTGATGAAAACGATCTATACGACATCCTCTTTCTCCAATTGGATTCTAGCTTGTGTTGTTAATGTATTCATAATTTGGTTATGTAGTTTATTTGCTGATTTAGTCAACTGGAAGTATGCTGACATGGGATTCTTCCTATACTTTGTCATTCTAGTTTTCTATCTTATTTGTTTAAAACTGAATGAAGGATTCCCAGCACTTTTTCGGAAATTTGTACTCCGCAAAAATTTCGAATTAGTTAATGTATCTGCTTATGAAGTAACGATTATTCTAGTAGCTATTTTTCACGTAGTAAGAGCAATTGTGATTTATAGAGATGCCCTTAGTAATGTATTTTGATCTAATCTCATTGACCTTCATAAAAAACGAGGGAATCCTAGTAGTCTAACTACTTAGGAGAACCCTCTTTTTTTATTTTAATAGCAAAAAGGATTGAGCTGCAAATAAGTCTTAGAGTACAGGAATTCATCAATAAACGTACTTCCTCACAATAAAGTTTTAGATCAGGATCATAATTACTGTATAATCTTTATAGGTGATGAAAATGTTTCTAAAAAAAATTACACTTTTGCGCGATGATATCAATTCCTTTATCCAATATCCGTTTTCAATTCCTTCGATTAAATCTTTTGATGATTTGGACCTAAGAAGTAATGTAACCTTTTTTGTAGGTGAAAATGGTTCTGGAAAGTCTACTTTATTGGAGGCAATTGCTGATAAATGTGATTTTAATACAGCAGGTGGAGGACGTAATAATAATTATGAAGTTTTTGCATCGGAGTCACAACTTGGAAATTACATAAGACTTTCTTGGTTGCCGAAAATTTCGAATGGATTTTTCTTACGAGCGGAATCATTTTACAATTTTGCTACTTATTTAGATGAATTAGAAGATCCAAAAAATGAAAAATATAACAGCTATGGCGGACAGTCTCTCCATCATCAATCACACGGGGAATCATTTTTGACCCTGTTTTTAAATCGATTTAATGAAACGGCAATCTACTTGTTAGATGAGCCTGAGGCAGCATTGTCGCCAGCTAGGCAATTATCATTTTTAAAAATAATACATGATTTAGTAGAAAACGAAAATTCGCAGTTCATTATTGCTACGCATTCTCCAATTCTTCTTGGTTATCCAAATGCAGATATTTTAAGCTTTGATCATGGAGAAATTTCTAGAATTGATTATGAAAATACAGATCACTATCAAATTACTAAATATTTCTTACAAAACAGGGAAAAGTTTTTAAGTGATTTATTACGAGATGATGAGTGAAGCTAAAAAAACTCAGTTCACCTATGTGAAACTGAGTTTTTTGTTATTCTTGCTCTATTAATTCATCTTGTAATATAAATTGCCCAGTTTCATCACTGTAAAGTTCAACAACTTTAAAAACAGCATCTAAGTTTAATGGACCATATAGATGAGGGAAAAGTTTACCGAAGTTTTCGGTATCTTCATAAACGATTTTTGATTTTGTTTTTTCTTCATCGATGCATAGAATTTTTAAATCAGTTACTCCTTTGAAGAATAAGTTTGCGATTTCTACAGTTTGTTCTAGCGTAGAGCAGTGGATAAACCCATCGGTATTTAAACTAGCTGGTAAATATTCACCTATTTTAATTGCGTTTTGCCAATCTTTATTTTCGATAATATGTAAAATCATTTTGGTTCTCCTTTATTCATTTCTCAAAATAGTCTTTAATTTTTTGTTTCATGTCTTCTTTGTTTTCCGCAAATTGTTTATGTCGATGCCCGTTTCCACCAGAAGTATGTGGGAATCCGTATAAAATTGAGTCCGAGTTTAAATAATCATTCGTTGTTAGATAGGTTAAAACTTTTGAAACATTAACTCCTAATGGGATAATGAGAGGATGTTCTAGTCTTATGATTTCTTCCGCAAACGTATTAACAATATACTTTTTAAGTAGGTCGGTTCTTAAAATATTCGGAGTTGAACCATTATAGTTTTTTCCTTTATAAAAAGCAGGATATTTAATAACGGATGTTGTTTGGACTAAATGACTTGCTGTACTAAAAAGTTCGCTAGTTGAATTTAATCCAAGATAATAATGTAATTCTAATTCATCTAACATAGCAATTAAATTTTTTCGCATCGGTCCTTCAAAGCTAGAATTCTTTTTAACTTCATGTAAAATTTCTTCGTCATCCATCTCCGTATCCTTAAACCTGATCACAGTAGAATAAGATTGTTTCATTTGATGTAAGCCGGGTGTAATCCCTACTATGATGACTTTAGCTCGTTCATTAATGTACTCAAAAGGAGCGTAATAAATTTCTAAATTTTTCTTTTCATCTTTATCTACTAGAAATTTTTCACTTTTTAATATATTAGTTTCAAGTGAAGGAGATAAAGAAGATATTAACGTTTTATATTCGTTAAATTTTGCATTTGCTAACATAGCCATATTTTGCCTCCATCACATCTATTTATAGTTCATTGTATCGAAAGTTCTCCGTGAAATCCAACTATCTCCCAACTAGCCTTTCAAGTATAAAATAGGTGATTTATGATAAAACTGATTAGCTGAAAGTAAGTTGGAAATTTATGAAAGGCTGGAAGATTAAGTGGATTATCCTAGTGAACAAAAAAAGCGTTTAAGAAAATTTAATTTACGTTCTTCCGTTATTCATACTGAAGGAAATTTAAGAGAAAATCTTAACATTATTCAAAGAATCTTTCCTACCTCTGATTTAGTAACGAAAGACTTGATAATTCGAAATAAACAGGCTACGCTTTGCTATTTGTCTAGTATTGTCAATGAACAAAGAATATCCCAATTTATTAATACAATAAGTTCAAATACAGAAGAAATTGAATTATTCATAACGAATAATACTGTTCGGACTAATCAAATCTTAGATATTGAAACAGCAATATTGGATGGTAAAAGTATTTTACTAGTAGAAGGTGATCCAGTCGCATTTGTTTATTCGACTGAAAAATTACCACAAAGAGCGTATACGCCTCCAAGTATTGATAATTCTTTAAGAGGTTCAAAAATATCCTTTGTTGAAACTGATCAAGCAAATATTGCGTTACTTCGTAGATTTATTAAAAGCAGAGATTTTCAAATTAAGCGGGTTGAAATCGGAAGTGAAAATAAAAGTATTGTATCAATTGCGTATATCGATGGATTAGTAGATGAAGATTTACTATCTGGCATAGAACAAAATATCTCAAAGATAAAACTTGATTCTGTTTTAAATGCAAACCATTTAGGGCAATTGATGGAAAGGAACCCATTTTCGCCTTTTCCGCAATATTTTACGACTGAAAGACCCGATGTTGCAGCTACGACATTACTTGAGGGGAAAGTAGTTTTAATCGTAGACCGATCCTCTGAAGTTATTATTTTACCGATTAATTTTGCAATATTTTTTAAAACGATTGATGATTATGCTGCAAGAGCGATGGTGGCGTCATTTAATCGTTTACTTAGAGTAGTTGCATTTTTTTTAACAATTTTTTTGCCAGGAATCTATATTGCAATTATTTCATTCAATTATGAAATCGTTCCTTTAAAATTACTTCTATCCATCGGGGAATCTAGGGCAAAGGTTCCATTTGATCCTTTATTTGAAGCCATTGTTATGGAGATAACTTTAGAAATGTTAAGAGAAGCAGCTATTAGGCTACCAGCACCTATTAGTACAACAGTTGGCATTGTAGGCGGGATTGTAATCGGGCAAGCAGCTGTTCAAGCAGGAATCGTTAGTAATATTATGGTAATCGTTGTAGCTCTAACTGCTATTTCATCATTCATTATTCCAAACTATGAAATGGCATCTAGTTTACGAGTCATTCGATTTCCAATTATGATTATGGCTTCATTATTTGGTTTAATTGGTTTGATTGTAAGTACTATGGTTCTCATGATCCATGGATTGAGTTTATCTAGCTATAACAAACCTTATACATTACCATTTTCCCCAATCAATCTTGATGCATTTAAAGATACATTCATAAGGGTACCTTTAAACTATCTTTGGAAAAAACAAAATAAACGTAATGAAGAATGAATGTTAGAAGGGATTCTTTCATGGTTATTACGAAGTCAAAAATTACACAGTTTCAATTTATTTTAATGATTTTTGGTATTCAAGTAGGGATTGGAATGTTGTCACTTCCTAGAGAACTAGCTCTAAAAGGAGGTACAAGTAGCTGGATCGCAATTCTTTTTGGGGGGATCATTTCTACTTTTATTAGCATTTTATTTGTTAAATTAAGAGAGAAGGCTCCTAATTTAAATTACGTAAGTTTTTTTACTTTTTATCTAGGAAAAATAATCGGATCAATTGTAGTCCTTTTACAAGCGATCTATTTCCTTTATGCTGGGTATCTCGTATTATGTAGAGCCATCTTATATATTCAATCCTACATTCTTCAAGAAACAAAAGGGTATATTTTATTAGTGTTATTTCTTTTTCCAACTTATCAGCTGATAATAGGTGGAATTCATTTAATTGGAAAATATATAGAAGCAATTTTTCCAATTGCTTTTTTTACTTTATTCATGCTACTTTTCACGCTTAAAGATGCTGATCTAAATTTTATTTTACCAATTATAAAGAATGGCTGGATGCCGATTTTTAAGACAATTCCATTAACGACAACTTCATTTCTAGGAATTGAGTTAATCCTAGTTTTTTATCCCTATTTAAAGTCGAAAGAAAAAGCAATTAAAGGTGTTATTATTGGAAATGCATTAACAACATTTACATATATTTTTGTAACAATTATTTGCTTTGTTATTTATAGTCCTTATGAAATCAAAATGACGTTTGAGCCCGTAATCGATATTTTAAGTATAATGGAATTCCAATATGTTGAGCGATTAGATTTCATTTTATTCTCATTATTTTTAATGATTATATCGAAAACATGGGTTACGTATATTTGGGCCGGGATGAATGGGTTTTCAGAGTTATTTAAATTTAAACTAAAACCTTTTATCATTATTTTTCTTTTTATCGTAATTTTCATACTTACGTTTATTCAAGTACCGACGTTTACAAATACGACTATTCATTTACATTATATAATGGTTTCTGGAACATGCATAATAATCGGTATTCCAATCCTCTTATTGGTGGGCGGTTTAATAAAAAATAGGTTAAGTAAGGTGAAAATCAATTGAAATATTTTCAAGTATGTTTGCTTAGTATTTTTTTAGTAATCGGCGTTTCAGGTTGCAGAGGGAAAATTAATATAGAAGATGTCACATTATCGATGATTTTAGGAATCGATGTAAATGATGAAAATAAAGTAGAAATATATATGGCAAGCCCAGTCTTTAGTGAAGAAACAAAAGAGAAAACTGAACATTTTAGTGTACAAACTCTTTCTATTAAAGAATCAAGAAATTATTTTGATACCCGAGCTAATGGTGTTACTGGTGGTGGTAAAATTCAAGCAATCTTAATTGGATCGAAGGTTCTTGAACATAAAAATTGGTTTTCAATAATGGATATGTTTTATCGAGATCCAAAGTTTCGATTAAATGCCGATCTTATTTTTGTAGATGGTCCACTTTCCGATGTTTTTAATTTAAAACCAAAGGATAAACCAGAGTTGCCAATCTATATTCCTCAATTAATACAAACTGCTGATTTTCGAAATGTTGCTTTCAGAACGTCTTTACGAATGTTTCATCAAATGTATTATGAGAAGGGAATAACACCTTTTGCACCTGAACTTACAGTACAAGGTGACCATTTAGTAGTCAATGGAACGACAATATTAACCAAAAATAATTTGTATAATCGAACCCTATCAATGAATGAAACACAAATGCTAAAAATTTTAAAAGATCATTTAGTAGGGCAATTAGTTGTTGCATTGGATCTTAAAAAATTTAAAAGAGATCAAGATGATGTTTTTACTGAAGAAGAAACTAGTTTTTATATTAAAGATGTAAAGCGGAAAATCGATAAAAAATATTCAAATGGTCGCTATACCTTTAATGTAAACTTGACAATGCCGATTATGATTACAGAATCCCCAATAGGATTGACAAATGCAACAGAAAAAGAATTGAAAAATGCAATACAAAAAAAATTACAAAAAGATTTAAATGATTTAGTCCAATCTTTTCAAAAAGATAAAGTTGATCCAGTCGGATTTGGCATTCTTGCTCATTCATTTCAATATTCTGATTGGGAGAAAAATGAGAATCATTGGCTTGATACATTCCAAAAATCGAATATAAAGGTAAAAGTAAAAGTTATTGTTATCGATAAAGGAATAACGATGTAAATGTAGAAAACCCACCAAAAAAATTGGTGGGTTTAAGCTTATGCAGCTGCATTTTCAATAGCTGTTGCTTTTCTTTGTTTACGGTCATGCAATAAATAGTAAATGATACTCGTCGATAATACAGCAATTGCCGTTATTACGTACATAATATGGAAGGAACTTTTTGCAGATATAATTCCAAGAACGTAAGAGCCAATCCCCATACCGGTGTCAAAAAACATAAAAAATGTCGCTGTTGCCATTCCCTTTTTAGCAGGGGCAGCCGTGTTAATCGCTAACGTTTGGAAACTAGGTACGATTGAACCATAGCCTAGACCGATTAATGCAGCGGAAAATAAAAAGATTGTTTGTACTGTTGAAAAACTCAATACAACTAGACCAATCGTAAATAAAATGATCCCAGGGTAAACGATTATATTTGCTCCTTTACGATCAAATAGTTTACCAGTGAAAGGTCTTGAACCTAAAATGAAAACTGCATATACAATAAAAAAGAAACTCGCAACATCTACAAAACCTAATTTCTTTGCGTATAATGTGATAAATGAAATGATACCACTGTAACCAAAAGAGATAATTGCTGAAGTAATTGAGATTGGTAATGCTGAATGCTCAATTAATTGTGATGGTTTTATTCGAGTTTTTGCTTTCAATGTTTGTTTAGGAATCGCAATGAATAGACCGAATATAAGTGAAATAATTGCGAAGAATCCACAAACAAAAAACAAAATGTGGAAGGTGAAATGATTCATTAAATTTATACCAAGATAAGGACCAAATACCATTGCAAGGATCATGGATGAACTATAATAACTCATACCTTCGCCCCTACGTGATACAGGAACTATTTCAGCAACTATTGTACCCGTTGCGGTTGTTCCTAGGCCAAAAGCAATCCCTTGTGCAAAACGCAATAATAGTAATAATGCAAAATTATTTATAAAAGGATATAAAAATGTTGTTAATGTAAAGAAAACTAATGAAATGATTAATATTTTTCTGCGACCAATTGTATCAAGCCAGATACCTGCAAATGGACGAATTGCAACTGAGGCGATAAGAAAGCATGTTACTACAAGACCAACTTTACTATCTTCTTGGCCTAAATTATCAATCACAAAAATCGGCAATGTCGCCATCAACGTATAAAATACTAAAAACACAAAAAATCCACTTAAGCTTACACTTAGAAAATCCTTTGTCCATAAACGCTCGTTTTTCAAACTTATTCCCCCTGTTTAGTAACCTCCGACGCTTTCATATTGTTCATCATTTTTTGAAAAACTTGAAGTGCAATATCAAGCTCTTCATCGGGTATATCTTTAATAACATCATTCTCAAATGAGATGATTTGTTCTTTCCAACTATCAAATTGATTTATAGATTTATCAGTTAGATGAATCATTTTTTCTCTTTTATCCGTTCCTTCTTTGCGAACGATTAAGTCTAAAGTTTCCATTCTACGTAGTGTACGTGTCAATGTAGGTGGCTCAATATTCAAATTCGAACAAATTGTTCGTTGAGTACATGGTCCATGTAAATGGATATAATGAATCACGGACCATTGTGCTAAATACAATCCAGTAGGAACGAGATGCTCATTAAATGATTTCGAAAACTGACGTGTAGTTTGATTTAATAAAAAAAAGAAAGGCTGCTTTTTGCGCATAAAAAAGTCTCCTTGAGAAAATTAGTTAGCTAGCTAATTAAAATAGTTGTCTAGCTAATTATATTTGAACAAATTGTGAATGTCCAGTGAATGAACTTAATTAGTATAAATTGAGCATAAGAGCAAATATTAAATGTAGAAAAATTTTACAAAACAGTTAGGACGGTATTTGAGATGGCAGGAGCAATACATGCAACAAACGGTAAATCTCACAAAATGAAGATTGTACAAAGAGCAATCGCAATGCTAGTAGGTGCTTTACTTGTAGCAACTGGTCTTGAAATTTTTTTAGTTCCAAATGATGTTATTGATGGTGGAATAACAGGCATTTCAATTATGTTTTCCCATCTTACAGGACTTCCACTTGGGGTATTTCTATTTGTACTAAACCTACCTTTTTTTTATTTGGGTTATAAGCAAATTGGGAAAACATTTGCAATTTCCACCATTCTTGGTATCACTGTTCTTTCTTATTTAACAAGCAGATTTCACCATATCTCTGCTTTTACGGAAGATATTCTACTTGCAACAATTTTTGGAGGAATGGTCGTAGGTGTAGGAGTAGGATTAGCCATACGATTTGGTGGCGCACTGGACGGAATTGAGATTCTAGCGATTATTATTAATAGTAAGATTCCTTTTTCCGTTGGTGAAATCATTATGGTCTTCAACTTATTTATTTTAGGAGCTGCTGGATTTATCTTCTCTTGGGATCGCGCAATGTACTCAATTATTGCATATTTAGTCGCATTTAAAACAATTGATATCGTAGTTGAAGGATTGGAACAATCAAAATCAGCATGGATCATTAGTGATAAAAATGATGATATTGGAGAAGCGATTCTTTTTAGAATGGGCCGTGGTGTTACATATATAAATGGTACTGGAGCATACTCAGGTGAAACTACAAAGGTTATCTATTGTGTTATCACTCGATTAGAGGAAGCAGAATTAAAAACAATTGTTGATGACATTGACCCATCTGCCTTTTTAGCTATTTCAGATATTGCAGAAGTACGTGGTGGAAGATTTAAAAAGAAAAATGTACATTAGGTTTATGGTCAACAAAAGCATAGAAATAAGGAGGAAGGTTCACGATTGATGAACCTTCTTTCCTTTTATTATCTTACTATTTGCTGTATTATTTAATTGATAACTGAAAATTTAGAAAACTGTTCTTGTACCGAAAAATTCATCATTTTATAGATTAGAAGGCTTAAAAGGAGGGGGAGTTGGATGGAGAAGTTCGATGTGATTGTTGTTGGCGCAGGATTGGCTGGTTTAGTTGCAACTGCTGAGATGGCTGATGCTGGGAAAAGTGTATTGTTATTAGACCAGGAACCGAAAACATCAATAGGTGGTCAGGCTTGGTGGTCATTTGGTGGGTTATTTTTAGTAGATTCTCCTGAACAACGTAGATTAGGAATTAAGGATTCGAAGGAATTAGCTTGGCAGGATTGGCTTGGAACAGCGGGATTTGATCGAGAAGATGATGAGGATTATTGGGGAAAGAAATGGGCAGAGGCATATGTCGAATTTGCATCAGGTGAGAAAAGGCAATGGCTCTATGACCTGGGTGTGAGATTTTTTCCAATCGTCGGTTGGGCTGAACGTGGTGGATATCTTGCAGAGGGACATGGGAATTCCGTGCCACGATTTCACATAGTATGGGGCACAGGGCCAGGAATTGTTGCTCCTTTCGAACGAAGAGTTCGCGAGCATATGAAAAAAGGTTTAGTAGAATTTAGGTCCCGTCATCGTGTAGATCAACTATTAACACAAGATGGAGCAGTAGTCGGGGTAAGTGGTTCTTTATTAGAACCAAGTAAATCAGAGCGAGGAGAAGATAGCTCTCGTGAAATAATTGGTGACTTTCAATATGGGGCAAAAGCCGTTTTAGTATCAAGTGGCGGTATTGGAGCGAACTTTGAATTAATACGCCAAAATTGGCCAAGTCGACTAGGTACCCCGCCGAAAAGGATGATATCTGGTGTACCAGCACATGTTGATGGTCGAATGCTTGCTATTACTGAGAATGCAGGTGGTCGAATTGTTAATCGTGATCGAATGTGGCACTATACTGAAGGCATAAAAAACTGGAATCCAGTATGGAGCAATCATGGAATCCGTATTCTTCCTGGACCATCATCAATTTGGTTAGATGCACGTGGACAACGATTTCCTGCACCTAATTTTCCTGGTTTTGATACTTTAGGTACATTAGAAACTATTCAACAAACTGGTTATGATTACTCCTGGTTTATTTTAACGAAAAAAATCATTCAAAAAGAGTTTGCACTTTCAGGTTCGGAACAAAATCCTGATTTAACAGGAAAGAGCATAAAACAAGTGATGAAAAGGGCAACTTCAGGGATACCAGCACCTGTAAAAGCTTTTATGGAAAAAGGAGAGGACTTTGTCGTTGCAGACACATTAGAAGAGCTTGTCGAAGGCATGAATAAAATAACCGGGGAAAATTTACTAAACTATGATGAAATCGAACGTCAACTAATCGCACGTGATCGTGAAATGGATAATAAATTTACGAAAGATTTACAAATCACTGCCTTAAGAGGAGCGCGAAATTATATTGGTGATAAATTAATTCGTGTTGCATCTCCTCATAAAATTTTAGACCCTAAAAACGGTCCATTAATTGCTGTCCGTTTAAATATTGTGAGTCGTAAAACACTAGGTGGGCTTCAAACAAATTTAGATGGTAATGTATTAAATTCTTCAGGAGATACAATTCCTGGATTGTATGCAGCAGGTGAAGTTGCTGGATTTGGCGGTGGTGGTGTACATGGTTACCGCGCGATGGAAGGAACATTTTTAGGTGGTTGTTTATTTTCAGGTAGACAAGCAGGAAGAGCGATTGGTAGAGATTTAGAATGAAATATTGGAGAACTCAGTGCCATATACTAGAGGTGTTTTAATTGATAAAAGAGGAGAAAATAATTAAATTTGTTTCACAAGGAAAGAAGCAATCCGAGGAAATACTAGAAATATTTGAAGAAGCACCAAACAATGAAGATATGGTTATGTTAAGAATAGGATTAAACGGCCAAGACTTTTGTTATATTAACGAAAACTTTTTTGATGCATTATTAATGCTGAGACAAGATTTAGAAGAAATGAACATTCAAATTCATTGCAATGGAGCTGCATTAGATGTTTATCCATCTCCAATGTCATTATCTATGGGGAATGGACGTTTAGCTTATAAATTACAGTCCGGTAAACAAGCCAAATCAGAGGATCTAGTCGATCTATTTGATTGTGACTTTAATTTGAATTTTGTTAGCATTGATGAACAACAAAGATTCTATAAAGAATGGCTTAATAGTTTAGGATGAAAATGTAAAGTCGTATTCATCCACACATGAGTATATTAAACAAATTTGATCGACAAACTAGTCGATCTTATTTTTTCTTTTGTTGACTTAAACCATAGTTTAAGTCGTATGATATTCTTGTCGACAATGAAAGCTATATTTTTGGGGGTCCCAATGAAATATTGTTCAATTAGTGAAGCTGCAGCAAAGTTCAATATTACTGAATCAACCTTACGTTATTATGAAAAAAAAGGGCTATTACCACTGATTGAGCGTGATCAAGCAGGTAGAAGGCTATTTTCAGAAAATCAAATGTCACTCCTTGAAACCGTTATTTGTTTAAAAAATACGCATATGTCCATTAGTAGTATTAAGCAATATATTGATTGGGTCGTAGAAGGAGATAAAACGGTTGATCTCAGACTTGAAATGATGAGGAATCATAAGCAAGCAGTTCTTGAAGAAATTTCGTTAATGACCAAATCGTTAGAGGGGATTGATTTGAAAATTAATCGTTATACAAATCAATCGGATTTTTGAAAAAAGTATAATATCAAGTGGAAAATATATGGAAAAGAGGAATTAAAATGAAACTTTCAGGAAATACAATCCTTATTACAGGTGGAAGTACTGGGATCGGATTAGCTTTTGCAGAACGGTTTATTAAATCGGGAAATAAAGTCATAGTGACTGGACGACGTGAAAATGTCCTTAAAAATGCGAAAGAAAAATTTCCAGATCTTATTACACATGTTAGTGATTTGAGTTCTGAGTCTGAACGTGTATCATTGTTTAATTGGGTAACAAAGAATTATCCAGAAGTGAATGTGCTAGTGAACAATGCAGGGATTCAACAACGTTTTAATGTTTTAAAAGCAGATGCTCAGAACGATTGGCATTATTTCAATAAAGAAATCACAACAAACATTGAAGCACCATTCCATCTATCTATGATGTTTGCTCCATATTTTGCTACAAAAGAAGCGGCAACGATTATGAATGTTTCATCGGGATTAGCTTTTACTCCTTTGGTCATTGCTCCAATCTATTCAGCTACAAAAGCAGCAATTCATTCCTTTACAATGAGTTTACGTCATCAACTTTCCGAAACATCTGTAGAAGTAATTGAAGTTGCTCCTCCGGCAGTTAATACTGATTTAGGAGGAACAGGATTGCATACTCACGGCGAACCTTTAGATGAATTCGCAGATGGTATTTTCAAGGGATTAAAAGAAGGGAAACAAGAAATTGGATATGGAACATCAGTTGAACGACTTCGTATGTCACGAGATCAAGTCGATGAACATGTTACAAATATGTACAATATGTTGAAAAATACAATTCAATAACCATCTTTTTTCAGCAGTATAATTTTCAATAAAAATCACTTTATTTGTTGATCATAATATCTGAAGTGGAAAAAAATAAAAAAGGGCAAATTTGTTAATTCGAATTTGTCCTTTTGTTGTTTTGTATTGGCTTTACAGTATTCCTTATTCCAAACATCCGTATAGCCTCTTCAATGAAAGGGTACGAATAAAAAGGGTACTAGAAAAATGAACAAGCTATAAACACTGGTAAAGGAGTGAGTGTGTAATGGATAAAATGAAGAATACGGTTAATCCCGACACGCTTTCTGGAATGGCCCAAAAAACAGTTGGACAGTTTTTGTTTGATTGCTTGAAGCTAGAAGGCATTACAAAAATTTTTGGCGTCGCAGGAGACTATAATTTTTCACTACTTGATACTTTGGAGCGATATAACGGAATCCAGTTTATCGAAGGTCGGAACGAACTAAACGCGGGTTATGCTTCAGATGGTTACGCAAGAATCAAGGGGATTTCCGCTCTTATTACGACGTTTGGGGTTGGGGAGTTGAACGCATGTAATCCGATAGCAGGAGCATATAGTGAACATGTTCCGATAATTCATATTGTTGGTTCGCCAAAAGAAAAAGATCAAAAAGAACACAAACTGATGCACCACACTTTAATGGATGGAGATTTTAATGTATTTCGCAATATGTATAAACAGATAACGGCCTATAATGCCGTTATCACACCTGAAAATGCCATGATTGAAATTCCGGCTGCTATTCGCATTGCAAAAGAAAAGAAACAGCCTGTTTACCTCGTTGTGGCCGATGATTTAGTTGATCAGCCGATTATGAACCGGATAGAACCAACACCACAACAAAAAACGTCTAACTTAATATCTCTTCAGACTGCAGCAGAACATGTCCGTCAGTTGCTAGATTGTGCAAAGCGGCCAGTCATCCTAGTGGATGTGAAAACCATACGTTTTGGCCTTCAGGCTGCAGTTAAGCAGCTAGTTGACGCAATGAATATACCCGTTGTTTCCATGATGTTTGGTAAAGGGGCATTCGATGAAACCCATTCTAATTATATCGGAATGTACTTAGGCTCGTTTGGATGTTCTGAAGTTCAAAGTACGGTAGAAAATGCAGACTGTATCATTGCGATTGGCTTGGTACCCGCGGACACCAACACAGCGAATTTTACCGCAAAACTGAATTCAATGGTGACGATCGATATCCAATCAGACCTAGTTAAAATTGCAGGTGCAGTATATCCAAACGTTCTTGCTACCGACTTGCTTCAAGCAGTACAAAATGTTGGTTATAAAGGTCAAGGATTACTCAAACAGGTGTCATTTCCATACAATCAAAACAATGTAAGTAATGATGAACCACTTAAAGCGGCCGGCTATTATCCACTTTTTCAACGTATGCTGAAAAAGGATGACATTTTGATTGTTGAGATTGGTACACTCTTCAATGGTATGGCGGAGGTGAGGCTGCCGAGTAATGTTACATATATTGGGCAAGGAGGCTGGGGATCCATTGGATATGCAACCCCCTCGACGTTCGGTGCAAGTATCGCGGCTCCAGAACGTCGGGTGTTACTGTTCACAGGTGATGGATCACTACAGTTAACTGCTCAAGAAATCAGCTCGATGCTCTATTACGGCTGTAAACCTATCATTTTTGTCTTAAACAATGACGGTTATACGATTGAAAAATATTTAAATGTCAAAACTAAAAATCAAAAATACAACAAAATCCCTAGGTGGTCTTATACTAAGCTGGCTGAAGCCTTTGGGGGCAATGCGTTTACTGCGATTGTCAGTACCAATGGAGAGCTTGAACAGGCAATTAACCAAGCTGAAATTGAATGTTCTGAAAGACTCTGTATTATTGAAATGATTGTAAAAGACCCATTGGACGCACCAGAAAATATGAAAAAGATATACAAGTATTTGGAAAAGCAGGCGATACACAACAGCCAAAAATAGTCAGTATATAAAAAAGTTGGAATCAATAAAAAAGATGATTCCAACTTTTTTTTGATTGTCAATTCTCTCTATTTCTTATGGCTATTAACCTTAATCTACTTCCAGATAGCTGGCTTGAAATTTAGTTTGATTTTTTCTCTTGACTTGAAATCCATTTCATAAATTAGATTGAAAGTAAGCCGATTTTCAACGAAGGGAGAAAAAAGATGAACAGTAAAATTGATTTTAAATACGATGAACATCTATTGTTTACCGTTACAGGTTTATTGGATATCTTTGATGGAACACAGAATATTTACTTTGGAGATTTGTATTTAACCAATAAAAGATTATATATTGTAAGCAATAAGCTATTAAATTTGGAAAAATCCTTCTGGTTTGAAGGAGAAAGAAGAGAGTTTGAACATTCTACATTCATTGTAGGTGAACACAGGATTACGGTAAGATGGGCATACAGTGGAAACCTTGTTTCCTTTATAAACGCTTTTTCCAAAATGAATGTTAAAACATAAAAATCCTAAAAATTCATATGTGTTGGAGGTGTGTGATGGCAAATATTAACGATATTGCAAGATTAGCAGGTGTATCTGTCTCTACTGTTTCTAGAGTCTTAAACAATTATAAGTATGTTGCTAGTGATAAACGAGAGGCAGTTCTAAAAGTTATTGAAGAAATGAACTATACACCAAATAAAAATGCAATTGATTTAATTCGAGGAGAAACAAGGACAATTGGTGTTATTCTCCCATATAACAACAATCCAGCATTTGATCAAATATTAAACGGAATACTGAACAAGGCATTAGAGAAAGATTTTTTGATAACGGTACTTCCTTCAAATTATCGTAAAGAAAAAGAAGTGGAGTATTTGCAAAAGTTAAAAAGCAAGCTGTATGATGGCATCATTATCACTTCACGAGCAAATGATTGGGAAACAATCATTCCGTTTAGCGAATATGGTTCAATTGTTGCTTGTGAATATACACAACACAAAGAAATTGGTTGTTCTTATATGGACCGCTATTCTTCTTATCTAGATGCTTTCCAACTTTTAAAAAACAAAGGGCATGCTGTGGTAGCATTCACAACAGCTAGGCTGGAAAGTAATAGCACGAAACAAATGATTACTGCTTACAATGAGATTTTTGGTGAACTTCAACCTGAATACCATCTATCAGATTGTCATTGCTTAGAAGACGGATATGAAGCTGCAAAGAAATTCCTGGAATTACAAAAAAAGCCAACTGCTATCTATGCAAATGGAGACGAAGTGGCAGGGGGCATGTTTTTATACGCAAAGTCACAACAAGTGAAAATCCCTAATGATTTAGCAATCATTGGTCAAGAAAATCAACCAATTGGTATCGGGATGGGAATTTCTACAGTGGATCACCAATTAACGAAAATCGGTGAACAAGCTTGTAGCCTTGTCATAAAGAAATCTAGAGAAAAAATAAAAATACCTTATCGAATTGTAGAAAGAGATTCTGTTTAAAGCATAATTAAAGATAAAAAAAATAGAGAAAAATGTGGGGAAAGAAAATGAGTAAAAAATTTATAGTTTTTGACATTGATGGAACATTATTAACGACTGAAATGAAGTTTCTAGATAGTACGAAACAAGCTTTAGTTTCTCTTAAAGAAAATGGACATGAAATCGTAATCGCAACAGGAAGAGACTACACTTCTGCAATATCAATTGTCGACGAACTCGAAATTGATACTTATGTTTTATGCAATGGGTCAGTAGGGTATGTCCGCCATGAATTAGCACATGAGGAAGTATTTTCAAAAGAATCGATTATGAAACTAATTAATATTGCGAAGGAAAACAATGACCAGATTGTGTTCCAAACATTGGACGGAGTAAAAAGACATTTTGAAGAACCTGGAGAGTCATTAACAAGTTCTTATGAAAGTTTAGGGTTGATTATCCCTGATTTTGATGAAATGTATTGGAAAGAAAATTCCATTATTCAAGCTATGCTTTTTTGTAAGACTGAAGATCTTCATAAATATGATATCAGCGAATTCCGATATGTGAGTTGGCACCAATATGGCTCAGATGTCATTCCTAGAGAGGGTTCGAAAGCAAAGACAATTTTGAAAATCGCTAAAGAAAATGGATTTAAGCAAGAAGATATTGTCTTCTTCGGTGATGGAATGAACGACATCGAACTAATGGAACATTCAGGAATTGGCGTTGCAATGGGAAATGCTGAAACTGCGGTAAAAGAGAAAGCTAATTTAATCACAGATAGTTGCAATGAACATGGTATTTACAATGCGCTTAAGAAAATGTTATTAATCTAATACCTGAACGAAATTAGATTAACCTAGAAAAGCGCGAACACTTTGTGAACTCTGCTTGATTTGATATTACTGACTTTAATAATTGGTAGAATTAGATTAAGATCTGACTTAATGTATGATATTTTTTGGAAAATCGAATAATAATCTTCAGATAGCACTTTATCTGGAGGACAAATATGAAGCGCACATTTAAAATAATTGGAATATGTTTACTTTTACTGATCATAGTTGGTGGTGGATCGATATTTCTATCTCCAAGACCTGTTACGTGGTTTTTGAAAAAGTCTTTCGCCGGTGGGATTGAAGTAGAGGCAGCTGATTATGGTATAGCAAAACATAAAACAACAATGGATACTGATATTGAATACTCATCAAAATATAAAAGCAGTACGTTTGATTTGATTAAGTATAAAGGTGATTTGAAATACGTTCCAACTATTTTTTGGATTCATGGTGGCGCTTTTGTAGCTGGAGATAAAAATGATGTTCGGAAATATGCTACATATATCGCGAGTCATGGGTATAATGTAGTGAATATAAATTACCCCTTAGCTCCAAGTGTTGCTTATCCAATACCTCTACAACAAATTGATCAAGCATACAAATTTGTCAAAAAAAATGCTGGTAAATATAGACTGGATTTAAACAATATTTATATAGCTGGAGATTCAGCAGGAGCTCAGCTTACAGCACAATTTGTAAGCATTCAAATGAATAAACACTACTCCGATACAGCTAAAATAGGTCAAAGTGTTGATCCAAATACAATCCGTGGTGCGATTCTTCTTTGTGGTCCTTATGATATGAAAGAAGTTCAGACAAACGCTTCATCAAGATTTATTAAATTTGTATTTAAACGGGTTGGATGGGCCTATTTTGGAAAATACAATTGGGAAGATGAAAAGATGACAAAGGAAACATCCCTTTTAAGAAATGTACCAGAAAAATTTGTTTCAACATTTATAACTGATGGAAATACAGGTTCCTTCGAATCACAAGGTAAAAAATTCGCAACTTTACTAGAAAAAAGAACAGGTGTTAAACAAGTCTTTTATAGTAAATCAGAAGGAAAACTAGGTCATGAATACCAGTTCCAAATGAATACGAAAGCTGCCCAAAATACATTTAATGAATTACTCAATTTCTTGAACGGTACGAAAGTTTCTCAATAAAAAGCATTGGAATTCGCTGCCTCCATTCACCCAAAAAAGAACCTCATAAGTACTTACACTTATGAGGCTTCTTTTTCTTTATAAATCAAACTTTATTTTACACCAACTGCATCAAATGCATTATTAACAGCTGTTACTTCAGCAGAACTTGCACCATATAGGTCAGCAGCAGATTGTACAAGTGCTGCACGTGCTTGACTAAAAGTTGCTGAAGAAGTTAAGTAAACAGTATTTGCACGATAGAAAATTTTTCCTAATTTATCAATACCGATGCCTGAAACAGTTACACCATAATGAGTTCCACCTGCTGAAATTAAGTAAGCAGCTTTATTGATAATACTGCTATTTGTGTGAACGCCACCATTATCAGATGTTCCAGTGTAACGTTTTGAGTAATGATCTGGATCACCATATTTAGTTGGATCACTCATTGAACGAAGAGCGTCACCAGCAATACCAGGTGTATAGATATCTTCACCAATCTCGTAATCTGGATTGTTATTATTATAGAACTCAATTACAGTTCCAAAAATATCCGAAATAGCTTCGTTTAATGCACCAGATTCATTTTGATAGATTAAGTTAGAACTTCTTTCAGTAACAGCGTGAGTTAACTCATGCGCTACTACGTCAAGTCCACCTGATAAGTAAGTGAATGTTGTTCCATCACCATCACCATAAACCATTTGAGAACCGTTCCAAAATGCATTGTTATAACTACGGCTATAATGGACAGTTGATTTTAAGGCAGCACCATTACCATCAAATGAATTACGTCCAAAAACAGTTTTGTAATAGTCGTATGTTTTTCCAGCATAATAATGTGCATCAACTGCTGCAGCTTCACTTGTACTATTTAGTAGTGTGTCAGTGCTTGTCAAAAGTGTACCAGGAAGAGTAGTACGATTAGCTCCATTATATGTGAAAATACCGTTTCCTCTTGTATTGTCTTGTAAATAATAAGTTGAACCAGATTGAGTCATATTTAATGTTTTTGTATCACCAAGTACACCTTTTCCTGTTGCAGTTACATTTGTACCAGTAACTGATGGTTTAGCAACTGATGCTCCAGCTGACTTACTAGCAGCATGGATGCTGTCCATTGTATCAATACTATTATATTTATTTAAAATTTTTCCTGTTGAAGCTTCAATGAAATAATTATAGTTTCCTGGTTTTGGAGAAAGGAAGTTTAAGTTTACTTGATAAGCATATGTAGCATCATCACCACTTGTATAAACTACTAGTTGAGCTGTAGGGTCTTTTTCATAGACAGGAGTATATCCAAGGTCTGTTTCTGCGATTTTGATAGATTTATTAGCGTTAACTTTTTTAGTAGATTTTAACCCTTTTTTAGTATCTAAGTTTGGAATTACTGTACCAGAGAATACATTTAGAGCACCATTATCTCCAACTACAGCCGTTTGAGTAGATCCCCATACAGGAACACCATTATAAACTTGTTGTAAGTGAAGTGCGGTACCATAAGTATCTTTTTTGCTAGACTTAACAATGAACGACTCATTTGCAGACTTTGAACCTAGTTTGAACTTATCTTTGTTAGCATTTACATAAGCTTTTACAACGCTTTCAGCATTCTTAGCTGATGGTTTTGTCAGCTGTCCAGAAACGAATTCAGGAGATCCTACTGATTTGTTGTACTTGTAATTTGACAATACATTTTTTGGTGCAGCATATGTATTAGTTACCGCTAAACTACTTGCCGCCAAACCTACAGATAATCCAACCGCTAAAACTTTTTTGTTCATTAAAAATTCCTCCCCTTGGTTAACAAATGTGGTATTGAGGAATTCATCGTATCATCCGAAAAACTGGTTTATCAAACTACAAAATTCGTCAATTCTTGCGTTATGAGAGAAAAAAATAAGCGGAAATATCGAGGAAATATTAATTCAGAATCTTTAAAATAGTTAAAAAGTATTGATTTTAGTTAAAAAATGGTAAATAAAAAATCGAATTTTATTAAGAATATGTATTTTTTTGGTTAAAATTAACTCAAGAAAAAGGAGTCTAAAAAGAGAAAAAGTATGGAAATTATTATATTAGTAAATGATTATTTTTTAATTTAGTTAGAAGGTAAAGTCGGAAATACAAAAGTGTTGGTGAACTATGTAGATAAGAGGGAAGGTAACAAGCTACAATATAGCAAGCTTAGCGAACAGATTTTATCTGATTCAGAGTTGTTAAAAACTTATTACAGAGAAATACTAATTTTGTTAGCAGATGTGGCCTCAAATCAAGATGAGTCTGTAAGTGAATATACAACAGGACAATTATCTATTTATTTTGGAGTAAGTATTACTACTATAAATAACTGGATTAATGACGGACGATTTATTGGCTATCAAAGAAAAGAAACTAACGAGCAAGCTAGAATAAAAAGTAACACTCTTTGGAAATCAAGGACTGGGAAAGTCTATCCAGTTCAAGAAATAGTAAATGAATGGGAAAATAGTAATCCAGAATCTAATGGTACGGACCAAGATGAAAAAGTATTTTTGATAAATCAAAACGCAGCTTTTGAAATTAAATATAAGGGTCCATATGAAGATACACTAGGATCAAAGCCACTTTCAGATATGACATCAATGGAAGAATCAGATGCTTCTGTTTGGAGATATTTTAGAAAGAGGTTGCACGATGAGTACGGGTTATAGACCGACTAGTTGGCCACGTATCGAAAGAGATTATGATGATATCATTCTAGAAATAAGTAATTCACTAAACTCTGAACATGATTTCGTAGCAAAAGTAGTATTATTAGATGATTACTCTCAAGTATAAAATCACCCTAAAATTACCAAAATAAATAATAAAAACTAGTAAAAGGGTGAGTAATTTGAGTATCGAATTCCAAGTCGGAAAAGATTACGAAAATGGTTCAATTAAAGACGCTTTACAAGATTTAGGTTTTCAAGAAGATGGTAGAGAATATAAAAAAGACGGAAAGAGATTTAGGTATGAAGGCTGTGATAAGTATCAAAGCTATATCTTTTCTGTAACGATGAATCAATTAAATTAAAGTATTATAAATAGACCTAATTTGTTTTTTTGTTTTAAATCTAGTTATTTAAGTCCTATTGAAATTTAAATTTCAATAGGATTTTTTTAGTTTAACGACTTAATCTTCAAACTTACACAAATTCTTGCTCATTTTCTATCGAAAATAGTCGAAAATAGTCTGTTTTTTTTAGAAGTGTTGATTTTACTACATTAAAATAACCCGTTTGACCTCCGATTGAATATTCAGAATAATTGAGAAGGTAGTCGGAAAATAGGAGGAAGAAGATGGGGAGTAATTTACACAAAGGAGATTTTCTAAAAGGTATAACAATCGTAGCGTTATCATCAAGCTTAATTTTGGCCTCTTTAGGAAATGTAGGTCATGTTTCAAAAGCTGATAGTTATTCAAAAGCAGAAGAAATTCTTACAAAATTAACACCAACACAAAGGGTAGCTTTAAAAGAGCTATCATCTAATGAGTCGAAAGGTCTTCAAATATCACATATGGATTTAAATTCCAATGAACAAACAGATGTAATCGTTGAGTTTTCCAATAAACCCGAAAAGGTTGCACAACTTGAATTAAATGCAGAAGGAAAGCAGCTTTCTAAAACGGAAGCTTCTAAACTAGTAGATCAAGATCATGAGGATTTCCAGACAGATGTAAATAAGGTTTTAATTGATGGAAATAAATCAAAAGTAAATTTTAAAATTAATCGCTCTTATAAGCATGCGTTCAATGGTGTAGCGATGAGCTTGCCAGCAAATCAAATTAAAAATCTTTTGAAATCAAAAGTTGTTAAAGCCGTTTGGAAAAATGAAAAGTTTTCAATTGATCCACCAAAACAAGCAGAAAATAATGAGCAGTTAAAAGCTGATGAGTTTAATGTCACTAATTATACACCGTATGATGGATTAGATCGTTTACATGAAGAGGGTTATACAGGAAAAGGTATCAAAATCGGTATACTTGATACAGGAATTGATTATAATCACCCTGATTTAAAGGACGCATATAAAGGTGGATATGATTTTGTTAACAATGATAATGATCCGATGGAAACAACGTATGCGGATTGGAAAAAATCTGGTCAGCCTGAGCTTTCTGGCTCAAATACATATTATACAGAACACGGTACGCACGTTGCTGGAATAATAGGCGGTCGTGGTGTTGCTAATAGTGAGTATAAAACACTTGGCGCTGCTCCCGAAGCAGATCTTTATGCTTATAGAGTATTAGGACCATATGGTAGTGGGACAACTGCTAATATTATTGCTGCATTAGATAAAGCTGTTGCAGATGGAATGGATATTATAAACATGTCGTTAGGGGCATCAATTAATGATCCTCTTTATGCTACATCAGTTGCTGTTAACAATGCAGTTTTAAGTGGTGTAACAACTGTAGTTGCTGCAGGTAATAGTGGAGACCAAATGTATACTCTTGGTTCTCCAGGTTCATCAGCTTTAGCATTAACTGTTGGAGCTTCCTCAACTGCAATTAATATGTTTCAGTTTACTGGATTACAAAATGGCAAAAATTATGCTGTTAGAGAGATGGCAAGAAATTATTCAGATGATTTAACAACTTTAAAAGGAAAAACGTTTAAATTAGTAGACGTTGGGCTTGGTAAGGCAACAGATTATAACGGTAAAGATGTAAATGGAAAAATAGCTTTTATCTCTCGTGGAGACACTGTATTTGTAGATAAAATTAAACTAGCTAAAAGTAAAGGCGCAGCTGGCGTAATTATTTATAACAATGAAGTGAATAAAGCTGAAGGACTAATCCAAGCGTATTTAGGTGAATCGGTCAATTCAATTCCTAGTTTTTCAGTTTCATATGAAGACGGAATGGCAATTTCAACAGCGATGAAAGCCGGGGATACTGATTTTACATTTGGTGAATTTACAAAAGTAAAAACGGCAGATGATGAATTAGCGGTATTTAGCTCAAGAGGTCCTTCGAGGGTAAATTATGATATCAAACCAGAGATTACCGGACCTGGTGTTGCTGTACTTTCAACTGTTCCGTTTTATGTTAATAATAAAACAGCAGATGGAACTAGATCGGAAGACTATAAAATAGCCTATGAACGTTTATCAGGAACATCGATGGCAACCCCTTATGTTGCAGGAGTTTCAGCATTATTACTCCAATCTAATAAAGATTTACAACCAGCAGACGTAAAATCAATCTTAATGAATACGGCTGATTCATTATCGAAAGATTATAGTGTTTATGAGATTGGTAGTGGAAGAGTAGATGCTTATGAAGCTATTCATTCAAATGTTGAAATTAGTGTTGATGATAAAACGCCAATGATTATTGATGGAAAAGAAAAATCTATTAACGAGTTAACGGGTGCAATGAGCTTTGGTTCAATTAGTTTTAATGATTTAGATCAAACTTCAACACGAAATATTACTATGAAGAATAGAAGTGAAAAAGCGAAAATCTTTAGTATTGAAGCCAAATTTCAAACTGGACTTAGAGGTTCAAAAGATGCTGCAAAAAATAAATTAACAATTGCAGGGCCTACATCCGTTAAGTTAAATGGCATTAGTTCAAAATCAATAAAAATGAATTTAAACATTCCAAAATCTGCGGAAAAAGGAATATACGAAGGTTATATTGTAATTACAAATAATGCGGATCCGACTGAAAAATATCAACTTCCATTTGGTGTCCATTATGTAGAAGATGGATTTAATTCTATGGCAACATACAATAAGATGCAGACTTCAGATTACAATAATTTCTATCCTTTATTAAACTACGCGACAGGTGTAGTTTTTAATGCTAGATCGAGTATGGAAACAATTGATTTTGTTTTATTAGACAGCGAAACTGATAAAGAGATTGGCTATTTAGGAACACTAAATACATCTCAGTACAATGAAAATACAGATTATTATATTGATGGTGTTTTTACAGGGTACTACTTACCGTTTACTGGAAATCCGAAGCAACCAATTTCAACTATAAAGGAAAAGGTACCGTATGGTCCAGGTCATTATAAAGTAAAAATAATTGGTACAAATCGAGAAGGAAAAACGTTTACGATGGTTGACCATACGATGATTGATATTACACCTCCTAAATTTACGACAGATTTAGAAGAAGGAGTAATTGAGTATAAGCCTGGCACGACATCATTTCCAATTAAAGGTAGAGTGTTTGATAAAACACAAGATGACTATAAAAGGCAAGGAATCTCAATAGATCAATCTGGCAATTTTGTTATGGAGAAAAATAATAGTTCATTGTTTACAAACGGATTTTACGTCGATGGAAAAGGAGACTTCGCATACAATATTCCAATAAGTGCGAAAAGCTTTAATGTAGAACTTGCGGGATATAATTCAGCGGCAATCGGTGACCGTTATAAGTACTATACTTTTATCCCAGAAGGCACTCCAATTGTATATGGAAGTGTAAATAAAAAAATTGTGAATCAAGGTGAAAGTGTTAAGGTAACTTTAAAAGCTAGTAATCTAACAGATGCGAAGAAAATAATAACAAGCTTCGGTTTTACTACTGGCCAACTGGAGTTAGTAGATGTAAAACTGAATCCAGCTATTGAAAAATTCGGAACTGCTAAAATCTCAACGACCACAGCTCAATCTGGTTCATATACAAATTTAAATGTAAATGTAGAAATGACAGAAGGTAAAGTAACTGGTGATGTATCTTTTGCAGAACTCACATTAAAAGTAAAAAATGACTCATATAATATGCTATCAACTTTCAGATCACCAACAGCATCGTATGAAAATGATGCGAACCAAACTATCTCGATGTTTTCGGCGATTACTCCAATTTGGAGCCAACCAACCTATTCCAAAATTACTGGAGGTTTTGGAATCCCAGAATCATTAAAAAGAGAAGGGAGGGAAAGTTGGAGGGTAGATCCATCTAAAATCGGTGCAGTGCTATCTGTAAAAGACCAAAGTGGAAATATATATCCAGGGGTAATCAATACATACGGCTCACCAACTGTAGAAAAACTACCAGTTACAATTGAAGAATTGGAAGCGTCACTTGATCTACCAGGTCATTTTACAATGTATGTTCCATTCCATGTGGGCTTTTTAAATGACGAAGGAATGCCAACTGCACATTGGAATCCAGAAATAAACTTTAAAGCACCAATTGCAGGAGATGTAAATAAAGACAATGTAATTGACATAAAGGATGCATTATTCATCCAAACATATTGGGGTACGAATAAACGAAGCGCAGACATTAATTTTGATAATATCGTTGATGCAAAAGATTTTACTTTTTTTGAGAAAAATTACTTAATGCAAAATCCAACGGTTGGGGATGCACCAAAACCGGTTAAAAAATATAAGGGAAAAACGATTGATGAGATTAAACTAGAGTTAGGGATTAATTAAATGAATAATTGAGACAAAGCCTTCTAGTATACGCTATAGTAGTCAGTTTGGGTGGGTATTTTAGGTAGTGTGATGATAAATAGGGGGAGTGAATTTTGCTCTCCTTTTTTTCTTTTATTTTCTCATAGTACTAATGAATCTTGAAACATCAAACAAATAAAACTTTAGAGGTATAATTAGTAGACATGCCAAATAGAATGATACAAAGAACTAGTCCTAAGTAGGTTTTAATAATAGGACTAGTTCTTTTTACGAAAAATCGTTGTTCTATACAAGTAGGAGGGGCAATTATGAACTTTACAGATTATCTAATAAATGTAAAAAAACTAAATGAAGTAAAAGCGAGTCAATATAATTATAGACTTTCAACTTTAAAAAAATATAGAATTTATAACAATGAAAAAGTATTAAGTGTTCATATGCTAAAGAGGATTAAAAGTCTTTCTAAAGATACAACAAAACAATATTTAAGGACTATTAATTATCATATTGAATTTTTGAATGATAATTATAGGATGTAACTAATGCCCATTCTTCTACACTTTGTTTACCTACGTAAAATAATGTTTGAAAGGACACTCTAAAGGATAAAATCCTGATAGGTTGTCTTTTTTTATTAAACAGTTTTTGAAGGGGATGTAGTAAATATGAAGAATTTTTATAGAGGAAGTATTTTATTTATTTTAATGCTTTTTATTATGAGCGGATGTAATGGGAATACACTTAATACAACTAAAAATTCAGATGAGACAAAGGTGGCGAATGTTACAATGAACCCTTCTTTTTATGTAGATCCATCAATTGATTTTTCAACTAACCAAATGACTTCAATTATTATTGAATTCAAGACGAAGCCTGCTGTGGTGGCTGTAAAGGAAGCTGAGGCAGCTGGAAAACAACTTACTTTAGAAGAAGCGACTAAGCAAGTAGAAGAAAGTCATGCAAAATTTCAAGAAGAAATAAAAACTCTCTTAGAAGACCAAAATGTTCCTTATACGATTAGGCATGTTTATAAGACTGCACTGAATGGTGTATCAATGCAGCTACCTGGCAAGGATATTAAACGATTATCACAATCAACAGTGATTGCAAGAATCTATCCAAATAAAAAAGTACATATTATGCCTCCTGTTACACCGTTTAATCAGAAATAATAATTCGTTTGTGAGTGCCTCAAAAGTTTACACACTTTTGAGGCACTTTTTTTAGAAGGAAAATTTGAAATCTAACAATCACTTCAAATACTATTTCATTAAAAAAGATTAATTAAGCGTTTTTAATCTACAAAAACAAAAAAAATTTGCTATTATGATATAAAAAAGTTAGAAGTGAAGGTGAAACACGATGGAAATTCATTTAGTTGCAAAAGATGAGTTAGAAGCTTCAGGGATTAGGTGGGTCGTGGAATCGCACTTTACTGGTATTAACCTTGTTTCTTGGAAAACGATGGGGGAATTTGAAAAGGCTATTCAAAAGCAGCAGCCGGACCTTGTCATATTTGATATGGACCATTGGAAAAATGAAAGTGAAAGATTTGGTGATTTAATCCAAAAATTTTCAATTCGTTGGTTAGGTATTTCATCCGAGCGAATTTTTCAAACTGCCTATCTTGCACTACAATATCGAGCGGAGGATGTATTGTTTCGCCCATTTTCTCCTACTGATTTAATTAAGCATATTCAACAATTACGCTATCAAATTCGTAACAAAGAACGTTATTTTACTAGAAACAAAAATGAAGAAATAAGCTCATTTAATATAGATTATCCTGACCTTTTTTTGAATGAACGCATGTATGATGGTCCGATTACGATGGTTGCATTTTTGACACCGAATTCTGGGACACTTCCTCTTGTCTATAAAGCGTTAGAACGAAATCCATTTACAGGGAAAAATCGTTTATTTGTAGGATCTGACTTTATTTTATGTGTACATGAAGTTGATGAAGTGTTATTGCAGGACGAATATAATGCATTTCTTGCTCGTTGGAAAGAAATGATGGATGAGCCTCTTGCAATCGTAATGAAAGTCGGTTCTCAGCAAGAAACATTAAAAGAAATTTTCGAGCAAACACTTCAGTTAACACGGAGAATCTTCTTTGAAGGTTATGATATTATTTTGGCAGAAAACGAACCAATGACATATCAAGAGAAGGATCCATTCCTTACACCTCTAGAGCAACGCCAATGGATTGAAATGTTAGAAAGAAGAGATGCAAAAGCAATTCGAGACTGGATGGAACGAGAATTTTTAACCTTTCAGCAGCCATACCCAGATCCAGAAATTGTTCGAATCCGATTAACAAGTGTACTTGCACAAATAAGAAGATATATGAAATCAAATAATCTTCAAACTGCATCTTGGGAAGGTACCTATTATGATATTTTCCAAAAAATTGTACATGGACCGATCATTTATCAAATTGTTCAAGAACTGCATGATTTTACAACAAGTCTATTGCTACAAGGTCATGATTCTTCCCAAGAAGGACATCGTACATTAGTTGAGAAAACAAGGGAATTAATTGAATCGAATTATTGGGATGCCGGATGGAGTTTAACGGATTGTGCTGATGCACTCCGAATTAATAAAAGTACACTTAGTCGTCGCTTTGCGGCCGAATCCAATCAATCATTTAGAGAGACGCTCCATGAAGTGAGAATTCGAGAAGCAAAACGATTATTAGATGAAACAGACTTACCACTAGATGAAATTTCAAGATTAATTGGCTATTCTCACCAATCATATTTTAATGCAAAGTTCAAACAACTTGAGGGATGTACTCCTTTAGTTTATCGATCTGGTTTGTAGGAATTGGTTTAAAAGACTATAGTATTCCCAAAATTGACTGCTATTGCTATAGTAGTCTTTTTTTGTCATATTAGTATAATGTAACCATAATAAATTTGATCGATAATTACAGAGAATAGGCGGTGAAAATAAGTGAATCTACCAATTTTTAAATACAATCCAAATCCAATAAAATTAGGTGTCATAGTTGAAGAAGAGACAGTTTGTCCTGTTTGCGAGCAGAAACGGAATTTTGTTTACGATGGTTCATTTTACTCAGAAGAAGATGTTGAAGGAATTTGTCCATGGTGTATCGCAGATGGTTCAGCAGCTAAAAAATATGATGGTGAGTTTCAAGATTTTGATTCTTGTGATGAAGTTGACAGTGATGAATTTATAGATGAATTGATTTATCGAACTCCTGGTTATACGGGGTGGCAACAAGAATACTGGCTTAGTCATTGTGGAGATTTCTGTTCGATTATTGATTATGTTGGATGGGAAGAAGTTAAACATTTAGAAAAAGAATTAGAGACAGACTTAAACAGGCTAAGTGAAGAATATGGCTTATCAATTCAAGAATTTAAAGATGCTTTAAAAAATGATGGTAAATTACAAGGTTATTTATTTCAATGTAATTGTTGCAAAAAGCATCGTCTTCATGCAGATGCATCATAATTAACTTTTTTCTATTAATAAATTATTATAAAATTAAATTTTTAAGTAGAAAAAAATGAAAGGGGTTGCAACTATGTACGAATGGAACAAATTACTATTAGTTGGCGAACAAGAAGGCGTAAAAGGAGATTTTAATACTCTAATTTCAATGATGAATTATGTAAGATATACAACTCTTGAAGCTATTATAGATATTAAAGTGGAGGAGTTAGATTACCTGCACACTCCAACAGGTAATACAATTGGGATGTTGTTAACTCATATGGCAGGAGTTGAATATTGGTATCAACTTAATACATTTGAAAATCGAGATTTAAATTCTGAAGAAGAAGAGAAATGGTTACCTGGTTTAGACTTAGATGATCATGCTAGGAAGACAATTAAAGGTAATGATGCAGACTATTATATTAATCTTTTAAACTCAGTTCGAGAAGAAACTTATGCAAAATTTAATACACTTTCAGATGAGTGGCTATATGAGCAGACAGAGTTTGGTAGAGATAAAGCTACAAATTACTTTAAATGGTTTCATGTTTTTGAGGACGAAATCAATCACCGTGGCCAAATCAGAATGATTCGTAAATTATATAAAAATAGTTAATAGTAGCCTGTATCGACGATTATTCATTAATCGATGATGCGGGCTTAAATTTTGGGTTTATTATTTATTACAAATCATTCGTGCATTCCGATCTAAATCGTAAAATAGACTAAATAATTAATCTGATTTGAGATAATTTATAAAAATACAACTTAAAGTTAAGTAAAGTGAAATAAATTATAAAATAATCATTATTTTATAATAAAATATCGGAAAATTCGTGTTAGACTGAAAATATCACATCAAGGGGGTATTAAATTATGAATACGGTTACAGTTGATAAAGTAGTTAGATATAGAGGTACGGAATTAAATACAAAAGGTTGGCAACAAGAAGCAGTTCTTCGTATGTTAATGAATAATTTAGATCAAGATGTAGCGGAGCGTCCGGAGGATCTTGTTGTATATGGTGGAATTGGTAAAGCAGCTCGTAACTGGGAGTGCTTCGATGCGATTGTTGATTCATTAAAGAATTTAGAAAATGATGAAACATTATTAGTTCAATCTGGTAAACCAGTTGCGATTTTTAAATCTCATACTGATGCGCCACGTGTTTTAATTGCTAACTCAAATTTAGTACCTGCTTTTGCTAATTGGGATACTTTCCACGAATTAGATAAAAAAGGTTTAATGATGTACGGACAAATGACAGCTGGTAGCTGGATTTATATCGGTTCTCAAGGTATTGTTCAAGGAACTTACGAAACATTTGCAGAATTAGCGAAACAACATTTCAATGGCACACTTGCAGGTACAATTACTGTTACTGCTGGTCTTGGTGGAATGGGTGGAGCTCAACCACTTGCTGTTACAATGAATGGCGGAGTTTGTATCGGTATTGATGTAGATGAAACAAGAATCGATCGTCGTATTGAAACTAGATATACAGATGTTAAAACAGATTCATTAGATGAAGCTATTCGTCTTGCTGAAGAAGCGAAAAAAGAAGGTAAAGCATTATCAATCGGTCTTGTAGGTAATGCAGCTGATATTTTACCAGAGATGATTGCTAGAAACTTTATTCCAGAAGTATTAACTGACCAAACGTCAGCACATGATCCATTAAACGGTTATACTCCATCAGGGATGTCATTAGAAGAAGCTGCAGAATTAAGAGCTTCAAATCCAGAACTTTATGTTGCTCGTTCAAAAGCTTCAATGGCAACTCATGTTAAAGCAATGCTTGAAATGATGGAAAAAGGATCTGTGACATTTGATTACGGTAATAACATCCGTCAAGTTGCGAAGGATGAAGGCGTAGAAAATGCATTTGATTTCCCAGGATTCGTTCCAGCTTATATCCGACCACAATTCTGTGAAGGTAAAGGACCTTTCCGTTGGGTAGCATTATCAGGTGATCCTGAAGATATTTACAAAACTGACCAAGCTATTTTACGTGAATTTGCTGATAATGAGCATTTATGTAACTGGATTCGTGTGGCACAAGAAAAAGTTCAATTCCAAGGCTTACCTTCTCGTATTTGCTGGTTAGGTTATGGAGAGCGCGCTCGTTTCGGTAAAATCTTAAATGACATGGTTGCAAGTGGCGAATTAAAAGCTCCAATCGTAATTGGACGTGACCACTTAGACTCAGGTTCTGTAGCATCTCCAAACCGTGAAACTGAAAGCATGATGGATGGATCAGATGCAGTAGCAGACTGGCCAATCTTAAATGCAATGATTAATGCAGTTGGTGGCGCTACTTGGGTATCAGTTCACCACGGTGGTGGAGTAGGAATGGGTTACTCATTACACGCTGGTGTCGTAATTGTTGCAGATGGTACAAAAGAAGCAGAAGCACGTATTGAGCGCGTATTAACAACAGACCCTGGAATGGGTGTAGTTCGTCACGCTGATGCAGGTTATGAGCTAGCTAAACAAACTGCTCGTGAAAGAGGAGTAAATATTCCAATGCTTGATAAAGGGACTGATAAGTAATGACAAAACCAATTTGGATTAATAATGCAGCTCAATTAGCAACGCTAGCTTCTGAAGTGAAAGGACCTCGCTCAAAGGAAGCAATGTCAGAGCTTGGTTTAATTGAAGACGGTAGCTTATGGATTGAAGATGGAGTAATTCAAGCTGTTGGTACAACAAAAGAAATTCAAGATCGCTATGCAGAAAAAATTCATGAAGCAGAAGTAGTAGATGCATCAAACCAACTTGTTACTCCTGGTCTAGTGGATCCACATACACATGTTGTGTATGGTGGAAGCCGAGAACGTGAATTTGAAATGCGTCTTGAAGGTGCAACATATATGGATATTATGAATGCGGGTGGCGGAATTCATGCGACTGCCCGCATGACTCGTGAAGCAACTGAAGAAGAATTGATGGCACAAACGATGCGACGTCTAGATTCATTCATAACACATGGCGTGACTACTGTAGAAAGTAAGAGCGGTTATGGTATGGATTTAGAAACCGAGCTAAAGCAGTTAAGAGTTATGAAAAAATTAAAATATATGCATGCAGTTGAATTAGTTCCTACTTTTATGGGTGCTCATGCAGTGCCGAAAGAGTTTAAAGGACGAGAAGACGATTTTGTTGATCACTTAATTAACGACATGCTACCAATCATTGCAGAGGAAAAATTAGCTGAATTTAATGACGTATTCTGCGAAAAAGGTGTATTTACGCCAGAACAATCAGAGCGAATTTTAGAAGCAGGTAAAAAATATGATCTAATTCCAAAAATTCATGCTGATGAAATTGAACCGTATGGCGGAGCGGAATTAGCAGCAAAAGTTGGTGCTATTTCAGCCGAGCATTTATTAAAAGCTTCTGATGAAGGCATTGCTGCAATGGCTAAATCAGGAACAATTGCTTGTCTTCTTCCTGCAACAGCACTTTATTTACGTGAAGATGCTGCAAAAGGAAGAAAAATGGTTGATGAAGGAGTAGCAGTAGCTATTTCAACTGACTGCAATCCAGGTTCTTCACCAACAACTTCAATGCCGCTTGTAATGAACTTAGCATGTATTTCGATGCGACTTACTCCAGCTGAAAGCTTAACTGCAGCAACATACAACGCTGCGTGTGCTATTAATCGCCAAGATCAAATCGGATCACTTGAAGTTGGAAAGCAAGCAGACATTGTATTATGGAATGTTAAAAACTATCAAGAATTACAATATTTATTCGGTGTTAACCATGTGAAATCTGTTTGGAAAAAAGGTAAAAAGATTGTGTAAGTAGTAGAAAATGATAAATAAATGGCGGGTTCTTCTAATAAAAAAATTAATAGGAGGAACTATCTTTTAATGAAAAATAATTATAGATTCTTTATCATTTTTATGATCATTATGATCACGATTGTTAATTATATTGACCGAGGTGCAATTTCATATGCACAGGCAGAAATCATTAAAGAGTTTGGATTAAGTCCAGTTAGCTGGGGTGAAATCTTAGGTTACTTTGGATATGGCTATATTTTCGGTGCATTATTTGGAGGAGCTTTCGCTGACAAAAAAGGACCAAGATTTATGTGGCTACTTGCCGCAACTGCCTGGTCAATTTTTGAATTAGGTACTGTATTTGCTGGTCATTTAGGTGCAACATTATTTGGTGGATCAGCTTTAGCTGGTTTCGCAGTTTTCCGAGTTTTATTCGGATTTGCAGAAGGACCTACCCTTTCAACAATGAATAAAACTATGGCCAACTGGGTTTCTCCGAAAGAAAGAGGGTTTGCAGTTGCACTTGGTTTAGTAGGTACACCTGTAGGGGCACTTATTACTGCACCAATCGTAGTTGCTCTATTATCAGTTGCAAATTGGAAAGTGACATTTATTATTCTTGGGGTAGTTGGTCTAATTTGGGCATTTATTTGGTCTAAAGTATTTACAAACTTACCAGAAGAAAATCCAAATGTCACAAAACAAGAACTTGAGACCATCCGTTTGAATAATCCAGTTAGTGGAAAAAGTGAACAAGAATCTACACCATGGTACTATTTTTTCAAAAATCCTAATCTAGTAATGAATGCAATTGGATATTTTGCCTTTTTATATGTAAATATATTATTACTTACTTGGACGCCAAAATATTTACAAGATGAATTCGGTTTTTCATTAGCATCACTAGGATTTGTTGGAATGATTCCATGGATTGGAGCTATTTTCACAGGATTACTAGGCGGAAAAATATCAGATTCACTTCTTAGAAAAACAGGAAATTTACGTATTGCTAGATCATGGTTTACAGTAATTTCTTTATTCTTTACAGCAATTTGTTTCATGCTAATACCAACCGTTCAAAGTGCTACAGCAGTCTTAATCTTAATGTGTATTGGTAATGCATTTAACTATCTACCAAACTCGATTTATTGGACAGTCGTATTAGATACAGAACCAAAAAAAGCTGGAACATTTGGTGGTGTAACACATTTCATTGCAAACCTAGCAACAATTATTGCACCAACCCTAACAGGTAGCCTAGTAGCAAAACACGGATATAGTGCAATGTTTATCGCAGCATCAATCGCAGTAACACTAGGAATGGTTGCAATGGTCTTTGTTAAACCAGGGAAAAGAGAACAAACTGCTAGACCTTCGAATGATCTTGCAGGTTAATAGAATGAAAAAGAGAAATTGTTTCGGCAATTTCTCTTTTTTTGCTTTTTGATACTACTTTCCAAAATTGGTATGCAACATAAAGTACTTAAAGTTCTAACTATTTTTATAGCTTATTAAAATAGTAATACTTTAAAAATAGGGGGGATTATAGTTGAAAAAAAGAAGGCGTAATCCTCCATATTTTACGTTTTTAGCTTAGGCATCTTTCTCTATTTTTAGCGTTTTAACTTTTATTGGACTTTATAGTAGAATTTTGATTTTCTTATTAAACTAACTGGCAGTCTAGTTGAACAAGGAATTTTAATTAAATCAATTTTTTTTGATTAATATATTGCATTTATTTGGTAAATTAACATATACTAAATTCATCAAGAAAATTTGATGAAGGAGAAAGCATATGACTGAGATGACACAACAGTTCCAGAAATATGAGCAGAAATTTAAAGCGTTAGCTGATCAGAAGCGTCTAGAAATCATGTATGAGCTCTGCCAAAGAGGAAGTACATGTGTATGCGATTTAACCGAAACGTTTGATATGACACAATCAAAGCTTTCTTATCATTTGAAAATCTTGTTGGACGCAGGGCTCATTGTCAAAGAGACGAAAGGTACATGGAGCTATTACGATTTAAACGACACAGAAGTTAACAGTTTGCTATCAGAAGAGCTTTGTTGTATTTTCCGAAAATCAGATAACGGTAACCGTAGCAGTAGTTGTTGTTAATTTTTTTTAATCATTAAATCAATTTTTTTTGATTTATAAATTAAGGGAGGAATTCTGTATGAAATATGTTCATGTAGGTGTTAATGTAACAAATTTAGAGGCATCTATTGTTTTTTATCAAAAGGTATTTGGTTTAGCACCTATTAAAGTGAAGGAAGGTTATGCGAAGTTTCTGTTAGAAAATCCAGGTCTTAATTTCACGATAAATGTTCGTGATCAAGTTGAGGGTAATCAAGTAAATCATTTTGGTTTCCAAGTTGAAACATCTGAAGAAATCTTATTTCATAAGGAAAGACTAGAAAAAGAAGGTTTCTTCGCACGTGAAGAAATGGATACAACTTGTTGCTATGCGGTACAAGATAAGTTTTGGGTAACAGATCCAGACGGAAATGAGTGGGAATTCTTCTATACTAAAGCAGATAGTGAAGTTCAAAAAATAGAAAATACGTCTTGTTGTAAAACATCCACTGAATCTAAAGTTAATTCTTGTTGTTAGTGTTTAAAAGGAGAAGAGAATGAAACGATTATCATTTTTAGACAGATATTTAACCCTTTGGATATTCGTAGCAATGGCAATTGGGATAATTCTTGGCATTTCAACACCTGGATTTGTAAATAGCCTAAACAAATTACAAGTTGGAACGACTTCAATACCTTTAGCTATCGGATTGATTTTAATGATGTATCCGCCACTGGCTAAAGTTCGTTATGAAGAGATCGGAAGAGTATTTAAAGATGTAAAAGTATTATTTCTATCATTAATTCAAAACTGGTTAATTGGACCAGTATTAATGTTTTTATTAGCAATTATCTTTTTAAGAGATTATCCAGAGTATATGGTTGGTTTAATCATGATTGGTTTAGCACGATGCATTGCGATGGTTATCGTATGGAATGATTTAGCTGATGGTGATCGTGAATATGCGGCTGGATTAGTAGCCTTTAACTCCATTTTCCAAATGATTTTCTTCTCTGTTTACGCATATTTCTTCGTAACAGTATTACCAAAAGTTTTTGGTTTAGAAGGTATGTCTATCGATATTACAATGCCAGAAGTGGCAAAATCAGTTTTCATCTATCTAGGAATTCCATTTTTAGCAGGTCTATTTACAAGGTTAATTCTTGTAAGAGCCAAAGGTAGAGATTGGTATGAAAAAGAATTTATTCCTAAAATCAGTCCGATAACACTTATCGCATTACTTTTTACAATCATTGTAATGTTCTCATTAAAAGGAGAAGTAATTGTAGAGCTACCTTTAGATGTTGTTCGTATCGCAATTCCTTTATTAATCTATTTCATCATTATGTTCTTTGTTTCTTTCTTCTTAGGGAAGAAATCGGGAGCAAGTTATGGAGTTTCAACAACTTTAGCTTTCACAGCTGGAAGTAATAACTTTGAATTAGCAATTGCAGTTGCAGTTGCAGTATTTGGAATTAATTCAGGAGCAGCATTTGCAGCAGTAATTGGTCCATTGGTTGAAGTACCCGTAATGATTGCGTTGGTTAACGCAGCCTTGTGGATGAGAAGAAAATATTTTGCAAAAGAAACAACAATATAAATTTAAACTAAGGTGGAATACACATGGCAGATAATAAAAAAACAATTTACTTCTTATGTACTGGAAACTCCTGCCGCAGCCAAATGGCAGAAGCTTGGGGGAAACAATATTTAGGAGATAAATGGAACGTCCTATCAGCTGGAATTGAGGCTCATGGTGTAAATCCGAATGCAGTCAAGGCAATGGATGAAGTTGGAATCGATATCCGTAATCAAACATCAGACTTAATCGATAATAACATCTTAAACAATGCAGACTTAGTTGTGACTTTATGTGGTCATGCGAATGACGTATGTCCAGTAACGCCACCACATGTGAAACGTGTTCATTGGGGATTTGATGATCCAGCTGGTCAAGAATGGGATGTGTTCCAAGAAGTTCGTGAACAAATTGGACTTCGTATTAAACAGTTTGCTGAAACTGGAGAATAATAAAAGAGCCTTCTACCATAGAAGGTTCTTTGTTTTTCTTATTGAACTAACGCACTGCATTAGTTGGATAACAAGATCGGCTGTTTAGTCGATTTTTTTATTCAACAAAATGGCAGTTTAGTTTAATAAGAAATGGTAAAATAAAAGGAGTTAAATAGTGTGGTTTATTAAAAAGGATGGTCTTATGGTTATTGAAACTGAAGAAAAGAAAAAATTGTATAAAGTTCTCGAAAAAAAACAATTATGTTCAGTTATGAATAACACAAAATGGAGACAACTGAAAGAAGCTGTTTTAACGACTCTTCCATTTGTTCCACCACTACAAATAAAAATGGTTTTGGAAGACACTCCAAATCCCCAAAATTTTGATAACGATGTTTATGGTTCTGGAGATTGGATGGATGGTGTGCCACTACGTTCGATTGAATGGATAAGAGTTCGACCAAGGCGTTTAGAATCAATGGGACTACTACTTCTTCCTAAAGAAATAGATATCACAAAAGAGTTCCTTGAAATTTTACATAAATATAAAATACCTTACAAAGAACACAATAATTCGTTTTATATTTATGGATATATTCGAGATACATGTTCCTTAATCAAAGGGGATTCTTAGGAAAACTGTAAGGAACTTATGCAACTAACGCAGTGCAATAGTTGAAGAACACGAGCTGCTTATATGCGGCTTTTTTTATTCAACAAAATGGCAGTTTAGTTAAATAAGAAGTAGGGTTTTCTAGATAAAAGTAGAATAAATAATTAAAAGTAGATTAAGAAAGTAAGGAGTACTTTTTATGAAAGATTCTATATATAAAATAATTCATTTAGTGTGCTTGATTGGAATTGGTATTTTGCTTTATCGAATCGGAACAATATTGGATAAGGTTGCTCTTTACTTATATCAATTAACTTTTAAATAAGATTAAGTAATAAGGGTTCTATTTCCTTATGCAACTAACTGATGCGTTTGTTGAATAACTTGGTCGGTTGAAAAGTCGATTTTTTTATTGAGCTAAGCCAGAGGAGGAGTTACTAATGAAATTTATGATGGTTGTGAAGGCCTCAAAGGATTCTGAAGCAGGGACAATGCCAAGTGAGCAGATGGATCTGATGTTTGCTGAGATGAAGAAATATAATGAAGAACTGAAGAAAGCTGGAGTTCTGGTGTCAGTCGGTGGACTTCATCCAAGCTCCAACGGTATTCGTATAACATACCCTGTTCCTGGAGAACCGCCGATCATTACAGATGGACCTTTCGCTGAAGTCAATGAGTTGATTGCAGGATACTGGTTCATAGATGTGAAATCTCGCGAGGAAGCCATTGAGTGGGCGATGCGCGCACCAGATCCACATGGTCTTGGTGAAGGACAGATTGAACTACGCCAAGTATTTGAATAGACCGATAGGCTAAATATTAGATTAATATGACCGAATAAAAAAGTCATATCAACGGGTTTGTCCTTTACAGGTAAACTAATATTCAGTAAAAAAGTGAAAAACCAGAAAACCTGTTAGAAGGCTTTTCTGGTTTTTTATCGTAAATAGTTAGAAATAAATCAATTGCTGAAAAGATTCTTATTCAACATAATGGCAGTATAGTTTAAGTGATATACTTCACAAACAGGTACGTATTTTAATATTTGTAAACCCTAAATTCATCCGCGTTTTTCTACGATTAGACAAATTATTAATGTAGGGGAGAAATTTATTTTATCATTTAGAAGTAATTAACACACTTAACTCATAAGTAATAGCAAAATTTCCGGAATCGATGAAAATCGATTCCTTTTTAAGTATTTGGCAGTTTAGTTGCATAAGAAATTAAATAATAGACACGAATAATGTAAGTGAAATATTGAACTTTAAGAGGTGAAAATTTTCATCATTATTTTTATTATCACTTTTAAGTTCATTTACTGATTAATTGCTTTATAAATTTCCTTCTTAGGAAAAATAAAAGGGAAATAATACCATTTTATTGAATATTCTAAATAGAGGAGGGGATTATCAAGCATTTACTTTTTATAATCGAAATGTGTCTCATTCTTGTAGGGTGTCAATCTCAAGATAAGACTACTGTAATAGAAACAATTAAAGATAAGACTACCTTGGAAACTGTTCCAATTGTTGAATCGAAAGGTTTTAAAGAAATTGAACACTTATACGATGAAATGTACCGAGGAAATCATGAGTATGCAGGTACATTAGTAGTCGATACAACCTATTATAAACAACATAAATTTCAGCGTGGTGAAGTTGTTTATTATGTTTCACCTAAAAATGGTAACAAGAATGTTGCAAGGGTTGTAGGATTACCTGGAGAAAAAATAGAAATCAAAAAAGGGCAACTGTATATTGATGACAAGATTTTAGATGCATTTTATGCTAAAGCCATGAACAATGGTATTTCTAATCGTACTACTTATAAAAAGAGTTTGAAAAAAAGTGGTAACGATATCATTAATGAAATAGAATGGAAGAATTATTTTACTCTGTTAGCCGAATAGGATAACAAAACTAATGGCATGGGCATAAAGCAACTGTTGGCATGAATGAAATTTAAAAACGACGATAAAGAAAGGTGAATCAATGATTAAATTAAATAATAAAGAATATAAAAATATTTTTCCATTAATTATTTCAATAAATTATATACCTACGTTTGTTTATTCAATTTTGCAAGAGATAGTAGATGGTGAGGTATTTGTTGATCATATCGAAACTCCAAATTCCATTTTTATTGGTACGAAATCAGGATTCTACTGTGTAATTGGAGAAACTTCAAATATTTCTTTTAACTATTGGTTAAAGGAATTTTATATTGATAGAGTAGAAGAGAAGAAATTACCTTTTATTTTATTTTCTTCATCAGGTTCTTGGAATCAATTAATTAATGACCTTTTAAATAACAAATTAACTAAGTTGGATCGATATTCTTTTACGTTTAAATTTAAAGAAGGAATACTAGATAATTATGAATTACCTCAAGACTACTCATTAAAAAAAATTGATGAAAATGTACTTCAGTCAAATGTTGGATTTAAACCAATTTACTATAAGCATTACTGGGATTCTGTTTCAAATTATTTAGAAAATGGTTTTGGAATTTGTGTTTTACATAAAGAAGTGTCTGTATGTGAGTGTACATCTGTATTTGCTAATGAATTATTTTCCGAAATAGACATTGCAACTAAAGAAGAATATAGAGGGAAGGGTTTGGCCTTTATTGCTGCAAAAATGTATATACAAGATTGTATAAATAAAGGTTTAGCTCCTCGTTGGGAATGTGATATTGATAATTTTGGCTCAATACGATTAGCAGAAAAGTTAGGTTTTGAAGAACCTATTCACTATGCAGTATATTATAAAGAGTAATTTTCACATCTTGTTGTTTAATTTAATACTTGGTGGATGCCAAAAAGAAGCTAAAACTGATACTGATAAATTGATTGATTTAGGCGTTCCTAAGAATATCGCTAATGTAGTTGGTGGTTATGTTATCGGGTTCAACCATATTAACTGGCGCGTTAGTTGAATATACGTGCGAATGCTTAGTCGCTATAAAAAATCGTTCTACTGAAAAAGGATGAAGCTTATTAAATCAATCTTATTAAACTAACGGATGCGTTAGTTGTACAACATGATCGACTGTATAGTCGTTTTTTTTTGTGCTAATTAGAGTCTTTTGGAATAAGATTAAAGGTATTTCGGGTGAATTATTGAATAAGAAATAAGGATGCTATTTCCATATTTATCGGAGTAGATAATTAAAAACAAGTACTGATTACATATTTTAGGAGTGATAGTGTGAGAGGAAAGTACTTGCCAATCTTTATCACATTTATGGCATTAATGATTTTATTTTTATACCCAAACAATACTTTAGCGAAGTGGGCATATAAGTTTGTTGTTTTTAATGATTACACTTATGTTATTAGCGATGAGTATGTAACAGGAATCGGAAGAGAAATAGGGTCAGTTACAAAGTATTCAGATGTTGAAGGTAATTATTATGGTAATTTTTCCAATGTTTATGAAAGGGGTACAAAATATTATTCAATAAAAGGTGTTAGTACGAAAAAAGCAATAGCAGTTGAAGCTGATGGTAAATATATAAAAGCTATTAGAAAAGGTGAGTATGCCGGATGGAAATACAGTCCCTTTAATTTAATTGTAGCAGGAATTGTCTTTCTTATAATGCTAGGTGCTTTAATTTTTTTAGTTCAAAAGAAAATGAAAAGAAATAAATCTTAATAAACTAACGCATACGTATGTTGAATAAAAAATCTGCTAAATAGTAGGTTTTTTTATTGTCCTAAATGGCAGATGGTCATATTGTAAAGGATGTAGTTTAGTATTAATATCTGGGAGCCGTATCATAAGTAAATGAGATTTTTGTAATTGTTTGAGCTTTTCTAAGCGGTCACAAAGGGTGAGAATATTACCAAAAGAAATCTTCCACAATCGGGCGCAATTCTGTAGCAAGAATTGTGCTCTTTCTTTATGTAAGAATAACTCTTTATAATTGGTTTGGGAAATTGTGAAGAATACTAGGATGAACATCACTGGATTTAGCAATTTTTTTCTGGAGAAAATTTCACCATAAAAAAACTGCACCTCCAATTGTTCGACGTATCTAACAATTGGGGGGCAGTTCACCTTTTATAAAAAGGAGACGGCTTTTTCATATCTTTTTATTTCATACAACCTATTTCATTTCAGGGATAGAGTCGGGACCTTTGACTAACTTGCTGCCTATCCCATAGAAAATGGCTGCAGATACAAGGCCAACAAAAGCTACTGAAAGATGTGGTGCGTAGAAGTTACAGTATAATGCGATGACCGAAGACAAAATCCAGACAAAGAATGCCAGTGGTCTCCAGTTTACTAAATTTGCCGAATCATTCTTTCGAAGAACCAAGCGATCCATAATCATAATTGCTCCGATAGGCGGAATGATTACCCCAAGAAGAACGAGCCAGTTGAAAAAGTGATTATAAATTCCAGAAACTGCAACGATTAAACCGATTATACCAATTATAAGCGTGATAGGTCTCATTTTTTTACCAGTCATATGTGACCAGCCTACAGCGCCATTGTATAAGCAATGTGTACCGACAGAACCCAAATTGATAAAGACAAAAAGGATAGACAAGATGGTAAGCAATGGACCATGTCCCGCTAATACTGACATGAAGTCCCCACCGGTTGAAGCTGGATTTGGGATAACTCCAGTTGCTACAATAATTCCTCCAACAAGCTCGGCAATCAAGTTCCCGATTGGAAAGGCGAAAATGGTTGATAAAATCCCTTCACGGCCACTTTTTGCCCAACGAGTAAAGTCCGCTGTCATTGTACCTGAATCGGCAAACCCGGCGAATACTAACGTTACAGCAGCTCCAAATGACATTGCATTTGAAACTTGAGGATGATAGTTTAAAATATCAGAGTTACCGGTTTTCATTGCCATAACAATTGCAATAATGGCAATTAGAAAATAAAATGGTGCTGCAATCCACCCTAAGAAAGATAAAGCCTTAATACCGATATAAGTTACTGCAACATAGAGAATTCCACCGATGACGGTCATTATTAACAAATTAGCACCAAATGACCCATGCATTGTAGCGCCAGTAAGTCCGACTTGAAGAGCAAACCAGCCGATTACAACTGTAGAAAGTAATCCGGAAATAATATAATAACCCGAGCGTCCAAATGTCTTTTGTGCGGTCAGAGAAAAGTTCAATCCCGAACGGCCGGCATCATAGCTTAGTAAGCCTACCATGACGAAAAGGAGGAGATTACCAAGCAGCATTGCTAAGGCGCCGGCTTTAAAGCCAAGCTGTGCAGTGATAAGTCCGCCGATTACTGCACTGGTTAATACCATTGGAAAACCAAACCAAACAGCTGCAACGGATGATAATTTTTTGCGGTATTCTTTGGGAACAGGAATGTGTTCAAACTCTGGATCCAGTAACTTCTTTTCATCAACGCTGGTTGACATGAATGTTTCCTCCTAGTGAAACAATTTTTTTGTGAGTCTCCAATCCGATAACAAGGCCAAGAGAAAAGCCTGATTTGGATAAAACTCTATTTTTTAATACGTACTTTAAAGCTGAAAGTCGGAACGAAAACTTGATGCATACTTTACCTAATAACGCCATTTTTAAGGTCATGTAGCAGATATCAATAGTAAAAAGCTTACCTTTTAGTGAAATACTGTTAACGAGTCACATGGGCAATTAGGCAAATAAAAGGTGAATAATAAAAAAGTCATCTCAAGAGGGCGTATCCCTTGTATTTAGGCTCATTAGACCAATTTCATGATTGAACGTATTTGACAAACTAATTTGTTCATTGGTGAGCAAAGAAGCGAAACATGGTGGAGCTATGTATGATTTGTCGTTTGTGATTCCCCCCTCTTTAATTTGCGAGGTGTATCTTTAATTAAGCGCTTTCATTTGACCTTGCAAGATTATTGTATGGGGTATTTCATTTAATGTAATTATATAAAATAACCAAAAATGTGGGTTTTCTATTAGGCAGTATGAATAAAAATAAAGGGTTAATTTAGTAATAATGGAGATGGTGAAAGAAATCTGTAAAAACGTAACATTTGGAAGTGCAAGACAGACGTAAATGGGAACATTAGCTAGAAGTAAAACGCCAGAAGCATATAAGATATTAGTCGATGTCTAGAAGATGAAACAGTACGAGGTCATACAATCGAAGGGCTAGGAAGATTTGGAAACATTGAAGCAATTGAAAACTTGGGAAGCTTAAATGTTAAAAAAGGTTATTATGAATACAAAGCGAGAGAAACAGCTTTAAAAAGATTACAACTTGAGGTTGAAAAATAGATTCATATTGAACTAACTAATGCTTTAGTTGAAAAAGCGTTACTTAAAGATAGTCTTTTTCAAGTTAAAATATCTGTTTAAATAAAAAAAGAGCCCTATTTGAGAGTGTCAAGTCAATAGGGCTAATAGGGAAATTATAGATTTTAAAGATTTTAAAAGGGACTTAAAGATTTAAAAGGTTTAAAGGGGAAAAGATTTGTAATCAAATTCTTTTCATAAGAATAATATCATTATTTTTAAATGTTAGTTTGTGAAAAATGTTACAAATTAATGACAATTAATAGATTACTTTACTTCCTAATTGTCGAAGCTAAACATGAATTAGATTATTGTGCAAAGAATAATACTTGGCAAGCATTGCTGTGTTAGCATTATTTTCAATGCTAGTAAATTTGGTTGGACCTGGAATAGATATAGCATTACTTTTCCGAATTAAAAATGAAATTCATCTTGATTCAAATTGGGCTGGAATTATTATGGCAGGTTTAAGTTGTGGTATGGTCATTGGTGCGATTGCTATAGGTAGAATAAAAAACCGTTTCAGTATGGGATTTTTACTTACTATTTCAACAATCGGGCAAGTTATTCCGCCATTTATATTAATAGTTTCCAAGGAGCCTATCGTAATTTTATTTACTCAATTTATTGTTGGATTTTTACTTATTGCATGGAATATTCAAACAGTGACTCTAAGACAGTTAATTGTTCCCGATCATCTTTTAGGTAGGTGTACGAGTCTATTCAGAATGATCGCTTGGATAACTATTCCGTTGGGTACAACTATTGCAGGTGTTTTATCAGAATTTTTTGGAGCATCTTTTTACTTTTTACTTGCAGGATGTGTACTTGGAGTGGTGTGCCTAATTTTCATAAGCTCAAAGTTATATAGTCTAAATGAAGTGGATATTGAGGCAAATACCTTACAAACTGCATCAACTAATAGTTGATATTATTAATGCTCAAAGGAACTAACTGAAAGTAATTTCTTTTGTGCCAGAGTAAAGCATTCCACTTTAAATTCCTTAGCTAATAAACATGGAATGAAGAATTTCTCTCAAAAATCAATTTGTTGACATGTGCACACGGATGCATATAATAGAAATTAGGCGGTGAGATTATGGGACTTAATCATGATCCAAATAAATGTAAAAAAATGATTGAAGACAATATAAATATAGAATTTTTCAGAGCAATTTTAGACCCAGTCCGAAGCGAATTGTTGATATTCCTCTCTGTTTATGGGGAAATGACTATTGGAGAAATAGCGGAGCATTTTCCTCAAAATCGTTCAGTGATTTCACGTCATCTAGATTTAATGAATCGATTTAATTCCGTGCAGAGAAGGAAAGAAGGTCGGGAGATTTACTACAAAGCAAATAAAGAATTTATTGTCGATACCTTTGAAGAGACAACAAATAATATAAAAGCACTCATGAATTTGGAAAAGTAGGGTGCTTTTCATTTTATTTAATATGTGCATTTGTGTGCACAGAAACACGAAAGGGGTTTTTAGTTTGGAAAATACTAAAAGAAAATGGTGGGTTTTAATTACGGTTAGTTTAGCTGTATTTATGGCAATGCTTGATATTACAATTGTGAATGTAGCATTACCAGAGATTCAAAAAAATTTTTCATCTGATTTTTCAAATTTACAATGGGTTTTGAATGCTTATACTTTAGTGTATGCTGCGATTTTATTGCCAATCTCGAAATTAGGAGACATCATTGGACGTAAAAAAGTTTTTTTATTGGGATTAGCCATCTTTGTGATAGGTTCCCTTACTAGTGGTTTAGCAAGTAGCGATCTTTGGTTGAACATTTTCCGAGGATTTCAAGGAATTGGTGGAGCAGCCATGATGTCCTTATCACTAACTATAGTTACTGCTTCATTTCCTGAAAAACAAAGAGGTCTTGCATTAGGTATTTGGAGTAGTGTTGTTGGTGTTGCTATCTCAGGTGGACCACTTATTGGCGGTGCCTTAGTTGATAGTTTTGGTTGGCGATCAATCTTCTTAGTAAATATTCCTTTTGGTATTTTAGCTATTCTATTAGGATTATTCTTCATTCAGGAAAGCAATAAGAACAGTAATGAAAAAATTGATTTTTTAGGATTTGTTTTAAGCACTGCATTGATTTTTACGATGGTATTAGCTCTAATTCAAAAAGAAATGCATGAAAATTATTTGTGGACAGATTGGCATATTTTAAGTTTATTAGGTTTATCGATAATTTTATTAATTGCATTTATTATCACTGAAAGAATTGTAAAACAACCTATGATCGAATTATCAATTTTTAGAAATTGGTCATTTAACGGTGCCAACATTGCGCCTTTGTTTTAGGAGCTGGTTTATATGGTGGATTCACCTATTTAGCTATTCTTATGCAAAATTATATGGGTTACTCTGCGTTTGAAACTGGAGTTAAAATGCTACTAATTAGTGGGTTTACCATCATATTAGGCCCTTTGGCTGGGATTATTTCTGGAAAAATCGGCAATCGTTGGTTGATTAGTGGTGCACTATTTATTGGAGCAATTGGAATACTTGTTATGCGTCAGATGATCAAAGTTCCTTTTGAATGGAGCTATTTAATGCCTGGATTTGTCCTTTTAGGAATTAGTAATGTTTTAGTAAATCCGCCAATATCTAATGTTGCAATGAGTTCAGTTGATAAAAAACAGGTTGGTATGGCTTCCGGTATTTTAAACGTATTCCGACAAGTCGGCATTTCATTTGGTGTAGTAATGCTGGGAATTAAGTTGACAGAAGGATATAACAATTCATTGGATAAACATATTATGGCGATTCAAAATATTGATTCAGGATTTAAACATCAAATGCTAGAAGTTTTTCATAAATCTGGAGCTTTTGCTGGATCGCTAATTTTTGAGAGTAAACAAGCTGAAGTATTCAAACAAATGCCAGCTTATGAACACATTAAGAATATTGTTTTTAGTACTTTCAACGCTGGTATAAAAGATGTAGATTTGTTCATTGCCATCTTTTTGCTTATTGGATCATTAGCAAGTGCATTATTAATTCGCGAGAAAAGTAAACCCGGGTTATAAATCAATGATGTAAAATAGAATATAACGCTTCTGAATTAGTAGTCGTGTACAAAACTAACACGTGTATTAAAAAAATGGACTTGAGGAGGATTATAACAATGAATAAACCACAATTTGTTTATGTCTCATACATCGCAACTACACCTGAAAAACTATGGGAAGCTTTAACGGACTCTCGATATACTGAAAAATACTTTTTCGGAACTGCAATTGAATCTGAGTGGCAAGTAGGTTCAACGGTTTCTTATTTACGAAATAGTGAAGTTACAGATTATGGAACGATTTTAAAATGTGAGCCATTTCGTTTACTTTCTTTCACTTGGAATCATACAAATGATCCGACGAACCGTAAAGAACCATCAATCGTTACATTTGTGTTGAAAGAATTAGAATCAACAGTCAGATTAACCTTGAAACTTGAAAATCTTGAACCTACTGACTTAGTAGATCGTGATGATACGTTTGAAGGATTAAACAATGGCTGGCCAGCAATTTTAAGTAACTTAAAAAGCTTACTTGAAACAGGAAATACATTGCCACCAATTTCTGTTTAAGAAAGATAGTTTATATGGATTTAAAAAGGGATTGCCCCATAAGTCAGGTTAACTGACAGAGGGACATCCTTTTTTAATTGTAAAAATAACTAGTGTTAAATAAAAAAGTCGGTGCACTTCTTAGATAATGTTAATCTGTTCGATTTTTTTTATAGTTTATTAGATTAATATCAATTTTTATTCGATATGAAAAGAATTAGAGCATATTTGCTAGTTTTCCATTTAAAAGTATTAATGATTGAACAATTTTAATATCATAATACCTTAACTGGTATGGGTAATTTTTTGTTTTAATTGCGATTCTCTAAATTTAATTGCAGTTTTGCCAATTTTAATTGCCATTCTCAGATTTTATTTGCAACCTATCGTTTTTCACTGACTTTCCTCAACCCTATAGTTTACATATATCGTATTATAAGATATAATCCATTTGTAAGATATAATCGTATTATACGATATAAGGAGAATCAACATGGATAAAGAAATTAAACAATTGAATCAATTATGGACAGATATTTACTATCTTTTACGATATAAGCATAAAGAAAATATTACGCACCAAAGCGTTCGGATTTTACAAATTATCGATAAAGAAGATGAAGTCGGGATAAAGGACATTGCTGAAGGAATTAAAGTCTCTCACAATACAGCATCGGAACATGTTAAACGATTACTAGAAAAAGAATATGTTTATAAAACTCGTGGTGAAATTGATCAACGAAAAGTAATCCTAATGCTTACTGATTTAGGGAAAGAAGTTTTGTTACAAAATTCAAGTTTAAATGAAGAAAAACTTCAACAGCTTCTTTTTGGACAGATGACCGAACAAGAAAGAGAAATGATTTTAAAAGCCTTTAATTTAATGAAAGAGAGAGCTCAAAATGTACGCGATTATTAAAATATTTACTTCAGCAATTATAATCGGGGTTATAACCGAAATTGCACGTCGATTCCCTTCACAGGGTGGATTGATTGCGGCATTACCTATTGTTAGTCTATTAAGTCTAATATGGCTCAATGTTCAAGGCGAACAAGTGCAAACATTAAGTAAATTTGCTTATGGAGTCGTATTAGGAATACCGGGTACGGTCGTGATGCTGTTAATTATTGGATTGGCTCTACAGCATTCAATGCACTTAATTAGTTCAATCGGGCTTGGAATTTTAGGATGGCTTGTTTATATTTTTGCCCAAGATTTAGTAGTCAAACATTTATTTTAATTTAAGAGTAGATTTTCCGACTTTTTATAACTTTGAAAAATAATTTTTGATATAATTATTCAAAATAAACGCTAATTTATAGGAGATAAAATGCTTAAAAAACTAAAAATATGGGCGAAGAAATTAAAGCACCAAATCTTCACACTTTATTTTGCTTGCAAGGATGAACGTGTTCCGTGGTATGCAAAAGTATTCATAGTTTGTGTAGTAGCATATGCTTTTAGTCCGATTGATTTAATCCCTGATTTTATTCCAATTTTAGGCTATTTAGACGATGTAATTCTCATTCCAATAGGTATTTATATTTCTTTAAAGCTGATACCAGACAATGTAATAGTAGACTGTGAAATGAAAGCAGAAGAAATGATGAAAAATGGTAAACCTAAAAATTGGATAGTCGGATCATTAATTTTGCTGATTTGGCTAGTGATTTTTATTTGGGTCATTTTCAAAGTTTATCAATTAATAAGTTAAGTATAAAAAGAGATTTAGATTGAATGTAAAACGGCTGTCCTTTTGAGAGGGCAGTCGTTTTTGTATGTTTTGTTTTTTGAAAAATTATTGGCTAAAAGTAAGGAGCCATTTAGACAGGAAATGCATTTGAAATTCCGTTTCTCACATGCAATGTATCAATGTGCAAGAAATAAAATTACAGAAGGAATACACGAAATCTTAGATGTTGCTATAACTGCAATAGAACTAGGTGTAGCGAAAGGGTATGGAAAGTGTCTAATGATTTACTGGAAACTTAGATAAAAAATTAGACCATGAACAAAAATAGTTACAAATATTGAGTAAATAACTGAGGAGTCTATAAAGAACGAAATAAAAGAAGATCTACAAGGTAATTATTCCTTGTGGTTTTTTGTGTTTTATTATGAATTGCAGTCATTTTTTTTACGACGATCTACCTTTAAACCTGCATTTAATATCCATCCCATCTACAAAGTTTTCGACTTAATCCAATTCTCTACAAAATATAAAAATATTGAAAAAAAGAATTAGTTATGAAATAAAAGCTTACTTGAATATAAATTTAATAAAACCTGTCTATGGAGGACTATTTATGGCTTTTGTTGCAATCTATACAGTTGGTAGGCTAAAAAACCCATATGACCACTCTGCGTCTCGTAATTTTTTTTCTGTAGGAAATGATGTATTTCGTCAGGCTACAAAATCAGGACACATGATTGATGCGTTTTCATCTGATGGAATCTCTCTACCTGAAGAAGTTAGTAAGGGGGGCGGTTATCCTATACTTACACTAACGGTATGGAGGAATCTTGAATCTTTATATCGTTTTACGTACTCGGGGCACCATAAGCAAGCGTTGAAGGATCGAAGTAAATGGATGGAATCTTATAAAGAGAAGCACTTTTCATATATTGTGTGGTGGACCGAGAAGCAAAGTGATGTTTCGTGGGAAGAGGCCTTTAAAAGATATGCCTATTACATTCAAAATGGACCAACTCCTACTGCTTTTGATTTTAAGCATGCATTTGATCAATATGGTGAAAAATTATTAATTAAGTAGTAATAGATTTCTAGTTAAATTGTATCTTAATGATAAAAAAGTAGGAATTTTACAAAAATATAATAATTCCTACTTGATTTATAGGAATACTTGTATTAATATTTTCGTAAATTATATTATTAAAAGAAAAGGGGGAGAAAAATGAATACATTTCTTATCTGCGTAAATGTTGTTATCTTATTAGTACTTATGTATGGCTTGTATTTTATGCAAAAAAAGCATGTATCTTTTTCAAAACGTGTATTCGCAGGTTTAGGTTTAGGTCTTATTTTTGGTTATATTATTCATTTAATCTATGGAACTGAACATGAAGTAACAGTCGGATCAATTGACTGGTTTAGCATTGTTGGTAGTGGTTATGTAAAACTATTACAAATGATTGTTATGCCACTAGTATTCGTTTCTATTGTCGGAGCGTTTACTAAATTAAAGTTAACTAAAAATATCGGTAAAATTAGTGTCCTTGTTATTGGGATTCTACTTGGTACAACAGCAATTTCAGCAGCTATTGGAATTGGATCCGCTTTAGGATTTGGACTTGATGGAATCAAAATATCAGCAGGTGCTGCAGAGACTGCTAGAATTACAGAATTACAAGGACGTGTTCCAAGTGTCGAAGCTATGACAATTCCAAAACAAATCCTTGAATTAATTCCAAGTAATCCATTTTTAGATTTAACTGGTGCACGTGCAACTTCAACAATTGCAGTTGTAATTTTTGCAGCAATTGTGGGAATTGCCTACCTTGGTATAAAACGTAAAGAGCCTGAAACTGCAGAGTTTTTTGCAAAAATAATTGATACACTTTATACAGTAACGATGAGAGTCGTATCGTTAATTCTTCGTTTAACACCTTACGGAATCTTAGCAATCATTACAAAAGTAGCAGCAACAAGTGATTATGATGCAATCGTAAAATTAGGTAAGTTTGTAATAGCATCTTATGTGGCTTTAATCGCAATGTTTATCGTGCATTTATTATTATTATCATTTGCAAAACTAAGCCCAGTAAGATATGTGAAAAAAGCATTACCAACTTTATCATTTGCATTTACTTCACGTACAAGTGCTGGAACTTTACCAATGACAATCAAAACACAAACAAAAGATTTCGGTGTTTCAGAAGGAATTGCAAACTTCGCTGGTTCGTTTGGTCTTTCAATCGGTCAAAATGGATGCGCAGGTATCTACCCAGCAATGTTAGCTGTAATGGTAGCTCCAGCAGCTGGTGTTGATCCAACAAGTGCATCATTTATTATCTCTCTAATTTTAATCGTAGCAATCAGTTCATTTGGTGTAGCCGGTGTCGGTGGAGGAGCAACTTTTGCAGCTCTTATCGTACTATCAGTTATGAATCTTCCAATCGCAATCGTTGGACTACTAATCTCAGTTGAACCGCTAATTGACATGGGCCGTACAGCTCTAAACGTTAGTGGAGCAATGACATCCGGTATCCTAACAAGTAAGGCTACCGGAGAATTCGAAAGTGAAGTCTATCAGCAAACGGATGTTGTGGAAGCATAAATGAAAAACTAATTAAAAATAAAGAGTCCCGAGGAAAATGGCTTTTACTTGGGGCTCTTTTTTGTATAGAAATATCAATCGATTCATTGTGTATGCAGGTCCTTTAACTAGATGCATACATTAAAAAATCATTATGCATTATTAAAAATATCTTAATAGTATTTATTGGTAGACATAAAAATTAAGTTTACTTTACATATGGTCAATAATTAAGGTGTATAATTAATGGCTAATTTTACTAGTTATATAACAATTTTTTAAATCTAGAAGAATCTAAGATCGATAGGACACCGAAAAATATAGCTAACAGACATGATTTCAAATTCAACTACTTAAGTTCAAGAACGTAGTTTTTCTTGAACTTTTTCGTATTTATTTAGACGTTGAAGATCAATTCTGGCCAAAGGATAGAGGAATGAAGGGTATACAGTTTTTAGGACTTTGGTTCTTCTTATTTGATTTACTTCCTGAGGAAAGCATTTGGTTAAAAGTCTTTATCATTACGGATTACTTAACACAAATGGTTGTGTTAATAATTGATAATTTAGAATTAATGTTCAATTTACATAGTGATTATATAATTGTCCGTGTGATATTTTTCACCTTCTCACTGAAAAAATAAATCAAAATTCTAAAGCGTGGCTGAATTCACTAGGAGAAGAAGTCGTAAGGAAAGTTAAGTTCATTTAGGAAAAGGAGGAACAATATTTTATTGATATTTAACTATTTTTCACAGTTTATAAATTGTTGTAATCTGCTTTACTACATTGAATTCACTTAATAGTCAGGAAAAAGTTCAGTGAGTTGATCTGTTAGATTGGGTGGAAACCTTGTAGCAAGAGTTGTAAAAGATCGATGCTTCCGAATTTAGCAAAAAAAACTGTCCAACAGGGGAGGGACAACAAAATTCGATGTGCCGGGCCGACGTTAATATGTATCCATAGATCTCTATACATTCGGATGGAAATAAACCCGATTTAGTTTTCCCTGTTATAAGTGATATTCATATTCAAGCTAAAAGTAATATTTTCTTAGAAAAGTTGGTCTTTACTTTAGAGTAATTAGCAGTAATCGTAGAAAATTAGAATTCCTGGAGGTTTTCTGTAATGAAAAGATTTTTATCTATTTCTCTCGTATTAACGATGATATTTGTTATGTTATCAACCACCACGAATGCACTTGCAAACGAATCGGGTACCAAACTTGTAAAAATCGACAATATGCAGCCGGTATACGGTCAAACGATCACTGCCAATGTAATCATGGGTCATGGTTCAATGGGCAAAAATCTAACATTTCAATGGCAAGTACAGGAATCACGTATAAGCGATCAATATATTAATGTAAAATCGGGTGGGACTTCCAAAAGCTACACAGTAACGTTAAATGATATTGGTAAAAAATTGCGCGTTGTAGTTGGTTTACCATCAAATGGTGACAGAAAAACTTCATTGCCCACAAATGCAGTATTAAATGCCAACCCCCTTATTTCATCGATGAAATTCGACAATAATTTAAAGGACGATGCAAATCAAGAGAAATTGGAAGGGAAAGGAAATTATAGTTATGTAGACGGTGTATTACCCGGGGCCAAAGCTCTGCACCTAGAAAGCGGAGACGGTAATTACGTCGGTACGACGCATAGCTTGAATTTTGGTAATGACAGTTTTACCACATCCTTCTGGTATAAGGGGGACACTAACAATAATCAGGTAATATTATCAAACAAGGATTTTACTAAGAGCACTAACGAAGGCTGGGCGATTTATACATCAGCCAATTCGGTCAATATGAATTTAGGATTCCCGACCTCATCAATAAAATTTGGGCGTGACACGTTTAATGCTTCCCATTGGCGTTACGTGACATTTGTTGTAGACAGAGATAAAATGCTTGGATCGTTGTATATTGATGGTTATAAAATGACTGAAACTTCTCTGGGGGTTGGAACCTTAGATACATCGAACCCATTAAATATAGGTAGCGACGGGTCGGGCGAAAATGGAGGTAATTCATTCGATATAGCTGATCTAAATATTTGGAAAGGTGCATTTAGCAGTGATATGGTTCAAGCTAATTATAATAGTTACGCTGTAAATAAAGTAGATATGAAAGCACTTAACGACAAAATATCAGAAGCAAATAAAATAACTGCAGACGGTCTCGGTAACGGCTTCAGCCAAACCGATTTTGATTATTTGAAGAAGGTTTTGAATACGGCAAATAAGGTTGCAACAACTCAAAAAGTAAAATTATATACACAGGAAACCATCAATTATTACGAACGTGAACTAAACAACGCCATATTCATCTATCAAAAAAGCAATAAAACATTAACTCCTGCCGGTTTAAATATGATTGTGGACAGCGATCCGGAAGTAAGTGCTAATCCCGCAACAATCGCGCGTATTGAAAAAGATTACAGAACTGAACTGAGACTATTCCCACAAGCCGACGTACTCTTTATTCCTGGCGACGTTACCGGTGGAAACAACGCCAATGAATATGTGTGGATGAAAAATCTGACAGACATTTACAATAAACTTAAAGGTGAGGGTCTGTTTGACAATACGAAGCTTTATATGGTAAGAGGCAACCATGATATGGGCGGCGCCGAAAAATTTATACCTGTCGGTTCGGCGGGCGCGTGGAACGCTTCAACGAATTCATACGATAACAATTTCTTTAACAGTGCTTATAGGGTAAAGGTAAAAGGATATAATATTGTAGGTTTTGACGGAAATTATAACAATGACAATACAGTGGGAAAAACCAAAGATTTACTCAACCAAATTAAAACAGAAGCGGATTACGATCCAACGAAACCCATATTTGTATCTTCTCACTACCCTATAAGTGGAACAGTGTGGTCAGGGAGATGGAGCAGCTCAGCAAGTAATAATGTAGGTAAATATATTGCCGACAATGACTTGTCGCAGGTGGTATATATGTCAGGTCATACGCAATACGACCCGACCGACGAACGTTCTCACTATCAAGGTTCTGCTACGTTTCTCGACAGCGGTGCGAGTTCATATTCAAGCTATATTGATGATGGTCCTTACGGTGGATATTTAGAAGGCTCGTATATCAACTATAAAACTACACCTCGCATTGTGAATTTCTTAGAGGTTTACGGTTCAAAAATTATCATCAAACAGTATAACTTAAGTACAGATGAATATGTAGGCATACCTTCTGTAAAAATCGTTGGTGAAGGTAAAGAGGCCTTTACCTATAGTAGGAGCGATATAAGAGAACTCATAGTTCCGGAGTTTGAAGAGGGTTTTACAGTCGATTCCTACAAAAACAACGAACTTGCTTTTACAATAAAGCAAGCAAATGACAATGTGCGCGTTTTGGAATATAATATTCAGCTTATCAACAAGCTCACGGGGAAAGTGGACAAATCGTTTAACAGCCTTTCGCTTCCACTAGACAAGCCGTTCGATGAATACAGGCATTATAAGTTTACAAATTTGTCGCCGACTACTCCATATATACTCAGGGTATTCGCTGACGATTCCATGTACAATCGTTCGTCGCAGGACATTGAAATTGAGGCTCAAAGAGTTAATTTAAACAGCATCACTGCGCCTGCATCGTTATCTGCGAACAACGGAACGGCCAAGACAGCGGAAGCTCTTGGATTGCCCACAGAAGTAATTCTTGCAACCGATAAAGGAAATGTGGACGCAAGTGTGACTTGGGATTTAAGCGGCGTTAACTACAATCCGGCTATCAAGACGGTGCAGACCTTCTCGGTGCCAGGGACCGTAACCCTGCCTTCCGGAGTTGAAAACCCGAACAGCGTTCCATTGACAACAAGCATTAACGTAACTGTTCAAGCAGTTGGAGTGGCTACAGGCCCAATAACACTAGACAAATCCCAGTACAACCAAGGGGAAGCTATTACCCTATCCTATACTGGGGCAGCGTTAAACGGGAAAGATTGGGTCGGCATATACAAAACCGGAGATGTTCCTCCAGGTGCCGGTGCATCTTTGCGATGGAGTTATTTAAATTCTGGATCTGGAAAAGTTAGTTTAAACAATGGACTGGCTCCTGGCACTTATGATGTACTCTTTTTGCTCAATGACGGTTATACGGTAGTGGATCGCAAGACATTCCAAGTCGTTCAACCGTGACGTTAAAGAGCATAACAGTGCCTGCAGCCATCACAAAAGTAGAGCAATTCAAGTGTTTGAAACCAAAAGTTTACACGCAGGTTTCATCGCATTAGCGAAATTTAGGATGGATCGGTAATGAAACGGGGGGAGATCAATTTTCTCCCCCTTATCGATTTAAACGCTTAATAGTACCAAAGGCGTACTAAATCTGCATCACAGCTTGAAATAAGTCGAGCAACATGATCAGGTTGCAGAATGAACGTTCGTAACAGGATATACAATATTTCAATTTGTAATACTAACATTTCATGAAAAGAGGTTCCGCTATGAAGATGCGTTCATTTCTGTCCATGTTCATCATCATGTTCTTATTATTTTTTGGGACTACCACAACTTCACTTGCGCATTCCATAGATATGAGTTATTCGGATTTAAACATTGAAGGAAACGAGATTCTGTATGACCTTTTTATTGAACAAAAAGACTTGTTTCCACATTTCGGTACTAACTTGGATAATCTGGTGAACGATGAACTGGCCTCGCAAAAAATTGAATCCTATTTACAGAATGGTCTTCGATTAGATGCTGATTCGAAGCCATTAAAGATGGAATTGGTTTCGATGAATATGGCGCAAAAGGGTGTCGTAAGAGGCATGGAATTTCAACTGAGGTTTATCGCCGATGAAGAAATCAAACAATTTAATCTGCATTACGATCTGGTGTTTGACGATGTACCTACTCATACGAGTGTACTCATGGTCCATGCAGGGGACTATTTTCAGCAGGATATGATTAATAGCACTAATAAAGATATTCTGATTAACCTTCCCAAAGACACTCCCAAGGACCTTTCCATGGACCTTCCAAAGGCTAAGATTGGCGATGTTTTGTGGAAATACTTTAAGCTTGGAATCGAACACATTTTGACAGGATATGATCATTTGCTGTTTTTGTTATCCTTAGTATTAATCGCAACTAAATTCAAGGATGCGTTGAAAATTGTTACTGCTTTTACTATCGCCCACAGCGTTACACTGTTCTTGGTGGCAACCGGTCGCATTCACGTCATCCCTTACTGGGTCGAATCCTTGATTGCCCTGACAATCTGTTATGTAGCAGTGGAAAACATATTTATTCAAAAAGCGAAATGGCGATGGCTATTGACGGCCTTATTTGGCCTGATTCATGGCATGGGCTTTGCCGGGGCCTTGGCTGAAACTGGACTTCCAAAGAGTAATCAACTTGGCTCACTCCTGACGTTTAATTTAGGTGTGGAAGGAGGACAACTCATGATCCTGTGCCTATTACTTCCTTTATTGCTATTGATGCAACGTTTCCCATGGTATCGTAAAATGATGGTCTCAACGTCTTGCCTTATTTTTGCGGTGGCATTTTATTGGTTAGTTCAAAGACTACAATAAGTCCATGATGATTCCTATTTCTGATTTTTTACATTGGGAAAATGATTTTGTGCGATGTTAAATTCCATCATGTTACATTTAATTGCAATAAGTTTTTTATTATATATTGGTACTATTAATATATTATTTTATATTTTTCTATGTTTAATTGAATGCTCCTTATTGTGGAGCCGGGTAGATGCATTATTCTTGAATTCAAGAATAAAAGAGTTCAATGAGTCTGTTGAACAGGCTATTTCGGTAGACTATTTTCTTGCTAATTGACAATGAGAAAATTCAATTATAGCAATCTATCTCGGGTCAACACCACAATTTTTAGCTGCTCATAGATTTTATGAAAAAAATGGATTTACGAGTATAAAACGTACAGATTTACCTGGAAAATTTCCAGTAGTACATGTCGATAAAATATTCTATAAGTATTTGGTAGATTAAGTATAAAATTTACCCTTTAACTAAGGGAATCAAGAATTGAACAACTTGGACTGCTTCAGAAGTCTATTATTCTTGTTTTTTAATCAAGGAGATCCTTGATATTGTTTTAAGTAGAGATGCTGTTTCAGTATTTGAAAACAGAGATGGATATAGATGTAGTTGATCTTTTTAGCGTCCCTTTAATTAGGTGACGTTTTTTGTTTTCCAATAAAATAAATTACTAGTTTTATCTATTTTTTTAAAATTATTTGTTGAAATATATCAATTAATATTTAGTAGGTTGAAAGTTATTTTCAAAATACAAATTGTATCAATTGTCAATATAATGTAATTGTAATTTTCAGAAAATTAATTCTAGCAAGGAGTTGATAAGGCTGATCATGGCATATAAGAAAAGACTAGAAAAAATTAATCAAACGAGTCCTATATTAATGCAATTAATCAAATCGAACAGCCCTCGAGCACCTACATTGTATAAGTTGAAATAAAATTTGGGGACATAATCTAAGGAGGGATTTAGTGTGAAAAAAGTTTGGAAGTTTTTAAGTTTAACAGCTTTAGCTACATCTTTAATAACAGCACCGACAGTAAATGCAGCTGATTTAGGTTTAGTTAAGAAGACTGGTAGAAATATTCTTCAATCGGAAAGTTCATTAAAGATTGATAGGTTTCTAAACAAATTATCTCCTGAGCAAAGAAAAGCACTCCAAGACTTGACCTCAACAACTAAACAGAAACTAAACATATCATCAGCGAAAGACTTAAACAGTTCAAAAGAAATTTCGGTAATTGTTGAATTCAAGCAACAAACAGCAAATACTGCTATTTTGCTAGAACAGCTTAAAGGAAAGGCCCTAACACATGAAGATGCGAATAAAAAATTAGAAGCTTCACATGATCAATTTAAAAAGGACTTATCAAAACTAATGGTTAAATACAAAGTTAGAGATACATACAAGGAAGCATTTAATGGTGTTTCAATAACATTACCAGCGAATCAGGTTAAAAGTCTGCTTCAATCTGGCGTTGTAAAGAGTGTTTATGAAAATAAAAAGGTTCAGTTGATTGAACCAATTTCTCCTCTTAAAGAAAAGGAATCAGCTGTTTATAGCGGAAAATCACCTCTTGAAATAATGGGAGTGGACAAACTACATAAAAAAGGAATTACCGGAAAAAATGTCAAGATTGGTGTCCTTGATACAGGAATTGATTATAATCATCCTGATTTGAAACGAGCGTTCAAAGGAGGATATGATTTTGTCGATAATGATAATGATCCAATGGAAACAACAGTTGATGATTGGATAAAAGCTGGCAAACCGGGAGGGACTTCTTCGGGTTATGTTACATATCATGGAACTCATGTTTCAGGTATAATTGCTGGCCAAAATAAAGCTAAATCAGCATATGCAATGGAAGGTGTTGCACCAGACGCGAATCTTTACGTCTATCGTGTTCTTGGCCCGTACAGTACGGGTTCAACTGAAGATATTTTAGCTGGTATAGAGCAATCGGTAAAAGATAAAATGGATGTTATTAATTTATCTTTAGGTGCAAATTATAACGATCCGTATTCTCCTTTAGCAATTGGGATTAATAATGCCGTATTATCAGGTGTTACATGTGTGTTAGCAGCTGGAAATGATGGTGGCGAAATGTACACTCTTGGCACACCAGCCGCATCAGCACTTGGAATAACAGTTGGTTCTAGTAATCCAGAAGTTGCTGATTATAATTATGTTGGAACATTTAAAAGTAATAGTACAGCAGTAGATTCTGAGATTCATTACGCTACAAATGGCTTTTTAGAAGATCCAAGAAAATTAGAAGGAAAAAGTTTTGATATCGTTGATGTCGGTCAAGGACTAGAATCCGATTTTAATAGTAAAAACGTAAATGGAAAAATAGCCCTTGTTTCAACTGGTATTACATCGCTCCAGGATAAGGTTAGATTGGCAAAAAAATATGGGGCTGCTGCTGTATTTATGTATAGTACTTCGAATGGATTCGTTGCGGACCAAGTCCCTGTAGCGATTGAAAATACATATGCATATATTTTGAGTGGTGAGCAAGGAAAAGCATTTAAAGAAATCTTGAAAAATGAAAAAGCAAAGTATACATTTACAACAATTCAAAAAAAGGTGTTTTACACAGAAGATTCACTGTCCTTTTTTAGCTCGCGCGGCCCTGCATTAGTGACATATGATATTAAACCAGAGGTGACGGCACCGGGCATGAGCATTATGTCTACTATTCCACCATATGTATATGGTGACAAGTATGATGGATTATATCAATATGGATATGCTCCTTTATCTGGAACTTCAATGGCTACACCGGAAGTAACTGGAGTAGCAGCACTATTACTTGAGGAAAATCCTAAAGCAACCCCTGCTGACATTAAAACGACATTAATGAATACTGCTGATGACATGAATGGTAATTATAGTGTATTTGAAGTTGGAGCGGGACGAATCAATGCACTTAAGGCAATAAACTCGGAAACATTAATCCAAGTTCAAGATAAAACAACGAATATTAATAACAATGAAGAAGTACAAGTAGATGATTTAACAGGAGCATTAAGCTTCGGTAGTCTATATTCAAATGGAGAAGCAGTACAGGATAAAAGAAACGTCATACTCCAAAATAATAAGAATAAGGAAAAAATATTTGAAATTAAAGTAAGTTATCAAACAGTAAGAGATTCCCTTGATGCGACAGCAAACGGTGTAAAGTTAAGAAGGAGTAGGACCTTTGTAACCTTAAAAGGAAAAAGTAAACAAAATATAGAAGCATCAATAGAGCTCCCTGCATCTGCCAAATATGGTATGTATGAAGGCATTATCACATTTACAAATGTTTTAAATCCAGATGAAACATACAAAATGCCATTTGGTGCTCGTAAAGTTAAAGAAGGGATTGAATATTTAAATACGAGCTCAGGGATTTCAACAATTAACAATGGTAATTTAAATTACAACAGTATGGCATCAGCTACTTTAAAATTGAATTCTCATATTCGCTCTATCGACATTTTCATAGCAGATACTAAATCTAAAGATTTCGGATACCTCGGATATTATGATGGTGTAGGGATACCTGAAAATCAGGATATTAAATTAACAAATTTCTTCGATGGAGATTATTATCCTATTGGAATAACAAATGAGCAGGCTGTAGGTATGGAACCTACACAAATAAAACCAGGTACTTATAAAGTAAAATTTGTATTTACAGAAGAAAGTGGAAAACAACTTATTATCGAAAAGCCGATTTCTGTTGATAATTCAAAGCCTGAAATGAATACAAATTTAGCTGATGGCATCATTGAAGTGGATCCAAATAATCCAATCGAAATAAAAGGGAATGTTATGGATCAAGGAATAAAAGAATTAATTGCGACAGGTTCTGAAATGACCCAAGGAAGTAACAAACTTTATTATAAATACAACACGAATTATCCGACGACCCAACCCCTTGATACAGATGGGAATTTTACTTTTGTCAGAAATAATATACCTAGCAGCTTAACTGTATTACCAATTGAAATGTATGCTATGGATTATATTGGCAATAAATCTAATTCATTGCAATACTATTTTGTCAAAAAAGGAGCTCCTTACGTAACAAGTATTGCTAATCATAAAGAAGTTTTTCAAGGTGACACAATCACATTTGATGTAAATGCGATGAATCAAGGGGTATTTAAAAATGCAGAATTAGAGTTCAAGTATGACCCGAATGTTCTATCCTTCAACAATATCGCTTTGGTTGATAATATGAAAAATCGCTTTGATGCCAATGTAACAAATGAAAATGGTACAATCAAAGTTAACTTACAAGCAAAAGACACATCTTGGAGTCCCGAAAATGTAATATCAATGCTGAAGCTGACAGCTACAGTGAAAAATGATAAGTATTTTAACGATTATACAAAAGTAACTTTATCAAAAGCTAATTTTACAAGCTTATCAGATGTCAAAACGTCTAGTGGACGTGTTGATCCATCAGTTAAAATTAATGCTATGAGTTCTCAAATAGTAGGTACAATGAATGGAGAAGCAGTCTATAAAGTAGCGGCTACTGGCCCTGTAAAGCTGTTTGATTACTCTAAAATGGGTGCTACCGTAAAGGTTATTGATCAAAATGGTATGGAGTATGTAGGAAAAGTATTAGATACTCCTAATTTTCAAGTGGATTCATTACCATCTGGTGACTCATTCATGTTAGTACTAGATATACCTGGACATTTTACAGTACAAAAGTCATTCTATATAGGTCTAGATGGCAAGATTGGTGAAAAGAAATTTATCGATAAAAAGTTAGCGAGTGCTGGAGACGTAAATAAGGACAATGTTATCGATATTTTAGACGCAATCTATCTACAAGAGCATTGGGGTACAAATGATCGCAAAGGAGATATTAACTTTGATGGTAAGATTGATCTGACTGACATGAATTACATTAAACAAAACTTTCTTAAGGAAAATCTAACAGTGGCTCATCAAAACAAACCGAAATCAACTGACAATGGAAAAACATTACAAGACATTATTGACAGTTTAAATTAATAGTATAAAAGGGAAACTAGTCCTAAGAAGTAGATTATTATTAGGACTAGTTTTTTAATAGTTGGAGGAAGGAAAAAGTACCCTTAATTATTAATTTACCAAAATAGTTAGATCTGATTAAAAAAATCAAAACCAACATAGGCTTAAATATACATAAGTGATCGCTTCAATAGATTTTGAATCATACTATAGAATCGATACTTTGAAGAACCTCGTTCAGTTAGGTAGTACTTTAGAAATCCCCACTTTAGTGATCGATTAATCGGACTTTACAAACTACGAATCTCGAATTTATACTTTGAATAGTTGGAATTTTGTTTCAATTTATAATAGAAAAAAATCGAAATTTATTTTCGGTAATTGAATCGAAATTTCTAACAAATAGAATAGTGTAAGTTTGAATAATCATCTAAATAGGAGGAGAACTTATTTGACTCGAATAACTCGTAGTATTGTAACATCAATGCTAACGCTTGCTTTAGCCATTACATCTGGAACTGTCAGTTATGCTCAAACAAATTCAGAGAAAAGCTCAATCCAGTCAGAGGTGAATGGAATGAAACAAATTAAACATAATGATAATTTTCCTGTTTTGAGCAAAGTAAAACGTCCTGAAGATGTTGGATTTTCATCTGAGAAATTAAAACAAGTAGATGAATTGATCCAACAGGATGTAAACAATGGTTTTCCGGGTGCAGTTCTAATGATTATCAAAGATGGGAAAATCGTAAAAAACACTGCTTATGGATACTCAAAAAAATACGATGGGCTGTCACCACTGAAACATCCTCAGAAAATGAAAACTAATACAATGTTTGATTTGGCATCAAACACTAAAATGTATGCAGTTAACTTCGCTTTGCAACATCTTGTTAGTATAGGAAAAATAGACTTGAATTCAACTGTACAATCATATTTTCCAAATTTTAAAGACAAATCAACTGATATGATTAAAGGGAAAGATACCCTACGCTTAATTGATATTTTACACCACACTGCTGGTTTTCCAGCTGATCCGCAATATCACAATCCTACTGTAGCAGGTTCTTTATATACACAAAACCGTAATGAAACATTTGAGAAAATCGCTGAAACACCGTTAGAATACGTACCTGGAACGAAAAATATTTATAGTGACGTAGATTATATGATTCTCGGTTTTATTATTGAGAAAGTAACTGGACAAAGCCTAGATGACTATGTAGAAAAGACGATTTATAAACCATTAGGTCTAAAACACACAATGTTTAACCCGTTACAAAAAGGATTCAAACCAAAAGATTTCGCAGCAACAGAGCTAATGGGGAATTCACGTGACGGAGTCATCTCCTTCCCAAATATTCGTACATACACAATACAGGGAGAAGTGCACGATGAGAAGGCCTACTACTCTATGGGTGGCGTATCCGGACATGCAGGGCTTTTCTCGACGACAAGCGATTTAGCAGTTCTTTTGCAAGTAATGTTAAACGGAGGTGGATATGGCAAAGTAAACCTATTTGATCAAAAGACTATTGATCAGTTTTCAGCACCTTCCGATTTAAATCCAACATATGGCTTAGGATGGAGAAGAAATGGCTCTCCGAGTATGTCGTCTACATTTGGATTATATGCAAGTCCAAATGCGATTGGACATACCGGTTGGGTAGGCACACTGACCATTATAGATCCAGATAATGATTTAGGGATTGTCTTATTGACCAATAAAAAACATTCACCTGTAATTGATCCACTCACAAATCCGAACAAATTTGCAGGTGATGACTTTGCTACAGGACAATATAAAGCGGTAGCAACTGCTGTGTATGAAGCATTATTAAAATAAAGGTTAGTATTGAATAAAATGCATTACAATTGTTGATTTTTATACTTACCCAGAAAAGAGAAAAATCGTCTATCTTGAATGATTTTTCTCTTTTTTTTGTCAAATACTTTTTCAATTTAGGCTTTGCTAAAGTAGATTGTTGATTTTCTTATTCAACTTCTATGAAAATCAGTTTCTTCATAAATAGATAAATGCCATAAGTTGTGGTGTAACGCTTGAACTTCATGAGTGGATAAATGGCAAGTAAGTTACATAAGAGATATGTTAAAATGTTTTAATATGATAGAAAAAGTGAAGGGAATGCAATAAATGAATAAGTTAAATTGGGACAGAAATCAACTTTGGGAAGGTTGTATTTTGGCTTCGATAGCCCATGCAATTATGGTAGCTCATTATCCTGATATTTCTCATGAACAATCTTGGGATGGGTTTAACTATAGTGTTCAAGATAGCTCTGGTACGCGTGGCACTATAACATTTCATCCGAATTTTTTAGTAGGTGCTTTCAGAAATGACCATAGCGAAAGGGCAGTAGATTACAAAAATGCTATCGAATATTTTATAGGTGCTCCTGAAGAGTCCAAAGAAGTAGCATCAGAAGAGGCTCTTCTATATTTATTAGATGAGATTGAAGAAAAGACAGTCCCAGTTATAACAACTGCATTTTGGGGAAATCTTGATGGCGTATACTCGAATGATACTTATGAGGATTTTATTGAAAATGGTTGTTTTCTTATAGAGAGACAAATAGATAATATGGAAAATGCTATAAATGAGTGGAAAGAAGAATATGAAATGTCTGAAATTCAAATAGGCCTATTAAAATCCATTTTCAAACGTAAAATTGAAAATCCGACTAAAGACATCGTATTGAATGAAAAAGAAATAAAAATGATTGGGTCAGAAGATGAAGAAGGTCTAAGTGAAAGTAGAAGATCATTTGAAGAGCTTGGAATTACGTGGAAGTTATAAAATTTATTATTTTACTTATTATAAAATAATGTTATGTAAATAAGGCAGTGCGATATTTGAAGATTACGGGTCACAAAAGTGGCCCGTATTTTATTGAACAAAATGTCAGTTTAGTTAAATAAGAAATTCCGATTTTCATGAGTCTTTTGATTGATTAATACCTTTAGGTTAGATGATAAAATAAAAATGAACTTACAAATATATATGGTATCGATTGATTTGGAGGATATAGAGTATGGATTTAGTAGTATCAATTTGCATGATTATGATAGTTTATTATTTAAGTCAAATTGTAAAAGAATTACGAAAAAGATAAATCATAGTGTTATAAACAGTTGAACTCTGGGAGAGTGTGAAATGGATCAATTAACACTAGGTAGAAAAGAGTAGTCGGGGCTAAAGTATAAATCGGAAACAAGCTTCGCCAGAACATCATAAATCTATTTCTTGGAGGTGCTAGCTTGAAAAAAATCGTTCTAGCTTTTTCGTTTGTTGTCTTCCTTAGTGCATGTAATCATCATGCTGCAGAAGACAAACTGTTCGGAAAGTGGTCTTATCACACAAAAACAACGAAATCGAATGAAGATGTTGATTATCAGATTGAATTTAAAGAAGACAAAAAAACAAAGCACGGAGTTCTTATGAGGTCCACTACGAAAATGGCTGCTTTTAACCAAACATTGGAACGACATTACAAAATCGTCTCATCGACCGACAAACAAGTGAAGCTGAAAATAAAAGGGACATCAAACATTTTAACGGTAAAGGTGACTGACAAAACCATAACACTTTTAAAACAAACATATAACCGAGTTGACGAATAAGTGTAAATAAAAAGGCAGATATAGTTCATTCTGTTAAGTGGATGATGGTTGTAATTAATTCTTAATAAGGGTCCTAAAAGTTGTCTAATTAGACAACTTTTTTAAGTTCAAAAATTAAACATTTATTTAACTGAGCCTCAATTTTAAGAAATTAAGTATTAGAATTTTTAAAAAAATTTATTGCAAATGCAACAAAATTAAGTTAGATTTAATGTATGATATTTTTATTGCATTTGCAACAAAAAACAAGGGGGATTCTGGATTATGTATATACCAAAATATTATAAAGTCACAAATCCTGAAGAAATTTGGGAATTCGTTCAAAAGAACTCTTTTGGCACGATTATCACAACAAAGCAGGGGAAACCAATTGCGACCCATTTACCACTAAGGCTAAGTAAAAAAGGTGAAGATTATTATATTACTGGGCATATTGCATATGGAAATCCTCAATGGAGAACATTTGAGAATAGTGAAGAAGTACTTGTTATGTTTCAAGGACCTCACTCATACATTTCATCTTCTTGGTATGAAGTTGAGGAAGTTCCAACTTGGAATTATCAAGCCGTGCATGTTTATGGAAAAGCAAGCATTTTAGAGAGAGATGAATTAGTAGATGAATTAACAATCATGCTAGAAAAATATGAGAAAAATCGTGAAAACCCAGTATTGTGGGATAAACTTTCTCCACAACTTTTAGAAAGTGAACTAAAAGGCATTGTTGGATTTAAGATTAAGGTGGAAGAAATTCAAGCTTCATATAAATTAAGTCAGAACCGAAGTGAAAAGGATTATAATAATATCATCGATAAATTACAAAAAGAAGAAGATCCACATTCAAAACAAATGGCTGAACTGATGGGAAAGAGATTAGAACATTTATCTTTTAAGGAAAGTAAGAAGTAAATATGGTTTTTAAAAATGAAATTGAACTAATACATTTCATTAACTGCATATAAATTATTTAAAGCTGTCTTTTTAGATAGCTTTTTTTGTTTCAAAAAAGTTTAAGGAAGTGAAAGTAGATGTTGATTTTGTTACTTACGGTACCAATTATATTAATAGGATTAATTAGTATATGGGTCTCAATTTTCAATAAAAATAAGCTTTTCTTAAAAAAGATATTTTATTTCATAATAGGAATAGCATTGATAATAATCGCCATTTATCTATTAAATTTCTATTTGTTTTTTCGTTTTTAGTGGCTCATGCGTTACGTTTAAGAACATTAGTTTATTTGCAACTCATCAAATTATTATAGTCGAACAGAAATATTTTTGTTGAGTAGACAAAAGAATGATTAGAACCTGTGTTAATATTAAATTACATATCTTTCCAAATTAGTAAAAAATCAACTGTTATTACCAAGAAATTAATGTACATTCTAGTGTTAGCTAATAAAAAATATAAAAATACATAATATAAAAATACTAGTGAAGAGGAGTTTAGAATGAAAGAATTTATACAGCTTTTAAAAAAGGGTAATAAATCTGCTTTATTAGCAGCTATAGTGAACGCTGTAATAGCGATAATAAAAGGAATAGGGTTTAGTATGACAGGAAGTGTTGCACTTTTTGCTGAGATGATGCATAGTGCTGCCGATACTGCAAACCAACTTTTTGTATTCAGTGGTTCAGCTTTAAGTAAAAAAGCACCAACAGATCGGTTTCCGAATGGATTTGGTCGACTCGTTAATTTAGTTTTACTTGGAGCAGTATTAATAGTAGGAATTATGGCGTTTGAAACGATTGTCGAAGGAATCCAGCATATTGTTCATCCAACTCACTCTTCAGGTCTGGCTATCACACTTACTATTTTAGGTGTTTCGGTGGTGCTTGAAGCATTTGTACTTTTCAAAGCAATGAAAGAAATTAGTCATGAATTGGGAATAACAACAAGTGGTTTTGGAGTGGTAACCGAGGCAATTTCTAATTTAGGAAAAGCGAAACCTGCTACAAAATTAGTTTTCTTAGAAGATACAGTTGCAACTTTAGGTGGATTATTAGCGATGATTGCTGTAATCGTAGCTTACTTTACACCATTCCATCAAGCAGAGGGGATTGCTTCTGTTATCATCGGTGTTTTGATGTTCCTAGTTGTTGGAAAAGTATTTCTTGATAATGCTGCAGGTGTAATTGGTGAATCAGATGAAGAAATGGAAGACAAGATTGGTGAGATCGTAATGGAAGATCCAGATGTCAAAGATATTCAAGCTCTTACGGTTGTAAAAGAGGGGGAAGATTTACATGTTGAATTAGAAATTGAACTAGACCCTAATTTAACTGTAGCTCAAGCTGATGACATAAAAGACCGATTAGAAGAAAAAATTATGAAAGAAAAAGGTGTAACAGACGTTATTATCGAATTGGACGAAGATGACGGAGTTCAAAATTGGACTGAAGATGATAAAACAGAATTAATCAAAAAATAGTAAAGATTGAAACGACAAATATCATTTTTGTCGTTTCTTTTGTTAATTGGAGATGCTTGTTGAAATCTATTGAAAAATTGTCCATATTTGTAGATCCTTTTGAAGTGAGATTTATATAGAATGAAAAGGACTTGTAATTTCAAAGTCCTTTTCATTCTATAATAACTAGACTCTAAAGTTACCCTTCTAGATCGTCACTTAAATCAGAAACATCGTTATTTATTTCTAATTCTTTTTCTCTCTCCTTATTAGATACCTGGTAAGGTTCGCCTCTTTTGTATTTTTTGGTTCTTTGATCATAAGTAAATCGACCTTTATACTCTCCTCTAAATGAATAAAACTTGAAACCTGTACCTATAGTGTCCTTATCATCTGTTAAAAAAGCGACAATACTTTGTCCAACTTTTGAATTTGATATACCTTCAAGTGATATTTCAAGTTTTTCTTGTAATTCTAATTCTGTTAAATTATTAAACTTTTTATCTAGGCCAAAATCTTTTTTTGAGATTTCTCCACCATATTCTAAGATTGTTATTGTTTTTCCATTCATTTTTTTGTCACCAGATAGAACATTCCTTATTTTAAATGTTAATTTTGTATAAGGTGTGCCATGGCTCTCCTCATCCAGATACACATATGGTTCAGTTGCTATAACAGTACCTTTAACGACTAAATTAGAATCTTTAATTAATGCATTAGTACTATCAAAATCACCAAAAAGTAATGCACTTGAAATTACTTTATTATTATCATTTTTATTAATAGATATGTTATTTGATTGTAGTTTTGTATCCTTACTCGATATTGTAGTATTGTTATTATCAAACTCTTTTTTTATATCATTATTTTTTACTAAACCCTGAATTGGCTCTACTACTTTATTAGACTTCTGATTTTGATAAAAATAGAATATTATCAAGCATATTGAAAATATAACAAAAATCTTAAACAAATTTTTTTTCTTAAACAAATTATTTTCCTCTTTATCGATAAATATAATTTATTCCATTGAATTGATCCTTTAGGGGAATATTCGTAGTTGAAGAGTTACCATTAGCGTGCATTAAATTACCGGAGATATTTGTGTGATCTAAACCGAATGCATGTCCAATTTCATGGGCATGAACGAGTCTTTTTTGCCAATCGCTTAATTTATTATAGGTCAGAGATTGAATATCAATTTTTACCCAGTACCAATCAGTTTTTGAAGCACTTACGTTTTTATTGCCATACATAAAATATGTGTAAGCAGCTACTGTATTATTTACTGATGTTTTTTTATATACATCTATAACAGAAGATGATTTAGTAGTTGTTTCTCTAAAAGAAATTGGTGTTGTAATAGTTCCATAGATCCATTTATTCATAGAATCTTTAAATTTTTGCTTTTCTGAACCTAATTAACTATCTAAAAAATAATATTGTCTGTTTTGCCCATAATGACCTACACCATTAACCAGTTTGTGGCCAAAAGTATTATAGGCATACGTCTTTTTGATCGGGATAGAAATACTTGTTAATATACAAACTATAACAATTAAACTTGTAAATAATTTTTTCATAATCTCTTCTTTATAAATTTATTTTAAAATAGTTGTGGAATTTATCTCCTTTACATGTATATATTACCAAATTATATCTGTTGCATTGTGCGAATAAGCGAATTATTTGTGAATGTTTTAACAAAGAAATGTGTTGTGTTTGTTTTCTCATAAATCAATAGATTCTTAAAGGATTCAATCAAAAAGAAAAGAATTATATTAATTGTACAAGCTTTTTAATGAAAGTTTGTTACGAAGTTGATAGAGATATTACATTAAGATGTTAAAATACATGTTTTAGTTAAAGGTATATTAAGGAAAAATTATCAAAAAGATAACAGGTAGTTTTCTTGTATAGTAGTGTTAGGGGAATTAGGACAATTCTATGTCTTAAAGTAAATTGTTTAATTCTAATCTACTAAAACGTACATAAAAAGATAAATCTTAGAATGAAAATGAAGGGTTCTTTGAAAACGTGAAATTATGTAATCGGTATGACGAGGAGGAATGATCATGTTTGAATTTGAAAATATAGAACAGTTTGCAAGAATAAAAGTAATTGGTGTTGGTGGCGGAGGAAATAATGCCGTTAACCGAATGATTGAAGATGGAGTAGAGGGCGTTGAATTCATTGCTTTTAATACTGATGCTCAAGCACTAAAACAATCAAAAGCTGAAATTACAATGCAAATTGGAGCGACATTGACGCGTGGTTTAGGAGCAGGTGCAAATCCTGAAATTGGAAAAAGAGCTGTAGAAGAAAGTAAGTCGCAAATTGAGGAAGTACTAAAAGGAGCAGACATGGTTTTCGTTACAGCTGGAATGGGTGGCGGAACAGGTACAGGGGCAGCACCTGAAGTTGCGAAAATTGCTCGAAAGCTTGGTGCTTTAACAATTGGAGTAGTAACTCGTCCTTTCAAATTTGAAGGTAAAAAGCGTGCAACAAATGCTGAAGGTGGAATTAAGGAACTTAGAGAAGCAGTTGATACATTAATTATCATTCCAAACGATCGATTATTGGAGCTAGTTGACAAAAAAACACCGATGCTCGAAGCATTCCGTGAAGCGGATAATGTACTTCGACAAGGGGTTCAAGGGATTTCGGACTTAATCGCAGTACCAGGATTAATCAATCTGGACTTTGCTGATGTGAAAACGGTCATGTCTCATAAAGGGACAGCCCTTATGGGAATCGGTATTGCAAAAGGTAAAGATCGCGCTACAATCGCTGCTCAGAAGGCATTGAACTCTCCGTTACTTGAAACTTCTATTAATGGAGCTCATGGTGTAATTATGAATATTACAGGTGGACGTAACTTAAGTCTGTTTGAAGTACAAGAAGCTGCAGATATCGTTGCTTCTGCATCTCATGAAGAATTAAATATGATTTTCGGTTCGGTAATTGACGAAAGCTTAAAAGATGAAATTATTGTAACGGTTATTGCTACAGGATTTGCGGATAAAGAAGATAAAATGGTAAGAACTCCTTCTAGACCAATAGAAGAAGCACCTAGCTTATACAATAGAGAGCAACGATTCCAACAAGATCAGAGATATCGTGTAGACCAACAGCAAGATTACGGTCGCTATAATGATCAGCAAGACTCTGGTCGATTCACAGAACAGCAAAATTATGGACGCTACAATGAACAAAACGATCATAATCGATATAATGAACAACAAGATTATGGTCGATATAATGAACAACAAGATTACGGCCGATATAATGAACAACAAGATCATAACCGTTACTCAGAACGACAAGATCATAATCGTTACACAGAACAACAAGATTACAACCGCTATAATGAGCAACAAGAATATGGCCGATACAATGAGAAGGAAGATTCAACTTCATATATTCCGGCTTTCTTACGTAATCGAAAAAACAGAAATAGATAGATTTATAGATGTAGACAAGGACATGAGTGTTGATGCTCATGTCTTTTTAATTTGGCTCAATTAATAAATTTTATGTTTTTTATAAAATAAAATATTAGTAGGGACATTATTGCTAGTAGTTGGATAATTATTAATGGTTATTCAGCTAATGGCAGTTTAGTTGCATAAGGAATGATATAATTAGTATCAAAATAGATTAGAAGGGTGTTTGAAAGTATGAAGTTTGAATATAAATTACGAGGGGCTGGTTGGGCAAATTTTAATATACAGATTAATTCCCAAAGTTTTAGTTTTAGTCCTGGTTATCTTACAGATGCATTAGGTGGACTTTTAAATGCAATAAAAGTAATTCATCCAGTATTTGATACAGAAGGAGACTATAAAGAGGGTGGCTCGTATTACTTTTGGGATGCAGAACCTGATAAATTAGACTGGAACTTTAAATATATAGATAATAAAAATATACGCATTAATCTTATCTACTTTGAAGATGATGAAGAAGATGGTGTAGTAGTATTAAACCAAGAATGTCCTTATGATGTTTTTCTAAAAGAAGTACTAAGAGAAGTCGAACTTATTTTATTAGAGTTTGGAATCGTTGGATATAAAGAAATGTGGTGTGAAAATGAATTCCCATTAAGTACGTTTTTAGAGTTAAAACATTATTTGGAAAACAAGAAACGTTTTCCAATAGTTACAAATATATTAGGAAATAAAGAAACGAAAAAGAGTGATTTAAAATTTGAAATTGATTTCATTAATAAAATAAACTTACGCAACTAACACATGCTTTTGTTCAATAAAAAGGAAGTGTAAAACTGTATGAAAACTATAAAAGAACTAATTGAGTTTCTAAATGAATTAGAAACAAAGAACATATATTATCGCTTAAATAAAACAAGAGATGAAAGTATTATGGTAGAAGTAGCAGTACCTGGACAACGATGGTACGTTAGAAATTGAAAAGTTTCTAAGTGATGGGAACTTTTATGATGCAAAAGAATTAGAGGTTTTGGTCAAAGAATTTTCGGATTAAACGAATACCTTATTCAACTAACGCATTGCATTAGTTGAACTACTAGAGTTGCTTTGGCAGCTCTATTTTTATTCAACATAATAGCAGTTTAGTTGAAGAAGGATTTGCTGTAAATATATGGAATTTATTTAGAGGGAATAAAAAGATTGAAGTACATAAAAAAGATGAGGAAATGAAAAGAATATGAATTTAGTTTTTAATAAGAAGAGATTTTCATTTGTATTTATTATTGCAGTATCAGTATTTTTAAGCGCATGTAAGATACCTGTAAGCATAGTAAAACAACCTGTCAAAGATTATTTAAAATCAGAGTTTAATATAAAGGATGATTTTAAAGTACTTGCTGCTGAGAATGATGGGGAATGTGGTTGTAATAATTATGCTTATGTTGAATTGAATAAACCTTATCGAACATATTTAAGTTTGGTTATTGATAGAGAGTCAAATTTGGTTAATCCTAAAGATAGTGATCAAGTTTATTTAGAACTATTTAAAGGTGCTTATATTGAACAGCATCCAGAAGTTATTAATGAAATGAAGCGCATATCTAAACAATACGAATATGTTCAATTTCAAAGCAAAGTAGTTAAAGGTTCAGAAGAAGAAGAAGTATCATTTCCGTACCCATATGAAAATATAGAACTAAATATGAAATATTCACCTGAAATGATCGAGGAAATTAAAAAGACTAAACAAATTGATACTAAGACTTTATTACCAACTCTTAAACCAAAGGATGCTCGTAATTTTAACCTAAGTTATTTAGGAGTATTAAATTTCTTTTTTAAATTTAACATAGATCAATCTAAAATGGCTGTACCTCAGGCAAAAGACATTGTATCATTATTTCAAAAAAGTGGTGTGTTGACTGAAGGTGTTTACAACATTGAAGTAAATGTTGCCAACATACCTTCTTATGCACTGTTCAAAGTAGATGAAAAGAAAAATTATTCGATTATTGCTACACCCAAATATGATGATTTAGAAGAAGCAGATTTCTATGGTGCTTATTTGAAAAAAAATCAGGATAATTAGTTTACCTGTTCAACTAACTCATGCATTAGTTGTATAACAAATAGGGGCTGATTGATTAATCAATCAGCTCCTATTTCAGTATTTAGCAGTTTAGTTCAATAAGGAATAAGAAAAAAAGAACATTTTCATGCGCAATAAGACAGTTCTGAGAACTCGCATAATGTAAACAAAAAAGCAGCCTCACATAAGACTGATTTTTTATTCTTTTATCAATTGTTTCATGATAAATTTATACTTTTCTATAAAATTAATTTTTTGGCTTTGAAGTTACCCACTGTTTTATATCATTTAACACATAAAAGGGGACATGCTTAGGTTGCATATAGTCTTGAACAGTTTTGGTCTCACCTGCTATTGTATATCCGTGATTCAGGTCTGGATACAGTTTAAATGTTACATTTGTATTATTTTGCAATGCTAACCGCCATTTTTCTAAGTGAGAATTAGGAACTTGAAAATCTGCTCCTCCTTGCATGACAAACAAGGGTATATTTAAGCTTCTTGCAACTGAACTTGGCCTATAATCTTTTACACTATACCACCAATAGGCATTTGGAAGTAAAGCGAATTGCTCCGGTGGGTGTCCTGGATCAAAATCTGGCTGGGTAAGCAATCCTAACTGATTTCGGTAAAATACCATTTCTTCCTCTGGTATCATTCCTCCTGAATCTTCTTCAAAATAGGACTCGATCTCTGTAGTTGAAGGGTTAGGAGAAGAAAGAATGATTCCACCTGCAAAACTACCAGGGGGAGCCTTACTTATAATTTGAGGAACCATCAATCCTCCTCTACTGTGTCCTGCAACAAATATACTATTTTTATCAATAAATGACATGGATTTTAGAAGTTGCAAAGATGCTAAAGCATCCTCTACAAATTCTTCTTGCACTGAGTATGTTCGATAAGTATGTATATAGTGTTCACGTGTCTTTTTCTCGTATCGAAGAACGGCTATCCCTTGATTAGCTAAACCTAGGGCTATGTCTTTAAATGGTTTTAAGGCGAAAATAGAGGAATCTCTATCTAATTCTCCATCTCCTTGAACAAGTATAACAACAGGGAAGGGACCTTTTCCTTTTGGGATTGTTAGTGTTCCAGGTACAGCATTATTTTTGCTTCCAATCGTCACTTCCCTTTCATCATAGGTATCAGGATTTACATAACTAGGTAACTGGTATTTTTGTTTAGAATATTGGAAATTAACATAAAAATCATCAATCTTTCCTTTCTTATCGAATTTCACTTCTATTGGTATGATAGACTGTTGATTTTGAAATGTTAAAGTGACTGTACAATGGACGCTATTACGAGACAAATTTGATTGTATGAGTTGGTAAGAAGATAATTTTTTCATGGATGAAATGATGAAATCGGGAATATTTTTTTCAGTGAATGTATGGTTTGTATATTGAAAGGCTTTTTCTAAATTCCCCATCTGTAATAGATGTACAAACTTCTTGGCATTCTCCTTCAAGAGTTTGTCGTTTACGGAAGCTACTTCTCCAATCTTTAGAGTAGGCGCTGCGTATGCACTGTCAATAGTCCAAGGTACTATTGATAGCATTACGGTCATAGCAGTTATAACACGTAATAATGTCTTCATTTGCTTTCATCCTCCTTATACATTGTTCAAATAAACTGAAGCGTTTGTCGTACTAATTCAGATGTAATTTTAAAAGAATGTAGTTAAAAAAGACATCTAATTGTCTTACAAATTAAGCATTTAATCTAACAAAATTGTCACTTTCTATAAAAGGTGGAGCTATCGATTCTGCAACGCGTTCTATTTTTCACAAAAAATTCTTCAAATATCTTAATCTGATATTTCATTGTGAACTTTAGCTAAAATCTTGTTTGATAAGAAGTCGAATTGCATATAGGGAAATAACAAAGATATCCCCTACAACAGAAATCTTTACAGGCTATCGGCTGTTATTATCAAAAAATGCACTTGAAATAATTTATAAATCTGGATATTTAAGAAGTAAAAATTACACCTAAAGACAATGAACTTTTATTTCTGAAATAAAGAAACTTTGTCAAAATGCGAAGATGAGTGAATTTACTAATTAAAATTAAATTAAATTTAAAAGGATACAGAGAAAAGAGCTTCAGAAAAAACGAAGCCCTTTTATTTGCGGGTTAAATATCGTTATTTAACTATCGCATGCAATAGTTGAAGATCACAAGCTGCTAATATGGGGCTTTTTTTATTGGAGTAAATGGCAGTTTAGTTGTATAAGGAATGAGTCAATTGATTGATTAATATTTTTTGACTTAATGATAAAATTAAAATCAGAATAGTAGCAATGCTTTTATAAAAATTAAATAAATTACAGTACGGAGAAACGATATGAAAAAACTTTTAAATATATTAGTCATTTTAGGTCCTGTGTTCTTTACTGTATCACTAAACTTTGAGTTTTATTGGATAAAAATTTTCAGCTTTATATATGCTTTAATTCTTATAACGCACGCAATAGTTAATGTTCCTAATAAATTAGATAGATTTATTCTATCTACATTTGGTGTATTAATACTGATTGGACTATTTTTTAATAGTATCTATTTATGGATTGTATTAGGATTGTTAGGAATTATATTTTTTGTAACAAGAATGGTTATTGAATTAGTATGTATGAGAAAAAAAGGTATATTCTAATTTGAATTATTATTTTACATTTATGCAACTAACGCAAGCGTTAGTTGAACAACACAATCGGCTGTTTAGTCGATTTTTTTATTGAGCTAAATGGCAGTTTAGTTGAATAAGATTCTGAGCATTTTCTATGAATATCGTATTCAAATCTAGGGTACATATATACGCTTCTCGGCAATAATTACTTTGGTGAATATTAACTTTCTAATAGGGAAGTATAACTATATTAATTATCTACATAACTTATATTCCCCTTTATAAGTTCTGCCCTTGTAACATAATTGTTTTATTCTGGTAAAAATTACATGAATCATGAAAGGATTTTATTGAATGAATAATAATAGTCCAACTGACCGAATTTCCAGTTTTCAAACAATTATGTTTATGACAAACTATCTTTTAGGAACTGGAATCGTAGTTGTACCTAGAATAGTAACAGAAAAAGTAAAAACTCCAGATTCGTGGATATCACTCATTTTAGGTGGCGTAATATGTATTCTTATCACACTCTTACATGTTAGACTATGCCAAAGATACCCAAATGAAACGTTTTTTCAATTTAATCAAAAAATTGTTGGGAAATGGATAGGCTTATTTCTAAGCTTAATTGTAATTGTCTTTTACATAGTGGGTTCAGCATTTGAAGTTCGAAATTTGGTTGAAACGATGGGTATATATTTGCTTCAAGGCACTCCAACGTGGGCTATTATGATACCATTTATTTGGATCGGTCTATACTTAGTACTTGGTGGTGGCATCAATTCGTTGGCTCGAATGTTAGAGATTATATTTCCTATTACGGCTATCTGCATACTAGTAGTTATATTTTTAGGTATTGGGATATTCGAAATTGATAATTTACGTCCTGTATTAGGGATGGGAGTAAAGCCAATCAGTAAAGGAATAATGACTGCTTCTACCTCATTCTCTGGATTTGAAATTATTCTCTTTATATTTATGTTTATGAAAGATAAAAAACAAGCACCAAAAGTCGTTATTATTGGACTTGGAGTTCCTATTTTTTTCTATACCATGACTACAATTTTAGTAGTTGGAGCACTTTCAGTAGACGGAGTTTTGTTTCAAACATGGCCAGTACTCACATATATTCGAGGTTATGAAATTCCAGGTCTTTTTTTTGAAAGGTTCGACTCTTTATTCATTGTAATTTGGATTATGCAAATATTTACTACGTATGCAATTGCACTTTATGTAGCCGCACTAGGAATGGCTCAAATTTTTAAAAAAAGATGTATTCGACCTTTTCTTTTTGGTATTATTCCTTTCATTTACACCATTGCAAATATGCCTAAGAATATCAATGAAACGATTAAATGGGAGGGAACGTTTCTTTTTATTTATTTTTTATTTTTTTGTATATTTCCAATCTTACTATTAATCATTTCCTTTGTGAGGGGAAATATAGATGCGAAAATTTAACATATTCGTTCGTATAACATTATTTGGATGCTAGTACTTTTTCTTTCACCTTCCTACAGGATGTTGGAGCATTAAGATCATTGAAGACCTTACTATCCCCATAGGTTCATCATTTAAAATCGAATTCTTCTTCTGATGAAGGTATTAAAATCTAGTTAGCATAATTATTAGGTAATATAAATGTATAATTTTATAACAAATCTAATTCTAAAGGTTTATTTCTTGTAACTTGGTTTAATATATTTGCTTTAATATATACAAGCTTATTCAACTAAACCAGCTAATAGTTGTCAATATTTTTCATTAAAAATTTAATTTAACTCATGTTATACTAAAAATAGACATGCCAAATAACCTTCCATCTAGATGATTTGAAAGGTTTTGTATTTCTTGATTAATTTTTACAATTAATCTAAATCTTGGAAAGATGTGTTAGTTTTTAATAGGGCATAAATCCAGTGTAAAAGCTTATTTACGCAGGCTATAACTGATACTTTATAGGGTTTTCCTTCATTACGTTTCTTGTCGTAAAACTCCCTTAATCTCTTATTTCTCGGAATGATTTCTTCGGTGGTTTTCTTTTTACGACTGTCTCGAATGGCGCATTTAACAGCCATAAATAAGGCATGTCTTAGTCTGCTAGATCCTCGTTTTGTAATGCGATTTTTCGTTGCTGTAAATCTACCAGACTCAAAGACGCTTGGATCAACGCCAGCGAATGCTACAAGTTTTTTAGGATGATTAAACCGATCGATTTCCCCGATTTCTGAAATAATCGTTGCAGCGATTTTTTCTCCTATACCGGGGATCGTTTGGATAATCTTATATTCTTCAATTTCTTTCACAAGGGCATCTATTTCAAGCTTTAATTTCGATAGATGCTCTTTGTATTGAAGGACCAACTTAATGTGCATTTCCATCGTTATGACGAGACTTTGATATAAGTTTGTTTGAAATGGATTTATTGTTGCCGCAGCTATTAAATCTTTAGCTTTTGTTCTTGCCCAAGATTTTGAACGGCTATTACAATACAACTTGATCTTCTCAGAAAGTAGGTCTTCTCCTGCGTTAAGAACATCATTAGACGTTGGAAATTCTAGTAAAGTGAGGAGTGAAACAATCGAGTATAGGTCTCCAAATACACTAGTGTATTCAGGAAACACCTGATCAAGTATTGTTTGAAACTGTAATTTTGTTTGTGAACTCATCCCAGTAATACTATCGTGTTGTCGAGTTAGATTACGAAGATTTAGAAGCTGGATTCCTCTTTTTTTGTATGGCTCTAACTCTTCTTTGTAATACAGCTCGCAGAGGTGATACGAATCGATCGCATCAGTTTTAACTTTTCGTAAACTCGTGCTTTTCGCTCGATAAGAAATTAATGGATTAACGACAATATACAAATAATTATGTTCTTCTAGAAAATGAAGAATAGGTGAGTGATAGTGTCCTGTCGACTCTAATACAATGACGGGTTTTTGTTTAGAAAGGTTCTCAATTTCTATTAAAAAATGATGTAATTGACCAAACCCTTCAAGTGTATGAGCGATTTTAAAACTGCGTTTATATGGATGCCCCTTATCTAAAAAT
>NZ_LJIZ01000034.1 GCF_001420605.1 Bacillus sp. FJAT-25509
TAAGTTTAAATCTTGTATTGCTCAAAAAACTAATAATTGACGTTTACTTCATGTTTTGTTTAGTTTTCAAAGTTCATAATGGAGCGGGTGATGGGAATCGAACCCACGACCGAAGCTTGGAAGGCTTCTATTTTACCATTAAACTACACCCGCGAAATGGTCGGGAAGACAGGATTTGAACCTGCGACCCCCTGGTCCCAAACCAGGTGCTCTACCAAGCTGAGCCACTTCCCGTAATATGGCGCGCCCGAAAGGACTCGAACCCATAACCTTTTGATCCGTAGTCAAACGCTCTATCCAATTGAGCTACGGGCGCATATTGTAAAGTGTGTCGTCTTCGTTAGCGACTTTTACAGTTTATAACATCTAACTGTTTATGTCAACATTTTTTTAAAAGTTTTTTAAAACTTTAAATACTTACTACGATAAGCTTTCGTTGACTTCGTTAACCTGTCTGACGTGACTTAAACTATACTAAAGCATCGGACAACTAATGTCAACACTTTTCAAATAAAAAAATCACTAGTTTATTTACTTATTTGATTTTACTGTACCTATAGAGCTTTAATAAGTTATTAATTCAACTTTAATCAATACATATTTATCATTTCTGACATAGTACTACGCAACAAGAACTGAATTACTATAGTACAATTTAAGGACAGGCTCCGATAAAAGTAGAGCTCCTCCCTTTTCTATACAACAAACAGTTCTTTGTTTCAGTTTTTTATTATTTTAACTAGATAGATTTGGTATAAATAATATGTCTTTATTTTAGAGTAACTATGATGAGCTTTCGAATACTTTGTTCTTTTAACTAAAGAATATTATTAATGAGCATTAAAAAAGATATTAAACTAAAATAAGGTAATCTAACTAATAGGAAGTGTGACAAATGGATATTAATTTTCTTACAATCCTCCTTATCATCAATATACTACTAGCGGGAGTACTAGTATTTATTGAAAAAAGAGATGTTGTCGCCACATGGGCGTGGCTAATGATTTTATTTTTTATACCTATAGTAGGATTTTTACTATATTTATTTTTAGGTAGGCAGCTAAAACAAAAGAATTTCTACCACCTATCGACTAAAGAAAAAACTTATCTTCAATTGGCGGTTACGGAACAAGCTAATAAAATTCATACTGATCAAAGTTTCCATCAAGATGAGCTACTATCAAAACATTCACACTTAATTATGATGAATTTAAAGTCAGCTAACGCATTATTAACGACAAATAATGCGATCCAAACGTTTCGAGATGGACACGAGAAATTTAATTCACTATTCAAAGATATACAACTTGCCAAAAAGGAGATTAATATTCAGTACTACATCATTCAGCGTGATTCATTAGGAAAAAAACTTAGAGATGAACTTTCAAAAAAAGCAGAAGAAGGTGTAAAAGTACGAGTCCTGTATGATGACATTGGTTCCAAAAGAATTACACCCTCTTTTTTCAAAGAACTTGTTAAACATGGTGGAGAGGTAAAAGCTTTCTTCCCTTCATTCTTAAGACTCATCAATTTTCGATTAAATAATAGGAATCATAGAAAACTATGTATTATTGATGGAAGAATTGCTTATATCGGAGGATTCAATATTGGAAATGAATATCTTGGTATTGATCAGAAATTTGGTTATTGGAGAGACACTCATTTTCGTATAAAGGGAGAGTCAGTAAACCAAATTCAAGGTAGATTTATTTTAGACTGGCAACAAGCTACTAATCAGCCTGTACATAATATAGAAGAATTCTCATTTAATAATGAAAAGAATATTGGAAGCACCCCTATCCAAATAGTAGCAAGTGGCCCAAATTCAGAAACAGAGCACTTAAAAAACATGTACGTTAAGTTAATTATGTCTGCTAAAAAAAGTGTTTATATCCAAACACCGTATTTTATTCCAGATGCAAGTATTATGGACGCATGCAAAATCGCAATTTTATCCGGTATCGATGTAAGGATAATGATTCCAAGTAAACCTGATCACCCATTCGTGTATTGGGCATCTCTATCGTACGCTGGAGAACTTTTATCATATGGCGCAAAAATATTACTTTATGAAAATGGTTTTTTACATGCTAAAACAATCGTTGTTGATCACGAAGTAGCTTCGGTAGGAACTACAAATATTGATACGCGTAGTTTTAAATTAAATTTTGAAATAAACGCGATTACCTATTCTGATGAAAAAGCTTCTGAGCTACAAAATCTTTTTTTACTTGATAGTAATCATAGTAGTGAGCTTACAATTGAAAAATATCAAGAGCGATCAGTCATAATCAAGTTAAAAGAAGCGATCTCGCGCCTCTTATCTCCAATATTGTAAATAAAAAACATTACTTAACGGTAATGTTTTTTATTTTATCTTTATAGTTTCAAAATGAAAGGTAATGTGAACTTTTCTGTAGAATAATGGTTATAGTTAACAGATTATTAAAAAATCAAAGAAGGTGAAATATGAGTATTATTAAAAAGATATTTGTAGTTTTTTTAACTCTTTCATTACTATCGATAAGTTTCTTTACAAATCCAACTTCTACCTATGCAGCAGATAAAGTTTATACTGTATCTGCAAGTAAATTAAATGTCCGTAGTGGGCCTAGTACGTCCTATAAGTTGATCGGTGCTGTTAAAAAAGGCCAATTTTTAACGGTTATTAAAAAACAATCCAATGGATGGTATAAAATTAAATTTAAAAAAACAACTGGATTTATAAATGGAAAATATGTAACGGCGGAGTTCACTAACGTTAAATCATTAGATAAAAGTATTATTGTTGACTTGAAATATAACACTACCAATAACTTTACTGGCAAACGCATTTATAATTTTAGTCAAGCAATACTTAGGGCAAGTACAGCAAAAAAATTAGCAAAAGCAAACGCAATACTTAAAGAACAAGGATATACAATTAAAGTATGGGATGCTTATCGTCCTTTTTCTGCACAACAATCACTTTGGAACGCATATCCTAATTCGAATTATGTAGCTAAACCTGATTCAAAAAATATCCGTGGACACCAACTTGGCGCAACGGTGGATATTACACTATGTACTTTAGATGGAAAAGAAGTACAAATGCAATCTAAATTCGATGATTTTTCTTCACGTGCATCTCGAAGCTATAAACGAAGCAGTGAACAGGAAAATAGTTATCAAGTTATGGATAAGGCAATGAGAGAAGTTGGTTTTGTAGGCTACTCTAAAGAATGGTGGCATTACTCAGATAAAAATCAAAATTTTAAAGCTATACAGGTAAATCCTGCAAATTATTAATGCTAAAACTCACTTTTGAATAATAAAAGTGAGTTTTTTGTAATTATCTCTATTTTGTTCGATGTACGGTTAAGGTTACTTTACTTGTTTCACACATAAACGTTGAAAGGTGGACAGGTTCCTCATTTGAATCATAGGCGATTTTTAGTATTTTAAATAGATTGGCGCCTATATCGCATTCAAGGTAATTGGCATATATTTTTGTCGCACCGATTACGTCGATGATTTTATCGTTGCTTAAGATTTCTGTATGATATTCCTTTGAGAGAACTTTATATGTAGATTCATCAGTTGCAATTTTCTTTTCCAAATCTGGAAAACGAATTAGTGAGTAATGTGCAATATCATAAAAAAGTGGACGGTCATTTACATACATGAGTCGCTCCAGCTCTAGAACGCGACTTCCTTCCTCAACTTTGAGATGTTCTGCAACATCCTTTGATGCCGGGATAACTTCACTTCTAAGGATTCGGGAATTTGGAATCATCCCTAGTTGGTGGCTAAACTCCGAGAATCCGCTTACAGATAACAGTTCATTATTAAACTTATTCGAAGCCACAAACGTCCCTCTGCGTGGTATACGTGTCAATGCACCATCCTTCACTAATTCCTCAATGGCCTTTCGAATAGTGATTCGGCTGACATTATACGTTTCACAAAGCTCAGCTTCTGTGGGAATCTGTTGATCTGGTTTATATTTCCCTTGTTGAATATCGTTCTGTAGCATTTGCCTAATCTGCATATAGAGAGGCTGTGGAGTTGAAGAATTTAGGTTCATAATTTTCATCCTATCCGTCAATGTTTTTCAACATTATTATACACTGCCGACTAGTCATCGTCACCATGCACCGAAATAGCCAATTGTTTTTGCAGCCGTTTTAGTCCCCAATTCCAAACACTGTTGGATCGAAAGACCCTGTAAAGTACCATAAAGAAAACCAGCTATGAAAGAATCTCCTGCTCCCATCGTATCTACAACATTATCTTCCAATACCCCAAATTGATAAAAATGTTTGCCATCGAAAGCTAATGACCCATTTTCTCCAAGCGTAGCAACAGTCACCTTGGAACCTTGTGTTTTTACATCCTTTAAAAATCCTCTGATAAATTCATCATCCTTTTTATAAGAAAAAAAGGAATAGTCCACATAACCAGGTAATGTCTTTACTAAATCGTGCTCTAACTGGTCTGAAAAATCAAATGCAGTAAGCAACCCATTTTGTTTAAAAAGAGGATAATATCCCTCAACATGTCCCCATATCCCAGCGTGGACAAGTTGATGTGTTTGAATAAACTCCTGTTCTTCATTAGTTAAAGTAAACTGAGCCATTACTCCTTCATCGTAATCTCTAAAATGACGGTCATTATTAACTAATTCAACATGGGTAACTGCTGTTTTTCCTATCTTTTTAGAAATAAACGATGTATCAACACCCTTACTTTGAATCGACTTAATCATTTGATCACCGAAGGAATCACTTCCAACCCAGCCGATATACGAAGAGTCTGCTCCTAATTGCTTTAAGTAGACAGCAACATTTACCGGATTTCCTCCAGGATACACTTTCTCGTTTGCAAGATAGACATCCATACAGTTATCGCCGACTGTAACAATTCTCATCTAATCCCAACCTTCTTTTTAATCTAAGAAACAAGCACTACCATGTAGTGCTCACTAAATTTTTTTAATATTCTACTTTGCGGTAGTATCTTCTTAGGTCTAATGAGTGGTTTCTTTCCCTTTCAAGATAAACACTGATTCGACTTAAAACTGCCCAATTAATACTAACAGAGAAGTGTTTTCTAAATTCCTCACTAATACCTAACAATTCAAAGTCTTTTGTATCAATAACAGTTAATTGATTCGTAATTTTTTCAGCAAACCTTTCAACACGATCCATCAATGGTCTTGTTTCATCTTCACCTTTAAGTAAAATAACGCTAGTATCTTCAACTACTAGCTCAAGCGTACCATGGAAAAACTCCGCTGCATGGATGGATTTTGCATGAATCCATTGCATTTCCTCCAAAATACACATTGCATATGAATAAGTGTTACCCCATAAATTACCTGAGCCCACCATCATATGGTAATCTGTTTCCTTATGTTTAATAGCAAATTCCTCAGCTTTTTTATCAAAGTCTTTTACGGCAGCTAATATCGCTTGTGGCAACAAGGAAACTTCTTTTGTGAACTGTTCATATTGCGGAAATTCATCATTATTATACATGAAGCGAAATACTACCATGTACAACAGCATAAAGAACGTATCAAAGGAATGTTTTTCCGAGCCGGTTGTAATACAGTAATTTACTACCTGCGTTAATGGAGTATTCGGCTCCGCTACTAAAGCAATTGTAGTAGCCCCTCTTTCTTTACAAAACTCTGCCGCTGCAACAGTTTCTTGTGTTGTCCCTGAAACTGAGGTGAAAATACATACGGAATCCTTTGAAAATTGCTTATTGTTCATGACCATAAACTCGGCAGCGATTTCAGCATGTACATTAATCGTTGAGTTTGATTCTAAAATATATTTATAAGGATACATCATTGCAATTGTTCCACCAGCACCAATCAGGAAAAGATTGCTGAAACCTTTTTGACAGATTGAATCGACGATATCCTCAATTTTACTTCTAAATGCAAGTCCTTCTTTTTCTACAAGTTTTAAAAATAACGCTTCATCAAATTTTAACACGGTTAGATCCCCCTAAAATTTATTTGTTATGTCTTGTATTATAATTAAACATAACAATTAAAGCAATTGCTTTTTCAAAAAATTAAGAAGCTAGTAAAAGTTCACTAGCTTCCTGATATAATTGAATTCTTCTTTGTTACTAGATTACCGTCATTTTTCTTATTCGGCCCGTATCGTTTTTCCCAGTAATAGTAAACAGGTAGTCCGGTAGCAATAACAATAAATGCAGCTACCATCCCTTGCCATGGAGCCCAAGTAAACGTACCCCAAGCAAGCCAAGAAGCTCCCATAATTGCTAAAATCGTCGTTAGTCTCCACATTGGCATCCTGTAAATCGGGTTATAGTCCTCCCTTTTACGGCATTTATAAACCGCTACAAAATCTAAAATATTAATCACTAATTGGATTAATGTAAAATAACCTAATAAAGTCGTTAAATTAGTTGCAAAAACTAGAATACATGCATAGGTAACTTGAACAATAATTGAAAAACTTGGTGTTTCATACTTTGGATGAACACGCCCAAAACGTTGAAAAAATAGCCCGTCCTTCGCCATCGCGTATTCTAACCTAGGCTGAAACATGATACAAGAACTTAATGATCCTAAAATAACGATAATTGCAGTAATCGCAACAAACGAAGAAGCAATATGAGATAGTCCTGGTATATACTTAACCGCATCAGACACAGCTGCACTAGAACTCATCAATTTGCTAAAAGGCATTAATCCAATTACGCAGACTGCTAGCAAAGTATATAAGATTAATACAATAAAGACAGAGCTAATCAGAGCACGAGGTAACGTTTTTCCGGGATTTTTAAATTCACCTGCCATAAAACAAATGGCGGCCATACCGGTATAAGCCCAGGTTGTGGCAGAGACACCACCGATTAGACTTGTTTTTACAACTTCCCCATGTGGCGTATAAGAGAAGTTCCCTGGGTGCATATACATTAAACCTAAAACAATAACAATAATGAACGGAATGATTTTCACGGCAGTAATAATCACTTGAAAAAGCCCGCCCTCTTTTACACTTCGATAATGAATTGAAGTTATGATTAAAATTATCGCAACCCCTAACAACTTGCCTGCAACTCCAGAGAAAAACGGGAAAAAGCTTGCCAAATATGAAACTACTGCTAAAGCCATAATAGAAATAGATGGTGGATCAAGCGCCCAAAATGTTGCCCATCCATATAAAAAGGCTAATGGCCTCCAGCCTGCTTTATTCAAATATACGTAACCGCTTCCATTTTCAGGATAAGCAGTTGATAGCTCAGCAAGAACCATTACTTGCGGAATAGCGATAACCCCACCAATAATCCAAGCTAAAATAGAAATAGAAGGTGTTCCCGCTGCTTTCGCTACATCACCAGACGAGACAAAGATACCTGATCCTACGGTCGTACCAACAGCAATTGCTAATGCCGACCAAAATCCGAGCTTTCGTGTAAGCGTAGTATTACTCATAAAGGGCTCCTCCAAATTTTTAGATTATACAATTCCTAATTCATTTAGTTTATCTAAGGATTTTTTAACAGCATCTAATGGATTTTGATATATTGATTCACTTGCATATTTCCACGATTCTTCTTTTGTTAGGGAGAAATCACCAATCCCTGAAGTAATTAGCATCTTATCCGTTTCCAATTCCACAGCGGAGTGAATATTTTCAATAAAATAATCAATACTCGTTTTTCGCCAATTCGAATCTGAAGCAGCAAGATTGTAAGGATAGATGCATTGTTCAGGAGTATAGCAGACTATTTCAATACTTCTAGCTTTAATTTCTTTCTTTATCTCTCTCAAATTGCAAAGCAAGTTTCTATAAACATAGAGGTGCGGTTCACCAGCCCATAACTCAATGCTACTGATGCCCAATTGATCCATACAATCCAAAAAATATTGGATAGGATAATGCTTGAATGTGATATTCATTCTTGCTACTTTCATTAACTACCTCCTTTCTCTTAAAGTTATCTTATTTGTTATGCTTTGTATTATAATCAAGAATAACATAAAATACAATGAATTTTAAGAATTTTTAATATTCATTTTTAAATACTACAAAGTCCAGGTTCCCAATCAAACAATGATACAGAGAAACGGTTTTCCAATACTTCTAAAATTAAATAATGTGACCAACTAGCCTATAAAAGTCATACAAATTTTAAACACAAAAAAGGCCTCTACATTACGTAGAAGCCTTATTACTTATATATATATAAATTGATGCGGCCGAGAGGACTTGAACCTAGTTTATGTTGTTACGTCCTTTTTTAAAATCAAAAATTTTTGTAACAGTAATGCTTATAAATAATATTAAAAAACCTATTATTGGATAAGGTATGGTTTTTGGCATTAGTTTGTTATTTAAGATAAATGCTTGAAATGATATTTAATTTAATAACTCCCTATACACTCTAACTTCAGGCAAACGGTGACTTTCTATAAATTCTTTCCAATGTTTTAAATCTTCTTTTGGTATTATATTTTGATTTCGATATAAATTTGCCATTAAACCTGCTACACTCGAGATTTTCTCAAAATCTTTTAGGGTTGTAATAATAATTTTTTCACTATTAATAGCGTCTAGATAGCTATCCAAGAATTTTATTAATAACATATATTCATTTTCAATGAAAATACGAGGTATATTTTTTATACATACTTCTAAAATATTTATCGCTACTTTAAAAATATCTTCTGAGCCATAATACATCATACTAAATAATTCATTTTTAATTAAATTACTTTTCTTCACTATCTTTTTCTCTTCAATATATAGCAAATAATCAAAAATAGTATATGCTGCAGCTTCCATTTTATCTATTTCTTTTGATTTTAAAGTATCTAGAACAGTATCTAAATCATACTTTATTGGTATTTGTAACTGTTCAAAACTAGCAATTAAAAATATAGATAAAGTAGGCCTTTCAATATCAATCTTCTCAAAAATTCCTTGGAACTTCTCAATTTCATCTTCACTTAGAAAATCGGAAGGAATTACACCTAAGATATTATCCTTTAAAAAGAACAACGCTCTTTTCAAATAATCTGGCATAGGGAAATACTCTATCTCCTCAGGAATACTTCTGAGTAGTCCTTTCTCTTGGTCATCCCACCAAGTAAAAAACTTTTCGAGCCATTCCTTATATAACTCACTTTTAGGGAGCGTCTTTGTTTTCGATTCTATATAATTTGGAAATATTCCACTTAACTCATTAAAATAATCCTCGATAGCATGAGTACTGGATAACGATCCATTATTATAGAATGTAGGAATATTTTTAGATAATATAAATTCCATGCCTTCATCGCTTAATATAGAACTTGAATTCATAATTTTATTTAATTCCGATTGGAATATAAAATCACTTATCCCTTGCTGTCTATTAGTTTCTAAATTTTTCAATGCTTCAACAAATTTATTTCTTTTAATAGTAGATAAACTATTTGTTTTTTCAAGGAAGAACATTCTTATTAATGCACTTTCCTTTTTACTTTGATCTTCATTATTTTTTAAGTAGCCAAGTAGTTCTAAGATTTTACTTTCTGAAACATTTACATTAGAAACATTTTTTCTCTTAGAAAGTATAGCTAAAAATGGCTCAAAGAAATCATTTACATCGAAATTTTTATTTGAATCCAGTTGACTATGTATTGGAGAATCTAATAATTGTTCATAGAATAACTTTTGTTCCTCATTATCCTTGTCAAATATAACTCTTTCTATTAGGTGATATAAAATATCTTTTCTATTAAATTTAAAATTAGCTTTATTTTTAATAAAGTTAATTATCTTTAAATCAAGGTCTACTTTCAACTTTATCGGTAATGCAAAATAAATACGAGATATAATTTCTAATGCTATCTCTACATTTATAATAGAATGTTTTTTTTGTGCTATTGTATCTTTTAACATCTCTATAAGAATTTCCAAATTATAATCATCTAATTTATACACAAAAGCTCTCGAAAATATTTCATCTATTTTCTTAATCGGAAAATAGTGAATTCCCTTAATAAATGAATATAACGGATATTGTATTTCTATATTATTCAATGCTAATTCGTATTGAGTTCTATCTCCTATATTTAGATTGAAATTTTCTTGAATTTGCAAAACTGCAAATGAATCCAAAAGTTCAGATTTAAAATAATCTCCAAAACTGGAAGAAATTCTACTTTTACCAGGATCAAAACCAGGGATTTTTTTTGTGCCTAATGTATATTCATATTTTTTAACAGAGATTAGTGTTAGATTAAATTCTTTATCTGAGTTACATTTCTTCAAGTTTAAATTTCTAAGTCTTTCTTCACCATAATCTAATTTATAGTCAATTTTTCTTAAAAGACTTAAAACAACACTTTCTAAAGACAATAATCGATATTCATCGCTTTGAATAGCTAATAAACCTCTTATCATATGAAGATACTTTTCAAGAGTTTCTTTTGCCTCCGCATTTCTAGATATATTTATAAGAATCGCTGCTTTTTTAATTCCCCATTCTATCTCTTTCTCTCCAACTTGCCATAAATCTAATTGTTCCTTAACATTTTCTATATTATTAAATGCCAAATTGAAGAGGATTTCCTCATGGATTATCTTATGATATTGTGAATTCTCCAAATCTGTTTTTTCTAACAAACTCTTATATTTATAAAACTTTTCTTTTTTACAATCTAGCCTAGCTTCCTTTAACAACAACAATAAAATATTATTATCATTACTATCTAAATTGTTAATATTTTCTTCAATTAATTTTTCCAGTTTAATAAAAGTATTGTATTCTAATGGAATATAAAAATGTTCAAAACACCAGAGTAATTCATTTATGTATTCAAGGTTAACTTTATCATTTAAAGAAGTTATATCTGCAATTTTATTATTTGCTATTAACCTAATATTTTCGGAATAAGAACGTCTAATATCATCTGGCATAACAATCCATCCTGGATAAGTCTCTCTGTTATACTTAAAATCACTTACATTACCTCTTCCGTAAGGTCTGTATGGCCATTTAATCTTCTCTTCTCTATTTTTATAAGCAAGAAACTCAAACAACTCTGCAAACATTTCTTGAAATGGATTTTTAGCTAATGAATATAAGTCTTCAAAATCAATTAAAGTTATCCCTTTGGATTTCAAGTATTCTTTTCTGTTCTTTTGTTTATACCCAATCATATATATTTTTGGCATCTGTTCACCTAAGTTATCCCTAACCCAAGTCGTCCACCTTTCAAAATTAGGGTCGTCACCAGAGAATCCCAATAAAACAAATGTTGTTTCCATAATTGATTGCTGAACCATGTTAACAAATGGACTAAATCTTTCAGGATAATTCAAATAGTCATTTTTAGTAAATATAAATGGCCTATTGGATGGAAAGCTACCATGTAATTTTATTATTCTTGGTGATGTTGAATTCGGTATATCATTTACGTCATATACAACTTGATAATTACGATCAAATACATTTCTTTTAGCTCGTTCCAATAAAGTATCATAATTTGTAGTATAAATATCTGCCCAAGGAAGGTTTAGTAATTCGTTATGTAAAAAATCGGGCTCATAATTGTCATCTGGAATAGCTTCTTTTAAAATTTCATCAAGGTTAGCTCGCCCATATTCCTCTTCATATAATTGTCCAATTTCAAGTACATCTTTATCTTTAAGATCCGCACGATGACTTAGATTTTCAGTCATCATCTTATTGAGATCATTCCACAAAGCCATTCCTGGAAAATTATCTTCAATTTTACTAGCGTTCAAACTAAACCCTGCTCCAACCATTACTGAAACACGACTTTTTCCATCTTTCGACCATAAATTATCCCTGATCTTTTTCAAGTGAGGATACATATCTAACTTTTCTTGAAAAAATTTGTTTATATCCTTTTTGTCCAAAATAAAACAACCTTTCTTGCTTATATTTGTGGAAGCTTTTCATTAAAAAACCCCTATCCTAATAGTCCTTTATATAATTCTTCGGAGAAAAATTGATTCATAAATTCAGAATAATTTTTGTTCATATCATTATTCTTTTACTTGCAGAATCTAAATAATATTGACTATATTGAAAAAATTAATAATAATAATTTTTCTTTACTGTTTACATCAATAAAAGGCAGAATACAAAAAAACGTTACAATTTTATGTAACGTCTTGAATTTCAATAATCAATGGAGTAAAAAGGAGTATATTTAAATATTTTAACATTCGTTAATTTCTCAAAATTCATTGATGCGGCCGAGAGGACTTGAACCTCCACGGAGAAACCTCCACTAGGCCCTCAACCTAGCGCGTCTGCCATTCCGCCACGACCGCGAATAAACAAAAGTGAGCCATGAAGGATTCGAACCTTCGACCCTCTGATTAAAAGTCAGATGCTCTACCTACTGAGCTAATGGCTCATAATATAAAGATATTACAAGTATAACTAAATACCAAATATTTTTAAACCAACTTACTGTCTACACGATCGCGTCTAAGATAAAAGCAAATCCCCTTACCTTAAACATACTTATAAAAAACTAAAATGGCTGGGCTACCTGGATTCGAACCAGGGCATGACGGAATCAAAATCCGTTGCCTTACCGCTTGGCTATAGCCCATTGATGTAACATCATGAATCAACTTCTCCGAGTAATCTTCATGAACCCGCTCCGCAGGATTTTTTTTTATGTTGTATTGCCTTTACCTCTCGAATCAACCTCTCAAGATAAAAAACAATCCGACACTTCAATATACTTCTTTACCTAAAATTCGAGTAACCTTCAAGAACCCACACTATAGGATTATTTGTGTTTTAATATTTATCCTCCAGAAACTACTCCAAAGTAAAACAGTCTAACACCTCAATCTTCTAAAACAAATGGCTGGGCTACCTGGATTCGAACCAGGGCATGACGGAATCAAAATCCGTTGCCTTACCGCTTGGCTATAGCCCATTGATGTAACATCAAGGATCAACTTCTCCGAGTAATCTTCATGAACCCGCTCCGCAGGATTTTTTTTATGTTGTTTTGCTTCCACTTCTAGAATTAACTCATCAAGATAAAAAACAATCCGACATTTAAAATATTTAAGGTCTAACTCCAAAAACCCACTCTTACTATTTTTCTCCAAATAAAGAAAAAAATACTACAATTTGTAGTAATGAATGGCGGTCCCGACCGGGATCGAACCGGCGATCTCCTGCGTGACAGGCAGGCATGTTAACCGCTACACCACGGGACCATATGAAGTTAATGGTGGAGGATGACGGGCTCGAACCGCCGACCCCCTGCTTGTAAGGCAGGTGCTCTCCNAATGGTGACCCGTACGGGACTCGAACCCGTGTTACCGCCGTGAAAGGGCGGTGTCTTAACCGCTTGACCAACGGGCCAAAAAAAATATGGCAGAGAAGAAGGGATTCGAACCCTCGCACCGCGTAAACGATCTACACCCTTAGCAGGGGCGCCCCTTGAGCCACTTGGGTACTTCTCTATAATAATGGCTCCGCAGGTAGGGTTCGAACCTACGACCACTCGGTTAACAGCCGAGTGCTCTACCACTGAGCTACTGCGGAAAAATACTAATCTTTTCATCAAGTTTTGTAACGTGATGACAAGTATTAATATAAACTAAATGCATATTAGATGTCAACACTATTTATAATAGTTTTAATGGACTTTTGCATATTCCACATACATAGCGACTAGTGTCCACTTTTCTTTTTCTTAAAAAAGCTTGCCCACACCCTGAACATCTATATTTATACTTATAGGAATGCGTTCTTTTTTTTATTGAATTTAGTGGTTTGCAATACCTAGGTGCACCTACCTTTTTTAATAGTTCTTTAAAGTCTCTATCCTCATGCTTATATCCTTTTTTCATAATATGAAGATGATAATGGCACAGCTCGTGTAATATGATCCCCTTTAGCTCTTCAATTCCGTGTTCTTCTAAATAAAATTTATTTAATTCGATATTGCTTGTTTTTAATAAATACCTACCACCAGTTGTCCTTAATCTAGTATTAAAAGAAGCTTGGTGGAGAAATGGTCGCTCAAAATAAGTGATTGATAGTTCTTCAACCAGTTTTTGTATCTCCTCATTATCCAATTATGAATCGCCATCCTTTTTTCTACTTTATTATAACTGAACAACTCACAAATTCTTGGGTATGCGCATACATTAAACTTACAAATGAGAATTTTAAAAGATCTTATTAGTACGATTTATGCTAAATGGGCTGCTCTTAGTAAACCTCTCTACAACGGCGTAATTTTTACTATCCAAAATGAACAATACAGTTATCCTTTTTATACAACGTATCGGAAGGTTACCCCTCACTCATTTATTTCATCGCCCATCCTCAAAAAAGATGGGCGAAGATTTTTAAGTTGGAGGTTTTCATCATGGTAATGCCTAGTTGGCTTAAAACTCAAATTCAAAAAGCATTTTATGAAAAAAACCGTTATCAAATTAAATTATTAAATCAATGTTGGTTTTATTATCAAAAAATTAAGCTTTGACGATTTCTTTCGATTCAATTGGTAGCATAGATAAACCTACTCTTTGTTTCTTTTGGTCTACTTCAGCAATCCATACCTTGACTACTTGACCAACCGATACAACATCAAGCGGATGCTTAATAAATTTACTACTCATTCTAGAAATATGAACAAGGCCATCGTTCTTTAGCCCAATATCAACAAACGCACCAAAATCGACTACATTTCTTACTGTTCCTTCAAGTTCCATTCCTATTTTTAGGTCTTCAATTTGAAGAACATCTTGGCGAAGGATTGGTGCTGCTAATTCATCTCGTAGATCTCTTTCAGGTTGCATTAATGATGCTAAAATATCCTTTAGCGTAATTTCACCAATATCTAGTTGCTCTGATACTTCTTTTAAATTAATCGTCTTTAACTTTTCTTTCAATTCACTTGAACCAATTTGACTCGTTGAGAATTTTAATTGCTTTAATAATTTTTTTACTTGTACGTAGCTTTCCGGGTGGATACTTGTACGGTCTAAAGGCTCATCTCCTTCTAGAACACGTAAAAATCCAATACATTGCTCATATGTTTTAGCGCCTAATCTAGGTATTGTTTTAAGCTCTTTTCGGTTTGTAATTTTCCCTTTTTCGTCACGGTAATTAACAATATTTTTCGCTACTGTCTTGGACAAGCCCGATACGTATTGAAGTAGTGAAACTGAAGCTGTATTTACATTTACGCCAACTTGGTTAACAGATGTTTCAACTACGAATGATAATGATTCATTTAAGCTCTTTTGAGATACATCATGTTGATATAATCCTACCCCAACAGATTTAGGATCTATTTTCACAAGTTCTGCTAACGGATCTTGTAGTCGTCTTGCAATTGATACTGCGCTTCGTTCCTCAACTTGGAAATCAGGGAACTCTTCTCTTGCTAACTCAGATGCTGAGTAAACACTTGCACCAGCTTCATTTACGATTACATAATAAGTATTATTTTTCATTTCTTTTAAAATTCCAGAAATAAACAGCTCTGTTTCTCTCGAAGCTGTACCGTTTCCAATTGCGATCATTTCTATTTTATATTCGATAAGAATATCTTTAATTTTTGCAACTGCTTGTTCTCTTTTATTTCTTTGAACCTCTTCCCTTTCACCTTTGAAAGGATGAGGGTAAATCACACCTATTTTAAGAACTTTCCCCGTCTCATCTACTACTGCTAATTTACAACCTGTACGGAATGCAGGATCTACTCCTAGCACGATTTTCCCTTTTAATGGTGGTTGCAGTAATAATGAACGCAAGTTTTCTGAGAAAATATTAATCGCGTGTGAATCAGCTTTTTCGGATAATTCTTTACGAATCTCTCTTTCAATTGAAGGCTGAATTAATCTTTTATATGCATCTTCAACGACTTCCACCAGGATTGATCGTACAAAAGTGTCCTTTGTAATAACCCTTTTTTCTAAATATAAAATAATCTCTTCAAAAGGAGATTGAATTGCAACCTTTAATATATCTTCTTTTTCAGCACGATTCATTGCTAGTATTCTATGTGGAACAATCTTTGAAATTGGTTCAGAGTATTCGTAATACATTTCGTATACTTTTTTCTCGTCTTTTTCAGAGTCTTTTACAGTACTTTCAATCGTTCCCTTTTTGAAGGTAACTTCACGAATCCACTTTCGATACGTAGCATCGTCTGCAATCCATTCCGCAATTATATCTTTTCCACCTTGAATAACTTCATCAACTGTATTAACTTCCAGTTCAACATTTATGTATTTTAACGCTTCATCCGCAAGTGAACCTTCATTTGGCATTGAAAATAACCATTCTGCAAAAGGTTCTAACCCTTTATCTTTAGCAACTGTAGCGCGAGTTCTTCTTTTTTCTTTATATGGTCGGTATAAATCTTCAACTTCTTGTAGCTTTGTAGCTAATGTAATACTTTTACGTAATTCATCAGTCAGTTTCCCTTTTTCCTCAATTAAACGGATTACTTCATCTTTTCTCGTTTGAAGATTTACAGCATACTCATATTTTTCTAAAATGGAATGAATTTGCACCTCATCAAGAGATCCTGTTTTTTCTTTTCGATACCTAGCAATAAAGGGAATCGTATTTCCTTCTTCCTTCAATTCAATTACGGTAGCTACTTGTTTCGAAGTAATTGTTAAATCAGATGCAATTTTATTAATCAATTGTTGTGACAAAAATAACGCCTCCAATTTTTGGGAATTATATAAGACCTAAAATAACCCTTTCAAGACGAAAGGGTTACAAAACATTTATTATAATCTATGTAGGTAAAGCTGCTATAAAAGCAACTTTAAAAATCAACAAGTCCTAAACTGATTTGCAACGCTTCATCAACCTGATCCATCATCTCATCATCAAGATGTGTTATCTTATCGGTTAATCGTTGTTTGTCAATCGTTCGAATTTGTTCTAGTAGTATAACCGAATCACGTTCAAATCCATATTTTTTAGCATCGATTTCAACATGTGTTGGAAGCTTTGCTTTTTGGATTTGTGCTGTAATCGCAGCGACTATAACGGTAGGACTAAAACGATTACCGATATCATTTTGTATTATGAGAACCGGACGAACTCCACCTTGTTCTGAGCCAACTACAGGGGAAAGGTCTGCAAAATATACGTCGCCACGTTTTACTATCAAGTGATTACCCCCCGCTAACTAAGCGCTCCACTTTAGAATCCGCTTCAGACTCAGCATAGAATGACTCAGAAGATATTAATAAGTTGATTTTAGCCATTTCCATGTATCCACGTCGCATGTGTTCGCGACTTTGGCGTCTTTTACGATCTTTTAAAAACATCTTAGTCGCTTGATAAATATACTCATTTCGATTACCGTTTTCTTGCTTTACTAATCCATCTAGTTCGCTTACTACGTGTTTTGGTAAACGTACTGTTATTTCAGTTGTCGCATTTAGTTCGGACAAGTTTCAGCACCTCCAGAATCAACTATTACCCATATATCTCCCTATACTACATCATACCATTATTTTCAGTGATTGGAAAGACACATATCTTCGCTTATCTTAACCAAAATACAGTGTTTCATACTTTAATACATCAAATTACAATTAATCTGATACTAGATAATTACTTATGGACTTAATATTTCCATTCTTTTTATATACTCTTGGTACCCTATGATTTATAAGGCAAGTTACTTCATAATTGATTGTATTCATATGTGCAGCGACTTCCTCAGCCGTTACTGCTCCATCCTTACTTTCTCCTATTAAAGTCACTTTTGTACCAACAGGATAATGTTTAGAAAGCTTGATCATACACTGATCCATACAAACTCTACCAACTATTTCTGCCTTTTCACCTTCAACCAACACAGAAAATCCTTGCATATCTCTAAGCCAGCCATCCGCATAGCCAATTGGCAACGTCGCAATCCACTCTGAATCAGAAGTAAAATACGTTGCACCATAACTTACACCACTATTTGCTGGTAATTGCTTAATATGTGAGATTTTCGTATAAAGCGATAGTGCTGGCTTTAATGTAAATGGTAGCATTGGTTTTATTTCTAAAGATGGAGTTAAACCATACATGATAATACCAACACGTACAGTATTAAATAGGTTAGTTTCTAATGCAGCCGCTGCACTGTTTGCACAATGAATTAGCTCAGGAGCGAATCCACTGCCTTTAACCCATTCTATACATTCATAAAATTTGTCTACTTGCTCATTAAAATAAGATCTATTTAGCTCATCAGCAGTAGCGAAATGTGTAAACAAACCTTCCAGTATAATTGATGGATTTTTTCGTAAGATCGATGCAGCTTGCTCCCATTCAGATCTTGTTTTCAGGCCTAATCTACCCATCCCAGTATCAAATTTAATATGAATCATTGTACGATCTGTGCTTTTTAGATTTTTAGAAATACCTTCTAACCAATCAACATTATATGCCGTTAAAGTTAATTTATTCTTGATTGCAACGTTAATATCCTCAGGTCTAGTTGCCCCCAACACTAAAATCGGCGCCTCTATTCCCGCGTTACGCAGAAAAATCCCTTCATCAATAAAAGCAACTAATAATCTTGTTGCACCAGACTTTAATGCTTGTTTCGCTACTTCTACATAACCATGTCCATATGCATTCGCTTTTAAAGCTACATATATTTCTTGATGATTAGGGTAAAGCGATACAATATTTTTGATGTTTTCTTCAATAGCATCTAAATCTACTTCTACCCATGTGTCGCGATAAAATGATGTTTCTGTCATGAACTACACTTCCTTATCGATTTACCCATTACTCTTTTTTTATATGTGTAAAATTATTTGCTTATTTTACTATAAATGTCAACCAATATACTACTCAATTTTAGTTTATTTAAAATTTAAAAAGGCGTGATAAAGCATCATCACGCCCTTTTAAGTTTGAAAAAAAAATATTATTTTGTGCCTGTATCTCCGACTGATTGGGCAACTTGAATTAACTCACCTTGAGTTAAGTTTTTAGAAACAATCGTAAAGTCTGTTCCACCGTATGACCATGTAATCATCTTATCTGATAATGCTCCTACTGTTTTACCTAAATCGACTGGTTCACCAGTGATCTCCATCGTTGTTCCAGACTCTGAAATCCGTGCTTTTTGCTCTATTAAAGTAAACGATTTTTTATCACCTTTATATGAAAGGATAACTTGAACACCATTATCTGTTTTTACTTCTTGTTGATCATCTAACACTACACCATTCATTAAATAATTAGGGTAAAGTGTAACTAATAAATCAGGATCATTTTCTGGATTTGTAGAAGTAGGTACACTTAAACGAGCGCTTGTCATATTTTTCTTCACATCAAAAGCATCATTATCAAATTTCGCATTGTATTGTACTTTATCGAATTTAACGTCCAACACAACATTTTTATCTGTATCTAATAGTTTTACTGATTCAGGTGTCAGACCTTTTTTATTAAAAGTAATTTCTTGTGTTGGGAGCAATTGTCTATTTGTGTAATTTGTTTTTGTTTCAAACACATATCCTTGCTTTGTTGTTTTAAACGTTGCATTCTTATCTTGTACTAGGTCATTAACCAATGATTCCGGTAAATATGGCTGACTGCTGTTTGATGGCCAATCACTTTGGAAGCGATAGCTTTTATTTAATGCTGGTGTTAAAACAAACACACCCTCTTTGTTTCTTAAAATAATTTGGTTTTGATCACTCTTAGCATTTTTTAGTTGTACACGGTAGTAAGAAGGCTTTTTATGCCAAATGACTACTTCATACTTTTGAGGATCATTCCCGTTATTAATTGTTAATGTTGCATCGGCCTTATAGCCATTCATTTTTTCCATCTGATTGCTAAGAGAACCTACAACATCATCTTTCGATTTCGTGCCACATGCAGCCAATGATAGTACTAACATGATTGTCAAAAGCATCGCTACAAGCTTTTTCTTCATCTCCCCAGCTCCTTTATTCCTCTTAAATTGTAAAAAAGAGAATTTTATGCAAAGGCTTATGAATAAATGTGCGCGAGTAGCTTAGAAGTAAAATCTAGATTTATTCATGCACGTTGCAACCTTGCTTCTTATATCCTCATGAAACTATATGAGGTCAAGCTCTAAAATATGCAGACTAGCATGACAAGCTAATTTAAAAAATTTAAAGAAAACTCTCTGATTGGAGAGCCTGTTAGTGAAGCCAATGGTGTAGTTACACATATTAATTAATCCTTAAAATTTAGCAACTACGTCGTATACAAAAAAAGAAAAGTCACTCAAATGAGTGACTGTTTAAAAGGGTATTATATTTGCTGTAAGACCACTTGAGCAGCAGCATAATGTTCTGTATGCGTAATTGATAAAAACGGTATAAACGGCAAATCAACGCTTAATACAGGCTTACCTTTTCCGTCATTTAAGATTTCAATATCATGAAATCCTAATTCTTTCCCAATTCCTGTGCCAAAAGCTTTTGAACAAGCTTCTTTTGCGGCGAATCTTCCTGATAAAAATTCAAGTTTTCTTCGTTCTGATAAGTTTTCGTATATTTCATATTCTGCTTCAGTTAAAATCCTTTTCGCAAACCGGGGCTGCGAGCTAGTAATTTCTTTCATTCGTTCAATTTCTACTAAATCTAATCCAATACCTACGATCATATTTCCTCACCCTAACTTTCGAGTACTACGGTTTAAAATAAAAACTTGAATCATTAATCATTTCAATAGACGGATGAGCTTTCAGATCATCCATTAATTGAAATAATGCATTATCTTTTTGTTTCGCTTCAATCATACAATCAATTTGCCTAACCGAGCCATAAATATCATTTAAAAATGTAATAAACATGTTCGGGTCCACAAAATCGGCATGAGCACGTATGTCTTTCTCATCTCTAGGACTTGATATATGCATTTTCATTGGCAAGCTCGAAACTTTCCATGTATCGACTGCAAAACTCCAGTTTTTAACCCAATCTTCATTTGTGTGATTAACTAGATGATGATGATAGTCAAATACAAGCGGTACTCCTAATTTTTCACAGGCAAATAATGTTTCATCAAACGTAAAGGTAGTATCATCATTTTCAAACATTAGCATTTTTTGAATTTGCGCAGGAACAAGGCTGAAATTCTCTATTAATTGCTCCAGTGATTTTTCCTTATCATCATACCCTCCACCAATATGTAGTACACATCTTTGTTCTGTATTAATCTTCATCGCTTTTAAAAGCTGATAATGCATTTTTAAGGTTTTTACTGATGTTTTTAATAACTCTTCATCAGTTGAGTTCAAGATAACAAAATGATCCGGATGAAAATCAATCCTCATTTCATTCGTAATCGCAAATTTACCTAACTCAAGTAAACTTTCCTTTAATGGCTTTATGTAATTCCAATCTGCTACTTCTTCATGATTTGCTAAAGGGACTAATTTACTACTCAGGCGAAAAAAAGATATATCATGTGCTTTGTTGTGCTTTAGTAGTCTTAGACAGTTATTTATATTAGTATTAGCAATTTGCTCTAGCTTACGAATAGCCGCATCTTTATCCTTTTGTTTTAAAAACTGAGCAACCGTCATTGTCTTTGATGGCGAGGCGTTTTGTAAATTCATACTCATTGCGACATATCCAAGTCTTACCAACATTATCATTCCAACTCTCATATGTTTTTAGTTAGTGTATGGAATCTGTCCAAATTCACGCATTACAAGAAAATAAAATTATAAACAAAAAAGGTACATGGATTTTACCATGTACCTTAACTAGTTACTTATTTACTGCTGTCTTGTGGTTTGCGTTGTCCACCACGGTTGTTATCACGAGAACCTTCGTTACGTTTGCCACGGAAGTTTCCTCCGCCACGGTTATCACGGTCTCCACGACGTCCATCTCCACGACGATTATCGCTACGACGTCCATCTCCACCGCCACGTCTATTTTCGCCACGACGGTATCCGCCGCCACCGCCACCGTTTCCTCCGCGTCCGCCACGGTCACGTTTGACCATTGGTGGCTCATCAGTTAAACGAACTGGTGTTTCATTTGGCTCTTTTGTTAGCATTTTTAAAGCTGCAGCTACAACACTTACAGAATCATGCTCTTCAAGCAATTCTTCTGCAATACGTTTGTAGAATGCTAAATTATCACTTTCCATAGTCGAAGTTAATTTTTCAGCAATGATACGTTGTTGACTTTCAATTGCTTCGTCTAATGTAGGTGCAGTCATACGTTCCATACGACGTTTAGTTGTACGTTCGATATTTTTTAATTGATTAAACTCACGAGGAGTAATAAATAACATCGCTATACCTGATTTTCCAGCACGTCCTGTACGTCCAATACGATGAACATAGCTTTCAGGATCTTGTGGTATATCAAAGTTGTATACATGTGTAACTCCAGAAATATCTAATCCACGAGCTGCTACATCAGTTGCAACTAAAACATCAATTGAACCAGCTTTAAATTTACGAAGTACTTGCTCACGTTTCGCTTGTGATAAATCACCATGAATACCTTCTGCAGCATATCCACGTAAGTTTAATGCTTCTGATAATTCATCAACACGACGTTTTGTACGACCGAAAATAATCGCTAATTCTGGTGTTTGAATATCTAATAAACGTGTAAGAACGTCAAATTTTTTCTTTTCTTGAACTTCAATAAAATGTTGTTCAATGTTAGGCATTGTAACTTCTTTTGCTTTTACTTTTACGATTTGTGGATTTGTCATGAAAGTTTCTGCAATGCGACGAATTGGGTCAGGCATAGTTGCAGAGAAAAGAAGTGTTTGTTTGTTTTCTGGAACTTCTTTTAAGATCGCTTCAATGTCTTCAATGAATCCCATATTTAACATTTCATCCGCTTCATCTAATACAACTGTATTTACATTGTTTAGGCGAATTGTACGACGGTTAATATGGTCTTGAATACGACCAGGAGTTCCAACAATAATATGTGGGAATTTTTTTAAAGAACGCATTTGACGATTAATATCTTGTCCACCGTATATCGGAAGGATTTTTACACCTTTATTCATACCGATTTTGTGTAATTCTTCGCCAACCTGAATAGCTAGTTCTCGTGTAGGAGCGATAACAAGTCCTTGGACATTGTTACTATCTACATCAATTTTTTCTAGTAATGGAATACCAAAAGCGGCTGTTTTACCAGTACCAGTTTGCGCTTGACCAATTACATCATGGCCTTGTTTTGCTAATGGAATAGTCTGCGCTTGAATTGGTGTAGCTTCCTCGAAGCCTAATTTTTCAATCGCAAACAGGATTTTACTACTTAATCCTAATTCTTGAAATGTTGTCAATTTGGTTAATCTCCTTTGTATCTCAATTGATCTATAAAAATTTAAAATATTATATGTTTCGTGACTGTTTCATATGGAAGGTTCGTTTTTAGTGGAAAACAATAGTCCGAAGTATCATGAAAAGGAAACAATATCTACCCATTATACGGACATTCTATCTAAAAAGCAAATGAAGTTATATTCTAACAATTTGGTTTCCAAACTATATTTTACCCTTAAATTATCTTTAAATTCGCTATAAAATCATGTTTATAGCCTTCTTCATCCCTTATATTACGAACAGTTTTCATTTGTTAAATTACGCGTATAAAATTTTCACTTCATATATTTTTACACGCTTTAAGCGAAGAGAAAAACTAAGCGAAAAAGGAATACTTCTATCCCTATTTCTCCTGCCTTCCCCTCTCTTGATTATATACTTATCCCTGATTTACTAGTGCATTTACAACTTCTTCTAATTTCATTCCCCTAGAAGCTTTAACTAATACTAGGTCATTTGGTCCTACCTGTTGTAATAAATCTTCAATTAACTTATTTTTATCTTCAAAGCTTTTTACTTTTGAAGAGTCCATTTGTTCAAAAGCTGACTTTGCTGCAAATTTACTTAATGGTCCAAAAGTATAAAGATAATCGAAATGAAGATTTACGACTTCTTCTCCAATTTCTTCATGAAAAGCAATTTCTTGATCACCTAATTCTAGCATGTCGCCAAATACAACAAATTTTCGATTATAACCCTTTATTTCTGAAGCAAATAAAAGAGCCGCTTTCATAGATGTAACACTTGCATTATAGGCATCATTAATAATTGTTATTCCATTTTCATTCTTTACTAGTTCCATACGCATTTTTGTCATTTCTAAATTCTGCATACCTGAACTAATTTCATCCCATGTTAACGAAAACTTTCTCGCAACTGCAATAGCTGCTAATGTATTACTAATATTATGTTTGCCTAGTACACCCAATTTGAAACGGACATCGTTAGCTTTATTTATTTCAAATTCACTGCCAGATTCATTCATATCAATAAATGTTGGATATACATCATTACTTTCGCTAAAACCAAAAGTTTCGATTGTATAGATTAGGTTTTTGTCTTTTGTTCCTTCGATTAATAACGGTTCATCGCCATTAATGACAAGTAATCCACTTTTTGATAGTCCACTAGCAATTTCAAGCTTCGCCTTTGCGATACCAGCTCTTGAGCCTAGTTCTTGCATATGAGACTCGCCAATGTTTGTAATTATTGCCGCGTCAGGCTCAGCTAAATTAGATAAAAATTCAATTTCTCCAAAATTGCTCATACCCATTTCTAACACAGCAACCTCTGTATCTTCTGCCATCGCTAATACTGTTAATGGAAGTCCAATATGATTATTAAAGTTCCCTTGAGTTTTATGTACTTTATATTTTGCTGAAAGAATGCTAGTTAAAATATCTTTTGTCGATGTTTTCCCATTACTTCCTGTTATACCAACTATTTTACCATTCCACTCACTTAAATATGATTTAGACAGCTTTTGTAAAGCCTCTAATGTATCATCAACCAAGATGACAGATGCGTTTGTTGGTACATTTGAAAATTCTCTAGAACAAAGTACTGCGCTAGCACCGTTTTCAATTACTTGAGGTAAAAATTGATGCGCATCGAATTTTTCACCGATCAGCGGTATAAATAATTTTCCATTTAAATCTACACGAGAGTCTGTTGAAACTCCGTTGATAGTTAAATCTTCACCTTTTAATTGGCTACCAGGGATCATATTAACGATTTGAGATAAAGTACGTACGATTGACATTGTCACCCACTCCTCTTCTATAGCATTTTTCTTCTATTCACATGAAAACACTATTCAACCATGAATAGTGTTTTCAATTGTTAAATATTATATTTAATTTGTTGTTTTTGTTCGTAACGTTCGATCGCTAGGTCTATTAATTTTTCAATTAATTTTGGATATGTTAATCCAGTAGCCTGCCATAATTGAGGATACATACTGAACGGAGTAAATCCAGGCATTGTATTAACTTCATTCATTAATACGCCACCATCTTCAGTTACGAAGAAATCAGCACGTGTTAAGCCAGAGCCATCGATTGCTTTGAACGCAACTTCTGCATAATGTTTAATTTTTTCATATGTTTCAGTTTCAACAGGAGCTGGGATAATTAGACCAGTATCGCCACTCTCATATTTTGCAGTATAATCATAAAATTCTACTGATGGTTTGATTTCCCCAACAACAGAACATTCAACTTGATCATTACCTAATACAGCAATTTCAATTTCACGTCCAACAATGTTTTCTTCAATAATTATTTTACGGTCAAATTGGAATGCTTCTTCAAATGAAGCCATTAATGCTTCACGATTTTTAGCTTTCGTAATACCAACACTTGAACCTAAGTTTGCAGGTTTAACAAATACTGGATAGCCTAATTCTTTCTCGACTGCTTCATAGCAAGTCTCTGCATTTGCTTTCCACTCAGTTTTTAAGAAATGTACATATTTAGCTTGAGGAATTCCAGCTTGAGCAAACAAGTTTTTCATAATCACTTTATCCATACCAGCTGCTGATGCTAATACACCATTTCCTACATAAGGAATATTTAATAGTTCAAGTAAACCTTGAACTGTTCCATCTTCACCATTTGGTCCATGTAATAATGGGAAAATAACGTCAACTGGGCCAGTTGAATCTTGATTTGAAGCTGCAGGAATAATTGATGAAGTTAACGCGACAGGAGCGATTTCATTTACATGTTGATCCTCATTTGAGAATTTTAAAGCTGCAACACTTTCTACTTTCCCCTCAATTTGTTTCCCTTGTAACCATTCGCCTTGTTCTGTTATATAAATTGGATACACATCAAATTTTGTGTGATCTAAAGCAGAAATAACGGCAAAAGCTGTTTGTAATGATACTTTGTGTTCAGCAGATTTACCGCCATATAATAATCCTAACTTAATCTTCATGATGTTCCCCCTACTATTTTTTGCTCTACCTATTGTACCACTTTATACAAATGTGTATAAGCTTTTATGGGTAGAAACCTATTTTTCTTTACAACATATGCAATGATAGCTGTTTTGTGATTTCTTTACAACTAAAAAAAGCATAGCTCTACATGAACTATACTTAGTGTGTGGACGAGAATAATAAGAATCACATTTGTTGACAAAGTAACAAAGAAAACAAGTGTCGCGAGAACTATTGCGCTATACCCTGTTGACTATCTCTAATCGCTACTTTTTCATCAAGTGAGCGATACATTATTCCTGATAATACAACTCCAGATCCAAGAATAACAAAAAGCCATATTCCTAATTTTAAATCAAATAAAAAGCCCCCAAGTAAAGGTCCAAGAAATCCACCAATCGTCCATTTCATACTACCAACCGCCATATAAGTCGCTCTTAAATCTTCAGGTGCAATATTCGCCACAAATGTCATTTGAACTGGCGACATCACCATTTCTCCAAAGGTATAGTATATAAAGATAATTGCCAATAAAAATAGAATCATCCACTTACCTAACCCAACTGAGAGGAAAAATGGTGGTGCAAGGCCGATCGATAAAATACCTAGGCCAAATAAGATGGTTCCATAAAACATCGTCTTTCCGATTGAACGCTTCGATAAATAACTTGAAATTGGAAATTGCAAAAGAACAACTAACAATCCATTAAGCGACATTAAAAATGGGTAAGGATTCCACATACCAAATTGCGATTGAAAGGTTTGTTTAAAATAAAGTGGTAGCATTCCTTCAATTTGTGAGAAACCCGTTGAAATAATCACACCTGTTGCTACATAAAAAAGTAATAATTTATCAGATCCAATGATTTTCATAACCTTTTTAAATGGTATTTTCGTTACATCATTCTTTCCTTCATTATTCATATCTGCAGGAAGTGTTTCTTTTAATAGAATTAATTGTGCAATACTATAAAGTCCTAAAGCGATTGCTGCAATATAAAATAAGCTGTCTTTAGAAAAGTAAACAACTGAACTTCCTAATAATGGACCGATCACAGTACCGACATTACTTCCAACCCTTAATAAACCATATGCTTCAGTTCTTTCTTCTGGTTCAGTTACATCAGCTACCATTGCAGAAGCTGCCGGGCTAAAAAACGAGTTACTAATACCTAGTAAAATCGATAAAATTAAAAATGCTGTATAACCTTCTGCTAAAGCAAAGGATACTAAAATAAGAGATGTTCCAAGCGTCGAAAAAACCATCATACGTTTTCGACCATATAAATCGGCGAGTCTACCACCTGCCATTGAACCAAATAAAGATGCTATAGGTGAAATAGACATAATAAATCCTACCTTTAGCATTGAATCAACTTTTCCTTCTAGGTATAGAGCAAAAAATGGCATAAGCATCATCATCGCACTACTTGTAATCGTTTCTCCAATTACTCGAACCCACACATTACGATCCATACCTTTTAACTTTTTAAAAAAATTCATCCTTAAGCTACACCTCCTAGTGCATCATAACTTCCATATTTAAATCGTATCGGAAGAATTTTAAGTTACAAATTACTTTATACACGTATCCGATAAAATATGTTATACAAAACAAAAGGGCGTTCAGATTGACTTTTTGTCATCTGAACACCCACTCTTTTTTTAAACTTTTAAACTTGTTCTTTTGAAGAAACTGAGAACATCAATCCCAAAAAAGTACCTAATAGAAATAAGGTTGAACAAGAGCCCATCAATACTATGCTCACCGTTAGGCTTATGCCCGTATGTAAGAAACCGCTTCCAGTGAAATATAGTAAAAAAAGAATAAGACCGATAAAAAAGGCAATACCAGAATATTGAGTATATGTTTCAACGATTTCATTATCAGTGCGCTTCATAATGATTAACCTCCCGTTTCGTCTTTTTTGTGAATTGCAATACCTAATTTGTGACAACTTTGTGACACTTTTATATTAACACACTTATTTCGCAATTGTAAATATTTTCAGAAAACTTTTTTCGTAAATATTTAGGACAATCTTTTAAAACTAATAAGTAACATAAACAACCTCCCCTACTAAATTAACAAATATAAAAAACCGAGACGAATAGCCATCTCGGTTCAAATTTAAATTTTTTTAATTTAGTTAAATATCCTTAAAGTCTATTTAAGGAAGATACTCTTATAATTACCATAGCCCTCTTCATCCATTTTTTCATATGGAACAAATCTTAATGCAGCAGAGTTTATACAATAGCGCAGGCCCTCAGGCCCAGGTCCATCATCAAAAACATGCCCTAGATGCGAGTCAGCTTCAGAACTCCTTACTTCAATACGCAACATCCCATGGCTATAATCCTTCTTCTCTTCAATTTCACCTTTTAAAATTGGCTTTGTAAAACTTGGCCATCCACAGCCTGAATCAAATTTATCTAATGAACTAAATAAAGGAAGTCCTGATACGATATCAACATATATTCCTTTTTCTTTATGATTCCAGAACTCATTTCTAAATGGTGGTTCAGTTGCATCTTCTTGAGTAACAGCATACTGAATTGGTGTTAGTTTTTTCTTTAACTCCTCTTGGCCCGTTTTCCAGTTTTCCTTTAAAAATTTTTGACGACCAGATCCTTTAAAGTAAAGCTGGTAACGAATCGGGTGCTTTTTATAATAATGCTGATGATATTCTTCTGCTTCATAAAATGGTTTTGCAGATAAAATTTCTGTCACAATTGGTTTCTTGAAAACGCCACTTTTCTCTAGTTTATCTTTCGATACATGAGCTTGCTCTTTTTGATTTTCATTATGATAAAAAATTGCAGTTTTGTATGAACTACCACGATCATTAAATTGCCCACCTACATCTGTTGGGTCAATTTGTTGCCAAAATAAATCCAATAATTTTTCATACGGATAGACTTCTGGATCAAATGTAATTTGAACAGCTTCATAATGACCTGTTAAATGCGTGCATACCTCTTCATATGTTGGGTTTTCTTTCTCCCCACCTGTATAGCCTGACACAACTTTTATTATTCCGTCCTGTTGATCAAACGGTTTTACCATACACCAAAAACATCCACCAGCAAATGTAGCCAATTCTGTGCCCATACCTTTACTCCTCCTAAAAATTGTCATTAATTATATTTACCATATCTAAAAGACGATATAAATATTTTTGCTTAAAAAGACCAATTGCTAACTTGAAAGAATTAAGATTTGTATGTAAAATTATACGATAATTACACAGGAGGAAATTAGATGTTACAAGAATTTAAGAAGTTTGCTTTAAAAGGAAATGTACTAGATTTAGCAGTCGGGGTAATTATTGGTGGTGCATTTGGTAAAATCGTATCTTCTTTAGTTGGAGATATAATGATGCCAATTTTTGCACTGATCATAGGAAAACAAGACTTTACTGCTTGGCATTATCATCAGATTAAATATGGCTCATTCATCCAAACAGTAGTCGACTTCCTTATCATCTCAATCTCGGTATTTTTCTTTGTTCGATTAATTAATAGACTTTCATTTAGAAAGAAAGAAGTAGAAGAAGCAAAACCAGTTGTTCCTACTAAAGAAGAAGCTCTACTTATTGAAATACGTGATTTATTAAAAGAACAGGTTTCAAATCAAAAAGGTATAAGCTAAAAGCTTATACCTTTTTGATTTTTCCGTAAGAAAATATAAAAAACCTCGTACTATACTAATAATAATACGAGGTTAATAAACTATTAGAATTTTCCATAGCCTAAGAAGTGAGAACGAACCCAGCTATTGCTTAAGCTGATTACGCTAATCCCTTTACTTCCGGCATGAACCATTTTATTTCCACCAATGTAAATACCCATATGTGAAGGACCATTAATATAAGTATTTTGTAAGAATACTAGGTCACCAGGTTGTGGAGAGCTGATTTTTGTAGCATTGCTCCAATATGTTTTTACATTTCCACGAGAGATGCCATATCCATTATGTGAATATACATACCAGATGAAACCACTGCAATCGAAACCGCTTGGAGACGTTCCGCCAAATACATAAGGTACACCTTGGAATTGTAAAGCATAATCTACAAGTGAACCAGTTGCTACTGGACCATCATCATTTGAATCTGATTTAGGTTTTGAATCTGAATTTGAATCTGAATTTGAACTAGAATTTGAACTTGATTTCGAATCAGAATTTGAACTAGTTTTAGCAGCTGGAGTGCTAACGCTGTCATCTTCTTCATCATCGCTAGATAAAGCAGCTAGTTCAAGAGATTGTTGCTCAAGACGTTGAACTCTTTCATCTTCTTTTGCATTCTCCAGTTCTTTAACTGCTAACTTTAAGTTAGCTTCAGCTGTATTTAATGATTTTTGCTTTTCAGCTTGTGATTTAGAAAGATCACTTTGTTGCGCAACTAAATCTTCTTTTGCTGTTATTAAAGATTCTTTCTTCTGATCAACAAGTTGTTTTTCTTTTACTACTTCTGCTTGTTCAGACTTTTGTTCTTTAATGATATTTTCATCAGCTTGAAAAAGTGTTGAAATTGAGTTTACTCGATTAAAGAAATCTACGATTGAATCAGAATTAAATAAAACGTCTGTTACTAGATTAACTTTTGGTTGCTTTTGCATTGCAACTAAACGATCCTCTAATAAATCGTTACGTTTTTGAATTCTGTCTTCTAAATATGTAATTCTTGCTTTTTTATCTTTAATGATTTCTTCTGTTTCAGAAATTTCTGCTTTTTTTGCTTCTATGTTTTGCTTAGTTGTTTTAATTTGTTGATCTATTTTCTCTATCTCGTTGCTTAATTCTTTAAATTGTGATTGGAACTTATCTACTTCAGCTTGCTTTTTTTCAACTTTGCTATCAGCTAATACTGAAGCATTTGGCGCTAATGATAATACTATTGTACTTGCCATCGCCAGCACTGCTAGTTTTTTTCTTAACATTTCAGCGTTTCTCCTCTCGCTAATCTACGTAAATATTTATACCATAGATTTCCGAAGAGAGTCGCAATTGTTACAATATTGTAATATAAATGATAAATATGTCTTTATATGTCGATAAATTATCATCTTTTATTAAAGGAAACGAAATAAAACACTTCTATATTATATAGAAGTGTCAGTATTGATACAAATAACACAAAAACGTTAATTATCTATCTACGAGAGTTTTCGATGTAAACTCTGTCATTTCTAACTAAATCTTCATATGTTTCGCGACGAACTACTTCTCTTGAAACACCATCTTTCACAAACACTACTGCTGGACGACGGATACGGTTATAATTATTAGCCATTGAATACCCATAAGCACCCGTGCAAGATACAGCTAATAGATCATTGTTTTGTACAACTGGTAAGTTACAATCCCAAATTAGCATATCGCCACTTTCACAGCATTTACCAGCAATCGATACAACTTCTTTATTCTCATCATTTGCTCGATTTGCAAGCATCGCTTCGTATTTTGATCCGTATAGTGCAGGACGAATATTATCAGTCATTCCCCCATCAACAGATACATATTTACGAATTGAAGGAAGAGTTTTTGTTGAACCAATCGTATAAAGTGTTGTTCCAGCTTCACCTACAATACTACGTCCAGGTTCTAACCATAATTCTGGTAACTTGTAGTCTAGCTCTTCACATTGTTGTTTAATAATAGTAGTAATTTTTTCTATATGAATAGCAACAGCTAAAGGCTCATCTTCTGAAGTATAGCGAATACCAAAGCCTCCACCTACGTTTAATATTTCAGCTGTAAATCCTAAATCGTTTTTAAGTCCATTTAAAAAGTTCATTAATACATTGATTGCATGAACAAATCCGTCTGGTTCGAAAATTTGAGATCCTATATGTGAATGTACTCCTAATAATTTAAGGTTATTTGAATTTAATGAAACTCCCACTGCTTCATTAGCTTGACCAGACATAATATCGAATCCGAATTTAGAGTCTTCTTGGCCCGTCATTACATATTCATGTGTGTGTGCTTCAACACCTGGTGTAACACGTAATAATATTGATACTTCTTCATTACGTTGTTCAGCTAAGGCCTGTAATACTTCTAGTTCAAAGAAATTATCGACTACAAAACAACCGATTTTTGCATTTAAAGCTTCTTCAATTTCCTCAATTGTTTTGTTGTTTCCGTGAAAGTGAATTTTCTCAGCTGGATAACCTGCTTGCAAAGCTGTATATAACTCTCCACCAGAAACAACGTCTAGACAAAGACCTTCTTTTTCTATTAAGCGGGCTTGTTCAACACATAGGAACGCTTTACTCGCGTAAGCAACCTGATATTTCATTCCCGTTTCTCTTAAAGCTTCATGGAATTCCCTACATTTTGATTCAATTAATGCTTCGTCATAAATGTATAGAGGTGTACCGTAATTTTTTACTAAATCTACAGTATCACAACCTCCGATTTCTAAATGTCCTTCATTATTAATTCGACTATTACCATGTAAATACATTCGTATTCTCCCTTCAAATCAAATGTAAGATCATTCTAAGAAGCTAGCTTCAATGTATTAGTGTATTAAAAAAGACACATGAAGGATATGTTCATGTGCCTATCGCTTTTAAAAAGGACTTAGCCAATCACATCTCTTCAATAGCTCTTCACAAACACATGTGACAGTACTACATTTATTAAATGTAGTCCCAGAAATAAAATGTGTGGCAATTTATTTCTTCGGCATAGGATCCTTTCTCATTTCGTCATAGAACCCACAGTTCTCTAAAATGATACTCATATACAATGCAACCTCTACGAATAGACTGTTATTTTTTATATTAGTCTATGTATAACACAGTCTAAAAATAGATGTCAAACCATTTCTGAATAATATTGTCGATTTATATTCACTTCATACACACAGCTTTTCCTTTTCAAAATAATATCTATAATATAGAATATGTTTTATGCGAGAGAAAAGGTGATTCAAAAATGAAAAATCATTTAAATAAATATAAATTAAATCTAAAAAAAACAAACCACTAACAAACTGTTAGTGGTTTTTCTTTTTTGTTGCCTTATTACAACACTCTTAACTGAAGTAGAAAAAATTGGACAGGGGTGAATAGATTGCGTTCAAGCAAAATAGCAGTACTTTCAATATGTAGTAACACATTCATCGTTTTATTAAAATTAATAGTCGGGATTTTTACAGGTTCCGTAGCAATTATCTCGGAAGCAATTCATTCTTTATTGGACTTAGTTGCTTCAGTCATTGCCTTTTTCTCTGTAAGGATTTCAAACAGACCACCCGATAAGGAGCATCCTTATGGTCATGGTAAGTTTGAAAATATTTCAGGTACAGTCGAAACAATCTTAATATTTGTAGCTGGTATTTGGATTATCATTGAATCTGTTGAAAAGTTACTTCATCCTACCCCAATAAAAATGCCAATTATCGGTGTATTCGTCATGTTAATTGGAGCGTTAATCAATTGGAGAGTAGGAAAAATCGTTCAAAAAGTAGGAAATGAAACTCATTCTGTTGCAATGCAATCAAACGCTTTGCATTTATTAACAGACGTTTATTCATCACTCGGAGTTGCAGTAAGTTTAATTTTAGTAAGTCTTACTGGTTGGGAATTTCTCGATGCATTGATCGGAATTGGAATCGCAATTTATATAATGAAGGAATCAATCGAACTTGGACGTAAATCGTTTACTCCCCTACTTGATACTGGGCTTTCTACAGATGAATTAAAACAAATCGAAAATGTATTAAATTCTTTTAAATCCCAATTTATCGAATACCATGACTTACGCACGAGACGTTCGGGTGCTGAGGAACATATAGATTTTCATTTAGTATTACCATCATACATGAGTATTGAAGAAGCCCATTTACTATGTGACAAAATAGAAGATGAAATAAAAAAGGTTTTAGTAGATCCTAAAATATTAATTCATGTCGAACCAGAAAATGAAAGAATACAAAAAATTGATTTCCTAAATACTTCTTCTAGAGAAGATCAGGAATTACAAGGAGTAGGAAATTCATTAAAAGGATAATTTGAAATCAGAAATTAAAAAACCCCACAAGGATTTTATACTTTGTGGGGTTCTTTCTATTGAAAGGACTTTTACTAAATAATAATTTCATCTGAAGGTTGCTCTGAGTCGTCTCCTTTTAGTTTTTGAGCTCTCATCGTAACCATTGCATAGCCGATTGCCATAATTATGCCAAAAACATATCCACCAACTGTAAAGATAATTGTACGTGAGTAATATGCTTTTAATCCATACGTATCAACCATCCACCATTGTGCAATAGCAAATAGTATATCTTTAATAATCCATGCGACAAACAAATACTGAAACACTTTAAATAGTGAAGGATGTTTATATAATTTTTTACTTTCTTCACGATCTTGCCCCTGTATTGCAGCAATATCAATCATAAAATAATATGGTAACGGCTTTCTCATAGCCATTAAAATTAAAAATACCACTACAACCCCAAAGTGATAATACACATTGTACAAAATTAAGTTTTTTGCAGAACCTAATGCCATTAAATCTACAGCAGTACTAACAGTTAATGTTGAGATAATAAAAATACCAGTAACATTAAACTGTTTAGTATACCAAAAACGAAATAAAGTATATAAAATCCCAGGAACCGTCGGTAAAAGCATCGCCCAATAGTCACTAAAATAGTGTTGTAATACTTTATATAAAACAAGCGGAAATACTAAATACAAAATTAGATCGTAAATAATTAAATTACTTTCTTTCTTCATTTATATAACCTCTTTTTTTAGGCTGTTTTCGTCATAATCGTTGCTATTTAATTGTATGATCAATGTTACTAAAAACAAAAATCAATTAGAAAGAGCCATATTTTATTTTGAATTACCACAATTTTCAAACTATCAAATTAACAAATTGTTAAACATGATTATAACAAAAAAATCTAAGAGCATAAACTCCTAGATTTAGTGTGTGGACAAAAGCGAAAAATTAACTCTATTGGCCAAGTGACTTTTTTAAACCATTAATTAATCCGGCATGTAGCCCTTCATGGAAAATGTTAAAGCTAATCATGTCTCGAACAGTCTTAATTTCAAAACTACCTAGCTTAATCTCTTTTAGAATACTTTCATCTAAACGTCCTTCATATGTAGAAATAACTTGTTCAACTTGTTGTTCTAATAATGTAACAATTTCCTCATATGATGGTGGCTCCTCTTGCCAGTCACTTGGTTTAGTCCCACCTTTGAAAAAGTCAATGAATTCCTTTGAAAGATGACCAACATCACCAGTGTTAGCATAAAGTAATTGCTCATATGCCCCTAGTACATGACCAGCATTCCAAAGAATATTATTATTGAATCCTGCTGGTACTACATCTACAACTTCTTTTGAAACAGAACTAAGAACTTTCAAAGTATAAACCCTTGTAAACCTAAGTTGTTCAAAAATAGCATCTGCCATCTTGATCCCTCCAATTAATGTCATTATTAATAATATCGTATCATGAATGAGAGAGATTTTTCATGAAAAAGATTTTATCTCTCTATATACAGAAAAGCGTTTTAGAGAAACAAAAAAGAAGCCTCAATAGATGAGACTTCCTCCATTCCTATTATATGCAAATCTATCAATCTCTTAAAATAAAACCATTGATCCTGGACCAGTGAGCAATAACCCTACTGCAGCTGCAATAATTAATAGATTAAACTCAAATCCGTTCGAAGTATTCCAGAATCCGTTCTTTATATGCACCTTTATTACCGCTACTGCCATTACTACAATTATTAACCATGCACCTATTTCTGTATATACACCAGCCGCTACAAAGAATCCACCTACAATTTCTGCCGCTCCCGTTATAAAAGCAAAAAATGCACCAGGTTTGATTCCAATCGACTCTAGCCATTGTCCAGTTCCTTTAATACCGTAACCACCAAACCAACCAAATACTTTCTGCACCCCGTGACCTAATAAAATAATACCTAAAACTAGTCTAATAACTAATAGGCCTTCATCAAGCATATCTCCACCTCAATTCTCTTTAATTTGAGATATTTAGTGCATAATTATTTTTATTCATTTTTTGACATGTTTATGACCTTTATTATTAATTTTTAAAAATGAATCAGTTTTCTTGTATTTGAGGAATAGAATACTATAACAGAAGATTTTCTAACGTAAAAGGAGAGCATAAATCATGAAAAAAGTCGTACCACTAACTATAATCGGCTTTTGGATTTTAATGCTACTACTCGCTATTCGATATCATTTATTTCATTTATCATTGCAAGATATAAAACATTTTATTGCTAATTCTTCTATCAATCCGATGCTATTATTTGTCGCTATTTTCTGTGCAAGAATCTTTCTATTCATTCCTAGCTCTGTATTAATTGTAGTAGGTAGCTTGTTTTTTCACCCGTTTGAAACCATTCTCTTATCATTAATCGGAATGGCCATCACAGAAACAATTATTTACCTATTAAGTAAAAGTATTTTAAGTGACTCGATCCAGCAATTCATGGAGAATAAATATCCATCTCTATTTGAAGAGATAATTTTGAACAGAAAGAGATACTTATTCTTAACAGTTGCAACTCCCCTAGCGCCGACAGATGGCGCATGCTTTATCGCAGCCTCAACTAATATGAAATACTTGTCCTATATAGCAATTGTTTTTGCTGGTAATATCCCGATTGCAGTTCTTTATACTTTATACGGAAATTTCTTGCTTGGCTCGCCATGGATTACAATCTGTATAACCGCTACTATCTTAGTTGGATTTTTCATTTACATTTCTTTAAAAAAGAGACAAAAAAAGGATACACATTACTCAGCCTAAACTTTTTCAATTTAAATATTTTCAAAAATTATTAATAAATAAATCGATTTTTATATATAAATTAAACTATACTAAGATTAATTAAAATTCTTTAAGAAATCGAGGTAAAAAGATGGAAACAAATAAGATTTTGTCCTCATTATGTTATTTCAGTGTATTCTTCGCACCTTTCTTATTCCCTATAATTGTTTATTTTGTCGCAAAGGATCACCATCTAAAATCGCATTCTAAACGAGCTCTTTTTTCACATATACTCCCATTTCTAACAATTATTATTTTGGCGGTTATTTCTCTTTTCACTTTTAATACTTTTGGTGATGGTGCAGGCTTTGCTCTTATTGGTGGATTTGTTTTAGCATTCATTGTTAATTTAATTGTCTTTATATGGAATATTGTTCAAGGTATTAAAGTTTTAATGTAAATCGTCTTTTTTTCTACATTATTTCTCAGGAAATTTTTAATTTCGACAAAAGCAATTTAATACTTACTTAATGAGTAAAAAGGCAATGTAAGGTTTAACCATTACATTGCCATTTTTATTATTCACTTTGAGCTACGTAAACTTCTTTTGAATTAGTTCGTTTAATTGATTTCTTAATCATAAATGATAAAGATAAGATGCAGGCAATTAAAATGGAGCTAGTTAAAGCTATTTGCGATGTTGTTAAAGAGAAAAATTTAGCCAAATAGACAGAGTATGATAGGAGAGATGATGTAATTAATTTTGACATCGAAGCAATTAATAGAAACTTTTTGAAAGATACTTTGCTAATTCCTGCCCCGACACAAATAATTTCATCTGGTAAAATCGGAATGATAAACATTAAAGTTAAAATAATTGTTTCATTTTTTTGGATATATTCCTGATATTTTTTTAACTGTCTTTCTTTTACAAACTTAGAAACTAATTTAAGTCCACCTATTCTTGCTAAGAAATACATAATGACAATACCTAAAGTTGAACCTAAAAATCCGATTAACGCTCCTGAAAACGTTCCGATTACAGCACTGCCTGCAGGAATAGTAAGTGCTTCTGGTAAAGGTAAAAAAATTGGTTGAAATAAACAGATTAAGAAAAATAATAATTTTGCAGTTGTAATATGATTGGTTAATATTCGCTCAACTCCGTACTTATCTACGAATACTAGAAATTGACTGGCATAAAATAGAATTCCCACTACCGATATACAAAGTAGTAAACTAATTAGCGCTATTTTTGTAACCTTTAAAAACTTTTTATGATTCGATACAATCAAATAGAAATCTAGCAACAGAATTCCCATGATTGCCAAAATAAATGATATTTTATAGATCGTCACGACAGTAGGTAAACTAATGACTAATATTAAGATCGATATTGTAGCTAATATGATGTGTATCGTAAGTTCTTTCATCGTATTAAACTGTTTTTTCTCTTTCTTCAAAGTAAACAACTCCTCTACAACAGCTTGACCGTTCTCCAATATTTTTTTCGCTACTATGTTTATAGTAATGAAACGGTAAATAATTTGAAACGAACTTAAGTATTAAACTTAGTAAGTCTTAAGTCTTACGGTGAGGAAGTTTTTTGTAAATGAAAATTGTTATATTCGAATATTCGACTCTTAATACAAAATGCCTCTATGAATTAGATAGAATTTATTATTTTTTTGTATGATTAGAAATAAAAACGACTGTCAAAGATTTGACAGTCGTTTACTTTTTTTATTTAATTAAAAATCAAAGTTGTCAGGGTCTGGACCAACTCGGTGGTTTTGGTTTAGGGAGTTGATTTGGCTCATATCTTCTTCTGTTAGTTCAAAGTCGAAAATATTTGCGTTTTCTTGAATGCGATGTTCTTTGATTGATTTTGGTATGATTACAATACCATTTTGTAAATGCCAACGTAATACAACTTGAGCAATTGATTTATTATGTTTGTTTGCTATTTGTGATAGTGTTTCACTTTCAAATAATTGTCCTTGCATTAATGGAGCCCATGCTTCTACTTGAATTGAATTTTCTTTTAAAAATTCTCTTAGTTCAACTTGGCTTAGCATTGGGTGTAATTCAACTTGATTGATCATAGGCATTATTTCAGCATTCGCCATTACTTCTTTCAGGTGATGAATTTGGAAGTTACTCATTCCGATTGCTTTTACTTTACCGTCTTTGTATAGCGTTTCAAGTGCTTTCCATGATTCAACATATTTACCTTCTACTGGCCAGTGGATTAAATATAGGTCTAAATAATCAAGACCTAGTTTTTTCAAACTTAATTCGAAAGCATCAATAGTTGATTGGTAGCCTAAATCAGCATTCCATACTTTTGATGTAATAAATAAGTCTTCACGTTTAAGTCCATTTTCTTCAAGAGCTTCTCTAATTCCTTGTCCTACGCCTTCTTCGTTTTGGTAGATTGCTGCAGTGTCGATACTACGGTAACCATTTCGTATTGCCGCTTTTACAGAATCAATTACGACTTGTCCATCTTCTACTTGGAATACTCCTAACCCAATTACTGGCATTTCTAAACCATTATTTAATTTAACTAATTTATTCATTTTTTATTTCTCCTTTTATTTATATAATATTTTTTAAAAATTTACTTTTTCTTTTCTAATGAAGCGCTCCAGATACTTAGCAAAACCGCTCCAAAGACCATGATTCCACCAATCCAAGGTGTATGAATCAAGCCGATTGTATCTACAACTAAACCACCAATAAATGCTCCTATTGCAATACCTACGTTGAATGCTGCTATATTTAGCGCTGATGCAATATCTACAGCTGATGGGACATGCTTCTCTGCTAATTTCACAACATAAATTTGAAGACCAGGTACATTCATAAAAGCAAGTAAGCCTAGGAAGAAAATCGTTACAATTCCTACTAGTTTAAATGGTGCTGTAAACGATAGAATGATGAGCACAATTGCTTGAATAGCAAACATCCATGTTAATGCTTTTAAAGGATTTTTATTAGCAGCCTTCCCACCGATCGTATTACCAAGTGCTACTGCAACTCCATAAACAAGTAAGATAATACTTACAGAGTTTGGAGCAAAGCCGGTAATTTTTTCAAGGATTGGTGACAAGTAAGTGAATGCTACAAAAGTACCTCCATATCCTAATGCTGTAATGGCAAAAGCCAAAAGTAATGGTCCATTTTTTAGAACTTTCAGGTTATCACTTAATTTTGATGCTGGCGGTTGTTTAATTGATTTCGGAACTAATATTGCAATAGCAATGATTGCAATTACACCTAATAATGCCACAGCTCCAAAAGTAGATCTCCATCCAAAATGCTGACCAATAAATGTGCCTAATGGAACACCAGTTACAGTTGCAACGGTTAAGCCAGTAAACATAAATGCAATCGCACTTGCACGTTTGTTTTCAGGAACTACATCTGCTGCAATTGTTGAACCGATTGAAAAGAACACTCCATGTGAAAATGAAGTAATGATTCGAGCAACTAACAACAGTCCAAAACTAGTCGAAAAGGCAGCAACACTATTACCTACTATAAAAATAATCATTAAAAGCATTAATAACGATTTTCGACCAATCTTATTTGTTAGTGCCGTTAAAATTGGTGCTCCAAAAGCAACACCCATAGCATATCCAGAAATTAATAATCCTGCTAATGTAATTGAAATTTTTAAATCACCAGCTAGAGTTGATAATAAACCAACGGGAACAAATTCAGTTGTTCCGATACCAAATGCACTAATGGCAAGAGCCATTAAAGCAGGTGTGCCACTTTTTTTCTCTTGTATTTTAATCGAAGCAGCAGTCGAACTCATAAAACTCCTCCTTGTGTTATCGTTATTTTTATTATTAGTTTGAATACAAAGAGACATGGCGCCTGAATAAAGTCTCTTCGTCATTCAAAACATAAATGAAATGAAATAGTAAAAGATTAACGTCTTCATCTGTACGTTTACTTTTTATAAATGTTTGTTAATCAATTAACTATTGTCATTATGCGCGATAGGATTGATTAAAAGAAGTATGTACTTTGAAGTGATATAGTTACTTTTTAGTAACATTTAAGTGAATAAAGGATTAAAACAGAGAAAATTTATAAAAAAATTTTTAACCAGACTTGAAACTACACAGTTTACGAAGAGAATGTTATGATATTTTAATCATTAAAAATATGTTGCGTAAGTAAATATGAAAGAAGGAGAGGCGAAAATGAAAAAATACAATATCCCAGTTGAGGCTTCCTTAGATGTAATCGGTGGCAAATGGAAGGTTGTGATTCTTTGTCATTTAACAAAAGGTACAAAAAGGACTTCTCAATTAAAAAAATTAATGCCGAACATTACTCAAAAAATGTTAACTCAGCAGCTAAAGGAATTACAGGAAGATAATATTGTTCACCGAAAAGTATTTAATCAGGTTCCGCCAAAAGTGGAATATTCCTTAACTGATTACGGATGGTCTTTAAAAGAAGTATTAGACTTACTGTGCTCTTGGGGAGAAAATCATATTGAATGTATGTACCCTGACAAAAATGACGTACTTCTTCCACCAGTTGAGGATGAGATAACCCTATAAAATAAAAAAACTCCTTTTTCAGAAAGGAGTTTTTTTCTGCAATCTATTTAAAATCTACTTTTACTTTTTGTGCTTTCGCAATTACTTTATGTTGATCATCTAATACATCACTAGTTGTTAACTCGATCCATTTTAGACTAGGATCAGTATGTTCTACTATAAATCCCATTGCACCTTGCTTTGAACCATTAGGATTGATTTCCCCACCTAAATATTCAATATAGAAGTCATCTTTAAATTCTTTTACTTCATTATTACTTGTCATCAAATGGGCAACTGGACCAAAGTGTAATTGTTTATCGGAGTGGTTAATGATTTCTACCTCTACCTTAATGAATCGAAAGCTTTCATAGCTTTCAGTATAATAATGAAAATAATCCATTAAAGAATACGTCGGTAAGTTTTTGATCAGCTTAATCTGTTTAATTTTCATTTCAATCGGCCCAATTGAGTAAGACTTATTTAATGAAGCAATACCCTCTAAAGTTACTTCACCCTTCTCGTCTTTGAGTGTTTGACCTTTAAGGCGTAAGCTTGTATCATCTGAAACCTGTGGGTTTGGCACATATATATCGTTTAAAGACTTTGCTTTGCTTTTGGTTATTGTAGAGACCTTTTTTATGTTTTCTGCTGAAGCAGTAGTTGTTTTCTCCTTCTGAACTAAGCTACATCCTGAAAGCATTAAAGATAGTAAAATAAATGGAATCAATTTTTTCATTTAAATCCCCTTTCATCCTTAAATCCCGTTAAATAAAGGTCATTTAACGGGATCTGATTTTTTACTTATTTACCATTCTTTAAAATTCTAAAGATGTTTTTAGCTTGGTCAGTATTATCAATTTTTCCTGCAAATAATTGGCTACCAGGACCATACGCATAAACATTTACGTCTTCACCCGTGTGACCACCTGTAGTCCAACCAGTTACTGAACGGTTATCAAAGATTGCTTCGATTGCATTATCAATCTCTAACATATTTTTTGAATCTGCCGCTTTTTTAACAGATTGAATTTCTTCAGGCTTCAATTCTAAGTTAATATTCGCTTTTAATGTTTTTTCTACATCTGCACCTTTACTAATTTGTTCAGCCATGAAATCAGGAGTACGTTTAGCAGCAGCAATCGGTGCTCCGTACCAATTGTAATCACCTCTTGCTCCAATTGAATAGCCACCTGTTGAGTGGTCTGCTGTTGCAACGACTAATGTATGCTTGTCCTTTTTAGCAAATGCGATTGCAGCTTTAAATGCTTTTTCAAAATCTTCCATTTCACTCATTGCCGCAACGATATCGTTATCATGTCCAGCCCAATCAATTTGACTACCTTCTACCATTAAAAAGAATCCATCTTTATCTCTGTTTAATTTTTCAATTGCTGTATTTGTCATATCGCTTAATGATGGCATCGAATCATCACGGTCGATCATCTTCGGCATTCCACCTTGAGCAAATAAGCCCAATATTTTATTGTTTTTATCATTTAACATTTGTTTTTTATTCGTTACATAAGAGTAGCCATCTTTTTTAAATAACTTTGTTAAATCACGATCTTCTCGTACAAAGTTACTTAATCCACCTCCAAGCATGACATCAATTTTATGTCCACCTTTAATTAGTTCATCGTAATAATCATCCGCAATTGCATTCATATTTTTACGACTTACATCATGAGCACCATAAGACGCTGGTGTAGCATGTGTAATTTCTGAAGTTGCAACAAGTCCTGTCGCTTTACCTTTTTCTTTTGCTGCCTCTAGCACTGTTTTTACTCTTGAGCCATCATTATCTACGCCAATTGCTGCATTATATGTTTTAACTCCCGCTGACATGGCTGTTGCCGCTGCCGCAGAGTCAGTAATATTTTGCATTGGATCTTCAGGATATGTCATTTGTTGCCCTACTAAGTAATGATCGAATTCTGTTTGTTCAACTTCTTTTGTTTTTGGATCATCTTTTAAATAACGATAAGCAGTCGTGTATGAAACACCCATTCCATCACCAATTAAAAAGATCACATTTCTAATTTCATTCTTGTTTGGTTCCTTAGCTTGTACTGTATGATTAGCAAATGAACCAATCAACGAACCAAATGCTATCGTTGAAAGTACAGCCACTGGAATTAACTTTTTCTTAAAATTGTTTCTAAACATAAAAAAACCTCCCATAAATTAAAATTTCATTAGATTCCACCTCTTAATTTTAATGAAATTTTATTAATTTACTTTGGAGGTTATGTAAATAAAGTATAAAGAATTGTTTTAAAAAAACTAATTTTCTTAATTAAACTGAGTAGTTACGACAACTTCACAAATATCTCACAATTTTATACTAAAATGTCTAATGGAATAGAGTGCCTAATTTAACTAAGATAATAATAGTTCATAATTACAAGCTTTTACCTTATATTAAATTAAGCACAAATATTTACATAAAGAAGGAGATTTATATGAAAAAAGGTTTATCAATCATTATTTTACTGCTATTTTTATTCCCAACTATGGCGAGTGCGCATACGAAGCTTGTTTCTTCTAATCCATCAAATGGGCAAGTAATCACTGAACCAATTAAACAAATTACGCTTGAATTCGAAGAGGCTCTTGAGCAATTAGGTACAATCAAATTATTTAAAGCTGGAACTGCTACAGCTGTTACAAATGTTTCTATTAAAGGTAATAAATTAATTGCTGATCTACCAAACGGTTTAGAAAATGGTGATTATAAGGTCGAGTGGAAAGTAGTAAGTGAAGATGGTCATCCGGTAACAGGTCAAATTCCTTTCAAAGTGCAATTAAAGCAAGTTGAAACTAAAACGACAACTGAAAATAAAACAACTGACAAGGCAGTTAAGGATCAAACGCCTACAAAAGAAGAACAAAAAGAGGCTACTCCTAAAAAAGAAAGATCTAAATATCTTATTCCATTAATTGCAATCGGGCTATTTGGAATTGCATTAATGGTTGGTGGAGTTGTTCTTTGGAATAGAAGATGAGTTACATCGTTCCAATCACTGAGTTTATAACCTATATCCTTTATTCGATATTGGCAGGAAAGTTTGTATTAGATTTTGTACCGTCAGATAAAAAACCAACAATCAGCATTTCGAAAGGTACTGTTTATTTGGTTATTGTCGGTATATTGTTCTTTTCACTATTTCCTGCTCTACGAATTATTACTTTTTTCCTAGATGATGTTCAACTTAAAACAGCCATTTATTCAGTTTTCATAAAAACAGCTATAGGTAATGCATGGATCTACTCGAGTATGTTTGCCATTATGCTTGTCATTAATATTTATAGCGATGGGAAAAAGTTATTTAATTTCTTTTGGTTATTCATGATGATTTTAAGTATCGGTTATGCAGGTCATATTACCTCTATGCATTTTTGGACGGGTTTTATTTTTCAAAGTAGTCATTTTCTAATGGTTTCTATTTGGAGTGGAATTCTATTTAATGTCACTTGGCTAGCTAAAGATCCAAATAATTATGGTAAATTCTTAAAATGGTTTACACCTTTAGCCATCAGCTGCGTGTTAATTATTTTTATTAGTGGCGTAGTCTTAATGCTAGAAGTCGTTAATTTAAAAGATTATACGAATGCTTGGTTACTGCCATATGGACAAATGTTAGTATTGAAGCACATTAGTATCATTCCTGTATTGTTTTTTGCTTTTTTCAATGGCGTACTAATGAGAAAATCCGTTGAAGATTCTTCAAATGGCATTCGTAGCTGGTTAAAGGCAGAGTATATTACCATCACACTTTTGTTCTTTTTTACGGCTATAATGGGTACTAAGTCACCGCCACATAATATTAATTTGACTTTGCAAAATGAAGGGCCATCTAAATGGATTGAATGGATTATGGGGATTGATATTACTTTACCTATTAGAATAGCTTTTACTTTTTCGGTAGAAGGTACAATGTTAATGAGTATGTCGATCATTTTCCTAGTGTTATTAGTCATCAGCTATATGAAAAAGACAACAATCATGCTATCGATTGCATTTAGTCTTTGCTTTGTGATTACAATGTATCTTGGTCTAATGTATAACGTATCAGTTCAATAAAAAAAGATTGTACTATTAGTTTTAAAGTACAATCTTTTTTCTTTTGTATCTAGTTTTACCGTCCGTGTCTCCATTTAGTTGGCTTTCCTGATGAAGGGCAGTTAGGGAACTTTTGTCCTGCTTGTAATTCAATATGCTCTCCGTCTTTATCAGTATAATAGCCCGAGATTTTTACTGTTTCACCTGTATCATGTGTATGTCCAAATTCTTGATTATCCATCATAAACCTCCTTTTCAACTGAACTAGAATTACTTTTTCCTTCATCATAGTTAATTATTCGATTACTTTATCTTTTTTAAGATTTTGTTTATCTTTCACGAATTTGTTTATCATGTACGATGTTTCTCCACTTTAGGTCCCCACGCTCTAGACCATGTATTAAAATTTCTGCTGTACCCATATTCGTTGCTAAAGGAATTGAGTAAACATCACATAAACGAATTAAAGCCAAAATATCCGGTTCATGCGGTTGCGCTGTTAGTGGATCGCGAAAGAAGATAACAATATCCATTAAATTCTTAGCTATTAACGCACCGATTTCCTGATCTCCTCCAAGTGGTCCGGAATTAAATCGATGTATTTTTAAATTTGTATTTTCCATTATTTTTGTTCCAGTTGTTCCTGTTGAATATAATTCATGTTTAGATAAAATAGATTCATATGCCATTGCAAAATTTACTAAATCTTTTTTCTTTTGATCGTGTGCAATGAAAGCAATTTTCAACGTCAACATTCCTCTCTTTTAGGAAAAATGGATTTCCAATTTCAGCAATTGTTTCGTATTAAACAATAGGAAACGACTCCATTCAAAAAATTAACCTTTTATATTTTTTACTTCTTTGTATCGGTTATTCTACTCTTAAAAGCTTATGCCTTTTTACTATTCATATTAGAAGTTGGAATCCCAATAGTAAACGTACTTCCTTTTCCAACTTCACTATTTACTTGAATAGTTCCATTATGAATTTCCACGATCCATTTTGCAATTGCCAAGCCTAAACCATGGCTTCCAATTTGTCTAGATCTTGATTTGTCAGATCGATAAAAACGGTCAAATATTCGGGCATGGTCTTCCGGTTTAATCCCAATACCAGTATCTGTTACTTGGATGCATAGTTCATTTTCTTTATCCGAGAGAACTAACCGGACCTCTCCCCCAATAGGTGTATACTTAATCCCATTATCTATTAATATATATAAGAGCTGTGATAATTTTTCAGAGTCTCCCTGGGCGATTACATTCTCTGGAGCAGTTAAGTTTAAATTGATTTGTTTTGATGCTGCTAACGGTTGTAGAGATACAATCGCCTTTTCTGCAATGGAGCGAAACTCAAACTTTTCTAATTTAATTTCAACTTTATCTGAGTCTGAACGAGCTAATGTTAATAATCCGCTGACTAAGTTTGTCATCCTTTTTACTTCGTCTTTCATATTAAATAAAAGCTTTCGAGAAAAATCATCTTTCTCTGTATCGATTGTCATTTCCATTGCATCGATTGACGATAACAAAACGCTTAATGGTGTTCTTAATTCATGAGATGCATCTGCAACAAATTCGCGCTGTCGATTAAATGATTTAAAGATTGGGATCATCGCCTTTTTTGACATAAAAAAACTAATATATAGTGCAACTCCAGAAAATACGATTGTTAAGCCAACTAGTATGATGACAACAAATTTGAATAAATGATAAACATCCGAAATATCTTTTCCAACATAGATTGTACCGATAAAATCTCCTTTATAAAATAGCGGTTTACCTGATACCATCAAACTAATCTCTTTTCGATTTGAAGGAACATGTATTTCATGATCATGAAATTTTCTCATGTCCTTTTCAAACTCTTCATGCTCTATTTTAATTTTTACCTTTCGGGTTTCATTCCCTTTAGGAATCCAACTTTTTATTTGCCCAAACAATCTAGTCCTTATTTGAGGGATATCCTCCTGTCCCATTATTAATTCGCCATTTGGATTAACTACATAATAAAAAAATTGGTCCACACCTGCTAAAACTACTTCTTGGTTATCGTCCCTTAGGTTTCCTTGTTGATTTTGAATCATATAATTTTCGATAATTTTTGATTCTTGGCTAGCCAATGATTCAACTGTACGTCTTTGATCATTCATTATGACTACATATAACACTGCAAAGACTATAATGATGAATATAATTAGAAAAAGCATGACAAGGCCGCTATATAGTACTGTTAAGCGATTTTGCGTACGCTTAAAAACATCCTTTCCTCCGCGATTTCGAAAATCACGTAAATAAGATATAAGATTAGTGATCAAATTTATATCCTACCCCTCTAATGCTTTGTAGCAAATCTTGTTTACCAAGCAAATCTAGTTTCTTTCGAAGAAGTTTAACAGTGGCATCAATCGTTTTCATTGCAACATCTGAATCAAAGCCCCATACACGCTCCAAAATAATTTCACGAGGTAATACTTGCCCTTTATTCTGTATTAAAAAATCAACTAATTGAAATTCGCGTGGGCTTAATTGTATTTCAGTATCTCCACCTCTGATTGATTGGCTTGTACGATTTAGAATCATATCACTAATAAGAATTTCTTCCTCTAGTATAGGAGCATAATTACGCCTAGAAAGTGCTCTTAATCGAGCAAGTAGCTCATCAATTTCAAAAGGTTTAACTAAATAATCATCAGCTCCTGAGTCCAGTCCTACAATGCGATCCTCTAAGGCGTCTTTAGCTGTAAGGATTAGAATCGCTCCTGAATATCCTTCTTTTCGTAACCTACGACATACTTCTATTCCTGTTCCACCTGGCATCATCCAATCTAATATTAATACATCATAATGGGTGTTCGTAGCGTAATAGTAAGCTTCTTCTCCTTCTGTAACCCACTCCACTTTATAACCTGCTTTTTTCTTTAACATATAAATGATTAGCTCACCAAGTTTCAAATCATCTTCAGCTAGTAGTATATTCATTATCAAAAATACTCCCTCGTTTTATATCTCTATATTTTTCGCTTGTCTTCTTCATCTTTTCCATTTTCAAATCAATTATAAATTGAACTACTCACCACTTAACACTTTACAGGTTGTTTGAAGTGGGAGATTCTTGGGAACTGAGCATATCATTGAGATATGAAGCAGACAACAAAAAAGCCTTTAAGCTTAAGCACACTAACCGACATTCATCTCCCACCTATTACTAGTGTTATCACACCTTACAGAATTGAGGAAGGAGTCTTCCGTCGGATAATAATAAAAGGAAGCACCCGTTAATTAATACGGTGCTCCCCGATATTTCTTTTAAATCATGACCTTAGGCAGTTTCCACAGCATGCTGTTTTAGCTTTTGTAGTTCTTCTTCTATTTCTTCACTCATTACATTATCTTTATATCCATTAGATAGGTTACTATGATATGCAAATTTATTTTGAGCTTGTACTTCTGCCTCCATCATAAGTATTCGATCTTCTGCACGTGCGATTCCATTTGCGATTGTTTCTGAATTAAATGAAACAGATGTTTGTTGAATTAGTTTAATTGATTTTGCTATATTTGCTCTGGATACTAGTAATAGTCTTTTATGCAGATACTCATTATATTTACCTTTCAGTTCATCTAATTTTTCATATAGTGACTGAGTTTGATTTTGAATTGTATTAAGCTGCTCTGTATAGAGGCTCAATTGTTTTTCATGAACAAGTTTTTCCTGTATAGCCAGTTTTGCAATGGAATCTTCTCCATTTTCAACTGCTAGCTTAGCTTGTCCACTTCTTTTGTTTACCAGTCCTTCTGTCTCCAAGATCAATGCTTTTTGCTTATTCTCTAGATAGATTTGACGAGAGAGTGCTTCCTGACCTTTCAAAAGATCTTCTTCCATTTCTCTAATATATTGATTCAACATTGAAATTGGATCTTCTAAACCATCCAGTGCTCCATTCACTTTAGCCAACGATATTGATTTCATTCTTTTAAAAATGCCCATTTTATTTATTCTCCTTTTTTGATAGTAGATTTTTTTCCCATTTATCCAATAAATCTGCGTTTGTTCTGTTTACAGGTGTGTTAAAACTAGTTGTATCTAATGAAATTTGATTAACCGGGCTAGCTTGTCCCTTTTTAACTAACTTTTTAAAGATAAAAGTCACAACCGCAAATGCGATTAAAAGGAATAATACTAAACCAATCCAAGAAAAATCATGAAAATGGTGTGGACCATGCATCATCTGATGTGACCTAAATTCGTTTCGACCGTCTCGATCCATGAACATGGAATGTTGATAATCAGCAAAACGTCTTTCATGAAAACCACCTAGAAATCTAAGAAAAAACTGTACCCCTAAAACAAAAACTGCTGTTATAGAGACCCATGTAAATATTCTCTTTACTCTTTTATTCATGTTATTTCCCTCCTCTCATTTCTTAATAAATTGAATTCTAATAGAGGATGGTGAAATTATGGTGAAAACAAAAAATTAATTTTGTTCATCAAAAAAAGATAGGTAACAGGTTTTCATCTGCTTTCCTATCTCTTTTTACGTATATTTATTTATAGGCCTCAATTAATTAATCCGGTCCCTTTAATTTTCACTTCAGACTTAATCTTAAATGCTAGGTTAGCGTATTTTTTGTTCCATAATGATAAATTTCTATTCTCACTATGCCTAGATAAGTATCTTAAACCAAAACCAATTGGATCAATGTCTTTTTCTTTTATTTTATTAAGTAAAGCTTTCGTCTCTGCATTAATTTTATCTTCCATATGCTTACTCAATTCTGATATGTCACTTTCTTTAATCGTATCAAGGTCATCAATCTTTTCTTCTATAACCGCTCTCACCTTAATCGTATAATAAGCAACTATATTTTTATTTTGATGTTTTAGTTTGTAATTTGCCTTACCTTTTTCTAAATTCATTACAAACATAACTTTCTTGTTTTTGACCTTTAAGCTTTCATCGTAGATTCCAGTTGTTAAAAGGCGATAGGTTTCTGATTCACTTGGACTGAGTTCCATAATCATTTTACTCTTATCAAATAATGCGATTCGATCTACTAATAAATCTTTTTTATTTGATTCAATTATAGGCATGACGATATCTATACCGTCTTCTGTTTCTCTCCTATATGCGTCGAATAGACAAACTTGATCTATGTATGGCGATTCGGTTCTACTAAAATCAAAATATGATTTCAAAACACCGCCTGATACTTGTTCTTGTATCGGTTTAAAATTAAGCACTTCAAATGCATTAGGTTTACCAACACTTAAATAAGAAGTCATTTGAATATCTGGTCTTCTTACAAAAAACTCCAATAACGGCTGTATATTACTTTTGGCTAATTTTTCTCCAATTACAATCGTACTACTATGTCCATATACTAATTCTTTATCAATCTGTGACTTCATTATGTTAAGAGCTTCTGACACCGAGTCAGTATTTGCTGTAAGAATAAGAAATTCTGATTTCGGTATTTTCGGATCTCCATTAGGAATTGCTACTTTAATCATCACTTTATATTTTTTATCAGGCTTCTCTGATTGATCAATTCCAATAGAAGTTACGAATGCTCTCTTATCAATATCTTTAAAGGTGCATCCAGATAATAGGAGCATTGCACCAATCACTAAAAAACTAAGACTTAAATAACGTGCTTTTTTTTTATTGACGCATACAATAACGAAATGATTAATAAGAAATTTGAGAAGGCATTTAAATTGAAAAACATAGTAAAATATTTTACTAAGTCTGTTTCTCTTATCAGTAGTTGAATAACTGTGGTTGCACAAATAAAGAAGGAAATTAATATCCATTTATAAGTTCCTCCATAGCTTAAATTGAGTGTTTTAAAAAGCTCTAATGAAGTATGCCAGCTAAGTATAATGTATATTAATGAGATGACGATTTGGCCAAATAGTACAATATAAATAACTCTCTCTACAATCAAATAGTCGAAATGCATACTATCAACCGTCGTTAACCAAACAAATACTTCTTTTCTAACACCCTTTATGCCTAAGTATCCAATTGGAATTAAATAATTGCTACTGATTATAAACATCCCACATAGAAAGATCCAGAGAAGAAATTTTTTGTTTATAAAATTTAAATTTACTTTTTCATTAAAAATAATTAAATTAGAGAAGCCCGTAAAGACAAATAGAGCAGCAGTGAACGCACTGATTTTCGGTAAATGTTTAAAATAGTTAACAGATTGGTATAGGGAATCAACTATAACAAAACGATCAGTCAAAAATCTTATGAGGACAAATAAAACAATTGGAATATGAAGTATGACGAGTATTTCTGTAACATATAACAATGATTCAGTATTTAGTAAAATCGCAAAAATTATGACTAAGAGAAATACAATATAAGTTATTAAGATAGGGGTATTTGGATTGATAAAAATATTTACAACGTGAATTAATGCAATAATAAATAAAGCACCCGTCAAATACCAAAAAATTAAGTTATATATTATGTAGCATTTTCGACACCAGTCAGGTACTACATTTTTTATGATTTGACTAATATTTTGTTCAGGAAATCTTCTAAATAAATTTTGTAAAATATAAATAAAAAAGCCACCTACTATAATGGCCAAGCCAATACTTGTGATACTTCCATTTAAACTATTCCTATACAATATTTGTGGCCCGAATGCAGTTATGCTAATAACCGTATTTAAATAAAATAGGTATGTAATATATCTTTTCCCTAGCAAAAAATACACCCCATTATTTAATTTTTATTAAAAAGAGTCAGATATGGTTTTCCTAAGCTTCTTAAATTACATAAATGACAAAGAATAGCTAGCGTCCCTACTATAACTCCGATCATCCCAAACAATGAGGCAAATAGTATAATCGGGTATCGAACAATTCTAATTGCTTGATGCATCGCATTAATTGGAATACTAAATAAAGAGATGGCAACTAATGAAACAACGATAATCATGATGTCTGCTACTAGACCTGCTTGTGATGCAGTTTGTCCTAAAATTAATCCCCCTACAGTAGTAGCTGTCGAACTAATTGATTTAGGAAGTCTCAAACTTGCTTCTATTAAAAATTCTGCCATTAACATTAGAAAAAGAATTTCTATATAAGAAGGAAACGGTACTGACATTCTACTTCCGGCAACAAGTAAAGCGAATTGGACTTGTAAAACTTCTGGAGAATAGGAAATAACTGCGACATAAATAGCTGGTAAAAACACTGTAATCATTAAAGCTATATAACGGATTGAAAGAAAAAACTTTGACACTACCGTTAGTTCCACTGTATCATCCATCGATTTAAAAAAATCGGAAAAAGTCGCAGGACCAATTAGCGCCCATGGCGTTCCCTCAACAAGTAAAATTATTTTTCCAGTTGATAGATTAAATACCACTCGATCTGGCCGTTCAGTCGTTAGAAAAAGAGGAAATAAACTCCACTTATTATTCATTAGTAATTTTTGAAGTTGACCGCAGGATTGCATTACATCAATATTTATGCTCTTAACTTTTTCAATGAGATGATTGTATACATTACTATCTATTAAGTTCTCATCATATAACACAAGTACTTTTGTTTTTGATAGATTTCCTACAATGTAGTTTTCAACCTTTAAAGTACTCTTTCTATACCGATTGCGAATCAAGTTTAAAGATACATCAATTTTTTCATTTAATCCGTCCTTTGGTCCTTGTAGAACATTTTCTTCGGTTGACACTCCAACAGAACTTGCACTAAATTCGCTAATCGTAATTGAGTAGTTTATTTCATCTAAATTTATAATAATATTACCGTTTAGAATCTTTTCAATCATGACTGATTCTTCTGAAACGATCTCCCAATCACTTAATGTTTTAAGATAGTTTTTATATAAAACAAACGATTCAAATTCATAAAAAGGTGTAATAAGAAGTTCAGTAATTTTATTCCCATCACATACTGAATTTAAATAGAAAAGAGTGATCGTTTTATTTAATTTTTTTAGGCTACGTTTTTGAAAATCAATATTATCTTGAATTGATTTAAACTTCATATACATCACCTCTCTACTAATTTGTACGAATATCATGTGGATATTCGTAAATAATTTGCATTAAGTAAAACTATGTATGGAAATCAAATTTATAAATATCATCATTTGGTCAGATAACGGAACTATGTTTAGCATAAGAATGTCAGATTTAAGAAGATAAATGAAGCGAATAAGAATGCAACAAAAAAGAGGCTACTGTAAATTTTTAGTAGCCTCTTTTGTTATTAAAATTCAACCTGATTTGGTTTTTTTATTACAACACGCTCATCATCTTCACTAACATGAAAGTCATCTTTTGTTGGAATGAAGTTTTCATCGTAAATTTTTATCATCGTTTTCACTCCTGCTCATTATTTAATAGCAAATTTTTTCCATATCCTTAAGTTGGCTTGATTAGAATAGGTTTATTCTTAGTTTTTGAAAATTTTTGCTATGGCTAACTTCAGAAGTGGAGAAGATTGGATGTGTCGTCAAGTTCAAATAAAAAAAGGACTAATGGTCAGCACCACTAGTCCCCTGTATTTTATATTTAAAGTTATTTAATTGGTTTTCTTATTACAACACGCTCATCAACTTCACTAACGTGAAAGTCGTCTTTTGTAGGAATGATATTTTCATCGTTAAACTTGATCATCATTTTACACTCCCTGCTCAGTTTTTATGTTCAAATCTGTTTTTTAATAAACTTTAAGATTACTAATTTGATTATTCAACTGTAACTGATTTTGCAAGATTACGTGGTTTATCAACATCACAACCACGATGTAATGCAGCATAGTAAGAGATTAATTGTAATGGTACGACTGAAAGGATTGGAGATAATTCTTCTTGTACTTTAGGTAAAATGAAGCGATCGCCTTCCATATTTAATCCTTCCATTGAAATGATACAAGGGTTAGCACCACGAGCAACAACCTCTTTTACATTTCCACGAATGTTTAAGTTTACTGATTCTTGTGTTGCTAATGCGAAGATTGGAGTTCCTTCTTCGATTAGAGCAATTGTACCGTGTTTTAACTCTCCACCAGCAAATCCTTCTGCTTGGATGTAAGAAATTTCTTTTAGTTTTAATGCGCCTTCTAAGCAAACGAAGTAATCTACGTTACGACCAATGAAGAATGCATTACGAGTTGTAGCTAAATATTCTGTAGCAATTTTTTCAAACTCTTCTTTTTGGTTTGTAATTGATTCCATTGCATTTGCTACAATTCCAAGTTCTTTAACTAGGTTAAAGTTAACCGTTTTTCCTTTTTCTTTCGCAAGAGCATTTGCAACAATAGCAAGTACTGCTAATTGTGCAGTATAAGCTTTCGTTGATGCAACAGCGATTTCAGGACCTGCGTGTAAAGGAAGAGTGAAATCAGCCTCACGTGATAATGTTGATCCTGGAACGTTTGTAAGTGTAATTGCTTTATGACCTAATTTATTTGTTTGTACTAGACATGCTCTACTATCAGCAGTTTCACCGCTTTGTGAAATATAAATGAATAATGGTTTTTCTGAAAGCAGTGGCATATTGTAAGAGAATTCACTTGCAACATGTACTTCTACAGGCACTCCAGCCATTTTTTCAATAAATTGCTTTCCAACCAGTCCAGCATGATAACTAGTTCCACAAGCAACAATATATAATCTATCAGCTTCTGCTAAAGCCGCTTTAATTTCTGAGTTAATTACAAGCTCACCGTTTTCATCTTGGTACTTTTGGATAATATTACGGATTACTAATGGTTGCTCATCTGTTTCTTTTAACATGAAATGAGGGTAAGTTCCTTTTTCGATATCACTAGCATCAATTTCTGCAGTATATGGAGAACGTTCTTTAACATTTCCGTTAAGATCCATTAATTGAACCTGATCTTTAGTAAGTATAATTACCTCTTTATCCATTAATTCAATAAATTGATCAGTGATTTGTAACATTGCCATCGCATCAGATGCAATAACATTAAATTCTTCTCCAACACCAACTAGTAATGGACTTTTGTTTTTTGCTACATAAATCACATCATCGTTTTGTTTATCTAATAATGCAATTGCATATGAACCTTTAAGAAGCTTAAGTGTTTCTCTAAAAGCATCAAGAACTGATAAACCTTTTTTAATATGAAGCTCTACTAACTGAACAATTACTTCAGTATCTGTATCACTTGTAAATTCAATATCATTTAAATAATCGTTTTTTAATTGTACATCGTTCTCGATAACGCCGTTATGAACAAGTGTAAAACGTTCAGTAGAGCTTTGGTGAGGATGCGCATTACGTTTACTTGGAGCACCATGTGTTGCCCATCTTGTGTGACCAATTCCAACGTTTCCGTCCGTTTTTGTAGGGATTGATTTACGTAATACTGCAATTCTACCTTTTTCTTTATAAACTTCTACACCATTATCAGTTAAAAGAGATATCCCAGCAGAATCGTATCCACGATACTCTAACTTCTCTAAACCTTTTAATAAAATTTCTTTCGCATTATCATTTCCAATATATCCAACGATTCCACACATAATAACTATTGCTTAGTAAGTCCTAAAACAAGACATACAAAAATGTATAGGAATGGAACGCTGTTTTCCTAACCGTTTAACTATTTAATTTTCTATTCCCTCGTCATGTTTAATAATGGTAGAGGACTTACAAGCAATATCCACCTACCTTTCATATTCCGCTCATTAGCGAGTTCATTTTTTTGTTTTAAACGGTGTATCAGATTATTTACGTTTGTGCACACAGTCACCTATGTGTTTTACATAAATAATTTCGGTTGTGATACAGCAACCGGGAGTCATCCGCCGAAACTTCGATAAAACTCCACCTCGTCAACTACACATTCTCGTCTAGTGTAGTTCTGGCGCTTTTTTAATACTTTTTTATTTCTATACTCCTTCCCCGTTAGGAAAACAATAAAACAACTATACTATACCGTGTTAAAAATGGTCAACAAAAATATGTTGAAAAAAAGTTATAGAATAGCTGTATATAATAAAAATATGCATAGACTTACACAAAAGTGCTCATCAATGCATATTTTTTAAATTTATATTATTCTCCAACTTCCTCTTTTACAACAGCAACAATGCGTTCTACATATTGTTTACATTCTGCTTCAGAAGGAGCCTCAGCCATTACACGAATAAGTGGCTCAGTACCAGAAGGACGAACTAAAATACGACCATTGCCGTTCATTTCTTCTTCTACCTCTGAAATGATTGATTTAATACGCTCATTATTAAGTGCTTCATTTTTATCTGTAACTCGAACATTAATTAATAATTGAGGATACTTTTTCATTTCTCCAGCTAATTGTGATAAAGTTTTACCTGTTTCTTTAACAATACTTACGAGCTGAATCGCACTTAACATACCATCACCAGTCGTAATATGATCTAAAAAGATGATGTGTCCAGATTGCTCACCGCCAAGATTAAAGCCATTCTTTCTCATCTCTTCCATGACATAGCGGTCACCAACACCTGTAACTGCACTTTTCATCCCATTCGTTTCTACTGCTTTGTAGAAACCTAAGTTACTCATAACAGTTGATACGATTGTGTTTTGTTTTAGACGACCTTTTTCATTTAAATATTTTGCACAAATGTACATTATTTGGTCACCATCAACGATTTCACCATTTTCATCGATTGCAATTAGACGATCTCCATCTCCATCAAATGATAAACCGATGTCAGCACCTTTTTCCTTTACAAGAGCTGCTAAAGCTTCAGGATGTGTAGAACCTACGCCATCATTTATATTAAATCCATTAGGATTCGTTCCCATGGTAACAATATCTGCTTCTAAATCTGCGAATAAATATGGCGCTAATGAAGAAGTAGCACCATGTGCACAATCTAGAGCAACTAATAGACCTGAGAAATCTTCATCAATTGTGTTTTTAAGGAATTGTAGGTATTTTTGACCACCTTCAAAGTAATCACTAACTTGACATAAATCATTTCCAGTTGGTCTTGGTAAACGGTCAACTTCTGCATCCATTAGTTCTTCAATTTCAGCTTCTTGCTCATCCAACAATTTAAAACCGTCTGGACCAAAAAACTTAATCCCATTATCTGCAACAGGATTATGCGAAGCTGAAATCATAACACCAGCTTGTGCACCAAGTGCTTTTGTTAAATAGGCAACACCTGGAGTTGAAATAACTCCTAATCTCATAACTTCAGCACCAATTGATAATAAACCTGCAACTAGTGCTCCTTCAAGCATATGTCCTGATACACGTGTGTCACGCCCAACAATAATTTTAGGTTTGACATTATTTTTTGTTAAAACATAACCGCCACAGCGTCCAATTTTATATGCTAATTCAGGAGTTAACTCTTTATTTGCAACTCCTCGTACACCATCAGTACCAAAATATTTACCCATTTTAACTCTCCTTCTAATTCGATGACTGTCCTACATCGCCTGAATTCTCATTTTCATCAGTTTGAGCAGATGATTTTTTATCAGTAATTTCAATCGTTATTGTATCAAAATCTAAACTATATATAGCTCCTTTTGGGCCTGTAATAGTAAGCGCTACATCTCTAGTTCCTGGATCTAGTCCATTAACTTTTGCTGTAATATTTAAATCGCTTGGATTAATTGCATCCAAGTCTTCCTTAAATCCCTTAGCAGTAACTACTACTTTTCCTAAAGGAGGCTTAGTAAACTTATATTCAAATTGATTATTTTCACCCACTAAATTAATTGGGATATTACTAAATTTCTTTTCCATTTCTTGATCAAAATTAACGTTTACGTTAATAGTGCTTGAGTCAACTCTAAATGCTCCATTTGGAGTAGGTACATTAACTTCATATGTGCCACTTTGATCAAATGAAGATATGTCTACTGGCACTTGTATTGGTCCATTAAACTTGTCCAACCAATCTTTTGACGCATAAATTCTTACTGCATTAACATCACTAGCAAGACTACTTAGTTTTAAACCATCTTTAAGTGTTCCTGTTTGCACTAATTTGATCGGGAAGCTAGCACTTTCAGAAACAATAGGGACAGTTACTTCAACTTTTCTTGGACTTGTAATGAACGGAAGTTGAACACCCTTTTTATTGTATAATCGAACAGGTAGCACCTGACTAAATGTCTGATTCGCATCAGTAACATCCACACCAACACTTGCATATGCCACTTGTGATACATCATATCTTGATCCTACTATTGTAACTAAACCTGGTTTAACAATTGCATTTTCAGCCTTATAGCCATGTTTAATCCTTTTTTCATTTAGATAAACAACTTTAACTGAAACATTTTTTTCAATTTTTTCATTAATTGTTACTCTAACTGTTCTTGGTTTAATAGTTGCTTTTATTTTATCTGAAATATTTCTAATTTTTAAAGGAACTTCATATGTACCTAAAGCATAAGAAGTTAAATCCAAATATACTTCAAAATCCTTCTTCATCTCAGCTGTTTTTACAATACTATTGGGTCCATCTAATTGCACTGAAACATTCTTTGGAATTCCAGTTACAATTAGATTGTGCTGATCATAAATAGGTGTTACTGGTACATCTCGCACTAATTCTTTATTATTAACAAACGGTATGTCTCCTAAGCCCGATGAACTTGATTGTGGGACTAGATTGACAGACATAAAAAGTAATAATGTTACTAATAAAGCGATTCCTCTTAATATCCAACGATTATCCATAAAATTATCCATTACGTTTCACCTTCCAATTCCATTTAGATGTAGTGGACTCTTCTGGTGATTTTAGTTCAGTATTTAATAAATTTATAAGCTCGTCTTTTGATAATTCTCTGTATAGATTTCCGTTCCTTGCAACTGAAACTGCACCTGTTTCCTCGGAAACTACAATCGTAATACTGTCAGTAACTTCACTGATTCCAACTGCAGCTCGATGTCTCGTTCCCAATTCCTTTGAAATAAATGCACTCTCAGACAAAGGTAAGTAACAGGCTGCTGCTGTAATCTTTTCACCTTGTATAATTACCGCTCCGTCATGTAGAGGTGTATTTGGTATAAAGATATTAATCAGTAATTCTGATGATAAATTAGCATTCATTCGAATACCAGACTCTATATAGTCACCCATACCTGTTTGTCTCTCAAATGATATAAGTGCACCTATTCTTCGTTTAGCCATGTATTCAGTGGCTTTTGCAATGTTCTCAACAATATCATTTCGGTCATTAATCCCACTACCTGTCGTCCTAGAGAAGAAACGTCCACGTCCGAGCTGTTCTAGTGCTCTCCTTAACTCTGGTTGGAAGATAATAATAACCGCCAAGAATCCCCATGTTAATGCTTGATCCATTAAAAATTGTAAAGTATGCAAGCCGAATAGGCTGCTTAATACTTTTACGACAATAATGATTGTTACACCTTTTAAGAGTTGGACTGCCTTTGTCCCTTGAATAATGATAATTAATCTATAAATAACAAACCAAACTATTAGTATGTCTAATCCATTCTGTAAGTACTGTAAAAAATTCATATGTAAAGAAGGCATCTTTTACCCTCCAAATTCTATAGAATAAAACTGTATCTTGAGTATTATACCATATTTTTGCAATACACAAAATTTGTGAGTTATGAATTATATTAACAATACTTTAACGACTATTTTAGTTATATTAAACAAAATTACAGAATTATATATATTAGTTGTCTAAATTCGTAGAAGAATAGACAACAATTAATTCTTTTTTGAAAGACAGTTCTTCAGAGTGTTGAAATATAAAATGGTCAATAGGGAAAACGGACATTAATTGAACATTTATTAATGATGAAATTATCATTTTTTGGATGGTCTATTAATGATTTTAAATTTTAATATGTTTGAGCAATTTTATGATTCCAATAACACTAGTAAGTTTTTTTAGAAGTTAAAAATATTATGAGCTAATTTTTAGAAAAGCAAATTCAATTGATTAGCTTATTAATTAATGTTCGATATTAATTGACCTCCAAACTGATTAATAAACAACTGTTTGGAAACTCTAAGTAAAGGCAATTTGAATAGGTTTTATTACACACTTTTTTTGATGAATATGTTGATTGGAACGAAAGGGGTGCTCGACTCCTATGGGATATGCGGGAAGGCTGAGACCCCGCAGGCTCGCCGAGGAGGCTAAAGAATCTCGCCCCATGGAAAGCGAGCATCCTGTAGTGGAAATCAACGTCACTCTACTCCTTCTACGAAAATTTGGTAATTTAATTGACAAGGTTGTTTTTCTACAACGTAAAAAAGCTAGCGAATGCTAGCTTTTTATTTTTGAAATAATTATAGTAACTTTTCACCTAATAATGAGCCTATTAATGCAACGGCTACGATTGCTGTTCGATTTCTTTCGTCTAATATAGGATTAACTTCTACGAATTCAATTGATGTAATAATATCAGCATCTGATAACATTTCCATCGCTAAGTGACCTTCTCTATAAGTGATTCCTCCAGGAACAGGTGTACCAACACCAGGAACGTGAATTGGATCTAGGCCATCAAGATCTAATGATAAGTGTACACCGTCACACCCTTTCAAGTGATCAATGCTTTCTTCCATTACTTTTGTCATTCCTAATTTATCAATTTCATGCATTGTATAAACTTTAATTCCTAATTCTTTAATAATTGCTCTTTCGCCTTCATCAAGATCACGTGCACCAATAATGATTACGTTCTCTGGTTTTACTTTAGGGAAGTAACCACCTATTTTCGTTAATAAGTCGTGACCGTAACCTAATGAAACAGCTAAAGACATACCATGAATATTACCAGAAGGAGATGTTTCAGCAGTATTTAAATCTCCATGTGCATCAAACCAAATTAATCCAAGATTATTATAATGTTTTGATACACCTGCTAATGTACCGATTGCAATACTATGATCACCGCCAAGTACTAGTGGCATTCTGTTTCTTTTAATAACTTCATCAACTTCAGCAGCAAGCTTTTCACATGTTTCTTTTACAGATTTTAAGTTCTTTAAATTATGTTCTGAATTATCTTCTTTAACTGGTGTACGTTCTACTAAAATATCGCCTAAGTCTTCTACTTGATAAGACATTCTTTCAATACGTTCGTGCAACTGTGCATATCTAATTGCACTTGGCCCCATATCTACCCCACGTCTAGTTTGTCCTAAATCTAATGGTACTCCAATAATTGAAATATCTTTTAACATTTTTATTTCCCCCATCGACTGATTTCATAAAAGAAAACGCTTACTTGTTTTTGAAAAAATATAATTTTTTGACTGTTAAAGCTATTAATTATATTAATAGTTTAAATCTTTTGAAACAAATGGGTCAACTCGACATTTTTTTGTATACATATGCATTTTGAGCTTATTAATTGCTATATCATATGATTATATACAACAAAAAACCTTAGTCAAATGACTAAGGTTTAACTTTATGTATATTGGTGGAGCCTAGCGGGATCGAACCGCTGACCTCCTGCGTGCAAGGCAGGCGCTCTCCCAGCTGAGCTAAGGCCCCACTATATAAAAATATATGCGAATGGAGCGGAAGACGGGGCTCGAACCCGCGACCCCAACCTTGGCAAGGTTGTATTCTACCACTGAACTACTTCCGCACATAAAAAAAAAGAGTGAGCCATGAAGGATTCGAACCTTCGACCCTCTGATTAAAAGTCAGATGCTCTACCTACTGAGCTAATGGCTCGTAATAAATTACGATTAAATAAAAAAATGGCTGGGCTACCTGGATTCGAACCAGGGCATGACGGAATCAAAATCCGTTGCCTTACCGCTTGGCTATAGCCCAACAATAAATGGTGGAGGGGGACGGATTCGAACCGCCGAACCCACAGGGAGCGGATTTACAGTCCGCCGCGTTTAGCCACTTCGCTACCCCTCCGGTATTTATTAAATTAGATGGTGGAGGATGACGGGCTCGAACCGCCGACCCCCTGCTTGTAAGGCAGGTGCTCTCCCAGCTGAGCTAATCCTCCGTAATATAAATGGTGACCCGTACGGGACTCGAACCCGTGTTACCGCCGTGAAAGGGCGGTGTCTTAACCGCTTGACCAACGGGCCAGTACAACTTTTCCTAAGCTTCCAACCGGGCTCGAACCGGTGACCTCTTCCTTACCATGGAAGTACTCTGCCTGCTGAGCTATGGAAGCATTAAGTTAAAAATGGCTCCGCAGGTAGGGTTCGAACCTACGACCACTCGGTTAACAGCCGAGTGCTCTACCACTGAGCTACTGCGGAATAAACTTAAAACCAAGCGACGTTCTACTCTCACAGGGGGAAACCCCCAACTACCATCGACGCTGAAGAGCTTAACTGCCGTGTTCGGTATGGGAACGGGTGTGACCTCTTCGCTATCATCACTTGATTCATTTTATTTAGGACATTAATCATTATATCAAATTTCATTTAAAAGTCAACAACTTTATGAAATTTTTTATAGTAATTTTTGTACCTTCAAAACTAGATAATGTCATTATCAAACTTGTTAGTTAAGTCCTCGACCGATTAGTATCAGTCNGTTAGTTAAGTCCTCGACCGATTAGTATCAGTCAGCTCCACGTGTCACCACGCTTCCACCTCTGACCTATCAACCTGATCGTCTCTCAGGGGTCTTACTAGCTTAACGCTATGGGAAATCTCATCTTGAGGGGGGCTTCATGCTTAGATGCTTTCAGCACTTATCCCTTCCACACATAGCTACCCAGCCATGCTCTTGGCAGAACAACTGGTACACCAGCGGTGTGTCCATCCCGGTCCTCTCGTACTAAGGACAGCTCCTCTCAAATTTCCTGCGCCCACGACGGATAGGGACCGAACTGTCTCACGACGTTCTGAACCCAGCTCGCGTACCGCTTTAATGGGCGAACAGCCCAACCCTTGGGACCGACTACAGCCCCAGGATGCGATGAGCCGACATCGAGGTGCCAAACCTCCCCGTCGATGTGGACTCTTGGGGGAGATAAGCCTGTTATCCCCGGGGTAGCTTTTATCCGTTGAGCGATGGCCCTTCCATGCGGAACCACCGGATCACTAAGCCCGACTTTCGTCCCTGCTCGACTTGTAGGTCTCGCAGTCAAGCTCCCTTATGCCTTTACACTCTTCGAATGATTTCCAACCATTCTGAGGGAACCTTTGGGCGCCTCCGTTACTCTTTAGGAGGCGACCGCCCCAGTCAAACTGCCCACCTGACACTGTCTCCGAGCCGGATAACGGCTCTAGGTTAGAATTTCAATACAGCCAGGGTAGTATCCCACCGACGCCTCCACCGAAGCTAGCGCTCCGGCTTCTCAGGCTCCTACCTATCCTGTACAAGCTGTACCAAAATTCAATATCAAGCTGCAGTAAAGCTCCACGGGGTCTTTCCGTCCTGTCGCGGGTAACCTGCATCTTCACAGGTACTATAATTTCACCGAGTCTATGGTTGAGACAGTGCCCAAATCGTTACGCCTTTCGTGCGGGTCGGAACTTACCCGACAAGGAATTTCGCTACCTTAGGACCGTTATAGTTACGGCCGCCGTTTACTGGGGCTTCAATTCAGAGCTTCTCCCGTAAGGGATAACCCCTCCTCTTAACCTTCCAGCACCGGGCAGGCGTCAGCCCCTATACTTCGCCTTGCGGCTTCGCAGAGACCTGTGTTTTTGCTAAACAGTCGCTTGGGCCTTTTCACTGCGGCTCTCCCGGGCATACACCCAAAAGAGCACCCCTTCTCCCGAAGTTACGGGGTCATTTTGCCGAGTTCCTTAACCATAGTTCTCTCGCTCACCTTAGGATTCTCTCCTCGCCTACCTGTGTCGGTTTGCGGTACAGGCACCTATTTCCTCGCTAGAAGCTTTTCTTGGCAGCGTAGAATCAGGAACTTCGGTACTATATTTCCCTCGCCATCACAACTCAGCCTTATGATGTGCGGATTTGCCTACACATCAGCCTAATTGCTTGGACGCGCATATCCAGCAGCGCGCTTACCCTATCTTTCTGCGTCCCTCCATCGCTCAAACGGAAATGAGGTGGTACAGGAATATCAACCTGTTGTCCATCGCCTACGCCTTTCGGCCTCGGCTTAGGTCCTGACTAACCCTGGGAGGACGAGCCTTCCCCAGGAAACCTTAGGCATACGGTGGACGGGATTCTCACCCGTCTTTCGCTACTCATACCGGCATTCTCACTTCTAAGCGCTCCACCAGTCCTTACGATCTAGCTTCAACGCCCTTAGAACGCTCCCCTACCACTGATACCATACGGTATCAATCCGCAGCTTCGGTGATACGTTTAGCCCCGTTACATTTTCGGCGCAGAGTCACTCGACCAGTGAGCTATTACGCACTCTTTAAATGGTGGCTGCTTCTAAGCCAACATCCTGGTTGTCTAAGCAACTCCACATCCTTTTCCACTTAACGTATACTTTGGGACCTTAGCTGGCGGTCTGGGCTGTTTCCCTCTTGACCACGGATCTTATCACTCGTAGTCTGACTCCTATGGATAAGTCATTGGCATTCGGAGTTTGACTGAATTCGGTAACCCGTTGGGGGCCCCTAGTCCAATCAGTGCTCTACCTCCAAGACTCTAACACATAAGGCTAGCCCTAAAGCTATTTCGGGGAGAACCAGCTATCTCCGAGTTCGATTGGAATTTCTCCGCTACCCACACCTCATCCCCGCACTTTTCAACGTGCGTGGGTTCGGACCTCCATTCAGTGTTACCTGAACTTCATCCTGGACATGGGTAGATCACTCGGTTTCGGGTCTACGACCACGTACTATATCGCCCTATTCAGACTCGCTTTCGCTGCGGCTCCGTCTCTTCAACTTAACCTTGCACGGGATCGTAACTCGCCGGTTCATTCTACAAAAGGCACGCCATCACTCGTTAACGAGCTCTGACTATTTGTAAGCACACGGTTTCAGGTTCTCTTTCACTCCCCTTCCGGGGTGCTTTTCACCTTTCCCTCACGGTACTGGTTCACTATCGGTCACTAGGTAGTATTTAGCCTTGGGAGATGGTCCTCCCAGATTCCGACGGAATTTCACGTGTTCCGCCGTACTCAGGATCCACTCAAGAGGGAACGAGGTTTCAACTACAGGGTTTTTACCTTCTTTGACGGACCTTTCCAGGTCGCTTCATTTACCCCGTTCCTTTGTAACTCCGTATAGAGTGTCCTACAACCCCAAGAGGCAAGCCTCTTGGTTTGGGCTATCTTCCGTTTCGCTCGCCGCTACTCAGGAAATCGCTATTGCTTTCTATTCCTCCAGGTACTTAGATGTTTCAGTTCCCTGGGTCTGTCCTCAGTACCCTATGTATTCAGGTAAAGATACTACTCCATTACGAGTAGTGGGTTCCCCCATTCGGAAATCTCCGGATCAAAGCTTACTTACAGCTCCCCGAAGCATATCGGTGTTAGTCCCGTCCTTCATCGACTCCTAGTGCCAAGGCATCCACCGTGCGCCCTTTCTAACTTAACTAATTTTAAA